>NZ_CP089225.1:0-4800000 GCF_021183645.1 Nocardia gipuzkoensis | reverse complement strand
GCGGCCGCCGCCGCTCTACTCTTCCTTCCGGCCACACCCGCGCACGCTTCGTCCCCCAGCTGCGCCAAGGCTATCGAGCTGATCAACATCGCGATCGATACAAGCGGCGGCACTCTGGACCCAGCGACGGCGACAGCCCTGTCCGAGCGGCTGACCGGTCTGGCCGATTTTACCCAAGGAGCCGAAAGGGACGCCATCACGGCCTACGCCCACGCGCTGATCGATGACAACGTCACCGAACTCACCCCCTACACCGACGAACTGAATCGCGCCTGCGCCTGACCCGCGCCCAGCGGAAGAGTCCGCGCACTTTTCGGCGTGGAAGCCGACCGTGTTGATGGCATCAACACTCATCAACCCGACACGAAGGCCCCGAACCAGAGCGGTCCGGGGGCTTCGTCAACAACTGCCACGGGTTACTGCGGCCTGCTCAACACCAAGCTCTCCGACGGCACATACCTCGTCGCCGGGCGCAAGCTCACCGGGTTCGCCTGGCAGGAGGAAGTCCTCGCCCGGGTAGCCAAGCTCGTGCCCTACAACGTGGAGGACGAAATAAAGAAGCGCGGCGCCCGCTACGAGAAGGCCAAGCTGCCGTTCGTCTCCTACGCCGTGGTGGACGGGAACCTCGTGACCGGGCAGAACCCCGGCTCGGCCAAGGAAACGGCGAAGAAGGTCGCCGACCTCCTGTGACTCGTCCGGCATTTCCCCGGCCTGGATATCGAGGCCGGGGCCACCGCCATCGACGACGCGGAAGCCCGTGTCCGCGCGGCGGTTCCGGCCGTCCACGACATGTAGATCGAACCGGATCTCTACCGCACGGAACTACGACCGGCGGCGCGCTCAGCGACCCTGGCAGGTGAATCCGACACCCACTCCCCCGCGCCCGGTGCTGTTCGGGGCAATGACCCACACCCAGAACCGCTTCGCCGGCGTCGCCACCGACCCCGAGACCTTCACCACCGTGCTCTCGCCCGGTCCCAGAATTCCGGACGACGGAGTGATCACCACACCCGGCAGCACGGCGCGCCTGAGATCCTGTGCCGCGAAACTGATATCGATATCGTGTGCCGTCGCGTCCCACTCGATCGTTCCGGAACTCGGGGACACCTTGAACTCTGTGACGATATTGTTGCACGACACCCGATCTCGGCCGCTCGTCCCGCGGAAGCTCACCGAGACGATCCCTTCCGGCGACTCGGCCTGAGCGACCGGCACGGCGGCCCCGCTCGCGAGTAAACCGACGGCGGCCGTCGCCACGAGAAAACGTCGCATCATCTCTACTCCCGGCCCGATCAGAGGAGGGCGCAGAGGATGAGGACGACGACAACCGCGACGACCACGGCGGCGATCATCGCCTCGTCATCGGAGTCGTCGCCCCCTCCCGGCGAGTAGTAGGCCCGGGGTGGCGGCACATTGTTCGCCCGGCGCAGCGCGTCCGTCGCCTGCTGGGACGCGTGCCGCGCCACCTCTCCCGGATCGCGGTAGCTCATGACTATCTCCGTTTCAATGGAATCCATCGCCCGTCGAACGGGGCGCACGTCCGACGCTACGGAGACCCGCTGGAGCCCGGAATCGACCGAACTACTCATCCCTTGCTCATTCGCTACTCACCGGCGGTGACAGCTGGGCGTCGAACTCGACCATGGTGACGTCCGGATCCGATATTACTCCAGCGCGTTCGAACGCCGGGTAGAGCCGCTCGGTCAGGAACCGATCGGCGGCCTCGTGGCTGTCCCACAGATCGATGACGTACAGCACGCCCGCCGCGATACCGGCGAGGTGCACGAACTGGCCGGTGACCGGAGCGGCGCCGACCACACTGTCGACCCTGTCGTACTCGGCGGCGGTGATTCCGGGAACCTTCGTAATGCGGAGGTGCACCCGGCGGGGTGGTGCGGCCGACACCGTCATGCGGCCGTCGAACTCCACAGCGGCACTGTCGGGTTCGGGTATCACTCCCGTACGTTCGAATGCCGGGATGAGGCGGTCGGCGACGAAACGGTCGGCGGCGGCCCGGCTGTCCCACACGTCGAGGGTGACCAGGTTGCCGGCGACGAATCCAGCTGCGCTCAGCAGAATGCCGCCGATGGGCTCGCTGCCCATACCGGCGTTCACGGTCTCGAATTGGGCGCATGTGACGGCCGGGGTGGTGATGATTTGGACGAAGGCCGAGACGGCGGCCGCGGTGCTCATTCGTGGCTCGCCTCGCGGGCCGCCCAGACGGCGATCTGGGTGCGCGTCGTGTAGCCGAGTTTTCCCAGGATGTGCTGGACGTGGTTTTGGGCGGTGCGTTCGGAGATCACCAGGGTTCTGGCGATTTCGCGGTTGGTGCGGCCGTCGGCGATGAGGGCGGCGACCTCTCGTTCACGGGGAGAAAGATGTTGTGCGCCCGCACCCTTCAGGAGTGGTTCGAGGCGGGTGACCCAGGGCGGCATATCCAGGGCGCGTGCCGTCGGGAGGGTGCGCTCGGCGAGGGTGCGGGCGGTAACGGTATCGCCGCGGCGCGCGGCGAGCAGGGCGCGTTCGGCCTCCGCCTCGACGGCGAAGCCGGGAGCGCCTATGTCGGTGCAGATTCGGGTGGCGGCGGTGAGGTCGGTATCGGCGGCCTCCCAATCCGAGAGGGCGGCAGCGCATTTGCCCAGCAGGAGTTCGACGGGGCCGAAGTAGTTCGACGCTCCCGCGCTGCTGGTGACGTGATGCCCGCGCCACGACGCGAGCCGCTCGCGGAAGTGCTCGATATCGTCGACCGCGTGCAGCGCGACCGCTATATGGGTGCCGACGGCGAGCGCGTCGAGGGTGAAATATGGTGGCACGGTCCAGTTCCGGGGTGTGCCGGCACGACGGTACAGCTGCTGCGCCTCCGCGGTGCGGCCGAGTTCGAGCAACATGAGGGCGGGTCCGATGAGGCCGAGCAGTTCATTGCGGATATCCGCCCGGCGGGCGGGCGGCAACGAGACCAGGGCCGGCTCGGGGTAGCCATGATGATGGCCGATCGCACCGATCAGCGAGGCGTAGGTGCCGAAGGCGGCGGGATGGTCCAGGGCCGACAACAGCGCGAAGGCGGCGCGGCTCAGGCGCAGCGCGGTGGCGAAGTCGGCGCGCGCCTGGGCGCAGGCGGCCTGTGCGACGAGCAGATGCCAGCGCGCCATCGGGCCACCGACCCGTTCGACGCACCACGCCAGCGCAGCGACGGCTCGGTCGGCCTCGTCGAGTTTGCCGCGCTGCCAATGCGTATCGGCCGCCCACAGCCAGCCGCGCATCTCCACCTCCGGTCGCCGCGCCCCGCGGCCTACTTCGATCATGCGGGCGGCGAGAGATTCCCTTTCTGTGACGTATTCCGGTCCGCTGCAGGCGAGTTGGCGTGCGGCGAGCGCGGCGGCGAAGGCATCCCGGTCGCCCGAGAAGAAGGCATGGCGCAGGGCGGTGGCCGAGATTTTCCGGACCTCATGGTATTCGCCCAGATAGAGCAAGCTTTCGGCCTTTCGGGCCAATACCCTTGCGCACAGGGCGGACTGTTCGTCGGTCAGGCGGGCCAGCGCATCATCGCAGCGGTCGCGCACATCACGATCCCAGCCGCGTTCGCCGATCGGTTCGAGCACGAGCGCGGCTTCGGCCAGCAGTTCCGGATCGTCGAGGCGTCGCGCGACGACGAAGGCCTCCGCGCACACCGGACCCGCCGATTCCAGCCGGCTGCAACGCACGGCGGCCGCGGCCTTCGCGAGCAGCAACCGCACACGATCCACGGAATCGGCCGCGGGTGTGTGACCGAGCGCCTGCCCGTAGAGACGATCGGCTTCCTCATAGGCGAGGCTCGCCGCGGCGTGATCAGCGGCCCGCCGCGCCCAGTGCGCCGCTCTATCCCGGCCACCGGCAATGGCGGCTTCGCCCGCATGCCTTGCCAATTCGGCCAGATGTTCGTCGAGATCGTCGGCATACAGGTCCTCGATCGCCTGGACGGCGCGGCCGTGCAACAGCACCCGTTGATGCAGGGGCAGGACGGACGCGAGCGCCGCGCGCACGATGCCGTGGCTGAAGGTCACCTGGCCTGCCGCGGTGCCCGGCGTGAGCAGGCCCGCGCGAATCGCCTCGTCGGCCATGGGCAGACACTCCATCATCGGGCGTTCGACCAGCCGGGCGGCAATGGCGAGCGGGAATTCCTCACCGAGCAAAGAGGCCGCCGAGAGCAAATGCTGCGTGGCGGCCGACAGCACCGCGACCCGCGTTCCCACCACATCGACCAGCCGGGGCGGCAGCGCGGAAATCTCCGCATCGGGAGTGGACTGCACCATCCGGCCGAGCTCGCGGATGAAGAAGGGATTACCGCCGGTCAGCGCACGCACCGTTCGCGCGAGCGGCTCATCGATCTCGCGATCCGCGAGAACCGCGAGATAGCGACCCGTCTCATCGGTCGAAAAGCCGGGCACCACAATGCTTTCGACCGTCGCCTCGGACATGAGTCGTGGTTTCACCGAACGCCACCCGGGCGATTCCCGGTGCTGCCGCTCTGCCGCGCAAAGCAGTAATCGCCTGCCACGCAACGACCGCACGACATGCAGCAGCGCGACCAGTGACGGCTCATCGGCCCACTGGATATCGTCCACCACCAGCAGTCCGCCGGTGGTATCGGTGATCTCGGCCAGCCTGTCGACGATTCGCTCGAACAGTGCCGCACGGTCGGCGGACCCGTCGCCCTCGATTGCGCCGAGCACCTGGTGCCACAGCCAATAGGGCGGCGCGTCCGGCAATTCCAGCGACCGCGCCCAGAACACCGGCACGCCCCGCCGCTCCGCATCTCGCGCCAGCTCCGTCAACAGCCGGGTCTTACCGATACCCGCCTCACCGGAGCAGACCACCATGTGCGGCCGTCCACTGATCGCCTCGGTCAGTGCCTGCCGGAGCAGAACGAGTTCGGCGGCACGGCCGATCAGTGCAGACCCGCCCACGTGCATAGCAGCAGCGTAAGCACAACGGGCCGCGACCGCTGTTCATTCGAGCCCGCCGCGAACGGTCAGTAGATGGCCAGCCTTCCGGCCCATGACCCAAGACCGTCCGTAACGCCCGAGACGACTGAGCAGGGAAAACTCCCCTGGCAGGCGACACCTGGAGCGCACTCCAGGCAAGCCCGATTTTCGCGTGGATGCGAAGGTCCGGTACGGCTGGACGCGACCGGTGCGCATGGCCGACCATAGCTGACATGTTGCTCACGCGCGAGGCCGATCTGTTCGAAAGCTCCAGGGGCCGCCTGCAGGCGATCGCCTACCGCTTGCTGGGCTCGGCCGGCGACGCCGAGGACGCGGTGCAGGAGACGTATCTGCGCTGGCAGACCGCCGACCGTGCGTACGTGGAGACGCCCGAGGCGTGGCTGACCAAGGTGCTCACCAATCTCTGCCTCAACCAGCTCACCTCGGCCCGCGTGCGCCGGGAAACCTATGTGGGGCAATGGCTTCCGGAGCCGGTGCTGGCCGGCGACCCGATGTTGGGCCCGGCCGACACCGTCGAACAGCGTGAATCGGTGTCGATCGCCATGCTCACGCTCATGGAGCGGCTCACCGCCAAGGAGCGCGTGGTGTACGTGCTGCGCGAGGCCTTCGGCTACTCGCACCACGAGATAGCCGACCTGCTCGACACCACCGAATCCAATTGCCAGCAGGTCTATCGCCGCGCCAAACAGCACTTGGCCGTGGAACGGGCGCGCATCGAGGTGGACGAGGCCGCCGCCCGCCGGATCGTGGAGGAATTCCTGACCGCGGCGGTCAGCGGCCGGACCGACGAGCTGGTGCGGTTACTCACCGATGACGCCGCCATCATCGGCGACGGCGGCGCCTTCTTCGCCACCTTGAACAGGCCGCTCGTCGGCGCCGAGCGCATCGCGCTGTTCGTGCGGCTCGCCATCAAACCCACGGGCGCCAAGTGGGACAAGCTCGGCGGCAAGCCCACGCCGTTCGCCGCGATCGTCAATGGCAGGCCCGCACTGGTCCTGGTGGCCGAGGATCGCATCGTCGGCGTCGTGGTGCTGGAGGTGACCGCCGACGGCATCGCGGCCGTGCACGCCCACGTCAACCCCGACAAGCTGGCGCACGCCAATCGCCAGTGGGCCACGTACGCACCGGGAGCGCCCCTGCCCGATTTATGGTGACCCGCATCACAGTCGACTCCTGTCAGCATTCGTGTGGCTGTCCGGTTCAAGTTCCGAACCCACCGGAGACAGGAGCAACACCATGAAGCACCGCATCGTCGTCCTCGGAGCCGGATACGCCGGAGCCATCACCGCCGGCCGCCTGGCCAAGCGACTGCACCGCGACGACGTCGAGATCACCCTGGTCAACGCCGATCCCGACTTCGTCGAACGGATCCGCCTGCACCAGCTCGCCGCCGGCCGGGACCTGCCGGTCCGCCCACTGCGGAAGATATTCGCGGGCACCGGCGTCGAGGTGCGCATCGCATGGGTCGATTCGGTCGACGCGGACCGCAAGACCGTCGAACTGATCGGCGAGCAGGGGGCCGAAACCCTCGCCTACGACGTACTCGTCTACGCCCTCGGCAGCACCGTCGCCGATTTCGGCGTGCCCGGCGTCGTCGAGCACGCCCACCAGGTGGCGAGCAAGCAGGCCGCGCTGCGGCTGCGGGAACGCCTGAACCAGCTGCGGGCGAACGAAACCGTGCTGATCGTGGGCGGCGGCCTGACCAGCATCGAGATCGCCACCGAGATCGCCGAGGCGCGCCCGGATCTGAAGGTCGCCATGGCCGCGCGCGGCGGTGTCGGCGACTGGCTCGACGAGAAGGCGCAGAGCCACCTGCGCGGCGCGTTCGAACGCTTCGGTATCACCGTCCACGAGCACGCCGACGTCACCCGCGTCACCGAAGATGGTGTGACCACCCGGTCGGGCGCGGACATCCTCGCGCAAATGACCATCTGGACAGCGGGATTCGCCGTGCACCCGATCGCGGCCGCCAGCACGCTCACCGTCTCCGAGGCGGGGCGGATCGTCGTCGACGCCACCCAGCGCTCGGTCTCGCACCCGGACGTGTACGCCGTCGGCGATGCCGCGCACGCCGCGGGAGTGGGAGGCAAGACGTTGCGCATGGGCTGCGCCACCGCCACTCCCATGGCCTGGCTGGGTGCCGACGCCATTGCCGCCCGGCTGACCGGACGGGCAGTCCCCGATGCCCCGATCGGCTACAACAGCCAGTGCATCAGCCTCGGCCGCCGCGATGCGGTCGTGCAGAAGGTGACCAAGGAGGATCAGCCGACCTCGAAGGTAGACGTGGGCCGCAAGGGCGCGCGCGTGAAGGAGCTGATCTGCAAGGCCACCGTGTGGAGCGTCAACCACCCGACCCTGATGGTGCCGAGCCGGCGTCGCCGGGTCGTCGAGACCGGCGCGACGGCTCCGGTCGCGACCGCCTGAGCGCGGGTGCGGAACCGGCACAGGCCCGCCCCAGCCGGAACGAGCTGGGGCGGACCGAGATGCAGCAGGACGATCAGTGCGCCTGCGCGGAACCTTGTTTCGGCAGCGTCGAACGCCACCGCGTCAATCACGGACTCTGTGCCCAGAGCCCCGCGACGACCTGGCTTCGACCAATCACTGAGTTCTGCACCCTTGATTCGAGGACAACACAATTCGGGTCATGCGTGGTAAGGGGTTGCCGATTAGGTTCGGCCGTCTACCCGATGCACGAGGAGTTCGAATGTTCGCAGTACGTGGATTTGCCGCCGCCCTGATCGGTGCCGCAACCCTGGCCGGTGCTGGGGCGGCCGCCGCGGAGCCGTTGCCGCTCGAACCGCAGGCGCCCGCACCGGCCGTGTCGGTCGCAGGGAGCTGTGGTGGTATCACCGACCCGTTCGTGGCGCTGGTCTGCGCGATCAGCAGCCTGTCAGGCGGAGGCGGCACGGCCGCTCGATGAGCGGCCGTGAAGTCGGCTCAGCCGAATAAGCCGCGCACGAACGGCGCCGAGTTCGGCAGGACGCGTTCACTGCCGAACCAGCCGAGTGGAAGCTGAGCGCGCACAACGAACTTGCCGCGGTATCGCGGGTGATCGGGTTGTCGAGACGCCGACTCATGCTGAACAGAGTTCTGAGCGCGGGCCCGATCTCGGCATACGATCTCGACTCCGGGATGGGTACGCGGCCACGCCGCGAGCGTGTCGGCGGTGCGGTCGGTGAGCGCGTCGACCGGTCGCCGGGTTTGTCGGCCCCGCACATGCGGGGATGGTCCAACACTGGGACGCAGCAGATCAGCTAAGTCGTCGTTGCCCCGCGTACGCGGGCCACAGGAGCACGGATTCGTTTCGCCACCAAAGCTGCATGCCGGACGAAGCAAGCCCAACCGGTCGATCCAAACAACACTGACCGACAGCCACCACGAACCAGCATCTTTCTCAAGGTCACTCGTAGGCGGCAGAACCTACACGGGTGATGCCCACAGCCGAAACGAAATACCAAACCGTGGGGTTTTCGTGGGGTCGGGCCAAATAAAACAGGTCAGGATCGGTGCAATACCGGTCCTGACCTGCCATTTTAGGTGGACCTTGGGGGACCTTACTACAACCCTAAAAGCGCAGGTAGAAGCCCTGAAACGCAGGCGGAAGCCCTGGAAAACCTGATCCAGAAGCTACCCGACCCCACAACATCGGCCCCACCGCCTGTGGTGAGAATCAGACCCCGGCGGGCACGGCAACTCGACGCCGATGAAGTCGCGGAGCTGATCACCGGCTACCAGGCCGGAGCAACCGTGTATGAACTGGCTGCCCGATTCGGTATCGAACGGCGCACAGTCAGCAATATCCTCCACCGACACGAGGTACCGATGCGCCGCCGCGGGCTGTCCCCCGACCAGGTCGACACCGCCATCCATCTCTACAAGCTCGGCTGGTCACTCGCCCGGGTCGGCAACCATCTCGACGTCAACCACACCACCGTCCTGACGGCACTTCGTCGGCGCGGAATACCCACGCGGGATCCTCATGGGAGAGCGCGAGTGTAATCGGTGGCTACGCTATCGCCTCGTAAGGAGAGGTGTTCCGAGACTGCGGCCCGGATGACCGGTCGGTGGCGGATCGTGGCGATGAGCCCCTGGGGTAGAGATGCCATCGGCCGATGGAGCCGGGCTTTATCGAATGAGACGCGGACGGCCCGGCCAGCTCCGATTCATCGCCGTCCGCGGCTGGTTCGACGGCCGCCGGGCCCCGCCGGAGCACGGCGACCGCCGACGAGAAACCAGAACAGGCGGCTGGCCGAACCACCACCAGGCCGACCCGCTACACCGGGCGCTGTCATCGAAACAGATGTAGCGCCGGACTGCCGTGGCGGGAGAGACTTTCGGCGTGACCGGCACTGAGGGGCTGGTACTGCCCCACGACGCGCCGGAGCATCGCTTCATGAGGTATGTCCGTGCACCACATGGCGAGCATCGGCCGTTGTATCCACTCGTCCCGGCGACGCGGCCCGCTGCGAGTCGGCCTGGATCTGTCGACCCTGGGGGCCGAGCCGCCCGATATCGCCGACTTCGTATCGGTGCTGCGACGGCGCCCGGAAATCGAGCCCGCGTTCCTCGTATTCGGCGAGCAACACGACGATCTGACCGAACCGTGGAGGCAGCGCCTCGATTGCGCGATCGTGCATGTCGTGGACTATCACAGCTTCGGCGAACTGGAAAAGATCGCCGACGCGTCGCAGGTCTGGGTGACCACCTACACCGCAGGCGAGCAGACCTTCGGCGGCTGGTGCCCGTTCTTCGGCGTCTACGCCAACCTCGACGCCCTACAGTCGGCAGAATCCGACCTCACCGAGGAAGACCGCTACCGCGCCGCAGCGCTGGCGGCCGTGGCCCTCAAACTCGGGCTAGACGTTGTGGTGACCGAGGCGCCGACCGCGGGCCGACCCGAAGTCGCCGACAACGATATCGCCGCCATGATCACCCCTCCCGACCTGCTACCGATATTCGGTCACTATCTGCGCATGACGGGAAACCTGAGCCTGCGGTACAACCGAACGGGCGTCATCGTCTACGACGATCTGCGCGCCGGATCGGTCAGCGGGGTCTACCACATCGGGATCGAGAGCCACATCCCGCATCTTCGCCACCTGATGGTGGCCGCCCTGATGGGCAGGCACACCGATGTCGTCTCCGACCTCGGCTCGATCTCGGCACGGGCCCAGCGCGCGCTGCGCGCGCTCGACGAGTTGCTGGCCGCACTGTCGACCCACAACGGGCCGCACACACCTACCGCCGATACCACCGAGCGGGTCAGCGAGGCATTCGACCGCGAACTGCTCTACCTGACCGCAGTATTCGACACATTCGGCCGACTGTTCAGACGGCTGCACGACGGCCGGGGACCGAAGAGGAACGAACCCAAGAGCCTGCACTCTCTGCCCCTAATCACCAGCCACATCGTCGAGAAATACGCCGCCGGTGAGATCGTGGACCGGATCGTCGAATACAGAACCTACGCCTACATCACCTCGACACTGCGCAACTACATCCATGAGGCCGTACTGCCGACTGGGCCGGTACCGAGCCGTGGATACGGCAGCGCTACCACCATCGCCGTAAACCTCGACCTGCTCGACGACGTGAAACTCACCCAGCAACAGGTCGCCAAACTCGGCGTCTGGAAGGCCAGCACCACGGTCCTGTCGGCCGAACCGACGACCGTCGGCGACTTGGCCACCTTCGCGGTCACCTTGATGACCACGGCGCTCGCCTACGTCGACACAGTGATCGAATTGATCCTGTTCCACCACCCCACCGACCCCACCGCAGACGCCCACCCACTCCTCGGATGCGCGCCAAAAGACCTCCATATACCCGAGCCACGCCCGGACGAATTGCTCATCCGCAGCTACTTCGGCTGGTAATCGGAGCAGCGAAACGGCCGGCGCCTGCCGCACGAAGGCCCACCGCTGGAACTCCTTGCGGGTACCCCTGGGCACTGTGACCCCGGTCCGCGAGAGTTGTCAGTGGCGCGGAATATCCTGTCGCGCATGCGGATCCTGCACACGTCCGACTGGCATATCGGGTTCCGGATGCGTGGCATGCCCTTGCTGGCCGCTCAGCGGGTCATACTCGTCGGGGAGATCCCAGCACTCGTAGAGGAGTGGGAAGTCGATCTCGTGGTCGTCGCTGGCGATATATACGACAGAACCGATCCATCTGAGGCCGAGGTTGCTGTGTGTCAGGACGCGTTCGCCGCGATCCGAGCTGCTGGCGCGCAGCTGCTGATAATAGCAGGTAACCATGACTCACCGATCCGTCTGGGAGCCGGAGCAGTGTTCTCTGCCGCAGGCGGGTTGCACTTGGTGACCAGCGTGGCCGGCATCGGCAGGCCGGTGTTGTTCGACGACGAGCACGGGTCTGTCGCGGTGTACGGGGTTCCATGTCTGCAGTTCACTGGATCCGCGCTCGGTTGTGGTGCGGGCCGGTCGCACGCCGATCGCTGGCTTACCGCGATGACGCGAGTGCGTGCGGACCTGGCGGGCCGTCCGGAAGCGCGTTCGGTGGTGGTCGGTCATGTTCCAGTGGCCGACCCCACCGAACGCGGTCCGGAACGGTTGCGGGTCGGTAGCCGTCACACGGTCCCGGTCGAGGTGTTCGCCGGAATCGACTATGTCGCGCTCGGTGACCTACACTGGCCGCACGCGGTCTCCCGCGCGGTCCGCTACTCGGGCTCGCCTCTGCCCTATGTCTACGACTTCGGCCCGCGGCCCATCGATTTCGACCCGCCGAAATCGGTCTGCATGATCGACCTCGGCGCAGACGGGCTGACCTCGACCACCGAAGTCCCTCTACTCATGCCGTCTGGACTGGTCCGGGTCGAAGGCACCCTCACCGAGCTCACGGCCGCCACGCGGTCGCTGGACTACGTGCACGCAACGCTGACAGACGCCTTTCGGCCATCCGGGGCATGGAAGCAGCTACGCAGGCGGTTCCCGTTCCTGGTTCGCGCGGAATGGGTCGATCCCGTCACCGCGAGCGTGACTCCACTTCATCCTGATGAAGCCGAACCACACGCGTCCCTCGCCACAAGCATGCCTGTGACCGGCGAGCTTTGGCGCGGGTTCTACGGCGAAATGGACCAGCCGTGCCTACGCTGCGGCGCGCACCCTGGACGCCCCTGCTTCCAGATTCGCAGCGCCATCGGCGCCTCGACCATCAACACCTTCCATCGCGAACGCGGACTCGACGCCGCCGAACTGGCTCGGCTCGGCTATCAACCCTACGAGGTCGACGACCACGGCACCCACCGCCAGCTGTGGCGCACCGAAAGCCAGTGGCCAGTACACCGGGACGGCTGCCACACCCTACCGCCGACGCCGGCCGAACGGCCCGGCCTTGCCGAAGGTCGCCCGAACCGTCTTGGGATCTGCGCCGCACCGGGGTGCGCGGCGCCACTGAAACAGCGCCGCGGTGGCAGACCAGCACTGTACTGCTCCGGCAAATGCCGTGTTCGCGCCCACCGCGCACGCACACCGGTTCCCGCAACGTGACCAGCACGCGGCTTGAATTCGCCAGCGCAAGCAAGTGTGATGGAGTCCATCGGTGATGAAAGAACAGCAGTCGACGTCCCTGGCCGCCCTGGTCTGCGAGCAGCTCGACCAGGCGGCGGCACCGATCCGGAGCACTGGTGCGATGGTGATTTGCGGATTCCCCGCATCAGGCAAGTCCTCGGCCGCGCGGTGGCTCGCCGCGGGGATGGGCGCGGTCGTGTTGGACAAGGACACACTCGCACCGGCGTTGGAGGAGTCGGTAATGACGCGGCTGACCGGCGATCCGTTCGATCGCGATTCCGACACCTACCGCGAGGTCGTTGCGCCGGGCATCTACGACAGCCTCATCCGTACCGGCCTGACCGTGGCCACCCACCACCCGGTGGTGCTGGACGCACCGTTCCTGTCGACCATGCGTGCGGCAGGCGCCGCAGGACTTCCGTTGGGAGTTTTCATGCGACAGCACACCGAAGCTGAGGCGGACCTGCCGGTCGTGACCGTGTGGATAGACTCGCCCACCGAACAGGTTCGACAGCGGATGATCGCACGGGGTTCTGCCCGCGACGCACCCAAGTTGGCGGACTGGACTGGGTATCGGTCCGGTGTTCTCGATTCCGGAGTTCGGGAACTGGCCCGCACAGTGTGCGATCTCGTGATCGAAAACTGAACCGGATTCTGATCAGTACGCCGGGTTGTCACGGTGGAGTAGCGGAAGTATCGATCTCATGACCGTGTGGATCTCTCGCGCATGTTCGGGTGATGCTGAGGTCAGCGGTGGCCGGACTAGGGTCGGGAACCCGGGCAGCCGGGTCGACACCGCGGCTTTGGCGAAGGCGACATCGCTGATGGGTAGTCGTTTACGGGCGTCGGTGTAGCGGTCGAATTCGTGTTGCCGGGCCTGGGCACGCTCGATGTCACCGGCCGCCACCGCCGCTGCGACCGCTACCGGCAGCTCCGCGACCGGCCCTCCGGCGCCGGTGACCACCCCGGCCGCCCCGATCTCCGCGATCCGGGCCCCGATCCGGTCGTCACCGAGATACACCCGGAAGTCGGGGCCGATCTGCTGATACTCGTAGGTCAATGAGCGGTCCTTCCCGGAGTCTTTGATCCCGGTCAGCTGCGGAAACTCTCCGGCCAGCTGCGCGGCGAGCCGCGGTGGGATTGGTGCCTGGGTGTGGCGTGGGAAGTTGTACAGCAGTGTCGGGCGCAGGCAGTGCGGCAACACTGCGCGGAAGTAGGCCCCGATCCCGGTTTCGGCAGCCTCGGCGAAGAAGAACGGGTTCATCACCGCCAGCGCATCGGCGAAGTCGCTGGCGTGGCGCGCCAATTCCACGGCATCACCGACCGCGCATGCACCCACGTGCACGACCAGGACACCGCTCCACCTGCTTCGGCAGTGCTCGGCGACCTGGATCCGCTCGCGCACCGTCAGACTGGCGAATTCCCCGGTGGTTCCGTTGACCAGGACCGTCTCGACACCCGCAGCCCCAATCAGATCCAGATAGTCGCTCAACGCCGAAAGATCCAGGTGACCGCCACGTTGGTACGGCGTTACCGTAGCGACAATCGGACAGGAGAAGGATTCGGTCACGGCCCCCAGCCTCCCACGCTCTCCGCAGCGCATCGTGCGGACGAGAGGCTCGGCGAACGCCTCGGGACGTACGCCGTGCGGAGCATCTACTGTGCGCGGGCTGCGATGAGGTGGAAGAACCGTGCGGTATGGGTGTACGGAGCGCGGTGGGACAAGGTGAGTTCCAGCCGCTCGAGCTTGCTGTAGAAATCCGGGTCGGACTTGCGGGAGTCGTCGACGATGAGGTCGCAGACACAGCGGATGCCGTACCTCCCGATAACGCTCAGCTCCGCCGTGCGCAGGTCCGCCGCGACCCGGTCGGCATAGCAGGCGTGAGTTCTGGTGTCGTACGCGCCGCTGTACCGGGTGGGGCTATCCAGCAGCCACAGTGCTTCGTCCAGATCCAGGCCACGCACCGCACTCAGCAGTGGGTCGGTGTCAGCGTTGGGTGCTATCAGCGACAGCACCCCAGCCGGCCGAAGCTGGTCCGCCAGCATGGTTGCGGTGCGTTCCCTCTCCGGAAGGTACTGAAGCACGTTATGCAGTAGCACGACATCGAAGCCGTCGGTGCCCAGCGTGGCGCCGAGGGAGTCGATATCGGCCGGGTATGTGGTGATGTGGTCGCGGACGCCACGCTCGGAGGCGATCGTGTTCGCTTCGGCGAGGGACTGGGGTGAGGGGTCGGCGATGGTGACGTGGTGTCCGCGTCGAGCGAGTTCAACCGCTTCCACACCATTGCCACCACCGACATCGAGGATCTCCAGTCCTCGCTCGGCGGGCAGGTGCCGGACAAGGTTCGCCATCGCCACCGTGTACCGCAGCCTGCCCCATGGGCTGGCCTGCCATTGCTGGAACTCGCCCAACTTGTCGTCGAACATCATTGATTCAGCTCCTTCTGCTCACCGCGACCACCCCGATCAGGCGGCACCGCGCCGCGTAATTATCGTGCCGTTCCGGCGCCTTCGTGAGCAGGATCGGCGCAGAATCGTTGTCATGGAACGCATCTCGTTCGACATCGACGACTATGAACGGCGGGTTCGCTCGAAACCGTGCTTCATCTGCGCCATCGTCGCGGGACAGCACGACTCGAAGCTTGAGCAGATCGTTGCTGAGGACGATGAGAACATCGCGTTCCTGTCCCGGTATCCGACCCTGCCCGGCTACGTGCTCGTTTCGCCGAAACATCACCATGAGCATGTGGTTGACGACCTGGACGAAGACGAATATCTGCGACTGATGAGAATGGTTCGCCGCGTTGGGAGAGCACTGCAAACGGTGGTCCCCACCGAACGGCTATATATCGCCAGTCTCGGCAGCCAACAGGGCAACGCTCACCTCCACTGGCACGTTGCCGCCCTACCACCTGGAGTGCCCTACCGCGAACAGCAATTCCATGCCCTGATGGCGGAAAACGGAATACTGTCCTGGTCTCTGGAGCAGGCAGTCGAACTCGCCGGCCTCATCCGCGCCGCCTTGGCTGCCGACGGCACGAACTGAACCACCATGCGTCGAAGAATTCATATCCGCAGGTAGCTGAGTAACCGCCAAGTGTAGGACCAATCCCTAAATTGTTTTCCGATGGACTCGCGAAAAATATTGCTGTGGAAATCTTTTCGCTGAATTACCTATTGATGGTCTCCGGGCGCACATATAGCGTCGTATCCGCCAGAATTGAGACGCCCCGGCTGGTGGGCCAACACCAGACCGGGGCAGGTACGGAGAAAGGGCTCCGCAATGCAAAGTGTAATCATCTCGGTCGGGTCCGAGGTCGAAGTCGAGGCACCATACGACCGCCGTTTCCACGACGCGGCGGACGAACTCGGTGGCACACCCACCTCGGATGGTGAAGCGTGGCGCTTCTCCCGCAACGACGAAGAACGTGTCCGCCAACTATGCAGCACAATCTTCGGAGAAGACCAGGGCACGACCCCGGCGACGGACCAGCCGCTCGACCGCTCCGAAGTCGGCACCAGCGAGGCTTCGGAACTGCCTGTTGTGAGCACCCATCAACGGCGGGCGGACCTGCTCGACCGTCTCGACATGCTGCTCGACGAGGTCGCTGAGGTACATACCGCCCTGCAAGCGCTGAAGTAGGGGCTGGCCTGCCACACAGAAATCAGAGGGCTTCGACCGGTGGCCGATCAATCCACCGGCCATCGGTCGTCGGCTCTCTTCTGATGCTTCGTGTTCTTGCTGCTGCTCGGTTGAACGCTCCGGTTTGCATTTGGCAGCAGGTCTACGGTGGCTCGTTCAGGCGGACAGCTCTTCCAGCCGATATCGGGTCCATTCGATGGCGGCACCGCCGCATCGTTCGAATGCCGCGCAGTTGTCGGCGCGGTCGTCGATCAGAAGCGCCTCGCCGAAGGAGAGCCCTGCGGTGGTCAGCCAGGAGCCGAAGAAGGCTTCAGGGTCTTCGGATTTCAGTACGCCGGTGTCGCTCGAGCTGATGATGTCGTCGAATACGGCGGCAGCCTCTTTCAGCGTCTCCGTGCCTGATGGTTGTTCGTTATGACTGGACGTGACGGCGTGAAAGGTGCTGGTGAACGCGTCGATATTGTCGGTCGCCAGGACAACGGTCGAGTGGTACCGGGCGTCACGCAGTGCTCGGAGAAGCGACTGGTTTACGGGCATGTGGGCGATGTCGTGTGCGAGTTGCGTCAGGAGCTGGTCAACATCGAGGCCCGAGTGCGTGGCAGCGAGGTTGGTGAGGATGTCGCGGGAGCTGCGCTTTCCGCACATCCATTCGCGGCCCTCCCGATTGCCTGTCGTGAACAGCCGGTCCAGTTCTCGATTCAGAACAGCGTAAAGGGAGTGATCCGGATCGTCGGTAATGCTGTGCCAGAACGGTTTCCGGCACAGCACTCCGTGCCAATCGCAGAAGACGACGCGAGGAGGGTCCGCACTTCGCATAACGTCTGCGATGGTCTTGATCGCCGGGTGGGCGAGGGTCACTGGGCGTATTCCCGAGCCGCGGTCGCGCGGTCGAGCCTGTCGAGGGTGAGCAGGCCATCGAGGACTCGGTGGGCGGTGATGGCTTGGTCGGTGATGTGTCGAACGGTTTCGTCGCCTTGTTCGGAGAGGTGCACTCCGTCGGCCCACACGCTGGGTGCTTCGGCGGCTGGGGCCGTGGGGGTGGCGGGTGACCATCCGAAGCAGGTGGCGACATAGGTGATGTCGTCCCAGATGTCGACGAAGACCGCGTCGTGGTCGGCGGCGGCGCGGCGGGCGCGCTGGTTGTATTCGGTCAGATCGCCGTTGGCGGCGGCGACGTCGATGGTGGGGTCCCAGCCGATCGGGGGTTCACCGATCACGACGATCCGGCGGGCGCAGGCGCTGAGGAGCCCGAGGGCGGTGCGGATGTTGGTGTCGTATTCGCCGATGCCGACTGCTTCGCTCATCCGGCCTTGGTGGTGTCGCCAGACGTCGTTGAGGCCGACTCCGAGGACGGCGAGGTCCCATCGGCCGCCGGCGTCGACTGCGGCTCGGAGGTTGGTCAGGACGTCGCGGCTGGTTGCTCCTCCTTCGCCGTGGTTGTCGGTGGTGAAGGTGATCCATGGGTAGCGGGTGGACCATCCGGTGGTCAGGACATGGACGTAGCCGCGTTTGCGCCATTCGGTGACCGTGATCTGTTCGCCGATCTCGGGGAGATCGGCTTGGACTGCGAGGCGGGGGTTGTGGGCTTCGTAGTGTTCCATCAGGGATGTTCCGAACCAGCCGATCCGCAGTTGGGGTCGGGGGTGTTCGGGGTCGAGGGGTCCGGGGTGGCGGGCGGTGACGCGGGCGGGCGCGCCGACGGCGGTGGTGTTCGGCGGCACGGATGCGGTGACGACGGCGTTGGCGCCGATGCGGGCGTTTTGGCCGATGGTGACGCCGGCGGTGATCGAGACTTTGTTCGCGACGATCGCGCCGGGCTCGATGGTGACTGGAGCGGTGTCGAATCCGCTGGCCCACGGGGTGATGGGCTCACCCGGGGTGAGGGTGTCGGGGGTGCGGGCGCGGTGGTTGTGGTCGTGGATGTCGACCATGTTGGAGATTCCTGCGCCGCGTCCGATGTGGATGCGGGTCATGGCGGACAGGACGACGTTCTCGCCGAGGGCGGTGTCGTCGCCGATGGTGATGTGTCCGCCGGTGTTGGCTTGCAGGGTCGTGCCGCGGCGAATGCTGACACGGTCACCGATGGTGATGGTGGCGTCGGTGTCGACGACGAAGTCGACGTCGTCGGCGATGTCGCAGTCGGCGCCGATGTGTACCGCGTCGCCGTAGCGGGCGCGGACTCGGTCTGTGAGGGCAATCGAGTCGGTGTCGGTCACGCTGGTCATGATCCTTTTCTCGGTGGTCGGTGCTGTTGATGGGTGGGTGCCGATGGTGGTGTGGTGACGAGGTAGTCGCCGATCACGAGGGCGTCCAGGCCGAGTCGGGCGCCGCTGGCGAGTGCGTCGGCTGGGGTGTCGACGATCGGTTCGCCGGGGCCGTTGTAGCTGGTGTTCAATACGACGCCGATCCCGGTCTCGGCTTCGAGGGCGTGCAGGAGTCGGGCGTATTCCGGTTGGTGTGCGGGGTCGACGTGTTGTGGGCGCAGTGTGCCGTCGGCGTGGACGACGCCGGGGATCTGTTGGCGTGCTCGGGGTGTGGCCTCGTGGGCGACGATCATGAATTCTGCCGGGCCGTCGGGTGTGGTGGTCCAGCCGGTCGGGTCGAGCATGCTCGGTGCGAGGGGCCGCCAGAGTTCGCGGTGTTTGATGTCGCGGTTGATGCGGTCGCGCAGTCTGGTGGTGCGGGGGTCGGCGAGGATGCTGCGGGCACCGAGTGCCCGTGGACCGGCTTCGGCGCGGCCCTGGTGCCAGCCGATGACCTTGCCCTCGGCTATCAGGCGGGCGGCGGTCGCGGCGATATCGGGTGGGGTGGTGAAGTTCGCGCCGGCATCGTGCAGGGCGGTCTCGATGGCGTGGTTGTCGTAGGCCGGACCCAAGAAGGCGTGTGCTTGGCGAGGACCGGGCACTGTGTGGTCACCGCGGCGGTGCGCGACTTCCAGGGCTGCGCCGAGAGCGCATCCGGCATCACCGGCGGCCGGTTGCACGAACAAGGTGTCGGTGTCGGGGGTGCGGGCGAGGATGCCGTTGGTGGTGCAGTTGAGCCCAACACCGCCGGCCAGACACAGCGCGGTCGCGCCGGTTTCCTCCAGAGCGGTGGAGACGACGCTGATCAGGCAGCGTTGCAGCAGGAATTGGGCCGATGCTGCGAGGTCGGCGGCGAGGCTTTGGTGGGCGTCGTCCGATCTTGGTGCTTGGCGCGGGATTCCGGCGTCGGTGAATGCCTTGCGGTAGGCGTGGCGCAGGGCTCGGTAGTAGGTGAGGTCGGTGTAGCCGGCGGTGTGGTCGGCCTCGGGTGCGAGGCCGTAGGGGGTGAGGTCGAGGTGGTAGCCGTCGCGGGTGGGGTGCAGGAAGTTCAGGTCGATGGTCGGTTTTCCGTAGGCGGCCAGGCCCATCAGTTTGCCTGCGTGGGTCCAGTCGCCGAGCCCGGCGTGTTCGGTGGCGAATTGGTAGAACCAGCCCAGTGATTGTGTGAACGGGAAGGTTCGCAGGCATCGCAGACCGGCTCGGGTTCCGTGATGGATGCTGGTGGAGACACCGTCGCCGGAGCCGTCGACCACGATGACCGCGGCGTCGGCGACACCTGCGGGGTAGAAGGCGCTGGCGGCATGGGCGAGGTGGTGGCCGACGATGGTCAGTCGACGTGGTCTTTCCGGGCCGGTGCCGAGCGGTCCGAGGAGTTCAGCGATTAGGTCTGGGTCGGTGATCTCATCGGCGGGGTTCGGCCAGTACGGGTTCCAGGCCACCGCGATCTCGTCGATATCACCGCACCGGATTCCGGCCTGGGCCAGGCACCATGCGGCCGAGGAGGCGGCCGAGCGGGAATCGCGGTGATGCTTGATTCGGGAGAACCGTTCCTCTTCGGCGAACGCGACGGGTTGGCCGTCGGCGACGAGGCAGGCGGAGGCGTCGTGATGGTAGGGGCCGCCGAGCCCGAGCACGTATCCCACGCGGTCAGCCCTCCCGCACGGCGGCTGTGGACAGTGAGTTGCGGACCGCGCCATGGACGTCGGCGACCGTGATGGTGTCCATGCAGCCGCCGATCCCGCCGCAGGTGACCCGGTGTGCGCACGGGGAGCACGGCAGAGTCGACCGCAGCGCGGTGACATTGTCGGCGTGTTTGGGGATGACTTCGGCGCCGTTGCTCGGGCCCAGGAGCAGCACCACCGGCAGGTCGTAGGCGAGGGCGAGGTGGAATCCGAGGCTGTCGCCGGTCACCATCGCGTCGCAGAAGTCCGGGACCGCGGCGAATTCCTGCAGGGTCATGGCGTCGTGACGCACTCGGCCCACTCCGGTGTCCAGTTCTCGTAACAGCTGGTGGCAGGTGCGGGCGTCGGCGGGGCCGCCGGTGATGACCAGCCGGTGCCCGTCGCCGAGCAGTCGCCGCCCGAGGTCGGCCCAGTGACCGGTGGGCCACAGCTTGGTCGTCTTGGAGCCGCCGACGTTAAGGCAGACCCAGCCGCCGCTGGTACCTAGCCGCGCGGCGACGCGGGCTTTGGCCGCGTCCGGCACCGACAGCTGGTAGGGCTCGCCGGTGTAGATGTAGCCGGCGACCTCGAAGTACAGCTCGGTCCACGTCTTACTGTTTCCGCTGGTGCGGAAGTCGTTCCAGGTGTTCATGGCGAAGAAGTGCCGGGCCGCTGTGCCGATCGGATAGAGGCTGTTGTTCTCGCCGCCGTAGGCGAGGCCGGCGTGGTGCTCGGCGCTGATCCGGGGCACGAGCCCGGCCACGGCGGGGTGGCGTTCGAAGCTGTAGACGGCGTCGTAGTGTTCGGCGAGCACTGTGTGGGCGGTCTCGGTCTCCCAGGTCAGGACGCGGTCGACGTGCGGGATCATCTCCACGATGGGGGCGGATTCGGCGCCGACGAGCCAGGTGATGTGTGCGCCGGGGTGTTCGGCTTTGATGCGGGCCGGTAGTGGGGAGGCGATGAGCATGTCGCCCATCCGTTTGAGCATCACGATCAGGATGCGGTGGGTCACCGGGTCATACAGTGTGCACCCTGGGCAAGGACGCCAGTGCTTGCACGGCAGGCCGCCGATGAAATGACGACAGTCGGGTCGCCAGAAGAAGTCGCTGGTGGTCAGTGGCAGATCAGTGGCGTTCATGAAGTCCTCTCTTCCTGCCGCCACGCTCGGCGCAGCACCTCCTGCGCCGTATGGTCGGCCGCAGCGGCGTCGCCGATGCCGTAGCGGATGCGCAGGTCTGCGACGTTGCGGGCGACCTGTTCAGGGTGATCGCGGTGGATGAGTACGCGCGCCATGAGCGCGGCGAGTTCGTCGAAACCCGCGGCGTCGAGACCGGCGAAGGTCAGTTCCTGTGCTCCCAGCCGCAGGCCGGGCTCGGGCAGGTAGGGCAACGGGATGGCGTTGACGACGATCCTGGCCTCATACAGCAGCCGTGAGGCAGTATCAGCCGGGCACGTGGGAGCGATGTCGATCCACACCTGGTGTGATCGGGTGTATCCGTGGTCGGCCGCGCACACGGTGAACCCCTCTGCAGCGAGGGCGTAAGCCAGGCGGCGGGCGTGGGTGACGGTCGCGGTCGCGTAGTGGGTGGCATGGGCGGTCATCCATGCCGTCGAGATCGCCAGCGCGGCGACGTCGGCGGGGTGATGGTGCGATATCCATCCGGCGGCGTGGGTGTCGATCTGGTGGGCGAGGTTCGGATCGTTGGTGGCCACGATGCCCTTGCCGACCGGACCGGGCCAGGTCTTGTGGACGCTGCCACCGAGGCTGTCGGCGCCTTCGGTTAGGGGGTTCTGGAACGCGCCGCCCGCGATCAGGCCGAGGGTGTGCGAGCCGTCGTAATGGATCACCGCGTCCTCGCCGACCGCGGCCCGGATGCCGGCGATGTCATGGGGGAACAACGCCATGAACGAGTCGAGGTACACCAGCACGGGCCCGCTGGTCCGGCGGGCCTGGGAGGCCAGCAGCTCGAGGTCGACGCCCATAGTGGCTGGGTCGACGGGCAGGGGCTGCCAGTTCAACCCGAACCTGTGTGCGACGAACTGTGTCGAGCCGTGACCGCCATCGGCTTCGGCGAGGCTGAGCACGGTGTGTGCCGGCCCGGCCAGCGCCGAGAGCGCCACCGTCATCGCCGACAATCCCGAGACGGGTTTGGTGTTCACATGCTGGGCGCCGAGGAGTTCTCCGATGGCGTGGGCCGCTACCGATTCCAGCTCGGCGAGTTCGTCGCGTCCAGGCCACGCCCAGTGCGTGTCCTCGGCGCTGCCGAAGCAGTAGCGGACGGCGGCAGCGCTCACATACGGCAGCCGGGCGTCGGCGGGCATCTGGTTCTCGCTGGCGATCAGATGAAGCCGGGCTGCTGTCGCGGTTTCGAACCGGGCGAGCCGGTCGACGATGTCGTCGATGTTCACCGGCCAGCCACCTCCCTTGTGCGTATGCGGGCTTCGACCGGCCCCGCTGGCGCCCGGACCGGCTGGAATCGGCCGACCTCTGGTCGTCGGGCCGGCAGGTCGATCCAGTGTTCGGCCAGCACAGCCGCCGCCAGCAACAGTGTCGTGGCCTCGGCGAACCCGCGACCTGCACAGGCGTGCGGGCCGCGTCCGAACGCGAGCAGCCCCGCGGCGCGGCGCCTGCCCTCGGCACTGCGAAAGCGTTGCGGGCAAAACGCTTCCGGGTCCGGATATTCCTGCGGTAGAAGGTGGGTGACGGGAGCGCTGTAGGCGACGTGCCAGCCTGCTGGGACCAGATAGCCGCCGAGCGTCACCGGCGTAGTGGCCCGCCGGGTCGCGATCGTGTTGGGTGTATGGACTCGGGTGCACTCGGTCAGCACGTGCCGCAACTGCGGGATAGCGCCGTGCTGGAGCACCTGCAACGGGTTCTCGACCAGACTGCGGGCTTCAGCGGTGAGCGCGGTGGCGAGCTGGTCGTCGAGCGCGCACTCGACCAGCAACCAGGTAACCAGGCTGGCGGTGGTTTCTCGCGCGGCGATCAGCAGGGCCAGCAGATGATCAGCCAAGCTTCCGCCCGGGGCGTGACCGGCGGCGACCAGCTTCGAGGTCACCGACTCGGCCCTGCCCTCTATGCGCACTGCGGGCGATTCGAGCAGGGCGCGCAGTTCCTCGGCGGCGGCGAGTGCGGCGGCGTATGCCGGGTCGCTGCCGGTCGTGCGGGTCGGTGGGAGTTCGGTTCCGGCGACGAATCGGTCGAACAGGTCCGGCACCCGCTGTGCGATGGGGTCGTCGACGGCCAGGCCGATGATCGCGGCCAGGCACACTGCCATCGTGTAGTCGCGCGCCGCCTGATAGAGCTCGATGGTCGGCAGGGTGGCCCATTGGGCGACATGGCGGTGCGCAATAGCGCCGATTGTCGGCAGGTAGGCGGTGACCGCACCGTGGCGCAACCCGGTCGACAGGAAACTGCGCGCCCGCAGGTGTTCGGCACCGTGGAGGGTGAACACCGCTCTGCGGAACAGCGCCTGCACCGCCGCAGTGTTGTACACCCTCAGCGTGCCTGCGCGTTCCTGGTCGAACATCTCCCGCACCGAGTCCGGCCCGATGCAGAACACCGTCGGCGGCCCCGTCGTTGAGCCGACACCAAAGACGGGGCCATGCCGAGCGTGCGCAGCAGCCAGAATCTGCGGCAGGTGCGACCCTGGTGGTGGTTCGGCGATGGTAGGTGGCGGTTTCACGGGGTGGCCTCGCCGACGTCGAGGGATGCCGCGGTGCGGGCAAGGATCGCGTCATGGTCGAGGTCGACCGCTCGTATGTCAGGCCGGCAGTCGCAGGTGACGGGCAAATCGGCGAGGTCACCGGTGACGCTGTAGGACACCAGCCCGTCGACGATGCCGTTCGCGCAGCGCTCGCAGGAGTCCGGGTACACCGAGTCGAAGTCTGTGCCGCGCATGTTGATACAGGCCACCCGCACCGCCGCTTTGGCGTGCGCGCCGCGCACGGCGTCGACGACGGTCCACAGGTTCGGCGCCTGGTAGTGCCCGCGTTGGTAGAGCCACCACGCCACGGTGTTCGGTGCCAGCCTCGTCGGGCACACGGTGACTCCGCCGATGCCGAGCGAGGCCACGTACTCGGTGGAGGAGATCACGTCGGTGATGGCCTCGCCGTCGGTGAGGAACGGGGGCTTGATCATCAGGTACACCTTGGGAATTACGTGGTGTGCCTGCATCAACGCCACCGCGTCTTCGAACGACTCACGGGTGATTCGGGTGTTGACCAGGGTTTCGCGGACCAGCCGGTCGGCCGATTGCAACCCGATTCCCACCTCGAGCTCGACATCGCCGAGGGCCTCGACGAAAGGTGCCAGGGTCTCGGGCGTGAGGAATTGGGGCAGGCTTTCGACGACCAGGCGGCGCACACCAGTGACCGCGACGCGGCGGGCGATATCGAGCTGGACCTCGGCCGGTACCTCGCGGCGGGCGAAGAACGACCCGTCGTTGTAGAGGGCGAGCATGTCGTAGTCCGGCTCGTCATCGGTGCGTGCCAGCAGCGTGGCGACCTGCTCGCGCAAGCCCCGGGGGTTCGCGCCGTGCAGGCCGAAGTTGTTGTAGTTGGTGAACGGACACATGGTGCAGGTCGGCACCGAACAGCCGCCCGACATCAGGATCGCCTTCTTGCGGCCGTAGGTGGTGCCGTCGGCATCGCGGACGGTGTCGTAGCTGATGTACCGCGGCTCTTGGAGGTGCTCGACCGCGGTCACCTCGCGCAGCGACCGCGACAAGGCCGTGAGCCGGTGGCGTAGCGCCTTCTCGCCAGCGAGCACGCCGGTTGTGCTGGTAGACATTGCGTTTCCTCCGATCACAGGGACTTCACAAGCTCGCCGACGCCGAAGGTTTCGGCGCGGGCGTGGTCGAACAGGTCGCGGGCGTACCGGTGGATCACCTCGGTGTCCACCGGCTCCAGGCCAGGCAACGCGGCGCGCAGTCGCCGCATATCGGCGCACGTCCAGTACTGGTAGCGGTCACGGATCGGGTTCGGCACCCCCACCAGCGGCACCGGTGCGCCCGCCCACTCCGTACACCAGCCCAGCAAGGTCTCGAACCGGATCGCGGTCCCGGAACCGAGGTTGTAGACGCCTGCGACCTGCGGGGTATCGAGCAGCCGCACCAGCGTCGACACCAGCACCTGCACCGGCAGGTAGTCCCGCGCGGCGGTCAAGGTGTCGTCGAACAACCGGACCGGCCGCCGCGCCGCCACGGCCGTGACGATCTGCCACAGAATCGAGGCCATCGAGCTTTTGGATTCCTCGCCGGGACCGAAGACGTTCGTGTAGCGCAACCCCACGCAATCCAGGCCGAACACCGCCGCGCGGCGCAGCATCGACTGATCCAGGACGAGTTTGGATTTCGCGTAACAATTCAGGGGGCCCGAGCAGCGCCCACGATCCTCGGTGTCGGATTCGCGGGACGACGCCCCGTGCGGCACCACGCCGTACACGCTGCCCGAGGAGGCATACACCAGTCGTGTCCCGGAGTCGGTGCATGCGCGAGCCAGCCGCAGCGGCACCGTGGCGTTGGCCCACCGCAACCGCTCGTCATCTGCGGCGAGGGTGTCGCTGACCGCTGCCTGGTGCACGACCACCGCGAACTCCCCTCCAGCGATCCGAGCCAGCACAGCTGGGTCGGCAGCGTCCACGGTGATCGATTCCCACGGCCACGCCGTAGCCGCGGGATTCTGGTCGACTCCGGTCACCGTCCACCCGGCCGCATGCAGACCGGTGGCAACATGCCCGCCGATGAACCCGGCCGTCCCGGTGACCAGCACGGAGCGGGTCATGGCTGCATCACCCGCCCGGCGACAGCGCGTTCGATCAGCTCGCTCGTCGACACCCCTTCCAGGTACGGGCCGACGACAACTTGGCCGCCATGACGTTGCACCACGGCCGTTTCGGGTAGTTCGGTCGCTCCGTAGTCGCCGCCTTTGACCCACACATGCGGACGCAACCTTTCCAACAGCGCAGCCGGGGTGTCCTCGTCGAACACCAGCACCGCGTCGACGAAGGAGAATGCTGTCAGCATCGCCGCCCGCTGCGCTTGCGGTACCAGCGGCCGGTTCGGTCCCTTCAAATTGGCCACCGACGCGTCGCTGTTGAGCAGCACGATCAAGCAGTCGCCCATGGCGCGAGCGGCCTCCAGCAGCTGTCGGTGCCCGTCGTGCAGCACATCGAAACAGCCGCCGGTGGCCACCACCCGGCCACCGGCTGCGTGCACCCGATCGGCCACAGCGAACCCGTCACCCGCGCCATCCGGTCGCGGGTGGTTGCCCGCCGTAGCGCGTTGCCCGGCGACGTAGTCGGCCGCCGCTGTGACGGCGCGTTGCACAGCTGTCGACATTGTGCGATTACCGATCAGTTCACCGAGCAGCCTCACGGCGAACCGATCACCCGCCCCGCAGGTATCGCCTTGCTCCCGGCGTGGGGCCGGGAATACGTGCGCGGGATCGGTGTCGGCGCCGACCAGGACAGCGCCATCGGCGCCTCGGGTGACCACCGCGTACTGGCATCGCCATCGTGATCGAAGGCTGCGCGCCCGGCGGACATCGCTGTCGAGGTCGCCGGCCGCTCCGTCCTCGGCGGTGAGCAGATCGGCTTCCTCCGCATTCGGGACGATGACGCTCACCCCGTCGGTCGGTGCCGGGCCGTGACGATGGGGATCCCACACCACCGGCACACGCCGCGCCACGGTGGCCAGCAGTACTCGCAGTCGTGGTTGGGCGGCTACCCCGCGCCCGTAGTCGGCGACGAGTACGCCTTGTGCCTCGACAAGGGCGTGCGCGACCTCTGGGGGCGGATCGCCCACCGGCACCGCCGGATCGGAGTCGTCGACCATGACCAGGGTCTGTCCGCGTGCCCGCATCCGGATCTTCACCGGGGTCGGCGCCTCGATGCCCAGATCGATCACCGACACCCCCGCCTCGGTGAGGTCGCTGAGAATCCGCAGGCCGGGCTCGTCGGCGCCGATCGCGGTCACCAGCGTGACCTCGCAGCCATCGTGGGCGGCAAGGATCGCGGCCAAGCCTGCCCCGCCTGGTCGCCACTGCCGTGACACCGCGCTGAGCACCGGCACTGGCGCTTCCGGCGATACCCGCGTGACCTCACCGCACCAGTCACAGTCGGCCAGCACGTCACCGACAATCACCAGGCGCCGAGCGTGCTCAACCGTCGGCGGCGGGACGGACTCGGCGGTCTCTGCTTCGGTCGGCTGCGACGTCGACGGGGCGGATGCCAAAGCCGCATCGACCGCCGCACACAGTTCGTGCGCGATCAGAAGGTGGCATTCTTGAATGGTTGAGGTCGCCGACGAATCGACTGACACCACCTCGTCGCATACTCGCGCCAATACGCTGTCAGCGGGACCGGTCAAGGCGAAGGTGAGCATCCCTAGCTCGTTCGCCTCTGTGGCGGCAGCGATCACGTTCGTGCTGCACCCGGAAGTGGAAATCGCGATCAACACATCGCCCTCCCGACCGTGTGCACGGACCTGCCGGGCATACAACTGGTCGAAGCCGTAGTCGTTGCCGATCGCAGTCACCACCGCGGAGTCAGTGGTGAGCGCGAGCGCAGCGAGTGGGTTGCGCTCCGTCTCGAACCGGCCCACCAACTCAGCAACCAGGTGCTGCGCCTGCGCGGCGCTTCCACCATTTCCGACGGCTAGCACTCGCCCGCCGCGCCGTAGTCGGCTGGCTACCATCTGGCCCCACGACCGGACCTTGTCCAGATCGGTGCGTTCCAGGGCTTCGGACAACTTCGCGACGCGATCCGCGCCGGATTCGTTCATCTGTCTCCCCGCCTCGATCATGGTTACGGATCTCCTTGTCCATCAGCACATTTGATGCTCATTTGGGTTGGCGTTCGCCGGGGCTCACCTCGTCATCGCAGTCGCCCGACGGCGGCGCGGCAACACAGGTCGTCGGCCTGCGGCGGCTCCCAGCCGAGGTTGCGGGCACGACGCTGGTCGACGTCGTGGGGTGACCACCAACGGTGTGGCGCAACCAGCCCAGGTTCGACGAGGTCATAGCCGGCCAGCAGTGCCGCGACCTCGTCGCGACTGCGAGAACGGAATTCGATGCCGAATCCGGTGTAGATATCGGCCGCGCGGTCGACGGGGCCGGGATCAGCGTCACGTGTGATATGGCTGAGTGCCAGGAACGAGCCGCTCGGCAGCATGGTCGTGACCGCGTCCACGACCATGCCCGGGTCGGGCAGGAATTCGGCGACGAACGACAGACACACCGCGATCGGCTCGCTCGGATCCATGGCAGCGGTGATCTCGGTGACGAGGGCGTCGGTGTCGCTCAGATCGGCGTGGACGAATTCAGTTTGTTCGTCGGCGAGAAATACTCGGCCGTGGGCGGCGACCACCGGGTCGTGATCGACGTAGACCATGCGTGCGGTCGGCGCGCAGTTGCGGGCTACCTCGTGCAGGTTCGGCGAGCATGGGTAGCCGCTGCCGAGTTCGACGAACTGCCGTACCAGCTGTTCACTTGCCAGGTACCGCACGGCCCGCAGCAGCCACAAACGTGTCGCGCGGGCCGCGACCAGAAAGGCGCGGGAGTGGGTGATCAGCTTGTGACCGGCCTCGAGGTCCACCAGATAGGCGTCTTTGCCCGCACCCAACAGGACGTCGTGAATGCGTCCGCTGTGTGCCTGAGACGGATCGAGCACGATCGCCTCATTGTCTGCGCGACGGGGACTAGTCATCTGAGCTCGCCTCTCCGATTTCACTGGCCGCAGTCCCGAGCTGTTCATCGATTCGGTTGCGGACACCGCAGCTCGGTGAGCAGTACTGGTGCAGCGTCTGGGCATGCAGGGCCTGGCCGTAGGTCAGTGCGCCGGGGTCGGCGAAGCAGTCGCCGATATTGGATTGGGTGTGTGTCAAGGTGGCCGGGTTCAGGTGCCCTCGCACCAGGCTGTCGGCCATTACCGGGTACCGATCGGCATGGCGTGCCCGGTGGCCACGGGTCGGGTGTTCCCCGGCTTATGCCCGATCAAGGCGGGGTCGTATCGCATCCCGACCTCGAGAGCATGCTGCACCACCGTGGTGACCCACGCCCGAAACGCCGCATAGTCCGCCGCCACCGACATGGACAGGGCCACACCGTCGGGGTTGTCGTACATGCGCGCGTCCGGCGCCACCGTCACGTGATGGGTGGCGAACTCGACGAAGCCCATCCCGGCCGCAGCGGTCACGGTCAGCGGGTCGGCCGCCATCGACGCGGAACGTTCCCCGGCGAACCATCGGTCGTAGCCCGCAGCGACGAGTTTCGCCCACTTCGGCGCGTTGGCCGCCGCGAGCAGCTGATACACCTCGCTGTCCGCGTCGATCGCGGTCTCGGGGGTGAAGGTGACATCGGAGGTCACCAAGGCTACGTCCAGATCGGGCGCGGTCAGCACCGTCCGGGCGCTTGCGGGGTCCATGCGCAGGTTGTGCGAGGCACGATCGGGCCGTCTGTACAGATGGGCGAAGCCGCCGCCCATCTGCATGATCGTCAGCCGCCGCGCCAACCCCGGTGCGTCGGCGTAGAGGTGGGCCAGGTTGCTCATCGGTCCCTGACCGATCCACGCCGCACGCCCGGTCTCGCCCAGCACCGCGCGCACGGCGTCGATTACCGACCCGGTCACCGGCGCCGAGACTGGCGGGAATCCGGCGGGCACCAGACCGTCGCACACCCATCGCGCTTGCGCGCCCTCGATTTCCGCGCCGGCGACCACCACGACCCCGGTTCGCCCGCACAAGTTCAGCAGGAACCGCGCCAGCCTTGCGCGTTGACCGCCGCCGAATTCGTCACTGGTCACCACCAGCCGCAGCGGCAGCGCCGCCGCAGCGAGGATGAGCGCCAGCAAATCGTCCGGGTCGTGCCCGACATCAGTGCAGATAATGGCGGGCATGCGGTCCATCGGCCGCATGCCAGGCCGCATCGGTGCTCGTATCGAGTCCATCAGTGTGGTCGTCCCTTCTGCTGGGTAGGAAAAGCCGCTGGTACGGAAGTTGTTTCATCTCGTCGGTCGCCAGATCGTCGACCGTCACACGCGCCAGTCCCTGTCGTGTTGCTTCGGCGGCGAATGCCTCTGCGGCACACCGCTCTGCTCGGTAGTGCTGTACCGGCACTCCCGGGATGTCGAAGTCAACGACCAGGCGGCGCTCCATGGCGGATCAATCGGCCGCAGGGTCGCCGGTCCATAGCGGTAATTGCTCAGCGACCCGTCGCATCGTCGCCTCGTCGCACGAGAACGACCGCGCTAGCGGGCCGCCGGACTCGTCTCGGGCGACGATGACCGTTGCCAGCGCCTCGCCCAGCCGCTCGAAATGCGTGGGCAACGTCGCTCCTGGATTACGCTGCGGCAGATCGTCGGTCATCACTGAACCCCTTGCGCATGTATCGAGCGGCCTGGCCGGGCACCGAACCCGGCCCTGCCCTCGGTGGTTTCCATGAACCTCAGAATCGGTGTGCGGGCGCTTGGCCGGAACTGTCGCTTCACGGCGTTGCACTGACGTTTCGCTGACGTTGAGCACCCAGCGCTGCTTCCAGGCAGGCCGGTCGATGACAGACTGGCCCCATGGAACTCAACGGGTCGCCGATCACCGAGTCCGATCTCGCTGCATTGGGTTTGGTCGGGTACGGGCACTTCACGTCCATGCGGGTCGAGAACCACGCTGTTCGCGGACTCAGCCAGCACATGGACCGACTCATCCGCGACTGCCGCACCGTGTTCGACACCGAGCTCGACCCCGACCGGGTACGCGAACTCATCCGTCACGCGCTGCCGGACACGGCGTCTCCGGTGGTTGTTCGCGTCACTGTGTTCGACCCGCACCTCGGGCTCGGCAAACCTGGAGCCGACGCCGACCCGCAGATCCTCGTCACCTCGCGGGAGGCTCCCGCCGTCCCGCAGGCCCCGCTGACTTTGCGGTCGGCCGTCTACACCCGCGACCTGCCCAAAACCAAGCATGTCGGGTTGTTCGGCAGTCTCTACCAGCGTCGCCTCGCGCAACGCGATGGCGCTGATGACGTCCTGTTCACCCTGGCCGATGGGACCATCACCGAGATCGCGACCTCCAATATCGGTGTGATCTCCGATGGCCAGCTGATCTGGCCGCAGGCCGAGGTACTTCCCGGCATCACGATGCGCCTGCTCAGCCAGACCCTCGATGAGGACGTCGTCGTCAAACCCATCACGCTGGCCGAACTGCCGCATGTCGACGGCGCGGTCGCGACCAACGCAGCGGTCGGCGTTCGCGCCATCGCCCGCATCGACAACGTCGACCTGCCCGTCGACCATGAGATGATCGCCAGGCTCCGGACAGAGTACGAATCCATTCCCCCGCAACGCATCTGACCTGCTTTGCGCCACTATTGTGACTAGGCTCGGAACCCACCGCTCGGGGAAGGGAGCACACAGGCGATGGGCATCGTGGTCCGCAGCTGGACCGGCGCCGAAGCGCGCGCACTGCGAGACGCACGGCGAATGAGTATCACCGAATTCGCCGCACACATCGGCGTCAATCCTCGGCTGATCTCCCGCTGGGAGGCCGGCGGCAAGAACATCCGCCCCCGCCCGGTCAACCAAGCAGCACTCGACACCATCCTGGCGCGGCTGGGCAGCGACGAACTGACCCGGTTCGTCGAAGCGATATCCCCGGCCGTCCTCAGCGACGCCCGCGATACCGACGTACCTGAGCAACGCACCGACACCCGCCATCCCGCTGACGGCAAGCTCATGACCTGGATTCCCGAAGGGATCTACCTCGCGGGGCCACAGGACCAACCCGTATGGGTGGCTGGGTACTGGATCGATGTCTTCCCGACCACCAACGCGGATTACGCGAGATTTGTGGCGGCCCAAGGGTATTCCGCACCCCACCACTGGGGCGGTCCGGCTCCGGCCCGTGAGATCGCCGATCACCCGGTGGTCTGGGTGAGCCGGGACGACGCCGCCACCTATGCCCGATGGGCCCAGAAGTCCCTGCCGACCAGCCAGCAGTGGGAGAAAGCTGCTCGAGGTACCCGCGGCAACGTCTGGCCCTGGGGAAACCAACCGACCCCAGCCAAATGCAATATTCGCGGTTCCGGCCCTGGCACGACAACCCCTGTCGCGACCTACGCCAGCGGTGTCAGTCCATTCGGTGTATACGACCTCGTCGACAACACCTGGGAATGGACCGCCACCGAAACCACCAGCGGCCGGTACGAACTCAAAGGCAGTGCCTTCACCAGCCCCTTCGACCGAGGCGAACCGTCGGCATTCAACGACGCCGCGCATTCGATGCTCGACGACGACACCGGATTCCGATGTGTCGCAACCGGCCTCGCGAACGAGGCGGACCAAGTCGACCGATAGCGGATACTCCGTGTGGCCCGCGAGAGATGTCATCGGATCTCCCGCAGGCGATCGGGGCGCGATATCAACCGCGTCCTGCCTTCACCCTGGGGCCAGCACACGCCCCGATCGACCGACCACACCTCAGCTGTGCGCCGGGCGGCGGGAATCCACGCGCCCAAGTGGGCTTCCGACGGAATCATCACCAAATCGACCGAGTCGGGCAGATTCGCGAGCAGCCGGACCAAGCCTTCGCTGGAGTCGCGAAACACGATCTCGTCCAGCTGGATGCGGTGCACGCGCGCCAGCGCCCTGATCCCCGCAGCCACCGTTTCGGCCGCCACCCCCGCGATATCGCGACGGACGATCCCCAATGCCCGCCTCATGATGCTCGCCCCGCCGCCAGCGGTGACTGACCAGGCTCGATCGGCAGCCGGATCCAAGAGATTCGGGCGCCCCCGCGTAGCGAGCGTCGGCCAGCCGCTGCCGGGCCAAGTACGTCGGGACCGATCGGTTCGAGAGAAAGCATCGGCGACCGAAGAACCTGCACCTCCAACGCCGGGCCCCGAAGCAACAGCCACACCGTCAGAACGATCGACTCGGTCAGATTCGGCAGCGTGGCTGTGAGATCGGCGAAGATCGGCGGATTGCCGCCGCTGTCTGCGGGTATGAAGTCGGACAGAGCAGATAGCACGAAGTGTTCGACGTCGTCGACCATGTGCCGCAGCCTGGCTCTCGACAGGGTATTGAGGATGTCCATGCGGGCCTCCTCCACTACAGTCACCGAACCGGTCCGCAGCAGGAGTCGAGCCAACGTGCGCTCACGCGGCAGGACGACGCTGCGGCGAAATCCGCTCAGCACAACCGACCGGTTGCTCAGGTCCAAACACCACACACGCAAGCCGTCGACGGCATCGAGATCGTGGAGGAACTTCGTCCGCTGCTGACTACGGCCCGCAGTCAAATGCGCTTCGGACGGAACGGCGACATCGCGGGCACCGGTCGATTCGATGGCCCGCATCAACTGCCACAACGCACCGGTCCCCGCGCCCGTCTCGCAGAAGAGGGCCGCGATATTGAACCCGTTCAGCCCAGCCAGATCCCGCAGTCGATGTTCGACATCGCTCTGGTGGTCACCGAGCAGTTCCTTGCGCAGGTACCCGTACATCAACGACGGTTCTCGGTCCGCGTTCGACAACACCCGCGCTCACCTCCGCTCGCCCGGTAGCCAGATCCGCGCACGACGCGGTGGGAGATCAGGAATGGTGCAGGTGACACCCAGTACAACCGCGAGTTCATGGACGGTCAGCCCCAGCGCGTCAGCACCGAAGCGGATATCTCTCCAGCGGGGATCGCCGGGTGGAGGCGCAGCCTGTAGTGCCTCACCCGCATGAACAGCCGCATTCGCGGCCAGGGTGTCCACCGTCCTGCCCTGCATCCACGGCAACGTCCACGACTGTTGCCCGACATACCACGCGGACAGCCGGTCAGTATCGGCTCCAGTTACAAGTTGCATGGCTGATCACTCCTGAGATCACTCGAACACTCGCTGAGTGCGCGGTATTGATGTGTTACTCATGCCACGACATTGAGAGTAATGTAGCTGGTATATATACCAGCCGCAAGGGATGGGGCGATCCACCCTGAGAGGCGGGATAGGGTGCTAACGCACGATCGATGAATGGAGGCCGCGATGACGACGCCAGGATGGGACCGGTCAGATCCGAATGCCCTGCGGTTCCTCATCGGCCGGGAGTTACGCGACGCTCGGGAACGAGCCCGCATGTCACAGCGCCAGGCCAGCGAACACCTCGGCTGCACCCAGACAAAGATCAACTACCTCGAATCGGGCCGTAATCAGCAACAACCTGACGAGGTAACTCACCTACTCAAGCTCTATGGCGCCGACGACGTCCACATCACACGCCTCGCCGCGCTCGCGTCCCAGGCCGACCAGACAATCTGGTGGGCGCCGTTCGGCGACGCCTTCCCGAACTGGTTCCGCACCTTCGTCGGACTCGAAGGGCTCGCGACCTCGGTATTCACCTACGAACAGACACTGCTCCCAGGACAGCTCCAGACACCCGAGTACGCAATGGCGCTTCTTCAGGGGAACCTGAGAGTTCCGCCGATCGATGCACCTCAGGTTGTGGAGGCGCGGATGGCACGACAACGCCTCACCGCAGCAAACAACCCGCCGCGGTATCGCGCCGTCCTGGAGGAAGTCGTACTCGATCGCCTGGTCGGCGGTTCTACGGTGATGCGGCCGCAACTCGAGCGCCTACTCGAACTGCAGGAACTCGACAACGTCGAGCTGCACATCATGCCGCTCAGCGTCACCGTCCACGACGGACTCGACGGCGACTTCATGCTGCTGAACTTCGACAATGCCCAATCGATCGGATATGTCGAATACCCGGCTGGCGCCCTGTACATGCAGGAACAGGACCAGGTGCAGTTGTATAAAATGGCAGCTGACCGGCTCTGTGAGGCAGCGCTGTCGGAGTCCGACTCCGCTGAAGTCATCAGAGCCCGAATCAGCACCCTGACAGACAAGGAGTGACGGTGAACACCGGCACCCGCCTCGAATGGCGGACATCCAGCTACAGCAGCAACGGCGAGAACTGCGTCGAGGTCGCCCCCTCCGCCGGCTGGCGGACATCCAGCCACAGCGGGGCCGGTGAGAACTGCGTGGACGTCGCCCCCCGCGATAGTCGCGTCTACCTGCGGCACAGCAAGCACCCCTCGCACGGCACGATCACCTTCGATCTCCACGCATGGACCGCGTTTATCGACGAATCGCGCAGCGGCTCGCGCAGCGCCAACGGCATCGTCAATGTCCGCAAGGACGGAGCGGACACCCTCGTCCAGACTGCGGATGGCGCGATCAGGCTCCGCTTCGACGATGGCGAATGGACCGCCTTCGTTGCCGGAGCCCGCGACGGCGAATTCGATTTCCTGCCGAACACGAATTGACGGCGGCGGCCCGCGCGGCGGCAGCGGTAACTCATGACGGAAGCTCTGACCGTCTGACAATGACGTCGCGATCCGCCATGGCTCCAGCCGCCTGCGCGGTGCCGGGTCGACGAGTGTCATCCATCCCGCTTCTGCAGCATTTGGTGGACTTCTCGCCAGTCGATTCCGGCTGGAGCTTTCGCCAGGATCGCGGCCAGTAGACCCAGCCGTGCGGTGCGGTCGGCGGGGTCGTCGGCCATGACCAGGACATCGTCGAAAAACGTGGTCAGTGGCTCGATCAGGGTGTGGCCGTGGGGGATCCATTCGGTCAACGGCTTGCCATCGGCAACAGGCACCGAACCCATCACGGTCAGGAGCTGCTGCTCGGCGGGGCCGATGAGCCTAGCGGGGTCGTAGGTGGTGGGCGCGGCGGGAGGCAGGATCCGCATGATCCGTTGCAGTCCTTCCACAAGGTCGGCGAATCGGTTGTCCTCGCTGGCTTCGCTGATCTGGTCGATCAACATGTCCGCGCGATGCGGGGCCTCGGCGGAGGGACGGACTGCGGCGATGAGTCCTGGACCGACTGCTTCGTCGCGGAGTCGCTGCTCGTAGCGGGTGGTGATCAGTTCCTCAGCAGTGGACAGGACCGCGGGGTCGATGGTGAGGCCCTGGCCGCGGAGTTGGTCGGCGGCGGTCCTGAGGCCGATTGGGATGGTGACGTCGGCGAGTTCGGGGTGGTCGCGCAGGATTGCCAGGATTCCGGCTGCCGCGCGGCGCAGGCCGTAGGGGTCGGCGTTGCCGGTGAGTTTGGCGCCGACGGCGAGCATCGCGACCAGGAGGTCGAAGCGGTCTGCCAATGCAAGGAGCGCGCCGGGTGTGGTGGTGGGGAGGTCGTCTCCGGACGAGCGGGGCAGCTCCATTTCCCACAGTGCCGTGGCCACTGGTTCGGATTCGCGGGACTTGGTCGCGTATTCGCGCGCCATAGTGCCGGCGAGGGAGGTCATTTCGATCACCATTTGGGTGGCGAGGTCGAACTTCGCGAGGGCACCAGCGCGGGTCAAGGTGGCCGCGTCAGCAGCAGGGAGGCCACTGCGGGTGCCAAGTATGGAGGCCGCTGTGGCAATGCGGTCGGCGCGGTCAGCCATGGTGCCGACCTTCTCGTGGAACATGAGTGCCCCGAGCCGGGCCCGGAACTGGTCAGGGGCGATGGTCAGGTCGACATTCCAGAAGAACGCGGCATCCTCGAAGCGGGCGCGGAGCACGTTTTCGTTGCCGCCGCGGACGACGTCGGCGTCGCAGTCGCCGTTGGCCATCGTCACGAAGACCGGCAGCAGGTCACCCGCGCCGGAGCGGACCGGGAGGTAACGCTGATGCTTGCGCATCACAGTGATGAGGATTTGTTCTGGCAGGTCGAGGTATTTCGGGTCGAAATGGCCCAGGATACCGGTCGGGGATTCGACGAGGTTGGTGATCTCATCGATCAGGTCGGCGTCGCCGTCGACGTCGATCCGGCCGTTCGCGGCCTCAGCCAGAGCGGCGGCCGAGGACACGACGCGTGCGCGGCGCTCGACCGGGTCGACGACGATTCCCGCGGCCTCGAGTACTGGGAGATAGTGGTCGGCGGCAGGGAGATCGAACGTCGGTGTAGCGGACTGGCGGTGGCCTCGGGTGCTGCGGCCCGCTACCAATGTGCCGGCGGTGATCGGGAGGATCTGGTCGCCGAGTAGCGCGGTGAGCCATCGGATAGGGCGGGAGAAACTCAATTCCGGATCACGCCAGCGCATGTTCTTGTCCGCCCGCAACGACAGGGTGAGCCGGGACAGGACATCGGTGAGTACCACTGCCGCCGAACGGCCGGCGCGAGTGCTCTCGACCGCGACGTGCTCGGCACCGCCGACTTCGATCCGTTGCAGATCATCGGCCGAAACACCCTGCGCACGAAGGAAACCGGCGAGAGCCGGAGTGGATTTACCGTCGGCATCGTAGGCTGCGGCGACCTTCGGGCCCCGGCGCACGTTCACGCTGTCGGGTTCCCTATCGGCGATGCCCTCGACTCGCACGCCGATCCGGCGTGGGGTCGCCTGCACGGTGATCTCACCATGCGGCAGGGCAGTGGAATCAAGGAGTTCGATGAGTGTGGCGCGCACGCTGGAAATGCTCGCGGTCACGACATGCGGCGGTAGTTCCTCGGTGCCGATCTCGAACAGCAGCACCGATCCGGGTGCTGAAGTGATCGTGGCGGGATCGACGGGAGAAGTGGCCAGCGGCGGCGGGGCGTGTACTCCGCGCGGATACCCGGCCTCCGCACGTAAGTCGGTCCACAGGGCGGCGATCTCGCGGGATTGCTTGCGCATCACCGCGAACCACTTCGCGCGCTCGGCTGTACTCACCGCACCGCGCGAATCCAGAATGTTGAATGCGTGGCTGGATTTCAGGACATGTACATGCGCAGGGACCGGCAGCCGGGTGGTGATCATCCGGTCGGCTTCGGCCGAGTACGCGGCGAGCAGGCCACGGGTGGTGTCGATGTCGGCGTCGTCGAGGTAGTAGCGCGACATCTCGTACTCAGACTGGCCGAACACTTCGCCGTAGCTGACGCCGGGCGCGTAGGCGATGTGCTCGAAGTGTGTGACGCCCTGGATCGCCATCAGGATCCGCTCGAGGCCGTAGGTGATCTCGACCGGGATCGGGTCGAGGTTCTGTCCCGCGACCTGTTGGAAGTAGGTGAACTGGGTGATCTCCATACCGTCGAGCCAGACTTCCCAGCCCAGACCCCACGCCCCGATCGCCGGCTGAGCCCAGTTGTCCTCCACGAACCGCACATCGTGGGCATCGAGGTCGATACCGAGCGCGGCCAGCGAACCCAGGTACAACTCCTGCGGATCACCCGGTTCAGGTTTGAGTATCACCTGGAACTGGGTGTGGGTCTGCAAGCGGTTCGGGTTCTTACCGTATCGAGAGTCGTCGGGACGTACGGATGGTTCGACGTAGGCGACGTTCCAGATTTCCGGACCCAGCACACTCAGCAGCGTGGCGGGGTTCATCGTGCCGGCACCGACCTCGGTGTTGAACGGCTGACCCAGCAGGCAACCTCGCTGCGACCAGTACGCCTGCAGACGAAGGATCGCTTCCTGCATCGATACGGGGACGGAGGGGTTGTCGTTGTGGGCAGTTGCCGTGGTCATCCGGAAATCCTATCGGTGGCGAGAGCGGGCATTCCGAGCGCTACTCCGGTCGCTGGAGCGAAGAAGCTGGGCAGGTGGCAGCCGCCGCGGCAGGCGTCGGCGACTGCGCAACCGGTGCAGGTTGGCCTGGTGGCGACCGCTGCGTGCACGGCGTCGGTCAAGGCGGGCCATGCTCCGGCGAGGGGTTCGGTGTGCAGGGAACCGAAGTAGACGTTGGAGTGCGGACAGTTCCGCAATCGGCCGTCGTAGGAGACGCTGCCCCACACCATTCCCGATTCGCAGTGCCCGGATATCTGCGACAGCCGCAATCCGAGGGTTGGGTCGTCGGACCGTAACGGGGTGTCGGTATCGGAGGTGCACACCTTCTGCGCGCAGGGCCACGCCACCGTCATCCCGGGGCATTCGGTGGCAAGGAGGTGGTCGATGCGGGTGATCAGCGGCATGGTGACCGACACCGGAATGCCGTAGCGGTCGTCGTGGCGGCCGGTCGGGACGTAGCGCATGACGCCGAACTCGCGCACCCCGAGCGCATGCACATCGCGGATGACGTCCAGCGCACCGTCGATGTTGCTTTTGACCAGTGTCATCTCCGCGACCACGGTGATGCCGGCGTCGATCAGCAGTCGCATCGCGTCGATCGCGCGGTCATAGGCGCGGGGATGGCCGGTCAGTTCGTTGTGGGTGTCGCGGTCGCCGTGGATCGAGACGAGGACACAGCGCACGTTCGCTGCTGCCAGCCGCTTCGCCCGTTCGGCGGTGAGGAAGTGGCCGTTGGTGAACACCACCTGGTACAGGCCGCGGCGTCCACCGTGTTCGAAGATCTCCATCGCATCGGGGTGCAGCAGTGTCTCACCGCCGCTGTAGCGGATGACGAAACAGCCCCGGTCTGCGCATTCGTCGAGGATCGAGCATGCCAGCTCGGTCGGAATATGCTTTTCCGGCAATGCTTTTACCGCGCGCCGGACCTCGGCGTCGCTCATGTCCGGGTCGATCTTCCACACGTTGTAGCAGAATCCGCACGCCCAGTTGCATACGGCGGTGAGCTCGATTTCCAGCCGCAGCGGGAAGTCCAGCTTCGTGTCGAACCGCTTGTCGACGCCCAGCAACGATCCGCGGCCGTCGTCCTGGACGGCTGCTGGCTGCGGGGAGGTCAGGGTGGCGACCAGGTCGGCGGCGTCGGCGGCGACGCGTGAGGGGGCGGCGTTGTAGCGCTGCGCGATATCGCCGATGACGGTGTCGTCATCGGCGCCGGAGAACATCAGGGACACCATCGATTCGGCGACCGCGTTGCGGAGTCGATGGAAGGTGCCGGTGTGTGGGTCGAACAGCAGGCCGAGGTCGGCACGGTATCTCAGCTGCTGGGTCAGGGCCCGGGACAGGGTGGCGGGCATAGCGATGCTCCTCGCGTCGAGCGGTCAGGCGGGTGATAGCCGCGCGAACAACGTGGTGACGTCGTCGGCAACGCGCTCCGGCGGCACCTCATAGGTTTGGGCGAGCGTCTGCGTGATCTGCTCGAGGTCGAGACCCTGATAGGCCAGCTGTACTGCCTCCGCGGCGGTGGTGTTGACCAGTTGTTCGCAGCGGTCGCGTTGCCAGTCGTGCAGCAATTGCTTGCCCGGGTGATAGCGGTAGTGGCGCAGGATCCACTGCGGCGACCCGGTCGGGGCTTCGTCGATGGCCCGGTAGATCGCGCGGGCCTGGTCGATGTGGTCAGCGACCGACGGTCGTTCCAGCAGTCGACCCGCGTAGTCGCGCACGGTGGGGTCGTCGATGCCGATATGCCAGCCGCGGAGCTGCTGGAAGTAGGTCGACACCATCACATCCGCGAGCCCGAAGTCTCCGACGAGGAACGGACCGCCCGAACGGCGCAACAATCCGGACACTACATCGCACAGCCACCGTGCCTGCTCCACCGCGCCGGGCCCAGGAATGCCGGGGGCGGTACGGAGCGAGCGTGCGTAGGACGCGCCCTCGCGCAGGTACGGCAGGTCGTGACTCGCCCAGGCGGAGATAGAGCGGACCAAGGCCCGTTGGCGTCGCGTGGTGCCCATGAGGCTGGGACCGGAGTCCGGTGCGATTTCATCGAGGTATTCGGCGATCGAGACCACATCTCCGGCAACGGCTCCGGTCTCGGTGTCGGCCAGAATCGGGACCCGAGGCAGCAGCGACATCGCGGAGTCCTCCAGAATGCCTTCGACATCGGCTTCCGCGAGTTCGTCGGCATCACACGCGCAGCCGATACCGGCCTCGCGTTCGTCGGTCCCGTCGCCGGCGAACAGCACCCCGTCCGGACTTTCCCGGATCGGCCAATCCAGCTCCACGATCCTTTCGGCCACTGGAAGGCCCTTCTCGGCCACCGCGACTCGACCGCGCATCGACCATCCCGAAAAGTGGAGATCACCCACGTACAAGGTCAGCATTCGACCACCCCTTGTTGTTGCCGCCGGTCCCTGGCCGACCACACCGCGGCCGACCAGGGTTGTCATCTCAGTCGCACTGGCGGCTGATCATCGATTTCGTCTCCACCTTGGGGGCTTCGTACTCCCCACGCTCGGCCGTGGTGGTGGCGTGCTCCGACATGACTTTTCCCTTCCGTCGGTCTCCTGGACGGTGGCTGGAGTGCACGAATCCTGCTACTTCCGAACAGATTTTCGATCAGCCACGATTCGAGTGTCTGTCCACTGCGCTGTATGTGCTATCCCTGCTGCATCCCGAGTTTCTGGACACCCTGGACTGGAGTGGACATTTTCTGGACACAGGTAGTACGGCCGCTCGGGAAACCCGATGTCGCATTCGCCTTCGCTGGACATAAGGTGGACAGATGCTGGCGCCGCCCTCTATCGACCAGGTGAAGGACAGCTTGAGACGGGTGCGCCGCGGACTCGGATTGGCGCGGCCCACAGCACTGCTCACCATCATCGACGAACCTGTGCAGGCATATCTGTGCCGCGACTCCGACACCGAGCCTGGCTCTGCCGAACACATCGAACATCTCGCCGCAATCCTGCGTCAGGCGATCGGTCAGCTCACCGAGAGCGAGCGGGTCTACGCCGAAGTGGATTTCAACGTTCGACCTGACCACAGTTACCCGACGCTCACCGACAGGCAAGAGTCCCTGGCCCAGCACCTCAAGTGCGCGGTCAAGACCGTGCGCCGCCGTTCCGACCAAGCCCTCGACACCCTGGCTTATCTCCTGGTAACGATCTCGTCGGCTCCTGACGGGGCACAGACGCAGGCCATCGACCGCAGCCCGAGCCACCACGGCCGGGCCAGCAAACAGGATCCCTACGATGCTGTGCGCCGGTTCTGGGGCCTGCGTCCTAGCGGTGGCGTCGACATTGTCTGCTCCGAAATCCCCGTGGACGAACGTCCAGAGTATGCGTCACCACAGGATCGGAACTACCTGCGGTATGCCAAGTTCGCTGACTTGGACACATTGATCTTCGTCCGCACCCAACTGGCGCAACTCGCTCCCACCGCGGTTGTGCGCGACTTCGCGCCCTCGGAGTACTTCGATACCCAGGTCGAGGTTCTCGTGGTGATCGGCGGCCCACCGTGGAACGCCAAATACCGGGAGTTCCTCCCTCAGTTACCCTTCTACTTTGATGCGAATCCGCTCGGTGAGGACGACCCGCTCGTCGTACCCGAACTGGACAACCTCTGTATGGCTCCACGGTGGACACCCGGTGGCGAGCTGATCGAAGACCTCGCCGTGCTCACCCGGCTCACCGTGCAGGGAACCACCGCGCTACTGCTGGGCGGGTGCCTCACCCTCGGGGTCCTCGGCGCGGCCCGCGCACTACTCGATCCACGACGAGGACCCACCAATGTCGAATACCTCTCCGACCACGTCGGTCAGGATGACTTCGTCGTGGTCACCGAAGCCCGTCGCGTCGGCGGCATCACCGACGTCGCCGACCTCACCGTCATGGAGCCCCTGCTGCTCATGTCCCGCCCCCACGGCGCGAACTGGGGAGTCGTGATCGACAACACCAAACGCTTCACCTGCCATCACCGCTGCTCCCCCGGGCAAACGGCGTGACGAATCTGGACGACATCGCCACCTATGTCGTGAATCTGCCACGGCGGAAAGACCGCCGAGCATGGATCAGCGCCCGGCTACCTTCGGCAATGACGGTCACCTACACCTCGGACCTCGACGTGGTCATCGACGGCCGGCAACTCGCCACCAGCGACCTCCAGGCGCTTGGAATCAAGCTGTTCGACTGGCAAATCGACTCCGACAACCCGTGGTGGAATCGACCGCTCAAATACGGCGAAATAGGCTGCACTCTCGCTCATCTCGCATGCTGGAACCACGCCGAGAAGCACAGCGCAGCCCCGTACACTCTGATCCTCGAAGACGACGCGACCCTCCCACCGGAATTCGCACCACGCCTTCTCCAGACCCTGAACCTGATCGACGAAGTCGATATCGCATTCGACATGCTGTACCTCGGGCGCGACCTGCTCCGGCCGGACACCCCTACGCCGGTTCCCGGGATCGTCCACCCCGGCTACAGCCACTGCAGCTACGCCTATCTGCTCACTCGCAGTGGCCTGCGTACCGCACTGTCCACCGAACTCACCGAGGCCATCGTGCCGGTCGACGAGTTCCTTCCCGCCCTCTACACACCACATCCACGACCCGATGTGCGGGCACGGTTCGCACCGCGACTCACCGCGCTAGCGTTCGATCCGCCGCTGGTCACACAACGACCGAAGGACGACGCCGGCAGCGACACCGAGAATTCCGACTTCATTCGGTGGTGATGCGCGGCTTCGATCACCGCATCGGTCGCGGTGCCGTCCAGTGTTCGATCAGCGCCGAAAGACGTTTACCGGGCCACTCGCCGATCGGCGTGTGAACATTGACGCCGGTGACGACGTGCTCACTCGGCACGTTCTTGGTCACGACCGCGCCGGCCGCGACGTAGCTGCGAGGCCCGATCCGGACGCCGCCGACCACTCGTGCACCAAACCCGACCACCGAATCCGCCTCGACCACGGGCGGTTCTTCATCCACTCCCCACCAACCCAGATGCGGACTCGTGTACTCGTGGACCAGCTCGCCCATCACGGTCGCGCGGTCACCGATCACCGTCGCATCGCAAACGAACCCAGCGACACACGCGTCCGCGCCGATCGTGACGCGATCACAGATGTAGGCGCCGTGGACGACCCGGGTCCGGTCGCCGATCACACACCCGTACCCGATCCGTGCCCGGTCTTCTACCACGCACTCCATGCCAAGAGCTGTGCCTTCCTGGATGATGACCTGGTTGAACAGCAGACTCCGATCTCCGATCACGACAGGAGTACCCGCCGACCATCGCCCACGTTGAGCTTCCCGCAGACGCGTTTCCTTCGGGCATCCCAGAACGCAGTGCTCGCCGATGATCACATCATCACCGAGCCGAATCGGCCCGTGCAGGTCCCTGGGAGTCACGAGGCGGGCGCGACCTGGCCGACCAGCCAGTCAACCGTCTCCGAGATCGCCTGATCTTCGCGCTCCCGCGAGTCGAAGCCGTGATCCGAACCAGCGATGGTACGCAGCGCCGTATTCGGCCTCGACATCGCGGCCCGAGCGGAAATCTCGTAGGAGACCGCGGTGTCACGGTCTCCATGGACGATCAGCGACGGCACGGTGCTGTCGAGGAATCGTGCCAGTGGGTCGTAGTGGGCGAACTCGCTGAACAACACGCGGCCGAGTTCGAATTCCCCGTCGACCACCAGGACTCCGGTGTCGTGCAATAGTTTGCGCTGCGACGCGCCGAAGTTCTCTTCACCCCACGCCAAATCCGGCTCCAGGAACGTATGCCGCAGGTCGAGGACAGGATTCCACAGCACCAACCGATCAAGCCCATCAGCAAGCCACGGCAGCGACAGCACCGTGGACACGGCCCCGAAACTAGCCGCCACAATCGAAAACCGGCCCGGAAACCGCCCCTGGAGGAACTGCACCGCAGCCTCCAGATCCAGGCACTCGCCAGCAATGGTCACTCCGCGTTGCGTCCCACCGCTGTTTCCATGCCCCCGGAACGAGAACCGCACGACATCAAATCCCACAGCGGTCAGTCGCTCGGCCAAGCGGACGAACATCCCACCGCCCTCGTCCATATCCACAGTGATCCCGTGCACCAGCAGCACGACCCCCTTGGCCGGAACGGATGCCATATGGACCGCTGCGTCGAGCCGCACACCGTCCACTGATCCCAATGTGACGCTCTCAACCGGCAAGGTTTCCTCCGCTCAATCCCCAGGCTCGGACCACAGTGCGTCCATCGTCTCGTGCGATACGGGCCGCGACAATTCATCCTCCGCCGCGAACGCCATGTTCACAATCGTGCGGCGGCCCCGCCGAATCGGGTGCACCCGATGCAGCGTCGTACTCGCCCGCATGAGATACACCTGTCCCGGACCGGCCTCCAGCCGGTGGATCGCGCGATCACGAAGTACCTGCTCGATGCCCGGCTGCTGCTTATCCCACACCGTGCCCGGGACACACTCGACGAATCCGCCGTCAACGGTGTCCGGGCATTCGGCCACCCACACCAGCGCGAAACTGTAATCGTCCCAATGCCATCCATGCGTGTCACCCACCCGGTCCAGCTGGGTAACCACGAACTGTTCGGGCTCATACGGGCATGAATACACAGCTTGACCGGCCACGGCAGCCACAACCTCGGCGACCTCGGGTGATGCATACGTCTCCCGGATCACAACTCCGCTCTCCGCGATCTGCGCCCGCCTCACGTTCCTCATCCGGCGAGGCGTGAAACCTGTCTCGGCGAAAGCCAAGTCCCGACGGACGCCCAACTGCTCCGCCAACCAGATGGCCTCAGCCGCAATCGCATACCGAACTGACGCGGGAAAGAGCCAGGACACCACCGCGGCACCGTGCCGCTCCAGGTCGTCATGCGCGGCGGCGATCCGCTGCGCATGTTCGACTTCGTACCTCGTGTTCACACCACCGGTCATAGCGGACCGCGCTGCGCTCACTTCCACCCGACCCGCCGCTGCAACCACGCAACCGTTGCGCGACCTGACTCGGCGCGGTGCCGACGCAGAGCCACCGACTGCGACCCTCCAGGCCGACGGCTCTCTCGGATCCAGTACCCCGCCAGCGCGCACACCAGCGCAGAGATCGCATCAGGATCGACGCCCCGGGTGAGGGCGTGCGAGCCCAGGATCGGTTCGGGATCGACCCCATGCAGGGCGAAGGCGGTCGCCAGGAACACCAGATCCACCCACGCCGCACCCACGGATGGCCAGGACCAGTCCACGATCATCACCGTGCCATCGGGGCGCACCAGCATGTTGTCGGCGCGAAGATCGGTATGCAGCAACGTCTGCCCGACCGTGGCACGCTCCCACCCGGATTCGAGAACAGCGAGCCGATCCACGTTCCGGGCCGACCACTCGTCCAAGTTACCGGCCAGCTCGCCGCCGGCCAGCTTCCGCCAACCTGATAAGTCCGATCCGAGATCATCGGCCAGGGTCGGTACGTCCGGTAGTGGGTTCGGTGTCAGCATCCGTGCCATGTCCTCGACCACGGCGAGCACCGCCGCCAATTCCGTAGGCTGGTCGAAACGGGGATGGCGACCGGTGACGTCGTCGAATACCAGGACTCGCCACCCGTCGATTTCCAGCATGAACCTCACCGCTGGTGCCGGGATCTCTGCTGGGAGCTGAGTCGCGGTGTCGCCTTCGATCCGGTACCGGTGGGCGAAACGGTCTCTGATGGGGATTGCTTTGGCAAACACCGTGCGACCGTCCACCATCGCTAGCCGGGATGCCATTCCGCGGCTGAATCCGCCCGGTTGGGTCGATCCCGAACGCACTCCCGCGCCCAAGCGACTCTCGATCTCGCCTCGCACCGAGATGGGCAGCTCGCTCCACGCGATCCGGGACACCGGGATTTCGATCTCGGTCATCGGACAATAGTGCCGCGCGAACAGCGGCCTTCACCAGCTAATTTCCCGCTCGGCAGCCCGTCCGGGATGATCGTCGTCCCGGGCGATAGCGGGTCATAGTAGCCCTGACCGAGTAGGAGGCCGTCATGGTCGTAAGCGACGGTACCGAATCTGGAGGTGCCCACCGAGGTCAGCCAACAGGCGGCCGATCAGGACAGATCAGAACCCAACATCGAATACATGATCATGTCCCGACGCTCCTCGCCGACCAGCTGCCAACTGCGGAGCAGGCCCTCACACTGGAAACCCACACGCTCAGCCGTCCGCTGGGATGCGGCATTCCAGGGCTCGACATATAGGTGAAGGCGGCGGATCTCCAGGTCAGTAAGGGCCCAGGCAGTGACCGCTCGAAGCGCTTCCGCAGCGACCCGCTGACCACGAGCGGACTTGACCACCCAGTAGCCCAGCATCGCACGCCCCTCGTCCAGGTCCCGCAACCACAGACCGACCGACCCGAGCGGCCGACCGTCCTCAACCCGCACGATGACGAACGGATACCCACTGCCGGTCGATACACGCTCCCACTGCCGACGCACGAAGGCTTCGCCTGCTTCTCGCGAGTACACCGCCGGAACGGTCGTGATCAACGGGATGTGATCGTCGCTCGACGCCTCTCGAACCAGAGGCAGGTCGCTGATCTCCCAGGAGCGGAGCACAAATCTGTCGTTTGCAGTCAAACGCGGGATATCCAACGGGGCAACCATGCTCGCATCCTGCCGAGATGCCCACGCAGGCGCACGCCCATTTCACACCCGAGATCTGCGGGTTCGGCCAACGGAATGGCTTCACCGCCAAGGTGCGGGACGGCGGTGGGACCACGATCGAGCAATGGCGCCTCTAGTCGATCCAGTACCGTCGCATCGTGCTGCCGTCGGCCCAAAGCTCGACCCCCTCCAAGACCCCGCCGCAAGCCTCGATGACGTATTGACTGAACTAACTTCGTAATCCTTGCAGGTCAGCTTAGGTTTCTGCTAGCTTTCCTCGCCATGTGCGAAGAGGGCGGCGAGCGATATCTGTCGAGACTCGTTGTGCCGGACGTCGGTCGGCTCCAAAGGACCGGTGACGTGTGGGAGCCATACCAGCTTCTCGACGCGAACGGCGCGGTCATCGAACCCGCGGCGAGGTACTTCGCCGAGCTACAGGCCACCGACAAGCAGCCGTCGACGATCCGGTCATATGGCAGCGATCTGCTTCGCTGGTGGCGGTTCCTCGCCGCGATCGGCATGTCGTGGGACAAAGTAACGCCAATGGAGGGGCGCGACTTCGGACGATGGAGGTTGTTGGCGGACAAGCCGATGAGAGTTCATTGGCGGCACCGGACCGACGGCCAGTTGCCCGGTTTGCCCCGCGGCCGCCCCAGCCAGGTCGTCAATGCCGTCACTGGCAGGCCGAGCCCGGGACCGAAGTACTCGCCAGCGTCGCGGGCGCACGCCGAGACCGTCTGGCGGGCGTTCTACGACTTCCAGCTGGAACTCGGCAAAGGCCCATTGATCAACCCATTCCCGCTGGACCGCTCACGACGCTCAAGGCGGGCTCACGCGCACCACAACCCGATGGATCCGCATCGGAAGGAGCGGGTCGGCCGCTATCGGCCGAAGGTTCCCAAGCGGATCCCGAAGAAGATCCCCGACGAGCAATTCAACACGGTGTTCGCGGCACTGAAGTCGAACCGGGACCGCGCCCTGCTGGCGCTCTGGGTGTCCACCGGCGCCCGCGCCGAAGAACTACTGTCCGCCTGCCAGGGCGATGAGGATCCCGGCCAGCAACTGATCACGGTTACACGAAAGGGTTCTCGCAAAGCTCAGCAGTTGCCGGCTTCGCCTGATGCGTTCGTCTGGCTGCGGCTCTACCAGGAATAACTCTGGCGCAAGGGCGCTTCCCGCGGTCACCGCCATCCACTCTGGTTCACGCTACGCCGACCTTGGCGGCCGCTGTCCTATCACGCGGCCCGAGCAATGTTCACCCGCGCCCAGGAAGCGCTCGGCTCCAACTATCCGCTCCACGCCCTTCGGCACACCGCGGCCTACCGCATGGCCGATGACCCGGACATGGACATCACCGACGTCCAGTGGATCCTTGACCACGCCGATCTGACGACCACGCAGCTCTACACCACCCCTACCCACGGTGAGGTGATCACGGCTGCGCTCGCCCACCACGCGCGCCAGAACGAGCGCGCGGCAGCCCCACCGGAGCCGCCAGCGTCGGGTTACGACCCACGTTCTCTCGACGTCATATTCGGCAGGACGCAGTGAAATCATCGACAACCACAGCGACGGCTGAGGTCGGTTCGACCAGCCGAAAGCAGGAACTGACGCGCGAAGCGCGTGGAGTGCTCGCCGAGACCATCCTGGATCAATTTCCCGCTCGACCAGTGCTTTCCGCTTCGCGTCAGGCCCTGACCGTCGAGAAAACCATTGAACGGCTCGAGGGGTTACGGCTTCCTCCGGTGTCGGACGATATGCGCTTTCGTCGCAGACTGTGTGTCAAGAGGCTGCTCGGCAGGCTGGAGATCTTCCCTGGCGAGACCTGGCAGCAGCGATGGCAGGCCAGCGGTGCCGAAACCGCTGAGCCGCACTGGACTGCGGCCGCCGCGGAATGGCACCGGGCACACGGCCGGGTAGGCGACAAGTCCCAGCTGCTGACCGCGCTGATGCTGCTGTCCATTGCAAGGATCATCTGTCCCAGCCCGACATTCCTGCTTACTATCAACCGAACCGGAACCTGGACGACTAGGATCGCCGAGTATCGCGATCCGTCGGGTTTCGGGCTACTCAAGACGGCGATGACGCCCGAAATCCGGTCGAGCACCTGCCTCCCCGTCATCCGATGGCAGCTCTGTGTCCTGCTGCTGACCAAGGGCGGCGGCGTTCGCGACATCACCGTCGGAGACTGTGTCGAGTTACGCAAGCAGGAGATAGCCATCGGTTTGCCCGGAAAGGGGCGCTATCTGTTCTACACCCTGCTCGAGGCTGCGGGATTCCTTCCGCAGGGTGCGCCGGTGACCCTGCGCGCAATCATGAACTATGGCGGACGATCCAGCATCGAGCGACTCGTGGATCGGTATCACGTCGCTGATCCCGAGGTCCGCAACCTGCTGGTCAGCTACCTGGCGGAACGGCAAGTCGCCCTGGACTACACCACACTCGACTCGTTGTCGCGGGTGCTGGTTATGAATTTCTGGACGGATCTGGAAGCACACCATCCAGGCATCGACTCGCTCGACCTCGACCCGAAAGTGGCGCATGCGTGGAAAGAACGCCTCCGCGTCAAGATCCAGAATAAGCGCCTGCCGGACGGGACCACCGTCGAGGTCACCGTCCCACGGGTGAACTACCTCCAACTCCTGACCACAGTCCGGGCGTTCTACCTGGACATCGCGCAATGGGCTACCGAGGATTCTGCGCGATGGCCGCGATGGGCCGTTCCGTGCCCCATCCGCGCGTCGGAAACCGCGCACTCGACCAGGAAGGTCAATTCGCGCCGAAAGGCGCGCATGGACCAGCGGACCCGCGAACGCCTGCCCTTGCTGCCAGTTCTGGTGCGGACCGCCGAACGCCGCACCGAGGAGGCCCGCCTCCGACTGGACGCAGCGTTGAATTCTGAACCCGGCAAGCCGTTCACCGTCTTCGGCGAGACCTTCACCAGAGTCTCCGCACGCAGAAACGAAAATCAGCGGCTCAGTATGGTTACGGGCGTCTTCGACTCGACCGGCCGCCGCCGCCACCTTCGTGCCGAGGACCATCGTGCCTTCTGGGGTTGGGCAGCAGTCGAGTTTCTTCGGCACACCGGCGTCAGGGTCGAGGAGATGCTCGAAACGAGCCATCACAGCATCATCCAGTATCGACACCCCCAAGCAGGGCAGATCATCCCGCTGCTGCACGTCGCGCCGTCCAAGACCGACGAGGAACGCCTCCTCGTCGTCAGTCCGGAGCTGGCCGATGTCATATCCGCGATCATCGCCCGAGTTCGGCAGAAGGACGGAGCCATTCCATTGGTCCCCTTCTATGACCTCTCCGAACGATGCTGGGCCACGCCGGCTCCGCTGCTGTTCCAGTGGAACAACGGCAGCCATACGCGAGCCATAGCGGCGTCGACGATCCGCAAATGCATCAGGGAAATACTCGAGTCGACGGACATAAAAGACGCCGGCGGCCAACCGCTCTACTTCGTGCCCCACGACCTGCGCAGAATATTTGCCACGGACGCAATTCTGAACGGGATGCCCCCGCACATTGCGCATGCTGCTGGGTCACAACGACATATCCACCACCATGGGTTACAAGGCCGTCTACCCACAAGAAGCAATCAACGGCCACCGCGCGTTCATCACGCGGCGCCGAGGAACGCGGCCGAGCGAGGAATACCGCACCCCTACCGATGCCGAGTGGGAGGAATTCCTGGGCCATTTCGAGCGCCGCAAGGTTGCGCTCGGCGAATGCGGGCGCGCATACGGAACTACCTGCCAGCATGAGCACTACCTGTCGCTCGTCGATGGCCGCTGCGGCGGAGGTGGCGGCGGCGAGTGCGTTGTCCAGGCCGGCCCGGTTCTTGCGGGTGGTCCCGGAGAACCCTTTGTCGATGAAGATCCGCTCGCGCGGCGCTCCGAGCGCCAGTAGTTGTTCGGTTTGGATCTCGACGTCTTGTTCGTCGGTGGAGCAGCGGCAGTATCCGATGCGGAACGGCTCACCCATGCCGAAAGTGTTCCAGATGGCGGGGGTTGACCGGCACAGTTTGCGGAACACCTCTACGGAACACCGGTGTGCTGGGCCGATGTTCGTTCTGCGTGGTGTTCCGGTGGACGATCGGGTTACGGAACAGGTCAGGGGGTGTTATCGGTGTGTGGGGGTTTGTTGTGGGGTGAGGAAGTGGTTGACGTCGACGATGAGGAACAGTGCGGTGGCGGTGGTGACCACGTGGGCGTGGTCGTTTTCGATGGTGGCTTTCAGGTGGAGTTTGCGGCCGTCGCGGGAGTGGATGTGGGCGCGGAGGGTGTAGGGGGTGTCGAGCAGGATCGGGGCGAGGTAGTCGATGGCGAGGTGGCGGGTGACGGCGGGTTCCCCGACGGTGTAGAGCAGGAGTCCGAACAGTTCGTCGAGGACGGTGGCGACCGCGCCGCCGTGGGCGATCGCTGGGGCGCCGACGTGGCGGGAGTCGAAGCGGTGGTGGGCGTAGACGCCGTGTGTGTCGCGTCGGGCGCGTAGCTGGTGGCCGTGGGGGTTGGCCGGTCCGCAGCCGAGGCAGTGGTCGTGGTGGGGCGGCAGGTCGGCGGAGTCGGGTGCGTGTACGGGGAAGGCGGGGATCCAGTCCGGGACCTGGCGGGGCTCGGGTGTGTGGGTGCTGGGTGTGTTCTCGGTCATGGGTGCTTTCTGTGAGTGTGTTTAGGCGGTGATGAGGATGTCGCAGTGGGTTTTGCGGGCGAGCTCGATCGGTGGGGTGGACAGCAGCTGGGCCAGCAGTGGTGACCGGTGGGGGTTGGCGGTGACGATGAGGTCGGCGGCGGTGGCCGCGGCCAGGTGCAGCAGCGCGGGTAGGGCGGGTTCGTCCAGGATGTGGGTGTCGACGTCGGTGGCGCCGTGGGCGAGGGCGTGCTGGTGGGCGATGCGCAGGACGGTGTCGGCGGGGGTGCTGCCGTGCAGCGGGGAGGTCTCGGGTCCGGGCCGGTCGAGGTGGGCCTTGGGTGTGTGTTCGTCGATGCGGTGGCGAGCGCAGACGATCAGTAGCCGGGCGTGGGTGGCGTGGGCGAGTTCTGCGGCGTGCTCGACCACACGGTAGGAGCGGTCGGATCCGTCGGTGTCGACGATGATCGTGTGGTAGGCCGTCATGACGGGCGTCTTTCACGAGGAGAGGCGTGTGAGGAGGGGGGAGAGGTTCTCATGTGCGGGCGTGGCGTGCGGCCGGGGGCCAGGACGGCCAGCACGATCGCTGTGGCGGTGGTGAGGGCGGCCAGTGCGAGCGCGGCCTGGCCGCTGCCGTGCACGAACGCGGCTTGGGCGAACTCGGCCAGCGGCGCGGCTACCGGTCCTGCCTGGTCGGCGACTTGCAGGGCGGCGGCCAGGGAATCGGCGACCGGGCCGCGGGCGGGCTCGGGTAGCCGGGCCAAGGCGGGCTGGATGCGGTGGGTGTAGCCGGCGGCGAGGACGCTGCCGGCCACGGCGATCCCGATCGCGGCGCCGATCTCGCGGGCGGCGTCGTTGACCGCGGCGGCGACCCCGTGTTTGGCCTCTGGGGTGTCGGCGACGATGGCATAGGTCGCCGGGGCGGTGCACAATCCCAGGCCCGCGCTCATGATCAGCAGCGGCCACAGCAGGTCGGGATAGTTTGCGGCCAGGGTCAACCGGCTCACCAGCACCAGCCCGGCGGCGATGGTGAGCAGGCCGGTCACGGTCATCACCCGTAATCCGACCAGGCTCGACAGCCACGGCGCGATCACCGAGATCGCGACCAGCGGCACCACCATCGGTGCCAGTGCCAGCGCCGAGGCCAGCGGCCCGTAACCGAAGATCAGCTGCAGGTACTGCACCAGCAGCAGGAACACTCCGAAGGTGACCAGGAACTGGATGGTCACCGACAGCGACCCGGCACCGAAACCGCGGCGGGTGAACAACCGCACGTCCAGCAGCGGCGCCGCGCTGCGCAGTTCGACGACCACGAACGCCACCGCCGCGGCCACACCGATCCCGGCCGCGGCGGCGACGAGCGGGTCGGCCCAGCCGCGTGCGGGGACCTCGATCGCGGCGAACACGATCGCGGCGACCGCGACCGCCACCGTGCCCGCGCCGACCCAGTCCACCGGCGGATGCTCACGGTGGCGGGATTCGGCGATGGTGCACGCCAGCACCGCCAGCACCGTCCCGGCCACGGTCAACCCGACGAACACCGAGGGCCACGACCATCGTTCGAGCAGCACCCCGGCACCGAGGATCCCCAGCACCGCCCCGGATCCGGCGACCCCGGCCCATATCCCGACCGCCCGGCCGCGATGAACAGGGGCGAACCCCGCGGTCAGGATCGACAGCGTCGAGGGCATCACCAGCGCCGCGCCCGCCCCGGCCAGGGCGCGCGTCGCGATCAGCCACACCGGCTCGTCCAGCAGCAGCGGCAGCGCCGAGGCGGCGGCGAACACCACCAATCCCGCCACCAGCACCACACGTCGCCCGTAACGGTCACCGACGGCGCCGGCGGGCAGCACCAGACACGCCAGCACCAGTGTGTAGCCGTCGACGATCCAGGTCAGCTGAGCTTGGGTGGCCCCGGTCGCGACCGCGATCTGCGGCAACGCCGAATACAACGCCGCCATCGCCGCGACCACCAGCGCCACCGCCAGGCACGACACCGTCAGCATCCACCACTCGGCCCGGGTCCACCGGGCGATCTCGACAGTGTCCGTCCCAGGCGTGTCCACCGGCACCTCCCGACTTTAGAGACCGATAGTCTCTGTGCGAGACCATTCGTATCATAGGGGTCGGGGTGTGGGATAGAGTCCACTCACACCCACAGCCGCACGGCACGAATCCGGAGGAACACGCGTCCATGACCGACCCGCACCCCGCGGACGACGAGCAGGCCGATCCGCGGCTGGCACGCTCACGCAACCGGTTGCTCGACGCGGCCACCCATCTGCTGTCCACCGGCGGTGTCGAGGCGGTCACCGTCGAAGCGGTCACCCGCGTATCGAAAGTCGCGCGCGCCACCCTCTACCGGCACTTCGGCAGCACCACCCATCTGCTCGCGGCGACCTTCGAACGGCTGCTCCCCCACGTCGACGCCCTCACCGGCACCACCCCGGTACGCGAGCAGCTCCTCACGCTGCTCACCACCCAAGCCGACCTCATCGAACAGGCCCCGGTACAGATGACCACCCTGGCCTGGCTGGCCATGGGATCCATCGACGACAACCACACCGACCCGGCCGCGCTCACCTCACTACGCGCCCGCGTCATCGAGCAATACCGCCGACCGTTCGACCAGATCCTCACCAGCCCCGACGCCCGCGCCACACTCGGCGAACTCGACACCACCTTCGCCATCATCGAACTCCTCGGCCCGATCGTGTTCGCCCGCCTCACCGGACTACGCACCATCGACCACGACGACTGCGCCCGGCTCGTCGACAACTTCCTCACCGCTCACTCAACAGCCACCGCATCAACCAGCCCGACCGGCACCGGCAGGCCGTAACCACAGATCGGCCGCGCAGTCAGAACAAGGTGTCACGCACCCGCAGCGGCCGGTACCCGGTCGGGCCCAGCTGGGCCAGCTCGGCGTCGATGTCGACCTCGATCGCGCCGAAGAAATTGATGTTGGCACTGTGGGCCGGGCTGATGTGGGCCAGGACCTCGTCATCGATACGCTGCCCGGCCCGACGCATCTGATCGACAGCGAGCCCGTAATACTCCGTGGTCCAAGCGATCACAGCGTTGGTCGCCAAGGTCAGGCACCAGGCTTGCTCGGTCTGGTCCTCGAGATGGCGTGCCCGAATCATCCCCTTATGGGCATAGAGCAGGTCGCGCCGCAGCGCGTGCAGCGACTCGCCCTTGTTGAGCTGCCGCGAGATCTTGCGCCGATAGTCCGGATCGGAGAGGTACCTCGCGGCGTAGATGGTGCGCCGCAGCGCCCCGTACTCCTTGAGCGCCGCGGCCAGAGTGTTCTGCCGCCCCGACGCCGAGAGCTTGCCGACCAGCAGCGACGCGGTGGCGTGCCCGAACTTCAACGATCCGGCCAACCTGAGCAGATCGTCCCAGTGCTCGGCGATCAAACCCGAGATTCGCTTTGCGGGTCATCAGCGGGCCCGCGTGCGGGAACCGGGCCTCGGCCTGCGCGCGCGGGCCCGGCCGGTACAGGGTGATCCGGCCCAGATCCCGGATCCGCGGCGAGAGCTGCATCCCGAGCAGGTCGAACAACCCGAAGTTGACCAGGGTGACCCCGTGGGTGTCGGTGGCGTGCTCGGTGATCGGCAGATCCGCTGCATTGCCCAGGATCTCATCGAGCACGTAATGGGCTTCACGTTTGGTCGCCACGATCACCTTGGTGCCGTAGGTGGCATGCTGATCGGTGACATGGGTGTAGGTCGACAGGCCCTCGCTGGCGAAATACCGGCTCAACGGCCTGGCCGTGGTTGATTTCCCACGCGTCGGGAACCGCTGCCCATCGCTCGACGACAGCGTTCCGGCACCGAACACCGCGGTCAGCGGCAGCCGCTGATGGTAGCCGATCAACACGAGGTTGGCCGCGCGCAGGGTCTCCTCGCGCACATACCACTCATCGGTCCAGGCCAGGATGTCGTAGGTGATCCCGCACGCCTGCGCCATCCGGGTCAACCCCAGGTTCGTCGAGTGCGCCAGCAGTACCGCGATCAGATTGCGTTTGAGCTCCGGCGTCCGGGTGGCCTGGCCGCCGGCGTGGGTGAAGCAGTCCAGGTAGCCGGTGCGCTTGTCCAACTCGATCAACAAGGAAACGATCGGCGCGAACGGCAGCATCTCGGTCAGCTCGGCCTTGAGCGCGATCGCCTCGGCGGGAACATCTTCCGCGCTCAGCGGCGAGATCACCAGATCCCCGCCCTCGTCCACCCTGACCGGGCCGTCCCCGCCGGCCAGCACCGCCTCCAGCTCACCGACCGCATCGTGCAGTTCGGCGACCACGGCCGCCAGCGCGACGCCCGGATCGGCGGATCGCCCGACCAGGCGGCAGAACTCGCCGCGTTGCGGTTCCCACTGCCCAGTGGTGATCAGGTAGGCGGCCGGGTCGGCGTAGCGGCGCGAGCCGGGCACGAACACATCCCCGCTGCGCAGCCCGTCGCGCAGTCCGAGCAGTACGCACAATTCCCAGTAGTGCCGGTACGCGGTGGCGCTACCGGTCTTTCGGGCCTCGTCGAGGTAGCCGCGCCATTTCGTCGGCACGAACCCGGTCGGGGCGTCGTCGAAGACCTTGCGCCGCCCGGTCGCGTTCAGCTCGCGCAGCATGTTCACCGCGATCAGCAGCTCGGTAGCGGCGGTGCCGCCGGCGAAGCGCACCGCTTCAAGCACTGCGGGGGTGAACTGGCGCAGGTAGTTGTAGGAGGAATCCAGCGCTGCCAGATGCCCGTGATCACGCGGCAACCTGGGTTTGGCCTGGGCGATCGCCGCGCGCAGGCGCTCCCACCCGATCTTCTCGCCGCGGATCAGCGCGCCGATCTCCTCATCAGCCACCGTCGGGTCGGTGACGATTTCCAAGAGATCGTCCAGCAGCGCCTGGCGGTCCTCGCCGGTCTTGCCGCGCTCGGCCAGCTGCTGCTGCATCTTCCGTTCGGCGGCACCGAACTTCGCCGAGATCGCCTGATCGAACAACACCACGACCTCATCGAGCACATCGGTGCCCGACTGGGCCAGCACCGTGAGCAGGATCGGATACCGGCGCTGCGGATCCCGACGCTCCAGGGCTTGCGGACTCAGACGCCGGCCCATCGTGGCCAAGAACCGGCGCCGCTCGGCGGGCAGCACCGACAGATCCAGCCGATCAGCACCCAAACCCCGCAGAAACCCCAGCTTGTCGACCTCGGCGCGGACCGCAGCCGCCGACGCCTCCACCGGCCCGGTCGACAGCCACCGCAACCGCGAGATCCCCAGCGACGCGTCCGTGACCAGCAAGCCGTCCAACTCCGCACACCGCGCCGCAGTGAACTCGTGAGCGAGCCGGTCATAGGTTTCGGTCTGGGCCTGGTGCCGGGCGTGGGCGACCCGCTCCACCACGGTGACAGGGCCCGGCCGGATCACCTTCGCCGAGATCAGATACTCACACGCCAGCCGGAACAACAGAGTCGGGGAATCGTGCTCCATCGCCCGCGCGAGCAGGAACTCGTCGAGCTCCTTGAACTCCAGCGCACCGGCCGCACGCCATCCCAGGTACCGCGCGGCCAGGCGCACATGCTCGGTGCGGGTCTTGGCTCGCCTGCCATAGGCACCGATCACCACCGGGTCGACCCGCAGCTGCTCGGCGAGGCGGGCCACCGCTCCCGGTGGGGCCGTGACCAGCCGATCCGGCACGAATCCCAGCCACGGCAGCGTACACAACGCGATCGCCAAGCCCAGCCGTTCGGCCGGTCCCCTGCCGCGGCCCGGATCCACGAACGCCAGATCCGCCGACGTGAGCGTGAAGTATCGAAACAGCTCCTCGCGGCTGATCTCCGGGAATCCCCGCAGACGTTCCAACTCCTCGTCCGCGAACATCCGCGTCGCCACGAACCCCAGCCTCCACCAGCGCCGACCAACACCAACACCGGCAGCCAAGCACCAACCAGCCGACAGCGCATGCCGAACCCGAAACCCGATGCCTACCAGGCGGCTACGCCATATCCGCCTGATTTTCGGCGGATGCTACGGCTACCCCTTTAGGGGATCGATAGGTGGTAGCGCCGCCGACTCCGGTGGCCAGGGTGTCCGCATCGTGCTCCTAGGCCGCGTTTCATAAGCCTTGGCCGGATAACCACAGGTTGATTGCGGCGACGCGGACCGTGGCCAGGTAACGGACAGCGAGTTTGTCGTAGCGGGTGGCGACAGCGCGGTGCTGTTTGAGGCGGCTGATCGTGCATTCCACGGCGTGCCGGAGTTTGTAGAGACCAGGGTCGAACGCCGGCGGCCGGCCACCGGCGTTGCCCTTGGCCACACGATGCGCTGCCTGGTCCGCCTTGATCGGGATGGTTGCCTTGATCCCGCGTTTCCGCAGGTAAGCACGGTTGGCCGCCGAAGAATAGGCTTTGTCGGCCAGGACCCGATCCGGCCGCGACCGGGTACCACCGACCGAGAGCCGCGGCACCCGTATATCGCCGAGCACCGTCGTGAACTGTGGGCAATCAGCCCACTGACCAGGCGTGACCACCAGCGCCAGCGGCCGCTGCCCCTGGTCGGCGGCCAGGTGCAGCTTCGTGGTGAACCCGCCCCGCGACCGTCCCAGCCCGTGGTCAGCGGGTTCGTCGTCGAAACCACCCGCCGCCTCGACCTGGCCGGCGAAGTCGCGGCGCGCACCCGCCGCATGCTGGTGCGCGCGGGCGATCGTGGAGTCCACGCTCACCGTCCACTCGATCTCACCGCCCGCATCGGCGTGGGCTTGCAGTGCGGTCAGCACCGATTCCCACGTGCCGTCACGCTGCCAGCGGCGGAACAACCCATACACCGTCTGCCACGGCCCATACACGCTCGGAATATCACGCCACGGACTGCCGGTCCGGATCCGCCACCGGATCCCGTCGATCAACTGTCGTTTCGACCACCGCGGTGGCCGGCCCGGCTTCATACCAGCAGGTAGTAGCGGTTCCAGTTTCGCCCACTGAGCATCGGTCAGATCCGCACGGCACGTTGCCGTTACGCTGTTCACGAGGTCTCCGGTTGGTTTCCGGTTGTGCTTGGTCGTTCAACCAACTACCGGAGACCTCGCCATATCACCAACTTCTCAACCCGGACAACGGGTTCCGTCCCCACACCATCGGGCTTATGAAACGCGGCCTAGTCAGTGGTCCATCGAGATAAGGGCCACTGCGGCGAATGGGGCGCGTCGGTCCATCGGGTCGGCAGGAGAACGGCGCGAGCGAACTCCGGAGCGGAGGTGATGCTACTTGACCAGTCCTGCTTCTCTGGGTAGTTGGGGATCTGAATCTGCGATGCGATCGAGGTTCCGCTTTTTTCGAAAACCAGCCGATTGCAGTTGTAGCAGAATTCGCGATTTAGAAACTTTGCCTCAGTCGAAGATAGTTCGAACGGGGGCTTGATCTTCACATTCTTCCGGCTCAGAATTAGGAGTCGATTAGGACTGATCGGAAATACAATTATTTCAGAATTTCTTATCGAGACCGGAAACTGGCGAGTGTTTCGCTTCGTTGGAATTCCGAGTACGGGTTCATCGCAGGTCAATAGATCGCCTGTGGAGCTTGCCAGCCAGTAGTCTCGATCGTTTTCAATCAGCGGGGCGAGAACGTTCTTCCAGGCGCCGATGGCTGCATCGATTGCCTTGGGCTTGGTTTCGCTGCTGACGGCCCGCTTGGCGAGTATCTGATTCACGATAGCCTGGTGTCTCGCTTCTGAGTACTCAATGCCGTACTCGCGACATAAGATCGGAAGCAGGCCGGTAATGTTCAGAATATGGCTGGCTCCGTAACGGTTCACTGCTGCGTCGATGCCCACGTCGGTCTGTCGCCCACGCTGGGTGCGCTGGCTTTGTAGGCTGATGTATACGGCTAGGTTGGAGATTAGGTTTTTATCCTTGATCCTCCCATCGGGCTGACCGTCGAGCGCGCGAAGCCAGTTCGCGGCCCGGCCCTCTATGCGTCCCATGTGGGTCTCGAACCACATGTCTGGATTTGCGTCGGCATCGATGTCGGGTGCCGATATTTGATAGAAGTTATCCTCGACGGCTGTCGATTCTATGGGTACGCAATTTGATTCTTTGGTGTCAACGTTTGTGACCTGAATTTCCCCGCTACCGTCGGTAGTCCACCGCTTGAGATACATTCTTGGCACGTAGTGGTGTCGGAATGTGGTTTGGGCGTTTTTACGAGTCTCTTCCTTGGATTTTTCGATCTCGACGTCGGTTAGCCAACGATTGACGGTAGTCACAGTCTGCATTGTAGGTCGCGCAGCCGCGAGCGACTCAATTCGGCAGTGCGACGAACTCTGGCAGTCAATGAAGCCCAGACAGTTCAGAGAAGATCCGTCGCGATCCGAGATTCGAATCGTCGCAGGTGAGCAGTATCCGGTCGATACCGATCGACCGGGCAACGACGATACTGCGGCGGAGAATGGCGCCACCGTACCCACGCCGCCTGTACTGGGGCAGCACGGCATACCCGATGTGCCCGCCTCGTCGACGTAGGCCCTCGTTGAGGGTGTGTCTGATCGAGGTTCGACCGACTACTTGGCCGTCAACAGTTGCGAGCAGATATGTGGAGGCCACGATGCCATCCGGCAGATTGGCACCCTGCCGCTGTTCCTCCCGGGCGCGGAGATAGTCCGCCCAGCTCATATCGGGTTCAAGACCCAATGCAAACGGAAAGCTATCGCCCTCGGCCAATTCGAGATGCGCGGCGCGGACAACTTTTTCGTCCGTTTCCTGCAACGCGCACGGCGGCGGATCCGAGCACTGTGTCGTGCTCCTCAGCGACGAACATCGCCCGAGTCCGGGTCCAGCGCTTCCACTGGTCGACGCTCCAAGCCAGTGCCTGCTCGTAGGTGGTGGAGAAGGTGCCTGCGGGGCTACCAGCGAGTGCGTCGAGGCGCACTGTTCGGGCTGTCTGCCAGCCGTCGGCGGTCAGGCGGCGCACGATCATGTACAGAACGATCAGGACTCACTGCGCCAGCAGGCAATCCAATATTGCCTGCCGCGCCTCATTTGACCGTCAGCGGAGTCGGTCGGTGGCGAGGATGTCGGTGTGAATCCGCTCGATAATGGAGTCGCGGCTCCAGCTGGAGTCGATGCGGACCTCCTCAACGTAGGACAGGGGTTGCCAACCGTGATACCACTCGGCCATCTGGTCAGGAGGAATCGTTGCGGCCTGCGGCCGGCCGGCATGGCGAGCGAGAGTTTCGTCGAAGGTGAGGTCGAAGCCGTAGTGGAGTGCACAGCCGGCGGTGTCGGCGAGACGGTGCAGCATCGCCCCGTAGCGATCGGCGTCGAGGATGCCTTCCACGATCGTCACCATCCCACGGGCCAGGCACAGTGTCGCGATATGTTCGATCAGCTCGATATTCCACCCGCCGGGCTCGTCGCGCTCACGGACAATCTGCCGTCGCACTACATCCTGACCGATGACCGCGCAGTGGCCGTGCTCGAAGCGACGTTGGAGGCCGGCGGCGACGGTCGATTTGCCCGACGCGGAATTACCGCGGATGACGACCAGCGTAGTCATCGAGCGGCAGCGGGTTGGAGGACGGTGTCGAGCTTGCGGATGAAGCGTGGGAGGTGGGGATCGGTGCTCGGCAGGCCGTGGGGTCGAGGTCCCACCAGCGGCCCCCGTCGAACTCGGCGGGATCGAGGTCGTAGTGCTGGGCCCGGTCACCCCGAGCGACATGCCACAGAGAGATATCAACATGGCCAGCGGTGGGGCCGACGGTGGGAGTCACTGTCAGGAACAGGGGCTTATCCCCAACGACATCGAATCTCGGGTCGAACCCGAGTTCCTCGCGTGCTTCCCGCCGCGCCGTAGTGCATGGGTCTTCGCCGGGAGCCAGGTGCCCGCCCATCGGGAGTTCGAGACCGGATTTGCGGTGTCTACCGAGGTAGATGCCGCGCTCGGTGGGGTCGACCAAGACCACGTACGCGACCAAGTGCTGCGGTGGAGTCGCTGGTGGAACTCGGCGGAAGATGTCATTGGTTTGGGCGAGCCAGGCCAGTGTCTGCTCGATGTGTTGCTGTTCAACCTCGTCGATAGGCGTGATCGCGGCAACAAGATCAGCGATGGCTGCGGTGGCGGGCTCCATGTCGCGCGAGCATAATCACGCCCTGCGACACCTCGGAATGCCCTGCCCTTTCGGTGCTCCCCGCCTCCGGTTCACCAACCCGGGCCTGCCGGTACACCAGCCTGGACAGATGGCCGGTTGACGCGGCAGGGTGGTCATGCGCCGGGTGCGCCGGGCGCTCGCCGTTCCCTCCGGCGGGCTTCCTTTCTGGGGCGTTCGAACCCTGCCGTAGCGCTGATGTCGACGAGGCCGACGGTGTCCGGCACGGCGATTCGTGTCGTGCCGTACCAGCGCCCCCAGAGTGCGATGTTGCCGGTGTCGGCCTCGGCGAGCAGCTTCTCCACCGACCATCGCTTGTTCGAGCGGTCGATCTCGATGGCGATGCACGGCAAATGGTCGTCGCGCCAGCAGAAGACGTCCAAATGGCCGTGGTACATCCGCCGTCCGGTACGCCTGGCGATCAATGCCTCTCGCTCGAGGTCGACCGTCCAACCGTTGGCGTGCCCCCACCGGACCGTGTGTTGGGTGATCAACGCTGTCGCTTCCCGCGCGGACAGGCCGGTGACCCGGACTTCGGAGAGCCATCTTGTCAATGACGAGGCCAGCTCAGCGGTTTCTACAACGTTCCCCACTGGCTTGATCCTAGAACGCGGCGGCGATGTCCATTCCGGCACGGCCACGGCCTCGCGAGACCTGCTTCCGGAGGCAGGGAGAACCGGGTTCCGGCGAACCCGGTTCTCCCGCGTGGCTATTCTCGTAGTTCATGCCGCCCATTTGCGGTCGACCCAGGCAGCCGTCGACACCAAACTCCGGTTTGGATGAGTTTGCTTGAGCTGCAACGAATCTGGCACGTCCCTGCGCTCGAGCACAATGACGTCCTCGTGTGCGATCAGGTGAACGGGAAGCCCTCCGCGGCGGTTCTTGACGATGAAGTCGCGCTGGAAGAAGCTGCTTCGGGCGATGATGTCGTCGTCGGCGAGGCGGCCGAGGAGTGCGACGCAGCGTTCGACGGGGGTGAGTCCGGCAAGGGTGCCGCAGGTGGTGATGTGGGTGGGTAGGTCGATGAGTTCGGCGTGCTGTCGCCAGGGGCGAGCGGTGATGACGACGTGTCCGCCGGGTTTGAGGTAGTCGGCGACGCCGGTGAGGATTCTGGTGAATCCGGTCAGGAGCCGGCCGATGCCGACGTTGGCGAGGTTGCCGCGGTCGAGGACGGCTCCGTAGCGGTGGTCGTACTTGCGGACGCCTTCGCCGGGCTTGACTCGGACGTGACCGTGGGTGGAGTCGCCGTATGGGGGTGAGGTGATGACGAGGTCGACCTGGCCGCGCAGGTCGGCAGGAAGCAGAGTTGGAAGTTTTCGGGCGTCGCCTTGGTAGACGGCAGCGTCGAGGTCGATGCCGGCACCGTAGGCGAGGTCGATGTTGGTGCGGGCGAGGTCGGCCCATCGGGTTTCGTATTCGACGCCGATGGCGCGGCGGCCTCGGTGCAGGGCCTCGACGAGGGTGGTGCCGATGCCGCACATCGGGTCCAGGACCAGGTCCCCGGGGTGGGTGTATGCCTCGATGGCGTGGGCGGCGATGGCGGGCAGCATTTTCGCGGGGTGTTTGACGCTGTCGGGGTGGTAGCGGCCGGTGCGTTGAGTAGCGGGCGCGGCCTGCGCGGTCGGCCATACCGATACCGCGGCGATGTTGTTCTCCGTTTTGTGGGTTGCGGTCATCGAAAGGTGCCTCGATTCGAGATTCGGTGGTCAGGAGCTACATGCCGCCATCGTGTGCCCAGCGTCGTACGGCGGGGCCCAGTACGGCAGGGCCACTGCGGCGATCAGGGGCGCAAAAGAACGGTGATATCGGTATGCACGATGCTGTGCGTGCGGGCGTGCCCGGTGTTGTCGAGTCCGGGTGCCGCGACGGTGTCGCCCGCGATCGGGACGGCGACGATGTGCTGAAGGAACAGCAGGTCGGCGGCCTGACCGGCGGCTACTGTCCAGCCGGTCGGATCGAGCAGGACACCGTCGCGGGTGTGCGTGCAGCGGGTGAACACGACAAGCACGCCGCCGGGGTTCAACCGGGTTGCGGCGAGCGCGACGATCTCGTCGACTGCCGAAGGTGATGTGGCCTCGGGAGCGAGCAGGCTGGCCAGGACGAGGGCAACAGCTCCTTCGTGCGGTGGCCGATGTTGGTGAGCATCGGGGCGTTCGATCAGGCTGTCGCGGCCGAGGCTGTCGATCACGGCGAGCACGTCGGCAGTGTCCGGCGTCGGGAAGGGTGTGTCGGGGGCGGTTGAGGCCGGGGGCGCCAGCAGCACTTGGTCTCCGGGGCGGGAGAACTCGGTGACGGCGCGGGAGACGATCGGCGTCGGCCATTGGTCGGTGGGGTCGATCGGGTCGGTTCCGGAGGCCCAGATGGTTGAGGGAACCTCGGCCGCCGGAGCGCGGCGCGAGCCGGACGAGCCGGTGTGGCGACGGCGGCGGACTGGGGTGTGTTCGGTCATCGGCGCGGTCCTTGTCGATTCCAGTGCATGGGATGTGTGCACTGGTCAACTCCTCACGAATTCGCCGTTTTTGGACATCGAACCGTCCCGAAAACTATGCAAATCGACTGATCGATCTTCGATATCCACAGTTGTAGAGCGCCACATCTGACGCCAATTTTTCGACGGTCCACCCGAAAGCTTCTCGCGCGGTGTACAGCGCCACCGGAACGCCACCAAACGTACACAACCCCTGGTAGATAGCAGTTTCCCGGCACCGCGCTCAAGCTCCCGTACCGGTTCCGTGTGGTCGAATCCGGCTGATCGGTGATCGGCCGGAGGTCATCTCGAGGTCGTTTGGAGGTTATTCGGAGGCTTTTTGGTGGCGGCCGTTCTGTGTCCTTGCCGAGTCGGATTTATCAACGCTTCGAGCAAGGGGAATGGCAATGAATGCGAATTACAGTATTTCTGCGGAGAGGCCGGATCATGCGGAAGCTTCGCCGCTGGCGGTCGTGCGGTCGGCGCTCGACCGGATAGCCGATCACCCGCTACCTGTCGTGAGGAATCAGGTATCGGGACTCGGCAGGCAGGTCGATACCTGGGGCCAGTTGCGGCAGGTGCTGTCGGACCCGGCGCTGCCGATCGAGACCGTGGATGCGGTCTGGGTGTGGCTGATCGGCCGGTCTCGAACCCACGGTTCGGATGCAGCCTTGGCGTGTGCCGGGATGGCGGCACCGATGTTGGCGGGGATGGCCAGCGTGTTCGGACCTCGCCGGCGCGAGGACCGCGCTGACATCGAGGCCGATCTGTTGGCCGAGTTCTTCGCCGAATTGCCGCGCATAGATGTCGAGCGCCCGTTTCTGTGGTTCCGACTGCGGTGGGCGCTGTTCCGTGGTGGCCGGGCTTGGGTGCGGCGGGAGGCCGCTGCCCCCGTGCCCGGTGCGGATGTCGGCACTGGAGCCGACATCGACACCAGAGCGGACGAACCGGTGCAGGTGATGTGGGCCCCGGCGGGGCATCCCGAACAGATTCTCGCCGAGGCGGTCGCGGAGAACGTGATTACCGCCGAGGTCGCCGAGTTGATCGCCGCCACCCGGCTGGAGGGGCGGTCGGTGACCTCTCTGGCAAGCGATTCGACGGGGTTGTCGCACTGGGCGTTGCGCAAGACCCGCCAGCGAGGCGAACACGATCTCCTCGACTGGCTGGTCGCGCGCACGGCAGCCACCGATCCGGCACGCACCAGCACCGTCGAGCACCGCGCCCTGCAACTCCTGTCCTGTTCGGCCGACGACCAGGGCTCAGAAGTGGCCGCGCAGCGACAGCGACTCACCGAGCGGGACCTGGAAGTGCTGCGGCTGCTCGATGCTGAGCAGGGTCTGAGTGCCGACCAGGTCGCCGACCTGTTGTTCCCCAGCGTCGACACCGCACGGAAAAGGCTGACGGCGCTGACCCGTCGCGGGGTGCTCACCCGTTGCCGTCGTACCCGCCCCGGTGTGGGGCGTCGTGGTGTGCCGCCGTGGCAGTACGCCCTCAGCCCGCTCGGCTCGGCGATCCTCGCTGTCGGCCTGCACAACACCACACGGCACGGCGAGATCACTGGCGAGCACGCACCGCGGCGGTCGGGTTCAACAGGTACTCCCGCGGCGGAGACCGCCTTCACCACCTCGCAGCCGACTACCCGCGCTGGCCGATCTGGCGATTTTCCGGACACTCCCAGGTCCAAATGTGGCTCGCAAACGCGGAGTAGCCAGTGCGGGCGGACATCGGCTGCCCCCGCACAACCGGCAACCCAGGTGGAGGTGAATCGCCGATGCGCATGATCGGTTTCCCTGAAGTTCGTTCTGCGACCTCGTCACACCGGACGGCCCAGCCCGGCACCATCCGGCGGGCCCTTGCCCCGATCGCGGTATTCGCGGCGGTGGCGCTGACCGCCATAGCGACCGCGGGTACCGCTGCGGCAGAACCCGTTTCGGTACTCGCCATCGCTGAGTCGTTCGACCAGGTACTCGACAATATCCGGAACTGGCTGGTCGGCATCCTTGCCGGGCTGGCGACGGTGTTCCTGACCATCGGCGGCGCCCGCTATGTGCTGGCCTCCGGCGACCCCAGCGAGGTCGAGAAGTCCAAGACCGCGCTGCGCGCTGCATGCCTGGGTTACGGCCTGGCGATGCTCGCGCCGGTGATCGTCGCCGTTCTCAAGTCGATCGTGGGTGCCTGACCATGACCGCGGCCTTCCCAATCGGCACCTCACCACCGAACCCCCGAACAGGCTGGCCGTTGCGGGTGGTGGCGGCCGTGGTCGCGATGCTGGTGGTCGGGGTTGGCATCGGTGCGACTGCCGCCGCCGAGCCCACCGCCCCACCGCCACCGCCGCCGGTGGCGACGACACCCCAGCAACCGGCACCGACCGCGCCGACGCCCACGCCTCCGCCCACATCGCAAGGTCCGAGCACACCCGCGACTCCGTCGCCTACTCCGCGCGGCTCCTGGCCGGGCGACTCCAGTCAAGTACCGGTTGAGCCGTCGGATACAGGTGATTCCGACTGCGGAATTCGCAATATCTCCGGTTGTGTCGCGAATGCTATCGACGGTTTCTTTGCCCGCCTGGTGGATTCGGCGCTCAATCCGCTGCTCGAGCTACTGTCGCAAACACTGTTGACCACCCCGGAGCCCGGTGACTTGCCGCGGGTCGGTGAGTTGTGGGACTCGTCGTGGCATCTGATGCTGGCCATGTACGGGCTGCTGGTGGTGGCCGCTGGCATCCTGCTGATGGTCCGCGAAACATTGCAGACCCGCTGGTCACTGCAAGAACTGCTGCCACGGATCGTGGTCGGGTTCATTGCCGGTGCCATGAGCATGCTGCTGGCGACCCAGGCGATCGTGTTCGCGAACGCGCTGGCCGAGGCATTCGCCGGTAGCGGGGTCGAGTCCGACTCTGCCACCACCGCGCTGAAGGAACTGACCGGGTCGGTCACCGGGAACGGAATCTTCCTGGTTCTGCTGCGAACTGCGCTTGTCGTGATGCTGGTGGTACTGCTCATCACCTACGTCGTGCGCGTCGCGATCACCATCATCCTGATCGTAGCGGCACCACTGGCTTTGATGTGTCATGCGCTGCCTGGTCTGGACTCGATCGCTCGCTGGTGGTGGCGCTCCTTCGCCGCGTGTCTGGCGATTCAGGTGGTCCAGTCGCTGGTGTTGGTCACCACCCTGCGGGTTTTCCTCACCCCGGGAGGATGGGGATTCTTCGGGCCCAACATGGACGGCGTCGTGAGCCTGATCATCGGGCTCGCCCTGATGGGCGTGTTGATCAAGATCCCGTTCTGGCTGATGTCGACCATGCGAATCGGCCACGGCCGCAGCATGGTCGGATCCCTGGTCCGCGGATACGTCGCCTACAAGACCTTCGGCCTACTCAAGAGCGGCGAGAAGGCTGCCGCCACGGCGATTCGACGCCCCACCCCACAGGGCAACGCAGCCACTGCCAACAGGGTGGGCAACGGCCGCCGAGGTGCCGCCGCTGCAGTGGGCAGCGCCGACCCGTATGCGCGGACACGGTCGACGCGGGACGGCCAGCTGATGTTGCCCCTCGAAGGAGTCCACCGGGTCCGGCGAACGCAGGGTCCTGCAACACCACCGTCGCAGTCGGCCACCACCACATCGGCTCCGGCCTCACCCGGCACCGCCCCTGGGCCGACGACCCGCCCGAGATCGCGAGGCCGCCAGCTCGCGTTCGATTTCACCCCGCCAGACCCCTACAGCGGGATTCGCGCCAATCACCGCGGCCAGTACCCGCTGCCGATCCCTGTTGCCCGGGTCCGACGGACACCCGCCCCTGCCGGGCCTCCCGCAGCGCCGGCACCGGCGTCGGCGTCGCCGCCGCCGCGTCCTCGGCAGGGCACGCAGTTGGCGTTCGAGTTCGATCCGCCCGATCCGTATGAGGGCAACCGGCCGCTGCGCAGCGGCCAGTACCGGCTGCCGTTCCCGGTGACCCGGGTCCGGCCCGCCGAGCGAGCGAGCACGCCGCCACCGGTTCCGCCGCCACGTCCCTCGACACCGGCAGGTCGTCAGCTGCATCTGCCGCTGCCCGATCTCCCTGTCCGCCGGCGCGCACGCCGCACTCCCCGAGGAGGAAACCCCAGATGAGCACGCCCGTTCGTATTCCTGCCGATGTCGACCGGCAAGACCGGTTGATCGGCCCATTCACCGCCCGCCAGCTCGCAGTCCTCGCGGTCACCGCGCTACTGCTGTATCTCGCGTGGACCGCAACTCGTGAAGTGATCGCCCCCGCAGCGTTCTTGGCCGGAGCCGTCCCGCTGGGCACCGCGGTCGCGGTGCTGATCTTGACCACCCGCGACGGCCTGTCGGGCGACCGGTTGCTGCTGGCCGCCGTACGGCAACGTCTGCGGCCTTCTCGCCTGGTAGCCGCGCCCGAAGGGATCGCTACGGCACCACGGTGGCTCACCCGCGCTGCGGGTCGAGGGAAGAAGCCGCTGGTGCCGCAGCCTTTGTCGGCCAAAGCATTACAGCTACCCGAGGCGGTCACCAGCGCCAACGGGGTCGGGGTGGTCGATCTGGGCCCGGACGGGCTGGCTGTGGTCGCAGCGGCCGGGACGGTCAACCTCGCCCTGCGCACTCCCGAGGAGCAGGATGCCCTGGTCTCACAGCTCGGGGGCTGGCTGCACACGCTGCGCCAACCGGTGCAGATCCTGTTGCGGTCGACGCGCCTGGATCTGACCGGCCAGCTGCAGAGTCTGTGGCGTTCGGTCGGTGAGATGTCACCGGAGCTGGCCGCTGCCGCGCACGGTCACGCCGACCACCTGGCCGGACTCGCGGCCGGGGAGGACCTGATGCACCGGCAAGTACTGCTGGTCTGGCGTGAACCCCTCGACCTCCCGGCGACGAGCGACAGGCTGGGTGGACCGACGCCGGCGGCGATGCTGGGCTGGCTGGTCGCGGGGCGTCGGCGTGCTCGACGGGAATTGTCGGCCGCGGCACGGCGCGCCGCGGAGGCCCGGCTACTGCGGCGGGTGCATGAGGCCGCCGACCTCCTCGCCCCGATGGGTGTCACCGTGACACCGCTCGATGACGCGCAGGCCACCGCCGTGGTAACCGGCGCCTGCAACCCCGGCAGTCTCGTTCCCTCCTCCGCAGACATCGCCGGCCCCCACACCGTCATCACCACCGACGGCCCGGACACCGAGACCTCCACCGATATCGAACTGGCCGACGATATCGACGCACACCCGCATCGGCGAGGATCCCTGCGTCGCCGACGTCGCCAGATCGCCGGTGCCGCAGCTGGATTCGGGCCGGATTCGCTGGCGATCGGGACACGGCACCTCGAAGTAGGGACAGGATGGGTGGCGACGCTCGCCGTCACCGGGTATCCGCGTGAGGTCACCGCCGGCTGGCTGGCTCCGCTGCTGTCGCACCCCGGCCGCCTCGACGTTGCCCTGCATATCGATCCGGTCGACCCGGTCACCGCCGCCTCCCGGCTGCGGCGCCAGCTCGCCCGGCTGGAGTCGACCCGATTTCACGATGCCAGCTACGGCCGCCGCACCGATCCCCTGGTGGAGGTCGCGGCCGAGGATGCCGCAGAACTGTCCTCCCGGGTGGCACGCGCCGAAGCTCGACTGTTCCGAATCGGCCTGTATCTGACCGTGCACGCCCGCTCGGAAGCCGAGCTGGCCGACGAGGTCGCCGCCGTCCGCGCCCTGGCAGCCAGTCTGCTCGTCGACACCTGCCATCTGTCCTACCGCACCACCCAGGGCTGGGTTTCCACGCTTCCGCTGGGTCTGGATCTGGTGAAGGTGCGCCGCACCTTCGACACCAATGCCCTTGCGGCGGCGTTCCCGTTCTCCAGTCCGCAACTGCCTGTTGGTGATCCGGCCCGCGCGGCATCGCCAGAAGGGGTGCTCTACGGGCGAGACGCCGCATCCGGGCTGGTGTTCGTCGACCGGTTCGGTCCCGAGGCGCACAACCATAACGCCGTCGTGCTCGGCCGTTCCGGCGCCGGTAAGAGTTACCTGGTCAAGACCGATATTCTGCGGTCGCTGTATCGCGGGATCGAACAGGTGATCATCGACCCCGAAGACGAGTATCGCGCGTTGACCGAGGCGGTCGGCGGCACCTATATCCACCTCGGCGCCCCCGGGATCCGGCTCAATCCCTTCGATTTGGAGGTCCATACCCGCCCCGACGGCCGCCGCACCGCACCGTCGGATGCACTGAATCGACGGAAACTATTCTGTCACACCGTGATCCGGGTCCTGCTCGGTGACCAGACGGCTGCGCAGCGTGCCACGCTCGACACCGCTGTGACCGCCACCTACGCGAGTGCGGGGATCACCGAGGACCCCGCGACGTGGACCAGGCCCGCCCCGACCCTGGGTGTCCTGTGTGAGCAGTTGGCCGCGCTCGGTTCGGCCGTGGCTGATGACCTTGCCGCGTCGTTGGCTCCGTTCGTCGGCGAGGGCGCGTTCGCGGGCCTGCTCGATGGGCCGACGACGGTCAGCCCGGATGCGGCGATGGTCGCCTACTCGTTGCGGGAGCTGCCCGATGAGTTGAAGACGATCGGGACGCTGCTCGTGTTGGATGCCACCTGGCGGCGAGTCGCCAACCCGGCGAATCGTCGGCCGCGGATGGTGACCGTGGACGAGGCGTGGCTGATCATGCGCCAGACCGCCGGTGCGGAGTTCTTGTTCCGGGCCGCGAAGTCGTTCCGCAAGTACTGGGCCGGCCTCACGGTCGCCACCCAGGACTGTGCGGATGTGCTGGGCACCGAACTCGGTAAGGCGATCGTGTCCAATGCGGCCACCCAGATCCTGCTGCATCAAGCGCCGCAGGCGATCGACGAGGTCGCGACCGCGTTCAAGCTCTCGGACGGAGAACGACAGTTCTTGTTGTCGGCGGCCCGCGGGCAAGGGCTGATCGCTCTCGACGGCACTGACAGAGCCGTGTTCGCCTCGATGGCCTCCGTCGAGGAGCACGCGCTGGTCACCACCGATCCCAGCGAACTCGCCGACACCGCAGATGCCGAGGAGTCAGGTCTCGACATCACCGAACCCGCCCCGTTCACTCCGATTGTCACCGACGACAACGCCGATGTCGACACCGGACTGGCGGATGAGGACGGCGACGGGGACGTCTACGTCGATGTGCAGGCGGCATAGGCCATGTCCCTCATGCTGTTTGCGGCGGACCACGGCATCGTGGGCGAGCTGCTGCTCGACCCCGCCGCAGCGATGCGCGAACTCGCCGACACCGCTTTACGGGTGGTGACCGGTCCGGCGGCGGTGATCGCTGTGGGGCTGATGGTGGGCGTGCTCGCCGCGGCGAGGGTTGCCGAGCGACTGCGCCGGCACCGGCTGGCCACCGACGCCCGCCAGGTCACCGTCCTCACGCCTCCCAAGGTCGATCCGAAGGGGGCGGAGGCACTGTGGGCGCATCTGACCGGGCAGCTGCGCCCGTCCTGGCGGCGGATGCTGTTCGGGCAACCGCATCTGGGGTTCGAGTACAGCATCACCCCCGAGCACGGGGTGGCGATTCGGCTCTGGGTACCCGGCCGGATTCCGCCAGGGTTGGTCGAGCGGGCGGTGGCCTCCGCGTGGCCGGGCGCGCACACCCGCACCGCCCATACGGTCTCCCCGCCGCTCACACCTCCTGGGCTTGAGGATCGTCGGCTGCTGTCCGGAGGTGAGCTGCGGCTCGGGCGCCGGGAAGCACTGCCGATCCGCACCGACTACGGCGGCGCGGACCTGGTTCGTGATCTCATCTCCGCCGCCGATGATCTGGGCCCCGGGCAGGCCGCCTGCGTGCAGGTACTGGCGCGACCGGTCACCGGCCGCCGCGTGCGGCGCGGCACCCGAACCGGGACCGGTGCGGCATGGCCTATCCCGCTGCTGCGGGAGGTGCTCGATCTGCTCACCCCGGGCCCGGTCCGCCGCGCTGGCCGCGTCCGTGCCGCGGCGGCGGCCCAGTCGAGTGATCGGCAGGCCGCGATGCGCGAGACGACCGAGCAGCGGGCCGCCGCCGGTAAAGCCCGTGGTGCGCACTGGGAGACCGTCATCCGCTATGCCGTGTCGGTGCCCGATACCGGTGACCGGGTCGCGGCGCGGGCCGTTGCGCGGGGTCGGGCGGATGCGCTGGCGGTGGTGTTCGGGTCCTGCACCGATCACAACTACTACCGGCACCGCCGCACGCGGCGGCTCGGCTCGGCGCTCTCGCAGCGGCGGCTGGGCCGCGGTGATCTGTTGTCGGTGCCGGAGCTGGCCGCACTCGCCCATCTTCCGCATGATCCGGCCATTCCTGGTGTGCAGCGGGCCGGAGCCCGCGCCATCGCACCGACCCCGGAAATCCCTGCGGCGGGACCGTATTCGAAACCCCTGGGCGTTGCCGACAGTCCCGGTGGACGCTCGGTGGCGGTGCGCGTCGCCGACGCCCGCCACCACCTGCACGTCCTGGGCCCAACCGGCGTCGGGAAGTCAACACTGCTGGGGCGGCTGATCCTCGAGGAGGCTGATCAGGACCGCGGCGTGGTCGTCGTCGATCCCAAAGGCGACCTCATCACCGACATCCTCGCCCGGTTGCCCCGGCGTTGCGCCGACCGAGTCGTCTTGTTCGACGCCGACTCCCGCAGCCGCCCGCCTTGCCTCAACCCGCTCGACACCCCCGCCGACCGAGCGGGGACCGACCGCGCGGTCGACAACCTGGCCACCATCTTCCACCGCACCTTCGCCCAATGGTGGGGCCCGCGCACGGACGACGTCCTGCGAGCAAGCCTGCTCACCCTGTGCCGCCAACCCGGCGTCGCCACCCTCACCGATCTACCGCGCTTGTTGACCGAGCCCGCGTTCCGCACCCGGGTCACCCGCGCCACCACCGACCCCGTCCTGCGTGGATTCTGGTCCTCGTATGAGGAATTGACCGACTCCGCACGCAACCAGGTCATCGGACCGTTGTTGAACAAGTTGCGGCACTTTCTGTTCCGGCAATTCGTACGCGACGCACTCGCCGCCGGACCCTCCACCGTCGATCTCGGTGACGTGCTCGACCACGGCGGCATCTGCCTGGCCCGGATACCCAAAGGCTCTCTCGGCGAGAACACCAGCCGCCTGATGGGATCGCTGCTCGTAGCGCGCACCTGGCAGGCCACCACCGCCCGCGTCGGCACCCACCCCGACCAGCGCCCCGACGCCACCCTGGCCCTCGACGAAGCCCACAACTTCCTCAACCTCGCCACCCCACTCGAGGACATGCTCGCCGAGGCCCGCGGCCTGCGCCTGTCTCTGGTCATCGCGCACCAAAACCTCGGACAGCTGCCGACAGACATGCGGGCGGCGGTGTCGGCCAATGCACGCAACAAGGTCATCTTCACCGCGTCCCCCGAAGATGCCCGAGACCTGGCTCGCCACACGACTCCCTGGTTGTCCGAGCACGACCTGACCCACCTCGACGCCTTCCACGCCGCCGCCCGGGTCTTGGTCCGCGGCCAGCAGGCGCCACCGTTCACCCTCACCACCCAACCCCTGCCACCAGCCGTGCCGGGGCGCGCCCGCGAGATACGCGCCGCTGCCCGTGCTCGCCTCGCCGCACCGCTTCCAACCACGGAGCCGGCAGAACCCGACACCGACGAACCGGGGCCGGATCTCACAAAATCTGCTGCTCCACCGGTCGGTGGCGGCGATCCCCGCCTGTCCTGACCCAGTGAGTCCACACGGATTCACCTGTCTAGCAAGGTAATTCAACTCTCGGAGGTTGCTGCGATGATCAATCACCCGGATAGGCAGAGGGATCTGCGAGCACCCCGACCAACCCGGGCACCGTCGGCGATCGGCCACGCCGGTCTGGCTGTGCGGCTCACCGGCAGGGATCGGTGGATTCTGCGGATGCTGCTCGAGCATCGCGTCCTGACTACCACCCAGCTCGCCGAGTTGGCCTTCCCCACCATCATCAAAGCCCGTCGCCGCCTCACCCTGTTGCACAGGTATCGGGTCGTCGACCGGTTCCGGCCCCTCCGTGCGCGAGGCACCGCCCCGGGGCACTGGGTCCTGGCTCCCGCCGGCGCCGCGGTGGTCGCCGCCGAAGCCGGTATCGAGGTCCGTGAGCTGCGTTACCGCCACGAGCGCGCCCTCGCTATCGCCCACAGCCTGCACCTCGCACACACCGTCGGCGTCAACCAATGGTTCACCGCCCTCGTCACAACTCCCGGCCACGGGCGGGTGCTGGCGTGGTGGTCGGAAGGCCGCAGCCGAGGGCTCTGGGGTGATCTCGTCCGCCCCGACGCCTACGGCCGCTACACCCACACCGGGGCGACCCTGGACTTCTTCCTCGAATTCGACCTCGGCACCATCACCCTCTCCTCGGTGGCCGGCAAGCTCGCCGGCTACGCCGAACTCGCCCGCTCCACGGGCATCGTCACTCCCGTTCTGCTGTGGGTGCCGACCACCGGACGCGAAACCACCGCCCGCCGTGCCCTCCTCGAGACGTGGCAAACGCTGCCCGACCCCGGCGCGGTGCCGGTCGCAACCGCCGCTGCCGATCTTCTCGATCCCACCGCAGAACATCCGAGCCCCGCCGACCGTGTCTGGCTGTCCCTCGATGGTCACGGCGGCGAACGACTGGCGCTGCACCAGCTCCCCGCCTCGTGGCCGCATCTCACCCCGCCCCCGGCGAGCATCCCGCAGTACTCCGCGCCGACCACGACCAGTGGGCCGGCGGTCCTCGACCCGCCGTCACCGATGCCGCCCTGCGAGACCGGAGGTTCGTGATGTTCGCCAAAGCACTCGGTGTCGGTTCGGCCGCGGTCGTGTTCTGCACGGTCGTGATCGCCGCGGTCGTCGCCACCGTCGCCGTCTACGACCATGCTCCCACCCCGGCTCCGGCACCGGGCGCGGCCACTGCGCCGAGTACCGAGGCCCTGACCGATATCCCGCCGGAGATGCTGGTGCTGTATCAGCAAGGCGCCGGCTCGTGTCCGGGCTTGGATTGGTCGGTACTCGCCGCGATCGGCAAGATCGAAACCGACCACGGCCGCTCCACTTTGCCCGGCGTCGCCGCCGGGGAGAACTTCGCCGGAGCCGGTGGACCGATGCAGTTCCTGGCCCCCACCTTCGACTCCGTCGTCGCCCGGCATCCGCTGCCCGCTGGCGGGGCGACACCTCCGTCGCGATACAACCCGCACGACGCCGTCCACGCAGCCGCCCATTACCTGTGTGATTCCGGCGCGCCGGGCGATCTCTACGCGGCGATCTTCGCCTATAACCACGCCGACTGGTACGTCCGCGACGTTCTCGCCCAGGCCGACCGCTACTCCACGCACGCCACCGCACCACCGCCCGGCAGCGGTGACTGCGCCGACCTACGGGCCGCGAGTCCCGCTGCCGCGACAGCGATCTCGTTCGCCTGCCAGCAACTCGGGCAACCCTACGTCTGGGGCGGCAACGGCCCCGAGGTCTCCGGCGGCTGGGATTGCTCCGGCCTCACCCAAGCCGCCTACGCCCGCGCCGGCATCGCCATCCCACGCACCACCTACGACCAAGTCCACACCGGGCCCTCTATCCCCGAGGACCAACTCCTGCCCGGTGATCTCCTCTTCTACGGCACCGACGCCGACGTGCACCACGTCAGCATCTACCTGGGCGCCGGGAAGATGCTGCACGCGCCGACCTTCAACGAGCCTGTTCAAATCTCGGAATACCGCTGGCGCGGCGATGACTACTACAAGGCCACTCGCCCCGCCGACCTCGCGCCGCCCGCTGCCGGTCCGGCACCGCAGCTCTAGACCGATCGGTCCGAGAGCGAGCCGTCACATCTCGACAGGAGGCTTCCCCATGACTCTACCGGCCACCGTCACCGCGCTGGCGGACTTCGCCCACATCCCGCCCGGCGGCACCGAACTCGTGCACCACATCGACGAAGTCGAGATCCCCATCGCCGACCCCCGCCGATGCCAGCACCAAGACACCATCTGCGCCGAATGCGCCCCCCCCTGTGGAAATCCCAGCACCTGTTCGCCGAACCCCTTCCCTGGGATCACGAACATCCCGACAATCCCAGAACCTGAAAACGGTGCCCGCGAAGACGTTCATCCGGACGAGGGCCAACCACTGGATGCTGCGGCAACGGCATATAGGCCCGGCACACCCAACCGCCATGCAGAGCACCGAGCATCGCGGCACAGAAGGGGCGATATCCACCGCTCGCGCCGGGCGCATATGCATGCCGCGACGCACGTGACCCGCGCGGCCCACGCGAGGGAAGCGAGCCGCGCGGGTCACGTCTGCGGGCTACTCGTTTCGGTTACCACCGACGGCGTTGGCAGCGGCGGAAGGATTGGTGAAGATGCGGCCGTCGGGCAGCATCAAGCCACCGCAGCCCGTGATCACCGCCGTGACCTCGCTGTCGGGACTGGCCAATCGATCGCCGACACGCACGTGTCCCGCGTCGAGCAGATCGCGGACGGTCACCCGGGCCACACGCTCGAACGGGAACGGCTCGTCGAATTCATAATCCAGCTGCCACGACGGCGCACACTCGGTGCAGATTCTGCCCTCGCTATGGATGCAATCATCCACACAAGTCACCTGGAAAGTAACTTCCCGGATGCGGTGGACGCATTCACTGGTGCCGATGACGGTGTAGGACTCGTCCAATCTTGCAGTGAGAACGGTGTTATCCATGAGAAGTCTCCAAACTGTTCCGAAAAGTTGTGCGTAGCGAGTGATTTCACGAGGGCCCCTCCGCCGACATCGCGCACATGATCTGCGCTGCCCACGCCGGGGCCAGTCAGCTTCGCCAGGAACGGTCGTTCCCGAGCCCGACTTGAGAAGATGCTGCGACTCAGCTGGTTTCGCGATTGTCGTGGTCAGTGGGCATGCGGCTTCTCCGGAGTTCGATCGAGGGAATCGTGATTGGCGACCCGGCCGGGGTGGTCACCCATTCATCGGCAGGATTGCCGAACCACGGGTTTCCACGACCATCGACGCTCGATAGACCCGGGTTTGTCAAGACCACACCGAAACGGAATCAATTCCCATGCAGACAGTCACGGCCATTTCAGTGACATACCGCCGATATGACCGCTTCGTTCCCGATTCCGCTTGACAATTCACCCCGTATCGAGCGTCCATGGAGACCGGCGCCCCACGAATCCGAATTCCCGGGGTGCCGTCCCGGCCGGGACATGACGAAACACACCACCAGCCACCATTTCCCAGGAGAATGTCATGTCCACCACGACAGAATCTGCCCGCACCGCCGTCGAAGACGCCCTGTGGGCGGTCATCAGCGCTGACCCCAAACCCGCCGCCGAACTGGCGACCGCCGCAGGAATCAGTCAGTCGAAGACCCGCAAGCTCCTCAACATGTGGGCCGCCGACGGCAGCATCTCCCGCCACACCGACGAGACCAACCCCCACGCCGCCGCCCGCTGGAGCATCGCGCCCACCACCGAACCCGACACCGACACCTCCGGCGACGGCGAAGCCCCTGACGATGCTGAAACTCAGCCCCGCACACCGGAGACCGACGCCTCGCATCTCGATGACTCCACCCCGCCCCCGCCGAACATCGACGAAATCGTTGACAACGCCACAACTTCGGACGAACCGGCCACCGACACCGACACCGATGATGCGGGACCAGCCGGTCATACCGGCGAAGGGTCGCCGCATCCGGACAAACTCGCTCCCGGTGCACTGCGGGGGCTGGTCGAGGATCACCTGCGTGACCACCCGGGCCAGGAGTTCACCCCGCACCAGATCGGCAAGGCGCTCGGTGGTCGGTCCTCGGGCGCAGTCCACAATGCCCTCGTACGGCTCACCGACTCCGGGGTCGCGGAGATGACCACCACGCGCCCCAAGAAGTTCGCACTCGCACCGTCCTCCCAGTCCTGAACCGAACCACCCGGACCCGGCGGGAGTAGAGCGGCCACCCTGTCAAAGGGCAACCGCCCTACTCCCGCTCTCGCCATTTCCAGGACGTACGCCCGTCGATGCCCGCCCAGCCGTCGCGAACGCGCGTCCCCGATCCCCATCGCCCCGTCTCCTGTGGCGCGCGAACGACAACCGCCTGGCGCAGATTCGGTGGGTTCTGCGCGCCGACCCTGACCATCCTGATTCGCCGGGCAACGCATCCGAACACCCCTTTGAGTCGCATACCCACCGTCAGACCCGCTGAAGGGCGTCTTCCGTTCGCCCCGTCCGTTCCTCTCGATGGCTTTGCTGACCCGTTGTGTCCAAAAGACCCCTGAAATCCCGGAGTTCCCAGTGCGGCGAGAGAACTCACCCGCACGACCGAATACGACGTCCCTGGGAGCCCCATATGTTCAATCTCCGACTCACACCGTGGCGTGCGCCCGCCCGCCGCAACCGTGCAACAGCCCCTCGGTTCGCCGCGCGTGCGGTAGCGGCTGCGGCTGTGGTGGTTGTCGGCGCCACCGCCGTCACCACCGTCGCGACCGGAGTTGCCACCGCAGAACCTGGCAGCGCGGCATGCCCCCGATGGACGGCGGTCCTGGTGCCCGGCACCGGCGAAACCAATCCGGGCGCTGACCCCACCCGATCGGTGGGCATGCTGGCACCGATCGGTGACGGGCTGCGCGCCCGCTACGGCAACGACATCGACGTACGGTCCCTGGCCTATGCCGCTGCCCCCGCCCCGTACCAGCAGTCGGAATCCGGTGGAGTACAAGCTCTGTCCGGGCTGCTGGCGGGGCTGTGTCCGACCACTCAGGTCGTCATGGCCGGGTACTCACAGGGTGCCGATGTCGTCGGCGACGTCACCTCCACCATCGGCCGCAGCCAAGATCCGATTCCGGCCTCGCGAGTGCTCGCCGTTGGTTTGTTGTCCGACCCGAACCGTGACCCGAGCACACCGCAGCTCGGACAACCGGTCGACGGGCAAGGGATCGCCGGCCCCCGCGACAACTTCGGCAGCCTCGCCAACCGAGTACGCACCGTCTGCGCCGCCGGCGACCTCTACTGCGCCACCTCGCCGGAAGAATCGCCCGGACTTGCCGCTGTCGGCCGCGCGTTCACCGGCAACTCCTCCCTCCTCGACGACACCACCACCACTTCGTCTTCGACCGGTGTGCTCGATCCCTCCTCGGTGACACGGCAGGTCATCCTCGTGCTCGGCGGTCTCGCCGAGTTCGCCGCGAACTTGCCCGCTATCGGCGACAACGTGCTGCGCCTGCCGCCCACCGTGCTGGCCGGAGACATCGGCGGCACCCACCGCATCAGCGGCGAACTCAACAACCTGTTCAGCCCGCTGGTTCGCATCGCCGACCAGGTCGACCTACGCCTCGTCGCACGTGCACTCTCGATGGCCGCAGCCGCCGACCCCAGCGGCTGGACCGCCGTAGCCGCCCAAGTCGTCGGCATCATCGGCCGAGTCGACCTCGGCCGCGTCGCCACCGACATCGGTCTCGCCCAAGAAGTCGCCTGGCGCGCCGTCGACAAACTCGCCCTCGGCGATCCCGTCGGCGCCGGCCTCGAACTGACCGGACTCGTCCCGGTAGCCGCCGACCTCGCCGCCACCGCGGCCTCGGCGCTCGTCGGAGACGGAGCCAGCCAGCTCACCGGTCTGGTCGCCGACCTCACCGCCCGCACCGACCCCGCGACCAGCGCTGCCCTGTCCGACATGGCCGACCTTGTCCGCCAAGGCAGCGACGCGGCCGAGTTCTACACCTCGGGAGTACACCAAACCGGTTACGGCCCCGGCGTCCAGGACGTTCTCGACTCGCTCGCCAGCAGCATCGACAACAGCAAGTGAACCTATGAATCCGGCCGGACCCTCACAGGGCGGCCAGCTTGGGGCCCGGCAGACGCCGGGCCCCTGCTCGTGGATGGTGGTCTCGGCGAAGTTGGTTCTCGACGAGCACGCGAGAGGATAAGCTCTCCTGCGGAGTGACAGGCCGCGCACGCGCTCCTCGTTCTCGCCTGAGTTGCCTCGCCCACGCCGGTTCGGTGACGTTGATGGCCAAGGTCCTTCCCGGGGCCCGCGTTCACACTTCCCCTGTTCGCATGCTTGTTCGTTGCAGGCAGGGTGGCGTGGGCGCCTCTGCCGGGAATGGACGAGAACATGCCGAAGAACAGCAGTGCGCGGCGGCGCCGTCGCGCTCGCAGGATCGCAGCCGAGGACGGCGTGCAATATGCCGAAGCTCTCCGACGCGGCGAAAAGCAGGCCGCGCAGGCACGCGAGCAGGCCGAGAGGAACTCACGGCTGCGTCCGTTGAAGATCAGCGTCGACGGGACCGGGAAGTATTGGCGCCGTGCCGATGCCGAACAGCTGGGGCCTGACGGCCTGGCGGATCCCACCTGCGAGGATGTCCTCGCCGCAGCTGATGTGCTGTTGCCGAAGGTCCACGCACTTCAGTCCGCCAAGTTGACGCCGACGACCGTGGTCGTGCCCTACTGGCAGCGAGACACACTGAGCCAAAGCGAGTTGAACGAGGAATTCCGCACGAAGGTCTCGCAGGTACTCGACGACCTGAAGCGCGTGCGTGCCGACGCCGAGATCCGCTGTGTCGAGTGGAGGACCGTTGCCGCCGCCTACTACGGAGTGGATGTCAAGCTGCGAGGGCTGGATCGAATCACCGGGGAGCGGCTGAGCGACCTGCTCGATTCCGCCCTGGACTCGGCTGCCGTGCTGTCCATGACGGCTGAAGCCGTCCACAATCGCGGGTGCCTGCTCGGCTCGGACCGTTCCCGTCGCCTGGGCTGGGGGTACTCACCATGTGGTGGCGGTGAGGTCCGGGTGCGCGTCCGGATCTTCGATGACGAGGTTATCGTCACCGTCCCCGGGTGCCCCCGGCACGCTGCCGAGGAGATCGTCTACTTCGACTACGAGGTCGAAGACGGCATGGTCGGTATCGAGGTGATGGGCGGCACGACCGCGGACCTCGATGTGATCTACGACATCACCGAACAGGTTCGCCGCGAGCGCGACGAACTCCGGCGAGAAAGGGAAAAGGACAAGTCCGGGAGCTGGACGGTACCCGTGCCGCCGTGGCGACGTGGCGCGGACTATTGGTGATCGCCAGTCGGGCCCTTCGATGACAGGTTCGCCGGTGTCATACCCGGCGGCGGGGTGGGTGCCCCAGTTGATTTGGGCCAGCCGGTCGCCAGGCGCGTGGTGGGACACCCGAACGCAGACAGCTGAACAGGGCGCTGACGATGCCCTGGGGCCGCTGGTATGGCGGCCCCAGGGCATCAGCGGTGCTGCATTCCGCGCGGGTCAATATGGCCCGCGTCTGCTGCTCCTGGTGTCGGCGGCAGCCGGGCCGGGTAAAGCGGCCCCTCGATCGCCAGGTTGTGGCGGCGAGTGCGTCGGAAGGATCTCGAACGGGTCGGATTCGAGCAGGATCAGTGATCTCCCGTTGTCCCAGTCGACAAAGATCTGGCCGGGGCATGAACTGGGGATCCGTGTCACCGTTCCGATTGTTCCGATTTCCAGCGGCGCGGGATCGTCGGGCATGAGCCCGGTGATACGAACGCGGTCACCGACGCGGGGTGTGATCATCGCGGTTGTTTCCTTCTTCTCGTTCATCGGCGGCGGGAATGGTGTCGTGCAGGTCGAGACGGAATAGCCCCTGCTCGTGTGGTGGCTGGGTCAGTGCATTGTTGCTGTCGGCGGCGCGGATATCGCTGGCGTAGAAACTGATGTCGAGGTCGAGTTCGTGGTCGCGAATGTTGTTGCCGTCGTGGTCGCGGAATCCGGCGACGCCGAGCCCGCCGTAGGGTGCCCAGTCGAGCAGCACGGTGCTGATCGAGGGATTGCGACGGCCGATCTCGGCGGTGATGATCGCGAGGACAAGGTCGGTGATGCGCTGTTCCCGTGCACGCCCGAAGGGCAGGTCGTACGCGGCTTCCAGCTGGGCGCGTAATGCGTCGGTGTGCTGGTGGCTTGGGGCAGGACCGGTGGCCGATGCGCTGCTCGTCGCAGATTCGTTCCAGTTCATGACGTGGCTCCTCGGGGCATTTTCGGTGGCCGCAGGTGATTTGGACGCGGTGGGTGGCGGGGCCGCCGGAGTGGGATCAGTGGGGGTGGGGCGTGGGCATGTGTGCCCATGCGGCGGGTAGCGGCCCGCCGGTGTCCAGGTGGCTATCGAGCGCGGCCATGGTGTCGTTGGCCTCGGCATACAGGGCTTCGAGCCGGTCGTGGTGGTCGGCGCAGGCAGACGAGTCCTCGGTGCCGTCTTCGCGGGTGCTGTAGCAGTCGATCTCGTCGCGGATGCGCTGTTGCAGGACGCGGAACCATGCGAGCAGTTCGTCGGAACCGGCCGGTTCGGCGGCGCTGTGTCGCTGAGGCTCGTCGGTGGCCGACAGCCCGGCGGCGACGACCCTGTCATCGAGTTCAGTCACTTCATGCAGCGCGAAGGCGAAGGTATGGGCGAGGTTTTCCACGGGTTCGCCGGGGTCGGGGGTGTCGCCATCTCGGAGTGCGGTGGCGATGGTGTTCAGCCGCCCGGCGAGGTCTTCGGCGTGTTCAGCGGCCTCGTGCCGCTTTCGGCGCAGCGCCTCCATCGCTTGGTCACGTTGGGCCTTCTTGAAGGTCTGCATCCGGTCTCGCCATTCGCGGGACGGTTCCGTATCGGCAGGCACCAAGGCCCACGGTGGCGCGAAGCCCCGCCTGCCGTCGGCTGTTTCGATCGCGCATTCCGCGACCTCGTCGTTGAGGTAAATGGAGCGGACCCGGCCGCGCCATGTCGGGTTGTCACGACCGGTCACCTCGTCACCGACCCGGATCGGGCACTCGGCCCCGAATCGGCTGACCTGATCGCCGGTGGTGTTCGCCGCGCTGACCGGTGCCTGGTTGACCGTCGGGGTGGTGTCGCTGTTCATCATGGCCGAACTCCTAAAGAGGTTGGTAGTGTGCCGATTTCGTCTCGGTCGGTGCGCTATGGGCAGTCGAGGGCATCCGTTGCGACACGCTTGGACAGGCCGAACACGTCGGTGCGCATGATCTCGGCGGTGCCGTCGCGGCGGAATCGGACGATGCGGACCAGGGTTCCGGCCGGTAGCTGTACGCCGTGGAACCAGATCGGCCGGGTGGTCGAGCCGATCAAGGTTTCGCTGTCGGATTCGGTGGGTGACTGCGGATCGGGTGCTTCCGCTGCTGTTGGCGTGGTGCCGTGGGTGTCCATGTTCTTGCCCCTTCGTTCGGTGGTGGGTTCGGCGCGGGCAGTTGGATCCCGCTGGTGGCTGATTGGCTGCCGCTACGGGAGTCAGGCAGTGCGTACGGCGGCGGTGGCCGCGCGGCCGATGGCGTGGGCGGTGGTAGCGGGGTCGGTGATCAGGTGCAGGTTCGCGCCGTTGAGGGGGTCGGGTGCCGTGCCGGTGTCGGGTGCCAGCCACAGCACGGCACAGCCGGTGGCGCGGAGCCGATCGAGGAGTTTCTGGGCGCGGTCGCGGTTGCTGCCGTCGTAGTAGCCGTCGGAGATGATCACCAGCAGGCGGGTGTTTTCCGGGCGCGACAGCTCGAGGGCACCGTCGAGGGCCTCGATGGCGTTGTCGATGGCGTGCAGGAAATCGGGGCAGCTGAATTGGGTGACCCGGGCGGGCGCGGTGCCCGGGTAGGTGATCGGTGCCACCGATGCGCCGAAGGTGACCGTGGCGGTAGCGGCGGGCATGGTGGCCAGCTCGGCCGCGCGGGCGATGATCCATGCGGCCGAGGCGACCGGGTCGGCGTAGTCGCTCATGGAACCGGACACGTCGCAGGCGATACCGACCCGCAACGGCGGGATCGGCACGGTTTTGCGGGTAGTCCGGGTGAACGGTTCGGCCGTGGGCAGCGCCCCGGCGGCGCGTTGGGCTTCGCGGGCCAGTGCGCCGCGCATCCGCAACCGGCCGGGCGGCAACGCGGAGGTGGTTTTGATCGTGGCGCGTTCGCGCTGTGCGGCGTTGTTGAGGGCGCGGGCCAGCACCCGGGCGGCGGCGCGTTCGTCCGGGTGCGGCGTGCGGGTGGCGCGGGTGCTGGCACTGGTGCCGGTCCCGTTGCCGTTGCCGAACACCTTCTGCGCCCGCGCCGCCGCGCGCCGTGCGGCACGCTGGGCCTCTCGTTGCGCGGTGGCCGCCGCTTCGGCAGGGTCGACCGGGACCGGTTGCGCGGCAACGGCGTTGCTGATGTTGGTGACGGTGTCACCGATCGCGGCGGACAGGACCGAGTTCGGATCCGGGTCGGCGTGCGGGTCGGGGCCGACGATATCGAGCCACCGTTGCCCGAGTTCGAGCATGGTGTTGGTGTCGTCGTCGGCCACGGTGTGGGCCTGCTGCCAGATCGCGCGCAACTTCTCGAGCTTGTCGCTGCCGAGGATGGACTCGATGACCCCGGCGGCGGGCGCGCATTCCGACGCGGTGAGGATGCCGCCATCCACGCGCCCCAGCAGGAGGGCGGCGTTGTGGGCGGCGGCATAATCGGTGGGCGGGATCTGGGCGGCGGCATCGGTGCCGCCGTTGTCGCCGATCACGATCTCGGTCGCGCTGGCGCGCAGCCAGTGCCGGTCATCGGGGCGGCGACGGATCTGGGCGGCCTCGATGCGGGATTCCTCCAACAGCAGGGCGGCCTCGACCACGGCCGGATTCGCCACCGGCGGCGCTTCCCACACCGAATGTTGGGCGTGGGCGCATTCGTGGACGAACGCGCCCCACACGGCGGCGTAGCGGGCGCGGTCGCTGTTGCGGTCCGGCCGCGCGGTGGCCGGGTCGATGCCGAGGCGGGTGCCGTCGATTTCGATGGCGGCGCTGTGGGGCATGAACACCGCCGGGTGCCCGTGCGCCGCGCCGGGGGCAATGGTGACGACCAGGTCGTCGCGGTCTGCGATCGGTGGGGCTTCATCGGTTAGGGCGGCAGACAGGGCATCCCATCCGGCGGTGGCGGGCGGTGGTGTGGGTGTGGTGGTGGGGTCGGCGATCAGGTGGCCGGTCATCGCGGGGGTTCCTTCCGGGCGTGTTCGGGCGGGCCGGGGTGGGTTAGATGCGGGGGCCGAGGGCCAGGGGTTCCAGCCGGGTGCCGAACACGGTGCGCACCACGTCGGCGACGATGGCGCGGTCGTCTTCGGGTGCGGCCCCGATCAGGTTCGCGGCGGCGGTGTTCGTGTCGGTGGCGGTGGCGATTTTCTGGAACGCCAGCAGTTCGCGCAGCTGGGGTGCCCACCCGATCTCGCCTTTGTCCTGTCGGGTGGCCAGGTTCCGCGCGGCGCGGACTGCTTTCGGGTCCACCCCGAGCTGTTTGGCGAGGTCGTAGTCGGAGCCGACCTGTACCTGGAACGCGAACCGGCTGGCGAGGGCGTCGGACAGGATCGCGCCGTGAACGCCGGGGTTGTGCCCGGCCACCACGAAGAACCCCGGCGCGACGGTCACGATTTCGCCGCTGTTGGCTTTGATCACGATCTCGCGGCGGCCGTCCATGGCCGGGTACACGCATGACAGCACGGTCGGCGGGATGAGGGTGGCGTCATCGATGAACAGCACCCGGCCCTCGCGCATGGCGCGGACCAGCGGCCCGTGCACGAACGCGAAGGTCCCGTCGGGGTTTTGCGTGTATTCCCCGACAAAATCGGCGACGGTGGTGTCGCAGTCGCCCTGGACCGTCAGAAGGTCGCCGTAGGCGGCCTCGATCAGCGAGGTTTTGCCGGTGCCGGGCGGGCCGTACAGCAGGACCGGGACCTCGTGGTCGCGCATGGTGCGCAGCACGTCCACATCGGCGCGGCCCGCCAGGGTCCGCAGGTGGTATTGCTGCCCGTTCGGCCGTGTCACGGCCGAACCGGTGCGGGCCGGGCTCGGGGTGCCCGATGGCGCGGCGGGGGCCTTACGCGCCCGACGGGCGGCGGGCCGCTTGGCCGGGGTTGCGGCGGGCGTGCCGGTGGCGGGTGCCGGGGTGGGGGCTCCGGTCGCGGCGCTGCTGGTGTTCGTGTTGGCGCGGTAGCGCAGCGGTTTGGCGCTGGTCTGGTCGGCGTGTCCGGCGGCGGTGAGGGTTTTCATCGCGTTTCCGATCGCACCGGATGAACGGCCGGTGAGTTTCGCGACTTCGCGGGGTGTGTATTCGGTGCCGGGGTTGTCGGTGAGGATTTTGGCGACCATGCGGCGCAGTTCGCCATTGCCGAGGCGGTTGGCCGGTGCGGGGGCCGGGCCGGTGGGGGAAGTCATCTCGTTTCTCCTTCGCACTGCACGAATTTTGTTGCGCCGCTCACGGCGGATCCTGGCACAGCGGTGGCGCGGTGGTCATTTCGGATTGGTTGACAATTCGTTTCCCCGGGGTGTGGGTCGACGCTATCTCGACTCATCCCGGGAATTCAACCCCGTTTTCAACCTTTTCTCAACCAATTTCCGCAGATCAGGGCAACAATTGCATGGCAAGCACAGAATGGAATGCGTTAACGCGGCCAGGCCGGCAGCAGACCGTACATGAGGAAACTATTGATTTGAAACCGATTGGAATGCATCGAATGAGGACGGATATCGATAGTTGAATAGCGGAGTCATATCAGCAGGGCCAGCCGAACGATGGCAGCGACGCCAGCGGGCCACGCCCGCCCCAACGTGTTCTTTCTGTTCCCTGCGGGTAATCCTGGGGAGCCAGTTGGGTCGGATAGTGGCTTCTAGCTGGTAGTTTGCGGCATCGGGGTGGGTTGATTTGACTGACCCACCTAGCGACCCGCCAATGGACCCACCTAACGACCCACCTAACGATCTCCACGATCAGCCAGGCCGCGATAACGCGAGCTGCACCCCCCGTGGCGGCGATCTCCGACAACCCGAAGAAATTGCGAACATCCACCCGTTGTGCCGTGAAATTGCCGTACGGAATCCCATTCTCAATTGAATTCCACAAATAGCGATCAGATATCCGCAAACCCTACTGGGCTAATACCTTACCCGACGAACGCCGAGAAGCACGCACACCTTCTGGCTATTATTGCGTACCGTCAATACTTGGCGGCGGGTGTCGCCTCGAATTCCCGAGGCGGATGTTAGCCTTTGTCCCGCGCGGATTCCGCACTCGAGTCAGGCGAGAGACTTCCCCATCCTCGCCTCCGCCTCATCAGACGAGCTTTTACCTTAGACCCAGCGTTTCCGCCTATCTCATCTCGAGTGTTCGCCGAGGCGTTTTCTCGGCCATTACGCATCTCGGATAGAAGACTCCGGTTTCAGTGCCGGGCTTGTTTTTGGAGCCTTTCTGCAAGGTCTCGTGTTTCTGCGGTGGGTTCTTCTCCTATTTTGGAGAGTTTGTGTGCCAGGAGGCCGAGTGTGCGTTCGATGGCTGTGTGTTCGCCGAGGCGGGCGTGCAGGCGAAGGATGTCGCGCCACAGGAGTTCGTTGAGCGGGTCGTGGTCGAGGGCGGTTTCGAGGAGGTCCAGGGCGCGGCGTGGGTCCTGCTCGACCACGGTGGCGGCCAGGGCGCCGACCGCGGTGATGGTGTCGCGGCGGGCGGATTCCCGGATCGGTGCTACCCAGTCCGCTGTGAGATCTGCGGCCAGGATCCCTCGGCAGGAGGTGTCGATGATGTGGCGGCACGCTTCACCGCGCTCCGTGCCGTTGCCCGCGTGGCGGCGTTGACGTACCGCGCGAGCGAACTGCTGGTAGTCGGTGGCGATGATGGTGTGGTCGAGCTGATAGCGGATGTGGTCGCCGGCCAGAATCCGGGGCACCGTGCCGTCGGTCGCGTCTCTGATGGAGGCGGTGAGTCGGCTGATCGCGGTGTTGAGTGCGTTGACCGGTCGGCGGGGGCATCGTTCCCCCCACAGATCGGCGATCAGGGCCTCGCGGGAAATCCCTTCTGGGTGCAGGGTCAGCAGGGCCAGCAGTTCGCGGCTCCGGGGCTGCAAGTGGGTGGTGATGTCGACAACGCCGTCGTCGCGGTGCCAGCAGACACGTAGCGGCCCGAACACCTCGACTGCCAGGGTCGGCCCACCCGGTGCCGATTCGTTTGCCGTGGTGGCGACGGGGGTAGCATCACGCGCAACGGGCACTGTCTCCGTAGGGGGCTGGCCGGTCTCGGTGACCTCGAGACCGAGGTCGTCTACTGGGGATACGGCCGGGGCGGCGTCCTGGCCCGGGATTCGATCGGGAACTGGCTGGCGGGCTCGATACACCCGGGGCGAATCCGCCCGGATGCAGACCCCGAGACCGTGACGCCACCGGCCCGGTAACCGGGGCCACGGTGACGGTTGCCGGCCTAGAAGCGGATTCGAGTGTGCTGGGGTCAGTTGTGTGTGCAGTGCGGCGGCAACGACGCGGGCAGCCGCTGCGAGCCCGTTGCGTCCTCGGCGGGAGTATCGGGCGCCGGTCAGCAGCGCTTCGGCACCGAGGCGGTCGAGTGGAAGCCTGCCGAGCACCGGGACTCCGAGAGGCTCGGCGAACTCGCCCGTGCGATCCGAGCCGACCAGCAGCACCGCGCAGCGCCGACAGCCGGCGGTGACCTCGCGGACGCGCCGGCCGGCGCGGACGGGGTCGGCGAGGTCGCCACGGACCACGACGATCAGAACGTCGGCGCCAGCGGCGATCGGAGTGGCGGGCGAGGCCGGATCGGCGAGACCGCAGTCGGCGATGACCACCAGATCTGCCAGCCTTGGGACTGCGGCGGCGGGCATGCTCACCGGGGCCGTCAGCGTCGCTGCCATGGCATCGGCACTTGGAGGTGCGGCGAGGAACGGCACACCCGAACCCAGCGTCTGGACGTGCTCCCACAACTGTGTCGAAACCGGAGAATCTCCTGGTGACTGGGTGGTGGCAGCGGCAAGGCTGGCCAGTCCGCGGTGCGGGTCGGCGTCGGCGAGTCGCGCGAGTCGTCCCCCGGCAGGATCCGCCTCCACCACGACAGCGGGTTTCGTGCCCGGCCATGCGTTGGCGAGGGCGACCGCGGTAGTAGTCACTCCGGTGTGAGGATTCAGTCCGGTGAGTGCGATCAGCACGGTCACCGCCCCCTTTGGTTGTTGGTCGCCGATCCAATCGTCACGTTGGGTCGACGATGGGGTACAGGGATGGGGCCCGGCTACTCGGACACGATCGCGGTGATCACCGAGTGCCGGTCGAGTTGTGTGGTGGAGATCCGTTGCCGCCACACCCGTGGTGCCGCACCGGGCGGGGTGTCGGTGATCTCGACCGCGTACAAGCCGGGGTTCAACCGGCGGATCCGGGCACAGTAGGTGGTGCCCAGCGGCGCCGAGTCGATGCCGGCCTGGATGGTGGCGGCATCCGATATCGCGGCGTCGGCCGCGACGACTTCGCGAGCGAGTACGCCGTCGCGGGCGTGGTAGTAGGCGGCCTCGAACGCAGCAATTGCCGCTGCGCCGGTGGCCGGCCGTAGGGGGCGAGGCCCGGCTACGGCTTCGGTGGCCTCGATGGTTTCGGGACCACAAGCGGCGGTGCTCCCGGTGACGGTGAGTGCGTGTTCGAGGCCACCGGGAGAAAGCGAAAGCGCGACGGTGAGAGACATCGGCACGTCAACACCGTGGTCTACGCCGTCGATGCCGGAGATGAGCATGGTTGCCACCACCACGGTGGCAGCGACCACAGCGAGCATCACCACGCCGCCCAGGACGGCTCGCGCCCTACCCGGCCCGCCGGTGCGGTACTCGGAAGTCAGCCAGCGTCGATCTTCCGCGGTATCGGGTGCACCGGCGGAGGCCAGCCATTCGGCTATTTCGGTCGGCGGCGGCCCGTCGAGCACGATCTGCCGGTCATCGTTCGACTCGTCCTGGGGGTCGATTCTTCTCATCACCGATGCACCCCGCTTGGTCAGCCGAGCGCCGGCGGCCATTGCGCCAGCACGTCGTTGAGCACCTGCGCGGCCTGGGACTCGACCGTCTCGACCACGTCGGCGACAGGTTCGCTGACCACCACCGCCGTCACCTCTTCGACGATCGGCTGGGGTACCGCGGCCTCGACCTCCGCGACCACCACCGGGAGCGGCACAGGCTCAGTGCCGACACCTAGCGCAGCATCCACATCAGGGTCCGCCAGCCCAGCCTGATCCAAGACCTCGGCGGCCTCGGCGACCACGATGTCGTTCCAGTCGCGTTCCCGTTGCGCGACCTCGGATGACATCCCCTCTGGCCGCGGCACACTCACCCCACCGAAATGCAGCGAATCCTCGCCCACCACCGACGCCTGCACCTCGGCGTAACCGTCGCTGGTGCCCGGCTGCGGGTATACCTCGACCACTGGCTGCGCGGGTTCCACAGCCACCTGCGGCTCGATCGCCACCTGCGGCTCATAGCCCATTTCGGGCCGGGACACCGACGGGGGCTCCGACCACACGTGGGGTTCAGGAACTATCCGGGGCTCGGGAACGGCCTCCGGCTCGGGCAGGACCTGGGGTGCCGGTGAGATCGGGGCCGGCATCTGAGCGGGCGCCGGGGTATCGGTCTTCTCATCGGGAGTCGACCGGTCCGGCCCGACAGGAATGGTCCTGGTCCGCGGTTCCGGAACCACGGGGCCTACGACGCCCGCTTGTCCTGGCCGGGGGTCCGAGATCACTCCCGGCTGACCCACTGGACCCGCATGCGCAACCGGTGCTGCGAACACCGCCGCCGCCAACGGGACAAGCGCGGCCATCGCTAGACGATGCCCTGCACAGGCTCCGAATCCAGGTAGCCACCGATGCCTCCGAGACGAGTGCACCACCGGTCCGGTCGCCCCGATGACCCCACCGACCGCAGGACCGCGCAACGAGGTCCACAACGCCCCTGGATGCAAGGCGCAGGCGTGTACCACACGAACATCGACGCCTTGCCCGTCGAGGTAGTCGACAATGACCTCAGCACGGCCGATCACCGGGTCGGCCAACCGCGACGGCGCGACGACAACCACCACCGCAGCGTCGACCCCGTCCGGTCGGCACGCTGGAATGTCCTGGTCGAGCCGGAACACCGCCTCGCAACTCACCACTCGCCTGCCGCGCATCCAGATCACCCAGATCCCCACGGAGGAGCTACGGCCCCCTCCGGCAGCACGCGCTGCCGCCACCACCGCCGCGCCGGACACCGCAGCATCCGAACGGCTGTTCATCGATGTAGTCATGACTTACCTCGCTCTCTGCGTCGGTCACGACCCCGGGGCGGCCCCTCCTCCCACCAAGTCGTGAGATACACCACCCAAACTATGCACGTATCTCGAACTTTTCAAGAATAAAACAGTAACTTTTCTCTGGATGCCGAGGGATTTGGCTCCTGATGGCGACTTTTCCGAACTTTACGGGTACAGTTCTGCTCATGGGAGCCCACGACGAGTTCTTCGCCCGGATGGTGCGCGAGCGGCGTCAGCAGCTGGGCAATCTGACGATGCCGGAGGTGCACCAGCGCGGCGGACCAGCGGTCCCTGCCCAGCAGCGGGCCGACCGTTGCGAGCTGTCGGCCAATGTGCGGCCGAGTACCTTCGCCAAGTTCGACACCGGCCTCGGATGGCAGGAGGGCTCAGCGCGGGCCGCCTACTACGACCGTCGGCCACCGGTGCCGGTCGAGTCCGACACTCCCGCGTTCGAGCCAGGCGCATCCAGCATCAGCCTCAGCCTCGAACAGCTCCTGCCACTACTGGATGCCCAACGGTTTCTCCGAACCGCCCCCATCGCCGAGCTGCCGAACGCGATCGGCAAGCTCGATGATGCCATCAGCGGCATTGTCGGCCCGTTCGTCACGAGCGTCCTCGAAGCCAACCGTGGCACCCAAGTCCATCCGCTCGTCGAGATCGCCTTCGGCGAATCTCTCGCCGCGCCGGTTTCCCCAGATGACCCCGACGCCACGGAAAAGCTGTACCGGCGCTGGCTCATCGGACGGGCGGAAGATCTCGACGATGCCCTGCAGCAAGCATTCGAACAGCGCTTCCAGAAACGCAACCAGGACGCTGCGACCACATCTCGCGCGGTCGCTCCGAACTGAACGCCGGGCCTCACCCTGATAGGCCCGAAATGGCTGCGGTTCTGGCGAAATCCACAACACCCTGGGCACCGGGGTAGGCGTGTGCAAAGCTGTGTCCCGGGACTGACAACGAGCAGACAATACGGGGTGGTGATGGGCGGTTCCCACAATGACACCGGGTCGCCGGTGTCCGGCGATGCAGTCCGCAGGGCGGCGGCACCGTACTGCCTGCCGTTTCTGGCCATCTACGACATCTGGGTGATCCGGCTGAGCAACCGATTCGGGTGGCGGTGCCCCGCGGACACCATGCTCGCCCCATATCACCGCCACGCCGGCCGCCGCCACCTCGAAGTCGGACCCGGTTCAGGCTGGTATCCAGCCCACACCCGATTCCCCGACGACGCCGAGATCACGCTGACGGATCTGAACCGAACCTCCCTCGCCTACGCCGCCCGTCGACTGCGCAAGGCAGGACACACCGTGCACGAAACCGTCGCCAGTGTTCTCGAGCCAGTGCCCGCCCCGGCCGGAGCGGGTTACGACTCGATCGGCATCAACTTCGTTTTACACTGTGTCCCTGGCGATTTCACCGCGAAGGGTATTGCGTTCAGCCACCTTGCCCGGGTGCTCGCGGATGACGGCACGCTGTTCGGCTCCACCATCCTCGGAGACCACACACCGCACACCGGGTTCGGCCGGCTTCTCACCACCACCTACCGGCGCGTCGGCGCCTTCAACAACCGCCACGACACCCGGGCGGACCTCGCCGCAGCACTCGACGCGGCCTTCGGCGAGTATCACCTGACCGACATCGGAGACGTCACCCTGTTCACCGCCTCACAACCGCGTCGATAACCGCTCAGCGGTCGATCCGGAGCTGCCATCCTGGTGGACGGGCTCGGCTACCACGAGGTGCAGCGCGAGCACGAGCGGGGAGGAGCTCGAGATGGACGTGGCGTGGGATGTGCGGCGGCAGGTGATCGTCGAGGCCGCTGAACTCGCCTACCACCAGGGGCCGGACTTGGGCCCGTTCGAGTGTCTTGGTTGCTTCCAGCCGGCAGCAATCTGTCCACGGTGCGGCGCAGAGCTCGGCTCTGCCTTTATCGAACAGCTCGCAGCACCGCAGGTCGCCAGAGTGCGCCTCGAACTGGAACAGGATTTCGCTGCCCGAGAGAAAGCCATGGAGAACGACGTCCTGACACGGGTCCGCGCCGGGATGCGAAACGAGGTCAATCGGCTGCGGAACCAAGCGCAGCGAAGTAGCGAAACCGCGGCAACGGAGAAGCAGCGGGCTCAGGCCGCGACGGTCGCTCTGGCCGAGGCTCAGGAACAACTCGAGCAGATGCAGGCCGAGCAGTCGCGGATGCGAGATCAGATCGCTCGCAGTGAACGCAAACGGGCGCAGCAGGAGGCCGAACGGAAGTATCGTCCGGTGATTCTGGAGTACCAGAACCGGGAGAAGCGGGCGCTGGACCAGCTTGCTCTGGCTGAGAGCAAGATTTCGCCGGGGCCACCACCACAGCCGACGGGAGTCGCCTACCAGCACGCATTCGCTGAGGAACTGCAGCGCCGCTACCCCGAAGATGAGATTTCGGTGATTCGGAACGGTCAGAAGGGCGGTGATGTCCTCCAGATCGTGCGTGTCGACGGCCGAAGCTGGGGATCTATTTTGTGGGAGTGCAAGAGAACCAAGCACTTCAGCTCGGCGTGGATTCCTAAGCTTGTCCGTGATGTTGATCGTGATCACGCCGGTCTCGGAGTGCTCGTGAGCGCGTCGATGCCGGCCACGGTGGATGGTGTGGCAATCCGCGACGGCATCCTCCTGTGTGCCGCCGACCTGGCAACGTACATGTCCATTCCGTTGCGGCAGGCGGTGATCGACAACAAACGTCACGCGATTGCGGGCAAGGCCCGTCGTGGGCGTGCCGACCGGTTGCTCGAATACGTCGACCGGGGCGGGTTCTTCGCCCACCTGCAGCGGATCGTCCAAGACGCGCGCGAAACCCTGGCGACCGGGGCCAAGCTGCGAAATCAAGTACACGCTGCTCTCGCCAAGCTGGACCAGCACCAGCAGGACGTGCTCGACCGAATGTTCACCATGTTCGGCGAGCTCGACGCAGCCGGCGTCGCCGTCCCACCCGCTCTGCACTCAGAACATGTGACCGACCATCGGTCGGCCTCTCCCAACGGTGCACGAAAGGAGGGCCCGTCGACCCGACACCCGACATCGACGGCCTCCCGGACTCGAAACTGAATCCGGCGATATCTACTTGCTGAGACAGGTGGCCTGGACGGCGGGCACGCTTGATCGCAGGGTCGGCCGGTTAATGCGTCGTCAGATCCGTGCGGCGGTCGACTCGTACCCGCAGTCCGGCTGGTTTGAGGGTGATCTGCTCTGCGACGTCGAGGGTGTAGTCACCGTCGATGTGGATCTCGTACTGGTGGAGGACGTGGGCGAGAGTGAGCAGGACTTCGTGATTGGCGAATTGGCGGCCGATGCAGGCGCGGTGCCCGACCCCGAACGGCCTGTATACGCGACGGCGGTCCAGCTCACGCTGCCGCTGAGGGGCCCATCGGTCCGGGTCGAAACGTTCTGCGTCCGGACCCCAGGTTTCCGGGTCGCGGTGCGCATACCAGGTGAGCACGAATACCCAATCGCCTTGCTGGAAGCGGTATTTGCCGTCACCGATCGTGACCTCATGGCGCGCCTCGCGGAAATAACCGGGCGCGACCGGCCACAACCGCAACGTTTCATCGACCACCCGCCGCAGATACCGCAGCTTCGCGACGTCCTCGTAGCTGGTTATCGGCCGGTCGCGCCCCGGGAAATGGTCGTCGACCTCGGCGCGCGCTCGTGCCGCGACCTCGGGATTCTTCGCCAGCTCGTAGAGCGCGAAGGCCAGTGCGCCCGCGCTGGTCTCGTGGCCAGCGACCAGGAACGTCAGGATCTGGTTGCGGATATTGGTGGCATCGAGATGCTCGCCGGTGTCAGGGTCGGTGGTGGTGAGCATGCGGTCGAGCAAATCGTCGTGCTGGCCGACGGTGCCACTGGTCCGGCGTGCGGCGATCACGTCGTCGACGGTTCGGTGCATAAAGGCGATGTCGCGGCGATGCTGCCCGGCGGCGCGCCGTCCCAGGGTGTTCTGCAACAGCGGGGGGAGGTTGGCGTTGCGGTTGATGTAAGTCAGGCCGCGCAGCATGGCTTCGACGAAGGGGTGCGCTTGGCCGGGGGTGTAGGAGAACGAATCGAACGAGTAGCCGAACCCGGTGCGGGCGATGATTTCCAGGGTGAGCCGGTTCATTTCCTCCGCGATGTCGGCGATGTGGTGCGTGTCGCCCCAGGTGTCGAGCAATTCACCGATGGTGGCGGCCATCGTCTGGTGGTAGGAACGCATTGCTGTTTGGGTGAAGGCTGGCGCGAGGATGTTGTGTGCTGCCGACCAGGCCGGTTCGTCGTTGCGGGCGGTGAACAGTCCGTCCCGGGCGACTCGGCGCAGCTTGCGCAGGGGCACTCCGAGGTGCTTGGTCCAGTGGTGTTCGTCGTTGATTTCCGCGATGAGGTCGGCGCCGGAGACCACGATCATCGGCCAATTGGTGATGCGCCGCTCGAAGATCGGCCCCAGCCTTCGGGCATCCCGCCGCGATGTCTGGGTGGGTTTGGCCACGTTCATGGTGAACAGGTCACCGACGACAGGCAGCCTCCACCTCGGATGCGGCAATACTGCCGCCTCGTCCCTGCCGGTCCGGGGCGGACTCATCGCCATCACATCGTGCTCCTACTGGTCGAAGGTGTCGCGCACCGAGTGCTCAAGGGCGTTTCGATCGAGGCGATATGTCGGGCTGTCGGCCACACACCGGCCAGGTCCAGCAGTTCGTTCAGGTCGGTGGTCAAGTCTCGCGGACCGAGCCGAACCGGTTGGAGCCCGGGGCTGGGCTCGTCCTGCGGTGCTCGCCCGGCGTTCTTCTGGTCGATCGCCGCGAGAATTGCCACTGCATAGGACAGCATGCCCTCACGGTCAGGGCCGGCCGGGTATCTGGCTGTGGTGTAAGGCTTGAGGTGCAGGAGAGCGTCGCGGATCTCGACGATCATCCGGTGAAGCCGCAGCGCCGGTTCCACCCCGCCGCCATCTCCTGGTGGGGCGAGCACGATCTCGGGGACACTGGCGGTCAGGTCGCGCCACACGGGCTGCAGGCGGCGGCAATAGCGGCTGGTCCGGTCGTGTCCGGTTCTTATGAGGATTGTGCTCACCAACGGCACTGCTACTGCAGCAGACGCGACAACATTGGCCAAGAAAAAGGTCCAGCCTTTGCTGCTCATATCCGGGTCCGCAGACGGTTGGTTCTGCACGACGGCGAACCCGGTCTGGAATGGAATTGCGAGCGAACTGAGCCCGAGTCCGGCGGCGAGAACAAGTACACCCAGGTACAGCACACGCTCGCGCAGGAACGCGTCGCTGCGCAACTCGCGGAAGCTGATGCGGGCGATTACCCATGCGGTGATTCCGAGCGGCAGATAGAACGCCACCCACGCGATCACCGCCGGCCAGCCCAATGCCTCGTCGATCAGCTGATCGGCACGGCGCGCGGGGGTGCCGGCGATCAGGATCACCGCGGACGCCGAGAGGGCGACGAGGTCATAAACGCGCTGTCGACGCCAGGTATCTGCAGGGTCCGCTCCGTCCCACAATTTCGCAATGCCATAGATATAGGAGACCGATACCAGGATTGCCCCGAACGAAGCTTGGCGGCACAGCTGCACCATCTCGGCATCACCGACGAACCACACGAGGCGCGCGGCCAGGTCTTCGGCCCACGCTTCCCGCATCAGTAGTCCCGCAATCGCTGCCAGCAGAGCCCGGTTGATCAGCCGATCGACGACCTTGTCGCCCAGCAGCCACCACCGTCCGGCGGTGATCGCGGTGACAGCGAACAGCACGGGCCAGGCCAGTAGGCCGGGAATCGGCGAGGTCATCGGTGCCGCCCGAGGAAGAAGGTGGATCGGAACGGCGAGGGTCGTCGCCGCGGCAAGGTCGCCTCGACCATCACCAACCCGGCGAATGATTCGGCAGCCTGTTCGCGGGCGGTCCCATAGTCCCGGCGCCAGAGAACGCTGCGGATCGACGCCGGATCCAGTAAGGGCATCAATGTCTGCAACGGCAGTACATCACCGTCGGGCTCCGGAGTGGACGAGCCATGTCCCAGGAGCATGTGCCCGATCTCGTGGGCGATGATGTGTCCAGCGTGCCATTCGGTTTCGGCCCCGACCATGATGATGTCGTCGTACTCCCGAGCGATCCACAACCCGCTACCGGTCCCGCACCCGGCTCCCGACAACGCATTCGCGTCGATGGGGCACACCGTGATCGGCCGTTGCCGATACTCCGCGACCCGCTTCACGTACTCGTTCGGATCCCACGGCCATGGCACCGGCACGATCCGTGCGGTCTCCTGGACATGTACTGCCGTGTCGTTCATTGCTATTCATCCCTCCCGGTGGCGTCGCGTGTGCGGCGATCTCCTTCGCATTCGGCGTTGTGTCGGTAAAGCACGGCCCGGTCCCTCTGGTCAGGCTGCGCTGTGGTCTGGAGGCGCGAGCCTGGACAGCTCGCGAGTCAAAGCGGTGATATCGATGTCGTTGCCGCGCAACGCCATATGCCTGACGCCGGCATCGCGTGCCGCCGATAGCAACCGCAACTGGCGGTCGACGGGGCGAGCCTCGTCAGAGGTACCGGTGAGATACACCGGCAGGACGTGGAAGTGCTGGGCAATGGCCTGCAGCACCGTGGGGTCGACTCCACCGCTCGTGCTGCCGGTCCGCAGCGCGATGATTTCCTCGGCAAGTATGGTCTCGCCGACGATGGCGCTGACACTGCGAGCGACATCTGCCGGGTCTTGCTCGGGTTCCGTGCGAGGGTGGAACGTGCTGAACAGCCGGTTCACCCTCGTCGGCAACTCGATGATCTCGTCGGCCATTGTGGCTGACTGCCGTTGATCAATGGGCGAGCTTTTCATCGGTACCCTCCCTGGTTGCCTGGATGAGACCACGCTCGGTCCGCAGGACTCGAGCGCTCATCCGGCGTCCGTCAGAGACTGGTACCGGGAATCAGAACTTCGCCATCATAACAAACGCCTATCCGAGGTGGTAGGTGTTCACATTCCGTCAGCTCGGGAGCGGGTCCGGCTGTTCTGGATCGTCAAGCCCGGGATGCCCTGCATCTGTGGGGGCCACCGGGTCGGGTTCGTCGGAGTGCCCTGTCACCCGCAGTTGCAGCACGGCAAGCGCGGGACCCGCGTCAGAGGTTCCGACTATGGCACCGGAGCCGTCAACGACAACCCATCCACCCCCGCGGCGCCTCAACCGCACATCGTGCACTTCAGCGGATTCGGCTTTGCCGGTGAACACGTCGGCGGCGGCGGCGAAGATGCGTTTCACGTCGTCAGGGTGTGGGGTGTCGCGTTGGTCGACCTGCCCTTTCCACTGGACGTCGGGTAGCGGATCGGTGATCCAGCGGATCAACCGCATCTTGGCGATGTCGACCAGCACCATATGGACCTGCGATATGCGCGGTATCGCGGCCAGTGCCGCTGCCTCCAAGCTCATCCCGGCCATCGGAGTCGAGGTTTCGAACAGCAGTCCACGCCACTTCGCTGGAGGCTGTGGGGGCGTGCCAGCGGCCATGACGACATGACCCGGCCTGTTGTTCTTGCCGACTGTTACGGTGACCGCACCGCTCCAGCTGTCACCCGGTTGTGACGACAGCAGCGCCCTGATCAGTGAAAGCCCGTCTGCTGGTTCGACGAAGCGGAAGATTTCTGGTGCCGTGAGTTGCGAGCGCGGCGTCCCGCCGGTCAGCGCCGCCGGAAATTCCGCGAGCCGCAGGTGGGAGTCCCAGGTGAACGCGAAGGCCGACACCGGCCGCTGCTGTGGTTGGGTCCCATCGGGACCCAACCACACATGCGCGCCGTGGAGCGCATTGTCCGGCCCGATCACCGGCACGAGACGGGCGCTGACCGTGTGACCGTTGCGCAGGACGCGATGCGTGGCCGCCGCTTCGGGATGCGACCGCATGTCGGCGATCAGCGCTTCCAGCCATTGTGCAGCCTCGTGCCCTGGGGCTTTGCCGATTCCCAGCTGGTCGGTGACGGCTCGCTCGAAGGAGGTTCGATCTCGGGCTTCGTGATCGCGCGCAACGACGGTGAGCCGACCCGGCTCCAAGGTTTCGATGAGCGTCCATCCGCTTTTCGGCATCGCGTCGATCTCCGAGGTCGCTGATCCTTCCTGGTTGAATCTTTCAACGATCTTAGAACAGCGCGCCGCAACGGTGCTCGAACCGCAGGTCACGCGGTGGATACGGAAAGTTCCGCGAGGGCATAGGTGAGCCACGACGGCCGCAACAGATACTGCTCGCGCGGCTTGACCGGTTTCAGTACCGGGTACTTCTCCAAGACCGCGCGGGCGACATGGACGGCTTGCATCTCCGCCAAGGCGGCACCGATACAGAAATGTCGACCGTGTCCGAATACCAGGTCGTGACGTTCCCGCCGGGCGGGGTCGAGATGAGCCGACCGCAGGGACAAGATCACGGTGTGTCCTCGGGGGATTCGGATTCCGTTGACATCGATGTCGGTCAGCGGGAACCGGCGCAGCGCATAGTTCACCGGCGCCACGGCACCCATCACCTTGCGCACCAGCCGGGCGAACTCCGGCGGTGACCCCAGTAACTCGCGCGCCTCCTCGCAGCGGTACCGGACCAGTTCATCCAGCACCGCAGACGTCAGCGAGGTGACGTTCTCGAATCCGCCGATGATCACGGCAAACGCCAAACTGATCAACTCGTCCTCACTGAGACGGTCCTGCCCGTCGCGGGCTGAGAGCCAGCGCGAGAGCAGATCATCGCCAGGATCGCGCCTCTTGTCGTCGATCACCCCGGCCACCAGCATCAACATCGTCCCCATCGCACCCTGCACCGCCGCGCCGTGCGTCGATGTGTCGATCAAGAACAGAGGCCGGGCCGCTGCACGGAAGGCATCGAGCTTGTCGGCGGGCAACCCGAGCAAGGTGCCGATCACCTGCGGCGGCAACGGCTCGCACAGCCCGCCCATCAAGTCGATATCGCCAGTCGCCGGCAATGCGTCGACCAACTCCGTCACGGCAGCCCGCACCACCTGTTCCTGTGAGGCGTGATGTGCGGGCGCGAACGCCTCGGCCGCCAGTTTCCGTACACGTCGATGCTGCTCCCCATCGATATTGAGCAGGTTCGCCTCCAATGCCGCGGGCAGGTTCTGGCCTCGGAAGCCGGTGGTGGAGTCGGCCTTGGCCGCCGACATCCGGGGATCGGCCAGTAGTGTGGTCACCGCGTCCCATCCGGTGACCACCCACACCGGTGACCCGTCCGGTAGCTCGGCCTCGTGCACACCGGGTTCACTGGTTCTGAGATCCTCGTGAAGTTCGTCGACCGCATGAATTCCCGCCGTGAACGGGCACCGCCCCATCTTCATACCCATCAGTGTGCCAACCCATCAGGAGTCCGCCGTGCCGATCACCACCCGTGCCGCCACCACCGCGGACATCACCGACTGCGCCCAGGTACTCGCCGACGCCTTCCGCGACGACCCGCTCATGAGCGCGATCTGGCCCAACCCGCAGCAGCGCCACCGCGCCCTGCCCAGGTACTTCACCGCCTCCCTGCGCCACTTCCACCTCCCCGGCGGAGGAGTTCGCGTCGCCACCGACCCCGACGGAGTCATCCGCTCAGTCGCCGTCTGGGACCCACCCGCCCGATGGGACCAACCCGTCAGCACCACCCTGCGTGCCGCACCCGACCTTCTGCCCGCCCTCACCAGCCGCACATTCGCTGCGATCACCGTCCGGCGCACCCTCGATCGACACCACCCCCACCAGCCCGAACATTGGTACCTAGCCAACATCGGAACCTCACCCGCACACCAAGGGCACGGCTACGCGACACGCCTGATCACCGATCGCCTGACATCGGCTCCCGCCACCCCTGCCTACCTCGTATGCACCCGGGAAGACAACACCCCCTACTACCAGCGACTGGGGTTCGCGACCACTGAAAGCTTCCATCTACCAGTAGGTGCCAGGCCCACCATGTGGGCCATGACCATCAACATGTGAAGCCGCCAGCCCCGGAATCGGGGCGAGAAGACAACTAGCCAGCCGGAGAAGCCGATTGCCCGATGCGAGGCGCCGGGCTGATATCGAGCGCCTCGAGCCTGGCCACGCCTACGGTTGCCGCTCAAGGCCGCAACCATCACACAGCCCTGCGGACCCGCGCCGAGGTGTGCTTCGATCGCCGCGACGCAGGGCCTCCGGGCATGCCACTACGTCGAATCCGGCCGTTCCACCGGCCGTCGGTGGAGTGGTTTACGGGGGTTGGTGTGTCCAATCCGGGGCCGAAAACGAGGAGTTACCCGTAGAGGCCGCCTCGGCACCGCCTTGGTGCCGGTGGACAGATCTGGACACTGGAGGACCACCGTGAACCGACCCGACCCCCATATCGGAGTGAACCTGCCATCGGGGCACGACCCGATCGACTCGTCGACCGAAGCCGCTGTCGAGCCCGTGCCTGCGGAAACCGATGAGCCACGCCCGGATAAGCATCCGGCCGGTCGGGTCGAACATCGGGATAGCCAGGCGAAGCCACGGGCGCAGCGCGTTTCTGTACGTGACACCCGCCGAGACCCGCCCGATACCCGCAAGCTTGCCCGCCTGCTGTCCAGCCTCTTGACCACGGCAGAAGAGTCACGCAATGAAGACGCGGCACAACCTCCGAAGAATTCATCAATCCTGGATGAAACTACAGAATTCAACTCCAACAAAAAGGCCGCCTGAAATCCCCCGATTCACAAATTTGATAGATCTCGAATTAACGACCACAGAATTAAGGACCACAAGGAATATAACACCCTCTGTCGAATCATAATAATATCGATCGCGAAAATACCGTGACGTCGAGAATAAGGAATCTCCATGGTGAGCGCGTACGTAGGCCCGGGGAACGATGCGGATGACGACTTGGCATCCGAACTCCCATCACTGCCAGCACCTTTGAAGGCGGGCGACCGTGCTGTCATCTACCTACGTGTCTCATCGCCGGGGCAGTTCAAGACAGACTACGACCCGGAAGGCATATCGATTCCCGCTCAACGTGTCGCCTGCCAGAACAAGGCAAATCAACTCGGCCTGACCATCGTCGACGAATACATCGAGCCTGGCCGGAGTGCGACCGAAATGTCGAAACGAGTCGAGTTCCAAAAACTGCTCGCTCGAATTCGAAACCATCAAGACGTCGACTACGTCATCGTCTACAAACTGTCTCGTATGGCCCGAAACCGGTTCGACGACGCCATCGTCATGGCCGACCTCCGCAAGCGAAACGTCACCCTGGTCTCCGCCACTGAATCCATCGACGACTCGCCGGTCGGCCAGCTCATGCACGGCATCCTCGCCACCTTCAACGAGTACCAGTCCCGCGAGTCCGGCGCCGACATCTCCTACAAGATGGGCCAGAAAGCCCGCAACGGCGGCACACTCGGCCGCGCCCGGCTCGGGTACCTCAACATCTTCGACCGATTCGACGGCCGCGAGATCCGCACCATCGGCGTCGACCCCGAACGCGCACCGCTCGTCCAGCTCGCGTTCCAGCTGTACGCCACCGGCGACTACACCCTCGACGAACTATCCGAGGAACTCTACGACCGCGGACTGCGCACCCGACCGACCCACCGCCACCCCGCCCAACGAGTATCCAAAAACAAGCTCTCGACGATGCTGCGCGACCGCTACTACCTCGGCTACGTCATCTACAAGGGCGAGGAGATGCAGGGCCGACACGAGCCGCTGATCGACGAGAACCTCTTCGACAACGTCCAAGAGATCCTCGAATCCCGGACCAACGCCCACGAACGCCGACGCGTCCACCACCACTACCTCAAAGGGTCACTGTTCTGCGGACGCTGCCAGCGGACCGGGACCGTCGGGCGGATGATCATCCAGCGAACAACCAACCGACACGGCAACGAATACCTCTACTTCTTCTGCCGCAACAAACAGAAGGGCACCTGCAACGCGCCACACATCAACGTCGCCCTTGTCGAAGACGCCGTCGAGGCGCACTACGCGACGATCCGATTCCGCAGCGACTTCATCACCAGCATCCGCAACCAGATCGCCGAAGCCATCAACGCTCAAGAGACCGCCGACCGACTCCTCCAGAAACAACTGACCACCGAACTGCAGGCACTCGACGCCCAGGAAGAGAACCTCATCGACCTGGCAGCCGACGCCACCCTTCCGCAGCCCAAGATCAAAGCCAAACTCCGCGACATCGCCCACCAACGGCGACGACTGACCGAACGCCTGGCAACAACGACCGAAGACCTGTCATCCAGCGCCCGACTCATCGACGCCGCGCTCACACTGCTGGAGAACCCCCAAGAACTGTATCGCCGCTGCAACGAACACCAGCGCCGCCTGTTCAATCAGGCAATCTTCCAACAGCTCTACATCGACGACGAGCAGATCAACGGCCACCGCCTGCACGAACCCTTCGGACAGCTACACGCCGCCCAACGGGCACAAGCAGGAACATGCGGCGCAACCCGGCACAAGACAAGCCGGGATGCTCCTGAATCAGGCAACTCCCGAATGAAGGGAGGAGTAGGGGTCCTACTCCAGGGCGTTCATTCAGCCCCGGGTTCTAGTAGTGACCCTATGGTGGAGCTAAGAGGACGTCTTACGTGGGTGTAATTCGTTGTCCGGCATGATGTGACCCGTGGTCGACAGGCTTGCTCAACGGCTGGTCCCGGATGCGTTGTGGGACATCGTGAAACCGCTGCTCCCCGAGTTCACGCCGAGACCTCAGGGCGGCGGGACAGCTCCGGCGGACGAGCGAGCGGTCTTCACTGCGGTGGTGTTCGTATTGACCAGCGGTTGCGCTTGGAGGCATCTGCCGCCGTCATTCGGTGTGAGCGTTCCGACCGCACATCGCCGGTTCATGGTGTGGGCTGATGCCGGGGTATTCGAGGCGTTGCATCGGGCGATCCTCGACCGGCTCGGCCTCGCCGGCGATCTCGATTGGAGCGCGGCGATCCTGGACGCGGCGAGTGTGCGAGCGAAAAAAGGGGATCGCTGACCGGCCGCAGCCCGGTCGACCGTGGCAAGAAAGGATCCAAGATCCACGTCATTTCGGACGCGAACGGGATACCGCTGGTCACCGGTGTTTCTGCCGGGAACACCCACGACTCGGTGATGCTCGCCCCGATGGTCGAATCGATTCCGCGGGTGCGCTCGCAGCGCGGCCCTCGTCGCGGCAAGCCCGCCAAACTGCGGGCGGACAAGGGTTACGACTTCGATGTCCATCGCCGGTGGCTGCGTGCTCGCGGGATCGTGCCTCGGATCGCTCGTCGTGGGATCGAGGATCCCACGAGGCTGGGTAAGCACCGTTGGAAGATCGAACGGACCATTGCATGGTTGACCGGATACCGGCGCTTGACGATCCGCTACGAACGACACGGCCGCCTCTTCGCAGCATTTCTACAACTCGCCGCAGCGCTGACCTGCTACAAGAAACTCACCACGTAAGACGTCCTCTAAGGGGACTCGAACCCCTGACCCCCACAAAGAGGTTCATAAGACTCATCGACCGGGCGCGGTATCGACGTTCGGCATCGACCCCAGCGACCGGTCCCTGCGATGGCAACGCAGACGGGCACACCAGCACGCGGCAATCCGGGCAATTACGTCCAGCCACAACAGAATACAGCGTCCCAGTGAGAAACTACCGCCGGGACCCTACCGCACGGGCCCCGGGGCGAACCAGCCGGAAGCTACCGCAACAACGAACACTCGCCCCTCGATGACCTGTCGTCAGACGTCAAGTCGACCCGTAAACCACACAGCGGCCGGCCGGCTACGCCCAAGACGACGCACGACACCTCAACAGACGGCCGACCAGGGAAAAGCTACACGACCGGCGATGCGCATTCGACTCCACGAGCATCGCCCTCCCCCGATAGACACCTGACGCCGACGCCACCTCGACAACGAAAGCGCGGGGTAACCGCGGGGCTTGCTCAAGTCTGCGCCCACCTTTGAGCCTGTGGGCCACACCTCGAGCAGCACTCGCCACCTACGCCCCGTTCCTGCGGCAGTTCTTCGAAATCCTTGCAGACCGCGCTGTACTTCTCGGAATCTCGTTCGGCCGCCCGGACCGTGACCACCCGGCCAACAGTTACCAACGCGTCGCGCCGAACTCGACCAGATCGTGCAGTGGTGAACCGCGTGAACTGCGGCTGCGTTGTCGATCGCCGCTTGTGGAGGCGGATTCGGTTGGCGGTGCGGACCGGTGTTCGTGCCGCCGACGATTGCGAGCACGGTGTCAGGAGCGGTCCGATTTTCCGCCGTAGCGGAGGCCAGAAGGTCGCGCCCATCGTCCAGCAGGAACAGTCCCTCGGACATAAGACAACCGTCCCCAGGGTCACGGTAAGACCTCGGTGACCGACCCACGAGTTGACCGGATGCCACCTCCGCTTTATGCTCGAATTTCATACGGAGGTCGCATCCGTTTTGAATGGCAGCAGTATCACCGGAGGTAGGAGGGCACATGAACGTCAGTGAGCAACGGGGGCGCAAGCCCCGCGCGGACGTCCAGCGCAACCGCGCGGCTCTGCTGGAGACCGCGCAGCGTCACTTCCTCCAGCATGGGGTCGGCACCTCCCTGGAGGCGGTGGCCAAGGAGGCGGGCGTCGGGCCCGGCACCCTGTACCGGCACTTCCCCACCCGGGAAGCGCTGCTGGCGGCCGTTCTGCAGACACGCTCCGAGGAGCTGGTGGCCCGCCGAGCGGACATCGAACAGTTGGGCGATGCCGGCGAGGCGTTGGAACTGTGGCTACGGGCAATGGAGGAGTACTTCAGCGCCTTCAGCGGGCTCCCGGACCCGCTCATGGCCGCGGCCCAGGAGCAGGACCCGGACAATCCGCTCACCATTCCTTGCGACATCTTCATCGCCGCCACCGACAAATACGTGGAAGCAGCCCAGAGCACGGGACAGGTACGCGCGTCGGTGCGTGGCTACGACCTGTTCCTCGCAGCCTGTTCCATTGCCTGGATCAAGGGCAACGGCGCCGACGAGGAATCACTCGACCGGCTCCGCACCCTCCTCGCGAGCGGCTACCGCCAGCGGGACGAGAAGGCGTAAAACGCCGGGCCCCGCGCTCAGGCTCGAGCCGCCGACGTCCGGGACCGCAGTTTTCATCAAGGAGGATTTATGAGTCATTCGCCAAGGGTTTGGCCCGCCGACGCTCGCCGCATTGTGGCGCAGGGTGATCTCGGCTACCTCGAGGGCGCCCGGTGGCACCGCGGGGCGCTCTGGTTCTCGGATATGACCCGGTGCAAGATCAGTCGCCTCTCCCCTGGCGAGCCACCCGAGGATATCGCCGATGTACCCGGGCGCCCCTCGGGTCTCGGGTTCGGCCCCGATGGGACACCGATGGTTGTTTCCATCGACGACGGACGGCTGCTGCGCGTGGGAAGTAGTGGGCTCGAGGAACTCGCCGATCTCGCGCCGGTCGCGTTCCATCCCAACGATATGGCAGTGGACCGGGAGGGCCGCGCATATATCGGCCCGCAGGGCTTTCCCTTCGGAACCGATCCCGTCGGCGTGAGTTTGATCATCCGCCATCCCGACGGCCGGATCGACACGGGCGGCGAGGACCTGATATTCCCAACGGCATCGCGATCTCCGGCGACGGGCGCACCCTGGTCGTCGCAGAATCGTTCCGGGCACCACGTACCAGGCTCACCGCGTTCACCGTGACCGACGACGGTGCGCTGACCGACCAGCGAGTGTTCGCCGAATTCGGGTCAACGGACACCGAGTCCATCGATGGCATCGGCATCGACAGTGAGGGTGCGGTGTGGGCGGCCTTCCCATGGATCGGTGAATTCCGGCGTGTCCGCGAAGGCGGCGAGGTCACCGACGTCATCCGGATCGAACCCGACGCCGCGTATCCCGACGGCGGCACATTCGCCGTGGACGCGATCCTCGGCGGACCGGAGATGCGGACCCTCTACCTGCTCATCTCGGATACAAGCCCCGAGCGCCTCGTCAACGGCTTCGATACCACGGGCCGGATCGAAGCCATCGAGGTCGAGGTGGCGGGAATCCGGGACTGACGGCAACGCATGCGTCGGCGCGATCGTCTCCGCGACAGCGTCCCGGAGCGTTTCGCGCCCTCCCGGCTACTGCCATCTCGCAGCCCATCGTGGAGATGAATCGCGCCCCGCCCGCCGCCGACCGACCCCGCTGGTACGTCACGTACACCCAACACGTCACATACACGAACACGAAGAGCGCGCAGTCCCCACACTTCGACCGGGTGGTCGTGCCGTGCCGCGGTCTGCAAGCAGCCTGCCGGTACCTGCAAAGTGCGTGCCACACCCGGCCCTTACGACGGCTGTCGCCTTGGAGCAGACAGCATTGTGCCCGGCCGCCCTGTCGGCGACTGCGCGCCTTGGAAAGGAAACGCCTTGTCCGGCACAGCGTCCCTCTTCACCGACCTCGTACGCTCCCGGCGCTCCCCCCGCAAGTTCCTGCCCGCCCCGCTTTCCCCGGCGGACATCCGCGGCGTGCTCGAAGACGCGCAGACGGCCCCTTCGAACAGCAATACCCAGCCGTGGACCGTGCATGTTGTCTCGGGCGCGGAGCGCGACGCGCTCGCCGAGGAACTGCTTCAGGCCGACACGGAGGGACGCACCTCCCCGGATTTCACCGATGGCTACGGCGACGGCATCTATCTCGAGCGGGCGCAGGCCCTGGCCGCGAGCTACTACGGATCCCTCGGCGTCGCGCGCACGGATCTCGAAGGCAGGAGGGCGGCGGTCCGCGAAAACCTGGAGTTCTTCGGGGCTCCCCATGTCGCTTTCCTGTTCATGCCAGCCCTGGGCGACGGGGTGCGGACGGCCGGTGACATCGGTATGTACGCGCAGAACTTCCTGCTCTCGCTGGCATCCCGGGGGTTCGCCGGTATTCCGCAGACCATGCTCGGGATCTATGCCGATACCGTCCGCGAGTTCCTGGATGTTCGTGAGGATCTCAAGCTGCTGTTCGGTATCTCCTTCGGCACGGCCGACCCTGCGGGGCCGGTGAATCCGTTCGGTAGGACACGCATCCTGCTCCAGCAGAGTGTGATCCTGCACGGCACTCCCGGCGTCCTCGAAGGTCAATAGTCCGTCAGCCCACAGATGCCCCCGGCGCGTGGATCCGGGCCGCCACACGGCCGGCCCGGATCCGGAGCCCGCGCTCACTTCGGTCCACACGCGCGGCATCCGTCTCGGGTTCCTCCCGCCGGCAGATCGCACCACTTGACAATTCGGAGGCTGCCTCCGTATTCTTGGGAGTCCACGGAGGCACCCTCCGTTTCCATTGCCTCGTTGGGAGGAGCTTCCCAATGAAGTTGTCAACCTCGGAAGTTGATTTCCGATGACGGGATCAGGCTGCCACCGCGACGGGTGGCAGCGGTTGGTAGGGCCGTTTCTCGCGGATGAGTGCCCACAGCACGTTGACGCGGCGGCGGACCAGGGCGAGGACGGCTTGGGTGTGTTTTTTGCCCTCGCCGCGTTTCCTGTCGTAGGTGCGCGATTCGGGGCTGCAGCTGATCGAGATCATCGCCGACTGGTAGAAGACACGGTTGAGTCCGCGGTGATATCGCTTGGGGCGGTGCAGGTTTCCGCGTATTCGACCGGAATCCCAGGCAGCGGGTGCGAGCCCGGCAAATCCGGCGAGTCGGTCCGGGGTCCCGAAGTAGTCCATGTCACCGCCGGTGGCAGCGAGGAATTCCGCGCCGAGCAAGGTGCCGATGCCGGGCAGGCTGATGATCACTTCGGCGAGTTCGTGGCGGTGAAATCGGCCCTCGATGAGCTTGTCGGCTTCTTTGATTCGCTCGTTGAGGGCCATCACCTCCTCGGCCAGCGCCGCGACCATCGACGCGGTCAGCGCTTCGCCGGGCAAGCGGGTGTGCTGGCGGGCCGCGGCCTCGATCGCTGCGGCGGCGACCTTGCCGGGATTTCTCACTTTTCTGGTCGACAACCAGGTTTCGAGTCGGGACGCACCTGTTCTGCGCAGAGCGGCAGGGGTTTGATAGCCGGTCAGCAGAGTCAGCGGTCCGACCAGGGTGAGGTTGTCGAACGCGCGGTCCAACGCGGGAAAGATCCCGCTGAGCAGGCCACGCAGCCGGTTGATCGCGCGGGTTCGGTCGGCCACCAGGTCAGCGCGGCGGGTGGTGAGCAGCTTCAGCTCGATGGTGACTTCGTCACCGGGGCGCAGCGGATGCAGATCGCGGCGCATCCGTGCTTGATCAGCGATGATCGCGGCGTCGCGGGCGTCGGTCTTGCCTTCGCCCCGGTAGCCGCCGGCGACCCGGTTCAGCGTTCGGCCGGGGATATACAGCAGCTGCTGATCGCGTTCGACCAGCAGCCCGATCAGCAGCGCCGCACCGCCATCGGGCAGGTCCACCGCCCAGACCGTGTCCTGGCCCAGCTCCCGAACCTCGTCGATGAGTTTTACCAGCTCGGGTTCATCGTTGGCTATTCGCCGCGACAGCAGTCGTTTGCCGTCGGTGTTGATGACCACGCAATGGTGGCCGGTCTTCCCGATGTCCACACCAGCCCAGATCTGGGCCATGCCCGCCTCCATCAGCTCGTTGGAACCTCACGCCACAGACGACCGCGCCGACGTTGCCCTACACAGCGATTCGCTCGCACATCCCAATATGCGGCCGGGTCGTCACGGGGAACCGGGCGGCCAAGCTCCTGGAGCCACACGCGGCACAACCATGTAAGCCACACCCGATTCCCCTGGGCCTCAGGGACTTTACGACCCGCCCCTACGACCTACTCAGAAAGGTAGGGCAACCATGACAAGCCGGCAGATGATCCTGGGCATGCAGTTCAGCGGCGGCTACGGGGCCGAGCCCGGGGCCTGGCGGCTGCCGGGTGCGAACCTGAACAGCTACACGGACATGGACCAGTTCGTCCGCTACGCGCAGGCCGCCGAACGCGGCAAGGTGCAACTGTTGTTCATTGCCGACACCCCGGTCCTGGATATGGACCTCACCCACCACGCACCGCGCCAGGCGATCGAGCCGCTGCTGCTGCTGACCGTCCTCGCGCGGGAGACCGAGCGGATCGGCCTGGTCACCACCGCCTCCACCACTTTCAACGAGCCCTACAACCTCGCCCGCCAGTTCAAGGCCTTGGATGTGATCAGCCACGGCCGAGCCGGCTGGAACGCGGTGACCACCTCCGATCCCGCTGCCGCGGCGAACTTCGGCAGCGAGGTCCCGCCGCGCGCGGAGAAGTACGAGCGCGCCCACGAGGTCATCCAGATCGTGCAGGCGTTGTGGGGCAGCTGGGAGAAGGACGCCTTGCTGCTCGACGTCGAGAACAAGCGTTACGCCGATATGGACAGGATCCGGCCGGTCAACCTGCGGGGCCGCCACGTCGCCTCCCGCGGCCCGCTGCCCATCCCCCCGTCCGAACAGGGTCAGCCGGTCATCTTCCAGGCGGGCGGCGGCGGTTACGGCCTCGAGATCGCGGGCCGCTACGCCAGTGGCGTGTACGCCAACCCGTACAGCATCGAGGATGCCCGGGCTCAGCGCCAGGCCCTGCGGGACGCCGCCGAGCGCGCCGGACGCGACCCGGACGAGGTGAAAATGCTCGCCGGCTTCATGCCGACCATCGCCGGCTCCCGCGCTGCCGCTCTGGAGCGACGACGCTTCCTGGACGAGGTCGTCGACCTGGACCAGCGCGTCCGTTATCTCGGGGCCATGATCGGCCTCCGGCTCGGCCCCGAACAACTCGACCAGCCGCTCACCGTGCAGCAGCTGGCCGCCGCGGTGCCCAGTCCGCGCGACCCGCGCTCCGGCCGCGCCCTGGAAGTGGCCCGGGAAGGCTGGACGCTGCGCGATGTCATCGCCCACGGTGTGATCGACTATCACCCCGTGGTCGCCGGTACCGCCACCGACGTGGCCGAGCACATGCAGGAGTGGTTCGAGGCCGGGGCCTGTGACGGCTTCTCGATCGCCCTCGACGCCTTCCACGACGGCTTCGACGCCTTCGTCGACCAGGTCGTCCCGATCCTGCAGGAACGTGGCCTGTTCCACGAGGACTACGAAGGATCCACCCTGCGCGAGAACCTCGGCGCCCACGCGCAATACGGCCTCGACCCGCGCCTCACCGAGCCGGCCTGAGCATGACCACCCCACCGGCGAGGCGGGCGCGGACGGCCCGTGGCCCCTCATCTACCCACGAGCGCTCCTTCGGTACGCACACCACGCGGGCCGCCTGACCACAGGACGCCACAGAACACATCTCCCGCGACCTTCATCGGGGCCGGCAGCAAGGAAACCAACCATGAAACGCTCATTCGCCCAATTTCCCGACGTCACTTCCGGCAGCGACCAGGCGCAGCACGGCGGACCATTCGCGCCGCCCCGGGAGGACCCCCGCATGGTTCACGCTCCGCTGGCCACCGACCATGGCACCTTCCGTAGTGACGAACCGCCCCAGGGCGCCGCCGCGGTGTCCACATCGGCCATATCGGCCTCCCCCGCCGCCACAACTCCCACAGCGAGCGGGCTCGTCCCCGTCCTCGCCTTCAGCGGCATCGTCGTCGCCGTCATGCAGACACTACTCGTCCCCGTCATCGCCGACCTCCCCCGACTGCTGGACACCACAACGTCCAACGCCGCCTGGGTGATCACCGCGACCCTGCTGTCCAGCGCCGTCGCCACTCCGGTCATGGGACGCCTCGGCGACCTCTACGGCAAGCGCCGCTTCGTCCTCGTCAGCCTCGCACTGATGGTGCTGGGGCTCGCTGATCTCCGGATTCACCTCCGACCTCGTGCCGATGGTCCTGGGCCGCGCCATACAGGGCTTCGCATTGGGCGCCATCCCGCTAGGCATCGGCATCATCCGGGACGAATTACCGCCCGAACGGCACGGATCGGCAATGGCGCCTGATAAGCAGCTCGCTCGGCGTCGGGGGCGCGCTCGCCATACCGCTGGCCGCGGTCGTCGCCCAGAACCTCGACTGGCACTGGCTGTTCTTCGGCGCCGCCACCCTCGGCGCGGCAGCCATGGCAACGATCTTCGCCGTCGTCCCCGAGAGCGCGCAGCGCGCCCCCGGCCGCTTCGACGTGATCGGCGCGCTCGGACTCGCCCTCGGCCTCGTCGCCCTGCTGCTGCCCATCTCCAAGGGCGCCGACTGGGGCTGGACAAGCACCACCACGCTCGGACTCTTCGCCGCCACCGTCGTGATCTTCGCGCTGTGGGTCCTCTTCGAACTGCGCACCGAGCACCCGCTGCTGAACCTGCGCACGGCGTCGCGCCGCCAGGTCCTCCTGACCAACCTGGCCGCGATCACCGCCGGCCTCGCGTTCTTCGCGGTGACACTCGTCCTGCCGCAACTACTGCAGCTTCCCGAGTCCACCGGGTACGGGTTGGGGATGTCCATGATCGTCACCGGCCTCTGCGCTGCCCATATGGGTCTCGCGATGATGATCGCCGCCCCGCTCGCCGCCCGGCTCTCGGCCGCGCGCGGGCCGAAGGTCACCCTGATGACAGGGCTCGCACTGCTCGCCGTCGCATATCTCGCGGGCACCATGCTGCTGGGTGCGGTGTGGCAGATCGTGATCGTCGCCGTCCTCGCGGGCAGCGGCGTCGGCACCGCCTACGCGGCAATGCCCGCCCTCATCCTCGGCGCCGTCGACCCGTCGGAATCGGGCGCGGCCAACGGACTGAACTCACTGATGCGCGCCATCGGCACGGCGATGTCCAGCGCCGTCGTCGGCGTGGTCCTCGCCGGCACGGCTCAACACGTAGAGAACACCGAGATACCCACGCTGGACGGCTTCCGCATCTCATTCCTGATCGCCGCGGGTGCAGCGCTCCTGAATCTCGTCCTGGCAGCACTTTCTCTCCCCCTGCCGCCGGCGAGGCCGGCAACCCATATCCCTCATAGTTCAGAGAAAGCAAGGTCTGTTCCTGATGCGCACCAAGAAGAAGTTTCTTATCGCGGCTGCGGCCGCCATCACAGTTGCGGCACTCGCCGGCAGTAACGTCGGATGCGCTGAAACGGCGGACGGTGCTGCCCGCAAGATCACCGGCACACTGCCCGACGGATCCACCTATCTGTTCGAGGTGCCGGCCAACTGGAACGGCACCGTGCTGCTCTTCTCCCATGGCTACAACCCCGGACCGTCGAACCCCGCCCAGAACGCCAACTCGGCCGAGGTGAGCAGCATACTGCTCGCTGACGGGTATGCCCTCGCCGGTGGGTCCTACCCCGGCCTCGGGTGGCAGACGCCCAACGCGCTGGGCGACCAGATCGCCACGTTCGACGAATTCGCCGCGCAGGTCGCGTCGCCTTGAACCGTCCTGGATGCGGTGGAGACCCTAGTTCAGGCCACCTCGGCCGAGATGGTCTGTTGATGGTAGAGGTGTTCGTATTCGACCGGTGGCCGGTATCCGATCGCGGAATGTAGCCGTTGGGTGTTGTACCAGTGCACCCATGATGCGGTTTCCCGTTCGAGCTCGGCCCGCCCCGAGAACGTGGTGTGCCGGTCGATCAACTCGGTTTTGTAGAGCCCGATCGCCGATTCCATGAGCGCGTTATCGAGCGCATCTCCCACGCTGCCTATGGATCCGGCGATTCCCGAATCCCGTAATGCCTCGGTGAAGGCCAGCGACGTATATTGCGACCCCGCATCGGAATGATGTATCAATCCTGTTGCGGTGAAACGGAAAGCGGTTCTACGGCGGGTGAACAACGCCTGTTCGAGCACCGAGATAACCAACGGTGTCGTCTTCGACGACATAACCCGCCAGCCCAAGATCCGTCGCGAATACACGTCCACGCAGAACGCGGTGTAACAGAACCCGGCCAGAGTCCAGCAGTAGGTGAAATCGGCAACCCGCCATTGATCTGGACGCATCGGCGTCGACCAGGCGCGCCCGATCAGGTCCGGATGCCGCGGCGTCGACGCGGGCCCGGGTTCGGTGGTTCTCGTGGTCCGTCACCCGCGCACAACCCCGTCTATCCCGGTCAGCCGCATCAGCCGCGCTACCTGGTCGCGGCCGATATTGTGACCGGCGCGGCGGGCGGTGTGCCAGAGTTTGCGCACCCCGTACAGGCCCCGATTCGCGCTCCACAGGTCGAACGACACGTTCGCGGTGTGAGCATCGGCCCAGGTGGCGTCGCTGATACCGCACTGTTTGGCGGCATAGTAGGTGGACGGGGCGATCTTGAGCCCGTGCTCGGTCAGCACGCGGCAGATCGGGTCAACCCCGAAGCAACCCTTGTGGTCGTCGATGTAGTCGACGATCACCGCAGTCGGCGGTCGACCTCCGCCGCCGCGAAAAACGCACTCGCTGTCCGCAAAAGCTCGTTCGCCCTGCGCAATTCGACTACTTCACGCCGCAGAGCCCTCAACTCCGCATACTCCGATTCCGCCGCGGCCGCCGGCCCGGTCTCGCCCTGCTCGGCGCGGGTGACCCAGTTCCGCAGAGTCGCCGGGTTGATATCCAGCAGCGCACCGACATGCCGGCGCGCACCGGCCATCGAGTCACCGTGCTCGCGGATCCGATCCTGATACATCCTCACCGCCCGAGCGCGGGTTTCCTCGTCGAACTTCCGTGGTGCCGCCATGGCTGACAGTCTCCCTTGCTAAATCAGGAGTCTCCAGCCAGTCCAGGACGGTTCACGTCGTCGGCCCGGTCCCGGGCCACCGCCTGGGGCTACCCCATCCCCCACAGGCGCACTTCACCACCGGTCTCGAAGCCGTAGCGGATGTACCTGTCTGCAGACAAGCTGGTTCAGAGTGAGTTGGCGGCGGCGGCGAGAAGATCTGCCAAGGTTTCCTCCAACTCTGGCAGCACGGCGGCATGCCGGGCTACCTGAACCGAGCGTCGCGATGGGGTTTCATCGGAGACGGCGATTTGGGCGAGCCTCGTCCAAGACTGTGCGGCCAGCCGTGCTGCGCGTGCGGCCGCGTGAACCTTCGGATTGCGCGTGTAATCGGCGAGATCGACGCACCCTTGAGCGATGAGGCGTCGAAACAGACCGCCTCCGGTACCCGCTTTTTCGATGAAGGCAGCGAGTGACCTGAGCACAGCCTCGAGGTCTTCGTCTCCGAAGATGTCGGGCCAACTGGAGACGTCTTCAGCGAAGCGGCGAACGCCGTCGAGCCCGGTGCCGGAGACACCGTTCGAGGCCGGCGCGGCAATCGAACTGGGGCCCCCATGTTTCAGGGTTGCCGCCGATTGTTCGAGCGCTGCGGCAGCCATGGACGGGAGGTCAGGCACGTCGGACGGCCAATCGACTATGTACGTGGCGTGGCGTGTGGGTGTCGGGAACCCCGTGGAGGCTCGTGCCCGTGCCAATGCGTCATACGACACCGTCTGGATCTCATCGCGGTCGTTGTCGACGATATACGCGTCGCGAGCCTCGTCATCATAGCCGACGATAACGATGTCGTGGCGGCTCATGCGCAGTCGTACCCGCAGGTATGGGAGTTCAGCGATGTCGGCCCAGACCATGACGGGCCGTCCGGAGTCCAGTTCGGTCCTCACCCATTTCCAACCGAGGTCGGGATCCTCGGTCTGACGTAGTTCGGTCTTCGCACCGAGGCGCCTCAACAGGTCGACCTCCAAATCCCCACCACGCCCCACCAGGTATATCGGAGGATTGATCGCATCGGCGCGCAGGTAAGCGAAATCGAGTGCGCCGCCGAGTGTGAACACGAGTCCTTCGCTCAGCTCGCCGTCCCAGCCAAGCCCGGCCCAGGACATAAGATCGCGCAACGCACCCGAACCACAATGGCCGCCCTTCAGGTGCGGGTAAGGCTGGATCAGCATCCGGTGACCACCTTCAGACTCGACAGCCCGCGAAAGGACAACCCCGTACGCCAGCGAGGTTGTTCGACGAGCCTAAGACCGGGAAAACGCGCCGTGAGGAGTGGGAACAGTACGGCTCCTTCGAGCCGCGCCAACGGCGCGCCAAGACAAAAGTGAATGCCGGCACCGAACGATAGCGGCGGGGTCCCGGTTCGGGTGATATCGAGGCTATCGGGGTCGCAGAATCGGTCCGGGTCTCGGTTGGCCGCCCCGAGCAAGGTCAATACAACCTGGCCAGGATCCAGGTCGACTCCTGCCACCCGTGTTGGCTCGAGCACCGTGCGCCCATTGGTCTGGACCGGCGAGTCGTAACGCAACAATTCTTCGACGGCGTTGCTCGCCAGATCGGGCCTGGCCCGCAATAGGTCCATTTGGCTGGGATGGGCGAGCAGTGCAGCAACGCCGTTACCGATGAGGTTTGTGGTGGTTTCGAACCCTGCCGCGAACAACAGTATCGCGGTGCCAACGCATTCGTCGTCGTCCAAGACGTCGTCGCCATGCGCCACGGCGAGACGGCTGAGCAGGTCGTCGTCCGGGTGGGCGCGTTTGGCCGCCAGGAGGTCTGTGAAGTACGTTGCGAGTTGGTCTTCCGCTTCACACGCGGCAGTCAGCGCCGCGGCGTCCGCGCTGGGCTCGAGCGAGGCGACCAGGGCGCGTACCAGAGGAGCGGCCACGGCTCGATCGGTCACTGGCACTCCAAGAAGATCGCCTATTACATTCACGGGCAGCGGGAGGGCGAGATCGCTGATGATATCGGCGGAACCCTGGTCCTCGATGACATCGATCAGATCACGGATCTGCGTGACAACGCGGCCGCGCAACTCGTCGATGTGCCGAGGGGTGAAAACGTCAGCGACCAGCCGACGCAGCCGGTGGTGGTCAGGCGGGTTGCGGAACAGCATGGTGCGCCGGAATCGATGCATAGCCTGACGTTGCAACTCTTCGGGAATCTCCGACAAGCCGAATCCCAGCGACTCGTCGGCCTTGCCGAGGCTACGGTTACGGAGCGCAGCTGCGCAGTCGTCGTAGCGACTCAGTACCAGGACCCCCGATCGCGTGACAAGCACGGGCTGAGTCTCGCGCAAGCGTCGGAACGCCTCGTAGGGGCCGGCTGAGCCGTGATCGGTCAGCAAGACGTCGAGGAGTAGTTCCCTCTCAGTTGGTCCAGCAGTCACGCCTGCCTCCGAGCCTTCGCCCGCGACTGCAGGAAGTGTTCGGCCTCGACCACGATGAACACGGCGGTTGCCGTAGTGACCGAGCGCCCTTCTAGATCCTCCATCCTGGCCGCGAGATTCAACTTACGGCTATGCCGCGACCGTACCTCGGCGTGCAGCGTGTAGGGGGTATCGAGCAGTACCGGGGCGAGATAATCCATGTCGAGATTCCGGGTCACGGCGAGTTCGCCGACCGTGTACAGCAAGAAGCCGAACAGGTCGTCGATGACGGTCGCCACCGCGCCACCGTGCGCGATCCCCGGCGCTCCGACATGACGCTGGTCGAAAAGATGGTGAGCAACGACGCCGCCCCCGCAACGCCGCACCGATAGGGAATGTCCGTGAGGGTTGGCCGGCCCACAACCAAGACAGTCGGGATGGTGCGGCGGCAACTCTGGCGATCCGGATTCCAGGAGCCGGAACGAGCGCACCCAGTCCTCCACGCCTGGGTCAGACAACCTACTGACCGCATCCGAAGCCTTGTCCATGGCCAGACCTCTCTGTCGACTAACGCGCGCCCAACATCAGACTCGAGCAGGACCGCGATACAACTACATTGGAGACAATCAGAACCATTTTGTCAACAATTGATCAGATCTCCGCTACTTGTCGCGCATAGCTCGCGATCAAGCAACGCGCGGACATGACGAAGTGTCCGGGAGTTTGTCCACTCATGAACAAAACCCACGTTCTGTTACCATCCGAGGGGTGGTGGAAGAATCGGTGAGGCTGTCGTTCAGGCGACACCTCCGCGAGGCAGCAATCCGCGCCGCCCGCGCCCTGACGGTCGAGAAGGGCTGGGAACGTGTACGATTCGGCGAGGTAGCCGGTCTGATCGGAGTATCACGCGCCACGCTGTATCGAGAGTTCGGCGACAAGCAAGGGCTTGGAGATGCACTCGTTCTGCACGAAGCGGAGCAATTCCTGACCGGGATCGAGGATTTGCTTGCTTCCAACCGCAGCGCGTTGCCTGAATCGATCCGAGCGATAGTTCGCTACACGCTCGACGAGGCTGCAACCAGCCCCTTACTCAAAGCCGTCCTGACTACACCCGGTAGCGGCCCGCGCGATGAAACCGGCGTCCTCCCCCTGTTGACAACCTCTGCCTCCATGCTTCAACTCGCGTCCGAGCGACTGGTCACCGCGTTCCTCCACCACTACCCCACCATCGACGCCAATGACGTGGCCGACGCAGTCGATGCGCTCATTCGATTGACGATCAGCCATCTCGTACTACCGGCCAGCGACAGCGCCGAAACGGCACGCCGGATCTCCGAGATTGCCCTACGTTATCTCGGGGTGGGCTCTGCGGGTCTCAGACCAGATGCCTCAGCTGCATGCCACAACGCGGTACCGAGCCATTGAAGCAGCGGTACCCTCGTTTCCCTTGATTCCACAGCAGCTGGTTCAACGACAAGTAGGCGGCGACGCTCTCGAAACGTAGCTCGGACTCGGCCGGAGGAACGTCGAGCGCGAAGTGGTCGCCAGCGGTTGCGGGCGGTCTGAACCAAGTTCGCGTCGGATCCATCGATTCGGGTCCGCAGGTTCGCACGAAAGCAATCCCGAAACTATCAAATGACACATGAGCTGTCATGCACAAGCCGGGCAAGCCCAACCAGCTGCTGCGTTGGGTAGAGCAGCACCGACGACGCTGACGCACCGAGCAATCGATGCGGACCAGGCCGATCGGCGGTCGTCCCGCCCACCGGCGATGGCGCGACAACGGCATTGCTCACGGGTCTTTTGCCCCGCGGGGATGCAATCCGGCAGTGTCACCGCGCTATGGCAGATAAGCTCATCCCGCGTCGTCTTCGACCGGCGTTTGGCTCGAATTCGCTCATCTAAGCCTCGATCAGTCCAATATTCTCAATCCGCAAAGTCGAATCCGGGTCTATCCGGATTCCACGAGCTCGCGCCGAGGAATCGATAATCCCCCAAATGATTGCGCTGAGATGCTCGACGAAAGCCTTTCTCGGCATAGCCGAGGTCGGATCGGATTGCGAGTTTATCCACCAATCCGTCGCGGAGAGGCTCGCCCCTACGATCGACTGCACCACCAAGTCTATGCCCGACGTGTCAGCCCCAGCGGTTTCCAAAACCGTGACGAAATGATCCGCAATGAAACCTGCCAGTTCACGTGCGTTCTCAAGAGCTGGATCCGATCCCGATGAATTGTCGCTAAAATGACTACGAACGAGAAACTGGAAGACGTTCTTGTGCTCGTCGACCAGCTGCGCGTATTGCTCGACGAGCTGATTCATCACATTTCGAATCGGATCGGATCCGAAATCAACGGTAGCAAGCACATTCGACCACATGAGTTCCTTCGCACGTTCGATAACAGCTGCACGAAGGCCCAGTTTGTCCTTGAAGTGGCGATACAGCTTGGGTTTTGTCGCACCCGCCTCCCGAGCGATGTCGTCCATGCTCGCGTCCGGACCGTACTTGCCGAAGGCACGGTACGCTGCGTCGACCAGTTCTGCTCGAACCAGGACCCGGTGCTCTTCCCATCGGCTCGAGCGTGCGTCAATTCGCCGAACCACCGAGCTACCGACCTCCCGAATCCGCTTTTGTGCGCCCGCCATCTGGCCGAGTATACGCTATCGGACAAGTGACCGATATCGCGGGCGGCGATTGCGCGCTGGATCGGGCGAGCATGAACGCCGTTACGGGGCCTACGCGAACGCATGGTCAGTCGAATGTCACAGTCACCGAATTGGTGGCGGGTACCGACTGGCATGCCAGTCGATCACCTTCCTCGATATCATCATCATCGAGTACCTCGTTTACTCTCATCTCTATATCGCCGTCGATAACCTTGCACACACATGCACCGCATCCGCCTTCCCGGCAGGAATACGGAGGCGAGTACCCCTCGTTCAACAAGACCTCGACGAGGGTCAAATCTTTCGGCCATTCCAGCTCGGCGCGATCACCATCGAGATATACTACTAGACGGGCTTGTTCGTTCGTCATTGATTCCTTGACGTAGTTCTCCACGTCGAAGGGATCGGAGTGCAGAGATTGGAATACTTCTCGGTGTAGGTTCCGGTGCTGCACGCCGGCTTCGCGCGCCGCGTCTACCACCAAATCCATGAACGCCGCCGGCCCACACAAGAAATACATCCGATTTCGGTACTCACGGCAGATTTCAAGGATTGCGCTTCGGTCCGGTAGCCCACGCTCGCTCTCCAGCCACTCGATGAGAGTCAGTCGCTCGGGAAACTGCTTGGCGAGGTAACGGAGGTCTTCACCGAAGATGACGCTCTCGGCATGCTGGTTGGCATAGAAGAGAACGAGATGGCCGCCGCCTTCGAGCAGAGCCGACTTGACGATGGATAACACCGGGGTGATTCCGCTACCAGCTGCGAACAGAACCATGTCCGCATCCAGGTCTTTCGGTGTGAAGTGCCCGGTGGGCGGCAGAACGGTTACCTCAGCTCCAACCTTGATGTTGTCGCACAGCCAGTTAGATCCGTACCCGCCCTCCGTGCGTTTCACTGTGACAGCTAGCGAGTCGTCTGCATGCGGGGAACTCGAGAGCGAATAGCATCTGGCCACATATTCCCCGTCACCGGCTCCGGGAATACGCAACGTAAGAAACTGCCCGGGGTCGTAGGCAAATACGCCCAATTGCTGCTCGGGCACCTCGAACCAAATGGACACCGCATCCGCTGTTTCCTGCACTACACGGGAGACCGTGAGTTCACATGGCATGCTCATCTTCCAGGATATTCCTTCTCTATTATTCCGGCCCGTGGCCCAGATTCAACTGTCGCGCTTGACAAGGCCGTAACGACGGCCGATCGCATAGCCGACACGGGCCAGCGGAGCGTTCAGGTCCTGATACCTCGGCCCCACCGCGCGGGCGACGAAATCGAAACCCAGGGCATCGGGTCCGATAAGGACTCGAGGTTTGTTCCGTCGCACGCCCTTCAGGATCGTTTCGGCGGCGCTTTCCGGAGTGGTGAGCGCTATACGATCGAAACCGGCGACAATCTTCTCCTGATCACCCATCGCGCCGACACCTCGAGCTCCGCGCACAATATTTGTGCGAACACCACCCGGATGCACGCATGTTACGCCCACCGGTAGCCGGTTAATTCGCATCTCCTGGCGCAACGCCTCGGTAAAGCCTCGGACGGCGAATTTGGAAGCATTATATGCGCTCTGACTGGGAATGGCCATCAGTCCGAAGACACTCGACACGTTGACAACATGGCCGTCGCCCGAGTCGATCAGATCCGGAAGAAATAGTTTCGTGCCGTTCACGACTCCCCAGAAATTGATCGACATCAACCATTCGAAGTCGATCCATTGCATATCCAGTATGTCGGCGCCGAGTGCGACCCCGGCATTGTTGATTACCATACTGACCGAACCGAAGTCGCTGAGGACCTGACGACGATATTCCGTGAATGCGCTACGATCGGCCACATCGAGCTGATAGTGCTGGCATTCGACACCCAGCGCGGTACACATGGAGGCGGTTTCGCGGGCCCGTTCGCCGTCGATGTCGGCAATGGCCAGCCGCGCGCCCTCGCCGGCGAGTCGAATTGCAACTGCACGGCCGATTCCTGAACCTGCCCCGGTTACCGAGACGACTCGGTCGCTGAACTCTCTCATCTCGGCAAGCTACCCTTCTTGATCGAATTCGGAAGGAGGTCGCCGCTTCGATCACCTGTCGACTCGCCGACCAACGCGAAATCAGAGTCCGCGACATTGCGGGTACGCCGCCAATACTGCCAGGTGAAACCTGGCCAGACCGTCCGATTGACACCCTGTGCATCGAGGTACCAACTAGTGCACCCCCCGCTGCTCCAGACCCCGTTCACCAATTTCCGCTGGATGTCCGAGTTGAATTCCCGCTGAACGGGTTCACGCACCTCGAGCGCAGCTGCGCCGCGTTGCTTCGCGAGCCGAATCGCGCCGATGATGTACCTGATCTGGCATTCGATCATGAATACCACCGAGTTGTGACCAAGCCCGGTGTTGGGGCCGAGCAGGAAGAACAAGTTCGGGAAACCTGCGGTGGTGATGCCGAGATGGGTTTGAATCCCTTCGTCCGACCATACGGAGGAGAGTTCACGACCGGACGCACCCTTGAGCCGGAGGTGGTCGAACCCGTCGGTTACGTGGAAACCGGTGGCATAGATGATCACGTCGACCGGACGCTTGTCACCGGACTGGGATATGATGGCGTCCTCGGTGATCTCGGCGATCCCGTCGGTGATGACGGATGTAGTGGGCCGATTCAGCGCTGGGTAGTAGTCACTGGAACCGAGGATTCTTTTGCACCCGATGCGATACGTGGGGGTGAGCTTCTTGCGCAGCGCGGGATCATCAATTCCCCGCGCTATGTTCCACTTGGCGACACTCTCGAGCGGACGCATGAAATTGATATGTCCGTTCAGTCCTATCGACAGTGACTCCGCTGACCAGTAGATGGCAGTCCGGAGGGCTTTGGCGAGGATCGGCGCCCTCGTGAGCAGGGCTTGGATCACCTTCGGGACCTTGACGTTCCTACGGGGCAGTACCCACGCCGGCGTCCGCTGGTATAGATGCAGTTCATCGGCTACCTTGGCAATTTCCGGAACGAATTGGATTGCGCTCGCACCGGTCCCGATAACAGCGACCTTCTTGCCATCCAATGTGCAGTCATGATCCCACTGCGCCGAGTGAAATGCTGCACCAGCGAACTTCTTCTGCCCCTTGATCTGGGGGATATTCGGTATATGGAGTGCGCCTACGCCTGAAACCAGGAATCGGGCGACGTACTCGTTGCCGTCGGAGGTCGCAACATGCCACGCGGAATCACTAGGATCCCAGTATCCGGATTGCAAGGCCCGCCCGAAATGCGTGCGGCTATAGAGATCGTACTTGCGTGCGAGACTCAGGAGATACTGCTGAATTTCATCCTGTCCTGCCCACAAGTGACTCCAATCCGGCTTGGGCTCGAAAGAGTACGAGTACATGTGAGAAGGGACATCGCAGGCACAGCCCGGATATGTATTGTCGCGCCAGGTTCCGCCGATTTCGGAATCCTTCTCGATTATCAAGAAGTCATTCATTCCCGATTTCAGCAGTTGAATCGCCATTCCCATGCCGGAGAATCCGCTCCCGACTATGAGGACCTCTGTTGTGTGCACCCTCTCGCTCGCTGCACGACCTCCCGAACCATTGGTCTTTCCCGTGTATTTGGCAGAACGGTTATTACTCATCGATTTCCTCTGAACGTTGGCTCACGTGCGGTACAGGTGGCCACAATTTTCGATAGCTACTCAGCTACTGCGGATATGTCGGACCGGGGGCGGGACCGAGGAGTTCGCGGGATTCGACGAGTGCCCGCCGCAACATATCACGGCGCGACTTGCGCTTAGCAATATGCGTGGTGCTGTTCACGCCGGTCCGAGTCTGTTCACCGCCGGGCGATATCGTCGGGGAGGCTCCTCGTCAGGCGCCAAAGGAACATGGTGAAGCGACCTTCCATCATTCCTGCCTCATCGAAGAATCGGATCATCGGCTCGGACATGAACTGCAGGTTCTCCCGGTAGTGCGGGCCGAATTGGCAAGCGAGGAACCCCCGCAGAGGATGCACGCCGACAGCACGGTACAGCTTGGGATTGATCAAGATCGGGTAGGACAGGTTCGCGACAACTGCGAGGACGCCGCGGTGCCATGCCCGCGAGATCCGGCCTCGCGACCGCATACCCTCGACAAGCTCGGAGCGCGCGAACGTGATGTGGCGGGCCTCCTCGAGCACGTGAATTTTCATCAACTGCCGGACCTGCGGTTGTAGGCGTTCGTCGTTCATCGCTTCACGCTGTGCCCGATCGAGAATCTCCTCGATCAGCAAGGTCGCGCCCTGGATCGAGGGCCCGAGCGGGACGAAATGCAGGATCTTCGCCAGCGACAGAAACCCCGGCGGAAGCTTGTAGGGCGGGATCCCCGTTTTGGCGATCAGACGCGCGAACATTGTGGAATGGCGGCTCTCGTCGCCAACCTCGGCAAGTGCGTATAGGGCCTTGTTGTCGACGAGATCACCCGTCGTGTTCAGCCGTAGCAACGCCATACTCAGCAAATTCTCGGCGTAGATCCCGAAGCTGAGGATGCTCACCAACTCATGTTTGCCCAGGTCGATCTTCTGTTCCTCGGAAAGCCGGTTCCACAGACCGGTGCCGTAGAGGGACAGGCGATGCTCGGGGAACCACGCCTTATCCGGCAGCCACGGACTATCCCAGTCGATGTCGACTTCGGCGTCGTAGAACTTCTCTACGGAAGTCTTGAGCAGTCGTCCGGCCGATCGTTGCAGGTCAATGGGTCGCCGACCGCTCACGCGCGCCATACCGTCGGTGGTTACGGCAATCTGCCCGTTGGTCTCGGCCCTGACGTCACTGGTCGTCATCTGTCGCTCCTTTGAGACTCGATCGATGACTCTGCATCGATACATCCTGTCCGGATCAACGTCCGGTGGCAGTAACCCGGTATCCGCTCAAGAGTGCAATACGGGCAGTAGCGGATACTTGGGGTATGAGGTAACTTTGACCCCGGCGGCGCGGCTTGTCAAGGGCCGGCCCCGATCCCGACGCCGGGCTACTTGGCCCCAGTGCCGGGCGATCCGATCGCTGGCGTCGACTATCGACCAAACGGAGGAGTTCACAGTGAAGTCTCAGAGTCCGCACGATGCCTCTGACTACATCGGGCCGGCCACAGTGGTGATCGCAACCGACGACGTCGAGGTGCAAGTCGAACTGCGCGGCTATTTCCAACCCATCGACGGCCGCTTCAGCTGGTACGGGCGCATCCGCCAGAACGACGAACTCGACAATCTGTTAGGGGGACGCCGACGTTCCGTGCTGATCCGGACCAGTACGGGCGAGGCGCCGGCGACCATCGGCGATCGTGACTTCTGGGGCCGCTATCGAGTTCAGGGCAGAGGACGACCGCCCTATCACGTGCCGACGACGCTGGAGGAAGTAGAAGCTACGCAAAGCTGAGCCGTAGGACCTACGCGAATGCCGACGACGCCCCGAAGGGACCAGGATACCGACATGATCAGCTTTGGAGACCGGCTTCGCGACCGCAACTCCGCGGCTTGGACGCTGGCCATAACCTGTGCCGCAGTAGCATTGGTTGTTGCGGCCATGGCAGCGCTGTACACCGCTCTGCCTGCCCTTGCGCTCGACATCGGCGCAGATCAAAATGCTCTCACTTGGATCGTCGACGGATACACGCTGGTCCTCGCCTGCTTGGTTTTGCCCGCTGGCGCGATCGGCGATCGGTATGGGCGCCGACGCGTTCTAATCGTCGGCCTGGCGGTCTTCGCGGCCGCTTCAGTTGTGCCTGTATTTCTCGATACTCCTGCGGCACTCATTGCCTCCCGGGCCTTGGCGGGCGCAGGAGCAGCTTTCGTCATGCCGGCGACCCTCTCGCTTCTGACAAGCAACCTCCCAGTGGAGAAGCGGTCGTACGCGGTCGGAGTCTGGGCCGGGATCGCCGGCTCGGGTGGCGTGATCGGCATGGTGGGATCCGGTCTGCTTCTTACCCAGTGGTCGTGGCATTCGATCTTCGTCGGTCTGACCGTCGTCGCACTACTACTGCTGGTTCTGGCCTTCACCGTGCCCGATTCACAGGACGCCGAACTCCCGCCGTTCGATCTTCTCGGCATGTTCTGGGTCGTGCTCGCCATCGGCACGTCGGTGTTCGCGGTCATCGAGGGTCCGTCGCGCGGCTGGACGGATGTCCGGGTTCTTGTCGCAGGTGCGGCGGGAGTAATCGGCACCGTGGCATTTATCCTCACCGAGGTGCGTGCCGAGCACCCGCTACTGGACGTGAGCCTGTTCCGCCGCCGGGGCTTCTCAAGCGGCGCGCTATCGATAACCATCCAGTTTCTCGTGACTTTCGGTGTGATGTACCTACTGGTACAGCACTTCCAGCTCATCCTCGGGTTCGATGCCCTCGGCTCGGCGCTGGCGCTGGCGCCGATGGTCGTTCCGCTCATCGTGATGTCACTCGTGTCGCCGGCAATCGCTGCATGGGCGGGATTGCGGGTGACGACAGCGACCGGTCTTCTGACCATCGCCGTCGGCTTACTCGCCATCCTTCGCCTCGACACCGGTTCGTCGTACTTCGACGTTCTCTGGCCCCTGTTGATCATGAGCGCCGGGCTGGGCTTGTCGGCCGCCCCCGCGACCAACGCGATCATGCTCGACACACCGTTGGAGAAGCACGGGGTATCCGCTGCGGTCAACGACGCGACTCGCGAAGTCGGCGCGGCCATCGGCATTGCCGTCTCCGGTAGCATTTTGTCCGCGAGCTATACCTCGAGGATCAACGAGGTGCTGGACCGCCTTCCCGAGCCCGCGCGCGCTCCGGTCCGCAGTTCCCTGGCCGGTGCCCTTGAAGTCGCTGAGCGTGCCGGTAATGTAGGAAGACCTCTCGCCGACTATGCGAAGGATGCCTTTTGGAGTGGGGTGGAACATTCGGCGCTCGCGCTGGCAGCGATCACCATAGCCGGGGTTCTGATCCTCGTCCCACTTTCCCCTCCACGAAAAGCCGCCGAAAGCGGTATCCGACGGCGCCGCCGACGTCACCTCCCCTGGCCTACACACGCCGCTCGAACCAGTCGATCGGATGCCCACGCCAATGACCGATCGATGGCATCAGTGCGGCGAACACTCGATCCATAGTCAGTTGCGTTGTCCCCAATGCATCGCATAGCGACCCGTAGGTCGAATGGGCAGTGTCTGATCATCGAGGATAGGTAGGTTCAAGTGGTGCGCGCTTTGCGAATTCGTCTGACCTGACCCGATGAGATTTGGTCCGGCGGCTGTGAGAGCATTGCCGCCCACGTAGTGGGCAGGAACGCTCGATGACTATGGCGACACGAAAAGGGCACACACCTCCACAGGCCGTGCGCAAGCTGAGCAAGGCCGTCCACCTGCTGGGCGAGAATAAGGAAGTCGCCGTCACTGCAGATCACCATGGCCACCTACTAACGGTGGCGCAACCAGTTCGGCGGGCTGAAGGCCGGCGACGGCAAACGGTTGAAGGGCCCCGAACGCGAACACTCCACTCTGAAAAGTCTTCTCGGCGAGGCGAAGCTAGAGAAAGCTGCATTGAACGAGATCGCCAAGGGAACCTTCTAGACCCGGAACGCCGGCGGGCGGCCGTGGCGCACCTGGTGCGGGTGCTCGGGGTCCGCGAAAGGTTCGCCTGCCGGTTACCGGCGAACATCGAAGTATACAACGGCGCGTTCGAACCACCGACACCAATGCACATCCCGATGCGGCTTTGCGTGAATGGCTGCGTGCCTGGACGAAACCCATCCACGGCAAGGATTCCGCCGCGCCTACCACGGCGCCCGCAGCGAGTGCTGGACAGTCAATCACAAGAAAATCCAACGCCTCTGGCGCGACGAGGGATTACGAGGGCCGCTGCGGCGCCGAAACGCCTGGAAACCACCACCACCACGGAGGCAAAGGCACCCAACCGTGTATGGGCAGTGGACTTCCGATTCGATGCCAGCGACGACGCACGCCCGGTCAAGATCGTCTCCATCGTCGATGAAACACACCCGCGAATGCTTGGGCCGGCTGGTGGAACGATCGATCACCGCCGACGGACTCATCAACGAATCGCTGTCGATCGCAGCTACCCCGCCGCCCTGCGCTGCGGCAACAGACCAATTTCGCGTGCCAGGCGACTGGGCGGCGGAACGGGTCTGCTCAGCGTTCGTCACACTAGCCGACCCTGCCGCAACGGCTACATTGAATGGTTCAGCCGCCGCCGACGCGACGAATGCCCCAACATCAACAGCTTCTGGTCGTTGACCCAAGCCCGCGTCGTGATCAGCGACTGGAAGGAAGAATACAATCACCGCCGAAGAGATTCCGGCCTGGGCTGCAACGCCCCAGCCGGATACGCTACAACCCTGCATCCCCTACAACCGGTTCTCACACGCGGCGGACCGACTACCGGGTCCCGTCACCGCTTAGTACTGCAACGGCGTTTGGCGGTCGGTGCTGGTAGATCTGTTGTGTGGTGTTGGATCGTGTTGTGGCCGAGTTGGATTCGTTGATGTCGCGGATTGCGGGGCGGTTCGGGCGTGTGGAGCCGCGGACGCGTGCTCGGGAGTACGTGTCGGGGTTGGTCACGGGTCTGGAGCGGAAGAACGGGTGGACACTGGCCGAGCATGCCGGCGCGGTGTGCCCGGACGGGATCCAGCGGATGCTGCGCAAGGCCGAGTGGGACATCGACGGGGTTCGTGACGACGTGCGCGCCTATGTGGTGGAACAGCTCGGTGACCCCGAGGCGGTGTTGATCTGCGATGAAACCGGATTCCTGAAGAAGGGCACCCGCTCGGCGGGGGTTCAACGGCAGTACTCCGGCACTGCCGGGCGCACCGAGAACTGTCAGATCGGCACGTTCCTGGCGTATGCCTCGACGCGGGGCCACGCGCTGATCGACCGCGAGTTGTATATCCCGGCGTCGTGGATCGAGGACCGACAGCGCTGCCGCAAGGCGGGGATTCCCGACACGGTGGAGTTCGCGACCAAGCCCCGTCACGCCATCGCCATGCTCGAGCGTGCCTTGGCCGCGGGGGTGCCGTTCTCGTGGTTCACCGCCGACGAGGCCTACGGGCAGGCCCGATACCTGCGCGAATGGCTCGAGGACCACGATGTGTCCTATGTGATGGCCACCCGCTGCGACGAGGCGATGACCACCCGCGCAGATCGCGTCGAACGTGCCGACGCCCTGGTCGCCGAACTGCCCGCGAGCCGGTGGCAGCGGCTGTCGGTCGGTGCCGGTGCGCACGGGCCCCGCGAATACCACTGGGCATACCGCCAGATCGAGGGCACCTGGAAACGCGGGCGTGGGCACTGGCTGCTGGCGCGCCGCTCACTCACCCCCAACAGTAAAGGCGAACTCGAGATCGCCTACTACCTCTGTTACGGCCCGGCCCGCTCTCGACTGGTGGACCTGGCATGGGTCGCCGGGACCCGTTGGCACGTGGAAGAAGCGTTTCAGCAGGCCAAAGGCGAAGCCGGGCTCGACCATTACCAGGTCCGCAGCTGGCGGGCCTGGTATGCACACATAACCTTGTCGATGCTCGCTCTGGCCTGGCTCGCTGCTTCCAAAGCCGTTGCCACAAAAGGGGACTCACCGTCCACGATCCGGGCATGATCGCTCTCACACTACCCGAGATCCGCCGTCTGCTCGCACGGCTGGTCCTGCGCGAGGACCACCCCGCCGACCACATCTGGGCCTGGTCGACCTGGCGGCGGCGACGTCAACACCAAGCCCGCCTCAGCCACTACCGCCGCCGCGGCCACCCCCTCAACTGAAACGCCGTTGCAGTATTAGGATACTCCGACCCGGTCGGCGCAGAACTGGTTGCAGGGCAACCGAAATCATCTCCCGACCGTTGTCCAACCTAAAACCGGGGCGGCGGACCGATGATGGTGACCAGCATGTTCTGTAGCTCGGTACCTGCCGCCGGGCACAACCTTGAACAACAGCTTCGCCGAGACGTTCGACAACAAGGTTGCGAACCCGCGCGCCGGGCCGCAACCGCTGAAACAGCCAGCTGGAACCCGCATTGAAATCGGTGGCTTCAAAGCCGACCACAACTAGCGGCACCGGCAGCCGACGCTGGACTATACGACATCGGCCCCAGCGCGCTGCGGCTGCACCCACTACCCTGACAGTCATCATCCGGCTGTTGAGAAAGGGCGTTCCGCGGTTCCCGGACCGATATCAAGCTCTGATAGCGAACTATTCGCCTATCGTTACCCTCAGCGTATGACGAATGTTAATGCCGCTATGCGACGGTTGCTTCGCGTATGCGCGCTTCCCGAGTCAATCCGAGGAGATGGACGGCCACCTCACCGCTGCGTTCGTAGGGCAGGTAGTGCCCAGCCTTTTCGAAGATGACCAAATGACTCCCTGGAATACGATGCCGAAGCGCACGCGAGTGATGAACGGGGGTCAGGCGGTCACGAGACCCGACCAGCACGACGACGGGACAGCTGAATCTGCCCAGCACGCCGTAACGTTTGTGAGAGAGTATCGAACGGGTCAGCTCCGCGACATTGCGAGAATTGCTCTTCGCGAGCTGCAGCACAGCACGGTTCATATCGTGCCGACGAGGACGCGCTCCGAATAGGATGCCTCGTGTCGACTGCCGCATCAGGAAAAGCGGCCGGGAAGGAATCCTGATATAGGGTAGCGCCTCCAGACCCAGCATTATCAGCCTTCGCCAGAATTTGCTGCGCATCATATTTCCCAGAATATCGCCCGCCCCTGTCGACACCAACGCGACGCCGAGGATTCTCGGTCCGAGCACCTCACTGTGACGTTCAGCCAAGGCCATGAGAGTCATCCCTCCCATCGAATGACCACCCAATACGACCGGACCCGTAGGCACAGTTTCCGAAAGAATAGTCGCAAGATCATCCGCAAGAATCTCGAGGCTGGCCGGAGCCGACTCCGAATCCCCGTGTCCCCGATGGTCGTAGGTGACGACGCGAATAGTCGGGTCCGCAGCGATCACAAGCTGAGCAACGTCCTCCCAACTCTCGTGCGACAACGCGAGTCCATGGGTCAAGACCATAGTCACTCGCGGGGTCTGCGAGCCCCATTCGGTGATCTGCAATGTCGGACCGTCGTCCCGTGTGAGAGCGAGTCGGCGGCAGGGAACACCCGCGCTGGAAATCGAAGTCATTATTCCAAGCTCCTCAACGTCGAAAAACCCCGGTGACTATTTGGCCGGGAGTGCCGAGTCGACACCACCGACATCTGTTACCTTCCAATCCAGATTCTTGTCAACTGTTACGGTATAGGTAACAGTCGTTTGCGCACCCTCCGGTATCTGCGCACTCTTCGATGTCACATTCAGGAACACGTTGACGACGTAGACACCCGATCGTTCGGAGCGCACTGTCGCCGCGATGGGAACTCCACTAGAACTCCACTTCAGTGGCAGCACAATTTCTTTCAGCTGCGGAGCAGTGGCATCGAACTTGTTTGCAAGAACGGGCGAGACGTTGGACTTCAAACCACGAACCCACTGGTCGAAATTCTGATAGTCGATATTCGAGGCTCCGACTGCATACTCAGACGCTACTTCTTCGGCGCGCTTCTCCGAGGCTACGACAGCGTCCCGATCTTTCAACTCGCTCCTAGCCGAGAGCCACAACGGAATCGAAACGGCCACCGCGACAACAAGGAGGGCTACTGCGGTTCCCAAGGCCAGAGAACGCAGGCTTATCGAGAACGACCTCTCCGACCCGCGTGCGCTCGAGCCACCCTTGACCGACGTCCGAGGCACACCCGCGTCAACCGGCTTTTCTTCCGCAGCTTCGCGGTCAGTATCATGAGAATCTTCTGTGGGCATAATCAGCTCCGGTGTCTCTCGTTCTTTCACATCTATTTGACAGCGATCCGCATTCGCAAAGCACCGTCCCCCGTGACACTGAGTGCACGATCTATCAGGTCGCTTATGTTGATTTGCGCCATGGAGTTCGACGCGCTTTCCGCCAGTGGCTGTACCGCCGGGACCAGATCACGAAGATCGGGGCCGATCTCATTGATGTAAGACGTCACTTTATCAAGGAAGGGAATAAGTCCGTTTCCTTCGATATAGTCCCCGGGCATATTGCCGATTCGAGACAGTCGCGCCAGAGAGTCCGCGATGAGTGCGCCCCACGCTCCGGCTTCCTCCCACAGAGGGCCGGCGGCGGTCATCGACTGCTCGGCCCACTCCATATCAGCACCCATTGTTTGCAAATTCTTCAAGATATTCCGGATTTCGGGTGACCTACTCAGAATCGTTTCCGAAAGCAGCGTTGTCGATGCCGCCAGACGCGGCATCACGGCTTCCGTCCCCGACAACGTCTGATCCAAGGTCTTGACGATATTGCTGATCGCCTGTGGGTTCAGTTGCTCGACCAGATGGGTGACAGTATGCGCCACATCAGGTATCGAGCGGGGTAGAGCCACTTCAACCGCGTCGATACGCTGACCGTCGGCCAGGTAGGGCCCGGCATCAGTATTCGGTACGAACTCGATATAGGGCTCCCCCAACCCCGACAGGTCCTCAACAGTAGCGCTGCCGGTCGCAGGAACCCTGTACTTGGGATCGAGACTCAGCACCAATTCGACACCACGCTCGGCCTTGTCGATAGAGTCGATCTCTCCTACCTTCACTCCTCTCAACAGGACCGGGGAACCGGGTAGCAAACTCCCGGTCCTCGGCAGAGCCATGGTCACAACAGTCCTGCCAGAAAACCAATCAACTCGAAGCACACCGAATGTTAGGTATGCGGTGCCCAAGACCAGCACGATTCCGATCGACACCAGGGATAGCACGGAACTTGGCTTCATCGAACCACTCCGATCATCCGCAGCGACGCAAGAATACTGTCTATCCGATCGTCGTCCGATATGGGGCCGACGCCTTCAATGCCTACAATATCAACCTTCGGACCGCGCTCAACAAATGGAATAACCTTTTCGCGCAAAATGGCCACGGCTTTGTTCAAATTCGAGGGGGCGTTCAGATCAAGCGGGCGGCGAGTGAACAATAGCGGCACGAAGGCACGTGCGGCCTCATTGCCCGATTGCGCCAGGGGGCCGACCCACCGGAGAGATTCTGTGAGCAATTTGAATCCGTCGTACAACGTGATCAACCCGATCATGGAAGTCATCGAAGCAGCGGCCTGGCTCACCCCCGACTCGGTCAGCAAATACTCCAGTTCAGGGGTTCTACGCTGCACCACGTCCGTGTTCGCGCGCAGACCGTTCAGCATTGCGTCGACGGCATCCAGGTGGTTGGCCAGGTCAATGATATCCGCACCGACTACCTCGGATATCGAAGCAGTCTGCCGAGTGTCGATCGGCAGCACCCCGTTCACGCGGTTCATTATCTCCTGAGCCTGTTGAATCCCTCCTCCTTGGACGAAGGTCGCGAGTACGTTCATGGTGTCCTCAACCTGCAGCAGCGGCTTCGTCTTGTCCAATCCGATGGTGGCGCCCGGGGGAAGGGCATCCTGCGTGCCGGTCGGCGGAGTCATCAGCGCGATGGAGACATCGCCAAGTATCGTCGGCTGGCGGAGTTCAGCGGTGGTGCCGACCGGCAATCGAACCGACGCCATCAGGTCGACATCGACGGCAACATACCCGTCGTGGTCCTTGCCCGCGTCGACCAGTGACACATCGCGCACGACCCCTGCTCGCAGACCATCGACTGTAACCTTCGCTCGCGCTGGCAGATTCAAGGCGTCAGCGAACAGAATCCGGATACCGTACCGGTCTCCAGAAATTCCGGTCCCCGGAACGGGAACCTCCGCGGGATCGAATCCACATCCGGGAACTATGCACACCATTGCCACCGCGGCCGCAGCGATGAACCGACCACCACGCTCACGAGCAGATCGCGCCCATACGACTCGTCGCAGAACCATCACCGCGCACCTGCCGTCCCGAATATCAACGGAAGAACCGAAACCTTCTCCAACCCGTTCTCAGCGGACTTGCAGCTACCTGGCACGACACGCTCGATGGTCGCGCATACCCGCTCTGCGTCCGCCGGCGGCAGCTGAGCCACCGGCGCCGCGTAAGTCAAGATCGGTGAACCACCCTCCTGCGCCGTCGCCCTCTGAAAAGCCTGCACCAGCGGTGGCGTCAGGTCGATTATTTCTTGTACCGAGCCGATATTCGCACGGGCGAGACGCGCTAATGGGACTGTCGCGTTCAGCGCTTCGAGAATTTGGTCACCAAACATTGAAGTAATCTCGTTCAACCATGGCACAATGATCCGCAACGAATCGATAATCGACACGGTGCGCTCAAAGATGCCACGATCGATCACTTCGAGACCTGGAGCCAGACGAGTGATCATGGCCTTGATATCGCCCCATCCGCCGGCCATGCTGTCCGATAATGATCGCAGTGAGTCGATAAGCGCACCGATATGCCCGATAGCAGCATTGGGGGAATTGAGAGCACGACCCAACTTGAGGATCGTATCATTCATTTCAGGTCCTGTTCCGGATAATGCGGCATCTAAGGCCGCGAGCTCATCCGCAAGCCTTTCACGCTGTGTCGAACCATTTCCATCGGTGATCTCTGCAGCGAGGTTGCCCAGCGCATTCATAGTCTGCGACATGCTCTTTGGTGTCAGTGTACGGGTAATGCACTGTCCGGAATCCCATTCATGCTCGGCTTCGCTGTCATCGAGTAATGCAAGCGATCGATCCGCGACGATTGTGTCGGATACGGTAGTAGCTGACACCTGACCGCGGGGCGAATGGTTTACCTCTACCTCGAATTCGACACGGACCATGTCACCATGAGGTTCGATACGCGTCACCGAGCCGACTCTGACCCCTCGCATGGTGACATGGTTCCCGGCGTACAAGCCGATTGCATCCGGCATATTCGCGCAGTAGCTACGCATCCTCTTGGGAGGCTCGATGATCACGAAGTATCCGACGATCAGAATTGCACATACGACCGCGACACCGAGAACGGACATGAGACCCCGGGACGCCAAGAGCTTATTCATCGTCAGCACTCCTTTCCGGGGACCGGAATACACACCGACGGCACCGGGACAACTGTCGCGGATTGGTCGACCACGAGCCCTTCCTTCGACGACGCGATCGGCTGGAGCCGCGCCAGTAGGTCGCGCGTATTCGTGACAACCTGTCCCATCTCTTCACCCAGACTTTCCAGCTCAGGGATGACGTCGGCCAGGGCTCGCGCAACGGATTGCAACCTGGATCGATACGCCGGCTCGAGGCCCGCGATACGCGCGAGAAGCTCGTCCATCAGCCGGACGGCTTCGTAGATCTCGGCCTTTTTGTCGAGGCCCACTGTCTCCATCAGATTGACGCTGTCGATCATTCCGCCGAGTGTCGCCTTCGACTCGTTGATCGCGCCGAGATACTCGTCCGCCATCGCGAGCGTGTCCGAAATGTCACGGTTCTGGCGGTCGAGGATGTCGACCAGAGATCCGAATGCCTCCGTTGCTCGGCGAATGCCGGACGGTCCACTGGCAATCGCAGCGTTCATGTTCGTCAAATTCTGACGCAACGTATCGCCATCGATATCATCGATCGGCCGAATCGCGTCCTCAAAACTCCGACCCAGGCTGTACGGAAGATGGACCCTCTCGGCGGGAATGGACGAATGTAACGCAGAATTCCCCGCCGGTGTCACCGCGAGGTAGCGGCCGCCAATCAGTGTCAGCATACGGACATCGAGACTCGTCTGGTCACCGATGAAGATGTCGCTGTCGACGGTGAAGCTCATTCGAACGTTTCTTCGGCTCAGCTCGATGGACTTCACCGCGCCGACCGGCACACCCGCGATTCGGACGTCATCGCCAACCTTGACCGAGCCCACTTCCGGCATTTCCGCCCAGTATGTGGACTCGTCGAAAGGTACTACGTAGACTACTACGCTCGCCGTCAAGACCGCTCCCATCACTGCGGCCCCGACGCCAGCCCAGCGCAATTCTCGGTCCATGCTTCGAAGAGGAGCACTCACCGACTGCAACGCGGTTCCTCCGCGAACACGGAGTAGCTTACTGATCACCGCTCGCATATCGAGATCCTTTGCCCACTGATCAACATATGTAACGGCGCCGGAACTTCAGCGTTGCCGTTCGAGCAGTTACGATTGATGACCGGTCCATCGGCGGGAACCCACGCATTCAGTGTCTCGAGAACGGCCGGCAGCTTCCGCAGCACCTCGACCGCCTGTTCCGGGTCCGGAAATACTGCCCCCAACAGGGCATCGGCATCGGCGTTAGGTCCGGTCGTCAAGCCGAAGGCCTCGAGAAGGCCGTTCAATGGCGCGATCACGTCTGGTGCCATGAGGGCGAATTCGACAATTCCATCCACCTTGCTACGCAACGTGGACACAACCGAGGCCAGCTCCGAGACAAGTCGGACGAGATGCGAGGATCGGCCACCGATATGGTCGGATATCTCTTTGAGATTTCCGACCAGAACGGTGACTACCGCTTGCCTGTCCAGCGCATAGTTGGACAAGGCTTCGATAGAGTCGAGGACGGAACCGACGCCCGCTCCGTCTCCCTCGATGACAGCGATCATGTTCTCTGCGAACTTGTTCACCGCTTCGGGCGACAGCTCTGCGAGTACCGGTTGTAAGCCGTTGAATAGATTCGTAATGTCGAACGACGGGATCGTGTTGGCAATATCGATCTTATGTCCGGCCGTCAACTCCGCTGTGGTCGGCGATGATTGTTGAACATCGAGATATCGCTGTCCTACGAGGTTCTGATAGCGAATCGCCAGCACAGTGTTCTCGTAGATCGGGTGATTGCGCTGGACCGCAAATCCAACCACCGCTCGACCCCTGGCATCCAAGGTAATCGATCGTACCTCGCCAACTCGGAGACCATCCATACGAACATCGTCGCCGGCCTTGAGGCCGTTCGCGTCGACGAATTCAGCCGAGAATTCTACCGCGTCTCCAGATACGGGGCGTTGCACCGTCTGAACGATGATTGCGAGCAGCACAGTGATCACGACGGCAGACACAATAAGTTTTGCGCTGGTCGCCAGAAGACTACGCTGTCTTGTCATCGGCCACCTCCGATGTTGGATGTAGGCGGAAGAAGCCCCGGCAAGAACGCGGTGAACGGTGGAACCATATCGAGAACCAACTCGATGTTCAGAATCGGACCGTCTGGAGTCGACGTGAATGATCGGTCTAGACGTGATAGGAGTTCAGTGAGCTGCGTGCTCGAGACGCCGGGCGTAGGTACCATTCTGCTGGCCGTTGACAGAACCGGAGCGAGCATAGCCGCATAGTCCGACAGATGACCCTGAGCCGCGAATAGAGTTTCCGCCAGCCCAGGAAAGAACTCCCGACCTACAGTATTGACAGTCGTATCGAACAGCTCACGATCCGTATTCAAGATCTCGATCGTGGTGAGCCGATTTATGAGGCCGACCGTACCGTCGATCATCGATGCAGTCCCGACTAGCATGGAACCGTATTGGTCCAGCAGCTGCGATATCGGCATCGTCTGGGTTTCAGCAATGTTCCGGCTGGATACAACGATTGCCTCCATGAGAGGTGTGAATTGCCGGGCTATTGTCGCGCCCCGTGTCAGGATCTCGGTCAATTCCGGGACGAGAATGTCTCCAGTTGCTTGAGCCACGCTGCGGATGAGAACACCCATCGTTGCGTCTCGTTGCCGGTCTGCTCGCGGCCCCGTCAAATCGACGATACTGCCATCCCGTAATGGAGCCCCACCATCACCTGGTTTCAGCGCAATTTCACTGATGCCGAACAAGTTCGATGGCGAGTAGTCGACGAATAGCCCGTCCGTGAGACCTGCCGATTCGGCGCTTTCCAGTCTGAGAATCAATTGTTTCGCCCCATCGTCCGATTCGATCCCCGAAACATCACCTATCTCGATACCGTCGAATCGAACGGGTGTTCCGACGGTGATCCCGTCGCCGATGGACTCGGTACGCAGCAGTACCACTATTCGATTATCATCCTGGAGGGCCATCACAACAGTCCAGGTCAAGGCTACTACGATCACTATGATCACGGCGAGAACACCCAGCATGACCGATGACCGCTTCGATGTCGACACACCCGGCGTTTCATAGCGAGACATCGTTTCTCACCCCGTAAATTCGATGGAGGAGTTGACGCCCCACAAGAGGAGGGTCAACACCATATCCAAACCGATGATTGCCACAAAGCTGGCACGGACAGCACGTCCAGATGCGATTCCGACGCCTTCTGGCCCACCAACGGCGAAGAACCCATGATAGCTGTGGATAAGAATCACAGCCGTCCCGAATACGAGAACCTTTATCACCGAAGCCGTCACATCCCAGCCGCTGATGAATTGATAAAAATAGTGATCGTAGACACCGGCGGCTTGGCCATGAATTTGCACGATCACCGCGCGACAAGCGGCATAACTCAGGATCAAGGCGATCAAGAATGTCGGAATGATTGCCACGGCCCCGGCTATGACCCGGGTGGTCACAACGAACGGTATCGATCGCAGTCCAAGCGACTCGAGTGCATCGATCTCCTCGGAGATCCGCATAGCGCCGATTTGGGCCGTAATACGGCATCCGGCTTGTGCGGCGAACCCGACGCCCGCAGCAATCGGTGCAAGTTCCCGTGTATTGGCAAAGGCCGAAACGATGCCGGTCACCGGCCCCATGCTGATCAGGTTGAGAGTGGTGAAGGACTCTACACCGACCGAGCCTCCGATCACCAGACCGAGTACCACCAGCATCGGTACAGTTCCACCGCCGACGATAATGGACCCTTGGCCCCATGTCATATCCGTGATCACGCGCATAGTCTCGGCTCGATATCGCCTGATCGTGAACGGGATCGCGGACAGCGCCTCCCAAACGAACGCGAGTACGAAACCGATCGACTCCAGGGGCGCGATGCGCGCTCCGAACGGCGCTATTCTTCTCCTGAGCCTCGCCAGCCGGGGTGGAGTAACCTTTACCTCCGACATCTAGGCCAGCCTCGTCGGAAGGAATATCGACACCAGCTGAGTAATTATGAGGTTCGTGATGGCGATGGAAACTACGGAGAGAACTACAGCCGCGTTCACGCCATCCGCCACTCCACGCGGACCGCCTTTTGCCTCGAGCCCCCGCTGGCACGCGATCACGACCACGATGAATCCGAACAGCACGGACTTGGCTATCGAGACACCGATGTCCGCGACGACGGTGAAAGAGCCGAACGTTCCCCAGTAGCTGCCGGGGGTCACTCCCTGGGGGCCGATTGCGACCGCATATCCAGCTATCACGCCCGTGAAGATGATCAAGATATTGAGCATCGGCGCGACGAAAACCATCGCCACCATCCGAGGAATAACCAGTCGGTGCAAGGGGCTGATGCCCATCGTTCGCATGGCATCGATTTCTTCGCGAATGTTACGTGCACCCAGATCCGCCGCGATTGCGGCCGCTCCGGCCGCACCCAGCAGCAGCCCTGTTGCCATGGGGGCGCCCTGTTTGATCACACCCAATCCACCAGCGGCACCGAGCAGGGAGTCCGCCCCGATTTGATGAATCAAGTTTCCGACCTGGACGGAAACGATGACACCGAAAGGCACGGCCATCAGGATGGCCGGAATCGCAGTAACCGTGATCAGATACCAAGCTTGATTCAGTGCCTCTCGCCACTGGAATCTCAAACGAACGATATCGCTTACTGCTCCCGCAGCCGACTCAGAAGCCATCTGCGTCGACCGGCCAAAAGTTCTGAGCGCCGACACTACGGTTTCGGAAAAGTTTTCCCTGAGCAACCTCGTCGACGTCGATAGCGCGCTACGTTCAGGCATTACCACAGATTCCCGTCCCAACCAAGAGTATCGCTCCGCAATGCAACTGGCGCGCCCGCTATGAAAGTGTCGACGATCCGGCATAGCTCGTTCTCCGAATGATCGGAATGGCTTCGCCGGTATGACGTACCTCGTCGGGTCATTATCGAGCGCACCCTGCTCACGGCACCTCCTTGTGCACTACTGCAAGTACCAGATACTCAGGGTATGAGTATGTGGTGCTGCTCACGCAGTGTCAATAGAGGATTTCGATCGATCCCGGGACGCGCGAGCGGCCCTCTGGCAACCGAGCGATATCGCCCCGGCGAAAGTCGGGCCGATAGCAACCGCGACGTGCGACGACACCATCCACATGAGCAGTCTCGCCCATCTACGGCCGAGGAAGGTGCGGTTGTGGTGCAGGGGCGGGTTGGCAGGCATCGGCCACCGAAGATACTCCCTCGGTCACTACTCCGGCTGCACTTTGCTCCGCGCTTCCGTCGCTAGGTGGCGCCGTTTCGCACTGCCTGCTTCGGCATTGCCACTCCACCCATAAGCCCTGATCGACGGGAATGATCGCGACCAGGTAGCCCCGGCAGATGAACCGCCCGGGTATGGTGCCCACGCATTTCGGCGGGATGAAAGCGGTCTCTGCGAGGCTCGGAGCGACCCGTAAGCCCTGCGCAATTGGGTGCGCCGCGCCGCGGTCGACACCGGCGGCGCCGAAGGCGTGTCGACCGAGGCAGCGAGGGAGATTCGCCAGCTGCACTGCACGAATAGGGAATCCGAGGAACGATCGGAATCCGCGAAGCGGCAACACCTTTCTTCGTGCGACTAGCGACCCGCGATAGCAGTGGCTGATCGTGCGCGGCAAGAAGGTCGGCATGACCAAACCGAACCAGGCCGCGTCGAGAGCGACCGACCTGGCGGACCGGCAGTTTCGGGTTCTGGCGCAGAACATGCGGCTCATGGCCGATTCACCTACATCCGCCTGATCACCGATGTTCGTCTACCGCGTTCGTCGTCGATGCCTACGCCGGCTGCGTCCTCGGCTCGGAATGCTCGACCAGCGAAGACGCCACGTTTGCGGAGAAGGCGATCCGGCCCGCGGTGGCTCTGCGGGCTCGCAAAGGTCTTCCGGTCGGTGGAGCGATACATCATTCCGATGTGAGGTCTCGATACACCGCAGTGAAACTCGTGGAGACACTGGCGGTCTCGGATCTCCGACGGTCGATCGGGTCGGTCGGGTCGGCGGTGACGCCTACGCCAACGCGTAGGCAGCAACCACGATGCGGCTCCACACAACCGACGCGATCCCCAGCGATTCCTGTTTCGGCGCCGATCCGCTCACCCGGCTCGACGACGTCGAGCTCCTCAGCGAGGACTGAGTCGGCTGGTTAAGTCCCGAATCGTGCACTGCTGGGGCTGCAACCATCGGCCGAACACGAGACGGGCTGCTATGCACTGAACGTCGCGCAATCGGCTGAGGGTTGGGCAAAACCGGTGCATCGAAGCAAGAGCGGGTCAGCCACCGCTGAGCCGGCCTACGCCCCACGCACTGCCGCGTAGCCATCACCCAACAGACCGTGGCCTCAGGCCGAGCCGGCGAGCAACAGTTCGTCCCGGTTGATGTGGAGTTGCTGCGTGATTGCCCGCTTACTGAATACGAAGTCGCGGGGGCGGTTGATACAGTCGGCGGCAACGAGCTCGCCGGCGCGGAGGTAAAAGCAGGTGAAGTCGCGGTCCCCGGATGGGTCCCCGCTGAGGACGACTTCGTCGTATCCGGTGTTGAGGCCGGCGATCTGGAGCTTGAGATCGTATTGATCCGACCAGAACCACGGAAGCGCCGCTATCTTCCTGGACTTCCCGTTGATGGTCGCGGCTGCGACCTTGGCCTGCTCGCTGGCGCTCGGCACCGACTCCAGGCGTATACGGCGGCCATAACGGGCCATCCGGTGACTGGCGCAGTCCCCAGCCGCGACGATATCGGGGTCCCAACGCTCGCAGGGAGGCGGCCGTCTCCAGTCCGATGTAGCCGCCGCCGACGATCACGGCCCGCCGCCCGGGGCGGGCAGCGGCTCGGATCATCTCGACATCGGCGGCGGTGCGTAGGTAGTAGACCCCTGCCAGATCGGCGCCCGAGGTGGCGAGCCGACGAGGGCGGGCACCAGTGCACAGCGCGAGCTTGTCATAGGGCAATGCGTCGCCAGTGCTCAGTGCGAGGCGACCAGCCGATCGATCGATCGCCTCTACTGTCGCATCCACGAGTTTGATTCCCTGCTTGCGATAGAATTCCGCGCTGCGGATCGCGAGCTCGTCAATTGTGCTCTTCCCGGCCAGATAGGCTTTCGACAGCGGAGGGCGTTGATAGGGTAGAGTCGGCTCCTCACCGATGAGGACGACCTCGCCCGTCCACCCATCCTGGCGCAGACTGGCCGCGAGTTGGACTCCACCATGGCCGGCCCCGACGATGAGAGCTCGCTGTACACTCATACGTCTGCCTTCGGAGTGAGGCGGACCATCATCTTGCTGATGCCCCGCACGAAGTTGGACTGCACGTACTCGGGCTCCCCCACGACCTCGATATTCTCGAAGCGAGGAAGCAGCTCCTCCCAGAGGATCCGAAGCTGCAGCTCGGCCAGCCGGTTGCCCATGCAGCGGTGGACGCCGAAGCCGAAAGCGATATGGTTGCGGGCGTTGGACCGGTCGATTATGAACTCGTCCGGTCGTTCGAACACGCGCTCGTCGCGATTGCCCGAGGCATACCACATCACCACTTTGTCGCCCTTGCGGATGAACTGGCCGTTCAGAATTGTGTCTGCCTTGGCGATCCGGCGCATGTAGGCCAGCGGAGTTTGCCACCGGATGATCTCCGAGACCATATTGGGGATCAAGCCCGGGTTCGCCTTCACCTTATCGAACTGGTCAGGGAAGCGGTTGAGTGCAAGCACACCGCCGCTCATCGAGTTCCGGGTCGTGTCGTTGCCACCGACGATCAGCAACAAGAGGTTGCCCAAGAACTCCATCGGGCGGTCGATCAGATTTTTGGTGTTCTCGTTACCCTGCAACATGGTGATCATGACCCGTCCCCCATGGATGCGACCAGCCGGAATTAGAGTCTCGTTGGCCCTGATCAGGGGTTAGAAGGGACTATGGGAACCATGGCTGGACGGAAACGGCATTCCGCGGAGGACATCGTGCGCAAGCTGCGGCGCGCCGATGAACTGGCCGCGGAAGGCTTGACCGGCGAGCAAATCGCCGCTGACCTGGGAGTCTCGGCGGCGACACTCTATAACTGGCGTCGCCAGTACGGCGGCATGGACACCGACGCCGCCAAAGAACTCAAGGAACTGCGGGAACAGAACGCCCGATTGAAGCGGCTACTCGCCGACGCGGAACTGGAGAAAGACGCGCTGCGCGAGATTTCGAAGGGAAAATTCTAGGCCCAGCGGCCAAGCGCCGCGCCGTGGACATGCTCAGCGAGGTCATGGGCATGTCGCAACGGTTCGCGTGCAAGGTCGTTGGGCTCGCTCGGTCGACATACCGCCGGTGCCCTGCCACGCAAACACCGGCAGACCCCGACGCCGGGACGCGGGCGTGGCTGCGGAATTATGCGGCCAAGAACCCGTGTCATGGGTTCCGCCGGGCCTGGGCAGTGCTGCGGTTCGACGAAGGCCACCGGATGAACATCAAGAAAGTCCACCGGCTCTGGCGGGAAGAAGGTTTGCAGGTGCGGGCGCATCACCCGCGTAAACGGGCCGGCACCTCGTCGGTGCCGGCGGTGGATGCGGATGCGCCGAACGTGGTGTGGGCGCTGGATTTCCAGTTCGACTCTACCGTCGACGGGCGGGTGGTGAAGATCGCGTCGATGATCGACGAGCACACCCGCGAATCCCTACTGCACCTGGTCGAGCGGTCGATCACCGGCGAGCATCTGGTCGCCGAACTCGAGCGGGTCTTCGCCGTCCACGGGGCGCCGAAGGTGCTGCGCCTGGACAACGGGCCGGAAATGATTTCGGCAGCACTGCAAACATTTTGCCGAGACCGGGTCGGGATCTCGTATATTCCGCCGGGTACCCCCTGGAACAACGGGTACGTGGAATCGTTCAACCGGCGCCTGCGCGTGGAATGCCTCAACCGCAACCACTGGACCAGCCTGCTCGAAGCGAGGGTGGTGATCGCGGATTTCAAGCACGAGCACAACCACCGGCACCGGCATTCGGCGCTGGGCTACCGCACCCCGGCCGAGTACGCTGCGGCCTGCACCCACACCCACCACCCCGTGGGCTGCGACATCAACTGAACACCGACCGAACGACACCGACTCTGAAACCGGGTGGTCGCGTTATCGGGGACTGGCCAAATTATCAATCCTGGACGAAACTACATAATTAAACTCCGGCAAAAGTTTGCCCTAACCTCCCCGATTCGCAAATACAACGGATCTCGAATCGACGACCGTCAGGGAATGTAACACCCTCTGTCGAATCATAATAATATCGATCGCGAAAATACCGTGACGTCGAGAATAAGGAATCTCCATGGTGAGCGCGTACGTAGGCCCGGGGAACGATGCGGATGACGACTTGGCATCCGAACTCCCATCACTGCCAGCACCTTTGAAGGCGGGCGACCGTGCTGTCATCTACCTACGTGTCTCATCGCCGGGGCAGTTCAAGACAGACTACGACCCGGAAGGCATATCGATTCCCGCTCAACGTGTCGCCTGCCAGAACAAGGCAAATCAACTCGGCCTGACCATCGTCGACGAATACATCGAGCCTGGCCGGAGTGCGACCGAAATGTCGAAACGAGTCGAGTTCCAAAAACTGCTCGCTCGAATTCGAAACCATCAAGACGTCGACTACGTCATCGTCTACAAACTGTCTCGTATGGCCCGAAACCGGTTCGACGACGCCATCGTCATGGCCGACCTCCGCAAGCGAAACGTCACCCTGGTCTCCGCCACTGAATCCATCGACGACTCGCCGGTCGGCCAGCTCATGCACGGCATCCTCGCCACCTTCAACGAGTACCAGTCCCGCGAGTCCGGCGCCGACATCTCCTACAAGATGGGCCAGAAAGCCCGCAACGGCGGCACACTCGGCCGCGCCCGGCTCGGGTACCTCAACATCTTCGACCGATTCGACGGCCGCGAGATCCGCACCATCGGCGTCGACCCCGAACGCGCACCGCTCGTCCAGCTCGCGTTCCAGCTGTACGCCACCGGCGACTACACCCTCGACGAACTATCCGAGGAACTCTACGACCGCGGACTGCGCACCCGACCGACCCACCGCCACCCCGCCCAACGAGTATCCAAAAACAAGCTCTCGACGATGCTGCGCGACCGCTACTACCTCGGCTACGTCATCTACAAGGGCGAGGAGATGCAGGGCCGACACGAGCCGCTGATCGACGAGAACCTCTTCGACAACGTCCAAGAGATCCTCGAATCCCGGACCAACGCCCACGAACGCCGACGCGTCCACCACCACTACCTCAAAGGGTCACTGTTCTGCGGACGCTGCCAGCGGACCGGGACCGTCGGGCGGATGATCATCCAGCGAACAACCAACCGACACGGCAACGAATACCTCTACTTCTTCTGCCGCAACAAACAGAAGGGCACCTGCAACGCGCCACACATCAACGTCGCCCTTGTCGAAGACGCCGTCGAGGCGCACTACGCGACGATCCGATTCCGCAGCGACTTCATCACCAGCATCCGCAACCAGATCGCCGAAGCCATCAACGCTCAAGAGACCGCCGACCGACTCCTCCAGAAACAACTGACCACCGAACTGCAGGCACTCGACGCCCAGGAAGAGAACCTCATCGACCTGGCAGCCGACGCCACCCTTCCGCAGCCCAAGATCAAAGCCAAACTCCGCGACATCGCCCACCAACGGCGACGACTGACCGAACGCCTGGCAACAACGACCGAAGACCTGTCATCCAGCGCCCGACTCATCGACGCCGCGCTCACACTGCTGGAGAACCCCCAAGAACTGTATCGCCGCTGCAACGAACACCAGCGCCGCCTGTTCAATCAGGCAATCTTCCAACAGCTCTACATCGACGACGAGCAGATCAACGGCCACCGCCTGCACGAACCCTTCGGACAGCTACACGCCGCCCAACGGGCACAAGCAGGAACATGCGGCGCAACCCGGCACAAGACAAGCCGGGATGCTCCTGAATCAGGCAACTCCCGAATGAAGGGAGGAGTAGGGGTCCTACTCCAGGGCGTTCATTCAGCCCCGGGTTCTAGTAGTGACCCTATGGTGGAGCTAAGGGGACTCGAACCCCTGACCCCCACACTGCCAGTGTGGTGCGCTACCAGCTGCGCCATAGCCCCTGGTCGGTTGCGCTCCGGGCTTCCCCGCCGCGCCTGAATGAAGTTACACCAACGGTGCGTCGGCCACCAAATCGCCTCGATTCGGGGGTGACAGACGAGGGTCGATGTGGTTAGTATCGAACATGTGTTCGAAGTCGGTTCGATGGTGGGAACGTCGGCGGTAGCCGGTGGGACGCTCGGAACGGATAGAGCAGATGGGGTTGCTGGTTTGCCCGTTCCGAGTGTCCGGCGGGTGAGTGTTGGGCGCGCGTCGGCGCTCGCGCCGAGTGCGGCTGCGCTGATCGCGGTATGTCCGACCGGCCGGACCGGCGGCTGAATGTCGAGGAGCCGAAAGGGTTTCGCGACAGGGAACGGTGAGACATCTCGAGGCGCGGTCTAGGGACAGGGGGCCGGATCGCGTTGTCGAGTGCGCGGGCCGGGCGGCGGCAGGTGGAGCCGTTGCCCGGCCCCAGGCCAACCGAAAAACTCGGCGGGCGGCGATCTCGGGGGCTGGGGATGTCGGATCGCACCGTCGAGTGGGCCGGGGCGTCGATTTGGTGGAGTCGACGTACCCGGCCCGTCCGTTCGCTGGGGCGGCTGGGCCGTAGGGAGCCGAATCACATCGCGCTCGGCCGCGCGGAGCGAAGTCCGTGCAGGTAACGGCGATCACGAAGTAATCGTGGGCGCAATTTCCGATCGCCCTTGTTCGCCTCAGTCGTGCCGCCGGTTGCCCGCGGTGGCCGCGCTGCCACCTGAACCGGCACTCACGCGTTCGATGATCGGGTCAGCGGGTCAGCAGAATCGTCCGGTCGTGATGCCGAAGGCTGAATCGAGCAGCATGTCCGCACTCGGCGGTGGGGCCACTGCTCAATCGGTGAGCGAGACCACCCAGTTCTCGTCATTGGTGTCGACTCTGGTCGTGCCGTCGAAGACGGTGGGAGTGGCCGCGGAGCCACCCAGCGCCGTGCCGAGCGCCGCCGTTTGCGCCATGGCGGTGGTGCGGGCGAAGTCGACCTTGGCGCCGTTCGCGATGCATTGCCGCACGGATTCGGCGGCTCCGGCGTCCCCGGCGATCGCGGCGAGCTCCTCGTTGCTCAGGTCGGCACCACCTTCGCTGGGACGCTTGGTGGTGAACAGTTCGGTGTGGAACTTGGAGTAGACCGGGCCCGAACCAGCTTCGGCCACACACTGGTTCGCGGCGACGGCGCGGGTCGAGTAGTCCTTGCTCCGCGAACGGCCGTCCAGGAAATTCACCAGGCGATAGCGCACCGCCAACGCGCCCGCGTCGATCTTCTGCGCGATCTCCTGGCCGTAGATGCGCTCCAGGCTGCCGCAGCCAGGGCACAGCGGGTCCTCGAAGATGTCGATGGTCTTCTTCGCGTCCGGGCGGCCGAGCAGAATCGAGCCGTTCTGTTCGAGCACCGAGTGCACCGCCGGGTCGCGCACCGAACCGTAGCCGTCATTGCGGACAGCCGCTTCGTCTCGACCCCATCGGATCGCCGCGATGACGATCAGCACGATCAGCGCGAGAGCGACCGCGCCCAGCGCATAGGTGGTCGCACTGGACATCGGCCGCGGTGTGTACTTCGAACGCGATTCGCTCACATCGACACTTTGCCGCAATCAGCCACCCGGCACGCCGCCGGGCCACGCATCCGAGATGTGGCGGCCGTCCCCGTGCTCCGACAGGACGCCATTTCAAGGACCCGAAGCCGGGCTCGTTCGGACGGCTTACGGAGTCTGCGAACAGTAGGACAGAAGCACGGAAGGCACTTCACTCGCCACCGGACGGAGGACGCCGACCGAACGCGACCGCCCCGGGCACCCATCACGAGCGATTCAGCGCGTACAGCGACTACGCCGCTCCGGCCCACGAACCCGACCGCCCCCGACACCCATCACGAGCGATTCAGCGCTTGCGGCGGCTACGTCGCTCCGGTCGCCTAGGTTTGCGGCGGGACATCGGTCGCCCCGCAGGGCTGGAGGATCCCTCTTCGTCCGAGTCGACCACTGCGGCGGTGCCCGGCGCGGTCCTCATCTGCCTGGAATCGGCAGCCGTACCGCAGCGATCACCTGCCAGAGCCGAGGGACGGCCCGTCAGCCCGTCGGACGCTTCCACTGCTCCGACGACACCACCCGCCACCGATCCCGGCTGATCAGTCACCGCACGCGAACCCTCCGTGCCCCCGTGACGATCACCCGCCCTCCCGGAATCGGCCACAACCGGCACCGGGCTGTCGGCCACCGGCGCGGCGGACACCTCGCTCACCGCACGGTCGATCCGAGCCGGTAGCCGCTCGGTGTCGTCCACACCGGCGAAACGTTCGGACGGCGCCCCCGCATGCACCGGACTCCCCCGCCGCAGCGGTTCGGGAACCACGGCCCAGACGAGCGCCGCGACCGCGAGCAGGGCGCCGGTCACGCCGAGCGCGAGCCCGTAGGACACCTGCTGGGCCAGGGCGCCCACGGCGACCGGCCCGATGACGGTGCCGAGATCGGCGGCCATCTGGAAACCGGCCAGAACCGGCCCGCCGCGCGCCCTCGGCCCGATGATGTCGGCGACGGCGGCCTGCTGGGTGGGCGTGAACATGCCGGAACCGAGCCCGGCCACGAACGAGGTGGCGAGCAGCCAGGGCAGGTCGGTCGCCAGGCCGAGCCCCGCGGTTCCCGCCGCACACACCAGCGATCCGATGATCACGAACGGTTTCCGCCCCCACCGGTCGGACAAGCGGCCCGCGGCGAACAGCACCGCGACGTTGCCCGCGGCGAACACCGTCAGCGCGACACCCGCCATGCCCGGCGCTTGGTGCAGCACCTCGACGACCAGCAGTGGCACCAGCGCCATCCGGACACCGAACACGGCCGCGCCGTTGGCGAAGTTCGACAGCAGCACCGCCCGGTACTCCGGCCGCGCCCAGCCCTCCCGGAACGACATCATGCGCACACCGCCGACCGGTTCCGGCGCGGCCAGTTCCGAATTCCGTAGACTCAGGTACACCACGACGCTGACGACCAGCAACGCGATCGCGTAGATCACGAACGGCCAGCGCAGCCCGAGCCCGGACAGCCCGCCGCCCACCAGCGGCCCGCTCACCGAGCCGACCAGGAAGCTGGTCGACCACAACCCGGAGACCCGGCCGCGCTGTTCGGGCGGCGACATCCGGATGACCAGCGCCAGAGACGACACGGTGAACATGGTGGATCCGATGCCGCCGAGCGAGCGCAACACCATGAGCTGCCAGTAGCTCTGGGCCAGCGCGCTGGCGCCGGTGGACAGCGCGACGATCAGCAGCCCGCCGAGATAGACCGAGCGCTCCCCCAGTCGCTGCACCAGCCGGCCGCTCACCGGCGCGAACAGCAAACGCATCAGGGCGAACGCGGAGACGATCGCCGAGGCGGCCGCCACACCGACGCCGAAGCCGCGCGCGAACTGCGGCAGCACCGGGGCGACCAAGCCGAATCCGATGGCGATGACGAACGCGCCCCCGACCAACACCCAGATCTCGGTGGGCAGGGGCTTGGATCTACCGGTCACCGGACAGCGCCTGTCCCACCAATTCCTCCGCGGCCGCCTGCACCTCGACGAGGTGCTCGGCGCCGTGGAACGACTCCGCGTAGATCTTGTACTTGTCCTCGGTGCCGGAGGGGCGGGCGGCGAACCACGCGTTCTCCGTGGTCACCTTGAGGCCGCCCAGCGGCGCCCCGTTGCCCCGCGCCCTGGTGAGCACGGCGGTGACCGGCTCTCCGGCGACCTCCTTCGTGGTGATCATGTCCGGAGTCAACTTCGCGAGCAGCTCTTTCTGTTCCCCGGTGGCGGGTGCGTCGATCCGCGCGTAGGCGGGGCTGCCGTAGCGGCGTTCGAGTTCGACGTAGCGCGCCGACGGGCTCTGCCCGGTGACCGCGGCAATCTCGGCGGCGAGCAGCGCGAGCAGGATGCCGTCCTTGTCGGTGGTCCAGACGGTGCCGTCCATCCGCAGGAACGACGCTCCCGCGCTCTCCTCGCCGCCGAATGCCAGACTGCCGCTGAACAATCCGGGCACGAAGAACTTGAAGCCGACGGGCACCTCGTGCACGTCGCGGCCGAGCACGGAGACCACCCGGTCGATCATGGACGAGGTCACCGCGGTCTTGCCGATCTTGGTCAGCGCGTCCCACCCCATCCGGTTGGCGACCAGGTATTCGATGGCCACCGCCAGGAAGTGATTCGGATTCATCAGCCCGCCGTCGGGCGTGACGATGCCGTGCCGGTCGGCGTCGGCGTCGTTGCCGGTGGAGATGTCGTAATCGTCCTTGATCGCGATCAGTGATGCCATCGCATAGCGGGAGGACGGGTCCATCCGGATCTTGCCGTCGCTGTCGAGTGTCATGAACCGCCAGGTGGGATCCACGAACGGATTGACCACTTCGAGCTCGAGATCGTAGCGCTGGCCGATCTCCTCCCAGTAGTCGACGCTGGCGCCGCCCATCGGATCGGCGCCGAGCCGGATGCCCGCGCCGCGGATGGCGTCCAGGTTCAGCACGTTGGGCAGGTCGTCGATGTAGTGGTCGAGGTAGTCGTAGCGTTCCACGCCGGTGGCCAGCGCGCGCTCGAGCGTGGTGCGCTTGACCTCGGTGAGCCCGTCGCGCAGCAGTTCGTTCGCGCGGGCGGCGATGGCGTCGGTGGCCGTGTTGTCGGCCGGGCCGCCGTGCGGCGGGTTGTATTTGAAGCCGCCGTCGCGGGGCGGATTGTGCGACGGGGTGACCACGATGCCGTCGGCCTGATGCTTGGTGCCGCCCCGATTGTGGCGCAGCACAGCGTGACTCAGCGCGGGCGTGGGGGTGTAGCGGCCGCGGGCGTCGATCACCGCGGTCACGTCGTTGGCGGCGAGGACCTCGAGCGCGGTGGTCCAAGCGGGCTCGGACAGGGCATGGGTATCCCTGGCCAGGTAGACCGGACCGGTGATGCCCCGGGTGGCACGGTATTCCACGATCGCCTGGGTGATCGCGAGGATGTGCGCCTCGTTGAACGCGCCGTCCAGGCTGGAGCCGCGATGTCCCGACGTTCCGAACGCCACCCGCTGGGCCGGTTCCCGTGCATCCGGAACGCGGCTGTAGTACGCCGTCACCAGGTGCGCGATGTCTTCCAGGTCGGTGGGACGTGCGGGACGCCCGGCTCGATCGTGGGCCATGCTCGGGTCTCCCTTCCGTATCGGCTGCGCCCGGCTCGTCATCAGGATCATGTCCCCGACCACCCGGTCACCGCCGACCCCACGGCCACGTCGTTCACGTCGGCCACCCGCCGGAACCTCTCGTAGCCGCACATGCTGAACGTGGTCGGCACGGTGCGGAAGCCTGCTGCCGCGGCGGCGAGCGGCCGATCGCCCGCCGACGCGCCGCTCAGATCACCGAGCCGCGCCGAACCGACAATGGTAACGGCCGCCGTGCGCGGTGGCATCGGCGAGGCGAAATCGCCTGGCGCCGCTCGCCCAACGGGGAATCCGGCGCCGGGGTCGCGCCGGCCACGCGGTCTTCTCATCGCTCACCTTCCTGCCACTGGTCCACCTGCGCCAACGTGACGTTGACCGAGGTGAACAGTTCGGCATTCCGCTCGACGAAGGCGCGCAGGCGTTCCGGCTCGTCGACCACCACCAGCATCAGCGGAAGATGGACGGCGACATCCAGTAGTCGGGTGGTGTGGACCTGCGCGGACGCGCCGTAACCCTCGATACCGCGCCACACGCTGGCGCCGGCCAGCCCGGTTTCCCTGGCCCTGCGCACGACCTCGTGGTAGAGGGGCGTGTGCCGCCACTTGTCGTCCTCGTCGAGCAGCACGGTGAGCCGTGCGGCGGGCCGCCATCGGCCCGCCGTGGCAGCACCCGCTTGCGAACCACTCATCGCCTGACCCCCTTCCGTCGTGCCGTTCCCGTCGATCGCCGAGCCGAACCAGGTGTCCACCGTGCCATGCCCGCGCCGGGCCCCGACGTCCCGGCCACGCCACCGCCACTCCCCGAGGCGGACGAGCGCGGGGAGCACCGCGCCCGGTCCGAGGAGTCTACGAACCTCGAGGGAGGGGTGGAGAGGGTGGTGCGACCGCCGGGTACGCCGATGCCGAGAAGGGTATGCAGCAGTCCCTTGGCTACCCATACCGCGGCGGCCGGAATCATCGAGATTCCGATTGCAAAGCATCCCATGACTTTTACCGCGTCGGTCGGACAGGGGACCGTGCACGCCTGCACGAGACCGGATAGAGCGCGATGCCGACGGCGTTCAGCACAGCCCGCCACATCCGACTTCGTCGTATCTTGCACCAAAAATAGTGATCGGGGAGCGCTTTGCGGTGCACGGTCCACGGGACCGCAGGTCACGCTCGATGCCGGGCTGCACCGCGGCCGACCCGAATTCAGGCCACCGCGCACGGTGCGGAGATTCGCCTCGGGCCGAGACTCGACCGTCGAGCGCCCGGCCGTTGGCAATCGCACAGCCACAGGTCCGGCGGCCTAGGTCGCAGGCTCGCGAGTGTGTGGTTCCGGGCGGGCGAACGGAATTGCGTGGCGGGTGATCCGACGACGACGGCCGCCGTTCCCGCGACGAGGCGCGGGAACGGCGGCCGTGGGGTTCCGCCACCGGGTGGGCGGTGCCGCACTCGGGTCAGTGAGCGAGTACCGGCTCTCCCTCGGCGGGCACCGGCGTCGTGCTCGGCATGAGCACCGCGGTGAGGATGCCGCCCGCCACGAAGATCGCCGTGGCCCACCAGAAACTGGTCGTGTAGCTCTCGATCGCGGACTGCGCGATGGTGAGCGGGTCCGGCTTGCGGGTGGACAGATAGTCGGTCGCCGCGGAGGCCGCGATGGTGCTCAGCAGCGCCGTGCCGATCGACCCGCCGACCTGCTGGCTGGTGTTGATCATGGCCGAGGCCACACCCGCGTCCTCGTGCTGCACGCCCGAGGTCGCGCCCTGGAAGGCGATCGCCATCGCGCCGCCGAGACCGAGACCGAGCAGGATCAGGGCGGGCAGGATATGGGTGGCGTAGCCGGTGTCCAAGCCGATCCGGGTCAGCCAGGCCATACCCGCCGCCGCGATCAGGAAGCCACCGCTGACCACGATCTTCGGGCCGAGCTTCGGCAGCAGCAGCGACGGGGCGGTGGTCGAGGAGGCCACCATGGCCGCGACCATCGGCAGGAACGCCACGCCGGTCATGATCGGCGAGTAGCCCAGGGTCAGCTGCATGTAGTAGGTGAGGAACAGGAAGATCGCGAACATCCCGATGCCCATGACGAACACCGTCAGGTAGGAGGTGCCGCGCATCCGGTCGAGCACGATCCGCATCGGGAGCAGCGGGTGCGCGACCCGGGTCTCCAGCCAGGCGAACACCGCTATCAGCGCCGCGCCGCCGAGCAGGAACGCGAGGGTGACGCCGTTGGTCCACCCGTCCGACTCCGCGTGCGAGAACCCGTAGACGATGCCGAACAGGCCTGCGGTGACCACGACCGTGCCGGGGATATCGAGCTTGGGCCGCTCGGTGCTCGCGTGCTTGGCCAGCAGCAGCACCGCACCGACCAGGGCGACAGCCGCGAAGGCCAAGTTCACGAACATCACCCAGCGCCACGACGCCCATTCGGTGAGCGCACCGCCGAGCAGCAGGCCGATCGCGCCACCGGTGCCCGCGACGGCGCCGAAGATGCCGAACGCCTTCGCCCGCTCGGACGGCTCGATGAAGGTCACGGTGAGCAGCGAGAGGGCGGCGGGCGCCAGCAGCGCGCCGAAGACGCCCTGCCCGACCCGGGACGCGACGAGCATCTCGAAGCTGGTGGCCGCGCCACCGACGGCGGAGGCGACCGCGAAGCCGACCAAACCGACGATGAAGGTATTGCGCCTGCCGAACAGGTCGCTGAGGCGCCCGCCCAGCAGCAGCAGGCTGCCGAAGGCCAGTGCGTAGCCGGTGACCACCCAGGAGCGGTCGCCGTCGCTGAAGCCGAGGTCCTGCTGCGCCGCGGGCAGCGCGATGTTCACGACGGTCGCGTCGAGCACGACCATGAGCTGAGCGACGCCGAGGACGGCGAGCACCCACCAGCGCAGCGCGTGCGAGCCGCGCCTGCCGCTTCCCGCTTGCTGGGGGGCCGGGGCCCCACGGTCGATCGCGGTAGTCATTTGTCCCCTTTGTCTCGAGCCATGATCCGGAGGCATTGCCTCCGGTTAATTCAAGAAGCTATCACGATAACGGAGACAACGCCTCCGGTTAATCCCGGAACTTGATAGAATGAAGATGTGAATCACGCCACGGTCGCCTCTCCACCCCGGCGCCTGCGGGCCGATGCCGCGCGTAACCAGCAGCGGATCATCGCCGCGGCCCGCGAACTGTTCGCCGATCACGGACTCGAGATCACCCTCGATGACGTGGCCGAGCGCGCGGGTGTGGGCGTCGGGACGGTCTACCGCCGCTTCGCGAACAAGAAGGAACTGATCGTCGAGGTCTTCGACCAGAACCTGAACGATTTCGCCGACGCGGCCGACGCCGCCTACCGGCATCCCGATCCCTGGTTCGGACTCGTCGAGTTCTTCGACTACGCGTGTCGCCACATGGCGACCAATCGAGGGTTCAGCGAAGTGATGCTCGAACTCGAGGACGGCGAGACCGACCGGTTCACGGTCGTGCGCGATCGCATCAAGCCCACCGTGACCGCCATCTGCGCCCGGGCGCGCGACGCGGGCGTTCTCGCCGACGGCATCGAGCCCTCGGATTTCTTCGCGCTCGTGCACATGGTCGACGGCCTCGCCGAATTCGCCAGGCCGGTCAATCCCGATGTGTGGCAACGGTATATGGCGATCATGCTGAACGGACTGCGCGGCGACGGTACGCCGCGCCAGCATCTGGTCGTCCCGCCGCTGACCGACGACGAGGTCGAGCAAGCCAAGCAGCACCTGACCTGCGGCTGGCGCAAACGGTAGCGAAATCGAACCGTAAGTAGCGCGCGTCACGTTCGCTCCCGTAAAGTTGGTCACATGACCAATTCGTGGGTGAACTGGGCCGGCGATCAACAGTGCGCGCCCGCGATCATCGCCACACCGCGCTCCGTCGAGGAAGTGGCCGACCTGCTGGCCGAGGCCGAAGCCGACGGCCGCACCGTCCGCGTCGCGGGCACCGGTCATTCGTTCACCGACGCCGTCCTGACCGACGGCACGCTGCTGAACCTGGCGAAGCTGAACCGAGTGCTCGACGTCGACCGGACCAGCGGCCTGGCCCGGGTGGAGGCAGGCATCAGCCTGAACGCCGCCAGCACGGCCCTGCACGAGCACGGCCTCGCCTTTCCCAACCTGGGCGACATCGACGTGCAGACCGTCGCGGGCGCCACCGCCACCGCCACCCACGGCACCGGCGCGGCCTTGCCGAACCTCTCCGCCGCGGTGCACTCGGTCGAGCTGCTGCTGGCCGACGGAAGCCGGGTCGAACTGAACGAGCAAACCGATCCCGACGGCTGGCGGGCGGCGCGGGTCGGCATCGGCGCCCTGGGGGTGGTCACCGCCATGACGCTGCGCATGGTGCCGTCTTTCGTCCTGGAGGGCATCGAACGACCGATCCCGGTGGAGCAGGTGCTCGCCGACCTGGATTCGTTCGTCGACGGCAACGAGCACTTCGAGTTCTACATGTTCGCGCACAGCGCACTGGCCATGACCAAGCGCAACAACCGCGTGGCCCTGCGGGAGCAGCCGCGCGGCAAGGCGGTGGACTGGTTCGCCGACATCCTCATGTCCAATCACCTGTTCGACGCGCTGTGCCGGGTGAGCCGCAGACAGCCGCGCCTGGTCCCCCTCATCCAGCGCAGCGCCGCCTACGCGGGTAGCTACCGGCGTCAAGTGGACCGCTCCTACCGGGTGTTCGCCTCGCCACGCCTGATTCGCTTCACCGAGATGGAGTACGCCATCCCGCGCGAGCACTCCGTGGACGCGATCCGCGAGATCAAGGAACTCACCGCTCGCTTCGACACCCCGATGCCCATCGAGGTGCGGTGGGTCGCGCCCGACGACGCGTTCCTCTCTCCCGCGGGCGGCCGCGAGACCTGCTACATCGCGGTGCACCAATACCGCGGCATGGATTTCGAGCCGTACTTCCGGGCCTGCGAAGCGGTGTTCGACCGCTACCAGGGGCGACCACACTGGGGCAAGCGCCACTTCCAGACCGCCGCGACGCTGCGCGAGCGCTATCCCGACTGGGATCGGTTCGCCGAGGTGCGGCGGCGCTTCGACCCGAAAGGGCGTTTCGCCAACCCCTACCTGGACCGGATACTCGGCCCGGTCGGCTGAGCTCGATCCACCCGCGACGCCGCGCCGGTCACCCGGCGAGCAGTTCCGCGACCAGGCGGGGCACCGCCGTGCCGATGGGTTCGCGAATGATCTCGGTGGCCATGGCGTCGTACGGAGTCGGCTCGGCGTTCACGATGACCAGCTCGGCGCCACTCTGCACCGCGATCGAGCACATCGACGCGGCAGGCTCCACCTGCAACGACGTTCCGACGGCCAGGAAGATGTCGCTCGTCTCCGCGGTGAGCGCGGCCTTGGTCATGGTGCGGCGGTCCAACTGCTGACCGAACATGACGGTGGCGGCCTTGAGGATGCCACCGCAGCCGGGGCACGGCGGGTCGGGTTCGCCCGCGGCCACCCGCTCCAAGGTGGCCGCCATCGAGGTCTGGTAGTCGCATTCGATGCAGACCACTTCGAACATGTTGCCGTGGATCTCGATCACCCGTTCCGGCGAGGACCCCGCTCGCTGATGGAGCCGGTCGATGTTCTGCGTGATGATGGTGACCGCCCGCCCGGCCCGCTCCAGGTCGGCGAGGGCGTGGTGCGCGGCATTCGGCACGGCCTGCCAAGCCGGGTTGTCCCGCCGCGCGAGCCAGGCGCGTTCCCGCAGGGCGGCATCGGCCACATAGCTCTGATACGTCGACAGCAGTTCGGCGATCGGGTCTTTCGTCCATACGCCGCGCGGGCCGCGGAAATCGGGAATGCCGGAATCGGTGGAGATGCCCGCGCCCGTGAGCACCCCGATCCGCCCGGTACGACTGCGCCACTCGATCGTCATATCTGCACAGCCTAGGGGCGGCGACGAGTCCGCCGCGACGGATAGACGATGAGAGATTGTTATGGTTATCATCTCATTGTATAACTTCGGCCGATCAAGGGAGATCACGATGACCGCGTCCGTCGCACACGAAACCACCGGCGCGCGAACGCTGCCGCCCCGCCGCCCGATCGAACCGGGCACGCAGATGTGGGACCAGACCGGACTGGTCACCTTCTCCCTCACCGCTGGTTCGGCCTTCCTTCTGCAGACCATGGAGCCGACCATCTCCGCGGTGGTGGACGAGTACTCCACCTTCCGCACCGATCCGATGGGCCGCGCCATGCGCAGCCTGGCGTCGGTGATGATGTGGGTCTACGGCGGCGAGGAGGCGCTCGCCGAGGCCGACCGGCTGCGCGAGCTGCACGCGTCGCTGAACACCACCGATGCCAACGGCGTCCGGCACACCGCGCTGTCCAGCGCTCCGTGGGCCTGGGTGCTGCACACCGGAACGTTCGCCTTCACCGAGAGCGCCAAGTACTTCGCCAAGCGCCCGCTCACCGAGGCGGACAAGGAGGCGTACTTCCAGGAGACACTGCAGCTGTTGCGCAATTTCTCGGTGGCGCCCAAGGAAATCCCCGCGAACTACGCCGAGTTCGAGAAGTTCTTCGACGACACCGTCGCGAACCATCTGGTCGCCACCGACACCGCGCGTGATTACCTGCGGGTGATCCGCTCCGTGGCTGCGCCGAAGCAGCTGCCGCGCGCGCTGCATCCGGCCTGGAAAGCGGCGGTGGCGCCGATCGGCCGGCTCCAGCACTTCGTGACGGTCGGCACCACGCCCGAGGTCGCGCGGCAGAAGCTGGGACTGACCTGGACCGCGGCCGACGAACGCAAGCTCCGCGTGCTCGGCTGGCTGATCGCGCGACTGGTCCCGCTGCTGCCGGAGCGGTTGCGCTATTTCCCGATCGCCTACGAAGCACGCCGCCTCGAACGCGACCGGCAGCGGCTGCGCAAGATGATCGACCTGCGCCCGATCTGACCCGTCCGCGCGAGCCGCTGCCCGGGGAGTCCCGCCAGACCATCTATTGCGCTGACTTTCCACCACACCCCCGGTCGACCCGTGTCGACCGGGGGTGCGCGGGTTGAAGACCGAAACATCAAGACACTCCGCAACTACTGTCCAGTCCACTCCGGCGCCGCTGCACCGGCAGGGGCCGCAAGAGCTGTGCCGCAACGGATTCGAGCCGCTGACCTGCGCTGCTCGTCCGCGCGGGCACGCGAGAGCACGGCGCGCCGTAACGATTCACGGCGCGCTGGTATACGTATCTCGTACGCTACGAGAACGTTTCGGCTCACCGCAGCCGGACCGTCGGCACACTCATGCTCCACCTTGCACATCGAAAGGCGCTCTCCATGTCCCACAAGCCCAGTGTGCTGTTCGTCTGCGTGCAGAACGCGGGCCGCTCGCAAATGGCCGCCGGGTTCCTCACCGCCCTCGCGGGTGACCGGTTCGACGTGCGGTCGGCGGGCAGCGCGCCCGCCGAGACACTCAACGCCATCGTGGTGGACGCCATGGCCGAGATCGGCATCGACATCTCCGGCCGCACCCCCAAACCGCTCACCATGGACGCGATCGGCATCTCCGACGTGGTGGTCACCATGGGCGCGGGCGATGCCTGCCCGTTCTTCCCCGGCATCAGCTACCGCGACTGGATGCTGCCGGATCCGGCGGACCAGACCATCGACGTGGTGCGTACCATTCGCGACCACATCCGCATCCTGGTGGAGAACCTGATCGCCGAACTCGTCCCGGCGCCGGCCCGCTGAGCGCTGTCCGATTCGTTCAAGACGGCTCGGCGTCGCACTGCCTACGCTGCGGATATGACTCCACAACTCGACGTCATCGGCATCGTCGTCAGCGACATGGCCGCCTCGGTGGCCTTCTATCGCCGCCTCGGGCTGGACTTCCCGGCGGGCTCCGAACAAGAAGGGCACGCCGAGGCGGCCCTGTCCAACGGTTTGCGGCTCACGCTCGACACCGAAGCCGTCATCGCGTCGTTTCACACCGGGTGGACGCCGCCGACGGCCGCGGGCCGGCTCGGGATCGCCTTCCGGTGCGCCGATCCCGCTGAAGTCGACGCCATGTACACCGAACTCGTCGAGGCGGGGTACCACGGTGAGCTGAAGCCGTGGGACGCCTTCTGGGGGCAGCGCTACGCCGTTGTGCTCGACCCCGACGGCAACGGCGTCGACCTGTACGCCGCGCTGCCCACCGGCGCCGAATAGCCGGCAAGATCACGCTAGGACCGAGCGAGCAAATCCCCCATCGAGGTTCCCGCCAGTGCGCGCACCTCGCGGGACAGGTGCGCTTGGTCGGCGAACCCCGCCAGCGTCGCGGTGTCGGCCAGCGGCACGCCGCCGCGTGCCGCGGCCAGTGCGCGTTGCATGCGCAGCACCCTGGCCAGAGTCTTGGGGCCGTAACCGAAAGCGTCCACGCAGCGCCGGTGCATGGTGCGCTCGCCGAGCCCCGCCGCCTCGGCGACCGCCGCCACCGGCCGACCGGCCTCCAGCGCGCCGACCACCCGCCGCAGGAGCGGATCGGCCGGTTCGGCGTCGGCCGCGCGCCGCAGCACGATTTCTTCGAGCGCTGCCGCCGAGTCGTCGGCGTCCGCCAGCCGTCCGACCAGCGACCGGACCGTCGCAGACGGCCACACTTGGGTGAGATCGACCCGTTGATCGCGTAACTCGCGTGCGGAGACGCCGAGCAGTGCGGGCGCGGTGCCCGGGAAGAATCGGACGCCGACGTACCGACCGCCGGACGACACCCCAGGGTGATGGGCGCGGGTGTCCGGCCCCGCGACGATCAGGCGACCGGCCATCCAGATCAGATCCATGCACCCGTCGGGCAGCACCGGCAGCGCCGGGCCACGGCCATCGACGGTCTTGGTCCACAGCACGGCGCCCTCGACCTGCGACGGCCGCTCTCGATAGGCGGCGACCTCGTTCACGCCGCCGACGCTACTCCGGCCTACCGACAGGCCGCGCGTGTCGTCGCGGCACGCGCCCGAGCAGGCCGGGCAGTCCCGATGGACGGAGGGTCAGCGCTGCGGCTGTGCGATCGGGACGATCTCGCGCGGCACCACTCGCAGGTACGGATCGCGATGAGCCGCAGCGATCTTCGATTCCGGATCTTTGCACGCGACGGTGACGTCTCCGTTCGGCGCGGAGGAAAACGTCCACACCGTCACCCATTCCGCTCCGCCGATCGTCTCGGTCTTCTTCGCATCCGACGAACGCAGATCTTCGTTCCGCCCAGAACTATCGGTCACCGCGCAGCGAATGGCGTTCGCGGCCTGTCCCCACGCCGCGGGCGCCTTGATATCGAGCACCGCGTCGGCAGGTACGGGGACTATCTTCGCTTCGCCCAGCAAAATCCGGATACCGCTGTCCGCCGCTGCCTCGTCACGCGCCTCGCTCGTCGTCGCCGGAGTGCTCGGGGCCACGGCGGCACTCGTCGAGGTCGATTCCCCGCTCGCGGACGGGTCGTCGGAGCACCCGGCCACAGTGGCGGCGACCAGTGCGGGGATCGCCATCCAGCTCATTTTCACAGTCAGACCTCTCGTCGTGCCCACTCACCAGGCGATTGGTTCGGATCAGCCAGGCACTGAGCATGACAACGAGCAAGAAGAAAATCTTGGATACACGCCGAGAAATCAGCAATCCGACCGCAATCACCCGAAAGATCCCCACCGAGAAAGAAATCAGGTTCAATTACCGATCCCCTCGATCGGATCACAGATCATGTCCGAGCAATCGATGTGGCCGATGCACCGTTCGGTGCCGAACCTTTTCTACCGCTCCGGCCGCGCGCCGGTGCTGCCCATGCGCGACTACCGACCCGGACGCACGCGACGGTTCTTCGCGGCGCTCGGTCCACTGCGCGCGGCGCTCACCCGCAGAAGGCGATCGAGGACGCGAACGGCTTCGCGCAGCCCCGGTCAGCGGCCGATTCGGAAAGGCGTTGCCCCTCATGCCGACGGGTCCGGATAGTGTGTCCGTAGGCGATCATCTGGAGGGCCACCATGGCGAAAGTGTCGTGGGCAGCGGAACGCGAGAGCGGATCAGGTCCGGGTCGTGGCTGACGGACCGGGAACCTCGGGCTCGCGCACGCTGCGCACCGCCAGGCTCAGCGGCTACCGGGAAGCCGCGTTCACCACCACGCCCGCAACACGCACCGCTGGAATCATCGCGGCGCTGCTGATCGCGGTGGTGCTGGCCTACGAGTCCGATGCCACCTCCCAGGACGGCGTCGACCACGGCTGGTTCGTCGCCCTCGCGCTGTCCGGCGTGTTCGTCGCCCGCGGGCTGCATCTGCGCCGGCCGATCACCCTCCCGCACGTCACGGCCACGGTGCTGGTCGTGGTCGTCGCCCACCTCGCCTATCGCGCCGAGCATCCCGGCGCCGGCTTCGTCCTGCTCGCCGCCAGCGGCTTCGTCCTGGTACGGCCGCTGGCGAGCAAACCGCAGCCCGAACAGTTGTATCGCGTGGCCGAACTGGTGCGCCGCACCGAGGGCGACCCGCTGGCGCCGTTCGCTCTGCATTCCGCCAAGACCTACTTCTTCGACTCGTCCTCGACCGCCGCGATCGGCTATCGCACTCGCTTCGGCGTCGCGGTCGTGGCGGGCGATCCGATCGGCAACCGCGCCGCGTTCCCGGAGCTGATCACGGCGTTCTCCGAATTCGCCGTCGACCACGGCTGGCGCGTCGCCGTGCTGGGCGCGAGCCCGGAGCTGGCCGAGCTGTGGCGGCTGCGGGCGCTCGAGCACCGCGGGTTGCGCGCGGTCCCGATCGGGCGCGACGTCGTGCTCGACGTGCACGAGTTCAACCTGATCGGCCGCAAGTTCCGCAACCTGCGCCAGGCCGTGAGCCGCACCAAGAACTTCGGCGTCAGCACCGAGGTGGTGGCCGAATCCGCGCTCACGGAGGCGCGGCGGCAGGAACTGCTGGCCATCGTCGACGAATGGCGACACGGCAGGCAGTCCCGCGGTTTCTCGATGATCCTGGACCATCTGCTGGACGGGCGGAACCCGAACATGCTGGTGGTGATCGCCAGCCAGGAGGACGGCAGCCCCGCGGGCTTCCAGCGCTACGGCGTCTCCGGGCGGGGACGGGAACTGAGTCTCGACGTGCCGTGGCGGCGCAAGGACGCGCCCAACGGCCTGGACGAGCGCATGATCATCGATCTGGTCGAGTACGCCGCCGCGCACGGCATCCGCCGGATCTCGCTGGCTTTCGCCCCGTTCCCGGAACTGTTCGCCGAGAAGCGGAAATCCCGCACGACACGGGCGGGCCTCTACCTGCTGGCCCATCTGGGCGATCCGCTGATCCGGCTGGAATCGCTCTACCGTTTCCTGCGCAAGTTCCACGCGCTGTCGGATGAGCGCTACGTGCTGGTCCGCTGGCGCGAGGTGCTCGTCGCCGCCGCGGCGCTGCTCACCCTCGAGTTCGTCCCGCACCGCCACGAGTACTGAGCGTCGACCGACCCGTGTCCCGAGGAGATTCATGGAACTCACCCACAGCGACGTCAAGGCCGCGGCGGAGCGGTTGGCCGGGCTGGTCAGGCCGGTCGCCGTTGCGCAGGCCGACCATACGGGCGAGCTGTGGTTCGCGCTGGAGTTCCTTCAGCACACCGGAAGCTTCAAAGCCCGCGGCGCGCTGAATTTCCTGCGCACGCACCGAGAGAACGGCACGCTTGCGCAGGTGGGCGTGACCATCGCCTCGGGCGGCAACGCCGGACTCGCCTGTGCGTGGGCGGCTCGCAGTCAGGGCGTGCCCGCCACGGTGTTCCTGCCGACCACCGCACCGCGCGTCAAAGTAGACCGCCTCGCCTCCTACGGCGCCGACGTCCGTCTGGTGGGCACCCAGTACGCCGACGCGCTGGCGGCCAGCCGCGATTTCGCCGACGCCACCGGCGCCCTGCTCTCGCACGCCTACGACAACCCCCTCATCGCCGCGGGCGCTGGCACCTTGATGACGGAGATCCACGAGCGGATTCCGGATCTCGACACCGTCGTGGTCGCCGTCGGTGGAGGCGGATTGTTCTCGGGTGTCGCCACCGCCGCCGCCCACTACGGCGTCCGGACCGTCGCCGTGGAGCCCGTCCGTTGCCGCGCGTTGCACGCGGCGATCGAAGCCGGAGAAGTCGTCGACGTCGAGGTCGACTCGGTCGCCGCCGACTCGCTCGGCGCCCGGCGGGCCGCGGAGATGGCGCTGACCGCCGCACGGCGCTACGAGGTGGACTCGGTGCTCGTCGACGACGCCGCGATCGTCGCCGCGCGCTGCGGTCTGTGGGACGAACACCGACTCGCCGTCGAGCACGGTGCGGCGACGGCCCTGGCGGCGGTACTCGCCGAGCAGCCCGCGTTCCGGCCCGCGCCGGGCGAGCGGGTGTGCGTGGTGCTCTGCGGAGCGAACACCGATCCATCGGATCTGGCCAGGTAGGACCGGCCGCCACGCCGTGTGACGGTTGGTCCGCGTATTTCCGACGAATCGGACGACACGGCGTTAGGCTCGCTGTCGTCTTCGATCCCGACGGAAGGCACATTGTGGCGCATACCTCACACATGGTTCCCATCGGCACCCCACTACCCGACTTTTCCCTTCCCGATCTCGATCAGCGGATCTACTCCCGGGACGACTTCGCGGACGGGCCGGGTCTGTTGGTCGTCTTCGCCTGCAACCACTGCCCCTACGTCAAACACATCGAGGCGGCGCTCGGCGAACTGGTCGACTCGCTGCCGTCCATGCCGACCGTGGCGATCTGCACCAACGACGCGTCCGCCTACCCGGACGACGCACCGTTGCGGCTGCGCGACCAGGCGATCCGCGCGGGGTGGACCTTTCCCTACCTCGTCGACGAGGCCCAGGACGTGGGCCGGGCTTTCCGCGCCGCCTGCACCCCCGAGTTCTTCCTCTACGACGCGAACCTCGAACTCGCCTACCGCGGCGCCTTCGACGAATCGACGCCCGGAAACGGGAAACCACTGACCGGGAACGACTTGCGCACGGCCGTCGAAGCCGTGCTCGCGGGCGGGCCCGCCCCGGAACCGCACCGCCCGAGCATGGGTTGCTCGATCAAGTGGCGAGACGCCTGAGTCCCTTCCCGCGTTCGCGCACCCGGCGAACCGCCGAGCGCCAAGCCAGCTGCGGCACGGCGGCCGACAACTTGGCGAACTCCCCGAGATTGTCCGGCTCGATCACGGCACGGGCCTGCTGGGCGGTGGCGGCGCGCCGGACCGCGCGCGACGCCTTGCCGACGTGGCCTGCGTCGTACGGCGGTTGCGGGTCGTACTCGATGATCAGCTGAGCCGCTTCGGCCTGCTCCGCGCCGAAGGTCTCCCCCACCAGCCACAACGCCAGGTCGATGCCCGCCGATACCCCCGCCGCCGTGACGATCCTTCCGTCGCGCACGATCCGTTCGTCCGGTCTGGGGTCGGCCCCGAGCCCGCGCAACGCGGACTGGGCCAGCCAGTGCGTCGTGGCGGGCCGTCCGTTCAACAGTCCGGCGGCGGCCAGCACCAGCGAACCCGTGCACACCGATGTCGTCCAGCGGGTGCCCCGGTGCGCGCTGCGCAGCCAGGCCAGCAGCGCGTCGTCGACCGCGGCCGCCGCCGAGCCGGGACCGCCCGGCACGAGCAGGATGTCCGGCGCGGGCGTCTCATCGAACGAATGCGTGGCGCCCAGCAGCAGCACTCCGCTGTCGGTCGTGATCGGCCCCGGCTCGTGCCAGACGAAGCGGATCTGGGCGCCCGGCGCGAAGCGCAGCACCTCGTACGGGCCGATCGCGTCGAGCGCGGTCATCCCCGGGTAGGTCACGATCGCGATCCGCACCGCCTTGCCCGGTGCGCGTCCTTCGGATCCGGTCATCGTCGACCCCGTTCGCCCAACTTTGTGAGAAGAGAAGAGAATCAGCGTTTCATTGTGCCGAACCGGTGTCAATCGCCGCCGGGAGCGCCATGATGTGCGCAGCGGAGCAACTCCGCTGCGTTCCGAGGAAAGGACTACCGGTGACCAACCCGAGTGACCCGAGCTCGGTCGCGCGTCGCTATGTCGAGGCGATCGGCGAGCAGGACTGGCAGACCGTCGCGGACTGCTGGCGGCCCGGCGCGCTCGACGTGTTCGTCGGCGTCGCCGATCTGCGCGCTCCGGACGAGATCGTGGCCTTCTTCCGCGATGTGCATGCCGCGGTCCCCGACCTGGCGGTACACATCCTCTCGGTCACCGCGCAGGACGATCGCGCCGTGGTGCACTGGCGAATGCGGGGCCGGTTCGACGGCACCGCGGCGCTGATCGGATTGGCGCCGAACGGAAGGCGGCTCGACCTGCTCGGCACCGACGTGTTCGTCGTGCGCGAAGGGCTGATCGAGTCGAACACCGCGATCGTCAACGGGCTCGACCTCGCCCGGCAGCTCGCCGTCCTGCCCCCGCAGCATTCGATCGCCGAGCGAGTGCTGTTCGGGCTCGCCAATTCGATTGCCCCACTCGGCAAAGCGATCCGCGCGAGGAACCGTTCCGGACGATGATCCGGTGCTGCCGAACCAGCCGCGGTGAGGGACACTGTTCCCGACATCGGGGATCGAAAGGGGTGGAACGGTGGCGACGATCGTCCTCGTACACGGCATCGCGCAGGAACAGGAATCGGCCGACACCTTGGAGGCGCGCTGGTTGCCCGGACTCGCGGGCGGGGTACGCAACCACGGCGCCCCCGAGCTCGCGGATCGCCTGTGGCGCAACGGTTCCCCCGGTGATTTGTCGGCCCGCATGGCCTTCTACGGCAACAAGTTCCTGGTCGAGGGCGCGCAGGGTACGGGGACCGAACTCGATGACGCGCAACTCGACCTGATGGAACAGCTCGCCGCCGAATGGCTGGCGACCGCCGCGGCCCACGCAGGCGACGAGCGTGACCGGGCGACCGCCCGCCGCCTCGGCACCGCCCCGCCGCCGGACGCCGTGGCGCAGGGAGCGCAGGCGAGCCTGCGGCCCGCGCTCAACGCGCTGATGCGGTTGCGGTGGTTCGCGCCGTTCGGTTTCGGGTTGGCGCAGAAGTTCGTCATCCGCGCCCTCTCCCAGGTCGCCCGCTACTTCACCGACGACGAGGTGCGCGAGTACGCCCAGCGGCAGGTGCTCGACCAGGTCGGTCCCGACACCCGCCTGGTCGTCGCGCATTCGCTCGGCAGCGTGGTGGCCTACGAGGCGCTGCACCGCACCGACCACCCGGTGACCCTGCTGACCATGGGCTCGCCACTCGGCCTGCGCACGGTCGTCTACGACCGGCTGCGCCCGCAGCCGAGCACCGTGCCGAAATCGGTGACGGGTTGGCACAACCTGGTGGACGAGGACGATCTCGTGGCGGCGCACCTGGACCTCACGCCGTTCTTCCCGCCCTGTCCCGGCGGCGCCGTCGTTCCGGTCACCGCGCAGTACTTCGACAACGGCGCGTCGCCGCACGACTCCACCAGCTATCTGATCAAAGCGGTCACCGGCGGCATCGTCGCGAAAGCACTCGGCCACTAGTGCCGCGCCCGGGAACCTTTGCCCTGTTGTAACCGACACGCCGACAGGTTGCGGCGTGCCGGTCAGGGCATCGGTCAGCCTGGTCGGGTGGCAGAACGAGTACGGGTGCGAGAGCTCGACGACGATGAAGGCAGACGGTTGGTGCGGATCATTCGCCGCGGTACCGGATCGGTGGTGACCTGGCGGCGCGCTCAGATGATCCTGCTCTCCGCTCAGGGCATGCCGGTGCCCAAGATCGCCGAGGTCAGCTTCACCAGTGCTGACCGGGTCCGCGATGTGATCCACAACTTCAATGCCGACGGATTCGATTCGCTGTACCCGAAATACGCCGGTGGCCGACCGAAGACGTTCACGCTGCCCGAACGCCGCGAGATCAAGAAGCTCGCCAAATCTGCCCCGACCGAACACGATCTGCCGTTCTCGACCTGGAGCCTGACCAAACTCGCCGAGTTCCTGGTCGCTGAGGGGGTGGTCGACGACATCAGCCACGAGGGTCTGCGCGTGCTGCTCCGTGAGGAGGGTGTCTCGTTTCAAAAAGTGAAAACCTGGAAGCGGTCGAAAGACCCGGACTACAAGGCCAAGAAGGCCCGAGTCGAGCACCTGTACGCCATCGCCGACGGTGAGGTCGTGCCCGACTCCGATGAGCCACAGGTGATCTTCTGTCTCGACGAGTTCGGGCCTTTGAACTTGCAGCCGCATCCGGGCCGGCAGTGGGCCGAACGCGGTGGCAAGCATAAGGATCCGGATCGCGAACCCAGGCGCCGTCGGCGGGCAACCTATACCCGCCCGCACGGGGTACGGCATTTGTTCGCCGCGTACGACCTCGGTAAGGACAAGCTGTATGGGCATGTCAAGGCCACGAAGAACCGCACGAAGTTTCTCGAGTTCTGCCGGTACCTGCGCACCTTGTATCCGGCCGAGGTCCGCATGGCGATCGTGTGCGACAACTTCTCGCCGCATCTGACGACGAAGAAGTGCCAACGGGTCGCCCAGTGGGCCGAGGAGAACAACGTCGAGATCGCGTACACGCCGACGAATAGTTCATGGTTGAACCGTATCGAGGCGCAGTTCACCGCGTTGCGGTACTTCGCGCTCGACGGCACCGACCACGGCAGTCATCGTGAACAGGCGTCCATGATCCGGCGCTACATCATCTGGCGGAACAAGCACGTCGAAGACCAACGGCTACACGAAATCGTCAACAGGGCAAACGTAGCCTGATGCGGCACTAGCTGCTCTCGAATTCCGCTGCGAGCGCGATCGTTCGACGGCCGGCACCGACCCGGCGATCGCGCCGGAGCAGGTACACCGCGACAGCGACGCCCAGGCCGGTGAGTGCCGCGCCGACCAGGTAGAGCGACCGCAGACCCGTCCAGTCGCCCAGGACCCAGCCGCCGATCCGGCCCGCGCCCGCCGCGGCGAGCTGGAATCCCGACGCGTTCACCGCGACGGCCAGGGTCGGCGCCGCCGTGGCCGCGGCGATCACCCGGGTCTGCATACCCGGGATGATCGCGAAGGCCAGCGCACCGAGCGCGAAGATCAGCGGCGCGACGAGAATCCAGGCGTCACCCGCCGTCCAGAGCAGGACCAGCACGATGCCGAGCGCCGCGAGCAGCGCGGTCACCGAGGGCAGTAGCGCCCGATCGGCGAGTTTGCCGCCGAGCTGGTTGCCGACCACCGCGCCGAAGCCGTAGACCAGCAGCAGGATCGGCACCGCCCGCGCGGGAAAGCCGGCGACTTCGGTGAGCAGCGGCGTGATGTAGGTGAAGACCATGACCACGCCGATATTTCCGACGGCGGTGAGCGCCAGCGCCCAGAGCACATCACGATCGGTGAACACGCGCAGTTCCCGCCCGATCGAACCGGCGGCCGACCCCGGCGAGTCCGGCATGAAGCGCAGCACCAGGGGAAGCGCCAGCGCGGCGCACAGCGCCACGGACGCGAAAGTCGCTCGCCAGCCCAGGCTCTGGCCGATGGCCGCGCCGAGCGGCGTTCCGAGGACGATGCCCAGATTCATCCCGAGGGCCACCCGCGCCACCGCCACGGCTTCGGATCCAGGCCGAGCGGTCGACACGGCCGTGGCGATCGCGACCGCGAAGAAGGTAGCGACGACGGAACCCGCCGCACCGCGCATCACCAGCAGCACCACGTAATTCGGCGCGACCGCCGAACCCGCGTTCGCCACGATCGACACCAGCACCAACCCGATGACCAACGGCTTGCGCGCCACCCGCGCGGTCAGCACGGTGACCACCGGACCGCCGACGATCATGCCGACCGCATACGCCGTCACCAGCGCGCCGGCCGCGGCCACCGAGACGGCCAAGCCGTCCGCGACGTCGGGCAGGATGCCCGCGATCACGAATTCGCCGGTGGTCAGGCTGAATACGACGAGCATGAGAGAGAACACCGCGGACCGCATCACACGCCCTCCAGATAGTTCTAACTGTAATGATTTGAACTAGAACTATCACAGTTCGAACCGAAGACGCTAGACTCGGAGCAATGACGCGGCAGCCGGACCCCGTGGTGGACACCGAACTCGACCGCGACGTGTGCAAGCTGGTGCACCAGTTCACCCACCGGCTCGACGTGCATGTCCGCCGCGTCGCCGAGCAACTCGACCTCACCCCTTCGCAAGTGATCGCCCTGCGCGAACTGTCCGAGGCGATCACCGCCAGGGAGCTGGCGGCGCGAATGTCGTGCGAGCCGTCCAACGCGACCTTCGTGCTGGACCGGCTCGAGCAGCAGGGCCTGGTCCGCCGCGAGCCGCATCCCACCGACCGGCGCGCGAAACAGATCGTGCTGACACCGGCCGGTCAGCGGCGGCGGGAGGACGCGCTCGAATTGCTCGGCGCGAACTCACCGCTGATCGCACTGACCGACGCTCAGCAAGAGGCCCTGCGCGACCTCTTGCTCACCATGGCCGCCGATACCGAGAGCTGATCGAGGCCCGCCCTGCGCGCCTACCGAACACTTTGCGACAGATGGGCTTTCGCGTCCTCGTAGTCCCCGGCGGGCGCCGCCTCGTCGCGGGTGTAGACCAGGTGCAGCACGCCGGTGTCGAAGGTCTCCGAGGACAGCAGCCGCAGCGCGACCGTGGGCGCGCCGTCCTGGAACAGGCGCTCGCCCTTGCCGACCGCGATCGGGTGCACCAGCAGGTGCAGCTCGTCCAACAGCCCGGCGGCCAGCAGCTGACGGACCACCGAGACCGAGCCGCTCATGCCGATGTCCCCGCCCGGTTCGTTCTTCAACGCCGTCACCGCTTCGAGCAGGTCGCCGTGCAGCACTTCGGAATTGCGCCAGGTGAAGTCGAGATCCTGGTGCGTCACCACGATCTTGCGCGCGTCGCCCAATTTCTTCGCGAACGCCGCGTCCGCATCGCCCGCAGCCTCGCGCTCCGGCCACGCGCCCGCGAAGCCGTCGTACGTCTTGCGGCCCAGCAGCAGGGTGTCGGCGGCGCCGAGCTGGGCATCGACCGCCGCACCCATGGCGTCGTCGAAGTACGGGAAGTGCCAGTCCTGCGGGTCCTCGATGACGCCGTCGAGGGCGATGAACAGACCTGCGGTGATTTTCCTCATGTGCGTTGCTCCTGGATCAGGTGGCGGTTGCTGTCGCTTGATCCGACGGGGCGGCGCGGGAGAACTCATCGGTGGGCGTGCGCGATTCGGCTCCGCCCGAAGGCGTTGCTATCCGGCCCGGTGCACATCCGAACCGTGGAAGGCCGCCCGATAGCTGTGCGGACTCGTTCCGACCACCCGTTTGAAGCGATCGCGGAACGCGGTCGGCGAACCGAACCCGACTTGGCCCGCGATCCGGTCGACGGGATGACTGGTGGCTTCGAGCAGATGCTGAGCCTGCCGGATACGCGCGCGCAGCAACCACTGCAACGGCGTGGTTCCGGTGTGCTCACGAAAGCGGCGGTTGAGCGTGCGGGTGCTCATCCCGGCATGGGCGGCGATGTCGTCGAGGGAGAGATCCCGCGCGCAGTTGTCCTGGATCCACCGCAGCACCGGTTCCAACGCCGAGCCGCGCGGCGTCGGCGGCTGGTCGTGCACGATGAACTGCGCCTGTCCCCCTTCCCGCTCCAGCGGGACCACCGATTTCCGCGCCGCGTCGGCCGCGACCGCCGAGCCGTAGTCCTTGCGGATCATGTGCAGGCACATGTCGATTCCCGCCGCCGCGCCCGCCGAGGTGAGCAGCGAGCCGTTGTCCACGTACAGCACGTCGGGGTCCACGTCGATGGACGGGTGGTCGGCCGCGAGCGCCGCGGCGGCGAGCCAGTGCGTGGTGGCACGATGGCCGTCCAGCAATCCGGTCGCGGCCAGGATGAAGGCGCCGGAACAGATCGACGCGATGCGGGTGCCCGCGGCCGCCGCCCGGCGCAGGGCGTCGATCACTTCGTCCGGCACCGGCAGGCCCGGGTCGGCGCAGCCCGGCACGACGATCGTGTCCGCCTCGGCCAGCGCCTCCAGCCCGCGCGGCGCCAGCAGCGTGAACACACCCGCGTCCACCGTCGGCGCGCACGCGCAGACCAGCACGCGGTACGCCGGCCTGCCGTCGGGCAGCCGCGTGCGGCCGAACACCTCCACCGGCGTGGCCAGATCGAACGCGATCACCTGGTCCAGGGCGAGTACGACCACGGTGTGCATGGCAATAGCGTAGTAGGCCGGTCGATTCCAGCCAACGCCGATCACCTCGGTTTCGCCCAATTTTCGCAGCTCATCATATTTGGCGAGAATTGATCGGTATATGGCACTTTCGCCAATTCCTCCGGCACGCCATCCTGGCTAGTCTCGACCGGCGTGACGAAGTTCCTGCTCTCGGTCCACGTGCTCGCCGCGATCATCGCCGTAGGCCCCGTTACGGTGGCGGCCAGCATGTTTCCCGCCACCACCCGCCGCGCGCTCGCCGACCCCGGGACCGGCCACAGCCCCGCCGTCCTCGGCACGTTGCACCGCATCTGCCGGGTCTACGCCCTGCTCGGCCTGGTCGTTCCGGCCTTCGGTCTGCTCACCGCGCTCAGCCTCGGCGTGCTCGGCGACGCCTGGCTGGTGGTGTCGATCGGACTGACCGCCGCCGCCGCGGGCGTGCTCGCGATGCTCGTGCTGCCCGGCCAGCAGAAGGTCCTGGCCGACATCACCGGGGCCACTCCCACGCTGATCCGCCGCCTCGCCATGGACGCCGGGGTGTTCAACCTGCTGTGGGCGGTGGTCACCGTCCTGATGATCGTCCGGCCGGGCTCCACGACCGGAGCGTGAGACTCAGTCGGGCAGGGTGCGGACCGCCATCGTGCGGCCGTGGACGATCATGATCGGGCAGGCCACCGACAGCAACAGCGCCTGGCTGGTCGAGCCGAACAACATGCCTGCGAAGCCGCCGCGCCCCCGGCTGCCGACCACGAGCAACTGGGCCTGCTCGGAGCGTTCGAGCAGACAGCGCTCGGGCCGGTCGGTCACGATCTCACGCCGGATCTCCACCTCGGGGAAACGCTCTTGCCATCCGGCAAGGCTTTCCGCGAGCACGATCTGCTTCTCGGCGTCGGCCGCGTGTTCGGCGCCGGCCGAGGGCACCTCGACGCCGGTCCACCCGTGCAGCGCCAGCAGGGGCACACTCCGCGCCGAGGCCTCCATCAGCGCCGCTTCGATGGCGGGTTCGCTGATCTCGGTGCCGTCCACCCCGACGATGACCAGCTGCTTCCTCGCCTGCCCGGTGAGCGGCGCGCCCTCCCGGACCACGACCACCGGGCAGCGCGCCCGCCGAGCCAGCGCCGCGCTGACCGATCCGAGCAGGGCACGCCGCACGGTGCCGCGTTCGCGGGTGCCGACGACCATCATCCGCGCCGGGCCGCTGCGGTCCAGCAGCGCCGGACCGACCGGCTCGTGCACCAGCTCGGCGCTGACCTCGATGTCGCGCAAGGCGCGGACCGCGATGCGCGCCTCCTCGCGCGCGGTGTCCAGCACCCAGCGGCCGTGCCCCTGCAGCCGCGCGTAGTCGGTGCTGGTGAGCGGCTCGGTCACGCCGGGCCCGTAATCGGCGACCGGGTCGAGAACGTGCACCAGACGCAGTGGCGCCCGGTGCTGCGCGGCGGCCTGGGCTCCCCACGCGACCGCTGCCGCGGAACCGGCGGACCCGTCCACACCGACGACGATCGGGCCGTTGCTTCGCATGCTCACTTCCTTTCCGGACGAAAGAATCGAGCTCGGCACCCGACGCTACCGGCGCCGCGGCGACGTCGGCCTCAACCGCCGAGAACGGCGCACGCATAGCCCAGATGGACGCCTTCACCCACCCGGAGGTCGATACTCGCCACATAGGGCGGGTCCGGCTCCTGCACCGCACTGATCGTGTGCGGTCCCTCCGTGGCGGGCACCCAGTCGATCAGGGCGACACCGCCGGAGGGCCGGACCACGCCGAACGGAAGCCCGTTGTCGTAGAACACGACCGGAGTGACCACGTCGGTCACGGCGGCCCGCGCGGTGTAGCGACAGCCCGTCCCGTAGTTCGTCGCCAACCCGAAATTGACGCCGGGATACATCCCGACCTGGGTCACCGTGGCTCCGGCCGACGGCGGGCCGGCCATCGTGACCGCCACGATGGCTCCGATCGCCGCCGTTATCGCACCAACTCGTCTGCGCATTCGGGTGGTCCTGTCGGTCGTGATTCGCTCTTCGTCGAACGGGCGCCGGCCACGCGCACCGGCGCGACAAACTAGATCCTCACTCCCGCACGCCCTCGGCGGGGCGCGAACCGCCGAAACTCGATCGCATCGGCACATCCGAGGCCGCCTGATCGGGTGATGTCGTCGCCACATGGTTGTGTGTCCGAAGGGGTTCGGCGAGAACGACGGAGGTACGGCGTTGGTAGCGATCGACTTCGAGCGGAGGGTGCGCGCGGCGAGGACGGTGTCGGTCTGGCGTTCGGTCGCCGGTCAAGGGCTCGGCGGCGTACCACCGACGGCACTGGTGCTGGCGGGGATCGTCAGCGTGCAGGTGGGCGCGGCGGTGGCGAAACAGCTCTTCTCGACGACCGGCGCGGCCGGGGCGGTCATGCTGCGGCTGGTCTTCGCCGGAATCGTCCTGCTGGTGATCTGGCGCTCGTCGCTGCGGGTCGCGCGGGGTGCGCTGCCGGTCGTGCTCGGGTACGGCGCGGTGCTCGCCCTGATGAACCTCTCGTTCTACGCGGCGATCGACCGGATTCCGCTCGGCATGGCGGTGACCATCGAATTCCTGGGACCGCTGACCGTCGCGCTCGCCGGATCGCGGCGGTGGATCGACCCGCTGTGGGCGGTGCTCGCCGGAGCCGGGGTGCTGCTGCTGACCCGAGCCGACGGCGACGTGGACTGGGTCGGCGTGCTGTTCGCGCTGGCCGCCGCGGCGTGCTGGGCTGGTTACATCCTGCTGAGCGCCGCACTCGGCGAGCAGACCAGTGGCGGCGGCGGGCTGGCGCTCGCCATGGCCTTCGGCGGGCTGATCATGCTGCCGGTCGGCCTCGCCGACGCGGGCGCCGCGCTGTGGCAGCCCGCCGTGCTCGCCACCGGTTTCGCGGTGGCGATGCTGTCGTCGGTCCTGCCGTACTCGGTGGAACTGGAAGCGCTGCGACGGATCCCGCCCCGCGTATTCGGCGTGCTGATGAGCCTGGAGCCCGCGGTCGCGGCGATCGCGGGCTTGGTCGTCCTCGGCCAGGTCATGAACCTCGGGCAGTGGGCGGGCGTGGCCTGCGTGGTCGCGGCGTCGGCGGGGGCCACGCGGACCGAAGCGAAGGATTGAACCGGCGGCCGGGCGAGGACTCGTGCTCAGCGCGCCTGCCGGGACGCGCCCGGCTGCCCGGCGTCGCGGCTTTCGTCCCGGGCCGACTCGGTGTCGTCCGCGATCAAGCTGCCGAGCAGGGCGAGCGAGCGCTCGGAGGGTGACCCCGGTTCCGGGTGGTAGACGATCAGTATCTGGCCCGGCGCGCCGTTGACGCTGAACGTCTCGTAGGACAGCGTCAAATCCCCGACCATGGGGTTGCGGAAATGTTTGACTCCCCCGGTCTTCGCTCGCACGTCGTGGCGCGCCCACAACTGCCGGAACTCCTCGCTCTTCAGCGACAGCTCCCCGACCAATTCGGTCAAGCGCGGATCGTCCAGGTCGGCGCCCGCGGTCGCCCGCAGGCTCGCGACGGTGTCGGCCGCGATGGTCGGCCAGTCGGCGTAGAGCTCGCGCGCCTCAGGGTCGAGGAAGACCATGCGCACCTGATTGACGCCCGGAACCGAGCACGAGTTGACCGCGGCCGCCAGCGGATTCGCCGCCAGAACGTCCAGGTATCTGCCGAGCACCAGCGCGGGCGTGTTCGGCCACGCGTTCATCAGCCGTACCAGCCCCGGGGCCGCCCGTTCGGGCCGTCGCGGCGCCCGCGATCGCTTGACCGTGGGCCGCGCCAGCTCCCGCAGATGCGCCGTGCCCTCCTCGTCCAGGGCGAACACTCGCGCCAGCGCGGCGATGACCTGTTCGGAGGGATGCCGGTCACGCCCCTGCTCCAGGCGCACGTAATAGTCGGCGCTCACTCCCGCGAGCAGGGCGATCTCCTCCCGGCGCAGTCCGGCGACCCGCCGCTGACCGCCACCGGACATCCCGAAATCCTCCGGTCGGACCAGCTCGCGGCGCGCCCGCAGGAACGCGCCCAGTCGATTGTCGGAGTTCATGGTCCGAGCCTAGGTGAGGCGCACCGCGCCTGGGTGGCCCCGCGACTACCAGGAAGTCCGCAGCCTGTCAGGCGGGCGCGCGGAGGCGGAACGTAGTCGGCATGACGAACAACAACCTCACCGGCCGCGTCGCGGTCGTCACCGGAGCATCGAGTGGAATCGGCGCCGCCACCGCACGGCAGCTCGCACAGGGCGGCGCCAAAGTCGCGCTGCTGGGGCGGCGCAAGGATCGCATCGAAGAACTCGCCGCCGAGATCGGCGCAGACGCGCTCGCGGTGGTCGCCGACGTCGGCGACCAGCAGTCCGTGCGAGACGCCGCCGCCACGGTGCGGGCGGCATTCGGGCCGGTCGACCTGGTCGTCGCGAACGCGGGCGTCATGCTCGCCGCACCGTTCGAGTCGGCGCTCACCGACGAGTGGGACCAGATGGTCGGCACCAACATCACCGGCCTGCTCTACACCGCGAGAGCGTTCATCGATGACCTGCTCGCGGCCGCGACGGAGGGCGGGCAAGCGGATCTGGTGCTGGTCGGCTCGATCGGCGGGCACACGGTCTTCCCCAACTACGCCGTGTACACCGCCACCAAGGCCGCGGTCGCGCATCTGACCCGCAACCTGCGGGCCGAGTTCGGGCCGCGCGGCGTACGGGTCAAGAACATCGAACCCGGCTTCGTCGGCACCGAGCTCGGCGCGGGAATGCAGGACGAGCAACAGCGCGCCGGGCTGGAGCAGTGGCGCACGGCGATCGAGATCCTGGAACCCGCCGACATCGCCGCCGCGATCACCTACGCGGTCGGTGTGCCCCAGCACGTCAACATCGCCGAACTCGTCGTCGTCCCGACCCAGCAGGGCTGATCACCGGCTCATCCGCCGCTACAGTCCGGCGGATGACGGACATTGCCCCGGTACTGCGCCGCGCCCGGCCCGAGGACACCTCGGCAGTCGCCGAGATCTGGCCCCGGGCTGGCGCGACGCGCACCGTCCCCGACACCCTGGTTACCGTCCACGCGCGTCCATCGACACCAGCGGCGCGTAGTCGGACGTCCGAGACGAAACCCGGCTGCGGCCTGGCGGCTCAGCTAGTCGAGGTCCGCCCACCCAGGCCAAGGCCGCATGCCCTCGTCACCACGGATATAAGCGAGGCGGCGCAGCGCTTGGAGCTGGTAGGTGGAGTCGATGGCGGCGGCACGCATCGATTGCAGCGCCATCCGGAACTCCTGGATGTCGCGCAGCAGGTAGAAGCCGTCCCAGCGCATCACGTCACGCCCGTACCCGGCGCAGAATTCGGCGTACTGCGCGGCGGTGATCTCGGCGGCGGTCCAGCACTCGATCGCCGCGTGCACCAGGTCCCATTCCGGCGGGCCGATGACCGCGTGCCCCATGCCGACCAGGATCAAGTCCCCGTCGTCGCCGACCACCACGCTCTGGTCCCAGTCTGCGCCTTTGACCACCGACCATGGCAGGCCCGACGGGAGCGTCTTCCAGCGGCCGCGCAATTCCTCCAGGTGTTTGTGCAGCCATCGCCGGTCGTCGTCGGACACGGTGCGCGCGGCGGCGATCTCTTCCTCCACCCGGGCCAAAGGCGTCATCCGGCGTAGCTCGAACCCGGGCAGCGGCAGCCGGTGCAGCTGCCCCAGCGCCCTGGCCACCTCGGCGGGCGTACCGGGATGGTGTGGCGGCAAGTCCTGCCAGAAGGTCACCGGGCATCCGTCGACCACCACCGGCTGCGGGATGTCCGGGACCACCCGCACCGCCGACACCCCACAGGTCTCGAGCCATCGAGCCACGGCGACTTCCCGCCCCGTCACCAGCTTTTGCCCACGCTCACCGATCCGCACGACTATGCCGTCGCGCAGCCGGTAGACGCCCTGCGTCCCCGCCGCCTCGGCACCGTTCGCATCGATCCCGACGCTCACACACGCGGCACGCAGAATCGACCGCATCCCGTTACCCGCGATCCCTGCGGTCATGTCAGCCTCCCAAGCCCCGCGCTCCCCGCTGAGGAGCAGTAACGCATCTCGGCTTCGAGCTTCATGGCAGCCATCCAGATACCGGGGGGCTAACACCCCATTTTCCCTGCTCAGTGGACATTACCCCGGCAATTCCACCGCAGTCAGCAACCAAACAGAATCCGCCCGTTTCGCCCGAATTGACGTTTTCTCAGCCGCGGGTCATCACCTTCGTCCGCCCCCGGACGACCACCCGCTCGAACAAGGAGCCCTTGCCGAGCCCGCCCCGCGAGCCGCTCAAAAGAGGCCTTCGCGCAGGTCGTCTGCACTCACTCAGGCGGTGATGCCACGGGCGGGCGGAGCATCCTTCCTCAGGCGTGGCCACCCAGCACAGCCGCACCCAGAGACTTCTGGTTCTGTATTCAACAAAGCGGAACCGTCGCAGAGCAATTTTCGAGCAACATTCTCGAAGGCGAGGGCGAGGCAAGCGGCCATAGGCCGTCTGCGCCTGCAATCACAACCTGGCAGATCGACGACTGCGGGCACAAGTCGGCCACTATGACGCTCGACAACTACGGGCATTTGTTCGACGACGACCTCGACGGCGTGGCCGATCGGATGGGCGCCGGATTCCGCGATGCCGCGGCGAGATGTGCCCAGATGTGCCCACACGGCCCGATTACGGGTGGTCGGGGCATGAAAAAGGCCCCCGACCTGCTGGTATCAGATCGGGGGCCTTGTGGAGCTGCCGGGAATCGAACCCGGGTCCTCCGCCGCGTCTTCAGGGCTTCTCCGTGTGCAGTCCGCTGTGCCTCTACTCGGATCTCCGGGTCCCGCGAACAAGCCCGGATGACGATCCCAGTCGCTGTTCGATGTCCCGTCCTACTCCGCGACCGAGTAGGACGGTTAGCCCTCTAGCTGATGCCGGCACCGGGACCGAGGGCATGCCCCGGGCCGACAGAGACGCTCTGCTGGTTAGGCAGCGAGAGCGTACTCGCGCTGATTGGAATCGGCGCTTAATTGGTTGCAACGACGCTTACGGTGGTCTCTTGCCTGCACCGACACGCTTCCCCTGAATCTACGTACGCAGTCGAAACCGTTCAGCCCCGTACGCCCCGGCACCTTGCCGGGCTGTTCATGTTAACACCGGCGAGAGCCAGGATCATCCCGATATCCGGTGGGCGCGGCTGGTGTGCCCAGCCGCATCGACCGGCGGGCCGCCGCAGGGCATCGGCGCAGTTCAGGACCCCCCGATGGGTACCGCCATCGGGGCGGGGGCATCGCCCCGGCTCCGGCATTCCGGTCGGCCTCGAAGGCACCGATGCGAACCGCTGGCGGGTCACGACAAGCCGGAGGGCCTCGCCATGCCCGCAGATCGGGCGACGATCGACCGGGCGCTCCGCGCGCACGTCTGTCGGCCACCTCCCATGATCGGCACCGAATCTCTCCACCACTACGCCTTGGTGAACACTGCGCGTTCGACCCGCCAAATCTTCCCGGATGCTGGTAGTCGATTCTCCCGGCTCGGCGGCCAACCCGACTTACACTGCACGAGCCGTACGATCGGCTCTGAGCAGCGGATCTCGATTTCAGACTAAGGAAACACTTTGGCAGTTCGCACCATTCGGGACAGGTTGCTGCGCCTGTCCGCCCTCACCGTCATCGCCGGACTCGTCCTAGCCGGGTGCTCCGCGCTGCGCGACGAGTCGGCCGAAGGGATCGAGCCGGGTGTCACCGCGGACCCGTGCCCGAACGCCGTCGACACCCGCAAGGGGTGTATCCATCTGGGCGTGCTGTCCGATCTGACGAGTGGGCCGTTCGCCGCGCTGGGCAAGGACATTCACAACGGCCAGCTGGCGTTCTGGAAGGCGGTGAACGAGGCGGGCGGGATCGGCGGCAAGTACGAGGTGGACATCGCCACCTACACCGAGGACACGAACTACGATCTGCAGAAGCACGCCGAGGCCTACCGGCGGATCGAGCCGCACGTACTGGCGCTCTCGATGAGTTTCGGCACCGTGCAGACGCAGAAGGTCCTTCCCGAGATGGACGCGGCGAACATGATCGCCATCGCCGGAACCCTCTGGTCGGGTTGGCAATTCGAGAACAGCGACAAGGGCCTGTTGCTGGAGTCCGGCTACTCCTACTGCTCGGAGGCGATCATCGCCCTGGACTGGATCGCCGAGCACCTGGCGAAGCCGAACTCGATCGCCACGGTGAGCTACCAGGGCGACTACGGCGGCGACTACTCCACCGGCGCGAAGAAATGGGCCTCCGCCAACCGTGTCGACATGGTGGCGCACATCGACACCGAGCCCAACACGCAGATCGGCAATCAGGACGCGGCGGTCGCCAGGATCCTGAACGCCGGAGCGGATCTCGTGCTCCTGGCCACGGGGCCCGCGGAGGCGGGCGAGATCATGGGCAAAGCGGCGCTGGCCGGCTTCCCTGGCCGATTCCTGGGCTCGGGCCCGACCTGGAACGGCGGCTTGCTGAAAAGCCCTGCGGCGTCGGCGATCACGGCACGCTACAACATGACCTCACCGCTGGACGGCTGGGACGGGACCAGCGCGGGCGCCAAGAAGGCGCGGGCCTCGGCGACCAGGGAGCCTTCGACCTGGGGCTACAGCGCGGGCTGGATGTTCTCCTACCCGATGAAGGCGCTGCTCACCCGAGCGGTGAACGAAGGCAAACTGACCCGCAAGGGCGTCCGGGACGCGGTACACGGCCTGCGGGTCGACTACGAGGGCGCGATTCCCGAATACATCTATGGCGCCGCCAAACCCGATCTCACCCGTCAGCGGGCGGTCATCGAAGCGCCGGAGCAGACCGCGCCGCTGGGCGCGAAAACCCTGGCGGTCGCGTATCACGGCCCGACTCAGGACCGCATCACCCTCACCGAGCCCTGCGTGCAGCCGTAAGCGAGCCAGATATGCCTATTCATCGTGTTTTCCGTCGACTACTTCGACTCGTAGTCGTTCCGCTCGCACTCGGGCTCGTACTGACCGCCGGGTGTTCGACTTCGACGCCCGCCGCCACACCGGGTGTCACTCGTGAACCATGCCCCCGCGCGATCCACCGCGACAAGGGCTGTATCTATCTGGGCGTGCTGTCGGACCTGAACAACGGCCCCTTCGCCCCGCTCGGAAAGTCCTTGCAGGAAGGGCAGCTCGCGTTCTGGAACGAGGTGAACAAGCAGGGCGGTATCGGCGGGTACGAGATCGATATCACCGCCTACACTCGCGACACCGCCTACGACCCGCGCAGGCACGTCACGGAATTCGCGAATGTGGCGCCGCACGTGCTGGCGCTCGCGATGAGTTTCGGAACCGCGCAGACGCTGGCCGTTCTGCAGGAGATGGACGACGCGGACCTGGTGACCGGGGCGGGCACGCTCTGGTCGGGCTGGCAGTATCGCTCCACCGATCGCGACCTGGTACTGGACGACGGATTCTCGTACTGCACCGAAGCCGTACTCGGCCTGGACTGGTTCGCGCAGAACCACTATCAGCCGCGCAGCCTCGGCGTGGTCGCCTACCGCGGCAACTACGGCGGCGACTACGCCAGCGGGGCGCTCAAGTGGGCGTTGGACAACGGCGCGACGATCACCTCGCGCATCGACACCGGGCCCAACACCGAGGTCGGCAATCAGGACTACCCGGTCGCCGAGATCATGGCCGACCCGCCCGACGTGGTCCTGTTGGCCACCGGGCCGGGCGAAGCCGCCGAGATCGTCGGCAAACTGGCGAGATCCGGCTACGAGGGCCGGTTCCTGGGGTCCACTCCGACCTGGAACAGCGCGCTGCTCAAGACACCGGCCGCGCCCGCGCTCACGGCGCTGTACAACTACACCTCGCCGTTCGACGGCTGGGACGGCACGAGCACCGGAGCCCAGCGCGCCAGGAACGCCGCGACCAGCGAACCGACGAACTTCGGCTACAACCTGGGCTGGGCGATCTCCTATCCGATGAAGGCGCTGCTCACCAAGGCAGCCGAGTCGGGCGGTCTGGACCGGCCGACCTTGCGCAAGGCACTGGCCGGGCTCACCGTGGACTCCGAAGGCATGGCGGCGCCGCAGATCTACGGCCGTGACGAACCCGACGTGGCAGCGCAGCGCGCGGTGGTCAACGTGCCCGACCCGTCCACGTCACTGGGTTCGCGCACGGTGGTCGCCGATTACCGCAGCCCCACGTTGAAGCGGATCGCGATGCGCGAGCCCTGCACGCGGTGATTCGCGCTCACTCGGGCGGCGGGCAGGCCTTGTGGCGCCCGCCGCCCGAGTGATCTGGCCTGCGGCAACGGGATTCGGCTGGGCGGCAGCGTCAGTGGGAGTCAGGCGGCGGCGATGAGTGCGACCGCTGCCAGCGCGAGGACCAAGCCGACCTGCTGCTGCCGGTGGACCCGCTCGCCGAGCAGCACCATCGCCAGCAGCACGGTCACCGCCGGATACAGCGAGCCGATCACGCTCACCAGCGACAGCAGCGATCCGTGGAAGGCGTACAGCAGCGCCGCGTTGCTGACGACGTCCAGCACGCTGATATAGCAGGCCAGCCGTAACGGTTCGCCGCGCAGCCTGCCGAACTCCCTGGCGACCAGCGCGGCGAGCCAGACGACGCCGGTGGCCGCGACGCGCTGCATGAGCAGCGGCCACAGTCCCGAGTCCGCCGAAGTCTTGTGCAGGAAGACGAAGGCGAAGCCGTACGCGGCGCCGGATCCGACGGTCAGCGCGGCGACGGTGCGGGTGAACCGCAGTTCGCGTCCGCCGGTGATCTCCTCGGTCACCTCGTCGGGCGATTCCCGGCTCACCAGGAGCACCGCGACCAGCGCGAACACGACGCCCGCGAAGGCGAGCGGACCGGGTCGCTCGCCGGTCAGCAGCCCGACGAGCACCGGAATGCCCGCCACGAGCACCGCTGTCAGCGGCGACACCACGGCCATCGGACCATTGGCCAGCGCCGCGTAGAACCACCACACCGCGACGCCGCTCGCGACGCCCGCCGCCGCTCCCCACGCCAGCGACGCGGCGTCCGGCGTGCCCGACACGAACGGAAGCAGGGCGAGCACCAGCAGCACCGAGAACGGATAGGAGTAGATGACGACGCGCAGTGCGGTCACCCGCCGCGACGCCACACCGCCGTAGAAATCGCTCACGCCGTAGCCCACCGCGGCTGCCAGCGCGAGCAGGACGGCGGTCACTTCATACCTTTGACCCGCCGTCCCAGCTCGCGGGTGACTTCTCGCTCGGCGGTGCGCCGAGCCAGGTCCTGGCGCTTGTCGTAGTCCTGCTTACCCTTGGCCAGCGCCAGTTCGACCTTCACCTTGCCGTCGGAGAAATACATCGACAGCGGCACCAGCGTCTGGTTGCCCTCCCGCGACTTGCCGACCAGCCGCTCGATCTCGCGCTTGTGCAGCAGCAGCTTGCGCACCCGGCGCGGCGAGTGATTGGTCCAGGTGCCGTGGCTGAACTCGGGGATGTGCAGCCCGCGCAGCCACACCTCGCCGTTGTCCACCGTCGCGAAGGCGTCCACCAGCGAGGCCTTACCCTCCCGCAGGCTCTTCACCTCGGTGCCGACCAGCGCGATCCCGGCCTCGTAGACGTCCAGGATCGTGTAGTTGTGCCGCGCCCGGCGGTTGGTCGCGATGACCTTGCGCCCCTTCTCCTTCATAACGGTCCACTCTAAGTGACCCGGCAACCAATTTATTCCCGCAGGTCGCGGACGCGCTAGCCACCCTGATGCAGCACGATGTAGAGCGCGAGGACGGCGAGGAACACCACGAGCAGGGCCACCGTGGACATCCGCGGTGCGCCTGGCCGCTCCGGCGGCGGCCGGCGCCGCAGCCACACGTTCTCGACCGACGGATCGCTCCTGCCTCGGACGTGCGGCGGCGCGTCCGCAGCCTCACCCCCCGCAGAGCCGGAGGAAATATCTTCGCGCTCATCGCTGGAACCCTCACCCGGTGCCATAGCCAGCACGGTAGCCGCCACGACGGCGACGCGCCGCAATTCCCGCCCCGCGCAACATAGTTGGAACTCAGGCCAGGCGCCGCCGGAAAGCCTCGGCGGATGCGCCGGTCGCCAGGTCGACCGTGTGCACGCCCAGCTCGACTCCGCCCTGCGTGAGTTCGAGAACCATGAAGCCCAGCTCGTGGTGGTTCTCGTAGAGCGCACTGTGGCCCGCGCTCGCGCCGACCCGCTGTTCGGCGCCGGCCGTCTTCGCGGCCGCGCCCGACACGATCTGCCTGGTTCCCTTCGACGCCGCCGTGGGTTCGAGCACCTGTAGCGAGTGATCGTGCCCGGACAGGATGAACTGGCACCGGCCGATCACATGGTCTTCGATGAAGCGTTTCACGTGCACGCCGTTGATCGGCTCGACGGACAGGCCCTCGTAGCGGCCCGCGTCTCCGTGCGGGCCGTTGCTCAGATACGGCTGGTGGGTGCAGGCGATCTTCCACGGGGCCGGCGACTCGGCGATGGCGCGGTCGAGCCAAGCGCGCTGCTCGTTCATGAACTGGCCGTCGACCGCCCAATAGGGCGAGAAGATCGGTGGCACGTAGGAAGCCAAGGGATTGACGTCGAGGACGAAGAACTCGACGACGGGGTTGCGCTGCGGAATCCGCACCGAGTAGTAGCGGCTCGGCATCCACCAGCGCCGCGAGTTGGCGTGGTACTCCACCTCGGCATTGCCGCGCAGCAGCCACCCGCCGTCGCCACCGAAAACAGAGCTGTTGTCGTGGTTGCCCAGCACCATCAGCCACGGGAAGTCCAGTCCGGCGTTGGGGTTCTCGAACTTGTCGGCGAACTGGACGTCGGCCGCGCTGTCGGGCCCGTGCTCGTAGATGTTGTCGCCGAGACCCAGTGCGAGCGAGACGGGTTCACGGCCGTGGTACGCGCGCATGGCGTCGGCTACCGCCCATTGGGTGCGGGTGCCGGTGCCCGCGTCGCCGGTCACCAGCACCCGCACCCGGCGGTCGTCCGGAAAGGGGAATTTGGTGACGCCTTCGGCTACGGGTACCGCCTGCGCGGGTGTCCGGCCGACCAGCGTCGCCCCGGCCGCGAGGGTGGCCGCACCGGCCAGGAACTCCCGGCGCCCGATCGTCTCGCTTTCGCTCACGCTGTCCTCCCCATTCTTCGGCGGTCCGCCACGCCGACCATCCTCGCCCATCGGTGCACCGCGCGCTGACGACGGCTCACGCGGCGGCGAGCACTTCGAGCACCTGCTCTCCGTATTTCGCGAGTTTGTTCTCGCCGACACCGCTGACGCCGCCGAGTTGGGCCAGGCTCGCGGGCTTGCGGGCCGCTATCTCGCGCAGGGTGGCGTCGTGGAAGACGACATAGGCGGGAACGCCCTGTTCCTTCGCGGTGGCCGCGCGCCATTCGCGCAGCTTCTCGAACAGCGGCAGATCGGTGGGTGTCAGGTCGGCGGCTGCCGCCTTGGCGGCCTTCGCGGCCCGCGCGGGCTTGGGCGCGCGTTCGGGTTCGCGGCGCAGCAGTACTTGCCGTCCGTCGAACAGCACCTCACTGCTGGCTTCGGTGAGCGTCAGCACGCCGTAGTCGCCGTGGACGGCCAGCAGCCCGTGGGCCAGCAATTGCCGCACCACGCCGCGCCATTCCGTGTCGCGCAGATCGGTGCCGACGCCGAAGACCTTCAGCTCGTGGTGGTCGTGCTGCACGACCTTGGGGTTCTTCTTGCCGAGCAGAATGTCCACGATGTGGCCTGCGCCGAAGCTCTGGCCGCGTTCCCGCTTCAAGCGCAGCACCGTGGACAGCAGCTTCTGCGCGGCCACCGTGCCGTCCCAGGATTGCGGCGGAGCCAGGCAGGTATCGCAGTTGCCGCAGGGCAGCCCGGGCTCGCCGAAGTAGGCGAGCAACTGGGTGCGGCGGCAGGCGACGGTCTCGCACAGCGCGAGCATCGCGTCCAAGTGCAGCTGCAACTGGCGGCGGTGGGCGGCGTCACCCTCGGAGGAATCGATCAGCTTGCGCTGCTGCACCACGTCGCTGAGCCCGTAGACCATCCACGCCGTGGAGGGCAAGCCGTCGCGACCGGCGCGGCCGGTCTCCTGGTAGTACCCCTCGACCGACTTCGGCAGGTCGAGATGGGCGACGAAGCGCACATCCGGCTTGTCGATGCCCATGCCGAAGGCGATGGTCGCGACCACGACCAGCCCGTCTTCGCGCAGGAAGCGCGACTGGTTCGCCGCGCGGGTCCGGTTGTCCAAGCCCGCGTGGTACGGCACCGCGGAGACGCCGTTCTCGGTGAGAAACGCCGCGGTCTTCTCGACCGAGTTGCGCGAGAGGCAGTAGACGATGCCCGCGTCGCCCGTGTGCTCGGTGCGGATGAATTCCAGCAGCTGACGCTCGGGACGGTTCTTCGGCTCGATCCGGTACTGGATATTGGGCCGGTCGAAGCTGGACACGAAGCGGCGGGCGCCGCCGAGGTCGAGACGCTGGATGATCTCGTCACGGGTCTTCTCGGTGGCGGTCGCGGTCAACGCGATCCGCGGGACGTCCGGCCACCGCTCGTGCAGCACGGAAAGGCCCAGGTAATCGGGACGGAAGTCGTGACCCCACTGGGAAACGCAGTGTGCTTCGTCGATGGCGAACAGCGCGATCTTGCCGCGGTCGAACAGCTGCGCGGTCGAGTCCAGGCGCAATCGCTCCGGCGCCATGTACAGCAGATCGAGTTCACCCGCGAGGAATTGCGCCTCGACGGCCCGGCGCTCGTCGGGGTACTGGGTGGAGTTGAGGAACCCCGCGCGCACGCCGAGGGCGCTGAGCGCGTCCACCTGATTTTGCATGAGGGCGATCAATGGCGAGACCACGACACCGACGCCGGGGCGTACCAGAGCGGGCACCTGGTAGCAGAGCGACTTGCCGCCGCCGGTCGGCATGAGCACCAGCGCGTCGCCGCCGTCGATCACGTGCCTGACGATCGCGCCCTGGTCGCCGCGGAAGCTGTCGTAACCGAAGACTCGGCGTAGAACCTGTTGCGCCGCAACGGATCCGGCGTCCGATCCGGACGCGTCTTCGATCGCTACAGCCGCGAAATCATCGGGGGGAGTCACCCGGCCCATCCTACGAGCGCCTCGGCGGCGCGGTACCGGTACGGTTCGGCGTTCGCCCTGCTGGACGGCCGAGTTGTGCACATGTGCACAACCAACGCCGGGGTTTCCCGTCCTGGCTCGCTGACCTCGGGGTTTCCCCGCCCTGGTGGAAATTCCCAGCCGGACGGCTCCCTGCGGCGCTGTTATGTTGTGGCGCATGTCAACAGGAATCGGGACCAGGGCACGCGCGGCGATGCTCGTCGCCGTCGCCGTGGCCGCCGCGGTCACCGCGGCACTGCCCGCGGCGCGGGCGGAGACATTCCCCGCGATGTGCTCGGACGGCTGGGAGGCCGGCACCGTCGTCGAGGGAGTCGGCAATCTGGAGAATCTCGATTCCGACGGGCAGGGCGGTTTCTACGTCACCGGCCTGATGGACGGCTACCTGGCGCATGTCGACTCCGCCGGGCGGATGGCGAAGCTGGTCACGGACGTGCACCGCCCGGCAGGTGTGCGCGCCGCCGGGCGCTACGTCTACTTCCTCACCGGCGACGGGCTCAGCGAACCGCCGGGCACGCTCCAGCGCTACGACGTCGAGACCGGCGCGGTCAGTGTCCTGCTCACCGGGCTGAACGGGCCGAACGGCCTGCTGTTGCTGCCCGACGGCAGCCTGCTGTTCACCACCATCGGCCTCAACGGTACGAACGGCATCTCCCGCTACTGGCCCGAGACGAACGAGTACGAGCGGGACTGGTCGAGTCTGCCGCCCGCCAACGGCCTCGCGCTGGCCGCGGACGGCGAGTCGGTCTACGTGGACACGATGACGATGCAGATCCTGCGCGTCCGGCTGGACGATCCGGCGCACCCCACGGTCGTCTCCGGCATCCCGGACCTGGTCGCCCTGCCCGACGACATGGAGGCCACCCGGGCCGGCGCGCTCTTCGTCGCCGACCATATTCTCGGCGCCGTCTATCGGGTGGATACGACCACCGGCGCCACCTGCGCGATCATCACCGGCTTGATCAAGCCGGGCCCGTTCCGCAACCCGCCGGACGGGGCCACTTCGGTCCGCATCGCCCGCGACGGTGACTCCTGGGCGCTGTTCGTCACCAGCATGGACGGCACGCTGCGGCGTTTGCGCCCACCGGCGGGCACCGACCTCACTCCCGCGAATCCCACGCGGGCTGGATAGTTCTGCGGGTACTTCGGGGAATCCCAGGTCACCGACCGGCCTGGGATACCCGTCGGAGGAAGGAAAGCCGTGGTCGAAACAGCACCGATGGTGGCGGCCACCGCGCTGGACGCCGAGGACATCGCACGACTGCGCGATCGGCTGGCGCGGTGGATGGTCGACAACGGCATCGGGCAATGGGTGCCGGGCGAGTACGCGGTGGCGGTCGTCGCGGAGGAGATCGCGCGGGATGAATGGTTCGTGTGGCACGACGAGTCCGCGGCGCTCGTGGCCGCCGTTCGCCTGATCTGGCGGGACCCGGAGTTCTGGGGCGCGGACGACGACACCGAGGCCGGTTACGTGCACGGTCTGATGGTCGCGCCGGAATACCGGGGCCGCGGGCTCGGCCCGCGAATCCTCGGGTTCTGCGCCGCGCACACACTGGCTCACGGCGTCACCCGTCAACGCCTGGACACCGCGTCGGACAACCAGGTGCTCCGAAAGTATTACGCCGCACAGGGTTTCACTGAACTCCGGGAGACGAGACTGCCGCCCCAGTTCCACGGCACCACTCACGTCGTCCTGATGGAGAAGCTCCTGGATGCACCAGAGGTGCCTTAGCTGATGGGGCCCGCGACCATGCCGTCTCGGGTCCGAGCACGGCGGCGTGAAATGGGGCGGTCAACCGCGCAGGCGGTCGAGAACCTCGTCGTGCAGCAGGCTGTTGGTGGCGATCGCGTCGCCGCCGTGTGGACCGGGCTTACCGTCCAGCGAGGAGAAACGACCGCCCGCTTCCCGGACGAGGATGTCCAGGGCGGCCAGATCCCACAGGGAGACCTCCGGTTCGGTGGCGATGTCGACCGCGCCTTCGGCGAGCAGGCAGTAATTGAAGAAATCGCCGTAGCCACGCACGCGCCACACGTCGTCGGTCAGGGCGAGGAAATGCTCCCGCAACCCGCGCTCGCGCCAGCCGGACAGGCTGGAGAACGCCAGGCTGGCCGAGCCGAGTTCGCCGACGGCGGAGACGGAGATCTGTTCGGCCGCTCCCTTTTCGAAGCTCGTCCAGGCGCCCGACCCCGCGGCCGCCCACCAGCGCCGGACCAGCGCGGGCGCGCTCACCACGCCGACGACCGGTTCGCCGTCTTCCAGCAGCGCGATCAGCGTCGCCCAGATGGGCACTCCCCGCACGAAGTTCTTCGTGCCGTCGATCGGGTCCACCACCCACTGCCTTCCGCTGAATTCGGCGGCGCCGCCGAATTCCTCGCCCAGTACCGCGTCGTCCGGCCGGGCCTCGGACAGCACCTGCCGGATCGCCCGCTCCACGGCCAGGTCGGCGTCCGACACCGGCGTCAGATCCGGCTTCGCGTCGACCTTCAGGTCCAGCGCACCGAAGCGCGCCCGGGTGATCGCGTCGGCGGCATCGGCCAGCCGCAGGGCCAGTTCGAGATCGGAGGAGTACACAGCCACGCCCCGCACCCTATCGGCCCGCCCGGTCACGCCCCCTTTCCGTCCCGGCTGGGCGAAGGACACAGCCGAGTGAGCACGATCAGCTGCCCTCGCTCGGCGACAGCGTCCCCAGCGCCTACCCCACGGTCTCCAACGACCGGGCCGCGGCCAACGCGCTCGCCCACCAGTGCAGCTGATCGAGCAGCGTCGTCGCGGCAGCCGCGGGCTCTTCGGGCTCCAGCAACGTTCCCTCGTCGTCGAAGAGCAGGTAGTAGCGCGGGAAAGACACATAGTCGCGCACCGTATGCGCGTTGAGTTCGTTGAAGATCTGCCGCAGGTGCTCGATGGCGAGCAAGCCGCCGGAGGCCCCGCTGTAGCCGACGAAGCCGATCGCCTTCGCGTTCCACTGGGTGAAATGCCAGTCGATGGCGGCCTTGAGCGAGGCGGGGACGCTGCGGTTGTAATCCGGCGTGACGATGACGAACGCGTCGGCCGCGTCCAACCGACGGGTGAGTTCCGCCATGCCCTCCGGGCGCGGCGGATTCGGATCGAGCGCCGGGGGCACCGCGGGCAGGTCGAGCGGAAGGTGCGCCTCGGCCAGATCGATGACGTCCACCTCGAACGAACCGTGCCGCCGCGCCTGTTCGGTGAACCACGACGCGACGACCGGTCCGAAGCGTCCCTCCCGGACGCTGCCGATGATCACCGCGAGCTTCAGTGGGGTGTTGGACATGTCGCATCTCCTCGGATCACAGAACGACCCGGGCGGGCCGCGGAACCCACACTGCTTTGCGGCACGCAGGGCAGGGAGACCGCCGTAAGAGTGGTAGTGCCAGGGACACCCTCGCGACGTCGGGCCTTGTTAGGTTCGACGGGTGAGCGACAACGAACTCGGGCTCTTCCTGCGCACCCGCCGTGAAGCGGTGACGCCCGCTCAGGTCGGCCTGCCCGCCGGTCCACGGCGGCGCACCCCCGGGTTGCGCCGCGCCGAACTGGCTACCCTCGCCGGGGTGAGCGTGGAGTACGTCACTCGCCTCGAGCAAGGTCGCGACCGGCATCCTTCGCCCCCGGTGCTGTCCGCGCTCGCCGACGCGCTGCGGCTGAGCCCCGCCGAGCGCGTCCATCTGCACCGGTTGAGCAAGTCGGTGGACAGCGGGTTCACCTGTATGGGCGACGCGCAGCCGCTGCGTGAGGTGCGGCCGACCGTGCGCGCGATCCTGGATCGACTCGAACCCGCGCCCGCCGTGGTGGTCAACCGCCTCACCGAAGTTCTCGCCTACACCGACGGCTACTACCGGCTGATGGCGCCGACCGGGCTCTTCGACGGACCCCATACCCCGGCGAACCTGGCGCGTTTCGTCTTCTGCCTGCCCGGTGCCCGGAACCTCTACGCGGACTGGGAGCACGTGGCCGACGAGACGGTCGCCACGTTGAAGCAGGGCCCGTTCCGCGCCGACCCGCACATCGCCGCCCTCGCCGACGAGCTCACCGTCACGGTGGGCCCGGCGTTCGCCGACCGGGTCGACACGGTGCCCAGCTTGGCCGCCGCCACCGGTATCAACCGCCTCGTCCATCCCGAGGCCGGTTCTCTGCGCCTGGCCTACGAGTTACTCGAACTCTCCGCCGACGACGACCAGCGGGTGATCGTCTACCTGCCTGCCGACGACGCCACCGCCGCCGCCCTCGACGCCCTCAACGGACGCCGCCCGGGCGGACTGCACGCGGTCTCGGGCTGACCGGGCGAACCGTCCTCGGCGACAGACCGCGCGAACGAACCACACCTCGAACACGGAGCACGAACGCCTTCGCCAGCGTGGACGAAGTGGAGTTCGACACACCGCGCGCGCCACACCGAACCCGCCGGTCGGGCAGCACAACGGAACGGGCGCGGCAGGCGCCGAGCCGGCGAAGCGCCGATCGCCTCGGCTGCGAATTCCAAACAGCAACTGCGCCAAGCGCGGTCGCCGTTTAGGGTAGGAACCCATGAGGCGTCCGTCACAGCGCACCGGCCAGGGGCCGGGTAGGGACCGAGTGCGTGACGTCCCGGCGATCACCCCGTCCGGCCCTCGAACGACGGCGCCCACCCGTGGTGACGCCGTCCCCGGCCACCCGGCGCGCACTCGTGTGCTGCCGCCGCAGAGGGGCAGCTAGGCTTGACAATCGTGCATCCTGACGTTTCCGCTGATCTCGCCGAACTCGACGCCACCCTGAAGACGGTCGAATCGGTGCTCGACATCGACGAGTTGCGCCGTCGTATCGACGAGCTCGAGCATCAGGCCGCCGACCCCGACCTGTGGAACGACCAGGACCACGCTCAGCAGGTCACCAGTGAGCTGTCCCACGCCCAAGGCGAATTGCGCCGGGTGGAGGAGCTGCGCCAGCGGCTCGACGACCTGCCGGTGCTCTACGAACTGGCGGAGGGCGAAGAGGGCGAGGCCAGGGCCGCCGCGCTCGCCGAGGCCGACGCCGAGCGCGTCGCGCTGCACAGCGACGTGGAGGCGATGGAGGTCCGCACGCTGCTGTCGGGCGAGTACGACAAGCGCGACGCGCTGGTGAACATCCGCTCCGGCGCCGGTGGCGTGGACGCCGCCGACTGGGCCGAGATGCTGATGCGCATGTACATCCGCTGGGCCGACCGGCACAAGTACGGGGTCGAGGTCTACGACACCTCCTACGCCGAAGAAGCGGGCATCAAGAGCGCCACCTTCGCGGTGAAGACGCCCTACGCCTACGGCACGCTGTCGGTCGAGATGGGCACGCACCGGCTGGTGCGGATCAGCCCGTTCGACAACCAGGGCCGCCGCCAGACCTCCTTCGCCGAAGTCGAGGTGCTACCCGTGGTCGAGACCACCGACCATATCGAGATCCCGGAGACGGAGATCCGCGTCGACGTGTACCGCTCCTCCGGCCCGGGCGGCCAGAGCGTCAACACGACCGACTCCGCGGTCCGCATCACCCACCTGCCCACCGGGATCGTGGTCACCTGTCAGAACGAGAAGTCCCAACTCCAGAACAAGATCTCGGCCATGCGGGTGCTGCAGGCCAAGCTCCTGGAGCGCAAGCGGCAGGAAGAGCGCGCCGAGATGGACGCGCTGAAGACCAACGAGGGTGCGTCCTGGGGCAATCAGATGCGCTCCTACGTGCTGCATCCGTACCAGATGGTCAAGGACCTGCGGACGAACTACGAGGTCAACAATCCCTCCGCGGTGCTCGACGGGGACATCGACGGGTTCATCGAGTCGGGTATCCGCTGGAGAATGCGAGAGCAGGCGAACTAAATGAATGTCGCGGGAATCCAGGCTATCGCGTCCACCGGTTTCACCACCTGGCTACGCGGTTCCGGCCTGGAGATCGTGCTGCTCATTCTCGGGGCCGTCCTGTTCAGCCGATTCGCCACCTATGTCAGGGATCGGATCACTCGCAAGATCGACGCCGGATTCCGCAGCAGTGACGCACTGGTGCGCACCGAGGCGGCCAAGCACCGCCACGCGTTGGCGCAGGTGATCACCTGGGTGGTGCTGACCATCGTCTACGTGCTGATCACCATGGAGGTGCTGCGGCGGCTCGGCTTCGCCGTCACCGGGTTGGTCGCGCCCGCCGCGGTGCTCGGCGCCGCGCTCGGTTTCGGCGCGCAGCGCATCGTGCAGGACATCCTCGCCGGGTTCTTCCTGATCGCCGAGCGGCAGTACGGGTTCGGCGATGTGGTCCGCATCGCGGTGACTGGAGCCGCGGAGCAGGCGGAGGGTACGGTCGAGGACGTCACGCTGCGGATCACCACGCTGCGCAACGCGGACGGTGAAGTGATCACGGTGCCCAATGGCCAGATCGTGAAGGTCACGAACCTGTCGAAGGACTGGGCACGTGCCGCGATCGACGTACCGGTGGCCGCGAGCGCTGACATCACCAGGGTCAACGAGATCCTGCACGAGGTGGGTACAAAGGCGTACGAAGACGCTCGGCTGAAGCCTTTGTTGCTCGATGAGCCCACCGTCATGGGTGTGGAAGACCTCACCGTCGACCAGATGAACATCCGAATGGTTGCCCGGACGTTGCCGGGTAAACAGTTCGAAGTCGGACGCGAGCTGCGGGTGCGAGTCGCCGCGGCGCTGCGCCGGGAGGGAATCAGTGAGACCACGTAGATCCACGGCGATCCTGATGGCAACCTGGGTCGCCACGTTCGTGCTGTACGTATTCGTCAAACCCGATGAAACGAGCATCGCGCCGGCCACCCTGGTGAATGCTGTTCCCGCAGCGGTGTTCACCGAAGCGCCCGCCCGCTGAGCCCGGCGGGCCGAGCCGCCGCCGCGCTGTCACCCATGGTTGACGACGCAGGCCGCATCCGGTTGCTGGTTACACTGGCTCCCCGTGATCACCATGCGGAACGTGACCAAGTCGTACAAGACCTCGACGCGACCCGCGCTGGACAACATCACCGTCGATGTGGGCAAGGGCGAGTTCGTCTTCATCATCGGACCGTCCGGCTCGGGTAAGTCGACCTTCATGCGGTTGCTGCTCAAGGAGGAGACGCCCACGGCGGGCGAGATCAGAGTCGCCGATTACCGGGTCGACCGGTTACCCGGTCGCAAGGTACCCAAGTTGCGCCAGCGCATCGGGTGCGTCTTCCAGGACTTCCGGCTGTTGCAGCAGAAGACCGTGTACCAGAACGTCGCGTTCGCGCTGGAGGTGATCGGCAAGCGGCGCCAGTTCATCGACCGCACCGTCCCCGAGGTGCTCGACATGGTCGGCCTCGGCGGCAAGGCCGACCGGCTGCCCACCGAGCTTTCCGGTGGTGAGCAGCAGCGAGTGGCGATCGCGCGGGCGTTCGTGAACCGGCCGCTGGTGCTGCTGGCCGACGAACCGACCGGCAACCTCGATCCCGACACCAGCGGCGACATCATGATGCTGCTGGAGCGGATCAACCGCATCGGCACCACGGTGGTGATGGCCACCCACGACAACCACATCGTCGACGCGATGCGCAGGCGGGTGGTGGAGCTCGATCACGGACGCCTGGTGCGTGACGAGGCGACGGGCGTGTACGGGGTGGGCCGGTAATGCGCGCGAGCTTCCTGTTCGGCGAGGTCTTCGCGGGCCTGCGCCGCAACGTCACGATGACCATCGCGATGATCCTGACCACCGCGGTCTCGCTCACCATGCTCGGCGGCGGCCTGCTGGCGGTGCGTATCGCGGACAAGACCGAGCAGTACTTCCTCGACAGGCTGGAGGTGCGGCTGTACCTCACCGAGGACGTCTCGGCCAACGACCCGGACTGCTCGCAGGACCCGTGCCGCGCGCTCATGGCCGATCTGAAAGCCACCAGCGGCGTGGAGGCGGTCCAGTTCCTCAACCGGGAGGAGGCGGTCCGGGAGGCCAAGGAGAAGACCTTCAAGGACCAGCCCGAACTGGCCAAGTACGTCAGCGAGACGCCGTTGCCCGCCTCGCTGCGCGTGAAGATGGAGAACGCGGAGCTCTACCCCACCATCTACGAGAAGTTCTACGACCGCCCCGGCGTCGGCATGGTGCGCAACGACAAGGACATCGTGGACCGGCTGGTCAGCCTGTTCGACGGGTTGCGCAACGCGGCGTTCGGCTTGGCCGTGCTGCAAGCGCTGGCCGCGGTGATGCTGATCGCGAACATGGTGCAGATCGCCGCGTTCACCCGCCGCACCGAGGTCGGCATCATGCGGCTGGTCGGCGCGACCCGCTGGTATACCCAGTTGCCGTTCCTGCTCGAGGCCGTGGCCGCCGCGCTGGCCGGTTCGTTGCTCGCGATGATCGGCCTGCTCATCGCCCGCCCGCTGGTGATCGACCGCGCCCTCGGCGACCTGTTCGCCAGCAAGGTGTTCCCGCGTATCACCGGCGACGACATCGCGATGACCGCGCTGGTCATCGCCCCGGTCGGCATCGTCTTCGCGGCCATCACGGCCTACGCGACGCTGCGCTACTACGTCCGCGAGTGATCGCCCGAGCCGGTGGCCGCCGAGCCACCGGCTCGACCGCGGGCAGCTGAGCCCGCTTCGGGCGGCCCCGGGCTCACAGCACCAGGTCGGTCAGTTGATCCCAGTCGAGTTGGATGCGAATCGGCAGGTCGACGGCGAAGCCGGTCTGCGGCTTCAGCACGCGGGCGAGGCGGTAATGGCCCACGCTGTGGTCGAGGCCGTAGGTCTCGATGGATGTCACGTCGGTATCCGACACACTGACCAGCCAGTACCAGGGAATCCCTGCGGCGGCGTACTCACCCATTTTCTCGAGCCGGTCCGTTTTCACATGGCTGGGCGAGATCACTTCGACAGCGATCTTCAGGTGCCGTGCGGGCATCGGCCGGAGATCGGCCGGTACGCACTCGAACAGCGCGATGTCAGGACGTCGGATCGTCGCACGAGGCACTTCCCACAGCACTACATCGAAATCGTGATTGGCGTCCAGACAAGCCGAAGGGTCTTCGGCCATGTACTCCCGAGCCGCCACCTCCAGCATCGCCAATAGCCGGTGGACGGCTTTTTGGTGCGCCCGTGTCGGTGATTCACAACGGACCGCGTCTCCGTTCACCACTTCCACCAAGCGGCAGAACTCGTCGGGAAGTTCGCGCCAGATGTCGACTGTGATCGGCTCGGGCTGGACGTTGTCCGGCCGAGCCCAGTCGAAGATCGCTGACATGCGTCGGATTGTAGTCACGACTACGTCTTCAGCCGCTGGAGCCGAGCCGCTGCGCAGTACCGCTACCCCGCCCATACCTTCTGCACCGGATCGCGCGCGGATAGTGCGGCAGACCTGGCGACAGCGGTAACCCGGGGGCAGACGACGGCCGACCATCGACTGCCCAACTTTGGGCACTCGTCCAGCAAAGCGCGGATTCCTTGCGTATTCTTCCCCTCGACGCCGTTCTTACTCAGCAGTAAGATAGCCTTACTCCGGAGTAAGATAGCTGGGGACAGACCGCACCGAACCCATCCGAGAAAACAGGTGATGATGAGCACTCGAGACAGCGCAACGAAGCGACGTCCAGACACGTCCGCGGTCGGCCTGAACCAACCCAAGCGGGATTGGATGGGCGCGGCGATGCGGGTCATGACGACTCTCACCGGGTCGGAACTCGCCGAGAAGTACAACCTGCGCAAGCCGATCGAGCGCGTCACCTACGAGGGCACCAAGACCGGCTTCCGCACGCTCGGCGCCGCGACGCGCGCCTTCGCCAAGGTCGCGGGCAGCGGTGCGCCGAAGCGCCTGGCCGCCAACGAGGCGAAGAACAAGGACTACTTCGACCTGACGCCGACCGACGAACAACAGATGATCGTCGAGACGGTGAAGGAATTCGCCGCCGAGATCCTGCGCCCGGCCGCCTACGAGGCCGACAACGCCGCCAAGGCGCCGCGCGACCTGCTCGAGCGCGCCGCCGAACTCGGCATCACCCTGATCAACGTCCCCGAGGAACTCGAGGGTGCGGCCTCCGAGCGCGGCGCGGTGACCAACGCACTGGTCGCCGAGGCGCTCGCGCACGGCGACATGGGTCTCGCCCTGCCCATCCTGGCGCCCAGCGGCGTCGCGGTCGCCCTCGCGCAGTGGGGCAGCGACGCGCAGCAGAAGACCTACCTGCCCTCCTTCACCGGGGAGAACGTGCCGCAGGCCTCGGTCGTGATCAGCGAGCCGCGTGCGCTGTTCGACCCGTTCGCGCTGGACACCAAGGCGGTGCGCTCACCGAGCGGCTACCGCCTCTCGGGTGTGAAGAGCCTGGTCCCCGCCGCGGCCGACGCCGAGCTGTTCTTGGTCGCCGCCGAACTCGACGGACGTCCGGCACTGTTCATCATCGAGTCGGACGCACCGGGCCTGGTCGTGGAGGCCGACCCGAGCATGGGTCTGCGCGCCGCAGGCCTGGGCAGGCTGATCCTGGACAACGTCGCGGTCGGCGCCGATGCCATCCTGGGCGACGGTGACGCCACGACCCGTGTAGAGGAGTACGCCGACGCCGTGCGCCTGGCCCGTCTCGGCTGGGCTTCGCTCGCCGCGGGCACCGGCCAGGCCGTGCTGGACTACGTGATCCCGTACGTGAACGAGCGGGAAGCGTTCGGCGAGCCGATCTCGCACCGCCAGGCGGTGGCGTTCATGGTCGCCAACATCGCGATCGAACTCGACGGCCTGCGGCTGGTCACCCTGCGCGGCGCTTCCCGCGCGGAGCAGGGCCTGTCGTTCGGCCGGGAGGCGGCGCTGGCCCGCAAACTCGCCACCGACAAGGGCATGCAGATCGGCCTCGACGGCGTGCAGCTGCTCGGCGGTCACGGCTTCACCAAGGAACACCCGGTCGAGCGCTGGTACCGCGACCTGCGGGCCATCGGCATCGCCGAAGGTGTCGTGCTCATCTAACCGGCCCGTTCCGTTTTCCAGGAGAACTCCCCCATGATCAACCTCGAACTCCCCAAGAAGCTGCGGGCCAGCGCGAATCAGGCGCATCAGGTCGCGCAGGAGATCTTCCGCCCGATCTCGCGCAAGTACGACCTCGGCGAGCACGACTACCCGGTCGAGCTGGACACCATGGCCGCGATGGTCGAGGGTTTGGCCGACTCCGGCACCCAGAAGATCGGCGGCGCCGCCGGTGGCCGTTCCGACGACAGCGACAGCCACGCCACCGAGCTGCTCGGAAACACCAACGGCGGCAATATGTCCGCGCTGCTGAACGCGCTGGAGACATCGTGGGGCGACGTCGGCCTCATGCTGTCGATCCCCTACCAGGGCCTGGGCAACGCGGCCATCGCCGCCGTCGCCACCGACGAGCAACTGCAGCGCTTCGGCAAGGTGTGGGCCTCGATGGCGATCACCGAGCCGTCCTTCGGCTCCGACTCCGCCGCCGTGTCCACCACCGCCGTGCTCGACGGCGACGAGTGGGTGCTCAACGGCGAGAAGATCTTCGTCACCGCGGGCCAGCGCTCGACCCACATCGTGGTGTGGGCGACGGTGGACAAGAGCCTCGGCCGCGCGGCGATCAAGTCGTTCGTCGTGCCGCGCGACGCTCCCGGCCTCTCGGTGGCGCGGCTCGAGCACAAGCTCGGCATCAAGGCCTCCGACACCGCCGTGCTGCTGTTGCAGGACTGCCGGATTCCGAAGGACAACATCCTCGGCAGCCCGGAAGTCAACGTAGAGAAGGGTTTCGCCGGGGTCATGCAGACCTTCGACAACACCCGTCCGCTCGTCGCCGCGATGGCGATCGGCGTCGCCCGCGCCGCGCTGGAAGAGCTGCGCTCGATCCTGACCGCCGCGGGCGTGGAGATCTCCTACGACAGCCCGGCCAACAACCAGCACGCCGCCGCCGCCGAATTCCTGCGGATGGAAGCCGATTACGAGGCCGCCTACCTGCTCGCCCTGCGCGCCGCGTGGATGGCCGACAACAAGAAGCCCAACTCGCTCGAGGCGTCCATGTCCAAGGCGAAGGCGGGCCGCACCGGCACCGACGTCACCCTGAAGTCCGTCGAACTGGCCGGCGCCATCGGCTACTCGCAGCGCACCCTGCTGGAGAAGTGGGGCCGCGACTCGAAGATCCTCGACATCTTCGAAGGCACCCAGCAGATCCAGCAGCTCATCGTGGCGCGCCGCATCCTCGGCAAGACCAGCGCCGAGCTGAAGTGACCTGGTAGACAACGGAAACCGGTGCGAGTCCACTCATCGACTCGCACCGGTTTTTTTCGTGTCCGAAGATCGGCTCATCGGTCTACAGCTCGCTCAGGCCGCCTGTCGGCCGTCCGGGGATGCTTCCAGCTCAGCCTGGCCTGTCCTGACTCAGCTCGACGCCTTCGAACCGGTCCCGCTACTGGAGTGGATCGGTACGTGATCCCACCCAGTCGCTCAGCTCCGGCACCCGGATCGGCGATCGACAGCTCCACAACTCGGCGGTAGGCCAGCGGACAACTTCAGCCGCCCAACATTTTTGGTGTCCCCGCCGCTATAGACCTCGAACCGAATGGTCCGTAGCCTTCGCACCCATGTGGAGCATCGTGCTTATCTCGATTGTCAGTTGTGTTGTGATTGCCGCTGGATTCGCGTGGGGGCTGCCCGGCGACTGAGGATGGGCCCGTCGCACGCATTCCACGCGGTTCAGTGCGCTGCGTTCCGGTTGCGGCGAGCGAGCTGGGCAGCGGTGAGATCGGCCGTCCAGAGGGGCTGGAGCATGTGCCAGTCGGCGGGGTGCGCGGCGATACCGGCGGCGAATCGGTCGGCCAGCGCCTGGGTGGTATCGCGCACGCCACCGCTGGTGTCGAGGGGGGAATCGACGTGGAACCCCCACCCGTCGGGCGTGTACCAGCAGTGCACGGGAAGCAGTGGTGCTCCCGTGTCGATCGCCAGCCGCGCGGGCCCGGCAGGCAGCCGTGCCGGTTCCCCGAAGAAGGTGACCGGTACGCCCGTGCCGGACAAGTCGCGTTCACCCAGCAGACCGACGATCCGCCCCTGTCGAATCCGGGTGACCAGCTGCGCGAACGGCGGCGTCTCGGTACCGGTGAGGGGAATGATCTCGAATCCCAAGCGTTCGCGGAAGCGGACGAAGCGCTGGAACAACGATTCCGGGGCGAGCCGCTCCGCGACGACAGTTGGCGAGCCCACGCGTTGCACCAGCCACACCCCCGCCAAGTCCCAGTTCCCGCTGTGCGGCAGGGCGAGTACGGCACCGGTACCGCGTTCGACCGCCTGGTGGATGTGCTCGAGCCCGGTGGCCGAGGACTCGATGGTGTCGGCCAGTCGCACCGGGTCCATCGATGGAAGCCGAAAGGCTTCGCGCCAGTAGCGGGCATAGGAGCGCAGGCTCGCACGGACGAGTGTCTGTGGCACCGCCTCCGGCGCGGTGCCCAGTACCCGAGACAGGTTGCGGCGCAACTGGTTCGGCCCGCCGTCCCGGGCGGCGCGTTCGGCTCCGGTGTCGAACAGGCGCACGGCCAGCGGTTCGGGCAGGGCGCGTACCAGCCGCCAGCCGGCGGCGTAACCCAGGTCCCATACCCGGCCGGCCGGAGGCACTACTCGCCGCCGGACTCGGCCGACCCCGCTTCGTCGGTCGCCACGGAAGGCGCTGCCGCGACGATGTCGCTGAATACGGGCAGCCGGACCGCTCCGACTACCGGCGCGCTGACCTCGGCGGGCTCACTCGGATGACTGAACAAGGGTGCCCGGTTACTTCGATGCATTTCTGGATTCTCCGCTCACTCGCGATCGATGACGCCCAAATGGGTGGCATACCGCCATACGCGGTCACCAACGCCGCGGATTCGGCGGTCGCCTCGAAAACCCACACTACCTTGGCCAGAACATACGGAACGGTTTTATCGAAGATGTGCCCGCAACGCCGCTGCGTCGATGAGTCAATGACACGATCTCGCCATTCGGCGCTCGCCCCTGGACAGGGCCCGCACCGACCGGGCAGCCTATCGCCCTGAGTCGCTGGATCGACAAGTCAGCAAACGTATTTCACTCTTTTCGCCGCCTCCGCGGTGTTCGTGGCGCCTTTCGCCGGGCCCGCCGCCGCACAGCCCGCCACGGTGGACTGGACCGTCTCCGCCCAGAAATTACGCGCCGCCGCGGCCGGGAATCCGGCGGCCGAGCAGGCGATCGACCGGTTGATCGCCTCCGGTCAGCTCACCGAGGCCGGGCTGGTGGCCTTGCCCGCGCAGCCGTTCCAGATTCCGGCGCAGTCGGATATCGGCCGCGGTGAGGGGCCTGGTGTGTACGGGTCCGGTATCGCGTTGGGTGTAGACGGATTCCGGATCGGGTTCTTCGGCGGGCCGGGCACCATCTCGCCGAATCAGGGCGGCGCCAAGCTCGAGGTGCTGTGGATCAACCTCGCCAACGGGCGCAGCGGCACCGAACTGCTCTACGAGCACAACGACGTTCCGGTGGACACCAGCATCCGCACCCGCGCACTCGACACCGGCGCGGGACCGGTGGTCGCCGCGGTGTACGGATCGCTGTGGCATCGCTGGTCGGTACCCGTGAGCGACGTGAACCCGGACGGGTACGCCTACCGGCTGGGCACGATCTCGGTGCCGTCGTTCGGCGCCGTCTACAACTGAGCGCGAAGGCTCCGGCTTCCCGCCGCCACGGGGGCTGGAGCCTTCGGTTTGTCGGACCTCACGTAGATCCGTAGCTTTTGCTTTCGTGAGCCTGGAAGACCGAGTCGCCGAGTTGGAGCGGCGGCTCAGCGCGCTGGAAGAGAACCTACGGCCGGAGAACCTCCCGGCGGACACCGAGCAGTGGGCGGTGACCCGCCTGCAGGACGAGTTCGCGGCGGCCGACGAGCCCAACGGCGGGGTCGTCTTCGCCGGGTCGGTCCGGCTGCCCAACGATCAGCAACGCGAATGGCAGGCCCGGTTCACCACCGGCGACCTCATCGAGGACGACTGGGCCGAGACCGCGGAATGTCTTGCCGCGCTGGGCAGCCCGGTCCGGCTGCGCCTGCTGCGCGAGATCATGGGCGGGCGCAGAACCGCGGCGGAACTGGCCGGGGTGGACGGTGTCGGCACCTCCGGCCAGATCTATCACCACCTGCGTCAGCTGGCCGCGGTCGGCTGGCTGCACACCGCGGGCCAGGGGCGGTTCGAGGTCCCCGCCGCCCGGGTGGTTCCGCTACTGGTCGCCCTGGCCAGCGCCCGGCGCTGAGCCGGGCGCCGCCGCGGCGACGTAACCGCCGGTCGCGAGCAGGCCACCGATCTGCTCGTAGGTCGCCCGCTCCCGGGGCGCGACCGTCGCCAGACCGTCGACGTAGCGGTTGAACATGCAGAAGGCGGCCGCGACCAGTACCGCGTCGTGGATGTCCTCGTCCTTGGCGCCGGCGGCACGCGCGTTCTCGACGTCTTCCGGCGTGACGTCGAGCCCCGACCGACGCACCTTGTCCGCGATCCTCAGCAGCGCGCGGAGTTTCGGATCGATGGCGGCGGACTCCACGTCCTCGATGACCGCGTCGATCAGCTCACGACCGCCCTCCACCAGCGCCGCCGCGGTCGCGGCGTGCGACTGCGTGCAGAAGTAGGTCTTGTTGCGCGACGACACGTAGGCGGCGATGGTTTCCCGCTCCCCCGGCGTGAGCGGCGAAGTCCCGCGCAGCAGAGTCTGTGCGAATTCGCTCAGCGCCGTGCCGGTTTCGGGTTTGAAAGCGAACAGCCCCCGGATGCCGGGCAGATCGCCGGGAATGTCGATGAACGGTGCACGATCCGTCGGATCGGACATTGGCCGCGTCTCCCTTCGAGCGGTCTTCGAGACGTTGCGAGGTTATCCCTACCGGCCGGTAACTGCGGGCAAAAAAGCCGAATCGGACCGAGAATCGCCCCCCACCTGCGGCGGACGCAACCCAACCGAGACGGATTTGTCCGTTTTAGTTGTGACCTGTCACACTCCGCACTGCTACGGTGGCAAGTCAACACGCCGTACCGGTTCGCTAGGTCGAGGACCGACGCGAGGGTTTTGTGGAGGTTATGCGACATGAACTTGGCCCACACGCTGGAGGCCGTGAAGGCGCTAGGGGTGCTGCGCAGCCGGGGAGTTTCCGATCCCAGGAAGCCGCTGGAGACGCTGCGCACGATGAAGGAGTCGCGCATCTACGGCCCCCAGGCGACGCTGATCCGGCACTCCGCGCGGGTGGCCCCGGACGCGCCGGGCATCGTGGACGAGGCAGGTCCGCTGACCTATCGCGAGCTGGACGACCGGTCCACGGCGATCGCACGCGGATTGCAGGCGGCGGGCATCACCGAGGGAATGGTGATCGGCGTCCTCGCGCGCGATCACCGCGGCCTCATCCTGTCCATGGCCGCCGCGGGCAAGCTCGGCGTGCGGGTGGCGCTGATGAACACCGGGTTCGCCAAGCCGCAGTTCGCCGAGGTGTGCGAGCGCGAGAAGGTCAAGGCGGTGCTGCACGACAGCGAGTTCCTCGGCCTGCTCGACGCACTGCCCGCCGACCTGCCGCGCTACCTCACCTGGGTCGATGAGGGCACCGCACTGCCCGGCGGCGCGCAGACGCTCGACGACCTGGTCGCCGCCAACTCCACCGATCCGCTGCCCGCGCCGAGCAAGCCCGGCGGCTTCATCATCCTCACCAGCGGCACCACCGGCCTGCCGAAGGGCGCGCCGCGCACCAAGGTCACGCCGCTGTCCACGGCGCAGCTGGTCGACCGCATCCCGTTCCCGCAGCGCGGCACCCAGGTGATCGTCTCGCCGATCTTCCACAGCACCGGTCTGGCCACCTGGTTGGTCGGGGCGGCCCTGTCCAACAAGGTGGTGGTGCGCCGCCGGTTCGACGCCGAGGCGACGCTCGCCCTGATCGCCGAGCACAAGGCCGACATGCTGGTGGCGGTGCCCACGATGCTGCACCGGATGGTGGAGCTCGATCCGGCGATCCGGGCGAAATACGACACGTCCTCGCTGAAGGCGATCGTGCTGGCCGGTTCGGCGCTGTCCCCCGAACTCACCATCAAGGCCACCGAGGCGTTCGGTCCGGTGCTCTACAACCTGTACGGCTCGACCGAGTGCGCCGTCGCGACCGTGGGCACCCCGGAGGACCTCGCCCTCGCACCCGGCACCGTCGGGCGCGCGCCGATCACCTGCGAGGTGCGGCTCTACGACGACAACGACCAGCGCGTCACCGCCATCAACACCACGGGCCGGATCTTCATCCGCAGCGGCGCGCCGTTCGAGGGGTACACCGACGGCAGGCACAAGCAGATCATCGACGGCTACATGTCCAGCGGCGACGTCGGCCATTTCGATGAGAACGGCCTGCTGATGGTGGACGGCCGGGACGACGACATGATCGTCTCCGGCGGCGAGAACGTCTTCCCGCAGGAGGTGGAGAACCTGCTGCTGGAACGGCCCGACATCTTCGACGTCGCCGTGGTCGGCGTGGACGACGTGGAGTTCGGAAAGCGGTTGCGCGCCTTCGTCGTCCCGGAGCCGGGCCACTCGCCGGACGGCGAGGAGATCAAGGCGTACGTCAAGAACACCCTGGCGCGCTACAAGGTGCCGCGCGAGGTGGTCTTCCTCGACGACCTGCCGCGCAACGCGACCGGCAAGCTGCTGCGCCGCGTGCTGGTGGACTACGAGGTCCAGGCCTGATCGACGGGCGGGGTGAGTGACGCGCTCACCCCGCTACCAGCGGGTAGCTTGCGCTGAGATACGTGACACATCCGGTTACAGGAGCTTGCTAGTGTAAGCACCAGCACTGGCACTCGAAATTGCGGTTCGCACCACTCGGAGGATCACCGGGTGGCACCGTCGGAAGGTTGTCGTCGATGTCTCTTTCCCTCCCCGCGCTGGGTGGCACCGCTCGCAAGGCGGGCGATCTTGCCCTCGGCGTGAACGTGATGGTCAAGCGGCGGCTGTTCAATCCGCTGCGCCCCGACCATGCGGCGCGCTCGGCGTTCAACGTCTTGAAGTTCGGACCGTTCGCCGGTGTCGTCATGCACGCCGCGCAGACCAGGCCGGAGGCCGCGGCGATCGTCGACGAACGCGGGGAGCTGACCTTCGGTCAGCTCAACGAGCAGTCCAACGCCCTGGCCCGCGGCTTGCAGAGCAAGGGCATCAATCCCGGTGACGTGGTGGCGATCCTGGCGCGCGATCACCGCGGCATGGTGCTGAGCCTGCTGGCCACCGGCAAGCTCGGCGTGCGCGGGGTGCTGATGAACACCGGGTTCGCCAAGCCGCAGTTCGCCGACGTGGCCGAGCGCGAGCACGTCAAGGCGGTGCTGCACGACAGCGAATTCATCGACCTGATGAGCGCCATCCCCGCCACGATCCCGCGCATCCTGACCTGGGTGGACGAGAAGGACAACGCCGACCCTGCCATCGCGACCATCGACTCGCTGATCGCCGGGCAGTCCGATGCCGCGCTGCCCACCCCCGCCAAGCCGGGCGGCATGATCATCCTGACCAGCGGCACCACCGGCACCCCGAAGGGCGCGCCGCGCGACCGGGTGAGCCCGTTCGCCTCCGCGCAGTTCATCGACCGGGTGCCGCTGCCCAACGGCGGCACCATGATCATGGCGGCGCCGATCTTCCACGGCACCGGCCTGTCCCAGTTCACCCTCGGTCTCGCGCTGGGCAACCGGGTGATCTTCCAGCAGCGCCGCTTCGACCCCGAGCTGACGCTGGCGAATATCGCGAAGTACCGGGCTGATTCGCTGGTCGTGGTGCCCACCATGCTGCAACGCATCCTCGACCTCGGCGACGACGTGCTGGCGAAGTACGACGTCAGCAGCATCAAGGTGATCTTCGCGGCGGGCTCGGCCATCGCGCCGGACGTGGTGACCCGCACGCTGGACCACTTCAACGACAGCCTCTACAACCTCTACGGCTCCACCGAGTGCGCCGTCATGACGGTCGCGACCCCCGAGGACCTGCGCAAGGCGCCGACCACGGCGGGCAAGGCTCCGGTCGGCATCCGGATCGTGCTGCTGGACGAGAACCGCAAGCCGATCACCGAACCGAACGTCACCGGAACCATCTTCGTGGACAACGGCTTCGCCTTCACCGGCTACACCGACGGCCGCACCAAGGAAGTCGTCGACGGCATGATGTCCAGCGGCGACGTGGGGCATTTCGACGAAGACGGCCTGCTCTACATCGACGGCCGCGACGACGACATGATCGTCTCCGGCGGCGAGAACGTCTTCCCGCTCGAGGTGGAGAATCTCATCGCGGGCCGCGACGACATCTTCGAAGCCGCGGTGGTCGGCGTGGACGACCGCGAGTTCGGCAAACGGCTGCGCGCGTTCGTCGTTCCGGGTCCCGATTCCAAGCGCGACCCGCAGGAGATCAAGGACTACGTCAAGGCGAACCTGGCCCGCTACAAGGTCCCGCGCGAGGTCGTCTTCCTGGACGAGCTGCCCCGCAACGCGACCGGCAAGCTGCTGCGCAAGCCGCTGATCGAGATGGAGGTCGACGCGGGCTGATCGGCGCGCGTCCGGGGTCTGCCGCGCGGTGCGCCCGCCGCCCGCCCGGCAGACCCAGTTACTTCAACCTGGAAACCGCACGTCGCCAAGCCGGTCGGCGCCGGCCGATGCGGTCGATCGTGTGCAATCGGTCGGCTATCATCAGCGGGTGAGTTACGAGTTCGACCGGTCTGCCGCGCAACGTCGCGGCGCCGTCGCGCGGGTGCGCGGTGGTTCGGCCGGTGCGATCTCGGGGGCCATTTCCGTCGCGGCGCACGGCTGGGCTTCCGGCGGCATGCTGCCGGACACCACCGCTCTGGCGCTGCTGGCCGCCGCGTCCGCCGTGATCGGCGCATTGGTGGCGGGTCTGGCTCCGCTGCGCGACACGTCGGCCGGGCTGGTCGCGGCGCTGGTCGCCGGACAGCTGCTCGGTCACTTCACCATGGGAATCAACTCGGGCCACCTGCATCACGGTGACGCCCAGCTGACTCCGGCCATGCTCACCGCGCACGTGTGCGCGGCGTTCGCGGCGGCCATCGTGATCCGGGGCGCGGAAGCTGCCTACCGGATCGGGACCGCGGTGCTGCGCCGCGTGTTTCCGCTGCGGCATACTCCGCCCGTCGTCGCGGACCGCGCTCCTTTGCGTACGGTCCATCGCGACCGGGTTGTCCTGCGTGTGTTCGCCACCGAGGCGCTGCGCACCCGGGCTCCGCCGCTCGCGGTCGTTCTCTGAACTCTTCCCATACCCGGCGCACGGAGCACGTGGCGTGAGTTCTGCTCACGGCCACGGCATTTCACCGTGCGGCACAGCGTCGCCCCGCACCTTCGTGCCCACGCCTGAGCGTGCCGACGCGACGCCGTAGTCCGGGTCGCAAACCATCCTTCCGCGCACCGCGGCGAGACCACGCTTCCTCGCGTGTGTTCGCCACGGCCTGCGTGCTGTCGCCGTGGCATCCTGTCCGCGCGGTATGCGCCGGCGCCGTCATGGGCTCGCGCCCACGGACACCGGGACAACGGTTTGCGCCCCAGCCGGGTTCCGCCGTCAGAAACGAAATGACCGTGAGTACAACAGAAACCATCACTTCCGACGCCGACTTACCGGAGCCGTCGGACTCCCCCGCCGCACGCCGGACCACCGCGCGCAACAGCCTGTACGCGCTGGCCATGCGACTGCACTTCTACGCGGGAGTGTTCGTCGGGCCGTTCGTCCTCATCGCCGCCATCACCGGCGCGCTCTACGCGATCTCACCGACGCTGGAGTCGATCGTGTCGCGCGACCTGCTGACGGTCACGCAGACCGGAACGCCGAAACCGCTGACCGAGCAGGTCGGCGCGGCCGTCGCCACCCGGCCGGATCTCCACTTGGTCGCCGTCGCCCCGGCCGGGGGCGCCGAGGACACCACCCGGGTGCTGTTCAGCGACCCGTCGCTGGGCGAATCCGAGCGGCGGGCAGTGTTCGTGAACCCGTATACCGCGCAGCCGGTGGGCGATTCCGTCGTCTACGGCAGTTCGGGTGCGTTACCGATGCGCACCTGGATCGATCAGTTGCACCGAGACCTGCACCTGGGCGAGCCAGGCCGGCTCTACAGCGAGCTGGCCGCGTCCTGGCTGTGGCTCGTCGCGCTGGCCGGTCTGGTCATCTGGATTCGCCGGGTACGCGGCCGGCGGGCCCGCAACGGCTGGGGCTGGCTGTTCGCGGCCGATCGTTCGCAGCGCGCACGAGGCCGCACCTTGAACTGGCACGGTGCGGTCGGGATGTGGGTGCTGCCCTTGGTCCTGCTGCTGTCGGCGACCGGCATGACCTGGTCGACCTACGCGGGCGAGAACATCACCGAACTGCGTGAGCAGCTCAGCTGGACCACGCCCGCGGTCAGCACAGCGCTGCCCGGAACCGTTGCTTCGGGCCATGATTCGGGCTCCGACCACCACGGCGGCGGCCACGCGGAGCACGCGCCTGCCGACTCGACCGACCGGCTCGCCCAGCTCGATCGGGTGTACGCCACGGCACGCGCCGAAGGCATCACCCAGGCCGCGGAGATCGCCGTCCCGGCCGCGCCGGGTAACGCGTTCGCGGTGAAGGAACGCCGGATGCCGGGCACCTACACCGTCGACGCGGTCGCCGTCGACGGTGCGAGCGGCGCCGTCACCGATCGTCTGGCCTACGCGGACTGGCCGCTGATGGCCAAGCTCACCAACTGGGGCATCCAGTTCCACATGGGCCTGATGTTCGGGCTGCTCAATCAGTTGTTGCTGCTCGCGGCGATGATCGGACTGATCACCGTGGTCGTGCGCGGCTACCTGATGTGGTGGCGCAGGCGGCCGACCCGGGATGCGGGCCGGTTCGCCCTCGGCCGGGCTCCGCGGCGCGGCGCGTTGCGCAAGACCTCGCTGTGGCTGGTCGTACCGCTGGTGGCCGCCGCGCTGGTGGTCGGCTGGTTCGTCCCGCTGGTCGGGGTGAGCCTGCTGGCCTTCCTCGCGATCGATGTGCTGATCAGCCTCGCCGGACGGATGCGCGCCACCGCCTGACCCCGGATTCGCGGGCGAAAGCCCGGTACTCACACGACCTATCGAACGTCATCGGTATGGCCGTCGCTTCGCCATGCCTTCGAAACCAAGGATTTCCCATGCAGATCACGAAACTAGCCCTGGCCGCCGCGTTCACGACCGCAGCGGTCAGCATCGCCGCGGGCACCGGTTCCGCCGCTCCCGAGGCCGCTTCGGTGGACGGCACGTCCGTCGAGACCACCTCTACCGAGACCGCTACCGCCGAGGCTGTCGGCTTCACGGCGCACGCCACGGAGACCGCGAGCATCATCAGCATCGACTCCGGCTCACTGGTGGTCGAGGACCAGGTGCTGAAGGTGAAGGCCGCCGACGGCACCGTCGTCGCGGGCGCGCCCTTGACCTTCCGGGTCGACGAGTTCGAATTCCCCATCGCCGCGGAGATTTCCGAGCGCACCGCGACGCTGACCCCGCAGTTCGACCTCGCGCACGCGGCCTACAAGCCGGTCGCCCTGCCGTTCGAGGACAAGGCGCCGTGGAAGACCGAATACGACCGTGAACAGGCCGCCTGGTCGCGCATGACCAGCACCATCGGCATGGGCGCCACCATCGGCACCCTGGTCGGCGGCATCGGCGGCGCCTCGGTCGGCTGCATCCTCGGTGGCATCGCCGGAGCGACCGTCGCCGCAGCCACCATCGTCGGCATGTTCGGCCCGTTCATCCCGGCCGCCGCCGTCGGCTGCCTCGGCGGCATCGTCGCCGTCGGCGCCCTCGGCACGGTCGCGGGCCAAATCCTCGTAACGGCCCCCGTCGCCATAGGCGCGGCGATCATGTACTTCTCCACGATCAACGCGCCCATGCCCACCAAACCCCTCAACTAACTCGCGCGAGTGGCACACCACCGAGAGGTCTACTCGCGGTTCGCCGCAGTGGTGTGCCACTCGCGGGGTTGGTGCGGGGGAAGCGCAACCGGTGGACTCGCTGCGGCGGCGGGTCAGTTGCAGCAAGTCGCTCCGGAGGCGACTGCTTCTTTCTTCGCGGCGGTGCCGCAGCAAGTGCCTTCGGCGGCGGCTTCCTCGGCGGTGCCGCAGCAGGCCTGGACCGCCTCGGCGTCGGAGACCTCGGTTGCGCCTCCGAGTTCGGGTGCGGTGCCGAAAGTCTCACTGTCGGCCAGGACGGTGTAGACCTCCCAGCGTTCGGAGTCCGGGGCCGTGACCCAGACCTTGTCCTGCGTCGCGAAGCAACAGGTCGTGGCGATCTGCTCCTCGGTGAACAGCCCCGCCTCGGACAGGCGGGCGATCTCGGCGTGCACCTGGTCGGAGGTTTCGACCTCGACGCCGAGATGGTTGACGCTGCCACCGTGGCCGGGGTTCTCGATCAGCACGAGTTTCACGGGCGGCTCGGCGATGGCGAAGTTGGCGTAGCCGGGCTTGCGCTTGGCGGGCTCGGCGTGGAACAGGGTCGAGTAGAACCGCACGGCCTGGTCGATGTCGTCGACGTTGAGGGCGAGCTGGATACGGGACATGACTACCTCCACTTGTGTGACATATATCGAAGAACTGGTTCGATGCCGAGTCTGCCACCTTTTCGACATATGTCAATCCCGCGGGTAATGTCGATCGCATGCCCAAGACGCTGCCCGTGATCGACATGTCCGCTCCCGTGTGCTGCCCGCCGGTCGCGGCCGGGCCGGTCGGCGACGACGCCGCGCTGGAAGTGGCGCTGCGGTTGAAGGCGATCGCCGACCCGGTGCGGGTGAAGCTGCTGTCACTGCTGTTGACCAGCGCTCCCGGCGAGGAGAACGGCGGCGACCTCGCCGCGGCGGTGGGACTGTCGGAATCGACGGTCAGTCATCATCTCGGCCAGCTCCGCAAGGCCGGACTGGTCGAGTCCGAACGTCGCGGCATGAACACCTTTCACCGCGCTCGCCGCGATGCCCTGGCCGCGTTGTGCGTAGTGCTCGACCCCAACTGCTGCCGCTGAACAACGGGGTCTCGACCGCACCCTGGGGGTATCACCGTGGCGGAAATCGCGCCACTCCTCGCACACGTCGCGGCGCGGGCGAGGAGTAACTCGATTTCCTACCGGACGCCTACTTCGGGAGGGCGGTGATGCATTCGTACATGTGGCCGTCGAGGTAGTACATAGGGGCCACGCTCCAGAGCATTCGGGTTTCATTGATGCTGGGGGTGTACATTTCGTCGCCGTCGCTGTTGTAGTAGCCGAACGAGGTCCCAGGGAAATTCTTGCCTGACGAGTTCAGCGAGCTGGACATCGCTGCCACGAACGCGGAGAACCGCGCCGAGTCGCTGGACTCACGGTCGGCCAGCGCGGCGGCACTCTGCGCCCACTCGTCGTATTGCTCCCGCAGCGAGCCGGAAGGCGCCGGTGTTCCGGCGGGGAACGCGATAGCCTCGTAGACGCGGGGCCGGTCGCTGAACCCCGACATCGTCCAATAGATCGAGGACGCGTCGCCGCGATCGGCGCTGTTGTCATCCTCCACGTGGCAAATGCCGTAGACGTGGACGTCCAGATGCACACCGAGGCGGCTCAACCAGCCGGGCAGCGCGCCCTCGAAGTGGCTGAGGCAGGTCTGGTCGTCACCCCCGTTCTCCTCCGCCTCGGTGGCAGCCATCATGCAGGCGAGGCGGTAGGCGTCGTACGCGTCGTCCCGGCCGCCGTTCGTGGCCGGGATGCGCTTCTTCAGCGCCTCGGGGTTGCGCATCTCGCTCCGGCTGGGCCTTTCGAAGATCTCGACTCGCTTCATCCTGGTAACCCTCCGTCACTCGATGGTCGGATTGGTGTTCGCCATCAACCCTGACCACGGTCGGGTCAGTCGGCCTCGCACATTTCGGGTGGTCCTCGGGGACCGCGCGACGTGTGCGAGGAATTGCTCCGGGGTGCGAGACGAAATACCGGTCTCGTTCAGGGGTCCGTGGTTTTGTGCCGGGCGACGAGGAAAGACACCAGGATGTCGAGGAGGGTCAGCTCGTCGGCGGCGGCCACGTTCTCGATGATCGAATCGAGAATCGGAGCGGCGTAGAGGCGGCCGCTGTCGGGCCCGACCGCGGTTCGAGCGCTGGCGATCAGTTCGTAGAGCACTGTTGCGAGCACATAGGCGCGCTGCTCACCGGGGTTCCGGCGGGCCACATCGCTCAGGGCCGCGTCGACAGCGGCGATCACGTCGGCGAGAACGGCTATCTCGGCTTCGGCGCGGTCGTCGTAGGTCATGCGGTCGCCAACCGACGACGCCCCCGCGCGCGTACGCAGCCCCGGATGGCCGCGGCGGCCCGTCCGGGAGGCCGTGACTCGTCACGAGGCGGCGACACCTGGATGTTCTGCACTGTCCGGCCCCTCGCGGTCGTCGGTCGACCGGGAACCGGGGCGGGGACGCCACCCGTCACGATGCGTCGTGCACGATTCGGATGTCCCGTCACACGGGGTTCGGTTGTGCGACAGGGTTTCCCGGTTCCGGGTACGGATTACAGAGTGCCGGTGCAAAATGCCTGGTGGAAGGTAACGGACACGCAGACTCGAGCAATCGGCAGCAATGACCGTCCGGCAGGGTAAGGGGGCACCGTGGCAGAAGTGACGATGTGGACCGGCGCGGATGTGAAGACGCTCCGGGACGCGTGCAGGTTGACCCAGAGCGAGCTCGCGGAGCTGCTGCGTTGCGCGCAACGAACGGTGAGCTTTTGGGAAAGCCGACCGTACCGCCGGGTGAGTATCAGCCATCAAGCGCGGCTGGACAGGGTTCTGAAAGATGCGGACCATGGGGCGCACAGACGTTTCCGGGCGTTGATTGGAGACCCAGACGTGAACCGGCGAGACTTCATCGCCGCCACCAGCGCGGTCATCGGCACGGCGACAATGAGCAGGGGTGGTTCTCCGACCGTCACGCCGGACGCGATCGGGCATCTGCGAAAAACCGTGCACTCGGCACAGGTGCTGGACGATCAGCTCGGTTCCGACGCCGCCCGGCCGATCATCGAAGCGCAAGCACACACGTGCGCGGCGCTGCTGCGCGACTGCCCGACCGGTTTGCGGCCCGCACTGCAATCGTTGACCGGAGAGGCCACGGCCAGCAGCGCATGGTCCGCGTGGGATCAGGGCGACCTGGTGCGGGCGGAACAACTGTTCCGCACCGCCTACCAGCACGCGGAAGAATCCGGCGACATCGACATCGCGACCGGAATCCTCTGCCATCGAGCACAATTGGCGGTTCAGATGCGCGCGTTTCCGAAAGCCGCCACGATCGCGGACCGAATGCTGCGACCACCCGTCCAGGACGGTCGTGTCGACGACTTCAGAAAGCTGTGCGCGGCGCAGGCGTTCGCGTCCGATGGACGCAGGTCCGATGCGTGGCGCCAGCTGCTCCAGGTGAGCGACGAATTCACCGAGCAGACGACGCCGGACGAGTCGTACTGCTACTACCAGAGTGCGTGGACGACCGGCGCCATGACCGCCCGCTGCCTGGAAACCGGCGGCGAGCTGGACGTGGCGGCCGACACGATCGACGCGGTGCTGGGGCTCATTCCGGCCCATGCGACCCGCGACCGGGCGCTGTGGAATCTCAGCCTCGCACAGCTGACGATCACGCGTGATATCGACCGCGCGTGTGCGGCCGCCGAGCGTGCGCTGGACCTGGCCGCGCGGAACACCTCACCGCGACTGCGGCAGGCGTACGCGCAGACCAGGGAGAAGTTCGAGCCGTGGGCTACGGCGCGGCCGGTCCGGGATCTGGACGTCTACGCGGCGACGGTGTTGGCGTAGAAGTCCTCCGCCTGTTTGTCCCCGGAGGACCCGGGTATGCGATGAATGTCCCGAGTCGCCCCCAAGGGAGCGCTTGTCAACCGAAAGACGCCCGTCCGCGCGATCGGTGCGGGTGGGCGAGGAAAGGGGTAGCAAGTGAGCACAATGGCCGCCACGGTGGACGTCGACGTTCCGGTTCGCACCGCCTACAACCAGTGGACGCAGTTCGAGTCGTTTCCGCAGTTCATGGAGGGTGTCGAAGCGGTAGACCAGCTCGATGACCGGCATATGCACTGGCGTGTCCATGTCGGCCCGTCGACGCGGGAGTTCGACGCGACGATCACCGAACAGCATCCCGACGAACGGGTCGCCTGGAAGTCCGACAGCGGACCCAAGCACGCGGGGGTAGTCACCTTCCATCGGCTCGACGACACCCACACCAGGGTGACCGCGCAGATGGATGTCGACCCCGAAGGGTTCGTGGAAAACGTCGCCGACAAGCTCGGCGTGCTGAAGCACCGGGTGAGCGGTGACCTGGAGCGCTTCAAGCACTTCGTCGAAGAACGAGGTCGCGAAACGGGTGCTTGGCGCGGCGACATTCCGCGCCCGGGCGCCGGAGAAACCGCCACGGAGCGCGGCGGGGCTCCCCGCCCCGGCGAGACCGGCGGCATGCCCGGCGGAACTCCTCGCCCCGGTGGCGTCGGCGGAACCGGCACCATGCCCGGCGAAACCCCCCGCCCGGGTGCCGGCGGAACCGGCATCCCAGGCGAGGGCGGGGCCGGCAACTGGCCCGGCGGCACTACCCGCCCCTGACGCCTGAGCCGCGCGACAACAACCAGCGCCCCCTGGGATTCCCAGGGGGCGCTGCCCGTGTCAGGCGGAGTCGGGCTCCTCATCGGCGTGGTCCACCGGATGCGGTTGCGGTGGCACCTGGACCGGACGCAGCAGCGCCCAGGCCACGAAGGCGATGGCCACCACGCCCATGCCGAGCCCGGCCCAAAGGTTCACGTTGACGCCGCCGGTCTTGGCCTGCTGGGCCGCGGTGTCGTGCACCAGTCCGGTGACGACGAGGACGATCGCGTAGCAGCCGAGCAACGTGCCGACGATGGTGCGGATATCGAAAAGCATTGCGGCGGCTCCCTATCCGACGACGATGTTGAGTACGAGCACGAGCACGAACGCGATGCCCGCCAGCAGGACGGGACGCTGGTACCAGGGCAGCGTGCCCGCCTCGGGGTCGGTGCGCACTTCCTTCGGCGTCTCCGAGTACACCAGCCCGACCAGTTCCGCCGCCGGTTTCGGCTCGGTCACCTGGGTGACCGCGACGCTGACCACGATGTCGACCACAAACGCCACACCGGCGGCGACGAAACTCGCCCCTTGGCCGGATAATTCGAACACTTTCATCTCGTGCAGGATGAAAACTGCGATCGCCGAACCTGTTCCGGAGACCAAGCCCATCCAGCCCGCGGTCGGCGTCATCCGTTTCCAGAACATCCCGAGAATGAACGTGGCGAACAGCGGGGCATTGAAGAAGCTGAACAGGGTTTGCAGGTAGTCCATCATGTTGCTGAACCCGGAGGCGATGAACGCGGTGAAGATCGCGGCCACGGTCGCCCCCACGGTAGCCAGCCGGCCCACGCCGAGGTAGTAGCCGTCCGGCCGGTCGCGCCGCACGTACTGCTGCCACAGGTCGTAGCTGAACACCGTGTTGAACGCGGAGATGTTGGCGGCCATGCCCGCCATGAACGCCGCCAGCAGACCGGCCAGCCCCACGCCGAGCAGGCCGTTGGGCAGCACGTCCTTCATCAGGTACAGCAGCGCCTGGTTGTAGGTGGTGTCGCTCTCGAAGTCCGGATTCGCGGTGACCGCCGCCTTGTACTCCGCCATCTGCGGCACCAGCACCGCGCTGATCATCCCGGGGATAACCACGATCAGCGGGATGAACATCTTCGGGTAGGCGCCGATGATCGGGGTGCGCCGCGCCGCCGCGATGGAATGCGTCGCCATCGCGCGCTGCACTTCGACGAAGTTCGTCGTCCAGTACCCGAACGAGAGCACGAATCCGAGCCCGAACACGATGCCGAGGATCGAGAGGAAGTCGTTGGTGAACCCGCTGAGCGCGTTACCCGGCCAGGATTCCAGCTGCTCCGGACCGCCGGGCGACGCGGCGACCTTCTCCCGCAAACCGTCCCAGCCCCCGATCTTGTGCAGGCCGACCAGGGTGAGCGGCAGCAGCGCGGCCACGATGACGAAGAACTGGAGCACCTCGTTGTAGATCGCGGCCGAGAGCCCGCCGAGGGTGATGTAGGACAGCACGATCACGGCGGCCACGATCACCGACACCCACAGCGGCCAACCCAGCAGCACGTTCAGGATGGAGCCGAGCAGGTACAGGTTGACCCCTGCGATGAGCACCTGGGCGACGGCGAAGCTCAGCGCATTCACCAGGTGGGCGCCGGTGCCGAAGCGGCGGCGCATGAACTCCGGCACGCTGCGCACCTTCGAGCCGTAGTAGAACGGCATCATCACCACGCCGAGGAACAGCATGGCGGGCACCGCGCCGATCCAGAAGTAGTGGAAGGTCGGGAACCCGTACTCCGCGCCGTTGGCGGACATGCCCATGATCTCCACCGCGCCGAGGTTCGCGGAGATGAACGCCAGACCGGTCACCCAAGCGGGCAGCGAGCGTCCGGACAGGAAGAAATCGATGCTGGAGGACACGCGCTGCCTGGCCAGCAGACCGATGCCGATGACGAACACGAAATACAGTGCCACCAGCGCGTAATCGACCGGCTGGGCATCCAGCCGCAGAGTCTCGGCGGCTAGCGGGGGCGATGCGGCCAGGGGGGACATGCTCGGCAAGGCAGCGAGAACGGATGGATCGGCGAGCGGCACAGCGTTCCTCCTGGCGGTGAAACCGGGGCTTCGAGCGAGATCGTGCGTCGTGCTGGTGCTGCCCGGCGCGCGCGACCTCCTCGTCACCCGCCGAATGGTGTCGGCTGACGTTTACTCTGCGTGATCATGCCGTACCGGCGTGGCACATTCGCCCACAAATTCTGGACGGTCGCTCAGCCGATCCGGTGTGCTCCCGCGGCGGGAACGACGACGAACGTGCGCGGCTCGGCGAAACCCGCCCGTGCGAAGTGCTGCCGCACCGAATCCACCACGATCGCGGTGCGGTCGTGGTCGACAAGCGCGATGACACTGCCGCCGAATCCGCCGCCGACCATCCGCGCGCCGTGCGCCCCCGCCGTCAGGGCGGCCTCGACCGCGGCGTCCAAAGCCGGGGTGGACACCTCGAAGTCATCCCGCAGCGAGACGTGCCCCGCGGTCAGTACGGGGCCGATATCGCGGGGGTCGACGCCCGCACGCAATTTCTTGGCAACCGCGAGCACCCTGGCGTTCTCGGTCACCACGTGCCGGGCGCGGCGGCGCAGCACGCCGTCGGCGATCCGGTCGGCGTCCGCGGGGGAAATCACCTCGCGCAAGGTGGCGACGCCGAGCGCCCCGGCCGCCGCCGCGCATTGCTCGCGACGCTCGGCGTAGCGGCCGTCGACCAGCTCGTGCGGCTGTCCGGTATCGATCACCAGCAGTTCGAGTCCGAACGCGCCGAGATCGAAGGAGATCTGTTCGTACCCGGCCCCGCGCGGCGCGGTGGCGTCGGCCGCGAATGCCCGCACGTCCAGCAGCAGCGCGTGCCCGGCCGTGCACAGCATGGCGGCCGACTGGTCGAGCAGGCCGGTCGGAGCGCCGACGTAGTCGTTCTCGGCGGCGCGGGCCACGTCGATCAGCGCCCGGTCGGTCAGTTCGGGGGCGAACAGATCACGCAGCGCGACCGCCACCGCACAGGACAGCGCCGCCGAGGACGACAGGCCCGCACCGATCGGCACCGCGCCGTCGAGGTCGAGATCCACGCCGGGAATCCGGTGGCCGCGCCGGGCGAACTCGGCGACCACGCCGAGCGGATAGCGCGCCCACCCGGGCACCCGCGCCCGCTGCGGCGCGAGGTCGGAGACCGCGACGAGCACCGGCTCGCCGGGCCGTTGCCGCGACCCGACCCGCACCCGCCCGTCGGTGCGCTCCGCCGCCGCGCAGCGCACCACCAGCGGCAACGCGATCGGCAGCACGTAGCCGTCGTTGTAGTCGGTGTGCTCACCGATGATGTTGACCCGTCCCGGCGCCACCCATGTCCGCACGCTCGTTCCTCGCTGTTCTCGTGGGGTGGTGCCAGGGTACGAGACACGCCGCACGAGCATTGTTTTCGACGCTCTCGGGTGCGCGATCGCGGTTCGTGACGCACAGTCGATTTCGAAGCAAGACCGGCCTGCAAAAACCTGGTGGCCGCGTCGGATCGGGAGGGCATCATGATTCACGACACCCCACGCGGCGACCTACGCGCGCGGTCTCGCCCGGATCGGCTGCGGCCGCCGCTGGACCGTCCCCTCCCGGCGCCGCTGACCATCGAGATCGGCGCGGCGACCGGGGCGGGACCGACCGCCATGTCGGCATTCGACGCGGCGCTGCGCGACCTCGGGGTGGGTGAGGCCAACCTGATCCGGTTGTCATCGGTCATTCCGCCGCGCGCCACCGTCGAACGCATCGGCCGGGTGCGCAAGCCGATCCCCTGGGGCGACCGGCTCTACTGCGTGTACGCCGTGCGGCACGCCTACGGGCGCGGCTCGACCGCCGCGGCGGGCATCGGCTGGGCGCTGCGCGACGACGACTCCGGCGCCGGGCTTTTCGTCGAGCACGAGGCCGAGACCAGCGAGGAAGTCGCCGCACTGATCCGGGCCAGCCTGGCGGACATGACCCGCCACCGCGGCGGCGGCTTCGGCCCGGTCCAGCTGTGCACGGTGGACGCCACCTCCGACGGCGATCCGGCCTGCGCGCTGGTCCTCGCGGCCTACCACACGGTTCCGTGGGGCCCGCGATGAGCGAAATCCGCGTGACCGTCGAGGGAACGATTCCGGAGGAACGGATCGCGGTGTTCCATCGCCTCTACGAGGAGGCGTTCGGCCCGCTGCGCGCGAAGGCCATCGCGCGACAGGTGCTGCATCCCGAGGAGTTCCGGGAGGAGATGGTGGACCCCCGCGTGCAGAAGTACGTCGCGCACGCGGGCGGCCAGCCGATCGGCGTGACCACGCTGACCAAGCATCTGGAGACCGTGCCGTGGATCAGCCCGGACTATTTCGCGGCCCGCTATCCCGAACACGCGGCGCGCGACGCGATCTACTACGCGGGTTTCACCCTTGTTGCGCCAAGTGCCCGCGAAGGGGCGGCGTTCCATGCCATGATCAAATCAGTTGTCCATGTTTTGGTTGCCGAACGCGCTGCGGTCGGTTGGGACATCTGCTCGTACAACAACACTCGGTTCTCGTTCGCCGACAGTATTCGGGCGGTGCTCGACGAACAGGCGAACGTCGAAGTCGCGGTGGAGGATTCCCAGATCTACTACGCGGCCCGGTTCACCGGGGACGGAGCGACCAAGGGGGGCTGATGACACCCAGTGAACAGCCACAGACGAGCCGCCGGCCGACTCTCGGATCAGGCTGGCACGCGGTGCTTCTGGGCGGAAGCGGGGCCGCGATCGCGGTGCACCTGGCGCTCGACTCCGAGCTCGTGGCGTTCGTGACGATGGTGGTCATCGTCGGCGAGACCCTCGCCATGATCGCCGTCGGCGTGCACACGCACCGGCCCGCGCACCCGCTGCCGTGGTATCTGCTGTCCGGCTCGGCGGTGCTGTTCGCCGTCGGCACCACGCTGCGTGACATCGGCGACCACGCGGTCCACCCGCTCGACGACGCGTTCACCCTGCTCGGCTATCTCGGCGTCGGGCTCGCCGCACTGATCTGGTTGTGGCCGCGCCAAGTACGCGGCAACTACGACCTGCTCCTGGATTCCGCCCTCATCGGGCTCGGCGCGCTGCTCGCCTCCTGGACCTTCCTCATCTCACCGATCCTGCAGTCCACCGACACCGGACTGAACGTGCTCGTGGCCGCGACCTACCCCGTGCTGGACGCGTTGCTGCTCACGTTGGTCGCACACTCGATGGCCACCTCCACGCGTGCGGAGACCTCGCTGTGGCTGCTGCACGCCGGACTGATCGCGGTGCTGCTCGGCGATCTCGGCTACAGCCTGGAGACCGCGGGCGCGACCGCATTCGGGCGCGAGGTGCTGCTGGCTCCCCTGCTCGCGGCCTACGCCACCGTGGGGGTGGCGGCCCTGCACCCGACCATGGCCACACTCGGCACGCCGCGGCGCATCCATCCGCACCACTCCCGGCAGCGCGCCAGCCTCATCGCGATCGCGATGATCGTGGCCTCGCTGGTGCCGGTGGTGGGGTCCAGCCTGCACCCGCTCGACCGGGTGGTGGTGTCGTCACTGTTCGCGCTGCTGCTGATCGGCATGCTGGTGCGCAGCGAGCGCGCGATCGTGCGCAGCGCCCGCAGCGAGCGGCGCGCGCAGTACCAGGCCGACCACGACATGCTCACCGGACTGCTGAATCGGTCCGCGCTGTTGCGCGCGCTGCGCCAGCGTGGCCCGCAGTGGACCGAGCAACCGATCTGCTTGCTGTTCATCGACCTCGACGGCTTCAAGCGGGTCAACGACAGCTACGGACACGCCGTCGGCGACGAACTGATCGCCACCGCGGCGGCCCGGATCCGGCGCGTGGTGCGCCCCGAGGACGTGGTGAGCCGTTACGGCGGCGACGAATTCGTCGTGCTCGCCGCACTGGCCCGGCCGGAGGCCGCCGTGCTGGCCGAACGCCTGCTCGGCGCGTTCGTCCGGCCGTTCGGGCTGAGCGCGGGCGAGATCCCGATCACCGCGAGCGTCGGTGTCGCGTGTGTCGGTCCGCGCAGCTCGGACCCCGACTTGCACAGCCTGCTCCGGGACGCGGACGCGGCCATGTATCACGCGAAGCACGACTCACTCGGCTACGCGTTCCACGACGACGTGCGCCGCCCGCCCGCCGACACCGAGCGCCGGATCTGGCGCACGGCTACCCGATCCGCCAGTCCCGCGGTGTGACTCAGTCGCTCAGCTCGTCCAGCAGGCGCTTGGCCTCCTCGAGCTCGGCCTGTAACTGCTGCACCTTGGCCTCCTGCACGCCGCGCAGCGCGTCCAGGACCCCCGCGACCACCTCGGCGACCTCGGGATGCAGGATCTTCGCCGCCTGCGCCACCGCCGAACCGGCCACCGGCAGGCCGCGCAGGGTGCGCTTCTTGCCGCTGACCACGTCGACCGACCACTCGCCGTCGGCGGTGCCGGTGAGCGTCACGGTGACCTCGGGCGCCGCCTTGGCCTTGCGGGCAGCGGCCGCCTTCGCGGGCTTGGGCGCCGCGGGGGCCTGCTTGCCCGCACTCTCGGCTCGGCTCGCTTCCCCGGTGGCTTCCACCGGCTTCGGGGCGGCAGCCGCCGTGGGGGCGCTCGCCTGAGCGGGCTGCGGCGCGGTGCTCGTCGCGGTCGACGGCTGGGTCACAGGGGATTCCTTCCTGGTTGACGACTTCGGCTGGGCAGTGGCGCCCGCCGCCCCTCGCGGCGGCTTGGTCAAGGTCACCTCGGTGGGAGAAAAGGACAGTACATCCTTCGATCCGGTCGGCCGGACCTGCAGGAAGTCACCGTCGGCAGGGTCGCCGAGCGCGATCACCTTGCCCGAGCGCCCCTCCGGAACGCCCACCGCGGCCGAGGTGAACCACACCATGGGCGGGCGGCCACCGGCTATGTCCGTGGCGATCTGTCGAATCTCGCTGTCCGACAATGGTTGCGGCTTGGTTCGTGGGGACGGCATGGTGACTCCGAGCGATTTCGTGGTTGGCTGCGTGCACAGATGATGCCCCACGCCGCCGACAGATTCGCGAGCCACCGTCGAATCGGGTCGGCACAGAACCCGATCCGAACCTTCAGCGAATATTCGGCAACAGTCGCGGCAGCGCCGCGAGCGGCAGCCCGGTAGCCCGCTTCGGCTCCCGGTGCGCGGCGTGAGTTGATTCCGGCGAATCGGTTTGCCCGCACCGGCGATCCGGCGCCGCCCCAACGCGGTCCACGTGGCGCACCGCGCGCCGCATCCGGGTCGCCGCCGTGGCGATCAACTCGCCGCCGACGGCGCGCGCAGCGCGGGGAACCAGATGTCGGTGAGCACTTCGACGGCTTGGTCCACCGAGACGTCGATGGTGCCCTGCATCGCCCAACGGGTGAAGAACCGTTCCAATTGCGCGACAAGCAATTCCACACGCAACCGGGCCTCGTCGCGCCGCTCGGCAGGCCACCCGGCGAGGTAGGCGGTCATCGCGTTGGGCAGGGCGAGAATGCCGTCGCGGGCGATCTCGCGGAACTCCGGCTCCAGCGCCGTCGCCTCGTCCCACGCGGGCAGCAGGTCCTTGTACTCGTGGAACCACTCGATCGCGCGGGTCATCCAGCCGGCGAACTCGGCGCGCGAACCGGTCTCCAGCACCCGGTCGAGATCCTGATAGAAGTGCAGCGCGGTGGGCGCGGTGCCCTGCTCGGCGATCGCGCGCAGCAACTCCAGTTTTCCCGGGAAGTGCAGGTAGAAGGTGGCGCGGCTACAGCCGACCGCCGCGGCGATGTCGTCCACCCGCACCGCCGCGTAACCGCGGGTGGCGAACAACTCTTTGGCGGCCTCCAGCAGGCGGGCCCTGGTCTGCTGCTTCTGCCCCTCCCGCAGGTTCGCGTTCGTGCGCATGGTGAACAGGTACCTCGTATCCGTAAAAGGTGGGCTGACGTGCGGCTGCCGCCGACCGAGTCTACGCGCGGACAGCCTTGATAGACAGCGCGTCACTCACTAGACATGATGTCTACCCAATGTTATTTTGTTGCCTACGTCACTCCGGTGCGCGACCCGCATCGGACGTTCGGCCGTCCTGTGCGATGGCCTCCAGCACGAGGACAGTGAATGACGTCAACCGCACTCCCCCGGGTCTGTGTGATCGGCGCGGGGCCCTCCGGGATCACCGCAGCCAAACGCTTGAACGACCACGGCATCCCCTTCGACTGCTACGAGGCTTCCGACGAAGTCGGCGGCAACTGGTACTTCAAGAACCCCAACGGCATGTCGGCCTGCTACCAGAGCCTGCACATCGACACGTCCAAGTTCCGCTTGGCGTTCGAGGACTTTCCGGCCCCCGACGAGTGGCCGGACTTCCCCCACCATTCCCAGCTGTTCCAGTATTTCCGGGACTACGTCGACCATTTCGGCATCCGCGACCGGATCGTGTTCGGCACCATGGTGACCGCGGCCGAGCGCGGGGCGGACGGTCGCTGGCTGATCACCACGAGCGAGGGGCGCACCCGCGACTACGACGCGCTCGTCGTCTGCAACGGCCATCACTGGGACCCCCGGATACCGGACTACCCGGGTGATTTCGACGGCACGCTGCTGCACAGCCACGCCTACAACGACCCTTTCGACCCCGTCGACATGCGGGGCAAACGCGTCGTGGTGGTCGGTATGGGCAATTCCGGCCTGGACATCGCCTCCGAGCTCTCGCAGCGTTTTCTCGCCGCGAAGCTCTTCGTTTCCGCCCGGCGCGGGGTCTGGGTGCTGCCCAAGTACGTCAACGGCAAGGTCGGTGACAAGCGCTCGATGCCGCGGTGGATGCCGCCGAAACTGGGCCTTCGGCTCAAGCAGCGCTTCGTGCGCAAGTTCCGCGGCAACATGGAGGACTACGGCCTGCCCAAGCCCGACCACTTACCGTTCGAGGCGCATCCGTCGGCCAGTGAGGAGTTCCTGCACCGCGCGGGCTGCGGCGACGTCACGTTCAAGCCCGCGATCACCGCGCTGGAGGGGCCGCGGGTGCGCTTCGCCGACGGCAGCGCCGAAGAGGTGGACGTGATCGTCTGCGCCACCGGGTACCGCATCTCCTTCCCGTTCTTCACCGACCCCGAACTGCTACCCGACAGCGACAATCGCTTCCCGCTGTTCAAGCAGATGATCAAGCCCGGCATCGACAATCTGTTCTTCCTCGGCCTGGCCCAGCCGCTGCCCACGCTGGTGAACTTCGCCGAGCAGCAGAGCAAGCTGGTCGCCGCCTACCTGACCGGCCGCTACCACCCGCCGTCGGCGGAGGAGATGCGGGCGGCCATCCGGTCCGCGGAATCGGCCAGGACGGGGCGCTACTACGACTCGCCCCGGCACACCATCCAGATCGAATTCGAACCGTATGTGCGGGACCTGCGGCGGGAGCTGGCACGTGGCGCGAAACGCGCCGCCGCCGCGGGGAACGCCCTGCCGGTGCCGGCTCGGACGCTCGAACACGTGTGAGGCCGGGATGACCACTACGACAGGAACCGTGACGTCGGGATTCTGCGCCGAGCGATTCGCGCGGGTCCGAACGGAGCTGGAGACCAGGCTCGCCTCCGGCGAGGAACTGGGCGCGTCGATCTGCGTCACGGTCGACGGCGAACCGGTCGTCGACCTCTGGGGCGGCTACCGCGATCCCGAGCGCACCGCACCGTGGACCGAGGACACTTTGGTCAACGTCTTCTCGATCACCAAGACGATGACCGCGCTCAGCGCGTTGCTGCTGGTCGAGCGCGGCGAACTGGACGTGTACGCGAAGGTGGCCAGGTACTGGCCGCAGTTCGCGGCGAACGGCAAGGGCGACATCGAGATCCGCCATCTGCTCGCGCACACCTCCGGTGTCTCGGGCTGGCAGCCGCCGATCGAGCTCGCCGACATCTACGACACGGAAGCGGCCGCCGCCCGCCTCGCGAGCCAGCCGCCGTGGTGGGAGCCGGGCACCGCGTCGGGGTATCACGCCCTCGCCTACGGCCATCTGATCGGCGCGGTGATCCGCCGCGTCACCGGACGCTCGCTGGGCGAGTTCTTCGCCGAGGAACTCGCGGGGCCGCTGGGCGCGGACTTCCACATCGGCACCGCACCCGAGCACCACGGGCGGATCGCCACCTTGATCCCGCCCACCATGCCGGAATTCGACATGGCCGCGCTCGACCAGGACAGCGTGCTGGTCAAGACGCTCACCAGCCCGCTGCTCGACATCGCCGAGACGGCGAGCGCGGGATGGCGGCAGGCCGAGATCGGCGCGGTGAACGGTCACGGCAACGCGCGCTCGGTGGCGCGGGTGCAATCACTGGTGTCCTGCGGCGGCGAACTCGCCGGACGGCGGCTGCTGTCGGAGGAGACGATCGAGCTGATCTTCCAGCAGCAGTCCGACGGCGTGGATCTCGCGCTGCTGGTGCCGCTGCGGTTCGGCATCGGCTACGGCCTGCCCCAGCGCCGGACCGCCCCGGAAGTGCCCGGCGGCCGGGTGTGCTGGTGGGCCGGATACGGCGGCGCGATGGTGGTCAACGACCTCGAACACCGCACCACGTTCGCCTACGCGATGAACCGGATGGCTCCCGGCCTGATCGGCTCGGACCGCGCCGACGCCTATCTGCGCGCGACGTTCGCGGCGATCCGCGGATGATGCGGGCCTTGCAGCTCACCGAGCCCGGTGTGCTGGAACTGCGCGAGGTACCGATCCCGGAGATCGGTCCCACCGACCTGCTGCTGCGCGTGGGCGCGGCGGGCATCTGCCACTCGGACCTGCACGTGCTGCACATCCCCTTCCGGATGCGCGAGGAGCCGTTGACCCTCGGCCACGAGATCGCCGGCACCGTCGAGGCCGTGGGCGTCGCGGTGGACGGCCGCCGTGCAGGCGAGCGCGGCATCGTGTACCTGTGCTGGTCGTGCGGCGTCTGCCGGGAGTGCGTCGGCGGCAACGAGAACGTCTGCCGCGCCGCGGGCCGCACCGCCATGCCGCCGTGCCCCGGCCTCGGGCCGGATGGCGGCATGGCGGACTACATCCGTATCCCCGCGAGCTCGTTCGTGCCGATCGGCGACCTCGATTTCGGCCAGGCCGCGCCGCTGGCCGACGCCGCGCTGTCGAGCTATCACGCCATCCGCGGCGCTCGCGAGCAGCTCGGACCAGGGTCGGTGGCGGTGGTCGTCGGGATCGGCGGCCTCGGCCATGTCGCGGTGCAGATCCTCGCCGCGACCACCGCGGCGCGGGTGCTGGCCGTGGACGTGAGCGACGACAAGCTCGACCTCGCCGCGCGGTGCGGTGCGGCGGAGGGACTCCTCGCGAGCGACGACACCGCACGCGAGATCCTCGTCCGCACCGCAGGCCGCGGCGCGGACGCGGTGTTCGATTTCGTGGGCGTCGACGCGACCGCACGGCTCGCGGTGGAGTCGGTGGCGCCCAACGGTGCGTACCGGATGATCGGCCTCGGCGGCGGCGCACCGGAGATCACGGCGGCGCCCGCGAGCGGCACGGGCTGGCCGTGGGGCGCCTCGGTCCGCAAATCGTACGGCGGCACCAAATCCGACTTGATCGACGCCGTGGCACTGGCCGGGTCGGGCAAGCTACGGGTCGAGGTGGAGCGCTACCCGCTGACCGAGGGCCGCGACGCCCTCGACCGGCTGGAACGCGGCCTGGTCACCGGCCGAGCGGTCCTGGTGCCCGAGCCCTGACGAATCAACCCAGCGCAGCGACGAGGAAGTACCCGATATGACGAAGCCCATCGACCCGCAGGCGTTCGTGGCACAGGCCGCGGGCCGGCTCACCGGACCCGGCGGTCGATTCGAGATGGTGGTCGAGGACGTGCTCGGCGCACCGATGCCGGTGGTGCGCCACCGCAAGCGCTCACTGCGCGAAGTGCTCGTCGCCGCGGCGGCGCACGGCGATCGGGACTACCTGGTCACCGCGGACCGCAGGATCTCCTTCACCGAGCACGCCGCCGCCGTCGCGGCGCTGGCCACGGCACTGCGCGACCGATACGGCGTCGGCAAGGGCGACCGCGTCGGCATTCTGGCGGCGAACACACCCGAGTGGGTGCTCACCTTCTGGGCGGCCCAGGCGCTCGGCGCGATCGCGGTGGGCTACAACGCGTGGTGGGCGCCGCGCGAGATCGCCTACGGCGTCGAGCACACCAGCCCCGCGGTGCTCGTGGTCGACGCGAAGCGCGCCGCGCTGGTGGCCGAACTCGACATCCGGATCCCGGTGCTCACCATGGAGCACGACGTACCCGCGCTCGTCGCCGAATACCGGACCGACGTCCTGCCGGACACCCCGATCGACGAAGACGACCCCGCGGTGATCTTGTACACCAGCGGCACCAGCGGGCGACCCAAGGGCGCGGTGCATTCGCACCGAAACCTGGTCGCTGTCACCGATTATCACGTCTTCAACGACGCGCTGGCCGCGGCGCTCACCGGAGCGGACACACTGCCGAGGGGGCGGCGTTTCCTGGTCACCTCACCGCTGTTCCACATCGCCAGCCTGCACAACCTGGTGGTCCCCCGGCTGGTCACCGGCGACGCGGCGGTGATCCACCAGGGGTCGTTCGACGCCGACCGGGTGCTGCGACTGATCGAGTCCGAACGGATCACCAACTGGGGCGCCATGCCGACCATGGCCACCAGGATGCTCGAACACGACCTGTCCGGCTACGACCTCTCCTCGCTGGCCGCCTTCTCGCTGAACTCGGCGCCGTCCTCGGCCGCGCTGCAACAGAAACTGCGTGATCAGCTGCCCGTCGCCCGCAACGCGCTGGTGACCAGCTACGGACTGACCGAATGCAGCACCGCCGCGACGCTGGCGAGTCCGGCCGAGCTGGCGGCGTTCCCGGACACCGTGGGACGCCCGGTCGTCGGAGTCGCGCTGGAGATCCGCGACAGCGCGGGCGGCGCGGTCCCCGACGGCACCGAAGGCGAGATCTGGGTGCGCAGCCCCTACGTGATGCTGGGGTACTGGCAGGACGAGGCGGCGACCGCCGCGGCGATCACGCCGGACCGCTGGCTGCGCACCGGCGATATCGGGGTCCTGGAGGACGGCAGGCTGCGTCTGTCCGGGCGCCGTTCGGATCTCATCCTGCGCGGCGGGGAGAACGTGTATCCCACGGAGATCGAGCAGTGCCTCGAGGAGCATCCGGCGGTGCGCGAATGCGCGGTGGTCGGCGTGCCCGACGCCGACCTCGGTCAGCAGGTCGCCGCCTTGGTCGTGGTCGACGACACCACGGCGACCACCGAAGACGAACTGCGCGCGTTCGCCGCCGAACGGCTCGCCTACTACAAAGTGCCCGCCCGCTGGCGCCTGGCCACCACCGCACTCCCGCGCAATGCGACCGGCAAGGTCGTGCGCACCGATCTCGAGGTGTAGATCCATGTACGACACCATCATCGCCAACGGCCGCTGGTTCGACGGCACCGGCGCTCCTTCGGCGATCAGGCACCTCGGCATCCACGACGGGCGGATCGCGACCGTCTCGGCCGACCCGATCGAGGATCCGGCCTGTCCGAACATCGTGGACGCCACCGGGAAGTGGGTGATGCCCGGCATGCTCGACATCCACACCCACTACGACGTGGAGGTGTTGCAGCATCCCGCGCTGACCGAATCGGTGCGCCACGGCATCACCACGGTGTTGCTGGGCTCCTGCTCGCTGTCCACCGTCCACGTCGACGCCTCCGACGCGGGCGACCTGTTCGCGCGGGTCGAGGCGATTCCGCGCAAGCACGTCGTCGCGGCGGTCGAGGAGCACAAGACCTGGCGCTCGGCGCACGAGTACGCGGCCGCGCTGGAACGACTGCCGTTGGGTCCGAACGTCGCCGCCTTCATCGGGCATTCGGATATCCGTGCGGCCGAGCTGGGATTGGAGCGCGCGACCCGCAAGGACGTCCGGCCCGATGCCGCCGAGCTGGCCGGGATGGAGGCGAAGCTGACCGAGGCGCTGGACGCCGGGTTCGTCGGAATGTCCTCCCAGCAACTGATGTTCGACAAACTCGACGGCGAAGTGTGCCGCTCGCGCACGCTGCCCTCCACCTACGCGACCATCCGGGAGCGGCGCAGGCTCAACGCCGTTCTGCGCCGGCGCGGCGGGGCGCTGCAGGGCGGACCCGACGTATCCCGGCCGCACAGCCTGGTCACCATGGCGGCGAGCAGCCTCGGCCTGCTGCGCAGGCCGCTGAAGGTCAGTCTGCTCTCGGCCGCCGACATCAAGGCGATTCCCGGCGTGGTGCACCTGTTTCCGCTGATCGCGCGGGTGCTGAACGCGCTGGGTGGCAACTTCCGCTGGCAGCACCTTCCGGTGCCCTTCGAGGTCTACGCCGACGGCATCGACCTGGTGGTGTTCGAGGAGTTCGGTTCCGGCGCCGAAGCGTTGCACCTGGCCGACCAGGTGGACCGACGACGGGAACTGCTGCGCGACGAGGACTATCGACGCCGTTTCCGCGCGGATTACGACAAGAAATTCGGCCCGAGGGTGTGGCACCGCGACTTCTTCGACGCGCAGATCGTCGAATGCCCCGACCCGGCGGTGATCGGCAAGTCCTTCGGCCAGGTGGGCTCCGACCGCGGCGGCCTGCACCCGGTGGACGCCTTCCTCGACCTCGTGGTGGAGCACGGCAACAAGGTCCGCTGGCGCACCACGATCTCCAACCATCGACCGGAAGTGCTCGATCGGCTCGCCGCCGACCCCGGCGTGCAACTGGGCTTCTCCGACGCGGGTGCGCATCTGCGCAACATGGCGTTCTACAACTTCGGGCTGCGTTTCCTGCGCCGAGTGCGCGACGCCGCCGAAGCGGGGCGCCCGTTCCTGTCCGTGGAACGGGCGGTGCACCGGCTCACCGGCGAACTCGCGGACTGGTACGGCCTGGACGCCGGGCACCTGCGGGTGGGCGACCGAGCCGACGTCGTCATCCTCGACCCGGACCGCCTGGACGATTCGCTCGACGCCTACCGCGAATCCCCGATCGGCCCGTTCGACAACCTGCCGCGCATGGTGAACCGCAACGACGACACGGTGAGCGCGGTGTTCGTCGGCGGCGTGCCGGTCTTCGGCGAGGGCGCTCCCGCTCCGGTACTCGGCACCCGCCGGACCGGCCGGTTCCTCCGCGCGTCGACCGCCATCCGGTGACCCGAGTGCCCTGCTCGGCCGCTCCCGCCACGTAGAATCGCGAAGATGCGGCGGCTCGTCCGCCCGCAGTCCGTAGGGAGTCGGCGTGGACGTTTTCGCACATCGGGGCAGGGCCGTCGTCTTCGACCGCACGGGCAGCGGGTCGCCGGTTGTCTTCCTGCACAACGCGGGCACGCAACGGCGGATCTGGGACGACCAGGTCGCAGCCCTGCGGGACGAGCACGAGGTCTTCGCGCTCGATCTTCCCGGCTACGGTCAGTCCGACCAGCCCGCCACGGGTTACCGGCTCACCGACTACGTCGACATGCTCACGGAGTTCCTGGACGCCCACCGCCTGACCGACGTGGTGCTGATCGGCAACTGCCTCGGAAGCGCCACCTCGCTGCGCTACACCATGGGCCATCCGGGGCGGGTGCATGCGCTCGTGCTGGTCAATCCGCTCACCTCCGACACCGTGAGTTCGGGCCGGTCGGCGGGTTTGGCCTGGCTGGACGCGCGGCTGCCGCTGGCGCCGCTGGCGCGCCGGATCAGCTTGCCGAGCCCGATCGTCTCGCTGATCCTCGGCAACCAGCTCGGTCCCCGCGGCCGAGACCAGCGCAACCAGCACGAGCCGCGCGTGCGGGCGCACTGGACCGATCGGGGCAGGCTGCATGCCCTGCACGGCCTGGTGCAGGATTTCCCGTCCTACCGCGCGTTGGACACGTTCGATCCGCCTGCCGGCTTCCCGCCGATCTGCACGATCTGGGGACGGCGCAATCGCATCCTGTCGGCGAAAGCGGGTGGGCGGCTCAACCGCAAGCTGCGCCCGCACACCGCGGTGGAACTACCCGACTGCGGTCACCTTCCGATGGTGGAGGCCCCCGACCAGGTTACTTCGATCATCACCGGCTTCCTCGCCGCGATCGAGGCGCCCACCCGGAAGCGCGCCGACGGCTGCTGAATCCCGCTCACAGGGGAGCCGCGGTCGGGCAGAGTTCCGGGAAACTGGCGGAGCGCACGCCGCAGCCGGTGCATTCGAACGCTATGCCCATGTCGAGCATCCAGTGGATGCGGGTATGGCAGGTCTCGCACAAGAAATCCACACCGGCCGGGTGGCAGCAGGACCGTTTACGGATGAACCATTCCGCGCGATGTCGACACGGCACGGAGTCGAAGCGGAACGTGCACCTCGGCGCAGCGGGCAACGCGGCGACGACGGCCTCGAAAGCCGTTGTGGCCGTATGGGTGTTCACAGCAGATACCTTCCGGCGAAGCAGGGGCGGGAGGCGGGAGCGTGCGCCACGGCGCCTCTCCTGCTGGATCGATCTCCCTCGAATTGCTGTTACCCGGATGAGGCGGCCTTCACACGGCGGCGGACCGGCTTGTTTGGTCACGAATCGCGCGGGAATCCGAATCGTGACGACATCAAGGGAAGGGGTTCTGTCATGTTATTGCGCCGACTCGCCCGGCCGCTGCTGGCCACCGCGTTCGTCGTAGACGGGGTCGATACGCTGCGGCGCCCGGACGAGCGGGTCAAGGCGGCGAACGCACTGCTCGAACGGGGACAGCGGCAGCTCCCCGAAGAGATTGCCACAAAGTTGCCATCCAATCCGACGACCGTCGTGCAAGTCAACGCGCTCGCGCAGGTGAGCGGCGGCGTCCTGCTGGCACTGGGCAAGGCGCCGCGCTTGGCCGCCCTGGTGCTCGCCGCGACCGTGGTGCCCGCGGCCGTCACCGAGCAGGATTTCTGGAACGAGCAGGACCCGGCGCGGAAGTCGGCGAAGCGGACCGCGTTCCTCAAGGACCTCGGACTGCTGGGCGGGCTGATGATCGCCGCGGCCGATACCGAGGGCAAGCCGTCGCTGGGCTGGCGCGGCCGCAGGGCCGCGCGTGACGCCGCTGCCGCGGTCACCGCCGCACTGCCGTTCGGCGCGGCCTCGGATACCACGACCGGCGCGGCACTGCGCAAGCACGCGCACGAGGCCGCGGAACGGGCGCGGGCGCTGGGCGCGGTCGCCGCGAGCAAGGGCGCGGAACTGGCCGAAACGGCGCAGCGGCACGGACCGGAGTGGGCGGAAGCGGCCAAGGAACACGGCAGCGATCTCGCGGAGACCGCCAAGGTGCACGGGTCGGAGTGGGCCGAGGTAGCCAAAGATCGCGGCACCGACTGGGCCGAGTTCGCCAAAGAGCACGGCGCGGAATGGGCCGAGATCGCCAAGGAGCGGGGGGCCGAATGGGCGGAGATCGCCAAGGAACGGGGTGTTCGTCTCGCTGATCTCGCCAAGCAGCGCGGCGGCACATGGGCCGAGATCGCCAAAGAACGCAGCGCCGAATGGGCGGAACTCGCCAAGGAGCGCGGACCGGAGATCGCCGATGCCGCGCGGGAACGCAGTGCGCACACAGCGCAGCTGGCCCGCGAGCGGGGTGCGCGGAAGGCGCAGGCAGCCCGCGAGGCGATCGAGTCGCGCCGCCACTGACGCTCGACAGGCGGGCGCCGGTCTCGGCTCGGCGATGAAATACGCGTTCGGCGGCCCCACTCGGGCCGCCGAGCGCGTTTGCGCCGGTCAGGCGGTCTCGTCGTAGCCGGGCGAGAGGTCCACGAGAGCGGCATCGAGCGAGGCGACCCGATGGAACCGGTCGGCCAGGCCGGTGATCTCGATGGCCCGGTCGACCGGCCGCACCGTGGTGATCAGCACGATCCGGTGGCGCGAGCGCGTCGCTTCGGTCTGCGCCTCGACCAAGACGCTCAGTCCCGCCGCGGCGAGGAAGGTGACCGGTGAGAGGTCGAGCACGAGCGTGGCCGCGCGGCGGAGGAAGGCGCACGCCAGCTCGGCACGGAACCGGGGCGCGGTCGCGGCATCGATTTCGCCCGCGACCATCAGCATGGTGACGTCGTGGCGCGGGCGGCACACCGAAAAGCGAAGCGGGTCAGTCCGTTCGGTGTGTCGGGACATGCGCTCACTCCTGGCCGGAAGCTGGCACTGCACAGACCTTGTGCTTCCAGTGAAGCACGGTGCGCGAGGTCTGTACAGGCGCGAACTGCGTTCGCCCCCCGCCGTTTCCAGCCGCTAGGAGGTACTCGCGCTCCCGCCGCAGGAGATGGTGATCGCCTCCCCGTTGAAGTGGCGGCCGTGTTCGGAGACCAGTAGCAGCGTCGCCTCGGCCACCTCGGCGGGCTGGATCAAATCACCGTTGGGCGGACCGGACTCGATGATCGCCATCCAGTCCTCCTTGGAGGGGTTCTCCTTGTCCGGCACCATGAGCCGCCACGTCGCCGGGTTCTGGATCATGTCGGTGTCGACGCCGGAGGGCAGCAGGGCGTTGACCGTGATGCCGTACTCCGCCACCTCCAGCGACAGCGATTTCACCAGTCCGAGCACGCCCCATTTGCTCGCCGCGTAGTGCGCCGCGTTGCGCACGCCCATCTTCGCCACGATGGACGAGGTGGCCACCACGCGGCCCCAGCGGCGCTCGATCATGTGCGGGACCACCGCGCGGAAGCTGTGGAACACGCCGTTCAGGTTGGTGTCGATCATGTCCCGCCACAACTGCTCGTCCATCTCGGCGACGGGTGAGTTGGACGCGATGCCCGCGTTGGCGATCAGGATGTCGATGCGACCGAATTCCTCGATCGCGCGGTCGGCGACCGTCCGCATCTGTTCCAGGCTGCGCACGTCGGCCTGCAGGGCGACGCAGCGGCGGCCCGCCCGCTCGACCAGGGCGGCGGTCTCGGCCAGGTCGTCCGGAGTGCTCAGCTGGTAGGGCAGGCCGGACAGCGGGGCGGCGATATCGCACACGACGATGTTCGCGCCCGCGTTCGCCAGAGCCAGGGCGTGCGCGCGGCCCTGTCCGCGGGCGCCGCCGGTGATCACCGCTACCCTGTCGTCCAGATTCCCCATGGCGGGCCCTTCCCTGTCGGTACCTGCTTCGGCCGCCACCCATCGTGTCACGGGCGCACCGAGTGAGCTCCCGATTTTCAGCGGCCGCCTCACCCACCGGCGGTTTCCCAGGAGTGGGAACCCGTTACGGGCTGACGCACTCCGGCTCGGCCGCCGGTGCGCGACACCCGCGCAGCCTGCGCCGACGCGACGCTTTGCCGAAATATCCTGGGGCAGTGGAACAATGAGTCCGGTCCCGGCACCGGAGCGGGCACGGTCGCGGCACGGGCGAACCGACCCGACTGCGGCAGGGAGACCACATGCGACAATTCCGACCCGGTCCAGCGACCAAATGAGTGCGATGTACGCTGCGCCCGGAACGACCCTGCCCGTGCCTACGCATCGTTCCTGGCACGGTCCGGCGCATCCACAATGGTTCCTGGGGGCCCGATGACCGATTGTGAGTACCTTTCCGTGAATCTCGACCGACAGCTCGACGCCGAACCCACCGACCACGACAGCGCCGTGGCCGAACGGCTCACCAGCCCGCGCCTGCGCAGGCTCTTGCACACGGCCATCGGCCTCTCCGAGGATTCCGTCGATCTGCTGACGACGATGACCACCCGCCTCCGTGCGGCCGAGGGCATGATCCTGCGCGACCCGCTCGAAGAGTGTTGACCTGCGGGCGGTCGCCGGTCCCGAGCGAGCGGCACGGACATGCGCCCGCCGGGCGGCGACGGCCGGCGCGCGGGTAGGTTGCCGAAGCAGCAACAATATTTGCCGATCCGGCCGCCCCCAAGGATGGTGGGACGCATGAGCGCGACACACCACGAGCACGCGGACCGGACGACGCCGACGACGGTCGAGTACTGGGAGACCTTCTACCGGGAGCGCGAGCAGATCTGGTCGGGACGGCCGAACTTCTTGCTGGTGCGAGAGATCGAATCGGTCGCCGCAGGGTCGGCGCTGGATCTGGGCTGCGCCGAGGGAGCCGACGCGATCTGGCTGGCCGAGCGCGGCTGGCGCGTCACCGCCGTGGACGTGTCGGAGACGGCGCTGGCCCGCGCCAAGGCCCAGGCGGCACGGCACGAACTCGCCGGCGAAATCGATTGGCAGCGGCACGATCTCGACCACACCTTCCCGGACGGACGGTTCGACCTCGTCACGGCGCAGTACCTGCATTCGCCGCTCGCCCAGGACGGCGAACGGATGCGCATTCTCCGACGGGCCGCCGAGGCGGTGGCGCCCGGCGGGCTGCTGCTGATCGTCGGGCACGCGGAATGGCCCAGCTGGGTGCTGGAGCCACCCGCCGACGTGCACTTCCCGACCACGGCCGAGGTGCGCGCGGGCCTGGCTCTGGACCCGGCCGTATGGCGGGTGGAGGTGGACGAGGTCGTCGAGCGCGAGCACCCCGGCCCCGAGGGGCAGCCCGGCACCCGGAAAGACAACATCCTGCGCATTCGCCGCAGCTGACCCGCACAGGAAACTCCCAGCTTGCTCGCAGATTGCTCGGCGCTTGCGCCGCGATCATGGGCTCATGACCAGTCGCGAATCCCAGCCGAGCCGGACGTGAGCGCGCGGGCGAGACCAGCGCGGCGGATATCGGCGGTCCCGCTGCGGGTGGGGCTGGTGATCGTGTTGCTGTTGCTGACGGCGACGGCGCTGTTCGCGTCGGGCGCGGCGGTGACATCGGCGCTGAGTCGGTCGCTGACGCAGCGCACCGACGAACAGCTCTACGACGCGGCGCGGTCCTGGGCGCAGCCGCGTCCGATGCGCCAGGTGATCACCAGCGACGGTCGCGCGCAGTGGATTCCGGCCGACCTGCCCGCCGCGCCCGTGCCGCCGAGGTCGGCGGGCGAACAGCCGCGGCGGTTCTTCGAACTGCGCACAGGCGCCGACGGGCAGGTGTATCAAGACCTACCGGGCGGCAACGGCACCGGATCTCCCGATCTCGGCGGCACGACCGCGGGCACGCCGAAGACGGTGCCGTCCTCGGATGGTTCTTCGATGGATTGGCGGGTGCTGACCACCACCAACCAGTACGGATCCACCACCATCGGCCTGCCCCTGACCGACAACCAGGAGACGGTCTCCCGGTTGATCTTCTTCGAAATCGGCACGGGGGCAGCGGCTCTGCTGGCCCTGGGCGCCGTCGGCTACCTGGTGATCCGGCGCAGCCTGCGGCCGCTGCGCGAGGTGGAGCAGACGGCGGCGGCGATCGCGGGCGGTGACCTGCACCGGCGGGTGCCGGTGCGCGGCGTGGACACCGAGGTGGACCATCTGGCGCGGTCACTGAACGAGATGCTCGCGCGGATCCAGCACGGCGTGGCCGCCACCGAGGCGTCGGAGGAGGCGGCCCGGCGCTCGGAGGCGCGGATGCGCCGCTTCGTCGCCGACGCGAGCCACGAACTGCGCACGCCACTGACCACGATTCGCGGGTTCGCCGAGTTGTACCGGCAGGGCGCCAGTACCGACGCCGGGATGGTGGTCGGCCGGATCGAGGCCGAGGCGGAGCGGATGGGTCTGCTCGTCGAGGATCTGCTGTTGCTGGCGCGGCTGGACGAGAAACGCCCGCTGGAGCGTAAGTCCGTCGACCTGCTCGCGCTGGCGGGCGACGCCGTGCACAACGCCCGGGCCGTCGCCGCCCGCCAGAAGCCGTCACCGGATGCGCCGGACCGCCCGATCACGCTGGCGATCGGCGACGGCGAAGGAACCATGGATGTCATCGGTGACCAGGCCCGCCTGCGCCAGGTGCTGACCAACCTGCTCGGCAACGCCCTCACCCACACCCCGCGCGAAGCGGCGGTCGCGGTGCGGCTCACGCCCGCCCCCGACCGCGTCCGCATCGACGTCATCGACGCAGGTCCCGGACTTCCACCCGAAGCCACCACCCGCGTGTTCGAGCGGTTCTACCGCGCGGACGCCTCGCGCACCCGCGGCAGTGGCGGCACCGGGCTCGGCCTGGCCATCGTCCAAGCCCTGGTCACCGCGCACGGCGGACGGGTCTCGGTGCAGAGCGAACCGGGCCGAGGCAGCACCTTCACGGTGGTGCTGCCCCGCGAGCCGTCCGCCGCGCCGACCACGGATCAGCCGGCCAGATCGCGGTGAACCGAAGCGGCATGCCGCCTGCCCGCTCGCGGCGCGTGCCGAGTGCTCACCTCGGCGCGGCCGCGAACCGGGAGGCGGGCTCGGCCTGCCCGGCACGCCGCGCGCCTACCGCGAGCAGCCCGACCGCGATCCAGGCCAGCGCCCACGGGGCGGGCTCGAGGATGACGCCGGCGACCACGGACCAGATGCCCAGCGTCCACGCCACGAACGACGGCGGCACGATGCCCCGTCGATCCAGCCACAGCACGAGCACGCCGATCAGGGCCAACGGCACACCGAAGCTGCCGGTGGTCAGCCAGAACGACGCCATAGCCGGGCTCATCTCGCTGATCCCCTCCTCGGGGCTCCACAGCTTCGCGCCGAACCATGAGTCGGCATGGTCGGGAGCCACCAGTACATAACTGCCGAGTGTGTGCCCGAGTCCGAGAAACACCAGGAGACGTCCTGCCCACTTGATCATTGGAATCCACCCTCCATTACGGAACTGACAGTTCCGATACTGTCAGTTCCGTATACTAGGAGCGTGCCGAAACCGAAACAAGGGCAAGGACGTCCGCGCAACAGTGAGGTCGATCTCGCTATCGTCCGCGCCACGCGAGAACTCCTGGCCGAGCGCGGTTACGCCGGGCTGACGGTCGACGCCGTGGCGGCGCACGGCGGAATCGGCAAGGCCGCGATCTACCGGCGCTACGCGACGAAGCAAGAGATGATCTTCGCGGCCACCGTGCACGACATGCGGGAGCAGCCGCCGCCGGACGCCGGATCCCTGCGCGCGGACCTGGCCGCCCTCACCCGGACCATCGCCGACCAACTGGGCAGCGCGCCGACCGACGTGCTCGCCGGTCTGCTGGCCGACATCTACGCCGATCCCGCGCTGAGCACCCGCTTCACCGAGACCTTCCTCGAACGGGAACGACAGGCCGTGATCGAAGTGCTCGACCGCGCCGTCGGCCGCGGCGAACTGGCCGCGCCACCCGACCCGGCCACGGTGCACGCCCTGCTGCTCGGCCCGATCTTCGCCTGGCTGCTGATCCTGGACGGCGATCGCGACAAGGTTCCGGAACTCACCCGCACGGTCGCCGAATCGGCAGCCACCGCACTGCTGTCCCCGCGCGACTGACCGCGACGCCCGTCCGCGAATCCGCTCGCCCAAGCGGCGGACGCAGCGGCGCGGACGGACGCGTTCAGCGCGGCGCCGGTTCGAAGAGGTCGGTGAGCGGTGCGTCGGTGCCGCGAACCGCGCCTTCCTCGGCGAACCATTCCCAGCGCAGGACCCGGCCGAGCACGGGAACGGGCAGGCGGAGCAGGACACCGGCGATGGTGGCGAACCGGCTGGAGCCCTCGATGATCGAGCGGTGGGCGCTCAAGGCGGCTCTGCGCCGCGCGGCGTGCGCGCCGACATCGATGCGGTGCGTGATCTCCGAGCGCGGGCTGAAGACCGAGGCGAGGATAGCTGGATCGTAGCGGAACGAGATCGGCAACCGGCCGAGGAAACGGGCCAGGCGTGCGAAACCCTCGCGCGGCAGGGTGGCGTCGAGCACGCGGGAGACACCGGCGAGTTCGGCCGCGCGCTTGCCCACCTCGTGCACGCGGACGTGGTCGCGGTGCCCGTACCCGCCGTTGCGGTCGTAGCTGAGCAGGATGTCGGCGTTCTCGTCGCGGAGGATCGCGGCCAACCGCTCGGCCGCCTCCGCGGAATCCGCACGGACGAACCTCGTCCGGTCCGGCGGGTCCGCGTACAGTACGGCGCCGTGTCCGCTGTCGGCGTAGCCGAGATGCGCCACCCGGTGCACGCCGAGGGCCGCGGCGCTGGCCGCCAGCTCGCGCAGCCGCAGCGCTTCGCGCCCGCCCAGATCGGCCATGTGACCGTCGGTGGCCACCACGATGACGGTTCGGTGCCCGGCGGCCGACAACTCGGCCAGCGTTCCCCCGGTCAGCAGTGTCTCGTCGTCCGGATGCGCGTGGAATGCCACAACGGTCGCCATCGCCCCAGTGTGCCAAAGATTCTCAGCGCAGGTCCCTGGCCAGGCGGGTCGCACCGACGAGCATGTAGCCGCCGGTCAGCGTGACCAACGCGACGGCGGTCGGTCGCGGCACGTCACCGCGCAGCACGCGCACCCCGCCGTGCGTCGTGTCGACGATGTCCACCAGCAACGCGAGGCGCTGCCAGCGGGGCAATTCTTCGACGGGCGCGGTCAGATATCCGAGGCCGAGCGCGATCGCTCGCGCACCGAAGATACGGGTCATGTAGTCGAGCTCGGGCGTGGGGCGCACGCCGAGCGCCTTGGTCAGCATCGCCGGGGCCAGGAGGGCGGCCGACCCCAGCGCGACCCGGCCGAGCGCCAGACCGCGCAGCGCGCCGGCCAGTGGAGAGCGGGATTTCCGCATGCTGTTGGTCACCATGTCCCGAGCCTGACCGACGAATGCCGTCAGGTCGATTACCTGCGAGGTAATCGACCCTGTCACCGGCTACCTCGGCAGCCGTCGTCGCCCGCGGGGTGCGGCTGGGCTCAGGCACGACCCGGAGTCGCACCTGAGCCCGATCCTGCTGCAAGCCGCGGCGGGACAGCGTGATTCCGTCCCGCCCTGGGCATCGACTATCCGACGCCGGACGGCACCCGCGTTCGTGACTACGTGCATGTGGCCGACGCATGGGTTTGCACCGGCCGGTGTACGACGACTGATCGACCGGGCGGCCGCTTCGTGGGTGCCCGGGCGATCCTGGTTCGCTCACCCGGGAATCACGATGCGCTCAGAGAATGAGCAGAATCAGCGCTTTCTGCAGGGTGTCCACGATGCGGCCGATGGTAATGGCGATTTCGACGGTGCCCATGACAGGCCCCTTTCCTCGGGCATGGTGAATCCTCGACCCCTCAATTCAAGCGCGGACAAACGGGATTCGGAAGCTCGGGCCGGTATCGCCGGGTTCCGACCGCCCGTCCGCGCCGTACGGCCGGCCCGCCGGAGCATGATTCGTGCACCGGAGTCGCGGCGGAAGGCTGTCGAGAAGGGTTGATCCGCGAGGCCCGTCTCTTCGAATCATCTGTGTCGCGGCACCGGTCGCGGCCGTGAACGCGGAATACCGCACCAACCGGACAATTCCATCCATCGTCAGGAGCATCTGTGTCGTCGTCGCACCCGTTGGCCCCAGACCAGCACGACTGTTTCCGGGATGTGGTGAACACCGTGGGGCAAGCCACGGCGATACTCGGCAGGCTCCGTCTGGTCCCCGCCGATCACGCCGCGGTGCACGCGGGCATCGCGATACTCGCCGATCGAAGCGACGACATGGTGCGTGCGGCCCCGGCAGACCGCCGCCACCTCGGCCGGTCCCTGCACGGTGTCCTCATCCACCTCCGGACGACGGCCGAGCGCGCGAACCGGCACCGCGTCACGTCGCCGGCGGAGGAACTCGCGGAGGTCATCGGCATCGTCGAGGAATGCGGGCGGCACACCGCCGGACTGTTCGCGGCGCCGTTCGACCCCACCTGGGCCGCGTGGTATCGCGCCGAGATCCTCGGGCTGGCGGACGACGCCGACGACGCTTTCCGCCGCCTGTTCGCGCGGTGGTACTTCGACACCGACGACCTCTCGGCGGTGGCCGGGATGCGGGACGTCAGCGACGAACTGGAGAACGTGGTGCGAGCCTTCGAGGAGGTCGCCGACGCCGTGCCTGCGACCGTCGCGAACCAGCCGAGCGAGCTACCCCGATGATCCGCTTCGGGGACACTACATTCCGACGAAATCGATGATCGGCGCCGGATAGTCCGCCGGATCGACGCCTGCGCGCCACGGCCGATGGATGCGCGCGCCGGGCAGGTGCGCCAGTTCGGGCACCCAGCGCCGCACGTACGCGCCATCCGGGTCGTAGCGTTCGGCTTGGCGCAGCGGGTTGAGCACCCGGTTCGGCCTGGTGTCGGTGCCGGTGCCGGCCACCCACTGCCAGTTGAGCTGGTTGTTCGCCAGGTCGCCGTCGACCAGCCAGCGCAGGAAGTGCTCCGCCCCGACCCGCCAGTCGACGCGCAGCGACTTGGTCAGGAAGCTGCCGGTGATCAACCGCGCCCGGTTGTGCATCCAGCCCTCCGCGCGCAACTGCCGCATCCCGGCGTCCACGATCGGGTGCCCGGTGCGCCCCTCGCGCCAGGCGTCCACGGCCTGCGGGTCGTCGCGCCAGCGGACCGCGCGCTCATGGTAGTCCGACCAGGCCGCGGACGGGCGGGCGGCCAGCAGCTGGTGGTGGAAGTCGCGCCAGGCCAGCTGCCGGGCGAACGCGTGCCCGCCCTCGGTGGACATGTCCACCCGATGCACCAGCTCCACCGGGGACACGCAGCCGAAATGCAGATACGGCGACAGCCTCGAGGTGGCGTCGGCGGCGAGATCGTCGTTGTCGCGCGCGTAGTTCTCGACCGGCCCGGACAGCCAGTCGCGCAAGATCTTCCGTCCCGTGGTCTCACCGCCGACGGCCAGCCGCGGCGAGGCCGGACCCGCGCACAGGTCACCCGCGTCCGGCAGCGGCAAGCTCGGCACCCGGGGCACCGTGAGGTCGCGCGGCTTGCTGAGCGGCTTGCGTTGCGGCGCCTCGCACCAGCGCCGGAAGTACGGGCCGAAGATCGCGAAGTGATCGCGCCCGGTGGCGGGAAGCAGCGACTCCGGGGCGACGGCGGTAATGGTGGCGGGATGCCTGTGCAGCAGACAGTCGCGGCGCGCGAGACGCTCGCGCAGAGCGCGTTCGCGATGGCGGCTGTAGCCGCTGACGTCCGCGGCCACGTGCACGCTCTCGGCGTGGACCTGCGCGGCGACGCGGTCGACCTCCGTGGCCACGTCGCCGCGGCGCAGGACCAGGCTGCCGCCGATGGCGCGCAATTCGTCGTCCAGCTCGGTGAGCGCCGCGGACAGGAACCGGGCGCGGTTCGGCGCGGCGAAGCGGCCCGAGAGTATGGCGTCGTCGAGGACGAACAGCGGCACCACCGCCGCACCTTCCCGGTGTGCCGCGGTGAGCACCGGGTTGTCCCACACCCTCAGGTCGCGGGTGAACAAAGCGATCGTGACGGTCATCGGACGCGGTCCCCCTGTGCGGCAACGCTGTTCATCGGCAGCGCTCCCCCTCGCCTGAGCGGCAGCGGATACTCGGCGCCCATAAGGGCCGCGCCGGGGCGGTATCGGGCGGCTCAGCCACACCGCCGACGACGCGACCCTCACGAGCGCCGAGCATGCCGATCACCCCGCGCAGAGCGGGACGATGCGCGAGTCACCGCCCGTCGTCGGGGAGGTCAGATACAGGCACGAGTTCTGACCGGCCGCGGCGATCGCCGCGCGCACCTGCTGCCAGGTGTCCGCGTCCAGCGCCGCCGCGCGGGCAAGGACGAACCCGGATATCCGGCTCGGGTCGGTGACCAGCGCCCACGAATAGTCCGGGCCGAGCGCGGTGACGATGTAGTTCGTCGCCCCCTCCAGGCGGTCCTGGGTCGGCACGCCGGGGAAGCTGACGTGCAGCTGCGCCTTGGTCTCCTGGTCGGTGACCGTCGCCGTGCCGTTGATCTCGTTGCGCGTGTTCGCCCACGTGGTGCAGGTGTTGCGCACCGCGATATTGCCCTGTGGGTCGAGCGAGTAGTTCGCCTGCGTGTCGCGCGCGCAGGCCAGGTTGAAGAACTGCGGCACGGCGGCGAGCTGACGCCACGTGCCCAGGTACCGGTCCAGATCGAGACTCGGCACCGGCGCGGGCCCGGCGACCGGGCTGGGCGCCGCGGTGGCGCCGCCTGCCGCGAGCACCGACGCGGCCAGCGCCGACACCGTCCCGGCGAGCAGGCGAGTGGACGTAAGCAACAGGTTGCGACGGTTCACGCTAACTCCTCGATGATCGGCGACGCTGACCACGCTAGCACAATAACGATGCATAATTGATGCAACCGAGATTCCAGGAGAGAGCGATGACCCGGGTGCCAGCGCCCCGCCTCGCGGGCTTCGCGACCGCCGATCACGGGCTGGCGGTCGCCCTCCGACGCGCCGCGCTGTCCGACTGGACGGACGACGACACCGCGCGCCGCGCCGCGGCCCGCATCGCCGGATTTCGCGATTCCGCTTCCGGTCCGGCTCTCGTACCCGCCCCGACGCGGGAGGCCGTAGGGCCTGTGAACTCGCGCGGCATCGGCTCGGATCGCAGGGGCACCGTGGCGCCCGGGCGGGCCTCGCGCGGACAACCGCGGTGCGCCGAGACCATCCCGGCAACGGTGGGCCGGGGTCTGCTGTGCGCCGCCCTCACCGGAAGGGGGTGAGGCCGTGCCGGAACCGCCAGGACCGATCACACCGCGCAACCACACGGGCGGGGCGGATCCCGTCGGCGGGGACAGGCAGAATGGGGCGATGCCCGCCGGTTCCGTCCCCGTGTCCGATGCGGCCGGATACACGGTGCGCGCGGTCGCCGAACGTCTCGGTATCCCGACCGCGACGCTGCGCAGCTGGAACCGTCGTTACGACATCGGGCCGCCGCAACACCGCCCGGGCAAGCACCGCCTGTACACCGAGGCCGACATCGCCATGCTGGAGCGGATGCTCACCCTGATCCGCGCGGGCGCGAGCCCGGCAGGGGCGGCGGCGACGGTGCGCGGGCCCGCGCCCACGCTCGGCCGGCGCGAATCACTGCTGGCCGCGGCCTTCGCGCTGGACACCGGCTCGGTGTCGAGCCAGCTCGACGCGCACGTCCGCGCGTTCGGCGTGGTGGACACATGGAACCTGCTGTGCCGCCCTGCTTTCGCCGACATCATCGATCGACAGCTCGGCGGCGAGGGATGTGTCGACGTCGAGCACTTGCTGTCCTGGTGCGTCATCTCGGTGCTGCACCGGACCCACCCGCCGCCGATGGCCGACGGCCCGGTGCCGGTGGTGCTCGCCTGCACCAGCGGCGAGACGCATTCACTGCCGCTCGAGGTGCTGCGCGCGGCCCTCGCCGAACGCGGCACGGGCGCACGGATGCTCGGCGCCGACGTCCCCGCCGCGGCGCTCGCCGACACCCTCGCCCGTTTCGACCGCCCCGCCGCCGTGCTGCTGTGGTCGCAACAGGAGTCCACCGCGTTGACCTCCGCGGTGCGCGCGTGCCTCGGCGCGGGCGCCCGCGTTCTGGTCGGCGGCCCGGGATGGGAGGCGGTCTTCCTCCCCGACGGCGTGGAGCGCGTCGACAACTTGGTCGACGCCGCCGACCGGCTCGTCTGAACTGTTCCGCTCCCGCGGCGCGTACCGCCGTAGACCGCCTCCGCACCCGACGCAGTGCGAATCCTTCCCCGCCGCGCCCATCGTCGGCCGCCCGACGCGGGGTTATCGCGAGGAGGGCAACCGCACTGACGATGTCCCGAACCGGCCCGTGGCTCGACGAATAACGATGCTCAATCGATGCATCGTTTGACTCCGGCCGACGCCCGACGTCAACGCGCGGTCCTGCCGAGCAGATGCCGCAGCGCCGGTTCCAAGGTCTGCGCGCGGAACCGATGCCCGGCCTCGGCCAGCCGCATGGGAACGACCCGTTGGCAGGCGGACGCCACCTCCCGGTTGCCTTCTCGGCCAAGGAGCAGCGCAGGACCGAACCCGGGTACCGGGAACAGTGCGGGCCGGTGCAGTACAGCTGCGAGGACCTTCGTGTATTCGGCATTGCGAACCGGTTGCGGCGCAACGGCATTGACCGCGCCCGACAGCCCGGCGTCCCAGAGTGCCCGATGGTAGACATCGATCAGGTCGTCGATCCCGATCCAGGACAGCCACTGACGACCGTCGCCGATGCGTCCGCCCAGCCCGGCCGTGAACAGAGGGCGTAGCAGCCGCAGGGTACCGCCGCGCGGGGACTGCACGATCCCGGTGCGCACACGCACCACACGCACACCCGATTCCGCAGCGGGAGCCGTGGCCGCCTCCCACCCGTCGACCACGTCGGCGAGGAAGCCGTCACCGCGTTCCGACTGCTCGGTCAGCGTCTCGTCGCCGCGATCGGCGCCGTAGTACCCGATCGCCGAGGCACTGACGAAGACCGGAACCGCCGCCCCGGCCGCCACCTCGGCGAGTTTCCGGGTCGGCCCGATCCGGCTGTCGGCGATCGCACGCTTGTGCTTCTCGGTGAACCGGCCCGCGATGGACGCCCCGGCCAGATGCACCACCGCGTCCACGCCGTCCAGCAGATCCGGCGCTGGATCGTCGGTGTCCCAGCGCCTTTCGTCCGCAGCACGGGGCGTGTGCCGGACCAGCCGCACCACCTGGTGCCCCCCGGTGGTCAGGAACGCGACCAGCGCCGAACCGACCATGCCGGACGCTCCGGTCACCGCGACCGTCCTGCCCACGAAACCCGCTCGCGCCGCCCGGGCGTGGGCCGCCAGATCGTCGGTGAGCTGCCGGTGACGGTAGGCGAACATGGGGCGCAGCACCGCGGCGGGCACCGGCGCGTCCACCCGGTCCACCACCCTGGTGCGGTTCTCCTCGACCACCTCGAAATCGTGGGTGTGCCGCCAGGGCAGCAATCCGGCGGGCAAGGAGCCGACGCCGTCGACCGTGACCGCGTCGACGAAACGGCGCGGCGGGTCGTACTCCTGTGGATCGTGCCTGGCCACCCAGCGCAGACCACCGGGCAGTCCGAGCACCGCCTGCCCGTCGGAGAGCGAGTCCGATTCGGCGCGCGGCGAAACCGGCTGCCAGGGCGGCGCCAGGCGGGTCAGCGCGCCAGGACGCGCGTGCCAGGCGAACACCTCGGACCGAGGAAGATCGATGACGCTCGCGTACTCGATGCCCATGACCCGACTGTAGCCCGAAACCGACTCGATGCAGCGTTTATGCATCGTTACTTGAGGCAGAATCTGCAAAACCGCAGGAATTGACCTATAACCAGTCTGTCCGATGCAATACAATGGCTCGTTAGCGTGCCCACCCGGACGAGCGCGCCGGGCCGCAGCCGAGTCGATTCGCCCACGCGGCGGACCCGCAGCCCCTCGAGCGGGTCGACCACCGCGGCAACCTGCGGCAACCCGCGCAGATCCGCCATGACCTGCGACCGCACCCCGACGCGATGCGCGCCCGCACCGCCCAACGGTCAGACCACGAACGGAATCAACGCCTTGCGCCCGGCCGGATAGTCGGCGAACTTCTCCCGGTACCACTTGTGCGTAGCGAAAGCGCGCGGGACCAGGTTGCCCGCGGTGATCAGGAAGATCACCACACCGGCCAACGACCACGTCGCCAGCGCGAAGCCCGCCCAGGCGATCAACTCGCCCAGATAGGCCGGGCTGCTGACGAGGCGGAAGCCGCCTCCGTAGGGGATGCGGTACTCGGCGGCGCCGGGATTCGCCTTGTCCCGCAGGTTGCGCACGATCGATTCGGAGCGCGCCAGCAGCGCGAACCCACCCAGATAGACGACGAGTCCGAGCAGGAACCGCGGATCGGTCAACCATTCCGGACCGTACTGACCGAGGTAGTCGTGGCTGAAGAACGAGCCGTTGAGGTAGCCGTGCAGCGCCGTGACGAACACGCCCGCGGCGAGTACCGAGATATTGAAACTGCTCCGCTTGCCCGGCACCTGCCGGATGGACAGCGGGAAGAACCAGCCGCGGTTGCCGTAGTGCAGCACCCAGATCGCCGCGAGCACCAGCGAGGTGGGCTCGAAACGATTCGGACCGGCGAGGTAGCAGACCGCGAACACCACAGTCGCCGGGATCTCCATCAACCACCAGCCCAGCTTGGGGTTGAGGTTGAAACCGACCTTGGTGGTGGCGAAGCGCCCGTAGGGACTCTGGGCGAAGAAGCCGCCGACGAGCACGAACGCCGCGAATGCGAAGGCGATCGTCAGTACGGTGTCGTAGGCGGTGTTCCCGGTGTACCAGTCCATCGAGTTCCTTCACAGTGCGGAAGCGACCGGTGCGACACCGGAACGCGACGCCAAAACTAGAACTTGTTCTACCATGTGTCGAGTCCCGGCTCGTGTCAACGGAGGTACTGCCATGCCGCTGGATCCTTCGGCCGCAGCGCTGCTGACGGCCGTCGAGGCGTCACCGCGCGCGGTCGCCGCGCACGACAGGTCCGCGTGGGTCGGCCTGTTCACCGCCGACGGCGAGGTCAACGACCCGGTGGGCTCCCGCCCGCATGTCGGCCGCGCGGCCATCGAACGCTTCTACGACACCTTCATCGGGCCGAACACGATCGCGTTCCAGGTGGACCGCGACCTGGTCCACCCCCCGACGGTGGTGCGCGACCTCACCATCGCGACCACGATGTCGACCGGCGCCACCGTCCTGGTCCCGATGCATCTGCGCTACCGACTGGTGGAGCAGGACGGGGCGTGGAAGATCGCCCACCTGGCCGCCCACTGGGAGCTGGCGGGCATGATCTGGCAACTGCTGCGCACGGGGCTGCCCGGACTCGCCGCCGCGCTGAAGCTCGGACCGCAACTGATCGCCAACCAGGGCGTCGGCGGGGCGCTCGGCATGTTGCAGGCGCTCGGCGGCGTGGGCCGCGGCGGAAAGCGCGCCACGACAAAGCTTTTCGCGGCGGCTGCGAGCACCGACCTGAGCCGGGTACGCGAGCTGCTCGGCCATCGGGCCGACATCGAATTGCCCGCGGGAACGCCGGTATCGGTGGAGGAATTCACCAACCGGGTGCGAGGCATGCGCTGGAGCAAGGTGATCGCCGCAGGCCGCACGGTCACGGCGAGTGTGCGGGTCGGCGGGGCACCGGGGGTAGCGGTCGCGGAGTTCGCGCCAGGCAGCGACGGCATCGTGGCCCTGCGGTTCTATCTCGATTCCGTCTGAATTCTTGTCTGCTGTTCGCCGGCCGCTCGGCCCTCCCCGGAGCACCACTGAATCAGCGCGTGGGCGCACGGCCTCGAGCACGACCGCGCCCGCAGGCATGCTCCGGGCACCCGGATGGCCGGACGCGCTGAGACGCCCGGCCACCTCGGGTTACACGGGTTCCAGCGGCGCCGTGAGACGCCGTCGCGGTCAGGAGGTGAGCTGCCCGACGCGTTCTGTCACCGGGACCTCGGCTCGTCCCGGCACCGGACCCTCGGCTCGTTCGGACACCGGCTCGGCATGCTCGGTCCAGCCGGGCGGGCCGAAGACGTACCCGAGCCGCCCGCGCCACGTGCTCGCGCCGCGCACGTCGCGGATCAGCGCGGCCAATTCGTGATAGTTCACCTTCAGCGGGTTGTCGGTGCCGATGTTCTTGGTGAGGCCGTAGCGGACCGGTTCGGTCTCGGCGGCGAAGCTGCCGAACAGCCGATCCCAGATGATCAGGATGCCGCCGTAGTTCTTGTCGATGTAGGGCTGGTTCGAGCCGTGGTGCACACGGTGGTGCGACGGTGTGTTGAACACGAACTCGATCGGCCGCGGCAGCGTCCGCACGCGCTGGGTGTGGATCGGGAACTGGTAGAGCAGGCCGATTCCCTGGAGCAGGAAGATCATCCACGCAGGGAAGCCGAGCAGCGCCGCGGGCACCCAGGCCAGCCCGCGCAGCAGGCTCGCGACCGGATGCAACCAGGACAGGCGGATCGCGGTGGAGAGATTGAAGTACTGGCTGGAGTGGTGCACGCTGTGCGCGGTCCACATCAGCCGGACCCGGTGGTCGGCGCGATGCGCCCAGTAGTAGCACAGGTCCGTCACGACCAGGCCGAGCAGCCATACCCACCACGACCGCGGCGACAGGTGCAGCGGCGTGATCGCCGCGGCAGCGACCACCGCCGAGAACGGCACCACGTACTGCAGCAGTGGCTTCGTCAGCCTGCCCAGCGTGAACGTCACCACGTTGGAGGCGGTGTCGCGGACCGACCCGCTGGTCTGCGGCCGGTCCGGATCGCGCCGGTAGGCGATCCACTCCACCAGCATGAGCACCGCGAACGCCGGAATGGCGTAGCTCAACAACTCCACACGGCCCATCAGTTCTCCTTCACCGTCCGTCGTCGACCTTCGACGCTACGGACGCGGGCGGGTGCGGACATCGCGCCGGCGAGGGATTCCGCATCCCCCGTGCGGGGGACGCGCAGCGCGGCCCGCCGGTGCAGAGTTGTCGACCGGCGAGGCCGCACGGGATGGCTAGGATGCCCAGGGACGCGGCACCGGACACGGACGGAGGCGGTGACCATCTGTTGGATGTGAGCAGGTCACTGGCCCGCCAGTCGGTGCTGGTCGCGGTGGTGGCCGCCGTGATCGACGCGGTGGTGCTCGGGCTGAGCGGCGTGTTCGCCGTAGCCCCGTGGCAGACGATCGCGGCTGTCGCGGCGATCGTCGCCGCCGATCTCGCCTTGGCCTTGCCACCCCGGACAGCGGGCGCGGTCGCGGTGACGCAGGTGCTCGTGCGCCTGTCGGCCGCGCTGCTGCTGCATCGGCACGGATTCCCGATTCGAGTCGCCGACGTGGGGTTCCTGGTGGCCGGGTATCGCGCGGGGGCATGGCTGGCCGGCCCTGGTTCGGTGCTCACCATGGTGCTGCTGTGCGCCGGGGTAGCCGGGGCGCACCTGCTCACCGACAGCGCCGCTGCGCACGACTGGAGAATTCTTCTGGCCGCCACGGTGTCCGCGGGCTGCGTACCGTGGCTGGTCGGCCGCTACACCGCGGCACGGGGCGCCTACATCGCCGATCTGGAACAGCGTGCCCGATTGCGCCGCCAGGAGCACCAGGCGGCGTTGGAGCGGGCCGTCAGCGAAGAACGGGCCGCCATAGCGCGGGATCTGCACGACGTGATCTCGCATCACGTCAGCGCGATCGGCATTCACGCCGGCGCGGCGCGGCTGGCCCTGGGCGGCACCGCCGACACGGCCGCCGCCCGATCGCTGTCGGCCGTGGAGTCCAGTAGCCGAGCCGCGATGGTGGATCTGCGCCGCCAGCTCGATCTATTGCACGGGCGCGAGGACGACGGGCAGCGCCAGCCGGGACTCGCCGACATCGACGGGCTGATCGAGCACGTCCGCGCGGCCGGGCTGGAGGTCGAGGTGACCGTGCGCGGCGACGCGATCGAGCTGCCGGACTCACTGAACCTCACCCTGTACCGCGTCGTGCAGGAGATGCTGACCAACGCGCTGCGGCACGGAGACGGCACGCACGCGCGATTGGACGTGGAGTACCTGCCGAAGCGGGTGGTGCTGCGCGCGACCAATCCTCTCGCCCGCGAACCGGCGATCGCCGACACCTCGGTTCCGCGCGGGCTCAACGGGATCCGCCGCCGCGCCGAGCTGTTCGGCGGCGAACTGGACTACGGCCGCGACGCCACGCACTGGCGCACCACGGTCTCGATGCCGATCGGAGGATCGTGAACTCGCCCATTCGCGTCTTGATCGCCGACGACCACAGCATGTTCCGCTCCGGTCTGCGCGCCGTCGTCGACAGCCAGGCCGACCTGGACTGCGTCGCCGAGGTGGGCGACGGCCGCGACGCCGTCGCCGAGACCGCCCGGCTGCGACCGGATGTCGCGATCCTCGACGTCCGGATGCCCAAGCTGGACGGGCTGGCCGCCACCGCCGCGATCGTCGCCGCGGGCGGAACACACGTCCTGGTGCTCACCACTTACGACAGTGAGGCCAACCTCTATCGCGCCTTGCAGGCGGGTGCGAGCGGGTTCCTGCTGAAAAGCCTGCCCCCCGAAGAACTGGTCGCGGCCATCCGGATCGCGGCACGCGGCGACGCCCTGATCGATCCGTCGATGACCCGCCGCCTCGTCGCCCGCTTCGCGAGCACGCTCGCGCCGCCGCGCACGCCGCCGGAAGTCGGCCTGCTCACCGCTCGCGAACTGGAAGTGCTGCTCCTGCTGGCCGACGCGCGCAGCAACGCCGAGATCGCCGCGCGGCTGTGCGTCGGCGAGGAGACGGTGAAAACCCACGTCTCCCGCATCCTCGCCAAACTCGGCGTGCGCGATCGCATCCACGCCGTCGTCTACGCCCACCAGCACGGCCTGATCACGCCGGGAGCGGCGCGCTCCGACTGACCGGGCGCGCCGCTTCGGCTCAGCCGCCGGCCGGGGGTTCGCCGACCGTGGTCGTGGGGTCGATGACGCCGAAGACCTCACCCTGCGGGCCTTGGACGATGCCCATGCGGCCGAAGGGGCTGTCGTCGGGGCCTGCCATGACGGTGGCGCCGAGATCGCGCGCCTTGGCGAGCGCGTTGTCGGTGTCGCCGACTTGGAACCAGGTCAGCCAATACGACGGGTCGTCGCCCGGCATCTTCGTCGAGTCGTTGACGCCGCCGATGGCGTCGCCGTCCTGCGTCCGGCTGAAGGTCGAGTAGACGAAGCGCTCGCCGTCGCCGATCTCGGTGTAGTGCCAGCCGAACACGTCGGCGTAGAACTGCTGCGCCTGCTTGTAGTCGCCGGTGTGCAGTTCGTTCCAGCAGTAGGCGCCGTGCTCGTTGTAGATGCCCGCGCCGCTGTGCGCCTTGGACTCCCAGACCCCGAAGACGGCGCCGGTGGGGTCGGCGGCGACGAACATGCGGCCGACGTCGAGCACGTCGAACGGTTTCATCATCAGCGAACCGCCCGCTTCGTTCACCTTCCGCGCGATGTCGTCGGCGCTGTCGGCGGCGAAGTAGGTGGTCCACACCGACGGCATCGGCATGCCCTCCGGCTTGGGTCCGATGCCTGCGGCCGCGCGGCCTTGGCGCATGGCCATCAGATATCCACCCGCCTCGGGCGGGCTGTCCTCGATCTCCCAGCCGAAGAGTTCGCCGTAGAACCCACGGGCACGCGCCGGGTCGTCGACCTGACTGTCGACCCAGCACGGCGTTCCCTGCGGCCAGCTTCCGTCGTGAGTGGGCATTGCGGGGTGCCTCCTGACATCGGTTGCCGAGGTGCGGCCGGACAGCCGGCACACGGCTAGTCAACCATCAGCATTCGGTGCGGGTGAGCCGATTCGGCCATCCGCTCCGGCGGCGCTCGCGAACCTGGAGTTCCAGGTGAAAGGTCCCCTTACACAGATCAGTCCCCGGTAGTCTCGTCGAAACCGTGAGCCTCAGTCGTCGCTGTGACTCCGGTGTTTCAACTGGCTGCCGGGGGCCTAGCCGGATCCTGGATCGGTGCTCTCACTGCCTGCCGACGTCTCAGCGGGCAATGCACACACCTACCGGTGTTCCGGTGTATCTACTAGTCTCCTCCACTTTCCTCCCCAGTCAAGGGGCAGGCACCCTCGATTCCCAGCGCGGCGTCCGGCGCGAACGGCACTGCGGCACACCATCGCAGACATCCTTCAGCAAACCGATCTCGGCGTGTACCCTGGGCAACCGGACCATATGTTTGTGACCGGGGTCACATCAAGACGTTCGCGCGCACGCCTTCTGCAACCGGCCCCGCCGGGGCCACCGGATCCGTCACTACGGAGACATCATGAGCGCACCGAACCGATTCGACGAGCTGCAGCACCGCGTCGCGGACCTCGCACCGGTGTTCCGCGAACCGCTGGACTCGCCCTACGAGATCTCGAACGAATTGTTCGCCGCACTGCGGCACGTTCTGCACGACGTGGGCGGCCAGCCGGACATCCCGGTCGAGTACCGGGAGAAGGAGGAGGAGCCCTGGGAAATGAGCACCTACGTCACGTGCGAATGCCTCGGCTGGCGTGGCGTGTGGAACTCCGAGGAACGCCGGCGAGCGGAGAACGACCTCGGCGCGACGCTGTACTTCGGTCTCCCCTACTACGCGCGCTGGGCGACCGTCGCGGCGAAGACTTTGGTCGCCAAGGGACTGATCACTCCGGACGAACTGTCGGCCAAGCTGGACGAAGTACGCGCCCGACGGGAGGCGCGCGCATGACGAGGAAGTACCGGATCGGCGATCGCGTCCGGATCCGCGAGGCCACCTCGATGTTCCACACCCGCACCCAGGCCTACACCCGCGGCCGCACGGGCGTCGTCGTCGAGCACCGGCCGGAGTGGATCATCCCGGAGGACGAGGCGTGGGGGCGCGAGGACGGCCGCGTCGAGCCGTTCTACGTCGTGCGGTTCCGCCAGAAGGATTTGTGGCCCAAATACACCGGCTTCGACGCCGACACCTTGGAGACGGAGGTTTCCGAGCACTGGCTCGAGCCCGCAGAGGAGGATGCCCGGTGAGCCGGACGCACGACCACGAGGCGCACGCGCCGATCCAGGCGAGCGAACAGATCAGCGAGTTCGAGGTGCTCGAGACGGCGATCCGGGAACTCGCCATCGAAAAGGGGCTGTTCTCCCGAGAAGACCACCGCAGGTTCGCCGAGTGGGCCGAATCCGTCGGCCCGCACGGCGGATCGAAACTGGTCGCGAAGGCGTGGACGGACCCCGACTTCAAGGCGCGCCTGCTCGCCGACGGGACCGAGACGTGCAAAGAGGTCGGCATCGACTGGCGCGACCCGACCGGCTCCGGGACGCCGAGCGACTACACCTACTTCTACGTGCTGGAGAACACTCCTCAGGTGCACAACGTCATCGTGTGCACCCTGTGTTCGTGCTATCCGCGGCCGGTACTCGGGATGTCGCCGGACTGGTATCGCACCCCTAATTACCGCCGGCGCCTGGTGCGCTGGCCCCGCGAGGTGCTCGCCGAATTCGGCTTGCACTTCCCGCCCGAGGTCGAGATCCGGGTGCACGATTCGAATCAGAAGTCGCGGTTCATGGTGATGCCGATGCGCCCGGAGGGCACCGAGGGCTGGACCGAGGAGCAACTGGCCGCCATCGTCACCCGGGACACGATGATCGGCGTGGCGCTGCCCCAGGTCGACTGGTCCGCGCAGCAGCCGCCGAACCGAGCCGAGTCCGCCACGAGGAAGGACGGCCACCGGTGACCAGCGGCCCGTACGACGTCCTGTTGCGCACACTGGATCCCGAGTCGCGCCGGGAGAGCACGCTGCCCGAACTCGACCGCAAACCCGATCCCTGGGAGTCCAGCATGCAGGCCACGTGTGAGTGCCTGTCCTGGCGCGGCGCCCTGGACAACCTGGAACGCCGCCATGCCGAGGACGCGCTCGGCGAGACGATCTATCACGACTTCCCGGTACGAACCCGCTCGGTCGTCGCCACCGCGCACACGCTGATGGATCGTGGCGTGATCACCCCGGCGGAACTGCGCGCCCGCATGGACGCCGTCCGCGAGCGGTTCCACCGGCAGTAGAGCCTGCCAACCGACGGGACACACGGAGACACAGACCGAAACGGCCCGGAACCTCTTGGTTCCGGGCCGTTCTTTTGTAGCGGGGACAGGATTTGAACCTGCGACCTCTGGGTTATGAGCCCAGCGAGCTACCGAGCTGCTCCACCCCGCGTCGGTGAACACAACATTACACACGGGTTCCGGAAGACTGCAAATCGCCAGTTCAAACCCCCTTTCGGGGAGTTGAACAGACCAGTGGAACCGAAGCGCGGGGACATCGCGGCCCACGGAATCGCGCGGCGGCAACCGCGGACACGATGCACATGTCGCTCGCGCCCACAAGATTCTCCACGGAACGAGTACTTCAAACGTGACGTACTTCACTATTTCGTAGTGATCTCACTCACATAACGATGCGATAACTTACCGCCGGTCCAGCGTGTTGATGGCGTTTACCACCTGGAAAAACGTCGATATTCGGGTTATTCGCTTCATGCAATTCCAGAGTTATCCAGATGTGATCTGCTGAGATTTCTTCGTTACCGTCATTCCACGGCCCGGATCACCCGAGACGGGCTCGAACTCGAACCGCCGAACACCGGCAACCCTGTCCCGCGGTTCGAGGATCCCCGACGACCTGGGGACAGGGACACGGCAGCTGGATCGCCGTGCCGGCGGGCGCAGGGAGGGAAACGACCATGACTGAGAACCGGAAGATCAGCACCCGCGCCTTCGGCCTCGCCGCCATCACCGGCGCTCTTGTTGCCGTCCCGTTCGCATTCTCCACCGCGTCGGCCTCCGCGGCGACCCACGACTGGGACGGCGTCGCACAGTGCGAGAGCGGTGGCAACTGGGGAATCAACACCGGAAACGGCTACTACGGTGGCCTGCAGTTCTCGCAGAGCACCTGGGCCGCCAATGGCGGCAAGGGCTCCGCGCACACCGCGAGCAAGGAAGAGCAGATCCGCGTGGCGGAGAACGTGCTCGCCACCCAGGGCCCCGGCGCGTGGCCGTCGTGCGGCAAGTACCTGCGCCAGGGCACCTCCGAGCCCGAGCCGCTCGTCCGGGCCGAGGAACTCCCCGAGGTGCCCGAACCCGCCCAGCCCGCCGTGAGCGCCGCGCAGTCCGTGGTCGAGCAGGCCAAGTCCGCCGCGGGCGAACTGGCCGAGCGGTACGGCCTGGAAGGCCAGTTCCAGCAGATCGTCAACCAGAACAGCACGCTGATCGACTCCTTCGGTCGCTGACGCACCCTGCGCCGCGAACGGAAAGACGCCGCCATCGCGAGGATGGCGGCGTCTTTTGTTGTCGTGGTTATTGCGGCGGCACCGCTATTTCAGCGACCCGCGTCCTGATACGCCTTGACGGCGGCTTCCAATTCATCGAGCGCTCGGCCGAAATCCTGGAAGTTTCCGCTGCGCATGGCATTTCGGACATTCTCGATCTTCCGGTTCAGCTCGGTCGCCGCCGCGTCCTTGGCCGAGGACGATCCCGTGGCAGGCGGCGGGACCGACGCGGGCGGCGGGGTTCCGGCGTTGCTGACGCCGTTGTTGCCCTGGTCGGCAGGCGGCGGCGCGGTGCCGGGCTTCGGCCTGGTGCCCGAGTCACCGCCGGACGGCGTCGCCAGCGCGCCCGCGGCCGGGATGACCTGGTTCAGCGCCTCCGCCAAGGTCGAGGCGTAGCCCACCTTGACGTTGCCCGCCTCGTCTCGATAGCTGACCAGCACCCGCAGCAATTGCGGGAAGGTCGCCGTGTTCGGCCCCGTGTTGCGTTCGTTGTAGAACGGCTCCACGTACAGGATGCCGCCGTCGGCGATCGGCAGCGTCAGCAGATTGCCATATTTGATCTTGTTCGAATTCGACAGCAGCGTTTTCTCGCGCGACACCTCGGGCGCGGTCGTCATCCGGTTCTGCGTCTGCTGCGGACCCAATGTCTGCGTGTCCGTGGGCAATCGCCGAATCGTGAACTTCCCGTACCCATCCGGGTCCGATCGCACCGAGATATACGCCGCGAGGTACGGCCGGTTGTAACCAGTCATGGCACTGGTCAGATTGAACGAGGGTTTGTTCGTTTTCTGGTCGCCCAGCAGCACGTAATACGGCGGCTGGTTTGCGGTGGTCCCGCCCTCGGAGGTCGGGTCGGCGGGGACCGACCAGAAAGCGTTGTTGGTGAAGAATTCCCGGGGATCGTCCACGTGGTACTTGGACAGCATTTCGCGCTGGACCTTGAACAGATCCTCCGGGTAGCGGAAGTGCGCCCGCAGTTCCGGCGAGATCTCGCTCTCCGGCTTCACCGCGCCCGGGAACACCCCGCGCCACGCCTTCAGCACCGGGTCCGACGAGTCGACCTCGTACAGGGTGACGGTGCCGTCGTACGCGTCGACCGTCGCCTTGACCGAGTTGCGGATGTAGCTGACCGACTTGCGCGGCAGCAGCCGGCCGGTCTTCTTGTCGATGCTGTCCTCGACGCCCTCCAGCGCGGTGGACTGCGCGTACGGGTAGTTGTCCAGCGTGGTGTAGGCGTCCACGATCCAGACGATCCGTCCGCCGACCACCGCGGGGTAGGCGTTTCCATCGGTGGTCAGCCAGGGCGCCACCTTCTGCACCCGTTCCCGCGGGCTGCGGTTGAAGATGATCTTGGAGTCGTCGGCGATGGCCGAGGAGAACAAGATGTTGCGCTCGGCGTACTTGGCCGCGAAGGCGAGTCGGTTGATCCAGTTGCCGATCGGCACGCCACCCTTGCCGGTGTAGGTGTACTGCGCGACGTCGGAGTCGTACTCGCGCGGACGCTGGCCGTCCATCGCGCCGACGATCGCGTAGTCCGGATCCCACTGCGAGATCAGCTCGCCGAAGTACACCCGAGGCTGGTCGACCCTGATCCGCTGCTTGTCCGCGGGCGTGAACAGGTCGCTCACCATGAAGATCGGGTATCCGCCGTCGCCGCTGCCCCCGGCGGCGTTCGGGTCCTCGGACGGCGGCTTGTTCACCCGGTTGGCGGGAGCGGCGACGAAACCGTTGCCGTGGGTGTAGACGGTGTGCCGGTTGATCCAGTCGGTCTGGTTGCCGCTCAGCGCCGCGGGCGAGAGCTCCCTGGCGGCGACGACGTAGTCCTGCACGTCACCGTCGAGGTTGTAGCGGTCGATGTCCAGCGACTCCGGGAAGCCGTAGAAGTTCTTCAGCTGGCGCAGCTGGGTGAAGGTGGGCGAGAGGATGTTCGGGTCGAGCAGCCTGGCGTTGCCGATGGTCGCGGCGTCCACCGGGACATCGAGCGGGCTCTTGCTGCTCTCGCCCTTGTAGTCCTTGTACTCGATCCTGTCGTTGGTGATGCCGAACGCCTGCCTGGTCGCGGCGATATTGCGTTCGATGTACTCGCTCTCCTTGTCCGCGGCGTTCGGACGCACGGAGAACTGTTCGACCACCAGCGGCCACACCGCGCCGACCAGGATCGAGGACAGCACCAGCAGTGCGGCGGCCATCGCGGGCACCCGCAGATCGCGCAGCACGATGCCGGCGAAGAACGCGAGCGCGCAGATCACCGCGATGGACAGCAGGATGAGCTTGGCGGGCAGCACCGCGTTGATGTCGGTGAACGAACCGCCGGTGAAGGTGGGTTCCTTGCGGCTGCTGGAGAGCAGTTCGTACCGGTCGAACCAGTAGGCGATCGCCTTGAGCAGCACGAAAAGCCCGGCGAGCACGGCCAGCTGGATACGCGCGGGCCGGGTCAGTGTGCCCTCGCGGCCGGTCAGCCGCAGTCCGCCGAAGACGTAGTGGGTGACCAGGCTGGCGAAGAACGCGATGACCACCGCGACGAACAGCCAGTTCAGCACCATGCGGTAGAAGGGCAGGTCGAAGGCGTAGAAGCCGACGTCGAGGCCGAACTCCGGGTCCTTCTCGCCGAACGATCCGCCGTTGAGGAACAGCTGCACCGTCACCCAGTTCGACTGCGCCACCAGGCCCGACAACAGGCCCAGCAGCACCGGAATGCCCACGCCGAACAGCCGCAGCCTGCTCATCACGGTGGTGCGGTAGCGCGCGATCGGGTCGTTCGGGCCCGCCACCGGCACGAACACCGGCCGGGACCGATAGGCCAGCAGCAGCGCCAGCCAGACCACCAGGCCGACGAAGGCCGCCACGGCCACGAACAGCAAGACCCGGGTCCGTAGCACCGTGATGTACACGTTGCGGAAATCCACTTCGCCGAACCACAGCCAATTCGTGTAGGCGTCCGTCAGCCGCGGCCCGAGCAGCAGCAACGCCGCGAGGACGATGGCCGTCACCAGCAGCACACGGCTGCGTCGGGACAGCGAAGGTAAGCCGGTGGGGGGCCGCATGCCCACGATGCCACTCTCCAAGGTCCGGCGACGCTCGCACCGATACGCCCGGCCGATGCGCCGCAGTCCGATGTTGCGGATGGTCCTTCCGGACCGTGTCCCGGCCCACTCTACGGAAATCGGACACCATGCAGCTGGCAGGGTTGCGCTTGCCGCGCCGGGGAACCGATCACCCGGGTTTCCGGCTGGCCCGCGCGGCGGTTTGGTTGGATGTTCGCGTGACCCCAGACCTGCACGCCGAACTCGTCCTTGCCCGCTCCGTCCGGGAGGTGGCGGAATTCGTCGACGCGGAGGGGTGGGGTCGTCCCCCGCAGATGTTCGCGCTGGTGCCCACCGCCGACCTGGTGGCGGCGCAGCCGGAACTCGAGGATCAGCTCGACGAGGGCGACGAGCTGACGCCGGTCGCCCAGGAGGCGTTTCCCGACGACGTCACCGGCGGCTCGATCGCCCTGGACGAATTCCTCGCCACCACCAGCTGGCCCCCCGCCGTCCAGGGTTGTGTGCTGGTGCAGGAGATCGTGGTGCTTCCGCCGGACGCCGAATCCACGCTCGACGACGCGCTGGCTCCGCTGCTGGCCGATCACGAGGCCGCCGACGCGGCCGCGCGCGCCGCCGCCGAAGCGCACCCGGAGCGCCGGGAGGCGCGGTTGTTCGCCGCGGTGCTACGCGGCGGCGCGTCGCTGTGCCTGCTGCAACTGCGACCCGAGGACGACGCCGACGATTTCGGCGACCTGGACCTGCGCACCTACCCCAACCTGGCGCCGAACCTGGTGGAAGCGCTGCACCACACGCTCGAGTGACGCGCACGCCGCGCGCTCGGGTGCGGCCTCACCCGCAGCTGACCGGCTCCTTGCCGGTGTTGATCTCGTTGAGCGACTGCACCGCGCCGGTGAGGTTCTCGACCCGCACCAGCCGCAGGCCGTCCGGGATCCGCTGCTTGGCCTCGTTGCAGTTGGCCTCGGGCACCAGGAACGTCTCCGCGCCGGCCTCCCGCGCGGCCATCATCTTGTACTGGATGCCGCCGATCGGACCGACCTTGCCGTCCTGATCGATGGTCCCGGTGCCCGCCACGAACTTGCCGCCGTCCAGCTCGCCCGGGCTGAGCTTGTCGATCAGCGCCAGGCTGAACATCAGGCCCGCCGACGGGCCGCCGATGTCGGCGAGGTTGAACGCGACCTGCATCGGCGGCCGCGCCCCTTCGCCCGGCGTCACGCCGAGGTAGCCCTTGGCGGGATCGTCGGGGCGGGCGCCGAGGACGATCGTCGCCGTCTGCTCGGTGCTCTCGCGCCGGAACACCACGGTCAGCGTGCTGCCGGGCGCTTGGCCGGAGACCGCCGTGATGACGTCCTTGGGCGTCGTCACGGGTGTGCCGTTGATGCTGATCAGCTCGTCGCCCGCGCGCAGCGCCTCATGGGCGGGGCCGTCCTCGGCCACCTTGCGCAGCAGCACGACGGTCGGCAGGTTCAGGTAGTGCAGCGCGGCCACCTCGGCGTTGCCCTCGGAGTCCTTGAAGTCCTGCTGGTTGGACTTGTCGATCTCCTCGCGCGAAACGCCGGGCGGGTAGACCTCCGAGCGCGGCACCAGGCCGTGCTGGCCGCTGGCCCAGAAGCCGAACGCCTCGAAGATGCTCAGCCCGTCGCGCACCGAGACGGTGGTCATATTGAGATGCCCGGTGGTCGGATCGACCTCGGTTCCCCGGACGTCCACCACTTCCTTGCCGTCCACCTTGCCGAGGGTGTTGAAGGTGGGGCCGGGACCGAGTGCGACATACGGCACAGTCACGACGCTGCCGACGACGCCGAGCACGAGCACCGGGATCAGGGCGGCCACCAGGGTGAGGATCCGACGATTCACCTGGACCACAGTAGTGATACCCGGCGTCGCGAAGCGCCGGAGGCGGTCGTTTCGCCCGGGCGTGCCGCCGCCGGTTTCGCGGCGCGCGAACATCGAGACGCTGTGCTACACGCGTAACGTGAAGGGCATGAACGACCACCCCTTCGGATTCTCGAACCGCGACGACGACGATCGCAAGCGCGGTGACGAGCCGAGCGGTCCCGGCCCGAACGATCCGTTCGGTTTCGGTATCGGTGGGTCCGGCGCGGGCGGATTCGACCCGGCGCAACTCGGGCAGATGCTGACCTCGCTCGGCCAGATGCTCAGCGGCATGGGGCAACCGGGCTCGGCGCAGGCCGGGCCGGTGAACTACGACGTCGCCAAGCGGCTGGCCCGTCAGCAACTCGGCTCGACCATCGCCCCGGTGACGTCGGGCGCCGCGAGCGCGGTGGCCGACGCCGCGCACCTCGCCGAACTCTGGCTCGACAGCGCGACCACCCTGCCTGCGGGCGCGACCAAGACGGTCGCGTGGACCGCCAACGACTGGATCGAGCAGACCCTGCCCACCTGGCAGCGCCTGTGCGACCCGGTGGCGCAACAGATCTCGGGCATGTGGACCGCGTCGCTGCCCGAGGAGGCCAGGCAGTTCGCCGCGCCGATGGTCGGCATGCTCGGTCAGATGGGCGGCCTCGCGTTCGGTTCACAGCTCGGTCAGGCGCTCGGCCAACTGGCCAAAGAGGTGCTCACCTCCACCGACATCGGCCTCCCGCTCGGGCCCACCGGCACCGCAGCGCTACTGCCCGCGGCGATTTCGGAGTTCAGTGCGGGACTGGAGCAGTCGGAGAGCGAGATCCTGGTGTTCCTCGCCGCGCGGGAAGCGGCCCACCAGCGACTGTTCGCGCACGTGCCGTGGCTGCGTCAGCAGGTGCTCGGCGCGGTCGAGGACTACGCGCGCGGCATCCGCATGGACTTCTCCGCACTGGAGCAGGCCGCGCAGGGCATCGACCCGATGTCGCTGGCCGATCCCGCGAAGCTCGAGGAGATCCTGGCGCAGGGCACGTTCGAACCGCAGACCACGCCCGAGCAGAAGCAGGCGCTGGAACGTCTGGAAACGCTGCTGGCGCTCATCGAGGGCTGGGTACAGGTGGTGGTCGGCGACGCCGTCGGCGACCGGTTGCCCGGCGCGGGCGCCCTGGCCGAGACGCTGCGCAGGCGCCGCGCCACCGGCGGGCCCGCGGAGCAGACCTTCGCGACCCTGGTCGGCCTGGAGTTGCGGCCGCGCAAGCTGCGCGAGGCGGCGGCGCTGTGGCGCAGGCTCACCAGCGACGCGGGCATGACCGCCCGCGACCGGGTGTGGGCGCACCCCGACCTGCTGCCGGATTCCGACGACCTGGACTCCCCCGCGGGCTTCATCGACTCGGTGATCGGCGGCGGCACCACCGCGTTCGACGATCCGCTTACGCAACTGGCCGAAACCGAGGCGCGGGAGCAGGCCGCGCGCGAGCGCAAGGATGACGACGCGGGTCCGGACCTGGGCAAGGAAGGCGGCGCTTCCGCCTGATCCTGCCTGTGGATGAAGCGAAACCCTGTGGATAACTGAGGATTTCGGCCCGATCCCGAAGCACGCGGTCCGCATACTGATGACATGACAACGACGTGTCGCGGTCCGCGATTGCGGCCGCGGGTGACCGTTCTGGTCCGCCCGACCGGTGTCGTGCAGCTCGGGTGTGATCCGGAGACCGCGGTGGTGCTCGGTCCGGAAGGTATGGACGCCGAGACCGTCCTCGCTTTCCTGCGCCTGCTCGACGGTCTGCGCACCAAGCCGCAGATCATCTGGCGAGCCGGAGAGTGCGGGATCGACGCCGAGCGCGCCGTGGCCTTGCTCACCCTGGTCGATGAAGCCGGGTTGCTGGACCATCCCGAGGACCGGGCAGGGCAGGTGCGGACAGTGCGGGTGCACGGCCTCGGCCCGCTGTCGGACGCCGTGTCGGCCGGTCTGCGCGCGCTGGGCGTGCGGCCGAGCCGGTCCAGGGACTACCCGTCCGGCGCGGCGACGGTGCGATCGTGGGGGTCGGATCTCGTCGTGCTCGCCGACGCGCTGATGCCCGATCCACGGCTGGTGCACGATCTGCTGCTGCACCGCATCCCGCATCTGCAGCTGCGCATCCGAGACAACAAGGGCGTGATCGGCCCGCTGGTGCTGCCGGGCGTCACCAGCTGCCTGCGCTGCGCGGACCTGATCCGCGCGCAGAACGACGCCGACTGGCCGCACCTCGCGGCGCAGCTGCTCGGCCGGGTGGGTCACGCCTCTCCCGCCGGGATCGCCGCGACCACGGCGGTGGCCCTCGGCGAACTGGAGACGGTCATCGACTGCTCACCGCGGCGCACCCCGGCCACGCTCGACGCGACGCTGGAACTGGATCTGGATTCACACGTCCTCGATCGGCGCGCGTGGGGCCGCCATCCCGCGTGCGCGTGTGCGGCTGTTTCCGCAGCACTCGGCACCGGGGCGCGGGGGTGATCAAGATTGCCATGGCCGCGGGCTGGTCCGTCCGCCATGATGGGTACGTGTCAGAGATCGTGCGCCGTCGCTCGTCCCGCAACGCCAAGTTGGCCAAGATTCCGCTCGGCATCGCCGGCCGTGCCGCCGTTGGGTTCGGTAAGAAGCTCGCCGGGGGCGACAAGTCCGAGATCAACGCACAGCTCAATCAAAGGGCCGCCGAGCAGCTGTTCACCGTGCTCGGCGAGCTCAAGGGCGGTGCGATGAAGTTCGGGCAGGCGCTCAGTGTGATGGAGGCCGCCGTCCCGGAAGAGTTCGGCGAGCACTATCGCGAGGCCCTCACCAAGCTGCAGGCCGCCGCTCCGCCGATGCCGGCCGCCACCGTTCACCGGGTGCTCGACCAGCAGCTCGGCACCCAGTGGCGCAGCCGCTTCAGTGAGTTCGACGACACTCCGGCCGCGTCCGCCAGCATCGGGCAGGTGCACCGGGCGGTGTGGGCGGACGGCCGGACCGTCGCGGTGAAAGTGCAGTACCCCGGCGCCGACGAGGCGCTGCGCGCCGACCTCAAAACACTGTCGCGCATGTCCGGCCTGGTCGCGTCCGTGATTCCCGGGGCGGACGTCAAGCCGATCCTCGCCGAGATCACCGAGCGCACCGAAGAGGAGCTGGACTACCGCAACGAGGCGGCCAACCAGCGCAGCTTCGCCAAGGGCTTCGACGGGCACGGCGAGATCGTGGTGCCGAAGGTGGTGGCCAGCGCACCGAAGGTGATCGTCACCGAGTGGCTGGACGGCATCGCCGTCTCCACGATCATCAAGCAGGGCGCCGAGGATCCGGAGGGCACCCGTGCGCTGCGCAATCGCGTCGCGGGACTGATGGGCCGGTTCCACTTCTCCTCCCCCGAGGTGGTCGGACTGCTGCACGCCGACCCGCACCCGGGCAACTTCATGATGCTGCCCGACGGCAAACTCGCCGTCATCGATTTCGGCGCCTGCGCACCGATGCCGGAGGGCTTCCCGCCGGTGCTGGGCCGGATGCTGGCCCTGGCGGTCGAGGAGCGCTTCGCCGAACTCACCGAACTGCTCTACGACCACGGCTGGGTGATCCCCGGCCGGGTGGTCACCCACCAGGAGATCGCCGACTATCTGCGCCCGTTCACCGACCCGATCCAGACCGACTCGTTCCACTTCACCCGCCGATGGATGCAGCGCGTGGCGGGCAAGGCATCGGAGTTCTCCAGCCCGGAAATGAAAACCGCACGGGCCCTGCAACTCCCGGCGGAATACGTGATGATCTTCCGCGTGCTCGGCGGCTCCGTCGGCATCCTGGCACAGCTCGATGCCGAACTGCCGTTCATGCAACTCGTCCGCACCTGGATGCCGGGCTTCAGCGAGGAGCGCACGGCCTCCTGAGCAGACTCCCCAGCTCGGTCGAGGCGTAGGTCTCCCGGGCTGTCCCGCTCAACTGCAAACGAACGTCCACGCCACTCGAAACCCGCCGAGTGCGAGTCTTACGAGCACCGTTCGCGGCCCGTCTCGCGGCCGAGTGACCGAAGCGCATGCGCCGTAGGCGCGAGTCTCGGTCGCTCGGCCGCGAGACTTCCCGGGGCCGCGAACACGCAGCGCCGCAGGCGCTGCAAATCAAACACAGCCGCCCACCTGAAACGGTGGGCGGCTGGTCTGCTTTCTCGTTCGTTGGCTCGGCCCGTGCCGGGACCGACCGAATCGAGCACATCGACCGGAGGGAGGGACATCACTCCCCGGCTCATGCCGGGACCGCGACCTTGCGCGGACGACCGCGGGGACGCTTGCGGGCGATCACGACACCCTGGTCGAAGATCTCACCGCCCCAAACACCCCATGGCTCACGACGATCCATGGCGGCGCTCAGGCAGCCCTTGCGGATCGGGCAGGTCGCGCACAGCGCCTTGGCCTGCTCCAACTGGACCGGGCTCTCGGCGAACCAGAGGTCGGGGTCTCCAGCACGGCAGGGCAGGACCTTGGTGATCTCCTGGGTCCGGGTAGTCGACGCCACGGTTCGGCATGTCACGTCAGTAGTGGCCTGCGGCCAACCCTGTGCGGTGAACACGTCGTTCTCCTTCAGCTTGTTTGCAGCGGTTCGTTTGTTGTGCGAAACCGGTGCCGGTCGGCTGAAGGGCCGGAGAATACTGGCCACGGTTTCGCTGTCGTGCGATCCGTGGCCAGGAGGTCGGGGAGGAGTTCCCTACCTAGGTCGACATCTGTGTCGAGTCCTGATCACGGTCGCTGGGTGTGCGGTGCGGAGGCGTGCTGCCCGCGGATCCGCCGGCTGGAAGCCGACTTCATCCGCGAAGACACCGACTGCTGCCTCGGCAGCCGCCGGGTGCCAGCCCGCGCTGGGCTTGCCCTGAATCTCGGTACGGACGGACGCGTGCATCGCAGCGGAATTCACTTGCGTGCAAGACGTGCCGAACGCACCGATTTCGGACAGACCGATCCCCTGCAAAGCGAGGATCCCCCGGGAGGCCGCCATGGGCGAATAGACCGCAACGCCGTTGGCGCTGAAGTTCATGATGTTGTCCACTGCTCTGCCTCCCTCCTGTACTCGTGTGTGTCGGTAACTGTGCGCGCCGAGATGCCCTCCCGGTGCGTGAAATCCACCATAGGCAAGATCGCCCAGCGCCACAACCTATTTTCTACCTGCGGTTTTGTGATGTGGATCGAAGTCGGGACGCGACGATCGCGAGCACATCCGCGCCGAACTGGTCGATCTTCTTCGCGCCGATGCCCGCGATCGCGGCCAGCGCGGCGTCGTCGGCGGGCAGTTGTTCGGCGATCGCGGTGAGCGTGGTGTCGGTGAACACCACGAACTCTCGCACCCGCAGCGACTCCGCCTTCTCCGCACGCCAATCCCGCAGTGCGGCAAGCAATTCCGCGTCCATTTCGGCCGGGCAGCGACGGCAGCGGCCGAGCATGGTCGCGTAGGTGCCGATCAACGGTTTCGCGCAGACCCGGCAGGTCGGGCGGACACCACCGGCGGCGACGGAGGACGGCGCCGCGATCCGCGACGCGGGCGAGTCGTCGGGGACCAGGCCGTTGAGGAATCGGGAGCGCCGCCGATTGCGCCTGCCACCTTCGTTCCTGGCCAGCGCCCAGGACAGCCGCAGATGCTCGCGCGCCCTGGTGACGCCCACGTAGAGCAGCCGCCGCTCCTCCTCGAGCGCCGCCTCGTCGGCGACCGAGCCGTCGTCGGCGAAGACGTGCGCGATCGGCACCGTGCCGTCGGACAGGCCGACGAGGAACACCGCGTCCCACTCCAGGCCTTTCGCGGCATGCAGTGAGGCCAGCGTGACCCCTTGCACCGTGGGTGGGTGCCTGGCCTCGGCACGGGTCGCGAGCTCGCGTAACAGCCCGGTCAGGTCCAGCCGGTCGTCGTGGCCGACCAATTCCTCGGTCAGGCGCACCAGGGCGACCAGCGAGGACCAGCGTTCGCGCGCCTGGGCGCCCGCCGGCTCGGTGGCGGTCAGGCCGACCGGAGCGAGCACCGCGCGTACCAGCGAGACCAGGGCGTTGCCACTGCGCGCCTGGTCGGGCAGGTCGTCTCGGGCGGCGGCCTGCCGCAGCGCCTGCACGGCCTGCCTGACCTCCGCCCGCGCGAAGAAGCCCTCGCCGCCGCGGACCTGGTACGGGATGCCGCGCTCGGTGAGCGCCTGCTCGTAGCTCTCGGATTGAGCGTTGATCCGATAGAGCACGGCGATCTCGGCGGCCGGTGTTCCCGCCTCGATGAGCCGGCCGATCGCCTTGGCCACCGCCGTGGCTTCGGCGGGCGCGTCGTCGTATTCGGCGAACGCGGGGTCCGGTCCGTCGGCCCGCTGGCCGATCAATTGCAGTCTGGTGCCTGCGATGCGGCCGCGCGCCGCCCCGATCACCCGATTGGCCAGCGACACCACCTGCGGCGTCGAGCGGTAGTCACGTTCCAGCCGCACCACGGTGGCGTCCGGGAAGCGACGGGAGAAGTCCAGCAGGTAGCTCGGTGTGGCGCCGGTGAACGAGTAGATCGTCTGGTTGGCGTCACCGACGACGGTCAGGTCGTCGCGATCGCCGAGCCACGCGTCGAGCACGCGCTGCTGCAGGGGTGTGACGTCCTGGTACTCGTCCACGACGAAGCTGCGGTAGCGGCCGCGGAATTCGTCGGCCACCGCCGGATAGTCCTCCAGCGCGGCCGCCGTATGCAGCAACAAGTCATCGAAGTCCAGCAGCAACCCGTCGGGCGTCGCCTTCAGCTTCTCGTAGCCCGCGTAGACCTCGGCCACGCGCAGTGCGTCATAGGGCGTCTCACGGTGCCGTTTCGCGACCGCCGCCGTATAGTCCTCCGGCGCGATGAGCGAAGCCTTCGCCCACTCGATCTCGCTGAGCAGGTCGCGGACGCTGTCGGTGGCCGTGGACAGCCCCGCCCGGTGCGCCGCCTGCGCGACGATCGGGAACTTGGCATCGATCAGCCGCCACGGGACATCGCCGACGATCTGCGGCCAGAAGTACTTCAATTGCCGCAGCGCCGCCGCGTGGAACGTACGCGCCTGCACCTGGTTGGCCTCGCCGCCGAGGCCGAGCGCACGCAGGCGGGTGCGCAACTCCCCCGCCGCACGCGCGGTGAACGTCACCGCGAGCACCTGATCGGCCTTCACGTGCCCCTGCGCGACCAGATGCGCGATGCGATAGGTGATGGTCCTGGTCTTGCCGGTACCCGCGCCCGCGAGCACACATACCGGACCGCGCGGCGCGCGGACGGCGGCGGCCTGCTCGGGGTCGAGGTCTGCGAGATCGAGAGCGGGCACGGGGTCCATCATGACAGCGCCCACCGACACCCACCGTGCCGCCGGGGGTCCGGCCACGAGCCGCACGCCGTCGATGCCACCGGCACCTAGCGTGTACTGGACTCGGCGACGCATCCGCAGGGGGCAACGGTGCCGGACTCGAGACAAGTTCGATGCCGTGTTCTGCGCTGGCGGACGGTCCGGCGCTGCGACCGGCTTGCTCGTGTCGTTACGGCTGCGCCGATGCCGAGCGGGTCCGGGAAGCTACGCGGATCAGCGGTCGCGCAGCAGGCGCAGCGAGCGGACGAAGGCGCCGCCCGACGCACCCAGCGGGGCGAAGTATTCCTCGTCACACGCCTCGACCGCTGCGATCGCCCGGTTGACCAGCGCCACACCGGCTTCGGTGGCGACCAGGGCCTTCGCCCGGCGATCGCGCGGGTGGTCGCGGCGTTGGAGCAGGCCCTTCTGTGCCAGCGTGCGCACCACCTGGGAGGTCATCATCGGATCGGTGGCCGCGTATTCGGCCAGGTCACGCTGCCGCACCGGGTCCGCGTGGCCCGCGGCGAGATAGGTCAGCGCGGCGAGCAGCACGAATTGCACGTGGGTCAGGTCGAACGGGGCGAGCGCCGCGCGCTGCGCGGCCTGCCAGCGGTTGGTCACCTGCCACAGCAACAGGCCGGGGCTTTCCTCGGCCGTGCGAAATCTGGAGCGCAGGCGCCCGTCCCCCGCCTCGTGCATCGGCATCCTTCACTCGTCGGTCATAGTCCGCGCGATCAGTGCGTAGTCGTGCGCGCTGAGTTCTATCAGGCCGCGGCGCAGGACCATTCCCCAGTTCGGCACGCTGGTGAATTCCAACTCGTCGCGCAGCGCATCGATCGGAGTCTCCCGCACGCCCGCTCGGTAGCTGATCGATCGGCGCCACGGCCGGAAGCAGCCGCCGTCCTGTGGGGCGGCCTGCCAGGCGGGCCGGTCATCGATCGTGCCGATCGCGGTGAACGAGCGCACCGGCGCTCCGGCGCGCATGCCCTCGCGCGGCGAGTAATAGACCAGCCCGTCGCCCGGCCGCATGCGCTCCACGGCCGCGCGCTTGCCGTGACCGGCTTGCGCTATGCCGAGTTCGACACCGCGCCGGACGTGTTCCCGGGAGACGACCGCCAGCCAGTATCTCGCGCTCGATCCGAAGAGATTCCCGCCGCCGGCGGGCACATACCTCTCCGATGCCGGGGCATTCCCGTCGGCGCTCCTCCTGCCCACGCGCTCGGTGGGCGCTGTCGGTTGCCTCATACATTTAGTATGCGCGCATACTAAATGTGGCGCAAGGCGAGCAGGTTCGAGTTGGAACAGTGAGCGGTCCTCCGGCGTTGCAGTGTCCGTGACTGACGCGAACCACACCCTGACGATGTACTCGACCACCTGGTGCGGCTACTGCCGCAGGCTCAAGAAGCAGCTGGACGAGGCGGGCATCACCTACGTCGAGATCGACATCGAGCAAGATCCGGCGTCGGCCGAGTTCGTCGGGAGCGTGAACGGCGGCAACCATGTCGTGCCGACCGTGAAGTTCGCCGATGGCTCCACCGCGACGAACCCGTCGCTGGCGGCGGTCAAGCAGGTGCTGGCCGGCCTGTCCTGATCAGCCGCCGCGCGCGGGCCGCAGCGGCCCGCGCGCGCTCAGTCGATCGCGGCCCAGGATTCCACGATGGTGCGCGCGATGGAGATCGAGCCCGGCAGCAGCAGCTGGGCGCCCTCACCCTGCTTCGACCAGTCGCCCACCGCCAGCGCTTCGCGCACCTGCGCACGGGTGAACCAATTGGCTTCGGCGATCTCCCCGTCGGAAAAGACCAGCGGCTGCTCGGGATCGGCCACCGCGGCGAAGCCGAGCATCAGCGAGCGCGGGAACGGCCACGGCTGGCTGCCCAGGTAGCTGATCTCGCGCACGTCGAGGCCGACTTCCTCGCGCATCTCGCGCTCGACGCAGCGTTCCAGCGACTCGCCCGCCTCGACGAACCCGGCCAGCAGCGAGAACAGCGACTTCGGCCAGCTCTGCTGCCGCGCGAGCAGCACCCGGTCGCCGCCGTCGTGGATCAGGCAGATCACCGCCGGATCGATGCGCGGGAACTCTTCGTAGCCGCTCTCGGTGATGCGCGACCACCCGGCCTTGGACACGGTGGTCACCGCGCCGTCCGCACCGTTGTATCCCGCCTTGTCGTGCCAGTTCAGCAGGGCGATCGCGGTGGAGAGCAGCCCGGCGGCGCGGTCATCGATGGCGCCGCCGGCCAGTGCGCGCAGATCGGTCAGCGCGCCCTCCAGCTCCGCGTCGCGCACCGCCCACAGGTGAACACCGTCCTCGACGCCGAGGAGCACCGCGTCCGGGTTCGGCTCGGCGGACAGCTCGAGGGCGGCGTCCAGGATCAGGACACCCTCGTCGAAGCGCACCTGCCCGCGCCGATTGACCCGCAGGAGTTTCGCGCTCCCCCAGCCCTCCTTCAGAGCCCGAGCGTCACCCCGGATCGTCTCGGCCCGGTCGACTACGGAGCGGGACAGCAGTGGAACACCATTGAGCTGAAATGCCGGCACGATTCGAGACTATCGCGCCCGAGCTACCGCCCGGCCCGCGCCGGGGTCATTTCCCCGATCGGCGGATGTACAGCAGTTTGTCGCCCGCGTCGATCGCGTCGACTTCCGGCTCGCCCACTCGGTGCAGCACGCCATCGCGCACCACACCGAGGACGATATCGCCGAGATGCCGTGGCGAACCACCGATCTCGGACGGCTCCACCTCGCGTTCGGCGACGGCGAAGCCCTCCTCGGGCGTGAGCAGATCTTCCATCATCTCCACCACGGTGGGCGTGGTCGTCGCGATGCCGAGCAACCGGCCCGCGGTCTCCGAGGACACCACCACCGAGTTCGCGCCGGACTGCCGCACCAGGTGGGTGTTCTCCGCCTCCCGGATCGCCACCACGATCTTGGCGGTCTTGTTCAATTCCCGGGCGGTCAACGTGACCAGCACCGCGGTGTCGTCGCGGTTGGTGGCGACCACCACCGACTCGGAGTTCTGCACACCGGCCAGTCGCAGCACGTCGGATTGGGTGGCCGAGCCGTGCACCGTGACCAGCCCGGCGTTCGCGGCCGCCTCCAAGGCGACCACGTCGGTGTCGACCACGACGATGTCGGCGGGCTGCACCCCGTCGCCGAGCATGGCGTCGATCGCGGTCCGTCCCTTCGTGCCGTATCCGACGACCACGGTGTGATTGCGCACTGTGTGCCTCCATCGCTGAATCTTGAAAGCCTGCCGGGAACGTTCGGTCAGCACCCCGAGGGTGGTTCCGACCAGGACGATCAGGAACAGGATGCGCAGCGGGGTGATGATGACGATGTTCGCCAACCGCGCCTCGGGCGCCACCGGGTGGATGTCGCCGTATCCGGTGGTCGACAGCGACACCGTCGCGTAGTAGAACGCGTCCAGGAACGAAAGTTCGTTTCCCGAGTTGTCGTGGTAACCGTCGCGCCCGACATACACCACCAGCGCGGCCCCGAACAGCAAGGCGATGGCGAACAGCACCCGCCTGGTCAGCGAAATCCACGGGCTGGTCTGCACTTCCGGGATGCGCAGCAAGCCGACCAGGGCGAAATCGGGGCGGCTGGTCAATCCCAGTCCGCGCGCTCGATCACCGAACACCGGACACACCCGTCATCTCGTTGTTCGTGTCGGTCATCTCCGGTATTCCTTGTCCCTCCGGCACAGCAGGGGAGCCTACTGTGTTTGTTTCTCCAGCGCCTGCGGCGCTGGGTGTTCGCGGCCCCTTTGTGGCCGCGAACGGCGCGTGCTCGGTCTCGCTTCGCTCGAAACCGGTGGTTGAGCCGGTGTGGGGGCGTGGGGTGATCGCCGCACTATCAGGGGCTGTCGGCGGTCCCTTTGATTCGGGATCGCCCGGATTCGCTTCTCGAATTCCGGAATGGCCGAAGCACCGCGTTCGGTGGTGCGGACCGTCGAGTCCGTATCTGGACGACCCGGGTCGAAACGAAGCGGGCATGGATGTAAGGGTTCCTCATGGCAGAAAACACGCTGACACCCGCGCTCGACGGCGGGCGACGGCCCGCGTTGGCCCTCGCTGCCCTGCTGTTCGGCACCGGGGTGCTGCATTTCGTCTGGCCGAAGCCCTTCGATTCCATCGTTCCGCGCGGACTGCCCGGCAAGGCTCGTGACTACACCTACGCCTCCGGGGTGGCCGAAATCGGCGTCGCCGCCGCACTCGCGGTGCCGCGCACCCGCAGCTTCGGCGGACGTCTCGCGGCGCTGCTGTTCATCGCGGTGTTCCCGGCCAATGTGCAGTTCACCGCGGACATGCTGGCCAGCGAGAAGGCGCCGCGGCTGGTCAAGATCGGGTCCGCGCTGCGGCTTCCGCTGCAGATCCCGCTGATCACTCAGGCGCTGGCGGTGAGCCGGCGGGCGCGGCGTTCCTGATCAGCTCGGCCAGCTCCTCCGGTCCGGCCAGGTTCACCGGCGCGATGGTGCGCCCGGTGCGCACGTAGTGGAACGCGGCGCCCACACGGTGCAGCATCTCCTGCTCCGGCCGTCCCTCCCGCGCGGCCATCAACCGCGCCCACGCCAGGCGGTACACCGCCAACTGCATGGCGACCGCGGGTTCCTCCGCCGCGCCGGGCTCGGCGCCGGTCTTCCAGTCGACTACGGTCCAGCGCCCACCCGGCTCGGCGAACACCGCGTCCATCCGCCCCCGGATCACCGTGCCCGCGATCGAGGTCTCGAACGGAATCTCGACCTCGATCGGGCTGCGGTCGGCCCACCGCGAGTTCAGGAACGCCTCCTGCATCGCGGTCAGCTCGGCGTCCAGGCCCGCGTCGGCCGCACCGTCGGCGGCGCCCGGCAGCTCGTCCAGGCCGAGCAGGCGGGTGGAGCCGAACCACCGCTGCACCCACGCGTGGAACGCGGTGCCGCGGCGCGCGAGCGGATTCGGCGGGTAGGGCAGCGGGCGACGCAGGCGGGCGGCGAGTTTCGCCGGGTCGGCGCGCAACTCGACCAGGGCGGTCGCCGCGATCTGGCCGGGTAGCTCGACCTCCGCGGCGGCGACCGCGGCCGCCTGGTGCTCGGCGAGCAGGGCGTCGACGTCGGCGGCCCAGCCTTCCGGGTCGTCCGGGTCCGGTGCGGGGTGTGCGTGCTCCGGCCGGTACGCGTCATCCGGCGGGGGCGGAGCGAAGCCGCTCGCGCCGAATACCGGCTCGTCGGCGGACAGGTACTCCTCCACCGGGTCCGGAGCCGTGCCGAAGTACGGCTCGATGTCCGCGTACGGGTCGGCGTATTCGGTCGGCGTGAAGTCGAAATCGTCCGCGAGTTCGTCCGGTGGGACCTCGTCGTCGGGCGGATAGTAGGCCGGTTCGTCCGGGTAATCCGCCTCCGTGTCCGGCGGTGGAGCCAGGACGAGGCGGGGCTCGGTGGTCTGGTGCGCATCCGGACCGGCATCGGCCGGACGAGCGCGCAGGGCGGCCAGCGCCGCGCGGACCAGCGCGGCGCCCTGCTCGATCGGGTCGCGGCGGGTGCTGAGCGGGTCGCGCGGCCACTCGGCGGTGGCGGGGTTGTCGGTGAACGGGTTGACGGCGTCGGCCGCGGGCGGGTCGTCCCAGCGGTCGACCGCCAGGACGTCGTACGCCGGGCTGCCGGGATCCTCATGCGCGTGCTTCAGCTCCAGCAGGAAATCCGAGGGGCCCTTCGGCGTGCTGCCGGTCTCCGCCCAGTAGTGGGCCGAAACCAGCAGCACGCGTTCGGTCCTGGTGACCGCGACGTAGAACAGGCGCCGTTCCTCATCGATCCGGCGGCGCTCCAGCGCCTCTTTGTGCGCCTTGATCGCACGGTCGAGGTCGGCGCGGTCGTACAGGTCGGTGAGATCGAGCACCGGGACGCCCTCGGCCGCGCCGTCCTGCTGCCGGTCGCCCCGCAGCGACGTCGGCAGCTCGGCGAGCGCGCCCAGCCATGTGCCGGAACCGACCTTGGACGGGAACACGCCCTCCACCACGTGCGGGACCGCGACGATCTCCCATTCCAGGCCTTTCGCCGCGTGCACGGTCAGCACTTGGACGCGGTCCTTGGCGACCTCGACCTCGCCCGGCTCGAGTCCGTTCTCGACCTCCTCCGCGGCGGCGAGAAAGGCGAGCAGCCCGCCGAGCGAGGCCCCGGTGTCCGCGGCGTACCCGGCCACGACTTCGGCGAACGCGTCCAGGTGCTCGCGTCCGGCGCCGGTGCCCGCCATCGCTCGCCGGGTCTGGGTCTCCACACCGACGCCGATGGTGCGTTCGACATCGGCGACCAACTCGGCCAACGGCTGACCGCTGCGTTCGCGCAAGGCGGCCAGCTCACGCCCCAGCGCCTCGATCCGGGCGAACCCGGCCGCCGAATACTGCCCCGGCGGACCCGGATCGGCGATGGCGTCGGCCAGCCCGGCCTGTTCGGCGGGCTCCGGGGCCACGTCCCGCAGCGCCTCGTCCAGCGTGGCGCCGTCGGCGATCTCGGCCCCGGCCTCGGACCCGGGGCGCCGGATGGACAGGTTCCTGGCGCGGCGGGCGAGCGCGGCGATGTCGGCGACGCCGACGCGCCAGCGCGCGCCGGTCAGCACGCGCATGGCGGCGCTGCCGGAGCCGGGTTCGGCGATCAGCCGGAGGGTGGCGACGATGTCGGCCACCTCCGGTGTGGCGAGCAAGCCGCCGAGCCCGACGATCTCCACCGGAAGCCCTTGCGCGCGCAGCGCTTCCGCGAGCGGCGCGGCGTCGGCATTGCGGCGTACCAGCACCGCCGACGTGGGCGGTGGCTGCTGCGCCGCGCGCCGGGCGGCCCACTGCGCGGCGATCCGCTCGGCCACCCACTCGCGTTCACCGGCGACGGTATCGGTCAGCGCCAGCGCCACCTCCCCCGGCCCGGCGTCGGGCTTGGCGCGCAAAGCGTCGACCGTCACCCCACCGCCCTCTATCGCCTTGCGCCGCAACGGTTCCGCGACCAGGTTCGCCAGTGCCAGTGCCTCCGGAGGATTGCGCCAGCTGGTCAGCAACGCCAGCGTCGGGGCCGGTACCCCCGGAGCGGTGGGGAAATCGGTGGCGAACCGGGGCAGATTCGCCGCCGAGGCGCCACGCCAGCCGTAGATCGACTGCATCGGATCGCCCACGGCGGTCACGGCGAGCCGCTGCCCATCGTGTCGCGCGTGCTGGTCGCGACCGGGCGCGGCGTGTGGGTCATGCGCACCGGCGAACCGCGATTGCCCTTCCCCCATCGTCTCGTTCGCATCGACGCGCCGCGACGGTGCACCTCGCGCGGGGTCACCGGCAGGCGCGATTGCACCCGGCGTCGAGTGTGGCGGTCGACCCGGATCACGCTGCCCCGCGACGGAGTGCCGTGCAGGGCCACTGTGCGCAAGGCGATCGGGGGCCCGATCGAACGCACTATCAGCCGAGGACGAAAGGTCGCGCGCAGACGAATCAGCATCCGCACCGGCCGGACCGGACGCGCTCCCAGGCCGATCGGCAGCCGGATCGAACGCACCACCCGTCGACAACCACAAGTCCCCCGCAGACAAGTCGGCACCTGCCGCAGCCGGTGCGGCCGGACCGGACGCACTCCCAGACTGATCAGCAGCCGGATCGAACACACCACCGGCCACCGACCACAAATCCCCCGCAGACGAATCAGCACCCGCCCCAGCCGGTGCGGAGGTATTGCCGATCGGCGTGTCCGAGTCTCGGACGATGTCGTGCGGTTCGCGCGTGATCGTGCTGGCGTGCTGCTGATCACCGTCCGCGCCGGGTGACAGCGGGTCCGCCTCCCCCGTGGCGGAATTCGGCTCGTCCGTGCCGCCATGTTTTTCCCGCTCGGCTGAATCGGCGTGCGCGGTCGTGTGAGACGCATCGACTGTCGCCGAGTCCGCCGACGTGCCGCCCGAGAGCGGATCGACGAGGCCGTTGGCGGCTTGCGCCGCTCCTCGTGGGTGCATGTTCGCGCGTGACGAATCCTGGTCCCTGTCAGCAGGATCACCATCCGTTACCGGAGAAACGTCGCGCGCGTCATGCGGCGGTGACGGGTCAGGCGCGCCGCCGAACAGGGCGGCGAGCAGGACTCGCTGGGCGTGGCCGGTGTCCTGGTATTCGTCGAGCAGCACCAGCCGGAATCGGGCGCGTTCGGCGGCGGCCACCTCGGGGTGCTCGGCGGCCAAGCGCGCGGCCAGGGACATCTGCGCGCCGAAATCGAGTGCGCCCCGGCGGCGCAACGCCTCGGTGAGCTGGTGCACCAGCGGCAGCAGCGCTACCCGCTCCTGCTGCACCTGCACGATGTTGAGCAGTGTTTGGCTGGGCCCGCCCCGCTGCCGCGGACCCGGGGGCAGCGTGTGCACCAGCTTCGCCAGCTCGGTGTGCGCCTCGGCCAGCTCCTCCGGCTCGACCAGATGCTCCGCCAGCTGCCCGGACAGCGCGAGCACCGCCTCGGTGACCGACACCGGGGTGCGCTCGGTCTCCAGATCGCCGTCCCAGGTGCGGACCACCTGATGGGCGAGCTGCCAGAGCTGGGTCTCGGTCAGCAGGGTCGCCGAAGGTTCCACCGGAAGCAGCAGGCCGTGTTCGGTGAGCAACCTGCCCGCGTACGAGTGGTAGGTGCTGATCTCCGGTTCCGCGCCGGTCAGCTGGGTGCGCAGCCGACCACTCGGGTCGAGTTCGCGCAGCAGCGGCGCGCCGGCCAGCCGGGCCAGCCTGGTCCGGATGCGGGCGGTCAACTGCTGGGCGGCTTTGCGCGTGAACGTCAGCCCGAGCACCTCGTCCGGCAGGACGAGCCCGTTGGCGACCATCCACACCACGCGGGCGGCCATCGTCTCGGTCTTGCCCGCGCCCGCGCCCGCGACCACGAGGGTCGGGCCCGGGGGCGCCGCGATCACGGCGGCCTGTTCGTCGGTCGGCGGCGGCAGGCCCAGCGCCTGCGCCAGCTGATGGGGCGTCACCCGGCCGTTCACGGCGGCGCCCCGGCGACCGGCCGCGGCGAGGCCGAGGGCGCGCTCACTCGTCGGTCACCTGTCTCCCGCTGTCCTGCACGGGACAGCTGCCCGCGACCGCGCAGTGGCGGCATCCGTCGTTACGCATGGCGAGGTAGCCGGGGCCCTGAGTGGACGCCGCGGCTCGGTGAATCGTGTCGCGCCACTGCTCGAGTGCCTCGGCGTCCAGCGGGGGCTGCAAGCGCTGGGTCGCGCCCTCCGCCTTGCTCGGCTTCGCGACATAGACCAATCGTGCCCCGCCGGGTTCGCCGGATAAATCGGCGGCGCCGGATTCTCCCGTGGCGTCGAGGGCACCCGCGGCGGCGGCCACCTGATAGGTCGCCAGCTGCGCGTGATCGACGGCGGCCTGCTTGGTGACCGGGGACTTGCCGGTCTTCACGTCGACGATCACGAACCGGCCTTGCGCGTCCCGTTCCAGCCGGTCGACGCGGCCCCGGATCCGCACGGCGCGTTCGTCTTCGGTGCGCGCGGGCAGCACGCAGTCCACCGGCACCTCGACACCGGCCTGGGTGAGTTCGCCGCGGGTGTTGCGGACCCAGGCCTGGAAGTTCTCCAGCATGGCTTCGGTGCGGCGCAGCTCCTGCCTGGAATGCCAGCCGGTTCCGGGATCCACCGCCCGCCAGGCCCGGTCGAGCGCCGCACGCACTTGGTCCGCGGGCACTTTGCCCGCCAGCGCCTGCACCAGTGTGTGCACCAGGTTGCCTTTGACGGCGTGTGGGTTGTCGCCGTCGGTGCCGCCGTGGCGTTCCAGTGCCCAGCGCAGCGGACAGGTGCGCAGCAACTCGACGGTGGAGGGCGACAGCGCCACCGCGCCCTCGTCCTCGGCCCACAGCGGACGCAGCGAGCTGAGTTCGGCGGTGCCGTACCAGTCGTCGGGGTGGGTGCCGCGCACGCCCGCGTCCGCCAGCCGCGCGAGCTGGTGCGCCGCGCGGCGCCTGCGCTCCGGGTCGGCCTCGGGATCGCAGACCACGCCGCGCAGTTCGGCAACCAGGGAGTGCATCACCAGGGCGCGGCCGGGGTCGATCACCGGGAGCGCGCCGGGCTCGCTGTCGTCGTCGTGCCCGAGCAGCTCGGCGAGAAAACGCGACGGCACCAGATCGCGTTCGCCTGCCACCGATTCCACCGCGGTGACCAGCAGCGATCGCCGGGCCCGGCTGCACGCGACGAGCAGCAGTCTGCGCTCCTCGGCGAGAATCGGCGCCGCACGGCTCACCCGCTCACCCGCGTCGGACACCCCGGCGGTGAGATCCACCAGGTCCTCGGTGTGCAGCAGGGTGCCGCGCGAGCGCGGATCGGGCCAGATCCCCTCCTGCACGGCGGCGACGGCGACCACGTCCCATTCCCGCCCGGCCGCGGCGTGCGCGCTCAGCAGCGCCACCGACTCACCCGGTGCGGTGCGCGGCGCCGAGTCGAGCGGAATCTCCTGCTGCGAGAGGTACTCGACGAACCCTTCGATGCTCGCGCGCGGCAGCCGGTCGACGTAGGCGGCGGCCGCGTCGAACAACGCGACGGCGGCGTCCAGATCGCGATCGGCCTGCATGCCGACCGCGCCGCCGCGCTCCGATTGCGCCACCCAGCGCCGTTCCAGCCGAGACCCGGTCCACAGCGCCCACAGGACGTCCTCCAGGCCCGCGCCCCGCCCGCGCGCCTTGCGTGCCCGGTGCAGCGCGTCCAGCACCCGGCGCAGCGGCGCCGCCTCGACCTCGGTGAGCCGGCCCAGGATCGCCGGATCGCCCGCCCCGATCAGCTGGTCGCGCAGCACCTGCGCGGAGGGGCGGTCGATGTCCGTGCCGCGGTCCGGAGGCGGATCGTCGTCCGTTTCCGGGGTTTTCGCACCGGCGCGCGCGGATTCCAGCACCGCGCGCCGAACGCCGCGGCGCAACCGGCGCAAGGCGATCTGATCGGCGCCGCCCAGCGGCCCGGACAGCAGGTCGAGGGCGTCCTCCGGCTCGAACGCCGGTTCCGCGCCCCGCTGCGCCGCCTCGCCCGCGAGCACCGCGCGTAGCGACAGCAGCATCCAGGCCGCGCCGCGCCTACGCGCCAGCGGCGTGTCCAGCGTGGGCTGCCGCACCGGCACGCCCGCGGCGAGCAAGGCCCGGCGCAGCGGCGCCAGCGACAGTGGCACCGATCGGACGATCACCGCCATCCGCGACCACGGCACCCCGCCGGTGAGGTGCGCGCGGCGCAGGTGATCGGCGATGAGCGCGGCTTCCTTCGCGGGTGTGGCCAGCACGCGGACCCGCACCTCGGTGCCGTCCTCCCGCGGTTCGGCGCGTTCCGGTACGGGGATGCGCTGCGGCGCACTGCCCGGCAGACGTGCGGCGATGCGCGCGACCGCCAGCTGGACCTGACCGCTGAAGCGATGGTTGGCGCGCAGCACGACGCGCCGCTCGTCCGGCACGTCGAGATCGGCGACGAACCGCGCGTCGGCGCCGCGGAAGGCGAAGACGGCCTGATCGGGATCGCCCGCGATCACCGTGATCCGCGCGCTGTGCCCGATCGCCTTGACCAGGATCGCCGCCTGCGGATCCAGGTGCTGTGCGTCGTCGACCAGCAGGTATCTGATCCTGGCGCGTTCGGCGACAAGCAGATTCGGGTCGGCGGCCAGCGCGTCCAGCGCCGCGCCGACCAGTTCGGCGGCGTCCAGCGCGGGCGCGGTCGCCTCCGGCGCCTCCACGCCCACCGACCAGCGCAGCAGCATCGTCTGCTCGTAGCGGATGGCGAACTTGCCCGCCGCCACCCACTCCGGTTTGGCGTACTCGCGGCCCAGCCGCACCAGGTCTTCCGGCCCGATGCCGCGTTCGGTGGCGCGCAGCATGAGATCGCGCAATTGCTCGGCGAATCCGCCGAGCGCGAGCGCGGGCCGCAGTCGCTCCGGCCACAACCCGCGCGCGCCCGCGGCCATGTCGACCAGGTCGCCGCGCAGCATTTCGCGCAGCACCGCGTCCTGTTCGGCTCCGGTCAGCAAACGGGGCGGCGGGTTGCCGTGCGCCATGGCGTGCCTGCGCAGCACGGCGAAAGCGTAGGAATGCAGGGTGCGCACCAACGGTTCCCGTGTGGCGCCGGGCACACCGCCCTCGGCGCCGGGTTCGGGTCCGCTCAGCCGCGTGGTGATGGCATCGCGCACGGCGCCCGCCGCCTGTTTCGAATGCGTCAGCACCAGCACCGAATCGGGATCGGCTCCGGCCGCGATGCGCTCGGCGGCGAGGTCCACCAGCAGGGCCGTCTTGCCCGTTCCAGGCCCGCCGAGTACCTGCCAGGGCCGCCATCCCGGGCGCGCGGGACCGGCCTCGGCCGCGACGTCCAGCAGCGCGCGAACGTCGGCGCCCCAGTCTCGCGGCCGGGGCGCCACCACATTCCGGCGAACCAGTCGCACCGCGCCATCCGATCGCACCACGCGGGCTATTGCAACAGACACGACCGACACGCCGGTACACGCCTCCGTGTGACCGGCACTGCGCGCGATTCCGGCGCAGGTCACAATGGACCGGTGTCTGTTCTGAATGTCCACCGGTTCGGTCCGACGACGGGACCGGTGGTGCTCGCCCTGCACGGCGTGACCGGCCACGGCAAACGCTGGGAAGACCTGGCCACCCGGCATCTGCCCGACGTCCGCGTGCTCGCACCCGACCTGCGCGGACACGGTCGCTCGACCTCGCTGCCACCGTGGAACTTCGAGACCATCGTCGACGACCTGGTCGAACTGGTCACCACGGAGGCGGACGGACCGGTGGTGGTGGTCGCGCACTCCTTCGGCGGCGCGTGCGCGCTGCACCTGGCGCATCGACATCCCGACCTGGTCCGCAAGCTCGTGCTGCTCGATCCGGCCATCGCGCTGGAACCGGAATGGCTCAACGAGATCGCGCTGTCCACCCTGGTCTCGGCCGACTACGACAGCGTCGACCACGCGCGCCGGGACAAGCTGGACACCGGATGGGGTGACGTCGAGCCGCGGCTGCTCGACGCCGAGCTGCTCGAACATCTGATGCCCACCGCGGACGGGCGCTTCGGCTGGCGGATGAGCCTGCCCGCCGTCAACTCCTACTGGGGGCAGCTGGCCCGCCACTGGGTGCTGCCGCCCGCCGACCTGCCCACCGTGCTGGTGCAGGCGATGAAGGTGGACCCGCCGTTCGTCACCCCGGAGTTCCGCGCGGCGCTCACCGAGCACATGGGCGCGAACCTGACCGTGCTCGAGTGGAACTGCGATCACATGGTGGCCCAGGCGTATCCGGCCGAGACCGGCGAACTCGTGCGCTCGGTGCTCTGAACCGATGCCGACCAGCGACGCCCAGATCGAGCAGGTTCGCGCCCTGGTGGCCGCGGTTCCCCCCGGCCGGGTCGTCACCTACGGCGACATCGCCGCGGCCGCGGGACTGTCCACGCCACGCACGGTGGGCTGGATCATGCGCACCGACGCGGCCGACCTGCCCTGGCATCGCGTGCTCGGCGCGAGCGGCAAGCCCGCCGCACACCTGGCCCGTCGCCAGCTGCGCCTGCTCGCCGAGGAAGGCGTGCCGATCCGGGACGGACGCGTCGACCTGCGCGCCGCGCGCTTCCCCCTGCCCGATCCTGCGGCGGGCTGAGCGCCGCTGTCCGAAATGCCTCCGAGCCGGATCGGCGGCCAGTACCGTTGATCCATGCCCACCCGCCTGGCATGTGTCGTGTTCGATGCCGACCGGCCGCGTTCGGTCGCGGATTTCTGGGCCGAACTGCTCGGCTGGAGCGTGACGCTCGACCGGCCCGACGAGGTGAACGTCGCGGCCCCCGACGCCGACGGTGGTGACCTCGCGCTGACCTTCCTGCCCGCGATGCGGGCCAAGATCGGCAAGAACCGCCTGCACCTGGATCTGGCCACCCGCTCGCGGGAGCATCAGCGCACCCAGGTGGACCGCGCGCTGGCCTTGGGCGCGCGAGCGGTCAACATCGGCCAGGGCGCGGTGCCGTGGGCCGTGCTGGCCGACCCGGAGGGCAACGAATTCTGCGTGCTCGAACCCAGGGAGGAGTACGTGGACACCGGAGGCGTCGCGGCGGTGGTGGTCGACACGCGCGACCCGGAGCGCCTCGCCGACTTCTGGGCGGTCGCCACCGGCTGGCCGTCCACCCGGCGCGGTGAGCGGCTGGCCGGGCTGCGTTCGCCGACCGGACTCGGCTCCTGGCTGGAGTTCGTCCGCACCCCCGACGCGGGGACCGGCCGGACCAGACTGAGCCTCGACCTCACCTCGTTTCCCGCCGACGACCGCGCCGCCGAGGTGGCCAGGCTGCACGCCGCGGGCGCCACCACGATCGACCGCGGCGCCCCGGCCGCCGATCGCGACACCGACCTCGTGCTCGCCGACCCGGAGCTCAACGAGTTCCGGTTGCTGCCACCGGCCCGCTTCTGGTCCAACGCCTGATCGACGCCGTCCGGTCCCCAGCTTCCCCGCCGTGACGAATTAGCATGACCGCCATGGTGTACCCAGCTCGAAGTCGTGGCCTATGACCGCCGCCGACGCGATCGTGCTCGCGGGCGGCCGGGCCAGCCGGATGGGCGGCGTGGACAAACCGGCTATCGTCATCGGCGGTCGTTCCATGCTCGAGGTGGCACTCGCCGCGGTGGCTTCGTGCGGGCACACGGTGGTCGTCGGACCGCACCGGCCCGAGCTTGCGCCGCAGTTCGTCCAGGTGCGCGAGGTACCGCCCGGGTCGGGTCCGGTGGCGGCGATCGACACCGGACTGCGCGCGCTCGGCTCCGCCGCGCCGCTGGTGGTCGTGCTGGCCGCCGACCTGCCGTTCCTGGCGCCGTGGGCGGTCACCGAACTGATCCGGCACGCCACTGAATCCGGTGCCGACGCGGTGTTCGCCGCCGACGAGTCCGGACGCCCGCAGTACCTGATCGGAGTGTGGCGGCGCTCCGCGCTGGTGGCCGCGCTGGAGGGGCTCGGCGCGCTGATCAACCAGCCGATGAAGGCGCTGGTGCCCGCCGCCGCCGCGATCATCCCGCTGCCCGGAGTCGGCGACTGCGATACCGAGGAGGAGGTTCGACAAGCCAGGGCCACCGTCGACGCGCCACGGCAGCAGCCGCCGCTGGATCTCGACGAGGCGCGAGAGAGGCTGCGCGGCAATCTGTCCCGGCTCACCGCCTACGAAGCCGACCTGCGTTCGGTGCTCGGGGCCGCGCTCGCGGACCCGCTGACCGCCGCCGGGCCGCTGCCCCGCTTCGACGTCTCCGCGATGGACGGCTACGCGGTGGCGGGTGACGGGCCGTGGCGCCTGCGCCGCGACATCGGGTTCGCGGGCGGCAGGCGGCCGGTGGGGCTGCTGCCGGGTGAGGCGGTGCGGATCGCCACCGGCGCGCACGTACCGGACGGCACCACGGGTGTGCTGCGCGACGAGTTCGCGCACGTCGCCGAGGAAACGCTGTACCGCCTGCCGGACACCCCGCTGCGCGAGGACATCCGCCGCCGTGGCGAGGACCGGCACGCCGGTGATCTCGTCGCGCCGCAGGGCACGCCGGTCACCGCCGCGTTGATCTCCGCGGCCGCGAGCGTCGAAGTCACCGCGGCGTCGGTACGCGGCCCGGTACGCGCGCGCATCGTCATGACCGGTGACGAGATCCGCAGCGAGGGGCCGCTGCAGGCGGGCCAGACCCGCGATTCGATCGGTCCGATCCTGCCGGAGTTGCTGTCCTGGTACGGCATTCGCACCGCCGACCGAGTGCACCTGCGCGATACGCCGCACGGATTCGACGAGGTCATGGCCGTGACGCCGGATCACGACCTGCTGGTGATCGTCGGCGCGACCGGCGGTGGGGCCGCCGACCAGCTCCGTGCCGCCCTGGCCCGCGCCGGAGCCGAGATCGTGGTGCCGCGGTTGCGGCTGCGTCCCGGCGGTTCCACCGTCGTCGCCGAACTCGCCTCCGGCACCACGGTGCTCGGCCTGCCCGGCAACCCGTTCGCCGCCGTCGCCACGCTCATGGCGCTCGCGCCCGCGATCGTCGAGGGCCGCACCGGCGCGCCCGCGGCCCGCCCGCTGCGTGGGCCGCTGCGCAACGCGGCGGAGATCGCGGCACAGGTGACCCGCGTCGTGCCCGCTCGCGCCGCCGAGGAAGGCGGCTGGGTCGGCGACCCGGCCATCCGCACCGCCCATCTCGGCGGCCTCATCGACCGCGACGGGTTGGTCGTGGTCCCGCCCGGCGCCGCCGACGGCGCGACGGTCGAGTTCCTTCCGTTGCGCGGCTGAGCCGACGTACGACACGACTCGTCCGGGCCCAGCTCACCTGAGCCCAGTCGAAAACCATTGCGATGCGCTTACTTTCAAGCGACCACGGGCTCCGCCTACGGAGAAATGTGGCCGCGATTCCCGGGGTTGCGCTGAAACGGATTGTCGCACAACGAATATGCGATAACGACGGCGACCAGCCGCACCAAGCGCATACCCCCGCCGCAGTGGAATTATTTTCGCCGCGATAAACCCGAGAACACGCGAAGCCGGCGCGATATCATCCGCTCCCGAAGCGTCGGCGCGCGATCCGGTCGGTTACCGTTCGAACACACGCCCGAGCCTCCGGAAAGCCAGACGCGGAGAAATGGCAGCACACCGCCCATCCAACGGTATTCGCTATAGAAACCCACCTTCAATAGCGCCTCTACCTGCACAGATGCGACAACCGGCCGCTCCGGGCCATATTTTTCATTTCCCCTTCCGGAAGCTCCACCGGCTCGCTATCGTTTGTTCGTTAGGCTGTTCGTTAGGCGAATATCAATCCCCCGGAAAGGACCGTGTGGAGATGGCTGAAAAGTCGAAGAAAACGCCTAAGAAAATGCCGAAGCAGATGCCGAGGCAGCAGCAGCAACAGCGCCAGGAGCAGGACATGCGCGAGGGCTCGGATATGGAAGGCCGTCGGGGCACCAGGTCCGAGATGCCCGAACGGCGCGGCGAGCAGGACCGCCGCCACTAGCTGATCTGCGCCACCCGCGCCGCCGGCCCCAACTCCTCCCGGGACCGGCGGCTGCGGTCGTGCCAGGCCCGGTGTGCTTACCCCGGAGGTAATTGTCACCCCGCGCGCGGCGGACCTACCGTCGATTCGACACCACTTCCGGTGTCATCGAACGAAGGAACGCCGACCATCATGTCCGCCTATGGCTTCGCCCACCTCCGCGGTCGCAGGCCGCATCCCGACATCCTGGAGTACCTGGAGCGCATCCAAGCCACCTTGGACCCGTTCGGTGGCCGCTTCGTCATCCACGGGCCCCCCGCCGAGATCGTGGAAGGCAGCTGGCCCGGGAGCATGGTGCTGATCGAGTTCCCCGGCATGACCGAAGCGCGGGAGTGGTACCACTCACCCGCCTACCAGGAGATCCTGCCGCTGCGCGCCGATCACATAGACGGCGACCTGCTGCTGATCGAAGGCGTCGGCCCGGACTACGACCCGCGCAAACGCGCCGCCGAGCTGCGCGCCGAGGCGGCCTGACGCGATTTCCGCCCGCCATCCGCCGTCCGATACCGTTGACCAGGCACGACACGGCTCGACGCGACAAGGATGTGCCCGATGGACGACAGTTCTCTGGTCTGGGACGACGGCACGCTCGTCACCATCGACCAGCGCGGACTGCCGCATGAGGTCCGTGAGCTGCGACTGAGCACGGTGGACCAGGTCATCGACGCGATCAAGGCGCTGGCCATCCGCGGCGCGCCCGCCATCGGCATCGCGGGCGCGTTCGGCGTCGTCATCGCCACCGCCGCGCACACCGTGGACGGCGTGGTCGACGAGGCGGCGGTGCAGGCCGAGGCGGACCGGATCGCCGCGGCGCGGCCGACGGCGGTCAATCTGGCCTGGGCGGTGCGGCGGGTCCGGGCACAGGTGGGCCGGGGCGCCGACGCGGTGCTGGCCGAGACGCTCGACATGCTGGCCGAGGACGGCCGGGTCAACCGGGCCGCCGCCACCAACGCCGCCGACCTGGTGCAGCGCCTGTGTCCGGACCGGCCGCTGCGGGTGCTCACCCACTGCAATACCGGCCGACTCGCGACCAGCGCGTTCGGCACGGCCATCGGCACGCTGCGGGTGCTGTCCGAGCGCGGCGCGATCGAGCAGGTCCTGGTCGACGAGACCCGCCCGCTGCTGCAAGGCGCGCGGTTGACCACGTGGGAACTCGCCGAAGCGGGTATCCCGCACCGGCTGACCATCGATTCCGCCGCCGCCTGGGCGATGGCGACCGGGCAGGTCGACTGCGTGCTGGTCGGCGCCGACCGGGTCACCGCCAACGGCGACGTCGCCAACAAGATCGGCACCTACGGTCTCGCGCTCGCCGCCCGCCACCACGACATCCCGTTCGTCGTGGTCGCCCCGGAGTCGACCCGCGATCCGGCGATGGCCACCGGCCGGGAGATCGTGGTGGAGGAACGGGCTGCGGCCGAAGTGACCGGATTCGGTGGTGTGGCAACGGCGCCCGAGCACACCGAGGTCTTCAACCCGGCCTTCGACGTGACGCCCGCCGAACTCGTGACGGCGGTGGTCACCGAGCACGGTGTGGTGCACCGAACCGATCGGTCACACTGGGCGGCGATCGCGGACGTCGCACGCGAGCTGTACCGGCGCGGCTGGATGCCGGGCACGGCGGGCAACATCTCGGTGCGCACCGGCGCGACCGCCGTCGTCACCGGAAGCGGGTTGTCCAAAGGCGAGCTCACCGAGCGCGACATGGTCACCGTGCGCGTGGCGGACTCCGCGCCCGTGGCCGACCACGGACGCAAGCCCTCCGCCGAGACGACGATTCACACCGCCGTCTACCGGACCCGCCCGGCCCAGGCGGTCGTGCATATCCATCCGCCGTTCGCCACAGCACTCGCCACCCGCTCGGCGGTTCCCGGCGCGCTCGGCACGCTGCGGATCACCGACTACGAGCTGATCAAAGGGCTCGGCGGCGCTGATCCGGCCAGCGCCGATATCCCCGTCTTCCCGAACTGGCCCGAGGTGCCGCGCATCGGTGCGGACATCGAGCGCTACCTCCTCGGCCATCCGGACGCGTTGCCGGTGCTGGTCATCGCCGGGCACGGCATCACCGCATGGGGCGAGAATCTCGCTCAGGCGCGCGATCGGGCCGAATGCCTGGAAGCATTGTGTGAGCTGGTGGCGCGCACCGGCAGTCCGGCGGCGTTCGGCCCGCGCGACGATGTACTCGAGATTGGACTGACATGACCCTGCTGCAGGTGATGGCCGCCGCCGACGCGGCCGACGTGCGCGTGCGTACCACCGACGACGAACGGATCGGCACCGAACTGGCCAGGCACGGCATCACCTTCGGCCGCTGGCCGGTGGTCGAGAACGCCGCGTCGGTGTCCTCCGAGGAGCTGCTGGCGCACTACGCGAAGCACGTCGCCGAGCTGAACGAGTCCGGACGCTATCGGCACATCGATATCGCCCGCATCCACCCGGACGACGCCGACCCGCAGTGGCCGGAGCTCGCCAAGGGCGCGCGCGGGAAGTTCCTCGACGAGCACCGGCACGCCGAGGACGAGGTGCGCTTCTTCGCCGCCGGACGCGGCTGCTTCTATCTGCACCTGGGCGAAGAGGTCCTCGCGGTGGTGTGCGAAGGCGGCGACCTGCTCTCGGTGCCCGCGGGCACGCCGCACTGGTTCGACATGGGCGAGCGCCCGGATTTCATCGCCATCCGCTTCTTCGAGGAAGAGGACGGCTGGGTCGGCGACTTCACCGGCGACAAGATCAGCGCGGGCTTCCCCACCCTCGACGAGTTGCTGACCGCGCCGTGATCGGCGCCGTCGTCGTCGACATCGAAGGCACCACCAGCCCTACCGCCGCGGTCCGCGAAGACCTGTACGGCTATACCCGGCAGCGGCTTCCGGGCTGGCTGGCCGAGGACGGCCCGGCGGCGTCCACCGTCCTCGCCGCGACCAGGGAGCTGGCCGGGCAACCGGACGCGGGCGCGGCCGAGGCCGCCGCGATCCTGCGCGGGTGGCTCGACTCCGATGTGAAGGCCGAGCCGCTCAAGACCGCCCAGGGCTTGATCTGCGCGGAAGGCTTCCGCAGCGGCGCACTGCACGGCGAGTTCTTCCCGGATGTGCCACCGGCTCTCGCCGCCTGGCACGCCGCAGGGCTCGCGCTGTACGTCTACTCCTCGGGATCGGTGCGCAATCAACAGGATTGGTTCGCCTTCGCGCGCGGCGGCAGCCTGTCCGAACTGATCAGCGGATACTTCGATCTATCGACGGCGGGCGGCAAGCGCGAATCCGCCTCCTACGACAAGATCGCGGGCGCCATCGGCGCGCCCGCCGAACGCATCCTGTTCCTGTCCGACCACCCGGACGAACTCGATGCCGCCGTCGCCGCGGGGTGGCGGGTCGTCGGCCTGGCCCGCCCCGGGGAGCCGAATCCGCCACGGCCACCGCACCGCTGGGTCGACACGTTCGCCGAGATCGATCCCACCGCGATCGCCTGACGCGCTACACGCCCTTGCGGGCAAGTGCCGCAATCACTTTCAGCACCGGTCTCATCAGCACCCGAGGCGACGGCAACAGCACAGCTGGTCATCGGGTCGGAAACCGGCGCGGCGGTAGTGCCGCCATTTCCGCGGCACAGGGGTAACCGGTCCCGCTGGGCTGCGAGGCGGCCGCCGCACCCGGACACGGCGCCCGCACGGCAGTTCGCGGCGGCACCGAGCTGAGGATGGCCGCGCCTCGCGTGCCCGCGAACCCGCAGCCGTCGCACGACCGCGCGGCCGATACCGCGTCCGCCACCGGTCACGACATAGGACAGTGCCATCTGGTCGATGGTAGACAGACCGGCCGCCGCGACCATGCCGGTGAATTCGTGGCGGCCGAACCCTCGCGCTCCGCCGGGCACTGAATTCATCAGCAACAGATAATTTTCAGCAAATTGTGATTGTGCTTACAATACGTGGCGCGGAAGTCCGAGCCGAAACACCGCGGAGGCGGTAAACCCAACGCCTACGACGAGCGGTCGGATGTGTTAACAAATGTAAAGCACTGGAGAACCCACCGTTTCCAAAGCATCACCGACCGCGCCTCGGGCGGGCTCCCCGGATCGGATTCCGTACAGTTCAGAGCATATTTCCCCTGGTCGGCCCGCAGGACGGCGCCCGGATGCGACGGGCTACCGTGACCGTGACGTTGCGCCGATCTCACAACTCACCATGCCTGCAAATGGGCTGTGAGAGAGATGTTTGGCCAGTCGTGCACGCCTCTTTACAGTCGGAACATCCACCCGATCGCACAGCTCGAAGGGGACGTCGTGGTTAATTCCCGTACCCAGGGTCACGCACCCTCCGGCCCGGCCACCGACGCCGGGGACGCGCTCCTGCGGCTGGGGAAATATTTCCACCGGGGCGAGGTGTCGGCCGATCAGCGCACGCTGCACAAAGTCGGCGGGCGCAGCGCCGACGAGTTCTACCGCGATCGCTGGTCCCACGACAAGGTGGTGCGCTCCACACACGGCGTGAACTGCACAGGATCGTGCTCGTGGAAGATCTACGTGAAAGACGGCGTGATCACCTGGGAGTCGCAGCAGACCGACTACCCCTCGGTGGGCGCCGACAAGCCGGAATACGAGCCGCGCGGCTGCCCGCGCGGCGCGTCGTTCTCCTGGTACACCTACTCTCCCGCCCGGGTGCGCTACCCCTACGTGCGCGGCACCCTGCTGGAGCTGTACCGGGAGGCCAAGTCCCGGCTCAAGGACCCGGTGCTGGCCTGGGGCGAGATCGTCGAGGACGCCGAGAAGGCGCGCAGCTACAAGGCCGCCCGCGGTAAGGGCGGATTCGTGCGCGCCGAGTGGTGGGAGGCGGCCGAAATCGCCGCCGCCGCACACGTCTACACGATCAAGCAGTACGGCCCGGACCGGGTGGCCGGATTCTCGCCGATTCCGGCGATGTCCATGGTCAGCCACGCCGTCGGCGCCCGGTTCATCTCGCTGCTCGGCGGCTCCATGCTGTCGTTCTACGACTGGTACGCCGACCTGCCGGTGGCCTCGCCGCAGGTGTTCGGCGACCAGACCGACGTGCCGGAGTCCGCGGACTGGTTCGACGCCGGATACCTCATCATGTGGGGCTCGAACGTGCCGGTCACCCGGACGCCGGACGCGCACTACATGACCGAGGCGCGTTACCGCGGCCAGAAGGTGGTGGTGGTCTCCCCCGACTACGCCGACAACACCAAGTTCGCCGACGAGTGGGTCCCCGCGCGTCCCGGCACCGACGCGGCGCTGGCCATGGCGATGGGCCATGTGGTGCTGAAGGAGTTCTTCGTCGAGAAGTCGACGCCGCGTTTCCTCGACTACATCAAGCGCTTCACCGATCTGCCGTACCTGATCACCCTGGACGAGCACGGCGGCGCGTATGTGCCCGGCAAGTTCCTCACCGCCGCCGACCTCGGGCACACCGGCGAAGGCGTGCAGTTCCAGACGGTGCTGCTGGACGCGCAGGCTCAGCCGGTGGTGCCGAACGGGTCGCTCGGTCATCGCTTCGGCGAAGAAGGCGCCGGGCGCTGGAACCTCGATCTCGGGGACGTCGATCCCCTCCTGAGTCTGTATGGCCGCACCGACGATGCTGCGGCCGTACAGATTCCCCGCTTCGACAGCGACGTCCCGGGTGTGCTCACCCGCGGTGTGCCCACCACGACCGTCGCGGGCAAGCGGGTCACCACGGTCTTCGATCTGCTGCTCGCGCAGTACGGCGTCGGCCGCGACGGACTGCCCGGCACGTGGCCGAGCGGCTACGAAGACGCGGCCGAGCCCTACACCCCGGCTTGGCAAGAGGCCATCACCGGCGTGCCCGCCATCCAGGCGCAGCGCATCGCACGGGAATTCGCCGACAACGCCGACCGCTCCGGCGGCCGCTCGATGATCCTCATGGGCGCGGGCACCAACCACTGGTTCCACTCCGATCAGATCTACCGCGCGTTCTTCACCCTGACCCTGCTCACCGGCTGTCAGGGCGTGAACGGCGGCGGCTGGGCGCATTACGTCGGGCAGGAGAAGTGCCGTCCTGTCACCGGATGGTCCACCCTGGCCTTCGGCCTGGACTGGCAGCGCCCGCCGCGGCAGATGCAGGGCACGGTGTTCTGGTACCTCACCAACAATCAGTGGCGCTACGACCCGTTCACCGCGGAGTCGTTCGCCTCGCCGCTGGGCACGGGGAAGTTCGCCGGCCGCACCGCCGCCGACAACATCGCCCTGGCCACCCGGCTGGGCTGGATGCCGAGCTACCCGACCTTCGACCGCAATCCGCTGGACCTGGTGGACGAGGCCGAGGCCGCGGGCAAGACCGCGCCCGAGCACGTGGTGGACGGACTGAAGTCCGGCGACCTGCGGTTCGCCTGCGAGGACCCGGACGCGCCGGAGAACTTCCCGCGCTGCCTGACCGTGTGGCGGGCCAACCTGCTCGGCTCCTCGGGCAAGGGCAACGAGTACTTCCACCGCCACCTGCTCGGCGCCGACTCCAACCTGCAGACCACCGACGCCACCGGCGTGCGGCCGCAGGAGCTCACCTGGCGCGAGACCGCCGCCACCGGCAAGCTGGATCTGCTGCTGTCGCTGGACTTCCGGATGACCAGCACCACGCTGTTCTCCGACATCGTGCTGCCCGCCGCCACCTGGTACGAGAAGCACGATCTGTCCTCCACCGACATGCACCCGTTCGTGCACGCCTTCTCCCCGGCCATCTCGCCGCCCTGGGAGGCAAAGACCGATTTCGACGCCTTCCACCGGATCGCGCGCGGCTTCTCCTGGATGGCCGAGAAACACCTGGGCAAGCGCAAGGACATCGTCGCCGTGCCGTTGCAGCACGACTCGCCGGACGCGACGGCGCAGGCGGGCGGACGCGTGCTGGACTGGAAAGCCGGTGAGTGCGAACCGATTCCGGGCAAGACCATGCCGAAACTGGTCGTGGTCGAACGCGACTACCCGAAGCTCGCGGAGAAGATGGCCGCGCTCGGGCCGCTGATCGACACGCTCGGCGTCACCACCAAGGGCGTCACCACCTATCCCGACCAGGAGGTCGAGTACCTCGCCGGGGTGAACGGCACGGTGGTGTCCGGCGTGGCGCAGGGCCGCCCGTCGCTGGCCAAGGACACGCACGCGGCCGAGGCGATCCTCGCGCTGTCGGGCACCACCAACGGCCGGCTGGCGGTGGAGGGCTTCCACGCGCTGGAACGCCGCACCGGAACCAAACTGGCCGACCTGGCCGCCGAGCACGAGGGCAAGCGGATCACCTTCGCCGATACCCAGGCTCGGCCGGTGCCGGTGATCACCTCGCCGGAGTGGTCGGGCAGCGAGACCGGCGGACGCCGGTACTCGCCGTTCACCATCAACACCGAGCGGCTCAAGCCCTGGCACACGCTGACCGGGCGGCAGCACTTCTACCTGGACCACGACTGGATGATCGAGCTCGGCGAACAGCTCCCGATCTTCCGTCCGCCGCTGGACATGACCGCGCTGTTCCACGAGCCCTCGATCGGCGACGTCGGCGACAAGGGCGTCACGGTGCGCTACCTGACACCGCACTCGAAGTGGTCGATCCACTCCGCCTACCAGGACAACCTGCACATGCTGACGCTCTCGCGCGGCGGGCAGACGATCTGGATGTCCGATCGCGACGCGGCGAAGATCGGTGTGGCCGACAACGACTGGATCGAGGCGATCAACCGCAACGGCATCGTGGTCGCGCGCGCCATCGTCAGTCACCGGATGCCGGAAGGCACCGTGTTCATGTACCACGCCCAGGACCGGGCGGTGGACGTGCCGCGCATCGAAGGCCTCGGCGAGGACACCAAGGGACGAGGCAAGCGCGGCGGCATCCACAACGCGCTCACCCGCATCATGATCAAGCCATCGCATCTCATCGGCGGCTACGCGCAGCAGTCCTTCGCGCTGAACTACCACGGTCCCACCGGAAACCAGCGCGACGAGGTCACCACGATCCGCAAACGCTCGCAGAAAGTGGAGTACTGACATGAGCGAGGCCGGCACGAGGACACCCCACGCACCTATCGACGCGAGAAAGCGGTACTGACATGCGCGTCATGGCACAGCTGGCCATGGTGATGAACCTGGACAAGTGCATCGGCTGCCATACCTGCTCGGTCACCTGCAAGCAGGCTTGGACCAACCGCGGCGGCACCGAGTACGTCTGGTTCAACAACGTGGAGACCCGCCCCGGACAGGGCTATCCGCGGCAGTACCAGGACCAGGAGAAGTGGAAGGGCGGCTGGACGCTGAACAAGCGCGGCAAGCTCACCCTGAAGTCCGGGTCCCGGCTGAAGCGGCTGCTGAACATCTTCGCCAACCCCGATCTGCCCACGGTCGAGGACTACTACGAGCCGTGGAGCTACGACTACGACAACCTGCTGTCCTCGCCGCCGATGGACACGACACCGGTGGCGCGGCCCAAATCGCTGATCACCGGCGAGGACACGAACGTCACGTGGGGCGCCAACTGGGACGACGACCTCGGCTCCGGCCCCGAGCAGGTCGGCCGGGATCCGCTGCTGGCGAAGCTGTCCGACCAGGTGAAACTGGAGTTCGAAGAGACCTTCATGTTCTACCTGCCGCGGATCTGCGAGCACTGCCTGAATCCGTCGTGCGCGGCGTCGTGTCCTTCCGGCGCGATCTACAAGCGCGCGGAAGACGGCATCGTGCTGGTGGACCAGGACAAGTGCCGCGGCTGGCGGCAGTGCGTGTCGGGCTGCCCGTACAAGAAGATCTACTTCAACCACAAGACGGGCAAGGCGGAGAAGTGCACCTTCTGCTACCCGCGCGTGGAGGTCGGCATCCCCACGGTGTGCTCGGAGACCTGTGTGGGGCGGCTGCGCTACATCGGCGTCATGCTCTACGACGCCGACGCCGTGCCGGAGGCCGCGTCGGTCACCGAGGACAAGGATCTCTACCCGTCCCAGCTCGGTGTGTTCCTCAACCCCCATGACCCGCGGGTGGTCGCCGAGGCGGAGCGAGCCGGGATCTCGCCGGAATGGATTCAGGCGGCCCAGGATTCGCCGGTCTACAAGCTGATCGTCGACTACCAGATCGCACTGCCGCTGCATCCGGAGTACCGCACCATGCCGATGGTCTGGTACGTGCCGCCGCTGTCGCCGGTGGTGGACGTGCTCACCGAGACCGGCCACGACGGCGAGAACGTGTCGAACCTGTTCGGCGCCATCGACGCGTTGCGCATTCCGGTGGAGTACCTGGCCGAGTTGTTCACCGCGGGCGACGTGGGACCGGTGCGCGCGTCGTTGCAGCGCCTCGCGGGGATGCGCTCGTTCATGCGGTCGGTGAACCTCGGTGAGGAGCCCGATCCCTCGATCGCGCCGTCGGTGCGGCTGGAGCCGGAAGAGATCGAGGCGATGTACCGGCTACTGGCCATCGCCAAGTACGAGCACCGCTACGTCATCCCGACCGGTGCGGGAGCCCGTGCGCACGAACTGGATTCGCTCGCCACCGGATGCAGCCTGGACACCGACGGCGGGCCGGGTATGACGGCGTTCGACCAGATGGTGGAGAAGTTCCACCTCACCGACAGCAACGAAGCCGCGCCGCAAGAGAAGTCGTCCCGGATCAACCTGCTGAACTGGGACGGCAAGAGCACCGAGGGCTTGCTGCCCACGAACGGGCAGGCGGACGGCACCGCCGACGGGCACCCGAACGGCGCGTCCAACGGGCACGCGAACGGCACCGCCAACGGCGGGCACCCGAACGGTGCGGGCAACGGGCACGCGGGCGGCACGGGTGACGCGACCGTCGCGGGCGATCCGGCCTCGACCGGAGCAGGCCGATGAGTCTGCTCAAACTGCGCCGCCGCCCCGAACCGGCGGTCGAACTCGCCCAGCGCGACCGGCAATTGGTGTGGCGGATCGCCGCGCTGCTGCTGGACTACCCGAGCGAGCAGACGCTGGGCATGGTCGACCAATTGTCCACCGCCGCGGCCGGATTGCCGGACGAGGTGCGCGCGCACCTGAGCGACTGCCTCGACTACCTGCGGACGACCCCGCCCCTGGAGCTCGCCGCCGACTATGTCGCGACCTTCGACATGCGCCGCCGCGCCAGCCTGCACCTGACCTTCTACGCCTACGGCGACACCCGCAAGCGCGGGATGGCTCTGCTGCGGTTCAAGCACGCCTACCGGCACGCGGGCGTCGAACTCGGCGACGAGGAGCTGCCCGATCACCTGCCGGTGCTGCTGGAGTTCGCCGCCACCGTCGATCCGATCGGCGGCGAACGGCTGCTCGGCGAGCACGTTCCGGTGCTGGAGCTGCTGCGACTCTCGCTGGCCGACAACGGCTCTCCCTATGCGGGAGTGCTCGCGGCGGTCGGTGCGACGCTGCCCCCGCCGACCACCGCCGACCGCAGGCGCATCGCCGAACTCGCCGCCCAGGGCCCGCCCGAGGAGGAAGTCGGGTTGGAGCCCTTCGCGATGGACCCCTCGCTGTTCGACGGATCGGAAGGCCGACGATGAACGCAACGCCGAACCTACCGACCGCGCTGTGGCTGATCCTGCCGTACGTCGCGTTCACCTCGTTCGTGCTCGGGCACCTGTGGCGCTACCGCAACGACCAGTTCGGCTGGACCACCCGTTCCTCGCAGATCTACGAGAGCCGCCTGCTGCGCCTGGGCAGCCCGCTGTTCCACTTCGGCATGCTCGGTGTGTTCGGCGGTCACGTGCTCGGCGTGCTGATCCCGGAATCGTGGACCGCCGCGATCGGGATCTCCGAGCACCTCTACCACGTGATCGCGGTCGGGGCGGGGTCGGTGGCCGGTCTCGCCGTGCTGGCCGGAGTGGGCATCCTGCTCTACCGCCGGTTCACCCTTGCGGCCGTCCGCAAGGCGACGACCGGCAACGACAAGCTGATGTACGCGCTGCTGGCCGCCGCGCTGATCACCGGGCTGCTCAACACCTGGGGCAGCAATCTGCTGTGGGGCACCTACAACTACCGCGAGACGGTCTCGCCCTGGTTCCGCAGCCTGTTCACCCTGGCCCCGCAGCCCGAGCTCATGGTGGACACCCCGTGGACCTTCCAGCTGCACGGATTGGTCGTGCTCGCGCTGATCGGGCTGTGGCCTTACACCCGGCTGGTGCATATGTTCAGTGCGCCGGTCGGCTACTTGGTGCGGCCCTACGTGGTCTACCGCAGCAAGGAATACGACGCTCCCGACAAGCGCCGTTACGCCCGTGCGTGGGACGCTCCCGTGACCCCCGAACGCTGGCGCTGACGCCGCCGTCGAGCGCGGGACCCCGCCCGGACAACGGCGTCCGGGCGGGGTCTTCGACGCGTGCGGATCAGGCGTTGTCGTAGGCGTCCTGCAGCACCCGGACGTCGAGTTTGGACATCGACCGCAGGGCGGTGCCGACGGCAATGGTCTTGGCGGGATCGTCGCCGCCCATCAGCTTCGGCAGCGCGGAAGGCACGACCTGCCAGGACAGGCCGTAGCGGTCGGTCAGCCAGCCGCACGGCCCGGGCTGCCCGCTGTCCGCGGTGAGCGCGTCCCACAGCCGGTCGACCTCGTCCTGGGTGTCCACGATCACCTGCAGTGACGCGGCATCGGTGAGCGGGTGCTCCGGCCCGCCGTTCATCAGCGTGACCGCGTGGCCGTCCAGCTCCAGCGAGACGATGAACGCCGAACCGTCGGAGTTGCGGGAGATGTCGACCACCCGCGAGTTCGGAATCGCCGCGGCGTAGAAGGCGGCGGCTTCCTCGGCGGCGTTGTCGAACCAGAAGAACGTGTTGACGGACATGCGGTGCTCCTGTGTGGTGGTGTGTCCTGCTGTCACCTACCGGTCGGAGCCGCCGGTTCGGCTTCGACATAGTTCGCGAAAGTTCCCCGAATTTTTTTCCGGCGGCGTCGACCGCTCTTGGCCAGGTGATCGCTGAAAGCGCTTCGGCATCCCGAGACTTCGCGGCTTTTCGCTGGCAGAACCCATCGACCCATCCGGTAACCAGGCATACGCTGATGTTTGGCCTACGTGATGTGGTCTATCCCACTCTTGGGGACATCACGTCTCGACCCCCGGCTTCGCCGGTGCAGCGGTCGAGCCGAGCAAGGAGTGAGCAATGAAAGGTGGAGGAAGAATCGCGCTAGGGGTGGGCATCGGGTATCTGCTCGGCCGCACCCGCAAGATGCGCTTCGCGTTGTCGCTGGCGGGCGCCGCGATGGCCAAGCGGTCGACGGGAACCCCCGGCGCTCTGCTCGAGCGCGGGACATCGCTGCTCAAGTCATCGCCGGAGCTGGAACGGATCACCGATACCGTGCGCGGCGAGTTGCTCGGTGCCGCGAGGGCCGCCGCGGTCACCGCGGCGAGCAACCGCCTCGACGCGCTGAACACCAGGTTGCAGCAGGGTTCGACGCTGCTGGCGGACGAGGATCGACGTGGCTCCCGAGAGACCGATTCCGAGGCGGACGAGTACGAGGACGAAGCGTCCGAGGACCAGCGAGCGTCCGCCGACGACGATCTCGAAGACGAGTACGAGGAAGACGAGGGCGAGGCCGACCAGGGCGCGGACGAGGACGAGGACGACACCGAGCGGCCCGCCGCGCGGCGCGCTCGCCGCCCGAGCACCGCGGGCAGGCGCGCGGCGAGTTCCCGCAGCGCGGACCGTTCGGCCGGCTCGGCGGATCGCAAGCCGTCCGGGAGCCGGGGACGCCGTAGTCGCACCGATACCGACGCCGCCCCCGTGCGTCGCACGAGGAGGTGACCGGAGATGGCGAAGACGTTGCGTGACGCGACAGCCGGAGTCGGCAAGCTGGCCACCGACACGGCGGGCCGGGCCACCAAGGCCGCGGGCCGGGCGGGATCGACCGCCAAGAAGAAGGCCCCACCGCCCACGGCGACCGGCCTGCTGCAGCAATCGGTGCAGAACCTCGCCGGAACCGTGGCCGAACGCGCGGTGGCCGGGCTCGGCAACCGGGTGTCGAAGACCGCGGGCCGGTTGAACGAGTACGCCGAAGGCGGCGGAGGGAATCTGCTGTCGGCGCTGACCGGCGTGGAAAAGCTCGCCGGAGGCGCCTCGCCGTTCCAGGCGGCCATGAGCGTGGGCAAGAGCAAGCTCGGCCACACGCTGCGCGGAGGGTTCGAATCGGTGAAGGAATCCCTGACCGGCGGCGGCAAGGGCAAGGGTGGCGGCAAGAAGATCAAGCTGACCAATATCGTCGAGCACATCGACGTCGGCGTTCCGGTCGACCTGGCCTACGACCAGTGGACCCAGTTCGCGGACTTCCCGAAGTTCACCAAGAAGCTCGAGCAGGTCGAGCAGATGGCCGATGAGAAGCTCAGCTGGACCGGCAAAGTGTTCTGGTCCCGGCGCACCTGGGAATCCACGATTCTCGAGCAGGTGCCGTTCGAGCGGATCGTCTGGCGTTCCAAGGGCCACAAGGGCTACATCGACGGCGCGGTCACCTTCCACGAGATCGCGCCGAGGCTCACCCGCATCCTCGTGGTGCTGGAGTACCACCCCAAGGGGTTCTTCGAGAAGACCGCCAACATGTGGCGCGCGGCCGGTCGCCGGTGCCGCCTGGAACTCAAGCACTTCCAGCGGCACGTCATGACCGAGACCGTGCTGCACCCCGACGACGTCGTCGGCTGGCACGGCGAGATCCGCGACAGCGAGGTCGTCAAGGACGACGAGACCGCACGACGTGAAGAAGAGGAGAACGCCGAAGAAGACTACGCGGACGACGAGAGTTCCGCGGCGGAGGAGCCGGAGGACGAGGAGCCGGACGAGGAAGACGAAGACGAGACCGACGAGCTGGACGCGGACGAACGAGACGAGGACGAGCAGGACGAGGACGAGCCGTCCCGCCGCCCGGCCGCCCGCCGCCGCACCACGGTGACCCGCCGGTCGCGCGAGAGGCGAGGAGCGAACGCATGACCATCGAACCCGCAGGAGGCGCAGGCGGTGGCGGAGCGGGCACGATGGCCCGCCCGAACTCCTCCAGCCTGGCCGACGTGATCGACACGATTCTGGACAAAGGCCTGGTCATCGACGCGTTCGCGCGTGTGTCGCTGGTCGGCATCGAACTGGTGACCATCGACGCGCGCGTCGTGGTGGCCAGCGTCGATACGTATCTGCGATTCGCCGAAGCCGTCAACCGGCTGGAGATCTCCACCAGCGAACCGAAGGGAATCACCGACATCGTCGGCGATGTCACCCAGGGCGCGGCGAAGCACAAGACGAGCGGCGCGCTCGAGGCGGCGGGCGAGAAGGTGATGAACTTTCTCGGCGACGTGGAGGACAAGCGCCAGACCGCGAGCAGGCCCAGGCGCAAGGAGGATCGATGACTACCGGTCAAGCCTCCGTGTACGTCTACGGCATCGTGCCCGCCGACGTGGAGCCCGAGCCGCACGCCACCGGGGTCGGCGACCCTCCCGGCGAGGTCGGGGTGGTACGGCACGGCGAGATCGCCGCGCTGATCAGCACGCTCGAATCGGACCGGCCACTGGGCACACCCGATGACCTCACCGCGCACGCCGAACTCCTGGACGGCTCGGCCGCGGTCGCTCCGGTGCTGCCGCTGCGGTTCGGTGCGGTCATGACCGACGCGGAGGCGGTGGAGAACGAACTGCTCGGGGCGAACGAAGAGGAGTTCCGCTCCGCGCTGGAGCAACTCGAGGGCCGCGCGCAGTTCGTGATCAGAGGGCGCTACGTCGAGGACACCATCCTGCGGGAACTGCTCGCCGAGAACGCCCAGGCCGCCCAGCTGCGCGACGAGATCCGCGACAAACCCGAGGACGCCACCCGCAATGCCAGGATCGCGCTGGGCGAGCTGATCAATCAGGCCATCGAGGCCAAGCGCGCCGAGGACACGCGCAGAGTGGTCGCCGAGCTCGAGCAGTTCGAGGCACTCGTCAACCAGCGCGACCCGTCCCACGAGGAGGAGGCCGTCCACGTCGCGGTGCTGGTCGAGCTGGAACGGCAGGAACAGCTGGAGGAAACGCTGCGCCGGCTCGGCGAGGAGTGGGACGGTCGCGTGGAGCTGAACCTGCTCGGCCCCATGGCGGCCTACGACTTCGTGACGAAACGCGCAGCCGAGGAGTGAGTCATGGGTCTGCTCTCGACGATCTTGACGTTGCCGGTCGCCCCGGTCCGCGGCGTCATCTGGCTGGGCGAACTGATCCAGGACCAAGTGGAGCAGCAGCTGCACGATCCCGCCACCATGCGGCGGGAACTCGAAGAGATCGATGCGGCCGCGGCAGCCGGTCAGCTGTCCGAAGAGGAGCGGAAACAAGCACAGCAGGCGGTCCTGGATCGCATGACCGGCCGACAGGCGTGATCGTGATCGATCGGAAGGAGTGACTCGCGTGGCACGCAAGACCACTTCCGACGACTCGGAGGATGTGCACTCGGCATCGGGCGAATCGTCGTCCCTTTCACCGGTCAGAGCCGCCGCGACGGCGGTCGAACACCTCGTGGAGCTGACTTCCAAGCAGGTGGAGGGCGTGACGTCGATGGAACCGACCGAGGACGGCTGGACGGTGGAGATCGAAGTACTCGAGGACCGCCGGATTCCGTCGTCCGCGGACATCCTCGCACTGTTCGAGGTCGAGATCGATATGGACGGTGAGCTGCTGGCCTACCGCCGAACCAGACGCTATGCCCGCGGCAGCACCGACATCGGGAGGGCTCGGCAATGACGGTGGTCGGCGGCGGATCGTCCGCACCGCAGCCCTTCGGCGGCGAGCATCATTCGACGAACCTCGCCGACATCCTCGAGCGGGTGCTCGACAAGGGCCTGGTGATCGCGGGCGACATTCAGGTGAACCTGCTCGACATCGAACTGCTCACGATCAAGCTGCGGTTGGTGATCGCGTCCTTGGAGACGGCCAAAGCGGTGGGCATCGACTGGTGGGAGACCGACCCCTGGCTGAACAGCAAGGCCCGCACCCTGGAACGGCAGGATCGCGATCTCGAGCTCGAGAATCGGGAACTGCGCGACCGGATCGCTCGGCTGGAAGCGGCGAGCGAACGCCGTCAACCCATCGAAAGCCGCCGCGAGTCGAGGGAAGAGCAATCGTGACCGACGGTCTCGGGGTTTGGCTGTATGCGGTCACGTCCAGCCGAGGCGCGGCGGACTTGGGCGAACTGACCGGGGTCGCGGGGGAGCCGGTGCGCTCGGTGGTCTCGGACGATCTGTCCGCTGTCGTCGGCTCGGTGCCGCTGGAGGTGTTCGGCGAGCAGCCGCTACGGCGGAATCTGGAGGACCTGGACTGGCTGGAGGGGACGGCCAGGGCGCACGACGCCGTCGTGGCGGCCTTGGTGCGCCGAGGGCCGGCCGTCCCGCTCCGGCTCGCCACCGTGTTCCGCGACGACGACCGCGTTCGCGAGCTGCTCGAGGAACGGCGGGCGGACTTCGACGCGGCCCTGGCGCTGGTGAGCGGCCGCACCGAGTGGGGCGTGAAAGCGTACGGCGACCGCGCCGCACTCACCGCCGCCGTGGCCGAGGCGCGCGCCGCGAGCGACGACGCGAAAGGCGCGGGCGCGGCCTACCTCGCCCGGCGGCGCGCGCAACTGTCCGCACAGGAAACCGTGGAACGCGACGCGGCGCAGCGCGCCGAGGAGATCCACACCCGCCTGGTGCACCAGGCCGCCGCCGGACGACGTCAGACGCTGACCGACCCGGCCCTGAGTGGGCGCCGGGACTGGATGGTGCTCAACGGCACCTACCTCGTGGACGACGACCGTACCGACGACTTCACCGCGACGGTCACCGCGCTCGGCGCCGAATTCCCCGGTATCCGGCTCGAACTCACCGGCCCGTGGCCGCCGTATTCGTTCGCGGGCGTGGAACGAGAGCCGGCATGAGCCGGGTCGACCAGCACGTCGACGACGAGCGCCGCGTCGCGCTGGTCGACCTGCTGGACCGGGTGCTGGCCGGCGGTGTGGTGATCACCGGCGACATCAAACTCGCCATCGCGGACGTCGACCTGGTGCAGATCTCGTTGCGAGCGCTCATCTCCTCCATCAGCACCCTGTCCGCGCCACTCGGGCCCGCGACACACCGCGCACTGGAGACGCCCGGCGATGACTGAATTCGGCGGCATCCCCCCGCGCATCGACACCGACCCCGAATCCGTCGAGCGCGGGTTGGTCTCCCTCGTCCTCACCCTGGTCGAGCTCCTCCGGCAACTGATGGAGCGCCAAGCACTCCGCCGCGTCGACGCGGGCGACCTCACCGACACCCAGATCGAACGCATCGGCACCACCCTGATGCTCCTCGAGCAACGCATGGAAGAACTACGCGACCACTTCGGCCTCACCCCCGAAGACCTCAACATCGACCTCGGTCCCCTCGGCACCCTCCTCCCCCGCGACCCGTCTTGACGTTTCGAGATCAACGGCACATGGTGGAGAGCTGTTCTCGGCGAACACCGCAGCCATGTGCCGTTGATCTTGTACCCGCGTGCCGCGGCGGTGGGCGCTCGGCGTGGGAGACGGCCGGGATCTGGCTGTGCTGCGCTGCCGCGCGCGCTGCGGACCTCGTCTGACCATCCACGGCATCCGGCCCGGCGGCAGCCTGGCGTATGCCTCGGGTCGAGGGGGTGGTCAGCGTGCGGCAGGATTGCGCTCATCATGACGGACAACGACGATTCCTTCCCGGCCGGCCGACGGTGGCACATCGCGCGGCTCGCGCTGTTCGCCGCGTTCCTGTTCGGGATGTTCTATCTCGTCGCCGTCGCGCGGGTGATCGATGTCGAGGCTGTGCGCGGCATGGTCGCGGCTACGGGGCCGGCCGCGCCTGTGGTCTATGTGGTGGTGTCGGCGGGCCTCGGAGCCATTTTCGTTCCCGGTCCACTGCTGGCCGCTGGGAGCGGTCTGCTGTTCGGGCCGCTGGTCGGGACGTTCGTGACGCTGGGCTCCGCAGTGGGTACGGCGATGATCAGCAGTTTTCTCGGGCGGCGGGCGGGCCGCGAGAGCGCGCGCGGGTTGCTCGGCGCGCAGCGCGCCGAGCGTATCGATGCGCAGATCGAGCGGCGCGGCTTGTGGGCCGTCGTCGGGCAGCGCTTCCTGCCCGGCGTCTCGGACGCGCTCGCGTCGTATGTGTTCGGGGCGTTCGGTGTTCCTTTGTGGCAGATGGCCGTCGGCGCGTTCATCGGCTCGGCGCCGCGCGCCTTCGTCTACACCGCGCTCGGCGCCTCGATCGGCGATCTGTCCGGCCCCTTGGCCTACACCGCTATCGCGGTGTGGTGCGCCACCGCCGTTATCGGAGCCTTCGCCGCGCATCGCGGATATCGGAGCTGGCGCGGCCGCGGCGCACATCTCGAGCGGGAAGCGGTGCCGGATCGCGCCCCGGAGCCGGGCAGCTGAAACCGATCGTCAGCTCGGCCTTGACCGTCCCCTCGGTAGTAGGCGACCCCGTCGAGGAGCCTCGGGAACGTTTCGAGTGAAGCCACCCGCGGTGGGGGTACTCGTCGGCACCGGCCTGGCGTGGGCTTTCCGAGAGGTATTTACTGGAAGAACGGCCGACTTCGCAGCGGCCGGCCGACGGCCTTCGAGGTGTGTATGCCGGTATGGCGACTACGCGAGTTCCGTGACGATGATCTGGATCAGGCGATCCAGATCTGGGAGCAGAGCCGTGTGCCTACCGCGGACGAGCCGGTCTTCGCGCTGGCGGAGGTGACGGCAGCCGCGCGAGCGGGGCAGTCGGCGGTGGTGGCCGAGGTCGGGGACGAGATGGTCGGGATGGCGGTGGCCCAGATCCATGGCGAGCGCGCCTGGGTCCTGCTGGTGGCGCTGGCGTCGCGGTGGCGGGCGCGCGGGATCGGCAGCGCACTGCTCGCCGAACTGGAGCGGCGGCTGCGCTCGAACGGCGTGCGGCGGATCTGCACGCTGGTCCCCGAGGGGGCCACCGGGTCCGTGGCGTTCGAGAATTCCGGGTACTCGCGCCGGGCGGGTCTCGTCTACTACGAGCTGCTGGAACCGTTGGCTCCCGCACAGTCCACTCTGCTGACCGAACTGGGCGGGCGGCTCCACCCACGGGGACTGTGGCAGTCGATGGCCGGGATGGACCGAGAGAAGCAGATCATCGAACGCCGGATCGTGTTGCCCCTGTCGAATCCCGAAGTGGCCGAGCGTTATCGGGTGTTGCCGCCCAAGAGCGTCATCCTGTTCGGGCCACCGGGGACCGGCAAGACCAGCTTCGCGAAAGCGGTCGCTTCCCGGCTCTGCTGGCCGTTCGTCGAATTGTTCCCCTCCCGGTTGGCCGCGGCGACGAACGGAGGGCTCGCGGCCTCCCTGCGCGAAGTATTCGCCGACCTGGCCGAACTCGACGAGCTGCTGCTGTTCATCGATGAGGTGGAGGAGATCGCGGGCACGCGTTCGGGTACGGCGACCAGCCCTGCGCACGGAGTCACCAACGAGCTGCTCAAGCTGATACCGGCATTCCGGGAAAACTACACTCGCCTGCTGATCTGCGCGACGAACTCGGTCCGCTCGTTGGACCCGGCATTCCTGCGACCCGGTCGATTCGACTATGTGATTCCGGTCGGCCCGCCGGACGAACCCGCGCGCAACGCGATCTGGCAACGCTATCTCGGCCCCGCCACCGAAACGATCGATCTCGACCGTTTGACCTGCGCCACAGCGCAATTCACCCCCGCCGACATCGAATACGCGGCCCGCGCGGGCGCGCAGTCGGCATTCGAACGCGCAATGCGCGACGACACAAGCGAACCCGCGACCACCGAGGACTACCTGACCGCGGTCGCCAACACCCGCCCGACCCTGACACCCGAAATCCTGACCGCGTTCGAGCAGGACCAGCAGGACTACACCCGACTGTGAGAAAGCCTGCACCCCAAATGGACAGCGCTTGCGCCGGAAGACGCGAGCGGTGCGTTACCGCGTGACCCGAGGGCCGAGCTACGCGCAGGGTGGGGCGGGTGCGTCGACGAACAGCGGCTGGCCGGTGGGTGGGGCGTAGACCACGTCGAGGACGAGCGGTTCGGTGCCGAGGTTCAGGCCCACGTGGACGTTCCATTCGCCTGCGGGCTCGTAGATGAACTCGCCGGTGCGGTAGACCGGAGCGTCACAGTCGGGGCCGGGGTGGGTGAGCGTGCCCGATCGGACGAAGCCGAAGACAGGGCCGACATGGTAATGCCAGCCGGTGGACCCGCCGGGGCCGATCGTGATCTCGCGAACGACCAGATCTGTGCCCGCGACGAACGGAAGTAGTCCGGCGGGAATCTGGGCCTGGCCGAGGGTGACGGCGGTGATGTCGCTACCGGGCGTCGCGTCGGCGTGCGCCGCACTCGCCAGCGCGCCGGCGACGACGACCGGCACGACGGCGACGCGGAGAAAGAGCGTCATCCTCGCAGCTTAGCCATGGGAGTGTGGTACCGGAACCTCGTTCGCCGACCCGGGCGATCACCGCGTCCCGCGGCCGCCTCGTCGCGCTGTCGCTGATCGCGTCCTGCCCGGCGCCGCCGTCGTGGCGAGTTTCGGTCATCAGAGCGCTGAACTACCGTACGTACGTGGCCCGGACAGACGAAGAGGATGCGGCGGCGAAGATCATCGACGCCGTGGTGTCGATGCTCGAGTCGGGCGGCTACGACGCGGTCCAACTGCGGGCGGTTGCCCGGAAGGCGCACGTGTCCCTCGCCACGGTCTACAAGCGGTATCCCACCCGCGACGACCTGATGGTCGCGGCGGTCGAGCGCTGGATGGCGACCAATACCTATGCCACCCCCGCCCCGCCGATCGAAGGCGAGACGCTGGGCAATGGCTTGATGCGGTTGCTGCGGTACGTGTTCGAACCGTGGGAACGCAACCCTCGGATGCTCGAGGCCTACTATCGCGCGCGATCCGGCCCTGGCGGCCGACGACTCGACGCCCAAGGCTTCGACGCCGTGCTGCCCGCCGCCGGAGCCTTGTTCACCGACGTCGATCCCGACTACACCGCGGACATCGCGCTCGTGCTGACCAACATGATCTACGCGCTGATCGGCCGCTTCGCGACCGCTGATCTCGACATCGCGGAAATCCTGCCCGCCCTCGAGCGAACCGTCCACAGGCTGACCGGGAACAACGAACCGCTGGCAGCTCGCGCCGGGCAAGCGCGGCCGGGTGGCACGAGCTTTCCTTGGAGCGCCGCGCTCGTCTCCCCGTTCTCCCCCGGTCCCGCCACAGACCCCGCACCGTCGACCACAACGGATCACCCACCGCGGTAGATCAGCCCCGGTCACCGAACCGCCCCGGTGGTCATCCGACCCGCCGCCTCGATGAACGCCGGAGAAACTCCGGTCACGGGCGAGATTCGTTCGGACGACACGCATTCCGGGCAAATACCCCATATCGCGGCGGCGACTCCGGGGTATTCCCGCCTGCGGTGCGGTGTCGAGTTGCTCCGGCGCACCCGTCCGGTACAGCATCGGCGGTATGCCGTCCACACCGCTGAATCCAGCAGGCGACGTTCCCGACACCGGAATCCCCAGCCATCTCGCTGCCGACATGACCATCACCGAGCAGCACGAGTGGCATCGCGCCCACCTGCGCCGCCATCCGGTCTCGCGACGCAACATCCTGCGCGGCGCCGCGGCGGCCGCCGCCGTGGCGGCGATCGGCACGGCACCGTTCGGCGGGCGCGCCTACGCCGAAGAGGCGCAGCTCGCGGTGGGTGGACGGCGCGTCTCCTTCGGTCCGGACGCGGCCAGCCAATTGCGTTTCGCGGCGCAGCTGTCGCGGCGTCCGGCGGGCGCCACGGTGTACCTCGACCACGGGCCGACGCCGGCGTTGGGTGCGACGGTCGAGGCCGAGGTGCGCAACCTGCTCACCCAATTGCCCACGGCCGACGGCGGCGTGCTCGCGGCCGAACAGTTCTACGTGCACGCCCCGGTGGACGGCCTGCCCGGCCGGGTGCCGCACTTCTACCGCTGGCGGACCTCCGACGGGTTCGTCGGCGACATCCGTGCCGCCGCGCCCGCGATGCCCACCGGCCGACCCGCGGTCCTTCCGTTCCGCTTCACCATGATGGGCGACCAGGGTACCGACGCGACCCCGGCGCTGCCGGAAGGCGTCGCTCCCGGCGACTACGACGACAAGTACTACAAGGCCGACAATGATCCGGCCGCGCCGCACGCGAGCAACGTCCTGCGCCAGATCGCCGCGTCCCGCCCCGATTTCCACATCCTGGCCGGCGACATCGCCTACGCCGACCCGTCCGGGGCGGGCAAGCCGGGACAGTTCGTCGCGCACGGAGCACGGCCTACGGGCGGGTTCGACAAGTACAACCCTTACGTCTGGGACGTCTACTTCAACGCCATCGAGCCCAGCGCCGCGCAGACGCCGTGGATGTTCGCCACCGGCAACCACGATATGGAGGCGACCTACGGCGACCACGGCTACGGCGGGCATCTGGCGCGGCTGGACTTCCCCGGAAACGGTCCGGCCGGCTGTCCGGCGGCGTACTCGTTCACCTATGGCAACGTCGCGGTGCTCTCCCTGGACGCGAACGACGTCTCCTACGAGATCCGCGCCAATACCGGCTATTCGGGTGGAGCGCAGACGAGCTGGGTGGAGCGCACCTTGGCCGCCTACCGCGCCGACCCCGACATCGACTTCATCGCCTGCTTCTTCCACCACTGCGCGTATTCGACCACCGAAGCGCACGCCAGCGACGGTGGTGTGCGGGACGCATGGGTGGGGCTGTTCGACCGCTACCAGGTGGATCTGGTGTTGCAAGGCCACAATCACGTCTACGAGCGCACCGATCCGATTCGCGGCGGGCAGGCGACCAAGGTCGCGGGCGACAACTCGATCGTCTACCCGGAGACCGACGGAACCGTCTACTACACCGTGGGCGGCGGCGGACGCCCGCGCTACGAGTTCCAGCCCGGATCGCGGGAAAGCTTCCGCGGCAACGAGTTGCCCGACACCGCGGTGCCGAACAGTTATGTGTGGACGCCGGGCGGAGGTAAACACGACGAAGCCGCGCCATGGTCACGGGTCCGCTTCCGGAACTACTCGTTCCTGCGCGTCGACGTCCGGCCGGGCGTCTTCGCCAGCGAGATGGACGTGGTCGCGGTCGACGAGTACGGCCGCGAATTCGACCGCGTGCTCTTCCGGCGGCAAGTCCGGGCCTGAGCCGGGCTACTTCTTCCTTTTGGGCGGGAGGGTCCGGGCGTAGGCGACGCCGCGCTCGACCCATTCCCGCAGGACCTCGTCGTCGTCGACCGCGGTGACCCGCAGCCAGCCGACCATCTCGCGCCCGCCCATGACCATGGGCTGCACGGCGTCACCGACCAACCGCTCCCCCTCGTCGGGACCGACCCGCACCAGCAGACCGCCCTGGCCGCTCGCGGCCACCGCCATATTGCCGCCGATCAGGAAGGCCAGGCCGCCGAACATCTTCTGCTCGGTGAGCTCCGGGCCGGGCGCGATCAGTTCCCGGATCCGCTCGGCCAGCTCCTCGTCATATGCCATGGCGGCATTGTCCACCTCGGGTACGACAGATCGGTGATTCCGCCGCCCCGACCGGCAACGTGTCGTTCTCCCGCTCGTCCCCGAGCACAAGGCGGTCGAGAGCTGCGCGCACTGGTGAAAAACACTGCAACACAGCCGGATTGAATCCACTCATAGGTAGGGCGCGAGGTACGTACGTACACTCTCGAGCCTCCTGGATGTCATTGGACGTTCAAGCGGATGTTTCCGTACCTGACTGTAATACAGGCATGAGACGGGGGCCCGCAGCGTCGATGCCTCTCGTGCGCAATCAGTTTCAGCGCTAGCAGTCGCCTGCGCCCCGAGACGGGAATAAGGACTCCTCCGTGCACATCTGCCCCCCAGCGGTGCGATCACGCGCTGTCCGTCATCGTTCGTCCAGGCGGAATTCGATCCGAGTCCCCGGCACCTTCGCGATCCTCGGCGATGTGCCGCACTGGTGGTCGCGCTTCGGGGCGAGCGCTTGGCGGCGGCGGGTGATCTGGCTCGCGCTGACCCTCTTCGCGCTCGTCGTATTTCCCGGCTGCGTGGGCGCTCTGGCTGTCGCACAGGACGCGGCGGGAGCCACGCAGGGCAGTTCCGAGATCGACGGGCTCAGCTGGATGAATATCCGCGACTCGTCGGGAATTCCGCTGTCCGACTATCGGTTCGCGACGGGCGACGAAAGCTTGTTCAAGCCCCGCGCCACCATCCTGTGGGCCGTGCTCGGCTTCGAATTCATCGGCTACATAGCCATTGTGACGACGGCGATCTGGTTGATCGGTTACGCGCTGAGCTTCCGCTGGCTGGACATGTTCAGCGCGGCGTTGCGCGGCGTGGCCGACGCTCTGACGGCGCAGATCGCGACCCCGATCATGCTGATCACCGCGGCGAGCATCGGCGCGTTCTTCGTCGCGTACTTCATCGCGCGCGGGTACCACGCGAAAGCCACCATGCAAGTGGTGACGATGGTGGGGGTGGCGTTGCTGGGACCGCTGTTCCTGGCCGAGCCGCTGGCGGATGTGCTGTCCTCACACGGGTTGCTTGCCCAGGGCCGCGATCTGGGCATCTCGGTGGCGGCGGGCTTGAACGGGGACGCCAACCCGAATCCGAACCAGTTGGTGACGACGATGCAGAGCGACCTGGCCGACAATTTCGCCCGGCAGCCGCTGCAGGTGTGGAATTTCGGGCATACGGTCGACCAGCGGCCCTCCTGCCGCTCCGCGTGGTCGGCGGGAGTGGCGGCCGGCGACGACGCGCGGGTGATCAGCGGCTTGAAGGCATGCGGGGACACCGCCGCGCACGCCAAGGCCGAGAACCCCTCCATTGGGCAGGTCGCCACCGGGCTCATGCTGCTGATCTGCGGCGGCATCCTGTTGGCCTTCGCGATGTACCTCGGACTCAAGGTCATCAAGGCCGCCCTGGACACGATCTATCACGGAATCATGTCGATATTCGGTTTCGCCGCAGGCGGATTCGTGTACGGCCCGACGCAGACGTTCCTGGTCCGCAATATCGTGGACAGCTTCGTCGCGGCGGCGCGAATGACGGCGTACACCATCTTTCTCGGGGTCTACATACTGTTCATGGGCAACCTGTTCGCGCAGGCTCGCGGCCAGGTCATGGCGGTGATCGTCATCGCGGGCACCGTCGAGATCGTCGCGATATTCCAGCTCAAACGCCTCAGCAGTGGCCTGAGCCGCGGCAACGACTGGATCGCCAACCGGTTCGGTCTGGCGATCCAGGGCGCTGGGAGCAAGTCGTCGAGCAGCGGCGGCACCGCCCTCGGCATGGGTGGCGGCAGTAGCGGTGCGAAGGCCGCACCCGGAATGGGGCTGGTGAGCACACTCACCACGCTCAATGCCATCAACGCCTCGCCGGTGACGGCATGGCTCGCCGGGGGAAGGGTGAATCCGTTGAATCCGCTGGCGAGCACCCGACGCAGGATCGAACGCTCCACCAGGAGAATCCTGACCAGCCGCGAAGAGGGATATATCGAGCACCAGCTGGCCCGCACGAACTGGCGGGGCGCCGCGGTGGCCGCGGCCACGGCGGCCGGGGGCATGCACACCCAACTGGGCGTCTCTCGTGCCCTGAAAGTGCTGCGCGACAACAAGGTTCCCGATTCTCGTATTCACGCCGTGCTGCTCTCCTCCGGCGCCACCCACGAGAGGGTCACCCATGCGCTGACGGCGTACTCCGTCCAGGAGTCGACGGCGTCGCAGAATCCGTACAGCTTCGCCCCGTTGCAGAAGGCGATCGCGGCGGCGTGGGCGGTCGACAACCACGTCGGCCACGAGGCGCACGACGCCTTCGCCGCTCAGGCGGTCATCTCGGCGGACAGCTTCGTCCGGCACAGCAACGCGCCGGCCCCCGGCGCCACGATCGACCATGCGTTCGTGCAGCGGGTCGAGCAGAACTGGCATTCGGACCGGGCACTGCGCGCGGCGATCACCCCGGACGAGTGGGACGGCGCGGGCCGTGACACCCGGTGGGCGATCGGCCACCGGGTCGCGACCATGCACCAGGACGCGGCGCGGGCGTACTACGAGAATCCGACCGATATCAACCGCGAAGCCCTGATGCGATCGGCCAGGCGCGTCGCCAACCTCGATCACCTCGATCCCGATGGTGGACTCGACCCCTGGAACCCGTAACGGAGGTCGGCCGCCCACGCCGGTCACCCGCGGTCAGGCGGCGCGCAACACCTCCGCGAACACCTCGTCCGGATCGGACGCTTTCAAGCCGAACGTGTCGCGGATGGCGGAGTCGTCGACCGTGAAGGGCGCGTGCGACATGTGGTAGGTCTCGAACAGCTCCGACCAGAACGGATCGGTGACCGCCAGCAGCGTCAGCTCGCGATCGCTCATGACCGCCAATCGCGGCTCGGGCGCCCCGGCCGCGACGGCGAACCGCGCGGCCAGCTCACGCACGGTCGCGGTGATGGTGGGCGCGTGCCAGGCCCGGCCCCAGGCGCGTTCGTCGCGCGCGAGCGCGACCGCCGCCGTAGCCGCGTCACCGATCGCGGTGTAGGCATGCGGCAGGTCGAGCGCCTGCGGCAGCAGCGCCAGCCGCCCGTTCCGGATACTCGGCTGGGCGAGTATCGAGAAGAGCGAGACCGCGCCGGGGCCGAGGAATTGCCCTGCCCGCACCTCGACGGCACGCACCCGGCCCGCGCGGTGGGCCTGTTCGGCCTCCTGCCACATCCGGGCGCGTACGAGTCCTTTCGGTCCCGTCGCCGCCAGCGGCGACTGCTCGGTGAGCGGACCGTCGGCGGGGCCGTAGCCGTACAGGTTGCCCAGCATCACGTACGTCGCGCCGACCTGCTCCGCCGCGGCACGGATGGACCCGAACAGCGGTGGAATGGTCTCCGGCCAGGTGTGATACGCGGGCATGGCCATGTTGAACACGGTGTCGGCGCGTTCGGCGAGCCGCGCCAGCGCGGCGGAATCGACCGCGTCCAGCGCGACGCGCTCGATATTCGGGTGCTCGGGGCCCGCACCGCTGCGGCTGACCATGCGCACCCGGTCGCCCGACTCGGCCAGTAGCGCCGCGGTGGCCGTAGCGGTGGCGCCCCGGCCGACGATGACATGCGAAGGCATGCGACTTCCCTTCTGCGACAGAGTTATTCACGCGACCTGCGCGCACTATGCGTGCCGTTGCCGATCGCGTGCTACTCAGCCTGCCGCCGCGCGAGCGGGTAGGCTACTGGCCGGATTGCCAACTATCCCAAGGATCGAGCCATGCTGATTGTCGCCGTCGTCGCGGTTCCTCCGGTGAAGGCTTTCGACCTGGCCATGCCGGAAACAGTGCTGGGCGCGGCGATGGTGGACGGCGAGCCCGGCTACCGCATCGTGGTGTGCACCGCCGCGCCGGGCGTGCTGCCCGCCGGGCTGGGCGGATTCGACGTGGTGGTCTCCCGGGGGCTGGAGGCGATCGAGGAAGCGGACATCGTCGTCGTGCCGAGCACCGGCAGGCGCGCCGACGCCGACGCCGCCACGCTGACCGCCCTGCGTCACGCGGTGGACGCGGGCAAACGCGTCACCTCGATCTGTAGCGGCGCCTTCGTCCTGGCACAGGCGGGCCTGCTGTCCGGCCGCACCGCCACTACGCACTGGGCCTTGGCCGACGAATTGGCCGCGAACCACCCCGACGTGTCGGTCCGCAGCGACGCGCTGTTCATCGAGGACGGCCCGATCACCACCGCCGCGGGCGCGGCGGCCGGAATCGATCTGTGCCTGCACCTGATCCGCGCCGACTACGGCGCGACGGTGGCGAACGCCGCCGCCCGCGTCGCCGTCGTCACCCCGGTACGCCCCGGCGGGCAAGCTCAGTTCGTGGACGTACCCCTGCCCGCGGAGCACGGCGTGACACTCGCGGACACACGCGCTTGGGCGCTGCGCCGGCTCGACTCGCCGCTGTCCCTGGACGACCTGGCCGCGCACGCGCGCACCAGCGTTCGCACGCTGACTCGCCGCTTCCACGAGGAAACCGGCCTCAGCCCGCAGAAATGGCTGCTGCACCAGCGCCTGCACCGTGCCAGGGAGCTGCTGGAATCCACCACGCTGCCGATGGAGCAGGTGGCCAGGTACAGCGGCATCGGCTCGGCGGAGTCGTTGCGCCAGCACATGATCCGCCACGTCGGGGTGTCACCGAGCGGCTATCGCGCGTCCTTCACACGCTCGCCCGCCCATAGCGCCTCGACCGTCGTTCCGGGTCGTTGAGCCGTCCGAGAGTTCCGCGGCACAGCGAGCGATCAGTAGGCGGACCGGACAGGCGATTCCTCGGATCGACCGTGCGCGGGCTCCTTCGGGGCGCACCCGAACGCATTGTGCGACTCGCCACCACGACGACGCGCATGCGTACGTCCACCGGGCTTCAACGGTAATAGTTGTTCATGGCGGCAATTCTCGTCACCGGCGGAACCGGTGTCCTGGGCAAGCTAGTGGTCGGCCGGTTGCGCGAAGCGGGCCACGAGGTGTGCGTTCTTTCCCGTCGCGCGGGCGCGGGCACGCACGTCGGAGATCTGCGCAGCGGTGCGGGCGTGGCGGAGGCGGTGGCGGGAGCCGATGCGATCGTGCACGCGGCCTCGGATTTCCGGCGCCGAGGCGGACCGGACCTCGCGCAGACCGAGAACCTGCTTCGGGCCGCCCGCGGCGTTCGGCACCTGCTCTACGTGTCGATCGTCGGCATCGACCGCATCCCGTTCCGGTACTACCGCAATAAGCTGGCCTGCGAGCGAGCCATCATCGACAGCGGTGCGCCGCACACGGTTCTGCGGGCGACGCAATTCCACGAGTTGATCGCGGCGGGGTTGCAGACCGTCGAGGGGTGGCCGGTGGCGCCGCTGCCGTCCGATTTTCGTTTCCAACCCGTCGCTGCCGCGGATGTGGCGCGGAGGATCGCCGAGTTGGTCGAGGGGAAGCCGCTCGGTCGCGCTCCCGATTTCGGCGGCCCGGAGGTGCTGACAATGACGCAGTTGGCCGAGGTGTGGCGGGCCGCCCGGCAGCGTCCGCGCCGCATCGTCCGGCTGCCGGTGCCCGGACGCGTGGCACACGCTTTCCGAGCGGGGTTGAACACCTGCCCTGACCACCCCGATGGCGAGCAGACCTGGGCGCAGTTCGTCGCTTCAGGCCCGACGAACGCCTACGCCACTGGGAAAAGGCATCGCTGATCGCCAAACCTGCAACCGTTGACCACCGCCCAGGAAGCCGACCGGACCGGCGGCGCCGAATATCAGCGTTGCCGGTCCCGGATTCGCCGAATAGTGAGGCACAGCGCCGAACGTCTCCGGTGCGGCGCGCGTGTGATCGACCGCGTACTGCTCAGCGAGCCCGCGCCCGGACCATTTCTTCCGCGGCGACCCGGTAGCGCTGGGCGATCAACCGGACCACCGCCGGATGCACCCCGATCGGCTCGGCGACGCCGTCGGCGCCCGCCTCGTGCAGCCGCTGCTGAAACAGGCCGTGCGCCAGCAGGTACGAGGCGATGAAAACCCGGCCCGCGCCTGCCGCGCGCTGTTCGGCGACCACGTCCGGCACGCGCGGCGCACCGGTCGCGACGTAGCCGATGCGGACCGCAGCGCCGAGGTGTTCGGCCAGCAGTGCGGCCGCGCGGCGGACATCCTGGCGGGCACGGGCATCCGAGGAGCCCGCGGCGGCGAAGACCACCGCGTCGCCCGGGGCCCAGCCCGCCGCGCGCAGACGCAGGGCCATGATGCGCGCCAGCGCGGGGTCCGGCCCCATCGCGGGCGTCACCGCCACCGCCGGATGCGCGCTCTCGGCCACCTCCCGCGGCACGTCCTGGTACACGTGGTAACCCGAGGCCAGGAAGGCCGGAACCACCACGGCGGGTACGGATTCTCCGGTCGGCGTCACCAGATCGCGCAGTACTTCGGAGGGCGAAGGACCGAGCACGTCGACGAAAGCGGTCCGCACCCAGGGGATTCCCCCGGCCTCGGTGCCGGGCCCCGAAATCCCGGCACCGAGTTCCTTCGTGACGGCCTCGGCGAGCGCGGCGATCATCTGCACGCCCTTGGTGCTGCGGGTGCCGTGGGCCACCAGCACCAGGGCGGGGGCGGTCACCAGCTCCCCGCAGTCTGGATGTGCCGAGGTGCCCGGGTCGGAATTCCGACGCCGGGCACCTGAGGTCCTCCTGTCGCGGTGGGCCGTGGGTTGTTGTCGGTACATTCCGCCGGGTCCAGCGCGAGCCGGTACCCGCGTTTGACCACGGTCTGGATCGCTTTCGGCGTGCCGAGCCCGGCGCGCAGCCGGGCGATGGCGGTTTCCACCGCGTGCGTGTCGTCCCCGCCGCCGGGCAGCGCGGCGAGCAGGTCCTCACGGGAGACGACCCGGCCGGGCTGACGGGCCAGCGAACGCATCAGGGCCATCGGCGCGGGCGCCAGCTGACGCACCTGACCGTCGACCACCACGCACGCGCCGCGCACGCTGATGATGTGGCCCGCGGCGTGGATGCGGTTGGCACGCCGCGGCAGTTCCTCGGCGACGTGGCGGGCCAGCGCGCCGAGCCGGGCCCGGCCCGGCATCGAGGTGGGCACCCCGAGTTCCTCCAGCGGCGCCGCCGTGATCGGGCCGACGCAGGCGGGCAGCACCCGGCCGCGCAGCGCGTACAGCAGCCCTTCCAGCAGCCCGGTCTCCTTGGCGCGCATCAACATCGACGCCACGGCCGGGGCGCTGGTGAACGTGACGCAATCCATGCCGGAGGTGACGATCGCCTCGATGAGGTGATCCATCGGCCCCTGGTCGTCCGGCGGCACCCAGCGGTACACCGGCACCGGCACGACATCCGCGCCCGCGCAACGCAGGACCTCGCAGAAGTCGGGCACCGGCTCCCACTCCGTGGTGGCGCCGTGCAACTGCACGGCGATCCGGACGCCTTCGACACCCTCGGCGAGCAGGTGATCGAGCACTTCGGCGGAGGACTCGGAGGCGGGTGACCATTCCTCGCGCAGTTCCGCGGCGCGGATGGCGCCCTTGGCCTTCGGGCCGCGCGCGAGCATCCGGGTGGTGCCCAGCGTCTCGCGCAGATCCTCGGCGAGGCCCCAGCCTTCGGCCGCCTCCATCCACCCGCGGAAACCGATGCCCGTGGTGGCGACGGTGATCTGCGGCGGATCGGCGACCAGCTGACGGGTCACTCGCTCGAGTTCGTTGTCGTCGGCCAGCGGGATGATCCGGATGGCCGGTGCCGAGACGATGGTCGCGCCCCGCCGTTCCAGCAGCGTGGCGAACTCCACCGCCCGCCGGGCCGCCGTGATGCCCACCGTGAATCCGGCCAGGCTTGCGCCCGCGTCAACTGTTGTCATTGGCGTTCATCCATCCGAGGACACGAGCGCGGCAGACACCGGCTCGTTGGAAATCGAAACGATGCCGTCGTCCACGCGCACCGCGTACACCGGCAGCATCGCCGATTCGTCGTCCAGGCAACGCCCGTCGACCAGAGAGAAGGCCTGCTTCAGCAACGGCGAGGCCACGACGGGCACCCCGCCGCGATCGCCGACGATCCCGCGCGACATGACTGCCGCCCGGCCGATCGGATCGATATTGCCGACGGCATACAGCATGCCGTTCTCCAGCAGGAACAGGGCGGCCTGCCGGCCACCTTTCAGCAACACCGCAACGCCGCGGCCGGGAATCAGGTAGTCGAGACGGCATGCCTGGGTCCACCCGGTGGTGGTAGCTGTGGCAATGCCGGGGGTATCGATCACGGTCATCGGTGTCATCCTCCAAACGCCTTACTCATTGGTACCGACGTTCTGTTTCCATGCGGTTAAGCGGTCATTTCCCCTGCGTGGCGACCGGAACTTCCGGCAGTCCGAGCAGCACGGGAACCTTCCGCTCCCCGGATTCGTCGAAGGAAATCGTCGGATCGGCTTCCTCCGGGGCGTTGACGAACGACACGAAGCGAGACAGCTTCTCTTCGTCATCCAGCACCGCGGCCCATTCGTCGCGGTAGCCGGCGACATGCTGAGCCATCGCCGCCTCCAGATCCTCGGCGATTCCGAGGCTGTCCTCGCAGATCACCTGCTTGAGGTAATCCATGCCGCCTTCCAGCGCCTCCTGCCACGGCGCGGTGCGCTGCAAACGGTCAGCGGTGCGGATGTAGAACATCAGGTACCGGTCGATGTACTTGATCAGCGTCTCGTCATCGAGTTCACCGGCCAGCAGCACCGCGTGCTTCGGGGTGAGACCGCCGTTGCCGCCGACGTAGAGGTTCCAGCCGTTCTCGGTGGCGATCACGCCGACGTCCTTGCCGCGCGCCTCGGCGCATTCGCGGGCGCAGCCGGAGACCGCCAGCTTCAGCTTGTGCGGCGAACGCAGGCCGCGGTAGCGCTTCTCCAGCAGCACGGCCATGCCGACCGAGTCCTGCTGACCGTAGCGGCACCAGGTCGAGCCGACGCAGCTCTTCACGGTGCGCAGCGACTTGCCGTAGGCGTGGCCGGATTCCATGCCCGCGTCGACCAGCCGCTTCCAGATCAGCGGCAACTGCTCGACGCGCGCGCCGAACAGGTCGATGCGCTGGCCGCCGGTGACCTTGACGTACAGGCCGAATTCCTTGGCCACCTCACCGATGGTGATCAACTGCTCGGCGGTGACCTCGCCGCCGGGCATCCGCGGCACCACCGAGTAGGTGCCGTTCTTCTGCAGGTTGGCCAGGAAGTGGTCGTTGGTGTCCTGCAGCGCGGCCTGCTCGCCGTCGAGGATGTGCTCGCTCGAGGTGGAGGCCAGGATGGAGGCCACGGTCGGCTTGCAGATGTCGCAACCCGCGCCCTTGCCGTACTTGGCGAGCAGGCCGGAGAAGGTGCGGATGCCGGTGACCTGCACGATCTGGAACAGCTCGGCGCGCGACTGCTCGAAGTGCTCGCACAGGGCCTTGGACATCTCCACGCCGGACTGCTCGAGCAGCTTCTTCAGCATGGGAACGCAGCCGCCGCAGGAGGTGCCCGCGCTGGTGCAGCTCTTGATCGCCGGGACGTCGCAGGCGCCGTCGGCGATCGCGCCGCAGATCGCGCCCTTCGACACGTTGTTGCACGAGCAGATCTGGGCGTCGTCGGGCAGCGAGTCGGCGCCCAGCTCGGCGCCCGCGGGCGAGATCAGCGCGGCCGGTTCGGCGGGCAGCGGACGGCCGACCAGCGGGCGCAGCGCCGAGTAGGCGGTGGCGTCGCCGACCAGGATGCCGCCGAGCAGGGTCTTCGCGTCGTCGGAGACCACGAGCTTGGCGTAGGTGCCCTTGGCCGCGTCGTGCAGCACGACCGAGAGCGCGCCCTCGGTGACGCCGTGCGCGTCACCGAAGCTGGCCACGTCGACGCCCAGCAGCTTGAGCTTGGTCGACATGTCCGCGCCCGGGAACTCGCCCGCGCCGCCCAGCAGGCGGTCCGCGACGATCTCGGCGGTGCTGTAACCCGGCGCCACCAGGCCGTAGCACACGCCCTCGACGGCGGCGCATTCGCCGATGGCCCAGATGTTCGGGTCGGAGGTCTGCAGGCCGAGATCGGTGATGATGCCGCCGCGCGGGCCGACCTCGAGGCCGGCGTCGCGGGCGATCTGGTCGCGCGGGCGGACACCGGCGGAGAACACCACCAGCCCGGCTTCGATCACCGTCTCGTCGGACAGGGTGACCTTCAGTCCGTTGTCCGCCGCCTCGATCGAGGAGGTGCCCACACCGGTGTGCACCTCCAGGCCGAGGTCGGTGACCAGGCGCTCCAGGATGGCGCCGCCGCCCTCGTCGACCTGGGCGGGCATCAGCCGGGTGTTGTACTCCACCACGTGCGGAGTGAGTCCGAGCAGGCGCAGCGCGTTCGCGGCCTCCAGGCCGAGCAGGCCACCGCCCACCACCACGCCCACCGCGCCGGGTCCGGCGGCTTCGGCCGCCGCGCGGATTCCGTCGAGATCCTCGAGGGTGCGGTAGACGAAGCACTCGGGCATGTCGTGGCCGGGCACCGGCGGCACGAACGGGTAGGAGCCGGTGGCCAGCACGAGCGCGTCGTAGGCGATGATGTCGCCCGCCGACGTGGTCACCTTGCGCGCGGCCTTGTCGATCGACTCGGCGCGCTGGCCCAGCCGCAGCTCGACCAGATCGTCACCGGCGTACTCGTTGCCGGGCAGCGCGAGCGCGCTCGGGTCCCAGCTGCCGACGTAGGACGAGAGGCCGACGCGGTCGTAGGCGGGCAGCTGCTCCTCGCTGAGCACGATCACCTGCCAGCGGCCTTCGGTGTCGCGCGAGCGCAGCGCCTCGACGAACCGGTGCCCGACCATGCCATGGCCGACGACCACCGCGGTCTTGCGAGCGACTGTGGGGTTCATCTGTGGTCCTCCTGGACTGGATCGGGGTCAGGCGCGGGCCGACGAGCCGGCGGACTTGGACGGAGCGCTCCCGTTCACGGAGCGGCCTGATTCGGCTTCGAGCACGAGCGTCTCGGCTTCGACCACGACATCGGATTCGGTGAGCCGCGCGCTGGGACGGCGCAGGAAGACCGTCCAGACCACCAGGGCGCAGACCACGTAGAAGGCCATGAACACCCAGAACGCGGTAGTCGCCGAGTTGGTCGAGGCGTAGGAGGAGCGCAGCACCAGGTTGATGGCCACGCCGCCGAGCGCGCCGATGGCGCCCACGAAACCGATCAGCGCGCCGGAGGTGTTCTGCGACCAGGCCGACCGCTGGGCCGCGGTGGCGTCCATGCTCTTGGACTTCGCCTCGAACACCGACGGGATGATCTTGGTGACCGATCCGTTGCCGATGCCGGAGAGCACGAACAAGGCGATGAAGCCCGCGACGAGGGCGGTCATCACCGCACCGCTCGCCACGCCGTTGTTGCTGTCGGCCATCGTGCTGGCCACGGCGACCAGCACGGCCGCGGCCATCATCGCGCCGAAGACGTAGAGGGTGACCCGGCTACCGCCGATGCGGTCGGCCCACTTGCCGCCGTAGGGGCGGGCCAGCGAGCCCAGCAGCGGGCCGAGGAACGCGATCTGCGCGGCGTGCAGCGTGGCCTGCGCGGCGGTGTCGCCGCCCGCCCGGAAGCTGATCTGCAGGATCTGGCCGAAGGCGAAGCTGTAGCCGATGAACGAGCCGAACGTGCCGATGTAGAGGAACGCGATCGCCCAGGACTGCGGCACCTTCAGCGCCGTGATCATGTAGGACAGATCGGCCTTCTGATTGGGCAGGTTGTCCATGTACAGCGCCGCGCCCACTCCGGCGACCGCGATCAGCACCAGGTAGATCGCGCAGATCAGCGAGGCGTAACCGTTGCCGAGGGTCGCGATGACCAGCAGGCCGAGCAGCTGGATCACCGGAACGCCGATGTTGCCGCCGCCCGCGTTCAGGCCCAGCGCCCAGCCCTTGAGCCGCTGCGGGTAGAAGGCGTTGATGTTGGTCATCGAGGAGGCGAAGTTGCCACCGCCGAATCCGGCGAACGCCGCGACCACGAGGAACGTGGTGTACGAGGTGCCGGGCTGGTTGATGAAGTACAGCGTGAGCAGCGTCGGGATCAGCAGCATGACCGCGCTGAAGACCGTCCAGTTGCGCCCGCCGAACCGCGCGGTCGCGACGGTGTACGGGATGCGCAGGAACGCGCCGATCAGCGTCGGCATCGCGACCAGGAAGAACTTGCCCGCCGGGTCGATGCCGAACTTGTCGGTCGGCATGAACAGCACCATCACCGACCAGATCGACCAGACGGAGAAGCCGATGTGCTCGGCGAAGACCGACCAGATCAGGTTGCGGCGAGCGATGTCCTTGCCGCCCGCTTCCCAAGCGGCGACATCCTCGGCATCCCAGTGCTCGATGTGCGGCCTGCGGATCTTCGTCTGTCCCAGCGCTCCCAAGCGGTTACGCATCAGCGTGCTCAACGGGGCCTCCCAAAGTCGGTTGGCCCCACGGTAGGAAATGGGTATTGCCGAAATGCTGCGCGAAATGACCGTCAAATCAACGGTTGCTCACGATTACCGATCCACGGGGGTGAGTTCCGGGGGATTGTTTCAGGCATGTGACGCAATGGTTTCCGTGCGTCACGAAAAGGCCGATTCGGAATTCGGCGGCCGGTGAGATGTGATGCGCGCTACGTTTTCACAAATCGGATGCGCACATCCTGACTCGGTTCGCACAGCGGCGCAACCGGAACTGTGAGATTTCCGGCCGGCCGCCGCGCGAGTCAGTTCCAGGTGTCTTCGAGCACGCGCGGCTTGCACGCCTGCCAAGCGCCCGCCAGCAGCACCAGCACTGCCACTCCCAGCATCGCGAACGGAACGAGCCAGCCACCCGTCGCCGTGTGCAGCACACCGAACAGCAGCGGACCCACACAGGCCACCGCGTACCCGACGCCCTGGGTGAAACCGGACAGCGCGGCCGACCCGGCAGGCGTGCGGGTGCGCAAGTTGATCAGCGTCAGCGCCATCGGGAAGGTGCTCGGGCCGAGACCGAGCACGACAACCCACAGGATCGGCGCGGCCATCGGCGCGATGAGCAGACCGGCGAACGCGACGAAGAACAGCACCGCGCAGGCCACCACCACCGGGAACGGGTTGCGGAACCGGGCGACCACGGTCGGTGCGGTGAGCGCGGCGACGAGGCCGACCACGGCGAACAGCCCGAGCATGGCGCCGCCATAGCCCGCGCTCGCGCCCGCCTCGCGCAAAATCTTCGGCAACCAAGTGAACATCGCGTAGGTGGTGAGCGAGGTCATGCCGAACATGCCCGCCATGCCCCAGGCGATCGGCGAGCGCCACACGCGGCCGGTGCCGGGCGCCTGCTCCGGCACCGCCGTCCGGTCCGCGCCGTCACGCCCGCGCCTCCCGCGCAGCACCGCCAGCCACGGCACCGCCGCGGCGAAGCCCAGCAGCGCCCATACCCCGAGCGAGACGCGCCAGCCGTGCGCCTCCGCCACCGGGACCGCGGCGACGGCGGGCACGACAGTGCCGAGTTGCACCATCACGATGTACAGCGAGCTGATCACGGCCAGGCGATCCGGGAAGTACCGCTTCACCAGCGGCGGGATCACCACGTTGCCGATGCCCATGCCCGCGAGTGCGAGCGCGGAGAAGACCAGCAGTTCGGCAGTGCCCGACATCAGCACCCGGATGAGCATGCCGCTGCCCGCCATCAGCATGGCGATCAGCGCGGTGCGCTCCAGCCCGAGCCGGACCGCCAACACCGGCGTGAGCAGCCCGGACAGCGCGAACATGGCCGTGGGGATCATCCCGAAGACGCCGACAACCGCTGCGCCGTAGCCGATTTCGGCACCGATCTGCTCGGCCAGCGGGCTGAACGCGGTGACCGCGACGCGCAGGGTGAGCGCCGACATCACGATGGCGGTGAGAACCAGCAGGCGGCCCTCGGTCAGCGCACGTCGACGGCGCTCGACCAGGACGGATTCCGGGCGAGCCGCGATTTCCGGGAGGGTGACAGTCACCGAGAAATCATAGGATGACCGGATGATGACCGGCAACGATTTGTGATGGGCGGTACTCTGTCGGGGTGCAACCCGTCCGGCGCACCAGCCTCATCGCCCAGGTAACCGAGCAGCTGCGTGCCGAAATCCGTTCCGGCCGTTGGTCTATCGGCTCCCGTATCCCGACCGAGCCGGAGCTCACCGAACTCACCGGTACCGGCCGCAATACGGTGCGCGAGGCCGTCCAGGCGCTCGTGCACGCCGGCATGCTGGAACGACGCCAAGGTTCCGGAACCTATGTCATCGCGGCGTCCGACCTCGGCGGAACCCTGGGCAAATACTTCGCCGACGCCGAGGAACGCGACGTTCTGGAGCTGCGTCTGGCGCTGGACGGCACCGCCGCCGCACTGGCTGCCCGGCGCCGCGACGACACCGACATCGCGAATCTGCTGCGCCTGCTGGCCGAACGCGACGAGAAATGGGATGCGGACCCGGTCGCCGCGATCGAGGCGGACGTCCAGTTGCATCGCGCGATCGTCGTCGCGAGCCACAACGCGGTGTACCTCGAGTTCTACGACTCGCTGCTGCCCATCATCGAACAGGTCATCCGCGCGCGGACGTCGAAGTCCGACGACTCCTACACCGAGGAGCACGCGGCCTTGGTGCACGCGGTGATCGACGGCGATCCCGAACGGGCCGCCTCGGCCACCCGCTGCTTCCTCAACTCCCTCATCGCGGAATATCCGGACGCGCGATGAACGACGCCAGGTAACCAAGCGGTCACCATGCGACGCTGCGCGGTGTGAGTCGGAATTGCCGGGAACGTCACCGAAGGGCACGGGGACGCAACAAGCGGCTCATACCTTTGTCTCGACCGTAGCTAGGCACTCGACAGCCGCCGGCGGCACTACGCCGCGATGAGGGCCGGTCGAGCCGAATCGAGAGGAAGCCGATGACCGCCGTAGCAGCCACCGGCCAGCAGTCGCCGACAGCGACTTTCGAACACCAGAAACGTGGACGCTGGCTCGACCACTGGGATCCGGACAACCCGAAGTTCTGGGCATCCGGGGGCGCGAAAACCGCGCGCAAAAACTTGATCTTCTCCGTGTTCGCCGAGAATCTCGGCTTCAGCGTCTGGGTCATCTGGGGCACCGTGGTGACCAGCATGGGCGCCGCGGGCTTCGACTTCCTCGCCGGCCTCGGCAAGGGCAACCCCACCGCGGTGAGCAACGCGCTGCTGCTCACCTCGACCCCCACCCTGGTCGGCGCCGCCCTGCGCATTCCGTACACCTTCGCCATCCCCCGGTTCGGCGGCCGGGCGTTCACCGTGTTCAGCGCGGCGATGCTGCTGATTCCGACGCTGGGCCTGGCCTATTTCGTCAACCAGCCGGGCACGCCGATGTGGGTGTTCCTGGTGCTGGCCGCGCTCGCGGGCGTCGGCGGCGGCAACTTCTCCTCCTCGATGGCCAACATCAACTTCTTCTTCCCCGAGGGCAAGAAGGGCGCGGCGCTGGGCATCAACGCGGCGGGCGGCAACCTGGGCGTCGCGCAGACCCAGCTGGTGCTGCCGTTGCTGATCACCCTCGGCACGCACATCATGGCGAAGGACGCGGGCGGCTACCGCTTCGGCATCACGCTGTCGGTGCTGGTCTGGGTGCCGTTCATCCTGATCGCCGCGTTCGGCGCGCTGCGCTACATGGACAGCATCAGCACCGCCAAGTCGGACGGAAAGTCCTACCGGCGCGCGCTGACCAACCGGCACACCTGGGTGATGGCAGTCCTCTACATCGGCACCTTCGGCTCGTTCATCGGTTTCTCCTTCGCCTTCCCGACGCTGATCAAGGCCAACTTCCCGGACCTGGCCAAGATCGGCTGGATCACCACGCTCGGTAACCTCGCGTTCCTCGGCGCCCTGGTCGGGTCGTTCAGCAGGCCGTTCGGCGGGTGGGTGTCGGACAAGGTCGGCGGCGCGAAGATCACCCTGTACGTCTTCGGCGGCATGGCGGTCGCGGTCGGGCTGATCATGGCCGGGCTGGAACTGAAGAGCTTCCCGCTGTACCTGGCCGCGTTCCTGCTGCTGTTCGTGCTGACCGGCATCGGCAACGGCTCGACCTACCGGATGATCCCGACCATCTTCAGCGCGGAGTCCAAGAAGTACGCCGCCGAGCACGGCCTCGATCCGGCCGAAGCCGCCGCCTCGGCCAAACGCCAAGCGGGCGCGGCGATCGGTGTCATCGGCGCCGTCGGCGCCTCCGGCGGCTGGCTGTTGCAGCAGGCGCTGCGTCTGTCCAACACGCACCTGCACAGCATGGCTCCCGCGTTCTGGGCCTACGCCGCGACCTTCCTGGTGATGGCCACCGTCACCTGGTGGTTCTATCTGCGGTCCTCGTTCGCCATCCAGCGCGTTCCCTCGCTGGCGTACGCGAACGTCTGACCGCCGCAGCCTGTCCCGCGGTCCGGACCCCGCGGGACACGGGCGCCGTCACCGCTGATCCCCTCCGGCGGTGCCGCCCACCGCTACCGAACGTCCGCCCGTCACCCGGTCGAAACCCGGGTCCGGCAACGGGTCCCGGCCTGCACCGGGACGATGGGCGGGCGTTCGGTTGCGTGGGGTCGGGGATCGTGAGCGCCCGCCACGGGACACGGCAAGCATCGCGCGCCACAGAAGTGGGCTTGCATGTCGCGCCGGACTTGCGGAGCGCCCGAGCGAACGCGGTTGCGGCACTGCGAAGAAGCGGAACGCCCAGCCCCTCGCGCCGTCACTCTGATCAGTACGGTAGGTGAACCCCGTCGCGCACTTCCTTGACCGTCCTGGCGATCATTTGTTGCAGGGTGGTGGCGATGCGCTCGGCGGTAGTCGGTTTGATCGTCAGCAGATCGGCACCGAAGGTGACGTAACGTCCGTCGTCCTCGACGTCGTTGAGCTGGAAATCCTTGCGCCCGTGCGTATGACGGTTGTCGACGCTGCCCATCGCGTAGACGCCGACGTGACCGATCAAGGTCATCGCACGGGTGAAGAACCGTTCGAACTCTTCACGCGGAGTCGGCCGCCAAGCGTCGCGGACTGGCGGTCGCGGCCGCCGCAAGTCCTCCGCCGACGCCTGCAATTGCTTCCCCTGCCCCGGGGCGCAGACGGGGAACACGTCGACCACAGCCCGGGCCACCTCACCGGCGGACAGCAATGTCAGCACCACGTCACCGCCGCGCTCCGGGTCCGATCCCGGTTCCTGCACGGCCACCGCGCCGTGCTGGTTGTGCACTCCAGCATGCGCCCGCAACCTGCGGTTCCGGTTCGGTCCGGCGAAACCGGCCACTTCGACCCGCGCCTCCGGCGCCAGCAGCACTTCGACCGCACGCAGCAGATCGTCATCGATGCGCGGGCGCAACTCCTGAGCCGCCGCCTGCCGCAACCGCAAACTCTCCGATCGGAACTCGGTGGTGTACTGGTGCTGCAAGGGATAGGGCAGCACGTCCCGGCCGGTGGACTCCCACAGGGTCCGGAATTCGAGCGCGGTGAACCGCCAGCTCTGCACTTCGGGCATGCGCGAGATCCTTATCGCGAGTGGTCACCGATGACCGGCGGCACCGATCTGGGCAGGTCGTCGAGCCCGGTGAGCTCATCGCCGTGTTCCTGAGTGATCAGGTAGTCCGGAATACCCTTGCTGGTTTCGTCATCGGATTTGCCGCCGCGCGCACCGGGGGCCATGCCGCCCGGCATACCGCTCATACCGGCGCGACCGGTCGAGGTGCCCGTCCGCGCGGCGGCCGCGGCCGCATTGGGATTGTTCGATGCGGCTCGCGGAGGCACCGAGACGCCCGGCGCTCCGGGATTGGCGGGACTTCCGGGAGTGCCCGGCGTACCGAGATGCGGAGTTCCGGAAGTGCCCGGAGTGTTCGGCACTGTGCTCGGCGTAGGCGTTGTCGAGGAGGGCGTGGTCGAAGCCGGTGTAGTCGAAGCCGGCGTGGTCGAGTCCTGCGTAGTGGACGACGGGTCGGTACTGGTCGACTCCGGTGTTTCGGAGGCGGTATCCGAGGGCTGAGTGCTCGACGGGCTGGTCGGATCGTCAGTGCTGTTCGTATCAGCAGGATTCGAGCTGGGCGACGACGTTCCCGAAGGGTTGCCGCTGCCGTTGCTGGTGCCCCGTGAGCTGATGCCGTCGTCGGTGGCACTCGGATTCGTGGCGGAAGCCGGACGGGGAATCACGGGAACGTTGGTGTCGGACTCCATGACGACCGGGGCATAGACGGTGCTCAGTACCCGTACTGCCTCCACCTTCGCGTTGTACTCGGCGACATCGTCATTACGCCAAGCACGTCCGGCGAAAAGACCCAGCGCATTATCGATTCCGCTGCGATGCTCCGGGGCATGCGGAACCAGTTCTTTTGTCGGCTCCAACCCGGTCTGCAATTCGGCCAACTTATTGCTTGTCAGTTGAGCCGCTTTCGAGACCTGCTCACCCTGAGCGGCGTAGTCGCGAACTGCACTGGCCGCCGCGTTACGCGCTTCACCGCGCCACACGCCTTCATCGGTGGCACGGGCCATTGCTTGGGTGAAGGTCTCGAGCGAGTTCTGGTGCCGCTCGGCGATAGTGTTCCATGCCGTGACCAGGCCGTTGACCGTGGCCACATCGATTTGGTCAACCTTGCTACGTAGCGTGGCGACGTCGTACTGCTCGAACTCGTCCACGTCGAGAACCGCCCTCGGCCGGAATTCGCCTTGGAACCCGAGACCGGCGGCACGCGTGCGGACGTCGTCCCGTTGCTGGTTGTACTTGTCCTGCGCGGCGTACGGATCGGCATCCGGCTGGACCTGGAAAATCCAATTGCTGACGTTGCGGAGCACCGTGGCTCCCACATCGCTCACTGCCGGATTACTGAACGGATTAACCATCAGCGCACCCGCTCCGTGGTATCCGCGATCTGCGTCGCGTTCTCGATGTCCTGCCCGGTGATGCGCTTGAACGAGATCGCCATGACCTCCCGCATGTTCTTCACTGTCTCGATGTGTTCAAGGATGACTTTGTCGATCGAATTATTGTCCCCGGTAGCCTGTTGCAAAAATTTCTGCACCAAGCCGTCAGTCATCCTGAAGTCTCCGAAGCCAGCGACGTTCTCGAGGTTCCGAGTGAAGTCGCGCATCGCCTGTAGAGCTGTGATTCGCTCGTCGCACGCCTTTGCACACAGGTATGCGGCGTTCTCGTCGTCCAGATACAGCTCACCAGCACCGGCTTGGGAAGCAAGCTGATCCCACACAGACGCGTTGCCCTCGCTCATTTCCCCTCCCTTGTCAACGCGGTAGGGCAGGCACGATCGACTCGCCAGCCCGATATAACCCCGTGCACGGTTCCTCGAGGCCGTCCATGCCCGCACGGTTCAGTATTCTCAGTTGTACGACACCTTGGGAGGCGGGGAACAGTACATCGCAGTCGAGATACTTCGATGCACCCTCGACCCTGAACTGCCGACCCTGGCGGCCCGCGACAGTGACGTCCTGAAACTCGACGTTTCCCGGCTTGCGCTCGAACTCTGACACCGTGCGCTTGGTCGAGAACACTGTGATGGTGTACTTCGATCCTCGCCAGCTACAGATTTCCCAGCCGGATTGGTGCACACCCGCGATACCGGGCTCCTCGGTTGCCGGATCCACCCCTGCCGAACGGAGCGCATCATTGGGAATCCCCGTGCACGGGTTGAACAGAGCCTGTGCCGCAGTGGTGCCGGAACCCGTCGTAGGCGATCCGTTCGTGGTGTCCCCACACCCGGCGACTCCGGTCGCCAACGCACCAACGAGCAGCCCCAACATGATTCGACGACTCATCCCCACCCTCTCGAACCCCGACGATTCAGGTTCGCCAACACTAGCAGACGACCAACTGGTGAGCCCTGCCCGCGCTGGTCCACAGGTGGCCTGAGCGCGCCCGGCAGGACGCGGCCGACAGCCAGGCCAGCCGAACGGTGCTGGCGTGCCTCCGCGTTGGGATGCAGAGGGTCTGGGGCCGCATCTAGCCTGACGCCCGCAGCCGACCCACAGGCGGCTGCCGTCGAGATTCGGACTGCTCGATCTGGTGACGCGCGCGGTGCAGATTGCGGTCCCCACGACCTGGATATAAGCGCCCATTCGAGCACGATGGGCAGAGTAGCCGCAACGATGAGGCCGAATAGACGGGCCCCTTGTTCCCACATCTCCACCCGCCGACGTCCGGCCTCGGCATCGTTCAGCTCGGCTACCACTTGGATTCGCCACCCCATTGATGCGTCAGCGAATTTTCAGCCAACCTGATCGGTGGTATTCGCGATCTGGGTCGCGTTCTCGATATCCTGCCCGGTGATGCGCTTGAACGAGATGGCCATGACCTCGCGCATGTTCTTCACGGTCTCGATGTGTTCCAGTACCACCGCGTCGATCGAATGACCTTCGCTAGTCGCCTGCCTCAGAAACTTTTTTCTCAGATCGTCGGCCATCTCGAAATCTCCGAAACCGGAGACGTTCACGGTGTCACGGGTCAACGCGAGTACATCTTGCAGGTCCGCCATACGCTCGTCACAGGCCTTCGCACAAGAATAGGCGACGTTCTCGTTATCGAGATACAATTCCCCCGCGCGAGCCTGACCTGCGAGTCGACTCCACAGCGCAGCATTGTCCTCACTCATATGATTCTTCCCCGATCAGAGCGGTAGTACTGGCACAATCGATTCACCAACGCGATACAAGACTGCGCACGGATCGTCGAGATTATCCATGCCAGCTCTGTTCAGGGTCCTCAATTGCAGGACTCCCTGGGATGCCGGAAACAGGACATCACAGCCGAGATCCTTCGATGCGCCCTCGACCTTGAATTGCCGACCTTGACGGCCCGCAACCGTTACGTCGCGGAACTCGATGTTCTCAGGCTTGCGCTCGAACTCGGATACTGTTCGGCCGGTCGAAAACACCGTGATGAAATACTTGGGCCCGTCCCACCGACAGATCTCCCAGCCCGACTGGCGCACTCCACCAATTCCGGTTTGCTCTGTCCTTGGATCCACCCCTGCCGCCCGCAGCGTGTCATCCGGAATCCCCGTGCACGGGTTGAACAGAGCCTGTGCCGCAGTGGTGCTGGAACCCGTTGTGGGCGATCCGTTCGTGGTGTCCCCGCACCCGACGACTCCGGTCGCCAACGCACCGACGAGAAGCGCCAACATGATTCGACGACTCATCCCCACCCTCTCGAACCGCGACGATTCAGGTTCGCCAACACTAGCAGACGACCTGGCGGTGGTACTTCGGCGACGGGCCGGGCCGCTGTTCGGTGGTTGGTCGGGCTTATGCGTTGTGCTCTGGGAGGTTTGGGGGCGCGGCTAGGGTGGCAGTGCGGTAACGAACTGAACGAGAGCTAGGACATACGACTGAGTTCGTCGGATGATCGAAGGAGCTGGTAGTCATGAAGTTCGGCAAGATCGTGGCCGGTGTGGTGCTCGCCGCCGCAGCTGTCTCTGTTGCTCCCGCCGTTGCGTCTGCTGATGATCCCGAGTTTCCGCGCAACGGCGTTATCCCGGCTGGGACCTATCACATCGGACGTGGCCCCTCCAATATCGTTGGGTCGCCTATCGAGAACTGCGACCTGCAAGTTTTTCCGGATGGGCGGTCGGTGGTGCTGGTCTGTGGGACCTCGAGCCGGGGCGGGCATCAGACGCCGGTCGGCCCGGACGAGACCTACGTGACGTTCGACTACGTCCCCTTCGGGCTCGACCTGCGTGACATCGACCCCCGCCAGGGGCTCTGGACCGGAACGGTGAACATCGCCGGAACCCCGATCATCGCCCCGTACCCGCTGGCATCAGTCTGGCTCAGCCGTCGGTGATCCGGACGCGCCCAGCACAGCGTCATCCGGCGCGACTCCAGTAACTATCGCGACGACTACGGTCCGGCCTGCACTGTGAAGCCGAGGTTCGGGCCGTAGTCTGTCGACTCACGCAGCTTCATCGATCAGCGTGGCAGGTTGAACGCGCCATCCGCGACGCACGCGGTGAAGGCGTCCCATCCGGTGGCCGTGAAGATCAATGCCGGGCCGGTCTGGTTCTTCGAGTCGCGGACACCGACCCGGCCAGCGTCGAGCCAAGCGACTTCCACACATGCTTCGCCACCACCACTGTGGCTCGCCTTGAACCACTGCGCGCTGGTTAGCTCGCTGGTCACTGTTCACATCTCCTTGCGATGGTTCTCAACAGGTCTCTCGACGGTTGCTCTTGGAGGGCAGCGCCACGAAGGGCCTCAAAAATGGTCCGGAAGCGAGATACATCGCCGTCCTCCTCAAAGATCATTGTGCCTACCGCTCCTTCGGTGTAAGCGACGGACGGCTCATCGCGCAGAAAGTCGAGGATTATGTAGGGCGGTATCGCGGCCCCGGCTGGAAAGCCCGCGCTGAACGGCACGATTCGGATCGAGATATTGTCCCGCGTACTCAAGTCGGCAATATGGCGATGTTGCAGAGCCATAGTCCGATCGGAGCCGACCACGGTCCGCAACACCGCCTCATGAAGAAGGAACTCCGCGCGTACTGGCTTGTGGCGGCGCGTCAATATCGCGGATCGTCTCATTCGCAGAGCTACCCGCCTCTCCACCTCGTCCACGGTGCTGGTCGGCGGATAGGCTTCCACGTTCCGGGCGTATTCGGCGGTCTGCAGTAGTCCAGGTACGACGAGCGACTGGAAGAAGTGAAGTTCTGTGGCTACCGCCTCCAACTGGAGATACGTATTGAACCCCGGTCGGATCAGACTGCGATAGTCCTGCCACCAAACCTTGGTACTCGACTGACTGACAAGCGATTTAAGGTATTCGATTCGATTTTCCGGTAGCCCGTAGTACTGGCAAATGAACTCGACATCCCGGACTTTGACCTTCTCGTTCTGCCCCAGCTCGAGCCGCCCCAACGAGGATCGACTGATCTCCAGGACTTCGGCTACCTGCTCGAGGGTGTAGCCGTTGGCCTGGCGCGCGTCGCGCAGTGCGCGGCCCAGCTGGCGACGCGGCAGCGTCGTCCGGCTGATGTCCGACTTGGTACCCACCATTCCGCTGTGTCCTCCCCTGCTTTCCCACGGTGTGACCTGCTTTTTCCCACGGCGAGAATCGACATGCGCCCAACTCGGGAGACGTTCAGCGCAGACGCGCCGGCTGCTCGGCTCCGGCCGTTTCGAGCCTCCCGTCGTGGGCACGCTCCGCAGCATATGCACATGGCCGAAGAACACGGAACAGAACTCGAATTCGTAACGAACTGTGCGGCAGGGGAAGGAAATACGCGCGGCCCGGCGAGTAACGACACCCGGTCGAGCAGTCACGGGTGTCGTGGAACGACGGATGCTCTGCTCGTCCTGCCCGACGTCTGCCTTCACGCCGACGTGCGACTGGCTCACGAGCAGATGCAAGTCCACCTGACCTGCCGAATCGAGCGGTGCGCGTGGAAGGCGGCGGCATACCGCACGCTGGTGTCCACGGGACGGCTCACGCCGCAGGCGGTGACCCACCGTGAACGCGCCGCCGCGCGTGGCATGCGGTTCCCGTCACATGACGAGTTCGGTAGCACCCACCCCGACCTCGACGTGCCCACCCTTCAGAAAGTGCTGGAGGGACTTTCGGCGCTGACGGGGTCAACGGAACCGCTGCGGGGGTGACGCGCTTGCATCGAACCACGATCGGAGCCGTGCAGGCCGGCTGGCGGGTGGTGGGAAGTCGCATCGAAATCGTCTTCTTACGCGACGCCGCCGATCCCACGCCCGCCTATCGGCTGCGCAACAACGGCGATATCGTGCCGATTCCGTTGGGACAGAACGGGTTCATCGCGTTCGACGAGCGCGCCCTTCCGGATCTGGCGCAGGTCCGCGAATGGTTCCCACGCCACTTCCGGCTATGGGACGCGGTGCGCGCCCAGTTTTGGGAGGTGTTGTTGCCCAGGGGCGGGGCACGCACCACGGATCTCGCCGCTCCGCCTCGATCGCCGCACGAGTGAATTCACCTGACCGCATCCACGGCGTGTTCAGGCGACAAACCGAAGAGGGAAATGTCCAAGCGACGCAATCGACCGCGGCACGAGTCGCGGAAGCCGACCGACTCCACCATTCGATATCCACCGCGCGCGACGATCGACGCGATACTCACGGCGATGATGGCCGAACGCCGCGCAGATGCCGCCGACGCCGACACCGTTCACTTCTGGGGATTCGCCCGCGCCGAGAACTCCGCCGCGCAGGACGCGGCCCACACCCCGATCGTTCTCGATCCGCACGCCGAACGCTCGCCCGTCCTGGATTCGGCTGAATGGCTGATCCGGAGATTCGCGGGCCGCATGTGGGGGTTCGGGCTCGCCTACCTGACGGTGGGCGAGATGTTCACCGGAGCCGAGGGCGTCCCCCGGGACGCGATACGGGCCGCCGCAGCGGGCCGCATGAGCGAACGCGCGACAGCCGACCCTATGTGCGCGGCAACGATCTTCGATGCCCGAGGGCGCGTCTACACGTCCCTGACGTACCTCCACCTGCCCGAACTCGGAGCGACGCCCACTTGGGCGAAGGACACCCGCCGATCCCTCGACACCTGGATCACGCTCTTCGACCAGCGTGCCGTAGCAGCGCACGTGTGGGCGGCGGCGATAACGCTCGATCCGCACGCCAACCACGCCGCCATAGCTCGGCTACGGTCGCACTGAAGCCTCCGGCCCCGGATGGTCCGATGCCGCGGGGGAACCGTCAGACCCTCGCGGTGTCGTTGGACGGCGGCCTGACCACACCGACAAGCGATCCCGCGTTTCTGTCATAGCTGTTGGATTGCAACCGATCACTGGAATTGCCTTCGATGGTGGTGATCCGGCCGGTGTTGGGATCCACGGACTTCACGATCCCCACATGGTCGGGAGTGCCGTCACCCTCCCAGTCGAAGATGATCATGTCCCCTTCCTTGGCACTCGCGATATTCCCCGCCAGCCCCATGTGCTTGGCGTCGTTCCAGATGGAGGGCACGTAGTTCGGGTTGGTCCAGTCGACGTTGTAGCCGGCCTGCTCCCACGTCCAAGTGGAGAAGGCAGCGCACCACGCGTCATTGATGTTGTACGGGGCCTTGTACCACTTGCCATCCGGGCCGCGGAACATCGGGACATTGTTGCCGCCCCTTTCGGTGACACCGAGCGCCAGTTGTTCCTCCGCCTTCGCGAGGATGTCGTTCCGAGTTCCGCTACCTTGGGTCCAGGTGGCATTGCTCGCGGTCGGCGCCCACGGAGCCCGAGATCCGGCATCGGGCGCGTTGCCATAGGGATTGCGCGGAAGATCCGGCATCATCTCGTAGATATTGCCCGCGTTTCTTCGCATGCCGCTGTCGGCGTCCTCGATCGTGCTGTGCACACGGTCCACGCCCTCCAAGATCAGCTGCAACAACCGGTTTTCTTCGGCGGGGGTCAGGTGCAGGTTGCCATCGGGCAGCCGAGTCAGCTGATGCTCACCGGGTTCGCGGCTGAGCTCGGTTTTGAGCCCGGCCACAATTCCCTCGACATCCTGGAACGCCTTGTTCGAGGTGTCGAAGCTCGCGATGGCGCGTTCGTTCACGCCGCTGTTCTGCGCTCGCAGTTTCGACGCCTTGTCCAGGATCGCACCGCGCTTGTCGTCGTATTTGTCGGTCAGCACCGACGATCCCGGCTCGAGTGTCTGGGCGCCGTCCTTGGTGAGCTCACGGCCGTCCGCGCTCAACAGCTTTTGATCTGCCAGCCAAGCGACCATGTCCGGCTGTCCGCCGTCCCAACCGGACGCGAACAGCAACACCGCGTTCTGCATGTACGCGTTCGCGGCGTCCACGACCGCGTTGAGACCGCCGCTGGCATACTTCGGATGCGGAAGGTCTTCGAGATCTATATCCGCGAGGGTTGTCATGCCTGCCCTCCACCCGGCGCGGTCCACGCGGCCGACATCCGCGGGACAACAAACAACATCCGTAACCTCTCTCGGCGAGAGTCTGCTAGCGCATGCGGCACACATGCACTACCGCGAGTATCGGGCATTCCCGACATTGGCAACTGAGGTCACTCCTGCGCGGTAGAGGGAGCGGACTCACTCCGACGCGTTGCCCGCCGAGCGCGCAAGGCCGCCGGTGGCAGCGCCTGCCGCGCCGGGCTCCGCGAAAATCTGTACGGCGCAGACTCAGAGGGTTAGCCGCACCATGTCCGCCGTGCGTGCCAGACCTGGAAACGCCTGGGGCGTCGAGCGCGGATGCAGCGCGTGCACGGCGAGGCGGAACATGACCGCGCGCAACAACATCTGCGGCCATTCCGGCAGGTCCGCCCAGCGATCGAGCAACCCGTCGTCGGCCCCGCCCCAGGACAGGGCATCCACCACGATCACGCCCGCCGCCCACGGCACCGGCCGCCAGTATGGGGTGATATCGGTGAGTCCGGGAGTGTGGGCGCCCGCGAACAGCACGGTGCCGAACAGGTCGCCGTGCACCAACTGCGGCGGCGTCTGCACCGGCTTGCGGAGGGTGGCCAGCTGGCCGATCAGTTCCAGGCTGCGCCGCCCGTCCGGGGAGGTCGACAGCGCCGCGCCGCCCGCGCGCAGGGTGCGCAGCGGCACCGGCTCCCAAGCTGCGCGGTCGGCGGCGACGAACACGTCGACGTCCACCCAGGGCATCACCGGCGGCTGCGCGAGGAAGCGTGGCCGCTCGAGGTTGGCCGTCGCCTGGTGCAGGCGCAGCGAGACGGAGACCACCTCGTCGTGCCGCGGTTCGGGAGCGCCCTCCAAGTAGGTGTCCGCACGCCAGCCGGACACCACGTAGCGGCCATCGGTCGCCCGCACCGGACGGGCCAGGCGCAGGCCGTCCACCTTCAACGTCTCCCGGGTCTTCGCCGACCACGCGGCGCGCGCGTGGTCGGCGACCGGACTGAGCACCACGTCACCGAAGCGCCAGCCACCTTCCCAGTCGCCGAGCGAAACCGGGGTCACTTCGCGCAGACCGAACGTGGCACGCACGTGCTCGGGAGGTTCCACAGAAGTCACGGCCGTACGGTACGTGGTGTCTGATTTGGCGCGCCTCCGGCGCGCCGTGTTCGCGGCGGTGTTGGTTTGTCCGCGCCCGCGTCTCTCAGTACACCGGCAGCGACTTGTCCACCTGGTTGGCCCAGGCGATCACGCCGCCTTGCAGGTGGGTGGCGTCGGAGAAGCCCGCGCGTTTGAGCGCGGCCAGGGCCTCGGCCGAACGCACGCCGGTCTTGCAGTGCAGCACGATCGGGCGGTTCTGCGGCAGCTCGGCCAGCGCCTCGCCGGACAGGATGCGATCCTTCGGGATCAGCCTGGCGCCCTCGATGTGCACGATGTCCCACTCGACCGGCTCACGCACGTCGATCAGCTCGATCTGCTTGCCCGAGGCCAGCAGCTCCTCGAGTTCGCGCGCGGTGATGGTGGACCCGGCTGCGGCCGCCTGGCCCTCGTCGGACACCACGCCGCAGAACGCCTCGTAGTCGATCAGCTCGGTGATCGGCTGACGCTCCGGATCGCGGCGCAGCTTGATGGTGCGGTAGTTCATGTCCAGTGCGTCGTAGACCATCAGCCGGCCCAGCAGCGGCTCGCCGATGCCGGTGATCAGCTTGATCGCCTCGGTCACCATCACCGAACCGATGGACGCGCACAGCACCCCGAGCACGCCGCCCTCGGCGCAGGACGGGACCATGCCGGGCGGCGGGGCCTCGGGGTACAGGTCGCGGTAGTTGATGCCGCGCCCGTCCGGGGCATCCTCCCAGAACACCGAGACCTGGCCCTCGAAGCGGTAGATCGAGCCCCAGACGTAGGGCTTGCCCGCGAGCACCGCGGCGTCGTTGACCAGGTAGCGGGTGGCGAAGTTGTCGGTGCCGTCGACGATCAGGTCGTACTCGCGAAACAGCTCGACCGCGTTCTCCGGTTCCAACCGGATCTTGTGCAGCCGGACGTCGATGCCGGAGTTGATCTCCAGGATCGAGTCGCGCGCGCTGTCGGCCTTCGGGCGGCCGATGTCGGATTCCCCGTGGATGATCTGACGCTGCAGGTTGGAGGCGTCCACCTCGTCGAACTCGACGATGCCGAGCGTGCCGACGCCCGCGGCGGCCAGGTACAGCAGGGCGGGCGAGCCGAGGCCACCGGCCCCGATCACCAGCACCTTGGCGTTCTTCAGACGTTTCTGTCCGTCCACGCCGAGATCGGGGATGATCAGGTGTCGGCTGTAGCGGGCTACCTCATCCCTGGTCAGCTCCGCGGCCGGCTCGACAAGTGGCGGCAGGGACTTGGGTGATGACACGTCCAGGACTCCTCGAATCGCTTGGCCGATCGCTGCGGCGGTGTGGCGCGCCCTTCTCGGGCTGCTCACTTCTGCAACACCGACGACCGGGCCGTTCTTCCCCGCCATCGTTCCGTATCACGGACGCACCGGGGCAACCGCCCTACCCGCGCGGGTAGGGCCAGGGGTTGAACCGGCAGTGCTTGCCGTCCATCGGGACCACGCCGTGCGGATCGAGGGCGGCGATGTCGTTGTTCTCGGTGCCGAAGGTCTGCTGCATCATCACCGGCGCCAACCCGCCCTCGGTCTCGCACGCCTGATGCTGGTGGTAGCCGATGGCGTGGCCGACCTCGTGGTTGATCAGATACTGCCGGTAGGACCCGATGTCGCCTTCGAAGGCGAGCGCGCCGCGCACCCAGCGGACCTCGGAGAGCACCACGCGGCGGCTGGCGGCGTTGTAGCAGGACGTATCGATCGGGATGTCGAAGCCGCATTCCTTGCGGCTGGAGCCGCGTGAGGTGAGCGAGACGCGGAAGTCCGCCTCGCCCTGGTCGACCCTGCGGAACGCGAACCTGGGGTCGTGCACCCAGCTCTTCGGATTGGCGAGGGTGGAGTCGATCATCTTGGCGACGGCCTCGTCACCGCCGAGGCCGGAGGTGTCCACGCCGTTCTCGATCTCCACGGTGTAGCGGAAGACGGTGCCGGTCCCGGTGCCGACCTGGGCCGTGTTGCCGGGCACCACGTGCCAGGCGCCACCGCCGGTCTCGGCGAAAGCGCCGCCTTCGGGCAGTGCACCGGCGGGGAGATCGGTGGGAAAACGCCCGTCACCGGGCGGAGCGCCGATGACGCCCGCGGTGGCGGTGGCGGAACTGAGGCGCCCGAGCCCCGGGTCCGGGCCGACGACGCTGCTGGGGCCGGTCGCGCGGATCGCGTCGACGACGACCAAGACGGTGATGACGACCAGTACGGGCAGGGCGTATGCCCGCCAACCGTAGGTCGAGACGAATCTGCCGAGCGCGCTCTGCTTCTTGGCGTCCCGCTCGGGGCGCCCCCTGGCTCTGCCCTCATCTGGCGCGGTGGGATCCCAGCGAGCGCGTAGCGGTTGGTGCGACCGGTCGGCCTTGTGCGAATAGAGACCGAGCGGGTCGTAGACCTCCACACCGTCCCGCTCCGGCTTCTGATCCGAAACGGGCGGTGGCGCAGTATCTTCGGACGCTTCGACCCGCTTGCGCTTACTCGTCCCGCGACCGGGTGACCCGCCGCCTGCCCCGGACCGCTTGGCTGCGCCGGTCCGAGCCGCACCATCGGATCGCGCCTCTGGCCAGGTTCTCGCCATGTGGTCCGACCCTACGGAACCGGGCGCGCCGGAGCCAGCCGGGCGGCGCGCACCACGCCGCCCGTCGGGTGGTCTGTCCGGGCGGTCGGTCACGTGCATCAGAGTCTCACAGCGGCGGATCCCCACTCACGGGCACACCGGACGGCGCCGTCGGTGCGACAATGCTCTGCGGGTGGCACCAGTTGCCCGGCCCCGATCCGCGGGCGGGCAACAACCGGGTATCGTTCATGGGATAACCCGGTGCACACCCCTTTTGCCGGGGAATCGACTGGGAGAGCCGAAATGACTGACCTCGTGGACCGGATGACGTCCCGTAGATCGTCGTCCGAGGCCATGGCACCCGCCAAACGCGGTACCCGGCTTCCGCGCGACGAGCGACGTCAACAGCTACTCGCGGCGGCAAGCGAAGTCTTCGTGCAGCGGGGCTACCACGCCGCGGGCATGGACGAGATCTCGCAATGCGCCGGTGTGAGCAAGCCGGTGCTGTATCAGCACTTCAGTAGCAAGCTGGAGCTCTACCTCGCGGTGCTGCAGAACTACGTCGACATTCTCGTGTCCAGCGTCCGCCAGGCGCTGCGCTCCACCACCAGCAACAAGCAGCGTGTGCGCGCGGCGGTGCAGGCGTACTTCGATTTCGTCGACCACGAGATGCAGGGTTTCCGCTTGGTCTTCGAGTCCGACCTGACCAGCGAGCCGCAGGTGCAGCGCCGGGTCGAGCAGGCCACCGAGGCGTGCGTGGACGCGGTCTTCGACCTGGTGGCGCACGACTCGGGCCTGGACCCCTACCGAGCCCGCATCCTGGCCGTCGGCCTGGTCGGCGCGAGCCAGTTCACCGCGCGGTACTGGCTGGAGGCCGATCGGCCGATCCCGAAGGAGGAGGCGGTCGACACCACCGTCTCGCTCGCATGGGGCGGCCTGAAGCACGTGCCGCTGCACCCGATCGACTGAACGGGTACGACGACGAACGAGCCCCTGTCCCCGAGCGATCGGGGGCAGGGGCTCGTCGTGTATGTGGCGGGGGCCGGGATCAGACGGCGGCGAAACCGACGCGACCGCCGGTGGTCGAGCCGATCTCGACGTAGGCGACCTTCGCCGCCTGGATCAGGAACTTGCGGCCCTTCTCGTCGGACAGCGACAAGACCCCACCGTCGCCGCCGAACGCACCGGACACCAGCGCCTCGACCTCTTCCTGGGTCTGCGCGCTGTTGATCACCAGCTCGCGCGGGCTATCCGAAATACCGATCTTGACCTCCACGGCCAACCTCCGAACCTGAGAGTCCTGTGCTGTCGAGTCCAGGCTAGTGGGAGCCGCCGGTGGGGCTCACTTGGGCTCGATGAGCTGGATCTCCAGTTCGATCTTCACGGTGTCGCTGAGCATGCCGGGGAGGGCGCCTCCCACGCCGAAGTCGGTGCGCTTGATGGCGCCGGTGGCGGAGAAGCCCGCGTGCCGGTCGCCGGTCGGGCCGAAGTCCTGCACGCCGCCCCACTCGACCTCCAAGGTGACCGGCTTGGTGATCGTGCCGAGCGTGGCTTCGCCCTCCACCTCGAAGGTCTCCGCGACGGCCACCGGGCGGGTGGCGCGGAAGGTGAGCGTGGGGCGGTTGGCGACGTCGAGGAAGTCGGCGGTGCGGATGTGCGCGTCGCGGTCGGGGTTGCCGGTGTCGAAGGAGTCGAGGTGGATCGTCGCGCCGATGGTGGCCGCGCCCGACTCGTCGACCACGAATTCGGTCTCGAACCGGGTGAACCCGCCGCGCACCTTGGAGATGCCGAGATGGCGAACGGTGAAGGCGACCGAGGAGTGCGCGGCGTCCAGCGCCCACGATCCGGATTTCAGCGTGGTGGATTCCGAAGCAGTAGTCATGCCTCCGACAATGACCGGACCACGGTCCGTTAGCCAGACCGCCGTTATCCTGGACCTGACAGGGCGCGGATAACCGTCCCCGGACCGGGCACGATGGGATGTATGGCTCGTAACGGATTCGCGGAATTCCTCATCGCGCGGCGCGCCGAGCTGCGGCCGTCGGATGTCGGCATGCCCGAGGGCGGACGCCGCAGGACGCCCGGTCTGCGCCGGGAAGAAGTCGCCGTCCGCGCGGGAGTGAGCGCCGACTACCTGGCCCGGCTGGAGCAGGGGCGCGACACCAACCCGTCGGTCGCGGTGATCGACGCCTTGGCCGACGCGCTGCTGCTGCGTGGCGGCGACCGCCACTACTTCAGCATGCTCGCACTCGCCTCCGGCAACGAATCCCGCTGCCCGGGTAAGGAATCCGCCGAGGAGCGCCTCGCCCCGACAATCGAGACGATCCTGCACGCCCTGCACCCGACGCCGGCGTTCGTGGTCGGTCGCAGGCTCAACGTGCTGGGCTGGAACCCTGCGTGGGCCGATTTCGTCGCTCCGCTGGGGCTGCTGGACGGGCCCGATCAGCCGAATCTCGCCTGGTACACGTTCAGGCATCCCGCCGCGCGGCGCGTCCTGCTCAACTGGGAGCAGGCCGCCGACGCCTTCACCGCCGCGCTCGGCTGCGCCAAACTGCACTGGCCGGGCGACGACACGCTGCTGGAGACGATCGAGGCGCTGCGCGAACTCCCGGATTTCGCGCAGCGCTGGAAACCGCATCGGATGGACGCCGCGGGCTCCGGGATGCTGCGCCTGGACCATCCCGTGCACGGCATGGTCGAAGTACCGTTCGAGACCCTGGAGGCCGACCGCGATCAGAGCGTGGTCGTCTGGTTGGTCAACCGGGCGAGCACCCATGCGCCCGGATTGCGGCTGGTGGCCAACCGCGCGGCGAACGAGTAGCCGCGCTCGGACTCAGATGCCGAGTACCGCCATCCGCTCGGCGTGACTGTCCTGCATCCGCTCGAACAGCGCCGCGATGCCGTTGAGGTCGCCGGTGGCGGTGAGCACCAGATCGGTGAGTTCGTCGCGCTGCGCCATGACGTACTGGGCCTGCGTGATCGCCTCCCCGAGCAGCCGCCTGCCCCACAGGGTGAGCCGGTCGCGTTCGGAGCGGCTTTCGGTGACCGCCCGGCGCACCTCCTCGACGACGAACTCCGAGTGGCGGGTCTCGGCGAGCACGTCGCGGACCACCGCGGCGACGTCGGGGGTCAGCGCACCCGCGATCTCGGTGTAGAAGTCGGCGGCGATGCCGTCACCGACGTAGAACTTCACCATCGACTCCAACCACGTGGAAGGGTCGGTGGAGGTGTGGTAGTCGTCCAACGCGCGCACGAACGGCGCCATGGCGTCGAACACATCGGAGCCGCGCGCGGCGAGCGCGGACTCGAGCGTCTTGAAATGCTCCATCTCCGCCGCGGCCATCTTCGCCACCGCCACTTTGCCCCGCAAGTTCGGGGACAGCTTGGCCTCCTCGGCCAGCCGGTAGAACGCGGAGATCTCGCCGTAGGCGAGTACCGCGAACAGATCGGTCACGCCGGGATGGCTCGCGGGGATGGAGAGGCTTGCTGGGTCGGTCGACGAAACACCTAACGCGGCAGGTGACTGTGCTCCCATGCGGCCCAGCGTAATACTCACCGCGGTTCACGCGGTTTCGGCCAGGAACTTCTCGAGATAACTCCAGGTGGTGTCACGCGCGGTCGGGGCGGCCAGGATGCCCAGGTGGCTACCCGGCGCGGCTTCATAGCGGACCGTCGCCGCTCCGGTGAGCACGCGGGCGCCCGCCTCGACGGCGGGAGCCGGGGTGATCACATCGGAGGGCCCGCCGATCAGCAGGACCGGCGCGGTCACCTTCGCCAGCTCGATCCGGCGCCCGCCCAGTACAACGACACCGCGACCGATGTCGTTGTGCAGAATGAACCGCCCCCACAGCTGGCCGTAGAAACGCCCCGGATATCCCGGCATCTCCGCCATGAACCGATCGATCGTCTCCATCTTCGCCAGCGCCTCGGTGCGCGCGATATTGCTCGCGACGAACCACGGCCTGGTCAGTTCGCGATCCCAGGCGGTGACCTTGTAGCCGATTCGAGTCAGTGTCGCAGGAACGCCACCGGCTGCCCGGATGACGGTGGAGGTGGCCCGGCCGCCGGTGAGTTTCGCGACGGCGCGCAGCTGCGGAACGCCGGTCATCCGGTCATAGTCCAGCGGCGAGCCGACAGCCGTGATCGACCGGATGGGCAGCTCGGGGTGTGCCGCCGCGGTCAGCAGGGAAAGCGTGCCGCCGAGGGACCAGCCGACCAGATCCACCGGCTGTCCGTCACGATCGGCACTGGTGCGCAGCACCGCCTCGGGCAGGATGTCATCGATCCAGTCCTCGAAGCCCATGCGACGGTCGGCGAAGGTGATCTCGCCGTAGTCGACGACGTACGGGCTGCGGCCGATCTCCAGCAGGAAACGCGCCAGGCTCTGGTCGGGCCGCAGGTCGAAACAGGTCGCGGGCGCGGCGAGCGGCGGGACCAGCAGGACGGCCGAATCCCCTTCGACCACATCGCCGTCCGCTCGTTCGAACCGCCGCAGTTGCCGGTGCGGCTGGTCCCACAGAACCGTCGCGGGAGTCGGGTCCGGCGCCTCGATGCCGGAGCCGAAGGTCAGTGCCCACGCGTTGCGTGCGGCGGTGGTGACAGTGTCGGCAAGGCTCACAGCGAAAAGAGTCTCATATCCCGGTACCGTCGGTAACAGGCAACTCCCCGACCTCGCTACCTGGGCCCCATGCCGACCGGATTGAGCGGCGGCACCACCGCCTCCTGCACACCGCGCACCAGCGGCGCGAGCGACGTGGTCAGCTCGGTGATCGCGTCGGCCGACAGCACCGCGAGCGCTCCGGTCCACGCGGCTTCGTCGGTCTCGGCCTCCACCGCGGCCAGCAGGTGCGCGCCGCTACTGGTGAGCGTCGGCGTGACCGGCTCTCCGTCGACCACGCCCCGGGCGCGCAACTCGTCGAAGGCGTCCGCCCATTCCGCTTCCGACACCCCGCGCGCGGGGCGCATCACCGATTCCGGCGCCTTACCCGCGGCCACCTGCGCGACGAGCGCCTGACGTCCGCTCAGGCCGTGGGTGACCAAGGCCGCGACATGACCGTCACCCCGATGCTCACGCAGCGACGTGGCCAGCTGCCAGAGCGCGGCCACCGGATCGGCGGGCAGCGGCAGGGCCGCGTTGGCCGCGAACAGCGCCCGCCCGGTCGGATCGGCCGCACGCTGGACCGGCGCGAGCAACTCGACCGCACGGGCGCACACCGCGTCACCCGCGCCGACGCTGCGCAGCAGTCCGGTGGCCAGGTCGAGCCGGGCGGCCAGGCAGCGTTGCGGCGTCGCCCGCTCCCACGCCTCCGGCAGTGCCCGGCGCACCATGTCGGGGTGGAATCCGGCGAAGGTCGCCAGCACCGTCGCGGGCGTCACCGCACCCAGCGGCGCTGCGCGAAAAGCGAAGTAGGTCTGCCAGTAGCCGCGCAAGCCGATCCCGACGCCCGCCTCCTTGACGCCGGTTCCGAAATAGACGACATCGTGTAGCGGTTCGAGCGTCGCCCAGATTTGCCGCGCCGGATGAATTCCCATGTCGCGCAGCGTACGTCGACGGTCGGCGCGGCGAAAGATCCCCGCGATCCGGCGGATTTTCCACAGCGCGCCGCTGTGGCAATTCGAGCGACGCACAATATCACGCTACAATCTCCTCGGACAACGAAAAGTTTCGCTCGACAGAGTTGCCGGACGTCGCGCTCACGCACACCGCGGGGACGCCGCCACGACCGCCGACCGGTCCGAGTGCGAAGTTTTCGTTGGACAGGAAAATGTGCGCGCACCAGATCCGCGTCACCAGTGCGCCGCGCCGATGTTTTGCGAGGTAGCCGCCGCTTTTCGCGGCAGGCGCCCGGCATCCGGAGCGTGGCCGGGTGGAGTATCGCCTGCGGAGTCGTGGTTGTCGTGGACCGCCCGGTCCGCCCCACCTCGTGCGCGCGGGACGTGATTACGAGGAAGGCACGAACCCTGAGCAAGATCACAGTCGATCAGGAACCAGGTCTGGCGGAGACCCTGTTGACGGCCGAACTGGACGCGACACACACCTCCCCGACTTTCGCCGAATTGGGCGTGCGCGCGGAAATCGTCCGCGCACTCGGTGAGATCGGAATCGAACGTACTTTCGCTATTCAAGAACTGACCCTCCCGCTGGCGCTCGCCGGTGAGGATCTCATTGGTCAGGCCCGCACCGGTATGGGTAAAACCTTCGGATTCGGGGTGCCGCTGCTGCACCGGATCGCGACCGCGGATACCGGCACCACACCGCTGGACGGCACGCCGCGAGCGCTGATCATCGTGCCGACGCGCGAGCTGTGCATCCAGGTCACCAAGGATCTGGAGAACGCGAGCAAGTACCTGACCAACCACCAGGGGCCGCTGCGCGTCGTCTCCATCTACGGCGGCCGCCCCTACGAGGCGCAGATCGCAGCGCTGCGGTCAGGTGTCGACGTGGTGGTCGGCACACCCGGCCGACTACTGGACCTCGCCGACCAGCAGCACTTGATCCTCGGCAAGATCGGCGTGCTCGTGCTGGACGAGGCCGACGAGATGCTGGATCTGGGCTTCCTGCCGGACATCGAGCGCATCCTCGGCATGGTCCCGGACAAGCGCCAGACCATGCTGTTCTCCGCGACCATGCCCGGGCCGATCATCACCCTGGCGCGCACCTTCCTGACCCGCCCCACCCATATCCGGGCCGAGGAACCGCACGATTCCGCGGTGCACGACCGCACCGCGCAGTTCGTCTACCGCGCCCACGCCTTGGACAAGAGCGAGCTGATCGCGCGCATCCTGCAGGCCGAGAGCCGGGGCGCCACGATGATCTTCACGCGGACCAAGCGCACGGCGCAGAAGGTAGCCGACGACCTGGCCGAGCGCGGGTTCTCGGTCGGCGCGGTGCACGGCGACCTGGGGCAGATCGCCCGGGAGAAGGCGCTGACCAAGTTCCGCAAGGGCGCCATCGACGTACTGGTCGCGACCGACGTCGCGGCGCGTGGCATCGACATCGACGACGTCACGCACGTGATCAACTACCAGTGCCCGGAGGACGAGAAGACCTACGTGCACCGGATCGGGCGTACCGGCCGGGCCGGACGCACCGGCGTCGCGGTGACGCTGATCGACTGGGACGAGCTCAACCGCTGGTCGTCGATCGACAAAGCACTCGGACTCGGCATCCCCGACCCGGTCGAGACGTACTCGCGCTCGCCGCACCTGTACGCGGAACTCGGCATTCCCGAGGGCGTGACCGGTGTGATCCGCAAGGCCAAGCCGGAACGGGATGCCGAGGCGGTCGTGGTCGAACGCCCGGCCCGCGCCCCGCGCAAGCGCAACCGCAGGCGTACCCGAGGCGGTCAGCCGATCGACGGCACCCCGAACGCCGCCGCCGACGACGCGGCCGGCACCGAGGCGCCCGCGAGCGCGGAGGCCACGCCTTCGCAGCAGGCGGCAGACGAGGCCGACGGGACCGACAAGCCCGCCCGCCGCAGGCGCAGGCGGCGCAAGCCGACCGGCGACGCGACCGACAACACCGCGGGCGACGAGTCGAGCACCGACGCCTCGGACGATGACGTCGTCACGGAGGAATCCGGCGCCTCGGACGAAACCGGCAGCACCGAGCGGCCCGCGCGCCGTCGGCGCAGGCGTCGGCGTTCCGACGAGGGCGACGCCGCGACCGAGGACACCGGGAGCGAGGCGGAGCCCGCGGCCGCCGCGTCGGCCTGATCGGCCGGATCGGCTAGTCTCGCACTCGTGCTCGCACCCGAGCGGCGGACGCGCGCCGACATCATCTCCGCGGTCGCGATCGCGGTTCTGGTCGTGATCGCCGGGGCCGTGGTGTGGGTGCGCGGGGACGCGCACGGCACCGAATCGGTGACCGCGTCGTCCACCGTGCCGACCCCGGCCGCGGCCGACCAGCTGCCTGCTTCGCTGCGGGAACTATGGCGCGCCCCGGACGGCGCGAGCGCGCGAGCGCTGGTGTCGGGCGGCGCCGCGGTGACCGCTGACGGCGACACGGTCACCGGCCGGGATCCGCGCACCGGCGACCAGCTGTGGAAGTACCGGCGTGACATGCCGCTGTGCGGGACCGAAGTGCAGTACGGCATGGTGATCGCGGTCTACCGCGACGAGCGCGGCTGCAGCCAGGCCACGATGCTGGCCGGTGACAGCGGCGCTCGCCGCACGGCGCGCAGCAGCTATATGGATGGGGACCTGCGGTTGTCGGTCGACGGCACCTACCTGCTGGCGCAGGGGCCGCGGCGGCTGGAGATGTGGCGCTCGGACCTGGTGCGCACCGTGGAGTACGGCTTCGTCGACGCACCGGTGAACGTCAAGACCCAGCCGCGCAAGGGCTGCACCCTGTTGTCGTCCGGTTCCAGCCCGTCTCGGCTCGCCGTGCTGGAGCGCTGCCCCGCCGACCCGGCCGACCGGCTCACCGTGCTCAACCCCGCTCCCAAGGACAACACCGTGCCCGAGGAGTACGGGTCGCACGTATTGACCGGTCCCGGAGCGGATTCCGGCGCGGCCCGGGTGGTCGCGGTGTCCGACAGCCGGATCGTGCTCTACTTCCCCGGCATCGCGCAGGGCGCCGAGCCGTTGCCGCCGCGCCTGGCCGTCTACGACGGAAACGGCAACCCCATTGTGGTGCACCAGCTTTCGGCACCGCTGAGCGAGACCGCCACGACCACCCGCATCGGTTCGGCCTATCTGGTCTTCACCGGCAACAGCGTGATCGCCTTGAACGGCAGCACCTTCGACCCACTGTGGACCGCGGGCGGAGCCCTTGGATCCCCCGCGCTCATGGCGGGCAAACTGCTGCTGCCCGTCACGGGCGCACTCGCTGTGCTCGACCCGGCAACGGGAGCCGAAGTGGGGCGCATCCCCGTGGAACGGCCCGGCCATTCCGGTAGCCCCATCTCCCTCACCGTGATCGGGACGACCGTACTCGAGCTGCGCGACGGCGAATTGCACGCTTTCGGCTGACCGAGCATCGGCGGACCGTCATCGGTGGACCATCATGGAGGCATGCCCGCACTCGATGATGCCCGTGTTGTGCTGCTCCGCCACGGCGAGACCAGCTGGTCGACGCAGCGGCGGCATACCGGCCGCACCGATCTCCCGCTCACCGAGCGCGGCGAAGAACAGGCCGAGGCCGCAGGCGCCTTGCTCGCCACGCTCGCACTGCGAAACCCTTTGGTGCGCACCAGCCCACGATTGCGCGCGATGCGCACCGCGGAACTGGCCGGGCTCACCGGCGCCGTGGTCGACGGCGACCTCGCTGAGTGGGACTACGGCGCCTACGAGGGCCTGACCACTCCACAGATCCGCGAGTCCGTGCCCGGATGGACCATCTGGACCGGCACGGCGCCGGACGGTGAGACCGCGCAGCAGGTGCGCGAGCGCGCCGACCGGGTGCTGGCCGTCGTGACACCGGTGCTGCCGGAGCGGGATATCGTGCTGGTCGGGCACGGCCACTTCTCCCGGGCGCTGATCGCCCGCTGGGCCGAATTCGAAGTCCGGGAGGGCCGCCGATTCGCCATGTCGACCGGTGCGCTGACCGTGCTCGGCTACGAACACGACGCGCGCGCGATCCGCGCGCACAACCTGGTACCCCACGGAGCGTCACTGTGACCCGACCCGCCCCCACCGCCGACACCACCGCCGTCGACCTCGGCGCCGCCGTCCTGCGCCGCGCCGTCGCTTCCGACGTTCCCGCCCTGGTCGGCCTCATCTACGACCTGGCCGAGTACGAGAAGGCCAGGCACGAGTGCACGGTCACCGCCGAGCAACTGCGCGCCGCGCTGTTCGGACCGGAGCCCAAGGTCTTCGCGCACGTGGTGGCCGACGGGCCGGAACTGCTCGGCTGCGCCATCTGGTTCCTCAACTTCTCCACCTGGGACGGCGTGCACGGCATCTACCTGGAGGACCTCTACGTCAAGCCGGAGACCAGGGGCAAGGGCTACGGCAAGGCGCTGCTGGCGGCCCTGGCGAAGGAGGCGGTCGACCACGGCTACAGCCGCGTGGCCTGGTCGGTGCTGACCTGGAACAAGCCCTCGATCGACTTCTACGAGTCGATCGGCGCCGTGGCCCAGGACGAATGGGCCGGCTACCGGCTGGCAGGCGACGCGCTCGGCGAGCTGGCCGCCGAGGCGCGGTAGCGCGTGTCCTGGTTCCCGCCGCTCGATCCCGAGTCCTGGCCCGCCACCGCCGAAGCGGCGATGGCGCTGCAGGACGAATTACGGCCGCTGGTCTCTCCGATCACCCCGCCGGGCGCACGGTTTCGCACGGTCGCCGGGCTCGACTCCGCCTACGACGACACCGGCGCCGTAGCCGCGGCCGTCGTCGTCCTGGCCGCGGACACCCTGCGCCCGGTCACGTCCGCCGTCGCGCATGGCCTCGCCGATTTTCCGTACGTGCCCGGTCTGCTCGCCTTCCGTGAGATCCCGGCCACCCTCGCCGCACTCGAAAAGCTCGGCAGCGCACCGGATCTGCTGGTCTGCGACGGCCAAGGACTCGCGCATCCGCGGCGCTTCGGCCTCGCCTGCCACCTCGGACTGCTCACCGGGGTGCCGACCATCGGCGTGGCGAAGACCGTGTGGGGCGACTACGCCGAGCCGGGCCCCGAACGCGGCGCATCCACCGACATCACCATCGACAGGGCGGTGGTCGGGCGGGCACTGCGCACCAGAACCGGCGTCAAACCGGTGTTCGTCTCCGTGGGGCATCGCATCGACCTCGACACCGCTTGCGCGCAGGTGCTCGCGCTGACCCCGCGGTACCGGATACCGGAGACGACCCGGCACGCCGACCACCTCTGCCGGGCCGCGCTGCGCACCGCGAGCGGGGACTATTCCGGCTCGACCCCGTAGTCCTCGGCCATCCAGCGAGTCGACGGCGGCGCGAACAGCAGCACCAGCGCGCCGACCGCGGCTACCCCGAGCAGCGTGCCGTAGACCGGCTGATGCGAGTCGGTGAGCAGCGACCAGGTGACCGGGAGCAGCAGCAGCTGCGCGATGACGGCGATGGCGCGGCCCCAGCGTTTGCCCAGCAGCAGACCCACGCCCGCGGCCAACACCGCGCCGCCGAGGATGCCGAACCAGGCGGCCGTGCCGTACCCGCTCGTGGCGGACTGGTCGTGACCGAGGAGCCCGCGCACCACCAGCACGATCGCGACGACCACGGCGACGACTCCTTCGAGGGTCACCAGAGTGCCTGCCGCCCGCACCGTGGCCGGAACGGCCCCCGCCGCCGGGCCCTTGTCGCTCACGACCGCGCCTCGCGGGCACTCGGCTCCGTCGTGCCCGATAGCGCACGGTATCCACGCTTGCATCGCTGACGCTCGTTCACGCGGCAAGCCTACGACCCGCTCGGCGCGCGTCGTCGCCGCCGCGGCGTCTGCCCGGCAACAGCGGACCGCCGGGCCCCCGCTCGCCGCTTTTCCGGCGCGCTCCGGCGGCCAACTAGGCTGCCATCGTGCGGACGCTGCTGATCGTGAACCCGAATGCCACCTCGACCACACCGGCGACCCGGGACCTACTCGCGCACGCTCTGGAGAGCCGCACCCAGCTGACCGTTGCGCACACCCAGCACCGCGGCCACGCCGCGGAACTGGCCCAGTGGGCAGCGACCAACGAGATGGACCTGATCGTCGTGCACGGCGGCGACGGGACGGTCAACGAGACCATCAACGGCTTCCTGCCGCTACCGGTGCTGGACGACGGCCAGGCCTGGCTGCCGCGCCTCGGCGTGATCCCCGGCGGCTCGGCGAACGTCTTCGCCAGGGCGCTCGGCATCTCTCCCGACCCGGTGACCGCGACCAATCAACTCATCGATCTGCTCACGCTGGAGACCGATCGCCGGATCGGTCTCGGACTGGCCGACGACCGGTGGTTCTGCTTCAGCGCCGGGGTCGGCTTGGACGCCGACGTCTGCGAGGCGATCGACGCCAGCCGCGCCCGCGGCCGCACCGCCACTCCGGCGCGTTATGTTCGAACAACTGTGCGACAATTCTTCCTGGCCAAGCGCAAGGAACCGAGCGTTCGGGTGGAAATTCCGGGCCACACGTCCGTAGACGGTGTGCATTACGCCTTCGTTACCAACACCACACCGTGGACCTACCTGAATGCCACGCCGGTGCACACCAACCCCGGCACCCGGTTCGAAACGGGCCTCGGCGTGTTCGCGGTGCGCTCCATGGCCGTGGTACCCACCCTGCTGCTCGCGCGGCAACTTCTGACGCCCCACGGGAATCCCAAGTCCCGCAATTTATTTCGTGAAGACGACGTTCCCACCGTACGAATCGAGTCCAAAGAACCCATCGGCCTGCAAATCGATGGCGACTTCATCGGGAAGCGCAACGTGGTGGATTTCACGGCGGTGCCCGACATCCTCGCCGTGATCGCACCACGCCCGCTCTGAGGGCGAAACGCCGTGAAAAACATCGCAGTTGTGCTGCGAAAACCAGGTGGAGCGAGTACAAAGGACCGGGCAGGCTCCCCGTACGGGGGCCTTTGAGCGTGACCTTCCCCACGGTGCACCGCGTGCCTATTGACATCTACGGTGTTCGTGAAAGCATTCACAAGCAACCGTGCGGAAACATTCGAGTCGCACAAGTGAACGATCCACAAACCATAGGCGCCCTGCGCGGCGCCCAGCAAAGGAGCAGAGGAATGGACTGGCGCCACAAGGCCATCTGTCGCGATGAGGACCCCGAGCTGTTCTTCCCGGTGGGTAACAGTGGTCCGGCGCTCGCGCAGATTGCCGATGCCAAGCTGGTCTGCGCTCGCTGCCCCGTAACCGCTGACTGCCTGTCCTGGGCCCTGAAGTCCGGACAAGACGCCGGCGTGTGGGGTGGTATGAGCGAGGACGAGCGCCGGGCGCTGAAGCGTCGCAACGCGCGTACCCGCACCCGCACCGTCGTCTGATCAGACGACCGGCATTACCGGGCCATTCAGCCCGGCCCGGTAACGCATTTCAGCCCGGCACCCAAAGGTGCCGGGCTGTGTTGTTTTTATGCGCACGACCGCGAACTGGAAATACCCGGTCTCGCTTCGCGCGGAAACGGGCACCGGACCAATGCCGTTGCGTGATAGGGCTATAGCCGCGGCGCGGATTACCGTGCGACAGGGCCGCGGTTCGACTCGCCTATGAGCGTGACTTATGGGAAAGTGATGGGTTTCCGAGCCGGTCGGCGTCATCAATCCGCTCACCACCCTCGCATTCCACTCGATGCGGACATTCGAGGAACCACTGCGACGCAAGCCGTGTACAGCGGCCGCTCGCGACATCCGAGCAACAACTCGCAGGGCGTCGGACGCGACGCGTGCCGAAGCGTCGGACCCGGTCAGCGGCCCGAGCGGCGGCCCAGCGGAACGCGCAGGACGGCATCGGTGCCGATATCGGCGCCGGGATGCAAACCGATGGAGCCGCCGAGTTCGGCCGTGACCAAGGTCCGCACGATCTGCAGGCCGAGCCGGTCGGAGGATTCCAGGCTGAACCCGGGCGGCAGACCGCGCCCGTCGTCGCTGATGATCACGTCGAGCCAGCGGGCCGAACGCTCGGAACGGATTGTCACCGTGCCGTTTTCGCCCGAATCGAAGGCGTGCTCGATGGCGTTCTGCACCAGTTCGGTGAGCACCATCACCAGCGGGGTGGCGCGCTCGGCGGAGAAGACGCCGAGCGAACCCGCGCGGCGCACCTTGATCCGCGCGGTGTGCACGGTGGCCACGTCGGCCATGATCGGCAGCAGCCGGTCCACGACCTCGTCGAGATCGACCTCTTCGTCCACCGACATGGACAGCATCTCGTGCACCGACGCGATGGAGGTGACCCTGCGCACCGACTCGGTGAGCGCGACCTGCGCCTCCTCGTTCTCGGTGCGGCGGGCTTGCAGGCGCAGCAGCGCGGCGACGGTCTGCAGGTTGTTCTTGACCCGGTGGTGGATCTCCCGGATGGTGGCGTCCTTGCTCAGCAGCGCGCGGTCGCGCCGCTTGACCTCGGTGACGTCGCGCACGAGCACGGCCGCGCCGGCCAGTTCACCGTGCGGGCGCAGCACGAGGGTGCGCAGCAGCACGGTGGCTCCCCGCGCCTCGACCTCCATCCGCCGCCCGGTCCGCCCGGCCAGGGCGGCTTGGATGTCGCCGACCACTTCCTGCGCGTCGAACGGGTCGGTGATCAGTGAACGTGTGGTGACCGCGAGGTCCTGGCCGGCCAAGTCGGCCTGCAAGCCCATCCGGTGGTAGGCCGACAGCGCGTTCGGGCTGGCGTAGACCACGATGCCGTCGGTGTCGAGCCGGATGAATCCGTCGCCCGCGCGCGGGCTGGAATGGGTGGCGGCGCGATCCTCCGTGGTCGGGAAGGTGCCGTCGGCGATCATCTGGCACAGGTCGTCCGCGCAGGCCACGTACGCGCTCTCCAGCTGACTGCGGACCCGGGAGCGTTGCAGATCGGTGTCCCGGCTCAGCACCGCGATCACGTCGTCACCGCAGCGCACGGGGATCGCCTCGCGGATCGCGTGCACCGGATGCGGGTGGTAGACGCCGGAGGCCTCGACCTCGCTGTCGGCTCGGACGGTCACGCCGGTCGCCAGCGCCTCGAACACCTGCGGATGGTCGGACTGCAAGGCAGCCGTGCCGACCAGGTCCTCCTGGTGCACGGTGGGCGCTGTGGTGGGACGGCACTGCGCGACGCACACGATGTCCGCGCCCTCCGCTATCGGGCCCGCACCGACCCACAGCAGCAGATCGGCGAAGGACAGATCGGCCAGCAGCTGCCAATCGCCCACTACGCGCTGCAGATGGTCTACGGCGACGCCGGGTAGGTCGGTGTGCTCGGCCAGCAGCTCGCTCAGGGTCGCCATGCAGATCTACCGCTCGATCAGGAGATGACGGCGATCAGGTGGCCCGCTTTGATCGCGTCGCCTTCCTTGACACCGACCGACGTCACAGTGCCGCTGGACTCCGCGAGCACCGGGATCTCCATCTTCATGGACTCGAGGATCACCAAAGTGTCGCCCTCCTGGACCTCGTCACCCTCCTGGACGACCACCTGGTACACGACCGACACCAGCTCGGCGAGCACTTCCTCAGCCATGGCACCCCATTCACTCGTTGGCCTGCATCCGCTGACGGTACAGCCAACCACACGTGAAAGAATGGCCTTCAACCAGAAGGGAGAATACTCATGGGTAAGCGCGGACGTAAGAAGCGTAGCCGCAAGGGGAACGCAGCCAACCACGGCAAGCGGCCCAACGCCTGAGCGCGACGCTCGGCGCCGAAAGCACGAAGCGGCACGCCCTTCCGGCTGGAAGGCGTGCCGCTCGCGTTGCACGGACCGGCTAGTCCGAAGTCTCGACCGACGTCTCGCTGGTGACGACCGTCCGGCGGATCTCGATCGTCAAACGCTCCCGCAGCGAATCGGGCGCACGGTCGCCCCCGCACTTGCGGCTGAGCAAGCCTTTGATCTTCTCCTCGATGCCGTAAGCCTCGATACAGGGGCTGCAGTGCTCCATGTGGTGCTGCAACCGGGCACGAGTCGCCTCGTCACACTCCCCGTCGAGCATCAACCACACGTCGGCGAGTACCGCCGTGCAGTCGAGCTCCATGTCGGGGTCCCGCTCGGTACTCACTGCTTGACCTCCTGGCGTTCCCCCGAACGGTTGAATCCACGCTCGCGCGCCACGTCGGCGAGCAAACCCTTCAGTTGTTTCCGGCCCCGATGCAGCCGGGACATCACCGTACCGATGGGAGTGCCCATGATGTCGGCGATCTCCTTGTACGGGAAGCCCTCGACGTCCGCGTAGTACACCGCCATCCGGAATTCCTCCGGCAGCTCCTGCAGCGCGGCCTTGATGTCGTCGTCCGGCAGCGCGTCCAGCGCCTCGACCTCGGCCGAGCGCAACCCCTGTGAGGTGTGCTCCGCGGTCGCGGCCAGCTGCCAGTCGGTGATCTCGTCGGTCGGGTACTGCGCGGGCTGGCGCTGCTTCTTGCGGTAGGAGTTGATGTAGGTGTTGGTCAGGATCCGGTACAGCCACGCCCGGAGGTTGGTGCCCTCCCGGAACGACTTGAACCCCTGAAACGCCTTGACGTAGGTCTCCTGGACCAGGTCCTCGGCATCGGCCGGGTTCCTGGTCATGCGCAGCGCGGCGCCGTAGAGCTGGTCCAGCAGCGGGAGCGCGTCCCGCTCGAACCGCTGTGCCAGTTCGGCATCGTCGACGGCGGCGACATCGTCGGCCACCACGTCATCGTCGCTCGTCACACCTGTCCCTTCGATCGCCGTACCTGCCAAATCTACCGGTATCGGCATATCGAGGGAGAACCCGCCTTCCGTCGGGGACACCTCGGTCCCCAGCGGACGGTCGTCGAGCAGTACGGGCACAGGCATCTCCTTCACGTCTCCATAGGGCCTGCTCACGGCGGTGAAAAGCATTCCGAGCGCTATGTACCGGCTACAACATGCGCGGGGCTTCGGGTGTTCCCGGCGCCGCCGCTAAGGTTTCGGCCATGGCAGCAGGCTCGACTCCGGCGATCCGCGCGTTGACCCAGGCGAAGGTGTCCCACCGTGTGCACGCCTACAAGCACGATCCGCGGTCCGACTCCTACGGCACCGAGGCCGTCGACGCACTGGCCGGTGAACTAGGGGTCGTGGCCGAGCAGATCTTCAAGACCTTGGTCATCGAACTGGCCACCGGTTCGCTCGCGGTGGCCGTACTCCCGGTGCCGAACACGTTGTCACTCAAAGCCGCCGCCGCGGCGCTCGGCGCGTCGAAGGCGAGCATGGCGGACAAGACCAGGGCGGAGAAGACGACCGGATACGTGCTCGGCGGCATCTCACCGCTCGGTCAGCGCAAACCGCTGCCCACTGTGATCGACCACTCGGCGCTGACCTGGGACCGAGTCCTGTGCAGCGCGGGCCGGCGCGGACTGGAGATCGAGCTCGCGCCCGCCGATCTGGTCCGGCTCACCGCCGCGGTGACCGCGCCCGTGACATCCGCGTAATTCGGCCACCATCGCCGCGATCTGTGCGTTACTGAACAGGCCAAATCGATACGACTCGAGGATGTGATGCGAATGATGTCCCAGCGTTTGCGCACCGTGATCGTCGCGTTGTCCGGAGCTCTCGTCTTGGCCCTCGGTTCGATTACGCTCCTCGCACCCGAGGTCGCCGCCGCACCGAACACCCCACCGGTCACGCAGGTCAGCGATTCCGTATTCGACTTCGACGGGGACGGGCAGGGCTCGAAAAGCGGTGACGACAAGGCGGGCAAGGCCGAGAAGCTCAGCGGCAACGTCACCACCAAGCTGATCGACCTGGTCGCCGGAATCATCAAATGCGGGCTGAATATCGCCTCACCCAGCGTGAAGTGCTCGCTGTAATTTCTGCGGTGTTGTTTTTCCAGCGCCTGCGGCGCTGGGTGTTCGCGGCCCCCTTGTGGCTCGCGTCCGAGCGACCGCCGCTGGCGACTGCGTCGCGGACGCGGCGGCCGCTCGGACGCGAGCCGGGCCGCGAACGGCGCATGCTCGGTCTCGCTTCGCTCGAAACCGGGAGTCGGGCTGGTGTGTTGCGTGACGCGGTAACGTCATCGAGCTTGCGGCGATCGCCGGACTACGGCTGGACGCTACCGCTGCGACACCGTTGCCGACTCGGCCGGTCGGACACGAGCCAGGAGATCGCCGTGCTCGCGACGGCGTGGGGGGACACGGGTGGGCAGCATGCGCTCAAAGGAGGCTGATCTGCTCGGCTTCCTTCTGATCCTCTACTCGGGCAAGTAGTTCCGGGCCGTTGTTGCGCACGCTGTTGACCAGCATGGGCACCGGCCGGGGCACGATTCCGGCGACCGCGTCCTCCGACGGCGTCTCCAGCAGGCTCGCGGGGGCCGGGTGATCCGGGTCCAGCCACGCCGCCCAGTGCTCCTGCGGCATGGGCAGCGGCATCCGGTCGTGGATGCGGGTGAGGTCGCCGACCGCATCGGTGGTCAGGATGGTGCACGACAGCAGCGGCTCGCTCTCCGGCTGAGACCGGTCGCGCCAGATCGACCACAGACCGGCCATGTAGAGACGGGAACCGTCGGCGTTGGCCATGTAGTACGGGTGCTTGGCGACCTTGCCTTTCGGGCCCTTTTCGCCGTTCGGCTCGACCACCCACTCGTACCAGCCGTCCATCGGCACCAGGCAGCGCCGGTACTTCACCGCGTCACGGAAGGACGGCGTGCCGGCGGCCTTGTCGGCGCGCGCGTTGAACAGCGGTTTTCCCTTGACCGGGACACCGGGCTCGGCGGCCTTGGTCCATGTCGGGATCAGTCCCCAGCGCATGCGCCGGATACGGCGCTTCGGGTCGTCGTCCTCGCGGCCGTGGTCGTGTCGCTCGACCACGGTGAGGACCTGGGTGGTCGGAGCGACGTTGTAGTTGGTGAAAGAGCTCTGGTCGGCGGCCTCGGTCTCATCGATCGCATCCAACTCGACCGCGAGCCTGCCCGGGTTGGTCGTGGTCGCATATCGTCCGCACATATCCCGATAGTCCCACCCGCCACCGACAGAGTCGGCGACAATTGGTCCATAGCTGGTGACCTGTTGAGAGTTGTGGCATAGCATTCTCTCATCGGAGGACGGGCTGCCCGTCCACTCGGACTTGCGCATCGACCGTCCACCGCAGACGGCAAGAGGAGATCAACTGTGACATCCACCGACACCAAACCGGCCGACCACGACACGGCACTGACGTCGGTCAATCCGGCGACAGGCGAGGTGATCGGCACGCACGTCATCGCCGACGACGACGCGGTGGCCGCCGCAGTCGCCAAGGCCCGCGCCGCCGCCGCCACCTGGGGCGCGCTGAGTTTCGACGAGCGGCGCACGCACCTGCTGCGCTGGTCGAGCAAGCTGGTGCAGAACTCGGAGAAGTTCTGCGAGCTGATCCACGCCGAGAACGGCAAGCCGCTCGACGACGCCTTCCTGGAATTGATGCTCGCGCTCGAGCACATCGCCTGGGCGGCCAAGAACGCCAAGAAGGTGCTCGGCCCCAAGCGGGTCTCCCCCGGCGCGCTGATGTCGAACTTCAGCGCCCGGCTCGAGCAGCGCCCGCTCGGCGTCGTCGGCGTGATCGGACCGTGGAACTACCCGGTCTACACGCCGAACGGTTCCATCGCCTACGCGCTGGCCGCGGGGAACACCGTCGTGTTCAAGCCGAGCGAATACTCCACCGGCATCGGCAATTTCCTCGCCGAGGCGTTCGCCGAAGCCAACCCCGAACTGCCCGAGGGCGTCTTCATCACGATCAACGGCTACGGCGCCACCGGCGCGGCGCTGGTCCGCTCGGACGTCGACAAGATCGCGTTCACCGGGTCCACCGCCACCGGCAAGCGGATCATGGCCGCCGCCGCGGAGCGGCTCACCCCCGTGCTGCTGGAGTGCGGCGGCAAGGACGCGGTGATCGTCGCCGCCGACGCGGACGTCAAGGCCGCGGCGGACGCGGTCGCCTGGGGCGCCACCGCCAACAGCGGCCAGACCTGCGCGGGCGTGGAGCGGGTCTACGTGGACCGTTCGGTGCGCGAAGAGTTCGTCGCCGAGGTCAAGCGCATCCTCACCGACGTCAAGCCCGGTTCCGACGACAAGGCCGCCTACGGCCCGATGACCATGCCCAGCCAGGTGGACATCGTGCGCCGCCACATCGAGGACGCGCTGAAGAACGGCGGCACCGCGGTGCTCGGCGGGCCGGAGTCGGTCAAGGCGCCGTTCATCGAACCGGTCGTGCTGGTCGACACCGACGAGACCTCCGAGGCGGTGGCCGAGGAGACCTTCGGCCCCACCATCACCATCCGCACCGTCGACAGTGTGGACGAGGCGGTCGAGCTGGCCAACAACTCCAAGTACGGGTTGTCCTCGGCGGTCTACTCGAAGAAGAACGGACTGGACATCGCACGCAGGCTGCGCGTCGGCGCCACCTCGGTGAACTCCGTGCTGGCCTTCGCCGCCATCCCCGGCCTGCCCTTCGGCGGCGTCGGCGATTCCGGCATCGGCCGCATCCACGGCGAGCCGGGTCTGCGCGAGTTCGCCCGCCCGCACTCGATCGCGGTGCAGCGCTTCACCGTTCCCGGCATGGCGCTGCTGAGCTACAGCCGCACCGACTCCACAATGAAGCTGCTGCGCAAGCTCGTTCCGTTCCTGCACGGGCGGCACAAGTAAGAACCCACCCTGGGACCGGGTGCTCGACGTGCGTCGAGTATCCGGTCCACACATAGGGGCACATCCCCCGGCTCCCGGTTGCGGGCGAAGCGAGACCAAGCATTGCCCTTCGCGGCCCGGCTCGCGTCCGAGTGGCCGCCGTGTATGCGACGAAGGACAAGCGGCGTTCGAGTCGAGCCAACAGCCCTCGCACCACGCCGACGAGATCCGGCCATCACCAACCGTGTGCACCCGAGAGCAAGTTCCCACCACTACGCGCCCAGCGCACCTCAACCACGTCTTTCGAGCGAAGCGAGACCTAGCATGCGCGTTCGCGGCCCGGCTCGCGTCCGAGTGGCCGCCGCGTCCGCGACGAAGTCGCCAGCGGCGGTCGCTCGGACGCGAGCCACCAGGGGGCCGTGAACACCCAGCGCCGCAGGCGCCGGCAAACCGACACCGTGTGATGATGGACGAGTGAACTTCTGGCCAGCGCCCCATGTCGAGGTCCCCGTACACGCGACCGTGACCCTGCCCGGATCCAAATCGATCACCAACCGGGCGCTCATCCTGGCCGCCCTGGCCGACGGTCCCTCCACGATCACCGGCGCGCTGCGCAGCCGGGACACGAATCTGATGATCGGCGCACTGCGCGCGCTCGGCGCGAACATCGAAGGCGCGCGCGACACCCTGACCGTCACCCCGGCGCCGCTGGGCGGCGGCACGGTCGACTGCGGGCTCGCGGGCACGGTGATGCGTTTCCTGCCGCCGGTCGCCGCGCTGGCGGCGGGCGATGTCGCGTTCGACGGTGACGAACAGGCCAGGATCCGCCCGCTGCGCACCATCCTGGACGCGCTGCGGGTGCTCGGCGCCGATGTCGACGGCGACACGCTGCCGTTCACCGTGCACGGCAAGGGCGCGCTGCGCGGCGGCACCGTGACGATCGACGCCTCCGGGTCGTCGCAGTTCGTCTCCGGCCTGCTGCTGTCGGCCGCGCGCTTCGACGAGGGCCTGGTCGTGCACCACGACGGCAAGGCGTTGCCCTCCATGCCGCACATCGAGATGACGGTGGAGATGCTGCGCCGCGCCGACGTGCAAGTGCACGCGCCGGCGGACAGCTTCAAGGCGCAGACCTGGACCGTGGAGCACGGACCGATCCGCGCGGTGGACTGGGAGGTCGAGCCGGACCTGTCCAACGCCACCCCGTTCCTGGCCGCGGCCGCGATCACGGGCGGCACGGTCAGCATCCCGCACTGGCCCCGGCTGACCACCCAGCCGGGTGACGTGATCCGCGAGATCCTCGTGCGCATGGGCGCGGAGGCGCGGATCTTCGACGGCGTGCTCACCGTGCACGGCCCCGACCGGCTCGCGGGCATCGACATCGACCTGCACGACGTGGGCGAGCTGACCCCGACGGTTGCCGCGCTGGCCGCGCTGGCCGACTCGCCGTCGGTGCTGCGCGGCATCTCCCATCTGCGCGGGCACGAGACCGACCGGCTGGCGGCGCTGTCCACCGAGATCAACCGGCTCGGCGGCAAGGTCACCGAGACCGAGGACGGCCTGGAGATCGTGCCCACCGAGTTGCACGGCGGCAAGTGGCACTCCTACGCCGACCACCGGATGGCCACGGCGGGGGCCATTCTCGGTCTCCGGGTGCCCGGCATCGAGATCGAGGACATCGGGACCACCGCCAAGACGCTGCCGAACTTCGTCGATCTCTGGGAGCGGATGCTCGAGCCCGCCTTATCCGACGAAGGAGCGGCGCGCTGACCACGGGACGACGAACAGCGGCCAGCTACGACGAATCCGACGTCCGGGTTCGGCCGGGGCGTAGCTCCCGTCCCCGCACCAAGACCCGGCCACAGCACAGCGACGCCGAGTCGGCCATGGTGGTCGCGGTGGACCGGGGCCGCTGGGGGTGCGTCCTCGGCGGCGATCCGGAGCGCCGGATCGTCGCGATGCGCGCTCGGGAGCTGGGCCGCACCCCGATCGTGGTCGGCGACCGAGTGGACGTGGTCGGCGATCTGTCCGGGCGACCGGACAGCCTCGCCCGCATCGTTCGGGTCACCGACCGCCGAACCGTTCTGCGCCGCACCGCCGATGACACCGATCCGTACGAGCGAATCGTCGTCGGCAACGCCGAACGGCTGTTCATCGTGGTCGCGCTCGCCGACCCGCCTCCGCGCACCGGCTTCGTGGAACGCGCCATGGTCGCCGCGTATGCCGGTGGGCTGCAACCGGTGCTGTGCCTGACCAAGCACGATCTGGCCATCGAGTCCGAATTCGCCGCCCTCTTCGACGATCTCGACCTCGCCATCGTCTACGGAGGCATCGATGATCCGCTCGATCCGGTATTGGAATTGCTCACCGATCACCTCACGGCGCTGATCGGCCACTCCGGCGTCGGCAAGTCCACGCTGGTCAATCGTCTCGTGCCGGACGCGGAGCGGGCGGTGGGCGAGGTCTCCGGGGTGGGCAAGGGCAAGCACACCTCCACGCAGTCGGTCGCGCTCCCGCTGCCGGGCGGCGGCTGGGTCATCGACACACCGGGCGTGCGTTCCTTCGGCCTGGCGCACATCACCCCGGACGACGTCATCGCGGCTTTCACCGATCTCGCCGATGCCATCGAGGACTGCCCGCGTGGCTGCACTCATCTCGGCCCGCCCGCCGACCCCGAATGCGCGTTGGACCAGCTCACCGGCAAGGAACACCGGGTGGCCGCCATCCGACGGCTGCTCGTCGCCCTGACCTCCAACGACTCCTGGTAGCCAGGACTTTCAGTGCCCGTCCGGCTGGCCGGGCGCGAACGGCCATTCTTCGAACCACGTGCAGCGGCCCGCGTCGTCGAAGCGCAGGACCCACAGATCGCGCCACCGTGCGGGCGTGTCCCGCGCGTACTCCACCTGCACCCGGACCACCGCGGTGTCCCCGTCCACCGCGACGACGTTCGACCGCATGGTGAACGGTTCGCCGGGCCCGTCCCGGCCGCTTTCCCAGAAGTCGGCGAGCGCGCCGAGACCGGTCAGCGGCTGCGCCCACGGCGAGACGAGATACCCGGCGTCCGTGGCGAACAGGTCGGCGAGCCGGTCGGTGCCCGCCGACCGCCAGGCTCGCTCGTATCCGGCGATCCATGCCTCGACAGCTGCGCGGTCCACGCCAGGAAGATACGCCGGTCCGCCCGGCGGTGCGCGCATTCCGCGAACCGCTCGCGATTTCCCGGGCTCCGCCTCGTCGCGTGGGTGCATCCCGCGAACTGTCGAAGCCGTCCCGGTCCGGCCGGTGGCGTCGGCAGACCGGTATGTGCCTGGCGCGCTTGCCTGCCCGATCTACCGGCGCGACGCGAGCCGACACGCCACAATGGTGACCAGACCTCCTCGGCTCGAAACGCCGTGCCAGTCGCCGGGATCCGAATCGGGCTGTGAAAACGAGTAGCTCGCTACTCGGGATTACGCCGGCGGTCACTCGCAGAATTCTTAGCGAGTTCCATACCGAGTGGTCCGTGAGGGAGGCCCGATCATGCGCATGTCCGGAGCCACGGCGCCGTCCGGCGCGGGCGGGCTGGGACTGCGGCGCGCACGGTTGCTGCAACGTCTCGCGCACGCGGACGTCGCGGTGATCACCGCGCCTGCGGGCTCGGGCAAAACCCAGCTGTTACAGCAATACTCGGCCGGGTGCGGCGAACCGGTCGCCTGGTGCCGTGCCGATCCGGAGGACGCGGAAGCGGAGCGCTTCACCGCCGGGCTTCGAGCCGCCCTGGCTACGGGACCGCGCACGCTGGTGGTCGACGACTTCCATTTCGTGGTCGGAGGACCGGCCGAAACGGCCTTCGAACGCCTCGTCCTGGGGCATTCGGCCGCGGCGGAGGAACGGGTACGCGTCGTGCTCGGCACCCGGGTGCGCCCGACGGTCAATCTGATCCGCGCCGAACTCGGCCGTGTCACCATCCTTTCCGGTGACGACATGCGGTTCCGCTGCTGGGAAGTAGAGGCGCTGTTCGCCGACTGCTACGGCCGTCCGCTGCCGCCGGAGGACGCGGCGGCGCTGTCGCGGCACACCGACGGCTGGGCCGCCGGATTGCACCTGTTCCATCTCGCCACGCAGGCGCTGGGCGCCCGCGACCGGCGCGCGGCCATCCACGCCCTCAGCGGGCGTTCGCGCTACCTGCGCGGATATCTCGCCCGTACCGTCCTGGGCGAGCTGCCCACCGAATTGTGCGAATTCCTGCGCCGCACGCACGTTTTCGAGACGGTTACCGCGCAGCGCTGCGACCTGTTGCTCGGCCGCACGGACTCCGGCGTGCTCCTGGCCGAACTCGAGCGGCGCCAGGCCATGACCAGCTCCGACGACGACGGGCACAGCTACCGCTACCACGAGGTGCTGCGCCATCATCTGGCCGCGGCGTTACGGGAGGAACTCGGCACGGCCGAGGCGGCGCGGTGGTGCGCGCGGGCGGCGGCGCAACTCGAACAGGAAGCGGCGTACGCCGAGGCGGTGCGGTTGTTCGCGCGCGCGGAACGCTGGGCCGACGTGGCCAGAATCCTGCAGGAGCACGGCGACCGGGTGGCAGGCGATCGGCACAGCCCGGTCTGGTGCGCGGGACTGCCCGCCGCGGTGGTCGACGACGACCCCTGGCTGTGCACGGCCACCGCACGCCGGGAGGTGGCCGCCGGACGACTGCATCGCGCGTCACAGCGCTACCGGCTCGCCGAAGAGCTGTTCACCGAACCGGATCTGCGTGACGCGGTCGCCAGGGAACGCCGCTTGATCGACATCTGGCTGGATGCTCCCGCCCGGCCGGAGCTGCACTGGATCGATCGGCTCCGCGCCGCGACGATCCGTCATCCGCTCGATTACGTCACGGGCGAAAACGACCGTCCCGACGACTCTTTCGCTCGAGCGGGCGCTCTTTTGCTGGGCGGGCACGTCTACGGCGCCTATCACAGCGCCCAGGCAGCGGCGGACAGCGGCGCACCTTTGCTGCTCGATCTGTGGACCCAGTTCGTCGGCGCCGTCGCCGCACTCGTCTGCGGTGAGGACGTGGCGACCCGGATCGAGCACCTGGCCTGCGACGCCGAGCGGGCGGGCGCGCTCATGCTGGTGCGGTTGTGCCGCGCGCTGTCGATGCTCGGCGCGCCTCGAAGGTCCACCGAAGTCGCCGACGAGTGCGACGCCATCGGCGATCGGTGGGGCGCTGCGCTTGCCGTCGCCATCGCCGCGTGCCGGGAACTGCTCGCGGGCGAGCCGTCGTCGGCGATCTGGCGGGTCGCCGACGAGCGCTACTCCGCACTGCACGCCGACACCGCACGGGCCTGGGTGCTGGCGTTCGAAGCGATCGCGGCGCTCTTGGAGAGCAGGCCGGGCGCGGCCGCGATGCTCACCCGTGCGGAGATGTTCGCCCGGACGACGGGTGTGCCCGGCGCCCAGGTGATCGCGCTGCTCGGTGCGAGCGGCCTTCCCGCCGCCGTCGGCGCGGGGCGGTTCGCCGCGGCGCGGGCACTCGCCACCGAGATCGGCATGCCTTGGCCGGGCACGCTCGCCGATCGCGTGCGGCGAACCGAGAGCGTGAGCGCGCAACCGCCACCCGCCCTCGCGCCTGCTGCTCGGCTGCGCGTGCGGTGTCTGGGCTCCTTCGAGGTCCAGGTGGACGGCGTCGCGCTGGATTGTCAGACGCTGCGGCCCCGGGCCGCGGCGACACTGCGGTACCTCGCGATGCGTGCCGGGCAGCCCGTGCACCGCGAGGATCTGGTCGCGGCGCTGTGGCCCGACCTGACGGCAGCACGCGCCAGGCAGAACCTTCAGGTCACCGTGTCCGCGGTGCGCCATTTCCTGGAACCGGAGATCGGGCGCGGGAAGTCGGCGCTGCTGGTGCGGCAAGGTGAGACCTACTCCATCGCGCTGCCCGGCGACAGCAGCGCCGACGTGGTCACGTTCACCGCCGCGGTGGACGCGGCACACCGCGCGCTGCGAATGGGTGACGACGCCGCCGCGCACTGCGCGCTCACCACGGCGCTCGCGGAGTACCGCGGCGATCTGCTGCCCGGCGACGGCGCCGCCGAATGGGTCGCGCCGGAACGGGATCGGCTCCGCACGCAGGCCGCGCTGGCAGGCGCCGCGCTGGCCGAGCTCGAGTTGCGCGGTGGCGAACCGGCCGCGGCCGTCGAAGCGCTGCTGCGCAGTCTGCGCGTCGATCCGTACCTGGATCGCGCGTGGCGGCTGCTGATCGCGGCCTACGAACGCGCGGGCGATCTCGCCGCCGCCCAGCAGGCGCGCCGCGACTACGCCCGCGTCCTCGACGAACTCGGGGTCGACGCGACCCACCCGCTCACGTCTGCTGCGGCACCAGCTCGAACGGGACGTGCGCCGGGCACATCGACTCGACGGCACGCGCGATCCGTGACCGGTTGACCTCGTCCCAGCGATCAGCGGGCACCCGGACCACCAGTCGAGGCGTCGGCGAACCGGGGGCGGCGGAATCCGGGATGCGGGACCAGCGAGCGCCGCCGCTGTCGACAACCTCGACTTCGCAGCCACAGGTACGCCGGATATGGTCCCGCAGGGCCGCGATCGCGCCGCGGCGGGCGTGCAGCGCGACCGCCGCCGCGACGACCGCGCGCCGGCGCGGCAGCGACCATCGCTCGTCGAGCTCGGCGTCGACCCAGCCCGCGAGCCAGTGCAGGAAGTCCGCGGGCGCGAGGGTGGCGTCGACGTAGGCGTCGAGCCCGTCGAGGGTCAGGAAGACCGGTGCGAGCAGTTCGTCCATCCCCGCGGTCCAGCGCTGGACCAGCGGGTCGTCGAGATAGATGCCGGGCAGGAATTCACTGATCGGATGCGCCGAGGGCAGTCCGGCGACCGTGCCCCTGCTCATGACGTCACCTTGATCTGATGGTCGAAGGAGAAGACCAATCCGTTGGGTGGCAGCGTGATCCGTTCGGCGGCTTCGCCGCGGGTGCCGCTGATCGGGTCGGCGGGGTACAGGCGCAGCGTCTCGATCTGCTCGACGCCGTCGACCGCCTGCAACACCGCGAACAACTCACCGGCCTGCACCGGTCTGCCGAACGGCCACCCGTTGCCGTCGGGCCCGTCGGTGATCGGATGCAGGTAGCGATTCAGCGCGTGGATCGCGCGGTCCCGAACCCGGGACGGGTCACTGGTGACCCGTGCGCGCACGGCGGCGACCACGGTGACACCGCGATAGCGCGGCGGCTCCACGACCAGGCGCGCGCCGATCATCCGCCGTTCGTCCAGGTATCGCACTACGGTGCGCAACAAGTCGTCCGTCGGCTGCAGCCGCTCGAACGGCACGGTCGCGCGCTCGTCACTGTCCACGTCGGGCACCAGCAGGACCCGGACCACCGCGGCGTCGGGACCGGTCCCGGACAGGCAGCGGGCGCGGGCGACGCGCGGTGACGCGGCTCGCGCCAGCAGTTCGTAGTCCCGGGCGGTGACCGCGCGGTCCCGAGTGCGCAGCAACATCGGGGCACGGAGCTTGGCGTTGTCGACCGTTTCGCCGTCCACCCCGCCGGATCCCGGCTTGCGGTTCTCGATGCGCGTGACGAAGGGCAGCGAACTGCGCAGCAATCGCACGGTGCCGCGGGCGACATTGCCGCGGCGCCCGCCGCCGGTGTGGTACACCGGCACCCGGATCGGCGCGCCCTTCGGCGGGACCGCACCGTACTGGGTGATCGAGCCGTCCGGTTGCCGGATTCCGGGCCCGAAGCAGAGGGTGCCGGTGGCGGCGTCCAAGGTGAAGTGCCGATCGTCCGGCCCGCTCGCGCCGAAGTGCTCGACGCGCTCCCACGGCTGCCAGCCGTTGCCCGCCGCGACCTCGATGACGACCCGTTCGCCCGGCTCGGTCACCACGGGCGGATGATCGAGTGGGAAACGTTGCGCGGGAACGCCTTCGGACATTCCGATCACTTCGTCCCGGACCAGCTCGGCGTAGCGGGCGTCCACGGTGCCGCCGATCGTGAAAGCCGACGCGTCGAACACCCGGGGTGAGGCGGTGTAGGGCGGCTGCCCCGGCGCGACGGCCACCACGCGGCAGCGCAGCCAGCCCGCACTGCGCCGCTGGATCAACGACGCCTGATGGGTGGGCGGCACGTGCAGCACCACGTCGCCAGGGCGGTTGAGCCCGCCGGTGTCGTCGCGTTCGAGTTCGCAGTCCACCCAGGCTCGTCCGTCCCACGCCTCCCACACCAGCGGAGGTTGGAGCGGATCGACGCCGACACCTTCCACCCGGCAGTCGAAGCGCAGCACGACCGCGCAGGACGGAACCGGAGCGGACAGTCCCAGCAACAATGTGTCGCCGGGCTTCGGCGTCGACGAGAAGCAGGTGAACTGCACTCCGGTGGTGAGCCGGTCGGTGCAGTCGACCACCGGGCCGTCGACCGCGGCCGTGGCGACGGCCGACAGAGAGCAGGGCACGATGGGCAGTTCCGCGACGGTCGTGAACACCACGGGTTCGATCGTCTCGCTGCGCCAGTGCCCGGTGTGCTCGGCCTGCGCGCGGCCGGTCGCGGTCTGCGTGCCCGCGGGCACCTGCACGACCTCCGCTCGCGGAGCGGACAGCCAGAACGTCACCGGCACCGTCGCCGCGCTCGGCGCGAACAGCTCGATGCCGAGCAACTCCAGGAACTTCAGGTAGAGGCGGTCCGGCACCCGGTTGAGCCGGTACAGCAGCTGGTCGACCATCATGGCGTAGGTCTCCAGCAGGGTGATGCCGGGATCGGAGACGTTGTGGTCGCTCCACTCGGGACAGTGTTGCTGCACATAACGTTTCGCGTCGTCGACGAGCCCCTGGAAGGACCGGTCGTCGAGATTGGGGGCGGGCAGGGTCACGACGCACCTCCCGGGTAGTTGTCCTCGACGTGCGGCGGGATGACATAGAACGGGAAGACCAGATTGCGCGGATCGTTGCGGCCGCGGATGCTGTAGCGCACGTCGATGTAGAGCGTCCCGTTGTCGACGTCGTCGAAACGCACCTGCACGATGTCGAGATCGATGCGTGGCTCCCACCGCTCCAGAGCAGCCCGCACCTCGTAGACGATCTGTCCCGCCGTGGCGGCGTCGGCCGGGGCGAATGCGAATTCGTGGATGGCGCAGCCGAATTCGGGACGCATCGGCCGCTCGCCGGGCGAGGTGCCGAGAATCAGCCGGATGCTTTCCTTGATCTCCTGGTCGGCGGTCACCAGGGCGATGGCGCCGGTGTGGTCGGTCCGCATCGGGAAGAACGCCCATCCGGCGCCGATGAACTGCTCGGCCATCGCGCTACCCGCCGATCAGCACGGTCGGGCAGCCGAGCACGACCGGGGCGCCGCAGGCGGACAGATCGCCGACCCGGGCGGCGGGCATGCCGCCGATCAGCACCGTCGGGCAGCCGGGCCCGGCGAGGGCCGAGGGCGGGTGCACGGCCGGGGGCGGGAACGAGCACACGTGCGGAGTTCCGACGGTAGCGGCGGGCATGCCCCCGATCAGGACCGTCGGGACACCGGGCGGCGCGATCGCACCCGGGTGGGCGGTCGGGTCACCGACCCGTGCTGCTGGTGGCATCTGCACTCCCGTTCAATTGATCCGGACCACGCCGGCACGCACGGTCGCCGTCGCGCCCGCCGTGAGTTCCGCGCTCGCGCTGCCGTTCACCGTCACCGTCGAGCCCTGCACCTTGACGTTCGCGGTGCTGGACACCTCCACCGCACCCGCGCCGCCGTCGATCGTGACGCCGGTCTCTGCGCCCATGACGATGTCGTTGCCGGTGAGCCGGAGTGTTCCGGTGCCCGCGTCGATCGTCACTCCGTTGCGCGCGGCGATGCTCACGGTGCCGTCGCTGTGCACCGAGATCGTCGTGGCCTTCCGGTCCAGGTCCACGGTGAGCTTGCCGTCCCCGGTGGCGAGGTGCACGCCCTGCGCGCCCGCCGCCGCTTCCCGGAACTCGAGGCGGTGGCCGGTCCGGGAGACGATCGAGCGTCGGTTCACCGCCCCGCTGAGGCGGTCGACGAGATCGCCCTCCCCCTCGGGTGGCGCGTCGACGCCGTTGTAGAGCCCGCCGACGACGTAGGGGCGGCGAAAGTCACCGTGTTCGAAGGCGACCAGTACCTCGTCGCCCACCTCGGGCAGGAACAGCATGCCACGTTTCCCACCCGCGCCCTGCTGCACGGTGCGCGCCCAAGCGCTGACGAAGCTGTCGGCCAGCCACGGGAAGGTAACCCGGACCCTGGCCATGTTCTCGGGGTCTTTGTTGTCGCTCACCTGGCCGATCACCACCCCGCCCAGCGCCTGGCGAGCGCCCGGCCCCGAGACCCCGGTCAGTCCGGCGAGGGTGCGATCGCGGGCGCCGCTGACGATCACGCTGGTCGTGTAGCCGGTGACCGGGTCGAAGGTGTGCCGGGAGGCGGTCACGCAGTACTTGCCCTCGAACGGTTTTCCCACGTTGGCCAGCGCCACCGCCGTGCCTGCGCGCACGGTGGGATTGCCGCGCAGCAGGGCTTCCAGCTCGGTGAAGCCACCGGCGACCTGTTCGGCGAGCGCCTTGCACGCGGCGTCCACTTCGCCCTGGGTGCCGTGCGGCACCCGCGCTGCGACCAGATCGGGCGCCTTGAACAGGCGGGCCAAATCCTCCGGCCGGACGCCGTTGGCCGCGGCAGTGGTGCGCGCGGGCGCTTCGGCGACTACGGGCTTCTTCCGCGTGACATCCCAGCCGCGGACCTGCACCGCGGGTACTTGATCGGCGGAGGTGACGATCGCACGCAACCGCAATACGTTGCGCCCCAGTTCCAAGACCAGCGGCTCCTCGGTGGCCTTCGCGTCGGTCGCGGGCGCGGTGGCCGCGGCGGTCGGCTTGCCGAAATCGAGTTTCCCGTCGGTCACCGCCACCTCGGCGCCGATGTCCGCGGCGAGCTGGCGCAACAGTTCCCAATCGCTCACGTTGCCCTGCGAGATCTGCTCCAGCACAGTTCCGCCCGCATCGATGCGGCCCACATCGATTCCCGCGGCTCCCGCCACGCGGCGTGCGACGTCCGCGGCCGACATGTGCTCGAAACTCGCGACGCGCCTGCCTCGTTGCAGCCGGTGTGATCTGTCCAGGCCGCGCACCGTGGTGAAGGTGCCGGTGCCGTCGAACTCCTTCTCGATTGCGGTGACCTCCGCCGACAGCAGCGGCACCGGCGTGTTCGCCTCGTTGGAGGCGACGCTGAGCGCGACCGGCGCGCCGATCTCGATACTCGCCTTCTCCAGCACCACATGGTTCGGATCCCGGAAGCGGAGGACGAACAGATCCGGCGCACTGCGGCTGTCGTCCACCATGGCGTAGGTGAGCAGCGCGGCGACGTCGTCGGGCAACGGCGCGCCCGCCACCCGCACGAGCAGCTGATTGGTGAAATCCCGAGCGGGCATCGCGCGTCACCCCAGTTCTTCCGCGGCGGGGATGAGCAGCTGCGCGCCGGGGCGCAGCCGCATCGGGTCGTCGATGCGATTCGCGACGGCGACCGCACGCCACCGGGTCGGGTCACCGTACTCGCGCCAGGCGATCGAGGCCAGGGTGTCGCCCGCGACCACGGTATGCACCTTACGGGCGGTCAGGCTGCCCGAGGTCGGATTCTGTTTCGCCTGATCACCGGCGATCTCCTCGATGGTGACGGTCGCGGTGCCGCGGATCGGCAGCCCGCCGGGGGTGAACAGCGTGTACTTCACCGCGACCGAGCTCACGTACGCGGTGAAGCCGGTCAGCCCGCCCCAGTGGAAGATCACCCACGGCGGGCTGCCCTTCTTCTTGTCGTGGCTCTCGTTGGTCGGCACGCAGCAGGCGAACAACTGTTCCACGGTGTCCACCACCTTGGTGTCGTGCTCCGCGCCTGCGTCGAGGAACATCTCGAGCGTCAGCTTGGCCGGGTCTGCGCCCTTGAACTCGGGCACACCGCTCTTCTTGCTTCCCTTCTGGGCATCGCGGTTCCACTTGGCGGACTTGGTGACCGACAGTTCCTTCGGGTTGAACTGGAAGTCGATCTGGCCCCGGCGCGGCCCGGGTTGCAGCGAGCCCTTTTCCACCGGCGGGTCGCGCACCTCCAGGAACGCGTGCAGGAGCTTCGGCCGGCTGCTGCCGGACTGCGCGCCACCGGCGCTGGTGGCGCTGAAGGCGATCGGCGCGGGCATGTCACGCCTTTCCCGGCTCGACGAAGCCGTGGTGGGTGATCTCGATGGTTTCCAAGGCGACTTTGGGCGATTCCGCGTTCAGTGACGGGCCGGTCCAGCGCACGGGCATCACGCCGAGCAGACCCCACTGCGCGACCACCGTGCCGTCGGCCGTCATCGCCTTGATCTGGCCGGTCTTGCCGCGCACCCCGGTCGCGACGCTGCCGAACCACGCGGCGACTTTGGCCGTGTCGGGCGTGACCGGACGGCTCAGCTTGATGTTGCTGAACTTGATCCGAGTCGGCAGCTGCCATACGTACCCGTTGTTGCCACCCTCCTCGCGCTGCTCCATCACCACCTCGCAGCCGAGGCCTTCGCAACTGTTGAACGCACCCAGGCTCATGTTGTCGATGGTCACGACGAAACACACGCTGACGGCGGGGTCCAGATCGGTGGGCATGGTCGGCTCCTCGGGACGTGATCAGAGGGGAAGGTCCAGGGCAACGCCCGCGCGTTCCCTGGCCAGGCGCAGTTCGGCTTTGAGCTTGCGAGCGATCGGCTCGTACAGGCGGTCCACGAGACCGTCGATGTCGGTCGGCGAGGCACCGGCTGTGGCAGACGTGGGTGGGGCGGACGCGACGGACTGCCTCGTAGTCGCGTCGGACGCCGGTGGCGGTGTCGTGTCGGGTCCGACCGTCGAGTGCGTTGCCGCATGGTCGGAGGTGGTGGGCGGTTCCGCGGTACTTTCCGGCACGTCGCCGGTGTCTGTCCGAGTGCGCTGTAGGTGGGCCGGCTCGGCACTGTCGGGTGCGGTGATCAGGACACCGTGCGCAGACGAGCGACCGGCACGGTGGAGTGTGGTGCCCTCGGTGGACGAACGCACGCCCTGCCCGCCTTCCGGAGCCGGCTGACCGGGCATGCCGAATGTGCGGTGCTCACGCTGGAGCACACGCGGATCCGCGCTGCCGGACAGCCGCACGGACCTCGGCGTCTCCGTCCGATGCGGCGCGCCCGGCATCGGCGACTGTCCGAGCGGGGGCCGCCGCTGGAGCAGTAGCGTCCCGGATTGCTTCGAAGTGGGCAGTTCCGCGCGGTGTGAGTTGGTGGGGGCTGATCTCGGATTTTCGCTGCCCTGCGTCAGAGTGGATGACACGAGGTCCGCCATCCGCTGCACAGGGTGGGGCGTCGACCCAGTCGCCGCCGGGGCGTTCCACGAGGAAGTGCCGATTCCGGTGCGGTTACCCAGCGTGGCGGAAGCGACGTGCTCGTGCGCCGTCGCCGATCCATGGATCCGTGGGTTTGCGTGCCCAATTGCGGAACTCGGCAGGGCTGGGCCGGTGGTTCGTTGCACCTGGCTCTGCGTACGCGACGGATTCGAGTCGGGCGGCGCGAGCGATCGGGTCTGCCACGCCGCGTCGGCGACGGGCGCCGCGGACGATTCGAGTTGTCCGAGGTTCGGGGAGCCTGCCGCGGCGGATGACACAGACACGTCCTCCGCGCGACTCTGCCGCTGCACCGTGGGCACGGGCGATGCCACACCGGGCTCCGGCGCCGCTCGGGGGATCGAAGCAGCGACCGGCACAAATTCGCCTGTGTATCCGACGATTTCAGCGACCCGCGTATCCACCGCGTTCGTAGCGCCGATCATCTCGACACCACCCATCGGCAGATCGCCGCCATCGGGCGGTGCCGTCGATGGTTCCCGGCTGTCGGGATGCGAACCTCCGGCCGGGCCTTCGGGGGGCGGTTCGGCGCTCACCTCCGCGGCACCGGGCTGGTCTACGGCAGCTCGGCGCTGAATCACGGGTATCCCGGGCACTGCGGTTCGAGGGGTTCGCGCCGAGTCAGCGGTGCCATTCGGTGCCCGCTGAATTGTGAACCGTTCAGCCTCCACGGCACGCTGCGCGGCCAACATTTGCTGCGGACCCATCGCTGTCGGCGGCTTCGGTCCCTGCTCCTTGGGGACGGGGAAACTCGAATCCGCGGCAACCCTGAAATCGGTATCGCGCTGCACATCGACAGCACGCCCTTCGCCGCCGCTCTCATCCGCATTCGCTGTTGCCCGGACACCGACACCACGGCTTGCGCCAGAAGCACCCACCTGATCGGTTTCGGGTGGGGTGCTCATCTGCGGCAGGCCGACTACCTGCTCGGATTCGGCGTGCTGCGCGTCGAGCGCCCCGGCCGGAGGCAGAGCACCGCCTGTGTCGATCGATCGCTGTGGGTCAGCGGCAGGCTGCACGCCTGCCGCGCGTTCCACTGAAGCGGCGCTCTTCTGATCGAGAAGACGCTGCACGAAACGTCCGGCTCCGGTGCCGGATTCACCATCCGGAAGGGGAGCGCCGAGACCGTACCGCCGACGACGTGCCGGTTCCTCGGCGAACTGTCGTTGCATCTGCTGAGGCGCGGCCGGTATCGACCGGGCCGGGGCATCGGCGACCGGACTCTCGCCGAGCCGATCGGTGTCGTCGAGTTCGTTTGGGCCTTGATCCGTGCCGGGAGACCCGACCGGCTCCTGCTGGTCCGGCATTGCGCCCGCGAATGCTGAAACTTGCTGTAGTGCAGCGCCGTTGACGTCATCAGCCGCTGATAAGGGTGCCGAAGTGTCGGCCGAAGCGGATGCCAGGTGGCGCAGAGGCACCTCGACCACGTCCGCTGCCGACACCATCGGCCCCGCGAGCGTCGCCACTCGATCATGGCAGGCCGGCGCCTCGACCACGGGTGGATCGGATCGCGCGCGCAGCGCAGCAGTGGTGCCGAAGTTCTCATCCCTGCTTCGCTGCATCACTGCGGGGTCGGTGGCCAGTCCGGTGATCACGCCGGACGGCGCATCCCCGCCGACGGCGTGCGACATCGGCCCACGAAACGAGAAATCGCGACGAGAGACCAGCGCCGACTCGAACCGGGCTGGGGCGGTGACCAGCGCGACGTCGGTGATGACGCGCTGCACCGGCGGTGCGTCCCGCCACTCCCGCGCGCGGGCTTCGCCGGTCGGCGCAGGTTCGTCGACGTCACGCCGGCGGCTGGGAAACAGCCGATCCCACAGCCCCATCCGTCTTCACCTCCCTCGGACCCGGGTGTTGATGCGCTCGATCTCATCGGCGAACCGGCGTCGATCCGGATGTTCCAGATCGAGAATTTCGCCCAGTGGCCAATGGAAGTGGTAAGCGACGTACGAGATCTCCTCGAGCAGCGGGTCGACCTCGTACGTCACGATTCCCCCACGCGGCTGCCCGCGAGGTCGATGGTGAACTCGTGCGAACAGGACGGGCAGCTGACCGCCGCGCGGCTGTGCCCCTCGGCGTTGATTCGCTGGTACAAATCCTGTAGGAAGGCGAGATCCGAGGCGAACAGGTCTTCCACGATGCCGGCGTGGATGTCGGTGAACGTGCCGAGCCGGGTGATCACCCGGGCGATCAGCACCACCGACAGGTACGCCGGATTCTCACGCACCCGGTCGTCGCGCAGCGGAACCAGTTCATCTCGCGCGGTCGCCAGCCGCATCGCACCGGTGCGGTGCACGGTGCCCGAAGGATCGAGGTATCCGCGTGGCAGCACGAACGGGAACTCCGTTCGCATCCCCTCCGCCGGGGCTGCGGACGCGACGGGCGCGTCCGCGGCCGCGGCGTTGTGCACGCGGCGCACTATTCGACCTCGATGTTCTCGTAGGTGACGACCAGTTTCTCGGTGAGCACACTCGTGTCACCGGCCTTCAGCGCGCCGATTTCCAGCGACTTGGGCCACGCGTTGGTCAGCTTGTACCGCTTGAGCGCCTGGCCTTCGTAGTCGTAGACGATGATCGCGCCGCCCTTGCGCGCGGCGCCCATCTTGCCGAACCGGCTGTCCTTGACCCACTTCTCGAAGCTGTTGTCGCCGGTGAGACCGCGCGTCAGCGTGACCTCTCCCGCCTTGTACCGGCCGGGCAGCTTCTTCACGACGTACTTGCCGTCGGCGGTGTTCTGCTTGAGTTCGATCACGTCCTGTTCGAGCTTGAGCCCGGAGACCTCCGAAATCTGTTTGATGACCACACCGTCGATTTCCAGTCCGAACGAGTGGCCGACCGAAGTGTCGAGATCGGGGAGCGCCATGATGTCCTACTTCCTGTGCTGCTGCGGGTCATTCGTTGACGAGGCTGGTTCCGCCGGAGAACTGAGCGAGCCGGAACACGACGAACTCGGCGGGCTTGACCGGCGCGACACCGACCTCACAGATCACTTGGCCTATGTCGATCGATTCGGCCGGGTTCGTCTCGCGGTCGCATTTGACGTAGAACGCCTCGTCGGGCGTCAGGCCGAACAGCGCGCCCTTACGCCACTCGTTCACCAGGAAGGCGCTGATGGTGCGCCGGATGCGGGCCCACAGCGCGTCGTCGTTGGGCTCGAACACCACCCACTGTGTGCCGTTGAGAATGGACTCCTCCAGGTAGTTGAACAGCCGCCGCACGTTCAGGTAGCGCCACGACGGGTCCGAAGCAAGCGTGCGCGCACCCCACACCCGGATACCGCGCCCGGGGAAGGAGCGAATGCAGTTGACACCGATGGGATTCAGCAGATCGTGTTCGGGCTTGGTCAACTGCACCCCGAGCGTGAGCGCCCCGCGAACCACTTCGTTGGCCGGCGCTTTGTGCACCCCGCGCGACTCGTCGTTGCGGGCCCAGATACCGGCCACGTGACCGCTGGGCGGGACGAATCGCGCCGTTCCTGCCGCCGGATCGAACACCTTGATCCAGGGGTAGTACAGCGCGGCGTATTTCGAGTCGTACCCGGCCTTCTCGACCCGCCACTCCTTGACCTGCTGCGGGCCCAGGCCAGGCGGCGGATCCAGGATCGCCACCCGGTCACCCATGAGTTCGCAGTGGGTGATCATTTCCTGCTGTACCGCCTGCACCGACTCCAGATCGATCGCCCCGCGCTCGTAGGCGCTCATCAGGTCGGGCACCGCCACCATCGTGACCTCGTCGATCGCGGCCAGACCGGAGAACCCGGTCCGCTCGTCGACGTCGCCCACGTAGTCCTCGGCGCAGATCCGCTCGGGAGTCGGCGCCGGTGCGGGCGCGGCCAGGGTGACCGACCCGAAGTCCGGCCGGGCCTGCGCGGCACCCGTCTCCTCGATCGTGATGAGCTTGGACTGCGCCCGCACGACCGTCACCACGTTGTCCTTGCCGCGCTTGATCGTGACCGGTCCCATCGACTCCTCGACCTTCGAACCGCGTTTGACCACGACCGAGAACTGATCCTCGGGCGCCCCGTCGCCCTCTACCGGCTTGATCTCGACGGTGAGGTCGGCTTTGCCGTCGGCGGAGTCCAGCGCGGAGATCCGGTAGCCGCCCAGTTCCGCCTGCCGTGCGCCCGCGGGCAGCTCGCCGCGCCTCGTGCCGTTGGCATTGCCGTCCAGCCCCACCCGGATCACGTAGCAGGCGCCACCGCCGTTGGCGAAGTACCCGTACACGGCGTGCGCGAGATAGCCGCCTTCGACGAAATCACCGAACTGCTGGGTGAACTGGCTCCAGTTGGTGCACAGCGTCGGTTCGTTGAAAGGTCCGTCCGCGGCGAACCCGACGAAGGCCGCCACGGCCGTGCCAACCCCCTCGATCGGTCGCGACCCGGCCTCCACCTCCTCGACATACACGCCGGGTGACAGATAGGTCGGCATAACGCCTCCTCGCTAGAGGTGAACTGTTCTCCTACAGCGTCTTACGAAGCGCGAGAGCGTTGTACGGCCTAACGGATGTGTGTTCGGGAAGCGGATACTGCCTCATCGGGCAACCCGACCTGCTCGGCAAGGTGCCGGGCCGCCTAGACGGACTGCTCCTCTTCCTCGCTCTCGGCGCGCTGCACGTAGGTCTGGGCAGTCGTCTCGTCCTCTTCCGGTTCCTCGGTGCGCTGAACGTCCTCCACGCAGCGTTGGACCTCGCTGCTGTGGGAGACCTCCGGCGACGGGGGCGCGGACAGGACGCGGTCGGCATTGGCCACAGCCTCGCGTTCGAAGCGGTCGGACGGATCGCTGACCTTCAGCCCGTCGCCGGCATCGGTGCCGTCGACCGGTCCGTTGCGCTGCTGCACCACGTGGGTCAGCTCGTGGGCGAGGGTGTGCCGCCCGGCCGTGGAGGACGGATCATAGGCGTCGCGCTGGAACACGATGTTCGAGCCGACGGTGTAGGCGTGGGCGTTCACCGATTTCGCCGACTCGTGAGCGTCGCCATCGGTGTGCACCCGGACATCACCGAAGTCCTGACCGAATCGGGATTCCATATCGGCGCGCACCTCGGGTTCGAGCTGCCGTCCGCCGCCGGAGGCGACAACTCGACGCACCGGTGACGGATCTTCGAACAATGTCGCGGTGCCCGCGTTTCCGGCCGCGCGTTGCAACCCGATCAGACCGCTGGGTGAGGCGGCCTCCAGTCGCCCCGACAGTGCCGCCCGCAGCTGCAGCGCGGACTCCGGCTCCTCCACCCGGCCGGACTTCGGCCGCAGCGCACTCTCGCCGTTCTCGTGCTCGTGTTCTCGCATGATCGCCTCACTTGACGTGTCGGTCTTTGTCGGCCGCGTTGTCGGCGGCCGCGTCGGCACGAGACCGAGTGGAGACGCAGACATGGTCGTTCGGCACCGCCTCACGCCAGACGTATCCCTGGACACAGGTGTCGGGACCGTAGGTGCGGTCGGTGGTGCTCACCCGGGACTTCGCTTGATCGTTCTCGGTTTTCGTGCGGTCCGCAGTGGCCTGATCGACGCAGACCGGGTCGTCGGGAGCGGCCGACCGGAAGACGAAGCCGGTTTTGCAGGGGTGCCCCTGAGACACCACCACGGTGACCTCGGTCCCCGGTCGCACCTCGGTTCCGGCCGCGGGCACGGTGGACAGCACGGTGCCCGCCGCCATCGTGGTGCTGGACTTGCCGCCGATCTTGGTCTTCAGCCCGAGGGCCGCCAGTTCCGAGAGTGCCTGCGCCTTCGGCTTTCCCGCCAGGCCGGGCACCGCGACCGGTTTCGGGCCACTCGACACCGTCACCGTGACCGCGGAACCCTTCGCCACCATGATTTGCGCCGCCGGGTCCGTAGCCAGCACGGTCCCCTTGGCCACGGTGTCGTCCGGCTTGCCGACCCTGGTCGCGGTCAGGCCCTTGCTCTCGATCTTCGCGACAGCTTCCGCTTCCGGGAGCCCGGCGACATCGGGTACCGGCACCTGCTCCTTGTCCGCCCCGTCCTTACCCGTTCCGTCCTTGCCCGCCTCGTCCTTCTCGTCGCCAGGACCGGCGCCCGACGTCGGACCTGCCGGTGTCGGCGTGGGCGCCGGGCCCGACGACACGGCGAGGGCCACCTCGCTACCACGGGCTTTCTGCTCGCCCGCCGCGGGCGTGCTCGCGATGACCGTGCCCTTGGCGATCTCCGGGCTCTGCTGTTCGAAATGCCGGACGCCGAATTCGGCTTGCTCGAGCGCCTTCTGCGCATCCGCCAGGGGCAGACCCAAGACGTTGGGCACTTCGATCAGGCATTCGCCCTCACACGGGCCGATCGACACGTGCAAATTGACCGGCGAACCACGCTCGAGTTCCTCGTTCGCCCGCGGTTCGGTCCCGATGGCCTGCCCGAAGGGGATACCGGCGTCGACCTTGGGGACGTACACCGGCCGGTACCCGGCCTCCTGAAGTGTGCGTTCGGCGTCCGCTCTGCTCTTGCCCGCGATGCTCGGGACCTTGTCCCCCGGCCACAGCGCGACCACCGCGAGCGTCAGCGCGAGCACCACCGCGGCGGCGACGGGAACCCACCAGGGAAAGATCGGCACCTGGTTGCGGACGCCGTTCAACGTGACCGGCGCGCCACCGCCGGGGCGGCCGACCTGTGCGGTGAACGCGTGTGATTCGGTGCGCCCGAACCACTTTCGCCCGCCACCGACCAGTACCGAAGTTTCCGCCGCCGCACCGGGTCCCAGCTGTGCGGCCGCTTGGGGCGGCTGGAACGTCAACGCGCCCGTGCGGTCGGTGAGCACGATCTGCACCGCAAGCGGGACGTTCCCCGCGTTCGTGGTCGTGACCGTATGTTTCCCCGCTTTGCGACCGCGGCTGGTCTCCGGCCGCAGCGCCGCCCGCACCTCGCTGAACGAGCCGACCGTCAGCGTGCCCGAGCCGCTGTCGGAGACCCGCGCGTTCACCCGGGACCGGACGCCGACCAGGAACGGCGCCTGCCCCGCCCGGATTCCGGGATCGCGGGGCGGCGCGAACCGCAGCACCGCGGTGGCCCTGTCGTCCGGGAAGACACTCAGTACGGCGGGTTCCAGGTGGGCGAACGGGCGCATGGGGCCTGCCACGCCGAGCTCGAATTCCTCCACCCGGGTGCCGGTGTTGTGCACGGTGAGCGTGGTGACCACCGCCGAGCCGGGATCGACGGTCAACTGGTTCTGTTCGAGAGACAGGTGAACGCCGTAGCGCTGCCGATTCCCCGGCGCGGCCGTCGGTGCGGTGGCGGGCCGCGGCGGACCCGGGGCCACTCCGGCGGTCACGGGGGTGTCGGCGCGGGCTCCGCTGGGCTGCTCGCGCACCGCCGCGGCCGTGCTCGTCGCCCAGCCCAGGTAGGTGCGGCACTGCGGGTTGACACAGAATTCGGCATCGGTGGAATTGGGCGTCCCGCAGGTCGAGCATTCGCGCACGGCTCACCTCCTCATGTCGGGTGAGTCGAGTATCGGCCGGGGTGGCGACGCGGACAGTCGACCGACGTGACGCCGCCAGGGAAGTCCTTCCTGCCCGTTCGGGCACGGATGTCCACACTTACGGGCAATCCGCCGCCCCGCTACTGACGCACGGACTCGTGATAGGGGCCGAATTCCCTGGCCAGGGTGAGCCTTCCGAGTTTGCGGTACTCCCGGTGCACTCCCGCGACGAGATCGGCGGTGCACAACTCACGTCCGGCGCCCGCGGCCAAGTAGGCGGCGGTGATGACCGCCGAGCGAATATTGCCGCCGGACAACTCGAAGGAGCGGGCGCAGAAGTCCAGATCCAGGTCGGCGCTGCGCGGAATCCTGGTGCCGACGCAGCGCTGCCACAGGCTGCGGCGTGCGTCCTCGTCGGGCGCCGGATAGTTGACCACCACGTCCAGACGCCGGGTGAACGCGTCGTCCAGGTTGGCGCGGAGATTGGTCGCCAGGATCGCGAGGCCGTCGAACGACTCCATCCGCTGGAGCAGGTACGCGCTTTCGATGTTCGCGTACCGGTCGTGCGAGTCACGCACCTCCGTACGGCGGCCGAACAGCGCGTCCGCCTCGTCGAACAGCAGCACCGCGTTGACCCCGGCCGCCGCGACGAAGATCCGCTCCAAGTTCTTCTCGGTCTCGCCGATGTACTTGTCCACCACGGTCGCCAGGTTCACCGTATAGAGGTCGAGGCCGAGATCCGCGGCGATCACCTCCGCCGACATCGTCTTGCCCGTCCCGGAGTCGCCGGTGAACAGCGCGGTCACGCCGCGCCCCCGCCCGCCGCCCGGCCGCATCCGCCATTCGTCGAGCACAACGGTGCGTTGCCGGGCGCGCAACGCCACCTCGCGCAGCTGATTCAGAACGGGTTGCGGCAGCACCAGATCCGGCCAGCCGACCGACGGCTCGATCCGCCGGGCCAGCCGCTCGAGACCGGCGCTGTTCTGGGCGCGGGCGCCGAAGCGCAGGTCTTCGGCGGACATCGGGCGGCCGGCGAGTTCGGCCCGCACGGTCGCCGCCGTGGCGGCTCGCACGACCTGTTCCGGCGTCAGCACGAACTGCATGGTGGCCTGCGCCGCGTCGGACCCGTCCGACAGCGGGTCGGCGAGCACGGCGCGCCACATCCGGGAGCGGTCCGCGGCGCTGGGCGGCGCCACGTCGATCGGCACCGGCTGACGCCGGGCCCGAGCCGGGTCCCAGACCGCGCTGCCCACCAGCACGACGGTCGCCTGCGCGTCCGCGAGCGCGCGGATGATCTCGGGCCGCTCGGCGAATCCGTCGACGGCCGCGGCCACCAGCACGGCGCCGCGCAGCCGCGCCTCCAGCACCGCCGTCGCGACCGTGCTCGGCTGGTCGGCGACCAGCGACAGATCCACGATCAAGACTTCGCGACCGAGTCGGCGGGCCGCCGCCGCGGCTACCGCCGTACCGCCGCCGCCGGGCCGTTCGCGCAGGTACACCAGCACGTGCCGGCCCGACAAGGCGGCGATCAGACCCGCGTCCGGGTGGGCCGGCTCCGGTGGTGCGGATGCGATCGCCGAGCTCAGCTCGGGAGCGTGCGTGTCATCCCCGAGCAGATACCCGACCACACGGTCCGGTATGCGCAAGGTCCGCGCAAGCAGCGGGCGGTCGCTCTCCACTATCGTCACGAGCCCGCCACCGACCAGAGCGCTCTCGGCACTGAAGCGCGCACGCCCCGCCGCGGCTGCCGCGGGCACACCGCACAGTGAAAGCGCCAGTCCCACAGTCGCTCTGCGCCGCGTCACATCGTCGTTGAGATAGCCGTAGAGCCATTCGAAACGGGAGTCCACGTCCGGCGCCAGCGCTACCAGGAGAACCTCGGCGTCGAGCCCGTCCAGCCCGAATTCCTCGATCACCCGGGCCAAACGAACCTGCTCGCCCTCCGCACGCGCCGCGGCGGCGATCGCTTCCGCTTCTGCTGCCCGCCGCGCTTCCAGCGGGTCGGGGACGAGCGGCGCACGCGCCGAACTCAGCAGGCGGTCGACCGCGTCGTCGGACAGGTACAGGCCGCGAAACGGGTCGTCGGGTTGCGGATCGTCCGCGCGGCGCTGCGCCACCGCCCGCCGTACCCGTGCCTCGATCACGGCCAGACGGGCGAGCAGATAGCGCAGGCTCGCGGCGCTCACGGCCGCCGCTCCGTCCGCTTGCCCCGCGGCGCGTCGGCGGCCGGCCCGTGCCGGTCCCGCATGCCCACCGAAACACCCTCGCGCGCGGGTGCGGCCGCCGGTATCGCCCGCCCGGTGTCCGCGGGCGCGGTGACCACCAGATCCAGCGACGGCTTCAACTCGCCGCCCAGCGCCGACCACACGTCCGCGAACGACCGGTCCTCCGGCGGCGGCAACGCGATGTTCAGCGCCACGGGAAGACCGATCTCGGCCAGCGTCCCGCTCAGCGAATCACCCGGAATCGCGTCGTGGCGCAGGAAGCAGGACAGCAGCGCGGACAGCAGGCGGTGCTCGTCCTCCGGCCGCTGCGTCCACGCCGTGATGAGGTAGGACAGTTTGAAATACCGCAGTCCCTGGTGCCTGCGCACAACCACACGGTTCTCGTCGTACTCGTTGATCAGGCCGCGCTGCCGCCTGCGCAGGTCCTCGCGGATGTCGTAGAGAAACATGTTGACGGTGGGCGCGTTCCGCCGTGCCGCCCACTCCTTGGTCGGCGCGTCGAACACCACGTCGACCTCGTTGCGGTCGACGGCGTCCGCGCCGACCAGCGCCCGCAGCGCCTCGTCCACCTCGACGAACACTGTGCCACCGCCCTAGATCAAGCCTTGGCGCAGCGCGTACGCGACCGCGTGTGACCGGTTGCGCAGCTGCAGCCTGCTGGTGATGTCGTGCAGCGCGTTCTTGATGGTGCGCTGCGAATAGCAGAGCTTGGCGGCGATCTCGGCCGTGTCGTCCCCCTCGGCGACCAAACGCAGGATTTCGATCTCCCGGTGGGTCAGCCCGGTGAGGCTGAGCCCCCGCGGATGCAGCATCTGCCGCTGCAGCCGCCCCACCTGGTCGAGCAACCTGCCGAGCAGATCGGGCGGTACGGTTCCCTCGCCACGCGCCGCGGCGCACACCGCGTGCGTCAGGCGTTCCGAGGTCGCCTCCTGGCGTCGCACCAGCCCCGCGATCCCGGCTTCGACGGCGGCGGCGAGACTGTGCTCGTCGAAATCGGCGGCCACCAATACCGGGCGCCTGCCGTCTCGCTGCATGCGGCGCAGCGTCCGCAACGTGTGTTCGTCGACCGTGTCGGCGACGACCAGCGCGACCACCGCGCGTGCCGGGTCGTCGACGACGAGAATTTCCGTGCGCGGCCGCAACTGGGCGATCAGGCCCGCTCGCGAGATCGGGTCGCGCGCTTCCACGTAGATCGCGGTTCTGTCCATCGTGCACCTCTCGGATACTTCCGCGCCGACCCTCCCCGACGCCTGCACCCAGCCTGCGCGGACCACTAACCGTGCATTGAACGAGGACTAAACGCGCAGGTCGTTGCCCGTTCGGGCACGGTACCTCCGGGCATCGACGCAGGTGGGAAACGGCGACGGCGGCCGAGGGTGCCGCCGGGCGCCCGAGTTCTCGCCGATCCGGCTGGGTGCGGGCGCCGCGCTTCGGCGCGACGCTGTGTGGCGTCCGCCTTCGTCTACCGGGGGAACCGACGATGCTCCGACACCGACGCAGAACCTTCCGCCGCTCCGGCACCCTGACGCTGCTCATAGCGGTGACGGTGTCGGTCGTGTTCGTCTGCGTTACGCAAACGCCCCTCGTCACCGATCGAGGAGCGCGTGCCTGGGCCGAGCCGATCCCATCCCAGCCGCCGGGCACCCCGGCTCCGACGCAGGCCGAACGATCCGCGCCGGTGACCACCGAATCCGTTGCCACCACACGGCTTCGACCGCCGACGACCACGGTGGGCGGTGCGGCCGCTTCGACCGTCACGAGCACGCGGGCCGAGACGTCCGTCACCGGAACCACGGCCGCACCGGCCACGACGAAGGTCTGCGACCCGGTAGGCCCGACGAACGCGGCAGGCCGAGCCGCTTGCCCGATCACGACGCCCACCTGCCCGACGACCACGACCACCGCCACGGCGACGGCCGTCCCTTGCACGACGTCCACGACCGGCACGACGACCACCAGCACGACGACCTCGACCACCCGCCCGACCACGACCGCGCCCGACACGACCACTTCCGAGCCACCCCCGCCGCCGCCCGCACCGGATCCACAGCGGCCGCCGGTTCCCGTGCGCTACCGTCCTCCGGAACGCGCTCTGCCGCTGGATCTTTCGCAACCGCCGCCGTGCGTCGTGCTCAACGGGCCGATGGCAAAAGGCAGCTACACCGTCTCCTCGGCCTTCGGCATCCGCGGCGGCGAGTTCCATCGCGGCATGGACCTGGCGGCCGAGCGTGGCACGCCGATCTTCGCCGCGCTGGACGGCAAGGTGGTGGCCGCGGGACAGGCTACGGGTTTCGGCAACTGGATCGTCATCGACTCCACCACGTCCGACGGCCTGGTCTCGACCGTCTACGGTCACATGTACGACGACGGCATGCACGTCGCCACCGGTGACGTCGTCAAGGCGGGCCAGCACATCGCCGACGTCGGCAGCAACGGCGCGTCCAGCGGTCCGCACCTGCATTTCGAACTCTGGCAGGGCGGCAGGCTGCGGAACGGCAAGTTCGTCGACCCGGCTCCGCTGCTCGACCAGGCCGCTCCGACGGCCGATCAATCGGCGTTGAAGATGGCGCACTCGATCGCCGATTGCGCCGTCCGCCCCGGCGCCGGCCTGGCTCCGGGCAAGGTTCCGGCGGAGTTCGTGCCGTGGCTGCGCAAAGGCGCCGCCGAATGCCCCGGCAGCGGCATCACCGCGCCGCTGCTGGCGGGGCAACTCAAAGCGGAGAACAACTTCCGGCACGGCGCCACGGCGCCCGTGTCATCGAGCGGAGCAATGGGACCGGCGCAATTCCTGCCGGGCACGTGGGAGACCTGGAAAGTCGACGCGGACGGCGACGGCCGCAGCGACATCAACAGCATCGCCGACGCCGTGGTCGCGCAGGCACATTTCATGTGCAAGAACTGGCGGGATGCCACGGCGGCCATCACCAGCGGGCAGTTGCGGGGTGACGCCGTCGACCTGGCACTGGCCGCGTACAACGCCGGGTTCGGGGCGGTACAGGCGGCGCGCGGCATGCCGTCGGGCGGCGAATACACCACCCAGACACAGCCCTACGTGCGCAAGATCCGAGCTTACGAACGCGAGTTCGCCGCAGCCGACTTCGCCGAGGGGGCGGGCCGCGACGCCGAGTCCGGCTCGAAGGCGGCGCGGGCGGTCGAGCAGTACCTCGGCGCCGCGTACACCTGGGGCGGCGGAAACACCAAGGGCCCCACGGGAGGCGGCTTCGATTCGCCGGGCCTGGCGACCTACGTCGCCTACGTCGCGACCGATGGCGCGGTGACGCTGCCCCGCACCGTGCAACAGCAGTGGACGAAAGGACAAGAGCTGCCCGCCGACCGGGCCGGTCCGGGGCACCTCGTCTACACCGACTTCGGGCCGAACGGGGTGCCACGCCACGTCGGTATCGCGATCGGCGACGGCAAGATGGTCCACGCGTCGGCCGAGGACGGCAAGGTCGTGCAGGCGCCGATTCCACCCGGCGCGAAGATCCGGAGTATGTCATGACCCGGACCCTGTTGCTCTGCTGTGCCGTGACGCTGGCCGTGCTGGCGGTGGGCGGCTGCGCGGGAACCGTGCCCGGCTTGCCGCTGCCCGCCCCGCTCGGCGCCGCCGAGACCGCCGACCCGCACGTGGTGTTGCGCGCCGCTTTCACAACGATGTTCGGCTGGCGGCCCGCCACCGACTCCTCCCCCGACGACGCCTATGCCCGCGCTCGTCCCTACCTCACCGACGAGCTCGGGGCGCGTGCGCGCGACCGCACCGAAGGCGGCTCCAAGACTCAGTGGAACGCCTGGGCGAAAGCCGGCGCGACGGTGCGGGTCGCGGTCGATGTCTCCACCGACGAGCACCCACCCGACCAGCCCGGCCGGGTCGACCGTGTCGTGCTGATCAACCAAACCGTCACCGATCCGGGCGGCCGGCCGATCGACACCATCGACCTGACCGCCTGGGCCACACTGATCGAGACCGAACAAGGCTGGCGCATCCGAGCGGTGCGCTTCTGAGGAGATTGCCGTGTCCATCCTGCGGTTCCCGCTCATGATCGCGGCGCTGCTCATCGCCACCCTCGGCGCCGGCTGCTCCGACCACACCGGCAGCGACGTGCACGAGGGCGACAAGGAGGCGATCGCCACCATCCGCTCCGGTTTGCAGACGATGTTCACCTGGCATCCCGGCCCCGACCAGGGCCGAACCGACGCCTATCGCCGCGCGGCCCCGTGGCTCACCGCCGACCTGGCAGCCGAGTCGGGCAATAGCACCGAGCGAGGTCCCGGCGCGCAATGGGACCAGTGGGCCCGCGACCGCTCGACCGTGGAAGCGACCGTCCTGATCATGGGCACCGAACACGATCCCGACACCCCGGACCGCATCGACCGGCTCGTTCTGATCACCCAGGCGGTCAAGACGCCCGACGGAACGATCATCGAAACCACCGGCCTCGACGCCCGGGTGTTCGTCCGACGCACCGCCCAGGGATGGCGCATAGCCTCGATCGAATTCGTCTAGCGACACCCGGATTACGCTGCGGCAGAGGGCGATCCGGAAATGCGAAGGCGCCCAGGGAAACCCTGGGCGCCTTCGGAGTTCAGCGGATCAGTGGCGGCGGCGGGACTTCGGGCCGCGCTTGCCCTTCGCGTCCGCGCGGGCCGCCTCGCGGCGCTCGCGGCGGGTAGGCTGCGGACCGCCGTCCACGCCGTACTCTTCGGCATCGCTGTGCACCGCTGCCCGGCCGCCCTCGTCGGGCCCGGAGTAGCTGAAACCGCGCGGGGCGGTGTCGTCGATACCCCTGGCGCGCAGGGCCGCCGGTGCGGCGTGCCCGTTCGCGGCAGGCGCCTCCTCGGTGGGCAGCGGACGCGGGGCGGCCATCGCGCCGACCGGCGAACGCAGCCCGGAGCCGACCTCGACGCCTTCCGGCTGCGGCTGCTGCACCTCGACCTGCAGGTTGAACAGGAAGCCGACCGACTCCTCCTTGAGGCCGTCCAGCATGGCGGTGAACATGTCGAAGCCCTCGCGCTGGTACTCCACCAGCGGGTCGCGCTGCGCCATGGCACGCAGGCCGATGCCCTCCTTGAGGTAGTCCATCTCGTAGAGGTGCTCGCGCCACTTGCGATCCAGCACCGACAGCAGCACCTGGCGTTCCAGATTGCGCATGCTGCCCTCGCCCGCGAGGCCGTCGATCTCGGCCTCCCGGCGCTCGTAGGCGTCGTGCGCGTCGTCCAGGAGTGCTTCGAGTAGTTCCTCGCGGGTCAGCTCGCCCGCCTCACCGACCTCGGTCTCACCGGTCAAGTCCCGGTAGTCCAGGCTCACCGGGTACAGCGTCTTCAGCGCTGTCCACAGCTTGTCCAGATCCCAGTCCTCGACGTAGCCGTCGGAGGTGGCGCCGTCCACGTAGGCGCTGACCACATCGGTGATCATGCCCTGGACCTGGCCCTCCATGTCCTCACCGCGCAGGATCCGGTTGCGCTCGCCGTAGATGACGGTGCGCTGCTGGTTCATCACCTCGTCGTACTTGAGGACGTTCTTGCGGATCTCGAAGTTCTGCTGCTCGACCTGGGTCTGCGCGCTCTTGATGGCCTTGGACACCATCTTCGCCTCGATCGGCACGTCGTCGGGCAGGTTCAGCCGGGTCATGATCGCCTCCAGAGCGGCGCCGTTGAACCGCCGCATCAGCTCGTCGCCCAGCGACAGGTAGAAGCGGGACTCGCCCGGGTCACCCTGGCGACCGGAGCGGCCGCGCAACTGGTTGTCGATGCGGCGCGACTCGTGCCGCTCGGTGCCGAGCACGTAGAGGCCGCCCGCATCGCGGACCGCGTCGGCGTCCTCGGCGGTCTGCGCCTTGACCTGGTCCAGCGTGGGCAGCCAGGCGCGCTCGTACTCCTCCGGCGTCTCGACCGGGTCGAGACCCTGCTTGCGCAGCAGGATGTCGGCGATGATGTCCGGGTTGCCGCCGAGCACGATGTCGGTACCGCGACCGGCCATGTTCGTCGCGACGGTCACCGCGCCCGGCCGACCGGCCTCGGCGATGATCTCCGCTTCCTTCTCGTGGAACTTCGCGTTCAGCACGTTGTGCGGGATGCCACGCTTGGTGAACTGCTTGGACAGGTACTCCGAGCGCTCGACGCTGGTGGTACCGATCAGCACCGGCTGGCCCTTCTCGTGCCGCTCGGTGACGTCGTCGACCACGGCGGAGAACTTGGCCTCTTCGGTCTTGTAGATCAGGTCGGACTGGTCGGCGCGGACCATCGGCTTGTTGGTCGGGATGGGGACCACGCCGAGGTTGTAGATCTGGTGCAGCTCGGCCGCCTCGGTCTCGGCGGTACCGGTCATGCCGGAGAGCTTGTCGTAGAGGCGGAAGTAGTTCTGCAGCGTGATCGTGGCCAGGGTCTGGTTCTCCGGCTGGATCTCCACCCCTTCCTTCGCCTCGATCGCCTGGTGCATGCCCTCGTTGTAGCGGCGCCCGACCAGGATGCGGCCGGTGAACTCGTCGACGATGATCACCTCGCCGTCGCGGACGATGTAGTCCTTGTCGCGGGCGTAGAGCTCCTTGGCCTTGATGGCGTTGTTCAGGTAGCTCACCAGCGGCGAGTTGGCGGCCTCGTAGAGGTTGTCGATGCCGAGCTGGTCCTCGACGAACTCCACGCCCGCCTCGTGCACGCCGATCGTGCGCTTCTTGATGTCGACCTCGTAGTGCAGGTCTTTCTTCAGCAGCGGCGCGATGCGCGCGAACTCGGCGTACCACTTCGAGGAGGCGTCGGCCGGGCCGGAGATGATCAGCGGGGTGCGCGCCTCGTCGATCAGGATGGAGTCGACCTCGTCGACGATGGCGAAGTTGTGCCCGCGCTGCACCAGGTCGTCCAGCGAGTGGGTCATGTTGTCGCGCAGGTAGTCGAAGCCGAACTCGTTGTTCGTGCCGTAGGTGATGTCGGCGTTGTAGGCCGCTCGCCGCTGGGCGGGGCTCATGCCGGACAGGATGACGCCGACTTCCAGACCGAGGAAGCGGTGCACACGACCCATCCACTCGGCATCGCGCTTGGCCAGGTAGTCGTTCACCGTGACCACGTGCACACCGTCGCCGCTGATCGCGTTCAGGTAGGCGGGGAGCACACAGGTGAGCGTCTTGCCCTCACCGGTCTTCATCTCGGCGATGTTGCCGGTGTGCAGTGCGGCGCCGCCCATGACCTGCACCTTGTAGTGCTTCTGGCTGAGCACCCGCCAGGACGCCTCGCGCGCGACCGCGAACGCCTCGGCCATCAGCTGGCCGAGCGGATCATTCTCGCCCTCTTCGACCATCTCGGCGTAGCGCTCGCGGAACTCGTCGGTCTTGGCCCGCAGCTCCGCGTCGCTGAGATCCTCGTACTCCGATTCGAGGGCGAGGACCTGGTCGGCGAAATGCGAGAGCCGCTTGACTATGCGGCCCTCGCCGATCCGTAGCAACCTCGTCAGTGTCAGCGCAGGCACGGGTCTCGTCAGTCCTCTGGTCGGTGTGTCAAAACGTGTCGTCGGCCCCCGGGCCGGTGCGGCCCACGCGGTTGCGCGGAATCCGCTGCATGCTTCATGGTAATGGTCCGGCCGATGTGCAGCCCTGCTGGCTGTGTTTGTTTTTCCAGCGCCTTCGGCGCTGGGTGTTCGCGGCCCCCTTGTGGCTCGCGTCCGAGCGGCCGCCGCTGGCGACTGCGTCGCGGACGCGGCGGCCGCTCGGACGCGAGCCGGGCCGCGAACGGCGCATGCTCGGTCTCGCTTCGCTCGAAACCGTGGGTTGAGGTCAGCAGGGCGCGTCAGGTGGTTGCCGCACGATCGAGCGCACGCCGATGCCTTCGTTCGGAACGACGCTCGGACTCTCTGCGCTCGAAACCGGGGCTGGGGCAGTGCTGGGCGTCGAACTACGAGCCGGTGTAGGTGAAACCGCCGGAGCGCTGGCGTGAGCGAGCGGTGTCGGCGACTGCACCCTCGGCCGCCGCACCCGCCGCACCCGCCGCACCCGCCGCACCGCGAGTATCAGGTCACAGGATCGGCACGAGGCAAGCGGTGCCTTCGACACGGCGGAGGCCGGGTGCTTCGACCGTGCATCCCGGTTCGCGCTGTGATCGAATCGGTTTGCCGAGCTCGAACGGACCAGCGTGTCACGGGACCACCCCGGGGCGCGGAAACAGTGCACCGAATCCAGCAGAAATGTCACAACGGCCGGGGTAACGGTTGATGTGGCAGCACAATGAGCGGGGGGACCGCATCGGGAAAAGGAGTACCGGGCAGCGTGATCACGAGACTGACGCCGCAGGACACGGCGTTCTACCGGCTCGAGTCGAGCAGCAACCCGATCCACATCGGCTCTCTCGCGATCGTGCGGAACACCGAATCCGGCGACAACACCGGGCAGGCGATCCTGGACTACGACCGGCTGGTCGACCTGGTCGAGAGCAGGCTCCCGCTGGTTCCGAGGTACCGGCGCAAAGTGCGCGAGATCCCGCTGTCGCTGGGGCGGCCGGTCTGGGTCGAGGACAGCCGGTTCGACATCACCTATCACATCCGGCGTTCGGCGCTCCCCGGTCCTGGCACCGATGAACAACTGCACGACCTGGTCGCCCGGCTCGCCTCGCACCCGTTGGATCCGGCCCGGCCGCTGTGGGAGATGTACCTGATCGAGCGGCTGTCCGACGGTCGCTGCGCGATCTTCACCAAGACCCATTCCGCGCTGGTGGACGGGGACACCGCACTCGAGATCGGCCACGTGATCCTCGACGCGGGGCCCGCGCCCCGCGTGCTGGCCGACGACGACTGGATCGCGCCGCGCGAACCCGGCGAGGTCGAACTGCTGGTGGGCGCACTGGCCCATCTCGCCGCGCAGCCGGGCAAAGCGCTGGAAGTGGCCCGGGACGCGGGCGCCGGCGCGTTCGCGATGCTCGGGACGGCAGGCAGGGCGGTCGAGTCGGTGGTCGCGGCGGTGCGCACCGCCGCGACCGGCGCGCCCGCCAGCCCCCTGAACACCCGCACCTCGCGGAACCGGCGCTTCGACGTGGTGCGCACCGACCTGGCGGACTACCGCACCATTCGCAGCCGATTCAACTGCTCGATCAACGACGCCATCCTCGCGGTGGTCACCGGCGCCCTGCGCAACTGGCTGCTGTCGCGCGGCGAAGCGCTCACCGAGTCGACCACGCTGCGGGCGGTGGTGCCGATGTCGGTGTATGTCGAGGGAGCCGACGGCGAGCAGGCCCACTCGGCGAGCGAAGTGTCGTCGTTCCTGCTCGACCTGCCGGTCGGTGAGCCGAGTCCGGTGATGCGGCTGTCGCACATCGCGCACGCCACCGAATTCAACGGACGTCAGCGGCGCGCCGTCCGCGCGCGTACCCTCGTGCATCTGGCCGGATTCGCTCCGGCCAGCCTGCATGCGATGAGTGTGCGCGCGGCGAGTACGTTCGCAGAACACACGTTCAATCTGGTGATCACCAACGCGCCGGGTCCGCAGGCGCCGATGTACATCGGCGGCGCGCGGATGCTGGAGATGTACCCGGTGTCGCCACTGCTGCGCAATCAGGCGTCGAGTATCGGGATCACGTCCTACGACGGACGAGTCTTCTACGGTCTCAACGCCGACCGCGACGCGATGGCCGATATCGGCGTGCTCGCCACGGCGGTGCGCGATTCCATGGAGGAGATGCTCGGTGCCTGCGTCTGATCAGAAGAAGCTGCGGGTCTACATCCCGGCTACGGTCCCGATGCTGCGCGAGCTGGTCGACAACCGGGAGCTGGCCCCCATCGGCGGTACCGCGTTCGCGGTGACGCCCGCGCTGCGCGAGGCGTACGCCTCCGGCGACGAGGAGGAGCTCGGCGAGGTCGCCATGAACGAGGCCGCTCGCGCCTCGCTGCGGCTGCTCGCCGCCGAACGCGAGGCGATCGGGTCGGCGGAGGATTCCGAAGACGACGCCGCCGCGCCGGTCGCGGGCGGCCGTCCGGTCTACCGGCGCGCGGTGATCGCCGCCGACGTGACCGGCGCGAAATTGCGACCCGACCTCGACGACGCGGTGGTGCGCCTCGGAGGTCCGATCAGCTATCAGCAGATCGCCTCGGTGCACGTCGACCTGGCCGACGCCGAGCCACAGGTGGCCAAGGCCGTGGACGTGGTCGACGCCGCCGACCTGGGCGACACCGACGCCGAGTTCGTCCTCGGGGACGCCGAGGACCATCAACTGGCCTGGTACGCCGCCCAGGAGCTGCCGTTCCTGCTCGAACTGCTCTGATCCTCGGCATCGTTCGCGGGCTCACCCACCGCGGTAACCTACGATGCCGTAACCTTGCCGACGTGGCCTCCGATCGGGGAGACGGCGGCCTGCGCATCCGACGACAGGGAGACCAACGGCAGCGATGGGTTCGAAAATTGGGAGCTTCTCCGTGCGAGGCGTCCGCGCGTGGCTGGAGGCGCCCGCCGCAGGCGTCGCCGAGCGCGGCGGCAAGCTGAACGTGCTGCGCGGCGCCGTGGCGCGGGTCACCACGCCACTACTGCCCGACGACTACCTCCACCTGGCCAATCCGCTGTGGTCGGCCCGTGAGCTGCGCGGACGCATCGTGGAGGTGCGCAAGGAGACCACCGACTCCGCGACGCTGGTGATCCAGCCGGGGTGGGGCTTCGACTTCAAATATCAGCCCGGCCAGTACATCGGCATCGGCATCCTGGTCGACGGACGCTGGCACTGGCGTTCCTACTCGCTGACTTGCCCGCCGAATTGGTCCGCACCCGGCCACGGCGGAAAGCGGCTGATCTCCATCGCCGTGAAGGCCATGCCGGAAGGCTTCCTGTCCAGTCACCTGGTCAGCGGCGTGCCGGTCGGCACCGTCGTCCGGCTCGCCGCGCCGCAGGGCGGATTCGTGCTGCCGTACCCGCCGCCGGAGAAGGTGCTGTTCCTGACGGCCGGCAGCGGCATCACCCCGGTGATGTCGATGCTGCGCGCGCTGGACCGTCGCGAGCTGTTCACCGACGTGGCGCACCTGCACTCGGCGCGGACCGCCGACGACGTGATGTTCGGCGCGGAGCTGAGCGCCCTGCACGAGCGCAATCCGAGCTTCCTGACCCGCCTGCATCTCACCGCCGAGCAGGGCAAGTTCGCGCTCGCCGATCTGGACACCGCTTTCCCGGACTGGCGCGAACGGGACACCTGGGCGTGCGGGCCCGCCGGGATGCTCGACGAAATCGAGAACCACTGGCGCGAGGCGGGCCTGTCGGACCGGCTGCACGTGGAGCGCTTCGAGATCGAGCGCTCCGCGGTGGGCGCGGGCGGCACCGTCACCTTCGGCAAGACCGGACGCACCGTCGAGGCGGACGGCGCGACCAGCTTGCTCGAGGCCGGTGAGTCCGCGGGCGTGCAGATGCCGTTCGGCTGCCGGATGGGCATCTGCCAGACCTGCGTGGTCACCCTGAGTTCCGGCCACGCGCGCGACTTGCGCAACGGTGAGGAGCGCCGCGAAGGCGACAAGGTGCAGACCTGCATCTCGGTAGCGGCGGGCGACTGCACCCTGGACGTGTAGTCCGGCAGGTACTCTCGACGGGGAATCGCGTAGGGAAAGGACCCCGGTGGCCATCACCGACATCAAGACGTTTGCCCACCTCACGGCGGCCGATATCGAGACACTGGGGCAGGAACTCGATTCCATCCGGCGTTCGGTGGAGCTATCGCGTGGTGAGCGCGACGCGAAGTACATCCGGCGCGCGATCGCGGCCCAACGCGGTCTCGAGGTGGCGGCGCGCGCCGTGCTGTTCGGCAGCCGCAACCGCTGGGCCTGGCTGACCGGCACCGCACTGCTGTCGGTCGCCAAGATCATCGAGAACATGGAGCTCGGGCACAACGTCAGCCACGGGCAATGGGACTGGATGAACGACCCGGAGATCCACTCCACCTCGTGGGAATGGGACATGACGGGCCCCTCGGCGCAGTGGCGCCGCGCGCACAACTACTCCCATCACACCTACACCAATGTGCTGGGCAAGGACGAGGATCTGGGCTTCGGCATCCTGCGGATGACCCGCGACGAGCCGTGGCGGCCGATCCACCTGGTGCAGCCGCTGGCGAACCTGCTGCTCGCCGCGACCTTCGAGTGGGGCATCGCGCTGCACGACTGGAGCATCGAGAAGGAGCTGTCGGACACCCCGCGCCGGCAGCTGATGTCGGAGCCGAACGTGGCGTTCGGACGCAAGATCCGCCGTCAGGTGGCCAAGGACTTCCTGTTCTATCCCGCGCTGACCGGACCGGCGTTCAAGCAGACGCTGAAGGCGAACGCGACGGCGAACCTGGTGCGCAATCTATGGGCCTACGCGGTGATCTTCTGCGGCCATTTCCCCGACGGCGCGGAGAAGTTCACCATCGAGCAGCTCGAGAACGAGACCAGCGGCGAGTGGTATCTGCGCCAGATGCTCGGCAGCGCGAACTTCAAGGCGGGGCCCGCCATGGCGTTCATGAGCGGCAACCTCTGCTATCAGATCGAGCACCACCTGTTCCCCGACCTGCCGAGCAACCGGTACCCGGAGATCGCGGTGCGGGTGCGCGAGCTGTGCGACAAGTACGACCTCCCCTACACCACCGGGTCGCTGGGCAAGCAGTATCTGCTCGCCTTCCGCACGATCCACAAGCTGGCGCTGCCGGACCGGTTCCTCAAGGCGACCGCCGACAACGCGCCCGAGACCTCGTCGGAACGCAAGTTCGCCGGGATCACGCTGCCGTCGCGGGGCACGGAGTCGACGCACTGGCTGCGCATCGATCCGGAGACCGGCAAGCGGCGCGGCCTGCGTTCGGCGCTGCACGAGGCGAAGATCGTGCTGCAGGAGAAGGCGCGGCAGGAGAAGGAGATGCTGCGCGAGGCCAAGGCCGCCCTGAAGGTGAAGGCCGAGCACGAGCGGCAGGTGCTGCGCGAGGCCAAGCACGCGCTTCAGGAGCGGGCCCGCCATGAACAAGCGGTGCTGCGCGAGAAAGCCATGCGGGACAAGCGTTTTCGCATTCGACGAAGGGCGCGCTAACCTACCAGCAGACAGCCGGGATCGCAATAGGGTATTTGACACATCCACACGGCCGACTTCGCAACCTACGGTCTCGTAACTTACGATAAAGTAACCCGTATGGCGATCTCGGATGTCAAGGAATATGCGCACCTCACCGAGGCCGACGTGGAAGCACTCGGCGCGGAGTTCGACGCGATCCGGCGAGAAATCGAAGCCTCGCGCGGCGAGCGCGACGCGAAGTACATCCGCAATGTCATCAGGTTGCAGCGAGTTCTCGAGATCAGCGGCCGTGCGGTGCTGTTCGCCAGCCCGAAACGTCCCGCGTGGCTGGCCGGCGTCGCCCTGCTCGGCACCGCCAAGATCATCGAGAACATGGAGATCGGGCACAACGTCATGCACGGCCAGTGGGACTGGATGAACGATCCGGAGATCCACTCCAGCTCGTGGGAATGGGACAACACCGGCGCCGCCAAGCACTGGAAGCACACCCACAACTACCTGCACCACAAGTACACCAACGTGCTCGGCATGGACGACGACATCGGCTACGGCCTGCTGCGGGTGACGCGCGACCAGCGCTGGAAGCCGTTCAACCTGGGCAACCCGGTCTACAACCTGGTGCTGCAGCTGTTCTTCGAGTACGGCGTGGCCATCCAGCACCTGGAACTCGGCAAGCTGGTGGCGGGCCGGTACAAGCCCGGCTCCCCCGAGCGGGCCGAATTCGAGCGCAAGCGCAACGAGGCGCTCACCAAGATGGGAAAGCAGGTCCTGAAGGACTACGTGATCTTCCCTGCGCTCACCGGGCCCGCGTTCACCTCCACGTTCACCGCCAATCTGGCCGCCAACGCGATCCGCAACGTCTGGTCCAACGCGGTGATCTTCTGCGGCCACTTCCCCGACGGCGCGGAGAAGTTCACCAAGGCCGATATCGACGGTGAGACGAAGGGCCAGTGGTACCTGCGCCAGATGCTGGGCAGTGCCAACATCTCCGGCGGGCCGGTCATGCACTTCATGACCGGCAACCTGAGCCACCAGATCGAGCACCACCTCTTCCCCGATCTGCCGAGCAACCGGTACGCCGACATCGCGGTGCGGGTGCGCGAGCTGGCCGACAAATACGACCTGCCCTACACCACCGGCTCGCTGCCGGTGCAGTACTTCAAGGCGTGGCGCACGATCCTCAAGTTGGCGCTGCCGAACAAGTACCTGCGGGCCACCGCCGACGATGCCCCCGAGACGGCCTCGGAACGCAGGTTCGGCGGCAGCACCACAGCCACCGTCGATCCGGTGACCGGTCGGCGCCGCGGCCTGCGCACCGCACTGGCCCAAGGCCGTCGCAGGCTCGCCAGGCGCACTGCTTCCGCAACCCGCTGAACTTCGCGTGGCGGGGTCGGGGTTCGGGCCATCCGAGCCGACCACCCCCGCCATGTGCGGAGAGATCGCCGGGTTTGATTGACTCGGGCCGTGCATCCTGAGGTTCTGAGTGTCTACGAGGTGATCCGGCGGCGCCGTGACGTGCGCGCGGAGTTCACCGGCGAACCCGTGGACGATGCGACACTGTGGCGGTTGCTGGATGCCGCGCACCGGGCGCCCAGCGTGGGGAATTCGCAACCCTGGGACTTCGTGGTCGTTCGGGAACCGGCGACGCTGCGCAAGTTCGCCGACCACGTGGCACACAAGCGCGTGGAGTTCCGGGACGCGCTGCCACCCGAGCGCGCCGCGACGTTCGAGCCGATCAAGATCGAGGGCATTCTGGAGAGCGGCACCGGCGTCGTGGTCTGCTACGACCACGCCCGTGGCGGGCCCCAGGTACTCGGCCGGGCCACGGTGCCCGAAACGGGCATCTATTCCGCGGTGCTCGCCATCCAGAACCTGTGGCTGGCCGCTACCGCCGAAGGCGTCGGCGTGGGTTGGGTGTCGTTCTACGACCCCGTATTCCTGGCCGACCTGATCGACCTCCCAGCGGGCGTCCGCACGGTCGCTTGGCTCTGTGTGGGGCCGGTGCGTGAATTCCAGCGGGTGCCCGATCTCGAGCGCTTCGGCTGGCGCGCCGGGAGACCGCTGACGGAGGCGGTGCACCAGGAAACCTATCGCGGCTGACCGCCCCGCAGCGGTGCCGCATCGTTACCCAAATGTGTGGATCGTTCATGGTTCAATCGGATACCGACTGGGTACGACAAGGGCGAAACTGCTTCGCACGCAGTGCTGTTCACGAGGGTGTTCGCCGGTTCCAGGAGGTTTGTGCAATGGCCAATGTCGATGCTGTTCGGCTGTCGAGCGAGCTCGGCATCGATCTGGCACAGGCGATGTTGCGCCTGCGCCGGGAAGGCATCCCCGGCGAGACCAAGCACCAGACCTGTCTGCGAATCATCGCGAACGAGGGACGCAAGCGGCGGGGCGCCACCGGCAAGCCCTGACACCGCCTGTCGTAACCGCTCGCGGCGCCGACCGCCCCGGGTCGAGCGGCGGCCCACGCGGCGCGTCAGACTCGTTCGAGCACCGCCGAGGCGCCGATCCCGCCTGCGGCGCAGATGCCCAGCAGGGCCGTGCTCTTTCCCGTGCGCGCCAACTCGTTGGCCATGGTGGTCACCATGCGCGCCCCGGTGGCGCCGAAGGGGTGACCGAGCGAGATCGAGCCGCCGTGCACGTTCAGCCGGTCGATATCCACCTCGCCGACGGCGGTGTCACGATCCAGCCGGGTCTTGGCCCACTCGTCGCTGGCCAGCGCGGTCAGCACCGACAATGTCTGGGCGGCGAAGGCCTCGTGGATGTCGACGAGATCGGCGTCCGCCAGCGTCATTCCGGCCTTCTCCAGCGCACGAGGCATCGAGATCGCGGGCCCGATCAGCACTTGATCGGTCGGATCGACGCTCACGTAGCTCCACGACCGGAACGCCGCCAGCGGCCGATACCCGAGGGCGTGCGCTTTCTCTTCGCTCATCAGCAGCACCGCGGCGGCCCCATCGGTGAGCGGGCTGGCGTTACCCGCTGTGACGCTGCCGTCGGCCGCGAAAACCGGCTTCAAACCGGCGAGTTTCGCGACGCTGGTGTCGCCGCGGACCAGACCGTCGCGCAGGATCTCCACGTCCTCGGGAGTGCGCACCCGCAGCACCTCGTCGTCGAACCGGCCCGACTCGATGGCCGCCGCCGCGCGGTGATGTGAGCGGGCGGCGAACTCGTCCTGGTCGGCGCGGCTCACGCCGTGGATGCGGGCCATCTTCTCGGCCGACTCGCCCATCACCTCACCGGTGGTGCGCTCGGCGATCCTGGGCCGGCTCGGCAGCAGGTCGGTGAACGGCGCCAGGCGCGCGACCGCGGACAGGTAGTCCTTCGGCTTCGGCTTGCCCAGCGCCAGCGGCGCCGCCGCGTGCACAACCTTCTGCGGCAGTTTGACCTCGGCATTCGAGGTGGAATCACTGCCGCCGGCGATCATGATGTCGTACTCGCCCCGCTCGATCGCCGCCGCGGCGGACGTGACCGCCTGCAATCCGGAGGCGCAGGCCCTGGTCACCGTGTAGCCCTCGCAGCCAGGGTCCAGCCGAAGATCCAGCGCGATCTCCCGGGCGATGTTCGGCGCCGCGCCGGGCAGGATGACACCGCCCCAGACGATCGCCTCCACCTGCGCGCCGGGCAGCCCGGTCCGCTCCAGCAACCCGCGAACCGCGGCGTCGGCGAGCGCGATCGAATCCATCCTGGTGTATCCGGTGAACGCCCGCAGGAACGGCGTGCGCGCACCGGACACGATCACGGCACGGCGAGCAGCTTTGGTGGCCATGCGATTTCCTTTCGAAAGCCGGGGACCACCAAACTTACTCTAAAGTAAGTTCACCGTCGACCCCCTTCGCCGACGGTGAACCCGACGCAGCGACGATCCCCTCCACCGCCGCTGAACCCGACCTGCCACGCGCCGTTGAGCGACAGGCCGGAGACGTCCGTCCCGGCGAACGCCCCTGCCCGTTCCGGAACCGCGCCACATGGCCCCCCGGCCATCCGACGCAAAACACCGTATCAAACTTTCGACCCGTTTTCCAAACTGTTTCTATTGATTTGCCAAAAACCTGCCAGACACTTACCATGAACTCACTATGCATAGCCCTTCGGAGCTGTCGCGGCAGAAGAGATTCGGGCGAATCATCAGAGAACGCCGGGACGAGCTCGGCCTCACCCAGCTACAGATCGGCGACCTCGGGGGACCTTCGGCGCCGACCATCCGGAAGATCGAAGACGGCGAGGCCGCGATCAGCATGCAGACGCTGAACAAGCTCGACGCCCCGCTGCGATGGCTGCCGGGCAGCGCCGCACGTACGTACGCGGGTGGCGTGCCCGCCGCCGACGAACCCGCCGACGCCTCCCGTGCCGCGGGAGAATCCGTGGTGGCCGGGCCCGACGCCATCCGCTTCGAAATCTCCGACCTCACCGGGCTTCTCGCGGCATCGGGCCGGCTCACCGACGCCGTCGAAAACGGTCGCACCAGCGATCCGCAGGTGGTCGCGGCGATAGCGGAACTCAACCGGGTGGTCTCCAAACTCTCGGCGCGATACGCGACCGCCATGCTCGAACGCAACGGCGGGCCGGGCAGGCAACTGCACCCCCTGGTGGAAATGGCCTTCGCCCACTTGCTCGCGGTCCCCGCGGAGTCCAGCGACCCCGGCGAGATACAGGAACGCCGGTACCGCCGCTGGCTGGCAGGTCGATCGGAGGACATCGATGCAGCGACCGACGCCCGATTCCGCGCACGCTGGCTGGCGGCCAACGCGGCGACGGCATCGGTTCGAAACGGCGAGTGACGAGGCAGGCATGACCGAGAACGGACCGCAAGGCACGGCGCTGACCCTGAGCCACAAGATCAATCGGCTGTTCGCCGTGGTGCATCCGCGCTCCGCGCCGGAGCGCAGCACCGAATCCGTAGCCGCGCAGGTGAGCGAATTCATCGGACGGCCGGTGCCGGCGAGCTACCTGACGCGCCTGCGCGACGGAGAGTTCGACGACGAGAACTCGGCGGCCGCCGCCGATGCCGAGATCCTCGCCGCGGTGACGCGCAGTTTCGGTGTGGCCGCCGACTACCTGCTCACCCGCGGCCCCGCCGCGGGAGCCATCGACCGGGAACTGGAATTGCTCGCCACCATGCGCGACGCGAACGTCGCCAGCATCGCGCTGCGCGGTTCGAACATCGATCGGGCGATGCTGGCCAAGATCATCCAGAGCACGGCGGAGCCGACGCCGCCGAGTCGGTAACATGCTGTCCTACATGGGCCACTGAGCTTTTGTAGGAGACCGATCACATGGCCATCCAGGCCCGGTTCCGGAGCTTGACCCGGGACCTCCCGATACCCCACCCATGGGATCTGCGCACCTACCTCGATGACGTCGCGGAATACCGGGGCCGCAGCATCAGCCTGCTGCCGATCGATACCGCGCTGCTGGCCGGCACCGGATGCGGCACGGGCAGCGGCTTGTGGATCGCGAAACAGGACAGCGACGTCATCGTCTACGGCGCCGACACCACCGAGTGGCACGCCGAGCACATCATCGTGCACGAACTCGGGCACATGCTGCTGGGCCACGGCCCGGAACAGACCGACCCGGGCGACCGGCTCGTGAGCACGCCGACCGTGGCGGCGGTGGCCGACCTGCTGCCCTCGATCTCGCCGGAGTCGATCGCCCACGTACTCGGCCGCACCGACTACGGCACGCGGCGCGAACGCGACGCGGAGACCTTCGCCGACATGGTGATGCTGCACGCCATGCGCCCGCCACGCCGCGATTCCCTGCTGCACCGCACGTTCTTCCGCGATCGGCGGCGGTGACCTCGCCGATCCCGGCGCCGATCGCGATACCCCTGATCGTCTTCGTCGCGGTGGTCGCGCTCGGGCGGCGGGTCGCGCTACACCACGCCACCGTCGACCGCCTGCTCAACCGGGCCATGCTGTGGGGTGTCGCCACGCTGATCCTGCTCGAGCGCGGCATCGCACCCGGCATCGGCAGTCTGCTGCACCAGCTTTCGATGGTCACGCTCCTGATGGAGGCGGCCGGTCTCTACGGTGCGGCTCGGCTCTGGTCCGGTGCGGAACCTGTGTCGGCGTGGGCTCGGCAGCGGGTCTACGACTCGGCCGCGCTGGCCGGGGGCGTGCTCATCCTCGTCGTGGGTACCGCGGCCCGGCAGGAGGGCCGGTTGCTGGGGCAAGCACCGGATCTGCCGACGGTGGTGGCCGGGGCGGTCCTGTGGCTTCCGCTGCTCGCCACCGGCCGGCTGGCCTGGCGCGCCGCGGTGCGCGAACTACGCTCGGATGAAGCGAGCACGGCGGAACGGATCGTCTACCGAACCCTGCTGACCACGCTGATCGTCGCCTCCGGCGGCTTGATCATCTCGGCGCTGCGACTCAGCGGATCCGGCACGGCCGCCGACCCGGCACTGGTGCGCTGGGCCGCACCGACTTTCGCGGCGTCGGCGCTCGGCGCGGCCCTGCTGTCCGTCCCGCTCCTCGCGGCGCTGCGGACCCGAGTGGGCTGGGATCGCGCCGGACGGTACTGCCGCCGCCTGCGGCCGCTGTGGCGCGATCTCACCGCCGCGGTGCCGGAGATCGTACTCGAACCGGATCTACCGATCGCCGAATCCGACGCCCGGCTGATCCGTATGACGGTGGAGATCCGCGACGCCCTGATGCATTTGCGGCGCTACCTGCCCGCGGAAGCGAGCGGCGCCGACGACGTGCAGCGGATTCGTAAAGCCATCGCCGCCAAGTCGAACGGCGCGGCGGCGGCACCGCCACGGCGGTTCGACGATCCCGCGGGGCGGCCGGTCGGCGATCTCGACTCGGATCTGCGGCTGCTGCTCGCGCTGGCACGCCGATGGCCGAGGTCGCGAGCATGCTCCAGCACAATGCTCCGGGCATCCGGCCGGTGAGCCGAATGCCCGGAGCAGCGGGTATGGGACAGCGTCGTCAGGCCAGCCGGATGAGACCGTAGTCGAAGGCGTGACGGCGGTAGACCACCGAGGGCCGGTCGGTCTCCTTGTCCTGGAAGAGGAAGAAATCGTGGCCGACGAGCTCCATCTGGTAGAGGGCGTCGTCGACCGACATCGGAGTCGCCGGATGCTCCTTCGTGCGCACGATGTGGCCGGGACCCGCCTCGTAATCCGGTTCCCTTCCCTCCTCCGCGTGCGCGTGCGCGGCGGCGGACTCATTGAGCCGCTCGAACAGGGAGTCGTCCACCAGTTCGGCCGTGGCCTCGGCGACGGAGACCGGCCTCTTGTCGCCATAGTGCACCCGGCGCCGATCCTTGGTACGGCGCAGCCGGCTCTCCAGCTTGTCGGTCACCGACTCGAAGGCGGCGTAGAAGCTGTCCGCACAGGCTTCGGCCCGCACGACGGGACCCTTTCCGCGCGCGGTGATTTCGACGCGCTGGCAGTTCTTGCGCTGACGACGGTTGCGCTCGTGGAACAGCTCCACGTCGAACAGGAAGATCGACGGATCGAAGCGTTCTACTCGGGAGAGTTTTTCCGCGACGTAAATACGAAAGTGGTCGGGCACCTCGACGTTGCGGCCCTTCACCACGATGTCGCCGCGTGGCGCACGTGGTCGTTCCGCTGCGGGTTGCTCTAGTGCTTCCTGGGTGCCGGAATCCAGCACCGAAGTAGCGGGATCTTTCACTGAAGGTCGTGAAGAAGTCGTCACGCGTACCTCCCGGATCTGGCCGCACCGACCGATTCCGGTGCGGCGGGATTGAGCGTGCCGAGCGACAAGACTCGGCACAGATGTCCGAGGCGCCACCTCCAAACTTGCGGTTCGGGTGTGTGTTCGCGACGCTAGTCCGCCAACGGGCTGATCGCCAGTGTTCACGCAAATTTCCCCGAGTCAAGCAGCGCAAGTAACGAGAACGCCATGTGTCGGCAATCCGGCCGATCGCAGGGCGCGTACCGACTCGCGGGCGGTGGCTCCGGTGGTCAGCACGTCGTCGACCAGCACCACCTCGGCATTCGCCGGTATCTCCCAGTCGGCGGCGCGACCGGCGAGCGCGGTCACCCGCCCGCCCAGGTTCCGAGCCCGCTCGGCGGGTGTCAAGCCCACCGAATCTCGCACCCCACGCCCCACCCGCAACAGAGGTATCATGCGGGTGCTCGGTAGCCATCGCGCAGCTACCGACGCGGTGCGCAGCACCGGATCACCACCTCTGCGCCGCGCCGCCACGGCTCTGCTCGGTGCGGGCACCAGCACCAGGGGCCGGCCCGGCGAACGCAGGTCGGCGAGCGCGGCCGCGAACGCCGCCCCCAGCGGCTTCGCCAGATCCCGCCGTCCGCGTTCCTTCACGGCGAGCACCGCCCGGCGGGCGGGCCCCGCATACGGACTCAGCGCCCAGCATGGGGCGCCCGGGTCGGTGCGCGGCCACACCCGCACCGGCGGACCGGCCAGCGCGACGGCACAGTCGGCACACCAATCGGCTCCGGCACGCCCGCAGCCCGCGCAGACGGCGGGCAGCACCAGATCGAGCAGGGTTCGCATCGGCACAGTGTGCGCCGGGCCGCCGACAAGTTGATTCGATCATGCCGACGGCGATCCGCGGCAGAACGCTGCTTACGTTGCGGCACCGCTGTTTACGCGGCAGTGCCGCACACCGGTGCGGGCCGGGCCCACGAGCGTGTGTTGCCGCTCGCTCCGGCCACCGGCCCGTCCTTACGCGAGTGCCCACGCGGAAGCATCCGGCCCTCCTCCGTGACGTCCCAGCCGACTCGCCCCGCGACACCGTTCGGACGGCCCACCGAACCCTCAGCCGGGGAGGACGGGGATGGCGTTCGCGCCCAGGCCGGGAACCTCGCGCCAGTAGGGCTGGCCCTGGTCCGGAGCCGAGGTCAGCTCCAGCACCGCGCGCGAGTCGGCGACGTACTGATGATCCGAGCTCGCGCTCACCGACCGCACCGGCGCCGTCAGATTCTGCGACGTCAACGGCGTCGGCTCCGAGCCGTCGACCGACACGGTGCTCACCGGGTCGATATTGCCCTCGCGCGCGATGATGATCGAATCGGCGTCCAGCCAGTCCACCGACACCGCAGCCGTGCTGAGTCCGACTCCCACGGGAAGCGCCGAAGCCAGCGAGAGCTTCCCGTCCGGTTGCGGCACGACGACCGCGACGTACACCTTGCCGTCGGCGATCATCGCCGCCCGCACTCCGGTTCGGGAGATCCGGAGTTCGGTGATCGGCAGCCGGGGCGCCGACGCCGACGATGCCGCGGTCAACGCCGAGATGTCGACGTCCTGCACCGACACGTTCCCGGTGCCTCGATCATTGACCGCACGGACGACCCGATCGCCGTCGACCACCGCCCACGCGGCGCTGCCGTCCGCGGTCCACGACGGACGGGTGATGGTGAATCCCTCGGCCACCGGGAAAGCGTTCCCGCCGTAGGTGCCGACCATCAAGGTGCGCGACGGCATGCCCGGTGGCCTCCCCGCTTCCGCCACCGCGGCGACGAACTGACCGTCCGGGGACAGGGTCGCCGACTGCAGGTTGGTCACCCGGCCGAAGTAGCCGGGCGCGGGCGTGATGCCGCCGTTGTCGCCGACCTCCACCAAGCCGCCGCCGCGCAGGGCATGCAGCCCGACCTGATTGCGCGCGGACGTGGCCGGGCTGAACTGCTGCACGTCCGCCGCGCTGTATCCGTTCGCGGCGAACCGCTCGTCGAGCGGCTTGCCGTCGGCGAGCAGCTGATAGGGCCCCAGAATGTCGGCGCTGGACAGGGTCAGCACCACTTGCGCGGCGAGCAGCTCGCGATCGCGCGGGTTCAGCGCCGACGCGCCGGCGAAGTCGATCCGGACGCCACCGAGCCCGATGCCGACGTCGTCGGGATCACCGTTGATCTTGGTGATCGTGCCGCGCAGCGCGATCGGCGGGGTGAGCTCGTTGCGCAGCATCGACGCCAGCGCGTGCTGCGGCCCGTCGATCAGCGAGCTGAGCAATCGCTGGGGCAGTTCCGGTTTCTGCACCGACATCCAGCGCAGATCCGGGACGGCCGCGTTGCCGCCCGGATCGATGAAGTACAGCACGTAGCGGCGGTAGGACTTGAAGAACGCGGTGGAGTCCATCACGACGCCGTCGGGCAGCTCGTCGATGCGCCACTCGCCGTCGACCTTGGTCAGCTCGATCTTGTTCTCCACCATGACCAGATCGTCGCTGGGACGGTACCCGCCATCGGCGGCCAGCTCGCCGACCTTGCGCGCGCGGATCTGGTAGGTGGCTTTGTCACCGGAGCGCGATTCCCGCAGTGTGTCGGGTTTTTCGACGATGACGGTGCCCGCCGCGTCGTCCCACTGCGTGGAGGCCGCGGGCGTCATGTACTGCCGGGCGGCCAGATGCCGGTTGGCCGGATCGGCGGTGGCCTGGAGGAAGTCACGCAGCAGCAGATCGGGATCGCGGTTGGCGACGGGCGGCGGCGGGCCCTCGGAGGTCGGCCCGCGGTTGATGGTGCCCAGCGCCTCCGGCGCCGAGGACTCCGGCAGACTGGCGCATGCGGTGAGCGGAACCAGCACCGCCAGGACCGCGGCGGCCAGCACGGTCAGCCGCTGCATTCGCGCAGTTCTGACACGCATGGTCATGACTGTACGTCCCCCGATTCGCGCGATCCGCCGCGCCCGGTCCGCGCCGACTCGGAGGCCGGCGATCCGTTCGCGCCGGAGACCGGCGCGTCCTCCGTCGACGTGCTGTCGGTAGGCGTCGTCGCGCCGGGCGAGTCACTCGCGCTCGGCTCAGGGGCCTGCTCCCGCGCCGCGTTCGATTCGCGGACGCCGGGTTCGGCGGCGTCCGGCGCCTCCGCTTCGGGGGTATCCGACGCCGCGTCCGCGTCCGAACCGACGCGCGCGGCCTCGACCGTCGCCTCGTCGCCGCCCGGCGCCGAGCTATCCACCGCGGCCGGTCGGCTCGAATCCTCCGACAGCGCGTCCTGCGGCTCGAGAGGCCCCGTCTGTGTGGCCTCGGGGCCGCCTGCCTGCTCGGAAACGCTCGGCTCCGCGCTGCCGCGCAGGGTGTCCGGCGCCTGGCCGGTTTCCGAATCGGTCACCGTCGGCTCGGCGGCGGCCGGTCGCGCCGGAGCCGGTTCGGCGGCATCCCCCTTGGGAGCGCCGGAATCGGCGGGCGGCTCCGCCTCTACCACGCGCATCGACTTGCGGCCCGGTTCCAGCGGCAGCGGGCTCGCGCCGAGCTTCTTGCCGCGCACCAGCGGCAGCGTCAGGCGGAAGCTGGCGCCGAGCCCGGCCTCGCCCCAGGCTTCGAGCCTGCCTTCGTGCAGGTTCGCATCCTCCACACTGATCGACAGGCCGAGGCCGGTGCCGCCGGAGCGGCGCATGCGCGAGGGATCCGAGCGCCAGAACCGGTTGAAGACCAGCTTCTCCTCGCCGGGCCGCAGGCCGACGCCCTGATCCCGTACGACGACGGCGACGGCGTTCGCGTCGAGGTCGCCGCGCATCCGGATCAGCACCGGCTTGCCCTCGCTGTGGTCGATCGCGTTGGCGAGCAGATTGCGCAGCACCCGCTCCACCCGGCGCGGATCGACCTCGGCGACGAGCGGCTCCTCCGGCATGTCCGTGATCACCTCGACCCCGGCGTCCTTGGCCAGGTGCCGCACGGTCGAGATCGCGGCCCGCGCGCACATCCGCACGTCCAGCGACTCGACCTGGAGTTCGGCGACGCCCGCGTCGTGCCTGCTGATCTCCAGCAGGTCGTTGAGCAGGCCCTCGAACCGGTCCAGCTCGTTGACCAGCAGCTCGGCGCTGCGGGCCAGGGCGGGGTCGAGGTCGTCGCTGCTGCCGTGGATGAGGTCGGCGGCCATGCGCACGGTGGTGAGCGGGGTACGCAGCTCGTGGCTGACATCGGAGGTGAACCGGCGTTGCAGGTTGCCGAATTCCTCCAGCTGGGTGATCTGGTTGGACAGGCTCTCGGCCATCTCGTTGAACGCCTGCGCCAGCCGCGCCATGTCGTCCTCACCGCGCACCAGCATGCGTTCCTTGAGCCTGCCGTCGGCGAACCGGCCCGCGATCCGGGCCGCGGAGCGGATCGGCAGGACCACCTGCCTGGTGACCAGCGCGGTGATCGCGGCCAGCAACACCAGCAGGACGATGCCGCCGACCAGCATGGTGCCGCGCATCAGCGACAGGCTGCGTTCCTCGTTGGCCAGCGGGAAGATCAGGTAGATCTCCAGGGTGGGGATCTCCGCGCTCGGGCTGCCGATGATCAGCGCGCGACCGCTGTAACCATCCGCGTCGTCGACCGTGGCGAACTGGTAGCTGACCTGGTTGCGCTGCACGAACCGGCGCAGTTCGTCGGGCACCTCCTGGATCGGGCCGCGCGGGATCTGCTGCGGGGGCATCCCGCCGATCACACTCAGCGCCGAATCGAAGCTGCCCGCGGCGCCGGTGGATTGGCCGGTGCCGCCGCGGTTGGACAACGCGTTGCGGGCCTCTTCCAACCGCTGCGGCTGAGCACCGATGTCGTGCACACCCGCCAGCTGGCTTTCCACCGTGTTGCGCGCGCGGTCCATCTCCTCGACCGCGGCGTTGATCTTGGCGTCCAACAACCGGTCGGTGATCTGACTGGTCAGCACCACGCCCAGGATCGTGATGACGATCAGCGACAACGTCAGCGTCGACACGATGACACGCAACTGCAGCGAGCGACGCCAGAGGTGGCCTAAGGCAATGCCGACCGCTTGGAACCAGGCCACCACCGGCGCCAGCGATCGTTGGAGACGGGCGATCACGCCATCGATCACGGTGGTCCGGCCTTGTAACCGACACCGCGGACGGTCAGCACGATCTCCGGGTTCTCGGGATCCTTCTCGACCTTCGCCCGCAACCGCTGCACGTGCACGTTCACCAGGCGGGTGTCGGCGGCGTGCCGGTAGCCCCAGACCTGTTCGAGCAGGACTTCACGGGTGAACACCTGGCGCGGCTTGCGGGCCAGGGCGACGAGCAGGTCGAACTCCAGCGGCGTCAGCGAGATCTGCGCGCCGCCGCGGCTGACCTTGTGCGCGGGCACGTCGATCACGATATCGGCGATCGACAGCAGCTCGGCAGGCTCCTCCTCCGTGCGGCGCAGCCGCGCCCGCACCCGGGCCACGAGCTCCTTCGGCTTGAAGGGCTTGACGATGTAATCGTCGGCGCCCGATTCCAGACCCAGCACGACGTCGACCGTGTCGGTCTTGGCCGTGAGCATCACGATCGGAACCCCGGAATCGGCCCGCAGCACACGGCACACATCGATGCCGTTCATGCCGGGCAGCATCAGGTCCAGCAACACCAGATCGGGGCGGATCTCGCGAACCGCCGCCAGGGCCTGTGTGCCGTCGCCGACCACATGCGGGTCGAACCCTTCCCCGCGCAAGACGATCGTGAGCATCTCAGCGAGTGCCATATCGTCGTCGACGACCAGAATCTTCGGCTTCATAACTACTATGTTGTCATCTCCCAGGCCAGGATCGGGCCGCCACGCCAACACTGGTGCGAACCCGCGGCACAGCCAACCTTATCGACCAACGATTTCGGCGATGCGCGCGGCCAGCGCGGCCGGGCCGTCGTCGGATCGGTATGTCCACCACGGTCCGCGCCAGTCGCGTTCGGCCAGCTCACGGTACACCGCCCCGGTCCGGTGCTGCAGACCGCCGTCGCGCTCGTAGGCGTCGAGCGCGCGCTCGGCGTCGAGTTCGCCACGCCTGCGGGCTCGCTCGGTGGCGAGCTCGGTCGGCACGTCCAGCAACACCTGTAGCGCGGGCGTCGGCAGGGCGAATCTGCCGAACTCCAATTCGCCCACCCAGTCCACGATTTCACCGGCGGCCGACTGCCCGAGCCGGGCAGCCGAGTAGGCGGCGTTGGAGGCGACATAGCGGTCCAGGAGCACAACGTCGTTGTCGGCCAACAGCTTCGACAACTCGTCCTGGGCGTCGGCGCGATCCAGCGCGAACAGCAGGGCCATGCCACTGACCGAGGCGGCGAGGTCGCCGTGCGCGCCGCGCAGCGCCTCGGCGGCCAGATCGGCGTGCACCGAGACGCGGTAGCGCGGGAAGGCCATCGTCGCGACGCGCAGCCCGCGACCGCGCAGCTCGGCGACGACCCGCTCGATCAGCGTCCGCTTGCCCGCGCCGTCGAGGCCCTCGACCGCTATCAGCACTCCCATGACCAGGCAGCGTACCCCGCCGTCCGCTCGGTGCCCGCACCGGCTGACCAGCGCGGATGACGAGCATCCGGCAGGTGCGCCCGCGGTTGCCCGAAGGGCAGGGTGTCCCGCGGGCAAGCGGCCCGCGGGACACCCGGCGCCGCGCTCAGTAGCGGTAGTGATCCGGCTTGTACGGGCCCTCGACGTCGACGCCGATGTACTCGGCCTGGTCCTTGCTGAGCTTGGTCAGCTCACCGCCGAGCGCTTCGACGTGGATCCGGGCGACCTTCTCGTCCAGATGCTTCGGCAGCCGGTAGACCTCGTTGTCGTACTGCTCGGGCTTGGTCCACAGCTCGATCTGCGCGATCACCTGGTTGGAGAAGCTGTTGGACATCACGAACGACGGATGACCGGTCGCGTTGCCGAGGTTGAGCAGACGCCCCTCCGACAGCACCAGGATCGAGCGGCCGCTGTCCGGGAACGTCCACAGGTCGACCTGCGGCTTGATGGTCAATTTCGTTGCGCCGGAACGCTCCAGCGCGGCCATGTCGATCTCGTTGTCGAAGTGACCGATGTTGCCGAGGATGGCCTGGTCCTTCATCGCCTTCATGTGTCCGAGGGTGATGATGTCCTTGTTCCCGGTGGCGGTAATGACGATGTCGGCCTCGCCGATCGCGTTCTCCACGGTCACCACGTCGTAGCCGTCCATCAGCGCCTGCAACGCGTTGATCGGGTCGATCTCGGTCACCTGCACCCGGGCGCCCTGTCCGGCAAGCGATTCCGCGCAGCCCTTGCCGACATCGCCGTAGCCGCAGATCAATATCTTCTTGCCGCCGATGAGCACGTCGGTGCCGCGGTTGATGCCGTCGATCAGCGAGTGCCGGGTGCCGTACTTGTTGTCGAACTTGCTCTTGGTGACCGAGTCGTTGACGTTGATCGCCGGGAACACCAGCTCCCCCGCCGCCGCGAACTGGTAGAGCCGCAGAACGCCGGTGGTGGTCTCCTCGGTGACGCCGCGCACCGACTCGGCGATCTTGCCCCACTTGCCCCGGTCGGTCTCGAACCGCTCGCGCAGCAGGTTCAGGAAGACCTTGTACTCGGCCGAGTGGTCCTCGTCCTCCGGCGGTACCACGCCCGCCTTCTCGAACTGAGCGCCGCGCAGCACGAGCATGGTGGCGTCGCCGCCGTCGTCGAGGATCATGTTGGCCGGCTCACCCGGCCAGGTGAGCATCTGCTCCGCGGCCCACCAGTACTCCTCCAGCGTCTCGCCCTTCCAGGCGAACACGGGGGTGCCCTTGGGCTCGTCGACGGTGCCGTGCGGGCCGACGACCACGGCGGCCGCCGCGTGGTCCTGGGTCGAGAAGATGTTGCACGAAGCCCAGCGGACCTCGGCGCCGAGGCTGGTCAGGGTCTCGATCAGCACCGCGGTCTGCACGGTCATGTGCAGCGAGCCGGAGATGCGCGCGCCCTGCAGCGGCCGCACCTCGGCGTACTCACGGCGCAGCGCCATCAGACCCGGCATCTCGTGTTCGGCCAGACGGATCTCCTTGCGGCCGAAATCGGCCAGCGACAGATCTGCCACCTTGTAGTCGATGCCGTTGCGGACATCGGCGGTCAACGACGTGCGTGCGTGAAGTTCTGAGGTGGTCATCAGCCTCTCCTGGTTCGGCAAGTACCGAGGCAAGGCTAGTCGCTCACGACCCGGCGTGGTCGACGCGCCTGTCCTGCTCGCGCGGCCCGGCGTCGAACTCGCCCCGGGGGCGGTGCTTACGCGATTACCCCACGGGCCGCCAGGATGCGGCGCCGCTTACGCGGCTGGATGTTCGCCAGTGTGATGTCGCCGCCGTAATGGGCGAGGACGCGGTCGTCCATCACCCACCGCCACAGCGGCGGGATGGCGGCCAGCACGATCATGGCGGCGTAGCCCGCGGGCAGCTGCGGAGCCTGCTGCGAGGTGCGCAGTGTCTGGTAGCGCCGACCCGGATTGGCGTGGTGGTCGCTGTGCCGCTGCAGGTGGAACAGGAAGATGTTGGTGACCAGGTGGTCGCTGTTCCAGCTGTCGCGCGGCGAGCAGCGGGCGTACATGCCGTTCGGGCGGCGCGCGCGCAGCAGGCCGTAGTGCTCGACGTAGTTCACCGTCTCCAGCAGGCCGATGCCGATGACCGCCTGCAGCAGCAGCCAGGGCAGCACCTGGTAGCCGAACGCCGCGATCAGCGCGCCGAACAGTACGAGCGTCATCGACCAGGCCTGCAGGATGTGGTTGTCCCGGCTCCACCAGCCCTTGCCCTTGCGCGCCAGCCGCTCACGCTCGAGCGCGAGTGCGGAGCGGAAGCTCCCGGACACACTGCGGGGCAGGAACTCCCACAGCGACTCGCCCAGCCGGCCGCTGGCCGGATCCTCCGGGGTCGCCACCCGCACGTGATGGCCGCGGTTGTGCTCGACGAAGAAGTGTCCGTAACCGGACTGCGCGAGCGCGATCTTGGCCAGCCAGCGTTCCATGCGTTCGACCCGGTGCCCGAGTTCGTGGGCGGCGTTGATGCCGATGCCGCTGACGAATCCGAGGGTGGCGGCCAGACCGAGCTTGTCGACCACGCTCAGGTCGTCACCGGACCACATGTAGCACGCGATCACCAGGCCGATCAGCTGGACCGGGAGCATCAGGTAGGTGCACCACCGGTAATACCGGTCGTTGGACAGCAATTCGTAGTCCTCGTCCCGCGGATTGCTGCCGTCCACGCCGATCGCCCAGTCCAGCGCCGGGATGACGATCAGCACGATGATCGGGCCGATCCACCAGAAGACCTCGGCGCCGGTGTGCAGCACCAGTTGCGACGGCAGCAATGCGGACGACGGCGCGAGCAAGCCGAGAACCCACAGATGGCGTTTGGGATCGGGCGATCCCACCGGTTTGCCAACCGTTTGCACTTTTTCTCCGCTCAAAGAAGACCCGAACACCGTCGCCTGAGAATACTTGTTGACTTGGTGTTCGTTACACCTGTGCCGTCGGTTGAAACAGGATCGCTATCACAAGCCGTGCAGTCTGTTTTCAATGTGCTGCATATGCGCCGAGTCGCGAGCCGGTTGCCCGCGCGGGCTCAGTTCTGCACCCGCGCGGCGAGGATCGCTTCGACGTAGGGACTCAACAGCGCACTCAACTCCGCGGGCGCGTCCCGCCCCGGACCGGGCGGAGTGGGGATGTAGCTGAGGGCGATTCGCACCAGCGCGTGCGCGATGACATCCGATTCGGCCGCCGTCGACGCCACCCAGCTGTACTGGAAGGCGCGCGACAGCCGCTCGGTCGCATGCTCGAGCAACGGCCCGGCGTCGAGGGTGATCAGCCGCAGCAGATCCAGCTTCACCTCGCCCGCGAGCAACGACTGCACCAGTGGGTCGGACGCCGCGTCGAAGAAGAAGTTGGCCATGCCGTCACGGAACGCGGCGCGGACGTCGCCCACGTTGCCGTTGATCGCCGCGTCGACATGGTCGACCAGGAAGTCGGCCAGTCGCAGGGCGTATGCCTGGGTGAGTCCGCTGCGCGAGCCGAACTCGTTGTACAGCGTCTGCCTGCTCACGCCGGCCCTGGCCGCGACGTCGCCGAGGGTGATCTTGGACCAATCCCGCTCGGTGAGCAGCTCGCGCATCGCGTCCAGAACCGACGTCCGCAGCAGGTCCCGCGCGGCCTCCTGGTAGGGAACTCTGGTTCCGTTGCGCGGCATACCCGCGACACTGTCACGGGCGCCTGCCGCAGTCAAAATCTCACGACCGTTCGATTTCGACCATGTAGAAGTCCGCCTTGGCGGCCCCGCAGTCCGGGCAGGTCCAGTCGTCGGGGATGTCGTCCCAGCGGGTTCCCGGCGCGATGCCGTCCTCCGGCCAGCCCTCGGCTTCGTCGTATTCGAAGCCGCACTGGATGCACTGATAGAGCTTGTACTCGTTCATTTCGTGGCCCCTATCGGCTCGAAGTCGATCTTCTCCCGCACGCCGCAGTCCGGGCAGCACCAGTCGTCCGGCACCTTCTCCCAGCGGGTGCCCGGCGGAAAGCCTTCGTGCGGCGCGCCCTTCGCCTCATCGAAGACGTAGTCGCAGACGGGGCAGCGATAGGCGCTCACAATGCGTCCTTTCCGCCCGTCTCGGTGGCGGCGGAGCCGTAGCGCGCCAGCACCTTCTCCCGCTTGCCCGGATCGATGTTGGCGCGGGTGATGTCGCCGTCGTAGTGCGCGAGCACGCGCTTGTCCATGACGCGGCGCCACAGCGGCGGGAAGTAGGCGAGCAGGATCATGCTGGCGTAGCCGCTGGGCAGGTTCGGCGCGCCGTCCCAGCTGCGCAAGGTCTGGTAGCGCCGGGTCGGGTAGGCGTGGTGATCGCTGTGCCGCTGCAGGTGGTACAGGAAGATGTTGGTGACAATGTGGTCGCTGTTCCAGCTGTGCACCGGGGCGGGCCGCTCGTACCGGCCGCTCGCCGTGCGCTGCCGCACCAGGCCGTAGTGCTCCAGATAGTTGACCGCCTCCAGCAGGCTGAAGCCGACCACGGCCTGCAGGATCAGGTAGGGCAGCAGTTCGATGCCGAACACCGCGACCAGCGCCGCGAACAGCGCCGCCGACATCAGCCAGGCGCTGAGCACTTCGTTGCGCAGGCTCCACGGCTTCTTGCCGAGCCGATCCAGCCGCGCCTTCTCCAACTGCCAGGACGATTTCAGGCTGCCCCACACGGTGCGCGGCCAGAACGCCCAGAAGGTCTCGCCCACCCGGGAACTCGCCGGGTCCTCGGGCGTCGCGACGCGCACGTGGTGGCCGCGGTTGTGCTCGATGTAGAAGTGCCCGTAGCACGACTGGGCCAGCGCGATGCGGGACAGCCAGCGCTCCAGGTCCACTTTCTTGTGGCCGAGCTCGTGCGCGGTGTTGATGCCGATGCCGCCGATCATGCCGACGGTGATCGCCAGGCCGATCTTGTCCACCACGTGCAGCCCGCCGTCGATGCCGAGCCAGCTCACCTCGTCGGCGGTGATCAGGTAGGCCGCCATGAGCAGCGTGGCGTACTGGAACGGCAGGTAAAGATAGGTCAGGTAGCGGTAGTACCGGTCGTTCTCCAGGTACTCCATCACCTCGTCGGGCGGGTTGTCGCCGTCCGGGCCGAAGAAGACGTCCGCGATCGGAATCAGCACATAGATCAGGATCGGCCCGAGCCAGAACGGCACCTGCGCGAGGCGGTGCCAGCCGAGCTCGTTCAACGCCCAGATCAGCGGCAGACCGATGACGAACAGGCCGGTCGGGGCGAACAATCCCCAGAGCCACATATAGCGCTTGCGGTCGCGCCAGGCCGGTACCTCGACCGGCTGCGCAGACATGTCGGCGTGCGTCGACATCGTTGTCTCCAATCCGAACAGCACGTTTACTGTGACGTGCATTACCTCACATATGGACGATATAGGCACATTTGTCGCTTGTCTATACAAATCAGACAATTTGTAAACCGACGCGCGCATGAGAAAGGCCCCAACCGGATGTGCATCCGACCGGGGCCCGGTCTCGAAGAGGGGTTAGTTCAACGCAGCAGAACGTCGGCGTCCGCGGGCAGCGCGTCTACCGGCCACCAGCGCAGATCGGTGGATTCGTGGCTGCGCACCGGGACGGCGCCCGCGGGAGCGGTGAGGCGGAACAGGAGGTCCAGGTGCCTGGTCGGCACGCCGAGTGAGCAGGTGATGGGGTGCGCCTGGGCGCCGTAGAGTCCCGGGTGCAACCGCAGGTCCGCGATGCCGGATTCCTCGATGGCTTCGCGCAGCGCGGCGCCCGCGACCGTCTCGTCGCGCTCCTCGCAGTGGCCGCCGAGCTGGATCCAGCGTCCGACCCGCGGGTGCAGGGTGAGCAGCACCTCGCGGCCGTCGTGGGAGAAGACCACCGCGGAGGCGGTGATGTGGCCCGGCGCGTGCTCGCGCAGGCACCCGCGCGGAGCAGAGCCGAGGAAGGCCAACATCGCCTCGCGCAGCGAGCGGTCCGATTCGACGTCCGGACACCATGTTTCGAGCAACTCGGTGGCCGAAGCGTGCAGCGACTCCGCGCTCACCGGCGCCCCTCGCGCGCCGCGGGATCGAAGCGCGTCACAGCTCGACCAGCCCCGAGCCCGCGCCCGGTGCCTGCCGTGGGGTCAGCTCCTCGAGCGGATGGCCGATGGCGATGGCGCCCAGCGGGCTCCAGTCCTCGTCCAGACCCAGGACCGCACGGGTGACCTCCGGGGCGAAGATCGTCGACCCGATCCAGCAGCTGCCGATTCCCTCGGTGGCCAAGGCGACCAGCAGCCCCTGCACCGCGGCGCCCACCGCGACGGTGAACATGGTGCGCTCGTTGGCCCGCCTGCGCTCGTCCGGGTAGTCGTGCGCGCCGTCCGGCACGCAGAACGGGATGATCACCTCGGGGGCGTCGAACAGGATGCGCCCGCGCGCGATCCGGCGCTCGACCCGCTCCGGGTCGAGTCCGTCGGCGGTCAGATCGGCGCGCCACTGCCGCGCCATCGCCTCGAGCAGGCGAGTACGCAGCTGCGGCTCGCGCAGCCAGACGAATCGCACCGGCCGGGTGTGGTGCGGCGCGGGCGCGGTCAGCGCGACCGACACCGCCGCGCGGATGCGTTCGGGGTCCACCGGCGTTTCGGCGAACTGGCGGATCGAGCGGCGCAGGAGGATCGCCTCCTTGCGACCGCGCTCGATCGCCTCCGCGGTGCCCAGCCAGAACAGGTCCTCGGTGCCGCCGCGCAGCAGATCGGTGGCGCTGGAACCGTCGTCGACGATCGGCAGGCCGCGCACCACCGCTACCGGGACACCGCCGAGTTTGCCCTTGACCAGGTCGGCGGCGGCGGCCAGCTCGTCCGCCACGGCCACCTGGGTGACGAACAATTCGTTGCCCTGTCCGTCCACCGCGCCCGCGTAGTCGTGCAGCACCCGCAGGCCCGCGGCGCCGATGGCCGCGTCGGTCTGGCCGTTGCGCCAGGCGCGGCCCATCGTGTCGGTGACGACCACCGCCACCGTCACACCCAGTCGCCGGGCGAGCGCGGCGCGCAGCGCCTTGGCGCTGGCGTCCGGGTCGGTGGGCAACAGCACGAGTTCACCCTGTTCGACGTTCGAGCCGTCCACGCCGGAGGCCGCCTGCACGATGCCGAGCTTGTTCTCGGTGATCAAGGTGCGGCCCTTGCGGGCGAGCACCCGCACCGCCTCCTGGTCGATGAGCCTGCGCCGGGCGGCGTCGCGTTCCTCCGGGTCCAGCGGCGCTTCCACGATGCGCCCCTCGACCTTGGCGACGATCTTGCTGGTGACCACCAGCACGTCACCGTCGGCCAGCCAGGGCGCACAGCGGGCGATGTGCTCGGCGAGGTCGTCGCCGGGCCGGAATTCGGGCAGCCCGGTGATGGGCAGGATGCGCAGCTCTCCGGCCGCGTGATCGGCGGATGTGGTCACGGGGCGACTCCAGCGAGATCCAGCGCCTGACGCACCATTTCGGCGGTGGTGGGCGGGTCGGTCATCAACAAGGGCACGCTACGCACCTCGACGCCGGGCACGTCGGCGGTGTCGGTGCTGTGGATCAGCCAGCCGTCCAGGATGCCGGTGGCCGAGCGGGCGCCGTAGTACCGGCCGATCGCCTCGGCCGTGGTCTCCACGCCGATCACCGACAGGCATTCGTCGGCCATACCCCGCAGGGGCTTGCCGTCGATCACGCCGGACACGCCGATCACCTTGGCCCGGGTGGTGCGCAGGGCGCCGCGGATACCGGGCACGGCGAGGATGGCGCCGATGCTCACGACGGGGTTCGACGGCGCGAGAAGGACCACGTCGGCGGATTCTATGATATCGATCACATTTGGGGCAGGTTTGGCTTCATCGGCGCCAATTGTGGCGAATCCATGGGTGTCGATGTTCGCGCGGTAGCGAACCCACCACTCTTGAAAATGGATCGCGCGCCGTTCGCCAGGCTTGCCCGGATCGGTCACGACGACATGCGTTTCGCAGCGATCGTCGGTTGCCGGGATCAGTTTCACGCCGGGCTGCCACCGGTTGCACAGCGCTTCCGTGACCGCGGAGAGCCGGTATCCGGCGCGCAACATTTCGGTCCGGATCAGATGCGTGGCGATATCGCGGTCCCCCAAGCCGAACCAGTCCGGCTGGGCGTGGTACTTCGCGAGCTCCTCTTTGGCGTGCCAGGTTTCGCCGACGCGACCCCAGCCCCGATCGGCATCGATGCCGCCGCCGAGGGTATACATGCAGGTGTCGAGGTCGGGACAGATCCGGAGCCCATGCATCCAGACGTCGTCGCCGACGTTCACGATCGCGGCGACCTCGGCCTCGGGCAGCAGTTCCCGGACGCCCTGCAGGAAACGCGCCCCACCGACGCCGCCGACCAGCACGGCGATCCGGGGTCCGTTCGCGGGCGTGGCGTCCGCTTGTTGTCCAGTCACATCCGCACAGCCTATGCGCTGGCGTGGCGACTCCCATTCGCGGCAAATTTGCTGTTTATTTGCTATTGCAGATCACAAGTTGGGATCGGAATGCGGCTGCGGATAGTAACGGAATAGCGACGGCGGCTTGACCATCGACGCGTCCGGCGTGTCTAATCACAGTCATGTCATTCCGGGGTCGCGCGAGAGTTCCACGCGCGAGCCGCTTTTCGAACAGATGTTCGCATCGGTATGACAAGCTCGGGGACGTCCGCGGGACAACGTCGCGGGGTATGGCCGTCGGTGCGCGTGTTGGTCCGACGGAAAGAATCATTCTGCGCTAACACACAGTGAGGAGGCGGAGCGTGGCCAACGAGATGGTCTCGCCGACCGATTCCACAGCAGGCGCAGCACGTGGCGTCTGCGCAGACAACGGCGGCTGGAAGGACCAAGAGGGGGGTGACGGAGTCACAGCGCCCCGGCTCAGCCTGGTCGTGACCGGCTTCGACGAGATGTTCGAATCCATCGAAGAGCAGTGGCAAGAGCGCGCCCTGTGCGCGCAGACCGATCCGGAGGCGTTCTTCCCCGAGAAGGGCGGCTCGACTCGTGAGGCCAAACGGATCTGCATGGGCTGCGAGGTGCGTGACGAGTGCCTGGAATACGCGCTCGCGCACGATGAGCGCTTCGGCATCTGGGGCGGGCTCTCCGAGCGAGAGCGCCGCCGCCTCAAGCGCGGCATCGGCTGACAGACATCCGCGGGGCCCGGAGCCGCCCGTCCCACCAGGGCACTCCGGGCACGCGCGACACGACCGGACGAATCTCCACCGCCTGATGCGGACGGCCGGACCCGGCTGGCCTAGATTTTGTGTCATGGCACGTTCCCGTAAGCGTCGACCGCCGACCGCGCGGTCGGTTATCCGCCGTGGCCGCGGAGTGCGCGGGCCGATGCTGCCCCCCACGGTGCCCGCCTGGCGGACCCGCGGCCAGAAATTCGACCGGCTGGTGCTGGAGGCGTTCGCCCCGCTGGACACCCGCTGGCACGACCGGCTCACCAAGCTCGACATCGCGGTCGACGACGTTCCGAAAATCCGTCCGCTGCACCCCGATTCGGTCACCTGGCCGGACGAGGTGGTCGCCGACGGCCCGGTTCCCCTCTCCCGGCTCATCCCGGCCGGGGTCGACCGGCACGGCGCGGCGACCAGGGCGCGCGTGGTGCTGTTCCGCAAGCCGCTCGAACTGCGCGCCAGCGACCCCGACGACCTGGTGGACCTGCTGCGCGAGGTGCTGGTCCAGCAGGTGGCGACCTATCTCGGCGTCGACCCGGACGTGATCGATCCGGAAGCCGAGTGAGTCGCACCCATCCGCGCGGCGGTGGCCCTCGAATGCAGTTGCGGGGCAGGCGCCGGCGAGAACACGTGTAAGCCGGTGACCGCTGGGTATCCCGGAGCTTCCCGCTTCGCGACGAACCGCTCGCACCGCGCACCCTCACGGGGCCGGCCGGGCGGCACACCGTGGTCCGAGCCGGGGAAACGTCGTGCAGTACACCGCCGGACGCGAAGCGCGCCCGGCGGGCCTGCGTGCCGCCCTCGTTTCGCGACGCGCGAACCGAGATTCTTCAAGCGTGTCTGTCCCCATCGACGCGCCAGGGGGGTTACTCTCATCGGCGTGATTCCCATGCGTCGTTGCTGCCGTCCAGGCTGCAAGAATCCGGCCGTCGCGACGCTCACCTATGTGTACTCGGACTCGACGGCAGTGGTCGGACCACTCGCGACGGTCGCCGAACCGCACTCCTGGGATCTCTGCGAAACGCACGGCTCACGAATCACCGCTCCGAAGGGCTGGGAGCTGGTTCGCCACGAAGGTGGATTCTCCTCCAGCACACCGGATGACGACGATCTGACCGCGCTCGCCGAGGCGGTGCGGGAGGCCGGGCTGCGCCGCCGCCCGCCGGAGCACGAGCAGCGTGGCTATCGCGACTACGCTCCCCCGCCGCCGCGGACCACGCGAACCGGCCGCCGCGGCCATCTGCGCGTCCTGCCCGACCCGCCGTCCTGAACAGACGAGGACGGTGTCGGACCGGCTCGGCGCAACCACTAGGGTGGTGGGCATGACAGTCGCCCGCTCTGCCGAATTCGTGAACGCGGTGATCAAGGCCTACGACGTTCGCGGTGTGGTCGGTGATCAGATCGACGCGGAATTCGTCAGGGACGTCGGCGCCTCCTTCGCCCGGCTGATGCGCGCCGAGAACGCCACCCGGATCGTCATCGGACACGACATGCGGGACTCCTCCCCGGCTTTGTCCGCGGCCTTCGCCGACGGCGTGCTCGACCAGGGCCTCGACGTGGTGCACATCGGCTTGGCCTCGACCGACCAGCTGTACTTCGCCTCCGGACACCTGGACTGCCCGGGCGCCATGTTCACCGCCAGCCACAACCCGGCCCGCTACAACGGCATCAAGCTGTGCCGCGCCAAGGCCCTTCCGGTCGGGCAGGACACCGGTCTGGCCACCGTCAAGGGCCAGCTGATCGAGGGTGTGCCCGAGTACACGGGCGAGCGCGGCAGCGCGACGGAATTGGATCTGCTCACCGAATACGCGCAGTTCCTGCGCGGCCTGGTCGATCTCGACGGCATCCGCCCCCTCACGATCGCGGTGGACGCGGGCAACGGTATGGGCGGCCACACGGTCCCCGCGGTGCTGGGCACGCTGCCCCAGGTGACGATCGTGCCGCTGTACTTCGAGCTGGACGGCAGCTTCCCGAACCACGAGGCCAATCCGCTGGACCCGGCGAACCTGGTAGACCTGCAGAAGCTGGTCGGCGAATCCGGCGCGGACATCGGCCTGGCCTTCGACGGCGATGCCGACCGCTGTTTCGTGGTCGACGAGAACGGCGACCCGGTGTCGCCCTCGGCGATCACCGCCCTGGTCGCCGAGCGCGAGCTGGCCAAGGAGCCCGGCGCGGTGATCATCCACAATCTGATCACCTCCCGCGCGGTGCCCGAACTCGTGCACGAACTGGGCGGAACGCCGTTGCGCACCCGGGTCGGGCACTCGTTCATCAAGCAGGAGATGGCCGCCACCGGAGCGGTGTTCGGCGGCGAGCACTCCGCGCACTACTACTTCCGCGACTTCTGGGGCGCCGACTCCGGCATGCTCGCGGCGCTGCACGTGCTGGCCGCGCTCGGCGAGAAGGACCGGCCGGTGTCGGAACTGATGGCTTCCTACGCCGGCTACGCGGCCTCCGGCGAGATCAACTCGACCGTGGCCGACGCCGAGGCGCGGACGTTGGCCGTGGTGGAGGCCTTCGCGGACCGGGCGCACTCGGTGGACCGGCTGGACGGGGTGACCGTGCAGTTGGCCGACAACGCCTGGTTCAACCTGCGCGCGTCGAACACCGAGCCGTTGCTCCGGCTGAACGTCGAGGCCCGATCGGCGGAGGAAGTAGACGCACTCGTGACCGAGATCCTGAGCATCGTGCGCTCCTGACTGGAATAGTGGAATCACAGGCCTTGGAGTCGCCCGACTCGGTCTCGGTGTGGCAGCTGGACCGGGTGGGCGCGGGGGCGGAAAAGACACAGCGCGATGAGGGGAGGTGGGACGCCCGATGATCGCTGGAACACCGGTGCTCGACCTCGACGATGCCGCTTCACTCGAGGCCGCCGACGCAGGCGGCGCCCTTCGCTCGGCCGCATCCGGCGGCGCCCAGGTACGTGCTACCGCGGCGGCCGTCGGTGAGGACGCGCTGGCCCGATTGGCCGATCTGCGCCCACGCAGCGTGGTATTCGTCTCCGGTTCCGGACGTGCCGCCCGTGCCGCCGGACTGCTCGTCGCCGCGCTCGGCGACCGTGCGGGCCTACCCGTGGTGCCCGCCGCCGCCCTCCCGCCGTGGGTGGGGCCGCTGGACGTCGTCCTGGTCTCCGGCGACGACGCGGGCGATCCGCGCCTGATCGACGCCGTCGACCGGGCACTGCGCCGCGGCGCGGAGGTGGTCGTCGCCGCGCCGCACGAGGGGCCGCTGCGCGCCGCCGCGGCCGGACGCGCCGCCGTGCTGGAGCCGCGGGTACCGGTGCTCGGGCACAACCGCCTGTTGCGCTTCCTGGCCGCCGGAATCGCGGTGCTGCGCGCGGTGGACCCGCAGCGCACCGGCGCCGCCGTCCCCGACCTCACCGAACTGGCCGACGTGCTGGACGCGGAGGCGCTGCGCGACGGCCCGCACAACGAGGTCTTCCGCAATCCCGCCAAGACGCTGGCCGCGCGCATGCAGCAGCGGGGCATCGTGCTCGCGGGTGATTCGCCCGCCGCCGCCGAGCTGGCCGAGCACGGCGCCGAGGTGCTGCTGCAGTCCGCGGGCAAAGTGGCCACCGCGGTGGACCTGGCCGAGGCCGTGGCGGCGCGGACCAGGATGTCCGAGGCGGCAGGCGAATCCGCGCCCGACTTCGATCCGCTGTTCCACGACGAGGAGCTCGACGGCCCCGCGCCGGTGGAGCGCATCCGGGTGTTCGTGCTCAGCGCCGATCGCGATCGCGCGGCCGCGCGCCGCCGCCTCGCGGTGTTCGGCGGCGACGGATCGAACCTGGTCGACGCCGATCTGGTGAACGCCGACGTCGACCTGCTGCACACCGAGATGACCGACCCCGCCGCTCCCACGCAGGCCCGCGCCGAGGAGCCCGCGCCTGCCGAGGGCACCGAACTCGAACAGCTCGCGGTGCTCGCGCTGCGACTGGAGATGGCCGCCGCCTACCTGCGGCTTATCGGCTCGCGCACCGCCTCGGCCGACAGCCAGGGGCAGTACGGGGGAAGCTACTAGTGCACGAACTCGTTGGTGCGCTGCGCTCGTATGCCTGGGGCTCGCGCACCGCGCTCGCTCAGCTGTGCGGCAGGCCGGTGCCGTCGGCGCATCCAGAAGCCGAGTTGTGGTTCGGCGCCCACCCCGCCGACCCGGCGTACGTGAAGATCGGTGACCGCACCACTTCGCTGCTGGAGCTGGTCGCCGCCGACCCGGACCGGGAACTGGGCTCCGCCGCGGCGGAATTCGACGCGAAGCTGCCGTTCCTGCTCAAGGTACTGGCCGCCGAGGAGCCACTGTCGCTGCAGGCGCACCCGAGCACGGAACAGGCCCGAGCCGGCTTCGACCGGGAGAACCGGGCGAAGGTGCCGTTGGATTCGCCGCTGCGCAATTACCGCGACGACAATCACAAGCCCGAACTGGTCGTCGCGCTGGACCGGTTCGAGGCGCTGGCCGGTTTCCGCGAGCCGCACCGCACGGTCGCGTTACTGCGCGCGCTGGCGGTGGACAGCTTGCACTCCTACTGCGAACTGCTTGCCGCCCAGCCGGATTCCGCCGGCTTGCGCACACTGTTCACCACTTGGATCACGCTGCCGCAGCACGTGCTCGCCACGCTGCTGCCCGCGGTGCTGGACGGCTGTGTGCGATACCTGTCCGGCAAAGGCGCGCGCGAGTTCACCGCCGAGGCGCGCACCACGCTCGAACTCGCCGAGGCATACCCGGGCGACGCGGGTGTGCTGGCAGCGCTGCTGCTGAACCGGGTGACCTTGGAGCCGGGCCAGGGATTGTTCCTCGCGGCCGGGAATCTGCACGCCTACCTGCGCGGGCTCGGCGTGGAGATCATGGCCAACTCCGACAACGTGCTGCGCGGCGGTCTCACCCCCAAACACGTCGACGTGCCGGAACTGTTGCGCGTATTGGACTTCGAACCGATCGGCTTGCCGGTCGTGCTGCCGGAACCCGCGGGCGACGGGTCGGTGCGCTACCGCACCCCTGCGCCCGAGTTCGCGCTGCGCCGCTTCGACTTGGTCGCCGGGTCCGCGCGGGTGCCGCTGACCGCGGCGGGGCCGGGCATCGTGCTGTGCACGGCGGGACGGGTGCGCCTGTTCCAGAACGGCTCCGCGCTGGAGCTCACCCGGGGCGGGGCCGCCTGGATCTCCGCCGCCGACACCGATATTCGCGCGCAGGCGCTGGACGGTGCCGTCCAGCTGTTCTGCGCATGCGTCGGCGCGAGCGGCTGACCGATCCGGAACGCCGGATCACCGGTGCCCTAGTCTGGTCGCGGGTATCCCGGAGAAACAGAGAGGACATGCTTCCATGTCTGCTGGTGGTGGCAAGAAGGCGATCGTCGCGGCGTTGACCGCGAACGCGGGGATCGCCGCGGCGAAGTTCGTCGGTGCGGCGATCACCGGCTCGGGGTCGATGCTCGCCGAAGCCGTGCACTCCGTAGCCGACACGGGCAACCAGGGACTGCTGCTGCTGGGGCAGCGGCGCGCCGCGAAGGAAGCGACCGAGCTGCACCCGTTCGGGTACGCGCGCAACCGCTACTTCTATTCGTTCATCGTGGCGCTGGTGCTGTTCACCCTCGGGTCGGGTTACGCCATCTACGAGGGCATCCACAAGATCCAGCATCCGGAAGAGCTGACTTCGCCGATCGTGGCGATCGTCATCCTGGTGATCGCGATCGCCTTGGAGCTCTACAGCTTCACCACTGCCGTGCGCGAGTCCGCGCCGCTGAAAGGTGAGGCCAGCTGGTGGCAGTTCATCCGTAATTCGCGCAGCCCGGAACTTCCGGTGGTTCTGCTGGAGGACACCGGCGCGCTGGTCGGCCTGATCCTGGCGCTCTCGGGCGTCGGCCTGACCATGATCACCCACGACCCGATCTGGGACGGGGTCGGCACGCTGGCCATCGGCGGGCTGCTCGGTGTCATCGCCGTCGTGCTGATCGTGGAGATGCAGAGCCTGCTGATCGGTGAGGGCGCCACACCGGAGGAGAACGGGAAGATCCGCGCGAACCTGGTGGACGACATCCGCATCGATCGGGTGATCCACCTCAAGACCCAATACCTCGGCCCGGAGGAACTGCTCGTGGCGGCGAAGGTCGGCGTGGTCCCCGGCCTGGACGTCGCGGCGATCGCGAACGCCATCGACGACGCCGAGGCCCGCGTCCGCGCGGCGGTCCCCGCGGCACGCGCGATCTACCTCGAACCCGATCTCTACCGCACCGAACCCGCCAAGGGATAGGTCCTCGCGGACCGGAGCAGTTCTCTCGTGCGGCGCAAGAGTCTGTGGCGGGAAGATCCCGGCTGGGTAGTTCTCAGCGGTGCTGGGTAGCGGGGGTACGCAAGAGGTCGAGCGGATCGGTGCGGATATCGAAGCGTTCGCGCAGAGCGTGGCGCGCGGCATGCAATCCGCTCATGCCGTGCACCCCCGGGCCCGGCGGGGTGGCGGACGAGCACAGGTAGACACCGGGGATCGGTGTGGCGTAAGGATTCCAGCGCGGGGCGGGACGAAACGCGAACTGGCGCAGGGTCATCGCTCCAGCGGAGATGTCGCCGCCGATGTAGTTGGCGTTGTGCGAGGGCATTTCAGCGGCGGTGATCACGTTCTTGGCCACGATCAGATCCCTGAAGCCCGGCGCGAATCGCTCGACCTGGGCGATCACTTCCTCGCTGACATCACGGGTGGAGCCGTTGGGGACGTGGGCGTAGGTGTAGTAGGTGTGGCCGCCCACGGGCGCGCGGGTGGAGTCGACCACGCCGGGCTGGATAGTCAGCACATAGGGCCGTTCGGCGTGTCGTCCCATGGCCACGGCGTGCTCGGCGGCCATGGCCTCGGCGCGGGTGCCGATCACGTGCACCGTTCCGGCCAGCGCGCAGCCCTCGGCATGCCACGGCACCGGACCGGAGAGCGCGAAGTCGATCTTGCAGGCCGCGCCGCCGTAGCGGAAACGCCGCAGCCGCTTCGCGTACCGGGCGGGCAACCGGTGCTCGGCGATCCGCAGCAGTTCGGCAGGGGCGAGGTCGAGCAGAACGGCACGGGCATCGGCGAATTCATCCAGCGAGTCGACCCGGTGCCCGGTGTGCACCCGGCCGCCGAGGCGTTCGAGTTCGGCGATGAGCGCATCGGGAATCGCCTGACTGCCGCCGCGCGGGATCACCCAGCCCCCGACGTGGGCCAGCGTGCCGAGCAGCAGTGCCGCGCCCGCGGCCGTGACGGCGCGCGGCGGAATGATCGCGTGGGTGGCGATGCCGGTCAGCAGGGCGGGTGCGACCTGTTCGCGGAATCTGACGTTCCACAGCGGTGAGCCCTGCTCCAGCGTGCGCAGGCCGAAACGGATCGCGGTCGCGAGCCCGGACGGGACGCGCCGCAGGTCCGACATCGCGATGTCGACCACGTCCGGCCAGTGCCGCACCAGCGGTGCGAACAGCTTGCGCCAGGCCGGGCCGTCCGGACCGAGGGCATCGACCGTCCGTTCCAGGTCCCGCCAGGCCAGGCCGGCCACGCCGCCGTCGAGCGGATGCGCGTAGGAGACCTCCGGCGTGAGCAGGTCGACGCCGTGCGCGGTCAGGTCGAACGCGCGGAACAGCGGAGACGCCGCCGCCATCGGATGCGCGCCCGCGCACACGTCGTGCCGATAACCCGGCAGGGTCAACTCGGCCGTGCGGGACCCGCCCCCGGCCGTCGGCTCGGCCTCGTAGACCTCCACGGCGAGCCCCGCTCTGGCCAGAATCACCGCGGCGGCGAGCCCGTTCGGTCCCGAGCCGACCACAACCACATCAGCCATGCCCCCACGCTACCGGCCGACCGGCCTTCGACTTGCTCGCCGACACCACCACCGCGCGGCCGACCCGCCTGCGGCCCCGCCCCCCGGTCGCGGACCCGTGCGAGTGCTCATGATTCAAATTCTAGCGTCGCTAGACAATCTATCGAAGCTCGATTATTCTCTCACTATCAGATCTAGCGACGCTAGATTTCGGAGCAGAGATTACCAGTAGGAGTGCCACCATGACCCTCTCCCGCACCGCCACCGTCCTGTCCCTGATCGGCGCCGCGTTCATCCTCTACATCGGGATCAGCTACCTGTTCGCCCCCGACACCATCGCTCCCGGCTTCGGCCTTCCCGCTTGGCCGGACGGTGACGCGGCGGCGTTCATGAACCTCAAAGGCGTGCGGGACACCGTCTTCGGCGTGTTGATCCTGGTCCTGCTCGGCCTGCGGCAGCGGTACGCGCTCGGCATCGTGACCTCGGTCGTCGCACTCGTGCCGATCGGCGACATGCTCACCGTGCTCAGCTGGCACGGTTCGGCCGCCGCGGCTTTCGGTATCCACGGCTTGACCGCCGCCCTGGTCGCGCTGACCGGTGCGCTCTTGATCCGCGAGCACAGCCTGGGCAAGGACCACACGACTGCGTCGGTCGCCGTGACCGCCTGACCAGGCTGCGGTGCCACAGACCTCTCGACTGCGCCCGCGTCGCAACGGAACCCGCCCTCGCAGCGATCCGGATCACTTTCACCGGACCGCCGACGAATTCCGGCAGTTCGCTTCGTCAGCACCATCGAACGCACGACGAGCAAGGAGATCGACCATGGCGACCAAGCCGCACGGCCCCGCGTCCTACTTCCCCTCCATCGAGGCCAAGTACGGCCGCGCCATCGAGGAGTGGAAGGCCGCGATGCGCGACAACGGACTGACCTCGCACAAGGACCTCGTCGAATGGCTGAAGACCGAGCACGGATTCGGGCACGGCCACGCCACCGCGCTCACCCAGCACCACCTGCACCCCGAGAAGTGGGCGGCCTGACCCCGGACGCCACGAAGGGCCCGCAGATCGTGCGGGCCCTTCGTCGTGCGCCGGCTGCTGGCGCCCGGCCCGGCGCTGCGCGGGACTTCGCCCGGCCGCGCCCTATGCCTTGACCAGATCGATGGTCTCGGCCTCTCGCGTGAGCGGCGCCCCCGGCGTCCCGTGGTCGTCGTCGAGCATGGTCCGCTCATCGAAAGGCATCCTGCGATCTAGCACTTCGCGCACCCGGTCCACGTCGACAGTCTTGGTCCAGGTGCCGATCAGCACCGTGGCGACCGCGTTGCCGGAGAAGTTGGTCAGCGCCCGCGCCTCCGACATGAAACGGTCGATGCCGACGATCAGGCCGACGCCGTCGAGGAGTTCGGGCCGGTGGCTCTGCAATCCGCCTGCCAGCGTGGCCAGCCCCGCGCCGGTGACGCCCGCGGCGCCCTTGGAGGCGATGATCATGAACAGCAGTAGCCCGAGTTGCTCGCCGATGGACAGCGGCTTGCCCATCGCCTCGGCGATGAACAGCGACGCCATGGTCAGGTAGATGGCGGTGCCGTCCAGGTTGAACGAATACCCGGTCGGCACGACGACGCCCACGGTCGAGCGCTGCACGCCCATGTGGTCCATCTTCGCGATCAGCCGCGGCAGCGCCGATTCCGACGACGAGGTCGCGACGATCAGCAGGTACTCCCGCGCGAGGTAGCGGACCAACTTGAAGATCGACACTCGCGAGACGCTCCACAGCAGCACGCCGAGCACACCGAAGACGAACACCAGGCAGGTGAGGTAGAACGCGGCCATCAGCGTGCCCAGTTTCACCACCGCGTCCAGGCCGGTCTTGCCGACCACGTTCGCGATCGCGCCGAACGCGCCGATCGGCGCCAGCCACAGGATCATCACCAGGATCCGGAATACGAGTTTCTGCAGCAGCGCCACGCCGCGCACGATCGGCTCGCCCGCCGTGCCCATGGCCTGCACGGCGAAACCGACCAGCAGCGCGACGAACAGCGCTTGCAGGACATTGCCGGTGGTGAGCGAGGACAGCAGCGTGGACGGGACGATGTTCTGGACGAATTCCCAGGTGCCGCCCGCGCTGTGCGCCGTGGTCGCCAGGTCGTGACCGGCTTTGGTCGACTTGGCGATATTCAGTCCCGTGCCGGGTTGCAATAGATTGCCGACGACGAGACCGATCCCGAGCGCGATGGTCGACATGATCAGGAAGTAGCCGATGGCCAGACCGCCGACCTTGCCGACGGTGGCCGCCGCGCGCACCGAGCCGATCCCGAGCACGATCGTGCAGAAGATGACCGGAGCGATCATCATTTTGATGAGATTGACGAAGATGGTTCCCAGCGGAGCGAACGATTGCGCGACGCCGGGGGCCAGCCAGCCGACGAGGACGCCCGCGACCACCGCGACGATGACGGCCAGATAGAGCCAATGGGTGCGGTCGTGCCGCGTTCGAACCGAGTCGCTCATAGCGAGGATTTCCCTTCGAAAGGTACCGAAGCGAGGTCGCTGACGCTCGCCAGGCAGAATGATGGTCGGCTGGGTGATCCTGGTCACTGTTTGGTGCATTACGTTCAGCGGAGGAAGAGCTTGTGAGACGCGGTCGGCTCTCCCTCGCCGGTCAGGCATTCGTCTTCCAGTTGGTCGTGCTCGCGGTGATGATCGCGATCGGCGTGGTGCTCGCCGTGCTGGACGCCAGGCATGACAGCGACGTCACCACCACCCGCGAGGTCACCGACGTCGCGGTGAGTGTCGCCGACGCGCCCTCCACCGTGGCCGCGATCGGCGCGGCCGATCCGACCGCGCTGTTGCAGCCGGTCACCGAGGAGATCCGCCGCGAGACCGGCATGGACTTCATCGTGGTCATGGCACCGGACCGGACGCGCTACACGCACACCAACCCGGCGATGATCGGGCTGCCGTTCAGCGGCACCATCGATCGCGCGCTGGCGGGTGAGACCTTCACCGAGACCTTCACCGGCACCCTCGGCCCCTCCATCCGGGCGGTGACTCCGGTCTACGACAACGGGCGGATCGTGGCCCTGGTCTCCGCGGGCGTCACCCGCGCGAAGATCGGCGACCAGGTCGCCACCCAGCTCCCGGTGATCCTCGGCGTCGCGGGGGCCGGGCTCGTGCTGGCCGCCGGAGGATCGTTCCTGCTCAGCCGCAGGCTGCGGCGGCAGACGCACGGCCTGGCGCCCGACGAGCTGCGCGCGATGTACGAGCACCACGACGCCGTCCTGCACTCGGTGCACGAGGGTCTGGTGGTGTTCGGGCCGTCCGGCGAGGACGCCGAGGTGGTCAACGACGAGGCACGCCGGCTGCTCGACCTGCCCGTCGGCGACGTCCGGCGCAGCGACCTCCCATTGTCGCTGCAACGAATGAGCTGGGGCACCGTTCGCGACGAGATGCACGTGACCACCGATCGGATCCTGCTGGTCAACCAGGACACCGTCTCGTGGGAGGGCAGGCCGATCGGCACGGTGATGACCATTCGCGACCACACCGAATTGCAGGCGGTGATGGGCGAACTCGACTCCGTGCGCAGCTTCGCGGCGTCGTTGCAGGCGCAGGCGCACGAGTCAGCCAACCGGCTGCACACCGTGGTCACCATGGTGGAGCTGGGCCACCACCGGGAGGCCGTCGAGTTCGCCACCGCGGAACTCGAACTGTCCCAGTCGCTGATCGATCGGCTGTTCGCCGCGGTGGGTGCGCCCGCGCTGGCCGCTCTGCTGCTCGGCAAGGTGAACCAGGCGGCCGAACGCGGCATCGAGCTGACCATCACCGACGACACCGCCCTGGACTCGGTGGATCCGCTGTCGCCGCACGAAACCGTGACGCTGGTCGGGAATCTCGTCGACAACGCGATCGATGCCGCGGCGGGCAGCGCGTCGGGCTGGGTGGAAGTCACCCTGCGCCACCAGCGGGCGGATGCCGCGAACGAGTCGCTCTACATCCGGATCGCCGACAGCGGACCCGGCATGTCGGCGGAGATGTTCGCGCGCGCGTCCCAGCGCGGCTATTCGACCAAAGCCGACCACCACGGGCTCGGTCTCGCGCTGGTCCACCGGCTGGTGGCCCGCCACGGGGGAAGCATCCGCACTCAACGGGATCCCGAAAGCGCGGTGACCGTGACGATTCCACGAAAGGAAGCGCGATGATCCGTGTCCTGATCGTCGAGGACGAGCCGCTGATCGCCGAGGCGCACCGCGCCTATGTGGAGCGCATCACCGGATTCACCCCCGTCGGTGTCGCCCATACCGGACGCGAGGCGATGCGCGCCGCCGCCGACGCCGCGGCCGAGGGCACGCCGATCGACCTGGTGCTGATGGACATCGGCCTGCCGGACGCCAGCGGGCTCGACGTCGCGGCCGCGCTGACCGGCTTGGCGCCGCGCCCGGACGTCATCGCCATCACCTCCGCCCGGGACCTGGCCTTGGTGCGCACCGCGGTGTCGCACGGCGTCGTGCTGTACCTGCTGAAGCCGTTCACCTTCGCCGCGTTCCGCGACAAGCTGGATCGCTATCGCGAGTTCCGCACCGCGCTTCCGGCCGGCGAGAGCGCCATCTCCCAGCACGACATCGACCGGGCGTTGAGCGCGCTACGGACCCCGGACCAGCGCGCCGCCACCCCGAAGGGCGTCGCGCCGCAGACTCTCGACGAGATCTCCCGCACCGTGCGCGCGGCCGAGGGCGAGGGCGTCACCGCCGCGGACACCGCGACCTCGATCGGGGTGTCGCGCATCACAGCCTGGCGGTACCTGGAGAAGCTGGCCGACGACGGGTTGGTCGTGCGCCGCTCGGACTACGGCAGGGCGGGACGCCCGAAGACCCGTTACGTCTGGAAGACCACGCCCGGCTGATCAGACCGGTTCCGGCGCGGGCGCGCGCTGACCGAGCCGCACCGGCATCAGTTCGTAGCCGTGCAGGGTGAACAGCTCGCGCCGCTTCGGCGGACCATCCAGGCGCAGGTCGGGGAACCGCTCGAACAGGGCTTGCAGCGCGTGGACGCCCTCCATCCTGGCCAGGCTGGCCCCGAGGCAGACGTGCACGCCGCTGCTGAACGACAGGTGCTCCTTGGCGTTGTCGCGTCCGATGTCGAACCGCCCGGGATCGGCGAAGACCGCCGGGTCGCGATTGGCGCCCGCCAGCGACAGCACCACGGTGTTGCCCGCGCGCACCCGGATACCGTCGATCTGCACGTCGGTCAGCGCGGTGCGCGCCGTGGTCTGCACCGGTGAGTCGAAACGCAGGATCTCCTCGACGGCATTGGGCCACAGCTCCGGTTCTTCGCGCAGCCGTTCCAGCTGATCGGGATGGGCCAGCAGTTGTGCGACACCGTTGCCGATCAGGTTGACCGTCGTCTCGAAGCCCGCGCCCATCAGCAGGCTCGCGGTGGCCTTGAGCGCATGGGAGTCCAGCTCGCCCGCGGTGACCAGGCTGCTGAGGATGTCCTCGCCCGGTGCGCGGCGCAACCGTTCGATGTGCTGGTCGAGGTAGTCGTTCATCACCTCCATGGCCAGCAGCGCCTTGCGGTGGGCGCGCCACGGGATGCCGACGTCCAGCAACGGCGTCATCTGATCACCCCAGTCGAGGAACCTGGCCTTGTCCTCGTCGGGGAAGCCGAGCATCTCGGAGATGATCGCGATCGGCACCTGGGAGGCGAAGGAACCGATCAGATCCGCCGAACCGTGCGCGGGCAGCGCGTCCAGCAATTCCTCGGTGACCGTCTCGACGCGGTCGCGCAGCCTGCGGATCGCGCGCGGGGTGAACGCCGAGGCGACCGGTTTGCGCATCGCCGTGTGCTCCGGCGGATCGATCACCAGCATCGACGGCGGCTCGACCGGATTCGGCGGCAGCGGGAAGCGCTCGGCCAGCTTCTGCAGCGGCTTGGGGATGTTGAAGCTCTCCGTCGTGCGCACGCCGAAACGGTTGTCGCGCAGGATGGAACGGCACAGCTCGTGATCGAAGGTCGCCCACGCGATAGAGGTGCGCAGCAGTCTCCCCTGCCCGCGCAACCGCTCGATCAGCGGGTAGGGGTCGTCGAAGCCGGCGGGCCCGCCCATCAGTTCGGCGAACGGGTCGCCGCGGCGGGCCTGCAGCCGCAGCGCGAGACGAGGCGCGCCCTGCACCGACAACCAGCGGAACCAATAGTGTGGCTTCATACTCAACCCCGTCGTTGTGCGATGACTCCACCGTACGGAACGCCGCCGACTTGTAAAACGTCCCCAGGTCGGATGCGGCGCCCATACCGTGGTAGGAGCCGCTACCTGGGCGCGGATCGCGATCGGATCGCCGCTCACCCGCGTTGCGCGGTCACCCGTTCGGACGCGATGCGCCGCTCCCGCGCCGCCGGATCCGGATTGACCACCTGCACCAGCGAAGCGCCCGCGGCGAGCACCGCGAGGTATCCGTCGATCAGTTCGGCGGGGGTGTCCCACGGCGTACTGGACAGCACCCGGTCACCCTCCGCGAAGCCCTGGAGCACCGCCGATTTCCTGGCCTCAGCCAGCACCTCGGCGACCGGCATGCCGTCCAGCGCGACACCGGCGCCGCGGGGCAGGAACTGGTCGCCGTGCACGCGCACCGAGGTGGCGAAATCGGTGACGCCCACCGGCAGGTCGCGCACCGGGGAGCCCATGGCGTCCAGCGACAGTGCCGCGACCTCGCCCGCTCCGTCGGCCTCGTCCAGGCGATCCGGAATGACCAGGGCCAGATCGGCGTCCTCGTCCGGGTGCAGCACCACCTCGGTGCCCGCCCACCAGCAGCCCAGCAGCACGGCGGCGGTCTGCCAGTGCGCCGGGAGCAGAACGGCGACCCTGGCGCCCGGGCTGAGGCCGAACTCGTCGCGAATCAGATTGGCGGTCTTGGCCGCCCAGTTCGCCAATGTCGCGCCGGACAGCTCGATGCGCGCTCCGGTGGCGTCGTCGTAGTAGGTGACGCGCGGGCCCGCCGGTTCGCGGGCGAGGATCGGATCGAGTACCGCTTCGGTGAGTGTGTGTACCTGGTGGATGTCACGCATGTTTCAGTTCACGCATTTCGGTCCGTTCTGGCCTGCGTCGATCGGTGGAGCGGGTGGGACTGGTGTGGCGGCTGACGACGTACCGGACAGATCGAACACCCGGCTCGCCGATGAACCCGGACCAGAATAGTCGCTCGCCAGCACGACGCTCACCGAATCCGGCGACAGGGCCGGATCCGCGAGCACCGTCAGCCCGCCGAGCGCTTTGGCCACCGCCTGAGCCTTCGGGCTCGCGGTGTCCGCCGCGAGCACCCGGCTGCTGGTGACGCGGCCGCCGCTGTAGTTGGACACCGTGCCTTGGCGAAATCCCTTGGCGCTCAGCGCCTGCGCGACCTCCGCCGCCAGCCCGCCGATGCCGCCGGCGTTGTACACGCTGACCGTCACCGAGGCGGGATCGAAGCCCGGCTCGGTGTTGCGTGGGGCCGGGCCGTCGCCGACCAGCGAGGCGATATAGGACTTGACCGCCTTGGGCTCGACCTTGACCACGGATTCGCCGCTGCTGGTCTCCCCGTTGAGATCGGCGACCGGAATGGTCTCGAACTTCACCTGTCCGCCGGTCAGATCCTTCAACCGCTGCAGGAACGCCAGCACGTCCCAGTCCTCGTCCAGCACGATCGTCCGCCCCACCGCCTCGCTGAGTTGCTGGAGCTTGGCCGGATTGGCCAGCGTCTTCGCGCTGAGCACCTGCCGCACCAGCTGCGCCATGAACACCTGCTGGCGCACGATGCGGTCGATGTCGCCGCGCTCCAGATCGTGGCGCTGACGTACGAAACTCAGCGCCCTCGGCCCGTCCAGGCGCTGACGTCCCGCGGGGAAACGGGCGCCGGACATCCATTCGTCCACCGGGTTCTTCAGGCACACCTCGACCCCGCCGACGGCGTCGGTGAGCAGCGCGAAGCCGAGCAGGCTCACCTCGGCATAGTGGTCGACGGTGATGCCGGTGAGGGCGGCCACCGTCTTGATCAGCGCCTGCCTGCCCGCCTGGGTGGACTGCCGCTCCGCGTCGGCCTGGGAAACCCCCTGCTCGGCCAGCTTCTGGAGCTGGGTCGCCTTGGTGGCGCCGTAGGCGGAGTTGATCTTGCCCATGCCGAGGCCGGGAATGCTGACGTAGGAATCGCGCGGAATCGAGATCGCCGTCGCCGAACGCCCGTCGTTGGGCACGCGCAGCAGCACGATGGTGTCGGTATTGGTGCCGACCTCGTCGCCCGCGTGCAGCATGGCGCGCTCGGCGTCCGACAGCGGGTTGCCGTGCGCGTCGGTGCGGCTGTCCACACCCACCAGCAGGATGTCCACCGCGCCGTCCCGGCTGCCGCCGAGTCCGAGATCGCCGATGCGCTCGATGTTGGCGACCAGGGCGTCGACACTGTGCCAGGCGAAACCGGTGAGCACCAGCACGATCACGGCGGCGGCCGCCGCGATCGAGCGCAGCGGACCGTAGGACCGGTCGCCTGCCCCGGTCGGACGCGCCGACGCCGATGTGCCCCTCCGCTGCGACAAATCTGCATCCTCTCGCCGAAACTCGGTTCCCTGGCGACGCGTGCGCAACCGATCCGCCACCATGGTCACCGCTCGCCCCGCCCGGTTTCGGGATCCCCCGATAGCTCAAGGCTATCGAACGGTTATCGCGAACGGCGGCAACCGCGGACGTGGCGGCGTGCCAGACTTGCGCCCGTGACCGACCCCACCGCACCCGACTCCACCGTGCCCGCCCGCCTCGTCGTCACCGGGGCGCACGGACAGGTGGGCCGGGAACTGCGGCGTCTCGCTCCGGCCGCAGGCGGCTACGGGCGCGCCGAACTCGACATCACCGACCCCGCTGCCGTGCGCGCGGTACTCGCGCCCGGCGACGTGGTGCTGAACTGCGCCGCGTACACCGCCGTCGACCAGGCCGAAACCGAAACCGAGGCGGCGTACGCGGGCAACGCCACCGGACCGGCCGTGCTCGCCGAGGTCTGCGCCGACCTCGGTGCCCGGCTGATCCATCTGTCCACCGATTACGTCTTTCCTGGTACCCAGGATCGGCCGTACGACACCGCCGATGTGACCGGACCGACCACCGTCTACGGGGAATCCAAGCTCGCGGGCGAACAGGCGGTGCTGAGCGGCTGCCCGGACGCGCACGTGGTGCGCACCGCGTGGGTATACACCGGGCGCGGCAGCGATTTCGTCGCGACCATGCTGCGGCTGGAGCGGGAACGCGACACCGTGGACGTGGTCGACGACGAGGTCGGCTCGCCCACCTATGCCGCCGATCTGGCCGCCGCGCTGCTGGAACTGGCGGGCCGGCCGGACGCCCCGCGCGTGCTGCACGCCACCAATGCCGGGCGGGCCAGTCGATTCGAGCTCGCCCGCGCGGTGTTCGCGGGTGTCGGCGCCGATCCCGAGCGCGTCCGCCCGTGCGATTCCTCCGCGTTCCCCAGACCCGCACGGCGCCCGGCATATTCGGTGTTGTCGCCGCGGGCGTGGAACGATGCCGGGCTGCGGCCACTGCGTGATTGGCGGACCGCGCTGGGGGACGCGCTGGCGCGACGGGCCGACTAGGCGCACCTCCGGCTTCGCCGCGGCCGTGCGCCAACCTCCGGACAGACGGCGTCCGACAGCACCTCCGCGGCGTACCTGCGCCTTCGCCACGGCCGTGCGCGGACCACCACCGACGACGTCCGGCAGCACCTTCAAGGCGTACCTGCGCCATCACTACGGCCGTACGCGGACCACCACCGACGACGTCCGGCAGCACCTTCAAGGCGTACCTGCGCCATCACTACGGCCGTACGCGGACCACCACCGACGACGTCCGGCAGCACCTTCAAGGCGTCCTGCGGCCGTGCGCGGACCACCGACAGACCGTGTCCGACAGCACCCAATCGGCGTACCTCCACTCCCACCGCGGCCGTGCACGGCCTATCGACAGACGACGTTCGGTCGCGCCCACTAGAGTTGGCTGCCGTGAGTGATTCCGATTCCGCCGCGCCCACCGGGCTGGCCGTCGTCACGGTGACCTACTCCCCGGGTGAGCACCTCGAGCACTTCATCACCACCCTCGCTGGGGCCACCTCGGAGAAACCCCAGGTGATCCTCGCCGACAACGGGTCGGTGGACGGTGTGCCGGAGCTGGTCGCCGAGGCCAATTCGCACGTGCGGCTGCTGCGCACCGGCGGCAACATCGGCTACGGCGGCGCCATCAACCGGGCGGTCGCGGAGATCGATCCGGGCATCGAGTTCGTCGTGATCGCCAACCCGGACATCCGCTGGGGCACCGATTCGATCGACACACTGCTCGCCGCCGCCAAGCGCTGGCCGCGCGCGGGTGCGCTCGGGCCGCTGGTGCTCGAGCCGGACGGCAGCGTGTACCCGTCGGCCCGCCGGGTGCCCGGCCTGCTCGACGGCGCCGGGCACGCGATCCTCGGCACGGTGTGGAAGTCCAACCCGTGGACCCGCCGGTACCGGCAGGAGAACGAGGAGATCTCCGAACGGGCCGTCGGCTGGCTGTCAGGGTCGTGCCTGCTGGTGCGGCGCGCGGCGTTCGACTCGATCGACGGCTTCGATTCGCGGTACTTCATGTACATGGAGGACGTCGACTTCGGCGACCGGATGGGCAAGGCGGGCTGGCACAACGTGTTCGTGCCGGACGCCGAGGTCACCCATGCCAAGGGGCACGCGGCGGGCCGCCATCCCGAGGTGATGCTGCCCGCCCATCACGCCAGCGCCTACCGGTTCCAGGCCGACCGGCATCCGCACTGGTGGCAGGCTCCGCTGCGGCTGGCACTGCGGGCCGGACTTGCGATCCGCTCGCGGATTGCGGTTCGATCTGCCCTGCGCCAGCAGGCGCGCGACGCCGGATAGCGGCGGCGGCGAGTACGACCTTGTGAACAGGGGAGCTTGATGGCAGGAAATACAGGCACCGACGCGGTGATCCTGGTCGGCGGGCAGGGCACGCGGCTGCGGCCGCTGACCCTTTCGGCGCCCAAGCCGATGCTGCCGACGGCCGGGCTGCCGTTCCTGACCCACCTGCTCGCCCGCATCGCGGAGGCCGGGATCACCCATGTGGTGCTGGGCACGTCGTTCAAGGCCGAAGTGTTCGAGGAGCACTTCGGCGACGGCTCGGACCTCGGCCTGGAGATCGAGTACGTCACCGAGACCGAGCCGCTCGGCACCGGCGGCGCCATCCGCAACGTGCTGCCCAAGCTGCGCGCGGACAACGTGATGGTGTTCAACGGCGACGTGCTCGGCGGCACCGACCTCGGCGCGGTGCTCGACACCCACGAGTCGACCCGTGCCGACGTGACGCTGCACCTGGTGCGGGTCAGCGACCCACGCGCGTTCGGCTGTGTGCCCACCGACGAGAACGGCCGGGTCACCGCGTTCCTGGAGAAGACCCAGGACCCGCCGACCGACCAGATCAATGCCGGGTGCTACGTCTTCCGCCGCGAGTACATCGAGAAGATCCCGGCCGGGCGTCCGGTGTCGGTGGAGCGTGAGGTGTTCCCGGCGCTGCTGACCGAGGGCGCCCGCGTCCAGGGTTACGTCGACGCTTCGTACTGGCGCGACATGGGCACTCCCGAGGACTTCGTCCGCGGCTCCGCCGACCTGGTCCGCGGCATCGCGCCCTCCCCGGCCCTGCCCGGTCAGCGTGGCGAATCGCTGGTCCATCCTGGTGCGGGCGTCGCACCGGGAGCGCTGCTGATCGGCGGCACGGTGGTCGGCCGCGGCGCCGAGATCGGCGCGGGCGCGCGCTTGGACGGCGCGGTCGTCTTCGACGGCGCGGTGATCGAGGCGGGGGCCACGGTCGAGCGCACCATCATCGGCTTCGGCGCGCGCATCGGCCCGCGCGCGCTCGTCCGTGACGGCGTCATCGGAGACGGGGCGAACATCGGCGCCCGCTGCGAACTCCTGCGCGGGGCGCGCGTGTGGCCCGGCGTGGAGATCCCCGACGGCGGCATTCGCTTCTCGACCGACGTCTGAGGCGCGTCCCGCTCGCCCCCGCGCACGAAGATCCGGAGGTCATCGACACATCCGCATGGTCGGCGGGGGGCTTGCTTCCGGCGCCACCGACCGCGCCGACACGAGTGTTCAAGTCGGTGGCGGCACCGGCCGGGTCGAACAGCGCCCCTAGGAGAAACCGACAGCCTGTTGGCCCCAGGCAGTGTGCAGGTCACGGTCCGGGTCGTCGACCACTCGATCGACGCTGTCGATGAGCAGGGTGGCGCGGGCGGCGAGGCGGTAGGGCGGCCAGTGCTTGGAGCCGTCGAGGGCGGCGGGGACGCCATGGGCGGCGAACGCCAGCCAGCGGCGGATCATCCGGCCGGAGACCTCCATGGCCGCTCTGCGACCACCGAGCCAGAAGGTCGGGTCGAGGTTGAGCGTGCCGAAATTGCCGAAGACGTAGGGCAATTCGGTGGCGTGACCCGCGCCGACCCGGGCCGCCCGCAGCATCGGGGTGGCGTAGTCGAAGCGGTACATCCAGGTCGGCGAGTGCGCGGCATGACCGTCGGCCACCCAGTGCGCCGGCATCCGGAACGCCGCGTCGGTGGACATCGCCAGCGCTCCGCGGGCCTTCTTCAGATCGGGATAGGCGGAGGTGATCTCGGCGATGCGCTGCGCGGACATCTCCGGGTGCCCCGCCGCGACGTCCCGCAGCATCGCGTTCACCGCGTCCGGGGTCACCGGCATGATCGGCGAGCGCAGCAGCCGGAACAGCGACGCCTCGTCCTTGTTGGTGCCGATGATCAGCGGCACCCGGTGGGTGCGTCCCCGCTGGAACCGGTCGATCGGGTAGGTCGGCAGCAGATCGCCGTCCACCACGGGCGCGGCCGCCAGCCTGCCCGGCTCCTTCAGCGGAATCTCGTCCAGCAGGACGCCTGCCGCCGCGATGATCCGCTCGATCGGGCATTCCAGCAGTTCTTTGGCCCTGGTCGCGGGCAGTTCGATCAGCTCGAGGAATCGCTGCGCCACCGTGGCCGCCCGCTCCGGCCCGAACACCGTGGTCGCGGGTGGGCTCTGCGCGATCGCCTTGTGGAACAGCCCGGCGGCGCGGGGGGCGGCGAGCAGCGCGGTGACGCAACCCGCGCCGGAGGACTCGCCGAACAGCGTGACGTTGCCGGGATCGCCGCCGAACGCGGCGACGTTGTCGCGCACCCATTCCAGAGCGGCGATCTGGTCGTGCAGGCCGAGGTTCGGCGCGAAGTCGTCGCCGAGCGAGGACAGGTCGAGGAAGCCGAGCGCGCCGAGCCGGTAGTTCACCCCCACGACCACGACGTCGCCGGTCGCGGCCAGCTTGCGCCCGTCGTAGATCTGCTGCGCGGCGGTGCCGAGGCAGTACGCTCCGCCGTGCAGCCAGACCAGCACCGGGCGCGGCTCGGCGTCCGGGACGCGGGCGGGATCGCCGGTCTCGGACCGCGGTGACCACACGTTGAGCCAGAGACAGTCCTCGCCCATGGTCAGGCCCGAGTCGATGGGGACCATCGTGCCCATTGTCTGCGGCGCGATCTGCCCGTAAGAGGTGCAGTCGCGCACTCCGTCCCAGGGCTGCGGGGGCTCGGGTGGGGCGAACCGGGCCGGACCGGCGGGCGCCGTCGCGTACGGGATGCTGCGCCAGACGGAAATCGAACCTTCGCGCAGGCCGCGCACGTCGCCGTAAGCCGTTCGCGCGATGGGCTCGGCGAAACCGTCCGGACCGGGCACCGCCTCGGAGAACTGAGCGCGCATCGCAGACCTCCTCATACTTCTTTTTCGAGAGTACGTCGAAGATCAGTACGGCAACGTTTCGATGCCGAGACATTGCTGCGTCGGATGCTATTCATCCGCTGTTCAGGCCCCTGCCCAGGGGTCCGGTGTCGAATCGGTCACGGTGGCCGCGATCGTCCCGTGCTCCCCCTGATAGCGGAAAAGATGCTGCCGGGGTCCCGACGGAGCCGTGCAGCAGGATCAGGTGGCGGCCTCCGATTGCCGGTCCGCTACCGACGCCGGGCCGTCGCCGACATACGCGGCCCACAACCTGTGGTACGGCCCGTCCTCGGCGAGCAGCTCCGCGTGCGTGCCCGTCTGCAGCAGCCGCCCCTGGCCGACCACCGCGATGAGATCCGCGGCGGTGGCGAGGCGATGGGCGACGACTGTGCCCTGGCCAGAGCGAGCAGCTGGCGCTGGCCCGCCGACATACTGCGCCCGTGGTCGCCGATCGGCTGGTAGTACCCGTGCTCCAGCGCGGCGATCATCTCGTGCGCGCCCACTGCCCGCGCCGCCAATGCTCGCGCACCGCAGTGAGATACGCCTCCCACACACCGGCGACGTGACGGCCCCGGTCCACTATCACCACCGATTCGGGGTCGAGCAGATCGATCAGTGCCGCGACGACCCGGCACAGCACGCGGGCGCGCTCCAGGAACAGGCCGCGCACGGGCGCCCCGTCGGCAGCGGCCGCCACCAGGTCCGGCATCGTCGAGGCCGCACCGCAGCGCGTGAGCAGCGCATGATCGGAGTAGGAGTCGTTGAGCGACGAAACCGGCAGCTGTCCAGCGCTTTTCCCCGCGCCGAGGCCGAGCAGCGTCTCGATCGAACCCGCACCCGACCTCGGTCCGTAATGCACCTGCCCGTGCACGGCGACGGTCCACGTCGATCACGTTCCCGACGAACAGCACCACCTCTTCAGCGCCGCGCTGCCCCGTCACGGTACGGACGCGGCGCGCGGGTGCGAAGATTTCGGCGCAGTGCGATCCGAACGTATCGGGGCGGAGGACCTAAACTGAGCGGATGCCGAGTTACAGCTACCGGTGCCGCAGCTGCGGCGACACGTTCGAGGTGACCCGTCCGATGGCGGAGGCGTCGGCGCCCGCGACCTGCCCGACCGGCCACGACGACACGGTCAAGTTGCTGACCACCTTCGCCACCGTCTCCCGGGGTGGCGGAAGCGCGCCCGCGCCGAGTTCCGCCGCGCCCCCGGCCGGCGGCGGCTGCTGTGGTGGCGGCTGCTGCGGATGACCTGGTCCGGCCGGTGTGGTCTCAGTCGCGCCGGTCGACGTGGCCGAGGTCGCGCTCGGGGGCGACCCGGTCGCGCACCCGCTGCTTCAGCACCGCGATGTCGGGAAATCCGCCGTCGGCCTTGCGCTCCCAGATCTGTTCGCCGTCGACGGTGATCCGGTAGATCCCGCCCGAACCCGGGACGAGCGCGACTTCGTCCAGGTCGGTGGCGAACGTGCTGAGCAGTTCCTGCGCCATCCAGCTCGCCCGCAGCAACCAGCGGCATTGGGTGCAGTACTCGATCGCGACGCGTGCCATGCCCGTCGACGCTACCGGTCAGGCGTCGTGCGTGCCGTCCAGGTACACCCAGGCGCCGTCGGACCGGGCGAATCTGCTGATCTCATGCAGTGCGCCGCGGCCGTCCGCGTCCCGGTAGTGCGCGACGAACTCCACCGTGCCGGTCTCGTCGAACAGTCCACCGCGGTCGGTCCGGGTGATCTCCAGGAACAGCCAGCGCTGCGCCGGATCGAGGGCCAGCTCGCGTGGGCGGGTGCGCGGGTGCCAGGAACGCAGCAGGTAGTCGGCGTCGCCCACCGCGAACGCGGTGTAGCGCGACCGCATCAGCGCTTCGGCGGTCGCGGCCGGACGCTCGCCGCGCAGCACCGGGCCACAGCACTCGTCGTATGCGTCACCGCGCCCGCACGGGCACCGTCGTGCTCCGCTCACGCTGTCTCCTCTCCGGCACGAGCGCGACCCGTCGTGGTCGTGCTGTGCGACCACCTCCGGTAGGAGCCGGTCTGCCATCCCGTCCGTGCTCGGCCGGGCCCCTCATGATCGCCGTGTCGCACTGCCTCGGGCAAACCCGAGAGCCGCCGCCGTCGCGGCTCCACACGGAGCACAGCACACCGTGGGCACGCTCCGCCGCGGGGGTCGATCCTGGTCACCGGTGCCCGCCCGTTACAGGTAGACCGAGGAACCACGTGCCGTGCCACCTCGGGCCCGGCCCGGCTCATGCCCTCGCATCTTGCCGCCGAATCATCGTGCGGGATCGCCGGGTCGACCCTCGTCGCACACCCGCAACCAGGTGCGCGCGATCGCCGAGCGTCAACGGTGCGCGTCCACCGCCGCCAGGTCCGCGGCCAAGGCGACCGTCTGCTCGCGCCAGCGCCGCAGATCGGTGACGCTCGGCGCGAGTTCGTAGTCGTGGTGGTGGGCGGCGCGCGAGAGGGCGGCCCAGAGCACCGCCACGCGCGCCGCCACTTCCGGCCCCGCGAAGGCGCGCAGCGCGATCAGCTGCGCCCGCATCGGGCAGCGGATCAGCGCGGGCGCCAGCCGCAGCCACAGATCGTCCACGGCCTGTTCCAGGGCTATCCGCAGAATCCAGGCGGTCGCCCGCGACCACAATCCGCCCGCGTCGGTCACCGATCCGCCGAGCAGCAGATCGACGGTCTCCAGCCGCTCGGCGACCGACGGCCGATTCGCCCGCGGCCGGTGCCCACCGTCCTTCCGCCGCTGCCCGTGCCGGGGACCGCGGCCGCCCTCCGCGGGTCCGCGGCGCGCGCCGACCGGCCGGCGCCGCCCGCTCATCGGCGCCTCACCGAACCAGCCACGCGACGAACTTCTCCGTCTCACCGATCAGCTCGCGCATGTCGCGCCCGATCGGCACGTGCGCGCCCGCCGTGGCGTCGCGCAGGGCGTCCACCACCCACCGTCCTTCCCGCGCGATGAGGTTCTTGTTCAGGTCGTCGACCTTGCTGCCGACCCCGAACACCGCCAGCGCCACCTTCGCCCTGGTGGAGTGCGCGGCATCGATGTGGCGTTCCACCTCGTTGTGGTTCATGCCCGCGGCGAGCAGGGTGCGCCGCGCCCTGGCCAGACTGGCCGCCTCCACCGCCGAGCGGCAGCACGTGGCAACGAGTTCGTCGGCGATCGCCGCGGGCAACTGGGGGGTGCGCACCAAGGCGCGCGCGTCGTCCAGATAGCGGCGGATGGGATCGCTGGAGACCCGCACCTCGACCACCGAGCGGTCGCGGCGCTGCACCTCGAGCACGGTGGCGTCGAGCTGCATCCGCCGCACCGCCTCGGCGAGGCGCTCGTCGTGGGTGAACACCACCACCTGACGCGTCCAGGCGACCGTGGCGAGCACTTGTGCCAAGCCGTCCACTTTGGCCGGGTCCATCGCCTGCACCGGGTCGTCGATCATGACGAAGCGGAACGGGCTCTCCTCCACCGTCGCTCGCGGCAGGAACAGCGACAGCCCCAGCGCGTGCAACTCGCCTTGGCTCATCACACCCAATGCGGCGCCGTCCACCTCGTCCACGGTCACGTCCAGCAGGACGCGGCGTGCGGTGCCCGCGTTGCCCTGCAGGCGGATCGCGCCCAACTCGACGTTGCTCTGCTGCCGCAGCGTGCGCCAGACCCAGCGGGCCGTCGTTTCCAGCGGCGTCATGCGTTCACCGCGCAGCCCAGCGGTGGCCGACTTCAGCCAGTCCTCGGCCCTCTTCACCGTGCGCAGTTCCGCCGCGTGCGCGGCCACCTCGCGCGCGCCGTCCAGCCAGGCCACGATCCGCGGCACCAAAGGCGTCCACACCTCGTCCAAGCGGTCGAGTTCCTTGCGGGTGCCCTGCTGCAGCAGGTCGAGTTCGTCGACCAGCCGCGCGTGCGCGACGCGCAGACGTTCGGGCAGTTCAGGGGTGTATTCGGCGGTGGTGAGCGCGGCCCAGTCGGCCCAAGCCCCGCGCACCGCCGTGGTGTCCACCGACGGAGGATTGCGCGGATCGAAATCCAGTTCGGCGGGAACCAGGTCGGGAAGCGCCCGCGCGGCCCGCACGGCGTTGCCGAGCTCGATGCGGGCGGTGGTGAGCGCGTCCACCCGGGCGGCCAGCTGCTCGATGGCCGCGTCGGTCTCGCGCACCCACGCCTCGTCGAGTGCGCCGCGCCCGCATATCGGGCACGGGCAGGTTCCACTCGCCGCCTGGTGCTCGCGCGCTTTGCGCAGCAGGCCGAGCAGGCGCAGATCGGCTTCGGCGTCGGCGGTGGCGCCCTGCGCGAGAGCGTCGCCGCACGCCTCGAGCCGGGACGCCACGGCTTCCACTTCGGCGTCGTCGGGCAGCGCGAGCCGCACGATCGCGCGCAGGCCGTCCGGTCCGGCCGGGTCGTCCACCACGCCCAGCACTTCACGGCCCACGGCCGCCAGATCCGGCTGGGCGGGCCGCAGCAGCCCGGCCACCCGGACCGCGCGGTCGTCGGCCACCGAGGCCAGCAGCTCCAGCAGTTCCAGCCGTTCCTGCCGCGAATCCCGCACGGCGCGTTCCAGTTGCAGCCTGCGCATCCGGATCCGCTCCTGCGCCAGGGTGAGCTCGTCGAGCCCGAGCAGTTGGTGCAGCGCGTCGAACAGGTCGCTCGGCTTCCCGTCCACCAGCGCGCCGAGCTCGCTGTAGGAAAGGAACGGGCGGTAGAGCTCGAGCTGTGCCGCCCAGCGGTCGGTGTCGAATACGCTCGGCGGCGCGGGCGGATACCGCTGGGTCCAGTGCGCGTCCGACAGATCCGCGTCGGGCGCCCATACCTTGGTGATGGTGAGCCGGGGCGCGTCGCCCGCGGTGAGCAGCTCCAGCTCGATGCGGGCGGCCGCGCCCTCGTGCAGGTTGCGCCAGCCTTCCCGCCAGGCCGCCGATCGGCCGTCCCAGCGGCGATTACCGCCGGTCAGGGCCAATTCGGCGGCCTCGGCGAAGCTGGATTTACCGCTGCCGTTGCGACCGACCACGAGCGTGAGACCCGGCCCGGGCGGCAGTTGGAGCGTCGTCTCCGGACCGATGCCGCGGAAACCGCACACCCGGATGGCGCTGAGGAAGATCCCGGAGTGATCGAATGTCGTTGTCGCGTCATCGGATTCGGCGGCGCCGAGGGCGCGCAGGACGGTCCGGCTGACCGAGGGCGTGACCGCCGGGTCCTCCGCGAGGCGCCGGGTCACCACCTCCGAGAGCCGGGGCGTGGCGTCCGCTGATCCGGCGGCCTGGACAGCGTCGGGATCCAGGCGCATGCGAAATCCCCTCCACCATCGAGCCGCGCACTCCTCCAACCCCGTGCGCGGCGCCTTGTCGAAGCTGTGCGAAACGCTACCCGATCACGTTCGAATCGCACACCGCGCCCATGCGAATCTGCCCGCGGGGATGGAAATATGGTCATCGAAACGCCTGCGCCGCGTCTCGATGTCCACCCCTCGCGCCAACCCCGGCGGGCAGCCTCGATGGTGTCGACACCCGTTCCGGGTGGCTCGGTCGAGCCGAACAGGACAGAATGCCAGAACGCCCCGATCGGCGCAAGATCGTTCGATCGGCGAATGTGACGCCGGGGCAAGCGGTTCCGTTCCCGGCGCGGCACCGGCGGCGGCACTTGTCGGTGCGCTGGGGTAGAAATCCGGTCAACCGAGCAACGAAGGAAGCGATGAGGCACCACCGAGCCGGAGCCGCGCGATGACGACGCCGTGGACCGAAGACCAGGTCACGGCGTTGGCGCCGGACGCGAGTTCGCTGTCGGCGGCGCGCAAGCTGGTGAGCCGCTGGCAGGAGAGCGGGCAACACGGCGCGGCGCTGTGGGGTCGGTGCCAGGGCAGCGGGGCCACGCCGTACCAGACGATCGTCGACCTGTCCGGTCCGGCGTACCGGTGTTCGTGCCCGAGCCGCAAGTTCCCCTGCAAGCACGCACTGTCGCTGTTGCTGCGCTGGGCCGCGGGCGAGGTCGCCGTGGCCGCGGAAACCGCGGACTACGCGGCGTCGTGGATCGGCGGACGTGCGGCGCGCGCCGCGACCGCCGACCGCGCCCGCACCCCGAACCCGGCCACCGCCGAACAGCGGCGGGTACGAGTGACCGCGGGGCTGGAGGAACTCGACGTCTGGCTCGGTGATCAGGTGCGCACCGGGCTCGCGCAGGCCGATCGCTCCTATCGCGCCTTCGAGGCCGTCGCCGCCAGGATGGTCGACGCGCAGGCCCCTGGGCTCGCCTCCGCCTTGCGCAGGCTCCCGGCAGCCGTGGCCACCAGAACCGACTGGCCCGACGTGGTGCTGCGGGAATACGCGCGGATGCACCTGCTGATCGCCGCACACCGGCAGCTCGACGCGGTGCCGCCCGCTCTGCGCGCCAGCATCCGAACGCACGTCGGATACCCCAGCCCGGCCGAGGCGGTGCGCGCCGAAGCCGCGGTCCGGGACCGATGGATGGTGTGCGGCCTGCGGGTCACCGAGGAAGAACGCCTCTACACCCGGCGCGCGTGGCTGTACGGGCGGGAAACCGGGCGCTGGGCGCTGGTGGTCGATCATTCCTTCGGTTCACCCGGCTTCCCGGCCGACGTTCCCGCGCTCGGGCAACTGGCCGACGCCGAGCTGCATTTCTATCCGGGCGCCGCACCGCTGCGAGCACTGTGGGGTGAACGGCACGGCGCCGCCGAACCCTTCACCACACTGCCCGCCGAAGCCGGCCGGGCCGCCACGATCGCCGCCGCGCTGGGCGCGCACGCGACCGCGCTGGGCGCCGATCCGTGGCTGCGTTCGTGGCCGATGCTGCTGGCCCGCGTGGTGCCCACCCGGACCGAACAGGGTTGGTACGTCACCGAATCCGACGGCACGGCGCTGCCGATCCGGCCGGGCGAACAGCCGTGGACGCTGATGGCCGTCTCCGGCGGTCACCCCGTGACCGTGGTCGGCGAGTGGAGCCCCGACGGGTTGGCGCCGATTTCGGTGTTCACCGCCGGCGAGGTGACCGACCTGACGCCCACCGAAACCTTCGGCCTCGACGCGTCCCGTCCGCCCGCCGGGTCGTCCGCGAGCGCGGATCTCACCTCCGTCGCGCTGCTGGGCACCGCGCGCCGGTCCCCGGACCTCACCGGGTTGGCGCCCCCGATCGCGCGCGCTGCCGAGCGATTGCCGAGTGACCCCGCGTTGCGGCTGCTCGAATCCGCGGCGCTGCACGACCTGTTCCGCCGGGGCGGTGTCGCGCCCGCCACCGCGGCGGCGCCGGAACCGGCGGCCGATGACCCGCGCCCGTTGTTGCCGCGCCCGGCAGCCGCACGCTTGGCCCGCATGCTGCGGGAGCGCTCGGCATTCCTTCCCGAATGGTTCGACGCGGCAGCGCCGCACGACTATCGGGCCCCGGACGCGCTGTGCGAGCAACTGCTCGAGCACGCGAAGATCAACGCCACCTCGCGGGAGCCGCTGCTGCGCCTGGCGGGCACTCGGGGCAGCTGGCTGGCGGCCCGGCATCCGGACTGGCGCGACCTGGTGCGGCAGCCGTCGCCCGCGTCCGAACGCTCCGCGGACACCTGGCTGTTCGGTCAGCCCGCCGAGCGGCGCGACTGGCTCGCCGCCCTCCGGCGCGACGACGCCGAGGCGGCCAGGACGACGCTCAACGCGGCGTGGCCGAAGGAAACCGGGCCACTGAAGGCCGAACTGCTGGCCGTGCTCGCCGACGGACTCGGGCCCGACGACGAGCCCCTGCTGGAAACGGCGCTGGACGACCGGCGGGCCGACGTGCGCCGCACCGCCGCCGGACTGCTCGCGCGGCTCCCGGAATCGGCGTTCAGCCTGCGCATGCGCGCCCGGGCGAGCGCGTGGCTGCGCGCCGAGCACCGGATGCTGCACACACACGTTGTTCTCGCCCTTCCGGACACGCTCGACGCCGCCGCGCAGCGCGACGGAATCACCGATCGCACATCCGAATTCGCCTACCGCTGGAACGGCGCGCCCGACGTGTCCGCGGCGCGGCTGCGGCAGGTGGTGGCCGCGACTGCGCTGACGCACTGGACCGGTGTGCTGGGCACGCCGCAGCAGGCGGTCCGCGCCACCATCGAGGACCGGTTCCGCCAGCCGGTCTTCGACGGCTGGGTGGACGCCGCACTGGCCCAGCGCGATTCGGCCTGGGCGCGGGCGCTGTTCGAAGCCGGTGTCCCCACCGACCTGGCGATGTTACGCAGGCGCGAGCTGTTCGCGCTGCTGCCGCTGCCGGACCGGACCGCGCACCTGGTGCGGCTGGACGGCTCGTGGCTCTCGGAGATCGAGGCGCTGCTGCCTGCGATGGGCCATCCGTGGCCGGAAGCGCTCGCCCAGCACGTCGTCCTGCTGCTCTTCGAACGGGCGCGGGCGGCGGCGCGTCGCCCCGAGACGCACGGCGCGTCGCCGAACGCGCACCGGTCGCTGCTCGCCACGGCCGCCGTCCACCTCCCGATAGCCGCCGCGGGCAGCCTGTCCGCGGTGGCCCGCCGATGCGACGATCCCGCCTGGGAGCACGCCTTCGACCAGCTCGCCCACGACCTCAACCACCGCTCGATGATGCTCGAGGAGTTGCAGTGACGACCACCGACCCCACACCGGCCCTGCTTCGTCCGCACGCCGAGCAGGCGTACGCCGACGAACTGCGCGCCCTCGCCGCCGCCGACGATCGGACCCGCCCGCCCTCGTGGCGATTGTCGCCCTGGGCGGTGGTCACCTACCTGCTCGGCGGCACCCTCGGCGACGGCACCGTGATCACCCCGAAGTACGTGGGCCCGCGCAGGCTGATGGAAGTGGCGGTCGCGACGCTGGCCACCGACCGGGCGCTGCTGCTGCTCGGCGTGCCGGGCACCGCCAAAACCTGGGTCTCGGAACATCTTTCCGCTGCCATCAGCGGCTCCTCGACGCTGCTGGTGCAGGGCACCTCGGGCACCGCCGAGGAGGCGATCCGCTACGGCTGGAACTACGCGCGGTTGCTCGCCGAAGGACCGAGCGACGCTGCGCTGGTGCCCTCGCCGGTGCTCAACGCCATGCGGACGGGTTCCATCGCCCGGATCGAAGAACTCACCCGCATCCCCTCGGACGTGCAGGACGCGCTGATCACCATCCTGTCCGAGAAGACCCTGCCGGTGCCCGAACTCGGCCGCGAAGTGCAGGCGGCCAAGGGCTTCAACGTCATCGCCACCGCCAACGACCGCGACCGCGGGGTGAACGAACTGTCCTCCGCGTTGCGCCGCCGCTTCAACACGGTGGTGCTGCCGCTACCCGCGAGCGAGGACGAGGAGGTCGCCATCGTCAGCAGGCGGGTCGAGCAGCTCGGCTCCGCGCTGGAACTGCCCACCGTGCCCGCGGCGGCCGAGGAGGTGCGGCGAGTGGTGCGGGTCTTCCGCGAACTGCGTTCGGGCAGCACCGCCGACGGCCGCACCAAGCTCAAGTCGCCGTCCGGGACGCTGTCCACAGCCGAGGCGATCTCGGTGATCACCAACGGCATCGCGCTCTCGGCGCACTTCGGCGACGGCGTGCTGCGCGCCTCGGACATCGCGGGCGCGGTGCTCGGTTCGGTGATCAAGGACCCGGTGGCCGACGCGGTGGTGTGGACCGAGTACCTGGAGGCCGTGGTCCGCGAGCGGCCCGACTGGGCGGATTTCTACCGCGCCTGCCGGGAGGTCACCGGGTGACCTCTCCCGCCGAATTCGCCCCGGTGACCAGGGTTTTCGGCATCCGCCACCATGGTCCCGGGTCGGCGCGCTCGCTGCGGCTTGCGCTGACGGCGTTCCGCCCCGACCTGATTCTCATCGAGGGGCCCTCGGACGCCGATCCTCTGGTGGGCTACGTCGCGGCCGAGGGGATGACGCCGCCGGTCGCGCTGCTGGCGTATGTTCCCGACGCACCCGCCAAAGCCGCGTTCTGGCCGTACGCGGTGTTCTCCCCCGAATGGCAGGCATTGCGGTACGCCGTGGACCACGACGTGCCCGTGCGATTCTGCGACCTGCCCGCGTCGACAGTGCTCGCCACCGAGGACGAACCCGGCGACCGCTTCGATCCCCTCGCCGCGCTCGCCGAGGCCGGCGGCTACGACGACGCCGAACGCTGGTGGGACGCCGTCGTCGAATCCGTGCCCGACGCCGACGCGTTCGACCCGATCACCGAGGCGATGGGCGCGCTGCGGGAATCCGCCGAACACACCGCGCGGCAAGGCGACGTGACGCCGGACAGCGGCCCCGCGGATGAGCCGGAGCTCGATTCGGTCGCGGAGGCGGTCGCCGAATCCCCCGTGCGCGAATCACCACCCGAGCCCCTCGTGGTCGACGCCCACACGCTGCGGCGCGAAGCCTATATGCGCCAAACCATGCGCAAAGCTCTGAAGGACGGAGCGACACGACTGGCGGTGGTATGCGGTGCGTGGCATGCGCCCGCGCTCACCGGCGCGCTCGGGCCCGCCGCACCCGACGCCCGGTTGCTCAAAGGGCTGCCGAAGACCAAAGCCCGGCTCACCTGGGTGCCGTGGACACATTCACGGTTGTCCACCACCTCCGGCTACGGCGCGGGCGTCACCTCGCCGGGGTGGTATCACCACCTGTTCACCGAGACCGAACGACCGATCGCCCGCTGGCTGACCAAGGTCGCCGGTGTGCTGCGCGCCCACGACCTGCCCGTCTCCAGCGCGCACGTCATCGAGGCGGTCCGGCTCGCCGACACACTCGCCGCGCTGCGCGGCCGCCCGCTCGCCGGGTTGTCGGAGGTCACCGAGGCTACGCGGTCGGTGCTGTGCGGCGGAGACGAGACGATGCTGCGGTTGGTGATCGGCGAACTCGTCGTCGGCGAGGCACTCGGCGCCGTTCCCGAGCAGACGCCGACCGTGCCGCTGGACGCGGACCTGCGGGCCACCATCCGGTCGCTGCGGATGAAGCAGGAGCCGTCGGCCCGCACCGTCGACCTGGATCTGCGTAAGGAACGCGAGGTCGAGCGATCGCGCCTGCTGCACCGGCTGCGGGTGCTCGGCATCGACTGGGGCACGCTCACCACCAGCGAGGTGCGCAGCACCGGCACCTTCCGGGAAACCTGGACGCTGCGGTGGCATCCCGAGTACGCGATCTCGATCATCGAGGCCTCGCGCTGGGGCACCACCATCCGCACCGCGGCGGAAGCGAAGATCCTCGACACCGCGGGCCGCGCCGACCGCTCCGTCGGCGACCTCACCGCCGCATTGGAAGTCGCGCTGCTCGCCGACCTCGGCGGGGCCACCAACGGATTGATCGCCCGGCTGGAGTCCACCGCCGCGCTGGACCACGACGTCACCCACCTTCTCGCCGCGCTGCCCGGGCTGATCCGCACACTGCGCTACGGCGACGTGCGCGGCACCGACACCAAAGCGCTGGCCCACGTCGCCGATGGCCTGCTGGTGCGCATCTGCGCGGGCTTGTCCGCCGCGGTCACCGGATTGGACACCGACGCCGCCACCGAACTGCGCGGCCTGCTGGACGCGGCGCACACCGCGATCCACACCAGGGACGACGGCTGGGCCACCGGCGAGTGGCTGGCCGCCCTGCGCCGCGTCGCCGACCGCGACGACGTGCACGGCGCGCTCGTGGGACGAGCCGTCCGCCTGCTCGCCGACGCGGGCCGCATCGATGACGCCGAATCCGCGCGCAGGCTGTCCGCGGCCCTGTCGGTGGGCGCCACCGCCGCGGCGAAGGCGGCGTGGGTCGACGGGTTCCTCGGCGGCCGTGGCCTGCTGCTGGTGCACGATCGGGAGCTGTTGCGGCTCATCGACGATTGGTTGCGCGGGCTCGGGGACGACACGTTCGTCGAGACGTTGCCGCTGCTGCGCCGGACCTTCGGCGCGTTCGAATCGGGTGAGCGCCGCGCGATCGGGCAGGCCGTCCGCGACGGCGGGTCCGTGGCCGCCGCGTCGGCCGTCGCGGACATCGACGCGGACCGCGCCACAGCCGCGGTGCGCACCGCGGCGGAGATCTTGGGGGTCACGATATGAGCGATCGGGCAGCGGGGCGAGGACACGATATGAGCGTCGAAGCACATTCCCGGCGTTGGCGATTGGTGCTCGGCGCGGCCGCGGAGGAAGGGCTCGGCGGGCTGGGTTCCGGCGCGGACGCGGCCATGGACCGGGCGCTGTCGGCGCTGTACAACACCGATGACGAGACTCCGCCCGGCAAGCGCACCGGTGGTTTGCAAGGTTCCGCGCCGCGCGTGGCCCGCTGGCTCGGCGACATTCGCAGCTACTTCCCCGCGACGGTTGTCGAGGTCATGCAGCGCGACGCCGTGGAGCGACTCGATCTCACGCAGTTGCTGCTGGAGCCGGAACTACTCGAGGCGGTGGAGCCGGACGTGCACTTGGTCGGCACGTTGCTGAGCCTGAACCGGGTGATGCCCGAGACCACCAAGGCGACCGCGCGCATGGTGGTGGAGAAGGTGGTGCGGGAGATCGAACAGCGCGTGGCGGCGCACACCGTCACCGCGGTCTCCGGTGCGCTGAACCGCGCCGCTCGCGTCACCCGGCCGAAATTGCGCGATATCGACTGGGACCGCACTATCCGCAAGAACCTCGCCACCTACCTGCCCGAGCATCGCACCGTGGTACCCGAACGGCTGGTGGGCTACGGCCGCAAGGCACAGGCGGTGCGGCGCGACGTGGTGCTGGCCATCGACCAGTCCGGTTCGATGGCCGCCAGCGTGGTGTACGCGTCGGTGTTCGGCGCGGTGCTGGCCTCGATGCGGTCGCTGCGCACCTCGCTGGTGGTCTTCGACACCGAGATCGTCGACCTCACCGACAAACTCGACGACCCGGTGGACGTGCTGTTCGGCACGCAACTCGGCGGCGGCACCGACATCAATCGGGCCCTCGCCTACTGCCAATCCCTGGTCACTCGCCCGGCCGACACGTTGTTCGTCCTGATCTCCGACCTCTACGAGGGAGGTATCCGCGACGAGATGCTGCGCCGCGTCCGCTCCATGCAGGAGGCCGGCGTGCAGGTCGTCGTGCTGCTCGCCCTCTCCGACGACGGCGCCCCCGCCTTCGATCACGACAACGCCGCGGCCCTCGGCGCGCTGGGCATCCCGGCTTTCGCCTGCACACCCGACAAATTCCCGGACTTGCTGGCAGTGGCCCTCGATCGAGGCGACGTCCAGTCCTGGTCGCACGCCAACGCGGCCCACCACTGAGTCGGCGCTCCCGTACGAGAAGACGGCACTCCTGGCCGATCCCGCTTTCCGGTTGACGGCCTCCACCAAGGGCGGCTTGCGGGAACCGATCAGCCGGTGTGACCGGCGGCGATCTCCTGCACCAGGGAGACGACCTGAACGACGAGCGACGGCAGGGTTTTCAGGTCGAAACAGGTTTCGGCCGAACTGGACCCATCACGCCCCAGGCGGTGGCCGCCGCGGGTACCACGAAGGGATGCAGAGCCGCGGCCACTGCCAGCAATCCGACAGCGACGATCGCGTCCAGCCAGTAGTGGTTGGCGGTGCCCACGACGACGAGCGTGGTCAGCGCCGGATGCGCCAGGGCGAGCCAGCGCCACGGCGTGCCAGTCGCGGCGACCACGGCGACACCGAGCAGCAGCGCCCAGCCGACGTGCAGCGACGGCATAGCCGCGAACTGATTGGAAAGACCGCCGGACTCGGCCTCCCCGTAGACGGATTGGCCGTACAGCGCGGCCAGGTCGACGAAACCACGATCGGGCAGCATGCGCGGAGGCGCGAGCAGAACCAGCATGTGCACCAGGAGCGCGGCTCCGGTCAGGGCCGCCATGAGGTTCCTGGTCCAGCGATAGTGCTCGGGCCGGAACGTCCACAGCCACAGCAGCACCCCGGCGGCCACCGTGAAATGCGCCGCGGCGTAGTAGAAATTGGCCGGGACCGCGAGAAAGTCGCGGTGCAGGAACAACGCCTGGACCTGCTGTTCGTCCGGCAGGCCGAGCCGCTCCTCGAGGCCGAGCAGACCGTGTGCGTTGACCATGGCGCGCCCGGTGTGATCGGCGGTGACCAGCCGCCCTGCGCGATAGCCGAGATAGAGCACCGTGATCAGGAGCAGCTGCCCGAGCGCCTCGCCGCCGCGACCGCGCACCGCCGCACGCACCCGTTCGACGACTCCGCCCGGTGCGAACTCGAGTCCGGCGCCCGGACCCCCGAAGTCCACAGCGACCATCGCGCGGCCTCCTTCCCCGTTGAACAGGCCGTTACCGAAAGTTAAGTGGAGTGATAGCCTCCGTTTAAACTAGCACTACGAAACGGACAACTTCAGCAGGATGTGACGGGACAGACACCGGCGCGTCGATGGTCGAGTTCGCTTACAGCACAAGCGAATTCGCGATCACTGCCGCCCCTGACCCGGGCGGCGCCTCTGAGCCTGACTCGAGTGCTGCCGTCGGTCCACCGACTTCGAGGGACGTGTCACGCTGCCACGGTTTCGCCCACCGGCGGCACGCGACAACGAGCGCTCATCCGCCGGGCAAGATGACCCAGCCGGACACGCCGGAGAGAGCGCCGACGCCGTGTGTCCATGTGCGTCGGCGAGAGAGACGCGGCTCTGAAGCCGATCCGTCACCGTGCGGCGCACAATATCTGTGCGCCGCACGGTATCTCAGAGATCGGCGATGGCAGCGAGCGGCGGCGTGCGCGCCGCGCGCACCGCGGGCCAGAGGGCGGCCAGCACCCCGACGACCGCCGAGCTGACCAGGACGAGCACGAGCTGGTTCCACGGGATGGCGATCTGGTCGAGGCCGAAGTCGCGCAGCGTGCGCAGGAAGCCGACCCCGAGGCCGAGCCCGAGCACCATGCCGACGATCGCGCCGAACACCGCGATGAGCATCGACTCCAGATAGATCGTGCGGCGCACCTGGGCGCGCTGCATACCGACCGCGCGCAGCATGCCGATCTCCCTGCGCCGCTCCACCACCGACAACGCGAGCGTGTTGACGATGCCCAGGATGGCGATCACCACCGCCAAGGCGAGCAGACCGTACAGGATGGCCAGCAGGGTGTTGATCTGCTTGCCCTGCGCGCCTTTGAACTCCTCGCGGTCCTGCACCTGCACCACGACGAACCGCTCGGTGGCCTGCTCCAGGTCGGCGCGCATCTGGGTGAGGTTCGCGCCCGGCTGCGCCTTGATCAGCACCAGGAAATTGGTCCGGAAGTTGAGCGGGACCACCTCGTCGTAGACCGTCTGCGACACCACCATCGGACCGAGCAGCGGGTTCTTCTTGTACAGGCCGGTCACCGTGAGCGGAACCTTCTTGCCGTCGACGCTGGTCGGGGTCACCTGGTCGCCGACCTTCCACCCGCGGTCGGCGGCCTCGTCCTCCGACACGAGCACGTCGCGGGCGCCGAGCGTGTCGCTGCCGCGCACGATCTCGTAGTTCAGCACGCCGTTCAGCGGCCCGTCCGGCGACGTGGCGAACACCTGCTCGTCGCCGAGCTTGAAGCCGGCACCTCGCATCCCCACCGCTTGCTGCACTCCGGGCACGTCGGTGCGGGCAGCGTCGGCCGCACCGAACGGCACGCCGAGCAACTGCGGCCCGGCCAGCACGTAGTCGGCTCGCACACCCTTGTCCACCAGCACACCGACGCTGGCCTTCGCCGAGGCGCCCAGCATGCCGATCGCCGAGACGAGCATCAGCCCTAGGGTGAGCGCGAACGCGGTCGCGGCCGTGCGGCGGGGATTGCGCGCCGCGTTGTTGCGCGCCATGCGGCCGATCGGCCCGAACGGGCGCACCAGCACCCCGAGCCCGCCGACCACCGGCCGCGACAGCGCGGGCGCGGCGAGCAGCACCGCGAAGATCAGGCCGAGCGCGCCGACCCCGACCGTGGCGGCCGCCGTGCCGCCGGTGCGCTGCGCACCCAGCACGACGAAGCCCGCGCCGAGCACGGCGAGCACCACACCGGAGACGGTCCGCCAGCGCAGCGACTCGCCGGTGGACGCGAACTCCTCGCGCATGGCCTGCACGGGTGGGATCCGCGCGGCGCGGCGCGCGGGGGCGTAGGCGCTCACCACCGTCACCACGAGACCGACCAGCAGTCCGACCACGACGGTGCGTGGACGCACGGCCATCGATCCGGTCGGCAATCCGAGGTCGAACGCGTTCAGCACCGCCGACAATCCGAACGCGAGCGCGACGCCGCCCGCGAGGCCGATCACGCTGCCGATCAAGCCGATGACGAACGCCTCGGCCACCACCGACCGGCCGACCTGCTGCCTGCTCGCGCCCACCGCGCGCAGCAGCGCCAGCTCCCGCAAACGCTGCGCGACGATCATCGAGAAGGTGTTGTAGATGATGAACGTGCCGACGATCAGCGCGATCGCACCGAAGGCGAGCAGGAAGTAGTTGATGAAGTTGAGCGCGTTGGAGACTTCCTTCTTCAGGTCCGCGCGCACCTGGTCGCCGTTCTGCACCTTGTAGCCCGGCAGCTCACCGGCCAGGTTGTCGCGCAGTTCGTCGCCGGGAATGCCGGTGGCCGCGAGATCGACGTAGGCGACGTGCAGTCCGTCGGTGAACAGCTTGCGCGCCTGCGTGTCGTCGAACAGCACCCCGATGAAACCGCCGGTGTCGGACGGCACCTCGTAGATCCCGGTGAGGGTCACGTCGATGGGATCGGCTTGGGAGGGGATGAGGATCTTGGTGCGGTCGCCGACCTTCAGCCCGGCTCGCTCGGCGCCGCCGGTGTTGAGCGCGATCTCGCCGGACCGGGCGGGCGGGACGCCCTGCAGAAACTTCTCCGGCTCCGCGACGGCCTTCCCCGGCGGCAGATACGACTTGCCGAGCGTAGGCGCCCCGCCGGTCTGCACGGCTTTCTTGCCCGCCGGATCGAGCAGGACCACCGGTCCGTTCACGCTCGGCGCGACGGTGCGGACGCCGGGGTACTTCACCAGCTCGTCCACCACATTGTTCGGGATGCCCTGCGCTTGGCGCTCCTTCGGGCTCACCCGGACGTCGACGCCCTTCGCCTCGCCGGCGAAGATCCCGTCGAAGGTGCTCTGCAGCGTGTCGGTGAACACGAACGAGCCCGCGATGAACGCGGTGCCGAGCACCACCGACAACAGCGTCAGCGCGAGCCGCACTTTGTGCGCGGCCAGATTGCGCAGCGCCACCTTCCGCATCGGACTCGCGGCCATCACGCCCGCCCCCGAATCTTCCGCACCGACCCGGTCACGCCTGCTCCAACGCTTTCATCCGGTCGAGCACGGTGTCGGAGGTCGGATCGCGCATCTCGTCGACGATGCGTCCGTCGGCCAGGAACACCACCCGGTCGGCGAACCCGGCCGCGTGCGGTTCGTGGGTGACGATCACGACCGTCTGCCGGAACTCGTCCACCGCGGCGCGCAGGATCGACAGCACCTCCTCCGAGGCGCGCGAGTCCAGATTGCCGGTCGGCTCGTCACCGAAGACGATCTCCGGCTTGCCCGCGAGGGCACGGGCGCAGGCCACCCGCTGCTGCTGGCCGCCGGACAGCTCGCTGGGACGATGGGTGAGCCGATCGACCAGCCCGAGCCGCTTCAGCACCGTGTCCAGCCACTCCTGATCGGCCTTGCGCCCGGCGATGTCCAGCGGCAACGTGATGTTCTCCAGCGCGGTGAGCGTCGGCACCAAGTTGAACGCCTGGAAGACGAAACCGATCCGGTCCCGCCGCAGGCGCGTCATCTGCTTGTCGGACAGGGTGGTCAGGTCGGTGTCACCGATGCGGACGGTGCCGGAACTGGCGCTGTCCAGCCCGGCCAGGCAGTGCATGAGGGTCGATTTGCCCGATCCCGACGGGCCCATGATCGCGGTGAACTCCCCCTTCGCGAACTCGGCCGACACTCCGTCCAATGCCCTGACCTGGGTGTCACCCGATCCGTAGACCTTGGTCAGTTCGATAGCGTGGGCCGCGACATCGGTCGGAGCCGCCGCGTCGGCGATCTCGGCGCCCAAAGCTTGCGAAGTCATGCCGTCCAGTCTTACCGGCTCAGCTCCCGCACGCCATCAGGGAAGACCCTGTGTTTGCGGTGTTTGATTTGCCGCGCCTTCGGCGCGGCGTGTTCGCGGCCCCCTTATGGCTCGCGTCCGAGCGGCCGCCGCTGGCGACTTCGTCGCGGACGCGGCGGCCGCTCGGGCGCGAGCCGGGCCACGAACGGCGCATGCTCGGTCTCCTTCGCCGTGAGGCCGACAGGTCGCGGTATGCCGCCGCGGGGCTCCGGCTAGGGGCGCTCCCCCACGACCCACTCGAAGGCCGATGCTTTCGATCGGGCGCCTTCCAGTGCGCGCGATCGGTTGGGCTCGCCGAGTTCGGCGAGCAGTTCCTCCGACAGGTTCGCCAGCGAAGCCAGGGTCGTGGGATCGAACCAATCGGGCCGGGTGGCGAAGAGGATGTCCTCGGAGGCGGTGTTGCCGCTCGCGCCCGGGGCGAAGGGGCAGCCGCCGAGTCCGCCGAGAGCCCCGTCGACCATGTCCGCGCCGGCCGCGACCGCGGCGAGGGTGTTGGCCACGCCCATTCCCCAGGTGTCGTGGCCGTGGAAGACGATGCGGCGCGGAGGCGTGCGGTCGCGCACCGCGGCGACCAGCGCGGCGACCTGGCCGGGATGGGCCTGCCCCAGAGTGTCGGCCAGGACGATGTCGTCCGCGCCCTCGGTGCGGGGATCGCGGGCGATGGCCAGCACCCGCTTCGGGTCGACCGGGCCGTCGAAGGGGCAGGTGAAGGCCGTCGCCAAACACAACTGGATCGACCCGTCCACCGCGCGGGCCAGGCGCACCGCGTCCGGCATGGCGGCGAGGCTGTCGGCGGTGTCGCGTCCGATGTTCGCCCGATTGTGCGCGTCGGAGACCGAGAAGCAGTACTGGAAGTTGCGCACCCCGGCCGCGGCGGCCTTCTCCACGTGCCGCGGCGTGGCCACCCACACCCAGCAGCGGCGCAGTTCCTCCGGCGTCAGCGCCGCGACCAGCTCCATGGTGTTCGCCATCGGCGCGACCAGGTCCGGGCGCGCCATCGAACCGATCTCCAGCGCGGGCACTCCGAGCGCGAGCAGGCGGCGCACGATGTCCACCTTGCGCTGCACCGGCAGCAGCTTGCCGGTCAGCTGCAGTCCGTCGCGCAGCGTGACGTCGCGCAGCACCGGCGCGGTCATCGCTGCTCCCGCTTCTGGCGGCGGCCGCACATCACGCCGCCCCAGGGCTTCTCGCCCGCCCCCGTGGGATTCGGCTGCACCGCGGGCCTGCTGCTGCCCGGCGCACGCAGTTCCCGCGCTCCGCGTCCTTCCGGACGCCTCCGGTCGTGCGGCTGCATGGTCATGGCGCCTCCAACGCGTCGATCTCGGCCTCGGTCATGCCGAGCACGTCGGACAGCACTTCCCGGGTGTGCTCACCCAGGTCGGGGCCGACGGTACGGATGGGAAGGGACTGCTCGCCGATCACCGGGACGATGCCGGGAAACCCGACGACCTTGGGCTCCGGCGCGCCGACGTCCACGGCGAACGGCTGGATCATGTTGCGCGCCCGATATTGCTCGTCGGCCACGATGTCGGCCGCGGTGTAGATCGGGCCGCACGGAATCGCGGCGGCTTCGAGGATTTTCAGCGCCTCCGCGCGGCTGTGCCGGACCGTCCACTCGCCGATGGCCGCGTCCAGCCGCTCCCGGTGGCGCCAGCGGCCTGCGTTGTCCTGGAGTTCCGGGTCGGCGGCCAGATCGGGCCGATCGATGACCGCCATGTAGCGCTGGAAAATGGCGTCGCCGTTGCCACCGATGATGATGCTGGTTCCGTCGGAGCACGGGTAGGCGTTGCTCGGCGCGATGCCCTCCATCCGGCCGCCCACGCGTTCGCGCTGGATGCCGTAGGCCAGATAGTCCGGCACCAGCGATTCCATCACCGACAGGATCGCCTCGTTGAGCGCCACGTCGATCACTCGCTCCCGCAGCGGAACCGGCGCGTCCCGCTCGGTGCGGCGCTCACGCTGGAACAGAGCCATCACGGTGCCGAACGCGGCGTAGACGCCCGCGATGGAGTCGCCGATCGAGACGCCTGTGCGCACCGGAGGACGGTCCGGATCACCGACCAGTTCGCGCAGCCCACCGACCGCCTCGGCCACCGCGGCGAACCCGGGGCGCTGCGACATCGGCCCGGTCTGCCCGTAGGCGGAGATCCTGGTGATCACCAGATCCGGATTCGCCTCGTTCAGCGCCTCCGGGCCCAGGCCCCACTTCTCCAGCATGCCGGGCCGGAAATTCTCCAACAGGACGTCACAGCGCCGGACCAGGTCGAGCACGATGCCGCGCCCCGCCTCGGTGCGCAGATCCAGCGTGATCGACTTCTTGTTGCGATTGATCGTCCGGTAGAGCATCGAGGTGTCGCCGCCGTAGAGCCGCCAGTTGCGCAACTCGTCGCCGGCTTTCGGGCGCTCCACCTTGATCACCTCAGCGCCGAAATCACCGAGGATGCGCCCGGCGGTCGGCGCGGCGATGTAATTGCCGAGTTCCAGGACGCGCACCCCGTCCAGCGGCCGAATACTCATGGCAACCAGTGTGGACCATGCTGTGTTGGTTTTTGCAGCGCCTGCGGCGCTGCGTGTTCGTAAGACTCGCACCCGGCGGGGCTGTGTCGGCCTCGCTCCTCCTGCTTGGGGCGATACCACGCAATCCGAGTCGCACGGCTGGGTCCGATTCGCGGCGACCTCGGGGCGTCGGCAACTGGCGGGAACGGGCCGCGAACGGTGTTCACAACACTTGCACCGACAGGGCGGGGCCGTACTGGCTCGCAGTCCAGCGAGCTGGGCTTTGGTTCGCGCGAGTGGGGGTCGTGTCCGCGCTGTCGGACGTGCTCGACGCCCGGCAACGGGAATTGCCTCGGTGGTGGCAGGGAGCTGTCCCGTCCGGGCACCCGGGGACACCGCATGGCCCCTCAACGGCCGGGCTTGCGCCCGGCAACCATGCGGGGTCCGCTCAGGACGCGAGCAGCTGGGTGTCCTCGATGATCGAGTAGTGCTCGGCGTTGCCCGCGATGATGGTGCTCGCCGATCCATCGACGCCGACCGGGACGTCGCCGGCCAGCGTGATGCGGGTCAGCTTGCGCGGCTGGTCGTCGTAGTCGTCGATGGCGTAGTGCTGGGTGGCGCGGTTGTCCCAGATCGCGACGTCGCCCGGCGCCCAGTTCCAGCGGGCGGTGTTCTCCAGACGGGTCACCCGGTCCTGGAACAGCCGGAACAGGGCGTGCGACTCCGTGCTGGAGAGCCCGACGAAATGCTTGACGAAATGGCCGAGCAGCAATGCGCGCTCCCCGGTCTCGGGGTGCACGCGCACCACCGGATGCTCGGTCTCGTAGTAGGTGGACTCGAACTCGGCGCGGTAGACGGCGGAGTCGGGGCGCTGCTCCTCTCCGGTGCGCGCGGCGTAGTCGTAGACGTTGGTGTGCACGGCGCGCAGGGACTCGGCGAGCCGCTTCAGCGGCTCCGGCAGCGACTCGTAGGCCGCGACGGTGGACGCCCAGGTGGTGGCGCCGCCGTAGGGCGGAAGGTGCACCGCGCGCAGGATGGACGCCTTCGGGACGCGGTCGACGAAGGTGACGTCGGTGTGCCAGCTGTTGGCGCGGCCGTTCTCGGAATCGATCGCCAGGCTCTTCACACCGTGCGAGGTGACCGTCGGGTGCGGGGTGGTCGGCGAACCGAGCAGCTGGGCGAACTCGTACTGTCCGTCCTCGGTGAGGTGGTTCTGCCCACGGAAGAAGATGACCTTGTGCTCCAGCAGCGCGCGATGGATCACGTCGACGGTGGCCGCGTCCAAGTCGCCGCCGAGCCGGACGTTGTCGATCCGCGCGCCGATCCGGGCGCCGAGCCTGGTCACCGAGGCGGTGGATGGGGTGGCGGTTGCGACCGTCATGAGATCACCTTCGCTGTCGAGATCGGTTACTGCTCTGTCGAGCACATCACCGAGACCACCGCACCGACCAGGGTTTTCGTCGCGCTGATCACAAACGAGGCGACCCTATACACACTCGCGCAGGTACGCCAGGTCCTCCGCGAGTCCCTCTCCCGGGGTTTCCAGCACAACGGGAGCGCCTGCCGTCCGGCACACCTCCGCGAGCAGTTGCGGGTCGATGGTGCCCTCGGCGAAGTTGGCGTGCCGGTCGGCGCCGGAGTTGAACTCGTCGCGTGAGGAGTTCAAATGCACCAGGTCGATCCGCCCGGTGATCGCCTTGATCCGGTCGACGGCGCCGACCAGTTCCTCACCGCCCGCCCAGGCGTGGCAGGTGTCAAGGCAGAAACCGGCGCCATAGTCGCCGACCGCGTCCCACAACCGCGCGATGGAATCGAAGTGCCTGGCCATGGCGTGATTTCCGCCGGCGGTGTTCTCGATCAGGATGGGGACCGCGAAACCGCCCTTGTCCTGCTGACGCTCGAACAGTTTGCGCCAGTTGTCGATCCCGGTGTCCAGCTCGGCGTCCGATCGCACGTGCCCGCCGTGCACCACCAGGCCGAACGCGCCGAGTTCGGCGGCCGCCTCGGCCTGCTGCGCCACCGCGTTGCGCGAGGGCATGCGCAGCCGGTTGTTCAGGCTCGCGACGTTGATCTGATAGGAGGAGTGCACCACGACCTCGATCGGGCTCGCGAGGATCTCCTCGGTCCGCGGATGGGGAGTGGGTTTGTCCCAGCTCTGCGGGTCGACCACGAACATCTGGATGACGTCGGCGCCGAGTTTCTCGCCGAAGCCGATCGGGTCGCTGTCGAGCCGGACGTGTGCTCCAATGCGCATGCGGTCACCTTAACGAGTGGGTGTGTCAAGAATCCGTGCCGCAGGCCGGCGACCGACGGTTTCGCCGCGACTGTTGCATCGCGATGGCCCGGCGAGATACATGGATAGTGTCCGCGCGCTCGACTCGACAAGGGGGTGTAAAGGTGTTGCAGATCGGCGACGTCTTCGCAGGCTACGTCATCAAGCGCGTTCTCGGCCGCGGCGGCATGGGCACCGTGTACCTGGCCCAGCATCCGCGCCTGCCCCGGCTGACGGCACTGAAGCTGCTGAAGCGCGACCTGTACGCCGACACCGACATCCGCCGCCGCTTCGAGCGCGAGGCCGATCTGGTCGCGCGGCTGGACCACCCGAACATCGTCACAGTGTTCGATCGCGGCGCGGAGGACCGGCAGCTGTGGATCTCCATGCAGTACGTGCCCGGCGCGGACGCCTCCTGCGCGGACGTCGACGTGCTCGCACCCGGCCGGGCGGTGCAGATCGTGGCCGACACCGCCGCCGCGCTCGACTTCGCGCACGCCAACCAGGTGCTGCACCGCGACGTGAAACCGGCGAACATCCTGCTGGCCAAGGCGCCGATCGGGCAGCCGGAACGGGTGCTGCTCACCGACTTCGGCATCGCGGGAATCCGCGGCGCGGAGAGCACGATCGGCTCGTCGGGCACGATCACCGCGACACTCGCCTTCGGCGCGCCGGAACAGTTGATCGGCCAGCCGCTGGACGACCGGGCCGATCAGTACTCGCTGGCCTGCACGCTGTTCTGGATGCTCACCGGCGCGCCGCCGTATCCCGGCGCGAACCCGGCGGCTGTGGTGAACAACCATCTGTACGCGCCGATCCCGGTGCTCAGCCGGGTGCGTCCCGGCCTGCCGCCCGCGCTCGATCCGGTGCTGGCTCGCGCCATGGCCAAGCGCCCGGCGGATCGGTTCGCCAGCTGCGCCGAGTTCGCCGCCGCGGCGAAGCACGCCCTCGCCGGGCACCCGGGCAGGCACCGAACGGCGCCGCGGCACGGCCTCCACGCCGATGGGCACCCGACCGCGCCGGCACACCGCACCCCTCCGACCGCGCCGCCGAATCCCGTGCCGACACACCGCACCCCTCCGGCCACGCCGCCGAATCCCGTGCCGCAGCACCGAGCGAGGCCGCAGGAACCGCCCCGCCCGCCCGCGCCGCGTCCGAGCTTCCTTCCGCCGCGCCGCCCCACGCACCCCGGCCTGATCGAGTTGCCGAACTTGCCCATGCGCCCGGGATCGGCGGAACGGCCGCACCAGCAACCTCCGGACGCCCGGCCCCCGCCAGGCGGTCCGCCTCCGTCGATCGCCCGCACGTCACCACGCTCGACGAGCGATAGGCGGGGCGCGACTACTGCTATGGTTTCGGTGTTTTCCGTGGTCGGGCCCATCTCCGGCCACGCATTCTTTTGCTGTACGCCTGTTCGCCGGTGGGTCCCGGTGCGCGGCGGGAAGTGGAGCAGTCATGCTGGCCAGCGGTGACGTTTTCGCCGGCTATGTCATCGAGCGGCAACTCGGCCGCGGTGGCATGGGTTCGGTCTACCTGGCGAAACATCCGCGGCTGCCGCGGATGACCGCGCTGAAGCTGCTGAATCGGGAGATGTTCTTCGACAAGGAGGTGCGGGCGCGGTTCGAACGGGAGGCGGATCTGGTCGCCCAGCTCGATCACCCGAACATCGTCACGGTCTACGACCGCGGGCTCGAGGACGAGCAGTTGTGGATTTCGATGCAGTACATCGACGGCATCGACGCCGCCTCGGTGGAACCGAAATCGCTGCCGCCCGAACGCGCGGTGCAGATCATCAAGGAGACCGCCGACGCGCTGGACTACGCGCACGGCAGCGGGGTGCTGCACCGTGACGTGAAGCCCGCCAATATCCTGCTGGCCCGTTCCAGCGCCGGTCGCGGTGAACGGGTGTACCTCACCGACTTCGGCATCGCGCGGCTGCGCGACGACACCGGTCATCTCACCCAGACCGGAACCTTCACGGCGACCCTCGCCTACGCCTCGCCCGAACAGCTCACCGGCGCCTCGCTGGACCACCGCTCCGACCAGTATTCGCTGGCCTGCTCGCTGTTCTGGTTGTTCACCGGCACCGGTCCGTTCTCCGCGACCAATCCCGCCGCGGTCATCCAGGGGCATCTGCAGGGCGCGCCGCCCGCGCTGAGCAGTGCCCGGCCCGGTCTGCCCTTCGCCTTGGACGGCGTCCTGGCCAGGGCGATGGCCAAACGCCCCGACGACCGTTACGGCAGCTGCGCGGAGTTCGCCGCGGCCGCCAGGCAGGCGCTGACCGGTTCCAGCGTGCCGTCGATGCCGGTGGTGGGCGGTCCACGCCCGGTCACCGGCCCGCCGCACCCGACCACCGGCCCACGCCCGAACACCGGGCCGCAGCTCCCGACCACCGGTTCGCCGTATCCGGTGGCGCAGGGCCACTACACCAGCGGCCCCGGCCACCAGGTGAACCCTCCGCACGCCAGCGGGCCGAATTCGCTCGCGGCGGCATCCACCGCGAGTCCCCCGCCCGCCCCGGTGGCGAACTCCGGTCCGCGCACCGGCCCGGCGCCGCAGCCCACCGCCGTCAACCCGTACGCCCACCAGCAATCCGGGTTCGCCTCTTTCGCCGCGCCGCCCGCACCGCTGTACGGCGCGCACAGCCACCCTTCGGCCGGACCGCCGCCGAAGAAGAACACCGGTCTGATCGTCGGTGTGGCGGTGGGCGTGGTCGTGCTGATCGTGGTGGTGCTGGGCATCATCGGCGCGGTCTCGGATTCGGGCTCGAACCAAGCCGACACCACGACCACCTCGGCGGTGAAACCGAACCTCGTCGACGCGACGCCGGAGTCGGTCAGCGCGGAGTTCCCGCGGATGGTGCCCGCCTCCAAAACCGAGGAGATCGGTTACAACGGCGCCGAGTGCTGGCTGGCCTCGCCGAGTTCACCGCCGTCGCCGTCCAAGGGTGACCCGGAGTTCGGCGACTGGGCCGCGCAATGGCGCTGCTTCAAAGGCGGCAACAACGAAGATCCGTACTACCGCATCTACGCCTACAAGACCCCGGCCGACGTCCAGGCGGTGCTGAAGGGCCTGCCCTCCTCGGCCACCAAGTCCAGCGACACCAACGGCGGAAAGACCTACACCAACTACAAGTACGTCGACGAAGGCGCCAAGATGGTCACGGCGTTCACCGGCGACCCGGATCGGACCCAGTTCCTGATGTACACCGACGGCTTCGCCCACACCACCATCGACGAGCTGCTGCGCTGGTGGCGCTCGGCTCCGCTGAACTGACCCGTGCTCAGCACCGGCGAGGTATTCGCCGGGTACACCATCGAACGCCTGCTCGGCCGCGGCGGGATGGGATCGGTGTACCTGGCCCGGCATCCGCGGCTACCCCGGTTGACGGCGATGAAGCTGTTGAACCCGGAGCTGTTCGACGACAAGGAGATCCGCGCCCGCTTCGTGCGGGAGGCGGACCTCGTCGCGCGGCTGGACCACCCGAACATCGTCACGGTGTTCGACCGGGGCGTCGAGGGCGACCGGCTGTGGATCTGCATGCGCTACATCGACGGCACCGACGCCGCCGCGCTGGACGCCTGGACGCTGCCGCCGCAGCGGGCGGTGCAGATCGTCGCGGCGACGGCCGAGGCACTGGATTTCGCGCACAGCCGCGGTGTGCTGCACCGCGACGTGAAACCGGCGAACATTCTGCTGGAGCGCGTCGAAGGCGCGGCGGAGCGCGTCTTTCTCACCGACTTCGGCATCGCTCGCTTGCGGGACGACGCGGGAGGGCTCACCCAGACCGGAACCTTCACCGCCACCCTGGCCTATGCCGCACCGGAGCAGCTCTCCGGTGCGCCGCTGGATCACCGCGCCGATCAGTATTCGCTGGCCTGCACCCTGTTCCGGCTGCTGACCGGCACCGTGCCGTTCGACGCCACCAATCCGGTCGCGGTGATCCAGGGCCATCTCAACGCACCGCCGCCACCGGTCAGCAGGCTGCGCCCCGGGTTGCCCGTGGCGCTGGACGCCGTACTGGCCAAGGCGATGGCCAAGCACCCGGCCGAGCGCTTCGACTCGTGCGGCGAATTCGCTACCGCCGCGTGGCAGGCGCTGACCGCGCCCGCGGCGCCGTGGCCGCCGACCGGGTCGAATCACGCGGCGCACCGGGCGAACGCGCCGATCGCGCGGCACGGGGCAGACCACCAGGCGCGACGTTCGCGCCGGAAAGCCTCGGTGGGCGCCTTGATCGGGCTACTGATGGTGGTCGGCGTCGCCGGTCTCCTCCTGGCGGCCTCGCTGCGCGGCACCACGTCCGCCGGCTCTGCCGCACCGACGACGACGATGCCCGCGCCGAATACCGCGACCACCGCGACGCCGACCACCAAGCGTCCGACCACGACCGTCGCGGCCACCACGGACCGAGCCACGATCGGCGCCCGCGCGGCCGAACTGAGCGCCGCGTTCCCGGACATGCTGCCGGAGACCTCCGCCCAGCGCCTGGTGCACTCCGGAACCGGCTACAACAAGGCGGGTTGTTTCGCTCACGCGCCGGACTCCCCGACGACGCGCGACCACGACGACCCCGACTTCGGCCCCTGGCTGGTGATGTGGAGCTGCTTCGGCGGGCCGAACAAGGCGTCCTTCGACTTCTACCTCTACGGCTCGCCCGCCGAGGCGCAAACGGTTCTCGACGCGTTACCGGCCAACGACCGCGCGGCCGCCACCAACAACAGCGGCCACAGCTACACGAACTACACGCTGCACGACAGCCGCGACCTGCGCCCGCGCATGGTCACCGCGTTCTCGGACCAGGGCCGGGCGACCATGCTGATGTACAGCGCCGGATTCATCGCCACCGACGCCGAGTTCCTGGATTGGTGGAAATCCGCGCCGCTGAATTGAGTTGCGCGACCGGGCCGGGGCGCCCGTCGAGGCGCCTCGCGCCGGTCTTCGCCTGATTCACCGCGGCTCTGCGCACCGGCCTGGCCGACTAGTCGAAGACGTAGTGCGCGAAGGCGTGGGTCGGGTGGAAGCCGATCGTGCGGTAGATCCGGTTGGCCGTGGCGTTGGCGCTGTCGGCGAACAGGCAGACGTCCAGGCCCTCGGCGCGCAGCAGCTGGGCGACGTGCGCGGTGGCCGCGCTGGCGTAGCCGTGGCCGCGGGCCCGCGGCGGCGTGTAGACGGGTCCGATCCGCGACCAGCCCTGGATCGGGATCTGGTGGCCGGCAAAGCTCACCGGTTCCCCGTCGCGTTCCCACAGCCACCAGCGTCCGGCGTCCACTCGGCGCCGGATCGCGGCCTCGTCCAGTCCGGACGCGTGGCCGGATTCCTCGCGCATGGCGGCCAGCCAGTCCCGGCACAGCGCGACGTCGGCCGCACCGGCTCGGCGTGGCGCCCCGGGCACATCCGGGATCCGCAGGGTGCCGAGCCGGTGCAGCCGAGTGACATAGCTCTGGTGAAAACCCTTTCCCAGCAGCGCACACCAGTGCTGGGCGAACGCGGTCGCGTCGTCGACGACGCCCTCGACGCCTGCGGTCTCGGGGACCACGTCGGCCAGCGCGCGAGCGACCGCCGCAATGCCCTCGGGCGGTAGTTCGCCCAGGTACACGTCGCGACCGGCCACCCGCATGGCGGCGCCGACGACCGAGGCGTCCGTGCGGTGGACGGTGAGGAAACGCGATGGCTCGGCCGGGGCGTCGAGGCCCGTGACGTGGTTGGCGACACTCGTGGTGATCACGGTGTGTCGCAATGGATCGCGGAGCAGAAACGACCCCGCGACCGAGCGGAACTCGGCGGCGTCGGTGGTGATCTCGATCCTCATGGAAATCACGGTAGGCGCCGAAACTGTTGCGCGCCCGGATTTCTCGTGCCGATCAAAGGCCGGGGCACCGAGGCGACCGGCCGGTTCGCTCAGTCGGCTTCGCCGCCACCCGCTTCGCCGCCACCGGCGCGGAGTTTGAGCAGCACCAAGCCCGCGGTGCACGCGAGAATGAGACCGGCGACGGTGATTTCGACGTGCAGGCCGGCAATACCGAGCACCGCCCCGACGAGTCCGCCGATGAAGATCAACCAGGCGAGCGTCCGCGACAGAATCGTGGACAGCGTGCGTGCCTGCTGATTCGACGCGGGATGCTGCGCCGTTGCCGACACCGCATCTTCCGCGGCGTGGGATGAACCACGCCGCGACGCTGTCGAGTAAGCTCCCATCATCTACTCCTCGATGACGCCGGTCAGAGAACCACTATCACGTTCTCACACAACGTGTCTCTCATCCTGAAACCGGCGTCTCACGCGTAACTTTGCTCACACACGCTACGACTCCGGGACGCCGGAAGATAGCGACACGTGCCCGCGACACGCCGAAGAGACCAATTCGATATCTGAATTAGAACCGTTTTACCCGCGCCGTCCGGCGCATCCCCAGCGACCACTCGCCTCGCCTGGCCGACCGGCCTCGATTATGGTGAGTCGACTCGATACACACGAGGAGCGTCACCGTTGGAAAGCAGCAGGGCCAAGATCGCCGGTCCGGCGATCGCCGCGGGAGCGGTTTCCATCGGACTCGTCCTGATCGGCGCCTGCGGCGTCGGCAAGCAGGACACCTACGTCCCGCCCCCGCCACTGAAGGCGGGCGAATACGCCGAACCCGTGGTCCACGAAAGCACTACCGGCTCGATGACGCCGAGGGTCGTCATCCCGCCCTCGCCCACGTGGCGGATCGCGCCGGCCGATCAGCGGCGTCCGACCCCGTTCGCGGGCTTCATCAGCAGCACCACCGCCGAGCCGTCCACGCGGAATCCGCACGAGGACACCTCGCAGGCCGCGCCGCCGGAGGACCCGAGACCACCGGCCGCCGCGCGGACGCCCACGAGCGAGTCATCGGACGAGGCGCCCACGCAACTGCAGACGAACCCGCAGGCCGAAGACGAGTGACCCGCGGTGGTGCGTATACCCGCACCACCGCGGCACTGCCTACAGTTCGGGCAGTTCGTAGTCGCCCACCCGGGAGCTGAGCACCCGCAGATGCTCGAGTCCGCTGCCGAGGGTGCGCTCGATCGCGGTCAACCGGGCGACATAGTGGCCGACCGGGTACTCCGCGGTGGCGCCGATGCCACCGTGCATCTGGATCGCCTCCTGCCCGATGTGCCGGGCCGCGCGGCCGACCTGCAGCCGCGCGCGCGACGCGATCACCGGATCGTCGGCCCCGTCCGCCAGCGACGCCGTGGCGTACAGGCTCATGCTGCGCGCCAGTTCCAGCGAGACGTACATATTGGCCGCCCGCTGCGTGAGCGTCTGGAACTTCGAGAGGGTGACCCCGAACTGCTTGCGCTGCTTCAGGTACTCGGTGGTCAGCCGCAGCGCCTCTTCCATCGCGCCGACCGACTCCGCGCACAGGCTCGCCTGCGCGTGGGTGAGCACCGACGCGATCGCCTCGGCCGCGTCCCCCTCGCCGAGCCGCTCGGCGGGCGCGTCGGTCAGCTCCAGCTGCGCCCCGCGCTGACCGTCCACCGTGCGGTAGGACTTGCGAACCACGCCCGTCGCATCGGGCGCGACCAGGAACAGCCCAACACCGCCGTCCGGCAACGCGGCGCTGACCACCAGCTCGTCGGCGCTGTCGCCATGCGGGACAGGGTTCTTCACGCCGGTCAGCGTGTACGAATCACCCTGCGCCGCGGCGGTGGTCGCCGGCTCGCTCGACGGCCAGCGCACTCCGGGCTCGGCGTGGGCGAAGGCGAGCAGCTTCGCGCCCGAGGCGACCTCGGGCAGGATCCGCTGCCGCTGTTCGGCGCTGCCCGCCGCGGCGATCAGCCCACCGGGCACCAGCACCGCGTCCAGGATCGGTTCCGGGGCGAGCCTGCGGCCCACCTCCTCCAGCACGACCATCGTCTCCACCGGACCGGCGCCGACGCCGCCGTCCTCCTCGGCGAAACTCAGACCGAGCACGCCCAGATCGGCGAGCTGACGCCACACGTCGCGGCTCCAGCCCAGTTCGGAGTCGACGACCTTGAGCCGGGATTCGGCGTCATAGGTGCGGGCGAGCAGGTCACGGACCGTGTCGCGGAGCATGACCTGCTCATCGGTGAGATCGAAATCCATGGTGTCGCCTCACAATCCGAGGATCGTGGAGGCGATGATGGTGCGCTGCACCTCGCTGGAGCCTCCGTAGATGGTTGTCTTGCGGTAGTTCAGGTAGGCGGGGCCGCTGCGCTGCGCCCAGCCGGGCGAGGCGATGTCGCCGGCGTCCACCGGGATGGCGTCCGGTCCCGCGATGTCCAGTAACAGCTCGGTGGCCGCCTGCTGGAGTTCGGAACCGCGCAGCTTCAGCACCGAGGAGGCCGGATTCGGCTTGCCGTCCGAGGAGTTGGAGACCACCCGCAGCTGGGTGAGCTCCAGCGCGAGCAGCTCGTTCTCCAGTTCGGCGATTCGCGCCGCGAACACCGGGTCCTCCAGCAAAGTGCCGTTGCCCGACTTGGTCTGCGCGGCGTACTGCTTCGCCACGCCCAGCTTGACCTTGGTGCGGCCGACGCCGGTGATGCCGGTGCGCTCGTTGCCGAGCAGGAACTTCGCGTAGGTCCAGCCCATGTTCTCCTCGCCGACCAGCTGGTCGGCCGGGACCCGGACGTTCTCGAAGAAGACCTCGTTCACCTCGTACCCGCCGTCGATCAGCTTGATCGGGCGGATGGTGACGCCGGGCGACTTCACGTCGAACAGCAGGAACGAGATACCCGCCTGCTTCTTGGGCGCGTTGGGGTCGGTGCGCACCAGGCAGAAGATCCAGTCCGCGTACTGGGCCAGCGTGGTCCAGATCTTCTGGCCGTTGACGATGTAGGAATCACCGTCGCGGACCGCGGTGGTGCGCAGCGCGGCCAGGTCGGAGCCCGCGTCCGGCTCGGAGAAGCCCTGGCACCACCAGATGTCCAGCGCCGCGGTGGGCGGCAGGAAGCGCTCCTTCAGCTCCTGCGAGCCGAAGTGGGCGATCACCGGGCCGACCATCTGCGCGTTGAACGTCAGCGGCTCCGGCACGGACGCGAGCTGCATCTCGTCCTGCCAGAGGTGGCGCTGCATCGGCGTCCAATCCTTGCCGCCCCACTCCACGGGCCAGTTGGGCACCGCGAGGCCGTGGTCGTTGAGGATCTTGTGCGCGGTGACGATGTCGTCGCGGGACAGCTCGCGGCCGTTCCGGACGCGCTCGCGGATCTCGGCCGGGATCTCGGTCCGATAGAACTTGCGCAGTTCGTCGCGGAAGGCGACGTCGTCGGGGGACAAGGATAGTTTCATACGCATCTCCCTGCGTGTCTCGTACGTCCGAGTCAAACCTACCCCTCGGTAATCCTTCATTGCCGACTGGATCACAAGCGGCGGCACCGCCCAGGCGATCGGCGGCCCCGCTCCCCGGGACGGCGCCCGCCGCGAGCTGGTACGTTGCTGCACGTGGGTCGGGACCCCGCAGGGTTCGGTATCGAGGAGAACGAGTGAACGGCAGGACCATCGCACGCGCCGCCGCGGCGGCGGCATCCCTCGGCATCGGCGCGGTTCTGACCTTCTCCGCGCCGGCCATCGCCGAACAACCGCAGACTCCGGTGGACGCCGGCCTGGCCCATCTGACCCACGTCGCGGGGGCCGACCAGTCCACGCAGGAGGGAGTCGCCGCGCTCAGGCAATACGCCGCCTTGGTCGACGCCGCGAACCTGCGGGACGTCTCCAGCGTGTTCACCCCGTTCTCCTACGCCGCGCCCACCTTCGGCTGCGGCAGCAACGGGCCGATCACCACGATCATCGCGGCCGCGACCACCGACGGCGGCGGTACCGGCCGTGACCTCAACGTCGCGCCCGGCGAACTGCGCTTCAGCGCGACGCCCTCACACTCCGGCGCGCCGCTGGCCTCCGGGCTCGTCGTCGCGTGGGTGAACGTCAACACCGGCGCCAGCGGCCTCGACCCGCTCGACGACGTGACCGAGTACCGCCTGCCGTCGCTGTCCAAGACGATCAAGAGCGGACCGGGCACCGTGATCGCTTCGATGTGGGGCATCATCGACTACCCGTTCGCCCACTGTGTGATGACGCCCACCGTGGGACTGTTCACGGTTCCGGACCACCCGGCCCCGCCGCCTGCCGCTCCCGCCCCGGCCCCGCAACCTGCCGCTCCGGCTCAGCCCGGCCCGAGCGGCTCCGGCGGCGAGCCCACCCCTTGAGGCTCGCTCCGGCCGCTGTCCCCCAGCCGCCGTGAACCGGTTCGCAGTTGGTGCGCCGCCGAGTCCACGACCGGAGACCGGTCGGTCCGCCGTTCGTGCATGGGACGAGGCTGCGAACCACCGAATCGCCGCCCGAGCCGAGGCTTCCTACCGGAGGGCGGCGAAGAACGCGCGGATGTCGGCGACGTGCGCGTCCGGGCATTCCATCGCGACGAAGTGATTGCCGGTGTTGCCCTGCGGCCAGTGCACGATGGTGTTGTCCCGTTCGGCGAGCCGCCGCATCAGCGCGGAGCCGCCGCCGTAGGTGCCGGTCGGCACCGCTTTCTGCCCCTTCGGCCAGGCGAATCCCCCGTCGCCGAGGCCGTTGTACATCGGCCAGGACGAGGAGGCCACGGTGTCGGTGAACCAGTAGACGCTGATGTTGGTCAGCAGATGATCGCGGCTGATCACATCCTCGACCCGATCGGCGAGCGGGGCGAACTCGGTGAACTTCTGCATCAGCCAGGCGAGCAGACCCACCGGCGAATCGGTCCACGCGTGGGCGAAGGTCTGCGGCGCGTGGCGCAGCAGGACGTGGTGGTCCACCCCGCCGGTCATCCACTGCTGCATGAGATCCCACTCGGCGCGCTCGTCCTGCGTCATGGTGGGCACGTCCGCCTCGGTCGGCATCCCGATCCCTCCGTCGAGGTGCACGCCGATCACCCGGTCCGGGGCGGCGATGGCCAGTTCGGGCGCGACGTAGGCGCCGAGGTCGCCGCCCTGCGCGCCGAAGCGCCGGTAGCCCAGCCGATCCATCAGCGTCAGCCACATTCCGGCCACCTTGCCCGGCGTCATGCCGGGTTCGCGCGGGCCTTCGGAGAACGCGAACCCGGGGACGGAGGGCACCACGACGTGGAACGCCTGCGCCGGATCGAGGCCGTGGGCGCGCGGATCGGCCAGCGGGCCGATGGTCTCGGTGAATTCGACGAACGAGTTCGGCCAGCCGTGGGTGAGCAGCAGCGGCGTGGCGTCGGGCTCCGGTGAGCGAACATGCAGGAAGTGCACGTCGAGGCCCTCGATGCGCGTGGTGAACTGCGGGAACGCGTTGAGCGCCGCTTCCTGCGCCCGCCAGTCGAATCCGGTTCGCCAGTACTCGGCCAGTTCGCGCAGATAGCCGACCGGCACGCCGCGATCCCAGCCGGAGCCGGGCAGCTGCGCGGTCCATCGGGTGCGGGCGAGCCGATCGTGCAGGTCGTCCACGTCGGCCTGCGGGATCTCGATGCGGAACGGGCGGATGTCGGTCATCGGATGGCTCCTTGCCGGTCGGTTCTGCGATACGACGACGACCTTAGGAAGGATCTAGGACTGATCAGGTCCTAGATTTCGGGCATCCTCTCTTTCATGAACGACACCCCCGCCCGATTGCTTCGGCTGCTTTCGCTGCTCCAGACGCCGCGCGAATGGCCGGGTAGCGAGCTGGCCGAACGTCTCGGCGTCACCGACCGCACGGTGCGCCGCGACATCGACCGGCTGCGCGAGCTCGGCTATCCGGTGACCGCGACGCTCGGCGCGACGGGCGGATACCGCCTGGTGGCGGGCACGGCCATGCCGCCGCTGCTGGTGGAGGACGACGAGGCCGTCGCCATCGCGGTCGGATTACGCGCCGCCGCGGGGTCGGCGGTGGCCGGGATGGAAGAGGCGTCGGTCCGGGCGCTGTCCAAGTTGGAGCAGGTGTTGCCCCCGAAGCTGCGGCGCAGAGTGCGGGTCCTCGCCGCCGCGCTGACCCCGCCTTCCGGCGACGGCCTCGCTGTCGACGCCGAAGTGCTCGCGACACTGGCGGCGACCGTGACGAACCGGGAGCGGGTGCGTTTCGCCTACCGCGACGAAGCGGGCGCCGAAACGAGGCGCAATACCGAGCCGGTGGGCCTGGTGTCCGCCCGCAGGCGCTGGTACCTGGTCGGTTACGACCTAGACCGCGCCGACTGGCGCGTCTACCGGGTCGACCGGATCGACCGCCCGCAGCCCACCGCCGCTCGGTTCACCCCGCGCCCGCTACCCGCCGCCGATGCCGCCGCCTACGTCGCGGGCCGCCGCACCGACTGGGGCACACCGGTCTTCCGGCTGCACTCGACCATCCACACATCCGCCGACCGAGTGGCGGGACGGCTGGGCGACGACTCGGGTGAGGTCGTCGCGATCGATGGGAGCACCTGCCGGATCGACGCCCTGCGCGACGACGCACCGGAATGGCTGGCCCACCGCCTCCTCGGGCTGGGCGTGGACTTCGAGGTCCACGAGCCGCCGGAACTGATCGCACACCTGCGCGCGATCGCCGACCGTGCCGAGCGCGCGATCAGCCCGAATCCAGGCGGCAGACCGCCGCGCAGCGCAGGCGCCTAGACATCCGGCCCCGGTGACCACATCGTTTCGTTCCGCCTCTCGGCGGGTGCGGCGTCGTTCTGCTCGACGAGTTGCCCGTCGCAGTGCCATCGACCGCGGATGTCCGGATCTGTGGACAACCTGTCCTCGACGGGGCGCACCGGCCCGCAAAGACTGGTGTCCGCGGGCTCGGCGCGGCAATCCGCGACACGCGCACGCACTGCCGGTGCGGCTCATTCACGCAGAGGAACAGAAAGGCACTCGCATGACCGACGACGGGGTCACCTTCATCAATGTCTTCGAGATCACCGCAGAGCAGATCGATGAATTCGTCGAGAACTGGCGCGAACGTGCGCGGATCATGCGCGCGGCTCCGGGTTTCCGCGACGTCCGCCTGCACCGGGCGCTCCTGCCGGACACGCGATTCCAGCTGATCAACGTCGCACACTGGGACAGCGCCGAGACTTGCGAGGCAGCCGGAGCCCACCCGGCGGTCCTGGCATCCGTGGACGACGCCAGGAAGACAGCCGACGCGAATCCGGCCCTCTACGAAGTCGTAGCCGAATACACCTGAGCCGGCCGGATTTCGGGGTTGCGCACTCCAGCGCACTTCTCGCAGCCGCTACGCGCACCCGGTTCAGCGGGAGAGGTGGATTCGCAGCAGAGCGCCGGATTCTGTGGTGGCGATCAGCTGGTCCGGCTGGGCGGGAACGGCGGCTACGGCGGTGAGTGGCTGCGTTTGCAGAACGGCACACGCGGCGGCGGTGGCGGGATCGACGCGGATCAACTGACCGGTAAGGGTCGTGACGTACAGAATGCCGGTCGGGTCGACCAAAAGGTCGTCGGCGAAATCCGGGAGGCCGGGCAGCCGCGTGGACAGGTCGGTGACGGTGGCGCGATCCGCGGGGGCGGCGAGGGGGATGCGGACGATCCGGCCGAGCGGCCCGCCGTTGGCGGTCACGTACAGCACGCCGTCGTGCACGGCCGCGCCGTTGGCGGCCAGTCCGGCCAGCGGCGCGCCCCACGCGGTATCGACCGACCCGTCGGGACGAACCTTGACCACGCCGGACAAGCTCGCGACGTACAGGTTGCCGCTCGGGTCGAACGCCGCGCCGTTGGGCATCGTGAAGCCGGAGACGAAGACTTCCGGCTTCGGCACGGCCGCCGCCGGATCGAACCGGATCACGCCGCCGGGGCGAACGACGCTGACCGGCGCGTCGCCGTAGACGACGTAGAGCAGTCCGTCGGGACCGAGCCGGACCGCGCCGGGGAAGTCCACCGGAACGGTCGCCGTGAGCGTGCCCGCGGCGTCGTAGCGCTGGACCTCGTTGCGGTAGAGCCGCGAGACCCACAAGTTGCCCTGCGCGTCGTACCCCAGGTTCTCCGCCCAGTCGAGCACGGGCGCGGGCGCCGCGACGGCCGTGACCGCCGCCGCGGGGTCGCATGCGGCGACCGGTGGCGCGGCGTCCGCGCCCGGCGCGAGCACCGCGGTGAGGGTCAGCACCGTGGCGGACAAGAAAAAGGCGCCTGGACGGCGGAGTGTTCGCAACGCGGGCACCTCGGGCTCGGTAGGAGTGAGTCGCCGCGCATTTTAACCGTCCGCGCGCCGAAATCGTGCGGTCCCATCCGCGAGACGTTTTTTGGCACTATCGGTGAATGCCATTTTTCGACGGCGCGCGCGGCCGGATGCACTATCGGCAGTGGCCGATCGAAGACCCGCTGTACACCGTGGTTCTGCTGCCCGGAATCGGCCAGCACAGCGGTCACTACCATCGCTTCGCGCGCGCCGTGAAACCCGCCGGTGCGCAGGTGTGGGCGCTGGACACTTCCGGGCACGGCCTGAGCGAGGGCGATCCGCGGCAGCCGGGCAGCTTGACCGAACTGGTGGCCGACGCGCTGCGGCTGGTCGAGCTGGCCGCTACCGGCAGGCCGCTGATCTTGATGGGCCACTCGCTCGGCGCGGTCACCGCGCTCGGCATGCTCGGCGCGGCCGTGCCGGAACCGGGTGTGGAGCAGCCGGATTCGACCGTACTGGAACGGGATATCCCGCTGCGGCCCGCCTTGTCCGCGGGCAGGCTTGCGGGTCTGGTGTTGTCCGGCGTCCCGAAGCGCGCGCTGGGCGGTGGTGCGCCCGGTGCGCCGGGAACGCCACTGCCGCGCGAACTTCCGGTGCTCGCGGTGCACGGCGTGGATGACCGGCGCGCACCGATCGATGCGATCAGGGTCTGGACTAGCCGCCACGAATCGGTAGATTTACGGGAGTACATCGACGCAGGGCACGACCTGTTGCACGAGCCGGTGCACGCGCGGGTCACTGCCGACATCGCGGATTGGATGCAGGGTGTCGTCGTGGGGTTGGCACGACATCCGTGAACCGCTCTTCGGACGAGGAAGGGGGACGGCGCAGATGCCATCGCAGGAGAACGGGTTCGGCGGAGAGCCACCCGCCGAGATCACCGCACCCGGTGTCGATATCGCCGCGCTGAATCGAGCGGTCGACGACGGCTCGCTGTGGATCGACGGCCTGCTGGTCGCCGGCGGCGCGCACGAACGCTGCGCGCGTCGGTACGAGTTGCTCGCCGACCGGGTGGAGGAGCAGATCCGCGTCCTGAGCGCCGCGATCGCGCTGCCCGGTTTCGGCGGATTCGCCTCCGGTGACGCGTTGCGCGCGGGTTTCGAGCGCAAGGCCGACGGAGCGATCGCCCGGTTGAGCGAATACGCCTCCGCGGCACGGGAACTCGCCCAGACCTTCCGCGCGGCGGCCGCCGCCTACCAGCAGGCCGACCAGGCGCTCGCGCTGGCGGTCGAACGGATCGACGTGACGGGAGCCGCGCATGCGTGAGATGCCGCGTGCAGGCGAGCGGGCCAGGCACCGCCGCACCGACCCCGCTTACGCGCCGAACGTCGAAATATTCGACAACCTCACCCATACCGAGATCCATGCCGGAGTTCAGCAGCTGGATCCGGCGGTCCTCGCGGGCGGCAGGCAGGCCTGGGGTGACGCCGCGGCGAACCTGGCCGACGCCATCTTCCAAGCGCACACCGAGATCCGCGCGGTCATCGCCGATGGCTGGCGCGGTTCGGCGGCTACCAGCGCGGACGCGGTGGTGCGCGTGTTCGAGCAGAGCGGCCAGGACCTCGCCGATGTGTTCGCCGTGGTCGCGCAGCGCCTCGGGCAAGCGAGCGACGCGGCCGAAGCGCTGCGCGCGGCGGTGCCCGAGCCTTCCGCCGACGCGACCGATCTGGGGGCGGCGCTGCTGGATCCGTCCCAGGCGACCAGCAATGTCGAAGGACAGAAGGCGAGCGAGCACGCACGCCAAGACGTCGTGCGCGCGATGAACGACATCTACGCGGGCGTTTTCGTCCGCACCGGCACCGACGTGCCCGTGTTCCCCGACGAGACCGACGAGCCGGCAGCCCCGGCGCCCACCGCCGCACCGGCGAGCAAGATCACCGGAACCACCCCGGTTTCGCCCGACGGGCCACCTGTTTCACTCGGGACACACCTGCGGGAGCCGAGCGGGCCGTCGGAGCAGAGCATCGGGGCCGCGCCCGCCGATCCGGCACCCACCGAGGACACACCGTCGACGTCCACCGCCGGTGTCGCGCCCGTCGCGCCCGCGGCCGCGGGGGAAACACCGGCGACGCCCGCGTCCAGGGTCGCTCCCGCCGCCGCGGCGCCGCTGTCGACGGCGGCGGCCGCGGCGGTCCTCCACTCCGCACCCAGCGCGAGCGTCCCCGGCCCGGCGACCGCGCCCGCCTCGGTGGCGAGCGCACCGACGACGGTGCCGGGCGTCGGCGGCCAGGTGGCGCCCGAGGAGCAGCGCAAGCGCGACGAGCGGCGCAAGAGGGACGACAGCGGTGACGCGGCGGTGACCGGTCTGGGCGCGGGCGCGGTGGGCGGTCTGATGGGCGGTGCGCTGGCCGCCGCCGACACCCCGCGCCCGGGATCGAGCGTGGCCGCGAACGCGGCGACCGCGCGCGCGGTGCCGCTCGACGACGAGGACGACGAGTTCGACCTCGACGACCTCCCCACCTTCCTCGAGCCCTCCGACGACGGCGGCGAACTCATCGGGGCGCTCGACCCGACCACGCCGCCCGTGCTCGGTGAATGGACCGAGTACGAGTGAATTGGACGCTGACCCCGGACCAGTTCGCGCTGGCCTGGTCGCGCACCGACGGTGATCGCATTCCCTATCCACTCGCCGTGCGCCTGTCGGCACGCGACACCGGCGAGCGGGCGGCGCAACTCCCCGCGCTCGACCGCTGGTGCGGTCAGGTGCTGGACGCGGATCTGGAAGCGGCGCTGCGCGTTCTCGCCCAGCCGGACCTGCGCATCGAGGTATTCGGGCAGCGTGACACCACGCCAGCCCCGGTGCCACGCGGGGACGGCGGGCCGCGGCCGTCCGCACCGGCCACCGCGATCGGGCAGGGACCTCAGCCGACGGCGCGCCCCGTGCGTGTCCTCGGCGCCGCCGCCGGGAACATCGCGGTGGTCGCGGCGCAGCGCCCGGGCGACACCCCCGACCGCGGCGGCGACGTGCGATTGTTCGCCGGTAGCTCGAAAAGCCTGTGCGCCCGGGTGGTGTCGATGCTTCCGGAGAACACCCCCGGCACCCTCGCGCGCATGACCGCTCCCCTGGCCCAGGTCGGTGAGGACAGCCGCGCCCTGGTTACCGTCCCGGTCGCCGGACCGTCCACGCCCGCCCGGATCCGGCGGCTGCTCAGACAGCCGCGCGAAGGCATCGGCCAGATCGTCGTCTCCGCCCGCCGCGGCGCGGGCGAACTGCACCCGTTCGGCGTGCTGTGCTGGATCGATGTCGTCGCCGACGGGCGGTACGCGGTCCGCACCGGCACCGACGTCGATGTCGACGCGGTGACCGCGGAACGCTTCGCCGCCCACCTGCGTCCGCTGGTCACCGCGGCCGCGCGCACGTCGACGGCCTACGCCGGGCGCTGACATCGCACGCACTGCTACTCGTTGGAACCCGGCACTCGACTTGCGACCGAGCCACCGGGCCGCCGTGCGCCCCGAAGCGGCACCGTCCGAGGGTCTTCGGAGCGCTCCAGCCGAACAGTTCGGCACGGTCGGCGGCAGTGCCGACGGCCACCCCGTAGCACCGTTTACGGTGGACGAGTGCCACTCTACGAATTCGAAGGCAAACGGCCGCAGGTCGATCCGACGGCGTTCGTCGCGCCGACGGCGACTCTGATCGGAGCATGATCGCCGCCCACTCGCTGGTGCCGCCGGGCGCCGAGATCCCCGACGGCGTGCTCGCCGCCGGCTCCCCCGCCGAGGTGAAACGCCCGATCGAGGGCACCCAGGCGCAGATGTGGGTGCGGCTCAATCCGGGCTTCTACGCGGAACTGGCGCAACGCCACCGCAAGGGCATCGCCGAGATCTGACCGCGGTCAGCACAGCAGCGCGGTGACCTCGGCGTCGGCGAGCTGGTGAAAGTCACGGTAGGCGCCGCCGACACCGCCGAGCGAGCGCGGCACCCACGGGCAGACCACCTCGTCGGCTTCGTCGGTCACCCGGCGCATCGCCTCCGTGGAGGAGACCGGCACCGCGGCCACGACCAGCGCGGGCTGGTGCAGACGCGCGACCCGGCAGGCGACCACGACGGTGGCGCCGGTCGCCATGCCGTCGTCGACGATCACCACCGTGCGTCCGGTCAGCGGGATCGGCCGCGCCGCGCCGCGCAGTACCTGTCTGCGCCGCTCCAGCTCGGCGCGCTCCCGCATCTCGATCGAGTCGACCTTCTTCGGCGACAACCCGGTGTGCGCCAGCACATCCGGATTCAGCACCCGGACCCCGTCCTCGCCGACGGCGCCCAGCGCCAACTCCGGCTGCCACGGCACGCCCAGCTTGCGGACCAGAAGGATGTCGAGGTCGCCGCCGATCACCTCGCGCACCGCCGCGGCCACCGGCACTCCACCGCGCGGCAGGCCGAGCACCAGCGGGTTCGACGCGCGTAGGTGCTCCAGACGCGCACCCAGCGCGCGACCGGCCGAGGTCCGATCGGCGTACACCATCGATTCGAACGCTACTCCGGTCCGCGCTCGGTGATCGCGAATCGACGCAACGCGAGGCTCGGGTTGGCCGTGCGCACCTTGCTCAGATACGCCAGGTCGATTCCGGCGGTCAGTACGCCCGGCTCGTCGCCGAGTTCGGCGAGCACCGCGCCGGCCGGGTCGATGATCATCGACGCGCCCGCGCCGCGCGGCGCGGCCTGATCCGCGGCGGCGACGTACACCGTGTTCTCGATGGCGCGCGCTCGCAGCAGCGTGGTCCACTGATCGACCTTCGCCGGACCGGGAATCCACTGGGCGGGCAGCAGCAGCACCTGCGCGCCCGCCGCGGCGACCCGCCGCACGCCCTCCGGGAAACGCAGATCGAAACAGGTCTGCATGCCGAATGTCACACCCGCGACCGTGAAGGTGGGCGGCGCCTCGATCACGCCCGGCTCCACCACGTCGGATTCGAGGTGGCCGAACGCGTCGTAGAGGTGCACCTTCCGGTAGCGGGTGACCAGGGAGCCGTCGGGACCGAGCACCACGAGCGTGTTGCGGATGCGGTCGCCGCCGGGAGCGACCTGCTCCACCGTTCCGGCGACCAGGAACACGCCGAACTCGCGCGCGATGCTGCCGAGCCCGGTGACGAATGGGCCGGTCAGCGGCTCGGCGACGGCCACGACCCGCTCGTCGAGCCGGGTGACGGCGAACATCGAGTATTCCGGTGCGACAACTACCCGCGCTCCACGCTCGCGGGCCGTGCGAACGTGTGCGCGCACCATCGCGAGATTCGCCGAAGGGTCGGTCGAGGGGGCGAACTGGACGACCGCCACGTCCAGCTGATCCGGCGTCGCGTCCTGATGCGCGGGCGAGTTGTCCAGTTGCATACGTCTCACCGTATTGGGGCGGTGGCCGGGACGGCCAGCACGAGGCAGTAAACTCCTGGTCAATGAGCACCAATCAGGTCGACAGCGTTTCTGGCGACGACGACAGGGACACCGACGGCCCGTCCTTCGCCGATCTCGGGATCGATGACCGCCTTCTGGCGGCCATCGCCGACGTCGGTTACGAATCGCCCTCGCCGATCCAGGCGGCGACGATTCCCCCGTTGCTCTCCGGTGCCGACGTCGTGGGTCTCGCGCAGACCGGCACCGGCAAGACCGCCGCTTTCGCCATCCCGATCCTGATGGGACTGCAAGCCACCGGCCGCAGCCCACGCGCCCTCGTGCTCGCCCCCACCCGCGAGCTCGCGATCCAGGTCGCCGAGGCGTTCGGCCGCTACGCCGCGCACATCCCCGGCCTGCACGTGCTGCCCATCTACGGCGGGCAGAGCTACGGCGTCCAGCTCTCGGGCCTGCGCCGCGGCGCGCACGTCGTGGTCGGCACGCCGGGCCGGGTGATCGATCACCTGGAGAAGGGCACGCTCGACCTGTCGCAGCTGCAATACCTGGTGCTCGACGAGGCCGACGAGATGCTGAAGATGGGCTTCCAGGAGGACGTCGAGCGCATCCTCGCCGATACCCCCTCGGACAAGCAGGTGGCGCTGTTCTCCGCGACCATGCCCGCCGCGATCCGCAAGATCTCCAAGCAGTACCTGCACGATCCGGTCGAGATCACGGTCAAGGCGAAGACCTCGACGGCCACCAACATCACCCAGCGCTGGGTGCAGGTCTCGCATCAGCGCAAGCTGGACGCGCTCACCCGGGTGCTCGAGGTCGAGTCGTTCGAGGCGATGATCATCTTCGTCCGTACCAAGCAGGCCACCGAGGAACTCGCCGAGAAGCTGCGCGCCAGGGGTTTCTCCGCCGCCGCGATCAACGGCGACATCGCGCAGAACCAGCGTGAACGCACCATCGGCCAGCTCAAGTCCGGTTCGCTCGACATTCTCGTCGCCACCGACGTGGCCGCGCGCGGACTGGACGTGGACCGCATCTCGCATGTGGTCAACTACGACATCCCGCACGACACCGAGTCCTACGTGCACCGCATCGGCCGCACCGGCCGGGCCGGGCGCAGCGGTGAGGCACTGCTGTTCGTCGCGCCGCGCGAGCGGCACCTGCTCAAGTCGATCGAACGGGCTACCCGGCACCCGCTGACCGAAATGCAGCTGCCCAGCGTGGAGGATGTCAACGCGCAGCGCGTCACCAAGTTCGGCGACGCCATCACCGAGAATCTCACCTCGTCGAACCTCCCGCTGTTCCGCAAGCTGATCGAGGACTACGAGCGCGAGCACAACATCCCGCTGGCCGACATCGCGGCGGCGCTGGCGATCGGCTCCTACGACGGCGACAACTTCTTCATGGAGCCCGAACCGGAGCCGGTGGAGCGCCCGCAGCGCGACCGGACCCCGCGTGAGCGGCCGGCCCGCCGCTTCGAGGAGGACCGGCAGGGTGATTCGCACCACCGCGCCACCGGGACCGAGCTGGCGACCTACCGGATCAGCGTGGGCAAGCGGCATCGGGTGGTGCCCGGCGCGATCGTCGGCGCCATCGCCAACGAAGGCGGCCTGCGCCGCAGCGACTTCGGGCACATCAGCATCCGTCCCGACCACAGCCTGGTCGAGCTGCCCGCGCAGCTGCCGGAGGAAACGCTGGAGGCGTTGCGGCGCACCAGGATCAGTGGTGTGCTGATCCAGTTGCAACTGGATCAGGGACCGCCGCAGCATCGCCCGTTCAGCCGCGGCCCGCGCCGGGAGCGCGACGCTGTCAAACGGCCGGAGCGTCGTAAGCCGCGCTCCTGAACCGGGCAGGGTAGGTCGAGGTCAGGCGCGCTAGCTACAGTGTTGCCGTCCATGTGTAATGAGGCGCACGCCGGCAGCGGGTGTCCCGCGAAGACACAGGAGGGCCGCGTTTGTTCGTGTTCGGTGATCGTGTCGTCTGCAGCACCGTCGATCTCGTCCGCGCGGCGCACTGCGAGTTCGCGCTGCTGCGCGGCCTCGACGCCGAACTGGGCACCATCCCGGCCGAACTCGCAAGCACCGCACCGGGGTCCGAGCCCGCACCCGGAACCGACGAGGTCCGCCAACGTCTGCTCGACGACTACCGCACGCGGTTCGGCGGCGCGGTGGTCGAGATCGACCGCCCACCCGATGAACCGGGCGATCCGCGTCGGCATGTCGCGGCGCTGACGGCCGCGCACTCCGACACGGTCGCCGCATTGCGCTCCGGCGCGCACGTCGTGCACGACGCGACCTTCTTCGACGGCCGATTCCATTGCTCCGCCGACTTCCTGGTGCGGGCGGAACATCGGGTCCGCTACACCGTGCACGGCATCGCGCCCACCACCGCCGACCGAGTGGGCGCCGCGCTCGGACTCGCCGCCTGCGCCGACGCGCTCGACCGCTCGGGCGCGCTCACCGCGCCGCTGGTCCGGCTGCATCCCGGTGAGCAGAGCACCGCCCAGGCCCTCAGCGCACTGCTTCCGCTGTATCGGGCGCGCAGGCGCCGGGTGGAGCGCATCGTGGAGGAGAAACTCGGCGAACTGCTGCCGGTGCAGTGGGGCGATCCGCGCTATCTGGCCTGCGGCCGCTGCCCCTCCTGCACGGAGGCCCTGTCCGCCGCGCGGGACCTGCTGCTCGTGGCCGGCATGCCGCCCGCGACTCGGGCCCGGCTGCGTGAGGCGGGTGTACACACCATCGATCGGCTGGCCGCCACCGAGAGCGCGGTGCCCGGTGTGCCGCCGCGCACTGTCGCCACGCTGCGCCGCCAAGCGGAAATCCAGCTGCGGCGCGAAGTTTCCGGCGCGCCCACGTACGCGCTGCTCGACGCGGCCGTGCTCGCGGCGCTGCCCGCACCCTCGCCCGGGGATCTCTCGCTGACCATCGCGGGCGGCGGGCGCACCCCGCTCACCGTCGAGGTCGGCGGTCCGGACACGGTGCACCTGTCGTTGCGCGGGCCGGTCGGCTCGACCGAACCCGGCCGTGCCGCGCCCAGCGAACGCCGCGTGCTCGAGCAGGTGCTGGACTATCTCACTCAGCGTCGCCGGATCTATCCCGACCTGCACGTCTACCACTATTCCTCCGCGGTGCGGACGGCGTTGCTGCACTGCACCGGACGGCACGGCGTCAACGAGGAACTCGTGGACGAGCTGCTGTGCGGGGGCGTTCTGGTCGACCTGTATCCGATCGTGCGCGGCGCGCTGCTGGTCGGCGAGTCGTCCTACCGGCTGAGCGGGCTGCGGCGGCTGCTTCCCGCCACGACGGACACGCCCGCCGCCGAACGCGATTGCCACACCGTGCTGCGACTGCGCGATTGGCTGCTCGACCGCGCCGCCGAGCAGCGCGTCGCCACGCGCACCGGGACACCGGAGCGGCCGGACGCGTGGTGTGCAGCGGCGGTCCCCGGCGAGTCGCGACCGGCGCCGTCGTCCCGGCCGTCGTCGCTGGAGGCCGCGCTCACGGAATACGCCGCCGCGCAAGGTGATCCGCTGCACCCGGCCGCGCTGACGGCCGCGGCGCTCGGCTATCACCGGCGCGAGCGACAGCCGCTGTGGTGGGCGCATGCCGACCGGCTCGACCATCCGGTGGAGGAATGGGCCGACGCGCCGGGAGTTCTGGTCGCCGACTGGGGCACCGTCGACACCAAGTGGCACCGCCGCCCCGACCGCCCGACGATGCGCCGCTACCTGACCCTGACCGGCCGGATCGGAACCGGTGCGAGCAGCTCCCCGGGGCCGAGCGCGCTCACGCCCGGTACCACCGTCTACACCTTCTACGACCAGCCGATGGCCGGGATGGTCACCGGCGCGGGCCGCCGAGCCATCGCGACGGCGACGGTGCTCGGCTGCTCGGTGGACGCCGAATTCGACGACGCCGTCCGGCTGGAGGAACTGCTGCCCGAGGGCTGTGAACCCTACGACGAACTGCCGTCCGCGATCGCGCCGGGACTTCCGGCATGGGACGAGAACGCCGCACTGGCAATCGAACTCGCGGCGCAGCAATTGCTGATGGCCTTGCCCGGCACGCCCCGCACCGCCGTCTTCGACCTGCTCGCGCGCCGTCCGCCCCGGCTGCACGGCGACGCCCGGTTGCCCGAGGTGCACGGCGACTACGCCGCCGCGATCACCGCCGCGCTGTGCGCCCTCGACGACTCCTACGTCGCGGTGCAGGGCCCGTCGGGCACCGGGAAGACCGCGACCGCCGCGCGGGTGCTGGAGCGGCTGATCACGCGGAACAAGTGGCGGATCGGCATTGTGGCCGCCGAGCCTTCGATCGTGGAGAACCTGCTCGACGCGATCGTGCGCGCCGGCGTGCTGCCCGAACTGGTCGCCAAGAAGGACGCGGCGACGGTCGCCCCGGAGTGGGTGGTGATCGACGCCGCCCGCTATCCGCGGTTCCTGGACAGCGCGATCAGTGGGTGCGTCCTCGGCGGCGCACCGGCCGATTTCGCGAACGAAGACCTGGTGCCACGCGGGGGCCTCGACCTGCTCGTCATCGCCGACGCAGGCCGCTTCCCACTGGCCGAGACCGTGGCCGTCGCGGCGTGCGCACGCAACCTGCTGCTGCTCGGCGATCCGGTGCCGTCGACCGCTCGCGGCGCGCATCCGGCCCCGGTCGGCGAGTCCGCGCTCGGCTGGCTGGCCGAGGGACGTCAGACGTTGCCTGCCGAACGCGGCTACTTCCTGGACCGCACCTGGCGGATGCACCCCGCCGTCTGCGAACCCGTCTCCCGCCTCTACTACGACGGCCGCCTGCGCGCCAACGAAACGGTCACCCTGGCCCGGCGTCTGGACGGCGAGGAGCCCGGCGTGGACACCGTCCTGGTGGAGCACTACGGCAACGCCACCGAGTCACCGGCGGAGGCGCGGGAAGTGGTGCGCCGGGTTCGCGCGCTGCTGGGCATGTCCTGGACGATCGGCGCGACCACCCGCAGGCTGCACCCGCACGACATCTTCGTGGTCGCGCCGTACGCGGCTCAGGTCGGGCGCATCCGGACCCTGCTGGCCCGCGCCAAGATCGAAGACGTCCTGGTCGGCACGCCGGATCGATTCCGCGGCCGGGAGGCGGCGGTCGTGCTGCTCTCCATGGCCACTTCCAGTCCTACCGACGCTCCCTACGGCATGCCGTCGCTACTGTCGCGCGGCCTGATCCACGCGCTGTGCCGCGCCATGTGGAAGGCGGTGGTCATCCGCTCACCGCTGCTGATCGAGTACCTGCCCGCCACCGCGGACGAACTCGCCGATCTGGGTGCGTTCCTGCGGCTGGCCGCCGCGGGTCAGCCGAAGCAGACGCCCTCGCCCCGATAGGTCGGCACGGCGACGCGGGAGCCGTCCTCCTCGACAAGATGCACCGCGTCGAAGCGCTCGCACAGTTCACCGGCCTTCGCGTGCCGGAACCACACCCGGTCGCCGATCCGGAGTTCCGCGGCGCCCGACAGCGGAGTCTGCACTTCACCCGCGCCCTCCGTGCCGAGCAGCTTCAGTTTGCGCGGCCAGACCGGTTTGGGTACCCGCGACGGCCCGGCCGGGCCGGAGGCGATGTAGCCACCCGCGAAGACGGTGGCGATATCGGGCGCGGGCCGCCGCAGCACCGGCATCGCGAAATACAGGGCAGGTCGCGGGGTGAACGAGCGGTAGTCGTCGAACAGCGTCGGCACGTACAGCCCGGACCCGGCGGTCACCTCGGTGACGTCCGGATCGGCCACGCTGACCTCGATGGATCCGCTGCCGCCACTGTTGACGATCTCGAGTTCGCCGGTCACCGAGCGGACCGCGTCGAGCACCTCGGCCCGGCGCTTGCGGATTTCCGCCGCGGAAGCCCGCTTCACCAGGCGCACCGCGACATTCGAGTCCGGCAGCCCCGCGATCTGCGCCTCGTAGGTCATCACGCCCACCACGTCGAAGCCCTGCCGCAGGGCCTCGCCCGCGAGGGTGGCCGCCTGCTCTGCCGTGCGCAAGGGAGAACGGCGCACACCGAGGTGCAGCGGGCCGATCCGCAGGGAGGCGTCCACGTCCAAGCAGACGCGTGGCCGCACCCGGTCGGTGCCGACGACGGCCCGGATCAGAGCGAGTTGCGCGGCATCGTCGATCATCAGCGTGATCGAGCGCAGCAGGAGGTCGTCTGCCGCCAGTTCGGCCAGCGCCGCGCGGTCCACGCTCGGATAACCGAGCAGGACATCGCGCGCCCCGTGGCGCACGAGCCAGAGCGCTTCGCGCAGGGAGTAAGACATGATGCCCGCGAAGCCGCCCGCGGCGGTGAGGTCGGGGCCGAGCACTTCGGCGAGGACGGCGCGGCAGCGCACGGATTTGCTGGCCACACGCACCGGCGTGCCACCGGCGCGGCGCACCAGATCGGCGGCGTTCGTTCGCAGGGTGGGCAGGTCGAGGGCGGCCAGTGGTGGATCCAGTTCGGCGGTGGCCGCGTGCAGCCCCGCGATCGGCGACGTCTCGGTCACCAGGACAACTCAACCACCAAGTTGGTCAAACGTCCAGTATTTGTCAGATCTCCACGGCTTTGCCGGCGAGTCCGCTGACCATCTCATCGAGCACCACCAGCATGGTCTCGTCATTGCAGTCGGCCAGCCAGCGCAGCACCGTGCCCTGCACGATCGAGACGACGTTGCAGGCGATCGCCTCCACCGGCTCCAGCCACTGCGTATCCGACAGCTCGGCACACAGTTTCAGGAACGCGGTGACCTCCGCGTCCTTCTCGCGATAGAACTCCGTCGCGATCGGATCCGGAAAGCAGTCGCCCCTGGCATGCCAGCGGGCACGCAAGGCCTGCAAGGTCATCTCATACGACTTGATCTGTCTGTCCGGAGTGGCTTTGACCAGCGGCCAGTACGCACTGACCCCCGCGTGCAGCAGGACCCGCAGCGCGCGCAGGCCCGTGTAGTCGAGCGTGGCGGCCGCGGCTTCCACCGCGTCGGTGACGGCGGGTCGTAGCCGGATTTCTGTTATCACTTCTCCACGTGCGCTCAACGACGACTCCCTCGGCGAAAGAACTCGCGCACCTCCGCGGCGCGACTCGCTGAACAGGGCGGGCAACATCGGGAAACACCTGGGCTGCCCGGTCCAACGTTCATCAATGGTAGTGCGTTTTCGGGGTTTGAGAATGGGTTCGATGGGTAATTCCAGACTGGAAGAATGTTTTGTTACCCAACCGGGACCGGGATGCGATCCCCCCGTGTCGCCCGGAAATCCCGCTATGACGGTGGATCTCGGGGCCACCCTATTGCTCGGCAGACCGTTGACAACGGTACGGTTCGAGGCGCGAGCAACCCAAATTCTGTGGCGCATCCCACACCGAAACCGCCCAAAACGGTCAGCTTATCGTGTGGGCTCCGATCCGCAACCGACACCTTTTCGTTCCGCGGTGCGGATAGCCTGGATCGGTGACTCTCTCGCCCCCCGCCGACCAGTACTTCCTCTCCGGCACGTTCAACTTCCGAGACACCGGCGGGCTGCGCACCGACGACGGCGCCAAGGTCCGCCCCGGCGTCCTGCTGCGCTCGGCCCAGCTGAGCGGACTCGACGAGACCGGCCACGACGCGCTGCGCGAATTGGGCGTCAGCGATGTGCACGACCTGCGCGGACAGCGCGAGATCGACCACATGGGCGCCGACCTGCTCCCCGCCGGCGTCCGGTTGACCGTCACGCCGTTCGACTCCCGGATGGCCGAGGCGCCGCCGCACGAGGCGACCGCGCGGACCGCCTACACGCACATGCTCGAGGTCTACCGGATGTTCCCGGCGCTACCCGAGGCACATACCGCCATCGTCTCCCTCGCCGAGTCCATCGTGCGCGGCGACGGCGCCGTGCTGGTGCACTGTGCGGCGGGCAAGGACCGCACCGGCTGGGCCGTCGCGACACTGCTGCGCGCGGTTGGCGTCACCGAGGCCGACGTGCAGGCCGACTACCTGCTCAGCAACGGGGCGATCCCCGCGCTGCGCGCCGTCATGACGACGAAACTGCTCGCCGGCGAGGAAGTCTCGGTCGACCTGCTCGGTGTGCGCGAGGAGTACCTCGACATCGCCACCGTGTCGATGCGCGAGGTGCACGGCGGCCTGCCCGGTTATCTCGCGACCGCCGGGCTCACGCCGGAACTGCTTGCGCGGCTGCGCGAGCGCATGCTCGAGTGAGACCGGCTCACTCGACGGGCGCCGCCGCTCCCCTGCGCACCAAGCCGTCGGGGTCGATGGTCACCTGATCACCGGTGTGGAACCAGGTACCGGTGAACCGCGCCGCGGTCGTGGTGGGGTCGTTCCAGTAGCGCGGCGTGATATTCGGCCCTCGGCACAGCAGTTCGCCATGCCCCGCCGTCGCCTCGGGACCCCAGAGCGCCAATTCCGTACCGCCGAACGGGAATCCGAGCACACTGGCCGCGTCGTACGGGTCGGCGTCCCGCTCGGCGTCGTCCACCGCGAGACCGATGCCGCTGGTCTCGGTCGCGCCCCACACCGACCACTGCCGTGCCTCGGGAAACACGCCGCGCAGCTCGGTCGTGAGATCGACCGGAGCGAACGCGGACGCGGCCCGTTCGGCGCGATGACCGGCTTTGCTGATCCGCGCGATGCCCTCGGTGCGCAGTCCCTCGGCACGCAGATCCGCCAGTTCGGGCAGCAGGCCCGCGAAGATGCGCGGCGTCGCGGAGACCATGTCGACCCGCTCGGCGGTGATGGCGTCGGCCAGGCCGCGCGCGTCCCGGGCGAGCACGACGGTGCCGCCCACGGCGAAGGTCGGCAGCAGTTGGTCCACACAGCCACTGGCGTGCGCCAACGGCAGCAGCACCAGGTTGCGCAGGCCGTCGGTCGGCAGATCCAGCGCCGCGACCACCGAGCGCACCGCGGACAGCAGATTCTCGTTGGTCAGCTCCACGCCCTTGGGCGTGCAGGACCCGCTGGTGTAGCACAGCAGCGCCAAGTCGCCGAGCGACGCACCGTCATCGATGTAGGCGGCGCCGTCCGGCAACTCGCTCTCGGCGCCCGTGCGCCCGAGCACGAAATCGGTACGGCTGTCGGCGATCACGCGCTCGGCCATCGCCTCGGGCAGCCCGTCGGGCACCAGCACCGGTACCGCGCCGCTGAGCAAGGCGCCGAGGAACGCCTGCACCCAGCGGACGCCCGCGGGCATATGGATAGCGATCCGGTCGCCGAACCCGATGCCGTGTTCCTGCAAGCCGCCCGCGATCCGGGAGGCGGAGTGCCACAGCTCGCGGTAGGTCAGGCGCGGGCCGCCGACCTCGACCACGGCTTCGCGGGTGGCGAACGCGTGCACTTGCAGATCCAGGAGTTCGGTCAGCGCGGGTGTGAGGTTTCCGTAGCGCAGCACCCCATCGGCACCCCGGGCCAGCGGGTTGTCCCAGGCGTGCGAGCCGGTGAGGGGATATTCGACGAGCAACTGCGACATTCGTCCTCCGCGTGCCTCGAGTTATCAGGCACTGCGACTATATGACGCATGTCACAACTTCGCTGCGATAGGCGATGAACGTGTCCTAGCTGTCACCGCCCGGCGTAGCGAGCCTTCCCCGGCCCCTGCTCGAGGAAACTGCGCACGCCGCCCTTCAGGTCCTCGGTGTCGAAGAGCACTCCGGACACCTCCGGCGTCACTGAATCGGCATGTGCCACACCGCCGGAACGCCAGGCTTCGATGATCTTCTTGGTCGCCGCGTTCGCCTTCGTCGGCCCCTCGGCCAGCCGGTGGGTCAGGGCTCGCGCGGCGGCGTCGAGGTCGTCGTGCACGGCGTTCACCACGCCCCACTCGGCCATGGTCGCCGCGTCGTAGAGGTCGCCGGTCATCACGAACTCGCGGGCCCGGCCCGAGCCCGCGCGCTCGGCGAGGCGCTGCGGACCGCCCATCGACGGAGTCAGCCCGACCACGATCTCCACCAATCCGAACTTCGCCTTCGGCGCCGCCAGCAGGATGTCGCAGGCGAGCGCGATCTCGAAGGCCGCGGTCAGGGTCAGCCCGTGCGCGGCGAACACCACCGGGCACGGCAGCGCCTCCAGCGGATGGATGATCTGCGCGAACAAGGTGCGCCACAACTCGGCGCCCTGCTCCGGGGACAGGCCGTCGAAGACGTGCACGTCGACGCCGCCGGACACCAGCTTGCCCTCGGCGCGCAGCAGCACCGCCCGCGGCGGCCGCGCGGACCGGTCGGCGATATCGGCGATCAGCGCGTCCAGCATGGCCCGATCGAAGAGGTTGAGCGGCGGATGGGCGAGGGTGAGGGTCGCCACCTCCGCGCCGCCGTCGGTGCGGTCTCGTTCCAGCCGGGTCGCCTTCGTTTCACTCATCCGGTCAGCCTACGAGGTCGATCTGGAAGACTGTGGGTGTGATCAAGTCGGCCAGCGAACGCGGTTCCTACGTCGAGTCCGGCGAGTTCAAGCGGGACACGAACTACATCACCACCCGGATCACGGCCGACGGCCGCGACGGCTACCCCGTCGAGCCGGGGCGCTACCGGCTCGTCGCGGCTCGCGCCTGCCCGTGGGCCAACCGAACGCTGATCGTGCGCCGTCTGCTCGGGCTCGAGCCGGTGCTCTCGCTCGGCCTGTGCGGGCCCACACACGACAAACTCAGCTGGACCTTCGATCTGGATCCCGGCGGCGTCGACCCGGTGCTCGGCATTCCCCGGCTGCGCGACGCCTACCTGGCCCGGTTCCCGGACTACCCGCGCGGCATCACGGTGCCCGCTGTCGTGGACGTGCCGACCGGGCAGGTCGTCACCAACGACTACGCGCAGATCACGCTCGACTTCTCCACCGAGTGGACCGAGCACCACCGGCCCGGCGCACCGCAGTTGTACCCCGAACCGCTGCGCGCGGAGATCGACGAGGTGAGTCTCGCGGTGTTCCGCGACGTCAACAACGGCGTCTACCGTTGCGGTTTCGCCGGGGCGCAGGACGCTTACGACGCCGCCTACGACCGGCTCTTCCACCGGCTGGACTGGCTGTCGGAACGCCTTGCCGGACAACGCTATCTGGTCGGCGACACGATCACCGAGGCGGACGTGCGGCTGTTCACCACACTGGTCCGCTTCGACGCGGTGTACCACGGGCACTTCAAGTGCAACCGGTCCAAGCTCGCCGAGATGCCGGTGCTGTGGGCGTACGCGCGCGATCTGTACCAGACCCCCGGTTTCGGCGACACGATCGACTTCGAGCAGATCAAGACGCACTACTACGTCGTGCACCGGGACATCAACCCGACGGGAATCGTCCCCAAGGGCCCGGATCTGGCGAACTGGCTGACCCCGCACGGCCGAGAGGTCCTCGGCGGCAGGCCCTTCGGGGACGGAACCCCGCCGCCCCCTCCGCAGCTGTCCGAGCGCGTGCCCGCGATCCACACACCCGCATAACAGGCGCAGCCGGACAAAGTCCGACATGAACCGCGCCGGGCCGAGCGGAGGCGCCTGACGAGCGCAGCCGGACCGAGTCCGGTCCAAAGCAGGCGGCCGCCGGTGGAACCGATCCGCCTGGGTACTTCGTTGTCATGACGAGCTGACGGCAACCGGTGCCATACAGTTCTACCCAGCAGACCGGAAGAGGAGGATGCCGCCGATGCTCAAAGGCGCGTTCGAGAAGACGGTGGTCGAACTGCTCGACACCGGGTCCCGCCTGCAGGCCCCCGCGGTCGCCAAGTACGTGGACCGAATTCGCCGCTCCCACCCGGACGAAAGTCCCGCGCAGATCATCGAACGGTTGGAGAAGCAGTACCTGCTCGCGGTGACCGGCAGCGGCAGCGCGGTCGGTGCGACCGCCGCCTTCCCCGGCGTCGGCACCGTCGCGGCCATCGCCGCGGTGAGCGCCGAGACCACCTTCTTCATGGAGGCCTCGGCGGTGTTCACCCTGGCGGTCGCCTCGGTGCACGGCATAACGCCGGAAGATCAGGAGCAGCGCAGGGCGCTGGTGCTGGCCGTCGTGCTGGGCGAGAGCGGCATGCAGATCGTCCAGAAGAGCGTCGGCACCTCGGCGAAGAACTGGGGCACCGCCTTCGCCAACCGGATTCCCGGCCTGTCGAGCATGAACGATTCGCTGTTGAAGCGGTTCATCATTCGGTTCATCACCAAGCGCGCCGCGCTGATGGCGGGCAAGGTGCTGCCGGCGGGCATCGGCGCCGTGATCGGCGGCGCGGGCAACCGTGCGCTGGGCAAGGCCACGATCACCAACGCGCGCAAGGCATTCGGGCCGCCGCCGGGCACCTGGCCGGTCGACCGGAACCTGGTCATCGACGCCGATCCGCTCACCGCGATCGACCCGGCGAAGCCGCAACCTCCGGCCACGCCACGATGAGCGGGGCGCGTCCGGTCGCGTTCGCGGTCCGGGGACTGACCAAGCGGTACGAGCTGGCGACCGCCGTGACGGACGTCAGCTTCACCGTGCCCTCCGGCGCCGTCGCCGCACTGGTGGGTCCGCGCGGTGCGGGCAAGACCACGATCCTGCGGGCGCTGCTCGGTCTGCTCGCCCCCACCGCCGGCACCACGTCCGTCGGCGGCCCCGGTTCCCGGCGCGACGGCGTCAACTCCGCGGGCGTGATCGGCGGCGTGCTCGCGCCCCGCGGGTTGCCTCCGGCGCGTACCGTGCGAGACCACCTATGGATCTACGCCGCCGCGGCGCGCGTCGCCGACAGCCGGGTCTCCGAGGTGCTCGAGCTCGTCGGTCTGGACGAACAGGCCACGACGAAGATCGGCGTCCTGTCGATCGGACAGCAGACGCGGCTGGCCCTGGCCACCGCGCTGCTCGGCGATCCGCCGCTGCTGGTGCTCGACGAGCCGATGGACGGGCTCGACGCCGCCGAACGCGGCTGGTTGCACGACTTCCTGCGCAAGCATGCCCGTCGCGGCGGTAGTGCCCTGCTGACCAGCGAGAGCCTCGGCGCTGTCCTGCCGGGCGCGGACCAGCTGATCGTGCTGCACGAGGGCATGGTCGTCTACCAGGGCACCCCCGCGCGTTTGCGGCGCGGGCATCCGGACCGGCTGGTCGTCGCGGCGTCCACACCGATCGCACTGGCCACCATGCTCGCGGCACAAGGATTCACCGACGCGGTCATCCGGCCCGACGGCCGTCTGGCCGTCGCCGAAGCGAGCGAAGCGCAGATCAGAGCCGCGGCCACCGCCGCACAGGTGCGGATCGACAGCATCGTCCCCGACCCGATCCACCCCGACCGGGTGCTCGCGTCGCTGACCAAGCCCAGCGCCGCGCCGGCGCCCCCCTATCCGGGCCTCACCGCGCCCGGCCCCCAGCCCACGCCGACGCCCTACGGGATTCCACGATGATCGCCATCCTGCCCGCGGACCTGGTGCCGAACGTCGACTCCGAGGTCCGCAAGATCGTCACTGTGCCGCGCGTCCGGGTGCTCGCCGGTGCGCTGGTCGCCGTGGCGCTGTTCGCGAGCCTCGCATCCGCGAGCATGGCCGGACCGCCGGATCCGCGCGGCCAGCCCGCCACGGGCGCGGCGACGATCGGGCTCTACGTCGGCCTCGCACTCGTCGCGCTGGCTGCCGCGGTCTTCGGCGCGGTGGGCAGCGGCTCGGAGTACCGGTATCACAGCATGGCCGTGACCGCGCTGTTCACCGCCGACCGCGACCGGCTCGCCGCCGCGAAGTTCCTGGTCATCGGATGCTGCGTGCTGGCGGCGGCGGTAGCGGTGGAACTGGTGTCGGTAGGCGCGCTGTTCGGCGTCGGTCGCGGCAAGGTCGCCGTCACCGGGGAGTTGTGCGCGGTGCTGGGCGGCGGACTGCTCGCCGCGGTCTGCTGGTCGCTGATCGGCGCGAGCGCGGGCATCCTCCTGCGGTCCTCGACCAGGGCGGTGACGCTGCTGCTCGGCTGGATCGTGCTCGCGGAACCCTTGCTCTGGCTGATCGCGCGCGGCCTCGGCATTCCGGGCGTGGTCACCCTGCTGCCGGTCTCCGCCAGCGTGGGCGCGGTCGCCGTCGGCTCCTACCCCGACAGCGATCTGCTCGCACCCACCCCCGTTGCCGTCGTGGTGCTGCTGCTGTGGACCATCGGCCTGGGCGCGGCGAGCTGGTGGAGCCTGCGCACCCGCGATCTGTGACCCGGGGGCGGACCGGGAACAACGACATGTCGGCCGGTGTCGGTACCGTCGATGGCGAACACGGTGCGACGAAGGGGGCCGGCGGGCGTGGACGGAGGACACAGATCGGGGTGGATGAGCAGGCTGTGGGCCGAGTGCCTACCGCATCGCGCGGTGCTGGCCGGGCTCGCCGCGGCGGTGCTCGGCGGGGCGCTCGTCGAGACCGCGGGGCCACTGCTGACCAAACGGGCCATCGACGCGGCGGGTATCGGTGACACGGGAACGATCGGCGCCGTCGCGGCGCTGCTGCTGATTCTGGCGTTGAGCCGCTCCGCGGCCGGGTTCGGGCGGCGCTGGCTGGCCGGACGGCTCTCCCTGGACGTGCAGCACGCGCTACGGGTGAATCTGCTCGGCTCACTGCAGCGGCTGGACGGCGCCGGACAGGACACCCTGCGCACCGGGCAGGTGGTGTCGCGCTCGATCACCGATCTCCAGCTGGTCCAGGGCCTGATGGCGATGGTGCCGCTGTCGGGTATGGCACTGCTGGAATTCGGGCTCGCCGCCGGAGTGATGATCTGGCTCTCGCCGCCGCTGGCCGCCGCGGCGCTGCTGGTGGTGCCCGCGATCGGTCTGGTGGTCTACCGCATGCGACCACGCCTGCACGCGGCGACCTGGTCCGCGCAGCAGCGCGCCGCCGATCTCGCCCAGCACGTCGAGGAGACGGTCACCGGTGTGCGGGTGGTCAAAGGTTTCGGCCAGGAAGCGCGCATGGTCGACTTGCTGGAGCGGCACGGTCGCAAGCTGTTCGCCGAGCGGATGCGCGCCGCCCGGATCGACGCCGGGTTCGCGCCGACCGTCTCGACGATTCCGCAGGTCGGCATGGTCGCGGTCATCGCGCTCGGCGGGCTGCTCGCCCTGCACGGCAGCATCGGCATCGGCACCTTCGTCGCGTTCGCCGCCTACGTCGCCGTGATGACCGGTACCGCGCGCATCCTCTCCTCGGTGATCGTCATGGCTCAGCTGACCCGGGCGGCGGCCGAGCGCGTGTTCCAGGTGATCGACACCGCGCCGGTCGTCGCCGACCCCGATCACCCGGTCGAACTGCCGGACGGACCGCTCGGCATCGAGATCGACGCGCTCACCTTCGGGTTCGATCCCGACCAGCCCGTGCTGCGCGAACTGGACCTGCGCGTGCGCCCCGGCGAGACGGTGGCCGTCATCGGCCCCGCGGGTTCGGGCAAGTCCACCCTCGCCCTGCTGCTGCCCCGGTTCTACGCGCCGGACGCAGGCAGTATCCGCCTGTTCGCCGACACTGTCCCCGCCACCGGCGTCCCGCCGCGTGACGACCCGGCCGACGCGTTCCGCTCCGCGCACGCGAGCTCACTCGCCGCGACCAGCACCGCCGAGACCGTCGGGGTCGACATCGCCGACGTGCGCGCCGCCGACCTGCGCGCCGCCATCGGCGTCGTGTTCGACGACCCCTTCCTGTTCTCCGACACGATCGCGGCCAATATCGCGCTCGGACGGCCGGACGCGACCGACGAGGAGATCCGCCACGCGGCCGTGCAGGCCGCCGCCGACGAATTCATCGCCGAACTGCCCGACGGCTACGACACGGTGGTCGGTGAGCGCGGCCTCACCCTTTCCGGGGGTCAGCGGCAGCGGATCGCGCTGGCGAGGGCACTGCTGTCGCGCCCGCGCGTCCTGGTGCTGGACGACGCCACCTCCGCGGTGGACGCCGTGACCGAAGCGGCGATCTTCGACGCGCTGCCCGGCGACGGTGGCCGGACCACGCTGATCCTGGCGCATCGGGAGTCGACGCTCGCCCACGCCGACCGCGTGATCCGGTTGCCCGCTCCCGCCGCACCTCTCGCTCCGGAGCCGAACGCGGCCGCGAGCAGGCAAGCGGTCAGCGGTTCCGCCGGCCGCTTCGCGGGCGCGGCGGCCGACATCAGCGAGACCCCCGAGCTGCGCCGGAACATCGAACTCCTCCCACCCGCCACCGAGCAGCCGGGCCTGGACGCGGAAGGTCTGCGCGAGCCGGACCCCCGCTTCCGGCTGGCCCGCATGCTGCGCCCCGTTCGCGGGCTGGTGCTGACGGTGATAGCGCTGCTGGCGGCGGACGCGGCGATCGCGCTCGCGTTCCCGCCGCTGGTGCGGTACGCGATCGACGGCGGCGTGCTCGGCGAGAACGCCGCGGCACTGGTCCGCGCGGCGCTGCTGGGCGCGATCCTGGCCGCCGTGGGCTGGGCGGTCGGCGCGGCCACCACCTTGCTCACCGCGCGCACGGGCGAACGGGTGCTGTTCGGGCTGCGGGTCCGCAGCTTCGCGCATCTGCAACGGCTCGGGCTGGACTATTACGAACGCGAGCTGTCCGGGCGGATCATGACGCGGATGACCACCGACGTCGACGCCCTGTCGACGTTCCTGCAGACCGGTGTCGCCACCACCCTGGTCGGCTTGCTGACGCTGGCGGGCATCACGGTCGCGCTGCTGGTCATCGACGTCTCACTGGCGCTGGTCGTGCTGTCGACGGTGCCCGCCCTGGTGATCGCGACAGTGCTGTTCCGGCGGGTGTCCTCCACCGCGTACACCGTGTCGCGGGAGCACGTGTCGGCGGTCAACGCCGACTTCCAGGAGAACGTGACGGGCTTGCGCGCGGTGCAGGCCAACCGGCACGAGCCGCGCGCCGCCCGGCGCTTCGCCGAATACTCCCAGCGCTACCGCAACAGCAGGTTGCGGGCCCAACGGGCGATCGCGCTGTACTTCGCGTTCGTCGTCGGGTGGGCGGACGTCGCGTTGGCCGCGGTGGTGTTCTTCGGTGCGCGCGAGGTCGCAGGCGGCGCGACCAGCGCGGGGACGCTGGTCGCGTTCGTGCTGTATCTGCAGTTGCTGTTCGTGCCGATCCTGCAGCTGTCCCAGGTCTTCGACGGCTACCAGCAGGCCAGGGTCGGCCTGCGCCGGATCGGGGACCTGCTGCGCACACCCTCCTCGATCGCCGCCGATCCGGCCGAGCCGGTGCGGATAGACCAGGGGCTGCGCGGCGACGTGGCGTTCGACGACGTCCGCTTCCACTACGCGGGCAGCCACGTTCCGGCGCTGGACGGCGTCTCGCTGCGCATTCCGGCCGGTTCCACCCTGGCGCTGGTCGGGCCCACCGGTGCGGGCAAGTCGACCGTCGTCAAGTTGCTCGCGCGGCTGTACGACCTGCCACCGGGCGGACATTCCGCAGAACCGGGCGAGGTCGCGGTCCCGGCCACGCGGGAGCCCGAGCCCGCCGCGGCGACGAACGGCGCCCGGCCGATCGCGAGGGATCCCGGCGCGATCCGCGTGGACGGCGCCGACATCCGCGACTACCGCCTCGCCGACTACCGCTCCCGGCTGGGTATCGTCCCGCAAGAAGCTCACCTGTTCAGCGGGGACGTGGCGAGCAACATTGCATTCGGGAAACCATTCGCGACCACCGCGGAGATCGCCGCGGCGGCCGCGGCCGTGGGGGCGACGGACATGATCGCCGCCCTTCCGCTGGGGATGAGCCAACCGGTCGGTGAGCGCGGCCGCGGCCTGTCGGCCGGGCAGCGGCAGCTGATCGCGCTCGCCCGCGCGGAGCTGGTCGCTCCGGACTTGCTGTTGCTCGACGAGGCCACCGCGACGCTCGATCCGGACACGGAGGCATCGGTGCTGGCCGCGAGCCGATCGCTGAGCCGGGACCGGACCACGGTGATCGTCGCGCACCGGCTCGGCACGGCCGCGCGCGCCGACCGGATCGCCGTGGTCGATCACGGGCGCATCGTGGAATGCGGCTCGCACGAGCAGCTGCTCGCGGCAGACGGACCATATGCCCGGCTGTGGGCAGCGGCGCTGCCGTCGGAGGGAATATTCTCGGGAGACGACGGGTCGTCACCAATAGGGTCGGGGGTGTCGGGTGGTCAGTGAATCCGCCGATTTGCTGCTGGGCCTATCCTCAGATAGGGCGCATCGGCGCGCAATCCGCTGATCCCCGTGCCGGGCACGTCACAAACGTCGCAGCGCGAAGAACGAAATGAGGCGAACACCTGCTGTGAGCAGCTCAACTTCCCAGTTCGGACAGAACCAGTGGCTAGTCGATGAGATGTATCAGAAGTTCAAGCAAGATCCATCCTCGGTCGATGAAAGCTGGCACGAGTTCCTGGCCGACTACACGCCTGACGCGAGTGGCGACGCCGGCAACAGCCAGCCCGCCTCCGCGCCCGCGCAGGCTGCCGCTCCTGCACCGGCTCCAGCGGCCACCAAGCCCGCTGCCGCCAAGCGCAACGACGCCGCGACTGCCGACACCAAGCCCGCCGCCGTAGCCCCGAAAGCGCCCGCACCGGCCGCCGCCAAGCCTGCCCCGGCCGCCGCGAAGCCCGCCGCGGCGACCACGCGCACACCGCAGACCACCCCGGCGCCGACCTCGAACGCCGCACCGACCTCCGGCCCCAAGCAGGCCGACACCGCCACCGACGAGTCCAAGGTGCTGCGTGGCGCCGCCGCGGCCGTGGCGAAGAACATGGCCGCGTCGCTGAGCATCCCCACCGCGACCAGCGTGCGCGCCATCCCGGCCAAACTGATGATCGACAACCGCTTGGTCATCAACAACCACCTCGCCCGCACCCGGGGCGGCAAGATCTCCTTCACCCACCTGCTCGGCTACGCCATCGTGCAGGCGGTCAAGGCTTTCCCGAACATGAACCGGCACTACGCCGAGGTCGACGGCAAGCCGAACGCGGTCACCCCCGCGCACACCAATCTCGGTCTGGCCATCGACCTGCCCGGCAAGGACGGCAGCCGGTCGCTGGTCGTCGCGGCCATCAAAGGCTGCGAGGCGATGACCTTCGGGCAGTTCCACACCGCCTACGAGGACATCGTCCGCCGCGCCCGCGACGGCAAGCTCACCGCCGAGGACTTCTCGGGCGTCACCATCTCGCTGACCAACCCGGGCACCATCGGCACCGTGCACTCGGTCCCCCGCCTGATGAACGGTCAGGGCGCGATCATCGGCGCCGGCGCGATGGAGTACCCCGCCGAGTTCCAGGGCATGAGCGACGAGCGCATCGCCGAACTGGGCGTCGGCAAGCTGATGACGCTCACCTCCACCTACGACCACCGCATCATCCAGGGCGCGGAGTCCGGTGACTTCCTGCGCACCATCCACCAGCTGCTGATCTCCGACGATTTCTTCGACGAGATCTTCCACGGCCTCGGCGTGCCGTACGAGCCGGTCCGCTGGCGCAAGGACATCCGCGAACGCGGCGTGGACAAGAGCGCGCGCGTGCTGGAGATGATCGCGGCCTACCGCAACCGCGGTCACCTGATGGCCGACACCGATCCGCTGCGGCTGGTCAAGGACAAGTTCCGCAGCCACCCGGACCTGGACGTCACCCAGCACGGCCTGACCCTGTGGGACCTGGACCGCACCTTCAACATCGCGGGCTTCCACGGCCAGGAGCAGATGAAGCTGCGCGACGTGCTGTCGATTCTGCGCGATGCCTACTGCCGCCACGTCGGCGTCGAGTACACCCACATCCTCGACCCGGAGCAGCTGCACTGGATCCAGGAGCGGGTCGAGCAGAAGCACGCGAAACCGACTGTCGCCCAACAGAAGTACATCCTGAACCGACTGAACGCGGCGGAGGCCTTCGAGACCTTCCTGCAGACCAAGTACGTCGGGCAGAAGCGCTTCTCGCTGGAGGGCGCCGAGGCCGTCATCCCGATGATGGACGCGGTGATCGACCAGTGCGCCGAGCACAGCCTCGACGAGGTCATCATCGGCATGCCGCACCGCGGCCGGCTCAACGTGCTGGCCAACATCGTCGGCAAGCCGTACTCGAAGATCTTCACCGAGTTCGAGGGCAACATGAACCCGGCCGCCACCCACGGCTCCGGCGACGTGAAGTACCACCTCGGCGCGCAGGGCACTTACCTGCAGATGTTCGGCGACAACGAGATCGAGGTCTCGCTCACCGCCAACCCCTCGCACCTGGAGGCGGTCGATCCGGTCCTGGAGGGCCTGGTCCGCGCCAAGCAGGACCTGCTGGACAAGGGCGACGGGCCGGAGGGCTACTCGGTCGTTCCGCTGATGCTGCACGGTGACGCCGCGTTCGCCGGTCAGGGCGTGGTCGCCGAGACGCTGAACCTGGGTGGCCTGCGCGGCTACCGGGTCGGCGGCACGATCCACATCGTGGTGAACAACCAGATCGGCTTCACCACCGCGCCGGAGAACAGCCGCTCCACCGAGTACTCCACCGATATCGCGAAGTTCATCGGCGCGCCGATCTTCCACGTCAACGGCGACGACCCGGAGGCGTGCGACTGGGTGGCGCGTCTGGCGGTCGACTTCCGGCAGAAGTTCCGCAAGGACGTCGTGATCGACATGATCTGCTACCGCCGTCGCGGCCACAACGAGGGCGACGACCCGTCGATGACGCAGCCGTACATGTACGACGTCATCGATACCAAGCGCTCGGTCCGCAAGGCCTACACCGAGAGCCTGATCGGCCGTGGCGACATCTCGCTGAAAGAGGCCGAGGACGCGCTGCGCGACTACCAGGGCCAGCTGGAGCGGGTCTTCAACGAAGTCCGTGAGCTGGAGAAATACTCACCGGGCCCGAGTGAGTCGGTCGAAGGCGACCAGCCGGTGCCCGCGACCGTCGCGACGGCCGTGGACAAGGCTGTGCTGCAACGCATCGGCGACGCGTTCCTGCACGTGCCCGACGGCTTCAACGTGCACCCGCGCGTCAAGCCGGTGCTGGAGAAGCGCCGCGAAATGGCCTACGAGGGCAAGGTCGACTGGGCCTTCGCCGAGCTGCTCGCGTTCGGCACGCTGATCGATGAAGGTCGCGCGGTGCGCCTGACCGGTCAGGACTCCCGCCGCGGCACGTTCACCCAGCGGCACGCGGTGATCATCGACCGCAAGACCGCCGAGGAGTACACCCCGCTGCACAACATCGGCAGCGAGAACCCGGGCTGGTTCGCGGTACACGACTCGGCGCTGAGCGAATTCGCCGCCGTCGGCTTCGAATACGGCTACTCGCTGGGCAACCCCAACGCACTCGTGTTGTGGGAGGCGCAGTTCGGTGACTTCGTCAACGGCGCGCAGTCGATCATCGACGAGTTCATCTCCTCCGGTGAGGCCAAGTGGGGCCAGCTCTCCGACGTCGTGCTGCTGCTGCCGCACGGCCACGAGGGCCAGGGCCCGGACCACACCTCCGGCCGCATCGAGCGCTTCCTGCAGCTGTGCGCGGAGGGCTCGATGACCGTCGCGGTGCCGTCCACCCCGGCGAACTACTTCCACCTGCTGCGCCGCCACGCACTGGACGGCATCCGCCGCCCGCTGATCGTCTTCACCCCGAAGTCGATGCTGCGCAACAAGGCCGTGGTCTCGGATCTGAAGGACTTCACCGAGAGCAAGTTCCGCTCGGTCTTCGACGAGCCGGCCTACGAGCAGGGCATCGGCGACCGCAGCAAGGTCAAGCGCATCCTGATGACCAGCGGCAAGCTCTACTACGAGCTGGCCGCCGAAAAGGCCAAGCAGAAGCGCGAAGACGTGGCCATCGTACGAATCGAGCAGCTCTACCCGCTGCCCGTCCGCCGCCTGAACGAGGCACTGGAGGGCTACCCCAACGCCACCGACCTGGCGTGGGTCCAGGAGGAACCGGCCAACCAGGGCGCCTGGCCCTTCTTCGGCCTCAACCTCCCCGAAACCCTCCCGGCCCGCCTCGGCAAACTCCGCCGCATCTCCCGCCGCGCCATGTCGGCCCCGTCCTCGGGGTCGAGCAAGGTCCACGCGGTGGAGCAGGCGGAGATCATCGCGGAGGCGTTCGAGCCGACGAGTTAGTCGCCGAGCTGAAATCGGGCCGGGCCGCTCAATTCATTGAGCGGCCCGGCCCCGTTTCGTATCCCGACAAGCTCACACCTTGACGATCTCGATCTCCGGCCCACACAACAACGCCATATCCTCGGGATCCGACGTCACCACCGTGGCCAGCCCATGAACCGAGCGGGCCGACGCCGCGAGGACAGCGTCGATCGCGTACTTGTGTCCACCAAGGCCGTGCTCGCGCAACAGCGCGGCCGCCTGACCGGCCAACTCTCGAGTGACGGCGTGCACATCGATCTGCGACAGAGTCCACGCGATCCGGGCGGCATGCACTTTGCTGTAGTCGGCTTCCACAGTCGTCATAGCCGTGGTCGCCACTCGCACGCCGTCGTCTTTTGCCGCCTGCACCCACCCAAGCATGCGGCGATCCTTCCGATACAGCATGGACAGCCCCTCGCTGTCGAGGAACAGTACATCCGACATCAGGCGGCCGATCCGCGCGAACCCCGACGGCGCCGCTCGAAGCCCAACTCCGCTCGTGCCTCATCGATTTCCGCCCGCGTCAGCGGCTCGTTGTCCTTCTCGAAATCGGCCACCAACTCCCCCAGTTTGTCCATCGCGACACGCTGCTCCAACGCCTCGGCGACATAGGCGGAGAAGCCGCCGGGGCCCACATGGGCCCGAGCCTGCTCAGCGAGATCCTCCGGGAGACTGATCGAGTACTTCTTACTACCACCCATGCCCTGAATGCTACCAAGGGTAGCAACACGCCGCCAGCCTTTACACCTCGGATATCGCTCGAATGCTACGGCGCAAAATGGTCACGTCACGAATTCATCGGTTACCGAGCCCGCTCAGCCCAGCGGCATCAGATACCGTAGCGACACCCATACCCCCGTCATCGACGTGTTCGCTGCTGTACTGGAATGCACGCGCGTGCGACGCTTTTCGCCACGGAGTTACTCGGTGACCCTGGGCGCGGGTATTCGGGGTACACCGCTTGCACCAGTTGCGGACAGTGGTAACGGCTGTAAATGCAGAAGCGCTTACGCATGACGTCCAGGACCAATCCGGCCGCTGCGGTGGTGACGCACGGGTCATCGACCACACGCTGGAGACTGTTCAGAGTCCAGCACTGCACCGTTATGTCGTCACTGCCCGCGTCGGCATACTCGCCATACGACAACCGCACCCGAGGATGCCGACGCAAAAATTCGCGCTGGGCCTCGGCGCTGGGAACCAGCAGGCTGCGGCGGACATTGAGAAAGCCCGACAGGTCATCGGAGACGACGAATACCTCCATCGTGCCGACACTCACACAGAAACGGCGCTTGCCGCCGTAGGTCCCGGTACTTACCGACCAATACTGGAACTCAGTCGCACGCGGGAGGGGAACCGACGAGTCCAGGAAGGCTCGGAGCAGCGCGGTCACCTCACCAGCCTCCGGCTTCGCCTGGTACCGCCGCGCATGTGCCGCGTATCGGACCTCCTGCGCAGGCATCGACTTCAGCGGTGTCGCATCGGCGGCATTGTAGGCCTGCGGGTTGGCCAGCCACCGGCCCTGTTCGTCGGTGGGCAACAATTCGTCGAGGGCGTCGCGCCCAGCGGTGACTCTCGCGTTGATCACATTCCGCAGCGGTACACCGAGCGCCTCCAACTCGTGGGTGAAAATTCGCTCACGCCGCTTGAGCTTCTGTTTGGAGGCTACCTCCGGCAGAAATCGCACTGTGGCGATCTCGTCGCCCCACTTCGCGCGGTGCCCAGCCATCCGGCCCCGTAGATCCACAGATTCACCGACATAGAAGCTGTCGTCGTGGAATCGAAGCAAGTACCAGCCGCTCAGCACCGGCTGACCGGGCGGCAGCGCCACTGTTCGGGCCTCCGCGAACCGAAATGCGGTGCCGAAATTCCGGGAATCGGCCCAGCTCTCGGCCACCGATCCAGACGATGGGTTCACGGAGAGAGCATAGGACTCGAATACGAAATGCTCTCAGCACCAACCGTATTTGGTCGCTGCTTGGTCGAGGGTAGGGGTGGGGTTCACCCGGACGATCACGAACGGCTGAGGTGAGCCACGCTCACTCGCCGCACCCGGGCACACGCTGCGTATACTGGCCCGCCGCACTCCATTGATCTCAGCGCGCATCCCATCGTTCCGAAGGCGCACCAATCTAGACAACGTCGACCGGCTGCTCGCCTGAAGCAGTTGTAGGCGCAGCGACTTCCACCCCACCTTTGGCAGCCCGATCACGCCCGTATGTACGCTGTACCCTCCGAGACCGTTGATGTGGGGGTGGCCGGAGTGCAGATCGACCCCGTGACGCTGACAGATGCAGCGCGCGTATTGGAGTTCATCGCCGACGACGTCAAGGATCCGGTGAAGACGCCAGGGCTGGATGCCGCGGACTGCATCAAGTCGTTGCGGGATTCACCGATCGCCACCGCGCTCGTCGACGCCGATGGAGCGAGCGAGCAGGCCAAGATCGTGATGGAGAAACGATATCGCTGGATGGCCCATCTGCTGTACCTCACAGCGACAACGTTCCACGGCGTCGACGTCGACCTGGCCAACCAGCTGAACGCCATGGGCGGGTTGAACTGAATCGAGAACGCCATGTGGATGCCGAAGCTCGCCGATCTCATCAGTATCTCTGCCGGTGCGGAGTCTCAGTCGTTGGACGTGTCGGCCCTGAAGGCGCTCGGCGAACGTGCAGAGAATGTCGAGAAAGGGCTCAACGCCACGGCCGACGCGATGCGCAGGCAGATCCAGGCACTGGAGTGGTCGGGCGCCGCGAGCAGCGCCGCGACAGATCGCGCCGATCAGGAGTACCAGGACGTTCGCAGGATCGCCGATGCGCACGGTCGGCTCGGCGAACTGGCGATCGGCGCCTATAACGACATGTCCTACGCCGTCTCATTCTTGACGTCCACAGCGCTGCTGCTCATGTCCGAGGGCTTTACGGTTGACCAGGACTGGACGGTTCATGCGCCCGACGGCGGTGACAAGGATCGGGCCACCAATGACACCGTCAGTCTGCAGGCTCAAGCCAAGCACATCGGATCCTCCATGGAGACGTGGGCTCCGCAGATCACACAGGTCATCAGAGATATTCGACTGCTGGCACCGCCGTCGGCAGCGGACCGCTTCGCGACCGATCCAGCCGAAGTAGCCGAGATCAAGGGCAGACCCGCCGGGGCAGGACCGGCGACGCTACACGAGCGTCTGCTGGCCGAATACAATGTCACACCCGATCCGGACGGGACGGTCATGTTCCCTACCGATCCGGACAGCGCACTCGGCAAAGCTCTGGCAGCCGCCGGATTCGAGCCCAGACGAGTAACCGCCAGTGAGGCCCGAATGCTGTCCGAACTGGACTTGCATGGTGTCCTGGCGTTCTCCATGATCGAGCAGGCCGCCTCGGAGGAGGGTAAGACGATCTTCGAGGACAAGCCGCGCGCGGGCGGGGTGGGCGACGGTCACGCCGACGCGTTCCGGCACGCCTACTGGAACACTCTGCTGTCCAAAGAGTTCGGACAAGACTGGGCAAGCGCGTACACGACTGCGCACGAGCGCATCGACGGTCCGACTTCACACGCGAGCGCGGAGGCGATGGACCTGCACAACAACGAGGTGGGCCGTCGCATCCAAGCCGAGCATCCGAATGCGTCGCCGACCGAGCTGAAGGAGCTTGTGAAGAACGCGGTAGAAAGCGGTCAGTTGGTTGTCGTCGGACCCGACGGGCAATTGAAGTACAGCAACCAGGTGCCATTCGGCGATACGGGGATTACCGATAAAGAGCCCCCGGCGCGAGGTGGTCACGATCCGGAGGTAACGCGCGGTGAGCCCAAGAACGGAACCTACTACTAAGGGAAAGTGGCTTCGCAGGGCGCTGTGGGGCGTCCTTCTCCTCGCTGTGCCGGTGTTGGCGATGGTCGGACTGCTGGCGTATGTGGGCGGCGGGCCGTTCGAACCGCACTTGAGCCAGGACCAGAAGCTGTCGGCACAGTTGAACGACCTGTGGCGGAAGGGCGGCTCCGCGCCGCTGCGCGATCTCGCCAGCGGAGAATGGGACCGTGTCTACGTCTACCAGCAGGAATACCTCGGGCGAGAGCAGGTGGAGCGCGAAGTCGGCGCACCGGTGGAGATGGAGGACACGTTCTCCAAGCAGGGCGCCTCTGTGCTGGTCTTCGTGAAAGGGGATAGCGTCCAGCGGGCGGCATGGGTTGAAGTGCCGCTGATTTCGGGGATCTACACTGCCGACGTCGAGCTTCGGGCGCCCGGCTACCCGCGCTATCTCGAGTTCGTGGAGCCCCCGCCGGCCGGTCCACACCTGACCGAAGACACCGATCTGGAGGCGAAGAAAGACGAACTCTTCCGCACTCACGGATCAGCGCTGCTCCGCGATCTTACCGGCGGCGATTGGGACCGGGTCTACGTCGTGACCGCCGACACCCGTGGGAAAGTCGAGGCGTTCGTCGGCGCTCCGATCGAGATGGAGACCGTCTTCACCAAGCGCGGCAGCATTCTCGTTTTCACAAAGGACGGTTTGGTGCAACGAGCCGCGTACATCCGCGGGTATCTCCCTCCCGACGGAGTCTACAGTCCTGCCGTACGTCTCGACGCAAGCGTTGCCCCTCTGGAGGTGCGACTCGTCGATCCCACTCAGCCTACGACGACGACCCCGCCGCGGTAACTCGGCCGCTGCGTTTACGCGGACGGTTGGTCGGTGGCGGCCCGGGTTCGGTCGTGCGGCGCAACGAGGTCGAAGCGGTCGCTGCCCAGCACTCGCGCCGCCCACGGCATCAGACAGCGAGGTCATCGAACTCTCCGGCTTTACATCCCTCCAGCCAAGCGGCGAACTCGGCTCGGGTGAACTCCAATGTTCCGGCCTCAGGTGCGTTGCTGTTGCGGACCAGTACGCCCCCTGGAATCGCGGCAACCTCTACGCAAGTCTCCGGGCTGGTGAAGCTCGACTTCCGCCAGTCCAGTTCGTTCGAGTCCTGCTTCATACCTAGCATCTCCTGCTCCATCTCTCGGCGGCCTCCAATATGAACTCACGTGACTCTTTGGCAGACAGCGCTACTCGACACGCATGATCGAATGCGGCTGAGAAGTATGCAACTTCGTCCACATCCGTAAGAAACCGTCCACCGCCATTGCCCTCGACGTGCACCCGATCGTGGCCGCCCCACGGATGCGTCATAATCGAGAAGTCGCCTAACCTCAGAGCTTCATACAAGCCGGCGTCATACTTGCTGATCCGGATCGTCACGTTCGGCAAGTCCGCCAGCTCCGCCATTACCCGCATCTGCTCAGACATCACCGGTCCGTCCCCGATGCGAAGATGCAGCGCCGATTCCGGCTGCACTACGTCGACCATCAGATCGCCATTCCGCACTCGCTTCTGCCGGTAGATTCGCTGGTCGACCGTCCGCTGCAAGTAAGTGTCCGACATGCCGGAGATTCCCACCTTGCTACCAAGACTCTCGAGGTATCTGGGCGTCTGCAGAAGTCCGTAGACGGCCCGGCGCTCATGAGCGCGGACGATGGTTGCCGACTGCTCCATACCGAGATAGGTAGTCAGCCATTCCGGCATTTCACTGACGCGCGGCATGACCCCATTCAGCATCGCGTCCAGCTCGCGCATGGACACACCGACAGCCTCGGCATACCGTTCTCGCTGGGTCGGTTGCGGCGTGGACTCACCACGCTCCCACTTACCTAGTGTCGTTCTGTCGACCCCGACGAACTCTGCGATCTGCTCTTGAGTCTTCCCCGATGCCTTCCGCGCGTCGATCAGCCGCTTGCGTCGCATGGATGCATCATAGACATCTCTTAAGTGCCGTGGATCACATTCTTTTGAAGCGTCAAGCTATCAATGCGCCCGGGAAGAAGCGACGCCGCGAACGCCCTCGCAACCTGATCCGACGCCGTCATCATGTCGGACCGGGCGCACTCACACGTACGAGCATCCAGGGGGTCACTATGTCCGTATCCGCCGTAGCGGACGCGCTCGGCCGCTGCCACTACTACCGCACCGTCTGCCAATTGCCCTGCCACATAGATGATTCCGGGCGGATCGCCGTCACCATTGGCGGTCGAGTCCGCGCGGTCACCACGCCGGAGCCACTTGGAAACGCGATCCGTGACTACTTACTCGCCCGATCGTGGACAGGACCGATCGTATGGCACCGATCGCGTAGGTACACGTTTCTCACGGGCTACTCGGCTGAGGCCGACGACCATTCGCTCTACGCGCGTGCCCTGCTTCGCACGAACTCGCTGATCATCCCGCCACTCGGCATCGTCGCGCTGCCCTCTCCCACGGACCACGGAACCTACCGCAGATGGATAGAACCAGCTCGGGACGGCTACCGCCCATGCCTGAAAACGGTACTCGACGCCCTCGTCGCCTGCGCCACATGACCGATCCCAGCACACCGCGCCCCGACGAACCCGACCTCCATCTGAGCATCTTCCTGCACGGAACACAGCTGGACTACGCGGCGTGCCGCACCGCAGCCCTCCGCTTCATCGCGGAATGGCACGCCCGGGAGCACGAACCCATCACTGTCATTCCCGGCCCAACGGCCGGTCTCAGCCGGTTGCCGTGCGAGCGCCTCTACCTGGATCCGTGACCGCCGCCAGCGGGCAGGGAGCGGTCACTCCGGATCTTCCTCCGGCAAGGTTCGCAAGAACTCCGCGACTTCCACCGTGAATTCGTCCGCGAGCCCGTTGATGACGCAGAGATCTTCGTGCAATGCGGCGAGCAACGTCCTCGCCTCGGCGAACTGCCCGGTGCTGGCGAGCATTACACCGATGTCGAAGCGCAGGGCCAACGCCATTTCGCCGCCGTCGCTGTGGGCCGAGACGACCTCGTCCAGTACCGACCGCAGTGCGGCGATGCCGGGCCCAGCTGCCGAATCAGCTGACGACTGTCATCCTGCTACACCGCGACGCGCTGGATGTCAGCATATACAGCACGATATCGCTGCACTTCGTCCGACTTTTCAGATACAGCACACCCGTGTACTGCTCGATGGTCGCCGTATACCGTTGTGCCAGGGGTAACCGTGTGACAGCGTAGGCACTCGATGGGGCACGCGTCCGGGGGTGATGAGGTGTGAAGATCGGCGTCGCCTTCATCACGGGTGAAATCAAGCTGATGCAACGCAAATTGGCCACCATCCCCGCTGGCCACCCCGCGCGGGCGCTGTGCCTGTTCCGCCTCGGGGACGCTTTTCATCGCCGGTTCAAGGAGACAGGGGCGATGGCCGATCTGGACGAGGCAATCGTCTCCCTACGGGAGACCGTGGAGGTGATCCCTACCGGTCACCCGAACCTCGCCGTCGCGCTCACCGAATTGGCCGGCGGGCACTGGATCCGGTTCCAGCAGACGGAGGATTCGGCCGACCTGAACGAGGCGATGCGCACCACTCGACGCGCGGTGGACGCCACGCCCCCTGATCACCCCGAGATGGTCGCCCTGCTGGGTTTCATCGGGGCGTGTCTGAAGATTCGGTTCGAGCGGACGGGCGCACTGGCCGATCTGGACGAGATGGTCGACATGCTTCGGAGGGTGGTCGCGGCCACGCCGACTGATCACCCCGAGCGCGCCGGAAGGATCAGCGCGCTGAGCCGCGCGCTGCGGCATCAGTTCACGGTGACGATGGCGCTGCCCCATCTCGAGGAGGCGATCCAGGCCGGCCGACAGGCGGTAGCCGCCACGGACCCGGACCACCCCGAGCGTGCCCGCATGCTGTCCGATCTGGGGGTCTCTTTACGGGTGCGGGCTGAGCGGACCGGTGCGCGGGCCGATCTGGACGAGGCGATTCGACTGGGTCGGCAGGCGGTAGCCGAAACACCCCCCGACCACCCCAAGCGCGGCGACCACATGACCAGCCTCGGCCGCGCTCTGGTGGACCGGTTCGCGTGGGCGGGACTACCGGACGATCTGAACGAAGCGATCGATATCGGTCGACGAGCGGTAGCGGCCACAGCCTCGGATCACCCCGAGCGTGGCGCAAGTATGTCCATTCTCGGAGCGGCCCTGCGGTTCCGGTTCGGGCGAACAGGCGCCCCGGCCGATCTGGACGAGGCCGTCACTGCCCTGCGGAAGGCCGTGGAACTAGCTGATGACACCGTGCGTCCGGTGTCGCTGTCCGCTCTCGGGACCGCCCTTATGAACCGTTTCGAAAGGACCGGGGCGCAGGCCGACCTGGACGAGGCGATCCGGATCGGTCGGCAGGCGGTGGCAGCCGGCTCCGGCCGCTTCGACCTCGGCAACATCCTGTCCAGTCACGGGGTCGCGGTACTGAGGCGGTTCGAGCGGACCGGCGAAATGAGCGATCTGAACGAGGCTGTCGCCACCCTACGGAAAGCCGCGGACCTCTCGACCCCCGATCATCCCGACCTGGCGAGCACACTGACCAACCTGGCGATCACCTTGCTGAAGCGGTTCGAGCGGACCGGCCGGCTGCCCGATTTGGACGAGGCGATCGAAATCGGCCGACGGGCGGTGACAGCCATGCCCACCGGCCACCCGGACCGGGCCGGCACGCTGTCCAATCTCGTTACCTGCCTGGTGAGCCGATTTCAGCGGACAGGCGAAATGGCCGACTTGGACGCGGCGATCAGAATCGGTCGAGAGTCGGTCGCTGCCATGCCCACCGACCACCCCGGCCTGGCCGGCACGCTGTCCAATCTCGCGACCTGCCTGGTGAGCCGATTCCAACGAACGGGGCTGACGACGGACCTCGACGGGGCGATCGTCAACCTCCGGAAAGCGGTGGACGTCCTTCCTCCAGACCATCCCGGTCTTGTCACGATGCTGTCCAATCTCGGTGTCGCATTGTGGATGCGGTTCGATCGGACGGGAGCGCCGGTCGATCTGGACGAGGCGATCCGCATGAATCGGCTCGCGGTGGCAGCCACACCGGCCGACCACCCCGTCCGAGCCCGCCACTTGTCCAATCTCGCGATCCCCCTCCGGATTCGGTTCGAGTGGACGGGAGCGAATGACGACCTGGACGAGGCGATCCGAACGGGACGGCAGGCGGTCGCGGCCACGCCCACCGACCATCCCGACCTTCCCACCATGCTCTCCGAGCTCGCGGCCGCCCTGATGAGCCGGTTCGAGCGGACGGGGATTATCGCCGCTCTGGACGAAGCCATCGCCACCCTCAGGGGATCCTTGGACATCGTCCCTCCCGACCACCCCGCTCGTGCCGGGATCCTGTCGGGTCTCGGTGCCGCCCTCTGGAGGCGGTCCGAACAGACCGGGTCGGCGGCTGATCTGGACCAGGCGATCCCGATGGGCCGGGAGGCGGTCGCGGCCACGCCCGCAGATCATCCCGAACTCGCCGACCGACTGATCAATCTCACAGCGCCTCTGCATATCCGGTTCCAGCGGACGGGGACGACGGACGATCTGGACGAGGCGATCCGACTCGGTCGGCAGGCAGTCGCGGCCATGCCGACCGATCACCCAGGCCACGCCGTCACGCAGGTCAACCTCGCCGAAGTCCTGCGGGCACGATACGAGCTGACCGGCACGCCAACTGATCGGGAGGAGGCCACGACTGCCCTGCAGCACGCTGCCGAACTGGCCACAGCGCCACCGTCGATCCGCATTCGCGCAGCGCGCGCCGCCGCCGAACTCGCCGCGACGGCACAACCGGGCCGGGCGGCGGAGCTGCTGCGGGGGGCGATCCGATTGTTGCCCGAAGTCGCGCCACGCGAGTTGGCCCGCCCGGATCAACAGCATGCTCTGGGCGAGTACGCCGGAATCGCCTCCGACGCGGCGGCACTGGCGCTGGAAGATCCGTCCACACCGCCGGGCGAGCGGCCCATCCTGGCATTGCGGCTACTGGAGGCGGGGCGGGCAGTGCTGTTGAGCCAAGCATTGCAGGTCCGCAGCGACATCACCGATCTCGCGGAGCAGCATCCGGATCTGGCCTCCGACTTCATCCGATTGCGGAACCTTCTCGACCGGACGCCCGAGGCCGTCGCTGTGCCGGACACGGCGGCCGACCCGGTAGCGGACCGGGCGCGATCGGCACGGGAGTTGAACGACATGCTGGCGCGGATCCGTGCGCAGCCCGGATTCGAATCCTTCGCCCTGCCGCCGTCGGCGGACGAACTCACCGCTCGAGCCGACCAAGGCCCGGTGGTGGTATTCAACATCAGCCGATATCGCAGCGATGCGCTGCTGCTCACCCCGGACGGAACAACCTGCCTGCCGCTGCCCGGCCTGCGGCTCCAGACCGTGATCGACCAGGTTCTCGCCTTCCACGAAGCCTTACAGATCGCTGGTCATGGCCACACCGGGCAGCAGCGGCAAGCCGCCCAACGAGAGCTCGGCCGGATCCTGGAATGGCTGTGGGACAACGCCGCGGGCCCCGTCCTGGACGTCTTGGGCTACCTGGAGCGGCCTGCTCCGAACCGGACGAGCCCGCGAGTGTGGTGGATACCCGGCGGCCTGCTGGGTCTATTGCCCATCCACGCCGCAGGCTATCACAGCACACCGCCCGATCCCGCCGGTCGGGCCGTGATGGACCGGGTTGTCTCCTCCTACACCCCCACCGTCGCCGCCTTGCGCCACGCGCGCCTGCGCTCCGCGAACACCGAGCCACCTGCACGCAGTCCCGCACTCGTCCTCGGAATGCCGACCACCCCGGGCGTCGCGGGGCGCCTGCACCACGTACCCGATGAAGTCCGCACGGTCGCTGCCCACCTGTCGCCCGCGATCACGCTCACCGCGCCCGACGCCCAGGCCGACCTTCCTTCCGATGGCTCCGCGACCACGGCACCACCTGGCTCCACGACAACCCTTCCGACCAGAGACAATGTCCTGCATCATCTGCCCGACTGCGCCATCGCGCACTTCGCCTGCCACGGCGCCACCGATCCGGCCGACCCGTCCCGCAGCCACCTGCTGTTGCAGGACCACGACACGAACCCGCTCACCGTCGCCGCGCTCGCCCCGATTCACCTCGAGCACGCACGACTGGCTTACCTCTCGGCCTGCGAAACCGCTCTCACCGCCAACACCGAACTCCTCGACGAAGCCATCCATCTCACCTCGGCGTTCCAACTCGCGGGATACCCCCACGTCATCGGCACGCTGTGGACCATCGATGACGAGATCGCCGTCCGAATCGCCGATGCGTTCTACTCCGCCCTGGGCGCCACGAATCACGGCGGTGCGCTCGACGTGAATCACGCCGCATACGCACTGCACTACGCCATCCGCGATGTGCGCGACGCGCTTCCCGCCACCCCTTCGCTGTGGGCCACCTACCTGCACGCCGGGGCATGAGACGGACGACAGGCTTCCTTTCCCGCACCGGGCGGATGTACCGGAGCGTCATCGGCAACGCCACCAGCAGCGGACTCTGGTGGATGCCCGGATAAACGCCCTATCTGGGCGATCTGCGTTCTCAGCACTTGGGTTTGACGGGAGTGCACAGGGGCAGCAGATTCAGGCGGGCCGGAGTCTCCGTGACAGTCGGGGGCGGGGACACAACTTCGGTCGTGGACGCGGGCACTTGTGGCTGTTGTACGGCGCCGCCCGTGGGGGTCGAGCAGGAGGCGGCCAAAATCCAGATCGTGCCGATGACGAACACGATAAGCGCCACGGCCGCGATCTGTTGCGAGCGGTGCCCACGCGGCTGCGGCTTCTCGGCTGCGCGACCGGAAGTTCGTGCGGGCAGGGCGGTTATGCGCCGGAGATCCGCAATCCGTGGACGGCGCTCGAGGACAGCGGTCGGCGTGGATCGGCGCAGTGGCTGAGGTTCGGGACTGGGCGTGGACCACGATGCCGGCCGGCTCGGCGGAGATGCGGGCGCGGGCCGCTGGCGCAGTGGCCGGTCGGGGGCGGATTCGATCCACGACGACCAGTTGTCCGTGAACGACGGTCCGTGCGCTGAGTCCGCGACCGGATCCGGCGTGGCCGCGAGCCGTCCTTCGGAGCGCGGCGGCTTGGAGGCCCGTTCCGGGGCGTCATCCTCTGGCCCGTCCGCCGAATCGCGCGACTGCGCATACGCCGCAGCTGGCGGCGTGTGGTGCGTTTCTTCGCGACCGCCCAGATCGGGATCGACTGTCGCACCGGAGGACGCGGGTTCGAATGCCGCCGGCTCCGGCGCGAGGAATTCCGGTGCGAACGGGTCCGGCTCGGCAGGTCGCGTCGGCACCACCCTCGCAACGGGCGCATCCTGCGCAGGATGTGGCTCGGAGGCGTACACCACTCGGATGTCGTCTGATACATCCACGTATTCGAGCGGCTGCTGAACCGTCGACGAGAACGCGTCCGCTCGCTGTCCGCTCTCCGCATCGGATTGCATCGACAGTCCTGGCTGAGAAGCCTCGATTTCCGAGATATCGAGCTCCGAAGCGGCAGGTTCAGCGGCGTCGGTTGGCGTCCCCGCGGGTGTCTCGGACAGCGGCGGCGTCGACCGATCCGACTCCGGCGCGTGCTTACTTACCTCGACCGGTCCGTCATCCATCTCAGCGCTCCGCATCGAGTTGGATGCGGGTTGCGCCGCAACGGGAACCACGTCCGCCGACTCGGAAGCAAGCTCCGACGGCGGCGCGTCCGAATTTTTCGAGCTGTCATCGGTTTCCGAGATCTCGGCTGCCGTAGCTCTGCCGTCGACTGGACGCGGCTTGCGCGTCACGCTGTCCAGCGCCGCGAGCGTCCCGGTCCGCAACTTCCGCTCCGGGGGAAAACCGTCCGCGACCAAGTCGTCGATGGTGACCTGGTCGCCCAGGTTCAGATCGGTGAGCAGGGCGTGGGTGCGTTCGGCGGTCCAGATGAGTTTGCGGCTCGCGGTGCGGTGGAACCACGCGCGAAGGTCGACGGGCGTGGTTCCGAGGACCACTGCGCAACCGCGCCGACGTGATTCGACGTGCAGCGTGAGGTTCGAGTCCTTGGGCGGCACCACCACGATGAGGCCGTCCACGAAGGCTTCGGCATTGTGCTTGCGCACCAGTGCCTTCAGGTTGAAGACGTTGCTCGTCACCTGGTCGAACGGGCTGCTGTCGTGGTCGCGCACGTGGATCGGGTCGCCCGCGAAGCCGGACAGCCGCCAGCGCCCGTTGGCCTGCACCGAGAGAACGCCCGTCGTGGCTTCCGGGACGGCGCCCTTCACCTCGATCACGACCGCCGCCCTGGGCGTGATGACCACCAGATCGGCCTCTTGCGTCTCGTCCGTGCGGTCGCGCTCGGGTAGATAACACCCCGAGATCGCCAGCCCCACAATGACGTACTGGCCGGTCCAGGTCCGCATCCAGTTCAGCACACGCTGCTCGGATTGCGGCGCCGTCGTTCGTTCGTTGATGACCAACATCGGCGGCCTCCATCGTCGTCCCACGCCATGGACCCCACAACGGTAAGCGCCGGGACAATCGGCACAAAATCGAAAGGCACTGGAGGAGCACGGTATTGGCAGCACAAGGGCATACAGAGTACGGCGTGTGGGCAGCGCCACAGTGGGGACGTGCGACGCGGGAACCCGTCAACCCCGCAGCGCCGAGGCCAAGGCCGGATCGACGGAGAAGGCTATGGCGATCAGCGACTCGACCAGCAGGTCGACGAGTTGTTCGCGGGAGACGGGTTCGGAACGCAGCCACGTCAGGGTGGATTCCTCGACGAACGCGATCCAGCCGCGCATGGCGAGCATGAGGCGGGGATGGTCGGGCTCGGAGACCGGCACGGGCGTCTCGGCGAGGATGATCTCGATGATGGCGTCGCGAGTCTGGTCCACCAAGGGGGCCAGGTCGGGGCTGACGCTGGTCGGGCCGCGCAGGAGCGCGAGGTAAGAGGTCCGGTTCTCGGTGACGTACTCGATGTAGCGCTCGATCGAGTCGCGCAGCATGTCGAAGAGGCCGAGCGAGCGGTCCGGGACGACGCGCTCGAGCAGTTCGGCGTTGGCGTGTCGCACGATCGCCAGCTGGAAATCCTGCTTGGTCGGGAAGTAGTGGAACAGCAGGCCGCGGGAGATGCCGGCCTGGGCGGCGATCTCGCTGACGGAGATGTCCTCGATGGCGCGTTCGCCGAGCATTTTGGCGCCCAAGGTGATCAGCTGCTCGCGGCGCTCGTCGGGGCTGAGCCGCGTGCGCCTGGGGGCGTCTCCTTGGGTTCTGGTCACCAGCACATCCTACTGAACGGAAGTCAATATACTGTTGACTCGTGCTCAATAGCACCGTAGTCTCCATTACATGAGTCGCAAGGTTACAGACAAAGCTGTCGCCGCCCGACCCACGCGCCACGCCAGGACGATCATCATCGGCAGCGGGTTCGCGGGTTTGGGTCTGGCCATCCGGCTGACCCAGCAGGGTCGCAACGACTTCCTCGTGCTGGAGCGCGGCAGCGACGTCGGCGGCACCTGGCGCGACAACACCTACCCCGGCGCCGCCTGCGACGTCCCCTCGCACCTGTACTCGTACTCGTTCGCGCTGAACCCGAACTGGTCGCGGTCGTTCTCCCGGCAGGGTGAGATCCAGCAGTACATCCAGGACGTGTCCAAGCGCTACGACGTGCGCGACAAGCACATCTTCGACTGCGACGTGACCAGCGCCCGCTGGAACAACGAGGCCTCCCGCTGGGAGATCGAGTCGACCAAGGGCAGCTTCACCGCCGACACGGTGGTGTCGGCGGTCGGCGCGCTGTGCGAGCCCGCGTTGCCGGACATCAAAGGCATCGGCGAGTTCGAAGGCGAGATCTTCCACTCCGCGCGCTGGAACCACGACGCCGACCTCACCGGCAAGCGGGTAGCCATCATCGGCACCGGCGCCTCGGCCATTCAGATCGTGCCCGCCATCGCGACGCAGGTCGGCCACTTGGACGTCTACCAGCGCACCGCGCCGTGGCTGCTGCCGCGCCTGGACCGCCCGTACACGAAGGCCGAGCGACTCGCCTTCAAGTACGTGCCCGGCCTGCAGCGACTATCCCGCGCGGCCATCTACGCCGCGCGCGAGACCCAGGTGGTCGGCTTGGCCAAGGCTCCGGCCATGATGCAGCTGTTCGAGGCCATCGCGAAGGCCAAACTGCGCTACGAGATCCGCGATCCGCGGTTGCGCGCCAAGGTCACGCCGAACTTCCGGATCGGCTGCAAGCGCATGCTGATCTCCAACGACTACTACCCGGCGCTGTCGCGCCCCAACGTCGACGTGGTCACCGACGGCATCGCCGAGGTGCGCGCGAACTCGATCGTCACCGAGGACGGCACCGAGCGCGAAATCGACGCGCTGATCGTGGCGACCGGCTTCCACGTCACCGACTCGCCTACCTACGACACGATCGCGGGCCGCGACGGCCGCACCCTGTCGGAGGTGTTCGACGAGATCGGCCAGCAGGGGTACAAGGGCGCCTCGATCGCCAACTTCCCCAACATGTTCTTCCTGCTGGGGCCGAACGTGGGCCTCGGGCACACCTCGATGGTGTACATGATCGAATCGCAGATCAATTACATCGCCGACGCACTGGCTACCATCGACCGCCTCGACCTGCGTACCGTGGAAGTGCGCCGCGACGTGCAGGATGCCTACAACAAGGAGCTGCAGGCGAAGCTGGCCGGGAGCGTCTGGCTCACCGGCGGGTGCTCGAGCTGGTACCTGGACAAGCACGGCAACAACACCACGCTGTGGCCGGACTTCACTTTCGAATTCCGTAGGCTGACCAAGACTTTCGACGTGGCGGCGTACGACATCTCCATTTCCCGAACCGATGTGAAAGCAGTGGCATCGTGAGCAGTGACGCTTACTTCAAGAACAAGGTCTGTGTGATCACCGGAGCGGGCTCCGGCATCGGTCGTGCGCTGGCGGTGAATCTGGCCAGGCGCGGCGCCAAGCTGGCGCTGTCGGACATCGACGTCGAGGGTCTGGCCGAGACCACCCGCCGCTGCGAGCAGCTGGGCGCCGAAGTCAAATCCGACCGGCTGAACGTGGTCGAACGCGAAGCGGTGATCCTCTACGCCGACGCGGTGAAAGCGCACTTCGGCACCGTGCACCAGGTCTACAACAACGCCGGCATCGCCCACCACGGCGAGGTCATCCGCTCGGAGTACAAGGACTTCGAGCGCGTGATGGACGTCGATTTCTGGGGTGTCGTCAACGGCACCAAGGCGTTTCTGCCGATGGTCATCGAGTCCGGCGACGGCCACATCGTCAACGTCTCCAGCCTGTTCGGGCTGATCGCGATCCCCGGTCAGTCCGCGTACAACGCGGCCAAGTTCGCGGTGCGCGGCTTCACCGAGTCGCTGCGTCAGGAGATGCTGGTCGCGCGGCACCCGGTCAAGGTCACCTGCGTGCACCCCGGCGGCATCAAGACCGCGGTCGCGCGCAACGCCACCTACGCCGAGGGCATCGACAGCAAGTCGGCCGCGTCGATGTTCGACAAGAAGCTGGCCATCCACACCCCGGAGATGGCGGCGCAGACCATCACCGAGGGCGTGCGCAAGGGGCACGGCCGCGTGCTGATCGGCTGGGAGGCCAAACTGCTGGATCTGTTCGTCCGGGTGACCGCGTCGGGCTACCAGCGGATCGCGGCCAACGTCGAACGCCGCTTCCTGCCCTGATCCCGGGATTCGAGAAACGACGATGCGGGACATCAACCTTCCGCTGCCCGTCGCGCGGGCGGTACTGAATCCGATCTTCCGGGTGACGCTGAACAAGCGGCTGCCGTTCGCGGTGCAGCGCAGGCTGCTCGACGTGAGCTCGCGGGCGCAGCTGCTGCCCGCGGGCGCGGTCGTGCGAGCTACACGGCTGGGCGGCAGGCCCGCCGAGCGAATCGGCTTCGCCGACACCGCCGACGACGGCGCCGTCCTCTATCTCCACGGGGGCGGCTACGCGGTCGGCTCCCTGGCGACACACCGCTCACTGGCGGCCCGCCTGGCGCGAGACACCGGTTACGCGGTCTACGTGCTGGACTACCGCCTCGCGCCGGAACACCCGCTCCCCGCGGCGCTCGATGACGCCGAGGCCGCTTTCCTCGAACTCGTGACGAGCGAGGGATTCCAGCCGGGCCGGATCGCCGTCTCGGGCGATTCCGCGGGGGGCGGGCTGTCGCTCGCGCTCGCGCAACGCCTGATCGCCCGGCACGGGCAGACCCCGGCGGCGCTCGGGCTCATCGCACCGTGGGCCGACCCCAACGAGATCCCGGAGCGCGAACGCGACCTGGTGATCAGCAAGCCGTGGTCACGCGCCTGCGCGTCCGCCTACCTGGGCGCCGGTGACTCGGCCGATCCGTCCTACGCCCCGCTGACCGGTGAACTGCGCGGCCTGCCGCCGACCTACGTCCAAGTGGACCTGAGCGAACTGCTGCACGGCCAGTGCGTGGCGCTGGTCGCCGCGCTGCGCGAGGCGGGCGTGCACGTCCGCTTCACCGAGAGCAAGGGATTGTGGCACGTCGCACAGTTGCAGGCCGCGCTGGCCGCGCCCGCGGCGGCCGCGCTGCGCGAACTCGCGGAGTTCCTGCGCGAAGCCATTCAACCGGCGGACCTGCGCGAACTAGGATGAAATCCGAGCGGGTCCCTACCCTGCGGTGATGTACGGAGGCGATTTCGGTGGTCGACCTCACGACCCTGGCGCAGGTGTCGTAGATTACTGGCGAGTAAACCCACGTGGAAGGGCACTGATGCGAGAGTTCGAAGTCCCGGCTTCCTACACCATTCCGGATGACGCGAACAATTCCGACAACGTCTTCCGCCACGCCGAGCAAGCGCCGAACGCGGTGCTGTTCAATGTGCCGAACGGCAGTGGCGGCTGGCAGGATGTCACAGCCGCGGAGTTCGCGAAGACCGTGACGGGCGTGGCGAAAGGCTTGATCGCCTCGGGCCTCGACTTCGGCGATCGCGTCGCCATCATGGCGCCGACGCGCTACGAATGGGCCGTCCTCGATTTCGCCATCTGGGCCGCGGGCGGCTGCACCGTCGCGATCTACGACAGCTCCGCCGCCGAGCAGGCCAAGTGGATTCTGCAGGACTCGGCCACCAAGCTGCTGATCCTGGACAGCGACAAGCACCGCAAGGTGATCGATGAGATCGAAACCGGGTCGCTGCCCGACCTGCGGGAGATCCTGCAGATCGACAAGGGCGCGCTGGACGAGCTGATCAGTCGTGGCGCCGACCTGGACGACCAGGCCGTGCACGACCGCCGCGCCCAGGTGGGCGCGCAGTCCCCGGCCACCCTGATCTACACCTCGGGCACCACCGGCCGCCCCAAGGGCGTCATGCTGACCCACGCGAACCTGTACGCGGAGTCCAAGTCCGACCGTATCGCGCTGCAGAAGTACGTCACCGAGGGCAAGAAGACCCTCATGTTCCTGCCGCTGGCGCACGTCTTCGCCCGCGCCGTCGCGCTCGCCGCGTTCGACGCGAAGGTGATCGTCGCGCACACCGCCGACTGGTCCACCCTGGTCGAGCAGTTCGGCAGCTACCGCCCGCACTTCATCCTCTCGGTGCCCCGGGTGTTCGAGAAGGTGTTCAACAGCGCCAAGCAGAAGGCTCACGACGGCGGCAAGGGCAAGATCTTCGACGCCGCCGCCGCCACCGCCATCGCGTGGAGCGAGGCGCTCGACAACGGCGGACCGGGCGTCGGGCTGAAGCTCAAGCACGCGCTGTTCGACAAGCTGGTCTACAGCAAGCTGCGCGCGGCCCTCGGCGGCCAGTGCGAGGCGGCCGTCTCCGGAGGCGGCCCGCTCGGCGCGCGGCTGGGCCACTTCTTCCGCGGCGTCGGCGTGACCATCTACGAGGGCTACGGTCTCACCGAGACCACCGCGGCCATCGCGGTCAACACCCCGGAGCAGATCCGGGTCGGCTCGGTCGGCCGCCCGATCGAGGGCCACGCCGCCAAGATCGCCGAGGACGGTGAGCTGCTGCTGCGCGGCTCGGTCGTGTTCGACGGTTACTGGGGCAACGCGGAGGCCACCGAGGACGCGTTCGAGGACGGCTGGTTCAAGACCGGCGATCTCGGCGCCATCGACGGCGACGGCTTCATCACCATCACCGGCCGCAAGAAGGAGATCATCGTCACCGCCGGCGGCAAGAACGTCTCCCCCGCGCTGCTGGAGGACTCGCTGCGGGCACACCCGCTGATCAGCCAGGTGATGGTGGTCGGCGACGGCCAGCCGTTCATCGGCGCGCTGATCACGCTGGACCCGGAGTCGCTGCCCGGCTGGAAGGAACGCAACAACCTGCCCGCCGACACCCCGATCGAGAAGCTGATCGAGAACCCGGATCTGATCGCCGAGGTGAACGCGGCGGTGGCCGAGACCAACAAGAAGGTCTCGCACGCCGAGCAGATCAAGAAGACCCGTCTGCTGACCATCGACTGGACCCAGGAGACCGGCGAGCTCACCCCGAAGATGTCGCTCAAGCGCGCGGTCGTGATGAAGCAGCACGCCGACGACGTGGCGAGCATCTACAACTGAGCTGATCGCTGCGAGGCGCTGTCCGCGAATTGTTCCCGGACAGCGCCTTTCGCGTTCCCGAGGGCTGGGCACCCGCACTCGACCGGGACCGCCACCGGCGTGAACGCCGCAACGGTGACCGGTGGATCGGTCACCGGCCGCGAGGGCCGACCCCGCAGTAGTCTCGATGCCATGGCCGATCTGCGACTGCGCGTGGTGGCCGGGATCGTCTCGGCGGGGCTGACGCTGGGTGTGGCCGAACTGTTCGCGGCTTTCCTCGGGCCCGACAACGCGCCGCTGCACGTCCTCGGCTCGGCCGTGGTCGACCACACGCCCGACGGGTTGCGGGAATGGGCCATCACCACCTTCGGCACGAACGACAAGGCCGTGCTGTACCTGGTCATGGGCGTGATCACCGTGCTGGTCGCCGGGCTGGCGGGAGCCGTCGAGCGGACCGACCGCGCCGCCGGGTCGTGGTTGTTCGTCGCTTTCGGGGTCCTCACGGCATGGCTGGCCGTTACTCGGACGGGTCTGTCCGCCGCGATGCCGACTGTCGTCGGTGTGGCCGTGGGTATCTGCGCGCTGCGTGCGCTCACCCGTCGAATCGACGCGACAACACAAGTCCTTCCCGCCGACGGCCGGGCCGGGGCAGGGCGCTCGACCGTCGATTCCGAGACCCAGCCCAGGGCGGAAACGTCGCGGACTTCCGGAGCCGAAGGGCATCGAGGTCACGCCGAGCGCACCGCGGGCACCGGCGATGTGTCCGACGCTTCCGCTGATGGCGGCTCCGCCATCGGTTCGTCTCCGGAGCGCAGGCAGGTCTTGCAGGGACTGCTGGTGGCGAGTGGGCTGGCCGTAACCGCCGGGGTCACCGGACGACTGCTGGGCGCCAGGCGCAGCGACGTTTCGGGTGAACGCGCCGCGGTGCGGCTGCCGGAGCCGACTGCTCCCGCCGCACCTCTCGCACCCGGCGTCGATCTCCGAGTGTCCGGGCTGACGCCGTACCTGACCCCCAACGACGACTTCTACCGGATCGATACCGCGCTGATCGTTCCACAGGTCTCCAAGGACAGCTGGTCGCTGCGCATCCACGGCATGGTCGACCGGGAAATCCGGTTGAGCTGGGCGGATCTGGCGAACCGTCCGGTAGAGGAACACCTGGTCACCCTGGCCTGTGTGTCGAATCCGGTCGGCGGTGACCTGATCGGCAACGCGCGGTGGCTCGGCTACCGCGTGGATCGGCTGCTCGCCGAAGCCGGACCGCACCCCGATGCGGACATGGTGCTCTCGCACAGCGCCGACGGCTGGACCGCGGGCACTCCGCTGGCGGTGCTCACCGACGGACGCGACGCCCTGCTGGCTGTCGGCATGAACGGCGAACCCCTTCCGGTGCAGCACGGTTACCCGGCCCGGCTGGTCGTGCCCGGTCTCTACGGCTACGTCTCGGCCACCAAATGGGTGACCGAACTGGAAGTCACCCGCTTCGACCGCGCCACCGCGTACTGGACCCGGCGCGGCTGGTCGGCACTCGGCCCGATCAAGACCGGCACCCGCATCGACACTCCACGCGCTCGCGGCCGCCTCCAGCCGGGCCGCATCCCGATCGCCGGTGTCACCTGGGCACAGCATCGCGGCATCCGCGCCGTGGAAGTCCAGATCGACAACGGCCCCTGGCAGCAGGCCCGCCTTTCCGACGAACAGTCCATCGACACCTGGCGCCAGTGGGTCTTCGACTGGGATGCCCTTTCCGGCCCGCACACCATCCGCGCCCGCGCCACCGACGGAACCGGCGAAACCCAAACCGCCGAACGCCGCGACGTGATCCCCGACGGCGCCACCGGCTATCCCTCGGTCACTGTCCAGATCGCCTGAGCGCAACCCATTCCCGATCGAACCACCGGGCCGGGACGCTGCGCCGACGAACATGCCCCGCAGAAGGGCGTCTTCCGCGGGGCATGAGGTTTCGGGACGTCAGCTCGCCGCCGAGTCGGCCGTGGCTCGTTCTTTCTCGAGTTGCGCCGGAGCGGACGCGCCGTGGCGGATGAACAGTACCGAGGCGGCGACGCCGAGGAGCAGGATGGCCGCGGGGAGCAGGGTGGACTGGCTCAGCGCGGTGCTGAAGGAGTCCTTCACGAACTCCGGGATCGGGCCCTGGCCCGCGCCGCCCTCGGCGACGGTCCCGCCGCCCAGTCCGTTCGCCGTCATCCTGGCCGCCACCAGCGCGCTGATCGCCGCACTGCCGAGCACCGAGCCCACCTGGCGGGTGGTGTTGTAGACACCGGCGCCCGCACCGGCCTGCTGGACCGGCAGGTTGTGGGTCGCGGTGGCCGCCAGCGGAGCCCAGATGCAGGCGTTGGCGAAGCCGGCCAGTGCGGCGGCCACCAGGAACCACACCAGCGACGAGTGCGGGTCCATCAGTACCGAGAACCAGAACACCGACAGCGCGAACAGGCCGAAGCCGATGGTGGGCACGGTTCTCGGGTGCAACCGGTCGGCGAACTTGCCGACCAGCGGGGCCGCGAAGCCGGTCACGATCGCCATGGGCGCGAAGACCAGCGCGGACTTGGTCGGCGACATCTCCCGCACGGCCTGCAGGTAGAAGTACGTCGGCACCATCAGGGAGGTCACCGCCGCACCCATCGCGGCGATCGCGGCATTGGACAGCGCGAAGTTGCGGTCCCGGAACAGGCTGAGCGGCAGCAGCGGCTCCCCCTTGTTCCTGGCCTGGTTGACCAAGAACACCGCGAGCACCACCAGGCCGGCACCGATCAACAGCCAGATCCGCAACGACCAGTCGTAGCTGTTGCCCTCCTGGATACCGAACACCAGCAAGAACATGCCGATACCGCTGAGCAGCACGCCGGGGATGTCGAACTTGTGCTCGTGGGTGGGCAGCGCGGGCACCAGCCAGACCGCCAGCGCGAAGGCGACCGCACCGACCGGGACGTTCACGATGAAGATCCACTCCCAGCCGAGCCCGTCCACCAGCACACCGCCGAGGATCGGCCCGATCAGCGTCGCCAGTCCCGCGACGCCACCCCACAGACCCATCGCGGCGCCGCGCCGGTCCGGCGGGAAAGTCCTGGTGATCACGGCCATGGTCTGCGGCGTCATCAGCGCGGCGCCGACACCCTGTGCGGCGCGCGCGGCGATCAGCATGCCGATGCTGCCGGACAGGCCGCACCACAGCGACGCGGCGGTGAACACCGCCAAGCCGATCAGATAGATGTTCTTGGGGCCGAAGCGGTCGCCCAACCTTCCGGTGACCAGCAGCGGCACCGCGTAGGTGAGCAGGTAGGCGCTGGTCACCCAGATCACCTGGGAGATATCGGCGTGCAGGCTCGTCATGATCGCGGGATTGGCGACCGCGACGATCGTCATGTCCAGCAGGATCATGAAGAAGCCGACAACCAGCGCGAGTAGCGCCGGCCACGGATTGCGTGGTGTGGACATGTGTTTCGTTCCTAACTCGGACTATCCGAAAAGTTCGGGTCGCGGTTCTCCACGAGGCCGCTCGGCACCGGTGGCGTCGTGCCTGCGTCGGTCGATGGGCCGTCGCCGGAGCCGGCGGGCGCGCCGGTCCGGGGGTCGAAGTTCTCCCATTCGATCGCGTCACTGTCCAATTCGGCCGTGAACTCCTCGACCCAGGTCAGTTCGGCGGCCAACATCGCCCGCAAGTAGGGCAGGGCGATCCAGTAGCGGCGCGGGACGGCGTGCTCTCGAGCCCACGCACTCAGCATGTCGGTGTCGGCCAACTCGGCTTTCAGCACGCCGATCCGTTCGCGCAGCAACGCGAGCGCCTCAGGCTTGGGCAGGTTGTGCATCTCGCCCAGCGCCACCGGGAAGATCGGATACTCCGGAACGGGTCGCCGCACGATCTCGGCGATCCGGTTGCGCAGTGCGTCCCTGCCGCGCCCGGTGATCCGGTAGGTGGTGCGTTCGGGCCGGTTGCCCGCCCGGTCGACGCCCTCGGCGCGGACCAATTCCTGGTCGGCCAGCCGGGACACGGTGTGGTACAGCGAACCGGGCCGCACCTTCACCAGCTTGTCCTCCCGCCGGGCGATCAGCGTCTGGAACATCTCGTACGGATGCATGGGCCGCTCCTCGAGCAGCGCGAGCACAGCGATGGCCAGCGGCGTGACCGATGAATGCGCCTGCTCTTGCCCCACGCCTGTGGACCTCCGTTGTGAACGAGTCTCGACCTGTCAGCCGCCTACACGCCGAGTTTGCCCCGCAAGGGTATCGGCGGATGGCGACATGCTCCACGCTAAATATTCCACGTGGAATATACGGCGCGGAGCAGTCCGTCGGCAAGGGCGGGTGACCGGTGATGGGCGACACAGTTCTCTGGCCGGCGCGTTCCCGATGGCCTGCCGAATAGATGAGAGGCCGTCGAGATGCGACTCTCGACGGCCTCTCGATCAGCTCCCGCCGCGAGGTCGGCGACGTCGGCGACCCCGGTACAGCGCCATTGCTGATACGGGACTGTGTGGTGATGTTGGCGAAGCCCACCAGAGGGCTCGACTAGAAGACTATGCCCGGGCTCTCCGGAGCGGCAGTGTCGGATGCGACATCTATCGCTCGATTTCCGACATCAGTTCTTGCGTTGGCCGTGAACCTCACCGGGGTATCGAAGCGGACCGGTCGACCGGCTACAGGGCGTGCTGGTCCAGCCAGTCGCGCGCGACATCCCCCGGTGCCGAGCCCTCGTCACGAACGCGCCGGATCATCGCGGCCAGCTCGTCCGTCGTCAGTTCACCCGCGACATAGTTCAGCTTCTTGATCTGGCGCTGGTCCAGCAAGCCCTTGCGGAACAGCGGCAGCACATTCTCGGCGCGCACCGCGTAATCGTCGTCGGACAGCACGGCCAGACCGTCGGTCGCACCGGGCGCCAGTTCGGGCGGACCGCTCAGCAGACCGGCCTGGACCTGACCGTCGAGCAACGCTTTTCGCAGCGCGGCCGGATCCGGGAACGCCACGGTGGCCGCGAAGTCGCACCCGCCGACGCGATCGCGCCCCGCCGACGGCAACAGGCCGGGCGCGACTGCCACGCCCACGGTCAGCTCACCGCAGCGTGGGGCGAGATCGCCCACGGAACGCACCTTGTCCTGGGCCGCCGCCTGCGCGGTGAGCAGCACCCGCGGTCGCAGATCGGCGCCGTCGGCGAAGTCGGAGACCACCAGCCCCTCGGGCAGTGCGGCACTCACCGCGTTCGCCACCTTTTTCGGCAGCCGATCCGTCGCGTGTTCGTCGAAATGGGTCAGCAACGCGCCGGTGTGCTCGGCGACCACTTGGACCCGGTCGGCGTCCAGCGCGGCGAGGTAGTCCTCCCGGCCACCCAGGCGCGCGGAGACCGCGGTGCGCGTCCCGGTACGCGCCAGTGCGCCCGCATAGATTTCGGCGAGCACCGACGACTCCACCGAATCTCCCGCGCCGACGGTGATCGACGATCCCGGCGCGTCGTTCCCGCAGGACACGACCAGCGCGACGGAAGCGACCACCAGCAACCGAGCCAGCAACCGCTGTGACGCGGCCAACATCATCCGGCGACACCAACTCTCCGTCGAATCGACACAGCCAACAGAAAAACCCGGAAGCGGGCAGTATGGACACCCAGAATGTACCGGCGGCCGCTCGGTGCCGAGACCGCGCACCGCCGTCATGTCGGAAGGACTGTCGTGAAATCCACCCGCATCCCCGATGCCGCCGGGCGTCGGCGCCCCGCTGTGCGCGCCGCGCTGCGCGCCGCCCGCGTCCTCGCCGCCGCCGCGGCGCTCGCCGTCGCGATGATCCTGTCGGCTTGTGGCAATTCCGACCCGCTCGCCACCGGCGGCAGCTGTTCGGGAGACGGATTGATCGTCGGTTCGGCGAACTTCCCGGAATCCGAGACCGTCGCGAACGTGTACGCGGAGGTGTTGCGCGCCAACGGTTTCACCGTGGACACCAAGCTCAATATCGGCAGCCGCGAAGCCTACGTGCCCGCGGTGCGGCAGTGCGCCATCTCGGTGATCCCCGACTACACCGGCAACCTGCTGCAATACCTGGACAAGAACGCCACGGCCACCAGCGCGGCCGACGTCGAGAGCGCGCTGGGCGCGGCGCTCGGTTCCGATCTCGCGATCGGTACGCCCGCGCCCGGGGAGGATTCCGACACCGTCGTGGTCACCCGCGCCACCGCGCAGCGCTGGAACCTGCGCACGATCGCGGACCTCGCCGCGCACTCGGCCGAGGTGAAATTCGGCGCGCCCGCCGAGTTCCAGGAGCGGGCAGGCGGTCTGCCCGGCCTGAAGAAGAACTACGGCCTCGACATCACCGCGAGCAATTTCGTGCCGATCGCCGACGGCGGCGGCCCCGCCACGGTGCGCGCGCTGGTCGAGGGCCAGGTGACCGCGGCCGATATCTTCACCACCGCACCCGCCATCGCGCAGAACGACCTCGTGGTGCTGGAAGACCCGAAGCACAACTTCCCCGCGCAGAACGTGGTGCCACTGCTCAACGCGAGCAAGAAGTCCGACAAGCTGCTCGCGGCGCTGAACGCGGTGTCGGCGCAGCTGACCACCGCCGAGCTGGTCGAGCTGAACAAGGCCGTCTCCGGTAGCGCCAAGACCGAGCCCAAGGCCGCCGCAGCGGCCTGGGTCGCCGCCAAGGGGCTGAACAAGCCGGTGGGCTAGGAGGGCGAATCGATGTCCGATATCGCGTTCTCCGGTATCAGAAAGATCTATCCGGACGGCACCCACGCCGTCACCGACCTAAATCTACGCATCGAATCCGAGTCGTTCACCGTCTTCGTCGGACCTTCCGGCTGCGGGAAGACGACCTCGATGCGGATGATCAACCGCATGATCGTGCCCACTTCGGGGACGATCACCATTGCCGGACAAGATATTTCGACCGTTGATCCGGTCCGGCTCCGCCTCGGGATCGGGTACGTCATCCAGAGCGGCGGCCTGCTGCCGCACCGGACGGTCCTCGACAACGTCGCGACCGTTCCGGTGCTGCGCGGTGACTCGCGCCGGGCCGCCCGCGCCGCGGCGCTCGAGGTACTCGACCGGGTCGGCCTGGACCGATCGCTGGCCCAGCGGTACCCGGCGCAGCTGTCCGGCGGTCAGCAGCAGCGCGTCGGCGTGGCCCGCGCGCTGGCGGCCGATCCGCCGATCCTGCTGATGGACGAGCCGTTCAGCGCGGTCGACCCGGTGGTGCGCGCCGAATTGCAGATCGAAACGCAAAGGCTGCAAGCCGAATTGCACAAGACCATCGTGTTCGTCACGCACGACATCGATGAGGCGATCACGCTCGGCGATCGCGTGGCGGTGTTCGGCCGCGGCGGGACCTTGCAGCAGTACGACCCGCCGCAGCGCCTGCTGGCGCAGCCCGCCACCGACTTCGTCGCCGACTTCGTCGGCCGGGACCGCGGCTACCGCGGGTTGTCCTTCCGCACCGCCACCGACGTTCCGCTGCACGAGATCCGGACGGCCGTCGCGGACGAGGTGAACGGGCTGCGGCTGGACGCGGGCGAATGGGTGCTGGTGGTGGACGTGCAGCGCAAGCCGGTGGGCTGGATCGACGTCACCGGGGTCGAGGGCTTGCGCGCGGGTCGTGCGCCGGCTGACTGCATGTCGGCGGGCGGCTCGCTGTTCACTCCGACCGGTGACCTGCGCCAAGCGCTGGACGCCGCGATCTCCTCGCCCTCCGGAGTGGGCGTCGCCGTGGACGACGCGGGCGCGCTGCGGGGCGGGGTGCTGGCCACCGAGGTGCTCGAGCAACTGGCCGGGCAGCGCGCGCACGAAGACGCCGAACGCAACCGGCACTTCTTCGAAGAACAGGTGCGATAGCCGGCCATGCGATATCTCATCGAGAATTTCCCGGAGGTCATGGGTTTCACCGCGACCCATCTCCATCTCGCGCTGACGCCGCTGCTGCTGGCATCGGTGATCGCGATTCCGGTCGGCGCGCTGGTGCGGCGGGTGCCGTGGCTGCGCCGGGTCACGGTGACCGCCGCGAGCCTGGCCTACACGGTTCCGTCGCTGGCGCTGCTGGTGATCATTCCTCCGCTGGTGGGGATCTCGGCCATCGACCCGCTGAACGTGATCATCGCGCTCACCATCTACTCCACGGCGCTGCTGGTGATCGCTGTTCCGGCGGCCCTGGACTCGGTGCCCGCCACCGTGCTCGACGCGGCCGACGCCGTCGGCTACGGCCCGCTGCGCCGCACCCTCACCGTGGACATGCCGCTGGCCGTACCGGTTTTCGTGTCCAGCCTGCGGGTGGTGGTGGTGACCAATATCGCGATGGTGTCGGTGGGCGCGCTGATCGGCGTGGGCGGGCTCGGCAAGCTCTTCACCCAGGGCTATCAGCGCGACTACCCGGACGAGATCATCGCGGGCGTCCTCGTGACGCTCGGGCTCGCGCTGGTCGCCGATCGTGTGGTGTACGCCCTGGGCCGCTGGTCTACGCCGTGGGTCCGCGCCGACGCCAGGGCCGCGAAGGCGAAAGGCGCCGTCGCGTGAATCTCTTCCTCGACGCCTGGCAGTACTTCACCGACGCCGCCAACTGGCGCGGGCCCTCCGGCATCGGGACCCGCGTCCTTCAGCATCTCTGGTACAGCTTTCTGACCATCGCCGTCTCGGCGGTGATCGCGGTGCCTCTCGGCCTGGTGATCGGGCACACCAGGCGCGGCGCGGCGGTGCTGGTCGGGTTCGCCAACGCCATGCGCGCGCTGCCGACCCTCGGCCTGTTGACGTTCCTGGTGCTGCTGCTCGGCCTCGGCCTCATCCCGCCGCTGCTGGCCCTGGTCACGGTCGGCGTTCCGCCGCTGCTGGCGGGCGCGTACGCCGGAATCGCGAACGTCCCCGCCGATGTCGTGGACGCCTCGCGCGCCATGGGCATGACCGAGCGGCAGATCCTGTTCCGGGTGGAGGTGCCCAACGCGCTGCCCATCCTGCTCACCGGCCTGCGCGGCGCGACCCTGCAGGTGGTGGCCACCGCGACGATCGCCGCCTACGTCAACCTCGGCGGGCTGGGCCGGTACATCTTCGACGGCATCAGCCTCTACCGCTACGACCGGGTGCTGGTGGGTGCGTTGCTGGTGGCCGTACTGGCGATGTTGCTGGATGGTCTGCTGGCGTTCGCGGTGTGGGCGAGTGCGCCCGGCGCGGGCCGCTTGCGCCGGACGCCACGCCCGGTGGGTCCGCCCGCGGCCGAATTGCAGACCACGAACTGAGTCGGCGAGTCCAGGTAGTCGGCGTCCGCTACGCCGAAGGCGCCCCGTTCGAGGTGAACGGAGCGCCTTCGTCGATGCGGGGGAATGCGCGTTACGCGACGCCCTCGGCGCGGGCGGCGGCCGCGACCGCCTCGGCGACAGCCGGAGCGACCCGCGGGTCCAGCGGGCTGGGGACGATCTTGTCCGGACCGAGTTCGTCGGCCACGACGCTGAGGATCGCGTCGGCGGCGGCGATCTTCATGCCCTCGGTGATCCGCCGGGCGCCCGCGTCCAGCGCGCCCTTGAAGACGCCGGGGAACGCCAGCACGTTGTTGATCTGGTTCGGGAAATCGCTGCGGCCGGTGGCCACGATGGCGGCGTACTTGCGCGCCACCTCGGGGTGGATCTCCGGGTCCGGGTTGGACATGGCGAACACGATCGACTCCGGCGCCATCGACGCGATGAGCTCCTCGGCGATCAGGCCCGCGGACAGCCCGAGGAACACGTCGGCGCCCGCCAGCGCCTCGGCCGCACCGCCGGTGAGGCCGCGCGGATTGGTGCGGGTGGCCAGTTCGGCCTTCACCTCGTTGAGGTCGCCGCGCTCCCGGTTCACGATGCCCTTGGAATCGAGCACGGTGACGTCCCGGACACCCGCGGCGAGCAGGATGTTCGTGCACGCGACACCGGCCGCGCCCGCGCCGGACACCACGACCTTCAGTCCCTCGATGCCGCGGCCCTGCACCTTGGCCGCGCCGTTGAGGGCCGCGAGCACCACGATGGCGGTGCCGTGCTGGTCGTCGTGCATCACCGGGCAGTCGAGCGCCTCGATCACGCGCTTCTCGATCTCGAAGCAGCGGGGCGCGGAGATGTCCTCCAGGTTCACCGCGCCGAAGCTCGGGCGCAGCCGGATCAGCGTCTCGACGATCTCGTCGACGTCCTTGGTGTCCAACACGATCGGAATCGAATCCAGCCCGGCGAACTTCTTGAACAGCGCCGCCTTGCCCTCCATCACCGGCAGCGAGGCGCGCGGACCGATGTCACCGAGGCCGAGCACGGCGGTGCCGTCACTGACCACGACGACGAGCCGGTCGGTCCAGGTGTAGCGCTTGGCCAGCGCCTCGTCCTCCGCGATCGCGCGGCTGACCTGGGCGACCCCCGGGGTGTAGGCGATCGAGAGGTCGCGCTGGGTCTCCAAGGGCGCACTGAGTTCGACCGAGAGTTTGCCGCCGAGATGTCCCGCGAAGATTTCGTCGTTTGTGATTTCGGACAGGCTTGCGGTGGAATTCGGTGCGTCAGTCACAGGTGACACGATTTCACTCCTGCTCGGGTCGGGCTAAACCGGGGGACGGTTACCACCGGGTAATGGGTATAAGTCGTTTCACTACGCTCATCGAGTGCACTGACCGGTGTGTTTCAAGGCGGCTGCGAGCGCAGCGAACACGGCTTGCCGGTATCTCGACGACGGGCGCGGCACTGATCCGCGAAGCGGAACCGGACGGGTGGGCCCGGACAGAACATGCGGTGTGGTCTCTCGGGTCGCGACGGTACGTCGGCGAGGCGGAGACCTCCGTAATTCCCTCACCCGGCGGTGGCGGAGGTAAGGAATCCGACACATTCTGCCAGTCCGGTAGGCGAGTTGCCAAACCGAATACCCGCTGGGCCGTGTCGCGCTCCATCACCCAACGTTAGGGGCCGGGAATTACCTTCAGGTAAGGGGAAACTCGCCGTTTCCGGCCAGGACGCGGTGAGTAGTCGCACTGCTCGAGCCGGCACCGGTGTGAGAATCGCCTGCGCACGACGCGCAGCCGCGGCCGTAGCGGCGTCCGGCCACCCGACTCAGGCGACGATATCGCGGGGCTGCCGCGGCACCGCCCGCTGTGCCTCCGGGCGCACCCACACGCTGCGCACTCCGCCCGAGGTCAACCGCACCCGCCAGCTGTCGGCCGCGCCGGGATGGTCGGTCCTGCGGTGCATGCCCCGGCTCTCCGCGCGCGTCAGCGCGCTGTATTTCGTCCATCGCGCCACCGCCAGCAGCGCGGCGGCCTGCCGGGCGCGCAGCAGGTCCACACCCCTGCCGCCCAGGTCGAATTCCGCGCCCGGCCACATACCGTCGAGTTCGCCGATGCTGTCGCGCAGGCTGCCCGCGCTGCGCCAGTAGCTGCGCCGCAGCGGCAAGGTGTGCTCCTGCACGAGACCGATCACCGCCCGCGGATCGATCCGCGCCACGGCATTGAGCCCGGCTCCCGGCACCGCGTGGGCCGGGGCGCGCCGATCGGCCGTGCGCGCGAATTTCGCCGCGGCCGTGCCCGCCCAGACGCCGGAGGCCATCGCCCACGCCCCGCCCAGGCCGTCGACGCCGCTCACCGCGCCGGTGACCGACTCGCGGCTGACGACGTCACCCGCGGCGAACAGGCCCGCGACGGTCGTCGCGCATTCGGGCCCGGTGACGCGCAGTCCCCCGGTACCGCGCACGGTGCCGCCCAGCACCGCACGCAGTGGCACCCGCTTCGCGCGGTCGGCGATGCCTTGGCGCGCCGGCCGGGTGCGGACGGCCTCCCTGTCGTCCAGACCGGCGAAGACCCGGCGACCATCGGCGATGGCGGCCAGCGCCGCCGAGCGATGCCCCGGCAACTCCGCGCCGGATTCGTCGTAGAGCGTGGCGAACCGCAGGCCGAGACCTCGCAGTGCGGAAGTCTCGGCGTTCTCCTGGGGCAGCAGGCTGTAGGCGCAGGAGAACTCCATCCCGGACAGCTCGGCGCCCGCTTCCGCAGCGAACAACAGACCGTCGCCGGTGTCCACGTCGGTGCCCACGCCGCCGGACAGGAACGCGCAGCCGCCCGTGGCCACCACTACCGCGCCGGCGCGCACGGTCCAGCGCTCGAACCCGTTGTCGTCGCGCAGGCCGGTAGCGCCCGCCACCACACCGTCGCAGTCGACGAGCAACTGCAGGGCGGGGTGGTAATCGAGCACACGTACGCCGGCTTCCCGCACCCCGCGGCGCATTCGCCGCAGGTAACCGGCGCCGTCCAGGTAGATCCGCCGCGTGGCCGGGGCGGCCGGATCAGTGGCGATCCGGTATCCCCACCGCGCCACCTGCTCGATCCGCTGATAGGACTCCTCCAGCACGCGGTACATCAGCTCCGCGTCCCCCAGCCCGCCACCGTGCGCGTGTGCCCGCCGGACCGCCTCCTCCCGCGCGGGGCCCGGCGGGATGTGCCACAACGAACTCACGCCGTGCGCGGTCGGTCCGCTCGACCCGCACCGCGCCTTGTCGACCAGCACGACCGTGGCGCCCGCCGCGGCGGCCGAGACGGCCGCCCAGGTACCGGCGGGGCCGCCGCCGATTACCAGCACGTCCGTCTCGAGTTCGGTCATAAAGAAAAATATTCGGGCACAATTCATTCACCCGCAACCAAAGCGGGGAATCAGCTCCACCATTGCGTCCACAGCAATAGTCCAGCAGCCAGAAAAACCACCATGGATCCGGTAAAGGCGGCCGGACCCCGATGCCGATCCGAATAGATCTGCGCCGCGAGGGCGACCGCCGCGACCGCCACATGCCAAGCGACCGATTCACCGCCGGGGCCGGGAAACCCGCGCCGATCCGCAAGGACCGCGGTACCGACCACCACCAGCATGCCCACCACCGTGCCCCCGGCCACGATGCCGCTGAGGCCGCGCACCAGTCTCACGCGGTGATCACCGGCACGCCGGAGGCCTTGTCGGCCAGTTTCTCGAATTGCGCCGGATCGGTGGTGAATTCGCCGAGCCGGATGGTCTTGTTCGTGCCGTGGTAGTCCGACGAACCGGTGGTGAGCAGGCCGAGTTCGGCGGCGAGATCGGTCAGCACCGCGCGGTCGGCGGCGGAGTGGTCGGGGTGCGCGATCTCCAGGCCGCCGAGGCCCAGGTCGGCCAGCTCGCGGATGTCGTCGAGTGCGAGCAGCCTGCCCCGCTTGCGCGCCCTGGTGTGCGCGAGGACGCTGACGCCGCCCGCGGTGGCGATCATCTGCACCGCGCGACGCAGCGGGGTGTCGGCCTTCTCGGCGTAGTAGCGGCCGTGCGGGGCGAGCAACTCGTCGAACGCCGCGTCCACGCTCGGCACCACGCCTGCCTCGACGAGCGCGCGGGCCAGGTGCGGACGTCCCGCCGAGGGGCCCGCCGAGGCCAGGACGGCGTCGGGATCGATCGGCAGTCCGTCGGCCGCCATGCGCTCGGCCATGGCGCGCAGCCGCTCCACCCGTTCGGCGCGCAGCCGCTCGCGTTCCTCGGCGAAGCCGCGGTGGGTCGGATCGAACAGGTAGGCCAGCAGGTGCACGGGCACCGGCCAGCCGTCCGCGCCGAGACCGACACAGGACATCTCCATGCCGCGGACCAGCGTCAGCCCCTCCGGGAGCGCTTCGACCGCCTCGGCCCATCCGGCCGTGGTGTCGTGATCGGTGATCGCGACGACGTCCAGGCCCGCCGCGGCCGCGTTCCGCACGAGTTCGGCCGGAGTGTCGGTGCCGTCGGACGCGGTCGAATGGGTATGCAGGTCGATGCGCACGCCTTCAAGTCTTACAGTGCGGCGCGGGCGTCCCGCACGCGCAGGCGGCCTTCCCCCAGCTCGGTCCACGTAGCATCGTCACCGTGCCGTCGTTTTCTCCGCTTTCGTCGCTTCGTGGCTCCGGCCGCACGCCGCCGCGGCAGGAGCAACGGTTCATCCCGGTTCCGACAGCGCAGGCGATCGTCGACTGCGCGGTGTACGTGGACGGCAAGCGGCTGCCCGGGCGGTTCACCCACAAGGCGGCGCTCGCGCGAGCCCGGGAGGAACAGAACGGATTCGTCTGGGTCGGGCTGCACGACCCGGACCTCACGCAGATGACCGATATCGCCGAGACCTTCGGATTACACCAGCTGGCCACCGAGCACGCCCTGCAAAAGCACCAGCGGCCGAAGCTGGAGCGTTACGACGATTCGCTGCTGCTGGTGCTGCGTACCGTCAGTTACGTCGAGCACGAGCTGAACAGCGTCAGCGAGATCGTGGAGACCGGCGAGATCATCGTGTCACCGGTCCCGACTTCGTGGTCGGCGTCCGGCACGGTGAGCACTCCGGGCTCGCCGAGGTGCGCAAGGCATTGGAAGGAGATCCCGCGCAGCTGGCGCTGGGTCCCGGCGCGGTGCTGCACGCGATCGCCGACCGGGTGGTGGACTCCTACATCGAGGTGGCCCAGTCGGTCGAGGACGACATCGATGAGATCGAAGAGGAGATCTTCACCCCGCGCAGCAGGGTCACGGTGGAATCCATCTACCAGCTCAAGCGCGAAGTGGTCGAGTTGCGGCGGGCGGTGAATCCGCTCGCGGCGCCACTGGAGTTGCTCGGTCACAAACCGGATCTGCCGGTGGCCAAGGAGGTCCGGCGCTATCTGCGCGACGTCGCCGAGCATCACGCCGCCGTCGCGGAACGGATCAACGACTTCGACGAGGCGCTCAGTGCGCTGATCAGCGCCGCGCTGGCCCGGATCGGCGTGCAGCAGAACACCGACATGCGCAAGATCTCGGCGTGGGTGGCGATCGCGGCGGTGCCGACGATGATCGCGGGCATCTACGGCATGAACTTCGACCACATGCCCGAATTACACCAGGTCTGGGGCTATCCGGCGGTATGGCTGGTGATCCTCGCCATCTGCACCGGCCTGTTCTTCACCTTCCGGCGCAACGAGTGGCTGTAGCCGGGCCGGGATCACAGGCTGGCTGCGCCGCGCCCCGGGTCGCGCACGTCGATCCCCGCCTCCCGCCAGGCGTCGCGTAATGCCTGCGCGCCACGGACCCGCACCCATGCCGCTTCCGTCGCGGTCACCGGCGTCACCCCGAAGTACCGCACCGGCTCGGCCGGGTCGGGCAGCGCCACGTCCGGGATTTCGCTGTCACCGAGCAGCACCGCGGTGAACGGGGCGTTGCGCCAGATCGGCTCGCTCAGGTCCATCAACGCGTCCGGTTGCAGCACAACGCCTTCCACGGCCGGTGCCGCGGCGAGCACGCCGAGCGACTTGGCCAGGCCCGCACTCGCGCCCACGCCGGAACGCAGCGTCAGCACGAGCTCCGCGCGCGGCCCGCGCACCGGATCCGCGTGCAGGGCGGTGGGATCGCCCATCGGATGGCGGCTACCGCCCAGCGTCACGTAATGCACCAGATCACCGTCGGCGATGCGCAGGATCTCGATCGGCTCCAAGCCCAGGAAAGTGACCGACGCGGCGTCGACGTTCGCGGCGTCCACGCCGAAATGGCCCAGCACCTCGCTGCGGACCCGCTCCAGCACCTCCATGCGTCAGATCGCCAGCCGCGCGAGCATATCCCGCGCCTGTTCGGCCGACTTCGGATCGCACAGCACGTCGTAGCGGCCCGCCACCAGCTGCATGGTGGACGCGAAATCGCGCTGCCCCCTGGTCGCCGCGTACGGGATCGAGGTCGAGATGACGCCGAAGATGATGCCGCCGACCAGGCCGACGAGCAACGGCCCCAGGGCGCCGCTGGTGGTGAACAGGCTCAGTAGCAGACCCAGGAACAGGCCGAGCCAGGCGCCCGACACCACGCCGCCGCCGATCACCTTGCCCCAGGTGAGCCGATAGAGGACCCGCTCGACCTGCATCAAGTCGACACCGACGATGGTCACGTCCTGCACCGGGAACTGGTTGTCGGCCAGGTAGTCGACCGCCTTCTGCGCCTCGGCATAGGTCGGATAGGAACCGACCGGCCAGCCCGACGGGGGCGTCGGGAGGCCCTGCCGCGCACGGCTCGAGTTGTTCCCCAAGGGATTCGTCATGGCTCCATTCTGCTATTTCGAGGCATCCCGCGGTGGTGTGAAACGCGTGGTGCGCGTCATTGCGGCGGCGCGCCCCTTCTCCGCGATCACCTGAGCCATCTTGGCACTGGCCTCATCGATCATCTCGTCGCCGAGCATCACCGCGCCACGCGCGCCGCCCGCCGCGGAGGTGTGGAACGCGTAGGCGTCCAGGATCTCCTCGGCGCGGTCGTAATCGGCCTGGCGCGGGCTGAAGATTTCGTTCGCCGCCTCGATCTGGCCGGGGTGCAGCACCCACTTGCCGTCGAATCCGAGCGCCGCCGTGCGCGCGGCGGCGCGGCGGAAACCCTCCACGTCCCGGATCTGCAGGTACGGGCCGTCGATCGCCTGCAGTCCGTGGGCACGGGCGGCGAGCAGGATGGTCATCAGGATGTGGTGGTAGGCGTCGCCGGTGTCGTAGCCCTCCGGTTGTTCGCCGACCACCAGGGTGCGCATGTTGATGCTGGCCATGAAGTCGGCCGGGCCGAAGACCAGGGTCTGCACCCGTGGGCTCGCGGTGGCGATCGCGTCGATGTTGCGCAGTCCCAGCGCGTTCTCGATCTGCGGCTCGATACCGATCCGGCCGATGTCCAGGCCGCAGGTCTTCTCCAACTGGGTCAGCAGCAGGTCCAGCGCGCGCACCTGGCCCGCGTCGGTCACCTTGGGCAGCAGGATCGCGTCCAGCGCCGCGCCCGCGCCCTCGACCACGGAAATCACGTCGGCGTAGGTCCATTCGGTGGTCCAGTCGTTCACCCGGACCACGCGCAGTTGCGTTCCCCACCCGGAGTCGTTCAGCGCCGCGACGATGTTCGCCCGCGCCTCGGCCTTCGCGGCCGGGGCGACCGCGTCCTCCAGATCGAGAAACACCTCGTCGACCGGCAAGGTCTTGGCTTTCTCGATCATCTTCGTGTTGCTGCCCGGACAGGCGAGCACCGAACGGCGCGGCTGCATGATCACTCCCGTCGATCGTGGCGCGGTGCGAACACCGGCCCGCGAACATCTAGCCTGGCAGCATGGCAGCTACCAGGGTGTACGTCGCCAGGCTGGCCGGTTTGGCGGTGCTGGGACCGGACGGCGAGTCTATCGGCCGGATCCGTGACGTCGTCGTCGCCGTCCGCTCCGACCGCCAGCAGCCCCGCGTACACGGTCTGGTCGTCGAATTGCCCACGCGGCGGCGTATTTTCGTGCCCATCCTGCGGGTCACCGCGATCGAACCCGGCGTGGTCACGCTGAACACCGGAACGGTCAGCCTGCGGCGTTTCACGCAGCGACCTGGCGAGATGCTGGCCCTGGCGCAGATCGTCGACTCGGTGGTGCGGGTCGAGGACCCGGACCTGCCGGATCTGGCGGGCGTCGACGTGCACGTGATCGATCTCGGCATGGAACAAACCCGTTCCAGGGACTGGCTGGTCAGCAGGGTGGCGGTGCGCGGGCACCGCAGACTGGGCCGCAGGCGCACGGTGCACGTGGTCGACTGGATCATGGTGTCCGGCCTGACGCCCAACGAGATCGACCGGCCGGGACAGGACGTCACCCAGCTGCTGGAACAGTTCGAGGGCATGCGCGCGGCCGACGTCGCACAGCAGTTGCGCGAGCTGCCGGAGAAGCGGCGGATCGAAGTGGCCGTCGCGCTGGACGACGAACGCTTGGCCGACGTGGTGCAGGAACTCCCCGACGACGAGCAGGTCGAGCTGCTCAGCCACCTGGAAGTACGGCGAGCCGCCGACGTGCTGGAGGCGATGGACCCCGACGACGCCGCCGACCTGCTGGGCGAGCTGCCCGAGGGCGAGGCCGAATCGCTGCTGGCCCTGATGGACCCGCAGGAGTCCGAGCCGGTGCGCAGGCTGCTCGAGCATTCCCCTTACAGCGCGGGCGGGCTGATGACGCCGAAGCCGATCATCCTGACGCCGGCCACCACGGTGGCCGAAGCGCTGGCCAGGGTGCGCAACCCCGACCTGACCCCGGCGCTGGCCAGCATGGTGTTCGTGGTCCGTCCGCCCACCGCGACGCCGACCGGCCGCTACCTGGGTTCGGTGCACATCCAGCAATTGCTGCGCGAACCACCGGCCCACCTGGTGGGCGGCATTCTCGACACCGATCTGTCGCCGCTGCGCCCCGAACTCCCGCTCGCCGCGGTGACCCGGTACTTCGCGACCTACAACCTGGTCTGCGGACCGGTGGTGGACGAGGAGAACCACCTGCTCGGGGCGGTGAGCGTCGACGACGTCCTCGATCACCTGCTGCCCGAGGACTGGCGCGACCAGCAAGAGACCGACGAGAGGGGCGGGGCGTGAGGCGGCGGCGCGACGTGACCACGCAGGTCCGCGCGCACGCCCGGAAGGACATACCGTGAGCGAGAACGACCCGGGCGTGCGGCTCGGTCACAGCAGGGCCCGCCAGCGGCTGGAGACGCCGGTGGAAGGCCGGTTCCGGTTGGAGTGGGACGCCGAGGCTATGGCCCGCAGCAGCGAGCGGGTGGCGCGATTCCTGGGCACCGGACGATATCTCGCGGTCCAGACGATCCTGGTGCTGGTCTGGATCCTGTTGAACGTCTTCGTAGTCGCGCTGCGCTGGGACCCGTACCCGTTCATCCTGCTGAATCTGGCGTTCTCCACCCAGGCCGCCTACGCGGCGCCACTGATCCTGCTCGCGCAGAACCGGCAGGACAACCGGGACCGGGTCGCCCTGGAGGAGGACCGGAGGCGGGCGGCGCAGACCAAGGCCGACACCGAGTTCCTGGCCCGCGAACTCGCCGCGCTGCGCATCGCGGTCGGCGAAGTGGCCACCCGCGATTACCTGCGCCGGGAATTGGAAGAGCTGAAAGGCATTCTGGACCGGATCGAGTCCGCGGAATCCCCGGATCAAGAGATCCGGGCGGAAAGCGGTGGAAAGAGCGGACGCAAGAAAAGCCCCGGCCGAAAGACCGCTCCAGCTCCGGTTTCACCGTCGGTAACCAGTGATCAACCGGAAATACCGAATAACGACCTGACTGGTGGGTAACCTGGACAACGTTGTCCAGAGCGGCCAGGGCAGGGCATGTCCCGGACGGCCGCTCCCACGACGTCGAGGATTGGGTGTGGCCGAATGCGTGTATCCGCTCCGATAACGGTCTCGGCTTTGGTTGTTGCTGGTGTGGTGGTGAGTGGTTCAGGAGTGCATTCCCCGGTGGACGCGGGGGCGCCGCAGGCGCCGGAGGTCTTGGCAGCGGCGTCTCCCGGCGCGGGCGCCGGCGGTGGGGAGTCGCGGGTGGCGGGGTTGTTGCCGGTGTCGCCGGAGTTGCCGCGGCGGTTGCGGGCGGTGTCGCCGCCGATGGCGGGTGTGGTGCCGTTGCAGGAGGTTACGTTGCCCGCGGTGGGGGGTGCGTTGGGGATTCCGGAGGTGGTGTTGGCGGCGTATCGGAATGCGGAGTTGGCGTTGGGGTCTTCGGCGCCGGGGTGTGGGTTGTCGTGGAATCTGCTGGCGGGGATCGGGCGGATCGAGTCGGGGCATGCGCGGGGTGGGCGTACGGATGCGGCGGGTACGACGGTGTCGCCGATTCTGGGTCCGGCGTTGGATGGGACTTTGCCGGGGAACGAGGTGATCAGGGCTGCTGATGGGGGGTTTGTGCGGGCGTTGGGTCCGATGCAGTTCTTGCCGGGGACGTGGGGGGCTTATGGTGCGGACGGGAACGGGGACGGGGTGGCCGATCCGCACAATGTGTTCGATGCGGCGTTGGCGGCGGGGAAGTATTTGTGTTCGGGGGGTGTGGATCTGCGGGATCGGTCGCAGGAGTTGCGGGCGGTGTTGCGGTACAACAACTCGATGGCGTATGCGGCGAATGTGCTGAGTTGGTCGGCGGCTTATCGCAGTGGGGGTTCGCCGACGCAGGTGCGGATTTCGCCGGATCTGGTGCCGCCGGGGGTGTTGTCGCCGGGTTCGGATATGTCGGCGGTGCGTACCGGTGTGCCGGGTACCGATCCGGGTGAGCAGGCGCGGGCGGCGGGTCAGGCGCCGTTGCCGCGGCCGCGGCCGCAGCCGACGCAGGTGATGATCACGATTCCGGGTCTGCCGCCGATCCCGTGCGGGATCTTCTGCCCACCACCTCCGGTGAATCCCTGCGTGGGACAACCGGCTCCCGCGCCGATGCCGTTCCCGGAGCTACCCGGGACCGCACGCGTGCCGCTCGTACCGGGGCAGCCCTACGGCGGCGCACCGGCCGACCCCCGCAACCCCGGCGCCGGGGGCCCGGCCGATCCCACAGGGGCGGGCACCTCCGCCTATGCCGGAACCGCGGGCCAGGCCGGCGCACCGGACCAGCTGGCCGCCGGCTGCGCCCAGCCCGACGCCACTCTCGCCACCAGCGAACCCACACCGATCCCCGGTGACCTGCCCGCCCACGACGACGCATCGCGCACCGCTCCCGAACCGGCCATCACCACACCGCCCGCGCCGGAACCCCAACCGGCGCCCAGCGCGGAAACCCCACCCACGCCACCGCCCGGGATCACCCTGCCCTTCGGAATCGTCATCCCGCTCCCCGCCCCACCGGCCGCGCCCCAGCCGTGATTCAAACCTGACATCAGATCACGAAGGAGTAACAAAAAGATCTCGGGTGCGGTAACCTTCCCTTGTTCGATCACAAAGGGCTCACAGCGAGTCATGGGAGGGTCACCACACCGTGGGGCGTCATCGAAAACAACCGCCTGCCACCGTCCGGCGGAGTTCCGTTATCGCATTGACCGGATTGGTTCCCGCTGGGCTCGTATCCGTCACCGCCGCCTCCGAGGTCGGCGACGCCGTACCCCTCGCGGCCGCGGTCCAGCCGACGGGGGGCGACCAGGAAGCACAGGGCGCCAGACCGCAGGCGCCGGCCGAGCCGGTCACCGAATTCATGGCGCACGCGATGGCGAAGGCCGCGCCCACCGCCACGCCGGTGGTGAAAACCGTTGCGCTACCGAATGGCCGGCAGCGCGCCGCGATGCCCGCAGGCCCGCTGGGCGTCCCCGGTGTGGCCGTCGCGGCCTATCAGAACGCCGAACGTGTCCTGGCGGCCGAGAATCCGGTGTGCGGCATGCCCTGGTCGCTGCTGGCCGGCATCGGCCGGGTCGAGTCCACCCACGCGTTCGGCGGCAAAGCCGACGCCGACGGCAACCCGCTGAGCCCCGTCTACGGCCCGGTGCTGGACGGCTCACTGAACGGCAACCACGTCATCCGCGACTCCGACGACGGCGCGCTGGACGGCCTGGACGGGTACGACCGAGCGATCGGCCCGATGCAGTTCCTGCCCGAAACGTGGAAGCGCTACGCGGCCGACGGCAACGGCGACGGCATCGCCGATCCGCAGAACCTGTTCGACGCCGCCCTGACGGCCGGAAAGTATCTGTGCGACGGCGGCTTGAACATGCGTGACCTGGCCCAACAGTCCAAGGCCATCCTGCGCTACAACCACTCCATGGCCTACGTCGCGAACGTCATGGCGTGGGAGACCTCCTACAGCACCGGGGTCGCACCCCGGGCCGGGGACCTGCCGAAAATTTGACACGCCTAAAATTTCTGCCATGCCAATGGTTACGGAATCGGATGTGCGGGGTGCCCTCGCGAAGGTCGACGATCCGGAGATCCGCAAGCCGATCACCGAACTGGGCATGGTGAAAAGCGTCGCGATCGGCGCCGACAGCAATGTCCACGTGGAGATCTACCTGACGACGGCGGGCTGCCCCCTGCGCACCGAGATCACGCAGCGGGTCACCAAGGCCGTCGCCGACGTGCCGGGTGTCGGCGCGATCACCGTCGACCTCGACGTGATGGACGACGAGCAGCGCACCGCGCTGCGCAAGCAGCTGCGCGGCGACGCGGCCGATCCGGTCATCCCGTTCGCCCAGCCCGGTTCGCTGACCCGCGTCTACGCGGTCGCCTCCGGGAAGGGCGGCGTCGGCAAGTCCAGCGTCACGGTGAACCTGGCCGCCGCCATGGCCGCGCGCGGCCTGTCGGTCGGCGTGCTCGACGCGGACATCTACGGTCATTCCATCCCGCGCATGCTCGGCACCGACGCCCGGCCGACCCAGGTCGAGCGGATGATCATGCCGCCGGTCGCGCACGACGTGAAGATGATCTCGATCGCGCAGTTCACCCAGGGCAACACCCCCGTGGTGTGGCGCGGCCCGATGCTGCACCGGGCGTTGCAGCAGTTCCTCGCCGACGTGTTCTGGGGCGATCTCGACGTCCTGCTGCTCGACCTGCCGCCGGGCACCGGCGACGTCGCGATCTCCATCGCGCAGCTGATCCCGGGGGCGGAGATCCTGGTGGTCACCACCCCGCAGCCCGCCGCGGCGGAGGTGGCCGAGCGGGCGGGCGCGATCGCGTTGCAGACCCGGCAGCGCATCGCGGGCGTCGTGGAGAACATGTCCTGGCTGGACCTGCCGGACGGTACCCGGATGGACCTGTACGGCTCCGGCGGCGGGCAGGCCGTCGCCGACCGGCTCACGCGCGCCGTGGGCGCGACCGTGCCGCTGCTCGGTCAGATCCCCATCGAACAGGCGCTGCGCGAATCAGGTGACGACGGCACCCCCATCGTGCTGCGCGATCCGGAGAACCCCGCCGCCAAGGCACTGCTCGAGATAGCCGACAAACTGGCCGTCCGGCGCCGCGGCCTCGCGGGCATGTCCCTCGGCATCGACACCACCCGGCATTTGTAAAATCGCCGCTCGGACCGGAGCTTCGAAGTCACCCGGCATCGACGTGCCGTGGTTCGCCGCTGCGCACGACCACTCGGACCGAACTCCGCGTTTCGCGCGCCGCGGGACCGGGCGCGGAAATCAGCACCAATAAACTCGTCTCATGCTCACGATGCTGCTGTACGTGCTGATCGTCGGCTTGGTCGCCGCGGTGCTGTTCCTGCTCGCCAGTGCGGTGTTCGGGCGGTCCGAGGAACTCGGTCCGCTGCCGGAGGGGACGACGGCCACCGTACTGCCGGTGGAGGGGATCACCGGGGCGGACGTGCGCGCGTTACGGTTTCAGCAGGTGGTGCGCGGATACAAGGCCGCGGAGGTGGACTGGGCGCTGGCCAGGCTGGCCGCGCGGATCGATGAGCTGCAACACCAGCTGGCCGAGGCACAGGCCGCGCGATGGCAGACGCCGATCGCGCCGGAGTCGAAGTGACCGCCCCCGCGGGCGACGGCCTGGTCCGCTGCGCCTGGCCGCTGGAAACCCAGCTGTACCGGGACTATCACGACTACGAGTGGGGCAAGCCGCTGCACGGCGACGACGCCTTGTTCGAGCGACTCTGCCTGGAGGCGTTTCAATCCGGCTTGTCCTGGCTGACCATCCTGCGGAAACGCCCGGCCTTCCGCGCGGCGTTCGCCGGATTCTCGATCGAGCGTGTCGCGGAGTTCGGTGCCGACGACGTCGCCCGGCTGATGGCCGACGCGGGCATCGTCCGCAACCGAAGCAAGATCGACGCCGCCATCGCCAACGCCCGGGTCGCCCGGGACCTCGACGTCGGCTTGGACGAGTTGCTGTGGTCGTTCGCCCCGCCGCCGCGCCCGCGCCCGCGCACCGGCGCCGACGTGCCCGCGACCACACCCGAATCCACCGCCCTGGCAAAAGAATTGAAACGGCGCGGATTCCGTTTCGTCGGACCCACCACGGCCTACGCCCTGATGCAGGCGACCGGAATGGTCGATGACCACTTGGCCGATTGCTGGGTGGACGGCGACCGGTCCGGCACGGGCCGACCGGTCACTTTTTGAACTCAGCTATCCGTCCACATCAGCGATAGGGAAGAATGGGACGGGTGTAGCTCGCCAAACGCCGGCGAGCTCACTGGTTGGTGACAACTGGAGTTCCAAGAAAGTGCGCAGCAGACCGCGCAGATCTGGAGGGAGCAGAGGATGGCGGCCATGAAGCCCCGCACCGGGGACGGTCCCCTCGAGGCAACCAAAGAAGGGCGTGGAATCGTCATGCGGGTTCCACTCGAGGGTGGCGGGCGTCTGGTCGTCGAACTCACGCCGGACGAGGCAGCGGCGCTCGGAGACGAACTGAAGAGCGTCACGAGCTGAGTGGCCCCGGCTGAGCACTCGGCCCTCGCCGTCGCGGCCGGCGTCCTGGCGTGCCCGGAATGTCTCCGGGCACGCCAGGACGCCGCGCCGCTGGCACTGGAACCGCGGGATCGAGCACTGCGCTGCGGTCGCGGCCACAGCTTCGACGTCGCCAGACAGGGCTACGTCAGCTTGCTCACCGGCGCGTCGACCAAGATGACCGGCGATACCGCGGCCATGCTCGACGCTCGCGCCGCCTTCCAGAGCGGGGGACACTTCGCGCCGATCGCCGACGCCGTGACACGAGCTGTCACGGCGCACCGGACCGACGGCGCGGTACTGGAAATCGGCGCGGGCACCGGCTACTACCTCGCCCGCGCGCTCGACGCCGCTCCCCCGGCCGTCGGCATCGGGCTGGACGTGGCCAAGCCGGCCGTCCGGCGCTGCGCCCGCGCCCACCCCCGCGCCGCGGCGGTACTGGCCGACGCGTGGCGCGGGCTGCCGATCCGCGACGGCGCGCTCGGCGGCGTGCTCTCGGTCTTCGCGCCGCGCAATCCCGGCGAAATCGCCAGGGTGCTCGCCGGCGACGGACGCTTCGTCGTCGCCACCCCCACCGAACGCCACCTCGGCGAGCTGATCGAGCCGCTGGACATGGTGCGGGTCGACCCGGACAAGGATCGTAGGCTCGATGCCGCGATGTCGGGCCATTTCGAGCCGGTCGGCCAGACGCTGGTCGAGTACCCGATGACGCTCGCCAGAACCGACGTCGCGCATGTGGTGGGCATGGGGCCCTCCGCGCATCACTCGGCCGCCGGGGCGGCACGGCTCGCGCGGCTGCCGGAGTCCGTCGAGGTGACCGCGTCGGTCATGGTCGGCACCTATCGCAGGGCGACCTGAGCGCTCCCGATTCAGCCTTTCCTGATCTCGTCGTACACCGCTACCGTGCGCGCCGCGATCCGCGACCAGTCGAATTCGGAGATCGCGCGCTCCCGGCCTGCGGCGCCGAGACGGGCGGCCAGCGCCGGATCGCCCGCGACCTCGTTCACCGCGGCGGCCAGCGCCCGCTCGTAGTCCTCGGCGGTCCCCGCGTCGTAGTGCACCAGCCGCCCGTTGCGGCGGTCGACCACCTCGGGGATGCCGCCCACGTCGGAGGCCACCACCGCGGTCGCGCAGGCCATCGCCTCCAGGTTCACGATGCCCAGCGGCTCGTACACCGACGGGCACACGAACACCGACGCGGCGGCCAGGATCTGCCGGATCCGCTCGGTGGGCAGCATCTCGCGCACCCAGAACACGTTGCCGCGCCGCTGCCGCAACTGGTGGACCGCCGTGGTGACCTCCTGGGCCAGTTCGGGCGTGTCCGGCGCGCCCGCGCACAGCACCAGCTGGATGTCGGGGTCGAAGTCGCGGGCGGCGGCGAGCAGGTGACCGACGCCCTTCTGCCGCGTGATGCGGCCGACGAAGGCGACGATCGGGAGGTCGGTCCGCACGCCGAGTTCGGCGAGCGCCGACGGCTCGTCCTCGGTGACGGGGCCCGGATGCCAGATTGTCCCGTCGATGCCGTTGTGCACCACGTGGACCCGGTTCGGGTCGACGGCCGGATAGGCGTCGAGCACGTCGCGGCGCATGCCCTCGCTCACCGCGATGATCGCGTCGGCGTGTTCGACGGCGTTGCGCTCCGACCAGGACGAGAGCCGGTAGCCGCCGCCGAGTTGCTCGGCCTTCCACGGCCTGCGCGGCTCCAGCGAATGCGCGGTCAGCACGTGCGGCACGCCGTAGAGGGTCGCGGCCAGATGACCGGCCAGACCGCTGTACCAGGTGTGCGAGTGCACCACGTCCACTTCACCGACGGCGTCGGCCATCCGCAGCTGGGCGGACATCATCTGCAGCGCGGCATTGGCGGCGTAGAGCGACGGATCCGGTTGATGCACGACGGCGTCCGCGCGATCGACGCCCATACAGTGCACGGTCACCTCGCACAGGTGACGCAAATGCGCCGTCAGCTGCGTGACGTGCACTCCCGCGCCGCCGTACACCTCGGGGGGATATTCGCGGGTCAGCATCGCGACGCGAAGCCGGTCCCGCTCGCCGGAATCCACCGCCGAACGTCCGCCATCCGTGCCGAAACTCACCGGTTCAAAGTAGACGTTCGGGTCCGCGGCGGCCACTCACAGGCGCTCCACCCGGTAGTTTGGCAGGTGTGAGGAGCCAGCCGCACGTACTCGGGATCGTGCTCGCCGGTGGCGAGGGCAAGCGACTCTTTCCACTCACGGCCGACCGCGCCAAGCCCGCCGTCCCGTTCGGCGGCGCCTACCGCCTCATCGACTTCGTGCTCAGCAATCTGGTCAACGCGGGTTTCCTGCGGCTGTGCGTGCTCACCCAGTACAAGTCGCACTCGCTGGACCGGCACATCTCGCAGACCTGGCGGCTGTCCGGTTTCGCGGGCGAGTACATCACGCCGGTGCCCGCGCAGCAGCGGCTCGGTCCGCGCTGGTACACCGGCAGCGCGGACGCGATCATGCAGTCGCTGAACCTGATCTACGACGAGGACCCGGACTACATCGTGGTCTTCGGCGCCGACCACGTGTACCGCATGGATCCGGAGCAGATGGTGCGCCATCACATCGATTCCGGCGCGGGCGTCACCGTGGCCGGTATCCGGGTGCCCCGCAGCGAGGCGAGCGCGTTCGGCTGCATCGACAGCGACGAGTCCGGCCGCATCACGCAGTTCCTGGAGAAGCCCGCCCACCCGCCCGGGACCCCGGACGACCCGAACGTCACGTTCGCGTCCATGGGTAACTACGTCTTCACCACCAAGGTCCTGGTGGACTCGATCCGGGCGGACGCCGACAACGCCGACTCCGACCACGACATGGGCGGCGACATCATCCCCTCCCTGGTCGCGGCCGGCCAGGCGGGCGTCTATGACTTCGCCGACAACGAGGTGCCCGGCGCCACCGATCGCGACCGCGGCTACTGGCGCGATGTCGGAACCATCGACGCGTTCTACGACGCGCACATGGATCTGGTCTCGGTGCATCCGGTGTTCAACCTGTACAACCGCCACTGGCCGATCCGCGGGGCGGCCGAGAACCTGCCACCGGCGAAATTCGCCCAGGGCGGGCTGGCGCAGGAGTGCATCGTGGGCGCGGGCAGCATCCTGTCCGCCGCCACCGTCCGCAACTCGGTGCTCAGCGCCAACGTCGTCGTGGACGACGGCGCCACCGTCGAAGGCTGCGTGCTCATGCCCGGCGTGCGGATCGGTCGCGGCGCGGTGGTGCGCCACGCCATCCTGGACAAGAACGTGGTGGTCGGCGAGGGCGAGATCATCGGGGTGGACCTGGCGCGCGACCGCAGCCGCTTCGCCGTGAGCAACGGCGGCGTCGTCACGGTCGGCAAAGGCGTCTGGGTGTAGTCGCCCGGTGAGCGGTCAGGGCCCGCCCGGCTGCGGCGCGGGCGAGCCGATGCAGAACGGCGCGCAGGGCCCCGGCGTGCGCGGCACGGTCGATTTCGAGGCCTCACCGAAATCGGCGGTGCTCACCAGATAGACCGCCAGCAGAGCGAACAGCAGCACGGCGGCGAATGCCACCATGGCCCGCCCCCAGTGAATCGGCTTGGGACGACGCTCGTCTTCGTCCCAAAGGAACATCATCATCACCACACCGCACCTCTTCCGCACCCGCTCGGAGCGTGACCTCACCAGTATCGGCGATCGTCGGCTTTCCATTGCAGGGTGCGCCGAACCGTCGCGGTACGGTGGCTTTTTCGCGAACTTCGCCCGACATCGGCCGAGGCCGCATTTCCCTGGAAGACGAGGGCGCGGCGGCGGAAAATCCGGAAAAACTTCGGCGGCAGACATATTCGACCGCACTGGGACGACCGTCGACAACGGCCGCGGCGGAGATGACTACTGGGCGGGCGGGGCGCCGTTCTGGGTGCAGAAGGGCTCGCAGGATCCCGGTGGCGGAGGGGTCTTCTCGGGGCCGGTGTCGAAATCGGTGTTGCTCACCACCACCATCACCAGCACCGCTCCCAGAATCACGAGCAACAGGGCCAGCATCGTGGGCCGCAGCCAGCTCGTTCGACGCTCCGTCACGACGTCCCCCATGGCGGCCACTTCTATGGGAGTTAGTTCACGCATAACTGTTTTCCTCACTGAGTTGTTTCTCAGCGCATACCCCGGATTCCGGGAAGAAATCAGCTCACGGCGCGGCTGCCGCGCGAATCACTAACCCCGTGAGGCACAGAGCAATCCGTCACCGACCGGAATCAGCACGCAGGTGAGTTCCGGGTTTTCCGCGATGGCGCGGGTCGCGGCGCGCACCGCCTGGGTGGCCGGATCGCGCTGCGCCGGATCGGGTACCCGTCCGCCCAGCAACGCGTTGTGCAGCAGAATGGCGCCCCCGTCGCGCAGCAGACGCACCGCTTGGGCGACGTACTCCGGGTGTTCGAGCGGCGCCGCGTCGATGAAGACCAGATCGTAGGCGCCGTCGGCGAGCCGGGGCAGCACATCCAGCGCCCGCCCGTTGATCAGCCGGGTGCGGGCCGGCGGGATGTCGGCGGCGCGGAACGCCTCCTTGGCCGCGCGCTGGTGTTCCGGCTCCGAATCGATGGTGGTCAGCGTGCCGTCCTCGCGCATGCCGTCGAGCAGCCACAGCCCGCTGATACCCGCGCCGGTGCCGACCTCGACCACCGCGCGCGCCCCGAGCAACTGCGCGTACATGCTCAGCAGCGCGCCCACCGAGGGCGGTACGGGTACCGCGCCGAGTTCGGTGGCCCGTTCCCGCGCGCCGACGAGGATTTCGTCCTCCACGACGGATTCCTCCACGTAGGCGAGATTCCGCTCCAGATTCGATGCCACGGGTATGAGGCTAACGCCGGGCGGGTGATCTCGGCGTTCCGGACAACACGCGCCGCCCGCCATTTCCGCCGCCGGTTTTCTCAGGTGTCCCTCAGGGTCTCCATAACCCGGCCATATCAGGACCAGAAAGAGTATGGGCAACGCAAGACCACCGACCGTGTTTACACGGGACGCGGGAACAACGACATACCGGTTGTCGGTTGTATCCGTACGCAACGGTCCGCAGACCCGGGCCCGAGTGAGTCCCGACGTTTGCGGTCCCTAGTAGGAGGTAGCCCCATCCACATGGTCGATGCGGCGCGCGAATACGCCACCCTGCCCGAGCAGATCCTGCCGGTCGAAGCCGACTCCGCCGCGGAGGCGGGCGAGCTGACCGGCACCGCTGCCTTCGATGCCACCGGTGACCGGTCGGCGATGCCGACGTGGGACGAACTCGTCCGCGAGCACGCCGACCGGGTCTACCGCCTGGCCTACCGCCTGTCCGGCGACGCCCAGGACGCGGAAGACCTCACCCAGGAGACGTTCATCCGGGTGTTCCGTTCACTGTCGAATTACCAACCGGGCACCTTCGAGGGGTGGTTGCACCGCATCACCACCAACCTGTTCCTGGACATGGTCCGCCGCCGCAACCGGATCAGGATGGAAGCGCTGCCCGAGGACTACGACCGGGTGCCCGCCGAGGGCCCCGGCCCGGAGCAGGCCTACCACGACGCCCGGCTGGATCCCGACCTGCAAACGGCCCTGGATTCGCTCGCGCCGGAGTTCCGAGCCGCCGTGGTGCTGTGTGACATCGAGGGGCTGTCCTACGAGGAGATCGGCGCTACGCTCGGCGTGAAACTGGGCACTGTGCGCAGTCGGATCCACCGTGGACGCCAAGCCCTGCGCGACTACCTTGCGCATAATGGAAGTGAGCAGCGGTTCGCCGCTGACGCGAACATAGGGTGATTCGTCGGACGCCGGCGTCGCCCGAACGGTCGAGGTCGGTTGAAAGGGTGAGCACCGAATGAGTGGCGACTCCAGCACGTCCGGTCGTCGTCCGCCCCGTTTCAGCTCCACCGAGCATCTGGCGAGCGAGGCGGTCGCGGCGTACGTGGACGGTGAGCTGCGGATGAACGCTTACCTGCGGGCCGCTCAGCACCTGTCGCTGTGTCCGGAGTGCGCGGCGGAGGTGGATGCCCAGCAACAGGCGCGCATCGCGCTGCGGCATGCCGGGCAGGTGGCTATCCCGACCGGACTGCACGACAGCCTGACCAGGATTCCGCTCGCCGAACTGCCCGGCGGCGCCTCCAGCGGGCGCACGCCGTCCTCGCCGTCCGGTCAGTCACCCCGCAACGAGGCGGTTTTCGGATTTCTGACCGATTCGTTCACCGCGACCCGGTGGACTACGTGGTGGCGCAAGTAGAGTTTTCCGCGTGACCACCGAATCGACGAATTCCGGATCGGCCGACACCTCGGATTCGGCGGCCAACCGCGGGAATCTCCGTCCGCCGGACGCACCCGTGCTCGGCCCGCGCCCGGTCTATCGGCCCCATGTCGACACGCACACCGCGCGTGCCTTCCGCAGGCCGTCCGGCCTCTCCGGTTCGTTCGCCGAGCCGCTGCCGCTGCGCAAGGCCGGTTCGGCGCCGCAATCCGGCCCTTTGATGCAGAATCGCCCGCCCGACGCGGTGCTGGCCGAGGCGTTCGGCCGCCCGGAGGGTTCCACCGAGATCCTCCAGCGCGACCCCGACGCCGCCGATGGCCCCGCATCCGTCGCCGGACCGGCCGATCCCTGGCGTGACCCTGAGGCGATCGCGCGTCTCGGCGCCCCCGCGGTGCCCACCCCCAAGGCGCAAGCGCTGCCGCAGGCCGAGAAGCTCAGCGCACGCGAAGTGCTGTTCGGCTCCCGGGTCGCGCCCAAGGCGCTGGCCCTGCTCGCGCTCGTCGCACTGGTCGTCGGGCTGCTCGGCGGGCTGGTCGGACGATTGACCGCGGAAACCGCCTCGACGCTCACCTCCCGCAAGGTCACCCTCGAACAGTCCGGCGACGCCACCCGTCCCCACGGCCTGATCGCGCAGGTGGCCAACGCGGTACTGCCCTCGGTGGTCTCCATCCGGGTGACCGTCGGCGACAACGGCGCCACCGGCTCCGGCGTGGTGATCGACGGCGGTGGCTACGTGGTCACCAACAACCACGTGGTCTCGATGGCCGCCCAGGACAAGAGCAACCGGGCCGCCATCCAGGTGCAGTTCTCCGACGGCACCCGGGTGCCCGCGCAGATCGTCGGCCGCGATCCGAAGACCGACCTGGCCGTACTGAAGGTCGATGTGAAGAATCTCACCGTGGCCCAGCTCGGCAAGTCCGGCGACGTCCAGGTCGGTGACGACGTGCTGGCCATCGGTTCGCCGCTGGGTCTGAGCAAGACGGTCACCTCGGGCATCGTCAGCGCCCTGCACCGCCCGGTGAAGCTGGAGGGCGAGGGCAGCGACACGAAGGCCGTGATCGACGCCGTGCAGACCGACGCGTCGATCAACCCGGGTAACTCCGGTGGCGCGCTCGTGGACATGGACGGCCGGGTCGTCGGCATCAACACCGCCATCCGCAGCGAGACCGGCGGCTCGGTCGGCCTCGGCTTCGCCATCCCGGTGGACAAGATGACCGAGGTCGCCCAGACCTTGATCCGCGACGGTGCGGTGCACCATCCGACCATGGGCCTGTCCGTCCGCACCAAGACGGTCGCCAACGACGCCATGAGCGGAGCCGCGGTGGCCGATGTGTCGCCGAACGGGCCGGCCGCCAGGGCGGGCATCGTCGAAGGCGATGTCATCGTGCGCGTCGGCGATCGTGAGGTCACCAGCTCCGATGAGTTCACGGTGGCCGAACAGTCCAACGAGATCGGACAGACCGTACCGGTCCAGCTCATCCGCGAGGGCCGCCAGGTCGACGTCTCGGTGACCCTGGAATCGGACTAGGCGTGTTGCACGGCTCGGCTCGGGCTGGACGACACCCAGCGTGCACTTCCAAACCTCCTCTCGCCGGCTCGGCGGCAGGTAGGCCCAGGTAGCCTGGTTACGTGTTCAGCAACATCGGCTGGAGCGAGATGGTCATCCTGCTCGTCGCCGCCCTCGTGATCCTCGGCCCGGAGCGCTTGCCCGGTGCTGTGCGCTGGACCACGCGCAGCTTGCGGCAGGTGCGCGACTACGCGAGTGGCGCCACCTCCCAGCTGCGGCAGGAACTGGGGCCGGAATTCGACGATCTGCGCAAGCCGCTGGCCGACCTGAACGAATTGCGCGGAATGACTCCGCGCGCGATGGTGACCAAACACCTTCTCAACGGCGACGATTCGCTGTTCAAGGATTTCGACAGCGCACTGCCCGATCCGAAGGATCTCTACAGCACCAACAGCGGCATGCCGGACTACCCGATGCCCAAGTTGGATAAGCCGTTGGAGCGCAACGAACGCCCTCCGATCGACACCGACGCCACCTGATTTGTCAAGAAGTCTAGACGCAATGCGCTGTTCAGCTGTCTAGACTTCGCACATGTCGGCCGATGACGTGGCGCGCGTGTTCGCGATCGAGGACAAGGTCGAGCGACTGAAGGCGGCCACCGATGGGGTGGCGGCGGCCCAGCAGACCATCAACGAACTGACCAGGATTCGGCGTGCCGTGATCCGGGAGCTCCATGCCGAAGGCTGGACGTTCGCCAGAATCGGTGCGGCGGCAGGGCTTTCCCGTGCCCGCATCCACCAGGTGAGTACGCAGGGGCCCGCGCCGGAAGGACTGTTCTTCGGGCATGGTTCGCTCACCGTGCTCGTCCCCGAGGTGCGCGCCGGCCGGGTGATCGGCGCGCCGGATCCGGCTGCGCCGCAACGCTTGGCCGAACTGCTGCGCGAACTCGGCTTCGGCGTCGCGGTCGAGCACTTTCTCCCGGGCCGCCCGATCGACCTGCATCGCGACGGCCTGATCGTGTTGGGCGGTCCGGAGCTCTCGCCGAGTTTGCGTCAGTTGGTCGCCGCCGATCCCCGGCTACGGCGCGCGGTGGCCCGAATGGGCGACGCGCGCCGGGGAATCGAGGACCGGGCGGCACGGCGGGTCTACCGGCCGGGCGGACCCGAGCCGCACGACATCGCCTATCTGGGCAGGCTCCCCCGGCCCGACGGACGCGGCAGCGTGCTGATGATCGACGGCATGCATCCGCCCGGCTCGCTCGGCGCCATCCGGCTGCTCGCCACGAGGCTGGCCACGCTGCACGAGCGGGCAGGCAATTACCTGTTCTCGGTGCTGGTCGCCTGTCGTTTCGACCGCGCCACCGGTGAGCCACTCGAGGCCGAACTACTCACCCCGGTCTACCGTCACGACCCCGAGAACCGATCGCACGCAACAGGTCTGCGTCGCTGAGGCGAGGGAAAGGACGCGGCGGGAGTTTCGTCCTGCGCGGCGATCGGAGACCGGGATTCGAACCTCCCTGCGAGTTCGGCCGAACCAGGGGCGGTGGGTGCACTGCCGCAACGAGATTCGGCAAATCGATAGCACCGCAGGGGAGCGCAAACCACCCGTCGTGGTGAACCTTGCGGAGCGCACGCTCGGACGGTAACCCACCTCATCGACCCGCCAGGTCACAGTACTTATGCGGAGTCAACCGAGCGTGCCCACCCCCTATGTGGTACAGGTCACCAGCCCTCCCGCGAGCGGGTTCATACACAGATGATTGAATAGCTGGACGATAACCGCATGTGATAGGTGAACTCTGATGCGTGACCGAAAGTCGATGTCTGCGAGTTCGGTGGTCCTTCGTTCCGTACTGCGGTGCGAGCCGTACGACATCGCGGCTCCCGCCCGCACCGGCGATCCGGCGGTGTCCACCCACCGGGTCACCTACAGCGACCGCCTGAAGGTCTTCCTCAGCCGCGGTGAGGCCCTCGACAGCTTTCTCCGTCCGCTGCGCAGGTTGGACGGCTTCCACCGCTACTCGGTGAACATGACCCGGCTCGCCGAACCGATGCGACCTGCCGACATCGACCCGGCGATCAGCGCCGCACCCGGTCGGGAGTTCTTGCAGTGCACCGGCTCGGCGGACGCGCTGACCGTGGAGATGCGCACCGCCGTGGACGGCACGCCGCACCGATTCACCGTCGGCCTCCCCGGCGACCGGATCGGTCCGCCCGCTGTCGAGGTGCCGGTTCCGGTCGGTGTGCACACCCACAGGGTGTATCCGGACGAAGTGTTCACGGCGGAGCAGGCCGCCGAGATTTTCACGGCGTATTTCGAGACCGACGCCGTCCCGCCCCATCTCCAGCTCCGCGAAACGGACGCGTGAGGCGTCCGGCAAGGAGGAAATAGTGAATCCGCTACTGCTCATCGGCGGCGCCGTCCTGGCGGTGGGGCTGCTCGGCCTGCTCGTCAGCGTGCTGCTGCGGCCAGGGGGGTCGAAGGCCCATCTGACCGTCGCCGATCTCCAGGCCCGGCTCGCGCACGAGCAATCGGCCACCTCGCCCGAACCGGACGGTTCGGACGAACCGGTGGCCGACCAGCTGCACACCGACGACGCCCAGGCAGACCCTGCGCGTCCGGAAGCCGACGAGCCTCGCACGAACGGCCCTCGTGCCGGGACGGGCAATCCCGCCGAGGCGCCCGAGGCGCGGGCAGATCAGGTGCTACTGCCGGATCACCGTCGCCGCGCCGAATAGCCTTCGAATAACTAGGCTGGCGGTACGGCGCGGATTCGCCGTGAGCCTCGGGCCCGATGCGCCGGACCCGCTCGGGAAAGGACCGGTCGCGGTGCGCGCGATACTCGGGCAATTGATCACTCTGCTGCCGCACGGGCCGGTCGCGCTGGCCCGCGTGGTGGACACCACCGGCCCCGGACCTCGGGAACAGGGCGCGGCGATGGTCGTCACCGGCTCCGGCTCCGTGCACGGCTCACTGTCCAGCGGATGCGTCGAGTCCGCCGTCCTCGCCTCGGCGCAGGAGGTGCTGGCGAGCGGCCACGCGGTGACCGACCGGTTCGGCTATGCCGATGCCGACGGGCCCGCCGTGGGCTTGACCTGCGGCGGAGAGATCGAAGTATTCGTCGAGCGGATCTCGCGCGAGCAGCTGCCCCTGCTCTTCGCGCTGCGGCAGCGGATCGAGAACGGCTTCCCCGTCGCTGTGGCCACCACCTTGGACGCCACACCGGAATGGAAGCTGCTGACGCCCGAAGACACCGATCCGTGGCACGGCGTGGACCGCGACGCACGGGCGCTGCTGGCCGCGGGCCGCTGCGGTGTGGTGGGCGCCGAAGAGTGCGCGGCGCGCGGCGCGGCGCGCGGCGCACCGCGCCCCCGGACGTTCGTGCAGGTCTTCGCCGCCCCGGCCCGCATGATCCTGGCGGGCGCGAACGATTTCGTGCGCGCGCTCAGCCGCACCGGCCGCCAGCTCGGCTACCGGGTGACCGTCGTGGATGCCCGCGAGACCTTCGCCACCACCACTCGGTTCCCCGCGGCTCACGAGGTCGTCGTGGACTGGCCGCACCGGTATCTGCGCGGGGAACAGCAGGCGGGGCGGATCGACCGGCGCACCGTGGTCTGCGTGCTCACCCATGACGCCAAATTCGACGTCCCGATGCTGGTCGAGGCGCTGTCGTGCGCGCGCATCGGCTTCGTCGGCGCCCTCGGCTCCCGCCGGACGCACGCCGAGCGTGTCGAGCGACTGCGCGCCGCAGGCGTCACCGACGACCAGCTCGGACGGCTGCGCAGTCCGGTCGGCCTGGACCTCGACGCCCGGACACCGGACGAGACGGCCATCTCCATCGCCGCCCAGATCCTGGCCGAACGCGGCGGCGCCTCCGCACTTCCGCTGGATCGCCTCGACGGACCCCTCCACCGCGATCTGCTCGAAGTTCGCTCCGCGAAGCGGATTGGACGCCGGATCGCCGGGAATACCCGACCATAGAGCCGCACATACCGCCCAGAGCCTCGTATCAATCCACCTTGCACCGCGCGGCATGCGGCCGCACACTTGATTTGCTAAAAGTTAACTACGAGTAGGTGACGGTGCGTTGCGCTTCGGCCCCGCCACGCTCTGCCCGGCCCGCCCCACCGAGAGGAGAAAGCGCCGTGACCGCCACCCAGATCGCCGTCCTCTGCTCGCTCGCCGGCGCCGCCGGCCTGGTCGCCACCATCGGCTTGCTGCACGGACCGGCGAACCGGCGACGCAGACTCGGCCTCGCTCAGCACGGGATCGCGCAGCGGATCCCCGCCACCGTGCTACCGGTCTGCCCGATCGGCAGGCCACAGCGGGTGCCCATCGAACCGTTGACGGTCGCGGAAGCGCACGAACTCATGCAGCGCCACCGGATCTGTGAGCCCTCCGAATGCGTCTACAAGCTCGCGGCCTTCCGCACCCTGATCGAGGCGGGGTACATGCGCGACCCGCATGCGGAAGGCGCCTGAGCGATGCGCGGACCCGGGGCGCTGGATCAGCTCAGGCCGCCGCGCACGCGGGCCGCAGGGTGACCATCGGCGGACGGTCCACCAGCGACACTTCAGTGTTGTGCGCGGTGAATTCGCCGCCGATCAGCGGGAATTGCGTCAGCGCAGCACCGGAGTCCTGCACACCGCTGCGGCCGAGCACCGTGCCGAGAATCTGGCGGCTCATCACACCGAGGTCGGCCAGCGGACGGTTGCGATGTGTGCGCACGCCCAAGTTCACCTGGCCGATCGCGGACATGCCGAGCCGGTCGTAGGTGTCCAGCAGCAGCCCGATCTCCACGCCGTAGCCCGGCGCGAACGGCACCGAGGTGAGCAGTTCGCGGGTGCCCGCGTATTCACCGCCGAGCGGCTGCAACACCTGCGAGAGTTCGGGTCGCAGCGCGGCCAGCAGGGGGCGGGCGACCAACTCGGTGACGCGGCCCCCACCGTGCGCGTCCACCGCGCCGCCTTGCCGCAGCGGCCTGCGATAGTAGGCCTTGGCCAGATGCAAGTCGTCGACCGTGAGCAGCGGGCCGAGCAATTTCGGCACGAAGGCCGGATCCGGGTCGATCAAGTCGGAGTCGACGAAGGCGATCAGATCGCCGCTGGTCACCGCCAGGGAGCGCCACAGCACCTCGCCTTTGCCCGGCGCCGGCTCCAGCTCCGGCACCGCCTGCTCCCGGCTGATCACCTCGGCGCCCGCCGCGCGCGCCCGCTGCGCGGTCGCGTCGGTCGAGCCGGAATCCAGCACGATCAGCTCGTCGACGAGTGTGCCGAGCAGCGGGCGGATGCTGGCCACCACGTCGGCCACCGTCCGCTCTTCGTTCAGCGCGGGCAGCACCACCGACACGGTGCGCCCGGCTTTGGCGGAGACGAGCTCATCCACCCGCCAGTCCGGGGTGTCCCAGGTATTGGTCGTCGCCCAGGCGGGCTCACGGTATTTGAATGTCATGCCAGACCTCGCAAGGTTCGTGCGGGGGGCCGGATGCCCTGGATCGCGGCGATCATGTCCACCACCCGCCGGGTCGCGGCGACTTCGTGAACACGAAAGACTCGGGCGCCGGCCGCCGCCGACCATGCTGTTGCCGCCAATGTGCCCTCCAGCCGTTCGGAAAGACCGACACCTAAAGTCTCCCCGATGAAATCCTTGTTGCTCAGCGCCATCAAGACTGGCCATCCGGTTTTTACAAGAACTTCGACTCCGCGCAACAGTTCGAGACCGTGATAAGTGTTCTTGCCGAAATCGTGAGTCGGATCGATCAGGATCGAATCCCGGCGTACCCCGGCCGCGAGCGCGTTCTCGGCGGCGTGCACCACGGTTTCGGTGACTTCGCCCACCACATCGGCGTAACGGACCCGATGCGGCCTCGTGCGCGGCACCGCGCCGCCGGTGTGGCTGCACACCAGACCCGCGCCGTGCGCGGCGGCCACCGGAACGAGATCGGGGTCGGCGCCCGCCCACGTGTCGTTGATCAGATCCGCCCCCTCGCCCACCGCGGCGAGCGCGACTTCTGCGCGCCAGGTATCGATGCTGATCAGTAGCTCCGGGTACTTCGCGCGGATGGCCGCGACGAACGGCACCACCCGCCGCGTTTCCTCGGCCGCGTCCACCGAATCGCCGGGCCCGGCTTTCACCCCGCCGATGTCCACCAGGTCGGCGCCCTCGTCCACCGCGCGCGCCACCGCGTCCATGGCCGCCGCATCGGTGAACGTGGCGCCGCGGTCGTAGAAGGAGTCCGGGGTGCGATTCACGATCGCCATCACCAGCGCTCGATCCGTCGCCACCGGCCGTCCGCACAGCGTCGGAAGCGGCGCCACGGAGCTGAACATGTCAACGACTGTAGCTGTTCCGCCTCCCCGCGAATTCAGGCCATACCGGTCAGGTGGCAGGCGATTTGCGTGCAGGTCCTGCGTTGGGCGCTGCTCAGGTTTTGGGCGTACCCGGTGAGTTACCCAGGTGCGTGCGAGATCGGTTCGCTCGTTTCCGAGAGGAATTACTGCTCGGTCAGCTCTTCGGGGCGCGGCCCGCTGCTACCTCCGCGGCGTAGTCGTCGTAGGCGGGGACGTAGCCTTCGGTGCGGCCCGCGAGTACGTACAGCGTGCTGTCGGGGTCGGGGGTGTAGCCCTGTTTGCGCAGTTCTACCTTGCGGCTTTTGAACGTCGAGGTCTGCTCCAGCTCGTGGACGATGCGGATGAACAGCGGGACGGCGTAGCCCGGCAATTGCTCGTAGGCCACTTTCGCCACCGCTGCCCCGTCGAATTCCGCGTCGGGGTGCAGCGTCACGGCGGCCATGCCCGCCTTGCCGTCGGTCCCGGGGATGTCCACGCCGTAGACCACCGCCTGCGCGATCGATTCCGCTTTGCTCAGCGCGCCCTCCACCTCCGTGGTCGCCACGTTCTCGCCCTTCCAGCGGAACGTGTCGCCGAGCCGGTCCACGAACGCGATGTGATGCCAGCCCTGTTCGCGCACGAGATCGCCGGTGTCGAACCAGACATCGCCCTGCTCGAAGCCGTCGCGCACCAGTTTGGCCTCGGAGGCGGCCTTGTCGGTGTAACCGTCGAACGGGGAGCGGTCGGTCACCTTGGCCAGCAGCAGCCCGACGCCGCCGGTGCCGACCCGGAGCAAGCGCCCGTTCTTGTCACGCTTGGCCTTTCCGGTCTCGTCGTCGTACTCCACGACGGCGTACGGCAGCGGACCGAAGCCTGCCGTACGGTTCACGCCGAATGCGTTGACGAACGCGATATTCGCCTCGCTCGCGCCGTAGAACTCCACGATCCGCTTGATGCCGAACCGGGACTTGAACTCGTCCCATAGTTCGGGGCGCAGCCCGTTGCCGACGGCGAGCCGGACCGAGTGCTGCCGGTCGGTCGGCTTGGCCGGCTGATTGACCAGGTAGCGGCACAGCTCACCGATGTAGATGAACGCCGTCGCCTGTTCACGAATGACCTCGTCCCAGAACCGGGATGCGGAGAATCCCCGGGCCAGGGCGAAGGTGCCGCCCGAGGCCAGCACCGCCGACAGCGCGACGGTGAGCGCGTTGTTGTGATACATCGGCAGGCAGCAGTACAGCGTGTCGTCGCCGCGCAGGCGAATCCCGAGGCCGCCCAGTCCGGACATGCTCTTGGTCCAGCGCAAGTGGGTCATCACGCTGGCCTTCGGCAGGCCCGTGGTGCCCGAGGTGAAGATGAGGAACGCGCGCTCCCGTGCGGTCACCTCCGCGCAGCTCGGCGGGTCCGTATCGGCGGCGCTGCGGGCCGCCTGCTCGAGTTCGTCGGCCGGAAGAATGTCGGCGGGGGGCTCGGGCAACGACTCGATCGCGTCGGCGCATTCCGCGCCGACCACGTTGAGCACGCTGTCGAGCAGGCCGAAGCTGTGCGCCAGCACTCGGTCGCGCTGATGGTGGTTGAGCAGGCCCACGGTGGCCCCGAGCTTGACCGTGGCCAGCACGACGAACATCGTCTCCGGCCGGTTGGTCATCAGCACACCCACCACGTCGCCGCGGCCCACCCCGCGCGCCGCGAGCACGCTCGCATACCGGTTCACCTGCGCGTTGGCCTCGCCGTAGGTGTAGGCCGCACCCTCGAACCGCAGGAACACGCGGTCTGGATGCCGGTGGGCGTTGCGCTGGAAGTACAGCCCCACCGAGGACTTGGAATCCGGCGTCACCAGCATGCCCAGCGCGTTGCGCAGCATGCCCGGCGCGTCCAGGGCCATCGCGGGCAGGTTGCGGGCGAGGTCGATCAAACTCACCGTCGAGCGGCCGTCGGTGCTCACGTCTTCAGCTCTCCTCATCCCGGGTACGTACCCCCTCCAGTGCCGCGAAAGCGGACGGAAGATCGGTCACCACCGTAATCCGGGACAGGGCTGTCTGGGGCACGAACTTCCGCTCGTACAACTCGTCCAGCCAGGAGAACAAACCGCGGAAGAATCCATTGGGATCCAGCACAACAACGGGCTTTTCATGCTGTCCCAGGTAGCCGCCGGTCCAGGTTTCGAAGAACTCCTCCAAGGTGCCGATGCCGCCGGGCAGGGTGAGGAAGGCGTCGGCGCGATCCTCCATCACCTGCTTGCGCTGGCGCATCGTGTCGGTGACCACCAGTTCGTCGGCGTCGACGTCGGCGACCTCCCGGTGCACCAGGTGCTTCGGGATCACGCCGATGGTGTTCGCCCCGCCCGCGCGCGCCGCGGTGGCGACCGCGCCCATCATCGAGACATGCCCGCCGCCGGACACCAATTGCCAGCCGCGCCGGGCGATCTCGGTACCCACACGGGCGGCCAGCGACAGGTAGTCCTGGTCGGTCGTACTCGCAGAGCAATAGACACAGACGGCGAAAGGCTGTTCACTCACCACTGATCCTCCGTCCCGATCGCGTCCTCGGCGCCGCCTGCCTCGGCGGCGGCCTGAATGATGTGCACGACCTCCTCGACGCTGTCGGTCACGTGCAGCAGGCCGAGGTCACCCGGTGAGATCTTGCCGGAGCCGCCGAGCGAATCGCGCAACCAGTCGACCAGCCCCGACCAGTACCTGGTGCCGAACAGAATGATCGGGAACCTGGTGATCTTACGGGTCTGCACCAGCGTCAGCGCCTCGAACAACTCGTCGAGGGTGCCGAAACCGCCGGGCAGGCAGATGAACGCCTGGGAGTACTTCACGAACATCGTCTTGCGGACGAAGAAGTACCGGAAATTGATGCCCAGGTCCACCCACTCGTTGAGGCTCTGCTCGAACGGCAGCTCGATGCCGAGACCGATCGAGTAGCCCCCCGCTTCGCAGGCGCCGCGGTTGGCCGCTTCCATCGCGCCGGGGCCGCCGCCGGTGATCACCGCGAAGCCTGCCCTGGCCAGCGCGGCGCCGATCGCCAAGCCCGCCTGGTACTCCGGATGGTCGGCCGACGTGCGCGCGGAACCGAAGACGGTCACCGCCCGGGGCACCTCGGCGAGCGCGCCGAAGCCTTCGATGAACTCGGCTTGGATACGCAGCACCCGCCAGGGATCGGTGTGCACCCAGTCCGTGTCACCGCGCTTGTCCAGCAGGTTCCGGTCGGCGGTACCCACGCCGTCCGCGCGATCGCGGCGGAACATGATCGGCCCACGGAACTTCGGTGTCGACTTCGGCTTATTGGCGACCTCATGGTCCGCGGCGTCGGTGGACATGCGTTCCACGCTACCGCCCGGCCGGGGCCGCTCAGGGGCCGGACGAGAGAAGTCGTCCGACGTTCAGCCGGGCGCCGCGGCGGCGAGGCGCAGCCGCAATCTCGGCGCACGGCTCGCACGTCGTGGCTCGAATCAGGCGGGCGGCGCGCCAGGTCGGCCACTCGCGATCTCAGCGACCGTCGGAGGCGACGACCCGGACCCGCGCAGGGAACCCCGGACACCGGCGCGAACGAGCCGGCGGCGGGCACCGGCTGGTTCCGGCCACGCCCAGCCGTTCAGTCCGGCGTGCCGCTCAGGTAGCTGCGCAGCATGGCGGTGACCGCGGTGATCTGGTCGACGGGGACGTGCTCGTCGCGCTTGTGCGCGAGGTTGGGATCGCCGGGACCGAAGTTGACAGCGGGAATGCCGCGGGCCGCGAAACGCGAGACGTCGGTCCAGCCGTACTTCGCGCGCACACCGCCGCCGCCGTGGCGCTGCACCGAGGCGATGAGGTCCTTGGCCGCCGGTGCCGTCAGCCCCGGCAGCGCGCCCGGCGCCGAGTCGGTCACCTCGAAGGAGAGTTCGAGTCCGGCGAAGACTTCGCGCACGTGCTCGACGGCCTGGTCGACAGTGCGGTCGGGCGCGAAGCGGAAGTTGACGTCCACCTCGGCGGCGTCCGGCACGACATTGCCCGCCACGCCGCCCTCCACCCGCACCGCGGACAGGCCCTCGCGATAGACGCAGCCGTCGATGTCCACTTCCCGTGCGCGGTAGTCGGCGAGCCGCTGCAGGATCGGAGCAAGCCGGTGAATCGCGTTGTCGCCCAGCCACGCTCGCGCCGAGTGCGCGCGAACGCCGGAGGTGCGCAGCCGAGCGCGCAGCGTGCCCTGGCAGCCGGCCTCGATCCAGCCCCCGGACGGTTCGCCGAGCACGGCGAGGTCGCCGGTGAGCCAGTCCGGCAGATCGCGCTCGATGTGGCCGAGCCCGTTGAACTCGGCGGCGATCTCCTCGCCGTCGTAGAAGATCAGCGTCAGGTCGTGCACGGGGTCGGCGACGGTCGCGGCCAGGTGCAGGAACACCGCGTCGCCGGACTTCATGTCCACCGAGCCGCAGCCGTAGAGCACCCGCTCGCCCGCCGGGCCGACAGCGAACCGGCCCGGCACGTTGTCGGCGATCGGCACGGTGTCCAAGTGCCCGGCCAGGATCACCCTGGTCGGCAGCCCGCGATGGGTGCGCGCCAGCACCACGTTCCCGTGCCGGACGATTTCGAACCCCGTCGTCTGCTCCCGCAGCGCCCGCTCCACCACGTCGGTGACGGCCGCCTCGTCACGCGAGACGCTCGGGATGTCGACGAGGGCGGCGGTCAGCATGATCGGGTCGGCATGCAGGTCGATGGTCACGCGCTTCACCCTACGGCCGCTCACCCGTCCCGCCCGCACGCCACTTCCCTCCGGTCCGTCCCGACATCCCGGCGGCGTCTCTTGCGGGACCAGTCCAGCGAGGCCGATGCACCGCCTTCGTGTCCTTGTCAGCCGTGGGTTCCGGCACGGGCACGCCGCCGATCGGTCCCGGGTCGGACGCGTGCGAAGCCTGGTGATCGCGGTCGCCGGAGCAGCCGCACCGTTGTCCGGCGCGAGTCGGTAACCTCTAGGCCGTGAGCATCCAGGGAGCAGCAGCAATCGGTATCGCCAACGTGACCGCGGACGGGACCGTACTGGACACGTGGTACCCGAACCCGCAGCTGGGCGAGTTCGCCGAGACCGGCACCAAGCGGCTGGACGAGGCGCCCGCCGAGTACGCGGCGCTGCTCGGCTTCGACGACGCGCGCGGGGTCGACGTGATCGCGGTGCGCACCACGATCGCCGACCTGTCCGCCGCCCCGGTCGACGCGCACGACGTCTACCTGCGCCTGCACCTGCTCTCACACCGCCTGGTCAGGCCGCACGAGGTGAGCCTGGACGGCCAGTTCGGCCTGCTGACCAACGTGGTGTGGACCAACCACGGCCCCGCCGCGGTGGAGGGCTTCGAGGTCACCCGCGCCAAGCTGCGCGCCCGCGGCCCGGTCACCGTGTACAGCGTGGACAAGTTCCCGCGCATGGTCGACTACGTGCTGCCCACCGGCGTGCGCATCGGCGACGCCGACCGGGTCCGCCTCGGCGCGCACCTGGCCTCCGGCACCACCGTCATGCACGAGGGCTTCGTGAACTTCAACGCGGGCACGCTCGGCGCGTCCATGATCGAGGGCCGCGTCTCCGCGGGCGTCGTGGTCGGCGACGGCTCCGACATCGGCGGCGGCGCGTCCACCATGGGCACCCTGTCCGGCGGCGGCACCACGGTCATCTCCATCGGCGAGCGGTCACTGCTCGGCGCGAACTCCGGCCTCGGCATCCCGCTCGGCAACGACTGCGTGGTGGAGGCGGGCCTCTACCTGACCGCGGGCACCAAGGTCACCACCCCCGACGGCACCCTGGTCAAGGCGGCCGAACTGGCCGGTCGCGACAACCTCCTCTTCCGCCGCAACTCCGCCACCGGCGCGGTCGAGGTCGTTCCCCGCAAGGGCACCGGCATCGAACTCAACGCCGACCTGCACGCCCACAACTGAACTTCCTCGCTGAAGCTTCCGCGAGGGGCACATGGTGGAGAGCTCGGTGCGTCTCAGCGCGCAGCGGGGAGGCCCTTGGTGTCCAAGGTCGACAGGAGCTCCACCCGGAAAGAAGCGACGTAGTTCTCCCGCTGGCTCAGGAAGTGCCGGGTGTGGGGCTGCCGCTCATGCTCCCGGAATGCCTCGCGGTCGCGGTACACCTCATAGAACACCCGTGCCAGTGGTTCTCCCTCGACGGTGTGCGTGGCATACACCAGCGTTCTGGGTTCGAATTGGGTGACTGCCGCAACGGTTTCGGCTACCAGCTCGTCGAACTCGGCAACCTTGTCGGCGTCTTGCAGGTCGAACCTCACCACGAGCGCGAACATAGCCCTCCTCGGCACCGGTACACGGTCACCGTACAGGGCGACGAGAGCCCCGCACGCTAACCCCGAGCGTCGCGTCGGCTCGGCGCCGTCGCCGGGTGGGATGAACCGAAGGCGATGACCCGCTGGGGACGAGGTGCGCAGGCGCCCGTGGCCACCCGTTCAGAGAGCGTCGACGAGGACGACCTGGATGATTATCTGGATCAACAGCGGGCCGGTTTCGATCAAGTTGTAGAAGATCGTCACGCCGCCGATGTCCCACTCGTATGCGTCCGGTATTTCGTCCCCGTCAGCTCGAAAGGGGACGACCCCTTTCGCAAGCGGCAGCGGATCGTCCAACAGATCGAGCAACGCCAAGCGGATTTGAAGCGCAACTGCTCGGGGAGTTCGTAGATCTGCTGCTCGGCTCGTGGACCGACTTCGATGAGAACCCTACGGTCGGTCAAAGATGTCCGTCCGCAGCAGATCCTCGCGGGTCAAGGTCCGGAAGGCGTCCGGGTCGGCTTCGAACTGCACCATCCCTTCGCGCATCTGCGCTGCGATCGCACTGCGCGTCCGTTCTTCACGAAGACGACGAAGTTCCTCACGCGCCTTTTTGAGCTGCTGGTACTCGCTCAAGCTGACGATGACTTCAACGACACCGTCTGGTCCGGTGATCACACGGTGCGGGTCGCCGGCAGGCAGGGGACTCGCGGGGGGCATGACCCGATCATAGGCGATATGCCTCGTCGGCCAGCCGGAGTACATCACTCCTTTGGATGAGGGCCGCACCCCCATCTGACGGCTTCAGGCCCCACGCCAGGTCCGTCCGGACGCACGCCGGTCGGGCAGCTCAGGTCAAGTCGGGACCCTCACCGGACAGGCCGAAGGCGATGACCCGTTGGGGATGGATGCGGATCATTTCGCGGGAGACGCCGGAGATGTAGGGGTCGACGTCGGTGAGCGCTTCGGCGGTGCCGCGGATCTCCAGGCAGCGGACGCGCCACGGCTGGACCGAGGCCACGTCGTCGACGACGAACGCGACGTGGTCGTTGCCGGCGAGGTTGCGGAACTTCCAGGACGCGCCCATGTTCCAGCCCGCGATGTCGATGGTGCCGAGGTCGGCGTTGTAGCGGAAGCCCACCGGGTTGTTCTGCGGCGTGCCGTCGGGGCGGACGGTCGCCAGGCGACCCAGCCGCTGGGTGTGCAGGTAGTCGATCTGTTCGGGGGTCAGGGTCGAAGTCATGCGCCCGACGGTAGAACCTCTACCGAACTCGAGGTCAACCCAGCTTCTTCTTCTGCACCTTGCCCATGGCGTTGCGGGGCAGCGTGTCGACCACCCGGATCTCGCGCGGGCGCTTGTGCACCGAGAGTCGCGCGGCCACATGGTCGATCAGTTCGCGTTCGGTCGCGGAATCGCGCAGCACGACGAACGCGGTGATGCGCTGGCCGAGGTCGTGGTCGGGCAGGCCGACCACCGCGGCCTCCGCGACCGCGGGATGACCGAGCAGCACCGTCTCGACCTCCCCCGCGCCGACCCGGTATCCGCCGGACTTGATCAGGTCCACCGATTCCCGGCCGACGATGCGATGGAAGCCGTCCGCATCGATGGCGGCGACATCGCCGGTCCGGAACCACCCGTCCTCGGTCCAGCTCTGCGCGGTGGCCTCCGGGCGGTTCAGATAGCCGTCGAAGAACATGGGCCCGGAGACCTCGAGCCCGCCGATACTCTCGCCGTCGTGCGGGACCGGCGCGCCGGACTCGTCGCGCAGCCGGGTGCGCACCCCGCGCACCGGCGTGCCGACCCAGCCCGGCCTGCGCTCGCCGTCGGCCCGGGTGGACAGCGTGATCATGGTTTCGCTCATGCCGTAGCGCTCGACCGGCGCGTGCCCGGTCAGCTCGCGCAGTCGCTCGAACACCGGCACCGGCAGCGGTGCGCTACCGGAGACCAGCAGCCGCGCGTCGGCCAATTGTTTTGCCGAGTCGGGGTCCTCGACCACACGCGACCACACGGTCGGCACGCCGAAATACAGCGAGCCTTTGGCCGCCGCGTATGCCTGCGGTGTCGGCTTGCCGGTGTGGATCAGCGGACTGCCGACGCGCAGCGGGCCGAGCAGGCCGAGGATCAGTCCGTGCACGTGGAACAGCGGAAGCCCGTGCACCAGAGTGTCGCTCGCGGTCCACGCCCACGCGTCGGCGAGGGCGTCCAGGCCCGCGGCGATCGCACCCCTGCTGAGCAGCACGCCCTTGGGCAGGCCGGTGGTTCCCGAGGTGTAGAGCACGAAAGCCGTTGTGGCCGGATCGGGTTCGGGATAGGTGTGCCACGACCTGGCGTGCCGCCGCACCGGCACCACGGGCAGGTCGGCGCCCTCCGGCGCTTTCCCCAGCCACGCCCGAGCGCCCGAGTCGGCCAGGATGTGCGCCCGCTCCGTGGTGCCGGAGTCCGGGGGCACCGGCACCACCGTGACGCCCGCGATGAGGCAGCCGACCACCGCGAGCGCGGTCTCCACCGTCGCCTCGGCCAGCACCGCCACCCGCTCCGCGCGCGCGACGCGTTCGGCTACCGAAGTGGCCGCGCCCAGCAGGTCGCTGCGCGAGAGGGTGCTCCCGTCGATGGTGAGTGCGTCGGAGATATCCGCGCCGCCCGCGACGGCGAGCGGGTTCAGGGAACTGAGCAGCAGGGGTGGGCCGAACGACATTCGACTACGCTACTTCCCCCGGTACCGTGGCGGCCTCACGACATCCTGTGCCGACGCGCGCCGAGTCGACGATGTGACGGTTGACACAGCCGCTGACGCGGTGAGAACGTTGTTGCATAGCCTTCTCAGTACTGCGAGGTCGATGATGACCAGGCCACTTCCCGCGACGCGTCACCCCGAACCGCCGGAATCCTTCGACATCGGGCAGTACATCGACGGCGTGGCCGGCCTCTTCGGCGGCGTCGCGAACGTCATCATGCAGTTGAGCACTCCACCGGTCGGCTACGGCGTTCTGGAGAGCACGGTGCACAGCGGGAACGTGATGCTGCATCCGATCAAACGGCTGCGCACCACCCTGACCTACCTGTCCGTGGCGATGCTCGGCACCGACGACGAACGCGCCGCCTATCGCGAGGCGGTCAACGTTTCGCATCGCCCGGTGCGCTCCACCGCCTCGAGTCCGGTGCGCTACAACGCCTTCGACCCCGCGCTGCAACTCTGGGTCGCGGCCTGCCTGCATTGGGGAGCACAGGACCTGTACGAGCGTATGCACGGCCCGATGGACGAGGCGACGGCCGATGCGTTCTACCACCTGGCCGCGCGACTCGGCACCACCCTCCAGATGCCCGAAGCGATGTGGCCCCCCGATCGGCGCGCCTTCGACGAGTACTGGGCGACGAACCTCGCGAAGACCAGCATCGACCCGGTTGTGCGCGCCTATTTCGACGACCTCATCGATCTGCGCATGCTGCCGCGCCCGGCGCAGCTGGCGTTCGGGCGCGTGCATCGCTTCTTCGTGACCGGCCTCCTACCCCAGCACCTGCGCGACGAGATGGGCATGACCTGGACCGACCGCGACGAGCGCACGCTCGGCCACATCCTGCGCGCCGTCGGCGCCACACAGTCGCGGCTCCCGCGACCGATCCGCGCGTTTCCCCTGAACGCCTACCTGCTGGATATGCGAATCCGGCGCCTACTCGGCTTGCGCCTGGTCTGACGCGTTTCCCGGACTCGTTTCATAGCAGCAATCACTGGGCAATCGCATCTCGTACTGCCGTATCGCGCCTGCGGAGGACGATCCTCCGATGCCGCGCCGCCACGAGCCAGGAGGAGACGATGGGCTGCCGAATGACGATGACCACGCTGGTCTCGTGCGCGTTCCTGGCATTCTCCGCGCCGGTCGCCTGCGCCGAAGAGACCACGGAAACCGAGGTTGCCGCGGTGCCGCCACGCACTGCGATTTCGGTCCGCACTGCGGTCGGCCCCGGCTGGGGCACGGCGAACGAACACGAGTCACGCTCGAGCCTGTCCCTGTCCAAGCTGTTCCTTGCCGACTACGCCCTGCGCCACGGCGACGGCTCGCCCGAGGATCGCTTCCTAGCCGAGCAAATGATCCGCTACTCGGATGACGGGGCGGCGACCACGATGGAGGCCAAGTATCCCCAGGCCATCGCCGCGATCGCCGCCGAGTACGGCCTCACCGAGACGGTGCCGGGGCCCAACTGGGGCGCGAGCGCGACCAGCGTCGCGAACGTGTCCGACTTCCTGGCCGCCAAACTGCGCACCGATCCCGGCTCACCGATCTTCGAATGGATGGCCGCCGCGGGTTCGACGGCGCTGGACGGCACCGAACAGGACTGGGGCACCGCGCGGTGGCCGTTCGTGCTCGGCACCAAGTGGGGGTGGTCGGATCTGGGAGAGCCGGAGGTCGCCTCGGCGTCCTATGGCCCCGGTTTCGCGGTGACCGCGCACACCCGTGGCACCGCGGCCGAGCAGACCGCCGACGTGCTCGCCGCGCTCGGGGCGATGCTCACCGGACTACCGCAGCCCCGCTGAGCGCTCATCGCACCCGGAACGACACCACCACGTGATCGCGGGCGAACTTCCGGATCGACGCGTCGTCACCGAGCGGGATGACGGTCTGCGGCGTGAGCGCCAGTGACAGCGCGGTGCGGGCGATCATCTCGGCCAGCGGTTCCGGGTCATAGTCGGGCAGCTTGCCTTCCCGCTGCAAGCGGGTGATGAACTCGGCGAGGTAATCCCGGCCGAGTTCGATGACCGGCGCCCCCTGAGTGGTGAGGTAGGGCAGCACGAGTTCGGGCTCGGTGGCCAGCAGCCGGTGGATCAGCTGGTTTCGGCGCAGCCCGTTGATGAACGCCGCGAACAGCTCTACGACCTGGTCCTCCGCGCTCGCGTCTCGGTCGACCTGCCGCTCGAGCGCGGCGTCGACCTCCTCGATGAACTCGCGGGTCTGCCGCAGTCCGACGGCCCTGATCAGGTCGGACTTGCTCGCGAAGCGGCGATAGAGCGTGGCCAGCGACAATCCGCCACGGCGCGCGACTTCGACCATGCTGGTGCGCTTGATGCCGAAGTCGAGAAACGCCAGCAGCGCCGCGTCCAGCACCCGGGTCTGATTGCGATCCTCCGGGGCGGCGCTGCGCACCAGCGGCAGCAGTCTGGTCAGCCTGGCCATGCCTCAACCCTATCCGCGACAGCGAAACGATGACACTTTCAGCATCGCACATCGTCACCGTCGTCTCGGGACGATTGACAGCCCCGCGAGTCGATGAGAAAGTTGGAGCATAATCTTCTCATCGACCGATTCTCCGGGATCGGGCGGACACGAAAGACGAGGTCGACGATGACCGCGCCACTGCGCACCGCCGAGCACGAGCCGGACCCGAGCGAGATCCTCACCCCGGAGACCGTCGGGGAATACGTGGACGGCATCGCCGCGTTCCTCGGCGGAGCCGCCAACGTCATCATGCAGCTGAGCCTGCGCCCCGTCGGCCGCGGCGTCTTGGAGAGCACCGTCGACAGCGGCAAGGTCACCCTGCATCCGATCAAGCGGCTGCGCACCACGCTGACCTACATCGCCGTCGCGCTGCTCGGGTCGGACACCGAACGCGCGGCCTACCGCGCGGCGGTCAACGTGTCGCACCGTTCGGTGCGCTCCACCGCGGCGAGCCCGGTGCAGTACAACGCCTTCGACCCGAACCTGCAGTTGTGGGTCGCCGCCTGCCTGTACTGGGGCATCGACGACCTCTACACCCGGATGCACGGCCCGATGGACGCCGCCACCGCCGACGCCTTCTACCGCTACGCCGCGCGGCTGGGCACCACCCTGCAGATGCGGCCGGAGATGTGGCCGGCGAATCGCGCGGAATTCCAGCGGTATTGGGACGAGAACCTGAAGCAGCGCGGCATCGAGCCCGAACTGCGGGAGTACTTCAACGGCCTGATCGATCTGAAGATGATGCCGCGACCGGTGCAGGTGGTGTTCGCCGGGCTGCAGCGCTTCGTCGTCACCGGCCTGCTCCCGCAGCACCTGCGCAACGAGATGGGCATGACCTGGACCGACCGCGACCAGCAGCGCTTGGACCGGCCGCTGCGGGCCATCGGCGCGGTGCACCGGCGGCTGCCCGCAGCGGCGCGGATGTTCCCGCTCAACGCCTATCTGTTCGACCTGCGCAGGCGGCTGCGGCGCGGAAAGCCGCTGGTCTGACGCCGCGCTTCAGCTCCCCATGTGCGGGTAGCGGTAGCCCACGGGCGGCACGAAGGTCTCCTTGATCGTCCGCGGCGCGACCCAGCGCAGCAGGTTCAACGGCGAGCCCGCCTTGTCGTCGGTGCCAGAGGCCCGCGCGCCGCCGAACGGCTGCTGACCCACCACCGCGCCCGTGGGCTTGTCGTTGATGTAGAAGTTGCCCGCCGCGAATCGCAATGCGGCGTCGGCCTGCTCGATCGCGTACCGGTCCTGCGCGAACACCGCACCGGTCAGCGCGTAGGGCGCACCCGACTCGACTTCGGCCAGAATCGCGCTGTAAGCGCCGGGTTCGGCGTCGTCGTAGACGTACACCGACAGGATCGGTCCGAAGTACTCGGTGGCGAACGATTCGTCGTGCGGGTTGTCCACCAGGAACACCGTGGGCCGGACGAACCAGCCTTCGCTGTCGTCGTAGGTGCCGCCCACCGGGACGGTGACCCCCGCGTCCACGGCGCGCCGGATCGCCGCCACGTTCTTGTCGAACGCGCGCCGATCGATCAGCGCCCCACCGAAATTCGACAGATCGGCGATGTCGCCATAGCTCAGCTCGCCCGCTTCGTGCAGGAACTCCTCACCCATCGCGCGCCAGACCGACCGCGCGATGTAGGCCCGTGAGGCCGCGGAGCACTTCTGCCCCTGATACTCGTAGGCTCCGCGGATCAGTGCGGTGCGAAGTGCGTCCGGGTCGGCCGAGGAGTGCGCGACGATGAAGTCCTTTCCGCCGGTCTCGCCGACCAGGCGTGGATAGCCCTGATAGCGACCGATGTTCGCGCCCACCTCTTGCCAGAGGTGCTGGAAGGTCTTGGTGGAGCCGGTGAAATGGATTCCGGCCAGCCGCGGATCGGCCAGGGCCACCTCCGACAGCTGCACCCCGTCACCGGTGACCATGTTGATCACGCCGGGCGGCAGGCCCGCCGCCTCGAGTAGCCGCATGGTGTGGAAGGCCGACAACGTCTGCGTCGGCGAGGGCTTCCACACCACCGTGTTGCCCATGAGCGCGGGCGCGGTGGGCAGATTGCCCGCGATCGCGGTGAAGTTGAAGGGCGTGATCGCGTAGACGAACCCTTCCAGCGGCCGATAGTCCATCCGGTTCCACACCCCGGCGCTGGACTGGGGCTGCTGCTCCAAAATCCCGCGCGCGAAAGCGACGTTGAACCGCCAGAAGTCGACCAGCTCGCAGGGCGCATCGATCTCGGCTTGCTGCGCCGATTTCGACTGCCCGAGCATGGTGGCCGCCGCGATCGTCTCCCGCCACGGCCCGGCCAGCAGGTCGGCGGCGCGCAACAGCACCGCGGCGCGCTCCTCGAACGGCATCGCCCGCCAGCCGGGGGCCGCCGCGATCGCGGCGTCTATGGCCCCGTGCGCTTCCGAGTGTGTGATGTCGGTGTAGGTCCCCAGCACCTGCCGGTGCCGATGCGGTGCGACGATGTCGTGCCGGGCACCGATGCCGGGCCGGTGCTTGCCGCCGATCACCAGCGGCACGTCGACGACTTCGGCGGACAGCTCGGCCAGTTTGCCGAGCAACAACTCCCGTTCGCTGGTTCCGGGCGCGTAGGAGTGCACCGGTTCGTTGCCGGGTGTGGGGACAACCGTGACAGCGTCCATACCTCAGGCTAGCTCTCCCGGCCCGGCGTGCACCGGTGCCGACACACCTCCGGTCGGATCGGTGAAGATCCTCGCGGGCCGCGGCTCTGCGCGTCAGCCCGCGGCCAGGCGTTCGGCCGCCGCCGCGATCCGCTCGTCGGTCGCGGTCAGTGCGATCCGCACGTGCTCGCTCGCGCCCGGGCCGTAGAAGTCGCCGGGCGCGGCCAGGATGCCGCGGTCGGCCAGCCAGTCCAAGGTGGTCCGGCACGACTCGCCGCGGGTGGACCACAGGTACAGGCCCGCCTCGGAGTGATCGATCCGGAAACCGGCTCCCTCCAGCGCCTTTCGCAGCACGTCGCGACGAGCCCGGTACCGCTCGCGCTGCCGCGCCTCGTGCGCGTCGTCGCTGAGCGCGGCCGTCATCGCGGCCTGGATCGGGAACGGCACCATCATGCCCGCGTGCTTGCGCACTTCGAGCAGCTCCGCGACCAGCGCCGGGTCACCCGTCACGAATCCGGCGCGGTAGCTGGCCAGATTGGAGGTCTTGGACAGCGAGTGCACGGCGAGCAGGTTCGTGTGGTCGCCGTCGCACACCTCGGGGTCGAGCAAGGAGACGGCGCGGCCCTCCCAGGTAAGGCCCAGGTAGCACTCGTCGGAGGCGACGATCACGCCGCGCTCCCGGGCGAAGGCCACCACCTTGCGCAGGTGATCTACGCCGAGCACCCGGCCGGTCGGGTTGGACGGCGAGTTCACGTAGATCAGCGCGGGCGTCTGCGGACCGAGGCGGGTCAGTCCGTCGGCGCGCAGCACCTGCGCGCCCGCCAGCAGCGCGCCCACCTCGTAGGTGGGGTAGGCGACTTCGGGGATGACGACCAGGTCGCCCGCGCCGAGGCCGAGCAGCCGGGGCAGTCCCGCGATCAGCTCCTTGGTGCCGATCGCGGGCAGCACGGCCGCGGGTTCGAGTCCGGTGATCCCGTAACGCCGCTTCAGCGCGTCGACAGCGGCCGCGCGGAGTTCGGGGGTGCCGTGCGTGGTCGGGTATCCGGGTACCGCGGCGACAGAGTTCAGCGCCGTCCGGATCAGCGGGTCGACCGGGTCGACCGGAGTGCCGACGGACAGGTCGATGATTCCGCCGGGGTGGGCGGCCGCGCGCGCCTTCACCGAAGCGATGGTGTCCCAGGGAAAATCGGGCAGCAGGCTGCTGACCCGGCCACGCGGTGACACGTCAGGGCTCACTCACTCGCCATCGGGGGCAGTTCCTTGACGAACGGCGGGTCGTAGTCCACCTTGCCGACCTTCGTGGCGCCGCCGGGCGAGCCCAGCTCGTCGAAGAAGTCGACATTGGCGTTCACGTATCCGCTCCACTGGTCCGGGGTGTCGTCTTCGTAGAAGATCGCCTCCACCGGGCACACCGGCTCACATGCACCACAGTCCACGCACTCGTCGGGATGGATGTACAGCATCCGGCCACCCTCGTAGATGCAGTCCACGGGGCATTCCTCGATGCATGCCTTGTCCTTCACGTCAACGCACGGTTCAGCGATGATGTACGGCACTGCCGCTCTCCTAGTCTGTCCTCGCCTGCGGGATAGTCCGCCCGGCGAAACCCTATCCCGGCACCCCACGTTACTACTGGTCAGCCTGCCCTAACTTCGGGTCCAGCGCATGCCGACGTTGGCAGTGAATTCCACTCCGCCACCCGGCGTACGCGGTGGTCGCCGCGTTGTGCGAGGTGGTTCCGAAGCGAAGCGGGAGCCGACTCGTCATTGCGCCGGTCACCCGCATTCCCGCGGCGGACCGGAAAACCGATCGCACCGCGGACCGGAACCTATCGCCGCCGCAGGCTGGTAGTCCCAGAGTAGGCCCGGCCGAGTGCGCCCACCATTCGAGCGGCACCCGGCGCAGGTCCTGAACGCCGGTCCCGTATCACTTGACCAGTACGGCCTGCAGCCCCGCGGAGGCGGTCGGCCTCTTGTGCTCGGGCACGCCGTAGGTGGTCGTCCGCTCCCGGGCGGGCCTGCCGATGCCCGCGGCGATGTCCACCAGCTCGGCGACCGTCTTCGCCGACCCATGCTGCGAGCCGGCCATCCGGGAGATGGTCTCCTCCATCAACGTGCCGCCCAGGTCGTTCGCACCGCTGTTCAGCATCACCCGGGTTCCGGTAGTGCCGAGCTTGACCCAGCTGGTCTGGATGTTGTGGATCCGGCCGTGCAGCATGATCCTGGCCAGCGCGTGCGCGGCGCGGTTGTCCCGATTGGTCGGGCCGGGCCGCGCGGCGCCCGCCAGGTACAGCGGCGCGCTCTGGTGCACGAACGGCAGCAGCACGAATTCGGTGAAACCGCCGGTCTCATCTTGGATTCCGCGCAGCACCCGCAGATGCCCGACCCAGTGCTTCGGATTGTCCACGTGCCCGTACATCATGGTCGAGCTGGATCGGATGTCGACCCGGTGCGCGGTGGTGATCACATCGATCCACGCCGAGCTGGGCAGTTTGCCCTTGGTGAGCACCCAGCGCACTTCGTCGTCCAGGATCTCCGCCGCGGTGCCGGGAATGGTGTCCAGACCGGCCTCCTTCAGCGCGACCAGCCAGTCGCGGACGCTCTGGCCGCCGCGCGAGGCGCCGTTGACGATCTCCATCGGGCTGAACGCGTGCACGTGCATCGACGGCACCCGTCGCTTGACCGCCCGCACCAGGTCGGCGTACCCGGTGACCGGCAAATCCGGGTCGATGCCGCCCTGCATGCACACCTCGGTGGCGCCGTCTACGTGCGCCTCCCAGGCCCGGTCTGCGACCTCCTCCGTGCTCAGCGTGAACGCGTCCGCGTCGCCCTTGCGCTGGGCGAACGCGCAGAACCGGCACCCGGTGTAGCAGATGTTGGTGAAGTTGATGTTCCGGTTCACAACGTAGGTGACGTCGTCACCGACCGTGTCGCGGCGCAGCTGATCGGCCAGCGCGGCGACGGCCTCCAGCTCGGCGCCGTCGGCTGTGGCCAGCGCGAGGTAGTCGGCGTCGCTGAGCCCGGCCGGATCGCGTTCGGCGGCGCGCAGCGCGGCGAGTACGTCGGCGTCCAGCCGCTGCGGCGCGGCGGCGAGGTCGCGCGCCTGCTCCCGGATGGTGTCCCAGTCGCCGAAGGCGCCGACGACGTCCTGCCCGAGCGCCGAGTCGCTGCGGTGCTCGGTGTTGCGGCCTTCGGTGTCGATGGCGGTGTTGAGGTCGACGCGTCCGGCCGATTCCCAGGACTCGTCCGGCTCCTGCCAGGGCAGGCCGACCGGGATCGCGTCCGGATCGGCCAGCCCCGTCGCCGGGTCGGTGAGCGCCGCGACGTGCGCGCCGATGCGCGGATCGACCCACGGGTTGCCCGCGCGCACGTACTTCGGGTGCGCGGAGGTCCGCTCGACCAGCTGATAGCCCGCCGCCTCGGTGATCTCCCGCAACGTGTCCAGGTTCGGCCACGGCCGCTCCGGGTTCACGTGGTCGGGCGTCACCGGCGAGACGCCGCCCCAGTCGTCGATGCCCGCCTCGATCAGCGCCCGGCACTCGGCGTGCGACACCAGGTTGGGCGGCGCCTGCACCGGCACGTCGGGCCCGAGCAGGATGCGGGTGACGGCGATGGTGGCGAGGAATTCCTCCAGGCCCGCGTCCGGCACGTCGCGCATCGCGGTGTCGTCCTTGGCGCGGAAGTTCTGGATGATGACTTCCTGGATGTGCCCGAACGCCTTGTGCTGCTTGCGAATCGCCATGATCGACTCGGCCCGCTCGGCCATCGTCTCCCCGATGCCCACCAGAATGCCGGTGGTGTAGGGCACCGAGAGCCGGCCAGCGTCGGTGATGGCGCGCAGCCGCACCGCCGGGTCCTTGTCCGGGCTGCCGTAGTGGCAGTTGCCTTTCTCGGTGAACAGCCTGGCCGAGGTGGTCTCCAGCATCATGCCCATGGACTGCGCCACCGGCTTGAGCCGCGCGATCTCCTCCCACGACATCACGCCGGGGTTCAGGTGCGGCAGCAGGCCCGTCTCCTCCAGCACCATGATCGACACGGCGCGCAGGTAGTCCAGCGTGGAGTCGTAGCCGCGCTCGTCCAGCCACTGCGCCGCCTCCGGCCAGCGGTCCTCGGGCCGGTCACCCAGCGTGAACAGCGCCTCCTTGCAACCGAGCGCGGCGCCGCGGCGTGCGATGTCCAGCACCTCGTCGGGTTCGAGGAACATCCCCTTGCCCTCGGCGCGCAGCTTGCCGGGCACGGTGACGAAGGTGCAGTAGTGGCACTTGTCCCGGCACAGCCGGGTGAGCGGGATGAAGACGTTGCGGGAGTAACTGATCGTCTCGGGGCGCCCGGCGGACGCCAGCCCGGCGTCGCGCACCCGCGCGGCGCTGCGACACAGGTCGGCGAGATCGTCACCGGTCGCGTGCAGCAGCACCGCGGCCTCGTCCACGTTCAACGTGACACCGTCGCGGGCCCTGCGCAGCGCCCGGCGCATGGCCGATGGACTGGGCGGCGCGGACGGAACGCTCGGGTTCGGTAGGTCGGTCACGCCCTCGATCATGCGCTACACATCCGGAACTGTCTCCCTCCAGTGCTGATTGCGGCGAAGCGGACGAGCCGCTCCGGGCCACTGCTCCGCTCACCACGAAGCCCACGCGGGGACGGGGGCGCCGTTGAGCGTTGACAACTGTGCGGTGCCCGAGGCTATTCCAGGGCGCCGCGCGCCGCAGGGCCCGCGCTCCGCCTTCTCCGGTGGCCCGGGTGAGCACCGCCGAGTCGCAGGAGCACGCGGTCTCGGTGCCAGGTCCGCGGCGCCACCGTGAGGCGCTGACGATTGCCTGCGACAGCGCGGGCGTGGCCGTGCAAATATTGGCAGCATGTCGCAGCCGCGCACGATCATGGCCGGTCCGGCCTGGCGCCCGAGTCCGAAGGCGAAGCTCCTGTGGACCGTGCAGGCCGCGCTGGCCTGGGCGATCCCGTTCGCGGCGCTGCTGGTGTGGGCGGTGCTCGACTCCACGCACCGGGGGTGGCAGCTCGGATGGTTGCTGGTCGCGCTCGTGCCTGCCGCGCTGAACGTCGGGGTGGCGCCGTGGTGGCGGTACGCCGTGCACCGCTGGGAGGTCACCGACGAGGCGGTCTACACCCGGGTCGGCTGGCTCACCCAGGAGAGCCGGGTCGCGCCGATCTCGCGGGTGCAGACCGTCGACACCGAGCGCGGTCCGCTCGAGCGCCTGCTCGGACTGGCCACGGTCACCGTGACCACGGCGTCCTCCGCGGGAGCGGTCCAGATCAGCGCGCTCGATCTCCCGGTGGCCGAAGAGACCGTGACGCGGCTGGCCCGCATCGCCGCCCAGCACCGCGGCGACGCGACATGAGCGGCGAGCCGGCCGCCGACCCCGCGCAGGCCGAGCAACCGTGGCAGCGGCTGGACAAGCGGATGCTGCTGGTCCATCCCATCACCGAGGTGGTGAAGTTCATCCCGGTGCTGATCGGGTCGGTGATCCTCGGTACCAGCAGCGGCAACCCCATGTGGAGCATCATCCCGATCGTGCTGATCGTGGGGTTCGCGCTGACCCGCTGGTTCACCACGACGTACCGGGTCGGGCCGACGCACGTCGAGTTGCGAACCGGACTGCTGGCGCGCAAGAGACTGTCGGTGCCGCGATCACGGATCCGCTCGGTGGACATCGAGGCGGACCTGCTGCACCGGATTCTCGGGCTCGCGGTGCTCGCGATCGGGACCGGCCAGCAGGCCGACTCGGGCGAGCAGTTCAAGCTCGACGCATTGAACACACGGGTCGTACCGCCGTTGCGCTCCGCGCTGCTCGCCCACACGGCGGGTCCGGCACACGCGCCAGAGGATCGAGAACAACCGCGGGAGAACGTATCCGGTGGCTTCACCGGGACACGTACCCGGGGGCGCGAGATCGGGCACTGGAGTCCGGCCTGGGTGCGCTACGCCCCGCTGTCGCTGACCGGGTTCGCAATCATCGCGCCGATCGTCGGCCTCGCGTTCCAGTACGGGCTCGGCGAGGTGGTGTTCCGGTCGGACGCGGTGCACGACGTGGAGGACGGCGGCGCGCTCGTCCTCGCGTTCGCCGGGGCCGCACTGTTGTGCACCATCGTCCTCGTGGTCAGCGGTGCGGCGTGCGCGCACTATCTGACCACCTATTTCGGGCTACGCGTCCGCGACGACGGCAAGACCTTGCAGCTGCGCCACGGACTGTTCACCACCCGCCAGATCACCCTCGACCGGGCGCGGCTGCGCGGGGCGACGGTCAAGGAACCACTGCTGCTGCGCCTGGCGGGCGGCGCCGAACTCGAAGCGATCATGACCGGCGAGAACCCGCGGCAGAAGATTCTGCCGCAGGCCCCGCGCGGCGCCGTCGAGCACACCCTCGGCCATCTGCTCGCCCCCGACGACATACGCGACAGCGACCTACCCGGCGGTCCCGACGCGCGGCCCACGGGCGCGGGGGCGTCGGACACGCGCACCGTCCCGGCGCCGGGCAGCACCCCGCTGATCGCGCACGGCCCGGCCGCGCGGCGCCGCAGGCATTCCCGCGCGCTCGCACCGGTCGTCTTCGTCGCGGCGGTGCTGGCCGCCATCTCCCTTGCCGGACAGCATTATTCGCCGTGGTGGTGGCTACTGCCCGGCCTCGCCCTGCCGCTCGCGCTCGCACTCGCGGAAGACCGCTACCGCGGCCTCGGGCACGCGGTGCTCCCCCGCTCGGCCGCGGGCCCGCCCTGGCTGATCACCCGGACCGGATCGCTCGACCGGGATCGCGACTGCCTGGAGGCGCCCGGCGTGATCGGCTGGACGGTGCGCCAGACGTTGTTCCAGCGGCGCGCCGGGGTCGCCACGGTGGTCGCGGCGACCGCGGCGGGCAAGAAGCGCTACGCGGTGGTCGACCTTCCGGCCCACGAAGCATGGCGGCTCATAGAAGACGTCACTCCGGGGCTGACCGCCGCGCGCTGAGCACCCGCGCATCGGTGTCGCTGATCGGTTGCCGAGCGACCACCGAGTTCAATGGACGCCGTAGTGACCAAGACCGAGCCGCACCCATGGGAGCCGCGGATCGCCGACCGCCGCGTCCCGCAGACGCAGCGTGCGGACAGGCCGCGGCATTCGGCGCCGGCTCGACCCCGCCCGGCTCAATGGCGGCTGAAGACGTGCGCGTTCGCCTGGATGTAGATGTACCCCAGCGGCGGGAGCAGCCCACCGAACAGCAACAGCGCCGTCCGCCAATCACTGCCGAGCAGAATGTCACCGCCCGGCCCCCTGCTCGCGCAGACCAGGAAGCCGAACGCCCAGGCCACCACGGGAAGACCCATGACCGCGGGGCGCCGGGTGACCGTTCGCACGCCCGCGACGAGCAGAACGTTCACCACCCCGGCCGCCACGACGGAGACCGGAAACGCGAGGGAGCCCAGATAGGTCGGCAGGTACAGCACCTCGAGCGCCAAGGTGAGCAGAGCGTCGAAGATCAGCAGCACGATGATCACCTGCCCCAGGACGATGCCTCCTGACAGCCGGGTGCCGCCGGACGCCACGGGAGCATGATCGCCTGCGTGGTCGTCGACCTTGGTCGTCACGGCACCGGAGGATAGCCGAGGAGGGTCAACAGGTGGCTCTGCATATCGGCGAACGCGTACAGCACGGTCATATACAGATCGTGCTGTTCCTGCCAGTGCGGCCGCATACTGTCGACGAACGCCGCGATCGCGCTCTGGAGCTCCCAGTTGTACATACTGCCGAGTCTATTCCGGCGCTCCCAGGCGCATGATCAGTTCTCTCCGTCGGCGGGCGGGCCGACGACCACCGGGAAATTCGCCGGTCGGACCACCACGCGAGTAGTGCGCGCGGCAACCCTCAGGCAACGCAGAATCGCCGGGCGTGATCGCCGGGATTCCGTCATTCCACTCCGGCGAACAAATCGTGCTCCCGGCCGTCCGGACCGAGCGGTCCGCGTCGACCTCGCACCAGGATGAAGTGTTCCTCGGGCAGCACCGGCTGGGCGACATTGTTCGACAGGGCGAATTCCCGACCGGACGGCGCGACGGTGACTTGAGTGGCATGCGCCCGCAGCGCGGCGCGCTTGGCCGCCAGCACGTCGGAGACGTCGATCGTAGTGGTGACCTCGTGGCTGGGCACGCTGGCGAGTTCGCCTTCCGCGGGCAGCCGCCAACCCGGCGGCAGCGCGCCGGGCAGGCCGGCAGCCGTGCGCCGGGCCAGGGCGGTGGTGTGCGCGCGAAGCATGTCGGCGTCGGTGACGGTCCAGTAGGACTTCGGGGTGTCCCAGCCCTCGCCCGCGGCGGCCCGCACCGCGGCCGTGGTGATCTCGTGCGCCCGGATGTGGTCCGGGTGGCCGTAGCCACCTCTCGGGTCGTAGCCGACCACCACGCGCGGTCGCAGACGCAGCACAACGTCCGTGAGAGCTCGCACGGCCTCGTCCCCGGAGCGCACGAAGACCCGCGGCTTGTTCGCGGCGGGGGTGCCCGCCATTCCGGAGTCGCGCCAGCGGCCCGCGCCACCGAGGAAGAGCGGCGGCCCCGCGTCCAGCGCTTTCAACGCGCGGGTCAGCTCCAGCACGCGATAACCGCCGAGCTGGTCGGCGTGCTGCGCGACGAGCAGAGCCCACTCGTCGCCGATCACCTCGCCCTCCTCGCCCAGGGTGCAGGTGACCACGGTGACCGGCACGCCGCGACGGCGGTAGAGCGCGATCGTCCCTCCGGTGGTGATGGACTCGTCGTCGGGATGGGCGTGCACCAGCAGCAGCCCGCCGGTCGCCACCGTCACGGGATCCTGCGCCACATGGACGCGTCGCCGAAGACGCCGACCTGGATCGCGCCGCTGAGCGAGGCGCCGTCCACCCGGGGACCGGACGCGGCGACGGCGTTGTCCTGCACGATCGGCAGCACCGTCGCCATAGCCCACAGTTTGGGCTCCGCTTCGGCGAGCACGCGTGCCACATCGCCGCCTCGCAGGGCCTCGTCGATCGCGGGTTGCAGGGCCGGATCACACACCCCGGACAGGTTGCTCGGAGCGCGCTGCGCCGCCTCGGCGATGGCCTGCGCCGGGCCGGTGGCCCCCGGCAGCGCGGGCGGCGGACATCCGTAACGCGACGCCAGCACGGTCGCCGGATCGGAACCGGCCACCTCCCAGCCGACGATCGCGTCGACCGTGCCCTCGATCAGTTCCTTGCCGTACAGCTCGTCGGCGGCGACGCTGCGCACCGTCGCGTCGATGCCCGCGCTACGCAGTTGGTCGGCGGCGGTGTTGGCCACCGCCAGGGCGGTCGCGTCCCGGTCCACCGCGCCGATGCGCACGACCAGCGGCTTGCCGTCCTTCCCGACGGTGCGCGGCTGCGGTGCGGGCGAGGTCGGGGAGGTGGCGGGCGGTGGCTCCGGCGCGCGCCCGTACCCCGCGGCGGCGAGCAGCCCGAACGCTTCCTCCGCGGACGGCCGCGCCGGGGCGGTCGGGGCATAGCCGGGGTCGGACGGCGCGAGCACCTGAGCGCGAGCCGGTTCCACCCAATTGCCGGTCTGCGCGCCGACCGTCGCCAGCAGCGCGGGATCCAGCAGCGCGAGCACACCCGAGCGCACCCGCGGATCGCTCAGTTCACCTTTGCGGCCGTTGAGCGCGAGTTGCAGCACCCGCGACTGCGGCATGATCGCGGTCCGCACCGAGGGAATCGCCCCCAGCTGCGCCTGCGTGGCCACACCGCCGTGGACCAGCGCCATCTGGACGTCACCGGTGCGCAGCGAGCCCGCCAGCTGCGCGGTGGTGCCGCCGCGGCGGAGCAGGATCTGACCCGGCATCGCCGGTGTGCCCCAGAAGCGGTCGTTGCGTTCCAGCAGCATCTCGTCGCGACCGGGGTCCGCCGAGCGGATCCCGAACGGGCCCCCGGACACGCGGACGCCGTTGACCTGACCGTTCATTCCCCGGGCGAACCCGCCGGGGGCGTCTTTGAGCAGATGGGACGGCAGCAGATCGGAGAACAACTCGTGCCAGCCGGGATACGGCTGCGACATCACGACGGTGACCGTCTTGCCACCGGCCGACGAGTTCACATCCGAGATCAACCGGTATCCGGCCGGATCGACCACGCCCGGTTCGGAGATCATCTCCTGCCACAGGTAGCGGAAGTCCTCGGCCGCGATCGGCGCCCCGTCCGACCAGGACGCTTCGTTGCGCAGCTTGTAGGTGATGGTGAACGGTTCCTGCGCGGTCACCTCGGCGGAGATCAGCAACGACGAATCCGGCACCCAGGCCGTCGCTCCGGGCCGCGCCGGATCGAGCACCGGACGGAACGGGCTGGGCAGCACCAGCGAGGCGATCGCCGAGGTGGCCGGGGACTGGTCCGAGCGCAGATGCGGATTGAAGGCGGTACCGATGGTGTCCAAGGCGACCACCACGGTCGTCTCCGCGGGCTTGACCGGTGTGGTCTTCGGGCTGTCGGTGCTCTCGATGGGCGGCGGCGGGTTCGCCGCACAGCTGCTGATCAAGGTCAGCACTGCCACGGCCGGCAACAACGTGCGCCACGCTGCGCGTTTTCCTGCGCCCACTTTCACGCTCGGGAACTCTACCGTACGGTCGAGTCCGGTCGCAGATTCCTTCCGACGTCGACGGAATCGCCGCGAGGGAGCTGTTATCGGCGCAGCAGAAACTGCGAGCGCGCCGCCGGTCGATGAGGTCGCGCGCCGTACGGTGTCAAACCTCGGCAAATATTCGGCGTACCCGCCACCGCCGCGATAACGGTTGCGGACCGGCGCGCGGAAAGCCGGAGGATGCACGGCAACGGCGGCCGCAGAACCGGAGGAGGCATCGCCGCGCTCCGAAAGTGAACAATTGCCCCGGCACGTTGAACGGCGCGGAAACTCGGCCCTGCCGAGCGGTATCGGGCAGTAGCGCCGACGAGCCACCCAGCTGGCACGATACTTGCACGTCAAGCCGACTTCTGTCCCGCGAGCAATCCGCCGGACGGGAGCTTATATCGGCCACATGCGCGGAGCGAGACAGCGCCGCGAACACAGTCCCCCGCGACAGTCTTCCCGATCGGAAGGAGATCTCCGATATGAGTCTCTCGTCGCCGATGGTTCACAATTTTTCATACCGACCGAAATCACCCGGAATCGATTATCCACATGTCTCGCTCATTACACATATCCATGTGTCACATGGACTGAACGACTAGCGGAATCAATTCCGAAACATAGGGCCAGCGAACACTGGTAACGGCAGCTTTCCGATCCACTGCGACCCCGGCACCCAGCAATTACAAATCGCTCTCGGACAGGCTACGTTCACAGCGAATTCACGACCTATCGGAACAAATTGCGATGTCGACCCACCCGTACGCGGCCCTCCTGCGCGGCGATCACGCGGACAACGCGTGCAGCCACCTCGAGGCGCTCCACCGGAACGGGTTCCGGCGTCGCCAGCAGCGACCCCGGAACCCGTTCAGCCGGAAGAGATTACAGCGCCGCGCGGTCGCGCGCCTTGCGCCGCGACAGTTCCCGCGCGCGCTCGTTCCCCCCGAGGATCACCTTGCGCACCCGGACCACTTCCGGGGTGACCTCCACGCACTCGTCGGCGGCGCAGAACTCCATCGCGCCTTCGAGATCCAGTTGCAGCGGCTTGGCCAGGGTCTCGATCACGTCGGCGGTCGAGCTGCGCATGTTGGTCAGCTTCTTCTCCCGAGTGACGTTGATGTCGAGATCCTCCGCGCGGGGATTCACGCCGACCACATGTCCCTCATAGGTGTCCGCGCCGGGTTCCACGAAGAACTGCCCGCGGTCGGCGAGCTGGATCATCGCGAACGGCGTCACGGTGCCCGACCGGTCCGAGACCAGCGAGCCGGTGTGCCTGGCCCGGATCTCGCCCGCCCACGGCGCGTAGCCGTGCGACACCGCGTTGGCGATGCCGGTGCCGCGGGTCTCGGTGAGGAAGTCGGTGCGGAAGCCGATCAGGCCGCGCGAGGGGACGATGAACTCCATGCGCACCCAGCCCGCGGCGTGGTTGCTCATCTGCACCATCTTGCCCTTGCGCGCGGCCAGCAGCTGGGTGATCGCGCCGAGGTACTCGTCGGGGCAGTCGATGGTCAGCTCTTCGTACGGCTCGTGCACCTTGCCGTCGACCTGCCTGGTGACCACCTGCGGCTTGCCGACGGTCAGCTCGAAGCCCTCGCGGCGCATGGTCTCGACCAGGATGGCCAGCGCCAGCTCACCACGGCCCTGCACCTCCCAGGCGTCCGGGCGGCCGATGTCGAGCACGCGCAGCGACACGTTGCCGACCAGTTCCTGGTCCAGGCGCGCCTTCACCATGCGGGCGGTCAGCTTGTGGCCCTGCACCCGGCCGACCAGCGGCGAGGTATTGGTGCCGATGGTGACCGAGATGGCCGGCTCGTCGACGGTGATACGCGGCAGCGCGACGGGTTCGTCGATGTCGGCGAGGGTGTCGCCGATCATGATGTCCGGAATGCCCGCGATGGCGACGATGTCGCCCGCCACGGCGAGCTCACCGGGCTGACGCTCCACGCCGATCGTCTGCAGCAGTTCGGTGATCTTCACCTGCTTGACGCCGTCGGCGTGCATCCAGGCCACGTTCTGCCCCTTGCGCAGTTCGCCGTTGTGGATGCGCACCAGCGCGAGGCGGCCCAGGAACGCCGAGGCGTCCAGGTTGGTGACGTGCGCCTGCAACGGCGCGGTCGGATCACCCTTCGGCGCGGGGATGTGTTCGAGCAGCACGTCGAACAGCGCGTCGAGATTCTCGGCGGCGGGGGCGTTGCCGTTCTCCGGACGTTCCTTGGACGCTTTGCCTTCTCGCCCGGAGGCGTACAGCACCGGAAGGTCGAGCGCGAGCTCGGCGGCCTCGGCGGCGGCGTCGTCCAGATCGGAGGCCAGGTCCAGCAGCAGGTCGTGGCTTTCCTCCACGACCTCCTCGATGCGGGCGTCGGGGCGGTCGGTCTTGTTGACGACCAGGATCACCGGCAACGACGCGGCCAGCGCCTTGCGCAGCACGAACCGGGTCTGCGGCAACGGCCCCTCGGACGCGTCGACCAGCAGCACCACGCCGTCCACCATGGACAGGCCGCGCTCGACCTCGCCGCCGAAGTCGGCGTGACCCGGGGTATCGATGACGTTGATGACGGTGACCGAGCCATCCGGATGATGCCGGTGCACCGCTGTGTTCTTGGCGAGAATGGTGATGCCCTTCTCGCGTTCCAGATCCCCGGAGTCCATCACGCGATCGACGGGCTCGGCCCGCTCGGCGAAGGCGCCCGACTGGCGCAGCATGGCGTCGACCAGGGTCGTCTTGCCGTGGTCGACGTGGGCCACGATGGCGACGTTGCGGAAATCGCGTGCAGACGACACGCCTGAATCCTCCTGCTGTTCGGTGTGGGGCGCCGACGGTGCTCGGTGTCCGGCGTGAGTGGACCCTACGTGGTTACGCAGGCAGCCGCCTCCGGGTCCTGACGCTCACGCCGGGCTCCTTGCAAACGGGTGGAGAATCGAAACTCACCGGGCATCGCGGCCAGTAACACCCTACCGGCAGTCCGTTTCGCCCCGCGTTTCAGGCTTTGTAGTTAGGGTAAGCTAACCGCCGTGGGCAAGGTCAAAGCAAAGAAGGTTTCGAGCCTGAAACCGAAGAAGAAGTGCTGTCGGAAGAAGACGCGCTGCTTGAAGTGCCCCGTGGTCATCATGCGGATGAAGAAGTGCGAAGCAGCCGGAGTCACCGGCAAGGATCTGAAGAAGGCACTCAAGCAAGCGCGCGCAGCCTGACCCCCGCCGCCCCCCTTTCCGGGGCGGCCCGAGGTGAGTAGTAAGGAGTGTTATGGCCCAGCAGACACTGCTTTCCGATACCGAGATCGCCGAGGCCCTCACCGAACTGCCGGACTGGACCAGATCAGGGGACAACCTGGTCCGCACTGTCCAAGCGCCCACCTTTCCCGCGGGCATCGAACTCGTGCGCCGGGTCGCCGAGGCCGCGGAGGAGGCCGATCACCACCCCGACATCGACATCCGCTGGCGCAAAGTCACCTTCAGTCTGTCCACCCATTCCGCGGGCGGGCTCACCGCGCTCGACGTCGCCCTGGCTCACGAGATAGATCGGTTGTGTTGAATTCGCCGCGACTTCGTCGCGGCGTGTTCGCGGCCCCCGGGTGGCTCGCGTCGGAGCGGCCGCCGCTGGCGACTGCGTCGCGGACGCGAGCCGGGCCGCGAACGGCGCATGCTCGGTCTCGCTTCGCTCGAAACCTGGAGTTGGGGTACGCCGGGCGCGTTGGTAGTCGAGCGCAGCACATAGTGCGGGCGACTTGGAGCGGCTGATCGTCAGGTCGACCGGTGATCGTGGTGAACGGGCGACCATTCGGAGAGGAGCCGGGCACCGCGAACAGCACATGCTCGCTCTCGCTCCGCTCGAAACCGGTGGTCGGGCCACCATGCTTGCGGGCAGTCGGATTTCTCCGCTGTTATCGCGCCGTGGCCGGGACCGGAGCCAGCCCTGAAGATCACGTTCGAGCCCGAGCGGGCGGTGGCATTTATGCGGCGCGCGCGGGCCCTTCGGTCGGTACGCGCGTTTCCTCGTGCGGGCCCAAGCGGGCATGCCGGGGCCCGAAGCGGATCACCCAGAGGTAGAAGACCACGACGCCGAGCACGTCGACGGCGCCGAGCCAGGACAGCACGCCCGGGCGGGAGATGGTCCAGATCGAGTCCTGGAAGAACGACAGCACCCACGGCACGCCGACGAGCATGGTCACCAGCCAGTATCCGGCCACGATCCGCGCGCCGGGCGCTCGGCGCAGCGGGCCGTAGACCAGCCAGAGCACCGTCGGCAGCAACCAGACCCAGTGATGCGACCACGAGATGGGCGAGATCATCAACCCGAACAGCTGCACGACGATGAGGGTGCCGAGCCGGTCGTCGGGGGCGAGCGCGCGCCAAGCCAGGAATGCCAGCGCCGCGACCAGGACCACGGACGCGATCCACCACGGGCCGGATTCCACGTCGTAACCGAGGATCCGGCTCAGGGCGCCGCGCAACGACTGGTTCCACACCGAGCCCACCGGGCCGATCCGATCGGCGTCCCCGAGCAGCGTGCCGAAGTATCGGCGCGCCTCGGTGGGGGCGATCAGGAAACTCACGCCGACCGTCGCGCCGAAAACCACCGCCGACCACGCCACGGTGCCCCAGCGCCTGCGCGCGACGAAATACAGGCCGGTGATCGCGGGCGTCAGCTTGATGCCCGCGACGATCCCGACCAGCCCGCCGGAGATCCACCACCGCGAACTGCGCACCGCGAGCATCCCGCCGAGCACCAGGAACACATTGACCTGGCCGTAGTCCATCGTGGTTCGCACCGGCTCCAGCCATAGCCCCAGCGCGGTCCAGCCGACAGTTGCGGCCCGCCACTGCGGTGAGCGCAGCCGCTCGGCCCCGAACATCAGCTCGAAACCGATGTGCACCACCGCGTACAGCGCCGCGGCGATGGCCAGCAACCACGCCACCGCGACCACCGTGAACGGCAGATAGTGCAGCGGGAAGAAGACCAGCGCCGCGAACGGCGGATAGGTGAAGGGCAGCGGGAAGTCCGGCGTCTTCTCCGCATAGGTGAAGTCGTAGAGCTGATCGGTCAGCAGCGCGGCCGACCCACCGACGTAGACGTGCAGGTCGACCAGGTTCATCCCATTCGGGGACAACAGCATCCACAGCAGCCGGGCCAGCACGGACAGGCCGAGCATCGACACAGCCCATCGGAGGTGACGATTCAAATCGCTGGCTTTCGGCTCGGGTGCGGTGCGTCGGTTCGGCGCGCCCGGACTTCGATGTTCTGGCGACAGCGCGGACGGCACGGATTAGATTAACCGCAGCGCGAATGCGGTCGGCGCACCCATTGAACCACCGGTAACATTTGCATCAACTTTCACACCAGTAACACAAGGGCACGGTATGTTCTGCTAACACTGATCGTCCCCGGCGCCTTTCGGACGCCGCGGCTGTACACGTAGCCGCAATGTCCCTAGAGTGACCCCGAAACGATGGCTTTTAGCAATCGAACCCAGATGTACCCGAGGTAAGGACGGCCAGACCAGTGCTTCGCACCCGAGGATCGCGGATCGCATTGTCCGCACTCGCCGTCGCGGCGAGTGCCACGCTCGCCGCGCCGACGACAGCAATCGCGGCCCCCGCGACCGCCCCCGCGGCGATAACGAACAGCGTTCCCATGGTTCCCGAAGGTGTTCCGGTGGATGCGCTGGCCGCGCTCGCCCCGGCCATCGTCGGCGCCATCGCGGGCCCCGCGGATATCGCGAGCCCCGCCGGTATCGCGGGCCCGCAGTCGGCCATCCTGGATCAGGCGCGCAGGCTGTTGGCCACCTTGAACCTGCCGCCGCAGATCAAGTCCACACTGGAGCGGATCATCACCTTCCTGGACGGCAGCGGTGGCGGTGGCCCCGAGGTGCCGCAGGACGGCCCGGTGATCGCGCAGTTCCTGTACCCGACCATCGGCAAGGGCTGCATCGGCCCGACCTCCGACTCCGTCGGCACCGCGCTGGCCGTGCCCGGCCCGGCCACGCTGCCGCCGCCGGGACCGCAGGCCGGTCAGACCGGGTTCGTCTTCACCGCCCTCGGCACCAAGTCGCCGACGCCGGTGCAGAACCCGCCGATGACGGTGCAGTGGCTCAACCTCGACACCCGCCAGTCCGGCGTCCAGCCGCTGACCGACGAGGCCAAGATCAACCCCGACGGGCCCGCCACGCTGTCCGCGATCGCCGACACCGGCTTCGGCCGTGTCGTCGCGGTCGTCTCCGGTTCGCTGACCACCAAGTCCGGTGACGACGCGCCGCGGACCTGCTCGTTCCTGCCGACGCTCGGATTCTTCACCGTAGGCTGAGCCTTCCCGCCGAGGGCGGCGATCCCATCGGGATCGCCGCCCTCGTCGTTCGCCGCGAAGACCTCCAACAGATCCGCCGCCTCGCCCCATGAGCGGTCCGGACTGTGGTAGACCGCTAACTATGGCGACCACCGATTACTCGAAATCCACGGCCTGTTCGACACGGCCGGGTCATTCGATCCGGAGCAGGCGCTCACACCGATCCATCCTGTCGATCCGCTCCGAAGGGTCGATCCTGTCCATCGGATCGGCCTACTCCATCCTGTCCATCGGCAGCGTCGGCTCGGTGCTGTCGATCGGGTCGGTGGGGTCGTTCGGCTCGGCGATCTCGTCGTTCTCCTTCGCCAGCCTCGGCTCCGCGTTCTCCGGCGTGTCCCGGTGGTCGCTGTTCTCCTGGCTCGGCGACCACGAAGCGCCGGACAGCCGCCCGTCGCTGCGCGTCGTCCCGGACGACGAACCCGACTTGCGCGTCGCACCGATGAGCCACTGCCAGACGTAATTTTTGGCCGCGCCTTCGGCGCGGCGTGTTCGCGGCCCCTTTATGGCTCGCGTCCGAGCGACCGCCGCTGGCGACTTCGTCGCGGACGCGGCGGCCGCTCGGACGCGAGCCGCGCCGCGAACGGACAATGCTCGCTCTCGCTTCGCTCGAAATACGTGGTTGAGGTGCGCTGGGCACGTGGCATGCGTGCCGCGATACTCACTGACTGGCGGCCGGACGCGCACAGCGATCGGGATTCACGCCGCTGGACCGATGACCTGACAACTCCGGTGGACAGGGGGAAGCTCTCTCGGCTCTCGCCTCGAGGACATCGGATGTCGGTGGAACCGTCACGTGCGCGCAACCTCCGAGACTTGGAGGTCGGTGCAGCGACTACGAATTCCGCTGCCAGAGCCGGGCCGGTCGCGGCTGCGGACCTGAATTCTGCGTGTAGCTCCTGCGCTATCGGCCCGGTTTCGGCAGCCACTGGCGTGTGGGGGACGTCAAGGATTCTGCGCGGTACGGCAGTCGGCAGACGGATTCCGTTTCACCACTGCCCGTATTCGGGCGTGAGCACGTTGTTCACATCGATCCCCACCCCGTCGATGGATCGTTTGTCGATCTCGAACTGGTGCAGATGGGCGGTGGGGTGCACGAAACCCTTCGGGGTGCCCCAATTGTGCTGCCAGTACCAGGAACACAATCCCGCGGCCTGGGCGAGCTCGATGGTCGGGGTGTTCGCGTAGACACCGGTGTTCTCCTTGCCGAGCACAGACTGCCAGCCCAGCAGGTACGGCGCGATCATGGTGGCGAAGTCGACCGGGGAGGGGTTGTCGTCGATGGACGCGTAGATCGGCACGTTGTCGGGGCCGCCTGCCGCTCGGTGCAGCGCGAGCCCGCGCTCGGCGTGCCGCTTGCCCGCCTCCAGCCCGCCGCGCCAGTCCGCAGACGGCCCCTTGCCGAACTGGTAGCACGAAACGATCTGCAGACCCGCCGCTTTGAGGTCGTCGACCTCGGCGGAGCGTAGCGGTTTGCCCGCCATCCACTCGGCCCCGGGCCTGCGATCGGACACGTAGCGGATCACGCCGAGATGTCCCGCGTCGCGGATCGCCGCGGCCGAGGGCACGCCGCCCGCGTAATCGATCAGGGTGCCGAGCGAGGGCCGGGCGGAGGCCGGGGCCGCCGCCGCGGTCACGCCGGCCACGGCCGCGGCGGCCGCGTAGACGAACAGATCACGCCGGGACACCGAGCTGGAACGCATCGTGGACTCCTTCGCGCAACCCCGATATGGATAGCAGCGTGCCCGGCGCACCTTCCCCATACCTGATGTGCGCCGGGAGCCTCGAACGTGAACTCATTTCACCACATTCACATCAGAACCGCTAGACCCAGGAGAAACACGTTTCACATTTGCCACAGGAAGCAAACGCCGTACCGAGGCTCAAGCGACGCCGTCGACGCGTGCGGCGACGTCGATGGTGCGCATCGCCGGATCGGCCAGTTCTTTGCGAATCACCGCCGCGACCTGTGCCACCACCTGTTTCTTGATCCCGGCGAGCGCACCGAGGGCGGCTGCTCGCGCACCGTGCGCGGTGAACTCCATCCGGATGTCCGCCGGGTTCGGCGGCGGTACGTCGATCACCACGCGCAACGGGTCGGCGGCGCGGGCGGTGAGCATCAGCGGCACCTCGAGGTCGGCGCGATAGCGATTGGCTTTCAGCACGTCCACGGTGATGTCCAGGCTCACCGGCAAGGTCAGGGCGAACGCGACCGGGTCCGCCGCTCGGTCCGCCAGTCGCGGTATCCGGACCGCGCCGCGGACGGTCACCACGACACCGGCGCGCGGCCCCGTCCGCAGCGGTCCGACCTCGATCGGCCGGCCCGCCAACCGCTCCACGACGTCGTACACCCGTTCGCGTGTCACGATGCGGGAGAAGAATCGGTGACCGAACTCGCCGTAGCCGATCCAGTCGAACGCGGTCTTGTCCCGATGCGGCGAGTGCTTGCCCGCGACCATGGCCTCGACGTCGAACACCAGGCCGCGTCGGGTGTGCGGATCCGCCAGCATGGCGTTGACCCGGGAGGCGACCTCCCGCTGCACAACGCCCGCGATCGGGTCGAGCAGCCACTCCCACGCCGAGTCCACCGCTTGGGCGCGCAGGACGAAGCTGATGTCGCGCTGGGTGATCGGCGGGATGTCGATGATGATGAGCACGGGTTCGGCGGTGCGGGCGTGCAAGGTCAGATCTATTTCGACCCTGGCCTCCAGGCGCAGCTTCCGGCCACCGAGCAGCACCTTCAGCGTGAGCGACACCGGGACGGTGACCTCGAAGGCCACGCGTGGACCACTGTCCAGGACGCGCGGGGTGCCGACCTTCCCCTCGGCGACGAAACCGGCGAGCCCGGCCGGGCCGATCGAGACCGGGCCGATGGTGATGCCGCGGCCCGCCATGCCCGAGACGGCGGACTCGATCCGCGCCGCTTTCACGGCGTGTATGACGAAACGCTCACCGAACTCGGCGTAGTCGATCCAGCCGGGCGCACTACCCGCGTCGTCGGTCGGATGCATCAGTAGTCCCGGAACCCTCACCTTTCGATGGACACCCGACACGGTACGCGACCGATCTTGTCCCGCCCCGGAACGCGCTGCTGTGCCCGAGATCCCCGTCCTGCCGATGAGGGGGAAGCAGGGCGGGGACCGGCGACGGCGCTGCCGGGCGCCGCCGTCTCCATCCTAGGACTATCCGGCACGCCGTTTCACCCGCATATCGGACAGACGCGGCTGTTCGAGGGTGAGTGTCACAATCGCCCGAAACCGACCACACCCGGCACGTCGTCCAGCGCGAAGCGGTGGATTCGGACCTCGCCGTACTCGTTGCCGCCGATCGTGGTCACCTGGCCCGCGTCGGCTCGCAGGACCAGGTTCGTGTGCTGCCCGAACGGGCTGGATTCCCGGTACAGCAGTACGTCACCGGTGCGCGGCCGATAACCCGACCCCGCGGGGACGAACCGGCCGACGCTTTCGTAGTACTCCTGCAACGTGTACACACCGGGTATCCGCCAGGAGCCCGAATTCGGGTTGGCCAGCGGAGCACCGGCCTCCCGCAGCACCCAGCTGACGAAATCGGCGCACCACGCCTCCTCGACGCCTTCCGCGTATTTCGTGCCGGCACCCGGATCGGCGAACTCCCGCTCGGCGACCGCGACGATTCCGGCCTGGGCCGCATCGAGCGCCGAACGGTCCAGTGCGGGGAACTCGGTGAGGCGCTCGCCTACGACGGCCCGGTGGTCCGCCCGGTCCTGCCACCACAGGCCGCCCGCGATCCCGGCGGCAGCCACACAGAGCACCACCACCGCGAACGCGATCCACCGCCCCGGTCGCACTCCCACCTGTTGTGTCATCTTTCCCCCGATTCGTCCTGTGCTGCCGATGTCGACCTTATGGAATTCGACGCGCGAGCGCGCCCAACAGTTCCCGGCGACACCTTGATCGGTTTCGCCTACCGCGTGGCCGGGCAACCCTTACGAGCCGAAATCGTTTACGGCACCGGGACAACCGCGCTAGTCTCCGGAGAGACCAGCCGATGGGGAGGTACGGCCCTGGACACGCTGTGGACATTCATCGTGCACCGCCGGCACCAGTTGCTGGTCGACTCATACCTGCACGTCTCGGCCGTGGTGCAATCGGTGCTGCTGGCCACGGTGGTCTCGGTGCTGATCGGAATTCTGGTCTACCGCAGCCCGCTCGGCTCCTCGATCGCCTCCGCCTTGGCCGGCGCGGTGCTCACCGTGCCGTCGTTCGCGCTGCTCGGCCTGCTGATCCCGTTCCTCGGCCTCGGTGTCGCACCGACGATCACGGCACTGGTGGTGTACGCGCTGCTGCCGATCATGCGCAACACCATCATCGGGCTCGCCTCGGTGGACCCAGCCGTGACCGACGCGGCGCGCGGGGTCGGGATGAATCGGTTGCGCGTACTCGCCCGGATCGAACTGCCGCTGGCCTGGCCCGCCATCCTGGCCGGAATGCGGGTGAGCACCCAGCTGATCATGGGGATTCTCGCGCTCGCCGCCTACGCCAAAGGCCCCGGGCTCGGCAACCTGATCTTCTCCGGACTCGCGCGCCTCGGCAGCCCGAACGCGGTGCCGCAGGCTCTGGTCGGCACGATCCTCGTCGTCGTGCTCGCCCTCGTGCTCGACGGGATCTACGTCCTGATCGGACGGCTCACCACCTCGAGGGGAATTCGTGACTGACACCGAAACCAGCGGCGCCGCCGCATCGGTCGTCTCCGGCGTCGAGATCGTGCTCGACTCGGTGACCAAACACTATCCGGGACAGCGCGATCCGGCCGTCGACCAGGTCTCGCTGACCGTCCCGGCCGGTGAGATCGTGGTCCTGGTCGGCCGGTCCGGCTGCGGCAAGACCACCACCATGCGGATGATCAACCGGCTGATCGAGCCCACCTCGGGCACCATCACCATCGACGGGCGCGACGCGGCCACGATCCATCCCGACCGGTTGCGCCGCGGCATCGGCTACTCGATCCAGCAGGCGGGCCTGTTCCCGCACCTGACCATCGCGAAGAACGTCGCGACCGTGCCCGGCCTGATCGGCTGGGACCGGCGGCGCATCGCGGCACGGGTCGAGGAGATGCTGGAGCTGGTCGGTCTGGACCCGGACACCTTCCGCGACCGCTATCCCCGCCAGCTCTCCGGCGGCCAGCAGCAGCGGGTCGGCGTGGCCAGGGCGCTGGCGGCCGACCCCCCCGTGCTGCTGATGGACGAACCGTTCGGCGCGGTCGATCCGATCACGCGGGGACTGCTGCAGGACGAGCTGCTGCGCCTGCAAGGCGAACTCGGCAAGACGATCGTCTTCGTCACCCACGATTTCACCGAGGCGGTCAAGCTCGGCGACCGCATCGCCGTGCTGGGTGACCGATCCCGCATCCTGCAGTACGACACGCCCGCGGCGATCCTGGCCGACCCGGCCGACGAGACGGTCGCCGGTTTCGTCGGCGCGGACGCCTCGCTCAAGCAGCTCACGCTGACCCGGGTCCGGGACGTCGAACTCGGCGACTGCCCCACCGCGAGCGAGCAGGACACGGTCGAGCAGCTGCGCACCGCGCTCGCGGACCGGGACTGGCCGTGGGCGCTGGTGCTGGACGCTCAGCGCCGCCCACGCCGGTGGGTTTCGGCCGAACAGCTGGCGCACGCCGCGTCCTTGCGCGACGTCGGATCGCCGGTGCCGGAGACGTTGTCGCTGAAATCGACTCTGCAGGACGCGCTCGAGGCACTGCTGACCTACCAGAACGCGACCGCGGTCGTGACCGGGACGCGTGGCGAGTACGCCGGGCTGATCACCATCGACACCCTGATCGGCCATCTGTCGGCCCTGCGCGCCGAGCACGGCGCCGACCACGCCGCGGCGGACGGCGCGCCATGACCACCGCAGTGTCACCCGCCGCCCAGCGCAGGGCCGAGCGTATCCGGCTGGTCGCCCAGCCCGCGCTCGTGCTCGCGCTCACCGCGGGCGTGCTGGTGTGGGCGTACGCCCGCGACCTCACCGTCACGCAGCAGGCCAGCCTGAACGCGGGCAACGTCGCGACCGTCACCTGGCAGCACGCGCTGATCACCGCGACCGTGGTGCTGATCGTCGTCGCGGTGGCCGTCCCGCTGGGCACCGTGCTCACCAGGCCGGGATTCCGCCGTCTCGCACCGGTTTTCGTCGGCATCGCGAACATGGCCGCGGCCGCACCGGCCATCGGCCTGATCGTGCTGTTCTATCTGGCCACCCGCACCACCGGCTTCTGGATCGGCGTGGCGCCGATCGCGCTCTACTCGCTGCTTCCGGTACTGCGCAACACCATCCTCGGCTACCAGCAGGTGGACCGGACGCTCGTCGACGCGGGCCGCGGTCAGGGGATGTCGGCGGCGACGGTGCTGCGGCGCATCGAATTCCCGCTCGCGGTGCCCTACATCCTGGCCGGGCTGCGCACGTCGCTGGTGCTCGCGGTCGGCACCGCGACGCTGTCGTTCCTGGTGAGCGCGGGCGGGCTCGGCATCCTGATCGACACCGGCTACAAGCTGCGCGACAACGTGACCCTGGTGGTCGGCGCGGTGCTCGCGGTGGCACTGGCCCTGCTGGTGGACTGGCTCGGCGCGCTCGCCGAAGCATTCCTCGGGCCGAGGGGGCTGAGATGACCCGCGCGTGGCGCACACTCGCGCTGGCGCTCGGTATGGCACTGGTGGCCGCGTGCGGGCTGCAATCCGGCGGCGCGGTGCCGCTGCGGGTGGGTCCGGGCAGCATCGGACCGGTGCCCGAGCTCGAAGGTGTGCGCATCACGGTGGGCTCCAAGGATTTCACCGAGCAGAACATCCTCGGGTATCTCATCGAGTTCGCCCTCTCGGCAGCGGGCGCCGACGTGCGCGACCTGACCAACATCCAGGGCTCCAACAGCGTGCGCGACGCCCAGCTGCACGGGCAGATCGACATCGCCTACGACTACACCGGCACCGGCTGGATCAACTACCTCGGCAACGAGACGCCGGTGCCGGACGAGATCGGCCAGTTCGAGGCGGTTCGCGACGCCGACCGCGCCGAGCACGGCATGGTGTGGGCGGCGATGGCGCCGATGAACAACACCTACGCGCTGGTCATGAGCGCCCGGACCGCGCAGGAGACCGGCGTGCGGACGCTGTCGGACTACGCCCGGCTGGTCGACGCCGACCCGGCCGCCGCGTCCATCTGCGTCGGCACCGAATTCAACGTCCGCCAGGACGGATTCCCCGGCCTGACCCGCAAATACGAGATCGACGCGGGCAAGGTGCGCAAGCAGATCGTCCAGGACGCCGTGGTCTACCAGGCGACCGCCGACGGCAAACAGTGCCGCTTCGGCTCCGTCGCCGCCACCGACGGACGCATCCCGGCGCTGAATCTGGCGCTGTTGCAGGATGATCGCGGCTTCTTCCCGAAGTACAACGCGGCGCTGGTGATGCGCGCGAGTTTCGCCGAGGCGCATCCGCAGGTCGTCACCGTGCTGACCCCGATCTCGCAGCGCCTCACCAACGAGACCATCACCGAGCTGAACCGGCAGGTCGACGTGGACGGACGCGAACCCGCGGATGTGGCGCGAGACTGGATGGTCGCGCAGGGTTTCGTCACCGCGCGCTAGCCCTCGTCGTACACGGGTTATTCGGCCGGGCGAGTGCCGGGAACGCCCGCGCCCGGTCAGCACGCTTCGGCTCGCTACACCTACGGTCGCACCATGCCGATGAACCAGGAGACGCTGGAACGGGGCGATGAACTCCTGTCGCTGTCCGGGTCACCGTGTGACCCGAACAGGCTGCCGGTCGCCGCGGGTGGGGCGACCGGCAAACCATCGGCCTGCGCTCAGGCGCGCGGCTCGCGCCCGAGGTAGCGCAGCAGGGCCGCGACGGCGGTGCTGTCGGCCGGGCCGTCCACGATCGCGGCGTAGGCGCCCCACTGGCGCAACGGTTCTACGATCTCGGCCGCCGCGCCGCTCCCCGGCGCCGGATGGATGGCGCGGGCCGCGGTGAGCAGGTGGGTGGCCAGTTCATCGGTCAGCGGCGAGGGCTGGCCGGTGGCGACCGCGATGTCCCAGGCGTGCACCGCGGCGTCCAGCGCGCACATGACCGCGGCGACCGGGGTGGCGAGCGCGCCGTGCGGCAGCGGCGTCGGCACGGTCTCGGTGCCGTCGTCGACCGTGGCCCAGGCGACGGAGGTCTGCTCGACGGCCTCGCGCACCAGGTCCGATGCGGTCCCGTCGATCGCGCCGGAGGGGGCGAACGGGTTGTACGCCGGCCCGTCGCCGATACCGAGGAACTGGGCGAAGGCCAGCTGATCACCCGCGGCGTGCTGAACGACCTGCGTCACATCCCATTCCGAGCACGGGGTGGGCAGGTGCCACTGGTCCGCGCCGACGCCCGCGACCACGGTCTCCAGCGCGCGGTAGGAGTCGGTGAGCACATCGCGCCAGACGGTCTGCAGGGCGGTGGAGGTGGCGTTCATGTCGGAGCCTTTCGCTTCGTTCTTGCTACTGACATCAGGCTATGCGGCAATTAGGCTATTTCTGTTCCTAATAGGCCGAGGAGGAAAAAGTGGCGTCGACCACGACGCGTCTGCTGCGGTTGCTGGCGCTGCTCCAAGACCGCGCGCACACCGGGCGCGAACTCGCCGAACGCCTCGGCGTCACCGATCGCACGCTGCGCCACGACATCCAGCGTCTGCGCGAGCTCGGCTACCCGGTGCACGCCGCACGCGGCGCGATCGGCGGCTATCGGCTCGGGCGCGGCACGACCATGCCACCCCTGCTGCTCGACGACGACGAGGCGGTGGCCGTCGCGGTCGCGGTCGGGCTCGCCGAGGACGGCTCCACCGGCATCGCGGACATCGTCGAGCACGTCGCGAAAGCTCTGGGAAAGCTGGATCAGATCCTGCCGAAACGCTTGCAGCGCAAAGTGTCCGCGCTGCGCGAAGCGACGGCGATCGGCCCGGCCACGACCGGATCGCGGGAGCCGGACGCGCCGGTTCCCGCCGCGGTGCTCACCACCCTGGCCGGCGCCATCCGCGACGGTGCGACGGTCCGGATCGCGGAAGCCGGAGCCGGATCCTCCGTCGAGATCGAGCCGTACCGGCTGATCAACTGGCAGCGCCGCTGGTACCTGGTCGCCTACAGCTTGGCAGACCACTCCTGGCGCGCGATCGCGCTGGCCGCGGTCCTTCGCGCCGAGCCCAGTTCCCGCCGCTTCGCCGCCCGCTCACTCCCCGACGACGATCTGGTCGCTTTCGTCATGCGCCACATCGCCACCACGGGGTGGAAGGTGCAGGCGCGGGTCACCGTGCTCGCGCCCGCCGAGACCGTCGTGGCCCGGATCAACCCCGCCGTCGGGGTGGTCGAGGCAGTGGACGCGGACACCTGCGTCCTCTACACGGGTGCGGACGCACTGGAGACGATCGCCATCTACCTGTCCATGCTGATGATGGACTTCCGCGTCGACGGCCCCCCGGAACTCGTCGCCCACATCCGCACCCTCGGCCGCCGGTACACCGCTGCCGTCGCGAACGCCTGATTCCGAGGACGACGTCAGGAATGCCCGGTGGTGGTCGCCGCGTCGGCCGTCTTCCGCATCGGGATCAGCGCGGTCATCGCGATCGCGGCCAGCGCCGCCGCCATCGCGATGAGGAAGGTGGTGTGGAACCCCTCGCGCGAGGGCAGCAGGTGCGGGCCGAACTGGATGGTCATGTGCGCGAGCACCACGCTCATCACCGCCGCCGAGGTCGAGGTGCCGATCGAGCGCATCAGCGAGTTCAAGCCGTTGGCCGCCGCGGTCTCGGTGATCGGCACCGCGCCCATGATCAGCGCGGGCATCGCCGCGTACGCCAGACCGACACCGCCCGCGACGATCATCGAGGCGAGCATGATCTCCCAGACGCTGTTCATCAGGACCACCGCGCACAGGTAGCCGACCGCGATCACCGACGACCCGAGCGCGAGGGTGACCTTCGGTCCCCGGCTCGCCGACAGCCGCGCCGACACCGGGGAGAGCAGCATCATGACGAAACCGGTCGGCGCCAGCGCCAATCCCGCGCTGACCATGGACAGCCCGAAGCCGTATCCGGTCTGCTCCGGCGCCATCAGCAACTGCGGGAAGGTCAGCGACATGCCGTAGAGCGAGAATCCCACGGCGATCGAGGCGACATTGGTGAACAGCACTCTCGGGCGCGCCGATACCCGCAGGTCCACCAGCGGCGAGCGCTGGCGCAATTCGAAAGCGCCCCAGCCGAGGAACACCACGACCGAAACCGCGAACAGGATCAGGATCGGCGCGCCGGCCCAGCCCCAATCCGCGCCCTTGGTGATCGCCACCAGCAACGCGAGCAGCGCGACCGACAGCCCGATCGCGCCGCCGAAATCGAACCGGGCGGGCGTTCGTACCGGCGACTCCGGCACGAACGCGAAGACCAGTGCGGCGCAGACGACGCCGAGCCCGGCCGACGTCCAGAACAGCACGTGCCAGTCCGCGTTCTGCGCGATGGCCGCCGCGACCGGCAGACCGATCGCGCCGCCGACGCCGAGCGTGGCGCTCATGATCGCCATCGCGGAACCCACCCGCTCGGCGGGCAATTCGTCCCGCATGATGCTGATGCCCAATGGAATGGCCCCGACCGCCGCACCTTGCAGGGAGCGTCCCACGATCTCGGGCAGCAGCGTGGAGAACGACGCGCAGACCACCGAACCGGCCACCAGCAGAAGCAGATTCGCGAACAAGATGCGGCGCTTGCCGAACATGTCGCCGAGACGGCCGCTGATCGGGGTCGCCACCGCGCCCGCCAGCAGTGTGGCCGTGACGACCCAGGAGGCATTGGACGCCGAGGTGTGCAACAGGGCGGGCAGCGACGGAATGATCGGAATGACGAGCGTCTGCATCAGCGAGACGACGACACCGACCATGCCGAGCGTCGCGATGAGCAGGGCCGGCGCAGGCCCGCGCCGATCGCCGGAACCAGAGACGGTCGAGGACGCGTCGGCAGCCACAGTCACATATGTACGGTACATATCATGTGCATGGTGCACAATTTGATCTCGGCGTGATACGCGCGACATAGTGGGGCATGTCCGATTTCGGCCCAGGCGACAGCGCAGCGCTGACCCGCCTCGCCTTCGAACTCTCGCTGCTGTCCAGGCACTTCCCGGCCGCACTGCTACGCCGTCCCGGCTTCCGGCTCGACCGCTCGGCATACCTGATCCTGACCAGGCTGGAACTGGACCACCCGCTGAGCCTGCGCGAGCTGTCCGAAGCGTTCCGGTTGGACATTTCCACGATCAACCGTCAGGTCGGGGCCATGCTCAAACAGGGGTTGGTCGACCGGGTGCCCGACCCCGACGGCGGCATCGCCCGCAAGATCCGCGCCAGCGCCAAGGGATTGGACTTCCTGGCCTCCGACCGCAAGCAGAGCCGCCAGGGTATCGGCGCGGTGGTAGCCGAATGGAGCGACGCCGACGTCGATCAGTTCAGCAGGCTCATCGCGCGCTTCAACCAGTCGGTCGAAGACCGAGAGGACAACCCCTGGCCCCGCCCGCAGGGGCTGGAGTGAGACCGGATCGAGCGGTCACGCCGCGGCGTACACGCCAGGGGTGATGCCGTAGCAACGCCGGAACCACCGGGTGAGATGGGCTTGGTCGGCGAAACCGGCGGCGGTGGCCGCTTCGGCGACCGGGCGGCCCGCCGCGATCAGGCGCCTGGCCGCGCGCAAACGCAGCAGGCGCTGGTAATCGCTCGGCGCGAGGCCGTAATTCGCCCGGAACGCGCGATACAGCGCGAACCGGCTCGCACCGCTCGCCTCGACCAGGTCGTCCATGGAGAGCGGGTCGAGATAGCGGTCGTCGAGGACGACGCGCACGCGACGGGCGACGGCCGCGTCCGGCCGGGCCGTCGAGCGAACCCGGGGTCGGCGCGCCCCGCGCTGCACCAGCGCCGCGACCGAAGCGGCCAGCGCCTCGTCGGCGGCGAGTGCGGTGGCCGGGCCGGTCAGGCCGGCGCAGAGGCGACGGAGCGCCGAGGTGAGCACCGGATCGCGCAGCACCGGGTCGGCGAACAGGGGCAGCCCGGTCGGACGGCCCGCCTGATCGGACAGCACGTCGGTGACCAACTCGGTGCCGATGTGCACGATCGAGTAGGTGAAGCCCTGCTCGGTGGTGCTGTGGCCGTTGTGCGGCTCGTCCGGGTTGAACGCCATCACCATGCCCGCCGCGCTGGTCCGCGCGGCGCCGCGGCAATCGAAGCTCTGCGCACCGAACTCGGTGAAGCCGAAGGAGTAGGTCTCGTGGCTGTGCGAGTGATAGACGTGCCGCTCGAAGTGCGCGTGCATCAGTTCCACCGGGCGGTTCGGCATTCGCCGGTACCGCACCCACTCACCGTCGGCCACCGTCCCATTGTGCGCCGCGCACCAGCGTTCAAGACCGCGAGGCGGTAAGTCAGCAGGATCGGATCCGTGCGTATCCGATTGTTGCTCATTGTGGTCATGGCGTTATGGGGCAGCGCCTTCGCGTGCTCGAAACTCGCGATTCAGGAGATCCCGCACGAGGTGGCGGGATTCCTCCGCTTCTTCCTCGGCGCCGTCGTTCTGCTCGTCGCCCTGCGTATGCCCAGGATCGCGGTACGGGACTTCGGACGTGTGGCGGCGCTCGGGCTGGTCGGCGTGTTCGGCTACAACTTCCTTTTCTTCCTCGGACTGGCCATGGCGCCCGCTGCGGACGGCAGTGTGATCGTGCCGATGGCGGCGCCGGTCATCACCGTCGCCGTCACGGCCGCGCTGACTCGCACCCGGCTGCCCGTCGCGCGCGCCGTCGGGATCGCCGTAGCGGTCTGCGGCGGCGCCGTCTTCTTTCTCGGCATTCCGTCCGGCGGTGGCCACCGGCTGCTCGGTGACCTCCTCTTCCTCGCTGCGGCCGCGTGCTGGGCGTGCTACACCATGCTCGGCGCCCCGGTGCTGGCCCGCCTCGCGGCCCCGGCCGTCACCGTCTATGCCACGGCCACCGGCGCTTTGGCGCTGGGCGTGGTCGCGCTGCCGCACCTGTCCGGCGTGGCATGGTCCGAGCTCGGTCCCGGGTTTTGGCTCAACCAGGCGTATCTCGGCGTCCTGCCGACCGCGCTGGCGTACGTCCTCTACTATCGCGCGGTCGGCGAGGTCGGTCCGGCGACCGCCGCCTCCGCGATGTTCCTGGTTCCCGCCTTCGGCCTCGCCTGTGCGTGGGTACTGCTCGGCGAATCCATCGCGCCCGTCCAAGCGCTCGGCGCCGCACTGATGTTCGCCGGAGCATGGCTCAACACCCGCGACGGCAAACCGCGTGCGGCCGTTGTGCCGCCGATCGAACCGGATGCCGACGATTTGCCCCTCTTGCCGGGAGCGCGGCGCTAGGCTCCGCCCATGCGAGAGAGGCATCGGCCGACGGGAACCGCGTGGTGGAACAACTACCTGGTCGCACTGGTCGGTCTACTTCTGGCGGGCGGACTGGTCTTCGCCGCCGTCACCGCGGCTCAGGCGGGTGCGTATCCACTGTCGATTGCCCTGGGAGTGCTGGCCGTTCCCTTCGCCCTCCCCACGGTCGTGCAGATCGTGAGCGAACTCGTCGTCTACCTGACCCTGATCGGGCTCGTTCTGCTCCTGCCCGCTCTGATCGTCAGCCCTGGATTGCGCAGGTGGGGGAAGAAGCGGTGGCAGCGCCTGACGTAGTCCGGCTAGCCGCCGCAGACCTGCCGGTGCGCGTTACGCAATGCGACCGCGAGCGGCTCCTGCGACAGGCCATAGGGGTCGATGCTGTTGCGCACCACCCAGATGGCTCCGCCGACCACCAGGCACAGGGGAGTCGGCGGCTGCGACGGCGGATTCGCCTGCGCGATCGCCGTTCCCCCCGCCATGAACGAACCGGCGATCACCAACGCCGCGAGCATTTTTCGCATCGTGGAGTCCTTTCGTCGCCGCACAGCGTACGCCGGATCCTCCTACCGGGCGGGGGAATTGCCTGCTGATCTGCCTGCCCGACGGCCGCGCCGTTCCCGGCTCGGCCGCCACCGGCACCGTTATGCGCCACGCCATCCTGCGCCGCTACGCCCGCGACGCGGGCTTCGCCGACGCGCAGGTGCTTCCGATCGCCGACTTCAGCTTCTATCGCCCGATCCCCTGCGCCCGCCCCGTCGAGACGAGCCGAACCTCGCAAGCGTCACGCGGTATAGGGATGTTCGGCGCGGGCCGACCGCAGCGCCCGGCCCCACCAGACCAGCTGGCCGAGCAGTTGATCGGCGGCGGCGACCGGCATTTCCGGATCCGTCGGCTGTCCCGCGGCATCGAATCGCCTGCCCGCGTCGTGGAAGCTCACCGTGTCGCGCACGGTAACCGCGTGCAGTTCGGCGAAGACGTGCCTGAGGTGCTCCACCGCACGCAAGCCGCCGGAGATGCCGCCGTAGGAGACGAATCCCACCGGCTTGGCCCGCCATTCGGTGTAATGCCAGTCGATGGCGTTCTTGACCGGCGCCGGATAGCTGTGGTTGTACTCGGGTGTCACGACGACGAAAGCGTCCGCCGCGGCCAGCCGGGGGCCGATCGCGGCCAGCGCCCGCGCCGCCTCGGGTTCGGGACGGTGGGAAAGACGGTCCGGCAGCGGCGTTTCGGCCAGATCGATGACGTCGACGCTGACGTCATCGTGCCGGTCGGCGCGTGCCGCGAACCATTTCGCGACGGTCGGGCCGAAGCGGCCCGCACGAGTACTGCCGATGATGACGGCGAGCTGGATCGGATTGTCCGGCATGGCGCATTCCCTTCGATATGTTTCGATACGGGAACAGCCTCGAGCCTGAACAAAGGTTTAGGTCAAGTCGGCACGATCGCCGGTCAGACCTCCAGTTCCTCCTCGATGCCCTTCAGGCGGTGCCTGGCCATCGCCAGGTTCGCCCGGCCCCGGTCCAGCGCCAGGTAGAGGAACAGGCCCTTGGACTTGCGGCCGGTCATCGGCCGGATGATGTGGTACTGGCTGGACAACGTGATGAGGATGTCCTCGATGTCCTCCTTGAGACCCAGTTGGTCCATGGTGCGCATCTTGGCGCGCACCACCTCGGTGTTGCCGGCGCCCGCGACCTGGAGATCCAGGGACTTGGAACTGCCGAGCATGCCCAGCGCCATGCCGCTGTTGTAGTCGACCACGGCCGCGCCGATCGCGCCGTCGATCACCATCATGTCTTTGAGCGCCAGATCCATATTGGACATATCTGTTCCTTTCAATAGGTTTTCGTTGCTTGTTCGCTTCCCGCGTCGGTCGCTACCGGCGTCAGCAAGTCGGCGATCGCGCGGGCCGCCGGGCGGGATTCCAGATGCAGCCTGCCGATGTTCACCTCGGGGGCGGCCAAGACGGTCAGCGAGGTCCAGCCGGCCGCGTAGATCACCACGTGCCCGCCGGTGCCGTGCACCACGACCTCGCTGAACCCGCCGCCGTGCGCGGTGCTGGCCAACCGGTGCGAGAGCGACAGCTGCGAGGCGGCCATCGCGGCCATTCCGTTGGGCTCGATCTGCGGCGGCAGATCGTGGGCGACCAGCAGCCCGTCGTTGGACGCCACCAGCGCGCCGGTCAGCCGCGGGACCCGATCGCGCAGCGCCTTCAGTTCCGTGAGCACCGCCGCGTTCGGTTCGGGTCCGGACATCGCCACCTTGGTCAACCTTCCCATCAAATCGCCGAGCAGTTTCTTCCGCGCGGTCACGCGAGCTCCTCCAAAGCCGCTTGCAGGCGGACGAGCAGGTCGCGGTCCGGCGGCTCCGAACGATCGGCGACGGGGACCGGCGCCGAGTGCCGCCCACGACGTCGCGGAAGCCGACCCGGCTCGGCGAGGGCGCGCGCGACCGCTACGGGCTCGGCGGTCACCGGCGCGAGCACCGCGGGCTCGACCGCCATGCGCGCCGACGTCGCGCCGGGCGGCTCGATCAGCCCCGCCGCGGTCAGATCCCGCACCGCGACCAGACATCCATAGGTGGTGCGGCCGAGCTCACGGCCGATCCCCGCGACGCTGCGCTGGGCGTCGGCGGCGGCCAGCACCTCGGCCTGCCCCCCGGTGAGCATCACGCGCCGTCGCCGCACCCGGCGAACCGGGACGACCGGGACGCGATCGACCAGATCCGCGGGCCACGGCCCGGATTCCGGATCGCCGCGCCGCGCGCACTCCTGGACGAGCGCCCGGGGCGTGATGTGGCAGACGGGGGCGAGCCAGTGCGGTGGCGCGGGCCGGAATTCCGGAACGGCGGGCGTGGCCAGCAAGAAGTAGGCGGCATCGAAAACCGACAGCATCGCGAGCGTTTCCAGCTGTGGCCGCCCCAGCACACGACCTGGATCGCCCGACCCGGCGCGCCGCCAGTCCTCGGCGGTCGCCACCCCCGCCTCGACGACCAGCCGGTCCAGCCCGGTGGTGCGCATGCAGTCGGCGGAAACGATCGCGCCTTCGGCGAGATGAAACGCACCGTCGCCCGCGTGCAGCACCCCCGTACGTCCTTCCTGCTCCAGCCGCCGCAATTCGACCGCGAGTTCAGGGCTCATCGCCGTCCTCGGCCATTTCATCGAGAATTCCGCGGAGCTGGTATCGCGCCATCGCCAGATTCCCGGTGTCCTCGTCGAACAGCACGTGCACGAAAAGCCGTCCGTCGAAATCGCCGTTCACCAGGTTCAGCAGGTGATATCCGCGGGTCCCGCAGACGATGATCTCGGTGACATCGTCGCCGTCGGTGGACAACGCCGGGCAGGCGAGCACCGCGCGCACCACATCCGTTGTGGCCGCGGCGTCTTCGTGCTCGTCCACGAGGTCGTGCCTGCCGTCCGCGGCGATCGCCAGACCGCTCGCGCCGTCCACCAGCGTCACACTGCGCGCACCCGGAATATCCATGATGCGTTTCAGAGAGCCGTCGATACCGATCACGCGCCACCACTTGTCATGGGAGGGGTTTACGGTTTCCAGACGCTACACACGGGCGCCGCGGGCTGTACAGCAAATCAGGGAGAAATTTCCGGTAAAAATTATTTTCCCTGGCAGCGTGGAATTATACCTTTCGGTATTCAATACCTTTTGGTATTCAATACCCGTCGGTTTTCCGTGGCGGCGCACCGGATCCGGCCACAATAAGTCCTCGATACGGCCACTCGACTGCTCCGGTGCCACTTACGCGGCACGACTGCGACCATTCAGGCACGGCCATGCGCCGCCTGAACGAAACGAGCGCGGGAAGCTTCCGGCTGAGCGCCACGGCCCTACACGAGGGGCCCGCGCGACCGACAGTGACCGCGCAGCAATTACAAGATCGGCAACAGCGGATACGAACGCGGATTCGGCCGCGCCGCTGGGCGACGAGAGGTCAGCCGCCGGTGATACCGGTGGAGATCTTGACCACGACCTTGTCGTCGGTGACCTCCTGCACCGTAACGGTGCTCCCGTCGGCGGACTGGGTCTCCCCGACCGGGACGGTGACCTCCTGACCACCCACCGACAGGGTGACCAGGTTGCCGTTCACGGCAATGAGTTTCGCTTCGATGCCCAGGATGCTCGCTCGGGCGTCCACACCGCGGGCGAAGGTCACCGTGCAACCGCTCACGGCGCAATCGGTCTTCGTACCAGGGCCTTCCGTCGTGCAGGCGGCCACGCCGAGCGGAGTCACCAAGGCGAACAAGGACACTGCGACGAGCCGGCGAAGAACCACCCGCTCAGTGTAGAGCCGATCGACCTCCCCGTCCGGCGCATCCGCTCCGTGCGGTGGACGCACCGTCCGTCGCCGACGCCGCTACCCGGCGAGTGCGAACTTCAGCGCCTGCCGCGCAGGTAGTCGCTCACCACGGCGGCGCCGAGACCGTCCAGGTCCGGCGCCACTACGCGACCGCCGCTGCGACGGGCCACCAGGTCGACGAACGCGGCCAGGCGCGGGTCGTCGCCGAGCATGAACACCGTCACCGACGCGCCCAGCTTGGCCAAGGCGTCGACCTGCGCCATGGTCACGGCCAGCGTGCGCGGCTCCGGCGGCCAGTTGAAATACGCCTCGCCATCCGGCTCCAGATGCGCCGTCGGCTCACCATCGGTGACGACGAGCACCACCGGCACCGCGTCCGGATGCCTGCGCAGGTGCGCCGCCGCCAACAGCAGCGCGTGGTGCAGATTGGTGCCCTGCTCCCACACCCCTTCCAGCGCGGTCAGTTCGCCGATGTCGACGGTCGTGGCGTGCCTGCCGAAGGTGATCACGCTCAGCGCGTCGGAGCGGAACCGGGTGCCGATCAGGTGGTGCAGCGCGAGGGCGGTGCGCTTCATCGGCACCCATCTCCCGTCCTGCACCATCGACCAGGACGTGTCCACGCACAGCGCGACGGCGGCCCTGGACCGCTGCTCGGTCTCCATGATCTCGACATCGGACACCTCCAGCGTCACCTGGCGGCTGCCCGTCGACGCCGACCGCAACACGGCGTTGCGCACAGTGCGCGATACGTCCCACGGCTCGGTGTCGCCGAATCGCCATGCCCTTGACCCGCCTGTCGGCTCGCCCGCCGCACCGGCCCTGGCCGTGTCCCGTTCACCACGCCGGGATCGCAACTGCCCGACGACATCGCGCAGCGCCACCTCGCCGAGCCGCCGCAAAGCCTTGGGCGTCAATCGCAGTGAGCCGTCCTGCGTCCGCTCGAAGACGCCTTGCCTGCGCAATTCGCGCTCCAACTCGGCCAGCCGCGCCGCGTCCACGCCGGCCTCCGCGCCGAGATGGCGCGTCAACGCCTCCAGGTCGATATCCTCCAGCCGCGCACCGGCGTAGGTCTGCCCGAGTTGCTCGGCGAGTGCGTCGAGTTCGGCGAGATCCTGCAGAGCCTGCGCGCCGGCGCCGAGTCCCAGCGGGTCCTCGCCGCGGAAGGGCCGCCCGGAATCCCAGTCCTCGCTAGGGCGCAGCGCTCGCAGATGCGCATCCAGCGCGGCGACTTGCTGGGCCATCCCGGGGTCGCCGAACGCTTGGCCGATCAGCTCCGACAGCTCCGCGCGCTGCTGCTCGGACATCGAATTCATCATCCGCTGCGCCGCGGCGGCGCGGGCGGCGAGCGCGTCGATCAATTCCTCGGTGTCGCGCGGGTTCTCCGGGAAGAACTCGCCGTGCTCGGCCATGAACTCGGCGAACCGCTGCTCGGTGTCCTCACCGCGCGCGTGGGCGGCGAGCAGGTCGTTGAGGTCGGACATCATCCGACCGACCCGCTCGACGTCCTGCGGCGTGGTGTTCCGCAAGGCCTGTTTCATGCCTTGGAAGCGTGATTCGAGCAATTCGCGGCCGAGCAGATCGCGGATCTTCTGGTAGTTCTCGCGGCCGGTTTCCGACCGCCAGCGGTACTCGGCGAGTTCGGTGACGGCGGCGGCCGTGCTCGACGGCAGCGCGTCCAGCTGCGCCTCGGCGAACCTGGCGGCGTCGGAGGGGTCGGGGAACAGGGCGCCGCGCTCGGCTTCCAGTGCCTGTTCCAGCAGTTCGCGGACCTGCTGCAAGGTGCCGTCGAGCCGGTGGCGCCGGGAGATCTCCGCGCGGCGCTGCCACAGCTTGCGCGTCAGCTCCTCCAGCCCCGGCATGGTGCGGGTGCCACGGCGCAACAGCTCTTGCAGGGCGTTGCGCGGCGAGCTGCCCTCCATCACCTCGCGACCGATCCGGTCCAGGGCCTCCCGCAGGTCGAGCGGAGGCGCCAAGGGGTCGGGCCCGTCGTGGTAGGGGCCGTAGGAGTAGCGGTCGGGCGTCGTCACGACGCCTCGCCGGGAACCGCGGCGGTCATCGTCCGTACACCGCCGTGCCGTCGTCGGAGTCCTTCGCGATCTGGCGGGCCAGGTAGAGCGCCTCCAACGCGAATTCGACGGCCGAGGCGATCCGGGGCGGCGGATCGGCCGCGTCGACGCCGAGCCGTCCGGCGACCTCGTGCAGGATCGGCAGCTCGGGCAGTGCCGAGAGCACGTCCTCGCCGGGCACGCGTTCACCGGTGGTGACCAGGTGCCCGTCGCCGACCGCCTCGGCCAGCGGCCGCAGGTTCAGACCGCCGAGCAAGGCCCGCGCCGTCTCGGAGAACGAGCGGCGCAGCAGGTGGGTGAGGTGCTCCTGTTCCCGGCCCTCTTCGCCGGACTCGAACTCCAGCTTGCCGCGCAGCACCGCGGGCACGGATTCCAGGTCGACCGGACGCGCGACCGCAGGACGCTCGCCGGTGACGGCCGATCTGCGCAACGCCGCCGCGGCCACCGTTTCGGCGGCGGCGACGGCGAACCGCGCGGAGACGCCGGACCGCTGATCGATCGCGGACGACTCGCGCAACTGCCGCACGAAACGAGCGAGCACCTCGATCAGCGGATCGCCCACCTCGGCCACCAGCTCGGCTTCCTGACGGACCAGAGCCACTTCGGCCTCGACGCTGAGCGGGTAGTGCGTGCGGATCTCCGCGCCGAACCGGTCCTTCAGCGGCGTGATGATCCGGCCGCGGTTGGTGTAGTCCTCCGGGTTGGCGGTGGCGACCAGCAGAACGTCCAAGGGCAGGCGCAGCGTGTAGCCGCGGACCTGGATGTCGCGTTCCTCCATGACGTTCAGCAGCGCGACCTGGATGCGTTCGGCGAGGTCGGGCAGCTCGTTGATCGCCACGATGCCACGATGCGCGCGGGGCACCAGCCCGAAATGGATGGTCTCCGGGTCGCCGAGACTGCGCCCTTCGGCCACCTTGACCGGGTCGACGTCACCGATCAGGTCGCCGACCGAGGTGTCCGGCGTGGCGAGCTTCTCCGCGTACCGCTGCGAGCGATGCCGCCACGCGACGGGCAGATCGTCGCCCAGTTCGTCCGCCAGCCGCCGCCCCGCCGGGCTGATCGGATCGAGCGGGTGTTCGCCCAACTCGGCGCCCGCGATCACGGGTGTCCACTCGTCCAGCAAGCCGACCAGGGAACGCAGCAGCCGGGTCTTTCCCTGGCCGCGCTCGCCGAGCAGTACGACGTCGTGCCCGGCGAGCAGCGCGCGCTCCAGTTGCGGCACGACCGTTCGTTCGAACCCGACGATGCCGGGCCACGGGTCGGCGCCGGAAGCCAGCAGGGCGAGCAGGTTCTCGCGGATCTCGGTCTTCACGCCACGCGGCAGGTAGCCGGCCGAACGCAGCTCGCCCGCGGTGGCGGGCAGGTGTGCGGGAACTTTCACGAATTCGACGCTACGTCCATTCCGCCATCGGGTCGACCGGGAACGGTCTTGCTCAGCTAGCTTGCTAGCATGCTAGCATCGGCTCGTGGGCGACGAGGAAGTGAAGCAGTTCAACGTGTATCTGCCGATCGGACTGATCAAGCAGGTGAAATTCCGCGCCATCGAGTCGGGCACGTCCTTGTCCGCGCTGGTGGCGGACGCGTTGCGCGCCTACCTCGCGGACCCCCGAGACAACGATCCGACCGAAGGAGATTCGCTGTGACGACGAAGGGCATCGAGGGCGTGCACGTGGAGACGCACAACTGGGGAAAGACGGCGCGGTTCTTCCAAGCCCTCGGCTACGAGCCGGAATTCACTACCGACCACAACTCCGGCCTGTTCCGCAACGGCGACGGGCCCTACGTCTTCATCGCGGAGATCCCGAACAACCGGACGCCCCGGACACAGCTGGTCCTGACCGTCACCGACGCCGACGCGTTCCAGCCGAACAGCGACCTCGACGTCGTCACGCCCTTCGAGGCAACCCATTACGGCACCAAGGAAATGACGGTGCGCGACCCGGACGGGCGTACGTGGAGTCTGCAGGCTCAGGGCTGAGATCGCGGCCTATCGAATGGTGAGCTGAGGTTCTCCGGTCGCGCGCGGCGCTGCCGCAACGGTCGTGTCATCGGGTTCGGACGCGATCGGTGACATGTCCGCGGCCACGACCGGTATGACCTTTTCCATCCGCGCCGGGCGATCGTGGTCGTCCGAGCTGGGCACGTAGTGCTGGGCCACGCCCGCACCGATCGGCTCCAGCGTACGGGCCTCCGGCTGGGAGTGCGTCTCGGCAGTCTCCGAGCGCACGGCGTGCTCCTCGGCGGGCGCGCGCACGGTAACCGCCTCCGCCACGTCAGGGTGCGCCTCGGCGACCTCTCCGCGCGCACCCTGCGCGTCTGCCGTCTCCGCGAATCCAGCGGGGCTCGGTTCGGGCACGGCAGCGGCGGGGCGCTCCCCCGGCTGCTCGGGCGACTCCGGCTGCCTGCTGAACCGGATCCGGTCGAGCGTCTGGCGCACCGCCGCCGCCAACCGTGCGTCCAGAACAGCCTCGTCCGCAGTGGCCTCGGCAGGCGCTTGGGCGCCGTTCTCGGCAACGGGCCGTTCGATCGCCGGAAACGGCGTCGTGGCCAGCCACAGTTCCGTGAGTTCGGGCGCCGGATCGGCGGCAGGCGCGACGGTTTCGGGAGCGGGCTGCACCGCTGTGCCCCCTTCCTGCGACCGCGCTTCGGCGGGCTGCGCGGAGACGGCGGCGCTCTCAGCGTTCGAGGCAGGCTGCTGCGTGGCAGGTTCGTGGTGAGCGACCGCCGGCGGCTCCATGAGAATGCTCGGCAGTATCTGGTTTCCGGCTCCGCCGACCTGAGTGAGCGCCGCCAGCCGCTCCTGGAGATCTTCGTGGTCCGGTACGGCGGCGGTCGCCTGTTCGATCGCGCGCCCGTATCGCTCCGCGACGAGCCGGTGGGTGACGAGCGCGACGCCGATCATGATCGGCGCGATCGCGTGGATCCCGATCCCGGCCAGGTCGCCTACCCGGAAGTACGGGAACGTGTTCAGCGCGATACTCGCCGTCAGCAGGACGCCCTCGACGGTGTAGACCTGCCACAGCCGATCGATCACACCCCACTCGGCGGTATCCCCGGTGGACAGCATCAGCGCGACGAGCACCGCACTGATCAGGGCTTCCAGGCCGTAGGACAGCCAGAACATCGGATTGGCCGCGCCGCCGGTCGGCGCGATGTTCTGCTGCACCGTGACCGCGGAGAACAGCATCGAGAACGCGACCACACCGGCGAGCAGCCCCAGCACCCGCGGCTTGCGCTGGTGCAGGCGAGCGACTTTCGCGTGCGGGCTACTGCTGTGGCGCTGCTCACCGATCGCCTGCGCCGCCCGAAGCAGGTCGGCGGCCTCGCGTTCGGCCAGCTCGGCGGCCGTGCGCCGCACCCGCTCCGCGGCGTCGGCGGCCGCCTGGATGCGCGCCCGTTTCTCATGGCGCTCGTAGTCGCGCACGAGCTCGGCCAACTCGCGGGAGGCGGCGAGCTCACGCTCCGACAATGCTTCGAGCAGCGCCGGATCGTCCTGGTGGGCCAACCGCTCATGCGCGATCTGCACCCGATCCGGCAGTGCGCCGGCCACCAGCTCATCCACCGGCGGCGCCCCAGTGGGCGCCTGGGTCGTGAAACGACGGAACATCAGCAAAGAACCTTTCCGACGATCGAGTGTTCCAGACGCAGCGCGCCATAGCTGCCTCGGCCGTCGACCACTTCCGCCGAACCGGACGACCGACCCGGCCCAGACCGAAAAGATAACCCGTCATCGAAATCCGTTCGACCCGACGAGCAAACGAGCCCGGCCGGAGTCCGCCGCCGGGTGACGGGACGAACCGCCCAGCACAGAGCTCGGGCCACGATGCGGATCTTCCCACGCGATCGTCGCTCAGTAGCCTTTCGGCGAACGGTTCGGATCGGCCTGCTGGACCTTCGCCTGCAGGTCGTGGCCGTCTCGGGAGACGTCGTATCGTTCCATGACATAGTTCATACTGGCGGCGACATTGGCCACCGGATCGTGAATGTTGTTGGACGTTCCGGCCACGTGATAGGCCGAGAAGGTGCCAGGGATGGTCTGGGTAAGCCCCCTGGATGCCTTCCCTGCGGCGGCGTTGCTGTCCCAGTTGTTGACGGCGTTGGGGTTTCCGTTCGATTCCCGTTCGATCAGCACCTGATAGCCGCGCTTCCAGTGTTCGCGGGCTACCGGATCGGTGATACCGAGTGCGTCGAGCGCGCCCTCGATGGCGGCGTCGACCGAGACGTTGCCCTGGTAGCGGGCGTAGTCGGCGGTCGTCGCGGCGGGCACGAAGCTCGGGCCGGGCGAGTAGCTGCGCTGCATGTAGTTGCTCGGCACGTAGTTGCTGCCCGCGGACGCCGGAGTGTATGCCGGGGTGGAGCCAGTGATGTCGTTCGCGTGGGTCTGGACTTTGTCGTTGGCTTTCTCGATCTCGTCGTTCACCTTGTCGACCGTGTTCAGCACGGTGTTGGCCAGCCGCATTTCGATGTCGCGGTCGATGAATTCCTTGCCGGGGCTCGGTTTCGGCTCGCTCAGGGCGAACTGCAGATCCTTGACGTGCTGTTTGATCGCCGCGAAAGCGCCGGTCGAGATGTCGTAGGCGCCGTAGGCGGACAGGTCGACGTTGCTGTCCTGCTTGTGGATTTCATCCTTGATATCGCGAAACTCTTGCGCGCGGTCGGAGTAACCATCGGCCATGACGGACTTGTTCTCGTCACCGGTGACGAGCTTCTCATCACGCAGTAGCTTCAACAGATCCGGCGCCTGCGAAGGCGAGCCCGTCGCCAGCAGATCCGCGGAGGTCTGAATCGCCTCCTGCGCCGCCTCGAGGAGCCCGACGAACCCGGGGCGCACGCCGGCGGGCGGCTCCAGTTTCACCACCCAGCGTTCGGGGCTCATCGCGGCACCCGAAACCTGGTCGGCTGCCGACCTGCGAACACCGCCATCATCACCTCACGCCTGACAACCCTCATCAGGCCCTATGCGGCCTGCCACTGCGACACCACCGAGTATCGCTCAGCGGGGAATCGCCCATTCCCGACACTGGGAGTAACTTTCAAGGCTCGGCGAAACTGCGGCTATCGCCCCGATGAGGCGATAGCCGCAATCACCGCATTCGCGTGGCGGGAGCCGGTCGGCCGCTCAGGATCGCCGAACGGTGATCGGCACCGTCATTTCGAGGGTGCGCCGAACCAGGACGACAGCGCTTCCCGCAGCGCGAGCCCGGCGGTGTCCGCGGATTCGTCGATGGGTGCGGCCCAGGCGATGTGGGCGTCCGGGCGGATCAGCAGTGCGTCGGCTGGTCGGCTGTCGGTCTTGGCGGTGCGGATGTCGATCCGATGCTGCCAGCCTCGGGCGATCTCGCGCAGGTCCGCACGGTCAGCGAGGTCGAGCAGGACAGGCCGTGCGGTCCGCATGAGTTCCGCGACGCTGGTGATGCCCTGATCGGTGTGCAGGGTGAGGTCGGGCGCGAAGGTACCGGCCAAAACGTGGTGGTCGGAGCCCGGCATCGGATAGCGAATGTCGGTGTGGCCTACCAGGGCGCCCATCCGGCGCAATGCCGGCTCGTCGAGGAGCAGTTCCTGGAAGACCTGCCGAAGCGCTTCGGCAGCCGGGTCTTGCCCGCGCCGCAGTGCCACCTGAGCTCGGGTCTGCAGTCGTGCCCGTGCCCCGGCGAAGTGGCGCTCGTCGTGATAGGTGTCCAGCAGGCCGGTCGGCGCCCAGCCGTGGATGTCGGCACCCAGCTTCCAGGCAAGGTTGACCGTGTCGAGCATGCCGACGTTGAGCGCAGTGCCGGTGGCGGGGAACAGGTGGGCCGCATCACCGGCCACCAGGATTCGCCCCTCGCGGTAACGTTCGGCCTGCCGGTCCTTGAAGGTGTAGCGCGTCAGCCGAGTCGGTTCGCCCAACGGAAGCTCCGCGCCGAGCACGCGGCGAGCACTGTCCGCGAGCTCGGCCGAGGTCAGCGGCTCGTCGTCGTCGTATTCGTCGGGCTCGTCCTCGGTGGTTTGCAGGAACATGACCCCGGAGTTGACCGCGAACGCGAACACACCGCGATCCGTTCGCGTGAAACCCGTCTGGATCCTGCCCACTCCGGGGACGTCGATGTCGCCGTTGTCGAGCACAGTCACCGAATCGTGCACGGCGACCTGGCCGAGTCTGTTGACCTCTGGATACGTAGTGCCGGAGAACGCGATTCCGGCCATGTCGCGAACCTGGCTGCGCCCGCCGTCGCAACCCACCAGATATCGGGCGGTCACCTGGTACGGCCCGTCCGGCCCACGCACGTCTACGGTCACCGTGGCGTCGTCCTGGCTCACCCCGACCACGTCGTGTCCGCGACGGATGTCGGCGCCGAGTTCACGGGCACGTTCATCGAGCAGTCGCTCGATTTCCAGCTGTGGGATCGGCAACGCCCGCATCGGCGGATCTGCCAGGTGTGTGAAGTCCAAATAGATATTGCCGAACGGAAATCGGGGAGCCAGGTTGGGGTCGCTGCTGGCCGCCTCGAATCGGTCCAGCAGGCCTCGGTAGCACAGCAAATCCAGGATCCGCCCGCCGAGACCGCTGGCCTTCGGGGTGTCGCGGGGCTGCGGATGCCGCTCCAGCACCAGCGGACGCACACCGGCCAGGCGCAGTTCACCGGCCAGCATCAGACCCGTCGGGCCCGCGCCCACGATGATCACATCGGTATCCGTCACTCGGTACTCCCATTTCCACTGGTTATTGCGACGGTCAGCGATTCTGCGGCATACCCCGGGCCTTGCCGCAAGCCCCCCGGTGCGCTATAGATTGAAAACGGAAAGAGGAGCATCCGCTCCATCAGCCTGCCGAGTAACCGCGATGCCCAGAGGTTGATCCGCCGGGGCGTCAGCCGGTCGGCGACGTGGAACAAACGGGCGCTATTGCGTGTTGTTCCCAGTGCCGCTACTGTAGGTGCGGTCTCCATCTTGTGGATGCAGGTGACAACTCCCTCCCACAAGAGTCCCATTCGCCACGGCGGTCTCGCATGCCGCGCACCCGGCCCAGTGTCCGGGCTGGACGGATTCCAGCCACACGTCACGTCGGCACGTGCAGCGAGCGCCATTCCCAGCAGGCGGCATTCACGGCGGCCCGCCGCACCCATAACAAGCCTCAGGAGAAGAAACCATGCAGGACAACACTATTCGTACGACAACTGGAGAGAGCCGGACGACGTCGGTCACCGGCATCCTCGACATCACCCCCAACCACGCCTCGCTGCACGTCGACGGCTATCTGCCCGGACCCAGCGACGCCCACGTGCCGCCGCGTTTGATCCGCGAGCACGGACTTCGCCGTGGCGATATCGTCACCGGCACAGTCGGACCCGCACGCGATGGCGCCACACTCGCGCCGCTGATCCGAGTCGACAGCATCAACGGCCTGCCGCCCGGCAATGCCAAGTCGCGACCGCACTTTTCCGACTTGGTCCCCATCTATCCCCAGGACCGCTTGCGGCTGGAGACCGAGCCGCATGAGCTGACCACGCGCGTCACCGATCTGGTCATGCCGATCGGTAAGGGCCAGCGCGCTTTGGTGGTCGCACCGCCCAAGGCGGGTAAAACGTCCGTGCTGCAGTCCATCGCACACGGCATCGCCAAGAATCATCCCGAATGCCAGCTGATGCTGGTACTGGTGGGGGAACGTCCGGAAGAGGTGACCGACCTGTCCCGCACGGTGCCGGCCGAGGTCGCCGCCGCGACCTTCGACCAGCCGGCCCACGAACACATCGCGCTCGCCGAATTGGCCATCGAACACGCCAAACGCCTCGTCGAAACGGGCCGCGACGTGGTCGTACTGCTGGACTCGCTGACCCGGCTCGCCCGCGCCTACAACCTGGCGGCCGCCGGTTCCGGCCGCATCCTCTCCGGCGGCGTCGACGCCGGGGCGCTCGCGCCACCGAAGAAATTTCTCGGCGCCGCGCGCAATATCGAGAACGGCGGCTCACTGACCATCATCGCCAGCGCCCTGGTCGAAACCGGCTCGCTCGCCGACACCGTGATCTTCGAGGAATACAAGGGAACCGGTAACGCCGAATTGAAACTCGATCGGCACCTCGCCGACCGCCGCCTGTTCCCCGCGATCGACATCGACCGCTCGAGCACACGCAAAGAGGAACTGCTCCTCTCCCCCGATGAACTCACCGCCACTCAGTCCCTGCGAAAGACCCTCGCGGGCCGCGACCCACGGCAAGCGATCGAACTACTGCTGACCGGCCTCCGACAAACCGAAACCAACCACGAATTCCTGACCCAGATCCGGGCCGCAGGCTGAGAAGATCATCTCGGTCGAGCGGGTTGTAGCGATCCCGCAAGGGGTGCTAAGGCAAGACCTCGCCAGGCTGCCCTTCGGCACGTGCGCGTGTGAAGTCGTTGCGGGGCCGCACCGCAACTCCTTCGGAATCTTGGGTCAAGGGTTCGCTTGCTGCTCGTACCAGGTCCGCAGCCGTTGCAGAGCGGACGCCAGGGTACCGTCCCCCAGCGCGGCCAGAATTGTGCCATCGCTGAAGCGCTCGGCACCTACCACGACGGTGACCACGCGCGCGGCGTCGGCGACCGGGGCGGTATCCAAGCCCAGACCGCCCGGGTAAGCACGCGTGAAGTCCCATTTCATATACGGGAAGCTGACCATACAACCGACGCCGTGCAGGGCCTTGGTCATTCGAAGGACCGCATCGCTGTAGACGACATAGGGCATGCATAGGGAGCCGTCATGGTTCTCGAACTTCCGAACCCCGTGGGACTGCGGGTCCTCGGCGAGGACTTCATCGACGGCGGACCACAGTCGCTGCCATGCTTCCGGCCGTGCGGCACGCAGGGCGGATTCGATGGCGGGATTCTCGCTCGGGTCGGGGTGATAGGGATTGGCCCGCAGTTCGGCCTCGGCCTGCCGCGCCATACGGCTGAACTCGTCGAACTGAGCGTTGATCCGGGCCATCTCCGCGGTGTAGCCGGGCGGAACGCACCCTGGGCTCTTGCCGAACAACCTTTTCCACTATCCGGGCACGGTTCTCTTCTTTCGGTTCGCCTGAAAGACACTTTGCCCCAGAGATTCAACACTTCCTGGCCCGTTGAGGTAGTCGGCGGCGGTCGAAGTCCGGCCGGGCGGATCCGTCCGGCCTAGCGGGCAGTCGGCCGACAGCCGACCGACGCGCCAACAGCCGCCAACGCGCCTACCTTGAGCCATCAACAGTCCAGCCGCAACGAGCCGAACACCCCCGCGATGCCGGATATCGCGGGGCCTGAATGTGCGGGTACTCTGCGCACTTCTGTCATCCGTTGGCGCCGAGCTGGTACGTGAACCATTGACGCGAACCGCCGCGATGAACGCGAACAAGCGGACCGCTGATGCCGTCAGACGTTGAAGCGGAACTCGACCACTGCGCCGTCGAATATCCGCACGTCAAACAACCTGCTCACCCCTGACTCGCGTTCCGGAACCGAATCACCTCAGCACGCGACAGGAGGAGACAGAGTCGCCGAAGATGTCCTGCGACCGCTTGGCTCCGACCGGACGGTCAGGCGCCCGAGGTGCGTTCCTGATCAAAGACTACTGCCTGTAGTTCCTCTGGAGTGAGCCATAGCGCCTGGCTGAGATCCGTCTGTGCTCCGAATATCCGCGCATGCCGAATACCGCGCTGATCGAACCGGCCACCGCGGATGGTCGATACACAATGGAGCCCCCAGGAGACCGGACGGACTCAATGAGCCTGCGCGCTGCCGGTTTGCCCGCAGGTCACTTGCTTTTCGACGGTGAGGCTACTCCGCTACGGCCTCGACCCACTTGACATCGATCATTGGTTCTGACCCCGAACTACGGCGGTGAAGCTCCCCCTTATGGGTGCATGCCACCACCGAACAGGGCCAGTTCGAGTTGTCCGACTATGATTTCAGGCTACGGCGAAAACAGGTTCCTCAAATCGCCGCCCTGCCTGAGGTTATCGATCCTCAGGCGGTATTGGTCTCGCTGACGTGTCGCGTAAGTGCTCACTTCTTCGCCGGTGACAATCGCCCGGATTACAGTGTTCAGCGCGTTCCGCCCCATCATCAGGGCGAAATCCGCGATGCTTTCGCATGCCGCGGTAGATAGGGTTCCCCCATGTATCGCTGCGTTGCGGGATCGTGTCAACCGATTCACCCGAGCATCGAGTAGGCGAAACTCGGCGTCGAAGGAACTTCCGAGCGCTGTCGTCGATCGGAGAATATCGTCGGTTTCGCTTAGCTGGCGAATCAGCCAGTGCTTCGCGTAGATATTCCTCAACGTGCCAACATGTGGCAGGGATTTCCGTAGATCAATGCGCGAGCTCCAGCCTGAGTCTTCAATGTCTCGCTTAATCGCCCGCAGAGCGGGATCTTCCACCGCACCAGGAGTATGGTCCGGCCTGTACTTGATCACAGCGGCAAAAACGTCGCGTCCGACACGTCTCCCCAACGCTGTGACGGCGTACTCATCGAACAGGTACTCCTCGGCAAACGCGTACCAACGGTACCCCCCAAGAGGAGCAACCCATGTGTTGCAATGTTCGATGGCCCTGACTGCGGCCATCACAATCGCCTGCGGGTCTTCCCGAGGCACACTCTTGAGCGCAGCAAGTAGTGCGAGGACTGGCTGTAGTTGCTGTGCACCTTCGTGGGTTATCAGAAAGCTGTCGGCAGTCATCTCGCGAAGATTGTGGGAGAAGAAGTCGTTTTCGAAGAACACGGGATCGGGCATCGGACGCTTCGGCCCCCAATCGACCGGCCGCGGACTGTAAGAATGGTCGCCGAAAAGCAACGTGCCATCGAGGACCTCCCACATCTGCTCAGGAACTCCAGCCACCGCAAGCACCGTGTCCAAGTACAGCCGAGCCATTTCTACGGCGCGGTGGCGTTCGACCCTATCAACGGTCACCCTGGCGTAGACGAGCTGGGGAGCGTATTCGAATCCTGCGAACTCATCCGTTTCGCCTGACAGGTGGAATTCGCGGATCTCGTCAGTCAGCAACTCCTCCGGCACGACGGAGAACGTCTCCCTCGCCCGCTCGTGGTCGCAGAGTGCGCTGGCAAGCTGCTGTGCGTCGTAGAACGTGACCGAGCCATGGGTAAGGCATTCGTAGCTCTTAACAAACGCCGGGTGAAGACGAAACCACACCACATAATCCCCAGTCGAGGGAGTTTGCACAATGCAGCGTTCGGCCAGGGTGACAAGTTCGCTATCGGTCAACGTTGTAGATTTATCGATATCGGCCCATGTGGTTGGGTCGACCGTGTCACCCAGCTGATGTTGCGCATCTCTGACGCTGCTGGCGTATCCAAACAGAACCTTTACTGCGGTTGACATCGGGCTCCAAAACCAACGCCCTTGCCGGCGCAACTCACTCAACCCGACCAGCGTGTCTCGAAGGTAGGCGACTCGCTCTTGTGGGTACTTGGCGTAGTCGATGTCGCGACAGGCTTCCACCAGGTCATTCCACGCTGCGGCGAGCGCGTCATCCGGTTTTAGGGCCGCGGCCAGCTTACCGACCTGTCCGGCGACCACGGGCCGTATGCTGTCGTCGAGGCGCACTTTTCCATTCTTGGTTACCAGAAGTTGCTTCGTGATTGTTTGATGAACAGCCGTCGCTTTGGAGGCGACAAGTGAATCCAGCTTTGGCCCGATCCAATCGACGGCTTCGCTGAGGTCGGAGGCCATCGACTGCCAGTCGCGTATCTGCTGTCCAGTGTGCTCGCGCGCATCTGCGCAGGCATTGGTGATTTCGTCGACGATCGCGGTTAATGGCATACGACCTGCCGTGCAGGTGATGGAATCCTTCCGTCCGGTGTACTCGTTGAGTTCCTCAAGCCACCGATCACGCTGTTCGAACATCCAACCTCCATTGTGCTGGTTAATGCTTAGCGGAGCATGACCGGGCGGCAGGGTCAGTTGAACCGAGGCGAAGCTTCGTGTAGGCCGGACGAGCACCGCGAGTAGTCGATCAAGGGACAGCTATTGTGCTTGGGAGGGCGGATCATCACGTGGCAGTTCGCGCAAAGCACTGCAAGGTCGTCGAGGGCGGTCTCGACCCCTGTCCCTCTCTGCTGCAGATTGCTGCCCCCGAACGAGTGCACTCATGTGCCGCTGACCGGCGTGTCTCAGCAAACAGACCGAGCACTCGAACGCATGGCTCCGGCGATCAGGAGGGGCTCCAGCTACGGCTTGACCAGCAGGTTCGTCACTTTGAGGCCTACTTCTTCGCAGACGCTAATCCGCTGCGGAACTCGACAACGTCGCCGTCGGCCATGACGTAGTCCTTGCCTTCCATGCGCACCTTGCCCGCGGCTTTAGCTGCGGCCATGGAACCTGCTTCGACCAGGTCGTCGAAGGCGACGACTTCGGCCTTGATGAAGCCGCGTTCGAAGTCGGTGTGGATGACGCCTGCGGCCTTGGGGGCGGTGTCGCCCTGGTGGATGGTCCAGGCGCGGGCTTCTTTCGGGCCTGCGGTGAGGTAGGTCTGCAGGCCCAGGGTGCGGAAGCCGGCGCGGGCGAGGGCGTGCAGGCCGGGTTCGGTTTGGCCGATGGATTCGAGGAGTTCGATGGCGGATTCCTCGTCGAGTTCGAGGAGTTCGGCTTCCACCTTGGCGTCGAGGAAGACCGAATCGGCCGGGGCGACGGACGCTTTCAGCTCGGCGACCTTCGCTTCGTCGGTGAGCACCGACTCGTCGGCGTTGAAGACGTAGAGGAAGGGCTTGGTGGTGAGCAGCGAAAGTTCCTTCAGCAGCTCGGTGTCGACCTTGTCGGCCGCGGCGAACAGGGTGGTGCCGCTGTCGAGGATCTCCTGCGCGGCCTTGGCGGCGTCGGCGACCGGCTTGCGGTCTTTCTTGACCTTGGCTTCCTTCTCCAACCGCACGACCGCCTTCTCCAGGGTCTGCAGGTCGGCGAGGATGAGTTCGGTCTCGATCACCTCGATGTCGGCGCTGGGGTCGACGCGACCGTCGACGTGCACCACGTCGTCATCGGCGAACACCCGCACCACCTGGCAGATGGCGTCGGCCTCGCGGATGTTGGCGAGGAACTTGTTGCCCAGACCCGCGCCCTCGGAAGCACCCTTCACGATGCCCGCGATGTCGACGAACGACACGGTGGCGGGCACGATCCGCTCGGAGGAGAAGATCTCGGCCAGCTTGTTGAGCCGCGGGTCGGGCAGCGGAACCACGCCGACGTTGGGCTCGATGGTCGCGAACGGGTAGTTCGCGGCGAGCACGTCGTTCTTGGTCAACGCGTTGAACAGCGTCGACTTTCCGACGTTGGGCAGGCCGACGATTCCGAGGGTGAGACTCACGAGGAACAGAGTCTACGCGGCGCACCGACTCCCCTCCCCCGCGCCCGCCCCGTCCACACCAGCGCGGACGTCTCGCCGAACCAGGACACGCGCTCGCGACCCGAACGCCGACATCACCCGGTTCACAATCACGCCGCATCGGTACTGAGAATTGAACCGTGGCGCACCCCTCCACACCTCCGAGGGGTGGCACACGGTGGAGGGGTCTTCTCGCACTTTGCCGCGACCATGTGCCACTCGCGGTACTCCCTCAGGGAATGAGGACTACCTTGCCGAGATTGGCGCGGGCTTCGATGACGGCGTGCGCGGCGGCGGCTTCCTCGAGCGGGAATTCGGCGTGGACGGCGGGGCGGAGCTGGCCGGAGGCGAAGTATTGCCACAGCTCTTGGCGCCAGTGCTCGTAGAGGTCGGGCTGTCCTTGCGCGATGCGGGCCAGCTGGAAGCCGATCACCGATTTCGCGCCGACGAGCAGGTCGTATGCCTGGATGGTGCCGCCGCCGGAGCTGTAGGCGACCAGCCTGCCGCCGGGGGCGAGGGCCGCGAGCGCGGGAGAGAGCAGGTCGCCGCCCACCGCGTCGAGCACGTAGTCGGCGGGAGCGCCCCACGACTGCCTGCCGTACTCGACCACCTCGTCGGCTCCGAGCTTTTGTACGAACTCGGCCTTGGCGAGATCCGACACCGCGCCGACCACCCGTGCGGCGCCGCGCACCCGCGCCAGCTGGAGCGCGAGGTGGCCCACGCCGCTCGCGGCGGCGGTGATCAGGGCGGACTCGCCCTCCGCGGGAGACGCGGCGTCGAGCGCACCGAGCGCCACCAAGCCGCTGCGCACCAGCGCGACGGCGTCGACGGCCGACGCTCCGTCGGGGATCGGCGAGGCCATGGCCGCCGAGAGCAGGGCGTAGTCGGCGTAGCCGTGGTCGAACACCAGGCCGGTCACGCGGTAGCCCGGCGCGTACCGGTCCACGCCCTCACCTACCGCGACCACCTCGCCGGCGACCTCCCCGCCCAAAGCGATCGGTTCGCGCTGCTCACGCACCTTCCGCACGACCGGCAGGGTCACCCCGACCGCCTCGACGCGGACCAGGAGCTCACCCGGCCCGGGCGCCGGGACCTCGACCGAGACGAGCTCGAGCACCTCGGGACCACCGCTGCGCTCGTACTGCACCCGCCGCATCACACCTCCAGAAATCGTTAGGAGGCGCAACGGTAACCGGATCCAGGCCGGTGACCCCAGTCAACTACACGCTGTAGTGGTACATCTCACCGTCCCCTGGCGCCGGCGGAGAGGCGCCCCGGCAAGCGTTCGCCGTCACGATCGACGCACCCGCCGCGCCCACTGCCCGAGACTACGAACCAGGGTCCGTGCCGATTCGCGAGCGGATTCAACCGGCGCTGGTGCCGCGTCCGCACCGCGGTCGAGCGGAACGTACTGTTCGGTATCCGTATCGCGGCCGACGACCGAGCCGGCTGCCTGCTCGACCCGGCCACCGACGGATCGGCGATTCACAAGCACGTCAACGTGGCGAACTGATCGACCTCACGGCGGGCCACATGTCGGTCTCCTGGCGTAGCGTGACCCGTATGGAGCCGACCACGGAAGTGGTGACGGCGCGTCCGGCACCCGCGCTCGCGGCGTTCATCGACCGCTACCTCGGGTATCGCATGTCCGGGTTCGCGGCGGGGATCCATCGCGGGCTGCCCTCGCGGCACATGACGTTCATCGTCGCGATCGGCCCCACGATCGACGTCGTGGAGCAGACCGATCCGCGACAGGCTCCGCAGAACTACCGGTGCGTGCTGAGCGGCCTGCAGGCGAGCACGGCGCTGATCGCGCACGACGGCCGCCAAGAGGGCGTGGCCGTGGCGCTGACGCCGCTCGGTTGCCGCACCTTGTTCGGCATCCCCGCGGCGGCGCTGTGGGACACGTCGGTCGAATTCTCGGATGTCGTCGGCCCCGCAGGCCGGGAGTTGTGGGAGCGGCTGCAATCCGCGCCGACCTGGCCTGCTCGTTTCGCCACCTGCGATCAGGTGCTTTCGGGGCTCGCCGATCCGGATCGCTCGGTCGGTCCCGAACTCACCTGGGCTTGGCGCAGTGTGGTCGGTTCGGGCGGCGGCATCGCGATCGGCCCGCTGGCCGAGGAGATCGGGTGGAGCAGGCAGCATCTGACGCGCCGGTTCAGTCGTGAGTTCGGTCTGAGCCCGAAGCTCGCCGCTCGGATCACCCGTTTCGAGCGGGCGCGGCGCATGCTCGCGCAGACGCCTTCGTACATCACGATCGCTCAGGTGGCCGCCACGTGCGGGTACTACGACCAGGCCCATTTGGATCGCGACTTCGCCGACCTCGCCGGAACCAGTCCGACCGGCTGGCTGGCCGAGGAGGTTCCATCTGTCCAAGCCGCCGACGAGTCCGCCGGATGACGATCGACGCATGACGAATCCGACAGAAATCAGCACCCGCACCGCCGTCTGGCCCACCCTGACCTTCCGCGATGCCCGCGCCATGGCCACCTTCCTGGTCGAGGCGTTCGGCTTCCGGGAGGCCGCGCTCTACGCCCGCGAGGACGATCCGTCGATCGTCGAGCACGCGGAACTGCGCTGGCCGCTGGGCGGCGGCGTCATGTTCGGCTCGGCGGGCAAGGACGACGGACCGTTCGGCACCCGCCCGACCGGCACCGACTCGGTCTACCTGGTCTGCGAGGAGCCGGACGCCTTGTTCACCCGAGCGACCGCCGCCGGTGCGGAAGTTGTCCGTGACCTGCGCGACGAGGACTACGGCTCGCGCGGCTTCACCGTCCGCGACCCCGAGGGCAACCTGTGGAGCTTCGGCACCTACTGGGGTTCGACCGACTAACGACCACCCAGCCCCGACATCGCGATGCCGCGGATGAACGCTCGCTGGGCGATCGCGTAGATCACCAGCAGCGGAAGCAGGATGACGACCGCGGCGGCCATGAGGATCGGCCACTGGGTGTGGTACTGGCCTTGCAGCCGGACCAGGCCCAGTGTCGCGGTGGCGACGTCCTCGCGCTGGATCATCACCAAAGGCCAGAGGAAGTCGTTCCACACCGTGATCCAAGTGAGCACGGCGAGCACCATCAGCGCGGGACGGGTGTGCGGCAGCAGGACCCGCCAGTAGACCTGCCAGGTGGAGCAGCCGTCGAGGATGGCGGCCTCCTCCAGTTCCTCGGGCAGCGTACGGAAGAACTGCCGCATCAGGTACGTGCCGAACGCGCTGCCGAACAGTCCGGGCACGATCATCGCCCACGGGGTGTCCACCCAGCCGAACGCCCGCATCAGCAGGAACTGCGGGATCACCGTGACGGTCAGCGGCACCATCAGCGTCGCGAGATAGGCGAGGAACAGCATGTCGCGCCCGCGAAAACGCAAGCGCGCGAACGCGTAACCGGCCAGTGAGCAGAAGAAAACCTGCCCCGCCGTGACGCACACCGCGTAGATCGTGGTGTTGAGCAGCATTCGCCCCATCGGCAGCAGATCGAAGACCTTGCCGTAGTTCGACCACTGCGGCCGCTGCGGGAGAAACGCGGCGTCGGCGATTTCCCCGTCCCGCTTCAGCGAGCCGGACACGGCCCACAGGATCGGCAGCAGCGCGCACCACGCGATGCCGGCCAGCACGGCGTACAGCACGGTCCCGCGAACCACCCGCCGCACGATCGCGCGGTCTACCCGGCTGGACGCGACGATCGCGCGATCACGCCGGACCGGCAGCGCGCGTCGCACCACCTCGTAGGTGTTCACTGTTCCACCTCCGACCGCCGGGCCATCCGCAGTTGCACCAGCGTCAGCACGAACAGCATCGCGAAGATCACCCAGGCCAGCGCGGAGGCGTAGCCCACCTCGTAGAAGCCGAACGCGTTCTGGAACACCATGATCCCCAGCAGATAGGTCCCGGTCTCCGGACCGCCGTTACCGCCGGTCAGCGCGTAGGCCTGGTCGAATGCCTGCACCGAGTTGATGATCGTGATGATGAAGACGAACGACAGCGGCCCCCGGATCAACGGCACGGTGATCGCGAAGAACCGCCGCAGCGCCCCGGCCCCGTCGATCTTCGCGGCCTCGTAGAGCGTTTCCGGCACTCCCTGCATCGCGGCGAGCAGGATGACCGTCGCGAAGGGCACGCTCTTCCACACGGTGACGATGCTGAGCGAGACCAGCGCCCAATCGGGGTCGGTCAGCCAGGGCACGGCGTCGATGCCGATCCAGCCGAGCGCGAGGTTCAGCAACCCGTCGTCGGTGAACAGGAACCGCCACACCACCGCCATCGCGACCGCCGACGCGACCAGCGGCAGGAACGCGATCGTCCGAAAGATCCCGATACCGGCCAGCTTTCGATTCAGCGCAGCGGCGACGGCGAGTCCGATCGTCACCGTGGGCACCAAGGTCAGCACCGTGAAAACGGCCGTGTTGCGCACGGCGATGAGAAACAACGGATCGGATCCGAACAGCCGCCGATAGTTGTCCAGACCGACAAAACGCATGGGGCTGAACAAGTCCCACGAATGAAAACTCAGATAGAGCGAAAAGGCCAGCGGAAACAACAAGAAAATCGCCACGGCCGCCACATTGGGCGCGACGAATGCCCAACCGGCACGCTCCCGACGCCGGGCCAGACGGGACGAAACGCCGCCGAGGTCTTTGCCCGCGGTTTGCGACGGCCGTGCCCGGCTCATGGCGTGTCCAGCAGCGCGTCGACGTCGGCGGCGAAACGCCCGTCCAAGGACGCGGCGGTGGCGGCGCCGCGCAACACTCGGTTGGAGCCGCGCTCGAGCAAGGCCGACACTTTGCCCCACGCCGGGGTCACCGGCAGCGGCCGGGAACTGGCCGGGCCGTCGGTGAACACCTCGAGATTGCGGACCTCACGGTGCGCGGCGGCGAAACCCGGCGAACTCATGGCCGACTTCAGCACCGGCACGAACAGCCCGGACGCTGCGATGATCGCCTGCCCTACCGGCCCGGTCGCGAACTTCACGAACTCCCACGCCTGTTCGATGCGTGGACTGTCCGCGGCGATGGCCAGCCCGGTGCTGCCGACGTCGGTGACGGCGCCGGGACCGCCCCGCGGGCCGACCGGCAGCACCGTGACGTCGATGGGGAGATCGTCGTGTCCGGCGAATTCGGAATACAGCCAGTGCCCGCCCAGTGCCATCGCCGCCCGGCCCCGCCGGAACAGATCGGGCGCTGAAACCGAGAGCGTGTCGGCGGCTTTCGGCGCCACGCGATGACGTACGGCGAGGTCGGCGTAGAACTGGAACCCTTCGGCGAACCGCGGATCGCCGAGGTTGGTCCTGGTCGGATTCACCGACGGTGAGAACCACTCGGCCCCGTTGTTCATGCCGAAGCAGGCCGCCGAGAAGTACGGCACCCAGGCGTCGGCGAAGCCCCACCTGGTCCGGCCGGACGAGTCATGCCTGGTCAACGCGGCAGCGGCAGCCAGGAACTCATCGAACGACCAGGCGTCGCGCCAGCGCACGGGCGGGCTGATCCCAGCCTCTTCGAACAGTCGCCGGTTGTAGTACAGGAATATCCCCGACCACTGTTCGGGCAACGCGTACTGCCCACCCGCGTAGCCGAAGGTGTCGTACAGCGCCGGGTAGCTGTCGGCGCGGAGCTGGGCCGCGTATTGCGGATCGCGATGCAGCAGCGCGTTCAGGTCCAGGAGTACACCGCGCTCGGCCAGCCCGGAATACAGCAGCTCCCAGGCCATCAGCACGTCCGGGCACTTGCCGCCCGCGCAGTAGGTGAGCATCTGCTGCAGCGGGTCCGGCCCCGACATGATGGTGCGAATCTTGATCTCCGGGTGCAGTTTCCGGAACTCGTCGATGATCTTCAGCCGCACCCGCGCCTCTTCCGGTCTGGCCTGGAAGAAGAAGGTCAACGCGTCGTCGTCGGAACCGCATCCGCCGCCTGCCAGCAGCCCGGCGGCCAGCGCCGACCCGAGCAGCGTCCGGCGACGGACCCGGGCGACGGGATTCGCACGCAACGCAGCCCTCCTCCCAGGGCGGATGTGGAGCTCCTCGAACCGCATGGCAGCATACGTTCGGCAATCACATGGTGACGGCCGACACATGAACAATATTTCACGGTGCCCGCCTGGCGTCCGGAATCGGCACGACGGCGAACTCCGATCGGATACGTTGTCACGTGTTTCAGCAAGATCCTGCGCGTTTCACAGGAGAGTAGGCCGATGGCGACAATCGAATATCTGCGGACCGATCCCGATCTGCCGCCCGTCGGCGTGGTCGACAAGTCCCCGATCACTCCGGCCAAGAAATTGATCTTCGCCGGGATCGGCGTGCTCGGCGCCATAGCTTGGGCGGTGCTCGCCATCTCGCGCGGCGAATCGGTGAACGCGGTGTGGATCGTGATCGCCGCGGTGTCCACCTACGTCATCGCGTATCGGTTCTACGCCAGGTTCATCGAACGCAAGATCACCAAACCTCGCGACGACCTGGCCACGCCCGCCGAGATCCTGGAGAACGGCAAGGACTACATGCCGATGGACCGGCGGGTGCTCTACGGGCACCATTTCGCCGCCATCGCGGGCGCGGGGCCGCTGGTCGGACCGGTGCTGGCCGCGCAGATGGGCTACCTGCCGGGGACCATCTGGATCGTGGTCGGTGTAGTCCTGGCCGGCGCCGTGCAGGACTACCTGGTGCTGTGGGTTTCGATGAAGCGGCGCGGTCGCAGCCTCGGGCAGATGGCCCGCGACGAGCTGGGCGTGATCGGCGGCTGGTCGGCCATCGTCGGCGTTCTGGTGATCATGATGATCCTCTTGGCGGTGCTCGCCCTGGTGGTCGTCAACGCGCTCGCGCACAGCCCGTGGGGCGTCTTCTCGATCGGCATGACCATTCCGATCGCGCTGTTCATGGGCGTGTACCTGCGGTTCCTGCGGCCGGGCAAGGTCGGGGAGGTCTCCGCCATCGGGTTCGCCCTGCTGCTGCTGGCCATCGTGAGCGGCGGCTGGGTGTCGGAAACCGACTGGGGCGCGGACTGGTTCACACTCTCGCCGGTGACCATCTCCTGGCTGCTGATCGCCTACGGTTTCTTCGCCTCGGTGCTTCCGGTGTGGCTGCTGCTGGCGCCGCGCGACTACCTGTCGACGTTCATGAAGGTCGGCACGATCGTGCTGCTCGCGGTCGGCATCCTGGTCACGCTGCCGGTGCTGCACGCGCCCGCCGTCTCGTCGTTCGCGTCCAGCGGCACCGGTCCTGCCTTCGCGGGCTCGCTGTTCCCGTTCCTGTTCATCACCATCGCCTGCGGCGCGCTGAGCGGTTTCCACGCGCTGGTCTCCTCCGGCACCACGCCGAAGCTGCTGGAGAAGGAATCGCACGCCAGGATGATCGGCTACGGCGGCATGCTGATGGAGTCGTTCGTCGCGGTCATGGCCATCATCACCGCCTCGATCATCGACCAGCACCTGTACTTCGCGATGAACGCGCCGGTCGGTCTCACCGGCGGCACCGCGGAGAAGGCCGCCGCCTACACCAACAGCCTCGGGCTCAGCGGGCCCGCGGTGACGCCTGCGGAGCTGAGCCAGGCGGCGAGCGATGTCGGCGAGTCGACGATCATCTCCCGCACGGGCGGCGCGCCGACGCTGGCGGTCGGCATCTCCGAGGTGTTCCACCAATTCCTCGGTGGCGCGAGCATGAAGTCGTTCTGGTACCACTTCGCGATCATGTTCGAGGCGCTGTTCATCCTCACCACGATCGACGCGGGCACCCGGGTGGCGCGGTTCATGCTCTCCGACGCGCTGGGCAACTTCGGCGGACCCGCGAAGAAGTTCCGTGATCCGTCCTGGCGGGTGGGCGCCTGGCTGTGCTCCGCCATCGTGGTCGCCGCTTGGGGTTCGATTCTGCTGATGGGTGTCACCGATCCGCTGGGCGGCATCAACACGCTGTTCCCGCTGTTCGGCATCGCCAACCAGTTGCTCGCGGCCATCGCGCTGACCGTGGTGCTGGTGATCGTGGTGAAGAAGGGCCTGGCGAAATGGGCCTGGATTCCGGGCATTCCGCTGGTCTGGGACCTCGTGGTGACCATGACGGCGTCGTGGCAGAAGATCTTCTCCGCCGACCCGAAGCTCGGATACTGGAAGCAGCACAGCATCTGCCAGACCGCGCAGGACGCCGGGAAGCTCTGCCTGACGGCGAAGACCCAGGACGACATGGACGCGATCGTGCGCAACACCTTCATCCAGGGCACGTTGTCGATCGTGTTCGCGGTGCTGGTGCTGATCGTGGCGGTCGTCGGCGCGGTGGTGGCCTACCGGGCCCGGCGCTCCGGGGAGACGACGACCACCGAGACGCCGGAGGAGCCGTCGAAGATCTTCGCGCCCAGCGGATTCGTCGCCACGGCGGCGGAGAAGGAAGTCCAGAAGCAGTGGGACGAGTTGATCGCGACCGGAAAGGTGCGCGCTCCGGGCGCTGCACACGTCCACGCGCAATGAGCGATTCCGCGAGCAAGGGTGCCGACCGGTCCGAGCGACCGGCCGGCACCCGGCTGCGCACGGCCGCCCACGTCTGCCGCGACGGCTTCCGCGCGGGTGTCTGGTGGTTCAACTCCATCCTCGGCGGGCAGGACTACCAGCGCTACGTCGAACACCTGCGCCGCAGGCATCCGGACCGCGCCGTTCCGACCGAGCGCGAGTATTGGCGGCAGCGGCATGCCGAGGCGGATCGCAATCCGGCCAACCGCTGCTGCTGAGCGGGACGATTTCGGCGCGTGCCGCCACACGTCGTTTTGGCAGTTCCCACACCTGTGGTGGGTCGACAGTTGTGCGATGTCATGGCAGTTGTGCGAGGTGGTGACCACCACCCGCGGTCGTGGCCGATTCCCGCTAGCACGGGTTCGCCGCAGCTGCCATTGTGGTGTGCGTGACGATCACGGCATTGGATTTCGAACGTTGCTACCGGGCGGTGTCGACCCGGGACTCGCGATTCGACGGGCAATTCTTCACCGCGGTGCGCACCACCGGAATCTATTGCCGCCCTTCGTGTCCGGCGATCACCCCGAAGCGGGCCAACGTGTCGTTCCTGCCGACCGCCGCCGCGGCGCAGCAGGCGGGCTACCGGGCCTGCCGCCGCTGCCTGCCCGACGCGGCGCCCGGCTCGCCGCTGTGGAACACGAGGGCGGACCTGGCGGCGCGCGCGATGCGGCTGATCGGTGACGGCGTGGTCGAACGGGCCGGGGTGCCCGGGCTGGCCGCCACGCTCGGCTATTCCCAGCGCCAGCTCACCCGGGTGCTGACCACCGAACTGGGCGCTGGGCCGCTGGCGCTGGCCAGGGCGCACCGAGCCCACACCGCGCGGCTGCTGATCCAGACCACCGCGATGCCCATGTCCGATATCGCGTTCGCGGCGGGATTCGCCTCCATCCGTCAGTTCAACGACACGGTGCGCGAGGTGTTCGCGGTCAGCCCCACCACCATGCGACTCGAGGCGCAGCGCGCGAAGACCGCGGCCCCCGCGCGGCCGGTGCCCGGGGGCAGCGGATCGCTCACGCTGCGCCTGCCCTATCGAGAACCGCTCGACCGGGCCTGGCTGGAGTGGTTCCTGTCCGCGCATGTCGTGCCGGGTATGGAGCTTTGGGAGAACCGCACCTACACCAGGAACCTGCGCACGCCCCACGGGCACGCCACCACGCGGCTGAGCTTCCAGCGCGACCACGTGCGGGCGGAATTGTCTCTGCACGACATGCGCGATCTCGCGCCGACGGTGACGCGACTGCGGCACCTGCTGGATCTGGACGCCGATCCGGTCGGGATCGATGAAGCGCTCGGTGTGGGAGCCGCGGCGCGCGGAGGCCCCGGGGACCGATTGCCGGAACACGCCGCCGAAGATTTGCCGGACGCGGGGGCGGGCTCTCCGCCCGAAAGCGAAGCGCTCCCCGACGTGAACACGTTCGACGCGGGGCGCCTGTCGTTCACGCCGGGTATTCGCGTGCCCGGGTGCCTGGACGGAGCCGAGCTCCTGCTGCGCACCATGATCGGGCAGCAGATCTCGGTGTCCGCCGCGGCCACGCACACCGCCCGGCTGGTCGAGGCGCTCGGCGAGCGGGTGGACGGGCCGATCCCGCTGCTGTTCCCGGCGCCGGAGACGATCGCCGAACGGGGCGCCGAGGTCTTGACCGGCCCGGCGCGGCGGATCCGTTCCATCGTCGGGGCCGCCGCGGCACTCGCCTCCGGTGAGCTGCTGCTGCACCAGGGCCGCACCGCTGCCGACCTGCGCCGCGATCTGCTCGCACTGGACGGTGTCGGACCGTGGACGGCCGACTACGTGACCATGCGGCTGCTCGCCGACCCGGACGTCCTGCTCGGCACCGATCTGGTCGTCCGCCGCGGCGCGAGCCTCCTCGGCATCGATCTGACCGACACCGCGCGCTGGGCGCCGTGGCGGTCGTACCTGTCGATGCACTTGTGGAAAGCGGCGCTGACCAGCCGCGCCACGCCTGCCGAAGTTCCCGCGCTCGCCACCACGAAAGGCCGTGTCGAATCATGAACGCCAGCATCGCCGTCCGCGCCGCAGTTCGCGGCATCCGCACCACCACAGCGGATTTCGCCGTCACGGATACCCCGCTCGGACCGTTCACCACCCTCATCGACTCCGACGGCGCGGTCCTGGCTTCCGGTTGGACGTCCGACGCGGAAAACCTGCGCGGCCTGATCCACCCCACCCTCCGCCCTGCCGGGCTGCGGCAGCGAGATGCGCTGGGCGAGGTGACCAGCGCTGTCGCCGCCTACCACGAAGGCGACCTCACGGCGATCGACCCGATCCCCGTTCGACAGCAGTCCGGTGAGTTCCTCCTGCACGCGTGGGAAGTGCTCCGCGCCGTCCCCGCGGGCAGCCCGCTCACCTACACCGAATTCGCCGCCCGCTCCGGCCGCCCCGACGCCACCCGCGCCGCGGCCAACGCGTGCGCCCGCAACGCCGCCGCCCTCTTCGTGCCCTGCCACCGAATCCTGCGCATCGGCGGCGCGCTCGGCGGCTTCCGCTGGGGATTGCCGATCAAGCGGTGGCTGCTCGACCACGAAGGGTGAGCCGCCGGACGGCGATTCGGCGCGCAGACCGTGTGCCACTCGGGCCTGCCCCGGCGCAAAAGGCGTGGGCTAATGAGGTGGTTCGGGCGTGGTGAGCGAACGGCGGCATGACAATCCGGCGATGCCGGTGCGGCGCCGCCGCGGAGCTGTCAGGCGAGGGTCGCTTGCAAACGGGAGCCTGCGCGGCCACGGAGGACGTGCAGGCGGCTCGGGATGCGCTGGCGCATCTCGTCCACGTGACTGACGACGCCGACCACCCGGCCGCCCGCGCGGAGTTCGTCGAGCACGCCCATCACGGCGTCCAGGGTGTCGGCGTCCAAGCCGCCGAAGCCCTCATCGATGAACAGGGTGTCCAGCACCAGGCCGCCCGATTCGGCGGCGACGGTGTCGGCCAAGCCCAGCGCCAGCGACAGCGACGCCATGAAGGTCTCACCGCCGGAGAGAGTCTTGGCCGGGCGGACAGCTCCGGTGTAGTCGTCACGGATGTCGAGGCCGAGCCCGCCTCGGCGACCGCGCGGACCGGCCTTGTCGGAGTGCACGAATTCGTAGCGGCCTCCGGACATCCTGCGCAACCGCAGCGACCCGGCCTGAGCGACCTCTTCCAAGCGAGCGGCCAGAACGTAGGAGTGCAGCGACATGCGGCGGTTGTTCGCACCGCGCCCGGCGACCACGTCGGCGAGGCCGTCCAGTTCCTCGAACGCCTGCCGGGCCGGGGCGATCCGGTCCACGGCGGCCCAGAGCTGACCGCCGAGGTCCTCGAGCTGGCTCGCCCGCCTGCTCGCCTCGGCGTGCGCGGCCACCGCGGCGTTGAGTTCGTTCTGCGCGGCCGCCACGAGCGCGTCGAGTTCGGCCAGGTCGCCGGGCTCCTGCTCCGACGCCGCACGGATCTCCGGTTCCGCCAGGACGGCTTCCGCCGCGGCACGGGCGCGGTCGGCCGCCACGAGGTCCGCTTCGATCTCCGCTTGCCGCTGCGGGCCGCGCGCCGCGACCGCGACGACCTTCGCGTACGCGGTCAGAAGTGCGACATTGTCACGGGCGGTGGCGTCGCGGTGCACCGGTTCGTCTGCACCAGCGGAGCCCGAGCCGGGGCGGACCACCTCGCCGGATTTCTCGGGAACCGCCGATCCTGCCCCGGAGAGATCCGCCGACGAGGAGTCCGCGGGCAGCGCCGCACCGAACTCGCCTTCCGGCACGAAACCCGCGGCACGAGCCAACTTTTCGACCCGATCCGCGATCAGCGAGACCTGTTCCCGCGCCGCCGCCGCTTCCGCGCGCGCATCGCGCAGGGCGGCGGCCTCGGCGACGAGGGCAGCGAGCCGGGCACGGCGCCGGTCGACGGTCTCGTCGGCGCCCGCCGCGGCGCGCAGCCGTTCGGTGAGCTCGGTAAGGCGCGACTGCGCGGACACGATGGTGGCGGCGACCGCGCTGCGACGCGCTTCGCAGGCGCGCAGCTCGTCGTGCAGGCGCGCCTCGTCGTCGCGCAAACGGGTCAGTTCGATGCGCAGCCCCTCGGCGCCGGCGGCCAGTTCGGAGGTGTCCTCGTAGCGGTCGGTCGCGGCGCGCAGGACTGCGGCGAGTTCGACGCGGTCGGTGTCGCCGCCGCGGGCGAGGAGCGCCTCGATCTCCCGCTCCAGCCCGGTGATGCGGGCCAGCGCGCGGTCACGGGTGTCCTCCGCCGCGCGCTCGGCCGCCACGGCGGCTTCCTCCTCGTCCTTGGACACCGCGGTGTCGGTGGGCCGGGCGGGCGCCGGATGCTCCGCGGAACCGCAGACCGCGCACGGACTTCCGGCGACCAGCCCACCAGCCAGTTCGGCGGCCATGCCGGACAGCCTGCGCTCGCGCAGTTCCAGCACGAGTTCTCTGGCGTCGAGGTGTGCCGAGCGGGCGGCGTCGAACTCGACTCGGGCGTGGTCGAGGTCGGTACGGCGGGCGGCCAGTTCGACCGCCGCCGTCGCGGCGGCCTGCAACCGCTCGGTTTCGCTGGTGATTCCGGGCAACGCCGCGACCGCTTCGGTGGCTTCGCGCAGCCTGGCCTCGGCCGCGGTGAGCGCGGCGGGCAGCTCGTCGCGCCGCGCGGCGAGTTCGGTGACGCGCCGGGCGAGCGTCGCGTCCTCGGTGCGCAGCGCGCCGAGTTCACCCTCGAGCCGGGTGGCGCCGGCGGCGACGGTCAGCACTTCGTCCAGTGCGCCGATCTGCCCGCTCCAGCGCTGGATCGCCGCGTCGATGTCGGCGTCGTCGCGCACCTGCGCGCCATCGGGATCGACCAGCTCGGTACCGCCGAGTTCCACGCTCGCCGGTTCCAGGAGCCGGGCCGCCAGTCGTCGCGCCGCGTCACGCTCTTCGCCGTCGCGCTGCCGCTGGATGCGCACCGCCGAACGCGCTTCGTCGATGGCGGCGGCCACCGGCTCGGCCCGGCGCGCGAGTTCGAGTTCGGCCTGTGCCGCGGCCCGAAGCTCGGCGCCTGCGGCGTAGTCGTCCAGTTGGGCACGCGCGGCGGACATGCGGCGGCGCAGCTCGTGCAGCCGACGCTGCTGGTCGGCCCGCTCGCGGGCGCGGGCCGATTCTCGCTGGCAGCGTTCGAGTTCCGCCACGGCGGTAGCCAGATCGGCGCGGGCGCTGGACAGCAGGTCCTGTGACCAACCCACGCACTCCGTCAGACCGGCCGAATCCGCCACCCCCGCCGCCATACCCACCTGGGTGATCAGCCGCTTGATGCCGTCTGTACGAGCGTCCAACTCCGCTTCGGCGGCGCGGCGCTGCTCGGCGAGCCAGTGCTCGGCGGTGCCGAAACGTCCGGTGTCGAAGAGCTTTTCGAGCAGCTTCTCCCGATCTTCGTTGTCGGCCCGCAGGAATCGGGCGAAATCGCCTTGCGGAAGCAGCACCACCTGGAAGAACTGGTCGGCGCTCATGCCGAGCAGGCGCAGCACCTCCTCGCCGATATCGGGTATTCGGGAGAGGTTCTCCCCGCGGCCGTCCAGCCAGGTCAGCGTCGCCTTCGGGTTGATGGTGCGCAGGCCGGTGCCGTCTCGCTTGCGACGCTGGAACTCGGGGCTGCGCGTGAGCCGCAGCCGCCGTCCACCCAGCGTCGCCTCCAGCGTCACCTGCGGTGGCGTGTGCTCCGGTGCGTGATCGGAATGCAGCCGCTTGCTCTCCCCGCGTGCGCCGGGGACTCTGCCGTAGAGCGCGAACGCGATCGCGTCCAGCACCGTGGTTTTGCCGGCGCCGGTCTGGCCGTGCAGCAGGAACAAACCGTCGGCGCCGAGCGCGTCGAAGTCGACGACCGTGGGCTCGGCGAACGGACCGAACGCGATCATCTCCAGCTTGTGCAGCCTCATGCCACCGCGCCTACGCCCGGCCTCGGCGGTGCGCTCATGCGGTCAGTTCCTCGGTGGCGCTCACCGTGGTCACCTGTTCGGGCTCGGCGACGGCGGCGGCAAGCGCCCGCTCCAGCCAGGTCATCTCGCTCGCGCTGGGTAGGCCGCGGACGTCGGTGAGGAAGCTCCGGGCTACTTCGATGTCGCGGCGGCCGTGCACCCGCTCACGGTAGCGCAGTTCCGGGCTCCCCTCGGGCCGCGCCCATTCGACGTGGACGGCATAGGGGAACCGTTCGCGCAGCTTGCGCATCGCGTCGACCGGGCGGGCGACATCGGTGAGCACGGCGGACACGTAGTGCTGTTCGGCCGCGGTGTGCTGCGTGCCGCTGAGCAGCTCGTCCAGGGTGCCGGTGAGCTTGCTCAGCCCGCGGACGGTCGGCAGGTCCCGGCGTCGCACCGCGCCCAGGCCGGAGGCGTCCAGGTCGACGATCCAGACCGCTTTGCGATGCGCGTTCTCGCCGAACGAGTACGGCAGCGGCGAACCGGAGTAGCGCACCGGCTCGGCCAGCGTCTGCGGCGAGTGCAGGTGGCCGAGGGCCACGTAGTCGATGCCGTCGAAGGCGGACAGCGGAACCGTCTCCACGCCGCCGACCGAGATCGAGCGCTCCGATCCGGTGGCCTCCGCACCGACGACGAAGGCGTGGGCGAGTACGACCGTCCGTGCCCCTGGCCGCCGTGTGATGTCGGCACGGATGCGCGCCATGGCCGCGTCCAGGATCTCGGCGTGCGAGCGTGCCTGCGGCACTTCGAGTTCGGCGCGGGTGATCTCCGGCTCCAAGTACGGGATGCCGTAGAACGCCACCGGCCCGTGCTCGTCCTCCAGCAGGACAGGGCGATCGGCGTCGGCGACGGTGGTGCGTAGATACAACCCGCCCGCCGCGGCGAAGCTCGCGCCCGCGCCCAACCGGGCAGGTGAATCGTGATTGCCCGAGGTGGCCACGATCTGGGCCCCCGCGGCACGAATGGCCTCGAATCCCCGGTTGCACACCGCGATCGCGTCGGCGCTCGGAATCGACCGGTCGTACACGTCACCGGGCAGCACCACCACGTCGACCGACTCCTCGGCCACCAGCTCCGCGATCGCGGTCAGTGAACGAGTCTGGTCGGCAAGCAGATCGACCCCGTGGAACGTGCGCCCGATGTGCCAGTCCGAGGTGTGCAGCATCCGCATGCCGCGAAACCGTAGGGCAACCCACCGACAGACTTCAATCGCCAGGCCCGGCTGAGTCGCATCTGCCCAGCCGGGCTACGGCGTGTCCACCGGAACGAGCGCACGTGTCCGGCCCGGCGGGCGGGATTCGCCGACATGCGAATCACCGCATATCCGTTTGCCTCCATTCCCGCGCGACGCAGGCGATTCCGGATGCCGGAATCTCGAATGGTGTGCGGATCTTTGCGGAACGCGCTGGCAGCGCCGATTGCCGACGCGATGCCGGGCAGTTGCCCACTGCCGGCTTCTTGTCGGTGACGTACGGCACTATCGGCGCTATGACCGCACCGATGCTCGTCGCACTGCTGCTGGTGTTCGCCGCCGGTCTCGGCCTCGGCTGGCTGGGCCATACCGCGCGCGCCGGTCACCGCGCCACGGCGGCGGAGGCGCGCCTGGCGGTCGCGGCGGACAACGAGCGATTGCTACGCCAGTCGCTCAGCGCCGCCAACGAGGATGCCGCGCGCAGGCATTCGCACGCCGTCGGTGCGATGGTGGAGCCGCTGCGCGCGGCGGTCGGCGCGCTGAACGAGCACATCCAGCAGGTCGAGCGACAGCGGATCAACGCGTATTCGGGTCTGCGCGAACAGGTCGCGAGCATGCAGCGCACCTCCCACCAGCTCACCGGGCAGACCGGCCAGCTGGTCGCGGCGCTGCGCGCGCCCCAGGTACGGGGGCGATGGGGCGAGATCCAGCTGGAACGGGTGGTCGAGCTCGCCGGGATGACCAGGCACTGTGACTTCCAGACGCAGGTGCACCGAACGGGTCGCGGCGAGGACGACCGCACGGTGCGGCCGGACCTGGTGGTGCGGCTGGCGGGCGCCCGGCACATCGTGGTGGACGCGAAGGTGCCGTTCGCCGCCTACCTGGACGCCTGCGGCACCGACGACCCCGATGTGCGCGCCGAGCTGCTCACCAGGCACGCCAAACATCTGCGCGCGCACGTCGACCAGCTGTCGGACAAGGCGTACTGGGCCGCCTTCGAGCCCACGCCGGAATTCGTGGTGCTGTTCGTGCCCGGCGATCCGTTCCTGGACGCGGCCCTGACCACCGATTCGGAGCTGCTGGAGTACGCGTTCGGCCGCAACGTGATCCTCGCTACGCCGACCACTCTGATCGCGTTGCTCCGCACCATCGCCTTCGGCTGGCGGCAGGAGGCGCTGTCCGAGGACATGGCGACGGTGCAGCGTCTCGGGCGTGAGCTGTATCACCGGCTCGGCATGACCGGCAAGCATCTGGACCGGCTCGGCGCGCAACTCGGCAAAGCCGTGGAGGCGTTCAACTACACCGTGGCCTCCGTGGAGTCGCGGGTGATGGTCACCGCGCGCAAGCTGCACGACCTGGAAATAGCCGAGCAGGACGTGCCTACGATCGGGCGGGTGGATTCCCTGCCCCGCGCGGTGGGCTTCGCCGACGCGGGTGAGTAACCAGCCCGATAGCCGTGCCGCCACGCCGCCGAGCACGGCGGCAACTAGTGTGCATGTCGTGGCTGCTTCCGAACGTGTGCGATCCCGGGTGCCCGCGCCGCAACGCTCGATCCTGCCGTCGGTGCCGGGGATCCCGGTCGGCGCGGCGATCCTGATCGCGGTTGCGTGCACGTTTCTGGGGTTTCTGATCGATGCCAGCGGCGGCAGCGCCGAACTGACCGGCACGTTCGCCGCGCTGTACGTCCTCGGGTGCGTGGCGGCCGTCGCCGCCGTGCGCTATCGCGGCTTGTTCAGCACGATGGTGCTGCCGCCCCTGCTGCTCTTCATCGCCGTGCCGCTGGCTTATCAGCAGCTCACCGGTCGTGGCTCGACCTCGCTGAAGGACATCCTGCTGAACCTGGCGATCCCGCTGGTGAACCGGTTCCCGACGATGATGCTCGCCACGATCGCCGTCCTGCTGATCGGCGGCGCCCGGATCTATCTGCACCGCCGCGAAGAGGAGGCGGCCCGGCCGCCCTCGTCTCGCCGCCGTGGCGAGAGCTGGGGTAAGCGGTCGCAGGCGAAGAAGAGCGGGCCCGCGCGTTCGTCCGGCGGCCTCGCGGACTCGGCGCGCCGCAAAGCCCGCCGCCCGAAGAAGCAGCCCGATGAGCCCCCGCTGGACGACGCGGACGAGCCCGCGCCTCGGCCGGCCCGCCGACCGGCGGCGCAGGTCGCCGATGCCGCGCCCCGGGTCGCACCGTCTCGTCCGCGCGAAGGCCGGGGCCCGGCCCGGGGTGCAGGCCGTCCGGCCGCTGCCACGCCCCGTCCCGACGGCGAACCACCGCGCGGCGCGCGCCGACGCGACATGCCGCCGCATCCCCAGCCCAATGTGCGCTACCGCGAACGCGATTCCAGCCGCACGGAACGGCGCAGGCCGGAGAACTTGTAGGCGAGTTCGCCGCTCGCCCGGCTGCGCGAATTCCGCGTCCCCGGGCGATCGACCAGCACGTACCGAAGCCCCACCACCCGCGCGAGCGCGGCTTCAGCGACGAACGTCGCTCGATGCCCAGCGAAACGCGAAGACGAGGGTCTCGTCGGCAATGGTGAACGGATCGCACCGCATGCTCGCGATCGGCGGCACCAGCGCAGGTGCGACACGTTCGCGGGCGGCCCGCCGAACACGTACCGAAGCCCGCACCCGCCTGCGCGGGGCTCGGCGTCAGCGACGGGCGTCGCGCAGTTCCCGGGGCAGCGAGAAGACGAGGGTCTCGTTGGCCGTGGTGACCGGCTGGACCTCCCCGTAACCGTGCTCGGCCAGCATGTCCAGGACGCCGCGGACCAGGATGTCGGGGACCGAGGCTCCCGAGGTGATACCGATCGTGCGGACACCCTCGAGCCAGGCCGGGTCGATTTCGCGGGCGAAGTCCACCAGGTAGGCCGCCTTGGCGCCCGCCCCGAGCGCGACCTCGACCAGACGCACCGAGTTCGACGAGTTGCGGGAGCCGACCACGATCACCAGGTCGCATTCGGGCGCCATCGCCTTCACCGCGACCTGGCGGTTCTGCGTGGCGTAGCAGATGTCGTCGCTCGGCGGGTCCTGCAGTCCGGGGAAGCGCTCGCGCAGCCGCTGCACCGTCTCCATCGTCTCGTCCACGCTCAACGTGGTCTGCGAGAGCCAGATCACCTTCGACTCGTCGCGCACGCTGACCTTGTCCACCGCGTCCGGCCCGTCGACCAGCTGGACGTGCTCGGGCGCCTCACCGGCGGTGCCCTCGACCTCCTCGTGGCCCTCGTGACCGATCAGCAGGATGTCGTAGTCGTCACGGGCGAAGCGCTTGGCCTCCTGGTGCACCTTGGTCACCAGCGGGCAGGTGGCGTCGATGGTGTGCAGACTGCGCGCGGCGGCCGACGCGTGCACCGCGGGCGACACGCCGTGCGCGGAGAACACGACGACCGCGCCCTCGGGCACCTCGTCGGTCTCGTCGACGAAGACCACGCCGCGGTCGCGCAGCGTCTCCACGACATGCCGGTTGTGCACGATCTCCTTACGCACGTAGATCGGCGCGCCGTGCTTGTCGAGCGCCTTCTCCACGGTTTCGACCGCGCGGTCCACGCCGGCGCAGTACCCGCGCGGCTCCGCGAGCAGCACGCGTTTTCCGCCGTCGGCAACGGCGTTTCCGGCGCCTGCCGAGCGGGCGATTCCGACGTTCAAGGGAATGGCCGAAGACATGCCCACAGGATACGTGCGGCCCGGGACCCCGCCACCTCCGGGAGTTGTCCGTCACATCCCCCGCGAGATCCGCGGAGCACGGGCCGCGAGCTGGGACGGAAGGCCGTCACCGCGGGGTTGCCGACATGCCGCGGCGAATGTCTCGGACACTTCGCCGGGACCTGCGTTTATTCTCCGCATTATGAGCACAGCGCCGCGCAATTCCGGCCGATCGGCCGCGCGCCGGAACGGGCGAATATCCGAACCGCGCTCGCCCCTCCTTTGCATAACACACCATTTCGGGCAGGCTAGGACCATGTTTCGACCACCCTTTCTGGCCCGGGTCGCAGCCGGAGCCGCCGTATACGCTCTCGAGGAATCCCGTCGGCTACCTACGGCGGCAATGAATTTCCCGATCACGGCCATCAGTCAGATGCTGCAGACGACGATGCACGTCCAGCAGTTCGTGACCAGTCTGGCGCTGAAGGGCGACGCGGTTTTCGATCGACTGTCCAACCGCCCGGTCGAGCAGCCGGAGTGGGCCACGTTCGACGAGGACCTCGCCGACGAGCCGAGCCCCGCCTCGCATCGCGCGAGCCGATTCGACCTCTACACCGCCGACGATCCCGAACCGTTCCGCGCGGGCGAGACCAACGGCCATGCCGCCCCGGTGACGACGATCGGGGAGCAACCGGCCGAGCCGGAATCCGATCCCGACCCTGTCGCGGAAGCGCCCGCGATCGCCGAACCGGAAGTCGCCGTCCGATACGACTACGCCAACATGACCCTGGCCCAGTTGCGCGCACGGCTGCGCATGCTGACCCTCGAAGACCTCGTCGCGCTGCTGGAGTACGAGCAGCACACCCGCGCCAGGGCGCCGTTCGTGACCATGCTGACGAACCGGATCGCCACCGTGCAGGCCCAGTGACCGAACCAAGGACACCCGCGTCGCCCGCGGTCGGCCGGGAAACCCCCGGCCAACCCGCCGCACCGGCCAATTCCGCCGAGCACCCGTGGCCGGTGCGCTCGGTGTCCATCAAGGTCGCCCAGTGGATCGACCGGCTCGGCAGCATCTGGGTGGAGGGCCAGATCACCCAGATCAACCTCCGTCCCGGCACCCGGACCGCGTTCCTGGTGCTGCGCGACTCGTCCGCCGACATGTCGCTGTCGGTGACCTGTGACCCCGATCTCATTCGCAATTCCCCCGTGCCCCTGCAAGAGGGCAGCCGAGTGGTGGTCTACGGCAAGCTCTCGTTCTTCACCGGGCGCGGCACGATCTCCTTGCGCGTGCTGGAGATTCGGCCGGTCGGCATCGGCGAACTGCTGGCCCGCATCGAACGACTGAAGGCGCTACTGGCCGCCGAGGGGCTGTTCGATCCCAGGCTCAAGCGCCCGATCCCGTTCCTGCCCGGGACGGTCGGCCTGATCACCGGCCGCGCCAGTGCCGCGGAGCGCGACGTGCTGAGCGTCGCCAGGAATCGTTGGCCCGCGGTCCGTTTCGAAATCCGCAATACCGCCGTGCAGGGACCGACCGCGGTGCCGCAGATGCTCGCCGCCCTGGCCGAGCTGGATCGCCACCCGGCCGTCGAGGTGATCGTGCTCGCGCGCGGCGGCGGCAGCGTGGAAGACCTGCTGCCGTTCTCCGATGAGGCGCTGTGCCGCGCCATCGTGGCCGCGACCACGCCGATCGTGAGCGCGATCGGCCACGAGCCGGACAACCCGCTCAGCGACCTGGTCGCCGACCTGCGCGCGGCCACCCCGACCGATGCCGCCAAGCGGATCGTCCCGGACGCCGCCGCCGAACTGGCCTGCATCCGCGAACTGCGCGAACGCACCGCCGCCGCGCTGCGCGGCTGGGTCGACCGGGAGACCAGGGCGCTGGCCCAGCTGCGGTCGCGGCCGGTACTCGCCGCACCACTGCGCGAGATCGATCGCCGCCAGGAAGAGGTGGAACGCCTGCGCACGGCCGCGCACCGCTGCGCCGAGCAGCTCATCCGCACCGAATCCACGGCCACCCGGCACCTGCGCGAGAAACTCACCGCCGTGGGCCCGGCCGCCACACTGTCGCGTGGCTACGCTGTCGTACAGCGCGTCACCGGCCGGGAACGGGAGGTGGTGCGTTCCATCGAGGACGCGCCCGCGGGCAGCCAGCTGCGCATCCGGGTCGCCGACGGCGCCGTCACGGCCGCCGCGCTCGGCACTCAGGCGCTGGGCGCCAAGCACACCGACACAGGGAGGAACTGACCTTGGCCGAGTCCGGCAAGTCCGCGGGGAAGAACGGGACGGGCGCCGACCCGGCCGACGAATCGGCCGAGATCGCCGGTTTCGGTTACGAACGGGCGCGCGACGAACTCGTCAACGTCGTCAAGATCCTCGAGCAAGGCGGCCTCGACCTGGACGAATCCCTCGCCCTGTGGGAGCGCGGCGAGGCGCTGGCCAACCGCTGCGAAGAACACCTGGCGGGCGCGCGCAAGCGCGTCGAGGACGCGCTGCACCGCACCGACCTGGAACAGCCGCAATGACCATCCGCCGCGCCACGCCCGACGTCCGCACCGCCGACCTGGCCGCGAGCCGCGACTTCTACCGGCTGCTCGGTTTCCGCGAGGCGATGGACCTGGGCTGGGTGGTGACGATGGTCTCGCCGTCCAACCCGACCGCCCAGGTCCTGCTCGTCGGCCCGGAGGCCGAACAGCTCCAGCCGGACATCAGTGTGGAGGTGGACGACGTCGACGCCGTGCACGCGGCGGTCATCGCCGCAGGGGCCGACATCGTCTACCCCTTGCGCGACGAGCCGTGGGGCGTGCGCCGCTTCTTCGTCCGCGACCCGAGCGGGACCATCGTCAACGTGGTGAGCCACCGCTGACGGCGGTCCTCGGAATCGCTCCTACCGCGCCACGGCGCGGAACCGCGCGACGCCGTCCTCGCTGCTCACCCGCTCGAACCCGGCTTTCTCCAGCACCCGCACCGACGGTGGATTGGCCAGTTCCACATCGGCGCGCACCACGCGGACGCCGGGCGCGGTGAACGCGTGCGCCGTCAAAGCGACGGTGGCCTCGGTCGCGTAGCCACGACCGCGCCGCGAGGCGACGATGCCGTACCCGAGCTCCAGCTCGCCGTCGGCGGGCGGCCAGAACAGCCCGATCGATCCGACGACGAGTCCACTCGATCGCTCGACGATCAGCCGGTGCCCGAAAGGTCCGAGCCAGTCCGGATGCGCGGCGAACAACCCCGCGATGACGCGATCTCCCTCGGCCGGGAAATCCGCCGCCCACAGGGCATGACGCCGGCCATCGAGCACGGCGGCCGCCGCACCGGCGGACCACGACCGCAGGATCAGGCGTTCGGTGAGCAGATCGGAAGAGATGGAAACAGACACGTGATACTCCTGGTCATCGATGAACAGACCGGTTCACGTCGAGGAGTCTGCGGAAGAATCAGGAGCGCGCGAACCGGCGAAGGGCATGCGAAATACGGCTGGCGGCAGCCATATTCATCGACCTCCGGGATCCGGTTCGGCACGTGTCTCGTACCGCGGCAAACTTAACGGTCGCGCGCGGCCGAAGGCAAGGGCGTTTCAGGGCTTCAGTGGTTGCGCCGCGGTGATCGCCTGGGCGAGCGTGGTGAACGCCGCTTGATTGCCCGCGCCGGTGATCAGCACGCGGGACTGGCCGAGGTCGGTGATCCAGGCGGTCTCCGAGCCCTGCTCGGCGTAGACGATCCACTTCTGCGCGCCGACCTGCTCGGTGCCGCCGGCGTACCGGGAGCCGAGCACGAACCGGGCCAGCGCCTCCTCGGTGGCGTTGCTCTGGGTGAATCGCATGTAGGTGCCCTGCGGCGTGATGTAGCCGACCGTGCTGGCCGGTCCGCCGCCGGTGCCGCCGATGGACTCCCGGCTGCCGGAGTTCGGCGTCCAGTCCGCGGGCAGGTCCGGGTTGCGGATCGGGAACGGCATGGAGCGAGCGTCGGCGGTGAGCGCCGCCCGCGCGTCGAAGTGCGGGATCTGCCCCTGCGTCGGACCGTTCGCGGCGAAACTGCACTGGCTGGCCAGGCCCGCGAAAACCAGCGCGATCAACACCAACGGGATCAGCGACCAGAACAGATCCCGGTAGTCGTTCAGGATGCGTGGCTTTTGGTACGACACGCTCCCAGTATCCACTCGGACGGTAACGCTGCCCCGCGCACCCCGACACCGTCGAGCAGGGGTGTACGCCCGTGCCACATCGAATGAGACAATCGACCGGTACGTACCGACGCACAGGAGGCACCCCGCAATGACGGCAACTTCCCCCACACCTAGCCGCCGCGAGGCGCCCGACCGCAACCTCGCACTCGAGCTGGTCCGCGTGACCGAGGCAGGGGCGATGGCCGCGGGCCGGTGGGTCGGGCGCGGCGACAAGGAAGGGGGCGACGGCGCCGCCGTCGACGCCATGCGGCAGCTGGTCAGCTCGGTGTCCATGCGCGGCATCGTCGTCATCGGCGAGGGCGAGAAGGACGAGGCGCCCATGCTGTACAACGGCGAGGCCGTCGGCGACGGCACCGGCCCCGAAGTGGACTTCGCGGTGGACCCGATCGACGGCACCACGCTGATGTCCAAGGGCGTACCGGGCGCGATCTCGGTGCTCGCGGTCGCCGAGCGCGGCGCCATGTTCGACCCGTCCGCGGTGTTCTACATGCACAAGATCGCCGTCGGTCCCGACGCTGCCGACGTGCTCGATATCTCGGCGCCGATCGGCGAGAACATCCGCCGGGTCGCCAAGGCCAAGAGCTTGTCGAAGTCCGACCTGACCGTCTGCATCCTGGACCGTCCCCGGCACGCCGAACTGATCCAGCAGGTGCGCGACGCGGGCGCCCGCATCCGCCTGATCTCCGACGGCGACGTCGCGGGCGCGATCGCCGCGGCCCGCCCGGAGTCCGGCACCGACATCCTGGTCGGCATCGGCGGCACGCCCGAGGGCATCATCGCCGCCGCCGCGATCCGCTGCATGGGCGGCGAGTTGCAGGGCAAGCTCGCGCCGAAGGACGACGAGGAACGGCAGAAGGCCATCGACGCGGGCCACGACCTCGACCGCGTGCTGACCACCGAGGACCTCGTCTCCGGTGAGAACGTCTTCTTCTGCGCCACCGGCGTCACCGACGGCGACCTGCTACGCGGCGTGCGCTACTACGGCGGCGGCGCGTCCACCCAGTCGATCGTCATGCGCTCGAAGTCCGGCACCGTCCGCATGATCGACGCCTACCACCGCCTGACCAAGCTGCGCGAATACTCCTCGGTCGACTTCATCGGCGACGAACACGCGGTTCCGCCGCTGCCGTGATATTGGCCGCGACTTCGTCGCGGCGTGTTCGCGGCCCCCTTATGGCTCGCCTCCGAGCGACCGCCGCTGGCGACTTCGTCGCGGACGCGGCGGCCGCTCGGAGGCGAGCCGGGCCGCGAACGGCGCATGCTCGGTCTCGCTTCGCTCGAAACCTGGGGTCGAGGTCAGCAGGGCGCGTGAGGTTGATAGCCGCGCGATCGGGGGTTCGCCGTCGTGGGTGACGAGCAGCCCCTCATCGCCAACGCCGCAGTCGTTCGGACGCGAGCCGGACCGCGAACGGACAATGCTCGGTCTCGCTCCGCTCGAAACCGGAGTGGCCGAGTGGTGCCGGGGGGCTGGGGGGCTGGGGGGCTGGGGGGCTGGGATCCAGCAATACCCCTCGGGTACCCGATCGCGCTGCCCGGGGCGAAACAGCTGTCCGTGGCGATTCGTCGCGGAGCAGCAGATCCTCGGGGCGAGTCGGGTGAGCATTCGCACGGCCATCACGACAGCTCGACGGTGCCCTTCGCGATATCGGGCGCGAGCACGGCTTTCATATGGGAGCGGCGGCATTCGGGGAGTCGGTTTCGTATTCCCGGTGCGTGGCGGCTGGGGTGTGCGAATGACCTCAGGCGTGGCTGCCCCATGGGGGGCGGCTGCGGCATAGGGTCGGAATTATGACCGAGGAGCAGCAGTACCGCATCGAGCACGACACCATGGGCGAGGTTCGGGTTCCGGTGGACGCTTTGTGGCGGGCGCAGACGCAGCGGGCCGTGGAGAACTTCCCGATCAGCGGACGCGGCTTGGAGCGCGCGCAGATCCGCGCGCTCGGCCTGCTGAAGGCCGCGTGCGCCACGGTGAACCGCGACCTGGGTCTGCTCGATCCCGGCAAGGCCGATGCCATCGTCGCCGCGGCGAACGAGATCGCCGAAGGCAAGCACGACGATCAGTTCCCGATCGACGTCTTCCAAACCGGTTCCGGCACCAGCTCGAACATGAACGCCAACGAGGTGATCGCCTCGCTGGCCAAGGCGAAGGGCGTCACCGTCCACCCGAACGACGACGTGAACATGTCGCAGTCGTCCAACGACACCTTTCCGACGGCGACGCATCTGGCCGCCACCGAGGCGGTCATCACGGATCTGGTTCCCGCGCTGGAACATCTGCGACTGGCGCTGCTGGACAAGTCGGTGGAATGGCGGACCGTGGTCAAGTCCGGGCGCACCCACCTGATGGACGCGGTGCCGGTCACCCTGGGTCAGGAGTTCGGCGGCTACACCCGTCAGATCGCGGCGAGCATCGACCGTGTCATGGCGACGCTGCCGCGGCTGGGCGAACTGCCGATCGGCGGAACGGCGGTCGGCACCGGGCTGAACGCACCGGACGGCTTCGGCGCGAAGGTCGTCGCGGAACTGGTGCGCACCACCGGCATCGATGCGCTGCGCGAGGCCGAGGACCACTTCGAGGCGCAGGCCGCGCGCGACGGTCTGGTCGAGGCGTCCGGCGCGCTCCGCACGATCGCGGTGAGCCTGACCAAGATCGCCAACGACATTCGCTGGATGGGCTCGGGCCCGCTGACCGGTCTGGCCGAGCTCCAGCTGCCGGATCTGCAGCCGGGCAGCTCCATCATGCCGGGCAAGGTGAATCCGGTTCTGCCCGAGGCGGTCACTCAGGTCGGCGCGCAGGTGATCGGCAACGACGCCGCGGTCGCCTTCGCGGGCGCGAACGGCGCTTTCGAACTGAACGTGTACATCCCGGTGATGGCTCGCAACCTGCTGGAGTCGATTCGCCTGCTGGCCAATGTCTCTCGCCTCTTCGCCGACAAGTGCGTGCGCGGTCTGGCCGCCAACGTCGAGCACCTGCGTACGCTCGCCGAGTCCTCCCCCTCGATCGTGACCCCGCTGAACTCGGCGATCGGTTACGAGGAGGCGGCCGCGGTCGCGAAGGAAGCGCTGAAGGAAAAGAAGACGATTCGCCAGACCGTCATCGATCGCGGGCTGCTCGACGAGAAACTGACCGAAGCGGAACTCGACCGCCGACTCGACGTGCTGGCCATGGCGAAGGTGAAAGAGCAGGACTGAGGAGACCGCAAACGAACGCCACCTCGGTAGCCGTGGGGCTACCGAGGTGGCGTTTTCGGCTGGAACGCCCGCGAAGCGGGTCCGTCTCGGATGACGGCAGGTCAGTCGCGCAAGCGCGAGAGTTCCTCGCGCGCCAGCACACCGTCCGGGCCGAAATCGGTGCGGGTGAAGATGTTCCACCGCCGCAGCAACGGCGCGAAGACCAGCTCGTCCTCCTTGGACCGGTCGTAGACGCCCGCCTCGGCCAGCGCCGCGTCGCTGCTGCGGCCGTCCGGCAGCGTCACGGTCGGGACCTCGAAACCGGCGACGCGGTCGGCGATGGCCCGCACGGTCTGGTCCGGCACCAGGTCGAGCGCGGCGGCGACCAGGTCGGCGAAGAAGACCGACTGCAGTTCGTCGTCCCGCGCGATGCGCTCGGCCATAGCGGTGACCAGGGGGTTCTCCCCGAGCGCGGCGATGTTGCGGTGCCGGACCGCGCTGGCGACCTCCTCGAACGCGCAGTTGGCCAGCACATCGAGCAGGTGCATCGCCGGGCGGCGGAAGCCCTTGGTCATGTGCTCCATCCGCAACCGCTCCAGTTGCACCGGGTCGACGGCCCTGGTGACCATGAGGTAGTTGCGGATCATGATCTCGTGACGGTTCTCCTCGGCCGTCCAGCGGCCGACCCAGCGCCACCACGCGCCGGTGCGCAGGTACTTGCCGATCTCGCGGTGATACGAGGGCAAGTTGTCGGCGATCAGCACGGAGACGGTCAACGCCAGTTTGGCGGTGTCGCTGAGCTCGGACTGTTCCGGCGACCAGTCGGTACCGCCGAGGAAGGCGAAGTTGCGCCCGTCGTCCCACGGCACGAAGTCGTGTGGCTGCCACCCGTCGGCGACATCGACGTGCTTGCGCAGCAGCAGTTCTACGTCCACCGCGAGCGATTCGAGCAATTCGCGATCGGTCAGGAGAGTTTGCACCGAGATAACCTAGCGGCTTGGCCCGCGAAGCGGGGGCGGATGGATGGAATGGGCGGGCTACCGGGACCGCAGGGCGGTCCCGGACGCCGAAATCCCGGGTTACTACTTCGGCGTGACGGTGATAGTACCGTCCACCCAGGTGATGGTGCCGCCGGTGAAATCGCTCTGCTTACCGCCTGGGATGTCCTTCTCGTCGCTGACCGGGTAGCCGAGCTGGCCCTGCGCGCCGCCGTTGTCCTCCCACGCCTTGCGGATCTCACCCCAGACGACGTGCGGTTCGCCTTCCTTGGCCTCGTAGATCGTGCCGCCCGCGAAGTCCTGGTACTCGCCGTCGTCGGGGCCCTTCTCCTCGGCTTCCAGCGGGAGGCCGAGCGTGCCGGTGGGGCCGCCGAGCTCGGTGTACTTCTCGTAGATGTCGCCGTCGACGGAGATCTCACCGGCCGGAGTGGGGATCTTGGTCCCTTCGGCGGCCGGGCCCGCGGTGCCCGTCGCACGGTTCTCGGTGGTGGTCCGGTCGTTGTCGGGCGTGGTGGTCCCGGGCGCGAGCGTGGTCATCATGGTCGTCACCATGCCGGTCATGGTGGCGGCGGTGTCGGAGTCGTTGTCGTCGCCACAGCCGGCCAACGCCAGCCCTGCCGCGGCGAGCACCGCGGTGAATCCAGCCGTTCGTCGAGCGAAGTGGTGCATGTCCATCCTCTCGCTGTGGGCTACCGGCACACACCACGGGCTCCGTGACGCCGCGCGTAGCCTCGGCCGATTGTCAGGCGATGACCCGGTGACCGACGAGGTCACCGGGTCATATCGAACAGCTATCGCGGCGGATATTACCCGGCGGATGTGCCGTGAAACACACCCTCGGGCGGTGCTGCGGGATCAGGCGTTGGGGCCGTATTCCTCCAGCATCTCGGTGACCAGCGCCGCGATCGGCGAGCGCTCGCTACGGGTCAGCGTGATGTGCGCGAAAAGCGGATGGCCTTTGAGCTTCTCGACCACCGCCGCGACGCCGTCGTGCCTGCCGACGCGCAAGTTGTCGCGCTGAGCCACATCGTGGGTGAGCACCACCCGCGAGCCGGTTCCCAGGCGGCTGAGCACCGTGAGCAGGACATTCCGCTCCAGCGACTGGGCTTCGTCCACGATCACGAAGGAGTCGTGCAGCGACCGCCCGCGAATGTGGGTCAGCGGCAACACCTCCAGCATGTCGCGGGCGAGCACCTCCTCCATCACCTCGCGGCTGGCCAGCCCGTCGAGCGTGTCGAAGACCGCCTGCGCCCAGGGGCCCATCTTCTCGCTCTCGCTGCCGGGCAGGTAGCCCAGCTCTTGGCCGCCGACCGCGTAGAGCGGGCGGAACACCACCACCTTGCGTTGCGTGCGCCGTTCCAGCACCGCCTCCAAGCCCGCGGTCAACGCCAGCGCCGACTTGCCCGTGCCCGCGCGGCCGCCGAGCGAGACGATGCCGACGCTCTCGTCCAGCAGCAGATCGAGGGCGATGCGCTGCTCGGCGGACCGGCCGTGCAGCCCGAACGCCTCGCGCTCGCGCACCAGCTGCACCCGCTTGTCCGGCGTGACCCGGCCGAGAGCGCTGGAGCTGACGCCGAGCAGCCGGATGCCGGTGTGGCAGGGCAGCTCTCGCGCCTCGTCCAGATCGATCACCGACTCGGCGTAGAGCTGATCGATGCGCGCCGTGCTGACGTCGAGCTCCACCATGCCGGACCAACCGGAGGTCACCACGTCCTGGGCGTGGTACTCGTCGGCGTGCAAGCCCACCGCGCCGGCCTTGACCCGCAGCGGAATGTCCTTGGACACCAACACCACTTCGCGGCCCTCGGCCGCGAGGTTGAGCGCACAGGCCAGGATCCGGGCATCGTTGGTGTCGGTGCGGAAGCCGACCGGAAGGACCGCGGGATCGGTGTGGTTCAGTTCCACCTGCAACGTTCCGCCCTCGGCGCCGATCGGCACCTGCTGATCCAGCCTGCCGTACTGCAGGCGCAGATCGTCCAGGTTGCGCAGGGCTTCGCGCGCGAACCAGCCCAGTTCGTGATGGTGCCGTTTGGCCTCGAGTTCACTGATGACCACCAGGGGTAACACCACGTCGTGCTCGCCGAACCGGGTGAAGGACCAGGGATCCGACAACAGGACGGACGTGTCGATGACGAAGGTTTTGCCGGCTGATTGCGAGGGGCGGGCCCCCTTCGCGGCGGCTCCGCCTTTCGCGGAGCTGGAGTTCGCCGAGGGAGCGGAAACGGAGCGTGCAGCAGTCACGGTGGGCTCCTCTGTGTTCGCGCGGCAGTCGCACGAACGATCTCGCTGGACCGGTCCGTCCTGATGGACCCGACGTTGCCGTCAGGCGCCACGAGGGCCGGGGACCGGCCCCCTCGTACTGAGTAGCTCAGTCACGGCCAGGACCTCCCGTACGAGCCACACCGCCGCGGCCCGCACACCCGACGCTACCTTCGACCGGGGCATCCGCGCTCAGGGACCGGGAAGCATGTCCGTGAATTTGTGGTAAACCCGCACGTCGCGCGGGTTCAACGCAGCACGTCGAGCAACACCGGAACATGGCTGTTCGCCGGATCCTGTACGGCGGTGAGCAATGTCACCGGACCTTCGGCGGCCATCGTGCGCAATTCCCGCAAATATTGCTGAACATCCGGCGCCGCCAGTTCCGCGCGGTAGCGGCGGGCGAATTCCGGGCCGCGCGCGTCCCGGTCGGCATGGAACCAGCGGCGCAATTCGGTGGACGGGGTGAGCGCCTTGGGCCAGCGATCGACCCGCGCTTGCGCTTTGGTGAGCCCCCTCGGCCAGAGCCGGTCGACCAGCACCCGCGTGCCGTCGTCCGGGTCCGGGGTGTCGTAGACGCGCTTCACGCGGAAGGCGGGCGGCGTTTGCGGTGTCATAGCAGTCATCGCAGCACGGCTTCCGGGGACGATAATGATTCGCCACGCGGTCGCTGTCGCCCGATTCGACGGTTAGAGTCGCTGGTATGTCCGGTAATGAGGATTTGGAGAAGCTGTCGTCGAAGGAGCTGCACGACCGGGCGATGAAGCTGGCCGTGCGGCGCGGCGACGTGAGGTTCCTGTGGCGGCTGCTCACCTCGATCCCGGCCGCGGAGGCCGCGGCGGGCAACGTGGGCGAGAGCGAGGCGGACATCAAGTACGTGCTGCCGATGCTCGACCAGTACGTCCACGCGGGCGACGGCGCGGTCGCCGAGGTGCTGCGGCCGGTCTACCTGGACTACCTGGCTCAGCACTCCTGAGCCGGGTCAGCCCCGCTTCAGCGCCGCGCGCCAGAGGCCGACTCCGGTGCCGCGCAGGACGTTCTCCCAACTGAAGTGGTCGTGCCACAGGATGATTCGGCCGTCGCGCAGTTCGAAGGTGCCGGTCACCCAGAATCCGACACGCACCGGCCCGAAGCGCAGGTAGTCGGTGCGGTCGGTGAGCACGACGTCGCCGTCGGCGGCGATGTGATGCAGGTCGACGCCGAAGCCGAGCCAGTCGCGGCGGAGGCCGCGCAGCACGCCCGCGACCCGGCGCAGGCCCTTCACATCGGGCAGCGAGGTGTTCTTCCAGACGATGTCCGGGTGCAGCAGGTCGATCGCCTCCTCGGCGGCGCCGATTTCCAGCGCGGCGAAGAACTCCCGCACGGTGGTGATCGAGTCCTGTCTCAGGTCGGGTTCGTCGGTCATGGTCCGAGCGTAGGCCGCGCCGGTCCTCCGCGGCGCGCGATGAGCACGGCCAGTCCGTCGAGGATGCGCCCGATGCCGAATTTCAGCGCGCCCTCTCCTCCGGCGACCGCACCCTCCTCGGCGAAGGCGGCGACCGCGGCCGGGTAGCGATCCGCCGCCGCGGCCACCATCTCGGCCAGCTGCCCGGCGATCTGTTTCTCGAACTCGTCGGCGTCCACCACCCGCGTCTGCTGCACCAGGCTGCGGGCGTGCCCGATCAGCAGGACGACGGTGTCCAGGCGCTCGGCGGTGGTGAGCCCGGTGTCGGCGAGCGCCGCCAGCGCGGACTCCATCCAGGCCATCTCGTTCGGCCCGATCGGCCGCACCCCCACCGACACCTCCAGCGACCAGGGGTGCTCGCGCAAGCGTTCGTAGACCGTCTCGCACCACACGCTCAGCCGGCCGCGCCAAGCCTCCTCCGCCGCGCCGTCGACGCCGCCCATCTCCGGGGGTGCGCCCAGGGCGGTGTCCAGCATCAGCGCGACGAGTTCGGCCTTGCCCGGCACGTAGCGGTAGAGCGACATCTTGGTGAAACCCAGGCGCTCGGCCAGGCGCTGCATGGACAGGCTCGCCAGCCCTTCGGCGTCGGCCAGCGCGATCGCCTCCGCGACGATCCGCTCCACCGACAGCGCGGGTTTCGGACCGCGCGTCGGGCGGTGACCGGTACCCCAGAGCAGTTCGAGTGTGGTCGGTGTCGGCATGCCCGAAATCCTTCCGGAGAACGTCTTGACCCGAAACTGTGTCTACCATACGCTGATCAGCGTCCGTCGGATACAGTTTCCTTTGGACACAGATTTTTGACTCTGGAGAGACTCATGCGCAGCACCACCGTCCTCGTTTCCGGCGCCGGCATCGCCGGGCCCGCTCTGGCCTACTGGCTGCACCGATACGGATTCGCGGTCACCGTCGTCGAGCGCGCCCGCACGCTGCGGCCCGGCGGTCAGGCGATCGACTTCAAGGGCCGCACCCACCGCACCGTGCTGGAACGGATGGGCATCCTGCACGACGTCGAGGAGCGCAGGACGGGCACCACCGACACGGTCTTCGTGGACGAGCGGGGCTCGCGGCGGGCGCTGATGTCGGGCGAATTCACCGGCGGCGACGTCGAAATCCTGCGCGGCGACCTGTCCGAAATCCTCTACAGCCGCACCGGCGACCGCTGCGAGTACCTGTTCGGCGATTCGGTCGCCGCGCTCACCGAGACCGCGGCAGGCGTGCACGTCGAGTTCGAGCACGCGCCCGCACGCACCTTCGACCTCGTCTTCGGCGCGGACGGCATCCACTCGCGGGTTCGCCGCCTGGCCTTCGGCCCCGAGCGCGACTTCGTGAAGTACCTGGGCTACTACTACGCCGTCGCGGGCGCGAGCCCACGGGGCGGCAAGACAGCCGGACGGCCCGAACGCGCGACCGCCTACGGTCACAACGCTCCAGGACGACTCGCGATCAGCGGCGGACCGAAGGCGCAGCAGATGTACATGTTCGCCGCTCCCGAACTCGACTACGCCCGCGACGACAGCGCGGCCCAGCGCCGCATCCTCACCGAGACCTACGCCGAGGTCGGCTGGGAGGTGCCGCGCATGCTCACCGAACTGGCCGGATTCGACGATTTCTACATGGACTCGATCAGCCAGGTCCGCATGCCGGACGGATACACCAAGGGCCGGGTCGCCCTGGTCGGCGATTCCGCGTACGGAAACACGCTGGGCGGCTTCGGTACCGGGCTCGCCGTGGTCGGCGCGTACGTCATCGCGGGGGAACTCGCCCTGGCGGACGGCGATCACACGACCGCGTTCGCCCGCTACGACGAACTCATGAAGCGCTACGCGAAGATCGCGGGCAACAGCAACGCCGGTCGTTTCCTGGCGCCGAAGACCGCGCGCGGCATCAAGATGCGCGACTGGTTCCTCGAATCCCGGCTGTTCGCATTGATGACCAAGTACAGCGACAACGCCGCCAACGACATCGATCTGAAGGACTACCCCGCACTGGTCGGCACCGCCGGCGCGCGCTGATCATCCGCCACCCGCCTTGACAGCGATCGGACCCCGCGCGCCGGCCGGGGCAGGGCACGACATCCCAGTTCGCCGCGGCCGCGCCGCAGATGCAGTGAGGCACGACCGGTCGGCTCCGTGCGATCGGCTGTGTTTCGATGGAACCGGAGCGAGATCAGACGCGTCTATAAAGTCAGACGGCACTGACGGAAGGGGCGGCTATGGCGGACAGCCCGTTTCCCGGGTACATCGACGCTGCGAAAACCGGGGCATTGCAGGTGCGGATGGACCCGCAAGGGTTCGTCGAGATCGACCAGGCGTGCCAGGAGTTGATCGACCAGCTCACCGGTGCCCGCGCGGACGCTCGTGATCTAGGCGAGAAGACGCAGTGGGGGTTGGGCGAGGACAATCCGCGCCTTTCATCGGCAGTCGAACTGGTTCGGCTGTTCCGGGAGAAAGCTTTCGGGGGCCCGAACAACGCCTATGACACTCTGAGCGACTACATTTCCGTCGCCGAGGAGATCCGAGCCATGTTCAAGGCGATCTGCGACTCCTACCAGCGCACCGATGCCGAGTTCGCCGCCAAGATGCGGGAACTCGGCGTATGAGCGGCAGCGAGCACAGGGTTTTTCGGCCGACGGCGGGTTTCGCAGCAGCGGCGGCGCTGGCGGTACTGCTCATCGGATGTGGGGACGAGACCACGTCCTCACAGAATGCGACATCGATGACGCGACCGAATGCCGCAGGCACGGAGACGAGTTCGACTGCCGGGCCCGGCTCGCAGACATCGTTCGATCCCTGCACCGCCCTGACGCCTCAGTTCTTGGCCGACCACCAATGGGACGCGCTGCCACCCGTCCCTAAGCAGAACAGCACGAGCGGGATCAGCTGGAAGGGTTGCCGCTATGTCGCGCGAGCCGGGTACAGCCTCACGATCCAAACGACGAACGGGACGCTCGACCAGGTGAAGGAGAGGTTTCCTTCGGCCATAGGTGTCCCGATCGGTCGTCGGAATGCATTGCGGTACGAAGCTCGCCCTGACGTTCCTGGTGGCTGCACGGTCAACGTCGAGTTGCACGGCGGCTCGCTGTACATCCTCGTCGACGATCCGAGCGGCAAGCACCCACGCAAACTGTCACCGTGTGACAACGCCACCGACATCGCCCGAGCAGTCGCACCACTGCTGCCCGCGGGCAGCTGAACACCGGGGGAAGCGATCATGAGACAAACCGACGGCCGCGCGATCACCAATCCGGAGAACGCGCAGAGCTTCTCGCACGCGGAGATCAAACAGGCGGCGGACGCGATGAATCCGGCCGGGCTCGACAGCGCGCTCGCCGCGTGGTCGGCCATCGCCGCGGCGGTCACGAACGCGGGGCAGCAGTTCGAGTCCGCGATCAAGAAGGCCGTTGAGCAGCAGTGGGAAGGCGCGGCGGCCGACAGCGCGGTCCGCGGCGTGCGGGACTACGCGGCGCGGATGGGCGAATTCGGCGATGCGCTCGGCGCGCAGGGTGTGCCGCTGTCGGCGGCGGCGGACGCGGCGGCCAAGTTCAAGATGTCGGTGCCCGACCTGGCCGACACTTCGGGTGGCTCGGCCGATCCCGAACAGCGCAACTCGCGGGAGGAGCAAGCCCGCGACGAAATGAACACCCAGTACATCCAGCCGTACGGGGCCACCGCGCCGGCCATTCCCACGCTGCCGCCCCCGGTCAGCCCCGCCGCCGCGGCACCGGCGGGTATCGAGACCGGCGCCGGTACGGAAGCGGGCGTGAACGCCGGTTCGCAGCCGGTGGACGGCACTCGCCCCGCCGACACATCCTCCTCGGGCGACAAGCCGTCTTCCGGCGGCAATCACACCTCCGAGGACACCGCCACACCCAGCGATACGGCGGAGGAAGGCCACCCGGACGACCAGTCACAGCAGACGAGCGAAAACGCTCCGGAGACGACTACCCCGCAGGCCGTTTCGCAGAATCAGGACGCGGCGGCCACCACGCCCGCCTCCACCACGAGGACGCAGACGCCGACTTCGGCTACCCCGTTGCCGTCCACCGCGCCGCTGCCGACCGCGCCCGCCGCCGTCACGCCGGTGTCGTTCGACAGCAGGCCCAACGGCACGCCGGCCAGGCCGGGCACGCCCGGTGCGGTGGGAACTCCGAGCCCCGCGGAGAACGAAGCACGATCGGGCACTTCACGTCCCGCTCAGCCCACCGCCCCGGCCGCGTCCCCTGGGTCATCCGCTCCGGCGGGACGCCCCGGGGCGCCCGGCGTTCCCGGCTACCCGGGCATGGTCCCGCCGGGGATGCGCGGCAGGCGCACGGACGACGACGAGCACAAGTCGCCGAAGTACCTGCGCACCGAGGAACACGCGAAGGAATTGCTCGGCGAGGTGCAACCGACCGTGCCGCCCGCCCTCGGAGAGAAATGATGGCGCAGTGGTCGCTGTCGGCCGAGCAGTTCGCCGCGGCGTGGTTCGGGACCGGGCTCGATCGCATGCCCTTCCCGTTCCGGTTCACCAGCCGGTTTCCCGGCCTGAACGAGTACCAGGAGTATCAGCGGCAGTTCCGCGCCGAACTGGACCGCGACGAGCGGCTGCCCCTGCGCAGCGCGATCGGCACGCTGGCCGGCCCCGACTGGCGCATCGAACTGTTCGGCTACGACAACACGCGCGAGGGTGTCGAACTGCGCGCCGTCGCGTGCGGGACACGCACCGGCTCCGGTGTGCTCGCCGTGCAATCACCCGCGCCGGATGGTGGCCGAGTCCAGCTGCGCCGCTGCCGAGTCGACCAGCTCGCCACCGAAGTGGTGCGCCTACTGCCGCAAACCCCCGCTGGAACGGTCGGTGAGAAGAGCTTTTTGCTCGATGATCTCAACGACGATCGCCCGGATTTGTTCGGCAACGCGCCTGCCAGCCAGGCCAAGGAACGCTACCGGCGTTTCTGGCGGCAGTCGTGCACCACCCGCGGCACCGCCGTCGTGCTGCTCGGCCCGCGCAACGCCGCGCCGCTGCGGACCGGGCGCCTGCGCTGGATCGACACGACCGACGGTCGGTACTGCGAGGTGCCCGCCAATCGCGCCCTGATGATCCGACCCGGTACCAGCGCCGATATCACCCGATATCTGGACGAGTCGATCGTGCGGGCGAAAGCGCGCATGGATCGGTAGTTCCGGATCGCGGCGCCGCCTCGTAGTTTGAGACCATGGCAACTCGGGACGAGATCGAGGCATTTCTGGTCGCGTATCAGCAGGCGTTGAGCTCGTTCGACGCCGAGCGTTCGGCCGCGCTGTGGGGCACGCCGGGCACGATCGTGGGCGACGGATTCGTCGGTTCGCTGGCTTCCCGCGCGGACATGGCGGAGGGTCTGCGCCAGTCCTATCCCCTATATCGCGCGCTGGGGCTCGCGAGGGTGGACCACACCTTGCTGGGCCAGGTCGAACTCACCGCGCGCATCACCCGCCTGCACGTCCGATGGCACTTCTTCGACGCCGCGGGCGCATTGCTCACCGACAGTGACTACGAATATCTGCTGCGCCGCGATGACGACGACGTGCTACGCGTCTACGTCGCGGTCGCCATCGATGAAATGCGGAAGCTCATCGAACTCGCGGCCGCCAAAGGCATCGAGATACCGGGTTCCTGAGCCCGGCGGCGACTCGCGCTCCCGGCTTCGCACATCCGCTGACCGACAGCGGATGTGCGAAGCGGATGCGAGCGTCAGCCCAGCAGGCGCCAGTCCTCCAGACCGTCGTACAGCGGAACATCCTGCGCCAGCTTGCTCACCCGGGCGCGCAGCGAGTCCAGGTCGGCGCTGCCGGCCAGCGCCGCGGCGATGATGTCGGCGACCTCGGTGAACTCGGTGTCGCCGAAGCCACGGGTGGCCAGGGCGGCGGTGCCGATCCGCAGGCCGGAGGTGACCATCGGGGGACGCGGGTCGAACGGAACGGCGTTGCGGTTGACCGTGATACCGATCTCGTGCAGCAGGTCCTCGCCCTGCTGGCCGTCGAGTTCGGAGTTACGCAGGTCGACCAGCACCAGGTGCACGTCGGTGCCGCCGGTGAGCACGCTGATGCCCTTGTCCTTGACGTCGGCGGCGGTGAGCCGCTCGGCCAGGATCTTCGCACCCGACAGGGTGCGCTCCTGACGATTCTTGAACTCCTCGCCGGCGGCGATCTTGAACGCGACGGCCTTGGCGGCGATGGCGTGCATGAGCGGGCCGCCCTGCTGACCCGGGAACACCGCGCTGTTGATCTTCTTGGCGTACTCCTGCTTGGCAAGGATCAGGCCCGAGCGTGGACCGCCGAGGGTCTTGTGCACGGTGGAGGACACCACGTCGGCGTAGGGCACCGGCGAGGGGTGCAGACCGGCGGCGACCAGACCCGCGAAGTGCGCCATGTCCACCCACAGGTACGCGCCGACCTCGTCGGCGATCGAGCGGAACGCCGCGAAGTCCTGATGGCGCGGGTAGGCCGACCAACCCGCCACGATCACCTTGGGCCGCGCCTGCAACGCGATCTCGCGCACCTCGTCCATGTCGACGCGGTGGTCTTCCTTGCTCACCCCGTAGGAGTGCACCTCGTACAGCTTGCCGGAGAAGTTCAGGCGCATGCCGTGGGTGAGGTGACCGCCGTGCGCGAGGTCCAGGCCCAGCAGCTTGTCGCCCGGATCCATCAGCGACATCAGCACCGCGGCGTTGGCCTGCGCGCCGGAATGCGGCTGCACGTTGGCGAAGTCGGCGCCGAACAGCTCCTTGGCGCGGTCGCGCGCGAGGGTCTCCACCACGTCGACGTGCTCGCAGCCGCCGTAGTAGCGCCGCCCCGGGTAGCCCTCGGCGTACTTGTTGGTGAGCACGCTGCCCTGCGCCTGCAGCACCGCGCGCGGCACGAAGTTCTCCGAGGCGATCATCTCGAGTGTGTCGCGTTCGCGGGCGAGCTCGCCTGCCATCGCGGCAGCGAGCTCCGGATCGAGCTCACCGAGAGACTGGGAATTGACAGAGGCGGTCGTCTGCGTCACGGCCTCAGTCTATGGGCCGGGGGCCGATCCCCCGAGCAGGGGGTTCATCCCCTGTGTCAGCACAGGCGGGTCGGGTGGCCCGGTGGTGACGTGCGCCACGCTGGTGCGCGGCGAGCTGCCCTCAGCGGGATTCGCCGTCCTCGGGCAGGTAGTTCGCCAACAGCACCCCCAGCTGCCGTTGCGCGTCCACCAGCGGCTGCGTGGACTTCATCGCCCGCGCCTGGGCGATGGCGCCCTCCATCGCACTGAACGCGAAACTGCTGAAGGAGCGCGCCTCCTCGGCGGACATGCCCGCGGCGAGGAGCGCCGCGCCGAGCCGGTCGTGCCAGGCGGCGAAGACCTCGCCCGCCGCGGCCTGCACCCGAGGCTCGGACTCGGCCGGCGCGGCCCCGAGGACCGGGCAACCGGCTCGATAGCCGGTCTTCTCCAGTGCGGAGACCCACCAGCCGAGCAGCGAATCGAACCACCGGCGCGGCGGCGCGGCGGTGACCTTGTCGATCACCTCGCCGATCCGCGCGCCCGCTACCCGGGTGGCGGCCTCGACCAGCTCGCTCTTGCCCGCGGGGAAATGCTGGTAGAGCGAGTTGCGCGAGGCGTTGCTCCGTTCCAGCAGGGTGGTCAGCCCCGCGGCGTGCACACCCTGCTCGCGAATATCTGCGCCACCCTGCTCGACTCGGTGATGGGCTGCGCGGTGCACACGACGCTGGAGGCGGGCGTCGGATACACGACGCTGGAGCTGAAGATCAACTACATCCGCGCCGTTCCCACCGACGGACAACGCCTCACCGCCACCGGCACCACGATCCACGTCGGGCGCACCACCGCGACCGCCGAAGGACGGGTGGTCGACGAACAGGGCCGCCTGGTCGCACACGCCACTACCACCTGCGTCATCTTTCGCGCGCGAGCTTGACCCGAGGAGCGCACCCGCACGGACGGGCCCCTGATTCATGGGGCTCTACGAGCCGTAACGAGCGATGGTGCGCCGACCGGTTTTCCTGGTGACAGTGCACATCACCTGACGAAGGAACGAACATGGTCGGCTTGGTCTCGGTACCCAACTCCCCGGTCGAGGCGCTGCTGCGCACCCTCTCGCTGCTGCTGTGCAGCATCTCCGCGGGCGGGCAGGGCTGCGCGGTGATCCAGTAGCCCGTGTCCCACCCTGAGCCCGCGCGGCTCGGCCCGCCGGGGTCGAGCCGCGCGACCCGCCGGCTCACGCCGCGGCGCGCACCGCACCCGGAGTGAGCGGCTCGTCGAGCAGCCTGCGGAAGCGATCGGCTCGGTCGTCGGCGTCGACGGCGCGATCGAGCCATCCGCCCAGCAGCCGGTACCCCTCCACATAAGTGGAGATGTAGGCCCGCCACAGCGGCGAGGACAGGAACCGCAGCGACTGGCGCGCTCGCTCCGGCGTCGTCAAATTCCAGGTCTGCAAGAACTCCGCGACCTCGTCGTGCGTACGCCCCCGGTCGTGCAGCAGTAGCGCGGCGTCCTGGCGCACGCCGAGCAGCTTGGCCGAGGCGTTCGAAAGCCGTTCGGCTCGTTCGCCGTCGAAGCGCAGCCCGAGATCGGCGTAGATCTCCTGTGCCCACTTGCCCCACCCCGGCCCGACGATCGAACGCAGTGCCAGATCGGCGAGCCCCTCGGCCATCAGGCACTGCGGGGTGTTCACCAGGAACAACGTCTGCTCGGCCTGCCCGGCGGCCACCAGCCTGGCCTCCTTGCGGCAGTGCTCGGTGTGATGCCCCGGGTAGGACTCGTGCGCGATCAGCTGCGGCAGGTGCGCCATGTGCTGTTTCAGGTCGGAGTTGATCGCGACGCGGGAGCGGTAGTTGCCCAGGTAGTAGTTGAACCCGGACCAAGGCTTGTCCCCGACCACCTCGTAGATGACGTGCTCGTGGTCGGGCAGCGGATAGCGGGCGCGGACCAGCTCGCGCAGCGCGCTCGAGAACGCCTCGACGCAGGCCGACAGGCGTTCCGGGGGGATCTCGTCGGCTTTGCGATGCGCGGCCACCCGTTCGGCCAGCTGCCCGTCCCCGGCGAGCACCTCGTCCATCTGCCGGTGGGCGTCGCGGTAGTCGTCCACGTCGCCGGGTGCGATGTCCACGTCGAAGTACGCGCGCACTTCCTCGACGAACCCGATGTCGTCTCCGGCGAATTTCCGCCCGGAGCATTCCAGCGCGCGCAGGTGCACGTCGAGGAATTCGGCGCGCCCCGGCGCCAATCCGGCCTCCGGCACCGCGGCGCGCAACTCGGCGGCACGACGAGCCAGTTCGCGCGGCTGCGGCGCGGGTGCGTTCCGCACCTCGCGGCGCAACGCGGGATCGCCGGTGAAGGCGTCCACGAACCCTTCCTCCAACCGGTCGAAGGCCAAGCCGAGCCGCAGGTATTCGGTCACGAGCGGATGCGCTTCCATGCCAGCCGACATTAGCGGCTCACACCTGGCTCATCGAGTCGGTTACCAACCGGTAGTGGTACCCCGGTCATCCCACGATGTCGACGCGGAGCAGAATTCGGCTATGCGGCGACAGCTAGACCGAATCTCACCGGATCCGCACGGTAACTGTGCGTGTTTGCCGAAACGGAGTGTCGGGTAAGTGGCACGAATGAGCGAGCCGAGTCCCTACGTGGAATTCGACCGGAAACAGTGGCGAACCCTGCGTAAGTCGACTCCTTTGGTGCTCACCGAGGAAGAACTGATCGGCCTGCGCGGCCTCGGAGAACAGATCGATCTCGAGGAAGTCGCGGAGGTCTATCTCCCGCTCGCTCGTCTCATCCATCTGCAAGTGGCCGCGCGTCAGCGGCTGTTCGCCGCGACCGCGACCTTCCTCGGCGAAACCCATCCCGACCAGCAGGTACCGTTCGTGATCGGCGTCGCGGGCAGCGTCGCGGTGGGCAAGTCAACCACCGCGCGCGTGCTCCAGGCGCTGCTGGCGCGCTGGGACCACCACCCGCGGGTCGACCTGGTGACCACCGACGGATTTCTCTATCCCACCGCGGAACTCACCCGGCGCGGCATCATGCATCGCAAGGGATTCCCGGAGAGCTACGACCGCCGCAAGCTGCTGCGATTCGTCACCGAGGTGAAATCCGGCGCCGCCGAAGTGTGCGCCCCGGTGTATTCGCACATCTCCTACGACATCGTGTCGGGCAAGCTGCACTGCGTGCGCCAGCCCGACATTCTGATCGTGGAGGGCTTGAACGTGCTGCAGACCGGTCCGCGCCTGATGGTCTCGGACCTGTTCGACTTCTCGATCTACGTGGACGCGCGTATCGAGGACATCGAGAAGTGGTACGTGCAACGATTTCTCACCCTGCGCAAGACGGCCTTCGCCGACCCGAACGCGCATTTCCACCACTACTCCGGATTCAACGACGAGCAGGCGACCGCCGCCGCGCAGGAGATCTGGAACAACACCAACCGGCCGAATCTGGTGGAGAACATTCTGCCCACCCGCCCGCGCGCCACACTGGTGCTGCGCAAGGACGCCGACCACAGCATCAATCGGCTGCGACTGCGGAAATTGTGATTCCGCTTACAATTTCCAGGCCTGGTCCAGGCGCCGGGCGACATCGATATCGCGGACCGCGGCGATGTGCGGCTTACGGATCTCGGCGGAGATATACCGGGCGACGAAACGCCTGATCTCGTGGTCGACGCTGGCGAGGATGCGCAGCAGTTGCCCGCGCTTGGTGGCGGCGGCCACGTCGACGCGCACGTCGCCCGGGCGCGGCTCGGCGATATCGATCACCACCCGCAGCGGCGCGGCCGTGCGCACCGTCAGGTGCAGGTGCACGGTGCCCTCGGCGTGGAACCGATGCCGGTCGACCGCCAGGTCCAGCAGCAGGTCGAGGTCCAGCGGGATGATCAATTCGAAGACGATCGTCTCGTCGTCGTGGCGGCGCAGCCGCGCCGAGCCGAGTTGGACCTCCGCGGTCACCTTGGCCAGCCGTCCCGGGCCGACCCCGATCGGGCCGAAATCGAATGCGGTACCGGTCAACTGATCGAACGCGCCGGAGATGCGGTCCTCGGAGGCGGCGTACTCCAGGAAGCGTCTACCGAACTCCGCATAGCTGATCGAGTCGCCCGGCCCGTGCTGCACGGCTCCGGCGGCGTCGGCGGACCGGTGGTCGAACGAGCTCATGAGACCGCACGGTACGCGAGAAGGACGGCGGTGGCGCCGGATTCACCCGGCCAAGATCGAATCAGACGCCGAAACGGCGATGGCGCGCGGCGAAGTCGCGCAGCGCCCGCAGGAAATCCACCCGACGGAACTCCGGCCAGTACGCCTCGGTGAACCATATCTCCGAGTATGCGCTCTGCCACAGCAGGAATCCGGACAGCCGCTGCTCTCCGGAGGTGCGAATGACCAGGTCGGGGTCCGGCTGACCGGAGGTGTAGAGGTGCTGGCCGATGGCGTTGACGGTGATCGACTGGACCAGATCCTCGCCGGTCTCGCCCGCGGCGATCTCCTGGCGGACCAGCGAGCGCACCGCGTCGGTGATCTCCTGTCTGCCGCCGTAGCCGACCGCGACGTTGACGTGCACGCCGCCCCGCCCCTCGGTGCGCTCGGCCGCGGTGCGCAGCCGCTTGGCGATCAGCTCGGGGAAGCCGTCCAGCGAGCCGACGATGCGCACGCTCCAGTTCTGCTCCGGCGCCGACAGCTCCTCCACCACGTCGGTGATCACCTCGAACAGCGTCTCCAATTCGTCCGGATCGCGCTGGAGGTTCTCGGTGGACAGCAGGTAGACGGTCACCATCTCGATGCCCTCGGCCTCACACCAGCCCACCAGCTCGGCGATCTTGAGCGCTCCGACCCGGTGGCCGTGACTGACGTCGGTGAAACCGTTCTCCCGCGCCCACCGGCGATTTCCGTCACACATCACCGCGACATGGCGGGGATGTTGTTTGCCGGCCAGCTGCCTGGACAGCCGGGCCTCGTAGATGCGATACGGCAGACCCCGCACCTGACTCGGAAGTTCCACGCGGGCAACCCTACGCCTCGGCGACACGATCCCGGCATCGACCGCGATACGCCGGTACAGTAGCCAGGAGGTCGCAAGTTACGGTTGCGTAGGTTACCGACGGGTTCAGCTAGGTGGCTGCCTCGTCCCACTCGGCCCGGCGCGGCGACGGACGATCGTCGTCCCCCCGCGCCCACTAGGAGGTACTCGTGTCCGATGCGGCACCGGTCACGTCGGTCCCCGGTTCGGCGAACGAAGCGCTCGCCGAGGCGCTGGTCAAACCCCGTTTGCGGGGATGGATCCACACCTGGGCGGTCGGCGTCGCCGCGATCGCGGCGGTGGTGCTGGTCGCCACCGCCACCACGGTCTCGGCGACCGCGGGATGGTCGACGCTGATCTACGGCCTCACCGTGTGCGGGCTGTTCGGCGTCAGTGCCGTCTACCACCGGGTGACCTGGCCCACCCCGCGCGCCCGCATCCGGATGAAACGAGCCGACCACTCGATGATCTTCCTCTTCATCGCGGGCAGCTATACGCCGTTCGCCCTGCTCGGCCTGCCCGGGCGCACGGGGCAGACGCTACTGGCGGTGGTCTGGGCGGGGGCGCTGGCCGGAGTGGCGCTGAAGCTGCTGTGGCCGACCGCTCCCCGATGGGTCGGCGTTCCGCTCTACTTGCTGCTCGGCTGGGCGATCGTACCGGTGGCCGGGCAACTGAACGGCCAGATCGGCATCGCGCCGCTGATCCTGCTGCTGATCGGCGGCCTGTTCTACAGCGGCGGCGCGATCCTCTACGCCACCAAGTGGCCGAACCCGTGGCCGACCGTCTTCGGCCACCACGAGTTCTTCCACGCGGCCACGGTGCTCGCGGCACTGACCCATTACGCGGCGGTCTGGCTGGTGGTCCTGCGCTGAACGCCTAGAGTCGACGGGGGAGGTAGAACGAGAGGGGGCGAGGTGGCCGATCGGTTCCCGGGCCGGTCCGGCGAGATGACCGGGAAACCGCCTGTGCCGGTCGTCCTGGTTCTATGCTGCTCGTTCGTGTTCTTCGTCGCCGCCTCGCGCGGCATCGTCCCACCGCGCCCCGCGGCCGCACCGGACCCGAGGCGCATCGGCGGGCGTCGTCCATCGGGGTCGCGCGTCCGATGATCGCGAAGCTCGTCGTCTGGGCGCTCAAAGCGCGGGGTGGTCTGGCCGCGCTGGTCACCACGGCGAACCTCAGCGGCCTCGCCGTGATCGTCACCCAGCTGTGGTTGAACGGATTTCTCGGCCGGCTGGGCCCGGACTGGGTGAAGGCGCTGGCCTTCGTCGGCATCTACCCGGCGGTCGGGTTCCTGGCCGGAATCGTGCTCGCGGTGCGCGACCGGAAGGTCTACTTCGGCTGGCTCGACGCCGCGCGCAAACCGACCGAGGCGGAGGCGCGCCGCCTGCTGCTGCTGCCCATCGCGATCAGCCTGCGCGCGCTGGCCCTGTGGATTCCCGGCGTGATCGTGGCGACCGCGACCTTCGCGCATCTGAGCCCGGACAACGACCCCGGCGTCACGGCGGCGCTGTTCACGATCGGCGCCTTCGAATCGGCGGCGGTCACCTTCCTGATCGTCGACCGGTTGATCCGGCCGACCATCCCGGTGGTGGCCGGGGTGCTCGGCTGGACGATGCACTGGAGTGCCTCGGTGCTGGTGCGGGTCGTGGTGACCTGGGCGGTGGCGGCAGCGCTTCCGCTGCTCATGCTGATCGTGGTGCTGGCCGACCCGGCCGCGGCGGCACCCGACCGGGTCCGCACCGCCATCTACCTGTCCGGCGTCGGCATCGGCGTCGGCGCGCTGGCCACCGCTTTCCTCGCCCGCTCGGTGGCCGCGCCGATGCGCACGCTGCGCCGCGCACTGGACCGGATCGCCCAGGGCGATCTCGGCGCCCGGGTGCCGATCGGCAGCACCAGCGAGATCGGCAGGTTGGAGCACTCGGTCAACGAGCTGGCCGCGAACCTGCGCGAGCGGGAGCGGATGCGGGAAGTCTTCGGCAGGCACGTCGGGACGGAGGTGGCCGAGCGCGCGCTCGCCCGCGGGGCCGACCTCACCGGTGACGTGCGCGAGGTATCGGCGCTGTTCGTCGATGTGACCGGCTCGGTGGAACTGTCCACGGGACTGCCGCCGCAGGAGTTCGTGGCCAAGCTGAACCGGCTGCTCTCGATCGTCGTCGCGGCGACCGAGGAGAACAACGGCCTGGTCAACAAGTTCGAGGGCGACGCGGCCCTGTGCGTCTTCGGAGCCCCGATCGCCCTGCGCGACAACGCGACCCCAGCCCTACGGGCGGCGCGCCGTATCCGGGACGAGGTGATCGCCACCGGGGAGCTCGACATCGGGATCGGCGTCGCGCGCGGGCCGGTCTTCGCCGGTGACGTCGGCTCCGATACCCGGCTCGAGTTCACCGTGATCGGCGACGCCGTCAACGAAGCCGCCCGCCTCACCACGGCGGCCAAAGAGGTACCGCGGCGAATCCTGGTGAGCCAAGCGGTGATCGATGCCGCCACGGACCACGAAAGCGCCAAGTGGACGTTCTACGACTCCATCGTGCTGCGCGGCATGAAGGAGCCCACGGCCTGCTGGACCGATTGCGACACCTCCGGCGCCCACCCGGAACGCACTGCGACGCACAACGATCAGCTCGACGGCCGCGACCTACCTCCGGACACCAACCCGGTCATCGACATCCACACGGCCGCAGCCGCATCCGACAACACCGGGGTGCCGGACATCGAACTCGACGCCCCGCCGCGGCGTTAGGCAGCGCCGCCGGCGCGTAAGGGTCGTCGCGCACAGTGGCGAGGTGGCGCTAGTTCCGTTGCAGTGCCATGCGGAGTTGGTCCGGGCTGGAGACCGGGAGGTCGCAGACGGAGCCGCGGCATACGTAGGCAGCGGCAGCGTTCTGTACCAGGGGCCGGTCAGCCAGGAGCGGGACGGTGTTCGGGGCGGCGGCGAGCACGACCGAGCCGCCCGGGGCGGCCAGCCGGGCGGTAACCAGCAACTCGGTGGGATGCGCGGCCGATTCGGTGGTGGCGATGGCGACCTGCAGTGGTCCGCGCAGCGCCGCCTCGGCGACGGTGAGCCACTGGCCCGCCGAACGGGGTGCGCGCGCCAGGACGATCGCGCCGCGCTCGAGAGTGCGATCGGCCAGTCCGCGGTAGCGGGCGGCCCGTTCCGGGTCGCTGGTGGCCGCGGCCGTGACCAGCGCCTCGGCCAGGGCCGAAGCGCCCGCCGGGGTGGCGCCGTCGATCGGGTCGCGCGGGCGGGTGACGAGGGTTTCGGCGTCGTCGGCGGTGTCGAACCAGCTGCCCGGCTGATCGGGGTCGGCGAAGTGCCCGATCGCGGTGTCCAGCAGGCGTTGCGCGTCTTCGAGCCAGCCCAGTTCGCCGGTGGCCTGGTGCAGTGCGAGCAGTCCGGTGACCAGCCAGGCGTAGTCCTCCAGGATGCCGGGCGCCGCGCCGGCGACGCCGCCGAGCGAGGCGCGCCGCAACCGTCCGTCCACCAGGTGCTCGGCCAGCAGGAAGCGCGCGCACCGCACGGCGGCAGCGGTCCACTCCGGCTCGTCCAGCGCGGCCGCGGCCTCGGCGAGCGCGGTGATCGCCATTCCGTTCCACGCGGTCACCACTTTGTCGTCCCGCTCCGGCTGCGGGCGGCGGTCGCGGGCGGCGATCAGCGCCGCGCGGACACGGTCCAGGCGCGCGGCGTCCTCCGCCGTGGTCGGCTCGGTGTACCTGGTCAGCACCGAGGTGCCCTGCTCGAAGTTTCCCGCGGTGGTGACGCCGAAGAATTCGGCCGCCCATGCCCCGTCCATCGAACCGAGAACGCCGGCCAGCTCGGCGGGCGTCCACACATATGTCGCGCCTTCGACGCCGGGTGCACCGGGCTCCAGGTGGGTGTCGGCGTCCAGCGCCGAGGCGAACCCGCCGTGGGCGGTGCCCAGGTCATCGAGCAGGAATCGTACGGTCTCCCGCGTGACTCGATGCGACAACGATTCCGGCAGCACCGATGTGGTGCGCCGGGCCAGGTGCGCGTAGGCGCGCAGCAGTTGCGCGTTGTCGTAGAGCATCTTCTCGAAATGCGGCACCACCCACGCGGCGTCCACCGAATACCGCGCGAATCCACCGCGCAGCTGGTCGTAGATGCCGCCGCGGACCATCGCCTCGGCGGTGCGGGCCACCGCGTCGAACACCGCGCGGTCACCGGTCCGCTCCCAGTGCCGCAGCAGACCTTCCAGCAGCGCCGACGGCGGGAATTTGGGCGCGCCGCCGAACCCGCCGCGCTCGGCGTCCTCGTCGCGCAGCACGGCCGCGACGGCATGGGAGAGCAGCTCCGGCGTGATCGTCAGCTCCGCGTCGGGCAGTCCAGCGGTCTGCTCCCGCAACGCCGCCGCCACCTGCGCGGACGCCTGGTTCACCTCGTCGCGCCGGGTGCGCCAGGTCTCCGTGATCGCGGTGAGCAGCTGGGTGAACGACGGCATGCCGCCGCGTGGCAGCTTCGGGTAGTAGGTGCCGCAGTAGAACGGCTCGCCGTCCGCGGTCAGGAAGCAGGTCATCGGCCAGCCGCCCTGACCGGTCATCGCGACGGTGGCGTTCATGTACACCGCGTCCAGGTCGGGCCGCTCCTCCCGGTCGACCTTCACGCAGACGAAATTCGCGTTCATCTGGTCGGCGGTGTCCGCGTCCTCGAACGACTCGTGCGCCATGACGTGGCACCAGTGACAGGACGCGTACCCGACCGAGAGCAGGACGGGCACGTCCCGCTCGCGCGCTTCGGCCAGTGCCTCGGCATCCCACTCCCGCCAGTGCACCGGGTTGTCCGCATGCTGGCGCAGATACGGAGACGTCGCCTTTCCGAGCCGGTTCATGGCTCCACCGTACGGCCCTTCCCGGCGCCGTGCGGGCAGCACGGGCCGGGGTCTGGAAAATGAGTCGCGCCCATTTCCTCCGGCCGGTTACAGTCCTATCCGCGCCCGGTGCGCAGGCAACGGCTACTTCCGTATTCGATGGATGGGTTGCGGGTTCGAGTCCCGTCCGGATCGCGGTGATCCGGTAGCTCAATCGGCAGAGCTATCCAAGGCAGGGTCTTCGGACCCGTCGGGCTCGATTCGCTCGAGCCGGTATTCCGTCGCCGCCCAGATCTCGGGCGCCCAACGCGCTGTGCGGGAGCGGCCGATCCCTATCGGCCGCTCCCCACGAGAATGCGAATCATCGAATATAAAAGATTCCCTTTACGCATTAATGCGGTCCGGCGACGTCCGATGGACAATGCCCGGCAACCGGGCAGAGTGCGCAATCCTTGCCGCGGCCCGGTCGCGAGCGCGTTCCGCCGATCAGGCGGTCCGGGCAAGTACCTCTCGACCGACATATGCCAACAGCCTCCGGTGCGCCGGTTCGTCGTCGGCGACGACGACCTCGGGTCCGAAAATGCCCGGTGCCCGGAAACTCTCGATACCACCCATGGCTTGCATGGTGGCGAGCAGTTCGCCACACAACTCGTCGTCGGCCAGGTCCGGCCGATCGATGGCCACCGCGATATCGACCCCGTGCACGAGAACCTCGGTGAGATGCACCACTGCCGCCGCCGGGCCGGGCAGCTCCCCGAGCGCTATGCCCACCGTGCCGTCCAGCGCGTCGGGCCGGTGCCAGGCGGCGCGGTCCACCTCCGCCGCCGCGGCGTACGCGCCCTGCGGATCGCCGCCGAGCCAGTCGGATTCGTGCTCGGCGCCCGCATCGGTGCCGCTCAGCGCGGCCGCGAAGACGTGCATGCCGCCCACGGTGTGATTGAGGACGGCGCGCACGTCCCAGTCCCGGCACGGCGTCGGCGCGGCCAGACCCGCTCCCCCCACGGCGGCGACGATCGCTCCGGTCGCGTCCAGTGCGCGGTCGATCTGTCCGATCACGTTGTCCATGAGCTTCCTTCGGTCGAGCGGTTTGGCTGAATTGGTAACACAGGACGCCGACAAGGGCGCGGCATTGCGAACACCACCTTGCGCCGAGATAGTTGCCGGCAGTGTGCTTCCGGCGTCCGTGAGAAATAATCGGATGCGCGTATCGGACGCGCTCGTTACGCTCGTTGGGCACCCGGTGCGCAGGCAACGGTTACTTCCACTTCTAATGGACAGGTTGCGGGTTCGAGTCCCGCCCGGACCGCACGGTCCGGTAGCTCAATGGCAGAGCGGTACGTACCGTCGCCGACTTCGATCTCGGATGCGCTACAAAGCGATTCATGCGCGCGTGAACCGGTGCGGGCCACGGCCGGCTCGCCGCGTCCGGTGCGCAGGCAACGGCTACTTCGGGTTCAACTCCCGCCGAACCATTTCGGCCGCTCGATATGGCGAGCAGGCCGTCGCCGATTTTCCTCGGACGCCCCGCGCGAAAAATAAGGTGCGGCAATCCAATTCACACCGATACAGTTTTCGTGCACCCGGAGCAAACCCGGGTGCAGCACAATTCCATCGCACCTCCCGGTGCGAAGCAGGCGGCTACTTCTCGACCACGACCCTTCGGGAGATGCCGCAGGCGAATATCGATCTCGGGGGGCATCGCAACGCACCGGCCCGGTGCGACCGACACGGCTACTTCCGCGAGCAGACCGCACCGCGCCTGCGTCGACCGGCACATCGCCGCAACGGATTTCGATCTCGGGCCGCGGCGCGGCGACTGTCCCCGATGCAACTGGGGGAAATCCATGAGCAAGTTCAACGTCGCGCGCCCCGGCGCGACCGCACCGATCACCAGCGAGACCCGTCCGACCGGCCGCACCTTCGAGGGCGGCGCGGGATATGCCCGCACGCCACAGAGCGAGCTGTTCCTGTTGGCCGTCACGAACCTGGTCGGTGAGCACACCTTCTACGAGTCCGCCGGTGAGCGCGACGAGCGCTATGCCGCGCTGGTACGCGCGGCGACGATCGCCACTCCCGAGTGGACCGCCCGCTTCCTGCGCTGGCTGCGCACCGAGGCGAATCTGCGCAGCGCCGCGATCGTGGGCGCCGCCGAGTTCGCCAAGGCACGGCTCGACGCGGGCGCGGCGGGGATGTCGCGGCAGGTGGTCGACTCGGTGCTGCAGCGCGCCGACGAGCCGGGAGAACTGCTCGCCTACTGGACCGCGGTGCACGGGCGCGCCCTGCCTCAGCCGGTCAAGCGCGGCGTCGCCGACGCCGTGCGCCGGTTGTACGACGAGCGCGCCCTGCTCAAGTGGGACAGCGCCGCGCGGGCCTTCCGGTTCGCCGACGTGCTGCAGCTGACCCACCCCACGCCCGCGGCCGACCGGCCGTGGCAGGGCGCGTTGTTCGCCCACGCGCTGGACCGGCGGTACGGACGCACGACCGGACCGGACGCCGCGCTGACCGTGCTTCGTGCCCGCGCGGAGCTGATGGCTCGTCCGGTGCAGCAGCGCCGCGCGCTGTTCGACGACGCCGAGCGGGCCCGTGCCACCCTGCACGCGGCGGGCATGACCTGGGAGGCGGTGGCCGGCTGGCTGCAGGGTCCGATGGACGCGACGGTGTGGGAGGCGCTGATCCCGTCCATGGGCTACATGGCCAAGCTGCGTAACCTGCGCAACTTCGACCAGGCCGGGGTCAGCGACGCCGTGGCCGCGGACGTGGCCGCCGAACTCGCCGATCCGGGCCGGGTGGCCCGTTCGCGGCAGCTGCCGATGCGGTTCCTGTCGGCGTACCGGGCCGCGCCCTCGCTGCGCTGGGGGCACGCGCTCGAGCAGGCGCTCGGACATTCGCTGGCCGCCGTGCCCGCGCTGACCGGGCGGACGCTGGTGCTGGTGGACACCTCGGGCTCGATGCAGGCCGGGTTCGCCAAGGACGGCTCGCTGGCGCGCTGGGACGCCGCGGCGCTGTTCGGCCTCGCGCTCGCCCGGCGCTGCGCGCACGCGGACGTGGTGTCGTACTCCAGCGTGGGCGCCACCCGGCAGGGCCGTGCTCAGCCCGCCAGCCTGGTGTTCCCGCAGCGGCGCGCCGAGCCGGTGCTCGGGGCGGTGCGGCGGTGGCGCGCGGAGGGTTACTTCCTCGGCTGGGGAACCGACACGGTGGGCGCGGTCCGCGAGCACTACGCGGGGCACGACCGGGTCGTCATCCTGACCGACGAGCAGGCCAACGACGGCGACGTCGGCCGGGCGGTACCCGGCCGGGTACCGCTCTACACCTGGAACCTGGCGGGCTACCGCTACGGGCACGCCCCTGGCGGCACCCCGTACCGGCACACCTTCGGCGGCCTGACCGACGCGGCGTTCCGGATGATCCCGCTGCTGGAAGCGGGCCGCGACGCCGACTGGCCCTTCTGAACGGCCGCGGGGCCGAGACCATCACCGGTCCCGGCCCCGCGGCCATTCGTCTTGCCGTCGTCGGCGGCTACCCGAGTACCGGGTAGTTGGCCCGGATGACGCCGTGCGGGTCCCGGGCGCGCTTGATCTCACGCAGCCGGGTCAGCGTCGCGGAATCGAACGCGGCGGCGGCGCTTTCCTCGGGGGTGAGGAAGGTGTACGGCTTGCGGCCGCTGATCTGCCCGCTCACCGCGCCGACGATGGCGGTGCGCCGGGCCCGGACCGCGTCGGCGAGATGCGGCAGCCCCAGGCCCAGGCAGTAGAGCAGGTACGGCTCGGTGACCGGGCCGCGCGCGCCCGCATCCGGCCGGGCTTCGGCCAGCGCGCCGCCCAGATGCCGGATCTGGATGTTCGCCAGCGGGGCGACCGGTTCATCGATCAGGGTTTTGAGCACGGCGTCGCCGAGTTCGGTCAGCTGCTCGGCGCGCGAGAGCGCCGGGCTCGGGCCGGTGGGTTCGCCGGTGACGGCGCCGATGTCGGCGGGCCCGAAAACGCCCCGCTTGTCCAGGATCGGATTCCCGATGGCGTCGAGCGCGGCCAGCAGCGACCGGCCGCGATCCGGATCACCCAGATACACCACGTCCAGCCCGACCATCGGCGGCGCGTCCGGGATCTGCAGACGCTGCAACCACACCGTCAGCTCCTCCGGCGCCGCGGCGGTGATCTCCTGGAAGACGTCGAACACCTCGCGTACGCGTGTTTCCGGCCACAGCATGCGGCCGCCGAACAGCTCCGGCGCCGGGAACAGCGCGAATTCGAGCCCGGTGACCACGGCGAAGTCGCCACCGCCGCCGCGCAGCGCCCAGAACAGGTCCGGGTCGTCCTCGGCCGTGATACGGCGCTGGGCGCCGTCGGCGTCCACCACCTCGAACGCGCGTACGGCGTCACTGGCCCAGCCGTGCTTGCGGCCGAACCAGCTCATGCCGCCGCCGAGGGTGTAACCGGTGACGCCGACGACCGGGTTGCTGCCCGCGAGGCCGGTCAACCCGTGCCGGGCGGCGGCGGCCTGCACCCGGCCCCACGGCACGCCCGCGCCCACCCGCGCCACTCGCCGCTGGACGTCGATCTCGATGCCGTCCAACTGTCCGGTGCGCAGCAGGATCGCGTCCGGCACTCCGCCGGACGCGCCGTGGCCGGTCGGCTGGGTGACCACCGGCACGCCCGCGCGGCCCGCGTACCGGACCACGCTCGCGACGCCGTCGGCGTCCCCGGCCCACGCCACGGCGGCCACCGGCTGGGCGACCGTTGTCGTCCACGGCCTGGCCGCGCTCTCGAAGCCCTCGTCACCGGCCACCAGCACGCGGCCGGGCAGCGCGGTCCGCAGTTCGTCGAATGTCATTGCCTGTCCTGACTCTCAGCCTTCGGAAGCAGACGCGAGCAACGAATTCGATACCGGCCGCCCTGGAGGGGCCGTGGTTCGCGCCGCGCCTACCTCAGTGACGAAAGAGAACGCGGAAAGGTAACAACGCGCAGTTCAGGGGCCCGCGCCGGTCAGCTCGACTCGGCGCGTCCCTCGGGGTCGGCGCCCTTCGACTCCTCGGCGCGCCGGGTGATGCCGTGCTCGGTTCCCTCGTCGGCCTCCTGGTCCGGCTCGGGATGCTCGGGCTCGAAGGTCGCGGGCAGGCCCTTGATGTGCCGGTTCATCGACCGGATCAGCAGGAAGGTGCCCGCGAGCAGGAGCAGCACGATGACCAGGCCGAGCGGCGACGCCTTGCCGAACTCGGGGCCGGTCGGCGTGCCGGGCGTCTGGGCGAGCAGGACCAGCGTCACGACCGCTCGTCCTCGATGCCCGCGAACAGGTCGGTCTCCGGGAGTTCGGTGCGCACCCTGGTCTTGGCCAGCTCGAACTCCTCGGTCGGCCACAACCGCTGCTGTATCTCCAGCGGAACGGCGAAGAACGCGCCGTTGGGGTCGATCTGCGTCGCGTGCGCGCGCAAGGCGTCGTCGCGCTGCGGGAAGTACTTGGAGCACTCGATCTGGGTGGTGATCCGGGAGAACATGTCACCGCGCTCGGCGGTGTACTTGCGCATCCGGTCCAGCCACTCCTGCATCGGGAACGGCTCGCCGAGACGCTCGTACTCCGCGGCGAACACCTCCATCCGCCGCATGCTGAAGCCGTGGTCGTAGTACAGCTTGAGCGGCGTCCACGGCTCCCCCGCCGCGGGGAAGCGCTCGGGATCGCCCGCCGCCTCGAACGCCGCCATCGACACCTCGTGGCAGCGGATGTGGTCGGGGTGCGGGTAGCCGCCGGTCTCGTCGTAGGTGGTGATCACGTGCGGCTTGAACTCGCGCACCACGCGCACCAAGGCCTCGGTGGCCTCCTCCAGCGGAACCAGCGCGAAGCAGCCCTCGGGCAGCGGCGGCAGCGGGTCGCCCTCGGGCAGGCCCGAGTCGACGAAGCCGAGCCAGTGCTGGCGCACGCCGAGCGCGCGGGCCGCGGCGGCCATCTCCTCGCGGCGGATCTCGTGGATCCGCTCCAGGACGCCGGGCGTGTCCATGGCCGGGTTCAGGATGCTTCCACGCTCTCCGCCGGTCAGCGTCACGACGAGGACGTCGTGTCCTTCGTCGGCGTAGCGGGCGGTCGTCGCGGCACCCTTGCTGGATTCGTCGTCTGGGTGGGCGTGCACCGCCATGAGGCGAAGGCCACTCACGTCTCGTTCTCCGTCGCTCTGGTCGCGGGTGTCGGGGCTTCGTTACCTATAGTTCCATTCGACCCACATTTGTTCCGACGTACCCCCCGGGAGCGACCAGCATGAGCCAGCCCGCGCCGGAAGCCGGCGGTGACGCCGAGGCCAGGGCGGCGTCGCCGGGCGGCCCGCCCGCCGACCGCTACGGCACCCGGCCCCGCAAGCGGCGCCGATGGGTCGTCCCCGCGCTCGGCGTGGTCGTGGTGCTCGCCGGGCTCGGCGTCGCCTATCTCGGATACCAGAAATACGGGCCGGACGACATCGAGGCCGAGCAGCTCGGGTACGTCGTCGTCGACGACTCGACCATGACCATCCGGCTCAAGGTCACCAGGGCCGACCCGCAGCGGCCGGTGGTGTGTTTCGTGCGCGCCATGGCGCGCGACGGCTCCGAACTCGGCCGCCGCGAGGTGCTGGTCGAACCGTCGGGCAGCGGGACGGTGGAGCTGACCACCGTCGTGCGCTCGTCCGCACGGCCCGCCTCGGGCAGTGTTTACGCGTGCAGCGATCAGGTACCCGGCTATCTAAGAGCTGGCTGATTTCCGCGCATCCACCGGTGACCTGCCCACGAAATCAACTCCGACCTGCACATTTGTGAATCATGCTAAAATGGCGTGATACACGGTTCCGGGGCTCGGAGCCGTGTTTGCTGCATTGGCGGCCAGCGCTGACGGTTCGGGCTTGCGAGCATGCCCGCGACCAAGGGCCTGTCGGGGTTCGTTGAACTTCCCAGGATCGCTCTAGCCGTCGACTGGTGCGTGCCCGCTTCCGGGTGGGTACACGCCGGTGCTCAGGGAATCCCGGCCCGCCGGGAACAACTACTAGGGAGTGATCGAGATGACTGAGACGCAAGTGACCTGGCTGACCCCGGAGTCGCACGACAGGCTCAAGAGCGAACTCGACGCGCTCATCGCCAACCGTCCGGTCATCGCCGCCGAGATCAACGAACGCCGGGAAGAGGGCGACCTCAAGGAGAACGGCGGATACCACGCCGCGCGCGAGGAGCAGGGTCAGCAGGAGGCGCGCATTCGCCAGCTGCAAGAGCTGCTGAACAACGCCAAGGTCGGGGTCGCCCCCACCAAATCCGGCGTCGCACTTCCCGGGTCGGTCGTCAAGGTCTACTACGACGGCGACGAGACGGACACCGAGACCTTCCTGATCGCCACGCGCGAGGAGGGCCTCAACGATTCCAAGCTGGAGACCTACTCGCCGAACTCCCCGCTCGGTGGCGCGCTCATCGACGCCAAGGTGGGCGAGACCAGGGAGTACACGCTGCCCAACGGCAACACGATGAAGGTCACCCTGCTCAGCGCCGAGCCCTACCACAGCTGATGCACTCGGCCGTGGCCCCGCGCCCGGCCGACACCCCCGCGGACACGAGCGGCCGCGCCCGATCATCGGGTGCGGCCGCTTCCTCATGTCCGTGAACCTAGCTCAATGCCTGTTCGATGTCCGCAAGCAGGTCGCTGACATCCTCGATTCCGACCGAGAGCCGCACCAGATCCGCGGGCACCTCCAGCTCGGAACCCTCCGTGGAGGCGTGCGTCATCGCGGCCGGATGCTCGATCAACGATTCGATGCCGCCCAGCGACTCGGCGAGGGTGAACACTTCGGTGCGCGAGCAGAACTTGCGCGCCGCCTCGACGTCGCCGTGCAGGCGCACCGAGATCATCCCGCCGAACCGCCGCATCTGCTTGCCCGCGACGGCATGGCCCGGGTGCTCCGGCAGGCCGGGGTAGATCACCTGCGAGATCGCGGGGTGCCCGGACAGGAACTCGGCCAGGGTTTCGGCGTTGTCGCAGTGCCGCTCCATCCGCAGCGCGAGGGTCTTGATGCCGCGCAGCGTGAGGAAGGCGTCGAACGGGCCGGGCACCGCGCCCGCGCCGTTCTGCAGGAACGCGAACGCCGCGTCGAGTTCCGGATCGTTCGTGATCAGCGCGCCGCCGATGACGTCGGAGTGCCCGCCCAGGTACTTGGTGGTGGAGTGCACCACGATGTCGGCGCCCAGCAGCAGGGGCTGCTGCAGATAAGGGGTCGCGAAGGTGTTGTCCACCACCAGTTTCGCGCCCGCGGCGTGCGCGACGTCGGCCAGCGCGGGGATGTCGCCGATGCTCAGCAGCGGGTTGGTCGGGGTCTCGATCCACACCAGCTTGGTGTTCGGCCGGATCGCGGCGCGCATCTCGTCCACGTTGAACACGTGCGCGGGGGAATGCTCGATGCCCCACTGGCTGAAGACCTTGTCGATCAGCCGGAAGGTGCCGCCGTAGGCGTCGTCGGGGATCACGATGTGATCACCCGGACGCAGCGTGGCGCGCAGCGCACAGTCGGTCGCGGCCATGCCGGACGCGAACGCCCGGCCGTAGCGGCCCGATTCCAGCGCGGCGAGGTTCGCCTCCAGCACCGACCGCGTCGGGTTGCCGGTGCGGGCGTATTCGAAACCGCCGCGCAACCCGCCCACGCCGTCCTGGGCGAACGTCGAACTCGCGTAGATGGGCACATTCACCGCGCCGGTCTGCGGATCGGGTTCGTACCCGGCGTGCACGGCCCGTGTGGAGAATCCCAGCTCGCTCATGAGGGCCAGCCTAATCGGGGCGATGCCCGGGCAACTTCCCGGTCTTGCATATCGCGGCCGTGCGCGCGGGCAAATCGGGCAAACCGCCGCAACGGCGTCGGCACGGTGCTCGTACGCCCTTCGATGCGATCGAATTTACGTGCGTATCAGGTCTGTGCCGGAAATCTTGCGTCCGAGGTCCGCAGACGTGAGCTCGGTCTCCTCGCCTCCGTCCCCGTTTACGCTGAGTCCATGGTCACCGTGGAAGAACTCTTCGCCACCGATGCGCTGCTGTCCGAGGACGAGCGCGAGATCCGGGACACCGTCGCGGCCTTCGCGGCCAAGCGGCTGCGTCCGCACATCGCGGAGTGGTTCGAGGCGGGCACCTTCCCGGCCCGCGAGATCGCCCCGGAACTGGGCGAACTCGGCCTGCTCGGCATGCATCTGGAGGGATACGGCTGCGCGGGCATGTCGGCGACCACCTACGGCCTGGCCTGCCAGGAGCTGGAGGCGGTCGACTCCGGCGTCCGCAGCATGGTCTCGGTCCAGGGCTCGCTGGCGATGACGGCGATCCACAAATACGGCTCGGAGGAACAGAAGCAGCAGTGGTTGCCCGAGTTGGCCGCGGGCCGCGTGCTCGGCTGCTTCGGGCTGACCGAACCCGACTTCGGCTCGAACCCCGGCGGCATGCGCACCCGGGCCGAGCGCGACGGCGCCGACTGGGTGCTGAACGGATCGAAGATGTGGATCACCAACGGGTCGGTGAGCGACGTCGCGGTGGTCTGGGCGCAGACCGAGGACGAGGGCAAGCAGGTGATCCGCGGATTCCTGGTACCCGCGGGCACGCCCGGGTTCACGGCGCGCGAGATGCACCGCAAACTGTCGCTGCGCGCGTCGATCACCGCGGAGCTGGACTTCGACGACGTCCGCCTGCCCGCCGACGCGGTGCTGCCCGGGTCGCGCGGACTGGCCTCGCCGCTGGCCTGCCTGGGCGAGGCGCGGTTCGGCATCGTCTTCGGCGCGCTGGGCGCGGCGCGCGAATGTCTGGCGTCCACCATCGAGTACGCCAGGACCCGCGAGGTGTTCGACAAGCCGCTTGCGGCCTACCAGCTCACCCAGGCCAAACTCGCCGACATGGCGCTGGAGTTCGGCAAAGGTCAGCTGCTCGCGCTGCACATCGCGCGGCTCAAGGACCGCGGCGAGGTCACGCCCGAACAGGTGAGCGCGGGCAAGCTGAACAGCACGCGCGAGGCCATCGCCATCGCTCGCGAGTGTCGCACCATCCTCGGCGCCAACGGCATCACGCTCGACTATCCCGTGCTTCGCCATGCGAACAATTTGGAGTCGGTGCTCACCTACGAGGGCACCGCCGAGGTGCACCAGCTGGTGCTCGGCCGGGCCTTGACGGATGCGAATGCCTTCCGCTGAAAACGCTTTCGCCTTCGAATTCCTGGGGTCCGATTACCTAACGAACCGTGGCGGATAAAAATCGCCGACCAGAGAAAACTGGACAATTGCCATATTCAGGCACATCGCACCGGGTGTGCCTCGAGGCGAGCCGCTAGCGAAAATCGTCCCCATCGAGATGGTCCGAGTACTCCCCCGACTGCGGATAGACCGGCCTCGATCCCTCCCCGCGATGCCGCCCCCGGGGCCGCGCGCCGTGCTGTTCCCAGGGCTGAGCCGGACCACCTTGCCACGGCCCTCCCTCGTCGCGACCGACCGGCCGGTCCCACAGCCAGTCCTCGTCGGGGCCGGGCCGGTCTTCCCACTGCTGCCCCCGCGCCGCTTGCTGATCCATCCACAGTCGCTCTCGAGCGGCGTCCGCCCGGCCGTGCCGGTAGGCCGCGGCGTGTCCGCGGACCGCGGGCATCTGCTCCTCGAGGCCACTGAGCCAGTTCTCCCAGCGCTGCTGCATCGGGCGGATCATGCCGCCGCCGACGCCGACCACCAGGATGCCGCCGATGGTGGCGAGCACCGTGACCAGGATCGGCAGCGTCACCGAGGTGGCCACGCCGACCTGGTCGAGCGCCGCCACGATGCCGACGCCCCAGACGAACACCGCCGCGATCCGGCCGACCATCGCGCCGTAGGACAGCCCGCCGAGCAGGCCGCCCACCATGTCGCGCACCGCGTGGGCGACCGCGCCCGCGACCACCAGGACGACGATCGCGACGCCCGCCTTGGGCAGCCAGGCGACCACGCCGGTGATCGTCTCGCTCACCGGGTTCGGGCCGAAGACCCCGAAGCCGAGTTGCAGCGCGATCAACAGGATCGCGTAGTACGCCAGCTTCGCCAGGACCTCACCGGCGTCGTACCGGCTGCGCGACAGCACCTGCCGGATGCCGCCGCGCTCGGCGAGCCGGTCGAATCCCATCCGCCGCAGCACCTTGCCGACGATCGCGGCGGTCGCTTTCGCGACCAGCCAGCCGATGAACAAAATGAGGAGGAACCCGGCGAACTCGGGCACGAACGTCGCCACGGAACTCCACGCGTCGGACAGCCCCTGCTGGTAATCGATGGCCGAACCGGAGGTGCGCATTACCTTCCCTTCGCTGTCTGTCGGCGATACGAGTGTTTGCCACGATTGCGTCCCGCCCGGTTATACCTCCAAGACTTGCCTCGAAGTCCGCATTCGCGAGCAAATTGCCATATTTATTTCCGGCTTGTGTGACATCGAATTCACCGTGCCGGAGGCCGGAAGCGAGCCCCGTGCCGGTGCCACACGGGCTAATTCCCCGCATGCGGCACGGGACGCGGATTCCGGTCCAGGAGAAGAGAATCGGTCCTGCGCGACCCGCGCGCGGACACTACTGTCGGTGCATGTCGTCGATCCGCGCCACCGAGGTGCTCGCGGCGCTGTCGCTCACCACCGATCTCGCCACCGGAATGCCGTTCGAGAAGGGGCTGGCCACCTGCCTGCTCGCCACCGGCCTCGCCGAACGGATCGGACTGCCGGACGCCGAGCGCCGCGCGGTCTTCCTCGCCGCCCTGCTCGGCGCGGTCGGGTGCACCAGCCGAGCCTCGGAGAACGCGGAGTCCTACGCCGACGACATCGCCTTCCAGCGTGCGTGCCATGTGCTCGATCCGGGTGATCCCGGCGTCTTCACCGAGCAGCTGCGCCGGTTCGGGAGTTGGTCGCCCGCGGCTCAATCGGCCCTGCGCAATCGGTTCGTCGCGCAGATGCCGGCCGGCGCGCCGCAGCAGGCCCTGCGCTCCTCGTGCGAGATCGTCCGGACGTTCGGGTCGCGACTGGGTCTGCCGGACGCCGCCGTTCGCGCGCTGACCGAGGTGGAGGAACGCTGGGACGGACTCGGTGCGCCGGAACAGCTGCGCGGGGAAGCCATCTCGCTTCCCGGCCGAATCCTGCACGTGGCCGAACAGGCGGTGCTCGCGCTCGACGCGGTCGGCAAGGAACCCGCGACCGGGCACGGCGCCACCTCGCCCAGTGGCATCGGGCATCCGGCGGCCGAGCCGGACCGGCCCCGCGCCGCCTCGGGCACTCGCGCGCGGCGGCTGCACATCGTTCTCGCCGAGTTGCGACGACGGGCAGGCGGGCATCTCGATCCCGACCTGGTCGCCGTCTGCGACGCCGCCCTCATCCGAGAGGCGCTCGACGTACCCGACCTGCTCGCCGCCGTCTTGGCCGCGGAACCGGGTACGCCGAACTCGCTTCCGGCCGAAGAACTCGACCGGCCCAGCTCGGCCCTGGCCATGATCGTCGACTTGAAAGGCCGCTACCTGCTGGGCCATTCCGCGCATGTCGCCGGACTCGCCGCGGCCGCGGCCGCCCGGATGGGCGTGCCCGCCGACGAGCGGGCGGCACTGCGCGCCGCCGCCCTGCTGCACGACCTCGGCCGCGCCGCGGTGTCCAGCGCGGTCTGGGACCGCGGCGGCCCACTCGGCCGCGCGGACTGGAAACGCGTTCGGCTGCACAGCTATTGGACCGGACGCATCCTGCGCCGCTGCCCCGGGCTGGCGGATCTGGCCGAGCTCGCGGCAGGTCATCACGAGCGGCTCGACGGCAGCGGCTATCCCCGGGCCGAGCAGGACTCTTCGCCCGCCTCCCGACTACTCGCGGCCGCGGACGTCTTCGCGGCCTGCACCGAGGCGCGGCCGTATCGTCCCGCGGCCCGTCCCGCCGAAGCCGCGGCTCACCTGGGCGCCGAGGTCGGCGCGGGCCGTCTCGACGGCGACGCCTGCGCCGCCGTGATCGCGGCCGCCGAGAACCGCGCCGACCACGCCGACCACGGCCTCTCCGACACCGAGGTCGACGTCCTCCGCCTGACCGCCCGTGGCCGCAGCGGCCGCGAGATCGCCGCCGCACTGCTTCTTCCCGAACGCACCGTCACCCACCACCTCACCGAACTGCGCGGCAAGACCGGCCAGCACACCCGCGCGGGCGCCGCCGTCTTCGCCATGTCCCATCAGCTCCTGCCCGGCTGACCGATCGCGCGCCCCCGGGTCAAGGTTCTCGCACCTCACGCACCCGAGCGAGGAGGTATCGGGAGGTGCAGCGGTAGACCTCACAGGATCGGGACTGGAAGCGGTAGAGGATTGTTACCTCTTGTCATGCAGGTGCCATTCGAGCGTCACCCTCAGGCCAGCGCGAGCGCGGATGATATAGGAGGACACGGGCATTGGGGCGATGCCTCCACCACCACCCCATTGGAGGTGCACGATGCACACGTTCTCGATCGACCGCAGCGCACTCCGCTCGGTTCCGAATACACTGGGAGCCGGCCATGTTCGTGCGTGACCACCTGCCGCGGCGCTCGCACGGCGTCGCTCGCACGCTGCCGGACCAGCGCGAACTGGTCGCCGCCTTCGGCGGTCACCCGAGCGATTCGGGCGAAGACCACCCGCTGGTCGCCTGGGCCAGAGCACTGGCCGCGCTGCACCGGCAGCGCCACTGCGATCCGCTGGCCGCCGCCGGAATAGATTGCCGCCGAGCCGAACTGGTGGCGACCATCGACGCGTGGGTGGTCGAGCAGCTGCCGCGCAAGCGTCCGGCCGACCATCTGCGCGCCGAATCCCTCGGTGCCACGGTCGACCGCATGGCCGCCGCCCACGTGCACGCCAGCCATCTGCTGCACACCGCCGAGAAGGTGTCCGACGCCCGGGTGCACGCCGCCTGGTACCGGCTGGCCCTGCTGGCCGACGAATGGACCGACCTGATCACCGGCGGCGTGCGGGAAACGGTGCGCGGCAGGAGACCGGCCTAGCGCGGCCTCGCCTACTTGCCGAGGCTGCCCGTGCTGAGGAAGCCGAGCAGGTCGTGGCGGGTGATCACGCCGACCGGTTTGCCGTCCTCGACGACCATGAGCGCGTCGGTGTCCGAGAGCGCCTTGGTCGCGGCGGAGATGGGCTCACCCGAGCCGATCAGCGGGAACGAGGGGCTCATGTGCTGGGCCACCGAATCGGTCAGGTGGGCGCGGCCCTCGAAGACCGCCGACAGCAGATCGCGTTCGGAGACGCTGCCCGCGACCTCGCCCGCCATGACCGGCGGCTCGGCGCCGACCACGGGCATCTGGGACACGCCGTACTCGCGCAGGATCTCGATCGCGTCGCGCAGCGTTTCGGACGGGTGGGTGTGCACCAGGTCGGGCAACTCGCCGGACTTGCCGCGCAATACGTCACCCACGAGCGGTTCGGCTGTGCCGTCCAGCCGTTCGCGCAGGAAGCCGTAGGAGCTCATCCACTCGTCGTTGAAGATCTTCGACAGGTAACCGCGGCCGCCGTCGGGCAGCAGCACCACGACCACCGCGTCCGGGTCGCGCCGCGCCACCTCGACGGCCGCGACGACCGCCATGCCGCAGGAACCGCCGACCAGCAGGCCCTCCTCGCGGGCCAGCCTGCGGGTCATGTCGAAGGAATCCGCGTCGGAGACGGCGATGATCTCGTCCGGCACGGCGGGGTCGTAGGCCGACGGCCAGAAGTCCTCGCCGACGCCCTCGACCAGATACGGCCGCCCGGTGCCGCCGGAGTACACCGAGCCCTCCGGGTCGGCGCCGATGATCTGCACCTTCCCGCCGGAGACCTCCTTGAGGTAGCGGCCGGTGCCGGTGATGGTGCCGCCGGTGCCGACGCCGGCCACGAAGTGGGTGACCTTGCCATCGGTGTCGCGCCAGATCTCCGGGCCGGTGGTCTCGTAGTGACTGTCGGGGCCGCCGGGGTTGGAGTACTGGTCGGGTTTCCACGCACCGTCGATCTCGCGGACCAGGCGGTCGGAGACGCTGTAGTAGCTGTCCGGATGGTCCGGCGGCACGGCGGTCGGGCAGACCACGACCTCCGCGCCGTAGGCGCGCAGCACGTTGCGCTTGTCCTCGCTGACCTTGTCGGGGCAGACGAACACGCAGTTGTAGCCGCGCTGCTGGGCGACCAGGGCGAGGCCGACGCCGGTGTTGCCGGAGGTGGGCTCGACGATGGTGCCGCCGGGCCGCAGCTTGCCGGACTGCTCGGCGGCGTCGATCATCTTCACCGCGATCCGGTCCTTCGAGCTGCCGCCGGGGTTGAGGTATTCGATCTTGGCCGCGACCAGCCCCGCGTTCGGTCCCACGACCGAGTTCAACCGGACCAGCGGCGTGTTGCCGATGAGATCCACGACATGATCCGCGATGCGCATGGACCCCATCGTTGCAGACGCACTAACTGTGAGTTCGCGCACGCCGCACGCAGCGGGCCCGGACTACCGGCGAATCGGCGCCCGCACCCTTAGGATCGCTGCCATGAGGCAGCCGAACATCGCTCGCGCCGCAATGCTTCTGGCCGGATCGGCGGTGGCTCTAGTGGTCGGATCCGGTGCGCAAGCGGAAGCGGCGACCGTCGAGTTCCCGCAGGTGCCCACGCTGGCGCGCGGTGGTCTGTGCTGGACCAGCATCCGCACCTGGGCCGACACCAGTCCGGAATGGCCCGGTCGCGCCATTCTCAATGTTCGTGCGCTACCCGTGACCGGCATCGGGCCCGGTATCTATCCGCTGGCGCCGCTGTGCGAGGTGCGCACCACGGTGGCGTGGCGCAATGTCACCACCGGCGCCACGGGCAGCTACGACAACACGGTGGTCACCGGCATCTACGGCAGCATCCAGTACGCGCTGTTCCAGGACACCGGACCGGGCTTGGTGGAGGTCACCATTTCCACCGACGCCGCGAGCGTCCCCGCCCGCGGCGCGTTCCTGGTCCCGGCCTGACGGAGAGAGATCCGGGCGACCACATCGCAGCGGTTACCGGCCGTGGGTGACGCCGTCGGCCACTGGTCGTTTCGGCCGGATTTCGTAAAATTCCTGCCGTGAGCGCACCTCAGTTTCGCTGGCGTACCGCGGCGGTGACCGGCGCCGCCGCCGTGCTGGCCGGTTCGGGCGCGGGCACCGCGTGGTGGGCGACCTATCGCCTGCTCATGGCACAGGCGGGCGTCGCCCGAGGCGCGATCGGCCGGGACACCTCGAAGCCGCCGGAAGCGGACGGCATCTACACCGCGGGCTGCGCGGAGCCCGAGCCGTGGCGCACCGGAAAGCACGCCGACCTGCACCTGATGATCTTCGGCGACTCCACCGCGGCGGGCCTCGGCTGCCTGGTGGCCGACGAGGTGCCGGGCGTCCGCCTGGCCCGCGGCCTGGCCGAAGCGACCGGCCTGCGGGTCCGGTTGAGCACCAAAGCGATCTCCGGCGCCACGTCCAAGGGCTTGGCCGGTCAAGTGGACGCGATGTTCGTCGCGGGACCGCCGCCGGACGCCGCGGTCATCCTCGTGGGCGCCAACGACGTCACCAAGAAGCATTCGATCCGGGCCTCCGCGCGCAGGCTCGCCGCGGCGGTCGCCCGGTTGCGGCGCGCCGACGCGGTGGTGGTGGTCGGCACCTGCCCCAATCTGGGCACCGTCACGGCCATCCCGCAGCCGCTGCGCACCGTGGTGCACAACTGGAGCCTGCGGTTGGCCAGGGCGCAGCACGTGGCGACGACGGTCGCGGGCGGGCATCCGGTGCGGATGGGCTACCTGCTCGCCCCCGAGTTCCGCGCCGCACCCGAACTGCTCTTCGCGGCCGACGGCTTCCATCCGTCGGCGGCGGGTTACGAACTGGCCGCTGCGCAATTGCTGCCGGTACTGCTGGCGGCGCTGGGCGGGACACCCGCTTCCGGTACTCCACGGCGGGACGTAGATTCGGTACGAACCCGTGAGTAACCGAACGAAGGGTTCGTCAGAACCGTCCGACCCAAGGAGTCCTCATGCCTGAGGCCGTCATCGTTTCGACCGCACGCTCCCCGATCGGCCGGGCCCGCAAGGGTTCGCTGGTCGACCTGCGGCCCGACGATCTGACCACGCAGATTGTGCGGGCAGCGCTCGACAAGGTGCCTGCCCTGGACCCGGCCCAGATCGACGATCTGATCCTGGGCTGCGGTTCGCCCGGCGGCGAGCAGGGCTTCAACATCGCCCGCGTCGTCGCCGTGCAACTCGGCTACGACTTCGTGCCCGGCACCACCGTGCACCGCTACTGCGCGTCGTCGCTGCAGTCCACCCGGATGGCGTTCCACGCGATCAAAGCGGGTGAGGGCGACGTATTCATCTCCGCCGGTGTGGAGACCGTGTCGCGGTATGTGAACGGATCGGCCGACAGCTGGCCGAACACGCAGAACCCGCTGTTCGCCGAGGCGCAGGCGCGCACCGCGAAGACCGCCGAGGGCGGCTCGGGCATCTGGCACGACCCGCGCGAGGACGGCCTGATCCCCGACGTCTACATCGCGATGGGACAGACCGCCGAGAACGTGGCGACCTCCACCGGCATCACCCGCGAGGACCAGGACCGCTGGGGCGTGCGCTCGCAGAACCGCGCCGAGGAGGCCATCAAGAACGGCTTCTTCGAGCGGGAGATCACCCCGGTGACGCTGCCGGACGGCACCGTGATCAGCAAGGACGACGGTCCCCGCGCCGGCGTCACCTACGAGGCGGTCTCCGCGCTCAAGCCGGTGTTCCGCCCGGACGGCACCGTCACCGCGGGCAACTGCTGCCCGCTCAACGACGGCGCCGCGGCGCTGGTGATCATGAGCGACACCAAGGCCGAGGAGCTGGGTCTGACGCCGCTGGCGCGGATCGTGTCCACCGGCGTGTCCGGCCTGTCGCCGGAGATCATGGGCCTGGGCCCGATCGAGGCGTGTAAGCGCGCGCTGGCGCTGGCGGGTAAGACCATCGACGACATCGACCTGGTGGAGATCAACGAGGCGTTCGCGGTGCAGGTGCTCGGCTCGGCGCGGGAGCTGAAGATCGACGAGGACAAGCTGAACGTCTCCGGTGGCGCGATCGCGCTGGGCCACCCGTTCGGCATGACCGGCGCCCGGATCACCACCACGCTGCTCAACAACCTGCAGACCTACGACAAGCAGTTCGGTCTGGAGACCATGTGCGTCGGCGGCGGTCAGGGCATGGCGATGGTCATCGAACGTCTGAGCTGATCGGCATACGAAAAAGGGCGGTCGCCGGAGAACCGGCGACCGCCCTTTTGCCGAACGGCTAGTCGTTCTGGAAGTAACTCAGCAGCCGCAGGATCTCGACGTACAGCCAGACCAGGGTGATGGTGAGACCGAGGGCGACGCCCCAGGCCGCCCGCTCCGGGGCCTGCGCGCGGATCAGCTGATCCGCGGCATCGAAGTCGAGCAGGAAGCTGAACGCGGCGACGGCGATGATCACCAGGCTGAACACGATCGCCAGCGGGCCGCCGTCACGCAGGCCGAGGCCGCCGTCGATGAAGAAGCTCGCCACCACATTGCCCAGCGCGAGGACCAGGATGCCGATCATGGCGCCGACGATGATCCTGGTGAATCGCGGCGTCACCCGGATGGCGCCGGTCTTGTAGACCACCAGCATGCCCGCGAAGACACCGAACGTGCCGAGCACCGCCTGACCGATCAGCGCGCTACCGCCGACGCCACCGAATTCGATGTTGGTGAACATGAACGACAGCGCACCGAGGAAAAGGCCCTCGGCGACGGCGTAGGACAGCACCAGCACCGGGTTGTCCATCTTGTTCGCGAAGGTCGCGATCAGCACCAGCACCAGGCCGACCAGGCCGCCGCCGATCACGAACAGCGGGGCGAGCGAGGTGTTCGCGTTGGTGAGGCCGTAGGAGACGATCGCCGACAGCGCGAGCACCGCGAGGGTGATGCCCGTCTTGGTCACCACGTCGTCGATGGTCATCGCCCGGGCGGCGGGGGGAGCCTGCTGGTACGGCTGCGGATACTGACCGTACTGCTGGGGCTGCTGACCGTACTGGTTGCCGAACTGTCCCGCGGAGGTCACGCCCGAACCGAAGCTGGCGTATCCACCGCCCTCCTGCCTTGGCAGGTTCCTGAAAACCGGATTGCTCGTGGTACGCAAAACACGCCTCCTGTTGTCTCGACTCCCATGGATGCTACCTCTCGCCAAAGCGCCTGGTCAGCACGCCATCTAGGACCGTTATGTCTATTTCAACGCGCACCGCCGCCCCGGCAGTTCCCCAATTCAAACCGAAGGAGACCGGGATGATCCGCGTCGCTCTCACCGCCCTCGCTGCTGCCGGCTTATCCCTCGCTCCGTGGCCCGCCGACGCCGCCCCGTGGCCCGGCTGGACCGACGGCGAGCAGATGGAGGTCCGCCTCCTGCTCGGCGGCGTGAACCGTCAGTTCCAGCCGGAGATCATCGCCACCGCCAACGAGGTGTGCGGCATCCTGCGCGCCGACCCCACCCCCGCCGGGAAGGCTGCGGCGCTCAAGCATCTGGCCGTCGACCACTACCCGCACCAGCGTGGCTACACCCTCGGCACCATGGTGGATGTGGCGTGCCCGGACATGCTCAGCGTCATCCGGTGAGATCCGTGGTGATCCGGTTCGACGTACCGGAGGAGTGCGCACGCAACATGCCTCATGAGCTGGAGCTGCTCCGTGACTTCATGGAGCCGCTGACGAAATGGCTGACCGAGCGCGGCGGAGGGATGCAGATGGAAGGATCGAAGGCATGGCGCTGATCGACGTGATCGAGAACCTCGGCCAAGCGGTCACCTCTGGAGCGATGACCATGGAGGATGCGGTCGATCGGCTATGCGCCGAGTCGGACGGAGGGTTCACCCCCCGAGGGGCGGAGTCCGTCCTGGTGGAGTGGGAATCCCAACGGCAGAGGTACGCCTCGGCGATGGAGGAGAGCCGAGTGGGGCTCATCGGCAGCCTTGACGTCCTCTACGAACTCTGACGCCCGAACACAAAGAAGCCGCCCCGGACTCCGATTGGAGTTCGGGGCGGCTTTCATGCAGACAGTCAGTCTTGAGAGGGAAGCTTACGGTCTCCGCCGCCGTCCACCTCGAGGGGGACATGGCCGGTAAGGCGAAGCGGCTCCCTCCGCACCGGTTCGGACGGTTCGCGATCTTCGCTGGAGCCGATCGTCAGCCGGTACGGGACGGGCGGGATCAGTCTGGCCATGCCCCATATCGTACGACTTACCTGCAATCCATGACATGGGGATGCCGGATGCGTCATTATCGTGCCATGCAGACATACGAAGTAATCAAGAACCGCCGCCTGGTCCTCGGGATGAGCCAGCCCGAACTCGCCGCTGCGGTCGGAATCTCCCTGCGGCAGCTCGCACGCTACGAAGACGCCGCCAATCCCGCACAGCCGCCGCTGGACGTGGCCGACCGGCTGGCCGCCGCTCTGGACATCTCGCTTCTCACCTTGGCCGGGCACGGCGTACCCGCCCTCGACCTCTCCGGCACGTGGTATTCCGCTTGGCAGACATGGATGGACGACGTCGAGCGCGTCGAGCTGGAGACGCTCACGATCCGCCAGGACGGTGAGTTCGTCCGCATCATCGGACAATCCGATCCGGCGCATGCCGACACCGGTTCGTATTCATGGGTTGGTGAATCCCGGCTCATCCGCAACCGCTCGTTGTGCGGCTGGTACGCGGCCACCGAGGAAGGCATCAGCAGCTGCGGCACGATCCAGTTGGTGTTCAACACCCACGGCACCCTCGCGCTGGGACGTTGGGCAGGACTGAGTCACGACGGCATCAGCGAAAGCGGCTGGGGCGCGATGGCTTCGACGGAGCCGCTCGCCCGTGAGGCGCTGGCCGCGATCGTGGAGACGCAGGGGACGTTGCACTCCTTCCCCGACCTTCCGACGCCGGAATTCCACGGTTAGGCAACGAATTTGCCGGATGTGATGACAAGGGCATGTCATTTGTGTCATTGTCATGACGCCGACATAAACGGCATGACCCGGCGTCGGGTTGGCCCCCCGACTCCCCCGACGCCGGGCAACTCCACACAGAACACACAACGCGCCCAAGGGGTATCCGATGCCCGGAATCGTCGCAGTCGTTATTGCAATCGCCCTGATGCTCTTGCTGGTCTTCGAATGGCTACCCGCCGCCCTGGGGCGCCTAGGTGGATGCCACCCCGAGCCGGACACCCCTTACGGCGTCCAGGAGGCGCACGAGGTGATGCAGGACCTCATCGACTGCGACGCCGCCGTGTGCGCCGCCAAGAAAGCCGCCATGGACGTGCTCATCGCCGCGAAGCACTTCGTTCCGGCGAGGGCCGACCGGTGAACGCTGTCGCTCCCCCCTACCAGCTGAACCGGTGGCGGTTGCAGAAATGCGACGACAGCTTCATCAGCGGCCTGGAACACGCACGGTTCGCGTTGACCACTCACGGTGGACACGGCGGCTGTCGGCTGTTCATCGCTGCCCTCACCCGCGTATCGGATCCGCGCTGATGGCTGACGACGAGCCCCTGGGCTTCCTGCAATCCGAGGACGGCACGTGGTCGGTCGTCGGCCCCGACGGCTGGCCGGTGGAGATCCGCAACTACGGCGAGCTCGACACCACCCCGGCCACACGGAAACTCGGCGTCCCCACGATCGACGTCACCCCGCACGCCGTCACTGACACCGAGTTGCGGAGGGAAGTCGATGGCGCTCACTGAAACCAAGGCCAAGGTGCTAGGCGCCCTGGCCGAGTCCGAGCGGCGCCTGACCGTGCGGGAGCTGTCCGAGCTGACGGAACTGTCCGAGCGGGTCGCCGACCAGGACGCCGCCGAACTCGAACGTTCCGGACTCGCCCAGGGAAACGGCCGCGGCTACCGCATCACCGGAGCTGGAAGGGCGTTGGCCAGCAAGCCCGTCTATCGCGAGTACGGGCGCTGAAGTCTTCCCCCGTCACAACGTCGGGGGATCCGAAGAAAGAACCGAACGAAAGGGATAGACGCATGGAGCTGTACACCCCGGGTCCGGACGGCAACGCTGGCGACAACTGGAACGAGGACCCGCGCGGTGTCGACGCGCCGAAGCGTCGGCTCGGCGAGGACGTCCGGCTGATCGCCAGCCAGGACTGAGCTTCACCCAAGTTTCGGTCGCGCACGGGCCTCAGTGCACGAACGGAAGCAGCCCACCCCCGACTGTCGCACCAGGTCGGGGGTGGTTCTGTATCCGGGTATCCTCCACCTGTGGCGTTTCAGGTCGGCGATCGAGTGCAGGTACGAGCATCACCCGTCTCGGTGTTCGAGGTCCTCGCAGTGGATGTGGACGGTGACCCGGACGCGGTCATGATCCAGGCCGTGGACGACACACCAGGCCGGTATCCGTGGCACTTCCGGGCGAGCGACCTCATTCCCGCCCAGACATGACGAAACGCCCCGCAGGAACGGAATCCTGCGGGGCGTTGTCGTGCAAGTGTCGACTACCGAACGGGATCGAACTTCGTCAGCTCTGTTCGGAGTAGGCCATCGTTGACCGTGGAGCATTGGAACGCCATCTTCGCCTTCTCTGTGCCGCCGTTCGACTTCCCCTGCGCGACACCAGCGACGATCCATGTCCCGCCCGCCTCGGTAACGTTCACATCGAACATCTTCACCGGCCGCTGGTCTGCGACGTACTTCTCCTCAATCCGTCCGCGGCACAGTTCGATCGCGTAGTCCCGATCCAGCACCCGGGCGCGATCGAATGTCGTGGGCGCGGCGCCTTCTCGGCAGGTGCGGCCAGTGTTGAAGTCGATCGTCGACTTCCCCGCCTCTAAACCGGTTTGTGCCGCGCCCAACTGGCCGACCGCCATCTTCGCTACAGCCAGTCGATTCGCAGGCTTGCCGGGTTCGTGGCCGATCGCGCAATCGATGTTCAGGAAGTACCCGCCCGGGGGGTGGGTGGCGATGGTCCGGCCTGAGATCTCGCGGAACACGAGCCGGAGTAGTTCGGTGTCGTCGGTGCGTACCAGTGCGGTCAGCTGGCGCCCGTTCTCCGAGAGTTCGTACGGCGGCGTCTTCGGTGCCGTGACGATCCTGGTGTTCGGCGTCGTTGTCGGTGAGGTGGCCGCTTCCTCGGCGGAGCAGGCGGCGAGTCCCGCCGTCAGGAGAACGGCTGGCAGCCATCTGCGTTGCATGGTCGCCGATTCTCCCATCGGCATCTGCAGTTATCGCAAGGTTTCGGGGTAATGGGAGAATAGGAAGCTATGAGCAACACAGCGCTCGGTATGACGATCACACTGTCTCCGTTCATCCTGATGTTCATCGGGTTGACGGTCTGGCTCATGTCCGATTCGGAGGGCAGATGGGGCGGACTGCTCACCTACAGCGCAGTGACGGTCATCATGATCCCGGTGATCGTCGGCTTCTATGTGGCGGGTAATCCTGCCTGGATTCCAGGAGTGATCGTCGTCGGCGGATTGGATCTATTCATGTTCCTCACCGCACTCGTGATGATCGGCGTCGGGCGCATCCGCAGAGCACGGATGGAAGGGGTGGGGTCGTGAGCGACACGCAGTTCACACTCTTCGTCGGATCGACGTGGGACAACTTCGACGACTACTTGGGGCCCTACCCCGACGAGCGCACCGCCATGGCAGCCTCCGAGGAGATAGCCAACGCCCCACTGGAGTGGATACGCGAGCCAGAGGACGTGGCGGTGACGGCCTACACGCGTGGATGGATGTATCGCGTCTACCCCACCCCTGAACATGACGAAAGCGCCCGGTAGGTCCCACAGGACCTGCTGGGCGTTTTCATCTGAGTAGTCGACTACTCAAATCGCAGTGACCTCCGGATAACCCGACGCCGGCAGGGTGAGGATCGGATCCGGATTGCCCTTGATGTGTGTGTCCAGGAACGCCCTGACGAACCGCGGATGGATCTCCATGGCTCGCGCGGGAGCGATCGGTCCGCACAGGTCCGGCTGCTTCTGCGCCGACGCCAGGAGGCCGACGTCGTTGAACGCATAGTGGCGGGTGCCGGTGACTTCGAAGCGGTACAGGTCGCCGTGGTTCGTTGCCGCGTAGGTGTTCCAGGAGGCGTGCTCGGCGCCGACGGTGTAGTTGTCGGTCGCGATCACGTCACCGGACAGCAGCATCACCGGGGCTTGGATTCCGTTGTCCTGGGCGTGGTTCTCGGTGTTCGCGAAGCCCGCGGTGCCGTCCAAGACCGCGACGGCTTTCACTCGTGCGTCGTGGTAGGCGGTCTCGAGCGAGGTGTATCCGCCGTAGCTGTGGCCGGCCATGGCGATCGAGTTCACGTCAGCCTGGGCGCCGATGCCGTTCGGCAGGGTCGGCAACTGGTTGAGGATGAACCGGGAGTCAGCGACTCGGGTGGAGATGGACTTTTGGTTCGCTGCGGCGGAGGTGTTCTGGCCCGCCACGCTCGAGGCCAGCTCGGTCACGATCGCTTCCCACATGTGGGTCATCGTGAGCACGAGGTAGCCGTGAGAGGCCAACTCCTGCGCCAGGATGGCGCTGTGGTGGCCGGGCAGCCCGAACCCGGGGCTGAAGAGGACAACGGGCAGTAGGCCGATGTCGGTTCGCACTGCGCCGTTGAGTACCGCGCGGGTGTCGCGGGAGCGGATGTTCGGGTGCATCGTCGAGGCGACGTTGACGCCGAAGCAGCTGACGCTACCGAAGAAGTTGTTGCACATCCGGCCGTCGAGGCCGTTGGTCAGCGCCAGCGCCATCTGTCCGTCGAGGTTGTCGGTGTTCGACAGATACTTGCTCACCGGGCCCGATGTTGAGGTCGGGTACCAGGCGATGATCGGGACCTGCCGGGTGGCCGCATTCGAGTACGGGTCCGGTCGGCTGGTGTCGGTCAGGAAGATGCGGCGGCAACCGACGGTGTAGGGGCCGGTCGTCGCGGGCAGCAGTGTAGGAGCCAAGACAGATCCTGTTCTGGTTGAAGGAGGTCAGGCGCGGGCGATGTAGGCGGAGCGGTCCTCGTCCGGGATGACGACCTCGCGGAACTCGTCGGGGATGTCGAAGTCGCGGTCGTCGGCACTGACGTAGATGGCGCGCTCGTGTGGCGTGTCCGGCAGTGGCTGCCCGGGGATGCGCGCGGACGCGGTGAGCCGTGCGGCCACAGCCCGGCCAGACGGGACGAAGAAGTCTCCGAGGAGAGTCAATGCCCGGGTCGCGGTGACGGTGAGGTCGGCTTGGCCGCGGGTTTCTCGTGCCACACCGGCGGTGTATGTGGCGGTGACCGCGAGTTCGCCGTTGCAGGTCTTCACTCCCGCTGCTGTGACGACCGCCGAGGAGGTCAGTGCCGCCGTCACGGTGGTGCTGGCGGCTTGGGCGAGGGTGGAGAAGCGGGATTCGCGGCCGACCGTCACGACCATCGGTTCGGCCTGGATCGCCCGCACCGCCGTGACGTCCGCCGTCAGCCCGGCTGTGACGGTGAGCGCCGCACTGGCGGGGGTGTCGACGGCTGCGGTCCGCCCAGCGGTGACGTTGATGTCCGCTGCTGCGGTTGTGCCGCGATGGACTGCCGCTGTCAGATCAGCCGACACTGTCGTCGGCGCGACCACCACAGCATCGCGGTGCGCGCTGCTAATGACCGTGGCGGTGGCGGTGAGGGATGCGGCGATCACCGGCCCGGCGAACGCAGCCGCTGCCAAGCCCACAGCGACCGCAGTATCAGCGTCCGCTCGGGCGCTCCACGCCACCGCAGCGGTACGGCCTGCAGTGACCGTCGAGTCCGCGGCTGTGGTGTAGTTCGCGATCGCCGCGGCGGTCAGCACCTCCACCATCGAGGTATCCGCCGAGGCGTTGTGTCCACGTTGCGCGTCAGCTGTCAGCCCCGCCGTGATGGTGGTGCTCGTCGTCGCGTTGTGGCCGCGCGTGGCCTCACTCGTCAGGCTGGCGGTTCCGGTCAGGGATGCGGCGCCGAGCGCTCCGCGGACGCCGTCGGCTGTCGTTCCTGCTGTGACAGTCGTGGACGCGGTTCCGGTGACCGGCACCCCGGCAATCGCCGCCATGGTGGTGAACCGGCCGCTCACCGCCACAGAACTCGTTGCCGTCCTAGTGCCGGTGGCTCCAGCGGCGGCCTGGCTATCGACACCGGCGGTTATACCGAACGCTGCGGTGAGCCCGGACAGCACGACCGACGCATCCGCTACCTCGGTGGCGGGACTCGTCCACGTGTAGGTGTAGGTCGTCGAGGCGGTGCGGACACCGAACGCGAACCCCACCAGCGCGGTCTGACCGGTCGTGGTGGTGACCGATGGTGTGGTGTGCGTCGCGGAGGAGCTGTTGTCGAACGTGCTGCCGTCGATATTGACCGGCGTCGTCGGGTCGACCGTCGAACCTTGGTAGGCCACCACCGCAGCCAGCGAGTACACCGCCACCGAGAAATTCAGGGTGACGGAGGTTTCCGCGCCCCGGAACCTGTAGAAGACGCTGTAGTTCTTGGCGTCGCTGGCACCACTCTGGTTGCTGTTCTCCAGCAGCGTCCACCCGGTGGGGGTGGTGTGGGTGTAGGTGCCGGTGGCGTTGCGGTAGGTGCCGACGCACAGGATCAGGAAGTCGCCGTTGGCCGACCCGCTCGGGTAGTTGACGGCCAGCGACGTCGCCGTCGAGCCTGCCTGCGCTGTGCTGGTGCCGTTCGTGGTGACGCGCGTGGGAGCGGGCACCGAGGCACCTCTACGCGGCCAGCGGCGTCAGCGAGAACCCCAGCGACGTCAGGGTCAGCGTGTCACCGTTGACGACGGCCTTCGACGCCGAGAGCGCAGCCGACCACAGGAAGTTGCCCGAGGTCGAGGCATCCCACACCGACACGTGGGAGATCGTCTCGGTGGTGGTCATGCTCCACGACGGATTGGTGCCGGTGAGCGCGATCGCACCCGATGCGGCGGCAGCGAACGTCGCCTGGCTGCGGGTAGTGACCGCGGCCGCGTTCGACGTGCCAGCGCTGCCGGGGTCGCCGATGTGGAGCTTCACATACAGGCCGGAGGGCTGCGTCCAGGCGGTGCCGCCGCGCAGGTGGTCCAACACTTTGTTGGCCAAGTTCGTCGTGCTTATCCCGGCAGTCATGACAATGCTCCTTCTTCCGGTAAACTTGCAATGTGGGAATACGTGGGGTTGACCTGTCCGGCCAGCGATTTGAGCGGCTTACAGTGCTGTCAGAAGCAGAGCCGCGCATCCTTTTCAGTGGGAAGCGGCAGCGTTACTGGCTTTGCCGATGCGACTGCGGAACTGAACTCGAGGTCCGCACCGGCAACCTGCAGGCTGGGAACATCAAGTCGTGTGGCTGCCTGAAGCGATCGCCTGCGCGAAATCGAAAGGACTTGACGGGGAGCCAGTTCGGGTCTCTGACGGCGACCTTTCCTGCACCGTCGCGGCATCAGTACGGAACAACCGTCGGCTACTGGCACTGCAGGTGCGCTTGCGGCCAGGAACTTGAGGTGGCGACCGGAAACCTATTGAGCGGCAACACCAGGTCGTGTGGTTGTGTCGCCGCCCGTAGTCTGCGCGGAAACCGACGCGCCGAGAGGCACGGCCTGGCTGGGTCTCCCACATGGGTCTCGTGGTTCAGCATGCGTCGCCGAGTGCTCGATAACCGTCCCCGGTATGGCGGCCGAGGGATCGCGGTCGATCCGCGCTGGGAGAAGTTCGAGGACTTCCTCGCCGACATGGGGGAACGGCCAGACGGGACCACGCTCGACCGAATCGACAACGATGGCCCCTACACCCCCCAGAATTGCCGCTGGGCAGGCAACCTCACTCAAGGCAACAACCGGTCGAATAACCGCCGCGTTACTCACCTGGGGCGCACACAGACGATCGCCGAGTGGGCGCGAGAGGTCGGCTTACCGCGAGGGGTTGTCTACAACCGGATCGTGCTCATGAAGTGGCCCGTCGGCCGTGCGCTCACCGAGCCCGTTCAACGGCGGCGCTAGTCCTCCTGTGTGATGGCGTCTTCGGCGCCGGAATCGGTTGTGCCGTCGGCGTGGGTCACCTCGGCCTCGGCGGTGAATTGCATAGAGAAGGCAGCGGTCATCGCTTCCTGACCTCCAGGAACATCGAGCGGACATCGGTCCGGGATAGGGATGTGACGATCTGGCACACCACGCGGTAGGTGACGGTGTTCGTGCCGCCGGTCAGCCACACCAAGACGTCTTTTGCGTCATTGGTGACCTCGGAGTCCTCGACGGTCAGCCCTTCTCCATCGGGGTCGACCGAAATGTTGTGGGAGACGATGGTTTCGCCGTCGTCCAGCCACGGGTCCTTGTTGCGTTCGGACGGACCCCACCGGAACAGGTAGTCCAGGACCGCAGCGGGATCTTTCACCTTGCGGTCGCCGGTGCTCACGGCGCCTCCACCACGTCGGTGACGCCCAGGGCGAGCAGCGCGTACTTCCAGCCGTGGTCCGGATCGCCGGGGTCGAAGTAGAGCGTCGCCGAGCCGGGCAGCTTCTTCATGCTCGGCCCGGTCGGGCCGCCGTTGAGCGGATTCGCCCCGAACACCAGCGTTTCGGCGAGATAGTGGTTCCGGCGGTCGGGCTGAACGACAACGGCCACGTACTCGTGTACGTGGCCGTTGTGTGGATCCGAGAGGGGGGGATCTAGTCTGTAAACCCTCGTTCGCCCTGGGTAGATGCCCTCGACGAGCGGGATATGCACTGTGGCAGTTCTCATCTACGCTCCTGCGGATTGAATGACGAATACGCGACCAGCCCCCCCGGCGCCGAAGGTGCCTGCGGTTCCGATTTCGCAGTTGCCGCCAGCTCCTCCGCCTCCGCCGGGCGCACCCCCGGCACCGCCATTTCCTGCGGTGCTGATCAGGCCACGGTTGCCGCCTCCTGCGCCGCCGCCCCCGCCTCCGCAGGGAGTCAGGGAGTCGACCGACACCGAGCCGCCCGGTTGCCCATGGCCCGCAGTGCCGCCGCCTCCACCGCCCGGTGCGCCACCAGCTCCGCCGGCAGCGAGTGCCGAAGCGTCCCCGCCGAAACCGGCGTTGTCGTAGCTGCCGCCGTTGTTGCCTCCAGCTCCGGGGCCGGAAGCAGAGGCCATCGCACCGCGGCTGGTGTGGATCGCCGGGGCTGTGCCGAGCGCACCGACCACGTAGGTGCCGAACGATGAGATGCCGCCCGCCTGCCCCGCAGAGGTGCCAGGTGCGCCGACGGTAACGTCGACTGTTGCCGGCAGGTCGGCCGCGTCGAACTCGGCGTACGCGTAACCGCCATGGTTTCCGCCGAGGCGTTGCGCGGTGCCGCCGTTGCCGCTTTGCCCGGCCTGTCCGCCGCAGATCACTCCCACGCCGATCCGGCCGCCCACATTGGTCCACACGCCGTTGCCCGAGTAGACGGTCATGGTGCCGCCGTCTTCGAGGGAGATGATGCGGACTTCGTGGTTGTCGATCGAACCGGCGTGTGAGGTGATGGGCGCTTTCACTTTGTTGTCCATTTGCGCGCCGGCGTTGTTGAAGCTGCCGACGACACCGCCGCGCATCTCGCCCTTCGCGCGGTCCGCCGTCTGCGTCGACCATGCGGTGAACAGACCGACTCCGAGTGCGCCGGGTGGCCTGCTCCCGTCAGGTGCGGTCATCGATCACCCCTCTCACGCTGGATTCGCACCAGCGTCAGCAGCAGGTCGAGGATTGCCAGCGCCACCCCGAGAAGCAGCAACGGCCGGATGATGTCGCGGCCCGGGTAGCTGTAGTCGCTGAGAATGGTGGCCATGCCCTGGGTGCAGATCAGGGTCAGGCACAGCATCAGCCGCATCACACCGCGGCCGGCGGCGGTCGCGCGCCAGTGGCTGCGGACGCCGTAGGTCAGGACGAAGATCCATCCCAGCAGTGCTATCGCCGCCAGGTACCCGGCTACGACAGTCTCACGATTCGGTGCCAGGAAGTAGGCGCCGATTCCTGCGGCGCTCGACACTGCCAGTACGACATGGTTTTTGCGGATGCTCACTGACCCCTCCGGAGTGCGATTGATCGTTCGATTTGCTCCCCGAAGTGGTTGCGGCGCATCGCCTCAGCGATGATGGCCGCGAGGTCTTCTACGACATGCCGCTGCTCGCGTACCTCTTCCAGCTCCTGCTCTGCACGCTGCGCGCCCTCGCGAGCTTCGCGGGTCGGCACGGATTCTTTGTTACTCCTCGACTTGAACCACATGGGTCTCCCTTGGAGCAACCGCCTTGAGCAGAGCTGTCGCCAGTTTGGCGGTGCTCAGCAGCTCTGTGTTCTGTTGGGCCAGTTCGGATTTGACAGCCTGCTGCGCATCGATGTGTCGCTCCAGGAAGTCGTTGCGGTGGTCGCGGTCATCCAGCAGCCGGTCCACCGTCGCGCGCGGCACCAGGCGCCCGGTGACGATCAGCCAGGTGATGCCCACGCACAGGCCAGTGACACTGACCGCATCCCAGGGGAATGCGGTCAGGAAGTCGTCGGCGGTCACCGGTCGTGACGCATCTCCGCCGCTGGCCACGGTGTCACCTTGGCGCGCGCGGCTTCAGCGGCGGGAACGCCGAGCACTGCGCCGACGATGCCGATGATGATGTCCGCGGAGAACTGGTCGACGATGCCGCGGGTGACCAGGACTCCGACCAGGATCGCCAGAAGCGGGTAGAGGATGGCGCGGACCGGCTCGGCGCGCAGGGCGGAGATCAGTTTGCTCATGGTCATTCCTCACACTTCTTGATCTGGTTGAGCACTGCTTGTGCGCTTTCGTCGCCCTTCTCGGCTTCGCGCTTCACCAACTCGACCGCCCAGCCCACGCCGCGGAGGGCTTCGCGTTCGACGTGGTCTTCGTGGATGCGGGCGTCGAGGTTGAGGACGAACCCGGCGAGGGTGTCGACTGCTTCGTCGTTGGCTCGGTACTTCGACCGCGAGGGGAACCGTTTGCCGAGTTCGTCGTCGGCCAGGGACATGACTGCCTCCTTCAGGTTGGAATTCGAGTAGCGTGCGACCGCCGCCGAGAACACATCCCATGGGAAGTTGGGGCCGACGTCGGTGTGTGATCCGATGCCCATGCCGACAGTGACCGCGTTGTGGTCGGCGATGCCCGGCACGCCGCGACCCAGCTCGTCTGGGCTGATCGTCTTCGGTGGGATGCCGTACTTCAGGCAGTCCTGGACGGTGAGGTAGGCGGCGATGTCGATCGCGTCGCCCATGTTGTCGAGCCACTGCTGCCGCGACCACGCCGCGCGGGATCCGGCGAAGCACAGGTTGATCGAGCGCGGGTTGGCGTCCATCACCGACCATGAGCACAGATCGGTGTCCACGACGTCGACGACGTTGCGGGCGTTGTCGACGGTGTAGTGGTAGGACACCTGTGAGTTCGGGTTCTGCAGGTAGTTGGCCAGGCTCTCGGCTGTCCCGTTGCCTTCCTGCGTGTGCAGGAGGAACCACTTCACCGTGGCGATACCGCGGGGGTGGCAGTTCGGCGAGATACCGGTCTCGTCGACCTCGTTGAATTCGGGCTTCACAGACGCTCCCCTCGCGGCCGACCATTGGCCGTAGTCCGATTCCAAGACTTCGTTGATGTCGACACCCACACCGCCGACGCGGCGTTTGTCGATCTCGGTTTGATGCAGATGCGCCGCTGGGTGATCACCGTTGATCAGCGGATCACCGGAGAAGTTGTGCTGCCAAAACCACTTGGCGACGCCGTCCTCCAGTGCCCAGTCGATACAGCGGGCGTTGCAGTACACCCCGGTCCATTCCAGGCCGACGACGGAAGCCCAGCCGCGGAGGAAGGGCGCGATCAGTTCGTTCCACTCCCACAGCGCGGGGTTGTCGTCCACGGGCGCGTAGATCGGTCGGTTCGGTGGCCCGCCCGCAGCGAGGTGGTAGCGCAGCGCGGTCTCGGCGTGCCGGGCGCCGGCGTCGTAGCCGCCGCGCCAGTCTGCGGTCACGCCCTTGCCGTACTGGTAGTTGCTCACTATCTCCAGCCCCGCGGCGCGGAGCCGGTCGCAGTAGTCCTTGGGGAGCGGCTTAGCACCGAAATTGGTGCCGGGCCGCGATTCGGAGAAGTAGCCGATCACTCCGGCGTACCCCGCGTCCTTGATGGCTTGCGGGTCGATCAGGGCTGCGGAGAAGTCGAGGAGTTGCGTCATGGGACCGTCCTGCCTCCCTTCATGTCGGGGAATCGGCTGAGGATCTCCATTCGCGCCAGGCTCGTTCGCTCGGCGGCGAGTACGCGCCCGACCTCTGCGGGGTCGTCGATCGCTTCCAGGTAGGCCAAGACCTCCGGCACGGTGTGCGCAGCCGGGTCGAACATCACAGCCCCAGGTGGGTGACGATGCGATCAGCGACAGAACGGTCCACCAGGGACTGCTCAGTGACGGTGAGGCCGAAGTCCGCGAGGATGCAGATCATGTCGGACACTTCGACGTCCAGTCGCTTCGCCAGATCGGCGATCCGGTACTGGCTGGAGCTGATGATTCCCTGCATGTCCTGCCGCAGGCCCAGCTTCTCCTCGACGAAACCGCGAATCTCGGCTTTGTCTGCGGCGGTGAGGTGTTGTTCCATGACCTCCGCGAGGGTGGCGCGCGGCTCCTCCGGCTCGCTCAGGTCGGCCCATCGCCCGGACGCTGTCCAGGGGTTGGCCATCGTCGGCGGGGGCACGTACTTCAATCCGGGTTCGCCGACGATCCCGGCACCGAGCACGCACTGTCGCCAAGACACCATTTCCCAGTAGTCCACGGGCATCAGCAGAGGAGCGCCCTTGATGCCGGGGAGCGCGGTGTACATCCAGAGGAACCGCTGCCTCGGGTTGTTCAGGTCGCAGTTCTCACGAAGCGGAACTCCTTGGCTGTCCCATTTCGGCCAGTCCTCGAACCGTTTGCCGTCGATCAGGCCGAGTTGGGTGCTGTTGTGTGGGAGGGTGTTTTGCTCCACGGTTCTCCTAGACGACGCCGAGCTGCTGCAGGGCGGAGATGATGGCTTCGATCCGTTCCCAGGCACGGGCGACCGGATCCTGGAGGGCGCGGTCGTCGCCGACAGTGAGGGTCCACTCCACCGGCTCGTCGCGGGACCAGGACAGCCGCACCTTGGAAATCCTGTCCATATAAATTCGCCCGGAGGTGTCGCCTCGGATCGTGTAGCCCGCGCGGTCGCCGAGCCACACGTGCCCGGATTCGCCGATCAGGTATGGGGCGCCGTCGCCGGCGGAGAACGTGGTCGCGTCGAAAGCCCTTGTCGCCCAGATGCCCGCTCGGAGCACTATCAGGCTGGACAGGGTGTAGGCCTTGTTGCTGCCCTCTTGGAAGTACTCGAAGTACCGTGTCCAGCCTTGGTTCTGGGCGCGGCTGGAGGATCTGGCGACCATCCAGGCGAGCAGGGCGTCGGTGTAGAGGGGAGCCAGTATCGCGTCCAAGGCGCCGCCGACCGGCGGGACACCGATCATGGCTGCGATGAGGTCACCAGCCATCTGGATCGCCGCGCTGATGGCCTCGTTGACACCGGGCATGGAGTGACCACCGGTGACGACCTGTATGCCCTTGGATGGGGTGCGGCGGTAGCGGTATCCGGTGAGCCCTGTTTCCTCGCCGTCACGCCAGACGACGAACGGAAGTTCTTTCTGGGTTCGTTTCGATCCGGGGATGTAGTAGTCGGGTGGGATCGACGTGTCGGTGACGAGATATTCGGTGGAGTCGATCATGTCGCCGACGAACTCGTTGACCGTCCGGACCAGGCCGTCCCAAATCGTGCCGCCGTGACTGGTGCCGGTGTAGGTGCCGGAGCGGTCCTCGAAGGAAACGACGCGAGTTCCGTGGCGCAGGTTCGCGCCCGGCCACGGCTCAGGATCGCCTTCGAGGTACGGGCGGATCACGCAGGTGATCTCGCCGTCTTCCATGAGCGCCTTGGCGACGTCGTGGAAGTTCTTGAACCTCGAGATGAGGATCCCCCACAGCGCACCGGAGGCCATCGAGTCGACGAAGCTGATCGGCTTCACCACGGTCGACCAGGTGGCCTGCGCAGTTTCGATGGGGCCGCGCTGGTTCGGGTCCATCGGGTCCGACGGCAGCGCCCAGTAGGATCCGGCCTCGCGCATGATTTGCAGATCGAGAGCCACGGAAAGCAGCCACGGGATCGGGCCCGCCCCGAGCCAAATTTGAGGCCACTGGATCCATTCGGGAAAATAGGGGTTTGCCCAGATCGAATACCATTTCAGGCGCTCGTAGTCGGAGGCGAAGCGCGCGACCACAACCTGGTCGCCGTCCTCATCTTGCTCCAGCTCGACGTATTCCAGTAGCCCGCCGAGGCGGGAGCCGCAGTATTCGACGGTGATGTTGATGTTGCGTTTCTCGCCGCGGTCCAAGCGGCCCTGCTCATCCCACAGCCACTGCCCGACAGGATGATCGAACGGGTGCCGCAGTTCGTAAGCGCCGGTGTCGCCGTCGATGATCTCGAAGCTGCAGGAGTACTCGGCCTGCACGAGGTGCTGCAGCCGCATCTCCCCGTCCCACAGGCACACGACCGGCGGGACCTTGCGGAGGTTGAGTTCGGCCTGCTCATTGGCTTTCGTGGCCGCCCAGATGGCGTTGCACTGATCGAGCAGACTCGCCCCGAGGTCGATCGCGGGCATCTACTGGCCTCCGATCGCTTCCAGCCAGCGCCGTGGCTGCACCAGCTGAACCATCGCCCCGACTCCCGCGGGGGCTCCCGTCACCGACACGGGAAGGTTGGTCGGTGGGGTCTTCGGAGGGATCGAGTACTCGAAGTACCGTCCGGGCACGGGCATCTGGCCGAGGATGTTGGTGTCGTGCGCATCTCGGACCATCAGCTTCATAGGATCGAGGTCCACCACAGCGCCGCCCTGCACCGCGGTGATGTTCGGCATGAGGATGGTTCGGTTGCGGTCGTCGCGGCCGGTCAGCTTGCTGATACCGAACCGCCGCTCCCCGGGCGGGCCCTCCCACGAGAAATCGGGGAGGGTCCATTGGCCGCGGGTGAGGATCCATTTGTGCCGCATCACCGTGTCGGTGGGGTTGTGCACCTTCACGTATCCGCTGCCGGAGGTGGAGGCGGTGGACCACGTGGAGATCTCGTCGTCCTCGTACCAGAACGGCTGCCCGGCCCGTAGCGGCAGGATGGGGTTGCCGTGGCCGGTGACCAGCGGGTCGATACCGGGGTCGAAGTCGCGCTTCTCATACAGTTGGACGTCGAGGGAGCGGGTGGACAGGTCGCTGCGCACCTCGATGCGCGCCAGCCGTGCGTCCCAATCCCATTCGTCTTCGCGATAGTCGAACGCCTGCCGGAACTTCGACATCACGGTCTCTTGGTTCCGGCCGGCCACGACGTGGAAGCCGAGCGATAGATCACGCCAGTCGTGCCACATGCCCTTCATCGCGCCGCCGGACTGGCGGGCACCGGCCTTCCACGCGGTCCGGACCGGGGCCGCGAACAAGCCCTTCACCTGGTCTTTGCCGAGACGTACGCCCTCGCGCCCGGAACCATCGCCGTGGACGATCCAGATAGAGCCGTCGCAGCCGTAGATGATGATCTGCAGCATCAGAACGGGCGCCCTGCATGCCGGATCAGCGAACCGGGGTTCCGGGTGGCCTGGGCGACCGCTTCACTGGTGGCGCGGGCCATCGCGTCGAAGATGACCTTGGCGAGTGCTTGGATGGCTCCTCCTTCACGGCGTAGGCCGATGTCCCCGAGGAACTGGTCGAGGTTGGCGTTCAGGAAGTTCGACCCGGCCTGCAGCGCCCGCGCGCCGATGTCGGGCATCGGAGCCGGCTGCGTGGACGCTTGAGGCGCGAACGACTCCGACGGCGCGGCGGTCGTGGACGGCGAACTGCTCGACCCGGCAGGAGCGCTGGACAAGTTGGATGCGCCCGCCACATTGCTGCCGACGATCCACACTGGTGTGACACCAGCGGGAACCTCGACTCCGCCGAATGTTCCCCCGGCCGCGCCTGCGGCAGTGCCGCCACCCAAACCTCCGGTAGCGCCTGCGCCTCCGGAACCGCCAGTGCTAGCCCCTGCCCCGGCAGGCGCGCCGGTAGCGGGGCCGCCGAGGTCTCCGCCGCGCAGCAGCGCCGCAGGAAGGTGCATGCGCTGGGTGAACATCGAGTGGTCGGCGCCGACCTTGCCGCCGACGACGACGCCTTCGCTGCCGTTGGATTCGACATTGGTTCCGTCGCCGAGCGTCATGGCCGTGTGGCCGTTGGCTCCTCCGCCGTTGTCATACCAGCCCACCGAGATGTCCCCGGGCCCACCAAGTCCCGGCTTCGCGCCGAGGGCGGCCAGCCACTGGCCTTCGGACATGGTGGACATGCGGGAGGAGAACGGTGGTCGCCCGAGGGCGTCGTTGACGACTGCCGACACCAGGCCGGAGCAGTCGATCGCCGAGGTCGAGAACCCGCCCATCTGATATTTGGCGGGATCCAGGCTTTGCGCGAACGCCTTGCCGGGGACGATGCCGCCCGCCGCCATCGCGGTGATCAACCCCAGACGGCGCCCGACTTCCATCCAAATCGGCACCGACTTGTCCCGCTTCGACGGCGACAGCGGAATGTAGGCCTCCGGACCGGCCTCCGCCCACAGGATTGCCCTGCTTCCGTTGCTGATACTCGCTTCACGGATGCCACCGTCGGCATAGTGCGGGACCGCCGCCATCGTCCCGGGTTGAGCTCTAGACGCGCGATCCACCTCGGCATTCAGTGCCCGGGACTGCGCCGAGAGGCTGGCCATGATCTCGACCGGGATAGTCTTCCCGGAGTTCGCATGGATGAAGTCGTTCAGTCTCTGCTGGGCTTCGGCCGTATTGGCTTCGACCCGGAACTGCCCATCTTCCATGTGAGTGACCCGATAGCCCAGTGCCTCAAGTCGCGCCTGAACTTCTGGAGTGTTCTCCTTGATGATGATGTCGTGCCCGTCGGGCAGGGCGGTGACCGTGTCCCCCAGCGCTCTGGTTACTTCGGCGGCGTGCCGCGTCTCGGCGATGTTTTCGGCGACGCTGGCGCGCATCCGGTCCAAGCTGGGCCGGGCGGAGTTGTCGATGCCGTCGGCGATGTCGCGGGCACCGTCGGCGGCGCCGCGCATCGTGTTCTCCATCTCCTGCAGCGTGTGCCCGAGATCCTCGAGGCCTTCGCTGCCGGTGAGCTTGCCGATGACCTCGGCGACCTTGCCCATCGGGTCCAGCGTCTGCTCGAGGATGGGCCCCACGCCTTCAGCGAGGTCTGCGAAAGCATTGAGGGAGATCGAGGCGAAACTGAGGAATGCGTCCGCCGTGGCGATCGCCCCATCGGCGAGCTTGCCCATGAATCCGAGGATTTCGGGCTGATGCTTGGTCACCCAGTCGGCGACCTTCGCCAGTTCGGGTCCGAACGCTTTCGCCAGCGCGGCGCCGATCGCGTCAGCGCTGACCTCGATGCTGCGCTTGGCTCCCTCGATGGAAGTCGCGGCGTTCCCGCCCACCGTGTTCAGGGCGTTCTGCGCCGCACCGGCCACCTGTCCGAGGGAGTTCACGGCGGTGTCGAGGTTGAACTGGTTCAGCGCGTCGCCGAGGTCCTCGAACTGCGTACCGAAAAGGGCCAGGGCGACCTTGTTCCGTTCGACTGGGTCTTCGATTTCCCGGATCTTGGCCAGAAGGTCCCCGACCGCGGTGCGGGCGACCGAACCACCTTGCGCGAACTTGCTCGTGAGATCGTCTGCCTCGAACCCGAGCGTTTGGAAGGCCTCGACAGTGGACTCGGATCCGTCGACGACGCGGATCGAGAACTCCTTGATCGCGTCCGCGGCGATGTCGGAATCGCGTGCGCCAGCTTTCACGGCCTGGTTGATCAGGCCGATCGCCTCGGGCCCGGACAGACCGAGCTTCCGGAACTGCGTGCCATATTCCGTGATCGTGTCCAAGAAATCCTCGGACACGTTGAGCCCGTTGCGCTCGGCGACGGCGAACAGGTCGAAGGCTTCTGTGGCGCTTCCAGCGATACCGGTCTTGATGGCCTGCCCCGCCGCGCGGGAGACGGCAGGAATCTCCTCGCCCATCATCTGCGCGATCCCCGACAACTGCTGAATGACCTGCTGCGTCTCCTGTGCAGTCGCGTTCGGGTCCAGCAGCCCGGATTGCACCGCGCGGCGTGCGGTGTCGATGTTCTCCTCGACGGACTCGCCGAACGCGCCGGTGTAGGCGCGGCCCGCCGCAGTGCCGATCTTGTGCATGGTGGCGTCGTCGACACCGATGCGGGCCTGCGCGAGATCGAGTGCTGTCTCATGCTCCAGGCCGCGCTGCAGCGCCTTGGCCAGCAGCCCGCCGGCGCTAACACCGGCCACCGCGAACACAGCGCCGAGGGCTTGGCCGATGACACCGGCTTTGCCGCTCAGCGAATCCGCGATCCCCCCGGCGGCGGCGTCTCCGCCCTGCTGTCCCGCACCTCGCCCGGCGTCCCGTATCGAATCTTCCAGGTCGTTGCCGACCCGGTTGGATGCTCGAGCGAACGCGCGGCGCATATCGTCAGCTGACGCGTCGAACCCGCGCCGGAACTGGCCCTGCATCTCGCCAGCGGCCCCGGAGAACGCACGCGTCGACGCGCGGGCGAACTCCCGATGCATGTCGTCTGCGGCCTGCCCGAAACCACGGGCGAAGTTCTGCCGCATCTGCGTGGCGGCGGTATCGAAGGTCCTACCGGATGCCTGCGAGAAAGCCCGCACCATGTCGTCGGCTGAGGCATCGAACGCGCGCGCGAGGCGCCGCTGCGCGTCGGTAGCGATGCGGTCGAACGCCCGCCCGGCGCCGCGAGCAAGTTGACTAGTTTCACTGACCAGTGAGACGTAACCGGTTGCTAACTCGACAGCCACGCCTCACCTCGTTTCAATTCCAGCCGATCGCGGCTTCCAGTTGATCGATCGGGAGAGCGTCCCCGCGGCCGCCGATCACGCGTTCGTCTTCGGGGATGGCTTCTTCGGCCGCGCGGGCACGGCGCTCACGCACGACAGCGGATTTGTCGCCGAGCCACCTGAGCCAACAGCGGAACTCGAACCACGACCACACCGTCCCGATGTCGCTGACGCGCAGGCCGCGGTCGAGTAGGTCGGCGGTGATCGCCTCCTCGTGTTCCCTTATGAACTCTCGGAGGCCGAGGATTCCCCCACGGTCGCCTTGGAGGACTCGAACCAGGCGTCACGCAACGCAAGTATCTGGTCGCGGGACAGGCCCTCGAGCATGACCTTCGGCAACTTCGGCTCGGCCTTGAGCATCAAGGTTCGGGCGTACTCGGTCAGCCCGGCGTCGGGGATCTTCCCCGTCGAGACATCCTCGACGTACTTCGTGGCGTCAGCCGACAGGAACTCGAGCTTCGGAATCGAGTAGGTCTTGCCCTTGTGCTCGAACTCGAACCGGTTCTCCGGCTTGGAGCCGCCCGGCTCTGGGATCTGGAAAGGCATCGCAGGCCCTTTCATTCCTCGCAGGCCCATAGGGCCCGGCGGCGCGGCGGGCCTGCGAGGTGGACCGCGCCGCCGGGGTCTGAATTACGCGTAGGTGACCGCGAACCCGGACGAAGCGCCGGTCGCATTGGTCACCACGATGTTGTGAGAACCTGCGGTCTTGGCCGGGGTGATGATGGCCAAGTGCTGGTCGTCGATGATTTGGAAGTCCAGTACGGCGGTGCCGCCGACGCTCGCCGCGGTGGTGCCGGTGAAGTTTGTACCGGTGAGGTACAGAATTTCCCCGCCTGCGGTGGCGAGGTTGCCCGACGGCGCGCGCGAAGTGATGGACGGCGCCGACGGCGCGGAGCCATCGTCGTAGTAGCGGTAGGCCTTGCGGCCGTTGTCGTCCTTGTAGCAGGTCAGGGTGACGTCGAACGCCTGCAATGCATTGCGGACGAACGGGTCCTCCGACACCGCGGTGATCTGCCCGGCCGGGACAACAATGCGGACACGCTTGGACTTGTCGCGCATGTCGAACAACCACGGGTGGATGCCCAGCGGTTCGCCGGTCTCCTCGACTGTGGTCAGCGAACCGACGGTGGTGACGTTGTCCTCACCGAACACCTCCGACAGGACGTCACCGTCGAACGCAGCGAGCAGCTTGAACTGGAACTGGGTGGAGTGGTTCTCCTGCGGCGAGTAGATGAGGTCGCCAGCCCAGTCGTAGATGTCTGTGGAGGTGCGCTCACCGGAGGGGCGCAGGCCGTCGTCGGCGACGTAGCCGAGCTTCGTGAAGTCGGTGGTGGCGCTCGAGACACCGGTCGGCAGGGTAGTACCTTCCGCGGCGACCATGATCCCGCCAGTGGCGAGCGGTGCGCCGATACCGATCTTGGCAACGGAGTTACCAGCCATTGTCTGTCCCTTCAGGATTCGCAGGCCCTGAATGGATGGGGATCTCCCTCCGTTGCCGGGGGAAGTTAGATGACCGCGCCTGTCATGAGCAGGTCGACGGTGAACTGATATCGCGGCCCGACATCCGGGTCCGGGTTGTTCGCGGGGCCGCCGACGGTGACGACCTGGGAGACGAACTCGCCGCTGGAAACCTCGCCCTCCAGGGCATTGGTGAGCGCGTACGCGAGCATCGCCAACTCAGCGGCTTCGGTCTCGGACTCGGCCCAGCATTCGACAAGCAGCCGGGAATAGAAGTGCACGAGGGTTTGGCGGACCGTGTCGATCAGAGACACTCGCACCATCCGGACCGGCCGTACGGCAGGGACTTTGGTGGCCACCCGCGCGGTCTCGCTGCGGGAGGCGAGCTGCGCCTTCATGTAGGCGACATAGAACGCTTCAACACCTACCGCGGCGATGACTTCAGCCACGTGCAGCTCCGAAGTTGCGGACGAGCGTGTTGTGGCGCCCGTTGTCGATGCGGGCCTCTTCGGTGGCGGCGATCACCGACACCTGCCAGCGCCCTTGAGGACTCCGGTCGCCCTGCTCGCTGGTCATCACATACCCTGCCGCCTCGCCGCCGCATGCCTCCAGGACTGCGCGACCGCGGGCTTCGAGGTCTCGGACAACACCGGGCGCGCTGCGGAGCTTGTAGAACGCGTCGAGGTTCCATTCGATACGCGACTCAGCCATTGATCATCTTTCCCGGAGAGATCACCGTGAGATCCGCACACGCAATAGTCAGGGTCAACCCCGGCAGAGGTTCGCCGTGCTCTCCTTTGATCACCGCAGGCTCGGCGCCAGAGAAGTACCAAGGGAACGTCTCGCCCGCGATGGTGATCTCACTCGTGTCGAGGTTCAGGATCACGTGCTCGGCGTAGCTCATCCGTCCACCCTCTGCAGGTTGATCGGCTTTCGTCCCGCTGGCCGGGCGGGGCCGTGGTCGTAGTCCTCGGGGAACCCGATCACTTCGTACTCCTGCCCGTTGAGCACCATCCGGTCGTGCGGGGACACGTTCAGGGAGGAGTCGACGACCATCACCACATCCACCGAGACCCGGTCATGGCCAGCAACTGCGGGTTCCGAGGACGACGGAGACCACCAGATCGCCGGCACGTTCACCGGGTCAGCCCAGGCGGGGATGTCATTGCCGTGCGCGTCTTGACCGCCGGTCTCGCTGTACACGCGGTGTCCCGCAGTGTGCTTCAGCCGGAATCGCGACCTCACCCGACATGCTCCAGCTTAAACGAGCCCAGCAGCTCCATCTCCTGCATCGACAGACCCGGACCGGCAACGTCGGCGTAGGAGACGCTCTCGTTGAACGGGCCCCACGCCTCCGACCGGGACTTCAGCGCTTCCGGGTTGTTGTACAGGCGCGCGGCCAGCATCAGGCACACACCCTTCACCACATCCGGAACCGTTTCGTAGCCGTGGGTGTACACGACCTCCACCGACCTCGGGGTCGTCGGCCAGCGACCGCGGTGGATCAGCTTGCCGTAGGAGGTCCAGTCGAAGTCCGTCACCGCAACGAGGGGATCGCCATTCACCTCCACCGATGTGACAGCGGTGAGCTTCAACGTCGGCAGCCACATCCACCGCGACCCCGAGCCGTCCAACACCGCGGTGACATCCGCCTCCTGGCTGATCGACCACCCGCAGTGGGTGCGGATCGTGCTGGAAGCGATGTTCACCGCGAGAGTGGCGGCAGCAGTATCGATCGACGTCTCCTGTAGCCAGTTCTGCAGCTCGGTGGTGGACGCGAACGGGGCCATCAGGAACGCGCCACCGCGGAGTTGCTGCCCTCGGAGCACACGGCGACCGCCGAGAACGCTCCGCCTGTGGTAGAGCCGGAGGTTGTGGCTACCAGGCGCACGTACTGGTTGGTGCCGACGATGTATCCGAATTCGAATACGGTGTCGTCGTTGGCCGCGACGATTGTGGGCAGCGAGCCCTGCCGCCTAGATGCAGGCACCGCGGTCCAGGTGGTGCCGTCCGGCGAGTCCTGCATCGTGATCGCGTGCGAGCCATCGGTAATGGTGCCGGTAGACACGATGAACAGGACGGTGCGGAAGTCGTTGCCGTACAAGCCGAGGTCGACGGTGGCGCCGTTGACGGTGCCGTTGGTGCGCACCGCCGATGTCAGCGCCTGTTGCACGAGGCAACGCCCGTACAGGGTCCTACGCATCGTCACCCTTATCGTTCTTTTCGGCCTCGGCCTTGCTCGAGGTGGACTTCTCGTCCGCCTTATCGCCGTCGTCCGTCTTGTTCTCGGACCTGGCGGGCTCTGTCTTCGACTCCGCCTTCGGCGCGGCCTTCTTCGCGGGCGCCTTCTTGGCCGGTGCCTTCCTCGGCGGGGTGAGGTCGCGTTGTTCGCCCGGCGCGGCGGTCGCGGCTTCGAACACTCCCGGCCGACTGGCCACTTCAGCGAAGTGGCCGCGGTGGGTCTTGAGGATCTGGTCGCCTTCGTCGACTTCCTCCCCGCCGGTGTAGATCCGGTCACCGGTCGCGAATGCGTTGATGCACCTGTACTTCACGTGAGACTCCTTTGAACCAGGTCGGTCATGTCGTCTGGGATCGGGTAGACCTCGAACGGTTCGGGTGCCCGGTCCAGCCACACATCCCGGTCCAGGACGAGATGGATGCGGGGCTGGTCGGTGTTGTTGACGACGGCGTGTGATTCCCAATGCTGCACCACGAACGGGATGCCCGATTCTGGGCGGAACCGATTGTCGCCGTGCCATTCACCGGCGGCACCGATGGGGACCTGCCAGCGTTCGCGCCACGGCCCGGCGTCGCGGTGCGGGGCAATGAACCCGCCCGGCTCGATCCACGACAGCCACGCCTCCCAGACCGGCGCGAACGCGGCGAGGACGTCGGAGAACAGGGCGGCGTGGTCCCAGGGCTGCCTGGCGCTGACCAGCACCACACGCCGGTACCCGTGATGGACACGAGTTTCGGAGTAGGCACTGGGCAGCGACCAGGCATCCTCGGATATTGCGGCCAGAGCAGCGTGTAGCCGCTCCGGGTTGAACCTCACGCGAACTACGTGACGTTCAGCATGCGGAACGCGGCGTCGTTCACCGAGTCCGCACCGACACGGAAGTGGGCGTACCAGCCGGACTGACCGGTCGGACGACCGTTCGCACCGAACAGGTGAGGGATGTAGGACAGGGTGGTGCCCAAACGATCGGCGATGACGTAGTTCGAGAAGTCGCCGAAGATCAGGACGTAGTTCTCCGCCAGCGCGGTGACGGTGCCATCCATGGCTTCTGCCACGTAGTCCGGGCGGCCGAGCAGGGTTGTCGACCGGGCGTCCGCCAGCTGACCCCACAGCGCCGAGCCGCCGTTGGTGTCGAACTGCCGCATCAGGCCGTAGATGGTGCGATGGCCCAGCCACGACCCGTTCGCTGCGTACCGTGCGGGCAGCGCACCGTCCAGCTTGTACACGTCACCGACCGCGAAGGTGTCGGTCGTGGTCGAGGTGACCACCGAAGACGTACCAGTCAGCGCGGTGACGATGCCGGTCGGCTGGCCCGAACCCGAACCGGTGACGAACGCCACCGCCTCCATCCGGTCCTTCTCGAACGCGATCATCTTCGCGACCTCTCCCGCGAGGCCGGTGGCGTCTTCCTGCACCTCGAAGGACTGCGCGACGAACACCGCGCCCTTGTGGACCGGGATGGCAGGCTGGTCGATGGTCGGCGAATCGTCGGAGACCTCGGTACCTTCCGCGTCCCACGAGCCGGTCACGCCGGCGGTGGAGATGCCGTGCCACACGTCGCTGGTGACCTGCACGACCCGGGCGATCTTGCGGATCTCGTTGAACGACCCGTTGGCCGCGATGATCACCGTCGGATCCAGCTGGAACGGCACGAGGTATCCGCCGTTGGCGTCGGTCAGCGACATCGCGCGCGAAAGGGCCTGCTGCTCGCTGGAATTCAGCGCCGCCATCTGGCCGCGGGCACGAATCACCTTGGTGAACGCCGAGCTGTACTCCGGGGAGGTGGTGGTGAGCACCATCTCCGCCATCCGGGTGCCCTCGTGGGTCTCGACGAGGTTGGTGGAGACCTCACGCACCTTGTCGCTGGCGTGCGGCATCCGCTCGATCGCGTCGAGGGCCCGCTCCCGCAACTCGTGGGCGGTACCGTTGCGGCCGTAGCGGACCTCGCTGGTGTCCCAGGGGTTGCGGTACTTGCCGCCGAGGCTGGCACCGCGGGTGCGGTCGATGACCTCGGTCTCCGCTCGAGCCGGACCCAGATCGGCGTCATCAGCCTTCAGGGGAGCGCCGGTAGCGGAGCGAACCTCGGCCAGGGCTGCGTCGTGCTCGAGGTCCAGGCGGTGCGCATGCACCTTCCGGAACTCCTCGACCAGCGGGCCGACCTTGGCCTGATCCTCCGCTGTCTTCTCGGTCTTCGCCTTCAGGCGCTCCAGTTCGTCCTGGATGTCCTTCTCGCGCTGCACCGCCTGCTTATGGGTGAGTTCGACACTCATTTCAGAGTCCTTAAGGGTGGGGTTGATTCCCGCGCCGTCTTGACCTCGTTCAACGCCTGCGTGAACTGCGCCTCCAGCGCAGCCATACGCGCAGCATCGACATCATCGACGGGTGCGGGTTCGGGGGATTCCGGCTCGTGCTCCCCGGCCTCTTGGGTGGGTTGCGGCGTGCTGGTGTCCTCGTCCGAGTGCTCAACGGCCACCGGAGTGGTGTCTTGCGGCTCTTCGTCGGACCGCTCCTCAGGGGAGCTGTCGGCCGTGTCCGCGAGGAACACGGCGCGAGCGAGCAGACGGCGCTGCTCAGGTTCATTCAGCCGCCCCAGGTCGATGACCTTGGAACGGACGCTTGCGGATGTTGCCTCGTAGGCCGGCCACACGACGGGCCCCACTTCGGCGATCTTGACTTCCTTCAGAGTGCGCAGCAGCGGGCCGCGACCCTCGCGGTCATCCCACAGCAGATCCAGGACCTCGTCGGGTTTGACGAGCTTGCCGTCCTTGTCGCGCCATTCCTCACGCAGCACGGAGAAGCGGAAACTCATGCCATCCACCGAGCCCTCGGCGATAGCGTCGCGGATCGGCTCGACCAGCCAGTTGTCCGACAGCCTGGCCTCGACATAGAGGCCGGAGGTGTCCTCGTGGATGTCGGTGATCCGCCCGATCGGGATCGACCCGATCAGCGGGTGGTGGCCGTGGTCGAACTGGAACCGCGGGGTGCGCTCTCGGATGGACTTCTTGAACGCCCCGGGCGCGATCTGCTCGTCGAACGTGCCCTCCCATGAGTCGATCCTGGCGGGGGTGTTGAACACGGCGCCGTAGCCTTCGAAGGTGAGGCCGTCACCGTCAGAGTCTTCACCGGACCGGGTGAGCGTGAACGAGACGGACCTGCACAGGTCCTCACGCGCCAGGGTCTTCGTTTCCATTCGGCTCTCCCTGGGGTTGGGTGTCGTCGCTCCCCGGCTTCTGCAGCTGCACGGAATACAGCCCGCTGTGCTTGAGCAGACGAAGGTCGTTGGCGTTTACCGCAGCCACCACCGAATCCGGCAGGTATCCGGCGTCGATGTACTGGCGGATGGTCTGGGATTTCACTGCGGCGATGTCGGCGGCGTCCTTCTCGTCCTCACGCAGGAACGGCACATCGGTGGCGTCGTACCACAGCCGCACCGCGCCACTCTTCGTGCGATCAGTACGGGGCACGATCCGGTTCAGCGACCCGGACACGTTCTGCCACAGCGGATGCGCAGTGCCGTCAGCGAGACGGCGTCGGGCTTGGCCGTAGTTGGAGTAGGTGGCGGCCGCGAGACCTTCGGACAGGCCCACAATCACTGGCGGCACACCGGCGGCCGCGGCGATTCGGGTTTCGCCGCCTCCGCGCACCGACTTGAAGTCGATGTCCTTCAGATTCGTGCCGACCACTGTCGCATCAGCACCCGGGTAGAGATGCAGCGTCTTGTACGCGTTCTCGACGCCAGCGTGCTTCTCGGCCATCATCTCCGAGAACCGCTTCACCTTCTCCATGTCGGCACCGGTGTCGTGCTTGACCACCATGTTCGGGGTGGCGCCGTTGTCGAAGAACTTCCGCTGATGCCGCGTCATGGCGTGGTCGGCCTGGATCTCCCGCAAGATCGGCGTCAGCCAACTCATTCCCGCGAAGGTCGCCAGCGGATCGGGGATCGGCGCGAAATGCGCCACCTCGTCCACGGTGAACGCGACGGAGTCATTGTTCGACGCCGCGCCGCCTTCGGTGTACAGGTAACCCTTCTTGATCCAGCCGACCTGACCAGTGCCGCGGTTGCGGTTACGCCCCGTGCTCGGCAGGTACCGTCTCGCGCCGACGATCTCCACCCAGTCCGGCCGCAACCGCACCAGTTCGCCGCCCTGCAACGTCCAGTAGCTGTTGCCCGCCAAATCGGCGTCCTGGATCATCCGCGACAGCAGATCCTGGGTGGTTCCGCCTGTCCACGGCTCCTCGAGCACCGCCAACTCTTGCGTACCGAACGTGTCCGACGGTTTCCCGTCGCGCAGGTTCTGCCACCGGAATCGAATGCTGGAGAACACCAACTGGCGCACCAGCATGCACGCGAACACCACGCCATTCGACGCGTACGCACCTGATGCGAGGCCAGCGAAGTTGTTCGACGGCCGTTCCGTGTCCGTGCCCGCCAGGGTCTGCTGGAGGCCCGTTTGGTAGGTATAGCCGTTGAACTGGAACTGCTGAACCAGGTTCGCGTACTCATCCCAGGTCATATCCGAGCGAGCGGCGTCCCCGCCCTTCCAGCGGGCCAGCAGAGACGGCATCAGCGCCTACCGCGGATCTCGCTCGGGTCGACCAACAGCACCGCACCGACGATCGCCATCACACCACCGGTGATCAGCGCCCACGGCGCCCCAGCCAGCAAGGCGACGCCAGCCACGACCGCTGCGGCACCCAGAACAGCGACGAGCAGCCAGATTTGGGCCAGTGTCATTCCCAGAACCCCCAAACCTCTGTCTCGGTCTTCTCTTCCGGTCCGTGCGCTATCAACCCGTGTACGGCCAACGTGGCGGCCACCAACTGGGTGATGTCAGAGTTCGGGTCGGCGCGGTCCCACGCCCACGCGTCCCGCAAATTACGTTTCTTCGCCGAGCACACCGCGGTCTTCAACGCGGCCGCGCCTTGATGACGGAGTTCGTCCTCAACGACCGCGTCGTAGAACTGGCCGCATGCGCGCGCCATATCCGACGCGCTGGTGGTGATCACATCCACCCCGGCCTCCGTGATCGCCGGGATCAAGCTGGAGGCAGCCGAATAGGCGTCCACGATCACCGCACACGGATTCCACTGGTCGGCCAGCTCCTTCAACCGGGGCGCGATCCATGCGGTGCCAGGAAGCGAATCCGCGTCCCCGCCCTTCTTCGCGGGCACGATCTCGACGTGGATCTTCCAGTCCGCGCGCCGGCCAGCCACGGCGATCGCCGCCACGGACCGGTCCTGCGACAGATACAGCCCGAACGCCACCGGGTCGTTCGGCGTGGACTGCGGGTCGCGCAGGTCCCGCCACTGGTCTGCTGTGATCGTCGGCAGTTCGGCGCCCGCGGGCTCCTCCCACCAACCCATGTGCTCACGGGCGAACTCGATCGGCGGCTCCGATTCGCGGAACGCCTGCATCTTCGCCATCGTGATCCGCCGCCCCAGCGCCGAATTCGCGACCTTCCAGTTCTCCCGGTTGTCCAGCGCGCAACCCTTGGCCTGGCCGTACACGTGCGTGCAGTTCTCGTCCGCGCAGCCACCCTCTGGGGCGCAGTACTCCATGTAGCCCAGCGAGTCGCTACCGCCCACGCGGCCGCGCTCCCGGATCGCACGCAGGACCGCTGCTTGCGCGTTCCCCGCCGAGGAGCCGTACAGCACTTGCGAATGCGGCCGCGCCGCCAACGTCGGCAGCACAGAACCCACATGCACCGACTGCAAGGCGAATGCCTCGTCGAGGATCAGCTTGTCGCCGGTCAGGCCACGCAGGCCGCGATGGGTTCGCGCCCGGAACAGCATGCGCTGTCCGGTGGCCAGTTCGATGCTCTCGTCACCGTTGCCGCGGTAGATCCCGTTCGACGGCCCCGGCGCCAACCGCTTCCGCAGGTGAGGGCAGTCCTCGATCAACGTCGTGAGGTCGAGGAAGGCTTCCTTCGTCGTGCCCATCTCGTGGGCCGACCACACCACCGTCCGCTCCTCGGTGATGTACAGCCACCCCAGTGCCGCCTGCTTCTTGAGCCCGGTCTTCAGGTTCTGACGCGGTGCGATGACGGCGAACTCGAACACCAGCGGCAGTCCGTCCGGACCGATCGCGAACAGGACGTCGAGCGCCATCTCCTGTTCCGGGTCAGGGGAGAAGCCTGCCAATGCCGCCAGGTCGGCCACCTCAGGTCCGTAGGTCTCCACGTACGGCGGGTGCGTGAAGTACGCCGGATCCAGGCGCCGCTTAGCCAGACTTGCGGTCACGGCGCAACTTCAGCTCGTCGATCGGATCCACCGCGGTCGCAGCGCCCTTGGTCGCCGCGGTCATCAACTCCCGCAGCTCCTTCGACAGCGCCGCGAACGCCGACCCCGACGCCGCGCCCATCCGCTCCGCAGCGGCCAGCGCCTGCTGACCGAGCGACGTATCCAGCCGGGCAGCGGCTTCCAGCTCACGACGCACCGCCTCCACCAACGGATCCGGCTCGGACTCGGCGGCCGGCGGCACGACGGCCAACTCCGGCGCGCGCTGGCTGTCCTTGCGGCACTTCGGTGAGCAGTACTTCGTGTTCCGGGGTGCCGACGCCGCAATTTCTCCGGCGCAGTAGTCGCAGACGCGCATCCGGCACCTCCGCTCTTGTGGCTGGTCCGCGGGGATGGGGGCCCGTAAATATTACGGTCAGCCCTCTGACCTGCGAATATGGTGCACCGTAAGATTTACGGTCATTTTCAGCCCAAATACCGCCGTAAATCTTACGGAGTTGTCAAATCGGCAAGAAAAACCTTGTCAATGGGTTGACATATCCGGGCGTGTCGTGCTAGGCGGACCGCCTCATTTGTGAGGGAGAGAGCGAGCGACTGGCCGAAAAGAGTCGCGACGTGGCGCTCTCATTCTCGCGGGTACCCCCTCCCCCTATGCCGGATACCCTAGTGGGGTAGCAGGAGTGAGCGATGTTCGTCATCACTCCCAAAATATTTCCGGTCTGGCTGGAAAATTTCCGGCGGGGTGGCCGTAAGATTTACGGTCCGATCGGGGTCGGTCTACCAGTCCCGTGAGCGGGGTGGTGGACCGGAAGATTTACGGGCGGCGGCTGAAGATCTTCCACCTGCTCCGCGGTTACAGGATACGTGCTCGGGACCGCGGTAGCGAGTGCGGTCGTTGTCGTCGTGTCCGAGGTCCCATGGTTCGCGTGGCTTGATCGGCAATTGACAGCGCCAGCATGTGGCCTTGCCTGCCTCCACTGTGGGGCGCAGGGCTTCACGCTGCTTGCGGTGTTCCCATCCATACCCACGCTCGGCGGTGGTCCTCTTCGCCTTGACCCGTGCCGCTGTGGACCTGGGTCGTGGGGTTGAGGCTTGACCGTCGTACCACTTCTTGATGGCCTGCTGCATCCACCATGGTCGTTCCCTCTTGGCTCGCTCCATCACGATGTCGCGGCCTGGGTCGATCGTGACGACCTGGGCGCCAGCGAGGCGGTAGCGGTCGAGCAGGGATTCGGAGGGGGTGGAGTGGATTAGGTAGACGTCGCACTCGTGGGCGAGGGTGATGGCCTTGTCGATCGCGGCTTGTCTCGCTGCTTTGGTGACAGCCTTGACGGTCTTGGGGTGGTCGTGGCTGTCGGGGTTCGAGTCGGGGTTGAGGGCCAAGGCCAGGCGGTCGTAGTCGATGACCACATCGTTGGGTTTGGCTTGCTCCCTGCACCATGTGCTCTTACCTGCTGCTGGTGGGCCGATCACCACGTACAGCACGGGCAACCTCCACCGGAAGATCTACGACACCGGCCGCCATTCGGACTCGTGGCGCTCGTATAGACGCTCGATGGCGCCGGTGCCACGCGCGACCATCCGAGCGTCCTCCTCATCATGGACGAACACCACGTGGCCGTCCGCGCGGCGAACCCGGTAGCGGCAAGTAGCGTTCCATTCACCCTGTCCGCTCTCGAGCCAGGACAGGTGCGCGATGATCGCGGCCACATCGGCCGCTTCCCATATGACGTACCGAAGAGTGTCGTCGTACAGCCCCTCGCGGTCTGTCTCGAGACCGATGGGGTACGAGGTACCCTTCTCGTCCATCTCATGCTGGCGCGCGAACAAATCCCCTGAGCCAGACGATGCCGGGCTACCGAGGTTCTTGAGGTAGAAGTCGTTCGTGCCCTCGTTGTCGCCGACGAAGATGTCGGTCGGCCCATCCGGCCACCCACGGCCTGGAGAGTATTCGGCGTACAGCGTGCCGGGCGGCATGGCCTTCAGCTCGGCCTGGCTGACAATCCTCATGGCAATGATCCTGCCGGACAGCGCAGCTGTGCGGTCATGAGTAGATCACCTCAGCGCTGGGCGAAGCGGCGACGAGTTCCGCCACACCGGGATGGACCAGTGAGACCGGTGCGTCCACGTACAGCACGTCCGCTGCTACGGGGCGGTATGAGTGCCCATCAGCGGCGAAGAAACGGATCCAGCCACCATCCCGGTGCTCTATCGCCGCAGCGCCATCGTGGGCACCGTAGGTGATGCCGGGGGTGTCGTAGCCCTCAAGGTAGCGGGTGATCTCATCCATGGCCTGGGTGAGGTAGGCGCTGGTGGGGCCGAATACTGCGATGCGCTTGCCCATCAGCATCTCCCACGCCAGGCCGGCGGCGACGATGCGGTTCACGCGGTCGGGCCCTGTCGAGCGTCAGGGGAACCTTCAGCCAGTGCTCACAGGGCGGCTCGGGCGAGGTGGACCGCACGATCGCGAGGTGGCAGCCACGTTCGGCTGATTCACAGGCGTCCCGGACGTATCGGTACGCGGTCGTCTCTCCACCCGTCGGCAGGTTCCACTCCGCCACGGCGTCGCAGCCGCAGCGCAGTTCGGCGGTACCGAGCGTTTGGACCACCCGGTCCACGACAACCCGGTCCTGCCGATGGATGGTGCTACTCGCGCACCGCATGGACAAGTACATCTTGCCGCCGAACTCTGCGATCAATGCGCCGGGTCGCATCAGCGCCTTGTCCGCTTCGTCCTGCTCGTATTTCGCTTGTTCGTGTGCGCTCAGCAGGAACCGCTCTGCGGCGGCGACTTCCTGCTGTGCCCGTGCCAGCATGCGCTCGGCGTAGGCGATTCGGTCGTTGACGTCCATGGTTCGCAGGCCTCTTCGTCAGCGATGGGGGTTATGCCGAGCCGGTGCTCACAACGCCCCACAGGAGGCGGGGCAGGAGGAAGTCGTTGTAGCTGATGACGGTCCACAGCAGGGGAAGCAGGGCGGCCATGTGGTTCTCCTAGGCAGAATCGGGGCGAAACGGACGGAACAAACCGGCTGATTGAATGCGATCAGCACGAATGCGGCAACATCAGCCGATGTGGATGCGTGACACCCTGATCAGGAACTGCACGAAGCGCATGGTCACGGTGTCGATGAAGGCGCCCAAGCGGTCACGCATCGCCGTTCTCCTGCTCCACGTGCTTGCTCGACAACCACGACAACGCCGCCACCAGCGCGGCCCAATGGGACGCGATGACGGCGTAGATCGACAGGTAGGCGATGTAGGAGATGGATTCCTTCCACCACAGGACCGTTGGAGGAACCTGGGCTACGAAGACCAGCAGCAGGATCCCGTTCATCCAGATCTGCGTCTTCGGCGAGGTGATCGCCTTCACCGCGGGGTGCATCATGCCACCTGCGGCTTCTCCGCACTTTCCTCGGCGTTCCGCGGGATCACCTCGACGTCTCTGGCGTAGAACGTCAGGGTCACGCTGGTGAGTTCATCGGGCACGTCGAGGTTGCTGACGGTGGGCCCATTCTCGTTGATCAACCAGGGGAACTCCTCGCCGTCGACGATCAGCTTCTTCTCCGCCTGGTCTACTTCAACGTCACGCGGGAAGAAGGTCAGTGTCACGGAGGCCAGCTTGGACGAGGGTGGGAGGTTGTTGAGGGTCACTCCGTCTTCGTTGATCAGCCACGGGAACTCCCGGCCATCAATGAGCAGCTTGCGCCGCTTCGGGTCCATGGTCACCAGGTTGGCGAGATCAGGCATCGGTTCCGTCCTCCGGCTTCTCGGGTGGCCCACTCAGCGTCCACATCGACCCGTCGCCGCCTTCCAACGTGACGGTGCGGGGCCGGCTGCCGCAACAGCCGGTGATCTCCCCGGTCCGCTTGTCCCGGAACACGGTGGTGTGGCTGTTGGGTAGATGGATGGCCTCGAACTCCACCTGAGGCGGTGGGAGTGGGTAGAGGCGGTCGGCCCAGCGGCGGAAACGGCGGGCCAGCCAGTACTTCACCGTCGCCCCTCGGCGCCCATCCAGCGAAGTTCCTCCACAGCCCGGCCCGCCATGTCCGGGTCTGGGTTGGTGAACGCCTCGCGGATGAGCTTGTCGCGCTTCTGGTCGTCCATGAAACGCATTTGAGAGAGCAGGACGTCCTCGAAGTGCTCAGCGAGTCCTGTGTAGCCCTCTGCGGGCTCGATGGGGTCCGCAAAGAACTCGCGGTAACCCAGAGGTCGGCGGAGCCACCACGGCGTCAGTGGCGGGTCTAGAGCGTCGGCCCAGCGGGACAGGTGGATCGCCCTGAGTGCCCCGCCTGTGCGGCGCTTGGCTCGGCGTCTCAGCGAGGACAGGCGGTCTCGAAGGCTCGGCACGGGCTCGACGTCGTCCTCTTCGTCCCAGTCGCTCACAGCGTCTCCTGGATACGGTGACGGGCAGCGCGCCCCCGGATCGCCGTCGCGCAAGCCCTATGCTGCGCCGACAGGTTGGCTGCCAGCGGGCCGTCACACAGGCCAGCCAGCTTCTCCAGGTACTCGGCTATAGCGTCGCATTCCAGCGCGGCCACTTCATGCTCCCGTGGCGTCAGCTCGGGCAGGCTCACCACGACCACACGCCGATCGGCGCCACGTACACGGCCTCCAGCGTCCGCAGGGGGGCGGGATGGAGCAGGAGACGGATAAGGGAGTACAGGTCCACGATCAAGCCTCCACAGCGTCGTAGGTGGCCTCGAAGATGTCCGGTTTCACCGGGTAGAACTCGCCCTTCACGCCCCGCACGATCCAGTCGCCCGGCTGCGCGGTCATGACGCCCTCGAGGGTGTCGATCTCGATCAGGATCGGTCCGGCGCCCGTGTGGCGCCCGCCAGGGTAGGTGACCCGACCACCGCACCAGCGCGCCACATCGTCGGGGGTGGTCTTGTTGTCGAGGCGAATCGCCTCCACCTCGACCGGCTTCTTGCGGAAGCGCAGCGGCATCAGGACTCCCGGGCGAAGTGGTCGTAGGCCAGCTGGATGTCCTCGGCCAGCGGAGCGAGGATCGCTTCGATAATGGCGTTCAGATCCACAGGGGCTCCTTGTCGGTGGGCGGGTCTACACTGAAGATCCCCCTGGGCGGGCAACCGAGTTGGCGAGTGGTGCACCGCGGACCAGCTAGCGAATCCTGAACTACCCCAGCGGCGCGTCTGATCAACGCGGCATGCGAGGGCAAGCTGAGAAGCGCGGCCCAGGGGTGCAAACTTCGACGGACCCTCGGGGACGTTGCCCGCCTGGAGCCCTCCTCGTGAGGGCTTCAGTGCTATCCGGGGCGATTCAAGGTTCGACCCCAGGGCTACCCGTTACGGCACCATCCATCGCGGCCGAGCCGCGTGCTCTCACAACACTTGAGCTACTGGGGAGAGGGGCCGCAGCGCGTGGCCCTGGTGCGGCTGCGGTGCACCAGGGAGCAGCGAGGACGTCGACCCTCTACGCGCTGCGGGGATTGTGGGGCCGAATGGCCGATGGTTAACTGTGCCGCGCGGTCAATACACGCGCTGACGCGCTTAGCGTAACAGATGCGTGGATACATGCAGGTCGCTGGTCAATAGCGTGTTTCACGCCGCCGCATGACGCAGCTCGAACTGGACGTGCGCGTCGATCACTTCCCCGACCTGGTACATCTTCTCGCCGTTCACGTTGCGCGGCATGATCGCCTTGATCCGCTCGTAGTAGGTGATCCGCTTGCGGGTGATCGGGGAGTCCACGATCCACGGCAGTAGCCGGGACAGCTCGGCGGCGGTGCCGAGGATGCCACGCACCTGCTCTCGCAGCATGTCTCGCCGCTCCTCCACCATGTGGGTTGTGCCGCACATCGGGCAGCGGGCTTCGGCGTGGCCGATGGTCACGTAAATGTCGGCCTCGCAGTAGATGCCGGACAACTCCTCACGGCAGGGTCCGATGTACATGCGACCCGGCGGCCGGTCGATCGCCCTGTGCGCCGCAGCAACGGCTGCGGAGATCTCCTCGAAGCACTCCCCCGCGGACTCGGACCCGGAGATCGCTGTGACGTAGTGAGCGAGCCAGGCGGCGATACCGGATGTGCTGTCGATGAAGTCGGGCTGCACGTGGTGCTCGAAGCGTTCGCCGCGGCGCAGAGGTCCCATGAAGCCCGGCGGGAGCGGTGGGAGATAGCCGAGGGGGAGGTAGGTGATGCCGCGTGTCTCGCACAAGTCCCGCGCCCACGTGGACAAGGTGTTGTGCAGAACCCATGCGGTGTCACCGGCGGCGGGCTGGAACGGGAGGGGTTGCTCTGGGGTGCCGCCGATTCGATCTCCAGGGGACGTGACACGGGCTTGCCGGGCGAGGGTGAGGTCCAACTCTGAGGCGAGCCACTTCACTGAATCCAGGCGGGACTTCAGCGTCTTCGTGCATTCCCAGCAGAGAAACATCTCCGTCGCCCGCGAACAGGCCACACACTCCCGGTTGCCCATGTGTAGCAGTCTATCGATCATGTCGGCGAAACTCGAGTCGCGGAATCGGCAGGTCAGGGGTGATGTAGCTCGCCCAGAACGCAACTAAGCCCACCTCGGGAAAGGTGGGCTTAGGGGTTGCGCCGGTTGTCGCCGACGCGATGGCACGTACCGGGGGCGGGGTCCACGATAGCTGTTGGTGCCGACAAACTCGAGCCCTCGGAAAGCACCAAGGCCACCCCGCTAGAAGGAGTGGCCTCAGGTAGACAAACCAGCGGACGCGGTGCTGATTGCATTGTCGGGGTACACGGTAGCGGATTACAGCGACGAACTCGAGTCGCCGAATCGACCGGTCACGGACACAACTACGGGCGCTTCACAGACTCACCCTCGGTTTTGCGAAGGCGCGCATTCCCTTGCGGGTGAGCCTGTACCCGCCAGGCGAGTCCTCCGCCCAGCCGCGCGCCTCCATGCGCCACAGCAAAGCCACCGCCGCGCCGACGTTCACGCCGGACTCGCGGGCCAGTGTTGAAGCTGGCCGGGCGGAATCGGTCGACATGGCGGCGGCGAGCTGCCGAGCGCGGCCCACCGTCTCCTCGTAGCGCTCCGGGTATCCCAGGCAGAACAATCCCACCACCGGATATGCGACGAGCACGACGACGACGGGAACGAGACTGAGCGCGGGACGCCCCTCGGATATCCCGGCCGCTGCGGTTGCGGCGATCACGAGTGCGAACAGGGCCGCGCCGGTGCGCCCGAAATACCATCCTCCGGTCCTCATGCACCGCCAGAAGAATCGGGCCAGGATGCTGGCTACGTCCCATAGGCGGCGGGTCAGGCTGTCGCTCACGGCTTCTCCTCCCCGATGATCTCCCGCAGCCCGGACTCGACGTCCAGAACCTCACCCAGCGACTCGAGCGTATGCGCCCACTTGGCCAGCAAGTATGAGTCGGGGTCCAGAATATGGAAGTTGCCGCACTGGCAAGCCCATGCTTCGCCGCCGCGCCGCCGAGCCTCCTTGAGCGCGAGCCCGCGGATGGACTCGGCAGGCAGTTCGGGCATCGGGCACGGCGTCTCCGGCCTGGATCGGAGTTGCTTGCGCCGCTTCTCCGCTGCCGTCTTGTGACTACGGCCGCAGTACAGGGTTGTCGCGGTCGGGTACTGGACGCGGAACTGGCCACCACACCATTCGCATTCGCGCAGCGTTCTGCGGCGGCCTCTCACGGGGTCTCCGTCTCGTCGGTGTCCTCGTCCCAATCCACACCACCGAAGCGGAGATCCAGCCACCCCACGAATTCGCCGCCGTCGAGCACCGACAGGTTCCCCACCTGATTCTTGACCAGGATCGCGTCCGGGTACCGCGCGGTGACCGCATCTGCCATCTCGTGGAGCTGCTGGGGTGTCACACCGACCTCATCGAGGCTCACGTCGGTTCTCCTGTCTCGGTGGGCTCGGGATAGATGGAGGCCAGGATCGACAGCGCTTTCTCATACGCCCCGAACTCCGCGAGGTCGACGCGAGCCTGCTGAACCAGATCTGGAGGCAGTGGGGCCGCGCCTGGGATGGCGTCCAGCTTCGCCTGGCTCTGGTCCAGTTTCGCCATCGCCTCGTCGCGGTAGGCGATCAGCGTCCGTATCGCCTCCACCCGATCCAACGTCGCTTTGGGGTCCTGGCGGGCGATGTGCCGTTTCTGGTCATTGGCGGCGCCACGAAGGATGTTCAAGTCCAAGCGGTTTTGGACTTGCCCGACCGTCCGCCCGTACTCCTCGAATTCGGAATACCTCCACCGTGCCCCGATCTGTGGATCTCGCCAACCAATAGGCAAGGGCAATTCGGCATCGATGGCTACCCGTGCGAGTTGTTCGTCTCGGTCGAGCCCGGCACGCAGGCGGGACAACGGGGTATCAGAGGTCACGCGGAAACCTCGTCACGGATGGGGATGCTGTCGCCACGATGGTCGTGCCCGCAATCCCAGCTGATTCCCTCCGGGGTGAAGACCGTGCCGTCGTTCCGGCACCGGTCGCACTGGTAGGTGAAGTCCCACCGGATCGGAACCTCCCGCTGCTGAGACAAGTCAGGCACGTACACGCCGTGCGGGTTGTCGCAGTTCGGATCGTTGATGTCGCCGCTGCACTCCGGGTTGGTGCACGCCGCTGCGTTCGGTGCGCTCAACACAGTGATCGTCTTGCGCTCGCGGGAGGCCATGCGTTCCCCGCAGGCGACGCACTGCCCGCTGGCGTTGTCGATGCGCCGGTGCTGGCAACCGCGCGGGTCGGGGAGTTCGGCACCGCAGTCGGCGCAGCTGAACTCTTCGCCGTTGGAGATGGTCATGGTCCGGTGTTCGCACGGCACCACTTGGCGGTACGCCTCCTCGGCGGCGGCCAGTTGCGCCTTCGCCTCGGCGAGACGTGCCTCGGCTTCCTCGCGGGCTTCGGTGTCGTCGCTCATGCCTGCGATCCTTCCTCGGCGGGTGCCCACTCGGGGCGGAAGTCAGGATGGAACTGCCAGATGCGCGCCAACCGGACCAGGACACGATGCTTTTCGGCGCGGGCCGCGTCTGCTTCCGAGGCGTTGAACCGGCCGAACGGATCGCACCAGCCGTTGACGACCGCTCGGACCGCCTCCACCGCAGAGTCGGGCAGCGCCTTATCGGCGTCGCACTGTGCGAGCAAGAACTCCTTGAGCGCGTCCACCTCGGTAGGATTGCTCATTGGCTGAATCTCTCTTCTCGTCGTGCAGATTCGGTCAGTGGCCGGGGTGTGTCAGAGCCCCCGGCCACGCTCAATTTTACCAGGTCACACGGCATTTCACCGCCTGCCGTCGTCGTCCCACAGTCCCGCGTTCAGCACGTCCAGGATCTGCTGGCACACGATGTCCCGCAACGCCGTGAACGACTCCTCCGGCCCCCAACTCTCGGCCTTGTCCGCCCAATGCTCGGCGATCTTCAGGATCTCCCCCACAATCTCCGCTCGAGCACCCTCCAGGGTCTCATCGCATGGCCGTTGGTCGTCGATCTCCTCGTCGGCTTTGATGCGGGCGCGGATGCTGTCGTAGACGGTCACGCTGCCTCCTCGGGTCGGTGCCCTGAGATCAGGGCGATCAGGTCTCGCACGGTCATGTGCACCCACTGCTCCATCGGGTCACCCACACCGTGTCGTTTGGCGATCACTACTCCGCACAGGGCGTCGTCGTTCCCCGCCTCGAGGTGGGCCTCCCGCGTCCAGCCGGGAAGGTCAGTGCGGGCGCAGTTCTTCACTTCGATCACTAGGCGCTGGCCGTGGATTCGGACGCCTGCGATGTCACCACGGTCCTTGCCGCCGTTGCGGGCCCGGCGCTCGATGCGGTCGTCGTCCAGGGCGGTAGCGAGGGCACGGGCGATGGCGGTCTCGAACTTCGTGCCCGCCTGCTTCGCGCTCGCGCGGGACCGGGTCACTCGGTCACCTCCGTCGGCAGCAGTCCCGCCCGGGCGAGGGCATCCACCAGGGCGGCCGGATCGACATACCCATCCACCATCAGCTCCGCTGTCTCGCACTCATCACAGCACCGGTAGGTGACGGGCTTCAGGTGTTCGACCACCACGGCTACCGCCTGGGCGCGGATCTCAGCGGCGGTCATCGCAGCACTCCCTCGAAGCTCGCGCCACGCGCAGCCTTCCACCCGGCCTCGAACGCCTTGCGCGCCTCGGTGAGCGCGTTCCGGCTGACCCCGTACTCCTTGCGGTAGTCCGACCATTCGCATGCGATGAGGTCAGCTTCGGTCATCTCGGAGTCTTCACGCATCGCGGGTCTCCTTCGGTGTGGCCCAGGTGATCGGTCCCTCCCACCGGTGCTGGCCCTTGTGCCCAGCGTCTCGTTCGCACGGCAGGGTCAGGGCGTGGTCGATGTAGGGGTGGTCGTCCGGGAGGGGGACCGTCAAGGTGGCGCGGCAGCGGGGAGGCTTGGGCTGGGTCACTCGTCCCACGTCCTTTCCATGCCCGGGAAAAGCGTCCTGTCGCGATGGCATCGGGAGCAGTCATAGCGGGCGTTGGGGTCGTAGTAGGTTTCGCCGTCCTCGCCCTCAACGATCCAGTCGTGAGGCAGACGCTTCCGGCAGCCGAAGCACCACTTATCACCAGCTGGTTTGCGGCTGAATACCTTCCATGAGGAGGGGCGGCAGATTGTCAGATTCTCGTGGTGGACGCATTCACTCACGGCTGTGCCTCCTTCGGCCCGTGGTCGCCGTCGTGGTCGGCCAGCTTCTTGCAGCGCAGGTAGGTGCCGCAACACTCGCACCTGTATTGGGTCCCGCAGTCGCCGTACAACTTCCCGTACTCGTCGATCGCGGTCAGGTCGTGGGAGTGATGCTGTTTGGCGAACGACACCAACTCCCACGGGAACTCGATCTCCCACCGCACGTGGTAGGCGAGGATCTCCCGGGCCGGTTCCAGCTTCTCGGCGCAGTCGGCGAGTAGCTGCATGTGCGGGATCAACTGCTGGATACGGTCACCGCCGTGGTTCCATTCGAAGTTGCACGTGACGTCACAGGTTCGGCACAGCAGGTTCCATTCGTTGCTCACGGCTGCACCTCCCGCAGCTCAAACATCCGATAGGTGACGGTCGGACCGGCCTCGGGGTCGTTGTACCGCAGCATGTTCACCGCATCTCGGGCATCGCCCTCATCCCGGATGATCTGCCGGAACCCTTCGGGCAGGTCCATGCCGACAGGCTCGTCGATAGCGACGACGTACCCCGACACGGGCCCGATGCAGGACAGGACTCCTCGGGCATCGTCCCGCTCACGCTCCAGCTTCGCGATACGGTCGGCCTGCTGGTTGATCGTGGCGGCGAAATCCTCGTACCCGAGTGGGAGGCGCTGCGCGGGTGCCAGTTGGACAGCGGCAGCACGAAGCATCTGCCGCAGCACGTCTCGCTCATGCTCCACCTCGGCGACCTGGGCAGCGAGCGCCTCGAGCGCGACCAACTGCCCGGGCCGCGCGCTGATGGCCGCTTGAGCGCGGATCTGATCCGCAAGGCTGTCAGTCATCGGGTCTCTCCGGTCTCGGGCAGCGCGTGGCGGGCACAGCGCCATGGGTTCTTCGAGTAGTAGGCGAGGACCTCGGCCTCTTCGCGGCGGTTGCTGGCGATGAGAAAGGCGTCCTCGGTGCAGCCGATGCGTGCGCAGCGGTAGTGGACCCGGTACTCACGTCGACTCACTGGCCGTCTCCGTTCTCGGTGGGGACGTACAGGACGGTGACGCCAGCGCCCCGGGTGTCGGCCAGCAGCTCGGCGCTGGTCTGCGCCCGCATCCCGGTCGGCTTGAGCCACGCCGGGAGTTCGCCGAATTCAGCGGGGCACGCCTGATGCGCGACCCCATAGGCGAGAACCACGCTCCCCCACGGCAGCGCGTCCATCTCGGCGGGGTCGGTGATCACCTGGGCAGGCTGCCCGTTGACGGCTGCCACGATGCGTTCCGCCCACTCGTCCGCCCAGATCGGCAGCTCGGGGGTGAGGCCGTCGAGGTTGCCGTCGCCGTGGTCGACCCACAGTGCGCGGTCGATGATGCGGAGGGTTTCGCGCCCGGAGCGGGCGTCGTCGTGGAATGTGCCGATCGACCGATCCGTCTCGCTCGGCGCGTACTCGGCCAGTTCCCACCAGTCGGTGCCGGTGAGCGCGAACTCCCACACGCTGCCGTCTGGGGCGGTGTGGCGTTCACCGCGGCGAGGGAGGGCGGGAAACCCGAAGTGGTCGACGGCGAATCCGCGGTCCATGGTGCGGTACCACCCGGCGGGGTGTTGCGAGTGCGGGACGGGACCGCCCATGCGGCCGCCTGGCTGCCCCGTGGAGGGCTCAACGGGAGGTGTGCGGTGTCCGTGGACGGGTCGGGACGCTCCAGGCGGAATCTGGGTCATGCCGCATCCCCGTCCGCCAGGAACTCCTCGGCCGCCGGCTCCAGCCCCGCCACATCCGGCGCCGCAGCGTGGATCTCCGCCAACTGCTTGATCTTCTCGTGCCGGTAACCAGACCAGTGCATGTCCCCGACCGTCACCACCGGCAACTCCTGATACCCGAGGACGGCCACGGCGTCGTAGGCGGCCTCGTCGGTGGTGACGTCGCGGTAGGTGTAGGGCAGGCCGAGACGCTTGAGGTGGGCGGTGGTGGTGTGGCACCGGGAGCAGGCCGGGCGTCCGTAGACGGTGATCTGGGGTGGGGTGGTCACTGGTTGTCTCCTTCGATGGCTTGCTGGGAGGTGGTCCGATCAGCGCATTTCCCACCACTGGCGATTGCGTTCCCGACAGTGGGGACACCTTCCCGGGTCAGGAGAAGGCGCATCGTGTCGTTCAAAACGGCGTTCACCCGCTTCACCCACTCGTCGGTCCGGTCGTGATGCGCCGCATGAAGATCCGCGTCGGCGACGTACGCGCCACACCTCGGGCAGGCAGTCGGATCGGGATGCGGGTTCCCGGGCTCCAGATCGGCCGTAGACGGACCGGGAGGGCTTTGCGGTACCCGGATGATCCGCAAGGGCTTCGTGCTCATCTCGTTTCGCTCTCCGCGCGGTTGCACTCCGCGTCGTGAATCCGGGTCCAGCACGGCGTACCGCGGTGCAGACCATTGATCGGGTTGATGCAGTAGGCGCCGGGCTCGGCATCGCACCAGTGGCACTTGAGGTCGATGCAGTCGGCGTACGCCTCAGGGATCGGGCTAGGCATCGGAGATCGCCTCATCCACCGGGCGAGCGAACTTCGTCATGTCGATCACCCGCGGTGCGGTCAACTGCTGCCGCTGCGCCAACCTCTGCCGGAACTCAGCGTCCTGGGCGTCGGTCAACCGGAAGTGCGGTTCACGCCCCAACGCCACCCGTCGAGCGAACCTGTGCGCGTCCGGGGGTGAGACACCCATGTCCTGGAGGATGTAATTCGCTTCCTCCATCAGCTCACGGCGTTCCTCCGGCAGCGCTTTCAGCTGCTCGAAGTAGGCGGCGCGGGCATGGCGCACGATCGAAGCCGGGAGAGGCCGGAAGCCTTCCTCCGCCAGGCGGTAGGCGCGGGCCACGCCGGCGAGCAGATCCTCACGCGCCAGCCCCGAGTCGGAGAACACCTCCGCCCAGGCGAGGACGGTGGACTCGCCGCCAGCCGGGAACCACGGGTCGTTCGCCGCACACTTGGCCAGAACCATGGCCGCCGTGTGCTTGTCGTCGTCGGTGATCATCGGGTGATCTCCTTCGGCTCATCCGAGTGGCTCGTGAGGCGAGCGCCCATTTCGAGGTAGCCCTGGACTTTCTGATCCGCCCGCGAAATGCCATTTGTGTTGGCGTGGAAATGGCCGTCGAGGAATTGGCCGACGACCTGCCGAGTGATCGGTTTGCCCATCTTGTAAATCGAGACGATTGCGTTCTCGACCGTGTCCGGGTCGGCGCCGCGTTCGTGAATGGCCCACTTCACGATCTGGCGAGTGGCCATGAAGTTGAGCGCCTTGCCGACTCGCTCGTAGGCGCGCTCGGCCACGACCTGCTCGACGGCCTTCGGCTTGGCCGCGTCCGGCTTGGCCGGCGCAGCTTTTTCGCGCCTTGCTTCCTTAGCTTGAGAACTTGAGGAACTACCTACGGGAGATTCCCCCCTCCCCCTCCCCCTCCCCGCAGGGTTCGGGGAAGGGTTTCGAAACCCTTCCGTTTCGGGGAAGGGTTCGGGAAGGGTTTCAAAAGGGGTGACCAGGCCCTCCAGAACCCTGGCGTGAGCCTTCTGGAAGTCGTCAGCAGCAGTCTCCGAGGGGTCGAGTTCGGCGGCCCTCGCGGTGGCGTCATCCCGCCCGATCCGTCGCAACTCGATCGCCATAGCCGACCGCAGATATTCGCTCTCGATGGCCGCTGCACAACGCAATGCGTTCTTCACAATGTTCGGCTGCTTCAACACGCCGTCATTCCGAATGTAGGACCGTACGAACACCTCCTCGGAGTCCTCGTCGAAATAGGCGAAGTTGGCGCGAGCCAATTCCCCCAACGCGATCCGGACATCTTCCTCGCTGGTGCTGTCGCAGCCCTTCGCGAACTTCCCGATCTGTAGCGGCAGCATGCCGGCGTTGTTGATCGTCGGCTGGGACAGCAGCAACAGGTACATCCGCTGCGCCCCGACGCTCAGCGCCCGGAAGTCCGGGTCGCGCCAGATCCGGGACAGCACTCGACCGTGCTCACGCGCCATCCGTTGCCTCCTCGATCAGCGGCTCTGGGCCGCTCTCCTGCTTGGTGATGTACTGGGCGATCTCGGCGATGCCGATGAGCGCACCCTGGGCGAGTCCAGCGACATGCATGACGCATTCGTCCTTGCCGCATGGTTCGAGGCAGATGCACAAGCGAAGGCGGGTTCCGGTTGTCTCGCGCCACTGCACGGCGATGCTGGCCCAGATGTGCTCGGCCTCGCTGACTTCGTAGTCCTCGTCGTCGCCCTCGGATTCGTCCTGCTCCCATTGGGAGACGATGCGCGCGGCGTGCTCTTGCGCCTGCCGGATGCGGGTCCAGCAGCAGCCGCAGAAGTACCTCCACTTGTTGGTGGCGGTCCGCGTGTTCAGAGCGATCAACATCAACTCTTCGAGGTCGCCGAGTTCCAGGCCGGCCTCCAGGAACGCCATGACCGAATTCATCCAGTCGTGAGGAAGATCCGAGGAGTTCCAGCGGTTGGGCCGGTTGCCCTCCCAGTGGTCGAGCAGGTGGTCGGAGATTTGCTCACGCTCATCTCGCTCGACCGCCCGGCCTTGAGCGACGATCTGCATCGCCTTCGCCCACTGAACTGCCTTGGCGTCTATGTCCGCCACGAGCGGGGCGTCGGGGCTGGTCGAGGTCTTACCTGCGTTGCAGTCCTTGCACGCCGCAGCCAGGTTCGACGGATCATCACTGCCGCCGAGTGCCACGGGGACGACATGGTCCACGGTGAGCGTCACATCCGGCGCCGCGCCACCGCAGTACCGGCACGTGTGGTTGTCCCGCCGCAGGACTTCGAACCGAACTCTTTTGCTGACGGCCATCTACCGCACCTCCCCGATCTCGAACAGCCCCGGCTCATCCCAGGCCGCCCGAGGCGCATCCGTCAGCGCCACGACCTCCACCCGCAAACCGGCGATCCGCGCCCGGTCCACGCAATCCCACGTGCCCCGAGACAGCGACCGGGCGCCCGGCAGAGGGAACGCAAGGACGAGGTCGGCGCCGAGAGCGACCATCTCCGCGTTGCGCCGCATCCCGGCCGCCTTACCGAACAGTCGCCACTCGGCCGGATACACCTCCTCCACCGCGCGGTAGCCGGGGTCGCAGATCGGCAGCGAGAACCAGGTGTGGGCGAAGTAGTCGGCGCCGGTGGGGCAGCCGCCGTGCACGACAGTGACCGTGCCACCGTCGGGGAGGTTCTCCGCGATGGCCATGGCGATGGACTCCCACACGGCGTTCTCGTCGGGCCAATGACGGGAGCCGGTGATGAGGAGCCGGAAGGTGTCGGTCATACCGCCTCCTCGACGTCGAGGTGCCCGGCGCAGGTCCGGACGATCAGCTCGCACTGCCACCGCGACAATGCCTCCCGCTCCTCACGGGCTTTACGCAGCGCCTCCATCGACCTCTGCCAGTACAGCTCGACGTTCTTGCCGTCCGGGGAATCCGTCCGCCACCGGCCGAGAGGACCGGTGAACCGGTAGTCGATCCACTTCTCGTAGGACTCACGGCAGGAGTCACACAACCGGCTCATGACGCACCTCCTTCCGGATGTCTTGCCGAGTCCGGGGGCATCGGCGAGCAGTTCGCGCGCCGGCGGATGTGCACCGACAGGCTGGCCCGCTTCCCACCGGGGGTCCAGACACGCTTGTCCCGCCACCGCTTCCGCGGGGTCTCCCCCTCCATCCACAACTCATCGAACCGGTTGCGGGCGTGGCGGACTCGCGTGCAGAACGTGTGGTACCGCAAACCCAGCGCAGCGGCCGCTTCCGCGTAGTCCTCGTACGCGGCGAGGGCTTGCAGCGCCTCCTGGTAGTCGGGTTTCAGTCGGGGCCAGATCTGCGCCAGCGCGACCCGCTCCACCACCGGCTCATCGACTGCGCCGATCGACCGGCGCGTCCAGTAGGCGTGGAACTTCGGCAGGTCGGTGCGGCCCGCGTAGTCGTCACCCCGGAAACGGGGCACGCCATGCTCTTCCGCATCGCGGCGGGTCCACCGGTCCGCTGCCGACCAGGCCGCGTGAGTCAGATCCCTAGGTTCTGGGGGCGTGTCGCTGGTGTACAGCAGTTCGACCGCTGCATGCCAGCCAGTCGCGTACCGCTCGTCACGGTCGACGGCCTGATACCACGGGTTGCGGAGGATGCCCCGACGCACAAGGACATCGAGGTCGTGAAGTGTGTATCCGTGACGCACTTGGTCGTGGTTCATCACGCACGTCCATTCCGGTGGTTGATGCGAATGCCCGGATCGGCCCAGCCGAATAGCATCAATCGACTGAGGCAATCTGCCTCCATTCCGTGACGAATGCACTGGCCGATCCCGTTGTCCATGGCATGCATCACGCCGTCGGCGTCAGCGATTACGTCAAAGTCGGCATATCTGCGCTCGGTCATGCTGCCCCTCCTTCGATCGGGTGGACGGCCGCACCGGAACGGCACCCGTACGGCGAGCAGCCGTCGGGGTCGCCGTACTCGGCGAGCTCGTCGAAGATGTCGATCTGCCGGTCGGCCCATTCGTGGGCCGTTACACGGTCGATCGGAGCGATATCGAGCGGCACCCTGGATCGGTGTAGAAATGCCTCTCCGTCGAGTTGTCCGGCGCTAGCACGCGCACCGCCCTTGCGGATCTGGCGGTCGAAATCCACGGCATCGGCCCATTCGTCGGGGCGCTGGTCGCGCATCTCTCGCCACTGTCGGTTGCCGTGGAACGGGCAGCCGATGCACGCTGATTTCGCGGTGCCACCCCACCCGGCCGCGCGTAGCCAGCGCTCGCAGTCCTTGCGGGACATGCCCAGCTCGAGCAGCGGGTACCGCTTGCGCGTGTACAGGTTCTCGTCGCGGTCGCTGACACGGTGGATCTCGTCCGTCGAGAATCCGATCCATTGCACTGCGACCCGGCCTCGTGGGACGGACCGGAAGTCCGGCGCCTTCGCTCCCAGCAGTTCCCGCACTTTGCGGTTGATCGGCCCGAGCTTGTATTCGCTGGTGCACTGCCTGCGGCCCATGCCATCGCTGCCATCGGCGTTGCGGGTGAAGTACGGCACCGACACAAACCGCGCATCGGGGTCCAGGGTGTCGGAGCGCAGGTTTCCTTTGCTCACCCGATAGAGGGGGATACCGGCACGCTCGAACTCAACGGCCAACCGGTCGAGCTGCCGGTAGACATGGGCCGGTTCCCATCCGGTGTCGGCGAAGATCGCGCCGTCGACATGGCCGAGCTCGCCTCGGCAGGCCATGAGCGCGATAGTGGCGGACTGGATGCCAGCGCCGCAACTGATCAATTCGAGCTTCACGCTGCCCCTCCTTCGATCGGGGAGACGGAACCGAACAGCGCGTACTGCTCCGACGTGGGGATGGCGATCGACTTCCCACGCCTCCGCGCAGGACGCCCCTCGATCGCAGCGAGCGTGACCCGATCCAACGCAGGCAGATCTCGCGTGTACTCCGGATAGGTCTGCCAATAGGTGAGTGCCTTCGCCCGCAACCCGGCGGGCTGGGCTTCCGCCCACGCCTCCAGCCGGGTATAGGAGACGGTCGCCACGAGCAGCAGGGCACCGGACCGCCACCGCCGAGGACGCCCGTCCGGCCTCCACTGCTCCGGGATCCACTCACGCCATTGGCCGCGGATCGCGGTGGACCCGAATTCGTAGGTGAACCCTGCCCCACCGCCGGATCCGTGGCCGCCGCGCAGGTGCTCGATCCCGCCGGCGGGGTTGGCGAGGACCTGGCCTAGGTAGTGGTGGACGTTGCGTAGCAGGTCGCGTTCGCTGTCGGTCCAGGAGCTCACGACTCACCCCCGATCGGCTCGACACGGCCGTCATCGGACAGCAGCACGACGCCATGCAGGCGAGACCGGATCTCCTTGCGTGCCGGGTTCGCTCGACGTGGGACCAGCCAGCCGTCCTTGAGCGCGGCCGTGCGCTGCGACTCGATCCAGTCGTGGCAGGGACGGCAGAGCGCGACGATGTTGCTCGGCAGATTGATGCGCGGGTCGCGAGTTCCACCGGCGCCGCGCGGCTTCCGGTGATGCGGGTCGCCGCCGTGGATGCCCGTGAGCGGTTGGGCGCAGCGCTCGCACCGGCCCTTGCAGCGGGCGCGCACGAGATCCAGCACATCCTCGCGGGGGCGCGTGTCGCGGCGCTGCTTCGGGCGCGGTCCCGACTTCGGCCACGACTGCCGGACCACGTCCTGGAAACGGGGATTCACACTCATGCGCCACGCTCCGAGGTGACCCACACGGCGTTGTCCGTCAGCAGGTGCCGCATCTTCTCCGGGATCTCGCCCTGCGTCATCACGTCGTTGGAGAAGTGCACGACATCTTCGGGCTCGTCGAGCCAACGCCACCGGAAGGTGCGTCCACCGAATCCCTTGAAGGGGCTGGTGGATTTCTGGTCGATGCACCGAGGAATGTAGTGATGCCCATCGATGCGCAGCACGTTGCGCGGGCCCGCCAGGCGCTTCGGCACGCCGCCGACGACCATCTGCTGGTGAGTGGTCAACACATCACGGGGGGCACGGTCGCCGCTCTGCATCCATGTCCACCACTCCCAGTCCATGCGGTCGAACGCGAACAGCGTCGACAGCAGCTCCCGTCGAGCCTCGAGGGCGGTGTCGTAGCCAACAGAACCAGAGCCACCGCCGGGAGAAATGTGGTACGCGTACCATTTGCCGTCGAGTGCCTGATACACACCGGTGTGGTCGATGGTGTGGCCAAAGCGCTCGCGCTCCATGTCCTCGAAATAGATCACGCCCCATACACCCCGCTTCCAGCGATCGAGATGTCCGACCGAACAGCGGCCCCCGTCGAGCGACCTACCTCGATGCGGGTGGTGAGCGTCTTCACGGCCCGCGCGAGACCGCGCACTTCCATCTCGGCGAGTTCGGCGGCGAAGCGCAGATCATGGGTCTCGACGACTGCCTTGTGCTTGCGCAGGTCCACGCTTCCCTCCGCACGGATGAACGCCTCGGAGTTGGCGAGGGTGTGCGCGGCCCGCTTGCGGGTGGCTTCCTCGTCCTTCTCGTTGAGAGCGTTTGTCACCTCGTCGAGACGGCGGGACAGCTTCATCAGGCCGAGCACCACGTCGTTCGGCGTCTGCGGCACCCTGGGTTCGTCGGTCATGACCCGGCCTCCGGGTTGCGCATCTTCACCTGCGAGGCGCGCTTGCGGATGAAGTCACCCAGCACCGTGGGGAACCCGCCATCGTCCAGCATCGGGGCGCCGTCGAGCTGATGGCCCGAGACTTCCTCGAACAACTTCCTCAGATCGTCGACCGAGTCGAGCTCAAGAGCCCGCTCCCGGTACTCCATCACCGCGGGCACCTCGGCGCCGTCGGCGAGGAACTCAGCCACCTTCACCGCCAGCTCCACACCCGGCTTGCTGTAGGCGGCGCCGATGTCCACACCCTCGATACGGGACTTGGACACCGTCAGCGTGTTGGACAGGTCCAGGTCGCCGACGAGGTCGAACTCGTGCTCGATCCCGTCACGCTGGATCGGCTTCAACCCCACCCGACGAGGTTCCTGCTTGCCGCGGTCGTTCGTTTCCAGCACGTACTCGGTCTTCACCCGCAGGGTGGCGATCACATGCCCGGGGAAGGCGAGGATGGCGTCGACCATCTTCTTCTCCTCCGGGCCGACGACCTTCCAGCCGGAGGCGAACTTGTTCGCACCGGAGCGGCGGTCGACCTGCTCCAACATGCCGTCCGTGCCTGCCCAGTAATGCGACAGGGAGTCGATGACCACGACATCGAAACGGCCGGCCGCCTTGCCGAGATGCTCCACCAGCGACAGCGGAGCGAACGACACAGGCTTGATGGTCTGGAACCGCCACCCGTTGCGACCCACGTACTTCGACGCGGACCCGCGTTCGGTGTCGATGACGGCTACCTTCTCGCCCAGCCCGAACGCCAGCATCAGCGCCGTGTAGGTCTTTCCGGCGCCTGCGGGGCCAGTGAGGGCGATTCGGGCCTTCGCGGCTTCCTTTGTTGCTTCCTCGAATTCGAGGCTCATACCAGCACCTCCAAAGGGCGCGGCTCCGCGCCCTTGCGCTTGAACGCGTTCCTCAAGTCCTCGATGTCACGGGCGATTCGGGCGGCCCGCACGCCCAGCTCCAGGTCGAGTTCGTAGAACCGGACCTTCGGCTCGCGCAGCATGATCGGGAAATGCACCAGCAGCCCGGTGGACGTGTCCAGGTCAGGGTGGATCGGCCGCCGCTCCCCCGTCTCCTGGTCGTAGACCACGGCGGTGGCCAGGCCGGCGATCTGCGTCGTCACCGACATCGGGTAGCGCACATCCCACTTGCCGGTCTTCAAATCTGACACAAGGACCCGGCCGTCCGGCAGCTGCAACAGGTAGTCCAGCGATCCCGCGCGGCGCAGCTCGTCGTTGACGACGAACAGTTCCTGCCGCAGGAACCGGATCGGCGCCACCGCGGCCTTGTATTCCGCCAGCAGCGGTTTCAGGTGGTCTTGGACCAGCCGCGGTTCCTGCCCGCGGTTCACCAGCTCGCCGAGCTTGTGGAACTCCGACCCAGCGGACGCGGCGACATGCTGCCCGGCCGTGGTGCGCGCCTGCTCGACAGCGGCCTTGAGGCGGTCCTTCCCGGAGTGCGCGACCCCGCCTTCGTCGGCGTTCCAGGGGTCACCGTCGTACTCGTTGATCAGCGTGACGATCTCCGAGCGCGCCGCCGGATCGAGCATCACCCCGACCGCTGCCTGCGCCGCAGCCCAATCGACAAGCCCCTCCTTGGTGTCCAGGCTTTTCGCGACCGCCGACATCCGCGAGTAGGGCACGGCGTCGGTGGAATACCACCAGCGCTTCGGCTTACCGCGGCGGTCCTTACCTTCACGCCACTCCCCGGTCAGCGGGCCAGCGCCGGGCGGCATCACCCACGGCTGATCCAGGTAGTTGCGCTTGATCTTGTAGTCGGTCAAAGGGTTCCCCTCGATCGGGCCGCCATCGCCTTGAGGCGGTCGGCCAACTGGTCGATGTCGTCGGCGGAGTAGTCGGCGCCGAACACGCCGTAGCGGTCTCGGGTGTCGTGGTCGATCTCGTTGCCGATCAGGCGGATACGGCCAGACGGGTCCAGCTCGAACACGGCCTCGCTGAAACCGTTGTCCGGCAGCGCGTACCGCCACTCGGCGAAGTCGTGGATGTAGGTCATGCCGACCTCCGGACATGTCCTCGGGCGACCGCTTCAGCACGGCCAGTGAGCGCGGAGGCGGGACCGTCGATGTCGACCCACACGGCCAGGCACATCAACAACTGCGCCATCCGCTGCGGATCCCGCACACACCGATCCACGAGTTCGGTGAACGTGGCAGCGGGCTCGACATCACGCACCTGCTCGCACAAGGCGATGGCGCCGTCGGCGAGCTTGTCGTAGTCGACATACGGGCCGTAGCGCTTCATGACGCCGCCTCGATCTGCACCGAGAACACCTTCTCGGCGTCCTCCTTGCGCACGGTCTGGCGCGGCTTACCGCGGCGCCCGTACAGCAGGCCGCTCACAACCCCAGCCGTCAGGCCGGTGATGGCGATCAGTTCGTCGTAGCGCATCACTTCGGCCAGCGCCTTCATGTGCTCGCTCGCCGGTCCGGCCGGGATGCGCTCGCAAGAACTGCGGGAACGCACGGTCTGGCGCGGCTTCGGCGCCTGGACGACGGTGCCGTTGAGCCAGTCCTTCAGCGCGTCCCGCTCCTTCTTCTCGCCGCACCGGAAGCCCGCGACGATCGCCCACCGCTCGTCACGCTTGACCGCGTCCTCCGCGCACTGGCGGCGAACCGGGCAGGCATGGCAGATCTCCACCGCGGTCTTGGACTGGTTGCTGCGCTCCGGGAACCAGAGTTCGGAGGAGTGCGCACGGCAGGACGCCTTCTTCCTCCATTCGTTGTCGGTCACTGCGCCTCCTTGAGCACGGCGCGGCGGTGCTGGGCGTAGTGGCGAACACAGAGGCCGAGACCGCCGTAGCGGACGTCACCGGGCTGCGCCGACTTGCGCGGCACCATGCGCACCCCGCACTTCCGGCAGTTGCCCGGGTTGTGCATCAGGCTGGACGGGTTGTGCTTCGGCCGCTGCTGCTGCTTCACGAAGTGCTCACGCAGGCCGAGCATGTCCAGGAACGTCCCCAGCTCCTCGGCGTTCTCGGCGTAGTGGGCTGCGGTGAGCCGCGCTTTCGCCATCTCCTCCGGGTTGTTGGGCTTCAGCTCCCCGACGCCGCCGCGGAAGTTCACGATCAACTGATTGGTGTCGGTCACGGATTGCTCCTCTTCGGCCGCCTGTCGCACTTCATGCACAGGTAGCGCTGACGCAGGCCGATCAGTCGGCCCACAGTCGTCGTTCCGGGTGTGCCGCAGCGGACACAGATCACGGTCACCGACGCCGCGTACATGCGGTCGGTGTTGTCCTGACGCCGGTTCTCCGGGAGACAGGACGTGCAGGCGCATTCGGGTCTCACCACACCCCCGCCTCTCGGTCGATCCACTCGTCGTGGCCGCGGTCCCATGCAGCGGTGTCGTCGAACTCCTCGCCGGCGTCGTCCACGGGAGCACCGGAGTAGTCCTCGCCGGGTCCGAGCCAGATGCCGACGAGCACGAGCCCGATGAACCCTGCGGTCACCAGCTCCCACGTGCCGCCGAGGAGGTCCAACCAGAAACCGGTCACCACTCCTCCAGGGCTTCGATGGCGGTGTCGAGCAGGGGAAGGGAGCGGCGGGCACCGAACCAGCCAGCGGCCTCCATGGCGAAGGCCAGCTCGTGCATGTCGACTTCCTCGGTGTCCGCGATCTTGGCGCGCTCGGCGGCGGCCTCGTACGGGCGGAACCAGGGCTCACGCGCGGCCATCGGACACCGCCTTCAATTCGCCGTGGCCCTTCTTGAACACCCGAACGGAACGGCCGGTCGCGGACACGTAGACCGTGATCTCCTGGCCGGTGGCGGTGCGGATGCCGACGACCACGCGGCCGTCGATCTCCGTCAGCCGAGTTACTTCCGCCGGACCCCAGGCGAATCCGTACTGCGTCGAAGCGCAGGGCAGATGCTCAGCGGCCATCGGACACCGCCAGCCCGGTGCGGAACTTCCCGCAGTAGCAGCCACCATCCCGGCTGGCGTCCATCGCACACCGGGCACCAGCCGCGGTGTTGGGCACGAAGTCCTCCGGCTCGTCGCCCTCCTCGGGCGCCGGTGCGAACACTGCCCAGATGCACAGGTCCGCCCAGCAGGCCGTGGGGATCTTGTCCAAGCGGCGCGCGATCTCCCACCGCTGGTCTTCGTTCAGCTCAGACGCGGACATACGCGAACACCTCCAGCTCATACCCAGCGGCCTCCAGGGCCTTGCGGTGGTTGAGGACCGGCACGCACCCCAGCAGTTGCAGCGACAGCACGTTCCCGTCGCGGTCGCAGGGATGGACCACGGTGTCGCCCACCATCGGGGAGGAGGACACATAGACGTGCGTGGTGATGTCGTCTTCGCCGTAGCGGGCGGGCGGCCACACCGCGTAGATGGAGTCGATGTTCGCCGTGCGGCCGGGCCGGATGTTGGTGCGGTAAGCGGTGCCGGACATCACTTCCCCCCTTCGTTTCGGTCTTCCCAATCGGGCTTGGCGTCGGCGTAGTGCCATTCCGGCCAGTCGTGGCCGTCCGGGACGATCACGCGATGGCGGAAGTGTTCGAGGGCGTTGTGGATGCGCTCCCCGATGTGCGGGTGAGGCATGTGCAGGCGGGTCACGACGCGCCCCCAACCTCGTCGCGGGTGTGGGTGACGTTCCGCACCGAGCGGATATCCTCAGCCCGCGCTGTCAGCAGCAGTCGCCAGTGGCCGTCGATCTCGCCATGGAATGCCCAGCCCCGGCGCGGCCTCGTCGCCGTTCCCGTCGAGCCGTACACGCCGTCACCGAGCTTGAACGGGAACGAGTCCTCGGGCGGCAGCAGCACCTGGTGCGCCTGGATGTACTCGACGTGCCCGGAGGTCCAGACGATCTCGTAGGTGTCGAGCGGGCCGTGGTCGTACTTCGTCACGCGGTCACCGCCGGCGCGGTCTCGCCGTACACCCGCAGCTTCGCGGCGTCCTCGCGCGCCTCCGCCAGACTCTCCGCCGCGTAGCCGCCCAGCGACCGCGCGGCCGACTGCAACCCCCGCACCGTGCGGTCGATGTTCAGCGATCCGAACTCCGGGTCCTCATGCGGGTACCGGTCGAAGCGCTCCGACCACGGCTCCAACGCGCGGTACTTCGCTGCCAGCGCTTCGGTGCGCATCTTCAGCAGCGCGTAATCCCGGGCCACCGAGTCGAGTTCGTCGCTCAGCTCCTCCGGAGTGTGCAGGGGCTCTCGAAGCAGCAGCAGCGGCCACAACTCCCGCGCGGCCTGGACGGCGTCCGAGTCCGCCGGGTCCTCATCGAAGATGGTCAACAGCAGGTCGCTGATCTCGGCGTCGGTGTGGTCGTAGGCGAAGCTCGCCAACCGGTGGTAAACGGAGTCGAAGGGCTGCCTCCACCACTCGGAGATCTTCTGGCGGCAGGCAGGGGAATGGATGGTCTTCATGGGGTAGACTTCTTTCTCGCGTGTTGTTTTCTGGTGGTCGTCGGAGTCGGATTCCGGCGGCCATTTCCCTTGTCAGGGGAAGTTGGTGGCACGCCCCGGACCGCCGAGATCGCCATCACGTGACGGTTCGGGGCGTGCAGCCTCATCCCCAGGAGCAGGGGTCTCTGGGGATGAGGGGGTCGAAGGTTCGACGTAGGCAGCGGCCGACCACAGCGCGTTCGCGATCGCCCGAACCTGCTGGCTGGACAGCGCATACCAGTCCGGCCAGTACTGGAACTGGAGCGTCGAGGAGACGTAGACCCCGCCGTCGCAGGTGAAGATCTTCAGGCCGTTGTCGTCATGCCACCACTGCATCTCCGAGCGGTGGCTGTCGGTGGTGTGCTCGATCCGCAGCGGGGTACGGGAGATGTACGCCTGCGACGCGATGGACGCCAGCCGTTCGATCTCCGCGTGGAGTGTGCGGATGGCGAGATCCGAGCCGGGGAAGTGGCTCACGTTGTCGCTCACTGCTGCTCACCCCCGTCGGATTGGGACGCACCCTCGGTCTCGACAGCGGTTCTCTGCAGCTCGCCGGAGCCCTCCGGGTGCGTCCCGCCCTCGGCAGCGGCAGAGGGGGCTGCCGCGCAGAGGGAGACAGAGGCGGTCAGGTACTCGAACTTCCCGTACCACTCCGGGTTCGCGGCGGCGTGCTCCTGGCACTCCGCTTGAATCTGTTCGGCCCCTGCGGCGTCGGTGAGATCCCGGACGATGCGCAGGTTCTTGCCCTGTTTCGCCAGCAACAGGAACCCGATGGACTCCGGAAGGTGACCGGCCTCAGTGAGGGCGTCGGCGTAGTACTCGCCCATCGCCCGGTAGTGGTCGCGAAGCCAAGCGTTGTCCAGCGTTTCCCACTCGGGGCCGGTGGTGCGGCCCTTCGTGTATGCCGCGCGGGCCAGCGTTTCGGTGATCTGTTCGCGGTCGCTCATCGCTGCACCCCCTGATCGGGCACGCGGGGATTCAAGGCATCGGCAGCGATGCAGTAGCTGCACCACCGCTTCCGGTCGGCACCGAACTCGTCGGGGCAAGCCACTGCCGGATCACCGTTCGAGCAGGGGTTACTCGCGATCAGGAACAGCGCGTCGTACCAGCGGCGGGGCGCGGCGAGGGGTCCGCTGCCATCACCGCCGGGACGCCCACCCTCGGCGGCAGGGGGGACCGCGCCGAGGGAGTCGGAAGACTTTGCATTTGCACGCCGGACGATCTCCTGCGCGACCTCCACCGACACGCCGCGCCGGAGCGCGCGGGCAGTAGGGCTGCCGAGCGACGACTGCTCGATCAGCTGGCCGATCCGCGTGCCGGGGCAGTCCTTGGCTGCGTGGCCTTGACGGAACGACTTCGACCGAACCAGCGGGTGGTGTGGGCAGTCCGGGTCGGCGAGACCGGGATCGACCAGGCCACACGGCTCCTGCGGGCAGGGGCAGGCGTCCTCGATCGCGAACCCGGTCCAGGCGCGGCCAGCGTGCGCGCCGAACGGCTTACGCTCGGGCGCGCTCATCTCCGCCCCCTCTTGATCGCGTGAGCGACGAGAAGATGCACAGGGAAGGAGAGGATCAAGCCGACGGCGACAGGAGTCAGGAGGAGGATCACGACGCACCGCCCTTGATGCCGACGGTGATCCACAGGCCGTCGTTGGTCATGTCCTCTTCGACCTCGACCAGCGTCGCGGCGTCGTGATGGTCGGTGGGATGTACGTCGTGCGCCCACCAGCCGCCCGTGGGGCACTCGAACCAGTGGATGCCGGTGTCGCAGACCATGCAGGTAGCGGTGATCAGCTGGTCACTCATGCCGCACCGCCATCGAGGCGCAACTGCCCGGAGAGTCCGCACTTCTCGGCAACCTGCAACGCGAACTGCTGGCGGACATACAGCGTCTGGCGCACCTGCCCGTTGTGATGCCGGGGCGCTTCATGCTGCGGACGAAGGTCGAACCAGCCGAGATACTTCGCGTACGCGCGGTATTCGTACTCGGCGATCTTCCGCTGCTCCGTTTCCGACCAGCGCTCACCGATCAGCACGCGGTAGATCAGCTTCCTGTCCACCAGCAGCGCGAACGCCTGCGGCTGCGTCAGACCGTGCTGCGCGCCCCACACCTTCACCGTCGCCGCATCGTCGTTCGCGACATACCGATCGTGGTAGGCGACGGCCGGGGCGGCCGACTCCAGGGCGGCGGCCATGACCGCCTTCTCCTCTTCGATCTCCAGCACCATGCGGGCGAGGTCTGCCTTCGTGACAAGCTCGGCCTGCCGACGAGGCTCCAGCGCGGTCACTTCCGCCTCACGAGTGCGGATGGCGAAATACGCCTGGGCGGCGGCGATCTCCGGCTTACGCGGATCTCCGTTCATCACGGTCAGATAGGCACCGAAGCGGGAGAGTTCGAAGTCCTCGACCTCGCGGCGTCCACCTTTGCCGACCTGGATCATGTTGCCGACGCCGACAAAATGATCCTGAGCTGCGGCTCCGCTGTTCTCGCAGGCGAGCTTGGCGCGGTCGATCGCGGCCGCGAAGTTCCGCCACGTCTCGTACTGCACGAGCTTGCACAGATCGCGCGCCAACCAGTACTCCGAGCCATCCGGACGGGTACGACGAATCGCGTCGAACGGGGAGGCATCGTTGATGCGGGCGATGTCGCTCATGCCGCCGCTCCCTTCTGCGCGGCGGCGAGCTTCTCGCGACGGTGGGCGGCGAATGCCGAACGGATCAATTCCCGCTGACGCTCGTTCAGTGGCGGGCAGTTCTCCAGCTGCTTCTCGATCCATGCCCGTTTGGCCGCTTCGTACTTTTCGTCACCGATGGTCATGACGCCCTCTTATGGTCTTTACGGCCAGAATTACTGGTCTCTTCGGGCAAAAAAAGGTCTTCCACGGCCACCCGCAATTGGTGGGCGATCCGGAGGGCGGCGTCCGTTGCAACATGGCGAGCTTCGCCGCGAACCAGGCGGCTGACGTGGCTGTGCGCCTTGTACCCCGCTGCGGTGGCCAACTGGCGGTGGCTAACGCCCTGGACGACCATCAGCCTTTCGAGCTTCTTGTGGTCTTTCAGGATCATCGGCACCTCCTGCGCTAGCGGATCCTGTCCATCTGAAGCTACTCGCCTATGGCCATGGTGTCCAGTAATTCTGGCCAGTTCGATACCGCGTGGTGTCCACCCAGCAACCAAACGCCGGGCCATCGGACGCAACAATGCGTTCCGACCTGCATACTTCCCAACTAAGGCGTGGCATAGTTATGGTGTCCACCTGGGCACGTCGACCACAATCCGGCCGTGTCCTGTGACCGCGTCGATGTCCTGACATAGAGCCTGAGCCCTCGAAGGAGGACCGCATGGCCACACGCCATGAGTCGCACCTGGGTGCACTGATCGAGCAGCAGAAGAGACTCAACGGCTTATCCGACGCACAGATGGTCGCGCGAGCGAAGGCGCGGGGGGAAAAGCTGGGCAAGTCCAACATCGGACGGGTAGCGGGCGGCGACAACCCCTCACTGAGTCGGAGCACGATCTTCGGACTGGCCGCGGGGCTGGGTGTCACACCGGCAACGGTGGCGCGGGCGGCACTGGCTGATATGGGAATCATCCTCACCGAACCGGAGGCGGACTCGGAGACCGCTATCCGGACCGACCCGACGCTGTCCGAGAACGGGCGGGGGATGCTGTTGGCTCTGCTTCAACAGATCAAGGCCAGCGATGCCGTGCGGTACTTACCAGACGGGCGACCCGACCCCAGTTACGTTTCGGGCACGCCAACCAGCGAAGACCGACTCTCCAGCATCCTGGAGCGCGACGACCTCACTGCCGATGGGTAGCAACTCTGATGTCGGCGAACCATCCGACCCTGGAGTGATACTGCCAACCGGTTAGAACGTCACGGCCGTGCAACCAGACCGCTTCTGCGGCGGCGTCTAGAGCAACCTGCTGCGCCGTCGTCAGTCCGTAACAAGGCACCTTCACTACCTTCCCGCGTCTGAGAATGACTGTCGCGATGACAGTCCAGACGTCGCCTGCCAAGATCTCTCCTGAGGGCGCCGCTTCCGTGATGCCCGCGACGGATTCGACCAGTACCGTTGGGCGCTCAGCTATCCCAGGTAGCTCGCCCTCTGTTTGCCCTGCCCCAAACAACGCCCCTGACCTTCCGATCTCCCGACCTATCCGCGACGCCGTGCACGCAGCTTTCTTTACGTGTCACCAGTGTGAAGTGGATAATAGTTGCGATTGAAAGCTTTACGATACCTTTACGCGGGTTACGGTCCGGTCAATTCCAAACCGTTATCACGCCGGATCGGCAAACGTTCAGCATGGAACATGTTCTACCAGAAGGTTACTGGCCCACCGGAATTCATACTGGGCAGTCGGTTGTTTCTACATCCGCAAATCCGCCCGAATCGATTCCGGGTCGAACTTCCCAGGCCCAGACGCTTTCTGGAACGTAACCACCATCAAGGCGTCCACGATCGCCCGCCGGCGGTCAAGTAACAGCCCCCGAAACTCTCCCGCGTCCTTACCCACCACGCCCTTGAACAACCTGGCCCGGTTCGCGTCCTCCATCGCCGATGTCGCGGCGTCCAGCCGGGCCTTCGCCCGCTTCGTCATCGCCGACACCTGCTCATCGGTCAACAGATCGTCGGCCCACTTGGTCGCGATCGTCTTCAGCTTCTCCCGCATCGCGGCAGCCTCCCGCCGCAACTTCTCGATGTCCGGCCGATTCTGGTCCACCAGAAGGTCCTCGGCATCCGGACGCGAGAGCCGAGCAACCGCCAGCTCGGTCACATGATCGTCAGCCAGGTCCACCTGCCTCTGGGTCTTGAAGCATCCCCGGCATCGGTACGCCGGACGCCGCGTACGGGTCGTGCCCGTCACATCCATTGCGGCACCACACAGCCCGCACAGCGCGATCCCGGTCAGCAGATACACGCGGCCCGTCGATGTTCCGGAGCGCCGCGTCGGGTCCGCCAGGATGTCGCACACCGCGCGGTACACGTCCTCCGTCACGGCGGCCGGCCACTTCGCCTTGCCTAGGATTTCGCCGTTGTACGCCCTCAGTCCTGCGTAGCGCGGATTCTGGAGGATCTTCCGGATCGACACCTGGCTCTTGAATTCGTTGCCCAGCGTCGACTTCAGGCCGAGCGCGTTCCATGCCCGGACGATCGACATCAAGGAATGGCCCGCCAGGATCATCTGGTACGCCTCGGTCACCGCGGCCAACTCCTCCGGGACCGTGGTGTCGTCGAGGTTGTAACCGAATGGGCGCCGCGATGTCCACGTCTCCCCCGCTTCGGCCAGCTGGCGCATCTTGCGCTTTTGACGAGCCGATCGCCGGTCGATCTCGGCGCGGGCCACAGCGCCTTTGATGCGCGCGATCATTCGGCCGTTGTCGGTTGACAGGTCGACATCACCGGTGACGGTAGCGAGCGCTATCCCCATCCGATCAGCCAGAGGAATCAGGTACTCCAGGTCGATCGGCTCGCGGTACAGCCGGTCGAGGTCCCAGCACACGACGGCTTGAATGATGCCTGCGTCGATGTCGGCGAGCATCTGATCCCACGACGGCCGTTTCCGCTTCATACCGACGGCAGAGGTGTCATTGTCGACGTAGTCAACGGGATCCCATCCACGCTGGGCGCAGAGCATGTGGCAGTCCTCGCGCTGGCGGGAGATGGCGAGCTGATCATCGTCGCGGTCTTCGGACTGGCGGAGGTAGACAGCGGCTCGCTTCACGGTAGCCTCCATCGGCATTACGGCAGCCCTGGACGGCTGCCGTGGTGAAGGCTACTCTAGTGCAGTGGTTTTCGTACCACCAGATTGCTCGTGGTACGCATGTGAACGGCGTCCCTTTCTGGAGTCGTTGCCGCTGATCATCGAGATGGTCCACTCGATATCCAACTGCCCTGTCCAACGTTTGTCATCCGTCGCGGGTTCCCGAGGGAGTCCCGCAGACCAGACAATTCGGACTCTACCGTTGCCGTGGATCGTGCAGACCACGCACGGAACGAGTCACCGTGAATTTCCGGTTGCGGCCGACCACCTCGGTCCGGCCCACCATCCGTTCGACCACGGCCCGATAGTTCAGATGTGAGTTGTACACGGTCCACAGCTCTCCGCCGGGGCGCAGCACCCGCCCGGTCTCGGCGAACATCTTGATCGCCGATCCGGTGTGCACGGCCGCGCCGACGTGGAACGGCGGATTGCACAGCACCAGATCGGCACTGTTGTCCGCGGCCGAAGACATCGCGTCGTCGCGCACGACGCACACGCGGTCGGCGACACCGTTCGCCTCGGCGGTCGCCCGCGCCGAGGCCACGGCGGCGGCGGATTGGTCCGTGGCGGTCACCTTGATGCCCGGCCGCGCGGTGGCCAGCGCGACGGCCAGGATGCCGGTACCGCAGCCGAGATCGATGGCGTCGCGGGCGTCCGGCTTCATCAGCTTCAGATGCTCGAGCAGGAATCTGGTGCCGATGTCCAGGCGCGCCCCGGAGAAGGCCGCGCCGTGCGCGACCACCTCGAGACCCAGTTCGTCCAGCCGATCGCGCACCGGAAACGGCTGACCCGCCACCGGTTTGGGTCCGGCCACCAGCAGGGTCCGCGACTTCTGCCTGCCCCGGCTTGCGCGCACCTCGGAGAACGATTGGGCCAGAACGTCGTTCATCGCCTTGGTCAGATACTTGTCCCGCCCGCCCGCGAACACCTCGACCGCCGGGTCGGCGTAGCGCGCGATGGCGTCGGCGACCTCGGCCAGCCCCGCCAGCACCCGGGGCAGGCGAAGCAGCACCACCTGGGCATCATGGAGCAACCCCGCTCCGAGTGGGTGCGCGGTGTAGCGATCCGACAGACCTGCCGCGCGAGCGTTGTTGGCCAGCGCGAGTTCGCCGGTGAGCAGATCCTGATGCACCCGGACGTCGCGCAGATCGTGCCCCGCGATGGCGCCGAGGGTCAGCGCGCCATAGGCGTCACCGATAATGGCTACCTTTCCGCTATCGGCGGTCGCCAAGGCGTCGGCCGCGACGTCGAGCAGCAGCCGATCAGCGGCGTCCACGGCGTAGAGATTCAGTGCCTCCACGTCCGGATACCGCCGCAGCCGGCTCAGTACGTCCTCGACATGTCCCACACCTCAAGTGTGCTAGATCGTTGCCCACTGGTCGCGCCCACCCCGGCCTATCGATCTCGCGACCTGCGCGGCGAGCCGGTGCGCGCGCTGAAGCGCACGCCGGCAGACTGTTTCGCGGCGACGAACAGCGGGCATGACCGCCATGTGCCCGTCGTCACCGGATCGTGAGAAGCGACCGCCGCATGCGCTCGTCGGCGAGGGAGGGTGGCGGGCGGACATCGTCGCGACGCGCATGGCGCCGCTGACGCTCCGGACGCCCGAGCACACCGTCCGCGAGATCGACTGCGCCGTCGACCCGGCCAGCGGACCCGGCTCGGCCGCCACACTGCGCCGCCCTCCTCTCTGCGGACCGCCGCCCGCGAGCAACCCCTGATGCATCCGTAAACCACAGCCCCGCAATTCGATACCGGAACCTTGCGTCGCCGCAGACATCCGCTCCAGTCGGCGTCCCCGGAAAAAGTGAACTGCCGACGGCATCCGGTACACGCGTGGCTCCAGGACCCTTACACTCCGAACACCAGGAATGGCAATCGATTAGCAATCAGCGTGGTCGCATCGGCAGACCAGCCGCGTCCACACTCGCCCGCGCGTGCGGCCACCTGAGCGCGAATCAGCCGCAACACTCTCCGGTTACGCCATCCGAGCCCTTCCGCTGAGTAGCATCGGGCCATGCGCAACAGGATGGTGCTCATGGTCGCGGTCGCGACGGCACTTCTCGCGGGCTGTGGTGACGACCAGTCCACGCCGGGTCTCCCGGTCGCTTCCATCACAGGCACGTCGGCCGCGGTCGCGCAGGCTCCACTACCCCAGGACACCGCGCCGAAACAGGGCAAGGCGTCCGGCGACGCCGCGCTGACGGTGACCGACATTCGCCTCGGGCGCCAGCCCGGCTTCGATCGCGTGGTCTACGACCTCGGCGGGGTCGGCACGCCCGGCTGGCTCGTCCGCTACACCGACGCGGCGGTGCAGGACGGCAGCGGCAATCCCGTGGACGTGGCGGGCCGGTCGATCCTCGAAGTGCGCATCCTCGGCTCGGCCTACCCGTTCGACAGCGGCGTGACGCCCTACGCGGGCCCGGACCCCGCCGTCGACCCGGCGGTGCCCGGCATCGCGGGCGTCTATCGGACGACGGTGTTCGAAGGCGCCACCCAGTCGTTCATCGGCCTCCAGGCCGACCGGCCCGCCTTCAGCGTCAGCGCGCTGTCCAACCCGACCAGGCTGGTCATCGACATCGCGAGCCCGTAGATACCGGTACACCCAAGGGGTATTTTCAGCGGCGGATCGGCGGCGACTAGACTCGGCTCTCGTGGTCGAACGCCGCATCCGCCGCGCCGCCGGGCTCGCCCGGCTGCTCGGTGTGCTGGCGCTGCTCGCCGGGGTGGTCGCCATGCACTCGGTGATCTTCGGGTCCGGGGGGCACGTCCACGCCACCGGTGCACACGCGGTCCCCGCTTCCGCTTCCGGCGGCCCTGAACGGCCTGGCGCACCACCGGCCGCCTCCCCTCCGCGACCGGCCTCCGACCATGACGAGACCGGACCGCACCATCGAGACGTTCCGTCGCCCGCGGACAGCACTTCGATCGGCCACGACCGGCTTCAGCCACGGCAGGCGACCCGCCCCGACAGCAGTGCGCCCTCGCGCGCAGGTGAAGCGCCGATAGTCGCTTCCGCCGATTCCTATGCCGCGCAGGTCACAGCGGTGATAACCAGCCGCGCGTCCTGGCCCGAAACAGCACGCTCGATGGTCGCGGCGGCCCACCTCGCGGACGACTCCCACTGTGCGGGCGGCGGGTGCGACGGCGCGCACAGCGCCCTGCACGGCTGCGTGTTCATCCTGGTCTCCCTCGTCGCACTGGTCGCGTTGGTGCTGCTCTACCGCATGGCGGTCGATCGCCCCGGCCACGGTGTCGCGCGACCGCGGCACTGGCGGCCGCGGCCGGAACGACCGCCGCCGTGGACCGTGCTCACCAGGGCTGAACTGGCGATTCTGCGGATCTGACAGGTCCGCCGCCGCCGTGTGTCCGAACCACGGTCGCGGCGTTGTCCACTCCGTCCTCAGACTTCGCACTTCGCTAGGAGCCAACCCATGTTCTCCACCCGTACCCGCCTGCCCCTCGCGCTCGCCGCGGCCGCCGCGGTGAGCCTCGCCGGATGCGGCGACGCCGACACCGGGCACACCACCGAGCACGGCACCTCGACGACCGCTCCGGCCGCCCCCGGCACAGCCGCGCGCGCCGAGCACAACGACGCCGACGTGATGTTCCTGCAGATGATGTATCCGCACCACGCCCAGGCGGTCGAAATGGCGCGGCTGGTGCCCACGCATACCGACAACCAGCAGCTGCGCGCGCTCGCCGCCAAGGTCGAACAGGCACAGGCGCCGGAGATGCAGCAGATCACCACCCTGCTGCAGAGCTTCGGCAAGCCGGCGCCCACTCCGAGCGAAGGGCACGGCGGCCACGCGATGCCCGGCATGATGTCCGCCGAGCAGATGGCGGCGCTGCGAGCGGCATCGGGTCCGGACTTCGACCGTCAGTGGCTGACCATGATGATCGAGCACCACGCGGGCGCGATCGCCATGGCCGAAACCGAACTGGCCGATGGCGCGAACCCCGACGCGAAGGCGCTCGCGGGCACGATCATCGCCGCCCAGCAGGCGGAGATCGAGCAGATGCGGGCCATGCTCGGCCAGAGCTGAACCGCCGCCCGCGCCGATATCGGTTGACCATCGATATCGGCGCGGGCGCGCGTCGCTCGAGCGCACAACGTACGGTCGGAATGTCCGGCTCTGCTCATCTGTCCCGGCCGGACTTCCGAGGGGAGTGAGGGACCGACCATGCGACTACTCGAACGCGCCGGCTTGCTCGCCGCCGCGACGGCCACCACCGTGGGCGTGCTGATCATCGGCGCCTGCGCACAGCAGGTTTCCGGCACCGCCGAGGTCAACCGGACCGACCTGGCCGCGTACGCCTCGGAGGTCACCTCCTCCTCGGCCGCCGCCTCGTCGTCGCGGACCGCCGCAGTCGAACGCGCGACCGGATCGGCGTGCGACGCCTTCCTCGCCGCGAACGGCAGCTCGGTGCGGGCGTTCAACGACTACATCGATGCCAGCAACACAAAGGGCCGCAGCGACCCCGATACGAACAGCAAAGCCGACACCGCTGTCTCGACGCTGCGCAACAATGCGCGCTCGGTCGACCAGAACGTGTCCAGAGAGGTACCGTCCGCGATCGCGAACCCGTTGCGCGCCTACCGCGACGACACCGATGCCTTGGCCGACACCCTGGACCGCCGCGCCGACACCGACACCCTGAACGCGGCGATCGACCGGTTCAACGCCACCAAGAACACCGCACTGACGGCATGCCAGGGGCACGGCACCCGTTAGCGGGTAGCCGTTCGAACCAGTCCTGCGGGCGCGGGCACCGCCGCGGTCGTCGACACCGTGCAGGCGTGCGTCCTCAGTGCGGTCGCCCGGCAGTCGGTCGGCGATCGAGCCGAGCGCCGGACCGGTCGCACGAGAACGAACGGCGACAAGCGGGCGTCCCCCGACGCGGGTGGTGAGTTCCCCGGTTTGCGCGGGTGTGCGCGAGGCGCGGGATCGGAACGCAAACCAGCGCTTCGCCTTCGGGCAAATCCGCGTAGTGCCCGGCAGCGCGGCGATCGCCGCCGGATGACGCGAGCGCCGGGGCCGGAGTCGGTGAGCGGCGCCTTCTCATCGGTGAAGAATACCGCCGGGCGGCTATAGCATCTCCGCGTTTGCTGCTACGCGGAACGGACGAAGTCATGACCAGCGGTATCCGGGATCCTCGTCCACCCGTCCGAGGCGGACGCCGCCGCAGGTCAGCCGATCCGGGCCCGCCCACGCTCGCCGCGCTGCTCGCCGCCGCGGCGGAACACGATCCCGACCGCGTCGCGGTGATGTGCGACGACACCCAGATCACCTACCGCGACCTCGACGCCAGCTCGTCCCGGCTGGCGCGCTTGCTGCTCGCCTCGGGGGCGGGCCCCGAAACGGCGGTCGCGGTGGCACTCCCGCGTTCGGCCGATTCGGTGCTCGCGGTGTGGGCGATCGCCAAGACCGGCGCCGCCTTCGTGCCCATCGATCCGGCACTTCCGCCGTCCCGCATCCGGTTTCAGGTCATCGACAGCGGCGCCACGCTCGGACTCACTCGCTCGGGGCACGCGGCGACGCTGCCCACCGAGGTGAACTGGCTCGCACTGGACGATGCGCAGGTGATCGCGCGGGTAGCGGCGAACCCGCCGAACCCGATCGCGTACTTCGAACGGCCCGCACGCCTGCGGGCCGCCCAAACCGCGTACCTGATCTACACCTCGGGATCGACCGGACGCCCGAAAGGCGTCGCGGTCACCCATGCCGGGCTCGCCGCGCTGTGCGCCGAACTGGCCGCGCGGCGCGCGCTGGAGGAGCCCGCGCGGGTGCTGCACTTCGCGTCGCCGAGCTTCGACGCCTCGGTGCTGGAGCTGCTACTCGCCATCTCCTGCACCGCCACGCTGGTCGTCGCCCCGCCCACCGTCTACGGCGGTAGCGCCCTGGTGGAACTGCTCGCGCGGCAAGCGATCACCCATGTCTTCCTGACACCCTCCGCCCTGGCCTCGATCGAACCCGCCGGACTGCCCGCGCTGCGCTCGGTCATGGTCGGCGGCGAGCCCTGCCCCCCGATGTTGCCGCGGCACTGGGCCACCGAAGGGCGCCTGTTCCACAACGCCTACGGCCCGACCGAAACCACCATCATGGCGACACTGAGCCCGGCGCTGTCGCCGGACGCACCGCTCACCATCGGATCCGCCGTGCGCGGTATGCGCTGCCAGGTGCTCGATCACCGGCTGCGTCCGGTCGGCACCGGTGTCGTCGGCGAGCTGTACGTGTCCGGGCCCGGGGTCGCGCGGGGATATCACGGACGACCGGGCCTGACCGCGCAACGGTTTCTGCCCGATCCGTTCGGGCCGCCCGGCTGCCGGATGTACCGCACCGGCGATCTCGTCCGGCGCACCACCACCGGTCACCTGGACTATTTCGGCCGCGCCGACGACCAGGTGAAGATACGTGGCTTCCGCATCGAACTCGGCGAGATCGACGCGATCCTCGCCACACGGCCCGGCGTCCGGCTGGCGGTGACCGTCGACCGCAAGACAGCCGCGGGCGAGACCACGCTCGCCGCGTTCGTCCAGCCCGAACCGGGCCACGTGCCCGACCCCGTCGCCTTGGCGGACGTGCTGGCGGCGCTGCTGCCGAAGTACATGGTGCCCAACACGATCACGGTCCTGGAACGGATCCCGCGCACCCCGACCGGCAAGGCCGATCGGCCGGCGCTGCGCGTACGTGCCCTCGACGAGCCGGACCACCGGCCCGCCGCCGACCTCGGCGAGGAACTGGCCGCCGAGATCTTCGCCCGCGTGCTCGGCCGGGAGCGGTTCGGCGCCGACTCCGATTTCTTCGCGGCAGGCGGCAATTCGCTGCTGGCGACCCAGGTCGCCGCGCGCTTGAGCGAGACCTGGCGGATGCGCATACCGCCGCGGCTGGTGTTCGACCATTCGACGGCCGCCACCTTGGCGACGGCGATCCGCTCGCAGCGGTTCGACACGGCCCGCCCGGCACTGCGCGCACGCACCAGACCGGCGCGCATCCCGCTCTCCCCCGCCCAGCTGCGGTTCTGGCTGCGCAACCAGTTCGACCCGACGTCCTCGGTGGACAACATCGGCTTCGCGCTGCGGCTGTCGGAGCTGGACGTCCCGGCCGTGCGCGCGGCATTCGCCGACACGGTCGAACGGCACGAGTCGTTACGCACGATGTACCCCGCCGACGAAGCCGGGCCACGGCAGCAGATCCTCGCCACCGACTGTGTGGCCGCCGATTTCGCGGTGGAGGAAGTGCCCGACGACGCGGTGACCGACCGGGTGCGCTCGATCCTGCGGCAGGGCTTCGACGTATCGGCCGAGGTGCCGCTGCGCGTCCGGCTGCTGCGCACGCCCACCGAGTACGTCCTGGTCTGCGCCCTGCACCACATCTGCGCCGATGGGTCGTCGCTGGCGCCGCTGGCCCGCGACGTAGCCATGGCCTACGCGGCCCGGGCCGCGGGCGCGCCGCCGGCTTGGCAGCCACCGGAGGTGCAGTACGCCGACTACGCCCTGTGGCAGCGGGATCTGCTCGGTTCGCGCGACGACCCGGATTCGCTGCTGTCGCGGCAACTCTCGTACTGGACCGGTGAGCTGGCCGGTCTGCCCGACGAACTCGATCTGCCCGCCGACCGGCCGCGACCGGCGGTGGCCACGCTACGCGGCTCGGCCATTCAGCGCTCGGTGCCCGCGGCCCTGCACCGGGACCTGCTCGCCGTCGCCGGCGCCCACCGCGCCACCCTGTTCATGGTCATGCGCTGCGCGCTCGCCGTGCTGCTCGCCCGCCTCTCCGGAAGCACCGACATCGCCATCGGCGTGCCGATGACCAATCGGGCCGAGCCCGCGCTCGCGGATGTCGTCGGCATGTTCGTCAACACGACCGTCTCGCGGACCGGCACCGATTCCGCCGAGAGTTTCGCCGGGCTGCTGCACCGCACCAGGGAACGAGACCTGGCCGGTTTCGCGCACGCCGACGTTCCCTTCGAGCACGTGGTCGACGCGGTCAACCCGACGCGCTCGCCGGGGCGGCACCCGCTCTACCAGGTCGGCTTCGCGTTCCAGAACTTCACCCAGGCCACCCTCGACCTGTCCGGGCCGAGCGTGTCGTTCCTGGACGTGGACGCCGACACGGCGAAGACCGACCTGCACATCGGCGTGGCCGACACCCGCGACGCCGACGGCGAGCCGGACGAGATCATCATCCGGTTCGGTTACAGCACCGACCTGTTCGACGAACACACCGTGCAGCGTTTCCTCGACGGCTACATCCGCATCCTGCTCCAGGTCGCGGCCGATCCCGGCGCCGCGGTGGGCGATCTGGACATCATGGATCCGGTCGAGCACAAGCGAATCCGGTTCTGGGGTACGGGGTCCGAGCACGACGTCCCGGCCGAACCGCTCACCGCCGCGTTCGAGCGGCAAGCGACGGCGACACCGGACGCGATCGCGGTGGTGTGCGGGCAAGAGTCGCTCACCTATGCGCACTTGCGCGAGCGGTCCGCGCGCCTGACTCGATGGCTGCTCGAACAAGGCGTCGGTCCGGAAACCGTCGTGGCGGTGGCGATGCGGCGGTCGATCCCGCAGGTCGTCGCGCTGTACGCGATCGTGGCGGCGGGCGCGGCCTGGGTGCCGATCGACCCCGGCCACCCCGCCGAACGCGTCCGGTACGTCCTGGAATCGGCGGCGCCACGGTGCGTGCTGACCACCGGCGCGGACGATTTCACGGCCACCGACGCCTACGACGTCGACACCCTGGACCTCGACCGCTTCGATCCGTCGCCCGTGACCGACGCCGAGCGCCGCGCGCCATGGCACGCCGACCACCCCGCGTACGTCCTCTACACCTCCGGATCGACCGGCCGCCCCAAGGGCGTGGTGGTCACGCACCGGGCGATCGTGCATCAACTCGCCTGGATGCAGGCCGAATACGGCGTCGACGCCACCGACGTGTATCTGCACAAGACCCCGGCGACCTTCGACGTGTCCCTGTGGGGCTACTTCCTGCCGCCGCGCGCGGGCGCACGGCTGATCCTGGCCGGGCCGGACGAACACCGCGACCCGGCGGCGCTGTGCCGCCTGATCACCGAGCATCGAGTGACGCTCACCGATTTCGTTCCCGCGATGCTCACGATCTTCGCCGAGCACGCGACAGCGGACGAGTTGTCGTCGCTGCGAGCCGTTTTCGTCATCGGCGAGGCTCTGTCCCCGGAGACCACGCGCGGCTTCGCGGGGGTGTGCCGGGCCGGCCTGCACAACCTGTACGGGCCGACCGAGGCCACGGTCAGCATCACCCAGCACGCCGTCTCGGACGCCGACCGCACCGCACCCGGCATCCCCATCGGTGTGCCGGAATGGAATTCGCGATGCCACGTGCTGGACGAGCGGTTGCGGCCGGTTCCGGTCGGCGTACCCGGCGAGCTCTATCTGGGTGGCGTTCAGCTGGCCCGCGGCTATCACGGTGCGCCCGGCCCGACCGCGGCACGCTTCCTCGCCGATCCGCTGCACCCCGGCGAGCGGATGTATCGGACCGGCGACCTGGTGCGCTGGAATCGTGGCGGCTCTCTGGACTATTTGGGACGCACGGACTTCCAGGTCAAAATCCGCGGCCACCGGATCGAACTCGGCGAGATCGAGGCGGCTTTGCTGGCCGATCCGGCGGTCGGCCGGGCGGCGGTGGCGGTCAAACACTCCGACGGCGGAGATCGACTGGTCGGCTATGTCGTAGCCGCGCCGGGTGCCATGGTGGACCCGGACGCGGCGCGTCAGGTGGTCTCGCGCGTACTGCCGGGGTACATGGTGCCGTCGGCGGTGCTGGCCCTCGACGCGCTCCCGGTGAACACCAGCGGAAAGCTCGATCGTGCCGCGCTGCCGCAGCCGATGTTCGCCGCACGCACCGGCTCCCGCCCCGGCACACCGCTCGAGCGCTCGATCGCGGAAGTCTTCGCCGACGTGCTCGCGGTGTCCCCGATAGGGGCCGGGGACGACTTCTTCGAACTCGGCGGATCGTCGCTGCTCGCCTTCACCTTGCACCAGCGGCTTTCGGCCCGGTTGCGGCGCGACGTGCCGATGTCCGCCATCCTCGCGGCCCCGACCGTCGGCGGCCTCGCCGCGCGGTTGGCCGGGGCGGCCGCGCCCAGCGCCGCGACACCGGAGCGGGACGCCGTCCTGGAACCGGAAATCGGCATCGGCGGATGCGATCCCGCGCACACCGGACCGCCGCAGGAGGTTCTGCTGACCGGCGCGACCGGTTTTCTCGGCGCCCATCTGCTGCAAGAACTGCTGGACCGCACCGAAGCGCGGGTGTGGTGCGTCGTGCGCGCCGACGACGCCGAGGAAGGAATCGACCGGATCCTCACCGCGCTGAACCGCTACCGGCTCAACGGGACCTGCGCCGCGGAGCGGATCGTGGTGGTCGCGGGCGACCTCACCGCACCGCGCCTCGGCCTCGACACCGGTGATTACGACCGCCTCGCCGACAGCATCGACGCGATCTATCACAACGGCGCGCGTGTCAATCACCTCGACCCGTACGCGCGGCTACGGCAGGCCAACGTCGAGGGCACCCGAGAGTTGTTGCGGCTGGCCACGACTCGGCGCGTCAAGCCGTTCCACCTGGTCTCCACCATGGGCGCGGCCGTCGCGACGAAGCCGGACGCGCCGGTGGTCACCGAGGACGTCCGCCTGCGCGCCGACCAGGTATCCGGCAACGGCTATCTCGCTTCCAAATGGGCCGCCGAGGAACTGGTCCGCCAGGCCGGTGAGCGCGGGGTGCCCATCGCCATCTACCGGCCGGGCACCATCTGCGGCTGCCCGAGCGTCGGCGTGAACAGCACCGACGATTCGCTGTGGAACATGGTGCGGGCCGCCGCGACCCTCGGCATGGCGCCCGATGTCGGCGACGCCACCGTCTCCCTGGTTCCGGTGGACTACGTGTCCGGCGCGATCGTCGAGATCTCGGTGCGCCCGCGCTCGGAAACCGTCTACCACTTGGTCAATCGGGCTCCGGTAGCGGTCGGCGAGATCCTCGCCAGTCTGCGTGCGCACGGGCTGCCGGTGGCGACGGTGCCGGAGGACACAGTGCGCGCGGGTCTGGTCAGGGAGGCCCGGCGTCGCGATGCGATGGGCGACGATTCGCTGGTGCGCGCAGCGCTGCTGAGCACCGATTTCGCGGAGCTGGCCAGTCACATCGACTGGGCCGACGCGCACAGCCGCGCCGCGCTGGCAGGCACCGGAGTGGACTGCCCGGCGGTGGACCGCACGGTGGTGGACACGTTCGTGCGGGAATTCATCGAATCGGGCTTCTTGCCCCGGGATTGAGAATCGTCAGTATCCCGGCGGCACGGTTGCCTGCGCGGCGGGTTGCTCGGTGTGCTGCCGGGCCTTCGCTCGGGCGCGCACCTGCTCCAGCACGATCAGGCCCACCCCGACGATCAGGAAGACGACGGCGATGATCGCCGCCACGACCGACAGACGGCCGAACCCCCAGCCCGCGAACACCGCGGACACGATCGCGACCGCCGCGGCGACCAGCAGCAATCCGTAGCCCGGCCAGTTCCTGGTGTCGGCCATCGCCGCTCCCGGTTGCGGCGCGCTGTCGCGCGCGATGTCCGGAGCGTCATCGATCGGGGGTATCTCCCATGGCCCGTCGTCCGCTGTCACTGTGCTTCCCTCCCGCCGCGATGCCCGCCGTGGTTGCGGCATCTGATGCCAAGAGGATGCCCGGATCGTCTGCACCGAAACGCGAGCGCGACGGGCTTCAGTTGTAGGTCTTGGTGACTCCGTCGAGCAGATGTTCCAGCGTGTCGTAGGTCGGGGTGGCGACCACGTCCAGCAGATCCGGTGCGACCGGGACCTTGCGTTCGGCGGCGACCTTCGCGAACTGCGCGCCGTCGTTGGTGCGGAAGCCGTGCTCGGCGGCCAGCCGCTGCAACTCCGGGTCGGTGGACAGCAGGCGGCCCAGCCGGTCACCCGTCGCGCCGAACGGCACCAGTGTGTGCCGGGACAACACCGTCGGTGCGGGATACAACAGCGTCATCTCGGGTTTGGTCTGTCCGCGCACGGTCGCCTCGACGTACTGCGCCTCGTAGATCCAGACCATCGGCGTCGGACCCATCCCGGTGGCGAGGTAGTTGTTGAACGGCCCCTCGGTGGTGTTCTCGGTGTAACCCTGGCCGACGAACAGCCGCGACAACGCGGGCACGACCGCCTGCTCGGCGCTCTGGCCCTGCACGATCGTGTTGTTGTTCGCGACATAGCTCGCCGCGGCCACATACATGGCGGCGGAGTTCGAGCTGCGCGGGTCGGTGGTGGAGATCAGGATGTTCTTGCGCACCGGGTAGGCGGTGTTGTCCGGAAGTTCGTCCCAGCGCGTGCCGCTGCGGACCAGATCGAGGTAGCGGCGCAGGTCCAGCGTCGACACCGGCCCTGGTCGCACCGCTCCGGTCTTCGCCAGCAGATCGGCGATCGGGGTGAACGTCGCGACCGCCATCGGCGAGGAGAACGGCGTGTACTTGGCGGTCACGTTGCGCTGCCGCTGAATCCGCTCGGCCGCCTGTTCGCTGGACGGGAAAGCGAAGTCGAACTTCGTGAGATCGATGGAGGTGGCGATCTGCCGCGACCCGGCGGACTCGATCTCGACGCGCACGCCGTTGCGGGCCAGCGCGTCGATCACCTTCGGGTCCTGGAAGAACGCCATCTTCTCCGACCCGACCACACCGTGGACCACCGTGAGCGGCGCGGCAGGGGCCGGGGCGGCCGCGGGAGCCTCGGGAGCGGGTTGCCGTACGGCGAGTACGACGGCGATCACCGTCACGATGACGACGGCGCCCACCGCGTACGGCGCGAAACGCTTCTTCGACGACCACAGCTCACGCAGATCCGGCAGTTTCCCGGTAGCGGCCGCCGCGGGCTCGGGAGCCTTCTCCATCGGTACCGTCGCGGGTTGGACTTCCGCTTCGGGGGCCTTCTCCAGTTCCCGGCGCACCAGTCGCTCGATCAGGATCGGCACGAACTGCCGCACCGGGCGACCGGCGAACTTCTGCCGGGCCGCACCCACGGTGCTCTCGATATGCTCCGGAGAATAAGTCTCGGTGTAGTTTTCGACCAGTCGCTCCGTCATCTGACGAATCGCCTGTTCCTCGCGGACGGTATCGACTACCACCACATTCTCCTCGGCGTCGGGGGTAACGCGGCAGCGTCTCCGGCCTGCACCGCGCCGGCCAACACTAGCCCCATCACACGACCACCGACATCCGCGCGGACTTCCCGCCAGTGAACGATTTCGGCTGCGCCGGTGCACATCTCGCGTCCACCGGCGAAGCCGTCCGCCCAGCTCACAGGCCCGCGACCGGTCGGAGCACGACGCACGCGGCGTGGCCGTGCTGCCGCGTGCGGCCCCGAAGCCGCCATGGAGAATTCAATGGGCAATCCCCGTTCCGCCACCACGCGTTGTATTGCCGTTTCCCGCCGCGGCGCGGACCGGGCAGGCGCACTCGTGGCGAGATGGCCGCGCGCCCGAGGCGACTACATCGCGGGCGTCGCGAAGTTACCCCCAGGTAGCGCGAATCGGTGAACTGACGATATCGTCAGTGTATTGCCGTCGAAAGGAGCGCTATGTCCAGCGTCGCTGTGGTCACCGGTGCGTCGTCCGGAATCGGTAAGGCCACGGCCGCCGCGCTTGCCGGGCGGGGGTACCGAGTGATCGGAACCAGCCGTAACCCCGATGCCATCGGCTCCGACGCCCTCGTGCCGGGGGTCGAGTACCGAGCGCTCGACCTGACCGATTCGACCTCGATAGCAGCCTTCGCAGCCGGTCTGGACCAGGTCGGCGTACTGGTCAACAACGCGGGCGAAAGCCAGGCCGGCCCGCTCGCCGAACTGCCCACCGACGCCGTCGAGCGACTGTTCCAGCTGAACGTGCTGGGCCCGGTCGCCCTGACCAAAGCGGTGCTGCCCGGCATGCGCGAACGCGGGTACGGGCGGGTTGTGATGGTCGGGTCGATGCTCGCCAGTTTCCCGATGCCCTACCGCTCCTCCTACGTCGCCACCAAGGCGGCCGTACGCGGCTTCGCGGTCGCCGCCCGCTTCGAGGAATCCCCCTTCGGCGTCTGGATCACCGCCGTCGAGCCCGGCCAGATCGACACCGGCCTCCGCGAGCGGCGCACCAAATACCTCACCGAGGGTTCGCCCCACACCGAGGATTTCACGACCTTCATGGCGAAACTCGATGAGAAGCAGGCGAAAGGCATCACCCCGGAAAAGGTCGCCACCACGATCGTCAAAGCGATCGAAGCCGACCATCCCCAACCCCTCTACGCCATCGGCAGCAATGCCCCCGCCCTCTTCGCCCTCCGCCGCCTCCTCCCCCGCACACTCATGGAACGCATCATCGCCCGCGCCCACGGCCTTTCGCGCTGACGCACCTGAACCAACCGACCGATCGATGGCGCTGCACGGTCCGCTGCGCCGACACCGACGTGTCCCGGACCGAGCACACCCTTCGTCTCGAAAAGCCGCTCAGACGATCCGCCCCGAGACCGGCCCGGACGGCGTGCTGTTCCGTGCCGTCGCGGGCAAAGTCGCCTCGGCCCGGCTGAACGGCGCAGGTGCGCCCGACCGTTTCATCGTGCAGTCGTAGCCCGCCTCCTGGTCGATGGACCTGGACCGGTTGGGACGGGCTGAACCCAGGCAGCACCAACTTCTGCGGACTCACTGCGGAGCGGGGTGCCGACGCGGCTGAGTCGGCCGGCGGGAAAGACGGTCTACCTGTGGTTTCGTGGTGCCCCCAGTCGGACTCGAACCGACACTTGGCGGATTTTAAGTCCGCTGCCTCTGCCAATTGGGCTATAGGGGCGTCCGGGACAGCGTACCGAGTCGTACGGCTGTACCGGAATTCCGACAATTCGTCGGGGTGGCGGGGCGTCGGCCGTGGCCGGGTGCCGGACGGCGTGGTCGGTTGACCGGCGCCGGTGGCGGTAGTTCCATACCCGGGTCGGCAGGCGTCCCAGAGAACTAGATCGGTGGCGGCGGGCTGGTGTTAGCGTCCGCGGGGGATCTCGGCGCGGCGAATTCTGCGGCGGGCCGTCAGCGGCGGGGCGGCAGCGGGATTCGGGCGAGGTCGGTGGCGATGTGGATCTCGCCGGAGAAGTACTTCGCCGCTTCGGTGAAGTGCTCGTCGAGGTCGCGGTAGCGCTGCGAAAAGTGGGTCAGGACCAGGGCGCGGGCACCGGCGTCGGCGGCCGCCCGCGCCGCCTGGCCTGCGGTGAGGTGGCCGTATTCGGTGGCCAGGTTTTCATCGGCGTCCAGGAAAGTGGCTTCGATGACGAGCATGTCGACGTCGGCGGCGAGTTCCTGGACACCGGCGCACAGCCGGGTGTCCATGACGAAGGCGAAACTCTGGCCGGATCGTGGCTCGCTGATCTCCGCCAAAGTGACTGTGCGCCCACCGAACTCGACGCTGCCGCGCTGTTGCAGCTCGGAGATGACGGGGCCGCGCAGCCCCAGGGCGCGCAACCGGTCCGGCAGGATGCGCCGGCCGGGCGGCTCGCTGAGCCGATAGCCGAAGGTGTCCACCGGATGCGAGAGCCGGACCGCGGTCACCGTGAACGGCGCCTCGGGCAGGTCCACGGGGCCGGGGCCGATCATCGGACGCGGTCGCAGCTCGGCGCGGTGATAGTAGGACGTCGCGTTGACCAGGCGGTCGTAATACGCCGCGCCCGACGCCGGGAAGACGACATCCACCGGATGGGGCACCCGATCGAGATTGATCCGCTGCACGACTCCGGCGAGGCCGAGGCTGTGGTCGCCGTGGAAATGGGTGATGGCGATCCGGGTGAGCCCGGTGACGGTGACACCGGCGTAGGTCATCTGCCGCTGCGTACCCTCACCGGGGTCGAACAGGATCGACTCGTCGTCCCACCGGAGCAGGTACCCGTTGTGGTTTCGCTGTTTCGTCGGCACCTGGCTCGCGGTACCGAGAACAACCAACTCACGCTGCGACACCGCGTCAGGCTATCCGCCGATACCCGAGGAGCCCGAACAGGCCCGTAGGTGACTACGCGGCCGGTGTCTTCCGGAGCAGGGAGTTGCGCCGGGAGTAGGCGAAGTAGACGACGAAGCCGATCGCCATCCACACCAGGAACCGCAGCCAGGTCTCCACGGAGAGATTCAGCATCAGCCACAGGCACGACAGCACGGCCAGGACGGGAATCAGCGGCACCAGCGGAACCCGGAAGCCGCGCGGCAGGTCGGGGCGGGTGCGCCGCAGGATGAGCACGCCGACCGACACCAGCACGAACGCGAACAGCGTCCCGATGTTGACCATCTCCTCCAGCGTGCCGAAGTCGACGAACCCGGCCAGCAGCGCGCACCCCACCCCGACGATCACGGTGACGCGGACCGGCGTGCCGTTCTTGCCGGTGTGCGCGAGCTTGCGCGGCATCAGGCCGTCGCGCGCCATCGCGAACAGCACGCGGGTCTGCCCGAGGTACATCACCATGACCACCGTGGTGAGCCCGGCCAGGGCGCCGATCGAGATGATGTTCTTCGCCCAGGTCACCCCGTGGATGCCGAACGCGGTCGCCAGCGTCGCGTCGCCGCCGGACAGCTCGGTGTAGGGCACCATGCCGGTGAGCACGAGCGACACCGCGACGTACAGGACGGTGACGATGAGCAGCGAGCCGAGGATGCCGCGCGGCACCGCCTTCTGCGGATTCCTGGTCTCCTCCGCCGTCGTGGCGACGACGTCGAAGCCGATGAACGCGAAGAACACCAGGCTGGCCGCGGCGAGCAGGCCGTACCAGCCGAAGTTGCTGTCCCCGGCGCCGGTCATGTAGGAGAACAGCGACTGCCGCAGGCCCTCACCCCGCTCACCGGCCTGCGACGGCGGAATGTAGGGCGAGAGGTTCGAGGACTTGAAGTAGGTGAGGCCGACGACGAGCACCAGCGCGATCACGCCCAGCTTGATGGCGACCGCCACCGCCGACACCCGCGAGGACACCTTGGTGCCGGTCGCGAGCAGCACGCCGAGCACGGTGATCAGCAGCACCGCGCCCCAGTCGAAACTCACCGAGCCGAGGTGCGCGACCGGGGAGGTGGTGCCGAGCACTTCACCGAGATACTGCGACCAGCCCTTGGCCACCACCGCGACGGCGAGCGCGAACTCCAGGATGAGGTCCCAGCCGATGATCCAGGCGACGAGCTCGCCGAAGGTGGCGTAGGAGTAGGTGTAGGCGCTGCCCGCGACCGGAACGGTGGACGCGAACTCGGCGTAGCAGAGCGCGGTCAGCCCGCAGGCGATCGCGGCGAACACGAAAGCGAGCGAGACGGACGGACCCGCGACATTGCCCGCGGTGCGTGCGGTGAGGGTGAAGATGCCGGCCCCGACCACGACGGCCACGCCGAAGACGGTGAGATCCCAGGCGGTCAGGTCCCTGCGGAGTTTGGAGTCGGGGTCGTCGGTGTCGCGAATCGACTGTTCGATGGATTTGGTGCGGAACAAACCGCCCCACCGAGACGAGACGTCACCCGTCGGATCGGCTTGTGGCCCGGGGTTGGTCACGCGTTCTCCTTAGATCGTGCTGCTGTGCTTGGTGTTCTGTACCCATGCGGCGCGCCGATGCACGCCTGCCAAGGGTTCGCTGACCCGCGGTGCGCTGGCGGCGACGATCAGCCCCGCACGCACCGAGACCCTTCCGGTGATACCGGAGTAGGCGAACCCGTGATCTGGGTCATAGAACCGGGCGAAATTACCCGACATCGACGTTTCGGTACCAACCGAGAAAAAATACAGTGCCATCTCCTGAGCCCGGAAAGCTTCCGGCGCGAACCGGGTGATCACGGCAAGTCCGGCCCGAGCGCCACCAGTGCCCCGCCAGGTCGAAGCGCCCGGCCGCAGCACCATGCCGCCGGAAACAGCAGGCGTTCCGAATCGAGCAATCGGTTGGCGAACCAGCCGCTCAGCGCGGTGGACGAGTAGCCGGGGCCGCCATGGGCGCCGACGAGGACCACGGCGGTGTCCCCGGCCGGGTCCCGGCCGTCGGTAGTCGTAGTTGGCGCTTCAAGCATGCTCCGAAGCGTCCCATCCGAGACGGTGCGGCGGAGGATTCGTGTGTTCTGTTCAAGCGCGACCGGACCGGGCCGCGAGGGAGGTTTGCCCGCCGCACGTCCGGGCACCCCGCAAGCGACAGGCAAACCAGCCGAGGCCCCCACCCAGAAAGCGTTGAGCTGATGGTCCACGTGGAAATCACCGTGCCGACTACACCGGATGAGGTTTTCGCCGTCCTGGCCGACGGGTGGCTGTTCTGCGCCTGGGTGGTCGGCGCGACGCACATCCGCGACGTCGATGACAACTGGCCCGCGGTCGGCTCGAAGCTGCACTACAGCGCAGGCGTGTGGCCGATCACCGCGAACGACACCACGCAGGTCGTCGCCGTCAATCCGCCGCACGTGCTGGAACTCGAGGCCAAGCTCTCGCCGCTGGGCGCCGCGTGGATCCGTCTGGAGCTGGTCGAGACCGCGCCCGAGGAGACCCAGATCCGGATGTACGAGCATGCCGAACGCGGGTTGGGCGTTCTGGTGCCCAACGTGCTGCAAGAGTTCCTGCTGGTGCCCCGGAACAAGGAATCGCTCTCCCGGCTCGCCGATATCGCGGTCGGCAAGGCTCGCCACAAGAGTGGGACCGCGGTTCGCGCCGGAGACGAGCCACACGCCGAGGTGAAGCTGAACGGACACCTTCCGCCGGGCTGACCGAGCGTGCGCCGGACCGGCTCCTACTGGGCGGCGGTCAGGCGATCGACAGGGCGATGCCGTCGAGGATGTCGTGCTCGCTGACCACCATTTCGGAGATGCCCGCACGCCGGGACAATTCCTCCGCGAGCACCTCGGTGATGACCGCGCCGCCGCCGATCACGTCGACCCGGCCGGGGTGCATCGGGCCCAGCGCGGCGCGCTGATCGTGATCCATGGCGATCAGCCGGTCGCAGACGTCGTGGATCTGGTCCATGGCCAGCCGGGTGAGGTGCACCCGTTCCGAGTCGTATTCGGGGAGATCGAGCGCCACCGCGGCAAGGGTGGTCATGGTGCCCGCGACGCCGACCCAGGTGTGGGCGCCGTCGACCGGGACGTGCGTGAACGCCTCGGTCAACCGCTCGGTGGCGAAGGCGCGGGCGGCGACGACCTGTTCGGCGGTGGGCGGGTTGCCTGCCAGGCAGCGCTCGGTGATCCGGACGCAGCCGATGTCCGCGGAGAACGCGGCCCGCACCCCGGCACTGTCCCCGAACACCAGCTCGGTCGATCCGCCGCCCAGGTCCACCACGACGAAAGGCCCTGCCGCCTCGGACAGTTCGCCGATCGCGCCGGCGAACGAGAGCCGCGCCTCCTCGTCACCGGTGATCACCTCTGCCTCGGCGCCGGCGACCACGGTGCCGAGTTCGGCCCGGGCCATGGCGAAGAAGTCCTCCCGGTTCGCGGCGTCCCGGGTGGCGGAGGTGGCCACCATGCGCACCCGGCCGACCCCTGCCTCGCGCATCAGCGCGGCGTAGTCGGCCAGGGCGGCGCGGGTGCGTTCGATCGCCTCCGGCGCCAGCGAGCCGGTCGCGTCGACCCCTTGCCCGAGGCGGACGATGCGCATCTCGCGGTGCACGTCGGCCAGGCGCCCGTCGCCGAGCACATCGGCGATCAGCAGGCGGATGGAATTCGTGCCGCAATCCACGGCGGCTACCCGGTCACTCATCGCTGTGCTCCAGTCTCTCGCGGGCCGGTCGGCCGAGGCGCGGGCCAGTCGGCCGGAATCGCGGTGCCACGCAGGCCGTGCTCGGCGGCCAGCGCCACGGCTTCGTCACCGAGCGGGTTCACCCCCGGCCCTTTGGCCAGCGAGTGGGCGATCAGGACGTGCAGGCACTTGACCCGCTCGGGCATTCCGCCGCCGGTGAAATCTGTTCCGAGCGATTCGATGTCGTCCCGTTCGGCCAGATAGCTCTCGTGCGCGGCGCGGTAGGCGGCGGCCAGCTCCGGATCGGCGGCGAGCCGCTCGGTCATCGCACGCATCACACCGGCGGATTCCTGCCTGCTCGCCTCGGCGGTGAGCCGGGGATCGGTCAGGTAGTACAGGGTCGGGAAGGGGGTGCCGTCCGGCAGGCGCGGCGCGGTCTTCACAACGGCCGGGATCCCGTCCGGGGTGCGGTAGGCGATGGCGAGCACGCCGCGCGGGGCACGGCCCAGCTGCTCGGCGATGATCGCGAGATCCTGGTCGTTCGGTGCGGTCACCTGGGTCCTTCCAGTCCTTCCGGTGCTTGCGGTCGCGGGGCGGCGGGCGGCGCGGCCGCCGGTGTGGGCTGCGGCTCGGAGATACTGCGCCACAGTTCGGTGTACCAGGGATCGGGTTCGCGCGCCCGGGTGGGCGCCGGGGGCGGGGCGGGCGCCTCGATGCCGGGCACCTGCACGATGTACGGCGTCTCCCCCGGCATCACCAAGCGCAGCCGGTCGCGCGCCTCGGTGCGGATGAAAGCCGGATCCTGTTGCTGCGCGCGACGATCCCGCAGCCGGGCCAGATCCGCTTCCAGTTCCGCGCGCTGCTGCGCCAGCTGCGCGGCCTCGGCGCGCTGGGTGAAGTACGTGCGCATCGGCACCGCGAGGGTCAGCGCGAGCCCGCACACCACCATCGCGAGGATCACCGCCTTGCCGGTGGACAGGCCGAGGAACGTGTGGTCGTGCCGGTCAGCGGCGGAACGCGACGCGCTCTTGCGCGGCTTCGGCTTCTCCGCGGCCTCCGATCGCCTGCGCCCGCGCTTGGCCGCGGAGTCGGCCGGACGGGACGTGGCGGCACGCGACGTGCGGCGGTCCCCGCGTCCGGCCGGACTGGTCCCACGCGCACGTCGCTCCGTCATCTCACGCCTCGGTCTCTACTTCGCGGTACTCCCGTGGCCCTGCGAGGTCACGCACGCCACCTCCGCCGGGCCCGCCGCTCGCACCGCAGGTCAGCCTTCGAACGCGAAGCGGGGAAACGCGACGTCGCCCGCGTAGCGCGCCGAATCGCCGAGCGCGTCCTCGATGCGCAGCAGCTGGTTGTACTTGGCGACCCGCTCGCTGCGCGCCGGGGCGCCGGTCTTGATCTGCCCGCTGCCCACCGCGACGGCGAGGTCGGCGATGGTGGTGTCCTCGGTCTCGCCGGACCGGTGCGACATCATCGTCTTGTAGCCGTTGCGGTGCGCCAGCTCCACCGCGTCCAGCGTCTCGGTGAGCGTGCCGATCTGGTTGACCTTCACCAGCAGCGCGTTGGCGGCGCCCTTGGCGATGCCCTCCTCCAGGCGCTCCGGGTTGGTGACGAACAGGTCGTCGCCGACCAGCTGGACCTTGTCGCCGATCTGGTCGGTCAGGGTCACCCAGCCGTCCCAGTCGTCCTCCGACAGCGGGTCCTCGATGGACACCAGCGGGTAGGCGCCGATCAGCTCGGCGTAGAACTGCGCCATCTCCTCGGCCGAGCGCACCACGCCCTCGAACTTGTAGCCGCTGCCCGAGGTGTAGAACTCGGTGGCCGCGACGTCGAGCGCGAGCGCCACGTCGCTGCCCAGCTTCAGACCGGTCTTGGCGATGGCCTCGCTGATCAGGTCGAGCGCCACCTTGGTGCCCGCCACGTCGGGTGCGAACCCGCCCTCGTCACCGAGGCCGGTGGCCAGGCCCTTGGCCTTGAGCACCGCCTTGAGGGCGTGGTAGACCTCCGCGCCCCAGCGCAGCGACTCCTTGAAGGTCGGCGCGCCGATCGGGGCGACCATGAATTCCTGCACGTCCACGCCGGTGTCGGCGTGCGCGCCACCGTTGAGGATGTTCATCATCGGGACGGGCAGCACGTGCGCGTTCGGACCGCCGAGGTAGCGGAACAGCTCGAGGCCCGAGGACTCGGCCGCGGCGCGGGCCACCGCCAGCGACACGCCGAGCAGGGCGTTGGCGCCGAGCCGGGACTTGTCCTGGGTGCCGTCCAGGTCCAGCAGCACCTGGTCGACGGTGCGCTGCTCCACGGCGTCCAGGCCGATGACGGCGGGCGCGATCTCGTCGAGCACACCTTCGACCGCCTTGCGCACGCCCTTGCCGCCGTAGCGCTCACCACCGTCGCGCAGTTCGACGGCCTCGTGCTCGCCGGTGGACGCGCCGGAGGGCACGGCCGCGCGGGTCAGGGTGCCGTCGTCGAGAGCGATCTCGACCTCGACGGTGGGGTTTCCGCGCGAATCCAGGATCTCGCGAGCTCCGACCTGTTCGATGATGGCCACGAAAACGACACTCCTTCGGCTGCTGACACGGTTGGTCTCACGGGATGGGCCGTGCGCTGCGAGCCTATCGTCCCGGCCGCGCGGCGGGTAACCGGCACTCCGGGGACCGGCCGATCACACCCGGCGGCCGACGCTGTAGCTCGCGGCCCGGTCACGCACCGTCAGCAGGTAGCTGTGCGACTGGTTGTAGGTGAGCAACGCCCGCTGCCAACCGTGCTCGGAGGTGAGGTCGCCGCCGCTGGCGCACAGGTACCTGGCCGCGGTGAGCGCGGCGTCGTCGATGCTCTGCGGATCGGCGGTGCCGTCGCCGTTGGCGTCGACGCCCCAGCGCTTCCAGGTCTCCGGAATGAACTGCAGCGGACCGACGGCGCGGTCGTGCACCGGGTCGTGGTCGAGCGCGCCGCCATCGGTGTCCTCGATCAGCGCGACGCCCGGCGAACCGTCCAGCGGGACGCCGATGATCGGCGGGCGGACCGAACCGTCCGGGCCGACCTCGGCACCGCGATGGGTGCCGTGCTTGCTCTCCACACTCGCGATGCCCGCCAGCGTCGTCCACGCGACGCCGCAGTCCGGGCGGGCTCTGGTCATCACGGCCGCCGCGTAGCCGTAGGCCTCCAGGGCGATCGAGGGGATGCCCAGCCGACCGGCCTGATCGCCGGCCCAGCCGCGCAACTGGACGGCCGTGCGGCCGGGCGCGTCGAGGTCGATCACGGGCAGCGGCGTGCCCGGTCCGGGCGGAATGCCCTCCGGGATCGGGGTGCGGTCGATTCCGCAACCGGCGAGCCCGAGAATCACCACGACGGCGGCCGAGACGCCGATCTTTCGCAACACCCTTTCCATGATCCAGATGACGGCGCGTGCCCGCGGTGATCCGGTGACGCGGTCCACCGCGTGTCGGATGTGCGCATGGCCTCGGGCCGGGGCGGCTCAGACGAGCAGCTCGCCGGTGGCGTTGTGCGCCGGCGCGGCGAGCACCGTTGCGGTGGAACCGGATTCGACGATGCGCCCGTGATCCAGAACGAGCAGCGCCGGGCAGTATTCGGCGACCAAAGCCATGTCGTGGGTGATGACCAGCAAGGCGGTGTCGCGCTCGGCCCGGATCCGGTCCAGCAGGCCCATGATCGCTACCGCGGTGGTGTGGTCGAGGGCCGAGGTGATCTCGTCGCACAGGAGCACCGCGGGCTCGGCGGCGAGGGCACGGGCCAGCGCCACCCGTTGGCGCTGGCCGCCGGACAGCTCTTGGGGGTAGCGGTCGGCCAGGTCGGCGGACAGCTCGACCGCGGCCAGGAGTTCGGCGATCCGCCCTGCGAGGTCCCGGCGCGCGACGCCTCCGATCCGCCGCAGCGGGCGGCCGAGCGTCTGCGCGACCGTGCGGCGCGGGTTGAGCGCGGACCTGGGGTTCTGGGTGACGAGCTGAATGCCGCCCGCTCCATAGCGGATTCGCCTCTTCACGCCCACGGCGATCCGGTGCCCGCGCAGCTCGAGCGATCCGGTCGCCGACCGGTGCAGACCCGCGATCACGCGCGCCAAGGTGGTCTTGCCCGCGCCCGACGCGCCCACCACCGCGAGCGCCGAACCCGCGCCCAGGGCGAGGTCGATGTCGGCGAGCACCTGGTGTCCGCTGATCGAGGCGCTGATGTCCCGGGCGCGCAGCACGACCTCGGGCGACCGGTTGTCCGTCGTGACGACGGCCGGAGAGCTGCGGCCGTTGCGCGAGACCGCTACGTCCCACGCCCGAGCCGAGGCGAGGTCGCCGTCGCGGACGCCGTAGTGATCGCGACTGCCGTATCGATCGCCGTCGCCGTCGCGGACGCGCTCGCCGTCGCCGTCGCGGACGCGCTCGCCGTCGCCGTCGCGGACGCGCTCGCCGTCGCCGTCACGGACGCGGTCGTTGCATGCCTCGGGCACAGCGGGTTTCGGCTCGCGTCCGCCGATGGATTCGCCGCCGATCGGCACCGGCACCGGTTCGGCCCGACCACTGAGCGCCGGGCCGTCGGCCGGGACCGCGGACGAGGCATACGGGTGCTTCGCCGACTCGGCGGCGACGCCGAAACGTGCTGTGGGCGTGCGGGCTTCTCGTCGAATCGCAGCCGAGAACACGGATGGGTGGACGGCGCCCAGTTCGACCACATCGTCCGCGATCGAGTGCACGAGGGCGGTGTCGTGACCGGACAGCAGGATCGCCGACGACCGCTCCCGGGCGATCTCCGCGAGTTGTCCGGCGATGTCGGTGCGCAGCGCGCCGTGCAGTCCGGCCAGCGGCTCGTCGAGCACCAGCACGCCCGTCCGGCGGATCAGCGCCCTGGCGAGAGCGACACGGCGCTGCTGGCCGCCGGAGAGTTCACCGGGGCGGCGGCGCAGATACTCCGACGAGAGGCCGACCAGCGCCAGTGTGTCGGTCAGCGTGGACTCCGACGCCTTGGGCGCGACCTCGCGCAGCAGGGCGCGCACCCGCAGCAGCGGGTTCAGCGCGGAACCCGGATCCTGCCCGACGTAGGCGATGTGGTGGCGCCGAAACCGCTGCAGTGCGGCAGGATCCAGGGTGAACACGTCGTGCCCGGCGACCGATGCCGACCCGGTCGCTCGCGCCGAGGCGGAGGGCAGCTGTCCGAGCAAGGCCCGCATCACCGTCGTCTTGCCCGAACCGGACGGACCGGTGAGCGCCGTGACCGTGCCCGCCGGTATCCGGAACGTCGCGGGACCGGCCAATTCCCGCCCGTCCGGGCCGAGCACGGTCAGATCGTCGACCGCGACGAGGGCGCCGGTCACCGGTTCGGCATCATCCGCTCCCGCCGTCCGGCCGTCCCGCTTCGTGACGCTCACGTTCATTCCCGCTCCCCTCGTCCGAACGCCGACACCGCCAGATTCACGCTCACCGCGACGATCGCGATCGCGAGGCTCGGGGCGAGCACCGCCCAGGGATTGAGCAGCATGCCGGAGGCGTTCTCGCGCACCATGACCGCCCAGTTGCTCGCACCGAGCGTCGTGGGAAGTTGCAGGAAGGACGCGGTGCTGACCAGGTAGACGCCCGCGACGAAACGCAGCCCGAGCTGAGTCGTCCACACGGCACGCAGATTCGGGATCACTTCTCGGAACACCAAATGCGCCAGCGATTCCCCGGCTGCTTGCGCGCTCTCGACGTATCCGGTGGCCGCGACCCCCGCCGCGGCGGCCGTGAAGATCCGCGCGCAATAGGGAACTCCGAACAGCAGTGCCACAACGATCAGCCCCGGGACGCCCGCGTCCGGCCACGAGGTCAGCACGAGCAGGATGCCCAGCACCGCGGGGACGAGGAGGAGGAAATCGGTGCCGAGTTCGATCCACGCGCCGATCCGCGGGCGCAGCGCGGCGACCGCGCCGAGCACGCCGGAAAACCCGGTCACCAGCACCGCGATGATCGCCGCCACCAGCAGCAATCCCCAACCGCCGTAGAGCAGCTGGCTGAGCACGTCGCGGCCGAGCCGGTCGGTGCCCAGCGGCGCGCCCTCGCCGGGATCACCGAACGGGATGCCGATCGCCTGCTCGGCGGGGTGCGGCGCCAGCGTCGGCCCGAGCGCCGCCAGCAGGGTGACCAAGAGGGCGGGAGCGGCGATCAGCCGGCCGAGCCGTCGCCGGACCGGACGCGCGAGGTCGATCGATACGTTCATCGCCGCCCCCGCAACGACCAGCTGCGGATGCCGTCGGCGACGGCCAGCATGATCATGATGACCACCCCCGACAGCGCGACCACCGCGGCGACCACCGCGGTGTCGCGGTCGGCCACCGAACCGGCGAGCACCGCGCCGAGACCGGGGTAGTTGAAGATGGTCTCCACCACCAAGGCGCCACCGAGCAGCATCCCGACCGTGGTGGCGAAACTGGCGACGATCGTCGGCAACGCGAACGGCAGTACGTGCCGCGCCAGCACGACGCGGCCCGAAAGCCCGTCCAGCACCGCGCTTTCCACGTGCGGCGCGGTCGCCGCGTCGGACAGGGCGGCGCGCACCACCCTGGTGTTCCAGCCGATCTGGGGCAGCGCGAGCGCGAGCACCGGCAGCACCAGCATCTCGGGGCCCGCCGGGAATCCGGACCGGCCGGTGATGGTGACCGCGGGCAGCCAGCCGAGCGCCAGCGCGAACACCAGGATCAGCACCGTGGAGATCACGAACTCGGGAATCGCCACCGCCGTGGTGGTCGTCGGCTGCAACACCCGCGCCGCCGCACCGCCCGGACGGGTCGTCCACCACGCGCCGAGCGCGAGCGAGGCGAGCACGGTCACCGCGAGCGCGAGCCCGCCGAGCAGCAGCGTGGGCGGGAACTTGTCCACCAGCAGGTCGTTGACCGGCCGCCCGCGCGCGGTTCGCCCGAAATCGCCGGTCGCGACGCCCGCTATCCAGTCCGAGAACCGCACCGCCAGCGGGCGGTCCAGTCCGAGTTCGCGTTCCTTGGCCGCGATCTGCTCCGGGGTGGCCTCCCGGCCGAGAACCGCGCGGGCGGTGTTGCCCGGCAGCAGGTCCACGGCGACGAAGACGCAGGCCAGCAACGTCACCAGCAGGGTGACGCGCCGCAGCAGGAGTCGCGCGAAGGAGATCACCCGGCCAGCCAAGCCCTTTCCAGCTGAACCCGGGCGAACCCACCCAGCGTGGGCAGGTCGCGCACTCGGGAGGACGCGATGTCGATGCCGTCGGCCATGCCCCAGACCAGGTAGCCGCCGCGCTCGTACTGGATGCGCTGCAACTCCTGCGCGGCCTGCTTGTACTCCGCGTCACTGCGCGCGGCGAGCGCCTTGACGGTGACCGCGTCGAATGCCGCGTCCTTGAAATCGGTTTCGTTCCGGTTGGATCCGCCGGCCAGCAGTCTGCTGGCAAAGAAGAGGGCGGAATCGTTGGTTCCCCAGGAGACGGTGTACAGCGGCGCCTTCAGCCAGGTCTGGTCGTAGAAGGCGTTCGACTCCTGGGTCACCACGTCCAGCCGGACGCCGATCTCGGCGAGCTGAGTGGCGATGACCTTCGCCGATTCGACCTCGCCGGGCGCCTCGGCCTTGGTGACGAACGGGTAGCTGCGCCCGGTGTCGAAATTCGCCTCGCGCAGCAGCGCCTTCGCACGGTCGGTGTCCCGGGTGCGCTGTGCGATGGACGTGTCGTAGAGCGGGTCGCCGGTGCCGAGAATGTCGTTGGCCACCGTTCCGTAGCCGGAATGCACCTGCGTGACCAGGGCTTTGCGGTCGACACCCAGCCGAACGGCGGTGCGTACCCGTGCGTCGGCGAACGGCCCGTCGGAGGTCCGCATGGCCACGCCGAGCATCGTGTCGTTCGGGCGGCGCACGACCGTCAGGTCGCCGCGCCCCTCCGCGGTGCGGCCCGCGATGGCGCCGACGTTGGAGGCGAGGTCGATCTGCCCGCCGAGCGCCGCGTTGCCCAGCGCGGTGACGCTCTCGAACATGGTGATCTCGATGGCGTCCAGCAGCGGCGGCGTGCCGTGCCACCGGTCGTTGCGCACCAGCCGGGCGTTTCCGCCCTGGTAGGACTCCAACCGGAACGGTCCGCTGCCGATCGCCTTGGTGAAGTCGGTGGTGTCCTTCTTGACCGTGAAGGTCATCAACCGGACCAGCAGCGGCAGTTGGGTATTCGGCTCGGGCACCGCGAGGATCACCCGGTTCGGTCCGTCGGCGGTGATGTCCTGCACGGCCACCGGCATCTTCGACGCCCCGCCGACGGTGCGCAGCCTGCGCAGCGACCACACGACGTCCTCGGACGTCACCGGCGACCCGTCGTGGAAGGTCGCGTTCTCGGCGAGGGTGAAGCTCCAGCGCCGCCGGTCGGCGTCCGCCTCCCATCGCGTCGCCAAGCGCGGCACGACATTCGGGTCGCCGCCCGGCACGGTGAGCGCGTCGTAGACCAGGGAGGCGATCAGGAAATCACTGTCGTTGCTCAGGTTGGCATGCGGGTCGCGCTCGAGGCGAGCCGCGGTGCCGAGCGCGCCGACCCGCAACGTGCCGCCGCGCCGCGCCGGTCCGGACGAGTCGGCTTCGTCGGAACAAGCGGCCACCAGCAGTACCGCCCCGACCCCGAGACTCGAGCGCAGCAGTTGTCGTCGATTCAAAACCATTGCACTGCCTTCTTCCTGAACCGACGCACTGCGGTACCCGCGAACTAGTGTATTGATCAGGACAGGCTAGCCTAATGGATTGCGCGACTCGCCGATACCGGCACCGAAACGGCAGCGCAAGGGCGTACCGGCCGCAAACCCCCGACCGCGGTCCCGGATTCCTCCCTCGCCCGGCAGCCGCTACCGGGCAGAAGTCATACGATTCGGCTATCTTTTCGCCGAATCGCTTAGGTAAGCCTTGCTTCACTAGCCCGGAAGGGCTACCTTCGCATTACCAATCGCGACCCCTGCTTTTCGAACCGATGCGAAGAAGGGAAACCCGGTGAAAAGCGTTCTCTCCGAACGTAAGACGCTTCACCCCAAAAACCTCGAACGACGCGAATTGTCCGCAGAAGCGGGCCGGTCGGTGCGCGAAATCGCCAAAGAGATATCCGCCACACTCGACCTCGCCCTCACCGATCCGGCCGCCGCCGCGCGCACCCTCACGGATCCGGCGCTCATCGAACGGATCGATGCCGGCGTCGCGGAACTGCCCGCCGAGGTGCGCCGCACCATGCGCCCGCCCGCCACCACGGCCGGAGCCACCGTCGTCGGTCGCCTTCCGTTGCAGGACAACGAATTCGGGCCCACGCCGCCGAGCTGGCGGGAGGCGGCGCGCTGGAGCGGTGATCCGGCGCTGCGCGCGCACTCGTTCGAACTCGACCTGGCCATGCTGCTGCTCGCGCGCAGCGCGGGTGAGCCGTTCGGCTGGCAGGGTCAGCAGGAGGGACGGCTGGTCAACAACATCGTTCCCGCGGCCGGTCACGAGCACGAACAGTCCGGCGCCAGTAGCAAGGTTCTGCTGAGCCCGCACACCGAGGACGCCTTCCACCCGCGGCGCGCACATCTGCTGATGCTCGGCTGCCTGCGCAATCCGGACCTGGTCGGCACCACCGTCTCGTCGGTGCGCCGGATCGAGCTCGCGTCCCGGCAGCGTGCATTGCTCGGTACGCCCGCACTGCCGATCCTGCCGGACGTCTCCTACGGCAGCGGCCACGAAACCTATTCCGCCGCACCGATTCCGACTCTGTGGAGCGCTGCCGGTCCCGACCAGCTGACCCTGCGCTACGATCCGGCATACACCCCGCTCGAGCAGGCAGACCCCGAATTCCGCGCCGCCTACGAACAACTCACCGCGGAGCTCGAACGCGTCTGCGTCACCGCCGTGCTCTCCCCCGGCGAGCTTTTGCTGGTGGACAACGACGTCGCGGTGCACGGCCGGGTGCCGTTCACCGCGCGATACGACGGCACCGACCGGTGGCTCAAGCGAGTGAACATCCGGCTTCCGGAACGACGGCGGCGGACCGAGGAAGCCGACGAGAATGGCTACGGGCAACAAATCGTGGCCCCGTTCCGAGCGGCGGACACCCTGCCGGTCGAGAGCGGCACTCATGAGCGGGATGCAGTACGACATGATCGAGGACCCCTTGAGCACGCGTGACCGAAGCACACCCCTGCGGGTGTTGAGCCGCAGCGACCTCGCCGACGTGCCGATCACACCGGCGGCGGTGGTGCGCGCGGTGGAAGAGGCGTATCTGGCCTTCGCGGCGGGCGATTCGGACAACCCGCGCAAGCTCAGCGTCGCCAACCCGGATGGGTGGTCGGTCGCCTATGCCATGCTCGGCCGCGACGGCCGCAGACGCGTGGTGGCGATGAAGACCTCCTACAAATTCGACCCCGGCCACGACCGCAGCACGAAGCGGTACTACACGACCATCACGCTCTACGACGACGCCACCGGCGCGCCGATCGCGATGATGGACTGCGCGCGGGTCGGCGCGCTGCGCACCCCGGCGGTGTCGGCCCTGCTGGTGCGGGAGACCGTGCGGCGCGGCGCGGAGAGCGTCCTGCTGATCGGCACCGGAACCCAGGGCCGCAACGCGCTTCCGCATCTGCTCGCCGCGAACCCGCAGCTGCGCAAACTGATGGTCTACGGCACGCACCGCGAGGGGCTGGAAGCCGTGCACCGCGTACTCGCCGAACACCATCCGCACGCCTTGCTCGAGACCGTGACCGATCCGCGCGAGGCGGCCGCCGCCGCCGATGTCGTGCTGGCCACTGCGGGCCCGGCCACCGAGGTCGCGCTCGAATCCGGTGATCTGGCACCCGGTTCGGTGGCGGTGCTGGTCGGTTACGGGCTCGCGCCCTCGGCGCTGAACGACGCCGACCGGGTGATCGCGACCAGCGCCGAGCAGATGGCGCTGACCGGCACCGACATGGCCGGACCCGACGGCACGCTGCGTGCGGTGGACGCCGAGCTGCCGCAGATCCTGAATCGCCGTGCGGTCGCGCGCCGCTCGGACGAGGAGCGCGTCTTCGTCTACAACAGCGGGCTCGTGCTGACCGATATCGCGGTGGCCCACGCACTGGCCGAGCGGGCGATCGCGGAAGGCCGTGGCACGGAGGTGCCGCTGTGGGACTAGCGCACGGAGGCGACCGGTGGACCTAGAACACGCGAGCATCGCCATGGAACCGGGGGCGGACGCGCACGAGGCGATCGGCGCTTCCCCGATGCCCGCGCATCTCGATCCGTGGGAGCGCCGCCTGCTCGCCGATCCGTCCCTGCTCGGCGACATCGCCTTCGCGATGGGCGGCCCGTTCCATGTGATGTACCCGGAGCGGGTGGCGCACAACATCCGCGCCTTCCACGCCGCCTTCACCCACGCCGGAGTACACGGCACGATCTACTACGGCAAGAAGGCGAACAAGGCCGCGTGCGTCGCGCGGGCGTGCGCGGAACACGGTGCGGGCGTGGACGTCGCCAGCGTCGGGGAGCTGACCGCCGCGCTGGCGCAAGGAGTGCGCGGTGACGAGCTCATGGTGACCGGCCCGGCCAAGGCGGACGAGCTGCTCTGGCTGGCCGCCAGGCACGGTGCGCTGATCGCCGTGGACGATCTCGATGAGCTGGGCAGACTCGCCGCGCTCGCGGCGCAGGGCGCGCCCGCGCGCGTGCTGATCCGCGTGCTGCCCGCGGCCTCGGCCAGCCGGTTCGGCATGACCTCCGGCGAGATCGAGGACGCGCTCGCGGTGTGCGGTGGGCACGATTCGATCCGGCTGGAGGGCTTCAGTTTCCACCTGTCCGGTTACGACGCGGTGGCGCGCGCGGAACTCGCGGGCGCGCTGATCGCCCGCTGTCTGCACGCGCGCACCCTGGGGCATCCGGCCACCACCGTATCGATCGGCGGGGGCTTCGGCGTCGACTACGTGGCGGCGGAGGCCGCGATGGAGTTCACCGAGGGCGTGGGCAGGCAGTGGTTCCACTCCGGGAAATCCTTCGATTCCTACTATCCGTACCACTTTCCGGCGCCGGGTGCGGCCATGCTCGCCCAGATCCTCGACCACGAGCATCTCGCCGGACGGCTGCGCGACAACGCCGTGCGCCTGGCGATCGAACCGGGACGCGCGCTGCTCGCCCACGCGGGGTGCACCATCTTCCGCGTCCAGGGCAGCAAGACCAGGCATGCGCACGGCAAGCCCTACCGGTTGCTCACCGTCGACGGCACCAGCCTCAGCCTCTCGGAACAGTGGTTCGACAGCGAGTACCTGCCCGATCCGCTGCTGTGGCCCGCGCGGCCGGGCGCCGTCACACCGACCAGCGTCGGCGCGGCCACCTGCCTGGACTCCGACATGCTCAGCTGGCGCCGGGTGCCGCTGCCCCGCCCCGCCGAGGTCGGCGACCTGCTGATCTATCCGAATACCGCCGGTTATCAGATGGATTCGAACGAGTCCGCCTTCCACGACCTGCCCATCCCACCGAAAGTCGTGCTGCACGACGCGCCCGGCGACCGCTTCCGCTGGACCCGCGACGGCAGCTGAGCCCGACTTCCCCGACACGAACCAGGAGATAGCAATGCCGCTCGTCACGCGCGTGACGGATCTGATCGGTCGCACGCCGCTGTTCGAGCTCGCGGCCACTGCGACAGGCACCCGCTTATTACTGAAACTCGAGCAGTTCAACCCGACCGGCGCGGCCAAGATCAGGATGGCGCGCGAGATGGTGCTCGACGCCGAGCGTCGCGGTTTGCTGCGCAGTGGCGGACATATCATCGAGTCCACGTCCGGGAACACCGGGCTCGGCCTCGCGGTAGTTGCCGCCGAACGTGGGTATCGCTTCACCGCAGTGGTCGACCATCACGCATGTAAGGACAAACTGCGCGCGATGCGGGCAATGGGTGCGGAACTGGTGTACGTCGCCGACGAGGGCGACGACAACTTGGCCACCTCGGCACGGGAGGACCTGGCCGAGGCGATGGCGGCCGAGCGCGACGACGCGTTCTTCACCGAGCAGCACAACAACGACGCCAACGCGGTGGGTTACTACGCGGTGGCCGAGGAATTGCTCGAAGACGTCGAGCGGGTCGACATCCTGCTCTCGGCGGTGGGTACCGGCGGTTCGCTGTTCGGCACCGCCACCCGGCTGCGCCAGCTCGGCTGCGTCCCCTACGTGATCGGCGTCGAGCCGGTCGGCTCGATCGCCTTCGGTGGGCCGGGCGGCCCGTACTGGCAGTCGGGCACCGGCACCCCGCCGGGGGCCACCATCGGTACGGCGGTGGACTACTCGCTGCTGGACGAAGGCGTCAAGGTCACCGACGTGGCGGCGTTCGCGACCGCGCGCGCCGTGGCGGCCGAACTGGGCCTGATGATCGGTGGCTCGGCGGGCGGGTCGGTGCACGCCGCGCTCACCCGGCTGGAGGAGTTCCCGCCGGGCTCCACCGTGGTCACCATCGTGTGCGACGGCGGGGAAAAGTACTTGGACACGGTGTTCGACGACGAGTGGATGATCGAACGCGACCTGCTCGACGCCGATGCCGAACGCGAGGTCGCGGACATGCTGCGGCGCTACACGCCCGCCGCCCGCAACACATTGGTGGAGGTGCGGTGAGTTCCGGGCACTCGTACGGCGCGACGCTTCCCCCGCGCGGGGCGACCCGCCCGCCATCTGCGAAGGAGGACCGGTGATCGTGACGAGTTTCCGCGGCGACGGCGGGCGGCTCACCGCCCTCGCGACGCCGATCGCACTGACCCAGCTGGCCCAGATCGCGGTATCCACCACCAACATCGCGCTGATGGGCACGCTCGGCGTGCGGCAGGTGGCCGCGGGCGGGCTGGCGATCGTACTGTTCAACCAGATCCGCACCATGTGCGTCGGGTTGATCACCGGCAGCGGCAACCAGATCGCCACCGCGGTGAGCGCGGCGGGCAAGCGCGGTGAATCCCCGGATCCGGAGATCCGCGAGCTGCTGCGGTCGAGCTTCGTGATCGCCACCGTCGCCGGGCTCGTCGGCGGCGCGTTGCTGATCGGGCTCGGTTGGGTGCTGCCCTGGCTCGGGCAGGACCCCGGAGTGCTCGCCGACGCCCGGCCCCTGATGGTGGCGCTCGCGCCCGGCCTGCTGCCCTGCCTGTGGTTCCAGGTGCTGCGCCAGTACACCGTGGGCATGCAGCGTCCGCAGGCGCTGTTGCTGGTGACACTGGGTTCGGTGGTGCTGAACCTGCTGCTGGCCCTCGGCTTCATCCACGGCAAGGCCGGACTGCCCGAACTCGGACTCACGGGTATCGGCGTCGCCACCTCGCTGGTGTTCCTGATCACCTTCGGCGTGTTCTGGGCGATGGTGTGGCGCGACCAGGAACTCGGCCGCACCCTGCCGATGACCCCGCTGCCGGTGCGCTGGACGACGATTCGCGCGGAGTTGAGGCTGGGCACGCCGATCGCGCTGACCTACGGCTCCGAGGCGGGCATGTTCTCGGTGCTCGCCCTCGTCATGGGCAGCATCGGACCGGCGGCGCTGGCCGCGCACAACGTTGTCTACCAGATCATCTACATCGTCTTCCAGGTGGCGATCGGCCTGTCGCACGGTGCGTCGATCCTGGTCAGCCACGCCGTGGCGCGGGACGAGCACGCGCACGCCCGCGCGCTGGCCTGGCTCGCGCTGCGCCATGCCGCGGTGATCGCGGCGGTGACGGGCGCGGTGTACGTGATCGCGCCGGATCTGGTGCTGCGCCCGTTCCTCGAGTCCTCCGACACCGGCACCATCTGGGTCGCGCACACTCTGCTGCTGATCGGCATCGTGCTGCAATTCTTCGACGCCGCCCAGAACATCGGCACCGGCCTGCTGCGCGGCCTCAAGGCCACCAACGCGGGCTTCCGGCTGTCGCTGATCGGCTACTGGGGCGTCGGCCTGCCGGTCGCCCTGCTGCTGGCCTACCCGGCCGGCCTCGGCGCCGCGGGCGTCTGGTGGGGACTCACCGCGGGCCTGGCCACCACCGCGATCCTCATGCTGCGCCGCTATTTCGCGCTGCTCGACGGCATGGAGCGGGACCGCCCGCGCCTGCTTCCGGAAACCCTCACCACACCGAGCTGACCGGGTCGCGGACGCGTCGTACGCCACCGTGCGGCGCGGTCCCGTGGCCCGCCTGGTGCGCTGCGTGTTCGTCGACCATGTCCGCGAAATGCCGTGCGTCACGTAGCGTTGAGGTGTCGTCGGACTGAGATGGCGCGTGCGATTCGCAGCCCTCGGATCGGGAGGTGCCAGGTGCTGAGCGTGTTCTCCTCACCGGGACATTACGTGCAGGGCCGGGACGCCACCGCCGCGCTCGGCGCCGAGATGACCCGGCTCGGCATCGGCGGCCCGGTACTCATCCTGTGCGGCTCCAGCGCTTTCCGGCTGCTCGCCAGCACCTGGGAGCGCGCGCTCACGGATGCGAAGATCGCCTATTCGATCCACCTGTCCGGCGGGGAATGCAGCAGGGCGGAGATCGCCCGGATCGCCCATGCCGTCGTGGAGACCGGCAGCACGGTCGTCCTCGGCGCGGGCGGCGGCAAGGTGCTCGACGCGGCGCGCGCGGTCGCCGACGATCTCGACCTGCCGATGATCAGCTGCCCGAGCACCGCCTCCAGCGACGCGCCGTGCAGCGCGTTGTCGGTGATCTACACCGAGGCGGGCGAGTTCGAGGCGTATCAGCTGGTCCGGCGGAATCCGGCGCTGGTGCTGGTGGACACCTCGGTCGTCGCGCAGGCACCGGCCAGGCTGCTCGCCGCGGGCATGGGCGATGCCCTGGCCACCTGGTTCGAGGCGCGCACGTGCAGCGCCGCGCAGGTGCGCAACATGCGCGGCGGCGCGTCCACGCGCAGCGCCACCGCGCTGGCCGAACTGTGTTACCGCACCCTGCTCGCCGACGGCGCGCAGGCGCTGGCCGCCGTTCGCGGCCACAGCGTCACTCCCGCGCTGGAGCGCGTGGTCGAGGCCAACACCCTGCTGTCGGGGCTCGGTTTCGAATCGTCCGGACTGGCCGCCGCGCACGCGGTACACAACGGCCTCACCGCCGCCGCACAGACCCACCCGTTCCTGCACGGCGAGAAGGTGGCCTTCGGCACCCTCACCCAACTGGTCCTGGAGGGCGCGCCCACGTCCGAGATCGACGTGGTGGTCGATTTCTGCGCCGAGGTGGGCCTGCCGACCACACTCGCCGCATTGGGGCTGGCCGACGCCGACGACGCGACGCTCTCGGCCATCGCGCACCGGGCGACCGCTGCGGGCGAGACGATCCACAATGAACCCTTCACGGTGAACGCCGCGATGGTGGTGGACGCCCTGCGCACCGCTGACGCCCTCGGACAGTGACGAAAACCACTCCGGCCTGCGTTTGCCCAGCGTTCGACACCGAAAACTCACCTTCCCGCAAGCGTGTCTTCACCAACCGTCGGGAAACCTGTCCGTAACCGACGCTATCGTGGCGACGGAGCCAAGCCAATGGCGGCAAGCCGCCAGGAGGGATTCGGTCCGGTGTCCATCACCAGAGTCGCGGAGTATCCGCGTCCGGATCACGTGTTGTTCCACTTCAGCGACACACATCTCATCGCGGGCGACGACCCCCTGTACGGCGATGTCGACGCCGACCTGCGGTTACGGCAACTGCTCGAGCAGGCCGCGGCGAGCCGGATCCGCCCGACCGCGATCGTGTTCACCGGCGACCTCACCGATCGGGGCGAGCCCGCCGCGTACGCGAAGCTGAAGTCGATCGTCGAGCCATTCGCGAGAAATTTGCAGGCGCCCATCGTCTGGGTCACCGGTAACCACGACGACCGCGCCGCCCTCCGCGCCCGCCTGCTCGGCGAGTACCCCACGACATCCCCGCTGGACCGGGTGCACCTGATCGACGGCCTGCGCATCATCTCCTTGGACACCTCGGTTCCCGGACACCACCACGGGGAGATCTCCGACGCCCAGCTGGAGTGGCTGCGCTCGGTGCTGGCCGAGCCCGCGCCCTTCGGCACCATCCTGGCCATGCACCATCCGCCGGTGCCGTGCGTGGTCGACCTCGCCGTCACTGTGGAACTGCGGGACCAGCGCAGGCTGGCCGACGTGCTGGACGGCAGCGACGTGCGCGCCATCCTCGCCGGACACCTGCATTTCTCCACCAGCGCGACCTTCGCGGGCATCCCGGTCTCGGTGGCGTCGGCCACCTGCTACAGCCAGGATCTCGGCGTGGCGCAGGGCGGCCTGCGCGGCCAGGACGGCGCGCAGGCCTTCAACTACGTGCACATCTACCCGGACACCGTGGTGCACTCGGTGGTGCCCATCGAGCGCGGCCGCACGGTCGGCGCCCCCGCTACGCCGGAGGAGGCGCGGCGGCGGCTCGCGGAGGACGGCATCGTGATCCCGCCCGCCGCGCGCATCCCGCACGTCATGCGGCGCCCGGCGTCGACTGCGGAATCGGACGACGAGGCGGTCTACTGAGCCGCTCCCACGGCGCAGGCTCCGGGTAGTACCCGGCCAGGAACTCGGAGACGATCCGCACCCGCTCGGATTCGGCGACCTCGGGGAAACTGCCGTCGTTGAGGCAGAAGAAGTCGACGTCGCGATGGCGCGCCAGCCCGTCCAGCATGGCCAGCCCGTTGTAGCTGGTCGTGTCGACGTAACGCACTCTCGCCGTCTCCTGCGGCACCGCTCGACCGGTCAGCAGGGCGTAGTAGTGATACAGCGAGTTGGTGACCGAGATGTCGGTGGCCGCCCGGAACCGGCTCGCGCTGGTGCGCGCGAAGTCCGCGGCGAATTCCTCTTCCATCTCCAGCAGCACGCTGCGCCGCAGCGGCGCGGGCGTGTGCTCCAGATGCCGGGTGATGACGTGACCGAAGCGGTCGGCCAGCAGCGCCCGGTTCACCCGCGCGGCGTTCTCGAAACCACTGCGCCGCTCGTGGTTGCTTCCCGGCCCGATCCGCAGGTCCGCTTCGATGAATCGGCTCACCCCGCCCGGGGTGAAGAACATCGACGGACGCACCGGCCGCGCGAAGAACATGTCGTCGTTGGAGTAGAGGAAGTGCTCGCTGAGCCCCTCGATGTGCTGTAACTGGCATTCCACCGCGTGCGAATTGAACACCGGCAAGCCGCTCACGTCGCGGAAGTGGTCCACCGCGCGTACCACGGTCACCTTCGGATGCGCGGTCAGCCAGTCCGGCGGCGTGGAGTCGGTGGCGATGAAGATCCGGCGGATCCACGGCGCGTTCTTGTGCACCGACCGCAGGGCGTACCTCAGCTCATCGATCTGCCGGATCCTGGCGTCCGCGTCGTCGCCCTCTCCGACCACGACCTGGGCCAGCATCCCGGCACGGCGGGCGCGGAATGCGGGGTCGGAGCCGTCCACCCAGGAGAACACCAGGTCGATGTCGAAACCGACGTCGCCGGTCTGCGGCGCGAACATGTCCGCCAGGGTGGGCCAGGTTCGGTCGAACAGCCGCACCTGGGTGGGCTGGGCGTCGGCGAGGTCGAAGACCGGGCGGGTCAGCGCGTTCGGGCGCGGGCAGGTCACCGTGTCGCCGTGGTACTCCCACAGTTCCAACTCGACGTGATGCGCGGGATCGTGGTCGCGCCCGAGCCGTAATACGTTGTGCTGCAGTTCCACACACGAGAATCCCGCCGACATCGCGGCGGCGGTCACCCGGCGCACCATCGGGCGATGCGCCGCGTCGGCCGCGAGCACGAGCCGGTGCCCGCTGTCGCGCACGAGCAGGAACGGCACCTCCGCCGCCGCCAACTCCGCGCGCAGGTACCCGAGATCCTCGATCATCGCCGCGGACACGGCGAGGTTGCTCACCATGTGCCGCGTCACCATTTCCACCGCCCCCGAATTCACTGCTCCCCTGTCCACCATCACTGTCTCCACATCCGTCTGTCCGCCGGTATTCCGATTGCGTCCGGGGCACCGCGCCGAGCCGTGATCCGCCGATGCCGAGGCATCGACCAGAGATGACCGCGCCCGGCGCGGTGACATTCAGAAATGGGGAAGGGTGCCGAAGCGGGGGTGCGAATTGATCACCTGGCATGCAGACGACTGGTAGACCATTTCGTTTTCACCTCACTCACGGCCGGACGCGCGAAGCGTCATGGATGGAAGCGCTGCACTCGTGCGGAACTCGAAGGGCACGGGCGGCAGCCGCGGAGCCGGACAGTCATCGGCCGGCGGAAAGTGGTCTGCCCAGAAAATACCGGGCACCTCTACGAATGATGCAACGCGCTGGAGATTCCGTCAATCGGCGCTGCTGAACTGCCCGTGCCCTTCCGCTGCCGCTGACCCGGTACCGACGGCCGAGGCGTGGCACACCGCGGGCTACATAGTTAGGATAGCCTCACCATATTGACTGGAGAAAGGTTGTGCCGGTGCGAGTCATCATCCTGTTCGGAACCGAGATGGGCACCGCGGAGTCCGCGGCGGACAGCATCGCCGGACAACTCCGCGGGGCGCACGACGTCTCGGTGCACGACATGACGGACTTCGACATCGCGGATCTGGACCCGCGCCACTTCCACGTCGTCGTGTGCTCGACCTACGGCGACGGCGATCTGCCGACCGGCGCCGAACCCTTCTACGAGGCGCTCGACCGCCACCGCCCGGATTTGCGCGGCCTGCGGTTCGCCGTGTTCGGGCTCGGTGACACCGTCTACGGCGACACGTTCAATCGGGGCGGCGAGATCATCGCCGAGAAACTCGCCTCGTGCGGCGCCACCCAGGTCGGCGAGCACGCGCGGCACGACGCGTCGGCGGAGATTCGCGCCAGGGACATGGCTGAGCAGTGGGCCGCCACGCTCGACATTCCCGCGCTGGTCTCGGCCTGACCGTCGCCGGGCGCGGGCCGGGGACCACGCGCTAGCGGTCCGGACAAAGTGCACAGCGTCAGCGGACAAGTGGCGCAGCACCTTAGACTGCTATCAAGCGCGGCACAGCCCGCCGCGCTCGACGATCCATGAGGTGACGAAGATGGCAGCCGGAGCGAGCCCCGCCCAACGTCAGCACAACTCGACAGATCATCCCGAGCTGGACGTGCTCCCGGAATGGCCCTTGGAGACGATCGGCGTGCTGGTGACGACCGACCCCGCGCCGCACGCGATTCCGGTGTCCTGGCCGGTGCGCGCCGGCGACCGGCGAATTCTGCTCAGCCTGAAGTACGATCGCGGTTCACTGGCCCGGCTGCGCGAGCATCCCGAAGTGGCGCTGCTGATCCTCGGCGGCGGCAACGTGGCGATGTGCGCGCGGGGGACCGCGCACGTGGTCGCCGAGCAGATGCCCGGCGCCGACGACTATGTCGCGGTCCGCATCGACGTCGAGGTGATCGATGACCACCGCCAGTCGGCCTTCGCCGTCGTGCAAGGCATCCAGCGCACGGTGCTCGACGACGAGAGCGAACTGCGCGCGCTGAAAGACCGGGTCAGCACCTTGAAATCCTGGGCAGACCACCAGAACTGAATCAGCCCGGCGGCCCCCGGGCAGCACGGAAGAAGGCGGCACCGTTCGTGCCGCGCGGAAGGGGATCATGAGCGTCACTCTCGCCAAAGGCGGCAACGTTTCGCTGTCGAAGCAGGCGGCGAATCTCACCAAGGTGTCGGTGGGACTCGGCTGGGACGTGCGCACTACCACCGGCGCCGACTACGACCTCGACGCCAGCGCGCTCGCCTGCGGGTCGAATCTGAAAGTGCTGTCCGACCAGCACTTCATCTTCTACAACAACCTGCGCTCGCCCGACGGATCCATCGAGCACACCGGCGACAATCTCACCGGGGCGGGTGAAGGTGACGACGAGGTGATCAACGTCGACCTCACGGCCACGCCGCCGAACATCACCAACATCTTCTTCCCGGTGTCCATTCACGACGCCGACGCTCGCGGCCAGTCGTTCGGTCAGATCCGCAACGCTTTCATCCGCGTCGTCGACGCGGGCACCGGCGTCGAACTGGCTCGCTACGACCTCACCGAGGACGCGTCCACCGAAACGGCCATGATCTTCGGCGAGCTGTACCGCCACAACAACGAGTGGAAGTTCCGCGCCATCGGTCAGGGTTATGCCTCCGGCCTGGCGGGAATCGCCAGGGATTACGGCGTGAACATCTGACTTTCCGAGTCGACCACCGCCGCCGGGCGGTGTGGAACATCCGCGAGACCTGCCCGGCCGACAACGTCAGCCGCAGCAGACCGGGTCGTCGCAGGGGTCTCCGACTTCGCTGCCGTATGCCGTGAAGCCCTGGATGGGCGCCACGACCTGCTCAGCGGTCTGGGGGTCCAGCGACGGCGCGGACCGGACACTCGGGCGGCCCCAGCTCGGCGGAGTGTCATCGAGGTCGAAACGCGGTGCGCCGTCGATGAAGAGTGTCCAGAGCGGATGATCCGGGAAGCCGTTGATCCGTAGGACCCACCACTGGTCGTCCACGAGTGCGGCGACGGGGAACCGGCCTATCCCGGTCCTTCGCCACTGCGGTCGCGCGTGGAGTTCGGGGTAGGTCATCGTCCCAGTCTCCCTGATCCAGCCGTCACGTGGCGGCCGCGTAGGTTGCCCAATGCCGGGCCCCGGACTACTCGGTTGCGTCCGGCCAGAAGGCGCGCCAATCCTCGGCAGCGAGCGGACGACGTTCACCGCGGTCCTTCTCCGCCGCGTCCTCCGCCGCGCGGACAGCGGCGGCGAACGTCAGCGTCGCTTTGCGGAGACTTTCTTCGGCGCTTTCCGGCCCGCCGAGGCGCACGACGCGGAGAGCCTCGGGGACGAGATCGGACGGCAGGCCCGCCTTCGTACTGCGGGAGACGACCTTCTCGGCGAGAGCCAGGGCGGGCTGGGCCATGGCGATGCCGTCCAGGCAGGAGCGGCGGGACTTCTCGGCGGATTTGCGTTCTTCCCAGGCCCGTTCCTGCGCGGCGATCTTCTCCGCCACCGACGCGGACGGATCGATCGCGGAGCCCACCAGGTGCGGGCTGCGGTTGACCAGCTTCGCGACGAGAGCGGCGGCGACATCGTCCACGGTGAATTCGCCTGCGGCCTGGGCGATCCGGGAATGGAAGAGCACTTGCAGCAGCAGGTCGCCGAGTTCCTCCTTGATCGTCTCGGCATCGCTGTGCTGGATGGCGTCGAGCAACTCGTAGGTTTCCTCGAGCAGGTAAGGGCGCAGCGAATCGTGGGTCTGGGTGACCTCCCAGCCCCCGAAGTGCCAGAGACGGTCCATGACCTCGACCGCCCCGGCCAGACCGGCCGCGACCACCGCCGTGTCCGTGCGCGGTACCGCGTCGCCGTTCGGCGCGGCGCGATCCTCGCCGTCGGCCCTGCGTTCGGCGGCACGGTGCCGGGCAGCCCGCAGGACGGACTCGTCGCGATCCGCCGAACTCATCGGGGAGCCATCTCGGCGGCGACGGTGAGATCGACCGCGCCCTGCGCCTTCCCGTCCAATGCCAGCAGCAGATCGGCCACGAACTGCAGCAGCACCACATCCCGGACGCGCTCGGCGCCGACACTGTCCTCCACGCGGGGCAACGGAAGCTGCACCACCCCGGAGGCGGCGCGGTAACCCGCGCTGGGGTAGAGCCGCTTGAGGCGCATCTGCTTGGAATCCGGCAGATGCAGCGGGGATATCTTCAAAGTGGTTCCGGTGACGGCGATTTCGGTCACCTCGTACTCGCGGGCGAGCAGGCGCAGCTTGGCCACCGAGACCAGCCGCCCGACCTCGACCGGCAGTGGCCCGTAACGGTCGACGAGCTCGTCCACGACCTGCGCCAGCGCCGAATCGTCTTGAGCGGCGGCCAGTTTGCGATAGGCCTCCAGGCGGAGCCGGTCGCTGGCGATGTAGTCCGGCGGGATGTGCGCGTCGACGGGCAGGTCGATGCGCACCTCCTTGACTTCCTCGATGGTGATCGGCTTGCCGTCGGCGGCGGCGCGGTACGCCTCGACCGCCTCGCCGACCAGGCGCACGTAGAGATCGAACCCGACGCCCGCGACGTGCCCGGACTGCTCGGCACCGAGCACGTTGCCCGCGCCGCGGATCTCCAGGTCCTTCATCGCGACCGCCATGCCCGCGCCGAGGTCGGAGTTCTGCGAGATGGTGGCGAGCCGGTCGTAGGCCGTCTCGGTGAGCGGCTTCTCCGGCGGGTACAGGAAGTAGGCGTAGCCGCGTTCCCTGGAGCGCCCGACCCGGCCACGCAGCTGGTGCAGCTGGGAGAGCCCGAGCGCGTCGGCGCGTTCCACGATCAGCGTGTTGGCGTTGGAGATGTCCAGACCGGTCTCGATGATCGTGGTGCACACCAGCACGTCGTATTCGCGCTGCCAGAAGCCCTGCACGGTGGACTCCAGCGCGTCCTCGTTCATCTGGCCGTGCGCGACCACCACCCTCGCCTCCGGCACCAGATCGCGAATCCGCTTGGCCGCCTTGTCGATCGACGCCACCCGATTGTGCACGTAGAAGACCTGGCCGTCGCGCAGCAACTCGCGCCGGATCGCGGCGGTGACCTGCTTGTCGTTGTACGCGCCCACATAGGTGAGCACCGGGTGGCGTTCCTCCGGCGGAGTGAGGATGGTCGACATCTCGCGGATACCGGCCAGGCTCATCTCCAAGGTGCGCGGGATCGGGGTCGCCGACATGGTGAGCACGTCGACGTGCGTGCGCAGCGCCTTGATGTGCTCCTTGTGCTCCACACCGAACCGCTGCTCCTCGTCGACCACCACGAGGCCGAGGTCCTTCCAGCGCACACCGGTCTGCAGCAGCCGGTGCGTGCCGACCACGATGTCCACGCCGCCGTCGGCCATTCCCTCCAGCACGGCGCGCGCCTCGGCCGGATCGGTGAAGCGGGACAGGCCCTTCACGGTGATCGGGAAGCCCGCGACCCGCTCGGTGAAGGTCTGCAGGTGCTGCTGCGCGAGCAGCGTGGTCGGCACCAGCACCACGACCTGCTTGCCGTCCTGCACGGCCTTGAACGCCGCCCGCACCGCGATCTCGGTCTTGCCGTAGCCGACGTCGCCGCAGACGACGCGGTCCATCGGGACCGGCTTCTCCATGTCCGCCTTCACCTCGGCGATGGCGGTCATCTGGTCGACGGTCTCGGTGAACGCGAATGCGTCCTCCATTTCCTGCTGCCACGGCGTGTCCGGCGCGAAGGCGTGGCCCGGCGCGGCCTGGCGCGCGGCGTAGAGCTGCACGAGCTCGCCCGCGATCTCCCGAACCGCCTTGCGCGCCTTGCGTTTCGTATTGGCCCAGTCCGAGCCGCCGAGCTTGGACAGGCTCGGCATCTCACCGCCGACGTAGCGGGAGAGCTGGTCGAGCGACTCCATCGGCACGAACAGCCGGTCGCCGGGCTGGCCGCGCTTGCTCGGCGCGTACTCGATCACCAGGTACTCGCGGCGGGCGCCGCCCACGGTGCGCTCGATCATCTCGACGAACTTGCCGATGCCGTGCTGGTCGTGCACCACCATGTCGCCCGCGCTCAACGCGAGCGGGTCGACCTGGTTGCGGCGCTTGGCCGGCATCCGCTTGCCCTCGGCGGGCGCGGTGACCCGGTTGCCGGTGAGGTCGGACTCGGCGACGATCACCAGACCGGCGTCCTCGAACACCAGGCCGTCGTGCAGCGAACCGCACAGCACGCCGACCACGCCGTCGTTCGGCTCGGCCCCCTGCTCCAGCGCCGCGGCGGGGACGTCCGCGTCCGCCAGCCGTTCCATGATGCGCTGCGCCGTGCCGTGACCTGCGACGACCACGACAGCCCTGCCGCCGGTGATGACGTGGGCACGCAGCGAGGCGAACAGGGTCGCCACCAATTCGTCGGAGCCGCGCGCGGCCGGGCCGGGCAGCACCGGCAGCGCGACCTCGGACGCGGCGCCGGAGGCGAGGGGGCTCAGGGTCCACCAGGGCAGACCCTGCCGATCGGCGCTGGCCTGGACCTCCGGCAGCGGGCGGTAGGCGGAGGCGGCCAGGTCGAGTCCGTGCCCGCCGAGCGGTGCGGCGCCGCCGAACGACGCCGCGGTCCAGGAGGCCTCCAGGAATTCCTCGCCGGTGCGCACCAGGTCGGCGGCGCGGGTGCGGATCTTCTCCGGATCGCACAGCAGCACGTGGGTGCCCTCCGGCAGCACCTCGGTGAGCAGGCGCAGTTGCCCGGGCCGCAGCACCGGCAACAGCGCCTCCATGCCCTCGACCGGGATACCCTGCGCCAGTTTCTCCAGCATCTCCACCAGCGCCGCGTCGGCCGCGTTGGCGGCGGCGACCTCGGCCGCCCGATCGCGCACCTCCGGGGTGAGCAGCAGTTCCCGGCACGGCGGCGCGACGACCAGGTCCACCGTCACCTCGGGCAGGGAGCGCTGGTCGGCGACGGCGAACGGCCGCAGCTCGGTAACCTCGTCGCCCCAGAACTCCACCCGCACCGGATGGTCGGCGGTGGGCGGGAACACGTCCAGGATGCCGCCGCGCACCGCGAATTCGCCGCGCTTGCCCACCATGTCGACCCGGGTGTAGGCGAATTCCACCAGCCGCGTGAGCAATTCGTCGAAGTCCAGCTCGGCGCCGACCCGCAGCACGATCGGCTCGATGTCGCCGAGCCCGTCCGCCATCGGCTGCATCAGCGACCGGACGGTGGTGACCACGACGCGCAGCGGCGCCGGGAAATGCGGGTCGGCGGGGTGCGCGATCCGGCGCAGCACCTCCAGCCTGCGCCCCACCGTGTCCGCGCCCGGTGAGAGCCGCTCGTGCGGCAGCGTCTCCCAGGACGGGAACTGCGCGACCGTGGGGCCGAGCATCTCCTCCAGCTCGACGGTCAGATCGTCGGCCTCCCGCCCCGTCGCCGTCACCACCACCAGCGGCCGCGCGGCCGCCACCCGCGCCGCGACGAACGGGCGCACCGCCGACGGCGCGACCAACTCGACCGATGAGGTGCCGATCAGCTCCGCGACGGTCCGTAGCGAGGTATCGGCACCGGCCGCGGCGGCCAGTCCCGCCAACGGCGGGCGGTGGGTGGACATCGACAACTCCTGAGCGCAGGCGAGACGGTTCGAGCGGCCAACCGAGTCTAGTTAAGCGGGTGTCCCGTTTTTGCAGCGCCTGCGGCGACGCGTGTTCGCGGCCGCTTTCGGCGTGCACCGCGGCGACCGCCGCCGGCCGACTCCGTCTCGAACGCCACGACCACCTGGATACGCTCCGGCTCCGACCGGCTGATCAAGAGCGCCGTGGAGGGTCTAGCCCAGGACGCCGTCCGCGAACACCATCCGCACCTCGACCCCGGACTTACGCACCTCCCGCGCCTTCGAGTACTCCGGCGAGTCGTACCAGGCTCGGACCCGGTCCAGATCGGGGAACTCCAGCACCACCGCGCGCCGGGCCGCGGGCCAGGCCCCCTCGATAACCTCGGGCACGGTAGCGACGAGGTAACGCCCGCCGTACTGCCGGATCGATGGCTCCGCCAGCCGCCAGTACGCCAATCCGACTTCCTCGTCCGACACTTCAGCTTCGACGATGACGTAAGCGAGCATGCGCCGTTCGCGGCGCCGCAGCGCTGCAAAAATTACGGCACGTAGCGCCGCAGCCGCCGGGCCGCGAATTCCCGGAAGTACGAGAGCTTTTCCGCCGGGACGAGGGCCGGGAGCAGGAAGTACCAGGCGCGCTCCATCCGGACCGCCATCTGGTCGATGGATTCGGTGCCGACGGCGATGATGTGCACGCCCGCGGCCATCTCCTGCCACAGCAGGCCGATGACCTCCGCGTCCAGGTCGGCGATCAGGTCGCCCTGGGCGATGGCTCGTTCGGCGAGCAGGCGGTAGGTGTCGCCCCAGTTCTTGGCGATGTTGTCGCCTTGGGCGCCGCGGTAGTCGCCGATCTGGTGGGTCAGCTTCAGCATGGCGCCGACCATCGGATCGTTCATCGATAGATCGGCGACGACGTAGGTGATGCCGATGCACGCTTCCAGCGCGGGCACTCGGGGATCGAAGAAGCCCTGACACGAGCTGGTCAGTCGCTCGTTGCCCTGGTCGACCACGGCGCGCGCCAGTTCTTCCTTCGAGCCGAAGTGAAAGTACAAGGCGCCCTTGGTCACATTGGACTGCGCGATGATCTCGCTCAGGCTCGCATTCGCATATCCCAAGCGCAGAAAGACATCGGCAGCGCCCGCCAGGACGGAATCGCGGGTGATCTCCGCGCGCGCTTGCCTAGCCATCAGATCCGCCTGTCATCCCAAAACCAGCCATCCTGAAGTAGACCGACATCTCGAAGTTGACCGACTTACCGCCCGAACAGCACCCAAAGGATGGGTGAACCGTACCACCAGGCGCGCGCCCGGCAGCCAATTCGAGCATTCGGCCAGACCTGCCGCGCAATTTGCTAGTTAACAATCCGGGTCACTCACCGGCGCCGGCGCGCCACTCCGAGCTCAGTTGCGGATCGGCTTCGAGATGGCTCAGACCGTTCCAGCACAGGTTCACCAAGTGTGCCGCCACAACCTCTTTCGACGGTGTGCGCTCGTCCAGCCACCAGGTCGCGGCCGTGGCGACCTGGCCGACGAGCGCTTGGGCGTAGAGGGTGGACAGGCTGGTGTCGAAGCCCCGGCGCGCGAAGTCTCCGGCCAGGATGTGCGCCACCTGATTGGTCGCCTCGTTGAGCAAACTGGAGTACCGGCCCTCCGCGGCGGCAGCGGGCTGATCACGCACGAGAATTCGAAACCCGTCGGTTCGTTCTTCGATGTAGGTCAGCAGCGCCAGCGCGACCTGTTCCAGCCGGATCCGCGATCGGTTCTGGGTGAGCGAGGAGGTGATCATGTCCAGCAGCATCGACATCTCCCGGTCGACGACGACCGCGTACAGCCCCTCCTTGCCGCCGAAGTGTTCGTACACCACGGGTTTGGAGACCTGGGCGCGCTGCGCGATCTCCTCGATGGAGGTCGCGTCGTAGCCGCGTTCGGCGAACAGCGCGCGCCCGATCTCGATCAACTGCTGACGCCGCTGGGTGCCGGTCATGCGCGGCCGGGACACTCGATGTGACTCACCCGAAGACACTGACACTCCTCCGCCTCTCCGCGTTCTCGCCGACCGAGTACATCGACGGTGCACCCTCCGGCCCGCCGATCGCCTGCCCGGCCCAGCCGTGGGCGTGCCCGGCGAGTTACCCATGTGCGTGCGAGACGGCGTCGCATCGGGGCTCCGACGCAGGACGCCGACGTTCACATACCACTGTTCCAGACAGCTCGGCGACGCGACCGCTCGACCCTCCGCCCAACAATTCGCGGGGAGGCGGGCGAGTATGCGAGGATTCATCTCGTGCCGTGGCACAGCGGCGGGGGTTCGCCAACCGCCGGTGTGACAATCCGCCGTGGTGTAATGGCAGCACATCTGATTTTGGTTCAGAGAGTTCAGGTTCGAGTCCTGGCGGCGGAGCTCGAGAGCACGATGACTATCGTTGGCCCGCACATCGCTGACCAAGCACGACGACGCCCCGCACGAGGACAGGCAGCCGAGGGAGATCCATGCCACAGCAGACCGCCGTCGTCGTTCTCGCAGCCGGTGCCGGGACGCGAATGCGGTCGAAGACCCCCAAGGTGCTGCATTCGCTGGCCGGTCGGACCATGCTCGCGCACGCGCTGCATGCGGCGAACGAGATCGACCCCGCGTACCTCATCACCGTGGTGGGGCACGACCGCGAGCAGGTCGGCGCGGCCGTCACCGCGGTCGCCGACGACCTGGGCCGGGAGATCACCCCGGCGCTGCAGGAACAGCAGCTCGGCACCGGGCACGCGGTGCAGTGCGCGCTGGACGCCCTGCCGGTCGGATTCACCGGCGACGTGCTGGTCACCTCGGCCGACGTGCCGCTGCTGGACGGGCACACCCTGGCCGCGCTGCTCGACGAGCACCGCAGCTACGCCGAACGCCCCGCGGTCACCGTGCTGACCTTCGTACCGGAGGACCCGAACGGCTACGGCCGCATCGTGCGCGACGCCGAGGGCCAGCTGGCCGAGATCGTCGAGCACGCCGACGCCACCCCGGAGCAGACCGCGATCACCGAGGTGAACTCCGGTGTGTACGCGTTCGACGCCGCGGTGCTGCGCACCATGATCAGCAGGCTGTCCACCGCCAACGCCCAGCACGAGCTGTACCTGACCGACGTGCTGCGCCTGGCCCGCGAAGCCGGTCACCCGGTGCACGGCGCACGGCTGGTCGACGCGGCCAAGGTCACCGGCGTCAACGACCGGGTGCAGCTGGCCGCGGCGGCGCGCACGCTCAACCGCTACATCCTGGAGCGCCACATGCGGGCGGGCGTCACGATCATGGATCCCGCCTCCACCTGGGTGGACGCCGGCGTGCGCATCGGAAGGGACGCGGTGCTGCGGCCCGGCGTACAACTGCTCGGCAACACGATCCTCGGCGAGGACGCCGAGGTCGGCCCGGACAGCACGCTCACCGATGTGGTCGTCGGTGACGGCGCGAAGGTGATCCGCACCCACGGCGAGGGCGCGACCATCGGCCCGAAGGCGACCATCGGCCCGTTCAGCTACCTGCGTCCCGGCACCGTCGTGGGCGACGCGGGCAAGCTGGGCGCCTTCGTGGAGACCAAGAACGCCTCGATCGGCGCGCATTCGAAGGTGCCGCACCTCACCTACGTCGGCGACGCCACCATCGGCGAGCACAGCAACATCGGTGCGTCCAGTGTCTTCGTCAACTACGACGGCGTGACCAAGCACCACACCGTCGTCGGCTCGCACGTGCGCACCGGTAGCGACACCATGTTCGTCGCGCCGGTGACGGTGGGTGACGGAGCATATACGGCTGCGGGTACTGTACTGCGCAGAAACGTTCCGCCCGGAGCTCTCGCGGTCTCCGGTGGTCCGCAGAAGAACATCGAGGGCTGGGTGCAGCGTCACCGTCCAGGGACGGACGCGGCCCGCGCGGCGGCGGAAGCCATCGCGGCCAAGGAGATGTCGGGTCAGGCAATAGAGCAAAAGGATGGCAATCAGCAGTGACCGCGTCATGGATCGACAACCAGAAGAACCTCATGCTCTTCTCGGGACGCGCCCATCCTGAGCTGGCCGAGCAGGTCGCCAAGGAACTCGACGTCCACGTGACGCCGCAGATCGCACGAGACTTCGCCAACGGCGAGATCTTCGTCCGGTTCGAGGAGTCGGTCCGCGGCTCCGACGCCTTCGTCCTGCAGAGCTTCCCCGCGCCGCTGAACCAGTGGCTGATGGAGCAGCTCATCATGATCGACGCGCTCAAGCGCGGTTCGGCCAAGCGGATCACCGCGGTGCTGCCCTTCTACCCCTACGCCCGCCAGGACAAGAAGCACCGCGGCCGCGAGCCCATCTCGGCCCGTCTGGTCGCGGACCTGCTGAAGACCGCGGGCGCGGACCGGATCATCACCGTCGACCTGCACACCGACCAGATCCAGGGCTTCTTCGACGGCCCGGTCGACCACATGCACGCCCAGGTGCAGCTGGCGGAGTACATCCGCACCAACTACAGCCTCGAGCACATCACCGTCGTCTCCCCCGATTCGGGCCGCGTGCGCGTCGCCGAGAAGTGGGCCGACTCGCTGGGCGGCTCGCCGCTGGCCTTCATCCACAAGACCCGCGACCCGCTGGTGCCCAACCAGGTGAAGTCCAACCGCGTGGTCGGCGAGGTCGAGGGCCGCACCTGCATCCTGATCGACGACATGATCGACACCGGCGGCACCATCGCGGGCGCGGTCAAGGTGCTCAAGGAGGCCGGCGCCGGTGACGTGGTCATCGCCGCGACCCACGGCGTGCTGAGCCCGCCCGCCGCCGAGCGCCTCACCAGTTGCGGCGCCAAGGAGGTCGTGGTGACCAACACCCTGCCGCTCACCGAGGACAAGAAATTCCCGCAGCTGACCGTGCTGTCCATCGCGCCGCTGCTGGCCCGCACCATCCGCGAGGTCTTCGAAAACGGCTCGGTCACCGGCCTTTTCAACGGCAACGCATAAGAACCACACCCCCGCAGACGGCGGCTCGGACTCCGGTTCGGGCCGCCGTTTTCGTATCCGCGTTAGGCGCGGCGATCGGTGGGGATACTGGGGGTATGAACCGTGACCCGTTGGAAACCGAAATGGGGGATGACGACCAAGAGGACGAGATCCGCGAGTATCAGCGCAACATCGAGGATCCGCCCGACGATCTGCGCATCCGCTACCACGAGGACGAGGACGACGGCAGGCTGGGTATCGGCGACGAGCTGGCCCAGGAGTGGACGCCGAGCGACGGCCGCGCCGGAGACGAGGAGGCCGACGACCGGTCCGCCGAGGTCGCCGCGATCGAGATCGTCGACGATCAGGACCTCTGAGACGCGCTTCCCCCGACGCGCCACGCTGGCGCAATCGGGTACGACGACGCGTTCACCGTGGTAGGCATAGGTTGCTGACCGGGACGATACGAGGAGGGTGCGATGAGCACGCCGAAGGATCCGGAGCACGCAGACGACGAGCAGCGGCCGTCGGAGTCGCCCTCGTTGTCGAAGCAGACCGGGGACACCTCCGGTGAGGAGCCTGCCCAGCCCCTGACCGGTTCCGCTCCGGCCCAGACACCTAGCGCACAACCCACCGGGCACGACCCCGCGGCCGCGCGGCCACCGGAGGGCGAGGCGGTTGCACCGGATCAGTGGTGGCAGCCGACCGGATCGCCGCCCGCCGGACCGCTGGGCGGCCAGTGGGGCGCCGAACCCAGCGGCCAGCCCGCTGAGCCGCAGCCTTGGGGCGCCGACAGCCCGGGTGGCCGGCAGTCCTGGGGCGCCGAACCCGCCGCGCCGGGCACTCCCTTGTCGGGCTCCGCGCCGCAGCCCACCGACGAATCCACACACCGGTTCACGCCGGACGAGCACACGCGATTCGGCTCCGCTGGGCAACCGCCTTCTCCGCCGACCGGGCACTCCGCCGACGCCGAGCAGCTGTACCCGCCGACCGGTCAGCCCGGATACCCGGCGGGCGGGGTGTACGGGTATCCGTCGGGGCAGCAGCCTCCGCAGTACGGCTATCCGTCCTACCCGCAGCAGGGGTACGAGCCCTACGCCACCCAGCCGAAGCAGGCGGGTAGCCAGGTGTACTCGATCATCGGGTTCGTCTGCGCGGTCACCGCCCTGCTGTTCTGCCCGTTCCTGTTCGGCCCGGCCGGGATAATCCTGGGCATAATCGGGCACAACAAGGGCGAATCGCTCGGCAAATGGGCAGCGATCGCGGCGGCCGTCGGGATGGTGATCGGCTTCATCGTGGGATTCGCCGTGTTCGGCGGAGACTTGTCGACGTAGATTCTCGGTATGCGTCTTTTCGGTGGCACCGGCACGACGGGTGCGCGAGCATGACCGGATTCACGGGCTTCCCGCTGGCCGGACCGGACTTCTACGAGGACCTGGAGGCCGACAACTCCAAGGCGTTCTGGACCGCGCACAAGCAGATCTACGACGAGGCGGTGCTCGCGCCCATGAAGGCGCTCGTCGCCGAACTCGAGCCGGACTTCGGGCCGGCCAAGATTTTCCGCCCCTACCGGGACGTGCGGTTCGCCAAGGACAAGTCGCCGTACAAGACCGCGCAGGGCGCCGTGGTGCGGGCCGCGCCGGGCGCGGGCTGGTACGTCCAGATCAACGCCGGTGGCCTGTACGTCGGCGGCGGTTTCTACCAGGGCTCCCCCGACCAGCTCGCGCAACTGCGCGCCACCATCGATGACGACGTGCGCGGACCCGAGCTGGCGGTGATCCTCACGGAGCTCGCCGCCGCGGGCTTCACCATCGGCGGCGAGAAGCTGAAGACCAAACCCAAGGGCTACGACGCCGACCACCCGCGCATCGACCTGCTGCGGCACAAGTCCATCACGTGCGGCAGGGAATTCGGCGCGCCCGCCTGGCTGGAGACGCCCCGGGCGGCGAAGGAGGTCCGCGCCGCGTGGGAGAAGATGCGGCCGCTGGTCGAATGGCTCGCGGCGGTGGTCGGCGGCGTACCCTCGCGGTGACCGCCGCCGACCGGTGCGCGGTCAGCGCCGCTGGGCGAGCACCAGGGCGAAGCGGTCGTCGGAATCGGTCCACACGTGTCCGGTGGCGAAGCCCGCGGCGGCGAGTTCGGCCTCGAGGCCCTCGATCCGGAACTTCGCCGAGATCTCGGTGCGGATCTGTTCGCCGCGGCCGAAGCGCACGGTGAGGTCGAGGTCCGTGACCGTGACGGTCATGTCCTCGCTCGCTTCCAGCCGCATCTCGATCCACTCGCGCGCCGCGTCCCAGACCGCGACGTGCCGGAACTTCTCCGGTGCGAAGTCGGCGTGCAAGCGAGAGTTCAACACGTGCAGGACGTTCCGGTTGAACTCGGCGGTGACACCCGCCGCGTCGTCGTAGGCGGGGACGAGCACCGCCGGGTCGATGACCAGCCCGGCGCCGAGCAGCAGGTGTTCGCCCGGCTCGAGCACGGCGTGGATCCGGGCGAGGAATTCGGCCCGTTCCTCGGGGATCAGGTTGCCGATGGTGCCGCCGAGGAAGGCGATCATCCGGCGTCCCCCGCGCGGCAGGTTGTCCAGTGTGTCGGTGAAGTCGCTGACCACACCGTGCACGGCGAGGCCGGGGAACTCGGCGGCGACCTCATCGGCGGCGGCTCGCAGCGCCGCGGGCGACACGTCCTGCGGGACGTATTTCTTCAGGGGTGCGCGCGCACTGAGCGCGGTGAGCAGCAGGCGCGTCTTGGCCGCCGAGCCCGCGCCGAGTTCGACCAGCACCTCGGCTTGCGCGGCGTCGGCGATCTCGTCGACCACGCGCTCCAGCAGCGCGCGCTCGGTGCGCGTCGGATAGTACTCGGGCAGCTCGGTGATCTGTTCGAACAGTTCGCTGCCCCTGGCGTCGTAGAAGTACTTGGGCGGCAACCATTTCGGGTCGGCGGACAACCCCAGCCGGGCGTCCGAGCGGAGCGCCGCGTCGAGGTCGTCTTCGGTGAGGTGGATGTCCAGCGAGGCTGCGGTCATGGCACGGGCCTTTCGGGTCAGAGGAGGGCGTCGACGGACAGCGCGCCGGGCCGGGCGCTCACCAGGCAGCGATCCGGGATCGACCGCCAACGCGGGTCGTCGTCGAACGGTTCGGAGGACATGAGCGCGAACTCGTCGGTGACCAGCACCGACAACGAGTGGTGGCAGGTGGTCGCCCACAGCTGCGCGCCGTCGGAGAGCAGAAGGTTCAGTCGTGCTTCCGGCGCCCGGTCGAGAATGGCGGACACGAGCAGCCGCAGCGCCGCGGGCGCCGCGGACCACTCGCCGTCCGGCGAGCTGGTCGCCAGCAGATCGCACAGCAGCACCCACAGTGTCGCCGCGTCGGTGGCCGATTCCGCCTCCAGCAGCCGGGCCGGGGTGAACAGATCCTCGGCGCCGAGTTCGGCCGCGATGAGCGCGAACTCGGCGGCTACGCCGGACAGCGTGCGGCGCCAGTCCGGGACCACGCCGTTGTGGCTGAACGCCCAGCGGTCGCGGGTGAACGGCGCGGACGCCGACCGCTCGACCGGCATGCCGACCGTGGCCGAGCGCACCGCGGCGAGCACCGCGGCGGACTCCAGCTGCCCGAGCACCTCGTCCACGGCCGGGTCGGTCCAGATCGGGTCGGCGTTGCGGTAGCGGCTGGCAATGACCGCGTCGTTCTCCGCGACGCGCCACCAGGCGACGCCGAAGCCGTCGGCGTTGATGGTGCCGCCGTGGCGCATATCGCGTGGGGCCCACGCCTGGGTGCGCAGTGAATGGGAGCCGAGGGTCAACATCTCGCCCACCCGCACCGGCGGGCCGACATAACCCAGGTGTCTACACATCGGCGCCCGCCGAGGCCGCCTCCGTGGGGTGCGGCTCGCACACCGCGTCACCGCGGTCCCACCGCCGCCCGGCGGAACGAGCGTCGCTCACTCGCCTTCTCCCGCGCGCAGGTCCCGCGCCAAGCGGAATCCCGCGAAGATCTGGCGGCGAATCGGGTGGTCCCAGTTGCGGAACGTGCTGCGGCAGGCCACCGGATCGGTGCCGAAGGAGCCGCCGCGCAGCACCCGGTAGTCCCCGCCGAAGAACACCTCGGAGTACTCCCGGTACGGGAACGCGCGGAAACCGGGATACGCCTCGAAACCCGAGGCGGTCCACTCCCACACATCACCGATCAGCTGGTGCACGCCCGCCGGAGACGCGCCCGCCGGATAAGCGCCGACCTCCGCCGGTTCCAGATGACGCTGCCCGAGGTTCGCGGTGGCGGCATCGGGATCGGCGTCGCCCCAGGGGAATCGCCGCGACGCGCCGGTGGCCGGGTCGAACCTGGCCGCCTTCTCCCATTCCGCTTCGGTGGGCAGGCGCTTGCCCGCCCAGTTCGCGTACGCCTCGGCCTCGAACCAGCACACGTGCACGACCGGCTGGTGCGGCCGCAGCGGGGTCATCACCCCGAACACCCGCCGCCACCAGCGTCCGGACGGATCGCGCTCCCAGAACTGCGGCGCGACCAAGTCCGCCTCGCTGCGATGTGCCCAACCCCGCTCGGACCAGAGCTCAGGGCGCTGGTAGCCGCCGTCATCGATGAAGGCCAGGTACTGCTCGTTGGTCACCGGCGCGGCGTCGATCGCGAAACCGGACACCACGACCGGATGGGCGGGACGCTCGTTGTCCAGTGCCCACGCCTCGGTCGAAGTGCCCATGGTGAATTCGCCCGCCGGGATGACGACCTCCCCGGTGACCGGGGCCGCCGACGTCGGCGCGGCCGCCGCGGAGAGCACCACCGAGCCGGTGCGCAGCTGATGGGTGGCCAGCATGGTCTCGTCGTGCTGCTGCTCGTGCTGGGCGATCATGCCGAACGCGAAACCACCGTCGACCAGCGGGCGGCCGCGCAAGTCGCTGCGCTCGAGCACATCCCAGACTTTGTCGCGCACGGTGCCGACGTAACCGCGGGCCTGGGCCGGGTCGAGCAACGGCAGCGCGGGCCGGTTCGCGCGGGCGTGCTTGAAGGCGTCGTAGAGTTCGTCGATGTCGGCGCGCACCGGGTCGCGGCCGCCGACGTCGCGCACGAGCCACAGTTCTTCCTGGTTGCCGATGTGTGCGAGGTCCCAGACCAGCGGGCTCATCAGCCGTGAATGCTGGGCCACCAGTTCGGCTTCGTCGACGCAGTCGGTGAGGGTGTGGGTGCGTTGCCTGGCGCGGGTGAGGACCTCGGCGATCCGGTCGCGCAGCTGTTCGGTGCCGGAGTTGCCGGTCAGGGCGGAATGCGAAATGGTCACGGGAAACGTCTCCGGGATTCGTGATGATCGGCGTCGGCGCGGCCGCGGGTCTCGGTGCGGCTGCGGGCGATTCGGCACACGCCGGCCTGGTCGACCGGGGCGCCGGCGGGGAAGCGCGGCTGGTTCCTGGTCACGTGGCGGCTCCCGGAGGCTGCGCGTCGAGGCCGTGCTCGGCGTCCTCCTCGTCCGGGGTGTGACCACGCCGACATCGTTCGGCGGCGGATTCGACGGCGCGGGCGGCCTCGTCGGTCGCGGTGTGCGCGGCCGCGAGCCGCAGCAGCGCGACGGCGGCGGCCCGCAGATCCGGGTCGGCCAATCCGTAGCGGGCGGCGTCGACCCAGCGCCCGGCCAGCGGCGCGGCGATCGCGTTCGCCTCCGCGACCACCGCGGGGCTGGACATGAGCGCGTCGATCACGTGCACCGGGACGGTCCACCCGTCGCCGGGCTGTGCGTCGATGTAGCGGACTTCCAGGTGGCCCGAGGCGCGCACCGGCGGGAACAGCGTGGTCAGGTGATAGTCGAGATCGCCGATATCGGGGCGGCGGCCCACCTCGTCGTCCAGAGCGCCGGACAGCCAGTCGGCGAATGTCGCGCCGGGCGGCGCGAACCATCCCTCCCCGTGGCCGTCACCGGGTGCCGCGGCCCCTTCGGGCCGGCGCACGCACAGCAGCGGCACGTCCAGCGCCCACTTGCCGTACGCGGCCACCGGGTCGGCCCAGTCGAGCACCGGCGGGCGGGTTCGGGTGTTGTCCAGGCGCAGCCAGGCTCGCATGCGCTGGGACGCCCAGGTTCCGGGCGGCGCGCCACGCAGGGCGGGGGAACAGGCGAAGGCGGCCACCAGCGCGGGGCCCACGGCGTACAGTGCGGTCCAGCGTGCGGTGACGTCCGCGTGGTCGGCGCCCGCGTCCACGCTGACCTGGGTGGCCGCGGTATTGCACATCATCAGCTTGCCGAACGGCCCGATGCCGCCGAAGGCTCGTTCCATCGCGCGGTAGCGCGGGAGCTGGAGCACGCGTTTGGGGCGGCGGTCGGCGTCCGCGGCGACCGAAACCGGACGGATGGACCGGGATTCGAGGAGTTCCCGCAACAGGCGGGCATCATCGCGCAGCCGATCACACAGCTGCGCGGCAGCGTCGTAGGGAGCGCTGGAGAGTTCGATCTGACCACCGGGTTCGAGAGTGACCCGGCTGCCCCCCGGCAGAGCGAGCGCCGGTGAATCGGGGGCGATGGACCGTGGTGCGTACGGTCCGAGCGCGTCCGCCAAGGCGGACAGCTGGGGGCGCGGAGCGGCCGCGGGACCGGACGCCGAACACTCACCGTGCACCGTGAGCCACTCCAGTTCGGCGCCGATCAAGGCGGGTGGTCCGAGCTTGAAACACACCCCGCCGATATACGCCTCCGCCGCCGCTCGGGAGGACAGTTCCCCCTGCTCGGTGGCACAACCGGCCGACTCAGGACTTTCGAGCGTGACCGCCATGCCAACCTCCAGTAGGCGTCCGGGACATAGTCCGCTGCTGTTCGGTTGTCGCCGTTCGGCGCGGCGTTATTCCACTCCCCGGCCGAAATCGCATGCGGCGACCCATCCAGCGTAGCCACGCATCCCGACAAGAAACCGACATGAAGCCGAACATTCCACCGGATAAGGTCGGCTGCATGCTGGATGACGATCGCGTACGAGCCGACACGCCCGGGTGCGCATCCGGGCCGGGACCCGGCCCCGTTTTCCTCGACAGCGCCGGATCGTCGCTTCCGCCGCGGGTCGTCACCGACACCGTCGTCGCGCATCTGCGGCGGGAATCGGAGATCGGCGGCTATCGCGCGGCGAACGAGCGGCTCGATGACCTGGCCGCGGTCAAGACCGCGATCGGCGCGCTGATCAACGCCGCGCCGGAGAACATCGCGCTCAGCGACAGCGCCACCCGCTCCTGGGCGGACTTCTTCTACTCGGTCCCGCTCGCCGCGGGCGACCGCATCCTGGTCTCCGAGGCCGACTACGCCAGCAATGCCATCGCCGCCTTGCAGCGCGCCCGCGCCACCGGCGCCACGGTGCAGAAGATCCCCAGTGACGGCAGCGGGCAGATCGATCTCGACGCGCTGGCCGCGCTGGTGGACGAGCGGGTCAAGCTGGTCTCGGTGCTGCACGCGCCGACCAATGGCGGGCTGGTGAACCCGGCCGCCGAGGCGACCAGGATCGCGCATTCGGTCGGCGCGCTGGTGCTGCTGGACGCCTGCCAGTCGGCCGGACAGCTGCCCATCGACGTGGCCGAACTCGGCGTGGACGCGCTGTCGGCGACCGGCCGCAAGTGGCTGCGCGGCCCGCGCGGCACCGGGTTCCTGTACCTGCGGCCGGAATTGGCGCGCTCGATGGAACCCGCGCGCCTTGACCTGCACGGTGCGGAATGGACCGGCCCCGACGATTACCGGCTCGCGCCCGATGCCAGCCGCTTCGAGTTCTGGGAATGCGACGTCGCGGGCCGCCTCGGCTTGGGCGCGGCGGTGCGATACCTGCTGGAGCTGGGTCCGCACGAGGTCTACGCGGCGATCGCGGCGCGCGCCGAACACCTGCGCAAGGCGCTGCCGGAGATTCCCGGCGTGACGGTGCGCGACCTCGGCATCCGGCACAGCGGCATCGTGTCCTTCACCGTCGACGGCGTCGACTCCGTCGAGGTGCGCGACCGGTTGCTGGCGCAGGACATCACGGTCACCGTCAGCCACGCCGGTTCGACCCTGCTGGACATGACCGGGCGCGGTCTGCGGTCGGTCGTGCGCGCCTCGCCACACTGCTTCGTCGGCTTCGACGAACTCGACCGATTCGTCGCCGCGGTGGCAGCACTGCGAGCCTGAGCGGCGGACGAGGAAACCCCACCGGTCAGCGGTTCAGGCCAGGTGCACTTCGAGTGCCCTGGCCACCAGAGCCGCCACATCGACACCCGGTTCGACCAGACGCAAGCTGCGATTGGCCCGCACGGTGGCGATGCCGTGCAGATTGGTCCACAGGGCGAGGGCGCGAGCGCGCGGATCGATCGCGCCGGAGGTCGCCGCCGCACCGACCAGGTCGGCGAAGCGCGCGAACAGCGGCAGGGTGACCGACCGCAGATTCTCGCCGGAGCCCTCCAGCAGGTCGTGCCGGAACATCAGGCTGAACATCTCCGGCCGGTGCCCAGCGAACTCGATGTACTCGGCGCTCATCCGTGCGAGCCGCTCGCGCGCGGACCCGGCGTCCGCCTCGGCGAACCGGCCGGTGAGGTCGGCGAACCCGCGCGCCGCGACGGCGGCCAGCAGTGCGCGGTGGGTCGGGAAGTGCCGCCGCGGCGCACCGTGTGAGACGCCCGCGGCCCGGGTGATCGCCCGCAGTCCCAGTTGCGCCGCACCGACCTCTTCGAGCAGGTCGACGCCGGCGTCGACCAGTCGGTCCCGCAGCGATTCGCTCTCCACCATGCAGGCATTGTCTACGGCCGGGACCGCCACGTCACGCTGACGTAGACACTGTCTACGAAATCGGGTAGACAGTGTCTACGCACTCGTCGCCTGGAGGTTCCCGTGTGGTATCAGCTGTTCAAGTACGTCTTGCTCGGCCCGGCGCTGCGGCTGCTCGGCAGACCCGCAGTTACCGGGCTGGACAACATTCCGCGCACCGGGCCGGTCATCATCGCGGCCAATCACCTCGCCGTGATCGATTCGCTGTATCTCGCGCTGGTCGTCCCGCGACGCGTGACGTTCTTGGCGAAACAGGAGTACTTCACCGGTAAAGGCCCGCGCGGCCGGTTCAACCGGTGGTTCTACTCGGTCTCCGGACAGGTCCCGGTCGATCGGACCGGCGGCAGCGCGGCCGCCGACGCGCTCGCCGCCGCTACCCGCATCCTGGCGGCGGGCGGCGTCTGGGCCGTTCATCCCGAGGGCACCCGATCCCCGGATGGGCGGATCTATCGCGGCCGCACCGGCACCTTGCGGGTCGCCATGGCCACCGGCGCGCCGGTCGTTCCGGTGACGCTCGCGGGCACCGACCGGGTGAACCCGCGCGGCAGCCGTCTGCCGCGCTTCGGCAAGGTGCGCATCGAGTTCGGGGCCCCGCGCCGCTACCCGGCGACCGAGCAGCGCCATCTGGTGCGCGCCGCCACCGACGAGCTGATGCGCGAGATGGCCGCGCGCTCGGGCCGTCACTATGTCGATCGCTACGCGGCTACCTTTCGGACGCCCACGTCCCGGCGCTGACCTGCGCCCCCAGAAAGGGGGTTAACGCGGCAGCGCGATGGCGGGATAGTTGGGGGAGGCCGATTCCCGGCGACAGCTGGTGGTTAGGAGATGAACATTGAGCAGGTTCACCGACGAGATGTATGCCACGGCGCGGACCTCCCAGCGCGGACTGGTGACCGGCGAGCCGAGCGCCCCCTTGCGTCGCACCTGGGCCGAAATCCACCATATCGCTCGACGGATGGCGGGCGGGCTGGCCGAAGCGGGCATCGGTCACGGCGACGCGGTCGGCGTGCTCGCGGGCTTGCCGGTCGACATCGCCCCGGCCTGCCAGGCCGTCTGGATGCGCGGCGCGTCGATCACCATGCTGCACCAGCCGACACCGCGCACCGACCTGGTGGTCTGGGCGCGCGACACCGAGACCGTGCTGACCATGATCGAAGCGCGCGCGGTCGTGCTGGGCGCGCCGTTCGAGGCGGCCGAGCCGCTGCTGCGCGAACGCGGCATCACCGTGGTGCGCATCGACCAGCTGCCCGACGGCCCCGGCATCGATCCGGTGCCCACCGCCGAGGGCGATATCGCCTTGCAGCAGTTGACTTCCGGTTCGACCGGTTCGCCCAAGGCGGTGCGGATCACGCACGAGAACTTCTTCGTCAACGCCCATGCCATGTTCGACCGGGTGAAATTCCAGCTCGACGACGACGTGATGGTCAGCTGGCTGCCCCTGTTCCACGACATGGGCATGGTCGGATTCCTCAGTGTCCCCATGCAATTCGGCGCTGAAGTGGTATGCGTGACGCCGCTGGACTTCCTCACCAGACCGCTGCTGTGGGCCGAGCTGATCAGCAAGTACCGCGGAACCGTCACCGCCGCACCCAATTTCGCCTACTCTCTGCTGGCCAGGCGGCTGCGGCAGGCCGACGACGGCGCGTTCGACCTCAGCAGCGTGCGCTACATGTGGAACGGCGCCGAACCGGTAGACCCGGACACCATGGATGCCTTGGCCGCGGCCGGGAAGCGCTTCGGCCTCAATCCCATGGCGCTCACGCCGGTCTACGGCATGGCCGAGACCACGCTCGCGGTGGCCATCCCGGATCCCGGCCATGGTCAGGTGCTCGACGTGATCGATGCCGATCTGCTCGAGGCGCTCGGCAAGGCGGTGCCCGTGCCGGAGGAGCACGGCCACCCCGCCAACATCCGCCGGTTGCCCACCCTCGGCTACCTGGTCGACCAACTGGAGGGCCGGATCGTCGACAGCGAACGGCAACCGCTGCCGACCCGGTCGGTCGGCGTGATCGAATTGCGCGGTCCCGCCGTAACTTCCGGGTACGTGACGATGGACGGGTTCCAGCCCGCCCAGGACAACGAGGGCTGGCTGGACACCGGCGACATCGGCTACTTCACCGACGAGGGACTGATCGTGGTGTGCGGCCGGATGAAGGACGTCATCATCATGGGCGGCCGCAACATCTACCCCACCGACATCGAGCGCGCGGCGACCAGGGTGGACGGTGTCCGCCCCGGCAACGCGGTGGCGGTGCGGCTGGACGCGGGCCAGAAGCGGGAGAGTTTCGCCGTGGTGGTGGAAAGCGGCAGCCACCAGAACCACGAGGAGGTCAAGCGCATCGAGCGCGAGATCGTGCACGCGGTGTTCGCGGAGGTCGGCGCGCGGCCACGCACCGTCGCCGTGCTCGGGCCGGGCGCACTGCCGAAGACCTCCTCCGGCAAACTGCGCAGGGCCGCGACCGCGATGCATCTGCCCCGGGGCTGATCGTCCCGGCGCGCCGCGCGCGGCTCAGTGCAATTGGTTCTGCGCGGTCTCCAGCCCGACGCGCAGCAGCAGCTCCACCGCGTCGGCGGCCTGCTCGACGATCACCGGGACCTCTTTGCGCTCCGGCGCCGAGAACGGTTTCAGCACGTAGTCGGCCGGGTCCTGGCGGCCCGGCGGGCGGCCGATGCCGATGCGGGTGCGCAGATAGTCCTTGGTGGTCAGTGCGCTGGAGACCGAGCGGAGGCCATTGTGCCCGCCCTCACCGCCACCGCGCTTGAGCCGGATCGCGCCGAACGGCAGGTCGAGTTCGTCGTGCACGACGATCACCTCGGTCGGCGGCACCGAGAAGAACTTCGCCAGCACGGCCACCGGCCTGCCGGACACGTTCATGAAGGATCGCGGCTTGGCGATCAGCACCTGGCGCCCGTCCAGCCGCGCTTGCAGCAGGTCGGCGCCGGACTTCTTGTGCACACCGAAACGGCCGCCGACGCGCTCGGCGAGCACGTCGGCGACCAGGAAACCGACATTGTGCCGGGTGCGCTCGTACTCGGGACCGGGGTTACCCAGTCCGACGACGAGCGCGGGCCCGGCGGACGATTCGGTGCTACTCAGCGCTCTCGCCCTCGGCCTCGGCCGCTGCCTCGCCCTCGGTGGGCTCGGCGGCCGGGGCGGCGATGACGTTGACGATCAGAGTCTCGGCATCGGCGGCCAGGGTGACACCGGCGGGCAGCTCGAGCGCGCCCGCGGTGATCTGGGTGCCCGCCTCGACGCCCTCGACCGAGACCTCGATGGCCTCGGGCAGCTTCATGGCGTCGGCCTCGATGGAGACGGTGGTGGCCTCCTGGGTGACCAGGGTGCCGGGGGCGGCGTCGCCGGTGATGGTCACGTTCACGTCGGCGGTGACCTTCTCGCCGCGCTTGATGATCAGCAGGTCGGCGTGCTCGATGTAGCGGCGAATCGGGTGCACCACAACGGACTTGGTCAGCGCCAGCTGCTTCTTGCCGTCGATGACGAGGTTGAGCACCGCGTTGGTGCCGTGCTCGCGCAGGATGGCGGCGAAAGCCTGGGCGTTGACCGACAGGTGCTGCGGGTCGGACTGGTGGCCGTACAGCACGGCCGGGACGTTGCCCGAACGACGGGTGCGGCGGGCGGCGCCCTTGCCGAACTCGGTGCGTACGGATGCTTCGAGAAGGTTGACGTCGGACATGACTGGATCTACTCCTACGGCTCTTCCGGGCTGGCAATTACACGTCAGGGGTTCGGCACACCTGACGGGGTGGTCTACTCGTCGGGGCGAAGACCGAACGAGGACGGCCGGAAGCCGCGCCGCGTCGATCACGGTGTCGCAAACTTGGTCTGCGGTCACCCTCGCCGAGACAACCCGAACACCATACCCCAGCGCACCAGCGCTCTTTGAATCGGGTGGTCACCCGCGGTTCGGCTCGCGCTCGGGCGCGTCGCGTACGCTGGCGGGGTTGCCGATCGGTCGTCTGCGAAAGGTTGTCTTGCGTTGAGCGCCTCCCCTGAGGGTGTTGTCGCGCCCGCACCCCGCGGGTTACCCGCCGAGGTAGCCCGCCGGCGCACGTTCGCGGTGATCTCCCATCCCGACGCGGGCAAGTCCACGCTCACCGAGGCGCTCGCCCTGCACGCCAGGATGATCTCCGAGGCGGGCGCGATCCACGGCAAGGCCGGGCGCAAGTCCACGGTCTCGGACTGGATGGAGATGGAGAAGGCGCGCGGCATCTCGGTCAGCTCCACCGCGCTGCAGTTCAACTACCGCGCCGCGGGCTCCGACGTCGACCACGTGATCAACCTGGTCGACACTCCCGGCCACTCCGATTTCTCCGAGGACACCTACCGGGTGCTCACCGCCGTCGACGCCGCGGTGATGCTGATCGATGCCGCCAAGGGCCTCGAGCCGCAGACCCTGAAGCTGTTCCAGGTGTGCAGGCACCGCGGCATCCCGGTGATCACCGTGATCAACAAGTGGGACCGGCCCGGTCGGGCGCCGCTGGAGCTGCTCGACGAGATCGATGAGCGGATCGGCCTCACCCCCACCCCGCTGTTCCTGCCGGTCGGCATCGCGGGCGACTTCCGCGGCCTGCTGCGCCGCGGCCCGGACGGCGCCCCGCTGGAATACATCCACTTCACCCGCACCGCGGGCGGGGCGACCATCGCGCCGGAGGAATCGCTCACGCCGGAGGCGGCCGAGGCGCGCGAAGGCGAGCCGTGGAGCACCGCCGCGGAGGAGAGCGAGCTGCTCTCGGCCACCGGTCAGGACCACGATCAGGAACTGTTCCTCGCCGGGCAGACCTCACCGGTCATCTACGCCTCCGCGATGCTGAACTTCGGCGTGCGGCAACTGCTGGAAACGCTGGTCGCGCTCGCTCCCCCGCCGGGGTCGCGGCGTGACGTCGACGGCAAGCCGAGGGAGACCGCCGACCCGTTCAGCGCGGTGGTGTTCAAGGTGCAGGCCGGGATGGACGCCGCCCACCGGGACCGCCTGGCCTTCATGCGGATCGTGTCCGGCGAGTTCGAACGCGGCATGGTGGTCACCCACGCGCAGACCGGGCGGCCGTTCGCCACGAAGTACGCGCTGACCGTGTTCGGCCGCGAACGCGCCACCGTGGACACCGCCTACCCGGGCGACGTCGTCGGCCTGGTGAATGCGACGGCCTTGGCGCCGGGCCACACGCTGTTCGTGGACAAGAAGGTGGAATTCCCGCCGATCCCGTCGTTCGCGCCGGAGCATTTCGCCGTGCTGCGGGCGCGGACCGCGGGCAAGTACAAGCAGTTCCGCAAGGCCGTCGATCAGCTCGACTCCGAGGGTGTGGTGCAGGTGCTGCGCAACGACATCCGGGGCGACGCCTCCCCCGTCCTGGCGGCCGTCGGCCCGATGCAGTTCGAGGTGGTGACCGCGCGCATGCTGACGGAGTTCAACGTCGAGACCACCATGGAACACCTCGGCTACACGCTGGCCCGGCGCACCGATGCCGCGTCGGCGGAGGAACTCGGGCGCCAGCGCGGCGTGGAGGTGTTCACCCGCTCAGACGGTGCGCTGCTCGCGCTGTTCAGCGACAAATGGCGGCTGCAATACATCGAGAAGGAGCACCCGGCGCTCACCTTGGAGCCCCTGGTCGCCACCGCCGACTGAGTCAGCCGGCCTCGGACTCCGGCCGCATCGGCGCAGCGCCGGGGTCGCGCTCGACCGAGGAGATGCCGTCTTCTTTGGCGATCAGGCCCCAGCGGCTGGAGGTCAGGCGCAGGCTGGGCAGGTCGCTGAGCGAGAGCACCACTTCGTAGGTGCGTTCGTAGCCGGTGTGCGAGATCCGCCAGCGGCCGTCGTCGCAGCGGACGTAGCGGTCGGTGTAGAAGGCCGCCCCGCGCAGCAGCATGTTGTGGCCCGGAATGAGGACCGTGTCGGCGAGGTACCAGGTGCCGTCGGCCTTGTCGCCGTCCACATCGATCTCGGGGTGATCGCAGCGGTGCTCGGTGATCACGTGTGGCCCGAGCGTGTTGCGCATGAACGCGATGAACGCCTCGCGCGATTCGAACTGGAGATATTCGCTGTAGGTCGCGGTCGCCTCGGGGATCATGGTGTCCGCGAACTCATCCCATGATTTGGTGTCGAGGGTGCGCAGGTACCGGTACTTCAGCCGGGAGATCGCCGCGACGTCGTCCACCTCCCGCTCCTGGCCGCCACCCGGGCGCGGATCGCCGCGCACCTGGCCGAAGTCGATCGGTCCCGCGTCGAAGCGCAGCCGGCCGCCACCGGCGCGCCGGTCGTCCTGTTCCCGCTCACCGGTGGGCGTCGCCCGCTGGCCGCGCCCCGGCCCCGAACCGCCCGGATCGACGTCCCGCTCTTCCTGCTCCGGTACGCCGGAATCGATGTCCACCCCACCGCGCGCTTGCCGGCCCGGGGGGAATTCCGGGTCGTCGCGCTGCTGACCACCGGAGCCCGTACCCTGGTCACTACGCACTTGCCCAGCGATGCCCAACCCTGGGTCGCCGCGCCCCTGCCCGCCGGTTCGCTGATCCATACCCTCAACAATCCCATCCCGGAGGCCGGATTGGGAGAGTTGTATCAGATTGCTATCACGGCGTAGGGAAACATTCCGGCGAAGATCAACTCGGGCGTCAGGATCCGATCGTGAAGCAGGTGCGGCAGAAGTCCTCGCCGAACTCGGTCAGCCGGAGACTCTTGCGCACGATCTTCGGCGCCCGGCCCGCTTTCTTCAGCGCCGCCTCCACCACGGGCTGCACCTCGAGCACCATGTACCGGCTCAACACCACCGGATCGTCCGAGGTCAGCGTCAGCCCGAGGCGGTTGAGGTTGATCAGATAGGAGCGCGCGCGGTCCGGGTAGCGCACTCCCGCCTGCTCGGGCACCGAGGTGAGATCGCCCTGCACCAGTTCCGAGCCGATCCCCAGCGGGCGGTTGGTGCGCACGTCGACCGACGGTTGCGGGCCGTTGAGCGCCATGAAGCGCAGGATGCGCGCCTCGTCGGGCGCGAGCTCGTCGAGGATGCGGTCGTAGGCCGGGTGCACGTCCTCGGTGAAGTAGACATCGGCGGACCTGGCCAGCAGCGCGTCACCGCGGCGGCGCAGTTCCTCGCTGGTGGCCGAGCGGAAATAGGACCCGACCGGCAGCGTCTGCTGCGAGGCGGGGCCGTTGGAGGTCGGGACATAGCTGACGATCTCCCGGACCGAACCCTCGGTGACGCCGAGCGCGCTGCGGGCGATAGAGCGCAACGCGTTTCCGGTCCGCTCGGCGATCTCGGCCGAGGACTCCCCGTCCAGCGCGGCCTGGGTGATCTCCCTGGTGACCTCGTAGGTCGTGCCGACCGCCCACTGGCTTCCGCGCACGACGGTACCCGCGGCCAGGCCTGCCGCTCGGAACACGCCGCGGATCAGCCGGGCCTCGTTGCTGATCTGCCGCTGTTCGACATCCGAACTGCGCTCGACGGCGCGGGAACCTGGCCTGGCCACGTCCTGTCCGGTCCTGTCGTCTGCCACGTTTTCTCCGATATCGCCGGGGGAACGAATCCGCTCCACAGATTACTTCCCCTTGTGTCGCGGGTCATTCGCACCGCCTGACTCGGACAGTCCGACCGGCACGCGGCGCACAATAGGGTTTCTTTGCCGAGGGGGTGCTAGTTTTGGGTGCCGGTGAGGCGGCGAGCACCGGTGTATCGGCAGGAGGGTGTCGTGTTAGAGAGCGTATTCGGAATCCACCCCACGATCCTCCTCGAGCTCGTGACCATACCGCTTTTCACCGGCGTGATCGGCTACATCACCAACTGGACCGGCGTGCTCATGCTGTTCAAGCCGGTCGCCTTCCACGGCGTGCGAGTTCCCGGTCTGCGCGCACTGTATCCGTTCCTTCCCAAGCGAATTCAAGTTCTTCCCCTGCTGAGCTACGACGGCCGATTCGGCTGGCAGGGCATCGTCCCCTCCCGTGCGGACAAGATGGCCAGCATCGCGGTCGACAAGGGCCTGGCCAAACTGGGCAGCGTCGCCGACTTCTACCGGGAACTGGAGCCGGACAAGCTGGCCGAGCATCTGGCGAGCATCGCCGACGCGCAGATCAAGGACATCGTCGAGGACATCCTGCGCCGCGAACATCCGCAGCTCTGGTACAACCTGCCCGCCCAGGTGCGCGACATGGTGCACGCCCGGGTGCGCCAGCAACTGCCGGAGATCCTGCGCGAGCTGACCGAGGAATTGGGCGCGAATATCGATCAGCTGCTCGACGTGAAGCAGATGGTGATCCGCTACTTCCAGGCCCGGCCGCATCTGCTCAACACGCTGTTCCAGGTGCTCGGCGCGAAGGAACTGCGATTCATGCAGAACTTCGGTTTCTACTTCGGCGCGCCCATGGGCGTGGTGCTGGTCGCCGCCCTGCACTTGACCGGATGGTCCAGCCTCGTCGTACTGCCGCTCGGCGGCGTGATCATCGGCTGGGTGGTCAACTGGATCGGCATCAATATGATCTTCGCGCCCGCCTATCCGAAGTGGTGGGTTCCGTGGCGGCAGGGCCTGCTGATCAAACGCAAGTCCGAAATCACCGACGGCTACGCGGAATTGGTTTCCAGCCAGGTGATCACCGTGGCGAATATCGGTGACGAGTTGCTCAACGGCCCGCGCTCGGACCGCACCATGCAGATGCTGGAGGACACGCTGCGGCCCGCCGCCGACCGAGCCCTCGGCCCGGCGCGTCCCGCCGTCAAGTTCATGCTCGGCAGCCGCGAATACGACTCGTTGCAATCGACGTTCACCAGCGAAGCGATGGCGATCGCTCCGATCGCGTTCGCCGACCCGGAGTTCAACGTCCGCCAGGGCAGGCAGATCAACGAATACATCGCCAGGCAGATGGCGATGTTGTCACCGCCGGACTTCGTCGACATGCTGCGCGCGGCCATCAAGCAGGACGAATGGCTCCTTTTCGTCCATGGCGGCGTGTTGGGGCTGTTCGCCGGATACGCTCATATCCTGATCTTCGGAACGGGAGTGGCGACATCATGGCTGTAGCGGGTCCGGACGGCGGCGATATCGAGGCCGTCGAGCACCTCGACGCGGCGGCGAATGCCGAGCCATCGCAGGAGATCGCCCGGCGGCCGGCTTCGGATATCGCTCCCACCGACGAATTATCCAGACGGGTAACGGTTCCCGTGGCCACCGTGCGTGCCGCGACGGGCGTCGCCCGGGTCGCGTGGACCGCCGTCACCGGGGTGACCTCCTGGGGTGTCGGCACCGCGGTCGGCGTCACCTCGACCGTCGTGCGGCGCAGCATCGAGGGAGCGCCGCCGCGAGAGGTGTTGGCCGAGGCCGAGTCCGAGGTCCGCGACGCGATGCGCAAAGCGCTCGGTCTCCCTGTCGCGGCGGAACCGACCCCGCAGGACGCCGTACCGACGCTGCGTGAGCAGGGCGCCGCGCTGCTGCGATTGTCGGCCAGCCCGCACGGCGAGGACGACAACCACCCGGCCTTCGCGGGCATGCTCGCCGAGCTGACCCCGGACGAGGCGCGCATCCTGCGTTTCCTGCATCTGGACGGGCCGCAGCCCTCGATCGACATCCGCACCGGGCGCCCGCGCGCACTCGGCTCCGAACGCCTCGGCTCGATGCTCACGCTGATCGGCGAGCACGCCGGCCTGCGCTTCCCGAACCGGATCCAGCAGTACCTGACCAACCTGCGCAGGCTCGGCTTGGTCGAGCACGCGCGCGAGCCGGTCGGCAATCCGAACCGGTACCAACTGCTGGAGGCGCAGTCACCGGTGCGGGAGATGCTGAAGCGGTCCGGCTTCGGCACCAAGGTGATCTATCGCAGCGTGGTGCTCACCGGCTTCGGCGCGGACTTCGTGCGCACCTGCCTGCCGGTGGTGGTACAGGACGGACGGGCCTCGGGGCACTAGGTTCCCCACCCGCGCAGCGCGAGTTCGGCCACCTGCTCCAATTCGGCCCGGCTCGCGCCGTCCCGCGCCGCCTGGGACATACCCTGCATCACCGTGCCGACGTAGCGGGCCAGTGTGCGCGCGTCCAGATGGTGCGGCAGGATCCCCGCGTCGATGTCGGCCTGGATGCGTGCGGCGAACGCGTCGATGTTCCGATTGCGCATGTCGCGTAGCAGATCCGCGATCTCGGCGGTGGTGGTGTTGACGCCCGCGGTGTTCACCAGGCAGCCGTGCGGGCAATCCGGCCGGGTGTACTCCGTCGCCGCCTCGCGCAGGATGCGCCGCACGGCCGCGTCGGCAGTGCGCTCCTCGGCGAGCGCCCGCGCGACGAATCCGCCGTAGCGCGCGCCGAAACTCGCGACAACCTCGGCGAACAACGTCTTCTTGTCGCCGAACGCCGCGTACAGGCTGGGCGCGCCGATACCCATCGCCGCGGTCAGGTCACCGATCGACGTGGCCTCGTACCCGCGCTCCCAGAACAGCCACATCGCCTTGTCCAGCGCCGCGCCCCGGTCGAAGGATCGGGGCCGCCCGCGGGTCGTGGTCATGGCCGCAATTTTATAGCGCCCACTAGAGAATGTGCTAACTTCCTTTCTGTAGTGACCGCTAGAGAAAGGGGCCCGCGATGGGCGCACTGACGGGCAAGACGGCATTGGTGACCGGAAGCAGCCGCGGCATCGGCCGGGCGATAGCCGAACGGCTGGGGCGCGACGGCGCGCGCGTCGCGGTTCACTACAACGCCGACGAGCAGGCGGCGAAGGCCACCGTCGCCGCGATCGAGGCAGCGGGCGGCGCGGCGTTCGCGATCCGCGCCGAACTGGGCGTGCCGGGTGATGCCGAGGCGCTGTGGGCGGCCTTCGACGCGCATGCCGACGGACTGGACATCCTGGTGAACAACGCGGGCACCGATGGCATCCGGGAGCCGATCGCCGGGACCGACGAGGCGGCGTTCGACCGCGTCTTCGCGATCAACGCGAAGGCGCCCTTCTTCGTCACCCGCCTCGGCCTGGACCGGTTGCGCACCGGCGGCCGGATCGTCAACATCTCCACCGGGCTGACCCACGGCGCGTACATGCCGCAGCTGATCGCGTACACCATGACCAAGGCCGCGATCGACAGTTTCACCAGCGTGCTCGCCAAAGAGGTCGGCGCACGCGGCATCACCGTGAACGCGGTGGCGCCGGGCATCATCGACACCGATATGAACGCCGGCTGGCTGCGCAACGCCGAGACACAGGCCGCGGTGGCGGCGATGTCACCGCTCAACCGCGTGGGTCAGGCCGCGGACGTGGCCGATGTGGTCGGGTTCCTCGCCTCCGACGAGTCGCGGTGGGTGACCGGGCAGTGGATCGACGCTACCGGCGGCGGGCTGCTCTGACGCGCCGGAAATGCTCCGCCCGCGCCCGCTGCTGTTCGGCGCCGGCTACGGACCGGCGTCGCCCGGCGACTCCGATTAGGCTTGTGCACCGTGCTGTCAGTAGTGCCGAGTCCCGTGACCGTGCGGGCGCCGTCGAAGGTGAACCTCCATCTCGGAGTGGGCGACCTACGTGCCGACGGCTACCACGACCTGACCACGGTGTTCCAAGCACTGTCCCTGAGCGACGATCTGGAGATCGCCCCGTCGGGTTCGCTGGCCGTGCGGGTCACCGGAGAGGGCGCCGCGGAAGTGCCGACCGACCGGACGAACCTGGTATGGAAGGCGGCGGTCCGGCTCGCACACCTGGGCGGCCGCGCCCCCCTGGTGGAGATCGCCATAGCCAAAGGCATTCCGGTGGCGGGGGGCATGGCGGGCGGCAGCGCCGACGCCGCCGCCGCGCTGGTCGGGTTGAACGAGCTGTGGGACCTGAGCTTGTCCAGGGAGGAACTCGGCGCGGTGGCCGCCGAACTCGGCAGCGACGTGCCGTTCGCGCTGCACGGCGGCACCGCGCTCGGCACCGGTCGCGGCGAGCGCCTGCTGCCGGTGCTGTCGCGCAATACGTTTCACTGGGTGCTCGCCTTCGCCAAGGGCGGCCTGTCCACGCCCGCGGTGTTCGCCGAACTCGACCGGTTGCGCGAGCACGGCGACCCGCCTCGGCTCGGCGAGCCGCAGCAGCTGATGCAGGCGCTGGCCTCCGGGGACCCGCGGCAGCTCGCGCCCCTGCTCGGCAACGATCTCCAGGCGGCGGCGGTGTCGCTGAAGCCGGAGCTGCGCCGCACGTTGCGGGCGGGCGTGACCGCGGGCGCGCTGGCCGGGCTGGTGTCCGGCTCCGGGCCCACGTGCGCGTTCCTCTGCGAGAGCGAGGAATCGGCGATCTCGGTGGCCGCCGAACTCGCAGGCGCCGGCGTGTGCCGCAGCGTGCGGACGGCCAGCGGGCCCGTGCCGGGTGCGCGCATCCTCAGCGGCGACCAGGCCGGGAAGCACTGACCGCCGCGCACGAGCGCGACGGCTTGCGGGGGCCGACAGCACCGCGGTAGTCGAGCAGGGGCGCGGGCCCTCCGCCACCGATCGCGGTCTGCTCACCGCTCGGACATCGAACCCGCGCACCCGGTCTACGGCGTTGCTCAGGAAAGCACGTCGGCGAGCCGGTCGACCTGATCGGCATCGCGGCCGTAGCAGTAGAACATCACCTCGTCCACGCCGAGATCGGCGAATTCGGCGACGGTCGTGCGGATCTGCGCGGGGGTACTGAGCATTCCGGCGAGAATGCCTTCGGTGTAGCCGCTGAACGCGTAGTAGGCGCCCATCGATGCGCGGGCGTCCTCGATCACCTCGTCGGGGCCGAGGGCCACATTGACCTGGGCAACGATTCTCGGCGCACCCGATCGGCCGTTGTCCGTCCAGGAACGGCGCACGGTGTCGAAAAGCTTGCCCGCCCAAGACGGCGGGGCGGCGGCGAGGAACCCTCCGCCGCAGCGGCCGACGCGTTCGAGTGCGGCGGGCTGGAAGCCGCCGAAGAGGATTTCGGGTCCTTCCGGGCGCAGCGGCGCGGGGCCGATCGGCCCGCACTCGTCGCTGAAGGGCTGCCCGGACCACAGGCGGCGCATGAGCGCGATTTGCTCGTCGAGGCGGCGGCCCCGGGTACGCAGCTCGGTGCCCGAGGCGAGATGGTCGTCGGCGCGGCCGCCGACGCCGAGGCCGAGCACCAGGCGGCCGCCGGACATGCGGTCCAGCGTGGCGACCTGCTTGGCGAGCAGCACCGGGTCGCGCAGCGGCGCGAGCAGCACTTCGGTCTGGACCTTGACGCGAGAGGTCGCCCCGGCGAGCGTGGCCAGCGCGATGAGCGGTTCGGGATTGTCGTAGACCAGCCGGTCCAGCAGGCCGAGCGTGCGGAACGGGCCCGCGTCGGCGCGCCGGGCCCAGTCGAGCAGGGCGGCGGGATCGGAAATGGGCAGGCCGAGGCCGACGTGCATGGGGAATCCTCCAGAGGACAAGCGAATGGGAACGGTGGCCGCCCGCCGACACCTCGTTACGAGGCGGGCGTCCCACTCTGCGGCTGTACTTCTGGGGAGCGCCGATTCGGTTTCATCGAACGAACAGTGTTCGTTCGACCCGAATCTAAACGAACAACGTTCGTCACGCAAGCCCGCCCCGCGTTCGACGGATCGACGGCCGCTCGGCCACGGTCGGTACGCTGGCCCGGGGCGATCATCGGACCGCCTCCGCAAGACACGGAAGGATCCATGTCCAACCTGATCAACCTCGAACAGGTCCACAAGAGCTTCGGGATCAAGCCGCTGCTGGACAACGTCTCGCTCGGCGTGCACGCGGGCGAACGGATCGGTGTCGTCGGCCTCAACGGCGGCGGCAAGACCACCCTGCTCGAGGTGCTCACCGGCATCGAGGAACCGGACAGCGGCCGGGTCAGCCGGCTCGGCGGCCTGCGCATGGCCGTGGTGACCCAGCGCGGCGTGCTGCCCGCGGGCGCGACGGTCGGTTCGGTGGTGCTGGCGGGCCTGGCCGACGACGCCATGACCGACGAGATCGCCGAGCACGAATGGGCCGCAGACTCGCGGATCCGCTCGGTGATGGAGGGTATCGGCATCGCGGATCTGGGCCTGGACACCCTGGTGGACAACCTCTCCGGCGGCGAACGCCGCCGGGTGGCGCTCGCCGCCGCGCTGGTGCGCGAACTCGACCTGCTGGTGCTGGACGAGCCGACCAACCACCTGGACGTGGAGGGCGTGCAGTGGCTGGCCCAGCACCTGCTCGACCGCCGCAGCGCCCTGGTCGTGGTGACGCACGATCGCTGGTTCCTGGACACCGTCGCCACCAACACCTGGGAAGTGGTCGGCGGCAAGGTGGAAAGCTACGAGGGCGGTTACGGCGACTGGATCTTCGCCCGCGCCGAGCGCGCCCGTCAGGCGGACGCGAGCGAGGCCAGACGGCGCAACCTGGCCCGCAAGGAACTGGCCTGGCTGCGGCGCGGCCCGCAGGCGCGCACCTCCAAGCCGCGCTACCGGGTCGAAGCCGCCGAAGCCCTGATCGCCGACGTGCCACCGCCGCGCGACAGCGTCTCGCTGGCCGCCTTCGCGCGCAAGCGCCTCGGCCGCGTGGTCGTCGAGCTGGAGGACGCCACGCTCACCACCCCGGACGGCCGGGAGCTGGTGCGGGACCTGACCTGGCGGCTGGCGCCGGGCGAGCGCGTCGGCCTGGTCGGCGTCAACGGCTCGGGCAAGACGACGCTGCTGCGCGCGCTGGCCGGAGACACCGGTCCGAACGGTTCGACACTCGCCGCGGGCAAGCGCGTCCAAGGCCAGACCGTGCAGATCGGCTGGCTGCGCCAAGAACTCGACGACCTGCCGACCCAGCTGCGCGTGCTGGAGGCGGTGCAGCAGGTCGCCCAGCGAATCATGCTGGGCGACAAGGAGATCTCGGCGGGACAGCTGGCCGAGCGACTCGGCTTCACCCCCGCCCGCCAGCGCACGCCGGTCGGCGATCTGTCCGGCGGCGAACGGCGGCGCCTGCAGCTCACCCGCATCCTCATGTCCGAGCCGAACGTGCTGCTGCTCGACGAGCCGACCAACGACCTGGACATCGACACCCTGCAACAGCTGGAGGATCTGCTCGACAACTGGGCGGGCACGCTGGTCGTGATCAGCCACGACCGGTACCTCATCGAGCGGATCTGCGACTCCACTTGGGCACTGTTCGGCGACGGCAAACTCACGAACCTGCCCGGCGGCATCGAGGAGTACCTCGCCAAACGCGCGACCCTCGCCGCGAGCCGCACGCGCGCCGCGGCGCCCGAGGCCAAGCCCGCCGACGCCCCCGCCACCGACTCCGCGGCCTACCGCGCGGCCCGCAAAGAGCTGACCCGCCTGGAACGCGCCATCGACAAGCTGTCGGAGCGCGAGCAGCGCTTGCACACCGCGCTGGCCGACGCGGCTACCGAGCCGGACAAGCTGGTCACCCTGGGCGCGGAACTCAAGCAGGTGCTCGCGGAGAAGGAGACGGCCGAAGAGCGCTGGCTGGAACTGGCCGACGGCGTGTGAGCCGCGCCGGTCAATGCCGAGCCACTCTTGCACGCCGATACCCATAGGGGGTATGTTTCACCTGTCGGGATACCCCCGGATCGTATGAGAATCTGGATGCGAAGGAGTCGGACATGCCTACCACCACCTACACCGTCACGGGGATGACCTGCGGGCACTGCGTCAGCTCCGTCAAGACCGAGATCGGCAAGATCGACGGTGTGACCAGCGTCGACGTCGATCTCGCCAGCGGCGCGGTCCGGGTCGACAGCACCGCGCCGATCGCGGACGCCGATATCGTCGCCGCCGTCGACGAAGCCGGTTACGAAGTCGCCGTCTGATCCGGCCTTCGCGCAGCCGCTGCTCTATGGGCAGCGCTACGCCTGGGCCGCCAAGCGGACGAAGGCGGCGGTGTCAAGCGTTTCGCCGCGCGCGGTGGGGGCGATGCCCGCGGCGAGCAGGCGGCGCTCCGCTTCGGCGGGCGACCCGGCCCAGCCGGCGAGCGCCGCGCGCAGGGTCTTGCGGCGCTGCGCGAAGGCGGCGTCGACGACCTCGAAGACGCGGCGGCGGTGCCCGGCGTCCATCGGCCACGGCGGCTGGTCGAAGCGATCGATCCGGACCAGACCCGACTCGACCCGTGGCACCGGCCAGAACACCTGGGTGCCGACCGCGCCCGCGCGCCGGACCGTGCCGAAGAAGCCCGCCTTCACACTGGGGACGCCGTAGGTGCGGTTGCCCGGCTCGGCGGCGAGCCGATCGGCCACCTCGGCCTGCACCATCACCAGAGCGACCGCGATGCCGGGCAACTCGGCGAGCAGATGCAGCAGCACCGGCACCGCCACGTTGTACGGGAGATTGGCCACCAGCGCGGTGGGCTCGGCGGGCAGGTCGGCGGCGGCGACCCGCAGCGCGTCCGCCTCGACCACCGACAGACGTTGCGCCAGCTCCGGCGCGCGGTCGGCGACGGTAGCCGGAAGATGCCCCGCCAGCACGGGATCGATCTCGACCGCGACCACCGAGTCCACCACGTCCAGTAGCGCGAGGGTCAGCGAACCGAGACCGGGCCCGACCTCCAGCACCACGTCCCCGCGCCCCACTCCGGCGGCCGCGACGATCCGGCGCACCGTGTTCGCGTCGTGCACGAAGTTCTGACCGAGCTGCTTGGTCGGCCGCACGCCGAATCGCTCGGCAAGTACCCGCACCTCGGCGGGCCCGAGCAGGGCCGCGCTCCCACGAGCGGAGATTTCAGGTTCGGACACCTCGAGAATCTATCAACCACGCCGCGGCGGCCCCCGGGTCCGGTGAGCGTCAGCTGATGCCGAGCCGGCCGGTGCACGCGGGCCAGGCGCCCCAGCCCTGCCGCTGCCGGGTGATCTCGGCGATGGCGATCTGCTCTTCCCTGGTGGCCAGATCGGCGCGTGGCGCGTACCGCAGGCCGCCTTGGCGCTCCCAGGTGCCCTGGTCGAACTGCACGCCGCCGTAATAGCCGTTGCCGGTGTTGATCGACCAGTTGCCGGTGGACTCACAGCGGGCCAGCGCGTCCCAGATCGCGCCGTCGCGCACGGGCGGCACCTCGGTGCCCGGCTTGGCGCCCTTGCGGACGGTCTTCGGCTGCGCCGCCACGGTCACCGTGGAACCGACGGCCTGCCGGTCCACTTCCTGGCCGTTGACCATGGTGACCGCGAACGTGACGTTCTGCACGCCGGGCGCGCCGGGCGATTCCACCACCGTGCGGCTCATGTTCATGGTCGGGTCTTCGATGACGTTCTCCGGCGGATCCAGCGGCAACGTCTCGGTGTGCTGTTCGACCCGCTTGCGCGTCACCGTGACGCGCAGACCGTTCGTCAGCGGCGTGGACGCGGCGGGCTCGACGGTGTCCTGCTCGACCAGCGGGATGCCGGACACCTCGAGGAATTTGCCGACCGTGGGGGCGGCGGCGCGCACGTCCACCGGATTGCCGATGCCGTCGACCAGCGAGACCATGCGCGGTGTCGCGATCAGCAGCGTGGCGCCCTGCAGCGGGAGCCGCTCGTCGCGGGCGGGCGAGACGTAGACCTCTTTCGGGATCTTCAGCTGCTCGAGCGCCTCTCCCGCGGTCACGCCGGTGGTCCACACCTTCTGCGTCATCCCGTCGACGGACAGATCGACTTCGCGGGCGCGGTTGAGCGTGATGGTCGCGCCGTCGGCGATGTGCGCGGCCAGGGCGGGCGCCACCTTGTCCCGGTCGGTCACGGCGAAGCCCGCGGCCTTCAGGACGCCGCGCACGTCACGCGACATGGTCGTCTGGAACAGCTTCTCGCCGTCCACCACGACGGCCACCGTCTTGCGGTTCACGATCGCGAGCCCGGCGCCGATGATCAGCGTCAGCAGCAGCGCGGCGACCGCGATGTACAGCAGCGGCGAACGCGACTGGTTGATCCGCGTGAAGGGGGACATGGTCACAGCACGATAACGAGGGGGCCGGGCGCCGACAACAGCAAGCTCAGGAACAGGGCCTTTTCAATATCACGATCGAATATCGACCCCGCAGGTAAATCACAAAACGGAACGGCGAAAGTGACATAGCCCACATTTCGCATAGCCCGGCATATCGCGGGCATTCGTTGTGGCCCTCGGGTGCGCGCGCACCCGGCTCAGATGCGGTAGACCCGCCGCGCGTTGGCGGTGGTGATCTTCGCCAGCTCCACCGGATCCTGCCCGCGCAATCCGGCCAGCGCGCGCACGGTGTACGGCAGGCAGTACGGCTCGTTCGGCGCGCCGCGGAACGGGTGCGGGGTCAGATACGGCGCGTCCGTCTCGACCAGGATCTGATCGTCGGGCACGACCTTGGCCGCCTCCCGCAGCTCGTGCGCGTTCTTGAAGCTCACGGTGCCGGAGAAACTCAGCACGTAACCCTCGGCCACACACGACAGCGCCATGTTCGTGTCCGAGGAGAAGCAGTGGAAGATCACGGTGTCCGGCGCGCCCTCGTCCAGCAGCACCGTCAGCAAGTCGTGATCGGCCTCGCGGTTGTGGATCATGAGCGGCTTGCGGATGCGCTTGGCCAGGTCGATGTGCCAGCGAAACCCCTCGATCTGCGTCTCGATGTCGGCGCAACCCTCCAGCTTGCCCGGCCAGTAGTAGTCCAGACCGGTCTCGCCGACGGCGACCACCCGCGGGTCGCCGGCCAATCGCTCCAGCTCGGCCTTCGCTTCGTCGTCGAGCGCGTTCGCCCTGGTCGGATGCAGCGCGACGGCGGCGAACACCCGATCGTCCCAGTGCGCGGCCCGCACCGCCCACCGGGCGGCGGCCAGGTCGTCGGCGACGGTGACCACCCGGCCGACCCCGACCGAAGCGGCGCGATCCACGATCGCCGCGGTGGACGCCGCGTCGGTCGCGCCGCAGGCGTCCAGATGGGTGTGCGCGTCCACGATCGGCGACAGCGGCTCGGGCAACTCCGGCGCGGGACGTCCGGCGCTCATCGGCGGCCACCACGCGGCGCGGGCCACACGGCCCGCGAATCGGCGAGGGGCATATTCACGCGAGCGAAAGAATGCACGCGCATTACAGTAGACACACCATGAGCGAAGCTGACCGCCCCGCCTTCTACATCACCACGGCCATCGCCTATCCGAACGGCGCGCCGCACATCGGGCATGCGTACGAGTACATCTCGGCCGACGCCATCGCCCGTTTCAAGCGCCTCGACGGCTACGACGTGTTCTTCATGACCGGCACCGACGAGCACGGCCAGAAGATGCAGCAGGCCGCGGTCGCCGAGGGCATCCCGGTGGAAGAGCTCGCGGCCCGCAACTCCGATGTGTTCGAGGCGCTGGACAAGACGCTCGACATCTCCTTCGACCGGTTCATCCGCACGACCGATGAGGACCACCACGCCGCCTGCGTCGCCATCTGGGAGCGGATGCTGGCCAGCGGCGACATCTACCTGGGCAACTACTCGGGCTGGTACTCGGTGCGGGACGAGGCGTTCTACACCGACGAGGAGACCACGGTGCTGGAGGACGGCACCCGCGTCTCCACCGAGTCCAGGACGCCGGTCACCTGGACCGAGGAGTCGAACTACTTCTTCCGGCTGTCGGCCTACCAGGACAAGCTGCTGGCGCTGTACGAGGAGCATCCGGAATTCATCGCGCCCGCCACCCGGCGCAACGAGATCGTCAGCTACGTGAAGGCGGGCCTGAAGGACCTGTCCATCTCGCGCACCACCTTCGACTGGGGTGTCCCGGTCCCCGACCATCCCGACCACGTCATGTACGTGTGGGTGGACGCGCTGACCAACTACATCACCGGCGTCGGCTTCCCGGACACCGAGTCCGAGGCGTTCGGCAAGTTCTGGCCCGCCGACGTGCACATCATCGGCAAGGACATCACCCGGTTCCACACGGTGTACTGGCCCGCGTTCCTGCTGTCGGCCGGCGTGGAGCTGCCCAAACGCGTGTTCGTGCACGGGTTCCTGTACAACAAGGGCGAGAAGATGTCCAAGTCGGTCGGCAACGTGGTCGACCCGCTGGAACTGGTCGAGAACTACGGCTTGGACGCGGTGCGCTTCTTCCTGCTGCGCGAGATCTCCTACGGCCAGGACGGCAGCTACAGCCACGAGGCCATCGTGAGCCGGATCAACAGCGACCTGGCCAACGAGTTCGGCAACCTGGTGCAGCGCAGCACCAAGCTGGTCGCGCGGGACTGCGGCGGTGCGGTGCCGACGCCAGGCGTGTTCACCGACGACGACCGCGCCCTGCTCGACCTGGCGGGCGGCCTGCTGGAGCGCTGCCGCGCCGAATTCGACGCGCAGCAGATGCATCTGGCGCTGGAGGCGATCTGGCTGACGCTGGGCGAGACGAACCGGTACTTCTCCGCACAGGCGCCGTGGGCGCTGGCGAAGTCGGGCACGCCGGAGGATCTCGCCCGCGAGGCGACCGTGCTGTACGTGACCCTGGAGGTGCTGCGCATCGTCGCGATCCTGGTGCAGCCGGTGCTGCCGGGGTCGGCGAGCCGCATCCTCGACCAGCTGGGCCAGCAGCGCAGGACGTTCGCCGATATCGCGACACCGATCGAGCCCGGCCTGGCGTTGCCCGCGCCGGAACCGGTGTTCCCCAAGTACGTCGAACCGAAGGAATGACCAGTCCGGCCCGCCCCGCGGCGGGCCGGAACCATAAGGCGCGCAATGCTTTCGCCATCTTGCACCCCGACTACCCAGGGGTGGGCCGTACCTGCCTTTCCGTCGTGGAATGCGTTGTCGGATAATGAAACACCGGTTCGCGGCCCTGCGACGCCCGGACCGTGTGCGATCGGTACGACGACGCTGCCGTTCGGGATCGGTTCCGGCACAGAGAGGGCACACATGGGCCAGCAGCATGCGACGGCATCCGCTCAGCGGTCCGGTTTCGCCGAGCGGCATCGGGCGGCACGCGAAGCCGTACTCACGTCGCAGCGCGGCAGGCTGGTCGAGGCGATGGTGGAGTCGGTGGACAGCAAGGGCTATCCGGCGACCACGCTCACCGACATCGTCGGCCGCGCGCGGGTTTCGCGCACCACCTTCTACGACCATTTCGCCAACAAGGAGGAGTGTTTCGCCGAGGCGGTGCACACCGGTGTCGACATCATGGCGACCCGGATCGCGGACGAACTCGCCCAGTTGCCCTCGGACGCCGACGCCTACGCGAAGATCGAGTCCATCGTGGTGACCTTCTGCCGGACCGTCGCCACCGAGCCGGATTTCGCCCGGCTGGTTCTGGTGGAGTCGTTCAAGGTGAACCAGGCCGCCGTCGGCTACCGCGACCTCGCCGTCGACCGCTTCGCCCAGCTCTATCGGATCTTCTACGACCAGGCGCGCGCGGCGGACCCGACGCTGCCGGAGGTCTCCGACGGGCTGATCGCCCTGATCCCGGACGCGATCGGCGAACGGACGCGGCGGGTCATCATCTCCGACGGACCCGCGCGGGTGCCGGAGATGGCGCCGCTTTTCGTCCAGTTCGTCATGAGCGCCCTCGGGCTATCCGAACCTGCCTGAACACCGCATCAGCGGTCCGGCGGGCCTTTCACCGTGGGCGGTGCCCCACCGGGTCGTCCGGTGGGGCACCGGCCTCGGGTCTCACTTCCAGCGGCCGAGCACGGTCTGGATCTCCTTGGTCAGCACGGCCTGCAGGAAGGGGCCGAAGGTGATCCGCGCGACGCCCTGATCGGCGAGGGCCGCCTTGTCGGCCTGATCCGGCGCCACGGTGGCGCTGATCGGCAGCGGCAGTTCGCCGGTCAGGCGGCGCATGTCGGCCTCGGCGTGGCGGCCCACCGGGAACAGCACGTCCGCGCCCGCCTCGGCGGCCAGCTTCAGTCGCTCGATGGCGCGATCGAGGCGGTCGGCGTCGTCGCCGTCCCGGCGCAGGAACAGGTCGGTGCGCGCGTTGATCACCACGTGCACGCCCGCCGCGTCGGCGGCTTTGCGCAGCCCGTGCACGAGATCGGCGTGCTCCTGCGCCGCGCGCAGGCGCCTGCCCTCACTGTGCACCGTGTCCTCGATGTTCAGCCCGATCGCGCCCGCTTCCAGCAGCCCGTCGATCAGCCGTGCGGGCTCCTGCCCGTAGCCCGACTCGATGTCGACCGACACCGGGACGTCCACCGCCGCCGTGATCTGCCGCACCCGGGCCAACGACTCGTCGAACGTCATCTGCTCCCCGTCCCCGCGGCCGATCGAGTCGGCCAGCGGATGACTGCCGACCGTCAGGGCCGAAAAGCCCTCCGCCACAGCGACTTTCGCGGACCAGGCATCCCACACCGTCGGGAAGACGCCCGGGTTCCCCGGCACGTGCAATCCGAGAAACGTCGTGGCCTTGCTCTCCAGAGAAGTCATACCGATGATCATGCCCGCCGCACCACCTCGGGTCGACCACCCACGGCGGAGCCGCACCGCACGGCCCGGGGAGGTGCGCCGCTAGGAAGTGCGGCGCGCAGCGAGAACCGCGTCGTAGAGCTCGCGGCGGGAGACGACGTGGGCGGCGGCGACCTCGGCGCAGGCGTCCTTCAGGCGAGCGCCCGCGGCCGTCAGCGATTCGACGGCGTCGACCAGGTCCGCGGGATCGGCGGCGGTGGGCTGGGCGCCCGCGAGCACCACCGTGATCTCGCCCCGCGCGCCCTCGACGGCCCATGCGGCCAGTTCGGCCAGGGTGCCGCGGACCACTTCCTCGTAGGTCTTGGTCAGCTCCCGGCAGACGGCGGCGCGGCGGTCCGGGCCGAGGACCTCGACCGCGTCGGCCAGGCAGTCGGCGAGCCGGTGCGGCGCCTCGAAGAACACGCAGGCGCGCGATTCGGTGGCCAAGGTGCGCAACCATTCCCGGCGCTGGCCGGATTTGCGCGGCGAGAATCCGTCGAAGCAGAACCGTTCCACCGGCAAGGCCGACAGTGCGAGCGCCGTGGTCACCGCCGAGGGGCCGGGCAGGCAGGTCACCGGCAGGTCGCGCTCGACGCACGCCGCCACCATGCGGTAGCCGGGATCGCTCACCGACGGCATCCCCGCGTCGGTCACCAGCAGCACCGTGCGGCCCTCGGCGATCTCGTCGAGCAGCATCGGGATCCGCGCGGTCTCCACATGGTCGTAGAAGCTGACCACCCGGCCGGAGATCTCGACGCCGAGCGCCTTGGCCAGCGCCCTGGTACGCCGCGTGTCCTCGGCGGCCACCACGTCGGCGGTGGCCAGCCCCTCGCGCAGGCGCTGCGAGGCGTCCCCGATGTCGCCCATCGGTGTCGCCGCGAGCACCAGCCTGCCCGTCGTCACTGTCGCTGTCCCGCCTCTCCGGAGTATTCAGGCCGTACCAGTCGGGCGCCGAGGGATTTACGTTCAGACCCTGCGTCGGGGTGCGCCCGAGTTCTGGGCGTACCCGATGAGTTGCCCATGTACATACGAAACCGGTTCGTAGCGTATTCCGATGTCCGCGACGACTACGGGCGGGTCTCGTGGTCCGGTCCTGGGCCGGGTGCGCGGGACCTGACCGCGACGCGTGCGACCACCCAACGCGTACGGCCTGAATACTCGGAGAGGCGGCACAGCATACGATCGGGGCGTGACCCAGGTGACCGACCAGCGCGCGACCGCACGGTTCGGAACCGTGCCCTCCTGGTCGAGTCCGGGACCGCTGCGGCCGACGCCCGACTTCGGCCCCACCGACCGACTGCGCGGCTGGCTGGTGACGGCGTTCCTCACCGCGATCGCGGCGGTGACGCGCTTCACGATGCTCAACTACCCGACCGACGCGGGCACTCCGGTGTTCGATGAGAAGCACTACGCGCCGCAGGCCTGGCAGATGCTCACCGGCGGCTGGGTGGAGGACAACCCCGGCTACGGACTGGTGGTGCACCCACCGGTCGGCAAGCAGTTCATCGCGCTCGGCGAGGCGATGTTCGGCTACAACGGCTGGGGCTGGCGCTTCACCGCGGCGGTCGCCGGAACGGTGCTGGTGCTGCTGGTGATCCGGATCGTGCGGCGGCTGGCGCGCTCCACCCTGATCGGCGCGATCGCGGGCCTGCTGCTGATCGCCGACGGGCTCACCTTCGTCTCCTCGCGCATCGGCATGCTCGACATCTTCATGGCGCTGTTCGTCACCGCCGCGTTCGGCTGCCTGATCGTCGACCGTGACGAGATCCGCGCCCGGTTCGCGCGCGCGGACGCCCACGGCCGGATCGGCGTGACGGACTGGGGTCCGCGCCTCGGGGTGCGCTGGTGGCGTTTCGGCGCGGGCGTGCTGCTCGGCCTGGCCTGCGGAACCAAATGGTCCGGCGTCTATTTCATCGCCGCCTTCGGCCTGATGAGCGTCTACTTCGACCTCTCGGCGCGGCGGACCTACGGTGTGCGCCGCCCCTGGCTCGGTGTGGCCTTGCGCGATATCGGTCCCGCGCTGTACGCGCTGGTGCTCGTCCCCCTCGGCGTCTATCTGGCGAGCTACTGGGCCTGGTTCGCCAGCGAGACCGGCGTGTACCGGTACATGCCGGGCAATCCGTCGGCGCCTACGGACCCGATCGGCACCGGCGGATTCTGGTCGCACGTGGCGCCGGGCGCGCTGCGCTCGCTGTGGTACTTCAACGCCAGGTCGCTGGAATTCCACACGGAGCTGACCAATTCGGCGGGCAACCACCACCCCTGGGAATCCAAACCCTGGACTTGGCCCATGGGCCTGCGCCCGATGCTGTACTACTACGCCGACGGCGGCGTCACCGGCTGCGGCCAGACCCAGTGCGTGAAGGCCGTGATGCTGATCGGGACGCCCGCCATCTGGTGGGTCGCGGGTCCGGTACTGGCGTGGATGCTGTGGCGCGCCGTGGTGCGCCGCGACTGGCGTTACGGCACGGTGCTGGTCGGCTACGGCGCCGCGCTGCTGCCCTGGTTCGCCACCCTCGACCGGCAGATGTACTACTTCTACGCCGTCCCGATGGCCCCGTTCCTGGTGATGGGCGTGGCGCTGGCGCTCGGCGACGTGCTGGGCCCGGCGCGCCCCAGCACCATCCCGCGCAGCCCCGCCGGGACCTACCTCCCCGCCCCGCCGAACGAGCGGCGCAGCCTCGGACTGCTCGCGGTCTGTCTTTACCTGGGCCTGGTGATCGCCAACTTCATCTGGCTCTGGCCGATCCTCACCGCCCTCCCGATCACCCCGAGCAACTGGCACGACCACCTCTGGCTGCCGAGCTGGAGGTAGTAAGGGGGCATGCTCGGTCTCGCTTCGCTCGAAACCTGTGGTCGGGCCGGTGTGGGCGCGGGGAGCGGTGGAGGCCCCGGCGTATCAACCTTCCAGCGCCGCTTGCACGTAGCGCAGGGCGGTGGCGTCGTCCAAGCCCAGTCTGCGCACGGTCGCGACATAGGCGGTGGCCGCGCGACCCGCCACGTCGCGGGTCGGGTCACCGGACGACGCGATGAACGAGCCCTGTCTGCCGCGGGTTTCGACCACGCCGTCGGCCTCCAGTTCGCGGTAGGCCCGCGCCACCGTATTGGGGGCCAGGCCGAGCTGGGCGGCCAGGGCGCGGACGGTCGGGATCTTGGTTCCGGCGGTCAGCTCGCCGGAACGCACCTGCGCGATGATGCCCAGGCGTAGCTGCTCGTAGGGCGGCACAGCCGATTCATGGGAGACCGTGATGGTGAACATGGCCGGCTCACACGTCGTCGCGGGACAGCGGACAGGACAGGCAGCGGGGCCCGCCTCGGCCGGAACCCAATTCGGAGCCGGGTATGCGCAGCACCTCGATGCCCGCGTCCTCCAGTCTGGCGTTGGTCATCTCGTTGCGCTCGTAGGCCACCACCACGCCCGGAGCGAGGGCGAGGGTGTTGTTGCCGTCGTCCCACTGCTCGCGTTCCGCGGTGACGCCGTCCAGCCCGGTGTCGATGACGCGTAGTTTGCCGATGCCCATCGCCTCCGCGGCCGCGGGCAGGAACGGATCGGGCCCGCGCATGCTGACCCGGCCGCTGCCGAGTCGCCCGCCGTAGTCGGCCTCCTTGCGGATCGTGAAGGCGCACAGCGACTCCCGCACCGCGGGGTACATCACGACGGCATCCGCGTCGACCATGGTGCACACCGTGTCCAGGTGCATGGTGGCGCGGGTCTGCGCGATCGGCACCACGAGGACGGTATGCGCGAGGTCGTCGTCGAACAGGCTGCGCGCCAAGGCTTCCGCGCCCGCGGGTGAGGTGCGTTCCCCTACGCCCACCGCGACCACGCCCTCCGACAGCAGCAGCACGTCACCCCCTTCGATCGGAGCGGTATGCGATTCGTAAGCGCGGCGCACCCCGAGGAAACGGGGATGAAAGGCGTAGATGAGGTCGGTCAGCGAGGTCTCCCTGCCGCGCGCGGGCAACGCGAGGGAGGTGATCGCGACACGCGGCCCGACCCAGAACGACGAGTCCCTGGTGAACAGCAGATTGGGCAGCGGATCGATGACGAAGTCGCCGCCGTGGTGCATGCGGCGGACAAGTGAGGTGGCGTCGGGCCCGAACGGCAATTCGTCGAAGGTCATACCCGCCATGAGGATTTCGGCCAGTTCCACGGCGGGCACGCCGCGCAGGAAGGCGGCCAGCTCGTCGGCCAGCGCGTGGCCGAGCCTGCGCGCGTCGACCGCGGCGGAGATGCCCTGGATCCGGGCCGCGCCGCTGACCTCGAGCGTCTCGGCGAGCAGCTTCGACAGCAACAGCACCTCGGTGCCGCGGCCGCGCAGGACGTCGGCGAACGTGTCGTGCTCCTGCTGAGCGCGCTCCACCCACGGGATCCCGTCGAACAGCAGCTGATCGTTGTTGCGCGGGGTCAGCCTGCGCAGCTCGTTGCCGGGCCGGTGCAACAGCACCGTGCGCAGCGTGCCGACTTCGGACGTCACGGCCAGACGCGCACCCTCCTGCGCGGACACAGCATCAGCTCCCATGATCAGACCGTAGTGCGCCACGGCCCGGAGGGCACGCGATTCCCGGCTTCGGATGCCGATCACCGAATCCGGCCCCGGCACACCCTAACCTGAAGTATTGTTTAGGTGATAGGGAGGAGCGTGCATGTCGACAGCAGCTGATTGGCGGGCGAAAGAGCTGACCCCCGGGCAGCTCTCCGAGCGTAGTGGAGTCGCGGTCTCCGCGTTGCACTTCTACGAACGCGAAGGGCTCATCACGAGCAGACGTACCAGCGGGAACCAGCGCAGATACGCCCGCGAGACACTGCGGCGCGTGGCCTTCATCCGCATCTCCCAGCGCGTCGGCATACCGCTGAGCGAGATCCGGGCGGCCCTCGATCAGCTGCCCGAGGGCCGCACCCCCACCCGGCGTGACTGGGAGAGCCTCTCGACCGTCTGGCGCGCCGATCTCGACGACCGGATCACCCAGCTGATCCGCCTGCGCGACAGCCTCACCGGCTGCATCGGCTGCGGCTGCCTGTCGCTGGGCACCTGCCGCCTGGTCAACGAGCACGACCGGCTCGGCGCGGAGGGCCCCGGCGCCCGCGTGCTGGATGTGCAGCTCAACTGCCCGTCGAAGCCAGCAGCCTGCTGAAGCGCGCGCTGGTGCGGCGCATGACGAACTCGTAGGGAAACGCGAACTTGCGCTTCCACCAGTAGCCGAAGCGGATGTCGAACGAACTGTAGATCAGGAACCGGTTGCGTTCGATCCCGCGCAGGATGGCCGACGCCACCCGCTCCGGCGGCACCGCGTGCTCGGCGAATGCCGCGGTGAGCCGCTTGATCTTCGGGTCCTCCTTGTTCACTCCGACCAGCTCGACGCTGCGCACCAGCGGCGTGTTCACCGCTCCCGGCGCCACCAGGTGCACCGTGATGCCGTGTTGCGCCAGATCGAAGCGCAGCACCTCCGAGACACCCCGGATGCCGTATTTGCCCGCGCTGTATGCCGCGTGCCAGGGCAGCGCGAGCAGCCCCGCCGCCGACGACACGTTCACCAGCGCACCGCCCTTGCCCGCGCGCACCATCGGCGGCACGAAGGTCTCGATGACGTGGATCGGGCCCATCAGGTTGACCTCGACCATGCGCCGCCAGTGCTTGTGCTCCAGGTTCTCCACGGTGCCCCAGACCGACGTGCCCGCGATGTTCATCACGACGTCCAGGCTGCCGAGTTCGGCGTGCACCCGGTCGGCGAAGGCGCGCACCGCGTCGTAGTCGGTGATGTCCAGCGACTCGGCGAGGGCGACGCGGCCACCCGAGGCGCGGATGTCGCTCACCGTGGCGTCCAAGCCCTCGGCATCGACGTCGGTGAGCACCAGTTCGGCGCCCTCCCCGGCGGCGGCCAGCGCGGTGGCCCGGCCGATGCCGCTCGCCGCACCGGTGACCAGCACCGTCGCCTCGCGCACCGTTGTTCGACCCGCTCGCCCGCGACCTCTACCCAGCACTGCGCATCCCATCTCGAATCGCCGAATCGGTTCTCCGCAGGGTAGTCCAGCCGACGGCCGCGACGCCGCTAACGACCCAGCACCGCGAGCATGCCCGCGACGGCCCGTGGCCAGGTGAACTGCTCGGCACGGCTGCGTGCGGCTCGGCGCCGGCCGGCCTGCGGCATGGCCAGTACGTCGCTGACCGCGCGCGCGAAGGCGGAGGGATGGTCGGCGGCCACCGCGCCGCAGTCGGCGGTCACGATGTCGGCCAGCGCCGAGGATCGGCTCGCCACCACCGGCGTGCCCGCCGCGAGTGCTTCCAGTGCCGCGAGGCCGAAGGTCTCGTGCGGGCCGGGTGCCAGCGAGACATCCGCGGTGGCAAGCAGTTTGGCGACCATCGCGCGCTCGGAGATGAATCCGGTGAAATGTACGGCGGGCACCCCGCCCGGCAGCGGGGCCAGCGCGCGAGCCCGCCGCTGCAACGCGTCCCGGCGCGGGCCGTCCCCGGCGACGACCAACCGCGCCTCGATGCCCGCCTCGCGCAACGCGCCGACCGCCTCGATGCTGCGGTCCACCCGCTTCTCGACCGACAACCGGCCGCAGTGCACCAGCAGCGGATGACCTGGCACGCCGAGATCGGCGCGCAGCCTGCGATCGCGCCGATGCGGATTGAACAGGTCGAGGTCCACCCCGAGCGGGACCAACTCCACGTTCGCCGCGCCGATGCGCAGAAACTCTTCGCGGGCGAACTCGGTGGTGCACACGACCATGTCGTAGTCGGTGGCGGTGTGCCGGTTGGCCACGTCGGCGCAGCGGCGCGCCACCGGGCCGGGCAGCACCTGGCCCAGCAGCCGGTCGAGCCGCTCGTGCGAGATCATCACGCCGGTCACGTCGCGCCGCCGCGCCCAGCGACCGAAGCCGCGCAGCGTGAGCCGGTCGGACACCTCCAGCACGTCGGGCCGCAAACCGTTGAGCACGTCGGCCACCCGGCGCGGGTCCGCGGCACGGTAGCCCCCGGTCCCCGGAATGGCCAACGCGGGCAGCGTGATCCGCACGACCCCCGTCGGCAGGATCTCCTCCGAGCGGCGCGGTCCCGGCACGATCAGCGCCACATCGTGTCCGGCGGACACATACCCCTCACCCAGGTGGTGCAGCGCCGTGCGCAGCCCACCCGAACGCGGGCCGTAGAAGTTCGCCAGCTGAACTATGCGCACGTGGCCGATCGTGCAGCGGATCGGGTTACCCGCGCCCAACGGTGCGTGAACGGCCGTGAAAGAACCGGATAACCGCGGCTGCGGCCGCGGTCTCAGAGCGCGGGCAGCCCGCGCCCGGCCCTGGGCAGATCGAGGTCGAGCGGGATCCGGCCTGCGGCGAGGTGCGCCTCGACCTGCTCGGCGGGCATCGGCTTCGCGATCAGGAAGCCCTGCGCGCGGTAGCAGCCGAGACCGACCAGCGTGCGCGCGGCGACCGCCGTCTCGACGCCCTCGCCGACGACGCCGAGCCCGAACGAGCCGGCCAGGCCGATGATGGATTTCACGATGGCCAGGTCGTCGGTGCTGGCGCCGAGCCGCTGCACGAACCCGCGATCGATCTTCACCGCGTCCACCGGCAGCGCCTTCAGATGCGACAGCGAGCTGTAGCCGGTGCCGAAGTCGTCGATGGCGATCTGCACGCCCATCCGCTTCAGCCCGCGCAGCGTGACCTGCGTGCGGGCCAGGTCCTGCACCACGACGTGCTCGGTGATCTCCAGGCACACCGAGCTGCCGTCGATGCCGAACAGGCGCAGGATGTCCTCGATGCGCTCGACGAAATCCAGGCTGACCAGCTGCACCGGTGACACGTTGATCCGCATCACCACGTTGCCCGCCAGCCCGCGGCGGCGCCATTCGGCGAACTGCGCACAGGCCGAGCGGATGACCCAGCGCCCCAGCTCACCGGCGAGGTTGGTGGCCTCGGCGACGGTGACGAACGCGGCGGGCGGCAGCAGGCCCCTGGTCGGGTGCAGCCAGCGGACCAGCGCCTCCAACGCGACGATACGGCCCGTGCGCAGGTCCACCTCGGGCTGGAAGTGCAGCAGCAGCGAGCCGTCCGACACCGCGCCGCGCAGATTGAGCTCCACGTCGTCTTGGAGTTCGAACTGAGCGCGCATGGTGTCGGTGAAGACCGCGACGCCGTTGCCGCCACCCGATTTCGCCGACAGCAGTGCATGGTCGGCGCGGCGCAGCACATCGGCGACGGTGGTCTCACCGGGGAAGCCGAGCGCCACGCCGACGCTGGCGCCCCGGCTGACGGACTCGCCGCCGACGGTGACGCGCCGGGCGATCAACTGCTGGATGCGGTTGGCCTCGTATTCGGCGGCCACCGCGTCCATCGGCTTGGCCGGAACGATGACGAATTCGTCGCCGCCCAGGCGGGCGATCATGTCGTTCGGGTCCAGGTTCTCCCGCAATCGCGTCGACAACGTGCGGATGAAGTTGTCCCCGGCGGTGTGACCGAGGAAGTCGTTGAGGGCTTTCAAGCGGTCCAGGTCGAGGAAGAAGGCGGCCACCGGGCCGGGGCTGCCGGAGCGTAATCGCTCCTCCATGTGCTCGAGCAGCGCGCGTCGATTCGCCAGGCCGGTCAAGTCGTCGTGCAGGGCGATATATCGGAGCCGCTCCTCCGCCACCACCCGCGCCTGTAGTTGCGCGAACAGCGCCGCGATAGCGGTGAGCACGTTGAGTTCGCGGTTGCTCCACTCGCGGTCGCCCGACTTGACGAACCCGAGCACGCCGGTCGGCTCGCCCCGCGACAGCAGCGGCACCGCCGCCGAGGTCACCCCGGCGATGCCGGACCCGCGGCGGACGGTCTCCTGGTAGTCGGCGAATTCCGGGGTCGGGCGCGCGACCATCGGCTCGGTGGCGTTCTCCAGCGCCCGGAACACCGGGTCGGCGCCGTCGAAGTAGATCACGCCGAGCGGGTCCGGATCGGGCACGTTCTGCCGGTGCGGCCACTCCGCGATGAGCACGGTTGCCCGACGTTCGCGGTCGGTGTGTCGCACGTAGCTGAAATCGACGTCGAAGTACTCAACCAGTTGAGCGAGCACGCGTTCGGTGGCGGCGACCATGGTCGTGGCGTCCACACCCATGAGCTCAGAGGCGACCTGGGTCACCAACGAGTCGAGTGTCCGCCGTGGCACATTGTCTCCGATCGCGCTAACTACTGGTGTCCACACCGAGCACGGGACGCCGCCTGCTGCGTACGGTGGCGGCGGAGGCGTAGCTCAGGCGAAGCACCAACGCCATGGTCTCATGCTCAGGCACTTCCAGCAGGTCCAGGAAACGGCCCTGAAGTGACGTTAGTGTATCCGCGAAGTCGGGAGAAATCGCAGCAAGTTCCGCATGGCGTCGGGCGTAGAGGTATACCGGCGAAATCGGTTGCACACACAATCCGAGGCGCTCGGCCCGCACCCAAACCCGCGCGACGGCCGCGCCCGCCTCCGCATAGTCGGTCAATCGCGGGTCGGTCGCCTCGAAGGTGACCGCCAGAATGGCGGAGCTGGACCGCACCCGGTCGGCGGTGTATTTCCCCAGCGCCGAGCCGCCCGACCACGATCGCAACTGCGCCATGACGTCGGCGCGGGTGGTGATCTCGAATGCCGCCCACTCGTCGTCGGTCAACTCCAAGCTGCGTGCGTCGATCCCGGTGTCCGGGTCGTCGTCCGGCCACCGAACTTCGGCGAGCATTTCCTCGTACAACCGGGGCGTGAGATAGCGAATGCGATCGGAATCCGCCAGCAAACACGCAGCTTCCTCAATACCCTGCCGATCCACCACCGCGCGCACCCGCGCGCCCGCCGATTCGGCGACCGCTGCGAGCGCGTCGAGCACCCCGTCGGCCAGCCCGGCCCCGGTGCCGACCCTGCGGTTGGTCTCGCGACGCAGGACAGCGGGATAGTCGGCGGCCAGATCGGCACTTCGGGCGTTCCCCAGCCGCAGACGGGCGAGAAGACGACCGGACCCCGGCGCGCCCTCGACGAACTCGTGCGGGCCGAGAATCCCGTGTGCGGCCGCGGCGACCCGCGCGTTGTACACAGCCGCGCCGAGCGCGACGGCGCTGCCGCGATAGCCGATGTCCATCGCCGTGCTGTGCTCGGGCGACAGCTCGATCGAGATCTCACTTTCCCTGGTTCGCAACGACCAGGGCTGCATGTTTCCCCCGGACGGCGCCCGCTGCGCGCAGGCCAGGACGCTCTCGATCGGTCCGCCTGCGGGCTCGGGCGGCGCCGGTGCCCAGATCGGCTCGTCGTTCGGCGGCGGGTCGGCCAGCTCGTCGAGGTGCCGTTCCACGTCGACCCGGACGCGACCGGAATCCAGCTTCGTCCCCAGTCCGATGCGGCGGACGGCGGCGACCACACCGGCGGCGCCGAGCGCGACGTCACCGGCCAGCTGCGGCCAGCTGGTCACCGTCTCGCCGACTTCGACCAGGCTCGCGCCCAGCCGCGGCGACAGCCCCGCGGCGCCGAGCAGCTTCACCACGAACGGCGCCTTCTCCCTGGAGGAGAGCCCGCGCAGATCCGCCGCGCGGATGTCGCCGAGTAATCCGTGAAACGCCGGGCGCTCGGGTTCGAGATCGAAACGCTCCACGTCCAGCAAACCGCGGTCGCTGGTCTCCATGAGCAGTGGAATTCGATGCCGAGCCGCCGCCTCCCTGATCACGAGTTTCATATCGAGCGAATCACATTCTTCGACGACGATCGCGAGACCGTCCAAGAACTCGTCCACCGAATTCTCGTCGACTCCCGCCTCGAAGACCTGCACCGGCAGATAGGGATCCAACTCGGCAATATGGCGCGCGGTTACCACCGCTTTGTTGACGCCGATATCGAACAGCGTTCCCGGAACCCGGTTGAGATTGGACAACTCGATTTCGTCGAGATCGGCCAAGCGCAATCCACCGCAAACGCCCTCGAGTGCGAGCAGATGCGCGATCGCATGCCCCGCGCTCTGCCCGATGATCCCGATGGTGCGTTCGGCGAGACGATCCTGTTCGGCTCTGGTCAGTTTGTTCCGATTGCGATCCAGCCGAATCGCCCGGAAAGTTCGCGGCCCCGGCAATCCGACCACCGCGGCTCGCCACGGGTAGTAGATCCAGCGATCCGCTTCGGGCCCCTCCGGAATATCCGGCGCGGCAACCATTTTGGCGCGCTCGGTGTGCAACGACGCACGCAGGTCGCGGAATTCGATGTGCGGGTCCGCGCGCAGTGCGGCGAGCATCCGGGCGTCCTCCGGATCCGCCGGGTCGAGGATCAGTGGCCGGTGGTCCGCCACTCGGGGCCGGTCATCGTCCATGTCCGCGCCGGCCCTCCGTCTCCCGGCCGATTCCGCACCGCGTGCCGGGCGCGGCCGCGGCGGGCAGGCCGAGCGCGTCCTGTTCGGCCTGCGTGAGAGACCGCTGCGTTTCCTCGGCGAACGCGGGGTAACTCCGAGTGTCCCACCACAGCGGGACGGTTCGGTAACGCTCGTCCGGATACGGCACCGCGGGAACGCGCTCGGCGGGCACAGCGCCGCACGCCTGGTGCCGGGCCACGGTGAAGGAGGCCACCGTCGCGAAGCCGTAGCGGGCGCCGAGCAGCCGCGCGGCGTGCAGCACCGTGCGCGAGATGGCGGCGCCGAGTTCGGCCCGGTTGGCCGCGTCCCGGGCGACCCACGCGCCCTTGGCCTCGATCACGCCGTGCGGTATCCGGTCGGCGATCATCCGGTGCAAGGCGTCCGCGCCCGGCTGACCGGCCCATTCGACCAGCGCGTGCGCCTGCCGCGCATCGGTGTAGGGCCCTTGCATCCGCACCCCCGCGAGCATGTCGCCCTCGGCGTCGAGGGCGGTGAAGAACAGCGACGTCGATCCACCGTCGGCGACCGCGTCGTATTCGAGTGCGTGTTCGACTCCGAAACGCCGGTAAACGTCCAGCGCCCCGTTCAGATACCGGTGCCAGAGCTCCGGCTGAACGCTCGGTTCGGAGACAAAGAACGCACATTCGGATTGCGCGTCGTAATACCGCAGCACTCCCCGCCCACGGGAGTTCCTCGGCACGACTGCAATCAGATCCACAGTCATGTTGTTCCCACTCCATCGCCGCGCTGTCATGCGCGATAGTCCAGCCCGATGCAGCCCCCCGCGGCCCTGCGCCGAGATGAAGTTGCCCAGGGCAGTATCCGTCATCGGACAGGAATTGACCAGCCGTCCGGCTAATTTCCCGAAAACTCCGCGGTACATACGATGTCTTCGCAGGTCAAACCCTGTGCAGTCAATACCGTAAATAACGTGGAGACCAGTCGGTTCTGGCGTAGCTACCGTCTAGCAAGCTATACGAGGATGGAAATGAACAACTCGACCGACTCCGGGCCGTGCCAGATCTCGATCTCTTCACGGTAAGCACGGGTGATCTCGGCCGAGGCCGTGGCGTCGTCGACCTGCGCCCAGACGTCCTCCACCGGATCGTGATAGTCGCCGTTCGGCGCGAAACGGGCGTAAACGCCTTTCGGCACCCGCACCAAGATGTCGCCCACCGGCACGGCGTCCGGAGCGGGGTACTCGAAGCACACCACCGCGTTGTAGTTCCCGGCCGGATCCGGCACGTACACCGTGTACATCGGATGGTCCTCGCCCGCCCGGTCGCGCAGCCGGTCCTTCAGGAACTCGATCAGGTCGCTGTTGCTGACCTTGAAGCTCGGGCGCACGCGCGGGACGACCAGCCCGCCGTAGACCGCTTCGGCACGCACCACGATCGCATAGCTCATCGCGCGTCGACCGCCAGGTACAGATCGATCTTGTAGGCGTGCGGATAACACTCGAAATCGCCGGTGTAGGTGCGTTTGATCTGGTTGTGCTCCTCGGCGTAGGCGATCTGCGTCCACAGGTCGGTCATCACCTGCGGGAAGTTACCGACCGAGGAGAACCGGGCATAGGCGCCGCGCGGCAGCCGAGCGACCAGGTGACCGCGGGTGACGTCGTCGAAGGACGCGCACTGGTAGCCGACGATCTGGGTGTTGTAGGTGCCGAGTTCACCGGTGTAATCGGTGTAGGCGCTGGCCAGCGGCCCGCCGAGTTCCTGGTGCAGCACCGCCGCCCAAGCGGCCTCCAGATCGCGGTCCCGCAGTTCCCCGAGCGCGCGTTTGGGGCTGCGTACCGGCAGCCCGGCAACCCACGTCTCGTCCCGCTCGACGATTTCAAACTGCATGAAAAGACTCTTTCGAAGGAAGCCGGAGGTCAACCACCGCATCCGGTCAGTCGGAAACGCCATGCTACCAACCCGGACCGGGTGGTACCGATCACATATCGGCCCCAAGTGCCGCACGATCACCCCGCTGAACTGGACAGATGTCCGAAGCGGTACGGTCCGGACGGGACCGGTCGGCGAACGAGTGCGCCGTCCGGTCGCGCCGAGGCACAGTGGGCACGATCGTCCGGTTCGCCCATCCCGTGGCACCACCGAACGGAGTTCTGATGACCGAGACGCCGATCTCCGGCCGACGCAGGCGCGCCGCCGCGGGACACCGGTACGAGCATCCCGCCGGCAGTGCCACCGATCCGGGCGGCCGGTACTGACATGTGCCGAACCATCGCCGAACTCGACGCGACGGTCGCCGACTGCTTCGCCTGCCCGCGCCTGGTGGCCTGGCGCGAACTCGTCGCGAAACAGAAGCGCGCCGCCTTCCGCGACCAGACCTATTGGGGCAGGCCGGTCCCCGGCTTCGGTCCGGCGGACGCGCGGATGCTGCTCGTCGGCCTCGCGCCCGCCGCGCACGGCGGCAATCGCACCGGCCGCATGTTCACCGGCGACCGCAGCGGCGACGTGCTCTACGCGGCGCTGCACGCGGTAGGTCTGGCCAATCAGCCGACCGCGGTCAGCCGCGACGACGGCCTGCGCCTGCACGGTGTCCGGATCACCGCCCCGGTGCACTGCGCGCCGCCGGACAACAAGCCGACGCCGGAGGAACGAGACCGTTGCGGTCACTGGCTGGACACCGAATTGCGCTTGCTGGCCCCCACCGTGCGCTCGGTGGTGGTACTCGGCGCGTTCGGCTGGCAGGCCCTGCTCCCGGTGCTTGCCCGGGCGGGCTGGGTAGTACCGCGTCCGCGCCCGAAGTTCGGCCACGGCGCGCACGTGGAACTGGCCGCGACCGACGCCGGCCGGCGCCCGCTGCACCTGTTCGGCTGCTATCACGTCAGCCAGCAGAACACCTTCACCGGCCGGCTCACTCCGGCCATGCTCGAGGCGGTACTCGCCGACGCGGCGGCGGCCGCCGGGCTCGAGGTGCGGCGCGGGCACGCACCGCGCGGCTGATCGGTCGTGCACCGCCGCTTCGATCCGGCGGCTCAGACGTGGTCGACCAGGGCCGGATGACCTGCTTCGTGGGCGCAGTGCGCACAGCAGAAGTAGTCGCCGCGCGCCTCGACCCCGTGGCCGAGGATGCGGCAGGAACAGTGCGTGCACGTCGGGGCCATGGCGTTGATCGCGCATTCGAAGCTGTCGAAGGTGGCGGATTCGCCGTCCCGGGTGATGGTGAAGGTCTTGTCGTACTCGTTTCCGCACGTGTCGCAGGTGGCCATGGGGTTTCACCGGTCCTCTCGCGTCGATGGGCAGAGCATCGCAGTTCGCGGTACCCAGCGCGGGTGAGGCAAAACGGGCCCCGGCGATCTCAGGCCAGGCGCAGCGCCCCGACCGGGCAGCTGTCGACCACCAGCTCGAGCAGTTCCCGATCGGGCGGTACGTCGGTGTCGGCCGGCGCGACGATCCCGTCGGCACCGACGCGGAACAGGTCGGGCGCTAGTGCTTCGCACATGCCGTGCCCGGCGCACAGGGTGCGGTCGGCGATGATCCGCATCGGTCAGATCCGTTCCAGCCGGATGGGCAGGCCATCGGCGGGCACCGGGCCGGTTCCGGCGACCAGCGGCACCTGGTAGCCGTCCGGCACGCTCCAGCGGTACCGCAACAGCATCTGGTGCACGACTGCTTTCACCGTCATGCCGCCGAAGTAGAGGCCGATGCACTTGTGCGCGCCGCCGCCGAAGGGCGCCCACGCGAAGCGGTGCGATCGGTCCTCACGGCGGTGATCGGCGAAACGTTCCGGGTCGAAGGTGTCGGCATCGTGCCAGTACGCCTCGTTGCGCATGAGACCGTACGTGCCGCACAGGATGAACGTCCCCTTCGGCAGGTAGTAACCGAGGATGTCGGTGTCGGCGATGGTTTCGCGGACCTGCTGGGCCACCGGCGAATAGACGCGCAGCGCCTCCTTGAACGCGAGGTCGAGCGAGGGCAGGCGATCGAGATCGTCGTAGCCCAGCGCGGGCTTGCCCAGCGCGACGGATTCCGCGCGCAGCCGCTCCTGCCACTCCGGATGCCTGCCGAGCTCGTAGACGAGCATGGACGCGGCGATGGTGCTGGTGTCGTGGGCGGCCATCATCACGAAGATCATGTGCTCGACCACCTCGGCGTCGGTGAAGGTCTCGCCGTCGGCGGTGCTCGCCCGGCACAGGACGCTGAACAGGTCGTCGCCGCCGCCCGCGCGCTTGGCGGGCAACTCCCGGCGGAAGTGCTCCTCGAGCACCCGGCGTCCGCGCATGCCGCGGGCCCACACTCCGCCCGGCACGTTCGCCCGGATCAGCGCGGCCCCTCCGCGCACCGCGTCCTCGAAGGCGCGCTCCAGCCGTGCCGCGTCCGCGCTGAGTTCGGCGCCCGCGAAGACTTCGGTGGCCTGCTGGAGCAGCAGTTCCTTGATCGCGCGGTAGACGCGGAAGTCGTCGGCGGGTTCCCACCGCGCGATGCCACGGGTGATTCGCGGCGTGGTCAGGCCCAGGTAGCCGATCAATCGCGGCCGGGTGAAGGCCTGCTGCATGATGCGCCGGTGGAAAAGGTGCTCGTCGAAATCGCGCAGCAGCAGTCCGCCGCGGAAGAACGGGCCGATCAGCCACTCCCAGCCGCGCTGCGCCGACAACACCTTGTCCCGGTCCAGCATCACCGCCTCGTACCCCTCCGGACTGCCGATGGTGACCATCCGCCGACCGAGCATGCCCATCCACTGCACCGGGCCCAAGCGATCGAACCTGCTGCGCGCGAACCGGATCGGATCGGCCAGCGCGTTCAGCGTGTAACCGATCCCGGGGGGCCCGAAGTCGCCGGGCACGGGTTTCAGCCCGCTGCCCGGCGGCGGATCGGCCAGCGGACGCACCGGCGCCGGGTAGGACGCGATCAGCCGCGCAGCTGCCCGCTGCGCGTGCCACGCCCAGGTGACCCGCGCCTGGCGGACCGTGCCGGAGACCTCGTTGATCGACTGGGGCACAAGCAGACTCATGGCCGTCTTCCCTTCGCGACTCTGCGATGGTCCGACGATATAGGAAACAACCGTTTCCGTAAACGTTTGTTTCCCAATAGCGGCTGTGCCAAGCTGACGGGGTGACCCGTACCGTCAGCGGCACCTACCGCGGAGCCTCCACGGCCGAGCGCCGCGAGGATCGGCGCAGGCGGCTGCTCGACGCGGCCCTGGACATCATCGGCACCCAGGGGTTGTCGGCGTTGACCGTGCGCGGCGTGTGCGAGCAGGCCAAGGTCGGCCCGCGATTCTTCTACGAAGCGTTCCCCGACCTCGACGCACTCGCCTCCGGCGTGCTGGTCGAGATCCAGCAGGCGGCGCTCGACCGGGCGAAGGCCGCGATCGCCGAGACCGCGGGCACGCCGGGCGACCGGATCCGCGCCGGAGTCGCGGCCCTCATCGTGGAACTCACCGACGACCCGCGGCGGGCGAAGGTCGCGTTCGCCCAGACCTACGGGGACGAGGCGCTGATGCGCAGCCGGTTCGCGGGCATGCGCCAGGTCGCCGACGTCATCATCGAGCAGACCCGTCTCGTGCTCGAACTGCCCGAAGGACAGGACACCGCGATCGCCGCGACCTCCCAGCTGATCACCGGCGGTGCGGCCGAACTGGTGCTGGTCTGGCTGGACGGCGGACTCGACGTCGACCGGGCCGGGCTGATCGCGCTGCTCGCGGACTACACCGTGGCGATGATCGATCGGCTGCCCGCGGTCGCCGGACGGCTGTCCGGCCTCACACCAGATTCCTGATCAGCGCGGACATCAGCGGCTCGCGCAGCCCGGGGAGCGCGGCGAAGTCGCCCGCGACGACGCGATTGGTCGCCAACGACACGACCGCGCCGATCACCGCCTCGCCCACCAGCTGCTGATGCGGCCGGGCCGCCCCGAGCGCGGCGGCGAACCCGTCCACCAACGCGGCCTGGGCCGCCAGCCGCCGCTCCAGCACCGGCCTTCCCGCCGCGTACACCTCCACCAGGAAAACCCTCGCGACCTGCGGCTCCTGCGCCAAGGTAGCGAAGTACGCGTCGAGCGCGCGATCCACCCGTTCGAGCGGAGTGCCCTCGCCCGCGAGCGCGCCCGCGATGCGGGTCATCACGATCTCCACAGCCATGTCGTAGGCGGCGAGGAAACACGCCTCTTTGTTCGCGAAATGCTGGTAGAAGGTCATCCGCGAGACCTCGGCCCGCTTCAGCACATCCGCCACCGTCGCCGCCGCGTACCCCTTGTCCGCGGCGGACTCGATCATCGCCACCAGCATGCGGGCCCGCTGCGCGGCGACCACGTCTTCCGGGGCGATCCCGTGGTTTCCGCCGTGCAGTTTCCCGCCGGCCCGCGCCTTCAGCAACGATCCTCGCTCCACGCTCCGATGCTAAGCACTCGCGCGGTCGCGCGGGCCCGGAAACACGGCGGCCTGCCTTCGCCGCCCTGCCCACCGGCCGGGGGCGGGTGCAGGCCGACGTGACCACCGACTACCCCCATATGTCAGCTCCCACGGTGGAGATCCGGATCCGCTGACCCACTGCACTCGACCGATGTCGTCGAAGTCCTCTTGTCGGGCGTGGTGGAGTCGCAGCGGCACCAAACCCCTGGCGCTACAGTGGCTTCGGTCAGTAAGCTGCCTGCCGAGCGCAGGGGGACAGCGCGACCGCAGAGGGGGAGACTCGGATGGCCGTGTCAGCAGGACGCACCGATAGCGGTACTCGACCGGGAAGAGGCCGCAGAGCACTGCTCACATGTCTCATCGCCGGCGCTCTGGCGTCCAGCGCATGCGGCGGCGGCTCGGGACCGAAGAACCCCGCACACCCGACACCGTCGCCCCTCCCACCACCCATCTCCAACAGTCAGGCCATCCGCAGCGAAAACCTGGGCTACCTGTGGCCGCTGACCATCGATCACGGCACCCTGGAATGCCGTCCCGGCGATCAAGCCGTGTTCATCGCCCCGGACGGCACCGCCTACGCTCTGAACGGCAACGCGTCCGACGCCGGCGCGGCCGACATCGAACCCCTGCGCGCCACCGGCGCGGGAAACGACAAGATCAGCCTCGGAGCCATGCGGACCAAAGCCCTCTCCCTCTGCCACCAGCACGGCTGAGCAAATCCGGAACAGCTGCCCGGCAGTCATCGCATCGCGGTATGCGGACGGAACGAGAACGACTTGCAGGGATCGGCGCCTGGGGAGACCGGCGATCACCCGGCAGCGCGAGCATGCCGGGGCAGTTTCGCGAAAGTAGGCGGTTGATGGCGATGCGGCGGCGGTGCCCGGCTCCTAGACTGGGGAACTGCGGCACGGTCGACCGTCGAAGGGCTCCGGCAACTCCACGATCGGCATAACTCGAAGTCCCGATCCGGCATGGGCCGGTACATCCGGCCCGGTTTCATGGAGGAGGGCCGCATGCCCGATCCGTTCCATATGCGCGTGTGTCTACTCGGCGAGGGTTGCGTCTGCCCCACGGTCACCCTGTTCCTGTCCCCGGAGCCACTGATCCCCGGCGGCAACATGCTGCACCTGCTCGAACAGGCCCCGCTCTCCGACGAGACCGGCGCCCCGACTCCTGACGCCGAACTCATCGACTTGGTCCAGAGCGAGCCGGCTCCCCCCGGCCGAGGGGTCCGCACCGAACTCCAGGTGTTCCACACCGACCGCCCCGACCCACACCGAATCCACGCCATCCTGCACGACCACCACATCACCGCCGCCGCCCCGATGGGCCTGGATGTCAGCGACCCCGCCGAACTGATCCGCCTGGCCCTACTCCCCGAACACCCCATCGGCTACCGCCGCATCGACGACTTCCAACAGGAAGCAACCTCCCGCGCCATGCTCGCCGTCTACCGCCTGTTCGAGGTAGACCAACGCGTCCGCCTCACCTACCACGGCTTCGCCGACCCGACCACGGGCTGGTTCGCTTTGCGCACGGCGATCGCCTGACTGCGGCGAGTTCATACCGATTGGTGCGCCTACGGGGTGTCGATAACCCTGACGAACGATCTGAACTGGACCAGAGAATCCTCGTTGCCCGACGCCGTATCTGCTCCATGGCGTCGATGAAGTTGGCGACCGAATTGCCACGCCCGCCCCGGCCGAATCGCCATCACCATGGCGATCAGAGTTCTTCGGCAGCGGTCTCGGCCTTGAATGTTTGCCTCGTCTCTGGGCGATGCCCAGTAAACTCGAGGCGTGACAGCAGCCCATGACTACGAGGCGATCCACCACATGGTGGACCGGTTGTCTCCGGCGCAGGCCCGACGGCTGAGGCTGCTGGTGACCGAACCTGAGCAGATCGGCACCGAGGACACCGAACTGTTGCAGGCAGTCAACAAGGTTGTGCGCGCACTGGGCATCGCACATGATGCCGGGAAAAGCTCGGAAGAATTCACGCTACGCCGCAGGTCGCTGGGATTCATCGGCACGCTCGACGCCGAACCGGAGCTGGCGGAAAGGTCTGGAGACTTGGCTCGTGAGGGCTTGGGCGGCATCGAGTGCTGATTCTCGATACCGGTCCGATCGTCGCCGCTATCAACAAACGCGACAATCGGCACGCCGAGTGCGCGCGGTTACTGGAATCAGCACCGGGTCCGTTGGTTGTCCCTGCGCCAGTGCTCACGGAGGTGTGCTATCTCCTCGAACAACGCAGTGGCACGCATTCGGAGGCCCTCTTCATCGCAGCGCTCCGCGACGGTGACCTGTCATTGGAGCCATTGACGTCAGGCGACTTGCGGCGGATACACGAATTGATCCTCACCTACGCCGACTTGCCGCTCGGCGCTGTGGACGCCTCGGTCATCGCTGTTGCGGAACGCCTAGGTGCGGGGTCCGTCGCAACATTGGACGTCAAGCATTTCCTCGTGGTCAAACCGAAACACGTAGCGGCATTCAACCTGCTGCCAACGCGTTAGGCCGCGAGACGACGGCATCGGTACGTCGCGTTTGCCGCCGCGCCGCGAGCAGCAGTCCGGTTTGACAGAGCCAAGGAGTGGCCGCGCCACGCTCACCAGCGCGACCTTCCACGAGTGCGCATCGCGGAAGCGAACCATGACCGCCCCCAACGCGACCACGAACGAGGGAATCCGGGACGCGGCACCGGGACTGGCAAGCGCGGGGGTCCGGCGGCGAAGCCCGCCGGGCGAGGCGGAGAGGTTGCATCCCACATAACACGCGGAACGCAAAAGGCTCATGCTCTCTATGAGCATGAGCCTGCGATGCGTGGAGCTAAGGGGAATCGAACCCCTGACCTTCTCGATGCGAACGAGACGCGCTACCAACTGCGCTATAGCCCCGTGCGGCTCCGGGGAACCGCGCTGTGACACTGTATCAGGCCATGGTGCCAGACTCCGAATCGGTGCTGTGACCTGCGCGGATGGTTGGGATCACGCGCCGGCGGCGCGGCGGATGTCGCTGTTTGTGCGGGTGCGCAGGGCGCGCGCGGTGGCGGGGTCGAAGGGGTCGAGGTGGGCGAACATGGGGTCTTCGTCGTCGGGCTCGAGCAGGGTGGAGCGGCGGCGGAGGGCGCGGGCGGTGTCGCGGTCCATCGCGCCTTGCGGGGCGCGGCCGCGTCGCGTGCGGGGATCGGCTTCCCCCTGCTGGCCGCGACCGAGGCGGGCGGCGCGCCTGCGGCGGATCTCCTCCTCCATCCGCACCTGCTTGCGCAAATAGGCCAGGTAGGTCACCAGCACGGTGACGGCGAGTCCGCAGGCCCACCACAGCAGCGGGGTGAGTACCAACGCGAGGGCGCCGGACAGGATGGCGGCCAGCAGCAGGCCCAGCACGGCGCGCTGCCGGAAGGTGTAGCGGGCGGCGCGGGCGATGGCATCGGCCTCGGGGTCGTAGCCGCCGCGGCCACGGCGGGTGGGGACGAAATCCGGTTCCATCGGGTCGGCGTCGTCGTAATCGTCGTAGTCGTCGTACGCGTCGTAGTCCACGCGGGCGGGCACGGTGGAGCGCGCAGGCGGGATTCTGGCCGCGACCGGCTCCGGGTGGTGTGCGCCCACGCCGTCATCATCGGTCTCCGCGTCGATCTTCGCAGCGACTTCGGCGGCTTCGTCGTCTTCCGACTCGTCGTCGTCCGGTGCGGCGGGCGCGTGGTCGTCGGCCTCGGCGTCGTCCGTTTCGGCGTCAGCGATGTCGTATGCCGCGGTGTCGTCGGCCGCGGGCGGGTTCTCCTCGTCGGTCTCGGTGACGGGCTCGTCGGCCGGTGTCGTCATCCGGTCCTCCGCATCATCGCTGTGGGAATGCTCTCTCGGTACGCGGCGGGGCCGCCAGTTCGGATCGGTTTCGTGCCCGGCGGCCGGGCCTTTCCTGAGACGTCGTTTGCCTCCGCCGCGGTGCAGGACTCTGGTGGCCAGCGCGGCGTCGGTGGTCCGCCGGATTCTGGGGTGGCGGTCGGCGAGAATCGGGAACAGAACGAAGACCCAGAGCACGACGAGACCGATCCACAGGATCGAATTCGGCATCGCGTCAGCACCTCCGTCCCGCCAGGATTTGTCCGGCTCGGCCCGCGAGCGGTGCGTCACACGCCCCGCGCTCGGCCGGCTCCCGTCCGCGCAGCGGCGTGGACGCCGGTCCCCTCGCAGGCTCCCTGCCGATGACGCAAGACGCACCATCGACGTCCGTAGGCTAATTCCGGGTAGCACCAAGTTCCGGCAGGCGCGCCGTGCTCATCCGCCACACCTGTCACATTTCCACCAACGCCACCGCGGTTCGGTGGCCGGTTCTACTGGAGGGTGACGCGCCCCTCTCGCACCATCCGGTCCAGGACCGTTCCGGCGATTTCCTCGACGGTCATGCCGACCAGCAGGTGGTCCCGCCAGGCGCCGTCCACGTCGAGGTAGCGCCGCAGCAGCCCCTCCTCCCGGAAACCGACATTCCGCAGCACCGCTTGGCTGGCCAGATTCTCCGGTCGCACGGTGGCCTCGATCCGGTGCAGACCTACCGGTCCGAAGCAGTGGTCGACGCCGAGCGCCAGCGCTGCGGTCGCGACGCCCTGCCCGCTGAGATCTTTGGCCACCCAGTAGCCGATCCAAGCCGAGCGCAGTGCGCCACGCACGATATTGCCGATGGTCAGCTGCCCGCTGAATGCCCCGTCCACTTCGATCACGAGCGGGATCATCGCGCCGCGCCGGGCCTCTGCTTTCAAGCTCGACCACAGCGAGGGCCAGTTGGAGGCGTGATTGCGCGCCTCCCACGCCCCGCGGCCGGTCGGCTCCCACGGCTCGAGATGGGCCCGGTCCCGCAACCGGATCCGGCTCCAAGCCGCCGCGTCACGCAAACGCACCGGGCGCAAGGTCACCTGTCCCGCGGCCGCCCGGACCGGGCCGAGTCGTGCGGGCCACCCCGGATGCTGCGTGACCCGGAAAACGTTCATCGCGTCCACGACTCATCCGCGCTGCGCGAGGAAGGCGACCTGAACTTCGTCACCGGTGCGGATCTCGGTGTCGTCCGGATCGATCACGATCAGGCTGTTCGCTTCGGCGAGCGTGGCGAGCAGGTGCGAGGACGAGTTCCCGCCGCCGAGCGGCTGCACGAGGTACTCGCCGGTCGCCTCGTCCCGCATGAGCTGCGCGCGCAGGTAGCCCTTGCGCCCGGCCATGGAACTGATCGGCGTGATGGTGCGCGCGCTGATGATCCGGCGCATGGGATGCCTGCGCCCCAGAGCGATTCGAATCAGGGGCCGCACCATCACCTCGAAAACCACCAGTGCCCCGACCGGGTTGGACGGCAGCAGGAAAGTCGGCACCTCGTCGCGGCCGAGCCGGCCGAAGCCCTGCACCGAGCCGGGATGCATGGCCACGCGGGTGATCTCCAGTTCCCCGAGCCCTTCGAGCGCCTCCCGGACCTGCTCGGAGGCCCACCCGCCGACCGCGCCGGCGATGACGACCACCTCGGAGCGCACCAACTGCCCCTCGATCACGTCACGCAACCGGCGCGGATCCGAACTCACGATGCCGACGCGGTTCACGTCCGCGCCAGCGTCCCGCGCGGCCGCGGCCAGCGCGTAGGAGTTCACGTCGTAGACCTGGCCGGGACCGGGTGTGCGGTCGATATCGATCAGCTCGCCACCAACCGAGAGCACCGATAGTCGCGGGCGCGGGTGCACCAGTACTTTGTCCTGGCCGACCGCGGCGAGCAGACCGACTTGCGCGGCGCCGATGATGGTGCCCGCGCGCACCGCGACGTCGCCGGGCTGGACATCGTCACCGACCCGCCGGACGTAGTCGCCGGAGCGCACCGGCTCGTACACCTTGATCCTGGCGCGCCCGCCGTCGGTGAAGTCCAACGGGAGCACCGCGTCGGCGAGGGTAGGCATCGGGGCGCCGGTGTCCACCCGGACGGTCTGGCGCGGTTGCAGGCGGATCGGCTGGCGCGAACCGGCAACCACCTCGCCGACCACGGGGAGGGTCAGGTCGACGAGATCGCCCGCCTCGTCGCGGATGTCGGCCCCGGCCGAGGCGACGTCGACGCTGCGCACGGCGTAACCGTCGATGGCGGCCTGGTCGAAGCCGGGCAACGGCCGCTCGGTGACCACGTCCTCGGCGCACAGCAGGCCCTGGGCCTCGGAAATCGCGACCCGGACCGGCCGGGGCGCGACTGCCGCGGCGGTCACCTTGATCTGCTGATCCTCAACCGAGCGCATCCAGCCCTTCCTGATTTCTCCGCACTCCATCCGACCTCGCCTGCGCGGGCACGCGCAATCCCGCCGCGGCGCAAGCGCATTCGCGCGCACCGCGGTGAACCATCATTCGTACCCGACGGTCCAGGCTCGGCGAAACCCCCGGCCGGGTCCGTCAGTCGTCGGTCGTCAGCTGCGGATCCCAGTCCGGACCGAGGCGGTGCTGCAGCCACTCCCGCAGGGCGGGGCCGTATTCCTCTCGTTCCAGTGCGAAATCGACCGCAGCACGAAGATAACCGCCCGGGTTGCCCAAATCGTGGCGCGACCCACGGTGCACCACGACATGAACCGGATGTCCCTCGGCGATCAGCAGGGCGACGGCGTCGGTGAGCTGCAATTCACCGCCCGCGCCGGGCTCGATGCGGCGCAGCGCGTCGAAGATCGCGCGGTCGAGCAGGTACCGGCCCGCGGCGGCGAACGTCGACGGCGCGTCGGCGAGCGCGGGCTTCTCCACCATTCCCTTGACGCGCAGCACGTTCGGATTCACCGCGTCCGGCACCGGCGCCACGTCGAACACGCCGTACGCGCTGACCTCGTCCTTGGGGACGTCGATGGCGCACAGCACCGTTCCACCGCGCTTGCGGCGCACCCGGCACATCACGTCGAGCACGCCGCGGGGCAGCACGAGGTCGTCGGGCAGCAGGACCGCGATGGCGTCCTCGTCGTCGTCGAGCGCCTGTTCGGCCTGGGCCACCGCGTGACCGAGCCCCAGCGGCTCCTCCTGCACGACCGAGGTGACGTCGAGCAGCCCCGGCGCCTTGCGCACCTTCTCCAGCAGCTGGTACTTGCCGCGCTCGGCCAGCGTGCTCTCCAGGACCAGGTCTTCGACGAAGTGCGCGACCACGCCGTCCTTGCCCGGAGACGTGACGATCACCAGCCGTTCGGCGCCTGATTCGGCCGCCTCGGCGGCCACCAGCTCGATGCCGGGGGTGTCCACGACAGGAAGAAGTTCTTTGGGCACCGTCTTGGTCGCGGGCAGGAACCGTGTCCCGAGCCCGGCCGCGGGCACCACGGCCGTGCGGAAGCACGACACCACCGAGGCGTCACCGGGCTTTCCGGCCTTTGCTGTCATACGCATACCCTATCCATCCATCACGCCGCCGGGTCGGCGTCGCGCCGGCCCCGGTCCCGCGGTGAGCCTATGGTGATCACTGTGGAGATGCCCGGCGAGCGCGATAAACATGCATGGCGCATCGAACTGGTCGCCCGCCGAGGTGTGATGAGCGCCACGGAGCGGGAAAAGGAGGCGTTAGCCCTGGCCGTTGCGGTCGGCACGTTGGACGCGCACGGGTGGGTCTGCGCGTATGTGCCGGTCGCCGGCGAACCGGGATCCACAGCGATGCTGGACGCGCTGCTCGCCGACGGCGCGCGGGTGCTGCTGCCCGTCACCGGCCCGCCCGGGCCGCTGAGCTGGGCGGAGTACACCGGCGCGGACGCGCTGCGCCGGGCCCGCTACGGACTGCTGGAGCCCATCGGGGCCGTGCTGCCGCCGGATACCGTGGCCAGGGCCGAGCTCATCTTGGTCCCCGCGCTCGCGGTGGATCGCCGTGGTGTGCGGCTCGGCCGCGGTGCGGGCTATTACGACCGCACGCTGCCCGCCGCGCGGCCGGACGCCCGGCTGGTCGCGGTCGTCCGGGACGACGAGCTGCTCGACCGGCTGCCCGAGGAACCGCACGATCTGCGCATGGGCTGGGCGCTCACGCCGCGCGGTGGCCTGCGACGACTCGGCGACGATTACCCTGAGGAATGAAACACCGATTGGCGGTGTTGGCACTGTCGGCTGTAGAGTGCCAGATCGACGAACACCGCGGAGGATCCTGTGCCTACTTACTCGTATGCGTGCACCCAGTGTGACAACCGCTTCGACATCGTTCAGTCCTTCTCCGACGAAGCGCTGAGCGTGTGCTCGGAGTGCTCCGGGAAGCTGCGCAAGCTGTTCAATTCGGTCGGCATCGTCTTCAAGGGCAGCGGTTTCTACCGCACCGACAGCCGCGGTGGTTCCTCCACCGCCAGCGAGCCCGCCAAGTCCGACAGCAGCAACTCGAGTTCGTCTTCGGACTCCGGGTCGTCGAGCGGGTCCGCCGCGTCCACCAGCACGGCCGTGGCCAGCTGATTCGACGGTTTTCCACAGCCGGTCACCCTATCCACAGCCCCCGGTGATCCGGGCCGGGTGAGTGCACGTCCGGCCATAGGATCCGGCCATGACTCGCGCATTCGCCGACTTCGGCCGCGGCGGCTGGAATCCTTCCGGGTGGCAGCGACCGCCCTGGGCCGACATCGTGCTGGTCCGGCGGCTGGCCGCCGCCGCTCTCGCCGCGCTCGCGGCGTTTCTCTTCCTCCGTGGTGACCCGCACACGGAACGCACGCCGGTCGTCGTCGCGGGCCGCGATCTCGCGCCCGGACGACTTCTGCAGGCAGGTGACCTGCGCTCCGCGCCGCGCGAGGCGGGCACACTGCCCGCGGGCGCGGTCACCGATCCCGCCGCCCTCATCGGCGCGACGCTGACCAGCGCGGTGCGTCAGGGCGAGATTCTCACCGACCTGCGCGTCGTCGGTCCGCGCTCGGCCGCGGCGGCCACCGGCGCGCGCGAGGCCAGGATCGTGCCCGTCCGCCTGGCCGATACGGCGGTCGCCGACATCCTGCGCGCGGGCGATCGCGTCGACGTGATCGGCGCGGAAGACGCGAGCGGACCCGGTAGCCGCCCGGCCCGCACGCTTGCCACCGATGCCGTCGTCATTCTGGTCTCCGGTGTGGGCGACGGACGTACAGCCGCCGAACGCGTGGTTCTGGTCGCGATGGACGCCGAGCACGCCACCGCCGTGGCCGGGGCGTCACTGCGCACCGCGCTCACCGTCGTCTTCCACTGACCCACTGACAGCGTTGGCGGGACATACGCGAAACGGGCCTGTCGTGACGGCGACAGGCCCGTTCGCATTGCGTGAGGGGATATCCGAGATCAGCCGAGGCTGAACGGCGCTCCCCACAACGTCACCCAGGTGATGACGTTGTCGGTTTCGACCTCGACACTCACGAATGCACGCGCCTGCGCGTAGCCCCCGCAACCGTTCAAACCGATGGTCTCATCGGCCCACGTCACCGAACCACTGGTGCCCTTGAACGCATTACGCGTCTTGTGCGTCTCGTTACCGAAGTCATCGGCCTGCTCCAGATCGAGCACATAGAACGACTTCGCCTGGCCCGGACCCAACGACAGGTTGCCGCCCGAGTTGGCGCCCACGCCGCCGGTGACGTTCTGTCCGTCGCTCCAGTCCACGTTGCCGTCCACGCCGCCGGTGGCACCGCCACCGGCGATGTTCACCTGGCAACCAACGGTGTAACCCGGGAAGATCTTGCCCCCGGCCGCACCGGAGAGCTCGACCTGCGCACTACCCGACACCCACGCATTACGGTGCAACGGCGTCGAACCCATGGACGGGTTGATATTGGCCGACTCACCGGCCAGACGAATAGTCACGACAGTGCCATCCGACAGCGTCTTGGTGAGCTCGCCGCCCGGCAGCGGAACGAAGGTGTCGGCGTTGGCCGCACCGGTGGAGAACAGTCCCATGGCAATGGTGGCAGCGGCGCCGACGCCGGCCATCCGCGCCAGGTTCTTACGGTTGATCATGGTTGATATCCCTCGAGGGTTGAGTCGCTTCAGCGGGAGGATGGTTCGTTGGATTCGACAGACGTCAGCCGATGCTGAACGGCATCCCGTAGAGGGTGGTCTTCGAGTAGTGATCGCCGATGATCTCGACGACCGTGTACGAACGCGCCTGCGCGTAACCCGCGCAGCCCTGGATCTGGATCTCCGCGTCCTGGTACTCGACGGAGTACACGCCGGGCTTGAGGATGTCCTTGTAGTCGATCTGAACGAACTTGACCTCACCGGGACCGAGGTTGATACCGATCGAACCACCGGCACTGGCGCCGCTGAGGTTCACGCTGCCGGACACACCGGCGGAAATCGCGTCGTCGGCGATGCTGACCTGGCAGCCGACGATGTAACCGGTGCTCAGCTGCGACGCGCCGTGCGTCGAGGAGTTGTTGGTTCCGGGGTTTCCGGTCGGACCATTGTTCGGGCCGATCTCCCCCTCGGGGGTGACGGTGACGTCGGCGACCGCGTTGCCCGAAACCCAGACCACGCGCCCGGCGCCGTTGGCGGCCAGCGACGGCGAGATCACGGCCCGCTCTCCGTTCCGGGTGATCGTCACGCCGGGTCCCACCTTCTGGCCGTCCGGCAACGGCACGAAGGTGTCGGCGTTGGCAGCGCCGGTCGAAAGCAGGCCCATGGCAACAGCCGCGGCAGCGCCGAGGCCCGCGGCGCGGGCACCGCGGCGCAGACCTGTGGTGCGGTTCTCGCTCATACTTCCCCTCATCAGGTTCAAACAGTCAACCTCGACCATCGAGGCTGGACAGTGGTCCTCTCAGGCCCAGCTCAGTGTGTCGCTCCTTTGTTGCCGATGTGTAACCGGTTGTTATTTCGGCGCAACGGACCAGCTGACGACGGAACCGAGCCGAGTTCCGCCGAACGGCTTCGTGTAACGCCGGTTCCCGGGCCTGTGGGGTCCATTCGTCAATTGGCTCGATGGGGAGATTAAACGTTCCATAACGAGGCACGCAACGCGGGGTTTCGTAAAGTTCAAAGTGATCTACATCACAGGTGCGCGCATTTGAATATGGCTTGACGTGCATAAATGCAGGCTCGCTACAGCCGGACCGGGCAAATTATCCGTTCGGCCAGCACAGGAGCGCCACTGATCCGATACGCGGACGCAGCCGCAAGTATCTCGTCAGGGTTACTTTCACCCGGAATCGATCACCGGAAGATAACGAAGCGGAGCCACACCTGGTACGTAGCTACTACGTAGATAACGGTCTCAGCCGTGATGCGGGGGCACCTGGCCGCGCAGCCACTCGTCGCCGGACCGGGTGTCCTCACGGTCGTCGCGCTCGTCGCCGGTGGTCTCGGGCAGCGTGTCACCGAAGATCTTCGCCAGGCGCGCGGCATCCCTCGCCCGGCGCGCGGCCGGGCGAGGGTTCTCGGCGGGAGTAGGGGCGGGGATTATTCGACCAATCCGGAGAGCTCGCCGATCACCCGGCTCGCGAGCGGGCCGAGAGTCGCCATGCCGTCCCGGATGGCGGACCGGGTGCCGGGCAGGTTGACCACCAGGGTGCTGCCGGACACGCCGGCGACACCGCGGGAAAGACCCGCGTCCAGCGAGCCGGCCACCCGGCCGGAGGAACGAAGGGCCTCGCTGATTCCGGGCAACTCGCGGTCGAGCACCTGAGAGGTGGCCTCCGGCGTCACGTCACGCGGGGACATTCCCGTGCCGCCGACGGAGATCACCAGATCGACGCCACCGATCACCGCGGTGTTGAGCGCATTGCGGATCTCCACCTCGTCGGCCTGCACCGACACCGACGCGTCCACGAGGAAACCCGCCTCGGTGAGCAGCTCGGTGACCAGCGGACCGAGCGAGTCAACACCTCCATGCGCCGTTCGATCGTCGACGACCACCACCAGAGCACGCCCCGCCACAGGAGCATCGATTTCCATGGTGCTCACCGTAGCGCCTGCGTCGAGCAACTCGGCGGCCGCGCCGAGAACGTCGGCGTCGACCTCGATCAGCCGGGACCGGCCTGCCGGAACCGCGCGGATCACCGGCCGCCCTCCGCGGGCGCGCCGGAGAGGGTCACCTCGACGGTCTTGGCGTTGTTGCCTTGGTCATCGGTGTAGGTGACTTTCACCTTGTCTCCTGGTTGGTGTGAGCGGACCGCGGCGACGAGCGCGTTCCCCGAATCGATCGGACGGTCGTCGAGCTTCGTCACCACCGCCCCCGGCGGAATGCCCGCGCGCGCCGCGGGCCCGTCCGCCGTCACGTCGCGGACCTTCGCGCCGGAAATCTGCTGCGCCGGGTCCTGCTGACGCGACACCGTGATCCCGATCTGGGCGTAGGTGGCCTTGCCGGTCTTGATCAGTTCGTCGGCCACCCGGCGCGCTTGATCCACGGGGATCGCGAACCCGAGTCCGATCGACCCGGTCTGCCCGCCTGCCGTCTCGGTGGGCCCGAGCGTCGCGATGGCGGTGTTGATGCCGACGAGCTTGCCGTTGCCGTCCACCAGTGCGCCGCCGGAGTTGCCCGGGTTGATCGCGGCGTCCGTCTGGATCGCGTCGATCACCGGGCTGACCGCGGGGCCGGGCTCGCTTCCGTCGCCGGAGGTCACGACGGGACGGTTCAGCGCCGACACGATGCCCGTGGTGACCGTGCCGGCCAAGCCGAGCGGCGACCCGATCGCCACGACCGGCTGGCCGACCTGCAGATTCGCCGAGGTGCCCAGCTCGATCGGGGTCAGGCCGGTTTTCCCGGACACCTTGATGACGGCCAGGTCGGAGACCGGATCGGCGCCGACCAGCGTCGCGGGCGCACTGCTGCCGTCGGAGAAGACGACCTCCATCTTGGCGCTCGGCCCACCGCCCGCGGCCACGTGGTTGTTGGTCAGGATCAGCCCGTCGGAGGACAGCACCACCCCGGAGCCCTCGCCCTCGGCCTTGCTGCTGGCCACCTTGATCATCACCACGCTCGGCAGCACCTTCTGGGCGACCGCCTGGGTGGAGCCGGCCGGAGCGTTGACGGCGTTGCTGACGTTCGGCTTCGGCGCGTCCAGCGCGTTCGTCACCGGGGCGCGCCCGTCGTCGCCGCGGGTGACCAGAGCGCCGACCGCACCGCCGACACCGCCGCTGACCAGCGCGAGCGCGACGGCGCCGACGGCGAGACCGGTGCGGAACGGACGCCGGGCCCCAGCGGGCGCAGCGCCGTAGGCCGGGCCGTGCGGTTGGGTGGCCTCCGCCGGACCGAACGACGCCGGGTATCCCGGAAACGGCGGAGCCGGATCGTGCCGCGGCGGATGCTGCGGGGCCGGGTGCTGCGGGCCGTAGCCGTACGCGGGCGCCGCGCCGGGCCCCGGCACGCCGCCGTGCGGCGCCTGGCCGGGCGCACCCGCCGTTCGCGCGTCGGGCGCCGCGCCGCGGATCTGCTCGGCCGGCCGGCGATCGGGTCCGCCGTCCACCGGACCCGGCTCCCGGCGATCCTTCGAATCCTCGGTCATGGACTCCTCGTTTCTGCTCACGTCTCGACCAGATTGGCCATGGCGGCTGAGAGCGGACTGAGACCGTGCTTTCAGTTTTCCGAGATCTGTCCCAGGCGCCGGTACGCGATAGAACCACCGGCAACTCGATGTCTCAAATCCTGCGGCAAACCGATCGGAGCAATCTGCGAAATACCCCGACGACGATGAATATTCCGCACCGGACCGAAGATTATGCGGAAAATGAACTTCGGCCGGCCGCTATTGCGTCAATCCGGCGCGGGCGCGCCCGGCTCGCCGGGCAACACGATGCGAACGACGGTACCGCCGCGTTGCGAGGTATCGATGGCGATGGTGCCGCCGTGTTTCGTCACCACTTGCTTGACGATCGCCAGACCGAGACCGGAGCCGGGCATGGACCGCGACGACATGACCCGATAGAAACGCTCGAACACCAACTCGCGCTCGGCCGCGGGAATGCCGGGGCCCGCGTCGTCGATGGACAGTTCGAGCAAGCCGGGGCCGCACTCCCGCATCAGGATCCGGACCTGCGCGGCCGCCGGGCTCCACTTCGCCGCGTTGTCGAGCACGTTCAGCACCGCGCGCTCCAAGCCTGCCTCGTGCCCGTAGACGAACCACGGGCGCAGGTCGGCGACGAACTCGATGCCGGTGCGCCTGCGCCGGGCGCGCTCGAGCGCGCGTTCCACGACCTCCCCGAGATCCACGCGCTCGTAGACGGTTTCCGGCGCGTCCTCCCGTGCCAGATCGACCAGATCGCCCACCAGCGTCGACAGCTCTTCGATCTGGGCCATCACGTCGGCGCGCAGCCCGGCCATGTCCTCGTCCGGGAGGCGGGGAGCCCCGGGACGACTCGAAGCGATGAGCAACTCCATGTTGGTCCGCAGGGACGTCAGCGGTGTCCGCAGTTCGTGCCCGGCGTCCGCGACGAGCCTGCGCTGCCGGTCGCGCGACTCGGTCAGCGCGCGCAGCATGGTGTTGAAACTCTCTGTGAGCCTTGCCAGTTCGTCGTCGCCCGTGACCGGGATCGGCGTCAGATCGTCGGTGCGGGCGATCCGCTCCGTGGCCGCCGTCAGCCGCGCGATGGGCCGCAGACCGGTCCGCCCGACCGCCGTGCCCGCCGCGGCGGCCAGCACGACGCCGCAGCCGCCGACGACGAACAGCAGCCAGGCGAGCCGGTCGAGCACTTCCCTGGTGCGGTCCAGTCGCTGGGAGATGACCAGCGTCGCACCCGAGTCGGTGTTGACGGCCAGCACGCGCTGATTGCCGACCGTGCGCAGCGACGAACTCCGCTCGCCGCGCGCCACGGCCACCTCTTGGGCGCCGACCGGCGGATCGGTGGACTGCGGCGGCAGCCAGCGCCGCAGGTCGGGGTAGATCAGCGCGATGCCGGTGTCGTCGTAGAAGGCCGCGGCGACCATCAGATTCAGGTTGTTGAACCCGTAGGGATTGCTGGCGATCACGGCCGTGGACCTACTGCGCAGCTGGGCGTCCACGTCGGCGTACAACGCGCGCGCCACCAGCGCGTAGGCCGCGATCGAGGTGACCGCCACCGCGATCGCCACCACGGAGGCGGCCAGCAGCGTCACCCGCCACCGCAACGAGACCGACCGCGTCAGCGGCATCGGCGGCCGCATGTCCGCGGACTCGAGCGGTCGCTGGCCGAGCGCGGCGACCACGGGACGCTTGGGAACTGTCCGTGCCATGGCCTGCGACCTACGGTGGCGTTTCACGCAGCACATAACCGACGCCGCGCACGGTGTGGATCAACCGCGGCTCGCCCTCGGCCTCGGTCTTGCGGCGCAGATATCCGATGTAGACCTCCAGCGCGTTTCCCGAGGTTGGGAAATCGTAGCCCCAGACCTCCTCGAGAATGCGGCTGCGGGTGAGCACCCGGCGCGGATTCGCCATCAGCATTTCCAGCAGTGAGAACTCGGTGCGGGTGAGACTGATCTGCCTGCCGCCGCGGGACACCTCACGAGTCACCGGATCCAGCGACAAATCAGCGAACTTCATTGCCTCCGACGCCTCACCCGGATCGGCGGTCGTGCGCCGCAACAGCGCGCGCAGTCTGGCCAGCAGTTCCTCCAGCGCGAAAGGCTTCGGCAAATAGTCGTCGGCACCGGCATCGAGCCCCGCGACCCGCTCGGATACCGAATCTCGCGCGGTGAGAACCAGAATCGGCAAATCATCGCCGGTGCTGCGGAGACGGCGGCAGACCTCGAGCCCGTCCAGCCGGGGCATCATCACGTCCAGCACGAGGGCATCCGGTCGCTGGACGGTAGCCTTCTCCAGGGCGTCCACACCATCCACCGCGAGATCGACGGAGTAGCCGTTGAAGGTGAGCGACCGGCGCAGCGATTCCCGGACCGCCCGATCGTCGTCGACCACCAGAATGCGCATGTCACCAGTTTGACCGCACCGACTGAGAGGTAACTGAGAGGGCGCTCCCGACACGCCGAGGCGAGCAGGCCCGATACCCCTCGGCGCGTCGCATCTGTCAACCCCGGGTGACCAGCGCCTTCCGTGGTCCAGGCGGGAAGTTGACGCGTCCCTTACACATTCCACCGCGAATCTTGTTCTCTATAGCCATATTCGGCAATTTGCGGACGGGCTCCCCCGGATTGCCGATGACCCCTCTGCACGGTATGTTCCGTGCGGTAAAAAGAAGACCTCTAGTTGGTTCTTTGCGGGTTGAATCAATACCGAACAGCCACGCGCGCCCGAGGTCACTGGTGAAGCGGAGGCGACGGAAGCGGATGGAAGCTGCACCGCGGTCCTGGCAATTCAGCCTGTCGAACTGGTCGGTCACCCGCAAGGTTGGCGTGGTGCTGGTGCTTCCGGTGCTGCTGGCAGGCGTCTTCGCCGTGCTCCGAATCAACAACGAACTGCGCACCATGACGCAGTTGGACGCAGCGACCGAACAGGCGATCATCATCCGGCCGATCGTCAAGTTCGGTTCGGCCACCGAGCAACTCGGCGTTACCGCGACCGCCACCTGGGGCAACACCGCCGACCCGCAGACCGACGCGGCGCTGACGAAGTTCGACCAGGCGCTGGCCGAGCTGGAAGCCGCGTTGCAGACCACGAAGGTCAGCGGCCGGGTCACCTCCGAACTCGCCTCGGCCATCGCCACCGGAACCACGATGCGCAACAGCCTGCGCAACGGCTCGCCCGCCATGGTCGGCGAGCAGTCCGACGAGATCATGGTGCGGATCGGCAACGCGCTCGCGCTGTCGCCATCGGTGGACGACCTGGTCATCCAGCGGTACTTCCTGCAGCTGGCGTCGGTGCAGACGGCGCGGCGCGTGGTCACCCAGCAGCGCATGCTGATCGGCTCGCCGGACGCGGGCCGCAACCCGAGCGTGCGGCCCCGCGTGCTGGTCGCCGCCGGCGCCGAGATCACGATGATCTACCAGTACGCGCAGATCCTGCCGGACTACGCGGGCAACATGCGCCCGCTGCTGGACGCGGTACAGACGCGTCTGGGCACCTTCAGTCAGAACGTCGCGGATCCGGCGAGCAACCCCGCCGTGCTCGACTCGCTCCTGGTCAGCTCGGACACCTATGAGAAGACCACCGCGCAGCTGATCGACACCATCGACGGCGCGCTGGCCGACCGCACCACCGAGGCGCAGACCGGCGCGCTGCGCGAGACGACGATCGTCATCGGCATGCTGCTCGCCGGCCTGGCCTTGGCCCTCTCGGTCGCGCGCACCCTGGTCGTCCCGGTCCGCAGGCTGCGCCGGGACGCGCTCGAGGTCGCGCACATCAAGCTGCCCGACGAACTCGCCGTCGTGCGCGCGGGCGGCACCACACCGGAGATCACCCCGGTCGCGGTGCACACCACCGACGAGATCGGCCAGCTCGCCCGCGCCGTGGACGAGATCCACGAACAGGCGCTCAACCTGGCCGCCGATCAGGCCCGCCTGCGCCTGCAGATCGGGAACATGTTCGAGACCCTGTCGCGCCGCAGCCAATCGCTGGTCGAGCAGCAGCTGGCGCTGATCGAGGATCTCGAGCACGACGAGGACGACACCGACCGGCTGCAGAGCCTGTTCCGCCTCGACCACCTGGCCACCCGCATGCGCCGCAACGGCGACAACCTGCTGGTGCTCGCCGGTACCGCGCTGCGCCGCGGTCAGCTGCACCCGGTGCCGCTGTCGGACATGCTCTGGAGCGCGGTCTCCCAGGTCGAGGACTACCAGCGGGTGGAGATCGGCGCGGTGCCCGACGGCATCGTCGCGGGCGAGCCCGCCGTCGACATCGAGCACCTGCTCGCCGAGCTGATCGACAACGCGCTGCGTTACTCACCGCCGACCACGCCGGTCACCGTGATGGTGTCGCGCGCGGTGGACGGCGGCTACCTGATCGAGATCACCGACCGCGGCCTCGGCATGTCCCTGGAAGACCTGCAGACGACCAACGACCGGCTCGCCTCCGGTGGTGAGGTCACCGTCGAGACCGCGCGCCGCATGGGCCTGTTCGTCGTCGGCCGCCTGGCCAAGCGCCACACCATCACGGTCAACCTGCGCCCTGCGCCGCACGTCGACGATGGCGCAGCAGCCGGGCATCACCGCCAGTGTGCATCTGCCCGGGGCGCTGGTTGCGCCGCCGATGGACGTCACCGACCCCGCGGGCAAGCCGCTCGACCTCACCGCCGAGCATCAGCTACCCTCGCCGGTCACGCCGCCCACCGGTGCGCAGCCGCGCAACCTGGTCCCGGTGCCGAGCCTGCCGCAACGCGACACCGCACGGTTCGGCGTGACCAGTTCCGGACTGCCCCAGCGCCGTCCGGCCATCCGCGTGGCCGACGCTCCCGACCAGCCCACGGTCTCCACGCCGGTCGGCCGGGCGGTCAGCCCGGCGGACCAGCCGCCCACCCAGCCGTGGCCGGTCCTCACGCCGCGCTCGGACGACCGCACCCCGACCGGTCCGTTCGCCCCGGTGACGCCCGCCACCGGTGAGCAGGCCGTCGAGCGGGAGCAGCCGCGCACCGATCTGTGGGCCGAATTCAAGGACGACGAACCGGCGACCGGTCCCGCTCCGGCCGTACCGAGCCAGCCGCCCGCGCCGCCGACCACCGCCCGGTCCGGTCTTCCGATCCGGAAGCCCGCCGTACCCGCCGACCCGCCGCAGGAGGCGGCACCGGAACCCGCGACGGTGACCTCCTCCCGGCTGCAGCCGGTCGCGGGCGCCTCCCCGACCCCGATCTATCAGCGCATGGTCTCGGAATGGCTGGTCGAGCCCTCGACCTCGCAATCGCCGGAGAGCACGTGGTCCTCGCCTGGTGACGCGGGCTGGTTGGCCGCGGAGGACGCCAGCCATCCGACCACGACCGCGCGTACCGTCGGCGGACTGCCGATTCGCAGGCCGGGCGCTCAATTGGTGCCCGGCGGTCTGGCGCAGGCCGAGGACGCGGGCGCGCGTGATCCGGAAGAAATTCGCAACAACCTGACCAGGCATCTCAGTGGGGTCCGCAGCGGGCGGGCCAATGCGCAGTACAACGACGGAGGGCTTGCATGACCAACGCGAACAACAGCACCACGGACGAGAACCTGAACTGGCTGGTCGCCCGCTTCACCCGTGATGTGCCCGGCGTTTCCCATGCGGTGCTGGTATCGGCGGACGGCTTGTTGCAGGCCACCAGTCCGCATCTGCCCAGCGATCGCGCCGAACAGCTCGCCGCCGTCACCGCCGGGCTCGCCAGCCTCTCCATGGGCGCGGCCTCCCTGTTCGACGGCGGCAAGGTCATGCAGTCGATCGTGGAGATGCAGCGCGGCTATCTGCTGGTGATGAGCGTCGGCAACGGCTCGCACCTGGCGGTGCTGGCCAACAAGACGCACGACATCGGACGTATCGGCTACGAGATGGCGCTGCTGGTCGATCGGGTGGGTTCGGTGGTCACCGCGACCGCGCGCACCGCTGTTTGAGTGTGAGATGTCCAACCCATACGGCCCCGGACCACGACCGACTACGCGCGTCCGGCCCTACGCCCTGACCTCGGGGCGCACCGAACCCGCGATCGACCTGCCGCTGGAGGCGGTCATCGAAACCTTGTCGTACACTGCACATCTCGACTGGCCGACCGGCGATATCCGCACCGAGATATTGCGACTCGGCACGCACCGGCTGTCGGTCGCCGAGATCGCGGCACATCTGGACCGGCCGCTCGGCATGGTCCGAGTGGTGATCGGCGACCTCGTCGTCGACGGCACCATGCGCGTGCATTCGACCCTGACCGAAGAGGCGAGCTATGACGAGCGCCGTTCCCTGATGGAGAGGACATTGCGTGGACTCCGCGCCCTATAGGAATCTGGGGCCCAGTGGACATCCCGGGCCAAGTGGAATTCCCGGACCGGGAAACGCCCCCGGACCGGACGGCTTCGAGAACCGGGTCGCCTCGACGAAGATCGTCGTCGCGGGCGGCTTCGGCGCGGGCAAGACAACATTCGTCGGCGCGGTGTCGGAGATCGTTCCGCTGCGCACCGAGGCGATGGTGACCCGCTACTCCGATGGCATCGACGATCTCGCCGAGACGCCGGAGAAGGAGACCACCACGGTCGCCATGGACTTCGGCCGGATCATCCTGCCGGGCAACCTGGTGCTCTATCTGTTCGGCACGCCGGGTCAGCGGCGGTTCTGGTTCATGTGGGACGACCTGATCCGCGGCGCGATCGGCGCCGTGGTGCTGATCGACACCCGACGGCTGGAGGACAGCTTCGCCGCGGTCGACTTCTTCGAGGCGCGGAAGCTGCCGTTCCTGATCGCGGTCAACCGCTTCCCGGACGCGCCGCGCTTCCCGATCGCCGAGCTTCGCGAGGCGCTTTCGGTGCGCGAGGGCGTGCCGATCGTGGACATCGACGCGCGCAACGCGATCGAGGTGCGCCAAGCGCTCGCCGCGGTCACCGAGTACGCGATCGCCCAGCTGAAGGCGAGCGAACTGGAAGGAACAGCGCGGCATGCGTGAGGTCGCGGTGCTGGCCGCCGGAGGTGGCGCGGGAACGTCCGTCGACCAGTTCGCCCTCGGCTATTGGCTGGTCGGGCTGTCGCTGGGCATTTCGGTGCTGGGCGCGGTAGTCGGTTTCGCCTGCATCCTGCACGGCGCGCGCTCGGTCCAGTTCCGGTTGGTGTGGCTGGTTTCGGCAGCGATATCGCTCGGCGGCGTCGGGGTGTGGCTGGCCACGTCGGTGGCCATGCTGGGCCTGAAGGTGCCCGGCAGCGCGATGCGTTACGACACGGGCAAACTGATCTCGGCCCTGGTGGTGTCGATCGTCTCGGTCTTCGCCGCGCTGCTGATCATCGGGCGCACACCGCGGCTGACGCTGCTGCTGCCCGGCGGCGTGGTACTCGGCCTCGGCATCGGCGTCACGAACTACCTCGGCGTCGGCTCGCTGCAGATCCAGGGGTCGGTCGGCGTGACGATGTGGCTGGCCGTGATCTCCGCCGTGATCGGGGTGATCACCGCGACCGCGACGCTGTGGCTGTTCCAGACGATGCGCTTCCCGCTGGCCCGCGCCGCGACGGTGCTGCTGTTCGGCGTCGGCGTGGCCGCCACCTACTACACCGCGCTCGCCGCGTTGCACTTCGCTGTGAACCGGTCGGCGAAGGTGCCCGATGGCGTGGAGTTGTTCGACTTCGTGTTCCCGATGTTCGTCATCGGGTTGCTGGCACTGACGGTGCCGATCTCCGCCGTGCTGATCGCTCCGGACCGCCGGGAGCTGGCCGGGCCGCCGAAGGTCCGCCGACCGAAGCTGGAGCCCGCCCGCTGATCCGAGGCACCGTCCGGAGAACGGCGGTCGGCGAGCGAATCGCACCGTCGGCGATTCGGTTTCGCGGTACGCGTCGAGCCTCCTCGACCGTTTTCCGCTGAGCGATCCCCTCGCGCATCCCGGATTCGGCGATGCCCCGAATTCAGCCGCCCGGCCGACTTACAGTGGAGGCCATGCGTTTCGGTCTGGACTACGCCGCTGGACGCCCGGGGGGCGCGGCGATTCGGGCGGCGGGGTTCGATTTCGTGGTGCGGTACCTGTCCGACGGTGGCCCGAGTCTGCCCGGCAAGCTGCTCACCCCGGCCGAGGCGAACGATCTGCGGACGCACGGCGTCTCGATCGTGTCGAATTGGGAGACCACGGCCGCGCGGATGCTGGACGGCTACGGCGCGGGCATCGTGGACGCACGCGCGGGCCTCGCCCAGGTGCTGCGCTGCGGCGGACGGGTGGACCGGCCGATCTATTTCTCCGCGGATTTCGACGCTTCACCGCAGGACCAGCTACCCATCAACGCCTACCTGGACGGGGCGGCGACGGTGCTCGGGCGCGCGAACGTCGGCATCTACGGCGGGTACTGGGCGGTCAGCCGCGCGCTGGACGCCGGATACGCGACGTGGGCGTGGCAGACCGACGCCTGGTCGGGCACGAACGTGGAGACAAGACGCGCCATCCATCAGACCCGGCGCCAAGTGACGGTCGGCGGCGTGCGCTGTGATGTGAACGAGGCCGAGGCGACCGATTTCGGCCAGTGGGATTTCGTGGGACGGGAGGATCCGGACGTGACGCCGGAACAAGAGGCAGTGCTGCGCGACATCCAGATTCAGCTGCGCGGACCCGGGTTGTCGGGCTGGCCGCAACTGGGCGCCGACGCGGACGGCCGCAATCGGACGCTGGTGGACGGGTTGGCCGCGGCGCTGGCGCGCATCTCCGCATTGGAGCGCGAATCCGCCCAGTTGCGAACGCAAGTAGGCGAATTGCGGACCGAGATCAGCGAACTGGAGGCGACGACGGCCGAGCTGACCGAGCAGGTGCGGCGCTGGAACGGACCGCACTGGCCGTGGCCGCTGTCGCTGATCGAAGGGCCCGCGGCACTGGTCGGCGAGCAACTGGCGCGTCTGGAGGCGCTGCTGCCGGATCTTCCCGGTCTGCCGGGGCACGACGGTGACCAGCGGCGCGCCGCGAGCGACGACGACCGGCCGCCCGAGTTGACCTCGAAAAACTGAGCCGCACACCGGCGCGACCACCGGACGCGCGCAGTCCGGCAGGGCGAGAGGGACATCAGGAGAGCGGCATTCGGCGCAACGCCCCGCAGAGTGGCGATGAGCGGGTTCTCCTGGAAACCAGGAGAACCCGCCCTCGAGCACGAGGGTACCTCCCTCCGGCCGCGAGCGCATCCTTTCCGGGGACTTTTCCGTAGTTCAAAAACCAACCGTCAGTGCGCAATTCACCATCTGGCTATCCATTCGCAATCGCTTCCGGCGCAATAGTGCGACGTGATGCAGAGCACATAGGTAGCTGTAAAGTAGCTACCGGCACCGGAGTTCGCGCGAAGATTTTTCGCCCAATGCCCCCGAGTGCGCGTTTCCGGACGATCGACCAGGACCGGGCGCGTTCTGTCGCTCACCAGTATCCAGCGAGCTATCGTGGGCCGATACGCGGCAGGTCTATCGGCGCCGGCGGGTCGCATCGAAGCGCATCGAGACGATCGGCGATCCGGCCCCTTCCCCATAGCTGCCAAAGGCGCGTACACGCAGGTCCAACGACGCGCGACGCAGCGAAGCGGGGCCGTCCGGATCACCGGCGGCCCCGCTTCCGTGTCGCGAGTTTCGGATGCCCGGCTCAGAGCCGCTCGACGTCGATCAGCCCGCGGCGCACGGCCGCGACCAACCTGCGCGGCACCTGATGCACGACGCCCCCGACGGTCACCGGCACCAGGTCCACGGGAACGGCTTTCCAGTTCGAGCGGCGGCTTCGGGTGTTCGACCGCGACATCTTCCGCTTCGGTACCGCCATCTCAGGACCCCTTCCGTGCGCGCTTGCCGTATTTGCGTTCGAACTTCTCCACGCGCCCTTGGGCGTCCAGCACGCGGTGCGCGCCGGTCCAGAACGGGTGCGAGTCGGCGGTGACGTCCACCGTCAGCAGCGGATAGGTGTTGCCATCGGTCCACTCGACGCTGCGTGCGCCGGTGGCCGTGGACCGGGTGAGGAACCGCTTGCCGGTGCTCGCGTCCTCGAAGACCACCGGGTGATAGTCCGGATGGATCCCTTTCTTCATTTCGCCTCTCCTCTCGGGCTTTTCGCGTCTTCCACGGGCTGGCCTCCCGCCTCGTCGCTCGCGCACGGGTCGGCGTGCCAGTCGCCGAACGGGTCCTCCCACTGGGCCACTCGCTCCGGTGCGCGCTCGACCAGGCGCAGTTCGTCGTCCTCCACCAGCGCCCAGTGCAGCGCTTCGCGGATCTCCGCCGGATCGGCTTCGTACACCAGGATCGACAGCGAGATGTCCCGGTCGCCGAACCGTTCGTCCCAGCGCAGGGCCGCCATCGCGCGGCGCTCCGGATCAGCCTCGGCCAGTTCGGCTTCCGGCAGCGCGGCCAGCCAGCGCCCAGCTCCGCCGACCCGCAGGCCGCCACCGGCGGATTCGAGCCACACCACCTCGTCGGGTTGGGTGGCCAGCCAGATGCGCCCACGCGCGGTCACCACACCGTCGAGCAGTACGTCCAGCGCCTCGTGCAAGCGAGCCGGATGGAACGGGCGCGCCGCGGCGAACTCCACGAGCTCGACGCCGCAGTCACCGGTCAAGGGCGGTCGTCCGCGCAGCAGCGGCGCGTGCGCGTCGAAGACCCGGCCGCGCCGCGAATCGGCGGGGACGCGGGTGAGCAGCGTCTCGACCAGGGTCGGGGTGAGCCGGGACAGCTCGTCCACCCAGGCGACCGGCGCGCCGGGGACGAGCCTGGCCAGCACCGCGGCCAGCTTGGCCCGCGCGTCGCCGAGCAGCACTCCGGAGGCGTCGGCGGCGCCGAGGGCGATGACGGCATCGGCGAAATCGACTTGACCTACCGCGACTTGCGCCACGGTGCGGTCGTCGTCGGCGGTGGCGAGGCCGCGCTCGGCGAGCGTGTCGTCCCCGGTCGCGTCGGCGAGCCAGGCGTCGGCGTCCAGGCAGGTCAGGACCGCGTCCACGCGCACGTCGCGTCCGGCGGGGCCGTCCACCCGGCCGTGCACGCCCGCGACCACGACGTTCTCGATGGCCTGACAGACCGCTTCGGCCTCGAACGCCGGGTCCAGCGCGAGCACGATGCGATCGACCGACTCGCGCCGGGCGAGGGTGCACAGCAGCGGAAGCAGATCCATCCGCAGCGTGCAGGAGACGCAACCGTGCGCGAGCTCCAGCACGGCCGAGGTCTCCTGCGTAGCGGTGCGCACCGTGCGGTGCACGATGCCTTCCCGCAGCTGGGTGAGGTCGTGGCGGACCACGACGGTCCCCGGCGCCATGCCGAGCACCGCGGCCGCGCGATCCACGCCCGCCGCGGCGAGTCCGGCGAAACCGGCGAGCGCCACCACGGGCGTTCTCCGGTCGGACTCGGGTGGGATCTGGGTGGAATCTGCCGCCGCCACCGGACGCCCCTTTCAGTAACGATTTTCATTTGCTTTACGGCAACGGTACATTGTGCGGCAGCCATTGTCGAAAACGATTGTCATCTACTGGAGGGAGTCCGCATGTCGGCCCACTGCCAGGTCACCGGGCGCAAGCCCGGCTTCGGCAAGTCCGTGTCGCACTCGCACAAGCGGACCAGCCGTCGCTGGAACCCCAACGTCCAGCGCAAGACCTACTACCTGCCCAGCGAAGGCCGGCGCGTCACGCTGACCGTCTCCGCCAAAGGCATCAAGACCATCGACCGGGACGGCATCGAGGCCGTGGTGGCCCGGATCCGGGCCCGCGGCGACAAGATCTGAGGAGCGACCCATGGCGTCGAAATCGACCGACATCCGCCCGATCGTCAAGCTGAAGTCCACCGCGGGCACCGGCTACACCTACGTCACCCGCAAGAACCGCCGCAACGACCCCGACCGCCTGGTCCTGCGCAAGTACGATCCGGTCGTGCGCAAGCACGTCGACTTCCGCGAGGAGCGCTGAGATGGCCAAGAAATCGAAGATCGCGCGCGACCAGCAGCGCAGGGCGATCGTGGCGCGCTACGCCACGCGCCGCGCCGAGCTCAAGGAGCTCATCAGGAAGCCGGGCACGCCGGAGGGCGAGCGCGCGGCCGCGGAGGCCGAACTGCGACGGCAGCCGCGCGACGCCAGTCCGGTACGATTGCGCAATCGGGACGCCGCCGACGGACGACCGCGCGGTCATATCCGGAAGTTCGGGCTCTCCCGTGTGCGTGTGCGCGAGATGGCCCACCGTGGCGAGCTGCCCGGTGTGCGCAAATCGAGCTGGTAGACAACCACTGTTCTCGTGAGAAGGAACTCGTCATATGGCAGTCAAGCGAGCACCGTCGAAGAAGGTTCGCGCCGAGCAGGCCCGCCGTCCGAAGAAGAACCCGCTCATCGCCGCCGGCATCGAGACGGTCGACTACAAAGACGTGAACCTGCTGCGTACGTTCATCTCCGATCGCGGCAAGATCCGCAGCCGCCGGGTCACCGGGCTCACCCCGCAGCAGCAGCGCCAGGTCGCTGTCGCGGTGAAGAACGCCCGTGAGATGGCACTGCTGCCGTTCACCAGCCGCTAGGCGCACTTCGCGACACGAGCGAAACGAAGAAGACCCCCGAGGCTCGAGCACCGGGGGTCTTTGTCGTCGTCGCTACCGAGCCGACCGGCTCACGGGATGGTCAGCACCTGGCCGGGGTTGATCGCGTCCGGGTTCGGGATGCCACTGGCGTCCGCGATCTCCTGGTAACGGTTGCCGTCGCCATAGAAGCGCTCGGCGATCGCCCACAGGGTGTCGCCCGGCTCGACGGTGTAGGTGCGCGGCTCGGGGGCGGGCGGCGGAGGCGGCACCTCCTCGGCGGCCGGAGCCGCGACCTGTTCCTGCTCTTGGACCGCTTCGGGCTCCGGGGCGGGCAGCGGGCTGTCGGTATGAGTGCCGGAAGCCCACAGCGCGCTGCCGTCGGCGCCGTACAGCACTACGTTGCGATCGGCCTGCACGACCAGCCGGTCGGCCGCCTGGCCGTCGGTCTCGGTCGCCCACGCGGCGCCGTCGCCTTTGTAGAGGACGAAGTTGCCGTCGTCCTGCAGCACGGCGCGCTCCACGCCCTGATCATGAGTTTGCGTGGCCCACACCACATTTCCGCCCGGCTCGGACAGCACCAGATTGCCGTCCTCCTGCAGGGTGAGGGTGTAAGCACCACCTTGGAGGGACTGGCCCCGTCCGAGTTCTTCGCCTACGCGCAGCGTGTCGACCACGTTGATTCCTTTCCGGAAAAGCTGGTAGAGCATCCGACATGGATGAGCGCCACAACTCCCCTGACGCGCACCCCCGCCGAACTTACTGCCCCCGAACGGTTTACGGAGCGATTACGCGCACGGTTCGCGGAACGTTCACTGTGAGGTTCACCCCCGGGCAGGATGCGCCCGGCGTGCGCTGTGCGCAGTCGCGCCGGGACTAGGGTGTCGGTATGGATCGGATCCAGGCCGGACGCGCCGCCACAGCTGTCGCCGTAGTGCTCGCCTGTCTCACCGCAACGGGCTGCGGCGACTCGGACGACAAGGGGGCGGCACCGAACGCGAGCACCACATCGACCGCCGCGCCCCGCACGCCGATCGAGGACCCACGCGGAAACGAGGGCAAGCCGTTCACCGCCGACCCGGCCATCGTCGGGGCCCATCCGATCCCGTTCCAATCGTGGACTCGGTTGGCGGACAACAAGATAGCCGTCAATTTCGAAACCGGGTCACCGGAGTGCTACGGCGTGGACGCCACGGTCACCGAATCCGCGTCGACGGTCACCGTCGAACTGCGCTCGGGCAGCCGCGCCGAGGCGGTCGGCCGGATGTGCACGATGATCGCGGTCTTCGGGACCATGGAGGTGCCGCTGAAGGAACCGCTCGGCAACCGCACGGTGCTCAGCGCGGTCTAGGGCGCCACGCGGCACGGTCCGGTGCCGCGCGCACAGCACGGACACGGCCGGGCCGTCCATACCGGCGCTCGAGTAGCTGCCCGCTTGCGACGAGCCGTCATCTGAGCTGGGAAAACGAACTGTACTGTGCCACAACGTAGTTCATGGTCCAGAGTCGGGCGCATGCACCGAATCTCCAGCCGCACTGACCAATACGGCTTACGATCCTAGTTGCGATAACGCAAACGCCGCGTCGGATCATCGATCCGACGCGGCGTTTCGGCTACCGGTCTCAGTGGGCGAAGTGGCGGGCCCCGGTGAGATAGAGCGTGACGCCCGCGTCCCGCGCGAGGTCGATGGTCTCCTGGTCGCGCACCGAACCGCCGGGCTGCACGATGGCGCGGACACCGGCCTGGATCAGGGTCTGCGGCCCGTCCGGGAACGGGAAGTAGGCGTCCGAGGCCGCCACCGAGCCCTTGGCGCGGTCACCCGCCCGCTGCACCGCGAGACCGACCGCGTCCACCCGGTTGACCTGCCCCATGCCGACACCGACCGAAGCGCCGTCGTGCGCGAGCAGGATCGCGTTGGACTTCACGGCCCGGCAGGCGCGCCAGGCGAACGCCAGATCGGCGAGCGTCTCCGCGTCGGCGGGCTCGCCGGCGGCGAGGGTCCAGTTGGCCGGGTCGTCGCCGGGGGCATCCAGCACGTCACGCTGCTGCAGCAGGGCGCCGCCGCTGATCGGGCGCAGCTCGGCGCCCGCGCGCCGGGGCGGCTCGGCGACGAGGATGCGCACGTTCTTCTTGCGCTGCAACACCTCCACCGCGCCGTCGGCGTAGGACGGCGCGACGATCACCTCGGTGAAGATCTCGGCGACCTGCTCGGCCATCTCCACGGTGACCTCGCGGTTGGCGGCGATCACCCCGCCGAACGCGCTGACCGGGTCGCAGGCGTGCGCCTTGCGGTGCGCGGCGGCGATGTCGGCGCCGAGGGCGATGCCGCACGGGTTGGCGTGCTTGATGATCGCGACAGCCGGAGCCTCGTGGTCGAAGGCGGCGCGCCAGGCCGCGTCGGCGTCGACGTAGTTGTTGTACGACATCTCCTTGCCGTGCAACTGCCGTGCCTGCGCCAGCCCGAGGCTGCCGTCGCCGGTGGTGTACAGGGCGGCGGACTGATGCGGATTCTCGCCGTAGCGCAGCACCGCCGACCGCTCCCAGGTGCCGCCGAGCCATTCGGGGAACCGGATCGCCGTGTCCTCGGCCGCGCCGTCGCCGGTCAGCACGTTGGTCATCCAGCTGGCGACCGCCACGTCATAACTCGCGGTGTGCTGGAACGCCTTGGCGGCCAAGGCGGTGCGCTCGGCCAAGCTGAAGCCGCCGGACTTCACCGCGGCCAGCACGTCGTCGTAGTCGCCGCTGTCGACGACCACGGCCACCGAGGGATGGTTCTTCGCCGCGGCGCGCACCATCGACGGCCCGCCGATATCGATCTGCTCCACGCACTCGTCGGGGGTGGCGCCGCTGGCCACGGTCTGCGTGAAGGGGTAGAGGTTCACCACGACCAGCTGGAACGCCTCGACGCCGAGTTCGACCAGTTGGTCGACGTGCTCCTGCTTGCGCGAGTCGGCCAGGATGCCCGCGTGCACCCGGGGGTGCAGCGTCTTGACCCGGCCGTCGAGGGTCTCCGGGAACCCGGTCAGGTCTTCGACCTTGGTCACCGGGATGCCCGCGTCGGCGATCCTGCCCGCGGTGGACCCGGTCGAGACCAGCTCGATGCCCGCGGCGTGCAGACCGGTCGCGAGTTCCACGAGACCCGTCTTGTCGTAGACGCTCACCAGCGCCCTGCTGATCGGCTTGCGTTCACTCACCGGAGATCTCGCTCATCTGGGATAACTGCCTTTCGTCCGTCGGAGACAATGCCTCGCGTCGCGACGGCGGCGACGACCTCCGCCAGCAACCGTCGCTCGACAACCTTGATGCGCTCGTGCAGGGTGGCCTCGTCGTCACCCGGCAGCACCGTCACCGCCTCCTGCGCGAGGATCGGCCCGGTGTCCACGCCCTCGTCGACCAGGTGCACGGTGCAGCCGGTGACCCGCGCCCCGTAGGCGAGCGCGTCACGCACACCGTGCGCGCCGGGAAAGGCGGGCAGCAGGGCGGGGTGGGTGTTGATGATCCGGCCGCCGAACCGATCCAGGAAGGCAGGGCCGAGCAGCTTCATGAAGCCCGCCGACACTACGAGATCCGGCTCGTGCGCGGCGACCGTCTCGGTGAGCTCGACATCCCACGCGGCGCGATCGGGAAAGTCCTTCAGCGACACCCGGAAGTGCGGTACGCCCGCGGCGTCGGCGTGGGTCGTGGCGGCGCAGAGCCGGTCGACGCCGACGGCGACGACCTTCGCCGGGTAGCCGGGTGCGGACGCGGCGTCCAGCAGGGCGCGCAGCAGCGAACCGGTGCCCGACGCCAGCACGACGACGGTGGCCGGCGTCGCTGCGGGCTTCCACGGGGCATGCGGGGACGTCAGCGCTCTACTCCTGCGATCGATCGGATGGCGGACGGATACGGCACCGCCGGGTTAGAGCCTAACGACCGTCCATCCGGTCACTGTCCGGCAGGTCCGCCTCGACCACCTCGGCGTCGACGATGTCCGGGGTGGCGTGGTGGTGGTATCCGCCGCCGGTCTCGATCGCGGGCTGTTCGTCGACGAGTTCGGCGTCCAGCGGAGCCTCCAGCTCGCGCCGGTCGTACTGGCCGTAGGGGTCGTCGCGGTAGTCGTAGTAGTCGTCGTCTTCGTAGTAGTCCTGGTCGTCCGCCTCGTAGTAGGCGTCGTCCTCGTCGTGGTAGTCGTCGTACGGATCGGTGTAATCGACCGGCGGGATGCCGACGGGCACGAGGAACCAGCGCGCGAACACCAGGCCCGCGTAGCCGGGAATCGCCAGCCAGGCGAACGTGATCAGGGGGAAGACCGGCAGATCGAGGCCCACCCGGCCGATCGTGCCGAGCTCGCCGCCCGCGACCACGCCTGCCACCGTCAACGCGAGCGCGGAGAGCGCGGCGGAGGTGAGCGTGGCCCACGGCGCGGTGATCCCGTCGGTGGAGGTGCGGGCGAGATCCAGCCCGCCGAGCACGCCGACCGCCGCGGGGATCAACAGCAACACCGGCCACCATCCCGCCGCGGGACCGGTCGGCACAGCGGCGAGCAACGGAAAGGCCGGGACCGGACCGCCGACCACGGAGAACACCCCGAAGGAGGCGGCGCCGATCTGCGCGCTCGAACCGACCAGCACACCGACGGTCTGGATCGCCAGATTCGGCAGATACGCCAGCGAGAGCACCGTCAAGCCGAGCACGCCACCGGCGTTGCCCGCCGACTGGTACATGTCGCCGAGCCGGGGAATGTGCGCCAGGAACGAGATCACCGCCACCGCCGCCGCACAACCCAGCAGGCGAGCCACGGACCGGCCCGCGCCGTAGAGGCCGGAGACCGCCCAATCGGGCAGGCGCAGCAGCACGAACAGCTGCCGCCGGAGACGAACGGCGATACCGATCGCGGCGGCGAGCAGATACAGGCCCGCGACCCACGCGAACGCGGCGAGGGTGTTCGGCGGTTGCAGCGGGAGCACACCGGAGGCGTCTTCGGTGACCGCGAGGCAGACGGAGGTGACCAGCAGCGGACCACCCACCGCGGCGCCCGCGATCCACCCGAGATCCGCCCTGGTGCACAGCGGTTCCACGGCGCGGGCGCATTCCCGCGCGGCCAGCCAGACCAGCAGCGCGGTCGGCAGCAGCGGAAGCAGCCCGAGCGACGTCTTGCCGATCACCAGCGGAACCTGGTGCACGCCGAGCCAGGAGGCGGCGATCGCCCCGGACGTGCCCGCGAGATCGCTGCCCGAGGCGAGCAGCGCGCCGAACACGAGGACGACGAGGGTGGTCAGCCCGAAGGCCGAAGGACGGCCCGCGACCGCCATAAGAACCCTGGACCGCTCCGGGGTGAGAGACAGAAACCCGGCTTCGTCCGCTTCGGTGTGCGGCTGCGACGCGCGCGACCCGCCGATTCGGCGGGTCGGAGAGTTTCTGGAGGAGCTCATGGCAATTCAGCGTGGCACTCTCCCCGGCGCGAGCGGGTCAGGCGCGCCGCAGGCGGCCGCCGCGCCGGGGAGGATGCGCTGAGTTCCTACTTGTTGTTGTCGTCCGAGGGACGGAATGCCTGGGTGGCGTCCGACGAGGGATCACCACTCTGTTCGCTGCCGAACGGCTTGTTCTGCTGGCTCGGCTGGGCCTGCGGCTGCTGCCCGTAGCCCGGCGAACCGTAGGGCGCCTGCTGGCCCGCCTGCTGCTGCCCGCCGAAGTGCTGGGTCACGCTCTCGTCCGGGCGCGGCTGCGCGCCGTACGGCGAAGCCGGCTGCGGGGAAGCACCGTAGGCGGTCGTCGGCTGGCTCTGCCCATAGGGCGACTGCTGCTGCCCGTACGACTGGCCCGGCTGGCTCTGGCCGTAACCCGGCTGGCTCTGCCCGTAGGGCGACTGCTGCTGCTGCGCCTGCGACGGGAACTGCGGCGGAGCGGACTGAGCGCCGTAACCGGACTGCCCGTACGGGCTCGCGCCGTAACCGGGCTGACCCGGCTGGCCCTGGCCGTAGGACTGCTGCCCGTACGACGGCTGCTGCTGGCCGTAGCCGCCCTGGCCGAAGCCGCTCGGCGCGGTGGCCGGGCGCGGCGCGGGCGCCTTGAGGATGCCCGCCTCGAACAGCGTCGCGGCGATCGCCACAGCGGCCTGCACGAAGGCCAGCGCGAGCAGGATGAACGCACCCGCCTTCAGCTCGCTGCCCTCACCGAAGTTGAACGACTGGAACAGCAGCGCGAGGAAGCCCGCGGTCGAAGCCGCGGCGGCCACGCCGATCCAGTTCTGCTTCGGCAGCAGCGACAGCCCGGCCAGCAGGCCGCCGAGCAGCAGCAGGCCGAGCAGCGGCGAGCCGGAGGCCACCTCGAAGAGGTTGGCCGACTCCGGTGTGCCGACCGTGCGGCCGCCGAAATCGATCGGCTTGGTGCCGAGGAACGGCAGGAAGCCGAGCAGGAAGTTGATCACGCCGAGTGCCGCTACGCCGACCACCAGGAAGAACGGCAGACCTTTGGCATCGGAACCGGTAGCGCTCGAACCTGCACTGGCACCACCCGTCGCCGGGCTCTGGCTGGATGGCGCTGAGGGCGTGGGTGTGTTGTACCCGGAGCCCCCGGTCGGGTAGGACATGTCGTCGTCTCCTAAATCGAGTCGTACATGGTCTTCACGGCTGGATTACTTCTGACGCTACTGCACTCCCACGCCCAGGTCACCCCGCCGCGACGGCCGGGACGGGCGAGTCCGTCCATATCCCGGCAGGTCGCGGTCGGTGTCCGGCGCCGAGCCGTTAGCGAGACCACCTACCGCTCATTGAACTGTTGCCCGCGATGGCGCTTTTCACACCACGCGGGTTCTCAATAGCGGGGAATTCCCGGTGACGAGTCGATGAACCATCCGTCCGGCTGCCTCGTGTGGACAGATAAGGAGACGACGAACCCCCTCCATACCTCGATTCCGCACGTGGTCGGTCCGGACGCTCCGCTACTGCCCGAGCCGGAGCCCACCGCCACACATGACGAAGGCCGCCCCCCGAATTCGGAGGCGGCCTTCGTGCGCAGGGGGAGATCAGGCGCTGATGCTGGCCTTCTCCAGGATCTCGCGAGCCAGCGCCGCGGTCTCGGACGGGGTCTTGCCGACCTTCACGCCCGCGGCCTCCAGCGCGTCCTTCTTCGCCTGGGCGGTGCCCGACGAGCCGGACACGATGGCGCCCGCGTGGCCCATCGTCTTGCCCTCGGGGGCGGTGAAGCCCGCCACGTAGCCGACGACCGGCTTGGTGACGTTGGCCTTGATGTAGGCCGCGGCCCGCTCCTCGGCGTCGCCGCCGATCTCGCCGATCATCACGATCAGCTTGGTCTCCGGGTCCTTCTCGAACGCCTCGATGGCGTCGATGTGGGTGGTGCCGATGACCGGGTCGCCGCCGATGCCGATGGAGGTCGAGAAGCCGAAGTCGCGCAGCTCGTACATCATCTGGTAGGTCAGGGTGCCGGACTTGGAGACCAGGCCGATCGGGCCCTTGCCGGTGATGTTGGCGGGGGTGATGCCGACCAGCGACTCGCCGGGGGTGATGATGCCGGGGCAGTTCGGGCCGATGATCCGGGTCTTGGCGCCCTTCTCCACGTTGTAAGCCCACGCGTACGCGGTGTCCTGCACCGGGATGCCCTCGGTGATGACCACGAGCAGCGGGATCTCCGCGTCGATGGCCTCGATGATGGCGTCCTTGGCGAACTTCGGCGGCACGAACGCGATGGACACGTCGGCGCCGGTCTCCTTGATGGCTTCGGCGACGGTGCCGAAGACGGGCAGCTCGACGGCGTTGCCGTCGGAATCGGTGTGCGCGACGGTGGTGCCCGCCTTGCGCGCGTTCACACCGCCCACGATCTTGGTGCCCGCCTTCAGCATCAGCGCGGTGTGCTTGGTGCCTTCGCCGCCGGTGATGCCCTGGACGATGACCTTGGAATCCTTGTTCAGGAAAATAGACATTCTTTTCGTCCTTACTCGGCCGTCGTTATCGGGCGGCTGCCAGTTCGGCGGCCTTGTCGGCGCCTTCGTCCATTGTCTGCGCCAGCGTCACCAGCGGGTGCGCGGCATCGACGAGGATCTGGCGACCCTCGTCCACCCGGTTGCCGTCGAGGCGGACCACCAGCGGCTTGTTCGCGTTGTCACCCAGGATCTCCAGCGCCTTCACGATGCCGTTGGCGACCGCGTCACAGGCGGTGATACCGCCGAAGACGTTGACGAACACGCTCTTGACCTGCTCGTCGTTCAGGATGACGTCGAGACCGGCGGCCATCACCTCGGCCGAGGCGCCACCGCCGATGTCGAGGAAGTTGGCGGGCTTCACGCCGCCGTGGCCCTCGCCCGCGTAGGCGACCACGTCCAGGGTCGACATGACCAGACCCGCGCCGTTGCCGATGATGCCGACCTCACCGTCGAGCTTGACGTAGTTGAGGTCGTTCTCCTTGGCCTTCAGCTCGAGCGGGTCGGTCGCGTCCTTGTCCGCGAACGCCTCGTGCTCCGGGTGGCGGAATCCGGCGTTCTCGTCGAGGGTGACCTTGCCGTCGAGCGCGAGGATCTCGTCCTGCGGGGTGCGCACCAGCGGGTTGACCTCCACCAGGGTGGCGTCCTCGGCGACGAACACCTCCCACAGCTTCTGGATGGTCACGGCCGCGGCGTCCAGCACGTCGGCGGGCAGATGGCCCTGCTCGGCGATCGAGCGCGCGAACGCCAGGTCGACGCCCTTGACCGCGTCGACCGGAACCTTCGCCAGCCGCTCCGGCTTGGTGGCGGCGACCTCTTCGATCTCCATGCCGCCCTCGACCGAGCACATCGCCAGGTAGGTCCGGTTGGCCCGATCCAGCAGGAAGGAGATGTAGTACTCCTCCGCGATGTCCTTGGCCTCGGCGACCAGGATCTTCTTGGTGATGTGGCCCTTGATGTCCAGGCCGATGATGTTCTGCGCGTGCGTGAGCGCGTCGTCCGGGGTGGCGGCGTACTTCACGCCACCGGCCTTACCACGGCCACCGGCCTTCACCTGGGCCTTGATCATCACCGGCTTGCCGATTTCCGCCGCGATGGCGCGGGCGTCCTCGGCCGTGTCCGTGACGCGGCCCTCCGACGAAGGCACTCCGTGCTTAACGAAGAGCTCCTTCGCCTGATATTCGAAGAGATCCATGTACTCACCGTCTCGTCTGCGTTGTGATGACAACGTCTTTGTTGGCGGCCCGACGTCGGAAGCGGGTCGGGTCGGACTCTAACCAGTCACATGGAGGGCCAATCGGCCACGTTCATCCTAAGTGGCGCAGGTCACCCGGCGCCGCCGGGAGCGGTAAAACCGCTGGCCACCGCTACTGGCGAGTAGGTTGCCGACACCGCGCCAGGTAGAGCGGGGGAAGCCGGGAGCACACCGCGAACTACTACAATTCGTCGTTGAACGACCTCTCCGGAGTGCCCATACAGCAGTGAGATATTCCGGGGGCTAAGCGTGATCAATCTCACATGTTTGTCACGGACCCGTCGCAGCGCTTGTGGGCACGACATCGTTTCGTTACCGTCATTGCGGTCGATGTCACAACACGGTCACGACTAGGAGGACGGCAAGCTTGACGCAGCACAGCACTCCGCAGCAGGAGAGCCGCTCCGCATTCGACCGATCGACGCCGCTGGTCAGGCGGCATTCGAGTTCCATCCGCTTCACGATGTGGCACCGCCGATGAACCACAGCTCCACCTTCGCTTCCGATGATCGAGTTCGCTCGGGACATCGTTACCGCCCCGACGACGAGCCCTTCACTCCGTCCGGCCGGCACGCGGGCCCCTCGTTCGACCAGCACCACGCTGGGTACGAGGCCGCGCCGCAAGCAGACCACGACTTCCGAGCGTTCGGTGGCGAGTACGGCTACGCGGCCGATGCGCCCGTCCACGAGCCGAGCTACGACCAGTCGGGCTACCAGAGCGCGTCCTACGACAACTCCGCCGCGGCCTACGACAACTCCTGGGCTCCGAACAACGCGTGGCCGCAACAGAATTGGACACAGCAGGACACCTGGTCCGATGGCGGCGCCTGGAGCTCCGGTGACGCGTGGGCCGAAGAGGAGTCCTGGGCGCCCGACGAGAAATCGTGGGTGTCCGACACGGGCTGCTGGGCTCCCGAGGAATCCTGGGCCAACGACACCACCGAGCCCGAGGCTGCCGACCAGGAGCCGGCCACCCCCGTTCTACCGACCGTGATTCCGGCCCGCCGGTCCGGGAACAAGCGCGGCGGCGCACACCGTGTGCCCGCGCCGCCCGCCGCTCTCAAGGGTCGCGCCGCCGTCGCCGCCGTCGCCGCGGGCGCGGTGGTCGCGGCCGGGCAGGCCGCCTTCGCCTCGCCCGAGCAGCCGTCGCAGGCCGTCGACTACGAAGCCGCGGGACAGATCCACGAGATCGCCGCGCAGTCGATGAACGTGGCCGATCCGACCGCTTCGCCGGATTCGCCTCAGGTGCTGAATGTTTCGGCGCCGGCCAACCTCGAACAGTTCAACGACATCCTGCAGAAGGGCCAGAAGTACGCCGAGGACCTCGCCAACCAGGAGGCCGCGAAACTTCGCCCGCTCTTCCACAAGTTCTTCGCCGCGGGCACCTTCACCTCCGGGTTCGGCGCCCGCTGGGGCGTGCAGCATCTCGGCATCGACATCGCGGGCCCGATCGGCACCCCGATCTACGCCGTCGCCGACGGCACCGTAATCGAGGCCGGTCCCGCGTCGGGCTTCGGCATGTGGGTCCGCCTGCTGCACGATGACGGCACCGTCACCATCTACGGCCACATCGATACCGCCACGGTGTCGCAAGGCCAGCGTGTGCTCGCCGGAGACCAGATCGCCACGATCGGCAACCGCGGGTTCTCCACCGGTCCGCACTGCCACTTCGAGGTCTGGCTGAACGGCGTCGACAAGGTAGACCCGCTCCCCTGGCTGGCGACCCGCGGCATCAGCCTCGGCCCGCAGCGCGACTGAACGACGCGGCCGCGTCACCAGTCCGGCCGCTTCCACACGACCCACCCTGGTTCGACATCGAGCCCAGGTCCTGCCTCGCATCGCGAGTCCTCGGCGCGCGCGACACTCGAGGCGAGGCTCGTCGACCAGCTGTTGCGCACGGCGATCAATGCCCGCGCAAGGCGGCGGCCAGGCAGACGCTCATCGACTCGGGACGCATGAAGCCCGACACCTCGCGGGAGCCGCACTGAATGTGTCCCAGCTACGGCCCTGTTCGCCACGCGGTCAGTTCGCCGCCAGGACCTGTTCGAGCGTGGCGTAGCCTGCTGGTTCCCAGGTCGGTTTGCCCCCGGGCAGACCGAGTCTCCCGCCCTGTCCGATCGCGATCAGGCCCAGTGCACGCAGGACAGCCCAGCCACGGGCTCGGGTGATGGTCGCTTCGTCGGCCTGCCCATAGGCGTCGAAGAACCGGCTGGCCGTTCCGGCAGGTAAGAGGATCCAGGCGGCTGAAAGATCGGTTGCGGGATCGCCTGCGCACATGTCGCCGAAGTCGATCAGCCCAGCGAGCATCCCATCGCTGACGATCACGTTCGCCGGATGCAAGTCACCGTGCAGCCAGAGCGGCGGGCCCTCCCAGGCCGGGGCTGCTATGGCCTTCTCCCAGACTTCCCGTGCGCTGTCAGCGTTCGCGTGGTCGGCAAGGATCTCGAACGAGCCTTCGAATTCTTTTTGCAGTCCGGCCAGCGGGATGCCGCGCATGGGGTTGGCCGGTGCGTCGGGAGGCGCCTGGTCGTGCAGCGCACCGAGGAACTCCGCGAGGATCTCGGCCGCATCGATGCGTGTGACCGGCGCACGATCGGCCGGCTCTCCCTCGACCCAGCGCGCGATTGTCCAGGTGTGCTCGAACAGGCTCGAAGGTTTGCCGATACGCACCGGGGTGGGCGTCGGCAGCGGCAGGCGGTTCGCCAGCACCGGCAGCCACGTCTGCTCGGTGTGCAGCAGAGCAGACGCGCGCTCGGTGCGCGGCAAGCGCACGGCCAGCTCATCCCCGAGCCGCCATTGCTGGTTGTCCCAGCCTCCGTCGACATCTCGGAGCTTCAGGTCTGCGAGATCCGGATGTTGGTCGCGCAGCAGCGCGCGCACCAAGTCCTGGCCGTACTTGAACTCGTCCATCGATAAGCCTCCGGGCAGGTGTCGTCTTGAATCAAGATCCAGTCCTCCACGTCCAACTGCAGCGGCACCCCGGTCCCCCAAGAAGTGACGTGAAGGCTTCGGTATCTCGGGAATGTCGGCACGACCGCCGAGAAGGGCTGGAGATGCTTCACTTTTCAGGATCTTCGGACAGTCATCGCCTGCCGCCGCTCTCTCACATACCGGGGTACTCCGCGTGAACGTCACCGTCGAACAGCCTCCAAAAGAACGCGTTCATCTTCGCGGCGGCGGGTGCGTGCCGGGTCAAGATCGCGGCCACCGCCGGTGGCACGTCGTCGGGGATGCGTCCAGCGGCGCACTGGAGTACGTACTCGTTGCGGGCGACTGGACCGCCGCTGGGCGGCATCGGTACCCCGCAGACGTCGGTCACCAGCCAGTTGACCAGTCGCATGGCGGCGTAGCCGGCGTCATAAGCGACGTGTTGTTCAGTGAAGTCGCGCTCAGCGGCCGACAGGTCGAATCGCGGCGATGTGGCCAGCCCGAAGTCGCTGAGATAGATCCGCTCCATGTCGGTGCGCATGTTGCCGAAGTGCCCGTCCATGTGCAGCAACTCCCGATCCCGCAGAAACGTCACGATCTCGGACAGCTGCCGCTCGACTGTGGCGGCCTTGTCGGCCGGGTTCTCGCGCAGCCAGTCCGTTATCGGGTGTGGGATGTATTCGCAGAACAGCACGAGGCTGCACGGTGCGGCGACCAGGGCTTCGAGGCGGGCCCGCACGGCCGGGCTGCCGCCCTGGGCGGTAACCACGGTGTCGATGTCGGCGTGTTCGGCTGCGACCGTCGAGCGGCCGGGTAGGACCCGCCAGTGGTAGAGGATCGGGAACGATTGCGTCTCACCGGCCAGAACGGCTTCGGTGACGATGATGTTCGCGGCCAGCTCTCGCCAGGCGTTGAAACTTGGGCCGCCGATACCGTACTGGCAGTATGTCGGCAGGTCGAACAGGTTCGCTGTGGAGTCCGGGTTGGCGAGCTCCCGGTCGGTCAGTGGGATCCGCTTGGTGAACACCGGCACGCTGTCGACGTCGATGAGCGCCGCACCACCGCCCACACCCACGCTTATGACTCGACCGGTGCCTACCAGCTCGGCGAGCTCGAAATCGCTGCGGGCCGCCAGGAACGCCGAGACTCTTTGGTGGCGTGCAGTTCTGGCAGCTGTCATCGCACGATTGTGTCACCGGCCGCGCTTCGACCGGTGCGCCGTCGCAGGCCGTCTGCGGACGGCCTGCCGCGAGGCTGACTCGTCCTCAGCCCACCGCAGAGCCGTTCTCCAGGTAGATCGCGGCGTCGTGCCCAGTGTGGACTGCCAGCGCTGCGGACACTCGCCGCGCCATCACCTGCACCAGGCGCTCATCGGCCTCGCTCTGATCGCACCAGCTCCAGCTGCGTAGTTCGTCGGCCTGCAGGGTGATCGCGGCCAGTTGTTCTGCGGTGAGGGTCCCGCCGTCGTAGATCAGCATCAGTCCGTCGTCAGGGTAGAGGCCAGGCGGAACCCAGTCGACCACCAGCAGCCGTCCCGGTACCACGTCCAGCCCGAGTTCCTCGCGCACCTCGCGGGCCGCCGCAGCGCGCGGCGATTCGTTGGCCTCAGGCTGCTACGCCTGGCCGAAGTACTCAACCTGACCGTTCATGACGTCACCGTCGATGACGACGGGAGCTTGACGGTGAGTTTTCACGACAACGTCTGCTTGCGTGTGTCCGGGCACAGTCCGCTCTGGACCACACACGACGTCTGGTGGCTCGGCTCGTACCCTGCCAGATAACCGCCGAAGACGGTCACCACCCGCACGGCGAACCCGAGCCGGTTGTAGTCGCGACGCCGCGATCAACCTGCGGTCTTCCTCGGCAAGGTAGCGCCCGCGAGGTGTTGTGCTGTCCTCGCTGTTGCCGAAATCAGTGCAGATGTCTTCGAACCAGGATCTCGAACCAGCCGTCGGATCCTTCCTGCAGTCCGAGCAACGAACCACCACGGTGAGTGATCTGCATCACATCATGTCAGGAAGTTCGTCCTTGCGGTGTCTTGTGCTCGAGCCCCTACGGAGCGAAGGAGACACCATGAGCAAGAACATCGATGTGGTCGTGATCGGCGGCGGATATGCCGGTGTCATGGCGGCCAATCGTGTGCGACAGCGCGACGACGTGACGGTGACCGTGATCAATCCGCGCTCGGTCTTCGTCCCGCGGCTGCGCCTGCATCAACTGGTCGGCGGGACCCATGATGCGGTCGTCGACTACGCCGAAGTCCTCGCCGAGGGTGTCCGGTTGGTCGTCGACAGCGTGACGCGGATCGACGCAGCCGCGCGCAGTGTGACGCTGGCCGAGGGCGGCACGATCGGTTACGACTACCTGATCTACGCGGCGGGCAGCAGCGGCGCGGGCTCGCGGGTGCCGGGCGCGGCCGAATTCGCTTACCCGGTCGCCACATTGGAGGCGGCGCGACGGCTGCGGTCGGTGCTCTTCGACACCCCGATGACGGCCCCGGTGACGGTCGTCGGTGGCGGTCCGACCGGCATCGAGACCGCCGCGGAATTGGCGGAGCGTGGCCGCACGGTCACGTTGGTCTGTGGCGGGGTCGTCGGCCCGTATCTGCACCAGAAGGCGCGGCGCACGGCCCGTCAGTACCTCGCCGCCCTGGGGGTGAGCGTCGTCGAAGGCCCCGACGCGGCGGTCGTCGCGGTGACCGGGGAGGCCGTGGAACTCCGCGACGGGCAGCAGTTGGCGAGTGCGGTCACGATCTGGACGGCGGGCTTCGATGTGCCCGATCTGGCCGATCGCAGCGGGTTGCGCACCGACGCCGCCGGTCGCCTGCTCACCGACGAAACACTGACCAGCGTCGACGACGAGCGCATCATCGCGGCGGGCGACTCGTCGGCCCCGTCGGGCCTGCCGTTCCGGATGAGCGCCTACACCGCCTACAGCCTGGGAGCGCATGCCGCCGACACAGTGCTGCACCGAATCGCGGGTGAACAGCCCACGCCGATCGACCTGGCCTTCCCCGCCATGTGCCTCAGCTTCGGACGCGACGCGGGGATCTACCAGCTCGGCCACAAGGACGAGACCGCGATGCGGCTGTACTTCAGCGGGTTCGCGGGCAAGAAGCTCAAGGAATTCGCCTGCGAAGCGGGCATCAAGCACCTCGCGCGCGAGGCGCGCAAGCCCGGCTCGCATCGCTGGTTCAAGGACGGCAAGTACCGGCTGCAGCTGCTGGCCCAGCGCAGCGACGCACCCACACCTCTCGCCTGAGATACCGACACCGCCGTCGTCGCGACGGCCGACGCACATTGCGTCTCATCGATGAGCCGGTGCGGACCCGAAGACCACCGAATAGGAGAAGACCCCATGGACACAGCAGGTGAACCCGACGGGCAGCGGCGGGCTTTCAGCGACGACCACGCCACCGCCGACGCGACGGAAACGTTCGTCGTCCACCGCAATCTGCTGTTCACCGTCGCCTACGAGATGCTCGGGTCAGCGGCCGACGCCGAAGACGTCCTGCAGGAGACCTGGCTGCGATGGGTGAGGGCCGACGTATCCCAGGTGAGCGACCAGCGCGCCTACCTGGTGCGCATCACGACCCGGCAGTCCCTCAACCGGCTGCGCTCCATGAAACGCCGCAGGGAGGCATACGTGGGCTCCTGGCTCCCCGAGCCGCTGCTCACCGCACCGGACGTGGCGGCCGACGTCGAACTCGCCGACAGCGTGTCGATGGCGCTGATGCTCGTCCTCGAGACACTGACCCCGACCGAACGGGCGGTGTTCGTGCTGCGCGAAGCATTCGGCTTCGGCTATGACGACATCGCGGCCGCGGTCGGCAAGACACCCGCCGCTGTGCACCAGATCGCCCGTCGCGCTCGCAACCACGTCGACGCCCGCCGGCCACGCCGCGTGGTCACCGCACGGCAGGCCCAAGCTGCTGTCGAAGCCTTCCAGCGGGCCCTCGAGACCCGGGACCTGCAGGGCATGCTCGACGTGCTCGCCCCCGACGTCGTCGCGATCAGCGACGGCGGGGGTATCAAACAGGCAACCCCGCGTCCGGTCGTCGGCGCCGACAAGGTGGCCCGGTTCATCACCGGCGGCCTCACCAAGCACAACGTCGCGCTCACCGTCGAGCCGACCGTGATCAACGCCGCCCCGGCACTGGCGCTACACGTCGACGGTGAACTCGACGGCGTCATCGTGATGCACATCGAGGACACCCGTATCACCGGCCTCTACTACGTCCGCAACCCGCAGAAACTGACCCACATCGCATCCGCGACCCCCCTGACCCTGCGATGAATACCGATCACGGCCGAAACTGTTCGAGGAGTAGACATGACCCTGCGGGCACCACTTGCCACCAACACCCTTCCTTCCCGATGGCCGACGGTGGCCGGAGCCGTCGTCGCGCTCACGGCGACCACGAGCATTCTGCTGATCGCGTTCGCCTGGCCGTCGGTGCGGTCGTCGGTGCACGATGTGCCGATCGCTGTCGCCGGGCCGACCGACGCGGTCGTGCAGATTCGTACAACGCTTGATCAACGTCTGCCTGGCGGCTTCGAGATCACCGAAGTCGCCGACACCGATGCCGCTGAACAACTCATCCGCGACCGGCAGGTGTACGGCGCGATCGACCTGAGTTCCGGCACCCCGCAGTTCATCGTCGCCTCCGCCGCCAGCACCGCGGTCGCCCAAACCCTGCAGACCATGGCGACCAGCCTCGGCCAGGTAGACAAACCCGGCACACAGGTCGCCGTCCGCGATCTCGCCGCCCTACCCGCCGACGACCCGCGTGGCGCCGGATTGTCCGCAGGCGCACTGCCGCTGGTCATGGGCGGTTTGCTGGCCGCAGTGCTACTGACCCGACTCGTCCGCGGCACTGCCCGCCGAGTCGCCGGGGCATTCGCCTTCGCGGCCATCGGCGGCGGGACCGTGGCAGCGATCCTGCAGTTCGGGCTCGGCTCGCTGAGCGGGTCCTACCCAGCCAACGCAGGCGCCGTCGCCCTGACCATCGCGGCCACCTCGCTGACCGTGCTCGGGCTCGAATCCCTGCTCGGATACGCCGGAATCGGGATCGGCGCCGTGCTCATGATGCTCATCGGCAACCCCCTCTCGGGCACGGCGACCGCACCCGAGATGCTGCCCGGCTGGTCCGGCACGCTCGGCCAACTACTGCCGCCCGGAGCAGGCGGCCGGTTACTGCGCTCGACCGCGTTCTTCGACGGCCGCGGCGCCACCCAGGCCGTCATCGTTCTGCTCACCTGGATGGCCTTCGGCGCGGCACTGTGCCTCGTCGGTGGCCTACGCGCCCACCGCGCCACCACAACCACCGCGGGACTTCCGATGACGCGTACACCACTTGTCGAAGCCCCATCGGCATCACCGCTACCGGGCAAATCCTGAGATCGAAGAAGATTCGTATCCGGTTGTGACCCCGGGCTATCGGGCCAGATGGGCGGCGATGCCGTCGAGTAGCTTGCCGAGACCGAACTCGAACACGCCCCCGGCCACGGCGCGCGTGCCGGGGGCGGCGGCACCCGCGGTCAGCATGGTCATCAGCGCCGGGTACCGCTCGGGCTGCCCGTAGCGCTGGATCATCTCCGGATCGAGGGTGGGGCCGACGTGCCCGGCCGCGTCGCGGCCCAGTGCCGGATCGATCTCCAGACGGGCCACACCGCCGACGAAAGCGTTGACGGAGAAGATCACGTCGGCGATTTCGTCCGGTGGCAACCCGGCATCGAGGAGAGCGCTCATCGCGGCCTCGCCCCATGCGGCCTCGTTCGGCCCCATCCATCGGTTGCTCACGCCGACGGCCAATATCCAGGGATGCCGTCGGTACATCTCGCGGGTCCGGCGCGCCCACTGTTCGATCGCCGCCCGCCAGTCACCTCGAGGCAGGCCGGGCCGTTCAGCCATGGCCGTATCGAGCATCAGCGCGACGAGCTCGTCCTTGCTCGCCACATGCCGGTACAGCGACATGGTGGCCGCGCCGAGCTCGGTGGCAACCCGCTGCATCGACAGTGCGCCGATCCCTTCCGCGTCCGCAACGGCGATAGCGGCCTCGATGATGCGATCGAGGCTCGAGACCGACGCCAATCCGGCACGCCCCAGTCGGTGATCGGCCGGATACGCTACACGCCGCAGCCCTGGCGCCGACGCCCCGACTACGGACGCACGCAACGTGACTCGATCAGTGCCGCACGCGGACCGGCACGTTGGTCCAGCCCGCGACGCTGGTCTGCGCCGCTCTGCGCAAACCTGCGCGGTCCAGGGAGTACCGCGCCTACGGCGCCGCCGCGATCGCGAGACCGAACAGCGCGACGACCTTGACGACCTCCAGGCCGATGTACCAGAAGTGAGCGTGCGAGCGCGGTAGTTCCTCGCCCGCCAGCACACGATCGGCGCGGCGGGACAGCGGCGGGCGGACCACCAGGATCTGAACTGCCAGCAGCGCCGCGGCCACACCCAGCCACAGCCACGTCGCCCGGCCCGGCCCGACGATCAGTGCGGCGACCACCAGCAGCGCCGCGAGCACGGCCTCGGTGACGTTCAGCGCCCGGAACACCAGGCGGCCGATGCCGAGACCCAGAGGCAGCGTCACCCCGGGAGCCCGGAACTTCAGTGGCGCTTCCAGGAACGAGATGGCCAGCACCATGCCGAGCCACAACATGGGCAGAAACCACAGGACGTGCTGCGCGATCGTATCCACGACGCGGACCCTACCGGCGTGGCGCGCTCCCAGGCAGGGCCGGAAGACCCACGCCGCTCAGAGCTTGACCAACGTCCGGCTGTACTGCGGGATCAACCGGATCTTGCCCGCGGTGCCGAAGTCGATGGTCACCGTGGCCAGTGGGCCGAAGCCCTCGGCGGCGATCACCCGGCCGAGACCGTACTTGTCGTCGCTGACCCGATCACCCACGGCGAGTACCAAGTTCGTGTTGTTGCGGGTCGCACCGCCGGGAGCGGGCCTGCGCGGTCCACGATCACGCAAACCGGGCCGCTGCTGCGACCACCCGTCACCGCGCGTCCAGTCCCGCTCCAGGCCGTCGTCGTCGCCACGCCGCCGGATACCCCTCGTTCCGGGCGATCCGGCCGGTTCGAGCCGCCGCCAATCGATGAGGTGACCGGGGATCTCTTGCAGAAACCGCGATTCCGGGTTCGACACCGGCTGTCCCCAGCCCGAACGCACCACGGCACGGGTCAGGTACAGCCGCTGCCGGGCCCTGGTGATGCCGACGTAGGCGAGGCGGCGTTCCTCGGCCAGTTCGGTCGGATCGCCGAGCGCCCGCATGTGCGGGAACTGCCCGTCCTCCCAGCCGGTGACGAACACCACCGGGAACTCCAGCCCCTTGGCCGTGTGCAGCGTCATCATCGTGACCACGCCGGAACCCTCGTCCGGAATCTGGTCGGTGTCGGCCACCAGCGAGACCCGCTCCAGGAACGCCGCCAGCGACCCGGGGTCCGGCTCGCCCTCACCGACTTCGGGCAGCAGCCCCTCCTGCCGGGCGGCCTCCGCGTTGTTGTGCGCCTCGGAGCTGAACTCCCGCGCGACGCTGACCAATTCGTTGAGGTTGTCCAGCCGGGCGCCGTCCTGCGGGTCGTCGGACGCCTCCAGCTCGGCGCGATAACCGGTGCGCTCGAGCACCGCTTCGACCACGTTGCCCACGTCGGGGAAGTCGGATTCCGCGCGTTCACCCGCGGCGCGGACGTCGTCGAGCAGGTCGAGGAAGTTCGCGATGGCGCGCTGGGCGCGGGTGTTCAGCAGCGCCACTTTGCCTTCGGCGGCGTCGCGCAGCGCGGCGGCGAAACCGATCCCGCGCTGTTCGGCATGGACCGCCACGCAGGCTTCGGCGCGGTCGCCGATGCCGCGGCGGGGCGTGTTCAGGATGCGGCGCATGCTCACCGCGTCCTCCGGGTTCTCCAGCACCCGCAGGTAGGCGACGATGTCGCGCACCTCTTTGCGCTCGTAGAAGCGGACGCCGCCGACCACCTTGTAGGGCAGGCCCATCCGGATGAAGATCTCTTCCAGCGCGCGGGAGTTGTTGTTGGTGCGGTAGAACACCGCGACATCGCCGTAGTTGGCCTCGCCCTGGTCGACCAGCCGGTCGATCTCGCGCGCCACGAACGACGCCTCGTCGTGCTCGTTGTCGGCGACATAGCCGGTGATCAGGTCGCCCTCGCCGGAATCGGTCCACAGCTTCTTGTCGCGCCGGTTCTCGTTGCGCGAGATCACCGCGTTGGCGGCGGAGAGGATGTGCTGGGTGGAGCGATAGTTCTGCTCCAGCAGAATGGTTTCGGCGTCGGGGAAGTCGCGCTCGAACTCCTCGATATTGCGGATCGTCGCGCCACGGAAGGCGTAGATGGACTGGTCGGCGTCACCCACCACGCACAGTTCGCTCGGCGGGACCCGATCCTCGGCCTCCTCGTCCACGTGGTGGCCGACCAGCTCGCGGACCAGGACGTACTGCGCGTGGTTGGTGTCCTGGTACTCGTCCACCAGCACGTGCCGGAACCGGCGGCGGTAGTACTCGGCGACCTGCGGATGGTTCTGCAGCAGCGCCACCGTCTCGCCGATCAGGTCGTCGAAGTCCAGCGCGTTCGCCGAGCGCAGCCTGCGCTGATACTCGGTGTAGACCCTGGCCACCAGGCCGGGCAGCTCCGTGTCGTCGGATTCCGCGTCCGCGGTGGCGCGGGCCGGATCGATGAGCTCGTTCTTCAGGTTCGAGATCGCGGTGGCGAGCAGGCGCGCCGAGTACTTCTTGGTGTCGATGTCCAGGTCGCGGCTGATCATGGTGAGCAGGCGCCGCGAATCGTCCGCGTCGTAGATGGAGAAGTTCGAGTTCAGGCCGGGCAGCAGCGCCGCCTGGGTACGCAGGATGCGGACGCAACTGGAGTGGAACGTCGACACCCACATGGTGTTCGCACGCGGTCCGACCAGCCCCGTCACCCGCTCCCGCATCTCCGCGGCGGCCTTGTTGGTGAACGTGATGGCGAGCACTTGGCCCGGGGTGACGCCGCGGGCGGCCAGCAGATAGGCGATGCGACGGGTGAGCACGGCGGTTTTGCCCGAGCCCGCGCCCGCCACGATGAGCAAGGGGGATCCGGTGTGCACCACCGCCGCCCGCTGCTGCGGGTTCAGGCCGTCGAGCAGGCGCTCGGCTTCCTCGGCGCGCCGCTGTTCGCGCTCGACGCGCTGCCGCTCGCGCTCGGCGTCCGTGGGCGGCGCCTCGGGCACGGCGGCAGGCCGCGACCCCTCCGCTGCGTCACCGCCGGGGAACGGCGGTTTCGGTGTCGGGTCCGGGTGCGCGATCCGACCGGCCTGCGTCTTGGGAGCCACCGTGATGTCCATCGTCCGTCCACGCTACCGGCGGCCACCGACACAGATGAAGCCCCGGGGGACATCGGTATCGGTTCGGCGCCGGATGCCTGAACGGCGCGTGAACTCCCGCTGATGGGAAGCCTGGGCGAAACGACCTGCGTCTCTCCCGCGATTCCCAAACGTATCCGTTTTGCATACCCCCCAGCCCGTGGCACACTGGCGACATGCTCAGCGCTTTCGCAAGACATCCGATCCGGCTGCCGGCCGGACACCGGGATCGCGGAGCCTGTACCTGAGCACACCTTTCTGGGGGGACAATACAAGGCCCCACCAGGTCTGTTTCACGGTGAAAGAACTGATCGGTAACGAGCCTCGTGCACGCGCCGATCCTTGTTCTGACACGAGGAGATGAATGATGAGCACCCCTGCCACGACGACCGGGTCCGAATCCGCGTTGCCGCAGACCGAGGCCGAGATCGACAAGCTCCGCAAGGAGATCGACAGTCTCGACGCCGAGATCCTGGCCGCGATCAAGCGGCGCACGGAGATCTCCCGGATCATCGGCCGGACGCGCATGGCGTCGGGCGGGCCGCGCCTGGTGCACAGTCGCGAAATGAAGGTGCTGGAGCGGTTCAGCGAGCTGGGCCAGGAAGGCCACACCCTCGCCATGCTGCTGCTGCGCCTCGGGCGCGGTCGCCTCGGCCACTGACCTGACAAACACGCGGCGCGCTCGCTGAACCGTCGCTTCCACAAGGCCGCCCCGGGTGTGCACACCCCCGGGGCGGTCGTTTCATGTCCGCGGTCGGATGCGTCGAGGGCCGATCGGCCGCATCCCACCCCGGCGAAGCGTTCAGGTGAGTGCGATGTACTTGGTGGACAAGTACTCCTCGATCCCCTCGGTGCCACCCTCCCGGCCGAAACCGGACTGCTTGACGCCGCCGAAGGGGGCCGCGGGGTCGGAGATCACGCCGCGGTTGACGCCCACCATGCCGGATTCCAGGCCCTCGGCGATCCGCAGGGCGCGATCGAGGTCGCGGGTGTAGACGTAGCTGACCAAGCCGAACTCGGTATCGTTGGCGGCCGCGAGCCCCTCGGCCTCGGTCCGGAAGCCCACGATCGGCGCGACCGGGCCGAAGACCTCCTCGCGCAGAATCCTGGCCTGCGGCGGGACGTCCCGCAGGACGGTCGCCGGGTAGAACCAGCCGGGCCCGGCGGGCGCCTTGCCGCCGATCAGCACCCGCGCACCGGCCGCGACGGCGTCGTCCACCAGTTCGCTCACCGTGTGCAGTTGCTCCTCGTTGATCAGCGGGCCCAGTGTGGTGTCCGGGTCGGCGCCGGGTCCGAGCCGCACGCTGCTCGACATCGCCTCCACCAGCTTGGTGGAGAACTCCTCGAGCACGCTCTCGTGCACGTGGAACCGATTGGCCGCGGTGCACGCCTCGCCGCCGTTGCGCAGTTTCGCCAGCATCGCGCCCTGCACGGCGGCATCCACGTCGGCGTCCTCGAACACCACGAACGGGGCGTTCCCGCCGAGTTCCATCGAGGTGCGCAGCAGCCGGTTCGCGGACTTCTCCACCAGCTTCTTGCCCACCTCGGTGGAGCCGGTGAAGGTGAGCTTGCGCAGCCGGGGATCGTCGAGCAGCGGCTGGGTCACCGCACCGGAGCGGCTGGAGGTGATCACCGAGAGCACGCCGTCGGGCAAGCCGGCCGCGCTGCACAGCTGGGCCAGCAGAAGCATGGTCAGCGGTGTCGCCGAGGCGGGTTTGACGATCATCGTGCAGCCCGCCGCCAGCGCGGGGCCGATCTTGCGGGTGCCCATGGCGAGCGGGAAATTCCACGGCGTGATGGCCAGGCAGGGGCCGACCGGTTGCTTGTGCACCATGATCCGGCCGGTGCCGGAAGGCGCGTGCAGGTAGCGTCCGTGCACCCGGGCGGCCTCCTCGCTGAACCAGCGGAAGAACTCGGCGCCGTAACGCACCTCGTTGCGGCTCTCCGGCAGCGCCTTGCCCATTTCCAGGGTCATCAGCAGGGCGAACTCCTCCGCGCGGGCGGTGATCTGCTCGAACACCTCGCGCAGGATCTCCCCCCGCTCGCGCGCGGCCGTGGCCGCCCATTCGTCCTGTGCCGCGACGGCCGCGTCGAGCGCGCGCACCGCGTCCTCCGGGGTCGCGTCCGCGACGTGTGTCAGCACCTCCCCGGTCGCGGGATTGTGCACCGGGAAGGTGCCCCCACCGGTGGCGTCCACGGGCCGCCCTGCGATCCACAGTTGCTTCGGTACGGATTCGAGAAGTTCACGTTCGGAGCCCATGACGCCAGACTATGCCTCGCGCCGGGAGCACATCCTGGAACTCATCTCGCCCGCCCCCATCGGGTCGGACAGGGGCTCGGCCCGGCGCGTCGCCCCGGCTACGGGCACCTGTGGCCTCGGTAAGTCCGATGTGGCGCAGCGGATTCTCGCCTCGGCGGCGGCACCGGCAGTCCCGACTCTCCGCGAACGCGCCCGTGCGCGCGACCGTGCCTGCTTGTACCCTCGGCGAACGTGAGCAGCGACATCACCGCGACGGCGGCATGGCGGAAACTGCACGATCATCACGGCACCGTCGCCGACCGACACCTCAGGGAGTTCTTCGCGGACGATCCGGCGCGGGGCAGCGAGCTGACCGTCGAGGTGGGCGATCTGCACATCGACTACAGCAAGCACCGCGTCAACCGGGAAACCCTGCATCTGCTGGTGGAATTGGCGCGGGAGGCCGGTGTGCCCGAGCGGCGAGCCGCGATGTTCGGGGGCGAGCACATCAACACCTCCGAGAACCGCGCGGTCGGCCATGTCGCGCTGCGGCTGCCCGTGGGCGAGACGATGGTCATCGACGGCGCCGATGCGGGCGCCGAGGTGCACGAAGTGCTGCGGCGGATGGGCGAGTTCACCGACGCGCTGCGCTCCGGCGCGTGGCGCGGGGCGACCGGCGAGCGCATCACGACGGTGGTCAACATCGGCATCGGCGGCTCGGACCTCGGGCCGGTCATGGTGCACCAGGCGCTGCGGCACTACGCCGACGCCGGGATCGGCGCCCGGTTCGTCTCGAACGTCGACCCGGCCGACCTGATCGCGAAGCTGGACGGCCTGGATCCGGCCACCACGCTGTTCATCGTCGCCTCGAAGACGTTCTCCACCCTGGAGACGCTCACCAACGCGACCGCGGCCCGGCGCTGGCTGGTCGCCGCGCTCGGCGAGGACGCCGTGGCCGAGCACTTCGTCGCGGTATCCACCAATGCCGAGCGGGTCGCGGAATTCGGTATCGATACCGAGAACATGTTCGGTTTCTGGGATTGGGTCGGTGGCCGATACTCGGTGGCCTCGGCGATCGGCCTGTCGGTGATGGCGACCATCGGCAAGGAACGCTTCGCCGAGTTCCTCGCCGGGATGCACGCGGTGGATCGGCACTTCGCCGAGGCGCCGCTGGAGGCGAACGCCCCGGTGCTGCTCGGCCTGCTCGGCGTCTGGTATTCGAACTTCTTCGGCGCCGCCTCCCGCGCGGTGCTGCCGTATTCGAACGATCTGGCCCGCTTCCCGGCCTATCTGCAGCAGTTGACCATGGAGTCCAACGGCAAATCGGTGCGCGCCGACGGCACCCCCGTCACCACCTCCACCGGCGAGATCTTCTGGGGCGAACCGGGCACCAACGGCCAGCACGCCTTCTACCAACTGCTGCACCAGGGCACCCGGCTCATCCCCGCCGACTTCATCGGATTCGCCCAACCCACAGCGGATCTGGCGACCATCGACGGCACCGGCAGCATGCACGACATCCTGATGAGCAACCTGTTCGCCCAGACCAAGGTGCTCGCCTTCGGCAAGACCGCCGAGGAGATCGCCGCCGAGGGCACCGATCCCGCACTCGTGCCGCACAAGGTGATGCCGGGCAACCGCCCCTCCACCACCATCCTCGCGCCCCGGCTCACCCCGTCGGTCGTCGGTCAGCTCATCGCGCTCTACGAGCACCAGGTCTTCGTGGAGGGCACCATCTGGGGCATCGACAGCTTCGATCAGTGGGGTGTCGAACTCGGCAAGCAGCAGGCCCTCGCCTTGGCCCCGCTGCTCACCGACGCGCAAGAGCCACAGCCACAGGATGATTCGTCGACCGACTCGCTCATCCGCTGGTACCGCGCGCACCGCTGATCCAGCCCGCGACGCTAGTCAGCCCCGCCGGGCGGGCTTTTGCGCTGCGCCTCGTCGAGCCGGCGGACGATGAGCGAAGTGCCTATCGCGATCAAGGTGCCGATGACGCCGAGATCGAAGACGACTTGCACCATGGTGGCCACTTTCGCCGCGGGCCCGACCGCATGCACGTCGCCGTAGCCGACGGTCCCGAGAGTGACGATCGTGTAGTAGAGCGCGTCGGTTCGCGTGTGCAGTCCGGCGAACTGGCCGGGCGCGCGCTGTTCGAGCACGTAGTAGTAGAGGGCGAAGAACGTCACCACGACGCAGACCACGAGCAGCACGTCGTTGATCCGCCCGCTGGTCGCTCGCGGATCGAGGAAGTAGCGGCGGACGCGCCACCGAGCCAGCCAGATCAGGCCGGCGACTCCGACGACGAAGGCGACCAGCCCGAGCACCGCGGCGGGGCGACCGAGCGGCACACTCTCCAGCGGCAGAAAGTAGTAGAACAGCAGAGCGCACACCACGGCCGGCACATTGTGCACAAGGCGCGATGACCTGCCGACTGCGCGATTCTCCGTCATCGCTCCATCATCTGCCCAGGTAGACCGCGTTGGCCGCTGCACGCGCCGGACGCGATGCGCGGTTGGCTCGCCGCGGGCCGCCCTGTCTCGGCGACACGAGGACGTGATCCGGCTCACCAGGTGTCACAAGGATCGGTTACGCGGTGTCTTGTGTCCGAAGCCCTCGAACGAAGGAGACGCCATGACTGGAAACATCGATGTGGTCGTGGTCGGCGGCGGATACGCCGGCGTCTTGGCCGCCAATCGCCTGACGCAGCGTGACGACGTGACAGTGACTCTGATCAACCCGCGCCCGGCCTTCGTCGAGCGGATCCGCCTGCATCAACTGGTCGGCGGTTCGCACCAGGCGGTCGTCGACTACCGCGAGATCCTGGGCGAGCGCGTCCGGCTCGTGGTCGACACCGTGACCCGGATCGACGCGGCCGAGCGCAGCGTGGCCTTGGCGACCGGTGGCACGGCGAGCTACGACTATCTGGTGTACGCGGTGGGCAGTGGCAGCGCCGATCCGGACGTGCCGGGAGCGGCCGAGTTCGCCTATCCGGTCGCCACTCTGGAGGAGGCGCGGCGGCTGCGGCCGGTCTTGGACGCCGCGCCGGTGACGGCAGCGGTGACCGTCGTGGGAGCCGGTGCGACCGGCATCGAGATCGCCGCCGAGCTGGCGGAGCAGGGTCGCCGGGTGACCGTGGCGTGCGGTGGGGCGCTCGGCCCGTACCTGCATCCTCGGGGGCGGCGCTCGGTGGCCAAGCGGCTGGCCGAGCTCGGGGTGACCGTGCTCGAAGGTCCCTGCTCGAAGGTGACGGCCGTGACGCCGGATTTCGTGCGGCTCAGTGGCGGCCACACGCTGCGGAGCACGGTGACCATCTGGACCGCCGGTTTCGGCGTGCCGGACCTGGCCGCCCGCAGTGGGCTGAGCACCGACGCGGTCGGCCGCCTGCTCACCGACGAGACGTTGACGAGCGTGGACGACATCCGCATCGTCGCGGCGGGGGATTCGGCGGCACCGTCGGACCTGCCGTTGCGAATGAGCTGCCAGACCGCGCGTCCGCTGGGCGCCCACGCCGCGGACACGGTGCTGGCCCGGATCGCGGGTACGCAGCCCGCGGCCATCGACGTGGGTTACTTCGGCCAGTGCATCGCCCTGGGCCGTCGCGCCGCCACCCTCCAGGTCGCCGCCAGGGACGACACCGCGAACAGGTTCTACATCGGCGGTCGCCTGGCCGCGAAGATCAAGGAAATCGCCTGCAAGAACGTCGTCAAGGAACTGGCCGACGAGGCACGCGAGCCGGGTTCGTTCACCTGGGGGTTCAAGGACGGCAAGCGCAGGCAGCTGCTGCGGGCCGAACGCGGCGCGGTGCCTGCCACCCTCTGACCGGCGGCCTGCGCCGTCGGGGTCCGACGTGGCACGCGCCGCGTCGGTTCGGCTCGGCGGACGAGGACGGCAGCCGCGCACGACGCGTCGTGCCTCAGCGGTCGAGGACCGCGTAGCCTTCCGCGTGCCAGCGCAGTACGAGGTCGGCGCGCTCCCTCGTGGTCGCGACGAGGTCCGCGTTGCGTAAGTCGCTGTCGTGCACTTTGTGGCGGGCCGCCGCGGGAGTGCGACCGCCGCGAATGTGTCTGTCCAGCAGGCGATTCTCGATCACGTCGCGCGCGGCGTCCAAGTACCAGCATTCGTCGAGCAGGGCGCGGACCGCCGACCACCGCCGCCCCTCGAAGTCGTCGAGCAGCAGGTAGTTGCCCTCGGTCAGGATGATGGGCTGCCGATCGAGCACCACGCCGCCGGGCACCGGCGCATCGATGGACCGGTCGAACGTCGGCCATGGCACCGGGGCACCCACCGGCGTGGTGCGCAGGCGGCGCAGCCCCGTGACGTAGCCGTCGACGTCGAAGGTGTCCGGCTCGCCTTTGCGCGCGAGGCTTTCCATCGCGCGCAGGACGTCGTTGCCCAGGTGATATCCGTCCATGGGTGCGATCTCGGCGACCGTGCCGCCCGCCTCGGCATTGATCGCATCGCGCAACGCGACCGACAAGGTGGATTTGCCCGCGCCCGGCGGCCCCGCGATACCGAGCAGATACCGCCCCCGCGCGGCCCGGTCGAGCACCCGCCGGACCAACCAGCTCACCGGTCGCTGCACGAACTCCCCTGCCACCGCCGCAACACTACCGCCGCGGGCCATCTCATGGCTCACCCGCGAACTCGCGCGGACGATCGCGCTCCTGACGGTCTTCGCCGCGCGCAGGCCGACCGATATCGGCGGCGCTCACCCGCCACCGCGAAGACGCTGGCGCACTTGGGCGGACAACTCTGCCGCCTGGTCGCGCAGCGCCTCGGCGAACAGACCACGAGGTCCGGCGGCGCCGCGGTCGCCACCGTGGGCGAGGACGGTCCGCCGCACCGCGGCCGGGTGATCGATCCGGAGCAGCGCGATGGTCGGCGGCAGGACGGGAACGGCGATGCCGGGAACCACGGTGATGCCCAGTCCGGCCGCGACCAAGCCGAGTTTGGCGAACCAGTCGCGGGCGACGAAGGCGATATCCGGCTCCCAGCCGGGATCGCGCCACGCACCGAGAAGGGTGGCGGCCGGCTCCTGGCTGCCCGCGATCCACCGTTCGGCGCGCAGCAGATCGGGCGGCGCGCTGGTGGCTCCCGCGAGCGGATGCGTGGACGCGACCGCGACGAGCAGCGGATCGTCCAGCAGCGGTTCGATCGCCACGCCGCTGGGCAGGGTGTCCGGCGCGGTCACCACGGCGAGGTCGAGGCGTTCTCGCGCGACGGCAGCGAGCAGCCGGGGACTGAGCCCCTCCCGCAACGAGATCCGCAGCTGCCGATCGCGGACGGCCGTGGCGGCGATCGCGCGGGGCACCAAGGCGGCCGTCGCGGTGGAGAACGCGCCGATGCGCAGGCGGCCTGCCGCGCGCGCCGCCAGATGGCGGATGTTGTGCCGGGCGTGCTCCAACTCGCCGAGAATCGCCTCCGCGTGCCGCAGCACGATGCGTCCGGCCTCGGTCGGCCGCACACCGCGGGCGTGGCGCTCGAACAGTGCGCGACCGGCGGCCCGCTCCATCAGCGCGATTTGGCGGGACACCGCGGATTGGGTGTAGCCGAGGTTCTCCGCCGCAGTCGAGAACGATCCACAGGCAGCCGCCTCCCGAACCACGCGCAGGCCCGCGACGGTGAACTCATCCATGCGTAATGCTCATACCAGATATGCCAGACAGTCGCTTGTCGCATGTGCCGGGCGACTTTAGCGTCGAGTCGTGACTGCGATGGAGAACAAAAAGCTGCTCGCCGACATCTTCGAGCAGATGTCCCTCGGCAATACGCGCGCGCTGAGCGACGCCATGGCCGACGACTTCCGCTGGGTGTTCCCCGGCGACTGGTCCTGGAGCGGCACCTGGGAACCGAAGTCCGCGGTGCTGGCGGGCCTCCTTCGTCCGCTCATGGCGCAGTTCACCGCGTACCGCAGCACCGCGGAGCTGATCCTCGCCGAGGATGACCGCGTCGTCGTGCGGGCCCGCGCCCAGGCCGTGACCACGCGCGGCGAAACCTACGATCAGATCTACTGCTTTCTCTTCCGGGTCGCCGACGGGAAGCTGCGCGAAGTGGTCGAGTACTGCGACACGGCGTTGGTCGAGCGCGTACTGATTCGCCCTGCTTGATCCCTCCGCCCCGACCGGATACGCGGCGAGCCGAGCCTCGCGCCGCTCGCCGCCACCTCCGGTCCGGCACCTGATGCCGAGCCGCCCCTCGCCACCACCCGCACGACACCCGACAACGAGCCGCCCCTCGCCACCACCCGCACGACACCCGACAACGAGCAACCGCCCCACGTCCCGGCGGCCCTTGTCTCGGGCTGAGACACGACGTTCACGGAGACCGGTTGCACAGGAACCGGTCTTCAGGGACGCGAGCGGCTCAGACGAACGCGCGCTCGATGATCGCGCCGGTGTCCACTCCCGTGGGCAGCGTGCCGAAGGCGATGCCCCAGTCGTCACCGAGCCGAGTGGCGCAGAACGCGTCGGCGACCGCGGGGTGACCGTGGCGAACCAGTTGCGCGCCCTGGAGCACGAGCGCCATCAGCTCCACCACGCGCCGGGCGCGGTATTCGATGTCGTCGAGATCCGACAGCTCCTTGCCGACCAGGGCGATCGCGTCGTCCAGGCGCGGGTTCGCGCCCTTGGCCAGGGACACCTCGTGGAAGTACGCCTCGACCGTCTCCGGCTGGCGTCCCATGGCGCGCAACGCGTCCAGCGCCGCGACGTTGCCCGACCCCTCCCAGATGGACATCAGCGGCGCTTCCCGGTACAGCCGCGGCATGCCGGATTCCTCGGCATATCCGTTGCCGCCCAGGCATTCCAGCGCCTCGGCCGCGTGCGCGGGGGCCCGCTTGCACACCCAGTACTTGGTGACGGCCAGCGCGATGCGCCGCAGCGCCGCCTCGGCCGGATCCTGTCCGGCCCGGTCGGTGGCCCCGGCCAACCGCATCATCACGGTGGTCGCGGCGTCGGATTCGATCACCAGGTCGGCCAGCACGTTGCGCATGGCGGGCTGGTCGATCAGCTCGGCGCCGAACGCCTTGCGGTGCCTGGCGTGATGCACCGCGTACACGGTGCCCGCCCGCATGCCGGTGGCCGAGCCGATCACGCAGTCCAGCCTGGTCATGTTCACCATCTCGATGATGGTCTTGACGCCCGCGCCCTCCGCGCCGACCAGCCAGCCGACGGCGTTCTCGTACTCGATCTCCGAGGAGGCGTTGGACTTGTTGCCCAGCTTGTCCTTGAGCCGCTGGATGCGGATGGGGTTGCGGGCGCCGTCCGGCAGCACCCGGGGCAGCAGGAAGCAGGACAGGCCGCCGGGCGCCTGCGCCAGGGTGAGGAACATGTCCGACATCGGCGCGGAGGTGAACCATTTGTGCCCGACGATCCGGTAGGTGCCGTCCGGCTGCGGCGTCGCGGTGGTGGTGTTGGCGCGCACGTCCGAGCCGCCCTGCTTCTCGGTCATCGACATGCCCGCGATGAGTCCGGCCTTGCTGGACGGCTCCCGCAGGCCGAAGTCGTAGACGCGGGAGCCGAGCAGGGGTTCGAACCGCGCCGCCAATTCCGCGTTGTGCCGCAACGCGGGGACCACCGCGTAGGTCATCGAGATCGGGCACATATGGCCCGCGTCGGCGATGCCCCAGGTGTAGAACTTCGCCGCGCGCGCCACGTGCGCGCCCGGGCGGTCGTCCAGCCACGGGGCGCCGTGCAGGCCGTGCTCGACGGCCACGCGCATCAAGTCGTGCCAGTGCGGGTGGAACTCGACCTCGTCGATGCGGTGACCGTAGCGATCATGGGTGCGCAGGACCGGCGGGTATTCGTTGGCCAGCCTGCCCCATTCCTCCGCCTGCGCGCCACCGGCGAGCGCGCCCAGCTCGCGCACCTCGGCCTCGGCCCAGCCCGCGCCTTCCCGGTGCAGGCCCTCGAGCAGCGCCGGGTTGCGCGCGGCGTCGAAGGGGACGATGTCGGGTACCTGGTTGAGGACTTCATGCGTCTGCATCGGACACTCCTGATTCCAGCCGAGCGCGGTCGGCGCGCACGCCCAGCGCGCGGATCGCGAAAGCGATGAGTTCGGGGACGACGGATTCGCCATGTGGCTCGTCGGCGAGCGGGCCGACGAGCACCTCGCCGATCGCGCCGACCAGCGCGGCCGCGCTGATCCTCGGGTCCTGCGGTGGCAGTTCGGCCCGCGCGACCCCTTCGGCCACCGCCGATTCGAAGGTCTCGGCGAACGCGCGCCGGAAGCGCAGGCGTTCGCTGTCCACGGCCGCGTCGACCGGCTCGGCGAGCAGCACGTAGGCCAGATTCGGGTTCTTCAGCGCACGACCGGCGAAAGTCTCCACCGCGGCGGTCACCCGTTCGATCGCCGTTCCGTGCGCACCGGCCGCGGCGACCGCGGCGACCTCGCCGGCGACGACTTTCCGGAACACCGCCCGCACCAGAGCGGCCTTGCCGTCGAAATTCTTGTAGACGGTGCCGGTGGCCACGCCCGCCTCGGCCGCGACCGCCGCCATGGACAGCGCGGCATACCCGCCATCGGACAGCACCTTGGTCGCGGCCTGCACGATCAGCCCCGCCTGGGCGTCCAGGCGGGCCTGCACAGCGGGGGTTCTGCGGTAGGCCACGCAAGAAGTGAAGCACGAATTCATTTCTTCCCACAAGGGTGCTTTTACGGCGTATGGTCGAGCCCGTGACCGTACTGATCGAACGCAGCGGGCCCGTGACCACCGTGATCCTGCACCGCCCCGAGGCGCGCAACGCGGTGGACGGGCCGACCGCCGCCGCGCTGGCCACCGCCTTCCGCCAGTTCGACGCCGACCCCGACGCGGCGGTCGCGGTGCTGTGGGGCGACGGCGGCACGTTCTGCGCGGGCGCCGACCTGAAGGCGCTCGGTACCGAGCGCTCCAACCAGGCGACCGAGGACGGCGACGGCCCGATGGGCCCGACCAGGATGCGACTGTCCAAGCCGGTGATCGCCGCGGTCTCCGGTTTCGCGGTGGCGGGCGGGCTCGAGCTCGCGCTGTGGTGCGATTTGCGGGTCGCCGAGCGCGACAGCACCTTCGGCGTCTTCTGCCGCCGCTGGGGCGTTCCGCTGATCGATGGCGGCACCATCCGGTTGCCGCGCATCGTGGGCGCGGGCCGCGCCATGGATCTGGTGCTCACCGGACGCGAGGTCGGCGCCGACGAGGCGCTGCAAATCGGGTTGGTGAACCGCGTGGTGCCCACCGGCGAAGCCCGCGGCGCGGCGGAGGCGCTCGCCGCGGAACTCGCCGCGCTGCCGCAGACCTGCCTGCGCTCGGACCGGATGTCGATGCTGGAGCAGGAAGGGATGACCGAGGAGGCCGCGCTGCGCAACGAATTCCGGCACGGGCTGACGGCACTGGCCGATGGCGCGCTGGACGGCGCGCAGCGCTTCGCGGCGGGTGCGGGCCGGCACGGCGCTCGCGCTTGAGCCCGATGGGCCGTCTCAGCGTCGTCGACGAGATCTTTCTGCGCACCCATCGCGGGCTGGGCACCCCGATCGCACTGCAGGGGCTGTGGCGAACGGCGGACCGGGTGGACCCCGCGCTGCTGACGCGGGTGCACGAAGCTCTGCGCTCGGGACCGCTGGGGCGCAGAGTGGTTCCAGCGCGGGTGCCGGGCGCTCGCCGGGCCTGGCGACCGAACGTCCGCGCCTATCCGATCGGCCACGCCGATGGCGTGCTCCCGGTCGCGGAACTGCTCGACTGGGCCGACGCGCAAGGCGCCGGGCTCGATCCGGAATACGGTCCCGGGTGGCGGCTTTCGAGCGCGGCGCTGGACGACGGCGGATCGGTCGTCTCCCTCACATGCTCGCACGCGCTGGCCGACGGCCGGGCGCTGGTGCTCGCGGTGGACGACGCTCTGGGCGGAGCGCGGGTGCCTGCACCGAATCCTTCCGCGCGAGAATCGGATTGGTCCGATGCCAGGCGCCAGTGGTCGATCGTCCTGCGCGGGACCGCGGCGGCGCTCCGGCACGGGATACCGCGGCAGCCGGCCGCACCGATCCGGGACGAGGAGCCGCGCGAGGCCGACAAGACTACGCACAGCGCGATCCTGCAATGCCCGGCCGCGGAATGGGACCGCACCGCCGCGCGAGACGGCGGCACAGCCAACAGCCTGTTCATCCACCTCGTCGCGAACATACTGTGGGACAGCGGTTTTCCCCACGAGAAGATCGAGGCGAGCCTGCCCGTCGACACCCGCGACGAACCCCGCGTCGACAACGACCTCGCCATGACCCGCATCGCGATCACCCGCGCCGACACCCCCGCGACGATTCGCACCCTGGCCCGCCGCGCCTACGACCAGCGCATGTCCGCGCCGAGCGGCATGCCCGAACAGCTCCTGCAGGTGATCCCGGACCGCATGGCCTACGCGCTGTCCAAGGGCGCGGGCGAGCGGGACATCCTGTGCTCCAACATCGGAACGCTCCCGGCGTCATTGCGCACGCTCGGTCCGCACCGCTGCACCGGCGTCGCCGCCCGTGCCATCCACCCCGGCCTCGGCGCCGCACGACTGCCCCGCACCCGCCTCTCGGGCTACCTGTGCCGCATCGGTGACGACTATGTACTGAGCCTGGTCGGCCTCGACCCGGCGCGGATCGCGACGGCCGATGCGTTGCGCGAGCTGGCGCTGCGCGCGTTCGGCTCCGCGGGCTTGCGCGTCTTCGCGTGGTGAGTTCACACGCCTGTCGCTACCTCGTGTAGCGACGCGCACAACAACGGCGAACTTCTGGCGAATTATTGGCAATCTGGTATTAAATCGGATGGTTCTTTCGCCGATCCCGGTGGTCGGTGCGATGCCGACGACGACCGCCCCACCGGTCTCGCCGGCCGACTCGCCGTGTCGGCGCCTCACCGCCGCCAGCCGCACCGCCGGATAGAGTCGCACTGCCGCGCACGCCGAATGGAGTCTGCGACGACCCATTTGCCGTGCGAGTCCGTTTGCGTACGAAGTTCCGATTCGATCGACACTCGACTGGAGCATGATGAACCGCAAGCATTCGCGTACCCTCGCCGCGATCATCGCGGTAGTCGTTGCCGCCACAGGCTCTTTCGCTGTTTCGCATACCGTGGCGGGGGCCGAGCCAGGGGAGGTCGGCACCCGCGGGCTACATCTGATCGCGTCGGTGGATTACAACAACGTCGTACCCGGCGGTGACGTCGCATTGGGAGTTCCGTTCGCGCACGCGGTCAAGGTGTCCGGGGACTTCTCGGTCGTTTCCGACGGCGCCGCGGCAATGCGTCGCGGAGAGATCGTCGCCGGATATCTGATCGGCTGTGCGGTGGACATTTCCGACGGCATCTCGGTATCCATCGCCGGCGCTGTCGGCGCAGGTGTCGAATTCACTCCCGGGATCGTCATCGAATTCGGTGGGATCGATTTCGGCGGACTCAACGAACACGGCATGCTCGAAGAGCTGCCGGTAATCGTCGCTCCCGTCATCGCCCTCGGCGCGGACACCACTTTCGGTGTCAACGGCGAAGTCGGCGGTGAGATCACCGTGAACCTGGCGCCGGGCAGTGTGACCGCGGCGGTGATCGCCGAGGCGGACCTGGACGGGGAGTCGACGTTCCCCTTCACCTTCGCGCACAGCAATACGCCGCTGAATGTCAACGGATGTCTTTCCCCCGCCTCCGCGATGCCGTTCATCACCGTCCGCGCCGAGGCGCGCAACGGCATTGCGCAAACAACAGGCTACGGCCCTCATTTCGTGTTCTGAAGGTAAAAGCCGCTCAGGAGTCCGTGCGTTGGAGGACATCGGCCGGGACGGGGATCCCGGGATCGAGGTCCGGGGAGTCGATGGCGGCGTCCCATACCTGACGCAGGGGAAGGACGCCCGCCCAGACGCCGCCTGACGCGATGTCGGCCTCGTCGTCCTTGGGGCCGCCTTCGCGGATCTTCACCGATGCCTCGGTGAGATCCAAGGCGAGCACTTCGGTCGCGGCGAGTTCCTTCTTGCTCGGCGGCCGCACCCGCGACCACGAGCCGGGTGCGGCGTGCTCGACGATCACGCGCAGTCCGTGCACGCGTTCCTCGTGATCGGTCACCTCGCGAGCGCGGCCGAGCACGACCGCCGAGCGATAGTTCATCGAGAAGTGCATGGCCGAACGCGCGTAGACCACGCCGTCCACCAGCGTCACCGCAACCGAGATGTCGGCGGCGAGTGCCGCGCGCATGTTCCCCGCGCCGGTGGAACCGTGCAGGTAGAGCGTGTCACCGTCGCGGCCGTAGGTGGTGGGCAGCACGACCGGTGTGCCGCCGAGCAGCACACCGAGGTGGCAGATCAACCCGGCGTCGAGCACCGCGTCCAAGTCGGCGCGATCGGTCCTGGCGCGGTCGGTCAACCTGGTCGGTGTGCTGCGCGACGTCGGCGAGAGTGGAGGCCGTGGGCTGACTGTCTCGGTCATGCACCCAGCATCGGGCCGGGAATGGCATTATCAAAGTGCCAATTCACGTGAATTCCAGCGGTCCACTTCGAGGAGGAGCCGTGCTGGAGGACCTTCCCCTCGACCTCGATCGTGATTCGGCGCAACCGCTGTCGGTGCAGATCGCCGACCAAGTGCGCCGTGCCGCGACCACCGGACCGCTGCGCGGCGGCGACCGCCTGCCGTCCACCCGCGCGCTCGCCGAGCGGCTCGGCGTGAGCCGCACCGTGGTGGCCGCCGCCTACGACCAACTGCACGCGGAAGGCTGGATCACCGGCAGACGCGGCTCCGGCACCTATCTGACGACCGCGCCGGCCGCGGCGCCCGCGCGCGCCGATGCCCGCCACGACACCGCCCCCGCGCCGCGGCTGTTCGACCTCGCCCCGGGAGCTCCGTGCGTCGACGCCATCGACCCGGCCGCGTGGCGCCGCGCCTGGCGTGCCGCCGCGGATAATCCGCCGCTCGTGCGCAAGGACCGCGCGGGCGAGCCGGAATTCCGCACGGCGGTCACCGAGCATCTGCTGCGCCACCGCGGGATCGGGGCGGGCAGCGACACAATGCTGCTCGCCACCGCCGGAACCAGCTCCGCCGTCGGCGAATTGGCCGCGGCGCTGCTGCGCCCGGGCGCTGCCGTGGCCATGGAGGACCCGGGCTACCAGCGCGCCGCGGGCGCCTTCGCGGCGGCAGGAGTCGACGTCCTTCCCGTCCCGGTGGACGAGAACGGCCTGCGCGTCGATCTGCTGCCGCCCCGGATCGAAGCGGTGTACTGCACGCCGGCGCATCAGTTCCCGCTCGGCGCGCGCATGCCCGCGGCGCGGCGGGTCGAGCTGGTCGAGCATGCGCGGCGATCCGGGATCTTCGTCATCGAAGACGACTACGACGGAGAGTTGCGCTACGACACCGCGCCGCTGCCGTTGCTCGCCACCATGGCTCCCGATGTCGTCGTCCATTTGGGCACGACGAGCAAGATCCTCTCCCCCGCCCTCGGTGTCGGCTGGCTGCTGGCCGCTCCGGCCGTCGCCGAGGCGGTGCTGGACCATCGGGAGCGCACCGGCACCGGCCCGAGCCCGGCGGGCCAGCGGGTGCTGCTCGCCCTGGCCGCACACGGTGACCTGGCCAGGCATCTGCGCAGGCTGCGTCGCGCGCTGCCACCGCGCCGGATGCTGGTGGTGACCGAATTGCGCCGCCGCGGTCTCGGCGTGCTCGGCGACGACGCGGGTTCGCATGTCGTCGTGCCGGTGGAGTCGGCCGAGGCCGAGCGGCGCGTGGTCGCCGCGGGGCAGGCGCGCGGTGTCGCGCTCGACGGTTTGGCCAGGCACCACCTCGGACCGCGCCGCGCGCACTTCGGTGTCGCGCTCGGCTACACGGCGCTGTCGTGGCCGGAGCTCACCGCGGCCGTACCGTTGGCCGCCGAGTGCCTCGCCCGGCCGTAGCATGGTCCGCATGAGCGAACAGGACATCTTGGCGCGCATCAAAGAACTGGTCGACCAGGAGCACCAGCTGCGCTCGCAGGCCACCCGCGGGGAATTGGACCCGAAGACCGAACGCCAGCGCCTGGCCGAACTCGAAGTGATGCTGGATCAGGCCTGGGATCTGCTCCGCCATCGCCGGGCGCGGATCGACCTGGGTGAATCCCCGGACGGGGTGCAGGCCAATTCGGTCTCGCAGGTCGAAGGCTACCTGCAGTAGGCGCGGCGATGTCGAGCACAGCGACCGACTACGACGTCATCGTGATCGGTGGCGGACCCGCGGGTGAGAACGCCGCCGCCTACGCCGTCGCGGGCAGCGACCGCACAGCCGCCATCGTGGAGCGTGAACTCGTGGGCGGCGAATGCTCATACTGGGCCTGCGTTCCGAGCAAAGCGCTGTTGCGTCCGGGCCATGTCCTGGCGGCCGCGCTGGCGATGCCGGGTGTTTCGGCCAACGGCCTCGACGTCGAGGCGGTGCTGCGGCGGCGCGACGCATTCGTCCACGAGCACGACGATTCCACGCAGGTCGACTGGGCCCGGAGCAACGGCATCGACGTCGTGCGCGGCACCGGCCGCCTGACCGGTGCGCGCACGCTCGAGGTCGACGGGCGACAGCTGCGCGCCGGGCATGCCGTCGTGCTGGCCACCGGCACCACCGCGAACATCCCCGACGTGCCGGGCCTGCGTTCCGCACTGCCGTGGACTTCGCGTGATGTCACCAATCTGCACGAGGTACCGCGCCGGGCCGCCGTGGTCGGCGGCGGTGTGGTGGCCGCCGAGGCGGCGACCTGGCTGGCCTCGCTCGGGGCCGAGGTCACCCTGCTGGTGCGCGGCGCGGCGCTGCTGGCCGCGGCCGAACCGTTCGCGCGCGATCGGGTGGCAGCGGCGCTGACCGACGCCGGCGTGCGGGTGCGTTTCGGCACCGAGCCCGCCGCCGTCGAGCGCCCGGCCACGAAGGACACCGGTGAGGGCTGGATCCACGGCGGTCCGGCCATGATCCGGCTGCGTGGTCCCGAAGGCGAGTCGGCGCTCGAAGTCGACGAGATCGTGGTGGCGGCCGGACGCGCGCCCGCCACGCAGGGACTCGGCCTGGACACGGTCGGACTGCCCGACGGATACGTCGCGGTGGACGACCACCTCACCGCGCGCGACGTCGAGGGCGAGTGGCTGTATGTGGTCGGCGACCTCAACCACCGCGCCGCGCTCACGCACATGGGCAAGTACCAGGGCCGGGTGTGCGGTGACGTGATCGCGGCCCGCGCCGAGGGCAGGCCGCTGGACGACCCGCGGTTCGTCGCGAGTTCCGACCACGGCAAAGTGCCGCAGGTGGTGTTCACCGCGCCCGAGGTCGCCTCGGTCGGGCTGACCGAAGCCGCGGCCAGGGACGCGGGCCATCCGGTCGAGACCGTCGAAATCGACATCGCCGTGGCCGGGTCGGCGCTGTCCCGCGACGACTACGCCGGCCGCGCGAAGCTGGTGATCGACAGCGCGACCGACACACTGCTGGGCGCGACCTTCGTCGGTCCCGAGGTGGGCGAGCAATTGCACGCGGCGACGATCGCGGTGGTCGGCGGGGTGCCGCTGTCCACGCTCTGGCACGCGGTGCCAGCCTTCCCGGCGGTCAGCGAGTTCTGGCTGCGACTGTTGGAGGCGCGCCGCTCATAGCTACCATTTGAAAATGGTGGCAACAACGGATATCGCGACCGCCGACGGAATCGTCCGCGGCCGCCGGGGCCGCCGCGTACTGCACTGGCGGTCCATTCCCTACGCGGCTCCTCCGATCGGGGACCTGCGATTTCGCGCTCCCCAGCCGGTAGAGCCGTGGTCCGGTGTGCGGGCGGCGACGGAATTCACCTCCGCGGCGATGCAGCACCGCTCCGGGGCGCGGATCGGGCCGCGCGCCTACCAGCCGACCAGCGAGGACGCTCTGACACTGAATGTCACCGCGCCCGCGACAGCGGCGGCGGGCCCGCGACCGGTGCTGGTCTTCATCCACGGCGGCGGCTACCTGATCGGGACCTCGGCGCTCGGGCTGTATTCCGGCGCGCGGCTGGCGGTGCGCGGTGACGTGGTGGTGGTGTCGCTGAACTACCGGTTGGGCGCGTTCGGCTATGTCGACTTCAGTGAGTTCGGTACCGCCGAGCATCCGTTCGACGCGAACCTCGGATTGCGGGATCAGCTCGCCGCCTTGCAGTGGGTCCGAACCAACATCGCGGCCTTCGGCGGCGACCCTGGCAACGTGACGATCTTCGGCGAGTCGGCGGGCGCGCACGCAGTGCTCGGCCTGCTGGCCACTCCGGCGGCCGAGGGCCTGTTCCACCGGGCGATCTCGCAGAGCCCGCCCGCCGACTGGTCGATGACCGCCGAGGAGGCACGCGGCTTCGCGCGCCGCTGTGTCGCCGCGCTGGGCGCCACGCCGGACACCGCGCACACCGCGCTGCGCACCGCTGTCCCCAATGACATCCGCCGCGCCGTCGACCGCACCATCGCCCAGTTGCTGCGGGAACAACCGGGCGTCTTCCCCGCCTGTCCGGTGGTGGACGGCGAGTTCCTGCCGCGCTCCCCCGTCGACGCGATCAGCAACGGCTCCGCCCACCGGGTTCCGCTGATCATCGGCACGAACCGGGACGAAGGCACGCTCTTCGCCAGATTCGCCGACGAGCTGCCCACCACGCCGCAGCGGCTGCGCTCCGCGCTAGGCCACTCCGCCGAGGCCGAATCCCGGATCGCCGCGGCCTATCCCGGTTATCCCCAGCCGAAGGCCGCGGTGCAGGCGGGCGGCGACTACACGTTCTGGCGTCCTTCGCTGACCGTCATGGAAGGCCACAGCAAGCACGCGCCCACCTACGCCTACCGATACGACTACGCCCCACGCGCCCTGCATCTGGCCGGGCTCGGCGCCACGCACGCCACCGATCTCATCGCGGTCTTCGGCGTCGGCGACACCCCGATCGGCCGGGCCATCACCGCCGCGGGCGGACGGCGCGGACTACGCGCGGTCACCGACCAGTTCCAGGACAATTGGCTGGCTTTCGCGCGCACCGGGGCCCCGCTGCCGTCCTGGCCCGCCTATACGGAGGCCCGCAGGTCCACGCTGATCATCGACTATCCGACTCGGGTGGAACACGATCCGGACCGGGCCAAACGACTCGCCTGGCAGGGCGTGCGGGTTCCCACGGTGACCTGAGCCGGGCGGCTACTTCAGCAACCGCGACATCCGCCGGTCCGCGAGGATCTTGCCGCCGGTCTGACAGGTGGGGCAGTACTGGAACGACCGCTCGGCGTAGGCGACCTCGCGGACCGTGTCGCCGCAGACCGGGCAGGCCAGCCCGGTCCGGGCGTGCACCCGCATGCCCGAGCGCTTCTCGCCCTTGAGGCGGGCGGCGTCCTGACCGACCGAGCGGCCTACCGCGTCGGTGAGCACGGCACGCATGGCGGTGTAGAGCTCGGCCACCTTGTCGGCGGGCAGGGTCTTCGTGTTCGCGAACGGCGAGATCCGCGCGGTGTGCAGGATCTCGTCGGAATACGCGTTGCCGACGCCCGCCAGCAGCGTCTGGTCGACCAGCGCGGTTTTGATCCGCTGCGAAGTGCCGTCCAGGAGGTCGGCGAACTGCGCCTGGGTCACTTCCAGCGCGTCGGGACCCAGCCGGGCGATGCCGGGCACCGCCTTCGGGTCCTCCACGACGTACACCGCCAGCCGCTTCTTGGTGCCCGCCTCGGTCAGATCGAACGCGGGCGTGGCGCCTTCCGGCGTGAAGAAATGCACCCGCAGTGCCAGCGGGCTCTTGCCGCCCGGTTTGGGCGGCGTCGGGCTCGGCTCGTCGATCCAGCGCAGCCATCCGCCGCGCGACAGATGCGTGACGAGCCACAGCCCATCGCATTCCATCCCGAGGAATTTGCCCCAGCGCCCCGCACCGGTGACGTCTCGGCCGGACAGCGCCGTCACGGGAGGCTCGAAGGTCTTGACGGCGCTCAGCGCGGCCACGTCGACGCGGCCGACCACGGCGCCGACCGCATGCTCCCGCAGGAACTGCGCCAACGCCTCCACTTCCGGTAGCTCTGGCACGGCACCAGACTACCCAGCCCGGACGACAACCTCCCGGTTCTCGCGTGGCGCCGGGCGGCTCACCCGCCGCGGCGCAGCAGGTAGATGTCCATGATCCAGCCCTTGCGCTCGCGCAACTCGGCGCGGCGGCGGACGATCAACTCCCGCACCACGGGCAGCGGTCCCTCGATCAGCGTCTCGTCCGGCATACCGAGGTAGGCGCCCCACCAGATGTGCACGTCCTCGTCCGCGATCGCCGTGAACGAGCACTCGCCGTCCAGCATCACGAGCGCGTTCTCCGCGCCGAGCCCCTCCTCGCGCAGGCGGCGGCCGGTGGTGATGCACACCGGTTCACCGATTCCGTGCAGCACGATCCGATGCCGCGCGGCCAGCGCCTGGGCGCTGGTGATGCCGGGAACGACCTCGTGCTCGAAGTGCGCCACGCCACGGGCGAGCACCCGTTCGACCATGCGCAGCGTGCTGTCGTACAGCGCGGGATCGCCCCAGACCAGGATGCCGCCGACGCCCTCGGCCGCGGCGAACGCCGACTCCAGCAGCGCCGACCGGCGATCGTGCCAGTCGTCGACAACATCCAGGTAGTCGGCGGGCGTCCGGTCGCGCGGCGGGTCGGCGATCGGGACGATCCGGTACGGCCGGTCCATGTGCGCGTCGAGGATCGCGGTCCGCACGTCGACCAGTTCCCGCTTGGTCTCGCCCTTGCCGATCACGAAGAACGTCTCGACCTGGCGCATCGCCTTGATCGCCTGCACGGTGACCTGGTCGGGATCCCCGGCGCCGATGCCGATCACGTAGAGCTTGCGCATGGGCTCGAGCTTGCCAGGTCGGCGGTGGACCACAGGGGCCGGGCGGCGCCGGGGACGCGGCCGATCCGGCTCGCCCAGCCCGCAGAGGGCGAAGACTAGAGTGGCGAGGCGTGGCTCATGACGCGCTCGATCCGGCTTTCGCCCCCGACACCCAGTACGAAGACCTGCTGCGGCTGGTACTGGCTTCCGGCACGAAGAAAGCCGATCGCACCGGGACGGGAACCCGCAGCATCTTCGGTCACCAGTTGCGCTACGACCTCTCGGCTGGGTTTCCGCTGATCACCACGAAGAAAGTCCACCTGAAGTCGATCGTCTACGAGTTGCTGTGGTTCCTGCGCGGCGACTCCAACATCAGCTGGTTGCGCGACCACGGCGTGTCCATCTGGGACGAATGGGCCGACGCGAACGGCGAACTGGGGCCGGTCTACGGCGTGCAGTGGCGGTCCTGGCCGACGCCGGACGGCACCCACATCGACCAGATCTCCCAGGTGCTGCAGACCCTGCGCACCGACCCGGACTCCCGGCGCATCATCGTCTCCGCGTGGAACGTCGCCGACCTGGACAAGATGGCGCTGGCGCCGTGTCACGCGTTCTTCCAGTTCTACGTCGCCGACGGCAAGCTGTCCTGCCAGCTCTACCAGCGCAGCGCCGACCTGTTCCTGGGCGTGCCGTTCAATATCGCCAGCTACGCCCTGCTGACCCACATGGTCGCCCAGCAGGCCGAGCTGACGCCGGGCGACTTCATCTGGACCGGGGGCGACTGCCACGTCTACGACAACCATCTCGACCAGGTCGCCGAGCAGCTGAGCCGCGACCCCTACCCGTTCCCCACGTTGCGGCTGCGTCCCGCGCCCACGCTGTTCGACTACCGCTACGAAGACGTGGAAGTGGTCGACTACCGGCATCACCCGGCCATCAAAGCTCCGGTGGCGGTGTGAGCGAGAGCCGCACGATCGGATTGATCTGGGCGCAGACCCTGGACGGGGTGATCGGGATGCGCAACACCATCCCGTGGCGGTTGCCCGAGGACATGGCGCAGTTCAAGGACGTCACCTGGGGTCATTGCGTGGTGATGGGCCGCAAGACCTGGGATTCGCTGCCGCCGCGTTTCCGGCCGCTGGCCGGGCGGCGCAATGTCGTGGTGACCAGGCAGCCCGACTGGTCGGCCGAAGGCGCCGAGCGGGCGGCGTCGGTGTCCGAGGCACTGGCCCGGTGCGCCCCGCACACCGTGTGGGTCGCCGGGGGCGGCGAGATCTACCGCGCCGCCCTGGAATTCGCGACCGACCTGCGCGTCACCGAGATCGACGCCGCGGTCGAGGGCGACGCCTTCGCGCCGCCGATCGGGCCGCAGTGGCGACCGGACGACCCAGAGCCCTGGCGGACCTCGGCCACCGGTCTGCGGTTCCGCATCCGGCACTATGTCCGCGAGCGCCCCGCCTGACGCTGGCACGAATCGACGCCACGCCGTGCGAGCCCTGTGAACGCCGCCCTCAGAGGCGGGGCCGGTGAAACCCGGCCCGCGCGGCCGCCGACTCGGGCATACTCCTCGTTATGCGGCGATCGGAGCTGTCTCCGGTCGCGCGCCTCGAGCCGTTGCCACCAGCCCGGCATCGGCTGTGGTGATCTGCGAAAGGCGGCCCATGGAAAAGAAATCGCTGACTGCGGTAGCGCGCCAGCAGCTGAAGCTGGCAGCCGTCGCCACGAGCGGACGCAGTTCACAGACAATCTATGGCGGCCATGCGCACACGCTGCGGCAGACGGTGGTCGGCCTGACGGCCGGGCAGAGCCTGGCCGAGCACGACAACGCGGGCGAGGCGACCTTGCTGGTGCTCAGCGGCACCCTGATCCTGATCAGCGGCGCGAACGAGTGGAAGGGCTCCGCGGGCGACCTGATCGTGGTGCCCAAGGCACGCCACAGCGTCAAGGCGATCGACGACGTCGCGTTCCTGCTGACCGTGGCGATGTAGTCGCGACGGCGCGGGTCCGCACCGCGGCCGGCCCGGCCGGGCGTTATGGTGTCGATCATGGGTGAGCCGCAGCCGATCCTCGAACCGCTCACGCCGTCGGCGATCTTCTTGGTCGCCACGATCGACGAAGGTGGCGAGGCAGCGGTCCGCGACCTGCTCGCCGACATCACCGGCCTGCGCCGTTCGGTGGGCTTTCGCCTGCCGGGAGCGAACCTGACCTGCGTCACGTCGATCGGCTCCGACGCATGGGACCGCCTCTTCGCCGGGCCGAAACCCGCTGAGCTGCATCCGTTCCCCGGTTACGTGGGCGCACGCCACACCGCGCCCGCGACACCGGGCGACCTACTGTTCCACCTCAAGTCCGAGGTGCAGGACGCCTGTTTCGAACTGGCCATGGCCATCGCCGACCGGCTCGCGGGCGCGGGGACGATCGTGGACGAGACCGTCGGCTTCCGCTACTTCGAGCAGCGCGACCTGCTCGGGTTCGTGGACGGCACCGAGAACCCGGAGGGCCGCGCGGCCGCCGCGGCCGCGCTGGTCGGCGAGGAAGACCCACAGTTCACCGGTGGCAGCTACGTCATCGTGCAGAAGTACACCCATCCGCTGGCGGACTGGCGCGCGCTGTCGGTCGAGGAGCAGGAGCGGGTGATCGGCCGCACCAAGCTGGACGATTTCGAACTCCCCGACGAGATCAAGCCCGCCGACTCGCACGTCGAGGTCAATACGCTGATCGATCCGGACGGCACGGAACGCCAGATCCTGCGCGGCAACATGCCCTTCGGCAGCGTGCGGGAGGGCGTGTTCGGCACCTACTACATCGCCTACGCGGCCACGCCGAGCGTCACCGAACGCATGCTCACCCGCATGTTCCTCGGCACCGACGAGGCCGCCTACGACCGCATCCTGGATTTCTCCGTCGCCCGCACCGGCACCTCGTTCTTCGCACCCACCGTCGATTTCCTCGACGATCTGCCGCCTGCGCCGTGGGAAGCGGCGGAACCCGCGGTGTCCGTGGACACCGACGGCGCCGGTCTCGCGGATCTGCCCGGAACAGCCGCGCCCGCCGGCGACGGCGCCCTCGCTATCGGCTCGTTGAAAAGGAGCACCCGGTCATGAACAACCTCCATCGCGAACTGGCGCCGATCACCACCGAGGCGTGGGCGGCCATCGAGGAGGAGGCGACGCGCACCTTCAAGCGGCACATCGCGGGCCGGCGCGTCGTCGACCTGTCCGGCCCGCACGGCATCGATTACTCCGCGGTGGGCACGGGGCACACCACGGCGATCGACTCGCCCGACGCCGGGGTGTTCGCCCGCCAACGGGTGGTCGCGCCGCTGGTCGAACTGCGCGTGCCGTTCACGCTCTCCCGCGAGGAACTCGACAATGTGGAGCGCGGCGCCCAGGACACCGACCTGGACCCGGTGAAGGACGCCGCCAAGAAGATCGCGTTCGCCGAGGACCGCGCGATCTTCGAGGGGTACCCGGCCGCGCACATCACCGGCATCCGCGCCAGCTCGTCCAACGAGCCGATCACGCTGCCCGGCGACACCCGGCTGGTGCCCGAGGCGATCGCGCAGGCGCTGAGCGCCCTGCGGCTGGCCGGTGTCGACGGGCCGTACTCGGTGCTGCTCAGCGCCGAGCTGTACACGGCGGTGAGCGAGACCTCCGACCACGGCCACATGATCCGCACGCACATCGAGCGCCTGATCCCGGAAGGCGAGATCATCTGGGCGCCCGCCATCGACGGCGCGATCGTGCTCACCACCCGCGGCGGCGACTTCGATCTGCGCATCGGCCAGGACCTGTCCATCGGCTACCTGTCGCACGACAGCACGTCGGTCCAGCTGTACTTCCAGCAGAGCCTGACGTTCCTGGTGTACACCGCCGAGGCCGCGGTCCCGCTGAACGTCTGAGCACCGCCGACGCATCGGCCACATCTGGGAAACCGCCGGGTGTGCGCCGGTGCGCGAGGCGGTAGCCTGAGCCGGAAATACGCCCGAGGCAGGTAGGTGAGATGACAACGGTGCGGGCAGGTGTGGTCCCGACCCAGCGCGCCGCGCTCTACAGCGTGTCCGGCGTCTTGGCGACCGTCACGATCTGTGCCTCGTTCGTCGTCGCGTTCGGGGTGAACCGGGTGTTCACCGGCCTGCTGGCCGGGGCCGTCGTCGGAATCGCGGTGCTGGCCGCGCTGTTCACCAGAGACGCCGTCGTGCTCACCGACCACGCCATCTACCGGCGCACGCCGTGGACGGTCTCCAGCATCCCGTGGGACCGGGTGGTGGCCGGGCGGTTCACACTCGACGAGCGCGCCCGCTGGTCGCTGGCGCTGGATCTGTCCGGTGGCGACGAACCGCACGGCGAATTGGTCCTGCTGTCCATCCCGCCGGTGGTCCGCCCGGTGGCGGGCGCTTACGACCTGCGCAAACGCGACCAGGTGACGGAGATCCGGGCGATTCTGCGGCACAAGCGGATTCCGGTGACCGTGCTTCCGCAGATCGCGGGGGCGCTGCGGGAACACTGGCAGATCGCGCCGCCGACGCACTGAGACCGCGACGGCGTTCGGCAGAGCGCGCGGATGCCGGACGCCGTACACCGGTTTCGGTTACGTTGACAGACGTGTCCATGCCGAAGGGCGCCAACGTGCCGGTGCCGAGTTCCGCCGTCCGGATCGAAGTGGGCTGGCGCGCCGGGGCAGATGCGCCGGACGCCGACGCCTCCGCACTGCTCGTGGTATCCGGAAAGGTGCGCTCCGACCGCGATTTCGTCTTCTACAACCAGCCCGCCCACCCCTCCGGCGCGGTCCGGCACGAGGGCAAGCGGCCGGGACCGATCGTGCTGGACGTGCTGTCCGCGGACTTGACGCAGGTCGAGTCGCAGATCGACGGCATCGTGATCGCCGCGTCCACCGAGGGCGGCGCGGTCGGGCTGCTGGACGGACTGTTCGTGCGCGTCGTGGACGCGGGCAGCGGAGCGCAGCTCGCCCACTTCGACGGCATCGGCGCGACCAGCGAGACCGCGGTGGTGCTCGGCGAGCTGTACCGGCGCGACGGCGGTTGGAAGTTCCGCGCGGTGGGCCAGGGGTACGCATCGGGTCTGGCCGCCCTGGCCACCGACTACGGCATCGCCGTGGACGACGCGCCCGCCCCTCCGCACGAATACACGCCACCGCCACCACCGCCCGCGCCATCGCATGAGTTCACGCCGCCACCACCGCCCACCGGGGCGGTACCGCCGGAGGCAGGTCGGCTCGTCGCGCCCGCTCTCGGGACCGGCTCCGCCGACCCACACCAGGTCCCATCACCGCCCGGCACACCGTCACCGCCGGGGGCGCGTCGGTTCGCTGGACAGCCGCCATCGGATTCCGCACCGGGTCCCGGTACCGGTCAGTCCGCCACGCCGCCACCGATGACCGAACCCGACCGGTCCGGCCCGGCGACCGGCCGAGGCATCAGCCAGTACGCCCCGGCGAGCGGTCACACACCGCCGCCCGACCCGCCGAGCCCACCCGCGATGCCGCACCAGCCCGACCCGTCCGGCGCGACGACATGGCAGGCCCAGGCCGTACCACCGCCTGGTCAGTACGGCCCGCCAGGTGGGTACGCACCGCCGTCCAGCCCATCCGTGCCTTCCGGCGGAGTCCCAGGACCGCCGAGCGGTTTTACACCACCGGGGCAGCCGCTACCGCCGGGCTCGTATGCGCCCTACGGTCGAAGCGCGCCCAGCGATTACGTGCCACCCGGCCAGTACCCGGCATCCGGGCACCACACGTCGCCCCCGGCGTACTACCCGTCTGGCCAGTACATGCCAGCGGCGGGACAGCCGGTGCCGCAGGGACACAACGTTCCCGGCTGGGCGGCGTCGACAGGGCAGTCTGCTGGCAAGCTCTCGCTGACGAAGGACTTCCCCTCGGTGTCGCTGACCGCATTGGGCGCGTCCTCCGGCAGGATGCGGATCAACCTGAGTTGGACTTCTCCGGCGAGCGAAGGCTCCGCGCTGGACGTGGACCTGTGCTGCTTCTGGGAACTGGCCGACGGCCGCAAGGGCGATATCCGTCCGGTCGGCGACTGCGGGTCACTGGAGCGGCCGCCGTTCATCCGGCTGGACGCGGACGATCGTTCCGGGACCGGCGCCGCCGGGGAGAACCTGGAGATCGACCTCGGCCGCGCCGCCGAGTTCCGCCGAATCCTGGTCTTCGCCACCCTGTACGACGGCGCGGCCGACTTCCGCGGCATCCGGGCGACCGCCGCGCTGTACCCGGCGGGCGCGCCGCCGATCGAGCTGACCGTGGACGGTTGCACGGACGGCTCCAGGGATGTGGTGCTGGTGCTCATCGAGAACACCGGCGCGGATCTGGTGGTGCGCCGGGAAGGACGCTTCGTCCCGCCGCCGCCGAACCGTCCGCGCTGGGGCGTGACCGAAGTCGACAAGGCCTACGCCTGGGGGCTGAACTGGGTGCGGGGCACCGGCAAGTCCTGACGCTCAGACCGCGGGCGCGGCCGGCCGGTCCAGCAGCGCGACCGCCTCGGCCCGAGTCGCGTCGAGATCGCCGGTCCAGCCGAGGGCGCGCAGCACCGCCCCCGGGATGGTCCGCTCCGCGTACCTGGGCGCGGCGCCCTCGTCGGAGCGGATGCTGATCACGGTCTCCACCAAGCGGAACGGCAGCAACTCCGTGCCGGGCACGCTCGCCGCGCCACCCTCGGCGAGCACCTGCGCCGCCAGAGTCTCGTAATGCCCGCGCAATTCGTCGCGGCGCAGGCGGAAGGCGGCGAACCGCTCGGTGCGCAGCTCCGGCAGCAGGTACAGCGCACCCAGGTTCCAGCGCGAGGAGCACAGTTGCCGCACGTCGAACACGGCCAGCGCGTACAACCGGACCGGCGCCGGGTCGGGCGCCGCGCGCAGTCGCTCGGCCAGTTCGATCGGGGCGGCGACGGTTTCGGCGAGCAACGCGTCCAGGATGTCGTCCTTGGCCGCGAAATGGTGGTACAGCGAAGCCTGCCGTATCCCGACGGCGTCGGCGATCGCACGGGTGGAAGTGTTGGCGTAACCGTTGGTGGTGAACAGTTCGCCTGCGGCGTCCAGGATCTCGGCGCGCGGCGTCGATCCGCGTCGGCGTCGCTGTTCGACGCGCGGCCGTCCGGGACCGAGGTTCGCCACTGCCCCATTCTGGCAGGTGAGCGGGCGGGCGCTGCGGCGCGGTGGCCGTCCGCTCAGTGCGTGAACGGGCCGCGTGCGTTTCCTGTCACTTGATAGAAATAGCGGCAACACAGAAGTTACCGGCGGTACCGGAAGCGATACATCCAGGTCACCGAAAGCGCGCTCGCGGACGCAAAACTGTCACCTGATAGTTATTGGTCGCACGCCGAAGGACCGCACATGGCAACCACGCTCGCCCCGCCCCCGCCCCCCGATCTCACCGGTGACGGCGCCGACCTCGCCCGGTTCGGCTACCAGCCCGTCCTGCACCGCAAGCTCGGCCGCTACGCCTCTTTCGCGGCGGGCTTCTCGTTCGTCTCCATCCTCACCACGATCTTCCAGTTCTTCGGCTTCGGCTATTCGTTCGGCGGAGCCGCCTTCTTCTGGACCTGGCCGATCGTCTTCGCCGGGCAGTTCCTCGTCGCGCTGAACTTCGCCGAACTGGCCGCGCGTTACCCGATCTCGGGCTGCATCTACCAGTGGTCGCGACGGCTCGGCGGCGAACTCGTCGGCTGGTTCGCGGGCTGGATGATGATCATCGCCCAGATCGTCACGGCCGCCGCGGCGGCGATCGCCCTGCAGGTGGTGCTGCCCTCGATCTGGAGCGGATTCCAGCTCGTCGGCACGGACACCGCGCTCAGCTCGCCGTCCGGCGCGACCAACGCCGTGCTGCTCGGCAGCATCCTGCTCGCGGTCACCACGCTGATCAACGTTTTCGGCATCGATCTGATGGCGCGGATCAATTCGATCGGCGTCACCGTCGAGATCGTCGGCGTCCTCGCGATCATCGCGCTGTTCTTCACCGGCGCCGAGCGCGGGCCCGGTGTGGTGCTGCACACCGACCAGGCCGCGCCGGGTCCCTACTGGGCCGCGTTCCTGGTGTCCGGGCTGATGGCGGCTTACGTGATGGTCGGATTCGATTCCGCGGGCGAGCTTTCCGAGGAGACCAAGAACCCGCGCCGGGTGGCGCCGCGCACCATCCTCACCGCGCTGGCGGTCTCGGCGCTGGGCGGTGGGCTCATGCTGCTCGGCGCGTTGATGGCCGCCCCGAGCCTGTCCGACGGTGCGCTGGCCTCCGACGGACTCGCCTACGTGCTCACCGCGAAGCTGGACAGCCCGGCGGGCAAGGTGCTGCTCGGCTGCGTCGCGGTCGCGATCACGGTGTGCACCTTGGCGATCCAGACCGCGGGCTCTCGGTTGATGTTCTCCATGGCGCGGGACGGGAAGCTGCCGTTCGCGGGCAGGCTCGCCGCCGTGCACCCGCGCTACGGCACGCCGGTGCTGCCCGCCGTCGTGATCGGTGCGCTGGGCATCGGCCTGCTGGTGCTCAATCTCGGCAACGCCGCGATCTTCGCGACGCTGGCCAGTGTCTGCATCGTCACGCTGTATCTGGCCTACCTGCTGGTGACGGTGCCGCTGCTGGTCCGCAGATGCACCGGTCTGCCGGACGCGGGCACCGACGCGCGGCTGTTCAGCCTGGGCCGGTTCGGCATTCCGGTCAACGCGCTCGCCGTGGTCTGGGGGATCGCGATGGTGGTGAACCTGGCCTGGCCGCGGGCGGAGGTCTACGCGCCGGACGGCGGCGGGTGGTGGATGCGCTGGGCCGCGCCGCTTTTCGTGCTGCTGGTGCTGGCCGTCGGCGTGGTGGTGCATCGCTTCGTCGTCGGTTGGTCACGAGACGTCGCGAGCGGCGAGCCCGCACCGCAACCGGCCTGATCGACCGGTGCGGCGGCGCACTACCCGGCACCGCCGCACCCGATCGCATGCCCAGGACACCAGCACGAAAGGAATCACCGTGACAAGCACTGCGGACACCTCCGGCGCGCGAGCGCACGCACGAGCGCAGGCCGCGGCCGCGACCATCGCGGAGCCCGCGCGGCCCGCCGAGGTCCCCGCCTCGAAGATCACCTTCGCCCAGCGGATTCCGGCAGGCGGATACGCGAACCTCGCGCTCGGGCGCGGCACTCGGATCCGCCTGCGCGATCCGGACGGCGCGGCCTGCGCGCACCTGCTGCTGGCGCGCACGGAAGCGCCGTGGGAGCGCCTGAACGTCGCCGACACGATCAAGGTGCCGTGGCAGGCGTACCTGGGCAGCGGTCACCCGCTGCTGTCGGACCAGGGTCGAGTCCTGGCGACCGTGCTCGCCGACACCTCCGGCCACCACGACACGCTCTGCGGACCGACCGCCCAGGCCCGCGACCTGCTGCGGCTGGCGGGCGCCAAGCACGGGCTGCGCCCCGCGGACATCGGGCCGACCGTCTCGTTGTTCCGCGGCGTCCGGGTGCAGCGCGACGGAGCGCTCACCGCCACCGGCAGCGCCGCTCCCGGCTCGTCGGTCGATCTGCTCGTGCACCTGCCGGTCACTGTGCTGATCGCCAACGCCACCCATCCGCTGGACGACCGGCCCGCGGCCGACCTCGATGTCGTCGCGTGGACCGCACCGGACGACCTCGCCGTACCCGCCAACCGGGACCCGGAATACCGACGGGCCGTGCAGAACACCGAACAAGTCTGGACGGCGGCGCTGACAATGGAGGCAATCGCATGACTTCGGCCCGCACCATCGTGCTCGACGAGACCGTCCCCGCCCGCGCGCCGTGGTCGGCCGTGGTCGGGGCGGGCGAGCACCTGGAGATCATCGATCTGCACGGCAACCAGGCGGTGGACTGCCTGCTGTACTCGGCGGCCGACCACTCCGACCGCTACAGCGCGCAGGCCACGGTCGCCGCCCAGCGCAATATCTTCCTCACCACCGGCAGCGAACTGCGCACCGACGCGGGCACCATTTTGATGACCGTCGTGGCCGACGAGGTGGGCAATCACGACACCATCGCGGGCGCCTGCTCCCAGGAGTCGAATACGCTGCGCTACGGCCACCACACCCGCCACCAGCACGCCTGCGTGGAGAACTTCTTGACCGAAGCCCTGCGCTGGGGCCTGGGCAAACGCGACCTGGTGTCGAACATCAACTGGTTCATGAACGTTCCGGTCGAGGCGGACGGCACACTGGGCATCGTGGACGGGTTGTCCGCACCGGGCAAGCGGGTCACGCTGCGCGCCGAGATCGACACGCTGGTGCTGGTCTCCAACTGCCCGCAGATCAACAACCCCTGCAACGGCTTCGACCCGACTCCGGTACGCATGGTGGTGTCGCGATGACGATCACCGAACTACCGGTGGCCGGGACGGCGCAGGCGGAAACCGCGCGTCCCGGCCGGGTGGAGGTGGTTCGCCCCGGCATGCTCACCACCGTGCAGGACTGGCCGGGCCGGGTCGGGTATTGGCACGTCGGCGTCCCGCCGTCGGGGCCGATGGACGATCTGTCGTTCCGGCTGGGGAATCGCGCGCTCGGCAACGACGAGGGCGCCGCCGGGCTGGAATGCACCCTCGGCGGTCCCGCGCTCCGGTTCACCGCGCCGGCCTGGGTCTGCGTCACCGGCGCCCCGGCGGACGTCATGGTGGACGGCGTCCGGGTCCCCCAGTGGCGCACGGTTCGGGTACCCGCGGGCGGCGTGCTCGACGTCGGCGCGGTGCGCGGACCGGGCATGCGCTGCTACGTGCTGATCGCGGGCGGCATCGACGTGCCCGAATACCTCGGCAGCGCGGCCACTTTCACCCTCGGCCGCTTCGGCGGCGGCACCGGGGGCGCGGTGCGCGGCGGTGCATCGCTTTCCCTCGGCGCGCACCGCGGCAGGGTCGCGGCAGCCGTGCCGATGGACGAGCAACCGGTGCTCACCCGGCACTGGGAACTCGCGGTCACCGAGGGCCCGCACGGCGCGCCGGAGTTCTTCACCCGCGCCGACTTCGGCACCGTGATCGGTACCGACTACGAGGTGCACTTCAACTCCGACCGCACCGGTGTCCGGCTGAACGGGCCGAAGCCGGAATGGGCCCGCGCCGACGGCGGCGAGGCGGGCCTGCACCCGTCCAATATCCACGACACCCCGTATTCGGTCGGCGCGCTGGACTTCACGGGCGACACCCCCATCCTGCTGGGGCCCGACGGGCCGAGCCTCGGCGGTTTCGTCTGCCCGGTCACGGTCGTCGCGGCCGACCGCTGGAAGCTGGGACAGTTGTCGCCCGGCGACCGGGTGCGCTTCGTGCTGGTCCGCAGTGACCGCGCCGCCTCGATCCGCGAACTCGGGGCCGCCCGCCGCGCCGCATGGCCCACCGTGCTGTCGGCGGGCGGCGACGGCGACGACGGCGTGCTGCGCCGCGCCGAGGTCGACGACGAGACCGCGGTGACCTACCGCCGCGCCGGCGACGACGGCGTGCTCGTCGAATACGGCGCGATGACACTGGATCTCGGCCTGCGCGCCCGGGTGCACGCCCTGCACCAGCATCTACTCGCCGCCGGAGTGCGTGGCGTGACCGAGCTGACCCCCGGCATCCGCTCGTTGCAGATCCGGGTCGATCCGCACGTGCTGCCGGTGCCCGCCCTGCTCGACCTGCTCGCCGAGGCCGAAGCGCAGTTGCCCGCCTCCGATCGGCTCGTGGTGCCGAGCCGGGTCGTCCATCTGCCGCTGTCCTGGGACGACCCGTCCACCCGCGAAGCGATCACCCGCTACATGCGCGGCGTGCGGGCCGACGCGCCCTGGTGCCCGTGGAATATCGAGTTCATCCGCCGCGTGAACGGCTTGGCTGCCGTATCCGACGTCTACGACACCGTATTCGGCGCCGAGTACCTCGTGCTCGGCCTCGGCGACGTCTACCTCGGTGCGCCGGTCGCCACCCCCACCGATCCCCGGCACCGGCTGGTCACCACGAAGTACAACCCCGCCCGCACCTGGACGCCGGAGAACGCGGTCGGCATCGGCGGCGCCTACCTGTGCGTCTACGGCATGGAGGGGCCGGGCGGCTACCAATTCGTCGGGCGCACCACGCAAGTGTGGAATCACGGGGCAGGTGCGGCGCCGACGATTTCCCCGGGCGCCGACCGTGGCCTAGTTGGAGGCGAAACCCCCTGGCTGCTCCGCTATTTCGACCGGATTCGCTGGTATCCCGTCGAAGCGGAGGAACTCCTCGATATGCGCGCCGACTTCGCCGCGGGCAAGGTCGAGGTGCGCACCGAGGACGGCGAATTCCGCCTGGCGGACTACCGGAGGTTTCTTACCGAGAACGCCGAGTCCATCGAGGCCTTCCGGGCGAAGCAGGCGGAAGCCTTCGCCGCCGAACGCAATTCCTGGCGATCGGCGGGCGAGCTCACGGCTCGGCAAGGCGGCCGCTAGCAAACGTCTGCGAGCTGAGCGCGTCGGCCGCCCGGCCCCGGTGGCGTAGTCGAGATCCGCCCGGCGAGCTGCGGGCCGACGGTTCAGCGCAGGTCGCGGAAGAATTCGCGAATGTCGCCGGTGAGCAGTTCGGGTTCCTCCATGGCCGCGAAATGGCCACCGCGGTCGACGTCGTTCCAGCGGGTGATGGTGTTCTCGGTCTCCGCGTAGCGGCGGATGCCGATGTCGTGCGCGAAGACCAGGGCGGCCGTGGGCACGCCGGAGTTCTGCTTCGGCTCGCCCCACGCGGCGTTCTGGGCATAGCCGACATAGGCCGCCGAGCCCGCGGTTCCGGTGAGCCAGTAGAGCATCGCGTTGGTCAGCAGCCGATCCCGGTCGAGGATCTGGTCCGGCTCGACACCGCGCGGATGGGTCCACTCCCGGAACTTGTCCATGATCCAGGCCAGTTGCCCCACCGGTGAGTCGACCAGTCCGTAGGCCAGGGTCTGCGGTCGAGTGGACTGAATGGCGATGTAGCCGAACTCCTCCTGCATGAACGCCTCGATCCGCCGGATGCGATCGCGCTCCAGATCGGTCAGGCTCGCCAGTTCTTCCTCCGCGAGCGGCAGCGGCGGAAACGGACCGGGCCCGCCGTTGGTGTGCACGCCGACGACCCGGCCGGGCGCCGTCCGGCCGACCTGCGGGCTCACCGCCGCTCCGATGTCGTCGCCCTGCACGCCGTAGCGCCGGTAGCCCAGCCGGTCCATGAGTTCGGCCCACGCCGCGGCGATCCGCTCGATGGTCCAGCCCGCCTCGGCGACCGGCCCGGAGAACCCGAATCCCGGCAGCGAGGGGATGACCAGGTGGAAGGCGTCGGCCGGGTCGCCGCCGTGCTGCCCCGGGTCGGTCAAAGGCCCGATGACGTCGAGGAATTCGGCCACCGAGCCCGGCCAGCCGTGCGTCAGCAGCAGGGGCAGGGCGTTCGCCTCGGGCGAGCGGACGTGCAGGAAGTGGATGGTCTGCCCGTCGATCACCGTCGTGTACTGCGGGTGACCGTTCAGCCGCGCTTCGGCCGCGCGCCAGTCGTATCCGGTGCGCCAGTAGTCGACCAGCTCGCGCAGCCAAACGGTCGGTACGCCGGTGTCCCAGCCGTCGCCGGGGAGCGGGGCGGGCCAGCGGGCCGCGTCGAGCCGGGAGCGCAGGTCGTCGAGCTGCTGCTGCGGGATGTCGATGCGGAAGGGGCTGATCTCGTTGCTCATGAAACAGACGGTATGACCCGGCTAGGACAACTTCCGCCCTAGGTTCGGGGCAGACTTTTCCCATGTTGGAATCCTCGGCGCGCCTACTGCGTCTGTTGTCGCTGCTGCAGACACCCCGCGACTGGACCGGCGCCGAACTCGCCGAGCGACTCGAGGTGGACGTGCGCACCGTCCGCCGGGACATCGGCAAGCTGCGCACGCTGGGCTATCCGGTGGACGCGACGCCCGGCGTCGCGGGGTACCGGCTCGGCGCGGGAGCGAAGCTGCCGCCGTTGCTGTTGGACGACGAGGAGGCGGTGGCGGTGGCGCTCGGCTTGCGCACCGCGGCGGGCGGCACCATCGCGGGCATCGAGGACAGTTCGCTGCGCGCGCTCACCAAACTCGAGCAGGTACTGCCTTCGCGGCTGCGCCACCGCCTCGGCATGCTCCAAGCGGCCACGGTCACGGTGCCCGCGGGCGGTCCGACGGTCGACCCGGACGTGCTCACCGCCGTCGCGGCCGCCATCCGCGACTGCCATCGCCTGCGGTTCGACTATCGCGCGCACGACGGCGCCACGTCGCTGCGCACCACAGAACCACATCGCCTGGCGCACACGGGCAGACGGTGGTACCTGATCGGCTGGGACGTCGATCGCGCGGACTGGCGCACCTACCGCGTCGACCGCCTGCACCCACGCATCCCGACCGGCCCCCGCTTCACCCCGCGCGAGGCGCCCGACGCCGACCTGTCCGGGTACCTCTCCCGCGGCGTGACCACCGCGCCGTACCGCTACGAAGCCCGCGTCACCCTGGGTGTCCCCGCCGAGGTGGCCGCCGAGCGCATCGCACCGACCGTCGGGGTGATCGAGGCGTCGGACGCCGCGACCTGCGTACTGCGCACCGGCTCCAACTCGCTGGACGAGCTGGCGATCTATCTCGCCACCTTCGGCTTCCCGTTCCGGGTGCACGAACCGCCGGAACTCGTCGCGCACATCCGCGAACTCGCCGCGCGCCTCGGCGCGGCGGTCGACTGACCGGCCGACCGGCTCAGGCGACGAGCACCGTCTTGCCCTGGGCATGCCCTCCGGCGACATGGCCCACCGCCGCGGCGGCCGCGGTGAGCGGACAGCGCCGCTCGATCACCGGGCGCAGCTTGCCTTCCGCGGCCAGCCCGGCAAGGAACTCGAGGTCCGCCCGGCGCGGGCGCATCAGCAGGGGGCGCATCGTCTGGCTGACCACCAGGCCGGTCAGCACCACCTTGCCCACCCACAGCACCGGTCCGAGCCAGTTGCCGCCGGGGGCACCCGCCGAGGAGACGAAGACGCCCTTCGGCGCGAGCACCCGGCGGCAGGCGGTCAGCGACCGGTTGCCCACCAGATCCAGCAGGACGTCGTATCGATCGGTGCCGCGCGTGAAATCCGCCGTGGTGTAGTCGATCACCCGGTCCGCGCCCAGCGAGCGCAGCTGCTCGACGTGACGTGTGCTGCACACGGCCGTCACCTGCGCGCCGAGCGCCTTGGCGATCTGCACCGCACTCGTTCCCACACCGCCCGACGCGCCATTGACCAGCACTTTCTGCCCGGCGCGCAGACCGCCGACATCGCGCAAGCCCTGCAGCGCGGTCATTCCGGAATCCGGCAGGGCCGCGGCCTCCGCCACGGTCAGGCCATCGGGGACGCGCGCGAGCCGCTCGACCGGGACACACACGTACTCGGCGAAGGCCCCCGCGTCGACAGCGCCGAAGACCAGGTCTCCGCGGTCGAATTCGACCACTCCCGCACCGACCTCGACCACTTCACCGGCCAGGTCGTGCCCGATGATCGGGTCCTTCGGCCGCCGCAGCCCGAAACCGAGCCGGATCGCGTAGGGCTTACCGGTGAGCAGGTGCACGTCGCCTTTGCTCACCGCCGCCGCCCGCATGCGTATCAGTACCGAACCGGCGACGGCGACGGGGCGTGGCACCGTCTCCGTTCGGAGGACGTCACTGGAACCGTATCGCGGCGCGACGATCGCGCTCATCGTCGCGCGCTCGAGGGTGGACCGCTGGCCGTCGGACATGACATTCCTCGTCTTCACCGGGCACTTACAGTGTAAGTGCGATACCGCCGACGGTACGCTTACGCTGTAAGTGCGTCAAGAGGGGAACCATGTCCGAGACCCGCGCGCCGCTCACCAGGGACGCGGTGCTGCACGCCGCCGTCCGGCTCGCCGACGAGCACGGCTTGTCCGCGCTGTCCATGCGGCGCCTGGCGCAGACACTCGGCGTCGAGGCGATGTCGCTGTACAACCACGTGCGGAACAAGGACGACCTGCTCGACGGCATCGCCGATCTGGCGGTCGCCGAGATGACGCCGCCCGCCATCGGCGGCGATTGGCGGGCCGCCCTGCGCGCCCGGTCGGTTTCCGCCCACGAAGTCCTGCTGCGCCATCCGTGGGCGACCGGGCTGATCGGCACCAGGATCAACGTGGGCCCCGCCATGCTGCGCTACATCGACGCCACCGTGGGCTGCCTGCGCGCGGCGGGCTTCTCCCTGCCCCAGGCGGACCGCGCGTGGAACGCGCTGGACAGCCACCTCTACGGCTTCACGTTGCAGGAGTTGAGCTTTCCGCTCGAGCCGTCCGAATACGGCTCCGCCGCACAGCAGTTCCTGCCGCTCATACCGGCCGAGGAGTATCCCCACATGCACGCGCTCGCCCAGCTGGTGATCGACGGAAAGCACTCGGGCATCGCCGATTTCGAGTTCGGCCTCGAGCTGATCCTGGACGGCCTCGAGCGAGTGCTCGCCGCGAACGCGGACTGACCCTCAGTCCATCCGGAACGTGGCCTCGGGGTTGGCCGTGTCCCGGACGATTCGCAGCGCCTCGGACAACGCGGCGAGCTGCGCCGGAGTCAGCAACCCGACGAACCAGCGGTCGACGGCGGCGAGATAGTCCGGCAGCACCTGCGCGAGCCGCGCCGCGCCCGCGTCGGTGAGCACCGCATAGGCGCTGCGCCGATCCGCCGTGTCCAGCTCGCGTTCCACCAGGCCGCCGCGAGCCAGCCGATCGACCAGCCGGGTCACGCCGCTGGTGGACAGCGCGGTCTGCACCGCCAACTCGGACATGCGCAACCGGCGCCCGGGAGAACGACTCAGCCGCATCAGGGCGTTCAGATCCAAGCCGGACAAGCCGTGGGCCTGCCATACCGGCTCCAGCTTCGCGAGCACGCCGCCGTGCGCCTCGAACAGCAGGCCCATCGTGGTCAGACGCGGGTCGTCGAACAGCTCGGTCACGTCCATGAGGGGAACCTACCCGAAGATCGCGAATAGTTGACACGCGGAACAACTAGCCGTAGAAATATGCATACGCATTATTCCTCGCGTCAACTAGTGGAGGTTCCCATGTCGCAGACCGCCTGGATCGCCGGATTCCGCACCGCGGTTATCCGTCCGGATGAGCAGATCAAATTCGCGGACTCGCGCGCGTTCACCGACCAGACGGTGCGCCAAGTGCTGCACCTGGCGGGCGGCGGCGCGCAGGTGCGGGTGGGGTTGACCAACCGGTACGGGACGACGCCACTGGTCGTCGGCGCGGCGCGGATCGCCCTGCGCAAGAACGGCAATGAGATCGTCGCCGAGACCGACGCCGCGCTGCGGTTCGACGGCGGTGGGCAGGTCGTCGTCCCGGTGGGCGGCGAAGTCCTCAGCGACCCGGTCGATTTGGCCGTCTCGGCGGGCACGGATCTGGCGTTGAGCCTCTACCTGCCCGGCCCCACCGGGCTGGCGACGTTCTCACACCAGCCCGGCGAAACCGCGTACATCGCCGACGGCGACGTCACGGCCCAGGCCGCGCTCACCGCCGTCGAGGAGGTGCCCGCGCGGTTCTTCGTCGTCGGCGTCGACGTGCTCGCGCCCGCGGAAACGCCGGTGGCCGTGGCGTTCGGCGATTCCTGGTTCGAAGGCGTCGGCACCACGCTCGGCGCCAACCGCCGGTCGGTGGACGTGCTCAACGCGCGCCTGGACCGTGGCTGGGTGGTCAACCAGGGCATCGCGGGGAATCGGCTGCTGACCGACGTGGTCGGCGAACCGGGCCTGGCGCGCTTCGACCGCGACGCGCTCGGCGTGCCCGGCGTGACCAGCGTCCTGGTCAACTTCGGCATCAACGACCTCAGCCTGGGCGGCATGGTCGGCCAGCCGCCGGCGACCGCGGACGAACTGATCGCGGGCTTCACCACCCTCGCGCGGCGGGCGCACGCCGCCGGACTCACCATCCACGCTGCCACGATCGGCCCCTATGCGGGCGTCATCTATGAAGGTCTGCACGTCGACGAGGCGCTGCCGACCCGTCGGCGCGTGAACGATTGGCTGCGTACCAGCGACGTCTTCGATTCGGTGTTCGACGTGGCGCGTGCGGTCGAGGATCCGCAGCGGCCGGACTTCATCCGCCCCGAATTCGACAGCGGCGACGGCATGCACCTCAACGACGCCGGTGCCCGCGCCATGGCCGAAAGCGTCGATATCACGGCGCTTTTCGGCTGAACAGGCACATGGCGTCGCGCAACCCGTCGACTCCTAGGGCTCGAGACCGCGCAGCACGATCTCGACACCGCCTCGGAATTCGTCCTCGGCCGACATGCCCTTGGCCTGGCCCGCGGTCTGCGCCAGATGCGGGTAGTCCGCGGCGGGGAGTTCGGCCATCGCGATGGTCCCCCGCCCCGGCAACGGCGCGTAGTGCTTGTTCTGGAGGTAGCCGATCAGGAAGGCGATCAGCGTGCGCTGGGCGATGACGCGGGCGCGTCCGGTGAATCCACCCTCGGTGAGCACGGCGAGCATCGCTTCCATCACGCGCAGCGATTCCACCGACGACTGCCGATGCCGCAGCACGAGCGGCACGGCGGCCGGATGGGCCGAGAAGCCGTCACGGATGTGCTCGAGCAGCGCCGTCACCCGCGTTTTCCAGTCGCTTCCAGCGGGCAGCGACGTGTCGATCGAAGCGAATACATGGTCTGCCACCAGCACCTCGAGCGCATCACGGTCGCGCACGTAGCGGTACAGGGCCATGGTGGCCACGCCGAGTTCCCGCGCCACCGCGCGCATCGTGAGCGCGGCCAGGCCGTCGCGGTCAAGTACGGCGAGGGCCGCCGCGGCGAGATCGGCGGTGGTCAGCGAACGGGGACGGGGCACGGATTGACAGCGTACAAGCTACGCGCATACTGGTCGTAGGCGTACGAAGTACACCTACGACGAAGGAGCCCATCATGTCGCTGCCGACCGCAGTCTCCGGTCGCACCTTGCTCGCCATCTCCGGTGCGCGAGTCCGGATACCGGACCCGGACCACCTGATCCACCTTCAGTTCCGGCGCTTCGCCGGATGCCCGGTGTGCAACCTGCACCTGCGTTCGATCGTCGCCCGGCGCGACGAGATCGCCGCCGCGGGCATCCGCGAAGTGGTCGTCTTCCACTCCAGCGCGGAGGAATTGCGCAAGTACACCGCCGAACTACCGCTGGAGGTGATCGCCGACCCGGACCGCAAGCTGTACCGCGAATACGGCGTCGAGACCTCGCCCCGCGCGCTGCTCGACCCGCGCGGCTGGCCCGCCATCCTGCGCGGCGTCGCCCACGCCGCGTACGCGACCCTGCGCCGCGGGCAGGCCGCTCCGCCCACCAAGCCCGAGGGCGGCAGTCTCGGGCTGCCCGCCGACTTCCTGATCTCCCCCGACGGACGCGTGCTCGCCGCGAAGCACGGCGCGCATGTCTACGACCAGTGGTCGGTCGACGAACTGCTCGCGCTCGTCCCGGCGGAGCGTCGCGCGTGAGGCTTGCCGAAAGACCCCTGGCGGCAAGGGCATTCGCGTTGGTTTTCGGCGGGCTGCTCGCCGGTGCGTTCGGCTATGGAGCGGTCAACGTCCTCTACGCGTTCCGCAAAGTCCCGCTGGAGGTGCGCTTCACGTTTCACACAGCACTGATGAGCGTGAACGGCCTGGTCATGCAATCGCTGATGGGCCTGACCATCCTCAGCACGGCGGTGCTCGCCATCCGTTCCACGGGCAAGCCCCGCCTGCTCGCCGGTGGCGCGGGCATTCTCGCTGTCGCGGCGTTCCTCATCACCCGCCTGGGCAACGTCCCGATCAACCAGAAGATCAAGGTGTGGGCGGTCAGCGGCCCACCGGCCGACTACGCCGAAATCCTCAGCCGCTGGGAGGCATTCCATTTCGCGCGCACCGCATGCGCGCTGGTGGCGTTCCTCCTCGTCGTGCTGACCACCCTGCTTCCCGCGAAAGAGGCCCGCCCATGATGACCGTCGAACTGTTCGTCTCCGACCCAGCTCTGACCGCCGACCGCAAACGCGCCCTCGCCGAACGAATTCTGCGCGTCCTGACCACCGAGCCCAGCGCTCCCGACTCGGTGATGTCCAAAGCCCGCGAACTGACCTACGTCCTGGTGCGCGACGCCGATGTGTGGGCTACCGGCGGACCGGCCCTGGACGACGCGCCGCGCTACCTGGCGCGGCTCACCGTCCCCGGATCATGGGCCGGCAACACCGAATTCGGCGGCCACGTCATCCCACTGATCACCGAAGCCGTCGCCGGCACCGAGCCCGACCCGGACCGCCTGACCCGAGACCCGCACTGCGTGGTCCAGATCATCGGCCTGCGCGAGAACAACCTCGGCGCCTTCGGCCACACCCTCACCGCCACCGAGATCACCAAACTGATGACCGAGGACTACCGAGCCTCCGGCACCCACACCGACGCCCCCGAAGGCCACGCCATCGACCCCGTCTGCGGCATGACCGTCGACCTGTCCACAGCCCGATTCACCCTCACCCACAACGGCACCCACTACGCCTTCTGCGCCCCCGTCTGCCGCAAGGTCTTCGCCGAGGACCACGCCGTCCCACTCTGAACCGTCCCGGGCGTGGCACATGGCGGAGAGGCCTTCTCGCACTTCGCCGCAGCCATCTGCCACTCGCGGCTACTTCGAGCTTTGCGGCGGCTTGCGTGAGAGGTGGTCAGGGTTGTTCGAGTACGTCGAATGGAATGGTCGCCTCGACCGGGTCGTCGAGTAGCAGAACACGTCGGTGAACCGTGTGGGCAAGATAGCGGCGACCGGACCAGTCGAGGCGGTATTCCTCGATTTCTTCGATGCGCTCTTCCTTCTGATCGAGCCGGACGATCAGATACCGGGGTATACCGGCGGCCGCGTATTGAATTCGCTTGTCGCTTATATCGGCGTCGATGGTTGATTCGGAAGTGACCTCGACCACCAGCAGTATGTGCTCACGCACGGTGTTGACGTCGTAAGGTTCACAGTCACGGATCCAGATGTCGGGATAGCGGATGTTCAACCGCCGATCGGCGGCTGTGGATTCCGCGTCAGCGAATCGCGCGGCAACGTCGGAGTCCACGACCATACACGGTCCGCCGTCGCGCCGGGCCGACTCCAGCATCCCTGCCAGCCGCCGCACCACACGGCTGTGCACGGGGCTCTGGGCCATCAGTCGCACCACACGCCCGTCGACGATCTCGATGTCACCGAGCTCGGCAGTCGCCCCTTCGGCGAACTGCTCGGCCGTCACACGCAGTACCTGTTGCTCGTCGGGAGCGCTCATAGCGGACATCATTGCAGTTCGAATCCGAGCAGACGAGCCCCTCCCGTTCTGAGGGGCTCGTCTGCTCCCACTGGCAACACTTCGCCGGCGCGGAGATCCGGGTGCCTATCCAGAGCCTACGGACCTGGACTCGCCCTACTCCGCGATGACGATCCGAATCTCGTCACCCGCCGCGCCGGTCGCTTCGCCCGGCCCCGCGAACCAGTGGGTGACCTCGCCCTCGGTGAGGTCGGTGTCGAGGTCGCCGGTCGGGACGACGGACAGGGCGCCCGCGGTGGCGGAGGTCAGCAACTCGAGGATGGCGGGGCGGCCGGATACGGCGGTGGTGTACGTGGTCGACTCGTAGTCGATCCCGTACTCCTCGCGTACCAGTTCGGCCTCGTCCAGCGCCTCGGACTGGGTGATCGCGACCACCCCGTCCGCCGTGGTGACGACGAACGCGGGGTGTTCCTCGCCGAGCGGGCGGACCCGGTCGGCGTAGGACACCGGGTGCGACGGGGCCGCGGCGATGTCCTGCTTCACCTGAGCGTCGGAGAGCGCCACCCAGCGGATGTCGCCGTCGGCCACCGGTTCGGCGGTGATCCCGAACCCGGCGCCCGCGCCCGCCAGCTCGTCCGCGGTGAGGTCGCCCGCGAACAGGCATGCCGCACCGGCCTTCTGCACCGCCCAGGCCGCGACCACCGCGTCCACCGAACGCGGCAGCGTCACCGCGACGACGTCGCCCGGTCCGGCACCGCGATCGATGAGCACCCGGGCCAGCTGGGAGGAACGCCGGTCCAGTGTGTGGAAGGCGACTTCGTCCTCGCCGGCCAGTAGCGCGGGGGCCTCCGGGTCCTCCTCGACGACCTCGGCAAGCACCTTGGCCACCGTGCGCGCACCGACCCGGCCCACCGGCTCCGGCGTGGAAGCCGCTGCCGCGACCCCGGATTCGACCAGCAGCCGGGCCCGTTCGCCCTCGTCCAGGATGTCGATGTCGCCGACCAGGGCATCCGGATCGCCGAGCAGCGCCTCCAGCACCCGCACCAGCCGCTCGGCCAGGGTCTCGACCTCTTCGGCGGTGAACCGGCTGCCCAGGTACTTCAGGGTCAGCTCGATCGTGGATTCCGCGATCACCAGCAGCGTCATCGGGTAGTGCGTGGCGTCGTTGACGCCGACACCGGTCACCGACATGCCGTCGATCGAGCTGGCGGCCGAGATCGCTTCCTTGTCCATCGGGTACGACTCGAACACCAGCAGCGTGTCGAACAGCGACCCGGTGCCCGCCACCCGCTGGATGTCGGTGAGCCCCACGTAGTGGTGCTCGAGCAGGCCGGCTTGGTCGCCCTGCAGCCGCGCCAGCAGCTCGCCGATGGACTGGCGGTCATCGATGCGCAGCCGCACCGGCAGCGTGTTGATGAACAGACCCACCATCGACTCGACGCCGGGCAGTTCGGCCGGTCGGCCGGACACCGTCGCGCCGAACACCACGTCGCCCCGGCCGGTGAGACGCCCGAGCAGGATGCCCCAAGCCGCCTGGACCAGCGTGTTCACCGTGACGCCGAGTTCGGCGGCGTGCTTGGTGATCCGGCGCGTGCGGTCGGCGTCGAGTTCGGTGACCACCTTGCCGATCTCGTAGCTCTCCGCGCCCCGCGGTTGCGGTGCGAGCTGAGTGGGTTCGTTGACGCCCTCCAGCGCCGCCGACCAGGCGCGCAGCGAGGCGTCCCGGTCGCGCCCGGCCAGCCAGCCGAGGAAGTTGCGGTAGGAGGCCACCCGCGGCAGCGCGGTCTGGTCGCCGCGCACCGCGTACAGCACCAGCAGGTCCCGCATGAGCAGCGGCATCGACCAGCCGTCCAGCAGGATGTGGTGGGTGGTGATGGCCAGGTGCCATTGCGCATCGTCGCTGCGGAACAGAGTGAACCGGATCAGCGGCGGGGTGGCCATGTCGAAGTGCGTCGCCTGGTCGGCCGCGACCTGCCTGCGCAGTTCCGCGGTCCGCTGCTCGGCGGGCAGATCGGTGAGGTCCACTTCCCGCCACGGCGCCGCGACTCGATCCAGCACCACCTGCACGGCCTGCCCCTCGGCGTCGGTGACGAACGCGGTGCGCAGGTTCGGGTACCGGTCGACGATCCCCTGAGCCGCCGCCCGCAGCCGTGCCGCGTCCAGCGCGCCGCCCAGGTCCACCACGGCCTGCATGGTGTACACGTCCACGGTGGACTGGGTCATCATCGCGTGGAACAGCAGACCGGACTGCAGCGGCGAGAGCGGCCACACCTCGGCCAGCGCCGGGTAGGTCCGTTCCCACTGCTCGAGGTCGTGCTGCCGCACCCGCACCAGCGACATGTCCGACGGCGTGAAGCCGCCCGCGTCCGGCCGCCGCGCGTGCGTGGCCAGCGCGGTGAGCGCCTCGACCCAGAGGTCGGCGAACTCCTGGACCCGCTCCTGGGTCAGCAGACCGGTCGGGAAGGCGAACGACGCGCCCAGCCTCGGGCCCTCGTCGGAGTCGGTGACGATCGCGTTGATGTCGATCGTCGCGTTGGCGGGCATGTCGAGGTCCATGTCGACATCCAGCTGCCCCAGGTCGGCCACCGGCACCCAGCCGATCTCGGCCAGCTGCTCGGGGATCTCCCCGGCCGACATCCGGCCCAGGTAGTTGAAGCTGATCTGGCCGGACGAACCGAGACCCGCAGCGGTCTCCGGATTCAGCTGCCGCAGCAGGCCGTAGCCGAGGCCCTTGTCGGGCACCGCGAGCAACTGCTCCTTGATCGACTTCACGATCTCGCCCAGCGCGGCGCCACCGGCGAACGCGTCGGTGAGGTCGGCATCGGCCAGATCGAGCCGGACGGGATAGGCCGAGGTGAACCAGCCGACGGTGCGCGACAGGTCCGCACCGGGCACCACGTCCTCTTCACGACCGTGGCCTTCCAGCTTGACCAGTGCGGCCTGCGAGCCATCCCCGCGCCAGCGCGCGACCGCCATGGCCAGCGCCGAGAGCAGGCCGTCGTTGACCCCGCCCCGGTACAGGCCGGGGATCGCGGTGAGCACCGCGTCGGTGACCTCGGCGGGCACGGTGACCTCGACCCGTTCGACGGTGGCGAACGTGTCGACCGCCGGGTCGAACGCGCGCTCGCCGAGCAGCGGGTCCGGCGTGGCCGAAACCTGCTGCCAGAACGGCAGTTCCGCGACCCGGTCCGGGGCGCTGGCCGCCTCGACCAGGCTGTGCGCCCAGCGCCGCATCGACGTGCCGTTGGCGGGCAGCGCCACCGGCTGACCGGCGACCAGCTGCGACCAGGCGACCGCCAGATCCGGGATCAGGATGCGCCAGGAGACGCCGTCGACCACGAAGTGGTGCGCGACGATCAACAGCACGTCCCGCCGCGGGCCTTCGAAAGCGAACCAGACGAACTGCGCCATCGCGGCGTTCGCCGGATCGAGCCTGCCCAGCGCGCCGTCGAGCGCCTCGGTGGCGACCCGGGCCAGCTCCGCCTCGTCGGCGTCGGCGGCCAAGTCGACCCGGTGCACCAGGGCCTCGACGTCCACCGCGCCGTGCGGCAGCGCCTCGAACGTCCAGTCGGCGCCGGTGCGGCGCAGCCGGGAACGGAGCACGTCGTGGTGGTCGAACACCGCCGCGATGGTGGCGACCAGGGTCTCCCGGTCGATGCCATCGGGCAGCCGCAGCGCCATGGTTTGCGAGAACCGCTGGTAGGACGAGCCGCTCGCGAGGATCTGCCGCATGATCGGGGTCAGCGGGATCTCACCGACACCGCCGCCGGGCAGCTCCTCCAGCTTCGCCTGCTCCGTGCCCGTGCCCAGCGCCGCGATCTCGGCCAGCGAGGCCACACTGCGCCGCTCGAACACGTCACGGGGAGTGAACAGCACGCCGCGCGCCTTGGCCCGCGAGACCAGCTGGATCGACAGGATGCTGTCGCCGCCGAGCGCGAAGAACGAGTCGTCCAACCCGATCTGCTCGACGCCGAGCACCTCGGCGAACACCTCGGCGATGACGGCCTCGACCTCGCTGGCCGGCGCGCGGAATTCACGCGGGGCCAGCTCGGGCTCAGGCAGCGCCTTGCGATCCAGCTTGCCGACCGGGGTCAGCGGGATCTCGTCGATCACCACGATCGCGGTGGGCACCATGTGCGGCGGCAGGCTGCGCGAGGCGTACTCGGTCAGCCGTGCGGTGTCGATCTCGCGACCGGGCGCGGCCAGTACGTAGGACACCAGAATCGTCGCGCCCGCGTCGGTCTTGCGGCCGATGGTGATCGCGTACTCGACGTCCTCGTGACTCGCCAGCACGGTGTCGATCTCGCCGAGCTCGATGCGGAAGCCACGGATCTTCACCTGGAAGTCCGAGCGGCCCACGTAGTCCAGCTCCCAGCGCACCGACGGCAGCGCGGCGTTGCCCGCCCGCTCGCCGGGTTCGGCGAACCAGCGCACCACGTCACCGGTGCGGTACATCCGCGCGCCCTCGTTGCTCCACGGGTTGGCGACGAACCGTTCCGCGGTGAGGTCCGGGCGGTTGTGGTAGCCGCGCGCCAGCGCGCCACCGGCCAGGTACAGCTCGCCCGCGACGCCCGGCGGCACCGGGTTGAGCCGGTGGTCGAGCACCAGCGCGGACATACCGCGCACCGGACGGCCGATGGTGATGTGCCTGCCCGGCGTGAGCTGGGCGTAGGAGGAGATGATCGTCGTCTCGGTCGGGCCGTACGCATTGAAGTACTTGCGGCCCGGCCACCACTTGGCCAGCAGTTCCGCCGTGGTGACGTCACCGCCGACGGAAGCCACCTCGAGCGCCTCCATGCCTTCCGGATCGACCGTGCCCAGCACCGCGGGGGTGATGATCGTGTGGCTCACCCGCTCGGTGCGCAGCAGCTCCGCCAGATCCGGGCCGCCGATGATGGTCGACGGCACGACCACCAGGGTGGCGCCGGTGTAGGCGGCGCACAGCCACTCCAGCACCGACGGGTCGAAGCTGGGCGAGCAGATGTGCAGGAACCGGTGGTGCGATTCCAGCTGGTACAGGTCGGTCGCGACGCCGACCAGGCCGCCCATCCCCGCGTGGGTCACGGTGACGCCCTTGGGCATACCGGTCGAGCCGGAGGTGTAGATGACGTACGCCGGGTGGCGCATGGCCAGCGAGGAGATCCGGTCGGCGTCGGTGACCTGCTCGGCGGACCGGCTCTCGATCAGTTCGCCCAGCGCCGGGTCGTCGATCCGCAGCCACTCGACGTCGCGCGGCAGCCGGTCCACGTACTCGCTCGCGGTGATGCCGATGACCGCGCCGGAGTCGTTGACCATGTGCCGCATGCGGTCTTCGGGGTAGGTCGGGTCGATCGGCACGTGCGCGCCGCCGGCCTTCGCCACCGCCCAGAACGCGGCGACCATCTCGTAGGAACGCGGGAACGACAGCGCCACGATGCGCTCCGGTCCCACGCCGCGCGAGATGAGCACCCGCGCCAGGCGCGAGGAGTACTCGTCCAGTTCGCGGTAGGTGATCGAGCGGCCCTGGTAGCGCACCGCGATCTGCTCCGGGTCCAGCCGCGCACCGTACTGCAGCAGGTCCGGCAGTAGGCCGGTGGCCATGACGTCCTCGCCTGCCACGTGCGTGAGCAGGTGGTACTCGGCCGCGTCCAGCAGCGGCAGGTCACCGATCGGGGTCTGGCGGTCGGCGGTGATCGCGGTGAGCAGCCTGGTGAAGCGCTCGGCGAAGATCTGCACCGTCTCGTCGTCGAACAGGTCGCGCGCGAAGGAGAACTCCGCGTACATGCCTGCCTCGTCGGGGTTCTCCCCCGGGCTGCGTGCTCCGGACGCCTCGCGGATGGTCAGCGACAGGTCGAACTTGGCGGTGTCCACGTCGAAATCGACCGCGCCTACGTGCAGTCCGGGCAGTTCGAAGCTGCTCTCGGGCAGGTTCTCGAACGACAGCGCCACCTGGAACAGCGGGTGGCGCGCGGTGGAGCGCTCCGGGTTGAGCAGTTCCACCAGCCGCTCGAACGGCAGGTCCGCGTGCGCGAACGCCTGCAGGTCGGCGTCCTTGGTGCGGGCCAGGAACTGGCCGAAGGTCAAGTCGCCGTCCACGTGCGAGCGCAGCACCAGGGTGTTGACGAACATGCCGATCACGTCGTCGAGTTCGGCTTCGCCGCGGCCCGCGATGGGCGTGCCGATGGCGATGTCGTCGGTGCCGGACATGCGCGCGAGGAACAGCGCGAGCGCGGCGTGCACGACCATGAACAGCGTCGCGTTCTGCTCCCTGGCGATCTCGGTGAGCATGCGGTGCAACTCGCCGTCGATCGGGAACACCACGCGCCCACCGGCGAACGACTGCGTCGTCGGACGCGGCCGGTCGGCGGGCAGGTTGAGTTCGTCGGGCAGCCCGGCCAGCGCGGCGCGCCAGTATTCGGCCTGCTGCGAGATCAGGCTCTCCGGGTCGGTCTCGGAGCCGAGCACGTCCCGCTGCCAGAGGCTGAAGTCGGCGTACTGCACCGGCAGCGGCGCCCAGCCCGGTTCCACGCCGGCCGAGCGGGCCGCGTAGGCCAGCATCACGTCGCGGGTCAGCGGGCCCATCGACCAGCCGTCCGCGCTGATGTGGTGTGCGACGAACACGAGCACGTACGTTGTGTCGCCGCCCGCGTCGGTCACCCGGAACAGCTTGGCCCGCAACGGGACCTCGGTGGTCACGTCGAATCCGGCCGAGACCACCTCGATGATCCGGTGCCGGATGTCCTCGGCTGCGACCGCTTCCGGCGTCAGGTCCGGCAGGGCCCGCTCGACGGACACGATCACCTGATACGCCGTGCCGTCCTGTTCGGGGTAGACGGTGCGCAGCGTCTCGTGCCTGCCGATGACGTCGCCGACCGCCGATTGCAGCGCCTCGACATCCAGTTCACCGGTGAGCCGCACGGCCACCGGGATGTTGTTCACCGCCGAGGCGGTATCGAACTGGTTGAGGAACCACATGCGCTGCTGTGCCAGCGACAGCGGAATCCGCTCCGGACGCGGACCCGCGACCAGCTCGCGGCGGCCACCGGCGCCCGCGTGCTGCTCGACCTTGGCGGCGAGTCCGGCGACGGTGGAGGCTTCGAACAGCACACGCACCGGAACACGCGCGTCCAGTGCGGCGCCGATCCGTGCCGCGACCTGAGTCGCCAACAACGAGTTACCACCCAGGGCGAAGAAGTCGTCGTCCGCGCCGACACGCTCCACACCGAGCACCTCGGCGTACACGGTGGCCACGATTTCCTCGATCGGAGTCGACGGCGTACGAAACGCCTGAACCTCGAACTCCGGCTCCGGCAAGGCCTTGCGATCCAGCTTGCCGTTCACATTCAACGGCAAAGCATCCAACACCACCAACGCCGAGGGCACCATGTAGGACGGCAATCCGGCAGTGAGTTCGGACTTCACCTGCGCCACATCGACACCGGCTTCGGCATCGCTCGGCACCAGGTAGGCCACCAGGCGGTCACCGGTCTTCGGATCGGACTTCGCGATCACCGCCGTCTGCGCGATTTCGGGCAGTGCGAGCAGTGCGGCTTCGATTTCACCGAGCTCGATACGGAAACCACGGATCTTCACCTGGAAATCCGTACGACCCCGGTACTCGAGTTCGCCGTTGGGGTTCCAGGCGACCAGGTCACCGGTGCGGTACATCCGAGCACCGGGCTGGAACGGGTTGGCCACGAACCGATCCGCGGTCAGATCCGCACGACCGAAATACCCACGCGCCAACTGCGCACCAGCCAGGTACAACTCACCGGAAACGCCGTCCGGAACCGGCCGCAAGCGGCCGTCGAGGACGTAGACCTGGCTGTTCCATTCGGGCGCGCCGATCGACACGGACGTCTCGTCGGAGAGCGTGACCCGGTGGCTGGTGATGGACACCGCCGCCTCGGTCGGACCGTAGAGGTTGAACAACTCGGTGCGCGGGTTCTCCCGCAGGAACCGCTGCGCCACCGAACCCGGCAACGCCTCACCGATCGCCAACACCCGCCACAGCGAGTTCGGCATACCGGCCGTCAACAACGCATCCAGCATCGACGGCACCACATGCAACGTGGTGACCCACTCGCGCGCCATCAACTCGTTCAGGTACGCAGGGTCGCGGTGACCATCGGCTGAAGCGATCACCAAACGCCCACCGCACACCGCGGCAGACCAGAACTCCCACACCGACAAGTCGAACGTCGCGGCAGTCTTCAGCAGGATCGCGTCGGCGGCATCGAGACCGAACTCAATGTTCTTCCACTGCAATTGGTTCGCGATCGCACCGTGCGGCACCGCCACGCCCTTCGGGCGGCCGGTGGAACCGGAGGTGAAGATCACATACGCGGTGTTCTCCGGACGCAACGGCGCGACACGATCGGCATCGGTGACCGGCTTGGCCTCCACACCCGACAGATCGAGTTCATCGATCCGCACCACCGGCGCGACATCGGTATCGAAATCAGCATCCGCATTCGACAGCACACACACCGGCGCCGCCGTCTCCAGGATGTAACTCGTGCGCTCGGCAGCCTGATCCGGATCCACCGGCACATACGCACCACCGGACTTCGCCACCGCATACATCGCCACGATCAAATCGACCGACCGGCGAAGCGCGAGCGCGACCCGCGACTCCGGACCCACACCCAACGAGATCAAATGCCGCGCAAGGCGGTTCACCCGGACATCGAGCGCACCGTAGGTGATCGACTCGCCGTCCTCGGTGACGAGCGCGACTTCCTTCGGCCCGGCCGCCACCGTGGCGTCCAGCAGCGACACCAGCGTGGCGGAGGTGTCCACCGGCTGGCCGGTCGCATTGCGTGCGGTGAGCAGCCGGGTCCGCTCGGCGGCGTCGAGCAGTTCGAGGTCGCCGACCGGGGTGCGCGGCGCGGCGACGATCTCGCCGAGCAGGCGCGCGAACCGATCCACGAAGCCCTGCACCGTCGAGCGATCGAACATGTCGGTCGCGTAGGTGAAGAACCCGGTGATGCCCTCGGGCGCGCCGCCGTCGTCGTAGCGGTCGGTCGCGATCAGGTGCAGGTCGAACTGGGACAGCTCGGTGTCGATGTCCAGGCCGGACACGCTCAAGCCGGGCAGCTCCAGCGCGGACTGCGCCAGGTTCTGGAACGACAGACCCACCTGGAACAGCGGGTGCCGTGCGGTCGAGCGCACCGGGTTGAGCACCTCGACCAGGCGCTCGAACGGCACGTCGGCGTTGGCGAACGCCTGGATGTCGGTCTCGCGCTGACGGGCCAGCAGGTCGGTGAACGCCTCGCCCGCCTCGACCCGGGTGCGGAACACCAGGGTGTTGACGAACATGCCGATCAAATCGTCCAGCGCGGCTTCGCCACGACCCGCCATCGGCGTGCCGATCGCGATGTCGTCGGTGCCCGACAAGCGAGCCAGCAGCACCGCGAGCGCGGTGTGCACGACCATGAACAGCGTCGCGCCCTCCGCGCGCGCCAGCTCGATCAGCGCCTGATGGGTCTGCGCGTCCACCCGCAACTCGACCTTGCCACCCGCGAACGACTGCACCGCGGGACGCGGCCGGTCCGAGGGCAGGTCCAGCTGGTCGGGCAGCTCGGCCAGGGCCTGCTTCCAGTAGGCCACCTGCTTGGCGGCCAGCGATTCCGGATCGTTCTCGTCGCCGAGCAGTTCGCGCTGCCAGATGCTGTAGTCCGCGTACTGGACCTGCAGCGGCGCCCAGTTCGGCGCCTCGCCGGCCGCGCGCGCGGCGTAGGCGATCATCAGGTCCCTGGTCAGCGGGCCGACCGAGGACCCGTCACCGGAGATGTGGTGCACCACCATGGCCAGCACGTAGTCCACCGAGCCGTCCGGCCCGGTCGGCGCGCCCTCTCCGGCGATCTGGAACAGCGCGACCTTCATCGGCACCTCGGTGGTGACGTCGAAGATCGTCGAGGTCAGCGCCACCACGGCGGACTCGATCTGCGCGGGCGCGACCACCCGCACCTCCAGGCGCGGCATCGCCTGCGCGGGCGGCAGGATGACCTGCACCGGGCCGGACTCGGTCTGCGGGTAGACGGTGCGCAGGATCTCGTGCCTGCTCACCAGGTCGGCGATGGCGGCACGCAGCGCGGCCACGTCCAGCGCGCCCGACAGTCGCACCGCGATCGGCACGTTGTAGGCCGCCGACTGGGTGTCGAACCGGTTGAGGAACCACATGCGCTGCTGCGCCAGCGACAGCGGGATGTGCTCCGGCCGCGGTCCCGCGGTCAGCGCGCGGCGGCCGCCCAGGTCGGCGTGCTGCTCCACCCGCACCGCGAGCGCGGCCACGGTGGACGCCTCGAACAGCAGGCGCACCGGCACCCGGGTGTCGAGGGCCTCGCCCAAGCGGGCGGCGACCTGCGTGGCCAGCAGTGAGTTACCGCCCCAGGCGAAGAAGTCGTCGTCCAGGCCGAGGCGTTTCGACGGACTCTTCCCCCGGTCGCTGCGCTCCTGCCCGCCGGATGCACCGTCACGATCGGAGATCCGCAGCACCTCGGCGAAGGTGTTCGCCACGATCTGCTCGATCGGGGTGACCGGCGCGCGGAACACCGCCTTCTCGAAGGTGGGCTGCGGCAGCGCCTTACGGTCCAGCTTGCCGTTCGCGTTGAGCGGCAACGCGTCCAGCTCGATCAGCATCGACGGCACCATGTACGACGGCAGCTCCGCCGCCAGCGCGGACTGCAACGCGCGCTTGTCCAGCGTGCCGCTCCGGGGCACCACGTAGGCGACCAACCGGTCGCCGATGCTCGGATCGTTGTGCGCGACGACGGCGGCCGCGCTCACCGCGTCCTGCCGCAGCAGCGCGGCCTCGATCTCGCCGAGCTCGATGCGGAAGCCGCGGATCTTCACCTGGAAGTCGGTGCGGCCGCGGTAGTCCAGCTCACCGGTGGCGCTCCAGGCCACCAGGTCGCCGGTGCGGTACATCCGCTCGCCCTGCGCGCCGAACGGGTCGGCGACGAACCGGTCGGCGGTCAGGTCGGCGCGACCGAAGTAGCCGCGCGCCAGCTGGGCACCGGCCAGGTACAGCTCGCCGGAGACGCCGACCGGCACCGGCCGCAGGCGGGAGTCGAGCACGTAGACCCGGCTGTTCCACTCCGGCGCGCCGATCGAGACCGCCGCTTCGTCGGCATCGTTGACCAGGTGGCTGGTGATGGACACCGCCGCCTCGGTCGGACCGTAGAGGTTGTGCAGTTCGGCGGCGTTGTTGCGGCGCAACCGCTGAGCGGTCGCGGCCGGCAGCGCCTCACCGATGGCCAGCACCCGCCGCAGCGAGGCCGACAGGCGGCCACCGGATTCGGTGAGCAACGCGTCCAGCATGGACGGCACCACGTGCAGCGTGGTGACGCCGGTGGCGCGCATCAGCTCGTTGAGGTACGCCGGGTCACGGTGCCCGTCGGCCGTCGAGATCACCAAGCGGCCACCGGAAACCGCGGCCGACCAGAACTCCCACACCGAGAGGTCGAACGTCGCCGCCGTCTTCAGCAGCACCGCGTCTTCGATGCCGAGCTCGAAAACGGCCGTCTCCCATTGCAACTGGTTGACGATCGCGCCGTGCGGGACGGCCACGCCCTTCGGCTGGCCGGTCGAACCGGACGTGAAGATCACGTACGCGGTGTTCGCGGGGGTCAGCGCACGCGTGCGCTCGGCCGCGGTCACCGGCGTGTCCGCGTACCCGGCGAGGTCGAGCCCGTCGATCTGCACCGTCTCGGCCGCCGCGGTGCGGAAGCCGTCGCGCGCGGTGGTCAGCACGCACACCGGCGCGGCGGTGCCGAGGATGTAGTCGGTCCGCTCGGCGGGCTGGTCCGGATCGATCGGCACGTACGCCGCGCCGGCCTTCGCGACCGCGTACATGGCGACCACGAGGTCGGTGGAGCGGCGGATCGCCAGCGCGACCCGGTCCTCCGGGCCGACGCCGCGGCCGATCAGGTAGCGGGCCAGGCGGTTGACCCGCGCGTCCAGCTCGGCGTAGGTCAGCTCGCGGCGCCCGGTCGGCTCGTCGGCGACCAGCGCCACCGCCTCCGGCGTCGCGGCCACGGTGGCATCCAGCAGCGACACCAGCGTCGCGGTCGTATCCACCGCGTGGTCGGTGTCGTTCCAGGCGCTGAGGATGCGCTCGCTCTCCTGCGGCGCGAGCAGATCGATCTCGCCCACCAGCACCGAGGCGTCGGCCAGCACGGCGTCGAGCACGCGCAGGAACCGGTCGGCGAAGCCCTGCACCGTGTCCTCGTCGAACAGGTCGGTGGCGTAACCGAATTCGGTGATGATCTCGGCTGGTGTGCCGTCCTCGGCGTACCGGTCGTACAGCGTGACGTGCAGGTCCGTCTTGGCCAGCTGGGAGTCGAAGTTGACCGCGCTCACGGTGAGCCCGGGCAGTTCGAAGGTGGTCTCGGCCAGGTTCTGGAAAGACAGGCCCACCTGGAACAGCGGGTTGCGCGCGGTCGAGCGCACCGGGTTGAGCACCTCGACCAGGCGCTCGAACGGCACGTCGGCGTTGGCGAACGCCTCCAGGTCGCGTTCCTTCACGTCGCCGAGCAGGTCGGCGAAACGCTCGGCGGGCCGCACCCGGGTACGGAACACCAGGGTGTTGACGAACATGCCGATCAGGTCGTCGAGTTCGCGTTCGCCGCGACCGGCGATCGGGGTGCCGACCGCGATGTCGTCGGTGCCCGACAGCCGCGACAGCAGCACCGCGAGCGCCGCGTGCACCACCATGAACAGCGACGCGTTGTGTCCGCGCGCCAACTCGTGCAGGCGGGCGTGCCGCTGCGGGTCGATCTCGAAGCGGATCGCCTTGCCCTGGAACGACTGCGCGGGCGGGCGCGGCCGGTCGGCGGGCAGTTCCAGCTGATCGGGCAGGTCGGCCAGCGCCGAGGTCCAGTACGCCACCTGACGGGCGGCCAGCGATTCCGGATCGTCCTCGGACCCGAGCACCGCGCGCTGCCACAGCGCGTAGTCGGCGTACTGCACCGGCAGCGGCTGCCACTGCGGCACCTCGCCCTGCACGCGGGCCACGTAGGCGGCCATCACGTCGCGGGCCAGCGGGCCCATCGACGAGCCGTCGGCCGCGACGTGGTGCACGGTGAACGCGAGCACATGCTCGGCTGTGCCGGATCCCGCCCTACTCCCGCCCGGGACAATCCGGAACAGCGCCACCGCCAACGGCACCTCGACGGTGACGTCGAAGGTGGTCAGCGCGAAGCCGATGACGGCGCCGAGCAGATCCTCCTCGGCGACATCGATCGGGGTGAGCGCCGCCGCGGACCGGTCCGCGGGACGGATCACCTGGTGCGGCCCGTCCGCCGAACGCGGGTAGGTGGTGCGCAGCACCTCGTGGCGGGCGAACACGTCGCCGATGGCCTGTTCCAGCGCGGCCACGTCGAGCGTGCCGGACAGCCGGACGGCCAGCGGAATGTTGTCCACCGCCGAGGTGGCCGTGTCGAACTGGTTGAGGAACCAGTACCGCTGCTGCGCGGGCGAGAGCGGGATGCGCGCCGGGCGCTCCCCCGCCTCCAGGCGCGGCCGGTCCCGGCCGGACCCGGCGTTGTGCTCCACCCGGGCGGCCAGCGCCACCACGGTGGACGCCTCGAACAGGTCGCGCACCGCGAGCCTGGTGTCCAGCGCGGCGCCCAGCCGCGCGGTCACCTGGGTGGCCAGCAGCGAGTTGCCGCCGAGTTCGAAGAAGTCGTCGTCCAGGCCGACCCGCGCGACGCCGAGCACGTCGCCGAAGGTGCCCGCCACGATCTCCTCGATCGGGGTGGACGGAGCGCGGAACACCTTGGCCTCGAACACCGGCGCGGGCAGCGCCTTGCGGTCCAGCTTGCCGGAGGCGTTCAGCGGGAACGCGTCCAGCACGACGAACGCCGAGGGCACCATGTACGCGGGCAGTTCGCCGCCGAGTTCCGCGCGCACGCCGTCGATGTCCACCGAACGGCCCGCGGTCGCGATGACGTAGGCGACCAGCTGGTCGCCCAGCCGGTCGTCCGAGCGCACCACGACCACGGCCTGCGCGATCGAGTCCAGCGCCGTGAGCGCCGACTCGATCTCGCCCAGCTCGATGCGCAGACCGCGCAGCTTCACCTGGAAGTCGGTGCGGCCCAGGTACTCCAGCTCGCCCTTGCCGGTCCAGGTGACGAGGTCGCCGGTGCGGTACATCCGCGCGCCGGGCTCGCCGTAGGGGTTCGCCACGAACCGGTCGGAGGTGAGATCGGGACGCGCGACGTAGCCGCGGGCCAGTTGCACGCCCGCGAGGTACAGCTCACCCGCGACACCCACCGGCACCGGGTGCAGGCGCGAATCCAGCACGTACACCTGGGTGTTGAACACCGGAGCGCCGATCGGCACCGACACCGTGTCGCCCTCGGTCACCTCGTGGAAGGTGACGTCGACCGCGGCTTCGGTCGGGCCGTACAAGTTGTGCAGACGCGCGCCGGTGAGTTCCTGCATGCGCTGCGCGGTGGCGGCGGGCAGCGCCTCACCGGAGGCGAAGACGTTGCGCAGGCTGGTGCATTCGTCGGCGCGTTCTTCGGCGACGAACACCGACAGCATGGACGGCACGAAGTGCGCCGTGGTGACCTGCTCGTCGGTGATGACCTGCACGAGGTAGGCCGGGTCGCGATGGCCGTCGGGCTTGGCCACCACGAGCCGCGCGCCGACCTGCAAGGGCCAGAAGAACTCCCACACCGACACGTCGAACGTGGCCGGGGTCTTCTGCAACACCACGTCGGTGTCGTCCAAGCCGTACTCGTCCTGCATCCACACCAGGCGGTTGACGATCGCGGCGTGCGAGACCGCTACGCCCTTCGGGCGACCGGTGGAACCGGAGGTGAAGATCACGTACGCGGTGTTCGACGGACGCAGCGGCGCACGGCGTTCGGCGTCGGTGACGGGCTCGTCGGAGTAGTCGGCGAGGGAGATCACATCGATCTCGATCGCCTGGGTCGCGCCCGCGTCGAAGCCGTCGCGCGAGGTGGTGAGCACGCACACCGGCCGGGCGGTGTCGAGCACGTAGCGGGTGCGGTCGGCCGGATGATCCGGATCCAGCGGCACGTACGCGCCACCGGCGACGCTCACCGCGTACATGCCGACCACCAGGTCGATCGAGCGGCGCATGCCGAGCGCCACCATGGAATCCGGGCCGACGCCCAGCGCGATCAGGTGCCGGGCCAAGCGGTTGACCCGCGCGGCGAACTCGGCGTAGGAGAGACTCGTCCCCTCGAACGTCACCGCGGGCGCGTCCGGGGTCCGCGCGAGCTGCGCGGCGAACATCGACACCAGGGTGGCGGCCGGGTCGACCGGGTGCGCGGTGTCGTTCCACCGCTCGATGACCTCGGTGCTCTCGACGCTGTCGAGCAGCTCGACATCGCCGATGGTGACGGACGGATCCGCGACGACCGCGCTCAGCATCCGGACCAGGCGCGCCGCCACGCCCGCGATCGTGTCGGCGTCGAACATGTCGGTGGCGTAGGCGAATTCGGCGGTCATGCCGTCGACCGCACCAGCGGCGTCGAACCGGTCGGCGAGGTTGAGATGCAGGTCGAACTTGGCGGTCACCACGTCCAGCGGCACACCGGCCACCTCGAGCCCGGGCAGCTCGAACGCGGCCTCACCGGTGTTCTGGAACGACAGCATCACCTGGAACAGCGGGTGACGCGCCTGCGAGCGCGCCGGGTTCAGGATCTCCACCAGCCGCTCGAACGGCAGGTCCGCGTGCGCGAACGCCGCCAGGTCGGTGTCCTTGGTGCGCTTGACCAATTCGGTGAACGGTTCCGCTGGATCGACCGCGCTGCGCAGCACCAGGGTGTTGACGAACATGCCGATCGCGTCGTCGAGCACCGCCTCGCCACGGCCGGCGACCGCGGTGCCGATGGCGATGTCGTCGCTGCCGGACAGCCGCGCCAGCAGCGCGGCGAACGCCGCGTGCACCACCATGAACAGGCTGGCGCCGTTCGCGCGGGCCAGCGCGTTCAGCTCGCGCAGCAGCTGCGCGTCGAGCGAGAACTCGTACACGCCACCACGGTTGGACGCCACCGCCGGGCGGGAGCGGTCCGACGGCAGGTCGAGCTGATCCGGCAGCCCGGCCAGGGTGTCGGACCAGAACGCGACCTGCTGGGCGATCAGCGAACCGGGATCGCCTTCGGAGCCCAGCGTTTCGCGCTGCCACAGCGCGTAGTCGGCGTACTGCACCGGCAGCGGAGCCCAGGCGGGCGCCTCGCCGCGCGAACGCGCCGAGTAGGCCACCATCACGTCGCGCGCCAGCGGGCGCACCGACCAGCCGTCGCCGGAGATGTGGTGCACCACGAACACCAGCACGTGGGTGTCGGGCTGCGAGCCGTCCATCGAGCCCGCGATGCGGAACAGTTCGGCCCGCACCGGCACCGCGGCGGTGACGTCGAAGCCGGTCAGCACCAGTTCGCTGATCCGCTCGGCGATCTCGGCCTCGGACACCTCGATCGGGGTGAGATCGATGGCGCTGTGCCCGGCGGGCAGCACGACCTGCACGCCCTGGCCGTCGGCGGTCTCCGGATAGACGGTGCGCAGCACCTCGTGCCGGTCGACCACGTCGGCGACGGCCTGGCGCAGCGCCTCGGTGTCCAGGGTTCCGGTGAGCCGGACCGCGAGCGGGATGTTGTTCACCGCGGTCTGGTTGTCGAACCGGTTCAGGAACCACATCCGCTGCTGGGCCAGCGACAACGGGATCTTCGACGGTCGCGGGCCCGCCACCAGCTCGCGGCGGCGGCCAGTGCCCTGGTGCGTCTCGACCCGCGCGGCCAGCGCGGCCACCGTGGGCGCCTCGAACAGCACGCGGACCGGGATCCTGGTGTCCAGCGCCGCACCGAGGCGGGCGACCACCTGGGTGGCGATCAGCGAGTTGCCGCCCAGGTCGAAGAAGTCGTCGTCCAGGCCGACGGCGCGTTCGGCCTGCGCCAGGCCGAGCACCTCGGCGAAGACGTCGGCGACGATCTCCTCGACCGGTGTCGACGGCGCACGGAACGCCCGTGCCTCGAAAACGGGTTCGGGCAGCGCGCGCCGGTCCAGCTTGCCGTTCGGGTTCAGCGGCATGGCATCGAGCACCACGATCGCGGCGGGCACCATGTACGACGGCAGCAGCGCGGACAGATGCGCGCGCAGCTGCTCGACGTCCACCGTGGCGCCGCCCGCGGGCACCACGTAGCCGACCAACTGGTCGCCGGTGCGCGCGTCGGAGCGCACCAAGGCGACCGACTGGGCGACCGATTCGTGGGCGGTGAGCGCGGCCTCGATCTCGCCGAGCTCGATGCGCAGACCGCGCAGCTTCACCTGGAAGTCGGTGCGGCCCAGGTATTCGATGGCTCCGGTGTCGTCCCGGGTGACCAGGTCACCGGTGCGGTACATCCGCGCGCCAGGCTCCCCGTACGGGTTGGCCACGAAGCGGTCGGCGGTCAGGTCGGCGCGGCCGACGTAGCCGCGCGCCAGCTGGTCGCCCGCGAGGTACAGCTCGCCCGCGACGTTCGGCGGCACCGGATGCAGCCGCGCGTCCAGGACGTACGCCTGCGCGTTCCACACCGGCAGGCCGATCGGCACGGCGCCATCCACCTGCTCGGCCACCGGACCGTGCGTGGCGTGCACGGTGAACTCGGTGGGGCCGTACAGGTTGTACAGCGCGGCGTCGCTCACCCGGCGGATGGCGACGACCGCGTCGGCTGTGAACGCCTCACCGGCGACGAACAGCGTCCGCAGCGAGGCGAGCGAGGTCGCGTCGGCCGGGTCGATCCCGCCCGCGAAGACGCTCAGCATGGACGGTACGAACGAGGTCATGGTGACCCGCTCGGCGGCGATCACCTCGGCGAGGTACTGCGGGTCGCGGTGCCCGTCCGGGCTCGCCACCACGATCCGGCCGCCGGTGCTCAGCGGTCCGAACAGCTCCCACACCGACACGTCGAAGGTGGCGGGCGTCTTGAACAGCACGACGTCGTCGGCGCCGATGCCGTATTCGCCGGTGATCCAGCGGATCTGGTTGACGACCGCGGCGTGCGGCACGGCGACGCCCTTGGGGCGTCCCGTGGAGCCGGAGGTGAAGATCACGTACGCCGGGTGCTGTGGACGCAGCGGCGCGATGCGGTCGGCATCGGTGACGGGTGCGTCCGGGTAGCCGGACAGGTCCAGCTCATCGATGCTCAGCGTCGCGCGGCCCGCGCCGTCGAACGCGTCGCGTGCGGTGGTGAGCACGCAGACCGGGTCGGCCGAGTCGAGCACGTAGTGCACGCGATCGGCGGGCTGGTCCAGGTCCAGCGGCACGTATCCGCCACCCGCGGCGTGCACCGCGTAAGCCGCCACGACCAGGTCCACCGAGCGGCGCAGGCCGAGGGCGACCAGCGTCTCCGGGCCGACGCCCGCTTCGATGAGGCGGCGCGCGAGCCGCCGCACACGAGCGGCGAATTCGGCGTAGGTGAGCGACGTTCCGGCGGCCGGGTCGACCACGGCCACCGCGTCCGGCGTGGCCGCGGCCTGCGCGGCGAACTCCTCGACCAGCGTGGTCGCCGGGCCGAGGTCGCGGGCGGTGTCGTTCCAGCCGCGCAGTGCCTGCGCGGTCTCCTGCTCGTCCAGCAGCGCGATGTCGCCGATGGGCCGGTCCGGCTCGGCCGCGACGGCCTTCAGCAACCGGCCGAAGCGGCGGCCGAACTCCGCCATGGTGGCCGGGTCGAACAGGTCGGTGGCGTAGATCAGCTCGGCGGCGATACCCGCGGGGGCAGCGCCGGTACCGACGGCCGCCCCAGCGGCGTCGCGTTCGGACAGCACCAGTTGCAGGTCGAACTTGGCGACGTCGATCGGCAGGTCGACACCGCTGACCGTGAGGCCGGGGAGTTCGAGGCTGTTCTGGCCGGTGTTCTGGAACGACAGCATCACCTGGAACAGCGGGTGGCGCGCCTGCGAGCGCGCCGGGTTCAGGATCTCCACCAACCGCTCGAACGGCAGGTCGGCGTGCCCGAACGCGGCGATGTCGGTGGCGCGCACCGAACGCAGCAGGTCGGTGAACGTCGCCGCGGGCTCGATCGGGGTGCGCAGGACCAGGGTGTTGACGAACATGCCGATCAGGTCGTCGAGCGCGCGCTCGCCTCGGCCCGCGATCGGGGTGCCGATCGCGATGTCGTCCTCGCCGGACAGGCGCGACAGCAGCACGGCCAGCGCGGTGTGCGCGACCATGAACAGCGTCGCGCCTCTGGTGCGGGCGAGCTCGGTGAGCTGAGCGTGGGTCTGCGCGTCGATCTCGAAGACGTGCGTGGCGCCGCGGCCGGAGGCGACCGCGGGACGCGGCCGGTCGGCGGGCAGGTCCAGTTGCTCGGGCAGCCCGCGCAGCGTGTCCGACCAGAACGAGATCTGCTCGGAGATCACCGAATTCGGGTCGTCCTCGGCGCCGAGGACCTGGCGCTGCCACAGCGCGAAGTCCGCGTACTGCACGTCCAGCGGACGCCAAGCGGGCTCGCCGCCGTCCACGCGGGCGCCGTAGGCGGTCATCACGTCCCGGGTGAGCGGGCCCATGGAGAACCCGTCGGCCGAGATGTGGTGCACCACCAGGGCGAGCACGTGCTCGGTGGGGCTGATCTCGAACAGCCGGGCGCGGAACGGCACCTCGGCGGTGACGTCGAACGCCGTGCCGATCAGCTCCGCGAGCCGCTCGGGCAGTTCGGCTTCGGTGACGTCGACCGGGGTGAGATCCGGGATGACCTTCGCGGTGGCCACGGTCTGCTGATGCGCGGCGCCGTCCACCTCGGGGTAGAACGTGCGCAGCGACTCGTGCCTGGCCAGCACGTCGGCGACGGCGATCTGCAGCGCCTGCCGGTCGAGCAGGCCGGACAGCCGCACCGCGGCCGGGATGTTGTCCACCGCCGAGTCGGGGTCGAAGCGGTTGAGGAACCACATGCGCTGCTGGGCCAGCGACAGCGGCACCAGCTCCGGCCGCTGCTGCGGCGCCAGCGGCGCACGGCCGCCCGCGCCCGCCTTGGTCTCCGCACGCGCCGCGAGGGCGACCACAGTGGACGCCTCGAACAGTTCACGCACGCCGAGATCGGTGTCCAGCGCGGCGGACAGGCGGGCCGCGACCTGGGTGGCGGACAGCGAGTTGCCGCCGAGAGCGAAGAAGTCGTCGTCCAGGCCGACCCGCTCCAGGCCGAGCACGTCGGCGAAGGTGGCGGCGACGATCTCCTCGACCGGCGTGGTCGGGGCGCGGAACACCGCGGCCTCGAACACCGGCGCGGGCAGGGCCTTGCGGTCCAGCTTGCCGGAGGCGTTGAGCGGGAACTCGTCGAGCACGATCACGACCGACGGCACCATGTACGCGGGCAGTTGCCGCGCCAGGTCTTCCCGGACCAGCTCGATGTCCAGCGCGGCGTCTTGCGCGGGAATGACGTACGCGACGAGCTGATCGCCCGCGTGCGCGTCGGAGCGCACGACCACGACCGACTGGGCGACTTCGTCCAGGCCGGTCAGCGCCGACTCGATCTCACCCAGCTCGATCCGCAGACCACGCAACTTCACCTGGAAGTCGGTGCGGCCCAGGTACTCCAGCTCACCGTGCTCGGTCCAGGCCACCAGGTCACCCGTGCGGTACATCCGCGCACCGGGCTCCCCGAACGGGTTCGCCACGAACCGATCGCTGGTCAGATCCGGACGCGCCACGTAACCACGCGCCAGCTGCGTGCCCGCGAGGTACAGCTCACCCGCGACACCCACCGGCACCGGACGCAGACGCGCGTCCAGCACGAAGACCTGGGTGTTGAACACCGGAGCGCCGATCGGCACGGTCTCGGTGTCGGCGTCCACGACCTCGTGGAAGGTGACGTCGACCGCCGCTTCGGTCGGACCGTACAAGTTGTGCAAGGCCGCACCGGTCAACTCACGCAGGCGGTGCGCGGGCTTGGGCGGCAGCGCCTCACCGGAGGCGAAGACCAACCGCAGCGAATCGCACTGCGCGGCAGCCGCATCAGCGACGAACACCGCGAGCATCGAGGGCACGAAGTGGGTGACCGTCACCTTCTCGCCGCTGATGACCTCCGCGAGGTAGGCCGGGTCACGGTGCCCGTCGGGCTTGGCGACGACCAGGCGCGCACCGATCTGCAACGGCCAGAAGAACTCCCACACCGACACGTCGAACGTGGCCGGGGTCTTCTGCAACACCACATCGTCGGCGGTCAGCTGGTAGGCGGTCTGCATCCAGACCAGCCGGTTGACGATCGCGGCGTGCGAGACGGCGACGCCCTTCGGACGACCCGTCGAACCCGAGGTGAAGATCACATAGGCGGTGTTCGACGGACGCAGCGGCGCACGCCGATCCGCGTCGGTGACCGGAGCCTCCGACAGACCCTTCAGGTCCAGCAGATCGATCCGCACCTGCGCGGTGTCGATGTCCAGATCACTGCCCGAGGTCAGCACGCACACCGGATCGGCCGTGCCGAGGATGTATTCGGTGCGCTCGGCCGGGTGATCCGGGTCCAGCGGCACGTACGAGCCACCGGCCACGGCCACGGCGTACATGCCGACCACCAGATCGATGGAACGCCGCATACCCAGCGCCACATACGATTCCGCGCCGACACCGCGCGCGATCAGCCAGCGCGCCAGCTGGTTCACCCGCCAGGAGAACTCCGCGTAGGACAGAGTTGTCCCCTCGAACGTGATCGCGGCCGCGTCGGGGGTGCGTTCCACCTGGTCGTAGAACATCGAGACGAGGGTCGCGGCGGAAGCGGAGCCACCCGGCAAGGCAGCGGCCACATCGAATTCGGTGTCGTTCCAACCGCGCACCACGAGCTCGCGCTCGGCGGTGTCCAGCAGCTCGATGTCGCCGACGATCGCGCCGGGCTCGGCGGTGATCGCGGTGAGCACCCGGATCAGGCGGTCGGCGATGCGGCGCACGGTCTGCTCGTCGAACAGGTCGCGCAGGTAGCCCGCGCGCACCCGCAACCGCGAATCCAGCTGCGCGATCAGAGTGAGCGGGTAATGCGTGGCGTCGGCCGCGTCCAGGCCGACCACGGCCATGCCGTCGATGTCCGCGGCCTGCGCCTGCAAGCCCGCCGCGTCGACCGGGTAGGACTCGAACACCACGAGGGTGTCGAACAGGCCGCCGATGCCAGCGACCGCCTGGATGTCGGCCAGACCCACGTAGTGGTGGTCGAGCAGATCGGCCTGCTCACCCTGAGTGCGGACGAGCAGGTCGCGCACGGACTCCGACGGATCGAAGCGCACCCGCACCGGCACGGTGTTGATGAACAGACCGACCATCGCCTCCACGCCGGACAGCTGCGCGGGACGGCCGGAGACGGTGGTGCCGAACAGCACGTCGTCGCGGCTGGTCATCCGGCCGACGAGAATGCCCCACGCCGTCTGCAGCACGGTGTTCGGGGTGACGCCGAGCGAGCCGGCCAGCGCGGTCAGCCGCGCGGTGGTCGCCTCGTCCAACTCGAAGAAGTACTCGCCCGACAGCGAGGTGATCTCGCGACCGGCGTCCGGCCGCGCCAGCAGGGTCGGCTCGCCGACGCCGCGCAGCGCGTGCGCCCACGCGGCCAGGGACGCGGTGTGGTCCTGCTGCCGGGTCCAGTCCAGGAAGTGCCGGTAGGAGCGCACCGCGGGCAGCGCGGAAGCGTCCGCGTGCACGGCGTAGAGCACCAGCAGATCCCGCATCAGCAGCGGCATCGACCAGCCGTCGAGCAGGATGTGGTGGTTGGACACCACGAACTGCCAGCGGTCGGGCGCGACCTGGATCAGCGTGAAGCGGATCAGCGGCGGCGCGGTCAGGTCGAACCGCCGCATGCGGTCGGCCTCGATCAGGTCCTCGGCCGACCCGGATTCGGTTCGGTCGTACTCGGCCCACGCGACGCGGACGCTGTCCAGCACGATCTGCACCGGGTTGCCGTCGTGGTCGCTGACGAACGCGGTGCGCAGGTTCTCGTAGCGGTCCACCAATGCCTGTGCTGCCGAACGCAACCGGGCGGCGTCCACCCGGCCGGTGAGCGTCAGCACCGCCTGCGCGGTGTACACGTCCACCGAGCTCGCGGCGAGGCGAGCGTGGAACAGCAGACCGGCCTGCAGCGCCGACAGCGGCCAGACGTCCGACAGCGCCGGGAAGCGCCGCTCCCAGCTGTCGATATCCCGTTGCGTGCTGCGCACCAGCGCGAAGTCCGACGGGGTGTGCCCACCCGCGCCGGTCGAATTGGCGTGGCGGGCCACCGCTTCCAGCGCCGTGGTCCACAGCTCGCCGAACTCGCGCACCTCGGCGGCCGACAGCAGGGTCGACGGATAGCCGATGTTGGCGGTCAGCTTGTCGCCGACCACGATCGCGTTCACGTCCAGCGGCGCCATCGCGGGCATGTCCGCGTCGTAGGCACCGCCCAGCGCGCCGAGTTCCGGCGCGGGGATCCAGCCGAAGCCGCGCAGCGACTCCGGCACGTCGCCCTCGGAGACGCGACCGAGGTAGTTGAAGCTCACCTGTCCGGGCAGCTCACGCGGCAACTCGGCCGCGGTCTCGGGGTTCAGGTAGCGCAGCAGGCCGTAGCCGATGCCCTTGTCCGGCACGGAGAGCAACTGCTCCTTGACCGCCTTGACGGCCGCGCCCAGCGCGGGTCCGCCGGCGAACGCCGCGTCGACGTCGATGCCGGACAGGTCGAAGCGCACCGGGTAGATCGCGGTGAACCAGCCGACGGTGCGCGACAGATCCGCACCCGGCACCACGTCTTCCTCGCGGCCGTGACCCTCCAGGCGGATCAGCAGCGAATCCTCGCCCCGGGCGGCCACCCGGCGCGCCCGCCACTTCGCGGTGGCCAGCGCCAGCGCGGTGAGCAGGCCGTCGTTCACACCGCCGTGGAACAGCGCCGGAACCTTGGTGAGCAGGGCCTTGGTGACCTCGGCGGACACCTCGACCTGATGCTTGTCGATGACGCCCGAGGTGTCGAGCGCGGGGTCCATCGGACGCTCGGTCAGCAGCGGATCGGCCGTGGCGACCACCGAACGCCAGTAGTCGAGTTCGGCCACCCGCTGCGGGGCGGCCGCCTCGCGCTCCAGCGCGTGCGCCCAGGCCCGCATCGACGTGGCCGGGGCGACCAGCTCGGGGGTCTGCCCCGCGGTGCGCTGGCCCCACGCCGTGACGAAGTCCGGCACCAGGATGCGCCAGGAGACGCCGTCCACCACCAGGTGGTGGGCGACGACGATCAGACGTCCGGCGCGCTCGGCGGAATCGGGTTCCAGCCAGACGAACCGGATCGCCACGCCCGCGGCGGGATCGAGCCGGTCCAGCGACTCATCCAGTGCGGCAGAGGCGATCTCGACCAGTTCGGCGTCGGTGACGTTCGCGGCGAACTCGGTGCGGTCGATCAGTGCGTCCACCTCGACCGTGCCCGGCGCGGCGGTCTCGACGACCCAGTCGTCACCGTCGCGGCGCAGGCTCGCGCGCAGCATGTCGTGCCGATCGATGACGGCGCCGACCGTCGCGGCGATGCCCGCCCGGTCGATGCCGACCGGCAGTTCCAGCGCCAGCGTCTGGTTGAACCGGCCGAACGAGCCGCGCCGCTCGGCCATGAACCGCACGACCGGCGTCAACGGCATGACGCCGATCCCGCCGCCCGGCGGCTCGGCCAGAGTCGTCGCCGATGCCTCGGCTGCCTCGGTCGTCTCCGCGACCGACGCCAGACCCGCCACCGTGCGCTGCTCGAAGACGTGCCGCGGGGTGAACACCACGCCGCGCGCCTTGGCCCGCGACACCAGCTGGATCGAGACGATGCTGTCGCCGCCGAGGGCGAAGAACGAATCGTCCACGCCGACTCGCTCCACACCGAGCACTTCGGCGAACACCTCGGCGATGGTCTGCTCGACCGGGGTGCGCGCCGCGCGGAACACGACCTCGGTCGCGAATACCGGCTCCGGCAGCGCCTTGCGGTCCAGCTTGCCCACCGGGGTGAGCGGCACATGGTCGATCACCATGATCGACGAGGGCACCATGTAGGCGGGCAGGCGCTCCTCGACATGCGCGGTCAGCGCCGCCACATCGATCGAGTGCCCTTGCGCGGCAACGACGTACGACACCAGCGACACGGCGCCCGCAGCGCTCTTGTGGCCGACGGTGACGGCGAAGTCGACGGTCTCGTGCGCGGCGAGCGCGGCGTCGATCTCGCCGAGCTCGATGCGGAAGCCGCGCACCTTCACCTGGAAGTCGGAGCGGCCTACGTATTCGACGACGAGCGATTCGACTCCTCCAGCGGGCGCGGAGCCTGCGGAGTGCGCGACCCGGGTCCAGCGGACCACGTCACCCGTGCGGTACATCCGTGCGCCGGGCACGTACGGGTTGGCGACGAAGCGCTCCGCCGACAGCCCCGGGCGCGCGTGGTAGCCGCGTGCCAGCTGGACGCCCGACAGATACAGCTCACCCGCGACACCCACCGGAACGGGCCTGAGCTGGGCGTCGAGGATCAGCGACTGCATGCCGCGGGTCGGGCCACCGATGGTGACCCGGTCGCCGGGCGCGAGCGCGTCGCTGATGTTGGTCATGATCGTGGTCTCGGTCGGGCCGTAACCGTTGTGGAAGCGGCGGCCCGAACCGTCCGGCGCGCCACCCCACTTGGTGACCAGATCGGCGGGCACGGCCTCGCCGCCCGCCACGATCACCCGCATGCCCGCCAGCGCCGCCGAATCCAGCGAGGCGAGCACCGACGGGGTGATGAAGGCGTGCGTGACCCGCTCGGCGCGGATCAGCTCGGACAGCTCCTCGCCGCCGTAGACGCCGGGCGGGCAGACCACCAGGGCGCCGCCGCGGCCGATCGCCAGCAGGAATTCCAGGATCGACGCGTCGAAGCTGGGCGAGGCGAAATGCAGTGCGCGCGTGTCGGAATCGACGTCGTAGCGGGCGTTCTGCTCGTCCCGGAAGTTGGCCAGACCGGCGTGCGTGACCACGACGCCCTTGGGCACACCGGTGGAACCGGAGGTGTAGATGACGTACGCGGGGTGCTCCGGCCGCACCGGGCGCACCCGATCGGCGTCGGTGACCGCGGCGTCGTCGAATCCGGCGAGATCCAGCTCGTCGAGCACCAGCCACTCGACCGACTCGGGCAGCTCGGCGCGCACCGAGGCCACGGTGAGACCGATCGGGGAGCCCGAGTCGGTGACCATGTGCGCGATGCGGTCGGCCGGGTAGGTCGGGTCGATCGGCACGAACGCGCCGCCGGACTTGGACACCGCCCACTCGGCGAAGTACGACTCGTCCGAGCGCGGCACAGCGACCGCCACCAGATCCTCGGTGCCGATGCCACGCTCGATCAGCAAGCGGGCCAGGCGGTTCGACCGCGCGTCCAGCTCACCGTAGGACACACTTCTCCCCTGGAACACCACGGCGGGCGCCTCCGGGTCGATGGCCGCGGCCTCGGCGATCAGGTCCGGCAGTGTCCGCGCGGGCGTGGCGGGCGCGCCGGTGCGGGCGACCAGGTCGGCCCGCTCGGCGGCGTCGAGCACGTCGATCGCGCCGACGGTCACCGACGGATCGGCCGCGACGGCCGCCAGCACGCGTTCCCAGCGGTCCACGATGGCCGCCGCGGTCGCCTCGTCGAACAGTTCGGTGGCGTAGGTGAGCGCCAAGGCCATAGCGCCGGAACCGGTTTCGCCGCGCTCGGCAAGGGTGAACTGCAGGTCGAAGCGCGCGACGTTCTCTTCCAGGTCCAGCGCGGACACCGACAGGCCCGGCAGCTCGAGGGTGGTGCGCTCCAGGTTCTGGAACGCCAGCATCACCTGGAACAGCGGGTTGCGGGCCTGCGAGCGCTCCGGGGCGAGCAGTTCCACCAGCCGCTCGAACGGCACGTCGGCGTTGCCGTAGGCGTCGAGGTCGGTGCGGCGCACCCGGTCCAGCAGATCGGCGAACGACTCGCCCGGCTCGATGCCGGTCCGCAGCACCAGCGTGTTGACGAACATGCCGACCAGGTCGTCGAGCGCGGCCTCGCCGCGGCCCGCGATCGGCGTGCCGACCGCGACGTCGTCGCTGCCGGACAGACGCGACAGCAGCACCGACAGCGCGCCGTGCATCACCATGAACAGCGACGCGCCGCGCTGCCGCGCGAGGTCTTCCAGCGCGGCGACAAGTTCACCGGGCAGCTCGCGATGCAGCGTCGCGCCATGGTGCGAGGCGACGGCCGGACGCGGACGGTCGGTGGGCAGGGTCAGCTCGTCGGGGACGTCGTCGAGCGCGCGCCGCCAGTACGCGACCTGCTTCGCCAGCAGCGAGTCCGGGTCCTCCTCGGAGCCGAGGATCTCGCGCTGCCAGACGGCGAAGTCGGCGTACTGCACCGCCAGCGGCGCCCAGCCGGGGGCGCTGCCGGTGCTGCGCGCGGTGTAAGCGGCCATCACGTCGCGGGTCAGCGGGCTCATCGAGAAGCCGTCGGCCGCGATGTGGTGCACCACCACGACGAGCACGTGCTCGTCCGGCCCGGCCGCGTACAGCCGGGTGCGCAACGGAACCTCTTCGGCCACGTCGAATCCGGCGGTGACGAACTCGGTCACCGTCTCGATCAGCCGCGCCGGGTCGACCGCCACGGGATGCAGGTCCGCGGCGATGTCCTCGGCGGGCACGATCACCTGGACCGGGGTGCCGCCGTGCTCGGGGTAGCGGGTGCGCAGCGACTCGTGCCTGCGCACCACGTCGGCGACCGCCAGACGCAGCGCCTCGACGTCCAGCGCGCCGGTGAGCCTGATCGCGATCGGCAGGTTGTAGGCCGCCGAGGCGGTGTCGTACTTGTTCAGGAACCACATGCGCTGCTGCGCGAACGACAGCGGCACCAGTTCGTCGGCCGCCCGCTCGCGGGCGACCAGGCGGGCCCGGGCCGCGCCGTCGGCGTGCGATTCCACCCGCGCGGCAAGGGCTTCGACCGTGGAAGCCTCGAACAGGGTGCGCACGGCGACGGTCGTGCCGAGCGCGGCGCCGATGCGGGCGACCACCCTGGTCGCGATCAGCGAGTTGCCGCCGAGGTCGAAGAAGTCGTCGTCCACGCCGACCCGATCCAGGCCGAGCACGTCGGCGAACACCGCCGCCACGGTCTCCTGCACCGGAGTGACCGGCGCGCGGAAGGCGCGCGCCTGCGCGGTCGGCGCGGGCAGCGCACGGCGGTCCAGCTTCCCGTTGACGGTCAGCGGGATCCACTCCAGCCGCACCACGGCCGAGGGCACCATGTAGGCGGGCAGCTGCGCGGCCGCGCCGTCGCGGACCGCGTCGAGCACGGGTTCGGCGCCCGGCTCGGACACCACGTAGGCGACGATCCGCTGATCGCCGGGCTGGTCCTCGCGCACGATGACCGCGGCCTGGGCGATGCCGGGCTGGGCGAGGATCGCGGACTCGATCTCGCCGAGCTCGATGCGGAAGCCGCGCACCTTGACCTGGTCGTCGGCGCGGCCCAGGTATTCCAGCTCGCCGAAGCGGTTCCAGCGGGCGAGGTCGCCGGAGCGATACAGTCGCCCGCCCGGCTCGTCGCCCATCGGGTCGGCGACGAAACGAGCGGCCGACAGATCGGGACGGCCGAGGTAGCCGCGGGCCAATTGCGGTCCCGCCACGTACATTTCGCCCGCGACGCCGACCGGCACCGGGCGCAGCCTGCTGTCGAGCACGTACACCCGCAGGCCGGCGATGGCGCGGCCGACCACGCTGCCGGAGGCGGCGGCGATGGTCGCGGCGTCCAGCGCGCGGTAGGACACGTGCACCGTGGTCTCGGTGATGCCGTACATGTTGACCAGCAGCGGCGCGGTCGTAGACGTCGCACCGGTGCCGTCGCCGTGGCGCGCGACCCAGTCCGAGAGCCTGCGCAGCTCCAGCGCCTCGCCGCCGAACACCACGTAGCGCAGCGCCAGCGGCGCGGCGTCGGGCGCGGCGTTCCGGTCCGCTTCGGCCAGCTGGTAGAACGCGGACGGGGTCTGGTTGAGCACCGTGACGCGTTCGGCGCGCAGCAGTTCCAGGAACTGCTCCGGCGACCGCGAGGTGTAGTAGTCGACCACCACGAGGGTGCCGCCGAACAGCAGCGGGCCCCACAGCTCCCATACCGAGAAGTCGAAGGCGTAGCTGTGGAACAGCGTCCAGACGTCCTCGGGCCCGAAACCGAAGTCGCGGTCGGTGTTCGCGAACAGCCGCACCACATTGCGGTGCGCGACGGCGACGCCCTTCGGGCGGCCGGTAGAGCCGGAGGTGTAGATCACGTACGCGACGTTGTCGGGCGTGAGCGCGGAGTTGCGGTCGGCGTCGGTGATCGGGGCGTCGTCGGCGTCCTCGACATTGCCGGTCTCCACCGCGAACCCGTCCAGCACGACGGCGGGCAGCCCGGCGGGCACCTCGACCTGCACCGTGGAGTCGAGCACCACGCTGGTGGGCCGGGAATCGGCGAGCACGTAGGCGATGCGCTCGGCCGGGTAGGTCGGGTCGACCGGCACGTAACCCGCGCCCGTCTTCACCACGGCCAGCAGCGCGACCACGAGGTCCAGCGAGCGCGGCAGGATCACCGCGACCAGCGTCTCGGGCCCGGCGCCGTCGCTGATCAGCCTGCGCGCCAGCACGTTCGCGCGCCGGTCCAGCTCGGCGTAGGTCAGCGTCTCCACGCCGAAGCGGGCGGCCACCCGGTTCGGGTGCGCGGCCACCGCCGCGTCGAACAGCCCGACCAGCGTGATATCCGGATCGGCGAACGCGCCCGCGACGCTTTGCGCGCCGGAGGACACCCAGCGCTGCGACACGTCCAGCCGCTCGCTCTCACCGAGCAGGTCGATATCGCCGATGGCGATCTCCGGGTCCTCGGCGATGCCGCGCAGGATGCGCACCAGACGGTCGGCGAAGGCCGTCACCGTCTCCGGATCGAACAGTTCGGTGGCGTAGTTCCACGACAGCGTCAGCCCGCCGTCGGCGGCCTCGCCCACGGTGAGCTGCACGTCGAATTTCGCCGTGCCTGGGTCGAAGTCGACGGCGGCGAGTTCGAGGCCGCCGGGCAGCGCGACGGCGCCGAGCTCGGCCGCCGAGGCGGCTTCGAAGGTCAGCGCGACCTGGAACAGCGGGTGGTGCGCCTGCGAACGCGCCGGGCTGAGCACGTCCACCAGCCGCTCGAACGGCACGTCGGCGTTGGCGAAGGCGGCCAGATCGGTGCGGCGCACCTGGTCGAGCAGCGCACCGAAGTGGGCGCCGGGATCGACCTCGCTGCGCAGCACCAGCGTGTTGACGAACATGCCGACGACGTCGTCGAGCGCGCGTTCGCCGCGGCCCGCGATCGGCGTGCCGATCGCGACGTCGGTGCTGCCCGACAGCCTGCCCGCCCACACGGCCAGCGCGGCGTGCACGACCATGAACAGCGTCACGCCGCGGGCGCGCGCCAGCTCGGCGAGCGCCTCGTGCACCTGCGCGTCGACCGAGAAGTTGTGCGTGCCACCGGCATTGGAGGCAATCTCCGGCCGGGGCCGATCGCTGGGCAGCTCGATCTGGTCGGGTAGGTCGCGCAACTGCTCGGTCCAGTAGGCGATCTGGCGCGCCGCCACGGAGTCCGCGTCGTCCTCGGCGCCGAGCACCTCGCGCTGCCACAGCGCGTAGTCGGCGTACTGCACCTCGAGCGGGGCCCAGGAGGGCACCTCGCCGCGGGCGCGCTCGGTGTAGGCGAGCACGACATCGCGCAGCAGCGGCCGCAGCGAGAAGCCGTCCGCGCTGATGTGGTGCACGACCAGCACGGCGACGTGCTCGGTCGCCGACACCGCGAGCAGGCTCGCCCGGAACGGGATCTCGGTGGTGACGTCGAAGCCGACGCTCGCCAGCTCGACGACCCGCGCGGTCAGCTCCTGCGCGCCGACCGATTCGGCGACCAGGTCGAAGCCGACCTCGCCGACCGGCAGGACGCGCTGGTAGCCGGTGCCTTCCACCTCGGGGTAGACGGTGCGCAGCGCCTCGTGCCGCGCGAGCACGTCACGGATGGCCGCGCCGAGTGCGGCCACGTCCAGCTCACCGGTCAGCCGCAGCGCGACCGGGATGTTGTTCACGGCGGTGCGGTTGTCGAACCGGTTGAGGAACCACATCCGCTGCTGGGCGAGCGAGAGCGGCACCAGCTCGGGGCGCTCCCGCGCGACCAGCGGCGTCCGGCCGCCCTGGCCCGCGGCCGATTCCACCTTCGCCGCCAGCGCGACGACGGTGGACGCCTCGAACAGCGCGCGCACCGGGACCTGCGTGTTCAGCGCCTCGCCCAGACGAGCCGCCACCTGGGTGGCGACCAGCGAGTTGCCGCCCAGTTCGAAGAAGTCGTCGTCCAGGCCGACCCGCTCCACGCCGAGCACCTCGGCGAAGGTCTCGGCCACGATCTCCTGCACCGGCGTCGCGGGCGCGCGGAACACCTTGGCCTCGAAGACCGGTTCCGGCAGCGCCTTGCGGTCCAGCTTGCCGGAGGCGTTCAGCGGGAACTCGTCGAGCACCACGTACGCCGCGGGCACCATGTAGCCCGGCAGCCGCGCGCCGAGTTCGGCCTTGACCGACTCGACGTCCACCACCCGGTCCGGGTCCGTCACCAGGTACGCGACCAGCTGATCACCGGTCCGCTCATCGGTGCGCACCACGACCACCGCCTGCGCGACCGATTCCAGCGCGGTGAGCGCCGCCTCGATCTCCCCCAGCTCGATGCGCAGACCGCGCACCTTGACCTGGAAGTCGGTGCGGCCCAAGTATTCCAGCTCGCCGTCTTCGGTCCAGGCCACCAGGTCGCCGGTGCGGTACATGCGCTCGGCCTGGCCGAACGGGTTGGCCACGAAACGCTCGGTGGTGAGGTCCGGGCGGCCCACGTAACCGTGCGCCAGCTGCGCGCCCGCGAGGTACAGCTCGCCGGGCACGCCGACCGGAACCGGCCGCAGGCGCGAATCCAGCACGTACACCTGGGTGTTGAACACCGGAGCGCCGATCGGCACCGACACCGTGTCGCCCTCGGTCACCTCGTGGAAGGTGACGTCGACCGCGGCTTCGGTCGGGCCGTACAGGTTGTGCAGACGCGCGCCGGTCAGCTCGCGCAACTTCTGCGCGGTCACCGCGGGCAGCGCCTCACCGGAGGCGAAGACGTTGCGCAGGCTGGTGCACTCGGCCGCGCGCTCCTCGGCCACGAACACCGACAGCATCGACGGCACGAAGTGCACCGTGGTGACCTGCTCGTCGACGATCAGTCGAGCCAGGTACGCGGGATCGCGGTGGCCGTCCGGCTTCGCGACCACCAGACGGGCCCCGACCTGCAACGGCCAGAAGAACTCCCACACCGACACGTCGAACGTCGCGGGCGTCTTCTGCAACACCACGTCGTAGGCCGCCAAACCGTATTCGGCGTGCATCCACACCAGGCGGTTGACGATCGCGGCGTGCGAGACCGCCACGCCCTTCGGGCGACCGGTGGAACCGGAGGTGAAGATCACGTACGCGGTGTTGGCCGGACGCAGCGGCTTGTGCCGGTCGGCGTCGGTCAGCGGCTCGCCGGAGAACTCCGACAGGTCGATCTGATCGATGCGCACCTGCCGGGACACGGTGGTCTCCAGGTCGGAGCCGGAGGTGAGCACGCACACCGGGCGCGCGGTCTCCAGGATGTAGTCGATGCGCTCGGCCGGGTGGTCCGGGTCCAGCGGCACGTACGCGCCGCCAGCGGCGTTCACCGCGTACATGCCCACCACCAGATCGATGGAGCGGCGCATGCCGAGGGCCACATACGATTCCGGCCCGACGCCGTTGACCTTGAGCCAGCGCGCCAACTGGTGCACCCGGCGCGCGAACTCGGCGTAGGACAGACTCGTCCCCTCGAACGTCACCGCCGGACTGTCCGGTGTGCGCGCGACCTGCGCCTCGAACAGCGAGACCAGGGTCGCCGCGGCGTCGCCGACCGGCGAGGTGAGCGCGGCGTCGACCGGGAACTCGGTGGCGTTCCACCGCTCGATCACCAAGGACCGCTCGGCGTCGTCCAGCAGGTCGATGTCGCCGACGGTGACCGACGGATCGGCGGCGATACCGCGCAGCACCCGCACGAACCGCTCGGCGAACGTACCGGCGAACACGCCGTCGAAAAGGTCGGTGGCGTAGACCAGTTCGGCGTCCATCGCCGCTTCGGCGCCGGGCACCTCACTGAGCGTGAGCTGGAGGTCGAACTTCGCCGTCGGCTGGTCGATGCCCAGCTCGGAGACGGTGAGGCCGGGCAGCTCCAGCGCGGTGCGGCCGAGGTTCTGGAACGACAGCATCACCTGGAACAGCGGGTGGCGCGCCTGCGAGCGGGCCGGGTTGAGCACCTCGACCAGCCGCTCGAACGGCACGTCCGCGTGCGCGAACGCCTGCAGGTCGCGCTCGCGGACCCGGGCGAGCAGGTCGCCGAACGACTCGGCGGTGTCCACTTCGGCGCGCAGCACCAGCGTGTTGACGAACATGCCGACCAGATCGTCGAGCGCCTGCTCGCCACGGCCGGCGACGGGAATGCCGACGGCGATGTCGTCGGAGCCGCTCAACCGCGCCAGCAGCGCGGCGAAGGCGCCGTGCACCACCATGAACAGCGTGCTGCCGTGCGTGTGCGCGACCCGGTTCAGGTCCTCGATCAACTCGCCCGGCACGCGGAACCGGTAGGTCCCCGCGCCGTAGGAGGCGACGGCGGGGCGCGGGCGACCGGCCAGGCGCAGTTCGTCGGGCAGACCGGCCAGCGCCCCGCGCCAGTAGTCGAGCTGCTCGGAGATCAGCGAGGTCGGGTCGTCCTCGGAGCCGAGGGTGTCGCGCTGCCACAGCGCGAAGTCCACGTACTGCACCGCCAGCGGCGGCCAGCCCGGCTGGGCGGCCGAGGTGCGCGCCACGTACGCGGTCATCAGGTCGCGCACCAGCGGGCGCATGGAGAAGCCGTCGGCGGCGATGTGGTGCACCACCACGACCAGCACGTAGTCGTCCGGACCGAGCCGGTAGGCGCGCAGGCGCACCGGCGGTTCGGTGGTCACGTCGAAGCCGCGCTCGACGAACTCGTAGAGCGCGCCGAGCAATTGCCCCTCGGCCACCTCGACCACGTCCAGCTCCGGAATGGCCCGGCCCGCGTTGAGCACGCGCTGGTAGGCGACACCGTCGCGGGACGGGTAGATGGTGCGCAGCGATTCGTGCCGCCCGACCACGTCGGCGATCGCGCCGCGCAGCGCGTCCAGGTCCAGCGCGCCTTCCAGCCGCACCGCGGCCGGGATGTTGTTCGCGGCGGAGTCGGCATCGAAACGGTTGAGGAACCACATCCGCTGTTGCGCGAGCGACAGCGGCGGATGCTCGGGACGCACCTGTGCCGTGAGCGCTTGGCGCGCACCGCTGCCCGCGTGCGACTCGATGCGGGCGGCCAGCGCGGCCACGGTCGGGGCTTCGAACAGCACGCGCACGCCGACGTCGGTGTTCAGCGCCGCGCTCAGCCGGGCGACCACCTGGGTGGCCACCAGGGAGTTGCCGCCGAGTTCGAAGAAGTCGTCGTCCACGCCGACGCGCGGCACGCCGAGCAGATCGGCGAACAGCTCCGCCACGATCTCCTCGATCGGCGTCGAGGGCGCGCGGAACACCCGCGCCTCGAACACCGGCGCGGGCAGCGCCTTGCGGTCCAGCTTGCCCGAGGCGTTGACCGGGAACGCGTCCAGCACGACGAGTGCGGCCGGGATCATGTAACCCGGCAGCACGGCGGCCAAGGCGGCCTTCACGTCGTCGGTATCGACGGTCGCGAACGGCTCGCAGACCAGATAGCCCACCAGCTGATCGCCCGCGTGCGCGTCCGAGCGCAGCACCACGACCGACTGCGCGACACCGGGCTGCGCAAGCAGCGCGGACTCGATCTCGCCGAGCTCGATGCGCAGACCGCGCAGCTTCACCTGGAAGTCGGTGCGGCCCAGATAGTCCAGCTCGCCGTCCGGAGTCCAGGCCACCAGGTCACCGGTGCGGTACATCCGGGCGCCCGGGGCGCCGTACGGGTTGGCCACGAACCGGTCGGAGGTCAGGTCGGGGCGGCCCAGGTAGCCCAGCGCCAGCTGATCGCCCGCCAGATACAGCTCACCCGCGACACCCGGTGCGACGGGGTGCAGACGGCTGTCGAGCACGAAGACGCGAGTGTTCCACACCGGGCGTCCGATCGGCACCGACACCGTGTCGGCTTCCGTCGCCTCGTGATACGTCACGTCGACGGCGGCTTCGGTCGGGCCGTACAGGTTGTGCAACCGGGCGCCGGTCAGCTCGCGCAAGCGCTGCGCCGTCTGCGCGGGCAGGGCCTCACCGGAGGCGAAGACCTGCCGCAGCCGTGCCGCGGGCAGGCCGTCGCCGTTCTCGTTGCCCAGCGTGGACACGAAGACCGAGAGCATGGACGGCACGAAATGCGCTGTCGTGATCTGCTTGTCGGCGATGATCTGGGACAGGTACACCGGGTCGCGGTGCCCGTCCGGGCGCGCGACGACCAGCCTGGCCCCGGTCTGCAACGGCCAGAAGAACTCCCACACCGACACGTCGAACGTGGCGGGCGTCTTCTGCAGCACCGCGTCGTCGCGGCCGATGGGGTATTCGTGCTGCATCCACAACAGCCGGTTGACGATCGCGGCGTGCGAGACCGCCACACCCTTCGGGCGTCCGGTCGAACCGGAGGTGAAGATGACGTAGGCGATGTTCTCCGGCCGCAGCGGCTGCGTGCGCTCGGCGTCGGTGATCGGCGCGCCGCTGGTCGCGGCGAAACCGGGCACGCCTTCGATGCCTTCCACCGACAGCGCGGTCACCCGCGGCTGCGGGTCGAGGCCGAAGCCGTCCGCGGAGCGGTACAGGATCATCCGCGGCCGCGCGGTCTCGATGATGTAGTTGACGCGGTCGGCGGGCTGGTCCGGGTCCAGCGGCACATAGGCCGCGCCGGTCTGCACCACCGCGTACATCGCGACAACCAGTTCGGTCGAACGCCGCAGCGCCAGCGCCACCAGCGATCCCGGGCCGACGCCCGCGCCGATCAACTGCCGGGCGATGCGGTTGGCCCGCTCCTGCAACTGGCGGTAGGTCAGCCGCTCGTCCTCGAAGTCCAGCGCGATGGCATCGGGCGTGGCCGCCGCCTGCTCGTCGAACAGCGAGACCAGCGTGGCGAACTGGTCCACCGGGTGCCCGGTGTCGTTCCAGTCGACCAGCACCCGCGCGTGTTCTTCCGCCGCGAGCAGGTCGATGTCGCCGATCGGCACGTTCGGGTCGGCGGTCACGGCCGCGAGGATGCGGTCGAGGCGGCGGGCGAACGCGGCGACGGTCGATTCGTCGAAAAGATCCAGCGCGTAGGAGAACTCGGCCGACATGCCCGCCGATTCGCCCTGTTCGTCCTGGGTCTCCGAGAGGGTCAGCTGCAGGTCGAACTTGGCCAGCCGGGCGTCGTAGTCGATGCCGTTGACCGAGAGACCGGGCAGCTCCAGGCTGGCCTGCCGGGTGTTCTGGAAGGTCAGCATCACCTGGAACAGCGGGTGGCGCGCCTGCGAGCGGGCCGGGTTGAGCACCTCGACCAGCCGCTCGAACGGCACGTCGGCGTGCGCGAACGCGTGCAGGTCGGTCTCGCGGGAGCGGGCCAGCAGATCGGCGAAGCTCGACGCTCCGTCCACCTCGGTGCGCAGCACGAGCGTGTTGACGAACATGCCGATCAGGTCGTCCAGCGCGGCCTCACCGCGACCGGCGACCGGGGTGCCGATGGCGATGTCGCTGGTGCCGCTGGCCCGGGCGAGCAGCACCGCCAGCGCGCTGTGCAGCACCATGAACAACGAGGCATTGTGCCTGCGGCCCAGCTCGATCAGGGCGCGCTGGGTCTCGCCGGAGATCACGAACGGGTAGGTGCCGCCGCGGTAGGAGGCGACGGCGGGGCGCGGCCGATCCGAGGGCAGCACCAATTCGTCCGGCAGGTCGGCCAGTTCGCGGGTCCAGTACCGGATCTGGGTGGAGATCAGCGAGCTCGGGTCGTCCTCGGCGCCGAGCACCTCGCGCTGCCACAGCGCGTAGTCGGCGTACTGCACCGGCAGCGCCGACCAGGCCGGCGCCTCCCAGGACGTGCGGGCGGCGTAGGCCACCATGACGTCGCGGGCCAGCGGTCCCATCGACCAGCCGTCGGCGGAGATGTGGTGCACCACCATGCCGAGCACGTACTCGGTCTCGCTGATCTCGAACAGCCGGGCGTGCAGCGGCACTTCGTTGGTCACGTCGAACGCCATCGAGGCCAGCTCGACCAGGTGATCGATCAGGTTGTGCTCGGTCACCGGCACCGGGGTGAGGTCCGGCACGATCTGCGCGGCGTCCAGCACCACCTGCACGGGCCCGGTCTTGGTCTCCGGGAAGACCGTCCGCAGCGACTCGTGCCGATCGATCACGTCGATGACCGCGACCTGCAACGCGGCGATGTCCAGATCGCCGGACAGCCGGATGGCGACCGGGATGTTGTTGACCGCCGAGGAGGTGTCGAACCGGTTGAGGAACCACATGCGCTGCTGCGCCAGCGACAGCGGCACCTGCTCCGGACGCTGCCGGGCGACCAGCGCCTTGCGCGCGCCGTCACCGGCGTGCGATTCCACCCGCGCGGCCAGCGCCGCGACCGTGGACGCCTCGAACAGCATGCGCACCGGCACCCTGGTGTCCAGCGCGATGCCGAGGCGGGAGGCCACCTGGGTGGCGATCAGCGAGTTGCCGCCCAGTTCGAAGAAGTCGTCGTCCACGCCGACGCGCGAGATGCCGAGCACCTCGCCGAAGATCTGCGCGACGATCTCCTCGATCGGCGTCGTCGGAGCGCGGAATTCGCGCACCTCGAACACCGGGGCGGGCAGCGCCTTGCGGTCCAGCTTGCCGGAAGCGTTCAGCGGGAACGCCTCGAGCACCATGATCGCCGAGGGCACCATGTACGCGGGCAGCGTGCGGTGCAGCGCGTTCTTGATGCTGTCCAGATCGACCGGGCCACCCGCGGTGACCACGTAGGCGACCAGCTGATCGCCCGCGACGGTCTCCATGACCAGCACGACGGCCTGGGTGACGGCCGGGTGGTCGAGCAGGGCGGTCTCGATCTCGCCGAGTTCGATGCGCTGACCGCGGAACTTCACCTGGAAGTCGGTGCGGCCGATGTACTCCAGCACACCCGCGCTGCCCACCTCGGGATCGCGCGGCTGCACCCAGCGCACCAGGTCGCCGGTGCGGTACAGGCGGGAGCCGGGCGCGCCGAACGGGTCGGCGACGAAGCGTTCGGCGGACAGGTCGGGGCGGCCGTAGTAGCCACGGGCGGTCTGCACACCGCCGAGGTACAGCTCGCCGGGCACGCCGACCGGAACGGGCGCGAGGCCCTCGTCCAAGACGTAGGTCTGCGCGTTCCACACCGGGCGGCCGATCGGCACCGACGTGGGCGCGACCTCGTTGAGGTGCCAGGCCGTGGTGTGCACGGTGAACTCGGTGGGGCCGTACAGGTTGTGCACCGCGGCGGTGGAGAACTGCCGGAACGCGGTGACGGTCGCCGGCGGCAGCGCCTCACCGGCGACGAGAACCGCACGCAGCGAAGCGCATTCGGCCGTGGACGCGGACCCGGCGAACACCGAGAGCATCGACGGCACGAACGAGGTCATGGTGACGCGGTGGCGTCCGATGATCTCCGACAGGTAGATCGGATCGCGGTGGCCGTCCGGCGCGGCGATCAGCATGCGGGCGCCGACGGCCAGCGTGCCGAACAGCTCCCACACCGACACGTCGAAGGTGACCGGCGTCTTCTGCAGGATCACATCGGCCGGGCCGATCCGGTATTCGGCGGTGATCCAGGCGATCTGGTTGACCACCGACGCGTGGCTGACCGCGACGCCCTTGGGGCGGCCGGTGGAGCCGGAGGTGTAGAGCACGTACGCGGTGTTGGTGGCGCGCAGCGGGGCGCGGCGCTCGGCGTCGGTGACCGGCTCGTCGCCGAACCCGTCCAGGTCCAAGGTGTCCAGCGTCAGCACCGGGATGCCCGCGGCGGTGACGTTGTCGGCGGTGGTGGTCAGCACGCACACCGGCGCGGAGCTGTCGAGCACGTATTCGGTGCGCTCGGCCGGGTGGTCGGGATCGATCGGTACGTAGCCGCCGCCCGCGGTCATCGTGGCGTAGATCGCCACCAGCATGTCCACCGACCGGCGGATGCCGACGGCGACCAGCGTCTCCGGGCCGACGCCCGCGTCGATGAGCTTGCGCGCCAGGCGATTCACACGCCCGGCGAACTCGGCGTAGGTCAGCTCGACCGGCGCGCCGAACTCGTCCGCGCCGCGAACGCCGCCGTCGAACACCACGGCGGGGTCGTCGGGCCGGGCCCGCACCTGCTCCTCGAACAGCTCGAGCACCGTCGCGGCGGGAACCTCACGGGTGGTGTGGTTCCACTCGGTCAGCACGCGGGCGCGCTCGGCCTCGTCGAGGATCTCGATGTCGCGCACGGCGGTTGCCGGTGCGGCGACGGCGGCTTCCAGCACACGCAGGTAGCGGCGGCCGAACTCGGCGACGGTCGGGGCGTCGAACAGGTCGGTGGCGAAGGAGATGACCGCGCCCATGCCCGCGGGCTCGCCGTTCGCGCCGCGCTCCTCGGTGACCGTCCACTGCAGGTCGAATTTGGCGATGTCGACTTCGAGCTCGTCGGCGGTGACCGAGAGACCGGGCAGTTCCAGGGTCGCGTGCGACATCTCCTGGAACGACAGCATCACCTGGAACAGCGGGTGGCGTGCCTGCGAGCGGGTCGGGTTGAGCACCTCCACCAAGCGCTCGAACGGCACGTCGGCGAACGCGAACGCGGCGAGGTCGGTTTCCCTGGTGCGGCCGAGGAATTCGGCGAACGGCTCGCTGCCGTCCACCTCCGAGCGCAGCACGAGGGTGTTGACGAACATGCCGATCAGGTCGTCGAGGGCCTGCTCGCCACGTCCGGCGACCGGCGTGCCGATCGCGATGTCGTTGGTGCCCGACAACCGGGCCAGCAGCACGGCCAGCGAGGCGTGCATGACCATGAACAGGCTGACGCCCTGCGCGCGGGCCAGCGCGACCAGACGCCGGTGCAGCTCGACATCGATGTCGAAGCTCACCCGGCTGCCGTGGAAGCTCTGCACCGGCGGACGCGGACGGTCCGCGGGCAGGTCCAACTGATCCGGCAGGCCCGCCAGCGCCCTGCGCCAGTAGGCGATCTCGCGCGCCGCCATGGACGCGGGATCGGACTCCGCGCCGAGCAGTTCGCGCTGCCAGATGCTGAAGTCCTGGTACTGCACCGGCAGCGGAGCCCAGCTCGGCGCCTCGCCCGCGGCGCGGGACAGGTAGGCCGCGGCCACGTCGCGCGCCAGCGGGCCGAACGAGAAGCCGTCGGCCGCGATGTGGTGCACCACGAACGCCACGGCGTAGTCGGCGGTGCCGTTGCCGCGCCCGCCGGTGACCGCGAACACCCGCACCCGGATCGGCAGCTCACGCGAGACGTCGAAGCCGCGCGCGGCGAATTCGGCCAGCGCGGCGTGCAATTCGGCCTTGTCGATCGGCTGCAACTCGATGCCGAGTTCGACCTGGTCGACCGGAAGCACCTGCTGGTAACCGCCGTCGCCGGACTCGGGGAAGATCGTGCGCAGCGACTGCTGCCGCTCGACCACGTCCAGCAGCGCCGACTGCAACGCCTCCAGATCCACCTGGCCGCGCAACCGCACCACGAACGGCAGGTTGTAGGTCGGCACGGTCGGGTCGAACTGGTTGATGAACCACATGCGCTGCTGTGCCAGCGACAGCGGCACCCGCTCCGGCAGCCGCTGGGCCACCAGCGGCGGACGCGATTCGCCGACCGGAGCGGCATTCTCCGCGCGCGCCGCGATCCCGGCGACGGTCGGGGTCTCGAACAGCGCGCGCACCCCGATCTGGGTGCCGAAGGCCGCGCCGATACGCGCCACCACCTGCGTGGCGACCAGCGAGTTACCGCCCAGGTCGAAGAAGTTGTCATCGATGCCGATGCGGTCCTGGCTGAGCACGTCGGCGAAGATGCCCGCCACGATCTGCTCGGCCTGGGTGCGCGGTGCGCGGAAATCGCCCGCGTCGGCGCTGAACACCGGCTCCGGCAGGGCCTTGCGGTCCAGCTTGCCGCTGGTGTTCAACGGGAAGGCGTCCAGCACCATGATCGACGCGGGCACCATGTAGCTGGGCAGCTTCTCGGCGGCGAACCTGGTCAGCTCCACCGGGTCCACGGTGTGGCCGGGAGCCGGGACGACGTAGGCGACCAGCTGCTGACCGGTAGCCGTGTCCATCACCAGCACCACGGCCTGGCTGACCGCCGGGTGGGCGAGCAGATCGGTTTCGATCTCCCCCAGCTCGATGCGCTGACCGCGGAACTTCACCTGGAAGTCGGTGCGGCCGATGTATTCCAGCGTGCCCGCGTCGTTCCAGCGCACCAGGTCGCCGGTGCGGTACATGCGTTCGCCGCTGGTCGACAGCGGGTTGGCCACGAAGCGGTCCGACGTCAGGTCGGGACGGCCGCGGTAACCGCGCGCGAGCTGGCGCCCGCCCAGGTACAGCTCACCCGGCGCGCCGATCGCGGCCGGGCGCAGTCGCGAATCCAGCACGTAGACCTGGACGTTCCACTCCGGGATGCCGATCGGCACGGTCACCGTGTCGGCGGCCGTGGCCTCCCAGTAGGTCACCGAGACCGCGGCCTCGGTCGGGCCGTACAGGTTGTGCAGCCCCGCGTCGGTGATCGCGCGGAAGCCCGCTGCGGTCTCCGGCGGCAGCGCCTCGCCGATCACGAAAACCGCCCGCAGCGTGGCGCATTGGGCCTGCGTGGCGTGGGCGACGAACACCGTGAGCATGGACGGGACGAAGTCGGTCACGGTGACCCCGTGGCGGGAGATCATCTCCGCCACGTACAGCGGGTCGCGGTGCCCGTCTGGCGACGCGATGACCAGTTTCGCGCCCACCAGCAGCGGCAGGAAGTAGCCCCACAGCGACACGTCGAACGTGGTCGCGGTCTTCTGCAGATACACGTCTTCCGCGGTCAGCCGGTACTCGTCGAGCATCCACAGCTGCTGGTTGACGATCGCGTGATGGGTCACCGCCACGCCCTTGGGACGACCGGTGGAACCCGAGGTGTAGATGACGTAGGCGGTGTTGTCCGGGCGCAGCGGCGCCAGCCGCTCGGCGTCGGTGACCGGGGCGGCCGAATACGCCGAGGTGTCCAGGGTGTCGATCTCCACCCGGCGCACCGACTCCGGCAGCTCCAGCTCGTCGGCCGACAGCGTCAGCACGCACACCGGCGCGGCGCTGTCGAGGATGTAGGCGGTGCGCTCGGCCGGATGATCCGGATCGATCGGCACGTACGCGCCACCGGCCTTCAGCACCGCGTGCATGCCGATCACCAGCTCCAGCGAGCGGCGCATGCCCAGCGCGACGAGCGATTCCGGGCCGACGCCGTCGGCGATCAGGAAGCGGGCCAGCTCGTTGACCCGCGCGTCGAACTCCGCGTAGGTCAGCGTCGCGCCCTCGAAGTCGAGCGCGATGTTGTCCGGAGTCAGGGCCATCTGCGCGTCCAGCAGCGCCGCGAGAGTGGTCTCCGGGACGTCCTGCTCGGAGTCGTTCCACTCCAGCAGGGTCCGCTCGCGCTCACCGGCGGTGGTGACCGGAAGGTCCCACACCGTCTCGTCCACGTCGGCGGCGAGGAAGCGGTCGAAGAACTCGAGGAAGCGGCCGTGGTGGCGGCGCGCCTCGTCCTCGGTGTAGAGGTTCGGGTTGGTCTCGAAGTCGATGTGCGAGCGGGTCCCCGCGACCGACTGGTAGAAGTTGACGCCCAGATCCTCGATGCTGCCGGTGGACAGCACGCTGAGCTGGCCGACCATCGGGCCCATCACCAGCTCGTCACCGAACAGCATGATGTTGACCCACGGCCCGAAGAACTCCGTGGTCACCACGCCGTCGCCGGCCGCGTCGCGGCGGATGTCCTCGTGGCGGTAGCGCTGGTGGCGCAACGCGCCGGAGACCTCGACCTGGACCTGTTTGAGCAGCTCGGACACCGTGGTGGAGTGGCCGACGTGCAGCCGCAGCGGCACGATGTTCGACGACACGCCGCCCGAGCGGCGCATCGCGGCGGTGGTGCGCGCGGTCACCGGCAGGCTGAGGATGACGTCCTCGACGCCGTTCCACTGCGCCAGATACGCGGCGAAGCCCGCGAGCAGCAGACCGGCGGGCGAGGAATCGTGCCGTGCGACGGCCGCGTCCAGCTGGCCGTTCTGCTCGTCCGACAGCGCCGCGCTCACTACGCCGTTGATCGCGGCGGGCGGCGCGGAGCGGCCGGTCAGGCTGGTGCCCTCTTCCAGCCCCGCCACCCGCTGCGCCCAGTACTCCTTGTCGGAGACGAAGCGGGAGCTCTCGCGATAGGCGATTTCCTGCTCGTAGAGGGTGTGCAGATCGGTCGCCTTGGACGGCGTGGGTTCGGCCCCGGCGACGTAGGCGGTGTAGAGCTCCGCGATGCGGTTGAGGTTGGTCATCGCGCCGTAGCCGTCGAGCGCGATGTGGTGGGCGCGGGAGTACCAGTACCAGTGGTCGTCGGCCAGTTGCAGCGCCGCGATCATGATCAGCCGGTCGTTGATCAGGTCGAGCGGGCGACTGTATTCGGCGCGCATCCATGCCATCGCCGCGGCGGCCGGGTCGGCCTCGCCGCGCAGATCTACGTACACGACCTTGTCGTAATCCGCGATGGAATGATCGATGAACTGCAACGGCTCGCCGTCGCGCTCGACGATCCGGAGGAAGCCCGAACCCAGCTCGTGCGAGGCGTCGATGCTGGCGCGCTCGAGCACGTCGACATCCAGCTCACCGTGCAGGTCCACGTACTGCGCGATGGTGACCGGCACCTGCGGGTCGACATGCTGCGCGTACCAGATGCCCAGCTGAGCAGGAGACAACGGGAAGGCGCCGGACAGGCCGGGTTCTACCCCACCAGCGTGTGCCCGTTCGCCACCAGTTTCGCCGTTTCCGCCGAAATCCAGCCGGTCCAACCGTAACCTCGCTTCCGGAACACCACGCAAGCGCTCCCCGACCACACCCGGAGGGGGCGCACACCTATCCGAGCGTGGCGCCTGCGTCCCCAGGTTCAGTTCTCACATCAAATCAGGCAAAAAATGTTCATTTGAACTATCTGTCCAACATGCCGGGCTTGTTACATGGGCTCAACCGTGCCCGGAACCCACCGACCGGCTCCGCCGGGACCTTCTTTGCGAATCACCGGATCAATCTACCGTCGCCTCCGGCACCCGACCAACCATCGGACATAGCGAGCAAACATCACCGCAGGCAGGGGCGTTGCAGTGAGTTCGCCGGATGATGTTGCGGTTCTCACACACGTCACTCCTGCGCCACTTGGGCACTTTCGTGACGGGTAAGGCACGCGCCTATGGCACCCGCCGTCGGTGGACCCTCCGCGTTGGGGACCGACGCTCGCGTCCACCGGCGCCGTTGTCATCCGCGCTGCGCACCGGAGGACCCGCGCACCCGCGAGGGGTCGTAGAGGTGGGATTGCGCGCACGACACGGCGGGCGTGAGCGCGCGGCCCACCAGGATCACCGCCGCCTGCCGCAGTCCGGCGGCTTCGACCTGGTCAGCGATGTCGGCCAGGGTGCCGCGCAGGATCAGTTGCTCGGGTTGACTGGCGCGGTAGACAACGGCGACCGGGCAGTCCGGGCCGTAGTCGGCGGCCAGTTCGGCGGCCAGAACGCGGACGCGGGTGATGGCCAGGTGCAGCGCGAGGGTGGCTCCGGTGGCGGCGAAGTTCGCCAGCGCTTCGGACTCGGGCATCGCGGTGGAGCGGGCCTGGGTGCGGGTCAGCACCACCGACTGCACCAGCTCCGGCACCGTCAACTCAGTGCCGAGCACCGCCGCCGCGGCGGCATAGGCGGGCACGCCCGGCGTGACGTCCCACGGCACGCCGTGCGCGTCGAGCCTGCGGGTCTGCTCGGTCAGCGCGGAGTACAGCGACGGGTCTCCCGAGCACAGGCGGGCCACGTCCTTGCCTTCCGAGGTGGCGCGCACCAGATGATCGGTGATCCGGTCGAGGTCCAAGTGCTGGGTATCGACCAGCTCGGCGTCCGGCGCGCAGTACGCCAGCACGTCGGGATCCAGATAGGTCCCCGCGTACAGGCACACCGGCGACGCGCGCAGCAACTCGACCGCGCGCACCGTCAACAGATCGGCCGCACCCGGCCCGGCCCCGATGAAGTGCACGGTCATGCGCGCGAGTGTATTGACCGCCGCCCACCGCCTACCCGGCGACCGAGCCGCCAATGCTTGCGGCCCGATCGCCTCAGGGTCGACAGCGAACCAGCTCGCGCACCAGCCGCGATACAACGACACCCCGCGCCGAGCGCCAGAACTGCGACCCGATCACGGCAGAGCCGACAACGAACCAGCCCGCGCACCAGCCGCGATACAACGACACCCCCGCGACGAGCGCCAGAACTGCGACCCGATCACGGCAGAGCCTGCGGCGAACCAGTCCGAGCGCCAGGAGCCACACAACGGCGACGCCTGGCGACCAAGCGAGAACCCGCGGCCCGATCACACCGGCTGGATAACGAACCAACCTGAGCACCGATACAACAGCGACCCCCGGCGACGAGCGCCAGAGCTGCGACCCGATCGCGACAAGGCCTGCGGCGAACGGGCTCGCGTACCGGTAGCGGTAGAACGGCGATATCCGACGACCAAGCGCCAAAGCCTGCGGACCGATCGAGGCAGGATCTGCGGCGCACGGGCCCGAGCACCGGGAGCGGATATGCCCGCGACACCCGGCTACCGGCGAAACACGTAGCCCCGATCCGGCCGCTCAGGCTGTGGCGTCGAAGTGGGCGATCACCTTCGTGGGCCGCAACCGGACCACCAGTTCCCCGGGGACGCCGTTGCGCTTGCCGAATTCCTCGGCGCGGTCCGCGCCCATGTAGCGGCCTCCGATCTCGGTGGCCGTGCGCAGCAGTTCGCCGGGGTCTTCCGAGAGGGTGACCGAGCCCTGCAACTGAACCGACGCGTAGGGCGGTTCCTCCAGGTCCACGCACACGGCGATGCGCCCGTCACGAGCGAACGCCTTACCCTTCGCGGTCGACTTGCCGGTGTTGAAGACCAGCTCGTCTCCCTCGAGGACGAACCACACCGGGCTCACCACCGGCCTGCCGTCAGCGGCGACGAACGCCACCTTGCCGGTACGGGTGCCGTGGGTGAGGAACTCACGCACTTCGGGATCGGAAAGAGAGGCCATCCGCTCACCCTAAGTCGCGGTCGGCCACAGATCACGCGACGAATCGCCGGGACGACCTGCGGGACGGTGCCCGCCCCTGCCGTCTACGAGTCGGCGGGCGCAGCGATTACGAAGGGTTGCGAGTGCTTGCGCCGTGCTCAGAGCACACCGGCGGCGGGCAGCATCACGGGGCGGGCGGTAGCACGGGGGCGGTCTCAGCAGGGGCGAGCAGGGTCACGGCGACGACGGGCAGAGTGGATCTCGGTATCGACGGGCAGAGGTTCATCTGGGCCGTCTCGGTGGAGCCGTGCTCGAGCGGCCCGCGCACCTCGATCGAGCCTCCGGAGGGTCCGGTAGAACGGCGCTGAAAACAGCAGATATCCAGGTGGAACACCGTGTCAGTGACCGTGTCAGGTGGGTGTCAGTGTGGTGTCAGGTCAGACGCTGAGAGTGGTCGCCATGACAAAGGACAACACTTCCTCGACCGATTCGAAGTGGACCGGCATGGTGCCGGTCGATGATACGGCCTTGGCTGTCACCGACACCGGCGGTGCGGGTATCCCCGTGGTCTATCTCAACGGCCAGTTCGCCACTCAGGGGTACTGGCGGAAGGTCATCGCCGAGCTCGGTTCCGGGTTCCGGCACATCACTTACGACGAGCGGGCTCGCGGCAAATCGCGGCGTTCGGCGGACTATTCCTTCGGGGCCGCCGTCCGCGATGTCGATGCCGTCCTGGCGGCCAGGGGCGTGGACCGGGCGCTGGTGGTGGGCTGGTCCTACGGGGCGGTCGTCGCGGCGCACTGGGCCGGCCGGAATCCGGATCGTGCCGCGGGCGCGGTCCTGGTCGACGGCGCGTTCCCGTACGACTGGCTCGACCAGGCCATGGAGCAGCGGATCCGCAAGCTGTTCAAGCGGCTGGGCTGGTTCACCCCGCTGCTGCGCCCGACAGGCCTGACACCCCGGATGACCGCCGAACAGATGGCTGAGAGCAACATCGAGCTCGGCAGGCTCTCCCGCGAGCGCGAGCTGGGCCCGGTGCTCGACGGCATCATCGTGCCGGTGCGGTATGTGGTTGCTTCGGGGACGTCCTTCGGAAGCCGCGGTGATGAGCAAGAACGGATCCGCACCAGCCTCGATGCGGTGACCGTCCGCAACCCGAACATCCACATCAGCGCGAAGGTCGGCAGCAACCACGGCGCCCTCCTGCGCAAAGACTTCCGCGCCATCGCCGAGGCCGTACGCGAGACGGCAGCCGCCCATGACCGGCAGGGGTCGCCGAGCCGATAACCAACGGGCTCACGACCGGTCGGGCGGCAGCGTTCGCCGAGGCGTATCCCGACCCGCCTCGAGCAATCCGCGGGCACCAACCCGACCGCATTCCTCCACTCTATCCATCCAATCACATTGCAGTACCACATCTTTGAAGGAGCACAGCATGTCCGTCACCCTGACCGACCAGGACAAGAGCACCCTGCGGACCGCCGCCTACGGTGCCGTATCGCTGATGGCCGCCGCTGATGCCACCGGCAAGCCCCACAAGGTCGCCACGAACGGTTCCATCGCCTTGTCATCGGCGACCGGCCTGGTCGGGCACGTGCTCGCCGCCAAGTCGAAGGACATCGAACTGCCGGGCAAGTCCGTCGCCGAACTCGCCGATCAGGTACTGCCGGCCCTGACCGCCACCATGAGCCTGCTCGAGAAGCAGGATCCGGCCGAGGCCGACAACTTCCGCAACACCGTCCTCGTCGCCCTCGACGCAGCCACCCGGACCCACCAGGGCGAGCCCAGCCCCACCCTGGCCGAGATGACCCGCAAGATCACCGCAGCCCTCGACGCCGCTTGATGGAATGTCGACCGGCAGCAACAGCCGTGTCACGGAGTCCTCTCCGAACTCCGTGACACGGCGTCGCAAACACCCATTCCGCGCCGGTTCTCGTCGATCAGCGCACTGTGTTCACGGCCACCGGCCCCACACGACCACTGGGCACCAGCGGAAACCGACTGATGAACGGTCGTGACGAGCTGGTCGACTATTTCGATCGCGGTCATAGGACGCTGAGTGGCGTGGGTGATCTCGGCGGCGTGGCCGGCCGGGCACGTCCTCGGGCTGAAGACTGTGGCGCAGACCGCGCAGTCCTCGACACTGTCGGTGAGGTGAGCTCGGATGTTGCGGCTGTCGAGGGCAGCGACCAAGCCGAACAGGCTGAACGGATTAATGGACATCAGGATGAAGTTTCTGGTTCGTGGCGTTGCGGAACCCCGCCGCGCGACCGACTCCTTTGTCGGCCTACCGACGCCGTTGTCGAGGGCGGATTCAGGTGACGGCGCTGTCACCAGTTGTGCTTGCTGCACGACAACCAGCCTCATCGAATACGTACCGGCCCCGCATCCGTAGATTCACCCAGGCAATACCTATTTATGCAATCGGCGCTCAGATGAGCGACACGTGTGTATTCGAGGTACACCTGCCCATACACAGGTAAGGGCGGGTGGAGAACGTGCACGGACGGGTAAGGGCGGCACGCGGCCGGACCCGGACGGGATGCGGCGCGCCTCGTTCTACATCAGTGTTCAGCGTAGATTTCCGCCGGGCTGCGGTAGCCGTGAATCTTGCGGGGCCGGTTATTGGTACCGGCCGGGTCGCTCAGCTCTCGCCGTCGAGGGTCAGCACGACCAGCGGTATGGGCCGGTCGACCTTGGACTGGAAGTCCGCCAGCAGGGGGTTGTTGGCCAGCACCCAGGCCGCGAACTCGTCGTAGTCCGCGCCTTCGAGCACCTTGCCGGTCGCCTGGTAGGTCTTGTCCCGGAGCTCGATAGTGATCTGCGGATTCGCCTTGATGTTGTACCACCAGGCCGGGTACTTATCCTCGATGAACGAGCTCACGAACATGGTGTCGTCCCGGTACAGGGGCCCCAGCGGAGTCGTGTGCCGCTTGCCGCTCTTGGCTCCCGTGGTGGTGAGCAGGATGAGGTCCCCGCCCGCGTAAGCACCGCCCACCTTGCCCGAGTTCTCCCTGAACTCCTTGATCACATCATCGTTCCAGTTGGCGATGCTGCCCTGCTGGTCCCAAGCCTGGTTCCACGGCGCGTTCGGATCGTTGTAGTCGGTGATGTCGGCCTGATCCGGCTGTCCCGCAGTCGATTCGGTTTCGCTCATGATTCGATTGTGTCGCGGAGATAGGACAGTTACCGTCCTAATTCGACGAGAGAACCGTGCCCGCGCGGCGTGCCCGCCGGGCATGCTTTTGCCTAGGCGTAGTTGCGGGCCGCTCCGGGCCGTAGGGGCTGGCGACTGTGGCGCAGACCGTGCAGTTCGGAATCCCGCCTGCGCGACCGACTCCTTTGTCGGCCTACCGGCGCCGTTGTCGAAGGCGGGTCCAGGTAACGGCGCTGTCACCTCAGCTGTGCTTGCCGCACGGCAACCAGCCTCATCGAATACGTACCGATCCCACATCCGTGGATTCACCATGCATATACCTATTCATGCGGTCAGCGCCCGGTTACGGATTTGATATGCATGTGTATATCATCTACACATGATTACCAATTACCGCCAAGGATCCGGCGACCCGCACGGTGCGGCAGGTGAACCGCCGTTTTCCGAAGGCACGGTGCTGATGCCCTGGCAAGCCGGTCCCCGCCACGACAGCGCAGGTCCGGTGTTCGTCAGCGTCACCGACTTCCTGGCCGCTTCCGAAGAAGACGTTCAGGACATCTACAAGACGGGAATGCGGCTGGGCCGGAACTGGCCCGTGATGCACGGCGCGGTCGGCCTGTGGTTGTGGGCTCGCCCCTCGGAGGCACGCGGCGGCTCGATCTCGATCTGGGAGACCGAAAAGGACATGCGGCGGTTCGTGCGCTGGCCCGTGCACGCCGAGATCATGCGGAAGTGGCGCGGGCGAGTCGGCCTTGCCACCGACTCGTGGCAGGCCGCCCGGTTCGATGCCCAGGAGGTGTGGGCACGAGCGCGCGACACGATCGACTTGCGCCCGCACCCCCAGGCCGGATGACCCATACGGCCGCGCACCGCGATCAGACCACTGCTCCGGAAGACCCTGGCGGCCCGGAGACGTCCGGCAGACCGGTCTCCATCAGGGGCGGTGCATGAACGCCATCAGGCAGCACTCCTTGGTTCTCGTGCTGTCGACGCTCCGTTCGATCACGCTGACCAGCGCCCAACCCTGGGATTCGAGCAGCTCGATGCCATTGAGCAGGTGGACGACCGGCTCGAAGATCGCGGACCTGTTGTCCCCCAGGGTGCGGAACTCTACCCGCGGAGGCGAGCTCAGGACCAGGTTCCGGCGCGGATAGGATCGCAGGTCCACCGCGCCGTTCAGCACGGCGATCACGTCGAAGACAGGTCCGGGTGCAGGAGTACTCACGTCCCCATGCTCCTGCATACTCGGCACCCTCGACACTCAGGCCAAAACACTGAGTATCAAGGACTTTCGCTCAGTGCGTGCGGAGGCATTGCCCGGTGCGCTGTCCCGACGCCGCTGCCACGTCCCTACGCCATGCTCAAGACTAAGCAGCCCTACCGCATGGCAGAGTCCGTTGTCGCTCGAGGAAAGCCACCCGCCGCTGGTGCGCGGATCAGGGTGGCATCCCGTCGAACTCTGCTACGGATCAGCGCTGCCAGGGCAGGCAGCCCGCGGCGCGCAGGCGGGTGGCCAGGCCGGAGCCGATGGTGGTGCTGGAACCGTTGCCCGCGGTGAGAGCCAGCAGGAGGTCCAGGCCGAGTCCGGCACCGAGGGAGCAGCCCAGCAGGTTGATGTCCACCGAGATGATCTCGTCCTTCGGTGCGCCGGGCAGGGTCTCATCGGCATGCGCCGAACTCGCTCCGGCCACGGTGGCGGCGACGAGCGTCACGGCGATGAGACCGGCTCGGATGGATCGCACTTGTCCTCCTTCTGCGCCCTGATCGGGCGCGATCCTGGTGCCGGGCAATGGGTTCGGTCGGCGTCCGCGCTCCCGACCGGCGGTCCGCCGCATGGTTTGTTGACCGATCGACAGCGCGGGAAACCCCGTTTCCGTCCGGAGCCGGTGATGTGTCACACACCGATCCGAGCCGTCGCCGAGGCATTGCCGGAAGCCGGGCGTTACGGCCATGCCGTAACCGGCCGTGCAGTAGGTCCCGTGGTCCGGCACATCACCTACGACGAGCGGGCCCGCGGCAGACTACGGCGTTCGGCGGACTATTCCTCGAAGTCGGCCGCGATGGTGATGGCGGGGTCCTGATTCTCCTACCCGGGAAATCGGCAGACCGTCGGCATATGTATCGGCAGATCGTCGGCGATAATATCGGCAAATCATCGGGCAATCGGTCGGCAGATGATCGGACACTTCGTCGGCAGATCGTCGGTTTGCGCTCGGCCAGTTCTCCTGCCGGGCAATTGGTCTGATGTGTCACGGGCGTCGACCGCCCGCTGTCAATTGTTGACCGATCACGAAGACCGGAAACCCTGATGTCGGCCCGGGCTCGTCCGCGGCGGCGTTCAGGTCGATCAGTCATGCGTGGTCCGAGGGGCCATGGGCGGCGAGGTCTTCCATGCCCTGCGATGGGATGTGCCTCGAATCGAGGGTGATCAGCCCGCACACCGACATGATCGCGTCCGTGCGGTCCTCCAGATGGCCCCGCGACGGGGTGATCACCGCGACCGCGCCGACACGGCCGATCACGGCGAGCAGGGCCTCGAGTGACGCGGGGGCGGTCGGGCCCGCGACCAGCGTTCGCGCCAGATCGAAACCCGACGCCTTCGCCAGCGCGCGGATTTCCAATTCGTGCCTGCGTGCGCGACGCCCGGAGACATCGCGGCGCAGATACCCGACCACTTTCGGCTTCATGATCACCTCTCGTTCGATGGGTGCGCCCGCCGCCGGGGGCTTTCGCCACCGCTCGCGGCTCACCGCGTCCGGAGTGCCGTGCCGACACGACATCACCCCGGCGGCGCGCGCACCTCGAGCCTCGAGGAACGGGCGGAACATCGCGACGCTGTCAAGCGCGCGACACCGGGTGTGCGATATCTGCGGTTGCCCCTCCCCGCTTGCGGTTTTGTGCTTAAAGTTCGCGCATCACAGTGGATTTCGGGACAGGGGGCCGAAAGTGATCGACAACGAGATGGACGGCGTGTGGACGACGCCGCAATTCCGCAAGTTGCTCGCCGAGGGGCGGCCCGGTCAAGCCCTGGCCCTCGTCCGCAGAGAAATGGGCCTGTCCCAAGCCGACTTCGGCGCACTCCTGCACTGGGACCGCACGCATGCGGGCCGGGTGGAACGTGGAGAAGTGGGGACCATCTTCGACATCCGCGAACTGATCCGCGCCGCCGACGCGCTGGGGATTCCCCGCTCCGCGCTGCTGCCCCTCTTGCTCGCGACACCCGATACGGGGACCATCGACTACGGGGGTGGCGAAGGAGTCGATGACGTGGACCGCAGACAATTCGGCCTGGCAGCGACAATAACGGCAGTGTCGGGTGTCTCCATACCGCCGACCAGGGCCGCTGAACCGATTCGGGTCGGCACCGGGCATGTCACTTATATTCGGGTGCTCACGCAACGGCTTTGGGAGCACGACAACCATCGCGGAGGTGGCGGCGTCTTCGACTACGCAGCGCGCCGATACGCCTCGGTAAGGCGGCTGCTGGACTCCAGGTCGTACGGCCACCGCCTAGGGGCCGAATTGGTGAGTGCCACCGGATGGCTGTCGAATACCGTTGCTTGGCTGGCTCGTGATAGCAATCGGCCTGGCACTGCCTGGCGGCAACTCACGGAATCGGTTCTGCTTGCCGAACAGTGCGGCGACAACGCCTTATTGGCCGCCGCCCTGGGAGACCTCGCGAATCTCGCCGCGTCCTCGCCCGCCTCTTTTGCCGAGCCCGTGCGCCTCGCACGGCGTTCGACAGAACTCGTCAGGGGCATACCGTCCGCTCGCATGAACGCGCTGAAGGCCGCCGAGGAGGCAATTGCGTACGCGGCCGTCGGTGACCAGCAGGAGTTCGATCGCGCGATGGCGCGAGTCTGGCGCGAGGCCGATCGCGGCCTCGACAATCCAGACGACCCGGCATGGTTGGAGCACGTGAACGAGGCCGAGTTGCACGCCCATGAGGCGCGAGGACTCCGGATGCTCGGGCACCACGGCCAGGCGGCCGAACTGTGCCGCGAGAGCGTCGCCCACGGGGGCTATTTCCCACGGGACGAAGCCTCGTACCGCGCCTATTTCGCCGCCGCTCTCGCCGGGCTCGGCGACACCACCGCAGCGATCACCGAAGCGCGCACCGCCCTGACTCTCCTGGAAGGCCCCGTCAACTCTCCACGACTTCTGGCCGAACTACGCCCGGTCCGCATAGCCGCCACCCGGACACGGGGAGACGACGCAGAACACTTCCGCCACCGATTCGACACCCTCGCCCGAACGGCCTGACCCGGAGAACAACAGACGCGATCTGCCTCTGCGGCATACGGTCAGGAGAAGATGGCGTGCACCTGGTCGACTGCTTCAGGCCCGTAGCCGACCGTGCCCACGGGCACCGCACCGTTGATCGCCTCGATGACGCGCCCGGCCCAAACGGGCCCGAACCCTCCGCACAGCTCGATCAGTTGCGCACCGTCGTCCACCAGGCGGCGCGCGACCTCGATGCCTTCCTCGGGCTTCTCCACCCCCACGAGGACAGTGCGGCATTTGCCGGTGTCCACGACGCTGACATCGCCGCCCGCGGCGCTGCCGGCCGCTGTGTAGATGAATCCCCAGTGCGTGAGCGCCATAGGTGTGTACCTCCCTGAGACCGTCGAAGCCACCAGCCAAACAGATCTCGGGCGAAAACGTCCAGGAGCGCAGGTGAACCTATGTGCTCCGTAGCTTGACCGCCGATGTTCGCTCGGCGGAAGTCAGCCCAAGCGTCCGAGAAGGACGTCGCGCTGATCGGCGACCATGACGCGGATCGCGGTGACGACGGCGGCCACTTCCGGGCGGCGGAGCGTTTCGGTGCGGGCGACCAGCCAGTAGCCGAGGGTGACCGTCACCGAATCGGCCAGCAAGCGAACGAGATCCGCGTGGCGATCCGCCATGAAGCAGGGCAGCAGGCCGAGGCCCGCTGCCGCGCGTGTGGCTTCCACATGCACGAAAACATTGGTGGACGTGACGGATTCGCGCATCGCGGGCGCGAAACTGGAGGCCAGGTCGAGGTCGTCGACTTGGAGCATGGAATCGATGAAGTACACCAGCGGGTGCTCGGCCAGGTCGTCGATCGTCGCGGGCGCGCCGTGGTCGCGCAGGTAGTCGCGCGAGGCGTAGAGGCCGAGGCAATAGTCGGCCAGGTGGGTGGCGGTGGCGCGGTGCACTTGCGGCTCGCCGACGACGATCTCGAGGTCGAGTCCCGAACGTTGTTGCGACGCACGCCGGGTGGTCGCCACGATCTCCACCGTGATCTTCGGGTGCCGCCGCTGCACTTCGGCGGCCGCGGGCGCGGCGATGTAGGCACTGAAGCCGTCCGTCGCCGAGATGCGGACCACGCCTTCCAGCGATCGGTTCCCACCCGCGTCGCTCGTGAGGGACTTCACGGCCGACTCCACCACCTCGGCGGCGGCCAGCGCCTCCTTGCCGAGATCGGTCAGCTCCCAGCCACCCGCCACCCGGGTGAGCACCCGGCCGCCGAGGGTGTGTTCCAGCGCGGCGATACGGCGGGAGATCGTGGTGTGGTTGATGCCGAGTTCCTCGGCCGCGGTGACGAAGCGGCCGGACCGTCCGACCGCGAGCAGAACGAGGAGGTCATCGGCGCTGGGACGGCGAGCAGACCCTGCGGAAGCCGGGCTCATATCTGCATCTTGGCAGATCGCTCGACGCGCGCAGATCGTCGGCACCGCCAGATTTGCGCCTCACTGGCACATAAGCCATCGAACAACGGATCGCTATCCAGGTGTCGAACTGACTGCATGCGTCGCACTGAGCGCGAATCAGCGGTGTCCTTTGCGCTCGATTCGTGCCTGGCTTTGGGCGTTGACGTGCAACGACCGCTAAGGAACACCAAATCTGTTGCGCCCCAATAGTTGCCCCGTCAACCATGGTTCCGCTTGACACTTCACCGTCATACAATGAGCCATCATCTAACGGCACTATATGTAAGTAGATGGAATGGTCGGGGCCCGGTGCCCACAGCCGGTCGCGGCCCTCGGCGAATGGATCTGGGCATGGCAATGGCTTCAGCGAAACTTTCCAAGTGGTCCTTCGAGCGAAAAGGCGCCGAATGGGTCGCCGATGACGAGCGTCGAGGTAATCCGCGCGCGCAGTTCTGGCCATGGGCGGGCACCAGTTGCAACGTGCTGCTGGTGTCGTTCGGTCCGTATGTCATGGCACTGGGCCTCGACTGGCACCTGGCGGCGCTGGCGGCGGCGACCGGCGCGGTTCTGTCCTTCCTGCTGCTCGGCCTGGTGTCACTGGCCGGGCAGCGGGGCGGGGCGGCGACCATGGTGGCCGGCCGCGCGGCGTTCGGATTCCACGGCAACAAGATCCCGACCTTGATCAGCTATCTGGCGTTGGTCGGATGGGAGACCTTCTCGGCGGTCCTGGCGACCCTCGCGGCCCGCACCGTGGCCCACCGGCTCGACCCGGACATGGATACCAGGCCCTTCATGATCGTCACCCTCTGCATCGTCGTCCTGGCCAGTACGGTGGTCGGAATCTACGGCTGCCACGTGATCCTGCGGATTCAGAAGTGGTTCGCCGTGGTATTCACCGCACTGTCGGTGGTCTATGTCGTGCTGACGCTGCCCGAGATTTCGTTCGCGACGCACGGCCAGGCCAGTCCGGGCGCGTTCACGGGCGGGATCATGTTGGCCGCCAGTTTGCTCGGCCTGAGCTGGGTCAACTGCGCGGCCGACTACACCCGTTATCTGCCACGCGAGACCGGTAAACGCGCACTGGTGGGATGGATCACCTTCGGCGGCACCGCGCCCGCCATCGTGTTGATGGGCTTCGGGACATTGCTGGCCTCCGGTAACCCCGAGGTCGCGGCGATGGCCGCGACCGACCCGATCAGCGCCCTGTCGGCCCATCTGCCCACCTGGTTCCTGGTGCCGTATCTGATCCTGGCGCTGGTGGGTTTCGTGTCCGGGTCCATCATCGGCCTGTACTCCTCGGGCCTCGCGCTCCAGACCTTGGGCGTGCGGATGCCCCGGCACTACACCGTCCTGATCGACGCGGTCCTGATCGCGAGCGCGGGTGGCTATGTCGTCTTCGCCGCGCCGGGCTTCTTCGCCCCGTTCCAGGCCTTCCTGACCACGACCGCGGTGGTGATGGCCGCATGGTCCGGAATCTTCGTGGTCGACCTGTGGCAGCGCCGCCATATCGGCTACGACCGGACAGCCCTGTTCAGCCCGGTCGGCGGCTACGGCAGGGTGAATCGCGCCGGGATCGGCTGCCTGACCGTCGCCACCATCGTCGGGTTCGGCCTGATCACCTCCCCCGATCCGCATATCGGCCCACTGCTCGGATATCTGTTCACTCCAGCCGCCCGCGCCGGCAGCCTGGGCAGCAGCAACCTCGGCATATTCGCCGCGCTGATCCTCGCGACCGCGGGCTACGCGGCCCTGCACCGAGTACGTCCGCCCGCCCAGCCGAAGACCACCGAACAGATCGAGAACCGTGATACGGATCTGATCCGAGCCACGGCGTGAGGTTCTTCGCCGCCGAACCGGTCGCGGTCGTCGCCGCGTAGACGTGTGCCGGGCGAAGTCCGGATCCGCGCCGTTCCGTCCCCCATGAACGCATGCCGCCTTCAGCCTGAATGCTGGTGCAGCGCAGCCCGTATCTGCATCTTTGCAGACCCGAACTGCACTAATGGTCATTGCGACGCCAATCGTCTGCACCAATACTCGGTGCAGCCAAGCATGTGTGGGCCGTCACATCGAGTCCGAAGTGTGGCCCCGGGCACGAAGGAGTAGCGCGATGAGGGAGCACAGCGCCGGAGCGACACCGGCGGAGGATCGGGGCGGCACGACCAGCGGTTTGCGCCGTGTGGTGGCCGCGTCGATGGCGGGCACGGTCGTGGAGTGGTACGAGTTCTTCCTCTACGGCACCGCCGCCACGCTGGTGTTCAGCAAGGTGTTCTTCGCCAAGGACACCAGCGATCTGGACGCCATCCTCGCCGCGTTCGTCACCTACGCGGTTGGTTTCGCGGCGCGCCCGCTCGGCGGCGTGGTCTTCGGGCATTTCGGCGACAAGTACGGCCGCAAGAAACTGCTGCAGTTCAGCCTGATCCTGGTGGGCAGCGCGACGTTCCTGATGGGCTGCCTGCCGACCTTCGGGCAGATCGGTTACTGGGCCCCCGCACTGCTGGTCACGCTGCGCTTCATCCAGGGTTTCGCGGTCGGCGGGGAATGGGGCGGCGCGGTGCTGCTGGTCGCCGAGCACAGCCCGAGCCGCAGCCGCGGCTTCTGGGCGAGCTGGCCGCAGGCGGGCGTGCCCGCGGGCAACCTGCTGGCGACGGTGGTGCTGCTGGTGCTCACCTCCACGCTGTCGGACGAGGCGTTCCTCGGCTGGGGCTGGCGCGTGGCGTTCTGGCTGTCCGCGGTGGTGGTGCTGGTCGGCTACTACATCCGCACGAAGATCACCGACGCGCCCATCTTCGTCGCGGCGCAGCAGGAAGCCGAGCAGATCAAGGCCACCTCGCTGAGCGTGGTGGAGGTGCTGCGCCGCTACCCGCGCGGCGTGCTCACCGCGATGGGCCTGCGGTTCGGCGAGAACGTCATGTACTACCTGGTGGTCACGTTCACGATCACCTATTTGAAGGTGGAGGTGCACGCCGACACCCAGGTGATCCTGTGGTGGCTGCTCGCCGCGCACGCGGTGCACTTCGTGACGATCCCGCTGGTGGGCAACCTGTCCGACCGGTTCGGCAGGCGACCGGTCTACCTGATCGGCGCGCTGACCGCGGGCACCTGGGGCTTCTTCGCCTTCCCGATGATGGACAGCGGCCACAACGCGATCATCATGTCCGCCATCATCATCGGCTTGATCTTCCACGCCTTCATGTACGCCGGGCAGCCCGCGATCATGGCCGAGATGTTCCCCACTCGGATGCGCTACTCCGGGGTGTCCCTGGGCTATCAGGTGACCTCGATCGTGGCCGGCTCGCTGGCGCCGATCATCGCCGTCCGGCTGTTGAACACCTACCACTCCGCGGTGCCGATCGCCTGGTACCTGGCGGGGGCGGCGGCGGTGAGCGCGATCGCCGTGCTCTTCGCGCGAGAGACGAAGGGACTGAGTTTGGAAAGCATCGATCACGCCGACGCCGAGAGCCTCGGCGCACGGGCCGAAGTGACCGTGCGATGAGCGATCTGGCGGGGCGCAGCGCCCTGGTCACCGGCGGCGCGAGCGGCATCGGCGCGGCCTGCGCCCGTGCGCTCGCGGCGCGCGGCGCCACCGTCACGGTGGCCGACATCGACGAGGTCGGCGCGAAGGCCGTGGCCTCCGAACTGGGCGGCAGATCGTGGGCGGTGGATCTGCTCGACGTCGCGTCGCTCGAGAAGCTGGAACTCGACACCGACATCCTGGTGAACAACGCCGGGGTGCAGCACATCAGCCCGATCGAGGAGTTCGCGCCGCAGCGGTTCCGCGACCTGCTCGCGCTGATGGTCGAGGCGCCGTTCCTGCTGGTGCGCGCGGCCCTGCCGCACATGTACCGGCAGGGCTGGGGACGTATCGTCAACATCTCCTCGGTGCACGGGCTGCGCGCCTCCGAATACAAGGTCGCCTACGTGACGGCCAAGCACGGACTGGAGGGGCTGTCGAAGGTCACCGCGCTCGAGGGCGGCCCGCACGGCGTGACGAGCAACTGCGTCAACCCGGGCTACGTGCGCACGCCGCTGGTGGACAAGCAGATCGCCGACCAGGCCAAGGCGCACGGCGTGCCCGTACAGGAAGTGGTGGAGAAGATCCTGCTCACCGAGAGCGCGATCAAGCGCCTGGTGGAGCCGGAGGAGGTCGCGGCGCTGGTGAGCTGGCTCGCGTCGCCGGAGGCGGGCATGGTCACCGGCGCGGCCTACACGATGGACGGCGGGTGGAGCGCGCGATGAGGGCGCGCTCACCCGAGGGCGGTCAGCGCCATCCTGCGCAGCACCGGACGGGCTCGGGCCGCGGTCGCGTTGCCCGCGCTGTGCGGGGTGGAGTTGATCAGGCCGAAGGCGGCGTGGGCTTGGACCCGCGCCGTCTCCTCGGGTAGTTCCGGATGCAGCTCGCGCAGCACCCCCACCCAGATCTCCACGTATCGGCGCTGGGTGCGGCGGATCTCGCGGCGGGCGGCGGCGGGCACGTTGTCCAGGTCGCGGTCCTGGATGCGGATCAACTCCGGTTCACCGAGCGCGAAGTCCAGGTGATGGTCGACCAGCCCGGCGAGCGCCCGCTCGGCGGAGTTCGCGCCCTCCACCACCGCCGCGCCGCCGGCCAGCAGGCGCTGACTCACCCCGACCAGCAGTTCGATCAGCAGCGCCTCCTTGTTCGGGAAGTGCCGGTAGACCGCGGGACCGCTGATACCGACGGCGGCGCCCAGATCATCCAGGCGCATACCGAGGAAGCCGCGATCGGCGATCAACCGCGCCCCGGCTTCCAACAATTGCGCCCTGCGTTGCGCCTTCAATTGCTCACGACGCGTGGGCGCGACGGATTCGGCACTGGTCACACGCGTTCCTTTCCGCCGACCTGGACATCTCGGTTAATCAACACTAACCTGAATTCCAGTTATCGGCGACTAACTGGACGACAGGATGGCGTGATGACCGTTACCGAAGAGGCCGTCGGCAACCGCGCCGCCCACGCGGCGTTGGCCGACGACCTGCGCGCCCGGCTGGCCGCCGCGGCGCTCGGCGGGCCCGCGAAGGCGCGCGATCGCCACGTCGCGCGGGGCAAGCTGCTACCCAGGCAGCGCGTGGACCGGTTGCTGGACCCGGGGAGCCCGTTCCTCGAGCTCTCCCCGCTGGCCGCGACCGGGATGTACGGCGACGAGTCCCCCGGCGCGGGGATCATCACCGGGATCGGGCGGGTGTCCGGGCGCGAGTGCGTGATCGTGGCCAACGACGCGACGGTCAAGGGCGGCACCTACTACCCCATGACGGTCAAGAAGCATCTGCGCGCGCAGGAAATCGCGTCGCAGAACCGGTTGCCGTGCGTGTACTTGGTCGACTCCGGCGGGGCCTACCTGCCGCGCCAGGACGAGGTGTTCCCCGACCGGGAGCACTTCGGGCGCATCTTCTACAACCAGGCGACCATGAGCGCCGAGGGCATTCCGCAGATCGCCGCGGTGCTCGGCTCGTGCACCGCCGGTGGCGCCTACGTACCGGCGATGAGCGACGAGGCCGTGATCGTGCGCAACCAGGGCACCATTTTCCTCGGCGGCCCGCCGCTGGTGAAGGCCGCGACCGGTGAGGTGGTCACAGCCGAGGAACTCGGCGGCGGCGAGCTGCACTCGCGCACCTCGGGCGTCACCGACCACTTGGCCGAGGACGACCAGGACGCGCTGCGCATCGTGCGCCGCATCGTGGCCACACTCGGGCCGCGCACCCCGGTGCCGTGGGACGTCCGGCCGGTCATCGCGCCCGCCGCGCCGGAATCCGAGCTCTACGACGTGGTGCCGGTGGATCTGCGCACCCCGTACGACGTGCGCGAGGTGATCCACCGCCTGGTCGACGGCACACCCGAGGGCGAGAGCGGCTTCCACGAGTTCAAAGCCGAATACGGCAAGACCCTGGTCACCGGTTTCGCGCACATCCACGGGCATCCGGTGGGCATCGTCGCCAACAACGGCGTGCTGTTCAGCGAATCCGCCATGAAGGGCGCGCATTTCATCGAGCTGTGCGACAAGCGCAGCATTCCGCTGCTGTTCCTGCAGAACATCACCGGCTTCATGGTCGGCCGCGACTACGAGGCGGGCGGCATCGCCAAGCACGGCGCGAAGATGGTCACCGCGGTGGCTTGCGCGCGGGTGCCGAAGCTCACCGTCGTGATCGGCGGCTCCTACGGCGCGGGCAACTACTCGATGTGCGGGCGCGCGTATTCGCCGCGATTCCTGTGGATGTGGCCGAACGCCCGGATATCGGTGATGGGCGGCGAGCAGGCGGCGTCGGTGCTGTCGACGGTGCGCGGCGACCAGCTCGACAGCAGCGGGCAGCCTTGGTCGGCCGAGGACGAGGAAGCGTTCAAGGCCCCGATCCGGGAGCAATACGAAAGCCAGGGCAACCCCTACTACGCGACCGCCCGGTTGTGGGACGACGGCGTCATCGATCCCGCCGACACCAGAACCGTGCTCGGGCTGGCGCTGTCGGTGTGCGCGCAGGCCCCGCTCGAACCCGTTTCCTACGGCGTTTTCCGGATGTGATGGCGATGCTGAACAGATCTGTTCCGGTCGGATTCGACACCGTGCTGGTCGCCAACCGCGGCGAGATCGCGGTGCGGGTGATCCGCACACTGCGCGCCCTGGGCATCCGCTCGGTGGCCGTCTACAGCGATGCCGACGCCGACGCCCGGCATGTGCACGAAGCCGACACGGCGGTGCGCCTGGGCCCGGCCCCCGCCAGGGAGAGCTACCTCGCGATCGACCGGGTGGTGGCCGCCGCCGTGCGCACCGGCGCGCAAGCGGTCCACCCCGGATACGGGTTCCTCTCGGAGAACGCGGCTTTCGCGGCCGCGCTGGCCGAGGCGGGCATCGTCTTCCTCGGCCCGCCCGCCCGCGCCATCGAGGTGATGGGCGACAAGATCACCGCGAAGAACACGGTGGCCGCGTTCGGCGTCCCGGTGGTGCCCGGCATCGCCACACCCGGCCTGACCGACGACGACCTGATCGCCGCGGCCGCCGAAGTCGGCTACCCGGTGCTGGTCAAGCCGTCCGCGGGCGGTGGAGGCAAAGGCATGCGCCGGGTGGACGATCCGGCCCGGCTGCCGGAGGCGCTGCGCAGCGCCCGGCGCGAGGCGGCCGCCGCGTTCGGCGACGACACGCTGTTCCTGGAACGGTTCGTCACCCGGCCGCGGCACATCGAGGTGCAGATCCTGGCCGACCAGTTCGGCAACGTGCTGCACCTGGGCGAACGCGAATGCAGCTTGCAGCGCCGCCACCAGAAGGTGATCGAGGAGGCCCCCTCGCCGCTGCTGGACGCGGCCACCAGGGCCAGGATCGGCGCCGCCGCCTGCAACACCGCGCGCAGCGTGGACTACGTGGGCGCGGGCACCGTGGAGTTCATTGTCTCCGCCGACCGGCCCGACGAGTTCTTCTTCATGGAGATGAACACCCGCCTCCAGGTGGAGCATCCGGTGACCGAGCTGGTCACCGGCGTCGACCTGGTGGAATGCCAGGTCCGGGTGGCGGCCGGGCAGAAGCTGGCGGTGGCCCAGGACGACATCCGGATGGTGGGGCACGCGATCGAGGCCCGGGTGTACGCCGAGGACCCCGGGCGCGGGTTCCTGCCCACCGGCGGCACGGTGCTCGACCTCGATGAGCCCGAGGGCCACGGGGTGCGGGTCGATTCGGGCCTGCGGATCGGCACGCACGTCGGCAGTGACTACGACCCGATGCTGTCGAAGGTCATCGCGCATGCCGGTGACCGCTCCGCCGCGCTCGCGAGACTCGATCGGGCGCTGGCCGACACCGTGCTGCTCGGCGTCACCAGCAATGTCGAATTCCTGCGCTTCCTGCTGGCCGATCCGGACGTCGCCGAAGGACGACTGGACACCGGCCTGCTGGACCGGCGGGTGGCCGACTTCCGTCCCGCCGCCGTCGGCGACGACGAGTTCGTCGCCGCGGCGGCCTGGCACTGGCTGCGCCGCTGGCCGGCCACGCCGCGTGATCCCTGGGAGATCCCGTCCGGCTGGCGGATCGGGGCCGCCGCACCCACTCCGATCCGGCTCGCGGGCGGCGAGCGGATCGAGCACGTCTACGTCTCGGGCACCCCCGACGGCGGCACGGTCAAGGTGGGCGAGGGCGAAACCCGCTCGCTCACCGCGACTTTCACCGCTTCCGATCGCTATGCGGGCGTGCTCACCTCGACCGTGGACGGCCTGCGCCGCACCTACCGGGCCGCCGAGCACGACGGCCTGCTGTGGGTGGCCGGACCATGCGGCATCGCGGCGCTGCGCGAAGTGGCCGAGGTCAACGTGCGCGGCGGTGACGAGCACGTGGGAGACGCCGAGATCCGCTCCCCCATGCCGGGCTCGGTGATCGCGGTACCGGTGGCTTCGGGCTCCGTCGTCGCCGCGGGCGATCCGGTGGTCATCGTGGAGGCGATGAAGATGGAACACTCGCTCACCGCGCCGGTCGCCGGAACCGTGGAACTCCTGGTCGAGCCGGGCGCCCAGGTGCGCCTCGACCAAGTGCTGGCGCGCGTCGTCGCGCAGGCCGCAACGAACCCCGCCGAACAGGCCGAACGAGAAGGAATCCCCACATGACCGACTTCCTGTCCACCGGCACGCTGCCGGAGGAGTACCGGGATCTCGCGCTGACCGTGCGCGACTTCGCGCGGTCGGTGGTCGCGCCGGTGGCGGCCGAGCACGACGCGAACCACACCTTCCCGTACGAGGTGGTCGCGGGGATGGCCGAGATGGGCCTGTTCGGCCTGCCGTTCCCGGAGGAGTACGGCGGCATGGGCGGGGACTACTTCGCGCTGTGCCTGGCGCTCGAGGAACTGGGCAAGGTCGACCAGAGCGTGGCGATCACGCTGGAGGCGGGGGTCTCGCTCGGCGCGATGCCGATCTTCCGCTTCGGCAACGACAAGCAGAAGCAGGAATGGCTGCCGCAGCTGACCAGCGGCCGCAACCTCGCCGCGTTCGGGCTCACCGAACCGGGCGCGGGCAGCGACGCGGGCGGCACCAGGACCACCGCGGTCGCCGACGGCGGCGAATGGATCATCAACGGCAGCAAGCAGTTCATCACCAACTCCGGCACCGACATCACCGTGCTCGTCACGGTGACCGCGGTGACCGGGCAAGCCGGTGGCAAGAAGGAGATCTCGACCATCCTGGTGCCGACCGACACGCCCGGTTTCGTCGCCGAACCCGCGTACAACAAGGTGGGCTGGAACGCCTCCGACACCCATCCGCTCAGCTTCACCGACGTGCGCGTGCCCGAGGAGAACCTGCTCGGCGAGCGCGGGCGCGGCTACGCGAACTTCCTGCGCATCCTCGACGAGGGGCGCATCGCCATCGCCGCGCTCTCGGTCGGCGCCGCGCAGGGCTGTGTGGACGAGAGCGTGCGCTATGCCAAGGAGCGCGAGGCGTTCGGCCAGGCGATCGGGCGCAACCAGGCCATCGCGTTCAAGATCGCCAGGATGGAGGCGCGGGCGCACGCCGCCCGCACCGCCTACTACGACGCGGCGGCGCTGATGCTGGCGGGCAAGCCGTTCAAGAAGCAGGCCTCCATCGCGAAGCTGGTGGCCAGCGAGGCCGCCATGGACAACGCCCGCGACGCGACGCAGATCTTCGGCGGCTACGGCTTCATGAACGAATACCCGGTGGCCCGGCACTATCGCGACAGCAAGATCCTGGAGATCGGCGAGGGGACGACGGAGGTGCAGCTGATGCTGATCGGACGGGAGCTGGGCCTGTGACCCGGCGGACGGTCGTGCAGCGCGGCCTGTGGTTCGAGGAGTTCGATACCGAGGTGGTCTACGAACACCGCCCCGGCCGCACCATCACCGAGGCGGACAACGTCCTGTTCACCACGCTGACGATGAACACCCAGGCGCTGCACCTGGACGCGGCGTTCAGCGATCGGCTGCCCCCGTTCAACCAGCGGCTGGTGAACTCGATGTTCACCCTGTCCACGCTGATCGGGCTGTCGGTGGCGCAGCTGACCCAGGGCACCATCGTGGCGAACCTCGGCTTCTCCGAGGTGGCGTTTCCCAAGCCGCTGTTCCACGGCGACACCATGTACGCCGAGACCGTGGTCACCGACAAGCGCGAGTCGAAGAGCCGTCCGGGCGAAGGCATCGTCACCTTCGCGCACACGGCGCGCAACCAGCACGGTGACGTCGTCGCCACGGCTGTTCGCAAGACGCTGGTCCGCAAAGCCCCGGAGGCCGGGGCATGAGCGGTCAGGCCCGGAGGCGGCAGCGCAGCGTGACCACGCAGGGCCCCGCTCATGCCCACAGGACACACAGCATGAGCGGTCAGGCCCGGAGGCGGCAGCGCAGCGTAACCACGCAGGGCCCCGCACATGCCCACAGGAGACACAGCATGAGCGGTCAGGCCCGGAGGCGGCAGCGCAGCGTGACCGCACACGCCCGAAAGGACGCAGTATGAGCTGGCAGATGGCGGGTCCGGCGTGGTTGTTCTGCCCGGCGGATCGCCCGGAACGCTTCGCGAAGGCGGCCGCGGCCGCCGACGTGGTGATCCTCGACCTCGAGGACGGCGTCGCCGCGCACGACAAGGCGGCGGCGCGCAAGGCGCTGCTGGACACCCCGCTGGACCCGCGGACCACGGTGGTGCGGGTCAACGCGGCGGGCACCGAGGATCACGCGCTCGATCTGGCGGCGCTCGCCGGCACCGCCTACCGGCGGCTCATGCTGTCGAAATGCGAGTCGGCCGAACAGATCACGGCGCTGTCGGACTACGAGGTGATCGCCCTGATCGAGTCGCCGCTCGGTGCGCTCGCGGTGAACCAGGCGGTGACGGCGCCCAACGCGATCGGCGTCATGTGGGGCGCGGAGGACCTGGTTGCCGGGCTCGGCGGCACCGGGAGCAGGCACGCCGACGGCGGCTACCGCGACGTGGCCCGCCACGTGCGGTCCGCCACGCTGCTGGCCGCCAAGGCGTACGGCAAATTCGCGCTGGACTCGGTGTATCTGAACATTCGCGATCTGGACGGCCTGCGCGCCGAAGCCGAGGACGCGATCGCGGTCGGCTTCGACGCCAAGGTCGCGATCCATCCCAGCCAGGTGGCTGTGCTGCGGGCCGCCTACGCGCCCTCGGAAGAAGAGCTCACCTGGGCCAGGCGGGTGCTGGAGGAGGCGCCGAAGCACCGCGGGGTCTTCGCCCTCGAGGGCAGGATGGTCGATGGCCCCGTGTTCCGGCACGCCGAGCAGATCGTGCGGCGCGCCGACCACGCCTGATCCCCGAGTTCCACAGCCAGGAGGAATGCGATGCAACCACAGTGGGTGCCGACCGAGCAGGATGTCGCCGAGGCCAGGATCACCGACTTCGCGCGATTCGTCGCGGAGCGCACCGGCGTGCGCTCCGGCGACTATCACGCGCTGTGGCAGTGGTCGGTCGAGGATCTCGCCGGATTCTGGCATGCGCTGTGGGACTACTTCGAACTCGGCGACATCGCCGGGGAAGTGCTGCCGAGCGCCGAGATGCCGGGGGCGCAATGGTTTCCCGGCACCAGGCTCAACTACGTGGATCAGGTGATCCGGCAGCTGAACACCGACCGGCCCGCGATCAAGGCGGTCAGCGAGGACGCTCCGATCCGAGAGGTGTCCTGGGCCGAATTGATCGACCACACAGCGGCTTTCGCGCAGACGTTGCGTTCGCTTGGTGTGCGTCCCGGCGACCGGGTGGCCGGGTATCTGCCGAACATCCCGGAGGCGGTGATCGCGTTCCTGGCCACGGCGAGCATCGGCGCGGTGTGGAGCGCCTGCGGGCAGGACTATTCCCCGAAGGCCGCGCTGGACCGGCTCGGGCAGCTGGAGCCGACCGTGCTGGTCACCGCCGACGGCTACCGTTTCGGCGGCAAGGCGCACGACAAGCGCGACGACATCGCCGCGTTGCGTGCGGGCCTTGCCTCGCTGAAGGGCACGATCGCGGTCTCCCGGCTCGGGCTGGACGTACCGGACGCCACCTCGTGGGACGACGCGATCACCAGCACCGAGTCGCTGCCCCCGGTGATCACCACGGAATCGGTGGATTTCGACCATCCGCTGTGGATCGTGTTCTCCTCCGGCACCACCGGCCTGCCCAAGGGTATCGTGCACGGCCACGGCGGCGTACTGCTCGAACACCTCAAAGCGGTTGCCCTGCAATCGGATATCGGCCCCGAGGACACCTTCTTCTGGTACACCAGCCCGAGCTGGATGATGTGGAACTTCCAGATCGCGGGCCTGCTGGCCGGAGCCACCATCGTCACCTACGACGGCAGCCCCACCGCACCGGCTCCCGACGCACTGTGGCGCATCGCGGCCGAGGTCGGGGCCACCGTGCTGGGCGCCAGCCCCGGCTACGTGCTGGCGTGCATCAAAGCGGGGTCCGTCCCGCGCACCGATCACGACCTGTCGGCACTGCGTACGGTCGGTATCACGGGTTCATCGCTGCCCACGTCGTCGGCGCTGTGGCTGGGCGAGAACGTCGGCGAGCACGTGCAGGTCTCCTCGATCAGCGGCGGCACCGACGTGGTGTCGGCGTTCATCGGCGGCGTGCGCACCGTGCCGGTGTGGCCGGGTGAGCTGTCGGCGCCCTATCTCGGCGTCGCACTGGACGCCTACGACCCGGCCGGGCAACCGGTGCGCGGCGAGGTCGGCGAACTCGTCGTCACCGCGCCGATGCCGTCCATGCCGGTCGCGTTCTGGCGCGACGAGGACGGAAAGCGTTATCACGACGCGTATTTCGACATGTTCCCCGGCGTCTGGCGGCACGGCGACTGGATCACCATCACCGACCACCACAGCGTCGTCGTGCACGGGCGCTCCGATTCCACGCTCAACCGGCACGGCATCCGGATGGGCAGCGCCGACATCTACCAGTCCGTCGAACGGCTCCCGGAGATCGCCGAGGCGCTGGTGATCGGGGCCGAACAGCCCGACGGCGGATATTGGATGCCGCTGTTCGTGGTCCTGGCGCCCGGCGCGGAACTCACCGATGAACTGAAAGCACGCATCAACATCACCATCCGCACCGAAGTATCCCCCCGGCACGTGCCCGACGAGATCATCCTCGCCCCCGGCATCCCGCACACCCGCACCGGCAAGAAACTGGAAGTGCCGATCAAGAAGCTGTTCCAGGGCGCCGACCCGGGCCGCGTCGTCGAACGCAGCGCCGTGGACAACCCGGACCTGCTCGACTGGTACGGCACGGTCCGGCCCGGCGGGCGCGCCTGAGTTCGGCGGGTTGCGCTGTGGTGCAGGGGGTTCGGTTCTACCTTCGGTAGGAGCGGCCGCCGATGGACGCGGTGAAGACCGCCGCTCGCGCGCCGCGAGCGGCCTCCAGGTTGCGCTTCTCCTGCGGAGTGAGCCGGTAGCGCGCCGTGATCCGCCGTACCGCGGCGATCACGGCGCCGAGCACCGGGATGGGGTCCACCGGGTGCAAAGCCAACGCCATGGTGAACTCCTTACCAGAAAGACGCACCGGTACAACCGAATTCGGACGAATAAGGGCCTGAAATCCGTTTCCGCCCACGCGGCCCTGACGCATTCGGCTCCACCACGCCACGCGTTTTCGGACGAGGGCACCGGACGGTCGTCCGGTCCATAGTCCGCATGGACCAGAGTTCGGGTTTCCCTGGTGCGCAAGCGACAGCCGGTCCGACATCCGCGTGGCGGCAGCATCGTGGCCCACCGAGACGCCCGAGAAGTCGTCGAGTCCGCGGGGTGTCCCCGAGGCCCCGCGCTGCCGCCGCTCGTGCACACCAGAGACATGACGATCGGCGGACATCGCCTGCTCGCGAGCACCGTCGTCGCCACCTCGATCGTCCTCGCACACCGCCGCACCACCGCCTACCCCGATGTCGCGGTGTTCAGTCCGAACCTCGACGGCGAGTTGGCGCCGAACACCCGGCTACCGTTCGGCGGCGTGCGGCGGCGCATCGGCGCGGGATTCTCGCTGCTGGAGGGCGCCACCGTGCTGCGGGAGATCCTGCCCGTCACGATCCTTCGCTTCCGCCGAACAGCAGGCCCGAGCGCGGCAAGATCCGCAACATCGCCACGGTGCCGCGCGGTAGAGCCCGGGTGGTCACCCGCATCCGAAGCGACGAACTATGTGAACAATGATTCTTTTACAGACTACCTCTTTGTAGTGCGCATACATTCGTGTAAGTTTGTCTCTGTTCGACATCCTGCCACGGCACGGCGTTCCTGGTGCCCCCCGCTCGGCCGCGTCGGGTTGTCGGCTTCCGGACGCATCGGCATGCGCATCCCGCCTTGTCGCGAGCCGACGCGCACCGGAGAACAGGTACAGCTCCCGGGGGCCGCTCATCCCCGGGAGCCGTATCGGCGTGGCACGCCCGGCCCGGCCATACGGCCAGGTCGTTACGATGTTCGTCATGAGTGTCGACAATCGCCGTACGGCGCGGAAGGCGAGCAGCGGCGACTCGGCACCTCGGGAGATCCGGCGCAGGCCGAAGAATCGGCGCGCCCAGATCGCGGCGGCGTCGGCGGCCGCGTTCGGCGCGCTGGGTTACCACGGCGTGAGCATGGACGACATCGCCTCCGGGCTCGGGATCAGCTCCGCGGCGCTGTACCGCCACTATCCGAGCAAGTACGCGTTGTTCCGGGAGGAACTGCTGCGTGTGGGCCGGGCGATGACCGAATCGGTGGAGCTGCCCGAGGAGGCGGCGGACTGGCCTGCCGAACAGCGGTTGCGGCACGTGCTCGACGCGCTCATCGCGGTCACGATCGAGAACCGCCCCACCGTCACGCTGGTGCGCTGGGAGGTCCGCTACCTCGAGCCCGACGACCAGACCACGCTCAACCAGCAGCAGGCCACGGTCCTCGGCGCGCTGGGCGGTCAACTGGCCGCGCTGCGTCCGGAGCTCGACGATGCGGACCTGCGCGTGCTGCGCGCCGCACTGCTCAGCGCGATCACCAGCATCGCCGACCACCATGCCGCACTTCCCACGAAACCCCTTGCCCGCCTGCTGCATTCGGCCTGCTGGTCGATCGCGCACGCGAAGCTGCCCGCACTGCGCGCGGTGGAGCCGGTCGCGGTGGTGGAGATCCCGGACTCGTTCAAACACGAACTGCTGCTGCGCAAAGCGGTCGAGCTGTTCCACGAGCGCGGCTACCCGAACGTCAGCGTCGAGGACATCGCCACCGCCGCCGGGCTGTCGGCCGCGTCGGCGGTGTACCGGTTCTACCGGGGCAAGAGCGACATCCTGGCCGCCGCGTTCCGCCGGGCCGCCGAGCGGGTCTCCGGCGCCGTGGGCCCCGCCGTGGCCGCGGCCACCGATTCCGAGGACGCGCTCACCGCGTTGATCGCGCAGTACGTCACGGGATCGTTCGCCGAACGCGCCCTCACCTTCGTGTATTACACCGAGTTCCAGCATGTTCCGGCCGAGGAACGCACGGTGCTGCGGAATATCCAGCGGCTCAGCGTGGAAGAGTGGGCCAGGTTGCTGCGCGAGGTGCGCCCGGAGCTCACTCCGGCCGAGGCGCGCATCCTCGTCCACGCGGCGTTCGCGGTAGTCGTGGATCTGGGCCGCTCCTTCGGCAACGAATCGTTGGCCGCCCAGGATCGAGTGCGTCTGCTGATGCAGTTGATTCTCTTCGACCGGCCCGCCCGCTAGCCGAATATGTGATCGATGATTCTCATCCCGCCGTGCGCATCGTGCGATCTGAAGGCCGGATCACAGCCTTCTTGTGATCTACCATTCATTTAGCGCCGAGCAAGGTTGGCAGCGATGTACCAAGCATTGGCTTGGGCTACCATCGCCGCATGGGTGCCCGGGACGACCGCACTGCGGACGAGGCGGCCGACGGGACACCGGCACGGGTGATCCGTCGCCGACCACGCGACCGCCGGGCGCAGATCGCGGCGGCGTCGGCGGAGGCGTTCGGCGCGCTGGGCTACCACGGCGTCAGCATGGAGGACATCGCCTCTCGGCTCGACATCAGCTCGGCGGCGCTGTACCGGCACTACCCGAGCAAGTACGCGCTGTTCCGCGAGGAAGCGCTGCGGCTGGGCGCGGTCAGCGAGGAAGCGGCCACGCTGCCGGACGCCACGGGCCTACCCGCCGGGCAGCGACTCGAACGAGTGCTCGACGCGCTGATCACGGCCGCCATCGCCAACCGGCGCAGCGCCGCGCTGCTGCGCTGGCAGCGGCGCTACCTGGAGGAAGCCGACGCGGCCACCCTGACCGATCAGCTCGCCTGCGTGAACGCGGCGCTCACGTCACTGCTCGCCGCGACCAGACCCACGCTGCCCAAGGCCGACCGCGCCGTGCTCGCCGCGGCGGAGCTGAGCGTGCTCAGCAGCATCGGCGATCACCACGTCTCGATCCCGGTGCGTACGCTCACCGCGCGGCTGACCGCAGCCTGCCACGCGATCGCCGCGTGTGAGCTGCCGCCGCCCGGCAGCGCCGAGAACTTCGCCGCGAGCGAGATCCCGCTGACCTTCAAGCACGAACTGTTGCTGACCCGTGCGGTCGAGCTGTTCCACCAGCGCGGATACCCGAACGTCAGCGTGGAGGACATCGCCACCGCCGCCGGGCTGCCCGCCTCCTCGGCGGTGTACCGGTTCTACCGCGGCAAGGGCGACATCCTCACCGCCGCGTTCCGCCGGGCGGCCGAACGGGTGTCGGCCGCCATCGGGCCCGCCGTCGCCGCCGCCGAGACGCCCGAGCAGGCGTTGCGCACGCTGATCGAGCTGTACGTGGCGGGCTCGTTCGCCGAACGCGAGCTGACCTTCGTCTACTACGCCGAGATCAGCAACGTGCCGCCGGAGGAGCGCACCGTGTTGCGCAACATCCAGCGGCTCAATGTCGAGGAGTGGGCCAAACTGCTGATCGGCGTGCGGCCCGTGCTGTCCGCGGCCGAGGCGCGCCTGCTGGTGCACGCCGCGTTCGCCCTGGTAGTCGATCTGGGTGAACGCTTCGGCTCCGACGACCCGGCGTGCTCGCCCCGGCGCGTGATCCGCCTGATGCAGGTGATCCTGTTCGAGCGGCCGGCGGAGTAGGGCAGGGTCGCCCCGGTATTACGCCACCGGCGAACACCGCGCCGGGAATCGACCTCGCGACAGCGCTGTTGCGGCAGGAGAGCGCGCCGGACCGGCGCGACACTCGTGCAGCGTTCGCAGTTTCCGACTTCGGAAGGTAGACCCTTTATGAGCACAGACCTCGACGCACAGCCCGCGGCGGCCTCCGGAACCTTCGCCATCGGCGGCGATCTTCCGGTGCACCGGCTCGGTTACGGCGCGATGCAGTTGACCGGCCCTGGTGTGTGGGGCGATCCGAAGGACCCCGACGAGGCGGTACGGGTGCTGCGCCGCGCGGTGGAACTCGGGGTGAACTTCATCGACACGGCCGACTCCTACGGCCCGTTCGTCAGTGAGAACCTGATTCGCAAGGCACTGCACCCCTATCGCGAGGACCTGGTGATCGCCACCAAGGCGGGGCTCACGCGGCAGGGGCCCAATGAGTGGCGGCCGGTCGGCAGGCCCGAATACCTGCGCCAGCAGGCCGAACTCAGCCTGCGCCACTTGGGCCTCGACCGGATCGACCTGTACCAGCTGCACCGCATCGACCCGCAGGTGCCGCTGGCCGACCAGCTCGGCGAACTCGTCGCGCTCCAGCAGGAGGGCAAGATCCGGCATATCGGCCTCTCGCAGGTGAGCGTCGAGCAGCTGCGCCAGGCGCGCGAGCACGCCACCATCGCCTCGGTGCAGAATCTGTACAACCTGGCCAACCGCGCCGACGAGGACGTGCTGAACTACGCCGAACAGGAGAACATCGGCTTCATCCCGTGGTTCCCCATCGCCACCGGTGAACTCGCCGCTCCCGGCGGCCCGCTGGCGGCCATCTCCGCCGAGCACGGCGCGACCCCCGCCCAGCTCGCCCTGGCCTGGCTGCTGCGCCGCTCCCCCGTCGTGCTGCCGATCCCGGGTACCTCCAGCGTCGCGCACGTCGAGGAGAACACCGAGGCCGCGCGAATCACGTTGAGCGACGCGGAATTCGAGGCGTTGTCCGCTGCTACCGGGTCGACTGGGAACTGATCGGCCCGGCTGATGCTCGGGGGCACCCACGGCGGCGTGACCGGGTGCCCCCGAATCCCTGTCGGCAGCGGGCGGGACCCAGACGCCGACGCCGCCGTAGGACATGAACCATCCGCTTTCCTTCTGCATCAGTCGTTTTGAGGTCGCCCGGTTCGCCGTAGCGCTGTGCCACTCCCGACCGGGACGCCACTCGAACGGCGGTGTCGGGACCTGACCGACCCGGCGAGGGAACTGAGTTGTCCCGCTCAGCGCGAGTTCGTTTGTCGGGGGCGGTCGCGGAAGTAGGCGAAGTCGTCGCGGGCGACGATGGTTGCGGCGACCAAGGTCGAGCAAGCGGCGAAATCGCAGGCGCGGTGCAGGGTGGCGGCGATGGCGGCGTTTCTGCGGCTCGACACGGCCCACTGGGGGTTGTCGTGGGCGTATTTCGAGCGCGGGCGCGATCGGTCGGCGCGGGCGGCGCGGAACGGGTGGATGGTCGCGTTTGTCGAGGGGTCAGGCATGGCGGGCCGCCCTCCCGGGCTCGGGTGGGCTCGCGCAGGCGCGGATCGCCTGGATCACCAGCAGTCCGGACGGGCGGAGAAACGGCAAACGCTCGTCGGGCGGAAGATTCAGCCGGTCACGCTCGATGTCGTGCTGCACCAGTCGGCTCTGCATCGCAGGGTCGGCAGTCCCAGGATCATGTCGAGTCAGTTACTCCAACTCGCCGACGCCAGCACGTGGCCGAATGTCGAAGTACGCATCCTGCCGTTCTCGCAGGGACTGCCGGCGGGCGTGCTGCCAGGTGGCTTTGTCATCCTCGACTTCGGCAGGGACGGCAAGGGGCGACCCGTCGAACCTGCGGTGGGGTACATCGAGAACGTGCTGACCGCGAACATCTACCTCGAGAAACGGCCGGACGTGGACCGATACCGCGCGGTGTCGGCGGCTCTGCGCGATGCTGCGCTGAGCGTGACAGAGAGCAGAGCGTTGCTCAGGAAAGTGGCGAAGGAGTACTAAGCGTGAGTAAAGATTTTGCTGGGGCCAAGTGGTTCAAGAGCAGCAGAAGCCAGGCGGGCCAAGAGTGCGTCGAGGTCGCGTGGCTCGACGGCGATATGGTCGGAGTCCGTGACTCGAAGAACACCAGCGGTCCGGCGCTGGTCTTCACCCCGGGTGAGTGGAACGCATTCACGGCGGGTGTCACAAACGGCGCGTTCGACCCGTCGAACGCCTGACCCTGCGGAAGCGCGATACGCAGTAGGGATATGGCTGTTGCGAAGTGACTGGGCCACAGCCATATCCCTACGAGGAGAGCTCACATGCGTTCGGGCGCTGCGATGCCCAGCAGACCCAGCCCGTGCGCCAAGGTGCGGGCGGTGAGCGCGCACAGGGCGAGGCGGTTGGTGCGGCTCGGTTCGTCGGCGGTCAGGACCGGGCAGTTGTCGTAGAAGGCGGTGAAGTCGCGGGCCAGCTCGTAGAGGTAGCCGCACAGGCGGTGTGGTTCCAGGGTGGACGCCACTTCGATGACCGTGCTGCCGTACGCGTCCAACTCGAGCGCGAGTGCGCGTTCGGCCGGTTCGAGCGGCTGTCCGGCATCCACCACAGGGGTGGGTTCGCCCGCTTTGCGGAGGATAGAGCGGATGCGGGCGTGCGCGTATTGCAGGTAGACCGCCGTGTTGCCGGTGAGGGCGGTCATGCGGGCGAGGTCGAAGGCGTAGTCCTTGACCCGTGAGGTGGACAGGTCGGCGTACTTCACCGCGCCGATTCCGGACTGCTCGGCGATCGAATCCAATTCGGCGGCGGGCAGATCGGAGTTCTTCTCCTGTACGACGCGGCGGGCGGCGGCCACGGCGTCGTCCAGCAGATCCATCAGGCGCACGGTGCCGCCCGCGCGGGTCTTGAACGGCTTGCCGTCGGGGCCGAGGACGGTGCCGTAGGCGATGTGCTCGGCCTCGACCGCCTCGGTGAGCCAACCGGCGCGGCGCGCGGTCTCGAACACCAACTGGAAGTGCAGGGCCTGGCGGGAGTCGGTCACATACAGCAGCCGCTCGGCGCGCAGAACGCCGATCCGGTAGCGAATGGTCGCGAGATCGGTGGTGTCGTAGCCGTATCCGCCGTCCCGTTTGCGCACCATGAGCGGCACCGGCTCGCCGTCGGGGCCGGTCACCGCTTCGGAGAACACGACGAGCGCACCGTCGCTCTCCACCGCGATGCCCTTGGTGACCAGTTCATCGATGGTGTCGGCGAGCATCGGGTTGTAGAACGACTCGCCCACGTTGTCGTCGGGGGTGAGCAGAACACCCAGCCGGTCGTAGATGTCGCGGAACGCCTTCTCCGACTCGGCGACGATCTCGCTCCAGCGCGCCGACGTCGCCGGGTCACCGGCCTGCAAGGCGACCACCCGCGCGCGGGCCCGGGCCGCGAACTCCGGGTCGGCGTCGAAGGCTGCCCGCGCCGTCCGGTAGAGCTGGTCGAGGGCCGAGACCGCCGAATTCGCGCCGTCGAGCTCGTCGTGCCGCCATCGCGCCTCCGGGTGCTCGTCGAGATATTGGATGAGCATCCCGAACTGGGTTCCCCAGTCGCCGAGGTGGTTCTGACGGATCACCCCTGCGCCGAGGAAGTCCAGTACGCGGGACAAGCTGTCACCGATGATCGTGGTGCGCAGATGCCCGACGTGCATCTCCTTGGCGATGTTCGGCGCGGAGTAGTCGACCACGGTGCGGCGACCGTCTTCGGTGGCCGCCACGCCGAGGCGGTCGTCACCCAGCCGCGCCGCGACCTGCTGCCACACGGCTCGATCGGCCACCGTGATGTTCAGGAATCCCGGGCCGGACAACTCGACCGATCGGATCGCCGCCGCGGGCGCGGAAGCCAACGCCGTAGCCAGTTCGGCCGCGTAATCCGACGGCCGGACCTTCAGCCGCTTCGCGAGCGCGAGCGCGGCGTTGGACTGGAAGTCGGCGTGGGTGGATCGGCGCACCACCGGGTCTGCCCCCACCGCCTCCGGCCGGGTTCGGTCGATCGCGTCGGAGACAGCGGCGGCGACCTGATCGAGCAATGGCAGAACCCCGGAATGGGTCACGGGACGAATCCTCCTGGTTGTAGGGATGCGCCAGTATCCCAACGAACCCGGCATCGATCACGTGACTTTCGCGGCGCTTTGCCGGGTCAGTCGATGATCATGCCGCCGGTGAGGTGAACGCGTGCGCCCGCGACATCGGTGCCGAGGTCGACGGCACGGCGGTCGCCGCCTCTGCCGAATAGCCCGCCGGGAGCCCGGCAACCGACCACTCCGTCGGCCGTTGTCGCATCGACTCCTCGCGATTCACTCGGAAGCAGTCGAGCGCTTCGCCGCCCTCGTACCAGATGTTCGGGTAGATGTTCCCCTCCGACATCGACTCGGATTCGAAAAGCGCGGCGGGAGGCGGACAGTCATACGGAGGCTCGAGCGGACACCGGCGGGTCCTCGTATCCCGTGGTACGGGGATACGAGGACTCCGGCGCTGTTCGGGATTCCCTCGCCACAGTCCCGATCAGCGGGTGTTCGCTGCCGCGCGGATCACGCTCAACGGCAACGAGTTCGGCGCGCTGACGCTGGTCAGCGCGAGTATCCGTCGGCCCGGCTGTCGGGGACGACGCGGCCGGACGCGACCAGGATGCGGAAGGCCGCCTGCTTGCGGGGGCAGGCGTCCGCGCGGCAGGGACGGTGGCCCTGCATCACCCGGTGCGCCTGTTCGATGGTGAATGGCTCATCGGGTGGACGGTGCGAGTCATCGGTGCCGCCGTGCGACAGACAGGAACCCACGGCGACGATCGCCGCCACCAGCAGTGTGCAAGCGCCGAGCATGCTCAGCAGCGGTTCCACGGCCGGTCACCGGCCGGTGGCCTGCCCGGAACAGAACGCCGAGGCGGCTAGATATTGATGGCAGGTCGCGCCGTGCCCGCCGTGGACAGCGCAGAGGAATCGCGCGCGCTCATAGGTCAGACCGAGCGGTTCCTGAGAGCAATCGCGGCTCTGGATCAGCCACAGCTCCCGGACATCCGAGGGCAACACGTCCATCTTTCACCTCCATTAGGGCAGTGCACCCGGCACCGAGAAGGCGCCGCCGGACCGCGCTCGACACGGATGGATCGGGCCGTGCCGGGACCGTGCGCCGGGTTCCGGACATCGGGCGCCCTCGACAGGGTTTGGGCGGACCCCCGATGCCGGGTGCGATTCAACAGTGCGCGTTGCGATTCGGTAGATAACAGACCCGAATGCGGTAATTGCGAGTACTTTCCGTTTGTAGTGGCCTGGAGGGAGGAACAGAGACCTATGGTGGAGGTCGACTGGACGGGCGAAGCTGTACATGCGCTTCGCACGGCGATGAAGCGGAGCCGTTACGAATTCGCGCGTCTGGTGGGCGTCACACCGCGCACCGTGGTCCTGTGGGAGAACGGCCGGACGACCCGGATGCACGCCGCTAGCCAGCGTCTCCTGGACAGGGTCCTGTCGCAGGTGGATTCCGCCGTCTCCGAACGATTCGAGCGTGCGATCACCACGGGCCGGATGACGGCTCACGACTACGAAAGCGCCGATTCGGCGCCGGAAAGGCACACCAAGCTCGGTAGGGAAATCGGGCTCGACAAGGAAGTCGAGGAAGACGACGTGAGAAGGCGAGAACTGCTGGCCTGCATCGGCGCAGGTCTGGCAGGCCAGGCGGCAGACCTGGTGGCGAGCGAACCGGAGCGGATGCTGGCAACCCTCGACGCGGGGTCGATCAGCGAACGGCGATTGGCGTTCTTGGAGCAGTCGGCCGAGGTCCTCGGCACGCGGGTGGTCCAGGTGCCGCCGCACGAACTGCTGCAGACCGGGCTCGAGCAATTCCGTATGGTGCGTGGCTGTCTCGGCGAACGGCAGCCCACCCACCATCAGGTCCGGTTGGTGCGCACCGCGGGCCGGCTGGCGAACGTGGTCGGCGAGATCCTGTTCAACGAGGGCCATTTCGGTCAGGCGCGCATGTGGTACGCCACCGCGATCCATGCCGCGCAGGACATCGGCGATCGCTATTCGGAGGACATCGCCCTGGCCGGACTCGCGTATTTGCCGACCTATAGCGATAAACCAAAGGAAGTATTGCAGTTACTCGACGGTCGCTTGCAAGAAAATCCGTCCTACGGCCCGGCAGCCGCATGGTTGTGGGGAATGGCGGCGCGCGCGCACGCCAGCCTCGGGCACGCCGATGAATTCACACGGTGTATCGCGCGATCGGCCTCGGCTCTGGAAGACGTCGGGCCGGAAGACCTTTCGGTCGGTATTTTTTCTTTCCGCCCGGAGAAACTCGCTTTTTATCAGGCGATCGGATATTCCCGGCTCGGCCGCGCCGAGGAGACCGCCGTGGCGGCCGCCCGCGCGATGGCGCTGTACGACCCGTCTGAGACCATGGAACCCGCCCTGGTCCGCTTCGAGCACGCCACGGCGCTGCTGGCCTCCGGCGAGATCGACGAAGCCTGCGCGGTGGCGACCAGCGCGATCACGAACGCGCGCACCTATGTTGGATTGACCGTCACCAAACGCGCCAAACAATTCGACTCGGCGCTGGGCGGCCTGCGCACCAGAGCCGTCAGCGATTGGCGGCAGCACGCGCACGCGGTGATCGACTCCGCGCACGCCGAAGTCTGAGTACCGCGCCCGGAGGCGCGGCGGCACACGCTATCGGTTACCGCCGCAGCGCACGTCAGATCCGGAGCCCAGGCGGGACGCGCGCTCGATGAACGATTTCCGCGCACGCCGGGGCTCGAGTTCGTGCCGGAGAGGCAAGGCGGACACGATGAAGGACTCCGCGCGCCGGGCCTGAGTACCGCGCACGGAGCCGGGGCGGGGCGCGCCGGTCGGCAGGGGGGTGTGGACCGGCGCGCCCCGCGGATTCAGGTGGTCAGTTCGCCTCGCTGGACATGGCCTCGATGAGCGACTTGGGGCGCATGTCCACCCAGTGCGTTTCCACGTACTCCAGGCAGGACTTGCGGTTGGCGGCGCCGTAGGCGATGGTCCAGCCGCCGGGGACGGCGGCGAAGACCGGCCACAGGGAGTGTTCGCCGTCCTGGTTGATCAGGACGTAGAACTTGGCGTCGTCGTCATCGAACGGATTCTTCATCTCGATTTCCTTCTTTCTGGTCGGGTCAGGGATGGGGGGCTCAGTGGGGGCCGGTGTCGGCCAGTACCGCGGTGAGGACGTGGCCGATCCTGGCCAGCGCGGATTCGGAGGTCATCCGCCAGTGCGAGGCGTGCACCGCGTGGTTGTGCACGGTGCCGTCTACGGCGTCCGACCAGCTCGCGGCACCCGTGGCGCCGGTCGGATCGTCCAGCGCGGCGGTGAAGTACACGAGGTTGCCCTTGTACGGGCGCGGGCGGTATCGCCGGATCAGCTCCAGTGACCCGGCTCCCGCGCGCAGCACGCGATCGAGGCGGTCGGCGCCGAACGAGGCGAACGGTTCGGGCAGTTCCGCGATCCGGCGCGCGAGCCCGGGCAGGTCGAGTCCGGCGTCTTCCTCGTCGGCGGCTTCGCCGAGCACACCGCCGAGCAGGTCGGCGACCGGCAGCGGCGCGTTCGCGTCGGCGCCGCCACGCAGCGAGCTGTCCATCATGGCCAGTACCGCCACCCGCTGGCCCTGTTCCTGCAAGCGCACCGCGACGGCATGCGCGAGGACGCCGCCGAGCGACCAGCCCAGCAGGTGATACGGGCCTTCGGGCTGAACGGCGCGGATCTCGCGCACGTACTCGCGCGCCCAGTCGTCGATGGATTCCGGCAGGCGCGCGGCCGAGCCGAGCACCGGCGACTGGATGCCGTACACGTCCCGTTCCGGGTCCAGGTGCGCCGCCAGACCGGCGAACGACCACGCCACGCCGCTCGCCGGGTGGAAGCAGAACAGCGGTTCCCGAGCGCCCCCGGTGCGCAGCGGAAGCACGACGTCGAACGCGGCCGCCGCGTCGACCCGGCCGCGGCCGGTCCGGTGCTGCTCCAGCTGGGCGACCAGGCGGGCGGGCGTCGGCGCGGCGAACAGCCAGAGCACCGGGATCTGTTCGCCGAGCGCCGTGCTCAGGCGCGCGGCCAGCCGGGTGGCCAGCAGCGAGTTGCCGCCGCGTTCGAAGAAGCTGTCGTCCAGGCCGACCCGCTCGGCCGCGAGTACCTCGGCGAAGCCCGTGCACACGGCACGTTCCAAGTCGGTGCCGGGGGCGCGGAATTCCCGGCCGCGCAACTGCGGGCGCGGCAGCGCGGCCCGGTCGACCTTGCCGTTCGCGGTGAGCGGCAACGCCCGCACCTGCCGCAGCACCGCGGGCACCATGTAGCTCGGCAAGACCTCCGCCAGCGCGGCGCGCAGCGCGCCCGGGTCCAGCGGCCGCACGGCGGTGAAATAGCCGGCCAGCACGGCATTCGCGTCGTCGGTGTCGTAAGCGAGGACGATCGCCTCGCCGATCTCCGGCCGCGAGAGCAGGGCGTGCTCGATCTCGGCGAGTTCGATGCGGTAGCCGCGCACCTTCACCTGGAAGTCGCGCCGCTCGACGTACTCCAGGTTGCCCTCCGCGCCCCAGCGCACCATGTCGCCGGTGCGATACAGGCGTGCGCCCGCGGGACCGAACGGGTCGGCCACGAACCGCTCGGCGGTGAGCTCCGCCATGCCGTGGTAACCACGGGCCAGTTGCGCGCCGCCCAGGTAGAGCTCGCCGGTCACCCCGGCGGGCACGGGATGCAGGCGATCATCGAGCACATAGACCCGGGTGCCGGACTCGGGTGTGCCGATGGGCACCACCGCGTGCCGCGTGGCCGCGCCGGTGCGGAAGCGAGTCACCGAGACCGCGGTCTCGGTGGGGCCGTACAGGTTGTCGATCCTGGCCGTGGTGAGCGCCGCGGCCCGGCGCAGCGTCGCGGCGGGCAACGCCTCGCCGATGACGAGCAGCCTGCGCAGCGAGCGCGGCATGCGCCGTTCGCCGGACGATTCGGCCAGCATCGCCAGTAGCGACGGCACCAGGGTCAGCGTCGTCACCGAGGCGCGGCGCACCAGGTCGAGCACACCCACCGGGTCGCGTTGCGCGTTCCGCGGCGCGAGCACCAGCCGGGCGCCGGTGCGCAGCGCCCACCAGTACTCCCACACCGACAGGTCGAAGGCCGCCGAAGTCGACACCATCGCCGCGTCGTCCGGGCCGAGCCCGTATTCCGACTGCATCCAGTCCAGCTGGTGGGTCACCGCCGCGTGCGGCACCGCGACGCCCTTCGGCGCGCCGGTGGACCCGGAGGTGAAGACGACGTACGCGGTGTTCGCGGGCGTCAGGAGGGCGACCCGCTCGTCGTCGCGCACCGGCCCGTCGGCCACGGTCTCGGACACAGTCGAGATATCCAGCACCACACTGTGTTCCGACGCCGCCGCGGGCAGCATCGGTACCCGGGCCGAGGTGAGCACCAACTGCGGTGTGGCGGCGGCGAGCACACTCGCGGTGCGCTCCAGCGGATGGGCCGGGTCCAGCGGCACGTAGGCGCCACCGGCCGTCACCACCGCGTACATCGCGACGAGCAGGTCGAGACTGCGTGGAATGGCGAGCGCCACCAGCGCTTCCGGGCCGATCCCGCGTTCGATGAGCACCCTGGCCAGGCGGTTGACCCGCGCGCCGAACTCACGGTAGGTCACCGTTCGCGCGTCGTCGACGATCGCGATCGCCTCCGGCGTCCGGGCCACCTGCGCCTGGAAGGCGGTGAGCAGCGTGTCCGGGGCGAAGCGGCGATCGGCCTGATTCCAGGTGACCAGCATGCGCTCGGTCTCCGCCGGGTCCAGCAGCGCGAGATCGCCGACCGGCAGCCGTGGGTCGGCGCACACCGCGCCGAGCAGCCGTTGCAGGCGAGTGGCGAACCCGGCCACCGTGGACTCGTCGAACAGCGCGGTCGCGTAGGTGAGCGAGGCGGCCATGCCCGCGGGCGCCCCGTCGGAGGCATAGCGGTCGGTGACGACCAAGTGCAGATCGAACTGGGCGACCTCGGTGTCGAAATCCGCGGCCGTCGCGGTCAATCCGTCCAGGCCGAAGTCGGCCTCCGCCTGGTTGTGGAAGGAGAACCCGACCTGGAACAGCGGGTGGCGAGCGGTGGACCGCTCCGGGTTGAGCACCTCGACCAGGCGCTCGAACGGCACGTCGGCGTTGGCGAAGGCCGCGACATCGGCCGCGCGGACGCGGGCGAGCAGATCGGCGAATGCGTCGCCCGCGTCGACCCGGGCGCGCAGCACCAGCGTATTGACGAACATGCCGACCACGTCGTCGAGTTCGGCCGCGCCGCGCCCGGCGACCGGGGTGCCCACCGCGATGTCCGGGGTGCCGGACAGGCGGGCGAGCAGCACCGCGAACGCCGCGTGCAGCACCATGAACAGCGTCGCGCCGGACTCCCGGCCGATGCCGGTCAGCCGGGCGTGCACGTCGGGGGCGATCGCGAAGTCGACGTGCCTGCCACGCGTGGCGACGACGGCGGGGCGCGGGCGATCGGTGGGCAGGTTCAGCTGCGCGGGCAGATCGGCCAGCGTCTCGGTCCAGAACCGGATCTGCCGGGCCAGCAGCGAGCCGGGATCGTCCTCCGCGCCGAGCAATTCGCGCTGCCACACGCTGAAATCGGTGTACTGCACCGCAAGCGGCGGCCAGTCGGGTGCGACGCCGCGTCTGCGGGCGGCGTAGGCGAGCATCACGTCGCGGGCCAGCGGCGCCAGCGACGAGCCGTCGGCGGCGATGTGGTGCACGACCACCACCAGCACGTGTTCGGTGACCGGAGCGGTCGCGTCGCCGTCCATCGGGGCGAACAGCCGGGCGCGGACCGGGACGGTCTCGGTGACGTCGAAACCGCCGCCGACGAAATCGGCCACCGCGGCGCCGAGATCGTCGGCGCGGACGGCGACGGGCGCGAGCACGGGAGTGCTCGCCGCGGCGGGCAGCACCACTTGCATCGGTCCGGACGGGTGCTGCGGGTACACGGTGCGCAGCACGTCGTGGCGGGCGACGACGTCGCCGATCGCGGCGGCGAGCGCGGCCACGTCCAGGTCGCCGGTGAGCCGCACCGCCAGCGGAATGTTGTAGGCCGTGGACTGCCGATCGAGGCGGTTGAGGAACCACATGCGCTGCTGGGCGAGCGAGAGCGGCACCGGCCCGGTCACCGCGCGCCGGGTGAGCGCGGGACGTCCGGCCGCGCCGGAGGCGGTCGTCAGCACGCGGGCCAGGGCGGCGACCGACGGATGCTCGAACACCGCGCGAACGCCGACGGTGACCGCCAGCCGGTCACCGAGCCGGGCGGCCAGCTGGGTCGCGGTCAGCGAGTTGCCGCCCCGGGCGAAGAAGTCGTCGTCCAGGCCGACGCCGCCGTCGAGTCCGAGCACTTCCGCGACCGTGTGCGCCACCACCCGCTCGACCTCGGTGCGGGGCGCGCGGAACGGCGCGCCGCGAAGCCGGGGCTGCGGCAACGCGTTCCGATCCAGCTTGCCGACGGGTGTCAAGGGCAGTTCGCCGAGCGTCAGCACAACGCTGGGCACCATGTACGACGCGAGCGAGCGTGCGGCATGGGCCAGCAGGGCGACGGTATCGATGGTGTGGCCGGCCGCCGCGACCACGTAGGCCACGAGGGAGACCGCACCCGAGGCGTCGGTGTGGCCCACGGTGACGGCCGTCTCCACCGTTTCGTGCGCGGACAGCACGGTGTCGATCTCACCGAGTTCGATGCGCAGGCCGCGCAGCTTCACCTGGTGGTCGGAACGTCCGACGTAGTGCAGCGCGCCGGATCGGTTCCACCGCACCAGATCACCGGTCCGGTACAGCCGTCCCCCGGCGGGGCCGTAGGGGTCGGCGACGAATCGTGACGCCGAGAGCCCCGGCCGCGCGTGATAGCCCCGGGCGAGTCCGGGACCGCGCAGGTACAGCTCGCCGGTGACCCCGATCGGCACCGGACGCAACCGGCCGTCCAGCACCACCACGGACATGCCGTGGATCGGCGCGCCCAGATCGAGCGGGTCGCCGGGGCGCAGGGCCGCGCTGATGGTGGCGATGACGGTGGTCTCGGTGGGGCCGTAGGTGTTGTGGAAGGAGCGGCCCTCCGCCCAGCGGCGCACCGTGTCGGGGCCGTAGGACTCGCCGCCGACGGTGAGCTGCCGCAGACACCCCAGCTGGGCCGGGTCGAGGGTCGGCAGGACGGCCGGGGTGAGGAACGCGTGCGTCACCCGCTGGTCGCGGATGAGCGCGGTGAGCTCGGCGCCGCCGTAGACGCCGGGCGGTGCGATCACCAGCGTCGCACCCGCCGACAGCGCCAGCAGCAGTTCGAGCATGGACGCGTCGAAGCTGGGCGAGGCCACGTGCAGCACGCGCGCGTCCGCGGTGACCTGATACCGATCCCGCTGCGCGGCGGCCACTCCGGCGAGGCCGCCGTGGGTGGCGACCACGCCCTTGGGTGTTCCGGTGGAGCCGGAGGTGTAGATCATCCAGGCCGGATTCTCCAGCCGCACGGGACGGATCAGCTCGGCCGCGTCGACCACCTGCCCGCTGTTGCGGCGCATCCTGGCGGCGGTGGACGGCGCGTCGAGCACCAGCCAGTCGACCTCGCCGGGCAGCGCCGCGCGGCAGGTGGCGATCGTCAAGCCCAGCGCCGCACCGGAATCGGTGAGCATGTGCGCGATCCGCTCGGCCGGATAGGTCGGGTCCACCGGAACGAACGCCGCGCCCGTCTTGGCCACCGCCCACACCGCGACCATGGAGCTGATCGAGCGCGGCACCGCGATGGCCACCACGTCCTCCGCGCCGAGACCGTGCCCGATGAGCATGCGCGCCAGCCGCGAGGACTGCTCGTCGAGCATCCGGTAGGTCAGCCGCCGCTCGCCCGCGATCAGCGCCACCGCGTCCGGATCGACCGCGACCGCCGCGGCCATCAACTCGGCCAGGGTGCGGGGCGGCACCGGGGCGTCGCCGCGGCGGCCCAGCAGGTCGGCGCGTTCGGCGGGCGCCAGCAGGTCGGCTTCGGCGACGGGCCGGTCGGGTGCGGCGGTGAGCGCGCCGAGGAGCCTGCCGAAGCGGCGCAACAGCGCGCTCGCGGTAGCCGCGTCGAACAGATCCGTGGCGTAGTCCAGCTCCACCGCGAGGTGACCGTCGGCGTCCGGCTCGGCGGACACGGTGAACTGCAAGTCGAAACGGGCCACCCGCTCATCGAATTCGACCGCCGAGAGCTCGAGACCGGGCACGGTGAAGGCGTCGGGCCCGGTGCCCAGGTAGCTCAGGGCCACGGTGAACAGCGGATGCCGGGCCAGCGAGCGCTCGACGCCGAGTTCGTCGACCACCCGGTCGAACGGCACGCTCGCGTTCTCGAACGCCGCGAGGTCGACGGCCCTGGTCTGCGCGAGCAGATCGGCGAAGGAGCGATCCTGATCCGGCCGGGTGCGCAGCACCACGGTGTTGACGAACATGCCGACCAGGTCGTCCAGTGCCGCCGCGCCGCGCCCGGCCACCGGGGTGCCGATCGGGATGTCGCCGGAGCCCGTCACCCGGGCCAGCAGGACGACCAAGACGGCGTGCACCACCATGAACGGCGTCGCGTCGTGCCGTAGCGCGAGTTCGCGCACGCGCGCGGCGACGCCGCCGCCGATCCTGGCCCGCACGCTCGCGCCGCGCTTGCTCGCGACGGCCGGACGTGGGCGGTCGGTGGGCAGCTCGAGTTCACCGGGCAGGTCACGCAGTGTCTCGACCCAGAACGAAAGCCGCGCGGCGCCCGTGGTTTCCAGCTCGGCGGCCTGCCACAGGGCGTAGTCGGCGTACTGGGCCGCCTGCGCGGGCCAGGCCGGGTCCGTGCCGAGGACGCGGGAAAGGTAGGCGGCGAGCAGGTCGCGCAGCAGCGGGCCCATCGAATAGCCGTCCGCCGCGATGTGGTGCACCGCCGCGACCAGCACGTGCCGGGTGTCGTGCTCGCGCAGCAGCGCCGCGCGCACCGGTACTTCGGCGGTCACGTCGAAACCAGCGCCGAGGAATTCGGTGATCCGGTCGTCAGCCGCACGGCCGTTCAACGCTTCGACCGTCAAGCGTGCCCCGTCGTCCGGAGGCAGGATCACCTGGTGACCGGCGCCGGTCTTGTCGGCCGGATATATCGTGCGCAAACTCTCGTGCCGCGCCACGACGTCGGCGAACGCGGCGACCAGAGCGTCGGTGTCCAGTGCGCCTTCGATGCGCAGCGCGATCGGGATGTTGTGCGCGGGCGAAGCCGGATCGAGCCGGTTGAGCAGCCACATGCCGCGCTGGACCGGCGCCAGCGGAATCGTCACCGGGCGCGGGCCCGCCACCAGCGGAATTACCTGCTCACTCGCCGCTGCCTCGGCGGTGAGCAGTTCGGCCAGAGCCCGCACGGTCGGCGCCTCGAACAGCAGCCGCACCGGAACTCGGCGGCCGAGCCGGTCGCCGAGCCGGGCCAGCACCCGGGTGGCGCTGAGCGAGTTGCCACCCAGCGCGAAGAAATGGTCATCGACGCCGATCGGCCCGGCGCCGAGCACCGATTCGAAGGCGTCGGCCACCACCCGCTCGGCGGGTGCGACCGGGGCGCGGTAGGCGACGCGGTCGAAAACCGGTTCCGGCAACGCGTTCCGGTCCAGCTTGCCGGAGGCGTTGAGCGGGAAGGCATCCAGAGTGACCAGCGCCGACGGAAGCATGTAGGACGGCAGCGTGGCCGCGGCGGCGCGCAGCACCTCGGCCTCTGCCACCACGGCGCCCGGCTGGGCGGTGACGTAGCCGACCAAGTGGTCGTCGCCGGTGACGGTGGTGACCACCCGAGCGCACGCCTGCGCCACACCGGGGGCGGCCACGAGCGCGGCTTCGATCTCGCCCAGTTCGACCCGCTGGCCGCGCAATTTCACCTGGAAGTCGCTGCGGCCCAGGTACACCAGTTCGGCAGCGCCGCCGCCGGTCTCCCAGCGCACCAGATCGCCGGTGCGGTACATCCGCTCGCCGGGCGCGCCGAACGGGTTGGCCACGAAGCGGTCCGCGGTCAGGTCCGGCCTGCCGTGGTAGCCGCGCGCGAGCTGGACGCCCGCGAGGTACAGCTCGCCCGCGACGCCGGGAAGCGTCGGGCGCAGTCGCGAATCCAGCACGTAGACGCGGCTGTTCCAGGCCGGGTTGCCGATCGGCAGCACCGTGCGGTCGCCCTCGCCCGTGACGTCGCGGTGGGTGATGCTCACCGCGGCCTCGGTCGGGCCGTACAGGTTGTGCAGCCGTGCGGCGCTGACCGCGCCGAATGCCCGCACCGTGTCGGCGGGCAACGCCTCGCCGATCACGAACACCGTGTGCAGCGACTCGAGCGCGGCGCTCGCTCCGGCGGAGGCGACGTGCCCGGCGAAGACGCTCAGCATCGACGGCACGAAATCGGTGATCGTCACCTGTCTTTCGGCGATCACCCGGGTGAGATAGCCGGGATCGCGGTGACCGTCCGGGGCGGCCAGCACGAGCGTGGCGCCGACGCGCAGCGGCAGGAAGTAGCCCCACAGCGACACGTCGAACGTGGTGGCCGTCTTCTGCAGGTACACGTCGTCGGCGGTGAGGCCGTACCGCGACTGCATCCAGGTCATCTGGTTGACGATCGCGGCGTGCGAGACGCTGACGCCCTTGGGTTTTCCGGTGGAGCCGCTGGTGAAGATCACGTACGCGGGGCTGTCCGGGTGGATCGGCTCGGGACGCTCGTCGACCGCGATCGGGTCGTCGGAGTAGCCGTCCAGCGCGACGGCGTCGATCAGGACGGTGGGGACGTCGCCGAGGTCGATCCGATCCGCCGTCGTGGTGAGCACGGCCACGGGCGCGGCGGTGCCGAGAATGTGCGCGATGCGCTGCGCGGGGTGGTCCGGGTCGATCGGCACGTATGCGCCGCCGGCCTCGAGCACCGCGTACATCGCGATCACCAGCTCGGGTGAACGCCGGATCACCAGCGCCACCAGCGCTTCCGGGCCGACGCCCAGCGCGATGAGATGGCGGGCCAGCCGGTTGGCACGCCGGTCCAGCTCGCCGTAGGACAGGGTGACCGGCGGCGTCGCGCTGTCGGGGACGAACACCAGCGCCGGGTCGTCGGGCGTCGCGGCGGCCTGCGCCTCGAACTCGTCGAGCAGCAGTTCGTCGGCCAAGGCGGTGTGCGCGGAGTCGTTCCACTCGGTGACCACGCGACGCAGCTCGCCCGCGCCGAACAGATCGATGTCACCGACCACCTGTTCCGGGTCGGCGGTGACCACCGCGAGCAGGCGGGCGAAGCGCGCGCCGAAGGTCTCGACGGTCGCGGCGTCGAACAGGTCGGTGGCGTAGGTGAAGCGCAGCTCGTCGCCGGCGACGGTCAGCTGGAGATCGAAGGGGGTGGTCTCGTAGTCGAATTCGTGCTCGGTCACCGCCACTCCGGCCATGTCCAAGGTGACCGGCGCGAGATTCTGGAAGAACAGCGCGATCTGGAACAGCGGATGCCTGGCCTGCGACCGCGGCGGGTCGAGCACCTCGACCAGGCGCTCGAACGGCACGTCGGCGTGGGCGAAGGCGTCGAGGTCGTGCTCGCGCACCCGGCGCAGCACGGCGGCGAAGGTGTCCGAGCCGGGCACCTGCGCGCGCAGCACCAGGGTGTTGACGAACATGCCGACCAGATCGTCGAGCGCCGCGTCACCCCGGCCCGCGACGGGCGCGCCGATCGCGATGTCGGCCGTGCCGGACAGCCGGGCCAGCAGGGTGGCCAGCGCGGCGTGCACGACCATGAACGGCGTGGCCTCGTAGCGCGCGGCCACGGTGGCGATTCCGGCGCGGACCTCGTCCGGCAGGACCACGGTGGCGCTCGCCGCGGCGTGGGAGGCGACCGCCGGACGCGGCCGGTCGGCCGGTAGGTCGAGCTGAGCGGGCAAAGCGCGCAGCGTCTCGCGCCAGTACGCCAGCTGACGCGCGGCCACCGAGTCCGGGGTGTCCTCCGTGCCGAGCACTTCGCGTTGCCAGAGCGCGTAGTCGGCGTACTGCAGGTCGAGTTCGGTCCAGACCGGCGCGGTGCGCGTCGCGCGGGCCGCGTACGCGGCGGCGAGATCGCGGGCCAGCGGGCCCATGGAGAACCCGTCGGCGGCGATGTGGTGCACCACCAGGGCCACCAGGTGATCGCGGTCGGACCGGGTGTCCAGGCCGACGCGCAGCGGCACGTCGGCGGTCAGGTCGAACGGGGCGGCGACGAACTCGCGCAGGGCGCCCGCCGCGTCCAAGCGCTGGATCGCGGGCACCTTGGTGGGGTCGAGGACGCGCTGGTAGCCGATGCCATCGATATCGGGGTAGACGGTGCGCAGCGTTTCGTGCCTGCCGACCACGTCGGCGACGGCGGCGGCCAGGGTGTCCGAGTCGAGGTAGCCGGTGAGGCGTACCACCACCGCGAGGTTGTGCACGGTCTCGGTGGGGTCGAAGCGGTTGAGGAACCACATGCGCTGCTGCGCGGGCGAGAGCGGAATGCGCTCGGGTCGCGGCCGGGGCGCGAGCGCGGGCCTGCCGCCGCGGCCCGCGAGGCGTTCGGCGCGCGCGGCCAGGGCGGACACGGTAGGCGCCTCGAACAGCAGGCGCACCGGGATCTCCGCGTCCAGCTCGGCCCCCAGCCGGGCGGCGACCTGGGTCGCGATCAGCGAATTGCCGCCGAGGGCGAAGAAATCGTCGTCCACCCCGACGCGCTGCACACCGAGCAGGCTCGCCACGATCCGCGCGACGGTCGCCTCCTCGCGCGTGGCCGGAGCCCGGTAGCCCACGGTCGTGAACTCCGGCGCGGGCAGCGCCGCGCGGTCCACCTTGCCGGAGGCGTTGACCGGGAGCCGTTCCAGCACGACGAACGAGGTGGGCACCATGTACGCGGGCAGGGCGGCGCCCAGCGCGGCGCGCACCGCCCCGGTGTCGAGCACGGGACGGCCCGAGGCAACCAGGTAGGCCACGAGCTGATCGCCCAGCCGCTCGTCGGAACGGACCAGAACCACCGCCTGCGCGACCGCGTCCAGCGCCAGCAGCGCCGACTCGATCTCACCCGGCTCGATGCGCAGGCCGCGCAGCTTCACCTGGAAGTCCGTGCGCCCCAGATACTCCAGCTCGCCGTCGCCGCGCCACGCCACGAGATCGCCGGTGCGGTACATCCGCGCCCCGGCCGGACCGAACGGATCGGCCACGAACCGGTCCGCGGTCAGCTCCGGTCGCGCCACGTAACCCCGGGCCAGCTGCGCGCCCGCCAGGTACAGTTCACCCGGCACGCCGACCGGCACCGGCCGCATCCGGGCGTCCAGCACCAGCAGGCGAGTGTTGGCCACCGGTCTTCCGATCGGCACGGACACCAGGTCCGTATCGGTCACCTCATGACAGGTGACGTCGACAGCGGCCTCCGTGGGGCCGTACAGGTTGTGCACCCGCGCTCCGATCACCTCTCGCGCCCGCTGCGCGGCAACCGCGGGCAATGCCTCGCCCGACGCGAAGACGTTGCGCAGCGTAATGCACTCTCCCGAGCGTGGGTCTGCCAGGAAAACCCCCAGCATGGCCGGGACGAAGTGCACCGTCGTGACGCGCTGCTCGATGATCAGCCGAGCCAGATAGCCCGGGTCGCGATGGCCATCTGGACGTGCGACCACCAGCCGCGCACCGAAAGCCAAGGGCCAGAAAAACTCCCAGACGGAAACATCGAAGGTGGCGGGGGTCTTCTGCAGCACCACGTCGTCCGTGGCCAGCGGATAGGCCGACTGCATCCATGTGAGGCGATTCACGATCGCCGTGTGGGTGACCGCCACGCCTTTCGGGCGGCCCGTTGAGCCCGAGGTGAAGATCACATACGCGGTGTGGCCCGGCCCCGGCGTACCGAGCCGGTCCGGCGTGGTCAGTGGATCGCCGGAGTAGCCGGTGAGATCGAGCCGGTCGATCCGTACCTGCCGCGCGGCGCCCGCGTCCAGGTCGAGGCCCGAGGTGAGCACGCACACCGGCCGGGCGGTCGCCAGCACGTATTCCAGCCGCTCGGCGGGGTGGTCGGGGTCGAGCGGGACATACGCGCCGCCGGCCAGGGTGACCGCGTAGATGCCGACCACCAGGTCCAGCGAGCGGCGCATGCCGAGCGCGACCGGCGCGACCGGGCCGACGCCCTGTCCGGCCAGCCAGCGTGCGAGGCGCCGGGCGCGTCCCGCGAACTCGGCATAGGTCAGCGTGCGACCCTCCACGGTGACCGCGGGCGCGTCCGGGGTCCTGGCCACCTGTGCCTCGAACAGCGAGATCAGCGTGGCCGCGGGGTCGACCGGGGCGGCGGTGTCGTTCCACCGGTCCAGCACGAGCGCCCGCTCCGCGTCGTCCAGCAGCTCGAGATCGCCGACGCGCACCGACGGGTCGGCCACCACGCCGCGCAGCACGCGCACGAACCGGGTCCCGAACGTGGCGACGGTGTCGCGGTCGAACAGGTCCGTGGCATACCGCAGCACGCCGCGCAGCGCGGCTCCGGCGTCGGTGCGGTGCTCGGCCAGCTCCACGGCCAGGTCGACCTGCGCGACGCCGTTGTCCAGCGGATAGGCCGACACCGTGAGGCCGGGCAGCCGCAACACGGTGTCGTCGTGGTGCTCGAAGGTGAGCAGGGTCTGCACGATCGGCGCGTGCGCCTGCGAACGAACCGGGTTCAGCTCCTCCACCAGGCGCTCGAACGGCAGGTCGGCGCGCGCGAAGGCCCGCACGTCGACCTCGCGCACGCGGGCGAGCAACTGGGCGAAGGACGCGTCCGCCGCGACCGGGGTGCGCAGCACGAGAGTGTTGACGAACATGCCGACCAAGTCGTCCAGCGCTTGCTCGCCGCGTCCGGCGACGGGCGTGCCGACGGCGACGTCGTCCACTCCGGCGAGCCGGGCGAGCAGCGTGGCGTAGGCCGCGTGCAGCACCATGAACGTCGAGACCCCGTGCCGCCGCGCGAGACCGGCGATCGCCGCGGTGAGGTCGGCGGGGATCGCGAATTCGACGGTAGCGCCCCGGCCGGAGGCCACCGGCGGGCGCGGGCGATCGGCGGGCAGCTCCAGCACCGGGGCCAGTCCGGCGAGTTCGGCCCGCCAGTACGCGATCTGGCCGGACAGCACCGAATCCGGGTCGTCCGCCGAGCCGAGCGCCGCGCGCTGCCAGAGGGTGAAATCCGGGTACTGCACGGGCAGCGGACGCCACGCGGGCTCCTCCCCCGCGACGCGCGCGGAGTAGGCCGTCATCAGGTCGCGGGCCAGCGGGGCGGTGGAGACGCCGTCGGCGGCGATGTGGTGGACCACCACCGCGAGCACATGATCATCCGATTCGACGCGAAACAGCCTCGCCCGCACCGGAATACGGGTGCGCAGGTCGAAACTCCCGCCGGTCCACGCCAGCACCGCGTCGCGCAGGTCCGGCTCGGTCACCTCGATCGGGTGCAGCGGCAGCTCGGGCAGGTCGGTCTCGGCGAGAACCACCTGGACTGGTCCCTCGGCATCCGCGGGAAAGACGGTGCGCAGGGACTCGTGCCGACCGATCACGTCGCGTACCGCGGCCCGCAACGCCGCCACGTCCAACGCGCCGGTGAGCCGGATGGTGATCGGGATGTGATAGACCGCCGAATCCGGATCGAGCCGGTGCAGCAGCCACATCCGGGTCTGCGCCAGCGACAACGGTATCCGTGCGGGCCGCTCGCCCGGGACGAGCGCGGGCCGGTCCGCGTCCGGTCGCTCCGACCGGGCCACCCGCAGTGCGAGCCCCGCCACGGTCGGCGCCTCGAACACCTCGCGCACGGTCAGCGCGCAGCCGAAGGCGGCGTTCGCCCTGGCGACCAGCCGCATGGCCAGCAGCGAATTGCCGCCGCGGGCGAAGAAATCGTCGTCCGCGCCGATGCGCGCCGTGCCGGTCAGGTCGGCGACCAGAGTGGCGAGCACCGCTTCGGTCCCCTCCCGGGGCGGGCGGAACTCCGCTGCCGCGCCGGTGAATTCGACGGCGGGCAGCGCCGAGCGGTCGAGCTTGCCCACGGTGGTCAACGGCATCTCCCCGAGCACGACGACGTGGGCGGGGACCATGTAGGCGGGCAGCTGAGCGCGCACCGCGTCGAGCACCGCCTCGGGGGCGATGGCCGCGCCGGTGACGTAGCCGACCAGGCATTGCCGCCCCGTGCTGTCGCGAGCCACCAGCACCGCCGCGTTGCGCACTCCGGGCGCGGCGGCGAGCACGGCCTCGATCTCGCCCAGTTCGATCCGCTGACCGCGCAGCTTGACCTGGAAATCGTTGCGGCCCAGATACACCAGATCGCCGTCGCGGTTCCAGCGCACCAGGTCACCGGTCCGGTACATCATGCGGCCCGGCACGCCGAACGGGTCGGCGACGAATCGCTCGGCGGTCAGTCCGGGACGGGCGTGATAGCCGCGCGCCAGCTGGTCGCCCGCGAGGTACAACTCCCCCGTGACGCCGATCGGCACCGGACGCAACCGCGCGTCCAGCACATAGGCCCTGGTGTTCCAGCACGGGCGGCCGATCGCCACGTCCCGGCCGTCGGCGTCGGCGTCGGTGAACTCGTGATAGATCGCCGAGATCGCCGCCTCGGTCGGACCGTAGGCATTGTGCACCGCGCCGTCGAAGCTGCCGCGCAGCGCGGCGAGCAGCTCCGGGGTGAGCGCCTCACCCCCGCAGTGCAGGTGCCGGAACGACCGCAGCGCGTCGCCCATGCCCTCACCGATCAGCGCGGCCAGTACCGACGGCACGTACTCGGCGATGGTGATCCGGTGTTCGCGCAGCAGATCCGCGAAATAGGTGAGGTCGAGGTGCCCGCCGGGCCGGGCGATCACCAGCGGCGCGCCGACGGCGATCGGCAGGAAACATTCCCACACCGACACGTCGAAGGTCAGCGGGGCCCGTTGCAGGATGCGGTCGGCCGCGGTGACCTCGTAGCGGTGCTCCAGCCAGCGCAGCTGGTTCATGATCGCCCGGTGGGTCACCGCCACGCCCTTCGGCGTGCCCGTGGAACCGGAGGTGAACAGCACATAGGCGGTGTTGTCCGCACGCAGGGCGGCGACCCGCTCGGCATCGTCGACCGGGCCGTCGGGGACGCCGTCGATGTCGAGATCGGCGAGGTCGAGCACGGGCACGCCGTCCAGGGCGGAGAGCGCCGCGCCACCCACGGTGAGCACCAGCCGCGGCGCGGCGCTCGCGACGATCTGCGCCAGGCGCTCTGCTGGATGCGCCGGGTCGATCGGCAGATACGCGCCACCCGCCCGCACGATCGCGTACATCGCCACGAGCATGTCGATCGAGCGCCACGCGGCCAGTCCGACGATGTCCTCCGGGCCTACACCCGCCTCGATCAGCCTGCGAGCCAGCCGGTTCACCCGGGACGCGAACTCGGCGTAGGTCACCGCCGTGTCCTCGTAGCGCACGCCGATCGCGTCGGGCGTGGCGGCCACGCGGGCGGTGAGCAGGTCGTCCAGGGTTTCGGCGGGCAGGGCGTGGGCGGTGGCATTGCGGTCCGACAGCAGCATGCCGCGCTCGGCCACCGACATCAGCTCGACCGCGCCGACCCGGGTGCGGGCGTCGCGCACCATGGCGCGCAGCACGCGTTCGAAGGCGGCGAGGAACCCGGCGGCAGTCGGTTCGTCGAACAGGTCGAGCGCGTAGTGCAGGTGCACGTCGATGCCGTCCGGCGCACCGTCGGCGGTGTAGCGGTCGGTCAGTGTCCAGTCCAGGTCGAGCTGGATCGGCGCGGCGTCCACCTCGAGCGCGGCGATGGCCAGCCGGTGCAGCCGGAACTCCGGTGCGGCCTGGTTCTGCAAGGTCAGCGCGACCTGGTACAGCGGGGCGTGCGCCTGCGAGCGGACCGGGTTCACGACCTCGACCAACTGCTCGAACGGCACCGCGGCGTGGTCGAAGGCGGCCAGGTCGGCCGCGCGCACCGACGCCAGCAGTTCGGCGAGGGTCGCGTCCGGGCGGACCTCGGTGCGCAGCACCAGCGTGTTGACGAACATGCCGACGAGTTCGTCCAACGCTTCGGCGCCCCGTCCGGCGACCGGCGCGCCGATCACGACGTCCGAGCAGGCGCCGTAGCGGCTGAGCAACACCGCCAGCGCGGTGTGCAGCACCATGAACGGGGTCGCCCGGTGCGCAGCGGCGAGGACCTGGATCTGCTCGTGCAAGTCTGCGTCGAGCCGCGCGGTCGACGCGCCGCCCCGGTTGGTGGCGACCGCGGGGCGGGGCCGATCGGACGGGAGCGTCAGCACCTCGGGCAGCCCCGCCAGCCGATCGGTCCAGTACGCCAGCTGGCGGGACAGGACCGAGGCCGGGTCGTCGGCGGAGCCGAGTGCGGCACGCTGCCAGAGGGCGAAGTCGGCGTACTGCACCCGCGGCGGCCCGGAGGCCGGTGCGATGCCGGCGCACCGCGCGACGTAAGCGTTGGCCAGGTCCCGGGTCAGCGGTGCGAAAGACCAACCGTCGGCGGCGATGTGGTGCACGACGAACAGCAGCACGTGGACCTGTTGCCCGCCCGGCCCCCACTCGTCCTCGACGCGCAGCAGACGAACGCGCAGCGGCACCTCGGCGGTCACGTCGAACCCGGCGCGCGCCGCGGCGGCGACGAGCTCGGGCACCTGCGCCGCCGGAACCGGCCGCGCGACCAGCTCGACCAGTTTCGTCCCGGCGGGGAGCACCACCTGCGTCGCGCCGCCGTCGTGTTCGGGATAGATCGTGCGCAGTGTCTCGTGCCTGGCGATCACATCGGCGATCGCCGCCGCCAGGGCGGGCACGTTCAACGCCCCGGTGAGACGCAGTGCGAACGGGATGTTGTACGCGCCGGTTGTGGTGTCGAACCGATTCAGGAACCACATGCGCTGCTGGGCGATCGACAGCGGGATCGACCCGCTGCGCTCCTGCGGCGTCAGCGGCGGCAGCGGAACGGGGGCGTCATCGACCGGGCCGTCGACGGTGATCCGCCGCGCCAGCGCGCGCACCGTGGACGCGTCGAAGATCGTGCGCACCGCCACCTCGGCGCCGGTGGCCCGGCCCAGTCGCGCGGCGAGCTGGGTGGCGCTGAGCGAGTTGCCCCCCAGGGCGAAGAAATCGTCTTCGGCGCCCACGTCGGTCACTCCGAGCAGGGTCGAGAACGTGTCGGCGACAAGCGTTTCCGCTTCACCACTGGGCGCCTGGAACACCGCGGGCGCGAGCGCGGGGGCGGGCAGTGCCGTGCGGTCCAGCTTTCCCGACGCGTTCACCGGGAACCGTTCGAGCACCACGAACGCCTGCGGCACCAGGTAGCCCGGCAGCCGCTCGGACAGCGCGTCACGCACCGCCGTGATCTCGATCGGCCCGTCCGTCACCAGGTAGGCGACGAGTCGCTCTCCGGTGCCGCGGTCGTCGCGTACCAGGACGGCGGCCTGCGTGACGCCGCGCGTCGCGAGCAGGGCCGATTCGATCTCGCCGAGCTCGACGCGCAGGCCGCGGATCTTCACCTGGAAGTCGGTGCGGCCGAGGAACTCCAGCTCGCCCGCGGCGGTCCACTTCACCAGGTCACCGGTGCGGTACATCCGTTCGCCGGGTGGGCCGAACGGGTCGGCGACGAACCGGTCGCCGGTCAGGTCGGGGCGGCCCAGGTAGCCGCGCGCCAGTTGGACGCCCGCGAGATACAGCTCACCGGGCACCCCGACGGGCACCGGACGCAACCGCGCGTCGAGCACGTAGGTCCGGGTGTTCCAGATCGGCTTGCCCATCGGCACGGTCTCGAAATCGGTGTCGCACACCTGGTGGAAGGTGACCTCCACCGCGGCCTCGGTCGGGCCGTAGCCGTTGTGCACCCGTGCGCCGGTGCGTGCACGCATCCGCTGGGCGACACCGACCGGCAGCGCCTCGCCGGAGCAGAACACTTCGCGCAGCGTCGGCACGTCGAGCGCCTCGTCGGCGAAGACGGCCAGCATGGACGGCACGAAGTGCGCTGCCGTGACCCCCTCGGTCCGGATGAGCCGGGCCAGGTAGGCCGGGTCACGGTGGCCGTCCGGCCGGGCCAGCACCATGCGGGCGCCGACCTGTAAGGGCCAGAAGAACTCCGGCACCGAGACATCGAAGGTGGCGGGCGTCTTCTGCAGCAGGACATCGCCGGGACCGAGCCCGACGTACGCGGACTGCATCCAGCGCAGCCGGTTCACGATGCCGCGGTGACTCATCGCCACGCCCTTCGGCCTGCCCGTGGAACCGGAGGTGAACAGCACGTACGCGGTATTCGACGGCCGCAGTGGCGCGCGCCGGTCGGCGTCGGTGAGCGGACGGTCCGAGTAGGCGGACAGGTCGAGCCGATCGATCCGCGTCTCGGCGAGACCGCAGTGCAGGTCCGCGCCCGCGGTGAGCACGCACACGGGCGCGGCCGCGGCGAGGATGTGCGCGGTGCGCTCGGCGGGGTGGTCGGGGTCGAGCGGCAGGTAGCCGCCGCCCGCCACGGTGACGGCGTACATGCCGACCACCAAGTCGACCGAGCGGCGCATGCCCAGCGCCACCAGCGATTCCGGGCCGACGCCCTGTTCGACGAGCCAGCGTGCCAGCCGGTTTACCCGACCGGCGAACTCGCAATATGTGAGCGTCGCGTAGCGACTCGTTGGGGGGTGGTGGTCGGGCGACGGGTGGGCGAGCGTCGCGTAGCGACTCGTTGGGGGGTGGTGGCCGGGCAACGGGTGGACCGGCGCAGGCCCCTCGAAGGTGACCGCGGGCGCGTCCGGGGTGCGCGCGGCCTGGGCCGCGAACAGCGAGGCGAGCGTGTCCGATGCGGGCACCGGCTGCTCGGTGGCATTCCATTCCCGCAGGACCAGGTGACGTTCGGGGTCCGACAGCAGTTCGATGTCACCGATGCGCGTGCTGGGATCGACCGCGACGGCGACGAGCAGCCGCCGGAACCGGGCGACGTAGGACTCCGCGGTCGCGGCGTCGAACAGATCGGTCGCGTAGCGCAGGGTGCCGGACAGTTCCGCCGATCCGGCCCGCTCCTGCACGACCAGGTGCAGGTCGAATTTCGCTCCGGTATCGGGGATCTCGACCGGGCGCACCGACAGCCACGGCACTTGCACGGCCTTCCCGTCCAAGGCGGGCATCGCGGCCTCGAAGCTGAACATCACCTGGAACAGCGGGTGCGCGCCGGCGGAACGGTCCACCGCCATGGCGTCCACCAAGCGCTCGAACGGCAGGTCGGCGTTGGCGAACGCGGCCGAGTCGCCCTCGCGCACGTCCGCCAGCAGCGCGGCGAACGCCGCGTCGCCGGAGACCCGGGTGCGCAGCGCGAGAGTGTTGACGAACATGCCGACGAGCGCGTCCAGCGCCCGTTCCCCGCGCCCGCCGACCGGCGTGCCGATCACGATGTCGGCGCTGCCGCTCAACCGGGCCAGCGTGGCGGCGAACGCCGCGTGCAGCGTCATGAACAGCGTCGCGCCGCTGCGCCTGGCCAGCGCCCGCAGGCCCGCGGCCACCTCGGGCTGGATGACGAAATCGACGGCGGCTCCCTCGTGGGAGGGCACGGCGGGCCGCGGCCGGTCGGCCGGTAGCGGCAGTTGCGCCGGCGCGCCGTCGAGGACGTCGCGCCAGAAACGCAGCTGCTGGTAGGCCAGGTCGCCGGGGACGTCCTCGGCGCCGAGCAGTTCCCGGTGCCACAGGCTGTAGTCGGCGTACTGCACGGGCAGCGCCGCCCAGTCCGGGCGTCTGCTGGTCAGGCGCGCGAGGTAGGCCCGGACCAGATCGGTGACCAGCGGAACCATCGACAACGCGTCGGCGGCGATGTGATGCACGACGAAGACCAGCACGTATTCGTCACCGGTGACGCCGCGCGCCTCGTCCACCCGGTCGACGGCCAGCAGGGCGACCCGGCACGGCAACTCGGCGGTGACGTCGAACCCCGCGCGGACGATCCCGGCCACGGCCTCCCGGACTCCGCGACGGTCGATCGGCACCGGATGCAGGCTCAGGCCGATGTCGGCGGCATCGAGCACCGATTGGTAGGGGCCGCTGTCGGTTTCGGGGAAGGTGGTGCGGAGCGTCTCGTGCCGGGCCAGCACGTCGAGCACGGCGCGCTCCAGCGCGGTGACGTCGAGGCGGCCGGTCAGCCGCAGCACGATCGGCAGGTTGTAGACGCTGTCGGCGCCGTCCTGGCTCTCGATCCGGTTGAGGAACCACAGTCGCTGCTGCGCGGGCGACAGCGGCACCCGCTCGGGCCGGGCCCGGCGGACCAGCGGAAGCCGGGTCGACCCGGCGGCGCGGAGCCGCTCGACGGCGGCGGCGAAGCCCTCCACCGTGGGCGCGTCGAACAGCGCGCGCACCGGAACGCGCACGCCCGCGGCCTCGCCCGCGCGGGCGGTGACCTGGGTGGCGTCCAGCGAGCTGCCGCCGAGGGCGAAGAAGTCGTCGTCCAGTCCGACCCGCCGAACCCGCAGCGCCTCGGCGAACACCGCGGCGACCAGACGTTGCGCGGCGTGCACGGGCGGGCGGAAACGCTCTGCCGCGAGCACCGGGACCGGCAGTGCCGCGCGATCGAGCTTGCCGCTGGTGTTGACCGGGAATTCGGCCAGCCGGACGAGCACGGCCGGCACCATGTAAGCGGGAAGGCGCTGGGCTACAGACCGTTTCAGCCCGTCGAGATCCACTGTCGCGCCGGGCGCTTCGATCACGTAGCCCGCCAGGAACTCACCCGTCGGTCCGGTGACCAGCCGCACCGCGGCCTGGCTCACCTCGGCCGCCGCCAGCAGCGCGGTTTCGATCTCGGCCGGTTCGATGCGCTGTCCACGGAATTTCACCTGGAAGTCGGTGCGGCCCAGATAGATCAGCTCGCCGTCGCGGCTCCAGCGCACCAGGTCGCCGGTGCGGTACATGCGCGCGCCGGGCGGGCCGAACGGGTTCGCGACGAATCGATCGGCGGTGAGGTCGACGCGGCCGTGGTAGCCACGCGCCAGTTGCGCCCCCGCCAGGTACAGCTCGCCCGGCACGCCGATCGGCGCGGGCCGCAATCGCCCGTCGAGCACGTAGACCTGCGAATTCCATTCCGGCTCACCGATCGGCACCTGCGGCGTGTCCGTCTCGGTGACCGCGCGGTAGGTGATGGACACCGCCGCCTCGGTCGGACCGTAGAGGTTGTGCAGGTTCGCGTCGCACACCTGCCGGAACGCGGCGGCCGTCTCCGGCGGCAGCGCCTCACCGATGACGAACACCTCGCGCAGTGAGTCGAGTTCGCCCGCCTCCGCGTGCGCGGCGAAGGCCGCGAGCATCGACGGCACGAAGTCGGTGAGCGTGACGCGGTGGCGGGCGATGGTTTCGGCGAGGTAGCGCGGATCGCGGTGTCCCTCCGGCGCGGCCAGCAGCAGGGTGGCGCCGGCCCGCAGCGGCAGGAAGTATCCCCACAGCGAGACGTCGAAGGTGCTCGCGGTCTTCTGTAGGTAGACATCGCCGGTGCGCGGACGGTATTCGGCGTGCATCCAGGCCAGCTGATTGGCGATGGCCTGGTGGCTGACCGCCACGCCCTTCGGCTTGCCGGTCGACCCGGAGGTGAAGATCACGTAGGCCGGGTGCTGCGGGTGCAGCACACCGAGGCGTTCGCGGTCGCCGATCTTGCCGGACGCATACGCCGAGAGATCGACCTCGTCCAGGTGATACACCGGGACGGAAACCGTTGTCGCCGAGGCGAATCCGGCCGCACTGGTGGTCAGCACCGCATGCGGGCGCGCGGTGTCGAGAATGTGACCGACCCGCTCGGCCGGATGCGCCGGGTCCACCGGAACGTACGCCCCGCCCGCCCGCGCCACCGCGTACATGGCCACCACCAGGTCGGCCGAGCGCGGCAGCGCCAGCACGACCAGCGCTTCCGGGCCGACGCCGAGCCCGATGAGCATCCTGGCCAGCCGGTCGGCCCGGTCGGACAGTTCGGCGTAGCTGTACCGCTCGGTGTCGGTGACCAGCGCCAGGGCATCCGGGGTGCGGCGCACCTGCGCGTCGAAACCCTCGTGCAGGAAACGGTCGGGCACGCGGTGCCCGCTGGCGTTCCAGCTCGCGGTGACGTAGTCCAGCTCGCCCGCGTCGAGCAGCGGGATGTCCCCGACCGCCACGTCCGGGTCGCGCACCGCCGCGCGCAACAGCCGCACGAACTTCGCCGCGAACTCGCGCACGGTCGCGGCGTCGAACAGATCGGTGGCGTAGGTGAATTCGGCGCGATAGCCCGCCGCCGCGTCGGACATTGTGAGCTGGAGATCGAACTTCGCGAAACCGGGATCGAAGTCGACCAGGCCGGTGTCGAGGCCGGGCATGGCCAGCGCGATCGGCCCGATGTTCTGCATGAACAACGCGACCTGGAACAGCGGATGCCGAACGGCCGAACGGGCCGGGTTCAGCGCCTCCACCAGTTGCTCGAACGGGATGTCGGCGTGCGCGAATGCGCGCAGGTCGCGGTCGGCGACCTGCGCGAGGAGTTCGGCGAAACGGCGGGCGCCGTCGACTTCGGTGCGCAGCACGAGGGTGTTGACGAACATGCCGACCAGATCGTCGAGCGCCGCCTCGCCCCGGCCCGCGACGGGCGTGCCGATCGCGATGTCGGCGGTGCCCGACAGCCGCGCGAGCAGGGCCGCCAGCGCCGCGTGCAGCACCATGAACGGCGTCACGCGAACGCGCGCCGCGACCGCCTCGACGTCGGCGCGCAGAGCGGCATCGATGGCGAACTCGTGGGTCGCGCCCCGATACGAAGCCGTGGCCGGGCGTGGCCGATCGGCGGGCAGCTCGAGCTGCGCGGGCAATCCGGCCAATTCGGCACGCCAGAAGGCGAGTTGGCGTGCGGCCACCGAATCCGCGTCGGTCTCCGCGCCGAGCACCCGCTGCTGCCAGAGCGCGTAGTCCGCGTACTGCACGGTCAGCGGAGCCCACTGCGCCGCCCGGCCCTCGTGCCGCGCGGCGTACGCGGTGGCCAGGTCGCGCATCAGCGGACCGAGCGAGACGCCGTCGGCCGCGATGTGGTGCACGACGAGCACCAGCGTGTGGTCCTGCGGCCCGCAGCGCAGCAGGCGCACCCGCACGGGGATCTCCTCGGCGACGTCGAAGCCCTGGCTCGCCGCGCGGCGGATCGCCGCGAGCAGCCGGTCCTCCGGCACCTCGGCGGGTGTCAGGTCGAACACGGCGTGCACCCGCCGCACCGACTGCACGGGCCCGTCGGCGGTCTGCGGATATACGGTGCGCAGCACTTCGTGCCGGGCCACCAGATCGGTGATCGCCGCCGACAGCGCCGACACCTCCAGCGGGCCGCGCAGGCGCAGCGCCACCGGGATGTTGTCCACGGCGGCGGAGCCCAGGTCGCGGGCCTGCTCGGTGTCGGCGCCGAACCGGTTGAGGAACCACATGCGCCGCTGCGCGGGCGAGAGCGGAACGCGCTGCGGACGCGGACCCGCCGTCAGCGGTGGACGCGCTCCGGCAGGCCGCGCCCGCTCGGCCGATGCGGCCACCGCGGCGACAGTGGAGCGGGCGAAGAAATCACGCACGTCCACGGTCGCGCCGAGGGCCGTCGCGATCCGCGCGATAGCGCGGGTGGCGAGCAGCGAATTGCCGCCGAGCGCAAAGAAATCGTCGTCCGCGCCCACGCGCGCTACACCGAGCAGCTCGGCGAAGACAGCGGCGACCGCCGCCTGCGCCTCGTTCTGCGGCGCGCGATACGCCGGTGCGCCGGAACCGAATTCCGGTTCCGGCAACGCCCGCCGGTCCAGCTTGCCGCTGGCGTTCAGCGGCATCGCGTCCACTCGGACCAGCAGCGTCGGCACCATGTACTCGGGCAGCTCGCGCCGCACCGAATCCAGCACCTCGGCGGTATCGATCGGATCACCCACGATGTAGCCGACCAGATGCTCACCGCTCGCGTGCCGGTGCGCCACCACCGCCGCCTGGGACACCTGCCGGTGGCGCAGCAGCGCCGCCTCGACTTCGCCGAGTTCGATCCGCAGGCCGCGCACCTTCACTTGGAAATCGGTGCGGCCCAGGTATTCCAGTTCGTCCGGCCCGCCATCGGCGCCGGGCGCCCAGCGCACCAGGTCGCCGGTGCGGTACATCCGCTCCCCTGCCGGTCCCTCCGGGTTCGCCACGAATCGCTCGGCGGTGAGGCCGGGGCGGGCGAGGTAGCCGCGCGCCAGCTGCACGCCCGCCAGGTACAGCTCGCCGACGACGCCGCGCGCCACCGGACGCAGGCTGTCGTCGAGCACCAGCAGCTCGGTGTCGTCGGCGGCGACACCGATCGGCACCCGGGCAACGTCCGCGCCGGTCACCTCGTGCGCGGTCACGTCGACCGCGGCTTCGGTCGGACCGTACAGGTTGTGCAGGGTCGCCCCGCAGATGTCCCGGAAGGCCGCGGCGGTGGCGGCCGGGAGCGCCTCGCCGGAGGCGAAGACCAGCCGCAGCGAGTCCGCCGCGGCGGCCTGCGGCTCGGCGACGAACACCGCGAGCATCGACGGCACGAAATGCGCCACGGTGACACCGCGCTCCCGGATCACGCGGGCCAGGTAGGCCGGGTCGCGGTGGCCGTCCGGCGCCGCGACGACCAGCCGGGCCCCGATCTGTAACGGCCAGAAGAACTCCCACACCGACACGTCGAAGGTGCACGGCGTCTTCTGCAGCACCACGTCGTCGGCGCGCAGCCGGTACATGCGCTGCCGCCAGCGCAGATTCGCGACGATCGCGCGGTGCGACACGGCCACGCCCTTCGGCCGGCCGGTGGAGCCGGAGGTGAAGATCACGTAGGCGATGGCGTCGGCCGACCGGACGACCATGGGCGCGTCCGGGGTGGGCGAACCCGCGAATTCATCGATCCGCAGCGTCGGGACCGCAGGCCCGAATTCGGGCTCGTCGTGCGTGGTGGTCAGCACGATCACCGGTTCGGCGACCGACAGCACGTAGGCGATGCGATCCGCCGGATGGTCCGGGTCTATCGGCAGGTAGGCGCCGCCCGCCTTCAGGATCGCGTACATGCCGACCACCAGGTCGATCGAGCGCCGGACGGCCAAGCCCACCAGCGTGTCGGGCCGGACACCGAGTTCGATCAGGTGGCAGGCCAGCGCGTTGATCCGGCCGTCGAGTTCGGCGTAGGTCAGGGTGACGCCCGCGCAGTCGAGCGCGGTCGCGTCCGGGCTACGGCGCACCTGCTCCTCGAACTGGCTCACCAGCGTCTCGACCGGCGCGGCGGTGGCGGTCAGGACATCGTGCGCCGCGGACAGCGCGTCGTCGAGCAGCGCCGCCAAGACCGCGCCGAGCGCGCCGTCGCCGGATTCCAGCAGTGCGGGCAGACGGCCGGAGACCACCACCGGAACCAGCGCGTCCGCGCCCAGTCCCGCGCCCATGACCTCGGCCAGCGCCGCGAGTTCCGCGGCCAGCGCCGCGTAGGTGACGGTGTGTTCCCCGTGGCGCAGCGCCACCCGCTGCGGCTCCCGTCCGGCGACGGTGGCGATCAGGCCGGGCAGATCGTCGATGCCGTAGGCGCGGCGCACAGCCTCTGCGTGGGTCATCAGCGGTTTCCTTCCGAATCGACAGCCGACCCCGAGTCGGCGAGCAGCGCCTCGGCGGTGGTGGGCAGGGTCCGCAGCAAGGCCGCGAGTCCACCGCCACCGAGGGCGGCGAGCAGGCCGGGCACCAGCCCGGCGAGCGAGACGTGGATCAGGGCTTCGGGTTTGGCCGCGGCGCCATCGCTTTGGCGACGCTCGTGAGCTTCGCGTCGAGTTCGCCGAAGGAGACCACCCGGTCGCCGTGCTCGAAGGCGCGCGCGGCGGGGGCGGCCTTCGCCGCACGGGCGATCAGAGCGGGCAGGTCCGCCGCCGTCGCGGTGGCCCGGGGGCGCCGTTCGTCCGCGGAACGGATATCGATCGCGCGGACGGCCACCGCCGGGTTCTCGGCGACCGTGTCCAGCACCCGCAGCAACCGGTCGCCGAACGCGTGCGCCGTCGGCTCGTCGAAGATGTCCGTCGCATAACCGAAGCGCAGCTCCGAACCGGCGCGGTCGCCGTCGGCGCCGAAGCGTTCCAGCACGGTGAGCTGCAGGTCGAACTTCGCCTCCGCGAGGGTGAGATCGAGCGCCTCGACCGCCAACCCGGGCAGTTCCACCTCCGCCCGCGGCAGGTTCTGGAAGGTGAGCAGCACTTGGCACAGCGGCGCGTGCGAGCCGGAACGGGTGACCCCCAGCGCCTCGACCACCCGGTCGAACGGGACGTCGGCGTGCGAGAGCGCCGCCAGGTCGCGCCGGGTGACCTGGCGCAGCAGCTCGCCGAAGCTCGCACGCGGGTCGACCTCCACGCGCAATGCCACGGTGTTGACGAACATGCCGACCAGCTCGTCCAGCTCGCGGACACCGCGCCCGGCGACCGGGGCGCCGACCGTGATGTCCCCGCCGCCGGACAGTTTCGCGAGCAGCACCGCGAGCGCGGTGTGCATCAGGGTGAACAGCGTGCCGTCGTGTGCGCGGGCCACTCGCTCCAGGCGAACGGTCCGCTCGGCGTCGAGTTCGCGAATAATGCTTGCCCCCCGTGAGCTTCGGCCGGCCGGTCGCGGGCGGTCGGTGGGCAAGGCGAGCAGTTCCGGCGCCCCGGCCAGTTCCGTTCGCCAGAAGGCGAGTTGGCGTGCGAGCAGGCTGTCCGGATCGGCGGCGTCGCCGAGCAGTTCGTGCTGCCAGGCGCTGTAGTCGCGGTAGCGGATCGGCAGCGGGGCCCACTGCGGCGCGCGTCCGGCGGATCTGTCGAGGTAGGCGCGCACCAGGTCGGCGGTCAGCGGGGCGATCGAATACCCGTCCGCGCCGATGTGGTGCAGCACGACCACCAGGACGTGTTCGTCGGCGGCGGTCGCGAACAGGGCTGCGCGCACCGGGGGCGCGGCGGCGAGATCGAAGGCCTGGGACACGAACGCGGCGATCCGAGCGTCCGATTCCTCGCGCGGCACCGGAATCGGCGTCAGCTGCACCGGTGCCGCGGGCACGACCTCCTGGACCGGCCCCTGTTCGGTGTCGGGGTATCTGGTGCGCAGCGGCTCGTGCCGGTCGAGCACGTCGCCGATGGCCGCGGCGAGCGCCGTGACGTCCAGTGCGCCACGCAACCGCAGCGCCGCGGGGATGTGGTAGGCCGACGAGTCCGGCGCGAGCCGGTCGAGCACCCACAGGCGCTGCTGCGCGGGCGCGAGCGGCGCGGGCCCGGCGAAGGCGCGGCGGGTCAAGGCAGGCCGGGACGCGGCGCGCTCGGTGTGCGCGAGACGCCCGGCGAGCGCGGCAGGCGTCGGCGCTTCGAACACCGCGGCCACCGGGACGTGGCCGCCCAGCGCCGCGCCGAGCCGGGCCGCGAGGCGGGTGGCCAGCAGGGAATTGCCGCCCCTGGCGAAGAAGTCGTCGTCCACGTTCACCGCGTCCACGCCGATGACCTCCACGAACGCGTCCGCGATCAAGCGCTCCAGGGCACCAGCCGGTGCGCGGTGGCCCGTTTCGGCGAAGACGGGTTCGGGCAGGGCGGTGCGATCGATCTTGCCGTTGGCGGTGAGCGGCAGCGCCGCCAGCACGACGACGGCGGCGGGCATCATGTACCCGGGCACCTGCGCGGCCAGCGCCGCGCGCAGCGATCCGGCCAAGGCGGCGTGAGTGTCCGAATCCGCCTCCGGTACCGCGGCATACGCGATGAGCCGGGTTCCGGCTCGTTCGTCGGCCTTCGCCACCGCGACCGCCGCGCTGACACCCGGCTGCCGCAGCAGCGCGGCTTCCACCTCGCCGAGTTCGATCCGGAAGCCGCCGATCTGCACCTGGAAGTCGGCGCGCTCCAGGTATTCCAGCGTGCCGTCGGGACGCCAGCGCACGATGTCGCCGGTGCGGTACATCCGCTCGCCCAGCTCCGTGGCGAACGGATCGGCCACGAAGCGGTCCGAGGTGAGCCCCGGACGACGCTGGTAGCCGCGCGCCAGCTGCGCACCCGCCAGGTACAGCTCACCGGGCACCCCGATCGGCGCCGGGCGCAGCCGCGGGTCCAGCACGTAGACCCGGCTGTTCCACACGGGCGAGCCGATCGGGACGACGTGCTCGGGCTGGGTGCGGACGGCGAACGCGGTGATCGACACCGCCGCCTCGGTGGGACCGTAGAGGTTGTGCAGCGCGGCCCCGGCGCGGTGACGGCGCAGGAACTCCGCCGCCGTGGCGGGCGGCAGCGCCTCGCCGATGGCGAGCACGTGGCGCAGGGTTTGCGGCAGCGGCGCGCCGGGCTCGACCGCCAGCAGCATGCCGATCAGGGCGGGCACCGCGTGCAGCACGGTCACGCCGTGCTCGCGCAGCAGTGCGCGCAGCAGATCGGGGTCGCGTTCGGCGCCGGGCGGGGTGACGATCAGGCGTCCTCCGGTGACCAGCGGGGACCAGAACTCCCACACCGATAGGTCGAACGTCGCGGGCGTCTTCAGCAGCACGTGGTCATGTGCGCCGAGATCGAATTCCGCGGCCAGCCACCGGAGCTGGTTCACGATGGCGGCGTGCGGGACCGTCACGCCCTTGGGCAGGCCCGTGGAGCCGGAGGTGAAGACGACATACGCGGGATGCTCGGGACGCAGCGGGCGCAGCCGTTCGGCGTCGGTGATCGGCGTAGCGGCGAACTCGGTGAGGTCCAGCCGGTCGATTCGCACGGTGGCGCAACTGGTCTCGATCGGCAGTCCGTCGCGTGCGGTGGTGAGGACGATCGCGGGCGCGGCGGTCGCCACGATGTGGGCGATCCGCTCGGCCGGATGGCCGGGATCGATGGGCACGTAGGCGCCGCCCGCCCGCACCACGGCGTACATCGCGACGACCAGGTCCGGCGAGCGGCGCATCGCCAGCACGACGGTCGACTCCGGTCCGACACCGGCCGCGATGAGCTTGCGCGCCAGACGGTTCACCCGTTCGTCGAACTCGCCGTAGCGCAACTCGGCTCCGGTCGTGGCGTCCACCAGCGCGACCGCCGACGAGCCGCGCGCGGTCTGCGCGTCGATCAGATCCGCGAGCGTGAGCCGTGGGAGCGGCTGCCTGGTCCGGTTCCACTCGGCGAGCACCAGCGACCGGTCGGAACCGAGCAGGTCGATGTCGCCGATCGGCAGTTCCGGCCGGGCCACGACCGTCTCGAGCACCCGGCGCAGCTGGGCGGCGAACCGGAACGCGGTCGGCCGCTCGAACAGATCGGTGGCATAGCCGAGGGTCAGATCGATGCCGTCGGGTGCGCCGTCGGCGTCGTAGGTGTCCACGGCGAACAGGTGCAGATCGAATTGCGCCACGCCGTTGCCGACGTCGAGTTCGCGGACGTCGAGCTCGGGCAGCCGCAGCCGGTCGCGCTCGTGGTTCTGGAACGAGTAACCGACCTGGAACAGCGGGTGCCGGGCGGTGGAGCGCACCGGATTGAGCACTTCCACCAAGCGTTCGAACGGAACGGTCGCGTGTTCCAGCGCCGCGAGATCGGCGGCCCGCGTCCGCCCGAGCAGCCCGGCGAACGACTCGCCGCCCTCGACGCCGACGCGCAGCACGAGGGTGTTGACGAACATTCCGATCACGTCGTCGAGTTCGGCCACGCCCCGGCCCGCTACCGGCGTGCCGACAGCGATGTCCCCGGTGCCCGACCAGCGCGCCAGCAGCACCGCGAACGCGGCGTGCACCACCATGAACAGCGTGGCGCCGTGCCTGCGGCCGAGCCCGACGAGCTCCGCGTGCAGCCGCGCGCCGATGCTCAGCGGCACCTCGGCGCCACGCAGGCTCTGTTTCGCGGGGCGGGGACGGTCGGTCGGCAGCGCCAGCTGGTCGGGCAGCCCGGCCAGGGTCTCGGTCCAGAACGCGAGCTCGCGGCCCGCCACCGATTCGTCGTCGTCCTCGGCGCCGAGCAGGTCTCGTTGCCAGAGCGCGTAATCGGCGTACTGCACGGCAGGCGGCGTCCATGGCGGCGCCGCGCCGTCGCGGCGGGCGGTGTAGGCGACCATCAGGTCCCGCACGAACGGCGCGATGGACGACCCGTCGGCGGCGATGTGGTGCAACACCGCGGCGAGTACGAACTCGCCGCGCCCGTCCTCGAGGTGCGCTTGCGCCCGGATGACGCGGAACAGCCGTATCCGCACCGGGATCTCGGCGGTGACGTCGAAGGTCGTCGCGGCCAGCTCCCGGAGTCGTCGCGGCAGTTCGTCTTCCGGCAGGTCGATCGGCCGTAGCGCCGCGGCGGCTTCGGCGGCGGGTTCGACGAGTTGCACCGGCTCACCGTCGAGCTGCGGATACCGGGTACGCAGCGCCTCGTGTCTGGCAACCACGTCGCCGACGGCGGCCTGCAACGCGGGCACGTCCAGCCGCCCCGACAAGCGCAGGGCCACCGGAATGTTGTAGGCGGTGGCGGACTGGTCGAACCGGTTGAGGAACCACATCCGCTGCTGCGCTGGTGAGAGCGGAACGCGCTCCGGACGCGGCCCCGCCACCAGCGCGGGTCGCGTCCCGCCCATGGCCACCGTGCTCGCCAGGGCCGCGAGGTCGGCGACCCGGGGAGCTTCGAACAGCGCCCGCACACCCACCGTCCGGCCCAGCGCCACGCCGATCCTGGCGACCGCCTTGGCGGCCAGCAGCGAGCTGCCGCCGAGTGCGAAGAAGTCGTCGTCGGCCCCCACCGCGCGCCGCGACCCGAGCACCTCGGCGAACACCTCGGCCACGACCCGCTCACCCGGCGTGGACGGCGCCCGGTAGACGGTCGATTCGAACCGCGGCGCGGGCAGCGCGGCACGGTCGAGTTTGCCGTTGACGGTCAACGGGATTCGCGGCACCGGCACGATCGCGGCGGGCACCATGTGTTCCGGCAGGCGATCGGTCACCGCCCGGCGCAGCGCGGCGGCGTCGATGGGCTCGTGGGCGGCCACCACGTACGCGACGATGCGCGGTTCGTCCACCAGGTCGGTGCGCACCACCACGGCCACCTCGCGGACCGCCGCGGACGTCTCGAGCAGCGCGGCCTCGATCTCGCCGAGTTCGATGCGGAAGCCGCGCAGGTTCACCTGTTGGTCCGCGCGTCCGAGGTACTCCAGGTCGCCGTCGGGTGTCCAGCGGGCCAGGTCGCCGGAGCGGTAGGCGAGCGACCCGTCCCCCGCGTACGGGTCCGCGACGAAGCGTCCCGCGGTCAGCGCCGGACGGTGCAGGTAGCCGCGCGCCAACTGGCCGCCGGACACGTAGATCTCGCCGGGCACGCCCACCGGGACGGGCCGCAGCCGGTCGTCGAGCAGCCGAACGGTCAGGCCGGGCAGCGCCCTGCCGATCACGCTCGCCGAGCCGGTGCGCCCGTCGATCTCACGATGCGACACGTGCACCGTGGTCTCCGTGATGCCGTACATGTTCACCAGGCGGGGTGCGTCGGGGTAGCGCGCGAACCATCCGGCCAGCCGCTGCGGCTCCAGCGCTTCGCCGCCGAAGACGACGGCGCGCAGCGCGAACTCGGCGGGTTCCGGCTCGGCCAGATCGGCGGCGACGAGCTGATAGAACGCCGACGGCGTCTGGTTGAGCACGGTGACCCGCTCGGCGATCAACAACTCGCGGAACTGCTGCGGCGAGCGCGAGGTGTAGTAGTCGACCACCACCACCGTCGCGCCGGACAGCAGCGGGCCCCACAGTTCCCACACCGAGAAGTCGAAAGCGTAGGAGTGGAACAGCGTCCATACGTCCGCCGGGCCGAAATCGAAGTGCGACTGCGCGTTGTCCAGCAGCCGCAGCACGTTGCGATGCGCCACCACAACGCCTTTGGGCTTACCGGTGGAGCCGGAGGTGTAGATGACGTAGGCGGCGTGCGCGCAGCGCAGCGGCGCGCGCCGGTCCGCGTCGGTGATCGGCCCGCCGCCGAACTCCGCCAGGTTCGGCGCGTCGACGTCGACCACCGGTCCGCCGAACCAGCCGCGCGGCAACTCGGTGGCCGCGCCCGTGATCGCGCAGATCGGGCGGGCGTCATCGAGAACGTACTCGATCCGGTCGCCGGGGTAGGCCGGATCGATCGGCAGATACCCGCCGCCCGCTTTCAGCACCGCGAGCAGGGCGACCACCAGTTCCGCCGAGCGCGGCAGCGCGACGGCCACCAGCGTTTCCGGACCGACGCCCGCGGCGATCAGCCGCCGTGCCAATCGGTTGGACCAGTCGTCCAGTTCGGCGTAGGCCAGCGACCGCGCGCCGTCCCGGACCGCGACAGCGGCCGGGTCCAGCGCCGCGGCGCGCGCGAATCGCTCGGCCAAACTGCCGCCCTCGTCCGCGTCCGCGACCTCGGCCCCGCCGACCGCCCATTCGTACAGCGCCCGATGCTGCTCCTCGGCGCTGAGCAGTTGGATGTCGCCGACGACCACCGTCGGATCGGCGGCGACGGCGGCCAGCACCTGGGTGAACCGCCTGCCCAGCACGGCGATCGTCGGCGCGTCGAAAAGATCGGTGGCGTAGCGGATCTCGATCCGCATGCCGTCGGCGCGACCGTCCCGGTTGTTCGACGCCAGCACGGTGAACTGGAGATCGAATTCGGCCACCGGCGCGTCGAACTCCTGCGGGCTCACCCGCAGACCCGGCAGCTCGAGCTCGGGCAGGGCGAAGTTCTGGAAGGTCAGCGCCACCTGGAACAGGGGATGACGGTTGCGCGAGCGGGTGGGCGCGAGCGACGCGACGAGACGTTCGAACGGCACGTCGGGGTGCGAGAGCGCGTCGAGGTCTTGATCGCGCACCGCGTCCAGCACGGTCTCGAACCTGGCTCTGGCGTCGACGGCGGTGCGCAGCACCAGCGTGTTGACGAACATGCCGACGAGCCGGTCCAGCGCCGCGTCGCCGCGTCCGGCGACCGGGGTGCCGATCGCGATGTCCGCGCTGCCGGACAGGCGGGCCAGCAGCACGGCCAGCGCCGCGTGCACCGTGCTGAACAGCGTGGTCTCCCGCTTGCGTGCCAGCTCGCCCAGCTCGCTGTGCAGATCGGAGTCGACGCGCAGGCGGTGGGTCGCGCCGCGATGGGACGAGACCGGTGGGCGTGGGCGGTCGGTGGGCAGTTCCAGCTGCTCCGGCAGGCCCGCCAGAACGTGCCGCCAGTAGTCGAGTTGCCGGTCGAGGCCGGCGAAATCGGCCTGCCAGAGCGTGTAATCGGCGTACTGCACCGGCAGGGCGTCCCATGCGGGCGCCGCGGCGGTGCGGCGGGCCACGTAGGCGGTCATCAGGTCTTCGGCCAGCGGTCCGAGGGAGAACCCGTCCGCGGCGATGTGATGCAGCACCAGAGCCAGCACATACTGCGGCCGCGATCGGTCGTCGAGCACGAACAGTGTGGCGCGCAACGGCGTCTCGGTAGTGAGGTCGAAAGCGTCCGCCGCCAGCTCGCGCAGCCGCTGCGCCAACGCGGTTTCGGTCACCCGCTCGACCGGCACCTGCGGCGCCGCCGGGGGCAGGACCACTTGTTCGGGCCCCTCCGGGCCGTCCGGGTAGACGGTGCGCAGGGTCTCGTGCCTGGCCACCACGTCGGCCACGGCCGCGGTCATCGCCGCCACGTCGAGGTCGCCCGAGAGCCGCAGTGCGACCGGGATGTTGTCGATCGCGTCCGCGGGTCCGGCTTGCTCGCCGGCGTGCAAGCGGTTGACGAACCAGATGCGCTGCTGGGCCGGGGACAGCGGAATCCGGTCCGGACGCGGCAGCGGACGCAGTGGCGCGCGTCCGCCGTCACCGCGATGCGTTTCGGCGCGCGCGGCCAGCGCGGCGACCGTCGGCGCGTCGAACAGCGCCCGCACCGGCAAGTGGGCGTCGAGCGCCGCGCCGAGCCGGGCCACCACGCGAGCGGCCGTGAGCGAGTTGCCGCCGAGTGCGAAGAAATCGTCGTCCAGACCCACCCGGTCGAGGCCGAGCAATGCGCCGAAAGTGGCGGCGACGAGTCTCTGTACCGGCGTCGCGGGCGCGCGGAACCGCGCGGACTCGAGCGCGGGCGCCGGTAGCGCTGTGCGGTCCAGCTTCCCGGAAGCGTTGACCGGGAACGCCTCCAGCGTCACGTACGCCGAGGGCAGCATGTACGCGGGGAGCCGGCGGGCGAGTGCCGCCCGGATCGTGCCGGGATTCAGCGGCGTGCCCGACTCGGGCACCAGGTAGGCGACGAGCTGGGCACCGGCGTCGTCGCGCACGACCACGACGGCTCGCGCGACCTCGTCCAGATCCGTCAGCGCCGATTCGATCTCGCCGAGCTCGATGCGCAGACCGCGCAACTTCACCTGGAAATCGGTGCGGCCGAGATAGGCCAACTCGCCACCAGCGGTCCAGGAAACGAGGTCGCCGGTGCGGTACATCCGCGCGCCGGGCTCCCCGTACGGGTTGGCGACGAACCGGTCGCTGGTCAGGTCCGGTCGCGCGACGTAACCACGCGCGAGCTGCGTACCCGCGAGGTACAGCTCGCCCGCGACACCCACCGGCACCGGACGCAACCGCGCGTCCAACACGAACACCTGCGTGTTGAACACCGGAACACCGATCGGCACCGTCTCGGAATCGGCATCCACCACCTCGTGGAAGGTGACGTCCACCGCCGCTTCGGTCGGACCATACAGGTTGTGCAGCGCCGCACCGGTCAACTCCCGCAAGCGATGCGCGGGCTTCGGCGGCAACGCCTCACCGGAGGCGAACACCAACCGCAACGAACCACACTGCGCCACAGCCGCATCCGCGACGAACACCGCGAGCATCGACGGCACGAAATGCGTGACGCTCACCCGCTCGCCGCTGATGATCTCGGCCAGATACGCCGGGTCACGATGCCCGTCCGGCTTCGCGACCACCAGGCGCGCACCTATCTGCAACGGCCAGAAGAACTCCCACACCGACACATCGAACGTCGCGGGCGTCTTCTGCAACACCACGTCAGCGGCAGTCAGCTGGTAGGCAGTCTGCATCCAGACAAGGCGGTTCACGATCGCCGCATGCGACACCGCCACACCCTTCGGTCGGCCGGTCGAACCGGACGTGAAGATCACATACGCCGTGTTCGACGGTCTGAGCGTCCCGAGCCGGTCCGCGTCGGTCAGGGGTGTGTCCGCGTAGTCCTCGGTGTCGAACAGGTCGACGTCCAGCACCGCCCACAGCCCGGCGCCGGTCTCCTCGCCCGGCAGGTCGAGCCCGTCCTCGGAACGGGTCAGCACGCAGACCGGACGCACGGTCCGCAGCACGTCCGCGATCCGCTCCGCCGGATGCTCCGGATCGAGGGGGACGTAGGCGCCCCCGGCCGCGAGCACCGCGTACAGGGCGACCACCAGATCCACCGACCGTCGCATGCCCACCGCCACCGGCTTGTCCGGCCGCGCGCCGATGGACACCAGCAGCCGGGCCAGCCGGTGCACCCGGCTGGCGAACTCGGCGTAGGTGAGCGCCGCACCCTCGAAACTCACCGCGATCGCGTCCGGCGTGCGCGCCGCCTGCGCCTCGAACAGCGAGACCAGCGTCGCGGCCGGGTCCACCGGGTGTCCGGTGGCATTCCAGGTGTCCAGGAGCAGAGCGCGTTCGCTCGGGCTCAGCACGTCGATCGCACCGACGGACACCTGCGGATCGGCGACCACCGCGTCCAGGACCCGGCGCAAACGCAGTGCGAACGACGCCACGGTGGCGGGGTCGAACAGGTCGGTCGCGTACTCGAAGACCGCGGCGAGCCCGGAACCGTCCGCCGCCTCCGCCAGGGAAAGGTGCAGGTCGAATTTCGCCGTGCCGGTGTCGATGTCGAGCGGGGACGCGGTCAGGCCAGGGAGTTCCAGATCGGTCCGCGCGGTGTTCTGGAAGTCGAGCATCACCTGGAACAGCGGATGCCGGGCCGCCGACCGCTCCGGCGCGAGCACCTCGACGAGCCGCTCGAACGGCGCGTCGGCGTGGGCGAAGGCGGCCAGGTCGCGGTCGCGCACCGCCGCGACCAGCTCGGTGAACGACAGCTCGGCCCGCACGTCCGCGCGCAGCACGACGGTGTTGACGAACATGCCGACCAACTCGTCCAGCGCACGGTCGCCACGGCCGGCCACCGGGGTGCCGACCGCGATGTCCCGCTGCCCGGTCAGCGTGGCCAGCAGCGTCGCGAACGCGGCGTGCAGCACCATGAACAGCGAGGCGTGCACACCGTCCGCGATCTCGCGCAACCGCCGCCGCGTCGCGGCATCGATCGTGAAAGCATGACGCGCGCCGCGGCCGGACGCGGCAGCCGGGCGCGGGCGATCAGCCGGTAACGGCAGCACGTCCGGCAGACCGGCCAGCTCGCTCGCCCAGAACCGGATCTGTTCGGCGAGAGCCGAATCCGGGTCGTCCTCGGAGCCGAGTGTGTCCCGCTGCCACAGCGCGTAGTCGGCGTACTGCACGGCGAGCGGTGGCCAGTCGGGCGCGGCGCCGACGCGGCGGGCGCGGTAGGCACGCATGAGATCGAGCGTCAGCGGCGCTAGCGACCAGCCGTCGGCGCTGATGTGGTGCATGGCCACGACGAGCACGTGGTGGTCGTCGGCGATGCGCAGCAGGGTGAGCCGCACCGGTGGCTCGCGATCGACCCGGAAGGGCGTCGCCACCAGTTCGCGGATTCGCCGCGTCAGCCGCTGCGCCTCGACCACTTCCGCGACCAGCGCGATCCGCGCCTCGTCCGCGGGCAGCACCAGTTGATACGGAATACCCTCGGCCGCAGGGTAGGCGGTGCGCAGTGACTCGTGCCTGGTCACCACGTCGGCGACGGCGTCGGCGAGCACCGCCGCGTCGAGCGCGCCGCGCAGTCCGATGGCGGCGACCAGATTGTTCGCCACCGACGCCGCGTCGAACTGGTTCAGGAACCACATGCGCTGTTGCGCGTAGGACAGCGGCACCAGCGGGGGGCGCGGCCCCGCGACCAGTGGCGTGCGGTTGCGCGGGCGCCCGCCGTCGGACAGGTGCGCGGCGAGCGCCGCCACCGTCGGGTGCTCGAAGAGCGCGCGTACCGGCACCTCGGTGTCCAGCGCGTCGGCGAGGCGGGCGGCGATCTGGGTGGCGACCAGCGAATTGCCGCCGAGAGCGAAGAAGTCGTCGTCCAGGCCGACCGCGTCCACACCCAGGCCCTGCGCGAACACCGCGGCGACGGTTCGCTCCCCTGGCGTGCCCGGCGCGCGGAACGCCTTGGTGACCGGAGCCGGATCGGGCAGCGCCGTGCGGTCCAGCTTGCCCGACGGGGTCAGCGGCATCGAGGTCAGCGCGACGTAGGCGGTGGGCACCATGTACGAGGGCAGCGTCAGGCGCAGCCGCTGCTCCAGCTCCGCGGCGAGCCGATCGGGCGTGCGGGTGCCGACCACGTAGGCGGCCAGCACGTCACCGGAAGGCTGTGCGACGACCCGCACCGCCGCCGCGCGCACCTCGTCCATGGCGAGCAGCGCGGCCTCGATCTCACCGAGCTCGATCCGCTGCCCGCGCAGCTTCACCTGGAAGTCGCCGCGGCCCAGGTATTCCAGGGCGCCGTCGCGGCGGCGGCGCACCAGATCGCCTGTCCGGTACATCCGGGCGCCCGCCGGTCCGTAAGGGTCGGCGACGAAACGCTCGGCGCTGAGGTCGGCTCGATTGTGATAACCGCGCGCCACTTGCACGCCGGACAGGTACAGCTCGCCGACCACGCCGTCCGGAACCGGTCGCAGCCGGGCATCGAGAACAATCGCCCGGCTGCCGGGAACCGGACGCCCGATCGGCGCCGGCCCGCTCACGGCCGGGTCGACGGCGGCATGCGTGGCGTGCACGGTGAATTCGGTGGGGCCGTAAAGGTTGTGCAGCCGCGCGGGGCTCACCGCGGCGAACGCCGCGGCAGCCTCGCCGGTCATCGCCTCGCCCGCGACCAGCACGGTGCGCAGCGACGCGATCGCCTCCCGCGCGACGGCATCGGCGAACACCGTGAGCATGGACGGAACGAACGAGGTCATCGTGACCCGGTACGCGGCGATGGTCGCCGCGAGATACCGGGGGTCGCGGTGTCCGTCGTGCTCGGCGACGACGATCCGCGCGCCGCGGGCCAGGGGCGCGAACAGCTCCCACACCGAGACGTCGAAGGCGGCCGGGGTCTTGAACAACACGACGTCTTCGGTGTCGACCTGGTATTCGTCCGCGATCCATTCGATCTGGTTGACCGCCGAGTCGTGCTGCACCGCGACGCCTTTGGGCTGCCCGGTGGAGCCGGAGGTGAAGATCACGTAAGCGGTGTGCAGCGGGGACGCGCGGTGCGCGGTGGTTACCGCCGCGTCGGAGTACTCCGCGATGTCGGGGGCGTCCACCATGACGATCGGCGTCGCCGGACGTCCGGCGAGCGCGCACCGATCGGCCAGTTCGGAGGCCAGGTCGTCACCGGACCGGGCCAGCACGCAGACCGGACGCGCCGCCGCGATCACCTGCGCGATCCGGGCCGCGGGCTGGTCCGGGTCCACCGGCACGTACGCACCGCCGGCGGTCAGCACCGCGTACGCGGCCACCACGAGGTCGGCCGAGCGCCGCATACCGAGCACGACCAGCCGCTCCGGGCCGACGCCTGCGCCGATCAGCCGGCGCGCCAGCCGGTTGACCGCGCCCGCGAACTGCGCGTAGGTCAGCCGCCGCGCACCGTCGAGCACCGCGACCGCGTCCGGAGTGCGCCGCACCTGCGCCTCGAAGGCGGTGAGCAGCGTCCGCGCCGAGTCGTGCGCGCCGACCGGAGCCTGTGCGGCCGCGATGACGCGCGCTTGCTCGTCGCGGTCGAGGAGGGGCAGATCGAGCACCGCGAGTTCGGGATCGGCGGTGACGGCCCACAGGAAGCCGATCAGCCCGCGGGCGTAGCCCGCGACGGTGGCTCGGTCGAACAGATCGGTGGCATAGGTGAATTCCGCGGGAACCCCCGCCGATGCCGAACCTTCCCCGAGTCCGGCACCGGCGGAGCTCTCGGTGACCGTGAGCTGCAGATCGAGCTTGGTCACTCCGGTGTCCAGGGTACTGGTGGCAACCGACAGTTCGGGCAGTTCGACGGCGATTGCCTCGGCATTGTCGAAGGCGAGCAGCACTTGGAACAGCGGATGGCGCGCTTGCGAGCGCGGCGGGTCGAGCGCCGCGACCACTTGCTCGAACGGCAGTTCGGCGTGGCCGAACGCGGCGAGGTCGCGCTCCCGGACCTGCGCCAGCAGAGCTGTGAACGGGGCGGCGAGTTCGATTCGGGTGCGCAGCGCCAGGGTGTTGACGAACATGCCGATCAGGTCGTCGAGCGCGCGATGGCCCCGGCCCGCTACCGGGGTGCCGACCACGATGTCGTCGCTGCCGGATAGTCGCGCCAGCAGCGCGGCCAGCGCGGCGTGCGTCAGCATGAAGGTCGAGACGCCCTCAGCTCGCGCGAGTTCGGCCATCCGGGCGACCAATTCGGCGGGCAGCTCGAAGCCGAACACCGCGCCCCGGCCGGAGGCGACCGCCGGGCGGGGCCGGTCGGCGGGCAGGTCGAGCTGGTCGGGCGCGCCGGCCAGCGCACCGGTCCAGAACGACAGCTGAGCGGCCGCGAAAGGGTCCTGCGCGGAGCCGAGCATTTCGTGCTGCCAAAGGCTGTAGTCGGCGTACTGCACCGGCAGCGGGGGCCAGGCGGGCGCGGCACCGCCGCGGCGCGCTCGGTACGCGGTCATCACGTCACGGGCGAGCACCCGCAGCGACAGCCCGTCGGCGGCGATATGGTGCAGTACGAGCGCGAGCGCGCAGCTGCCGTCGTCCACCGCGAAGACGCGGGCCCGGATCGGGACTTCACGTTCCAGGTCGAAGCCGCGCGCGGCGAACGCGGCCAGGCGAGCGTCGAGGTCGGCGGCGGCGATCGCCTCCGGCGCGCCCGCCACCTCCGCCACCGACAGCACGACCTGCCGTGCGGCGGGCCCCGCGCCGTCACCGGGCAGCAGCGCGGGGAAGATCGTGCGCAGCACCTCGTGCCGGATGACCAGGTCGTCGAGCGCCTGCCGCAGGGCGGCTACGTCCACCGCGCCGCGCAGGCGCACCACGAACGGCATGTTGTAGCTCGCGCTGGAGCGCTCGAACCGGTTGAGGAACCAGATGCGCTGCTGCGCCGGAGAAAGCGGAACCAGCGGCGGCCGTGGCCGTGCCCGCAGCTGCGCGACCAAGGACGCGCCGCTGGATCCACCGGCCCGCTCGACGAGTGCGGCGAGTTCGGCCACCGTGCAGGCGGCGAACACGTCGCGGACTCCGAGCGGGCAGTTCAGGTCGGCGGACAGCCGGGCGGCGACCTGCGTGGCCACCAGACTGTTTCCGCCGAGTGCGAAGAAGTCGTCGTTGCGACCGACCAGCTTGTTACCGAGCACTTCGGAGAACACGCGCGCGACCGCCTGCTCGACGGCGGTCGCGGGTGCGGTGTAGTGGGCGCAAGCCCTGCTGGGAGCGGGTAGCGCGGCGCGATCCAGCTTTCCGGATGCGTTGACGGGGAAAGTGTCGAGCACCACATAGGCGGCGGGCACCATGTATCCGGGCAGCGCTTCGGCCGCCGCGGCCCGCAGCCGCTCGGGCCGCACCGCGCCGGGCTCGGCTTCGACCACGTAGGCGACGAGTTGCGCGCCCGCGCCCGTGTCGTCGCGCGGCACCACCACCGCGCGGACCACCGAGTCCACCGCGGCGAGCACGGTCTCGATCTCGCCGAGCTCGATGCGCAGGCCGCGCAGCTTCACTTGGAAGTCGGTGCGTCCGAGGTACTCCAGCTCACCGTGCGTGGTCCATCGCACCAGGTCACCGGTGCGGTACATGCGGTCCCCCGCCGGCGACGTCCGGTCCGGGCCGCCGAACGGATCGGCCACGAACCGAGCCGCGGTGAGCTCCGGTCGCGCGACGTAGCCCCGGGCGAGCTGTACCCCCGACAGATACAGCTCACCCGGCGCCCCGACCGGTACCGGCCGAAGCCGCGAATCGAGGACGTAGAGCCTGGTGTTGAACACCGGCGCGCCGATCGGCACCGAGAGGGTATCGGTGTCGGCGACTTCGTGAAAGGTGACGTCGACCGCCGCCTCCGTCGGACCGTACAGATTGTGCAGGCGAGCGCCGGTCAGCGCGCGCAGCCGCTGGGCGAGCGCGGCGGGCAGCGCCTCCCCCGAGGCGAACACCGAACGCAGCGACGTCCGATACGCGACCTGCGGGGCGGCGAGGAACGCCTCGAGCATCGACGGCACGAAATGCGCTGTGGTGACACCGTATTCGTCGATGGCACGGTGCAGATAAGCGGGATCGCGGTGCCCGTCCGGCTCGGCGAGCACCAGCGTCGCACCGATCTGCAACGGCCAGAAGAATTCCCACACCGACACGTCGAACGTAGCCGGAGTCTTCTGCAGTACAACGTCTTTCGCGGATAGTCGATAGGTGTGCTGCATCCACACCAGCCGGTTGACGATGGCCCGGTGGGTGATCGCGACGCCCTTGGGCTGACCGGTCGATCCGGAGGTGAAGATCACATACGCCGGATGCTCCGGCCGAAGGGCCGCGACACGTTCCCGGTCCCACACCGGCCCGGCCCCGACGGTCTCGTCGGCCTGGTCCACCCGCACCACCGGCAGGCCGGACAGCTCGGACGTCGCGTCCGGTCCGGCGGTCAGCACACAGGCTGGGCGGGCCGTGGCCAGGATGTGCGCGGTGCGCTCGGGCGGATGGTCCGGATCCAGCGGCAGGTACGCGCCGCCCGCCGCCAGAACCGCGTACATCGCGATCACCAGCTCGGGCGAGCGCGGCAGGTGCAGCGCCACCGGCGTCTCCGGTCCGACGCCGAGCGCGATCAGGCGGCGGGCCAGCCGATTGCTGCGCGCCGCGAGTTCGCGGTAGGTCAGGTCCGGCGCACCGGCGGCCCGCAGCGCCACCGCGCTCGGCGTGCGGGCCACCTGCGCCTCGAACATCGATGCCAGCGTCGCGACGGGAGCGAGACCGGCGCGGCGCCCCGGCAGCTGCGCTTCCACGTCGAAACCCGTCTCGTTCCAGATCCGGGTGCTGACCTCGAGTTCCAGCTCGGTCGCCACGCCGACCGCGGCGAGCGCGACGTCCGGCTCGGTGACGACCAGGCGCTGCAGGTAGCGCAGGAACCGGGCGTGGTGGCGTGCGACGTCGTCGGCGGTGTACAGGTTCGGATTGGCCTCGAAATCGACGTGCACCCGGTCCCGGTCGCCGTAATAGACGTTCATGCCGAGGTCCTCGACCGGACCGGTGGACAGCACGTGGTAGCGCCCCACCGTCGTGCCGAGGGTGAGATCGCTGCGGAACAGCATGATGTTGGCCAGCGGCCCGAACAGCCCGCGCTGGGCGGGGGCGCCCGCGCTCTCGGCGTCACGGCGGATGTCCTCGTGCCGGTAGCGCTGGTGGCGCAGCGCGCCCGCGACCTCGACCCGGGTGGCACGCAGCAGCTCGCCCCAGTTCCCGCCGACCGGCAGCCGCAGCGGCACGATGTTCGACAGCATGCCCGCCGACCGCCGCAGCGCCGCGGTGGTGCGCGCGGTCACCGGCAGGCTCAGCACCGCCTCGTCGCGGTCGGTCAGCCGTCCCAGGTAGGCGGCGAACGCCGCGAGCAGCACCACCGCGAGGGTCGAATCCTGGCGCGCGGCAAGGGCGTTCATCCGCTCGATCAGCTCCGGCGCGAGTGCGCGACCGGCGATCAGGTTGCTCGCGCAGCGGGGTGCGCGCCGCCCGTCCAGGCTGGTCGCGCCATCCAGCCCGATCACCCGCTCGGCCCAGTGCGCGCGATCGGATGCGAACCGGGCGGAGTCCCGATAGGCGAGTTCGGCCTGCGTGAGCGAGGCGAGCGTCCCGGGCCGCACGGCTTCGGGTTCGGTGCCGAGCACCCGGGCGGTGTAGCGCTCGGCAACCCGCATGGTGTTGGTGAGCGCGCCGTAGCCGTCCAGCACGATGTGGTGGGCGCGCAGGTACCAGAAGTACCGGCGCTCGGCGACGCGCAGCACCGCGCCCGCGAAGAGCCGGTCGGTCAGCAGGTCCACCGGCGCGCTCGCGTCGGCGCGCATCCACGCGTGCGCCGCGGCCACCGGGTCGGGGTGTTCACGCAGGTCGATCAGCGGAATGTCGACCGGGAGGCCGAGGTCGACCGCCTGGTGCGGCACGCCGTCCGCTTCGCCGATCCGCACCAGCACCGACTCGTACTCGCGGGCCGCCTCGACCGTCACCTCCTGCAGCAGCGCGGCGTCCAGCTCGCCGTGCACGTCCACGTACTGTGCGACGTTGATCGGCACGTCCGGGTCGAGCAGCTGCGCGTACCAGACGCCGAGCTGGGCGGGCGCAAGCGCGAACGGCTCGGATGCGGCCGGGGACGGCTTCGGCTCGACGGAACGCTGCGGCAACGCGCTGAACCCACCCAACTCCGTATCCTGCACCAGAGCCTCCTACTCGGCGAAACAACCGCTGGCCGAACGCTTTTGGGCAGCACGAACAAGCCGCTGCACCCGGCTGCCCAGGCCGGGCGCATGGCGTCGACCACCACGTGCGATTCGATGAGAGCGCGAGCGATCCGAGGCGCACTCGCGCGGAATCCGGCATTCCTCCAACGTCATCGCCGCGGACCGGGCGCCACGGCTATGTCAGCTACGTCACACGGTCGTGATCCGTGCAGTGCGAACATTAGGCGCTTCGTTAATAAAAAGGAACTAATTACCCCAAAAACTTCTGGACGGACGTCCAGTGCGGCTACCAGGGCCGGAACTCTGGGCAAAACAGTCCGCGCGATCCCCATTTCGACCGCGGCGGCGCGCTCACGCGCCGATGGCTGTGCAGACTAAGAGCCGAAACGTTGCATCCGCGTTGCATCGGCGCCCAGGCGGCGGTCCAGCACCCGGAGCTTGGCTTCGATCTGCGCATACAACGGTGAATCACGATCGACCGTCGCTCGGTAGGCCGCCCATGCCGCGGCGTCCTCGCGCCCCTCCGGGCACGCGGTCCACCGGCGCAGCACCGCGGCATCGCAGGAAGCCAGCACCGCGGTACGCAATCGCACCCGCAGCTCGTCGCGAATGTCGATGATTCCCGGTGCGGTCGACCGAGGCAGCACCGGCCCGGCATAAAGTCGTAATGCGGAATCGACATCACCGGAATCGAGCGCTGCGCGCAATGCCTCGACATCGGTGGCCACCGGAACGCGCAAACGGTAGGGCCGCGAACCGAAAACGGCCGAGCCGACCACCGCCCGCAATCGGGACACGGCCGCGCGGATGGTGCCGTTGTCCAGATCGGTGTCGTCGAGCAGCAGCGCGAGATGGTCGGCGCCGAGCCCCTCCGGATGTTCGGCCAGCAGCAGCAGGATCTCGGCATGCCGCTGCGACAAGGGAACTCGATCGTCGGCGACGCTCAACTGCGGCTGCCCGAGGCCGAGCACGTCGAGGCCGAGCCTGCCCGCGGGGTGCGGCTGCGCCGGGTCACGGCGGCCCCGGCCGTCCGCACCGCGCTCTCCCGATCGCATCGCGGTGAGCAGCAAGTCCATCTCCGCGGCGGTGGCGGTGGCTTTGACCAGCGCGAGGATCTCCGGCTTGGCCACGCGGACGCCGCCCGCGATCATCAGCACACCCACCAGCCTGCCGTCCGGATCGTGCACCGGCGCCGCGGCGCCGGTGATCTGGTGCATCCGGTGCAGAAAGTGCTCCGGGCCGTGGATCCACGCGGCGCGACCGGTGCGCACCACCAAGCCGACCGCATTGGTTCCGATGCGGCGCTCGCTCAGATCGTCACCGGCGCGCAGGCCGATCTCGGCGGCCGCCGCGACCTGCTCGGCGTTGCCGTGCACCGAGAGCACCCGGCCGAACTGATCGGCGATCACGACGATCAAACCCGTTCTGGCTACGTCCTGTACGAGCAATTTGTCGATCAGTGGCATCAGCGCGGCGATCGGATGGGCCTGGAGATAGCGCTGCAGATCGGCGCCGCGCAGGCCGCGGCCGTCGAGGGCATCCATCGGGTCGACCCCGTCGCGCACACTGCGCAGCCAGGACTCCAGCACGGCGGGGCGCAGCAAACCGGCGAGCCGGGCAAGTTGATCGCCACCCGCGCTGAGATATCCGTGCGCCTGCGCGGCGTAGACTTCGAGCGCACCGAGTTGGGCGCCCGGCTCCACGCCCTGCCGTGGGGGTCGCCCACCTGCGATGTTGCTGACCATTTGCCTTTCTTTCCGCCCCAAACTGTACCGGCGTATACAGGGCGGTACCGACCGATGGTGGGGTTTGTCCGCCAGGTCACACCGATTCCCATCCCGGTAAATTGTGACCCAATCGCCTTTCACTTTACGAGGTAAGGTACGCGGCCGCCTTTTCCGCGATCATCATGGTCGTGGCCTGTGGTCCACGACCGAGTGGCACCGGCACTACGGACAGATCCACGACCGACAATCCGGTGACGCCGTGCACTCGGCACATCTCGTCCACCACCGCCGCCTCGTCGTTTTCCCGTCCCATTCGGCAGGTCCCGGACAAATGCTGCGAAGTGGCGAGATTCGCGCGTAGCCAGGCGCCGAGATCCGCGGGCTCCGGAATCGGATCGACCGGCCGGGCGTTCATTCCTCGCAGCAACCCGCCTGCCGTCGCCACCGCGTCGCGCAACCGGGCACGATCCTGCTCCGCGGCGAGATAGCGATAGTCGATCAGCGGCGCGGCATCCGGTTCGGCAGATCGCAATCGCAGCACCCCGGCCGACCGCGGACGCATCAGCGTGACGCCCAGCCGGTGCACCCCCGGCGTGAAGGAGACCGCGTACGGCCGGATTTCGACGTCGTCGACTTCCAGCACCGTCTCCAGCGGGACGGCCGGCGGTTCGGCCACATCGAGCAGGTAGGAGATGCCCACCTCGGGATGGTCGCTGAACCGGGCGCCGACCGGGGCCGGGTGCACGACGGGGATGCCCAGTGCGCGAAGCTGTCGCGGGTCGCCGACGCCGGAGCGCAGCAACAGCGCGGCCGACTCGATCGCGCCGGCGCAGAGCACGACGCGGTCGGCCCACTCGATGCCGGTCTCGCCGTCGCGCACGCACTCCACGCCGACCGCCCGCGTCCCGTCGAAGCGGATGCGCGTGACGACCGTTTCCGCGGCGACGGTCAAGTTCGGGCGCGACAGCGCGGGCAGCAGATAGCCGACCCCGGGGCCGATCCGCCTGCCCTGGTCGCAATTGCACGGCACCGCCCCGACACCCTCACCGCTGCCGGGCGCGTTGAGATCCGGCACTTCGGCGAATCCGGCGGTCAGGCACGCCTGCGCGAACGCCGCACTGACCGGAGCGGGGTCCGGCGCGCGCCGCACCGGAATGGGGCCGCGGTCACCGTGCCATGGCTGATCACCGAAGTCCAGGTCCCGCTCGATCCGGCAGTACAGCGGCAGCACGGATGCGAACGACCAGGCGTCCGAACCGCCGAGCACGCGGGTCCATGCGTCGAAATCCGCCATCGCGGCCCGGACGAAGTAACCGCCGTTGACCGCCCCCGAGCCGCCGATCAGCCTGCCGCGCACGATGGTTCCCGGCACCGGCGGGTCGTCCGCGAGGACCACCTCGTAACGCCACAGCCACTGCGCCTCCGGACCGATCGGAAGCGCGGCCGCGTCCATCAACTCGGCGGGCATCGCGTCCAGACCGACCCACAGGGCGCCGGCCTCGAGCAGGCGCACCGTGTGCGCCGGATCGGCGCTCAAGCGCTCCGCCAGGACACACCCGGCGGTACCGCCCCCGACGATGAGCGTGTCGGCCATTCGGACTCCCGTTCGGTATCTCGGCGCGGCGCCGGTGCGGGCCGGATCAGGTCATCGCGGGTGGTCCGGATGGCTCAGCGCGACGGTGTGGTGGGTTTCAGCGCCTCCAGGCTGCGGGCGCGGAAGGCGCCCAGCCACAGGCCGGTGCCGTAAGCGATGTCGTCGAGCCGCTTGTAGGCCACGTAGCGCACCGGATCCAGGCCGCCCGCGTCGCGGTGGGTGAACCAGTCGGCCAGTCCGTCCGCGATGGCCATGGTCACCGCGATCCGCCGGATGCGCCGCGACACCACCATCGCCAGCAGCGTGATCGGCCAGTAGTGCCTGCACATCGCCGAGGCCAGACGCCACAGCCCGGCGAAGAAGCCGCGCGCCAAGTAGATCGAGGCGATCCGGGTGGGGTTGTCCAGCCCGGCGAAGACGCGGCGCAGCCGGGCCAGCGCGGTGATCAGGGTGACGACGCCGCCGAGCAGTCCCCACTTGGTCAGCGTCGCGAACAGGAAGGCGGCCAGCAGTGTCCAGGACGGCACCGACAGCGGTGAGACCGTTCCCGCGTGCCGCTCGCCCAGCGGCGCGGCGCCGGTGCCGTAGAACAGCTTTCGGCCGAACCAGGCCCGGAAGCACACCCGATGGTCGTGCGCCACGTGCGCCGCGGGCTCGTAGCGCAGCCGCCAGCCCGCCTGCTCCAGCCGCCAGCACAGGTCGACGTCCTCGGCGACGTGCATCGACTCGTCGAAGCCGCCTTGTCCCAGCAGGGCCCTGCGCCGTGCCAGCAGCGCCGCGCTCGGCACATAGGACACCAGTCCGCGCGAGTGCACGGCCGCCTCGCGCCGGCCCAGGTCCAGCGAGGAGCGGGTGTGCTCGTAGCGCGCCAGCGCGTTGGACTCCGGGTCCAGCGCGACGATCCGCGGGGCGACCAGCGCCACTCCCGGGTCGCTGAAGTGGCCGAGCATCACCTCCAGCCATCCGCTGCGCGGCACCACGTCGGAATCCAGGAACGCGACGAAGTCGGTTGTCGCCGCCCGTAAACCGGCGTTGCGGGCGGCGGCGGGCCCTTGCTTGCGGTCGTGGCGCAGCACGGTCACCCGGCAGCGGGTGCCGCGGTTGCGCGGGATCCGGACCGGTTGATCGGACCCGTCGTCGACCACGATGACGTTGTGCCCGCGCAGCGCGGCCAGCAGCCGCGCCAGCCCCTCGGCGTTGTTGTGCAGCGGCACGATGACGGTGACGTCCTCCGGCGAAGGCAGCAGCCGGGGGCGGGGATTGGCCACTCCGGAGTCGAGCAGCCGTCTGGCAACGACAGCGGACTTCGGGCCGGTCACCTCGAGGTACCCGTCGCCGATCATCTCGGCGGCCTCCGGGGCAAGTCGCAGCAACCGGGCAGGCGAACCGCCGATCAGGACCCGCCCACCGGAGTATGCGCGTACCCGAGGATCGATCCGCACCCCGAATCCATCGGGCAGGCGATCATGGCGCATTCCTGGCATGCTAGGCGGAGTTTCGGGTGCGGACATCAACAGTCCGGAAAAATCGCCGGAATTCCGGGCGAAACCGGCCCGCCACCGGAAGCGACCCGCCCCGCCGCCGATGCCGGGAGTTCGCCAACGGGCCTGTCCCAGCATCCGGCAACGCGGCGGCTATCACCCGGTAGCACACCGGGCGATAGCCGAATCCGGGCATTTAGCATACTTCCAGCAAACTAAGTGGCGTCATGCCAGCGGACTTTCGTCGCAGGCCCGCGACGGACGCCGGTCCGGCGAGAATCCGGCCGGGCGCGTCACGCTCAGCGTCAACGGGATCGGCCCGCCCTTGCGCCCGCCCGCCCGCGGCGCGACCCGGCGCGAGTGGTCGACCGACGAACGCGGGATCATCCGCGCGGTGTCGGCCAGCGCCGCTTCGCCGTAGCCCTGGACACACTCCGGGTCCGGTCCGTCGGCGGGCAGCCCGGTGAAGAACTTCGCCGCCATGCAGCCGCCCCGGCAGGCGTCGTAGTGGCTGCACGACGCGCACGCGCCGCCGCCGGTGGGCTCGCGCAACTCCCCGAACAGTTCCGAGGACCGCCATACGGCGCCGAAACCGCCGTCGGCCACCACGTTTCCGGCATGGAACCGGTCGTGAATGGCGAACGGGCAGGCATAGACGTCGCCCACCGGGTCGACGAGGCAGACCACCCGCCCGGCGCCGCACATGTTCAGGCCCGGCAGCGCCTGTCCGAACGCGGACAGGTGGAAGAACGAGTCGCCGGTGAGCACGCCCTCCCCGTTGCGCAGCAACCAGTCGTAGAGCACGCGCTGCTGGCCGGGAGTCGGGTGCAGCTCGTCCCACACGTCCGCGCCCCGCCCCGACGGCCGCAGCCTGGTCAGACGCAAGGTGGCGCCGTACCTTTCGGCGATCGCCCGGAACTGGTCGAGCTGTTCGATGTTGTGCCTGGTGGCCACCACCGACAGCTTCGCGTCCCGGAAACCCGCCGCGGCGAGGTTCTCCAGTGCGCGAATGGCCATGTCGTAGGAGCCGGGACCGCGCACTGCGTCGTTGACCGCCGCGTCGGCGCCGTCCAGCGACACCTGCACGTCGACGTAGTCGCTGGCCGCGAGCCGGGCCGCGACCTCGGGCGTGATCCGAACCCCGTTGGTGGAGAACTTCACTCCCACATGGTGCGCGGTCGCGTAGTCGACCAGCTCCCAGAAGTCCGGGCGCACCGTGGGCTCGCCGCCGCCGATGTTCACGTAGAACACCTGCATGCGCTCGAACTCGTCGATCAGCGCCTTGCACTGCTCGGTGCTCAGCTCGCGCGGGTCCCGCCGGCCCGAGGAGGACAGGCAGTGCACGCAGGACAGGTTGCAGGCGTAGGTGAGTTCCCAGGTCAGGCAGATCGGCGCGGCGAGACCGGACTCGAAGCGGTCCACCAGGCGCACCGCCGCGTCCGACGGCGGGACCACCCCCGCCGTGGACGGCGCCGGAGCCGCGCTCGCAGCGGCCGCTACCGCCGGTGCGCCGGCCGGTGCGCCGACGATCATCTCCGAATCGGCGAGCTGTGTCAGCGCTTCGGCGTAAGCCGCGGTACCGGCCTCCGGCACGCCCGCGGCACGCAGCGCGGTGCGGGCCGAGACGTGCTCCGGCAACGAGCGGACGATCTCGACGATCCGCGGACTCTTCAGGAAGGAGAGTTTGCGCGTGCCGAAGTGGTAGAGCAGCGCGCCGAAGGGCTCCGGCCGCAGCGCCACGCGCGGGTGCAGCTGCCAGCGGTTATCGAGATCGAGCATGGTTCTCGACCGCCTGTCAGTAGACGCCGCACATGCCGTCGATGGACACCTCTTCGATGAGGCTCTCCTCGACCAGCGGCGTCTCCTCGGCCGACCGCGCCGCGGCGGTCTCCATCCGTCCGGTGTTGTCGGTGTCGGCGTGTCCGATGGACCCGTATTCCGGCATGGCTACCTCCGCGAGGACGATCCGTGTGCCGGACTGCCCGGTGCAGTCCGTGCTCACACAATAACGTCATAAACTGACAAAACAACAGGTTTCAGTCACCGAACCGGCGATCGCCGCATTCCGGCCGCCGCGCACCCGGGACGACCGGCTGATTCGGCCGCGCACCGAGGGGAACAGGCGGCGACGGGGTCCATACCCGGCGCTCTAGACTGCGGGTGGCAAGCAGCTGAACGGAATGTGACGGGCGGCACGCGCCCGCCCTGGTAGAGGTGGCATGGGAGTCGGACGAATGCAGGCGAACGGGGGCGGCAGCACGCCGTGGTGCGAGCATCAGGCCCGGAGGCGGAAGCTTGCGTAACCACGGAGGGCCCGCGAGCACCACGAATCGAACACTGTCGGAGTCCGAGATCGTCGAGGCCGCGCTGCGGGTGGTTCGCGAGGACGGCGTGGAGAAGTTGTCGATGCGGCGACTATCCCGCGAACTCGGCGTCTCCCCGATGGCGCCCTACTACTACGTCGCGGACAAGCGCGAGCTGCTCGACCTCGTCGCCAGCGCGGCGCTGACCGGAGTGCGCACACCACCGCCGGAATCCGAGTCGTGGCAGCACCGGCTGCGCGACCTCGTCGACCAGATCGACGAGAAGCTGCGCAAGCATCCCGGTCTCGGCGACATCCTGATCGAGCAGATGCTCGGCAAACAGCTGGACCTGATCGCCGCGATCATGGACATCCTCGATGACGCGGGGTTCGGCGACCGCAACATACTGGCCGCCTACGCGACGATCCACACCTACCTGTTCGGTCGCAGCCGGGTGAACCCGCGCGACCGCTCCGCACCGGCCGACGTCACACTGCCCCCCGTTGTCGAGCGGGCTACTCGCTATATCGGCGACCTGCGCGGACGTTATTCCTACGACTTCGGCATGGACGTGCTGATCGCCGGTCTCGAAGCCCAGCTTGTCCGTCAGGCGACCACCGACGTACGATGAAACTGAAACACGTTCTAGTTTTGGCGTCGCGGAATGCCCATGCCAGGTTCGAGAGGACGACATGACCACTGTCGAGGTTCCACACGGCTCGCGCTCGGTCGTGCTGCGGGTGTCCGCGGTCATCGCCGAGACGGCCGACACCCGCTCCCTGGTCTTCGACGTTCCCGACGAGCTGGCCGAGAAGTTCCGCTACCAGCCGGGACAGTTCCTCACCCTGCGCATCCCCAGCGACCTGACCGGCTCGGTGGCGCGGTGCTACTCGCTGGCCAGCTCGCCCTACACCGATGACCGCCCGAAGGTGACCGTCAAGCGGACCGACGGCGGCTTCGGGTCGAACTGGGTGTGCGACAACGTGCAGGCGGGCGACCTGATCGAGGTGCTGCCGCCCTCGGGCGTCTTCACCCCGAAGGACTTGGACGACGATCTGCTGCTGTTCGGCGCGGGCAGCGGCATCACGCCGGTCATGTCCATCCTGAAGTCGGCGCTGGCCCGCGGCAACGGCCGCATCGTGCTGGTCTACGCCAACCGCGACCACGAGTCGGTGATCTTCGCCGGCGAGCTGCGCGACCTGGCGGACAAGCACCCGCAGCGCCTCACCGTGATCCACTGGCTGGAATACCTGCAGGGCTTGCCGACCGCCGACGCGCTGGCCACCCTCGTCGCGCCGTATCGCGGCTACGACGCGTTCATGTGCGGACCGAAACCGTTCATGGACCGCGTGCACGACGCGCTCGCGCAGCTGGGCGTGCCCCGCTCGCGCACGCACGCCGAGGTGTTCAACTCGCTGGCCGGCGACCCGTTCGCCGATCAGGCGCCGGTCGAGGTCTCCGACGAGGAGGCGGCCGACGCGGCGACCGTCGAGGTCGAACTCGACGGCGAAGTGCACGAGCTGAAATGGCCGCGCAAGCAGACCCTGGTGGACATCATGCTGGCCAAGGGATTGGACGTGCCCTATTCCTGCCAGGAAGGCGAATGCGGTTCGTGCGCTTGCACGGTGCTGGAAGGCAAGGTCGAAATGGACAACGCCGAAATTCTCGACCCGGAGGATATCGAGAACGGCTATATCCTCGGCTGCCAAGCGCACCCGGTGACCGACCACCTGAAGATCCAGTTCTGAGCCGACCGGGATTCCGAACGCAATTGTGCGTTCGCCCGGAATCGCGGCATTAACCGATCGATTGCGACGGTCGGCGCGCGCGGTATCCCGCGCGGACCTCGGGCGGTAAATGCTCGGTCGCGTAGCTCAGCGCGGTGCGTCCCATGGCCGTGGCGTGCCGGTCGAGGAAGCCGGTCAGCAGGCTGCGGTCGACGCGCTTACCGACTTCGCGCAGCATCCAGCCCAGCGCCTTCTGGATCAGGTCGTGGCGGTCGCCGAGCAGCAGTTCGCTCAGCGCGAAGGTGGTGGAGGCGTCGCCCGCCTTGATGAACGCGAAAGTGGACAGCAGCGCCACCCGTCGCTCCCACAGCGAGTCGGCCCGGGCCAGCTGGAACAGCAGGTCACGCGGCTTGTCCAGCAGCCACGGGCCGACGATGCGCTCCGCCGACACGTCCACGAGATCCCAATTGTTCACTCGGCCACGGCGCACGGCCGCGAGGTACAGCTCCACCATGGCGGCGCGGGCGGCATCGTCGAACGAGCGCGGCTTGGACGCCGCCGCGAATCGGGCGTTCAAGATGACCAGCGCGGCGAACCGGTCCTCATGCACGTCGCTGTCGAGCAGTTTGTCGACCTCGTCGAGCGGAAGCGCCGCGAAGCGTTTCGCGACGCCACGGCTCGCCGGGACCCGGACGCCGAGGAACACGTCACCCTCGCCGTATTCGCCGGGGCCGGTCTTGAAGAACCGCCGCAGGTGCGTCGCGTCGGCCGGAATCGCCAGTTCCCGCAAGGCCGCCTGCACGTCGGCCGCGGTCACCGAGTCGGTCATCGCACGGCGCTCCTGTTGCGAACTGCTCGGCGGCTCACGCTTGTGCGCCCAGAACGCGTCCGGACTCGAACGCGGCCGCGCTGGCGGGCAATGCGCCGGGCTCGCCGCTGTTGAGCACCCGGACCTCCCCGGTGCCGGTACTGGGGCGGCCGAGCGCGTCGATGCGCCGAATGGTCTGCGCGGCAACGGCTTGCGCGCTGTCGAACAGGCGCACACCGTCCGGCAGGGCGGCCACGATCGCGTCGGTCACCAGTGGGTAGTGGGTGCAGCCGAGGACCACGCCTTCGACGTCCGGCGGCGTCCGCGCGGCGGCGTCGGCGATCGCGGCGTGGGCGGCGGCCAGATCACCGCGGTCGATGGCGTCGGCCAATCCATGACACGCCACGCCCACCACGTCGGCGTCGCCGCCGAATTTCGCGATCAGATCGGCCTGATACCGGCTCGCCGTGGTCGCCGCCGTGGCCCAGACCGCCACCGACCGGCATACGGCCGCGGCGGGCTTGATCGCGGGCACGGTGCCGATCACCGGCACGTCGGGCCCGACGTCCGCACGCACGTGCTCCAGCGCCGTGACGCTGGCGGTATTGCACGGCAGGACGATCACCTCGGCCCCCATCCGGAGCGACGTTCGCGCGGCGTCGACCACCCGCTCGACCACCCAGTCCTCCGGCTTCGGCCCCCACGGCGCGCCATCCGGGTCCAGTTGCAGCAGCAGATCCACATCCGGCCGCAACTTGCGTAACCAGGCGGAAGTGGGCAGCAACCCCAGACCGGAGTCGATGAGCGCGACGATCACCGCACCACCGTATTACAGCCCCACCGACAGCCACGCACACCGCTCATGCCCCGGCGCACCCTCCGCGACAGCCACCAGCCGCCCCGGCCTCGGCGGATCCGGCCTTCGCCGAATGCCCGCGATCCGAGACGCGCGGTGCCCTCAGGCGGGACCCGATGCCCGCCAGCTGCGAGTTCTGCCACCGGTCCGCCCGAGCAACCGCGCGGAACTCCCGATGATCACCATGATCAGGAATTCGAGCCGGCACGAGCGCGCGGCCGGACACCGGCCGGGCCGAACCGATCGCGGCGTTGTCACGCACCCGGCACGTTCCGCGGAACCGCCGGCAGCCCGCCGCGACGTTGGCGCGCGACCGGCGCGTTCAGCTGGGCGCCAGCAGCTCGGTCACCGGAGCGCCCGCCGCGATCTTCGCGCGCGCCTTCATCACCTGCGCGGTCATACCCGCGCCGACGACGCCGGTGAGATTTCCGCCCTGGGAGTAGTAGGCGAGGAACTTGCGGCCGTCGTCGGAGGCGATGTGCACCTCGTCGGACGCGCCGGGGGTGCCGAGGGCCTGGATCTTGACGTCGTACTGGTCGCTCCAGAAATACGGGACGCGGGCCGCCGTGGGCGGTTCGGCGCCCAGCAGCGCGCAGGCGACCAACTTGGCCTGTTCGCCCGCGTTGGTCCAGTGTTCGACGCGTTTGCGCGAACCGGTGTCGTGCAGCCACGCCGCCACGTCGCCGACCGCCCACACGCCTTCGGCGGAGGTGCGCCCGACCTCGTCGGCGAGCACGCCGCCACCAGCCGACGGTTCGGCCAGCGCGATTCCGGAATCGCTCAGCCATTCGGTCACCGGCCGCGAACCCACGCCGATCACGACGAGATCGGCGGCGATCTCGGTGCCGTCGGACAGCCGGGCGCCGCGCACCCGCCCCGCGTCGTCGCCGAGGAGAGTGTCCACGCCGATTCCGCAGCGCAGATCGACCCCTTCCGCACGGTGCGTCCGCGCGACCAGTTCGCCCACTTCCTCGCCGAGCACCGAGGCCAGCGGCGTCGGCTGCGGTTCGACCAGCACGACGTCCACCCCCTGTGCCCGGAAACTCGCCGCGAGCTCGCAGCCGATGAAGCCCGCGCCGACGACCAGCGCCGTGGCAGCGCCGGTCAGATCGGCGCGCAGGGCGACGGCGTCGGAATGGCCGCGCAGCACGTGCACGCCGGCCAGATCGGGCAAGCCGGGCAGGCGGCGCGGGCGCAGGCCGGTGGCGACGATCAGCTGGTCGTAGTCCAGCGTCGTGCCGTCGGCGAGGCGGACGCGGCGCGCCGCGGTGTCCACGCCGACCGCTTCGGTGCCCAACCGCAGCTCGATCTGCTTCTCGTCGTAGAACTCGCTCGGACGCAGGGTGGTGTCGTCGGTCTCGCCGCGCACGAACTGCTTGGACAGCGGGGGCCGGTCGTACGGCAACCGCGACTCCTCACCGACCAGCACGAGCGCCCCGGCGTACCCCGCGCGGCGCAGTTCCTCCGCGGTGCGCAGGCCGGCGAGGCCGGCTCCGACGATCACGATCGGCGCGGTCATACGGCCATCCCTTCTGTGGAACTCGCCGCCGATTCCCAGCGGAAACCAGCGGTGCGACGAAGCCCACCCTAACCTCTGCTTGGTTCACGTCTCTGTGAGGACGGTCACGTCGCGGCAGGCGAGCGACTGTCGCGCAATCGTTTCCATTCCGCTATTGATCGGGCGGTCAATCAGAGTTATACCGAGGAGAGGACATATTCCCAGCCCGAGGAGGCACACATGTTCACCGAGAGCCGCGCGCAAGATTTCCTGGCTGTCGTGCTCGGAGCCTTCGCCGCACTGTCCCCCCTGTGGGTGGACACCAACGACAACGCCATGTGGTCGCTGATCGTGCTCGGCGTGCTCATCGCCCTCACCGGTCTCGCACAGATGGCCCGCCCCGAGATGGCGGCGGCGGACTACGTGATGGGCCTGTGCGGCGCACTGCTGTTCATCTCCCCCTGGGTCATGGACTTCACCGAGTACCGCAGCGCATCCTGGACCGCATGGGTGGTCGGGGTAGTGACGGCGGTGGTCGCGGTAGCGGCGCTGCCGACCGTGTCGGGACGTCTGCACGACATGGCTCCGCATCACTGATGCAGATGCCCAAAGCCCGGCGCGCCGGGCGTCGCCGCAGCGCCAAGGCCGACGGCGACGCCCGGCAGCTCATCCTCGACGCCGCGGAGAAGTTGTTCGCGGCACAAGGATTCGACGCCACCGCGACGGCGGCCGTCGCCGCCGCGGCGAGCGTCCCCAAAGGACTCGTCTTCTACTACTTCCCCACCAAGGATGCGATCCTGTCCGCCTTGATGTCCGAGCGGGTGCCCGCGCAGCCGATCGATGACATCGGCACGGTGGTGGCGCCGGGCGATCCGGCGACCAGCCTGGTCAATCTCGATGCCGCCCTGAACCTGCGCGACCACCACTCGTCGGTGCTGCGGGTGATCCTGTGGCGGGAGGCCGATACCCATCCCGACGTGCGACGGCAACTGCGCCGCCTGCGCGATCAAATGCTCGACGTGACCGCCAAGGTGCTGCAGGCGAGCGCCCCGGCCCCGGTCCGCCCCGGAACCTTGCGTGCGTGCGCCGCGGCCTGGGTCTCGGCGATGTTCGCCATCGCCAGCACCGACCGGCTGCACGCGCTCGACGGAGTGCCGCTGCCCACCGCCGACGAAGTGCTGAACGTGGCTCGCGTGGTCGCGGCGGGCATGACCCAGATGGGCTGAACGCACCGGAGTTATCCACAGCAGGCGTGTTGTCCACATTCGCCCCTGCGATGGGTGTCCTGAGGACGCCGGTCGCTCACGATCGTCGTATGGAAGCACCGCAACTGATCTCGCGTAAGCAAGCGCTGGCATCCGGTCTGTCCGACAAGGCCCTGCACCGGTTGTGCCGAACGGGGAAATGGCAGCGGCTGCGGGCCGGGCACTATCTGAATTCGCCCGCGTCCGGTCTCGGCGCGACCGGGCGGCATCTGCTGATGACGTTGGCGACCGCGGAGTCCACGTCCGAGTCCGCCATCACGAGCCACTGCTCGGCGGCGGTACTGCACGGAATGGCGACCTGGGGCATTCCGCTCGACCGCGTTCATCTCACCAGGAACCGGATCAACGGCGGTCGGCTGAGCAGGCGGCTCGTGGTCCATTCGGCCCAGATGGAGCCGGACGAGATCACCCTGGTCGACGACATCCGAGTGACCACCCCGGCGCGCACCGTCCTCGATATCGCCCGCTCGGAACGCTTCGAACAATCCGTCGCTCTCGGAGATTCCGCCTTGCGGCAGGGTCTGACCACCGCGACGGAACTGCGCGAACATCTCCGCAGGGCCCGGCACCGGCCGGGATGCCGCAGGGCCGCCCTCGTCCTCGACTTCCTCGACGGCCGCAGCGAGAGCGTCGGAGAATCCCGCAGCCGGATCATGCTGCGACAGCAAGGTTTCCCCGCTCCCGAAGTGCAAGCGCGCGTGTTCTCCGAGAGCGAGATATGCGTCGGTCGGGTCGATTTCCTGTTCCCCGACTTCGGGGTGATCGGCGAGTTCGACGGAAAGGCCGAGTACCGGACCGCGGCGCGAGCCCTGATGCCCGCCGAAGAGGCCGGCACCGCGGAAATGCTGCGCGAAGACCAACTGCGCGCCCTCGGCTGGACAGTCGTCCGCTGGACTTGGGACGACCTGTCCGCTCCCGGCCGCCTGGCCGAGCGCCTCCACACGGCGTTCCGCACCGCCGCGAGCGATCGCCGGTCCGGCTATTGGACGCCCACCCCAGCATTGTGATCCGCACTTCCACTGTCCCGACGAGCGCAAAGAGGCGTCCCATGAGCCATTGCCCGAGCACAGTCCCTCGCCCGCCGAGAGGTCGCCGCCGTGGGCGAGATACCAGTGATGCGGTTTATGGGCACTCAGGCGCGCCGGGTGAGGAAGTCGGTGACGTCGATGGCGAAGCGGGGGTGCTTGATCGCGGCCACGTGGCCCGCGCCGGGGTAGATGACGAGGCGGGAATCGGGGATCCCGTCGGCGGTGCGACGGAACGTGGCGAGGCTGTAGGCGGCGTCTCGTTCGCCGCCGACGACGAGCGTGGGCGCGTGGATCTCACCGAGGCGGTCGCCGAGGTCGAAATCGTCCTCGGCGCGGAGGAAGGCATGCGTGTCGGCGGGGTCGGCCGGGCGGTTCAGCGGATCGAGCAACCACATGGCGGCGGCCGCGAAACGAGCGGCGACGGGCGAGGATACGGTGCTCGAGGCCAGGTGGTGCATTGCCCGGCGGCCGCGCAGAGCGGCTTCGGCGTAGCGCATCTGGCTTTCCTTGGCGATCGGATCCAAGCGGTATCCGGACGAGGCGATGACGAGGCGGCGCACCACCTCCGGATGATCGGCGGCCAGTTGCAGCGCCACCGAGCCGCCGGAGGAGATGCCCAGCACGTCGACCGGCTCGCCGAACTCGCCGCGCAGCGCGTCCGCGTGCTCGGCGGCGATCTCGCCCATCGTGATGCCCTCCGCCATGCCCGGCGCCCGGCCCACCGCGTAGACGCGGAAGTTCCGGGCGAGCGGCCCCAGCGTCTTGATCTCGGAGTCGCGCATCCACCCCCGGGGGTTCGCGTGGTCGGGGCTGAACCACCGGAGAAACACCAGCGGCCGGCCGGAGCCGATCGCGAAATAAGGCAGGCCGTGCGCCCACACGCCCTCGGTGACCTCGAACCCGGCAGCTCGTCCGGTCTTGCCCACGATGTCCTCCGATCAGAGACCCGTCCCTCGTCCCGACGCTATCGGAGTGCGCCGTGGGGTGCGATGACCTCTCCGGTCGCGGAGCATACTTTTCGCGTGAGTAACGATCCTTTGTCGCATGGAGTCGAGACACGGCCATTTCCGCTGGATCCCACACCCCTCCACGTGCCCGACGAGGTGCTGGCCGACCTGCGGGTACGGCTCGACCTGACCCGATGGCCGGTCGACGCGGGCAACGAGGACTGGTCCTACGGTGTCTCGCGAGATTATCTGCGAGAGCTGGTCGAGTACTGGCGCACCGGCTACGACTGGCGTGCGGCGGAGGCCGCCATCAACGCCTACGAGCACTACTTCGTCGAGATCGAAGGCGTGCCGGTGCATTTCCTGCGCAGGCCGGGCGTCGGGCCGAACCCGACGCCGTTGATCCTCACTCACGGCTGGCCCTGGACCTTCTGGCACTGGGCGAAGGTGATCGACCCGCTGGCCGACCCCGGGGCCTTCGGCGGCGACCCTGCCGATGCGTTCGACGTGATCGTCCCGTCGTTCCCCGGGTTCGGGTTCTCCGCACCGCTGCCCGACAACCCGGATATGAACTTCTGGAAGGTCGCCGACCTCTGGCACGTCCTCATGACGGAGACGCTCGGCCATCGGAAGTACGCCGCGGCGGGGTGCGATGTCGGCGCGCTGGTCACCGGCCAGCTCGGGCACAAGTACTCCGCCGAGCTGTACGGCATCCACATCGGCTCCGGCCAGAAGCTCACCCTGTTCGACGGCGACCGGGGCTGGGACATCAGTGGCGGCAGGCCCATTCCCGAAGGCATACCTCCCGGCGTGCACGCACGGATCATCGAGCTGGAACGCCGTTTCGCCGTCCACCTGGCAGCACAGGTGCTCGAACCGAGCACCCTCGCCTACGGCTTGTCCGACTCCCCGGCCGGGATGCTCGCCTGGATTCTGCAGCGCTGGGTGAGCTGGAGTGACAACGGCGGCGACATCGAGTCCGTCTTCGGCAAGGACGACCTGCTCACCCACGCGATGATCTTCTGGGTCACCAATTCCATCGGCACGTCGATCCGCACCTACGCCAACAACCATCGCTACCCGTGGACCCCCTCGCACGACCGGCAGCCCCCCATCGAGGCCCCCACCGGCATCACCTTCGTCGGCTACGAGAACCCGCCCGGCGTCACCACCGACCGCCGTGTGCAGAACTTTCGCGACAGCGACCGCGGTGCTTGGTACAACCACGTCAACCTCACCGCCCACGATCGCGGCGGTCACTTCATCCCGTGGGAGATACCGGACCGGTGGGTCGAGGATCTGCGCCGCACCTTCCGCGGCCGCACCCCGTCCACTACCCGGTAGCGCCGAGGAAGCCGTCAACGCAGTCGTCGCGGAAGCGAATCCGACGTCGGGTGGTCGGCGGTATGTGAAGTCCCCCAATGGGGGCCGAGTCGTCGGATATGGCCCGTAAGGTACCGATCATGGCCACCGAGAGGTCCGAGCTGGTGCAGTCGGTCGTCGAGTCCTACCTGCTCGACGGAGCACGCCGATACAACCGCACCGAGGTCGCCGAGCGGTCGGGGACGACGACGGCGCTCACGAAGCGCTTGTGGATGGCGCTCGGTTTCCCGTCGAGCATCGGTGACGAGGCGGTCGACTACGCCGACGCCGATGTCGCGGCGGTGCGCAACTTCGAGCAGCTGACCGTGTTGTCCTCGGCGGACACCCGGCAGCAGTCGGCGACCGCGCGCACGCTCGGCCAGGGCATGGCCCGTCTGGCGGAATGGCAGGTCGACCTGGTGCTGGCGGAGATCGAGGAGCGCATCGCCCGGGCGGCTCCCGACGCCGACCCGGAAGAGACGGTGCGCGCCGCCACCGAGGGCGCCATCGCCACGCTCGAGCAGCTGAACACCTATGCGTGGCGGCGGCATCTCGCCGCGGCGCTGTCGCGCTCACTGGATCCGGGGACGAGTGCGGGTGAGTCGGTCCGCGAACTGGCCGTCGGTTTCGCCGACATGGTCGGCTACACCAGGCTGACCAGGCACCTGCATCCGGACGAACTGTCCATGCTGCTGGAGGCGTTCGAATCCACCACCACCGCCGCCATCACCGAGAACGGCGGATGGGTGATCAAGAACGTCGGCGACGAAGTCATGTTCGCCACCGAGAGCGCCACCGAGGCCGCCCGCATCGCCCTCGCCATCCAGGAATCCACCATGATGGTCGGCGGCACCCCGGATCTGCGCGTCGCCGTCGCCTACGGCCCGGTACTGCAACGCTTCGGGGACCTGTACGGCTCGGTGGTGAACATCGCCTCGCGGCTGACCGGCGTCGCGCGGCCGGGCACCGTCCTGATCGATGACCACGCCGCCGCCGCATTGGAGGGCGACCCGGCATTCACCATCAGGCACCTGCGCAGCGTCCGGGTGCGCGGCTTCAATCGCCTGCGGCCCCACCTGCTGCGTCACAACGGCAAGAACGGCAAGTAGCCGCGACCGCGTGCCGCCCGCCCGCGACCGCCGCCCTAGGCTCGTCCGGTGGACACGGACTGGTCACAGCTGCGCGCGCGTTCCCTCGTCGACGAGGACGCGGCGATTCTGGCCCTGCACAAACCCGCCGGCATCTCCGTCACCGGCGAGCGCCACGACACCGACCTCGTCGAGCTGGCGGCCGCGGCAGGCGAAACGCTGTATCCGGTGCACCGGATCGACAAGGTGACCTCCGGCCTGATCCTGTTCGCCAAGGAACTCCGCGCGCACGGCGAGCTGACCAGGCAGTTCAACAAACAGACCGCTGACAAGGCGTACCTGGCCGTCGTCGCGGCCACCGATCTGCCGGACACCGGCGTGTTCGATCTGCCACTCAGCGTGGGACGGAAGAACCGGGTGCGGATCGCGGCGCCGCGCGAGAGCATCCGCCATTCGGCGGGCCGCTGGTTCGTCGACGACGCCGACCTGCTCCCCGCCAAGAATTACCCGTCGCTCACCCATTTCGTGACGGTGCTGCGCGGCCCGGCGCACACTGTGCTCGCGCTGCGTCCGGTCACCGGCCGCCGCCACCAGATCCGCGTCCACCTGGCTTGGACCGGGCATCCGATCGTGGGCGACCCGCTGTTCGACCGCTCCGGCGCCCACCAACGGACCTACCTGCACTCCTGGCGCCTGACCCTCGCCGCATCGTGGCGCACCCCGCCCGAACTGTCGCTGACCGCCGATCCCGACACCGATTTCTGGCGCCCGCTCGGCGAATCCACGGCACCGCCCCCGCTGGACCACGCAATCGAACTCCTGCACACAATCCGGTAGCCCGCCGCCCCGTTCGTTCTCCACGTCTCCTCAGCTGGGCATCGCCGCTGCGAAAAACGCTGTGCGGCGAACCGGTGCCGACCGTCCCCAGGTGAATCACAGGGGTACCCTCACCCGCCCGGCGTGCGGGGGCAGAAGCGCCGCAGGAGGCCGAGCCACCCACCCACGCGGCCGGTTCGGGGAGCAGCCCCGAACGCAGTTCGCGCACACTCGTCCCCAGGCGGATTGCCCAGGCCACAGCCCGGCGCAAGGGGGGACGGGCTCACGACGCCCCCCGGGGCCGCTCGAGCGGATCCACCCGGCCCGTTCGGTAAGCGACTGCCACCGCGCGGTTCTTCCACAACCATCCCCAGGTAGATCGCTCGGGGCACCCGCCCGGTGTGGGGCAGCAGCACCGCAGCACGCCCGACGAGCCACCAGCGCGGCCTGGCCAGGGAGCGGCCCCGAACGCAGTTCGCGCACAGTTGTCCCCAGGACGCACTGTCGGCGCACAAGGCCAGGAGCATCGCAGGACGGGCCGCGGGGCCGTCCGCGCGGATCAACTCGGTGAGTTGAAGAGCGGCCGCCGCGCGGTTGTTCTCCGGTCATCGCTAGTGGGATCGCCCAGGGCACACAGCCGATCCGAGGGGTCGATGGCCTGCACGAGAGGTTTCGCCGGGCCACTCGCGCGGATCAGCTCGCCAGTTCAGGGAGCCACCGCCGGCGTGCGGTTCACGCACACTTATCCCCAGACGGATCACCCAGGGCGTCGGCCTGAGCAGGGCAGGGACCCCGCAGGGCTGACCGACTCGCTCGAGCGGGTCAGTTCGGCCAGTTCGGTGAACGGCCGAGGGCCAGCAGGATTCGGTCGAGGGTCGATGTGTGCCCCGGCGCGCTCAGGGCCGGGGCGAAGGGCGCGCCGGGTGTGGAGCGTTCGGGCCCGTCGGGGACGGTGCGTGCGATGTTCAGCGCCTCGTCGGCCAGGGCGGCATCGAGCGTGACCGTTTCACCGATCGATCGCGCGACGTCCCAGGCGTGGACGACGCTGTCCACCAGATGGAAGCCGATCACGCGGTCGGCGGGGATGCCCTGGTCCGGCAGGATTTCCGCGAGCACCAGCGCGCGCTCGAAGACGTCCTCGGCGGCGAAGGCGGCCAGGACGTCGTCGGCGGAGACGCGGTAATCCGCGACCGGATCGGCGGACGGGCGAACGGCCCAGACACCGAGATCGTCGCCGCCCCGCGCGGCGTCGGCGAAGCCGTGGTTCTGCGCGATCATGTGTTCCAGCAGGTCACGAAGGCGCCAACCCGCACAGGGAGTTTCGGCATCCAACTGGTCGGGGCGCACCCGGGCGACGACGTCCACGCTCAAACGAACGGACCGAGCGTGCGAGGCCCGCAATTCTTCCACAGAGTTAGTAAGCATGTGCCTATCGTATGTGCGGGCTTACAATTTGCCAAGCAGTATCGTCGGTCCATGCCCAACGCCCGTCCCGATCTCGCCGCGATGATCGCGCCGCTCATCCGGACGCTCATGGCCGCCGAACTGCCCATCCTGGAGCGCCACGAGCTGTCGATGTGGGGCTACTCCGTCCTCCTCGGACTGGGCGCCGAACCCGTCTACACCCAGGCGGCGCTGGCCAAGGCGATCGGCGCGGACAAGACTCGCATCATCGGCGTGCTCGACGAGCTGCAGCGCCGCGGCCTGATCACGCGCGAACCGGACCCGACGGACCGGCGGGTCAACCTGGTGTCGATCACCGACGCGGGCCGCGCCCTGCGTGACCGCGCCCAGCGCGACATCCAGGCGAGCGAGGACCGACTACTCGAGCAGCTTCCCGAACCGGACCGCCGCACTTTCCTGCGCGCCCTGCGCACGCTCTCCGACGCGGTGTCCGAACGCTCCACATCCTGATCCGCGTGACGGCGACCGCGCATTTCCCAATGTGATCTCGAACATAGTTCGGGGGGCACCATTCGCACGGTGGCGAGCGTCATGGCGACGGGTAATACGCAGGTCAATTAGCCTGATGACGTGCGGCGGCCGCGGCGCGCGCACGCTCTGACGCAGTGCAGCGAACCCCTAGCGAAAGCGAATGCCGATGATCCTGGTGGCTCAGGTCAGCGACACACATTTCGATCTCGGCACCCGCAATGCCGAGCGTGTGCAACGGGTGATGGCGTTCATCGCCGGCCTGCGCCGCAGACCGGACGCCATCCTGGTGACCGGCGACATCACCGAATCCGGCAAACCCGAGCAGTACGCGGAGGCCAGGCTCGCGTTCGACGCCGAGATCCCGCTGTACGCCATCCCCGGCAATCACGACGACCGCGCGGGCTTCCGCACGCGCCTGCTCGGTGAGCCCGCGTCCGACGCCCCGATCAACCGCACGCATCGCATCGGCGACCTCACCATCGCGCTGCTGGATTCCAGCGTTCCCGGGGAGGCGGGTGGACGGCTCGCCGACGAGACCTACCAATGGCTGGACGAGGTGCTCGGTGCGGCCCCTGCGGGCAAGCCGATCCTGCTCGCGCTGCACCACCCGCCTGCGCACCTGTTCAGCCCGATCGTGGACGGGATCTCGCTCGCCGAGCCGCAGCGGCTGGCCGAGCTGGTAGCCGGTGACGACCGGATCGTCGCTGTGCTGACCGGGCACGCCCATTCCGCCGCGACCACTACGTTCGGGGGCCGCCCGCTGCTGGTTGCCCCCAGCACCGCGTCGGTGCTGAGCGGCGAGTGGGAACTGGACATGCCCGACCACGTCATGGACTACGCGCCGGACCCGGCGGTCGCGCTGCACGTCATCGGCGACGACCACCGGCTCACCACCCACTTCCGCACGGTTGCGCTGGGCGGCCGGATCGGCGTGCAACCGGTCTGAGGGGCGGTTTACCCGGCACGAGCCGGGGCAATCGGGAGGCACACGACGCCTACCCGGGAGGATTCGCCATGGTCGATCTACCAGCCGCAGTGGTGAAGAACGCGTTCGCGGCCGGAGCACGGATCCGGCATGCGCGGGTGTTCCACCCGACGGGTTTGCACCTGGCCGGCCGCCTGCACGCGGAGCCCGAGTTCGAGCCGCTCTTCGGCAGTGGCGAGCGAGCGGTCATCGCGCGGTTGTCCAAGGGCGTCGGGCTGCCGGACGGGCTGCCGGATGTGCTCGGCTTGGCGTTCCGAGTGCTCGTCCATGACGACCAGCCTTGGGATTTCGCGCTGGCCACCACGGGCCGCGGACCGCTGGGCAGGCTGGTGATCACCCCCGCGCGCGGCTGGGCCAGCGCACGCTACGGCTGCCTGATGCCCTACCGGATCGACAACTCCGCGCCCACCTGGTTCTTCGCCGAGCCGGACAGCGTGCAGCCAGGGTCGGCGTCGCTCGAATCGATGCAAGCCCACCTGCAAGAGGACCTGGTGAGCTTCACCCTCACCGCCAGCCGCCTCGGCGGACCCGCCTGGCGGGTCGCCGAACTCACGCTGCGTCCGGCCGAATCCGCCGAGCACCGGACGGACTACTTCGATCCGATGCTCAATCACCCGCCCGAGGTGGAGCTGTTCCCCAAAGCCATCGGCAAGATCCGCGAGCTGGCCTACACCGGCAGCCGCAGCGGCCGCGGCGAAGGGGCTTAACGCCGGACGACGCGTTCGCGGCGATAGGCCGCCGGGGTGTTACCGGTCCACCGCTTGAAGGCGAAGATGAACGTCGAGGCTTCGGCGTAGCCGAGCCGGATCGCGACGTCGCTCACCGAGAGCGGTGTGGCGGTGAGCATTTCCTCCGCCAATGCCCGCCGCACTTCGTCCAGCAACGCGCGATAACTGGTTCCGGCCGCGTCGAGGTGGCGCCGCAGCGTGCGGGTGCTCATATTGAGATCGTTCGCCACGGCGTCGATGCCGGGTGGTGCGGCGAACCCGTCCGCGCCGCCGCGCGGCACCAGGCGCTCGCGCACCTCGGCCGCGATGCCGGTGCGGGCCCTGCGGCGGTGGACCAAGTCCCGGCACTGCGCCAGGCACATCGCCCAGGTGTGCTCGTTGGCCTGCGGCAGCGGTTGTTCCAGCAGCATCGGTTCGATCGCGAACAGGTTGCGCGACATGCCGAAGCGCGGCGGCACCACCGTCACCTCCGTGATCCGGTCCGCATAGGCGGGTGCGGAAAAACGGAATTCGGCCCGCGTCAGCGGCAAGGGCGTGCCGAGCAGGTCGCTCATCACCTGATGCATGGCGGTGACGTCGCGTTCGACGAGGAATTGTCGCACGTCCACGGGCACCGATTCGTCGTGCACCACCGCGACGAACTCGCCCTCGCCCCACTCGGCGACCGGCAGGCAGAACGTGAAGCTGAGATCCAGGTAGCGCAACGCGAGGCTGATCGCCTCGCCGAGCGTGGGGCTGCTGACGCAGGCGAAGCCGAAGATGCCGAAGGTGGTGATCCGGTAGCGGCGGCCGATCTCGACGCCGAGCGCGGGCCGGTCGGCGAGTTCGCGGACGAGATTGCGGATGACCGCCAGTTCGGTGTGTGCGTCGATCTGCGCGTCCGGATCCCGCAATTGCTGCTCGGTGAGGCCGGTGCCCTGCAGCATGCGCGCGACGGGCACGTCGTGTTCGGCCGCGTAGCCGACCATCAGCGCCACGCTGGCCACCCCGCGCGGAAAGTTCCAATCGCGGATTTCCGGATCCTGCACCCGTTCCACGCGGACATTATGGCCGAATTTCTCGATACCACGGCACAGCGGCTCCTACAGTGGAGACAGTTACGGTCGCAGTGAGGAGTGTCACATGACAGCGCGCAATGGGCCGGCGATCCTCATCATCGGCGCGGGCTTCGGCGGCATCGGCATGGCGATCGAGCTGCGCCGCAACGGCTTCGACGACTTCACCATCCTGGAGCGCGCCGCCGACATCGGCGGGGTGTGGCGGGAGAACACCTACCCCGGCGCCGCCTGTGACGTGCCGTCCCCGCTGTACTCGTATTCGTTCGAACCCAAGCCGGACTGGCCGCAGCGGTACTCGGGGCGTGCCGCCATTCACCGATACCTGCGCGGCGTCGCCGAGCGGCACGACGTGCTGGCGGCGATCCGTTTCGGCACCAGCGTCACCGACGCGGAATTCGACGACGCCACCGGCCGGTGGACCGTCCGCACCGCCGACGGGGGCAGCTGGATCGCGGACGTGCTGATCTCGGCGGTGGGTCAGCTGTCGCGGCCGTCTCTGCCCGCCATTCCCGGCGTCGAGACGTTCGCGGGCCCGTCGTTCCATTCGGCCGAGTGGGACCACGAGGTCGACCTCGGCGGCAAACGCGTCGCCTGCATCGGCACCGGGGCCAGTGCCATCCAGTTCATCCCGGAGATCCAGCCCCGAGTCGCCCGGCTCACGTTGTTCCAGCGCACGCCCGCCTGGGTGATCCCGAAGTTCGACACCGATTACTCGCCGATCCAGCACAAACTGTTCGCGCGGGTGCCGGGCGCGTTGCTGGCCGAGCGGTTCGGGTGGTGGTCGATCGCCGAGTTCGTCTCGCTCGGGCTGGTGGAGGTGCCCGCGATCGCGCGGTGGGTGGCCCGCATCGCCTCCCGGCACCTGGCCGAACAGGTCGAGGACCCGCAGCTGCGAGCCAAGCTCACCCCCGACTACCCGATCGGGTGCAAGCGCGCACTGTTCTCCAACGACTACTACCCCGCGCTCACCCAGCCGAACGTGCGGGTGGAGACCACCGCCATCAGCGAGATCACCCCGCAGGGCGTACGCACCGCCGACGGAGCGCTGCACGAGGTGGACGTGGTCATCTACGGCACCGGCTTCAAAGGCACGGAGTTCCTCTGGCCGATGGACATCTACGGCCGCGGGGGCCGCAAGCTGGCCGACGCCTGGGCCGACGGCGCGCACGCGTACTACGGCATCACGGTGCCGGACTTCCCGAACCTCTTCCTCGTCTACGGGCCCAACACCAATCTCGGCGTCGGCTCGATCATCTACATGATCGAGTCGCAGGCTCGCTATATCCGCCAGGCCGTGCAGTTGCTGGCCGACCATCCCGGCCACTGTGTCGACGTCCGCGCGGACCTGGAGGAGGACTACAACACCGCGCTCCAGCAACGCCTGGCCCGCACCCCGTGGAACTTCTGCTCGAGCTGGTACCGCAACTCCGCGGGCCGCATCACCAACAACTGGCCCGGCTCGCAGACCAGCTACCGCCGCCGCACCCGTCGCCTCGACCCCCGGCACTACACGCTGACTCCGGTCTCGTGATCGACGAAGGCCCCGCTCGATTTCGCCGTCACCCGGCACCGCCCGCCGGGCTGGCAGACTTGTGCTGTGAATGAACTGGACCGTCCGGGCGAATCGGATCAGCGGGGGCCGCTGCGTCCGATCGAGCTGGCCACCGGCGCCGTGCTGGGCGGAGCCACCGTCGGGCTGGTGACCATCGGATCGGTGGTCCCGTTCGCCGCCGCGCTGAATCTGGTCGCCGCGGTCCCGATCGGGCTGATCGCGCATCGCTTCCGGCCGCGCGCCGTGGTGACCGCGACCATCGCGGCCACGCTGGTCACCTTCGTGGCGGGCGGTATGGCGGCGGCGACGGGATTGCTCGCCGCGGCCACCATGGGCGGAATCATCGGAAGCGTGAAGCGACGCCGCGGCGGTGTCGTGGCGGTATTCGGCCTTTCCCTGCTGGCCGGGCTGGCGTGGGCCGCGCTTGCCATCGGGTCGCTGCTGGCACTGTCGAGCGCGCGCAACCTGTTCTTCGACAACATCCGCAATCTCGCGCGCGGTCTGCAGGATCTCGCCGCCCAAGTGCAGCTGGCTTCGCTCGGGCAGCTCGCGGCGGAACTGGCCGACTCGGTGCTGCGCTGGTGGTGGCTGTGGATCGGCGGCGGCGTCGCGCTCGGCATGGTGGCCACCGGGGTGTTCTCCTGGTATGTCCTCGGCTCGGTGCTGGACCGGCTGGACTGGCTGCCCGGCTCGGACCGGCTCGACGCCCCGGTCGACGACCGGCCCATCGCACCGCTGCCGGTCACGCTGCGCGACGCCGGGTTCCGCTACCCCGGCGCGGCACGCGAGGCGCTCAGCGGCGTCGACCTGACCGTGGAGGTCGGCGAATTCGTGGCCGTGGTGGGACACAACGGTTCGGGCAAGTCGACGCTGACCCGGCTGCTGGCGGGGCTGCCGCCCACCTCGGGATCGGTGCGGCGGCCCGGATCGGCCGGGCTCGGGCGGCTCGGCGGGACGGCTCTGGTGCTGCAGCGACCGGAGAGCCAGACCCTCGGCGTGCTCGTCGCCGACGACGTCGTATGGGGCTTGTCCGCGCAACTGGCCGCCGAGGTGGACGTCGAGGGACTGCTCGGCGAGGTCGGTCTCGCCGGGATGGGCGGCAAAGAGACCGCCACGCTCTCCGGCGGGCAGCAGCAGCGGCTCGCGGTCGCGGCGGCGCTGGCCCGCCGGCCCGCGCTGCTGATCGCCGACGAGGCGACCTCGATGATCGATCCGGACGGACGCCGGGAACTGGTGGAACTGCTGGCCGCACTGCCGAGGCGGCACCCGATGGCCGTGGTACTGGTCACCCACCACGAAGCCGATGCCGCGGCCGCGGACCGGGTGGTGCACTTGGCCGCAGGCCGTTCGGTCGCGCGCCTGCCCGCGTGGCCGCGACCGGCGCGCGACGAGCGCCGCAGGCCGATGGGCGAGCCGATTCTGGAACTGCGCGACGTCCGGCACGTCTACAACCGCGCGACGCCGTGGGAAGCGCCCGCCCTGCACGGCGTCGACCTGTCCGTCCGGCAGGGCGAGGCGCTGCTCATCGTGGGCGGGAACGGCTCGGGCAAATCCACCCTGGCCTGGATCATGGCGGGTCTGATCGAACCGAGTTCCGGTCACTGCGACCTGCGCGGGAAGCCGATCAGCAAGCAGATCGGGCGGGTCGAGCTGGCGTTCCAGCATTCCCGCCTGCAATTGCAGAAGCAGACCGTCGGCGCGGAGATCGCGGACTGGGGCGGGCGGGCCACGGGCTCCGGCGCGGTCGGGCGAGCGCTGGACGCGGTCGGGCTGGATCGTTCGCTGGCCGCGCGCTCGATCGAGGAACTCAGCGGCGGCCAGGCCAAACGGGTGGTGCTCGCCGCCATCGTGGCCAGCCATCCCCAAGTGGTCGTGCTCGACGAACCCCTGGCCGGTCTCGACCCGGAGGGCCGGGCCGACGTGGTGGAGCTACTCGGGCGGCTACGGGATTCCGGATTGACGCTGATCGTCATCTCGCACGACGTGGCCGACATGGCGGCGGTGTGTGATCGCACGGTGCATCTGCGGTCGGGACGAATCCTGGGCGCGGAATCCGCCTGGGAAGTCACGCCGGTGCCGGGCAAAGCCGCCGCGCAGGCCGAGTCCGGTCCGGGGGCGCTGCGCACGCCGGGTGCAACCGCCTGGCGATTCGAGCACGGAGGTCGATGATGAGCACCGTTCTGCTGCGTCAGGTGCCGGTCGCCAGTCCGGTGCACCGGCTGTGGGCGGGCACCAAGATGATCGGGGTGTTCCTGATCAGCCTGGTGCTGATGTTCCTGCCCTCCTGGCCGGTGCTCGGGATCATGACGGCGTTCCTGGTGTTCGTCGGCGTCACCGCCCGGTTGCCGCTCGGCACGCTGCCGCGCCTGCCCTGGTGGTTCTGGGCGTTGTTCGTCGTCGGCGGCTTGATCACCGTGCCGGTCGGCGGCGCGGCGGTGCTGCGCTACGCGCAGATCGCGACGTTCACCCTGATCCTGGTGGCCGCGTCGTTCCTCATCGCGTGGACCACGCCGATGGGCGATATCGCGCCCGCCCTCGCCAAATTGGGCGCGCCGTTGCGCCGCCTGCGGCTCCCGGTGGACGAATGGGCTGTCGTCGTCGCCCTCACCCTGCGCGGTCTGCCCTTGCTCATGGAGGAGATCCGGGTGCTGCGGGCCGCTCGCCGGCTGCGCCCCAAAGACGGCATGCTCGCCCGCGCGGCCGACAACCCGCTCATCGACATCCTCACCGCGGCCATGGCGGTATCGACCCGCCGCGCCGGTGAACTGGGCGAGGCGATCACCGCGCGCGGCGGCACCGGGCAGCTCACCGCCCACCCCAGCGCTCCCGGCCGCCGCGACGCGCTCGCGCTCGCGCTGGTCTTCGGTGTGTGCCTGGGCTCCGTCGCCCTGCACCTGCTGCTCTGAACTCGGGCCGGAAAGGCCCGAGAGAAAGCCTCCGGCGAATTCTGTCGCCGATGTTCACGGAATGTTTGCGGATTGCCGGCCGTCATCCGATTCGAGAACCGGCATGCGGACACCGGTGCCCGACCGTCGGGTTCAGCACAGCGGTTGTGCGTTGCGTCGGCAGCCATCGGTTCCGGTCGGTGTTCCAGGTCTGGTCGCGCCACCCTTCCGGCCGCCCAGTCCCTGGCCGCTCGAGCGGAACGACGGCATCCGCGCACTCGCGCTCGCGCTCGATCTCACGAAAGCCAGTGGCGTAGTTGGCCTTACGACCGGCGTGGCCGAACCGCCGTGAACTCGATCGAGGACGGGTCCGCAGCGCCGCGGACCCGTCATGTCGGCTACAGCCACTACGCTACGTTCGCATTGAATAGCGAGACGCTATAACCCCATGAGAGCCGGTAAAACCGGAAGATTACCCCCGAAAATCAGGTCCTAAACCCCATCAGCCACAGTACAGTTACCACTCAGAAGTAGCTGTCTTCTGGATCACATTACGGACGTACATGCCGACGGGGGAAGGAATTTCGGCGTGTGCCGCGTTCTCTATTGCTCGAGACCTGATGAAGATTGGAAACCGAGAAATGATTCTCCGGAAAGTCACCGCCGCTGCCGTCCCACTCATCGCCGCGCTCACGGTGGGGGCCGGTGTCACGCACGCGGAACCCGCCGCGGCGCCGGTCCCGGACATCGGCTACGAGGCCGAGCTGATCGGGAACAAGATCGTCACGACGCTCACCGCGGGCACGTTCGACGTGCGCGGCGGCGCCGTCGACATCAAGGATGCGGCCGGAAACGTCGCGGTCACACTGCCACTCGCCTTCCGGCAGGACGGCCTCGAGTACCCCCTGCCGCACGCCGTGCGCGACGCGGGCCGGGTACTGGAGCTGACCGTCGTGAAGGACGCGGCGCAGGCCCGCCCGGCGGTCACGCCGGTCGCGTCCCCGTTCGAGAACCAGCGGGCGATGGACGCGTTCCTGTCGCAGTTCGGCATCGCCACCGCGGTCGGCGGGTTCATCGGCACGGTGATCGGCGCACTCGTCGGACTGACCGGCCTCATCGGCGGACCGATCGGTATCGGCACCGTGCTCGCCGGCGCGGGCATCGGCGGCATCATCGGCACCATCGTCGTCGGTGGACCGGCTCTGATCATCGCCGGTATCGATCTGCTGAGCACGCTGGCCGCCCAGCCCGGCACCACCAAGTGGACGGACACCACCGGCCGTCCGCAGAACTGACCGGTGCCCGCCGCACGACGCGCACCGAATCGACTGTGATTCGGTGCGCTTTCGTCTGTGCGCCCGGCGGCGCTCGTCCGCGGCGGGGCGCGCCCACCACTGCGCCCGGACGCTCACCCGCCTACCGCTCGCGGCATCCCGGAACAGCGGGCATACCCGCGAATCGTTCGGCCAGGAAGTTCATCGCGCCCGGAGCCTCGCCGATCGCCGCGGGGTTGTGCGTGGGCAGCATCGAGTGCACGGAGGTGACAGTTGCTCCCCGCGCGCAGTAGCGGCGGACCAAGTCGGTGAATCCCGCCACGGGGATCACGTCGTCGGTGAGGCTGTGATACAGGTACATCGGCGCCGCGGGCGCGCTGCCGCCGAGTTCCTGGGCGTCGGTCGCGGCCCGGAAGGCCGGATGTGACAGCAGATCCGGAACCAGGGCGAAGTCGTCGACCCGCGCGCCCGCGTACTTCGGCACCAGATCGGACCCGCAGGCCGCGCCGTTCTCGATCAGCGCCGCGTGCCCTCGATAGTTGAGCAACTCCAGCAACCCAGCGCCGGGATCGTTGCGGGCGAGCGCGAACAGGATCAGCAACGCCAGTCCGGCCTGCACGGTGCCGTCAGCTTCACGCGCTATGGCAGGCCAGTCGGCCGGAACGCCGCCCGAGGTGAGCCCCGCGAGCCGGACGTCCGGCGCGTACCACGGCTGTATCTGCGCGGCCCACAGCGTGGCGAACGCACCGCCGGAGTAGCCCCAAGCGCCGATCGGCGTCGCGGGTCCGAGTCCGGCGGGCGGGAAGTCACGGGCCGCGCGAATACCGTCCAGCACACCCCGTCCGGAGTTCACCCCGTCGAGGAAACGGGACCACGGCCCCTCGTAGTCGCTGACCACCACCGCCCACCCGCGGCGTAGCGCCTCCGCCATGAACGGCGTGTCGATCAGCGTGTTCACGGCGCCGGTGTCCCAGCCGCCGCGCAGCGCGAACGACGGGGCGCACCGCGTGCCCAGACTGTCCTCGGGGACCTGGTAGGACAGCAGTGGCCGTGCGCCGGGACCGAACCACGGCAGCATCGGGACCATGACGGTCGCCACATCCGCGACGGGATCGTCGCTCGCGTCGGTGCTCCGGTACTTCACCTGCCAGGTCGAAATGGGCAGAGGTAGACCGAACAGCGCGATCGGGCGGGAATCCAGCACGGCGCCGTTCCGGTAGTCCGCGAGGTTCGCGGGGGCCGCGTAGAACGGGTCCAGATCCGGCGGCGGTAGCTCGGCGTACGCCGCGGGGGCGGCGCTCAGGGCGGCGACCAGAAAGGTCAGAGCCGCCAGTACGGCCCGCAGAATCGCCGGGCGCACAGGCCGGTTGCTCGCCCACGCGATGGCAGGCGCTCGCTGAACATCCTTCATCAGGGCCTCCCCAGTCCCGGCGAGGCGCGAGTGTCTCCGGTGCGTTCGGCGCCGAACCACTCGGCCTCCAGAACTCAACGGTACTGCGGCACCGACCACCCCGGCAACGGTCGATCGCAGGTCACACCCACCGCCGGTGGTGTCCGCCGGACTGGCTACAGTGGTGACGAAAACGCCCCTAGCGCAATCGGATAGCCGTCGGGCGCCACCGCCCGAGCGGCGCGGGCGCAACGCAGAGGAGTAGCCGAGTATGCGGCATGGCAACGGACTGGACATCCCCGAAGGACTCGCCGACGTGTGCGCCCCGGACCGGATGGCGGTGATCGTCTACGACATGCAGGTCGGCGTCCTCAGCCAGTTGCCCGACGGCCAGGAGATCATCGAGCGCGTGGTGCGGGTGGTCGACGCGGCGCGCTCGGGTGGCTACCCGGTGGTCTTCCTGCGCCATTTCTTCCTGCCCCAGCGCCTCAGCGGAGCCTTCGCGCTGCGCATGGCGATGAACTGGCAGCAGGTGGATTCGGTGGACGAGGTGCGCTTCATCCTGCAGCGCGACACCCCGGCCTTCGAACTGGTCCCGGAGCTGCGGCCGCGCGCGGACGAGGTGGTCTTCGACAAGACGTCGATGTCGGCGTTCGAAGGGACGCCGCTGGCTTCGATGCTGCGCGACCTGCGCATCGGCGCCTACGCGATCGCGGGCGTCGCTCTGGAGATCGGCATCGCGCCCACGGTCGCGCACTCCACCGACCTCGGGTTCGTCCCGGTGGTGATCAGCGACGCCGTCGGCGGCCGGGACGAAGCGGCCATGGCGCGGGCCTACGACGACTTCGCATTCCAGGGCCACACGCTGGTGACCGATATCGCCACCATCACCCCGCTGCTCGCGGGCGGCCACTGACCCGAGAACGGGACCCGGCGAGGCCGGGTCCCGTTCGATCGTTCACTGCTCCCGTAAGGCCTTCTTGGCCGCGGCCTGGGCGGTGTCGACCTGGCTCGCGTACTTCTTGCCCGTCTTCTCGTCCACGAGGTCGCCCGCCTTGTCGATGACCGCGTCCAGCTTGTCCGCGTTCTTCTGGGCCAGGTCCATCGCTTTGCCGGCCAGGTTCTTGAAGTCCACCGTGCACTCCTCGTTTTCGCGCTGGGAACAACCGCGAATCAACCCTACCCAGCCTCGCGCGCGTGCGGCGCGGCGCCGAGCCAGGCCGGGTGCCACAGCCGTCCCGTCTCGGTCCAGTTCATGAACCGCACGGTGCCACCGAGTTTCGGCGTCACCCACACCGCCTCCTTGCGCTCCTCCGCGGTGAGGTCGTTGTCGAACGGCGAGGTCTTCCGCTCCAGCTTGCGCAAGCGACCCGCCAGATCCCGCATGTCCGACTCGTCGAAGCCGGTGCCGACCCGGCCGACGTAGACCAGCCGCCCGTCGTGCGGAATGCCGACCAGCAGCGATTTGAAATCCCGCGCCGTGCTGCGCCGCCAACCGCCGATCAGCACCCGCTGGGTGCGCCAGTTGCGCTGCTTCACCCAGGAATGCCCGCGCTTGCCCGGCAGATACACCGAATCCTTGCGTTTCGCGACCACGCCCTCGAGCCCCTGCTCCTGGCTGTAGCGCAGGGCTTCGGCGCCCGAGCCGTCCAGTCGCGGCGGCACCACCAGCGACGGCGCGTTCGCGGCGAGCGCCTCGAGCACCCTGCGGCGATCGGCGTAGCGTTTGCGCAGCAGCGAGGTGCCGTCCAGGTACAGCACATCGAACGCGACGAAGGCGGCCCGCGCCGCATCGGCTTGCAGCAGACCGAGGGTCGCCACGCCGTGATCGTCGAAGACGACCGCCTCGCCGTCCAGCACCACTCGGTGCCCGGACAACTCCCGCTGCAACGCGGCGATGCCGGGATAGCGGTCGGTCACGACGTTCCCCGCCCGGCTGCGCAAGGTGATCGCGCCGGAGTCGATTTCGGCGATCAGCCGGAAGCCGTCCCACTTCGTCTCGAAGCACCACTCGTCGGCGCCGAGTTCGGTGACGTCGCCGGGAGTCGCGAGCATCGGCGCCAGTCCGCGCGGCAGCGGCGCGGGCCCATTGGCCGGGCGAATGATCCGGCCCGGCGACTTGTCCGCCTCTTGCTGGGGTTCGGCATCGCCGGGCGCACGCATCAGGTGCATCAGCCACTGGTTGCCGTTGGTCTGGATCAGCGCGTACCGGCCGGTGAGCCGCTTGCCGTGGAACCGGACGATGACTTCGTCGTCGCGCCACTTCTCGGTCTCATAGGTGCCGGAGTCCCAGATCGTCATCTCACCCGCGCCGTACTCGCCCTTCGGGATGGCGCCGTGGAAGTCGAGATACTCCATCGGATGGTCCTCGGTGTGCACCGCGAGGCGATTCTGCTCCGGCGAGGTCGGCGGGCCCTTCGGCACGGCCCAGGACACCAGGACACCGTCGCGCTCCAGCCGCACATCCCAGTGCAGCCGCCGCGCATGATGCTCCTGCACCACGTAGCGATTGTTCGTCCCCGGCTCGGGCGCCTCGGCGGGGACGGGCTCCGGCGTGCGGGCCGGATCACGCATCGAGCGATACTTCCTCAACGCGTCCGGTCCTGCCTGCACCGAGGACGAAGCACGCCGCGCCGGCGGTGGATCCAGCTCCGCCAGCAGATCGCCGTCCGATCGGTACCGGGCCAGCACCTCGTCGAACCGCAAGTGCCGCAGCTTCTTCCGGTGCTCGATCTCTTTCCACGTGCGCGGGGCGGCGACGTTCGGCTCCGGCCGCCCCCGCAACGAGTAGGGCGCGATCGTGGTCTTGGCGGGGTTGTTCTGGCTCCAGTCCAGAAAGACCTTGCCGCCGCGAGCCGCCTTCGCCATCGTCGACGTGACCAGGTCCGGGTGCAGCCGTTGCAGATTCGTCGCCACCTGCTTGGCCACCGTGGACGCGCCGCCCGGGCTCAGCTCGCGATCCAACGGCACGTAGAGGTGAATGCCCTTGCTGCCGCTGGTGACCGGGAAGGCGTGCAAACCGATGCCCTCGACCATCTCGCGCACCGCAAGCGCCACCTCGGCGCATTCGGCGAGCCCGACGCCCTTGCCCGGGTCCAGGTCGAAGACCAGCCTGGTCGCCGCGCCCATCTCGTCGCCGTCGAAACGCCACTGCGGCACATGGATTTCCAGCGCGGCCTGCTGCGCCAGCCAGGCCAGCCCGGCTTCGGAATCGATCAGCGGGTAGTGGACCTTGCGATCGGAATGCCGCAGCGTGCGCCGCTCGATCCAGGACGGCGCGTGCGACGGAAGATTCTTCTCGAAGAAGGACGGTTCGTCGACCCCATTGGGCCAGCGCTTCCGGGTGACCGCCCGCCCGGCGATATGCGGCAGCATGGCAGGCGCGATCGCCGAATAGTAGGCGATGACTTCGCCTTTGGTCGTGCCGGTGGCCGGATACAGCACCTTGTCGAGGTTGCTCAGGTCAACCTCGATACCACCGAACGCGCGGCGGGCCGCCATATCCGAAGTGTAGCGGCGGAGACCCGGACGCGGTCTCCGCCGCTCGCTCAGGCGTGCGGTCCGGACTGATCCGGCGGGACCACCTTCTTGGCGGCCTCTTTGCCCTTCGCGATCTTGTCCGTGTACTTGCCGTGCGTCTTCTGGTCGATGAAGTCACCGGCCTTGTCGACCGCCTGGTTGATCTTGTCGGAGTTCTTGGCCGCCGCGTCCCTTCCCTTGCCGACCAGGCCCTTGACCGTATCCGCGAAACTCATCGTGGTGAATCCTTCCTGTCGTCGATCAGCCGGAGTCGTTCACCCAACATTCTCCCACCAAGAATCCCCAGGTGGGGCACTCGACGGGTCCACACGCTGCCCGGGCATCGGCACCGCGGCCGCGGTACCCGCCGCCCGCGCCGCGGCCACCATGCGCCCGACCGGCTCCGACCACCCGTGGAAGGCGAGATTGAACGTCGCCCAGTGGATGGGCACCAGCAGGCCGCGGCCGGGATCGCCGCCACACAGGTCGGCGTGTGCCCGGACCGCCTCCTCGGGATTCATGTGCACATCCGGCCAGCGCTCGTCATAGGCGCCGATCGGCAGCAGCGTCAGATCGAACGGGCCGAGCGCGGCGCCCGCCGCGGCGAACGCTTTGGTGTAGCCGGTGTCGCCGCCGAAGTACGCACGCCGTGTGGGACCGACGATCGACCACGAGGCCCACAGGGTGGTGTTGCGCAGCAGGCCGCGTCCGGAGAAGTGCCGCGCCTCCGTACAGGTGATCACCAGATCCACGCCGTCCCGGTCCCGGCCGAGCTCGATGAGCGAAACCGAACCGCCCCAATCCAATTCGACGATCCGATCCTCCGGGACACCCCAGTGCCGCAAGTGGGCGCCGATGCCGATCGGAACGAGGAACGGCGCGCTCTGGCGCGCCGTCAGCTCTCGGACCGTCTCCTTGTCCAGGTGGTCGTAGTGGTCGTGCGAGATGATCACCGCGTCGATCGGGGGCAGATCGGCCAGCGGTTGCGGCACCGGATGCAGGCGCGCCGGCCCGACCAGCGGCGAAGGCGAAACTCGCTCGCTCCACACCGGATCGGTGAGAATCCGGTACCCGTCGACCTCGATCAACGTCGTCGCGTGGCCGTACCAGGTGACGGCGAGCGCGGCCGCCGCCGTGGGCTGCTGCGGGGTCTGCAACGGAATGGCGCCACGCGGCCTGCCCGCGTTGCGCCGGGTCAGGGCCGAGACCAGCAGCGAGGGAGCCGAACCCGCGGCTATCTGGATACTGGGCTCGGTGTTGTGGAACTGGCGATCGCGATAGGTCGTCGCGCCCACCGCGTGCGGCTGGATGGCGGAGATCGAAGCGCCCATCGCCGAAGGGATGTCCCACACCGCCCGGACCAGCCAGGTGATGCCGAGCGCACCCGCGGCCGCGCCTCCGATACGTCTGATGTCCATCATCGCCCCACGAACTTCGCCGGACGCTTTTCCTGCCTGGCCAAACGACCCTCCTTGGCATCCTCGCTCGTCCACGCGGCCTCCAGTGCCGCCCGCTGCTGCGCGGTTTCCGGATCGCGCGTTCCGTCATCGTTGAGCACCAGCTTCATGTGCCGCAGCGACAACGGGGCCAGCGCCGCGATCTGCTTGGCCCAGGCTTGCGCGTCGGCCAATCCGCCGATCCGGTTGGCGAACCCGAAGGCGTAGGCGTCGTCGGCCGGTATCTGTTCGGCGCCCAGCAGCACGGTTCGCGCCGGACCGCCACCGATCAGCGCGACCAGCCTGCGCACGGTCCACCGGTCCACGCTGATGCCCAGTTTCGCGGCGGGGACCGCGATATACGCCTCCGGTGAGATCACTCGCAGATCCGAGGCGAGCGCCAGCTGCACGCCCGCTCCGATCGCGGCGCCGTTGATGGCCGAAATCACCGGGATCGGCGCCGATTCGATCGTGTGCAGCATCTCCAGCAGCCCGGACAGGAAATCGTCGGAGTACACCCCGGACAGGTCGGCGCCCGCGCTGAAGACCGGGCCGCGCCCCGTCACCACGAGGACCCGCGCCTCGTCGGCGACCGCGGCGAGCACCGCCTCGCGCAGCAGTGTCACGAGTTCGTAGTTGAGCGCGTTACGACGCTCCTCCCGCCGTAGTTCGATGGTGACAACGTCACCGTCACGGCTGACCCCGAGCATGCGACCTCCCCGGCTGAACGGTCCATCTGGTCTCTTCACTCTGCCATAGCCCGTCACCTTTTCCGCGCCGGGCGATACGATCACCGGCTGTGCCGACCGACTTCGACATCCTGGTGATCGGCGCTGGTCAGGCGGGGCTGTCGGCCGGATATCACCTCCAACGCCTGGGACTGCGTCCCGAGCGGCACTTTCTGCTGGTCGACCGGTCCCCCGGGCCCGGCGGCGCGTGGCAGTTCCGCTGGCCATCGCTCACCCTGGAAACGGTGAACAAGGTGCACGATCTGCCCGGAATGCCGTTCGCCGAGACCTTGCCGCCGGGCTCGTCGTCCGCACCGGCGGCCACCGCTGTGCCGCGCTACTACGAGCTGTACGAAAAGCGTTTCGACCTGCGCGTACACCGACAGGTATCGGTCACCGTGGTGTGTGATCGGCCCCTGGAGGGCAACCCGGCCGCCCACGGCGCGGTGCTCAACGCGGAAACCGACGCCGCCGCAGCCATCCGGGTGCGCGGCCTGATCAACTGCACCGGCACCTGGGAACATCCGTTCGTCCCGCACTACCCCGGAGCGGAAGCCTTCACCGGCCGCCAGCTGCACACCCACGACTACCGCACCGCCGCGGAGTTCGCGGGCAAGCACGTCGTCGTGGTCGGTGGCGGCATCTCGGCGGTACAGCTGCTGGACGAGATCTCCCAGGTCACCACGACAACGTGGGTGACGAGGACACCGCCGCGCTTCCGGGAGGGCCCTTTCGCCGAGGAGGCCGGGCGAGCCGCGGTCGCGATAGTCGAAGACCGGGTGCGGCGCGGGTTGCCGCCGGGGTCGGTGGTTTCGGTCACCGGGTTGCGGCTCGACGACCGCCTACGCGCGGCACAAGCGCGCGGCGCGCTCACCCGCTTGCCGATGTTCGAGCGCATCGAATCCGGCGGGGTGCGCTGGGCCGACGGAACCTTTCAGCAGGCGGACGTGATCCTCTGGGCGACCGGGTTCCGCAGCGCCCTCGACCACCTCGCACCACTGCGACTGCGCGGACCCGGCGGAGGCATCACCATGACGGGCCGGCTGGCCACGCAGGTAGCCGCCGACCCGCGCGTCCACCTGATCGGCTACGGGCCGTCGGCCAGCACCGTCGGCGCCAATCGCGCGGGACGCGCGGCGGCGCTCGAACTCACCGAACATCTCGGATTGCGCTGACCGCCGCACCCGCCGACCGAAACGTCAGTCGATCAGACCGAGCGTGAACGTGTCCGGATCGCCACCGAGGCGCGCACCGGTGTCCAGCGCGTTGATCGCGTCCATCTGCTGCGGGCTCAGCTCGAAACCGAACACGTCGAAGTTCTCCGCGATCCGCGACGGCGTGACCGACTTCGGGATGACGACATTGCCCAGCTGCAGATGCCAGCGAATGATCACCTGCGCGGGAGTGCGACCGAGCTCGGCGGCCACCGTGCTGATGGCGCTCTCCTCGAGCAGCGTGCCCTGCCCGAGCGGGCTCCACGCCTCGGTGGCGATCGCGTTGGCGGCGTGGAACTCGCGCAGCTCGCGTTGCGCCAACCTGGGGTGCAGCTCGATCTGGTTCACCACCGGGATCTCGCCGGTCTCGGCGATGAGCCGCTGGATGTGCGCGACCGTGAAGTTCGAGACGCCGATCGAGCGCACCCGGCCCTGGGACTTCAGCGCCTGGAAGGCACGGAAGGTGTCCACGAACCGGTCGGCGGCGGCCACCGGCCAGTGGATGAGGTAGAGGTCGAGGTAATCCAGGCCGAGCCGCTGCATGCTGGCGTCGAACGCGCGCAGCGTCGAGTCGTAGCCCTGCTCGGAATTCCACAGCTTGGTGGTGACGTAGATCTCGTCGCGGGGCAGGCCGGATTCCCGGATCGCACGGCCGGTGCCCTCTTCGTTTCCGTAGACAGCGGCGGTGTCGATGCTGCGGTAGCCGACCTCGAGCGCGGTGGTGACGGCCGATACGACATCCTCGGCGGGCACTTGGAACACGCCGAAGCCGAGCTGCGGGATCACGTTCCCGTCGTTCAGCACGATCGAGGGAACGGTGCTGGTCTCGCTTTTGAAGGTCACATTCCGACGGTAGAAGTGCGGCGGCGAACCGTCAATCACGCCCTCGGGTGTGTTGGCCCGCAATTTGCTGGAAAACCGGTGGCGGAGGGCCGAAACGTACCGTGTCAGCCGTCGGTCAGCTCGTCCCGCCGGGCAGCCCGAGCCGCCGGTAGCGCGCCTGCCGCGCCGCGAGCACCTCCGATTCCGGCCGGGCGCGCAAGGCGGCCAGTTCCCGCGCGATCGCGGCGACCATCCGGCGGGCGAAGTCCACCGGCTCGTCCGCCGCATCGGGGAACTCGGGCACGATCCGGTCGACCACGCCGTCGGCGAGCAGATCGGCGGCGCTGATGCGTTGTGCCGCAGCCAGTTCCGCCGCATGATCGGTGTCGCGGAAGACGATGGCGCTCGCTCCTTCCGGCGGCAGCGGAGCCAGCCAGCCATGCGTGGCGGCGAGCACCCGGTCGGCGGGCAGCAGCGCCAGCGCGCCACCGCCGGTGCCCTGACCCAGCAGCACCGAGACGGTCGGGGTGTCCAACGTCACCAGATCCGCGATGCAGCGGGCGATTTCGGGGGCGAGCCCGCGCTCCTCGGCCTCCTTCGAGAGTGCCGCACCCACCGTATCGATGACCAGAACCAGCGGCAGTCGCAACTCCCGAGCAAGCGCCATACTGCGCCGCGCCTCGCGCAGGGCGGCCGGGCCCATGGTGTTCTCACCCTGCTGGCCACGCCGGTCGTGCCCGAACACCACGCACGGCTGCCCTCGGAAACGTCCGAGAGCGAGCACCGCAGTGCGATCGGACTCGCCCTGCCCGGTGCCGCTGAGCGGAACGCGTTGTGTCACATGACGTAAGAGATCCCGGAGGCCGGGGCGCGGCGGGCGGCGTGAGATCAGGACCGACTGCCACACCGCATTGCCTCCGGAGCGGCTCTGCGGCACGCCGAGTCGAATTCCTTCTGCCTCAGCGTCATTCGATTCATGAGTTCGATGCGGCGGCGTCGACCTCGGTTCGAGTGCCGCGGACTGATCGGAATCCGTTCGTGTGACAGTGGAATCGGGTAACGCGACGCCACTGAACACACTCAGCGCGCGGTGGGCGATCCGGCGGAAAACTGGAATGGTCAGAACACCGTCGATAACGCCGCGACGATACAGGTTCTCCGCGGTCTGCACGCCCTCCGGAAACGGCCTGCCGTACAGCGCCTCGTAGACCCGAGGGCCGAGAAACCCGATCAGCGCGCCGGGTTCGGCGAAGGTGATGTGCCCCAGCGAACCCCACGAGGCGAAGACGCCGCCCATCGTGGGATTACGCAGGTAGACGAGGTAGGGATGGCCGGCCGACTTGTGCGCCGCGACCGCACCGGCGATCTTCACCATCTGCACGAAGGCGACGGTGCCCTCCTGCATCCGGGTGCCGCCGGAGGTCGGTGACGCGACCAGCGGCAGCCCGAGTTCGGTGGCGCGCTCGACCGCCGAGACGATCCGCTCCGCGGCCGCCACACCGATCGAGCCCGCCAGGAATCCGAACTCGCAGGCGATCACGGCCACGCGCCGACCGCGCAGCAATCCTTCGCCGGTGAGCACCGATTCATCGATGCCCGCCGCGACCGCCGCCTTCTGCAACGCATCGCGGTACTGCGGGGATGCGGCCACCGTCACCGGCGGCCGGTCCCAGCTGACGAACGAGCCCGTGTCGAGCAGTTGCTCGAGTAACTCTCGCGCCGAGGTACGCACCGGGCGAGCCTATCCGGCCCTACCCGGCGCCTCGGCAAGCCCCACGAGCACTCAGTAGCCCTGCATCACCTTGCGCAGCGCGTACTCGGTGAGCGCGACCAGCGCCTGCTTGGCCGGCTCCCGGCGACGGGCATCGATGGACAGGATCGGCACGTCGGCGGGCACCGCGAGGGCCTGCCGGATGTCCTCGATCGGGTATCGCGGCGCGTCGTCGAATTCGTTGAGCGCCACCAGGAAAGGCAGGCCGCGCGCTTCGAAGTAGTCGACGGCCGCGAAGCTGTCCTCCAGCCTGCGGGTGTCGACCAGCACCACCGCACCGATGGCGCCACGGATCAGGTCGTCCCACATGAACCAGAATCGATACTGGCCGGGCGTGCCGAACAGGTACAGCACCAGATCGTCGGCGAGGCTGATCCGGCCGAAGTCCATCGCCACGGTGGTGGTCGACTTCATCGGAATGCCGGTCAGATTATCGATCCCGGCGCTGGCATTGGTCACCAATGCCTCGGTGCGCAGCGGAACGATCTCCGAGACAGCACCGACCAACGTGGTCTTCCCGACGCCGAAGCCACCCGCGACCACGATCTTCGCCGATGTTGGCTTACTGGTACGAGTGTCGACCTGCGCCGTCGAATCAAATACGCCGGAGTCCACTGAGAACCCTTTCGATCAGCTCGCGACGCTCATCGTCGCTGGAATCGTCTTTCAAAGTCGCCGATACGCGCACGTGCCCGGCCTCGATCAAGTCGGCCACGAGCACGCGCGCCACCCCGATAGGAATACCCAATCGGGCTGCCACCTCGGCGACGGACGGCGATTCTCTGCACAACTCCACGATTGACGTCTCGATGTTGGTCAGTTCGAACTGCCGCTCCAGGGCGACCGGATGCGATGCGACGAGAGCTTCCAACGCCAACTCGACCGCGGGCCTGGTGCGGCCTGCGGTCAGCGAGTATGGACGGACGAGGCTGGGCTCGGCGCTCCCCACGCGGTGATCTTCTATGTCCATCCCACCATCAGGAACCCATCGTGACGCGTGGTGTGGCCTGAACAGTCTGGCCAACACGCTCGACCAACAGAGCCATCTCGTAGCCGACCTGGCCGATGTCACACGACGTGTTGGTCAGCACCGCGAGGTAGGAACCGTCGCCGACAGCCATGAGTAGCAGGTAGCCGTGCTCCATCTCGACGACGGACTGCAGCACGGTGCCGCCCTCGAACAGGTTCGAGACGCCGACTGACAGGCTGGCCAGACCGGCCGTGACGGCCGAGAGCTGTTCGGCGCGGTCGACGGGCAGCTGGGCACTCGCGGCCATGAGTAGGCCGTCAGCCGAGACCAGGACGGCATGGGCTACGCCAGGAACCTCGTTGGCAAAGTTCGAAACCAGCCAATCCAGCTGACGGTTCGTACCACCTAGATCGGGGTTCATCGGTCTCCTTTATCTCCGGTTAGGTTCATTGCTCTCATTGCGCGGCCATCCCGGACGCCCTGCTGGTGACGACTCAAGCTGGACCTGATCGTTTCTGGGTCACGGCGCGGCGCCCGATCCACCGCACCGGTCACGCCGCCGGGGACAAGCCTTCCGCCCGGATTGCGTTGCGGCAAGCCCGCCGCCGTTTTCGTCTCGGTCTGCGCCTCGCTGGCGCGGCGAGCGGCTTGCCACCCCTCGTCACCCGGCGATTCGAAGGAGGCGGCCACCTGAGACCTGTCAGTGCTGGGATCCGACAGCCACGCCGACATCATCTCGGCGAAGATCGGCGTTCCGCCCATCGACGCCCCCGACTCTTCCGCGGGCTGCAGCCTGGTCTGGAAGAACGAGGCCGTCTTGGCCGGGTTGGACCGGAAGCTGTGCTTGCCTGGATCGCGCCCCGGCGGGGTGGCCTGCTGATCTTCGCTCGCGGCGTGCTGGCCACCGCGCTGCGGCAGTGCGATGCCCGGCGGCACGGGCTGGCGCTGTGGCGCTTGGGCGCCCGGCTGCCGCTGCGGCAGACCGGTCAGCCCGCTTTCCCGCTGCGGCGGGCTCGACGGCGCGGGGGGACGCTGCGGCAAGCCGTTCGCGATACCCGGCTCACGCTGCGACAAGCCGTTCGCCGACTCGCGCTGCGGCAGATGGTGGGCACCGGTATCCCGCTGCGGGAGGCCGTTGCCCGGTTCCCGCTGCGGCAGACCGCCGGAAGCGGACTCGCGCTGCGGGAGGTTCGGCGCAGGCTGCCGCGGCGGCAGGCCGGTGACGCCCGGCTCACGCTGCGGCAGACCACCCGCCGCCGACTCATGCTGCGGCACACCGTTCGAACCCGGCTGCCGCTGAGGTAGGCCGGTGGAGCCCGCCTCGCGCTGCGGCAAGCCGCCGGTCGACTCACGCTGCGGTAGACCCCCTAGGGCATCACGCTGCGGCAAACCACCCAGGGCATCACGCTGCGGCAGACCACCAGAAGCGGACTCACGCTGCGGCAAACCGCTCGAGGGATCACGCTGCGGCAGCCCCCCTGTCGACTCACGCTGCGGTAGCCCGCCCAGGGCATCACGCTGCGGCAAACCACCAGAGGCCGACTCACGCTGGGGCAAGCCGCCGGTCGACTCCCGCTGCGGCAGACCGCCCAAAGCATCACGCTGCGGCAAACCACCAGAAGCGGACTCACGCTGCGGCAGACCACCCAGGGCATCACGCTGCGGCAGACCACCAGAGGCCGACTCACGCTGCGGCAAGCCACTCGAGGGGTCGCGCTGCGGCAGACCACCGGAAGCGGACTCACGCTGCGGCAGACCACCCAAAGCATCACGCTGCGGCAAACCACCAGAGGCCGACTCACGCTGCGGCAGACCACCCAAAGCATCACGCTGCGGCAAACCACCAGAGGCCGACTCACGCTGCGGCACACCGTTCGTACCCGGCTGGCGCTGCGGCAGACCCGTGCTCGGCTGCGGCACACCGTTCGCGCCCGGCTGACGGACCGGCAGCTCACCGGAGTTCGGCTCACGCGGCGGCAGGCCCGACCCGGACTGTTCGGCGGTACCGCCGGGCTGCCGCGGCGGCGGACCGCCCGGGCTGAGGTTGCGCTTGGGCAGATTGGCCGCGGCGAGCTTGCCGCGCTGTGGACCGCTCGGCGCGGGCTGCCCCGGCGCGGGACGCAGGCTCGCGGCCTGCTGCTGCGCGTCCGAGCGCATACCGGACGACGACATCGCCGAACCCGGCTGCCGCTGCGGCAGTCCACCCGGGCCCGTGGCCGCGGGTGCGCTGGGCGTGGGCCCGCTGGGGGTCGGCGTGGAACTCGTGACCGGGATCGGGCCGCTCACTCCGGGATCGACGGTGACCATGACATTGCCCCCAGGGGTCCGCGTGACGGCCCGCATCTGCATCGATGAGGGCGCCGACGGACGCTGGGGCGCGGCGGCCTGCGGCGAGGGCTGCGGGGTGACGGGCTGCCCCGCGCTCGGCTTGCCCGCGACGATCAGTCCGACCGGCACGTGCACGGTCACCGTCACGCCCGGATCGCGCGCGGTGTCGAAGGTCGGGCGCAACCGCACGGTCAGGCCGTGCCGCTCGGCGAGCCTGCCGACCACGAACAGACCCATGTGGCGGGCCGTGTCCGGTCCGGGCTCGGCGGTCTGCTCCAAGCGCCGGTTGATGTCGGCCATCTCGGCGGGCGGCATACCGATGCCGCGGTCGGCCACCTCGATGAGCAGGCCCTGGTCGTGCGCCTGCGCGAAAGTGAACTTGACGTCGGTCTCCGGCGGCGAGGCGCGCAGCGCGTTGTCCAGCAGTTCGGCGAACAGGTGCGCGAGGTCGGAGGCGGCGGGCTCCTTCAGCGAACCGCGCGGCGTCGCGCCGAGCTTCACGCGCTCGTAGTCCTCGACCTCGGAGATCGCGGCGCGCAGCACGTCGGCGATCTCGACGGGGGCGGACTTGGCGCGGCGCTGCCTGGTGCCCGCGAGGATCAGCAGGTTGTCGCCGTTGCGGCGCATACGTGCGGCGAGATGGTCGAGCCGGAAGAGGTTTTCCAGCAGGCGCGGGTCCTTCTCGTCGTACTCCATCGCCTCGATGAGGGTGAGCTGATGGTCGACGAGCGACTTGGACCGCCGGGCGAGGGTCTCGAACATGTCGTTGACCTGCGAACGCATCTTCGCCTGGTCGCTGGCCAGGCGCAGCGCCTGGCCGTGGATGTCGTCGACCGCGCGGGCCAGCTGACCGATCTCCTCGGTGCTGCGCACCGGCATCGGCTCCAGCGGCACTTCCTCCGGCGAGGCGCCGTTACGGAGCTGGGCGACCTCGTGCGGCAGGTCGCTCTCGGCCACGCGCAGCGCGGCCAGCCGCAGGCGGTGCAGCGGGACGATCATCGAGCGGGCCACGAAGACGGCGAGCAGGAGCGCGGCGAGGATGGTCGCGATGACGACCGCGGTGTAGGTCCACGCGTCACGCTGGGCCGTGGACACCAGCGACTGCATCGCGGAGTCGATGTCCTTGGTCGACTTGCCGACGACGTGCTCGTAGACCGCGAGGCTGTCGGTCAGCGACTTCTTCAGGTCACCGATCGGGAGCTGGCCGGCCTGGGCCTGCGGGCTGGTCAGCAGCGCGACCCTGGTGTCGATGCCCGCGCGCAGATCGGCGATCGAGGTGTCGCCGTCCGGGAAGCGGTGCGCGACCACGTTGAGCAGCGCGCGCTCGGTGCTGGACGCGATGAGGAAGCTCTGCACGCCGGCCTGCTGGGAGCGCAGCACCTCCGGGAAGGAGGCGACCACGCTGACCAGCGCGGCACGGGTGTTGAGCGAGTCGACCAACCGCAGTTTGGCCGCGTCGACCCCACCGTCGCTGACCTGGCCGACCGTGGTTTCGACGATATGCACGCTGTCGTTGCGGACGCGGTCGATCAACGCGACGGTATCCGAGGCCGGACCGGTGGTGGCGCCTTTACCCTGGGCGCGGACGGCTTTCGCCTGGTTGAGCATGCTCTCCAGCGACGCGCGCGCACCCGGCACGCTGCTCAACCGGTCGACCGACTTCTCCGCGTTGGCGATCGCCTTGTCCAGATCCGCCAGGTTCTGATCGGTCACAATGGACGTGTTCGGCGCCAGCGTGACCATCTGCGAACTCGCGGTGGTCGCCGTCTGCGCGCTGAGGCCGGTGACCACCGGGATGGCGGCGATGTTCTCGGCGATGTCGGCGAGCCGGTTCGATTCCGCGAACTCCGATGAGATCCTGGACACGCCGAGCCCGACCGCGACCGCCAGAGGCACGGCGAGTACCGCCGTCACCTTCCAGCGCAGGTCCCAGTTGCCGAGCGCCCAGCGTTTGTTGCCGGACCTAGCGGCGTCACGCATCTCCCACTCACTTTCCAAACTGGCCTCTACCACGCACCATCAGCCGAACCTCCACAATCGCGTGCATGGCTCGACGGGTGGAGCTGGCCGAGAACTGCGGCTGGCCGAGAAATTGCGTCTACGACGGCCCAAACAAGTGACATCAGATTCTAACGGATCAATAACTTCTTGGGTGACTCCGCGTAAGTTCGCAACCGATGACCTGCCGATTCCAGGCAAAACCAAAGGTGGCGGCACCCACCCGGGCGTCGCGTGAAGTCTGCCACAATCAACCAGATCTATCGAGGCGGGCATCGAGGCGAGGCTAGGGAGTCACGGGGTTGAACGTGCGGCACGAGTATCGACCGGCCTATCAGACCAGCTTGGTGGATCCCGCCGAGTTCTGGGCCGCCGCGGCCGAGTCGATCGACTGGGACGTGCCGCCGACGCAGATCGTCGACGCCGGTGCCCGGCCGGTGGCCAGGTGGTTTCCCGACGGCCGCCTCAACACCTCCTTCAACGCGCTCGATCGGCACGTGCACCCGACGACCCCCGATGCCCCCAGCCGCGCCGATCAGCCCGCACTAATATACGACTCGGCTATCACCGACGCCACCGTCGTCTACACCTACGCCGAGTTGCTCGACGAGGTATCGCGGTTCGCCGGCGCGATGGCCCGGTTGGGCGTCTCGGCGGGCGACCGTGTGGTGATCTACCTGCCGATGATCCCCGAAGCGGTGATCTCGATGCTGGCCTGCGCCCGCATCGGCGCGGTCCACTCGGTGGTGTTCGGCGGCTTCGCGGCGCCGGAGCTGGCCGCCCGCATCGACGACGCGGAACCCGTGTTGATCATCACAGCCTCCGGCGGCCTGGAGCCGGGCAAGAACATCGAATACCCGCCCATCGTGTTGCAGGCGCTCGATCTGGCCGAGACCACCGCGCCGCGCACGGTGATCGTCAAGCAGCGGCCGCAGTTCGACACCATCCATTTCCCCGCCCCGCAGCCCGCCACCGAGTATTTACCGAGTTCGGCGCAAACCGTGGCCGCGCAGTGGCTGGACTGGGACGACGCCGTGCGCGACGCTCCCCCGGCCGAACCGGTGCCGGTCGCCGCGACCGATCCGCTGTACATCCTGTACACCTCCGGCACCACCGGTAAGCCGAAAGGCGTGGTCCGGGACAACGGCGGACACGCGGTCGCCCTCGCCTGGTCCATGCGCAACATCTACGACGTCGGCGCGGGCCAGGTGATGTGGGCGGCCTCCGACGTGGGCTGGGTGGTCGGTCACTCCTACATCGTCTACGCGCCGCTGCTGGTCGGAGCCACCACGCTGCTGTACGAGGGCAAGCCGATCGGCACGCCGGACGCGGCCGCGTACTGGCGGGTGGTCGACCGGCACAAGGTCGACGTGCTGTTCACCGCCCCGACCGCGCTGCGGGCCATCCGCAGGGCCGATCCGCGAGCGGAGCTGGCCCACCGCCACGACCTGTCCTCACTGCGCGCCCTGTTCTGCGCGGGCGAACGGCTGGACCCGGCCACCTACGCGTGGGCCGACGAGATTCTGTTCGCGGGCCGCCAGGACTGCCCGGTCGTGGATCACTGGTGGCAGACCGAGACCGGCTGGCCGATCTGCGCGAACCCGCTCGGCCTGCAGCGGTTGCCGATCAAGCCGGGTTCGGCGTCGGTGCCGGTACCGGGCTACCGATTACGGGTGCTCGACTCCTCTGGCAACGCGGTGGCGCCCAACACCGAGGGCAATATCGTCATCGGCCTGCCGCTGCCGCCCGGAACGCTGACCGGACTGTGGCGCGACGACGCCCGCTACGAGCGTTCTTACCTGTCCGCCTACCCCGGCCACTACCTCACCGGCGACTCCGGCTACTTCGACGAGGACGGCTATCTGTTCGTCCTCGGCCGCAGCGACGACGTGATCAACATGGCCGGGCACCGGCTCTCGGCGGGCAGCATCGAGGCGGCCATCGCCGGGCACGAGGCGGTCGCCGAATGCGCCGTCATCGGGCTGCCGGACGAGCTCAAGGGCCACCGGCCGCTGGCTTACGTGGTGCTGAAGGCCGGCGTCGAGATCGATCCGCGGCAACTGCGCGATGAACTGATCGAGCGGGTGCGCATCCAGGTCGGCGCCATAGCGACGCTGCACGACGCCATCACCGTGACGGCGCTGCCCAAGACCAGGTCGGGCAAGATCCTGCGCAAGACCATCCGGCAGATGACTTCCGGCGGGCCGTTCGAAGTGCCGTCCACCATCGAGGACCCCGGAGTGCTCGCGGCCCTGGAACAGCAGATCCGCGCGGCGCGGCCGGAGTGGCGCGAACCCGCGCACAGCGACGCCGAGAACACCGACAACGTAGTGGCGCCCGACGTGGATCCGGTTGTGCCCTCCTGAGTTTGCGCACGGATCGTGATGTCCTCAGAGTTTCCACAGACGACGTTCATATCCGTGCCAGCAGTTCGAAATAGCCTCGAGACCGCCCCGAAACCCTTCGATGATCTGGAGGCAACACATCATGAAACGTTCCGTAGGCCGCCCCGCCGTCGCCGCTCTCGCAGCTGGTGGATTCGCCACGGTCACGTTGTTCCTGAGCCCCGCGATCGCCGCCGCGGGCCCGATGGAATACGCCGAGCCGCTGCTGACCTCGGACTGCTCGTTCGCCCAGGTCGATGCCGCGCTGCACGACAAGGCGCCGCAGCTGGCCGCGATGCTCGACGCCAACCCGAACCAGAAGGCCGAGTTGCAGCGCAAGTTCGACCAGCCGGTCGAGCAGCGGCGGGCCGAGCTGCGGCGGGCCATCGACGAGAACCCGGAGGCCGCGCGCCAGGCGGAGAACGACCCCCGGACCGCGCAGTTGCGCGACACCATCCGCGCCGTGGCCGAGTCCTGCCACAACTACTGATCTCGCGAGAACGTGGGTGACTCGCCGGGTCCGAACGGCCCGGCGGGTCACCCGACTCAGGAGCTGGACGCATGTCCGGCATCCCCCGGCCTGCGCGGATCGAAGACCCGGAGAGGAGGGGGAGCAGAATGGACGACGTGACGTCGACCCCGACTCCCACGGTTCTCGTCGTCGACGACGACGAGGACGTGCTCGCCTCGGTCGAGCGCGGGCTGCGCCTGTCCGGCTTCCAGGTTCTCGTGGCCAGGGACGGCGCGCAGGCGCTGCGCAGTGTGAACGAGAACGCGCCCGACGCCATCGTGCTCGACATGAACATGCCCGTGCTGGACGGCGCGGGCGTGGTCACCGCGTTGCGCGCGATGGGCAACGATGTGCCGATCTGTGTGCTCAGCGCCCGCGCCTCGGTGGACGACCGCATCTCCGGACTCGAGTCCGGCGCCGACGACTACCTGGTCAAACCATTCGTGCTGAAGGAGCTGGTGGTACGGATCCGGGCCCTGCTGCGCCGCCGATCCGACGCACCCGCCCCCGCGACCCCGGGCGCGATCACCGTCGGTCCGCTGGAGGTGGACGTCGCGGGCTACCGCGCGCTGCTGCACGGCCGCGAGATCGAGCTCACCAAGCGGGAATTCGAGCTGCTGTCCACGCTGGCCAGAAATGTGGGCGTGGTGCTGAGCCGGGAACGGCTGCTGGAACTGGTGTGGGGCTACGACTTCGCCGCCGACACCAACGTGGTGGACGTCTTCGTCGGCTACCTGCGCCGCAAGCTCGAGGTGAGCGGCACGCCCAGGCTGCTGCACACCATCCGCGGCGTCGGGTTCGTGCTGCGAGCGCCGAAATGACCGTGGCCGCCGCCGACCGCTCGAAGTCCCGTCGGCGCCGGTCGTTTTCGCTGCGCACCAGGGTCGCGGGAGCGGCGGCGGCCGGCGCGATCGTCATCGTGACGCTGATCAGCCTGATCAGCATCCGCGCCATCGAGCGCAACAACCTGCAGCAGTCCGACCAGCAACTCGCCGTCGCGGCGCGGATCGTCCTGATCGAGCCGCAGATCGCGGTCCGGTTCATCAGCTTGACCGGGCTGAACAACGACATGGCCGTGACCGTCCGGGACAACGGCGAGGTGGTCGCGAGCACGCCCACCGAGCTGCCCGCGCTGCCTACCGGTTCCCGCACCGTCACGGTGGGCGGCACCCCGTACCGGATTTCCACCACCATCGAGAATCAACCCGCGGGCCGGGTGGTCTCGCTCGGCATCCCCGCCGCGGGCGCGGCCGAGGCCACCGCCGACCAGCAACGATGGGTGCTCGGCGGCGCGCTGCTGGCGATCGCCGCCGCGGCGGCGCTCGGCTGGCTGCTCGCGGGCGCCGCGGTGCGTCCGATCGTCCGGCTCACCCGGCAGGTCGGGGCACGCAGCGCGTTCCCCGATCCCCGCGATCCGCAGACGCCGGTGGAGGGCGCGGGCGTGCACGAGGCGGAGAAGCTGGCCGAGGCGGTGAACACCATGCTGCAGCGGGTGGATCTGGCCCACGCCCAGACCGCGGCCGCGCTGGAGACCGCGCGCGACTTCGCCGCCGTGTCCGCCCACGAACTGCGCACCCCGCTGACCGCGATGCGCACCGACCTCGAGGTGCTGCGCACCCTCGATCTGGACGAGGCGCAGCGGGCCGAGATCCTCGATGACCTGCAACGCAGTCAGGGCCGGGTGGAGAGCACGCTCGCGGCGCTGGAGCGGCTGGCCACCGGCGACCTGACCAACGAGCGCGACCACGTCGCCACCGACGTCGGCGACCTGTGCGATCAGGCCGCGCACGACGCCATGCGGCACTTCCCCGGCCTCACCGTGCGCATCGATTCCGACGCCGAACTGGTCACCCGCGGCCTGCCCGCCGGGTTGCGGCTGGCCGTGGACAACGCGCTGGCCAACTCCGTCAAGCACGGCGGAGCCACCGAGGCGCTGGTCTCCGCGCACCGGGGGGCGGGCGGCCACATCGTGATCTCGATCGATGACAACGGCCGCGGCATCCCGCCGCAGGAGCGCGAAGCCGTCTTCGACCGCTTCTTCCGCGGCAGCCAAGCCAGCAAGGGCGGCTCCGGCCTCGGCCTGGCGCTGGTCGCCCAGCAGGCCCAACTGCACGGTGGCCGGGCTTATTTCGACGCGGGCACCCTCGGCGGCATCCGGCTTGTCCTCGATCTGCCCGAGCGATCGGCAATTTAGCTTTCTCTCAGAGAAACGCCAAGGAGCGCACCATAACTCGCGTTTAGGGTGTGCGGACGTGATCGGAAAACGCGCCCGCTGGGCCCTTCTCGCCGTTGCCCTCGTCTCAGCGGGATTCCTCGGCGCCGGAATCAGCGCATGCACCGGGTCCGACCAGGGTCCGACGGCGATCGCGCTGGTCGATGGCGATATGGGCCCGACCGGCGCGCGGGTGGTCAAGGCGTTACAGGAGGCGGGTGGCTATGAATGGCATGCCGTCGCCGCGAGTGCGCTGAACACCGACGATTACGCCGCCGTCATCACCCTGCCCGCCGATCTGACCGAGTCGATGGGCACCCTGGCCGGTGCCGAGCCGAAGCGGGCCAAGGTCACCGTGGCCACGCATGAGGACGCCGACGCCGATCTGGTGCACGGCGCGGTCACGGCGGTGACCCATCGGATCGGCGCGGTCGGCGTCGACGCCGCCCTCACCGCCGTCACGCAGGCCCGTTCCCAGATGTCGCAGGTGCAGTTCACCGCCCAGCTGCTCAACGCGGGCGTCGAGGCCGCCGCCGCGGGAGCCGATCAATTCAGCTCCGGCGCCGATCAGCTGCTCGGCTTCCTGGAGTTCGCGAAGAACGGTTCGGCGCAGCTGAGTTCGGCCATCGCGCTGCTGAACTCCACCGTGGACGGCGCCGCCGCGCAAGCCGACCAGCTCGCCGCCGCGCTCGATTCGACCGGCATCACCATCGCGCAGGTGGAGCGGACGGCGAACACGGTCAGCAGCGGACTCGATCAGATCCTGCCGCTGTTGCGCGCGCTGCCGTTCGCGGGCGATCCGGCCCTCGCCGACATCATCGGGAAACTGGACGCACTGCGGGGCGTGTCCGGCCAGGCGGGCTCGCAGCTGACCGGACTGGGCTCGCTCGTCGGCGGCGCGATGGACCCCGACACCGATCTCGGCACGCTGCTTCGCACCGTCGTCGACCGCCTGACCAGCGCGAGCGCGCAACTGTCCGAGGGCGCGAAGCTCGCAGAGGGGCTGCCCCGGCTGGCCGAACAGGGCGGCGCCCAATTGGTAGACGCGATCGGCCAGCTCACCGGCGGTGTGAGCCAGCTGCAAGGCATCGTCCACAACCTGAGCGCCCAGACCGACAAGGCCGTCGCCGCCATGCCACAACGCAGCAGCGCCCAGCAATCGGCCCTGGCCGCGGCTCTCACCGATCCGGTCGAGATCGTCAGGCGATAGCCGGAATACGAGAAGTGGCCTGTGTCCCGATCGGAACACAGGCCACTTCTACGCCGAAATCAGTTGGCGTTCAGCAGGTCGATCACGAAGACCAGCGTCTTGCCCGAGAGACGGTGACCGGCGCCCGCGGGGCCGTAGGCCAGCTCCGGCGGGATGGTCAGCTGACGACGGCCGCCGACCTTCATACCGGGGATGCCGTCCTGCCAGCCCTGGATCAGGCCGCGCAGCGGGAAGGTGATGGACTCACCACGGTTCCAGGAGGAGTCGAACTCTTCGCCGGATTCGAATTCGACGCCCACGTAGTGCACCTCCACGGTGCCACCGGGCACGGCTTCCTTGCCCTCGCCTTCGATGATGTCCTTGATCACCAGCTCGGTGGGCGCGGGCCCTTCCTGGAACTCGATCTCCGGTTTGGTCATTCGGCTTTTACCCCTTCGATAGATGGTGGATGGATGTCGTCAGCGGTTGGTGATCTCGCGGTAATCGCGGGCGCCGTAGCCGGTGTAGATCTGCCGCGGACGGCCGATCTTCAAAGGCTCGCTGTGCATTTCGCGCCAGTGCGCGATCCAGCCGGGGAGCCGGCCCATCGCGAACAGCACCGTGAACATGCGGGTCGGGAAGCCCATCGCCTTGTAGATGACGCCGGTGTAGAAGTCGACGTTCGGGTACAGGCGCCGCTCGATGAAGTAATCATCGGTGAGCGCGGCCTCTTCCAGGGCCTGGGCGATGTCGAACAGCTCGTCGTGGCCGCCGAGCTTGCTCAGGATGGCGTCGGCGTGCTTCTTGGCGATCGACGCGCGCGGGTCGTAGTTGCGGTAGACGCGGTGCCCGAAGCCCATGAGCTTCACCCCGTCTTCCTTGTTCTTGACCTTGCGGATGAACTCCTTGACGTCGCTGCCGCTGGCCTTGATGCCGTCGAGCATCTCCAGCACGGCCTGGTTCGCGCCGCCGTGCAGCGGGCCCCACAGCGCGTTGATGCCGCCGGACACCGAGGTGAACAGGTTGGCGTCGGACGAGCCGACCAAGCGCACGGTCGAGGTGGAGCAGTTCTGCTCGTGGTCGGCGTGCAGGATGAGCAGCATGTCCAGCGCCGCCGCGACCTCGGGGTCGACCTCGTAGGGCTCGGCCGGGAAGCCGAAGGTCATCCGCAGGAAGTTCTCCACCAGGCTCAGCGAGTTGTCCGGGTAGAGGAAGGGCTGGCCGACCGACTTCTTGTACGAGTAGGCCGCGATGGTGGGCAGCTTGGCCAATAGTCGGATGGTGGACAGCTCGACCTGTTCGGGGTCGCGCGGGTCCAGCGAGTCCTGGTAGTAGGCCGACAGCGCGTTCACGGCCGAGGACAGCACCGGCATCGGGTGCGCGTTGCGCGGGAACCCGTCGAAGAACCGCTTCAGGTCCTCGTGCAGCAGGGTGTGCCTGCGGATGCGGTCGGTGAAGTCCTCGAGCTGGGCCTGGGTCGGCAGCTCGCCGTAGATCAGCAGGTAGCTGACCTCGATGAAGGTCGAGGCCGCCGCGAGCTGGTCGATCGGGTACCCGCGGTAGCGCAGGATGCCCGCCTCACCGTCGATGTAGGTGATCGCCGACTTGGTCGGGGCGGTGTTCATGAAGCCCGGGTCGTACGTCACGTACCCGGTGCTGGCCAGCAGCTTTCCCAGCTCGATCCCGTCGTTGCCCTCGGCGGCCCTGGCGACCGTCATCGGGAACTCGCCGCCGGGGTAGGAAAGTACCGGCTTGGCGTCGTCGTCGACGTTGATGATGTTCTCAGCGGGCACGGAAGGATCCCTCTCAGGCTAGAACCACAGGCACCGGCGCGGTCGGCGCACGATGCGCTTGCCTCAACGCTAGCCGTTCACCGACGCGGACAATACCGGAGGGTAGTCCTGCGGAGGCTCACAAACACGTCCTGGCGCGGTGAGGTTCCGCGCCCACGGCGGAACCCGATCGCCGGGTGTTCGCGGTGCACGTCACACGGCGATTTCGGCATGAGCGCGAGCGACACGGTAACGCGTGAAGGCCGGAAACGCGACCGCCGCGATCAGCACACCCGCCACCACCAGCGCGCCTCCGCCCGCCGCGGCTACAGCGGTACCCAGGCTCGCTGCCGCGAAACCGTGGGCAACATCACCGATCCGCGGACCGCCCGCGACCACCACCGTGAATACCCCTTGCAGCCGCCCGCGCAGTTCGTCGGTGGCCACCGTCTGCAGCATCGTGACCCGCAGCGCGGCCGAGACCATGTCCACCGCACCGCCGAAGGCCGAGCAGGCCAACGCGATCCACAACCCCGCGCCGAGGCCCAGGCCGTGGCCGGTGAAACCTACGGCGAGACCGAAACCGACCATGGCCAGGCCCCACAGCACGATGCAGACCAGCACCGCGAGGCCCTGCCTGCGGACGCGTGGAATCCAGCCGGAGAACACCCCGCCGAGCACCGCGCCCGCCGACATCGAGGCGAACAGCAGGCCGAGCGCCACCCCACCGGTGGCCGGGTCGCCGAAGGTCTCATGCGCGATCTGCGGGAACAGCGCGCGCGGCATCCCGAACACCATGGCGATCACGTCCACCGCGAACGACGCGAGCAGCACTCGCTGCGTGGCGAGATAGCCGAAACCGTCGAGTACCGTGCGGAATCCGGCGCGGCGCACGTTTCCGGTGGGCGGGAGCGCGGGCAGCCGCCAGACCGCCCAGGGGGTGGCCAGCAGCGCGACGGCGTCGACCAGATAGAGCGTGGCGAGCCCGACGACGGGGATGAGCGCACCGGCGAGCACCGGCCCCGCGATGGCGCCGAACTGCATCACGGTCATATTCAGCGAATTCGCGGCGGCCAGTTGGTCTTCCGGCAGCAGGCGCGGGATGGTGGCGCTGCGGGTGGGCTGGTTCACCGCGAAGAACGCCTGCTGCACCGCGAACAGGCCGAGCACGACCCAGACGTTGTCCAGCCCGGCCGCCGCTTGCAGCCAGAAGGCCAGCGCCGTGAGCCCGGTGCCCGCATTGGTGAGCAGCAGGAGCCTGCGCCGGTCCAGCACGTCGGCGAGCGCGCCGCCCCACAGGCCGAACACGATCAGCGGCACCAAACCGAACAATCCGGCCAAACCGACGTAGCCGGAGCTGCCGGTGATCTGGAAGATCTGCTGGGGCACCGCGACGACGGACAGCTGAGCGCCGATCATGGTGACGATGCCCGAGCTCCACAGGCGTCGGAAGTCCGGATCACGCAGCGGAGTGGTGTCGGCGAGCAGTTTCACCGGGCGCAGAGTATCCAGTCGGGCAGGTCCGGTTCGACGCGAGAATTCTCACGCGCGGAACGGGAATACCTCAGGGTTGCAAGCGCTCGACCGAGGCGGTCCCGTGCTCGATCCGCACCCGGATCCGGTTGTGCAGCCTGCCGCGCCGCCCTTGCCAGAACTCGACCTCGTCGGGGCGGACCAGGAAACCACCCCAGTGCGGCGGTACCGGGATCTCGTCCACATCGGCGAACCGCTCGCTCGCCTCGGCCAAGGTGCGATCCAGTTCCGCCCGCGAGCCGATCGGCGCGGACTGCCGCGAGGCCCAGGCGCCCAGCTGCGAGTCCCGCGGCCGGGAACGCCAGTAGGCCGCCGTCGTCTCGGCGGGGACCCGCTCGACCGCGCCGCGCAGGTGCACCTGCCTGCCCAGCGCGGGCCAGACGAAGGTGACCGCCGCGTACGGGACCGCGGTCAGTTGAGCGCCCTTGGCGGACTCGTAGTTCGTGTAGAAGATCACACCGTCCGGCGAGAGCCCTTTACACAGCACGGTCCGCGCGACCGGCCGCGGCGTGCCGTCGGCCAGCGAGACCGTGGCCAGCACCATGGCGTTGGGTTCGGCGATGCCGACGGCGGTGGCCTGTTCGATCCAATGCCGCAGCAGCGGCTCCCATCCACCGGCGAGCCAGGTCTCGTCCAGGTCCACGTCCTCGTTGCCGCCGTGCGGCAGGCCGCCGTAGTCGACCCGCATGGCGGCGAGATCCGATGAATTGTCCAGGTCACGCATGGGCCAGACGTTACTCCGCAGTAGCGGCGAGCTAAGGTTTTGATGATCGGCATGTGCTCGTCAAATCCGGCAGCTTCCCATCGACGAGAACATGCGACCCAAGTGCAAGGAGAGTCGCAACATGACTACCAGCCCCGCGGTTTCCGGTAGGCAGGCCACCGTACCCAGCGATTTCGTCAGTGGCCTGGAGGGCGTGGTTGCTTTCACCACCGATATCGCCGAACCGGACAAGGACGGCGGCGCGCTGCGCTACCGCGGAGTCGACATCGAGGACCTGGTCGAGAGCCGGGTGACCTTCGGTGACGTGTGGGCGCTGCTGGTCGACGGATCGTTCGGCCGCGGCCTGCCGCCCGCCGAACCGTTCCCGCTCCCCGTGCACACCGGTGACGTGCGGGTCGACGTGCAGGCCGGGCTGGCCATGCTCGCCCCGATCTGGGGCTACCAGCCGCTGCTGGACATCGACGACGAGACCGCTCGCGAGAACCTCGCCCGCGCCTCGGTCATGGCGCTGTCCTACGTCGCGCAGTCGGCGCGCGGTATCTACCAGCCCGCGGTCCCGCAGAAGAAGATCGATGAGTGCACCACCGTCACCGAGCGCTTCATGACGCGCTGGAAGGGTGACCCGGACCCGCGCCACACCGAGGCCATCGACGCCTACTGGGTCTCCGCCGCCGAGCACGGCATGAACGCCTCCACCTTCACCGCCCGGGTGATCGCCTCGACCGGAGCCGACGTCGCCGCCTCGCTGTCCGGCGCGATCGGGGCCATGTCCGGTCCCTTGCACGGCGGCGCGCCCGCGCGCGTGCTGCCGATGATCGAAGAGGTCGAGAAGACCGGCGACGCGCGCGCACTGGTCAAGGGCATCCTGGACCGCAAAGAGAAGCTGATGGGCTTCGGTCACCGGGTCTACCGGGCCGAGGACCCGCGCGCCCGCGTCCTGCGCGCCACCGCGAAGCGCCTGGCCGCTCCGCGCTACGAGGTCGCCGCCGCGCTGGAACAGGCCGCCCTGGCCGAGCTGCGCGAGCGCCGTCCGGACCGCGCCATCGAGACCAACGTGGAGTTCTGGGCCGCGGTGATCCTGGACTTCGCCGAAGTACCCGCGCACATGATGCCCGCCATGTTCACCTGCGGCCGCACCGCGGGCTGGTGCGCCCACATCCTGGAACAGAAGCAACTGGGCAAACTGGTCCGCCCCGCGGCCATCTACACCGGCCCCAGCCCCCGCAAGCCCGAAGAGGTCGACGGCTGGGCGACCATCGGGCACACGTAGCCGAACCACAGCGTCACCGCCCCGAGCCGGGCGGGACGGCGGACATGTCCTCCTGCCGTCCCGCCCGGCTCGCGCAGCATCCGGGAAGAGCGGCCGGTACGACATCCGCCGGGCACGCCGGGATCCGGCCACAGCAGTTGGGCGTCGAAATCGCAGGCCGCCGCGATTCTTTCGCCAGCGCCGCGCATAAACACGATGTCGCAGTGTCAATCGTCCACGAATTGAGGGGAATCCCGGCCGGATTCGGTATCGACACCGATTTCGGTGCGGCCGCCGCAGCCACCAAGACGCGATCTGGGGATGAATGTGGCAGTCTCGGGCGCTATTTCACTCGACCATATGCATCGCACTCCGGAACAGCGGCGAGGATGATGGCGGCGCGGCCGAAGATCCGCGCGATGGGTTTCACCTTTGTACACCGCCAGGCACTCGGCCGAATTCGCTGACGGTTCACTCCTCGAGCGACGCGAGCCAGTCGACGGCGACCGTTTCGCCGTGGTCGACCTCGAAGAAGGCGACCTCCAGATGCTGACCCAGGTCGACCAGGCGGATGGCGTTCAGCGGCACCGGCTGGACCAGCCGGACCAGCCACGGTTTGGATTCGTCCCAGGCCCGCAATTCGAGGTCCAGCCGCAGCACGGGGTCGTCGCGACCGGAGTAATCGGCCGCGATCGGCGCGGCGGCGAGCACGGTGGCGTCGGCGCGGCGACCGTCGGCGAGGATCTTCGCGATGCTCGCCCGACCGGATTCCTCGGCGTCGGGAACGTACAGCACCAGGCGATCGCGGTCGCGCGGGTCCACCCGGCAGCACACCACGTCGCCCGGGCGCATCCATTCCAGGTCGGCCTCGGTCACCCGCTGCCGCACCCGGCTCTCGTAGGGGAACTCCCCGGCCAGCTGCACCCGAACCCAGAACACGTGCCCGGGTTCGGTACGCCGCGGACGCACGCCGAGGATCGTCGCGGTGCCCCCTTCCCCGCGGATCAGCAACTCCCGCCGCATCGCGTCCGAGACCGTCGCGCCGCGCAGGCGGAAGTTCCGCGCCCGCTCGCGCAGTCGCCACCCCGAGTTAGCTGACCGCATGCTCATGGGCGCTTACGTTAGCCGGAGTGTGGGCGTCGCCACAGCGACACCACCGACTACCCTGTTCGCCATGACCTCTGCGTTTCCGACCATTCCCGACGATCTCAAGCCCGCCGACGGACGGTTCGGTTGCGGCCCCTCCAAGGTGCGCCCGGAGCAGCTGCAGTCGCTGGTGAACGTGGGCGCCTCGGTGTTCGGAACCTCGCATCGGCAGAAACCGGTCAAGGACGTGGTGGCGCGGGTGCGCTCCGGCTTGCGTGAGCTGTTCGGCCTGCCGGACGGCTACGAGGTGGTGCTCGGCAACGGCGGCACCACCGCTTTCTGGGACGCCGCGGCGTTCGGCCTGGTCCGGGAACGCTCGCTGCACCTGACCAACGGTGAGTTCAGCTCGAAGTTCGCCGCGGTGACCAAGGGCAACCCGTTCATCGGCGACCCAATCGTGGTCTCGGCCGAGCCGGGCAGCGCGCCGGAGCCGGTGTCGGACCCGTCGGTGGACCTGATCGGCTGGGCGCACAACGAGACCTCGACCGGCGTGTCCATCCCGGTACGTCGTCCCGCCGGCTCGGAACACGCGCTGATCGCCATCGACGCCACCTCGGGCGCGGGCGGTCTCCCGGTCAACATCACCGACGCCGACGTCTACTACTTCGCCCCGCAGAAGTGCTTCGCCTCCGACGGCGGCCTGTGGGTCGCGCTGATGAGCCCGGCCGCGCTGGCCCGGGTCGAGGAGATCAAGGCGTCGGGCCGCTGGACACCCGATTTCCTGTCGCTGCCGATCGCGATCGACAACAGCACCAAGGACCAGACCTACAACACCCCGGCGCTGGGCACCCTGCTGCTGTTCGCCGACCAGATCGAGTGGCTCAACGGCAACGGCGGCCTGGACTGGGCGGTCAAGCGCACGCTGGACTCCTCGTCGCGGCTGTACTCCTGGGCCGAGTCGAGTGAGTACGCCACCCCGTACGTCACCGATCCGGCGCACCGCTCGCAGGTGGTCGGCACCATCGACTTCGCCGACTCGGTCGACGCGGCCGCGGTGGCGAAGATCCTGCGCGCCAACGGCATCGTGGACACCGAGCCGTACCGCAAGCTGGGCCGCAACCAGCTGCGCATCGGCATGTTCCCGGCGATCGATCCGGACGACGTCAGCCAGCTGACCCGCTCGATCGATTGGGTCGTGCAGAATCTCGGCTGACCGCCGCATATTTCGAGCCTTTACGGCCGCAACACGCCCGGGATCGACACGCCGCGAAATTAGGCATAGCGGATCGAACAGAGCAGATTAGCGGGGCGCGGACGTCTCTCCGGAGATTTCCGTGCCGCGTGTCCTGCCCCAGGAATCCCAGATGTGCACTACTGTTTCGGAAAGTGGGCGGTGTCGCGAGTCGACGCGATAAGGAGGTAACGGTGCGTGAACTTCGAGTGATCGGGGTGACGCCCGACTCCACGCACATCGTGTGTATCGACACCGAGTCCGGTCAGAAGTTCCGGCTGCCCGCCGACGACAAACTGCGAGCCGCCGCGCGCGGAGACCTTGCCCGATTCGGCCAGATCGAGATCGAAATGGAAGCAACTATGCGTCCCCGCGATATCCAGGCCCGTATTCGTGCAGGGGCCTCCGTGGAACAGGTCACCGAGGAATCCGGAATGCCGGCCAGCCGCGTCGAGCGGTTCGCCTATCCGGTGCTGCTGGAGCGAGCGCGCGCCGCCGAACTCGCCCAGAAGGCCCACCCCGTCCGTCCCGACGGTCCCGCCGTGGACACCCTCATCGATGTGGTCACCGCCGCGTTCACCGCGCGCGGGCACAACATCGAGGGCGCCGAATGGGACGCTTGGAAGGATGAGAAGGGTTACTGGGTCGCCCAGTTACAGTGGCAGAACGGGCGATCGGAGATCGCCGCGCACTGGCGCTACCAGCCGGACGCGCACGGCGGCTCGGTCTCCCCGCTCGACGACCCGGCCTCCGATCTGATCGATCCGGATTTCGGACGCGCGCTGCGCGGGCTCGCGACGATCCTGCCGCCGGAACCCGAACCGGCCCCGCCGCAGCCGGAACCGGTGGCCGAACCGCGTCCCGCCCCGGCCGCGCCGCCCGCGCGCACCGCGAACCGACAGAGCCAGCCCACGCTGGACGAGTACTACGAACAGCGTGCCGTCGCCGGTGGTGGCAGCGCCGCGGCGATCCCGCCGGGCAACGGCGCCGCGGCTGCCAACGCGGCCCCCGCGGCGGCCGGTAACGCGGCCCCCGCCAACGGCGCCGCTGCGACACCGACTTCCGGCGCCGCGGCGGAGACCACCCCGGCTGCCCCTGCCGCGTCGGCGCCCGCCACCGGCGAGGAGCCGGCGAAGCCCGCGAAGGCTCCGGCGAAGCCCAGCCGCGCCAAGCGGGGCAAAGCCCCGATGCCGTCCTGGGAGGACGTGCTGCTCGGGGTGCGCAGCTCCGGTCACTGAGCGCTCCTCCGCCTCTCCGCGCCTTCAGACCGTACGAGTTGAGAGCGCGGGATTCACACACAGGTCCTGCGTCAGGTGCCACCTCAGCTTCGGGCGTTCCCGGCGAGTTACCCATGTGCTCGCGAAATCAGAAGTCGCGGTTGATGCTCGATCGCCCGTGCGAGGGCCGGTGGCGCGTCGCGTGTTCGCGGCGCGAAGCCGCACCGCGGATGGTGCGGTGCGAGTAAATTTTCGGTGTGGTCGACGACGCGCGTCGGCGCCGGACAGGTCACCTCAGCGGTGTGCCGGTCGGCACCATCGCGCGTTGCTCGAAGTTCGCGGAGTCCATTCGTGCAACTATCGGGAGGTGCCGGAATGCTATCCAAGGCTTGGTCGCTCTGGTACGTCGACACCCCCGACCCCGTGGCGGTGCTGCGCGCGAACCACGACCCGGATCCCCGAGCCGCACTGGCACTGGCGAGGCAACTGCACGAGGACCGCGATGTGCGGCCGATCATGGTCGGCACGCTGGCCGGTTGCGCTGGCCCGGAGAACGACGAGGTGTACATCGGTTGTTTTCCGGGCGTGACGGTGCTGTGCTCGCCCCAGGCCGCGCGGATCCACCCGACCGAGATCCCGGAGTTGCTGGTGCGCCCGCTGGCCTCCGAGCACACCTATCTGGTGTCGTTCGACATCGAGCACGGCTGGGGCGCGTTCGCTCATTGGGAGCGCGGCGAGTTCCGCCGAGCGTTCAGCTCGACCCGGGTGAACATCCTGGAGGACGAAGGACTTCCGCTGGTCTGGGAGCGTCCCTACTGGGCGGGCGAGCACCCGGTGCGGTGGCGCGCGGGCGAACTACCCGACCCGCACTCGCTGCCGTTCGATCCGCCCGGCTTCGCCGACGCCGCCAACGACGAATGGCTCGGCTTCCACTACCGCGGTCCGGTCGCTCCCGGCGCGATCGTGCCCGGTGACATCCCCGTCTGCGGCTTCGCGCTGCACCCGAAGGGCAAGCTGCCCGATCCGGCGATCCGCGGCCCCGCCGACGGCGGGGCGCATGCGACCTCGCGCAGGCGCGGCCTGTTCGGCTGGCTGCGCGGACCCGACCCGGTCCGCTAGGCGCGTCGCCGCGCGACGTAGCCGGTCGGCCTATGCCGCGAATCCGCCGAGCAGCAATGCGATCCAGCCGAGCAGCACGCCCGCCGCGCCTCCGCCGATCACCCACCGCGTCACCGGCGCGAAACGCCAGCGCCACGCGGTGGGCGCGGCGCCGCCGACCGCCACGAGATTCACCGCGACCGCGAGCAGCGGGTGCACCTCGGCCAGCGCGGCACCGAAGGAGTACACCGCGACCGCCGTCAGCAGCGCCACCATGATCGCCACGGTGAGGCCCGCGCCCCACGGCGTCGGGTCCTGATAGGACGGATACGGTCGATACGGTCCGGTCATGCGGTACGCACCCGCTCGTAGAACGCCATCGCGGCCGCGGTCGCGACGTTGAGCGAATCGGTGCCCGGCGTCATGGGAATGCGCGCGCGCACGTCGGTGGCCCGCATGGCGTCCTCGGTCAGTCCCGGCCCCTCGGCCCCGAGCAACAACGCCACCCGCTCCCCTGTCATCGCCGTGGCCAGATTCGCCGCCGCCGGGTTCGGAGTGAGCGCGATGATCTGGAATCCCTTGCGCCGCAGTATATCCAGTCCAGTCGGCCAATCCGGCACGGTCGCGAACGGGATCCGCAGCACATGTCCCATCGAGACCCGGACGGCGCGGCGGTACAGCGGATCGGCACAGCGGTCGCCGAACAGGATCGCGTCGGCGCCGAGCCCGGCCGCGTTGCGGAACATCGCGCCGAGATTCTCGTGGTCGTTGACGCCTTCGAGCACCGCGACGGTCCGCGCTTTCTCGATCACCTCGTCCACGCCGAGTTCCGCGGGGCGGCGCGCGACGGCCAGCACGCCGCGGTTCAGGTGGAACCCGACCACCTCGGCCATCACCTCGGCCGTCGCGCGGTAGTACGGCACATCCACGGCCACCAAGTCGTCGGCGAGTTCGCAGCGCCTGCGTTCCACGCCGAGCAGTGCGGTCGGCGCGAAGCGCGAATCGAGCATCCGCTGGACCACCACGACGCCCTCGGCGATCACCAGTCCCTTGCGCCCGGGCAGATCGGGCCTGCGGTCGGCCGACTTGAGATCGCGGAAGTCGTCGACCCGGGGGTCGGCGGGGTCATCGATATCGATCACTTCGGCCACCGCTCCATCCTGCCGGGCGGCCGCGCCCGGTTCCGAATCGGTGTTCGCCCGGTGGTCGCCGAGCGCGGGAAAATGCGGTGCGGGCAGGGACGCGAACGTGGGATGGTCGAGGCATGACCCTTCCGGGAATCACGATTCGGTCGGCCACCGAGGACGACGGGCCCGCGATCATGACGCTGGTGGAGACCTCGTTCGGCACCCGCTACGACCCGGCCGAGCTGCATCGGATACCGCTGCTGTTCCCCCCGGAGAACTCGATCGTCGCGGTCGAGGGCGGACAGGTCGTCGGTCACCTGCAGGCCACCACCATGACGGTGACGGTGGCCGGCGAGCGGACCGTGCCGGTATGCGGCATCGCGGGCGTCGGCGTGGCGCCGACCCATCGGCGGCGCGGCATTCTGCGCGCCATGTACACCGAGCAGCACCGGCGCATCGAGGCGGCCGGGTTGCCCCTGACCATGTTCACCGCCAGCGAGGGCGGCATCTACGGCCGGTTCGGCTACGGACCCGCGACACGGGAGAACGCCGTCGGCATCGAACGCCGACTCGCCGAGTTCCTGCCGACCGCTCCGGACCCCGGCGGTGTGACGCTCCGGACGCCGAGCGAACTGCGCGCGGCCGCGGAACGGATCTACGACCGCTGGCGCAGGCTGGTGCCCGGCGCGCAGGTGCGTCCGGCGGCGGCATGGGACATCGTGTTCGACGACCCGGAACGCTTCCGGGAAGGCGGCACCACCCTGTTCGGTCTCCTGCACGCCGACGGTTACGCGCTGTATCGGTTCCACTCCGACGACAGGGCGAGAACGGTCGAAGTCGTCGAGATGCGGACGGTCACCGCCGAAGCGCACGCGGCACTGTGGCGGGCCCTGCTCGGGCTGGACCTGGTCCAGCGGGTGGACGGCGTGCTCACCGACCACGACCCGCTGCCCTATCTGCTGACCGATCCCCGGCTGGTGCGCACGACCGCCCGCTACGACGGACTGTGGCTTCGCCTGATGGACGTTCCCGCCGCGCTGACGGCACGCGCGTACGCGGGCGAGCTCGATGTGACCCTCGAGGTGACCGACCCCTTCCGGAACGCCGGCGGCAGGTTCGCTCTGCGGGTGCGCGACGGTCAGGCGGAATGCGCGCCCACCGATCGCGCGGCCGATGTCGAACTGGGCATCGACGTGCTCGGCAGCATGTATCTCGGCGCGTATCCCGGCCGGGTGTTCGCCGCGGCGAACCGTGTGCGGGCCAAGGATTCCGCGCAGGTGCGTGCGCTCGACGACGCCTTCCGCACGGAGCGGGACGCGATGCTCGGCTGGTTCTTCTGACGACACGCGCCGCGCCCCGCCGGGAAGGAAGAAATGTCCGAATCGGCGCGCGGCTGGCATGCTGGTCTCATGAAGCCGATTCAGTTGGTTCTCAATATCCTGTGGCTCGTCCTCGCCGGGTTCTGGCTGGCGCTCGGATACATCGCGGCGGGGATCATCTGCTTCATCCTGATCATCACGATCCCCTTCGGCATCGCGTCCTTCCGGATCGCCGCCTACGTGCTGTGGCCGTTCGGCCGGACCACGGTGGAGAAGCCGGGCGCGGGCGCGGGCTCGCTGATCGGCAACATCATCTGGTTCATCGTCGCGGGCTGGTGGCTCGCGCTGGGCCACCTGATCACCAGCATCCCGCTGTTCGTCTCGATCATCGGCATCCCGTTCGGCTGGGCGAACCTGAAGTTCATCCCCATCTCACTGTTCCCGCTGGGACGGGAGATCGTGGACAGCGACCAGCCGTTCGGCACGCGCTAGCCGTCGGCACATCCGGCCGGATCGGCCGCCCTTGCGCAGGTCACGCTGTGCGCTGGCCGCATGGCGCTGTCGCGATTCTTCTGTGATCTACGTCACAGACTGTTAACGAAATCACACCCCTGTGCGAATGTTAGCTAGAAGGTAACTGACGTTTTCCAGTGCCCATCGCGCCCCGAGCGGGTGCCGAGCCGACCGCACAGGAGGGCTCCACATGACCGACCGCACTGCCCCGGACACCGCGCCACTCGCGCCGATCGCGGCGGTTTTGGGCCTGCTGCTGATCGTCGGCGCGGCCATCCAACTCCCCCGCCTGCCCCGCTGGGCCGCCGACTACGGGGTCCTGGTCTATCCGGCCTTCGCCCTCTGCCTGACGATCGCGGGCGGCCTACTGTGGTGGGGCGCCGCAATCCTCGTCCGACTCCTCCGGACGAACCGCTGACCCTGCCGCCGTCGACGGCATCGGCATCGAATGCCGTTGCGGCCGAACGTGCTACTCGGACTCCGCGACGATCTGCTTCATGATCGCCACGGCCCGGGTGAGCACGATGAGTTGCTCTTCGGTGAGCGTGGACAGCTGCTCGGTCATCCACGCCTCCCGCGCGCTGGCCTCGTCGGCGATGAGCGCGCGCCCCGCCGGGGACAGCGAGACGATGATCTGACGGCCGTCGGTCGGATGCGGATTGCGCTCCACCAGATCGAGATCGGTGAGCGAGGCGATGACGCGAGTCATGGACGGGGGCTGGACGCGTTCTTTCGCCGCGAGCGCACCCGGCGTCATCGCACCCTCCCGCGCGAGGGTGGCGAGCGCGGAGAGTTGGGTCAGCGAGATCTGCGAGTCGGCCCGACGGCCGCGCAGGTGTCGCGTCAGTCGAACGACCGCCAGCGAGAGCTCACCAGCGAGGGCTCTGACATCCGATGGCGTTGTCACAGTGGCAAACGATACGGGACCGCGGGCGGCCGGTCGCGGGTTCCCGCGCTGCGCCGACCACCGCGCTTCCGCTCGGCCGACGGACTTCGACTCACCGGGACGATTAGGCTGAGCTGCGTGACGCAGAATGTCCCGCAACTCCCGCCGCGCCTGACCGATCCGCGCCCTGTGCTCGCGGTCGGCAGCGCGCTGTGGCTGGTCGCCACCGTGGTGGTGTGGGCGGGCGGGGACCGATGGGCGTCGGCCCGCCCGGTCTGCCTCATGGGGCTGGTGGTCGGCCTGATCGCCCTGGTGATCTATCTGGTCCAGCGCCGCGGCGCGCGGCGCGGGGACAAGGGCGCGCAGACCGGTTTGTAACCCGCCCGGGGTTACGGGCGGCCCACCTCGAATTCGTCGGTGGCGCCGGTGAACGGGTGGAGTGCGCCACTGGGATCGAGACGGGTCGCGTAGTGCTGGAGGCGATAGCGTCCCGGCTCGGCGTCGCGCGGGATGTCCCACGTGAAGCGGGCCACCGACGCGGCGGACCCGTGTTTGCTCCAGTGGTATCGCACCGCCCACTCGCCCTCATTGGCCACCCGCACCCATTCGCCGGAAGCGTTCCGGCGCTGCACTTCCAGGAACGTCCCGTTGCGGCGGTTGTCGTGTTTCGGATGCGCCGAGACGAATTCGGCCACTACGCGACCGCCCGGCCCATAGGCCGGGTTCGGCTGCACGAGCACGTCGCCGAAGCCGCGGCCCGGCACGGCCGCGTCCGGACCGGCGCCCGGCTGGAAGTTCGGCTGCAGCTGGGACACATCGCGCGGCGCCGGGCCGCGCGACACCCGGCCACCGGCGGCGAAAGCCGCGGCCAGCCGCGTGAACTCCTGCTGATAGGCGCACAGGGTGTAGCGGCCGAACAGCGTCGAAGCGCCCTCGTACTGCTGGGAGTCATACTCCTCGGGCGTGGTGACGTATTCGTGGTAGGCGTTCGCGTAGCCCTGCATGAGCACCTGCTCCAAGGGGACGTTCAGCGCCGCCGCGACCGCCCGGCGGATCCGCAAGCCTGCCGTGATGGTGAATTCCCCACCCGCGGCGGCCAGATAGAGTTCGCCGATCCGAACGAGCTGAATCGGCAGCACATTCGGCACCCACGCCACCGGGGGCAGCATGCCCAGCGGCACCGCGATCGCTTTCGGCGCCTGCGCGTCCGCCAGCCAGGCCGGGGCCGGCTGGGCCGGGTCACCGAGCGCCTGGAGAAACGGATTGCGCACACCTTCCGGGATGGGGCCGCCCGGCAAGCCCGGACCGTCCTCGACACTGCCCGCGATCAGCGAGACACCCGCCGCGGCCGGTGCGGTGCGCCGCGGCAGGCCGTCCGGCGTGAAGCGACCCTCCACGGCGATGTCGGCCAGGTCGATGTAGCAGAGCAGCCCGTCCACCGAACCGGAGATCGAGCGCGCCTGGGCCGCCGCGTCTTTCGACGCCGCGTACTGCCGCTCGCCCAGGATCCGGGTGTTGTCGAACTCGTCCTCGGTGGGTCCGGAGGCCGGACGCAGATTCAGGTTCGGGGACATGTCACCGGCGTTGGTCTGCGCGAAGGCGGCCACGAAGGCGGGCTTGCCGTCCAGGTAGCGCACGCCGTGCTCGATGTGCTCGCCGGAAAAGGAGGCGTAGCCCTTGTTGTCCGAGCTGATCAGACGGTTCGCGTTGGTCATCGAGGTGTTGTGCGTGGCGAACCAGGTGATGGTTCCCACCGACCGGCCACCCTTGCGCAGGACGAGCGTGGTCACCGCGGGATCGATGGCCTCCGGGAAATGTTGCCTGTCCGCGAGCGGATTACGTTCCCAGGCCACGCGCGAGCGGTTCACGCTCGCGTTGTGCAGCTCGGTGCGGCCGACCGCGAGCGAGCCGGGGCCGAGATCGGCGTGCGCAGCGGTGATCGCCTCGACGATGCCGTTCACCTCGGCGTCGTAGACCTGCTGCTGAAAACCGAGGATGGACAGGTTGTAGGCGTAGTCGTGGCTGGAGCCACCGCAGGTCGCGTGCGAATGTGTGGAGGTGAGCAGGACGTTCTGCTCGGTGTACAGATCGCCGAACCGCCGGGCCAGTTCGGTCAGCACGCCACGGTGCACGGACTGGAAGATCATCCCGTTCTCGGCGACCACGAAGACGATTCGCCGCCCCGCGCTGCCGATGACGAACGCCCGCGCCCGCGGGCGCAGGTGGATGCCCGCGGTCTGCTGCTCGAGCTGGGAGTAGCCCATCATGCCGCATTCCGCGGCCGGGCCGGTGATGTCGGAAAGCCCGACGCCGATCTCGTAGCCGCCCGAATCCGGGGCGGCGGCGGCCGGAACGCCGAGCACGCCACTCATCCCGGGCACCGTCGCGGCCGCGAGCGTGGCCGAACCGATCGCGGTCCGGGCCAGAACAGTTCTGCGCGACACCGACATACCCGTCTCCCTTCCGTCCCGATGCAGCGAACCACACAACTGGTCACTCGTCCAGTCCAATTTTTTTCGGCCCGCGAATTGACTGCGCGGTCCGTGAGCGCTTAACTCCCTTGGGTGTCCTCCCGATTGAGCGTCGAAGAACGACGGGCCCACCTTATCGAGGCCGCGATCGGCCTTGCCGAGAAAAAGGGTGTCGCGGGCGTGACCACGCGTGATGTCGCTCAGGCGGCCGGCGTCTCGCTCGGTGTGGTGCATTACTGTTTCGAAAACAAGGACGCGCTGATGACCGAGCTGGTCAAAGCGTTGGCGATGGAATTGCGCGATTCCGTCGACGCAAACGAAACGGTATGGCAAGACGTCGGAAGTGGAAAAGAAGCCCTTCAAAAATTGATCCGGGCCGGACTCGAACTCATGTGGCTCAACATTGAAGCCACTCCGGAACGGCAGCTGCTCACTTACGAAACGACCACTTACGCACTGCGGGAAGGCGAACAAACCCCGGCGAAACTGGCGATCGCGCGCGAACAGTACAACTTCAACGACTCCACCGTCGCCGACATCCTGGAGCACGCGCGCGACGCGACCGGCACCAACTGGTCGGTTCCGGTGCAGACGCTGAGCCGCTTCACGCTCAACGTCATCGACGGTGTGGTGCTGCGCTGGCTGGTGGACAACGACAGCGAGAGTGTGCGCGGGCAGCTGGATCTGTTGAGCGAGATGATCACCGGATACGCCGCGCACTAGCCTCGGGATCAGCTACGCGGTTGCGGCGCGCGAACGTGCACGGCCGCGCCGGTCCGCCACCAGGGCACCGCCACCGTCGCCTCGATCGCACCGCTCAGCCGCACCGTCAGCTCTTGGTGCACGATCAGCTCGCCCGCTTGCGCGGGCAAGCCGAATACCTGGCGCAGCACGACGCCCAGTGGCTCCGCCGCCCAGGTCGTGCGGCGGCCGGCCTCCACCACCTCGGCGGTGACGGCCTCGGACACCAGCGGCAGATCGAGCAGAGCCGCCAGGGCCGAGGCGGTTTCGGTATCGCCCGCCACCACGCGGTCCGGTGGCACCGCCAGACCGAACCACGGTTGATCGAGGACGAACGCGTCGCCCGGATCGACCACGGCGCCGGAGAGCGCGCGCACACGATCGGGTGGTCGCAGCTCTTCGAGATCGAGCAGACCAGCGGCGACGGCGGCGGCCAAGCGCGCGTGCGTCCGCGAGACGACCTCCGGCGCGGGCGTTCTCGATGGATCGGCGAGCGCGTCCAGCAGCGCGGCGGCCAGCTCGTCGGTGATCGTCCCCGGGTCGGCGAGAACCGCGCGATAGGCGTCCGGGTCCACGTCGGCGACGGTGAAAGCCGGTAGCAGCCCGTCGAACTCGGTATCGGCGGGGTGACGGAACAGGCCCAGCGCGGTGCTGTCGATCCGCGCGTACGCGCGCAGCCACCACGCGGTGTAGCCGTCGGCGTCGGTGAGCAGACGGCGGGTGCGCGACGTCGCGGCCAGCTGCCGCAGCACTTCCGGCCAGGCGCGGTCGTCGACCAAGTCCAGGTCGCGAACGGCGATCAGCTCCGGCGGATCGTCCGGCAACGTGGACCACCACTGTTCCTCGTCGGCCAGATCATGATCGGGGCCGGTCGGATCGGCCTCGACGATCACACCGAAATCCCAGCCGACGCCGACCGCGCGCAGCGCGTCCGCACCGTAGCGTTCGAGCAGCTGGGGGTCGAGCGTGCCGAACGGCGCGTCCGGCACGAGCAGTTCGCGCAGCGGCGCGCCGGGCAGCAGCAGTTCGTCGGCGGAGCGCGGCTCGCCATCGACGTCGGGCAATTCGAGCAGCCCGAGCCAGGAGGGCAGCGACTGCGGGTCGGCGTGCGCGGCGAGACGCAGGACGGCGTCGGCGGTGTCGGGATCGCCCGGGTGATCCTCCAAGTCGGCCCGCAACCCGGGGTCGTTCAGGAGATCCTCGGCGGTGGCCGACCGCGCGCCGAGCCGAGCCAGCAGCGGGTGCGCGGCTTCGGGGTGCGCCAGCCTGGCCCAGTGCACGGGGATCGCGACCTCGAGCTGATCGTCCAGCACCACGGTGCGCGGCCCGGTGACCAGTCGGCCGTCCGCCAGCGGAACCGCCAGCGCGCCCAGCTCTTCGGCCGCGAGCGGATCCACCACGAACGGTTCCAGCGCGGCGTAGAACTCCCGCCACCAACTCGGCGGCCGCTCCAGGCCCCCCGACAATTCCGCGAGCCGGGCCAACCCCAGCCGGTGCACGTCCAGCACGCCCATGGCCTCGGCCTGAGCCCGCCCGGAGAGGTCCGGGATCACCAAGGGTCCGACCACGTCGTCGAGCAGTGCAGCCAACTCCGCGGTCAGACCGGTGAGAACGTATGCGCGGGTGGGGACGGCAACGTCCTCGAGCGGTGGCCGTACGGCGGTGAACGGCGATTCGGCGGAGGGGGAACCGGCGCCGGGCTCGGCGTACAGCTCGCCGACGGGGATGGATGAAGCGCTGGATACATCGGCCGGTTCGGCGGCCCGGACATGGCCTGGCTCAGCGCTGGGCGCGGATACGTGGGGCTCGGCGTCCTCCGGGCTACCGATCGGGGCGGACGCTGCGACACCGATCACACCGAAATTGACTGCAATACTTGATGATTCGTCAGGCCAAACCTGTTCGCCGGAATCTTCCTGCGGAGCGCGCCGGGGGGTGGCTACCACCGGCAGCCAAGGATGCGATCGCAGCTCGTGCAGCAGGGCTTCGCGCAGCAGACCGTCGGCCTCGCTGCGAGCGAAACCAGGCGCGGGAACCAGCACCAGACGGTCGCGTGGCGCAAGGGCACGGGCGAAATCGGCGTAGCCCGCAGCCAATTCGGCGAGCCGGGCGCCGGGCAACAGCCTGCGACGATCCGGCTGCATGGGGATGTCTGCGATGAGCAGCGCGGGCAGCGACAGTTCCTCGTCGGAACGGGTGGGCGCTCGCAGCACGTCCGGAGCGGCGGCCACCGGCTTGCCGTCGCGCACCGGCAGCAGCCAGCGTGCGCGCGGTGTGCGGTACTGCCACCAGGTGCGCTGTTCGCTGCCCGGCCCGTCGACATAGACCTCGTGCATGCCGCCGCCCATGTCTTCCGCACTGCCGACGAATTCGTCCGCTCCGACGCGGATGCGGTGCAGAGCGGGCAGTTCCAACAGCAAGTCGACGGCTTCGGCGCGCATCGCAGCCAGGAGCGCGTCGGCGTCGACGTCCGCGCGCAGGCACAGCACCACCTCGGTGTCGAGACCGTCCGCCGGTCGCGCCCGAGTCGGCCAGGCCAACCGCAGCACCGGCGGGGCGAACTCGCCGGTTTCGACAGCGGGAATCCGGATCTGGTTGCGACTCAGGTCTTCCCGGGTCAGGTCGCGGGAGAACCGCAGGGATCCGGAGGCGGACCGCAGCTCGATGTCGTCGCTCACCGCGAGCACCGCGGTGAATCCGACGCCGAACCGGCCGACGGCGCCGTCGTCGGATTTGGCCGACGCACGCAGGGCGGTGAGCGCGTGCACGCCGGAGACGTCCAGTGGCGCACCGGTATTGCCGATGGACAGGTCACGGCCGTCGAGCCGGACGACGAGTTCACCGGGCACGCCCGCCTTACGCGCGGCGTCGGCGGCGTTCTGCGCCAGCTCGGTCAGCAACCGGTCGCGGTAGCCCGCGCGCACCAAGTCGTGCTCGGTCGCGGCGTCCTCCCGCAACCGCGTCGGCGAATCACGCCATGCGGCGAGCACTCCCGCCCGCAACGCCGCCGTGCCGAACGGATCGGCGGCCTCGGTCAGCTCCGCGGCGATGACTGGAACTCCGGCCGTGCCTCGGACCCCGGCTCGTCACCGACCGTGGAACCGGCTGGCGCACCTGCGATCTCGGTTCCGGCCTGCACCGGCGAATCGGTAGCGCTGGTCTCCGGCGCGCCGGGCGCGTCGGCGGACGAAGCTTCCGCCTCGGACACACTCGACCCGGTGCCGGACGACTGGACGGGATCCGAATCGGCCGAGGGCTGCTCCACGTCGGTTACCGGATCCGACTGCGGGCTCACCGAACCCGGCTCACGGTCATCGGTCACCGGGAGAGCTGCGTCGTCCACGCTCGTACCGGACAGGCCCGATGCGGGGGTGCGCGGCTCGCTGGGCTGGGTCTCCGACGAGCCCGATCCCACCGCGGACTCGGTCGGGGCGGTCACCTGCTCGGCCGGACTCGACTCGGTACCGACCGCACTATCCGAGGAGCTGCCGGTGCTTCGCGTATCGACCGACGCTGCGACCACAGCGGCCGATCCACTCTCATCGGTCGCCGCGGGCGTGTCCGCCGCGTCGCCCGTGCGGAGCGCCGGGCTGGCGGCGTCGTCCGCCGTGCCGCGCGGCTCGCCCTGAGCGGCTACGGAACTCGCGTCGGCGGCAGCAGACGTGGTGTCGTGCACCGTCGGCGGCTCAGCGACATCGCCCGCGCTCGGCACCTCCCGCCCGGCGGACGGAACGCCAGATCCGGCGGCCACGGCGGCGGAATCGATTTCACCGACCCCGGCGGCATCGGGCTCGGTCACCTCAGGACCCGCAGTCGCCGTCCGGTCGGCGGACTGGCCGATGCCGGTCCCACTCGGAGCCCCGGCGGTGGTGTTCTCTTCCGGGACAGCCGCGTTCTCCGAGGCCGCCCCGCCGGCCGCAAGGCCCTCCGCACCGCCGGCGTGCTCGGCACCGGCAAGGTCCTCGATTGCAGCATCGTCTTGGGCAGGAACCACACTCTCGGCAGCCGCAGCGTCCTCGACCACCGCAGCGCCCTCAGCGACCGCAAGGTCCGCCGCGACCGCCGCGACCGCCGCGACCGCCGCGACCGCGCGGTCCTCGGCGGTTCCCGTCGCGTCCTCCGCCTGCTCGACCGCCGCGTCCGCGCGGACCTCGGCGGTTCCCGTCGCGTCCTCCGCCTGCTCAACCGCCGCGGGCGCACTGCTCGCCTCGGGCGCACGGTGCCGACCACCACCCGTGGGCGTATCCGCCTCGGCGGCGCGCGCGCGTCCCTTTTCGAGCGGGATCACCTCGATGGCCGCGTCGTCGTATGCCTCGTAGAGCGGGGAGCCGCCGCCGGTGGGGGCTTCGGTGTCGGAGTGCGCACCGCAGCCGTAAGCGACGTGGACGACGCGCCCATCGGCGCCCATGGCGTTGCCGCAGACGCCGAACGCGGCGCGCAGCGCTCCGGCCAGTGGCAGATAGAAGCCACAACTGCCGCAAGTGGCGGGCGCGGCCTTGGCCATCTCGGCGTCGGGGCCGTATTCGGCGTACCAGCGTTCGGCGGCCTCCGCGCGGCCTTCCCTGCTCATCACCTTGGTGCGCCCGAAGCCGATCTCATAGGCGACTTCGTCGACCGCAGGATCGCCGGTCGCGATGTAGCCCGGCACCAGGCGCGGGTCGTCGGCGGGTGGGGCGAGCAGGTCGCCGGGCGCGAGGTCCCCGGGGCGAACTCGCTGCTCCCAGGGTACGAACTCGGGTGCGACCAAGGCCTCGGGCCCGGGCAGCAACGCGGACTCGCTGACCGTCGCGTAATCGGCCTCGGGCGGGGCGGCCACCACGACCGCCCACTGCCACCCGCGATAGCCGGGCAGCGTGGCCTCGAATCGATGGGTCGCCGCGCTCTCGTCCTCGGCGATCACGCCGAGGTGCGCGCCGACACCCAACGGTTCCAACTCCAGGAGCGCACGGCGGGCCAAATCGACGGCATCGGCCAGAATCGGCCGCACGCCGGACTCCGAAACAGAAACTGCGCTCACGGCCTACATTTTGCCGTATGGAACGCAATCGGCGTTCGTTGGCCGTCGGTGTGCTGGTCGGTCTGCTCGTTACGAGCGGATGCGGCGGCGCCGAGGACACGACACCCAGGATGAACATCGAGGTGGTCGGCACCCGACCACACGACCCGAAGGCGTTCACCCAGGGGCTGGAAGTCGACGGCGAGGTTCTCTACGAGGGCACCGGACTGCCGGGCGCGTCGAGCGTGCGCGCGTCCCGGCTGACGACCGGCGAGGAACTGGCCAGGACCGAATTGCCCGCCCCCTACTTCGGCGAGGGCATCACCCTCGCCGGCGCCACGCTCTGGCAGCTGACCTGGCACGACGGCGTCGCCATCGCGCGGGACCCGGCCACCTTGGCCGAACGCGGCCGGGCGAGCTACGACGGCGAAGGCTGGGGCCTGTGCGCCCGGGACGGGCGACTGATCATGAGCGACGGCACCGACCGGCTCACCTTCCGTGATCCGGTCACCTTCGCCCCGACCGGCTCGGTCGAGCTGACCAGCCACAACGGCGCGCGCCTCAACGAACTCGAGTGCGCGGCGGACGGGTCGGTCTACGCCAACGACTGGCCCACCGACACGATCCTGCGCATCGACCCCGGTTCCGGCGCCGTGCTGGCGTCCGCCGACGCCGCCGGTCTGCTCCCGGCGACCGCGCGGGCCGGGGCCGACGCCCTCAACGGCATCGCCCAACTGCCCGGCACCGACCGGTTCCTGATCACGGGCAAGAATTGGCCGACCATGTTCGAGGTCCGCTTCGTGCCCGCCTGAGCAGGTCCGACGATCCGCGACGATGGTCACTTTCCGCGGCCGCCACGGAGCGTGCGTGAACGCCCAGCACGGGAGTACGCCAGAATTGAGGGCGTGACTACTCCCCGCGAACCTTCCGGTCCCGACCGTGATCGGTGGGAAGGCGAGGAGTCCCCGCCGTTCGATCGGCATCCCGGCTTCGACCGATACCCGCCCCCCAACCCGCCGCGACGCCGAGGGCCGCTGCCACCGCTGGGACGCGGACGCGCCCCCGAGCCCTACGACCAGCCGGGATCTGCACCGCGACGCGAAGCCCCACGGCCTCCGGCGACCAAACCTTTCCCGCTCGGACCGGACACCGAGCAACCGAGTGCCTCCGGCCACGCGGCTCGGCACGCCTTCCCGCACCGCCCGCAACCGCCTCGTCGCAGCGAACCACCAGCCGGCGACTACCCCGATACCGCCGTCCAGGATGCGGTGCAACCACCCGAAAGCGCGGCCGCCTCCGGCGCGCGGCGGATGCCGCGCAAACTCACGGTTACCCGTGTGGCCGCCCTGCGCGGCAGGCAGCTCACCGAGAAGGGCATCGCGACCTTCCAGCGCGCGGCCAAGGCCGACGGCGCCGACAAGTCGGGCCTGACGGCGCTCACCTACGCGACCATGGCGAATTTCGCCCTCGACGCCGCCATCGCGGTGGCGCTGGCCAACACCTTGTTCTTCGCCAGCGCCACCGCGGAGAGCAAGACGAATGTGGCGCTGTACCTGCTGATCACGATCGCGCCGTTCGCGGTGATCGCCCCGCTGATCGGTCCGATGCTCGATCGCCTGCAGCGCGGTCGCCGCCTCGCGCTGGCGACGTCGTTCGCGGTGCGCGCGGTGGTCGCGGTGGTGCTGATCCTCGAGTTCGACACCTGGGCGCTGTATCCGCTCGCGCTGTGCATGATGATCGGCAGCAAATCGTTCTCCGTGCTCAAGAGCGCGGTGACACCCCGGGTACTGCCGCCGGACATCGATCTGGTCCGCACCAACTCCCGTCTCACGGTGTTCGGTTTGGTCGGCGGCACCATCGGTGCGGGAGGGCTGGCCGGGCTGGCCGCGGCGATCGCGGGCTCAAACGGCGCGCTGGTTTTCGCGACGCTGATCGCCTGTGCGGGGGCCTACCTGAGCCTGCGCATCCCCTCCTGGGTCGAAGTGACCGAGGGCGAAGTGCCCGCGACGCTGAGTTATCACGGCCCCGACGCGCATACCGAGGTGCTGTCCTCCGGCAAGGAGTCGTCGGTACCGCCGCGCAAACGCAGGCAGCCGCTCGGCCGCGCCGTGGTGACCGGGCTCTGGGGCAACAGCGCCATCCGCGTACTGACCGGATTCCTCACCTTCTACGTCGCGTTCGTCGCCAAGGCGACCGAGCACCGGCCGGTGCAACAGGCCCTCATGCTCGGCGCGGTGGGCGCGGCCGCGGCCGTCGGCAACTTCGCGGGCAACGCGACCGGCGCCCGGCTCCAGCTCGGCAGGCCCGCACTGATCGTGCTGGGCTGCACGGCGGCCTGCGCGCTGGTGGCGCTGTTCGCCACGTTCGCGAACAATCTGCTCGGCGCGGCGGCCGCCGCCCTGGTCGCGGCCGCGACGAGCGCGCTGGCCAAGGTGTCGCTGGACGCCTCGATCCAGGACGACCTGCCGCCGGAGTCGATCGCCTCCGGCTTCGGTCGCTCGGAGACCGTGCTCCAGCTGAGCTGGGTCGTCGGCGGCGCGGCGGGCGTGCTGCTGCCGACCGACTACTGGAAGGGCTTCGCGGTGGTCACCGCGATACTCGTGCTCGGCTTGGTGCAGACTTTCCTCAGCTTCCGCGGTCACTCGTTGCTGCCCGGCCTCGGCGGCAACCGCCCGCAGCACGCGGAACAAGAGGTGCCGGCACTCCGGCCGCATGGCTACCCCGGAAGCGCACCCGGCGCGCAGGATCCGGCGGCGCGCCGCGGCGGCGACACCAAACGCATCCAACGAGGGCAAGGAGACCCGATCTGGTGAGCAAGCTCAACGCACGCACGATCGTCGCGCTGGTCGCGGCCGGATTGCTCGTGCTCACCGTCGCCTTCGCGGGCGTTCTGGCGGTGCTGGTCCGCAACGCCGACGAACCCGACGTCACCCTCACCGCCTACGCGCACGGCAAGACGGTCACTGTGCGGCCGTTCAGCTACTGCGCGGTGACCATGCGGGACTGCCGCGTGCTGCCCGAGGACGACGTGGCGGGCACGGTCTTCGAGACGTTGCACTGCGCCCCGGACGCGCCGGACTGCCGCCGCGGTCGCACCGTCGAATTGGAAGTTCCCGCCGGTTACCCCCTGCAACTGTCGCTGCCGAAGCAGGTCGCCGACGCGCCCTGGCTCGCCCAGCTCGTCTACCTGCTGCCCAACGGCGAGAAGGTCGACCAGGTGATCAGCCGCAACGACTACCCCGACCGCGCCTTGGCGCTCACCATCGATTCGAAGCCCGAACCCGATCTGCGTCTCATCGGCGTCGAATTCCAGTTGCCGATCCTCGCCCGCGACGAAACGGGCCGGGAGTTCTACGTGCCGCACGCGACCTGGTCGATCAGCACGGCGTAGGCGGCATCGAGCGGCGAGCCGCCGCTTCCGGGCGGGCCGCCTTTCCCCGCGCCTGGACGATCAAGCCGGGGTGAGAGCAGCCCGCACCAAACGGCCGACGGCGTCGATACGCTCCGAGCTACCGCTCCCGCCGACCTGCACCACGGTGATGATCACCGCGGTGAAGATGGCCTCGAGCGCGATCGCGGTGTCCCGCGGATCGAGGTCTTCGGCGATGTCCCCGGACTGCTGACCGGCGCGCAACGCCGCTTCGAGCACTTGCCGGATGCGCTGCGGTACAACACCGTCGACCAGTCGAACGAGCAGCCCCGGCTCCTGTCCGGCGAGCACTCGATGCACCAGCGGGTAGGCGTCGAGCCTGGTCACGAACCGGCTGACGACCTGCTGCCAGTACACGGCGTCCATCGGACCCGACTGGGGCAGCGCCGCGTCGGACAGGCGCGCGGCGTCGCGGTCGAACGCGGCGACGAACAGCGCCTCTTTGTCGGCGAAGTGGAAGTACACCGCCGATGGCGCCACACCCACCTCGCGAGCCACCGCCGCCACCGAGGTGTTGCGGAAACCCTGGTCGGCGAACCGGCGTGTGGCGACGTCGAGGATGGCCTGCCGCGTCTGCTCACCGCGTGCCGTAGCGGACGTCGTCTCGGTTCCTGACACCAGTGCACAGTATCGCGACGACTCCACCAGCGAAAAAGTCTTACTGAATGATTTCGTCAATTCATCAGTTACAGTGGGGTGGTCGTTCCACCCAGCAGGAAGGTCCGTCCCGTGTCTGACTCCGATCAGTTCCTCGCGTGCGCCCGCCCACCGGCGCCGAACCGACGTCAGGTTCTCGCGATGATGGCCGCCGCCGTGCCCGCCCTCAGCGGCGCGCTCGCCGCCGAGGCCGTCGCGGCGCCGGCGGCGCGGCCGAACATCTTGGTGATCATGACCGACCAGGAGCGCGCGGATGTCGTCCTGCCCGCGGGCTTCGCACTGCCCGCCCGCGACCGGGTGGCGGCCGCCGGCGTCCGGTTCGCCATGCATCATTCGCCGACGGCGCCGTGCTCGCCCGCGCGATCGGCGTTCTTCACCGGATCACACGCACCGGTCACCGGCATGACCGACAACGTCCGCGGCAACGACCTCATGGGCTCGGTCCTCGGACCGCTGCACGCCTGGAGCGCGAATCTCGACACCACGATCCCCACCATCGGGACGGTGCTGAAGAACGCCGGCTATCGGACGGCCTACATCGGAAAATGGCACCTTTCCGAGCCGGTCGGCACCGAGAGCGCGGCGCTGTCGGCATACGGATTCGACGAGGCCTACGACATCCTGTCCGGCGGCGGGCCCAACGAGGGCGCCCACGAAGACCCCGGCGTCGTCGAGAACGCCGTCGGCTGGCTGCGACGGCACGGCGGCGACGGCCGGCCATGGCTGTGCGTGGTCAGCATGGTGAACCCGCACGACATGATGTACTGCCCGCGCTTCTACCGCCTGGCGGACGTGCCCGATCACGGCGCCGACGTGCCGCCGAACTTCGAGTCCGACCTGTCGACCAAGCCGCGGATACAAACGGTGTGGCGCACCATGAACGAGGCAGTCGGCGGTCTGATGCCGCACGACGTCGACTCGCCGCTCGGGCGTACCCAATGGCGGCAGTGGGGCAACTGGTATCTGGAGTTGCTGCGCCGCACCGACGAATTGATGACCGAGGTCCTCGACGCGTTGGACCACAGTGGCGCTGCGGGCAACACCGTCGTGGTCCGGGTCGCCGACCACGGCGAACTCGGCGGCGCGCACGGACTGCGGCAGAAGGGCGCGATGATCTACCGCGAGAACAACCGGGTGCCGTTGGTCATCGCCGACCCCCGCAACCCCGCCACGCACGGAACCAGTACCGCCGCACTGACTTCACACATAGACCTGGTGCCGACCCTGGCCTCCCTCGCTGGAATCGATGCCACGACAGCCCCACTCGTCGGCAAAGACCTCACGCCTTTGCTGACCGACCCGGCGGGCTCCCTCCGCGACGCACTGCTGCTCACCTCCGACGCCAAATCCAGCGGCGGTCAAGCAGCCGGCGTCAAATACTGCCTGCGGGGCGCGGTGACACCCCGCTACAGCTTCGCCCGCTACTCGACGCCGCACGAAATCGAGGGGATCCGCAAGGAATTCGACTACGAGCTCTACGACCGGCAGGAAGATCCCCACGAGATGCACAACCTCGCCCACAACGGCGGCGCGCCCGAACTGGTCGAGGAGATGAACGATCTCGTCGACGGACTCGTGGCCCGAGAACTGCGCGGCATCTGACCCTCAGCGCCCGCGGAGGTCGCCGCCGGCGCGAGGACTATCGGTCCAGTTCGCGCGCCACCGCGCGGACGACCTCCGAGATGCGTTGCGCCGTCTTGCGATCGGGATACTTGCCCTTGCGCAGATCCGGCTGCACCTTCGCCTCGAGCAGGGTGATCATGTCCTCGACCATGCCGTGCAGCTCGTCAGGCGTGTGCTTGCGCGCGACAGGTTCCTTGCGCGCGTTGCGTTCCTGGCCCTGCCGGACCGACGGCGGCGCCTCCAGCAGCTTGAGGCTCAGCGCCTGGGGGCCGCGACGGCCTGCGGCCATGCCGAATTCGACGCGCTGGCCGGGCTTGAGGCCTTCGACACCTTCGGGCAGCGCGGACGAGCGGACATAGACGTCCTCACCCTCGTCCTGGGAAAGGAAGCCGAAGCCCTTTTCGACGTCGTACCACTTCACCCTGCCGGTCGGCACTGCGCTCACCCGTTCGTCATCGAAACTCGGACCCCTACGGCCCGAGCACATCTGTCCACCGGGCCGGTCACGGGACCGGCCCTTTTCTGTGCGAAAAGAACGCGCCCAGCAGGATTGCAGGACGCGATTGCCACCGAGTCTACCCCGGTGCCAATAACGCAAGCACATCAGTTTTACCGTCGAACCGTGACGAACCCTTCCGCTCCGAACCCTTCCGGCGGCGCCCCGCGGCGACGCGGCGATTGGTTGCTGCAGCTCGCGCTCTGCCTGTTCGCGCTGGGATTGCTGGCCATCGTCGTCATCTTCGCGATCCCCATACTCACCGACGGCGAGCCCGGACTGTGGCTCTACTTCGGGGCGATGCTCGCGCCGCTGGGGTTCGTGCTCGCCCTGGTGTTCACGCTGCGCTCGGGCCGCAGATCCCGCTGAACCGGAGCGCGGGTCCGCGATCGCCGCGAACTGGTTACCCGACGCGTTCGTTACCCACTCGGATGTGTGATCCTCATCACATTACGGGGAGGTCACGGAGCGGTGACGGCGGCCGAGGTGAGCAGCCGTGACCGCTCTAGCTGCGCGAAGACTTATTGCTCAGCTGATATCGCGTCGAGACCCAGTGGTACACGCCGGTTACCAAATAGTGATTTTTCCCGCGGTTCGTCGTACCGTCTTATCCAGCCGGGACACCCCGGCGACCACCGGCCCGCCGCACCGAGCCTCGCCCCGCGGGTACCGGAACCCCAACGGAAACGTAGGGGCGAGGGCGGAACGGACGACCTCTCAGTCCGAACCAGAACCGAAGATGTCGCAGGTGCGTCGAGAGGAAGACGAACCCGAAATGAGTGGACGCCATCGCAAGCCAAGCTCGACCGGCCGCACGGTAGCCAAGGTTGCCGTCACCGGCGCCATCATCGGCACCGCCGGTGTGGCATTCGCAGGCAACGCCAGCGCGGCACCCGACTCCGACTGGGATCGACTCGCTCAGTGCGAGGCCGGCGGCAACTGGGGCATCAACACCGGCAACGGTTTCCAGGGCGGGCTGCAGTTCTCGCCCAGCACCTGGCGCGCCCACGGCGGTCAGGAGTACGCCTCCTCCGCCAACCAGGCCAGCCGCGAACAGCAGATCGCGGTCGCCGAGAAGGTGCTCGCCTCGCAGGGCTGGGGCGCATGGCCCTCCTGCTCGTCCAAGCTGGGCCTGAGCAGCGCGCCCACCCCGCGCTCCGCGCCCGCCACCGACGAGACACCGCGCTGGAACCCCGCGCCGCAGGCCGCCCAGGCCGCGCCGGCGGACACGCAGCAGATCTTCTCCGCCGTGGATCGCGCCCTCGAGGTCGTGCAGAGCCAGGGCGTGCAGGTGCCGAAGGAAGCTCTCGACTTCTTCAACGCCGCCAAGTCCAGCGGAGTCACCCTCGACCCCGCGGTCGTCAACTTCTACGAGGCGAACAAGGGCCTGCTGCCCTCCTGATCGCCACCCAGCTTCAAGAAGGGCCCCGCATCAACGTGGATGCGGGGCCCTTCTTCGTAGCCGAGAACGTTCCGGTCGCGCGCTCAGCGGTTGATCACCGTGTTCGGGTGCATGTAGGGCAACTGCTCGGCGGGAACCGGAAACTCGGTGTCCTCGCCGTAGGGCGAGAGACCACCGGAGCGGGCCGAGGAAAGCTCGGTGACCGCATGGTCGCCGTCTTCCACCTTCGGCCAGCCGTTGTCGACATAGGATTTCTTCGATTTGTTCACCACGGCCCCATGCTAGCGGTGCTGCCCCTCCGAGTATTCAGGCCGTACCAGTCGGGTGACACAGGATGTGCGTTCAGGTGTTGCGTGACGGGATCCGATCGACCGGGCCCGGCGTCGTAGGGTGGACGGGATGACCGTGACCGACTCCCTCGCCGGATGGCTCGGTGCCCGCAGTGATGCCCAGCTCGTGACGCTGCTGCAGCTTCGGCCCGACCTGGCCGTGCCGCTGCCCTCCTCGATGGCCGTGCTCGCCGCCCGCACCGAACAGCGGGCGTCGGTGCTGCGCGCCACAGAGGACTTGACCACTCTGGAATTCGCCCTCCTGGAAACCCTTGCGGTGCACGGGGTGACCCGCCCCGGCAGTGCTCCGCTCAACCGTGCCGAACTGCATGTGCAACTGAGCGAACGGGTGCAGGCCGCCGCGATCGACGACGCGCTGGAGCGGCTGACGGCTCGGGCGCTGGTCTGGCTCGACGCCGAGCAGGGATTGCACCTGATTCCGGCGGCCGCCGAGGCGTTGCCGTGGCCGATCGGCACCGCGACCGAGCTTCCCGACGCCCTCACCGAAGCCGAGGTGGTCGCGGCGCTCACCGAACTCGAGCCCGCCGAACGGGCCCTGCTGGACAAGCTCGCGGCGACGGGCCCGCGCGGTCGCACCAGGGACGCCGCACCGGGCACCGCGTCCGATCGACCGATTCAGCGGCTGCTGACCCGCAGGCTGCTGCACTGGATCGATGACGAGACCGTCGAGCTTCCGGTCACCGTCGGCCAGGTGCTGCGCCGGGAACCGGTCACCCACCCGCATGCGCTGACCCCGCCGCAACCGGAGGCCGCCAAATACCCGCCCGCCGAGGTGAACGCGGTCGCGGCGGGCGAGGTCGGCGAGTTGCTGCGGCACTGTGCCGCCGTACTCGAGGTGCTCGGTCAGGCGCCGGCTCCCGCCCTGCGCGCGGGTGGCCTCGGCGTGCGGGAGCTGCGCCGCATCGCCAAGCAGGCGGGGGTCGACGAGCCGCGAGCCGGTTTGCTGGTCGAACTGCTGGCGGCCGCGAAATTGATCGAGAAGGGTTTGCCGGACCCACCGCCGGACTTCGACTCGACCGACGATTTCTGGGCGCCCACACCGCTGGTGGACGCCTGGCTGGAGTCTCCGCCCGCCCGGCGCTGGGCCGCGCTCGGGCAGACCTGGCTGGAAATGGATCGCACGCCGTGGATGATCGGCATGCGCGATGCCAACGACAAGCCGCTGGCCGCGCTGTCGCTGGAACTGCGCACCCCGAACGCGCCGCGCGATCGCCATGCCGTCCTGGGCCTGCTCGCGGAGTATCCGTCCGGTACGGCGCCGGCCCCGGCGGACATCGGCCGGCTGCTGGCCTGGCGGCAGCCGCGCAGGCGCAGGAACTTCCGTCCGGAGGTGGTCGAGCAGACCCTCGCCGAAGCGGCGGCGCTGGGCTTCGTCGGCCGTGGCGCGCTCGGCTCGGCGGCGCGGGCGCTGCTGCACGCGGCGCCGACCAGCGTGGCCGACGCCGAGGCGGAGATGGAGTCGGCGCTGCCGGAGCCGGTGGATCACGTGCTGGTGCAAGCGGACCTGACGGTGATCGCGCCCGGTCCGCTGACCACCGACCTGCAGCACCGCGTCGCCCTGGCCGCCGACGTCGAGTCCGCCGGCGCGGCGACGGTGTATCGGATCGGCGAGTCGTCGGTGCGGCGCGCCCTGGACGCGGGGTTGACGGCGGCCGAACTGCACGCCCTGTTCGCCAAGCATTCCAGGACGCCGGTCCCCCAGGCGCTGACCTATCTGATAGATGACGTGGCCCGGCGGCACGGCCAGTTGCGCGCGGGCATGGCGCAATCGTTCATCCGCAGCGACGATCCGGCGCTGCTGGCGCAGGTGCTCGCCGCACCGGTGGCCGGCACGCTGGCGCTGCGGTCCATCGCCCCGACCGTCGCCATCGCTCAGGCGCCGCTGGGCGAACTGCTGGAGCAATTGCGCGCGGCCGGTTTCGCGCCCGCGGGCGAGGATTCGGCAGGCGCGATCGTAAATCTGCGTCCGCGTGGCGCGCGGATCTCCGTCCGGCCCGCCGCACGGCAGCCGTATCGCCCGACACCGCCCAGCACCGAACAACTCGAGTTGCTCGTCACCGAGCTACGCGCGAGCGAACGTGCGGCCAGCGCCCGCTCGGGTCAGTCGGTGCGCCTGGACGGGACGAGGACCAACACCGCCGCGACCCTCGCCCTGCTCCAGCTCGCGGCGCGGGTGCGGCGATCGGTGAACATCGGCTACGTCGACGCCCAAGGGGTCGCCACGCAGCGCGTGGTGGAACCGTTGAAGGTGGGCAACGGGCAGCTCGACGCGCTGGACCCGGTCACCGGCGCGGTCCGGCACTTCACGCTGCACCGGATCGCGTCGGTCGCCCTGCTGGAATGACCTGCTGGGATGATCAGCCCTTCGGCTTGCCCGTGCAGAAGGTGACCTTGGGATCGGTTTCGATGAGCCGGAAGCCGTCGGCGTTCGCGTCGCACAGCAATTCGTCGGCTTGGCCGTCGATCCGCTTCAGCACCTTGAAGGTGGCGTCCGCGGACGCGCAGTCGACGTGCTTGTAGCCGGTCGTGCTGCTCTCGTTGTAGCAGCTGCCCTCCTTGAAGTTGGGCGCCAGGCACAGGAACGCGGTGGTTCCGCCGCCCAGGGTCTCCTCATAGGAGGTGTAGTCGGCGGCGCAGTCGGTCTTCTTGTCGTAGGACTGCGCGATCTTGTACACGGCCTTGTCCGACGAGCAGTCGACCGGCTCGGTCTTGGAATCGACCGCCGAGCCCTCGATGACGTTGATGCAGTCGCCGACCTCGGCCTTGGCAGTGTCCGACTTGCCCGCGTCGCCGATCATCGAACAGCCGGCCACCGTGACCACTACCGCGGCCACCGCGACGAGGGCGAGCACGACCCGTGCCAGCAGCCTCGCTCCTGGAAACTTCACCTGAAAACCTCTCTCACCGAACACGTTCACGGGCTCGTGAACGCGGTGAGGATACCCGCAGGACCAAGCGGCCGCATCAGCCAACCGGCTGACCCCGAGCGGGCGGCGCGCTACATGTGCGTGCCGTAGAGCCCCATGAGCGCGTAACCGAGGATGCTGGGGAGCAGACGACCGAGCAACGAGAACGCAGAGTAATTCACTAGCAACGCCTTTCGCGATTTTCATCCAACTGGACTCTTGTCCGGTATGCGGAGTGTGTCGTCGTCCGAGACCGGGTCGTTACGCTTGGTCAGTATGACGGTCGAGGACGTCGCGCACGACCTGTACGGGCTGGCGCCCGCGGAATTCGTCGCGGCCCGCGCGGACCGGGCGGCCGAGGCCAAGCAGGCGGGCGATAAACAGCTCGCGGCTGCCATCGGCAAGCTACGCAAGCCGACCCTGACCGCATGGGCGGCGAACCTGCTGGCCCGCGCGGCACCCGGCGAAGTGGCGGATCTGCTCCGGCTGGGCGCGGCACTGGCCGCCGCTCAGCGGAAACTCTCGGCCGAGCGGCTGCGCAGCCTCACCGCCCAGCGGCAGCAGCTGGTCAACGCGCTCGCCAAGAAGGCGGGCACGCTCGCCGCCGAGCACGGGCATCCGGTCGGCGAGGGTGTTGTGCGTGAGGTCGGCCAGACGTTGGCTGCGGCACTCGCCGACCCGGAGGTGGCCGAGCGGCTGCGCACGGGAACCCTCGCCACCGCGGCGAGCTACGAAGGCTTCGGGCCGAGCGGACCGAACCTGCTGGCGGTGCCCGAACCGGCCGCGGCACCCCGGCGCGCGGCATCGCGGCGGCAGCCGGACGACACCGCGAGCCGCGAGCTGGCCGACGCCGAGGAGGCGGTCGAATCCGCTCGCGCCGCAAAGGACTCTGCGCAATCCGCGCTCGCGGAAGCGACGGAAGAACTGTCCGGCGCCGAAGAACGCGTCGCCGCGCTGCGCGAGGAGCTCACGCACGCCGAACAGCAGCGGCAATTCCGCAAGTCGGCCGAGCGGTCGGCCAAGGAGGACCTACACGCCGCGCAACGCCGGCTCGACCGGGCCGAACGCAGAATGGCGAAGGCTCGCGAGCACGTCGCGAACGACTGACGATTCAGCTGCGCAGGGCGCCGGGGAACAGGTACTCCTCCACCGGCGGCGCGGTGGTGTTCAGCCACGCGTGGAAGAAACCGGTCAGATTCATAGGCGTTCTGGACTGCACGAAGGCGCGGAACTCCGGCATCGAGGCGTTGCCGTAGGCGTGCGCGGCCAGGAAATCCCGGACGGTCGCGAAGAACACCTCCTCGCCGATCTGCTTGCGCAGCGCGTGCAGGAACAGCGGCCCGCGGTAGTAGACGGAGGTGAACTCTTTCCCGGCGCCGGGGTTCTCCAGCGGGATGTCCCAGAACTTTTGGCTGTCGCGGTACTTCCGGATGGTCCTGCGGTAGTCGTCGTCGACGTTCTTGCCCTCCGTGCGCTCCGGCCACAGGTAGTCGGCGGTGTAGCTGGCGAAGCACTCGTTCAGGCAGATGTCCGACCAGTTGCGCACCGACACCCAGTTGCCCCACCACTGGTGCGCGATCTCGTGGACCACCGTCTGCAGATCGATCCGCGGTGCGTAGAGCGGGCGGGTCTGGGTTTCCAGCGAGAAAGTGATGTCGGCGTCCAGGTAGATGCCGCCCGCGGCCTGGAAGGGGTACCGGCCGTAGAGCTGTTCGGAAAAGTCCAGGATCTCCGGCAGGCGCTGTTCGAGTTCGCGCTGGCGACTGTCCGCATTCGGCGCGAACGCGCTGATCAGCGGAGTGCCGTCGGCCCTGCGCTGCTCGAGGTAGTCGAACTTGTCGATCGCGACGGTGGTCAGGTAGCCCAGCACCGGCTCGGCGCTGGCCCACCGGACCGTCCGCTGGTCGCCGCGCACCACGTTCTCGGTTCGCACACCGTTGGACACCACCTCCCACTCCGCGGGAACGGTGGCGTTCAGCGTGAACGTGGCCTTGTCCAGCGGGGTGTCGTTGAGCGGATACCAGCTGGTGGCCGAGTGCGGCTCGCCCGCGACGAAAGCGCCGCCGCTGGGCGCGAACGTCCATCCCTCGCCTTGGGTGTTCACGGCGGGGCCCGCGTAGTCGACGGTGACCGTGAACGGCACCCCGGGCAGTAGGGGGAGCATCGGCGTCACCGTCAACTCGTGCTCGCCGTTGCGGTCGAAGGCGGCTGGGAGGTGGTTCACCGACACCATCCGCACCTCCGGTCCCGCGAAGTCCAGGTTGAACACGCGCAGGGCCTGGGTAGCGGCGGCGTCGATCGTGGCAGTGCCCGCGAGCCGACGGCTCGGCGGGTCGTAATCGATGGCGATGTCGTAGTGCCGGACGTCATAGCCGCCGTTGCCGTCCAGCGGGTAGTACGGATCGCCCAGGCCCGGCGCGCCGACGAACGGGTCCGCGGGAGGTTCGGCGTTCGCGGGTAAGCACGGCACCGCGACGAACACACACGCGACCGCGGCGCACATCCGGCCGGACAACCTCATACGAACGACCACCCCTCTCCACCCCGCCTCATGCCGGTACCGGCGCACCGACCACGCTGGATGGTAGCGGCTTCAGTCGCCGCTGCCGGTCAGCGCCACCGACGCGCCGACACCGAAGATCATCACCCCGCCCGCTCCACCGACCGCCTCCAGCCTCCGCGGCGACTTCGCGAACCAGGACCTCGCCGAGGCGGCCAGCAGTGCCCACGCACTGTCGGAGACCAGCGCGATGGCGAGGAAGACGGTGCCGAGCAGGAGGAACTGCCACGACAAGGAGCCCGCTGCCGGGTCGGCGAAATGCGGCAGCACCGCGGAGAAGAACACGATAGCTTTGGGGTTGGTGAGTCCAACGATCGCGCTCTGGCGCAGCACTCGCGCATGGGGCGTCGGCTCGACCGGGGCGCCCAGCGCCTCGCGCAACGCCGAGCGCTGGCGAATCGCTTGGATTCCCAGATACATCAGATACAGCGCGCCCGCGAACTTCACCACCGTGAGCGCCAGCGCCGACGCCGTGAGCAAGGTACCCAGCCCGATCGCGACCAGGACCAACGCCGCGTAGACACCCGCGGCGTGCCCGAGCACCGAGAGCAATGCCGCGCGGCGGCCGAGGGTGAGCGCACGACCGACGGTGAACAGCACGCCGGGACCGGGCACGACGATGATGACGACCGCGGCGGCGACGAATGCCAGCAGGTTGGACGCTGGAACCATCCTTCGAGTGTAGGCGCGCGCGCAACCGGGAATCGTGCGTTCGCAGCCGGATTCAGGTGCCGAGTTCGCCGGGCAACTGATCCGGATCGAGCAGCAACCGTTTCGTGGTGGTGCGCCGCACCTTCTCCGCGAGCCCGAGATTGTCGGTGAGCAACCGCCACTCGGTCTCGCCGATCGCCGCGCGGGCGCCTGCGATGACCTTGCCGTCGGTGGTGCCCCACGCGATCGGCATGGCGCTCACCGATTGCCAGCGCTCGCCCACCGGCCGTGGCGCCCGGTCGGTACGCACCGCGACCGACGGCACTCGCTCCCCCACCTTGGCCTCATGGCCGGGAAGGGCACCGACCTTGCGGGTCACCAAGGCATAGCGCCGGTCACCTGTCTCCGGCGTGGAGACGTCCACCAAGGCGAGCAGCACCACACCGGACGGACGCACCTCCGAGACCACCGCGGGGACCAACTCTCCGTCCGCGTAGAGCTTCTCGATGCTGGAATGCCACGGCGTCCACAGGGCCACCCACAGGGCGGTCACCGCGCCGAGCGCGAAGGCGACCGCGACCAGATACGCCCAGGTGTGGTCCAGCCAGATCAAGAACGCCGCCCCGCTCGCCGCGACGACCGCTGCGGCGATCGCCATGACGCGCAGGCGGCGAAGGTCGGCGAAGACTTCGTTGACCGCGTGGGCGTGCCTGCGGTCCACCGCGAATTCGAAGCGTCGCACGCCCTCATTCCTAGCACAGTTTGCGGAGGAAATGCCTCCGCTTATCCGATGGCGGGGCCGAGCAAGTCGTCGGCATCCGTGATGCGGTAGGCATACCCCTGTTCGGCGAGAAAACGCTGACGATGAGCAGCGTATTCAGCGTCGAGCGTGTCGCGCGCGACCACCGAGTAGAAATGGGCCTGCCCCCCGTCCTGTTTCGGCCGCAGCAGCCGGCCGAGGCGCTGCGCCTCCTCCTGTCGAGAGCCGAAGGTACCCGAAACCTGCACGGCAACGGACGCTTCCGGCAAATCGATGGAGAAGTTCGCCACCTTGCTCACCACGAGCACCGGGATCTCGCCGCGCCGGAACGCGTCGAAGAGTTCCTCGCGGTCCTTGGTCTTCGTCGACCCCTGGATCACCGGGGCGTCGAGCGCGGCGCCGAGTTCGTCCAGCTGATCCAGGTAGGCACCGATGACAAGGGTGGGCGCGTCTCGGTGCTGGGCCAGAATCGACTCGACCACAGCGATTTTGGTGTGCGCGGTGGAGCACAGCTTGTAGCGCTCCTCCGGCTCGGCGGTGGCGTAGGTCATCCGCTCCGCATCGGTCAGCGTGACCCGGACCTCGATGCATTCGGCAGGGGCGATCCACCCCTGGGCCTCGATGTCCTTCCACGGCGCGTCGTAGCGCTTCGGGCCGATCAGCGAGAACACGTCGCCCTCGCGGCCGTCCTCGCGCACCAGCGTGGCGGTCAGGCCGAGCCTGCGCCGGGACTGCAGATCGGCGGTCATCCGGAAGACCGGAGCGGGCAGCAGGTGCACCTCGTCGTAGATGACCAATCCCCAGTCGCGGCTGTCGAACAGCTCCAGGTGCTTGTACTCGCCTTTCGTGCGGCGAGTGATCACCTGGTAGGTGGCGATGGTGACCGGGCGGATCTCCTTGCGTTCACCGGAGTACTCGCCGATCTCGTCTTCGGTGAGCGAGGTGCGCGCGAGCAGTTCGCGCCGCCACTGCCTGCCCGCCACCGTGTTGGTGACCAAGATCAGCGTGGTGGCCTTCGCCTTGGCCATCGCCGCGGCGCCGACCATCGTCTTGCCCGCGCCGCAGGGCAGCACCACCACCCCGGAGCCGCCCGCCCAGAACGAGTCGGCGGCCATCTGCTGGTAGTCGCGCAGGTGCCAGCCGTCGGTCGCGTAGTCCAGCTCGATCTCGTGCGCCTCGCCGTCGACGTAGCCGGCGAGGTCCTCGGCGGGCCAGCCGATCTTCAGCAGCATCTGCTTGATCCGGCCGCGCTCGGACGGGTGCACCACTACCGTGTCGTCGTCGATGCGCGCGCCGAGCATGGGGGCGATCTTCTTGTGCCGGAGCACCTCCTCCAGCACCGCGCGATCCAGGCTGACCAGCGTCAACCCGTGCGCGGGATGCTTGACCAGCTGCAACCTGCCGTAGCGCGCCATGGTGTCCACCACGTCGACCAGCAACGGCTGCGGCACGGCATAACGGGAGAAGCTGACCAGCGCGTCCACCACCTGCTCGGCATCGTGCCCGGCCGCCCGCGCGTTCCACAGCGCCAGCGGGGTCACCCGATAGGTGTGCACATGCTCGGGCGCCCGCTCCAGCTCGGCGAACGGCGCGATCGCCTGCCGCGCCGCGTCGGCTGACTCGTGGTCGACCTCCAGCAGCAGTGTCTTGTCACTCTGCACGATCAGCGGACCGTCGTTCACAGTCCCTCCTCCGATAGATTCCCCGCCATTCTCCCCGACCCCTCCGACAACCCGCAGGCTACCGGGCCTTTCCACAGGGCGCGGTTGCGGCGGCGACCGGGTGTAACACCGGAAGGGCCCGATGTCTTCCCGCGGCCCCCGAGACGGGCTGCTCAGCCGTGGCTGAGCGCGCGTTCGGCGAGCGCGCCGAGCACCGGCCCGAGGGTCTCGGCGTAACCGATCGTGAGGTGGTTGTCGTCACGGTAGACGAGGTTGTTCCCGACGATGACGGGGCAGCGAGCCGCGGTGCAGAACAGCGCGGTCAGGTCGGCGTACTGTCCGCCGCCTGCCGTCACCGCCGCGTGCTCGGCCGCAATGCCCGCGTCGTCGACCGCGACCGGGCGCGCGGGAGCGCATGCCGAGGCGTCGCCGAGATGCTCGGCCACGCACGCGGGCACGGTGGCATGGGGATCGGGGATCGCGCCGAGCACGAGCACAGCCGAGCCGGTCGCGCTCAACTGGGCGACCAGGCGGTGCAGGCTGTCGATCCACGCCTGGTCGTAGGACACGAAGCCGAAGTCGCCACCGTAGCGCCGGGACATGCTCACCACGATCAGCCGCGGGCGCTGGTGTCGCAGCCGGGTCAGGATCTGCCCGCGCCACTGCTCGCATTCGGTGTACGCGCGGCCCAGGTAGGGACTCGTGATCGGCAGGTCGAACAGTGGACAAGTGACTTTGGCCATGGTCTCCAGCCGCCAGTGGCGCGATCCGGCGATCTGCTCGAACGCCGGCTGCCACATCGCCGCGTGGGAATCGCCGACCAAGGCCACCGTGGTGGCCGCGTCCGGATCGCCGGAGGCACACTCGGCCTGGCCCACGTCGTGCCAGGACCGGACGCAACCGTTGTCGAACACCTCCGCCCGGTCGCCACGCGCATCGGCGAGCGAGGGAGTGAGGTTGGCGGGAACGTCGCGGACTTCGGCGGAGGCGGCGACCGCCGACTGAGTTTGCGCCGTCAACTGCCGGATCACGTCGTCATGCGGGTCGGCGACGGGGCTAGCCGGTGCCACCGGTGTGAGGGTGAGCCGCTGCGCCGCCGCGCCGCGGCCGACCGGAGCGGGCACCACCGTGAGCAGCGCAAGCGCCACGCAGATCGCGATCGCGGTGCTCGCACCGCCACAGGCGAGGCTGAGCCGGGCCGAACTTCGCAACCGAACGGCGAAGCGAACCGGATCCTCGACCAGCCGCTGGGTGAGCATGGCGAGTCCGCAGGCCATGGCGACCGCGCCCAGTGCGCCGACCGACCCGAGCGGGTGGCCGAGCACCTGCGGCGCCAGCACCAGCACCGGCCAGTGCCAGAGGTACCAGGCGTAGGACACTCTGCCGATCGCCCGCAGCTCGGGCACCGCTAGAACGCGACCGGCACCGAATCGCGCGCGAGCGCAACCGGATCCGATCACCAGGACCGTGCCCAGCACGGGCAGCAGCGCCGCGGTGCCCGGATACGGCACGTTCTCGTCGAGGTGAACGCAGGCCGCGAGAATCGCACCGAATCCGGCCCAGCCCGCGACGGCGGATACGCCCTCCGGCAGCCGGGCCCACACGACGGCCGTCAGCGCGACCACGCCGCCTGCCGCCAGCTCCCAAGCCCGGGCAGGGAGCGAGAAGAACGCCCACGGGGGCAGCGTTTCGGTCCAGATCAGCGAGACCGCGAAGGAGAGCGCGGCCACCACCCCGAGTGCGACCAGGTACGGCAACGGCCCGGTCGAACCGCTGCGGCGCCGCCGCACCAGCCAGGTCGTCGCGATCACCAGCGCGGGCCATACCAGGTAGAACTGCTCCTCCACGCCGAGCGACCAGAAGTGCTGAAACGGCGAGGGCGGCGCATCCGCGGCCAGGTAATCGGTGCCGTGCAGCGCGAAGCGGTAGTTCCCGGCATACAGTGCGCAGGCGATCCCATCGACGAGGACTTCGCGAGCCTGCAACGGCGGTAACAACGCGGCCGCGGCGATCGCCGTGGCGACCAGCACGACGCCCGCCGCGGGCAGCAGTCGGCGCGCACGGGCACCGTAGAACCGCACCAGCCCCACGGTGCCGGTGGCCACCGCTGCTCGGCAAAGTATTCCGGTGATGAGAAAGCCGGAAATGACGAAAAAGACGTCCACACCGACGAATCCACCCCCGATCCCCGGCACACCCGCGTGAAAAAGCACCACAGCCGCTACGGCGACCGCTCGCATTCCCTCGATATCCGGCCGAAATCCCTCCCGATCCGACCCGCCGCCCACCCCGTCCGCCCGCCGCTTTCGCAACCCGCTGACCGTGGCCGTCATAGCCCAGCATTGTCATCCGTTTCGTCACCAATGTCCCGCCGACTCGCCGCCCACCACCACCCCTGGCCTGGGCTTTTGAAATCCGCATGCGCGCACTGACCGTGAACCCGAGCGGCTGAGCCCGCTCGGCGCGACCTCGGTCGAGGGCAGAGGTCACCCGAGTGGATATTCCCGCTTCCCGTCCAGCGGGTGTGAAGTGGACCGCGACAGGGGTCGGTGGGGCGGGTGAGGATCGGGGGGTGATCGAGATGGTGGCGGTGGTGGGGGTTGCGGTGGCGGCGTTGGGGATGGTTCTCACGCCGGGGCCGAACATGATGTATCTGGTGTCGCGGACGGTGTCGCAGGGGCGGCGGGCCGGGTTGGTGTCGTTGGCGGGGGTGGCGGCTGGGTTCGGGGTGTATCTGGCGGCGGCGACGGCGGGGATCACGGCCGTGTTCGCGGTGGTCCCCGGGCTGTATCTGGCGGTGAAGCTGGCGGGCGCGGCGTATCTCGGGTGGCTGGCCTGGCAGGCGGTGCGGCCGGGCGGTGTCTCGGTGTTCGCGCCCACGGCGCTGTCCGCGGATCCCACGCGGCGGCTGTTCGCGATGGGGCTGGTCACCAATCTGCTGAATCCGAAGATCGCAATCATGTACATGGCGCTGATCCCGCAGTTCGTCACGCCGGAGCACGGCAAAGTCTGGTTGCAGAGTCTGTGCCTGGGCGCGGTGCAGATCGCGGTGGCGCTCACCGTGAACGCCCTGATCGTGCTCGGCGCGGGTGGGCTGGCGACCTTGGTCACCGGCCGCCCGCTGTGGCTGCGCGTCCAGCGCTATCTCACCGGCACGATGCTCGGCGCGATCGCCGTCCTGCTCGCCACCGACCGCACCCGCCCCACACCGGCCTGAGCCGATGTGACGCCGGTGCGGCGGCTGCTCGGCTCAGCGCGGGGCCGCGAGGCGATAGTGCAGTTCGGCGAATTGACCGGCCTGCTCGACGGCGACGAGGCGCATCCGGGTGGACAGGATGCGCCGCGGCAGCAGCGGTGCGCCCGCGCCCAGGGTCACCGGCACGATGCTCACCATGACGTCGTCGAGCAACCCGGCGTCGGCGAATTGCCCGGCCAGGTCCCCGCCGCCGACGATCCAGATATTGCGATCACCGGCCGCGCGCGCCATCTCCTGGTGCACCGACTCGACCGTCCCCGACACGAACCGGAGATTCGCACCGGGTATCGCGGGCAGCTCCCGGTGGGTGAACACCCAGCACGGCAGGTCGCCGTAGTAGGTGTGCCAGTTCTCCGGCGAATCGTTGGCCACCATCCACTCGTAGGTGGTCGCGCCCATGCACAGGGCGCCGACCCGGGCGAGGAAGCCCGCCGTGCTCGCCTGCGCCTCGTCCGCGCCGTCCACCTCGAACAGCCAGGTCAGTGAGTTGTCCGGATCGGCGAGGTATCCGTCCAGACTGGTTGCGGTGTAGTACTGGGTAGCCATGCCAGGCAAGGTTGCCACCGAAACCTGACAGTTCACGGCAAGGTTTGCGAATCAGCCGTGACGCAACCGGCGCACGCCCTCGTCCAGCGTCTCGTCCCGCTTGCAGAAGGTGAAACGCACCAGGTGGTTCCACGCGGCGGTGTCGTCGGCGAACACGCTGACCGGCACCGCCGCCACCCCGAGACGCTTCGGCAGTTCCCGGCAGAACGTCAGTCCATCGGCGGCGCCGAGCGGGGTGATGTCGGCGACGACGAAGTAGCCGCCCGCGCTCGGATACACCCGCAGACCGGTGTCGCTGAGCGCCGCGGAAAGACGGAGCCGCTTCTCGGACAACGCATTCCGCAGCTCGCCGACCCAGCCCAGCTCGTGGTCGATCGCGTGTGCCACGGCGGGCTGGAACGGCCCGCCCGCCACGAACGTCATGAACTGCTTGGCCGCGAGCACGCCATCGATCAAATCCGCGGGCCCGCAAGCCCACCCGGTCTTCCACCCGGTGACGCTGAATGTCTTCGCGGCACTGGACACCACGATCGTGCGCTCGGCCATGCCGGGCAGGGTGGCCAGGCTGACGTGTTCGGCACCGTCGTAGACCAGGTGCTCGTAGACCTCGTCGGTGAGCACCAGAAGATCGTGCTCGCAGGCGATCTCGGCGATCGCCAGCAGGTCCGGGCGCCCCAGCACCGTGCCGGTCGGATTGTGCGGCGAGTTGACGACGAGCATCCGGGTCGCCGGAGTGATCGCGGCGCGCAGGCTGTCCAGGTCCAGCACGAAGCGGTCTCCGTCGGCCACCAGCCGAGCCGTGCGCCGCCGCGCGCCTGCCAGCGCCACCGCCGCGGCATACGAGTCGTAGTACGGCTCGATCAGCACGACCTCCTCGCCGGGCTCGACCAGGCCCAGCACCGCCGCGCTGATCGCCTCGGTCGCCCCCACCGTCACCAGCACCTGCGTGTCCGGGTCGTACTCGGTCCCGTAGCGCCGGGCGCGGTCGGCGGCGACGGCTCGGCGCAGCACCGGCATGCCACGCCCGGGCGGGTACTGGTTGAGACCGTCGGCGATGGCGCGCCGCGCTACTTCGAGCATGCTCGCGGGCCCGTCGGTGTCGGGGAACCCCTGCCCCAAGTTGACCGCGTCGTGCCGGACGGCGAGCTCGGTCATCTCGGCGAAGATCGTGGAGGCGAAGGGACGCAGGCGGGCAACGGTCTGATGTCGCGAGGGCATAACCGGAGACTAGCTCAGCCCACCTCCACGTGTTCTACCGCACAAACCCGCTGGTAGCGGGTGCCTCGGCGGGGGCGCATCGCCTGCCACCTCGATCCGATCGCGCGAAGCCCCCGCCACATCGGAGGTCGCCGGACACGCATCGAAATGCTGCGGCAGGTGCCGCACGACTCGATCGCGGGCACCTGATTCGACTCCTGGACACCGGAGCGGGGCGTTGGCTCGTCCCCTGGCCGGGAGCCGGGGCGTCCACGGGAACTGGCCGAGTCCGTCAGCGTCCCGGCCGATCCCCACCGGGCGGCAGTCTGGTGCGGCTCAACCCAGACGAATCCCGCCGAGTTTGGCTGGATTCGCGAGATCGTAAGTACCCCAAACCAGCCCGTCACGCACCGTGAAGCCGAGTACACGCGCGGGATAACCGCTCCGGCCTTCCCGCGCCGGCCGCGCCTGGACCGCGAGCCCCAATTGCCCGTTGACCGAGACGATTTCGAAGTCCGGCGACGCGTCCTCGAAGCCATACTTGCGCACCAAGCCCAGGTAGAACCGGGCGATGCGATCCGCGCCGTGCAGCACGTTGATCGCGGTGGCGGTGGTGCCGTTGGCATCGCCGATCATCACCGCGTCCGGATGCAGCGCCGCCGCGACGGCGGCCACGTCACCGGAACTCAGCGCGTTGAGGAAACGCACGACGGCGGCCTCGTGCTCGGCATCCGGCACCGGCTGCGGCATCTGCGTCACCGCCTTGCGGGCGCGCACCGCCAGCTGCCGCGCCGCGTCGGCCGATACGCCGAGGATGTCGGCGATCTCGTCGAACGGCACCGACAGCCCGTCGTGCAGTACGAAGGCCACGCGTTGCGGCGGCGTCAGGGCGTCCAGCACGATCAGCGCCGCGAACCGGCACTCCTGCTTGCGCACCACCGCTTCCAGCGGGTCGGGGGCGCTCGACTGCGTGCGCGCGGTGACCACGGGTTCCGGCAGCCACTGACCCACGTAGCTTTCCCGCCGCGCCGCCGCGCTTCGCAGACGGTCCAGGCAGATGCGGGTCACCACGGTGGTGAGCCAAGCCCGCAGATCTTCGATCTCGGACTGGTGGGCCCCCGCCAAGCGCAACCAGCTCTCCTGCACCGCGTCCTCGGCATCGCCGACGCTGCCCGTCAGCCGGTAGGCGACCGAGAGCAGATGCGCCCGATGTGACTCGAACAGGTCGGAAAGCAGCGCGGCAACCATCGAGGGAAGTCTACGGTCCGGGTCTGGAACGTTCCCGCGCGGCATCTACAGGTTTGCGCGAGATAACCGGATGATCCGCCGGACCCTTCCGTGGCAGCATGACGCGATGGACCAGCAAGTGCTGTCGAACGGAACGATCTGGCTGTCGCGCCCGACGACGGACGATATCGACACCATCACCGAGTGCTGCCAGGATCCGGACATCGCGGAGTGGGTGACCATCCCGGTGCCCTACGTACGGGACAGCGCCGTGACCTTCATCGAGGAGATGGTGGTCCCTGGTTGGGCCGCGCGCAGCCCCACTTGGGCGATCCGGTTGCGCGCCGACGGACCGGTCGTCGGCATGATCGGGCTCGGCGAACGCGACGAGAGCGCGGCCGAGATCGGTTTCTGGCTCGTCCCGGCGCAGCGGTCGCGCGGCCTGATGACCCAGGCGGTCGAGCTGGTGTGCGAGTTCGGGTTCCGCGCCGACGGCCTGGCTCTGGAGCGGATCGCCTGGCGCGCGTTCGTCGGCAACTACGCCTCGGCCGCGGTCGCGCGCCACGCCGGATTCCGGTACGAGGGCCTGGCCCGGCTGGGCAGCCTCCAGCGCGGACGACGCCGCGACCACTGGTTCGCCGCCCGGCTGCGCACCGACCCGCCCGGCCCGGCGGACGACTGGCCCGCCGAGTTCGCTCGTGGCCGGACGCCGAGCCACGGCGTAGCTCGCCGATGACAGCCGACCCGCGATTCGCCTGGATCATACGAACTATGGCGGTTCGGCCCGCCGATCGAGTGCTGGAAATCGGTCCTGGTTCCAGCGATTCGATCGCCCGCCTGGCCGAGCAGGCGATCGACGGCACGGTCGTCGGCGTGGAACGTTCGGTCACGGCCATCGCCCGCGCGAGTAAACGGCATGCCGCGCACCTCGCGTCGGGCCGGGTCCGCTTGGTGCACGCCGACCTCGCGGATCTGGCCCAGGACCGGCTGCTGCGCGAGACCGGGCTCGGCGCGGCGGGTTTCGACAAAGTCCTCGCGGTGAACGTCAACCTGTTCTGGACCAAGCGCCCCACCACCGAACTCGCCCTGATCCGGCAACTGCTGGCGCCCGGAGGAACGCTGGGCCTGTACTACGGCTACGGCCCGCCCGACGCCGCGGATCCGACCAGCCCGAAGCCGCCGCTCGCCCGGCTGACCGAACACCTGACCGAAGCGGGTTTCGATGTCCGCACCATCTCCTCCGGTGACCTACTGGGCGTGCTCTGCTGCTGATGGTGCTCGACCAACGGCGTCTGCACGGCCCGCGTGAGCGCGGGCGACTTCGCCGCGACCTCGACTTTGCTGCGCAGCACCGTCGGTTCGAGCGTCCCGTCGGACGGATCAGCGCTCGCGGCGCTGCCCCACCGCCTCGGCCAGGCGGTCCAGCTGCTTCGCGGTGGTCTCCCAGTTCAGGCAGGCGTCGGTGATGGACTGGCCGTAGGTGAGCTCGTCGGCGTGGCCGAGGGTGAGGTCCTGGCGTCCCGCGACCAGGAAGCTCTCCAGCATGACGCCGACGACTGCCGCCTCGCCCGCCGCCAGCCGCCGCGCGATATCGGTGACCACGTCGACCTGCTTGTTGTGGTCCTTGTTGCTGTTGCCGTGGCTGGCGTCCACCACGATCCGCTGCGGCAGGGACGCTTTCTCCAGCCGCAGGCACGCCTCGGCGACCGACGCCGCGTCGTAGTTCGGGCCGTTGCTGCCGCCGCGCAGGATCACGTGGCAGTCCGGATTGCCGGTGGTACGGATGAGCGCGGAGCGGCCGTCGAGGTCGGTGCCGGGGAACACGTGGCTGGCCGCCGCCGCGCGCACACCGTCCACTGCCACCTGGACGTCGCCGTCGGTGCCGTTCTTGATTCCGACCGGCATCGACAGCGCGCTGCTGAGCTGGCGGTGCACCTGGCTGGCCGCGGTGCGCGCGCCGATCGCGCCGTAGGACACCAGGTCCGCGATGTACTGCGGAGTGATCGGGTCCAAGAACTCACAGGCCACCGGGAGACCGAGCGCGGTGATATCGACCAGCAGCTTGCGGCCGAAGCCCAGTCCGGTGTTGACGTCGAACGAGCCGTCCAGGTGCGGGTCGTTGATCAGGCCCTTCCAGCCCAGGCTGGTACGCGGCTTCTCGAAGTAGACCCGCATCACCACGTGCAACCGGTCGTCGAGTTCGGCGGCCTTCGCCGCGAGGCGGCGCGCGTAGTCCAGCGCGGCGGCGGGGTCGTGCACGGAGCACGGGCCGACGATCACCATCAGGCGATCGTCCGCGCCGTTCAGCACGTCGACGGTGGCTTTGCGCCCCGCACGGACGGTATCGGCGAGCGCATCGGTGATCGGGTGCACGCGACGCACCTCAGCCGGCGAGCGCAGCGGGCTGATGTTGAGGGTGCGTTGATCGTCCAGATCGGAATGCCGCGCGTCGACGTCGGCTGCGGTTGTCATGTCGTGGGTTTCCTTATCTCGAGGCCGACCCACGGAGGAGAAATCCCGTCGAGCCGGTCATCGTCCGGCTCGGGGTGGAAGTCAGTCAGCGCACGCGGTTGCCGCAGACCAGCCCACCCAGGGCCGGCTTGCTAAACCAGAAATACACGCGCTGCACGTCGGGGACAGTACCAGCCCGCAACCGATCGGTGAACGACTCTGTTAGATACGCCACGCCTCGGCGCGGCGTGTCGCGGCTCTCTCTAGGCTCGGGCGGCCTGGCCCGCCGGAACCGGAGGCTTACGAGCGCTGCTCGCGGCCCCGCCGAGATGGGGCCGCGACGGGGCGATGTGGCGGTGCTGCCGGAGATTCGGTCTCACCCCCACTGGCCGGGCACGTAGCTACCCGCCGGGGTGCGGGCGATGACGTTCATCCGATTCCAGGCGTTGATCATCGCGATGGCGGCGATGAGGGCGGCGATCTGGTCGTCGTCGTAGTGCTTGCGCACTTCCTGCCATACCGCGTCGCTGACCGCGCGGCCGTCGCCGATCCGGGTGGCCTCCTCGGTGAGCGCCAGCGCGGCGCGCTCGGCCTCGGTGAAGACGGTGGCCTCGTGCCACGCGGCGATCAGGTTGAGCCGCACGGAGGTCTCGCCCGCGTGCGCGGCGTCCTTGGTGTGCATGTCGGTGCAGTAGCCGCAGCCGTTGATCTGACTGGCGCGGATCTTCACCAATTCATAGGTCGCGGCGGGCAGGGTGGAATCGTTGATCACCTTCGAGGCCATCGTCAGCCGCTTGACGAAGCTGCCGCCGACCGGGTTGGTGAAGAGTTCGAAGCGCTGTTCCATGATGTCCGTCCTTTGTCGTTCCCTGCGGGTTCATCAGGAGGACGACGCGGTGCGCCGGAGTGTGACAGCGGACCGTGAGACGTGGATCACAGTGCCCGAAAGGCGAAGTGGCGCTTATTTCGTGAAGTCGTAGGTGACGCCGGTCAGCTTCTCCGACAGCTCCCACAGATCCGCCGCGACCTTCTCGTCCCTGGAGGCTTTCGACGATCCGGACGGCCCGGGATAGCCGCGCATGCCGCCGAGTCCGGTCGGCCCGTAGTAGCCGCCGGGCTGGACGTCGGTGGTCGCGGCGTACAGCGTCGGCAACGCGCCCATGGCGGCGTTCTGCGCGAAAACCCGGTTGCCCAGCCACATCACTTGGTCCAGGAACGACTCGGTGTGCGACTGCAATTCGGTGGAAGCGTAGCCGGGATGCGCGGCGACCGAGACCTTCGACGAGCCCGCGGCGGTCAACCGGCGCTGCAGCTCACGAGCGAACATCAGGTTGGCCAGCTTGGCCTGCCCGTAAGCCGCCCACCGCTGGTACTTGCGCCGCTCCCAGTTCAGATCGTCCAGATCGATCTTGCCGACCTGGTGCGCACCGCTGGAGACGGTGACGATCCGGTCGGAGATCCTGTCCAGCAGCAGCCCGGTGAGCGCGAAGTGACCGAGATGGTTGGTGCCGATCTGTTTTTCGAAGCCGTCGGCGGTGCGCCCCTCCGGCACAGCCATCACGCCCGCGTTGTTGATCAGCACGTCGGCACCGTCGACGCCCTCGGCGAACGCGCGGACCGAGGCGAGATCGGCCAGATCCAGCTCGCGCACCTGGGCCCGGTCGCCGAGTCCGGCGGCCACCCGCTCCCCTTTGGCCACGTTCCGGCAGGCCAGCACCACCTCGCCGCCCGCGGCGGTCAGCGCGCGCACCGTTTCGGCCCCCAGGCCACTGTTGGCCCCTGTGACGATGAATTTCCGGCCGCTCTGGTCGGGAATGTTCGAGGTGTCCCACCTGGTCATGACGAAAAGTCTAGTGCGCGCCGATGCCGGGCGACAGGTTCGGACACGCCGAACAGTAGGGTTGCCTAACCTATATAAGGCACCCCTTGGCTTGACATCTGTGAGGCAGACCGTGACTTCCACACCGACCGAGTCCGCGCATCGCGACGGCTATGTACCTTTCCCCGCGCGCACGGCCGCGGAATATCGAGCCGCCGGATATTGGGCCGGGCGCCCGCTCGGAGACCTGCTGCGCGCGACCGCACACCGGCGTCCCCAGCGCCCCGCGCTGCTCGACGCGCAAGGCAAGCGCAGTTACGCCGACATCGACGCCGCCGCGGACCGGATGGCGCACGGACTGCTCGCGCTGGGCATCGCTCCCGGCGACCGCGTGGTTGTCCAGCTCCCGAACGTGCCCGAGTTCCTCACCGTGCTGTTCGGCCTGCTGCGCGCCGGAATCATTCCCGTGTTGAGTCTGCCTGCGCATCGACGGGCCGAAATCGAGCACTTGGCCCGGCTTTCCGAGGCGGTCGGCTACATCGTCGCCGACCGGGCGGGCGATTTCGACTATCGCGAACTGGCGGCGACCGTGCGCGCCGCGGTGCCTTCGCTGCGCCACATCCTCGTGCTCGGGGATCCCGGGCCGTTCACCGACCTCACCTCGATCCCGCGTGCGGGTGGTGAACTACCCGAGATCGATCCGGCCGACATCGCCCTCATGCTGGTCTCCGGCGGCACCACCGGCCTGCCGAAGCTGATCGCGCGCACGCACGACGACTACGTCTACAACGCCACCGCCAGCGCGCAGGTGTGCCAACTCACCGAGCAGGACGTCTACCTCGCGACACTGCCCGCCGCACACAACTTTCCGCTGGCCTGCCCGGGAATCCTCGGCACCGTCGCGGTGGGCGGGTCGGTCGCCTTCGTCGGCGACCCGAGCCCCGAGAGCGCGTTCGCCGCGATCGAGCGGCACCGGGTGACGGTCACCGCCGTCGTGCCGCCGCTGGCCCAACTCTGGTGCGCGGCCACCGAATGGGAAGACGCCGACCTGAGTTCGCTGCGTCTGCTCCAGGTCGGCGGCGCGCGACTGGCCGAGGTCAACGCCAAGGAAGTGACCCCCGCGCTGGGCGCCACCCTGCAACAGGTGTTCGGCATGGCCGAGGGCCTGCTCAACTACACCCGGCTCGACGATCCGGCCGAGCTGTTGCACACCACCCAGGGCAGGCCGCTCTCACCTGCCGACGAGATCCGCGTGGTGGACGCCGACGGCAACGAGGTGGCGCCGGGCACGGAGGGCGAGCTGCTGACCAGAGGGCCGTATACGATTCGCGGCTACTACCGCGCCCCCGAGCACAACGCGCGCGCGTTCACCCCGGACGGCTTCTATCGCAGCGGTGACCTGGTGCGTCGTCTACCCAGCGGCCATCTGGTGGTGTCCGGCCGGATCAAGGACGTGATCAACCGCGGCGGCGAGAACGTCTCTTGCGACGAGCTAGAGGAACACCTGCTCGCCCACCCCGCCGTCCGGCACGCCGCCGCCGTGGGGCTACCGGATGCGGCGCTGGGCGAAAAGGTCTGCGCCGTCCTGGTCGTCGACGGCGAGATGCCGACGCTGGCCGAGATCAAGACCTTCCTCGCCGCACGCGGGCTGGCCACCTACAAACTGCCCGACGTGCTGCGCCGCAGTGACGAACTGCCGATCACCGCGGTCGGCAAGATCGACAAGAAAGCGCTGCGCGCCGAGCGGTAGTACCGCTGAAAGCCGACGGCAGCGCATCATCGGTGCGCTGCCCGCCGGCTTTTCGCTAGGCCTTCACCACATAAGGCGCGATGCTGCCCAGTTTCTCGCAGGTCTCCTCGAACTCGCGCTCCGGCCGTGACTGGCCGACGATGCCCGCGCCCGCGCGCAGCCAGGCCCCCTCGGTGTTCTGGTACACCGCGCGCAACACGAGGGTCGCCTCCAGCGCACCGGTCGGCGAAACGGTGACCACCGCACCGGAATACAACCCGCGCGGATCGTGGTCCAGCCGGAACACCGAGTCGACGCCCGCGCGCTTGGGAATCCCCGAGGCGGTCACCGACGGGAACAGCACCTCCAACGCGTCCCAGCTGGATCGGTCCGCGGCCAGCCGCCCCCGCACGGTCGACGCCAGATGCTGCACACTGCCACGCTCGCGCACGGCCATGAAGTCCGACACCGCGGGCGTGCCCGGATCGGCGACGGCCGCGATCTCCGCGAACGAGGTCTGCACCGAAATCGCGTGTTCCACGATCTCTTTCGGGTCGGTGATCAAGTCGGCTTTGGCGGCGAGGTCGGCCGCCGAGCCGCGACCGAATGCGCGGGTGCCCGCCAGCGGCTCGGTGGTCACCACCCGCTGGTCATCCACGGACGCGACCAGTTCGGGACTGAAGCCCGCCGCCTCCAGGCCGCCCAGCCGCAGCAGGAACGACCGCGCCGGAGTGTTGTGCGCGCGCCCGAGCCGATAGGTGGCCGGAATGTCCACCGCGAACGGCAGTTCGACCTTCCTGGACAGGATGACCTTCTGGTAGCGGCCGGCCTGGATCTCGCCGACCGCCTCGGCGACCCGGTCCCGGTACCCGGTGGGATCGATCCGGATGTCGGCCGGATGCGCCCGCGGCAGTTCGGTGTTCTGCGACTGTGCGATCAGATCGTGGATGTCCCCGGTCTCCGCGGGCGTCGCACCCGCTACCTGAACGCCGAATTCGCTCACCCTGACCTCGATCCGGGGGATCATCAGGTGCGCGAGCGCGGTGCGCGGGTCCACGTGCCCGGTGGCTTCGAGGGCCCACGCGCAGAATTCGAATCCGATCCAGCCGTACGCATTTCGACCGTCGAGGGGAAGCGTGCCGAGCGCACGGTCGATCACGCCTGCCGGGTTGCCTTCCCATCCGCTGGTCGTGGTCTGCCCCACCCAGGTGACGCGCAGTTCCCGCGCGTCCAGTTCGACACTGCCGATCGGATCGGCGGCGAAGACCCATTCCCCCGGACGCTCGTACATCACGTACTCGCCGAACCGATCCGCCCCTGCCAGCCGGGACATCGCTGCCGCCGGATCGGTCACATACTCAACCCGCAGGCGTTCCGTGGTCGACAACGATCCTCCAAAGGTTACCCTGGCCTAACTTGTGGAGGTAAGGTTAGCATTACCTGCTTCGCTGTGCGGGGGTGTGCTCGCGGCTACAAGGCTGCCGCCTAGCGATCGATCCGAGCGGCATGGGGGCCACCTCGCAAGCACTTTCGCCCGCACTCGTGCCGCCATCCGGTGCCTCGATCACGCCATCCGTGCCGCCCGAACCGAACTCGCCACGCCGACCGCCTGCGCGGAAGAGACCCGCCGGGATTGAATAGTGGAGAGCGTCACCTGCGGAGGGAAGAACATCGATGATCGATCACCGCGGCGATTCACCCGCGACAGCCCGGCCCGGGACCACACCGCACTCGGTGGTGGCCCTGATCGACGCCGCATCGGGGGTGGAACGCGAACTCGTCGGCCAGTGGCTGGCCGACGGCGGGATCAGCGCCGAGTTCGGCACCGACGCACCGGTCATCCAGCTGGACCTGGACGCGGCCGCCGTCGCGACCAGGCTGGTCGGAAGGCGCGACGATCCGTTGGTGGTGCCGATCCGCGTGCTGTGGCTGCCACCGGAACGCGACGGCGTCCGCCGCGTCACCTTCGCCGACCTGGCCCTGATGACCAACCCGCGCAAGCCCAACCGGCTGGTGCAGCGCAGGCTGCTGTCCAAGTCGCCGGACCGGCACGTGGTGCTGACCGGCGCGCCGGCCCGGCTCAGCGAGCTGCGTGCGAACAACCCGGAGGCTTCGGCGCTGTTCGACAAGGGCACCGCCGAGCCGTTCGCCCGCGCCGTCGTGCGCGCCGCGGTGGTGGCGCTCGAACGCGCCGAACGCACCATCATCGGCGACCGGTACAAGGTGCCCAAGCTCGTCGCCGAGGAGATCCTCGACTCCCCCGACTTCCTGCGCAGGCTGGAGTTGATCGCCGACCAGATCGGGGCCAGCCCGCACGAGGTGTATCGCCGTGCGGAGAAAGGGCTCAACGAACTGGTCGCCGCGCAGAGCAGGCTGGTCTCCGACCTGTTCACCCAGGCCATGCGACCGGTGCACGCTTCGACCTGGAAGGTGGACCCCGACGAGTCCGGCCTGACCGGGCTGCGCGATCTCAACCGCCGCTATCCGCTGGTGTTCCTGCCCTCGCACCGTTCCTACGTCGACGCGTTCGTCTTGGGAGACGTGCTGGCCCGCAACGACTTCCCGCCGAACCACGTGATCGGCGGCGCGAACCTCAGCTTCTGGCCGATGGGCCCGATCGCGCGGCGCACCGGAACCGTCTTCATCCGGCGCAGCTTCGGTGACGACGAGGTCTACAAGGCCGTAGTCGAGGAATACTTCGCCTATCTGCTGGTCAAGCGCTTCAACCTGGAGTGGTATTTCGAAGGTGGCCGCACCCGCACCGGGAAGCTGCGGCCGCCGCGCTACGGACTGCTGAACTATCTTGCGGCCGCCGTCCGTTCGAATCGCATCGACGACGTCATGCTGGTTCCGGTCTCGATCACCTACGAACGGCTCAACGAACTCGGCGCCATCACCACCGAGCAGGAGGGCGGCAAGAAGAAACCCGAGGGGCTGACCTGGCTGGCGCGCTACATCCGCAGTCAGCAGCACTCCGCCGGGCACGTATACGTCCGCTTCGGTGAGCCGCTGTCGGCGCGCGATCGACTCGCCGCGCACGGCGATCCGCTGACGGCGCCGCCGCTGACCATCCCGTGGCACCACACTGAGCCGATCCCGCCGCCGCGCACCGAAGCGGGGCTCGTCGACAGCGACCCGCCGGAAATGCTCGAGCTGGAACGCAAGGCCGTGCAGCGGCTGGCGTTCGAGGTCGCGGTCGGGATCAACGCGGTCACGCCGATCACCGTCAATGCGCTGGCCACCCTGACGCTGCTGGGTGTCGACGGGCGCGCGCTCACCCTCGGCGAGGTGCGCACCGTGCTGGCCCCGATGCTCGGCTACATCGACAAGCGCGAGCTGCCGCGCGGCGAACTCGACGCGCTCCGCGACGAGCAGGGCTTGGCCGTCGTGCTGGAACAGCTCTCGCTGGCCAAGGTGGTCACGGTGTATCGCGGTGGGATCGAGCCGGTGTACTCGATCGAGCCCGGCGCCCATCTGGAAGCCGCCTTCTACCGCAACAGCGCCGTGCACTGGTTCGTCAACCGCGCCATCCTCGAGCTGTCCATCCTGGCCGCGGTCGACAACGGCGACGCCGACGCCCTCAAAACCGGCTGGGACGAGGCATTCCGGTTGCGCGACCTGCTGAAGTTCGACTTCTTCTTTCCCGATCGCGGCGAGTTCGCCGACCAGATGGTCGCGGAAATGCTCCTGGTGGATCCGGACTGGTACACCCACACCCGCCACGACACCCTCGGCTCGGACATCCTGGCGAAGCTCACCGCATCCGGCTTCACGATGGCCCACCGTGTGCTGCGCTCGTTCATCGACGCGCAGTTGGTGGTGGCCGAACGGCTGGCCGCCCGCGACGCAGGCGACGAGATCGACCGCAAGGAGTTCATCACCGAATGCGTCGCGGTCGGCAAGCAGATGATGCTGCAGCAGCGGTTGCACAGCCCCGAGTCGGTCTCCACCGAGTTGTTCACCAGCGCGTTGAAACTCGCCGACAACTACGGCTTGCTGGAAACGGCGCTCGATGAGGAACCGGCCGAGCGCTCCGCCGAAGCGGCCCAGCGGCGCGCGGACCTGCTGCGGCGCAGAACCGAATTCGCCGAGCGCCTGCGCACTATCGGCGCCCGCATCGCGCAGGCCGCCGCGCTCGACCCATCCAACCGGGAGGCGTGGTGAGCGATCGACGCGCAACCACCCCGGGCGCACAGGAGGTCCGATGACCGGCGCACGCGCTGACCTCGACGCCGCGATCGCCGTCATCCGCTCCGGGCCACAAGGCCGCGCGGTCGCGGCTGTCTTCGATTTCGGCGCGGTCGTCGACGGCCCGGCACCACGCCGGCGCCGCAAGCCCGCCGACGTGCTGCTGCGCGGCCTCGGCAAGCACATGACCGACGGCGAGTACAGCCGGTTGCTCCGCGAACTGTCCGTGACGCTGGCCGGACGGTCCGCACCGGAGCTGACCGAGCTGGGCAGGCGACTGTTCAAGCGCACTGTCTACGGGTACCTGTACCCCGAAGCGTGGCAGCTGATCCGGACCCACCAGGCGGCCGGGCACACCGTCGTGCTGGTCAGTTCGCTGACCGAGTTCCAGGTGACGCCCGCGGCGGCGCACCTGGGCATCGAGCACGTGCTGTTCACGCCCATGGCCGCCCGGGACGGTGTGCTCACCGGATATCCCGACGGCAAGCCGCTGTGGGGCAACGGCAAGGCCGAGGCGGTCGCCGAGTTCGCCGCCGCGCACGAGGTGGATCTCGAACGCAGTTACGCCTACGCGGGCACGAGCGCCGACCTGCCGCTGCTGTCGCAGACCGGGCATCCGGTGGCGGTGAACCCCGACGACGCGCTGGCCGAGGTCGCCGACCGGCAGCACTGGGGCAAGCTGACGTTCCGGCCGCGCCGCCCGCCACGCGCGGGCGATTACGCACGCACCGCCGCGGGATTCGCCGGACTGCTGGGCGGCGCGCTGTTCGGTGTCGCGTCGAAGGCGCCCACCAAGGACCGCCAGCAGATGGCCGACGCCCTGATGGCGCACGCGGCGCGCAATACGCTGCGCATCGCGGGAGTGCACGTGCGGGTCACGGGAGCCGAGAACGCGAAATCACCGCGGCCCGCGGTCTTCCTGTTCAACCACCAGAGCCAGTTCGACATCATCATCGTGCCCGAGGTGCTCGGCGGCGGCGTCACGGCCATCGGCAAGAAAGAACTCACCAAGAATCCGATCTTCGGGCCGCTCATGCGCTTCGTCGGCGTGACCTTCATCGATCGGTCGAACAGCGCGCGGGCCAGGGCGGCCTTGCGACCGGTGGTCGAGACGCTGCGCGGCGGCTTGTCGGTCGCGGTGTCGCCGGAGGGAACCCGCTCCTACACCCCCGAGGTCGGACTGTTCAAGAAAGGCGCGTTCCACATCGCGATGCAGGCCGGGGTGCCGGTGATCCCGGTGGTCATCCGGAACGCGGGCGAGATCTGCTGGCGCAACGCGATGGTCGCCCGGCCCGGCACGGTGGACGTGGCGATCCTCGACCCGATCGATGTCAGCGCATGGAATCCCGCCGATCTGGACGAAAACGTGGCGCAGGTGCGTCAGTTGTTCATCGACACGCTCTTGGATTGGCCCCGCTGATCACCGAGTCCGCGCCGCGTCACGAATATCCGGTGGCGTGGCTCAGACCGCGCGCCCGAACAGCAACTTCCACGGCATCAATGCCGACTCGAGCTGCACCTTGAGACTCATCTTGGAGGCGCCGAGCGTCCGCTCCTCGAACCGGATCGGCACCTCGGCGATCGAGATTCCCTTCTTGATGGTGCGGTAGTTCATCTCGACCTGGAAGGAGTACCCGTTGCTGCGGATCGAGGCCACCTCGATGGCGCGCAGGGTGTCGCCCTTCCACGCCTTGAAGCCCGCGGTGGCGTCCTTGACGCCCAACCGCAGAATCAGGTTCACATAGAAGTTGGCCCAGGCCGACAGCGCCTTGCGGTACCACTTCCATTCGGCGGCGGTCGAGCCGCCCGGGACGTAACGGGAACCGAGCACGACACCCGCGTCGGTGGTCGTCAGCTTCTCCAGCATGGCGGGGATGACCTCGGCCGGGTGCGACAGGTCGGCGTCCATCTGGATCACCACGTCCGCGCCCTCGTCCAGCGCACGCGTGATGCCCGCGATGTACGCGCGTCCGAGTCCGTCCTTCTCGGTCCGGTGCAACACACCCACTACGTTCGGCAGCTCGGCGGCGAGCTTGTCGGCCACCTCGCCGGTGCCGTCCGGCGAGCTGTCGTCCACCACGAGGACGTGCAGGTCGGGCACCGGCAGCGCGGTCAGCCGCTCCACCGCAACCGGCAGATTCTCCCGCTCGTTGTAGGTCGGCACAACAACGGTAACCCTCAAGGGTCGCCCTCCCTGCTGATCCTGGTTTCCGCTCGCAGCCCACGCCAGGACCACCGAGCATTCGTCGAGTTCTGGAGAACCGTACTCGATACACCTGACCGGGAGCCGAGCGGCCGCACCCGGGGCGACGCCGTCCGGGCCCGCGACCTGCGGCTCAAGATCAACTTCACCGCCCGGGGGAAGGCTCGCCCTCAGTCCCCGTCCCGCCAGGCTCGGTCCCGGGCGTCTTCCCGCTCGTTGCGCGCATGTGCGATCTCGAGCGCCCGCTCCGCTGTCGCCTTGTCCGGGTACGGCCCCATCCGGTCGCGGAACCAGCACTGCCGCCCTTGCTCGGCCCGATTGTGCTTCAAGCAGTAATACCAGCGCTCAGCCATACCTCCAGCATCCCACCGAACACCACCGTTCAACCCCCTTTCCCGACCGCCGATGCGGTGCTCCGGCGAACGCAATTCATCACGGACTACCAAAGGCTGCGGTAATGAACGAGCGCGTCACATAGGAGAGCCACTCCGAAGATCGCGAAGAGTATGCGGACCGAAGTCGGGCCGTGTGTGGTGATAATGCGAACAATGTTTCGATACATCCGCCGCGCGCCGGTCGTGCGCCGCATCGCGAGCGCGAGTATCACCAACGGCGGCAGCAATGCGAGCGCGCAATAGGCGACCACGATCAGCGGCCACAACGTCGGTAGCGGATTTCGCGCGGAGATCATCGCGAGTCCGGCGAGATACGGAACCGCCGTCGGCGCCTGTGCGATACCGATCGCCACGCCGATGCCGGCGAGCATCCATGGCCGGCGTCGCAATGTGGTCGCGCGCCGCGGGGCCGCCGTTCCGGTCATTCGAATGGTCGCGAGAGCGATCAGCACCACCCCGGCGGCCAGTTCACCCCAGTACCGCACCGCCGGTGTGATCCGAAAGTCGATCAGCTCGGTCACGAAACCGATCCCGAGGATCGTGCAGATCCCGAACGCCGTGGTGACGGCGAAGACGCCCGCCAGCAGGCTCAGACCGCCCACCAGCGGCGAGCGACGGCTCAACCTGCTGTCGTAGACCACCGCCGTGGTGACGCCGATCAGCAGCAGGTCGAGCGAGTCGAGGAAGGCGAACCCCGCGAGCGCGAGGAGAAGGGTCGACATGGCCGCGCCAGCCTACCCGCGGCCCGCGAACCGGCCACGCCCCCAGTTGCGAACCACCCTGCACCGCTGTGGGATTCGCCACATCAAGTCGAGCGCCGCGCACGGAAACCGCGTCGCGCGAGACGACGACCAATCCCCTCGAGGGGAAGAGCCCCGAAACGGTTCAACCATCGGACACGGGTCGACATGGGTCGACCACGCGACACCAGCACACTGGGTTGACCACGGCATCCGGAGGGCAGGGACGGACCGGCAAACACCGGCAAACATGGAATCAACCCGAACGACACCCACCGAACGCAACCACAATCCTGGGGGTCCGGGGGCGAAGCCCGCCGGGCGGGGCGTGGGGGTTGCACCCCCACAAAACATGACGAAACGAGACCGGCTCATGCTCTCCATGAGCATGAGCCGGTACGAGTGAAGTGGCCAGGGCCGGGATCGAACCGGCGACCTTCCGCTTTTCAGGCGGACGCTCGTACCAACTGAGCTACCTGGCCGCAGGCACCCGAAGTGAATGCCATACGCGAAACGCCGGATATCTCCGGCGCTTACTTGCGACCCTGACGGGACTCGAACCCGCGACCTCCGCCGTGACAGGGCGGCGCGCTAACCAACTGCGCCACAGGGCCATGCTCTGCTACCAACGATCCGAAGATCGTACCCCCTACGGGATTCGAACCCGCGCTACCGCCTTGAAAGGGCGGCGTCCTAGGCCGCTAGACGAAGGGGGCTCGTCCCGGATTTCTCCGGACCGGCTTTCAACGGCTGTCCGTTGGGAGCTGGGATAGCTTATGACAGACCCGACTCGAATCCCAAACCGGCTGGTCAGAGGCTCAAACCGAGCTCCTCCAAGCGAGCCTGCGCGCGCCAGCCGTCGCTGCGGAACTTCTCCAGCCATTCCCCGGTCGCCATCGCCTCGACCACGACCTCGAGCGCCTCCTCGAACCGCGCCCGCAGATCGACCTGGCCGCCGAGCAGGTCCACCATGTACCGCTGACCGGCCAGCGCGGCCGCGAGCGTGCGCGTGAACCGGTCGGGGTCGGCGTTCGCGCGCAGCTGCCCGTGGTCGATGGCGCGCACGGTGAGCACCCTGGTCGTGCGGCCCAGGATGCGGCCGCCACCCGCCTGCACGTCACGGTAGAAGTCCGGTTCGATGATCAGGCGATACTCGGCCTGCACGATGATGTCGTGCTCCAGCCGTAGCGCGATCTCGTCGACCACTCCGTGCAGGATGTCCAGCGGGCTGAGATCCGTTCGGGCCAGCCAGCGCTCGGCGGAGGCGCGGTAGCGTTCCACCGCGGTCTCCAGCACCGCGCGTGCCAGATCTTCCTTCGAGTCGAAATGGAAGTACATGGCGCCCTTGGTGGCACGCGACCCTTCCAGTATGCGGTTGAGCGATGCAGCGGCATAGCCGCTCTTCCCGAACTCAACGGCGGCGGACCTGATTATCGCCGCCCGTGTCCGGCGGGCCCGCTCTTGCTGCCGTGCCATGCTCGAAACGCCTCCGAAGCCTACTCGCCGCCAATCAGCCACCCCCAAAGGAACGGACCCTCGGCGCGAATTCATTAGTTTTATCGATACTTCAAACCCGGTTTTCGAGCGAATTCAAACTTTCGGTACGAAAACTCGGGAAAAACCTGAAACACACCAGCTGGTATAGTTTGCCTGCCCGGGTGCGCCGCAGGGGGTGCGCATCCGGGCATTTCTTCGTCTCGAACGTGCCTCCTCCTGCGGCATCGAGTTCCGTCGAGCCGTGGCCGGCCGGACCGACCGCGACCCCTCCGGACACAGCAACGACAATCCGAATTCCGCGGCGCCGACCGAGTCGGCGATTCTTTCGGAATTCACCAAGGCGTCACCGTACCCGGAATCCCGATCCGACACGCGGCAAACTGACGAGTCGGGTAGCCATCCGATTCCGTTTTCTGTTACGGCAAATCTTCGGCAACCCGCCCGGCTCGTCCGGCGGGTGGGTGAATTCACCAGCGGCCCAGCATCGTTCACCCGAGCCGATCGGCAGGCCGGACAGCCGGCCGCCGCCCACACTTCACCCGCCAACCCATCCCACGAGCCTCCCCCGGCTCGGGCCGTTCACCCCCCGCAAATCCAAACTCATTGCCAGCCAACATGATTGAATGATATCCAGATCGGGTTGAGATGAACAAAGCTGGGTACCAAATGTTTACCGCCTGCATCGCCCCTGCGCGCACCGTGTTACCTTCCCCCACGCCGCCACGCGACGCACCCTGGCCGCCACGCCGACACCACCCATCCATCCCGCCCCCCGACACGAACTCCCCCGATTGGGGCATCGGCCACCGCTCGCACTACACTGTTCCTCCGCGCGCCCCTATAGCTCAGTTGGTAGAGCTACGGACTTTTAATCCAAGGGTTGTAGCGCTTCTATCAGCGAAAACGCTAGAATCGTGGGGCAAACGTGGGGCTCGCAGCCTCCACGCCCCGCCGTCGTGATGGTGCCCCCTGTAGGACTCGAACCTACGACCTAGTGATTAAAAGTCACCAGCTCTACCAACTGAGCTAAAGGGGCTCGGCTGGCAAGCATAGCTGACAGCGGCTGTGGGGCACGAACCGATTGAAGGGTGGACCAGTCGATGGCGTGGGCGGAAAAGCTCCCCAGCGGCAAGTACAGGGGCGTCTACAGGGACGCGAACGGGAAGAAGCGGAGTGCCGGCACCTTCGCCCGGAAGGCGGAGGCGGAGCGGCAGGCCGGGACCAGGGAGGTCGCGGAACGCCGGTCCCCCACTCCCGATGGAGCCGACAAGATGACATGGGGCGAGTGGGAGCCGGTATGGGCGGCGGCACGGATTGTGAGGAAGAGCACAAATCGTTCGGACGTGGCTCGGCTGCGGGATCACGTCCGTCCGCGGTGGCAGAAGGAAGCGTTGCGGTCAATCACAACCGACGATGTACAGAAGTGGGTGACCGACCTCTCCAACAGCGGCATGGCGCCCTCTACGGTCGCCAAGTGCTACTACCTCCTAAGTTCCTCGATGAAGGCTGCGCACCTCGCACGCCGTATCGACGTGAACCCGTGCAAAGGCATAACGCTTCCGAAGCCCGGCCCCATGCCCGAGCGCTACCTCGACGATGAGGAGGTAAGGGCCATCGAGGTGTCACTAGATTCGTTCGACCTCGCGGTGGTCGAGCTGCTGCTCGGTACCGGTGTCCGCCTCGGCGAGGCAATGGGCCTGCACTGGGAGAGCGTGGACCTCAAACGCCGCGAGATCGTTGTGGAGTGGGCCTACGATCCGGTGGAGCATGAGATGAACCCTCCAAAAGATTACGAGCGCCGAACTATCCCTATCGGCGACAAGCTGACGAAGCTTCTCAAAACGCGGCTCGATCGAGGCGGGATAGGCAAGCCTGCCCCTGCACCCGTGAAGTACCCGCGGAATGCCCGCGTGCACTCCGGGCTCGTCCTAGCACACACACAAGGCCGACCGTTCGATTCAAGCAACCTGCGTGACCGCTTCGAGGCGTCCGTACGAATCGCGTATGTCGGTCGAGGGAGGACTCGTCATCAGATCGGGCATGTCCGTCTCCATGACCTCCGCCATACCTACGCCAGCCGCCTACTCGAACGCGGCATCCCGATCGAGGACGTCTCGCGACTACTCGGACACGCATCAGTGACCACCACCATGCGGTACGCCCACCGAGCCAAGTCGCGATGGGATAGTGTTCGCGCTGCCCTGGACTAGTCGCTTGCATGTCTTCCCAGCAGTAGACAGGAGCGGCGGATTGCCACGCTAGGCACCGTCATGCCGACCGACACGTCTTTCAAAATTCTAAGTCGGACAAGCTGGGTGTCTCATACACCTTCGCTATCCTCCTCTTCCTCGGCACGAGCCCGGTCGTAATAGCGATCCGGTACATCGGGACTATCGCGAATTAAGGTGGAGAACCTGTCCACGAATGGAGCCAGCAAATCTAGCGCTTGAGGCGGCTCCATCTGATCGACACGAAACCTGAGAGCCAGCAGATCCAATTCACGCTTCAAGGCGCTCAGTGAAGTAGCTGCGGCGAAGTGTCGCTCTTTGCTCTCCGAGTATCCAAGAAACGTTTGCAGAGCTGCCAACACCGAGGCCAATAGGGAAACAATTCCCGCGCATATAACAACCCCCTTCCTCGGATCACTTCCGAGGGAAGAGAACAACGTCGTTCCCACTACCACCGAAAGTATCACAACTGGAATTCCCAGTATGTTATGCATCAAGCCAGCACGTTTCGATGCGATGTACTGAGCACGGGCCGAGCGATGCGCTCGGTGACGTATTCGGTCTAGCAGTGCATCAATTTCCTTACGATCATCCAACCTGACACCATCCGCACTTACAGACACCGAACTTGACCCTTCCATAACAGTTAAGATCAATGTAAGCCAGCTGCCACGTTATGGACATAAACAACCGGTCTAAAATCTCGTCGCATCTTTTATCGACCGAGACAACTTGATTGCGTCAGCCTTCGCAGTTCCACCACCCACAGCCGGTACAGTAACCCTGTCGTCGTAGTACGCGAGCTCCACACTTTCAACGACTTCCGGAACCGTCATCTCCCATGATTCCGAGACTATTCTAACCACTTCGGCGGTCACGCTTGCGTATCGCATATTCCACCAGACATCTGGCCTTATCTGCACGTTTTCCCCATAGGGATGGTCAACCCAATAATTCTTGTATTCATTCTCACGCATTGGGAAGGTCGACCTTCCGCTAGTCAGGACCTGATCCATCATCAGATGAAGGAGGTTGTCATCCAGTATGCAGAACCTGTCGTCCTCAGACGTGAAACCCCAATGCTCTTCATCACCAAGCAGAAGATGCCCAGAAGGCTCGTCAACAATTATCAGCTCCGACCGATCGGCACAGAACTCCATTAATTGGATTGGGGTCATGTATCCACCCTTACCGTATATTATAGGGAGATCTTCACTTCTGATACCAAGCTCAATGCCCGATTCTTGTATCAGCATTTTGATGCGATCAGGGATCGAATCCAAGTCGGTTTTAGACTTCTGAACCTCGAACCATCGACGCATATCTTCCAAGCTAAGGTTGATTCGACTCTGATCCCTTCTAGCTCGCGTAGGAACGCCCTTGATAATCCCGCAGTACGGCGATCTTTCCGAGGACGCCAAGCCTCCACAGAACACATCGAAATCCGACGCAGTGCTTCTAACTTTGCGCGCCGTTCCGTACAGCCCAAGCCTGCCGAGAACTTCTCCCTGAGAATTTTCTATACTTGAGAGGGTCGATGCGAACTCTTCCCGTGCGGCATGAATAACTTCCTCGGAATCGTACAGCCAGAGATCTGGGTTAAGAGCATCAAATATGTCTTCTGCAGGCATCGTTTTCCACTGATTGCGTTTGACAGCCAATGAATAATCCGCTTGACCAACTCCACGCACTTCAATATCTTCGTCGGCCATCAATGCCATTCGTCGTACGAAATCTGCGAGTTCGCCGTTTTTTCGCAACTGAAACAGTGAAAAGTTAGAAAGAATTCCCTCGGCAGAAGTGAGGCGATGGGTCAATTTAAGCTTGATCTCTGTACCAGGTTCCGCCAGACGTTCCGAGGTACTGGCCGTTCTTAGCAGCGGTCTAGCTGATGGCCCTCCCCTGAATTCCAACACCACAGTTCCACTCCACGATTCATGTACTGACCGCGAAGTCACCGATATATCTTCTGCGACCATAAATACCGAGAAGAACCCGATGCCGAATTGTCCGGTCGGCTCAAAGTCATGCGACAGTAGGCCGGGAAACCGACGCGCCATATTCATGCCGCGCCACCCAGAGCTACCAAAATCGCAGAGATTATAAATCAATTCCGACTCCGACATCCCTATGCCGAAATCGCGCACCGTCAGTGTGTCACAGGAGTCTTCGGATGCGAATGATATACGAATCGGTCGAATTCCATCTTCGCCGACTCCGGCCCGCCGGGCTCGAGTCGCGTCCAAAGCATTCGCGAGAAGCTCGCGGATTACTACCCTTCTATCTGCATCGTTCGTGCCATATAGTTTCGATCCACCAAGCGTCGCGATCACATGACCCGAGTTCGAGATATAAGGTCTGGCATCGACGGGGCGCCACCCTGAGGTTGGAACAAATCTTGAAAATCGCTCAGGGGACTCGACTCCCGCAACTGAAGATGCGGCAAACCTAGGTTTTGACAGGTCCGCGCATAGGGCGTCAACTTTTCTGAGCTCGGCGTCGATCATCTTCGCCGTATCGTACGCAAGCCACCAAGCTTCGACATCCTTGTACTCCAGTGCAGCCGCACTGGTGTACACCATCCGATTACCGATAATCTGTGGGTTAAACATTCTCTCCTGAAACTTCCAGTGGTCAAGAGATATACCCTGAGGATTTCGATGCGGCGTATGAAGCGGGTCGGCTCGCCGAGCGTCTATCTGTGTAGCATCAGCAAGCCTCATTACACAGGCCAGCTTGATGGGATCGATCGTCCACTCTGAAGGGTATCCGGGCGGAGCGCCAAGCGTACTTGGGAACATTTCCGGCAATTCATCGACACTTGACCAATGGCTGTAAGCGATCTTTCCTACAAGATCTCCGTACCAGAATCTAAGCCGAGAATCTGCGATCAGGTAGAACTTTTGCCCATTCGTTAGCGCCCACTCTCGTCCAACAATTTCTCCAGCCTGCTCCGCATGGTGCAGCCGGAGGAAGATCGTTAATGCGTGCTTCACACGCTGGTCTGTTAGGCCATCCCAATTCGGGTTATTTTGTAAATCTCTCACGAAAGTCTCATGGAGGTTCGAATGATCCCCGGGATGGAGCATCGCGAGCAAGTCGCTCCACTCGACTGAGTTCGCTATTGATTCCAGACCGCCGCCATATGCCTGAATACCCATTCCGAGATCGTGCACTAGGAATGCCCCACCAAGCACAAATGCTTCGGCTGGGTTTATAGGGAAATCGTCCTCGATGAGAAGTGATGCAGAGTCCCAGAGGCTGTCACAATGGCCAATGCCATGGTCTGTATATCCTGGTACCGATAGCGCGATTTCATTAGCCAAAGGTTCAACATGGTCGCGAAATTGGTCATATGCCTGGGACAATTTGCTAAGAGATTCGTGATGAGTCATGTCATCGGAACTGCCCAGCGTCCTTGCCCACAGCTTCGACTTCTTGTAGCTCATGCTGCACCCCCATAACCTCGTGTGTGAAATCGTCGAGTCCGAGCAGATTGTTCGCTGGCATCATGCCAGAGAGACAATGTCAGTGTGAGGTAGATGACTGGCTAGGCACAGGCCACTTGCGATTTGGTACTCCATCGACGGGCCGGTAGTTCTGCTGCGGACCTCGGATCGACCGAGTCATCTGTGGCCCTCTGGGTGGCCTGCCTCCCGGCGAGGGCGGGGTGCTGGGGCAGAGCCCCGCCTCGCAGCCTGCGGCTGCGCAGCTTTCCCGGTCCATAGCGCGTGCCTCGGGTTCGTGCTGGGTGCTCCTCCGGTATGGCCTGGGGCTACTCGATCACGACGGCGGCGGCCGTCAAGGGTGGCCGCCAGGCCATCGGCGCAGCCGACTTGCCCTTGACGGTCGTCGTCGTCGTGATAGCCCCGAATAAGGCCATACCGGAGGAGCACCCAGCACGTTGCGCGCCGGACCACGCGAGCCTTGGCTCGCGGACGCGGGCGCCCGTCGCCCGCGCACCACTTCGATGACCTGCCACGCCTTGCAGTTCCGGCCCCGGACGGTATCCGCGTATCAGTAGACCGCAGCCGACGCACACGAGTTGACCAGCTGGAATCGTCTCCCAACGCAACCCACTCGCAAACTCACCGATACCCACCCAACTCAACCACTTCTTCCTTCTCCTCACCCCCGCCTACCTCCCTGACCTGATTTGATCTTGAATTCCTCCCCCCTCCCACTTCCACATCTCATGCGCACGAAGTGGGTATGAGATGTGGAAGTGGGAGGGGGGAGGAATTCAACGACGCGCAGCGTCGTATACGCAGGTCAGGGAGGTAGGCGGGGGTGAGGTACGCCTGCGAAAAGTTGCGATAAGTTGTCTCTACTTTTGGCTGGCATTTCGCTCAGTTCTCGCTAGGTTTTCGCGCTCCGGCAGATCGCAAGATCAACTGCCGAACCGGAGTCAGGACACGGGAACCAGCCGAGTTCTCGGCGCTGGGCTGGAGGAGACAGGAGGATCGCGGCAACGGCGGCGAGTAGCTCCAGAGCCGCTACCGGCTATCGATTGGCAATTGGATTGGGGAGGCGGCGCGGTGCGCCGTGCGCGGCCTTCGGCCGCGTGCCCCTGGTTCGGGGGCGCCTGCATTGTGTTCCCGCGCCACTCACGCCTCAAGGGCGCTGCGCGTCGCCTGCGGCGATGGCCTGCGGCCACCCTTGACCCGTGAGCCTCTGCGCGGGAAGAGCAGGCGTTAAGGGGCAGGCCGGTGGCCTGCCCCGGCGGAGGCGCACGCGCCCCCGCACCAGGGGCGAGAAGCCCCGACGCTGCGGCCGGTGGGCTGGTGGCGAAGAATGAACGGGCCTGGACGCGAGCTGCTCCGGGCACGCGAAGGCCCCTGCCGACTGGGACTCGGCAGGGGCCTTCTTGCTGGTCAGGCGTGGGTCAGGCGGCTACTCGTCGTCCTGGCCCAAGTACGCGGCGACCTCGGCGAGGGAGTCGTCGGTGGGCGGCTCGTACTTGGCGCGATACAGCTTCGGCGGTGCATAGTCGGCGTTGAATGCCTGCCCGGTGCCGGTGTACTGGATGGTCAGCCGGGCGCCGTTGCGCAGGTCGTCATCGCCCGCGGCGAGGATCGCCGCCCGCAGAGCCTTCTGCAGGTTGCCGCGCACGAACAGCTTGCGTGCGCCGTCGTCGTCCGGATCGGTCTGCCAGCCGGTCAGGATGACGACCTCCAGCTGCCGAATCGGGTTGCCCTGGCGCAGCTTCGGCTTGCCGGTCTTCGGGTCCTTCTGCACGGCCAGCTCCTGGGAGACGACCAGACCGGCCACCGTCGTGCCGGGCTCGTCGGCCTTGCCGAACGCGCTGCGGATGACCTTCGGCTCCTCGGTCATGATCCACGATGTCATTACGGTTACTCCTTGGTTATCGATTGTTGGGTGTGGGGTTATCCGGCGATCAGCCGGACGCTTTGAGGTGCGGGCAACGCCAGCTGCTCGCGGTGGGTGTCGCCCTCGGTCTTGAGGCGGGCGAGGATCTTGCCGACCGAGCCGTGGTGCAACCCGACGATCGGGGCGATCTCGCGGTAGGAAAGGCCGGCCTGATGCAACCGGAGGATCTCCGCGTCGCGTGCTGCTGTCGCATCGGTTTCGGCCGGTGTCGCCTCCACGTCGGCGGGTGTCGCCTCGGTGTCGCCCGAGTTCGGGGCGGTGTCGCCGGTTGTCGCATGCGCGACGGGTGCTGTCGCCTGCTGTTGCGGGGTGCGGGGGACCTCCAGCAGCGCGGTGAGCGCGTGCGTGACCGCCAGCGCGGCGACCGGGGCGGCGCCTGCCACGGCCGCGGCGGCGAGCTGAGGCAGCATCAGACCCTCCGAAGTCCACGCGTGGACACCGTTCCCGACCAAAGACACCAGCTCAGCAGCGGCGAGTTCAGCCCAGAAGAACCGTCGAGTCGCGGCCGGGATCGGCACACCGATCTTCTCGCGCCGGTTCAACGCGACCAGCGAGAAAGCGGCCTGGATGATCGGGCCGTCCACGATCACCGGGGCACCCCACGCCAATCGGGAGTCGATACCGGACATGACCGCCACGCCGTGCAACGCGATCGCGCTCCACGAGAACGCCGCGATGCTCACTGCCGCGAGCGACAGCAAGGCGACAACCTCAGCGACGTTCCACGACGGCGGCGACGGCTGCGGCGACAATCCGGCCTCGGTGGGCGACGTGGCGACGTCGGACGGTGACGCGGTGGCCTCAGGGGGCGACAGGGTGTCGCTCATCGTTCGATCCCTTCTCGATTGCGGTTGGTGACCAGGCCCGCGAAGGCGTGCCCGTAAAGCGGTTTCGGGACCAAGCGCTCACGACCGGCGTGCAGCGCGTTCTCGCTCGCGAGATCCAGCGCATCGTCCAGATCGCTGGCAAGCTCCCGGTTACGGTCCTTCAGATCCGCGACCTGGTGCTCGGCGGCGTCCCGTTGCGCGGTCACGGCGGCGAGCTGCTGCTCCAGCACGGCGGCGCGTTCGTTCGCCGCGATCAGCCGGGCCTGAAGCTCGGCGTAGGACTCGCCCGGCGCGGTCGGCCCGTACGGGCGCAACGGCTCGAATCCGTCGGCGGGTACCTCGGTCTCGTGGATCGCGGTCACCGCTCCATCTCCTGTCCCCGATCACGGTCGTTGACCAGGCCCGCGAACGCGTGTCCCGGAATCGGGGCCCGCTGCTCCTGGGTCAGATCAGCGGTGTGGGAGGCGGCGGGCCATCGGCCGTGGCCGGTCATATCGTTGGCCTGCAAATGACTGCGCCACGTGATCGGGTCCATGCCGGTCGGCGCCTCGACCTGCATGGTCGGCTCCTCGTCGCCGATCGGCACCGCGTAGTCGGCATCGCTGCGCATCTGGTCCAGCTCCGCCCACCGGGGCCCGACGATCGGGTCATCGGTCCACCGCTGTTCGATCGCGCGGGCCTGCGCCTGCAGCTCGATCGCGCGCGGGTGGTCACGCCACGGGGCGTCTTCGGCCTTATCCCACCGGATGTAGGCGAGGGCGTAATCGGCGCGCCACAACGCCTCCTGCGGGTCCTGGACGCGGTTGGCGTAGTAGGCGGTGACCGCATCGTCCAAGCCGTCAGATTTGGCGAGATCGATCATCAGCTCGCCCACGGTCCGGTCCTCGGTACTCACAGCTCCATCTCCTGTCCCCGGTCGCGGTTGTTGACCAGGCCCGCGAACGCGTGCCCCGGAATCGGGCGCCGCTGCTGCCCGGACAGCTCCGCGGTACGGCCAGCGGCGAACGATCCGGACACCGGGACCGGTGCCGCGTTCGGGTTGACCTCGGCCGGATCCGACCAGGAATCGCGGCGCTCGGCAGCGGCGAGCTGCTGGCGGGCCTGCTCGATGGAGCGCGGCTGCACAATCCAGCGGCCGTTGCCGGTCAGTTCGCGGGCGTGCTGCTGACTGCGCCAGTCGATCTCGCTGATCGCGAGGAAACCCTCAGCTCGATCCGCGGCTATCTGCTCGTGCAGACGCCGCATCGTGTCGGGCGCGGACTTCCAATCGCTGTGCGCGTCCTCCAGGTACCGCCAGGCATCCCCGAACTCCTCGCCACGGTCGAGCCAGCGCTGCCCGATGGCGTTGGCCTGATCGCAGATCAGGTCCATCTGGTCCATGGTTTCGGCGTGGACTGCGGTGTCGTACAGGTCCTTCGCCCGGTCGAAGTCCGCCCGCATCAACACCTCCTCCGGATTCTCGACCCGCCCGGCGTAGCGGTTGACGTACAGGTCATCCAGCTCGTTGCTGCTCACAGCTCCATCTCCATTTCCCGATCCCGGTTGCGGTTGTTGACCAGGCCCGCGAAGGCGTGGCCCTTGATCGGCGCGCGGCCGTTGGTGTGTCCATTGGTGGCGGCCTCGGCGCCGGCCTGCTCGGCCTGGCGCTCCGGGCTGCCGAACCGCTCATGCGCCGGGGTGCGCTCGGCGAGCTTCTGTACCGCCTCGTCGCGTTCGCCGCGCAGCTGGTCACGCTCGGCGGTGACCTGCTCAAGGTCTTGCGACAGTGCGTAGACCTCGCCTCCGCGTTCGGCCAACGCCGAGACGACATCGTTTCGCTCGGCGGTGACCTGGGTCAGCTGCCGGGTGAGCCGGGCGTTCTGCTCGGTCAGGTCGTTGTTGTGCTCGATCGACAACCCGTGCCGGTTGGTCAGTTCCGCGAGCTTCTTGTCTCGTTCGGTGAGCTGACCGGACAGCTGGTTGTTGCGTTCGGCGGCGTCGACCAGATCACCGGACAGCTGCTCGATTTCGCGACCGCGCTGGGCGAGATCCTCGGCGAGCTGGTCACGCTCGGCCGCGATCTCCTGCACCGAGGCGGGCAGCTGCTGCTCGTCGCGCTCCTGCTCGGATGAGACGCGCTCGATGCCCTCCCGCCACTGCGTCACCTCGTCGGCGACCATCGACCGGCCGCCCTCGGCGCGGAACACCCGCTCCGGACGCCACTCGTCGGCCAGGTCGTAAGCGGCCACGTGCACCGTGGTGCCGGGCGCCGGCCGAATCCCGGCCAGCTGCTGCGCGGTCCAGCGCGCCGACTCCGCCTCGGTGCTATGGGCGCCGCGCTCATGCACCACCTGATTCGCGTTCTCCGGCAGGTAGGTGACGGTGCTACTGAACCGCTCCGCCTGCTGTCCCTGCTCGACCCCGCGGGCCTGCGCCGTGTCCTGCTCGCGGTGCACCTGCCCGGCCAGCGTCCGCTCCCGCAGCACGGCCTCCCGCGCGGCCAACTGCCCGGCGACGGTCTCGGGGCGGCCGTAGTCGACGTACTGCTTCGCGGCGTTGGCGGTGTCGCGGGTCTCGACCTGGAGGGTGGTGCCGTCCGACCACGACGTGCGGTGGATGTTGCGCTGCAACCATTCGGTCGCGGTGTGCACGGTGGCGAACGAGCGGGACTCGGTGAGCTTCCCGCCGTCCGGATCGGTCCACGTCATCGCTGCGGTGTAGCGGTGACGGTGAGCCTGGGCGGCGTCGATCCGGGCCAACAGCGCCTCCTCGGCGTTGGCGCGGTGCGCGGCATCGAGGCCCTGCTGCCACTCCGCACGTTCACGCTCGGCGCTGCGGTTGATGCTGACCGTCTCGCGGGCCACCCGCGCCCGGTAGTGCAGCGCTTCCAGGCCCTTGACCTTGTGGGCGCGGGCGAACAGGTTGCCGGTCTTGAACTCCGGGAACACCGTGGCGGCGTCCAAACCGTCGAGGGCAATGCCCTGCTCGGTGCGGGTCAAATGTCCGTTGCCGACGAACTGCGCGGCCAGGCGGTCACGGTGCTCGACCAGGGCGCGGGCATCGCGGGCGCGGCGGTCGTGATCCACGCGCGGATCATTGGCGCGGGCCGCGACCGTTTCGGCGTGCAGCCGGTAGCGGTCGACGGCCTGGTTGGTCCAGGACAGGTGGTTGGTGCGGGACTTCTGCTGCTCGCGGCGCTCCTGGCGGACCAGACGCGAGATTTCCTTGCGGGCCCGGCGGCGCTCGATCCAGTTCGCGGCCTGGGCGTGACGCTGCATCGCCGTGCGCATCGCGGCACTGAACTGGCGTGCCTGCGCGAAGATCTCGTCTTCGACACTGTGGTCGGACATTTCCATTTCTCCTTCGGTGGGGTTATGCGGACTCCGCCGCGTCACTGCGGCGGCGTGTGGTGTGGCGTTTGATCCAGCTGGCGGAATCGGCGATGACATAGCCGCTGAGGCGGATCGACTCGATGGGGCCGGGGCGGCCAGCGCACATCCACACCGAGAACCCGGTCAGCCCGGCGCCGTAGACGGCCAGCGGGCCGGTCATCGGCAGGGTGGTCGCGGCGACCACGAACCCGGTGCTGGTGCCCAGGACGGGCGCCCACAGCCGCAGCCCGTCCTTGACCCCGGTCGCGCGGTCGACGTGCTTTCCCAGCGCGCGCCCGATCTGGCCGCCATCGGGAACGACGGGTTTTTGCTGCTGGATCTGCTCGACCAGCTTCTTGGTGGTGCGGTTGGCCATCTCGTCGGCGAGCGGAGCCAGCTGGTCCATCTCGGCCTGGCGCTGCTCGGGCGACAGGCCGGAGATTTCCTCTCCGTGGTCCTCGGGGTTGATGTTCGGAACAGACATGAGTGGTGCTCCTTCTCGTTTCAGGCGTGGCGGTGTTTGGTCAGGTCGATGACCGGCGCTAACAGGACGGGTTCGGCCGGGCTGGCCTGCATCTGCGACAGGCCGGGCAGCGGGCGCAACGCCGACAGCTGCCGTTCATCGAGCGGAGTCACGCGGCCGAAGCGGGCCACACCGCCGGAGACGTGCACGATGTCGCCTTTGGCCATGGCGCGCAGCCGGTTCGGGTGCACGAGCAGCTTGTCGTTGGCCTGCACGTTGCCCTCGTCGCCTGCCTCGGAGCCGCCGATGAGCTTGCGGGAGAGGTCGAAATCGCGGCGGGTGCCGTATATCTCGGCGAGCTTGTCGCCCTTCTCCTGCCCACCCAGCAGCGAACCACCGGAGGCGGCGGTGGCCAGGGCCTCGCGGGCGTCGTCGTCGTGGCCCAGACCGTTCCAGGACTGGGCGAACCACCACGAGCCGATCCCGGCCTTGCGCAGCCGCTCCACCCACGCCTTGGCGCGAGTCTTGCCATCCGACACCGCAGAGAACTCGTCCACCGCCAGCAGGGCCTGACGGCCGTGGTCCTTGTCGGCGAGCTGCTCGAGCATGCAACCCAGCGCCGCGAACTGGGCGCGGGCCCGGTCGGCGGCTTTGACGCCTTCGAGGATGATGTAGAGGAAATCGAAGTCGGTGACCTGCTTGTCGCCTTCGAACGAGTCACCCAGCAGCCGGTAGAGGATGCCGAACTCGCTGCGTGCGGAATCCATCACCGGCTGCTTCCCGGCCATCGTGGAGGCGATCTCCCGATCGGCGCCGGGCACACCGGCCCACGGCACCTCGTCGTCCCACACCCCGCCCCACAGCTTGGCCAGCTTGACCGGATCGAACCGGGACAGGAACTCGATCCAATCCCGCGGCGGGTTCTGTCCGACCGGCTTGCCGTCGACCACCTTCGCCGGGGCGTCCACGACCAGGTGGATCAGGGTCTCGCGGATGTTGTGGAAGTAGCGTTCGGTGTCGGTCGTCGGTGTCGAGCCGCCGGAGATCATCGCCGACAACACCGACCGCAGGTCATCGAGATCCTCGATGTCCCACAAAGCCAGCTGCGTGTACAGCGGGTCGGTGTCCTCGACACCGACGACACCGATCCGGTCGGCGGGCACACCCAGGGCAGCGAACCAGCGCGCCATCGTCCGCGCGGACTTCACCGACTCCGGGCCGCCGTTGCAGTCGATCACCAGCACCAACGGCCGGCCGGGCCGACGCGGGCGCCACCACTGCTGATGCCGCAGCCAACCGGTCACGAACCACGACACCAACGTCCGGTTCATCAGCGTCGACTTGCCCTTACCCGAGGACGCGACGACGGTGCCGTGCTCGTTGAACTTGATCCACGGCACGATCAGCCGAGTCTCCGTCCGCGACAGCAACGCCCGCGTCCGCGACTTGGCCGGGGCTTGGCTCGACTCGGTCGCGAGACGGCCGAGGACCGGCTGCGGGTTCAGCCCGCCGGTGGAGAACGGCAGCCGATACCGCGACATCCGCGCCGCTGCCCGCTGCTCACGCTGGGTGCGCAGCCACAACGCCCGCTCCGTGGCGGCCGGGGACTGCAACCCGTTGGTCGCGACCCGCACCCGCCGGTTGGTGAACGCGATCATCGCGGTCAGCCACGCTGCCGGGATGAGCAGCACCGTCATCGCCGCCAAACCGTGGGCGGGGTTGCCCGACACCAGCTCCGCGGCGCCCGCGGTGAACTGGGTCAGCGGCGCCGACCAATCCATGCCGCCGAACACGATCGCCGAACCGGGCATCGCGACGGTGGCGCCGATCGTCCAGTTCCGCAGCCTCGCGGGGGACCACGCCAGCAGGTTGGTGACCAGGAAGATCGCGCCCGCCGACACCAGCCCGAACACCGCGCAGGTGCCCGCGATCATCAACGCGTCGAGGAACCCGTCGAGGGTGATCTCCGGCAGGGTGATGCCGAACAGATCACTGTCAGGAGCGTTGTCGCCGAAGATCGGCGGGGCCTTCGGGTGGATCTCGATGTGCGGAGATTCGCCGGTACCCGGAACCTGGGACTGCTCCGGGGCGGCGGGCACCTGCGACGGGTAGGTCTTGGCGCACTCGGGACGGAAATCGATCACCTTCTGGCACACCGCGTCGCGGTGGATGGGGAACTCGGTGCTCATCACGACACCGCCTCTCCGGTGTCACGGCGACCGGTCTCGGCCTGGTTGATGCGATCGGAGGCACCGCCGGGGATCAGCGACAGACCGGGCCGAGAACCAGGAACCGTGCTGGTGATGCCGAATGCTTCGGCGAGGGCGGCCACGCGGATAGACGGGCCTTCCACACCCGCTGCGGCGCGGGCGGCATCGGCGATCACGTTGCGGATCTCGCCGTTCTTGCAGTAGTAGATGAGCCTGTCGCAGTTGGCTTTCGCCGCTGCCTGCTTGGCCTTGGCGACCGCGATCCGGGCGGCGGCGGCGTTCTTCGCGGTCAGCTCGACCTCGACCGCCCACAACCGGCCCTGCTCGTCGTAATACCGGCCATCGTGGATGTGCGGGCGCGCCTCTCCCGCCCGGACCGGCCCGACCTGCGCGCGCAGTTCACGCTCGGAGATCCACCGCTCCAGATCCAGCCCCACCAGCGCCAGCCGCAGCTCCAGCACGGTTCGCACGTGCGAGGCCATCTTTGGTGTCGGCGTCCAGAACTGCGTACTCAGCCCCGTCAGGCCCTCGATCGCCGAGCGGGTCGGGAATACCCACGTCGGTCCCGGCACCGGCCGAAGTTTCAACGACGAAACCAGCTTGGATTCACGCCACTTTGCCACGTGCCGGTACGCGCTCGACATCCGTACGCCCAGCATCCGAGCGACCACATCCAGCGGCGCCCCGTACATGAACGCCAGAATCGTCAACACGGTCATCGGCACCGGACCGATCCGATATGCCGTCATCTATCGCTCCCATCCATCACGGTCACGGCCGCGGCCGTTGACCAGCCCCGCGAACGCATGACCCGCAATCGGGGACCGCGCTGTCGGGGTCGTTGTCGAATCGGCCCATCCCGGGCCTGGGTCGTTGATCTGCTCGAACTCCGCACGGTCGACGCCGTGCCGCTCCGCAGCGCGCAGCTGCCGCTCCCGCGTGGCCTTCGCCAACGCCGCGAGCTGGGCAGGCGTCGCTTCTCGCTTCGCCGCGGCGAGGTTGACGTCATAGAGGTAGGCCGTCAGCGGCTCCCGTGACCGGCGCGGACGCTGCACCTTGCCCGCGATGTCCTGGCCGTTCGGGCGCAATCCCTGCGCGGCCAGCTGCCGACGCGTCCGCAGATGCGAAGGCGCGCGACGCCAGTCGTAAACCGGGATGCCGCCCTGCTGCTCGGCCGCGGTCACCGGTTCACTCCCCGATCCGGGCGGCGCCAGACAATCTCCGTGGACCGTCCCGTCCTGGATATGACCACAGCAAGACCACACGCCACGAACAGCCGGTGACGGCGTGGGAAGTAGCGGCGACGCAATTCCTCGCAACGAGCGGTGACCTGATCCATCGCATCGATCACCGCGTCGATATCCGCCCCGGTAAGGCCACGAGCGTTGGCCTCACGCAACGCTGCCGATGCGGCGTCCCGCGCGGTATCGATCGCCGCGACCTCGACCGCGAACTCAGGCGGCAACACGCGCCTGGTCATGGCGTCACCTCCGGCGCCTGCGAGCGCGGGACGCACGACCCCGCCGGTTCCGCCGGGACCCCGGCGTTGAGCGGGCGGCAGATGTTCGGCGACGGCACGTAGTCCTGGTAATCGATCCACGCCGCCGTGCAACCACCCATGCCGATGAGCAGCAGCACACCGAAAGCCGCGAGCCGCACCATCGGCGGCAACAGCCCCAGCGGGGCGAACACCGCACTCGCGCCGGTGAACTCCGGACCAGCCATCGAATGCAACGGGTTGTGACCACTACGGCGGTCGAAATGAGTGACCGTGTACCCCTGGGCGGGCGGGTCCTGCCGCCACGGCGCGGTCATCGATCCGCCTCGTTCCGCTCGGCACTGTTGCGGTCGACCGCCTCGCCCGTGTCGGCCCGGCTGTCACGCGCGGCCACTGCATCCGCGATGCCGGCGTCGAGCAGCGCGCGCAGCGCGGTTGCCTGCTCGAGCGTCAACTGCATTGACATCCCGACGTACGCCGACGACGACGCCGGGTACACCCGGACACATACCCGGTCGACGTGTGCCGCGTACCGCACCCGGAACGACCCGTGCACCGAGATTTCCGCGGAGACCCCGGTATCCACCGGGACACCCGACTCGCTAGCCGCGATCACGTAGTGACCTACGTAGTCCCGCAACACTCCTTCGGGGTGGGCCTGCCGCTCTTGATCCCCATCGCTCAGGTTGATGCTCATCGCCGAACCCCCCACCGCCGCGACGCACGCCAGAACGCGACACCACCCAGCACCATCACCGTGGATCCGACAACTGCGGGGTGCGTGAGCGTCAGGAACCCAACCGATACCGCCGCCACCGCGAGACCGAACGTACGGGCGCTCATCACGCCACTCCGGTCTCGTTCAAGGGACGAACCAGCGCGAGGACCTGGTCTCGATCGACCTTGATGAGCCTCGGGCCGACCTGGAAGCCCTCCAAAAGACCACCGTCCACCCAGCGACGGACGGTCCGCGGGTGGACTCCCCCGGCCAGTTCAGCCGCGACGCGAAGGCTGACCAGGTTCTTCGGTCCTCCGACCGAGCCACTTCGTCTGCTCATGAATGTCACTCCTTTGACGACTTGTCGTTACGTATACACAAGAGCGTATGTGTAGTTGCGTATGTGCACAAGCCCTACACATGTGTAGTCGTCAAAGAACGCGAAAAGGGCCTGATCAAGGCATTGATCAGGCCCCTATACGCTTCGATCCGAAGCGTTCTAGCTCAGGTCAGGTCGAGGTCTCCCGCTTGCTCGCAGCCACCGATTCAGGTGCCAGTGCCATTCGGAAGAGGAACGCGTCGTACCGATCCCGCGGGTACGAGATGTTCGAGAACATGAGCACTCGCTCATCACTGTCGATGTAGCGCTGAGACACAGCTTTGACCAGCTCACCGGACGGAGTCTTGAGCCACTCAGCGTGGCTCGCCGGCGGCAGGGAGTCCGTCAGGGTCTCCTCCAGAAACGCCGCCGCCGAGACGTCGGCAACACCGACGGGTTGGTAACTGTCCGACACGGAGATCGGCCGTCCGCCCTCCGATGCGCGCACAATTACATGCGTCAGCTCGGAGCCGACTTCGACGCCGAGCTTGTCAGCGAGTTCTTCCGTAGCCGGAACGCTCCTGATGTCGCGCTCCACCTCCACCGGCTCCGTCGCCTCGTTCTCAAATGTCGTCTCGGGCTGCTCGAACTGACGCTCGGGCGAGACCCTTGTGAGATTCGGCCGGTCGGCTACGAACGTGCCCTTCCGCCGCTCGGTCCGCACCAACCCTTGACCGAGAAGCAACTCGATCGCGTTCCGGATCACGATCTGCGACACGCCATGACGCTTCGCCAGTTCCGGGTAGCTCCGCAGCTGCGTTCCGGGCGGGAGTTCACCCGCCCTGATCTTGCGTGCGTATTCACCCGCGATCTTCACGTATGCCGGTTCTGTCACTGTCCATCCCCTCGCTTCGTCCACTAAGGCAGGAGTTAGTACGTCCTACCAATACACAACTACGTATACACACATCATCGCAGTGTGCGAGAAGCAGGGTGATGTGTTTGCGCGACTTCTGGGATTACTTCCGCCGAGCCCAGCTCTCAGCCTTGTCGTGCAGGTTCCACCAAGCCACAAATTGCGAATCCTCACCAACCTGTTCCCACCCGGAGGCGAGCTTGTCGAAGAACGCGTCAGTTCCAGTCTTGCCGCCGCGAGGTTCGCCTACATAGATCAGCGTGTCGCCTCCGGCCTTCTCGAACGCTTCGAGCGCATCAGTTGACATCGGATTTCCCCACCCCGGCGGCCAGCACAGGAAGAGGACTCGACGCGATTCCTCGCCAGCTTCCCGAGCTGCGGCCAGGTCGCCAAGGTCGCCGACTTCGTGCCAGACATCCACCTGTCCAGCTCCCCCGCGAAACGACACATTCTCGATCTGGCCGGGCGGTTCCGAATCGAACGCCAACACATCGACACCGCGGCGCCGCAGCTGTTGCGCCCAGTACCCGCGACCGGCACCTATCTCCAGAAGTCCTCGGCCCGCGCAAACGTCGGTGACCCACTCCAGCGTCTCCGGCGACGGGATCGCGTAGGCATATGCCTCCTGGAGAACGGTCTGTGCGTAGGCCAGCCGAGCACTGCCCTTCGCTGCACCGCCGTTGACCTCGCGACGCCCACCACGTTCGGCCGAGCCCGCACTGACAGACGGGCCGACAATGTCCCAGTACGGATTCTCACTGTCACCCCCCGTCATGTAGTGCAGCAAACGGAGGTCAAAGGCTCTGTCCGCCTCGACGTCACCGCTGCCAGGTATGGCCGGGGCAGTGTCGAGGTACTCCGCAACCCTGGGATACGAAGCGCGAAAGCGCATTTCGTCCCCGAGAAGGTCGGACAGCTGTTCACGACGCTCCGGTGTCAATACGAATCCTGTCACCCAGTCGATTGTGCCGACCTCGACGGCCGCTTGGGTTGGCTATGAGCAGCACCGCCACTCGGACACCCATATCGCATGAGCACCGCAGGGCCACAACCGTTCAGAACGCATGTGGGGCAGATGTCCGTGGCATGTGGGGCAGACATGGGGCAGACAGATGTCCCCCTGTGTACACTCGCGTCACGAACACACAAGCCGGAATAGATGAATATGTGCTGTTCATAGGTACATACGTGTCGCGATTGTTGACGTATGTCCAGCGGATTTGGTATGTAGGCAAGAAAGGGACTTTTAATCCGCAGGTCGTAGGTTCGAGCCCTACTGGGGGCACACGCGTCGGGCGCCCGGGTCACTCCGGGCGCCCGATCTGTTTATCCCGAGTTCCCGAGCGTGGCCATACCGGCGTGGACGGCCGCCGGACGAGCTGCCGGCGCTCCGTTTCACTGCGATCAGGCTGAGCGAAGGTGGATATAGAAGCCCTCCGCGATGTGCGCGAGCCGGGACCCGGCGCTTTTGCCGACAGATTCCGGCCGAGTGGCGACAACAGAGACATAGGCCCGAATGGGGCGTAGCACCACAGTGGACACCGGTCGGATTGTGAGGAAGGGCACAAACGCCCGCTCGGGTGGCGACCGCCGCCGCAAACGGACCCATATCGCCGTCGCGATCTGCCGCGGCCCGGGCTGAGAGGCGCACCCCGAACCACCGTCGCGAGGTCACATCGGCGAGTCGCCGGGCGAGACCGCCTCAGCGCGGCTCGAGTTCGGCGGTCCGACACGCTCGAGCGCCGGTCGATCGCCGCATGACGGCCGCGACCGGGGATTGTGTAGCCGAGCACGTTTTGCTAACGCTTCGTGCCCCGCGTCGATAGTCCCCTCGCCACGGGTAGAACCCATACACTCGGGTAGATCACCGAACGGCGAAGGCGTCGCATGAGGTGGATCACCAGGGCATCGATCGTCTAACGGATGCGTTTCGCATCACACCTACGGTGCCGTAAGGTATGGCCGCAACGGTATCGGTCTACCTTGGGATGACCTGCACGACCGGAAGCACACACTGAAGGGTTCATACATGGCAAGGGATCTGACTCAACTCGAGCTTCTGACGGAGTTGGAGCCGGTTGCCGAAGAAAACGTCAACCGGCACCTCTCCATGGCAAAGGAATGGCATCCGCACGACTACGTCCCGTGGGACGACGGCCGCAATTTCGCGGCACTCGGCGGTGTGGATTGGGACCCGGAACAGTCCCGGCTCAATGAGGTCGCGAAGGCGGCCATGGTCACGAACCTGCTCACCGAGGACAATCTCCCCTCCTACCACCGGGAAATCGCCGAGAACTTCTCCCAGGACGGCGCATGGGGCACCTGGGTGGGCCGCTGGACCGCCGAGGAGAACCGCCACGGCATCGTCATGCGCGACTACCTGGTCGTCACCCGCGGCGTCGACCCGGTCGCCCTCGAAGAGGCCCGCATGGTCCACATGACCAACGGCTTCGCCTCCCCTGCCGAAGCCGATGCCGGGTTCCTGCACTCCGTCGCGTACGTCACCTTCCAGGAGCTCGCCACCCGGGTCAGCCACCGCAACACCGGCAAGGTCTGTGACGACCCGATCGCCGACCGCATGCTGCAGCGCGTCGCCGCCGACGAGAACCTGCACATGATCTTCTACCGCAACATGTGCGGCGCCGCCCTCGATCTGGCTCCCGATCAGGCCATCGAGGCGATCACCCTGATCCTGGAGAACTTCCAGATGCCCGGCGCGGGCATGCCCAACTTCCGCCGCAACGGCGTGCTGATGGCCAAGCACGGCATCTACGACCTGCGCCAGCACCTGGAAGAGGTCGTCCAGCCGGTGCTGAAGAAGTGGAACATCTTCGAGCGCACCGACTTCACCGCCCGTGGCGAAGCCGTCCGTGAGCGCCTGGGCCTTTTCCTGGACAGGCTGGCCAAGGACGTCATCAAGTTCGAGGAGCAGCGCGACCGGATGCTCGCTCGCGAAGCCGCCAAGCGCGACCGCCAGATGGCGGGCAGCTCCGTAGGCTGACCGCCGCGACGAGAGCACACCGCCGCCGTCCGGGACACTGGGCGGCGGCGCGGTATGAACGGATCGGTGTAGCGACCCCATGGCGACATGCCTGCTGGGCGAACGACCCGATCCGGCCGACTCACGTGCGGAAATGAGACACTGGTCGGCGTGACGATGACTACCGAGGCGACGGCCGAGCTGCGGATCGGGCCGTATCCGGTCGATCCGCCGGTCGTGCTCGCGCCGATGGCGGGCATCACGAACCTGGCGTTCCGCAAGTTGTGCCGGGAATTCGGCAGCCCGACCTCGATCTACGTCTGCGAGATGATCACCGCGCGTGCGGTGGTCGAGCGCAACGAGAAGACGCTGCACATGATGGCCTTCGACGCCGACGAGCATCCGCGCTCCATGCAGCTCTACGGCGTGGACCCGGCCACCCTCGGCGAAGCGGTGCGGATCATCGTCGGCGAGGGCTGGGCCGACCACATCGACCTGAATCTCGGCTGCCCCGTGCCCAAGGTCACCCGCCTCGGCGGCGGCGCCGCCCTGCCGTACAAGCGGACGCTGTTCCGGCGCATCGTGCGCGCCATGGTGACCGCGGCGGAGCCGGCGGGGGTCCCGGTCACCGTGAAGTTCCGCATCGGCATCGATGACGACCACCTCACCTATCTGGACGCGGGACGCATCGCGGAAGCCGAAGGCGCCCGTGCGGTCGCGCTGCACGCGCGCACGGCCGCGCAGCGCTACTCCGGCCAGGCCGACTGGACGGCGATCGCCCGGCTGAAGGAGACCGTCACCTCGATCCCGGTCCTCGGCAACGGCGACATCTTCTCCGCCGACGACGCGGTCCGCATGATGGACGAGACCGGCTGCGACGGCGTCGTCGTCGGTCGCGGCTGCCTGGGCAGGCCGTGGCTGTTCGCCGAGTTGCAGGCGGCGCTGCGCGGCGAGCCGCTGCCCGCGGCTCCCGATCTGGGCCGGGTCGGCGCGGTGCTGTATCGGCACGGCGCGCTGCTGGCGGAGCATCTCGGCGAGGACAAGGCCATGCGTGATCTGCGCAAGCACATGGCCTGGTATCTGATGGGCTTCCCGGTCGGCGCGGACCTGCGGCGCTCGTTCGCCACGGTGGGCAGCCTCGCTCAGCTGGAAGATCTTGTCGGACAGCTCGATCCGACCGCGCCCTTCCCGAAGGACGCGGAGGGCCCGCGCGGTCGCCAGGGCTCACCGGGAAAGGTCGCGCTGCCGCATGGGTGGCTCGACGACCCGGACGATCCCGCGGTGCCGCAGGCCGCCGATGTGATGCACAGCGGCGGGTGATCGGGCAACCGCATAGCGAACGAGAGCGCCAAACACTGCTGTGACCTGTTCGATTTCGCCGTGGGGTGGCCCGCTGTGGCGGAATCGTTATCATTACGGGATCGGTGCCGCCGGTCCGGTTCGACCGAGGCGGAAAGCAAGACGAAAAGCGAGGTTCGTTGGTGGGTGACGATCGGCACGGGCGTTCGCCACGGCCCGGAGGTCGCGCCCCGTGGGAGCGGTATCCCGCGGAGGATTACCCCGAAGAAGACGCCGCACGCACGTCTCGCCGTTCCCGCCATACCGACGCCACTCCCGACCAGGGTTCCGCGCCCCTGACGGTCCAGGATCTCGTCCAGCGGGTCGACAACGAACGCAGCGGCCGGCGCAGCCGCCGTGCCGAGCCCCCGCCGCCGGACCCGTCCGCCGCACCTAATCGAGGACGCCGCGCCGAACCCGCCCCGCCGGACCCGTCCGCCGCGCCGAACCGAGGACGCCGCGCCGAACCCGCGCCGCCGGGTGCGGGCACTCCGCCGACCCGGACGCGCCGCCCTGAGCCGATACCTCCGCAGGCCGGCCCGCCCCCGCAACGGGGCAACCGCGCCGAGCCGCGGCAGGAGGCTCCCCGGCGCCCCGCCGACCCGGCCGCGAATCGTGCCCCGGAGCCCGCTAACGGCCGCGGCGCGGCAGCGGGTCCCCGGCGCGCACCCGACGCCCCGCCGCCGCGCCAGACGGGCAACTCACCGGTGGTCCAGGACATCACAGGCGCCACACCGGCCGCCCGCGCCGCGAGCCGCCGCACCGCCGAGCGCCCGGTAGCCGCCGCACCTGTCGCGCGTCCCGAGCCGGAGCAGGCCGAAGAGGTCACCGACGTCCTTCCTCCCCTCGAAGAGCAGACGCGCGCCAAGCGCAAGGGGGTGGGCTGGCCGACCAAGGAAGGCAAAGACGCCAAGCCGAAGACCGTCGGCACCCCCGCGCAGACCCGGCTGGAAGCCTCCCGGGAGCGCCGGAACAAGCGGCTGCGAGCCACCGGACGGGCCGGGATGACCGTGTGCGCCGTCCTTATTCTGCTGACCACCGGCGGCGGCTGGAGCTATCTGCGCTCGACCAGCGACAGTTTCACCCAGGTCTCGGCCCTCGACGAGAACTCCGAGGACATCGTCGATTCCAATGCCCAGCTCGGTGACGAGAATTACCTGCTCGTCGGCACCGACACCCGCGCAGGCGCCAACGGCAAGCTCGGCGCGGGCACGCTGGACGACGCGGAGGGCGCCCGCGCCGACACCACCATGCTCGTGCACATCCCGAAGGACCGGAGTCGGGTCGTCGTAGTCTCCTTCCCGCGCGACCTGGACGTGACCAGGCCGCAGTGCTACGGGTGGGACAACGAGAAGAACGGCTACACCGACGAGAAGTTCCCCTCGGCCATCGGCGACAAGCTCAACGCCGTCTACAACCTGGGCGGGCCGATGTGCCTCGTCTCCACAATCCAGCGGCTCACCGGCGCGTCGATCAATCACTTCATCGGCATCGACTTCGCCGGTTTCGAGTCCATGGTCGACACCATCGATGGCGTCGAGGTCTGTGCGGCCAAGCCGCTCGTCGACGATGTGCTCGGCACCATCCTCGAGCACCCGGGCAAGCAGCGCGTCGACGGCGAAACCGCGCTGAAGTACGTGCGCGCCAGGCATGTCTACGGTGAGGAGCGCAGCGATTACGACCGCATCAACCGACAGCAACGCTTCCTCGCTTCGCTGCTGCGCGGCGCGCTGTCCAGCAAGGTGCTGTTCAATCCGGGCAAGCTGAACGACTTCATCCGCGCGTTCCGCGAGCACACCTGGGTCAACAAGGTCGAAACGAACGACCTCCTGATGCTGGGACGTTCCCTGCAGAAGATCGATGCCGGCGCGGTCACCTTCATCACCGTCCCGACGGCGGGCACCACCTCCTACGGCAACGAGATCCCCCGCGAATCCGACATCAAGGCGATCTTCAAGGCGATCCGCGACGATCAGCCGCTGCCGGGCGAGAAGCCGACCGTCCATGACGACGCACCCGCTCCGACCCAGGCCGCGCCGGCACCGACGAAGTACACCGCGGTGGCGCCCTCCACCGTCTCGCTGCTGGTGTCCAACGGCTCCGGGTTCGAGGGTCTGGCGCGCACGGCCGCTACCAAGCTCGGCAACCAGGGTTTCGCGATCTACAACACCAGTAATTACGCCAACGGCAAATCCACCACGACGAAGGTGCGCTACGCCGCGGGCCTGGAAGCCGAAGCCGCCACCGTGGCAACCGCGATCCCCGGCGCGACCATCGAGGCCGCCGACGATCTCGGCGGCATCGTCGAGGTCGTCATCGGAGTCGACTCGGCGAACGGCGTCACCGTGAAGGCGCCGACGCCGGTCGGTGACGAGATCACCAACATTGTGACGAGTACCCCGACGGATACGACGCCGACCGTACTGCCCTCGGATCTGGAACACGTCAACGCGGCCGACGATATCTGCAAGTAACGCCGCGGCGGACGGTGCGATTCAGATCACATTTTGCTGTGCTGTTGCCGTCGTGCGGAGCGACCAGGGCGGCGGACGGGTCGTTGACACCCGCCATCGGCAATCGCCGCGCTAATGATGCACACCGGTCATTCACTCGGCGTTCGTGACTTGGTCAGCGCGGCGAACTAATGTCAGCTTTCATGCGTGTCATCTACAACGAGCAAATGGCCGAACTCGCCCACCTGCTGGGTGAGATGGCCGGCCTGGCCGGCTCGGCCATGGAGCGGGCTACCCAGTCGCTGCTCCAAGCGGACCTCGCCCTGGCGGAGCAGGTGATCAGTGAGTCCGACCGGATCGCCGAGCTGATCCAGGACGCCGAGGAGAAGGCCTTCGCTTTGCTCGCGCTGCAGGCGCCGGTGGCCGGCGATTTGCGGCAGGTGGTGAGCACCATCCAGATCGTCGGCGACGTGAACCGGATGGGAGCGCTCGCACTGCACGTGGCCAAGGTCGCCCGCAGGCGCCATCCGAACCACGCGCTGCCCGAGGCGGTCAACGGTTACTTCGCCGAGATGGGGCGCATCGCGGTGAACATGGGCGCGGGCGCCCGCGAGGTGCTCGAGACGCGCGACCCCGACCGTGCCGCGCAGCTGAACGAGGACGACGAGGCGATGGACGATCTGCACCGCCACCTCTTCACGCTGCTCATGGACCGGGACTGGAAGTACGGCGTGGCCGCCGCGGTCGACGTCACGCTGCTCGGCCGCTACTACGAGCGCTTCGCCGATCACGCGGTCGAAATCGGCCGCCGGGTCATCTTCCTGGTGACCGGCGTCCTCCCCCCTGACCCGGATGCGGAGGCGTAACCGAAAGGGTTGCTGGGCTTGACGTTTCGCGGGCGGCAAATGATAGATTGAGCCGCACGGGGCGGGATTGCTCTGGTATTGCGTTACGCCGGAGGGGATCCGGTATGAAGGGGGGCGTTATGAACGTCGATCCAGCAGAACTGCGCGCATTAGCCGCGTCGATGGACAAAATCGGCGGCGAAATCGGCGCTTTGACGGTACGCGCCACCACGGACGCGCTCGGTGGCGTCCTGCCGGGTTCGGCGCTGAGCGAAGTGTGCTCGACGGCAGGTGCGAACGTCGAAGACGCGTGGCAGCGAATGGCCATGCGCTGCAAACGGGTCTCGAACCTCGCGAAGGGCGGCGCCGCGAATTACGAGGTGTCCGACCAAGAGTTTCGCGACGGACTCGACGCGATGGGCGCACACCTGTGAGGACCACGAACGCGACGCCCACCCTGAGCCAGGTGCGGTCGGAATGGCAGCCGTGGAAATTGAGCGAAGCCGGGACCGAAATACGCACCCGCAATGGTGAATTCGTCACGCTGATCGATGAGACGGTGACGCAGATCCGAGCCGCCGGTGCGCATTGGAGCGGCGACGCCTATTACGCGGCTTACGATCGGATAGCCGGCGACCGCGACGCGGCGAACAAGGTGGCGCTCGATACCGAGGAACTCGCGCAGACGTTGATCGACAGCGGCACCAGCCTGGCCGGTTTCCGCCAGGCGTTGCTGGACAAGGTCGACCAGGCCGTAGCGGCCGGATTCACCGTCTCCGAGGACTGGCAGGTCACTCCGGGGCCGGGCGGCTCGGACGAGGACGGCGAAGCGCAGTACACGCATCAGACCGCCATCACCACCGCCCTGAACGAAATGATCGGCACCCAATCGGACATCGCCACCAAGATCGAACAGGCCGGCGGGGACGTCCGTGCCCGCAGTGAGCAGCTCGGCGACGGCGACCCGCTCGACAGCGGCCAGACGCCGGAGGGCGATCCGATCCTGGCGGTGTACAGCCAGCCGTCCGACACCGACGACCAGCCCGCGGATCAATCCGAGCAGAACGATCAGGGTTCCCCTGCCACCACACCTGCGGGCACGCCGCAAGCGAGCCCGATCGCAGACCAGCAACCCGCGAGTCAAGATGGCGCCGATCAATCCGGGAAACAGGACGGAGCCGATGAGTCGGGAAAGCAGGACGGAGCCGATCAATCCGGAAAGCAGAAAGACGATAAGACCGACGACAGCGGTGACGGTGCGGACAAGAACAAGACGGACCAACCCGCGCAGTCACCGGCTTCCACCGGCGCGGCCAGCGACCCGAATTCGTGGAAGCCGTCGGATGTGACGAGTTTGATCACCGCGGTGGGCGGGATCACCGGAAATGTGCCCACGCTGATCGAATCCGTCAGCAAGCTCGATGACGATCTCGACGACATCATCAAGGCGGGTGGCGAGGCGAGCAAGGGTCTGATCGACTCCGCCGGTTCGGCGGCCGAGAAATTCGCCGACGCGGCTGACACGGTGATCACCAGCGTCGACCGTGCGGCGGACGGCACGTCCACGGACGCACCGGCTACCGGCGACCCGGCCGAGTCGAAAACGCCGAAGTCCGACCCGGCGGGTACCGATCCCACGACAGGGCAGCCCGCTGCCACCGATCCGAACGCGAAAGCCGCCGATCCGAAGGCGGACAATTCGGCGGCGGGCAATCCGGCGAACACCGACAACAGCAAAACCGACAAACCGAATGCGCCGCAGTCCGCAGAATCCACGGCGGACCAACCAGCGTCCGTCCGGCAGGCGAGCTACACCGGTACCGACTCCGGCAATCCGAGCAGTTCTCCCGCGCCCGCATCCAGTTCCCCGTCGACCGCGCCGGCGAGTACCGGTCTGCTCGGCACACCGGGGGCGAGCAGGCAGTCGGATTCGGAGCACACGCGTCGGGTGGAAGCAACGCCGACTCCGCTTTTCGAAACTCCGCCCGTCAACGAATAGCGGAGCCGTATCCCGAAACGCGGCGAAGGCCCTGGGCAGCGAATCGCTATCCAGGGCCTTCGTTTCGCTCAGCCGCTTGTGGAAAAGCCGGCGGCGCCGGGATCAGCCGAAGCGGCCGGAGATGTAGTCCTCCGTGGCCTTCTGCGACGGGTTGGAGAAGATCTTCTCGGTGTCGTCGATCTCGATCAGCTTGCCCGGCTTGCCCTGGGCCTCCAGGTTGAAGAAGCCGGTCTGGTCACTCACACGCGCGGCCTGCTGCATGTTGTGGGTGACGATGACGATCGTGAATTCCTTCTTCAGCTCGGTGATCAGGTCCTCGATCGCCAGGGTGGAGATCGGGTCCAGCGCCGAACAGGGCTCGTCCATGAGCAGTACGTCGGGCGACACGGCGATGGCACGCGCGATGCACAGACGCTGCTGCTGACCGCCGGAGAGGCCGCCGCCCGGCTTGTCCAGGCGGTCCTTCACCTCGTTCCACAGGTTGGCGCCGCGCAGCGAGCGCTCGGCGACCTCGTCGAGTTCTCTTCTGTTGCGCACGCCCTGCAGCTTCAGGCCCGCGACCACGTTGTCCTTGATGGACATGGTGGGGAACGGGTTCGGCCGCTGGAAGACCATGCCGATGGTGCGGCGCACGCCCACCGGGTCGACCTGGGTGCCGTAGATGTCCTCGCCGTCCAGCAGCACCGCGCCCTCGACCCTGGCGTTCGGGGTTACCTCGTGCATGCGGTTGAGCGAACGCAGCACGGTGGACTTGCCACAACCCGAGGGACCGATGAAGGCGGTCACGCTGCGCGGCAGCACGGTCAGCGAGACATCGGACACGGCATGGAACTTGCCGTAGTAGATGTTCAGATCTTTGACGTCGATCCGCTTGGCCATTTTGGGTAATCCGTTCCGCTTCTATCGGTTCCGGGTGAGCAGGCGGTTGAGGACCGCAGCCGCCAGGTACAGGAAGGCGATGATGATGATGAGGGTCAAAGCCGCGCCCCAGACCCGCTCGCGTCCGGCAGCTTCGGGGTTGGCCAGCTCCTGGTAGATCAGCAGCGGCAGCGACGCCATATTGCCGTCGAAGATGTCCATGTTGATCGACTTGCTGTAGCCGACCAGCACCAGCACGGGAGCGGTCTCACCCATCACCCTGGCGATGGCCAGCAAGATGCCGCTGATCATGCCGGGCAGCGCGGTCGGCACCACGATCCGCAGGATGGTCTTCCACTTCGGAATGCCGAGGGCGTAGGACGCCTCACGGAGTTCGTCGGGCACCAGTTTGAGCATTTCCTCGGTGCTGCGGACGACCACCGGCAACATCAGCAACACCAAGGCCAGCGACACCGCGAACGAACTCTGCGGGAAGCCGAGCGTCGCGATCCACAGCGCGAAGATGAACAGCGCCGCGACGATCGACGGCACGCCCGCCAGGATGTCGACCATGAAGGTCGTGGTCTTGGCCAGCACGCCGCGGCCGTACTCGACCAGATACACCGCGGCCATGATGCCCAGCGGCACGGCGATCACCGTCGCGACCAGCGACTGCACGATGGTGCCGTAGATGGCGTGGTAGACGCCGCCCGCGACCTGATTGGGCAGTACGCCCTTCAGCGAGTTCTGCCACCAGGCCGCCCGGACCACGGCGCTGAAGCCCTTGGTGATCACCATGAGCAGCACCCAGGCCAGCGGCACGAGCGCGATGCCGAACGCCAGCCAGACCAAGCCGGTCGCGACGTTGTTGCGCACCTTGCGCGACAGGCTCACATCCCGGAAGGTGGGCGGCTTGATCGGCCGGTCCAGAGTCGAGGTCATTACCCGTTCACCCTTCCGCCCGCGGCGAGTCGAGCCAGCGCATTCACGACGAAGGTCAGCGCGAACAGCACGAAGCCTGCCGCGATGTACGCGCCGGTCGGCAGCGGGTCACTGAACTCCGCCGCGGCCGAGGCGATTTTGGAGGCGAAGGTGTAGCCGCCGTCGAACACCGACCACTGTCCCGGCTGGGCGGCCGTCTTCAGCACGATGAGCACGGCGATCGTCTCGCCGAGCGCGCGGCCCAGACCGAGCATGGCGCCGGCGATCATGCCGCTGCGGCCGTACGGCAGCACCGTCATCCGCACGACTTCCCATTTCGTCGCGCCGAGCGCCTGCGCCGCCTCGATGTGCGCGCGAGGGGTGAGGTTGAACACCTCACGGCTGACCGACGTGATGATCGGCAGGATCATCACCGCGAGCACGACGCCCGCGGTGAAGATCGTGCCGCCGCTGGCCAGCGGGATGTTGCCGTTCGAGAACAGGAACAGCCATCCGAGGTTGTCGTTCAGGAAGTTCTGGATCGGCTCCAATTGCGGAGCCAGCACCAGGATTCCCCACAGACCGAACACGATCGAAGGCACCGCGGCGAGTAGATCGACGATCACCGAGAACGGCCGCGCCAGCGTCTTCGGCGCGTAGTGCGTCAGAAACAGCGCGATGCCGATGCCGATCGGAACGGCGAGCACCAGAGCGAAGATCGAACTCAGCACCGTCACCATGAACAGATCCCGGATGCCGAACCTGAGGTGGTTGGCGTCCGAGGTGTTGAAGTCGGTACTGGTGAAGAAGTTCGCCTCGTTCGCCAGCACCGACGGCACCGCTCGGATCAGCAGGAACAGGGCGATCAGCGCGATGGCCGCGACGATGATCGCTCCCGCCGCCGTCGCCAGCGAGCGGAAGATGATCTCCGCTCGCGGGCTGTGCGGGCGACCGCTCTTGGCGGCCGGTTCGTTGCTCGGCTTGCTCGGCATGAGCGCAGTATCTCCGCCTGCTCGCTGGTCGGTCGAATCCGACTGATCAGCGGCGGCAACTTCGTCGTGCACGGTCATGTGGGGGCTGCTATCAGGAGATGGCGTTGATGGCGGTGGTCAGCTTGGTCTTGAACTGCTCCGGGATCGGGACGTACCCGGCCTCGTCCAAGCCCTGCTGGCCGTTGGTGACCGCCGAGGTGAGGAAGGCCTTCACCGCTGTGGCCGTGGCGGCGTCGGCGTACTTCGAGCACACGATCTCGTAGGTCGGCATGACGATCGGGTATGCCCCCGCCGCCGCGGGCTTGTAGAAGGAGGAGGTGTCGATCACCAGGTCGTTGCCCTGGCCGGAGATCTTCGCCGACTCGATCGCCTTACCCGCCGACTCGACGCTCAGCGTCACCGGGTCCTTGCTCGCCGAGGTGACGATGCGCGCGATCGACAGGTTCTGCGCCTTCGCGAAGGACCACTCGTTGTAGGTGATCGCGTTCTTGGTGCTCTTCACCGCGGCCGAGGTGCCCTCGTTGCCCTTCGAGCCCGCGCCGACGCCACCGTTGAAGGCCTTGCCCGCGCCCTTGCCCCAGGCGCCGTCGGAAGCGGCGTCCAGGTAGAGCTGGAAGTTGTCCGTGGTGCCCGACTCGTCGCTGCGGAAGATCACCGCGATCGGCTCGGACGGCAGCTTGGCGTTCGGGTTCAGCGCCTTGATCTCGGGAGCGTCCCACGTGGTCACGGCGCCGTTGAAGATCTTGGCGGCGGTCGGGCCGTCCAGCGCGAGGTCGGTCACGCCATCGATGTTGTAGGTGATCGCGACCGGGCCGAACACGGTGGGCAGGTTCCACGCCGGCGAGGCGCAGCGGTCGGCGGCCTTCTTCGGCTCGTCCTTCTTCGAGCTCAGCGGCGAGTCGGAGCCGCCGAAATCGGTCTGTCCGCCGATGAATTCGCTCACACCGGCACCCGAGCCGCTGGAGGTGTAGTTCAGCGTGGCGCCGTCGCAGTTCTTCTCGTACGCCGCGATGAAGCGCTCCATCGCGTTCTTCTGCGCCGAGGAGCCACTGGCCTTGAGGGCCTCCTTGCCGCCGCAGGCCACGTCGACCTTGGCCACATTGCCCGTGTCGGAAGAGGTGTTGTCGTCGCTGCCACAGGCGGCGAGCGTCATCGCGCCGACGGCCAGCACACCGACCAGGGCGCTGCTGCGCTTGAAATTCACTTATTCCTCCGGAATCGCGTCCTACTCGTCCGGTCCCTCACCGGCCCGGACGGGTGTTGTGGTGCTGTTCGCGGGGAACTTGCGCACCAGGCAGCAGTGTGCTGCCCTCACACAACCTAAGGTCACGTGGTTGACAGTTGGACCGACCTGAGTGAACGGAGAGTGAACAGCCCGGCGCGATTGCACCCGGTAGATGTGACGTTTGCCCTAGTTTTACTCGGTGATACCCGGTCTGCCGCTTGCTATTCAGCCGCGGCCGTGGTGTAGGCGACATCGACATGTGCGGGCGCGAAGCCGAGACGGGTATAAGTGCGCACCGCCGGTACGTTGTCGGCTTCGGTATAGAGCAACACCTCGGTCAATCCACGATCCCGCAGGTGGCGCAGGCCGGCCGAAGTGAGCAGACGACCGAGGCCACGCCCCTGCGCGGCAGGGTCGATGCCGACCACGTAAACCTCACCCAGCGGCGGATCCTCCGCGTAATGCACTTTGGTCCAGTGAAATCCGAGCAGCCGGTCGGGGTGAGCGGTGTCGAACGCCAGGAACAGGCCAGCCGGGTCGAACCACGACTCGGTACGGCGGACCTCGATGTCACGTTCGGTCCAGCCGCCCTGTTCTGGATGCCAGGCGAAGGCCGCGCCGTTGACCCGTAACAATTCCGCGTCGTCGGCGGGACCGGCATAGGTGCGCACCGTGATGTCCTCCGGTACGGCCAATTCCGGTAGCTCGGGTGTTGCCAGTGACCTCCGCATCTGCCACAACTCGCGCGCGGTCCGCAGCCCGAGCCGCGCGGCGACGGCTTTGGCCGCAGGCCGGTCACCGTGCGCCCAGACCCGCGCGCCCTGGCCGCCCGCGGCCAGGGCGGCCGTGACCAGATCGGTCCCGACGCCGTGGCCGCGCCGGGACGGGTCGACCGCCACCTCGGCCATCGCGGGGTGTTCGCCATGGGCTGGAACCAGATTCGCGTAACCGGCGATCACGCCGTCGCGCCACGCGAGCAGATGGCGCGCCCCGGCGCCGTCGGCCGCGGTCAGCGAGAGCACCGCTTGTTCGGAGACCGGGGCGACCCCGTCGGCCGCGGTGGCCCGCGCCAGCAGATCGGTGATCGCCCGCGCTGCGTCCGCGTCGGGACGGTCGGTCCACTGTGTCGTCGCGCCGCTCATCGGCCTCCGTTCATCGAGCCGGCGGACCCCGCAGGGCCCGCTTCTGGCAACGCCGCGCGAGCACGCGGCATTTCGGCCGCGGCCGGGAACGATGCCCGCACTATCGCAATTCCGGCCGTCACCTGCGGGAAATTACTGGGCGGAACCGTTGACCGGCGTGAGCGGGGAGTCGTCGGTGCCCTCGTCGTCCTCGTCCGGAAAGTTCACCGGCTCCCCCTTGGCGGCCGTGCGCGACGGGCGCACGGCCTTGTAACCGACATTGCGCACGGTGCCGATCAGCGACTCGTACTCGGTGCCGAGCTTGGCGCGCAACCGCCGTACGTGCACATCGACGGTGCGGGTGCCGCCGAAGAAGTCGTAGCCCCACACCTCCTGCAGCAGTTGCGCGCGGGTGAACACCCGGCCCGCGTGCTGCGCGAGGTACTTCAGCAGCTCGAACTCCTTGTACGTGAGGTCGAGCGGACGGCCACGCAACCGCGCCGTGTAGGTGCCCTCATCGATCACCAGCTCACCGAGGGTGATCTTGCCGGTGTTCTCCGGGCTCGCCACGCCGCCGTTGCGCCCGACCAGCAGCCGCAGCCTGGCGTCGAGCTCGGCGGGGCCGGTGCCGGGCAGCAGGATGTCATCGAGTCCCCAGTCGGCGTTCACCGCGACCAGGCCCCCCTCGGTGAGCACCGCGACGACCGGCACGGAGGACCCGGTGCTGCCCAGCAGGCGGCACAGGCCGCGCGCGGCGGCCAGATCGGTCCGGGCGTCCACCAGGGCGACGTCCGCGGTGCCTGCCTCGAGCAGCGAAGCCACCTCGGTGGGCGCGGGCCGCACATTGTGGGCCAGCAACGCCAGCGAGGGCAACACCGACTCGGGGTTGGGGTCGGAGGTAAGCAGGAGCAGCTCCACGGGCCCTCCTCCCATCTCGTAGCCACGCGGATACGGCAGCACCGCCGTGGCCGCGTCGCTAATCACAGGTAATCGGATGCAAGATTAGCGCGTAACAAGGGATGACCACGCATTCCGGGTCCGCTGCCGCACCCGCGGACACCCGGGAGCCCGGCTCGAGCCAACCGATATGGTGCCTACATGGGTTACGTATCGGGCAGGCCCGCCACCAGCCGGGCGCCCGGCGCGGCACCCGGACGTGCGCCGCGCGGCTCCGTACCGCCGCGGCCCGAGACCCGGAGAGACGGGGGAGCATGCGCAAGCTGATCATCGGCCTGCTGTGTCTGGCGGGGTTCGCCGTCGTCGCCGACTTCAGCACCGCCGCCTATTCGGAGTACCGGGTGTCCCGGGCGCTGCGCGAAGGCGCCGACCTCACCGCCGATCCCGAGGTGACGATTCACGGTTTCCCGTTCTTCGGCCAGGCGTGGGACAGCCGCTACGACCACGTGGAGATCAGGGCGCGCGCCAAGCGCGCGGACATTCCCGGCGAGACCGCGCTGGAGGCGACGCTGACCGGGGTCCGGTTGCCGGTCGGCGAGCTGGTCGACGGCAGCCTGCGCGCCGTCCCCGTGGAGCGGGTGGACAGCAGGTTGCGCGTGGAGCCCACCGAACTGGGCCGGTTGTTCACCATTCCCGATCTGCAGGTGCATTCCCGGCCCGCGGACAAGTCCGACGGCACCGGCGGATCGGGCGGTTCCGGTATGACCACCACGGGCGCACTGGTGCTCACCGGCACCCTGCCGGAGACCCCGGGCGCGCAGTACGGCGGTGAGAAGGTCAGTGTGCAAGCCGATCTGCTGCTCGACGGCGACCAGGTGAAGATCGTGGCGACCGGCTTCTATCGCGGCGGCCCGGGCACCGAGACCATGCCTGTGGCGGTGATCACCGACGCCGATCGCCCCGCGGTGCTCGCCCGGTTCACCCGTACCATCGACACCAAGGAGTTGCCGTTCGGTGTCCGGCCCACCAAGGTCTCCGCCCAGGGCGGTCAGATCGTCGTGGAGGGCAAGGGCGTGAACGTCACGATCGACCTCGACCGATTGCAGCGACCATGATCCAGATCACCATCTTGGCAGTCGTACTGCTCACCGCTTTGGCGGTGGGCGTCCTGCTGCGCAGGCACGACGGCAAGGTCCGGGCGGGCGCGGGCATCGACGCGTCCGAGTCGGCCCGCGCCGAACTGCTGGCGGCCGTCGGCGTGACCGGCGCCGGTCCCGCGGTGCTGCATTTCTCCGCCGAGTGGTGTGGGCCGTGCGCCGCGGTTCGCCGAGTGGTTGCCAATGTCACAGGGCAGCTCGCGGAATCACCGCAGCCGCCGCAGGACATCGAGGTGGACATCGATGCCGAGCCCGCGCTCGCACGGGAGTTGAACGTGCTCTCCCTGCCCACCACGTTCGTCTTCGACACCGAGGGCAGGGAACGGTTCCGGATCTCCGGCGTGCCGAAGGACTCGGATCTGCACTCCGCGCTCGAGCCGCTCACCGCGGCGGCCTGAGCTGCGACGACAAGTCCCCTGGACGGGTGTGATCCACCCCGGGTCCAATTCTCCCGCCGAATTGGGTAAACTGCTTGGCGTGCTTTCCAACCACGAGCTGATGCTCACCCGACGCCGCACAGTGGATCTGTGTCGGCTCGGTGGTTGTTGCTGCCTGTGCCGCTGATCGGTCGGCTTCCCCGGATTTCCTGACGCCGACCTCTGTCCGCCGCGCGAGTGATCTCACGATCCCCCGGCGAACTGGCAAATTTTCAGTCATCGGACTTATTCAGCGCAGGAGTACGCACAATGTCCACCGAAATCCGCAATATTTCCGAAACCATCCCCTCTTCCACCGACCAGGTCGATGTGCGCGGACCCCGTTTCGTCGCCTGGGTGACCACCGGCGTGCTCGTCCTGGTCTTGATCGCCGCCGCGCTCTCGCCGGTCGCCGCGGCGGTTCTGATCGCCTTGCAGGCGGTAGTCTTCGCGCTCGGCGCCGCTCTCGGTCCGCGCCGCCACCCGTACGGGCGGATCTACGCGGCCTTCGTCGCGCCGCGCCTCGCGCCGGCCAGTGAGACCGAGCCGACGGCTCCGCTGCGATTCGCGCAGCTGCTCGGTTTCGTCTTCGCGGCCGTCAGCCTGCTGGGCTTCGCGCTCGGCTCCACAGTCGTCGGCGCGGTATTCGCCGGCTTCGCCCTGTTCGCGGCGTTCCTGAACGCGGCGTTCGGGATCTGCCTGGGCTGCCGGATCTATCCGCTGGCAGCCCGCCTCCGCCGGAGCCCGTCACCGGCATCGAACTGACCCTGCACGTCATCTCTGAAAGGAAAACAATGGCTCGCTCCGATGTCCTGGTCTCCGTTGACTGGGCCGAAGAGAACCTCAACGCCCCCGGCGTCGTCTTCGTCGAGGTCGACGAGGACACCTCCGCCTACGACGGTGGTCACATCGAAGGTGCCGTCCGGCTCGATTGGAAGAAGGACCTGCAGGATCAGGTTCGTCGCGACTTCGTGAACCAGGAGCAGTTCTCCGATCTGCTCTCGGCTCGCGGCATCTCGAACGACGACGAGGTCATCCTGTACGGCGGCAACAACAACTGGTTCGCCGCGTACGCCTACTGGTACTTCAAGCTGTACGGCCACAACAACGTCAAGCTGCTCGACGGTGGCCGCAAGAAGTGGGAGCTGGACGGCCGTCCGCTGTCCACCGAGCCGGTGAACCGCCCCGCCACCCAGTACAAGGCCTCGGCGCCGGATCTGTCCATCCGTGCCTTCCGTGACGAGGTCATCGCGGCCATCGGCACGAAGAACCTGGTCGACGTGCGTTCCCCTGACGAGTTCACCGGCAAGATCCTGGCGCCTGCCCACCTGCCGCAGGAGCAGAGCCAGCGTCCGGGCCACATCCCCGGCGCCATCAACGTGCCGTGGAGCAAGGCCGCGAACGAGGACGGCACCTTCAAGGCCGACGCCGAGCTGACCGAGATCTACAAAGAAGCCGGCCTGGACGGCGAGAAGGAGACCATCGCGTACTGCCGGATCGGCGAGCGCTCCTCGCACACCTGGTTTGTGCTGCAGGAGCTGCTCGGCCACCAGAACGTCAAGAACTACGACGGGAGCTGGACCGAGTACGGCTCCCTCGTCGGCGCTCCGATCGAGTTGGGAGAGTAATCGACATGTGTGCAGCACCTACTCAGGGTCAGGCCATCCCGGCCGGAGTCGACGTGGAGAAGGAGACGGTCATCACCGGCCGTGTCCTGAGCACCGACGGCCAGCCGGTGGGCGGGGCGTTCGTGCGCCTGCTCGACGGCAATGGTGATTTCACCGCCGAGGTCGTCGCGTCGGGCACCGGTGACTTCCGGTTCTTCGCGGCTCCCGGTTCGTGGACCGTCCGCGCGCTGTCCTCGGCGGGCAACGGCTCCGCCGAGGTGCGCCCCGAAGGGGCGGGCATCCACTCGGTGGACGTCGCGGTCGCCAAGTAAGCCACCGCACCCAGGCCGACGGCCCCGGTCGCTTTCCGCTCTGCGGAAGCACCGGGGCCGTTTGCGTGCCGTCGCAAGCGGGTCGTTAGACTCCAAACGTGGTCCTCTTCTTCGAGATTCTGCTGGTGGCCGTGGCCGTGCTGATCGGCTGGTTCGGCCTCTACGTCTTCTACCGGCTGTTCACCGAATCATGAGCGAACTCGCGAGCGAAGGTTCCAACCCGGCCGAGCGAGCGAGTGAACAACTGAACGGTGACGCTCCGGTCGACTCCGCCGGTCGCCGCAGCGGTGACCAGGCCGTAGCCGACGCTGCCGAACGGGCGAAATCGACCGGTGCCCGCAACATCCCGGTCCTGCCGGATCTTCCGCTGCCCGACGACACCGCCAACCTGCGGCTCGGCCCGGATCTGAGCGCCTCGATGCTCGCGCTGCTCCCCCTGGTGGGCGTGTGGCGCGGCGAAGGTGAGGGCCACGATCCGGAGCGCGGCGACTATCGGTTCGGCCAGCAGATCGTCGTCTCGCACGACGGCGGCGACTACCTGGCCTGGGAGTCCCGGTCCTGGGTTATCGACGCCGAGGGCGGCTACGGCGGCCCCGACCTGCGGGAGAGTGGCTTCTGGCGGGTCGGCATCGACGGTAACGACGAGGTCATCGAATTGCTGCTGGCGCACAGCGGCGGCATCGTGGAGCTGTTCTACGGGCAGGCGCTGACCCAGTCGTCCTGGGAACTGGCTACCGACGTGGTGATCCGCAGCCAGTCCGGCGTCGTCGTCGGCGGCGCCAAGCGCCTCTACGGCATCGTCGAAGGCGGCGACCTGGCCTACGTCGAGGAGCGCGTGGTAGCCGACGGCCCCCTCGAACCCCGCCTCTCCGCGCGCCTCCAGCGCTACATCGGCTGAGGCGAGTGCCCGTCATCGCCTAACCCGGCGGGACCTGCCCAGTTCGCTCGTCAGCACATGGGTAACTCACCGAGCACGGCGAACACTGAGCCGGACCGCCCTCATCGGCTGCCGACGCAACACCTGATCTCGCCAGCCACATGGGTAACTCACCGGGTACGGCGAAAACTAAGCCGCACCGACCACAGCGGCTGCTGACGCAACACCTGATCTCGCCAGCACATGGGTAACTCACCGGGTACGCCCAAAACTCACCCCATCCCCGACGCAAGACCTGTGATCACCCGAGCACCACCCCACTAGTACGGCCTGAATCTTCGGAGGGGCGGAACAGAACAGCCCCCGAGCCGTACCGGTGCTTCTTGCGTCGCACAGGTCCGGTCGGACAGACCGGGGCTCGGGGGCCGGGTGACTGCCTGGAATTCGCTCAGCGCTCGCGCGGGCGAAATCCACCTGCAGCGGTGGCGCTAGCGGACAGCCACCTCACGTGTCCTATGAATAACCATTCTTCGAACCACCTCCTTCCTCGTGTACGAACGAATCTAGCGATGCGTCAGTAACTCGGCAACGGAATTTCTCGGTGGGCGGAATCGGCGGGACGGCGCGGTGGTTCATCGACCGCGAAATCCGTTGTGACCTCCCCTGACGCGGTGATCCGGAGCACCGTGTCGGCCTGATGGTCTTCTGGCAGTTGATGCGTGACGACGAGCACCACACGATCGGGTGCGACGAGGCCGCTGCCTGCGTCCAGCAGGTCGCGCAGCAGCTGCGCCCCGGCCTCGGCCTCCAGGTGCTCGGTCGGCTCGTCGAGCAGCAACACCCGCGCCGGGGATACGAGAGCGCGTGCGAGCAGGATCCGGCGACGCTGGCCGCCCGACACGGCGGCCGCTCCCCCGACCAGATCGGTGTGCACTCCCTCCGGCAGCCCGTCCAGCCAGTCGCCGAGACCGACTGTCCGCAACGCCTTCCCGGCCTCTTCCGCGGTCAGATCGCCGCGCGCGACCCGCAGATTCTCCAGCACGGAAGTGCCGAACAAGTGCGCGTCCTCGGCGAAGAAGGTGACGCCGGGGCGAGGTGCGTCGAACAACCCGGCCCACTTCATCAGCAGCGTCGTCTTGCCCGCGCCGCTGGGGCCGACCACCGCGATCCGCCGACCCCGAGGCATTTCCGGCACGCGCGCGTCGAGTGGCCGGGCCGGGTCGGCTGCGCCGGGGATATCGTCGGCCCGACGCGGGACGCCTGCACCGTCCACACATTGGTCCGAAAGCTCCTGGGGCGCCACGCTGCTGCCGGAGTGCGCGCTGGAGGCAGTCCCACCGGGCGCGGCGTGACCGGCCCAGCCGATCGAAGAGACCGGGTCGGCCGCTCGGCCATCCCCGGTCCGAGCGACCTCCTCCGCGTCCCTGCTGTGCGGCGGCAGAGTCACTCGCGCCCAGGGGTCCGCCGACGTGCAGCCGGGTTCGAACCCGTCCAGGCGATGCAGCGCCGCACGGGCGGTCGTCAGAGCTTGCGCCGCCGCTGCCAGTGGGCCGACCGCTTCGAAGGCCGACAGGGGCAACAGAACCAGGATCACCAGTGCCATGGGTGTCATCGCGCCCGCCGTGCCGCCGTCGGGGCCGTAGAGGGTGATGCCGATCAGCAGGGCGCCGAGCACGGCGGCTCCGATCGACAGCGGGGTGGCGGCGGCCGACCACGCGCTGCGCGCGGCGGCCCGGTCCTCCGCCGCGACCGCCCGGCGGGAGGCTGCTCCGGCCGCGGCGAGGGCGGCGTCGAGCCGGCCTGCGACGCGCAGTTCGGCGGCGTGGTCGAGCACCGTGAGAGCCTGTGCGGTGAACTCGGCCCGGTCGGCGCGCACGGCGCGTTCCGCCTCGGATGCCGCCTTCGCCGACAGCCACGGCGCGACGACGCCGGACAGCGCCAGCGCACCCGCCAGGAGCGCGGCCGCGGGCGGCGAGATCGTGGCCAGGAGCGCGACCGCCGCGATCGAGAGGACGACCGCGACGGCGACCGGCACGAACACGCGGACCACCACGGCACCCAGGTCATCGATGTCGCTGCCGATCCGGACCAGGAGATCACCGAGGCGCGGCGGCTTCGTTTCCCCGGGCCGGGCCTCCGGCCGGTCGTCACCGCCGCGCGATACCTCTGGTCGGCGCAGCCAGAAATCCGACCGGGCCAGCGTTCGGTAGACCGTGGTTCGCGCCGTGGTCATGGCTCGCAGGGCGACGTCGTGCGTGGCGAGACGTTCCAGGTACCGGCACAGGCCGCGCGAGATGCCGAGGGCGCGCACCGCCACGACGGCGATGCTGAGGTCGAGCACCGGCGGCATCTGCCAGGCCCGCGCGATCAGCCACGCTGCCAGCGCGGCGAGCCCGAGCCCGCTGCCCAGCCCCAGCACGCCCCAGCCGATCGCCACCGCGACGCGCAGACGGGACAATTCGAGCAGCGCCCACATCCGGCGCAGATCACCCAGCACCGTGTAGCCGGTGTCGCGCGCAACGGCTCGCGTCATCGCGATCGCTCCTCTCGCATCGGCGCGCGAACCTCGACGGTCCGGCCGATCCTCGAACGCGCCGCAGGTACGTCAGGCGGGGCTGGGTCGCGGCGGCGCGGACACGGGGCGCCTGCGGCCTGGTAGGCGGCGGTCCAGGCCCGTGCGGTCGGCGCCGAGGTGACGGCGGTGGACGAAGCAGCGGACGAACCGGCCACATCGGCGCGTCGAATCGGTCGCGGCGCCGTCGACCACCGACTGCGGTCGCTCGCTCCGGACAGGGTCGTGCGAACGGGTCGTCCGCATGTCCCCGCGCTCACCGCAGGACCTCCGCTCGGTCGGCGCGGACCTGGACGACATGGTCGGCGGCGGCCAGGACGGTGGGGCGATGGCCGATGACGACGATGGTCGCGCCCGCGCGAGCGCGGGCCTGGAGGGCGGCCAGCACGGTGGCCTCGGCGGCGGCGTCGAGGTGTGCGGTCGGCTCGTCGAGCAGCAGGATCGGACGGTCGGCGGCCAGCACTCTGGTCAGCGCGAGGCGTTGGCGCTGGCCGAGCGACAGGCCGATGCCGCCTGGGCCGACCACGGTGTCCCAGCGCTCGGGCAGATCATCGAGTACGGCGTCGAATCCCGTGGCCAGGCACGCGGCTTCGAGATCGTCGACGACGCGGACCGGGCCGCGAGCGGCGTGGTCCACCGTTCGCGCACCGAGCAGTTCGAGGTTGTCCCGCAACGTGCCCGGCACCAGCACCGGTCGCTGCGGTAGCCAGGCCACGCGCGCCCACCATCGGTCCGGGTCCAGTTCACGGACGTCGACACCGTCGACGGTCACGGCGCCTCGGTCGGGCGTGATCAAACCCAGGATCGCCTGCACCGCGGTCGATTTGCCGCTTCCATTGGGACCGGCGAGCACTGTGAGGGAGCCGGGCCGCAAGGTCGCCGACAGATCCGCGGGCGCGAACCCGTCGCGCGCCCGAACCGAGAGCCCGCGCACTTCGACCGTTCCGGACGCGGCGAGGTCGCGGCGCACCGGTGCGGGACGCGACGACTCGTCCAAGCCGGCCCCCGTCTGCTCGCCCGGCGTGGACTCGAGCACCGCGAACGCCTTGTCCGCGGCTGCCATACCGTCCTGAGCGGCATGGAACCGTTCACCGACCATGCGCAGCGGCAAGTACACCTCGGGCGCGAGCACCAGCGCCACCAAGCCCGCGTAGAGGCTCATCTCGCCGAACACCAACCGCAGCCCAATGGACACCGCGATCAGGGCCACGCTCAGCGTGGCGAGCATCTCCAACACCATCGAGGACAGGAAGGCCATGCGGAGAGCGCGCATGGTGCGCTGCCGCAGCGCGTCACCGAGATCGCGCACGCGGTGCTGCAGGGTGCGCGCGTGCCCGGCGCCACCGCCCCGTGACGGGGTTTCCGGTTCCGCGACGCCCGTCTCCCGTCCGAGCGCGCGCAGCGTCGGCATGCCCGCGAACAGGTCGAGCAACTGGTCCGACAGCCGGGTGGTGGCCGCGAGCGTGGCCTCGGCGCGCCCTTGGGTCAGCAGACCGATGAGGATCATGAAGATCGGGATGAGCGGCAACGTGATCACCACGATCACGCCGGAGGTGAGATCGTGCGCCGCGATGACGGCGAGCACGATCGGCGGCACCAGCACCGCCAGCAGCAGTGCGGGCACGTAGCCCACGAGATAGCCGCGCAGCCCCGACAATCCCGTGCCGACGACCACCGCCAACTCCGTTCGGCGCGTGTCCAGTTCGCGGGGGGACAGCCGCGCGCCCGCACTGAGCGCCGCGCTCTCCAGTTCCGCCACCACGCTCGCGCCCGCCCGGTGGGCCAGCCGGGACTGCGACCAGGTGGCGAGCACCCGGCTCCCGATCGCGAGCGCGAGCACGACCAGTTCGACCGTCCACGCGCCGAGGGTCCGCAGAGCCGGGTCGGTGACCACCCCGGCCAGCACCCGTCCGATCATCACCGCCGCCACCACGATCGCGGCCGTGACGACCAGCGACAGCGCGACGCTCAGCGCGAGGTAGCCGCGCGCCGAGCGGGCGTACCGCCACAGGCGCGGATCGATCGGCGGACGGGCCATGGCATCAATCCTGCCCGCGCCGCAGCGGCAGCCCGACCGGGGCCGGAATCTGCTCGACGGTGATCCGCTTGCGGAACACCCAGTACGTCCAGCCCTGGTACACCAGCACAACCGGCGTGACCAGCGCCGCGGCCCAGCTCATCACCTTCAGCGTGTACGGCGTCGAGGACGCGTTGTGGATGGTGAGGTCGAAGGCCGCATCGATGGTCGAGGGAAGCACGTTGGGGAACAGCGACCCGAACAGCAGCGCGGTGGCCGCCGCGACGGTCAGCGTGGTGCCGGTGAACGCCCACCCGTCGCGGTGCGCGAAATCGGCCGCCGTCGCGACGACGAGCCCGGCCACGGCCAGTGCCAGCGGGAACCAGGTCCAGCCGGTCCCGTAGGACAGCTGGGTCCACAATCCGAATCCGCCGACCACGAGCACGGTCGGGACCAGCAGCAGCCGGGCGGTGCGCCGGGCGTCGTCGCGCACCTCGCCCCCGGTCTTGAGCACCAGGAACATCGCCCCGTGCAGCGCGAACAGCAGTCCGGTCGCCAGCCCGCCGAGCACTGCGTAGGGGCCGAACAGATCCGCCACCGAGCCCGCGAACTGCTTCTTCTCGTTCAGCGGAACCCCGTGCACCACATTGGCGAACACCCAGCCCCAAGCCAGCGCCGGAACCCAGGAACCGATGCCGATGCCGATGTCGCAGCGGGCCCGCCAGCGCGGGTCGTCGATCTTGCCGCGGTACTCGATGGCGCAGATCCGCAGGATGAGCGCGACGAGCACCAGCAGCAACGCCAGATAGAAACCGGAGAACAAGCTGGCGTACCACTCCGGGAACGCGGCGAACATCGCGGCGCCCGCCGTGATCAGCCAGACCTCGTTGGCGTCCCACACCGGCCCGATCGTGTTGAGCACCGCGCGCCTGCGCGCGTCGGACCTCTTGCCGAGGATCGGCATGAGCATGCCGACGCCGAAGTCGAAGCCCTCCAGCACGAAGTAGCCGGTGAACAGCACGCCGATCGAGACGAACCAGATTTCTTGCAGACTCATCGCCGGCTCCTAGTAGGCGAACGAAAGTTGTTCGACGGCGGGTTCTCCGGCGCGGCGCCCGCCCGAGGCCGCGTCCGTGTCGTGCGGCTCGCTCGCCGCGGGTGCCGCCGGATCGGGGCCGTGGATCACGTACCGGCGCATCAGGTAGAACCACACGATCGCGAGCGCGCCGTACAGCAACGTGAAGATGATCAGCGAGAACAGCACCACGCCCGGCGAGTGGTTCGACACGCCCTGCTGGACGGTGAGGCGCAGGTTCGGGTCGCCGGTGGGATTGGGCACGACGACCCAGGGCTGCCGACCCATCTCGGTGAACACCCATCCGGCGCTGTTGGCCAGGAACGGTGTCGGGATGACCAGCAGGCTCAGCCACGAGAACCAGGGCTGATCCGGTACCCGGCCGCGGCGGGTCAGCCACAGCCCGGCCAGCGCCAGTAGCGCCGAACCCGCCGACAGGCCGATCATGGCGCGGAACGACCAGTAGGTGACGAACAGGTTCGGCCGGTAGTCACCGACGCCGAACTTCTCGTTGTAAGCCTTCTGCAGGTCGACGACGCCGTCCAGCGTCACACCGGTGAACTGGCCCTCGGCCAGCCAGGGCAGCACGTAGGGCACCTCGAGCACGTGCGTCACGCTGTCGCAGTTGTTGTGCGTGCCGACGGTGAGCACGGAGAAATCCGGGTCGAGCGCGGTGTGGCACAGCGATTCCGCCGATGCCATCTTCATCGGCTGCTGCTCGAACATCAGCTTGCCCTGCACGTCACCGGTGTAGACCAGCCCGGCCAGCGACACGATCATCACGACGATGCCCGCCCGCGCGGCGGGCCGCCACATCGCCCGCGCCTCGGCGAGTTTCACCTCGTCGCCGCTGCGGGCGTTGCGCACCATCCACCAACCCGCGATGCCTGCGACGAATGTGCCTGCCGTGAGGAAGGACCCGGCCACCACGTGCGGGAAGGCCGCCAGCAATGTGTTGTTGGTGAGCACCTCCACGATGCTCTCCAGCTCCGCGCGACCGGTTTCCGGGTTGTAGCGGGCGCCGACCGGATGCTGCATGAACGAGTTGGCCGCGACGATGAAGTACGCCGAGGCGTTCACGCCGATCGCGACCATCCAGATCGCGCCCAGATGCAGCAGTTTCGGCAATCGGGTCCAGCCGAAGATCCACAGTCCGAGGAAGGTCGACTCCATGAAGAAGGCGATCAGTCCTTCCAGCGCGAGCGGGGCACCGAAGACGTCACCGACGAACCGGGAGTACTCGCTCCAGTTCATGCCGAACTGGAACTCCTGCACGATGCCGGTCGCCACGCCGAGCGCGAAGTTGATCAGGAACAGCTTGCCGAAGAACTTGGTCAGCCGCAGCCAGTGCTGCTTGCCGGTGACGACCCATGCCGTCTGCATGGCCGCAACCAGCGGCGCGAGGCCGATGGTCAGCGGCACCAGAAGGAAGTGATACACCGTCGTGATGCCGAACTGCCATCGGGAGATGTCCAAGGCGTTCAAGCCGACCTCCTGTTATCTACGACGTGTCGTAGTAAGAGTACGTCGGAGACGGCTCGCGGCAATGCGTCCTGGGCCACTGGCCAGGCGCTTTACCGGCCGTTTCGCCGGTTTCCCGTGCTCATAGCCACCGGGCTCCCCGCCGAATAGGACGGAGATCACGGGCGGCACCGATCAGCGACAGGTCACCGCCGCCTCACCAGTCGCCGATGGCGCCTGCGCGCTCGATGCCGCGATCGACCAACTCGATGATCTCCGCGGCGTTGTCCGGCGCCGACATCCGCAGCCCGTCCAGCGAATTGACCCGCGCCGCCAGCGAGACGCTCGACAGCATCCAGATGCTGTCGCAGGTGAGCAGGTCGGCGGTGAACAGCGACTCGTAGCGGCACTGCCAGCCCGCCTTCTCCGCCTCGGCGAACAGCGCGCGCTGGGTGACGCCGGGCAGCACCCCGTTCTTCGCGGGCGGGGTGATCAACTGCTTGTCGCGCGCGATCACCACGCTGGACCGCGGGCCTTCCAGCACCCGGTTCTCCGTGCTGGTGAAGATCACGTCGTCCGCGCCCATCCGCGCCGCGAACCGCAGGGCGGCCATGTTGGTGGCGTAGGACAGCGTCTTGGCGCCGAGCAACTGCCACGGCGCGGCCTGCGCGAGGTCGATCGAGATGCCGCGCGACAGGGTCACCACGGCCACGCCTTCGGTGCGGGCCTTCGCTACGCGCTCGGGTACCGGCGCCACCAGCACGAAGGCGGTCGGCACCGGCACGGCGGCGGCGAGATCGCCGGTCTTGACCTTGTCGGGCGTGCCGGCCAGCTCGGAGTCGCGGCCGCGGGTCAGCACCAGCCGCAGCACCCCTTCGCGGTCGCTGCCCCACTCCTTGGCGGCGGTCTCCACCGCCTCGCGCCATTTGCCCAGCTCCGGCTCGGGTAGATCGAGCGCCTGCGCGGAGCGGCGCAGTCTGCCTAGATGAAATTCGATCGCGCACGCGACTCCCGCGCGCACGAGCACCGTCTCGAAAACTCCGTCGCCACGTAATACGCCGATATCGTCCGCAAACAACAACGGCGCATCCGCATCCCGCACCGCGCCATCGAGAGTTACCAGAACTCGATCCACCATGCGACGAGCGTAGGCGGTAGGAGCGGACAATGCCTACGTCACGGCCGCTTTCGCAAGACCTTTTGTCAAGGTTCCCCGCAGCGCCGGTCGTAATGCTCGCGCAATGCCGATCCGCTATGCCGGACTCGGGCGTGGCAGCCCGGTTCGCGCACCGCGCGGCGGCCCCGCCTAGAGTGGGAGAGGTGTCCGTGGTCGTAGCGCCCAGCCCCCTGCTCAGTGTGTCGGGAGCCGTCGCGGGAGCGGCTGGCTCACCAGACGCCGCCGTCGCCTGGCATTACGGCGATCCGTTCGGTGAACAGCGCGCCGCGGTGGACCGCGCCGCGATCGTCGACCGTTCGCATCGCTTCGTCCTGCGCATCACCGGCGCGGAGCGGCTCACCTGGTTGCACACCATCTCCAGTCAGCACGTCGCCGCTCTCGGCGACGGGCAGTCCGCGGAGAACCTCGACCTCGATCTGAACGGCCGGGTGCAGCAGCACTTCGTGCTCACCGAACTCGACGGCACCGTCTGGATCGACACCGAGGCCGAGCGCGGACCCGACCTGCTGGCGTTCCTGCAGAAGATGGTCTTCTGGGCCGACGCCAAGCCGGTCGGCGCCGACGATCACGCGGTGCTGAGCCTGCTGGGATCGGGCGTCGCCGGCCTGACCGAAACCCTCGGCATCACTGCCCTGCCCGGCGTGTACGAGGCGGCGCCGCTGCCCGGCGGCGGTTTCCTGCGCCGGATGCCGTGGCCGACGGCCGACTCCTTCGACCTGGTCATCCCCCGCGATCAGCTGACCGATCTGTGGACCCGGCTCACCGCGGCGGGCGCCGTGCCCGCCGGGATGTGGGCGTTCGAGGCGCTGCGCGTGGCGGCCGTCCGCCCGCGGATCGGTCTGGACACCGACGAGCGGACCATCCCGCACGAGGCCCGCTGGATCGGCGGCGTGAGCGAACACGGGGCGGTGCACCTGGACAAGGGTTGCTATCGCGGCCAGGAGACCGTGGCCAGGGTGCACAACCTCGGCAAGCCGCCGCGGCACCTGGTGTTGCTGCACCTGGACGGCTCGGCGGACGAGCGCCCCGCCACCGGCGACGACGTCACCGCGGGCGGTCGCACGGTGGGCAGGCTCGGCACGGTCGTGGACCACTACGAACTCGGCCCGATCGCCCTCGCCCTGGTCAAGCGCGCCGTTCCGGCCGACACCGCACTGGCCGCGGGCTCGGTCGCGGCGTCCATCGATCCCGGCTCGGTGCCCGCCGACGACGAGCCGCAGGCAGGCCGGATCGCGGTCGACCGGCTGCGCGGGCGCTGACCGGTTGACGAACCACCATCCGGCATGGGACGTTCCGGAGCCGAGATCCCTGCCCTTGCTCAGCGCCGAGCTCCCCATTCGTGACGAGAGGAGCGCTGCCCATGCGCGTCGGTGATTCCGGCGAGGTCCTCGCCACCTGCGTCGTGCACGCCGACCTCGAGATGCCGGGGCGGGTCGGCCGCACCGCCATCGACAAGAGGCCGGTAGCGGGGCGGGTCGCGGTGCGCGCACTCGGTTTGGCCGGCGACCACGTCTGCGACACCAAGCACCACGGTGGCGTGCACCAGGCCGTCTATGTCTACGCCGACGAGGACGCCCGCCGCTGGGGCACGGAACTCGGCCGCGAACTGCCCGCCGGGTGGTTCGGCGAAAACCTGCGTGTCAGTGGGCTTCCGGTCAGCGACTCGGTGATCGGCGCGCGCTGGTCGATCGGCGACACCTTGCTCGAGGTCAGCGCACCGCGCGTGCCGTGCGCGACGTTTCAGCACTGGAGCGGTGAGCGCCAGTGGGTGAAGCGGTTCGCATCGCGCAGCGACACCGGCACCTACCTGCGGGTGCTCACCGAGGGAACGATCGGGGCGGGCGACCGGATCTCGGTGGTGCACGTCCCCGAGCACGGCGTCACCGTTCGCGACGTGTTCACCGGCACCGATCTCGACCTGCTGGCCATCCTGCTCGCCGACGAGCCGACCATTTCCGACGACGTGCGCATGCAGGTCGAACGGCACGCACGCCGACATGCCAACGCGGCGCGCGCCGCCGCGGACCGGGACACGTCGGCAGCCGCCGACGACCTCGGCACGGGAGCGCGGCTGTGAGTGTGGAACTGGTCGAAGTCGTCCGCTCGGGCTTTCGCGAATGCGTGCACCGCGGCTCGGTGGTGGTGCTCGACGCCGCGGGCGAGCCCACCCGCGAGCTCGGTGAAGTGCACCTGCCGATCTTCCCGCGCTCGACGAACAAGCCGATGCAGGCGATCACTCTGCTGCGCAACGGTTTCGAGCCCCTCGACGATGCCGAACTGGCCGTCACCACCGCCTCGCACTACGGCGAACCGGACCACATCGCCCTGGTGCGCAGGTTGCTGGAGCGCTTCGGGTTCGCCGACACGGCCCTCGCGTGCCCGGCCGATCTTCCCTACGACGAGCGCGCCCGCGCCGCTCTGCTCGCGGACGGACAGCCGCCACACCCGCTCTACATGAACTGCTCGGGCAAGCACGCGGCGATGCTCGCGACCTGCGCGGTCAACGGCTGGCCCACCGAGGGCTACCGAGACCAGGCGCATCCGCTGCAGCGTGCGGTGATCGCCACGGTGGCCGACCTGACCGGTGAGCCGGAAGCCGATCTCGGCATCGACGGCTGTGGACTGCCGATCATCCCGGTCTCGTTGATCAATCTCGCGCGGGTGTTCTCGACGATGGCGACGGCCGCGCCCGGCTCCCCCGAACGCCGGGTCGCCGACGCGATCCGCGCCCATCCGCGAGTGATTTCCGGCACCAACGCCCCCGATCTGCTCGTCATGCGGGCCACCCCCGGCCTGGTGTGCAAGATCGGCGCGGACGGCGTGCACGCCGGCGCCCTGCCGGACGGATCGGCTTTCGCGTACAAGATCGATGACGGCCACGATCGTGCGCGAATGCCACTGACGCTGGCGATTCTGCATCGGATGGGCATCGAGTGGACCGATGCGCACGCGGAGCTGGCGGCCCCCGCGGTGCTCGGCGGCGGCGCTCGAGTCGGTGTGATTCGCGCGATACCCGGGGTCGTCTAGCTATTCCACGCCGGGGCGACAAGCGGGCAAACGGCCCAGTTCCGGAGTTCTTCACCCACTCCTGGAAGCGAGACCGCCGGACACACGCTAAAGTGTCTGTCAGGAAGAGTATTAATTCGAACGGGGCCGCCACCAAACCCCAGGCCGCCCCGCTGTGACGCGAGGGGGTCAGCCATGGGCCGTGGCCGGGCTAAGGCAAAGCAGACCAAGGTCGCACGCGAGCTGAAGTACAGCTCGACGCCGACCGACTTCGCGAGCCTTCAGCGCGAGCTTTCGGGAAGCCCCAACTCCCAGCGGAGTGGTGGTGTGCTGTCCGATGAGCACGACGCGGACGACTCCTTGTCCCGATGGGACGAGGACGACTACGACGACTGGCGCCGCTGACTCGGATTCACGTCTGAAGGGGGAGGCCGACGGGCCTCCCCCTTCGAGCGTTGTCGCGGGTTGACGTCACAGGCGCCGAAAAGGCTTGCAACACAACAGAGTCCCGCATCGAACGAGGATGCGGGACTCTGACGTGTCTTCGCCGCGGTCAGAACCGCGGATGGTCACCGACCAGGACGGCGCGCACGGCGTCGGCGTCCTTGGCCTTCTTGACCGTGCCCAGCGTCCAGCACTCGATGTGCCGCGCGGTCAGCACCGCCAGCGCCCGGTCCACGTCCTCCGGAGCGACGACGGCGACCATGCCGACGCCCATATTGAACGTCTTCTCCATCTCGACCCGCTCCACCCGGCCGCGCTGAGCGATCATCTTGAACACCGGCGCCGGATTCCAGGTGCCGCGATCCAGCTCGGCCACCATGCCCGCGGGCAGCACCCGGGCCAGGTTCGCCGCCAGGCCACCGCCGGTGACGTGGGCGAAGGTGCGCACGTCGGTCTCGGCGATCAGCGCCAGGCAGTCCTTGGCGTAGATCCGGGTCGGCTCGAGCAGTTCCTCGCCCAGGGTGCGGCCGAATTCCTCGACGTGGCCGGTGAGCGACATGCGGTCGATGTCGAGCAGCACCTTGCGGGCCAGGCTGTAGCCGTTGGAGTGCAGACCGGAGGACCCCATGGCGATCACCACGTCGCCGGGACGAACCCGGTCGGGACCGAGCACCGCGTCTGCCTCGACCACGCCGATGCCGGTCGCGGACAGGTCGTAGTCGTCGGGGTCCATCAGTCCGGGATGCTCGGCGGTCTCGCCGCCGAGCAGCGCGCAACCTGCGCGCACACAGCCCTCCGCGATACCGGAGACCAGTTCGGCGACCTTCTCCGGCACGACCTTGCCGATGGCGATGTAGTCCTGCAGGAACAGCGGCTCCGCGCCGCAGACCACGAGATCGTCCACCACCATGGCGACCAGGTCGAGGCCGACGGTGTCGTGCTTGTCCATCGCCTGCGCCACCGCGATCTTGGTGCCGACGCCGTCGGTGGAGGCCGCCAGCAGCGGTTCCCGGTAGCCACCCTTCAACGCGAACAGCCCGGCGAAACCGCCGAGGCCGCCTTGAACCTCGGGCCGGGTCGCCTTCTTCGCCAATGGCCCGAACAACTCGACTGCGCGGTCACCTGCCTCGATGTCCACGCCTGCCGCGGCGTACGAGGCACCACCACTGGGGGTCTGTTCAGTCATCTTCGGGGAAAGCTCCAAACCGAATCGGCGGATAGATGCCTGCTCACGCTACCGGAGCCGGATAACGACCCCGCACCGGTGTTGGCTCGCCCTCTTGACAATAGGGCAGCGGGAGCCGTACAGGGGGACCATCAGTCCATCTCGTTCCCGTCGAACAACCCGGCCGTCCGGGCCCGGCGGTGGCGCTGCCGCACCGGGTCGGGCACCGGCACCGCCGCGACCAGGCGCCGCGTGTACTCCTCCCGCGGCGCGCGCAGGATGCGATGACGATCACCCTGTTCGACCACCGCACCGTCACGCAGCACCATGATCCGGTCGGCGAGCTGGTCGACCACCGCCAAGTCGTGGCTGATGAACAGGCACGCCCAGCCGCATTCGCGCTGTAGCTGACCGAACAGCTCCAGCACCGCCGCCTGCACCGAGACGTCCAGCGCGCTGGTCGGCTCGTCGGCGACCAGCAGGTCCGGGTCGAGCACCAGGGCGCGGGCCAGGCTGGCGCGCTGACGCTGCCCGCCGGACAGCTCGTGCGGGTACCGGCGTTCGGCCCCCGCGGGCAAACGCACGTCGTCGAGCAGTCGGCGCACTCTGGCGCGGATCTGCGCGGCACTTCCGGCCTTGTGCACGATGAGCGGTTCGGCCACGCACTCGCCCACGGTGAGCCGGGGGTTCAGCGAACTGGCCGGGTCCTGGAAGACGAAGCCGAAGCGCCGCCGGATGGGCCGCAGTTTGCGCGGGGACAGACCAGCGATGTCCTGGCCACGCACGCGCACCACCCCCGAGGTCGGCCGTTGCAGCGCCGCGACGCAGCGGCCGATGGTGGACTTGCCCGATCCGGACTCGCCGACCAGACCGAGGGTCTCGCCGTGCCCGATGCGCAGGCTCACCCCGTCCACCGCGCGGAACCGCGGACGGCCGAACGGGCCGGGGAATTCGACCACCAGGTCAAGGACCTCCAGCACCGGATCGCCCTCGGTGCGGGCACTGTCGGACGGGCCGTGCTCGAGCTGCTCGGCGCCCAGATGCGGCACCGCGGCCAGCAGGGCACGGGTGTAGTCCGCGCTGGGCCGCGCGAACAGCTCGTCCACCGGCGCCTGCTCGACCACCGCGCCATCCCGCATCACCACCACGCGGTCGGCGATATCGGCGACCACGCCCATGTTGTGGGTGATCAGCACGATCGCGGTGCCGGTGCGGTCGCGCAGGTCCCGCAGCAGGGCGAGGATCTCGGCCTGCACGGTGACGTCCAGCGCCGTGGTCGGCTCGTCGGCGATGATCACCTTCGGCTCGCAGGCGATGGCGATGGCGATCACCACGCGCTGCTTCTGCCCGCCGGAGAGCTGGTGCGGGTAGTAGTCCACCCGGTGCTCCGGTTCGGGCAGCCCGACCAAGCGCAACAATTCCACCGCGCGGGCCTTCGCGGCCTTCTTGCTGAGCTTCGTGTGCGCCCGCAGCGCCTCGCCGATCTGGAAGCCGACGGTGAACAGCGGGTCCAGCGCCAGACCGGGTTCCTGGAACACCATCGAGATCGCGCCGCCGCGCAGCGCGGTGAGCTGCTTCTCGCTCATCGCGGTGACCTGCTCGGTGCCCAGGGTGACCAGACCGCGCACCGTCGCGGTCGCCGGCAGCAATCCCATCGCCGTGCGCGAACTCACCGACTTGCCCGAGCCGGATTCCCCGACGATGGCCAGCACCTCCCCGGGATAGACCTCGTAGGAGACGTCGGTGACCGCGTGCACCGGCCCCGCGTCGGTGGCGAAGGTGACCGACAGCGATTCGATGGACAGGGCGGGGCGGGGACGATCTGTCGCGATCGGCTCAGACATCCCTACCTTCTTTCGTGGGTGACTCGGGCCAGTCGTAGGGTCCTGGTTGCCGAGGGGTGCCGGGTATGGCTCTCAGGCATCTGCAGTGGATGTGGCTTGCGCCGATTGGCCGCCCGGCACCCCGCGACGACCCGGCTGCTGATTGAGAATTGCGAACCAGTCGCTCAGTAGGGATAGGACAGCGAGGTCGTCTGCGGTGCAATAGTTTCGGTGAACGAGGGAGACGACGTTGGAACGTGTGTGGGCCGGAGTCGACATCGGCAAGCAACACCATCACGCGGTGGTGATCGATACCGACGGCAACCGGCTGCTGTCGCGGCGAGTCCGCAACGACGAACAGGCTTTGCTGGAGCTGGTCGGCCAGGTGGCTGGCCTGGCCGACCGGGTGGACTGGGCCGTTGATATCGTCACAGGCGAATCGGCACTGCTGCTGGCCCTGCTCACAGCCCACGACCAGACGGTTTTCTATATCACTGGCGCCCAGGTCAACCGGGCCGCCGATGGCTACCGCGGCGCGGGGAAAACCGACGCAAAAGACGCTGCCATCATCGCCGACCAGGTCCGCATCCGCCGCGATCTGGCACCGATGCGCATCGATGACGAACTCATCGTGGAACTGCGGATGCTCATCGCCCGCCGCCGTGACCTCGCCGGTGACCGCACACGGCTGGTCAACCGGCTGCACCAGCAGTTGCTCAGCCTCAGCCCCGCACTCGAGCGAGTGCTCGATCTGACCAACCAAGGACCGCTGGTGCTGCTCACCGGCTACCAGATCCCCGAGACGCTGCGCCAAGCCGGTGTCGGCGAGGTCGAAGCATGGCTGCGCTCGCAGAAAGTCAAAGGTGCCGCCGCACTGGCGATGAAGGCTGTCACCGCTGCCTCGAGCCAGCACACCACCCTTCCCGGCCAACGGCTGGCCGCCGAGCTGATCGCCGAGATGGCGAAGGGGGTGATCGCCCTCGATGAGCAGCTCAAACACGTCGGCAAGCTCATCGAGGGCCGATTTCACCGCCACCGTAGCGCCGAGGTCCTGCTGAGCATGCCCGGCATCGGGCCCGTGCTCGGAGCCGAATTCCTGGCCGCGACCGGCGGCGACATGAACGCCTTCGCCTCCTGCGACCACATGGCCGGCTACGGCGGCGTCGCACCGGTGCCGCGAGACTCCGGCCGCATCGCAGGCAACCTGCACCGTCCACGCCGATACCATCGCGGCCTGCAACATGTCTTCTACACATCCGCGCTGATCAGCGTCCAGCGCCATGAGCCGTCGCGGAACTTCTACGACCGCAAGAGGTCCGAGGGTAAGCGACACAACCAGGCCGTCCTCGCTCTCGCACGCCGACGAGTCAACGTCTTGTGGGCGATGCTGCGAGACAACCGCTGCTACACGGCAGTGCCACCCACTCCGGCCGCTACCGCCGCGTGACATCCCAGTGCCCACATGATCTTGAAGAGTTGACATCGTCATTGAGAATCGGTTGTGTCCTTCCGGTCGGCGACCACGGCGTCCTGGTCGCCGGGACGGACTTCGGTAACGGCAGTCGCCGCGATCGTTGCCGCACGGCGGGTGCGCAGGATCGGGTTGAGCACCTCGTTGAGGCTCTCGCCGACCAGGGTCATGCCGAGCACCACGAGCACGATGGCGACGCCGGGGAACACGCCGGTCCACCAGATGCCGTTGGAGACGTCCGACAGCGCTTTGTTCAGGTCGAAGCCCCACTCCGCGGCCTGGGTCGGTTCGATGCCGAAACCGAGGAACCCGAGGCCGGCCAGGGTGAGGATGGCCTCCGACCCGTTGAGCGTCACGATCACCGGCAGCGATTGGGTGACGTTGGCCAGGATGTGCCGGAACAGGATCCGCGCAGTGGACGCGCCGGTCACCCGGGCGGCGTCCACGTACGGCTCCTGCTTCACCGCGACGGTCGCGTTGCGCACCACCCGGAAGTACTGCGGCACGAACACCGCCGTGATGGCGACCGCCGCGGACAGCACACCGCCCAGACTGGTCGAGCGCCCGCCAGCGACCACGATGGACACCACGATCGCCAGCAGCAGCGTCGGAAAGGCGTACATCGCGTCCATGAACAGCACGAGCAATCGGTCCGGCCACCGGCCCAGATAGCCGGACAGCAGCCCGAGCGGCACCCCGATCAGCAGCGAGAGCACCAGCGAGATCGCGATCACCCACAGTGCCGTCCGCGCACCGTAGATCACCCGGGAGAACACGTCCTCCCCGCGCACCGAGGTGCCGAACCAGTGCTCGGCCGACGGCGCCTGCTGCCGGGCGAAATCGACTCCGTCGGCGGCGCTCTGGGCGAATCCGTACGGCGCGATGAACGGGGCGAAGACGGCGGCGACCACGAAGACGCCGACCAGGCCGAGCCCGAGGATCAGCGTCGCGCGCTGCAAGCCCGCGGTCATGGCGAACAGCCGCAGGCCGGGCACACCCCGGCGTGCCGCCGGTGGCGTGATCAGCGGTTCGTTCAGCACTTCCGGAGCGGTCATCAAAACCTCACCCTCGGATCGATCAGCGCCACCAGTACGTCCACCACGAAACTCAGCACCGCCACGATGAGCGCGATGAACGCGACGATGCCCTGCACGGCGATGAAGTCGCGGGCCGAGAGGTACTGCGCGAACTGGTAGCCGAGGCCCTTCCACTCGAATGTGGTCTCGGTGAGCACCGAGGCGCCGAGCATCATGGCGATCTGCATGCCCATCACCGTGACGATCGGGATCATCGCGTTGCGGAAGGCATGCCGCCCGGTCACCACGCGCCGGGACAGGCCGCGCGCCCGTGCCGCGTCCACGTAGTCGGCGCGGAGGGTCTGGATCAAGTTGATCCGCACCAGCCGCAGGAAGATGCCCGCGGTGAGCAAGCCGAGCGCGATCGCCGGGAGCACCGCGTGTTTCAGCACATCGAGCAGATATCCGGTGTCGCCGTAGAGGATCGCGTCGATCACCATGATGTTCGTCTTCGGCGAGACGTGCTGCAATTGCAGTTCCACGTTGGTGCTCGCCCGTCCCGCGACCGGCAGCCAGCCCAGTCGCACGGCGAAAACCAGCTTCAACAGCAATCCGACGAAGAACACCGGCGCGGCGTAGAACAGGATGGCCAGCAGCCGCACCGTGGTGTCGGCGGCCGAATCCCGGTGGGTCGCGGCGTATCTGCCCAGCGGGACGCCGATCGCGAACGCGACGACCAACGCCCAGCACACCAGCTCCAGCGAAGCCGCGCCGTAGGTGAGCACCACCTCGCTGATCTCCCGGTTGTCCTGCGAGCGCCCGAGGTCCCCGTGCAGCAGGCCGGAGAGGTAGTCCCAATACTGGGCCAGGACCGGCCGGTTGAGCCCGGCCGCCTCCTTGCGCGCCTCGATCTGTTCCTGGGTCATGCGCCCGCCCATGGCCGCGCTGATCGGGTCGCCGACCACACGCATCAGGAAGAACACGACCGTCACCAGGATCCACGCGGTCACCGGAATCAGCAGCAGGCGAACGCCCAGGTAGCGCAGCAGCGCCAGGTGACGGGAATCCTCGCCGCCCTCGCCCCTTCGCGGCAGCCCGAACCGCCGGGCCGGGACCGGCGTGCGCACGTTCTCCGGCGCGGTAGTCGTCCCGGCACCGGCTGCGTCACCGGAACTCACTTGCTCAGTACCGTATAGCGGAACTTGAACGACGAATCGAGCGTCTGCTGCACGCCTTGTACGCCCGCGACCGCGACCGCGATCTGCTTGCCGGACAGCAACGGGACGATCGGCAGGAAGTTCTGCGCGAGGTCACGCTGCACCTGATTGATCTGCGCGAGCCGCTTGTCCTTGTCCGGCTGCGTCGCTTGGGCGATCAACTGCGCGGAGATGCCGGGGTCCTCGAAGTGCGACTGGAGGAAGTTGTTCGGACCGAAGAACGGCGAGAGGTAGTTGTCCGGGTCCGGGAAGTCCGGGAACCAGCCGAATTGGTAGACCGGGTACGCGTCGCGCGCTCGTTCCCGCTGGTAGGTCACCCATTCGGTGGATTGCAGGTCGACTCGGAACAAACCCGTGGCCTCCAGCTGCGACTTGATCGCCGCGTACTCCTCGGAGCTGCTGGAACCGTAGTGATCGGGGTTGTACTGGAGTTTCAGCTCTACCGGCGTCGTCACCCCCGCGTCGGCGAGGAACTTCGCCGCCTGGTCCTTGTTCGGCTGAGCTCCGTAGATGTCCTTGAACGGCTCCGCCGCGCCCGGCATGCCCTGCGGCACGGACGAATACGCGGGCAGGTACGTCTTCTTGTAGACGCTGTCGGCCAGCGCGGCCCGGTCGACGGTGGACGCGACCGCCTTGCGCACGGCCAGTTTCTGTTCCGGCGTGCCGCCCGGCATGGTGTTCAGGTTGAACACGATGTAGCGCAGTTCGCCACCGGGGCCCTCGTGCACGGCGACTCTGCCGTCGTTGCGCAGCGATTCGACGTCGGTGGGCGTGAACGACCGGTACCCCACATCGAGCGACCCGTTCTGCAGGTCCAGCTTCATGTTGTCGGTGCTGGCGTAGTACTTCGTCGACACGGTCTTGGTCTTCGGGGTGCCGAGGATGCCGTTGTAGTCGGCGAACGCCTGGTACTCGACCAGCTTGTTCTTGTCGTAAGCGGCGATGGTGTACGGACCGGAGTAGCCCTTGGCCCGCACCACGTCCTCGTCCGGCATCACCTTGTCCGGCGCGTAGACCTTCTCGTCGACGATCGGACCCGCCTGGGTGGGCAGGATCGCGGGGAAGGTCTGATCGTCGGCCACCTTCAACGTGAACGCGACGGTGCGCGCGTCCAGCACATCGGTCTTCTCCAGGTTGCCGAGCAGGGACGCGGGGCCGTTCGGGTCGTTGATCCGCAGCATCCGGTCGAAGGAGAACATCACGCTGGTCGCGGTGAGCGGGTTACCGTTGGCGAACTTCAGGCCGTCCTTCAACGTGCAGGTGTACACCGTCGGCGCGGTGAATTCGCACTTCTGCGCCGCATCCGGCTTCGGCGTCGCGTCACCCGGCGCGAAGTTGAGCAGGTATTGGTAGATCTGCGTCTCGGCGACCAGCGACCCGTTGTCGTAAGCGGCCGCCGGATCGAGCGAGAAAATCTTGTCGGTGGTGCCCGCCACCAGTCCGGCTCCGTCGCCTCCCTCCCCGGTTCGTCCGGAACCGCAGCCCGCCAGCACCGACGCCGTCAGCGCCAGCAAGCCGACGGTGGCGATGGTTCGCGTCCCGGCACGTCGGCCAACCCTCGAATTCCTCATCACGGCCCCACTTCTCGAGCGCCGCACCGCGTTCTCCTGGCCCGGTGCGGACACGGGTGAACTTCCGATCTGATCGGCACCGTACCTACGAAGCATTTTCGGCACGTTACGTTTCCGAAGAAAATCCGCGGCGTCGTCAGCAGGTGTTATGCGCGACGCCTCCGACGCCGGGTAAACCGGTCAAACGTCCAGAATTGGCGGTTGTGATGTCTCGAGCACGCCAGATCACGGTGTGCGACACCGGATGGCGGTACCCGCGAAAGGGTTACGGACGGCTCAGCGCGCTCGCATTCGCGTTGTCACCCAACAGCTCTGCCTCGGACTGGCCGGTGAGCATGCCCTCGAGCACGTTCTTCCCGATGGCGGCTTCGGTGGGCAGCGGGATCGGGTAGTCGCCGTCGAAGCACGCGGCGCACAGCCGTGAACGCGGCTGCTCGGTGGCGGCGATCATGCCGTCCAAGGAGATGTAGCCGAGCGTGTCGGCGCCGATCGACCGGCGCACGCCCTCCACCATGTCGGCGACGTCGCCTTCGGTCCCCGCGCCGTTGGCGATCAGTTCCGCCCGTGAGGCGAAGTCGATGCCGTAGAAGCACGGCCACTTCACCGGCGGCGAGGCGATCCGCACGTGGATCTCCAACGCGCCCGCCTCGCGCAGCATGCGGATCAGCGCGCGCTGGGTATTGCCGCGCACGATCGAGTCGTCCACGACGATCAGGCGCTTGCCCCGGATGACCTCGCGCAGCGGATTGAGCTTGAGCCGGATGCCCAGCTGCCGGATGGTCTGGCTCGGCTGGATGAACGTGCGCCCTACGTAGGCGTTCTTCATCAGGCCCTGGCCGTAGGGCACCCCTGAACCCTGCGCGTAGCCGACGGCGGCGGGCGTGCCGGACTCGGGCACCGGGATCACCAAATCGGCCTCGACCGGATGCTCCTTCGCCAGGCGACGGCCGATCTCCACCCGGGTGGCGTGCACCGACCGCCCGGAGATGGTGCTGTCCGGCCGGGCCAGGTACACGTACTCGAAGACACAGCCCTTGGGCTCCGGGTTGGCGAAGCGCATCGAGCGCACGCCGTCGGCGTCGATCGCCAGCAGTTCGCCGGGTTCGATCTCACGGACGAACGCGGCGCCGACGATGTCCAGCGCGGCGGTCTCGCTGGCAACGACCCAGCCACGCTCCAGCCTGCCCAGGCACAGCGGGCGCACCCCGTGCGGGTCGCGCGCGGCGTAGAGGGTGTGCTCGTCCATGAAGGTCAGGCAGAACGCGCCCCGCAAAGTGGGCAGCAGCTGCATCGCGGCCTGCTCGATGCTGGAATCGGCGGCGGCGTGCGCGAGCAGCGCGGTGACCACGTCGGAGTCGGAGGTGGCCGCGGCGGGCTGCGGGCGCCCGCCGCGAACGGAGGCGAGCAAGCCGAGTTCGCGTGCGCGGCCCGCCAATTCGGCGGTATTGACCAGATTGCCGTTGTGCCCCAGAGCAAGTCCGGAACCGACGGCGGTGGTGCGGAAGATGGGCTGGGCGTTCTCCCAGGTCACGCCACCCGTGGTGGAGTAACGACAGTGACCGACGGCGATGTGACCCGGCATGGCCGCCAGCGTCTGCTCGTCGAACACCTGGCTGACCAGACCCAGGTCCTTGAAGACGAGGATCTGCGAACCGTCCGACACCGCGATGCCCGCCGCCTCCTGCCCACGGTGTTGCAAGGCATAGAGCCCGTAATACGTGAGCTTCGCCACTTCTTCACTCGGCGCCCAGACTCCGAACACTCCGCACTCCTCGCGCGGCTCGTTCTCATCGACGTCCGGGGTGGGACACGAGGTGGCGGAAATGCTGTCGACCGGCAGTTCGGCGTTGGTCACCGTTTGCTCCCTGTTCGGGCGGGCTGGGGGCAAATTTCATTCTACGGGTGGGCCGCGGCGCACTCGCACGCCGCCGCATCCGGGCAGCAATCCACGGTGACCGAACCGGACTATTTCCGGCGCCCGCAGCTGTTACGGTGCGCACCGTGACGACTACGGACGACGCGAGCAAAACCGGGCCGGCAGCGGGCGCGGGGCGCAGGCCATGGTCGCGGATGGTGTTCTTTCCGCTGGTGGTGCTGAGCCTGCTCACCGCGCTGCTGGGCATCATGTACCTCGACTATGTCGTCGATCCGGAGCAGAACCTGCACGATTTCCCGATCGCCCTGGTCAACCAGGACGTCGGCGACACCATCGGCAGCGGGGAGAGCAAGCAGCAGGTCAATTTCGGCAATCAGATCACCGAAGCACTGGCCTCGAGGGTGCCCTCGGACAAGGTCGACCTGCGCGTGCTCGGCATCAGCGAGTCCGAGCGCCAGATGCAGTCCGGACAGGTGTACGGCGCGATCGTCATCCCGGGCGATTTCAGCAAGCGGCTCGGCAATCTGGGTGTGGGCAGTGTCATACCGGGCGATATCCAGCGGCCGATCATCACACTGCAGACGAACCCGCGCACCGGCGCGTTCGGCACCCAGATCATGCTCCGGGTCGGCAACCAGGCGCTGACCGAGGTGAACAAGCAAGTCGGAAAGCAGTTGCTCGACCAGGTGAACGCGCAGCTCGCCCCGCGCCCCGGCGGCCCGCCCCCACCCGAGCTGACCGGCGCGACCAAGGTCGCGCTGACGTCGCCGATCGAGGTGGTCGAGCAGCAGTACCACCCACTGCCGCACGGTAGCGGCCAAGGCCTGACCGCGTTCTTCTACGCCCTGCTGCTGTTGTTGGCCGGGGTGGTCGGCGCGATGGTCATCCACACGATGATCGATGCGCAGCTCGGCTTCGTGCCCACCGAGTACGGGCCGTGGTACGTGCACTACCCGCCCACGCCGATCTCGCGGTTCAAGACGCTGCTGATCAAGTGGGGCGTGTTCGTGCTGGTGGCGAACGTCGTCGCCGCGGTGTTCCTGGTCGTCGGCAAGCTGCTGGACATGCCGATCGGCAATCCGCTCGCGCTGTACCTCTACAGCGCGCTCGCGCTGACCGCGGTCGGCGTGACCGGGCTGTCCATGCTGGCGGCGATCGGCTCGGCCGGCCTGCTGGTGAACCTGATCCTGTTCGTCATCCTGGGTTTGCCGTCCTCCGGCGGCACCGTGCCGATCGAGGCGACGCCGCGGTACTTCGGCTGGCTCGCCTCCTTCGAACCGATGCACCAGGTGTTCCTCGGTGTGCGGTCGATCCTCTACTTCGACGCGAAGTTCGAGGCGGGACTCACCCGCGGCGTGTGGATGGCGGTCCTCGGACTCGCGATCGGGCTGGTCTTCGGCGCGGCGATCACCCGCTTCTACGACCGCAAGGGGCTAGAGCGCCGCAACATCGTCCAGGTGTGAGTCGTTCGTCTGCGCGCGCCGTCAGTCGGTCGTTGCCCGGGCGATCGGTAGCCAATGGGCGATCTCGGCCGCGCGGGTGCCGGAGGCGCTGACCGCGCCGGAGGCGAGGGCGGCGTCGAACTCGAGCAGGCCGGTGGCCAGCAGCAGCCAGGTGCGGGCGTCGGTCTCGACGACGTTGGGCGGGGTTCCCCTGGTGTGCCGCGGACCTTCGATGCACTGCACCGCGACGAACGGCGGCACCCGGACCTCGACCGAATGCCCGGGCGCGGAGGCTGCCAGTGACCGCGCCGTCGTCCGCACCGCCGCCGCGAGTTCGGGACGCGCGGGGGCATCGACCGACTCGTCACGCAACCACTCGCTCACCACCGCCACCGCCGCCCGCATCTGCGCCGGGTCGACCGTCCCTCGTCCTGCCACGGTCCCGACCCTACTTCCCCACTCGTTCCGCTCAGCCCGGCTGCCCGGCACCTCGCCTCCTTCGAAAGGTGCGGAGAACCGGGCAACCAGGAGAGGGACCGAGGTCATACCTTCGGTGTGGCACGCATGCCGACGTAGCAGCACTCGGTGCCGTCGGCGAGGGTGGCGAAGACGACGGGCATGTAGTCCTCGCTGAAGGACGGGCCCGCGCCGGAGGCGGCGAACACGGTGGCACCGACCGGGGTCAGGTCCATGCTCAGTGCGGGTGACATGCCTGCCATTCCGTCGACGAACTCGTAGAGCATGTGGCCGGTGCCGTCGTCCCGCTTGGTGACGGTGATCTCCACGCCCGCGCGCCGGTAGGTGCCTACGAACGGGGCGATGTCCACCGGGACCGGCGGGTCGGCCGGGCCGAACGCGTCCGGCACCCGGACGTCCGCCAGTTCGGCGAGCAGTTCGCCGAACAGGGCCGAGCAGAGCGGGCGGGCGCCGCCGCCGTTGGTGAGCAGCGCCACCGCGACTCCCGCTCCCGGCACCGCCCGCAGGTACGCGTACTGACCGATGGCCGCGCCGTCGTGGCCGAATCCCTTGACGCCGTCCCAGTCGTAGAGCGTCCAACCCAGACCCCAGCCGTCGGCGCTGACCGTCCACTTGTCCGGGACGTCGACCTCGCGCCGCTGCATCGCGGCGACCGACGCGGCGGACAGGACCTCGGCGCCGTCCGCGGCGCGCCCACCATCCAGATGCATGCGGGCGAAGCGGACCATGTCGCCCGCCGACGTGATCACCCGGGCCGCCGGTGCGACACTGCGCGGCATCGCATCCCACTCCGGCGCAGGGTCCGGATCGACGCCAGCCGCCCCGAGGTGGCTCATCGCGACCCGGAATTTCAGCGCCTGCTCGGGCAGTGTCACGAGCCGGTCGAGCCCGAGCGGGACCGCGAGCATGTCGTGCACCGCTTCGTCCCAGGTCTTCCCGGTGAGCACTTCCACGACGCGACCGAGCACCACATAGCCGAGGCTGCCGTAGGACATCGCCGTGCCGGGCGCGCAATCCAGCGCCACGTCCCGTGCCGCCTCGACGTATGCGGCGAGGCAGTCGTCGCCGCGGCCGGTGTCGTGGTTGAAATCGTTTGTGACACCGCCGGTGTGGCTGAGCAGCTGCCTGATGGTGATCGTCGCCGTCGCCCGCTCGTCGGGGGTGGCGAACTCCGGCAGCACGTCCACCACCGGAGCGTCGAGGTCGAGCTCGCCCGCGTCGACGAGCCGCATGATCAGCGTCGCGGTGTACACCTTGGCGATCGAGCCGCAGAGGAACACCGAGTCGGTGGTGACCGGCACTCGCGTCCCCCGGTGCAGGACGCCGCCGGCGATCTCGTAGATCTGTCCGTCCACCAGCACGGCCAGGGCCGCGCCCGGCACGTGGTGTTCGGCGAGCAGCCTGTCCAACTTCGCCTGCCAGCGCGCCACGGAGAACCGGCGCCCGGCCGAATCCGTGCTGCCCCAGTCTCCCCGCACCTGCCATGCGCCCGTTTCGTCCCAGTTCATCGTGTTCGACATCGCTTCGCTTCCGTTCTCAATCTTGCGCACAGTGTGCGCTTCCATGCGCACACTGTACTCATATGGGAACGTTGTGCGCAACCGCTGGTTTGCCGCAGTCAGCCCGTGTTCCGAAGAGGCGCGTCCGCCTCGACGGGCCCCGAATGAACGCGAGGCAGGCGGGCTGTGCGTGCATGACCCGCAGCGTCGTCATCGGCTGCGCCGGAACGACACCAGCCGCCGCCCGTGCGTCGCCTAACCTTCCCCTGACCTGCGCAAGGGCGGCCGAGGGTGGCACGACTGCGCGACCTGGTCGCGGTTGTTTCGAATCTCTCGCCGCCCGGATCTGGTCACACCCTGTGGCGCGGGCGGGATCGCATACCGGGTTGCGCCTCAACGTGTTCAGGGTGAGAACTGCCGAGATCCGGTTCGGGCCAATGGTGAGTCGAGAATCGTTCGCAACCTCCCGGTCACCGCACGCCGCGGGCCGCCCACAGCCGCGCCATCGTTCAGCGAGCACGGGTCAGGCGCGAACCGAGCCGCGCCGAGGAAAGCCGACGGCGCATGGGCAGAGGTCGATCACCGCCGGTGGTCGGCCGTCACTCTCAGGCCGTGAAGAGTGCTGCCGGAAGCCGGACTGTGGAACTATGCACAGCTGTCCCCAGCACACCGCGCTCCCCGAGGTGCGCGCACGGAAGCCTCGAGGCGGCGGGCCAGGCGCGGTGCGATCGCCCCACCGGCGTTCATGGCCAGGTGCAGCAGTGCGGAGGCGACAACACCCCCGGTGCGGCGGCGCAGCCAACCGAACACCAGGCCGCCCGCCGTGGTCACCGCGACGGTGGCGGGGACACTGTCACCGGCGGCCCGCGCGGGGGCGATATGCCAGAGGCCGAAGGTCACCGCGCCGAGCAATATCCCCGCTCGCGTGCCGAAAACGGTGTCCAGCAGCGGGTCCAGCGTGCCGCGGAAGACGAGTTCCTCGCTGTAGACGGTGCCGACGGGAATGTGCACCGCGACCCACTCCGCCGTCGACACCTCGGGCCCGCGGTCGGCGAGCTCGGCCAGCTGCCACCGCGTCGACGGAACGGCAAGGGCCACCGTGTATCCGGCCGCGACGACCGAGGCAGCGCGCAGCCCGTAGCACACGCCGCGCACCGAGCATCGGACCGGCTCGTCGCGCAGTGCGAGCGCGTACGCGGTGGCGAAACCGGCGTTGGCGGCGGTTCGCCCGCGCACACCGAGAGCGAGACGGGGCAACGCCGCATTGCTCCAGATCAAGGGAAGCGCCACGGCCACAATCGTTCTCGCGGCGCTGCCTGGACTCACTTGGTGGTCCGCTCGTAATCCTCCGCGGTCTGCACTTCGAAGCGGATCCGTTCGGAACGCTCCGCGGTCCAGTCCGGCGGCGCCGCGATGGCCGCCCAGCCGTCCAGCACCAGGCTGCCGTAGCGGTGCCCGTGACCGTCGGTGACGGCTTGCGCGTTGGTCAGGTCGGCGGCCACCTGCCAGAAAGTGACGAACGGCCACCAGCGCATCTGGGAGGAGACATCCGAGCCGCGCGACTCGGACAGCCAATCCGGTTGCGAGAAGATCAGATCCGGCGACCACCAGACGATCGGGTCGGACGCGTGCTGCAGATAGGCGATGCGCGGGGACCGCCACTCCGTCGAAGGCCGGGCCAGGTCGGCGCTGTCGGAGGCGAACCGGACCACCAGCCCGTCCGCGTACAGCGGCTCGACCTCACGCGAACCCGGATCGCGGCGCGCGACGAACTGCTGCCACAGCCGGTTGGAGTTGGGCGGACCGACCCACAGCGCGCCGTCGACCTTCGCCCGCAGGTCGGCGAGACCGTCGAACGCCGCCTCGGAGCCCTGCGAGCCGAGGCTCTCCCCGTACACCAGCAGCTTGGGTCGCACCTGCGGCGGGCGCGCGGCCCAATGCTCGTGCACCGCGTCGAACAGGTCCTTGCCCGCCGCGGCGGCCTTGGTGCGGTCGGCCAGGAACGACAGCACGCTCGGCAGGTAGGAGTACTGCGTGGCGACGATCGCGGTGTCGCCGTCGTACATGTACTCGATGGCACTCGCGGCCAGTGTGTTCACCCATCCGGTGCCGGTGGTGGTGACCACGACGATGGCCTTGCGGTCGAATGCCCCGGTGCGCTCCAGCTCGGACACCGCCAGCTCGGCCGGTTCCTCGTCGCCCTCGACCGATTCCAAGCCGACGTAGGCCCGGATGGGCTCTTTGGCCGGGCGGCCGGTGACCGCGGTGATCCGGCTCGCCGTGGGACCGTGCGAGACGAACCAGCGGCCCTCGAACCCGAGAGTCTCCCATTTCGCCATCGAGGTGGGGCTGCCGGAGCGCTCCGGTTGCTGCGGCTGGACCGCGTTCACCGAGGTGTGGTCGTTGCGCACGCTGAAAGCCGAATTGGCCACGGCGAAGAACGCCCGCGTGGCGACGCCGTTGAAGATCGTCACCGCCAGCACCACCAGCACCAGGAAACCGGCGGCCGGGGCCAGCTCGCGCGGCACGCGCACCCACCGGTTGAGCAGGCGGGCCAGGAACAGGATGATCTCCCGCACCGTCCGGTACACCGCGACCGCCGCGGCGCCGACCGCCAGGCTGAGCAGACCGGTGCGCAGATAGGCGGGCGTGGTGGTGCCCTCCATGCCCATCAACGCCGTGATCTCCCGCTGCCAGCGCGCCGACTGCACCAGCATCAGCGCGGCGCTCAGCGCGGCCGTGAACAGCAGGGCGGACTTGACCGCGTAACGCACCCACGTGGGCGGGGAGGCGATCTTCAGCCGCGGCCGCACCCAGAGCCGGAACAGCCACTCCAGCAGGCAGCCCACGCCGTACCCGAGCGCGGCGTTGATCCCGCTGATCAACCCCTGGAACAGCCAGTCGCGCGGCAGCAGTGACGGCGTCACCGACAGGGCGAAGAACACGGTCGCGACCACCAGGCCGACATAGTTGAGGTCGATGACGTCCTCGGCGCGCCGGACCGCCGCGACCGCGCGCGTGCGCAGCCGCCGCATGGCTCCGGCGGTCTTCAGCATTCGATCAGTATGGCGGTCGCCTCCGACGATCCGGCGCGTCGCCCGGCCGGACGCGGGCGCGGTCGACGCGGATCACACCGTCCACGCCGGCGGTCCGGCAATCGAACGCCCGGCGCGATTGGCAACTACGCATTCCGCTCGAGTAGTTGTACCGGGGTGCTCGGGCCGCGCCGCCCGGAAACTTCTTGTCCATGAGCACATCGACCACGCGCCCGAAGGCCAGCGGCGCTTACGTCGCGCAGGCCGCGATCGCCTTCGGCATCAGCTTCGTCGGAGTGGGCATCGGGATCTGCGCACTGCCGCTGGACATCTGGCAGCGCGGGTTCCTCGGGATGTCCGTGCTCTTCCTGGTCACGAGCACGTTCACGCTGGCGAAAGTGGTTCGCGACCAGCACGAGGCGGCGACCATCCACGGTCGCATCGACCAGGCGCGGATGGACAAGTTGCTCGCCGAGCACGATCCGTTCCATTCCGTCGCCTGATCGCGCTCACCTGGGCGGGCCCGGCAACGAGGGGTCCAGGCCCGCCCAGGTGAGCGTTCGTCTCAGACGGCGCCGGCGCCGAACAACCTCGGCAGCGTGCCCTCGTGCGCGGCACGCAACTCGTCCATCGGGATCGAGAACTGGCCCTGCACCTCGACCGAATCCGAGCCCTGGTCGACCACGCCGATGCGCACCCACGGCAGTTCGCGGGCGGTGCACATGCGGGTGAACCTGGTCTCCTCCGAGCGCGGAACGGCGACCAGCACCCGGCCCGCCGACTCGGAGAACAGCGTGACGAACGGGTCGGCGTCCTCGGGAAGCAGGATGCGGCAACCGGTCTCACCGGCGAGCGCGGCTTCGACGACGGCCTGCGCGAGACCGCCTTCGGAGAGGTCGTGCGCGGCGCTGATCATGCCGTCGCGCGAACCGGCGGTCAGCACCTCGGCGAGCAACTGCTCGCGGGCGAAGTCGACCTTCGGCGGGACGCCGCCGAGATGGTCGTGCGCCACCTGGGACCAGATCGAACCGCCGAACTCGTCGCGGGTCTCGCCGAGCAGGATCAGCGTCTCGCCCGGTTCCAGCCCGATCCCGGTCGGGATGCGGCGGTGCACGTCGTCGATCACGCCGAGCACGCCGACCACCGGGGTGGGCAGGATCGCGGTCTGGCCGGTCTGGTTGTAGAAGCTGACGTTGCCGCCGGTGACCGGGATGCCCAGCGCCACGCAGCCGTCCGCCAGTCCGCGCACCGCCTGCTGGAACTGCCACATCACGCCGGGGTCCTCCGGCGAACCGAAGTTCAGGCAGTTGGTGACCGCCTTCGGCGTCGCGCCGGTGGTGGCCACGTTGCGGAAGGCCTCGGCCAGCGCCAGTTGCGCACCCGCGTAGGGGTCCAGCTTGGTGTAGCGGCCGGACGCGTCGGTGGCCAGCGCGATGCCCCGGCCGGTCGCCTCATCGATCCGGATGACGCCAGCGTCGGCCTGGTCGGCGAGCACGGTGTTGCCGCGCACGTAGCGGTCGTACTGCTCGGTGATCCACTTGCGGCTGCACAGCTGCGGGCTGGAGATCATCTGCAGCAGGGTGGCGCGCAGTTCGTCCGCGGTCTTCGGCCGGGCCAGCCGGTCCGGCGTGTCCGCGATCAGCGCGTCCTGCTCGTCGGGGCGCGCGACCGGGCGCTCGTACACCGGGCCCTCGTGCGCGACGGTGCGCGGCGGCACGTCCACCACGGTGTCGCCGTGCCAGGTGACCACCAGCCGGTCACCGTCGGTGACCTCGCCGATCACCGTGGCCAGCACGTCCCACCTGCGGCACACGGCCATGAACGCGTCCACGTTCTCGGGGGTGACCACCGCGCACATGCGCTCCTGCGACTCGCTGGAGAGCACCTCGGCGGGCGTCATGTTGGCCGCGCGCAGCGGCACCTTGTCCAGCTCGATGTGCATGCCGCCGTCGCCGGCCGCCGCGAGTTCGGAAGTGGCGCAGGACAATCCGGCGCCGCCGAGATCCTGGATGCCCACCACCAGCTTCGCCGCGTACAGCTCGAGACAGCACTCGATGAGCACCTTCTCGGTGAACGGGTCACCGACCTGCACCGAGGGCAGCTTCTTGCGGCCCGCGCCGGACTCGTCACCGGAGAAGGTGTCCGAGGCCAGCACCGAGACGCCGCCGATGCCGTCCAGGCCGGTGCGCGCGCCGAACAGCACGATCTTGTTCCCGGCGCCGGAGGCGAAGGCCAGATGCAGGTCCTCGACCCGCATCACACCGGCGCACAGCGCGTTCACCAGCGGGTTGCCCTGGTAGGAGGCGTCGAACACGGTCTCGCCGCCGACGTTCGGCAGGCCGAGCGAGTTGCCGTACCCGCCGACGCCGCGCACGACGCCGTCCACCACGCGGCGGGTGTCGGCCGCGTCGGCCGCGCCGAAGCGCAACTGGTCCATCACCGCGATGGGGCGCGCGCCCATCGCCATGATGTCGCGCACGATGCCGCCGACACCGGTGGCCGCACCCTGGTACGGCTCGACGTAGGAGGGATGGTTGTGGCTTTCGACCTTGAAGGTGACCGCCCAGCCGTCGCCGACGTCGACGACGCCCGCGTTCTCGCCGATGCCTGCCAGCATGGACTTGCGCATCTCGTCGGTGGTGGTCTGGCCGAAGTAGCGCAGGTGCACCTTCGAGGACTTGTAGGAGCAGTGCTCGCTCCACATCACCGAGTACATCGCCAGCTCGGCGTCGGTCGGCCTGCGCCCGAGGATCTCCTTGATGCGGGCGTACTCGTCGTCTTTGAGTCCGAGTTCTTTATAGGGCTGCGGCACGTCGGGGTTTGCTGCGGCTGCGCTGACGGTGTCGACCTGCGGAGTCACGGAGTACCAGGGTCCTTTCGGCCGGGCATTGTGAAGCGACGAGCGTTGTCACTGGGTGGCGGCGAGAAGCCTGGTGTAAGTCTAGAGGCAGTGGGTACGGGGCTCACGCACCGGCTACTCTGAGCCGGTGAACGAAGGATCGGGAGCCGCGAATCCGGGTGGGAGATCGATCACCACGGACACCGCGTCGACCCGGATCGGGGACCCGGGAACCGCGCCCGGCCTCGCGTCGCCGAACTCGTGGGCGCCGCAAGTGCGCTGGCTGATTGCTGCGATCGCGTTGTTCGCGGTGTCGGCACTCGTTTCGCTGCTGGCGCACTGGTGGCACGGCTACATCGATCTGCAGGTCTATCGCAACGGCGCCCGAGTGTGGCTGGACGGCGGCGATCTGTACGGTCCGATGCCACCGGTCGAGGGCATCGGGCTGCCGTTCACCTATCCGCCGTTGGCCGCGTTGTTCTTCGCGCCTCTGGCCCTGATGCCGCTACTGCTCGCCGAGGTGCTGGTGGTCGCCACCTCCGTGGCGAGCCTGGGCATCTCGCTGTGGCTGGTGCTGGCGCGCCTGCGTCCCGAGCTGTCCCGCCCTGCCGTGCTCACCCTGGTCATCGGCGCTGTCGCGGTGGCGCAATTCCTCGAGCCGATCCGCCAGACGTTCGGTTTCGGCCAGATCAACCTGGTGCTGATGGCCGCGGTCACCCTGGACTGCCTGGTGCGCAAGCCGTTCTGGCCGCGCGGCATGCTGATCGGCATCGCCGTGTCGGTGAAGCTGATCCCGGCCGGGTACCTGCTGTACTTCGTGCTGCGCAAGGACTGGAAGGCCGCGGGCACGCTGGTGGTGTCCGCGATCGCGGCGGTGGGGCTCGGATTCCTGCTGTTCCCCGCCGATTCCGTGGACTACTGGTTTCACACGCTGGCCGACACCGGCCGGATCGGACCTCCATACTTCGCGGGCAACCAGTCCATCAAGGGCATGGCATTCCGCTTGGGCGTCGACGACACGGTGGCGACCCTGCTGTGGATCACGCTGTCGGCGCTGGCCGTGGCGCTGGCCGCGGTGTGGATGCGCAGGCTGATCGACGCGGGCGCCACCGTGGCGGCGCTGCTGGTGAACGCCGCGGCGGTGCTGCTGGTCTCGCCGGTGTCCTGGTCACATCACTGGGTGTGGATCGCGCCCGTGCTGGTGGTCACCGCCGAGGTGATGGTGCGTGGCGCGCGCAGCCCGCGCGTGATCGGCGCGGTCGCGGCGGGCTGCGTGCTGTTCCTGATCGGCCCGCACTGGCTGCTGCCGCACTCGCGCGACCGCGAGCTGGACTGGGCCTGGTGGCAGCAGATCATCGGGAGCAGTTACGTGCTGGTCACTCTCGCCGTGTTCGTCGTGGCGGTGGTCACCTACCGCCCGGTGGTCTCGGGTGTGAGGAAGGCGGCCAGCGCCGCCGCGTAGGCCGGGACGTCGAGCGCGCCCATCAACTCGCGCGCCGAATGCATCGCCAGCTGCGGCGCGCCCACGTCGACGGTCGGCATGCCGGTCCGCGCCGCGGTCATCGGCCCGATCGTGGAGCCGCAGGGCAGGTCGGCGCGATGCACGTAGCGCTGCAACGGGACTCCGGCCTGCGCGCAGGCCAGCGCGAACGCGCCCGCGCCGGTGGCGTCGGTCGCGTAGCGCAGATTCTGGTTGACCTTCAGCACCGGCCCGCCGTTGACCTCGATCCGGTGCGCGGGCTCGTGCCGCTCCGGATAGTTCGGGTGCGTGGCGTGCGCCATGTCTCCCGACGCGCACACCGAACCGGCCAGCGCGGCAAGGTAATCGGCCCGGCCGCCGCCGCGCGCGAGCACGATGCGTTCCAGCACCGCGGGCAGCAGATCCGACTGCGCGCCACGATCGGACTGACTGCCGACCTCCTCGTGGTCGAACATGGCCAGCACCGGGGTGGCCGCGCCGGGCTCGTCGAGCGCGGCGAGGAACGCCTGCAGGCCCGCGTAGCAGGTTCCCTGGTTGTCCAGGCGCGGCGCGCTGACCAGATCCTGGTCACGCCCGATCAGTCTGCTCGGCGTCAGGTCGTGGGTCATCAGCTCCCAGCCGAGCACGTCGCCGGGATCGACCTCGACCCGATCGGCCACGAAATCGACGAACCCGGCCGCCTCGTATCCCACACCCCAGACCGCGTTGACGTGCCGCTGCGGATCCAGGGTGACGCCCCTGCGGTCCTCGGACAGGTGGATGGCCAACTGCGGCACCCGCAGGATCGGCTCGTCGATGCGAACCACGCGCTCGCGCACCGCGTTTCCGTCGCGCACGCTCAGGCGCCCGGAGATGCCGAGCTCTCGGTCCAGCCAGGAGTTCAGCCACGCGCCGCCGTATGGCTCCAAGCCGACCAACTGCCAGCCCGCCGACGTCAGGTCCGGGTGCTGCTTCACCCGCAGGTTGGGGCTGTCGGTGTGCGCTCCGACGACGCGGAACGGAGTCGCGCTCGCGGTCTCTCCGGTGGCCCAGGCGACCAGCGATCCTCCGCGGATCACATAGTGCCTGCCCGCGCCGTCCGCGGGCCAGGGCTCCGGCTCGGCGAGCCGGGTGAATCCGCGCGCGTCCAGTTCCGCGGCGACCGTGCGGCAGACGTGGAACGGTGACGGAGACGCATCGATGAACGCGCACAACCCGGCGGCCGTGGCTGCGGTGGTGGAAACGGGCATGCCTGCGATCCTAGGCACGCCGGACGCGACCGCCCTGTCACGGCCGGGCAGCCACGCGAGGCGAATATCGGTCGAGACGGTGTGGCCGATACCGTGATCGCCGGGAATCCACCCGCCGAGATCCCTCCGCGGCGCCCGACGATTCGCGTCGGGACATAACGCCGAGAATGGTTGCCGACCGATCACGAAACGGTCGTTCACGACATTCATCGGATGAATGTCCGGTACTTCGGAGTATTTACTCCGAGGCAATGGAAACCAGGTCGAGCAATCGCATGAGTTCGGTATATCGGCGCGCTCCGATGCGCCCGCGCAACTCCTGCTCGGCGCGCGCCTCCTCCGCGCGCACCTCGGCGACCAGGTCCGTCCCGAGCCTGCTGAGACCGATCAGGATGCGGCGCCGATCGTCCTGCGCGGCGAGCCGGAAGATCAGGCCGCGCTCGGCCAGATAGTCGGCGTGCCTGGTGGCCGAGGACGGCGCCAGCTGCGACCTGGCCGCCAGCTCGGTCATCGTGATCCCCGCGTCGCCACACAGATTCGACAGCATCGACCACTGATCCGGCGAGAGTTGCCTGGCACACAGTGCCGCGTCCAAGTGCCGCACCCAACCACGCTCCGCGGCACGCAGCGCGCCATGCAGCGTCGAATTTCCGCTTACAATGGACGTCATTATTTCCCGCCTGCCGTGAATTTCACTCGAACGAGAAGAAGAGTACCGAATGTCGACGTCGATCGAGAGCCCCGACGGCACGATCGAGGTCCTCAACATAGTTCCGCGGCAGGGTCCGGGCGGTATCGTCGCGCCGTCCTGCGATGCGGCGATAACGCTCGCGGTCGATGAAATCAACCGCGGTACCGGAATTCTGGGGCGGGAAATTCGTACCACGAATATCGACGGCGGACGGCCGCCGCGCGAAGTCGCCGCCGAAGTCTCCGCGCTGCTGTCCACCGGCATGGTGCACGCCATCACCGGGTGGCACACCTCCGCGGTCCGCCGTGCCGTGGCGCGCGCCTGCGCCGGCCGGGTGCCCTACCTGTACGCCACCAGCCACGAGGGCCTGACCGACGAACTGCCCGGCGTGCTGATGCTCGGCGAGCATCCGGCCGGGCAGACCGTGCCCGCCGTGCACTGGCTCGAACGCGAGTACGGCGTGCGGCGCTGGGCTGTCATCGGCAACGACTACATCTGGCCGCGCCAGTCCGCCAAGGCGATTCGCGCGAGCCTGCCCGATCCGGCCGCGATCGTGCTGGAACAGTTCGTCCCGCTGGGATGCGCGGATTTCTCCGGCTTCCTCAGCCATCCGGCGCTCGACCTGGCCGATGGAGTGGTGATCCTGATGGTCGGCGCCGACGTCGCCCGCTTCAACCGGCAGTACGCGGCCACCGGCCGCGCGGCGAGCCAGCTGCGGGTCAGTCCGGCCGCCGACGAGAACGTGCTGCTGGCGGCGGGCCCGGAGGCCAACCACGACTTCTTCGTGGCGTCCAGCTTCTTCCTCGACGGCCGCACCGCCGACGGACGCGACCGCCTGACCCGCTACCGCGCGCGGTACGGCGCGTTCGCCCCCGCCATGACCAGCTTCAGCAACGCCACCTACGAAGCCGTCCACACGCTGGGCGCGCTCGCACGGACGGTCGGCTCACTGGGCGTGCCCGAGATCCTCCACGCCCTCGATCACGGCCTGATCCTCGAAACGCCTTCCGGCAACCGGGGATTCCGGGGCAACCAGGCGATCCAGCACGGCTACCTCGCCCGCGCGCAGGGCGTCGACTTCGACATCATCGACCGCATCAGCTGAACCGACGCCCCCGCGGCCAACTCGCGTTCGAGCAAACCCGCACCACGAAGAACCATTGATACCGGTCAATTCGCGGCCGAGCCATTACAAACCGCGTGCACTATGTCCTGACTCGACTACCAACGTACCCGGCCGACCTCAACTCCAGGTTTCGAGCGAAGCGAGACCGAGCATGCGCCGTTCGCGGCCCGGCGCTGGAAATTCAATACAGCTCTACACCCCTACCAGCGTGTCCAGCACCGAGAGGAACAGGCCGAGCCCGTCGTCGCTGGGGCCGGTCAGCGGCTCGGTGGCGTGTTCGGGGTGCGGCATCAAGCCGACGACGCGACCGTTGGCCGAGGCGATGCCCGCGATACGGCGCTGCGAGCCGTTCGGGTTGCCGCTCGCGTAGCGGAAGACCACCCGGCCCTCGCCCTCCAGTTCGTCCAGCACGGCCTCCGACGCCTGGTAGCGCCCCTCACCGGACTTGAGCGGGATGAGGATCTGAGCGCCCGGCTCGAAGCGGGAGGTCCACGCCGTCGACACCGAATCCACGGTGAGCCACTCGTCCCGGCAGATGAAGTGCAGTCCCTCGTTGCGGGTCAGCGCACCGGGCAGCAATCCGGCCTCGCACAGCACTTGGAAGCCGTTGCAGATACCCAGCACCGGCAGTCCGGCGCCCGCCGCGCGCACGACCTCGCCCATCACCGGGGCGAACCGGGCGATGGCCCCGGCACGCAGGTAGTCGCCGTAGGAGAAGCCGCCGGGCACGATCACCGCGTCGACGCTCTTCAGATCGGCGTCGGCGTGCCAAAGCGTGACCGCCTCCGCGCCGGCCAAGCGCACCGCCCTGGCCGCGTCGACGTCGTCGAGCGTGCCGGGAAACGTGATGACCCCGATCCGCGCGGTCATGAGACGCGAACCACCTTCCACTCTTCGATCACCGTGTTGCACAGCAGCGATTCGGCGATCCGCTCGAGTGCGGCGTCGTCGACGCTGTCATCGACGTCGAGTTCGAATCGCTTGCCCTGCCGCACGTCCGCGACGCCCTCGAATCCCAGACGCGGAAGCGCGCCGACGATGGCCTGCCCCTGCGGATCCAGGATCTCGGCCTTCGGCATCACCTCGACCACGACTCGTGCCACGCGTTGCTCCTCATGTGGTTGTGGGGTTACCTCAGCAGCGTAGTTGTGCTGGTCGGACACGGCATCCGCGGGGTCGGCCAAGACATCGGCGTTGTCGCGGAGAACACACCGGGCGTGGATAGCATGGCGGCATGCGCATAGCCCACTTCGGTCACTCCTGCCTCCTCGTCGAGTTGCACGGCAAGAAGATCCTGTTCGACCCGGGCACCTTCTCGCACGGCTTCGAGGGCCTCACCGGCCTGGACGCGATCGCGGTCACCCATCAGCATCCCGACCACATCGACCCGAACCGGATCGAGGCGCTCATCGACGCGAATCCCGGCGCACGGTTGCTGTCGGATCCACAGACCGCGCAGCAGCGCGGCGAGCCGTGGGAGGCGGTGCGCGCGGGCAACGTACTCACCCTCGGCGGTCTCCAGATCGTCGGCGGCGGGGGCAGGCACGCCGTCATCCACCCGGAGATCCCCGTGATCGACAACACCGTCTTCCAGCTGGGCACCCCGGACGACCCGGCTCAGCTGGTCCACCCCGGTGACTCGCTGTGGGTGCCGCCGGTCCCGGTCGGCGTGCTGGCCACCCCGGCCGCGGCCCCTTGGATGCGGATCAGCGAGGCGGTCGACTACCTGCGCGCGGTCGCCCCGCGGGTCGCGCTGCCGATCCATTTCGGCATCATCCAGCGCGAAGCGCAGGGCATCTATTTCGGACGCCTCAGCGAGATGGCCCCCGCCGGAACCGAATTCCGGGTGCTCGAGCCGGAGGACGCCACCGAACTGTAGGGCTACCCGGTATAGGTCGCGAGGAAAAGCGCCTCGGCCAACGCCATGTGCTCGATCTCTTTCGGATCGACGCTCTCGTTGGGCGCGTGGATGAGTGATTTCGGTTCCTCGACCCCGAGCAACATGATCTCCGCCTCCGGGTAGGTCGTCGCGAAGACGTTGCACAGCGGGATCGAGCCACCCTGTCCCTGGGTGGTCGCCGGGCGGCCGTAGGACGCGGCCAGGGCCGCCTCCATCGCGGCGCGCGCCGGTCCGCCGGTCGGGGATCGGAAGGGCGCGCCGGTGCCTTCCAGTTCGACGGTCAGCGTGGCATGCCACGGCGTGTGCGCCTCCAAGTGCGCGACGAGCGCCCGATGCGCCTGCTGCGGGTCGGTGCCCGGCGGGATGCGCAGGTTGAGGCGGGCCCGCGCGATCGGCGGGATCGCGGCGGCCGACCCGACCACGGGAGGCGCGTCGATGCCGAGCACCGTCAGCGCCGGACGCGCCCAGAGCAGGTCGGCGACGGTGCCGTCACCGATGAGGTCGACGCCGCGCAGGACGCGCGCGTCGGCGTGGAACTGCTCACTCGGATACTGCACACCGGTCCACACCTGATCGTTGGGCAGCCCGTCGATCGTGGTGTTGCCGCGCTCGTCGCGCAGCGAGGCCAGCAGCCGGATCAGCGCGGCGAGCGCGTCGGGGGCCGGGCCGCCGAACATCCCGGAATGCAGTGGGCTCGCGAGGGTTTCGACGGTGACCAGCACGTTCACCCCGCCGCGCAACGTCTGCGTGAGGGTCGGCACACCCGCGGCGAAGTTGCCGCAGTCGCCGATCACGATCGCGTCCGCACGCAGCAGGTCCGGGTTGGCTTCGACGAACTGCTCGAGTCCCCCGGTGCTCTGCTCCTCGGAGCCCTCCGCGACGACGGTGACGCCCAGCGGCAAGTCCGGACCCAGCGCCCGCAGAGCCGTCAGGTGCATGGCGATGTTGCCCTTGCAGTCCGCGCTGCCGCGTCCGTACCAGCGCCCGTCCCGCTCCGTCAGCTCCCATGGCGGGGTGCGCCATGCCGCCTCGTCCATCGGCGGCTGGACGTCGTAGTGACAGTAGAGCAACACCGTCGGCGCGCCATCGGGCGCGGGCCGCGACGCGACGACGGCCTTGGTGCCGTCCGGCGTTTCGTGCAGACCGACCGCGGTCAGTCCGGCGGCGACGAACGCGTCGGCCACCCACTGCGCCGCCATATCGCACTCCTCGATCGGATACTGCCGTGGATCGGCCACCGAACGAAACGAAACAAGCTGCGCCAGATCTCTTTTCGCTTGGTCCATCAGCCCCGCCACGGCACCGCGCACTTCCGCCACCCGCACATCCTCCGCCATTCCCTCACCCTATCGCCCGCGCCGCGAGCGAAGTTCCCACCGCCGGTCGGGTCTTCGCGCCCGCACTGCCCGCAGCGCGGAATCCGAGGTATGCGCGAAGTGCGTCCAGCGACAGGAAGGGTGTGCCAAGCTGGCAATCGAGAGTGTTGGGCAAACCTCTGGCATTCTCTCCGGGCACACCCGCACACCCGCACACCAGTCGAACCGGGAGGCCGTTGTCATGTCCGAAGGAGCCGATGACCTGTTCGCCCTGCCGGGACTCAGCCGGTCCGCGCCGCGGGGCGGTTTTCCGGCGCACGAGATGTTTCCCCAGGTCGCTTACGAGATCGTGCACGACGAGCTGATGCTCGACGGCGTGTCCAGGATGAACCTGGCCACCTTCTGCACCACGTGGGTGGACGATCAAGCACGCAGGCTGATGTCCGAATGCCTGGACAAGAACATCGTCGACAAGGACGAGTACCCGCAGACGGCCGAATTGGAGCGCCGCGCCGTCCGGATGGTCGCCGACCTGTGGCACGCGCCGGACCCGGCCACCACGCACGGCACCTCGACCATCGGGTCCAGCGAGGCGGCCATGCTCGGCGGCCTCGCGGCAAAGTTCCGCTGGCGCAAGCGCGGCGGCACCGGCACGCCCAATTTCGTCTGCGGTCCCGTGCAGGTCTGCTGGGAGAAATTCGCACGCTACTTCGATGTGGAGATCCGGCAGATCCCGCTGCGCGGCGACCGGCTCACCATGCACCCCGACGATCTCGCGCAGCATTGCGACGCGAACACCATGATGGTCGTCCCCACGTTCGGCCAGACCTACACCGGACTGTTCGAAGACGTCGCAGGCGTCAGCGCGGCGCTGGACGCGTTGCAGCGCGAGAAGGGCTGGGACATCCCCATCCACGTCGACGCGGCGAGCGGCGGTTTCCTCGCCCCCTTCACCGCACCGGACCTGGTCTGGGACTTCCGCCTCCCCCGGGTGAAGTCGATCAACGCCTCGGGTCACAAGACCGGGCTGGCGCCGCTCGGCGCGGGCTGGGCGATCTGGCGCGACGCCGCCGACCTGCCCGAGGAGTTGATCTTCGACGTGGACTACCTCGGCGGCAGCATGGCCACCTTCAATCTGAATTTCTCCCGGCCCGGCGGGCAGGCGATCACCCAGTACTACGAATTCATCCGGTTGGGGCGCGCCGGCTACGCGAGGGTGCAGTCCGCGATCTATCGGGTGGCCCAGCATCTGGCCGCGGGAGTGCGCGGGCTCGAAGTCTTCGAGCTGATCCACGACGGCGACCCACAGCGGGGCATCACGGCGGTGTGCTGGCGGCTGACCGGGGATCCCGGCTGGAACCTCTATGACCTGTCCGACCGGCTGCGCTCCCGAGGGTGGCTGATCGCGGCATATCCGCTGCCCGCTGACCGGGGCGACGAGACGGTCATGCGCACGGTACTGCGCCACGGCTTCACCGTCGACATGGCCGACCTGCTGCTCGCCGATCTCGCCCGCTGCATGCGCCAGCTGCGGCTGCGACCGTTCGCCACCTCGCTCACGCGCGAGGAGGCGGGCGGCTTCACCCACACCGCGTCACCTGCCGTGCCGCAGACGACGATCGCCACGTCCCGGTCGTGACAGCGCCGCCGCCCGGCTACGCCATTCGCGGGCGGCGGCGCCGATCGGTCGCGCGAAAGCGGTCCCGACCGGCCGCGGGCGACGGTGCCGACACACCGTGCGCCGCGGCGTCAGTCATGCGGCTCGAACGACAGGGAAGGGCTCCCACCGGTAGGTCGTGCCTGCCGCCCCGTGGTACTGCGCGAGGTCGACGGCGTCGAGCATGGCCTGCCTCGGGCCGGAACGCGCCAGCTGGGCGGCGGACACGGCCAGCCGCAGCACCCCGCCGCGACGGGCCGTGCGCGCGGCGCCCATGACCAGGGCCCGGCACCACCACGGCTCCGCGCGAAATCCTTCGCCGATGCCGTACACCCTGGACTTCTGCGCCACATTGCGCTCCAGGTCGACCATCGAGGTGAGACCGAGCGCCAACCGGAAACCGACCTCGGGCAGCGCTGCGAGCGCGCCCGCCGAGGCGTCCCAGCGCGGGGCGGCGAACAGCCGGGTGCGCAGGTCGACCTGCTCCAGCACCCGGTCCGCCGCGGTCAACCGCAGCTTGGCCTCGTGCCTGGGCAGCGCGGCGAACTCGGCGCGCCGCCGCTTGGTGGCCGCCTGGTCGTAGCCGTGCAGCACGATCGCGTCGCCGCGAGCCCGCCGCCCGCGCAGCCAGGCCTGCGTCGCCGGGTCGTCGAGCAACCGGTACTTGCCCTTCAGCCGCGGCGCGACCAGCAGCGAGAGCGGCACGCCGCGCCGATCCATCTGTTCGGCGAACTCCATCGCCGTGTCCCGGGTGGTGTCCTTGATCCCGGAAATCGAGACGATCAGCTCAGCGTTCATGAACCTACGGTGCCAGCCGCACATGTCCTCGACATGCAGGCCGCGTGACCAGGTGGCGAACACTCCGTCACGCCTGTGTCGAGCCCTCGCCCCGCCCGCGGCGCGCCGCCGCTATCGGCAAACCACCGGTTCGACCGGTAGCGATCCCGATGCCCTACGCGCCGGCGAGACCGAGCGTGTCGAGCACCCAAGCGTGCTCGAAGGCCACTTCCCGCCACTTCTCGTAGCGTCCGCTGACCCCGCCGTGACCCGCGCTCATCTCGGTCTTCAGCAGCAGCGGCGCGTCGCCGGTCGCGGTAGCGCGCAGCTTGGCGATCCACTTCGCGGGCTCGACATACAGCACGCGAGTGTCGTTCAGGCTGGTGATGGCCAGGATCGCCGGGTAGTCCTTGGCCGCGACGTTCTCATACGGCGAGTAGGACTTCATGTACTCGTAGACGTCCTTGTCCGCCAGCGGATTGCCCCACTCGTCCCACTCGATGACGGTCAGCGGGAGCGACGGGTCCAGGATCGAGGTGAGCGGATCGACGAACGGCACGTTGGCCAGGATGCCCGCGAACAGCTCGGGAGCCAGGTTCGCCACCGCGCCGACCAGCAAGCCGCCCGCACTGCCACCGTCGGCGATCATCCGGTCCGCGGCGGTGGCCCCGGTGGCGATCAGATGCCGGGCGGCGGCCACAAAGTCGGTGAAGGTGTTCTTCTTGGTGAGCGTCTTGCCGTGTTCGTACCAGAGCCTGCCCATCTCACCGCCGCCGCGCACATGCGCGACCGCGAAGACCATGCCGCGGTCCAGCAGCGACAGGCGGGCGACCGAGAAGGACGGGTCGATGCTCGCCTCGTAGGAGCCGTAGCCGTAGAGCAGCAACGGCTTCGGCCCGTCGGCGGCCGTCGTCTTCTTCCGCACCAGCGAGATCGGAATCCGGGTGCCGTCCTCGGCGACCGCCCAGTCCCGCTGCTGTTCGTAGTCGTGGGCGTCGTAGCCGCCGAGCACGGGCTGTTCCTTGCGCAACAGCAGCTCACCGGTGGCCGGGACGTAGTCGAACACCTGCATCGGCGTGATGAACGAGGTCAGCCCGATGCGCAAGGTCGGCTGGGCCCACTCCGGATTGGAGCCGACGCCGACGGCGAAGAGTTCCAGATCGAAGTCGAGTTCGCGCCGCTCGCCGTAGCCCGACTCGGTCAGCGGCCATACCGCGATCCGGGTGAGCGCCTCGCGCCGGTAGCTGAGCACCAGGTGGTCGCGGAACGCGTCGATGTCCTCGAGCCGCACGTCGTCGCGATGCCCGATCAGCTGCGTCAAGTTCGACGGATCGTCGACCGGCGCTTCGGCGAGCACGAAGTTCTCCGCCTTGACGCCGTCCACCACGTCGTTGTGCAGGATCAGGAATCGGTCGGAGCCGCCGATCACCGCGTGCTCGGCGGAGTACTCGACGCCCTCGCGGCGGGGCAGCAGGACGCGGAACTCGCCCTCGGGATCGTCGGATTCCAGGACCCAGCCCTCGCTGGTGATCTTGGAACCGACCCAGATCATCAGGTATTTCTCCGAGCGGGTTGCGCCGATGCTCACCCAATAGCGCTCGTCCGGCTCGTGGAACACCTTGACGTCGGGATCGGTGCCGCCGAGCCGGTGCCGCCACACCGTGTCGGGCCGCCAGGACTCGTCGACGGTCTGATAGAAGACGTGGCTGCCGTCCAGCGACCAGGTCGCGCCAGGAGCGGTGCCCGCGATCTCGTCGCCGAGCAGTTCCCCGGTGCGCAGGTCCTTGAAGCGCAGCACGTACCGCTCGTCGCCGACGTTGTCCACCGAGTAGGCGAGCAGGGTGCCGTCATGGCTGATCGAGAACGCGCCGAGCGCGAAGAAATCGTGGCCCTCGGCCAGCTCGTTGCTGTCCAGCAGCACTTCCTCGCCCGGAACCTCGGTCTCGGCGTCGAGCTGCGGCGGGGTCCAGGCGTCGATGCCCTCGGCGCCCGCGGCGATCGGGCACCGGCAGTGCACGCCGTACTGCTTGCCCTCGAAGCTGCGCGAGTAGTACCAGTAGTCGCCGAGCCGGGTGGGCACCGAGAGGTCGGTCTCCTGGGTGCGCGCCTTGATCTCGTCGAAGATCGTCTCGCGCAACGTGGCGAGGTGCTCGGTCTGCGCCTCGGTATAGGCGTTCTCCGCCTCCAGGTAGGCGATGACGTCGGGGTTCTCCTTCTCCCGCAGCCACTCGTACTCGTCGACGAAGACGTCGCCGTGGTGTACCCGCTCGCTGGGCACCGTCTTGGCGACCGGCGGCGCCACCGCGCCGCTACCGGGTCCGGAGATCGTTGAGCTGTCGAGAGCCATGGCGTACACCCTACTGTTCGGTGGCCGAGCCGCCCGCAGCTCGGATGATGCCGTCGAGCACGTCACTGGTCCGGCGCAGATCGCGCATCGCCTGATCGATCCTGGCGCGCTCCTCGGTGAGCTTTTCCACCAGGAACGGCGTCGCGCGGGCGTTGGGGGTGCCGTCGACGTCGTGGACGCACGGCAGCAGTTCACCGATCGTGTCGCTGTGCAGGCCCGCGGCGAACATCTCCTGGATGCGCCTGACCCGGTCGACCGCCGCCTCCGGGTACTCCCGCTGGCCGCCGGAGGTCCGCTGCGCGGCCAGCAGTCCCCTTGCCTCGTAGTACCGCAGCGACCGGACGCTCACGCCGGTTCGCTCGGCCAGTTCACCGATCCGCACACTCGCTCCTTGACCTAACATCGATGTCAGGTTTTACGGTACAGCCATGCTGCTGTTGACCGAATACCGCAACCACCCGCTCGACCTGCCCAACCGGATCGTCATGTCGCCGATGACCCGGTTGCGCTCGCTGCCCGACGGTTCGCCGACCAGCGATGTCGCCGACTACTACGCCCAGCGCGCGACGGCCGGGCTCATCGTCACCGAGGGCATCTGGCCGCATTCGACCGGCCAGAGCGAAGCGTGGGTGCCCGGATTGCAGACGCCCGCGCACGTCGCGGCCTGGCGCCGGGTCACCGAGGCCGTGCACGCGCGGGGCGGACGGATCTTCGCGCAGCTCATGCACGGCGGGCGCAAGGGCCACCCGCTCGCGCGGATCGACGGGTCGTGGCCCGCCGGACCGTCGGCGGTGCTGGACGAGGACCCGGTGCATCTCATCGCAGGCGGCAAGGCCGATCCGATCACGCCCGCCGCGCTCGACCACGCCGGTATCGCCGCCGCCGTGCGGCATTACGCCGCCGCCGCGCGCAACGCCGTGGCCGCCGGCTTCGCCGGAGTCGAGATCCACGCCGCCAACAGCTATCTCCCGCACCAGTTCCTCGCCGACAACACCAACCTGCGCGACGACGAGTACGGCGGTTCGATCGTCAACCGCATGCGGCTGCCCCTGACGGTGGTGGACGCGGTGACCGAGGCGATCGGCGCCCACCGCACCGCCATCCGGCTCTCGCCGGGCAACCCGCAGTTCAACATGTCCGAGGCCGATCCGGCCCCGCTCTACCGCGCACTCGTCACCGAACTCGACCGGCGCGGCCTGGCCTACCTGCACCTCACCGACAACGACCACTACCCGGCGCTGCACGACCTGCGACCGCGCTGGCACGGCACGCTGATCGCGAACATCGGCGAGAACCGCGAACCGACCACGGCGGCGGGCGCGGAACAGGTGCTGCAAGCGGGGCTGGCCGACCTGGTCTCGTTCGGCAGGTCGTTCATCGCCAATCCCGATCTCGTGCACCGCATCCGCCACGACCTGCCGCTGGCGCCCCTCCGCGAAGAGCTGCTGTACGGCCGCACCGCCGAGGGCTACAGCGACTACCCGAACTGGACGGCGGCCGATTTGGTGCGCGACTAGGCAGTCGCCGCTCGGCGATCTCCCGCACCGTCACCGCCGTCTCCGTGGGTGACGACGTGCGCGTGGCCCGGATCGGCGCGGTCTCGTCGCCGCGCTGAGGCGCGCCCAGGACATGTCGATCGTCCCCGGGCCGGGTGCTCGTCTCCCCGGCCCGGCGGTTCGCCGCCGCTATTCGCAAGTTGCTGTGTCGCGAGCCGGGCACGCCGCGGCTGGCAGACCTGCCGCTCGCCCGCGCGAATACGGTGCGGAACACAGCGATACGGGCTCAATCCTTCAGCGCACCCCGGATTGATCCAGCGAGATAGTCCAGATCCTCTCGCCGCGGACTGGTCGGACGGCCGCGCAGCCCGAACCCGTCGCCCGGAGTACGCGGGATGACGTGCAGATGCACGTGGAAGACCTCTTGCCCGGCCGTCACCCCGTCCGCCAGAAAGAAATTGACCCCGTCACACCCCACCTCACTGGTCCGCAACGCCGCCGCGAGCCGCTGCCCCACTTGGAACAACTTCCCCCCGATGACGGGATCCAGCTCGGCGAGACTGCGTGCCGCCACCTTCGGCACCACCAGCAGATGCCCCGGCGTCATCGGCCTGATGTCCATGAACGCCACGACATCGTCGTCCTCGTAGACCTTGCTCGACGGCGCCCGCCCAGCAACGATATCGGCGAAAATCGTGTAGGGATTCATAAGCCGCAGCCTATGCGGTCCCCAGCGCGGCGCCGCGCGTGTTGTCGTCCTCACAAGTGCCGGCCAGCGGCAGCCGCATCGACACCGGTCGAGGCCAAGGCGTGCGGCTTCACCACCGCCCGCTGCCGCGGGTGCTCTTTCATGCTCGACCCGGTCGGGCAGCTCCCGTGCGTCGTTCAAGGGCTGAAGTGATCAGATAGCGCGCCTGCTTGCCGGTCACGGACTGATGGGACAAGACGTCGAATGCGCGCCCATACAGCGCGACTTCCCGTGGCTGCGTGATGGTCAGCTCGGCCGTGTGCCCTTCGACTTTGACCATCCGGTTGTCGAACATGGTGAAATTCTCCAGGACCACCTTGGCCTCGGCTGTCAGCGGCACGATCCCGAACGTGACTCGCGGCATGCCGATAATCGAGTGCAATCGATCGAGTTGGCCGCGCATCACATCGTCATCACCAACGGTTGTGTAGAGGGACCGCTCACTGATGACGAAGTGAAATCGGTGATCCCTGCGGTACAGGACTTGTTGCCGCTCGATACGTTTGGACACGCCTGCGTCGATGTCGTTCGGCAGGTGGTAGAACTCGATGACGCTGCGCAGCTTGGCCTCGGCATACTCGGCGGTTTGCAGCAGGCCGGGAATGATCTGCGGATCGTAAGTGCGAATCAGCTTCGCTTCCGCTTCGAGCTTGGCATACAACTGCTGTCCGCGCTTGACCCCTGCGCTGAGTAGCCGACGGTACTCGAGATATGCGGCGTCGATATTGTGCAGCGTGGCAAGCAGGTCGGGCAGCTGTTCGTGCGCCCGGCAGTGGTTGCAGTAGGCACGGATATCGTCGCTCGAAGGCGTGTTCCTCCCGTGCTCGATGCGGGAAACCTTCGACTCGTGCCAGCCCTCGCGGGAGGCAAGCTCTCGGCCGCTGATACCGGCATCACGCCGGATTTCCCGAAGCCTCTGGCCGAGAGCTTCCCTCGCGTCTTGAACAGAATCAGTCACCGCTGGATGCTGACCGAAGCGGCGAACTCGGTGTACGGGATGGCCAGATCCCAGAGCCTTTGCCTGACGAGCCGGCAATATGCCGCGACGCCGGGATCGTTGGTCACTGCTGCACCGACCGGCTTGCCGATGGCGTCGACGAGGTTGAACGCCACCAGCTCGTCATCGAACAACCACCAGTCATCGGGAGGCACCTTCCCCGCGAGATGCCTGAGAACATAACGAATGTCCTCGCCGGCACGCACGCTACTTCCAGCCACCGACAGCAACCACCGTTGATAGCCGGAAAGGGGTTCGGTTACCACCCGGATACGGCTCACCGTGATCCCGCGATCGGCGAGTGCTGCAATCAGTTGGATCCAGTCGTTCTTGTCGTAGCCGTCCGGCGGCTCAGGTTCGCCTGCGAGGAACCGCCGCAGCGGTGCAGACTCCTCCGGCTCGGCGTAGGAATCCCGGACTTCCAGGTGAAACGCTGAATGCTGGGCGCCCTCGAATAGCTCCAGCCAACGATCATCCGAGCGAAGTTCCACCGTAGTAGTTCCTTTCAGCCTTCGGCACTTCGATGGCTGTTTCGTTGTCCTCCAGCACCAGCTGAGCCAGAGTTTCATGGTCGGTGATGGGGCGACCAGTCAACCTGAACGTCCCCCTGCCCGTGTCGATCATCGTCGCGCCGATGAACGTGTCCGTCTCAGCGAAGCCGGTCAACAGGTGCGGAATCTCCACTATCTCAGGCTCCCCGGTCCGCCATCCCTGGACGAGGTAAGTTCCCTGGGCAGTCGCGTACAAGGATGGGCACCCTGTCTTATCGGAGCCACCTTTGCCGAGAAATCGTAAGTTCATGATCAAGTCCCTCCCGATATTTTTGTGCATGCTTGCACCGACATAACTCATGATCCGCCACTCTTGCGCCACATGCACCCTGTTGGCCGAATGCGCGCAAGTTTGCGCAAGTTCGTAGACCTGTCGGATGTCACTCCCTAATCTCGAATCCGAGCACTCGCCGTCGGGGCGGCGCCGGAGCCCTCATCAATTCACCGAGCCCCCGGCGACGAGTGTCACACCATCGCGGCTGCCCGCCGGAATGTCGGCGGAATACTTCGCAGCCCTCCGTGAATGGGTGGAGGCCCAGAATCGTCCCGGAGCCGGGTGGTTGCGTCCGGCAGAGTGGTGTACCAGCGATTTCGGAGCGACCGCGTGAGCGTGTCGTAGCCGGATAGTGGGCGGTCACCGCGTGATCCTTCTTGAACCGCCAAGCTCAACGAAGGAGAAGTTCACGCGATGACCTCTGTCGAGCCTATCGACCCGTCGAAGTTGTTGTCCGATCAACTCGCCGTCGCCAGCCCTGACCTGCTGCGCACCATGCTCTCGACGTTCATCCAGTCGCTGATGAGCGCCGAAGCCGACGCGGTGTGCGGTGCCGGCTACGGCGAACGCTCGCCCGAGCGGGTCAACTCCCGCAACGGCTACCGGCATCGTGATTTCGACACCCGGGTCGGCACGATCGACGTCGCGATCCCGAAACTGCGATCGGGCAGCTACTTCCCCGACTGGCTGCTGGAGCGCCGCAAACGCGCCGAACGCGCACTCACCAGCGTGGTCGCCACCTGCTATCTGCTCGGAGTATCCACCCGGCGGATGGAGAAGCTTGTCGAATCCCTCGGGATCACAAGCCTGTCCAAGTCGCAGGTGTCGATGATGGCCCGCGACCTGGACGCCCAGGTCGAAGCGTTCCGCACCCGTCCGCTGGATCAAGGTCCATACACCTTCGTCGCCGCCGACGCCATGGTGCTGAAAGTCCGGGAGAACGGGCGGGTGGTGAACGTGCACTGCCTGATCGCGACCGGCGTCAACGCCGAGGGCTACCGCGAAATCCTCGGTATCCAAGTCACCTCAGGTGAGGACGGAGCCGGTTGGCTGTCGTTCTTCCGGGACCTGGTCGCCCGCGGCCTGACCGGAGTCCGTCTGGTCACCTCCGACGCACACGCCGGACTGGTAGCCGCGATCGGCGCCACCCTGCCCGGCGCGAGCTGGCAGCGCTGCCGCACCCACTACACAGTCAATCTGATGTCGGTGTGTCCGAAAACGTCGTGGCCGTGGGTGCGGACCCTGCTGCACTCGGTATTCGATCAAGCAGACCCGGAATCAGTTGCCGCCCAATACGACCGGATGCTCGACGCGTTGACCGAGAAACTGCCGAAAGTCGCCGACCACCTCGACACCGCCCGCGCCGACCTGCTCGCGTTCACCAGCTTCCCCAAACAGATCTGGCGCCAGATCTGGTCCAACAACCCCCAAGAACGGTTGAACAAGGAGATCCGCCGCCGCACCGACGTCGTCGGCATCTTCCCCGACCGCGCCGCGATCATCCGCCTCGTCGGCGCCGTGCTCGCCGAACAACACGACGAATGGATCGAAGGCCGCCGCTACCTCGGCCTCGACGTCCTGACCCGATCCCGCACCACCACCGACACCAACCCGAATGAACAGGAGGAAACCACCACCCCAGCCCTCACCGCCTGACCACCAACCGGATCAGCGGTGACCGCCCCTCCTACACCACGCCCCTGGACTTGACCAGCCGGGTTGCCGGCTCCGGTGACTCTCAACCCATAAATGACATGAGGACTGATACGGCAATGGGTTTCAATTGGTGGCAAGACGACGTCGATCCATCGGAGCGGGGGAACGTCCAAGACATCGTCGATCGCGTCCAAGCCGAGTGGAGAGCCAGCCAACGGGGGCCGACGGGCTGGCCTCATGCAGCCCCCGAGTGGCCCTTCAGCGCCGTAGAAGCCCACGCGACCATGCAGCAGCGCCGCGGCTGCCGCGCCACGGAGTGCCCACGCAAGGAAGCGGCGCGCCAAACGCTGATCAGCGCCGGACGCATGAAGCCGGACACAACACGGGAGTTTTGAGCGGAGAAGACGCTCAGGCGAAAAGGGGAAACTAGTGCACAGCAGCGTATTTAGACTCGTAGCCGTCCTCAGCGCTGCGGTCGCGTTCACCCTCACAGGTGTCAACGTCGTCAATGCCAGTCCCGGCGGACCATCGGTCACAAAGGCGAAGAAGACCCTCTGCGACAACGGATTCAGCTTCTCCAAGCCGACGATCGTACGGCCCGAGGTACACGCCGATGGGTGGGCACAGTGCGATCGGCCTACCGATGGTGGGGACCCGGCGCTGACGCACAACTACTACCTGAGCCTGCAACGACGGAACTCCTCTGGCTCGTGGGAGTTCGTCGGCCAGCATGTGAAGACCAGTCTGGTGCCATGGTCACGCCAGACCTACACCGCTACCGCGCCATGCGTTCCCGGACTCTGGCGGATGTACTCCTCGGCGAGCGGTACGATCCAGGGCAGGCCGTATGGTCCGATCGAGACCACCTCCCAAGAGCGTGTTGTCAGCGCGGTCGACTGCGGATAGAGGGATGACATGGGTTTGCCGAGTGGGCGACGTTACGCCGAGTACGACGGTCCGGTCACTCTACGAGATCGGGTGATCGGTGTCGCCAGGGCATTGTCTCGCCCCCACCCCCGACGGCGGTTGCACCCAGACGACACGGGTGGCGGATACACGCTGCATCGCGAAGTCGGCTGGTGGACTGTCCGGCCGGTGTCCGGTTGGGGTGCGCGGCGCTGGGTCAGCAAGCCGACGTACGCGACTCGGACCATTCCGGGAACCGATCGCGAGGAAGCGCTGACCTGGATGTGCACGAAGCTGGGCGTGTTCTGATCCGGTAAAGATCCCGGAAACGCAAAAAGAGCCCCCTCCCGCGATCCCTTGGATTCACACGGTCGTCGCAGCACTCTCGGTTGGAGAGGTTGCGGCGACCGTGTCGTCGTCTGCGGACGTCGCTGAGCGCGCGCTGTGGCCGTTGAACACACGGTTTCGCGGAATGACGAGCCGCTTCGCCGCAGAAGCCTCAGTTCCCCTACAGGATCGGCGACGGCGAATACCGCGCCGCGTCCGGGTGGCGGTCGACGAGTTTCTGCACCTGGCCGATGACGTCGGCGACCTGGGCTTCGGCGGCGCCGACGAAGGCGGACTTGTCGGCCAGCGCCGCGTCGAGGGCGGCGCGATCGAGCGGGAGGCGCGCGTCGGCGGCGAGACGGTCCAGCAGGTCGGGTTCGCGGCCCTGCTCGCGCATGGCCAGCGCGACCGCGACGGCGTGCTCCTTGATGACCTCGTGCGCGGTCTCCCGTCCGACACCGGCGCGCACGGCCGCCATGAGGATGCGGGTGGTGGCGAGGAAGGGCAGGTACCGGTCCAGTTCGCGGGCGATGACGGCCGGGTAGGCGCCGAACTCGGCCAGGACGGTGAGGAAGGTCTCCATCATCCCGTCGATGGCGAAGAACGCGTCCGGCAGCGCGACTCGGCGGACCACCGAGCAGAACACGTCGCCCTCGTTCCACTGCGCACCGGCCAGCTCGGCCGCCATCGAGGCGTAACCGCGCAGCACCACCTGCAAGCCGTTGACCCGTTCGCAGGAGCGGGTGTTCATCTTGTGCGGCATCGCCGAGCTGCCCACCTGACCGGGCTGGAAACCCTCGGTGACCAGCTCGTGCCCGGCCATCAGCCGGATGGTGTGCGCGAACGAGGACGGGCCAGCGCCCACCTGCACCAGGGCGGAGAGCACGTCGTGGTCCAGCGAGCGCGGATAGACCTGGCCGACGCTGGTGAGCACGGTCGCGAAGCCCAGATGCCTGGCTACCTGCTGCTCCAGCCGGGCGAGCTTGGCCGGGTCGCCGCCGAGCAGGTCGAGCATGTCCTGCGCGGTGCCCATCGGGCCCTTGATCCCGCGCAGCGGGTAACGGTCGATGAGTTCACGCAGCCGCGACAGCGCGATCAGCAGTTCGTCGGCCGCGGAGGCGAACCGCTTGCCGAGCGTGGTGGCCTGCGCGGCGACGTTGTGCGAGCGGCCCGCCATCACGAGCGCCTGGTACTCGGCGGCGCGCTCGGCCAGCCGCGCGGCGATCGCGACGCCGTGCGCGTGCACGTGCTCGAGCGAGAGCCGGATCTGCAGCTGCTCCACGTTCTCGGTGAGGTCGCGGCTGGTCATGCCCTTGTGCACGTGTTCGTGCCCGGCCAGCGCGTTGAATTCCTCGATGCGCGCCTTCACGTCGTGCCGGGTGACCCGCTCGCGTTCGGCGATCGAGGCGAGGTCGACCTCGTCGAGCACCCGCTCGTAGTCCGCGACGACCCCGTCGGGCACCGCTACGCCCAGCTCCGACTGCGCCCGCAACACCTCCAGCCACAGTCGCCGCTCGAGCACGACCTTGTGCTCCGGCGACCACAAGTGCACCAGCTCCGGGCTGGCGTAACGGGTGGCGAGGACATTGGGGACAAGACTCACGTCGGGTCAGTCTAGTGCCCGGTAGCGGTCCACTTGCGCAGGTGTGGCGCGCACGGGGCCGTCCGTGGTCACGTACGCCGCCGTCTCGGGGGCCGACCCCCGTGCGGGCGGCGCGACGATGTCGATCACCTCGAGCAGGGCGCCCCGCGCCATCCGCCGCGGTTCGGGGTCCATCTCGGTGAGCGCGGCGACCACCGCTCCGTCCACCACGGCGACCAGCCTGCGCAGTTGTTCGGGCCGCACCATCCGGTCCGACCGGCGCAGCACGTCGGCGAGCAGTTCGTCCAGCTGGGCGCGCAGCCGTAACTGCACTTCGCGCAATTCCGGGTGCCGCGCCGAGGCGACCGAACGCTCGTAGCGGGCGATCAGCTGCCCGCGCGCGCCTTCGTCGGCGCCGTCGGCGCCCACCAGCAGGTCCAGGACCAGGTCGACGGTGGCCTCCGCGCCGCGGCGACGGTGGCTCACCTCGCCGACCCGCCTGCGCATCGCGTCCAGCTCGGCGTTGCCGCTGAACTCGACCGCCCGCGCGATCAGGTCGTCGAGGGATTCGAAGTAGTAGGTGGTCGACGCCAGGGGCAGATCAGCGCGCGTCGCAACCGAGCGATGCCGCACCGCCTCGAACCCGCCTTCGAGCAGGAGTTCGGCAGCGGCGGCTATCAAAGCCTGGCGACGCCGTTCGCCTTTCGGGGTCGTCGCGGTGATCACCGTGCCATCGTGCCAGTCGTCATCAGTTCTTCCAGGGGAAATCAGCGAGGAAAAGCAACCATCGTTGTTTTACCGCATCCGCGCGGCCAGGGTGCCGAACTGCGGAAAGTTCTTGCCCGGCAGGGCTTTCATACACCTAGATAGTGCCCTAGACGCAGCAGCGCCGCCTCGATATCGGCGGTGGCTCCGGCGAAGGAGAAACGAACCGTGCGGTGTCCGTTGACGGTGTCGAAATCCACCCCCGGCGCGAGCGCGACGCCCGTGTGATTCAGCACGTCGGCGCACCACGCCCGGGAGTCGTCGGTGAGGTGACCGATGTCGGCATAGGCGTAGAAGGCGCCGTCGGCCGGGGCGAGGTCGCTGATGCCCAGCTTCGGCAGCCCGTCCAGCAGCAACCGCCGGTTCACCGCGTACCGCCGGACGTGCCCGTCGAGTTCTTCCTTGGCCTCCGCCCCGAACGCGTGCAGCGCGGCGTACTGCGAAATGGCGGGTGGGCACACCGTCAGGTTCGAGGCCAATCGCTGCAACGCAGGCCGCAGCCCCGTCGGCACCAGCATCCAGCCCAGCCGCCAGCCCGTCATGGAGAAGTACTTGGAGACCGAGCCGATCACCACCGATTCCCGCGAGGTCTCCCACGCCGAGGAGGTCGCGCTGTCGGCGCCCGCGCTGTCGTAGGTGATCCCGTGGTAGATCTCGTCGGAGATCAGCAGGGTGCCGTGCTCCTCGCACCAGCGGGCCACCGCGGCGAGTTCGTCCGGGGCGATCATGGTGCCGGTGGGGTTGGCCGGGCTGGCCACGACCAGGCCGGCGGGCGGCTCGGGGAGCGCGTCGAGCATCGCGACGGTGGGCTGGAACCTGGTCGCGGCGCCGCAGTCCAGCTCGAGCACCCGGCAGCCGAGCGCGGCGAGCGTGTTGCGATAGGCCGGATAACCGGGGCGCGCGACCACGACGGTGTCGCCCGGGTCGAACGCGGCGAGGAAGATCAGCGAGAACGCGCCGGACGAGCCGGTCGTCACCACCACGTCGTCCGGCGCGACGTGGTAACCGTAGGTCTCCCGATGGTGTTCGGCGATCGCTTCCCGGATCGCCAGGATGCCGAAAGTCTCCGTGTAACCGAGCAATTCGGACTCGATGGCCAGCCGGGTCGCGCGCAGCACCGGCGCGGGCGCGGGCGTCGACGGCTGTCCCGCGGCGAGAACGAGCACATCACCGTGGGTTCGGGCGCGTTCCGCGGCGGCTTTCCAGACATCCATCACGTAGAAAGGTGGAATGGTCGACCGGCGGGATTCTCTGGACACTCGACAGACGGTAGAGCACGCGCAACCGCACGGTCGCGGTTATGGTCGGCCTGATGCTCGATAGGTCTCGACCAGACGAGCTCGACCGAGTGCGCGGAGTTGGCGGTATCGGCGTCATTCCGCGTGATCGGCGCGCGCGCCTGCCACGACGGGCGCGCAAGCGGCTGTTCGGGCGCGGCGGCAGGGTCGATCCGCGCGCCCTGTGGGCACGCCGCCGCGACCTGCGGGCCTGGTGGGGGCGCAGGCCGGACGCGCGCGATTTGTGGCGGCGCAAACCCACCGGCGACGAGTTGCTCGCGCTGGCGCGCAAGCACAAGGTGCTCTTGGCCGGGCTCACCGCGGCCGCGGTGTTCGCCGCGGGCGACACGTCCTTCGCCGGGACGGTCACCGATCGCACGCCGGCTCCGGATCGCGCGCAGCGCGTCGCTGTCGCGTATCCGCTTCAGATGCAGAACACCCCGCCCTCGGTGACCCGGTTGCTGAACGCGATCGCCAACGGTGAACGGCTGCGCGAGCAGGCGGTGGTCGCGGCTGCCGCGCGCACGACGCTCGAACGCGCCAAGGCCGAGGCTGCCGCCGCCGTCGCGGGCGAGCGTCAGCCGTGGATGACCGGAACCGCTCCGGTGCAGCCGGGGACCATCCCCGGCACCACCGGCTTCGCCCTGCCCGCCCGCGGCATCTTCACCAGCGGCTTCGGGTCCCGCTGGGGCACGTTCCACAACGGCATCGACATCGCCGGTCCGATGGGCACCCCGATCTACGCGGTCGCCAACGGCACGGTCATCGACGCGGGACCGGCGCAAGGCTTCGGGCTGTGGGTAAGGATCCGCCACGACGACGGCAGCGTCACCGTCTACGGGCACATGTACGACTTCTTCGTCTCGGTCGGCGAGCGGGTGCCCGCGGGCATGCAGATCGCCCGCATGGGCAACCGCGGCGACTCGACCGGCCCGCATCTGCACTTCGAGGTGATCGTCGGCGGACAGCACGTGGACCCGCAGCAGTGGCTGGCGCTGCGCGGACTCACGTTCGGCTGAGCCGGAACGCAGGCGGCCGCTCGGCGGCATCGGAGACGACTCCGCACACCGTTGCCTGGGCATCGGCTCCCGAAGGCGACGACCCCCAGGTCGGCCGTGGGTCGGCGTAGCGGATCGCGCCGACGCTGCCGACCGGTCGCCGACGCGCTCCCGATCCGGCCGTCCGGCCATCGAGACGTGCGCCGACCGAACCGCCGGTCAGACCTCGATGCGACCTTCGACGGCGGCCAAGCCGATGTCCGTGCGGTAGTGGCTGCCCGGCAGTTTGATCGCGGCGATGCGGTCGTAGGCGCGCGTACGCGCCTCGACGAGGTCGGCGCCGACGCCGACCACGTTCAGCACCCGTCCGCCCGCGGAGACCAAGGCGCCGTCTTCGCGCTGCGTGGTGCCGGCGTGCAGGACCGTCGCGTGCTCGTCGAACGCGCCCTCGCCCGCGCCCGAGATGGCGTCGCCGAGCCGCGGGCGGCCCGGGTAGTTCTCCGCGGCGAGCACCACGGTGATCGCCGAGCCGTCGCGCCAACGCGGCGGGGCGAGCTGGGCCAGCGTGCCGGTGGCGGTGGCGTGCAGCAGCTCGCCGATCGGGCTGTCCAGCAGCGCGAGCACCGCCTGCGTCTCGGGATCGCCGAAACGGCAATTGAATTCGACTACGGCGGGACCGGCCGCGCCGATCGCCAGCCCGGCGTAGAGCAGGCCGGAGAATCCGCTGCCGCGCCGCACCAGTTCGGCGGCAACGGGTTTCACCACGTCCTCGACGATCGCGGTGAGGGTCGATTCGGGCAGCCAGGGCAGCGGGGTGTAGGCGCCCATGCCGCCGGTGTTGGGTCCGGTGTCGCCGTCGCCGACGCGCTTGTGGTCCTGCGCGGGCAGGAGCGGAACCACCGTCTCGCCGTCCACCAGGCAGAACAGCGACACTTCGGGGCCGTCCAGGAACGATTCCAGCAGCACCGGGTGGCCCTGCTCGAGCAGTTCGGCGCCGTGGTCGCGCGCGGCGGAGCGGTCGGCGGTCACCACGACACCCTTGCCCGCGGCGAGTCCGTCGTCCTTCACCACCCAGGTGGGACCGAACCGGTCGAGCGCGTCGTCCAGCTCGGCGGGGTTGTCCACGACCTCGCTGTGCGCGGTGCGCACACCCGCGGCGGCCATCACGTCCTTGGCGAAGGCCTTGGAGCCCTCGATCCGGGCGGCGGCGGCCGACGGGCCGAAACAGGCGATGCCCGCCACGCGCACCGCGTCGGCGACGCCGAGCACCAGCGGGACTTCGGGGCCGATCACCACCAGGTCGGCGTCCACCTCGGTGGCCAGCGCGACCACGTCCTCGGCAGCGCACGGGTCGACCGGGCGCACCTGCGCGTGCTGGGCGATCCCGGCATTACCGGGGGCGGCGAAGAGCGCGGTCACCGCGGGGTCCCGGCGCAGCGCCAGGACGAGGGCATGTTCACGGGCTCCGGAACCGATGACGAGTACACGCACGGCAGACAGCCTAAACGAGCCGTTGCCCGTCTTCGCCGCTGCCGGTGCTCGGGAAGGGGATGATGAATGGGGACAACGGGTGTGGGCGTATCGGGCCCGCACCCGACCACTGTGTCCTTTCCGGCATGTGCGGGGGCCTGACCGCTCCTGCCACCGGAGCACCGAAGGAAGTGCTGACAAATGGGTCTGATCGACGGACTGATGGGCAACGCCGGCCGGATCGAGCCGGGGCAGGCGCAACAGGAGTACGCCAAGCTCCTGGGCAACGGCGAACAGGTCTACGCAGCGTACTTGCTGGTCCGCGACGCGATGCTGTTCACCAACCGCCGCCTGATCCTGATCGACAAGCAGGGCGTCACCGGCCGCAAGGTGAGCTACCACAGCGTCCCCTATCGCGCGATCACCCATTTCTCGGTGGAGACCGCGGGCACCTTCGATCTGGACGCCGAACTGGCCATCTGGATCGCGGGCACCACCGAGCCGCTGTTGAAGCGGTTCAACCGGCAGGTCGACATCTACGAGGTGCAGGGCATTCTGTCGCACTTCGTCGCGGTGTAGCGGGGGCCGGTCCGGCGCTTCGGCGCACCGGCCGGTCTACGCTGCGGAACATGGCTTCTGTCTTCAGCGCGATCATCGCCGGTCAGCTCCCGGGCCGTTTCGTCTGGGAGGACGACGAGTTCGTCGGGTTCCTCACCATCGCCCCGGTCACCCCCGGTCACACGCTCGTGGTGCCTCGCAAGGAGATCGACCACTGGCAGGACATCGACGGCGACACCTTCGCCAGGCTGTCCGCCGTCGCCCAGAAGATCGGCCAGGCCGTGCGCGCGGCATGGGACGCCCCGCGGGCCGGTCTGCTGATCGCGGGACTGGAAGTGCCGCACCTGCACGTGCACGTGTTCCCGGCCTTCTCACTCGGCGACTTCGACATCTCCGGCGCCGACCCGAATCCGAGCCCCGAGTCCCTGGACGAGGCCCAGGCCAAGATCAAGCAGGCACTGCGCGAACTCGGCCACGGCGCCAACGTTCCCGACTAGCCCGCCTCTGGGTCAGCTCGCCACATCGCGCAGGGGTGTATCGATTCCGCCGACCGCGACCGTGGCCAAAGTCTGGCTCGGGGTCCAATAGATCCGGCCGTGCTCGAAATCCTGATAGGCGCCCGTGTCCCAGGGGATCTCGTCGCTCGTCGGCCAGCCCAGCGGCCCGGTCTCGAAACCCGAGCGGTTCCAGCGGTCGCGGATCGCGCCGTGCACCCAGTGCACGCTGTCGCTCGATTGCCGCCGGTAGAGCGCGCCGCCCTGGAAGCCTTGCACCTCACCCGCCACCTGGCCGTTCTCGGACAGGACGGCGCGATCGGTGATCGGGTAGCCGAGCGGACCGGCCTCCCAGCCCAGTTCCTCGAATTTTCCCCACAGCGTCTCCGGGATGGCGTGCGCACCGGTGTCCGGATGCCAATAGATGTACCCGTGTTCGAATTGGGCGAAGCGGCCCGCGCCGTCGGGCGTCGCGATCTCGCCATTCGTGATCCGGGCGCCGAGCCACGGATTCGCGGCCGCGCAATCATTGATCGCGTTCGGCTCCGAGCCGCCCGGCTCGCCGGTGGCGAAGCCGCGCACGTCGTCGGCGAACACGTCCCAGGGGAAATTCGGCCCGACGTCGGTGTGCGTGCCGATGCCGAGACACTCGGTGACGTACTTGTGGTCGGAGATCCCCTGGCGCCGCTGGTAAGGCGGTGCGATGACGTGCGTGTCGAACCCGTATTTGCGCGCGTCCTGCACCGCGAGCCAGGCCGCGATCCGAATGTCGTCGCGGATGCGCAGCCAGTCGTTCCGGCTCCACGCCACGCGGCTGCCCGCGAAGCAGAGGTTGATCGTGAACGGGTTCGCGTCCAGCACCGACCAGCTGGCCAGATCGGTGTCGACCACGTCGACCACCACACGATCACGGACCGTGTAGTGGTAGCTCACCCCATTCGCCGGGTTGTTCAGATAGTTGGCCAGGCTCTCGGCCGTTCCGTTGCCTTCCTGGGTGTGCAGCAGGAAGTTCTCGATGCGCGCCCCGTGACGGCTGGACGCGGAGTTGCCCATTCGGTCCAATTCGACGTAGTCCGGCTTCTGCATCGCTCCTCCTTGATCCGGGACGGCCTTCGACCACTGGCCGTAGTCGTCGGCGAGAACTTTGTTGACGTCCACCACGACACCGGCGACCCGATCGCGGTCGATGCGGATCTGATGGAGGTGCGCGGCCGGATGGTCGCCGTTGATCGAGGAATCGCCGGACCAGTTGTGTTGCCAGAACCAGGTGGCGACGCCGTCCTCGAGCGCCCAGTCGATGCATCGGGCATTGCCGTACATGCCGGTCCATTCCAACCCGACGACCGATGCCCAGCCCCGCAGAAACGGTGCGATCAGCGAATTCCACTCGTTCAGCGACGGATTCGCGTCAACGGGGGCATACAGCGGACGGAAGCCGGGTCCCCCGGCCGCGAGATGGTAATCGAGCGCGATCCGCGCATGATGCACACCCGCGTCGTAACCACCTTTCCAGTCCGATGTCTCACCCTTGCCGTACTGGTAATTGGTCACTATTTCCAGCCCGAGGGCGCGCAATCGGTCGCAGTAATCCCGCCGCAGCGGCTTCGCACCGAAATTCGTGCCCGGGCGGGAATCGCTGAAGTAGCCTATGACGCCCGCGTATCCGGCGTCCTTGATCGCTTGTGGCTCGATGAGCGCGGCGGAGAAGTCGATCAGCTCAGTCATCGCACACCCCCTGGTTCGTACGAGCCCGCGTATCGGTCGGTGGCAACGCGTTGTATTCGTACATCTCAGCAACTTTCGGCAGATGGAGAACCCGACACAGTCGATTTTCCCGCGTATGCGCGAAGTATGCCAGTATGTTTCGTTTGTAGCCCATCCGGTGTTTGCGCGTGACCTGAACCGGCTCGTCGCGAGACCTATTTGCGCACACCAGACTACAAACAGACTCGTAGCCGAAAACATTCCAGTCGGTCGGTAATCAGACCTGCTGGTAGTTCGCTACCGCCCGCCATACTGGTCGCCCCTTTCTCTCGCCCATTCCATCCGGATTCGGATGAGAAATCGTCCCACGCTTACAGACGAATTCGAACCGGACGCGTTCGTCGGCAACCGGAAAGGGCTCACTTGCCCATTCGCCATCGGGAAGTCTCGGCCGAACTCGTTCAGCGCGGTCACGCCATGCCCGCAAGCGACTGCATCTACCGGGCAGCCCGGGTAACCCGGTCTGCCAGTTCAGATCTTGACGTTGGCCACTTGGCGAACTGGCCAGGGAGTCGGTGCCGCGGCGGGCGTGGGCGAGTACACGGACGGTCCTGTGGACCTGTGGGTGGTTGCGCATGAGCCCCGATGCAGTGCGGCCGTATCTTCTCCAGCGTGCCCGGCGCGCTCAGAGGTTCGTCGTTGAATGCCAGGACCTTGCGCCACAATTTGCGAATGGTGGTGTGCGCTCCGGCATCGTCGCCCGCCAGGGTGTAAGAGCAGCTGCCACGGCCGCGATGAACGCGGGCGAGGCGGGGCCGGGCATCTCTGGCGGTATGTACCCCGGATCCCGCATCGTCCATGCCTCCACGGTGACACGATGGCCCTACACAATCCGGCAGAGACCAACCGAGTCGCGACAACGCCGCGACGACGTGACATCCGTCAAGCCAGGTCCGGCGGGCGGTCGTAGGCGTCGATGGCGGCCTTGGCCGTCGAGGAGTCCTGCAACACCAACTCCCACGGCCCGGAGTTGATTTCGAAACTCTTGCCGAAGCCGACCCATTTCCCTGCCATCCGGGCACCGGTCAGCTCGATCAGCAGTTGGATAGCCCCGTGGTAGTAGGCGCCGCGGTAGTAGCCGTCCTGGGCGGTGTGCTCGCGCCATGTGCCAGTAGCGACGTGCCCGTCAACGGTCAAGTCCATCTCCATGGAGGACTGCGCGGAGTTCGGCAGGGAGCGCACCGTCAGCCGGCTGTCGTGCTGCAACACCACGACATGGTGCACAGCCGTGAACGTCGCATCTTGTCCGGACGAGTAGTACTCGTAACGGGACAGCCAGATCCCCGAGTAATTGCCTGGCATCCTCGGGCGCCGCGCAGCGGCGAACTGCTCGGGCGCGACTTCACCTATAGCCGAGTCGACCTCGGTTCCGTCCGCACCGCCGGAGAGGCTTCGGCCGGCCATCACGGCACCGAACCCCAACGACTCGATCGGTAGCCGCATCACTTTCTCCAGAGCACGTACAGGGAGCGCGAGTGGTAGGTTCGCATGCGTCGGTGGCGCCCCGTCAGGATTGCCGGATCAGGCCACGTCCGGCGGCCGCCCATAGGCGTCGATTGTGATGACCATCCATCGAGCGATGCACCGGCGTCCACAGGTCGCTCGCAATCTCGACGCTTCGCGCCGCCTCGGATACGATCGAGAAGCTCGACACGCCTAGATGCACGCAACCGAAGCTGGAGGGGGCCAACGAGTTGGGGGATCGGTGGCCTGCGAAGAAAGCAGGTTACGTAGTTGCGATCATCGAGCGACACTGCGGGCCTCCCCTCCGGCAACGTGGATCGCATCGCGTGTACCAGGGCAAGAACGGCAGGTTCACGTTCGCGTTCCACGATGGCGTCGAGATCAACGGAAACATCCTACGACGTATCCTTGTAGTTGACATCGGTCTATCCGATTCCGAAGCCCGGAATGAGGTGGGTAAGTGAGCGCACAGACTGTTGTGTACCGCTTCTGCCCGGACGCTGGGCCGAAGTGGCAATACTATTCGATGCCCGAGAGCATCCTCGGTGGCGCAGACACGCTCGCGGAAGCGAAGCAGGACTATCGCGAAGCGCTGGCGTTCGCGCTCGATGCGGAGCCCGAGGCGCTGCCACCAATCCATGAGCACACCGAGCGGCCGATCGTCGCGGGTGTCTTCGTACGCACCGCGCTCGATGAGCACCAACTCGACCGCGCCGAGGCGTTCGACGTGCTAGCACCGGCGTTCGCCAACCGGAACCCCATAGAGATCGAGTGGCTTTTCGAACACACCACAGCAAGCGGCGACGTTGTCGCTGTCGTGTGCGAGCCGAGCGATGACGTCGCCTTCCTCCTCGACCAGATCACCCCGCACGACGCAATCTGGATGGTACTGAACGGGCCCAGCATGGTGGCTTGGCGCGCGATCGGCGGCTTGCTGGCGGCGAATCCCACCGAGACCGCAGGAACCAGCCTCTCAGACCTTGGCGTGAATGCATCTACACCAGTGCTCGAGTTTGCAAGCACGATGAGCCTGAAGCGTCAGCACTACGCGGTAGCTGTCGGTGTCTGAGAACTAGACCCGAGCCAACGTTGTGGTGGATCGAAACGGTGCAGCGGCACCGAGAATGAGGGCCACGGCCTCTACCACTGAGCTTCAGACGCGCAGCGGCCGACGGAGCCCCCTGTCAGGATTGAACTGACGACCGCTCGCTTACAAGGCGAGTGCTCTACCACTGAGCTAAGGAGGCGGGAAAAGCGGTTGTCATCATAACCGGGCTCGCCGTCTGTGTGACAAACGGAATCCGCGTTCGGCGATGAACGCGACCCGACCCGACAACCGCTTTCGAGTGAAGCGAGATCGAGCATCGCTCACGGCCCCGCTCAGACCCGAGCGACCGGCCCGCCCACGACGACGTCACAGGCGGCGGTCGCTCGGGCGTGCGCCGAGACAGAGCCGCGAACCTGCCGCGCGGTGGGCGCGGCACTCGGCGGACCGATCAGGACTGGGCGCCCTGCCGGGCCGCATCGTCCGCGGCCATGGCGTCGCGCAGGCTCTTCGGACGCATGTCGGTCCAGTTCTTCTCCACGTACTCGACACAGGCGGCACGGCTGTCCTCGCCGAACACGACTCGCCATCCGGCCGGAACCTCTGCGAAGGCGGGCCACAGGGAATGCTGTTCCTCGTCGTTGACCAGGACGAAGAAGCGGCCGTCTTCATCATCGAAGGGGTTGGTGCTCAATTTCACCTCACTGGATACTGGCGCTATGTACGGGATCGCTCCTGGTTCACACGGTGCCGGGTTGCTGCCAACCCCTGGCGCCGAGAGAGCCCGAGCGTTGTTTCGACACTAGCAAGCAAGACGTTACGCCTGGGCGGTTACCTACGCTGTCGCCTCGCCGACGCGCAATCAGCCCGCGAAGAAGTCCAGCAGAATCTTGTTGACCGCCTCCGGCCGTTCCAAATATCCGAAATGCCCCGCGTCCGGTACCTCCTGGTACCGCGCGCCCGGGATCACGTCCGCGATCTCCCTGGACAGATACGGCGGAATCATCCGGTCGTCGGCGAAACCGATCGAAAGACAGGGCACGCGGATCGCCCGGTAGGCCTGCACCCGATCGAAATCGTGGTCCATCCGCCGCTGCGCCCGGATACCGGGCGAGACCGGCCCGCCGGTGAACTCGAACAGGTCGAGCCAGTCGCGCGCGGCGTTCGGCTCGGCCATGGTCGCGGGCGAGAGGTTCATGACCGCGGTGATCGCCGCCTCGTATTTCGGCGGCAGTTTCACCCCGGCGGCGTCGAGCTCGTGTTCGCCGAGGGAAAGCGTCTTCTGGAACTGGTCGAGGCGCCCGTGCCCGGCCATGAACACCGCCTTGCGCACCAGCTCGGGGCGGGCCAGCGCCAGTTCCTGCGCGACGCGCGCCCCCATCGAGGTGCCCACCACCAGCGCCGGGCCCTCGTCCAGGAACTCGATCAGGGCTGCGGTGTCGGCGACCAGCTCGTCGACGGTCATGCCGGAGGCCGCCTCGAAGGACGGCGCGATCCCGCGATTGTCGAACGTGCACACCCGGTAACCGGCCGCGACCAGGGCGGGAACCTGGTGCAGCTCCCACACCCGGCCGGGACTGCCGGTGCCCATGATCATGACGACGAGCGGCGCGGAGCCCTTGGTGTCGGTGCCCCTGGCGCGGTCGCCCTTCACCTGATAGTTGAGGGAAATCCCGTTCACCGTGGCCAGCGGCATGTCGACCCTTTCGTGGAGTTGGTGCTGCTCCCCCACGGTATAGGGACCGGCGGGGGCGACGCACCGACCGGGGTGCCCTGGTGGCGCGTGCCACGCTTGCGCCAACGCCCCGGCGGGCGCACCTCCCAGCGTCGCATACCATTGACTTTTCGCAGGGTAAGAGCGCACTAAAGCCGGGAGGACTTGACGATGGCCGCGAAGGGCAGCGCGAACGACATTGCGGACGACGATCTGGAACCGCTCGCCGACGAAACCGCGCGTCAGGCGCAGCGGGTGGTCGCGGCATACGCCGAGGACGCCGATGAATGCCGGATGTTGTTGTCCATGTTGGGTATTGGACCGAACGCTCGAGGCGAATAGCCTCGTTCTCGACGCCAACGGCGACGTCGACTACACAACTCCAGCGGGATACAGCAACGCGCAAAGGATGCGTGAGTGGACCAGATGAACCCCTCCGACGACTCCGAGCACGCCAGAGAAACCTCGACTGCTGACACCGCGGCGGGAACCACCGGCTCCGGCGCGGGCTCCGGTTTCGTCGTCGTCGCCAATCGGCTCCCGGTCGACCTCGAACGACTGCCCGACGGCAGCACCCGGTGGAAACGCAGCCCCGGCGGCTTGGTGACCGCCCTGGAATCGGTCCTACGCAACAACAAAGGCGGCTGGGTCGGCTGGGCGGGCGTCCCGGACGTCGACGTGGACCCCATCATCGAGGACGGCCTGGAGCTGCATCCGGTCCCGCTGTCGGCGAAAGAGGTGGCCGACTACTACGAGGGCTTCTCCAACGGCACCCTGTGGCCGCTGTACCACGACGTGATCGTGCGGCCGGTCTACGACCGCAGGTGGTGGAGCGCGTACGTCACCGTGAACCGGCGCTTCGCCGAGGCCACCGCCAAGGTCGCCGCCGAGGGCGCGACCGTGTGGGTCCAGGACTATCAGCTCCAGCTGGTGCCGAAGATGCTGCGCATGCTGCGCCCCGACCTGACCATCGGGTTCTTCCTGCACATCCCGTTCCCGCCGGTCGAGCTGTTCATGCAGATGCCGTGGCGGACGGAGATCGTGGAGGGCCTGCTCGGCGCCGATCTGATCGGCTTCCACCTGCCCGGCGGCGCGCAGAACTTCCTCTACCTGGCCCGCAGGCTGGCCGGCCAGCCCACCTCGCGCGGCTCGGTGGGCGTGCGCTCCAAGCTCGGCGTCGTCCAGGTGGGGTTCCGTACGGTGCGGGTCGGGGCGTTCCCGATCTCGATCGCCTCCACCGAGATGGATGAGCACTCCCGGCGCAGGTCGGTGCGCGAGCGCGCCGCCAAGATCCGGGCCGAACTCGGCAACCCGAAGAACATCCTGCTCGGCGTGGACCGGCTGGACTACACCAAGGGCATCGACATCCGGCTCAACGCGCTGGAGGAATTGCTCATCGATGGCCGGGTCGATCCCTCCGAGACCGTCATGATCCAGCTGGCCACCCCGAGCCGCGAGCGGGTCGAGAGCTACATCCAGATGCGCGGCGACATCGAACGCCAGGTCGGCCGGATCAACGGCGAGTTCGCCCGGGTCGGTTATCCGGTGGTGCACTACCTGCACCGCCCGATTCCGCGCGACGAGCTGATCGCGTTCTTCGTGGCCGCCGACGTCATGCTGGTGACGCCGCTGCGCGATGGCATGAACCTGGTGGCCAAGGAGTACGTCGCCTGTCACAGCGGGCTCAACGGCGCCCTGGTGCTGAGCGAGTTCACCGGCGCCGCCGCCGAGCTGCGGCAGGCATACCTGTGCAACCCGCACGACCTCGACGACGTGAAGGACGCCATCGTCGCCGCGCTGGAGGACGAGCGCGACGTCAAGCGCAGGCGGATGCGGTCGCTGCGCAGGCAGGTGCTGGCCCACGACGTCGATCGCTGGGCACGGGCCTTCCTCGATGCCTTGGCGCAGGACCAAGTCGCGGGCAGCGCGCTGCTCACCGACGACGACGTCTATCCCGAGGACCGCGAACCACGCTGAGTCGCGCGTTCACAGGAACCACCCAGCTTCGGTCCAGGAACTTCGCAGGCGGATACCGGACCATGAAGCCATGAGTGGTGCGTCCGTGCAGCAGATACCCGAAGCCAGGGTCCTGGTGGTCGACGACGAGCCGATGATCGTCGAACTGCTCGCGGTGAGCCTGCGCTACCAGGGCTTCGAGGTCGACACCGCGGCCGACGGCGCGCAAGCGCTGGACAAGGCGCGCACCTTTCGCCCCCAGGCGCTCATCGTGGACGTGATGATGCCCGGCATGGACGGCTTCGGCCTGCTGCGCAGGTTGCGCGCCGACGGGGTGGACGCGCCCGTGTTGTTCCTGACCGCGCGCGACGACGTGCAGGACAAGATCACCGGCCTCACCCTCGGGGCCGACGACTACGTCACCAAGCCGTTCAGCCTGGAAGAAGTGGTGGCCCGGCTGCGGGTGATCCTGCGCCGCGCCGGTCACGGCGCTCCGCAGCGGGAGAGTTCGCGTCTGCGTTTCGAGGACATCGAGCTCGACGACGACACCCACGAGGTGTGGAAGGCGGGTGAGCCGGTGGCGCTCTCGCCCACCGAGTTCACGCTGCTGCGCTACTTCATGGTCAACGCGGGCACCGTGCTGAGCAAGCCGCGCATCCTCGACCACGTGTGGCGCTACGACTTCGGCGGCGAGGTCGGCGTGGTGGAGACCTACGTCTCCTACCTGCGCAAGAAGGTCGACACGGGCGACACCCGGCTGATCCACACTTTGCGCGGCGTCGGCTACGTGATGCGCGCGCCGCACCGTAAGAGCGGTACATGAGCCCGGGCCGGATCGTCACGGCGCGCGCGAAGATTTCCGGCCTGCTCTCCTCGGTCCCGCTGCGCGTGACGTTGATGGTGCTGCTGGTGCTCACCGCCGGGCTCGGCCTGCTGGTCTCCGGCATGGTGGTCACCTCGGCCCTGGAACAGCAGCTCACCGACCGCACCGACCAGCAGTTGCGGGAGGGCGCGATGGAATGGGCCAGGCGCGGGCCGCCACCGCCGGTGCTGCCCGCCGAACCACGCCACGCCCCCAGCCAGTTCTATGTGCGCTCGATACGCACCGATGGACGCGCGGTCTTCCTGAAGGCATTCGGTGTCGACGAGGCCGAACCCGATCTGCCGGCCACGCCACGGACGGGTCCGTACACGGTCGGGTCCACGGACGGAGGTCCGATCCGCTGGCGCGCGCTGACCGTGCGCACACCGGACGGCACCACGACGGTGGCGCTGCCGCTCACACAGAACACCGACACCGTGCACCGGCTCGTGATGCTGGAGCTGATCGTCGGGGCGATCGTCCTGGCCGTGCTGGCGGTGATCGCGTACTTCGTGGTGCGGCGCAGTCTGCGGCCGCTGCGCCGGGTGGAGAGCACCGCCGCGGCCATCGCCCGCGGCGACCTGCACCGCCGTGTCCCGGTGCGCGGCACGAACACCGAGGTCGATCGGCTGTCCAGGTCACTGAACGGCATGCTGGCGCAGATCCAGCGCGCGTTCACCGCGACCGCCGCTTCCGAGGAGGCGGCGCGCCGGTCCGAGGAGCGCATGCGGCGCTTCATCGCCGACGCCAGCCACGAGCTGCGCACCCCGTTGACCACGATCCGCGGGTTCGCCGAACTGTATCGCCAGGGCGCCACGGACGATCCCGCCACTTTCATGGACCGCATCGAGCGCGAATCCCAGCGAATGGGTGTGCTGGTAGAAGACCTGCTGATGCTCGCGCGGCTGGACGCGCAGCGCCCGCTGGAACTGGGCCCGGTCGACCTCCTCGCCGTGGCCAGCGACGCGGTGCACAACGCGCGCGCCATGGTCGCCGCCGGGCACACCGACGGACCCGTCCGCACCATCGAGCTGACCATCGAACCGGGCGAAGGGACGCTCGAGGTGGTCGGCGACGAGGCGCGACTACGTCAGGTCTTGGGCAATCTGCTGAACAACGCCGTCACGCACACCGCACCCGACGCGATGGTGACGGTGGCACTGGCGCCCGACCCCGAGCACGTGCTGCTGGAGGTGGCCGACACCGGGCCGGGACTGCCGCCCGAGGACGCCGAACGCGTCTTCGAGCGCTTCTATCGCGCCGACACCTCCCGCGCGCGAACAAGCGGCGGCACGGGGCTCGGCCTGTCCATCGTGCAAGCGCTGGTCACCGCACATGGCGGCGAGGTCGGAGTGCGCAGTTCGACCGAGGCCGGGACGACGTTCACGGTGCGGCTGCCGCGCCGGCCGTCCTCGGAGTCGTCCTAGCGCCTCGCCGCGGGCTCAGACCGGCGTGACCGCTTCGACCAGCCAGCGCGAGTCCGATTTCGTCAAGGCGACGCGCACGCGGCTGCCGGTGGTGGTGCCCTGCGGAGTGTCCTTGCTCGTCATGACCTGGTTGAGGAACAGCAGGACCTGCGCGTGCGAGCTGTCGGCGGAGATGACACCGCCCGCCTGCGTGGTCGCGGTGACGGTGAGCTGCTTCTCCTTGGCGCCCGGCGCGATCTGCTTCTCGATCAGGGTCAGGTAGTCCGCGCGGAAGTCGCCGGTCAAGTTGTCGGCGGACTTGGGCAGCTCGGTGTCCACGGTCTGCGGGTTGTAGGTGAACATGGCCTCGACGGTGCGGCCCGCCGTCGCGACCGCGTCCTTGCGCGACTGCTCGGCCTGCCGGTCGTCCCAGTAGCGGTACCCGTTGACGCCGCCGATCACCGCGGCTACGGCGACCACCACACCGAGGAGCGCGAGCAGGATCCTGCCTCGAATTCCGTTCATGCTGTGTCCTCTCCGGCAGGAACGGGGCCTTCCGTGGTCACGCTCCGCTGCCGCCTCCAGGCCTGACCGTTCATGCTGTGTCCTCTCCGGCATGAACGGGGCCCTCCGTGGTCACGCTCCGCTGCCGCCTCCAGGCCTGACCGTTCATGCCACGAACTCCACATCGGAGACGGTGAGCCCGGAATCACCGCGGGAGACGGTGACCCGGAACCGGTAGTACCTGGTCTGCGGCTCGGCCTGGCCGGCATTGGTCAGCGACTGCTTGGCGGCGACCAGCACCCGTCCGGAGCGATCGTCGTCGCTCTCCAGCGCGGCTTCCACGATCTCGCCGGTGGAGACCACCTTGGCCTGCTGCACGATGCTGGTGAACGGATCGACCCGGCCGTCGAACTCGGTCTTGAACTCGCCGGAGGCCAGCGAGAGGATCCGGTCGATATCCTGCTTCGCCGAATCGGCGCGGATGGTGGTCAGGTTGACGATCGCCTGCCTGGCGGTTTCCACGTATTCCGCGCGGCGCTCGTCGCGTTCGTGTGCTGAGCGCGTGGCGAGCACCGAGAGGGTCGCGCCGCAGACGAGCGCGATGACCAGCAGCGCGGCCGCTGCCATCGCGAGAATGCGCGGGAGGCCACGGCCCTTGCTCGCGCCGGGCTTCTGCTCGGTGGACGACGACTCGGCAGCGGGTTTCGTCATGGTGACCGTCGCGTCGTCCGCATCGGCGGTCGAGTCGTCCGTGGCCGGTGCCGGTGCGCTCGGCGGGCTCGACTCGGCGGCGAGCGAACTCGGCTCGTTGTCCGCAACGGCAGTTCCGGCCGCGGAGCCGTCGGATACCTCGGCTGGCGCGGTCTTCACCTCGTCGGCGGCCGCAGTCTTCACCTCGTCGGCGGCCGCAGTCTTCGCGTCAGTGGCGGTCACGGTCTTCGCGTCAGTGGCGGTCACGGTCTTCGCGTCAGTGGCGGTCACGGCCTTCGCGTCAGTGGCGGTCACGGCCTTCGCGTCGGTCGCGGTCTCGGCGCCGGTGGCGGTGGCGGTCGCGTTCTCCTCGACCGGGGGCCCGGCCGAGCGCACCGCACGCCGCCGCGAGCGGTGACCTTCTCCGTTGCTCTCACTCATCGTTGCTGCTCCTCGAGCATCGCCTGCCAGCTCGACGGTACCGTGCCCGAACCGCCCGGTCCGATATCACCCTGTCGGTACGTCCGCCCGTCGGTGCCGATGTACACGCCGGTGGACGGGTCGTACGCTCGCGCGGTGGCTGGTGTGTCGCCGCCGTAACTCGCCGGTGCGACGGCCGGGGGCTCATCCGCGGACGACGCCGCGGGCGCGACCGGCCGCGGCGGCCCGAACGGCGGATTGTCACCCAACGGAACGTACCCGGTCCGGCACATTTCCGGCGTCGGGGCGCGCACACCGGGCACCTCGGCGCACGGCGTGTTCCGGATGCCGCGCACCGCCTCGGGAGCGTCTTGCGGCACCTTGCAGTACAGGCCGGCGGGGGTGGGCGGGGTGTCGAGTTCACTCGGCGAGCGACGCTGGTCCGGCGGAAGGAAGCCGGTGGTGCAGGCGGGCGGGTCGTTGACCACCGCCATGAAGTCGACCAGGGCTCCGTATTCGAGCGGGCCGCGTACCGCGGTGAGCAGCGCAGCGACCAGCGGCGGGTAGACCACCAAGATCTGCTCGAGTCCCGCGTGATACGTGACCGCGACCTGGCCGACGCTGACCAGGTTCGACAGCAGCAGCGGCAGCGTCGGACGCAGATCGTCGAACAGGTTGGTCACCCGCTGCATGGCCGAGGGGCCCTCGCGCAGGATGCCGCGCAGTGCGGGGTCGTGGCCGCGCAGCTGATCGGTGACCGTCGCCAGATCGGCGGTCCAGGAACGGATCGCGGCGTCCGAGCGGGTCTGGGTGTCCAGCAGCGGTCCGATCTGGTCGAGCAGCTGTTTGGTGGGTTCGGCGTTGGCCTGCGCCTCCTGCACCAGCAGCGACGCGGAGTCGATGAACCGCTGGAGGTCCGGTCCCGCGCCGTTGAAGGCGAGGAACGCCTCATCGATGACCTGCCGCAACCTGGTGTCCGCGACGCTCGACAGCAACCGGTCGGCCTGGTCGAGCAGCGCGCCGACGTCTTGCGGCAGCTTGGTGCGCTCGACCGGGATCACGCTGCCATCGCGCAGATTTCCGCCCGTACGCTTCTCGGCGGGCACCAGGTCCACGTACTGCTCGCCGACCGCGGAGACGCTGCGCACCCACGCGTCGACGTCGGAGGGGATCTTGTAGTCGCTGCCGATGGACAGTTTCGCGTCGACGCCGACGGGGGTGAGCCGGACCTCCTTCACCACGCCGACATTCGTGCCGCGGTAGGCGACGTTCGCCGTCGGGTAGAGACCACCGGTCGCGGCGAGCTGCACGGTGACCTCGTAGCGGCCGATGCCGAACATCGCGGGCAGCTTCACGTATGTGCCGCCCATGACCACCAGGCCGATCACCGTCAGCACGGAGAAGATGATCAGCTGGGTACGAACGAACCGGGTGAGCGTCACTGTCCCGGACCCCCTTGCGGCGCGGTGTTGCCCGGCATGGGCACGGTCAGCCCGGGTATCGCGGGCAGGCCGGGTATCGGCGGCAACCCCGGAATGGACGGCGGCGGCTGACTCGCCGCCGGGGGCGGCGCCTGCAACGGTCCGGTGGCGGGATCACCGTTCTGCGCGGCCGTCCCCGGCGCGAAGCTGCCGAGGGCGCCTTCCACGCCGCCGAACCGCCCGCCCAGCGGTGTTCCGGTGAGGAAGTTGGAATCCAGCCGCTTGCCGGTGATGTCCACGGTCATGAACAGATTCAGATAGTCGCCCTTGATGGCGTGGTCCAGGTTCTTCATCGGGAACGGGAAGGTGGCCAGGATCTTCAGCGCCTCGGTGAGGTTGCTGCCGGTGTCCGACAGCGACTTCAGCGCGGGCACGAGGCTGTTCAGGTTCGCCTTCAGGTCGTCGCCGCTGGCGGCGACGATGCGCCGGACGACGTCGCTGAGCTCGCCCAGCGCGCTGAGTGCCCTGGTGATGTTCGCCCTGCGGTCGGCGAGCACGGTCAACGCCGGATGGATCTGCTCGATGGCCGCCGCCACCACGTCGCGCTGCTGGGCCAGTTGACCGCCGAGCCGGTCCAGCCCGCTCATCGCGGCGATGATGTCGCCGGTCTGGCGGTCCAGGTTGGTGGTGAGCTCGTTCAGCTGCGGCAGCAGGTCCCTGATGGCCTCCTCCCGCCCGGTGAGCGCGGAATTCAGTTCGCGGGTGATGGTTTCCAGCTGCGCCACGCCGCCGCCGTTGAGCACCACCGACAGCGAGGACAGCACCTGCTCGGTGGTCGGGAAGATCCCGGCCCGCGCCAGCGGGATGACGTCGCCCGCTTTCAATTGACCTTCGGGAGGCTGATCGGTCGGCGCGGCGAGCTCGAGATGGTTGGACCCGAGCAGACTGGTCTGGCCGATCTTGGCGACGGTGTTCGCCGGCAGCAGCACGTCCGGGTTCAGCATGACGGTGACCAGCGCGTGCCAGTCCTCCACCTCGATCTTCGAGACCGTGCCGACCGTCACGTCGTGCACGCGCACCGGCGAATTCTGGGTCAGCGTGGTCACGTTCGGCATCTGGATGCGCACTTCGTAGGAGCCGGGCGCGGTGCCCTCGGTGCCGGGCATCGGCAGCGAGTTCAGTCCGTCCCACTGACAGCCGGAGACGCCGAGCGCCACCGCCAGCCCCACCGCGACGGCGGCGGTGCGGCGCAATCGCCGCGTCGGCATCATCGCACTCCTCCGGGAATGGCCAGTCCGGCGATGCCGTCCGGCACGCTCACCGGAGCGGGCCGCGGCTGCGCCGGCGTCTGGTTGGCGACCTGCCCGGCCAGACTGGGATCGGTGTACACCAGCTGATCGGGGAACGCGGTCACGCCGCTGGCCGGGTTGGTCATGATCGGCACGTAGTTCATGCTCAGGCTGTTGATCACCGGCGCCAGGTACTGCGCGCAGAGGTCGGCGCTGCGATCGGAATCGTTGGTCTCCAGCGCGCGGACCGAACCGCACAGGAATCCGAGTGGGTCGGCCGGGTTGTTCAGCGCGATCGCGCCGGTCAGGGTGCCTTGGGCCGGTTTGTAGATCTGGTAGAAGTTCACCAGCGCGGTCGGGCCGGAGTGCAGGACTCGTTCCAGTTCCGGCCGCTTGTCCACCAGCACCTGGGTGGCGTCGGCCAGCCGCTGCACACCCTCGGTGAGCTCGGCGCCGCTGCCGTCGATGAACCGGCGCACGTCGACGATCGCCGCATCCAGATTGTCCAGTCCCGCACCGAGGTCGGTGGAGACTCCGGCCAGCACCGAGGACACCGATGCCAGCCGTCCGCCGAACTGCACGATCTGCTCGTTGCTCGCCGACAGCACCTCCACGAACTTCTGCAGGTTGCGCACCGTGCCGAACAGGTCGGTACGGCCGTCGGACAGCGTGCTCAACGTGGCCGACAGTTCCCGCAGGGTGTCGCGGAACCGCTGCCCGTTGCCGTCCAGGTTGTCGGCGGCGGTGTCGACGAAGCGGCCGAACGATCCCTGCTTGTCGTCGCCGACCGGGCCGAGCGCGGTGGCCAGCTTGGACAGCTCCGCCTTGATGTCGTCCCATTCGACCGGCACCGCGGTGTGCTCGATCGGGATCACACTGTCGTCGGCCAGCTTCGGGCCGCCGGTGTAGGCGGGCGCGATCTGGATGAAGCGCGCCGAGACCAGCGAAGGCGAGATGATCACCGCCTTCGGATCGGCGGGCACATCGATGCCGCGATCGAGGGTCATCGTCACCTTCACCCGGTCGGCGCCGGGTTCGATCGCGTCGATCCGGCCGACCTTGACGCCGAGCACTCGCACGTCGTCGCCCGCGTACAGGCCGGACGTGGACGAGAAATACGCGGTGACCTTCGTGGTTCCGATCCGGGTCAGGCCGGTCCACGCGACGGCGACCACGAGCGCCGCGACGACCACCACGGCCAGCACCAGCGCCCAGCGGGGAAGTTTCATCGCGGCGGCTCCTGTATCGCGGGTTCGATCGACGGGGGCGGCGTGAGGTAGCTCTGCAGATCGCTCGGCAGGTGCTGCGGCCACACCAGCGCGTCCACCAGCGGCTGGAGCGTCTTGCTCGCGGCGTTGATCACGTACGCCTGGAAGTAGGGGCCGCTGCCGACCTGTTCGCCCAGGGCCGCGGCGAACGGGCCGAGCCCGTCCAGTGCGTCGGCGAGGTTCTGTTTGTTCCGCTGCAACAGCGCCACCACCGAATTCAGCTTGTCGAGCGCGGGCCGCAGCTGAGCCTCGTTGTCGGCCACCAGGCCGGACAGCTGCTGGGCCAGCCCGTTGACGTAGACGATCAGCTGCCCGAGCGCGGTGCGCCGCCGGTCCAGCTCACCGAGCAGTTCGTTGCCGTCCAGCAGCAGCGCGTTGATCTGGTTGCCGCGGTCGGCGAGGATCTTCGTGACGTTCTGCGCCCGCTTCAGCAGATCGGTCAGCGCTTGGTCGCGCGCGTTGATGCTGCGCGAGAGCGCGGTGACGCCGTCGAGCGCCGAGCGCAGCGGCGCCGGTGTGTCGGCGAACGTTTCCGAGAGCACGTCCAGGGTCTGGTCGACCCGATCCATGTCCAGGTCGTGCACCGTGCCCGCCAGGTCGCTCAACGCCTCGTTGAGCGAGTAGGGCGAGGTGGTGCGCTCGAGCGGAATGGTGTCGTCGGCGCGCAACGCGCCGGGACCGGACGGCGTCACCTCCAGCGACTTGCGGCCGAGCACCGTGTTGGTCTTGATCGCCGCGGAGGTCTTCTCGCCCAGCACGATCGATTCCGCGAGGGTGAACCGGACGAGCACTTTCGCGCCGTCCAGGCCGACTTTCTCGACCCGCCCGGAGCGCACGCCCGCGACCTGCACCGGGTCGCCGGGAAGCAGGCCGCCCGCGTCGGCGAAGTAGGCGGTGAACGTGGCGCCGGAACGGATGAACGGCAGCCGGTCGAATTGCAGTGCCGACAGCGCCACCGCCACCGCGAGCACGAGGCCGACGATGCCGATGGTGATGGCGGGTGATCGCTGCTCGTTCATCGGTTGTCCGCACACCTTCCGGTCGTCTGCGCCCCGGGCATGTTGATCTTCATCGTCTGTCCGTTCGGGCCGTCCACCAGGAAGTTCGTCGAGCAGACGTAGAGCTGGAGGAAGGAGCCGTATGCGCCGATGCGGATCAGCTGGCGGTAGGTCGCCGGCAGCCGTTCCAGGACCCACTGGACGGTGTCCGACCCGGCGTCGAGGTTGGTGGCCAGGCGTCCGGTCTGCTCGATGGTGCCCTGCAGATCGGGGCGAGCCTGGGCGAGCAGGTCGGTCAGGTCGCCGGTGGCCCCGGCGATCCGCGGGATCGCGTCGCCGATCTGGTCCTTGTCGGCCGCCAGTCCGCTGATCAGCCGCTGCAGTTCGGCGATCGTGGTGGCGAATTGGTCGCCGCGCTGATCGATGGTCTGCAGCACCGCGTTCAGGTTGTCGATCACGCTGCCGATCAGCGCGTCGCGGTCGGCCAGCGTCTTGGCGAAGGACCCGCCGCTGTTGAGCAGGGACACCAGCGTGCCACCTTGGCCTTGGAAGATCTGCAGCAGCGCGTTGGTCAGGTCGTTCACCTGGCCGGGGTCCAGGCCGCGCAGCAGCGGCCGGAAGCCGCCGAGCAGCATGTCCAGGTCGAGTGCGGGCGCGGTCTGTTCCTTGACGATGGTGCCGCCGGGCTGCAGCACACGATTCGAGCCCGGCCCTTCGGACAGCTCGAGGTAGCGGTCGCCGACCAGGTTCTCGTACTTGATCGCCGCGCGGGTACTGGTGAGCAGCCGGTACTTGCGGTCGACGTCGAACTCGACGTGCGCCAGGTAGTCCTTGCCCACCCGCACCGAGGTGACCGAGCCGACCGGCACGCCCGCGATGCGCACCTTCGCCCCGGGCAGTACGCCCGAGGAACTGGTGAACACGGCGTGGTAGCCGTGCTCCCGTGCGAAGCGCATCTGGCTGAACACGACCGCCAGGCCGGCGAAGATCAGCGACATCACGAGCGTGAAGATGGCCAGTTTGACGGTGGTCGCAGTGTTCTTCACGGGCGCGGCACCCCCGGCAGTCCGGCGAACAGGATCTGGAAGATCTTCGGCGGGTTGACCGTCAGCGTCGTCGACGGCGTGTACACATGCCCCTCCGAGGTGTCGGTGACGACGTAGTCCGCGTGGCTGCCCGGCTCCCGGTCCAGCAGGCCCGCGCACTGCGGGCCGCCGGTCGCGTTGACCTTGGGCAGATCCTCCGGGTAGGTGTACGGCTTCGCGCCGTACATGAAGCCGGTGTTCAGCGCCACACCTTCCTGCAGACCGCCGAAGACCGCCTCACCCAGCGGCAGCGCCTTGCCGAGGCCGCCGATCAGGCAGTACAGCGCGGGCGCGTAATCCTCCAGCAGCCCGGTGGTCGGGCGCAGCAGATCCAATGCCGTGCCGAGGTCGTTCTCGTTCTCGCGCAGAACCGCACCGGTGGTGTCGGCCAGCCCGGTGAGATTCACCAGGACGTTGTCGAGGCTGTCCTGCTCCTGGTCCAGGGTCTTGCTGGTGACCGTGAAGTTGTCCACGGTGCGCAGCAGGTCGTTCACCGTGTCCGCGTACAGGTCGGTGACCTCTCCGGTCTTCGCGAGATCCTGTTGCAGCGTGGGCAGGTAGGGGTTGATGTCGCGCAGGTAGGCGTCGCTCTGCTCGAGTAGCTCGCCGAGCTTCTGCCCACGGCCCTGCAGTGCCGTGCCGAGGGCCGACAGCGTCGCGTTCAGCTTCTCCGGCTCGATCTTGGCGAGCACATCCGACAGATGCTGGAACAGCGTGTTGAACTCGACGGTCACCCGCTGCGCGGTCAGGGTCGCGCCCGGCTGCAGCGGCGTGGACGACGGCTGTCGCGGGACGACGAAGTTGACGTACTTCGCGCCGAACACCGTGGTGGACCTGATGTCGACGTCCGCGTTGGACGGCACCAGCCGCAACAGATCCGGATCGAGAGCCAGTTTCAGTCTGGCGCCCTCGTCGGTGTGGTCGACGGACGCGACGCGGCCGATCTCCACACCGCGCACCTTCACCTTGGCGTCCGGGTCCAGCACCAGGCCGCTGCGCGGCGCGTCCACCGTCACGGTGGCCGTCGGCGTGAACCCGCCGACGAACATGATCAACGCGACCGCGACGATCGCGACCAGCGCGAGCACCATCGCGGCACCGGCCAGTTTCAGGCCGAGCCCGCCGCGCAGCGCCCGCACGAGGCCGCTTTCCGTTTGCTTCGATTCCGCCATGTCGCTTATCCGGAGAGATGGAAGTTGCCGGAGGTGCCGTAGATGGCCAGCGAGATCAGCAGGGTCACCGTGACCACCGCGACCAGCGAGGCGCGCACCGCGTTACCCACCGCGACGCCCACGCCGACCGGCCCGCCCGCGGCGTTGTAGCCGTAGTAGGTGTGGATCATCATCACCGCCAAGGCCATGAAGATCGCCTGGGCGAAGGACCAGAGGATGTCGCTGGGGATGAGGAACGTGGAGAAGTAGTGGTCGTAGACGCCCGCCGATTGCCCGTAGATCACCACGGTGGCGAACCGGCTGGCCAGGAACGAGGCGATCACGGCGAGCGCGTACAGCGGGACGATCGCGATCATCCCGGCCAGCACGCGGGTGGCGACCAGGTAGGGCACCGGCCGGATCGCCATCGACTCCAGCGCGTCGATCTCCTCGGCGACCCGCATCGCGCCCAGTTGCGCGGTCGAGCCGGCCCCGATGGTGGCCGCCAGGCCGATGCCGGAGATCACCGGCGCCGCGATGCGCACGTTGATGAACGCCGCGAAGAAGCCGGTCAGCGCCTCGACGCCGATATTGCCCAGCGAACTGTAGCCCTGCACGGCGATGGTGCCGCCCGCGAACAGCGTGAGGAACCCGACGATCACCACCGTGCCGCCGATCACCGCCAGCGCACCGGTACCCATGCTGATCTCGGCGATCAACCGGATGGTCTCGGTGCGATAGTGGATCAGCGCCCGTGGAATGGCCCCGATCGCCTGGGCGTAGAACACGGCATGCTTGCCGAGCGAATCGAGCGAGTCCGACATCCGGCGCATCCGGCGAACGGTGCGGGGAAAGCGGGATTCGATAACGAAGGCCATCGCGTCACCGCGCCGTGAACTTGATGCCGACGGCGGTGACCACCACGTTCACGACGAACAGGGCCATAAAAGCGAAGACTACGGTCTGATTCACCGCATCACCGACACTCTTGGGACCACCTTTGACATTCAGGCCCAGATAACAGGCGACCAGTCCGGCGATCAGCCCGAACAACCCGGCTTTCACCTCCGAAATGATCAGCTCGGGCAGATGGGTGAGCAGCGTGATGCCATTGACGAACGCGCCGGGGTTCACGTCCTGCAGATACACCGAGAACAGAAATCCGCCGACTATGCCGATGGTGCACACCAGGCTGTTGAGCATCAGCGCGACGAACATCGAGGCGAGCACCCGGGGCACCACCAGGCGGTGTACCGGATCGATGCCCAGCACTCGCATCGCGTCGATTTCCTCGCGAATGGTGCGTGCGCCCAGGTCGGCGCAGATCGCGGTGGCGCCGGCCCCCGCGACGATGAGCACGGTGACGATCGGCCCTACCTGGGTGACCGCGCCGAAAGCCGCTCCGGCCCCGCTGAGGTCGGCCGCGCCGATCTCGCGCAACAGAATGTTCAGCGTGAAGCTCACCAGAACGGTGAACGGAATGGCCACCAGCAATGTGGGCACGATCGAGACCCGCGCGATGAACCAGGACTGGTCGATGAACTCCCGCCATTGAAAGGGTCTGCGCACGCTGGCGCGTGCGACATCGGCGGTGAGTTCGAAGAATCCACCGACTGCCCGCAACGGCACGGCAAGGACCTCGTTCATCCGCGATCCTCCTTGCTCAACCGGCGTACACAGCACACGGCGCGAATCAACCGTGGCCGCACCGCCGGAACGATTAGAACATGTTCACCGTGTTGCCGGTAGCCCTTTTCGCACATTTGACGTGCAATATTTCGAAAGATCGGCATATAAATTTGGAACCGGTGTCAGTGAGAAATGATCCCACCTTTGTGAGGTAGGACATAACCCGTCCCTATGTCTACCAAGCGCCGATCCCTTGATCAACAGTTGGACAGCTGATCAGTAGCGCATCTGCGGCGCCCCGCCCCCACTCACCCCAGCTCGGTCAGCGAGGATGCCGAGAAGGTTCGCCCATCCGGACGATCGGCGAAGTAGCCGCCCAGCGTGTCGGCCAGCTCCTGGGCCGACCACTGCCCCGCGTCCGCGTCGAACCGGCGCTCGACGACCGGCGCGGCCATGAGCGCCACCATCCCCCCGTAGACGATGAACAGCTGCCCGTTCGCGGCATCCGCCGCCGGCGAAGCCAAGTAGGCGACCAGCCGGGCCACGTGCTCGGGCGACAGCGGGTCGACCCCACCCTCGGGAGCGGGACTGAACACCGCCTCGGTCATCGCGGTTCGCGCCCGCGGAGCGATCGCGTTGGCGCGCACTCCGTAGCGCGACAGCGCCCGCGCGGCGGAGAGGGTCAGCGCGGTGATGCCCGCCTTCGCCGCGCCGTAGTTCGCCTGCCCCTCCGGGCCGAGCAATCCGGCCTCCGACGAGGTGTTGACCAGCCTGCCGTAGACCGGCGCGCCCGCCTGCTTCGACTTGCCGCGCCAGTAGGCGGCGGCATTGCGCGACAACAGGAAATGACCGCGCAGGTGCACCGCGAGCACGGCGTCGAAGTCCTCGTCGGACATGTTGAACAGCATCCGGTCGCGGGTGATGCCCGCGTTGTTGACCACGATGTCGACCGACCCGAAAGACTCCTCCGCGGTGCGGATGAGCGCATCGGCGGTCGCACGCTCGGCGATACTGCCCGCGACGAACTCCGCCTTGGCGCCGAGCGCCCGGATCTCGCCCAGCGTGTCGGCGACCGCGTCCGACTCCGAGAGGTCGTTGACCACGACCGACGCGCCCGCCCCGGCCAGCGCGAGCGCTTCGGCCCGCCCAAGTCCGGCGCCGCCGCCGGTCACGATCGCTACTCGGCCCGCCAGGCTCAGATCATTGCTCACGCGGCCGACTCTAGAACGTGTTCCAACTTACGGCAAGGGTCGTTCACTGCAGACGCAGCGCCGCCTTGGGGCACTGCGCCACGGCGTCCTCGACATCGGCGAGCCGATCGTCGGGCACGTCGGCGTTCGCGATGTGCAGTACGTCCTCGTCATCGAGTTCGAACACGTCGGGGGCGATTCCGACACAGATTCCATTCGCTTCGCACTGATCCGGATCGACACTGATCTTCATGGCAACTCCTTTACCACCGCTCTGGCCGAAGCCTAACAAGCCGATCCGCTCCACCGGGGCGGCATCGGGGGGATTCAGTATCAATACTGGAACATGTTTCAGTCCATATGCAATGATCGGGGGAACCCGATCCAACGAAGGCTCGGTCCTGTCCACCCCGCCGACTCCGTAAGCTCCGTCGGCCGACCACCCCCCATGAGGTATTGCCATGCGCATTGCGTACACGCCGCAACAGGAGCAGCTGCGCGCGGAGTTGCGCGACTACTTCGCGCGGCTCATCACTCCCGAACGCAGGGAGGCCCTGAGTGCGCAGACGGGCGAGTACGGGCAGGGCAACGTGTACCGCGAGGTGGTTCAGCAGATGGGCCACGACGGGTGGCTGGCGCTGGGCTGGCCCAAGGAATACGGCGGCCAGGACCGCCCCACGATGGACCAGTTGATCTTCACCGACGAGGCCGCGATCGCGGGCGCGCCGGTGCCGTTCCTGACCATCAACTCGGTCGCGCCCACGATCATGCATTACGGCAGCGAGGAACAGAAGAAGTTCTTCCTGCCCAAGATCGCGGCCGGTGAACTGCACTTCTCGATCGGATACTCCGAGCCGGGCGCGGGCACCGACCTGGCCAGCCTGCGCACGAGCGCGGTACGCGACGGCGACGACTACGTGATCAACGGCCAGAAGATGTGGACCAGCCTGATCGCCTACGCCGACTACGTCTGGCTGGCGGTGCGCACCGATCCGGCGGCCAAGAAGCACAAGGGCATCAGCATGCTCATCGTGCCGACCACCGCCGAGGGCTTCTCCTGGACGCCCGTGCACACCATGGCCGGGCCGGACACCAGCGCCACCTACTACCAGGACGTGCGGGTGCCCGCGAGCGCGCTGGTCGGCCAGGAGAACGGCGGCTGGGCGCTGATCACCAACCAGCTCAATCACGAGCGCGTCGCGCTGACCTCGGCCGCGCCGCTGGCACTGGCGTTGCGCCAGACCGTCGAATGGGCGAGCGACACCAAGGCCGGTGACGGCTCCCGCGTGATCGATCGGGAATGGGTGCAGCTCAACCTGGCCAAGGTGCACGCCAAGGTCGAATACCTCAAACTGCTGAACTGGGAGATCGCCAGCCGGGCGGACGCGGGCGGCGACGCGGCCCCGCGGCCGTGGGACGCCTCGGCCTGCAAGGTGTACGGCACCGAACTGGCCACCGAGGCCTACCGGTTGCTCATGGAAGTGCTCGGCCCGCAGGCCTACCTGCGCCAGGACTCCCCCGGCGCGCAACTGCGCGGACGCCTGGAGCGGATGCACCGCGCGGCACTCATCCTCACCTTCGGCGGCGGCACCAACGAGGTGCAGCGCGACATCATCGCCATGACCGCCCTCAAGCAGCCCGCCGCTGCGCGCTGATCGAAAGCAGGGACCCACCATGGATTTCACCCCCACCGAAGCCCAACTCGATCTCGGCCGGCTGACCGGCGAGGTGTGCGGCAAACTGGTCACCGCCGATCGGCTGCGCGAGCTCGACAACAGCCGGGGCGGCGAGGCGGGAGCGGGCACCGAGCGGTTCGACCAGCCCCTGTGGAGTTCGCTGGCCGAGACCGGTGTGCTCGCGGCGGCACTGCCCGAGGCGGTCGGCGGCAGTGACCTCGGCGCGCTCGAGCAGACCGCCATCCTGCGTGAGCTGGGCAAGCATCTCGCGGCCGTGCCGTACCTGTGGTCGATCGTGCTCGGCGCGGGCGCGCTGGCGCGATTCGGCGATGCGGCGCAACAGGATCTGGCCACCCGGGCGGGCGCGGGCAGCGTCATCCTCACGGTGGCGCTGGCCGAGGAACGCAACTGGGAACCCGCAACGCCGACCACCACCGCCGTGGAGACCGCCGATGGCTGGCGGCTGACCGGCGCCAAGACCACCGTGCCCTTCGCGAACCGGGCGGAGCGAATTTTGGTGCCCGCCACGGTGTCCGGGACGACCGCGGTGTTCCTGGTCGATCCCGCGACGGCGACGGTGACTCCGCAGCAGGTCGTCGACCGCAGCCCGGAGTTCGCGGTCGAGTTCACCGATACGCCCGCCGAACTCGTCGGCGCCGTCGCCGACGGCGCGGCGATCCTGGACTGGATCCTCACCCGCGCCTGGCTCGGCCTGAGCGCCTCGCAGCTCGGCACCCTGGAACGGGCGCTCGATCTGGTCGCCGAGTACGCCAGGGAGCGTGAGCAGTTCGGCAAGGCGGTCGGCAGCTTCCAGGCCGTCGCCCAGCGGCTCGCCGACGCCTACATCGACGTCCAGGGCCTGCGCCTGGCGGTAACCCAGGCGGCATGGTTGCTGTCGGAGGACCTGCCCGCGGCGGAGGCGGTGCACACCGCCAAGTTCTGGGCCGCCGACGCGGGCCACCGCGTGGCGCACACCGTCGTCCACGTGCACGGCGGCGTCGGCATCGACCGCGACCACATCGTGCACAACTACTTCACCGCCGCCAAGCACAACGAGTTCGCCCTCGGCGCGAGCACCGACCACCTCCGCGCCCTCGGCGCGTTGCTGGCCACGTAGCCGCATCCGAACGAGTCGGCCCGCACGGCGTCCTGCCGCGCGGGCCGATGTGCGTCTCGTAGCGTGTCAGCTCTCGAACTTCGCCAAATGCTCTGCGATTGCCGGTACGTCCAACACACCCTGACATACATCGAGCACGAACTGCTCAGCGTCGTCGACGTCGAAGCGCGGGTCCAGCCGATGACCGTTCATCTGCAGGAAAACCCAGCTGGCATACCACGCCAGTCGCTTGTTGCCGTCGACCAAGCCGTGGTTGCGGGCGATCGACTCCATCAGCGCGGCAGCCTTCTGCCATACATCGGGGTAGGCATCCTGTCCGAACACGCTGGACCGCGGGCGCGCCAGCGCGGAGTCCAGCAAGCCGTAGTCGCGCACCGTCGGAGTGCCCAACCGCTCCGCGAGATTCAGCAACTCGGGTAGCGTCAGGTACTCCATCAGGCCAGCCTCCGGTTCAGCTCCTCACTGACGCGCAGGACATGATCGGCTGCCTCGTTGAACAGTCTGGAATGCTCGTTGATCGCCTTGATCACAGCATCGTGGACGAACTGCTGCATACTGCGGCCCTCAGCCTCCGCACGTTCGCGCAAGGCGCCCAGTTCCTGGTCGGAAAATCGAATGTTCAGGCCGGCCATAGCCACATAGTACTACGTGGTACCACCCGATACCGCTCCACTCTCAATCGGCCGGAATCGACCTCAGATAGCGCTGAAGGGTGGGGCCGACCTCGGCGATGATCTGGTCTCGGGTCAGGGCGACGACCGGGCGCAGGCGCAGGACGTAGCGGCACAGAGCCAGGCCCAGCATCTGGGTGACGATCAGGCCACCCCGGCGGGGGGCGTCGGCGGGATCGCCGAAACGCAGGACGGCGGGCAATATCTGCTCGGCGAAGATGGCGCGGACGCGTTCGGCGACCGCCTCGTCGGTGATCGATGAGCGCAGCAGAGTCAGCAGCACCTCCTGGTTCGGCTGCTCTTCCCAGATTTCGAAGAAGCGACGCACCAGCAGCTCGCCCAGGAGGTCCGGCTCCGCGGAGCCGAGATCGGGCAGATCCAACCGCACGTCGACCGCGGCCGCGAAGAGCCCGTCCTTACTGCCGAAGTACCGCATGACCATGGACGGATCGATGTCGGCGTCGGCGGCGATGGCGCGGATGGTCGCCTTGCGAAAACCCTCGGCGGCGAACCGCGCGCGGGCCGCCTCCAGAATCGCCGCACGCGTGGCGTCCGAGCGGCGAGCGGGGGCTTGATCAGGCTCGACAGTCATGCCAACAAGTGTAGGCCAACAACTGTTGACTTCCTAGCCCGGTCGGGGCTACGGTTATGCCAACAAACGTTGGCCTACAAACGTTGACTTGAGGAGTTCCGATGAACGCCACGCCGAGCGCGCTGCCCGCCACCACCTCCGTCGTGATCGTGGGCGCGGGGCCCGCCGGGCTCACCGCCGCCATCACGCTGGCCGACGCGGGTGTGGATTTCGTCCTGCTCGATCGGCTGAGCGAAGGCGCGAACACCTCGCGTGCCGCCGTAGTGCACGCCAGGACGTTGGAGGTGCTCGAGGAGCTCGGCATCGCCGAGGAACTGGTCGCCTCCGGTGACGTCGTCGCGCGCTTCACCGTGCACGACGGCGATCGCACCCTGGCCACCATCGACTTCGACGGCCTGCCGACGCGGTACCCGTACACCCTGATGACGCCGCAGGACACCACCGAGGCGGTGCTGCTGAAGCGGCTGCGGAAGGCAGGGGGCGACGTGCACCGGCCGTACACGGTCAGCCGGGTCGCCGAACAGAACGAAGGCGTCACTGTCGAATACACCGACGCCGCGGGCACGCCGGGCAGCATCCGCGCCGATTACGTCATCGGAACCGACGGCATGCACAGCGTCGTCCGGGAGCAAGCCGGCATCGGGTTCACCGGTGCCACCTACCCGGAATCCTTCGTCCTCGCCGACGTGCGGATGGACTGGCCGATCCCGCGCGACGAGGTGGCCCTGCATCTTTCGCCGGAGGGGGTCACCGTGGTCGCGCCGCTGCCGGACGAGAACGAGCCGAACCGCTTCCGCGTGGTCGCCACTCTGGAAACGGCGCCCGAGCACTCGACCGTCGCGGACGTTCAGGCTGTACTGGACGCCCGCGGTCCCGGTGGCGCGGTACGGGTGCGCGAGGTGCTGTGGAGCTCGCGCTTCCGCGTGCACCACCGTGTCGCCGACCATTACCGCAGCGGCCGGATCCTGCTCGCGGGCGACGCCGCCCACGTGCACAGCCCGGCGGGCGGCCAGGGCATGAACACCGGCATCCAGGACGCCGCCGCCCTCGGTCCCTTGCTGGTCCGAGTACTCGCCGGCGAGCCCGGCGCCTTGCTCGACGAGTACGAGACCAGCCGCCGCCCCGTGGCCCTCGGCGTCGTCTCGTTCACCGACCGCATGACCAAGATGGCGACCCTGCGTCAGCGCCCCGCCCGCGCCCTGCGCAACCTGATCCTCACCACCCTGGCCCGCGTCCCCGCCTTCCGCTACCGCCTCGCCTACCAGCTGGCCGAACTCGCCAACCGCTGAGGACGCGTGACCGACCTATTTCCCGCCCGCCACCGCGTGGTCGTCGGCTGGGCGGGACTGGGTTTGCTCCTTGGCCCAGCGGTAGTCGGGCTTGCCCGCCGGGGAGCGCTTGATCTCGTCGACGAACCACAAGCTGCGCGGCAGTTTGTACGGTGCGATCTCCTGGGTGAGCATGGGCCGCAGCTCCTCCAGGGTGGGGCGGGACTCGCCCCGGCACTGCACGACCGCGACCACCCGCTGGCCCCAGCGCTCGTCCTCGATGCCGACCACGAGCGCGTCGAAGATCTCGGGGTGTGTCTTGAGCGCGCCCTCGACCTCCTCGGGATAGATCTTCTCGCCGCCGCTGTTGATGCTGACCGAGCCGCGGCCGAGCATGGTGACCGTGCCGTCCTCCTCGACCCGGGCGAAGTCGCCGGGAATGGCGTAGCGGATCCCGTTGAACTCCTTGAAGGTCGCCGCGCTCTTCGCCTCGTCCTTGTAGTAGCCGAGCGGGATGTGCCCGCGCCGGGCCAGGATGCCGACCTGGCCGGAGCCGGGCCGCACCGGATCGCCGTTCTCGTCGAGCACGTCGGTGGAGGCGTCGATCTTCACGCGCGGCCCTCCGGTGTGCGTCGCCCCCTTGGCCACGATGGCGATACCGCCGAAACCGGTCTCCGAGGAGCCGATCGAATCGGAGATCATCCGGTTGGGCAGCAGCTCGAGGAACTGGTCCTTGAGCGCGGGCGAGAACAGCGCGGCGCTGCTGGCCATCACGTACAGACTCGAAAGATCGTAGGGCTGCCCGGTCTCCGGGTTGCCCTCGATCAGCGCGTCGAGCATGGGGCGCGCCATCGCGTCACCGGTGATGAAGATCAGGTTGATCTTGTGCTTGTCGATGGCCCGCCACACGCCGTGCCCGGAGAACTCCGGGATCATCACGGCCTTGCCGCCGCCGAACAGGCTGTGGAACGTGGCCCACTGCGCGCCGCCGTGGATCATCGGCGGAATCGGGAACCGCGTCATCGGCGGGCTGCCCGCGCCGACTTTCGCCAGTTCCCACTCGTCCTGGACGTATTCGCCGGTGATGAAGTTGATGCCCGCGCCCAGCACGCGCCACACGTCCTCCTGCCGCCACATCACGCCTTTGGGCATGCCGGTGGTGCCGCCGGTGTAGACCATGTACAGGTCGTCCGGGGAGCGTTCGCCGAAGTCGCGCTCACCCGAGGACTGCGCGAGCACCGTCTCGTAATCCGCCGAATCCGCTGCGGTGGGAATCGTGCCGGTCGTATCGTCGTCCACGACGACGACGGTGCGCAGCTGCGGAGTCTTCGGACGCACGGCCGCGACCCTGTCGCTGTAGCGCCGCTCATGGATCAGCGCGACCATGTCCGAGTTGTCGAAGATGTATTGCAACTCGTTCTCGACGTATCGGAAGTTCACGTTGATCATCACGGCCCGCGCCTTGAAGATCGCGACCATGGCCTCGACGGCCTCGATCGTGTTGCGTGAGTAGATGCCTACCTTGTCGCCCGGCTGGACTCCCTGTTCTTGCAGGTAATGAGCGAGTTTGTTGGCCCGCTCCTCCAACTGGGCGTAGGTGACCTCGCGGCCGTCGTCGGCCAGCGCGACGCGGTCGGGCATCAGGTCGACGGCATGTTCGACAAGGTCCGCTATGTTGTAGCTCACAAGCTTAAAAATAGAACGTGTTACTGTTTCTGACAAGGCTCGAAGTCAGGAGAAATCAGCGATGCCGCACTGCCTCGTCGAGAAGCGCGACCATGTCCTCATCGTCACCATGAACCGGCCCGAGGCGCGCAACGCGCTGTCCGGGGAGATGATGGCGATCATGAAAGACGCCTGGAACCAGGTGGACGACGATCCGGACATCCGGGTGGCGATCCTGACCGGCGCGGGCGGCGCGTTCTGCGCGGGCGCCGATCTCAAGGGCATGACCTCCGAGCACCCCGGCGACACCATCGACGGCGGCGGCTGGAATCCGGCCAAGCTGGAGGCACTGCTCAAGGGCCGCAGGCTGACCAAGCCGCTGATCGCGGCGGTCGAGGGCCCGGCCATCGCGGGCGGCACCGAGATTCTGCAGGGCACCGACATCCGCGTCGCTGGGGAGAGCGCGAAATTCGGTGTGTCCGAAGCACGATGGGGACTGTTCCCGCTGGGCGGCTCGGCGGTGCGGCTGGTCCGCCAGATCCCCTACACCATCGCGGCGGAAATCCTGCTCACCGGCAGGCACCTCACCGCGGCCGAAGCCAAGGAGATCGGCCTGATCGGGCACGTGGTGCCGGACGGCTCGGCACTGGACAAGGCGCTGGAGATCGCCGGGCAGATCGCCGCCAACGGCCCGCTCGCGGTGCAGGCCATCCTGCGCACGATCCGGGAGACCGAGGCCATGCCCGAAGAGGACGCCTTCCAGATCGACGCCGAGCTCGGCATGACGGTGTTCCGCTCGGCCGACGCCAAGGAGGGCCCGCGGGCGTTCGCGGAAAAGCGCAAGCCCTCTTTCACGGGAAACTGAGGATTCGGACAGGAGCCCGGCGCCCCCGGTGCGCGTACGCATCGGGGGCGACCCCTCGCCGGGCTCAGTCGGCGCCCGGGTAATCCATCCAGAACGGCTCCCACTGGTGGCCGTCCGGGTCGATGAAGGTGCGGCCGTGCATGCCGACCTGCGCCTCCTGCGCACGCTTGTCCTCGTTCACCTCTTCGGTGCCGCCTGCCGCCAGCGCGGCGGCGGTCAGGTTGTCGACCTCGGCGGCGCTGCCGAGCGCGAGCGCGTACGCGGCGCCGATCGCCGCCGTGGTGTCGGCGACCGGCCGCTTGCTGAAGGTGGTGAAGAAGTCCTTGATGAGCAGCATCAGGCAGATGTTGTCGTCGACCACGATGCAGGCGGCGTTGTCGTCGGTGAACTCCTGGTTGACCTTCCAGCCCAGCGCTTCGTAGAACGCCTTCGACCGGTTCAGATCGGCGACCGGGAGATTGATGAAGATCATCTTGCTGCTCATGGCCTCTTCCTCTCGAGCAAGTCCGTTTCGTGTCACCGGATATGACGGGCCACCCACCGCGAACTCATCGGTGACACGTCCCACAGGCCGGACAGGTTTAACGATCTTGATCAGCGCGGCCCTCGAGTTCGAGGGCCTGTTTTGTGTCGGTGGCCTGTGGCAGGGTGACTCCCATGAACGACTCGTCCGGCTCCCCTACCGGCCTCGCTCCCGATGTGCTCGCGGCGTTCGAGACCCATCGCAGGGAACTGTGCGCGTACGCCTACCGCATGCTCGGCTCCTCCTTCGAAGCGGAAGACGCCGTGCAGGAGACCTATACCCGGGCGTGGAAGTCCTATGACTCGTTCGAGGGCCGCGCCAGCCTGCGCTCCTGGCTGTACAAGATCACCACGAACGTCTGCCTGGACATGCTCGACGGCCCGCAGCGCCGGGCCCGGCCGATGGATCTGTCCGGTCCGTCGCGGCCGGATTCGCCGCTGCCCGCGCCGCAGCCGGACTACGTCTGGATCGAGCCCATCCCGAACGCGCTGGCTTTCGGCGCCGATCCGGCCGAGCACGCCAGCACCAAGGACACGCTGCGCCTGGCGTTCGTCGCCGCTTGCCAGCATCTGCCCGCCACCCAGCGCGCGATCCTGATCATGCGCGAGGTATTGCGCTTCTCCGCCAACGAGACCGCCGAGGCGCTCACCATGTCGCCCGCGTCGGTCAACAGCGCGCTGCAACGGGCGCGCGCCACCATGTCCAAGGTGCAGCCCGCGGCCACCGACACCTACGACGAGGCCGACGAGGACCAGCGCCGACTGGTGGACGACTTCGTCAAGGCGTTCGAGGCCTACGACATGGACACGCTCACCACCTTGCTGAAAACAGATGTGGCGCTATCCATGCCGCCGATCGAGCTGTGGATCTCCGGCCCGGAGAACGTGGCCGCGTTCATGCTCGGGCACGGAAGCGCTTGCCGCGATTCGCGAATGGTCCGCTTGGAGGGCGCCAACGGCCTGCCCGCCTTCGGCCACTACAAGCCGGGCGACGAGCCGGGCGTGTGGGTGCCGTGGTCGATCACGGTGCTGGAACTCGACGGCGGCACCATCGCCGGGCTGAACTTCTTCCTCGACACCGAGAAGCTGTTCCCGCTGTTCGGCCTCGCGCCCGAACTGCGCGAGAGCGTCTGACCCTGAGCGCGCGAATGCGCCCTTCGCAGTGATCACGAAGGGCGCATTCGCTTTCGGCGTCGTCGAGTAGCCGAACCGCAGCCCCAGCGGGCCGGCTACTCGACCGCCGGGCCTCCGCCGGACCCGGGCAGGCTCTCGCCCGAGGCCGTCCGGCGGCGCGTGTCAGGACGCGGGGATGTACCGCTCACGGAGCTTGCGCTTGTAGAGCTTGCCGTTGGGGTCGCGCGGCAGTTCGGGGAGATAGTCGATCGACTTGGGCATCTTGTACTTCGCCAATTGCGTGGCGGCGAAGGCGAGAAGCTCCTCGGTGAGCGCGTCGCCGGTGGCCGCCCCTTCGGCGGGCTGCACGACCGCCTTCACCTCCTGGCCCCAATCCGGGTGCGGGATACCGAAAACCGCCACGTCGGCGACCTTCGGGTGGGTGATCAGAACGTTCTCGACCTCCGCCGGGTAGATGTTCACGCCGCCGGACAGGATCAGGTCCGAGCGCCGGTCGTGCAGGTAGAGATAACCGTCCTCATCGAGGTGCCCGATGTCGCCGACGGTGAACAGGTCGCCGACACGCGAGTCCTCGGTCTTCGCCTTGTCGTGGTGGTACTCGAAACTCGAAGCGCCCATGCGCATGTAGACCAGACCGGTCTCACCCGCCGGGACCTCGGAGCCGTCTTCCTCGCTGAGCACCTTGATCACCGACCACGGCCACGCCTTGCCGACCGAGCCCGGCTTGCGCAACCATTCGGAGCCGTTGATCACCGTGCCGCCGCCCTCGGTGGCCGCGTAGTACTCGGTGACCGTCGGCCCCCACCACTCCAGCATCTGCCGCTTGGTCTCCTGCGGGCAGGGCGCGGCGCCGTGCACCATGCTGCGCAGCGAGGACACGTCGTACTTGGCGCGCACCTCCTCCGGCAGCGCGAGCAGGCGGTGGAACTGCGTGGGCACCATGTGGCTGTGCGTCACCCGGTGCTTGTCGATCAGCCGGAGCATGTCCTCGGCGTCCCAGCGATCCATCAGAACGAGCTTGTGGCCCAGTTGGATCGAGATGGTGGCGAAGTTCAGCACCGCGGTGTGATACAGCGGCGAGCCGCAGATGTGCACATGGTCGTCGTAGGGCGCGAGTTCGAACAGGCCGAAGAACGCGGTGGTATGCGGCGGAACGACATCGGGGTCGGCTCCGGTCAGCGGACGGCGGACACCCTTGGGCCGTCCGGTCGTCCCCGACGTGTACAGCATCGGCGCGCCCGTGCTGCGGTCGGACGGGCGTCCGGTGTCCGCCGCGCCGAGCCAGGCCAGCGACTTGAAGCCCTCGATCTCGCCCACCGCGAAGCGCGCCGTCGCGGGCAGCCCCGCCTCGTCGGCGGCGGCTTTCGCGGCGGCGGCGAAACGATCGCTGGCGATGAACGCCTTGGCCTCGCTGTCGGCCAGGATGTAGGCCACCTCCGGGCCGGTGAGGTGCCAGTTCACCGCGACGATGTACAACCCGGACTGGTAGGCGGCGAAATAGGCCGCGATCGCCTCCACGCAGTTGTGCACCATGCTGACCAGCACGTCACCGGTTTTCAGGCCCAGCCCGCGCAGGCCGGTGGCGTAACGATCGGCGAGCGTGGCCAATTCGCGATACGTCACCTCCCGGCCCCAGGGATCGACCATCGCGATCCGATCGGGTTCGGCTTCGGCGATGTTCCACAGACCGAGAATTTTCACTGACTCCTGCGTTGGGGGCTGGTGAGGAGGCGGAGCCGACGGGGCGGGTGAGGCAGTCACCCCATTGAATCTAGAACGTGTTCTACTGTTCGACAAGGGGGGCGAGCCGATGCAATTGCGCGACATCGGGAACCGACACCAGCATCATCGTGACGCCCGCGGCCTCCCACACCCGCAGTTGCTTGCGGACGTGCTCCTCGTCGCCGATGATCGCGGTGTCCAGAATCAGCTCGTCCGGCACCACCGCCGCCGCCTCGGCCTTCTTGCCCGACTGGAACAGCCGGCCGATCTCGTCGACCTCGCGGTCGTACCCCATTCGCCGGTACACCTGGGCGTGGAAGTTCAGCTCGGGCGCCCCCATGCCGCCGATGTAGAGCGCCATGATCCAGCGCATCCGCTCCAGCTCGCTCGCCGGATCGTCGGTGATCACCACCTGGCAACTCGCGGCGATCTCGAAATCGTCCCTGCCGCGCCGCGCCCCCGCCCGCGCGAAGCCCTCGTCGAGCCAGTCGTTGTACATCCCGGCCAGCCGGGGCGCGTAGTAGATGGCCAGCCAGCCGTCGGCGATCTCGGCGGTGAGCGCGACGTTCTTCGGACCCTCGGCACCCAGCCAGATCGGCAAATCCGCACGTAGCGGATGCACGATCGGCTTCAGTGGCTTACCCAGGCCGGTCGAGCCCGGCCCGGTGTACGGCAGCGGATAGTGCGGGCCGTCATTGGTGACCGGCGCCTGGCGGGCCAGCACTCGGCGGACGATCCCCACGTACTCGCGGGTGCGTTGCAAGGGCTTGGCGAACGGCTGGCCGTACCAGCCCTCCACCACCTGTGGACCCGAGACGCCCAGGCCGAGGATGGCGCGTCCGCCGCTGAGGTGATCGAGGGTCAGCGCGTGCATGGCGGTGGCGGCGGGCGTGCGCGCCGACATCTGCACCACCGACGTGCCGAGGCGTACCCGCCGCGTGGACGAGCCCCACCAGGTGAGCGGGCCGAAGGCGTCCGACCCCCAGGACTCGGCGGCGAACACGGCGTCGAACCCGGCTTCCTCGGCCGCCGCCACCAGCTCCCCCGCGTTCGCGGGCGGTTGGGCCATCCAGTACCCGAGTTGCAATCCGAACTTCACGCCGGACCCCTTTCCGATCAACTGCTTGCCACCAGAGTTAGAACCTGTTCTACTCGATATCGTGACTCAGGGGAATACTGCATCCACGGCAATCGCTGGTGGTAGCGGCACGGCATTGAACACAGCCGCCGTGCCCGATGTACTCAGCGCGCCCCTACGGATGCGTTTCGATTACACCCGCTCCGTCGGATCCACCATCGGGAATTTTCTGACCCAGTTGCGCGACCACAAAATCGTCGGCGCGCGCGGCTCGGACGGCCGGGTGATCGTGCCCCCGCCGGAATACGACCCGATCACCGCCGAACCGCTGACCGAATTCGTCGACGTCGCCGACACCGGCACCGTCGAATCGTGGACCTGGGTGCGCGAGCCGCTGCCCGGCCAGCCGTTCGACCGCCCGTTCGCCTGGGCGCTGATCCGGCTGGACGGCGCGGACACCACGCTGCTGCACGCGGTCGACGTCGCCGCGCCCGAGGACATCAGCACCGGCTTGCGGGTGACCGCACGGTGGGCCGAGCAGACCGAGGGCAGCATTCGCGACATCGTCTGCTTCGAGCCGGGCGAGAACTCCGCCGCGCCGGTCCAGGCCGCGTCCGCCGACCCGGTGGCCGTGATCACCACGCCGGTCGATTTGTCCTACAAGCACACCGCGTCCCCGCAGGAAACCGTCTACCTGCGCGGACTCGCCGAGGGCAAGCTGATCGGCGCGCGCACCGACGCCGCGGGCAAGGTGTACTTCCCGCCGCGCGGCGCGAACCCGACCGACGGCAGGCCGACCGACGAGTTCATCGAGCTGCCCGACCGCGGCACGGTGACCACCTTCTGCATCGTCAACGTGCCGTTCCTCGGGCAGCGGATCAAGCCGCCGTACGTCGCGGCGTACGTACTGCTGGACGGCGCCGACATCCCGGTGCTGCACCTGGTGCTCGGGTGCGAGGCGAGCGAGGTGCGCATGGGCATGCGGGTGGAGGCGGTGTGGAAACCGCGCGAGGAGTGGGGCTACGGCCTGGAGAACGTGGACCACTTCCGCCCCAGCGGCGAGCCGGACGCCGAATACGAGACCTACTCCCATCACCTCTGAGAGAGGCGCACGTTGACTGACAACGCCACCGACATCGCGGTCGTGGGTTTCGCCCACGCACCGCACGTGCCGGAGACCTTCGGCACCACCAATGGTGTCGAGATGCTGGTGCCCTGCTTCCAGCAGCTCTACGACCGACTCGGCATCACCAAGGCCGATATCGACTTCTGGTGCTCGGGCTCGTCCGATTACCTTGCCGGACGCGCGTTCTCGTTCATCTCGGCGATCGACGCCATCGGCGCGGTGCCGCCGATCAACGAGTCGCACGTGGAGATGGACGCGGCGTGGGCACTGTACGAGGCGTGGGTGAAACTGCGCTCGGGACAGGCGACGACGGCGCTGGTCTACGGCTTCGGCAAGTCCTCCGCGAGCACGCTGCGCCAGGTGCTCACCATGCAGCTGGACCCGTACCTGGTCGCGCCGCTGTGGCCGGACGCCTGGTCCATCGCGGGCTTGCAGGCGCGCGCCGGCCTGGACGCGGGCCGCTGGACCGAGCGGGACATGGCGGCCGTGGCGGCGAGCGACTCCGGTGACGTGGACAGCCTGCTCGACCAGCCGTATGTCGCCGATCCGCTGCGCGCGCACGATATCGCGCCGATCACCGACGGCGCGGCCGCGATCGTGCTCGCCGTGGGCGACCGAGCCCGCGAACTGTGCGAGCGTCCCGCCTGGATCACCGGCATGGCGCACCGGGTCGACACTCCGGTGCTCGGCGCGCGCGACCTGAGCGTCTCACCCTCGACGGCGGCCGCCGCCCAGGCCGTCACCGGCGGCGATGTCAGCGGCTTCGACATCGCCGAGTTGCACGCCCCGTTCAGTCATCAGCAGTTGATCCTGGCCGAGGCGATCGGGCTGAAGAACGGCACGACGCTGAATCCGTCCGGCGGCGCGCTCGCGGCCAACCCGATGTTCGCCGCAGGCCTGGAGCGCATCGGCTTCGCGGCCGAGGCGATCATCGCGGGCTCGGCGAATCGTGCGCTGGCCCACGCCACCAGCGGCCCCGCCCTGCAGCAGAACCTCGTGACCGTTTTGGAGACCCGATGACGACTACAGCTGGGGGCTTCCCTGCCGCGGTGCTCGGCACCGGACAAACCCATCACGTGACGAAACGAACCGACGTGTCCATGGCCGGCATGTGCCGTGAGGCGATCGACCGCGCCCTCGCCGACGCCGGTCTCACCATCGCCGACATCGATGCGGTCGTGGTCGGCAAGGCGCCCGATCTGTTCGAGGGCGTCATGATGCCCGAGTTGTTCATGGCGGACGCTCTGGGCGCCACGGGAAAGCCGCTGTTGCGCGTGCACACCGCCGGTTCGGTCGGCGGGTCCACCGGCATCGTGGCGACCAACCTGGTGCAGGCGGGTGTGCACAAGCGCGTGCTCGCGGTGGCCTGGGAGAAGCAGTCGGAGTCCAACGCCATGTGGGCGCTGTCGATTCCGGTGCCGTTCACCATGCCGGTCGGCGCGGGCGCGGGCGGGTACTTCGCGCCGCACGTGCGCTCCTACATCCGCCGCTCCAACGCACCGGGCCACATCGGCGCCATGGTCGCGGCGAAGGACCGCCGCAACGGCGCCAAGAACCCGCTGGCCCACCTGAAGCAGCCCGACATCACCCTGGAATCGGTGCTGGCCTCCCAGATGCTGTGGGACCCGATCCGCTTCGACGAGACCTGCCCCTCCTCCGACGGCGCGTGCGCGATCGTGCTCGGCGACGCGGACGCCGCGGCCGAGGTGGAGGCCACCGGCCGTAAGGTCGCCTGGGTGCACGCCACCGCGATGCGCACCGAGCCGACCACGTACGCCGGACGCGACCAGGTCAATCCGCAGGCAGGCCGGGACGCCGCCGCGGCGCTGTGGGAGGCGGCGGGCATCACCAACCCGCTCGAGGAGATCGACGTGGCCGAGATCTACGTCCCGTTCTCCTGGTTCGAGCCGATGTGGCTGGAGAACCTCGGCTTCACGCCGCAGGGTGACGGCTGGAAGCTCACCGACAAGGGCGAGACCGAGATCGGCGGCACCCTTCCGGTCAATCCGTCCGGCGGCGTGCTGTCGTCCAACCCGATCGGCGCGTCCGGGCTCATCCGGTTCGCCGAAGCCGCCAAGCAGGTCATGCAGCGCGCCGGGGACTATCAGGTCGAGGGCGCGCGCAAAGCGCTCGGGCACGCGTACGGCGGTGGTTCGCAGTACTTCTCGATGTGGGTGGTCGGATCGGAGCGGCGGTGACCGCGCTGAAGTTCACCGTCGGCATCGCGCTGAGTCCCCTGGACCAGCTGTCCGAGCTCGCGAAAACCGCCGAGGAGTGCGGCTTTTCGTCCATCGCACTGCCGGACTCGCTGTTCTACATGAAGTCGGCCTCGGCGAAGTACCCCTACACCGCCGACGGCAGCCGGTTCTGGGGACCGGACACCCCGTGGGTCGACCCGCTCATCGGCGCGACCGCGATGGCGGCCGTCACCAGCCGCATCCGCTTCTACACCAACGTGCTGAAGCTGGGTTCGCGCAATCCGCTGCTGCTGGCCCGGCAGGTCGGCTCGGTGGCCAACCTGTCCGGCAACCGCTTCGGTTTCGGCGTCGGGATCGGCTGGGCGCCGGAGGAATTCGAGTGGTGCGGCGTGCCGTTCGCGCGCCGCGGCGCTCGGGTGGACGAGATGATCGAGGTCATCAAGCTGGTGCTGGCCGGCGGCATGGTCGAGTACCACGGCGAGTTCTTCGACTTCGATCCGCTGCAGATCAGCCCGGCGCCGAGTGCGCCGGTGCCGTTCTACATCGGAGGGCACACCGACGCGGCGCTGCGCCGCGCCGCACGGGTGGGCGACGGCTGGACCTCGGCCATGATGACCTACGACGAACTGCGACGCACCATCGGCAAGCTCGACGCGCTGCGCGCCGAGTACGGCCGCGCCGACGAGCCGTTCGAGATCCAGGCGGTGTGCGTCGACCGGTTCGGCCGGTCCGGCTATCAGGACCTCGTGGACGCGGGCGTCACCGACGCGATCGTGGTGCCCTGGCTGGCCGATGGCATCGGTTTCGACGGCGAACTCGCCGCCAAACAGGATTCGCTGCGCAAGTTCGCCCAGCAGTACATCGCCGAACCCATAGTCGCCGCATGAGGCCCACGCACTGGCCGAGGGAGGCCATATGACCACCACCACCGAGCATCCGGCCAGGGCCGCGGGCCTGGCCTCGCAGGCCGCCGTGCGAGCACGCGACAAGCAGGCCTGGGTCGCGCTGTTCGCCGAAGACGGCATCGTGGAGGACCCCATCGGCCCTTCGGGCTTCGATCCGGAGGGCAAGGGCCACCGCGGCACGGAGGCCATCGCCGCGTTCTGGGACAAAGCGATCGCGAAGACCGACCTGATCGAGTTCCTGTTCGGCGACTCGTTCGCGTGCGGCAACGAGGTCGCCTTCACCGGCACGATCCGCAGCACCATCGGCGGTCACCGGATCGATGCCGACGGGGTGTTCACCTACCGGGTGGACGACGCGGGCAAGATCGCCGCGCTGCGCGCGTTCTGGGAGGTCGATCGCGCCATGAAGACCGCGCGACCGGTCGACTGAGGTAGCGGGCACACGAAAGGGGCCCTCGCACGGTGCGAGGGCCCCTTTCGTGTCTCAGTGCGCGACCGGGCAGGTCTTGTAGTCGACCGGGAACTCCTTGATCCCGTTCAGCCAGCCCGAACGCAGCCGCTTCGCGTCGGCGATCTTGGTGATGTCGGGCAGGTGATCGGCGATCGCGTTGAAGATCAGGTCGATCTCCAGCCGGGCCAGGTTCGCCCCGATGCAGAAGTGCGCGCCGGTGCCGCCGAAGGCCAGGTGCGGGTTGTCCTTGCGCATGATGTCGAACTTCTCCGGCTGGTCGAAGACGTCCTCGTCGAAGTTGGCCGCGCGGTAGAGCATCACCACCCGCTGGCCCTTCTTGATCTGCACGCCACCGAGTTCGGTGTCCTCCAGCGCGGTCCGCTGGAACGAGGTGACCGGGGTGGCCCACCGGATGATCTCGTCGGCGGCCGTGGCGGGGCGTTCCTTTTTGAACAGCTCCCACTGGTCCGGATTCTCCAGAAACGCGATCATGCCGTGCGAGATGGCGTTGCGGGTGGTCTCGTTGCCCGCGACGGCGAGCATGATCACGAAGAAGCCGAACTCCTCCTCGGTGAGCTTGTCACCGTCGACGTCGGCCTCGATCAGCGTGGTCACGATGTCGTCGGCCGGGCACTGCTTGCGCGAGGCCGCCATCTGGTAGGCGTAGCCCAGGATCTCCGCCGACGCCGCGACCGGGTCGGCGGTGCTCTCCGGGTCGTCGTAGCCGGTCATGTCGTTGGACCAGCTGAAGACCTTCATCCGGTCTTCCTGCGGGACGCCGATCAGCTCGGCGATGGCCTGCAGCGGCAGTTCACAGGCGATCTGGGTGACGAAGTCCCCGGAGCCGGCTTCGGCCGCCGCTTTGACGATCGATTCCGCGCGTGCCGACAGCTCCGCGCGCAGGCCGTTGATGGCCCGGGGGGTGAAGCCGCGGGAGATGATCTTGCGCAGCTTGGTGTGCTCGGGGGCGTCCATGTTCAGCAGGACGATCCGCTGCAGCTCGATCTGTTCGCGGGCGATGTCGTCGTTGAACCGCGGGATGGCGGTGTTCTCGAAACTGGAGAACACATCGCTGCGCCGGGAGACCTCCTTGACGTCGGCGTGCTTACTGACCACCCAGAAGCCGTCGTCGTGGAAGCCGCTGACGTCCGGCGACTGCGGGTTCCACCAGATCGGCGCCGTCCTGCGCAGTTCGGCGAACTCTTCGACCGGAACACGCTCGGCGTAGATGTCCGGGTCCGTCACGTCGAACCCGTCCGGGAGATTCGGCCGGGCATTCCGAGTGTCTACCACCAGATGTCTCCTTCGACAAACTGAAACACGTTCTATAATCATTGAAGCACAGGCGCGAGTATGAGGAAAGAAACCGGACAGATCCGCGCCTGGCGAGCGCTATGAACGCGTTTCAGTTTTCTGTCCCATAACGAGAGGTTGGACATGGGCACACCTGTGATCGTCGAGGCCGCACGGACCCCGATCGGCAAGCGCGGCGGCTGGCTGGCCGGCCTGCACGCGGCCGAACTGCTCGGCGCGGCGCAGCGCGGACTGCTCGAGCGCGCGCACCTGGACCCCGCGCAGGTCGAACAGGTCATCGGCGGCTGCGTCACCCAGGCGGGCGAACAGTCCAACAACGTCACCCGGGTCGCATGGCTGCACGCGGGTCTGCCGTGGCAGGTCGGCGCCACCACGATCGACACGCAGTGCGGCTCGGCCCAGCAGGCCAACCATCTGATCGCGGGCCTGATCGCGGCCGACGCCATCGAGATCGGCATGGCCTGCGGCGTGGAGGCGATGAGCCGGGTTCCCTTGGGCGCCAACGTCGGTGCGAACGCCGGACCGCGCAGGCCCGCGTCGTGGGACATCGACCTGCCCAACCAGTTCGAGGCGGCGGAGCGAATCGCCAAGCGGCGCGGCATCACTCGCGCGGACGTGGACGCGTTCGGCGCGCGCTCGCAGCGCCTGGCGGGGCAGGCATGGGCGGAAGGCCGATTCGATCGCGAGGTGCTCACCGTCACCGCTCCCGCGGTAGACAAAGAGGGCAATCCCACCGGCGAAAAGCTCGACGTGTCCCGGGATCAGGGACTGCGCGAGACCACCGTCGAGGGCCTGGCGAAGCTGAAGCCGGTACTGGAAGGCGGCGTGCACACGGCGGGCTCGTCCTCGCAGATCTCCGACGGCGCCGCCGCGGTACTGCTGATGGACGAAAAGGCCGCCCAGCGGGCCGGTTTGCGGCCGCGGGCGCGGATCGTCACCCAGGCGGTGGTCGGCGCCGAGCCCGAGTTCCACCTCGACGGCCCGGTGCAGGCGTGCACCAGGCTGCTGGAGCGGTCCGGCATGAGCATCGGGGACATCGACCTGTTCGAGATCAACGAGGCGTTCGCGTCGGTCGCGCTGTCCTGGGCCTCGGTCCATCGGCCGGACATGGACCGGGTTAATGTCAACGGCGGCGCCATCGCCCTCGGGCATCCGGTCGGCTCCACCGGATCACGCCTCATCACAACGGCTTTGCACGAGCTCGAACGCTCCGACCGCGCCACCGCAATGGTTCTCATGTGCGCCGGTGGCGCACTCGCGACAGGAACGATCATCGAACGTTTGTGACTTCAACCATTTCGTGCGCGTTGGTTGAACGTTCATCCCCTAGGGGCACAAACGTGTCGTACGCCACACAAACTCATGTACCGTCGAGTCCATGAGACGTCAGCTATCTTGCGGCTATCAAGACCCCTTGCGTCGAGACCGCAGCGACGGGCCAGAACCGGTTCGTACTGCGGCTTCTCGAGAGGCCTTGGCGTGACCCGCAAACGCGACCGTCCCAGTGCCTTCGCCGCCATCCGACCTAGAAGCTTCAAGGAAATCCGGAATCAGGCGTAGGTTTTCAGTTACTGAGCCGCTAATATCAATGATACGTATCCGAGATAACGACTGTTAGTACAGCGAAGGGAATTGGGCGGCTCACAATGGCTGATTTCGCGGCGCGGCTGAACAAGCTGTTCGAAACCGTGCATCCCCCGGGGCGTAAGCCGCACACCAACGCGGAGGTTGCGGCGGCGCTGACGGCCTCCGGACATCCGATCTCGAAACCGTACCTGTCGCAGTTGCGGTCGGGACAACGGACGAACCCGTCGGATGAGACGGTGGCCGCCCTGGCGAAGTTCTTCAAGGTCAAGCCGGACTACTTCTTCAACGACATCTATGCCGCCAAGATCGATCACGATCTGGAGCTGCTGTCCCAGCTGCAGGGCTACGGACTGCGGCGGCTGTCGAGTAGAGCGTTCGACTTGTCCGAAGAATCACAGAACCTGCTCACGTCCATGGCGGAGAAGTTGCGGGCCAGCGAAGGCTTGCCCGAAATTCCTCCGGACGGCACCGAATAGGTTCTCCTGCACGGCAGCACAGTGCGACCCAGTGGGTCGCACTGTGCTGTGTTATGCACATGCAAATGTGCGTGCAGCACACAACCGGCGCGCGGCGTGCCCGAGAATTACGGGCACGTACGCGCTCCGGCCTTCGCTGTGGTCCGGATCACATGCCCGCATAACCGCTTTCGGCGCGATAGAGCGGTCTACGTTCGCGCCGAACGAGATTCCCGGTCCAACCGGTCTGTCCGAAAAGTCCGATCAGTAGCGCTATTGCGTCGGATTGATCGTATTCGCGCGAAGTCGATCAATTTCGCGCGGCCACGGACGCGGTGGCCCGATACGCCCGCGCGATGGCCTGAACCCATCCCCGAGGACTAATGCCTTCCGGCGGAGCAATCCATCGGGCGTCCACCGCGAACTCCCCCGCGGGATCGCGCGCCCACCGCGCGACCCGATCGGCCCGTTCCGGCACCGAGGCGGGCGGCGCTGCGAGTTCCGCCAGCACGAGCCCCCCGCCGGACTGCAGGTACAGTGCGTCGATGATCTGCGCCACCTGGTCGGAAGCCGCGAGCTGCGTGGAGAATCCGGTTTGTTCGTGCGCGACCACTTCGGGGAAGCGCCCCACCATGACCCGGTGCAGCGGGCGGATCCGCCGCATCAGCACCCGTGCCCGCGCCCAGAGTTCCACCACGATCCACACCGCGCCGAGCGCGATGAGCAGGCTCGCGATCCCCCAGACGGGCCAGGCCCAGGCCGGGTCGCCGGGCGCGACGCGGGGCGCGTGCCCGAACGCGCGGCAGACCTGCCACACGGCCAGCACCGCGACCAACCCGGTTCCGGCCGTGTAGAGCGCGATGCCACGGCCGAGTGCGGTCCAGTCCAGATTGCGCAAACCGGTCACGACGACGAACGCGCATCCCCCGGCCACGACCAGCCAGCCGACGGTGAACGACCAGGCCAGCGTGACCACGATCGCGCACAGGCCGATGCCGTAGATGCCGAGACCGATCTGCCGCAGGTTATGCCGCGACACCACGGGCCGAGCCGCGGCGGCGACGACCGAGGTGGCCGCGGCGAACGCGATCCAGCTCGCGGTGACCACTCCCTCCGACAGCCAGCCCGCGTGCACACCGCCGGGAACGAGATTGTCCACGGCGACCGCGATCTCGGGTACGGCGACGGTGGCGGCGAGCGCCACCGCGGCCACCGCGACGACGATGGCCACCCTGGCCGTGGTCGCGGGCTTGACCAGAACCCGTCCCACCCGTGCGCCGGCGGCGATCCAGACCAGCAGAGCCGTCGTCCACAGGATCATCCGAGCGCCTCGTCGAATCGCAGGACCGAGACGCCCGCGCCCCGGTTGTCGAACACGCGCAGCCGGGTCATCAGCATGGCGGCGAACGTCTCGGCCTCCCATTCGGCGAGTTCGTCGGCGCCGTCGTCGACGATCCGCTGGTGCGCGCGCTGGCTGAGCATGTAGGCGATCAGGTCGTCGCTCGCCGCCAAGGTGACCTCGGGCGCGGGCGCGCCCTCGTGATCGAAGACGATGTGCCCCAGTTCGTGGGCGAGGGTGTGCTCGCGGCTCGGCAGCGTCTCGGCCAGCACGATCACGTCGCGGTCGGGGTAGAACCAGCGCTGCCCGCAGACGCCGGGACCCAGCCGCGCACTGGCGATCTCGATCTCGCGGCGCCGCTCGCCCGCGATCGCGCGAACGACTTCGTCGAGGGTGGTCGCGTCGAAGTCGGCCGCCACCGCGCACACCGCGTCGACGGCGGCGGCGACCCGCCGGTAGGACCGTAAGTCACCGCGAATCCGGCTCACGCTCATCGGCGGCCCCTCACGGCCTCGGGAAGAACTGGGCACGGGCAGCGTCGATCCTGGCCTGCGCGGCCGCCGCGCTGTGGAAGCTGATCGCGCCGGACCCCACGCCCGCGAGGGCGAGCGCGATCAATCCGCCGATCACCGGCAGCAGCCGCGGTGCGGGCAGAAGGTCGGCGCTGCTCACCGGGCGGACCGCCGGGGACGCGGGCTGCTCCCGCACCGGTGCGGGCGCGGCAAGATCGGGCGCGGGTGCGGCGAACGGCGGAATCAGCGGCGCGTCGATCGGAATCGGCGAGCTCCACGGCGCCGTGGGGACTGGTACCGGTGGAACGGTCAACGGTGGCAGCGCGGGCGCGGGCGGAACGGTCGCCTGCGGGAGCGGAATCAACAGCAGCAGTAAGGGACTCGCGGAACCGACGGCCGCCGAACCCACTGCGGCGGAACCCGTCGCGGCCGAACCGGTCGCGGTGGAGCCAACGGCCGCCGAACCGATACCGGCCGAGCCGACCGCGGCGGAACCGGTGGTGCCTACGACAGCCGAACCGGTACCGAGCGCGGCGGAGCCGGTGGTGCCCACGACGGCTGACCCGGTGCCGAGCGCGGCGGAACCGGTTCCCAACGCGGCAGAGCCGGTGGTACCCACGACAGCCGAACCGGTCGCCAGCGCGGCCGAACCGGTACCCAGGACCGCCGAACCGGTACCGGCGGCCGCCGACCCGACGGCCGCGGATCCGGTACCGAGCGCGACACCCAAACCGGCCGAGCCAGAACCGAGCACCACACCGAGACCTGCCGAACCGGAACCGAGCACCACACCCAACCCGGCAGAACCGGCGGCCGCCGAACCCGCGGCGGCCGAACCGGTTCCGGCGACCGGGTCGGCAGAGTCGGCTGGATCCGCGCTGGTCTCGGATCGCTGCCCTGGCACCGCCAGCGGGTACCAGGCATCGCCGCTGTCGTAGGGCGGCGGAGCGGGGTCGGCGACGCACGAGGGGCAGGGAGGTCGCGCATCGGCGGAGGCCGCGCCGCCGAGCAGGGCCGAGCCCGCGACAGCGCAGGCTGCTGCCAGCACATGGAATGCGCGAACTACCGCCATGCGCCGAGCCTTCCCCTTATCAGTCGAAGCGCAGTTCTGTGCCCGGTCGCCCTCCCACACGGGACTTTCCAAAACGGATGGGTGCCCATACTAGACCCCGGCCCGCGAACACGCCCCGAAAGGGGTGAAGCCGAATCAGGCCCCGTACACCGGCTCCGGCGCAGGCGCCTTGGCGATCAGATCGGCCACCACCGGGCCGAGCTCGGCCGGGTCCCAGCGCGCGCCGCGATCGACGGCCACCCCGTGCCGCCAACCGTCGGCCAGCGCCACCTTGCCGCCCTCGACCTCGAACACCCGCCCGGTCACCGCCGCCGACTGGCCGCTGCCCAACCACACGACCAGCGGAGACACATTCTCCGGCGCCATCGTGTCGAAGCCGTTCTCCGGTTTGGCCATCATGTCCGCGAACACCGTCTCGGTCATCCTGGTGCGCGCGGACGGGGCGATCGCGTTCACCGTCACGCCGTAGCGGGCGAACTCGGCGGCGGCGGTCAGCGTCAGGCCCGCGATGCCCGCCTTGGCGGCGCCGTAATTGCCCTGACCGACGCTGCCCTGCAGACCGGCGCCGGAGCTGGTGTTGATGATCCGGCCGTCCACGGGGCGGCCCGCCTTGGCCTCCGCACGCCAATATTCGATCGCGTGCCGCATGGTGGCGAAGTGGCCCTTCAAGTGCACGCGGACCACCGCGTCCCACTCGTCCTCGCTCAGGTTGACCAGCATCCGGTCGCGCACGAAACCGGCGTTGTTGACCAGCACGTCCAACCTGCCGAAGGTGTCGACGGCCTGGCGGACGAGCCTGCGAGCGCCGTCCCAGTCGGCGACGTCGTCGCCGTTGGCCACGGCCTGGCCGCCGAGCGCCTCGATCTCCGCGACCACCTGCGCGGCAGGCGTTTCCGCGGTGGCCGCGCCGTCCAGCGTCGAACCGATGTCGTTGACCACCACGCGGGCGCCCGCCGCGGCGAACGCGAGGGCGTGCGCCCGGCCGATGCCCCGGCCCGCGCCGGTGACGATGACGACGCGTCCGGCGCAGATCTGCTCGGTGTCCATACTGTGTCCCTTTCCGATGTGAGCGGGCCCTCCATGGTCACGCTCCGCTGCCGCCTCCGGGCCTGATCGCTCCTGCCCGGTGTCCTTTCCGATCCGAGCGGGGCTCTCCGTGCTCACGCTCCGCCCCACCGCTCCCACCTGTGTTCTTCTTCGTCCCCGGCGTGTTCAGGACTGCTGGTCGGCAGTGGAGGCGGCGAGGAAGGCGGGCCGCTCGCCGCCGCCGTGCACCAGCAGGGTCGCGCCGCTGACGTAGGCGGCCAGCGGGGAAGCCAGGAAAACCGCACAGCGGCCGACGTCGTCGGGGCGGGCCATGCGGCCGAGCGGAATGGTCCGGCCCACCGCGTCGACGCCGTTCTGATCGCCGTAGTGCAACTGGCTCAGCTCGGTGTCCACCGGGCCGACCACCAGTGAGTTCACCCGCACTTTCGGGGCCCACTCGACGGCGAGCGAGCCGGTGAGACTGTCCATGCCCGCCTTGGCCGCGCCGTAGGCCGCGGTCCCCGGCGACGGGCGGTGCCCGCTGACGCTGGAGACGTTCACGATCGAGCCGCCCTCATCCTGCCGCTGCATCACCGCGTTGGCGGCCTGCGCCGTCAGCAGCGGAGCGAGCAGGTTCAGCTCGACGATCTTGGTGTGGAAGTTCTTGCTCGCTTCGGCGGCGAGCGCGAAAGGAGCGCCACCGGCGTTGTTGACCAGATGGTCGAGGCGGCCGTGGCGCGCGGTGATCGTGTCGACCAGCGCGTGCACCGCGTCCGCGTCCCGCACATCGCAGGGCAGGTAGTCGATCGTGCGCCCGTCGACTTCGACCGGCGCATCGGCCGGACGCCGCGCGCACGCCACGACGGTCGCGCCCGCGGCCAGGAATGCCTTGCTCACGCCCGCGCCGACGCCGCGCACACCGCCCGTCACCAGAACGACGCGCCCGGCCAGATCGATTTCGAGTGCCACCGTGCTAACCTACCAAGCAACTGCTTGCTTTGCCAATGCGCTGGTACACACGATGGGACTTGCCATGGGGATCAACCGCCACTCCGAATCGACCGGCATCAGCGTGGTCACCGTCGACTATCCGCCGGTCAACGCCATCCCCACCGACGGCTGGTTCGCCATCGCCGACGAAGTGCGCGCGGCGGGCCGGGATCCGGACACCAAGGTGGTGGTGCTGCGCGCGGAGAACCGCGGGTTCAACGCGGGTGTGGACATCAAGGAGATCCAGAGCAAGCCCGGCCACCAGGCGCTGATCGACGCCAACCACGGGTGCTTCGAGGCGTTCGCCGCGGTGTACGACTGCCAGGTACCGGTGATCGCGGTGGTGCAAGGCTTCTGCCTCGGCGGCGGTATCGGGTTGGTGGGCAACGCGGATGTCGTGATCGCCTCCGACGACGCCACCTTCGGGCTGCCCGAGGTCGACCGCGGCGCACTCGGCGCGGCGACGCACCTCGCACGGCTTGTGCCCCAGCACCTGATGCGCGCGCTGTTCTACACCGCGAGCACCATCACCGCGCAGCAGTTGCACCACTACGGCTCGGTCTATCAGGTGGTGCCGCGCGCCGAACTGGACGCCGCCGCGTTGGAGCTGGCCAAGAACATCGCGGCCAAGGACGGCCGGGTGATCCGGGCGGCCAAGCGGGCCCTGAACGGCATCGACGTGCAGGACGTGCACCGCAGCTACCGGTACGAGCAGGGTTTCACCTTCGAACTCAACCTCGCCGGCGTCGCCGACGAGATCCGCGCCCGGTTCGACGACGACCTCGCGGCGCGCAAGAGCGGGCAGTGAGACGCGGCGCGATCGACGGGCCCGGCGGCGGCAGCGTGCGCGACCACGGAGGGCCCCGAGAGCGCCGACAACCAGGAGAGGAAATACCCATGCGAGACAAGCGGATGTCGCTCGACGAGGTCGTCGGCGAGCTGCGCAGCGGGATGACCATCGGCATCGGTGGGTGGGGGTCGCGGCGCAAGCCGATGGCGCTGGTGCGGGCCATCCTGCGTTCGGACCTCACGGACTTGACCGTGGTGAGCTACGGCGGGCCCGACCTCGGGCTGCTGTGCTCGGCGGGCAAGGTGCGCAAGGCGTACTACGGATTCGTGTCGCTGGATTCGGCGCCGTTCTACGACCCGTGGTTCGCCGCGGCACGCACCTCCGGCGCGCTGGCCGCCCGCGAGATGGACGAGGGCATGCTCAAATGCGGGCTGGAGGCGGCCGCGGCGCGACTGCCGTTCCTGCCGATCCGCGCCGGTCTCGGCTCCGACGTGCCGAACTTCTGGGAGGGCGAGCTGAAGACGATCGAATCGCCCTACCCTGTCGACGGCACGCCCGAGACTCTGATCGCCATGCCCGCGTTGCATCTCGACGCGGCGCTGGTGCACCTCAATCTCGGCGACGCGCACGGCAATGCCGCCTACACCGGCGTCGACCCGTACTTCGACGACCTGTTCTGTCTTGCCGCACAGCGCCGCTACGTCTCGGTAGAGCGGGTGGTGGAGACGGACGAACTGGTGAAAACCGTGCCACTGCAAGCGCTGCTGCTCAACCGCATGATGGTGGACGGCGTGGTCGAGGCCCCCAACGGCGCGCACTTCACCCTCGCCGGCGACGACTACGGCCGGGACGAGAAGTTCCAGAAGCACTACGTGGCAGCTGCGAAGACGCCGGAAACGTGGCAGCAGTTCGTCGACACCTACCTGGCCGGCTCCGAGGAGCAGTACCAGGCCGCCGTACGCCGATTCGCCGAGGAGGCGTGATGACCACCACCGAGACCGTCACCCGCGCCGAGATCTGCGCGGTCGCCTGCGCGGAGATCTTCAGCGGCGCGGGCGAGATCATGGCCAGCCCGATGTCGCCGATGTCGATCATCGGCGCGCGCCTGGCCAAGCTCACCACCGAACCGGACCTGCTGCTGTCCGACGGCGAGGCGTTGCTGCTCGCCGAGACTCCCCCACTGGGCGGCAAAGCGCCGATCGAAGGGTGGATTCCGTTCCGGAAAGTCTTCGACGTGGTGGCCTCCGGTCGGCGGCACGTGGTGATGGGGGCCAACCAGATCGACCGGTTCGGCAACCAGAACCTCTCGGCCTTCGGCTCATTGCGGCAGCCGACCCGTCAGATGTTCGGTTCGCGCGGCGCTCCGGGCAATACCATCAACCACGCCACCAGTTACTGGGTCGCGCGGCACACGAAGCGTGTGTTCACCGACAAGGTCGACATCGTCTGCGGGGTGGGATACGACAAGGTCGACCAGGCCGACCCGGCCTACCGCTTCCATCACCTGCACCGCGTGGTGACCAACCTGGGCGTCTTCGATTTCGAAGGTCCCGGCCACACCATGCGCGCCCGCAGCCTGCACCCCGGCGTCACCGCCGGCGAGGTCGCGGAGAACACCTCGTTCGAGATCGCCGGTCTCGCCGAGGCGGGCGAGACTCGGCAGCCGACCGCCGAGGAGCTGCGGCTGATCCGGGAGGTGCTCGATCCCAAGAAGATTCGCGAAACCGAGGTCCCGTCATGAGCCCACGCCTGCGCACCGCGCTGACCGATCTGGTCGGCGTCGAGCACCCGATCGTGCAGACCGGCATGGGCTGGGTCGCGGGCCCTAGCCTGGTATCGGCCACCGCCGAGGCGGGCGGCCTCGGCATTCTCGCTTCGGCGACCATGACTTTCGCGGAGCTGGAGGCGGCCATCGCGAAGACCAGAGCGCACACCGCGAAGCCGTTCGGGGTGAACATCCGCGCCGACGCCGCGGACGCCCCGGAGCGGATCGACCTGCTGATCCGGGAGAAGGTAGCGGTCGCGTCGTTCGCGCTGGCCCCCAAACAGGACCTGATCGCGAAGCTGAAAGACGCGGGCGTGGTGGTCATCCCGTCCATCGGCGCGGCCAAGCACGCGGTCAAAGTCGCGTCCTGGGGCGCGGACGCGGTGATCGTGCAGGGCGGCGAGGGCGGCGGGCACACCGGCCCGGTGGCCACCACCCTCCTGCTGCCCTCCGTGCTCGACGCGGTGGACATTCCCGTGGTGGCGGCGGGCGGGTTCTTCGACGGACGCGGCCTGGCCGCCGCCCTCGCGTACGGCGCGGCGGGCGTGGCGATGGGCACCCGGTTCCTGCTCACCCAGGAGAGCACCGTTCCCGACGCCGTCAAACAGGAGTACCTGCAACGACAGCTCCAGGACACGGTGGTATCGCTCAAGGTCGACGGCATGCCGCACCGCGTGCTGAACACCGAACTGGTGCAGCGGCTGGAGCATTCCGGCCGCTGGCGGGGACTCACCGCCGCCGTCGGCAACGCGGCCCGGTTCAAGAGCATGACCGGTATGAAGTGGTCCACCATGGTCCGCGACGGCCTGGCCATGCGAAAGACCAAGGACCTCAGCTGGTCCCAGGTAGTGATGGCCGCGAACACGCCGATGCTGCTGCGCGCCGGATTGGTCGAGGGCAACACCGAGGCGGGTGTGCTCGCCGCGGGGCAGGTCACAGGCATCATCGATGACTTGCCCACGTGCAAGGAGCTGATCGAGCGGATCGTCACCGACGCGGTGGCGCGGATCGAGACGATCTCGGCGCTCGCCGGTAATCCGCACCCGGCGGCGGCGCAGTCCGAATGAGGAAACGGCGGCCTCCGGTTCAGACGGTGGCCGCCGTTATCGCTATCGGAAACGACCACCTGCTATCGGGACGACCGCGCGCCGGAATCAGTGCCCCGCGATCGGAGCTTCGACCCGGCGGAATCCAACCCGGCCGGTGACGTTACGTTCGACCGCGACCGCCGATAACGGCGTGTTTGCCACCTGGCTTGGAGGTCCGCGGTCAGCGGCCTACGCTGGACTGACAACGACATACCGGGTTCGCCTGGTATCCGTCGCCGTCGTGCGCCGGTTCGTCCCGCCTCGGGGCGAGACAGGCGAATCGCCGGACTCCATCACTGTCCCCTCCACTCGAGCGGAGGCCGCGATGCCCGCGACGAACGAAATCTCCGTGCGTAGTACCGCTTTCAACAATGGCGACCCGATCCCGGTGGTCTACACCTGCAATGGCAGAAACGAGCCACCGCCGCTGAGCTGGACAGCTCCCCCACAAGCCGCCGGCCTAGCGCTGATCGTGGACGACCCGGACGCCCCCAGCGGCCTGTTCACCCACTGGGTGGTCAGCAATATCCCGCCGACCACGACGTCCACCGACGAGGGGCAGACACCGGCGGGCGGGCTGGTCAGCCTGAACAGCGCGAACCGTGCCGAATACTTCGGACCGTGCCCGCCCGCCGGTACCGGCGTCCACCACTACCGCTTCATCGTGTACGCCCTCTCGCGCCCCGTGCCGGTGGATGCGGACACCCCACCGGACGAGGCGCGATCCGCGATAGTCGACGCGAGCCTCGGCGACGGACAGCTGATCGGCACCTATACGACCGACCAGTGAAAGTCCCGAAGTGGTCGCCGCGCCGGACTGATCGGATCGTTCGACACGGTAGGACGTGGCGCATTGCTTCGATCAAGTACTGAAACCGCTGACGCGCAGAAACTCTGACCCGCTATCGGCAACTCGATGCTGCTGTCCCTGTGCGTCGCAGGACAGCTCGGTAATCGTACGATCGAGAGCCGTTACGGCCTCGACCCCTGCCATCTCGAATGGAATCAACAAGGAGGTCGGTGCGTCCAAGAAGGCAAGATCGCTGATGCAAGAACGCATGGCGTATCACGCAGACAGGGGATTGCATGACCGACACCGCAGGCGCCGACACCGATTTCGCGATTGTCCCGGCCGACGTGTCCGATGCGGGCCGCTATGTCCAGCAGGCCGCGCGAACGCTCATCAACGGCATCCGTTCGGCTGACACCGAGGTGGCCGGGCTCATGGCGACATGGCACGGCCCAGCCGCCGACGCCTACTCCGCGGCATGGGATGAGGCGCGCCGCGGTGCGGTGCGCATCCTCGAAGCGCTGGACGGCATGGGCGATCTACTCGGCGTCTCGGTAGATGCCGTGGTGTCGGTCGACGTCGACCGCGCTGCGAGCACGTCCTCACTGGAGTTGCCATGACGGCGGCGTTCGGTGTGGATCTGGCGCACCTGGACGCCGTGACCGCGCGCATCGGCGGATTGGCCGGATTCACCGAGGACACATTCACAGGGGTGGAGCAGCGGGTGACCGCGCTGCACCGCACATGGACCGGCGCCGCTGCGGCCGCACATGCCGAGGCGCACCGGGATTGGGCCGAAGGTGCGGCCGACGTGCGCGACGGCATCGCCGCGATGCGTGCCGCTGCCGCAGCAGCTCATGCCGCCTACAGCGAGGCGATCAACACCAACATGCGGATGCTGGAGAGCTGAGCCCGCATGACCGTGATGGATCTGGACCCACAAACCTACTATTCGACAGCGACCAGATTGCAGGAAGCCGCGACGAACTGGTTTTCCGCTATCGACGGACGTTTCGGGGCGCTGTCGAATTGCTCCAATATGGCGGGAAGCTATACCGAGGCCCGGGAGTGGGCCGACGCCTACGATAACGGCGCCGCTGAGCTCCTGCGACAGACCACGCTCATCGCCGAAGCGGCGGGAAACTTCGCGTCCGTCCTCCAAACCGTGGGCTACAACTACGCGGTAGCCGATTTCACGGCGACCATCAACGCGGGCGGTTCCGGTCCGGAGAAACCCACCGCATTCCCTCCTGCTGTATACCTGTGCCGCGTTCCACTGCCCAGCGCGGGCGGCCCGGGAAATGGGTTGGTGTCCGATTCGGTCGAGCTCATCGAGAAGATCGGTGTCACCGTCCCGGATGGGGATACCGACAAGTTGCAGGCCGTAGCGGATGCGTGGAAGCAGATCCAAGACGATCCGGCCGTGTCCGGTTTCTCGGATGCGCTCGATCAGATCGCGAAGGAAATCGATCAGAACACCGCCCCGGAAATCTCGCTCGTCGTCCAGAATTTGAACACTCTGCGGGATTCCGCGAACGATGCTGTTGCCGCTTTCGGCGAGTTCTCCACGGCGTGCCTGGACCATAAAGCAGATTTGAAAGAGTTGCGGGACAAGCTGATCGTTCTGCTACAGGACCTCGGCAAGCAGATCGCCGCAGAAGTCGGCATCACGCTGGCGCTGGCGGTGGCCGCGTCGGTGATTACGGCTGGTCTCGGCGCAGCGCTGGGTGCCGCACGGGTCACCCAGATCATCGCGCGATGCTCGGCACCTATTCGTGCGCTGGTCGACGGGTGGAAGATCGCACGGAAGGCCAAGCCGTTCAGCGCCAACCGGCTCGGCGGCCTGGCGCAGAAGGAAAAAGAGCTACAGCGGCTCAAGCGGATGGGCCAGCAGGCGACAACGCCGACGCGGCCTGCCTCCCTCTCTCGCGCCGAGGTGGATGCGATCGCCGATTACTCCGGTTCGGGTCACCAGTACGCAAATATCCCATTGCGGGCCGGGCGGCCCCTCACCCCGGAACAGCAGCGCTATGTCGACACACTCAATTCCGCGTTGGACAAACTGCCCAACCACCAAGGCCCGGTCACCCGCGTAACTGATTTGGACCCTGCCGACCTCAACAAGTACTACGCAGCGTGGCGAAGAAACGAAGGTGTCACAGAGGATGCATTCACCAGCACGTCACCGTTGAGGAATGGCGGCAACGTCCGAGACGGAAATGTAGAATTTCAATACTTCTCGCAAACCGGTAAAGACGTCACACAATATTCCGCGCCCGGCAATCCGGAAGTGCTTTTCAAGACGGGTACCACTTTCCAGCCGACGAACATCACCACCGACTGGACGACCGGCCGAACTATCATTGAAATGATCGAAGTAGTTCCGAAGTAGACAGGAGAAGACTGTGGAGCAGCACGGAAAATTTAGGGCAATCGGAAAGACGTTCGGGGTACCGGTGCATGAAATTCCGCCTGAAGTGAGGGCCGCAGCCGAAGCAGCCTTTGCGGAATTCAATGCGCGACCCCCGCAAGTACATCCGGACGATCTGCCGGAGCGGTTCAAAGACGACTTGGCCGGTACCGAGAAAGACGAGTGGTATCGGCAATCGAACACCGAGGAGGCCCGCGACCGGCGCGAAGCGGAATGGTTGCGCAAAAAGGCGGAGTGGGAGCAGCGCCAGCAGGAACATTCGTAGGCGGGGTGCGCTCGAGCCTCCCGCGATCAGCCACCGGCCGACCCGATGCCGGCCGCGCCACCGTGCTGGGACGGCCTATGGCGGAGGTGTTTCCACCAACTCAACGCGCGCCTGAGAAGCCGGCGATCGGTGCTGCACGAATCAAATTTCCTCGCGAGCCGGATTTGCGGTCCCGGCATTCGATTACGCCGTGATGGCCGGGACTCAGATGGTTGCCTCGTCGGCCAGGCGTTGCAGGTAGGTGGCGAATTGGCGGCGGTCGCGGGGGCTCCAGGTGGCGGTGAGTTGGTCGAAGCAGCGGCGTTGCCAGTCGTGGGAGGCGGTGAGGAGGTCGTGGCCGTCGTCGGTGAGGCTCAGGACTACGCGGCGGCGGTCGTGGGCGGAATCGGTGCGGGTGAGATAGCCGGATGTGACGGCGTCGCGGACCATGCGGCTGGCTCCGGAATGGTCGAGGCCGAGTTGGGTGGCGACGGTGGTGACGGTGGCTTCCTCGGCGGTGCGCAGCGTGGCCGCCACGGCTTCGACGACTTGGACGTGTTGAGCCTGGCGCATGTCGTGGTCTGGTTCCGCCGGTACGCCGGTCAGCGTTTGGTTGATCCAGCGGCGGGACCAGAAACGGACCAGTCGAAAGAGCGCGGGTCCGCCGTCGATCTCGGGAACGTCGGCGCTGGAGCGGTTCACGGCCGCCAACCTACCAGCACTCGGGTGCGGACATGGCTCGACATTACGTGCGATGCGCACATATATTTGTGTGCGTATCACACACAAATGAACGGAGGGCACCATGTCCATCGTCCTGAATCACACGATCGTCCCTGCGGCCGACGAACAGGTGGCGGCGAGTTTCTTCGCCGAGTTACTCGGGCTGGAGGTGGCGGCTCCGGCGGGGGCGTTCGCGCCGGTGCGGGTCAACGAAGACCTGACTTTCGACTTCGATCAACGCGGGCAGGTCGAGCCCGGTCACTACGCGTTCTTGGTCGATGACGAAACCTTCGACGCGGTGTTGGAACGCCTGTCGGCATGGGCGGACGTCGACTACGGGTCCGGCCCGGAGTACGGATGGGACCGGAAGATCAATCGCCTCGGCGGAGGTCGAGGAGTCTATGTGCGCGACCCCAATGGGCACAGCTATGAACTGTTCACCGCGGTGCCGTGAGCTGAGCCCCGCGCCAACTCTCGACAGAAGCCGATGCCCCCGGAGCCGTATGGGTTCCGGGGCATCGTTGATCAATCACATTCACGCGTGACCGACTCAGGCGTCTGCTCGCCTGAACTTCCCAGCGTGTAAGCCCGCTGTGAACGCGTCCCACTCATCGGCGGTGAAGACGAGCGCGGGACCGGTCGGGTTCTTGGAGTCACGCACGCCGACGTGGTCTCCGTCCAGGAAAGCGACTTCGACGCAGTCGGAATGGGTGCCGCTGTAGCTGCTTTTGAACCACTGAGCCCCCAACACTTTGGCTACCACACCAAACCCCTCAGCTCGGCACACTTACAGCAGAATGCAACGACTATTGCCGCCGCAGGTCACCAGCGACGAGGTGCCCGGTGAACGCGTCCCAGGCTCCCGGCTGGAACACAAGCGCTGGGCCGCTCGGGTTCTTGGAGTCTCGCACGCCGACCTGACCGTCCGCGAGGAATGCGACCTCGACACAATCCGCCTGGGTCGCACTATGGCTGCTCTTGAACCAATCTGCCTTGGACAGGTCAGCAGTCATGCCTGTAACTCCTTCGCCACCTGCCGCAGCAGGCTCCTACTCGCAGCCTCGTCCAACGAGGCCCGCCGGAGACAATCGTGCACCCAAGCGTACCGCTGAATGTCCTCATCCTTTTCGAGATACAGGCAACCGGTGAAGTTCTCCAAGTACACAACCGGTGGCTCGACAGCCCTGTCTTTGGAATCGTCACCGAACTCCAGGATCGCGTACTGCCCCACCGGGTGACCGATCGGAGCACCGGCAGCAAACGGCAGCACTCGAATCGTCACGTTGGGCATCTTCCCGATCTCCGCCAGATGGTGAAGTTGTGGTGCCATGACACGGTCACCACCGACAGCGCTTCGCAGCGCGCACTCATGAAGCACGACCTCGAGCTCGATCGGCCGCCGCTTCCGAGTGACGATCGTCTGGCGCTTCATCCGTAATTCCACGCGCCGCCTCAGTTCATCACTGCTTTCCGCAGGCGTTCCGGCCTGGATCAGCGCGGCGGCATACTCAGCGGTCTGAAGCAGGCCGAGCACCAGGGACGGCTGATACGTCGTCAACTTCCGCGCCGCCGTCTCCAGACCTACGTATACATCGAAGGTCGTCGGAATCAGATTTCCGTACTCGTGCCACCAATTCGGCTCGGCACTCTGCCGCAGCAGTCCGACCATTGCGGCGGACATTTCTTCGGACAGGTCCAGTACCTCGCAGATCGCCTGTAGATCGCGCACTTTCAGGCGCGTCGCCTGCCCGGTCTCGAGTCGTTGCAGTCCAGATGAACTCAGATCTGTAAGGCAGGCCATCCGCTCGAGTGACATGTTCACCGCCGTCCGCGCTTCCCGGAGATAGCGCCCCAGTTGGCGCCTCGGCAGAGTCGAGCCGGTATCGGTCACAGTAGGTCCCCTTCCTCATGCGATTTCGACCCGTACTGGGTGTCGGCTACGACCCGGCACGGGATTTGCTCTGGACCTTCGGCCGAGTTCGTCTGGGATACCCAGACTTCGGACTCCGCGCAGGTCAAAGGTGTTTTGCTGACTCCGCGCCCAGGAGGGGGCCACCCCGATTTCCCACCACGCCCCCCGCCCCTGGGTTCTGCCGACTTCCAGGGCTGGGCGCACCCTAGCTCACCGACTCGCGCAGAGGTCTGGAAATGAACCAATCGGAGTTCGGGGACACGCCTGTGTCCCGCTGCCGGTACTCCCGGCAGGTGTGCGGCCTGCCCGCGATCATCGACCCACCCGAGTTGGGCCGCATCGTCGTTCGGGCCGGAATCGTCTGGGCGCTGATGATGCCCGCCCATTTGGGACAGCTCGTGAAGATCGATCTACAGCGCCGCGGGCACGGTATCGGCCCGATCATGTCCCACCCACGCTCACATAGGTGGAGCTATTTGGTGCGGCCTGATCTGCCCGATGACGACCGCCTGTTCGCAGAGATGTTCCGCTTGGACGTCTCCGTGGTGCGCGTCGGCGGAGAGATCGCGCTGCCGTCCCCCACCGACAAGTGCGCCCGCTTCCGGCACTGGATCGAGCCCCCGTGCGGCGCGTACCGCCCTTCCGGGCAGTTGATCCTCGCATCCATCCGTCATCTGACGAGGGAGACGTCCGCGCCACATCTGCGCCGACCCGGTTCTGGCTCATCGCGGCCCATACCGAAGCATCGAGGGGAAAGGGCTTGAGCGCGTGAGAACTTCGCCCTGCGGCCTCGCCCTTTCGCAGGTTCGCCAGCCCGAAACCGGCAGAGTGCGGTGACCCAGATGGAACCCTTCCCCGGCAAACACCGCCTCTTGGCCGCCTGCCGTGGCGACACCCACGACGACCACCCCCTGCTGAGTGCCGCACGGGACCTCGCCGCACTGCACGAACGCCGCCTCTCCGCAGGGCCCGAACAAACCGAATCGATCGATCAATGCCGCACCCGCCTGGTCCGAGACATCGACCGGTGGGTCACCGCCCGACTACGACCGTCTCTGGGCGCGGCACGAGTCCACACCGAAACCGTTGGCTCGGTGGTCGATCGCCTCGCGCAGTACACCGCTTACGCCTACGCCGCACTCGCCAGCAGCTCCACGCAGTCGCTCGGCGACGCATGGGAGCAACTGGCAGAACTGGCTGTCGGCTACGAAGATCTGACGGACGAAGTGGGTACAGGACACCGCCGTCTACCGGGCGGGCCATAGCGCAACACCGGCCGCGCCGAGGTCAATCTTTCCCGTACACGTGGCTACAGCCTCGAGCGGGTCGGCCGAGCCCCGACATGAGCCACCTAGCTCGAGGCACTGCCACGGCGCGTGGATATGGACGTGTACGAGCTGCTGCGCTGAGGGCGTAAGACGATCACCGTTGCACACGATCGGGGCTGGTGAGGAGCGGTGCACGACTTCACAATTGTGATGGCTGGAATCAGCACCGAACTGGTTGCAACCATGGGGACGGGGCCAGTAGCGTCGATCTCAGCTTGCAGGGGGCGGAGAAGCCGGTCCGACCCCCGTCGATGCGGTACGGCACCGGCGGTGAGGAACCGATGACGAGCTGGGGGAAGGTTCTGCGCGGTGCCGCGCTCGCGGTCGGTGCCACTCTTGTTGTCGTGGGATGCGGCGACTCCACGGACTCGCCCTCGGCGACCACGACCACTGCTGTGGCGGCACCCTCCTCATCAGCGTCAAAGTCGGCCGACCCCGACGCCGCCCTCTGGGATCCGTGCACGTTGCCGGACTCGGCAATCTCCGGCGCCGGCCTCAACCAGGCGACCAAAGAGAAGGATGTCGCCGGTGTGGATTTCACCGGGTGGAAGGTCTGTGGCTGGCAGGCGTCGGCGCGATGGTACGACCTCGGTGTCCTATCCGGAGCATTCGCTTTGGACGAAGTTCGTCAACGTCAGGACAAGGAGTCGTTCACTCCCTTGACCGTGGGCTCGCATCGCGCACTGCAATACCTGGACGTCGGTGACAGCAAGCGACTCAAATGCAGTGTCGCGGTCGAAAACGCGCACGGAACGGTCATCTTCAAGGTGACGACACGCTATTCGATCGGCAAACAAGGCGAACCGTGCCAGGAGGCAGGTCGTCACGCCGACGACCTGGTGCGTTACCTGCCCAGGAACTGAGGAGGGGCGATGGCCGTAGGGGTCGATCCGGCGGAATGGCGCAGACTGCTGGACCAGGCGAACGCTGGTGAGCTGATCCTGCATCCGGATGTCGGCAAAGGTCTGGATAAAGCTTGTGATGACTACCTCGATCGTCTCGATGACATCATGCGAATGACCGACAGGATCATTGATGTCACCGGGTTCGGCCCGTTCCCGTCCGGTGTGGCGCTACAAGAGAAGTTCAAGCTGAAATCAAGCGGAACCGAGCAGTCCTTGGACGCCGTCCTCATGCAGCACATCGACGCGGTGAAGATCGCGAAAGAAGTTGTCGCCAAAGCCATCGCGAACTTTGTGAAGCTGGACCAGTCCAGAGCTGACCAGCTCACCGGTTTGGACGCCACCCCATGACCTACGAGGAGTACCGCGATCGGATCATCGCCGCGCAGGAGCAGTGGAATCGGGAGCGCGACACGATCTACGACTTCACCAGCCGGTTGGGTTCGTCGTTTCAGGGGGAATACGAGCCGCCGCGGATTCCGGGGCCGGACAACTACGACAGTATGACGTTGGCGCAGATGGTCGATGCCGTGAACGCAATGCGGCCGGGGACGGTGCGGGAGGCGTCCGAGGCGTGGCTGAACATCGGGATGAATCTGACCGGTGCGATTCAGGCGTTCAACGAGCAGTTCGGCCGCACCGTGACCGGCGACGGCACCAATCCCGGCTGGACGGGGCAATCCGGCAAGGCGGCCGCCGACGCGGTGACGAACTACCGGAACCAGTCGGCGAATCTGGCCGATGCCGCCGCCATGGTGAGTTTCAAACTGTCCGAGATGCATACCGGCCTCGAGCAGACGCAGGCGTTGATGCCGCAGGCCACCGAACGCCCAGAACTGACGGGTAAGACCTTGCCCCAGGACGGCGTCATGAAGGCGGGCGATTACACCGAGGAGGAAGCCACGCAGGAGGCGCGGCGGATCCTGCGCACGGTGTACGGGCAAGTGGCCACTCAGACCGACCACGGCGTGCCCGTCCTTCCGACAGCTCCGCAGATCGTCGCGGATGCCGGGCCGCAGCCGGGTACGTCGGCAACGTCCGCCTCCGACAGTTCCGAAGCCGCGCAACCGGAGTCCACCGAACAGTCCGACGGCGACCGGCAGCGATCGCCCGAGACCGACCCGGCCACCACCACGCCGCAGGCGGTCACCCCGGCGGGCGCGGACCAGCCGACCAGCGTGCAGCAGACCACCTCGAACACACCGTCGACCACACCGAGCAGCACCAATACGCCGGCCCCTGCCCTCAACACCACAGCTCCGACAGCACCGGGCCGACCCGGTACGACGCGCCCGAACACGCCCCTACGTCCCACCACGCCGAGCGTTCCCGGCACTCCGAATGCCACCGGCACTCCTGCACCGGGCCGCAATATCCCGGCCGTACCGCAGCAGCCGAGCGTGATTCCGGCCGCCACGGCAACGGGCCACCCGGTGGCTCGAACCGGCGCGGCAGGCACGTCCGGCATGGCGCCGGGTATGGCGGCGCGCGGCAAGGACGATGAGCGGGAGACCTCGGGCGTCAAGGACTACCTGATCAATCAGCACAACGGCGAGGAACTCACGGGTCTGGACTCCTTGCCGAAATCGGTTCCTCCGGTCATCGGTGGAGACAACCCGAATGGCTGACTGGCGATTCACTGGGCAGGAATTCGAGATCCTCTGGGCCGCCTATGGTCGCGACCGCCTGCCCTACCCGCTGCAATACCGGCCGGAGGAGATGGATTTCGCCGACCTGAAGCGTCAGCGCGAGGCGGCGGTCGACGCGCTACTCGGTCGATACGCAGTCGACCTGGAACGTGCGCTCGACGTATTGCTGGAGCCGGAGGTGCGCGTCGAGTCCAAAGGGATGGGTGGCCCGGATATGTCGATCGTCTTCCGTTTCCACGGGGCCGTGCGCGGGAGCCTCGGTGCCACTCTGGTCCAGCTTCCCGGCACAGCGCCGGATACCGGCGGCGACGTGATCGTGAGTTATTGCGCCGCGCAACGAATCGCCGCGAAAGCGGTTGCCGCGCTGCCCAAGATGCCGGCGGGCACGCACGCGCCGATCGAAGTGCGCCGGGAAGAAGTGGCCGCCGATCGGGAACGGCCGGTTCGCAAGCCGTACGAGATCGGCGTCGTCGCGCAGTTGGACCGGATCTTCAAACGCGAACGCCTCGGCCTCGGTGAGATCACCGTACTCGCGGGCCCAGCTGTCGATGCCCGGCCTGGGTTCGGACGCGGGTTCTGGTGGATGGACTACGCGGACGGCCGCTACTACGTCAAGACCGGCGACCCCATCGTCGCCAAGCCCCTCGAACCCGCCGCCATGGCAGCCGAGATCAACCGCCTCGCCGCCCTGACCCAGCGCTACTACCGCGAAGACCGCGAACACGACGAGTATCTGCGCTCACAGCGATAGGACTTTCCGAACAAATCGGGTGCGCGTCACGGCGGAATGTCGACCTTGTCACGACGGCGATCAGGGCGCGGCGAGCCCGAGAAACCGCGTTCGCGCCGGTGCTAACTTCGCGCTGCTCCACCAACGAAACCGATCGCCAGGGAGGTTTGGTAGTGGGAAAGTCATCCGTTCGAACCGCCGTGACGGTAGCGGCGGTCGCCGCGGGCGCGTTGACCGTGGGACTCGTCGCGCAGCCCGCCGCGAGCGAGACGATCGGCGGTGGGCCGGTCGCGTATCTGGCACAGGACGAAACGCAGGGACAACCCGACGCGAGTAACGCCGACGAAGGCGAAGGCAAGGGAAAAGGAAAGGGGAAGGGGAAGGGGAAGGGCAAAGGAAAAGGCAAGGGAAAAGGTAAAGGCGAAGGCGGCGCGGGAAAGCCCGCCGCCCGCGCCGATGAGGACACGGACTCGTCCGGAAGTCCGGCCGCCCGTGGCGACGCGGAGACGGACTCGTCGGCAGGAACCACCGCCCGCGGCGACGAAGAAACCGACCCCTCCGGCAGGCCCGACGCCCGCAGCGACGAAGAAACCGACTCCTTCGGGAATTCCGCGAGCCGCAACCCCGTCAACGGCGGTTCGTCACAGGGTCAGTCGGACCACGAGGTGCAGTCCGACTGAACTGAACCCGGCCCCGCGTGCGGCGCCGAAGACCGACAACGCGTGCCGAGCGGCACGTCGGGCGACTCGATCTCGCCGACGTGCCGCTCGTCGCCGGTCAGCGGGGCAAGCGCTCGATGATGGTCGCGTTGGCCGTGCCGCCGCCCTCACAGATGGTGAGCAGGCCGTAGCGGCCCTCGATCCGTTCGAGTTCGTTGAGCAGCGTCGCGAAAAGCTTCGCGCCGGTGGCCCCGAGCGGGTGCCCGAGGGCGATGGCGCCGCCGTTGACATTGACCTTCTCGGGGTCGGCCCCGGTCTCCTTCAGCCAGGCCAGCACCACGGGCGCGAACGCCTCGTTGATCTCGACGACGTCGATGTCGTCGATCGTGAGACCGGTCTTCTCCAGCGCCCATTTGGTCGCCGGAATGGGAGCGGTGAGCATGAAGATCGGGTCCGCGCCGCGCGCGCTCACGTGGTGGATGCGCGCTCGCGGAGTCAGCCCGTACTCCTGGACGGCCCATTCCGAAGCGAGCAGGGTGGCGCTGGCGCCGTCGGAGATCTGGCTGGCCACCGCGGCGGTGAGCGGGCTGCCCTCGGCCAGCGGCGGCAGCGACGCCATCTTCTCCAGGCTGGTCTCGCGCGGACCCTGATCGATCCCGAAGTCGCCGACCGGCACGATCTCGTTGTCGAAGCGGCCGTTCTTGATCGCGTCGCGGGCCCGCTCGTGGCTGCGCAGCGCCCAGCGCTCCATCTCTTCCCTGCTGATGCCCCACTTCTGGGCGATCAGCTGGGCCGCGCGGAACTGCGTTACCTCGCCGGTGCCGTAGCGGTGGTCCCAGCCCTGCGCGCCGACGAATGGGGTGTCGAAACCGTACTCCTTGCCCGCGAGCATGGCCGCGGAGATCGGGATCGCGCTCATGTTCTGCACGCCGCCGGCCACGATCACCTCAGCGGTGCCGCTCATGATCGCCTGCGCGCCGAAATTGATGGCCTGCTGGCTCGACCCGCACTGGCGGTCCACCGTGACGCCGGGAACCTCCTCGGGGTATCCGGCGGTCAGCCACATGGTGCGGCCGATATTGCCCGCCTGCGGGCCGACGTTGTCGACGCAACCGACGATGACGTCGTCCACGACGCCCGGATCGATCGGGCTGCGGTCCAGCAGGCCGCGCAGTGCGGCCGCACCCAGATCGGCCGGGTGCACGCCCGCCAGCGCACCGCCGCGCTTGCCGACCGGTGTGCGTACCGCATCGATCACGTAGGCGTCCCGCAGCGGGGCATACGGACGACGGGACGTGGAAGGTGCTGACATGTAAGGACTCCTACGTGGTGCGCTCGGGGACGGTGAGCCCGTCGAGCACGATGGTCAGGTACTGCTTGGCGAGGTTCTCGACGGTGATGGAGCCGCCCGGCTGGTACCACCGCACCGCCACCCACACCGTGTCGCGCAGGAACCGGTAGGCCAGTTCGACGTCGAGTTCCGCCCGGAAGCTGCCGTCCTGGACGCCGTTGGTGAGCACCCGGTGCCACAGCTCGCGGAATTCGCGGTTGTAGTCGGCGATGTAGGTGAACCGTTCCGAGGCGCGCAGCCGCTTCGCCTCGGCCTGGTAGATCGCCACCGCGGCGTGCGACCGGTCGAACGACTCGTAGGACGCGAGCACGAGAGCTTCCAAGGTGTCTCGCGAACTCAGACCGGAGGCGACGATCTCGCGGTAGCGGCCGAACAGGTCGTCGAGGAATCCGCGCAGGATCTCGTCCACCATCGACTCCTTGGAATCGAAATGGTGATAGAGGCTGCCCGATAGGATTCCGGCCGCGTCGGCGATGTCACGCACTGTGGTGGCGCGCAATCCCCGCTCGGCGAACAATTCGGCCGCCATAGCGAGCAACTCGCTGCGCCGTGCTGATTTGGAGGCGTCTGGTGCGGTCACGCGGCCCATCATACAACCAAGCATTTGCTTGGGCGAGCGTTATCTCGCCGAGTAGCGCAGCGGCGAGGAGACCGAGAGGTCGGCGAGCAGGCGATCGCAGATGACGACCGGCGAGACGCCCGCCCGCGCCATCCGCGCGACGAGCGCGAGACGACGTTCGCAGCTGTCCCACTCGACGGTGAGCTGACCGCGGTCCGGGCCGGCGTCCACCGTGGCCATCACCCGCGGCGGCCCGCCCCGCACCGGTTCCTCGCTCAGCTTGAGCACCATGCCGCGCTGCCAGGCGTGATAGGTGTCCATATCGGCGCCGATCACGAGCTTGTCGGTGGCCGCGCACAGGCCCTGCGCGATCTCGTCCGCGAAGGTCACCCGGTCGAAGCGGAACTTCCGGCATTTCGCGACCACCGCGAGCAGGTCCGCGCGCACCTCGCACAGCAGAGCCGTTCGGTGCTGCCTGCGGCGCTCCTGTTCGCTGTCGGCGCCCTCGGCGCTGAGGCCGATGCGGTGGGCGCGCTCGCGGTCGCGCGCCAGATCGGCCCGTAGCGCGCCGCGCGGGTCGCGGGCGACCTCGCCCTCGTCGACGGCGTGTTGCTCGAGAATGCGCACGGCGGCCGTGGCGACCGTGCGCACGGAGGTGTGCTCGATGAGCTCGGCGCCGAGGGTGAGCGCCGAGAGTACGAGGCTGTCCAGCCGTCGCCTGGCCAGCACGACTTCGCGCACCACGTCGAGTTCCAGTTGTTCGCGGGCAGGTGGGCGATCCAGGCCCATAGCCATCGCCCCCTTGAAGAGCGCGGATCCGATCTCATCCAGCATGGCACACCTCGGCGGCCTCCTGCTCGCGCTTTTCCAGCTGATCAGCCGCCCATTTTGCGCAGGGTGCGCGATGCGAGAAGGCGATCGCAATACGGCGCGCGAGACCGGTCCCGAACGGCCGAACAAGGGGCTGCTCGGCGGTCGCCGGGCGCGCCCGTCCGCCCGCTACGCAGCGGACGAGCCCGGAAAACCGCGCGGCTCAGGCGCGCTGGCTGCTGATCGAGACCACCTCACCCGTCAGGTAGGTGGTGTAGTCGCTGGCCAGCATGGCGATCGTCGCGGCGACCTCCCACGGCTCGGCCGCGCGGCCGAATGCCTCCCGTTCCGACAGCCGGTCCAGCAACTCGGTCGAACTGACCTTGTCCAGGAACGCGTGCCTGGCGATGCTCGGAGCCACCGCGTTGATCCGGACGCCGAGTTCGGCGGCCTCGACCGCGCTGCACCTGGTCAGCGCCATCACGCCCGCCTTGGCGGCGGCATAGTGCGCCTGGCCGTACTGCGCGCGCCAGCCGAGCACGCTGGCGTTGTTCACGATCACGCCGCCGTGGCCCGCCGCGCGGAAGTAGCCCAGCGCGGCGCGCGTGCAGCGGAAGGTGCCGTTGAGGGTGATGTCGAGGACGCGGTCCCACTGCTCGTCGGTCATGTCGACCACGGGCGTCTCACCGCCGAGACCGGCGTTGTTGACCATGACGTCGATCCGGCCGACGGCCTCGGCAGCGCCGCGCACCAGTGCGTTCACCTGCTCGGTGCTCTGCACGTCGCACACGATCGAGGCGACCCGCCGGTCCGGGAACTCGGCGGCCAGCTCGGTCGCGGTCTCCGCCAGCCGCCGCTCGTGCCAGTCGGAGACCACCACGTCCGCGCCCTCGGCCAGCAGCCTGCGCGCGGTGGCCGAGCCGATCCCGGTGCCCGCGGCCGCGGTGATCACGGCGGTGCGGCCGGACAACAGGCCGTGCCCCGCGACGGGAGCGGGGGCGACCGACAGCGGCCCCGAACGACCGGCCCCGGTCGTCACGGGCGAGCCTCGCGCGGTAGGCCGAGCACCCGCTCGGCGATGATGTTGCGCTGCACTTCGTTCGAACCTCCGTAGATGGTGTCGGCGCGGGTGAACAGATACAGCCGCTGCCATTCGTTGAGATCGTCCTCGCCCGCCACCAGGCCGCGGGCGCCGAGCACCGCCATGGCCAGCTCGCCGAGCCCGCGATGCCAGTTGGCCCACAGCAGTTTCCCCACCGAGGCCTGGCCCGCTCCGTCGTCCACGCCCGCGCCCTCCATCGTGCGCATGGCGTGCGCGCGCAGCACGCGCAGGCCGACCCAGGCCCGGTCGATCCGGTCGGCGATCAGCGGGTCGTCGGCCGCTCCGGTGCGGCGGGCCAGCGCCTCGATGTCGGCCAGCTCGCGGGCGAACCGGATCTGCTGGCCCAGGGTGGAGATGCCGCGCTCGAAGGTGAGCGTGCCCATGGCGATGCGCCACCCGTCACCCGGCTCGCCGACCACCAGGTCGGCCGCGGTTCGGGCATTGTCGAAGAAGACCTCGTTGAACTCCGAGGTCCCGGTCAGCTGGATGATCGGGCGCACGTCGATGCCCGGCTGCTTCATCGGGACCAGCAGGTAGGACAGGCCCTTGTGCCGGGCGGACCCGCGCTCGGTCCGGGCGACGACGAAGCACCAGTCCGCGACGTGCGCCAGCGAGGTCCAGATCTTCTGCCCGTTGATCGACCACTCGTCGCCGTCCAGGTGCGCGGCGGTGGTGATGGCGGCCAGGTCGGAGCCCGCGCCGGGTTCGGAGTAACCCTGGCACCACAGTTCGCTGACAGTGCGGATGCCGGGCAGGAACCGGTCCTTCTGGGCTTGCGTGCCGAAGGCGAGCAAGGTCGGGCCGAGCAGTTCCTCACCGACGTGCGACACCCGCGCGGGCGCGTTGGCCTTGGCGTACTCCTCGTGGAAGATCACCTGCTGGCGCACCGTGGCCGCGCGGCCGCCGTACTCCTTCGGCCAGCCCAGGCAGGTCCACCCCGCTGCGGCCAAGTGCCGGTCCCAGGCCAGGCGTTCGTCGAACGCCTCGTGTTCGCGGCCGGGACCGCCGAGGCCGCGCAGCTCGCGGAATTCGCCGTTGAGGTTCTCCTCCAGCCACTCGCGCACGTCGGCGGCGAATCGCTCGTCCTGTGCGGCGGAAAACCGCCCGTCCGGCGCGGCGGTATCGGATTCTGAGGTCTGGATCGCACCCACGCCGGTAGGATAACCTACCAAGCACTTGCTTTGTAGAGCACTCGCATAAGTGGCTCGCCGACGGTAAGGACAACCGTGACAACCCCTGCACAGACGACACCGATGGCACTGCACCACGCCGCTCGGACCTTCGGCGACGCCCCCGCTGTCGCCGACGGCGAGGTCCGGCTGGACTGGGCCGGACTGCTCGAGGCGGTCCAGGAAGTGGCGCGGGCCCTCATCGCACGCGGCGTGCGGACCGGCGACCGCGTGGCCATGTGGGCGCCCAACACCCACCACTGGGTGATCGCCGCGCTGGCCGCGCACTACGCGGGCGCGGCACTGGTGCCGCTGAACACCCGCTATGTGGCCGACGAGGCCGCCGACGTGCTGGGGCGGGTGCACGCGAAGGCGCTGTTCATCGCGGGGCCCTTCCTCGGCCGCGACCGGCTCGCCGAACTGCGCACGACGGCGCCGCACCTCGCCATCGACACGGTGGTGGTGATCCCGGCCGAACCGGGCACGGAGAACACCGACATCGCCGCACTGGACTGGTCGGAACTCGCGACCGTCGCCGAGCAGGTGACCGTGGCCGACGCGGAGAAACGTGCCGAGTCGGTGCGCCCGGAGGACCTGTCCGACATCCTGTTCACCTCCGGCACCACCGGCCGCAGCAAGGGCACCCTGGTCGCGCACCGGCAGGCGCTGTCGGTGGTGCGGGCCTGGGCGGAGTGCGCGACGTTGCGCGGCGACGACCGGTACCTGGTGGTGAACCCGTTCTTCCACAACTTCGGTTACAAAGCGGGCATCCTCGCCTGCCTGGTCACCGGGGCAACGATCATCCCGCAGGCCACCTTCGACGTGCCCGAGACGATGCGACTGATCGGCGCGGAGCGGGTCACCGTACTGCCCGGCCCGCCGACCATCTATCAGACGATCCTGGACTTCCCGCGCCGCGCCGAGTTCGACCTGAGTTCGCTGCGGGTGGCCGTCACCGGCGCGGCGACGGTGCCGGTGGTGCTGATCGAGCGGATGCGCTCGGAACTGGCCTTCGATGTCGTGATCACCGCCTACGGCCTGTCCGAGAGCGCGGGTTTCGGCACCATGTGCCGCGTCGAGGACGACGCCGAGACCATCGCGAACACCTGCGGCAGGCCGATCGCGGACTTCGAACTGCGCATCGGCGAGGCGGGCGAGGTGCTGCTGCGCGGACCGAACGTGATGCTCGGTTACTTGGACGACCAGGACAGCACCGCGGAGACGATCGACGCCGACGGCTGGCTGCACACCGGCGACATCGGCACGGTCGACGACCGTGGATACCTGAAGATCACCGACCGGCTCAAGGACATGTACATCTCCGGCGGTTTCAACGTCTATCCCGCCGAGGTCGAACAGGCGTTGGCCCGGCTGGACGGCGTGGCCGAGTCGGCGGTGATCGGCGTGCCCGACACCCGGATGGGCGAGGTGGGCAAGGCGTACGTGGTGCGCAAGCCCGGCTCCGCCCTCACCGAGGAACAGGTGCTCGCGCACGCCGGCACCGTGCTGGCCAACTTCAAGGTGCCGCGGTTCGTCGAATTCCGCGATCAGCTGCCCTACAGCGCCGCCGGGAAAGTACTCAAGCGTCAACTACGTGAGGAGAAGTCGTAATGTCGGAACCGGCAACCCCGGACCAAGGTCCGGCGATCCCGGACGAGGGTGAGGTCGTCACCTACGAGCGGCGCGGTCACGTCGCGATCGTCACGCTGAACCGGCCGGACTACCGCAACGCGCAGAACTCGGTGATGACCTACGCGCTCGACGCGGCCTTCGAGCGCGCCGTGCAGGACCCCGAGGTCGGGGTGATCGTGCTGGCGGGCAACGGGAAACACTTCAGCGCCGGGCACGACATCGGCACGCCCGGCCGCGACCACCACGTGCGGTACCAGAACAAGGCCGCGCTCTGGTGGGACCACGTGGACCGGGCCGGCGGCGATCAGCGCTTCGCCCGGGAGCTCGAGGTCTACCTCGGCATGTGCAGGCGCTGGCGGGAGATCCCCAAGCCGACCATCGCCATGGTGCAGGGCGCCTGCATCGCGGGCGGGCTCATGCTGGCCTGGGTGTGCGATCTGATCATCGCCTCCGACGACGCGTTCTTCTCCGATCCGGTGGTCCGCATGGGCATTCCGGGCGTCGAGTACTTCGCGCACCCGTGGGTGATGGGTCCGCGCGCGGCCAAGGAGTTCCTGTTCACCGGCGACCGGTTCGGCGCCGCGCAGGCCAAGGAGTGGGGCATGGTCAACCGGGTGGTGCCGCGCGCCGATCTGGAGGCCGAGACGCTGGCGCTGGCCGAAAAGATCGCCACGATGCCGCAATTCGGTCTCGCGCTGACCAAGAAGGCGGTCAACCAGGCCGAGGACCTGATGGGCATGCGGTCGGGCATGGACTCGGTCTTCGGCCTGCATCACTTCGCGCACGCGCACAACGCCGAAGTCGGCGCCGACTCGCTCGGCGGCATGAACGCCAAGTCGATGAAGGCTTCCGCGGGCACCGCAGAACAGAACGGAACGACGTAGTGGATCTGGATCTCGACCAGGCGACCCAGGAATTCCAGCGGGAGGTCCGCGAATTCCTGGCCGCGAACAAACCCGCGAAACCGCTGCCCTCGATGGACACGAAAGCGGGATTCGAAGCCCACCGCGCGTGGGAGCGCACCCTAGCCGACGCCCGGCTCTCGGTGGTCTCCTGGCCGGAGGAGTTCGGCGGGCGCGACGCCGCACTGCTGGAATGGGTGCTGTTCGAGCAGGAGTACTACGCGGCGGGCGCGCCGGGGCGGGTCAGCCAGAACGGCATATTCCTGCTGGCGCCGACGCTTTTCGAACACGGCACACCCGAGCAGCTGAAGCGGATCATGCCGCGGATGGCCCGCGGCGACGACATCTGGGCGCAGGCGTGGTCCGAGCCGGAAGCGGGCAGCGACCTGGCCGGTATCCGCTCGACCGCACGGCGCACCAGCGGCGGCTGGTTGCTGAGCGGCCAGAAGACGTGGAGCTCACGCGCCGCCTTCGCCGACTGGGCCTTCGGCCTGTTCCGCAGCGACCCGGAGGCCGAACGGCACAAGGGCCTCACCTACGTGATGTTCCCGTTGACCGCCGACGGCGTATCGGTGCGCCCGATCCCGCAACTCGACGGTGAGCCCGGCTTCGCGGAGATCTTCCTCGACGACGTGTTCGTGCCCGACCGCGACGTGATCGGCGCACCCGGCGAGGGCTGGCGGGTGGCGATGAGCACCTCCAGCAACGAACGCGGCCTCTCGCTGCGCAGCCCCGGCCGGTTCAGCGCCACCGCGCAGCGGCTGATCGAGCTGTGGCGCGCGGCAGGCGAGCAGGACAACACCGCGCAGCGCGACGCGGTGGTGGACGCCTGGATCGGTAGCGAGGCCTACCGGCTGCACACCTTCGGCACGGTCACCCGGCTGAACGAGGGCGGCAAGCTGGGCGCGGAATCCTCGATCACCAAGGTGTTCTGGTCCGAGCTCGACATCGCCATGCACGAGACCGCGCTCGAGGTGCTCGGCGCGTCCGCGGAGCGTTCCGGACCGTGGACCGACGGTTACCTGTTCGCGCTGTCCGGCCCGATCTACGCGGGCACCAACGAGATCCAGCGCAACATCATCGCCGAGCGGCTGCTCGGACTACCGAGAGGAAGCAGCCGATGAGATTCGCGCTCAGCCCCGAACAACTCGACTTCGGCGCCAGCCTGCGCAAGCTGCTGGAGGCGGGGCGCACGCCCGCCGCCGTGCGCGCGTGGGCTTCGGGCGACAGCGGACCGGGCCGTGCGCTGATCCGGCAGCTGGCCGAGGCCGGTGTGCTCGGTCTGGCCGTCGCCGAGCGGCACGGCGGCATCGGCGCCGAGCCGATCGATCTGGTCGTGGCGTTCCAGGAAATCGGCCGGGCAGCCGTGCCCGGGCCGCTGGTGGAGACCGCCGCCGCGATTCCTGCTCTGCTGCAAGCACTTCCGGACCACGAGCCGGCCGCGCGATGGTTGCCGGGCTTGGCGGAGGGCACGGCGCTGGGCACCGTCGCTTTCGCCGCACCCGGCCCCGGCGGCGTCGCGCTGGACGCCGACGCCGCCGAGGTGGTCCTGCTGGCCGATGCGAACCAGCTGGCCACCGGACACCGCGCCGGTCTGGTGCGCTCGATCGATCCCGCGCGCCGCCTGTTCGCGGTGACCGCGCTCGAGACCGTCGCCGAGGGCGAGCAGGTCCGCGCGGCGGCCGCCGCGGGATTCGACACCGGCGCGCTGGCCTGCGCGGCGCAGCTGCTCGGCGCCGGTAGGGCCCTGCTGCACGCGTCGACCGAATACGCCAAGCAGCGCAAGCAGTTCGGCAAGCCGATCGGCGAGTTCCAGGCCGTGAAGCAGAAGCTCGCGGACGTGCTGATCGCGCTGGACCTGGCCGAACCACTGCTCTACCGGGCAGCGCTGACCATGACTTCCCCCACCCGTGGCCGGGACGTCTCGGCCGCAGTGATCGCCTGCGGCGACGCGGCTCACCGCGCGGCTCGCGCCGCCCTCCAGGTGCACGGCGCGATCGGCTACACCGCCGAGTACGGCCTTTCGCTGTGGTTGACCAAGGTGACCGCGCTGCGATCAGCTTGGGGCACATCGGATGTGCATCGCGCCCGGATCGCACGGGCGCTGCGGGAGGACACCGACCGGGAGCGCGCCGAGCGAGGCATCGCATGAGCGGTCGATCCCTGAGGCGGCGGAGCGTGACGACGGAGGGCCCCGCTCATGCCGGATACGGGCACAGCATGAGCGGTCGGGCCCGGAGACGGCAGCGAAGCGTAACCACGCGGCGCACCCGCTCATGCGCGAAAGGACACCGATGAGCACCGCCGAACACCAGGAATTCCTCGCGTCGGTCCGGGCGCTGCTGACCAAGCACGCCGGGTCCGCGGCCGTGCGCGCGGCGATGGACACCGAACTCGGCTACGACCCGGCGCTGTGGCGGCTGCTGTGCGAGCAGATCGGCGTCGCCGCGCTGGCGATTCCCGAGGAGTACGGCGGCTTCGGCGCGAGCCTGGTCGAATCCCTGCTGGTCGTGGGCGAATTGGGCCGCACACTCGCCGGGGTGCCGATGCTCGGCTCCGCCGTTCTCGGCGGGCAGGCGGTGCTGCTGTCGGGCGACGCGCGGGCGTGCGCGCGGCTGCTGCCCGAGGTGGCGGAGGGCACGCGCACGATCGCGGTCTGCTGGGCGGGCGAGGGCGGCTGGGACGAGCCGGGTGTGCGCGAGACGGACGGCGCCCTCGCCGGGACCGCGCATTACGTGCTCGACGGGATGGCCGCGGACATCCTCGTGGTGGTGACCCCGACCGGTCTCTTCGAGGTCGAGCCCACCGCACCGGGCGTCACCCGGCGATCCGCGCCCACCATGGACCCCACCCGCAAGCTCGCCGAAGTCGGCTTCGCCGCAGTACCGGCGCGACGGCTCGGCTCGGGTGACGCGGCGGCGACCATTGCCCGGCTGCGGGAGATCGCGTGGGCCGCGCTCGCCGCCGAGCAGGTCGGCGCGGCGGACCGCTGCCTCGAGATGACGGTGGACTACGCCAAGTCCCGTGTGCAGTTCGGGCGGGTGATCGGCAGCTTCCAGGCGCTCAAGCACCGCATGGCGGACATGTACGTGCTGCTGGAATCGGCCCGGTCCGCGTCCGTCGCGGCCACCGCGGCGGTGGCCGCGAACAGCCCCTCGGCCGCCGAGGACGTCTGGGCCGCCCGCGTGCACTGCTCGGAGGCGCTCACCGCGATCGCGGCCGAGACCGTCCAGTTGCACGGTGGCATCGCGATCACCTGGGAGCACGACGCGCATCTGTTCTTCAAGCGTGCCCACGCGGATGCCCAGCTGTTCGGCGCCGCACACCGTCCGGTGACGCAGCCCGCATGACCCGGGGCAGCGGCGCGCCGCTGTGATCGGCGGTGCGCCCTGTCCGGATTTCTGTCCGGTGCGGACGCGATGAACTAAGATGTGACACGCGCCACATGCGCATGCTCGGGGGTGCGTTTACCAGTGGCACCGCAGGTCGGAATCGGTGCCGTAGCGAGTCCAGATTGTGGCTCGCCTCCAACAAGTCGTCGGGGCCTACCAGCCGGGAGGATGCCATGACGCAAACAGTGAATTCCGATCTCGAGGTATTGCGGTCCACCATGGACGGGCCGGTCTACGGCCCCGCGGACACCGGATACGACCGAGCCCGCGCCGTCTGGAACGCGGACATCGACCGGCACCCGGCGGTGATCGCCCAGTGCCTGTCGCCCCGCGACGTGGCCGCGGCGTTGGCCTTCGCCAGGGACCGCGGGCTGGAGATATCCGTTCGCGGCGGCGCCCACTCCTACAGCGGGACCGCCGTCGGCGAGGGCGGCCTGATGATCAACCTCAGCGCACTGAAGGGCGTCGCGGTGAATCCGGAGACCGAGCGCGCCCGCGTCGGCGGCGGGGCGACAATGGCCGACCTGGACGCCGCGACCCAGGCGCACGGGCTGGCGGTGACCGGCGGGGTGATCAGCGATACCGGCGTCGGCGGCCTCACCCTCGGCGGCGGCATGGGCTGGCTGACCCGGATGGCCGGGCTGGCCATCGACAATCTCGTCTCGGCGCAGGTGGTCCTCGCCGACGGCCAGGTGGTGCGGGCGTCGGAGACCGAGTATGCGGAATTGTTCTGGGCATTGCGCGGCGGCGGCGGGAATTTCGGCGTGGTCACCGAATTCGAGTACCGCCTGCATCACGTCGGCCCGGAAGTGAATCTCGGCTTGTTCTTCTGGGACATGCCGGACGGCACCGACGCACTCCGACTGATCCGCGAGTTCATTCCCACGCTGCCGCGCCGGTCGGGAGCGTTGATAGCGCTGGCGATGTCGGCGCCGCCCGCGCCCTTCGTCCCGGAGCGATACCACGGCCGCGCGGGCCACGCCCTGATCGTCGTCGGTTTCGGCACCGCGCAGGAGCACGCCGCCGCGGTCGCGCCGATCCGGGACGCATTGCCGCCGCTGTTCGAATTCATCAGCCCGATCCCGTATACCGGACTGCAGCGAATGCTCGACGAAGCGGCGCCGTGGGGCATCCGCGGGTACGAGAAGGCGCTCGACCTGGACGATTTCTCGAACGACGTCATCGCGGTGCTCACCGAGAAGGCCGCCGAGAAAACCGCGCCACTGTCGTTCATGCCGATCTTTCCGCTCAACGGCGCGTTCAGCACTGTCGGCGAGGACGACACGGCATTCGGTGGCGCGCGCACCCCGCATTACGGGTGCAATATCAACGCGATCGCTCCCGACGCCGAGACACTCGCCCTCGACCGGGATTGGGTGCGCAGGACGTGGGAAGCGCTGCGCCCCATGGCGTCCAACCACGGCGGCTACGTGAACTTCATGGCGGACGCCGATCACAGCCGGGTCCGCGAATCCTACGGAAGCGCCAAATACGCGAAGCTGGCCCGAATCAAGTCCCGCTACGACCCGGGCAATGTCTTCCACCGCAACGCCAACATCGCCCCCGGCTGACCCGGCCGGATCACCCGTCCGCGCGTACGCGGGCCGCATCGGCGGCCCGCGGACGCAGGCCGTCGAGCACGATCTCCACGAGTCGCCGCCAGTCGCCGCTTCCACTGGCGATGGTCGCGGACAACGCGCCGACGATCAGGTAGACGTCCGCCACCGTGCAGTCGTCGCGTAGCGTTCCCGCGGCGCGCTCCCGCTCGAGGAGTTCGCCGATCACACCTTCGAGCCTGGTGCGGGATTCACCCCTCGGCTCGCTGCCCGCCGACTGCCGCGCCGCCCCGATCGCAGCCGACAGACCGCGATCGGCCGCCAGGACCGCGCCGACGTGATGCAAGTAGCGGGCCAGGCCCGCACCGGGCTCGGCCGGCAGGCATTCGGTGCGGGCGAAGTCCTCGATCTCGGCGAAGCGCTGCTCGGCGGCCGCCTCGATGAGATCGGCATGGGTGGGGAAATGGCGATAGACGGTGCCGACGCCGACTCCGGCGGCGCGAGCCACCTCCGGCAATTGCACCGCCGCGCCGCGTTCGGCGAACAGCGTGCGAGCCACGGCAACGATGCGGGCGCGGTTGAGCGTGGCGTCGGCGCGCTGCCGCCGGGGCGTCGGTGGCCTTGACACTGGCGATCCCTCCATGTTTACGCTTCAAACGGAACCGGATTCCGATTCCGTTTCGTGTCATCGAAGGGTAGCAGTATGTCCGACAATCGTTTCCGCCTCCTGAACCCCGGCGAGGCGCGTCCCGGCCGAGTGCCGTTACCGCCCGCGTTCGCAGTGAAAGCCACAACCGCCGACACCGAAGGCAGGTTCTCCCTGCTCGAGGTGACCCTGGCACGCGATATCCCCCGGCACACGCACCACATCGCGGACGAATGCATCTACGTGCTCGAAGGCACGCTCGAGGTCGAGTTCGACGACCGGACCCTCTCCGCGACCGACGGCATGTTCGTGCTGCTGCCCCACGGCGTGCCACACGCCCTGCGCTGCGGGTCGCAGCCGCCGCCGCGGGTACTGCAGATCTCCTCACCCGGCGGATGGGAGTGCTACCTGGAAGACCTCTTCGAGGCCGGGGCGTCGGTGCTGACCGACGGCGTGCTGGACCCGGTGAAAATCAATCCGATCGCGGCGGCCTACGGCATCCGCTACGAGGAGACGACGCCAGAACCCATTGCCGTGCAGCAGGATTGATTCCATCGCGAGCCCCGCGGAGCACGCGGCTGCGCGGGGCTCAACCACAGATCCGGAGCGCGTGGCCGACTTCACCATAGATAGATAGTTAGCCTATGTAATAATATTCTCGTGCAGCAAGCTCAGGTGAACGCAGCGGATGACATCGTCGTCGACCTTCTCGTCACCGCGGGCAGGCTCACTCGGCTGGCCGGGGTGATCAGCGGCGACGACCTGCCGCGCGCCTTATCGCGAGCGCTTTCGGTGCTCGACGAACACGGCGCGTTGCGGGTCAGTGAGTTCGCCAGGATCGACCGATGTTCACAGCCGGCGGCAACGGCGCTGATCGGCAAGTTGGTCGCGGAGGGATTCGCGGCCCGGCGCAAGGACCCGGAGGACTCCCGGGTCGTCATCGTCGAGCTCACCCCGGCCGGGCGAACCCGGCTGGCCGAGTTCCGCCGAGCATTCGCCGCCGCGATCGGCGGACATCTTCCCGGCTTCGACACCGAACGCCTGGCACGGCTGGACGCCGAATTGCACGACCTGCTGGAGGCCCTGAAAACGGCTACGCGACAGCACGATCCGATATCGAGGGGACATCGATGAGCACAGTGGCTCCCACCCGCGCCGCGGCCTCGGCCGCGGACGGCACCAAGCAACCGAAAGCCGTCTGGGCGGTCGCGTTCGCGAGCGTGATCGCGTTCATGGGCATCGGCCTGGTCGATCCCATTCTCAAACCGATCGGCGAGCAGCTGCGCGCCTCACCTTCCCAGGTGTCGTTGCTGTTCACCAGCTACATGCTGGTGACGGGCGTGGCCATGCTGGTCACCGGCGTGGTGTCCAGCCGCTTCGGCGCCAAGAAGACGCTGCTGGCGGGCCTGGCGATCATCATCGTGTTCGCGGCGCTGGCCGGTATGTCCAGCACGGTCACGCAGATCGTCGGCTTCCGCGCGGGCTGGGGTCTGGGCAACGCGCTGTTCATCGCCACCGCGCTGGCCACCATCGTCGGCGCGGCCAGCGGCGGCGTGGCCCGCGCGATCATCCTGTACGAGGCCGCGCTCGGCATCGGCATCGCGACCGGTCCGCTGCTCGGCGGGGTGCTCGGCGGAATCAGCTGGCGCGGACCGTTCTTCGGCGTCTCGGTGCTGATGGCCGTCGCATTGGTCAGCATCGTCGTCCTGCTGCCGGAGGGCCCGAAGCCCACGCACCACACTTCGATCGCCGCGCCGTTCCGCGCGTTGCGCCACCGCGGGCTGCTGATCGTGAGCATCACCGCCCTGCTGTACAACTTCGGCTTCTTCACCCTGCTCGCCTACACCCCGTTCCCGCTGGACATGGGCACCTACGCGATCGGCTTCATCTTCTGCGGCTGGGGTGTGCTGCTGGCGATCGCGTCGGTGTTCCTGGCTCCCCGGTTGCAGCGCCGGTTCGGTTCGCTGCCGATGATGGGACTGTCGCTGGGACTGTTCGCGGCGGATCTGGCGGTGATGGCCGTCTTCGCCGAGCACAAGCCGGCGCTCATCGCGGGCACCGTGCTGGCGGGCCTGTTCCTCGGCGTGAACAACACGCTGATCACCGAGGCCGTGATGATCTCGGCGCCGGTGGAACGGTCCACCGCGTCGGCCGCGTACAGCTTCGTCCGCTTCGCGGGCGGCGCCGCGGCGCCCTACCTCGCGGGCAAACTGGGCGAGCACAGCATCTCGCTGCCGTTCTGGGTCGGCGCGGCGTGCACGGCCGCCGCGGTCGTCGTCCTGCTGACCGGGTGCGCCGCCTTGGCACACCTCGACGAGCACGAGCCCGCACCGCACAGCGTCGAGGAAGCCCAGGCCATCACCGTCGGCGACGACTGATCCGGAGGCATACCGAAGGCAGCCACCGGCGTGGCTGCCTTCGGCGTTTCCACCCTGGCGGCGGCCGGTGCGAGGAGTACGGTCGAGAAATATGACCGAAGCGAAGCGGGGCCGCGTCAGCGTCGAGACCAGCCAGAAGCGGGTGCGCGTCTACCTGGGCGGCCACTTGGTGGCCGACAGCGCGCGGCCGGTGCTGGTGTGGGAGAACCCGCACTACCCGGCCTACTATCTGCCGGTCGCGGATCTGCGCGCCAAACTCGAACCGAACGGACATACCGAACACTCCACGAGCCGGGGCGACGCGACCGTATACGACGTCATGGTCGACGGCACGACGGCAGGCGGGGCGGCACTGCGGTATCACGACTCGCCGCTCACCGAGTTGCGCGACTTGGTGCGGCTGGAGTGGAACGCGATGGACGAGTGGTTCGAGGAAGACGAACCGATCTACGTCCACCCGCGCAACCCGTATTCGCGCGTCGACATCCTGGCCAGTTCGCGTCATGTGCGGGTCGAGATCGGCGGCGTCACCGTCGCCGACTCGCGCGCGCCGCGCATCCTCTTCGAAACGGGCCTTCCCGCGCGGTACTACCTGCCGATGACGGACGTCCGCATGGATCTGCTGCACCCGTCGGCCACCCACACCCGCTGCCCCTATAAGGGCACCGCCGACTACTGGACTGTCCGCGTCGAAGGCAAGGAGTATCCCGACTACGTGTGGGGTTACCGCACACCTCTTCCGGAGAGTCAGAAAGTCGCCGGGCTGGTCTGCTTCTACAACGAGAAGGTCGACATCTACGTGGACGGTGAACTCCAGGAACGGCCCCGCTCGCCGTTCAGCTGAGTTCAGCGATAGCCCGTCGGCCCGTTGCGCGTCGTCGCCGTCGCGGTGCCGGTCGATAGCCTGCCGCAAGGCGAAAGTGCCCGGGATCGCCGTGATGCGTCCAGCCGGTCCGGGCTCCGGCGGCAGGTGCGCCAGTATCCGGCGCAATGCCCAGACGCGGCTCGGCGAGTGCTCGCAAGGTCGCCGCCCGCCGCGTCCTCCGGTCAGACCGCGACCAAGGGCGGGCTGTCGGCCGCGCGGCGGTATCGGCCGGGAGCCAGGCCGTATTCGCGTTTGAACGCCTTCGCGAAGGCGAATTCCGAGGTGTATCCGACGCGGCGGGCGACGGCGCCGAGGCTGCTGTCGGTGTCGCGGAGCAGGCGGGCGGCGGTCAGCATGCGCCAGCGGGTGACGTAGGCCAGCGGCGGTTCGCCGACCGTCGCGGTGAAGCGGCGGGCGAGGGTGGCGCGGGAGACGCCCGCAACGTGACCGAGATCGGAGACGGTCCAGGCTCGCGCGGGCTCCTCGTGCACGGCGCGCAACACCGCCGCTACGGCCGGATCGGCGAAAGCGCCTGCCCAACCGGAGGACTGCGCGTCGGCCTGCTCGTCGAACCAGGCGCGCAGGATGAACAGCAGCAGCGTCTCCAGGATCGCGGGCACGGCCGCGTCGCTGCCCGGGCGCGGCTCGGCGATCTCCGCGGCCAGCAGATCGACGGCGCCGCGCAACGCCGGATGACGCCCCGGGCGGGCGGGCAGGTGGATGAACTCGGGCAACTCGTCGAGAATCGGATGGCTGCGCCCGCGGCCGAGTTCGTAGGCGCCGCACAGCAACGCGGTCCGAACGCCGGGCCCCACGATTTCCCTCGGCTCTCCGGGCCTCGCGTGCTCGGTGACCGGGGAGTCCAAGCTGTCGACGAGGTCGTGATCGGCGCCGCGCGGCATGAACAACACGTCACCCACGCCGAGCGCCATCGGCCGTCCGTCCGGCGGCACCACCCAGCACGACCCCTGCAACACGACGTGGAAGCCCGCGCCGGGCACCACGGGATACCGGCGACCCCACGGAGCGTGCCGAACGAACAGACCCGAGGTCGGGCTACCGGTGCGAATGGCGGCGATGGCCTCGCTGAGGATGTCCACCAGAACACCGTAGCACTCCCAGTTTGAGCGTTCCAGACAAACTATAGAGCTTTATAAGCATTGGATAGCTCAGATGTGGGCAATACATTTCTTCTCATGACATCCACCGAAGCCACCCCCACCATCGCCGTCTACGGCGCCACCGGCCACACCGGCAGCTACCTGCTCGCCGAATTGCGCCGCCGCGGCATCACCCCGATCCTGGTGGGCCGCGACGCCGATCGCATCCGGGCCGCCGCCGATGCCGCGGACCTCCCGAATGCCGACATCCGGGTAGCGGACCTGACCGGCCATGCGGCCCTCGTCACGGCGTTCACCGGAGCCGACGTCGTGATCAGCAGCTTGCCCGCCTACGTCGAGAACGGCGCAGCGGTGCTCGCCGCGGCGATCGAGGCGGGCGCGCACTACACCGACATATCCGGCGAACAACTGTTCCTGCGGCGGGTTTTCGAGGAGTTCGGTCCGCGTGCCGCGGCGGCGGGCGTCACCGTTGTCTCCGGCATCACCGACAACAATCTCTCCGGCGACCTGCTCGCGCACCTCACCACCCGCCGGGTGGCCGGACCGGCCGAGGTGGTGCTGAGTCACCTGAGCAAGAGCGGCGGCAACGGTTCCAAAGGAAGCGCGAAGACGGTGTTCGCCAGCCTGGACTGGTTCCGTAGCGGCGGCTGGCACTACGCGGGCGGCGAACTGCGCACCGGCGCCACCGCACGGCACGACAAGATGATCTTCCCCGGCGACGCGGAGCCGACTCCCGTCGCGAAGTTCCCGCAGCCCCCGGTTATCACCATCCCCCGGCACTCGGAGGTCTCCTACGTCGAGGGCGTGCTCGCCACCTCGATCCTCGACCTGCTCAGCGGTTTCACCGCCGAGCTCATCGAGACGCTGCCCGACGAGCCGAGCTCGGATCTGCGCTACGACCTCGTGGTGGACACGTTCGGCGTGGACGGCGTCCGGGTCCGCGGCGTGGTGAGCGGGGTCGACTCCTACCGCGATTCGGCGCTGATGGCGGTGGAGACGGCCGTCCGGCTGGCCGAGGGCGCGGCCGCACCGGGTGCGCTGGCCCCCGCCGAAGCGTTCGACGCTGCCGATTTCCTGGATGCGCTGGCACCGTTCGGGATCACCTGGCGCATCGAGGAAAGCTGACCGGCAGCGCGAATCGGGCAGTCGGCGGATCGGGCATAGTCGAACGATGACCGACAATCGACCGCCGCTCGCCGTCGCACTCGATCTCGCACCGCATCCCGAGGGCGGCTGGTATCGCGAAACCTGGCGCAGTCCCGTGGAATTCACGCCGGAGGGCTACCCCGGTCCGCGCGCCGCCGCCACGGCGATCCATTTCCTGCTGCTGCCGGGCGAGCAGTCGGCCCCCCACACGGTGCGATCCGACGAGCTGTGGCTCTGGCATCGCGGCGGCCCGCTGGCGCTGGACATCGGCGGCCGGACGGTGATCCTCGGCCCCGGCCTGGAGCACGGTCATGTGCTCCAGGCCGTGGTGCCCGGCGGTGTGAGCCAGTCGGCGCGACCGGCGGGCACGGAGTATGCGCTGGTCAGCTGCATCGTCGCGCCGGGGTTCGACTTCGCGGACTTCCGGCTGGACTGACCGGGGTCAGCGCACCGGCACCCTGGCGAATTGAGCGAGCTCGTGTGGATCGTGCGCGCAGAACATCCGCACCCGGTCACCGTGATCGGCGCGCAGCGTACGCAGGCGCTCCAGGTTCTCCACCCGCGCGCGCCCCAGCGTGCCCGCCAACACCTCGAAGACGCCGAGCCCAACCGGTGGGCGAGCCTTCCCCACCACCAGCTGTCGGTGGTGGAAGTAGGCGTCACCGCAGTGCAGCAGCCACCCGTCGCTCTGCCGCACCGCGACGCCGCTGTGCCCGCGGGTGTGCCCGACCAGTGGGATCAGCATGATGTCCTCGAGCACCGGGACGGCGGTGAAGCCGAACCACGTGTCCGCGCCCGTTTCGTGGGCCAGCCAGCGGGGTCCGTGCTCCCATTGGCGCGGCTGGTAGCGCAGCTTCTCCCCGATGGTGAGCCGTTGGGTCGCCGCGTCGAGTTCGTCGGCGAAGACGTGCACGGTGGCGTCCGGAAAGTCGGACAGCCCGCCCGCGTGATCGACATCGAGATGGGTGAGCACGATGTGCCGGACATCCTCGCGCCGATAGCCGAGCCCGCGGATCTGATGCAGCGCGGTGAGTTCCGGACGCAGCCGCGGTCGCAGCAAGCGCGCGGTACCGAACCCGAGCCGGCCGCGGTCGAGCACGTCGGCCATGCCGAATCCGGTGTCCACCAGCACCAGCCCGGCATCGGACTCGATGAGCAGGCAATGCCCGACCAGCCCGCCGGTCAGCAGCCCACCGCTGCCCAGCAGCGCGCGCCCGCCGACCGGGCACATGGTCGCGCAGTCCAGATGCCGCACCAGCATCACGGAAACTCCCTCCTGCGGCGCCGGATCGGACGAGATCCGTTCCGGCACGAAGGTCTTCTTGTTCCCGTCAACGTAGCCCGAGCACGGCTCGCCCGCGACAGCACGGTCATCGCCGCGGCGATCGGCGGGCAAACCGAGCCGTGCTGAGGGCCCTCGAATACCGTGCCTAGTCAGGGATTTCGAGCACTCCCTCGGTCACGGCCCAGGCGATGGTGCGCTCGAGGTCGGGACACGAGTCAGGGCGGCCCGGCCCGTGGCCGCCCGCACTCAGCTCGGCGAAGACCGGGCAGCGTTCGGCGGGATCGCCGGTCCACTGCACCGAGGTCTGGTGCGTGCTGCTCTTGCGCACCAGCACCTGGCTCTGGCAGGCCTGACACCGCAGCGGGGTCAGGCCGTCCTCCAGGTACCGCTGTTTGTCGACCACCGTCTGGGCGTGCACTTCGGCTCGCCGCGCGGGTTGATCGGCGAAATCGGGTGCCTTCGCCCAGGTGGCCATCAGACGCCGGCCTCGGCTTCCTCGGACTCGCGCTTGCGCCGCAGGTTCTCGGCGACCTCGGCCTCCCACGCCTCGTTCGCCTTGGTGGTGTCCACCTCGAACTCGAAGCGCTGGGTCATCTTCTCGGTGACGTCGGCCAGGTCGACGTAGAACTGGTCGTACCACCGACGCAGCTGGTAGACCGGCCCGTCCTCCTCGCACAGCAGCGGATTCTCGACCTTGGACTTGTGCTTCCAGATCTCCACGTCCTGCAGGAAGCCGACGCTGATGCCCTCGGTCATCTTCTCCGCCAGCTTGGTCGCCATCTCACCCTCGACGCCCTTCGGCTTCTCCAGCGTGATGCCCCATTGCAGGACGAAGGAGTCCTGCGTGACCGGGTAGTGACAGTTGATCAGGACGCTCTTGACCTCGTAACCGCTGTAGATGTTGATCAGCGGGTTGATCATGTACGAGGGTCCGAAATACGAGGCCTCGGACTTGAGCAGCGTGTCACCGCCGTACTTGGAGGCCATGCCGATGTCCGGCCTGCCTTTGGTCTCCAGGAACTGGGTGGCGATATGCCCCTCGAAGACGTTCTTGAAGTACGTCGGGAAGGCGAAATGAATGTAGAAGAAGTGGGCCATGTCGACCACGTTGTCGATGATCTCGCGGCAGTTGGCGCCTTCGATCAGCATCGAATTCCAGGTCCAGTCGGTCCACCCGCTGTCGAGTTGCTCGGTGGGGTTGCCGTCCGCGTCGGTGTAAGGGCCCTTGATGTGCGGAATCGTGACCTCGGGCGGCGGCTGGCTGCCCTCGTGGTCGTGCCAGACGAACAGCTGGCCGTTGCGCTCGAGCGTGGTCCACTTCCTGGTGCGCGCCAACGGCGGCACCCGGCGGGCGTACGGAATCGCGGTGCATTTGCCGTTGGTCCCCGACCAGCGCCAGTCGTGGAACGGACAGGCGATGTCGTCGCCCTTGACCTCGCCCATGCTCAGGTCGCCGCCCATGTGCCTGCAGTAGGCGTCGAGCACCCGCAGTTCACCGTCGCCGTCGGCCCAGACGACCAGCTTGGTGCCGAAGATGTTCACCGCGTGCGGCTTGCCGTCCCGGAACGTCTTGGCCAGACCCAGGCAATGCCATCCCCGCGCATAGCGGGTGGGTGCGGTGCCGACATCCAGCTCCCGTACCTTCGCACCGCCGCCCTGTGGGGTAACTGCCATCGCGATTCCTCCTCCATCTGTACTAGAACACGTTACAAAACTGGCGCTCTAGACGCCAGCGATTCCCCTCACTTCCTGCATGAGCGCATGTCCGAGCGGGGGTCGACACCGGTTCTCGACAGAAATAGGAACCTGTTCTAGTCTCAGAGGCAAATGACATTCTGGACATCACCGACCAGGCAGGAGCAGGTCCCGAGATGACGCAAGAAGTGACCGAACGGGTCGAAGCGCTGTTGCCGACGTTGCGCGAACGCGCACAGGAGGCCGAGGACCTGCGGCGCATCCCCGACGAAAGCATGAAGGCGTTGCAGGAGACCGGCTTCTTCCGGTTGCTCCAGCCCAAGCAGTGGGGCGGTCACGCCGCCGATCCGGTGGTCTTCTACGACACCGTGCGCAAGATCGCCAGCGCGTGCGGCTCCACCGGCTGGGTGGCGGGCATTGTGGGCGTGCACAACTGGCACCTCGCGCTGTTCGCCCAGCAAGCGCAGGAAGACGTCTGGGGCGAGGACACCGAAGTGCGGATCTCCTCCTCCTACGCGCCCATGGGCGCGGGCACGGTTGTCGACGGCGGCTATCTGGTCAATGGCGCGTGGGCCTGGTCGTCCGGCTGCGATCACGCCACCTGGGCGGTGCTCGGCGGCCCGGTGATCAAGGACGGCAAGCCGGTCGACTTCGGCAGCTTCCTCATCCCGCGCGACGACTACCGCATCGACGACGTGTGGAACGTGGTCGGCCTGCGCGGCACCGGTTCCAACACCGTCGTGGTGAAGGACGTCTTCGTGCCCTCGCACCGATTCCTCAGCTTCCGCGCGATGAGCGAGCTGAAATCGCCCGGCCTGGAGCGGAACACCGACCCGGTCTACAAGATGCCTTGGGGCACAATCCATCCCACTACCATCTCCACCCCGATCGTCGGCATGGCCTACGGCGCCTACCAGGCGCACGTCGAGCACCAGGGCAAGCGGGTGCGCGCGGCCTACGCGGGCGAGAAGGCCAAGGACGACCCGTTCGCCAAGGTGCGCATCGCGGAGGCCGCCAGCGACATCGACGCCGCGTGGCGCCAGCTGTCGGGCAACGTGGCCGACGAATACGCGCTGCTGGTGGCGGGCGAGGAGATCCCGTTCGACCTGCGCGTGCGAGCCCGCCGCGACCAGGTGCGCGCGACCGGCCGCTCGATCGCCGCGATCGACAAGCTGTTCGAGAGCTCCGGGGCCACCGCGCTGTCGAACGGCACACCACTGCAACGCTTCTGGCGTGACGCGCACGCCGGCCGGGTGCACGCGGCCAACGATCCGGAGCGCGCGTACCTGATGTACGGCACGCACGAGTTCGGGCTGCCCGTCACCGACGGCATGGTCTAGGAGGGGTGACCGTGACATCGACCGTGGAACTCACCGCCGAATCGACTTCCCGCTACGCGCAGGTGCGGCCCGATCTGCGGCTGCACTACCACGAGGCGGGCGTCGGCAACGGGCCGACGATCGTGCTGCTGCACGGCGGCGGTCCGGGCGCGTCCTCGTGGTCGAACTTCGCGCGCAACATCCCGGTGCTGGCCGAGCACTTCCACGTGATCGCGGTGGACCAGCCGGGCTACGGCCGCTCGGACAAGCCCACCGAGCATCCGCAGTACTTCGTGCACAGCGCGTCGGCGCTGAAGGACCTGCTCGACCACCTGGAGATCACCTCGCGGGTGCACCTGCTGGGCAACTCGCTCGGCGGCGGCGCGGCGGTCCGGTTCGCGCTGGACTACCCGGATCGGGCCGGAAAGCTGGTCCTGATGGGACCGGGCGGGCTGAGCACCAACCTGTTCGCGCCCGATCCGACCGAGGGCGTGAAGCTGCTCTCCAAGTTCAACTACGAGCCGACCAGGGAGAACCTGGCGGCGTTCCTGCGCATCATGGTCTTCGACCAGTCGTTGGTCACCGACGAGCTGATCGAGGAGCGGTTCGCTTCGGCGAGCACGCCGGAGGCACTGGCCGCGACCCGCGCCATGGGCAAGTCGTTCGCGAGCGCGGACTTCGAGAAGGGCATGCTCTGGCGCGACGCCTACAAGCTGCGTCAGCCGGTGCTGTTGATCTGGGGTCGCGAGGACCGGGTCAACCCGCTGGACGGCGCGCTGGTGGCGACCAAGCTGATCCCGCGCGCGCAGCTGCACGTCTTCGGCGGGTGCGGGCACTGGGCGCAGCTGGAGAAGTTCCATGAGTTCAACCGGCTGGCCATCGATTTCCTCGCGGGCGTCAAGGAGAAGTGATGGGAATCCGTTCACTGGGATATCTGCGAATCGAGGCGACCGACATGGCCGCCTGGCGGGAGTACGGCCTGAAGGTCCTCGGCATGGTCGAGGGCAAGGGGGCCGACCCCGAAGCGTTGTATTTGCGCATGGACGAGTTCCCGGCCCGGCTGGTGATCGTCCCCGGCGAGCAGGACCGGCTGCTGATCTCGGGCTGGGAAACCGCCAACGCCGAAGAGCTGCAGGACATTCGCAACCGGTTGGACGCGGCGGGCGTGCCCTTCAAGGAGGGCACCGCCGCCGAACTGGCCGATCGCCGGGTGTACGAGCTGATCCGGTTCGACGATCCCTCCGGCAACACGCTCGAGGCGTTCCACGGCGCGGCGCTGGAGCATCGCCGGGTGGTCAGTCCCTATGGGCACAAGTTCGTCACCGAGGAGCAGGGGCTCGGGCACGTGGTGCTCAGCACCAAGGACGACAAGGCGGCGCTGGAGTTCTACCGTGACGTCCTCGGCTTCCGGCTGCGCGACTCGATGCGGCTGCCACCGCAGATGGTCGGCCGCCCGGCCGACGGCGAGCCCGCCTGGCTGCGGTTCTTCGGCTGCAACCCGCGCCACCACTCGCTGGCGTTCCTGCCCATGCCGACACCGAGCGGCATCGTGCACCTGATGATCGAGGTGCAGAACGCCGACGACGTCGGGCTGGCCTTGGACCGCGCGCTGCGCAAGAAGGTCAAGATGTCGGCGACGCTCGGGCGGCACGTCAACGACAAGATGCTCTCCTTCTATATGAAGACGCCGGGCGGTTTCGACGTCGAATTCGGTTGTGAGGGCCTGGAAGTGGACGACCACGACTGGATCGCGCGGGAATCCACCGCGGTGAGCCTGTGGGGCCACGACTTCACCGTCGGACAGCGGCAGCAGTGACCGAGAGGGCGAGCGAAACGATGACCGCGGACGGATCCGAGATCGATCCACGGCAGTTCCGGAATGTGCTGGGGCAGTTCTGCACCGGCATCACCGTGATCACCACCTTCGACGGCGAGCAGGCCCCGATCGGCTTCGCCTGCCAATCGTTCGCCGCCCTCTCGCTGGAACCGCCCCTGGTGCTGTTCTGCCCCACCAAGGCGTCCAGGTCCTGGGCGGCGATCGAGAAATCCGGGCGCTTCTGCGTGAACGTCCTCGCCGAACAGCAGCGCGAACTGTGCGCCCGCTTCGGCTCCCGCGAACCCGACAAGTTCGCCGGCGCCGCCTGGCACACCTCCGACCTGGACCTGCCGGTCCTGGACGACGCGCTGGCCACCATCCAATGCAAGGTCGACAGCGTCGTCGACGGCGGCGACCACTACATCGTCATCGGCCGGGTCCAAGCCCTCACCGAAACGACGACCACCGGCCGCCCCCTGCTTTTCTACCGGGGGCAGTACACCGCCATCGAACCCGAGAAGACCACCCCGGCCCCTTGGCGCGCGGACTTGGAGCACTTCCTCACGACTACCACGCTGGACACCTGGTTGTAGCGACCCGAAGAAACGAACTTCTGTAGCTCGTCGCGCTACATGGGGCTACAATCGTGCTATGAAGGTGATCACCCAGCGCGAGTTCCGCAACAACTCAGCGGCGGTCATGGATGCTGTCGAGGCCGGGGAGACTTTCCGCGTAACCCGAAATGGGGTGGAGGTTGCCGAGGTGCGGCCGGTCGGCCGACAGCGCCGCCGCACGGCGGAAGAAGTTGTTGAACGGCATCGCAAACTCCCGCGTATCGACTATGCCCGCATGCGGCAAGAGGCCGACGAATTCTTCGGAACAGAAGATCGGGTCGGTGACGACGATGCATGGGGATCACGTTCATGACCGAGCGATACGCCTCAGGCGTGTTGGACACCTGCACCTACATCGACCTGTACGCGCTTGATCCTGCGTCTTTGCCGAAGCTGCCCGAGATCACCGCAATCACGCTGGCTGAACTGCACCAAGGCGTCGCCATGGCGAAAGACACTGCTACTCGCGCCGCACGATCCGAGCAACTCGGCGCCGCCATAGTGGATTTCGATCCGTTGCCTTTCGACGCGGAGGCCGCGACACGCTACGGCACCCTGGTAGCACTTACCCTGGCAACGAAACGCGACCCGCGGCCCCGCCGGATGGATCTGCTCATAGCGGCGATCGCGTCGGTACGTGGACTACCGCTGTACACCCGCAACAGCGCGGATTTCCTCGGGCTGGAAAGCATGCTCCAGATCGTCGCGGTCTAGCGCATCAAGCGCTCGATCGGCCGTGTGGCCGACCGAGCCGGGTGGCGCTGTCGCCCTCGCAGGTCAGTACTTGTAGAACCCCTCGCCGGTGGCGATGCCGAGCTTGCCCTTATCGATGTAGTTCTCCTTCAACCACTGGGCCAGCCGTTGGGAGTCCTCGTCCTCGTTGTTGACCAGGATGTTGTACGGCGTGGTCAGGCCGATGATGTCGAGGATGCGGAACGGCCCGGCCGGTGCGCCGGTGCCGATCTGCCAGGTCTTGTCCACCGCTTCAGGATCGGCGTAGCCCCCCGCCGCCAGGCTCATGCCCGCGTTGAGCAACGGCACCAGTAGCGAGTTCAGGACGTAACCGGCCTTCTCCTTGTGGATTTCGATGGGCACCATGCCGATCTTCGAGGCGAAGTCGACCACGGCCTGGTACACCGCCGGGTCGGTGTCGGCCGTACCCATGATCTCGGCGGTGTTGAAGTGCCACACCTGATTCGCGAAGTGCAGCGCTAGGAACCGGTCCGGGCGGCCGGTGAAGTCCTTCATGGCGCTGGGCAGCAGGGTGGAGGAGTTGGTGGCGAAGATGGTGCGCTCCGGAGCGACCCGGCCGAGTTCCTCATATGTCCGCTGCTTGATGCTCAGCACCTCGGGAATGGCCTCGATGACCAGGTCCGCGTCCTGCACCGCTCGAGCCAGCTCGGAACTGAGCGCAATGCCCGCCGCCGTTTGCTCCGCCTTGCCGTCCCCACCGCCGGGTACCTGCTCGCGGTAAACCGCCGCGAGCCCGTGGAGTCGCTTCTCGGCCGCGGCCAGCGCCCTGTCGTCGATGTCGTAGGCCGTCACCTCGAAACCGCGAAACGCGGTCTGGAATGCGATCTGCGACCCGAGCACTCCCGTGCCGAGGACGGTCACCTTGCGAATATCGATGGTCATTCGCCGATCCTCTCGACTGTCTGGCCCGGTCACCGGCCGGGATGCCGCCGCATGCACGGCGGCAGAGACACTACGCCGCCGATCGCTCGGCGATCGCCGCCGCCACGGGACGCTTCCCGGTTTCGCGCCGACTTCGAGGAGGCCGCGCGTTCACGAACGGCCGTACAGTTCGTCCAGCCCAACCAACTCGACTTCGCCTTCGCGCTCGGCGCGTCGGAGGTCTTCGCTGAACTCCGCGCCGGAGAAGCAGAGCAGGCGCGTGCCGGTGACATCGAATTCTTTACTCTGCCCCTGAGCGCGGGGAATTCCGAGATCACCCATGCTCATGCGCCACTCAAAGGGTGAAGTGCTCAGTTGATGAGCACTTTGGGGCGGAGGATGAGGTGTATGAACAGCACCGCATCTTTGGAGGCACGTGTGGGTCAGTGGGATGAAACGGGCATCCTCATTTGCACCGGCATCGGGCAGTGGGAGGAGTGGCTCGCAGCCAATCACCACCAGGCCGCCGGGGTCTGGCTGAAGATCGCCAAGAAGGGGGCGGCGGGCACGACGATCACGATCACCGAGGCGCTCGACGGCGCGCTGTGCTTCGGGTGGATCGACAGTCACCGCCGCGGCCTCGACGCGGACCACTACCTCCAGCGGTACTCGCCGCGCCGTCCGAAGAGCCCCTGGTCGCAGGTCAATGTCGGTAAAGCCGAAGCACTGATCGCCACGGGCCGGATGCGCGCCCCCGGCTTCGCGGCCATCGCCGCCGCCCAGTCGGACGGCCGCTGGTCGGCCGCCTACGCACCTCAGCGCACCGCCACCTGCCCAGCCGACCTGCGTGACGCGCTCGGCGCGAATGCCCCCGCACGGAACAGTTTCGATCAACTCGACCGCACCGCGCAGTACGCCTACTTCCTGCGGCTGATGAAGGCGCGGACTTCCACCGAGCGCGCCGACCTAGTGCGGCGGATGGTCGCCGAACTGGCCGGATAGCGACCGTTTCCGGGTCAGGCGGTGACCGTCGCCTTCTCCCGCTGCAGTTCCAGCGCGATGTCGATGAGCTGGTCCTCCTGCCCGCCGACCAGCTTGCGCTTGCCCGCGCGCACGAGCATCTCGGCGGCCGAGACGCCGTAACGCTCGGCTTGGCGTTCGGCGTGCTTGAGGAAGCTGGAGTAGACGCCCGCGTAGCCCATCATCAGGGCCTGGCGGTCGAGCAGACATTCCTGCGGCATGGCCGGGCGGACGACGTCTTCGGCGGCGTCGGCGATGGCGAAGAAATCGATGCCGGTCTTGACGCCGAGCTTGTCGCACACCCCCACCAGCGCCTCGACCGGCGTGTTGCCCGCGCCCGCGCCGAAACGCCGCGCGCTGCCGTCGATCTGGGTGGCACCCGCGCGGATGGCGTACACGGAGTTGGCCACGGCCAGGTCGAGATTCTCGTGGCCGTGGAAGCCGACCTGCGCGTCGTCGCCGAGTTCGGCGACCAGCGCCGCGACCCGGTCGGAAACCTGTTCCAGCACCAGCGCTCCGGCGGAGTCGACGATGTAGACGCACTGGCAGCCCGCGTCGGCCATGATGCGCGCCTGCTCGGCCAGCACCTCCGGCGGCTGGGTGTGCGACATCATCAGGAAGCCTACGGTCTCCAGCCCGAGTTCGCGGGCCAGGCCGAAGTGCTGGATCGACACGTCGGCCTCGGTGCAGTGCGTGGCGATGCGGCAGATCGACGCGCCGTTGTCCTGGGAGATCTTGATGTCTTCCTTCACCCCGACGCCGGGCAGCATCAGCACGGCGATCTTCGCGTGCTTCGCTGTCTCGGCCGCGATGGTGACCAGTTCCTGCTCCGGCGTCTTGGAGAAGCCGTAGTTGAACGACGAGCCGCCCAGGCCGTCGCCGTGGGTCACCTCGATCACCGGGACGCCCGCGCCGTCCAGCGCGGCCACGATGTCCCGGACCTCGGTGGCGGTGAACTGGTGGCGCTTGTGGTGGGATCCGTCGCGCAGCGAGGTGTCGGTGACGCGGATGTCGAGTTCTGCTGAGTAGGCCATTCGAATAGCTCCTTACACCCGGGCCGTGACGATTTGTTCGGCGATGACCTCGCCCACCTGCGTCGCGGCGGCGGTCATGATGTCGAGGTTGCCCGCGTACGGGGGCAGGAAGTCGCCCGCGCCCTCCACCTCGACGAACACCGACACCTTGGCCAAGCCGCCGGAGACCACCGATGGCTCGTCGAACTGCGGCTCGTTCAGCAGCCGGTAGCCGGGCACGTACTGCTGGATGTCGGCGACCATCCGGTGGATGGAGTCGGCGATCGCGTCGGTGTCGGCGTCCTCGGGGATGGCGCAGAAAATGGTGTCGCGCATGATCATCGGCGGCTCGGCCGGATTCAGGATGATGATGGCCTTGCCGCGCTGCGCTCCGCCGATGGTCTCGACGCCGCGGCTGGTGGTCTTGGTGAACTCGTCGATGTTCGCCCGCGTGCCGGGGCCCGCGGAAACCGACGACACCGACGCTACGATCTCCGCGTACGGCACCGGGACGACCCGCGAGACCGCGGCGACGATCGGGATCGTCGCCTGGCCGCCGCAGGTGATCATGTTGACGTTCGGCGCGTCGAGATTCGCGCCCAGGTTCACCGGCGGCACGACGGCGGGGCCGACAGCGGCGGGGGTGAGGTCGACGGCGCGGATGCCCGCTTCGGCGTAGCGCGGCGCGGCGGCGCGGTGCACATACGCCGAAGTCGCCTCGAAGATCAACTCGGGCAGTTCGGACTGCCCGAGCAGCCAGTCCACGCCCTCGTGCGAGGTCTCCAGCCCGAGCCCGCGCGCCCGCTTCAGGCCCTCGCTGTCCGGGTCGATCCCGATCATCCAGCGCGGCTGGATCTTCTCCGAGCGCAGCAGTTTGTAGAGCAGGTCGGTGCTGATGTTGCCGGACCCGACGATCGCGGCGGTGACGGTCCCGTTCACGGACACGACAGCCTCCCTAGGTGAATTGCAGACGGACAGAGCCGAGTCCGGCGAACTCGGCGTGGAACGCATCGCCCGGACGGGCGTCGATGGCGCGGGTGCACGAGCCGGGCAGCACGATGTCACCGGCCTTCAGCCGGACGCCGAAACTCGCGACCTTGCGCGCCAGCCAGGCCACCGCGATCACCGGATCGCCCAGCACGGCGTCGCTGCGGCCTTCGGCGACCACCTCGCCGTTGCGGGTGAGCACCGCGTCGATGGCCTTGACGTCGATGTCCTTCGGCGCGACGCGCTCGGCGCCGAGCACGAAACCGGCGGAGGACGCGTTGTCGGAGATGGTGTCGGCCAGGCCGATGTGCCAATCCTTGATCCGCGAGTCGATCAGCTCGATCGCGGGTGCGAAGGCGACCGTGGCGTCGAGCACGTCCGCTTCGGTGCACTCCGCGCCGGGCAGGTCCGCGCCGAGCACGAAACCGACCTCCACCTCGACACGGGGGAACAGATAGCGGCCCGCTTCGACCGGAACGTCCTCGTAGACTTCCATTTCCGCGAGCAGGTGCCCGTAGTCCGGCTCGTCCACGCCCATCATCTGCTGCATGGCCTTCGAGGACAGGCCCACCTTGTGCCCGACCACGCGCGCGCCGTCGGCGAGCCTGCGCCGGATGTTGATCAGCTGGATCTCGTAGGCGTCGACCACGTCGATGTCAGGGTGGCGGGTGATCAGCGGATCGATCGCCACCCGTTCGCGCTCCGCGCGCTCGAGTTCGTCGGCCAGTTCGGTTCGTACCGCGTCGGACAGCACGCTAGTTCCCTTCCACAGTTGCTTTTTCCAGCGCCGAGACCTGCTCGCCCGCCGCGGACCGGCCGGCCCTGCGGCCGGAGAAGACGCAGTCGGCCAGCGACAGCCCGCTGACGTAGGACTCGGAGCAGACGCCGAGCGCGGTGCGACCGGCGGCGAAGAGCCCGGGGATGTCGTCCCCCTCGCCCGTCTTGATCGCGCCGGTGTTCTCGTCCACGACGACGCCGCCGAGGGTGAGCATGGGGCACGGGTTGGTCAGGCTCGGTTTGATGCCCACATCCAACAGCCAGAACGGGCCGGTGCGGACCGGATTGGTGAACTCGGCGGGCTTGCCGGCCGGATCGGGGGCGCCGGTCTCGATCGCGGTGTTGTGCGCCTCGACCGTCGCGCGCAGCCCGGCGGGATCGATCCCCGCCTTCGTCGCCGCTTCCTCCAGCGTGGCGCCACTGACCGCGGTGCGCCGCATGGTTTCGAACTGCCCGCGCTGGAACCACGCGCCCTGCTTGCCGATCTGCCCGATCGCGGTGCGCATCAGCGGGCCGTCGGCCAGCAGCCAGCCCTTGCCGTCGTGCTCGGTGATCAGGGCGTTGCCCACCGCGGCGCCGTAGCGCGTCTCGTCGATGACCCGGCGACCGGCGGCGTCCACCAGCAGCGCGCCGGTGAAAGCGCTGGGCGGGAGCAGGAATCGCCACGCGGAGACGTTGTCCATGCGGTCCACGGCCGCGCCGACCTGCTGGGCCATCAGGATGCCGCTGCCATCGTCGGCGGTGGTGCCGAGGGCGAGACCGCCGTGGAAGGCGGGCGCGTACTGCCGCACCATGTCGCGATTGGCGATGAAGCCGCCCGCGCACAGCACCACCCCGCGCCGCGCGAGGACGCGTATCGTGCTGCCGTACCGGCGTTCCAGCCGGTCCAGCCGCTGTTCCAGTGCGCGCCGCAGCGGCGGGTAGTAGATGCCCGGCTTGGCCGCGATGTTCGCCATGCGCGTGTAGCGGTCCCGGACCCGGCCGGGGGCGTCGCGCAGTGTGTGGCACTCGACGCCGATCACCGCGCCCGTGCCGTCGGTGATCAATCGGGTTACCCGGGTGAGGGTTTCCACGCGGACTCCCGCCCGGGACGCCGCAGCGGCGAGCGGGCCGGTGAGCTTCTTGCCCGAAGTGCCTCTGCCCTTCACCCGATGTCCGCGCTGAGCGGCCGGGATGTCACGGAACGCGCCGGAGATCTCGCTACCGGAGTAGTACAGGTAGTAGCGGTCGTTGGGGTAGGAAGTCTTGTACGGGCACAGTGAGGCTTCGAACGGGACGCCGTGCGCCTTCAGCCACTCGATCAGCTCCGGGCTCTCGTCCACGAACTTGCGCAGCGTCGCGGGAGTGACCGCGCCGCCGACCTCGCGCTCGAGATAGGCGTACATCGCCTCCGGGGTGTCTTCGACCCCCGCCTCCCGCTGTACCGAGGTGCCGCCGCCCGCGTAGATGATGCCGCCGGACAGCGCCGACGTGCCGCCCCCGGCGAAGCGTTCGAGCACCAGCACCTGCGCGCCCGCCGCGGTCGCTTCCAGCGCGGCCGCCGCGCCCGCGGCGCCGTATCCGACCACGACAACGTCGGTGGCCAGGTCCCATTCGAGGCCCATGTTCTTAACTCCGGTCTGAAACTGAAACAAGTTTCCTCGACAAACGGAACGTCGAGCAAGTCTTCTGCCACACAACATAGACCAATGGCGCGTCCATTCTATAACGTGTTCTACATGACTGATCGGGAATACGACGTGGTGGTGGTCGGCAGCGGCGCCGCCGGCATGACCGCCGCCCTCACCGCGGCCCAGCACGGGCTGAGCGTGGTGGTCATCGAAAAGGCCGCGCACTACGGCGGGTCGACCGCGCGCTCCGGCGGCGGCGTGTGGATCCCGGGCAACAAGGCGCTGCGCGCGTCCGGTCGGCCCGACGACCGCGAGGACGCGCGGACCTACCTGCACAGCATCATCGGCGACGTCGTGCCCAAGGAACGGATCGACACCTACATCGATCGCGGCGCGGAAGCGATGGACTTCGTGCTCGATCACTCGCCGCTGAAGATGACGTGGGTGCCGGGCTACTCCGACTACCATCCCGAGGCGCCGGGCGGGCGGCCGGAGGGGCGCTCGTGTGAGCCCAAGCCGTTCGACACGAAGATCCTCGGCGACGAGCGGTTCAACCTGGAGCCGCCGTACGCGAAGGCTCCGCTGAACGTGGTGGTCATGCAAGCCGACTTCGTCCGGCTCAATCTGATCCGGCGTCATCCGAAGGGCATGCTCCGGGCGATGCGCGTCGGCGCGCGTACCTACTGGGCCAAGTTCACCCGCAAACACATCGTCGGCATGGGGCAGGCCATCATCGCGGGCATGCGCAAGGGACTCATGGACGCGAACGTGCCGATGTTGCTGAACACTCCGATGACCGACCTCGTCGTGACGAACGGCGTCGTCACCGGCGTCCATGCGCTGCACGAGGGCGAGCCGGTCACCTTCACCGCCCGCTACGGCGTAGTCCTCGGCAGCGGCGGTTTCGAGCACAACGCTGAAATGCGCACCAAATACCAGCGCCAGCCCATCACCACCGAGTGGACCACCGGCGCGGCCGCCAACACCGGCGACGGCATCCAAGCGGGCATGGGTGCGGGCGCGGCTATCGGTTTCATGGAGGACGCCTGGTGGGGGCCGACCATTTTCAAGGGCGGCAAACCGTGGTTCGCGCTGGCCGAACGGAACCTGCCCGGCAGCATCATGGTGAACGCCGACGGCAAGCGATTCGGAAATGAGTCCGCTCCTTATGTCGAGGCCGTGCACACCATGTACGGCGGCGAGTACGGGCAGGGTGAGGGACCGGGCGAGAACATCCCCGCGTGGCTGGTGTTCGACCAGCGCTACCGGAACCGCTACATCTTCGCCGGGCTACAGCCCGGGCAGCGCTTCCCGTCCCGGTGGATGGAAAACGACTTCATCGTCAAGGCCGAGAGCATCGAGGAATTGGCAGGCAAGATCGGCGTGCCCGCCGAGGAGTTGGCCGCGACCGTCACCCGGTTCAACGGCTTCGCCGAGACCGGCAAGGACGAGGACTTCGGCCGCGGCGACAGCCACTACGACCGGTACTACGGCGATCCGACCGTGCGGCCCAACCCGTGCCTGGCCGCGCTGGTGCAGGGCCCGTACTACGCCGCCAAGATCGTGCCGGGCGATCTGGGCACCAAGGGCGGACTGGTGGCCGACACCGCCGGGCGGGTGCTGCGCGAGGACGGCAGCGTCATCGAAGGGTTGTACGCCTCAGGCAACTGCTCCACACCGGTGATGGGACACACCTACGCGGGGCCCGGCGCCACCATCGGCCCCGCGATCACCTTCGGCTACCTCGCGGTGCTCGACATCGTCGAGCGCAAAAAGGACCGGCCCGCACCCGCTGCGACGGAAGCCTGACGACCGCTCGCGGTGCGGGTCACGCACCCATCCCGCCGAACGGGCGACGCACTGGCGAGCCTCGGTCGCGCCGAGCATGCTCGGACCGAAAGGCGCATCGATTTCCGGCGCGGCCCCGGTCGCGGTGCGGCAGGCCCGGATCGATCCACAATCATGCACAAGGAGAACTGATGCCCATCGACCCGAAGATCGCGCTCGGCGCGCAACTGCCGAGCCGGGAGTTCGCCTGGACCCCCTCGGACGTGCAGCTCTACCAGCTGGGCCTGGGCGCGGGTACGCGCTGGACCGACCCCGCCGAGCTGCGCTATCTCGACGATCGGGAACCACAGGTGCTGCCGACCTTCGCCACCGTGGCGGCGACGGTGCACGAGACCGAGCCGCCGAAGGTGAGCTTCCCCGGCATCGAGATCGACTTGGCGAAGGTGGTGCACGGTCATCAAGAGGTCGAGGTGCACCGGCCGATTCCCGCCGCGGGCAAGGCGACCAAGGTCAGCCGGATCGCCGAGGTCTGGGACAAGGGCTCGGCAGCGGTCATCGTGCAGGAGCACACGGTCACCGGCTCCGACGGAGCGCCGCTGTGGACCGAGCGCTCATCGATCTTCGCCAAGGGTGAGGGCGGCTTCGGCGGCGAGCGCGGCCCCAGCAGCAAGTCCGAACTGCCCGACCGCGCCCCGGACTTCGAGGTCACCACGCCGACCCTGCCGCAGCAGGCGCTGCTCTACCGGTTGTCCGGAGACCGCAACCCGCTGCACTCCGACCCCGAGTTCGCCCGTGCCGCCGGATTTCCCGCGCCCATCCTGCACGGCCTGTGCACCTACGGCATCGTGTGCAAGACCGCGACCGACACCGTGCTCGACTCCGACGCCAGCCGCGTCATCGGGTTCCGCGCCCGGTTCGCGGGCGTGCTCTACCCGGGCGAGACGATCCGCACCCGGATCTGGCGGCGGGACGACGTACTCACCATCGCCGCAACCGTGGTGGAGCGCGACGACGCACCGGTTCTCGGCGACGTCTCCCTACGGATCGGCCCCGCCTGAGCGGTTTGCCTCGCATGACGGCGCGCCACATGTGGGCGAGCGCGTCCGCAGGACGGCTTGGGGGGCCGGGTGCTCGTCTCCTGGAAGCATTCCAGCGGTCAGTATCTCGGCCCAGTAGTCGTGTCGAACCCGGTCCCAGAGTCCGCCGAGACGCGGGTAGCGCTCCCGAGCCTCCGATAGATCCGGCCACGGCATGAACGAGACAGTGGGGGTCTCGCCGTTCGTCAGTTGGGCGATACGCGCTATGCGTCCGACCAGCTTCCATTCGACCGACGCTGAGCCATCCGGGGATGTCGTGACGTGCGACGGGTTCGGCTTCATCGCAAACCCTCCGGCCGGTCGTCTTCGATCCGGGAACCTGGCCACGGGCACGGACGCCGGTCGCTGCGTTGGTGCCCTCCGATTCGGCCGTCTACGACCGGGACCAGGTGGAGGCAGAACAGCCTATCGGGGCAACGGACATCGGTCAGTGTCCCCCATCCATTCGGTGGGCCGTCGGCCGTCTTCCACCAGCGGCACCGAGACAACGGCACAGGGTCGACGACGACCCGATCGTCCGGTAACAGAGTCACTTTCGTCCCTGTGCTTGGTTCTCACCCGAGTACGGGGACGGTTCACCCGTACCCGGGGAGTCTTTGTAGGCCCAGTCAGCCATAGCGTCCGCGAAGAGCCACAGCATCAACAGCGGCGGAGGCTCGTACCGGCCTGGAGGAATTTCGTCCGCCCTCGGGACGCGCTGGGTTAGGTCGTGGCTCACGTCGAACCCCCTGAGTGTTCACCGGCTTCGGGTGGGCGTCGTCCGGCAGACGGCCGTAGCGGGCCGTGCAATCGATATCCACCGCTGCCCTGACGATTGGTTCGCACGCGGCACCGGGGAACGAATCGACCGGTGCCGAACGCTGTCTCAAAGGTATGGATAGCCGCGGGACGCCAGAACTTCGCCGAGAACGCTTTGCCGGACATTTGAAACGTCCGGTGTGTCCTCGAGGGACCTTTGGGAAGATGTGCGTATGACATCTCGACTCGAGTCCGCGATGCTGAGGGCCGGACTCGACTCAGCTGCGCTGGCGGCAATCGCCAGCGTGGACGTGAAGACCGTCAACCGGTGGCTTGCCGGTCGGGTACCGCACCGTCGAACCAGGATTCGGATAGCCGAAGCACTCCAGGAGACCGAAGAGACCCTATGGCCCGTGGCGCGGCCGGACATGCAATCCGGCGCACCGGCTACCGCGGAGGTCATCAGCGCGTACGCACACCGGGCGGACATTCCCAACGACCTATGGATTTCGTTGGTACACAAGGCAACCGAATGAATCGACATTATCGGGTATGCCTACCCGTTCGTGTTCGAACTGCTGCCGAGGGCAGCCGAGATCATCGCTGCCAAGTGCCGCGCAGGATGCGAGGTTCGGCTAGGCTTCGCCGATCCGGACTGCGCTCACGTCATGGAGCGTGACGCGCTGGAGCAGATGGGCGGGGGACGCTCCCCGGCCGGATACGCAACGCGCTGTCGATGCTGGGACCGCTTGCGGATACCCCCGGCTGCACCGTGGGAGTTCATTCGACCCATCTGTATAACTCTGTGTTCCGGTTCGACTCCGAGATGATCGTGACGCCGTACCTGTTCCGTGCCCGTGGCTACCAGCACACGGCGCTGCATCTGCGCCGGTTGTCCCAGCACGGGATATTCGAGTCGTTCGCCGACCAGTTCGAACAGATATGGGGCACTGTCACCCCGTACTCAACGACGCAAGGATTCGCCAATGGGCTCACGGCGTGACTACTACCGAGATCCGAACGCGCCACGGCCGAACTCACTGAAGCCGGGAGCTTCAGCGTTGGTGACCGACGAGAACGGGCGTGTGCTGATGCAACGCCGTGGCGACTCGGGTAACTGGTCTCTCCCCGGTGGAATCATGGAAATAGGCGAGACCCTGGAGGATTGCGCGGTTCGAGAGACCCGCGAAGAGACCGGACTGGACATAGAGATCACCGGCTTGCTCGGTATCTACACCGACCCCGAGCACGTGATCGAACACGCGAACGGAGAGGTCCGGCAAGAGTTCGCAGTGGTCTACTACGGCAGAGTGACCGGTGGGGAAATCTCCGTATCCGATGAATCGACCTCTGTCGAGTTCCTGCGACTCGAAGAACTCGAGACGCTGCCCGTACACGAGACTGTTCGGCTCCGGTTGCGGCACCACGCCGAACAGCGCACGAGTCCGTATCTGGGTTGACTGCGAAACATTCAGCCGGGCTGGTCAGCTTATAGACGGACGAACGCCTATCGGCCTACGGCGTCTCAGGCTTGGCCGTGCGGCCCAGTTCCCGGTCGTCGCGCCCGCGCCGGGCCGCGACGCCCTGGATCACCAGGGCGTACAGCACCAGCACGAGCACCGGCGCGGCCAGCGGGGCCCAGGCCAGGCGCAGCGGGACGAGAGCCGCGCAGACGGCGGCCGCCGCGAAGCCGACCGCTCCGGCCACCGAGGGGATCGTCGTCGGCACCACGCCGTGCGGCGCGGTCACCGTGGCGGCGTTGAGAAGGTAGGTCGTCGCCACCAACCCAGTTGCGGCGGAAGCGAGCACACCGGCGTCGGCGACCGCCAGCACGCCGAGCGCGAGCAGCACGGCGCACACCGCGAGCGGCCGGAACCACCAGCCGAGCGCGACGAGCAGCAGAGCGGGAAGGCCGCTCCACGGCTCCAGCAGCGCCACCGACGCCACCAGCAGCACCCCGGAGAGAACGGCGAGGAATCTGGTCATCGGCGCACCCGTACCGTCCTGCGGTGCTCCGGGAGCACCCGCATGATCTGGTCGAGGCGCGCGTCCTGCGGCCACGCCACGATGTCGACGCCGACGGTGCCCATGTCCCGGTACATCGCCGCGCGCTCGAGCTGCCACATCCTGGCCAGGGTCGGGTCGAGGTGCTCATGGAACGGCGGCCCGCGCAGGACGTCGACCACGACCACCACGTGCCCGCGCTTGCGCAGATCGATCAGCGCGAGGGCGAACTGGGTGTCCAGCAGCGTGGAGAACGCCACCACGATCGCGCCGAGCGGTACGGCCGCGTGCGGCGCCAGGGTGCCGGTGGTCGGAATGTGCTCGTCGCCGACGTCGAGCACGGTGTCCACGATGCGGTAGAACTGGCGGCGCCCGATGTCCGGCCGCAGCCAGCGCGGCTCCTGGCCCAGGCAGACCACCGCGGTGCGATCGCCCGCCTGCAAGGTCGACTGCACGACCTGCGCCGCGCCGCGCACCGACAGCTCCAGCGAGTCGGCGGCCGGTCCCGGCGCCTGCTGCGAGGTGTCCACCAGCACCACGACGTCCGCCGAGCGATTGGTCAGCCGCTCGGTGACGTACAGTCGCCCGCGCCGCGCGCTCACCGGCCAGTTCACTATGCGCAATTGGTCGCCGGGCGCGTAGGCGCGGATGTCCGCGTACTCGACGCCGGGCCCGTGCCTGCGGGTCAGATGGGTGCCGAGCCGCTCAGGAAGTTCCGTGCGCGGCAAGCGCATTCGCTGCGGATCGGTGATCGGGTACACGAACAGCTGACCGGCGGGCAGCACGGCGGTGGCGATCGCGAGCCCGGCCGGGCTCAGCGCCGAGACCCGCACCGTCACCGGATAGCGCCCCCACCGGCCCGCCGAGAGCGCGAGCCGCAACCCGGCCGGCGCCGTCCCGGAATCACTGGCCTCCTCGACCTGGATTCCCAGCCCCGTCGAGCTCTCCGGTTTCAGGCGCAGCAGCGCGTGCCCCTTCTCGACGAAGGCGGCGACGGTGAGCACCACTTCCTCGGTCTCGAAACAGCGCAGCGTGCCGCCCCCGTCGACCTGGATCCTGGTCGAGGACTGCTGCCACGGCGCGGTGGCCAGCACGCCGAGCAAGGGAGCGGCGAACACGATCGGCTGCCACCTGCCGAGGACCACCGCGAGCACCAGGGCCGCCGCGGCGCATACCGCGAGCATGAAGACCAGCGGTGCGGGCCGCCACCGCAATTCGGCGTCGACCGCGGAGCTGGCGTCGCGGTGCCTCATGTCACGGTGGCGCGCGGGACCGGCAGACGGCGCAGCAGTTCGGTGATCACGTCCTCGCCGCGGATGCGGCGCACCCACATCTCCGGTCGCAGCGTGATCCGGTGCGACATGGCCGGGATCGCCAGCGCCTTGACGTCTTCGGGAATCACGTAGTCGCGGCCGAGCAGCAGCGCCCGCGCCCGCGACATCTGCACCAGATCGAGTTCCGCGCGCGGACTCGCGCCGACCTCGACCTGCGGGTGTCCCCTGGTCGCCGAGGCCAAGGCGACCACGTAACTGACCACGTCGGGGTGCACGGTCACGTATTCGACGGATTGCCGCATCTCCAGCAACCCGTTCGCGTCCACGACCTGGTTGACCTGCGGCTGCTGCGCGCCGCGCTCCAGCCTGCGCCGGATCATCTGCGTCTCGTCCTGCTCGGACAGGTACCCCAGCCGCAACTGGATGGCGAACCGGTCGAGCTGGGCTTCCGGCAGCGGGTAGGTGCCCTCGTACTCGATCGGATTATCGGTGGCCAGCACGACGAACGGCTGCGGCAGCAGGAACGTCTCGCCGTCGATGCTGACCTGTCCCTCCGCCATCGCCTCCAGCAGCGCGGCCTGGGTCTTCGGCGGGGTGCGGTTCACCTCGTCGGCCAGCAGCACGTTGGTGAACACCGGGCCCCTGCGGAAGGTGAACCGGCCGGAGGACATGTCGTAGATCGTCGAGCCCAGCAGGTCCGCGGGCAGCAGGTCGGGGGTGAACTGCACGCGGGTGAACTGCAGCCCGAGCGCGGCCGCGAACGATCGCGCGATGAGCGTCTTGCCGAGGCCGGGTAAGTCCTCGATCAGCACGTGCCCACCGGACAGCACGGCGATCATGATCAACTGCAACTCGTCCTGCTTGCCGACCACGACCCGGGACAGCTCCCGGAGCACGGCCTCGCTGCGCTGGATGGTCACGTCCATCGGCATGGTCATTTGTGTACCCGCACTTGCCTCAACCCATTTCACATTCTCTGCAGGCGGCTCAGGATCTCGTCCAGCGCCGCACGTCCCGGTGCCCTGCTGGTCTGATCTCGAAGGGCCGAATTGGCCGGATCCACCCACCGCCACAGTTCCGGCCCGAATTGGTGGATACCCGCCGTCTCGACCGCTCGGCGGTTCTTCGCCACCCGCTGGCCGCTGGACAACTCGAACTCCTTGGCCAGCAGGGGACGCAAGTGCCGGTCCCACTCGGCACGGGTGCCGTCCGCGCGGTCGGCGAGCATCTGCGCCCTGGCGTGCCAGCGCTGCAGCATCTCCGCGGGGCCGTTCTCCATATCGTCGATCCGGTCCTCGCCCCTGGCCTCGGCGCGCTCGAGCAGCGACCAGATCAGCCAGCCCAGCGCCACCGCCACCGGGATCCCGGCGACGACCAGCAGCAACCCGCGAGCGCGCTCGACCGCCGCCAGCTCGATCACCCCGACCACGATCACGCTGGTGATCACCACCCCCATCCGATTCACGCCGTGTCCTTTCTCGCCCGGCCGGTCATGCGGGCACCTCCCCTTGCAGGTCCGCGAGCACGATGCGCAGCAGTTGCTCGGCCCGCATGCGCTGCCACTCGAGCATGGCGTGCGGGCTGAACCTGGCCTCCTCGAACAGGGCGACCAGCTCGCGGGCGGACGCGTCGTGCAGCGCGCCGCGTTCGAACGCGCGGGCCAGCACTTCCATCGGGGTATCCGAGACCAGTGGGGCGGCGGAGCGGTCGGAGGCGAGGCCGCGCTCCATCGCGACGTAGCACGCGATGATCGCGGTGCGCGGGTCCTGGCCGGGGGCGTTCATCGCGGCCAGCCCCATCTCGGCCGCGCGTGCGAGCGAGTCCGCCACGGTGGGCGCCGCCGCGGCCGCGGGCGCCGGGGCGTGCACCGGCTTGCGCCGGGAGGACACGGCGACCACGACCAATCCACTCATCGCCACCGTCAGCAGGCCCACGGCCGCGATTCCGGCCAGCACCAGCGCCGTCCCGGTGAGCTCCGCGGACCGGGGGTCGTACTCGGCGGGCGGCGCGGTCCCCGGCTCCGGCGCGGTGCCCGTGGTGGTGGCGGGCGCCGCCGGGCGGGCCGGTTCGCTCGGCCCGCCGGCGCCGATGAAGTAGATCGCCGACGCGGCCGCGAGCAGCAACGCCAGCAGCGCGAGCGCGCCGAGCACCGCCAGCCCGGCCCGCCCGAGACGCCACTGCGTGCGCTCGTCCTCGCGTTCCGGCTCGGGCATGGCCAGCGGCAACCGGTGCTGGCTCGCGATCACGCCCGCCAGCAGGATCACGATCGACACCGACAGCAGCACCGGCATGAGCGCGACCGACAAGGCGGACGGGGCATGCCCGCGCGGCTCACTTTCGGTAATTCCTGGGATGTATCCGTGCAGGGCTATGGCGGCAAAAGCCAGCAGCGTGATCAGCACGATCACGCGCGATATCGGCGCTCGCGCCCGGGCCACTGCGTACCACCAAATCTGAGTACTGCACAAAACAGCCACATAGTTACATGCCGGATGGTCCGCTCGGGATGGAATGGAATACTTCGGAGTCCCTCCTCTTAAACCGCGGCTGTGCCAGGTGGCCACCGGACGGCTGGGACGGCCGCGGTTCCCGGGCGATTTCGGGCGAGGATTGGGACAATTCACAAAGACGGCTCGTCAAACGTGAGATATCCGGCACCCCGCGAACGCCCCGCACCAGCTCGCCGAGCACCGAAGACGCGACAACGGCGAGTTCGCGATCGGCGTCATAGAGAACATCGACGACGTTCACGAAACGCATCGCCCAGTCGGGCGGAACTGCACCCAGCAGCGGCACATCCCGGATTTCCCAGCGGCGAAATCGTTGGGACAGTGCAACATAATCCGCCGCGGAGGTCGGGACCCCGCACAATGCGGCGAAGTCGATGACCAGTGTGTCGTCGTCCGTCGCGATGGCGTGCAATCTTCGGGCGCCGACGGATATCTCGACGGCCGATCCGTTCTCCCCTTGTGCCTCCTCAGTATTCCACGCGCCCGCGGTCGAAATCCGCGGCGCGTGCCACCGTGGCGCCACGACGTATCGTCCGGCCGCGAATCCGGTGCGGCGGCCGCTAGAACCGAGGCCGCGATAGTCGATCGCGCCGTCGACCGCCACCACGTCCATGCGTGCGAGGATGCGCTCGATCGTCGGTAGGAAACGATCGTGGAACAGCGGATTCGGCAGCAGTTCGGCAGGCGGGTAGTTCGAGGTCACCACCAGCACGATGCGGCGGGCGAACAGCGCGTCGAGCAGTCGCGCGATCAGCATCGCGTCGCCGATGTCGTGCACGTGGAATTCGTCGAAGCAGACCAGCCGGGCGTCGCCGAGCAGCGCGTCCACGGCGGCGTCGATCGAGCCGGACGCGTGCGCCGCGGCGTGCAGACCCGCGAAGAACTGGTGGAAGTGGTAGCGCCGCTTGTGTTGCGAGGCCACTTCCGCGAAGAACCGGTTCATCAGCATGGTCTTGCCGCGCCCCGGCCTGCCGTAGAGGTAGATCCCGCGATGACGCCGCACCGGCCTGCCGCGCCGGTCGACCAACTCCCGCAACCGCGCCGCCGCCAACTGCTGCTCGGAATCCCACTGGATGACATCGGGTTCCATGACACCTCCTCGTCCTCTACATTTGTAGAGGACGAGCCGCGCGGCGGCCAGGAAGGGTGATCATGTCCACAGGCGACCGGCGCGTGCTCCTCGTCGACACGGCGATCGAACTGATCGCGACGCGGGGCCTGCGGGCGCTCACGCACCGGGCGCTGGACACCGAACTCGGCCTGCCCGGCGGGTCGGCCTCGTACTATTTCCGCACCAAACGCGCCCTGGTCGAGGCCATCGTGGACCGGATCACCACCCGCTCGCGCGACGATTTCGCCGCGGCCGCGCTGGCGCCGACCGGCGCCGCCACGCCCGAGGCGGTCGCCGAGACCATCGCCGCCTGGCTCGACCGGCTGCTGGCCGAGCGGCGCGCGCACCTGATCGCCCGCCACGCCCTGCTGCTGGACCTACTGGACGATCACGACCTGCGGCCCCGACTCGCGCACAGCCTGTTCTCCACCGAACGCGCCCGCGACCTCTTCCAGGCCATGGGCGCGACCGACCCCGGCGCCAGGGCCGACGACTTCGTCGCCGTAGTCGAGGGCGCGGTGTTCGACCGCTTCGCGGGCAACCGCACGGCCCTGCGCCCGAACACACCGGAGAGCGTGCGGCAACTCGCCCGGCTGATCGGTCCCCACCTGAGCGTCTGATCGATGCCGCTACCCCGTCCAGCCCCGCTGGCTGTAGGTCGCTCCCGTTCGGTAGCCGCGGATGCCCGCGGCCGGATAGGGGATGAGCGTTTCCGGAAGGTTCGCCAGCGGAAACCATCGCAACTCGTAGGACTTGTCGGGCTCGCGGTTGACCGGTTCGCCCGACCAGCGGCGAGCCTCGAAGAACAACCCGATCCGAGCCTCCCGCCCGGACCCGACGACGTGCGCGGTGTGGACATGCCGCAGATCCTCCGGATCGATCACCACGCCGACCTCTTCGCACGCCTCGCGGACCACCGCGGCCAGCGCCGACTCCCCTACCTCCAGCTTCCCGGCCGGCAGGTGCCACAACCCGTCGAACTCGTCGGCGCTGCGCCGTCTGCTCAGCAACAACTCCTCGCCGCGCAGCAACAGCACGTGCACGTCCACCAGATGCCGGGCCACCACCGCAACCAACCTACGCGCCTGCCCGTGGCCCCGAGCCGACTCAGCCCGCGGTGAGAACGAGCCCGGAGGTGGGGACGCCGGTGCCCGCGGTGACCAGGACGTTGGTCGCGTCGGGTACCGGGTTGACCGAGGTGCCGCGAATCTGGCGCACGGCTTCGGCGATGCCGTTCATCCCATGGATGTACGCCTCCCCGAGCTGGCCGCCATGGGTGTTCAGCGGCAGGCGGCCCCCGACTTCGATCGCCCCGTCGGCGATGAAGTCCTTCGCCTCGCCCCGGCCGCAGAAACCGAGCTCCTCCAGTTGCATGAGGACGAACGGGGTGAAGTGGTCGTAGAGGATGGCGGCCTGCATGTCCTGCGGACGCAATCCGCTCTGCGCCCACAGCTGGTCGCCGACCAGGCCCATCTCCGGAAGGCCGGTCATGGCGTCACGGTAGTAGCTGGTCATCACGTACTGGTCGGCGCCGGAACCCTGGGCGGCCGCGGCGATGACCGCGGGCCGCTGCGGCAGGTCGCGGGCCCGTTCGACGCTGGTGACCACGATCGCGACGCCGCCGTCGGACTCCTGGCAGCAGTCCAGCAGGTGCAGCGGCTCGGCGATCCAGCGGGAATTCTGGTGGTCGGCCAGGGTGATCGGCTTGCCGTAGAAGAACGCCGCCGGATTCACCGCGGCGTGCTTGCGATCGGCCACGGCCACCCGGCCGAAATCTTCGCTGGTCGCGCCGTAGACGTGCATGTAGCGCCGGGCGACCATCGCCACCTGCGCGGCCGGTGTGCCCAGCCCCTGCGGGTAGGACCAGCCCGCGTCGATGCCCGAGGAGGTGGGCGCGGTGGCCAGTGCGGTGGAGAACTGCCCGAACCGCGACACCGACCGCTCGTTGAACGCGCGGTAGGCCACGACGACGTCGGCGATTCCGGTGGCCACCGCCATGGCGGCCTGCTGGATGGTGGCGCAGGCCGCGCCACCGCCGTAGCCGATGTGGCTGAAGAACTTCAGCTGCGGAATACCGACCGCCCTGGCCACGGCGGCTTGGGTGTTGGTGTCCATGGTGAACGTGGTCAGGCCGTCCACGTCGGCGGGTGTCAGGCCCGCGTCGGCCAGCGCGGCGGTGACCGCCTCCGCGGCCAGCCGCAGTTCGCTGCGGCCGGAGTCCTTGGAGAAGTCGGTGGCGCCGATGCCGACGACGGCCGCGCGGCCGGAAATCTTCTGCTCAGTCATTGGCGCTCCGCAACGCGATGACGGCCGTGGCCGTGATGTGGTCGCCCAAGCTGTCCTTGCCGATCACGTCGATGTGTATGTCCTCGCCTTCCAGCGCGGTCACCGTGCCGGTCAGCGTCAGCGTGTCCCCCGCGTAGAGCGGCACGCCCAGGCGCAACGCGATCGACTTGACGATGGCGCGCGGGCCCGCCCAGTCGGTGACGAAGCGCTGCACCAAGCCGGTGTCGGTGAGAATGTTGACGAAGATGTCCTTCGACCCGCGAGCGACGGCCTTGTCCCGGTCGTGGTGCACGTCCTGGAAATCCCGGGTGGCCAGCGCGGTGCTGATCACGAAGGTGGGATCGGCGTCGATCACCAACTCCGGCAGCGCCGTGCCGACCCGCACGGACTCCGGTTGCACGGCGGCGCTCAAGACACCACCTGCCACACCGGCAGGGTCGCCTCGTCGTCGAGCTTCTCGAAGCCCACCTCGACCGGCAGGCCGACCCGCACCTCGGCCGGGTCGATGCCGCGCAGTTCGCCGAGCATGCGCACGCCCTCCTCCAATTCGACCAGCGCCACCACGAACGGCAGCCGCCGTCCCGGCACCTTCGGCGCGTGGTGCACGACGTAGCTGAACACGGTGCCGCGCCCGGAGGCGACGACGTAATCGGTCGGTTTCGACTTGTCCTCCCAGATGGCCGGGATGGGGGGATGCCGCAGCGATCCGTCCGGCAGCCGCTGGATGCGCAACTCGCCCGCTTTGGTTCCCTCCCAGAAGAACTCGGTATCCCAGGAGACCAGCGGCTTCACCCGCTCGCCCGCGGCCGGTTCCGCCGCCGCGGTGCCGGGCGCGAATTTCAGCAGCCGGAACAGCATCTCGGCGACCACTTCGTCGCCGACCCGCCAGGTGGTCCGGAAGGTGACGAACCACCCCTCGCCCAGCGCGGTGCGCTTCGGGCCGCGGATGTCCGACAGCGTGCTGGTCACCGAAACCTGCTCACCGACGTTGAGGTAGCGGTGGTAGGTCTGCCGGCAGTCCGTGGCCACCACGGAGGTGTAACCCGCGGCGTCGAGCAGCTCGGTGGCCGCCCCCATCGGGTCGTCGGCGGGCCGGGACCCGTTGAGCCCGAACATGGTCCACACCTGGGCCATGGCGGGCGGCGCGACGATGCCGGGATGCCCCGCGGCGCGCGCCGCCTGTTCGTCCACGTAGATCGGGTTGGCGTCGCCGAGCGCCTCGACCCAGTTGTTGATCATCGGCTGGTTCACCGGGTCACGCCCGAAACGGGGCGCGCTCTCACCCGCCGCCCGAATCGCTTCGGCGGCGGCGACGATCGCGTCCGCAGTTGTGGTGTCCGGCACGCGCGGCTCCTTCACTCGTTATCGGGGTACTCGCGGCAACCGGAGACCGGCCGAGGCGACCAGTTCGCGCATCACCTCGTTGACGCCACCGCCGAAGGTGACCACGAGGTTCTGCTTGGTCCTGCGGTCCAGCCAGGTCAGCAGTTCGCCGGTGGCCGGGTCGGCCGGGTCGCCGAAGCGGCCGACGATCTCCTCGGCGAGCCTGCCCGCCTCCTGCAGCGATTCGGTGGAGTAGACCTTGGTGGCGGACGCGTCGGCGATCACTTGGGACTGGTCGCCGTCTACCCCGGCGGCGGGCGTGCCGGGCCCGGAGGCGGTAGCGGAGCGTGACCACGCAGGGCCCTGCGAACGCCGCCCATCAGACGCAGCGGCCACCTGCCAGTTCAGCAGTTCGTTCAGCCGGACCATGGCGTGGATGCGACCCAGCGCGCGACGCACGTCCGGTTCGGCGAGCACGCCGCGCGGTTGCGCCCAGTCACGCACCCGGTCGTAGAGCTGCTCGATCTTGCCGGACGGCCCCAGGCTCACCCGCTCGTGGTTGAGCTGCGTCGTGATCAGCTTCCAGCCCCGGTTCTCCTCGCCGACCAGCATGTTCGCCGGAACGCGCACGTTGTCGAAATAGGTCGCGTTGGTGTGGTGGGCGCCGTCGCAGGTGATGATCGGCGTCCACGAGTAGCCGGCGTCCTTCGTGTCCACGATCAGGATGGTGATGCCGCGGTGGCGCGACTCGGCCGAGCCGGTGCGGCAGGCCAGCCAGACATAGTCGGCTTCGTGCGCGCCCGTGGTGAAGATCTTCTGCCCGTTGACGATCCAGTCCCCGGATTCGTCGCGCACCGCCGACGTGCGCAGCGCGGCGAGGTCGGTGCCCGCCTCCGGCTCGGAGTAGCCGATCGCGAAATGGATGTCTCCGGAGAGGATTCCGGGCAGGAACCGCTGCTTCTGCTCCGCGGTGCCGAACTGCTGCAAGGTGGGGCCGACGGTCAGCAGCGTCACCAGCGGAAGCGGGACGTCGGCCCGGACCGCCTCGTTGAAGAAGATCTGCTGCTCGACCGGGCCGAACCCCTGGCCGCCGTACTCCTTGGGCCAGCCGACGCCGAGCCAGCCGTCGCGCCCCATCCTGCGCACGACGGCGCGGTAGGCGTCGCCGTGCCGATTCACCGCCATCTCGGACTCCTCCTCGGGAGTCACGAGATCGGCGAAGTAGGCACGCAATTCCTCGCGTAGCCGACGTTGCTCGGTGGTCAGGTCGATGAACATCTGGCCCCCAATCGATCGAGTCGGAACGACGCGCCGCCGAGCCAGCGAGCGATGTCCTTGGCTTGTGAGTAGTAGCGGTGCATCGGGTGGGTCACGTCCACCCCGAGGCCGCCGTGCAGGTGATGACACTTCTGCATGGCCGCGGGCAGTTGTTCGGTGACGGTGTAGGCCAGGATCTCCAGGTCGTCGTCGGTGCGCTCGCGGTGTTCCTGGCTCGTATCGTCCTGGGCCAGCGCCCAGTTCGCCGAGACCGCGGCCACGTGCAGAGTGCGGGAGACGACGTACAGATCCGCGATCTGCTGAGCGACGGCCTGGAACTCGGCCAGCGGCCTGCCGAACTGGCGGCGGGTCCGCAAATGCTCCGCGGTGAGCGTGATCGCCCCCTTGAGCAACCCATCGGCTACCGAGCCGATGGAAGCCAGCGCCAAACGGTGCAGGTCCGTCAGGCCGGTTGTCCACAAGTGTTCGGCGGGTATCTCCACCTGGTCCAGCCGCACGGTGTATTCGGGGATGCCGCCGGAGACCGGCGTAGGCGTCAGCGTGAGCCCTTCGGCCTGGACATCGACGAGGGCGATACCGGAATTGGTGGGCACCAGCAGCCAACTCGCCTGCTCGGCATAGGGCACGGCCACCTTGCACCCGCTGATCCGCACGGTGTTTCCACTGGTGACCGCGATGGTCTCCGGTTCGACGGTGAAAGGCGCCCCGGCTTCGCTCAGCGCAGCCGTGAGCACCGTCCCCTTGGCGATGTCGGGCAGCACCCGTGCCACCACGCTCTCCGGCGCACTCGCCACCAGCGGCAGCACGCCGAAGCCCAGCGTCGGAAGGGCGGGTATCGCGACCGCGTCCGTCGCCAGCTCGGTCAGTAGAGCCGCCACCTCGAGCAGCCCCATTCCGTCACCGCCGTGCCGCTGCGGCACCGCCACGACAAGCAGTCCGGTGTCGACCAGTCTCGGCCACAGCTCCATATCGCGAGCGGGTTCTCGTTCCAGCAAGCTCACGACGACTTCGGCCACCGCGTCCTGGCCCTCGTCCCTGGTGAAATCCACGTTTTCTCCCGGTTGTCGGCGACTAGCTGTTCGCGTCGCGAGGCAGCCCGAGAATCCGCTCACCAGCCACGGTGAGCAAGATCTGCTCAGTTCCACCAGCGATCGATAGACAGCGCGTGAGCAGAAATTCCTGCACTACTTCGGAATCCTGCGCGCCGGAAAGCCCTGCCGTCTCGACAGCGAATTCCGCGACCGCTTGGCGGTGGCGCACCCCGACCAATTTGCGAACACTACTCTGCGCACCCGGGTCTCCCCCGGCAAGCAACTTCACTGCCGCGCGTTGTTCGAGCAAAAGTCCGGCGACGGCCTCTGCGACGAATCCGCCGAGGCGGTCGTTCACCAGTTCGGCGCCGGGGCCCGTGGCGGGCGATTTCGCGATCAGCTCTTCGAGCACCGGACCGATGCCATTGCCGCCCATGGCGACCCGCTCGGTCGCCAAGGTCGATCGGGCGATTTTCCATCCATTGTTCAGTGCGCCGACGACGCCGTCGTCGGGCACGAACACGTCGTCGAGGAATACCTCACTGAAACGCGCCTCCCCGGTGATCTGCACCAGTGGGCGCACTTCGAGTCCGGTGCTGTGCATATCGACCAAGAAGTACGTGATGCCACGATGTTTGGGTGCGTCCGGATCGGTACGAGCCAGGCAAATCGCCCAATTCGCCTTGTCTGCCAGAGAAGTCCACACCTTTTGCCCGCGCAACACCCAGCCGCCGTCCACCTTTTTCGCGGTGGTGCGCAGCGCGGCCAGGTCGGAGCCCGCTTCGGGTTCGCTGAACAGCTGACACCAGATCACCTCGCCGCGCAGCGTCGGCCAGGCGAAGCGCTCGATCTGCTCCGGTGTGCCGTGTTGCAACAGCGTCGGAATCGCCCAGCCGCCGATGGCCAGGTCGGGCGCCGTGAGCCCGGCGCGGCGCAGTTCCTCGGAGATCACCAAACCGGTCATCGGATCCGCGGCGCGCCCGTAGGGCCGCGGCCAATGCGGCATGGCAAGGCCCGCCTCGACCAGTGCGTCGCGCTGCCGATCGGCGGGCAGGGCCGCGATCCGCGCGACTTCGGCGGCCAGTTCGTCCGCGGTGCCACTGTCCACGGCCACGCCCTCAGCGGCGAAGACCCGATCCGCGCCGGTGGTGCGCCGCAGGCCCTGACGGGTGAGCTCGGTGACCCGGGCCCGCCAGTGCGCCGAGCCGCCGAGCAGTTGCCGCAGCGCCGTCGCCCGGCGCAGGTACAGGTGCGCGTCGTGCTCCCAGGTGAAGCCGATGCCGCCGAGCACCTGGATGCAGTCCTTGGCGGTCTCGACCGCGGCGTCCAGGGCGATCGCGGCCGCGATGGCGGCGGCGATCGGCAGTTCGGCGCCGCCGTCGTCCACGGCGGCCGCGGTGTCGGCCGCGACGGCGCGAATCAGTTCGGTGCGGCACAGCATCCACGCGCAGATGTGCTTCACCGCCTGGAAGGAACCGATCTTGCGGCCGAACTGCTCGCGCACCTTGGCGTACTCGACGGCGGTCTCCAGGCACCAGCCCGCCAAACCCGCCAGCTCGGCGGCGACCAGCGCGACGAGAAGGTCTTCGGCGCCGTGTGGCGCGACGAACACCCGCTCCGCGGGCACCCGCAGGTCGGCGCAGTGCACCCGGGCCAGCGGCGTGCTCGGGTCCAGCGGCGCGAGCGCCTCCACCCGCAGGCCGTCGGCGTCGGGCGGGATCAGGCACCAGCGCTGCCCTCGCGGGTGGTCCACCGGCAGCAGCACGGCGGTGCCCGGTGCGGCGCCGAGCACGGAATCCCAGGTACCCGTGAGCAACACACCGTCGCTTGCGGCGGGTACGCTCACCGTCGCACCGACGACGAAGTCGAGCGCTACACCGCAGGGCAGGTCCTCATCGAGCTGTCCCGTGGTGATCAGGTTGGCCAGAGCCGTTGCCAGCACGGGGCCGCCGACCAGGTCGTGCGCCGCCTGCTCGATCAGCACGGCGAGATCGGCGACCGATCCACCCGCACCGCCCGCGTCCTCGGCCACCGCGACCCGGAAGATCCCGATCTCGGCGAGCGCGGGCCAGTAGGCGCGCCAGAAGTCGGCCGCGCCGGTTCGCATTGTTGCAATTGGACGGACCGAGGCGGCCCATCCGCGCATCGACTCCTGCACGGCTTTATGCTCGTCAGTGGTGGCGATGGTCACACTCCATACCGCCTTTCCGGCGTGACTCCCACACCTAGAACATGTTCTAATATCCTAGCCGGGCGGAAGTCAAGACACCATCGCCGCCGAGGCGAGACCGCGCACGCAGCCGACGAAACGACGTTCCCGGAAAGGACTTTCATCAATGGCCAGTCCGTCCCGATCGCAGCCAGCCGACCCGAGCGCGGCCCGGCCCGCCGCCACGGTCACCACGCTCAGTGAGGACGAGCTGAGTTCGGCGGCGCAGCGCGAACGGCGCAAGCGGATTCTGGACGCGACCTTGGCACTCGCGTCCAAGGGCGGTTACGACGCGGTCCAGATGCGCGCGGTCGCCGAGCGCGCCGACGTCGCGGTCGGCACGCTGTACCGCTACTTCCCGTCGAAGGTGCACCTGCTGGTCTCCGCGCTGTCGCGCGAATTCGAGCAGATCGAGGGCAAACGCAAGCCGCTTGCCGGGCAGTCTCCGCAGGAGCGCATGCACCTGCTGCTCACCCAGATCACCCGGATGATGCAGCGCGACCCGCTGCTCACCGAGGCCATGACCCGGGCGTTCATGTTCGCCGACGCCTCCGCCGCCGCCGAGGTGGACCGCGTGGGCAAGGTGATGGACCGTGTCTTCGCGCGGGCCATGAACGACGGCGAGCCCACCGAACGCCAGCTGGCCATCGCGCGGGTGATCAGCGACGTATGGCTGTCGAATCTGGTCGCTTGGCTGACCCGGCGCGCGTCGGCCACCGACGTCACCGAACGCCTGGAACTGACCGTCGACCTCCTGCTCGGCGAACGCAACCAGTAAGCTCTACCGGGATCTCTCAGCGCACATCGAGCGAATTCGGCGCCCGGTCACCCATCGGGCCCGAATCAACCCCTGTGCTGCGACGAAGCTCACCCGCTCGGATCCCGTTGCCGTTAGCTGGGAAGATCCACCGGACACCGGTTCAGCACCTGCGTTATCGTGCGCACGCGGACCGGCGCGCTTCTGTGCGGCAAATTCAACACAGTATTGTTTTGCCCGCCCCCGTAAAGAACTCCTCCGATCACTAGGTTGGATGCGTGAGCGCACAGGATCTGCCACTGGAACTTCGCCGTGCACTGTCGACGGTCGCGCGCGTGCCACGGCTGCTGGTCGCATCGGACTACGACGGGACACTCGCGCCCATCGTGTCCGACCCGGCCAAAGCCTTTCCCCATCGGGAATCGGTGAGCGCGTTACGAGCCCTCGCCGGCCTGACCGGGACCACCGCCGCCGTGATCTCCGGCCGCGCGCTGCGAGATCTCGCGGCGCTGTCGCGCCTGCCCGTCGAGGTGCAACTGATCGGCAGCCACGGTTCGGAATTCGACGTCGGCTTCGTACACGCGATCGACAACGACGCCAAGCACCTGCTCCAAGAGGTGCAGACGGCGCTGAACCAGGTCGCCGCGGACAACCCCGGGGTCACCGTCGAGATCAAACCGGCCAGCGTCGCGTTGCACGTGCGCAACGCCAGCCCGGAGATCGGCCACCGCGCGCTGTCGCAGGTCCGGCTCGGCCCGGCGTGCTGGTTCGGCGTGCAGGTCACCGAGGGCAAGGCCGTCATCGAACTGGCCGTGGTGCAGACCGACAAGGGCACCGCACTGGACACCGTCCGGCATCAGGCGGGGGCCTCGGCCGCGGTGTTCTTCGGCGACGACGTCACCGACGAGAAGGCGTTCCGGGTGCTCTCGGGCCCGGACGTGGGCATCAAGGTCGGCGACGGCGAGAGCCTGGCCAAGTTCCGGGTGGACAGCACCGAGGCCGTGGCCTGGGCGCTGGCCTACCTGCTGGAGGAGCGCCGGACCTGGCTGGCGGGGGCGAGCGCGCCGCGCATCGAGCGGTTGACCATGCTCGCCAGCCCGCGCTCGGTCGCGCTGCTCACCCCCGACGCCACGGTGACCTGGTTCTGCCACCCGGAACCGGATTCGGCCGCGGTGTTCGCGCACCTGCTCGGCGGCCCGCAGGGCGGTCACTTCACCATCGAGCCCGAGCGGCCAGGGCTGCCGCTGTCGCAGCGCTACGTCGACGGCACCATGACCGTCGAAACCCGTTGGGCCAGCCTGCAAGTCACCGACTACCTGCCGCACGACGTGGCGTCCAACCGGACCGACCTCACCCGGGTGATCACCGGTCACGCGAAAGCCGTGGTCACCTTCGCACCCCGGCCGGAGTTCGGCCAGGTGCCGGTGAACCTCGAAGCGCAAGAGGGCGGCCTGCGCGTGCACGGCACCAACGACCCGATCGTGCTGCGCTCCCCCGGCGTGCGGTGGGAGATCGTCTTCGACGGAACGCACGAGTCGGCACGGGCCGTGGTCGATCCGTCCCAGGGCGCGGTCGTACTCGAACTGCGCTGCGGCACCAGCGATCTGGATCCCGCGGAGAGCAACGAGACTCAGCGGCGACGCGAGGCGGAGCGGTACTGGTCGGAGTGGGCCTCCAAGCTCACCCTGCCCCCGCTGAAGCCCGACCTGATGAAGCGCTCCGCGCTGACCCTGCGCGGCCTGGTGCACGCGCCGTCCGGTTCGATCCTGGCGGCCGCCACCACCTCGCTGCCCGAGGACATCGGCGGCGTGCGCAACTGGGACTACCGCTACTGCTGGCTGCGCGACGCGGCGCTGACCGCGCAGGCATTGGTCTCGCTGGGCTCGCTCACCGAGGCCGAGGACTACCTCGGCTGGGTGCACCGGGTGCTGGAGACGCTGCCCGGCCCGGAGCGCCTGCACCCGCTGTACACGCTGTACGGCGAGACGCTGCCGCCGGAGGCCTCGATCGACCAGCTGCCCGGCTACGCGGGCTCGCGCCCGGTGCGCGTCGGCAACGCGGCCAACATGCAGGTCCAGCTGGACGTCTTCGGCCCGATCGTCGACCTCATCGCGACCTTGGCGCACGCCAGGGAGTTGCGCGGGGTCACCGATCCGGCCGGCGTGCTGCCGGACGCCGACTGGGAGCTGGTGTGCGCCATGGTCGCGGCGGTGCAGCGGCGCTGGCAGGAGCCCGACCACGGCATCTGGGAGATCCGCGGCAACCCCCGCCACCACGTGTACTCGAAGGTGATGGGCTGGCTGACGGTCGACCGGGCGCTGACCCTGGCGCAGAAGTTCGATCGCGAGGTCGATCCGGCCTGGCCGGTGCTGCGCGACACCATCGCCGACGAGGTCAAGGCCAAGGGCTGGAACGACGAGGTGCAGTCCTACACCGCGGCCTACGACGGCACCGACCTGGACGCGGCCACGCTGCACATCGGGTTGAGCGGCCTGATCGACCCGTCCGACCCCCGCTTCGCGGCGACCGTCGTGGCGACCGAGGCCGAGCTGCGCAGCGGCTCGACCGTCTACCGCTACCACCACGACGACGGCCTGCCCGGCGGCGAGGGCGGATTCCACCTGTGCGCGGCCTGGCTGGTCGAGGCGTACCTGCTGATCGGCAAGCGCTCGGACGCCGAGGCGCTGTTCGCTCAGCTGGTCGACGTCGCGGGCCCCACCGGGCTGCTCAGCGAGGAGTACGACCCGGTAGCCGAACGCTCGCTCGGTAACCATCCCCAGGCGTACAGCCATCTCGGCCTGTTGCGCTGCGCGCAACTGCTCGGACAGCCGGTGGAGGCCGCGCTGGTCTGAAGATCCGAGCTCACCCGAGGGCCCGCGAACGAGGAATCGTGAACGGGCCCTTGGTTTTTGCGTTCCGCATCGGCGTTGCGTCCTACCGTTGGACCGGATTTGCTAGAGTTAACGGGAACGATTTCCATTTTGATCTGCCGGATTGCCAGGAGTACCCCGCGTGAAAACCAGATTCGCCATGAAGTGTGCAGGCATTGCCGTGGGGTTCGCGTCCGTAGCGACGATCGTCGCCTGCGGCGACTCAACCGACTCCGATCGGCCGACCGTCGTCACCTCCACCGACGTCTGGGGTGACATCGCCGTGGCCATAGCGGGCCCCGATGCCACCGTCCGGTCGCTGATCACCGATCCGAACGCCGACCCGCACTCGCACGAGACCTCCGCTGTCGAGTCGGCCGAACTGAGCGACGCCGACCTGGTGGTCTACAACGGCGGCGGCTACGACGAGTTCGCCGAGAAGGCAGCGGCGGGCACGAACAAGCGCACGGTGGACGCGTTCTCGCTGCGGGTGGATCAGAGCGACGAGAACGAGCACGTCTGGTACGACGTGCGCACCGTCGGCGTGGTCGCCGACCGGATCGCCGCCCAGCTCGGCGAACTGGACCCGGGCAAGGCAGGGGCCTACACCGAGCGTGCGACGACCTTCAAGAACCGGCTCGCCGCGGTGACCGCCATCACCGGCAAGCTCGCCGCCGAGCACCCGAAAACGCCGGTGCTGCAAACCGAGCCCCTCGCGCACTACCTCTTGGTCGCGGCCGGAGCCGACGATCTGACTCCGCACGAGTTCCAGGAAGCCATCGAGCAGGAGACCGATCCGGCGCCCGCGGCCGTCGCGGCGACCCAGGATCTGCTCAGCGGTAAGCGGGTCCGCGCCCTGATCTACAACGTGCAGACCGAGGACAAGATCACCAAGGACCTGCGCGGCACCGCGCAGAACGCGGGCGTCACCATCGTCGAGGTGACCGAAACCCTGCCCGAGGGTCAGGATTACATTCAGTGGCAGACCAAGAACGCGCAGGCGCTGGCCGCCGCGCTGGGTTGAGCCGATGAACAAGGCGGCCGCGCTGACCGAGCACACCGACCGGATGGATCGGCGGCGACCTGACCCCGGCGACGACTCGGCGGCGGTGCGCCTGGAGGCGGCGCGATTGTCGTTCGGCGATCGAACCCTCTGGGAGGGGCTGGATCTCAGCGTCGCCCCCGGTGAATTCGTCGCGGTGCTCGGACCGAACGGGTCGGGCAAGACCTCGCTGCTGAAGGTGTTGCTGGGCCAGCTCGCCTTGAGTTCCGGGACGGCTCGGATCGCGGGCTCGCCCGCGCGCACCGGCAATCACGACATCGGCTATGTGCCGCAGCAGAAGACGATCGACGCCGGGGTGCAGTTGCGCGGCGTCGACCTCGTCGGGCTCGGCGTCGACGGGCATCGCTGGGGCCTCGGCCTACGCTCCCGGGCCGAACGCAAGCGCAAGGTGGCCGCGGCCGTCGCCGACGTCGGAGCGGAGCACTTCGCCTACGCGCCTTTGGAATCCATGTCCGGCGGCGAGCAGCAGCGCCTGCGGGTGGCGCAGGCGCTGGTCGGCGATCCGAAGGTACTGCTCTGCGACGAGCCGCTGCTCAGCCTGGACCTGGCGAATCAGCGCCTGGTCGCCGAACTGATCGATCGCAGGCGGCGCACCCACGACACCGCGGTGCTCTTCGTGACGCACGAGATCAATCCGATTCTGCCCCTGGTGGATCGGGTGCTGTACCTGGTCGACGGTCAGTTCCGGATCGGGACGCCGCAGGAGGTGATGACCTCGGCGGTGCTCTCGGAGCTGTACCACACCGAGGTGGACGTGCTGCGGGTACGCGGGCGCCTGGTCGTCGTCGGCACCGGCGACACCATGGACGCGCTCGGCACGGCGGGCGGTCACTGCCACGGCCCCGCGGGCGACGAATTCGGCCAGGGTGTGTCCACTGCGGAGGGCGCCGGGACATCGGCCGCCGACAGCTACTCGAATTCGACCGGGGCAGCCAGTACCGACGACTCGGCTCGACAGGCATCAGGGGAACCCGTCACCATCGCGGCGGCAACCACCGATCCATCCTCGAGCGACTCGGACGGAACCAACGTGACAACCGGTCACTCCGCCTCGCCCGGAGTCGGAGAACCGACCCGGACCGACTCGACACCGGACGACGGCGCGACGGCGGGAGAGGCATCGACCCATGCGACGCCGAGCGCTCCGGCCGACCTCGTCGACGGCGACGGCGGCCGCCCGGCCCCGCATGAGAGCGGAGTGCGTTCGTGACCGACAAGCTCTCCGGCGTCCTCGGCAAGATGCTGGACTTCGGCACCACGGCGAACCTGCTGTCCTACGGCTTCGTGCAGCAGGCGCTGCTCGCCGCGGCCCTGCTCGGACTGCTGTCCGGGGTGATCGGCCCGCTGATCATCAGCAGGCAGATGTCCTTCGCCGTGCACGGCACCAGCGAACTGTCCCTGACCGGGGCCGCCGCCGCGCTGCTGGCCGGTGTCGGTGTCGGTCTCGGCGCCATCGCGGGGTCGGTGGTCGCGGCGGTGCTGTTCGGCCTGCTCGGTACCCGGGCGCGCGAGCGCGATTCGGTGATCGCGGTGGTGCTCTCGTTCGGGCTGGGTCTCTCGGTGCTGTTCCTGTGGCTGGGCCCCGACCGTGCGGGATCGAAGTTCTCCCTGCTGACCGGCCAGGTGGTGAGCGTCGGCAACAACGGCCTCGGCCTGCTCGCCGTCTGCACCGCCGGGGTGATCGCGGTGCTCGCGTTCGTCTACCGGCCGCTGCTGTTCGCCAGCTCCGATCCGGAGGTGGCGGTGGCGCGCGGGGTTCCGGTGCGTGCGCTGTCCATCGTGTTCGCTGTGCTGCTGGGCATCACGGCGGCGTTCGGAGTGCAGATCGTCGGGGCGCTGCTGGTTCTCGCCCTGCTGATCACCCCGGCGGCAGCGGCGGCGCAGCTCACCGCGGACCCGATCCGGGCGACCGTCCTCGCCGTGGTGTTCGCCGAAGTCGCCGCGGTCGGTGGCATCCTGCTGTCGCTGGCGCCGGGCGTCCCCGTCTCGACCTTCGTCACCACCATCTCGTTCCTGATCTACCTCGCCTGCCGCCTGCTGGGCAGCCGTAACCGCAGGCTCGCCCGCGCCCGCTGAGACCGCTCAGGGCCCGCCGCACGGTCTTCCGCAGCCCTGCAGAGCCCGTGGAGCCTCGGGGTGGGTGATTCGCATGGTCGCGACCGTCGCTGCGGTCTTGTCGCCACCGCGTCGAACCCCAGTTGCGTCTCTGCGACGGCGGCTCCGCGTGCCGCAGCAGGAATGCCGAGGCCCGCACGATCACGGCGGGGATCTCCTCGTCGGGCTCACCGGCTCCCCGGGGGTACTCGTTCCGATGATCGCAACGATGCCCGGTTTGCCGACGGCACCGCATCCGGTGGTTATCGCCGCAGCTCAGGGCGCTACCACCACCTGATGGCATCTTTGATGGCATCCGCCTTCAGTCATTTCCGGACGCTTTCGTAAGCTCGACGCATCGCGCCCCCGAACGAATGGTGACCAACGATGATCGATTTCGCGATTCCCGCCGAGCTCGCCGCCGAACGCGACCGAGTCCGCCGTTTCGTCATCGACAAGATCGTGCCGTACGAGCGGGACCCGCGCCTGACCGCGCACGGCCCGACCGACGAGCTGCGGCAGGAACTCGTCGAACTCGCCCGCGCCGAGCAGCTGCTCACCGTGCAGGCGCCCGAATCGCTCGGCGGGCGCGGGCTGACCCACATCGAGCAGGCCGTGATCTACGAGGCGGCGGGCTGGTCCACGCTCGGCCCGGTCGCGATGAACTGCGCGGCGCCCGACGAGGGCAACATGTTCCTGCTGTCCAAGGTGGCCGACCCCGACCAGGTGCAGCGCTACCTGGCCCCGGTGATCGCGGGCCACCAGCGCTCGGTCTTCGCCATGACCGAGCCGGACGGGGCAGGCTCCGACCCGGCCCAGCTGTCCACCGCGGCGAGCTTCGACGGCGAGCACTTCACCATCAACGGCCGGAAATGGCTGATCACCGGCGCCAACGGCGCGAAGACCTGGATCATCATGGCGCGCCTTGCCGCCAACCCGCACCTGCCCGAGGGCCCCACGCTGTTCCTCGCCGACGGTGACGAGCCCGGCATCGTCCTCGAGCGCACGATGAACACGATGGACCGCAACTACGTCGCCGGGCACGGCGTGGTCCGCTTCGACAACCTGGTCCTGCCCAGGGAAGCACTGCTCGGCGAGGCGGGCCAAGCGCTGCGCTACGCCCAGCTCCGGCTCGCCCCGGCCCGCCTGACCCATTGCATGCGCTGGCTCGGCGCCGCCGAACGGGCCCAGAGCATCGCGATCGAGCACGCGCGCACCCGCACCGCGTTCGGCAAGCCGATCGGCGAGCACGAGGGCGTTTCGTTCATGTTGGCGGACAACGAGATCGCACTGCACCAGTGCAGGCTGACCATCTGGCACGCGTGCTGGCTGATGGACAACGGCGAGAAGGCGCGGCACGAGAGCTCGATCGCCAAGTCGTTCGTCTCCGAGGAGCTGTTCAAGGTCGCCGACCGGTGCGTACAGGTGCTCGGCGGCATCGGCATCAGCGACGAGACGGTGGTCGAGATGATCTTCCGGGACATGCGGGCCTTCCGGCTCTACGACGGGCCGACCGAGGTACACAAGTACGCCATCGGGCGCAAGGTGCTGCGCGGATAGCTGAGGACTTTCGGCCCGAGGTCAGGTCCGCCTCCGTCGGCTAACATCCTGTGGCATGAGTTCGGAACTGCACGTCGATGTCTCCAGGGGCGTCGCCGTGCTCACGCTCAACCGGCCCGCGCAACAGAACGCCTTCACCCCCACGATGGCCGCCGAATTGGGCGCCGCCTTGCAGCGGTGCGATGCGGAAGACGCCATTCGTGCCGTGATCGTCACCGGCACCCCGCCCGCGTTCTGCGCGGGCGCGGATCTGTCCAATCGAGTCGGCGAGGTCAGCGCCACCATCGATCCTCCGCCGTGGCGGGTGCGCAAACCGGTGATCGCGGCGGTGAACGGCCACGCCGTCGGCATCGGCTTGGCGCTCGCCCTCCAATGCGACCTGCGGTACATGGCGCGCGACGCGGTCTACGGGCTGAACCAGGTCCGTCGCGGCGTCCTGGCCGACGGCTACGCGCACTGGACGCTACCCCGGCTCGTCGGCATGGCCAACGCCGCCGACATCATGCTGACCGGGCGCACGTTCGACGGCGACGAGGCGAAGGCGATGGGCCTGGCCAACAGCTCGCTACCCGGGGGCGAGGTGCTGCCGACCGCGCTCGCCGTCGCGCACGACCTCGCCAACGGTTCGGCCCCGCTCCCGGTGGCGCTGTCCAAGAGGCTGCTGTGGGAAGGGCTCGGCATGACTCCTACGGTGGTCGGGCAGCTGGAATCGGAGCTGAACCAGCACGCGACCAAGAGCATCGACGGCGGCGAGGCCATGGCCGCCTTCCGGGACCGCAGGCAACCCAGCTGGTCCGGCAGCGTCAGCACGGAATGGCCCGCCTGGGACGGCGCGGATCGCGAACGGCCCAGTCTGGACTAGGGCGGACGCGTCTGGGCCGCTGTGGACGGACTCCGCCCGAACTACGGCCCTATTGTGCGTGCCACACGGCCCGGCGCTGTGGACGAACCTCCATCCCGCCGCCGGCGCCCAACGGCCGAACGTTACCTCCGCCCATTCGGTCCGGCGGCGCTTCGCCTCTCAAGCGTTGCCGCCGAGCAGGATGAGCACGAACAGCACCGCGAAGATGATCATCAGGACGGTGCCGACGACGCCGAGGATGTAGCCGACCATCACCTGGGCACGGCCACTGTACGCGCCGCCGGACTCCTCGATCTGGTCGAGCGCGCGCCGCCCCAGCGCCCACGCCACCGGCCCCAGCACCCCGCAGCAGAGGACGCTCACCGCGCCGAGGAACAACACCGCAGTCGCGTTCGGATGCTCGACCGTCTGACCGATGGGCTGATTGGGTATCACCACCAGCCGAATTCTACTGGGATGCGCCGCCTCTCCGGGTCTTTAGACCGTACGAGTCGGTAATGCCGAGATTCGGCGGCAGGTCATGCGATTGGTGATGCTCCGGTTTCGGGCGTATCCGCCGAGTTACTCACGTTCTTACGAAATCCATTGTCGCGTGCTGCCATTCGCGAGATCGCCGGGCGCGACAGCACTCGACGTCGCGTCGGCGAGGAATTCGTCCTGGATACCGCAGACCGGTTGAAGCCGCCCTGGCGCCGTCCCGCGAGCGACGCCCGGCAGCAGCCGGACCATGCCCAGCTACGCGCCGATTCCCTGGCCGCTGGATTGTTCGCCGCACCGGCAAGCCCTGCGCAGAGGTCGGCGAACGACGATACCGACTGACGAACTCTCCTCAGGCGCGTCGTTGCCGGGCGACTTCGGAGAGCACGACGCCGGCGGCGACCGACGCGTTCAACGATTCCACCGGGCCCGCCATCGGGATCGACAGGATCGCGTCACAGGACTCCCGGACCAGGCGGGAAAGCCCTTTGCCCTCCGAGCCGACCACGATCACGGTGGGTTCACGGCCGTCGAAATCGTCCAGGGAGGTATCGCCACCGGCGTCCAAACCGACGATCTGAACACCCTGCGACGCCCAATCCTTCAGCGTGCGAGTGAGATTCGTCGCGCGGGCGACCGGGAGCCGAGCGGCGGCGCCCGCACTGGTGCGCCAGGCAACCGCCGTGACACTCGCGCTGCGCCGCTGCGGGATCAGCACGCCGTGTCCACCGAAGGCCGCCACGGAGCGAACCACCGCGCCGAGATTGCGCGGGTCGGAGATGTTGTCCAGGGCGACCAGCAGCGCGGGCTGCGCGGAACCGCGCGCCCGGTCGAGCAGGTCGTCCGGGTGGGCGTAGCGGTACGGCGGCACCTGGAGGGCGACGCCCTGGTGCAAGCCGTTGGCACTCATCCGGTCCAGGTCGGTGCGCGGAACCTCCAGGATGGAGATGCCCTTATCGGCGGCGAGCCGCACGCTCTCGGTCAGCCGATCGTCGTTCTCGGTGCCCACCGCGACGTACAGCGCCGTCGCGGGCACACCCGCGCGCAGACACTCGATCACCGGATTGCGCCCGAGCACCAACTCCGGACCGTCGTCGGTCTTGCGCCCCGCGGGCCGGGAGGCCGCGCCACGGCCTTGCGCGGCCTTGGTTTTCGCGGCCGCCCGCTTGGCCGCCGGATGCTTGGTCCGCATCTCGGCGGGCGGGGTCGCGCCGCGGCCTTCCAGCCCGCGCCTGCGCTTGCCGCCGGAGCCGACCACGGCGCCCTTCTTGCTACCGCTCTTGCGGACCGCACCTCGGCGCTGCGAATTTCCTGCCATCACTCGGCCTTTCCGGATTGCGGTTCGCCGAGTGCCCATTCGGGACCGTTGGCGGTGTCGGTGACCTCGATGCCCGCTGACTGCAGGCGGTCGCGCACGCCGTCGGCGGTCGCCCAGTCCTTCGTGGCCCGCGCCTCCTGGCGGCGGTCGAGTTCCGCACGCACCAGCACGTCCAAAGCGCCGATCGCCGCGGAGGAATCACTCGGGGTGTACCAGTGCGGGTCCAGCGGATCGACGCCGAGGATGCCGAGCATGGCGCGCACCTGGCTCGCCAGATCGCGAGCGGAGTCGATCGCGCCGACCTCCAGCGCCTTGTTACCCTCGTGCACCGCGCGGTGGATCTCCGCCAGCGCCTTCGGCACCGCCAGATCGTCGTCGAGGGCGGCGGCGAACGCGTCGGTCCACTTGCCCACCGGAATCTCACCGGCCCGGTCCACCACCCGATTCACGAACGCCTCGATGCGCTGGTAGGACTGCGCCGCGTCGTGCAGCGCCTTCTCCGAGTACTCCAGCATCGAGCGGTAGTGCGCGCTGCCCAGGTAGAACCGCAGTTCGACGGCACGTACCTGTTTCAGCACGTTCGGCACCGACAGCACATTGCCCAGCGACTTGGACATCTTCTCCCCGCCCATGGTCACCCAGCCGTTGTGCAGCCAGTACCTGGCGAAGCCGTCACCGGCGGCCTTCGACTGGGCGATCTCGTTCTCGTGGTGCGGGAACACCAGATCCATACCGCCGCAGTGGATGTCGAACTCCGCACCGAGGTAGAACTCGGCCATCGCGGAGCACTCCAGGTGCCAGCCGGGGCGGCCGGGCCCCCACGGCGACGGCCAGGTCGGCTCGCCCGGCTTGGCCGCCTTCCACAAGGTGAAGTCGCGCGGGTCGCGTTTGCCCTCGCCCGCGCTCTCACCCTGGTGCACGTCATCGAGCTTGTGACCGGACAGCTTGCCGTAGTCGGGATAGCTGACCACGTCGAAGTAGACGTTGCCCGCCGAGGCGTAGGCGTGCCCGCGGTCGATCAGCCGCTGCATCATGTCGGCCATCTGGGTGATGTGGCCGGTGGCGCGAGGCTCCGCGGACGGCGGCAGCACACCGAGCTTTTCGTAGGCACGGTCGAAGGCGCGCTCGTGCGTAGCGGCCCACTCCCACCACGGCCTGCCCGCTTCGGCGGCCTTGGTCAGGATCTTGTCCTCGATATCGGTGACGTTGCGGATGAACCAGACGTCGAAGTCGTGCGCCAGCAACCAGCGTCGCAGCACGTCGAACGCGACTCCGCTGCGCACATGGCCGATGTGCGGCTCACCCTGCACGGTGGCGCCACAGAGGTACACCGAGGCACGGCCGGGGACCAAGGGCGCGAAATCGCGCACGGTCCGCGTGTCGGTGTCAAAGAGGCGCAGCGTCACGGCAGTCGATCCTAGCTGGTGTATAAGGTCGTTCACGGACCGGCTCGGGTCCGCCGGAGCAGGATCAACGACAGGCTTGCAGCAGGGCCGTCGCCACGGCGGCGACACCCTCGCCGCGACCGGTCAGCCCCAGGCCGTCGGTGGTGGTGCCGGACACCGACACGGGAGCGGCGAGCAGCTCGCCGAGCACCTGTTGCGCCTCGGCGCGCCGGGGCCCGATCTTGGGGCGGTTGCCGATCACCTGCACCGCCGCGTTGACCACTTCGAAGCCCGCCTCGCCCAGCAGCCTGCGCACTTCCTTCAGCATGGCCGCGCCGGAGACACCCGCCCATTCGGGGCGTCCGGTGCCGAACACCGCGCCGACATCGCCGAGACCGGCCGCGGACAGCAGCGCGTCGCACAGCGCGTGCGCGGCGACGTCGCCGTCCGAGTGGCCTGCGCAGCCGTCGTCGCCGTCGAACAGGAGACCGGCCATCCAGCAGGGCCGGCCCGCTTCGATCGGATGGACGTCACTGCCGATGCCGACGCGCATGGTCACGGCGCCACCGCTCGTGCGATGCCCGCGCCGTCGAGTACCGCGTCGGCGAGCCGGAGGTCGAGCGGAGTGGTGATCTTGAAAGCCAGCGGATCGCCGGGAATGGTGTGGACTCCGACGCCGAGCCGCTCGACCAGACCCGCGTCATCGGTTGCCTGGACGCCCTCGGTCGCGTAGGCGGAGCGCAGCAGCTCGGCCGCGAAACCCTGCGGCGTCTGGATGGCGCGCAGCCGCGCGCGGTCGGGAGTGCCGGTCACCACGCCCGCCGTGTCGATGGACTTGATGGTGTCGGCCACCGGAAGACCCGGAACCACGGCGGGACGGCCCGCGCGCAGTTCCGCCGCGACCCGGGCGATGAGCGCGGGCGGCGTGAGGGCGCGGGCGGCGTCGTGCACCAGAAAGTAGGCGGCGTCGGGCGCGGCGGCGATACCCGCTCGCACCGAGTCGATGCGTTCGGCGCCGCCGACGACCACGTGCACCGAATCCGAGGGCGGCAGCAGGGCAACGGCGCTGTCGACCAGTTCGGTGGGAACCATCACGATGATCCGGTCGACCGCACCCGAGGCGATCAAGCCTTCGACGGCGAGCCGGACCATGGGCGTGCCGCCGACCGTGACGAACGCCTTGGGTGTCGATTCACCCAGACGCACGCCACGGCCGGCGGCAGGCACCAGAGCAACGACGGGTCCGTCGGTGGAACGGACACCGTTGTCAGGTGTATTCACGGTCAGGAAGCCGCTGCGAGGACCTCATCGAGCAGGGTCTCAGCCTTGCCGTCATCGGTGCCTTCGGCCAGCGCGAGCTCACCGACAAGAATCTGCCGAGCCTTGGCGAGCATGCGCTTCTCGCCCGCGGACAGGCCGCGGTCCTGTTCCCGGCGCCACAGATCGCGGACGACCTCGGCCACCTTGTTCACATCGCCGGAAGCGAGCTTCTCGAGGTTGGCCTTGTAGCGGCGGGACCAGTTGGTCGGCTCCTCCGTATGCGGCGCGCGAAGCACCTGGAAGACCCGATCGAGACCCTCCTGACCCACGACGTCACGCACGCCGACGTATTCGGCGTTCTCCGCGGGAACCCGAACAGTGAGATCGCCTTGGGCGACCTTCAGGACCAGATACTCTTTTTGCTCACCCTTGATGGTGCGAGTCTCGATTGCTTCGATCAGCGCCGCTCCGTGGTGGGGGTAAACGACGGTGTCTCCGACCTTAAAAATCATGTGTCCCGTGCCCCTTTCGATGTTCACAGTTTAACATGCGACTCGATAACGGCGCGATCAACTGTGCAGGTCAGGGCCACAACGAGGCGACCCCGGGGCTTGACAGATGCCAGGCGGTGTGCATTACGTTGTGCCAGAACGAGTTATCTCCCGGCTCGATCGGCGCCGTTCCCCTCCCGCGGCGCGGCACGCTCTCGGCAACCTTCGAAGCTCCACCGAACCGTTACCGACACGCGTGTGTCGGCCCGGACGCACCGGTTCCCCTCCCCACCGCCGCGCTCCGGCAAGCACGGGCGCACGACGCCCCGGCAGCCGCGTTGGCACGGCCCCCGCGCCCGGCCTGCCGAGGGAACTACTACGCTGCCTAGTTACTACGCTCCCGCGCGGAGCAGAGCCCGGTCGACATGGAGGGACAACCCGTGACTGCCCTGAAAGCTGTGACCGCTCCGAAGGGGGCGCGACGTCGCATGGTGACGGTTGCCGCACTCGCCGCCGGAGCGGCGATTGTTCTGTCCGGCTGCGGCGCGGGCCAGATCTCGCAGACCGCGGACCAGGTCGCCGCGGTGAACGGCAATCACGCCGACGTCGGCCGCATCGCGCTGCGCAACGTGCACATCGTGTATCCGAACGAGGGCGCCGGATACAACAACGCGAAGGGTGGCAAGGCGCTCATCGCGCTGTCCATCATCAACAACAGCGAGTCCGTCTCCGACGAGCTGACCAGCATCACCACCGACCTCGGCACCGTCAAGCTCACCCCGGCCTCCGGCAAGTCCGTCGTCGAGCTCGCTCCGCAGCAGACCGTGGTCGCGGCGAGCCAGCCGGTCAAGCGCGAGGCCGCGCCGACCACCACCAGCGCGGCGCCGACCACCGGCGCGGGAGCGACCACCTCCGCGCCGCGCACCGCCGCACCGACCACCACGGCCGATTCGCACGGCGCGGGCGAGCACGGCGCCCAGCCCGCCGCCGATCCCGAGGCGAAGCCGATCCAGATCGAGATCACCGGCCTGGCCAAGGACATCACCCCGGGCCTGACCTACAACATCTCGTTCAACTTCAAGCAGAACGGCACCGTCCAGGTCCAGGTCCCGGTCGACGCGGGCCTGCACACCGAGCGCCACGAGTCCGACAAGTCCGGCCCGGCCGAAGCCGAACACGGCAGCGGCGCCCACGGCAGCGGCGGCCACTGAACCGCGGTCGACTCACAGTGCCGTAGCGCTGCGTCGAGATCCCGATAAGCCCGCACCCTCGCAAGGCGCGTCGACCAGCGGCAACCCGAGCCGCGCTGTGCGCAAGGCGGCGCTGCAACGGCACAACTCGAGCCGCACGGTTACCGCCTTACGCGCCCACGCGGGCCCGGGCGAAGCCGAGCACGGCAGCGGCGGCCACTGAACCCTGGTCGACACGAAGCGCCGTAGCACTGCGTATTCGAGATCCGCATACGTCCACACCCCGCAAGGGCGTGTCGAACGTCGGCAACCCGAGCCGCGCACTGCGCAAGGCGGCGCTGCAACGGCACAACTCGAGCCGCACAGTCCCCGCCCTACGCGCCCACACCGGCCCGACCACCGGTTTCGAGCGAAGCGAGACCGAGCATCCGCCGTTCGCGGCCCGGCTCGCGTCCACGCCGCGATGAAGTCGCGGCAAATCAGACACAGGCGCTGGAAATCAGACACTGTCGGGGTTGGTGCGTATGGTGCCCCTGTGGCAAAGACCAAGCCGACTTTCCGGTGCTCCGCTTGTTCGCACGAAGTCGCCAAATGGGTGGGCAAGTGCCCTGAGTGCGGAGCCTGGGGCACGGTCGACGAGGTAGTCGCGGGGGCGGGCGCGATCGGTTCCCCCGGGCGGAAGGCGATGTTGCCCAGCACCGCGGCCGCGCCGATTTCGCAGATCGACTCCAAGATCACCAAAGCGCGGCCGACCGGCGTCAGCGAGCTGGATCGGGTGCTCGGCGGCGGGGTGGTGCCCGGCTCGGTGGTGTTGCTGTCCGGCGAGCCGGGGGTGGGCAAGTCGACGCTGCTGCTCGAGGTGGCGCATCGCTGGGCCGCCCAGCGCGAGGAGAAGTCGCTGTACGTCACCGCGGAGGAGTCGGCAGGGCAGGTCCGGCTGCGCGCCGATCGCACCGGCGCGGTGCACGACCGGGTATACCTGGCGGCGGAATCGGATCTGTCGATCGTGCTCGGGCATGTCGAGCAGGTACGGCCGACGCTGCTGGTGGTCGACTCGGTGCAGACCATGCACGCCCCGGAGGTGGACGGCGTAATCGGCGGCGTCACCCAGGTACGCGAGGTCACCGCCGCGCTGACGTCGCTGGCGAAGGCGAGCGGGATCGCGGTGCTGCTGGTCGGGCACGTGACCAAGGACGGCAATGTCGCGGGCCCGCGCACGCTCGAACATCTGGTCGACGTGGTGCTGCAGTTCGAGGGCGACAAGAATTCGACTCTGCGCATGGTGCGCGGCATCAAGAACCGCTTCGGCAGCGCCGACGAGGTGGGCTGCTTCGAGCTGCACGAGGACGGCATCGCCTGTGTGGACGACCCGTCCGGCCTGTTCCTGCACCACCGGACCGATTCGGTGCCCGGCACGGCGGTGACCGTCGCCATGGACGGCAAGCGACCGCTGGTCGGCGAGGTGCAGGGCCTGACCGTGAAGACGGAGATCCCGCAGCCGCGCCGCGCCGTGAGCGGACTGGACTACAACCGGGTCGCCATGGTGCTGGCCGTCCTGCAGAGCCGCGGCCGGGTGTTCCTCGGCAAGAGCGACGTCTACGCCGCGACGGTCGGCGGTATGCGCCTGGTCGAGCCGTCCGCCGACCTGGCCATCGCGCTGGCCATCGCCAGCGCCGAGTCCGACGTGCCGATCCCGCCCGGCTGGGTGATCCTCGGCGAGGTCGGACTCGCGGGCGAGGTCCGCAAGGTGACCGGCCTCAACCGCCGACTGGCCGAAGCCGAACGCCTCGGCTTCACCACCGCCCTGGTGCCGCCCGGCCTCACGCCGGTGCGCGGCACCATGAAGATCCACGAGGTCACCGATCTCCGCTCCGCCATCCGCATGGCGGGCCTGCGCAAACTCCGCGCTGCCCCCGAAGAGGCCGCCGGCTGATCTCGACACCAGCCGCCACACTCACTGGGCAGCGTGATCCCGACCAGCCCCCGCGCTCATCGACCTCCACACCAAGCAGCGCGTACCGTGTCCCGGCTACAAACGCTCCACGCGCCCACACCGACCAACGCCTCTCAGGCGATATTGAACGGCTCGGCCATGCTTCGTACGGAACCGAGTTGCGCTATCACGCTGTACGGCCCCGGTGGCACCTGAACGCGTTCGCCCGCGCAGTTGGGCTGGGACGTGGTGCCCGACCAGGTCACCGTGAAGGCCGCCTGCTCACCGCGACTCATCGTCCGGACGTCGGGCTGGCCGTCCGGGTAGCAGTCGGTGCTCGACCACAGCCGCCGCTGGCCGTCGAGCGTGTGCACCGAAACCTGTTGCAGGCCCGAGCCCATGTCGCGGGTGCACGCCACCCCCGAGATGTTGGTGATGACGATCCCGAACACCGGCTGCTCGCCGGTCTTGTAGGTGGGCTGCTCCACGGTCACCTTGATCGCCAGCGACTGGTCCGGGCATGGGCCCGCCGCCGCGGCGCTGGTGGCCGCCGCGGAGGACTTCGGCGCGCCGGACTCGCCCGAGGGCTTGGCCGCCGCGTCGGCGGGCTTGGCGACAACCGAACTGGACCCGGCGGTCTTGGCGTCACCGGGCGAGTCGCCGCCGCCGCGCGCGATCGCGAGCACCACCCAGATCACCAGCGCCAGCGCGACCACCAGAACTCCGATGGCGAACGCGCGGCGACGCCAATAGATCTCCGGTGGCAGCGGTCCATTCGGTTCCAGCACGACTCAACGGTAAGGGCACGCTCGTGCACATCGTCTCAGGGGCACGGCGTGTCGGCTGCCCGCCCCCGTCGGCGGCGAGTACATTCCGCCGACACGCTGGGCAAACCGGGGGCGCGCCCCCGGCTCAGGCCAGCTCGCCGATATTGCCGACGACCCGGTGCAACTGCACTTTGCCCTCGGCCAGCTTGTAGGTCACACACGCGATGGCGCACTCGCCGGTCGCGACCCGCTGCGAGATGATCATCGACCGCTGCATGAGCAGGCGGCTGGTCTCCACCACGTGCCTGGCCTCCATCTCGTCGACGGTGGACAGGCCCTCACGCCGTCCGATCAGAATGGACGGCGTGACCCGCTCGACCACGCTGCGAATGAACCCGCCCGGGACCTCGCCGCCGTCCAGCGCGTCGATGGTGGCCTTCACGGCTCCGCAGCTGTCGTGGCCGAGCACTACGATGAGCGGTACGTTGAGCACCTGCACCCCGTACTCGATCGAGCCGAGGACCGAGCTGTCGACCACATGGCCCGCGGTACGCACCACGAACATGTCGCCGAGGCCCTGGTCGAAGATCAATTCGGCGGCGACCCTCGAGTCGCCGCAACCGAACAAGATCGCTTGCGGATGCTGGCCACTGACGAGCTTGGCCCGGTCCGCGGCACCCTGGCTAGGATGCAGCAGCGCACCGCTGACGAAGCGCTCGTTGCCTTCACGCAAGGACTTCCAGGCACTGATCGGGTTGGAATCCGGCATACCGACCATTGTGCACAACGATTGCGCTACCAGCGAGTTCGGTTGGTTACAGGTGGGCAAATACCGCCTGGCGGCAGTAGGACGAGGATAGTGAGGGCAGTGCGGAACGGCGTGCCGAAGGGCATCGACGCGGACACGTTGCTGGACTGGTACGGGGAGACGGCGCGCGATCTGCCCTGGCGCCGACCGGGCGTCACCGCGTGGCAGATCTTGATGAGCGAGATCATGTTGCAGCAGACCCCGGTCGTGCGGGTCGAACCGATCTGGCGGGAGTGGGTGGCGCGCTGGCCGGTCCCCTCGGCGATGGCCGCCTCCTCGCAGGCCGAAGTGCTGCGTGCCTGGGGCAAACTCGGCTATCCACGCCGCGCGCTGCGGCTGCACGAGTGCGCCAGGATGCTGGCGGCCGAGCACGGCGACGAAGTCCCGGCCGACGTGGACGTGCTGCTCGGGCTGCCCGGCATCGGGGCCTACACCGCGCGCGCCGTCGCCTGTTTCGCATACGGCCAACGAGTTCCGGTGGTGGATACCAACGTCCGCCGAGTGGTTGCCAGGGCCGTGCACGGCCGAGCGGAAGCGGGCAACCCTTCGTCGCGGGACCTCCCCGACACCGAAGCGCTGCTCCCCCACCAGGTCGACCGCGCCGCGGTGTTCTCCGCCGCGCTGATGGAACTCGGCGCGACCGTGTGCACCGCCCGCACTCCCGATTGCTCGCGCTGCCCGCTGCCGAGTTGCGCGTGGGTCACCGCGGGCAGGCCGGTGAGCGAGGTGGTCCGCCGCACCCAGAAGTACGAGGGCACCGACCGGCAAGCACGCGGTCGCCTGTTGGACGTCCTGCGCCACGCCACCGGCCCGGTGGAGCGGATGCGGCTGGATCTGGCCTGGACCCGCGACCCGGGCCAGCGCGACCGCGCCCTGCACTCGTTGCTGGTGGACGGCCTGATCGAACAGACGCCCGACGGCTTGTTCGCCCTGGCGGGCGAGGGCGGCAACCTCGGGGAGAACAGCGGAGAACCGGCCCGCGCCGGACGCGACAGCGGTTCGGCCGCCGAACCGCGCGGCGGGGCTGCTCGACCCCTACTTACCGAGCACGCGCCGTAGGAAGCGCTCGACCTCGGCCCGGTAGCGCTCCGGTTGGTCGTCGTGCACGAGATGGCCCGCACCGGGGACCAGGACGTATTCGGCGCCCGGATGCGCGGCGGCCATCTGCCGCATCTGCCCCGGTGGGGTGATGCTGTGCTCGCCCTCCAGCAACAGCGCGGGAACCCGCACCGCGTGCCAGTGCCGCCAGAAGTCGCGCGTCCCCCACTCCTCGGAGATATCGCGGAAGGTGGCGACCGAGCCGTGCAGCCGGTATCCCTCCGGACCGCGCTCGAAGGAGTTCAGGAAGTACCGCCCGGCGACCGGCCCGAAGAAGGAAAGCACGGCATCGTCGTCCGGAAATGGCTGCGGCCACGCCTCGATCATCGCCGCCCAGTGCGCGGCGGTGCGGCCGGTGAAGTCCGGCGCGATGTCCTCGATCACCAGTGCCCGGACCCGATCTGAGTGGGTCGCGGCGAATACCCAGCCGTGCAGCCCGCCCATCGAATGTCCGATCACCACCATCGGCGCGCCGATCGGGGCGGTGGCCGCGGCGAGGTCGTCGACGAACGCCTCGGTGGTCAATTCCGCGGGCGCCGGCCTGCCGTGGCCCGCGGCGTCGAAGGTGTAGACGTGGCCGTGCTCGCGCAGCCAGTCCAGCTGATCACGCCAGGTGCGCGCGCTGCCCATCAATCCGTGCAGCAGCAGGATCGGCGCGCCTGCTCCGCCTTCGTCGTGCAACATCGGTCCGACAATACGAGGCACCGAGCACCCGCTCGGCATCAGCCGCTAGCTTGGATGCATGGCTGTTGTGAAGATCAACGCGATCGAGGTTCCCGAGGGCGCGGGCCCCGAATTGGAGAAGCGGTTCGCCCACCGTGCGCACGCAGTCGAGGGCTCCCCCGGCTTCCTCGGCTTCCAACTGCTCCGCCCGGTCGCCGGAGAGAACCGGTACTTCGTTGTCACCCAGTGGGATTCGGAAGAGTCCTTCGCGGCGTGGCGGGACGGGCCCGCGCGTGAGGCGCACGCGGGCGAGCGCCAGAAGCCGGTCTCGACGGGTGCGTCCCTGCTCGAGTTCGAGGTCGTGCTCGACGTCGACGCCAAACCCGCGAACTGAGTCGACTACCCGCCGCCGGGTAGGTCCGCCTGCCCGGCGACTCGCCCGACGCCGTGGTACGCCCGTGCCGGACCTGGTTGACGCCGGTGGCATGCGGGTGTCACAGTTCGAAGGACAAACGCGAGGGTGATGCGGTAATTCCGGTGAGATTCCGGAGCGGTCGCGCCACTGTGTTCCACGCACCGAGTCCGGTGCCGGAAAGCCAGACACCGGCACCGTCGCGCCACCACCCGATGGGACGCGCATCCCAAGGAGGACTCGAATGGCCATCGCGCATACACCCAGCCGGGCGACCGATTCCCTGGCCACCGTGCTCGTCACGGTAGGTGTCGTTCTTCTCGCACTGCTCACGCTGTACCTGGTCGGCTTCGACCAGGGCGTCATCTCGCGCAGCGGGATGTACCTGCACGAGCTGATGCACGACGGACGCCACCTGCTGGGGCTTCCGTGCCACTGATCGGTTCGCTCCGCACACTGCTGTTGCGCGGCCTGCTGGCCGGCCTCATCGCCGGACTGCTGGCCGCCACAGTCGGTTACTTCGTCGGCGAACCCAAGGTGGACGCCGCCATCGCCATCGAGGAAGCGGGCTCCGCCGCCGAGCACACGCACGGCGAGCACGCCGAATCCCCGGGCGGGCATACCCACGGTGACGAGGAAGAACCGCTGGTGAGCCGCGGCGGCCAGAAGTTCGGGCAGTTCCTCGCGCTCGGCCTGGCCGGGCTCGCGCTCGGCGCCATCTACGCCTCGGTCGCGCATTTCGCGCGGCGCTACACCACCCTGTCCGGGCCACGGCTCGCGCTGACGCTGGGCGCGGCAGGATGGGCCGCGATCGTCGCGGTGCCGTTCTTCAAGTACCCGGCGAACCCGCCCGCCGTGGGTGATCCGGACACCATCAACGAGCGCACCCTGCTGTGGCTGGCAGCCGTCGCACTCGGTCTCGTGGCGGTCGGCGCGGCGGTGGCGGTGTTCACCGCGCTGCGCGCTCAGCCTCCCACGTTCCGGCTGGCCGGTGGCGTCGCGGCATTCGTGCTGGTCACCGCGCTCGGTTACATCCTGCTGCCCGGCGTGAACGAGGTGAGCGCGGACTTCCCGGCCACCCTGCTGTGGCAGTTCCGAGTGGCGTCCCTGGCCGAGACCGCGACGCTGTGGGCCTGCCTGGCCCTCGGCTTCGCGGCGCTCACCGAGCACGCCACGCGCACCGATACCCCGGTACCGGCGGCGGCTGCTACCGCGGGGTGATTCGCGTCGAGACGAGCTGAGGCAGTGTCGGTCCCATGACCGGCACCGCCCTTTCCGTCTGGCCCGCACCGCTGCGTGTCCACCCCGCTGAACCACCGCGCGCCGTACGCGCCGCATTCATCGCTCTGGTCGTCGCTTTGCTCGCGGGGGCCGCCGAGGGGGTAGTGCGGGCCGTTCTCGCTTTCCCCGAGTCCGACGCGGCGAGCCTCGCAGCCGGATTGGGTACGCGCGCGGCGATCTACCTTCTGGTGCTGGCCGTCGCGGTACGCCTGACCTACGGCGACCGCTGGGCCCGTCTGCTGATCACCGTCGGCATCGGCGTATTCGGGCTGTTGTCACTGACCATCGAGCCACTCGCCGCGGCCATGTCCGCCGACGAACTGCGCGACCTCTTCCGGGACGCGTCCGCGGCGTCCCTGCTGCCGGCCGCCCTGCGCACGGTCCACGTCATCGCCGTGCTGATCGCCGTCCCCGCTCTCTACACCAGCACCGCCCGCCGTCACTTCCGCAAACGCTGACGCCGGGCACCCGCGCTTCGTGCCCCGCACCTATCGCGGTGCGGGGCACGAAGCGCGGAGGCGAATCAGGCGAGAGCCGCGTCCAGGCTGATGTGGTTGACGCCCGCGAGGGCCTTGCTGACCGGGCATCCCGCCTTCGCGGCCTCGGCGGCGGCCTGGAACGCGTCGGCGTCGATACCCGACACGCGACCACGGACGGTCAGTTCGATCCCGGTGATCCGGAAACCGCCCGCCGGATCGGGGCCGAGGGTCACGTCGGCGGTGACGTCGAGGCTCTCCGGGGTGCCGCCCGCGTTGCCGATCTGCGCCGAGAGCGCCATCGCGTAGCAGGAGGAGTGCGCGGCCGCGATCAGTTCCTCCGGGCTGGTGGTGCCGTCGGCCTCCGCGGCGGAACGCTTGGGGAACGACACGTCGTACTTACCGACCCCCGAACTGGCCAGTTCGACCTGGCCCGACCCCTCCTGCAGGGTGCCGGTCCAAGCGGTACGCGCGGTACGTGTGGGCATCACGGTCCTTTCGCCGATGCTCGTTTGACGATTCAGCACGAACCTACCCCGGCCGACTCGCCCCGGCCCACCTGTTCGCCGATCGCGTTCGCGGCGGCGCGCCGACCACACGGACTGGGCGGCTCGGCGGTAAACTGCCCACGCGCCAAGCGAATCCGTCGGAACGGCGAGGCGGCCGCTTACTCCGGATTCGTGATCCTGGCCAGCACGATGCCGCCGAGGATCAACGCGAGCGCCAGCACCCGGCCCGCGCTGAGAGGATCCCGGTTGACGACGATCCCGAGGGTGATCGCGCCGAGTGCGCCGATGCCGGTGAACACCGCGTAGGCGGTGCCGACCGGCAAGGTCTGCATGGCGCGCGACAGCAGGTACACGGCGGTGGCCCCAAAAACGAAGCAGACCAGCGTCGGGACCAGGCGGGTGAAATTCTCGGTCGGCTTGATGCTCTGCGACCAGACGATCTCCACGAGACCTGCCACGACGAGCACCACCCAGCTCATCTCAGTACTCCCCGGCCAGCGCGCGAACGGTCTCCAGAGCGTCGGCGTAGGACGCGTCGTGCTCGGCACGCCGGTGCGCGAGCGCCGGGTCCTGGCGGGAATTGGCTAGCTCCGCGTGCACGAAAACGGTGTCGGACACGGCGAAATGGCCCGCGAAGAAGTCGCGGAGGAAGCGCTCTTGGTAGTCGTAGGCCGCTTTGGGCGCTCCCGGCGAGTAAGCGCCGCCGCGGGCGCTCGTCACGACGAATCTCCGGTGCCCCAGCGTCATTCGCGGGAAGGTCACCTGGTCCAGCCACGCCTTCAGCGCGGCCGGTACGGAGTAGTTGTACATCGGCGTGCCGATCAGGATCACGTCCGCCGAGAGCAGCTCCGACAGCAGCGGCTCGACGATGCCCCACGCGGCGGCCTGCGCCGGGGTCCGCACCAGGTCGCCGAGCCGCTCCAGGTCCGTGCTCGGGAGGGCGAGCACGGCGTCGCACAGCTCGGTCCACGCCGCTGCGATGAACGGCACCGGCTCGGCCGCGAGGTCGCGGTAGCGGTAACCGCCGCCGGGATGCCGCGTGCGCCATGCGTCGGCGAAAGCGGCGCTCAATTCCCTGCTGATCGATTGGCGCCGAGCGCTCGCGTCGAGATGCAACAACGTGCTCATGATCAAACCTCCGAATAACTGGACAATGTGTCCGATTCCTTCCTCGACGGTAGAGCACAAGTGGACATCTTGTCCACTTGTTCCGCGTTCGGCTACAGTCACGGCATGGAACCCCGATCCGACCTGCTCGCCGGTACCGGGCCGAGCCCGTCGGCGGCCCCCGCGGAACGCGCGGACGCGGCCCGCAACCGGGCGAAGGTGCTCGCCGCCGCAGCGGAGCTGTTCGCCACCCGGGAACCCCGCACGGTGACGATGGACGACATCGCCAAGGCCGCGGGCGTCGGCCGCGGCACCCTGTATCGGCGCTATCCGGACACCACCGCGGTCGCGGTGGCCCTCTTGGACGAACACGAACGGGCGCTGCAAGAGAAACTGCTGTCCGGCCCGCCGCCCCTCGGCCCCGGCGCCGCACCCGCGCAAAGACTGGCGGCCTTCTACGCCGCGATGGTCGAATTGCTGGACGCGCACGCGCATCTGGTCCTCGGCGCCGAAACAGGCGGAGCGCGCTTCGCGACCGGCGCCTACGGGTTCTGGTACGCCCATGTGCGAGCGCTATTGGTGGCAGCCGGGATTCGTGAGCCGGACGCCATGGTCGATCCGCTCCTCGCACCGCTGGCCGCCGAGGTCTATCGGCAGCAACGCCGGCGCGGGCTGTCCTCTCAGCAGATCACCGGCGCACTACGCTCGATCGCCGAAACCGTGCTCGGCGCCGGGTGAAACCGGTCCACTCCCGCGAAAACCGTTGGCGAGCAAAGCTCACCAACGGTTACCCCTCGTGATTCACACCAGATCGCGTTTGCGCATCAGCCAGATCGTGCCGCTCGCGAACACCACCAGGTAGGCCGCCAGCACGACCAGCGATTCGGTCCGCGGAAGCACGTCCAGCACACCCGGCGTGGCGGGACCGTCCACCGTGCGCATCGCCCCCGCCAGTGACCCCGCCGCGGTGCCGGGCAGGTGATCGGCGATCGCCCGGATCGGCGCGAAGATTCCGGCGACGCCGCGCAGCAGGTTCTCCACCACCAGCACCCAGACCAGGCCGAGCCCCACCGCGAGCGCGGGGCCGCGCGCGATCGCGCCGATCAGCGCGCCCGCCAGCGTCCACATACCGAGAATCGCTGTGCCGGTCAGGATTCCGAGCAGGGACCGGTCCAGTGCCGGTAGCGTGACCGCCTGCGACTGGGACGCCGCGATCAGCACCGCGATCGAGACATCCACGACGAATGCCGCGCACACCAGCCCCACCACCACGACCGCGAGGCTCACCACCACCCCGGCGACCGCCCGCACCCGGGAGGGCCCCTGGGTGAACACCGTCTTCCAGGTCCCCCAGCCGTACCCGCTACCGACGGTGAGTGCGCCGAGGATGAGCATCAGCGCGCCGCCGAACATGGCCATGCCCTGCGTGAAAACTTCGGGGACCGCAGGGGGCAACATCTGCCGCAGCAGCGCCTCGCGCGGCAGTCCGTTGGACATCCGTCCCGATTCGCCGGAGGTGTAGGCAAGATAGTTGAACAAGTAGGCGAATGTCAGATTCATCAGAATCCACGTGCCGAGGATGATCCAGAACGCGGGCCACTTGCGCAGCCGCAGCATTTCGGCTTTCGTGCTTGCGACCAGGTCGCGCAGTGCCCTACCGTTCATCGCGCGGTCTCCCATCGCGTCATCTCGAAGAACACTTCCTCCAGGGACTTCTCGTCGACCCGCAGCTCCAGCAGGTCCGCGCCCGAAGCCACGACCGCACGTGCCACGGCGGGCGCGGTGACGGTGTCCGACTCGATCCGGATGCCGCTCCCGGTCAGCAGCGCCGAACGCGCACCGACCAGCCCGCGCACCGCGGGCAAGGCGACCTCGAGCGGCTCGGCCCGCACCACCAGCGACGAGCCCCCGCGCAACTGCGCGACCGTCGCTTGGGTGAGCAGCCTGCCCTGCGAGATCACGCCGACCCGATCGCAGATCTCCTGTACCTCGCCGAGCAGGTGGCTCGACAGCAGCACGGTGTGGCCCTCGGCGGCCAGAGCGGTGATCAGTTCCCGCATCTCGGCCATCCCGCCCGGGTCCAGGCCGTTGGTCGGCTCGTCCAGGATGAGCAGATCGGGACTGCCCAGCAGCGCGGCGCCCACGCCGAGCCGCTGTTTCATCCCCAGCGAGTACGTGCGGAACTTGTCGTCGGCCCGCCCCACGAGTCCGACCCGGGCGAGCGCCTCCTCGACCTCCGGCCGTCCCAGCCCCCGATACCGCGCGAGCACGCGCAGGTTGTCCCGGCCGGAAAGGTAGGGGTAGAAGCCAGGACCCTCGATGAGCACGCCGATCCGGCGAACCACCGCGGGATCGCCCGGCCGATGCCCCGCGATCGTGGCGGTGCCTCGGCTCGGACGGATCAGCCCGGCCAGCATGCGCAGGGTGGTGGTCTTGCCCGCGCCGTTCGGACCGAGGAACCCGTAGATCTCGCCGGCCGCGACGCTCATGCTCACGCCGTCGACAGCGGTGTGCTCGCCGTAGCGTTTGGTCAACCCTCGGGTGACCACGATCGAATCTGTCATGCACCGAGAATCCGCCGACAACCCCATGCGGACATCCGCCGCCGAGCGATATTCGGCATACGTAGCGAGGACGACGGCCCCCAGTCCGATGCCGACGATTCAGGGGCAGGCTCACAACCCGGCCCACAGCTCACAACGCCACAGCTCACCGCCATTGTCGCGGCCGCAGCGGAGCAAGACGAGCTGCCACGGCGGATCACTGGAAGCGGGCGCGGCGGGCCGCCCTGCCCCAGGCGCGGCGTCCGGCAAATAGCCGAATCGGGGCGATTCCCGCGAAATACGTTCCCAGGCGGACGTCGAATCACGACCGAGCCGCATAGGCTACGTGGGTGCGGGTGGCAGGGATGACGGATCGAAGTTCGGTCGGCTGGGACTGGGGGGTCGCGCTCGTCGTGGCCGCGGTGCAGTTGGTCGGTGGCACCTTCGCGAACATGCGGCAGACCGGGGTGCACTCCCTCGACGTCCTCGGTTATCTGCTGCTGCTGGCCGGGCCGGTGGCGCTGATCTGGCGGCGCGTACAGCCGGTGCCCGTGCTGATCGTGGTGCTCGCCGTGTGCCTGGCGTATTTCGTGCGCGGCTACGGATACGGGCCGATCTTCGTCGCACTGGTCGTCGCCTTCCTCACCGCCGCGAGCGCCGGATCACGCTGGTGGACCTATCCTCTCGTTCCGCTCGGGTACCTGGCGCTGGTCTGGCCGCTGCCCGCGCTGCTCGGCCGCCCCGCCGACCTGTGGCAGATCGTCGCGTTGATGGCGTGGCTGGCCGTGCTGCTGCTGGCGGCCGAAGGAATCCGGCAGCGCAAGGCCGTGCTCGTCGAGCGCAAGCAGCGTGCCGAGGCCGCGCGCCGGGACGAGGAAACGCAGCGCGAGCGCCGGGCCAGCGAAGAGCGCCTCGCCATCGCGCGTGAACTGCACGACGTGCTGGCACACAGTCTCTCGATGATCAACGTGCAGTCCTCGGTCGCGCTGGAACTGCTCGACAAGCGCCCGGAACAGGCCGAGACGGCTCTCACCGCGATCAAGAACGCCAGCCGCGACGCGCTCGCCGAGGTGCATTCCCTGCTGCACACGATCCGCTCCGGCACGGCCCCCGCCGCGGCCGACGAGCAACCGGCCACGGACGACGCCGACACGGAGGAGACCGGCCTGCGCCGGACCCGTCGTTTCGCACGCACCCGCAATTCGGCTGCGGCCGAGCGTACTTCGAGCGACGGCGACCGCCCCGAGGAGTCGGCCGAGGCCGTGGCCGAGCCACCACCCGCCCCACGCGCTCCCGCGCCGAGCATCGGCGACTTGGACGATCTTCTGCAGCGCCCCCGCGCCACCGGATTGACGGTCAACACCCGGATACTCGGCACTCCGCAGCAGCTGCCCAGCGTCATCGACGTGGCGGCGGCCCGGATCGTCCAGGAGTCGCTGACCAACGTACTGCGGCACGCACCCGGCGCGGATGCCACGGTGACCGTGCGCTACACGGCGGATTCGGTCGACATCACCGTCGACAACACCCGGCCGGCCAGTGCGGCCGCGCGCTCCGGCACCAGCGGCGGCAACGGCATCATCGGCATGCGCGAGCGCACCCACGCACTCGGCGGCGCGCTCACCGCGGGTCCGCGCCCCAGCGGCGGATTCCGGGTCGCTGCCCGGCTGCCCACGCGAACCCCCGAACCAGGAGCAACCACGCCCGCGGGGACGCTTTCCGAGAACACGACGGCAGCACAGACGGACCTCCAGGGCGCGGCGGGCACGCTGCCCCAAGGCCCTGCTGCGTCAGTAACGCCGAAACGGAGCCCTGACGCCTCGGCCCCCGGAACACCGGCATCGGCCGCGGCGGGCATGACATCAGCCGACAGCAAAGCCTCACGAACGCCACCCTCGGACAACGCGGATGCGAGCCCCGACGAGCCGCGTTCAACGGCGGCCGGGCCGCAGCGCCGGTCCACCGACACGGACGAGCGGACGAACACCCGGGCTGGTCGCGCACGGCGATGACAGCACCGCGCAACCCGGCTGACCGCAAAGGAGACCCGATGGACGACGACTCCGCCGGGACGGGCACGGCGTCCGGGCCGCCCGGTGACATCCGGGTTCTCGTGGCCGACGACCAGGCGCTGGTGCGTGGCGGCTTCGTCGCGTTGCTGGATGCCCAGGACGGCATCGAGGTGGTCGGCGAGGCGGACAACGGCGAGCAGGCCGTGCGGATGACCCGTGGCCTGCGCCCCGACGTGGTGCTCATGGACATCCGCATGCCGATCCTGGACGGCTTGGCCGCCACCCGCATGATCGCCGAGGACCCGCGGCTGGCCGGTGTCCGCGTGGTCGTGCTGACCACGTTCGAGCTCGACGAGTACGTCTTCGAGGCCCTCCGCTCCGGCGCGACCGGATTCCTGGTCAAGCACACCGAACCGGCCGATCTGGTGCGTGCCGTCCGCGTGGTCGCCGCTGGTGATGCCCTGCTGTCCCCCGGAGTGACCCGGAAACTGATCGCGGAATTCTCCGCGCGCGCGAAAACACCGCCTCCGGCCACCCTCACCGAGCTCACCGACCGCGAGCGCGAAGTGATGACCTCGGTCGCCGAGGGCCTCACCAACGCCGAGATCGGCGAGCGCCTCTATATGAGCCCGGCCACCGCTCGCACGCATGTCAGTCGCATTCTCACCAAACTGCACGCCAGGGACCGCACCCAATTGGTGGTCATGGCCTACGAAGCCGGGCTCGTCCGCCCGGGCTGGCAGTAACCAACAGCGGACTGGCGCCATACTCGCGACGACATGGCGAGACGTCGTTCGCCCGGCTGGATATCAGGGCAATAGCAATTCTTCAGCAATCATTTATTTCGCAACCTGACGGCACTCGGCAATTATCTGGTTAATCTCCCGAGTGGCAGCTTCGCGCGTACGTCTCCAGGCGAATTCCCAGTGACGACGCGCGACCGATGCCTCCGGCATGTCCCGCAGCGCAGTTTTTCGGCATGAACATTTTCACTCGACCCGAGACCGTGAGTTCCGTGCCGATCATTACGACGGCGGCGTCCGGACGCACCGCAGAAGCACAAAAGCCCGTGCCCACCGGCATCCGGTGGGCACGGGCTTTCGCGTTGCGACTTACTCGCCCGAGGCGGCCTCGGTGGAGCTTTCCGTCGCGCCGGTCAGCACGACTTCCGGCTTCTCTTCGGTCTGCGCCTTGGTCAGCTTCGCCTTACCGGTGAAGGTGAACTTGGCGTCCTCGCCGGAGCCTTCGCCGTCCCAGCCCTCGACATCGACCGCGATGGTCTGACCGGGGCCGATCTCGCCGAAGAGGATCTTCTCCGACAGCTGGTCCTCGATCTCGCGCTGGATGGTGCGGCGCAGCGGCCGGGCACCGAGCACAGGGTCGAAACCGCGCTTGGCCAGCAGGTTCTTGGCGTTCTGAGTGAGCTCGATCGCCATGTCCTTGTTCTTCAGCTGCGTGGCGACGCGGTTGATCATCAGATCCACCATCTCGACGATCTGGTCGGTGGTGAGCTGGTGGAAGACGATCACGTCGTCGATGCGGTTGAGGAACTCGGGGCGGAAGTGCTTCTTCAGCTCGTCGTTGACCTTCAGCTTCATCCGCTCGTAGTTCGAGCCCTCGGCATTGCTCTGCGTGAAGCCGAGGCCGACGGCCTTCGAGATGTCCGAGGTACCGAGGTTCGAGGTGAAGATCAGCACCGTGTTCTTGAAGTCCACGGTCCGGCCCTGGCCGTCGGTGAGACGGCCGTCCTCGAGCACCTGCAACAGGGTGTTGTAGATCTCCTGGTGGGCCTTCTCGATCTCGTCGAACAGCACGACCGAGAACGGCTTGCGGCGCACCTTCTCGGTGAGCTGGCCGCCCTCCTCGTAGCCGACGTAGCCCGGAGGGGCACCGAACAGCCGCGAGGCGGTGAAGCGGTCGTGGAACTCGCCCATGTCGATCTGGATGAGCGCGTCGTCGTCGCCGAACAGGAAGTTCGCCAGCGCCTTGGACAGCTCGGTCTTACCCACGCCGGACGGACCGGCGAAGATGAACGAGCCGGACGGACGCTTCGGGTCCTTCAAGCCGGCACGGGTGCGGCGGATGGCCTTGGAGACGGCCTTGACCGCGTCCTCCTGGCCGATGATCCGCTTGTGCAGCTCGTCCTCCATGCGGAGCAGACGGGTGGTCTCCTCCTCGGTGAGCTTGAACACGGGGATACCGGTCCAGTTCGCCAGCACCTCGGCGATCTGCTCGTCGTCGACCTCGGCCACGACGTCCAGGTCACCCGAGCGCCACTGCTTCTCCCGCTCGGCCCGCTTGGCGACGAGCTGCTTCTCCTTGTCGCGCAGCCGCGCGGCCTTCTCGAAGTCCTGCGCGTCGATCGCGGACTCCTTCTCCCGGCGCGCCTCGGCGATCTTGTCGTCGAACTCGCGCAGGTCCGGCGGAGCGGTCATGCGACGGATGCGCATCCGGGCGCCCGCCTCGTCGATCAGGTCGATCGCCTTGTCCGGCAGGAACCGGTCGTTGATGTAGCGGTCGGCCAGGGTGGCGGCCGCCACCAGCGCGCCGTCGGTGATGGAGACCCGGTGGTGGGCCTCGTAGCGGTCGCGCAGACCCTTGAGGATGTTGATGGTGTGCTCGACGGTGGGCTCGCCCACCTGCACCGGCTGGAACCGGCGCTCGAGCGCGGCGTCCTTCTCGATGTACTTGCGGTACTCGTCGAGGGTGGTCGCGCCGATGGTCTGCAGCTCGCCGCGGGCCAGCTTCGGCTTCAGGATCGAGGCCGCGTCGATGGCGCCCTCGGCGGCACCCGCACCGACGAGCGTGTGCAGCTCGTCGATGAACAGGATGATGTCGCCGCGGGTGTTGATCTCCTTGAGCACCTTCTTCAGGCGCTCTTCGAAGTCACCGCGGTAGCGGCTGCCCGCGACCAGGGAACCCAGATCGAGGGTGTAGAGCTGCTTGTCCTTCAGCGTCTCCGGGACCTCGCCGTTGACGATGGCCTGCGCGAGGCCCTCGACGACGGCGGTCTTGCCGACGCCGGGCTCGCCGATCAGCACCGGGTTGTTCTTGGTGCGGCGGCTGAGCACCTGCATGACGCGCTCGATCTCCTTCGAGCGGCCGATGACCGGGTCGAGCTTGCCCTCCAGCGCGGCCTGGGTCAGGTTGCGGCCGAACTGGTCGAGCACCAGCGAGGTGGACGGGGTGCCCGCCTCGCCGCGCGAACCGGACTCCACCGGCTCCTTGCCCTGGTACCCGGACAGCAGCTGGATGACCTGCTGGCGCACACGGTTGAGATCGGCGCCCAGCTTCACCAGCACCTGCGCCGCCACGCCCTCGCCCTCACGGATGAGGCCGAGCAGGATGTGCTCGGTGCCGATGTAGTTGTGGCCGAGCTGCAGCGCCTCGCGAAGGCTCAGCTCCAGCACCTTCTTGGCGCGCGGGGTGAACGGGATGTGACCGGACGGGGCCTGCTGGCCCTGGCCGATGATCTCCTCCACCTGGCTGCGCACGCCTTCCAGCGAAATGCCGAGCGACTCCAGCGACTTGGCCGCGACGCCCTCACCCTCGTGAATCAGCCCCAGCAGGATGTGCTCGGTGCCGATGTAGTTGTGGTTGAGCATCCGGGCCTCTTCCTGGGCCAGGACGACGACACGCCTCGCGCGGTCGGTGAACCTCTCGAACATCGCTCCCTCACTCTCCTGCTCCGACATTCTGGCAACAGACGCCGCAGTGTGCTGTGTACAACAACCGTGGGCGTCAGCCTGCCATGAAGCCCGGGGGTTGCGGCCCCCGCCTCCACTCTAGTTGGCGGGAGATGCCGCCGCCGCCAGTCCACCCTATTGCCGACCGGCGACAGCACGGTCATTCACTCATAACGTGGGCGGCGGGGGATTCGTTTCCGGCCGGGTTTTGCCCTCAGCGAACAGACTGCTCGCCGACCGGATCACTGCCGAACACGTCCGACCTGGGCTGCCTACCCGGTGTACGGGTGGACCTAACCGCAGGGCACGGGGCGTTGATGCGCGGGATCGAGCGCGTTGAGCACGTACGTCGCGGCCCTCCGACTGCCCGCAATGCCCGTATGTCCAGAGTAGTCCGTCGCGCAGCCGTCCTGAACCACGATATTCGTCACTCGTGGCCCGGTGACCAGTCCGGCGGTGTAGGGCACCACGAGCTCGTCCAGGACGGTCGCGATGTTGGTGTAGGTCACGTCCGGGTGGTAGACGCCGTCCGAGTTGAGGGCGCGCACGAACTCCGACCCCTGCAACACCTGGCGGCACGCCATACACGGCGACCCGGCCACGGCGTCGAAGAACGGGCCGAGGCCCAGGCGCGTGCCGAATTCGTTCAGATCCGCCATGCCGCCTGCGTTCGAGCCGAGCCAGGGCGGAGCCAGCCCGACCATCTTGTCCACCTTGCTCGCGCCCGCGAGCCGCTTGACGAAGTAGTTGCCGATGAAATTGCCCTGGGAATGGCCGATGAGGTCGACCTCGGCCGCGCCGGTAGCGGCGCGTACCCGGTCCACGAAAGCGGCGAGCTGGGCCGCGCTCTGCTCGATCGGGAGCATGCCGCCGATGGCCGAAGCGGGCCACGGCAGGTTGTAGGCGCCGAACGTGGCCGAGTACACGCAGTAGCCCTCGTTGGCCAGCAACGGCGCATACACGCCCCAGTTCGTCTGTGCGCCACCACCTGTGCCGTGCACGAGCACCACGGGGTTCGGGTGCTCGGAGCCGGGCCGGCAGGTCCAGTCGTTGGTGCCGGGCAGCGAACCGCCGGGATTCGCCAGCTCGGCGGGAATCCCGGCGAAGAAGTTGTAGTCGACCGGATATCGCTCCTGTGCAGGCCGCGCGTGCGCCGAGCCCGCGGTGACGCACACCGCGGCGAGCAGAACGATCAGCAACGAAAAGCCTGGGACACGCCGCACAATAGCCTCCCGGTCCGGTCTCGTCTTCCCGGGAAGCTACCGCACGCAGTGGCCCAGACGGAGTAGATTCCGGCGGGTCGTTGCGGAAACTAGCTCTGACCGAAGGCGGGCGCGCCGGGCCGGTCCACCGCGTACCGGCCCGCGACCGGATGGCCCGGCGTGCTCGCCGCGGCGGTGGCCTTCCCCTGCTGAACGCCTGCCACGAACAGCGCGCCGCACAGCGCCAGGAACGCCAGCGTGTGGACGACGCCCCGCACGATGTTCCAACGGACCCAGGCGGATTCGAAATCGGCGCGCACCGCGGCGAGGTCGGCGATCGAGGCCGGGTCGCCCGCCGCCGCCAGCTGGTCGTTGAGCGGAACGTTCAGGCCCGAGGTCACCGCGAACGCGATGACGTTGAGCACCAGCGCGAGCACGATCCAGATCAGCGTGCCGCGGTGCTCCCGGCCCAGATGCAGCGCGGCGGCCAGGATGGTGCAGCCGACGGTGCCGAGGAACGCGATCATGAACCACGGATTGATGATCACCACGTTGATCTTCTGCATCACGTCGATCATCACCCGGTCGTCGGTGCGGGCGAGCGCGGGCATCACCGAATTGGCGTACGCGTAGAAGAGGCCCGCGATCAGGCCCGTCGCCAGCGTGGCGAACACCAGTGCGGCGAGACGTGTGGCGGTCATGACTTCCTCCTGCTGGGAAACTCGGCCGGACCCGTTCTCGATCCGGCTGCTGAGTCCAAGTCAAGCCGCTGTCGGCACGACTCTCCATGGCCGAGAAGCTCGACCGCCTAAGCGAGCGTCTACCGTGAAGGTCTCACAGGTCCCGATCGGAAATGAGCCCACTCTGCATGGCCAAACCAGCCAGCCGGACGCGCTTCTGGTTCTGCGGCAGATCCTCCACGCCGAACTTGGCGAACAGCGCGCGCAGGTGGGTCTTGATCGCGTCGACGCTGAGGAACAGTTCCTCGGCGATCTGCTGATTGGAGGCCGGAGTGGCGAAGCCCGCGCCGTGCTTGTACGGGCGGCACAGCGCGATCAGCACCGAGCGCTGCGTTTCGGTGAGCGAGCGCGCGGTGGGCATCGAGCCGGTGGAGGTACGAGTGATGTCGTCGGACACGCCGCCGAAGTCGTGAAAGGACACCCGCGAGGTGCCGACCCGGATGACGTCGCCCGCCATCAGCCTGCGGCGACCGACCAGCCGGTCCCCGTTGACGAATGTGCCGTTGCGGGACAGACCGTCGTCCACGATGGTCCAGTGCGCGCCCAGGTATTCGACCGCCGCGTGCAGGCGGGAGACCTCCGCGTCCCAGCTCAGCGCGAGATCGGCATGCGGGGAGCGGCCGATGGTGACGCGCCCGCGGTCGGGAGTGAGCGTGAGCTCCTGCTGCCGACCGGCGTCATCGGTGAACCGCAAGAATGATCCGACGAATCCTGTCACTGCGCCGATACCTCGCCTCTCCATACCGCCAGTGACCGTCGCACGTTTCCATGGTGCCGCGTTCGGGTACCACGAGCAAGATCGATTCATCCGCCCGTGACGGGCCACCGTGGGATCCGGTCTCGCTGCTATATCGAAGGTCTATCACAAACAAGACCGCCGCCCCGACGTCGCACGATTCGCCGGGACGGCGGCCGAAAATAGAACTATCCCTTCGCGGCCTTGTTGTACGCGTCGGTGATGTCGGCGGAGATGCGGCCCCTGGCGGACACCTTGTGTCCATTCCGACGCGCCCACTCACGAATTGCGGCGCTTTGTTCCCGGTCGATCGAGACCCGGCTCTTGGGCGTGCCCGCGGCGGCCGCGGCGGCCTTGACCCGGCGCCGGCCGCTGACCCGGCGCGCATTCGAAACCCACTCTTCCAAACCGTCGCGCAGCTTCGCCGCATTTGCCGACGACAGGTCGATCTCGTACGACACACCGTCGATCGCAAACTCGATGGTCTCGTCCGCGATGGACTCACCGTCGACATCGTCGATCAGGCTAACGGTGACCTTCTTTGCCATGAGATGAACGTCCTCTCGAAATCGTGCGACCCGCATACTAGGCCGATTACCCGAGGCAAGAATACCCCGAATTCCGGAAATTCCAAGACGGAGCCGCTACTTTGCAATCCAGTGGTCACCTGGTGACCGGACGCACAATTGGGAACAGTATCGTTTCTCGGATTCCCAATCCCGTGAGCGCCATCAACAACCGATCGATTCCCATACCGGTTCCGGTGGTCGGCGGCATGCCGTGCTCCATCGCCGCGAGGAAGTCCTCGTCGAGCACCATCGCCTCGTCGTCACCCTGTGCGGCCAGCCGAGCCTGATCGACGAACCGTTCGCGCTGGATCACCGGGTCGACCAACTCCGAATAGCCCGTGGCCAACTCGAAGCCGCGCACATAGAGGTCCCACTTCTCCGTGACGCCTGCCGCACTCCGATGCTGCCTGGTCAGCGGGGAGGTCTCCACCGGGAAGTCGCGCACGAAAGTCGGGGCGTAGAGCTTGTCGCCATACTGATGTTCCCAGAGTTCCTCGACAAGTTTCCCGTGTCCGTAGCCCTTGCCCTCCGGAATTTCCAGACCGACCCGATCCGCCAGTGCCCGCAATTCGGCGACCGACGTTTCCGGGGTGACCTGCACTCCCAGCGCGTCCGACAGCGAGGGGTACATCTCCACGGTCGCCCACTCGCCGCGCAGATCGTATTCGGTACCGTCGGCCAGGGTCACCACCTGGGTGCCGAACGCCTCCTGGGCCACTTCCTGCACCAATTCCCGGGTCATCACCGCCGAGTCGTCGTAGGTGCCGTATGCCTGGTATGTCTCGAGCATCGCGAACTCGGGGGAATGCGTGGAGTCCGCGCCCTCGTTCCGGAAGTTCCGGTTGATCTCGAAGACGCGCTCCAAGCCGCCGACCACGCAGCGCTTCAGGAACAGCTCCGGCGCGATGCGCAGGTAGAGGTCCATATCGAGGGCATTGGAACGGGTGACGAACGGCCGGGCCGCCGCGCCGCCGTGCAGCGTTTGCAGCATCGGCGTCTCCACCTCGAGGAATCCCCGGCGCTCGAGCGCGTTGCGCAGCGCACGCACCACGGCGATGCGGGTACGGGCCATTTCCCTGGCTTCGGGGCGCACGATCAGATCGACATAGCGCTGCCGGACCCGCGACTCCTCGTTCATCTCTTTGTGCGCCACCGGCAGCGGCCGCAGGGCCTTCGCCGCCATGGACCAGGAATCGGCCATGACGCTCAGTTCTCCGGTGCGGGAGGAGATGACCTCACCGTGCACGAAAACGAAGTCACCGAGATCGACATCGGCCTTCCAGGCGGCGAGGGCGTCCGCGCCGACCCCGTTCAGGCTGATCATCGCCTGCAGCTTGGTGCCGTCGCCCTCCTGCAGTGTCGCGAAACACAGCTTGCCGGTATTACGCAGGAATATGACGCGTCCGGCGACGCCCACCTGTTGTCCGGTGGCGGTGTCGGCGGCCAGGTCCGGATATGCGGCCCGAATTTCCGCGAGTGTATGCGTACGCGGCACGACCACGGGATAGGCCTCGCCACCGGCCGCGAGCAGTCGCTCCCGCTTCTCCCGCCGAATCCGTATCTGCTCCGGGGCGTCGTCGGCGTCGGGCGCCACGGCAGGCCGCGAATCCGATGTCGATGCGCTGGAGGATGCAGAGTTCGGGGTGCTCACATCGAACAACCCTAGCGTGCACCGGAAATCGTTTGCGCGCCGCCCGGACTCTGACCCGGAGTAACGAAACGGTATCGATGCTCTGCCCCGATCCGGACCGTCGGTCCGAGCCTCCGGATACCCGAAATAGCCGGTGCGCATCGATCGGTGTCCGGAAACACCTGTGCGACCGGCTATTTCGAGATGGAAGTGTTCGCGGGTGATTTACAGGGACGCGAGCGCGTCGAGCTCACGCGCGAAGTGCGGCGCCCCCATGGCGACGTTCAGCAGGCCGGCCGCCTTCAATGCCTGGTAGCCGCCCACCAGGTCGGTGGCCCGATGCAGCCCGAGTTGCTGGAGAGCGGCGGCCGCCAGGCTGGAGGTATAGCCCTCGGAGCAGACGACGATCCATTCCACGTCGTGATCGGCGGCCAGCGCCAAGCGGGCGGAGCTGGTGGGGTCCAGCCGCCATTCCAGGACGTTGCGCTCGATCACCAGCGCACCGGGCAAGGTGCCCTCGCGTCCACGCTGGGCCTGGGGCCGGATATCCACCAGAATGGCGCCGCGCTCGATAGCCTGCGGCAATTCGAAGGCGTAGATCCGCTCGAGTTGGGCCCGTGCGTTCTCGAGCATCTGATCGATGGTCAAACGGGTCATCACATATCACCTTCGGGCTGGTCGGTGAGAACGGTTCGAGTGCGCCGGAGGGTGCCGTGACCGGTCACCTCGTAATAGGACATGGCGGTGAGCGGCGGGGAATAGGCGTGCACGCTCAGCGTCGGGTCGAGCGGACCCGCGGAATCGGCAGCGCCGGGCACGGCGGCGGGCGCGCGCATGACGTCGTGCACCCAGCCGATCGGGAACGAGGCCTGGTCACCCGCCGCGAGTGTGCGGCAGCGCAGTTCCGTTCCGTTCCAACGATATTCCGACAGCGCGCCGCTGAGCACGGTGAGTGCGCCGAGCGAACCGGCGTGGTCGTGCAATTCGGTCGATTTACCCGGAGTCCAGCTGATCAGCCAGACGTCGACCTCGTCGTCGGTGAGTAATCTGGCCGCCCAGCGCTCGTCCACCGGCCACGTCCCGTCCGCGGGAAGCAGGTGGTCGTACCGCCCGGCCAGCACATCCTCGGCGCCTTCATCGGTCAGCCGGAGCAGGTCGGCCGGACGCAACCGGGTAGGGAGCGCGGGCGACACCGAGCGCTCCACCGGCGGGGTAGCCGAAAACGCAGTGCGCGCGGAAGAAAGGGAAAGAACAGAGGAACGCATGAGCGAATCTCCAGGAGGAAGGTATCGGTCGAGGGCGGGAAGGCAGCCTCGATCGGTCGAGGCAAGTCAGCCTCGACAACACTCCTGGGTGCTCACGCGGGAAGTCACGAGAGTGAGTTTAACAGCATCCGGCGCGGTATCGACATGCCCGGCCTGCGACAAAGCCAACACCGCGCAATTCAGACACTTCCCTTGCGCCGCTGGTTGCGTTCGTATACGAGCCGGAGCCCGGTCAGCGTGAGGTGCGGATCGTGATCATCGATCGTTTCGGATTCCGGGACGATCAGCGGTGCGGTCGCGCCGGTCGCCACGATCGCGACATCGTCGCCCGCGAAGGCGTCGAACTCGTCGCGGATCCGATCGATCAGGCCGTCCACCAGTCCGGCGAAACCGAAGACCGCTCCGGACTGCATGCACTCCATGCTGTTCTTCCCCAGCACCGACCGCGGCCTGGTCAGCTCGGCCCGCCGCAGCGCGCTGCGTTCCACCAGCGCTTCGGTGGAGATCTCCACACCGGGCGCGATGATCCCACCCAGGAACTCGCCCTTCTTCGACACCAGATCGACACAGATCGCCGTGCCGAAATCGACGACGATCGCGGGTGCGGAATACCGCTGGTAAGCGGCCAGACAATTGACGATGCGGTCCGCGCCGACTTCTTTCGGATTGTCCACCAGCAACGGAATCCCGGTGCGCACACCGGGTTCCACCAATACGTGCGGAACGTGAGCCCAGTACTGGCCGAGCATGGCGCGCAGTTCGCGCAGCACGGGCGGCACCGTCGACAGCGCGGAGACGCCGATCACCTCGTCCAGCTGCGCGCCGACCAACCCGCGCACCTGCATGGCGAATTCGTCGGCGGTCAGCAACGGATTGGTGTGCATTCGCCAGTGCCGCACCAGTTTCGAATGCGCCCCGGAACCGGAGAACAGACCGAGTTCGATACTGGTATTGCGGACATCGATGGTCAGCAGCATGTCCCGGTCGCCGGTCCTCAGACGAACGACAGGGAGCGCGGCGAGGTCAGACCCGAGCCCTCCGGAGCGTGCGCCGGGTCCGAGCCGAGCTCGACCGGACGGTTGCGCTCGTCGACGAACACGACCTTGGGGTCGTAGTCCGCGATCTCCTGCTCGTTCAGCTGACCGTAGGCGATCAGGATGACGAGGTCACCCGGATGCACCAGGTGCGCCGCGGCGCCGTTGATCCCGATCACACCGGACCCCCGCTCACCGGCGATGACGTAGGTCTCCAGCCGGGCGCCGTTGTCGATGTCCACGATGCAGACCTGTTCGCCTTCCAGCAGGTCGGCGGCATCGAGCAGGTCTTGGTCCACGGTGACCGAGCCGACGTAGTGCAGGTCGGCGTGCGTCACGGTGGCACGGTGGATCTTCGACTTCATCATGGTGCGCAGCATTGCGTCGCCCTTTCTAGTTCGCGGGGAAGATCGGGGCGGGATCTGACACCGCCGGGGCAGGCTGGGAGGAGTCCACGGCGGGCCGCGAACCGGAGACGTTGGGATGGCCGTCGATCGGAGCGCCGAGCGTGACGGCGACGTTGTCGATGAGCCGGGTCGGGCCGACCCTGGCCGCGATCAGCAGTCTGGCGTTGCCGGTCGCCGGAGCGGGCCCCAGCGTGGCCGAGCGCAGTTCCAGGTAGTCGACGTCCACGCCGGTCGCGGCGTCGAGCACCTGGCCGGCGGCCGCGAGTACCGCGGCGCCGCCGAGGCCGCCCGCGTGCTTGCCCGCCGAGAGGGCCGCCGACAGGGCGAGCGCCGCTTCGCGCTGCACCGGGTCGAGATAGCGGTTGCGTGAGGACAGCGCCAAGCCGTCGGCCTCGCGCACGGTGACCACCGGGGTGATCTTGACGTCGAAATTCAGGTCGCGCACCATCTGCCGGATCAACGTGAGCTGCTGATAGTCCTTCTCGCCGAAGAACGCCTCGGTCGGCCGCGCTATCTGCAGCAATTTGGCGACCACGGTGAGCATGCCCGCGAAATGGGTCGGGCGGCTGGCGCCCTCCAGCTCCGCGCCGAGCGGACCGGGATGCACCGTGGTGCGCGGACCGTCGGGATACATGTCGGCCACGCTCGGCGCGAACACCAGCTCGACGCCCTCCGCGCGCAGCAGCTCGACGTCGGCGTCCAGCGTGCGGGGATATTTGTCCAGATCCTCGTTCGCGCCGAACTGCAAGGGATTGACGAAGATCGAGACGACGACGACCTGGTTGGTCCGTTTGGCCAGCCGCACGATCTCCAAGTGGCCTTCGTGCAGCGCGCCCATGGTCGGCACCAGCGCGACGGTGCGGCCGACGCCGCGCAGCGCGGCGGACACCGCGCCGAGGACCGCGGGATCGTGGTGCACGGTCAGCTCACCGGGCCGGTAGGCACCGCGCAATTTCGGGTCGAACATCAGTGTCCTTCCAGCAGCTCGATGACGGCCGGGGCGGTGCCGGCCCGTTCGGCGGTGCGCAGCGACAGCGCGCGGTAGGCCTCGGCCAGCCGGGGGTCGACCGACGACAGCGCGTCCAGATGCGCGGCCACCGCGTCCGCGTCGCCGCGGGCCACCGGGCCGGTCAGGGCGGACTGGCCGCGGCGCAGCGCGTTGTCCAGCGCCGCCGACGCCAGCGGGGCGAGCAGGCGCTCGGCCAAGCCGCCCGGCTGGTCGTCGACCAGCTGCTGGCCCATCAGTCCCGGCCCGTCCAGGGCTGCCCGCAGCGCGGCGACCGCGTCGACGATCACCGTGACCAGGTGGTTGCTGCCGTGCGCGAGAGCCGCGTGGTACAGCGAGCGTGCGGCCTCGGGCACCCGGACCGGCTCGCCGCCCATTTCGATCACCAGCGACTGCGCGATGGCGTAGCCGACCTCGTCGGCCGCGGTGATGCCGAAGCAGGCGTTGCCCAGCCGGGGCACGTCTTCGTCGTGTCCGGTGAAGGTCATGGCGGGATGGATGGCCAGCGGAAGGGCGCCGATCTCGGCGAGGGGCGCGAGCACGCCGACGCCGTTGGCGCCGGAGGTGTGCGCGACGATGGTGCCCGGCCGGACGACTCCCGCCCCGGCCAGGCCACGAACCAGGCCGGGGAGTTCGGTGTCGGGTACGGCGAGCAGCAGCAGCTCGCTACGGGCGGCCACCTGTTCGACCGGCAGGATCTCCGAGTCGGGCAGCCGGGTCTCGGCACGGCGCACCGAGGCGTCGGAGATCGCGCAGACGCCGAACACGATGTGTCCGGCCCGCTCGAGTGCGGCGCCCAATGCCGAGCCCACACGTCCCGCCGAGACGATTCCCACCGTCAGGCGTGCGGGCGCGGGGTCGAAGCCCGAAGCAGCGTTGTCGGAATTCACGCTTCTCGAGGTCAACGTTGTCCTCTCGATGTCGTTCCAGTCCCGCCATGCGGGTACCGGACGGTACGCCAAGAGAATATCGGCAGGCGGTTCTCCGCCGCCACGGGGTGCCCGCGTGATCTATGCCGCAGTGCCGGGCAGCGCCCGGCCGCGGGTCACCGGCGTTCGCGCTCCTCGGACTGCAGGTTGGCCATGATCTCCGCGACCGAAAGACGACGCGACGGCGTCTCGTCGTCGCTCTCGGCCCGGCGCCGCCTGCGCGCGCTCGGCGTGCCCATGGTCGGCGCGGAGGTCGGCCGCGGGGCGGGCTCCTGCGTCGGCCGCGGGCGCGCGGCGGGCTGGGTCGGCGGCTCGTCGACCGGCTCGTCCACGGTTTCGGTGAAGGCGTCGGCCCAGCCACGCGGCTCGGCGTAGCGCGCCTGCTCCACGTCGGCCTGCTCGGCCTCGTCGTCGATGGAGACCACCGCGGTCTCTGCGGTGACCGGATCGTCGAAGGGGCTGGCGAAGGCAGGCGGCTCGGGATGATCGGGCTCGAAGATCGGCGTCATACTGCTATGCGGTTGCTGGTCGGCGAACACCGACCACATCCCGGCATTCGCGGAGCTATTGTTCCCGGATTCCGCGCCCGAGCTGGTCAGCTCCTGAATCCGGGTCGCGTCGGCGCGCAACGCCGGGCGATCCATCGGCAGATCCCCGTCGAACAGCCGCTGCAGGCTCTGCCGCAGCACGGTGAGTTCCGCGCGCAAGGCCGCGAGTTCGGCCGCGTCGGCGCCCACTTCCTCCCGCACTCGCGCCTCTAGGCCGAGCTCGTATTGGCGTCGCGCGGTGACCTCCCGCTCCAACTGCAACTCGTAGACGGTCTGTAGATCACGGACCTTCGCCTTGTCGATATCCGCTTCCTTGCGGTACTTCGTCGCAGCCAGAGCGCCGATCGCCGCCGCCCACAGCGCCGCAATCAGACCTACCCGTACGAACTGCACGCTGTTACTGAAGATCAGGAAAACGCTGGCAACCAGGCCGAGCAAGATCAAGACGCCGACGAACAATTTTCCCGCGTCGTCCCGCCGTCGACGGGAAGTGCTGCTACGGGAGGGTGAAACCATGCCAGCCAGGGTAGCCAATAGGTGGAGCCGCGCCCACACAACGTTTGGTGATTCCGTTCGTAAAGCTAGCTAGGTAGTTGCCGCATCGTCGGTCGGATCCTCCGGCGCCCGGCAGCAATACTCCAACCAGAGGGCCGCAGCAACCAAAGCCACCCCCGCCAGCATCCCGACGATCGCACCCGGGCTGTCGGCGGCCGCCGCGCGCAGCGTGCCGCGCTGCGGGAAGACCCAGCACAGAAAACCGAGCCAGATGCCGGCGGAGATCGCACCCACCTGCACCGACGCCTTGGCCAGCGCGACGGCGCGGGCCGCGGTGATCGGATGCAACTGGTGGCGGCCGTCGCCGATCTCGTGGTCGTTGACCCTGGCCCGGATCACGAAGGCGAGCACCGCCTCGATGGCGGCCACGGGGTACAGCGAGGCTCCCGCGAACACCGAGATCGGCGGGAAGTTGTCATAGGCCACCCTGGTGGCGATCCACGCGAGGATCGCGGCGATCAGCACAGTCGCCACGAGGTCGAGGACGCGAGTCGGCTTCAGTTTCACGAGGGAGTGCCCGTCAACGAGAATTCGGTGCGGCGCACCCCGGCGCGCTCGGCCGGCTCCAGCCGCGCCAGCAGATCCGCCACGGCGTGCGGTACGCCGTCGACCTCGAGCACCGCGTCCGGCACCACGTCCAGCCACGGCACCAGCACGAAAGCGCGCCGATGCGCTCGAGGGTGCGGCAGAATCAGATCCGGGTCGGCACTGCGGCACGCGACCGGCTCTCCCTCGCGCAGTTCGGCACACCACACCACGTCCACGTCGAGTGTGCGCGCGCCCCAGCGCACTTCGCGCACGCGTCCGGCGGCATGCTCCAGATCTTGGCCCCAGCGCAGCCAGTCCGCGCAGCCGAAGCCCGGATCCTCCACCAGCACAGCGGCATTGAGGTAATCCTGCTGCGGCACACCACCCCACGGCGCGGTCGAATACACGGCGGAGGCGGCCAGCACCCGATGCCCGAACCCATCCAGCACACTGCGCAGATGGGCGAGCCGGTCCCCCAGGTTCGAACCGATGGACAGCACGGCACGGGTCATCGGCGCGCCTCCGCAGCGCTCGGCGCGGTCCGGACAATGGCCGCGCCGCCGTTGCGCTCGCTCATTCGGCGGGCTCCCCCCGGTGCCGGGAGGTGATCACCCGCACGTCGGCGAACGTGTGCGGGATCGGCGCGGACGGCTTGTGCAGCACCACCTCTACCGACTCGATCCGCGGATCGGTCATCACGTCGTCGGCGATCTCCGACACCACCGTCTCGATGAGATTGCGCGGCTGGCCTTGGACGATGCGCACCGCACGCTCGGCCAACGCGCCGTAGTCCACGGTGGCGGCCAGATCGTCGGACGCGGCGGCCAACGCGAAATCCACCCACACCGTCAGGTCGACCAGGAACTCCTGACCGTCGCGACGCTCGTGCTCGAAGACACCGTGATGTCCGAAGGCGCGCAGGCCGCGCAACTCGATCCGGTCGGCGCCGCGCCTGGTCGCCGAATCGCGCGGCGGCGCATCGTCTTCGGCGTGGACCGGGGACCGGCTCATCATCGAGCTCCTTGCGCACTGGATCGGACGGTGTCGTGCTGTGCGGCGCGCTGCCGTGCGGCATTCTGCCACGCGTCGGCGACCGCGATGGCGTCCAGCGAGGCGCGCACGTCGTGCACCCGCACACCCCACGCGCCGTGCAGCGCGGCCAGTGCCGAGATGGTCGCGGTGGCCGTCTCGCGGCCGTCCGGTGGACGCGGCCCCGCCTCGTCGGCGAGGAGCGAACCGAGGAAACGCTTGCGCGACGCACCGATCAGCACCGGCAGCCCGTGCGCGACCAGTTCGGGCAGCGCGCCGAGCAGAGCCCAGTTGTGCTCGGCGTTCTTCGCGAAGCCCAAGCCCGGGTCGAGGACCAGCCGGGACGGGTCTACGCCGGCGGCGACGGCCAGGTCCACCTGCGCGGTCAGCTCGGCGAACACCTCGGCGACCACGTCGTCGTAGTGGTCCGCCGGTCCGGTGTGCCGGTAGTCGGCGCCCGCCCGCCAGTGCATGAGAATCCACGGGACCCGCGCGGCGGCGACCACTCGCACCATGTCGGCGTCGGCGCGACCACCGGAGACGTCGTTCACCACCGACACCCCCGCCTCGATCGCCGCGGCGGCCACCGCGGCGCGCATGGTGTCCACGCTGGTCGGCACGCCCGCCGCGACCAGGCCGCGGATCACCGGGGTCACCCGGGCGGCCTCGGTCGCCGCATCAATGCGCACCGCGCCCGGCCTGGTCGACTCGCCGCCCACGTCGATGATGTCCGCGCCGGCGGCGTGCAGCCGCACGCCGTGCGCGATGGCCAGCTCGGGATCGAGGTATCGCCCACCGTCGGAGAACGAATCGCTGGTGACGTTGACCACGCCCATCACCACGCAGGAGCGCCCGTCGCGAGCGCCGACGTTCTCGAGCCCACTCGCCCGCGCTTCGGTCGCCGATCGCCCGTCCGGCCGCGCGGTGGCGGCGTCGTCCCCGGTCGCTGCGCGCCCTCCGCTGCTCGGTTCGGACACCGCGGGCCCGCTCACTTCCGGAGTATCAGATCGAGCGCCTCGGCCCGCGAGGCGGCGTTGGACTGCAGCAGCCCGCGCACGGCGGAGGTGGTGGTACTCGCGCCCGGCTTGCGGATACCGCGCATCGCCATGCACAGGTGCTCGGCCTCGATCACCACGATGGTGCCGCGCGGATCCAGCTTGCGCATCACCGCGTCGGCGATCTGGCTGGTCAGACGCTCCTGCACCTGCGGGCGCTTGGCGTACAGGTCGACCAGCCGGGCGAGCTTGGACAGACCGGTGACCCGCCCGTGCGGGCCGGGGATGTAACCGACGTGGGCGACACCGTGGAACGACACGAGATGATGCTCGCAGGTGGAGTACATCGGGATGTCCCGCACCAGCACGAGTTCCTGGTGGCCCTCATCGAACGTGGTGTTGAGCACCGAATCCGGTTCCACGTAAAGGCCCGCGAAGGTTTCCCGATAGGCCCGCGCGACCCGGGCGGGCGTCTCCCGCAGCCCAGGCCGATCCGGGTCCTCACCGACGGCGAGCAGCAACTCCCGCACCGCCGCTTCGGCCCGTGCCTGGTCGAACGATCTACCGCTCTCCAGGGCGACCGGTCCAGGCTCCGCCAGGCCGATGTCGAAACCATCGTGTTCAGCACTATCCGCTTCGGCGAGGGTGTAGCCACCGCCGTGATCGTTGGCCGACAATCGAGGACACCTCCAAACTTTCAGGGTGCCGGCAATTTCTCGGCACCCCACGATGGTCGAGCCTAATCGTCACTGCTCAGTGACGACCGTTCGGTCCATCCCAATCACCGTTGTCGCCCTCGCCGTTCGGGTTGGCGCGGCGCGGCTCTTCGTAGCCGCCGCGCTCGCCGTAACCGTCCCGGTCGTAGCCGCCTTCGGGGGTCCCCTGCGGGCCCCACTGCTGGTAGCCGTGCCGCGGCTGCTGCGAGTCACCCCAGCCGGGCTGCCCCTGCTGCTGCGGCTCGTCCCGGGGCGGCCAGCCGGGAGCCGACCAGCCCGCGGGAGCGCCGTAGTCCGGCCGCGAACCGTGCGTGCCCTGGCGCGGATAGGCCGGGGCGGGCGCCTGAGGCAGCGGGTAGCCGGGTGCCGACGGGCGGGCGTACTGCGGCGGAGCTCCGTAACCGCTTTCGTGCGGCGGGTAGCCGTTGGAGGTCTGCGGGTCACGCTGCGCGGACGCGGCCACCGCCGGTTCCGGCGGCCACGACTCGCCGCGCTCGGCGGCCAACTCGCCCGGGGTCTTCACCGGCGGCTTGTCCGAGGGGACGCGGTCGCCGAAATCGTTGAACGCGGTGATCCGCGGGCGCTTCTGCACCGACGCGAGAATCTGCTCGAGATCCTTGCGGTGCAGGGTCTCCCGCTCCAGTAGCGCGGTGGCCAGGTCGTCGAGCACGTCGCGGTAGTCGTTGAGGATGGCCCACGCCTCGGTGTGCGCGGCCTCGATCAGGTTGCGCACCTCCACGTCGATCGCGCCCGCCACCTCGTGCGAGTACTCCGAACCCATGCCCATCGAGCGGCCGAGGAACGGGTCGCCCTGCTCCTGGCCGTAGCGGACCGCGCCGAGCCGGGAACTCATGCCGTACTCGGTGACCATCGCGCGAGCGATCTTGGTGGCCTGGTCGATATCGGAGGACGCGCCGGTGGTCGGCTCGTGGAACACCAGTTCCTCGGCCGCGCGGCCGCCCATCGCCATGACCAGGCGGGCGATCATCTCCGAGCGGGTCATCAGGCCCTTGTCGTCCTCGGGCACCGTCATGGCGTGACCGCCGGTGCGGCCGCGCGCCAGGATGGTGACCTTGTACACCGGCTCGATGTCCGGCATCGCCCAGGCGGCCAGGGTGTGGCCGCCCTCGTGGTAGGCGGTGATCTTCTTCTCGTGCTCGCTGATGATCCGGCTCTTGCGGCGCGGGCCGCCGATCACGCGGTCTACCGACTCCTCCAGCGATTCGCCGGTGATCACCGCGCCGTTCTCGCGGGCGGTGAGCAGCGCGGCCTCGTTGATCACGTTGGCCAAGTCGGCGCCGGACATGCCGACGGTGCGCTTGGCCAGGCCGTCCAGGTCGGCGTCCGGAGAGATCGGCTTGCCCTGCGAGTGCACCCGCAGGATCGCGCGGCGACCGGCGAGGTCCGGGTTGCCGACCGGGATCTGCCGGTCGAACCGGCCCGGACGCAGCAGCGCCGGATCGAGGATGTCGGGGCGGTTGGTCGCGGCGATCAGGATGATGCCGGTGCGGTCACCGAAGCCGTCCATCTCGACCAGCAACTGGTTGAGGGTTTGCTCACGCTCGTCGTGACCGCCGCCGAGACCGGCGCCGCGCTGGCGGCCGACCGCGTCGATCTCGTCGACGAAGATGATGCAGGGGCTGTTCTGCTTGGCCTGTTCGAACAGGTCGCGCACCCGGGAGGCGCCGACACCGACGAACATCTCCACGAAGTCCGAGCCGGAAATGGTGAAGAACGGCACACCCGCCTCGCCGGCGACGGCACGGGCCAGCAGGGTCTTACCGGTGCCGGGCGGGCCGTAGAGCAGGACGCCCTTGGGGATCTTGGCGCCGAGGGCCTGGTAGCGAACCGGGTTCTGCAGGAAGTCCTTGATCTCGTAGAGTTCCTCGACCGCTTCGTCGGCTCCGGCCACGTCGGAGAACGTGGTCTTGGGCATGTCCTTGGACAGCTGCTTGGCCTTCGATTTGCCGAAGCCCATCATGCCGCCGCGGCCGCCGCCCTGCATGCGGGCCATCACGAAGATGAACAACCCGAGCAGGATGACCATCGGCAGCACGAACAGCAGGATCTGGGTGAACCAGCTCTCCTGTTTGACCACGGTGTTGTAGGGCGCGCCGGAGGTCTTCACCGCGTCGAAGATCTGGGCGGAGGTCTCGCTCCCGCCCGGATACTTCGCGATGATCTTGTTCTGCCCGCCGGTGGCGTCGTTGCCGTCCTTCAGTTCGATGCGCAGCTGCTGCTCACGATCATCGATCTGAATGTTCTGAACGTTGCTCTTGTTCTCGAGCTGGCTCAGGGCAACCGATGTATCGACGCTCTTCCAGCCCCGCGTGTCGTTGCCGAAATAGCTGAACGCATAGATCACGAGCAAAATGCCCGAGACTATGGCCAGGGTGCGAAACACTGTCTTGCGGTTCATAGAGCGTCGGCCGGGGCGGCCAGTCCTTTCCGGTGTCTCCGGTTCTTGCCTAGCGATGCGTCTGGCGCGTCCGGTTCCGCGGGGGTTCGGATGCGGACATGCCACGTTACCGCGTACGGTCTAGTCGATACATCGCACAGTTCGACTGCAGGTGCAGCTAATGAGGTAAACGGCTGGGGATCGACGGTGGTTCCCGATGTCTCCGGTCCGGCTTCCTCCAAGTGGCAACAATCATGGCATGTTCGGCCTATCGTGAGCGACGACACAACCTCGCGGCGCGAGCGACGGGCACGTTAAGCGGTAGCTCGCAAACCACGAAAGCCCCGGGAGCGCCGCACCAGACACGAGCGCAGGGGGTATGGACATAGTCGAGCTACGGACACCCACAGCGATACTGCGTCACGGCCGCGGCAGGCTGATCATCCTGCGGCCCGGGTCCGACGGCGAGCGCGTCCTCGATGTCCCGGTGTCGGACCTGCTCAAGGTCCGGCTGAACCGGCGCGCGGACGACGCGGTCGTCATCGAGATCTATCTGCGTTACCCCACGCCGGTGCTCACCGGCGTGCCCGCGGACCGCACCCCGCTGCCGGTCCTGATCGCCGAGCACGACCTCCCGGCGGCCACCGAGATCATCGACCGGCTCAACGCGCACATCCTGGCCACCCAGCGCATCGACGTGGCGGCGCCGGATCTGCGCCCGCCTGCGCCCACCTGGGGCCGCGGCGGTCCCGTTCGCGCGGATGTGGAGCGGGCGACCCGAAGGATGTCGCCGCGCCGCGACACGAAGCAGGCGATAGCGGCTCTGCATCGTTACGTGACGCCGGACGAGTACGTCCTGGAGACCGCCGTCGCGGTCGCGCAACCACCCGCGGGCAACGGTTCCGGCCTGCTCGCCGCCACGACGGCGCGCCTGCTGTTCGTCTCGATCGGCGACGGCCGGTACGCGCACGAACTCCCGATTCCCGTGGTCTTGTGGGCGCGCGTCACCGACACCCCCACCGCGGGCCGCGGCGAGATCGGTCCCGGACGCGGCGCCACCGGCATCGAGGTGCACGACGGCAGCCGGACGCTGCATTTCACCGGCGTCGACCGCGCCGACACCGAGCGGGTCACCTGCGCGGTGAACTTCGCGGTGCGCAGGGAATCCGCCGACGGGGCCGCGGGCTCCGCGGATCCCGGTGTGGCCCAGCTGTATTCGGAGTGGGAGCTGCTGGTCGAGCGGCACTCCCTCGGCATGGTCGACGACGCGCAGTTCCAGCGTTACGGCCGCGGCATCCTGCGCTCACTCCCCGACGGGAACTGAGTTCAGCGCGACCCGACGCCACGGGCTGGTCGGGCGCAGCCACAGCCGCAGCAGCTCCTTGCGGCGATCGACGCCGCCGTTCTTCAGCTCGGCCAGGTCCTCGCATGCCTGCCAATAGGTCCAGCCGGTGAGGTAGGCGTCGCCGAACTGACGCCAGTTGCGGTACTTGCTCTGGGCCAGCGGCAGGGCGCGCGCGAGATAGCCCCAGGCCACGTCGGCGTCGAGGTAGCCGGCTGTGTAGGCCATCCTGGCCACCGCGACCACCCTGGCCAGATCCCAGGCGTGGATGTCGCTGGGCAGCGGCCGGGCCAGATGGTCGGTGAATCCGATCTTGATCGCCTGCGACCAGATGTCGTAGTCGCGGACCAGCGCCTCCGGATTGTCCATGCCGCGGAACGCGCCGACCTGCCGCAGGAACGCCCGGTGCCGGTCGGCCCGCTCGCCGAACCGATCGCGCTCGCTGGCGTTGATCGAGGCCGTCACCAGCGGGTGCACCAGCGCGTAGAGCGGGGCGTGCATGCCGTCGAGCAACTGCTCCATCGAGGCCTGCGCCTCGGTGCCGTCGGTGATGCCCCACGCTCCGGTGAGTGTGTCGATGGCCAGCTCGCGCCGGTCACCGAGGGGATGCGCGCGTTCGGGACCGAGCAGCAGCGCGTCGTGGAAGGCGTCCCAGCGCGCCGAGTAGAAGGCGCCGAGGGCCAACGCCCGCAGTTCGTCGTCGGATACCGCGGCGCCGGACCAATGGTCTTCCTCCCGCTCGTCCAGCTCCGCGTACGGAAACGTCGTCAAGGTCGGTACACCGCGCGCAGACATGCCCCCGATTGTTCCCCATCCGTCCCGGCGGACGCTCGGTATTCGCCGATGGCGCATGTTCGTCGCGCCGAGTGCGCGTCCGCTGGGCGAATAGTTTTCGACCTCGATGACTTCTTGCCCTGACGCATGTCGTGATCTGGGGCTAGTGTGCTCGCATGTGTAGAAACATCACCGTCCTGCGTGGTCTGGAACCTGCCGCAACCGAGCAGGAAATCTATGCCGCCGCACTGCAGTACGTGCGCAAGGTCGGTGGCGTGTCCGGCCTGAGCTCGACCACCAAATCGGCCGTCGACAAGGCCGTCGCGGCCATCGCGGAGGCGACCACCACGTTGCTCGCCGAGTTACCCGACCGCAGGGTGGCGCCGCCCACCGAGCCGCCACTGCGCCGCATCGCGGCGCGCGAGGCGGCAGCGGGAGAGTAGCCGCGGTTCAGGGCAGGGCGTCCGAGCCGTAGACGTCGACGCACACCAGCGCGATCTCCAGCGGCAAGCCCCGCTCTTCGATCGGATATCCCAGTAGCTGTTCGATCCGCTGCACGCGGTAGCGAACCGTGTTCTTGTGCACGCCGAGCGCTTTGGCCGTGGCCTCCGGGCTGCGGTGGCCGCGCAGATAGGCGTGCAGCGTCGCGCGCAGCCGCGCGGCGTTCGCATCCCGGCCCGCCAGCGCGCCCAGCTCACGCTCGACCAGCCCGCGCATGGCCGCTTCGTCCGCGCCGGCCAGGTAGGCGATCTCCACCGTTCGATACCCGGTGACCCGCGGGCCGCCCGCGGGTGCCCGCTCGGCGACCTGCCGCGCGGCGACCGCCTCGCGATGACTGCGGCGGAAGCCCGCGATTCCCGCGGCAGGCACACCGAACGCGACCCGCACCGGCGCTTCGACCTGCGCCCCGGCCAGCCGCTCCAGCTGTCCCGGCGCCGCGAGTTCGGCGGCGCGTTCCACGTCGTCCGAACCGGCCCACGCCCACATGGCGCTGGCGCCGGACGGAACGGTGAGCACCCGTGCGCTGCCGAACGACGCGGCCAGCCGGGCCGCGACCCGGTCCAGCAAGCCGGTCGCCTCCGCGTCCGCGCCCGCGGGCTCGCCGGTCGGCTCGTCGGTCCACAGCACGAAGGCCAGGTGTTGCTGGGAGAGCCGGTAGCCGAGCCGCACCGACGCCTGCTCGACGTCCACGTCGTCGCCGTCCAGCAGGGCGCGGACGGTCTCGGCCCGCCGGTTGATGGCGGCGCGCAGAACTTGTTCGCGCTCCTCCATGTAGGTGTCGGTGAGCAATTCGACCGAGGTGCTGATCCATTTGGTGGCCCGCTCGAACAACCGCAGCAGCACCACGCGCTCGAGTTCCGGCGTGGTCCGCCGCTGCTCGACGACCTCGGTCATGTAGTCCAGCACCGCCTCCATGCCCACGTGATAGACCCGCAGCAGCAACCGGAGCTCGAAGCCGCGCCGGGCCACGCTGCGCGCGAACGCGTGCGCCTCCTCCGGCAGCGAGAACTCGAAGGCGTCGCTGGGCAGGCGGCTGAGCACGATCCTCGCGTGCGCCCGGGTGCTGGCCGCGAGGTCGCGGCGCATATCGCGATCGGCGAGTTCGGGGATTCGCGCGATGATGACGTCGTCGAGCCGGGTGACGATCCGCTCCAGCGTCTCCGCGCGCATCGTCTCGTAGACGTAGTCGGCCAGCCAGTCGCGCACCTCGTCGGGCGCCGGGCTCGGCCGGTCCCCGGCGCGCGGCGTGGGCCCCACGGTCATCGCCATCTCCTCAGGCCGACGCTGTTTGTTACCCGGAGACAAATTTGCCCTTCTTCCTTGACAATCTGGGCCAAGAAAGTCTCTTCGAATTGTGTCACGATCATAGTTCAGTGGCCTGACTCACAGTAGTCAGCGGCGGTTCAACACAACGTCAGTGGGAGAACAGCAGTGACCAATACGGAACCCGCGCCCGCGACCGAGAAGGCGCAGGCACGCGAGACGACCGCGAAGAAGGACGGTCCCGCCGTCATCCAGGTGCGCAATCCCGGCACCGGCGAGGTCGTCGGCACGGTGCTGGACGAGACCGCCGAGGCCGTCGCGGCCAAGGTGCGCGAACTGCGGCTGTACCAGCCGGAGTGGGAGGCGATCGGGCCCGAGGGCCGCAAAGTCTGGCTGCTGAAGTTCCAGGACTGGCTGATCGACAACACCGACCGCCTGGCCACCGTGCTGCAGTCCGAAACGGCCAAGCCCCGGGTGGACGCGCTGATCGACCCGGGTTTCGCCACCGACCTGATCGGCTACTACGCGCGCCGCGCGGCCAAATTCCTGGCCGACGATCACCCGTCGCCGCACAGTCCGCTGGCCCGGGTCAAGCGATTGACCACGGTTTACCGGCCCTATCCGGTGGTCGGCGTCATCACGCCGTGGAACTTCCCGCTGGCCATGCCGGTGATGGACGTGTTCCCGGCGCTCGCCGCCGGGGCGGCCGTCATCCTCAAGCCGTCCGAGGTGACGCCGCTCTCGGCGCTCGAACTGGCGAAGGGCTGGGCCGAGATCGGCGCGCCGCCGGTCCTGGCCGTGGTCACCGGAGCGGGAGCGACCGGCGCGGCCGTGGTCGGCAACGCCGACTACATCCAGTTCACCGGCTCCACCGCGACCGGCCGGAAGATCGCCGCCGCGTGCGTGGAGCGGATGGTGCCCTACAGCCTCGAACTCGGCGGCAAGGACCCGGCCATCGTGCTCGCCGACGCCGACCTCGATCGCGCCGCGCACGGTATCGCCTTCGGCGGCATGTTCAACTCCGGCCAGGTCTGCATCTCCGTGGAGCGGGTGTATGTCGAGGCGCCGGTGTACGACGAGTTCGTCGCGAAGCTGACCGCCAACGTCAAGGCGCTGCGCCAAGGGCTGGACGGGCGCGAGTCGAAATACGACGTGGGTGCGCTGGCCAACGAGAACCAGGTGGCCATCGTGCAGCGCCACGTCGACGAGGCCGTCGCGGCCGGCGCGAAGGTGCTGACCGGCGGCAAGCGGGCCGGGTTCGGCACCGCCTTCGAGCCGACCGTGCTGGTCGACGTCGACCACACCATGTCCTGCGTCAGCGAGGAGACCTTCGGGCCCACCCTGCCGGTGATGAAGGTGGCCGACGAGTCCGAGGCGATCCGGCTGGCCAACGACTCCGTCTACGGGCTTTCGGCCTCGGTGTGGACCGGCGACAAGGCGCGCGGCGAGCGGATCGCGCGACAGCTGAACGCGGGCGCGGTCAATATCAACGACGTCTTCGCGAACCTGTTCAGCTACGCGCTGCCGATGGGCGGCTGGGGTCTGTCCGGCGTCGGCGCCCGCTGGGGCGGCGCGAACGGCGTGCGCAAATACTGCCGTCAGCAGGCGCTCACCACGCCGATCCTGCCGACCCAGCAGAAAGAACTGTTCTGGTACCCGTATTCGATGCCGAAGCTGCTGGTCGCGCTCGGCGCGATGCGCGCGGCGGGCGCACGCGGTCTGCGGCGTCTCGACATTCCGGCCCTGTTGAAGCTCGAGGGAGACGGCAAGTGACCGAAACGAAGCAGATCCGCGGCAAGGTCGTCGTCATCACCGGTGGGGCCCGCGGCATCGGGCTCGCCACCGCGACCGCGCTGCAAGCCCTCGGCGCGCAGATCGCGATCGGCGACATCGACGAGACCACCGTCAAGGAGTCGGGCACCGCGCGGAATTTCGAGCACTACGGCAAGCTCGACGTCACCGATCAGGAGTCGTTCGACGGCTTCCTGGACGAGGTGGAGCGCACCCTCGGCCCGATCGACGTGCTGATCAACAACGCGGGCATCATGCCGACCGGCAAGGTGGTTGACGAGCCGGAGGAGCTGACCCGGCGCATCCTGGACATCAACGTCTACGGCGTGATCCTTGGCTCGAAGCTGGCGCTGCGCCGGATGCTGCCGCGCCGCACGGGGCACATCATCAACATCGCCTCGCTGGCCGGTGAGACCCACATCCCCGGCCTGGCCACCTACAACGCCAGCAAACACGCGGTGCTCGGGTTCACCGACACGCTGCGGGAGGAGTATCGCGGCACCGGCGTGCGCTTCTCCTCGGTGCTGCCGACGCTCACCAACACCGAACTCGGTTCCGGCGTCACCCCGCCCAAACTGCTGCGTCCCGCCGAGCCGGAGGAGATCGCCGACGCCGTCGCCAAGCTGATCGTCGCGCCGAAGTCGAAGGTCCGGGTGACCGCGGTGGCAGGGTTCATCTCGCAGTTCGTCGGCCTGCTGCCGGAGGCGCTCGGGGACGGCATCGGCCGGGCGCTGGGGTCCGGCCGCGCGTTCCTCGACGACGTCGACGCCGACAAGCGCAAGGCATACGAGGAGCGCGCCCGCGGCGCGTGAGCGCGGGCGCCGAGCCGGGGCGCCACGGCCGGGATTCGTCTCGACCGTGGCGCCTCGCTGCGTTCTGGAGCACACCGGGGGCGACCGCCGAGGCGTTCGAAAACTTTTTTGTGAGGAAGATCACCTGATGACTCCGCCACCCCGGGCAGCCGGTCAGCGGCAAATTCTCAGCCGATAGGCGGCAACCGCAGCGGTGTCCACAATCCGCTACCGCCGCCCCGCTATGCTGCTATTACTGCTGGTCAAGCGCCCAGGTAGGGAAAGGCGGCGATAACCGTCGGCGCGTGCCGAGAATTCGCCAACTGCCTAGTGCGCAGTACCATCGCAAGCAATATGCTGTCTCTAACAAACCTGTCGACTGTTTCGGCACCCGTATCCGAACTTTTCGGCCTGATAAGGCTGGAAATTCCGGACTGATTCTGATAGCAAGGGGCTATGGACCCGCACTTGCGCGACCTGCGGTATTTCGTCGCCGTCGCTGAGGAACTGCACTTCACCAACGCCGCTCAGCGGCTGCACATCGCACAACCCACCCTGTCGCGTCAGATCCGTCAGCTGGAACGTCAGCTCGACGTGGTCCTGTTCGACCGCAACCAGCGCAGTGTGGCGCTGACCGTCGCGGGCAAGGAGCTGCTCGAAGGCGCCCGCAAGATCCTGGAGCTGTGGGAGGTCACCAACGTCTCGCTCCAGGAGGCCGGCGAGGTGCTGCGCGTCGGTATCCAGTCCGCGCTCGGCCGCGGCCTGCTCAGCGATCTGGAGAGCGCGAGCGGACATCGCCTCGCGCTGCACGCGGCCTCGTGGACCGATCCCTCCAGCGGGCTCGCGGGCCGTCAGGCCGACCTGGCGCTGGTCTGGCTCCCGCTGCCGGACCAGAGCCGCTACCGCTGGCAGGTACTGCGTACCGAACCGCGCTGGGTGCTGCTTCCGGAGAACCACCCGCTGGCCGCCTCGGAGACCATCGAGTTCGCCGATCTGCTCGACGAGCCGTTCGTGGCACTGCCCACCGAAGCCGGTGCGGTGCGCGACTTCTGGCTCGGCAACGACGGACGCGGCGGCCGCGCGCCGAAGATCGGCGCCGAGGCCGCGACTGCCGAGGACAAGCTGGAAGCTGTGAGTCTCGGCCTCGGCGTGCTCCTGCTCGCCGAGAACAATGTGCCGATGTACCGCTGGCCCGGTCTGACCGCACGCCCGGTGTCGGGCCTCGCGCCGTGCGAACTCGCCGTGGCGTGGCGGGCCGACGACAACCGGCCGACCATCCTCGAGTTCGCCGGCCGGGCCGTCGACGGCGGTTTCGCGGCGCAGCAGTCGCCGGTCAGCGTCTGAACCAGCGGGTCAGGGCGCGGTGCGCTGCCAGGGACAGCGGGCCTCCATCTGCGCGGACAGCCGCAACAGGGTGGATTCGCTGCCGGGTGATCCCGCGAACTGAGCGGCTACCGGCGTGTCCGACCGAGGGTGCATGCCCATAGGAACGGAGGCGGCGGGCCAGCCGACAAGGTTCCACAGCGGGGTGAAAGGTGCCAATCGCGCACCGGCGAGCAGAGTGGCCGGTCGATCGCGGAAGTGCCAGGCCCGCGCCATGGGCGGCGGGGCGGCGAGCGTGGGAGTGATCACCACGTCGTAACGCTCGAAGAACTCCAGTAGTCGTGCTTCCACCCGGTCGATCTGGGCGGGGTGGGCGAGCCGGAACCGCTGCACCGCCCGGCCGAGGGCCAGGCGACGGCGGGTTCTGCGGGATAGCTGGTCCGGCTCAGGTAGCGCGGGGACGTCGCGTGCGCTGAGGGCCAGCCAGCGTAGAAACGCCGCGAACACGGCGTTTCCGTACGGTAGCGCGGCGGGTTCGACCAAGTGGCCCGCCGCCGCGGCCACCGAGGCCGCTCTGCGCGCGGCTGCCGTCCAGTGCCGGTCGACACGCAGTAGCGGAGAAGGCGGATCCACGGCCAGGCCGATGCGTAGTCGGCCGGGTGGGTCCACCTCGGCTAGGTCCGGCCGCGCCGCCAGGACCGACAGCGCCAGCGCGGCGTCGTCCACGCTCGTGGCGAGCACACCGTTTTCCACCGAGCCCGCCCACGCGCCCACATCGGGGACCGTGTGCTGCCCAGGTTTGATGCCGAAGACCCCACAGCACGCGGCGGCGACCCGCACCGCGCCCAAACCGTCACTGCCGTGCGCCACCGGGACCAGCCCGGCCGCGACCGCGGCGGCGGCCGCGCTGCCCGCGTTGCGTGCCGGGTTCCACGGATTGCGGATGACGCGCTCGGTGCCCGCGCTGGTCGACCAACGGCCGAGTTCGGGGGCCGCGACGTGCCCGAGGACTACCGCACCCGCCGCGCGCAGCCTGGCCACCACCGGATGATCCGTGGTGGCCGCCGGACCCCACGGCGCGGGCTCGCCCGCGATCGGGGTCCCGTGTTCGACCGCGACCGGCACACCGGCCATCGGCAGCACGTCGAGGTCGGCGCGCTCCATCAGGCCGACCGACTCGGCCATGGCCTGCTCGGCGCGAAGGACGCTGAACACGTTGTCCTTCCGGTCCGCCGCGGCGATCCGCGTGCCTGCGTCCGCCGCCACTTGGCCGGGATGCAGCAGGCCGTCGCGCACGCAGGCCGCGATCGTGGCGGCCGGGCCGCGCTCCGAGCCGGATCCGGCCTCCCTGAGGCGCTCCGGCCGTTCGCCGACCGCGGTCACTCGTACTCCGGTGAGCGTCGGTTCGGTGGTCTTCGCATTCGGAACGGTTGTTCGCGGCGCGGCCTTCGCCGCCGACATCGAGCCGTTCGCCACTACCGCGGCCTCGTCAGACATGTGCTGGTCATCCCCCGTCGCGTCGTTGTCGAAATCGGGTGATCCACTGTCGAGCCGCAAGTTATCATTTCGAATACGGCGCGGGGGATGATGGAGTCGGGTGTGGCGAGAAATTTTCGCCTCATCCGGCCAAAGACCGATGCGGATACCGCGGCGTCCGCCGAGCCACTAGGTCCGAGCATGAGTGTGAACTCTGAGAGAAGTTTCGATCCCGACACAGGTGTTTCCACCCGTGCGAGGAGTGGCGGGCTGTTACGTGCCGAATCCGACGCGGTGGCGGCGTTCTCCGCGGCGTGGAAATCCGCCCGGCGCCCACCGACCATCGCCGAATTCCTTCCCGACGCCACGACCTTGCGCCGCGAAGCCCTGCTGGGGCTGATCCGCGTCGACTTACGTCATCGCTGGCTGCACCGTCCGGGGTCCGCGCCGGAACACGCCGCTCGCATGCGCTTGGCCGATTACTGCGCCGAATTTCCCGAACTCGGGTCCGACGATATTCCGGCCGGTCTGGTGTACGAGGAGTTCGTCATCCGCCGCCAGAGTGGGGAGCGGGTCGACCCACGCGAATGCCTGCGCGAATATCCGCGGCAGGCGGAGGAACTGCGCGAGTTGTTGAACGCCGACGAGCTCGACCAGAGCACGCGTCGCGCGACGCTGGACGATTCCACCCGGACCGCCCTCGCGCACCCCGGCTCCGACCTCGCCGACACCGCGTTGAACCAAACCGCCGAGTCCTCTCGTGATTCTGAGATGACCAGAACGACCGCCGCCGATCCGATGGGCACGGCCACCGCCGTGCCCACGACGATCGGTACCGGACCGGTGCGCTACATCGCGCTCGACCGCATCGAGATCGGGCAGCGGATCGATGATTTCGATCTGCTGACCGGTTTGGGCAGCGGCGCGTTCGCCCGGGTCTTCCTCGCGCGGCAACGCTCACTGCAACGGTTGGTCGCGGTGAAGATCTCCGCCGATCACGGCACCGAGCCGCAGACGCTGGCCCAACTCGACCACGACTACATCGTGCGGGTCTTCGACCAGCGGCTGCTCGACGACGCCGAGGGCGCCGCGCGCCGGCTGCGACTGCTCTACATGCAATTCCTCCCCGGTGGCACGCTGCTGGGCTTGCTGCGCTGGGTGCGCGCCACCCCGCCCGCCGAGCGCAGCGGCCGGCTGCTGCTGGACGCCGTGGACGTCGCGATGGAGGAGAAGGGCGAGATCCGGCCGACCGATTCCAGCGTGCGCGCCGAACTCGCGCGGTTGAGCTGGCCGGAGACGGTGGCCTGGCTGGGCCGCAGACTGGCCGAGGCGCTGGACTACGCCTCCTCGCACGGTGTGCTGCACCGCGACGTGAAACCGGCCAACGTCCTGCTCACCGCCGAGGGCGTGCCGAAACTGGCCGACTTCAACATCAGCTTCAGCCGCAACGTGGAAGGCACCAGCCCGGTGGCCTACTTCGGCGGCTCACTGGCATACATGTCGCCGGAACAGCTGGAAGCCTGTCATCCCAGCTTCGGTCGCAACGCGGCCGACCTGGACACCCGCGCGGACATCTATTCGCTCGGGGTGGTGCTGTGGGAGCTGCTCACCGGCGCGAAGCCGTTCGACGACAGCACGGCGGGGGCGGGCAGGCACGGCGACGACACCACCCTGGAAGCCATGCTGGAGCGGCGCAGCAGCGGCGTGGACGCGGCCGCGCTGGAGCGGGTTCCGCCCGACTGCCCCGCCGCGTTGCGCCGCGTGCTGCTGACCTGTCTCGCACCGGAGCGGGCCGACCGCTGGTCCAGAGGCGCGCTGCTGGCCAGGCAGCTGGAGATGTGCCTGGACGGGCGCGCGCGGGAGTTGGTCGATCCCGCGCCGAACAGCTGGCGGCGGCGGCTGCGCCCGTACATCGTGCCGATCGCGCTGGTGGCGGTGGCACTGCCGAACGTGCTGGCTTCGCTGTACAACATCCAGCACAACCAACACCTGATCATCAGTCGGATGACCGAGAATGCCCAGCAGACCTTCCTGATCATCACCGGCACCGTGAACGCGATCTTCTTCCCGGCCGGTATAGCGCTGGTGCTGTACATGGCCAGATACGTGCTCACCGTGCCGCGCGGTCTGCGCAAAGGACGACGGTACGACCCGCAGACCTTACAGCGCGCCAGACGGGACGCTCTGCTGATGGGCGATCGTGCCGTGGCCGTGGCATTCTCACTGTGGGTACTGGCCGGAATGATCTTCCCGCTCGCGCTACAAGTGTCGACCGGAGACATATCGGCGCGCGCCATAGTGCACTTCTTCTCCTCGCTGGTGGTCTGCGGCGCCATCGCGGTCGCCTATCCCTTCTTCCTGCTGACCTTCTACATGGTGCGGTGCATATATCCGGTGTTCCTGCGGCACGGGGACATCAGCCCCGCCGACGCGGTGTGGCTGCGCGGCCTGGACCGGCGCTGCAACGGGTATCTCGCGGTGGCCGCCTCGGTGCCGCTGCTCGCGGTCGCCGGAGTGACCTTCCTGCCCCCGTCCGACATCCCGTCGGTGATCTTCGCCGTCCGGCTGCTGTGCGTAGGGGGCATACTCGCGTTCGTGGGTACCTATCTGCTGTTTCGTGCGCTCGAAGCGGATCTGCGGGCGCTGGAGCGGGTTGTCGACCCCGAAGCTGCCGGACAGGGGCCTCCCGAGGGCCGATCCGCACGTGTGGAAACGGCCGACGTGGAGACCGACACGTGAGTTCTCCGCGCACCGATGCCGTCGTCCGGTTCGCCGCCGACTGGCAACGCAGCCTTCACAGCGATCGGTTGCCGCCACAGATCCGCGACTACGTGCCCGACGGCACGCAGGTGCGCTTGACCGTCCTCGTCGATCTGATCCGAGTGGATCTGCGGCGGCGCTGGGAGCGCGAAGGGCTCGGCAAGCGGATCGCGGAGTATCGCGAGGAATTTATCGAGCTGGCGGGCAGCCCCGGACTCCTGGATCTGGTGTGCGAGGAATTCCTGGCGCGCCGCGGACGCGGACCGCTGCCGACGGAGGACTTTCTCGCCGAATATCCGGACCTCGCCGACGCCATCCGCGAACGCCTCGCCGATTTCGCCGTCGAGGATGCCGACGAGGCGGGCGAATCGAGCGACGCCCTGGCCGCACTCGCCGACCTCGCGCCCGGTCTGCGGATCGATGACTTCGACCTGCTCACCGACCTGGGCGCCGGCCTGCTCGGCCGGGTCTTCCTGGCCAGGCAACGTTCCATGCAGCGGCTGGTCGCCGTCCGGTTCTCGGCGGGACGGGCGGGTGCGCCGCACACGATGGCCCAGCTCGACCACGCCCACATCGTGCGCGTCTTCGACCAGCGGGTGCTCAGCGCCGACGCCGCACGCACCCTGACCGTCGCCGGTGCGCCCGCGAACGGCAGCCACACCCTCGCCACCACAGCCGACGCGGAGTCGACCATCGCCGCGCCGCGCCCCGCGATCGCCGAGCCGTTCGAACCCGACGCCACCGTCGCGGCCCCACCGCCCGGCCGGTCCGCGAGCCGCCCCGACGACGACGCCACCATCGCCGCCCCCGGCCTCCCCGGCACCGAACGCGCCGACCTATCCGCCGAACGACGCCCGACCGCAGACGACGCCACTGTGGCCGAGGCACACCTTCGCGACACCGAACGACGTCCAGCCGCAGACGACGCCACCGTCGCAGCGGCGACACACGCCCCCCGGACCCCTGAAGGCAGCGACGACACCACTGTCACCAGCCCGTACCGTGCGCGCCGCCCACGCCGCGACGGCACGCCGGTTCCCGATCACGAGGCCGGGCAGTCGGCGGAATCCGGCAATGGCACCGCGGTACTCGACGATCCGGACGCGACGCGGGCGGACTCCATCGCTCCTGACGCCATCCCGAGGGACTACGCCGACGCCTCGACGGGCAGGCCACCATTGGCCCCGCCGGCCCCCCTGCCGCGCCTGGTCTACATGCAGTACCTCCCCGGCGGCACCGCGGTCGGCGTCCTCGAGCAGCGCCGTCGCGGCCCGGTGACCGACGGCGGCGCGCTGCTGCTGCGCGCGTTGGACACCGCCATGGAGGCCAAGGGCGAGATCCGGCCCTCGGATTCCAGCGTGCGCGCCGAAATCGCGCGGCTGAGCTGGCCGGAGACCGTGGCGTGGGTGGGCAGGCGGCTGGCCGACGCCCTCGATTACGCCGAGCACCACGGCGTACTGCATCACGACATCAAGCCGGCGAACGTCCTGTTCACCGCGGAGGGCATCCCGAAGCTCGCCGACTTCGCCCTCGGCGAGGCGGCGGCCCGCATCCCCGTGCCACGCGATCCCGGCGCGACCGACGCACTCGTCTACCGCTCCCCGGAGCAGCTGGCCCATTATCTGGATCCCGGTGCGCCCGCGCCGGGCAACGCCAGCGACGTCTACTCCCTCGGGGTGCTGCTGTGGGAAATGCTGACGGGCGCGAGTCCGTTCGACGATCCGCCGCCCACCGAGGAGGGTTCGGTCACCGAGACGTACGCGCGGATGCTCGCGGTGCGCCGCGACGGCGTCCCGGCCGCGGCGCTGTCCCGCCTACCCGAAGACACCCCGGCCGCGCTGCGCCGCGTGCTGCTGGAGTGCCTGCACGCGGACCCGCGGCGCCGCTGGCGCAGCGGCGCGGAACTCGCGGGACAACTGGACCTGTGCCTGGACACCCGCGCACGCGACCTGGTCGATCCCCCGCCGAACAGCCTCGCGTACCGAGCGCGCGGCTGGCTGCTGCCGGTCGCGGCGCTGTGCGTCGGCGTCCCCAATGTGCTGGCCAGCTTCTACAACATCCAGCTGAACCAAGCCCTGATCATCGATCGGATGGCGGCGGCGGATCAAGAGAAATTCGCGGCGGTCGGATTGATCAACAATCTCGTCGCGTTTCCGGTCGCCGCGCTGCTGCTGCTGTTCATGACCCGGCGGCCGCTCACCATCGCGTTCCGCCTCCGCCGTGGCGAGGGGTACTCCGCGCGGACGCTCGCGAAAGCGCGCCGGGACACGCTGATGATGGGTGATTGGGCGGTCTGGATACCCTTCGGATTCTGGCTGGTCGCGGGCATCATCTGGCCGCTGGGTCTGGCCTTCTCGGGTGTCGACCTGCCGCGCGGGACCTTCTTGCATTTCTTCGCCGCGCAGGTGGTGTGCGCGGCGATCGCGCTGGCCTATCCGTTCTTCCCGATCATGGTTTACGCGGTGCGCTCGATCTATCCACAGCTCTTGGTGCGCGGCGGCATCGGCCCCGGCGACGAGAAGCAGCTGCGCGCGCTGGCCAAGCGCGGAAATTTCTATCTCGGTGTCGCGGCGTCGGTTCCGCTGCTGGGCGTGGCGAGCGCGACCTTCGTCAACGCCGCCGACCTGGAGTTGGTGATCGTTCCGGTGCGCGTGCTGAGTGTGGGTGGCATCCTGGCCTTCGTGCTGACCTACCGGCTGTTCCGGCTCCTCGAAGCAGATCTGCTCGCGCTGGCCAGAGCGATTCCGCAGCGGACCCGATGACCACACCGCGCCCGCTGGGACGGTTGGTGAATCTGTCGCACGTCCACGATCCGGCCACCACGCCGCTGTACCCGGACGATCCCGAATTCCGCGCCGACCTCGTGGCCACGATCGCCGACGACGGCTACTACCTGCGCTACATCCAGCAGGGCGAACACACCGGAACCCATTGGGGCGCACCGATCCATTTCCGCGCCGACGGGCTGGCCGCGGACGAACTGGAGCTGGACGATCTGCTGCTGCCCGCGGTGCGGATCGATGTCCGGCAGCTCTGCGCGGAGGATCGCGACTACGCCGTCACGGTCGGCGATCTGCGGGGATGGGAGGCGGAGCACGGCCGGATCCCGGACGGCGCCGCGGTGATCGCCTGGACCGGCTGGGACGCCAAGTGGGGTACGCCGGAATTCGTCGGCACCGGCGAATCGTCCGGTCGCCAACCGGGTTTCGCGGTGGAAACGGTGCAGTGGCTGTTGCGCACCGGCAGGCTCGGCCGCCGAGGCGCGCTCGGCATCGATACGTTCGGCCCTGACCTGGGTACCGACGAGACGTACGCGGTGTCGAAGCTGCTCTACGGCGAGCACCGGATCAGCCTGGAGTGCTTGGCGAACCTGGCCGCGCTGCCCGCGACGGGCGCGTGGGTACTGGTGGGCGGACCGCTCTACCGCGGTGGTTCAGGTTCCCCCGCAACGATTTTCGGCATCCTGCCGGGCTGACGCTCAGCCGCCGTAGACCTTGGGGTCCAAGGTGCCGATGTAGGGCAGGTCGCGGTAACGCTCCGCGTAGTCGAGGCCGTAGCCGACGACGAATTCGTTCGGGATGTCGAAGCCGACGTGCGCGACTTCCACGGGCGTGCGTAGCGCGTCGGGTTTGCGTAGGAGGGTGACCACCTCGAGCGACGCCGGGTTGCGGGTGGAGAGGTTCCGCTTGAGCCACGACAGCGTGAGCCCGGAGTCGATGATGTCCTCGACGATCAGGACGTTGCGGCCCGCGATGTCCTTGTCCAGGTCCTTCATGATGCGCACCACGCCGGAGGAGGAGGTCGACGACCCGTAGGACGAGACGGCCATGAACTCCATCTGGGTCGGGATCGGCAACGCCTTGGCCAGGTCGGTCATGAAGAAGATCGCGCCCTTGAGCACGCCCACCAGCAGCAGGTCACCCTCGGGTGCGTCGGGGGGATACCGCTTGGCGATGAGTTCGGCCAGCTCCTGGGTCTTCGCGGCGATCTGCTCCTCGGTGATCAGCACCGACGCGATGTCGTCCCCGTACACGTCAGCTGAATTCCTTCCGTGGTGGTGAGCCCGTCGGGCCGGTTCGGTCTGCGTCATCGCCTCCGATGCCCATCCTCACTCAGCCGCAGTGTCAGCCTGCCATGTTCGCGCCCGGCGACCAACCTGCTACCCGGCCTTCCTCCGCCGACCGCGACACCGCCCTGCCCGCGCCAAGCCGTCACCAGTTCGTCGACTGCCTGTAAATGCTTCGTGGTCAGGGCTTTCGCACCGTGGTCCAGCAGCCATGCCCGAATTGCCCGTTTCCGCAGGGCGGCGGGCGCAGTGGCGAGGGTCTCGATCACCAGCGCCCGGCCATCACTCGCGTTGTGCCGCAGTTCGGCGGCGAGCGCGTCCAGCACCGCGCCGTCCGCACGCAACTGCTCGGCCGTGCGCGCCAAGGCCGGGGCCACCCCGCCGCCGAGGATCTGCTCCAGCAGCGGCAACGCCTCGGTGCGCAGCCGGACCCGGGTGAACTCCGGGGCGGCGTTGTGCGGGTCGTCGTGTGGTGGAACGCCCAGGTCGGCGCACACCTGCCGGGTGGTCGCCCGTCGCACGCCGAGCAACGGCCGCCCCCACGGCTCGGCGCACGGGGCCATCCCTTGGATAGAGCGGCCACCCGAACCGCGCGCGAGGCCGAGCAGCACCGTTTCGGCCTGGTCGTCGAGCGTGTGCCCGAGCAGCACCGGCAGGCCGTCGCGCGCCGCGTCCAGCGCGGCGTAGCGTGCCCGGCGCGCCGCGGCTTCCACACCGCCCTCGGTGCCGACCTCGACCGGAAGCACCCGCGCGGACCGGCAGCCCAGGGCGAGTGCCCGGGCCGCCGCCTCGGCCGCCACCGCGCCGGAACCGGGTTGCAGCCGGTGATCGACCACCAGCGCGTGAACAGCGTTCGTCTCCACCACCGCCGCGGCCGTGAGGGCCAGCGAATCCGCGCCGCCCGAGAGCGCGACCGCGACCGCCTGCTCGTCGGTCTCCCGCGGTCCGAAATCGGCCAGCCAGTCCCGGACCGCCCTGCGCACGGCGAGCACGGCCGCGGTCTCGGGCAGGCGCCGCGCGGGATCGGCGGCGGGCGCGAGTGGCGGCACGGAACCGGACGACCCGGCCTCCGATCCGAAGCGCCCGGGTGTGGTTCCTGGCGCACGCCCCATGGGCGCAGCCTACCGGCCTGCCTCACTCGGCGGTTGACCGCCGGGGCAGAAAAGGCCCTGCTAGCTCAAGCCAGCACCCGTTCGATCCAGCGCTGCGGCTGCTCGATCTCGTCGGTGCGCGGGAGCGTCTCGGCATCGGTCCACACCGTGTTGAACCGCGTGGTCCCGACGGTGGCGACCACCTCGTCCACGAACTTCTTGCCGCGCACGTACTGGGCGACCTTCGCGTCCACGCCGAGCAGGGCGCGCAGGATGCGCTGCACCGGGTTGGTGGGACGCTTGCGCCGCTGGTCGAACGCGGTGCGGATCTGCTCGACCGACGGAACGACCGCAGGGCCGACCGCGTCCATGACGTGATCGGCGTGCCCCTCCAGCAGCGTGCCGAGCATGAGCAGGCGGTCCAGCGCCGCACGCTGCGGCGGTGCCTGCGTGGCACGCAGCAGGCCGACCACCCCGCGCGCCGCCGGGTCATCGGAGGCTGTTCCGCGGCGGCGGTCGCGCACCTCCTCGACCAGCCGGGACAGCATGTCGCTCACCGGCTCGTCGCCGACCTCGCCGAGCACTTCGACATTGGCGCGCATGTATTCGGCGAGCCAGGGCGCCGAGGAGAACTGCACCCGGTGGGTCACCTCGTGCAGGCAGACCCAGAGCCGGAAATCGCTCGGCGACACCCCGAGCGCGCGCTCGACCGCCACGATGTTCGGCGCGACCAGCAGCAGGGTGCCGTCCGGTCCCGTGAACGGGTCGTACTGGCCGAGGATCGCGGTGGACAGGAAGGCGAGCATCGCGCCCGCCTGCACACCGGCGGGTTTGCCCGCCAGCGGCTTGCGCTCGACCGGCGCCCCACCGGTGCCGGTGAGCTGGGCCATCGAGTCGGCGGCGGCTCCGATCCACCCCGGCCGGTCGACGATCCTGGCCGCCGGGACCGGCCGGTCGTCCAGCAAGCCGCTGACCTCGCGGACCGGCCCCTCGGCTCGCACGGAGGAATCGGCGAGCTCGGCGACGACCTGTTCGGCCGAATAGCGCGACGTGCGCGGACCCGCGGGCGCGAGGGCCGAGCCGGTTCTAGCGGCCAAGCGCCAATCGACCACGCCGGACAGACCCGAGCGGCCCTTGCGCCGCTCGACGACGTCCGCGGCGCCGGATTCGGCTGTGTCGGAACCTTGCTGGGTCATGATCAACCACCCGTCACGAGCATCCACAATTTCGCAGCGTGCCTGCGATCGCGTCCAACGCGGGCCTGCTCACCTCCGGCGGTCGGTCGTTCGACATCAGAGCGAAGGTCAGCACCCGCCCATCGGCGTCCAGCACATACCCGACCAACGCGCTGGACACCGACAGAGTTCCGGTCTTGGCGCGCACCCAGCCCGCGGCTTGGCGGTCGCGGGCGACGTAGCGGCCGGTCAGCGACCCGGTTGCGCCGGCGACCGGCAGAGCGTCGAGCATCGGAGCCAAGGTGGCGGCGACGCGGTCGTTCTCGGGCTTGGCCTTGGTACCGGCCGGTTGCACCGCCGTGGCGCCGGTCGGCTTGGCCGCGGTCGCCACGACCCGGTCGAGCAATCGCGCGGGAATCCGGTCGTCGACCGAAAGCCCGCTGCTGTCGTGCATATCCAGGCCGGTCAGATCGAAACCTGCCGTGCTCAGCGCCGTGCGCACCGCGGCGACCCCGCCGTCGAAGGACGCGTCGTCACCGGTGGCCGCGGCAAGCTCCCGTCCGATCGTCTCGGCCAGCACGTTGTCGGAGTACACCATCATGTCGCGCAGCCGGTCACGCAGCGGCGCCGACCGCACGGAGGCGACCTCGGCCGCGCCCGCGGGCGCGACGCCCGCCCGGACCCGCGCCGGGTCGAGCCCCAGCTCGACCGCCAGTCGCCGGCCCGCGTCCAGCGCGGGCGTGGCGGTACGCGGCGAGTACTCGACGAGCGGCTGCAAGCGGCCGCCGTCGATCATCACCGACTCGATCGGGGCGATGGAACCCTCCGGGATGTCGATCGGGTCCCAGCCCTTCGCCATGGTCGGGCCCGCGAAGGCGGAGGTGTCCACGACGATCGTGTCCACCGGGCGGCCCGCGGTCTTGATCTGGCCGACCAGGTCGGACAGCCGCGGACCGTTCGGGTAGTACCCCTTGCCGTCCGGCTGCGCGGTGAGAGTCGGATCGCCGCCGCCGACCAGCACCAGCTCGTTCGGCGCCGCACCGGCGACCACCTTCGTCGTCACCCGGTGCTCAGCGGGCAGCGTGAGCAGGGCGGCCGCCGTGAGGAGGATCTTCGCGGTGGACGACGGGATCATCGGCCGGTTCGCGTCACCGCTCCACAGCACGATCGCGCTGTCGGCGTCGGTCACCTGCCCCGCGAACGCGCCGAGGTCCGGGTTGCCGATCACCGGCGCCAGTGCGGCGGCGATCCCCGCGGCACTCGGCGCGGAACCGGTCGACCGGGCCGGACCGATCCGCGGGGAGGGCTCGACCGGCGCGGGCGCGGCGACGACGGTCAGACCGCCGTGCCGGAACTCGTCGGTCCACGGCCGCACCGTGACCAGTGCCACCACGGCGACGGCGAGCAGCACGATCAGCGTGGTCGATATCCAGATCCATCTGTTGCGGCGCCGCCGGGCGGCCAGCCCACCGATGTTCTCGTTGCCACCAAACACGTCGCCGCCGCTCTCCTGACCGATTCCCGCAGCAGCCGCCTGCCGCACCCATGTCCGCGCCGACCACACTATCCTCGTTGCGCAACCGTTCCCCTGAACAACCTGGCGAGTCGGCACTCCGCAGCGGCCGAGTCGGCAGTCGCCGAAAGAAGCCGAGTCGCCGGGCTCGGCACCGATGCACGAAGGAGATGGCGTGGAGTTCGACGTCACGATCGAGATCCCCAAGGGTTCCCGGAACAAGTACGAGGTCGATCACGAGACCGGCCGGGTCCGGCTCGACCGGTTCCTGTACACGTCCATGGTCTATCCCGCCGACTACGGTTTCATCGAGAACACCCTCGGCGAGGACGGTGACCCGCTGGACGCGCTGGTCCTGCTGCCCGACTCGGTGTTCCCGGGTGTGATCGTGGAGGCCCGTCCGGTCGCGATGTACAAGATGACCGACGAGGCGGGCGGCGACGACAAGGTCCTGTGCGTGCCCGCGGGCGACCCGCGCTGGGACCACATCCAGGATCTGAAGGACGTCCCGGAGTTCGAGCTGGCCGCGATCAAGCATTTCTTCGAGCGCTACAAGGACCTGGAGCCCGGCAAGTACGTCAAGGGTTCGGAGTGGGTCGGTCGCGCCGAGGCCGAGGCCGAAGTGGAGGCGTCCATTCAGCGCCTGAAGGACCAGGGCGGGCACTGAAAGTCCGCTGGACACAACGAAAGCGGGGAGTCCGTTCCATCGGACTCCCCGCTTTCGTTGTGACCTGAGATTCGGATCTCGGAAGGCGAAAAGGGACACCCGGATGCCGGATGCCCCTTCTCTGTGACAGGTGGCTCAGTAGTAGATGTAAAGGTCCCAGCCGTCCCAGGCTTCGATGCACTCCCAGTAGTAGCCACCGGTGCTCGGCGACTCGCCGTCGGCGCGGCAGGCGTTCAGCGTGGCGTAGGTGCCGACGTAGGTGCCGCCGTAGGCGACGTCCTGGTAAACCGGCGCGGCCGAGGCCGAAGCAGCCGTCGACACCCCGGCGACGGCGGCGATGGCCAGCAGACCAGCGGCGAAGAAGGACTTGATACGCATTGGTTTTGCTCCTGAATGCGAGGCGAAATTTCTGACGTCCCAAACGATATGGGCGATCGGCGCCTCGCACACCCACCCCTAGGGTGAGGGCAAAGCAACCCTGAGGCGAATCACCTTGCCCACCCTCGATACCCACCCTTGGGTACGGGCACGGCGCGCCCACGGCGGTGCGGGCGCGCCGTGGGGTCACCGGCCGCGGAACTCGGGCGCGCGCTTCTCGAAGACGGCCTTGATCGCCTCGGTGAGATCCTCCGAGGGCAGGAACGCGGCATTCCACGCGGAGACGTAGCGCAGGCCCGCGGCGACCTCGTCCTTGCGGCGCTGATCCAGCACGTCCTTGACGCCCTGCACCACCAGCGGCGGATTGGCGGCGATCTCGCGCGCGGTGGCGTGCGCCGCGTCCAGCGCCGCTTCCTGGTCCGGGAAGACGTCGTTGACCAGGCCGATCTTCTCCGCTCGTGCGGCGTCGATGTCCTTGGCCGTGTAGGCCAGCTCGCGCAGGTGACCCTCGCCGATGATGCCGGGCAGCCGGTGCAGCGAGCCGATGTCGGCGACGATCGCGACCTTGGCCTCACGCAAGCTGAACTTGGCGTCCGCGCTGGCGTAGCGGATGTCGACCGCCGCGATCAGATCCAGCCCGCCGCCGATGCACCAGCCGGACACCGCGGCGATCACCGGCTTGCGGCAGTCCGCCACCGCCGTGACCGAAGCCTGCATCTTGCGCAGGTCGGTGAGGAAGTCGGTACGCGGCGCGGCCAAGGCGCGCTCGGCCATCAGCGGACCGAACGTGCCGCTCATCGCGGGCAGGTCCAGACCGTAGGAGAAGTGCTTTCCCGAGCCGGTCAGCACGATGGCGCGCACCTCCGGGTCGGCGTCCAGTGCCTGGAAGACCTCCGGCAGCTCGCGCCAGAAGTCGGGACCCATCGCATTTCCCTTGCCGGGGCCGGTCAGCGTCACCTGCGCGACGTGATCCTTGGTTTCGACGGTGAAAGCCTGCCAATCTGTCATTTGTACAGCGTATCGAGGTGACGCGCGGCCGGTATCCCGGCCCGGGAGATCCCGGTATGCAAGGATTCGCGGTGAAACTCCGCAGCGTGTAAATCCTGTGCAAAATGGCGGCGGCGCACTGGTTCCCGGCTCGCCGGACGGCGGATCATGGTCGAGTCAGCAAACCTCATTCATCGGGTTCGGAGGACACCATGCTGATGCATCGGGGAATCGGCCTGGACCGGTTCAACGAAATGCCGCGCGCCCGCGCGGTGCACGCCCTGTACGAGTGCTGCTGCAACGTCACATGGGCCGCCACACTGAGCGACGCCCGACCGTATCCGGACCGGGATGCCCTGCTGACCAAGGCCGATCTGGAACTGCTCGCGCTGTCTCCACGGGATGTCGACCGCGCCTTCGAAGCGGTTGCGCACGAACCGGTCTCGTCGCGCGATCTGCCGGAGCTGGCGCGGATCACCCGCGAACGGATCGCCGGGATGCTCGGTCCGAGCGAGGGCTACCCGGAATACTGAGCCCGCGATTCGACTTGTCCGGCGTACCGTCCGCAATCGCTCTACCCTGGTGAGATGCGCAGGTCGTCATTGCCACCGGTCGCCTGCCGGGTCGCGGACACCCTCATCTCCCGAGGTCATCATGGACTCATCGTCGCCCAGCCGGAACCGACGCACACCGCGGCGGACGCCGCGCGCGCACTCGGCGTCGACGTGGGGGCGATCACGAAATCGCTGGTGTTCCTGCTCGACGACGACCCGGTGCTGCTGCTGGTGTCGGGCGAGCACCAGGTCGACTTGGACAAGACCGGCGCGCGTCTGGAAGGCACACTGACCCGCGCTCCCGCCGATATGGTGCGCGCGGTGACCGGTCAGCCCATCGGCGGCGTCGCGCCCGTCGGCCACCCGACGAACCTGCCCACCTGGGTGGACAACGCGCTGGGGCGCCATCGCGAGATCTGGGCGGCGGGCGGGCACCCGAACACGATCTTCCGCACGTCGTTCCCGGAATTGCTGCGGATCACCGCCGGTCTCCCGCTCGACGTGGACTGACTCCGGCGCACGGGTCGCAAATCATGCCGAACGCCACACACACCTCGCGTGCGGGCAATCCGGGCGTAGTTTCGTCATGTGACCGACGCACCACGCCCCGAGACGGAACTGCGGATCCCCGATGACCTGAGCGGCATCACCGCGGAGCAGTACCGCGCGTCCATGCGCCACTATCCGGCCGGCGTCACGGTCGTCACACTGCATTCGCCGCGGGGGCCGGTCGGCTTCACCGCGACCTCGTTCGCTTCGCTGTCCCTGGACCCGCCGCTGGTCTCGTTCAACATCGCGCACACCTCCTCCAGCCTGTCCGCCATGCGAGACGCCGAGTCCGTCGTCATCCACTTCCTCGGCGAACACCAGCAGCACCTGGCGCATCGGTTCTCCCGGACCGCCGAGGAGCGCTTCACCGACCGCGCCTTGTGGACCACCCTGGACACCGGCGAGCCGGTCCTGCACGGCACCCCCATCTGGCTACGCGCCACCGTGCACCAACTGATCCCCATCGGCGACCACACCTTCGTCGTCGGCTTGGTCACCCGGGTGCACGACAACACCGACGAGAAACCCGCCGCCGCGCCACTGCTGTATTACAACGGGCGCTACTACCGCCCGACCGCACTGGGCGACTGACTCCGGCTACGCCACCCGAGGCCGCACCTGCACCACCAACTCCGCGTCGAGCGCGCGGGCCAGCCGCTCCAGCACCGGAAGGCTCGGCACCGTCCCACCCGCCTCGAACCTGGCGACCGCGGACTGGGTCATACCTGCGGCGTCGGCCAGCCCAGTCTGACTCCAGCCACGCTCCTCGCGCATGCGCCGAATCGTTCGACCGAGTTCGTAGGCCAACCGGGCCGCTTCGTAAGCTTCAGCGGCGGCCGGCTCCTTCATCCGGCGGTTCCTGATCTCCGCCCATCCACCACGCTCAGCCATTGATCTCATCCTCCTCGGCCGTGTGCCGCGCCGCGATGCAGCGGTCAAGCGCTCGCCGCGCTCGTTCAACCTCGGCATGCTCCCGCATCCTCGTCTTGACGAACACGGTCAGCATCACAATCCGACGCCCAGGTGCAATCCAGTAGGTCAGCCGGACCGCGAAATTGCCCAAATAGAACCGCAGTTCCCGCAGTTTACCGTCCAACTGCCGCGTGTACGGTTCACCGAGTAGCGGCCCTTGTCTGCAAGCAAATCGATGTAGAACGCCACTCGGGCGAATGCGACCGAGGAGAGTTTCTCCAACCAATCGCGTACCTCCGGTTCCAACTCCACAATACCCCAACCCATAGCATCAATGCTATATCCACTTCTGCTGCGGAAGGGTCCAGTTCCGGAACTGAGGCCGCGCTCGCGTTATTCGACGAGGCAGGGGGCGGCGCCGCTGGGGGCGGTGGAGGTGAAGGGGCGGGTTTCCGGGGTGGGGTTCCACAGGCCGTTGGTGGGGGCGTAGTTCCAGGTGGGGCCGGTTCGCACGAGTGCGGCGAGCGCATCGATCAGGCGGTCCACGTCGGCGGAGGTGGTGCCGAGACCGATGCTGGCGCGCAGAGCGCCGTCCAAGCCGAGGCGGGTGAGCAGCGGGTGGGCACAGAAACGTCCGTCACGCACGCCGATGCCGTGTTCGGCGGAGAGATAGGCGGCGACATGGCCGGGGGCGAAGTCGTCGAGCGTGAAGGCGACGATGCCGACGGAATCGGGGCTGTCGATCCAGATACGCAACTGCTGGACACCGGCAATAGCTGCCAAGCCGTCGCGCAGGCGGTCGGCGAGCCGGTGTTCGTGCGCGGCAAGGGTTTCGGCGTCGATGGCCCCGAGCGCGTCACAGGCGGCCGCCAGCGCGGCGGCGCCGAGCACATTCGGCGACCCGGCTTCGTGGCGCTGCGGAGCGGGCGCCCACTCGGCCCCGTCGATACTCACCTCGCGCACTGCCCCGCCGCCCGCCAGATAGGGCCGCGCCGCGTCGAGCCAATCCCTTCTGCCCACCAGCACACCCGCACCGAACGGCGCGTACAGCTTGTGCCCGGAGAACGCCAGGTAGTCGATTCCGATGTCGCGCAGGCTGATCCGCCGATGCGGCGCCAATTGAGCCGCGTCCACCAGGATCCGGGCGCCGCACTGGTGGGCGATGGTGGCCAGCCGCTCCAGCGGAAGCACCTCCCCGGTCACGTTCGACGCGCCGGTCACCGCGAGCAAGGCGGCGGGCCTGCTGCACAGTTCGGCGACCAACCTGCCGACGGTCTCCTCGACCGTGTCGGCGGCCGCTACGACGCGGCGACCGCGCCTCGTCCACGGCAGGAAGTTCGCGTGGTGCTCGACGTCGAGCACCACGGTGTCACCGGGAACGCAGGAGGCGAGCAGATTCAGCGAGTCCGTGGTGTTGCGGGTGAAGACCACCACCTGGTCATCGGCGGCGTCGAGGAACCGGGAGACCGACCCGCGGGCGGCCTCGTAGCACTCGGTAGAGATCCGGGAGGCGTAGCCCGCGCCGCGATGCACGCTCGCGTAGTACGGCAGCAACTGCTGCACGCGGTCGGTCACCTGCGTCAACGCCGGTGCGCTCGCCGCGTAGTCGAAGTTGGCGTAGGTCGCCGTTCCACCCTGCACCAGCGGTACGCGCAGTTCGTCACCGGAGACTCGGGCGAGTGCGGCACAGGCATTGTCGACAGCAGTAGTCATCACGTGAAATCCCGTCGGCTCAGGGACCCGCAATCGAAAATGATTCGTCGAGTCCGCGCTTGCCGCGCCCAGTTGGGCGGCGGCCGGGTCGTCACCCGGAGCACCCCACCGCGGAGGAGGGTTGCCGGCCAGCAAGCCGGGGCTTGACGCTGGCACTCATGACCTGACCCGAGAGTGGCAGAAGCGCCCCGGCGCTGTCAACCACGTTCCACCCGAGCTTCCACGAGCACCGCGTGGACATAACCACCACGCGAGAGCCATTACAAGCACCCCCACGACAGCGCGCGAGCCGCGTCGACCCGACGCTCTGCGTGGACCTGCCGCGCCCGCGCTTCCGCGACCGGCTGCCAAAGCCCGCCGTGAACCTTTGCGCACTCGACATCGGCGCCACCGCGCGGCGGAGTCTGCCGAGCGCACCCATGAGCGGAATCACACCCCCGCACCCAGCGATCTCCCGGCGAACCAACGGGATGCCCCGCCGACCAGCGGTTGCCCTGTGCGATGCGAGAAATATCGATCTCACCTGCAACAACGCGCTCCGCGCCAGTCGATCCCGGGCAGCGTCCGGTGAACAACGCACGACAGCGACCCCGGGTACCGTGGACGATTGGCCGTCGTGGCGTTTGCCCTTTGGTAACCCAGCTATGACACAACAACAGGAAAGTGTGAGGCAGGCCGATGGGAGGTGCGCAGAGCACCATGCTCGAGACAGACGTCGACATGCCGGCGCGCCCGTTGTCGCGCGGCGACCGCGCGCCCGAGGCCAGGACGCTCGTCGACATCCTGACCGCCACGGCGCTCGCACATCCCGACGCTCCCGCCATCGATGACGGCCGAGTGGTGCTGTCCTATCTGGAGCTGGTCGTCGAGATCGAGAAGACCATGGCCCGCCTCGCCACGGCGGGCGTGCGGCCGGGCGACCGGGTCGGCGTGCGTATGCCGTCGGGCACCCGCGGGCTCTACGTGACCATCCTCGCCATCCTGTACTCCGGGGCCGCGTACGTGCCGGTCGACGCCGACGACCCGGACGAGCGCGCCCACCTCGTCTTCGGGGAAGCGCAGGTCACCGCGATCGTGACCGCCGATGGCATCGAGACCACTGCCGCGGGCATCCGCGCGGCAGAGCAGCAACGCGAGGAAACCTGGTCGACGCTGCCCAGCCCCGGCGACGACGCCTGGATCATCTTCACCTCCGGTTCCACCGGCACTCCGAAAGGCGTTGCCGTCACACACCGCAACGCCGCCGCCTTCGTCGACGCCGAAGCCGACCTGTTCCTCCCCGACGCCCCGATCGGTCCCGGCGACCGGGTTCTCGCGGGTCTGTCGGTCGCCTTCGACGCGTCCTGCGAGGAGATGTGGCTGGCCTGGCGCAACGGCGCCTGCCTGGTGCCCGCCCCGCGTGAGCTGGTGCGCACCGGCGCCGATCTCGGTCCCTGGCTGGTGCGGCGCGAGGTCAGCGTGGTCTCGACCGTGCCGACGCTGGCGGCGACCTGGCCGGTCGAGGCGCTGGAGGCGGTGCGCCTGCTCATCTTCGGCGGCGAGGCGGTTCCGCCCGAGCTCGCCGAACGTCTAGCCGGGAACGGCGATTCGGCTCGCGAGGTGTGGAACACCTACGGCCCCACCGAAGCGACGGTCGTCGCGTGCGCGGCGCGATTGGACGGCCAGTGGCCGGTCCGCATCGGACTCCCGCTCAACGGCTGGGATCTGGTCGTGGTGGATCAGGCGGGCAACCCGGTGGCCGAGGGCGAATCCGGCGAATTGGTGATCGGCGGCGTCGGTCTGGCTCGCTATCTCGACCCGGTCAAGGACGCCGAGAAGTACGCGCCGCTGGCCTCCGTCGGCTGGGAGCGCGCGTACCGCAGCGGCGACCTGGTTCGCAACGACAGCGCCGGACTGGTCTTCCTCGGCCGCGCCGACGACCAGATCAAGCTGGGCGGGCGGCGCATCGAACTCGGCGAGATCGACAACGCTCTACAGCATCTCCCCGGTGTCACCGGCGCCGCGGCGGCCATCCGGACCACCAAGGCGGGCAACAAGATCCTGGTCGGCTACCTGACCGGCCCGGGGTCGGAGTTCGACGCCAAGGCCGCGCGCGCCATCCTCACCGAACGACTCCCGGCTCCGCTGGTGCCCCGGCTCGCGGTGGTCGGGGAGCTACCCACCCGCACCTCCGGCAAGGTCGACCGCGACGCGCTGCCCTGGCCGCTGCCCGATGCCGCCGAGGACGACGACGACAACGATCTGACCGGTACCGCGCAATGGGTCGCCGGACTGTGGGATTCCATTCTCGGCGCCCAGGTCGGCGACCTCGGCGCGGACTTCTTCGATCTCGGCGGCGGCTCGCTCGCGGCGGCGCAGCTGGTCACGGCGCTGCGCGAACGGTATCCGCAGATCGCCGTCGCCGATGTCTACGATCATCCCCGCCTCGGCGCGCTGGCCGACCTGCTGGAGCAGACCACGCCCGCCGTAGCCGTCGCCGAGCGGACGGTGCGCCCGACCCCACGGCCCGCGCAGGCGGCGCAGGTGCTCGCCACCATCCCGCTCACCACCCTCACCGGACTGCAGTGGTTCACCTGGCTGGCGATCGTCGGCAACATCGCCGCGTGGTCCGGCTCGCTGCCCTGGCTGCCGCAGCTGTCGTGGTGGTGGACGCTGATCGCGTTCCTGCTGTTCATCTCCCCGCCCGGCCGCATGGCGATCTGCGTGGCCGGCGCGCGGCTGCTGCTGCGCGGCATCGGGCCCGGCCGCTACCCGCGCGGCGGCTCGGTGCATCTGCGCCTGTGGGCCGCCGTCCGTCTTTCCGAGGCCAGCGGCGCCGAGAACCTCTCCGGAGCGCCGTGGATGGTGCCGTTCGCCCGCGCGCTCGGCGCGAAGATCGGCGAGGGCGTCGATCTGCACAGCCTCCCTCCGGTGACGGGCATGCTGGAACTCGGCGACGGTTGCAGCGTGGAGCCGGAAGTCGACCTGTCCGGTTACTGGATCGACGGCGACGTGGTGCATCTCGGCCCGATCACCATCGGCCCCGGCGCGGTGGTGGGCTCGCGCTCGATCTTGCTGCCCGGTACCAAGATCGGCAAGAACGCCGAGGTCGCCCCGGGCTCCGCGGTAGCGGGCAAGGTGAAGGCGGAGCAGGAGTGGGCCGGTTCGCCCGCGGTGAAGGTCGGCAAGGCCCAGCACCGCTGGCCGCCGCACACACCCCATCGAGCCCGGCACTGGGTCGGCATCTTCGGCATCACGTCGATGGCGTTGGCCGCCATGCCGATTCTCGGTATCGGCGCCGGTGGCGCGTTCCTCGCCTGGTTCGTTCGCGACAGCGGCACGCTCGCCGAGGGCGCCGTGCGCGCGTTCGCCGTACTTCCCCTCGCCACACTGCTCAGCCTGGGTATCTACGCCGCGACGACTATCATCGCGGTCCGGCTGCTGAGCATCGGCCTGACCGAGGGCTACCACCCGGTGCGCAGCCGCGTCGGCTGGCAGGCGTGGGCCACCGAGCGGCTGATGGACTCCGCGCGCACCTTCCTGTTCCCGCTGTACGCCAGCCTGCTCACCCCGCTGTGGCTGCGCCTGCTCGGCGCCAAGGTCGGCAAGAGCGTCGAGGCGTCCACGGTGCTGCTGCTACCGAAGTTCACCACCGTCGCCGACGGCGCTTTCCTGGCCGACGACACCATGATCGCCGGTTACGAACTCGGCGGCGGCTGGCTGCGCATCGGCGAGGCAAAGGTCGGCAAACGCGCTTTCCTCGGCAACTCCGGGATGACCGCGCCCGGTCGCCGTGTCCCGAAGAACGGGCTGGTCGCGGTGCTGTCGGCGGCGCCGTCGAAGGCGAAGGCGGGCTCGTCCTGGCTGGGCAGCCCGCCGGTCCGGCTGCGCCGCGCCGCGGAGAGCGCCGACACCGCGCGTACCTTCGACCCGCCCGCCCGCCTGCGCGTCGCCCGCGGCATCGTCGAAACCTGCCGCTTGATCCCGGTTCTGGTGACCTTCGCGATCGGCCTCGGCGTGCTGTTCACCCTGGCAGCGCTGGCGCAAACCTTCGGCCACCTGGCCGCCGCGCTGCTCAGCGGCCTGGTGCTGCTCGCGGCGGGGGCCGTCGCGGGAGCGAGCGCGGTGGCCGCGAAATGGTTGCTGGTAGGGCGGATCCGCACCGGGGAGCACCCGCTGTGGAGTTCGTTCGTCTGGCGCAACGAGGTCTCCGACACCTTCGTGGAAACGGTTGCCGCGCCGTGGTTCGCGCGTGCGGCGACCGGGACGCCCGTCCTGAACCTCTGGCTTCGCGGTCTCGGCGCAAACATCGGCCGCGGGGTATGGTGCGAGTCCTACTGGCTACCGGAGGCGGATCTGGTGACTCTCGGCGACGGCGCGACCGTGGAACGCGGCTGTGTGGTGCAGACCCACCTGTTCCACGACCGGATCATGGCCATGGACACCGTCACCATCGGCGCGGGCGCCACCCTCGGGCCGCACTGCGTGGCATTGCCCGCCTCCGCCCTCGGCGACGGCGCCACTATCGGCCCGGCCTCCCTGGTCATGCGCGGTGACGCGGTTCCCGCTTCGACGCGCTGGTGGGGCAACCCGATCGCGCCCTGGTTCACGGGCGATCCCGGGACGCGCTGATGGCGGGCAAGTTCTACGAAGCCCCCATCGATGACTACCTCCCGCAGAACGGCAACCGGGGGTACCGCGTTTCCCGGTACGAACTCGAACTGTCCTATCGGGTGGCCGCCAACCGGCTCGCCGGACGCGCCGTGATCACCGCGGTGACCACCGAGGTGCGGCCCCGGTACGCGCTCGACCTCTCCCAGGCGCTGAGCGTCACGAAGGTGTCGGTCAACGGCGCCAAGGCCGCGAAGTTCACCCACCAGCACGGCAAACTCGTGATCGCGCCGAACCAGCGGATTCCGGCAGGCGGCGTGCTCTCGCTGGTGGTGCAGTACGGCGGCGCGCCGAAACCGGTGCGCGGGCCGTGGGGCGATGTGGGCTGGGAGGAACTGACCGAGGGGGCGCTCGTGGCCAGCCAGCCCAATGGCGCGGCGTCCTGGTTCCCTTGTGACGACCACCCGAGCTCCAAAGCGAGCTACCGGATCTCGATCACCACCGATTCGCCGTACTACGCGGTGGCCAACGGGACCCTGCTGCGCAAGCAGACCAAGGCCAGTCAGACCACGTGGGTGTACGAGCAGCCGGAACCGATGTCGAGCTACCTGGCCACCATCCAGATCGGCCACTATCGCAAGCACCGCGTCGGTTCTTCGCACTCCTCGGTGCCGATGCACGCCGTGCTGCCACCGCGGCTGCGCGCCAACTTCGATTACGACTTCGCTCGCCAGCCGAAGATGCTGGAGGTCTTCAGCGAGAAGTTCGGCCCGTACCCGTTCGAGGACTACACCGTGGTCGTCACCGACGACGAGCTGGAGATTCCGATCGAGGCGCAGGGCATATCCATCTTCGGAGCCAACCACTGCGACGGCCGCCGCGGCGCCGAACGGCTGGTGGCGCACGAACTGGCGCACCAGTGGTTCGGCAACAGCCTGACCATCCGGCAGTGGCGTGACATCTGGCTGCACGAAGGCTTCGCCTGTTATGCCGAATGGATCTGGTCGGAGGCGGCGGGCGGACCCACCGCCGATCAGTTGGCTCGCGCCGCCCGGCACAACCTCTCCCGCGAGCCTCAGGACATCGTCGTCGGCGATCCGGGACCACTGCGCATGTTCGACGACCGCGTCTACAAGCGCGGCGCGCTGACCCTGCATGCGCTTCGCCTGGAACTCGGCGACTCGGCATTCTTCGACCTGCTGCGCGAGTGGACCATCCGCTACCGCCACGCGTCGGTGACCACCGAGGAATTCACCGACCTGGCGGGGCACTACAGCCTGGTGCCGCTGCGATCCCTGTGGGAGAGCTGGCTGCGCGCCGAGCGACTACCGCAGCTGCCGCCCTACGGCGGCGCCTCGATCGCCTGATCAGAACACGAGATAGCGTGCCGCCAGCTCCTCCACGAGCGGATCGTCCTCCGGGACGTTGGCCAGCGCGTCCAGATCGGTTTCGACGGCGATCTGCCGCGGGTCGTCGTGTTCGGCGTCCCGCGGGTCCTCTCCGAGTTGGCGCAGCAATTTCTGCCGCACCCTGGTCTTCAGCGAATCGTTCATACTTTCGGATGCCCCCGTCGCGCTTTGTTACACCGGTGTGAACAAGGTTCCCCACGGCGTATTGCGCAACACCGTGTAGACCGCCAGCACTGTGAAGAAAGTCCACATCGTGGTCCGGCTGATCGATGGCAGCCTCATCTTCTGACCACGCCAGGCCCGTATGGTCCAGTCCGTCACCCATACCGCGAACGCGAGGACCAGCGGAAGCGCGAGCAAGTTGCTGTGCAGGGCATCGATGATCTGCCCGTCGGTGAGGTTGTGCACGGCCCGCATGCCGCCGCAGCCGGGGCAGTACCAGCCGGTCAGCGCGTAGACCGGGCAGGTGCCGTAGGAGCCTTCGACGTGCGGATCGCGTAGATGCAACAGCACGCCGACGCCCAGTCCGACTCCTGCCACGAGCAGGGGGAGCCCGACGCCGCGCCAACCCGTCCTCGGCTCGGGCTCCAGGTCCGACGCGGGGCCGGGGGCAGTATGCGCGATCTCCACGAAGTCAACCGTAACCGTGCGGCGATCGCGGGCGCCACAGCAGCGCCGCGCTACTTCGGCTGTGCGAACCGGAGCACGTTGCCGGACGGGTCGACCAGCTCGAAGCCCGGCCCGCCCGGACCGTCTTCCGGACGACCGGGGTTGGCATAGCGGTAGCTCTTGGCCGCCAGCTCGGCATGCCAGGCGAACACGTCGCCGACCGCGATCCACACGACGCTTCCCGGCGTGCCGTCGCCGTGGTGCTCGCTGAGATGAACCATCGCCTCGGCCCGGGAGACCTGCGCGTAGAGCGGGAACTCCGCGCCGAACCGATGTTCCCAGTCGACCGTGAATCCCAGGTAGTCCCGGTAGAACTCGTAAGCCCGGGCGACGTCGAACATGCGCAGCACCGGGACCGGCGGGGCGAGGTGGATGGCGGTCATGCCGCGATCCTCGCATCGGACTCCGACAAGCCCACTACATCGCGCACGAAGTTTCATCCCGAAATGATCTTTTGCCGGTGCGAATCCGGGGGTACTCCCCGATATAGACCAGGAATACCGTCCTACAGCGCTAGCACTAGCAAGCACTCTGCTTGCACTGTACGGTGACGGTGGACACAAAGGAGTGCTCGATGCTGGTGAAGTCGATGAGGACGCTGGCGGACGCGTACAACGGTGCGCTGACCGCCGAATACCGTGCCGGACTTCGGTCCCGCACCTTCGGGACCGCGTCATTGAACGCACCGACCGCCCGCCACGCGGTCATCCCCGTCACCACCAAGGACGGCGCTCGCCTCCGAGTACACGCGTACGGTCCCGCCGAGGGCGACGTCATCGTCCTGATCCACGGCTGGAGCTGCAGCATCGAGTACTGGAACCCGCAGATCAACGCGTTCGCCGACCGGTATCGCGTGGTCTGCTACGACCAGCGCGGCCACGGCGCCAGTGAAATCGGTAAGTCGGCGCCAAGCAAGGACTCGCTCGCCGACGATCTCTCCGTGGTCCTGAACGCGACGCTGCGCCCCGGACAGCGCGCCGTACTGGTCGGCCACAGCATGGGCGGGATCACCGTGCAGGCGTGGGCCGCTCGCTATCCGGAGCAGGTCCGCAAGCAGGCCGCCGCTGCCGTCCTGTTGAACAGCTCCTCGGGCAACATCCGCTACGACACCGATCTGCTTCCGCTGCTGAACAAGCCGCTGACTCTGGCGGACCGGCCGATCACCGTGCTCGGCGCCACCGTGCGCTTGCCGATGATCGTCGCGGAGACGCTGCTCACCGCCCCGGTCCCGCTGCCGGGCGGCTGGCCTGCCAGCGCTCTGCTCAAGGCGCGCGTGATGACGCCGCACGCGACCGCGGACCAGGTGGAATTCGCGCTGGGCATCGTGCGGTCGTGCCGACCGCTCACGCGCGGCAGGCATGCCGCCGCCCTCGCCGACATGGATCTCGCCGAAGCCGCCGCATCCCTCACCGTGCCCACCACGGTGATCGCGGGCGCGCACGACCGCTTGCTGCCCGAGCGCATGTCGCGCCGCATCGCCGACGCGCTCGCCGAAACCGGCCACTTGGCCGCGTACCACGTATGGCCCACCGGCCACCTGGGCAATATCGAAGCCGCCGACCGCTTCAACGCGGAATTGGCCGCTATCGCCGAGCGCGCCCATCTGCGCTCCGCAGTCGCCGGCTGACCCCGGAGGACGTTCTCCTGGGCCGGTCAACGGCGCCCGGTCCAGGAGCAACGGTCTCCCGCGACAACGCCGGGCTCGACGGCGCGACGCCCGTGGTCGGCACATGACCGACGCACAGGTCGGTTACGACCGTAACCACTTGCGCACCGCGTGGGATCTACTTCCACGCCGTGCCCGCAGCCGTGTCGCGGGACCGCCTAGTTGTACTGACCTGAGAGGTTAGGAACGCGGCTGGCTGGTGGGTGTCCGCCGAGTGCGGTGTGGCCGCGGTGGTGATTGTAGGTGTGTAGCCAGTCGGGGAAGGTGTTGCGGCGTTCGGTTTCGGTGCGGTAGGGGCGGGCGTAGGCCCATTCCTCGAGCAGGGTGCGGTTGAAGCGTTCGACCTTGCCGTTGGTTTGTGGCCGGTAGGGGCGGGTGCGTTTGTGGGTGATGCCGGTCTCGATGAGGGTGTCGCGCCAGAGTTGGGATTTGTAGCAGGAGCCGTTGTCGGTGAGCACCCGCCGGACAGTGATTCCGTGGGTGTGGAAGTAGTTGCGTGCGCGTCGCCAGAACGCGACAGCGGTTTCCTTGCGCTCGTCGCTCAGGATCTCTGAGTAGGCCAGGCGGGAGTGGTCATCGACAGCATTGTGCAAATAGCTGTTGCCGACATGGCTGCTTCCATTGCGGCGCAATACTTTTCCGGGTGTGCGCGCGCGGTTGCGTCCGCCGGTGCGGCGGCCCACGGCGCGGTGTCCGCCGCCGTCGGGAATGTTGCCCAGTTTCTTGATGTCAACATGCACCAGGTCGCCGGGTTCAGGGTGTTCGTAGCGGCGGATCACCCGGCCGGTGGCGCGATCGAGCCACCGCAGCCGTGCCAGCCGATAGCGGGCCAGGACCCGATGCACGGTGGCCGGGTGCAGGCCGAGCAGGTAGGCGATCCGGGCCGGTCCCCACCGGCGCAGAAGGCGGAGTTTGATGATGCGCCGCTCGGTGCGCACCGGGGTTCGTCGCGGACTGCGGTGCGGGCGGCTGGATCGATCGGCCATACCGGCAGCGCCGTCGGTCCGATAGCGGTCGGCCCACCGTTTCGCCGTGGTCGCTGAGACCTGGAATCGTTCGGCGGCTCGCCTCAAAGGCCAACCGTCCTCAACGACACAACGAGCAAGCCGCAGTCGGCCCAGTTCTGACAACGGGGCATTACGGTGGGACACGAAGACCTCCGATTGGTGAATGCGTTCCTAGACAGCTCGCACTTCACCCGGAGGTCTTCGCCATGTCAGCCCGACACGCCGTCACCAACCTCTGTGGTCAGTACACCTAGTTCGCGTTCGTCCCGTTTGCCCGTCAAATACTCTCCTGGACGTCCATCAAGGAAATCAGCGCGCCGAACAGACGTATCCAGCGGCGATGGCTCAGCTTCCCGCCGCCCAGGCTCCCATTTTCACCAGAACCGTTAACACACAGCGAACTCCAGTCGACACTCAGACAGACAAGTTCTGGTTCCGGCGAAGGGAGCAGCGGTGAACGTCTCTCGTGGTGTAGCGGTCCTGGCTCTGGCCATAGGCGCACTTGCCGTGACCACCCCGTCCGCATCGGCGCTACCCCTCGGCGTCCCCCCGGCGCGAACCCTCTGCGGCGGCGGTGGTGCGGGCATCGGCATGATCGCCGCCCAATACGACCCCGACCGCAACTACGCCGACAACGCGACGCTCTGGATCCGTCCGGAGTTCGTCTTCACCCCCGACCGACCGGGCGGCTCCTGCGGTGTGGAGGTCACGGTGTCGTGGCGGAACTCCGACACCGGCGAGCTGGGCACCCTCCCCTCGATGTGGCTCGGTGACGACTCACCGGCCGAGGAGAACGTCGCGGACGTCTGGGTCCCGGTCCGCATACCTTCCGGCCTCGGCCGGGTGGAAGTCCTGATCGCGACCAACTTCCCGCACGTTCCCGGGAAGGGAGTCTTCGTCGTCACGTAGTCCGGTCCAGCGGACTGTTCTGCCCGGTCACGGCGGTTACCGCGCGCCTGCGTCGCGATCTTCGCCGGCAGCGCGCGGTACCACCGGCAGATCTGCGAGGCCCGCGCGGGAATGAAAGCGCCGACCGGACAGTCGAACAGCACATGAGACTCGACGACGCCGCACGCGCACTCATCGGTTCCGGCGCTGACGCGACATTGGTGACCATCAACCCGGACGGCAGCCCACAGGTATCGGTCGTCTGGGTGGCTTTGCAATCGACCCCGGACGGCGATGAACTCGTCACCGCCCACCTCGGCGTCTACCAGAAGATCCGCAATGTCCGCCGCGACCCCCGCGTCGCGGTGACAATCCTGTCCCAGGAACGCGGCGAGGTGATGCGTCCGTACCTTTCGATCACCGGCAGCGCCCGCGTCGTCGAGGGCGGCGCACCCGAACTACTCCGCGAACTCGCCAAGACTCTGGCCAGCCCAGATGCCCAGTTCCCCCCAGCGGACGCGCCGCCCGGGTATCTCACCCGCATCCGCATCGAGAAGGTCGGCGGCATCGGCCCCTGGGCTTCCTGAGCGACGAACAGCCGATAAGCCGAACCGATCCACGGTCCGGGCCGTCTCTGCCGCAGGCACTCGGCCACGGTCGGTCGTCAGTCGTCATGGCCGCAGGCACTCCGCCACGGTCGGTCGTCGCCGTCTCTGCCGCAGGCACTCCGCCACGGTCGTCGTCAGCTGTCCTGGCCGCTTGGTCCGACGTGTCGGAACCCAGCGAGGCGGAGGTGTCCCCCGTGATATCGCCGCCCCCGGCAACGCGCTCCTCCTGGCCGGTCACCGCTGACCAATGGGCGCGGGCCGCCATGACAGAATGGCGGCCCAGTCGTCACACGGAGGAGCTTTACGGGGTGGAGCTGCCCACCGAACTCGTCGCCGCCCTCGACCGGGCATGCGCGGGCGTTCCTCAGCGGCAACTCGCCGCGTCGGTCGAGCGGCTGATCTCGCGGTATCGAGACCCGCGTCCGGCCTCGGCGCCGATCCTCACATCGACTGCCGACGTCACCGCGTACGCCGCCTATCGCATGCCCGCTACCTGGGCCGCCGTGCGCAGCGCGCTCGAGCGGTTCGCCGAGCAGGCGCCCGGCTTCCGACCGGTGACGCTGCTCGACGTCGGCGGGGGTACCGGCGCGGCGCTGTGGGCCGCCGCCGAACTGTTCCCCTCCTTGGCCGAGGCGACCGTCTTCGATCAGGTGGACGAGGCTTTGCAGCTCGGACGCAGGCTTGCGACCGGCGCCGACGCCGCGGCGCTGCGCTCCGCCGTATGGCGGCGGACCTCGTTCGCCGAACGGGAGGTATTCGGCGAAGCCGACCTCGTCACGATCTCCTATGTACTCAGCGAACTGTCCGGGGCAGAGCAGGCAGCCTTGGTCGCCCGGTCGGCCGAGGGGGCGGAAGTAGTGACCGTTATCGAGCCGGGTACCCCGGACGGCCACAGCAGGATACTGGCCGCCCGCGACGTCTTGGTCAATGCCGGAATGGCCGTCGTGGCCCCGTGCCCGCACCAGCACGTTTGCCCGCTCGCCACGGGCACGGACTGGTGTCATTTCAGTACGCGGATCAACCGGACCTCCCTCCATAGGCGGTTGAAGGGCGGCGAACTCGGCCACGAAGACGAGAAGTTCTCCTATGTCATCGCCTCGCGGACCGCGTACGAGCCCGCGCCGGGCCGAATCCTGCGGCATCCACTCAAACGCAAGGGTCTGGTCTCCATGCAGGTGTGCACACCGGACGACGGCGTACTGCCGACCCTCGTCTCGAAGCGACAGGGCGAGGCATACCGCAGCGCGAGGAACGTGGAGTGGGGCGACGGCTGGCCGCCATTTCGCCCGACGGAGCATTGACCGTACTCGCCGGACTGTCGGCTGTCATCGAGGGCATCAGCCGCTCGAGCAGCGCCCGGCGCGCCGCCACTGCGAAGCCCCTGCCGACGCGCCGGAGGTGGACCGATCGGAGCGTCGAGTGTCTACAGCATCAGTCGGTCCTTCCTGCCGAATCCAGGTTCAGCTCATCGGACCACGGTTGCGATCCGCCGCAGACTGCCGAGCCTGTCCTTCGCAGCCTTGCTGCGCGGCCAATTGTGCTTCCAGTTGCTGGATGCGTTCGCGCAGCGGTTCAGTGAAAAGGCGTACCTCATCCGCGGTGAACCGTGGAGTGATGAGTTTCGGGCAATTCCAGTCGAAGGCGACGACCTCGACGGTCATGAGGCCTTCGAGTTTGCCGTCGATGCCTTCTCGGTCGAGTGTTTCAGGGTCCGGATCGGGGTCGAACCGCGCATGCCCGAGAATCTTGAGCCGCTTACGGTTCGGATAATCCATCGCGATCATCGCCACGCGGTCGTCGTTGTCGAGGTGACCGGCTGTGATGTATTGCCGGTTACCGGTGCGCTCGGCCCACGCCAGCCGGGTAGGGCCGAGCACTTTGACGAAGCCCGGCGGCCCGCCACGGTGCTGAACGTAGGGCCAGCCGTTACGTCCGACCGAAGATAGGTAGAAGCTGTCGCGGTGGGCGAGGAACTCGGCTTCCGCCGCACCCATGCCATCGGGCACGGGCGCGGCGGAAAGTGAGCGTTCGTAGCGGCCGTATGAACCTTGCCGACGTTGGTGCGCCTGCTCATCCGGTCCGAACGTCAGGGCGAAGAAGTGCTCCATGGTCAGAACGACAGGATGCGGTATCCGTCGTCGACCAGGGCGCGCAGGCTGGCCAGGCCGGAGGTGCCCGGCAGCGGGTTGTCCTTGATCAGGTCCATACCGCTGGCCTGCACGCCCTGGCTGCTGCCGAAGACGTCGGCGCATCCGCAGGAGGCACCGGCGATGGTATGGCGCACTGCTTGGTAGACCTCGTATGCCGGGTGATCGGGCGCACCGAGCAGCTCGGGCCAGCGCGTGCCCGCCCCGTGGAACTGCACACGGACCTCGTCGCCGGCCTGATCGAAGTCGTAGGCAGCCGCGAGTGCGTTGAACACGCGACCGAGGGCTTCGTCGCCGCCCGCGGGGTCGCTCAGCACGACTACCGCGGTCTTGGTCGCAGCTTCTCGGGTCATGTTTCTCTCCTTCGATGTTTCCGCAGCCGAGTGGCCGACGGATGTCTTTCCTGCCGGTTCGGGCCGGAACGTCCGAGCCCAGGAGGTGGTTCTCCTCTGCCGACGCCGGTTGAGAACGATCGTTCTCAACCGGCTTCGCTAGTCTAGGAGAACGATGGTTCTCTACGCAAGGGAGTGCGCTGTGCAAGAGGAATCGGACGCGCTACGGGTACTCGCTGCCGCCGAGCGTCTATTCAACGACCGCGGCATACAAGCGGTGGGCATGGACGCCATCCGAGACGCCGCGGGCCTACCGCTCAAACGTCTCTATCACCACTTCCCCTCGAAAGCAGATCTGGTGCGTGCCGTACTGGAGCACCGCGACTGCGAGGTGCGCGAGGCGATCGCGCAGTTCGTCGATGCCCGTGCGCGTACGCCCCGGGAGCGGGTGTTGGCCGTGTTCGACTTCCTGTTCGAGTGGTTCGCGCAAACCGGTTTCCGGGGCTGCCTGTTCATCAACACGGTCGGGGAGCTGGGTGGCACAGTCGATGACGTCGGCCGGATCGCCAGGCAGCACAAACTCGCGGTGCGCGAGTACCTGGCCGATCTCATCGCCGACTGCCCGGTTCCGGAAGCGCTGGCCGACCAGCTGCTGATCCTGGCCAACGGCGCGATGGTCACCGCCGCCATGCACGACGACCCCCAGGCCGCGCGCAGGGCACGGGACGCCGCCGAGACCCTCCTGTCAGCAGCCGAACGCCGCGGCGGATGAGCAAACGTCCTGATCGAATAGACCGACAACGGTGGGTGACCGACGTCAGCTTCGGTTCCACGCGGGAGCAATAGCCGCGCCGCGTGATGGGCGCCGAATCGGCCGCCATCGGCGTGCGCTGGATACGATTCCCGCTCGAGCCGAAGGTAGTCAAGAAGCGTCAGCGCCGCCTGTCCGGGTGGACGAACTCGTGCTGTCGTTGACTGCGAAGGGGTTGACCACCGGTGAGATTTCGGCGAACTTCGCGGCGCGGATGCCATGGTCAACCTTCCGGTTGCCGGAAGACACATCGCCTCGAGATGCGGGTGATGACGACGGTGCGCACACCGAGCCCGTTCCAACGTACGAGAAAACGCCGTTGAACTGGCGTTTCTTGGAGCCGCCTGGGGGAATCGAACCCCATTGTGCCCCACTGAAAACGACCAATTCAACGAGCTGACCTGCGCGTATCACCGCCGCTCAACTGCACTTTCGCGACGTATCACTACATTTCGCAACAGAAAATACCACCTGAGTGATGACGCCGTCATCACCCGGTCAGCGCACAGAACGAGGATTTTGACGATGACGGCATCGGTAACGTCGGCATCCCGTAGGGGCCTGCGAGTCGACCGCGCAGCCCACCAACACTGCGGTCAGACCACAGACATCCACTTGCTTCTCAGCGCGACGCGTCGATTGCGGATGCCACACAAGCTGAACGGTCACCAATGACCCATCAACCACCAACACGGCGTGGCGAACACCAAGCAGAGATGGTGCCAACTCTCCGGGGAGCGACTGGATGTTGTCCCTGCTCGGACAGCTCGGCGCGTTCGGCTATCACGGAGTATCGGTCGTGGTCCAGCGATCGGTCGCCCTCGAGCTTCGCTATCGGTCTTGTTGACGGGGATGGTTGTCCGGCTGGGTGAACACCATGGTGGTCGGCCTGGGGCCGAATCGGAACGGCGACGACAGGAATCCGATGCGCACCTCCGGAACGCGCCGACGACGAACTCGCCCAATCGGCTCACCGGCTGGCGCGACCCGATCCCCGGCCTACTCGATGCGACCCTGTTCGAAGACATCCGCCGCGGTCGACATCCACGACCTTCCGGCTCTGGTCGCGGGCCTACGAATCTCTGGGTGAGATTCGTGTCGGACAGCTGGGCCGACGAGGATCAGTTATCGCCGATCCCGATCCCCGACAGCTCGGGTACATCCTCCTCTTCTCGACTCAGCGACCGCGCAAGGATTTTCAGCCGGGCGAGCATGTCGAAGACCGTTTGTCCGACGGGCTGATGGCCCCAGATACTGGTGCCCTGGTGGGTGGTGGGCTCCCAGGTGTTCTCGTCGACGAGGATCGGGTTCCACCCGATTTCGAGGTCGAATCCCGAGGGTGTCTCGACATAGTACGAAAGTTCCAGGTCGTTGGTGTGCTGGCCCACGCCAAGGGACAGGGCGAAGCCCGTTTGCTTCATCCGCTGGTAGGACTGGACCATGTCGTCGAGCGTCGCCGCCTGGATGTTGACGTGCTGCACCTTCGTCCTGATCGGGTCGCCCGGGACGTTCTGCACGGAGACCACTGCTACAGAATGGTGACGTTCGTTGACCCGCAAAAACCTGATCTTGAGCTTCACGCCGCTGATGGTCTCGTCGATGTAGTCCGAGAGCCGGGCGTCGAAAACGCGGTTGTAGTAACCGCGAACTTGGTGCGGCTTCTTGGAGGTGAACGCGACGTGTCCCATCCCTCCGCCACCGGTGACGAAGCCAGAGGTCACCATCTCCAACGGCGAGTCCGTCGTAACGGGCCGGGTGAAGATCTCCTGGACGAGGCCCTTGGGCCCGGGGAAGCGCCAGAGCCTTTCGACGCCGCGCAGCGCCGCCTCCTCGGGAGTGCCCTCGGCGACGGGGACACCCGCTGCGGTGACCCGCCCGAGCACCTGCTCGAAGGACTCGTGGTTGTCGACCTGCCACCCGATCGCTTGGACGTCCTCGGCCGGTCCCCGCTGGATAAGGAACCGGCAGGCATGCTCGTCGATGCGGAAGCGCAGGGCGTCCGGTCCCAGCGAGTCGACATGCAGACCGACGGCGTCGACGCCGAAGCGCCGCCAGTCCCCGAACCGCCGCGTCTCGACCACCAGGTATCCCAGGCGCACATCGCCGAAGACGCTCTTCACGACTCGTCCAGCAGCCATGCACGAATGACCGTGTTGAAGAGATCGGCTCTCTCCCACTGAGCCCAGTGGCCGGTGCGGGAGAGCATGAGCAGGTCGCAATTCGGCAGCGTCCGGGCCAGCATCCTGCCACCCTCGGGCCTGTTGACCTTGTCTTCGGTCCCCCAGATGACGAGGGTCGGAGTGGTCAGAGACTTCAGCCGGCTGTCGCGGGTGAAGTCCATCCGCCATACCTTGCGGAGGGCCAGCGGGCCGGAAGGGCGCCGCAGTGGTGGATGTGCGAGAACGTCGCGCTCGATGCTCGACATGTACCGAGCCTCGATGAGCTCCTGGGGAATCGAGCTGCCGTCGTACACCAGGTAGTCCCGGATGAACGTCTCCACCTTGGCCAGCGTCGGCCCCTCACCCGTGTAGTAACTCAGCAGATGGTTCAGACCGGCCGTCGGCAGGCTCCGGGTCGTGCCGATCCCGCCCGGACCCATGAGCACGAGCTTGTCGACGCGTTGTGGGCTGTCGAGCGCGAGCCTCAGGGCACAGGCACCGCCCAGGGAGTTGCCCAAGAAATGCGCGCGCTCGATGTCGAGGGCGTCGAGCAGGCCACGCATGCTGGTCGCCAAGTCGCCGAAGGGGTCATCACGGTCGACTCCCTTGGTGGAGCGGCCGTAGCCGGGCAGGTCCGGCACGATCACCCGGAAGCTGGAGGCCAGGGCGTCGATGTTGCGCGAGTAGTTCGACACGCCGAATGCTCCCGGTCCGCCCCCATGCAGGAGGACGACGACCGGACCAGGGGTGCGGGTGTCGGCGTAGAAGATCTCCCGCTCGGCGCTGACACGAATCAGCCCCTCGTGGGCGATCGGCTTGGTCACGAGAGCTCCCCGGTCGCGGCGGATTTGATGGTCGCGGCGGTGATGTCGGTGATGTCAGCCCTCCACAGCCGGCCGACGGTCTGCTTGGCCGCCATGGCCGCGAAGTGGTCCACACCCTCGGGGAGTTTGTCCGTGCCGACGATGTAGAGGACATCACGACCGTCCTCGCGACCGAAGGCGCAAGCGACGGGCTCTCCGCCCTCCGGCATGACTACCCGGGCCCTCACGCGGCCGGTGCCGTCGTAACAGGTCACGACGTCGGCGAGGATCGGGGAGCACACCCAGATGTTGCCGTTCGGGTCGAGCGCGATGCCGTCCCCGGTGCCTGGCGACAGGTCCGCGAAGACCTCCGGCCGGCCGAGGCCGCCGTCCTCATGCACAGGCACGGTCAGCAGGCGGAAGCCGAAGGACTCCACGAGATGGAGCACGTCACCGTCGGCCGAGAGTGCAAGGCCGTTGGGGAACAGCAGTCCTTCGAGTACGGCGCGCGAGGACAGGTCCGTGTCGACAAGGATGAGCCGGCCCGCGGCCGGGGGCTCGCCCTCGAGGACCCGAGCTCCGGTGTCGTCGACGTAGATGCGGCCGAGGCGGTCTACGGTGAGGTCACCGAGGTAGCCGGTGGTCAGGTGGGAAAGGTCGACGTAGGGCTCGAGGCCTTCGCTGCCCTCGACGTAGACGACGCTGTCGAACATCGACGCCACGACGAGCCGACCGTCGGGGAGGAAGCCCAGACCGTTGGGCATGGCGGGCACTTCGTGCAGTCCGGTGATCTCGCCGTCCGCGGGGTCGTACTGCAGGACGCGCCCCCCGGTCATGTCACTGAAGACCAGGCGGCCGTCACGCCAGCGCGGCCCCTCTCCGAACAGGAAACCGGAACCGACCTCCTCGGCGGGCAGCGTCGGCACGCGGTCCCGGCGCACCGACACCCCGGTAAGGCGATCCCATGCCTCCGCGGCCTCCGCGGCTGACGGGGAGGTCGACGAGCGCCAGGCCACGTGCTGGTCAGGGCGCACCAGCACCAGGGCCTCGCCGTACTTCGCCACTGCCTCCGGCTCTACGAGGTGCAGAGTCGTCAAAGGCACCCGACGCGCCGCGGCCTCGCTCTCGAAGTCAGCGACCGCTGGGGCGTCTGCGCCGAGTCGGAGCAGGGCGTAGCCGTCGCCCAGCTTGTCGTACAGCGAGGAACCGTCGGACAGCCACACGTGCGGAGCCCGCACCCCCGGTCGGCTCGACTCCTCATAGTGGTCGAGCGCGACCGCCGGGTGGGTAGCGCCGTCGTAGCAGATGACGGGCGAGTCCGCGTAGGCATACCCCAGCTGGAGGCCGACGCTGTTGAACTCGGCGAGGTTCACGGTGCGAATGCGGTTGCCGATGTCTTCGCGCAGCGCTGCCGCTTCCTCGGTGGCCTCACCGAGGGAGGCGGGGATCTCGATCGCCTGCAGCTCGCGAGTGATCTTCGCGGCATGGGAGGCAACGATCGTCCCGATCGAGGCACGTTCCACGGCGTACGCCTCCAGGGCGTCCTCGCACAGCCAGCCCTCCAGTGCGCCTCGCAGCATCCAGGCAAGCCCCACCGAGTCGGCGATGCCTGCGTTCATACCGAATCCGCCCATCGGGATCCAGATGTGGGCGGCGTCGCCGGCGAGGAACACCCGCCCGTCGCGGAACCGGTCGGCGACCATCGCGCGGCCGATCCACACCTCGCGGTTCAGCAGCTCGTACTCGAACTCCTCGCCGATGGCAGCGAACATCGCGCGTTCGTGGTCGAAGCTCGCGTCGTCTGTCCCCGGCGGCAAGACGATGTGGCAGATCCAGCGGTTCTCACCGTCGATCGCGGCCATGCTGATGGGCGCTTCGCCCCCCACGAACCGGTACATGAACCCCAGCCGGGCCTTGGCCGCGAGCTCGGTGATGCGAGGTGCCCGCACAAAGACCGTCACGACGCGCGCCACCTCGGGGATACCAGTCAACCGTGCACCGATGCCCTTGCGCACCAGACTGTTGGCTCCGTCGGCGCCGACCAGGAAGTCGGCCTCGATAACTCGCTCTTGGCCATCGGCGTCTCGGACGACACATCGGACCCCGTCGTGGGATTGCTCGAACGCGACCAGCTCCGTGCTCTCGCAAAAGTTTACGGCCGAACTCTCCCGCAGGGCGTCGTGCAGGATCGGCTCCGCGAAGAGCTGGGAGACCCGGTGCTGAGGTTCGGGGGTCGGCCAGCCTGCGTCGATCGCCTGCACCTCCGGGTCGCCGAGCTCATTGCGGGATGGCATGACGTATCGGGTGAGTTCGTACCCGGCGAGCGTAGTCATGTAGACCACGTCGGTCGGGTGGTCATCGGGCAGGCCGGCCGCGCGGATGGCGTCGGCGAGACCGAGCCGCCGGAGGAACTCCATGGTCCGTGCGTTGGTGGTGATGCACTTGGGGTTCGGGGCGATCGTGTCCCGCCGCTCGATGACGGTGCTGGCAATGCCGAGCCGGGCGAGTTCGAGCCCCAGGACGGCGCCGACAGGGCCGGCTCCGGCCACCAATACCGAGGTCCTCAGTGTGTGTTGCATGACTGCTTCCTTGCTGTCGTCGGCTGCGCTTCAGGGGCCACCAGGGGCGGTTCTGTATGAGGTTAGACACACCATCAACTAAAAGTCAACGCTGCGTCGACGCATAATCGACATAGCGTCAAAACGACTCGAACTCATGCAATAATCGGGAGATGACTACGGCCTCACGACGTGCGCAGCGCAAACGCGAGCCCTCGCGCGGGGACCTGCGCGAGCAGCGCATCCTCGAGGTGGCCGAGCGACAGCTGGACGAGCAGGGCTTCGACGGCATGACGATGGACGCCATCGCGAAGGGCGTCGGCATCGCTCGTTCGGCCCTGTACTTCTATTTCGACTCCAAGCAGTCGGTAGCGATCGCGCTCGTAGAAGCGATCTACGACGAGCTTGTCGCCCCGATCCGCGAGGTTCCGGTCAACGCCGACACTGACGACCTGATCAGCGACACGATCGACCGCGTGGCCGAGCTCTGGCGGCAGCACACTGCAGTCATGTGCTTCGCCGCGCAAAGGTCGAGCGACATGCCCAGGATCGGCGAGCTGTGGCAACAGACAATGGACCGCTGGCTGGAAGCCACGCTCGCAGTACTGCGGTCACAGCCGGGATCGGCAGCCACCGAGGCGCATGTCCGCGCACTCAACTCGATGGTCGAGCGCACGCTCTGGCGGTTCTACTCCGAGCCGTATACCTCGGTCGAGGAGCAGGCGCTACTGCAAGCCGTCAAGGACATCATCGGGGCAACGGTCAAGGCCCTGGGAGAGAGTTCGCGCCGCTAGGGAGCTTCTCGGATGATGCCACTCGTACGATTGCCAATGTCCGCCGTATCGGGTGTGCTGAAGGACGGGCCGATGCATTTGCGGGTCGGTTGCTCCGCCGGATTCGCAGAGGCTGGCCATGCGCGCGGAATGATTGGATCGGCTATGACGCGCCAGCTTTCGGATCCACACCCAACCTGACTTCGGGCTCACCATCCGCCGGATGCATGGACTGGCGCTGAGCCGGGGGCACTGTGCCTCCTGAACTGTTAGCGGGAGGCCGGAACCGACGTTGTCATCGACGGTCACGGTAAGAGCGTCGATGGTCACGGCGGCGAGTTGGACGGCCCGCATCCGATCCGTTCGACACTATCCTGAGAGGTAAGTGCGCCGGATACGATGCCGATATGGCGGATACGCCGTGCGGGTGGTCATGTGCTCACTTCATCGGCAGCGCGCCGTCCAGGCCCCCGACCTCGGTGATCTTCCATCCGGAGTTCTTGTCGATGGTCAGCGCGTAGGTGACGGTGGTTTGTCCGCCCTGCGGGGTCTGCACGCTGGTCGAGGTGACGTTCAGGAAGGCGTTGACCTTGTAGATGCCCGAGGACGTCGAGGTCACGACCGCGGTGATCGGGTGGGCAGTGGAGGTCCATTGCAGTGGCATCAGGATCTGGTCGAGTTGGGGTGCGGTGGCGTCGAATCGGCCGGCCAACTCTGGTGTGGTGTTGGCTTTCAGCTTCGTGTACCAGGCTTTGGTATCGCGATAGTCGATGGTGGAGGCCCCGACCGCATAGTCCATCGCGACTTGTTTGCTGTGGTCCTCGTCAGCAGCGCGCGCGTCCTGGCCGGCCAGTTCACCGCGTGCGGAGACCAGCAGTACCGTGAGCACGGTGATCGAGGCGACGGCGATGATACTCAGCACCACGGCGATCGCGGTGGAGAGGCGAATCGCGACGCGGCGCGGCACTTTTCGAGGGGTTGTATTCACCTCATCGTTGTCGGCGCGGCTCGTGTGCTCGTCGAGTTCGTCGTCGGTCCGGGTACTCACTGATCTCTCCTATCGGCTATTTGACGTTGATGCGCAGGTGCACGGCTGCGTCGTCGCCGACCATGGCCAAGGCCTGCGAGATGAGGGCGCTGATGTCGATGTCCGCGCCCACGTGTACCGCGGTGTCGGCCAGCGGTTGGAGCATCGGGGTCAGCTGTTGGAACAACGGCCCCGTTTCGCCGACTACGCTGTTGAGGCGCTGCAGGAAAGGCACCATCCCGTCGCCCGTGTTGTAGTCAGTCGGTGAGTTGCCTTTTTCGAACAGACCGGACGCGGCGATGATCAACGCGTCGATGCTGACGCCGAACTGCTGCCACCCCCGACCGGAGGTCTGCAGACTCGACCCGGCCCAGGACATGTCCGCGCCCATCGTCTGCATGTCGGTGAGCAGCCGGTGCAGCAGGTCGCGGCGGCTGAGGATCGTGGCGGCCAGCAGGGTGTTCGCGCGCTCGAGGCGTGGCATTTCGCCGCCTGTGCCCGTGATAGCCGTATCTATCGTGCCGATCAGGGATTTCATGGTGGCGGGGTCGAATTGGCGCAACAGTTGTACAGCCCGGACCGAGACCTGTGGGATCGATATCGACATCGGCATCCCGCGGGTGTCCACGAGTTGGTTGTCGCTCAGATATGGGCCGGTCTGGCCGGGCGGATCGAACTCCACATACGGCTCACCCAGCGCCGACACCGCTTCGACGCGGACCGTGCTCGACGCGGGGACGCGGTATCGGGTGTCCAGACGCAGCCGGAACTCGACACCGGCGGGCACCGTATCGACCGTGGCAACTTTGCCGACCCGCACGCCGCTGAGCAGCACCGGCGAATTCGCACCCACCCCACCGGAATCGGCGAGCAGCATACGCACCGTGATGTCGTCGCGAAACGGATCCATATGCAGCACACCGAAACTCAAGTAGCCGATCCCGGCGAGCAGGACGGCGGCAATGGCCGCCGATGACACCAGCGACCTCGGTTTGATCGAGCGCGCACTCCGGGTCATCGCACGACTCCGATCATGCGCAGCGTCGCGAGGATATCTTGCACCTTGTCCTCGCGCGGGACGTCCGGTGCCGCGGCATCGGCGACGGTCGCACCGACAATGTCGATCTTTGGGCCGTGCTCGGTGAACGGGATGATCTTCTCCCGAATCAGCGCAGTCAGCTTGCTCAGGTTCGACGGGGCGTGCAGATCCAGCGGCCGGTTCGTGAACAGCAGCGGCACCATAGCGTGGGCCGCATCGTCGAGGGCGGCGATGGCCGGGGCGAGCCAGGCCGCTTGGGTGGCGACCGGCCCGAGAGCGGACATGATGTTCAGCACCCCGACGATTGAGCTGACCACGGCCGTCACATGCTCTACGCCGTAATCATCGAGCAGTTGGTTCAGCAGCGGCCCGTCTGCGAGCATCGTGGTCGCGTTGACGTCCAGTCCGTTGAGGAAGGAGTCGACCTCGCCGAGGTTGTCCGCGACATCACGCAGGTCGTTGCCGAGCACACCGAACATGCGGGCGGTGTCGGACGCATCGGGCGGCAGGGCGGTATTGAGCTGGCGCACAACGTTTTGCATGTCGAGGATGGCTCCGCTCCCCATCGCGGTCGCAAGTCCGGCGAGGGTGTCCTCTACTTGACGGGACTGTTTGGTCTGGTGGATCGGGATAGTCGCATCCGAGGCCAGTAAGGGCCCCGTGTCGTCGGGGCGCGAGGTGAGTGCGATGTGCATGTCGCCCAACGGAGTCGCCTGCCGCAGTTCGGCGATAGTACTGGCGGGCAGTTTCACCGAATCGGTGATATCGAGGGTGACCACCGCGTAGCCCGTGCGTCGATCTCCGGCACCGGGGTCGACGATCCGCACGCTGTCGAGATTGCCCACCAACACCCCGTTGGCGAATACCTTCGCGCCGGGCGGCAGGTTGAGGACGTCGGCGAACTGGATGTGCAGTTGATACGTTTGTCCACCGACCCGTGTGCCGGGTACTTCGATCGTGGCGGGGTCGATACCGCAACCACCCGTCAGGGCCAACGCCACTGTGGTGATCAAGACTCTACGAAATTTCATCGCGCACCTACTGATCCGAGTACCAATGGCACGATCTGGGTGTACACCAGCCCGCCCGCGGCGTCGGTGCACCGGCCGGGAGCGAGCGCGTTGATGGCCGAACAGACTTGCGGAGCGGCCGTATCCGGGATAGCGACGACAGGCGGTGCGTAGGTGAGTGCCAGCTGTCCGGTGTGCGGGTCAGCCGCGGTCGTGAATGCTTGTACCAGTGGTGGCAGCATGACGATCAGGTCGCGCAGCGAGCCCAATCCCGCAGCGAGCAAGGGAAGTTGGTCGGCCGCCGCGTCGAGCTTGCGCAGCAGTGGGCCACCCAGTGCGATGATTGCTTCGTTGACGGGAGGCAGCACATCGCGCATGCCGTCGAACACATCGACGAGCGGCGGTACCACCAGGAAGTTGGCGGCATTCAGGCTCGCGGTCAGCCGGGTCAGCATGTTCTCGATGTCGGACCAGCCGTTCGCGGCGCTGTGCGCCAGTTCGGCCAACGCGTCGATCAGGGCGCCGAGATGGCCGATGGCGGCATCCGGTGAGTTCAGCGCCGAGCCGAGTTTGTGAATGATGGCATTGATCTGATGGCCGCGTCCGGTGGTCGCGGTGTCGAGTGCGGTGAAGCCCTGCGCGAGCAGATCCGGTTGGTCCGGATGGGTGCCACCGTTGAGTTCTTCGGCGAGATCACCTAGCGCATCGAATGTTTCGGTCATGCTCTTGGGTGTCAGCGTCTTGGTGATGCAGCGTGCCGGATCCCAGTTCGGACCGCTCGATGTCGCGGTCTCGACGACGGCGAGTTTGCGGTCGGCGACAAGGGTGTCCGACAGCGTGGTGGCCCCCACATCGGCGGGTAGATGTCGGTCGGCTGAAATCTCGAACTCGACGCGCGCGCCGGCGCCGTCGGGCCGGATGTCGGTGACCCGCCCGATGGGCAGCCCGAGCAGGGTGACATCGCTGCCGGTGTAGAGCCCGATACTGTCGGGCATGAGTGCGCAGTAAGAGCGCATCGGCGGGGTGGGCTGGGCGATCCGGTAGCCGACTACGGCCACTGCGGCGAGGGCGAGAACTGTCGCCGCGGTGACAAATCCACGCGCGGCGAACAGGCGCTTCAGCATCAGCACACCCTTCCCGGCACGGGCACGCAGATTCCGGCGGCCTGGTATGTGGTGGTGGAGTGATCGATCGCGAGGCCGTCCGGCGAAGCGATCTGAGTCAGTCGGCTTTCGAGCGTGTGCAGCGAATCCAGCAGGTCGCGCATCTTCTCGCCGATGCGATCCAGTTGTTGGATCGCATCGGCCAGCGGGTGGGCCATCGGCTTCAACGTTGTCTGCCATGCCTGCCCGAGGGGTGCCAGTCGGTCGAGCACCCTTGCGAGAACGGTGAGGGCCTCGTGTATCTCCAGTCCGTGATTCTCCACGATCGTCTCGAGTGTCCGGAGGGTGCCGATCAAGGTGATGAGCACCTGTTTGCCGCCGTTGAGCGCGGTGAGGTATTCATCGGCCAGCGACAGCGAGCGGGATATCTCGGCGTTTTGCTGGTTCATGATGTCGATAACGCTCTCCATAGCGGTCAATGTGCTGCCGACCGCCTCGGGGCTGCGCGTGATCGACGAGTTCAGCGCCGCGACGTTGCGGCGCAGTGTGTCCCCGTCCACCTCCTTGACCGGGCGAATTGCCTCCTGGAAAACCTTGGGCAAGCTGTAGGGCAGTGCCACTCGGTCAGCCGGGATGACCGCCTCGCCCAGCGGCGCACTGCCACCGGGGATCAAAGCCACGTAGTGGCCACCGAGGATGGTGAGCATCCGCACGTCGAGTGTGGTCTGGGCGCCGACGAAGACGTCACCCTCGACCGTGAACCGCATCTCTACCTCGCCATTTCGGGCCGTCAGCGATTTCACAGTGCCGACCCGGATTCCAGCGAGCCGGATTTCGTCGCCGACCCGGATCGAACCGGCATCGGACATACGCGCCGTATACGTCCGTGCACCGAAATCGACGCGGTCGACCCATGCGAGTGCGGCGGCAAGCACCAGCACGGATGCGAGCGCGACCACCCCCCAGCGGACATCGCCCCGTTTGCGGGCGGCGTCGGTCAGCGGGGGCCGCGGGTGGCGCCCGCGTATCGGCCTGATCCGAATCAGTTGTTGCACAGCGAAATCCTCTGTCCACCGATGAGCAGCTGAAGGGGTTGTGGCGGTTGCGCGGCACCATGTGCGCAGCCTGGTTGCAGGCCCGGCACATTGCTGGGGATCAACGCGGACAGCGATTGCAGGACCGCGGGCAGACGGCTCAATGTCTCGACTGTCCGGTCGGAATCGGGAAATGCCCTCCGCAGCAACTGATCAATATCCGGATTCGGCGACGGCGTCAGCCCGAGGCTGGCCAGCAGGCGGTCGGTAGGCCGCAGAACCGGCGGAATCTGCTGGGAGAAGTCGACCAGCCCACCGATCCGCTGAGTCATATTGACGAAGATGGCCGTCAGCTGGCGCAGCAATTGGACTGTGTTCCCGGACTTTCCACCGAGCTGCTGCGCGACCTGGCCCAGGTTGCGCACCAGGGTGGTGATCACTGTTTGCCGGTCGGTGACGTAGTTGCTCAATGTGTCGATGGCGCTCAACGCCGGGCCCAATCCGCTACCCGACCCCTCTATGACCGCCAACATGCTGGTGGAGAACTGATTCAAGTCCGCTGGAGTCAGTTGCGCCAGTACCGGTTCCAGGCCGTTGAACACCTTGGTGATATCGAACGAGGGAATGGTGTGTTCGGTGCCGATCCGCTGACTCGGGTCTCGTCGTCGGCTCGGATCATGGGCGTGCTGGATATCGAGATACCGCTGTCCACTGAGATTCTGGTAGCGGATGGCAAAGGTGCTGTTGTCGAACAGCGGATAGGCGCTGCGAACGGTGAACCGCACCGCGGCCCGGGCACCCGCCAACCGGATCTCACCGACCTTGCCGACCCGCACTCCGTACAGTCGCACATCGTCGCCGGTTCTGAGACCGTTCGCATCTGCGAACTCCGCTGTGTAGGTGTCCGTATCGCCGGTCACCGGACGATCGATGACCTGGAAGACCCCAATCAGCAGAAGCACCATGGCGCCCGCGAACAGCACCATCCGCATCACCAACGACCGGACTTTCATCGCACCCCCCGCTCAGCGCTCAGCGCCGCATTCAACGGCGTGGCCAAACCAGGCACTCCGCGCAGGTCGAGGTTCACTCTCAAAACAGGGCCATGCGGTGAATCAGGCATCGCCCTACCGAGTCGGTCGAGCAGCTCGCCGAACTCCTGGCTGGACCGGTCCGGAGCCGGCACGGTCCGCGCCAGCACGGTGAGCACCGGCACCAGCGCTGCCGTCGTGCCAGCGAAATACTCCTCGCTGGTCGTCAACAGCGTCACGATACTGGGAATCAGCTCGCTTTCGAGCATGTGCACACTCGCGTCGAACTTCTGGATGTGGCCTGGGCTGCGCATGTATTCGGAGTTGTAGGCCGACCCCAGCAACTGCAGTAGGCCGTCCACCGTGGAGGGCAGCCCGCCGAGCATCGAGCCGTACTGGCCGATCAGGAAGGAACTCGGCAACCGCTGGGTGTCGGCTATCGATCGTGTGAGCGCGACGATCGTCTCGATCAGTGGCGTGAATGCCGCTGTACCACCAGCAATTCGCTGCAGCACCGAGACGAGCTCGGGGGAAAGCACGTCGTTGCTGAACGAGCCGACCTGGTTCAGCAACATCGAGATCGTCGCGTCACGAGCACGCCCGGCCTGCGGGCCGGTGAGATCGACGACGGCGTCCGCGGCGAGTGGACGTCCGCCGATACCCCTTTGCAGATCAATCTCGGAGACCCCGAACAGATTGCCCGGCGTAAAATCCACGCCGAGCGCATCGGTCAGCCCGGATACCTGGCTGTGGTACAGCCCCAACGTGATCCGCTGATGCCGGTCCGCGGACGTGATCGCCTCGATCCGGCCGACCTGCACGCCGTCCAGGCGCACGTCATCGCCGACCTGGATACCAGTTCCGATCTCGTCGGTGAGGACAGCGACCGAGATCGTCCCGTCATCGTCCTGCGGAAGGGCAGACCAGGTAATCAGCAGTGCCGCCGAGACGACGGCGGCGACAACGCCGATCGCTCGCGCGCCACGCGCACCGACCGCTGTTCCGGGAAGTCCGTACACTGGCACGCCGATCACCCCGCGAACCGGACAGGGGCGGTGAACCCCCACAGCAGCATCGTCATCACCATGTTCAGTGCGATGATCGCCACCAGACTGGCCCGGATGGCCCGGCCCGAGGCGATGCCGACCCCCTGTGGTCCGCCCGTCGCGAAAAAGCCTTGATAGCAGTGGATCACAATGACGGCCACCGCGAACACCATCACTTTGATCACCGCGGCCGCGATATCCCAGCCCACCACGAACATGTCGAAGTAGTGGTCGTACACACCACTCGGCTCACCGTGCAGCCGCACGACGATGGCCGCACTGGCCACATAGCTCAGAATGAGCGCGATCAGAAAAGTCGGCACTATCGCGACCAGCCCCGCGATAACCCGGGTCGTCACCACAAAAGGCACCGATCGAACGCCCAAAGATTCGATAGCATCGATCTCCTCCGCAATCCGCATCGACCCGATCTCGGCGGTCATTCGGCAGCCCGCCTGTGCGGCGAACCCGATACCTGCGGCGATCGGCGCAAGCTCGCGGGTATTCGCGAAGGCCGAGACCACACCAGTGAGTTGGCCGAGCGAGACCAGATCGAGCGCACTGTAGGACTCGATACCGGTCGTCACACCGACCGCCACGCCCATGATCCCCATCACCGCCGCCGTGCCGCCGCCGACGATCACCGCGCCACGACCCCACGTCATATCCGTGATCAGCGTCATGGTCTGCGCCCGGTAATGCTTCAGCACGAGGGGAATGGATGCCAGCACCTGCCAGCAGAAACCGAGCACGAACCCGAACGTGTCGATCGGAGCCCATACCCGCCCACGCGCAGTGCGTGTCCAGCGCAGGCCCTTCACCGTATAGCTGGATGCCGTCATGCCAGCTCCGTCGGCAAGAACATGGCCGCGACCTGAGTAATCGCGGCATTCACCACCGCGATCGTCACCACTGAAAGGATCACCGACGCATTCACCCCGTCCGCGACGCCGCGGGGACCGCCCTTGGCCTCGAGTCCTCGCTGACATGCGATGCTCACGACCAGATATCCGAAGATCATCGACTTGCCCAGCGAGACCCACACGTCCGCGCCACCGGTGAACGCGCCGAACGATTCCCAATAACTGCCCGGCGTCACCCCAAGCGCCGCGATGGCGACGAGGTACCCGGCGACCACACCCATGACGATGATCAGCACGTTGAGCAGCGGTGCCACCAGCAGAATAGCGGCGATACGCGGGGCGACCAACCGCTGCCTCGGATCAATCCCCATGACCCGCATCGCATCGACTTCCTCGCGTATCGTCCGCGCGCCCAGATCAGCGGCAACGGCAGCCGCGCCGGCCCCACCGAGCAGCAGGCCGGTAGCCAAAGGCGCGCCCTGCTTGATCACTCCCAGCCCACCGGCAGCGCCGATCAGCGAATCCGCGCCGAGCTGATCGACCATGTTGCCGACCTGAACGGACACGGTCACACCGAACGGAATCGCCATCAAGACACCAGGCAACGCGGTCACCTTGATGAGAAACCACGCCTGCGTGAGGGTTTCGCGCCATAGAAATCGACCCCGTATCAAGTCGACGCTCGCGATCACCGTCGCCTCCACAGCCGAGCGCAGGGTTCGCCCGAGCGTGCCTACATTGGCGACCACGCTCGCAACCAGCGTTTCACGCAATGACAGCAGTCCGAGGCGATCCCCAGCAGCAGGCGCCAGGGCTGCGGGCAATCCGGCCGAGTGTGCGTCGCGGATGTCCGCGTCGACATTTTGCATCCAACTTCCTTCGTCTCACCGCGGCCCAGTTTCTGTGCCGGCTCCCCGCAGGTCCCGCACTGCACGGTCGCCACCGCAGAAGATCGTGAGCGGGATCACGTCGTACCTAATCATTTGATAAGTTTGCTGTCAATAATCTGATCAACTGATTAGTATTCAATCGTGACCAAGGTGCCTACGACAGGACGAACAACCAGGCGTTCGGCCGACGCCACCCGAGCACGGATTCTCGCGGCTGCCCTGGACCTGTTCGCCGAACTGTCATACGACGGAGCGTCCATGCGGGATATCGCGGCGCGAGCCGGAGTGACACAGCCGCTGCTCAACTACCACTTCAGCTCGAAGGACGAGTTGTGGCGGTCAGCGGTAAACGGACTGTTCGAAGCCCTCGCCCGAGTGATGACGGCTCGCACGGAAGGACTGCGCGGTGTCGACGAGGTGAGCGTGGCCAAGCTGCTGGTCCGCGAGTACATCTACTTCTCGGCCGAGAATCCACAGCTGTATCGCATCATCAACCAAGAGGGCAAAGCCGACGGCCCACGCATGGACTGGCTGGTCGAAAAGCACGTTCGCCCCCGCTACGAACAGGCGACGGCCATGTTCGCTCGCCTGGTCGCCGCCGGTCATCTGCCCAACATCCCGGCGGAGCACTTCTACTACATCCTCACCGGCGCGGCGTCGACGATGTTCGTCCTGGCACCCGAGTGCCGCCGCCTCGCGGGCGTCGACCCACGAGCACGCGAAGTGGTCGAGACCCACGCGGATGCTGTCATCACACTCCTATTCGGACGCTGAAAGACGGGAGTATCACGATCCCAACCCGCGCACAGACCCGCTTGTTCTTCGATGTAGAACCACTGCTCACCGAGCTGCGGCTGGTCGCACTCGCAGCCGACGATCCATTGACTACCAGTCGGCAACGGCACCCGCCGGGTGCCTGACACCTGCGCCAATCGCGGCAGATCCGCGGCGTCGGCGGCCTGGTGGCCGGGCCGCGGAACCGACAACCTTGCGCCGCGCGGATGAGCACATACGCCGCGTCCGCTTCACGATTTGTCGCGTTCCCCGAACAGCGCGCTTGCCTGGACACTGTTCGGGGGCAACAGCTCTAGTTACGCTGCCGAATCTGTAGCAGCGTGGACGTGCTCGGCGAACGGCGCGCACCCGCTCCGTGACCGATGCACATCACGGCGCGGACCGATACAACTGCGGTATCGGACGATTCGACCTGGTCAGCCATTCACCACTGCGGCCAGTCGCGGCAGTTGCCGAAGCGGGTTGTGGTGTTCGACCTCCATGCGCTGATCGGCGTCGAAGACCTCGCTCAGTCCGGGTGCAGGATCGTGGGAACCGCTCTGCGGGAGGGTGAGCGCGCTGAAGGGCCAGTCGGAGCCGAAGACGATGTGATCACGGTTCGTCACGGCGAGCACACTGGCCATGGCGGCGGCCGAGCCACTGAGTGCGGTGTCGTAGTAGAACCGCGAGATCTGATTCTTCATGTCCAGCACGGACGGTTTCGGCAGGTCTTGCGGCCACAGCTCGTCCAGCACCGTTTGCGACGCGACACTGATGCGCCAGGACAGGAACGGCACAGTCCCGCCCGCGTGCGCGAGCTGGAAGCGAATGTTGGGATAACGCTGCGTCATTCCGGTGACCATCATCATCGTCGCCGCCCGAGTGGTGTCGAAGGTGAACTCCTCCAGGAAGTCCGGCAGCGCCAGCTTCGGCTTGGCGAAATCGGGAATGGCGGCCGGGTGCACGAAGACGTAGGCGTTGCGCTGATTCAACGCGATCATCAGCGGTTCGAAACGCGGATCACCCAGGTAGACACCATCATAGGCCGAGAGCAGGACCACACCGTCGAGGTGCAGGTCATCGAGTGCGTAGATCGCCTCGGTGATCGAGGCCGCTATATCGGGCATCGGCAGCACAGCGAACGCCCCGAATCGCGACGGATTCGACCGAAACAACCCGGCGGCATAGCTATTGCAGTAGCGGGCCATATCGCTGGCCTCTTTACCGGTCAAGAACGACACCCCCGGATCCGATACCGACAGTGCCTGGGCCTGGATGCCGTAGTAGTCCATGAAGGCCACTGCCGCCTCCGGCGACCACTGCGGCGTCGGGTAGCCACCGATGGTGAGGTGACCATGATCCAGCAGTGCTGCACGGTAGTCCGGTGGCAGGAAATGCGCGTGCAGGTCGATCCGATAGGCGCCCGACGGCGCCGGCTGCTGGGCGCGGGCCGGGGCCGCATGCACGCCCGGCAGCGCTGCCGCGGCGGCCGCACTCAGGGTGCCTGCAACAGCGCCGCCTATCGCGCTGCGGCGGCTGATCCGAGGGATCGATTGCGGGCGGGAATTCGGCACAGGGATTCTCACTTTCCGAGTCGAAGATCGGCAACTAATACAGCGAAATCCGCCGACGCAACGACGGCGGCAGTGCGGGGAGGGAAGTCGCGGGAGCGGAATGTTGCGCACACCACACCAGAGTTGACTGGCACCGTAATCGCATTTGATGGTTTCCTCAGATACGATTCCGGTGACGTTTTCGAGTGGAAGAAGGTGCGATGACAGCCGAACCCGTGGTGCGCAACCGAGTCGACCGCCGCCGCGAGCGCACCCGCAACGCACTGCTCGGCGCGGCACGGAAGTTCCTGTCCGAAGGCCGGTCCGCGGTGAGCATTCAGGAGATCACCGATGCGGCCGACGTCGGATTCGGTTCCTTCTACAACCATTTCGAGTCCAAGGAGCAGTTGTTCGACGAGGCAGTGCGCTCGGCGCTGCAGGTTTACAGCGAAATGCGGGATTCGATCGTGGAGCTCTACGACGATCCGGCCGAGATATTCGCGGTGAGTTTCCGCATGACCGGCCGGTTGCAGCGGCAGCTTCCGGAGATGGTGCGGGTCCTGCTGAATTCCGGAACATCGGTACTGCTGCGTGACGAGGGTCTGGCCCCGCGAGCTCGCCGGGACATCATGGCCGCCCAGGAGGCGGGCCGCTTCGAGCCGATGGACCCGGATATGGCGATCATGGCGGCGGGCGGAGCGCTGCTCGGACTGTTGCAGCTGTTGGATGCGCGCCCCGACGCCGATGCCGATGAGCTGGCCGACGAAATGACCTGCCATGTGCTGCGCATGTTCGGCATGAACAAGCGTTCGGCGCAGAAGTTGACTTCGACCGAGCTGCCGCCGCAACCGCGGCTGTAAACGCTCTGCCGACGGTTTCCGCGGCGTAGCGGACGTATCACCGCTCACCCGCCTCGGCTCCCGGAAGGCCGAGCGTAAAGTCGACCGAACCGAGAGTTACTGCGCCGTTGAAGATTTCGGAATGGATGCGAGCTCCGGGTAGTAACGGTGCCATCGGGCCGAGCGCGCCGGACAGGATAACCTCGCCCGTCCGCAGCGGGTCACCGAATTCGCGGGTGGCGCGCGCCAGCCAGGCCAGCGCGTTGAGCGGGTCGCCCAGGCACGCGGAACCGGTTCCGGTAGAGACGATCTCGCCGTCGATCGTCATATTCATCGCGATCTCGCGCGGCGCGAAATCATCGAGTGACAGCCGTTGCGCGCCGAGCACGAACCAGCCGCTGGAAGCATTGTCGGCGACGGTATCGGCGAAGCTGATATCCCAGTCCGCGATGCGACTGTCGACGATCTCGAGCGCGGCGACCGCGTATTCCACTGCCCCGCGGACGCTCATCGCGTCCAGCTGATCGGTGTCGAGGTCGGCACCGAGCACGAAGGCCAGCTCCGCCTCGATCTTCGGCTGTAATAGCCGCGGTCGTTGTGCCGCAGAGGTTTCGGTGACATCCATATCGTCGAACAGCACCCCGAAGTCGGGCTGATCCACACCGAGCTGCTGTTGGACCGCCGGAGAGGTCAAGCCGATCTTGCGTCCGACCACACGGGCACCAGCGGCGAGCCGTTCCCGAGTACCGATGCGCTGCACCGCATAGGCCAACCGCACATCGTCGGGGCCGATCAGATCACGTACCGGCGGCACTGTGACACCGCGGAAGGTTGCATCGGCCAGCCGAACGGCGGCGGACCGAACCTCGGGTGTATCGGTCACCGACCCGCCCGGCATCGAATCGCTACGCGACACTGAACTCCTCGGAGAAACGATTTGCCAGACCCGTGGCGGTTCGGGAATGGGCTGGGCTGGTGCTCATCGCGCAGAAGCACCCGTGAGCTCTGGAATGGTGATTTCCGGCGTGGTTACCGTGCGCAGGGCTTGGCCGAACTGAGCGAACTTGCCCAGCACGGTTTCCCCTACCGGGGTGTGACCCCAGAGGCTGATGCCCTGATAAGTCGTCGGCTCCCAAGTGGATTCGAGTTCCGGACCGATCACGATCGGGTTCCACCCGACCTCGAGTTCGAAGCCGGATGGGGTCACGCAGTAGTACGACAGTTCACGGTCGTTGGTGTGCTGACCGACCGACCACGCCATGCGGAAGCCCAGATCCTTGACGCGCTGGAAGGACGCGAGCATGTCATCCAAGCCCGCGGACTGGATATTGATGTGCTGCACTCGGGTTCGAATCGGATCGATCTTCACTCCGCGAAGGTTGGCGATCGCGATCGAATGGTGGCGCTCGTTGACCCGCAGGAAACGGATCTTCATCTTCAACCCGGAGACGTTCTCGTCGATGTAGTCGCTCAGTCGGGAGTCGAAAACCGTGTGGTAGTAGCCGCGCATCGCTTCCGGTTCGCGTGAAACGATCGCGACGTGGCCCATTCCGGCCTCCCCCGTCACCCATCCGGAGCTGAGCATCCGCAGCGGTTCCGGTGTGGTCACCGGAACCGTGAAGATCTCCTGTGCCAGGCCTTTCGGGCCCGCGAAGCGCCACAATCGCTCCACCCCGCGCAGGGCCGTCTCCTCCGGCGTGCCCTCGATGATCGGGACACCACGGTCGGCCACCCGGCCGACGATGCGGTCGAACGTCTCGTGATCGTCGACCTGCCAGCCCAGGGCCATCACATCCTCGGCGGGGCCCCGCTGGATCAGGAAACGGCAGGCGTACTCGTCCAGACGGAAACGCAGCACGTCCGTACCGGTTTCGTCGACATGTATCCCGATCGCGTCCGAGCCGAACCGCCACCAGTCGTGTAGCCGATTCGATTGCACGACAACATAACTCAAATGGACTGCACCGAAGACCGATCCGTCGGTAGTCGGGCGCAGAAAGTCACTCATGATCGCGCCTTCCGATTCGGCATCGCGGGAGCGGGCCCGGCCGCGCAGCATATTCCGTCCAAGCCGACCCGAGACGTCGGTCCGATGCCGACACCTTTGGCGATGGGCCTCACAGCTACCTCCACAACCGTTAGTGATCAGATCATCAGTTACGATTCAACACTCTGTCAAGCGAATCTGATGGTTTGGTCAGAAATGCACGAGAATCTTGCCACTGCGCGCAGGTCAGAGACCGTGGCGCGACGGCGAGCGACGATGTCGAGTGCGATGGCGACGATCACCCCTCCCCACCCGAGGACCATGCCGCGGCGGAGGACCCTGGTCCGCCATTGACTTTATCTACATCACTGATGGTTCATTGACTATCTGATGAAATCATCATAATATGACTGCCGCTACGGGAACAACCCCGGATCTACCCTTCGGGTCGAAAGCCCCATTGACGAGAGGTCTCGACGTGACCGCCCAGCATTCCTACGATGTCGCGATCGTCGGCTACGGCCCGTCCGGCGTGACTGCCGCGAACTTTCTCGGCCGACTCGGCCTCGACGTCGTCGTCATCGAACGAGACGAGTCCATCTACAGCCGAGCCAGGGCGATAGCGACCGACGAGGAAGTCCTCCGCATCTGGCAGCGGATCGACTTGGCCGAACGCCTGAAGCAGGACATGCTCGCGGGTAAGCCGCTCGAATTCGTCGACGCAGCCGGGCGCTCGTTTCTGAACTTCGTGCCGGAACCCCGCGGTAATGGTCACCCCACGCAGGTGTTCATCTATCAGCCCGCGCTCGAGCAGGTACTCCGCGAGGGTGTCAACCGGTATCCGAATGTGAAAGTGCTTCTACAACACGAATGTCTGCGCACCCGTCAAGACGACGACGGCGTCGAATTGCTGGTCGCGGACCTACGCACAGACACCTTCGAGCGCATTCGCGCGTCGTACGTGATTGCCGCTGACGGCGGTTCCAGCCCGACCCGCGGTCTACTCGGAGTCGGTTTCGAGGGACGAACCTACGAGGACCGCTGGGTCGTCATCGATACCGAAGTCATCAACGAATGGCCGACCCACGATCGGCTGCGGTTCCACTGCAACCCGGTTCGGCCCGCCGTGGACTGCCCCACCCCACTCGGTCATCACCGCTGGGAGTTTCCAGTATTGCCTGGAGAAGACGAAAAGAAACTCGTTACCGATGCCGCGGTATGGCGGCTGCTCAACGACCAAGGTATCACCGAGAACGAAGTCAAGATTCTGCGAGCCGTCGTATACAGCCATCATGTCCGGTTCGCCGATCGGTGGCGAGTCGGCCGAATCTTTCTGGCCGGCGACGCCGCACATGTCATGCCGCCGTGGATCGGGCAGGGAATGGCCGCCGGTGTCCGCGATGTGGCGAATCTGTGCTGGAAACTTGCCGCGGTGCTCACCGGATCGCTTCCCGAAAGCGTGCTCGACAGCTACGAGGTGGAACGTCAACCGCATGTCCGCGAAGTGACCAAGGCCGCGGTCTTTTTCGGTCGCGTCATTACCGAGCGACGCCCGCCGGTCACCGCCGCGCGTAATCTCGCCTTCCGCATAGCCATGCAACTTCCGTTCGTCGGCGACTATCTCCGCAGCGCCAAATGGTTTCCAGCGGCGCACTACCCGAAGGGATTCCTCTCCCCGTCGAAACACGCAGCGGTGGGGCATCTTCCACCGCAGCCCTGGGTGCTCGACGAAGTCGGCGGCCGTGCGCGACTCGATAGTGTGATCGGGTCGGGGTGGCGAGTGCTCCATCTCGGACCGGCTTGTGACTGGGCCGAATGGACAGCAGCTGGGGTACCGACGATGCGGCTATGGCCCGCGGAGTCGCCGATATCCGACGGGGCCACCGTCGATCTCGACAACATCCTGGTCGACTGGATGCGCCGACACGACGCGACAGTTCTGGCGCTGCGACCCGATGGATTCGTCTACGCCGCCGCCAATTCGAACGAAACCTTGCCGTCACCGCCGAAGGGACTCACGGTGGCAGCCGAAATATCCGAATCAGCATGATGATTCATCGAAGCCACCCACAAGGAGCAGTGAAATGAGGACACCAGCGATGATCGAAAAGACGGTGGAGGTACGCGGCAACAAGATCTTCTATACCGAGACCGGCGAAGGTCCGGCCGTGTTGCTGCTGCACGGAGGCGGACCCGGCGCATCCGGAGTCTCCAACTATTCGCGCAACATCGCGGAATTGGCGAAGGACTTCCGGGTGATCGTGCCGGACCTGCCCGGCTACGGACAATCCAGCAAAGGTGTCGACCAGAACGACCCGTTCGGCTATCTGGCCGACGCCATTCGCGGCCTGCTCGGTCGCCTGGAGATCCGCAAGGCGCATTTGGTCGGCAACTCCTACGGCGGCGCGTGCGCGCTTCGACTGGCTTTGGACACCCCCGATCGTGTCGACCGCATGGTCCTGATGGGGCCCGGGGGGATCGGCACCACACGCGCACTGCCGACCGCCGGGTTGCAACACCTACTGGCGTACTACGGCGGCTCCGGCCCCTCCCGCGAGAAGCTGCAGACCTTCATCCGCGAAGACCTCGTTTTCGACGGCAGCGCGGTACCCGACGAGGTCATCGAAACCCGCTACCAGTCGAGCATCGACCCCGAGGTCATCGCGAATCCACCACTGCGCCGCCCCTCGGGACCGACCGCGCTGCGCACCCTGTGGCGGATGGATTTCACACGCGACAGCCGATTGGCCAGGTTGGCCACTCCGACCCTGGTGATCTGGGGCAGCGCCGACAAGGTCAACCGCCCGAGCGGCGGAAAGATGTTGGCCGACATCATGCCCAACTGCGATCTGCTGCTCGCCGCGAACGCCGGGCACTGGGTGCAATGGGAACGCGCCGACTACTTCAACCAGGTAACTCGCGCCTTCCTCACGGTCTGAGTCTGGACAGCGGAATCAAGTCATCCACATGATGCGCATCGGCGCCGCGTCAGATCCCGCGTAGATCGACTATGCAACCGGCCGACGGCGCGCGCAGGCCGCGTGGAGTGGTCTGACCAACACCATCAGATGGGCGCGACCGTCGGCACCACGACGGGTTTGTTTGGCGACGGGGCGGGCGGCTGGGCAATCGGAGGCGCCCCGGGCGCGACCCTGACCGGCGCACTGGCCACCGTGTTCGACAGCCCGCCCTCCGGCGTCCAGGGTGCATTGCCGGGGTCACCGCGGGCGCTGTCCTGGGCACCCTGGCTGGTCAGGTCTTCGCCACCGCCCCTGTGGCAATCGCTGCCGCCGCACAGTACTTCACGACCATCAACGAGCCGATGCATTTTCCAAGACCATTCTCCGGGTTCGTCTCGTGCCGCCACTTGTCTGTGACTGGTCAGGTGCTCGTGGGAAGCGGAGACGACAGCGGACGGACGGGGTCGCGGTCGCTGGGTTCATGCCGATCCTTGTGACGGTGCGGGCTGTCGGCGGAGTGTTGGGCTACGCAGTCTTCGCCGGGACGGCTCGGTGAGGTGAGTTCGCGGAAACCTCGCTCCACAGCGGGCACCGGTCGACCCGCCAGCACGAGGGGGATCGACTGCTCGACTTTGTAGGCGTGCATGGCGGTGCAGAACCGATCCTGGTGCGAGACCGCATAGACGACAGGCGAGGACTCGAGTAATGCCGGGAGGCCCTCGTCCGGCCGCGCGCCTATCACCAACGCTCCGTGGTAGCGCAGGTGAGCGGGATTGTCGTGACCGACGCCCGGCGTGTTGTGGAGAGCTCGAAGCCAAGGGGCGAACACGTGGGATCGCAGCTCGGCTGCTCCTGCCTCGAGGAGCGCTCGGGCCAGCACGTTGTGTACGAAGTCCGCGAAGTCGGCGCGGGACACTCCTGCCCGGCGGCGCATCAACACGACAGCTGTGTCAAGGGTCCGATCGCCGAATCCGCCGGTCCACCAGCGCGACGAACCGGGCAGACCGAGGTGACCGAGAGATGTGGAGAAGACGTTCTGCTCGTCGTAGCCGATCTCGCGGGCGGCAGGGGAACGCAACCCCCGCAACGCCCCGCCGAGCGTCAGGCGCAGCTCCGGCATCCCGTCGAAGCTCCAGTCATCGGGAATGGTGGTGGCGCACCGCGGGGTCTTGGGCCAGAAGCCCCGCTCCGTGCGGGAGAAGTGTCGCTCGACGGTCTCGATGACGTGCGGGATGCGAGCCGCGATGTCACCGTGCTCTGTCGCCCAATAGCGGCTCGCGTCGGCTCGCGGAATGTCGGAGCGGAAGCGCAGCAGCCAGCAACCTGTAGTCACTACTTCCATGAGTTGACCCTTCAATCACAAGTTATGGTTTTGAGCGGTGATGGATGCCAGCCCTCCACGGCCATGCCCGTGGTTGTGGACCTTCGCGAGTTCGGAGGTGCGGCGCAGCAGGGCGCGGTCGAAGTACCGGAGACCGCCTCCCGCGCCGTCGGCGGATGTGCGTGACCGTCACCTCTGCGATCGAGCGCGGAGATCAGCAGTTATTCCAGTAGGGTTCGGCACATGAGGGCGGGCATGCCTCCGATGGCCCCGACTTGCCGACACACCATCAGCCAGCCTCCTGTCACGCCCGCACGGAGCGTTTGAAGGCCTCGGGCAGTCGAACCCGTGAGGGTCGGACGAACTCCGGCGGAGTGCGATCGGTGGCCGCGAACGACTCGACGAGTGGCCCCTCAGCCAGCCCGCGGCCTCGGCGATTATCGTCCGCGCGGTCTGAGGATCGAGATCACTGAAGGCACCCGCAGACAGGATCGTCTCCAGACCGAGCACTTCGAACAGATCGAAATCGAGGTCGCACACATTGCTCGTGCAGTGGCCCACGTTCCGTTCGCCCTCCGGAAATCAATTACGGTCATGCCGATCTCACGTCTCGATCAGACCATCATATCTGATCTTTTGATCCTGTACCGATGATACTGTCAGATACTTGATCCTGGTAGACGCGCAGTCCTGTGGTCGCTTTCGCGCTCTGAACTCGTGGTTTCGCCGCCCGAGATTCCGCGATCGCATGGATGCGGTTCGGCATGACATATCGACCCCGGGAGATCCTCATGGCTCTCGACATGACACTGCAGCGAACGACGACACCGCCGCGCCGCTCGCGAGGTCGATCGGCCCCTCCAAGGTCCGGATGCCGGGGCACTCGCTGGGCGCCGCCTACCCCCTGCTCAACGGCGGCATGGCAATCGACTGCGCCACCCGTATGCCCCGCTCCCGGCCGATCTCCGACAAGTCCGGGTGGTCGACATCGACCCCTGCGCCATGCCCGCGGCCCGCGCTCTCGACAGCCCGCTCGCCCCGCGCGATCCCCGGATCAGCGTGTCCTCCCGCTGGCCTCGCCCGTTCATCAGCAACACACGCATCGCCGACGCCGCCGCACATATCGACATCCCACTGATGTTCCTCACCGGCGCCGACGCCTACTCGGAAGCGTCGGGCGAACCACCATGGACGACCTACACCGCGGCCGGCGGCGGCGGAAGCACTTCATCGAGATCAGCCACACCGATCGCTTCCTCATCTCCGACTTCGCAGCGCTCAATCCCTACATCAACAAGCTCTTCCCGCCATGGAACCTGGCGGACTTCCGCGAAACCGAGGTCTACATGCGCTACTCGGCAGCATTCTTCGACCGCTATCTCAAAGGCGACAGATCACGCTCGATACCCTGCGGGCTCCCGCTCGGGGCGAAGTCGGCGGCCACTCATCTCGACCGCACCGAGGCACAACCGAACGCCGGATCGATGACGCTGCCCGGGCCGGGGCATATGGCGCAAGGGCTTCAGAATTCGGGCTGCTCGGCGGCCCAGGCCGCGATCTGTGCGCGCGAGGTGAAGCCCAGTTTGGCCAGGATATGTTCCACATGTCCATCGGCGGTACGTTTTGAGATCACCAGTCGGGCGGCGATGGCCTTGTTGGTCAAACCCAGCGCGACGAGATCGGCGATCTGGCGCTCACGTTTGGTCAGTTTTCCTCCCGAACGAGCCGGCGGCGCGGTCGCTTCGGCTTGCTCGTCGAGCGCGAAGCTCACCGCAGCATCGAAACTCATCGCGGCGCCATTCTGGTGGGCCGTCTCGAATGCTCGCGCGCCGAGCATCTTACGGCTGCTGCGCGTGAATTCCTCATGGTGGACAAGCGAACTGGGAAAAAGGAAAATGAGGTTGCCGACGGTGCGGTTGAGCGTATCGGCGGCGCCAAGCAAGACGGCGGCGCGCCGGGCATGGCGCTGCTGCGCCGCGATCCAGGCCAGCGTTTCCAAACAGCCCGTGGCGACAAGTGGATCGGACACCAGTCGGGCCACTCGAATACCCTCCTGCAACAGATGTTCGGCGCGGTCGCGCGCACCGCTTCGCCACACGGCGAATCCCATCCCCCACAACCCCCACGACCGAAGCAGCGTTTCACCGGCGGATTCGGTGATCGCGAGTATTCTTTCGTAACAGGCGATAGCCCGCGGTTCATCTCCCTGTAGTGCGTAAACCCATCCGAGCGAAATCAAGCCGTGCAGCTGTAATCTGAGGTCACCGGATGCCTCATAATAGTCGATAGCAGTGGCCAGCAGGCTACCGGCGCGAGCCAGATCAGCATCACCTCCGGCGAGACAATTATTTCCCTGGACTTGGGCGAGCAGGGCGCTGACCATCGGGTCGTCCGCCTGCTCGGCCAAGCTTTCGAGCTGTGCCACTTTGCTGATGGCGGCTGGCATGTCCCGCTGCATAGTGGCCATCGCATGGGCTTCGTACAGTGCCCTGGCCCGGTCGGCGGTCGGCACACCGGTCGTGTGGTCGAGCGCGCGCTCGCACCAGCGGCGCCCCTCGCTGAGTCGCCCACGCAACGTCCAGAACATGTAAAGGGCAGTGGCGATCCGCAACCCGTCATCACCCGGCTCGGACAGGCTGAACTCCAGCGCTTTCCGCAGATTCGGCAGCTCCCGCTCCAACCGGGCAACCCACTGCAACTGATGCGGGCCGACCCATTCCGCTTCTGCCGCGAGTGCCATCCGCTCGTACCAATCCCGATGCCGTCGAACGTATCCCGGGCACTCTCCGCTGTTCTCGGCTTGCTCCCTGCCGTATTCCTGAACGGTTTCGAGCATCCGGAAGCGGATCGTGCCATCGGTTTCCTCGCGGATCAGGATCGACTTGTCCACCAGCGCGGACAATGCGTCGAGCAATTCCGCCTCGGTCAGATCGGTGCCGCACACCTGCTCGGCGGCATCGAGCTCGCAACCGCCGGCGAACACCGAAAGCTGGTCCCACAACCGTTGCTCGACCGACGTGCACAGGTCATAGCTCCAGCCGATGCACCACCGCAGTGTCTGCTGCCGCACGGGGGCACCACGACTCCCGCGAGTCAGCAAGGCGTAGCGGTCGTCCAGCCGGGTCAGGATCTGCTCGGGCGACATCGTCCGTAACCGGGCCGCGGCCAACTCGATCGCCAACGGTAACCCATCCAGTCGGGCACAGATCCGGGCCACGGTCAGCCCGGTGCCGTCGGTTACCTCGAAGCCCGGCACCGCCGCGGCAGCTCGTTCGGCGAACAATGTCACCGCGTCGTAGCGGGCCAGACTCCGCAGTGACGGTTCACTGTCCGGAGCCGGGACGGCCAGTGGCGAGACCGCAAACACCGACTCCCCGCCGACGCCGAGCGACTCCCGACTGGTCGCCAGAATCCGCACCTCCGGACAGGTTCGCAGCAGCGACTCGGTCAGCTCCGCGACCGCTTCGATCATGTGCTCGCAGTTGTCCAACACCAGCAGCAGCTCCCGGGCGGACAAAAAGTCCACCAGCACCTCGAGCATCGGCCCGCCGGTCTGGTTGCGCAGACCGAGAGTGGCCGCCACGACATCGACCAATGACTCCGCGTCGCGCAGCTCTCCCAACTCGACCAGCCACACGCCACCGGCAAAATGCGGCCGCATTTTGCGAGCGACTTGCAGCGCGAGCCGGGTTTTGCCGACCCCACCCATACCGGTCAACGTCACCAGACGCGACACCGACAGTACGTTCTTCACCTCCGACACCTGGATGCGCCGACCCACGAAGCTGGTGAGCTCCAACGGCACATTCCCCACACCCACACGCAACCCATCGACGCCTCGGCCAGGAACACTGTTCCCAATCACCGCGGCCGATGTCGCGGGCGCTCCTGGTTCGGTCGGCAGCGCCATCTCGTCGACCGCGAAACCATGATCGCGCTCTACCTGACGGACTTGCTCGCCCAATGCCGCAGCGGTGGGGCGGTCCCGCGGTTCGCGTGACATGGCCGCCTCGATCACCGCGCAGACGTCGTCGGGCATTCCTTGCTCACGCAGATCAGGTACCGGTTGCTGCGTGATTCGCAGAAACTGCGCGACCACCCGCTCGCCGCTGCGGCGCTCGAAGGCCGCATGCCCGGTCAGTGCGCAGAACAAGGTGGCTCCCAGCCCGTACACATCCGAAGCCCGGCTCGGCGGGTCCCCACCGAGTACCTCCGGTGCGGTGAACGCCGGTGATCCGGTGATCGTGCCGGTCGCCGTTTCGAACCCGCCGGTGATATGGGCAATGCCGAAATCCGCTAACGCGGGCTCGCCGTATTCGGTGAGCAGGATGTTTCCCGGCTTGATATCACGGTGCAGCACCTGCGCCCGATGTGCGGTTTCCAGCGCCCCGGCGATCTTCACCCCCAGATGCAGCGCCTCTGCCAGCGACAGCGGACCATCGCGGCGCAAGCGCGCATCCAGGGAGCCGCGATCGTGATACGGCATGACCAGGTAGGGGTGACCGCGGCCGGTCTCACCGACCTCCAGCATGTCGACGATATTCGGGTGCCCGGTCAGCCGCCCCATCGCACGTTGCTCGCGAAAGAAGCGCTCCCGATTCTCGTCGAGCTCACCGGTGAGTACCTTCACCGCGACCGTACGATCCGCCGAGAGCTGGGTACACCGGTACACCTCCCCGAATCCACCCCGCCCGATCTCCACTGCGTCCTCGAAACCGGCAGCGCTCAACTCCGTGATGACATCAATAGCCACATCACGCTGTGTCTCGAACGGATCCGTGTCGACCATCGGCTCCTCGTGATTCACCCAGCGGGCACCCGCCAGAATATCCCCACCGGTCTGTTCGCCCCCAGCAGGGGCGCAATTGCACGGATCGGCGCCGTAAGAACTGTGGGCAGGAAGTCCACGACACGAGCCAGACCGCACAGAATCATCGGCGGCCAGCAGCCGACGACCGCGATTACCCGACGCGTCGTCATGCTGTCACCCGACGTTTGAAGCCGACATCCGCCGCCGAACCAACCGGCAGATGCTGTTCCGCCTGCACCGGCTCGGGAGCCAGGAGGCTGGTTCGCGGCACGAAGGGGCCGTCACCGTGACCGCCGTCGCGCTTGCCACGCGGACTGGAGCGCTGTGAAATCCTCAGATCTCCTTGACACGAGTTTCATCGTGACTGATGATTTCCTCAATAGCTGCGTTAGGTTGATTCAATCAACTCTGATGACGCTATCAGATTGGAGTTTCCGTCCCACGCAGCTCCCGACACGGAAAATGAGGCCGCAGTGTACGACTACGAGTCCATGCTCTGGACCGGCAGTAGGCGGCTGCCGCGCCCTCGGAGACGCGGTCGCCGGAGCGCTCGGCGTGGCGGCAACGGCCGCTGCCCCCGCCCTATAGGCCGGCCCTGCTCGCACTCAGCAGCCCGCGCCGACGAAGTTGCGGACAACGGTCCGGCCCCCATGTCGACTTCCCGGATGAGAGGGCCTTCCGAACGAATCAGGGCAACCATGCGAGCCGAACTCGACAACCAAACCCGCGATCGCCGAGTGGTATTCGGAGAGCAGTCGTGAGAGGAGCCCATTCGATGGCAGCGAAATTCCGGCTGGCACGTGTCTGGACACGACCCACAGCGGTGGTGGCCCTGCTGATGGCACTGCTGTCGTTCATGTATCTCGGCTACGTCCTGAACCCCGACAAGAACCTGCACGACTTCCCGCTGGCGCTGGTCAACCAGGACGTCGGTGACAGTCTCGGCGGCAACCCCGCCAATATCGGCGACCAGATCAGCGCGGCGCTGGTGCAGCACATCCCCGCCGACAAGGTCGACCTGAAGGTCACCGGTGTCCCGGAAATGCAGCGCATGCTGCTCGACGGTTCGATCTACGGCGCCATCATCATTCCCAGTGACTTCACCAAGCGATTGGGCATCCTCGGCACCGCCAGTGTCGTCGAGGGCCAGATCGAACGACCGATCATCACCATCCAGACCAACCCGCGGGTCGGCAGCTACGCCACGCAGATCACCACGCGCATCGCCCAGCAGGCGCTCACCGAGGTCAACCGCACGGTCGGCAAGCAGCTCACCGATACCGTCGAGGCCCAACTGCATTCCGCACCCGGCGCAGTAGCTCCCACGGTCGCCGGGGCGAGCCTGCTGACCCTGGCCGAACCGATCAACGTGGTGATCACGCCGTTCCGGCCGCTGCCCGAGGGCACCGGCGGCGGGCTGTCGGCGTTCTTCTACACGCTACTCGTCCTGCTCGCCGGATTCACCGGCGCCATGATCATCCACACCATGGTCGACGCCTCCCTAGGATTCACCCCGACCGAGTATGGGCCCTGGTACGTGCACTATCCGCCCACACCGATCTCCCGATTCCGCACCCTTCTGCTGAAATGGGGCATCCTCACCGGTCTCGCTCCGGTCGTCTCGGCGATCATCCTGGGCGTGGGAAACTTGCTCGGCATGCCCGTCGACCGGGCCCCAGCACTGTTCCTGTACAGCACACTGGCCATCATCGCCGTCGGTGTCAGCGCCCTGGCGATCCTGGCGGCCTTCGGCGCGGCGGGCATGCTGGTCAACCTGATCGTGTTCATCGTCCTCGGCTTGCCTTCCGCCGGCGGCACCGTCCCCATCGAGGCTACCCCGAGATTCATGGGATGGCTGTCCACCTTCGAACCGATGCACCAGGTCTTCCTGGGCATCCGGGCGATCCTGTATTTCGACGCGCGCGGCTCCGCGGGCCTGGCCCACGGCACCTGGATGACACTGCTCGGTCTGGCTATCGGAGTGTGCTTCGGTGCGGTGGTCACCCTCTTCTATGACCGAAAAGGACTGGAGCGCAAAGCGAACTGAAGAAGCAGAGATCGGGCGCCTCGCCCCCATCGTTCGAGCCGTCCTCCACTTATCGAAGTGAAAGCTGGAGCTCCTGTACACAGGGCGGCAGTCCTTGAACCAGCGACCACGATCCTGGCCAGATTCTGGAATTGTCATCACTTACGATGAAGTCGTCATCTACTGGACGTGTCGGCGGGCTGATCGGGAAAGGCGGACGGTGAGTCACTACAAGAGCAATGTGCGCGACCTCGAGTTCAACCTCTTCGAGGTCCTCCGCTGAGCGAGTGCGCGCTTTGCGGCGTTTCAGGGCCGATATCGACGGCCACTGCCTGTCGAACCCTCGTCAGCCCAATGCTCAGCGTGGATCCGTGAGCGAATCACTGACTCGCATCAACCGCTGCGCGACCGACGGGTCCTGCGCCACCGGGGACGGCTCCCGAATCTGGTTGTCCTCGAAGTACTGACCGGTGACGTCGGCGAGGGCCGGATCGCTGGCCACGTAGGCGATTCGACGTCCACCTTCCTCGGGAGAGATCATGGTCATCCGCTTGACCACAGCCAAGAGCGGGCGGGCGAACCAAGGGGCGCGATCCCAGATGTCAGTTGCAACCATTCCGGGATGGAGAGCGTTGACGGTGACCCCGGTGCCCGAAAGTTCGGCTGCGAGACTTCGCATGTACAAGACGTTGGCAAGCTTGGAACGCGAATAGGCTTTCATGATCGAGTACGCGGAGCGGTACTGCAGGTCATCGAAATCCATTGAGCCACGGTAATGTCCGGTAGATGCCGTGAAGACGATCCGCGCTGGCGCGCTTGCCACCATCAGCTCCTTCAGCGACTGGGTGAGCAGGTAGGGGGCCAGGTGGTTGACCGCGAAGGTGGCTTCGTAGCCATCCACGGTTTCCGTGCGGTCGGCGTACACAGTCCCCGCATTGTTGATCAGAACGTCGATCCGGTCGTAGCTGGCGCGTATCTGCTCAACTAGTTCGCGCACCGATGCCAGGGAGGCGAAATCGGCGACCAGTGTGTCCACACGTACAGCTCCCGCGTCTCCGACCCGCCTGGCGGCAACGTCCAGTTTGGGCAGGCTGCGCCCTACCAGCACCAGATTCGAGTCGGGGGCCAGTCGAGTGGCGCACTCCAGCCCGATCCCCGCCGTCGCACCGGTAATGAGTATCGTTTTCATGACGCAGTATCCTTTTGGTCCTCTTGTCCAACACGCAGCCATGCCCCCAGCCGGCATGCGGCGGTACGGCCATGCCTGAAAATTCTGATGAAATACTCACTTATGATCATATTCGTTGTCAATATTCAACTGATGAGATCATCATTTTCAGCTGTTGTTCGTGGTAGCTCGACAAAACAGCCATCGGTACCGCGGCGGATGCTGAACCTCGGGCGCACGCAGCATCGCAACGACACCGGCCACCGCTAGGATCACCGACACTGCGACCAATGACGCAGACAGACCACCAATGAAGGCCGATCGCACTGCAGCTGCCAGCGCGGTGCCCTGCGGACCCAGCAATCCCGCCACGTGCAGACCGGCCGCCGCCGACGACTCCACCGCGTGCCCCGCTTGCGACGGTAGCTGATCGCGCACAGGCAGCGCCGACGTGTAGTAACTGGCGAACGCGGAGCCCATCAACGCGATACCGACCGCGGAGCCGACCTCTCGGGTGGCATCGTTCATCGCCGAGGCGACACCCTGCCAATCGGACGCAACGACCCGCCAGTTCAGCGGCAATCGTCCGTGCCGGCGAGTGGGCCTGAAGGCGGGTGACCCATTCGACCGCGGTGGCTACACGACGCGATCGCCGACAGAGGCGATGACGGTGACCACTCCAGAGAAGGGTCCGCCAGCTACCCCAGATCGGAGAGGTTGATCTTTTGCGCAATCCGATCACTGCATGGGGTTAGGGACCGAATCATCGGACCCTCTCGCGGTAAAAGACCAGGTCAACGGACCACCGAAGGACCAACCCGCGTTGCGCGTCATCACTTTCCGATGACCGCGTCATCAGAAAAATCGGGCAAAATGGACAAGAGGGGCTTCGACAAGCTCTCCACCTGCGATTATAGCAAGATGCTATTGAGCCGCCTGGGGGAATCGAACCCCCGACCTTTTCATTACGAGTGAAGCGCTCTACCGACTGAGCTAAGGCGGCGTGCCTCTCGGCGGTGCGAGTCTATCGAATCGTCGCAGGATCACGAAAACCGCAGGTCATCGTAACCACTTGGGAACCATGCCACGGTGTCGGCCAGTTGTCGTCGGGCACGTTCTCCGGATCGAGCGTGCCGTCACCGACGAATCGTGGCCACGGCGAGCGGCCCGGCGGACAGGACGACCACGTCGGCGAAAAAGCCAGGTCACCGCGGCTCTGCGGGTCCTCAGGGAGACTGTTCGGCGCAGGAGGTTCGACGCGTCGTGGGTAAGATCAGCTGCGAATGGGATGGCACCACCTCGTCGTCGGTCGCCATCCCGCTCAGCATGATGGAACCGATTGGGGACCTACTGCGTCCAATCGGATAGCAGGACAACAGGATAGTCGGTCACAGCGAGTGAACGCTTGTGACCGAGTGGGGGTGTGACACGTGGCAATGACAGATTCGCATCGGCGAGGACGGACTCGAGGCGGTTTGGCCCGAGTTGGTTCGAGACCGACCCGAGACCTCGAACCGAACTCCAAGGTGGGTGTTCTCGCCCATCCGAGCCTGCGCGAGCATCTTCATCCCGGGAATGCGCGATGGGGGAACTTACTCGCACCACCGTTCAAGGTCGAGTACGTCGACTACGAAGAAATGTCGGTGCGCGCTCGTATCGATAATGTGCCGGTCATGCTGCCGGTCAACACCGAGCATCAGGCTGAGATTCTGGGCTCGGTGCGCGCGCGATACGCAATGGGACTCATCGTCGCGGTGACCAATGATGTCACCGGATACTCGACTTACTTCGCGATACGCTCCGGCGCCAACCTTGTGCTGAATGTCGCGATCTCCGGTCAACAGCAAGCCGAGATCCTTCGCGACCATTTACGTGAGCACCTCCAGCCTCCCGATATGACACCGGAACGCTCGGCGCCGGAGCCAGTGGAACATCGGAAGCCCGGCGGCCAGGGTATTGCCGGTGCCGACAGTGCAGTTATCGAACACGAATCCGGACGGGGACACATACACAACAGCCTGAGCATCCGGCATGAGTTCGACATCCGATTGCTGCAGATGCTGCGGTCCAAGATGACCGTGGCGGAGATCGCGCGCGAGAGCTACATATCGGAGCGATCGATGTACCGGCGAATTCGATGCTTGTACGACAAATTGGGGGTGGACAGTCGCGCTGAGCTGATCACATTGTCGGATCAGGACGATTGCCGCTCGAAGCTCTCCGCTCTGGCGTGATCGGGAAGTTGTTCATGTAATAGTCACGGCAGTCGCGGCGTCCGTCGGGTCGAACCGCGATTCGACCCGACGGCCACTGCCTGTCAGACCGATCCTTCAGTTTTACGGTGCAGATCGTAACCGACGAACCCACTGCTCATCCTCGAGGCCCCGAACCGATCCTGAAATCGGACGGTTCGCCTGCGGAACAGTGGTACAAGCCGCGAATTTCCAACAGAAATACCTCCGTCCAGTGCCGTGGGACCGAAGTAAGGTAACCGCAGGACGCCTACGCGTGTCAATGACATGCGGGGGTAGCATTTGCCCATGCCATGATGCATGTCAGTGACAGGACTGCCAAAGTTTTGTCAGCACCGCGGAGCAGGGTTGTCCCGACCAAGTGGCCATGCTAGCTTCGACTCCGGCGTAGAGGCCGCAAGCATTATTGACTTTCGGGGGGAATATCAATGCGAGAAATATCCATCGGAATGCCTCGACTCCGAAGCTGATGAAATTTCCGCTACGAGAGGTCTTGGCATGGGGGCGCGATGAGGGGAACCACGGAACACGCGAAGGAGCTTCGGCGGAACAAACAGTTCCAATGGCTGTGGATTGGCTCTGCGATATCAGCGCTGGGTTCGGATATTTCGGCACTTGCCTTTCCGTTGCTGGTTCTCGCGTTCACCGGATCGCCCGCGATGGCGGGTGCCGTCGGCACGGTGGGGTTCGCCACGAGACTGCTGTTCGCACTGCCGGGGGGAGTGTGGGGTGACCGCTGGGATCGGCGTCGCGTCCTGCTCTCCTGCGAGGTGATCCGGGCGATTTCAGTGGGCACGGTGGCCCTGGCCGCGATCATGGACCGTCTCACGATCGTCCACATCGTCGCGGCGGCCGCGATCCTCGGTGCGGCCGGAGCGCTGTTCACCCCGGCACGCGAAGCCACCGTCCGGGTGATCGTGAAACCGGAACTGCTGACGGTCGCCTACGCTCAGGAACACGCCCGCACGTACGGCGTCACGCTGATCGGGCCGCCCACGAGTGGTCTGCTGTTCGGTTGGGGGAAGGCAATTCCCTTCGTAGCAGACGCCATCACCTATTTGATTTCGGCAACCTGCCTCATGTTCGCGAGAATACCTCGCCGGGCCGGCGCACCGATGGTAGCCGCGGACGCCGAGCCGACGATGCGCGCTGACATCGCCGAGGCCGCCCGGTGGCTGTGGAACAAACCTCTATTGCGCGCGATCTGCCTCTTCACACTGGTGGTGAACCTCGGCAGCAGCATGTTGCTGATCCCCGTCATCGTGCTGGTTCAAGATCGCGGCGGAAGCCCGACCGTGGTGGGCATCGTAATGGGCGCGATGGGTGTCGGCGGTCTGGTCGGCGCACTGGTCGCCCCCCGGCTCGTCGGCTTGGTGCCCATCAATCAGCTGGTCCTGGCCATCTGCATGGCCTTTGCGGGCCTGGTGCTTGCCATCGCTGCCCCGTTCGGCCCGTACTGGCCTGCGCTGCCGATGATGCTCGCCGGGCTTCTCGGCCCGGTGCTCGCGATCCCATTGCAGGTCTACATCGCCGAACAGACTCCGGCAGGCATGATGGCGCGAGTTCAGTCGATGGTCGAAGCGGGATTTTCGGCGCTCTTGCCGGTCGGGCCGGCTCTCGGCGGGTTTCTCACGGAAGGGGCCGGCCCGACGCGCACGATCGTCATCGCGGCCGGTCTTATCGCGCTGGTTCTCCTTGCCGGTCTGTCCAGCTCCACCCTCCGGCGCTCCGATGTCGCCACCGCCGGATATCCGGGTTCACCTACGACTGCGTATTCGCCCGCAGTCGATCCGAGCGCGAGTGGCGAAATACGAGAAGGTTGAGACAATTCATGCCCGAATCAGGAAAAGAAGTCACTCGCCAGGCCGCACCGACGGCCAGAGAGCAACTTCGCGAACGGCTACTCGCGGCCATCGACTCGGATAGGGAACCGTCGCCGCCGACCGGCCTGCTCCCGCAATCATCCGTGCGCAGCAACCACGATGACCAGTTCGAACCGTTCCCGTTGCTGGACCTGCAACAGGCCTATTGGGTCGGTAGGCAGAGGACATCCACCGCGGTCGGCACCGCATGCCATGGATATCTGGAGCTCGATGTTCCCGAACTCGATACCGAACGTCTGGAGCAGGCATGCAACAAACTCATCGAACGCCATCCGATGCTGCGCGCCATCGTCGACGGGGATGGGGTTCAGCGGGTGCTGGACACCGTCCCTCGGTACCGTCCGCCGCTGACCGAGGTGACCACCGACACTGACATTCTCGATGCGATTCGCACCGAAATGTCCCATCAGGTGCTGCCCACCGATCGATGGCCACTGTTCGACATACGCGTCACGCGAATGCCGGACGGAATCAGCCGAGTACACATCAGCTTCGATATCTTGATCGCGGATGCGTTGAGCTTCCAGATCCTCGCATCCGAACTCGTCCAGCTCTATATGCACCCCGACCGGGTGCTGCCTCCGATAGACGTGACTTTCCGCGACTACGTCGCGCAGGTGACGGACGAGTCGCGGGCAACCGCACGCGCCGAGGCCGAACAATACTGGCGCACTCGGCTGGACGACCTGCCGTCCGCTCCGGAACTGCCGCTTCGATGCCCGATCGAGGCGATCGAGTCACCGAAGTTCACTCGCCTGGAAGCGAGGATCGAGGGCCGACAGTGGAAGGCGATCGATCAGCATGCCCGTGCGGCGGGAGTCGGTACCGCCCCTGCCATCCTGACCGCGATGGCGGACACCATCGGACTCTGGGCCGCGGCACCCGAATTCACGCTCAACCTCACCGTGTTCGACCGCCCACCGCTACACCCGCACATCGATCGAGTCGTGGGCGCCTTCACCAATACGACGCTGCTGGCGGTGGACCTTCGCGAGCACCGTAGCGTGCGCGATCTCGCGGCGGCCGTACAACAGCAGCTGTGGAGCAATCTCGAGCACCGTGAATTCACCGGTGTCGCCTTGCTGCGGGAGATGTCCCGGCGGCAGGAGTCGGAAGTCTCCATGCCGATCGTGTTCACGCATGTTCGCACCCCGGACAACAGTGACTTCAGAAACGATCTCGCGCAGCTCGGCACCGTACGGTTCTCGATTTCACAGACGCCTCAGGTACTGCTCGATTGCCAGGTCATCGAGACTTCCGATGCTGTGTCGCTGATCTGGGACGTGGTCTCGGACGCCTTCGACGAGGCAATGCTCGACGACATGTTCCAGACCTTCACCCGCACCGTGGGCAGCCTCGCCGACGAGTCCACCTGGAGTGCTTCCCACGCGGCAACGACCCCCGAGTCTGTGCGGCTCACTCGCGCCGGTGCCGAACTAGACGCCGACTTCCGGCTCCGTCCCTTGCACGAACTGGTCCTTGCCGCGGCGGCAGCGACTCCGGAAGCCATCGCGGTGGTCGACACCGCGGCAGCGACGGCGGTGACCTATCGCCAACTGTCCGGCTCCGCGCTGGCTTTGTCGGCGGAACTGCGGGCGCTCGGCCGAACATCCCGGCACGTCGTGGGTGTGGTCGGGGACCGTGGCTGGGCCGCTGCCGCCGCGGTGATCGGCATCTGTGCCGCGGGGGCCGCCTATCTTCCGCTGGACCCGGCACTGCCGGACGAGCGGCTGGCGATCATGGCCGACGCCGCCGGGATCGACACCCTGGTGGTCGGTCCTGATCGAGATCGGCCCGCCTGGTTCGACGGTCGTCTCGTCACCGTGCGCGAAGCCGACTCCGACGCGGACCCGGCCGCCACGGTGCAACCAGCCGTCGGGCTCGACGACCTCGCATATGTCATATTCACCTCCGGCTCCACCGGAACCCCCAAAGGTGTCCGCATCACCCATGCCGCGGCCGCCACCACCCTGCTCGATATCAATCGACGATTCATGGTGGGCCCGGGTGATCGGGTTCTCGCGGTATCGTCGCTCGGCTTCGATCTGTCGGTGTGGGACATCTTCGGCGTGCTCGCTGCCGGCGCGACGGTAGTGACTACCGGACAGGCCGAGGCCGCACAGGATCCCAGCGAGTGGTTGAAATATTCGACGGAACACCGGATCACACTGTGGAATTCGGTACCCGCGCTCATGAATCTGCTGGTCGACCTGGCACAGCTGCGTGACGTCTCGCTGCCCGATCTGCGGTTGGTGCTGTTGAGCGGGGACTGGATTCCTCTCGATCTCCCGGAGCGCATCAGATCGACGGCGCCGAACGCGCGAGTCCTGAGCCTCGGTGGCGCAACCGAGGCCGCCGTCTGGTCGGTGGTGCACGACACCGAGGAGCCCTCTCCCGGATGGTCCAGCGTGCCCTACGGCAAGCCCCTGACCAACCAGCGAACCTATGTCCTCGACGCGCTCGGCCGGGAACGGCCGCTCGATGTCCCCGGTGAGCTGCATATCGGCGGCTCCGGAGTGGCGGACGGGTATTGGAACGACCCGGCGCTGACGGCCGAAGCGTTTCCCCTGCACGCTGAGCACGGCAGGCTCTACCGCACCGGCGATTTCGTACGCCTGCGGCGGAACGGGCAGCTGGAGATGCTGTACCGCCTGGACGGACAGGTCAAGGTCCGTGGCTACCGGGTGGAACTCGGTGATCTGGACGCGGCCTTGACCAGCTTGCCAGGCGTCCGGACGGCCATCAGCCAGGTGATCGGAGACCGAGAACACGATCGGCGTCTGGTCAGCTACGTGGTTCCGGCCGACGAACACGTCACCGCCGATGCGCTACGCGCAGCCCTGTTACGAATCGTCCCGGCATATCTCGTGCCCAGCCATATCGTTTTTGTCCCGGAGTTCCCGCTGAGCGGGAACGGAAAGGTCGACCGGCGCCGGCTCCGTGAGCTGCCGCTTACTTCGACCGACGACGCCACGTCCGGTGCGCGGGAACAACTCGCGCAGGTCCGCTCGACCAGCGCCAGCTCTCCGTTGGGCGAGCATCTACTGGAATGGGTACGACTGCGATTGGACCAGCCCGGCATCGAGGCCGATACCGATCTGGTGCTGGTCGGCATGGACTCCGTCCACCTGATCACCCTGCTGAACGAAGCCGAACGTCGATTCGGGCTTCGTCCCTCCCACGTCGAGCTGATGCGAGCGCCATCGGTCACCAACTTCCGACGGCTGCTCGAGGTCGAGATGGTGCGGCGTTTCGTCGAGAACGAGGAAGGACGGGCTGCCCAACCACCGGCGCATGCGGGAGTCGAGGAAGGCGTGGTATGACTGCCGGGCAATTCGGCACGCCCGCCGATTTGCTGATCGAGCTGCGCCGACGTGGGGTCGAGCTGTGGCTGGATCAGGAGCTGCTGCGATTCCGGGCACCGGTCGGAGCGATCGACGAAACAATTCGCGCCGCGATGTCGGCCTGGCGCGGAGATCTGATCGGGTTGCTCAGCGCACCAGCGGATCCCCGGCCGCTGACCGACCGACAACTTCGACTGTGGCTGTTGGAACTGCGGCAGGGCGCTACCCCGGAATACCATATGAACGCTGCCTTCCGGTTGCGCGGCACGCTCGACCTCGAGGTCCTGCAGCAGGCGGTCCAGGCGGTACTACGGCGACACCCGGTATTGGAATGCGTCGTTGCCACCGCGGCCGACGGGCTGCCCGTGCTCGTCGAGCGCCCCGGCAGCGCGGAGATGACCGTGATCGACCTCGGTGGGGCAACGGATGCACTGATCGGTCAGGTAGCCGCCGACTTCGTCGTCCGCCCGATACGCCTGGCCGAGGGCCCGCTCAGCCGGATCGGCATACTCCGGGCCCGCGATGACGATCACGTCGTAGTTCTCGTCATCCACCACCTGATCTCCGATGACTTCTCGATACGCCTGGTGTGCACCGAGATGCTCGACTGTTATCAAGCGCTGCGCGAGAGCGGACGGCATCCGGCCGGGTGGGCGACGAGAACTGCCGCAGGGCGTCCGGTTGACTGCGACGATGCGACGGAGCACCGAACGGAGCTGATCGTGCGCCGGCGTGACGAGCTGGCCGCAGCCGGTCGGCCTAAGCTTCCGGAGCCGGAGCAACCCGGTGATCCGATGCCTTGGGAGTCCGGTACGGCGTTCGCCGTCGCGGATTCGGCGGAACGCGCGACGTGGGAGCAGCGCCGCCGCGCAGCGCGCGCAACGACATCGGTGATGACACTTGCGCTCACCGCGATCGCCGTCGCGGCGGCCGGCGGTCCGGCACACCTGCTCATCGGCACGCCCTTCCACGGCAGAGACAGCACCGGCGACCAACATGCGGTCGGATACTTCGCGCGTCCGCTGATCATCCAGACGAGGATGCACCCGACCACCACCTTCGGAGAATTGATCGACGCGATAACGCACGACGTCCGATCCGCGCTGACCGTGTCCGATATCTCGTACGAGCTACTTGCCGACGACATCCACTCCGCGGCGGGCGGACATGTGCTGTGGGTTGTCACCTACGGTGCCGAATCGCTACCCCAGCTGTCCGGTCTGGCGGTAGAACCACTGCCGATCGGCGTCGACACGGCCCGACACGATCTTCGCGTCGCCCTCGCGGATCACACGACCCACCTGGAACTGTCGGTGACACACCGGCGACGCACGGTCGATGCCGTGTTCGCAGGCAGAGTGACCGCAGCACTCGGCTTGTTGCTCCGTCGGGTGCCCGCTCGCGCCGAGACTGTCGCCGCAATCTGGCATCGGACCGGTGCGATCAGCGCGGGCGGCGTGGCATGAAGCAATTCGCGGTCTGCCCGGGCCACGACACCTCCATCGACCCGATCCAGCCTGCCACCGACACATTGACCGAGGCCGGGGAATTCCTGCGAATCTGCCGGGCGGAACTGGGTGCCGACTCGATACCGGCGGGACGGTGGGAGGAAATCGCCACGGAGATCGACCGGACCGGAACCTACTGGCAGAGTTCGGCCGAACTCGGCTATGGCAGCAAACTTGCCTGGCGCAACTCACTCGATTGCATCGGAAAAGGCGCGTGGCGCGGACTCGACCTGCGTGACTGCCGCGACGCCGTCACAGCCGATCAAGTCTTCGAGGCATGCGTCGAGCACCTGCGGATAGCCACCGGCAACGGACGAATCAGGGCAGTAATAACCGTATTGCCGTCGGCCGAGAACGGCTCCGGTATCCGGATCTGGAACAGTCAGCTCGTCCGGTATGCGGGCTACCGACATCGCGGCGGATCCGTCACCGGAGATCCCGACACGATCCGCTTCACCGAAGCCGTTCAAAATCTCGGCTGGCGCGGGGCGGGCACACGATTCGATATCTTGCCGATCGTCATCCAGATGCCTCGGGAACAACCTCGGTGGTACCCGATACCCGAGAGCGCCGGGCTGGAAGTGCCACTGGTCCACCCGGAGCTGTCCTGGTTCGACGAACTCGGCCTCCGCTGGTACGCCCATCCGGCAATCAGCAATCAGCTACTGCGTATCGGAGGTATCTCCTACCCGGCGGCCCCGTTTTCCGGGTGGTACACCTGCACCGAGGTCGCACTGCGTAACCTGGGCTCCCCCAGCCGGTACAACGTATTGCCGGAGATCGGGCGCCGGATGGGCCTTGATACCGCATCGACCAGGACGTTGTGGCGGGACCGCGCGGCGGTCGAGCTGTTGCGCGCTGTGATGCATTCGTTCGCCGAGCAGCGCGTCACCATCGTCGACCACTACAGCGTGGCCACCGCCTTCACCCACCACCAGCGACGAGAAGCGGCCGCTGGGCGTCCGACACACGCCCGGTGGAGGTCACTGGCCGGCGCGGTCACCGACTCGGCTCACTCCTTTCTGGCCGAGGAGTACGACGAGTCGATCGTTCTTCCGAACTTCTTCACACAACCAGTGCTCGGTGACCCGTCGATTGTCTCGTCTTGACGGACGTTCCACCGATTCATCGCCGAGCAAATAAAGGAGCGACAGATGCATACGCGCTTATCTATCGCCGCCTGGTACGATAGCTGGAACGATACTGCCACGAATTATCCTCGGGCAACGTTGGATTCGCTTTTCGACGCGGTGGCCGATACTCATCCCGGCCGAGCCGCGATCGAACTCGGCGATCGCGTAGTGACATACCGTCAGTTAGCGGACAGCTCCCGCCGAATCGCGCGTAGCCTGAATGCCCACGGCGTCGGTCCGGGCGACCGGGTACTCGTGCAGAACAGCCGATCACCGGAAACCATCGCGGCGCTCATCGGAGTCCTGCGCCTCGGCGCTTGCTATGTCGGCGTAGAGCCGGATCTCCCCGCAACGCGAAAACTGACTGTGGCACGCGAGTCGTCCGCCGTTCTAGAGATCGCCGAATCGCCGGACTCACCCATTGCGTGTGTGACGTTCGACGAGTTGCTGACGCACGCCGGCGACGATCCGATCAGCTTCCCGAAAAGGTTCGCGGATCGCATCGCCTATGTCGCCTTCACCTCCGGCTCGACCGGAACTCCGAAAGGTGTGCAGGTGACGCACCGCGGCGTCGCACGGCTCGTCCGGGCACAGAACTATGCGCGCCTGGACGGCACGACACGAATGATGCACCTTTCGCCACTGTCCTTCGATGCCTCGACCTTCGAGATCTGGGGCGCGCTGCTCAATGGCGGGACACTCGACATCTTGCCGGGCGGGCGGCTGCTTCCCACCGAAATCGGTGAATTCGCCGAGCGGCGACGAATCACGACCTGCTTCCTGACAACCGGCCTCTTCCAGATGGTTTCCGATTTCGCGGCAGAGCGGTTCTCCGGGGTCCGCGAACTGGTGACCGGCGGCGATGTGGCTTCGATCGAGCATGTACGGCAGTTCCGCGCTCGCTGCCCTCGGACGCACATAATCCACGCTTACGGGCCGACTGAGAATACAACGTTTACGACCACGTACCGTCTTGCCGCCGACCAGCTCATCGACGGGCTACCGATCGGCCGACCTGTCTCCAACAGTCGCGTCTACCTGGTGGATGCCGCGGGTGAGCTGGCGCCAGTCGGCGCGGAGGGGGAGATATACGTGGCCGGCGATGGATTGGCGATCGGATATCTCAATGCGCCGGACGAACAGGAAAGACGTTTTCTGCCCGGTATCGCCGGACGCATGGATCGCGTGTATCGAACCGGAGACCTCGGCCGCATCAACGCCAATGGCGACCTCGAGTTCGTCGGTCGAATCGACAACCAGATCAAAGTCAACGGCTATCGCATCGAGCCGAGTGAGATATCCGCCGTACTTCGAACTCATCCGGACGTCGCCGACGTCGCTGTCATCGCACACGGCAACGACAGTGCGAGCAAACGACTGGTAGCCATCGTCGTTCCGACGGCGGGTGATATCGATACCGCGAAGCTCCGCCGCTTCGCGATGGAACAACTTCCGCCGTACATGGTTCCGCATCTCTGGCGTCAGGTCACCACGCTGCCGTTGTTGCCGAGCGGAAAACTGGATTCGGCCGCGCTCCGCGTGTTTGTCGAAGAGAGCAGGTAGAGAGCATGAACGACAAGTCGGAATCCGTGCAGTCGCAGAGGACGACCGATGCCGACGGACTGCGGACCGCGTGGCTGACAGCCGCCCAGGAGCGTCTGTGGTTCATCATGCAAATCGCGCCCGACACCAGTGCGTACACGATTTCGACTGTCCTGCGACTGCGCGGGCGGCTCGACCGAGGCAAGCTCGAACGAGCTTTGGCCGCAGTGGCGTCGCGAAACTCCAGTCTGCGCACGACCTTCGATGTCGACGAGCGTGGCAGGCCGTTCCAGCGAGTGTCGCCACACACCACGCTGCCGCTCGAGACAACGGATCTCACCGGATCGCTCGCCGACGCGCGGGACGCCCGTGCGCGGCAGCTCGTCGACCAGCACCGGCGCAACCCGGTTGATCTTCTGCGCGGTCCAGTGGCGGGTGCATTGCTCATCGCGTTCGACGCCGAGGACCACGTGTTGTCGGTATGGATGCACCACATCATCAGTGACGGATGGTCACTGGAGGTCTTCGCCCGACAGCTGGCCGAGGCATACCTCACCGAAGACGCGAACCCCGGGGCGCTTGCCCCACAGACCGCCCAACTCGACTTCATCGACTATGCCATTCGGGAATCCAGCGCCGACCGCGTTCGCGCCCGGCACGATCAGCTGACCTACTGGCAGGATCAACTCACCGATCTCGCACCGCTGGATCTGCCCACGGATCATCGACGGCCGGCAGTTCTGTCCCTCGAGGGCGGATCAGTGGAATTCACTGTGCACGGAGCGAGCGTGGATCGGCTCCAATCACTGTTCCGGCACGAACGGCTCAGCCCGTTCATGGGCCTGCTCGCCGTCGTTCTGGTGCTGATAGCCAAACGAACCGGCCGCGCCGATGTCTCGGTCACCATCCCGGTCGGCGGCCGTACATCTCTCGACGTCCAAGACACCATCGGCATGTTCGTCAATATGCTCGTCATACGGGCCGATGTCGATGCCGAAAAGAGCTTCCGCGACGTACTCAGACAAGTACGCCGCACAGTGCTCGATGCGCACCGCTATCAAGACGTTCCCTTCACCGAGGTTGTCCGAAGCATCGGAGCGGCACCAGACCTCAGCCGAAACCCGCTCAGCGAGGTTGTCTTCGATCTGGAAGTAGAGTCACCATCCCCGGCGCCGTGGGCCGACCTGGAGGCAGAACCCTTTCCCCCGGCCGAGAATGCGACAGCAAGGTTCGATATCGAGTTCTTCGTCTCCGTGGCGCCATCCCGGCTGCGTTGGCTCCTCACCTATGCGACCGCGCTGTTCGAGCGCAGCACTATCGAGCGCATCGCTGACCAGACTCGCTTGCTGACCGAACGATTGTCGGAGCAGCCCGACGCCCCGATCGGTGTCCTGGATCTGCTCGACGAGCAGGAACGACGTCGGTTGTTGCACGAATGGAACGACACCACCGCCGACATACCTCATGCTGCCGTCGCGGACATGGTCGAACACCACGCCCGCACAAGCCCGCACGCCACCGCGGTCATTTCCCAAGACCGGACGCTGACCTACCGGCAACTCGACCAGGCATCCAGCCAACTCGCCCGACTGCTGATCAGCCAGGGCGTCGAACCCGACACCATCGTGGCCGTCATGCTGCCTCGCTCGATCGACATGATCATCGCCGTCGTGGCGGTGCTGAAAGCCGGCGGCGCATATCTACCCATCGATCCGACCTATCCCGCTGAACGCACCCACTACATCCTGAACGACGCAACACCGGTAGTCGCCGTCACCAGTACAGACCAATTGGCACAATTCGCCATACCAGCGGACATCCCCCCCATCCTGGTCGACCACCCCGACACCCGACACACACTGACCAACGACCCCCTCGCTGAACTCGGGTACACCACGCGACACCACCCCGAAAATCTCGCCTACATCATCTACACCTCCGGATCCACCGGACGACCCAAAGGCGTCGGCATCACCCACGCCAACCTCACCAACCTCCTCGCCCAAGCATGGCCACTCACCCCCGCCGACCGCGTCCTGGCCCACTGCTCCATCGCATTCGACGCCTCCATCTACGAAATCTGGCCCACCCTCACCACCGGCGCCACCCTCGTCCTCGCCAGCGAACCACGCTCCGACATCACCGAAATCACCCACCTGATCACCACCCACCACATCACCAAAACCTTCCTCACCCCACCCCTACTCACCGCCCTCACCGAACACACCCAACACCTCGAAAGTCTCGGGTGTATCAATACCGGAGCAGATGTGCTGCAGCCCGCGGTCGTGGAGGCTCTGCACACTCGTTATCCGCATGTCGAACTGACCAATCTGTACGGGCCTACCGAGGCGACGGTGACCGTCACCTCGCACACCACCCGGCCTCAGACGGTGTACACGACGGTGCCGATCGGGACGCCGGCACCCAATACACAGGTCTTCGTGCTGGATTCGCTTCTGCAGCTGGTGCCCGTCGGCGTCACCGGCGAGCTCTACCTGGCCGGCGCCCAACTCGCCCGCGGCTACACCGGCCGCGCCGACCTCAGCGCACAACGATTCGTCGCCAACCCCTTCGGCACGCCCGGACAACGCATGTACCGCACCGGAGACCTCGCCCGCTGGACACCCGACGGCCAACTCGAATACCACGGCCGCACCGACACCCAAATCAAAATCCGCGGCTACCGCATCGAACCCGCCGAAATCGAAACCACCCTCACCAGCCACCCCGCCGTCGATCGAGTCCACGTCACCACACACCGCGCCTCCACCGGGACGTACCTCATCGCCTATGTCGTCGCGGACCGAGCCCACGACGCCGGTCTGGCGGAGGAACTGCGTGCACACGCGCGTGAGCAGCTTCCGGCCTTCATGGTTCCCGCTGTGATCACCGTGCTCGATCAATTCCCCCTGACCACCAACGGCAAACTCGACCGCAAAGCCCTACCCCAACCACAATTCCACCCCACCACCCAATACCAACCACCCCGCACCACCCACGAACAAACCCTCACCGACGCCTTCGCCGACCTCCTCGGCCTGGACCGAGTCGGCATCACCGACAACTTCTTCCAACTCGGCGGACACTCCCTCCTGGCCACCCGCCTCATCAGCAGAATCCGCACCCACCTCGGCATCGAACTCCCCATCCGAACAATCTTCGAAGCACCCACCCCCACCGAACTCGCCACCCACCTCAACAACAACACCACCACCACCCGCCCCCCACTCACACCCCGCAACCGCCCCCAACAAATCCCCCTCTCCTACGCCCAACAACGCCTCTGGTTCATCCACCAACTCCAAGGCCCCTCACCCACCTACAACATGCCCCTCGTCCTCCAACTCACCGGAAAACTCCACACCACCGCACTCACCACCGCCATCACCGACCTCATCACCCGCCACGAAACACTCCGCACCACCTTCACCGAAACAGACGGACGCGCCTTCCAACACATCCACCACCCCGATCACCTCGAAATTCCCGTCACCATCACAGACCTGACCACCGATCCCGGCGACCTCGACACCATCCTGATCACCGAAGCGCGCCGTACGTTCGACCTCGTCAACGAAATTCCGCTGCGCGTCGCCCTCTTCCGCACCGGCCCCGAAGATCACATCCTCGTTCTGCTGCTCCACCACATCGCCGGTGACGGCTGGTCGATGCAACCCCTGTTCACCGACCTCGCCACCGCCTACACCGCACGCCTGCACAACACAGCACCCGACTGGACTCCCCTCCCGGTCCAATACGCCGACTACACCCTCTGGCAACGTGAAGTCCTCGGCGAGGAATCCGACCCAGACTCCCTGATCAACCGGCAACTCGAGTATTGGCGCACCGAACTCGCCGGTCTCCCCGACCAGCTCACCCTGCCCACCGACCGGCCCCGGCCCAAAACCGCGACCTACCGGGGTGACCTGGCCACCTTCACCATCGATCCCGCCACCCGCACCGCAATCACCCAACTCGCCCACCAGCACAACGCCACCCCAGCCATGGTCCTGCAAGCCGGCCTAGCGGTATTGCTGCACAAGCTCGGCGCCGGCAACGACATCCCGATCGGATCCCCGGTAGCCGGACGCACCGACGACGCCCTCAACGATCTGGTCGGCTACTTCGTCAACACCTGGGTCCTGCGCACCACCATCACCTCCACCACCACCTTCACCGACCTACTCACCCAAGTTCGCGAGAAGGCCCTCGCCGCCTACACCCACCAAGACGCCCCCTTCGAACGACTCGTCGAACTGCTCAACCCCACCCGCTCCACCGCCCATCACCCCCTGTTCCAGATCTCGCTGGCATTTCAAAACGCCGGTACCAACTCCACCGAACTTCCCGGTCTCGAGATCACCAACCACCTCACCACCACTCATACCGCCCGGCTCGACCTACTGTTCAACATCACCGACACCCCCGACCCCACCTCCGGATACCCCGCGGTCGTCGAGTACTCCACCGACCTGTTCGACCACACCACCATCGAAGCCATCACTGCCCGATACCAAGGTCTCCTCAGCACCCTCACCGACCAACCTCACACGCCACTCGCCCGCATCACCACCCTCACCGCCACTGAACGACACCAACTGCTCCACCACTGGAACAACACCACCACCGAAACCCCGCACACGACCCTCGCGGACCTCGTCGAAGACCACGCACGCACAACTCCGGACGCCATTGCCGTCATCTGCGGCGACCATCACCTGACCTACCGCGAACTCGACACCCGAGCCGCGGACCTCAGCCTCCACCTCCTCACCCACGGAGCAGGCCCCGAAACGACTATTGCCGTCCTCCTACCCCGCACCGCCGAACTACTCGTCACTCTGCTCGCCATCGCCAAAACCGGCGCCGCGTACCTTCCCCTCGATCCCACCTACCCCACCGAACGCACGCAGTACATCCTGGACGACGCACACCCCATAGCGATCGTCACCGACTCAGCCCTCCCTCTGCCCCACACCGCTGTACCTCACATCCATCCGGACAGCGCGGCCTCAAACGCACCTGCACCCACAGCCACATCGCCGCACCCCGAACACCTCGCCTACATCATCTACACCTCCGGATCCACCGGACGACCCAAAGGCGTCGGCATCACCCACGCCAACCTCACCAACCTCCTCGCCCAAGCATGGCCACTCACCCCCGCCGACCGCGTCCTGGCCCACTGCTCCATCGCATTCGACGCCTCCATCTACGAAATCTGGCCCACCCTCACCACCGGCGCCACCCTCGTCCTCGCCAGCGAACCACGCTCCGACATCACCGAAATCACCCACCTGATCACCACCCACCACATCACCAAAACCTTCCTCACCCCACCCCTACTCACCGCCCTCACCGAACACACCCAACACCTCGACACCGACCCGCTGCAGAGCTTGTGCCATATCCTCTCCGGCGGCGCCGAACTCCCACCCGCGCTGGTTCGTGCGGTCCATACCCGGCACCCGCAAATACAGCTCACCAACGGCTACGGGCCGACAGAAACAACAGCCTGCGTGTCCGAATACGACACCGTCGAGTCGACTCCGCTGCGGACCATCGTGCCGATCGGCGCGCCGGTGGTAAACACGCGCGTGTACGTGCTGGATTCGCTTCTGCAGCTGGTGCCCGTCGGCGTCACCGGCGAGCTCTACCTGGCCGGCGCCCAACTCGCCCGCGGCTACACCGGCCGCGCCGACCTCAGCGCACAACGATTCGTCGCCAACCCCTTCGGCACGCCCGGACAACGCATGTACCGCACCGGAGACCTCGCCCGCTGGACACCCGACGGCCAACTCGAATACCACGGCCGCACCGACACCCAAATCAAAATCCGCGGCTACCGCATCGAACCCGCCGAAATCGAAACCACCCTCACCAGCCACCCCAACGTCCACCAAACACACATCGCCACCCACCACACACCGACCACCACACACCTCGTCGCCTACGTCACCACCCATCACTCCACCTACGAGGACGAACTCGTACAGGAGTGGTGCGAGATCTCCGAAGACCTCTATTCCGGCGGAGATTTCGGATCTGAGGATGGACGAAACGCAGGCTTCGGCGCCGATTTCAGCGGCTGGACGAGCAGTTACACTCGCGCACCTCTCCCGATCGAGCATATGCGTGAGTGGCGAGCGACTACTGTCGAGCGGATTCTGGCCTTGAACCCTCGGCGGGTCCTCGAGATCGGTGTGGGGTCAGGACTGCTGCTGTCGCAAGTGGCACCACACTGCGACGAGTACTGGGCCTCCGACTTCTCGGCTGCCACCATCGATGCGCTGCGGACCGATCTGCGTGCCTCCGGAGCCGAATGGGCCGACCGCGTGGTGCTGAGCGTCAGGACTGCCGAGGATGCGGCTGGGTTGCCGGAGGGCTACTTCGACACCGTGATTCTCAACTCGGTGATTCAGTACTTCCCCAGCAGGGAGTATCTGGACAGGGTACTCGGCACCGCCGCGCGACTGTTGGCTACTGAGGGCACCATGTTCGTCGGCGATGTACGGAATCACCGCCTGCTCGAGGTATTCGCATCGAATATCGAGGTCGCACTTGACAGTGGTGCGCCATCCTCGGTGATCCGCAAGCAGGTGCACCGGAGGGTCGCGACCGAACGAGAGCTGCTGGTCGCTCCTGACTACTTCAGCGCACTGGCCGAGCAGATGCCCGACATAGGCGCCGTGGATATCCAGCTCAAGCGCGGGGTCTCGATCAACGAGCTGACGCGCTATCGCTACGACGTCGTCCTGCACAAAAACTCATCAGCTGTGCTGTCGGTCGCGGCAACTTCGGAAGTCCGCTACAGCGATCGCCCGGCTTTGGTGCACCTACTCCATACCCGTGTGCACAGGGCGATCCGGGTGACAGGGATTCCGCATCTGGGTCTCGTCGACGAAATCGCGGTGGCGCAGCGGGTGATGGCGGGGCAGCCGGTCGCCACAGTCGACGGGCTCCATGCCGCCGAAGAATCACTAGCCGATCTCGTCGATCATCCGAGTGCCGGCATGCTGCCGGAACAGGTCTATGGGCTCGGTGAAGAACTCGGATACACGACAGCGGTTACCTGGTCCGCCCGCAAGGGATGCATGGACGCCGTCTTCGCCGACGCAGCCTTCGTCAGCGGCAGGCTGCTGGCCGATGCTTATGTGCCGACTCCCTCGATCGAGCGATACACGAATCGGCCGGGCGACGCTCGCTTGATGGAGGAGCTACGCACGTACGTGCGCGACCGGATGCCCTCGTTCATGGTCCCCGACTCGATCATCATCCTCGACCGATTCCCGCTGACCTCCAATGGCAAACTCGACATCGCGGCGCTACCCGACCCGGTTTTCACCAGCGCCACCGAGTATCAGTCACCCCGCACCAGCCGTGAGCAGGTGCTGGTCAAAGCGTTCGCCGATGTTCTCGGCCTGGACCGAGTCGGCATCACCGACAACTTCTTCCAACTCGGCGGACACTCCCTCCTGGCCACCCGCCTCATCAGCAGAATCCGCACCCACCTCGGCATCGAACTCCCCATCCGAACAATCTTCGAAGCACCCACCCCCACCGAACTCGCCACCCACCTCAACAACAACACCACCACCACCCGCCCCCCACTCACACCCCGCAACCGCCCCCAACAAATCCCCCTCTCCTACGCCCAACAACGCCTCTGGTTCATCCACCAACTCCAAGGCCCCTCACCCACCTACAACATGCCCCTCGTCCTCCAACTCACCGGAAAACTCCACACCACCGCACTCACCACCGCCATCACCGACCTCATCACCCGCCACGAAACACTCCGCACCACCTTCACCCAAACAAACGGAACACCCTTCCAACACATCCACCACCCACACGAAATCGACCAACCCATCACACTGATCGACCTCACCACCGACACCACCGACCTCGACACCATCCTCGCCACCGAAGCACGACACGCCTTCGACCTTTCTCGCGAAATACCGCTGCGTCCGAGTCTTATCCGAGTTGCTCCCGACCATCACGTCCTCGTGCTGCTGCTCCACCACATCGCCGGTGACGCCTGGTCGATGCAACCCCTGTTCACCGACCTCGCCACCGCCTACACCGCACGCCTGCACAACACAGCACCCGACTGGACTCCCCTCCCGGTCCAATACGCCGACTACACCCTCTGGCAACGTGAAGTCCTCGGCGAGGAATCCGACCCAGACTCCCTGATCAGTGGACAATTCCACTACTGGCGCACCGAACTCGCCGGTCTCCCCGACCAGCTCACCCTGCCCACCGACCGGCCCCGGCCCAAAACCGCGACCTACCGGGGCGACCTGGCCACCTTCACCATCAGCCCTGCCACTCGTGCCGCGATCGCTCAACTCGCGCAGCGCCACAACGCCACCCCAGCCATGGTCCTGCAAGCCGGCCTAGCGGTATTGCTGCACAAGCTCGGCGCCGGCAACGACATCCCGATCGGATCCCCGGTAGCCGGACGCACCGACGACGCCCTCAACGATCTGGTCGGCTACTTCGTCAACACCTGGGTCCTGCGCACCACCATCACCTCCACCACCACCTTCACCGAGCTGCTCACCCAGGTTCGGGAGAAGGCCCTGGCCGCCTACACCCACCAAGACGCCCCCTTCGAACGACTTGTCGAACTGCTCAACCCGGCGCGCTCCACCGCCCACCATCCCTTGTTCCAGATATCGCTGGCATTCCAGAACGCGGGAGCCACCACCGGGACCACGCTGCCCGGTCTGGAGATCACCGACTACCCCACCGCCGGCACCCACACCGCCCGGCTCGATCTGCTGTTCAACTTCACCGACACTTCCGATGCTGCCGACGGGTACCCCGCCGTCATCGAATATTCCACCGATCTCTACGACGCCCGCACCGTCGAAACGATCATCATCCGATACCGACAACTCCTCACCGACCTCATCGACCGACCCCATCTCCCCCTCGGCCATATCACCGCCCTCACCGACGCCGAACAACACGAACTCCTCCACCACCGGAACGACACCGCCGCCGACGCTCCCCATACCACGCTGCCGCAGGCCTTCTCCGACCAGGTGACCCGCACCCCGGCTGCCACAGCCGTGCGGTTCGAAGACCACGCACTGACCTACGCAGAGCTCGACGATCGGTCGAACCGGCTGGCGCGTGCGCTCATCGAGGAGGGTGTCGGCCCGGAGTCGGTGGTCGGTCTGATCATCGAGCGCAGCCTGGATCTGGTGGTCGCCATGTACGCGATCGTGAAGGCCGGTGGCGCTTACCTGCCGCTCGATCCGGAATATCCGGCCGACCGCATCCGCGCTGTGCTATCGGCCGCCGACGCGGTGTGTGTACTGGCGGTGTCGGCATCACCGGTCGCGCTACCCGCGGAGATCGTCCGGATTGACGTGGACAGCCTCGACCTTGCCGACCGGGACCCCGGCACGATCACCGACACCGACCGGATCACCCCATTACGCCACGACCACCCGGCATACGTGATCTTCACCTCGGGATCGACCGGAGAACCCAAAGGCGTCGTGGTTTCCCACGCCGCGATAGACAACCGTTTGCGTTGGATGCAGCACACCTTCCCGCTCGATGCGACCGATGCGGTGCTGCAGAAAACTCCTGCGACCTTCGACGTGTCGGTGTGGGAGTTCTTCTGGCCGCTGCGGGTCGGCGCTCGGCTCGTGATGGCCGTGCCGGGCGGGCACCGTGACCCGGTCTACCTGGCGGGGCTGATTCGTGCCGCCGAGGTCACCGCGGTCCATTTCGTTCCGTCGATGTTGGCTGAGTTCGTTGCGGTGGGACAAAAGGCGCCCGAGTCACTGCGTCGCGTGTTCTGTAGCGGCGAAGCTCTGGGGGCCGAGACCGTTCGCGCGTTCACTGCGATCTCGAGCGCCGCACTGCACAACCTGTACGGTCCCACCGAGGCAGCAGTGGACGTCACACATTGGGCATGCCCACGCCGCAGCGAGGCGCCCGACGGCGCTGCACCACAAATCATCCCGATCGGTGCACCGGTGTGGAACACGCAGGTGTTCGTGCTGGATTCGTACCTCCGACCGGTACCACTCGGTGTGACCGGTGAGCTCTATTTGGCTGGTGTCCAACTCGCCCGGGGCTACACCAACCGGCACGAACTGACCGCACAGCGATTCGTCGCCAATCCGTTCGGCGAGCCGGGGCAACGCATGTACCGCACCGGTGATCTCGTTCGATGGACATCCAGCGGCGAACTGGAATATCTCGGTCGCAGCGATTCTCAGATCAAGATTCGCGGCTACCGGATAGAACCGGGCGAGATCGAGTCCGCGCTCGCCGCCCATCCGGCCATCCGCCGAGCACACATCACCACACATCACACTCCCACCACTACACACCTCATCGCCTACACCACCGCCCACCAGGCCGACATCCCGGGTCTCGCGGAGGAGCTACGCGCCTACGTACGGCGGCAGTTGCCGTCGTTCATGGTCCCCGACTCGATCGTGGTGCTGGATCGCTTCCCGTTGACGGCCAACGGAAAACTCGACGCCGCGGCCTTGCCCGTGCCGTTGTTCACCGCGGTCTCGGAGTACCGGGCCCCAGAGAGCGTGCGTGAACAAGTCCTCGTGGATGCCTTCGCCGATATCCTCGGCCACGACCGAATCGGCGTCGACGACAACTTCTTCCAGCTCGGGGGGCACTCACTTCTGGCCACCCGTCTCGTCAGCAGAATCCGCACCGAGCTGGGCATCGAGGTTCCCATCCGCGTCGTCTTCGACGCGCCCACACCAGCAGAACTGGCACGACAACTCGTCGACAACTTCTGCACCCGCACTCCCCTCATCCCGCAATTGCGCCCCGACCGAATTCCTTTGTCGTTCGCCCAGCGACGGCTGTGGTTCGTTCACCGGCTCGAGGGCCCTTCACCCACTTACAACATGCCGCTCGTGCTCGAGCTGACCGGCACCCTCGACACCACCGCACTCACCACCGCCATCGGCGACCTCATAGCTCGCCACGAAACGCTCCGCACCACATTCACCGAAATGGATGGCGAACCCTTCCAACTCATTCACCGACCCGGCGACATCGACATCACGCGCACCGTTATTGATCTCACTACCAGCCCTGCCGACCTCGAGTCTGTCCTTGCCGCCGCGGCACGCCACCCCTTCGACCTCGCCACCGAAGTACCACTGCGCACCACGATCGTCCGAACCGCACCCGACAAGCACACCCTTGTCCTCCTGCTCCACCACATCGCCGGCGACGGAGGATCCATGCATCCCCTGTTCACCGACCTCATCACCGCCTACACCGCACGAGTACAAGGCACGAAGCCGGATTGGGCGCCGCTTCCTGTGCAATACGCCGATTACACGCTCTGGCAGCAGGCATCCCTCGGCGCGGAGTCCGATCCCGACAGTGAAATTTCGGCACAGATGCGGTACTGGCAGCAGGCATTGACCGAGTTGCCCGAGCGAATCACCCTGCCGATCGACCGGCCATATCCACAGAGGGCCTCCAATGCGGGTGACACAGTTTTGATGTCCTGGCCCGCGGAGCTGCATACCCGGCTCGATGAACTCGCCCGCCGTTGCGGAGTGAGTGTCTTCATGGTTGTCCACGGTGCGCTGGCGGTGCTGCTGTCGCGGATCGGCGGCGACGAAGACATCGTGATCGGTTCACCGATCGCCGGTCGCACCGACGACGCGCTCGACCAATTGGTCGGATTCTTCGCGAATACTTTGGTACTGCGTACCGACATGTCGGGAAACCCGTCTTTCCGGGAACTCCTGGCCCAGCTGCGCGAACGCAGCCTCGACGCCTACGCCCATCAAGACCTGCCCTTCGAACGACTGGTGGAAATCCTCAACCCGCCACGGTCGATGTCTCATCACCCGGTGTTCCAGGTCGTTCTCGGCTGGAACAACACCGCTGCGGGCGAGTTCACGGCGCCCGGGCTCGAGGTCCGTCCCGCGTTCATCGGCACCGGCACCTCCCGGATGGACCTGACCTTCAGCCTGACCGAACACCGCAGTGGCTCCGGTCGCGGGGACGGCGGAATCGTCGGTGCCGCCGAATTCCGCACCGATGTGTTCGACCGGGTGACGATCGAGACGCTGGTTTCACGCTGGCAGCGAATTCTCGAGGCGGTGGTGGCCGACCCGGACCGTCGAGTCGGAACGATCGATCTGCTCGACGACACCGAGCGGCGGCAACTGCTGCTCGATTGGAACCTACCGGCCGAATCACCGAACGAACGCAATGCACTGATACCGGACCTGTTCGCGGCCCAGGTCGGACGCGGACCCGATGCGCCCGCGTTGATATTCGAGAGTCGGTCGCTGAGCTACGACCAGCTCGATCGCGCCTCGAACCGGTTGGCGCGACTGCTCATCAGCCGCGGCGTGCAGCCGGACACGATCGTGGCCGTGATGCTGCCCCGCTCGATCGAGATGGTCGTGGCGGTCCTGGCGGTCCTCAAGGCCGGCGGCGCGTATCTGCCCATCGATCCGGATCATCCGCGCGAACGCATCGCGTACACACTCACCGACGCGGCGCCTGTCTCGATCCTGACCAGCACAACACAAACGGCTCTGTCCGGCGCCATGCCTGCCGGCACCCTGGTGATCGTGGTCGACGACCCCGACGTCGTCCACGCCCTCGCCGCTCACGACGACCGCCCGCTCACCGATGCCGACCGTGGCAGCCGACTGCATCCACTACACCCCGCCTATGTCATCTACACCTCAGGCTCGACCGGCCGGCCCAAAGGCGTCATCACCACCCACGCCGCGGTGTCCGACCTGGCCACCGACCCGGCGTTCGCCAATGGCGCCCACACCCGGGTCCTGGTCCATTCGCCCTCGGTGTTCGATGCCTCCACCTACGAAATGTGGGTGCCACTGCTGAACGGCGGCGCGGCGGTGATCGCTCCTCCCGGACGTCTGGACACGGCGACGTTCGCACAGGTCATCCAGCCGAACAGGGTGAGCGCACTATTCCTCACCACAAGGTTGTTCGAACTCCTCCTCGATGATGACCCCGACGTATTCGCCGGGCTCCGCGAGATCTGGACCGGTGGCGAACTGATGCCGGTCGAAACGTTCACCCGTGCCGTATCCACCTGCACCGCGCGAATCGTGCACGTCTACGGCCCGACCGAAACCACCACTTTCACCACCAGCCGCCCGTTCCAGCACCAGGAAGACATCGGCGACGGCCCGATCCCCATCGGCAGACCTCTGTCCGGCATGCGTGTTCATGTCCTCGACAGACGACTGCAGCTGGTGCCCGTAGGAACCACCGGCGAACTCTATGTGTCGGGCTCCGGTATTGCACGGGGATACCTCGGCCAAGCCGCGATGACAGCGTCGCGGTTCGTCGCCGACCCCTTCGGGGCACCGGGGCAGCGGCTCTACCGCACCGGCGACATCGTGCGCTGGCGCGCCGACGGGCACCTGGAATTCGTTGGCCGTACCGACGACCAGGTCAAAATCCGCGGCTATCGAATCGAACCCGGCGAGATCGAGACGGTGCTCGTCACACACCCCGCTATCGGCCGCGCCGCGGTGGTGACTCACGAAATAGCGACGGGCATCAAACACCTTGTCGCGTATGTCACCGCTGCCGACGCGCGTACCCGTGTCGAGGTCGGATCTGTGCAGTCCTACCTGTCCGCACGACTGCCCGATTTCATGGTTCCCGCTGTGATCACCGTGCTCGATCAATTCCCCCTGACCACCAACGGCAAACTCGACCGCAAAGCCCTACCCCAACCACAATTCCACCCCACCACCCAATACCAACCACCCCGCACCACCCACGAACAAACCCTCACCGACGCCTTCGCCGACCTCCTCGGCCTGGACCGAGTCGGCATCACCGACAACTTCTTCCAACTCGGCGGACACTCCCTCCTGGCCACCCGCCTCATCAGCAGAATCCGCACCCACCTCGGCATCGAACTCCCCATCCGAACAATCTTCGAAGCACCCACCCCCACCGAACTCGCCACCCACCTCAACAACAACACCACCACCACCCGCCCCCCACTCACACCCCGCAACCGCCCCCAACAAATCCCCCTCTCCTACGCCCAACAACGCCTCTGGTTCATCCACCAACTCCAAGGCCCCTCACCCACCTACAACATGCCCCTCGTCCTCCAACTCACCGGAAAACTCCACACCACCGCACTCACCACCGCCATCACCGACCTCATCACCCGCCACGAAACACTCCGCACCATCGTCGGTGAAGATCCCACGGCCGGCGCCTACCAGCACATCCTCGACCCTCGGGAAGTACGGCACCCGGTCTGCACCATCGACCTCACCGCCGACCCTGCCGATTTCGATACCGTCCTCGCCACCGCAGCACGCCACTGCTTCGACCTCGCGACGGAGATACCGCTGCGTGTGACCCTTATTCGGCGCGCGCCCGACGATCACGTCCTCGTCCTGCTACTGCACCACATCGCAGGCGACGGCGGATCCCTGCAGCCATTGGGGCGCGATCTGAGTACGGCGTATGCGGCACGGTGCGTCGGCCGGACACCGCAGTGGGCACCGCTGCCCGTGCAATACGCCGACTACACGCTATGGCAGCACCAAATTCTCGGCGAGGAGTCCGAACCCGGCAGCGAAATCTCCACGCAGATCGAGTACTGGCGACGAATATTGACCACGCTCCCCGAGCGAATCGCCCTGCCCATCGACCGGCCGTACCCTCCGGTCGCCACCAACGAAGGCGACACGGTACTCATCTCGTGGCCCGCTCCACTGCACGCCCAGCTCGACGAGCTCGCCCGCAGTTGCGGTGCCAGCGTATTCATGATCGTCCACGCCGCACTGGCGGTACTACTGTCACGCACCGGAGCCGGCGACGACATCGTGATCGGTTCACCCATCGCCGGCCGCACCGACAACGCTCTCGACGACCTGATCGGCTACTTCGCCAACACGCTCGTCCTGCGCACCGACACCTCCGGCAACCCCACCTTCCGGCGACTACTGACCCAGCTGCGCGAAAACAGCCTCGACGCCTACGCCCATCAAGACCTGCCCTTCGAACGACTGGTGGAAGTCCTCAACCCGCCACGGTCGATGTCCCACCACCCGGTGTTCCAGGTCGTCCTCGGTTGGAACAACACCAACCCGGCGCGGTTCGCGATGACCGGAATCGAAGTTCGTCCCGAATACGTCGACACCGGCACCGCACGCATGGACCTGACCCTCAGTCTGACCGAACACCGCGATACCTCCGGCCACTCCGACGGGATCGTCGGCGCCGCGGAATTCCGGACCGACGTCTTCGACCGCTCCACCATCGAGACACTGATGTCACGATGGCTCCGGATTCTCGAGACAGTGGTGGCCGATCCGGATCAACGAATCGGATCCATCGACCTACTCGACAGCATCGAACGCCGTCAGCTACTCAGCGAGTGGAACCAGGACAGCTGCGACGCGACGCGGCGTACAGACCTTCGACCATTGTCGATTCCGGAGCTGTTCGCTATCCATGCGTCACACCAGCCCGACGCCATCGCGCTCGTAGCCCACGACCGGTCACTGACCTACCGGCAGCTCGATCAAGCATCCAACCAACTCGCACGACTGCTCATCAGCTGGGGCGTGCGACCCGACAGCACCGTGGCCGTCATGCTGCCTCGCTCGATCGACATGATCATCGCGATCCTGGCCGTACTCAAGGCCGGAGGCGCATACCTACCCGTAGACCCCAGTTACCCGACCGAACGCATCCGGTACATCCTCGCCGACGCCACACCCGTCCTTACCCTGACCAGTACCACGCAATCCGCCATACCGACCGATACTTCGACCATCCTGATCGATCATTCCGACACTCAACGCACCGTCGCCGACCAGTGCGGCCACCCCCTCACTCACACCACACCGCTGCACTCGCAGCACCTCGCCTACATCATCTACACCTCCGGATCCACCGGACGACCCAAAGGCGTCGGTATCACCCACGCCGCCGTGACCGACCTGGTCACCGATCCCAGATTCGCCAATGGTGCCCACACCCGAGTCCTAGTGCATTCCCCGTCGGTGTTCGACGCATCCACCTACGAGATGTGGGTGCCGTTGCTCACCGGTGGCACCGCGATCATCGCCCCGCCCGGGCACCTGAGTCCGACAGCGCTCGACGGAATTCTCCGCTCCTGCGAGGTAAGTGCGCTGTTCCTCACGACGAGGCTGTTCGAACTATTCCTCGACGAGAATCCTGAAATCTTCAACGGTCTGCGCGAGGTCTGGGTCGGCGGTGAACAGATGCCGGTCGACGCGTTCTCCCGGGCACTCGCAACCTGTACGGCACGAATCGTGAACGGCTACGGGCCGACTGAGACCACCACCTTCGCCACCGCACATTCGGCCCAACCCGGTGACACCATCGGCGCGGGACCGGTACCCATCGGTACCGCCCTCTCGGGCATGCGCGTGTATGTGCTCGACGCGCGGCTTCAATTGGTGCCCGCTGGTACGCCCGGTGAGTTGTACGTGTCCGGCTCCGGTCTCGCGCGGGGATACCTCAATCGTGCGGGACTGACAGCATCGCGGTTCGTCGCCGACCCATTCGGAACACCGGGTGATCGGTTGTATCGCACCGGCGACAATGTCCGCTGGCGCACCGACGGACAGCTGGAATTCATCGGCCGCTTCGATGACCAGGTCAAGATCCGCGGCTACCGCATCGAACCCGGCGAAGTCGAAGCGACGCTGACCGCTCACCCCGCGGTCGGCCGCGCCGCAGTGATAGCGCACGAGAGCGCCGCGAACGCCGGGCAGCGGTTGGTGGGTTACGCAACTGCGGCCGACACCACCGCCGGCCTGGACCCCACGGTTCTGCGAACGTACCTGTCTGCACGGCTGCCCGAGTTCATGGTTCCCGCAACGATCATTGTCCTCGACCGATTCCCCCTGACCACCAACGGCAAACTCGACCGGAAGGCACTACCGGAGCCCACGGCCGAGCCTGCCGCCGAGTACCAGCCACCCCGCACCACCCACGAACAAACCCTCACCGACGCCTTCGCCGACCTCCTCGGCCTGGACCGAGTCGGCATCACCGACAACTTCTTCCAACTCGGCGGACACTCCCTCCTGGCCACCCGCCTCATCAGCAGAATCCGCACCCACCTCGGCATCGAACTCCCCATCCGAACAATCTTCGAAGCACCCACCCCCACCGAACTCGCCACCCACCTCAACAACAACACCACCACCACCCGCCCCCCACTCACACCCCGCAACCGCCCCCAACAAATCCCCCTCTCCTACGCCCAACAACGCCTCTGGTTCATCCACCAACTCCAAGGCCCCTCACCCACCTACAACATGCCCCTCGTCCTCCAACTCACCGGAAAACTCCACACCACCGCACTCACCACCGCCATCACCGACCTCATCACCCGCCACGAAACACTCCGCACCACCTTCACCCAAACAAACGGAACACCCTTCCAACACATCCACCACCCACACGAAATCGACCAACCCATCACACTGATCGACCTCACCACCGACACCACCGACCTCGACACCATCCTCGCCACCGAAGCACGACACGCCTTCGACCTCGCCACGGAGATACCGTTGCGCGCCAGCATTGTTCGCACCGGCCCGCACAACCACACTCTCATCCTCCTGCTCCACCACATCGCCGGTGACGGCTGGTCGATGCAACCCCTCTTCGCCGACCTCGCCACCGCCTACACCGCACGCCTGCACAACACAGCACCCGACTGGACTCCCCTGCCGGTCCAATACGCCGACTACACGTTGTGGCAACACGAGATCCTCGGCTCCGACACCGACCCCTGCTCCCTGATCAGTCAGCAGCTCGAGTATTGGCGCACCGAACTAGCCGATCTCCCCGACCAGCTCACCCTGCCCACCGACCGGCCCCGCCCCAAAACCGCCACCTACCGGGGCGACCTGGCCACCTTCACCATCGATCCCGCCACCCGCACCGCAATCACCCAACTCGCTCAGCGCCATAACGTGACTGCGTCCATGGTCCTGCAAGCCGGCCTGGCCGTGTTGCTGCACAAGCTCGGCGCCGGCAACGACATCCCGATCGGATCCCCGGTAGCGGGACGCACCGACGACGCTCTGACCGATCTGGTCGGCTACTTCGTCAACACCTGGGTCCTGCGCACCACCGTCACTCCCGCCACCACGTTCACCGACCTACTGACCCAGGTCCGGGATAAAGCCCTGGCCGCCTACACCCACCAAGACGCCCCCTTCGAACGGCTTGTCGAACTGCTCAACCCCACCCGCTCCACCGCTCATCACCCCCTGTTCCAAGTCTCGCTGGCATTCCAGAACGCCGGATCCACTTCCACCACGCTGCCCGGTCTAGAGATCACCGACTACCCCACCGTCGGCACCCACACCGCCCGGCTCGACCTACTGTTCAGCATCACCGACGACCCGGACTCCTCCCTCGGGTACCCGGCAGTGGTCGAGTACTCCACCGACCTGTTCGACCACAGCACCATCGAAACCATCACTGCCCGATACCAACGACTCCTGAGCGCCCTGACCGACCGACCCGATATTCCCATCGCTCGCAGCACTGCCCTCACCGCCACCGAACAGCACCAACTTCTGCACCATTGGAACGACACCACCACCGAAACCCCTGGTATCACCGTCGCGGACAGGGTCGAACACCACGTACGCACCACCCCCCACGCCACCGCCGTCATCCACGGCAACCAACACCTCACCTACCAGCAACTCGACACCCTCGCCAACCACCTGGCCCACCACCTTCTCGCCCAGGGAGCAGCTCCGGAGAAGATCATCGCCGTCGCCCTGCCCCGCACCCCCCAACTACTCGTCACCCTGCTCGCCATCACCAAAACCGGCGCCGCGTACCTTCCCCTCGATCCCACCTACCCCGCCGAACGCACCCGATACATCCTCGACGACGCGGCACCGGATCTCGTCCTCACCGATCGTGCCCTGGCATCGGCGTTGCCGGATACGACGGTGCCGTGTCTGTTGATCGAGGAACTCACCGGTGCCGTCGATTCCGAGGTCCTGGACACTGTTCCGACCACCACAAGGTTGCATCCGCGAAATCTGGCATATGTGATCTACACTTCGGGCTCCACGGGCGCCCCGAAAGGTGTGGCGGTTCCACACAGCAACGTGGTCAATCTGTTGAGCGGGGTCGCACAGTCATATGGTTTCGGAGCCGATGATGTTTGGCTGTGGTGCCACTCGGTAGCGTTCGACTTTTCCGTGTGGGAGATCTGGGCAGCGCTCGCTCACGGAGGAAGGGTTGTCATACCCTCCTGGGAGGCAGTGCGCTCCCCGGACCAGTTGTGGGAGCTGCTGGTCGAGCACCGGGTAACTGTCCTGAACCAGACACCGTCCGCGTTCGACGCCCTACTGGAGGTGGGAGCGCGACACGACCGGCAACCGACGGCGTGGCGGCTGTTGATCTTCGGTGGTGAAGCGCTCGATCCCACGCGCCTGCTCTCCTGGCAGGCAGTGGACCGCTCGAAGGATCTGACGCTGGTGAACATGTATGGCATCACCGAAAACACGGTGCACACCACAGAACTTCGGTTGAAAGCACATCATCTTCGGTCCAGCGCGAGCGCGATCGGTACACCACTGGGCAATGTACGGGTCTACGTGCTGGGCGACGATCTACTGCCCGTTCCTGTCGGAGTAGCGGGCGAACTGTACGTCGCCGGCGCTCAGCTGGCACGAGGCTATCTGCACCGGGCCGGAGCGACCGCCGCACGATTCGTCGCCGACCCGTTCGATCGTGAAGGCAACGGCCGACTGTACCGTACCGGTGACGTGGTGCGCTGGACGCCGGAAGGCGAACTCGAATACCTCGGCCGCAGCGACCAGCAGATCAAGATCCGTGGCTACCGCATCGAACCCGGCGAAATCGAAGCGACGCTTTCCGCACACACCGCCGTCCGCCAGGCTGTCGTACTAGCCCGGGCGAGTGCTGTCACCGGCGAGAAACGGCTCGTAGGATACGTCGCACTGCACGACACCGGCGCCACGGACGCCACGGCCCTGCGGCGTCACGTGGCCGATCGGCTACCGGAGTACATGGTGCCCGCGGCAATAGTGGTTCTCGACCACATTCCACTGACCACCAACGGAAAGACCGACCGCACGGCTTTGCCCGACCCGGAACTTGCGTCCGCTGTCGATTACCGGCCACCGCGCACCGCACTAGAACACACCCTCACGTCGTTGTACGCCGAGATACTCGGCATCGACACCGTCGGCATCGACGACAACTTCTTCGACCTCGGCGGTCACTCCCTGCTGGCCACCCGACTCGCCAGCCGAATCCGCGAGCGCCTAGGCGTGGACATCCCCATCCGCGTGATCTTCGACCACCCCACGCCGGCCCAGCTCGCCGACAGATGGGAAGAGTCGGCGACACGTACTGCCCATGAGCAAAGGCTGGAGCCGCTGGAAATGATCCAGGACGGCGCGGGCTACCCACTGTTCTGCATCCACCCCGGGGGCGGCATCTGCTGGCCGTATCGCAACCTCGGTAGATACCTGGATTGCCCGATCATTGCGATCCAGCAAACCGGTGCTACCGACGACCCGCAGCACGACTCGGTGACCTCGATGGCGAGAAGCTACGCAGACCAGATGCAGGCAATCCAGCCCACCGGTCCTTATCGCTTGCTGGGCTGGTCGTTCGGCGGCATGGTCGCACACGAAATTGCCGTCGAACTCCGTCGCCGGGGCTGCGAGGTCGAGCGACTCGTCATCCTGGACACCTATCTGGATGTCGAGTGGACCGACGAGGACAAGGAGATGGTGAACGACTATCTGGATCACGTCGACGAGGATCTTGCCAGCCCGGGGCTGTATGCGCTGGTAGCGGAGAACCTCTGGCGGAACATGGAACTCCAGCAGAACCACGTCCCGCAGGTCTTCGACGGAGATGTTGTTCTCTTCACCGCAGCGAAGGACCGGCATCGCGCCGACGAGTTGTGGGCACCACATGTCCGAGGCGAGACAATCGAATACTTCATCGACTGCACGCATTCGGAAATGCTGCACACCGATGCACTGCGGCAATACGGCGATCAACTGCGGGACCTACTGACGGAGACTGCCGAATAGACGAGAACCCACACTGATTCCGGCTCGTACTTCGGGACCGAAATCAGTGTGGGTCCTACAGAGTGTCCGCCTATCCACATGAACAGGGTGGCCAGGTGGATCTGCCTCGTCGGCCACCATAGGATCGACCGATCAGGTGGTCGGCGGGCTCGCCGTCGGCGGGACATCGGCTCCCGCCGGTTTCACTCCTCCACCGGGTCGCCCAAGGCCACCAAGATCTTGCGGCTGCCCCGGTACGGCCGTCTGCCGTGCGCCGCGCGGCGGTTGTTGACGAACAACACGTCACCAGGCTGCCAGCGCATCGGATACTCACTGGCCCGGCATACGTCGATCAGTTCGTCGACTATGTCATCGGAAATCGGTGAGCCATCGCCGAAAGTAACCGAACGAGGCAGGAGCCCGCCTAGGCCGGCACGCATCGCCTCCCGTGTTTCGGGGTCGATACATGCTTCATGCCAATGCAATATCTGGGCGAACCAGGCCTGCTCGCCCTGAGTGGACATGACTGCGGGCCGGTGCGCGACGGTGGTGAGAATGTCGTGCTCCCACGTCCAGCTCATCCCGTCCGCCGCGCACCGTCGCTCGACTTCCGCTCGATTTTCGGTGGCGAAAACCGTTGTCCATGGCAAACCGAGGCCCGGAATGAATCGGCGTATGTAGCGCACACCTTTCTCCTGGAACTCGGCGCGCACTCCCGGCCGCAGCATCTTCCATACGTGGACACCGTCGACGACGGTCGTCTCACCGCCTTCATCGGCCGCACGAGCACACGCGAACGCCAATGTGGCGGGCCAGATCCGGTTGAACGAATCCTCGTTGTGCCAGAACAATTCGAGTTCGGGCGGATAGTCGACCGGGGTCACCACCTGCCCGTCGATTACCTGCCGGGGGTGTTCCGCTGTGGCATAGTTTTTCTCGTACAACACCGTGGTGACGGCGGTGAGTGCGTCCGGAGTCGCAACATCGAATCCGCGAAGCAGAACCGCTCCATGATCGTTCAAACCCCCCACGACCACATCGCGATGCTCCGCGAGCCACGACTGCGGATCGGTGATGCCATCGCTCTCGACGGTGAGAACGCTGGTCTCACGGCTCGAGTCGACACAGACGTCGATCGATCGGTGCGGCCGGTCCCCGATACCTATGGGCGCGACAGTCACCTCGCTGAAAGCCGGGCGGCCGCCCCGGTCGAGCCGCAGCTCCGTGTGAAGCGTCGCAACGACGGCGTCGAGGAGTGCCTCGGCCCACTCCGCTGAGCAGGATTCCGGCCGGTAATGGACTTCGAGACGGCACGCTTCGCCGTCGTCCCATATCCACAGACCGACCGGATCGGCCGCGGACGCCCACCCCGAGTCGACCAGGGTGCCGACAATCGATGAGTCGCCCGACGTGATGCGCCGGGGCATGAACTGATGTACCACCTTGACATCCACTAGATCGCCGACGACCGCTCCGCCCGAGCGGCGGCGGAGTTCGGCCAGCACCTGCTCATACGGTGCGTCCGCATCCTCGAGTGCGTCGCGGAGCGCGCCGCCGGCTCGGTCGAGCACCGATCCGAGGTCATCGGTAGTGCGGATCTGCAGCCGCATGGGTATCTGATTCCCGAAGTATCCGACGAGATGTTCGAGATCCGGATGGTCCCGATTCGCCACGTCCAGCCACAGCACCAGATCTTCTTGCCGACACCGGCTGCTCAGCGCCATCCCGAGCGCCGCGGCCACCACAGCCACAGCCGTGGTACGACGCCGACGCGCGATTCGATGGACCAGCGCGCCTGCCTCGACGCTATATCGTCGTGCCGCTCCGTCTGTGCGCCGCGCGGTCACCGTCGGCAAGGCAATTCGCGGCGCATCCTGCAGTCGGTCGGCGACCCGACGGACCGTATGGGAGGTCACCAGCTCGGTCGCGGCCGCGCGACGTCGCGCGGCGTCGTGTTCACCGACCACCAGCCGCGGCAAGCGGGGCTCTCGGCCGGCAACCAGATCGGCATACACGGTCAGGAATTCGTTCAACAGCACCCGTGCCGACCATCCGTCCGAGATGAGATGGTGCACAGCGACCAGGAGGAAGGCGCGGTCCTCGTCGATGAGGTGCAACTCGCTCCGGATCAACGGGCCTTCGTCGACCCGCCAGGGCTCACCGGTCAGTACCGCGAGAGCTTCCCGCACATCGCCGAGCGACATGCCCGGTGCCCGCACTACCGACAGCTCAGGTCGCGGGCCGAGTGATAGACGTGGCTCGCCCCCTTCCTCGACGACGACGGTCCGCAGCGACTCGTGCCGATCCACCAGGTAATCGAAAGCCTCCACGGCGGCTCCGTGCACGATGGTTCCGGAAAGTTCGATTCCGAAGGGGAGCACCAGTCCTACATCACCCTCGGCGACCAGTTGCTCGTACCACACCCGGTATTGCCCGGAGGTCAACGCTCCGGGCCGTCCTTCGGCACGTTCGCTGGGAGCGGTTGCGGTGAAACCGTGCACACCGTCCACCCGATCGAGGTAGTCGGCAATGCCCGCCACGGTGGGATACGCGAAGATCGCGCGCACCGAGACTTGTCTGCCGATCGCCATGCTCAAACGCGCGGCAACCTGGACCGCGCGTAGCGAATGTCCGCCGACAGCGAAGAAGTCGTCCTGCACATCGACCTCAGCGCCGAGTACCTCCCGGAATATGTCGGCTACCAGCCTTTCGGTCACAGTGGCCGGCTGATGTTCGACCGGCCGGGCCGAGAGTGCGTACTCGGGAACCATCTCGGCCAGCCGCACGCGGTCGACTTTGCCGTTGACGGTCACCGGCAACTCGTCGACCTCGATCACCCGATCCGGCACCATATACCGCGGCAACGTGGAGCCGACCGTTCCGATGAGCTCGGCGCCGCCGGTCGGAGCGCCCGCAACCCGCTGCACGTACGCCACGAGTTCGGTATCGGCCGCGACCACCGCCGCCGCGCTCACCGACGGAATAGCCACCAGTGCCGATTCGATCTCGCCCGCTTCCACACGGTGGCCCCGTATCTTCAGTTGCAGGTCTGCTCGACCGTGGAAGGTGAGTCCGCCGGGCCCGTGGCGGACTATGTCTCCGGTGCGGTACACACGGGCGCCTGGCGTGGCGGCAAAGGGATCCGGCACGAACCGTTCCGCGGTCTGCGCGGCCGCGCCGAGATAGCCTTCGGCCACGGTGGGCCCGCCGATGCACAACTCACCGGGAACACCGGGTGGCACCGGCCGCATGGCCGGGTCGACCACGTGGAGCTCGTACCCGTCGAGCGCCACTCCGATCGGTACGGAGGCGGATTCGGCGCCACCACGGCGCCACAGGTCATTGCACGTCGCCCACAGCACGGTCTCGGTCGGCCCGTAGAAGTTCCATACGTGCACCCCGAGCCTGCGGAAGTCGGCGGCGAGCGCAGGCGGCATGGTATCCCCACCGCAGACCGCGCGAAACCCTGCTGAAGGCCGAAAACCAGCGTCCAGCAACAACCTCCATCTATGCGGTGTCGTCGCAAGAACACTGATCCGTCGCGCGGCCAGCAGCGCAACCAGGTCGACCGGGTCGACCACGACGTCCGCGGGCGCCAAGCACAGTGTCGCGCCGCGAAGCAGGCCGGCATGGATATCGCCGACCACGATGTCCCATCCCAATGCGGAGACGCCGCAGACGACGTCTCCCGGACCGATCGCCAAGCGGTCGGTATAGGCGTCGACGGCGGCGACCACCGCGTGATGTGCGACCAGGACTCCCTTGGGGCTCCCACTCGAACCCGATGTGTAGCTGATATACGCCGGTAGCTCGGCCGGTATCTCCAGAAGTTCCTGTCCCGGCCCGCCTGTGCGCAGATCATCCGGCGTCAGCATCCGTACGCCGAGCGCACGTGCCGCAGGTGCCAGTGCGGTTTCCGCGACCATGACGGCGGCACCGCTGTCCACGGCGATGCGCCGTAGTCGTTCGATGGGAGAGTCCGCGTCCAGATGGACGTAAGCCGCGCCCGCCCGCAGCACGGCGATGGTGGCCACCACCGCATCGGCATTTCTCCGGCACAGGATGAGCACCGTGCCCGACGGTCGCACACCCTGGCTGCGCAGCATCGCCGCCGCACGGCCCGCCCGTTCCCACAGTTCGGCGTAGGTAAGGGTGGTGACCGTGTCATCGACCGCCACCACATCCGGGTAGGTGCCGACGACGTCGCGAAGCCGGTCGACGACGGACTCCTTGCGCCGTGCCGGGGCACCGCGCCACGAACTCGGTGTGTGCGCCACGGGCGGCGAAAGAATCGAAAGAACCGGAGCGTCGGGATCTTCGGCCAATCGCCGCGCGAGTGCCACAAACGTATCGGCGATGTGCCGTGCGATGTCCGGCGAGACTCGGTCGCACAGATAGCGGAGAACGAATCGGAGGGTCCCCTCGTATTCGGCCCCGACCAGTGTCAGCGGCAGCGTGTCCAGGCTCCGCGGCACATAGCGTGAGCGGAAGGTCAGATCGCCGATCCGAACGCGAGCGCCATCCACCACCTCGCCCAACGCGAGCTGATGGGCAGGCTGTTGGAGCACGAACATGGTCTCGAAGACCGCGGCGTTGCGCCCGAGCGCCGCGGTGACCGCGGTCAGCGGGCAATGTTCCCGATCGAGCGCGGCGAGTACGCGCTCGCGCGTTGCGCGAACCAGTTCACGGAACGTGCCGTGACCGTCCAACCTGCTGATGATCGGCGCCTGGTTCATGAAAAGGCCCACGGACGCCCCGAAGCGGGACTCGCGGCCGAGTACCGGCGTCCCGACCACTACTTCACCCTGCTGGGTGCAGCAATGCAGCGCCGCCTGGTAGGTGGCGAGCATGACCACGAAGAGCGTTGTCTGTTCCAGCCGGGCGAGTGCCGTCAGCGCATCGACGGCGTCGGCGGGCACCACGATCGGCATCTCGGCCGCCGCACCCACCGGCACTCGATCCGCGGCGCCGGCGACACTCGGCAGCAACCGCGACGACACACCGCTCAACTCACGCACCGAATCCGCGACCGCGCGACGACCGCGCTCACTGTCGAGGTACGCGTGCGCCGCGGGCACATGGGAGGCGTAACCGAGTTCGACAGGGGGAGCCGAACCCGGTTGGTTCAGTTCGGCGACAAGCTCGTCGAAAAGCAGTGTGGTGGAGCGAAAGTCGGCTACAAGATGGGATACGGTCACCAGCAGTAGGTGACGATCGTCGCCCAGCTCGTGCACATACCCCCGCAGCAATGGTGCCTCAGCGATATCGAAGGGCAATCGGGTGGTTGTCCGCAGCCAGTCCTCCACCCTCGCCTCGGACCAGCGGGCCGCCGCTATGCTGACCACATCGGGCGGGCACGTCGTAGGTGGCTGCACCCGGCGCTGGACACCCAAGGGACTGTCGCGATAGCTGGTTCGCAGGGCATCATGCCGATCGACAAGCGTGGCGAGTGCCGACTCGACGAGGCCGGCGTCACACGGGCCCGTCACCTCCCACGCTCCCCAGAGGTTGGTGCCACCGGGCAGTAGCGATTCCAGCACGAACATCGCCGACTCGGCGGGCGAGGCCGCAGACCAAGTCCCGTACTCGGCGCCGGGCAGCGGCGCCGGGCGAACGGGTGTCTCGGAGCGGCCGGTATCGGCAGCCGCGGCGGCCACCGCCTCGATCGAGGACAAAGACAGCAGTGTGCTGCGACTCAGCGGCTGTCCCACCGCGGCCTCCAGGCCGCTCAGGATCGATACCAGCGTCAGCGAGTCGAGCCCGTGTGAGATGAGTGATGATTCGGTGTCTGTAGCCGCTGCCACTACCCCTGCCGCCGCGAGCCGATCCTCGAGATAGGAGACGAGCAGCCGAACCCGTGCGGCAGGTGTCGCCCGAGCCAGCTCGGTCCGCAGGAGCTGCTCGTGTACGCCGGGGGTCGTGCGGGAAAGCCGGGTATCGGACTCGGCGAAGGGCGCGAGTCCGCCCGCGAGGTACGCGGTACGCGTTCGACCGCGCTGGATCTTGCCGCTCGTCGTACGCGGGAGCGAGCCGGTCGGGACGAGCGCGATGACAGCGGGAGCATGCTGCGCTTCGTCGAAGACGGCCAGTCGGATCCGCTGAACCAGGGCGGCATGCTCCGATTCGGGAGCCGCGCACTCCACCGCGACCGCGAATTCGTCCATCACACCGAGACCGAACGCCGCCGCCGCACCCGCGAGCGCGGACCCGGCGGCTGTGGCGGCTGCCAATTCCAGATCCGACGGATAGATGTTGCGGCCGTTGACGATCAGGACTTCCTTCGTCCGCCCGGTAGGAAACAGGCACCCGGCCGAGTCGAGGAAACCCAGATCACCGGTATCCAGGAACACACCTGCGCGCCCCCGGACCGTAGCGCCGAACACCCGCTCGGTTTCCTCGGTGTTCGAGCGATAACCGGCCGCCACGCCCGGCCCGCGCACCAGGATTCGCCCGACCCGGCCGGGCGGCAGCGCTCGGCCAGTGTTGTCGGCGATCACGACCTCGGTGTCGGCTACCGGGGGTCCGCAGTCGACGATCTCCTTCTCGTCACCGGGCCGTCGCGTAGTGCCGATGTCGCCGCCACGCGTGGCGGTGACCATGAGCGTCGCCTCGGCCAGCCCGTAGCACGGGCGCAAAGCCGCTGCTCCGAACCCGAATGGAGCGGTGGCCTTCAGGAACCGCCGCATGGTCTCGGGGTGAATGGGTTCGGCGCCGACGAACGCGGTCCGCCATCGCGACAAGTCCAGAACGGCGTCGTCCGGTGCCAAGTTTGCCAGTCCGCGCGCCACCATGTCATACGCGCTGTTCGGCCCGCCGCTCACGGTCGCTTGCTCCCGGGAGATGGCTCGCAGCCATTCGATCGGCTGCCGGGCGAAGTGCCTCGGTTCCAGGAGCGTGACGGGAAAACCGATCGACAGTGGCGTGAGCAGGCCCCCGATCAAACCCATGTCGTGATGGGTCGGCAACCAGATCACGGCCTTAGACTCCGGGCTCAGGTCGAACGCCGAGGCGATCTGGCCGATGTTGTGCCCCAGTGAAACGTGGGTCAGCACGACTCCTCGCGGCGCGGCGGTGGAACCGGACGTGTATTGCAGGATCGCGGCCTGCTCGGGCGCTTCGGAAACGGCCGGGACGTCCGACGGCTCATATCCGAGATAGCAGTCGGGCGTCCACCACTGCACTCCCGGCACCTCGATCGGATCGGCCGACGGCGGTCCGACGATGGCGACCGCACCCGAATCCTGCACCAGCCGCCGCAACCGCTCCTGCTGGCGGCTACCTCGTGGACGGGGTGCGGGCACCGCAACCGATCCGGCCAGCATGCACCCCAGCAGCCAGACGGCGAAAGACCGTCTCGCCCCGGTCAGCAGCACGACAGGCAGTCCGGCCACACCCTCCTCTCGAAGGGTCGCCGCGACGCGGCGCGCCCCGTCCGACAGTTCGGCATAGGTGATTTCGTCGGCACAGTCGCCCAGCTCATCGAGATACCTGATACCGATGTCATGGCCCTGACGCTCACCGCGACGAATGATCGCGGTCAGGAAATCCGCACTCGGGTCGATGGTGTTCACCGGCAGCCCTCCGTCTCGATGTCGGTACCGGCGTCCTGGTGGCCCGCGATCACCGCCGCGAGTTCGCCGACAGTCGGGTAGTCGAAGATGTCAGCAAGCGTGAGATCCACGCCCGTGCGCAGACGGAGCTCCATGGCAACGCGCATGGCGAGCAACGAGTGCCCGCCGAGTAGGAAGAAATCGTCGTCGGCAGTCAGCGGCCCCGCCTGTTCCAGCACTATGGCGAAGACATCGGCAACCACTGCCTGGAGGTGGGGCACAGGGGCTTCAAGGGCCGTGTCCCGTGGCGGTGTGCTCGCCGCACCGGCGTCGGCGGTGCGCCACAGCTGCGTGCGAGCCACCGCCGGAATCACCCGATCCGGATGATTCGCCATCTCGTCGAACACGTCGGCAAGTAGCTCGCCGAAAAGCTCGGCACCGGTGGCATCGAGCAACCGGGTGGAGTACTCCAGCACGATGTCGAGTTCCGAGCCCTCCTCACGGACGAAAAGGCTCAGCCCGAACTCCGGCTCCGCCACCGCGAGATCCAGCGGTTCGCATTCGACTCCGTCGATATAGAGCTCGTCAACGCCTACCCCCAGAAAATTGAGCGTCACGTCGAACAACGCACCGGACGCACTGCGCGAGCCACCGAGTGCCGCACTGATGTCCGCCAGCGCGGCGTCGCGATGGACCAGGCCTTCGGTGACCACCCTGCGCGCGTCATCGAGAAGCGCGCGGTAGTCCGCCGCGCCGTCTGCCCATCGCAGACGCAACGGGAGGGTGTTCACGAAGCAGCCGATCCGATCGGCGTCCTCGGGTTCCCGAGTGTCGACCGGAACACCGATGATCACATCGGCGGGTGCGCCCGCCCTCCGCATCGCGATGGCGACGCCCACGAACACCACCATGAACAGCGACGCACGGCAATCGACCGCGAGCTGTCGCAGAGCGCGAGTGGCCGGTGCGCCGATGGCGACGTCGCGGCGACCGCCACCTCGGGACCCACGCCCCTCTTGCGCGCCGACCCCCGGCGGCCGGTCGGCCAGCACCTCGGTCCAGTATGCGATCGAATCGCGAGTACCCGCGGTCGGCCGGGAAAGCCGCGCCGTTCGCAGCGGACCGGAACTCGATGTCCGCACCCGCTTTTCGTAGCGCTCGGCGAGCCGATCCAGGAACACCCGCAGCGATCTCGCATCGAAGACCAGATGGTGAGCGATCAGGCCGATCAACAGGTGGTTCGCGTCGATCCGGACGCAGGTGGCCGCGAAGACACCGTGCGCCGGATCGATCTCGGACACCCTGCCTGCAACGATTCTCAGGCCCGCCGCTTCCCGGTCTGCGGGACCGAGGTCGGTGAACTCACGGCTGTGATCGACGAACACAACGGGTTCGCGATGCGGCTCGGGCAGACACACCAATTCACCGTCCAGCACGGTGAATCGCACTTGCAGCGCGCCGTCACCGGCGGTCGAACGCAGTGCCGCTTCGAGGGCGGCATCGTCGATCTCACCGGTGAGGCACGCACTCCACGTCACCAACTGGCGCCGACCGTGGCCGTACCGTTCTCCGTGCAACCACAGCGAACGTTGGAGGGGTGTCATCGGAATCGGGCCCGGTTCCGCCTCGGTAGCGGCGTCCGGAGCCTGCTCGGGTTCGTCGTGCCGACCCAGCCGGCTGCGCACGAGCCGATCCAGCACGGCAGCACGGGACGGCTGCCCCGAAGTGACATCGACGTCGGAAGGATCGTTCACAGCGCCACGCTTTCTTGTTGCGACGGGTCGACACCCACCGCTTCGCTCATTGAAGACCACTGCGACAGTGGCGTTTCCGGGTTCTCTACGGCCCAGGCCAGGACCGAATTCAGGGCGGCGACGAGCGCAGCGATGCTGTCATCGTCGAACAGTTCGGCGAGATACTCGATGCCACCGGTAAGTCCCTCGTCGGGGCGGTCCCACATCATCACCGTCAATGGGAATTTCGCCGCCTGTTTGTCGACCGCGAGCGGTTCGATATCGAGGCCGGGCAGCGACAACGACGGCGAGGGGGACTCGTCGAGCTGGAAAAGCACCTCGACCAGCGGACGGCGGTGATCGCGTCGATCAGATTCGGTGTCGGCCCTTATTTCTTGGACGAGTTGTTCGAAAGGCAGATCCTGATGCGCATACGCACCCAACGTCACCTCACGAACCCGCCCCACCAACTCCCGAAAACTCGGATCCCCCGACACATCCGTCCGCAACACCAACGTATTGACGAAGAACCCGATCAGTGACTCCAAATCGCGGTGTGGACGGCCGGATACCGCAGTAGCGATGACGATGTCGGTGGCGCCGGTCAACCGCGCCAACACCACATCGAACGCAGCAACCAACACCATGAACAACGTCACCCCCTCCCCAACCGCCAACCCCATCAACGACTCACGCACCCGCCCAGGCACCACAAACCGACGCGTCGCCCCCACCCCCGACAACACCTCCGGACGCCCCCGATCCACCGGCAACTCCAACACCGAAGCCCCATCCAACACCCCCCGCCAATACTCCAACTGCCGCTCCAACACCTCCCCCCGCAACCACCCCCGCTGCCACACCGCAAAATCCCCATACTGCACCGGCAACACCGGCAAACCCCCACCCACACCACACGCCACCCGATACCCAGCCGCAACCTCCCCCACCAACACACCACTCGACCACCCATCCGACGCAATATGATGCACCGTCAACAACAACACATGATCCAAACCCCCCAACCGCACCAACTCCGCCCGAAAAACCGGACCCACCGCCAAATCAAAAGGCTCCACCGCCTCCGCAGCAGCCCGCTCCCACAAACCCCCCTCCGAATCCCCCACCCCCGACAAATCAACCAACCCCAACCGAAAACCCCCCACCGGCAAAACCCGCTGCACCACCCGACCCCCCACCACCGGATAACACGTCCGCAACACCTCATGCCGACGCACCACCTCCCCCAAAGCCCACTCCAAAGCCCCCACATCCAACACCCCACGAAACCGCACCGCATGCGGAATGTTGTACGCCGCAGACCCCCCACCCAACTGATCAACCAACCACAACCGCTCCTGCGCAAAAGACAACGGCAAAAACTCGTTCGACGCTGATCGCGGCACGATCTGGTCACGCCCGGCGTCCGAGAGCCCCTCATCGTGCAGTAGGGCTTTGATCAATTCGTCACGGCCGGCAGAAACCATCGGGCGATCCTTTTCGAGTGCGAGCGGAAATCAGGCGGCGGCAATCAGGCATATGAGCGTTCGCCGACCGAGCTGACGGTGACAAGCAGTCGGCGGCCGGGAATGCGGCGCGCCTCTTCGATGACGGCGGCCAATTGATACCCGGTCTCCAGTGCGACGCGCCGGCCCTCGGTCCGGGCGAACAGCTGCGCGGCCTCGGCCGCCTGCTCGGCAGTGATCGTGACGCCCCGGATGAGGCCCTGCTCGTGGAAGTGCGCCACCGGTGCAGCGACAAGGGTCGAACCCAGCCCGCCTATGTACTCCGCGCCGAGCAGGCGATCGAGGCCGTAGGTACGAAGCGAAGGGTAGAAACCCTGGCCATCGATCGAGTATTCGCCGGGTACGCCTTTCGTGATGATCGGACACATATCCGATTCCGCACTGAGAATGTCCGGGCCGCGCCCTGTCTCGATTCGCTGGGCGAGAAATGCCGCCGCGACACCGAGTAAGTTCGCGCCACCGCCGCAGCTCCCGACCACCACATCGATGTCCTCATCGGCCAGCTGTCGCCTCAGTTCCGTTCCCGTCAGCGTCTGCGGCAGGATGAAGTAGTTGTAGACGCTGCCGAAGATGTACCGGGCGTCGTCGCGAGCACGGGTGTAGGTCACGGCCCGGTCTGCCGACAGGACCAGCGGGTCGAAATCCGCCTCCGCGTCGTCCGGCCCGACCACCACCACTTCCGCACCCGCATCGCGCATCAAACGTTCCCGGTCCGGCCGCGCCGCAGCGCTGGCCTCGTCCATGAAGCAGACGACGCGCAGGTCGAACCGGGCAGCCGCCATCGCGAGCGCAAGACCCCAGTTGCCGGTCGTTTCCGTGGTGATCGTCTTGATACCGTCCTGCGCGCAGTGGTATGCGATCCACAGGGCGCTGTTCATTTTGTGGTTGCCGGACGGGGTGGTGCCCTCGTCCTTGGCGAATACCGTGCAGCCGTTGCCGATGGCCTCGGCGAACCTGTCCGCCCGCAGCACCGGGGTCGGGCGATAGCTGCTGAACGCGTCACGCAGATCCGCGGGCACCGACAGGGTCGGGCGGTCCAGTAGTTCCATTTCGGCCAGCGACGGAGGCAAGACCTCCGCCAGGCGTTCGTAGGTGATCGGTGTGCCGGTACGCGGATCGAGCACCCGCCCCGGACTGTAAGCATTGAGATTGAGCAACGTCCAGTCCGACATAGTTTCGAGACCTCCCCTTTTCAAAGCCATTTCGTGGAACTGATTCGCCGCCGTGTCCGTCACCGGTCGGCAGGCGCCTTTCTGGATGGCACGATTCGTAGGACATTGGTCGAGGCGGCGTTCACCGCGGCTCGGGAAAACGGCATCGGGTGATACCTGCCCTGCGCCCAACTGTCTTTCGCATCGGCCCAATGGGGACTCGTGGCGACGCCGCTGTTGCCGACCGGCCACGCCCATACCGAACGATCGGGCTCCGCCAGGTTCAACACCATCCGAAAGGTGGGTCCGCCGACCGGATCGACGCCCGTGTCACCTCGGAACACCGAATCGTCGAGGCCCGGCAACTCCAGCACCACGTCATCGGCCGGCCAGCCGGGGAGGCCCGTCAAGGCGTGCCCGAATCGAACCCGGTGCACCCGCCCCCATGTCCATCGAGCGGGGTCCGAACCCAGTCGAGCTCGCAGATCGGCGAGCGCGGCTCGGTAGTGCCCAGCCAGTTCGCAGGCGCCGTCAGGCATGCGTCCCCGGGCATCGACCCACCGATCCACCGTCTCGAGACCCCATTCGGTCAGCCACGCCTTGCTGCCGAAGAACAACTCCCCCAGCTCGTCGCCCGCCGCGGCGGATGCCAGCCTGCGGTACCACGCGGCGAAAACGGTCGGTTCCACCAGATCGCGGTAGGCGAATCCGTGCCATCGGCTCAAGTCCGTCAACAGTTCGGCATCCAGACCGTCGACATGGGCGGCCACGCCGGCGCACAGCGCGGGAAGAACCCGCAGCGCCAGCGGCGAGAGCACGTCGAGTTGCGTGCGCACCGACTGGTTGAACGGTAGGGCCACTCCGTCGTCGAGCAGATCCCTGATGCGGTTCGCCCGCAGCGCGACTTCCCAATGTCCCTGCTCCGTCGAGCCATCCGGCAGGTTGTTCGCCGATACGACGATGTCGTTGCCGCGCAGAACGTCGTGCCTCGACACGACCGCGGCGCGAGTGCCGGGTCGCCAGCCGCAACGCGGCTCCCGCGCGTTCGACGCGAGCCGCACCCCGGTCTGCACCACACCGATGCCACCCTGATGATCGGCGTATACGACGCTCTGTGCCATGCCACGCCAGCCGCTGAGGATCGATGCCAGTTGGTTGCCGGTCTTCGCCGTGTTCACGGCCGCGATCACGGGCTGCGGGTAGGGCTCGTCCCACGCCGCGAACCGCAGCGCGAGGTCGTGGCCGGAACCGTCCGGAGCTGTCAACGCCAGCCCGAGCAACGGACCATTGGAGGTCGACGCACACTCCTCGGTGTGGTCCTCCTCGCCCGCTATCGCGATCCGCACGGACCTCGTCCGCACCGGCTCCGTGCCCTCGGGCCGCCGGACTACGCCGGGACCGATGAAGTGTTCGATGACGCATTCGGTCGCCACCACGGGTGCGAAAGTATTCGCCCAGCCGACTTTTCCATTGTGACCGAACAGAATATCGGGAACTCCGGGCAACGACGCGCCGATGACATCCACGCCCGGACAGGCGAGGTGCATCGCGTACCAGTTTCCGGGAAGCTGCTGTTCCAGGTGCGGGTCGCCGGCTAGTACGGCACCTCCGGTGGCGCTGCGCGGGCCAGCGACAGCCCAGGCATTCGATCCGCCGCCTCCGGTCGTCCGCACTGAGCCGAACCGTTTTCGATAGGCCTGTAGCAGCTGTTCCGCCGACGGCGAGTCGGGGGTTCGGTCCGCATGGGCGTGGTCGGTGGCGGTGATGGACAGCCGCAGCAGCTCGTAGAGCCAATCATGTTGCAGGCGAACGGAAAGCAACATGAACAGTGCCGTTGCCCGGACCAGAGCCGTCTCGGTGTCCGGCACCGTGGGCTCCGCATGCAGTAGCGCGTGCTCGGCGGTCGCGCCGATCAACTCGGCCGCCGTGCGCTGCCCCTCGGCGTACCACTCGAAAACCTGCCATGTCTCCGGGGGCATCGCGGTGACCGCACGGCGGACCGCGTCGGGAAGGCCGATCCGATGGACGAACTGGTCCGAGGACAGTGCGGCGGGGCCGAGCAGTTCCGCGAGTGTGCCCAGCGCACGCCGCGCATTGAGCTCGATCTGCCAGCCACGGTCGGTGACCTGGAGGAAGCCCTGGGCACGGTAGAGGTCCGCCCGCGATGCCGCGACCACATGCGGAACCCCGAAGCGATCGGTGCTGACATCGACCGGCGCCGAGAAGTAGGGCAGTTGCAGCCCACCCCGCAGCGGACGCGCGACGGCCTCGGGTACGGCTGTGGCGGCGGCCTGCACCGCATCTGCTGGACGCAGGCGGTCGACACCGTGGGCCAGACGCTTCTTCAGGGCTTCGCGACGCCGCCCGATCTCGACGTCGTTCACCACGTCTCCTGCTCGAGCAGCGCCATCAGTTCGTCATCGCTCATCGCGTCGAGTTGACGCTCCAGCGCAGACCGCACCAGCTCGCAGAGTGCGAGCGGAGTTGGTTCGTCGAAGAAGTCGATCAGTTTGAGCCGAATGTCGAATGCCGCCTGCAGTTGCTGGATCAGCCGCGCGGCGAGCAGTGAATTCCCGCCGGCGCGAAAGAAGTCGTCCGACATGTCCACCGCGGGGCGATCGAGCAGGTCGGCCCACACCGCGATAACGGCTTCCGCCAACTCGTCGCGCGGGTCGTCGGTACTCATCGCGCTCCCTCCGTCCGGTCTGCGAGCGCGCGCCCGACCTCGTCGTCGGTCATCTCCCATACCCGGGTCACGACCGCGGCCCGGCGAGCGAGCGCGGCGCCGTCCGGTCCACGCGTCAGATGAGCGGCGAAACCGGCCACGCTGGGGTAGCGAAAAATGTCGATGATTGTCGCGGGTGTCTGCAACAGGTCACGAACCCGCGCGAGGGCACGAGTCGCCATCAGCGAATGCGCGCCGATCCGGAAGACATCGGCTAGCACATCAATCTCCTCGACCCCGATCAACTCCGCCCAGATAGCCGCGACAACACGTTCCACATCGCTTCGGGGCGCGGTTCGCACGGCAGCCCTGGCATCGGCCAGCTCACGGAGCCGCAGTCGGTCGACCTTGCCCGTCGGCAGCAGCGGCAGACGGTCGATCACGCATATCGCCGCCGGTATCGCGTGCTCCGGCAATCGCTCTCGGAGGAACCCGAGCAAGTCGTCCGAGTTCGTCGTGCCACGAACGACCACGAAGGCCGTGAGCACGCATCCGCCCGCCACATCGCGGCCGATCACCGAGACCTCCGTGACCGCCGGATGCCCACGCAGCGCATGCTCGATCTCCCCGGGCTCCACTCGCCAGCCCCGGACTTTCACCTGGTCGTCGAGGCGACCACGAAACCGCACGTCACCATCGCCGGCGATGAGCACCGCATCGCCCGTGCGATAAGCGCGCGCACCGGGTGTGACGTGCGAGCACGGCCGAAAACGATCCGCGGTCGAGCGCGGATCACCCAGATAGCCGCGGGCGACCCCCGGACCCGAGACCATGAGCTCTCCTATCCGCTCCATACCGACCGGCTCCTCGGCAGGGCCATGGATGGCCAGCGACACATGCCGCAGTGGAGTTCCGAGGGGTACCTCTTCGTCGAGATCGAGGTGGGTGACGTCGGCGGTGAGGACACCGACCGTCGTCTCGGTCGGGCCGTAGTGGTTGATGACCCGGAGATCGGGCCGCAATGCGAGCACGTTCGCGACCAGAGCCGAATCCAGGCGCTCGCCGCCGAAGACGAGGGTCTGCCTCGGCAGCACCCGCGCGGGTTCCGAGATGGTCAGCAGCGCGCTGAGATGCGATGGCGTGATTTTCAGGAGATCGATCGGCAGGACAGCCATCTGGTCGGCGAACGCCTCGCCGTCGAGCCGTGCGGCGGGCGGGCAGTGCACGACGGTGGCACCGGCAACGAGGGCGGGCCAGAGCGCGGTGAAGCCGAAGTCCGCCGTGAAGCCGGCCGGGCTCATCAAGGTCATCTCGGGCGCGATGGTCAACCGTTCACCGATGGCATCGACGTAGGCCGACAATGCGCGATGCTCCACGGCGACCGGCTTGGGCATCCCGGTCGAGCCGGAGGTGAACAAGACATAGGCCAGGGATTCCGGAACCGTTGGCGCCATCGTTGGTTCCTGCTCAGCGGGCGCGGTGCCGGCACCATCCGGCAGGGCGATCCCGATGGCTTCCGGATAGTCGCGCGACTCACCTCGCGTGAGACTGACGCGGACGCCCGCTCGATCCAGGAGGTCGGCGCGCCTGGATGGCGAGGTACCCGGATCGATCGGGACGAACGCCGCGCCGACCGCGAGGACGGCCAGACACCCGGTGGCGAACGCGGCGAGGTCGTCCGTGACCACCGCGACCAGGTCTTCCCTCGCCACGCCCGCTCGGCGCAGGTCCGCCGCCACCCGCAGCACGGCATTGCGCAATTGCCCGTAGGTGATCGGGCCGTGCTGGCCGACCAGCGCCCGACGCTGCGGATCCTGGCGCCCGTGGGCCAGGATGCGTTCGTGACACCCGGCCGCACGGCCTTCCGTCACCGTGGGAGTCAGCCGCTCCGCCAGCCAAGCCCGTTCACACGGGCCGATCCGGACGGTTGGCTCCACTTCTGCCGACGTATCAGTGACCGTGTCGAGCACTGATCGCAGTCGTTCCTCCAACAGTTCCGGTGGGATCGGCGTTCGCCCGGGTCCGAGCGCGAACTCGAGTGACGGCGTGCGCCCATCGATCAGCCGAACCGCGAGGTCGGCAAGGTCACCGTCGTCACCGACGACGGTGCCGCGCAACCGGCTGCCGTCGTCCAGCACGATCGGGTCGAGGTGCGGACGACGAATCACGGCGATCAACGGCTGACGCCGGGATCGTGACCAGAGCCGCCCGCACGTCTTCTCGACCGCGTCCACCAGGTCGGTAGCGAAGCGGTGCTGCGCCTGGGCGTGCCGGGCGGCCACCGTCGCCACCGCTCGGCCGAGTGCCGCGGAGGTGGTCGGGCTGGCATCGCACGGTGCGAGCACGTCGAGCCTGCCCACCACCCCGCGTACCGCGGCAGTGGTACGCCCGGCCGACACGCGGGCGATCAAAGGGGCGTCCTCGCCTCTCGGGACGGGCAGGATTCGCTGCAACACCGCGACGAGTACGTCGAGCGGATCAGCATCGAGCAGCCGTGCCACGCGCAGCAAGCCGTCGACGGTATCGGCACTGCAGCGACTGGAGACGCATTCGCCGACATCGGCGAGATCGCCGGAATCCGCATCGGGTAGCCGGAAGGATCCACCGATGCCGCCGGGCCCGCGGGTGAACTGCTCGTTCTGCCACTCGAGCACATCCAGGTAGTCCACCTCGTTGTCGGCGGCGGCTTGATCCGGATCGGTGAGAGCGGCGCGTAAGCGGGCCCAGAGCAGTTCGAACGATGCCGTGTCGATCGCCATCGCAGGCACTGACAGGCACAGTCGCGAAGGCTCGACCGTGAGCAGCGCCGGGCTCCTACTACCCCGGACACTCGCCGCATCCGTCCCCTCGTCGACAACCGGGCCAGCACCGCAATGCAATACGCCGACCCGGACTCCCGGCAGCGAGCCCACCGCTATTCCGAGCGCATCACAACGGCGCAGTGCCTCGATGATCCGAGCCCGGGTCTCGATGTCGATAGCTCCGAGATCCGGGGCTATCACCAATTCGGCCCGACGGTGCCCCGAGCCCCGCGCAGCAGCGCAGTGCAGTGGCCAATGGGCGAGCCCGAGACCGATCGTCTCGTGCCACATCTCGTCGAGTGTCACATCTGTCCCCTCTCGTCGGCCGTGCCGCTCCCGGCCATCGCCACGAGGACTCGCCGCGCACCACGAAATGGCGTGCGGCCGTGCGCTACCGCCACGTTGTCGACCAGCAGCACGTCATCGGTCCGCCACGGTCTACGCCAGGACGCCGTATCGAACGCCTCACCGATGACCGCGATGTCGCCTGCGGATATCGGGGCGAGGTCTCCGTACCACGCGTTACGCGGCAGCCGGTCGCCGACGGACTGCCGCAGCGCGGCTTCTCCGTGTGCGGGCAGTGCCGACGGATGGAACAGCGACGCCTGGTTGAACCACCGCGGCCGGCCACGATGGTTGACGGATGCCTGGGCCGTTTGCCTGGTACGCAACAGCTCACCCTCCCAATGCGTTTCGATGCCGGCCGCCACGCACAGCGCTTCGACCTCCTCGGGATCACCGGTCTGGAACACCTCCTGCCACGGGAGGTCCAGGTGCGGGTGATACCACCGCTCGTAACAGACTCCGTCTGCCTCGAACCGATCCACCAGCGAGTGCGGCAACAGTTCGAGGACACGATCGGTCGGTGCCAGCGGTGTCATGCCTCCCTGCGTCGCCGGACGGTCGCACCAGAAACCGAGCACCAACGGCCAGCTCGTGGTGTACGACTGCTCGGAATGCATGGGTATGGCGAGATCGGCACTGTATTCGGTGGAGGTGAAGATCCGGCCGCTCACCCTGGTCCGTGGTGTGGATCGGTTGACGTAATCCCCGAGCGGCGCGTCCGCGACCAACGACACCACGGCACCGAAGGAATCGGCATCGACCACCATCCCCGTCAGCAGCACGGCACCATGCGTGGCGACGAGCTCGCGCACCAGATCGGCGTGCCCGGACACCCATGCCGACAGCTCGAGACCGCCGACCCGCGCCTCGATCGTCGCCGGCTCCCAGGCCGACGCACGCGCGGGGCGACCGATGTCGACGAGCCGAACGACGGCACTACCCGCTGCCCGCTCGGCCCGCCGTCGTGCGGCGATCGCGCGGAGTTCATCCGCGCTCTGATCACTGACCGGCATTCTGTACCCCCATCTCGGCCGGCGGCTCCTCGGCGAGCAGCCGCTCGACCTCGTCGTCGGTCAAGCCGGCGAGGTACTGATCGAATTGCTCCGTAAGCCACCGCGCCTGCTCCGCCACCGTGGGTTTATCGAGTACGTCGGTAAGGCCGATCCGGAATCGGAACCGCAGCCGCAGTCGTGACACCAGCGCTATAGCCGCGAGCGAATGCCCACCCAGCGCGAAGTAGTCGTCATGGATCCCGATCGGCGCCACACCGATGACCGCCGACCACAGCGTGGCGACCATCCTCTCCATATCGTTCGACGGAGCCCGGTAGGTCTCCTCGGACAGGGGGCGCGGCGCGAACATACGGGGAGCCGGCGCCGGGTCGCTGAACAGACTCACCACATCCGACTCGCGAGCGAGTGACCGCAGTTCGCCGATATCACGCGCAGACACCGCGACGGCGCCCGGCCAGCCGAGTAGCCGGGTTGCCAGCTCCGCACCACGCTCGGGCGTGATCCCCTGCTCCAGCATTTCCGTGCGCCACCGCGCCAGTCCTCCCGCCGAAGCGAGATCGGCAGCTTGCCCTACGTCACGCCACGCACCCCAGTCGACACAGGTCACCACGGCCGAACCGAACCAGTCGGTTGCCGCGACCGCATCCAGGAAGCAATTCGCGGCTACATGATCGACCTGCCCGAAGGTTCCCAGGATCGCATCCAGCGCCGAACAGAGCAGCACCCTGCGCACCGGTTGTCCCGCCAGGGCCTGGGCCAGATTGCGAGTGCCGGCGACCTTCGGCCGCAGAACATCGAGGCATTCGTCGAGCGATCGGGACGCGATCAGTCCGCCACCTGGCACTCCGGCCGCGTGCACCACGGTCTCGATGGGGCCGAGCCGCGCGGCGACCGTAGCGATCGCATTCGACAACTGCGCTGCGTCGGCGACATCCGCCCGCAGGACAAGGAGGTCCGCGCCGATCTCTTTCGCCGCGCGAAGCACCGCATCGGCAGCCTCGCCGAAAGGCTCCGCGCGTCTGCTGAAGAGGGCGATCTTGCGGACGTCGCGCGCGAGGAGCGCGCGCGTGACGGCCAATCCGATACCACCGAGTCCTCCGGTGATGACGGTCACGCCCGGCTCTTCGGTCTCCACGGCGGGCTCGTCGACTCGTTCCCATTCCCGCACCCACCGGCGTGCTCCGCGAACCACCACGACCTCGTCCGGTTCGCCGCCGCCCACCACCGCGCAAATGCTGTTCACGGTCGCCTCGTCTGCGGCAGCCGGATCGGTGTCGATGGCTACCGCCGAAAGGCGATCGTTCTCGCGGGATGCGGTGAGGAACGGGCCGAGGAGCAACGCACTGTGGGGACGCGCACCCGTACCGTCGAAGGCATCGACCAGGCCGGGCGCTATGGCGACCAGCCGGATGGAATCGTCTTTTCGTCCGACCACAGATTTGGCGATCGCCAGCGGCACCGTGAATCCCACATCGACTGCTCTTGCCGAATCCGCGTCCGAACCGCTCGGGCCGGACACCGGAGCCCGGGCGGCCCAGAAATAGATCACGCCGGATATCGCGGGTCCGCGCGACCACGGCTCGGTCGCGAACTCGACCAATCGGTCACCTGCCGCGTGGTCGGCCGACTGACCGCTATCAGCGGGAAGCATGATCCGTTCCGCCTCCGCACCGAATCCCCGCAATCGATCGATGATCTCGTCCGCAAGCACCGAACCGTCGTCGTAGACGAGCCATCGACCGGGCGCAGGCACCCCTGCTGCCGGTGCCGTGACGCGCCGCCAGATCGGGTTGAACACCCAGGACCCGGATCCGCGATCGGTGTGGGTGCCAGCGGTGGTCGCAACTCCCGGCTGGGGCACATGTTTGTCACCGCCGAACGGCGCGCTGGGCAGCGCAGCACGCCGACCCTCGCGGCTTACCGCGGCATCCCATGACACATCCGCACCGTGCGTCCACAGCACACCCAGCGATTCGAGAAAACGGGTCCGCGACCGCACCGATTCACGCTGCCGGGGCAACGACGCAACCACGATCGCATCCGGGATATTGGCTCGCACAGCGGGTTCCGCTGTGCCGGGCGGCCCTATCTCGATGAACGCATCCGCGTGCCCGGCCATTGCCTGACACGCCATATCGAACCGGACGGTCCGCCACAGATGGTCACTCCAATAGCCGGGATCAGTGACCTCCGAGTCGGTGGCCGCCCCGGTCATTCCCGAGATATAGGGTATTTCGGGTGGCCGTCTGGTGACGGTTCGGACGAGCGCCGCGAGTTCGTCACCCGAATCGTGCAGCAGCGGGGTGTGCGCCGCGGTCGCGACGCCGACGACCCGCAGGTCCAGTCCGATGACTTCGGCATGCGCGAGCAGGGCCGCGAAATGCTCGTCGTCACCGGCGAGCAGACAGGTATCCGCCGAGTTGACGGCCGCGACGAATACGCCGGTCGACTCCGCCAACTCCGCGGCCGCCGCATGGCCGAGGCGAACCAGCGCGATTCGTCCCGGCGCCGCCGTCTCGAGCAGTCCGGCCCGCTTCTTGATCATGGCCGCGGCGCCGGACAGCGAAAACACTCCCGCGACGTGGCCTGCGGCGTATTCGCCCGCGCTATGCCCACAGACGACCGCGGGCCGGATGCCGAACGATTCCCACAAACGCGCCAGCGCCACTTGTGCGGCGAAGAGAGCGGGAAGCGTGACCGACGGCCGAACCCGCTCGGCCTCCGGCATATTCGCCACGAGGGCGGGTGACAGGACTTCGACATCGATCGCGGCGAAGGCGTGTTCTACCGCCCGGTAGGCGGACCCGAAGGCGGGCCACTCGAAGAGATCGACCGCCTCCGGACCGGGCAGCAGTCCGGCGCCGGAGAACACGAACGCCGTCCGTGGGGCGGCGGCGGATACCGAGCAGCGTCGCTCGTTCCGCAGTCCCCGCTGCGCCCCTTCCTGCGAGTCCGCAATGACCACACGGCGGTGCGACCGATGCTTTCGGCCGAATGCGAGGGCACGAGCCGCCGCGGAAAGGTCATGGTCGACGACGTCCGCGAGGCGTCCCGCATAGGTCTCGAGCGCGGAACGGCTGTCCGCAGACAACAATAACGGCACGGGATCGCCGAGGGTATCGGGCGCGGGAAGCGTATCCGCCGGTGCTTCCTGCACGACGACGTGTGCGTTGGTCCCGCCGAGGCCGATCGAGCTGACCCCGGCGATTCGCGGGCCCGCACCCCGGGGCCAGGCAACCACCGAGTCCGCCACCCGGAACCTGGTCCGCGACAGTTCCAATGCCGGATTCGGCGACCGGAAGTGCACTGTGGCAGGTATTGCATCGTGTTCCAGGGCGAGGACCGTTTTGATCAACCCGGCGAGCCCTGCCGCGACGTCGACGTGGCCGATGTTCCCCTTCACCGAGCCGATCAGGCAGGACGGGCCCTGGTCGGGTCCACCGGGCATGGCGCGGGCCAGTGCCGTGATCTCGATCGGGTCACCGAGCGGAGTACCGGTTCCGTGCGCCTCGACGAAGGACACATCCTCCGGTCGGCAACCGGCCACCGCCAAACTCTCGGAGATGACCGCGGCCTGCCCGGAAACCGATGGCGCGCTGTAGCTCATCCGATCGACAGCGTCGTTGCCGATCGCCGTGCCTCGAACGATCGCGCGCACCGGGTCACCGTCCCGCCGCGCGTCCGACAAACGTTTGAGCACGACCGCGACCACTCCGTTGGCGGGCACCGTGCCGGCGGCCGCGGCATCGAACGGCCTGCACGTCCCGTCCGTCGAGAGGATGCCGCCCTCCACCACGTGGTACGGCCGGCGCTGTGGAAAGGTGATCGCCGAACTACCGGCGACCGCGATGTCGCACTCACCGGTCAACAGGCTCTGGCAGGCAAGATGCAGGCAGGCCAGCGAGGTCGAGCACGCCGACTGCACGGTGATCGATGGCCCGCGCAGCCCGAGCAGATAGGAGACCCGGGTGGCGATGTGGTCCTTGTCGTTCCCGACAGTCAGCCAATAGTGCCCCGCGCCGTCGAGGTCGGGACTGTTCCACAGATGAGTCATCGGGTAGGTGGGCAAACCCGCGCCGGCGAATACTCCGGTGCGACCCGCCCCGGGAACGATCGCGGCCGCCTCGAACGCCTCGTGCACCACCTCCACGAGCTGTCGCTGTTGCGGATCGATCAGTTTGGCCTCTTGCGGTGAGACCCCGAAGAAATCGGCGTCGAAGCGTTCCGGCTCGTCGAGCAATCCGCCCGCGTGCACCGCGGTCGCACCCACACCGAGCCGCTCCAGCTGCGGAATCACCGACGCGTCGGCTGCCGGGAAACGGGTGATGGAATCGACCCCGTCCGCGAGATTGCGCCAGAACTGTTCGGCGGTGCTGGCTCCCGGGAGACGGAGTGCCAGACCGACTATCGCGATGCGCATCCCCTGATCGGTCATGCCCTGCTCTCCCTCGACCAGCGCAGCGCTTCCATCGCCCGTAACCGATCAGCGCCTGTCGCCGGCTCGTATCTCGGCGCCCCGGCGCGCCCGCTGAGCTTGTCGTCGATCAGTGAGGCCAGCCCTCGGGCGGTCGGACGCTCGAACATCTCGGTGATGGCAAGCTCGATGCCGCACTCCGCGCGCAACCGGGAATTGATCTTCACCAGACCGAACGAAGTCCCGCCGAGCTCGAAGAAACGCGCATCGGGGTTCGAAACCGTCCTCCCCAGGACCTCGCTCCATGCGGTGAGAACCAGCGCCTCCGTCGCCGTCTGGACAGTCCGCGACGGTGGATCCGCGACGGCGCGATAGTCGGGTAGCCGTTGTTCGTCCAGCTTGCCGTTCGCGGTGACCGGCAGGGAGTCCATACCCAGCACCACGTCGGGTAGCAGGTAGTCCGGCAGGTGCTCGGTCAACGCGTCCCGGATCGCCGCGGCATCGACGGCGCCCTCGGATCGAGGGCCGAGAACGTATGCGACGAGGATGTCCTCGCCCTCGGCCGCCGCGGCACGCACGACAGCATCGGTGATCCCAGGCAGGTCTCTGAGCCGGTGCTCGATCTCCCCGGGCTCCACGCGGTATCCCCGCACCTTGCGTTGGCGGTCCCGGCGCCCCAGATAACGCAGGCCGCGCGAGGCGGTATCGACAGCGAGATCGCCGCTACGATACATCCGGGATCCGGGCGGGCCCGACGGGTCAGGTACGAAGCGTTCCGCGGTACGGCGCGGATCGTTCGCGTACCCGCGCGCTACAACCCGGCCTCCGATACACAACTCACCCACGACGCCCGGCTCGAGGTCCCGCAGGTCCGAGCCACGCACCGAGGTACCGGCACCGTCGATCGGATGGCCGATCGCAACGGTCGGCCACCCCGCCTCCCGGGTTTCGAATCGACGCACCGAGCACCCGACGACAGTCTCCGTCGGCCCGTACTCGTTGTAGACCACGGACTCCGGGTGGTGCCGCAGCCAGCGGACCACGGTGTCCGTCGCGAGGTCTTCACCACCGACGACGACCGTGTGAACACGCACGCCGCTGTCCGGGCCCAGCAACAGGTCGATCGCTGCTAAATGGGTGGGGGTGAGTTTGAGCAGCGATACGTCGCCCACGGCTCGAAGCGTCGCGGGCAACCCGTCGAGGCCCTGGCTCGGCGGTGCTACGCGGACATGTTGTCCCGCGATCAAGGGAGCCAGCAAAGAGGTGACCCCGAGATCGAAGATCGGCGGCGTATGGGTGACGACAGCCGCGCCTCGATCGAACGAGTAGTGCGACACCGCCCAACTCAGGTAGCTGTCCAGGCCGTGGCGGGTGACGAGGACGCCTTTCGGTTCACCCGTACTGCCCGAGGTGAACAGCACATAGGCCAGCGCGTCCGGATCATCGGACGTGCCGAGGTCTACACGACTCGGAGCCGACAGCACAGACGGGTCGATAGTGCGGATGTCCGGCGGGATCAGGTGCCGAGCGGCGACGTCACAGACGACGGTCCGGACCTCGGCGGCGCGCAGCATCGACTCGATTCGGGCGGCGGGAAGGCCGTAGTCGAGCGGTACATACGCAGCGCCCGCGGCATTGATTCCCAGTAATGCCGAAACCAAGTCGGGTCCTTGCGGCACCAGCACCCCGACACGATCCTCGATTCCGTCGCCCGATGCCCTGACCGCACCGGCGATCCCTTGTGCAGCAGCGATGAGTTCGCGATAGGTGACCAACCTGTCCGCACAGCTCACGGCGGGCGCATCCGGATTACTCGCGGCACTGTCGCGCACTCGCTCGAACAGCGAGCGGTAATGGAGGCGCCCCCCTGCGCATACCCGAGACTCGGCTGCCCGATCGCCTCGCCAGCACTGCCCGTTGCCGGCTATTTCCGGCAGCTGTGTTGCCAGCCGTCCGATCACGGAGACCAGCTCTGCGGCATCGGCAGCGTCGAAACGACCTGTGTCGTACCACAATCGAAGCTCGATGCTGTCGGAATCAATCGAGGTAGTCAGCATCATGCCCGTTGCGAACGGGGCAGGCACCGGCGAACCGAGCACGGCTCGGCCGTGTGCGAGTTCGAGGACCAGCTCAGCGGGCACCGAGGTGTAGGAGAACATCGGCAGCGTCGTCGGCGGACTATCGATACCCCATGCCTGATCGTCACGTTGCGCTGAGTCCAGCCAACCGGCCGCGTCGGCCAGCACGTCCACGATCGACTCGGCTCCCGAATGCCATACGCGATAGGACGATAGATGTCCGAGGACATCCGACGGAACCTCACCGATCCGCCGGTCCATCGCCACCCAGATCGGAAGTCCGCCGGTCGCTCCTACGGCACGCAGCGCAAGCCGCCAGATACTCAAAAGCGCGGCATCTGCGGTTATCTCACGCTCGGTGCAGAAAGCGTGAAATGCTGTCGCGGCCGGGCCCGTGAGCCGAGAACTCGCCCAGTCGCCGCGTCCGGTGCCTTCGGGCCGCTCGAATGTCAGGTGCCCGACCTCTTCCGGCGCGGGAGAGGCGGATCCATGGGAGGACAACGAGCGCTGCCACGCGGCGTACCGAAACCAGTCGGAGAGCCGCCCGTCGCTCACCGGCACGCCACGAAGACAGTCCACAAGTGCCCTCTGCAGCAGCCGGATCGATGGCGGGTCGGCCAGCAGTGCCGGGACCCGGATCTCTACGACAGCCTCGTCCTCCGTATCGGCGGACACCGCAAAGCCGTACCCGTAGTCCTCCTCGGATGACGTGCCACCGGGGGCGTCGCCTACCCGGAGGATGACGCCGTGGGCCGGATCGTGTACCAGGCCGACTCGGCTCAGGCCCACTGTCGCGCTCAAGGCGCTGACCGCCTCCGACAAGGATTTCCCGTCGGGAAATTGCACCCGGCCCGTATTGATCCAGGATTTCGGCTCAGAAATACGACCGGCGAGCCATTCTTGTAAAGGGGTGCAGTGATATCCGGCCGACTGCACGGTCACGACACGATGTCCGTCGCCTGGGACCCTGGCTCGGTGTGTGATCCGGCCATTCGGAGGCGCAATGACAATGGCCGCATATCTGTCCAGGTGACCTCGATGAAATCGAGGCATTCTTCCTTGGTGCCCCGTCTGCCTACCCGCCGCCAACCGGGCGGCAGATCGCGGTGCGCGAGCCAGATCGAATACTGTTCTTCGTCGTTTATGACGACGTCATACACCTGGTCCTGCTGATCACTCAAGATTCCCACCCCGTATTCGAGTAATGCGATGCCTCAAAGCGATCATCGTTGCCGCGACGCCGAAGCCGAGGCCAGCTTAAACCGACCGCCTTCGTGAGGGTCAAGTGCTTGTGCCGTCTCGTCAGAAATGGCAGTTGCCGTGCCAGAAATGGCAGCCCCCCGGTATACGGTGACGACTCTTGATTAAGCGACGGTCACCGCACGACGCCGCGAGCGCGAGTTCCAGCGCGATGGCGGGCAGCGAAGACCCCGCGGAACCGGCGCCGACAGCAGCAGCACCGGTCGACCGCCGCTGGATCGCGGCCCGGCAACGAAACGACGACTGCCACCCGAGCCAAGGACTGCCATCTCGAACAGCAGAACCGACAGCCGGCTCCCGCGCGATTCCCCCAGCACAGCCAGGCTCCGACAGGCACCGCGCACGGGTTAGTATCGGCGGCATGCCCGCAGCAGCGACTCGTAACGGACCCGGTGATTCTCTCACGATGCAGGAAGCAATACTCCGCCTGCAAAATTACTGGGCCGAGATCGGTTGCGTCATTTCGCAACCGTTTAATACAGAGGTGGGAGCGGGCACGATGAATCCCGCAACGATTCTGAGCGCACTCGGACCGGAGCCATGGAAAGCGGCCTACGTCGAACCGTCGGTTCGACCCGACGACAGCCGGTACGGCGAGAATCCGAACCGTCTCCAAACTCACACACAATTCCAAGTGCTGCTGAAGCCGGAGCCCGGTAACCCACAGGAACTGTATCTCGGCTCGCTGATCGCTCTCGGGATCGATATCGACGCCCACGACATACGGTTCGTCGAGGACAATTGGGCTCAGCCGGCAATCGGCGCCTGGGGCCTTGGCTGGGAGGTGTGGCTGGACGGTCTGGAGATCACTCAGTTCACCTACTTTCAGCAGGTGGGCGGCTTGAATCTCGACCCGATCCCGGTGGAAATCACCTACGGCCTGGAACGTATCATCATGGCGATCCAGGGCGTCGATCATTTCAAGGACATCACCTATGCGCACGGCGTGACCTACGGCGAGATTTTCGGCCAATCCGAATACGAGCTTTCGCGATACTATCTGGACGAGGCAGACGTCGAATCAACACGAGCCGCCCTGGAAATATATTCCGGCGAAGCTCATCGGCTCGTCGAGCGTCGCCTCGCTGTGCCCGCCCACATCTTCGTACTGAAATCATCGCACGCCTTCAATATCCTCGACGCACGAGGGGCGATCTCGACGACAGAGCGGGCGAAATGGTTCGGAACGATGCGGACCCAGTCGCGCGCGATTGCCGAGCTCTGGGTCGAGCTCAGAGAGAGTGCGGGTTATCCACGTGGCGTTCACGTCCCGCTTCCGGAAGCCATCGCACCGAATACGACGGTCGAAACGGCCGAAGGTCGGCTTGTATTCGAGATCGCCGTCGAGGAACTGCCACCGCACTGTGTCGAGACGGCCCCCGCAGCCGTAGAGCACACGCTGACCGAACTCCTGGCGACCACCGCGTTGACGCACGGCCGGGTGCGGGTAGCTGCCACACCCCGTCGGATCGTGCTCGAGATCGATGACGTCGCCGAGCACGAAGCCGACCGGGTCGAGGTGAAACGCGGGCCCAAGGTCGCTTCCGCCTTCACGGCGGACGGCGAACCGACGCCTGCGCTGCTCGGGTTCCTGCGCGCACAGTCCGCGGAGGTCGAACATCTCACCGAAGTCGAATTCAACGGAACCGCACACGTTGCGCTGCGGGTACCGCGGCCAGGACGCCCTGCGACAGTCGTGTTGACCGAGGTGCTGTCGAAGGTCGTCGCCGGACTGCGCTCCGACAAGAATATGCGGTGGAACGACCCGGTCTTGACCTACAGTCGACCGGTCCGAGGAATGCTCGCCTTGCTCGGGGATGTTGTCCTTCCGGTCACCGCCGGCACACTTTTGGCCGGGCGCACCACCCGGGACAGCCAACGGCGCGCCCAGCCGACCATCATTGCCGTTCCACACGCGGACGAATATGCGAGGCTGTTGCGCACTGCGGGTGTGATCATCGATCGCAGTGAGCGCCGCATCGCCGTTGTTGCCGAGGCCGAGAACCTGGCGATGCAGGCAGGTGGATTTATCGACACCGACGACGAGACGGAATTACTGGACGAGATAACAGATCTCGTCGAATCCCCGATCGGCATACTCGGCCGTTTCGACCCGAAATATCTGGAACTGCCCGATCTGGTCCTCACGACCGTGATGCGTAAGCATCAGCGCTACCTGCCCGTCCGCACCGCCGCCGGCGAACTGATGCCCTTCTTCGTCACCCTGGCCGATGGTGCCTGCGATCGTGAAATCGTCAGCCACGGTAACGAGAAAGTCCTGCGTGCACGGTTCGAGGATGCCTCATTCTTCTGGCGAGCCGATCTCGAGATCCCGCCGAGCGAATTCCGGCGCCGACTGGCCGCGCTGACCTTCCACGAGCGGCTCGGCTCGGTATCGGACCGCGCGGACCGGATAGCCGGACTGGCCGCCGACCTGGCGGCCCAGGCCGACCTCTCGGACGACGACATGGTCAGCCTGCGCCGATCGAGCGCACTGGCCAAGTTCGACCTCGCGTCACAGCTGGTCGTGGAGTTCACGTCGCTGGCAGGCACCATGGCGCGCGAATACGCACGCCAAGCTGGTGAACCCGAGCAGGTGGCCGAGGCCCTGCTCGAGATGGAGCTGCCTCGCCACCAGGCGGACGTTCTGCCGCACAGCACGATCGGCAAGATACTCGCGCTCGCCGATCGCTTCGATATGCTGGTCGCCATGCTGGCGGTCGGTGCCAAGCTCACCGGAACGTCCGATCCGTACGGGCTGCGGAGGGCGGCACTGGGGATCGTGCGGATCCTGCGCGCCGCGCCGGAACTCGAGCACGTCACCTTCTCGGCAGGCGTCGAGGCCGCCGCGCGACAGCTCCGCCACCAGGGTCACAACGTCGACGCAAGGATTCGTACGGCCGCGGAGGATCTGCTGACAAGCCGCCTCGTACAACGCTTGCGCGATGAAAACGTGCCCGTTGCCTTGATTTCCGCCGTGGCGCCCGCGACAAAATCGCCGCTGCGCGCGGATCGTCTGCTAGCGGATATCGAGGAGTCCGCTGCCCAGCACGGCCGCCGATTCACCGAATTGGTCGAGGGGCTGCAACGTATCGTCCGAATCCTGCCCGCCGACCCCCCACGTTCTTACGATGTATCACTACTGACAACTCCTGCCGAGGTCGAACTCGACGCGGTCGTCACCAAGCTGATCCCACTGCGGGAGTTGCCGCTCACGGAATGGGTGCAACACACATCCGGGCTGGTCACTGCCCTGCAGAATTTCTTCGACGACGTGCTCGTCATGGCCGATCGGGACGATCTCAGGAACGCCCGAATCGGATTGCTGGCAACGGTGTTGGACAATGCTCCGCACGGAATAGATTGGAAGGCGCTTCACCAGTTCCGGACAGGTATCGAATAACCGATCCGTTGATCGGACAGGGCGCGGGCACAGCGACTGGTGCGCGCGCCCTTTCGCACTGCACCCCTGCCAACATGTTCACTCCACCACGCCACCACTGCCATTCGACTGCCATTTTTCTATCTGGCGGGCAGGTATCACATCGTCGTTGCAGGCAACCCGGCGTGACAGTCTCTTGACACGCTTCATACGCTATGTTCCACTTTCGTCGACGGAGTTGGAACCGGGGGTATTCAATAAAATTCCGACTTCACGCCGTCGATGTCCGTATTTCCCACCGGATCGAAACCCGGCCGCAGGCCGCAGCTGTTTCTGTCGATGAGAACATTCACGCGTAAGGAGTAGGTCATCGTGGCCAACAGGGGGCGATCGTCGTGAACACAGGTTCTTGGCGGCGGATCAGTGCGGGCGACCCAGAACGCGTAATACTCGCTATCGACTTCAGTTCGTCGGCCAGGCCCGAGGCCGGCTACCACCAACTGACCGAACTTCTGCGGCCCGGTCGCGAGGTCTGGCTGACCAGCCAGCCCGAAGCCGCGGAGACCGGACTGCTGCCGGTCGAGGAGTACCTGCGGTGGTGGCGCAACCGGCCGGACGGCGCGCAAGGCCACGTGATCGCTGTCACCGGTTACTGCGTGGGGGCAGTGTTCGTTCCCGCGTTGGCCGAGGCCATCGCCCGAGACCAGGGCAGCCGACCGGCGTCACTGCTCATCGACCCGGAGCACGTGGTCAATCTGAGCTTTCATCGTGACTTCAAGAAGGCTATCGACACCATGTCGACGCTGTCCGCGCAGGAGCGTGCCGATCACTGTGCGGAGGCGCTGGCGGTGTGCGAGGCAGCGGGCGACGCCGCGGAGGCGGCCACCCAGGTGGTCAAGCTGTACGAAGCCGCCGTGGGAACTGTATCCGAACGCTTGGGCTTCGACGAAGACACCGTCGAGGATGTAGTGAGCGTGTTCCGGTCGTACGTGTCCTACCTTGTCGCGGCCCGGCAACTCGATCCCGAACAGGGGTGGAGCACGAGCACGGCACTGACCTCGGCCGGGTCCGATCCCGGCGTGGTGCACGCGGCGTCCGTACAGACCTTCCCGGTCGGCACCGAGGCCATGCTGGCCGACGCGCGCGTCGTCGAGGCCGTGCACCGCTTCCTCGTGGGGTGTGGAGCATGACCATGGCCGAGATCCGCATGGAACCCGCAACCTTCGGCGAAGCCGACTGGACGGATATCGCGCTGGCTGTGCTGGTCGCCTATCAGCATCGGATGCTCCGGACCGACAGCATCACGCTGGCAACGCAGGACGCGCTGATACAGGTGCACGCCGGGTCGGCCTCGAACTTCGGTGACCTCGTCGAGCGGGTTCGCGCCTCCCGCGCGCACGCCGGCGAGAATGAGTCGGCTGCGGCGGCCGTGCACACCTGTGTCGCCTTCCGCGAACCTCCCGTCCTCGTCGAAAACCTGACGTTCGTCTTCGACGAATGCGAGGGGCGACTGGTGGTCGATGTCGTGGGCAACGCTGAGCAGCACACGCGCGAACAACTCACCGGACACGCCACGCGCATCGCTCACTTCGCGCACCGCTTGCTGGCCGTCGGGCCCAACGCGGACGTGGCGGCGGTGGAACTGCTCACCCCGGACGAGTACCACCGGATCATGCGGATCTGGAATGACACCGCCCACGAGGTCCCGGTACTGACACTGCCCGAGCTGGTGGAGGCCAACGTGGCCGCTCACCCGGACCGGCTCGCCGTCAAACATCACGACATACGCCTGACCTATGACGAGTTGAACGCGCGGGCAAACCGGATAGCCCGGTTGCTCTCGAGCGCCGGCGCAGGCTCGAACGACATCGTGGCGATGCTGCTTCCACGCTCGATCGACTATGTGGTCACCGCGTTGGCCATCGTCAAGACCGGCGCCGCCTATCTGCCGGTCGACACCGGCTACCCGGTCGAGCGCATCACCCAGGTGCTTTCCGACGCAGGGGTGTCTCACGTGGTCACCATCGATGACCTGGTGGATTCGGTGCTCATCGACGTGGAACTGGTCGTGCTGGACAACCCTGCGACCGTGGACCGTCTCGCCGAAGCCGACCCGGCCAACCTGGTCGATACCGACCGAAGGGTTCCGCTGAACCCGGATGCTCCCGCGTATGTGCTGTACACATCCGGCTCCACGGGACGCCCCAAGGGTGTCGTGGTCGCACACAAAGCCATCACCAACAGGCTGCACCATATGCAACACCAGATTCCGCTGGGGCCCGACGACCTGCTGCTACAGAAAACACCTGCCGGGTTCGATGTCACTGTGCGCGAGGTGTTCTGGCCGCTGCTGGCGGGCGCGGCCCTCGTGGTGGCGGACCCCGATGGTCACCGTGATCCGCTGTATCTGGCGGAGACGATCGTGGCCGAAGGCATCACCGTTGCCCATTTCGTGCCGTCCGGGCTCAAGATGTTCCTCCAAGAGCCGGCCGCGATCGGATGCACCAGCCTGCGCACCGTGGTGTGCGGTGGCGAGGCGCTGCCCGCGGAATTGCAAGCGTGGTTCGCCGCCGTGCTACCCGCGAACCTCTATAACGTCTACGGACCGACCGAGGCGGCGGTCGATGTCACGTCGATGCTGTGCCCCCGCGACCCGGAGCCCGGCCCGGTGCTCATCGGCCGACCGGTATGGAACACGAAGCTGTACGTACTCGACGAACAGCAACGGCTGCTGCCACCAGGCGTGATCGGTGAGCTTTACCTCGCCGGGGTGCAACTGGCAGAGGGTTACCTGGGCCGACCCGAGCTGACCGCGGACCGCTTCCTCGAGGATCCGTACGGTGAACCCGGCGACCGGATGTACCGCTCGGGCGACGCGGCTCGCTGGCGAGAAGACGGCGAGATCGAGTTCTTCGGACGACTCGACCATCAAGTGAAGATCCGAGGCTTTCGAGTCGAATTGGGGGAGATCGAATCGGTCCTACTCCGCGACGGGCAACTCAGCCAGGCGGTCTGCCTGGTACGCGAAGATACGCCGGGCGATCAGCGACTGGTGGCCTACGTAGTGTCGGCGACAGGCCGGACACCTGACGTGACCTCGCTCCGCGCCCGGGCCGAGGCGGCATTGCCTGACTACATGGTTCCCACGGCATTCGTTGTGCTGGACAAGCTTCCGCTGACCTCGAACGAGAAGTTGGATCGTACAGCACTACCCAAGCCGGACCGCGATGTCGCGCCGGAAGGTCGAGCACCGGCATCCCCCGAGGAGCAGCGCGTGGCCGAATTGTTCGCCACGGTGCTCGGCGTACACAGGGTCGGAGTCGACCAGAACTTCTTCGACCTAGGTGGGAATTCTGTCCTTGCCGGCAAGTTGATCCAGGAGGTGCACGAGAGCTGCGGCGTTCGGCTACGGATCAAGCACATCCTGGAGAACCCGAGCGTGCAGGCACTCGCCGCGCTTATCCACGCGTGATCGATTCAACCTCGTCGCCGGTCTCTAGGCGGACACTCATCTGTATGCCGAGTTCGTGGAAGCCAAGGGCAGATGCGACCCGCAGAGACTGTGGCGTTCGGGCTCGCCACTGTGGGGTCAGACCATCTGCCAAAGCATGGCTTACGGCAGCGCCGGCAGTCAGCCGAGCCAAGCCGTTGCCCCGGTAATCGGGCGCTGTCAGGACGGATATATGCGCTGTGTGTTTCGGCCAGGCCCGGTATCCGGCTGCGGATACGATCCGCTCGCCTGAGCGCACTGTGAATGCGGCCGAGGTGATCTCGTTCAGTCCACTCTCGGCCGTATCAGCCGCACCGGCCGAAACCGTCAGCTCATTCAGCGTCGAATCCTCAGGAGGTGCGCACTCGATCATCGATGCATCTACCGATGCGGGATGAAAGAGTTCTTCGTCGGTATAGGCCAACACCGCAGGACCGAGAACGTCGGCAACGGGCAGGACCTCTCCGAGTCGTTCCGCAACGGCCACCTCCACAACCGAGAACCGCGCGGTGGCAGTCTGAATGATCTCTGCCGCAACAGGGCTGGGCGCCGTTACGATCGCCGAACCTTGCAAGATCACGACACCGGCCCATCCCGGAGGGCACATCTGCGACTCGGGTGACACCACCACGTCGATACAGCCCGGCGAGAAAGAAACCGGAACTCTCGCAAGCCCTTCCCACAGCCCGCGAGCATGAGCCAGTAGCGTCTCAATCGACATCGGACCCTTTCCCGAGAATTGCCACCGAGACAGCTTGCACTACGAAGCAGATCCGTCTTATCGGCGATGCGGCCCGTAAATAGGCAGTGCGCCGCACACAGCACGCAGTCGCCGAGACCGCCGGGCTTCCGCAGCCGACTCGGCGCAGTCGCCGACACCGTGCTGAATAGCGGAAGACCAGCCCGGGCCGTGGAGAGGTTACCTCAACAGCAGGCACGGACGCCTTTGCACGGCGGCGCATCGGCCCTGAAGCCGTCCACAATGCCCACGGGCTCTATCAACACCCCGTCCACGTGCCGATCCCACTAGGTGGAGGACAGGGAACTGTCGGTCGATCCGCGATAGCTCATGAGCTCGGTCATTGGGCGCGGACCGCGATGAGGGCGGCGGTCATGGCGGCGAGGGCGAAACGAGGTTTGACGTTCAGGTCGAGGGCTTCGCGGCAGGCGAGGACGGCCTCGATGGATTTCAGCAGGCCCTCGGGGCGCACCCGCTCGGCCAGATCGTAGATCTCGTCGGACAGGTCCGGGTGGGTGAGCGCGATGCCGGAGCCGAGGCGGGTAGCGCCGAATCGGACGGCCAGCGCGTCCCGGTAGACGCCGGCCACGTCGATGAGGGCGCGATCGAGCGCGTCGCGGCCGGTACGGGTCGCGCGCGATTTCTGCCGCCGCTCCAGATCTTTGAGAACGCCGGCGGAGCCGCGGGTGGCGCTCGCCGCGCCCTTGCCGGTGCCGCCCGCGCCCAGCGCGGTGGCCAGTTCCGCACGCTCGCGTTCGTCGCGGGACGCGCTCATCTGCTTGGCCTCGTCGTCGGCCGCGCGTACCAGTTCGTCGGCGGCGGCGTAGGCCGCACCCGGTTTTCCGGACGCCGTGACCAACGCCAGCGCGCGCCGACGGCGGGCTCGCGCCTCCTCGTCGGTGGCGAGCCTGCGGGCACGGCCCACGTGCCCGCCGCTGATCGAAGCGGCCCAGTTCGCAGTCTTCTCGTCGAGCTGGTCGCGTTCCCGCAGCACCCGCGCGATGGCGGGCACCGAAGGCGTCACCAGATGCACATGCCGACAGCGCGAGCGCAGCGTGATCGAGATGTCCTCCGGATCCACCGAGGGCGCGCAGAGCAGGAACACCGTCCGGTCCGGCGGCTCCTCGACGACCTTGAGCAGCACGTTGCCCGCCGCCTCGGTCAACCGGTCGGCATCCTCGATGACCACCACCTGCCAGCGCCCCGTACTCGGCCTGCGCGAGGCCACCTGCACGATCTCGCGCATCTCCTTGGTGCTGATGCTCAGCCCCTCGGGCACCACCCGGCGAACGTCGCCATGAGTGCCCGCCATGGTCGTGGTGCAGGCGTGACAGCTGCCGCAGCCGGGTATTTCCGAGTCGGTGCACTGCAATGCCGCCGCGAAGCACAGCGCCGCAACGGATCTGCCCGACCCCGGCGGCCCGGTGAACAACCAGGAATGCGTCATCGCGCCGTCGACCGTGCCCCCGCGCGCCGCGACGGCGGCGGCAGTCAGCTCGGACTCGACCGCCTCCTGGCCGACCAACCGATCGAAGACACCCGCCACGCCGTACACCCTAGCCGCCCCTCCCGACAGAACCCGGCCGGTCTCGGACACCACGCCCGCCACCCGCCGACGCGCCCACGCACACCTGGCTCGACCACACCGCCCGGCTCTGCCGCGCACACCCGGCTCTGCCGGACATCATCCGGCTCCGCCGCATATCCCACTCAGCGTCACACCATCTGGCTCAGCCGCGCCGTCGCCGAAGCCCTCGGCCACGAGGTCGTGTCATGACCGAATCAACCAAACCGAACGCGTCGCGGGTGGATCCGATCGTCCAAGCCGCGCCGCACGTCCGACTCGGCCGCGCACCACCCAGGCTCAGCCACACACCACCCGGCTCAACCGCGCAGATCCGGCTCAGCTGCGCATTACGTGACAACCGAGCGTTACCCGGGCTCAGCCGCACGCCGCCCAGCTCCGCCGCGCACCACCCGGCCTGCCGCACCTCCAACGGCGCCACGATCGACCCGGTCCGGGAACGCACCGTCACCGGCTCACCCTCCCGCAATTCCCGCGCCGCCGCATCGTCCGGATGCATCAGCGCGGTGCAACGATCGCGCCCCGGCTCAACCGCGCATTACCCGGGCTCGGCCGCGCGACCGCCGCGCACAACCCGGGCTCAGCCGCACGACGCCCGGCCGCGCCGCGCACACCCGGCTCAGTCGCATCCCCGGCTCAACCGCACGACGCCCGGCTCAGCCGCGCACACCCGACTCAGCCGCACCCCGGCTGAGCCACACACCACCCAGCTCCACTGGACACACCCCGCCTCGGCCGCACAGCTATGCCGGACCGCCGCGATCTCGACGGTCCACGGCGCCGCTTGCCGCAGCTGGCGTGACTAGGAGGCACGCTGTGCTGTTCGCGCCGCCCAGCGCCTTACGGATGCCGGACCGCTGCGATTCTCGGCACCCACGGCGCCACTCACCCGGGTTCGTGACTAGGAGGCGCGCTGCGCTGTGCTGTTCGCCCCGTCCAGCGCCTCGCGGATGATGTCGGCGTGGCCCGAGTGGTGCGCGATCTCCCGCAGAATGTGCAGCACCGTGTAGCGCACCGACTGCCAGATCCGCTCCGGAGTCCACGGCGCCGTCGGCGTCGGGATCGAGCTGTCGAGGCTGTCCACCGAACGGATCAACTCCGCCGTCGCCGCGGCGACCTCGTCCCAGGTGGCCAGCAGACCGGCGACGGTTTCCTCGGCGGCCATCACGTACTCGCCGCCGAACTTCGAGAGATCCAGTTCCGCGTTCTCGTCCCGCTGCACGATCACCGAGGTCCAGTGCCGTTCGCAGCTGACCAGGTGGTGCAGCAGACCGCCGAGGGTCAGCTCGCTCACCGTGGTCCGCTTCCGCGCCTGCTCATCGTCGACGCCACGCAGGGTGATGCGAAAAAGCGCGCGCTGGTCGGCGAGCATCGCGATCAGATCCTCGCGTTCCTGTTCTGTACTCATGGCGCTCAGGCTACGGCCACGAGCCGAGAACTCACGACTTCCCGACGCCGCTCTTCTTTGCTGTCGCCTTCTGCGCCGCGGTCTTCTTCGCCACCGTCTTCGTGGTGGTCGTTGCCTTCTTCGCGGCCGTCTTCTTGGCCGCGGTCTTCTTGGCGGGCGCCTTCTTCGCGGCGGTCTTCTTGGCCGCCTTCTTCACCGGTCCGCGCGCCCGACGGTCGGCGAGCAGTTCCATGGCCCGTTCGGGAGTGATCGACTCGATCTCGTCGCCCTTGCGCAAGGTCGCGTTGGTCTCGCCATCGGTGACATATGGGCCGAAGCGGCCGTCCTTGATCACCATGGGCTTGCCGGTGGCCGAGTCGTCGCCGAGCTCACGCAGCGGGGCGGCGCTCGAAGCCTGCCGTCCACGGCGCTTGGGCTCCGCGTAGATCTTCAGCGCCTCCTCCAGCGTCACCGTGAAGATCTGGTCCTCGGTGTTCAGCGACCGCGAGTCGGTGCCCTTCTTCAGGTAGGGCCCGTACCGCCCGTTCTGCGCGGTGATCTCCTCACCGCTGGCCGGGTCGGCGCCGACCACGCGCGGCAGCGACAGCAGCTTCAGCGCGTCCTCGAGCGTGATGGTGGACAGGTCCATGGACTTGAAGAGCGAACCGGTGCGCGGCTTGGGCGCCGCGGCTTTCTTCGCGGTCTTCTTGGCGGGTTCCTGCCCCGCGGCGACCGGCGGTTCGGGCAGGATCTCGGTGACGTACGGACCGAAACGCCCTTCCTTGGCGACGATCTCGTGCCCCGACTCGGGGTCCACGCCGAGCGATCGCCCTTCCTGCGGCGTCGCGAACAGCTTCTCGGCGACCTCGGGGGTCAGCTCGTCCGGCGGCAGGTCGTCGGGCAGGTTGGCCCGCTGCGACACCGGTTTGCCCTCGGGGTCATCGGGATCCGCGACCATCCGCTCCAGGTACGGCCCGTACTTGCCCACCCGGACGACGACGTCGCGTCCGGCGGAATCGCTGAACAGCTTGATGGAGTTGATTTCTCGCGCGTCGATGTCGTCGAGCCGCTCCCCGACCATCTTCTTCAGACCGCCGGACCGCGCGACCGAGCCTTCCACGCCGTGGTCGCCGCCGAAGTAGAAGCTGGACAACCAGTTTCCGCGCTGCTCGCGCCCACCCGCGATGGCGTCGAGGTCGTCCTCCATGGCGGCGGTGAAGTCGAAATCGACCAGGCGGCCGAAATGTTCTTCCAGCAGGCCGATCACGGCGAACGCCACCCACGACGGCACCAGCGCGCTGCCGCGCTTGTAGACGTAGCCGCGATCGAGGATCGTCTTGATGATCGACGAATACGTCGACGGACGGCCGATGCCGAGCTCTTCGAGCGTCTTGATCAGCGACGCCTCGGTGTAGCGCGCGGGCGGGTTGGTGCTGTGCCCGTCGGGGTTCAGCTCGACCGCGGTGACCGCTTGGCCTTCCTCCAGCGCGGGCAGCCTGGACTCGGCGTCGTCGGACTGGCCGCCGGCCTCCTCGTCGACGCTCTCCACGTAGGCCTTCAGGAAACCGGGGAACGTGATGGTGCGGCCGGAGGCGGAGAACACGCACTCCTCGCCGGTGCCCGCGACACCGGTGATGCGCAGCGTCAGCGTGGTGCCCCTGGCATCGGCCATCTGGGAGGCGACGGTCCGCTGCCAGATGAGTTCGTAGAGCCGGAACTCGTCGTTGTCCAGGCGCGCGTGCAGCTGACCCGGCGTGGCGAAAGTGTCGCCCGCCGGGCGGATCGCCTCGTGTGCCTCCTGCGCGTTCTTCACCTTGCGGTTGTACTGGCGCGCGGTCGGGTGCACGAACTCGGCGCCGTAGAGCTGAGTCGCCTGCGCTCTGGCCGCGGCGATGGCCGACTCCGACAGCGTGGTCGAGTCGGTACGCATGTAGGTGATGTAGCCGTTCTCGTACAGACGCTGCGCGACCCGCATGGTCCGCTCGGAGGTGAAACGGAGTTTGCGCCCCGCCTCCTGCTGCAGCGTCGATGTTATGAACGGCGGATACGGCTTGCGGGTGTACGGCTTGGCCTCCGCCGAGGAGACCACCAGGTCGGCGCCGTCCAGCGCCTCCGCCAGCCGCCGTGCGTAGCCTTCGTCCAATACGACGACACCGCTGACCGACTTCAGCTGCCCGTCCGATCCGAAGTCACGTCCGGTGGCGACCCGCGCCCCGTCGACGGTAACCAGCCGAGCACCGAAAGTCCTCGGGTTGGTGGCGTCGGTTCCCTCCCCGTTACCCGCGTCCAGCTTGGCGGCGATGTCCCAGTACTCGGCGGAACGGAACGCCATCCGCTCGCGCTCCCGCTGCACGATCACCCGGGTGGCCACCGACTGCACGCGGCCGGCCGACAGCCGCGGCATGACCTTCTTCCACAGCACCGGGCTGACCTCGTAGCCGTAGAGCCGATCCAGGATGCGGCGGGTCTCCTGCGCGTCGACCAGATCGTTGTCGAGATCGCGGGTGTCCGCGGCCGCGGCCTGGATGGCCGGTTCGGTGATCTCGTGGAACACCATCCGCCGGACCGGCACCTTGGGTTTGAGCGTCTCCAGCAGGTGCCAGGCGATCGCCTCGCCCTCGCGGTCGGGGTCGGTGGCCAGATAGAGCTCGTCGGCGTCCTTCAGCAGGCTCTTGAGCTCGGTGACCTTGGCCTTCTTGTCCGGGCTCACGACATAGATGGGTTCGAAATCGTTGTCCACGTCGACACCGAGCCGCGCCCAGGACTGGCCCTTGTACTTGGCCGGGACGTCCGCCGCACCCCGCGGCAGATCCCGGATATGGCCGACCGACGCCTCGACCGTGTAGTTACGACCGAGGTACGGCGCGATCTTGCGGGCCTTGGTCGGGGACTCGACGATCACGAGACGACGCAGGGCACGGCCCTGGTCGGCTGCACCGCGGTCTCGTGTTGCCACCGGCGAATACACCTTTCCTGATCGACCCGCGCTGCGTTGTTTCCCGCTGTGCGCGGCTGGGGTAAGCGGCTGCGACGGCTGAACGTCGCACCAGACACGTTTATACCGTGACGCCGCGTGTGGTCGAGTGCTTGCGACTCGAACCACTGAGCGTACGCGCGTCAGTTCGAATCAGTATGCCTTGTCTTTTCGCCACACTTGCGCCGCGGCGTCCTCAGCGGGCCGTTCCGCCGCCGCACGCGGGCCGTGACTACCCCAGATATAGCTCGTCCCCCACCCCGTTGCCGGTGGTGAGGGACGCGCTGTGGATCCCTGCGCCGCTCAGCTGAGCGCACGCACTCCGGTGGCCTGCGGGCCCTTGGTGCCCTGGCCGACCTCGAACTCGACCTTCTGGTTCTCCTCGAGGGTGCGGAAACCCGAACCCTGGATCTCGGAGTAGTGGACGAAGACGTCAGCGGAGCCGTCCTCCGGCGCGATGAAGCCGAACCCCTTCTCCGCGTTGAACCACTTCACAGTTCCCTGTGCCATTCTGTTCCTTCTCTTTTCTTACCGGAACGGCGGACAACTGGGTTCGTCCACCGGGTCCGTTCCGACCGCTGTACTGTTGGTTCCCCCTGCAAGGAAAGCACCAAGCACACCGTTCGCAACATCGATCCTGCTGACGGTTTGGACTTTGGATCCGTCCCTCGAACACAGAAGCTTGCGACCAGGAACCAGTGAACCATGTCTTCGGGCAATTCAACAGTCGAGTTACCGACAATTTGCAAAAAAGTTGATCTTGCGAATGCGCAGGTGAGGGACACAATGGTGGAATCCAGACTTGTGGTTCGTTTGCTCGCTGATAACAGAGTCGACGTTCAGCAAAGAAGCTGTGACCCAGGTCGCTATTGGGTAACGAAATGGCAGGTAGGGCTTCCCGGACACACACGTTTCACACTTCCCGAGCGTGTTGCGGGGTTCGCCTCGTGAATCCGGCGGACTCAGCGCTGCGCGCGCAGCCTCGAACCGGCCTCAGCTACGGGACATCGTTGCTGAATCGTGTCCTAGCCGGCGGACCGGCTGGCGACCCCCGGCTGACCCATGTGGTCGAGCTGCCCGCACGGGCCGCCGATCGCTCCGACTGGCCCGCCTGGGCATCGCCGGAAGTGATTGCGGCATTACGCGACACCGGCATCGACCAGCCCTGGCGCCACCAAGTGGAGACGGCGGATTCGGCGTTCCACGACCGGCACGTGGTGGTGAGCACCGGGACGGCCTCGGGCAAATCGCTCGGATACCAGTTGCCGGTACTCACGGCGCTGCAAGCGGATCCGAAGGCCACCGCGCTGTATTTGTCGCCGACGAAGGCGCTCGGCGCCGATCAGCTGCGCGCGGTCGGCGCGCTGACCCACGAAGGTCCCCTGCGTGATGTCCATCCGGCCACCTATGACGGCGATACCCCGGCCGAGATCCGCCAGTGGGTACGCGCGAACGCGCGCTGGGTTTTCACCAACCCCGACATGCTTCACCTGGGCATACTGCGGTCACACCAGCGCTGGGCGCGCGTGCTGCGCAAGCTGCGCTACGTGGTGGTCGACGAATGCCACGCCTATCGCGGTGTTTTCGGCTCGCACGTCGCGCTGGTGCTGCGCAGGCTGCGGCGGATCGCCGCACGATACGGCGCGGATCCCGTGTTCGTGCTCTGCTCGGCGACATCGGCCGAGCCGGCGGCGGCCGCGTCGCGTCTGATCGGCGCGCCGTGCGTGGCGGTCACCCGAGACGGATCACCGCAGGGCCCACGCACGGTCGCGCTCTGGGAACCACCCCTGCTCACTGCGATGACCGGCGAAAACGGCGCACCGGTGCGCAGGGCGGCCACCGCGGAAGCGGCGCGGATCATGGCGGATCTGGTAGGCGAAGGGGCGCGGACCTTGACTTTCGTCCGGTCACGCCGGGCCGCGGAGCTGACCGCGATGGAAGCCAAAAGGCTGTTGGCCGAGGTGGACCCCGACTTGGCCGCGCGCGTGGCGTCCTATCGGGCGGGATATCTCGCGGAGGATCGGCGCGATCTGGAAGCGGCGTTGTCGGACGGATCGCTACTGGGCGCGGCGACGACCAACGCGCTGGAGCTCGGCGTGGATATCGCAGGGCTGGATGCCGTGGTCATCTCCGGTTTTCCCGGGACGGTGGCCTCGTTCTGGCAGCAAGCCGGGCGGGCGGGGCGACGCACCCAGGGATCACTGGTCCTGCTCGTGGCGCGGGACGATCCGTTGGACACCTACCTGGTCCACCACCCCGAAGCGCTACTGGACAAGCCGGTCGAGGCCGCCATCACCGATCCACGAAATCCCTATGTGCTGGGGCCGCAACTACTCTGCGCCGCGCTCGAGCTTCCGCTCACCGATGCCGAGGTGGACGAGTTCGGCGCCCGCGAGGTACTCGGCGATCTATCCGCGAAAGGGCTGATCAGGCGTCGTGGAGCCGAAGACCGTGCGCGCTGGTACGTGACCGCGGAGACCCAGCCGCACGATGCGGTCGACGTCCGGGGCGGGATCGGCGCTCCGGTGGCCATCGTGGACGGCGAGACCGGCAGGCTGCTCGGCACCGCCGACGCGGGGCGGGCCCGGGCGACGCTGCACCAGGGCGCCGTTCACCTCCATCAGGGCGAGACCTACGTGGTCGACGAGCTGGATCTCGAGGACGGCGTGGCCTTCGTGCACGCCGCCGAGCCCGGGTGGACCACCAACGCACGCCAGGTGACCTCGATCGCCGTCGACGCGGTGACCGAGCACCGCGCCCACGGTCACGTGACGGCTGGGCTGGCACAGGTGCGGGTCACCAGCCAAGTAATCGGCTACCTGCGCACGCTGGTCACCGGCGAAGTGCTCGACCTGGTCGAACTGGATCTGCCACCGCAGACGCTGCCCACCCGGGCGGTCATGTACACGGTGACACCGGAGTTGTTGGCCCTGGCCGGTATCGAACCCCAGGACGTCCCCGGAGCCCTGCACGCGGCCGAGCACGCGGCGATCGGGCTGTTGCCGCTGGTGGCGACCTGCGACCGCTGGGACATCGGCGGTGTTTCCACCGCCGAACATCCCGACACCGGGCTGCCCACCGTCTTCGTCTACGACGGCCAAGCCGGCGGCGCGGGTTTCGCCGAGCGCGGGTTCGCCCAGCTACGCCAGTGGCTTTCGGCAACGCGGCTGGCCATCGAGTCATGCGGCTGCGCGGCAGGCTGCCCGTCCTGCGTCCAGTCGCCCAAGTGCGGCAACGGCAACCACCCGCTGGACAAGGTGGCGGCGGCACGCCTGCTCACCGCAGTCCTGGCCGAACTGCCGGCCGATGAGGACACCTCGCTCGGTTCGTGACAGCGCGGAGCCTGGCCCGTGACCGGTTGTCGACCTTGCCAGCGAACATGCCGGCGGCGTTGGGACACGTCCCAGTGGAATGGCACTGCTTCACCCCGGCGGAATAAAAAGGAATAGATTCATGTTAACTAGACTATTGCCACCGCCTCCATTGCGGACATGCGCATCCATTCGTTTTTGATATCCGGACTCCGGCGGGGAATTCCCCGAGCCCCATTTAACCGGCCAGTAGTATTACCGATTTCCGCTACCGGAAGCGACGTAAGAGCGGGTGTGTATCGAACTCCGTCACTCTTCAACCGGTCCGGCTCGGGCGCTCGCCCGAACGACGCGATCGCCATACAGACCTATTGGTACATTCCTTTCCACAGTCACCGTGACATCCCACTCCGTTGCGCCGCACGCGCGGATTCGTGTGCCCATCCGCCGCGCCAGCTCTTCGGCCTCGTCGCATGCGGGATCGACTCCTTCGACCAATGCGCCCGCCGCGGCGAGGGCCGCCAGATCCGCGGCTGCCTGCGCTCGATGTCGCGCCACCACCACGAAGCCCACCTGTGCGATCAGGAGCGTCGCCCCGATCAATGCCACGAGCGCGAGACACCCGAAAACGGTCGCCAACCCGTCCTCAGAGCACACCCGCCGACCGCCGCACACCGTTCGGTCACCGATCTCGGCCCCAGGGCGGTGGCTCGGGCCTCCCACGTCACTGCGCACGGCCCGACGCTGACGCCGGGAGAGCCCGTTCCGGCGGCATCGGTCGCCGATTTCGGCCTCGTTGAGGTCGCTCGGGTCTCTCACGTCACACCCCCGACCTGCCCCGCACCAGGGGACACCGCTCATCGGACTCCGATCTGGCCTCGCTGCGGTCGCTCGGGCTCCTCACGTCCCAACCCACGACTCGACGCTGACGCCAGGAGGCGCCGGACCGGCGGCATCGGTCGATGCTCTCGGCCTCAGTACGGGTGCCCTCAGTACGGGTGCTGGGGCCTCTCACGTCACACCGCCACCGACGCTGACGCCGAGACAACCCGGCCGGCGGCCTCGTTGGACCCTCGACTCACAGCCCCGACCGTCGGCGCCGCCTTCACTTCGAAGCCCCAGGTTCGAGGGCTGCGACCGCTTCCGCGCGGAGGGTGAGCAAGGGAAGTAGCGGTGTTCGGGCGGAAACCACGGCTATGGCACGGGTGCCCTCGGTGCGGAGCGTGATGTCGGCCGACGGTGGCGCGATGCGCTCCGCCGCGGGGAGGGCGTTCGCATGATCGCCCCGTGCGGCCAGGCGGGCCGCCTCACGGGCGGCGTCTACACAGCGGACCTGTGTAGACGCCGCCAGCAGAGCACCGAGACAGAGCACGACGGTGGCGACGACCGCGGTGAGTGCGAGCGCGGCCTCGACCGTCACCGCGCCCCGATCGTCGCCCAGTCCCGGCGCGGCAGGACACCGTCGCGCCTCGGCTACACCGACGTGTTGAGCGCCCGATCGATGATCTTCGTCAGCGCGTTCACAATGCTGTCGCCCGTCACCACGCCGTAGAGCACGGCACCGAACGCCGCCGCCGCGATCGTGCCGATCGCGTACTCCGCCGTGCTCATGCCGTCCTCCGCGACCACAGCCCGCAGCACTCGCGCACGCAGACCCATATATACAGCCCTCAGCCTTCGGCCCACGGACCTCGCGACCCCCTCGATACGCACCCGATTCCTCCTTTCCGGCCCGTGCGGCCGATCCGCACGGGCACGCTTCCTCCGGTGCAGTGCGCGGCGGCACCGGACACCACCGTCCCGGCCTCCCCTGGCCACCGCCCACGTCCCGCTCCGAGCGGGGGCGAACCGCAACCGCCTGCCCGTCGACAGGAGCACCCGGAGGCGCGAGGCAGCACCCGCAGAACGCCTGCGATGACACAACGCGCAGCGCGGGCACCGGAACCTCGAAGACTCCGGACACCGCCGGACTGCCGGACCGTAGGCAGGCAGACCAGATGTGCGGCGCAGTCCCCGACGTATGCCGGCAGCAGCGGCGAGCATGGAGGCGGCCGCCCACCGGATCCAGCCCGGTGGACAACGAGGTGCCGCCACCCGACCGTGCATCGCCCGCCGCAGCTCGATGAGGCATCAGGAGATCGGCGACGAACCGGTGAGGCTGCTGGCTGCCGGCCACGAAACCACCACGACCACCCTCGCGTGAGAGCTGAGACATAGGGACGAGCGCATGTCGCCCTTGCCTGCGCGCACTGCGAGGCACCCACACGTCTCGGTACACAGCAGCCCACCGGACCGGTGCGAGCCCCCCGCATGCACGCTGTCGGGCCCGCACCGTATGCGGCAAAGCCACACCGTGAACTGCGGCTACAGGAGACCGCCGTCGAGGACTCGGCCCGCCAAGCCGATGACAACCGGGACGATGCCGAGGCAGACGAAGGCAGGAAGGAAACACAACCCCAGGGGGCCGCCGATCAAGACGCCTGCCCGCTCCGCCTTCGCGGCTGCCGAGTCTTCGACCGCCGACCGACGCTGCTCGGCCAGCTCCGTGACCGCAGCAGCCAAGGACGATCCGGACCGCGCAGAACGGCGTGCCATCCGGGCCAGTGACTCGATCTCCTCGGTTCCGGGACGCGCGTTCGAATCCCGGGCGACCTGTTCCCAGGCCGTGGCCGCGTCGGTGCCCAAGGCGAGCGAGTCCGCTGCCCGGCGCAGAGCTTCGCCGACTGATTCCGGGGCTTCCGGCGCCACGGCCCGCGCCGCGGCGGCCATGGGAAGCCCGGCGCGCAGGCAGGCGGCCAGCAGGTCGAGAACCGAGGCGACAGCCAGTGCATCGGCCGCCCGCTTCCTGCGGCGCGACGACGCGGCCGGTCCGCGGGGGTGTGTTCCGCGGAGGGCATGCAGCCGTCGGCGCACGGCCACCCGTCCCGGCAGCAGCGCTAATGCGGTCGCCACCAACAGCAATGGCAGTGCCGTCTCCTGGGTGAGCGCCATCGTCAGCCTTCCTCACAGATCCTGTTGCGCGAGAGCCACCTGCACGGACCGTCGCCAGGCCGCGCGCGGCGGCACCGGCCACGGCTGCGACGACAACAGCCGCTCGGACTGGCATTCCGAGCCTCAACTCCTCGCCCATCGGCCATGCCCTCGAACGCGGCGACTGCTGCCGGATATTCGGCCGGCCTCGACCGTCCGTCGAAAGCGATCTCATACGAGCACCTTTCGCGTGATGGCATCGGTCCACAGCAAGCCCGCGCAGGCCAGCGCCGCACCGAGCGGCAGCAACACCGTTCCCGCGGACGAGACGAAGAGAACGTGCAGAGGCGACGCACCCATCAGTTGGCCCAGCGCTATACCGAGAAACGGCAAGCAGGCCAGCACCGCGGCGGTGGCGCGTGCACCGGCCAGCGCGGCGGTGGTGCGGCCGTGGAATCGAATGCGTCCTGCGAGGTCCGTCCGCGCTGCCGACAGCAATTCGGCCAGTGCCAGACCGTGCTGCTCGGCCACCTGCCAGGCGCCCGCGACTCGGGAAAGTTCGACAGCCACAGGCGAGTCCGGGCGGCGCAGGCCCTCCGCCGCCGAGCCGCCGAGCCGGCTGCGTGCGGCGCCGACGGCGAACGCGTGCGCCGATTCGCCCTGCACCTCGCGCGCGGCCACCTCGGCGGCAGCGCTCGGGTGGGCTCCCACGCGCAATTCGGCTATCACGGCCTCCAACGCATCGAGCAGGTGTCCGCGCTCGAGATTCCTGCGCCGGTCTCGCGCCGCCCGGCGGCCTCGCAGCCCAACCGTTCCGGCGACCACGCCGACCGCGAGGAACGGACCCGTCCCGAAGGCGACGAGCGCAATCACGACGCCTGCGACCGCACCGACCCGAAGGATGGTTCCGCGCAGCGGCATTCGAGGCCGGTCGGGCGCGGTGAACAGCTCACCGAATCGGCGCCGGGATCGCGGGGCGGGCACCACGAGCAGCGCCAGCGCGAGGCACAACACCGCACCGCTCATCGGTCGAGCCGCTCGGAGAGCAGGCTGGACAGGTCCGCGGCGGCCGGAGCCGCACCCGTCTCGTGCCAAGCCGGTGTGATCCGCACGCGCCCCGAATCGGTGCGGTGCACCAGACCGATCTCGCGCAGGCCGCGCGAGCCGTCCGATCGGCGGTGCACATGCAGGACGACCTGCACCGCGGCGGCGAGTTGACTGTGCAGAGCCGCTCGATCCATTCCGCCCAGCGCGGCGAGGGCTTCCAGACGGGCCGGGACCTCTTGCGGCGAGTTGGCGTGCACCGTGCCCGCCCCGCCGTCGTGACCGGTGTTCAGCGCGGTCAGCAGGTCCACCACCTCGGCGCCCCTGACTTCGCCGACCACGATCCGGTCCGGCCGCATGCGCAGCGCTTGACGGACCAGGTCGCGCACCGTCACCTCGCCGACGCCCTCCACATTCGCCGTCCTGGCGACCAAGCGGACCACGTGGGGATGCGGTGGCGCGAGTTCGGCCGCATCCTCGACGCAGACGATCCGCTCGGACGGATCCACCGTGGCGAGCAGACCGGACAGCAGCGTCGTCTTCCCAGCTCCGGTGCCGCCGACCACGAGGAATGCCAGCCTCGCCCGGACCACCCGCTCCAGCAGCAGCTTCGCGGCGGCGGGCACCGAACCCGCCGCGGCGAGCGCGTCCAGCCCCTGGGTGGCCGGACGGAGCACGCGCAGCGACAGACAGGTGCCACCGTGCGCGACCGGCGCGAGTACCGCGTGCAAACGAACCCCGAACGAATCCCCGAGCGCCGCACCCGTTCCGGATAGCCGACCGTCCACCCATGGTTGCGCGTCGTCGAGTCGCCGCCCCGCCGACAGCGCCAAGCGCTGCGCCAGCCGCCGGACCGCGGCCTCGTCGGAGAAGGTGACGGAAGTCTTCTCCAGACCGTGCCCGCGGTCGATCCAGACCGCGTCCGGACCGGTGACCAAAACGTCCGCGACATGCGGATCGTGCAGCAGCGGTTCGAGTACGCCCGCGCCGGTCAGCTCGGTCTGCAACAACCGCAGCGCCCGTAGCAGGTCGGTGTCGCCCAGCACCCCGCCCGCCTCGGCGCGGATCGCGGCGGCGACCTGCGCCGGGTCCGGATCGCCGGTTTCGGTGGCCAACCGCTCGCGTACCCGGTCCAGCAGCTCGCTGGTCAGTATGGCGCTCATCGCCGCTGTCCGGGTGCCGCGCTGAGCACGCCGAGCACGGCATCGGCGGCATCGCGCAGCGGTCCGCGGCGGAGCGAAATCCCACCGCGCTCCAGACGGTGTGCCAAGCCGGCCTGAGCGCCGACGGCGGCGAGCAGCGGAAGGCCGAGCACCTCGGCGACCTCGGCTCCGCGTAGCCCGCCGGGTGCGGGCCCGCGAACGATCAAGCCCTGATTCGGGTTTCGCCGCGCTATGTGGGCGGCCACCGCTTCGGCCGCGGCGACTGCTCGCAGGCGCGCCGGAACCACCAGCACCACGAGATCCGCCGAGTCGAGCATCTGGTCGGCATGCGGCCCGCGCTCGCCCGAAATATCGCAAACTACGAAATCGCCTGCGGCACGGCCTGCTTCGATCACAGCGCGGACTCCGGCCGGGCCGAGTTCGCGTGGCAACCGCCCAGCACCGCAGCGCCCGCAGGACAACACCGCCAGCCCCGGCGCCGCGACGGGCAGCGCGCCGTGCAGCGCCGCAGCGGACACCCGCCCGTCCTCCACCACCAGCTCGGGCCAGCGCAGGCCCGGCGTGTTCTCGATGCCGAGCAGCAGGTCGAGACCACCGGCGAAGGGTGCGCCATCGACCAGCAAGGTTTCGCGCCGGAACCCTTCGGCGGCGGCGCGCAGCGCGATCGCGACGGCGAGGGTGGACGCCCCGGCCCCGCCGCCCGCCCCTGCTACGGCGACCACCACGCCGTCGCCCGCGCGCTGCTCGCCGTACTCAGCAAACATCTCGATGAGCCCCACCGCGGCGCCCGGCAGAGCGATAGCTCGCTCGGCGCCGACCGACGCGGCGGCCTGCCAGTCGAGCAAACCTGGCTCACCGTCGGTTACCAGCACCACGCCGGTCCTGCGCAGATATCCGGCCGCGGCCGCCTCCTGCGCCGCACGGGTGTCCAGGATCACCAGCGGAGCGCCCGTCCAGGCATGTCGGCCGACGGGTTGGGTCCGCTCGTCGAGTGCCCGTTCGGCGGCCGCAGCGATCCGCCGGACTTCGTCACGCAGCCGATCGTCATCGATGAGCACGAGGGCGGGCGGGGGCCCGCTCGACTCAGGTGCTGCAAGGTTCATGCAGGTCAGCGTCGCTGAACTCGAGCAGCGGAAGAAGGGGCAGGATGCCGAATGTGGATAACTCGCGGGCTGTGGACAACCATCCAGGCCACGCGGCCCACCGAGCCGTCCCCGAAAATAGAGGACGGCCCCAGCCGGGGGGGGAGGAGGCTGGGGCCGTCGGGGTTCAGCCCCGGGGGGTCGGGCTGAACGCGCCTGGACTATGTCCAGGTGCCAGCAATACTACACCCAAGCCCCGGCCACCACGCAAGTCTGCCATCGGACATCTTTGTGGCCGCTGCAGCCCCGGCGTCTGCGGGGCAAACTTCTCCGCTGCGCCGGCCACAGCCGCCGCGCCGCCCGGAACACCCCGTGCCGAATGAGCGCGGCCGAAGTCCATCCGCCGCCCATACTGGGCCGATCGCAGGCAGGACAGCCACAGAACAGGCGCGGCGGTTCGGTACGCGATCACTGACCGGCCGCCCCGATGCAGCGCAGCCGGACAGACCCCGCTCAGAATCGCGCGCCGGGCCGAGCGAAACCGAGACGGTCCCCCCGAGGCCCGCGCTCGTCTCTGGGCCCGGCCGGTCCGGAGCTGCCCCGCAGCCCACTGTCGAGCCCGACTCAGGCGACTCGAGGGCGGCGAACAAGCAACGCCGAACGAACTTGCCCGGCTCCGGGCCCAGCGGACGCGATACCGCCACCTATCCTGGTCAGGTGGACAACTCAGCCACCGCGGGCGGCCGCGTCGCCGCCTTCTTCGATCTGGACAAGACCGTGATCGCGAAGTCGAGCACGTTCGTCTTCAGCAAGCCCTTCTACGCGCAGGGGCTCTTGAACCGGCGCGCCGTCCTGGAGAGCAGCTACGCCCACTTCCTGTTCCTGCTGTCGGGCGCCGACCACGACCAGATGGAACGGATGCGCGCGCACCTGACCAGCATGTGCGCGGGCTGGGACGTCGAACAGGTGAAATCGATTGTGGCCGAGACGCTGCACGAGCTGGTCGATCCGCTGATCTACGCGGAGGCGGCCGATCTGATCGCCGACCACAAGATCCGGGGTCACGACGTGGTGATCGTCTCGGCCTCCGGCGAGGAGATCGTGGGCCCGATCGCCGAAGCGCTCGGCGCCTCGCACACCGCGGCCACCCGGATGGTCGTGGCGGACGGCAAGTACACCGGCGAGGTGGAGTTCTACTGCTACGGCGAGGGCAAGGTCACCGCCGTCGAGAAACTCGCCGCCAGCGAGGGTTACGACCTGACCCGCTGCTACGCCTACTCCGACTCGATCACCGATCTGCCGCTGCTCGGCACGGTGGGGCACCCCACGGCGGTCAATCCGGATCGCAATCTGCGCCGCGAGGCCACCGCGCGCGGCTGGCCGATCCTGACCTTCTCCAACCCGGTGTCGCTGTGGGCGCGCTTCCAGGCGCCGTCCTCGACGACCCTCGCGGCGACGGCCGCGGTCGGCTTGAGTGCGGTGCTGGCGGGTGCGATCAGCTACCGGATGCTGCGTCGGCGACGCTGAGGTCCGGTCGCTCGAGCGCCCGCACCCATCCAGGACGCCAGATGCTTGCCGAGGGGTTCGCCGACTTAGCAGACGCGGCGAAGGACCAGGCATTTAACCACGAAACGCCGAGAAACACGCCGATTATTCAATGCCTTTCGACCTCTTGATGTGAGTGCAGTCACAGTGTAGAAAGGTAACTACGGAAGGAAGGAAGGCCAAGGCAGCACCAGAAGAGAAGGCACTGTCTCCCGACCCTCTTTCCCAGCACGGACACCAGGCACCCACGCGGAGCGCGCCGCGACAAGGGCAGAAGCGTTGTGGGCCTGCGAAATACGGATAGTCGACGGCGAAGGCCTCGCACAGGTTGCGGGGATGAACCGGCCGATGTCCGGATTGTCGCCGAGGCCGCAGAACACAACCCAATTAGCACGCTTGGTAACCGGGTAGTCCGTGCTAGCGGGCGGTGAGGTCGACAGACAACGCCGCCCGCTTTGACGTGTACAGGGGGATCATCCCGCCGCCGAGTCGGCGATCGACGTGGCCTCGCGCGCACCGTCCTCGAACGCCCCGCAGCAGTAGATCACCCAACCACCCACAGCCTCCGGATCCCCGCTGCCGAACCCGGCGGCCGCGTCCAGGTACGCCTGACGCCTGCGCAGCCAGAACACCTCCGGCACGCCGAGGCTGTGCGGGTCCAGCCCACTGGACACCGCGACCAGCCGGGAGGCCGCCCGCGCGACCACGCCGTCGGCCGTTCCGAACGGCCGCAGCGCCAGTAGCTCACCGTGTACTACGGCGGCGAGCACCGGCGCGGGCGCCCGCGAGCCGAGCACCGTCTGCGCCAGCAGATCCAGCCGCTGGGCCACACCCGCGTCGCCGCGCGGCCTGCCGAGCGTCTCTTCCTGCTCCACCAGATCGGCCGCGGCGAGCAGATGCAGCCGCGCCAATGCCTGCAGCGGAGCGCGCTGCCAGACGCCGACCAGATTCCGCAGCGCGTCGCCGTCCAGCGCCTGACCGACGCGCAGCGAACCGGCCAGAATCGGGTCCGCCACGCGACCGTCGGCGGGGATGTCCGTGCTACCGCCATCGATCGCCGCCGAGGACCGGGCCGCACGCACCGCGGCCTCGGCCGCTGTGGTCGGCCACCCGCGCCGGTTCGCTTTGTGCCGGTGCACCTCGGCGAGCGCGTCGCGGGCGCGGTCGGCCGCGTCCCGGACACCGGGCAGATCGACGAGGGGCTGGAGCGGATCGGTCACGGGATACGAGGCTACTTGCGCCCGCAGGGAGCGATCCGCGCGCCCGGCCCGCCTACCCGGCCAGCAGATCGCGTCCCGGGATCGCGTCGAGCAGCTTGCGCGTGTACTCCTGCTGGGGATCGTCGAACACCTCGTCGGTCGTCGCCGCTTCGACCACCTTGCCGTGCTGCATGACCAGCACGTCGTCGGCGATCTGCCGGACGACGGCCAGATCGTGGGTGATGAACAGATAGGCCAGTCCCAGCTCCGCCTGCAGGTCGTTGAGCAGCTGGAGGATCTGGGCCTGTACCAGAACGTCGAGCGCGGAGACCGCCTCGTCGCACACCACCACTTCGGGCCGCAGGGCGAGCGCACGCGCGACCGCCACACGCTGACGCTGTCCGCCGGACAGCTCGTTGGGGTAGCGCCGCATGACGCCGACAGGCAGCGCGACCTTGTCGAGCAGTTCCCGCACCGTCGCCTCGCGCTCTGCGGGAGTGCCGATCCCGTGGGTCCGCAACGGCTCCTCGATGGTGCGGTAGATCGTGTACATCGGGTCGAGCGAGCCGTACGGGTCCTGGAAGATCGGCTGCACTCGGCGCCGGAACGCGAAAGCGCCCTTGCGATCCAGGGTCGCCACGTCCTTGCCGTCGAAGGTGACCGAGCCGGAGCTGGGTTCCAGCAGACCGAGCACCATGCGCGCCACCGTCGTCTTGCCCGAACCGGATTCGCCGACGATCGCCGTGGTCGACCCGCGCCGCAACCGGAACGACACATCGTCCACCGCGACGAACTCGCTGGACTTCCACGGTGCACGACCGCGAATGCGAAAGGTCTTCGTCAGGTGCTCGGTCACCACCACTTCGTCCGGCACCGCCGTGTCATCGGCCGCTACCTGCACGGCCTGCGCGTGGATCTCGGTTCGGCGCCGCACCGCGGACCGGCGCTGCGCGGCCAGCGAGGGCGCCGAGCTCACCAGCCGCTTGGTGTACAGGTGCTGGGGATCGCGCAGAATCCGCAGGGCAGGCCCGGATTCCACGACGCGGCCGCGATACATCACCACCAGGTGTTCGGCACGCTCGGCCGCCAAACCGAGATCGTGGGTGATCAGCAGGACCGCGGTGCCGAGGTCGGCGGTGAGCTGCTCGAGGTGGTCGAGGATCTGCCGCTGCACGGTCACGTCGAGCGCCGAGGTCGGCTCGTCGGCGATGAGCAGCTTGGGCCGGCAGGACAGGCCGATCGCGATCAACGCCCGCTGGCGCATGCCTCCGGAGAACTCGTGCGGGTACTGGTTGACCCGCCGTCCGGCGTCGGGCATGCCCGCTTCCTCGAGCAGCTCCACCGCTCGCTTCGCGGCAGTCTTGCCCTTCGCGATGCCGTTGGCCTCGAGCGTCTCGCGGATCTGGAATCCGATCTTCCACACCGGGTTCAGATTCGACATCGGGTCCTGCGGCACCAGCCCGATGCCGCTGCCGCGGACCGCGACGATCTCTCGCTTCGAGGCAGCGGTGAGATCCTTGCCGTCGAATCTGATCGAGCCGGAGGTGATCCGGCCGGTGCCGGGCAGCAAGTCGATGATCGCGTGCGCGGTGGTCGACTTGCCCGAACCGGATTCGCCGACGATGGCCACGGTCTGTCCCGGATAGACCGACAGGCTCACATCGCGCACCGCGGGCACCGGCTTGCCGTCGGCGGTGAAACTCACGTTCAGATCGGTGATCTCCAGCAGCGGCCGTGCGGACTCGCTCATCGCTTCCTCGCCTTCGGGTCGAGGGCATCCCGCACGGCGTCGCCCAGCATGATGAAGCTCAGCACGGTCAGCGCCAGCGCCGTCGCCGGATAGAACAGGATGGCGGAGGTACGGATCTCCTTCTGCCCGGTGGCGATGTCCGCGCCCCAGGACACCACCGTGCGCGGCAGTCCCACACCGAGATACGACAGCGTCGCCTCGGTGACGATGAAGACGCCCAGCCAGAGCGTGGTCACCACGATCAACGGTCCCGCCGCGTTCGGCAGCACGTGACGCAGCAGCGTCTGGATCCGGGAGACGCCCAGCGCTTTCGCCGCCGTCACGTAGTCGCTGTTCTTCGCCTGGATCACCGCGCTGCGGGCGATCCGCGCCGCCTGCGGCCAGGTGAACGAGGCGAGGATGACGATCACGGTCCAGATCGTGCGCGCGTCCAGCAGCTGCATGATCACGATCGCGGCCAGCATCAGCGGAATCGCGTAGAAGATCTCGGCGACCCGGGAGACGATCGAGTCCAGCGGCCCGCCGTAGAACCCCGACAGTGCCCCGAGCGTTCCGCCGATCAGCACGAACAACAGCGTCGCGCCCACCCCGGCGAGCACCGAAGCCCGCGCGCCGTAGATGGTCCGGGCGTAGATGTCGCAGCCTTGCTTGTCGAAACCGAACGGGTGGCCCGCGCCGCGCGGGTCCATGCTGAAATCGCCATTGCAGTAGCGCGGATCCTGATCGGTGAACAACCCCGGCCAGATCACCACGATCAGCACGAACACGATCAACACCGCCGCGACGACGAAGATCGGGTTGCGCCGCAGCTGCCGCCACGCGTCGCGCCAGAGGCTGGTCGGCGCGCCCGCGTCCAGAACCGCGTCGGTGGAGAGCACCTCGACCTCATCGGGCGGTGCGACGAAGTGCTCCTGGCCACGGCGCGCGCCCGCGCGCGCGGTCGGGTCAGGCATAGCGGATCCTCGGATCGAGTGCGGCGTAGAGCAGGTCGACGATCAAGTTGGTGAGCAGGAAGATGACGATCAGCACCGTGACGAAGGAGACCACGGTCGGCGGCTCGCCCCTGGTGATGGCCTGATACAGCGTGCCGCCGACGCCGGGGATGTTGAAGATGCCCTCCGTGACGATCGCGCCGCCCATCAGCGCGCCCAGGTCGGCGCCGACAAAGGTGACCACCGGGATCATCGAGTTACGGAGGATGTGCACGGTCACCACACGCGGCCTGCCGAGTCCCTTCGCGGTCGCGGTGCGCACGTAGTCGGCGGACATGTTCTCGGCCACCGAGTTCCGGGTCAATCGCAGAACGTAGGCGAACGAGAGCGAGCCGAGCACGAACGCGGGTACCAGCAGTTCGCCGACCGTCGCCTTCCCGGAGACGGTCACCGGAGCGATCCCCCACTTGACCCCGAGCAGATACTGCGCGAGGAAGCCCACCACGAAGACCGGCACCGCGATGACCATCAGGCTGACCACGAGCATTGCCGAATCGAACGGTTTGCCCTTGCGCAGCCCGGCGATCAGGCCGAACAGCACGCCGAAGACCGACTCGATCAACACCGCCATGAACGCCAGCTTGATGGTGATCGGAAACGCGCGCGCGAGTTCGTCCCGCACCGGCCTGCCGGAGAAGGCGGTGCCGAAGTCCAGCGTGAGGATGCCCTTCAGATACAGCAGGTACTGCACGATGAAGGGCTCGTCCAGGTGGTAACGCGCCCGCAGCTGTGCCTCCACCGCGGGCGTCATCGGCTTGTCACCGGCGAGCGCGTGGATCGGGTCACCCGGGACGACGAACACCAGGGCAAAGATGAGCAGCGTCGCACCGAGGAACACGGGGATCATCTGAAGCAGACGCCGCCCGATATACCAGGCCATTTCACCTCCGGGGTAACACCGCCGAGCGCCACGCGGACGCCGGGCGGCCAGCGTCTACTTCTCGATGTTCTCGAAAGCGAACAGACCGTTCCAAGCGAGTTCGGCCTTACGCACACGGTCGGAGCGGCCCGCCGCTGCCACGTAGTCGAAGACGGGGATATCGGCCAGGTCCTTGATCAGCAGGGCCTGGGCCTGCGCGACGATCCGGTAGGACTCCTCCTGGGTCGGGGCGGCCAAGGCGGCATCGAGCAGGCGGTCGAATTCGGGGTTGGCGTAGTCGACGTTGTTGGTATCGGAGTAGCTGTAGTACTGGGAGGTGAGGAACTGCAGCATTGTCGGGTAGTCACCCTGCCAGCCGTAGCGGAACGCCTTGTTGATGGTATGGGCGTTCACCTCGTCGCGGATGTTCTTGAACGTCGGGTACGGCACGCCGATGGCGTCGATGCCGAGAGTGTTCTTGACGCTGTTGGCCACCGCCTCGATCCAGGCCTGGTGGCCGCCGTCGGAGTTGTAGGCGATCTCGTAGCGGCCCGACCACGGCGAGATCGCGTCGGCCTGCGCCCACACCTTCTTGGCCTCGTCCGGGTTGTACTTCAGCACCTCCGAGCCGGGCAGGTTCGGCTCGAAACCGGGCAGTGTGCTCGCGGTGAAGTCGCGCGCCGGAATCCGGGTGCCGTGGAAGATGTTCTGCGCGATCTGTTCCCGGTTGATCGCCATCGAGATCGCCCGCCGCCGCAGCAACCCTTCCTGGCCGGAGAAATGCGCGACGTTGGACTGGATGCCGATGTGCTGGTTCTGCGCGGTCGGTTTGGTGATCGCGCGGTCGCCGAGGTCCTGCTGGTAGGAGGTGAGCGCGCTGTCGGGCACGGTGTCGAGCGCGTCGAGGTTGCCCGCCTGCAGATCCGCGTAGGCGGTGTCGAAGGACTGGTACATCACGAACCGCAGCCCCTTGTTCTTGGCCGGGCGGCCGCCGGGATAGTCCGGGTTGGGCACCAAGTCGATCTTGACGTTGTGCTCCCACGCCCCGGTCCGGGCGAACTTGTAGGGGCCGTTGCCGATCGGGTTCTCCCCGAATGCCTTGATGTCCTTGAACGCGGCTTCGGGCAACGGATAGAACGGCGCGTAGCCGAGTTCGGTCTCGAAGTCGATCGAGGGCGCTTTCAGCTCGATGGTGAAGGTGCGGTCATCGATCACCTTCAGCCCCGACATCGTCTGTGCCGTGGGCTTTTCCGCGGACACCTCATCGAAACCGACGATGGGACCGAACACGTAGCTCTGCAACTGCGCGTTGCTGCCGAGCGCACCGTAGTTCCAGGCGTCGACGAACGATTTCGCCGTCACCGGGGTGCCGTCGGTGAACTTCCAGTTCGGTTTGATGGTCACCCGGTAGTTCTTCCGATCCGTGGTCTGGATCGACTCCGCCATCTCGTCGTGCGCTTTGCCCTCGGCGTCGTAGTACTTCAGGCCCGCGAACAGCCGGTCGACCACCCGCCCGCCCATGTTCTCGTTGGTGTTGGTGGGCACCAGAGGATTCTGCGGCTCGCCGCCGTTGACGGTGACGATGTCGGCGTCGGCGCCGTCGCCCGGGGAACATGCGGACAGTCCGAGACTCGTGGCCAGCACGACCGCCGCGGTCAGCGCCATCGCTCTGTGGAATTTCAACGCGTCCTCCCGGTGCGAGAAGGGGGGAGCCGGACGCCACTCGCGCGAGGTCCATCAGCGCATGCCGCCACGATCCCCCTGTTTGGTTGGCAGAGTAACCACCGGCGCGGGCACTGTCACCTGATTGATCCGAGTTCGTTGCACTTGTTACCGATCCGGCAACATTGCCGAAACACCCCGACTTTCCTGGGAAAATGGCCGTCCGGCCGAAATTATCTCCGACGAAACGGCCGTGCGGGGCCGCCGCGCGCCGACGCCGAGCAGGCGGAGCCCGGCGGTGCGCAGTCGGCTCGACCCGGGCGCCACACCGTACGCGGCGTAGGTCACAGTTGATTACTGTCGAACTCGGCTGCGTCGAATCGTGCGCTCAGGCTACGTGGAAAGAAGAGACGAGATGACCGAAACCAGCGCCGACCACAGGGACTCCTACCCACCGACCGCGGAGTTCGCCGCGGCGGCGAACGCCGATGCCGGGCTCTACGAGCGGGCGGCGGCCGATCGCGACGCGTTCTGGGCCGAGCAGGCCCGCAGGCTGCACTGGGAGCAGCCGTGGACACAGGTGCTGGATTGGAGTGACGCGCCGGTGGCGAAGTGGTTCGTCGGCGGCACACTCAACGTCGCCTACAACTGCGTGGACCGCCACGTCCTGGACGGACACGGCGACCAGGTCGCCATCCACTGGGAAGGCGAACCCGGCGACTCCCGCGCCATCACCTACCGCGAACTCCACGACGAGGTCTGCCGGGCCGCCAACGCCCTGACCGCACTCGGCCTCACCACCACAGACCGGGTCGCGATCTACATGCCGATGGTGCCCGAAGCCATCATCTCCATGCTCGCCTGCGCCCGCCTGGGCCTGACCCACTCCGTCGTCTTCGCCGGCTTCTCCCCCACCGCGCTGCGCCAACGCGTAGACGACGCCGGCGCACGCCTGGTCATCACCACCGACGGACAATGGCGACGCGGCAACCCCGCCCCCCTCAAAGCCGCCGTCGACGAAGCACTCGGTGATGACCCCACCACCGTCGAACACGTCCTGGTCGTGCGCCGCACCGGCATCGAGGTCCCCTGGACCCACGGCCGCGACCTGTGGTGGCACGACACCATCACCCCCGCCTCACCCACCCACCAACCCCAACCCTTCGACGCCGAACACCCCCTGTTCATCCTCTACACCTCCGGCACCACCGGAAAACCCAAAGGCATCCTCCACACCACCGGCGGCTACCTCACCCAAACCGCCTACACCCACCACACCGTCTTCGACCACAAACCCGCCCAAGACATCTACTGGTGCACCGCCGACATCGGCTGGGTCACCGGACACAGCTACATCGTCTACGGCCCCCTCGCCAACCGCACCACCCAGATCGTCTACGAAGGCACCCCCAACTACCCCGACGAACACCGCCACTGGCAGATCATCGAAAAATACGGCGTCACCATCTACTACACCGCCCCCACCCTGGTACGCACCTTCATGAAATGGGGCCGAGAAATCCCCGCCGCCCACGACCTGTCCAGCATCCGGCTCCTGGGCTCGGTCGGCGAACCCATCAACCCCGAAGCCTGGCGCTGGTACCGCGAAGTCATCGGCGCGGGTCGCACCCCCATCGTGGACACCTGGTGGCAGACCGAAACCGGCGCCATCATGATCTCCCCACTACCCGGCGTCACCGCCACCAAACCCGGCGCCGCCATGACCCCACTACCCGGCATCTCCGCCCAAGTCGTCGACGAAGAAGCCACACCAGTACACCGCGGCGAAACCGAAGCCAACGGCTACCTCGTACTCGACCAACCCTGGCCGTCCATGCTGCGCGGCATCTGGGGCGACATGCAACGCTACAAAACCACCTACTGGGAACGCTTCGCCGAACAAGGCTGGTACTTCGCAGGCGACGGCGCCAAACTCGACACCGACGGCGACCTGTGGATCCTCGGCCGCGTCGACGACGTCATGAACATCTCCGGCCACCGAATCTCCACCGCCGAAGTCGAATCCGCCCTCGTCGGCCACCACACCGTCGCCGAAGCCGCCGTCGTCGGCGCCACCGACCCCACCACCGGCCAAGGCATCGTCGCCTTCGTCATCCTCACAGCCGAAGCCCAAGACACGGGAACCGCACTGATCAACGACCTCAAAAACGAAGTCGCCCGCGAAATCAGCCCCATCGCCCGACCCCGCGAAATCCACATCGTCCCCGAACTCCCCAAAACCCGCAGCGGCAAAATCATGCGCCGCCTCCTACGCGACATCGCCGAAGGACGCGAACTCGGCGACACCTCCACCCTGGTCGACCCGAGCGTCTTCGAGGCGATCCGCGCGGGCAAGGACTGACCGCCACAGACGCTGAGCGCGGCCGGTGGCGGATCCGTCACCGGCCGACCCGTTAAGATTGCGTACGGTGTGCCGGGAAGTCTGGTCGGCGAGCGGTCGCGCATCCGTAGAGCCGATTCCGGTGGGTGCCGCCTCCGCGCCGGCTGCCCACCGCCCGAAAGGTTTCCCGTGATCACGCCAGTGCGCTCGGAACTGTCCCGCTACCTCCGCACGGAAACCGTCGGCGGCGCACTGCTTCTGATCGCGGCCGCGACCGCGTTGCTGTGGGTGAACTCGCCATGGGGAGCGAGTTATCTGACGATGACCAGGACGGTCGTCGCGATCCCGCCGTTGCACCTGCAGCTGACCCTGGCCGACTGGGCCGCGGACGGTCTGCTCGCGGTGTTCTTCTTCGTCGCCGGGCTGGAACTCAAACGCGAACTGGTCGTCGGCGAGCTGGCCGACCGCAGACGCGCCACGCTGCCCGTGATCGCGGCGATCGGCGGTGTGGTGACCCCCGCGCTGATCGCGGCGATCGTCGGGTTCGGCATACCGGGCATGGACCGCGGCTGGGCCATTCCCGTCGCCACCGACATCGCGTTCGCGCTCGCCGTGCTCGCGCTGACCGGTTCGCGCATTCCGGCGGGCGCGCGCGTTTTCCTGCTCAGTCTCGCCGTGGTCGACGACCTGATGGCGATCGTCCTGATCGCGGTGCTGTTCACCACCGCGGTATCGCTGCTGTGGCTGCTCATCGCCGCCGGGTGCTTCGCGGGGTGGGCGCTGGGGCAACACGCGCGAATCCGCACGCCGTTGCTCTATGTCCCGCTGGCGTTGGTGTCCTGGTACGCGCTGCACGAAGCGGGCATCCACCCGACCTTGGCCGGTGTCGCGCTCGGCCTGCTCAGCCGGGTGCGCCCGGATCCCGGGGAACGTGTAGCGCCCGCCGCCCGGCTCGAGCACCTCTTCCAGCCGATCTCCGCCGGACTGTGCGTCCCGCTCTTCGCCCTGTTCGCCTCCGGAGTGCCGTTGAACCCCACGGTCTTCGGCGAGTTGTTCACCGATCGGCTCGCGCTCGCGGTGATTCTCGGTCTCCTGGTGGGCAAGCCCCTCGGGATCTTCGGAATGAGCTGGGCGGCAATCCGGTTGGGCATCGCGACGCGCCCCGGCGGACTCGGCTGGCGGGACATGTTCGCCCTGTCGGTGCTCGGCGGGATCGGCTTCACGGTTAGCCTTCTGGTGGCGGAGCTCGCTTTCGCCGACGTCGCGGACGCCTCCGCCGCCGAGTTGGCGAAAGCCGCTGTGTTGGTCGCATCAATGGCGGCGTCGCTCGCCGGTTCGGCGCTACTGTTGCGGCGTGGGCGTGTCCACCAGGCTCGGCGGGACGCCCGTGCGTTACAACGTGAACAGCACGGCGGCGCGAGCGATCCGTCCGGAGGCGGTAGCCTGCGTGACCACGGAGGGCACCGGGAACGCCGCCGATCAAACGGGAGTTGAAGCAGTGCCGGGACAGGGAGAAGGGTCGACCAAGTGAGTTTCAACCACGGCGGTAACGGGAACGACGCGGAGCGCGGTCGTACGGTCACCTCCATTCCCCTCACGGACGCCGATCCACTCGGCTCCGCGAGCTTCGGGACCCTGGTCCGCGACGCCGCCGAGCAGATGTCGACCCTGGTCCGCGCCGAGGTCGAACTGGCCAAGGCCGAGGTCACCGGTGAGATCAAGAAGGGCCTGCAGGGCAGCGTCTACTTCATCCTCGCGCTCACCGTGCTGCTGTTCAGCACCTTTTTCTTTTTCTTCTTCCTCGGCGAGTTGCTCGACGTGTGGCTGGCGCGCTGGGCGGCCTTCCTGATCGTCTTCCTGCTGATGATCGCGGCCACCGCGGCGCTGGCGTTCCTGGGGTACCTGCGGGTGAAGAAACTGCGCGCGCCGGAGAAGACGATCGACTCGCTCAAGCAGGCGCGCACGGTGCTGCCGCACAGCCTGGGCGCGGCCGCGCACGACGACCGTCTCGCGCTGCAGAAGCAAACTTCCTAGGCGCGCTTTCGCGAGCCGGTACGGCGGCTACTAGGCTCGGTCGCCGTGTCGGCGAACTTGCTTCCGGATCCGTCCAGCGTCCGTTACGACGGACCGTGGACACATCGGGACGTGCACGCCAACGGCATTCGATTCCACGTCGTGGACGCGGCGCCCGAGCGGTCCGATGCCCCGCTGGTCGTGCTGCTGCACGGCTTCGCGGACTTCTGGTGGTCCTGGCGGCACCAATTGACCGGCCTGGCGGAACTCGGCTATCGCACCGTGGCCGTCGACCTGCGCGGCTACGGCGACAGCGACAAGCCGCCGCGTGGTTACGACGGCTGGACGCTCGCCGGTGACGTCGCCGGGCTCATCCGGGCGCTCGGCTACACCGAGGCCACGCTGGTCGGGCACGCCGACGGCGGACTGGTCTGCTGGACCACCGCGGTGCTGCACCCGCGGCTGGTTCACTCCATCGCGCTGGTCGGCTCGCCGCATCCGTCGGCGCTGAAGAGTTCGGTACTGCGCAACCGCCGCCAGCGCTCGGCCTGGCTGCCGAACTTCCTTCGCTATCAGCTGCCCCGTTACGGCGAGCATCTGCTGACCACCGCCGACGGCTTCGAAGTGGAACGGTTGCTGCGGCAGCGGGTGAGCGTGGGCTGGTCCGGCTCCGCCGAATTCGTCGACACGGCGCGGCGGATGCGCTCGGCCATCCAGATCCCCGGCGCCGCGCATTGCGCGCTGGAGTACCAGCGCTGGGCCTTCCGCAGCCAGTGGCGGCCGGACGGCCGCCGCTTCATGGCGACCATGCGCGACCCCATCCACATCCCGGTCCTCGCCATGCGCGGCGACCTGGACCCCTACATCCTGCCCGCCACGTTCCGTCGCGGGCACGAATGGTCACCGCGACGACGCCTGGTCCGGGTCCCCGGCGCGGCCCACTTCGCGCACCAGGAGAACCCGGACGTGGTCACGGCAGAACTCGCGAAGCTCCTGACCTGAATCGCGAGGAACACGGCGAGATCAGCTGAGCACGCATGCTCCGGTGGCGACCGGGCCCGCGGAACGCTCCGAAGCCTCCAGTTCGGAACGGACCTCGTTGAGCGTCAGGACATAGCCGGTGTCGTTGTCGGTCACCGCGGCGCCGAAGACGACTCCGAGCACCTGTCCCCGCGTATCCACCAGCGGCCCACCCGAATTGCCCGCTTGAACGAGCCCACGCACCGTGTACACCTCGCGCTTGACCGTTCCGTCCCGGTAGATGTTCGGCCCGGTCAGATCGAGGGTCTCGCGGATCCGTGCCGCGCTCGCCGTGTACCGGCCACCGCCCGGGTAGCCGAGCACGATGGCGCTCTCGCCGGAACGGGCGGGCGCGGGCGCCTGGGGAACGACCGGAGCGGTGAGCCCGGGCACCGAGAGCACCGCGACGTCCGTGAACGGATCGAACAGCACCACCGAAGCGGGCAGCGAGCCGGATGCCGTGTCGACGTCGATGCTCGTGGTGCCCGCGACGACGTGCGCGTTGGTCATCACGCGCTCCGGCGCGATCACGAACCCGGAACCTTCCAGCGCACGCTGGCAACTCGGCGCGACCCCGCGGATGCGCAGCACGCTCTGCTGCAGCGACGCGGCGACCGGACTTGCCAGCACGCTCGGATCAGGCGGTTCGACGGCCGCGATCGGCGCCCGCCCGAACGGCCCGATCACGTCCGGCAAGCCGGAGGTGTTGAGCAGCTTGGAGAATTCGTTGGGCAGCCTGCGCAGCCAGTTCGGCGCGACGTCGTTGACGTCGGCGAGCACCCGCGAGCCGTTGATCGCGGTCGCGATGGCCGGCTGCGACGAGGTGGCCAGCGGCAGCGCCAGCAGCCACGCCGTGACGAGCACGGCGACCGCCTGCAGCCCCGCGCCGACCACGCTGTCCACGCTGCGGGTGAACGGATGACGCATGCCGCTGCGCGCTGCGCGTCCGAGCACCATGCCCGCGACCTCGCCGACGATCACCAGCACCACGATCAGCAGCACACCGGTGAGCACTCTGGTGCGGCCCTCATCGACATGCACCAGGATGTGCGGCGCGATCAGGATGCCCGCGACGGCGCCGAGCACCACGCCGAGAAAGGCCAGCGCGGAGGCCACCGCACCCTGCCGCCACCCCGAGGAGGCGGCCAGCAGCGCGAGCAGCACGACGGCGATGTCGAGCCAGGCCGACGAGCTCATAACGTCATCCCCACGGCGGCGAGTGCGGTCTCCAGGTCACGAACGTCCTCGTGGTCCCACTCGCGGTCCCAGCCCGACGCCTTGCTGATCCCGGCCAGTATGCCGCCGGTCAGACCCCAGACCAGCATTCCGTCCACCTGGAACGCCGGGCTCTGATAGCCGAGGGTGCTGCGGACCAGGAAGCGGTTCGCCGGATCGAGCAGCTGCGCCAGCGGGACGCGCACGACCCGTTCGGTCTCGCTCTCGTTCACCACCCGTACCGCTCCCGGCGCGCGCCAGTACGCGATCACGGGTGTCACGTCGAACCGGGAGGGCGGCACGAACAGTTTCGGCAGCACCGCGAACGGCTCGACGCCCGAACGGTCCAGGCCGGTCTCCTCGCACGCCTCGCGCAGCGCGGTGTCGATCGGCCCGGCGTCCTCCGGGTCCACCGCGCCGCCGGGGAACGCGACCTGTCCGCGATGCTGGCGCATCGTGGACGCGCGCTGGGTGAGCAGCACTTCGGCGTCGGCGGGCAGTCCGCCCGGAGCGTTCGGGTCCGTCTCCGGCGAGCCGCCGAACAGCACGAGCACGGCGGCTTGGCGCGGTTTCGAGGTCACGGTCAGGACGCGGCGCAACGCACGCGCCCTGGTCAAAGTGTCGGCGCCATCGGCGGCCGGTTCCGCCGAGCGGGCCAGCCACGCCGGAAGATCTCGCGGCGGCTCGATCGTCAACGCACACCTCCCCCGCGCATGCGTCCCCGACTGACCGCCCGCACCGACACCTCCACCATTGATTTGTTCACCCGCATCGTCATGCGGCCACTCCGAGCTTGCCCGCGACCGTGTTCGCGATGTCATCCACCCCCTCGAAAGCGCGCACCACGACCTCGGCGACCGAGCCATCGGCCCGCACCAGCACCGAGATCGGCAGCACGGCGGGGGCGCCGACGGCCGTGCGCACCCGCGCGTCGGCGTCAAGCACGCCTGGCAGCTGGACGCCCAGTCCGTGCAGCCGGGACAGGGCCTTGGCCTCATCAGGGTCGCTGTGCACGGTCAGCACCGTAATCGCGTTTCCGGCGCGTTGGGCGTATTGCTGCAAATACGGCAACTCCTGGGCGCACGGTGCGCACCAGTAGGCCCAGAGGTTCAGCAGGGCCGGCTTGCCCGCCAGCGCGGCGGCCAGGTCGACCGGCCTGCCGTTCGCCAGGCACTCGAGCGTTATCCCGGCCAGCGGGCCGTTCCCGGGAGCGGCGGCGCTCGGACAATCGTGCAGACCGGCGGCGGCGCGCAGGTCATCGGAAACGCCGGTGGCGAGGGATGTGGACCGCGGTCCCGTCGTCTCGCCGTCGTCGCCGCGCGGCCACACCGCGACCGCCAGCGCCACCACCGCGATCAGACCGGCGAGTGCCCAACGCCACGCAAGACCCGTGCTCCTTCGGCCCGAGGGCTCCGAGCTCACCGGCCCACCAGCTCGAGCAGATGCTCCCGCTCCGGCCCTTTCACCAGTTTGGCCGCGGCCTCCGGATCGGTCGGCCCGATCCCGAACGACGGGCAGTCTTTGGCCAGCACGCACGTGCCGCAGGCGGGCTTGCGGGAGTGGCAGACCCGTCTGCCGTGGAAGATCACGCGGTGCGAGAGCATCGTCCACTCCTTGCGCTCGATCAGCGCACCGACGATGTGCTCGACCTTCACCGGATCTTCCTCGTCGGTCCATCCCCAGCGACGCACCAAGCGGCCGAAATGGGTGTCGACTGTGATGCCGGGCACCCCGAACGCGTTACCGAGGATGACGTTCGCGGTCTTGCGTCCGATGCCGGGCAGCTGGACCAGTTCGGTCAGGGTGTGAGGCAATTCACCGTCGTACCGCTCCAGCAGTGCCTGGCCGAGTCCGATCAGCGAGGCGGCCTTGTTCCGGAAGAACCCGGTCGGCCGGATGTATTCCTCCAGTTCCGCCCGGTTGGCCTCGGCATATGCGCGGGCGTCCGGGTAGCGGGCGAACAGCGCGGGGGTGGTGAGATTCACTCGCTCGTCGGTGCACTGCGCGGAAAGTATTGTCGCGACCGCCAATTCGAGCGGAGTGGTGAAATCCAGCTCACAGTGCGCATCGGGGAAAGCGGCGGCCAATTCGCGGTTCATCCGGCGTGCCCTGCGGACCAGCCCGAGCCGGGTTTCCGCCTGTCGCGCCCTGGTTTTCCGTCTCGGAGCCGCGGCGGTGACCGGCGACGTTTCGGAGGACTCGGAGCCGGCCGGAAGCCCGTTCCCGGCGGCGGTGGAGGGGGAGACGCGCACGCGTCCACCATACGGAACCGGCGGACAACGTTGCCCTTCCAGTTCAGTTGCCGTGTTCCATCTGAGACCTCGACGGTGTTTACTGCTCGTCATGCAAGGACTCGCTGTGGTGCTCTTCCCAGTGGTGTTGATGCTGTTCGCACTGGGTATGGAGCGGGTCGAGAACCGGCTCCGCAAGCTTCTCGAACCCGACGAAGAGGTTCAGCAGTACCTGGACAAGGCAAGCAACGCCGAGGTGAAGGAGCTGACGAAGCTCGGCCTCCCCGCCGCCGTGGCCCGTATGCGCAGGCGCCGCTCCCGCGGCGAGGAGCTGGACGTGGCTCGCGCGAGCTGACACCGGCGCGAGCGTCGCGCAATCCACTCGTTACGTGGTGTCCGTCACTACGCTGTAGGCACGCCGCGTAGACTGCGCTGTTGGCCGAGTCGCTTCGGTCCAGTACAGAGCCATTTCCCATAAGGAGCACATTCGTGGACGAGGCCCTCGCCAGAGCAGGCATCTTCCAGGGCGTCGAGCCCACTGCGGTGGCCGCCCTCGCCAAGCAACTTCAACCGGTGGATTTCCCGCGTGGACACGTCATCTTCAACGAGGGCGAGCCGGGCGACCGGCTGTACATCATCACGTCCGGCAAGGTGAAGATCGGACGTCGTTCGCCCGACGGGCGCGAGAACCTGCTGACCATCATGGGCCCGTCCGACATGTTCGGCGAACTGTCGATCTTCGACCCGGGGCCGCGCACCTCCACCGCCACCACGGTGACCGAGGTGCGTGCGGTGACGATGGATCGCGACGCCCTCAAGGCCTGGATCGATCAGCGACCCGAGATCGCCGAGCAGTTGCTGCGCGTTCTCGCGCGCCGCCTGCGCCGGACCAACAACAACCTGGCCGATCTGATCTTCACCGACGTCCCCGGCCGGGTCGCCAAGGCGCTGCTGCAGCTCGCGCAGCGCTTCGGCACCCAGGAGGCGGGCGCGCTGCGGGTCACCCACGACCTCACCCAGGAGGAGATCGCCCAGCTGGTCGGCGCCTCCCGCGAGACCGTGAACAAAGCGCTGGCCGACTTCGCGCATCGCGGCTGGCTGCGGCTGGAGGGCAAGAGCGTGCTCATCTCCGACTCCGAGCGCCTGGCCCGCCGCGCGCGGTAGCGGACCTCATACGGCGAACGCCGGGTTCAGCGCTCCACTGAACCCGGCGTTGTGGCGTTCCGCCTAGCCGTGCACGCGCAGGTAGTCCAACTGCGCCTGCACCGAACTGCGCGCCGCCGGCCACAACCGCTTGTCCACGTCGGAATACACCTTCCGCACCACCGCCATCGCACCCGCGTCCGGACCGAGCGTCCGCAGTGCGTCCCGCACCTGACCGAGACGCTCGTGCCGATGCGCGATGTAGTAGCGGGCGACCGGCTCGAGGTCCGGATGGTCCGGGCCGTGCGCGGGCAGCAAAGCCTTGCCCTTGCCCGCCTCCACCAGCCGGTCCAGCGAGGACAGATAGTCGGCCAGCGTGCCGTCGGTGGAGTCGAGCACCGTGGTGCCCGAGCCGAGAATGGTGTCACCGGTCAGCACCGCGTCATCGAGGACGAAACTGACCGAGTCGCCGGTGTGGCCCGGTGTCTCCAGCACGGTGATCCGCAGGCCCGCGGCCTCGATCACCTCGCCGCCGGCGAGCGGGGCATCCGAGCCGCGCAGAAAGGCGGAATCCTTGGCCCGCACCGGTGTTCCGGTCAGCTCGACCAGGCGATCGATGCCGCCGGTGTGGTCGTGATGACGGTGGGTGACCAAGGTGAGGGCGATCCGGCCGCCGGTGGCTTCGGCGATCGCGGCGCAGTGCGACTTGTCCTTCGGCCCCGGGTCCACCACCACACAGTCCGTCCCTCCGGGCGCGCGCAGGATCCAAGTATTGGTTCCCTCCAAGGTCATCTGGCCCGGATTGTCGGCGAGCAGCACCGCCGCCATCTCGGTGACCTGCCGGAGCTGCCCATAGGCGGGGTGTGTCAATGTCATCGCATAACCTCGGATAGAAACGGAGCCGGTAGTTCCGGTCTAGCGCACCTCGGCGATCAGTTCGACCTCGACGGGGGTGTCGCGGGGAAGTTCGGCGACGCCGACGGCCGAGCGCGCGTGTCTGCCCGCGTCACCGAAGACCTGGCCGAGGAACTCCGACGCACCATTGATCACCACCGGCTGATCACCGAATCCCGGTGCCGAGGCGACGAATCCGACCACCTTCACAATGCGCACCACCGCGTCCAGCCCGACCAGGTCGTGCACCGCGGCCAAGGCGTTCAGCGCGCACAGCCGGGCCGCCTCCTTGGCCGCCTCGACCGAAACCTCCGCGCCGACCTTGCCGACCGCGGACAACTGGCCGTTCACGAACGGCAGCTGCCCGGAGGTGTAGACGAGCGACCCGGTCCGGATCGCGGGAATGTAGGCCGCGACCGGAGCAACGACCGGCGGCAGGGTGATGCCGAGTTCGGCGAGGTTCTTCTCCCACTGGGTCACTGCCTCACCCTCCTCTACTTGGGCCGCTTGAGGTAGGCGACGTGCTGCTCACCGGTCGGGCCGGGCAGCACGGTGACCAGTTCCCAGCCGTCGGCTCCCCACTGGTCGAGAATCTGCTTCGTCGCGTGCGTCAGCAGCGGCACGGTCGCGTACTCCCACAGGGTCGTATCACTCATGTGCGAGAGCGTAGCTGTGTTCGATTTGCAGCGCCTTCGGCGCTGCGTGTTCGCGGCCCCTTGGTGGCGCGAACGGCGCATGCTCGGTCTCGCTTCGCTCGAAACCGGTGGTTGGGCCGATGTGGTTGCGACAGGTGCTAGGCCCCACCACTCGGAGTTCGGTTCTTCAGCCGCACGGCAGGAGATGTCTCCTGGCGACCTCCGCGCTGGCGTGACGACCGCTCGGACGCGAACGAGGCCACACGGGCAGCGCTCCGTCGCTCGAAACCCCTGGATGGGCCGATGTGGTTGCGACAGGTGCTAGGCCCCACCACTCGGAGTTCGGTTCTTCAGCCGCACGGCGGGCGAGGTGGCTGGTGACCTCGGCGGCCGCCCGGAAGCGAGCATGCAGTGCGCCGTCTCGCTTCGCTCGAACCCTTGGTTGGGCCGATGGGGTGCGTGGAAGACGCGGGCGGTCTGGCAGGGGCCGTTGGGGGCGACCGATGCCTGTGCCGCGGCGCGGATGGTCCGGACGGCGCACGGCGGATTTCGTACGAGCATCGGCAACTCGCCGGGTGTGGGCGGCATCCCAGTATGGCCTGTGACCAGGCGTTCATTCGCCCGTCTGGTACGGCCGGTGACTCGTAGTGGCGGACCAGTTATAGGCTCGCGAGCGTGGGAGTACCAACAGCAGTGCCGCTTTCGGCGGAGCCGGGACTGGACACAGGGTGGCCGAAGCGCGCTGAGCAGGCCCGCTTGCACTACGTCTCCGGTAAGGGGGGCACGGGCAAGTCGACGGTGGCCGCCGCGCTGGCGCTGGCGCTCGCCGCGGGCGGACGGCGGGTGTTGTTGGTCGAGGTGGAGAGCAGGCAATCGATCGCGCAGCTGTTCGATCTGCCGCCGCTGCCGCCGACCGAGACACGGATCGCCACCGCCGACGGCGGCGGCGAAGTCGTCGCGCTGGCGCTGGACATCGAGCACGCCTTCCTCGAATACCTCGACATGTTCTACAACCTCGGCTTCGCGGGACGGGCGATGCGCCGGATGGGCGCCATCGAGTTCGTCACCACGATCGCGCCCGGTCTGCGCGACGTCATCCTGACCGGCAAGATCAAGGAGTGCGCGGTTCGCGTGGACAAGTCCGGCAAGCGGGTCTACGACGAAATCGTGGTCGACGCCCCGCCCACCGGCCGGATCGCCGGTTTCCTCGACGTCACCAAGGCCATGGCCGAGGTGGCCAAGGGCGGGCCGATCGCCTCGCAGTCCGAGGGCGTCTCGCAGTTGCTGCACTCCGACCAGACCATGATCCATCTGGTCACGCTGCTGGAGGCGCTGCCGGTCCAGGAAACGGCCGACGCGATCGCCGAACTCACCGCCGCCGACCTGCGCATCGGCACCGTCATCGTGAACCGCGCGACCGAAGGCCAGCTCCCGCCCGAGCTGCGCGCCAGGGCCGCCCGGGGCGATCTGGACGCCGATGCCGTTCGCGCCGGCCTCACCTCCGCCGGGATCACCCTCTCCGACAGCGACTTCCAGGGCCTGCTCACCGAAACGATCGAGCACTCCGCCACGCTACAAGCACAGGACGACAGCGCCGAGGAGCTGGCCAAGGTCGACATCTCCCGGCTCTACCTGCCCGCCCTGCCCGATGGGATGGATCTGGGCGGGCTGTACGAACTAGCCGAACACCTCACCGCACAGGGAGTCCGATGAGCACGCCGACCCACCCCACGGCTGCCCCGCTGGATGTCTCGCGGATCATCGCCGACCCCTCCGCCCGCGTGGTGGTCTGCTGCGGCTCCGGTGGCGTCGGCAAGACCACCACCGCCGCCGCTATCGCGCTGCGCGCCGCCGAGGCGGGACGCAAGGTCGTGGTGCTCACCATCGACCCCGCGCGCAGGCTGGCCCAGTCACTGGGCGTCGCCGACCTCGGTAACAACCCGCAGCGGGTGGCGCTGGGTCCGGAGGTCAAGGGCGAGTTGTACGCGATGATGCTCAACATGCGTCGCACGTTCGACGACATGGTGCTCGAGCACACCAGCGGGGAGAAAGCCGACCAGATCTTCGCCAATCCCTTCTATCAGACGGTCGCCTCCTCCTTCGGCGGCACACAGGAGTACATGGCGATGGAGAAGCTGGGCCAGCTGGCTCACCGGGGCGAATGGGACCTGATCGTGGTCGACACGCCGCCTTCGCGCAACGCGCTCGACTTTCTGGACGCTCCCAAGCGGCTGGGCAACTTCCTCAACGGCCGGATGATCCGCGTGATCATGGCTCCCGGCCGCGGCGTGACCCGATTGGTGACCGGCGCGATGAGCCTGGCCGTGCGTGGCGTGTCCACCGTCGTGGGCGGGCAGATGCTCAAGGACGCGTCGAACTTCCTGCAGTCTCTGGAATCGCTGTTCGGCGGCTTCCAGGAGCGGGCCGAGCGGACCTTCGCGATGCTGTCGAAGCCGGGCACGCATTTCCTCGTGGTGGCGGCGCCGGAACCGGACGCGCTGCGGGAGGCCTCGTTCTTCGTCGACCGCCTCTCCACCGAGCGCATGCCGCTGGCGGGACTGGTGCTCAACCGCACGCATCCGGTGCTCAGCTCGCTGTCGGCCGATCACGCGATCACCGCCGCCGACCAGGTGGCCGAATCCGATCCGCTCACCGCGGCGGTGTTGCGAGTGCACGCTCGCCGGGTCGCCACCGACAAGCGCGAGCAGCATCTGCTGCACCGCTTCACGGGCGCGCACCCGCGCGTGCCGATCGTCTCGGTCACCTCGCTCCCGTTCGAGGTGTCCGATCTCGACGCGCTGCGGGTGGTCGGCGATCAGCTCACCAGCACGGCCCGCGCGACCGCTGATACTTAGGCGTATCCGCTATTGCTTCGAAGAAAATATCGGTCCTGAAACGAAACTGAGCCCGCTCGCGCGGGCTCCGTTTCGGTTTGAGCTGGACTACATCGCCACTTGGTGCTGGCGCTGGGCCTGGAAGAAATCGGCCCACGAGGTCACTTCCGGATGCTGCTTCAACAGGGCGCGGCGCTGCCGCTCCGTCATGCCGCCCCACACACCGAACTCGACGCGGTTGTCCAGGGCGTCGGCACCACACTGCATGAGCACCGGACAGTGCCTGCAGATCGTCGCCGCTTTGCGCTGCGCCGCGCCGCGGACGAACAACTGATCGGGATCCACTTCCTTGCATCGGGCCTGGGCTACCCAGGCGATCCTTGCTTCGGCCTGCTCCACGTCCAATCGAGCGATGGGGGTTGTCATGTGCATTTGGTGTGCCCCTTTGCAGTCCGAACACCGGGTCAACGGCGCTCCAGAATCGCGTTGTCACCGCGCAGCACCCAAACCCCGCTGCGAAGTGCACCACATTCCACTTTGAGTGTTAGCTCTATCACACTGGGTTCTCAATCTAGGTAAAGGTATGGCGCTTGCGCAAGACCACCTCGAGATTTTTTGGTACGTCCGTCCCTGCAAAGCCGGGCGCACACAGGACGGGCAGGCAGATTGCGTGCGGGCCCTTGCGCGACACGCCGGGTGCGATCGCGCGACACGCCCATTCCGGTTCGCGAACAACCAGTTCCGGGCTTCGGACAAATGCCGCCAAGAACGCCGGAATGGCAACCCGTAGTCTTGATTGGTGCCGATCACACATACGCTCGCGCGCCTGGCCGGCAGCTGCGTGCTGGCCTCCGTGCTCGTCGCCGGGTTGTTGTTCCCGCTCGCCGGCGGCTTCGGGTTCGTCTCCAACCGCGCCGCCGACGCCGTGGACAACGTCTCCGCGGAGCTGGTCGAGGGAACGGTGCCCGCGGTCTCGACCATGGTCGACGCGGCGGGCAATCCGATCGCCTGGCTGTACGAGCAGCGCCGATTCGAGGTCCCCAGCGACCGGATCTCCAACGACATGAAACTGGCGATCGTGTCCATCGAGGACCGCCGCTTCGCCGAGCACGAGGGCGTCGACTGGCAGGGCACGCTGCGCGCATTCCTCACCAACACCACCAGCGGCGAGGTGCAGCAGGGCGCGTCGACGCTGGATCAGCAGTACGTGAAGAATTTCCAGCTGCTGGTGGTCGCCAAGACCGACGCCGAACGCCGCGCCGCCATCGAGACCACTCCGGCCCGCAAGATCCGTGAGATCCGGATGGCGCTCACGCTGGACCGTGAGCTGACCAAGGACGAGATCCTCACCAGATACCTCAACCTCGTCCCGTTCGGAAACTCCTCCTACGGCATCCAGGACGCCGCGAAGACCTACTTCGGCGTCGACGCGGCCGAACTGAACGTGTCGCAGGCCGCGATGCTGGCGGGCATGGTGCAGAGTTCGTCCAAGCTGAACCCCTACACCAACCCGGACGGCGTGCTGGCCCGGCGCAACACGGTGCTGGACACGATGATCCAGAACATTCCCAGCCGCGCCGAGGAGTTCCGCGAGGCCAAGACCAAGCCGCTGGGCGTGCTGCCGGAGCCCAAGGGCCTGCCGCGCGGTTGCATCGCGGCCAACGACCGCGGCTTCTTCTGCGACTACGCGCTGCAGTATCTGGCCAATTCGGGCATCAGCCGCGAGCAGATCGAAAAGGGCGGCTATCTGATCAGGACCACCCTCGACCCGGCCGTGCAGGACTCGGTGAAGCGGGCGGTGACCGATGCGGCGAACCCCAATCTGGACAACATCGCCGAGGTCATGTCGGTGGTCGCGCCGGGGCAGGACTCGCATCCGGTACTCGCGATGGCCAGCAGTCGCACCTACGGCCTCAACCGGGACGCGAGCGAGACCGTACAGCCGCAGCCGTACTCGATGGTCGGTGACGGCGCGGGCTCGATCTTCAAGGTGTTCACGACCGCCGCGGCCATGGAAAAGGGACTCGGCATCGACGCCCAGCTGGAGGTGCCCGGCCGGTTCGAGGCCAAGGGCATGGGTAACGGTGGTGCGCGCGGATGCCCGCCCGCCACCTACTGCGTCGAGAACGCGGGCCGGTACAAGTCGCCCATGTCGGTCACCGAGGCGCTGGCCACGTCGCCGAACACCGCGTTCGTCAAGCTGATCCAGGCCGTCGGGGTCACCCCGACCGTCGACATGGCGGTCCGGCTCGGCATGCGCTCGTTCACCGAAGCGGGCTCCTCGGGCCACGGCAACCAGAGCCTGGCCGACATGATCAAGGACCAGAACCTCGGCTCGTTCACCCTCGGCCCCGTCGCGATCAACCCGCTGGAGTTGTCCAACGTCGCCGCGACGCTGGGTTCGGGCGGCCGGTGGTGCCCGCCGAACCCGATCAAGGAGGTCATCGACCGCCAAGGCAAGCAGGTACCGCTGACCCAGCAGGCCTGCGAGCAGGTCGTCGAACCCGGTCTGGCGAACACCCTCGCCAACGCGATGAGCAAGGACGACACCTCGGGTACGGCGGCGGCCGCGGCCCAGTCGGTGGGCTGGAACCTTCCGATGGCGGGCAAGACCGGTACCACCGAGAGCCACCGCTCCTCGGCCTTCCTCGGGTTCACCAACTCGCTCGCCTCCTCGGTCTACGTCTACGGCGACAGCCCCACTCCCGGGGAGATCTGCTCGTTCCCGCTGCGCAACTGCGGTGACGGCAACCTGTTCGGCGGTAACGAACCGGCACGCACCTGGTTCAACGCGATCAAACCGGTGATACCGCTGTTCCCGCCGCCCGCGCTGCCGCCGCTGGACGACAAATACGTGCGCGGCGCGAACAACGCCCAGGTACCCGACGTCGTCGGCATGACCCAGGGCGAGGCGACCGCCAAGCTGGTGGCGGCGGGCTTCCAGGTCTCGCCGGTGACCGGGGCGGGCGATCGGCCCAAGGGCACCGTGATGGGCACCGCGCCGAACGGCTCGGCGATCCCCGGTTCGGTGATCACGCTGTACATCAGCGACGGCACGGTCCGGGCCGCGCCGCCGCCGGGGCCGCCCCCACCGGCGCCGGGCATTCCGGGGCTGCCGCTACCGCCGCGGCTGCCACCGATCCCGATTCCGATCCCGATCCCGCGCTGAGCAGCAGAAAGGGGCCGCGAACCACACGGTTCGCGGCCCCTTTCGTGTCGCTGCCCTACAGCCGCGCCTTCACCGCGGCCGATATCCGCGAGCCGTCGGCCTTGCCCGCGGCGAGGCCGGTGGCGATCTTCATGACCTGGCCCATCTGGCGCATGCCGGGACGCTCCCCGATCTCCTCGGCGACCTGCGCGATGGCGGTGTCGGCGAGATCGGCGACCTCGGCGTCGGTCAGCTGGCTCGGCAGATACTCATCGATGATGCGCGCCTCGGCGTGCTCGTTCGCGGCCAGTTCGCCGCGCCCGGCCTGCGTGTACACCTCGGCTGATTCGTTGCGCTTCTTCGATTCCTTCTGCAGTACGGAGACGACCTCGGCGTCGGTGAGCTCACGGGCCGCCGAACCGGCGACCTCGGCGTTCTGGATCGCCGACAGCAGCATCCGCAACGTGGAAAGGCGCAGCGTGTCCTTGGCTTTCATCGCGGCGGTCAGGTCCGCCCGCAGCTGCGATTTGAGTTCCGACATGCCGATCACGGTAGCCGCTGCGGCGCGCCGGTCCCACTACATTTGCCGCGTCGCCCGTTTCCCGCCCGATAAAGGGGCGCTTGTGCGGAAACACACTCGGCGCTCCTGAGCGAGGTCACCTATGCTGGGCAAATGCCCGTGATCTCGACCTCTGCTGTACGCACGACCGCGCTGGGAGCCGCCGGGGCCGCGGTGGCCGGAATCGGCTACGCCTCGCTGGTCGAACGCAACGCCTTCGTCCTGCGGGAGGCGACCATGCCTGTCCTGGCGCCGGGGTCGTCGTCGCTGCGGGTGCTGCACCTGAGTGACCTGCACATGACGCCCGGCCAGAAGCTCAAACAGCAGTGGCTACGGGAGCTGGACCGGCTGGAGCCGGACTTGGTGATCAACACCGGCGACAACCTCTCGCATCAGAAGTCGGTGCCCGCGGTGGTCCAGGCCCTCGGCGGATTGCTCTCCCGCCCGGGCCTTTTCGTTTTCGGCAGCAACGACTATTTCGCGCCGGTGGCGAAGAACCCGCTGAAGTACTTCAAGAAGGACCATCGCCGCACCTATGGCGCGCCGCTGCCGTGGAAGGACCTGCGCGCGGCCTTCAACGAGCGCGGCTGGCTCGACCTGACGCACGTGCGCCGCGACCTCGAGGTGGCCGGTATCCGCATCGCCACCGCCGGCGTCGACGATCCGCACCTGCAGCGCGACCGCTATGACACCATCGCGGGCGCGCCGAATCCGCTGGCGGACCTGCGGATCGGCCTCACCCACTCGCCCGAGCCCCGGGTGCTGGACCGCTTCGCCGAGGACGGCTACGACCTGGTGCTGGCCGGGCACACCCACGGCGGCCAGTTGTGCCTGCCCGGCTATGGCGCCCTGGTCACCAACTGCGGGATCGACCGGTCCCGGGTGAAGGGTGCGTCGAAGTGGGGTGAGCACACCCAGCTGCACGTCTCCGCGGGCATCGGCACCTCCCCGTGGGCGCCGTACCGATTCTGCTGCCGTCCGGAGGCGACTTTGTTGACCCTGGTGGCCGCGACGCCGAAGCGGCCGGGAGCCGACACGGGCCATGGTGTGTCGGCATCGGAGGCCGTCGCCCGCTAAGGTCCCCTGCCGAGACATGTGTCAGGTAGGGGACAACTGTGAATGGATTCGACGACCGGCGCGACGACCCGACGACTCCGGGACGGCCCGCCGGGCCGCCGACTCCTCGACAACAACCTTTCGGCGCACCGCGTTTCGCCTCTGCCGCGTCCGGTGACGACGCCGAGGGCGCTAGCCGGCTGAACGCCGGGGCACAGCCGGAAGCCCCGCGACAGTCGTCACCATGGCAGCCATCCGGGGTCGATGAAGGCGGACGCCCCGCGGTCACCCCTTGGCAGCGCGGCGCGGAAGATCAGTTCTCCGGCCACGCTTCGGGCTGGCGGCCGCTGAACTCGAACGAGCCCGCGCCCACGTCGCAGTTGCCGGGCACCGGTGACGGGGGCGCATCGCCCTATCCGTGGCAGCCCGACCCCGCCACGCAATGGCCGCCGAACGAAGAGCCCGCGCCGACGCTCCAATGGCAACCGGGCGGGCAGAGCGATCCCGCCACGTCCTGGATGCCGGACGCCGGTTCGGCGGCGAACACGCCCGCATTGACCGATCCGACCTTGCTCGGCCCGGCGCCGGGCGGCCGGCAGCCGGAACCCGCGCCACCCGGCCAGGGCGGCCGGAACGATCCGACGATGCTGGCCCGATCCCTCGGGCAGCCACCGTCGGGACAGTGGCCGCCGCAGACCGAGCCGGTTCCCGGCGTCCACGGGCACAACGACCCGACCATGCTCGGACAGCCGCTCGGCGCGCTCGACCAGCACGGTCCCTTCGGTCGACGGGGGCAGAGTCCCGTACCGAGTGATTCGGCGCCCACTCTGCTCGGCTATTCGAACGCCGGCAGCTTCGGCCCACCGGCGCAGATCTCGCAGTGGCAACCAGGCGGCGGGCCGGGGCAGTACGGCCCGGCTCCCGACGGTCGATACCAGCTTGGCCCGCAGGGCGGGTTCCCGGCGCCGCCACCGCAGCAGAACAGTCCGAGAGGAAAGCTGGTCCTGTCGGCCGGGCTCGTGGCACTGCTGGTGGTAGGTCTTGTCGCCGGGGCAGTCGCCTTGACGACAATGAAGTCAGATGATTCGGCCCAGGACACCCCGCCGTCGATGGTGAGCGCGCTCACCACCACCACCGCCGCCGCGAACTCGACCGCCCCTGCGACGACCAAGCCCGCGCCGACGACGACCGCGCGCGGGTCAGCCGACAAGACCCCGCTCATCCCCGGCTTCCAGGTCGTCAAGGCGCCCGACAGCGGCGCCGCCTACGACGTGCCCGCCGACTGGACCATCGCCCCCCAAGGCACCATCGGCGGCTTCGGCGAACCGCCGAACGCCGTCGCGGGTAAAGGCTTGGCCAGCGAGGGCAAGGGCTACTGCCCCGGCTCGACCCGGACCGTCGCCTTCCTCACCGGCTCGAACACCTCGGACCCGGGCAAGGCGGCAACCGAACTCGGCACGAAGACCGCCACGCTCGCCTACAAGGCGACCTCCGGCAGCAACCCCGGCCTGCCGATGCCGCTGGCCTCGCTGGACGGCTCCCAGCACGGCATGTTCGTGGAGACCAAGGGCACCGTCGCCGACGCCAAGCCCGGTTGCGCGAAGGCGTACTCCGTCTACACCGCCGCGTTCCCCAACGACAACGGGACCTTCGTGATGGTGATCGCCGCCGACACCGGCGTCCCGCACGCACTCGACGCCGAGACAGCCAAGCGCATCTTCACCAGCATCCGCCCCCTCGAAGGCTGACTGACCTGCCGGTTTAACGTCTCGAGCCACCCTGTTGTAAGCTACTCCAGGTTCGCTTCACGGGGTGTGGCGCAGCTTGGTAGCGCGCTTCGTTCGGGACGAAGAGGTCGCAGGTTCAAATCCTGTCACCCCGACTCGTGGTTGAGACGACAAGGTAAGGCCCCTGACCGTTACACGGTCGGGGGCCTTCTTTGTGTTTCGGGACAGCGAACTTGTGGCACTCGGCGGGGGCGGCCGAACCGCTCCCGCTCGCCCCGTACGCCGGTTAGCCTCGGAGCACGATCGACCCGAATGCGAAGGGCAGCAGCAGCTATGCACGGATCCACTACCCACGCGGCAGTCGAGGGCCTGCTCGCCGGCAAGACCGCGGTGATCACCGGAGCCAGCCGGGGTATCGGCCTGGCGATTGCGATCAGGTTCGCGGCGGAGGGGGCGAACGTCGCGATGATCGCCCGTACTCAGGAGCCGCATCCCAAACTGCCGGGCACTATCCATACCGCTGCCGCGCGAGCCGAGGCGGCGGGCGGCGATGTATTGCCGCTGGTGGCGGATGTCCGCGATGACAAGGCGATGGCCGCGGCGGTCGAAAAGGTCGTGGAGCGGTTCGGCGGCATCGACATCCTGGTCAACAACGCCGGGTCGGTCGATCTGACCGGTGCCGAGCAGATCGGTATGCAGCGCTACGACCACATGCAAGCCGTGAACCTGCGCGCCCCGTTCCTGCTGTCGAAGCTGGCGCTCCCGCATCTGCGTGCCTCGGCCCGAGCCGGACGGAATCCGCATATCGTCACGCTCTCGCCACCGCTCAATATGAATCCCGAGTGGGTGGGCAACGGTGTCGCCTACACCGTCTCCAAATACGGCGTCAGTGTCGCCACCATCGGTTTGGCGCACGAGTTCCGGCCCTACGGGATCGCCGTGAACTCGCTGTGGCCGCGTACCAAAATCGACACCGCGGCGGTGCGCAACCTGCTCGGCGGCGCGGAAGCCGTCGCGGCCTCCCGCACCGCGCACATCTGCGCCGACGCCGCCCTGCTCATGGTGACCAGCCCCGCCGCGACCTACACCGGCCAACTGCTGCTGGACGAGGACGTGCTGACCGCCAACGGTGTGACGGATCTGGACCGATACCGCGTCGTCCCGGGTGACGGCGCGCTGGCCAACGACCTGTTCGTCGACGCGTAGGAAGAGGGGCTTCGGCGCGTGGTGACGACCGCGCGCCGGATCCCCGCCGCCCGTGCTGGTTTCGAAGCGAAGGACGCGTCGCCCGATTTGATCGATCAACTCTGGTCGGCCGGACAGAAACCAGATGCCCGCACTCGCCGGGTGCGAACAACGCTCGCTCGCTTCCGACACGTGGGTCACTTGCCCTTTAACGGGTAATCGGATCGAATGCGGGAATATCATCGCTGAAGCCCCACTCCCGCAATCGACGAAAGGTCGGCAGATGAGCAAGCCCGTCGATGGCGTGCCCGCAGACGAACCGCTGTCCGGGAAGACCGCGCTGGTGACGGCGGCCTACACCGGAATCGGCAGGTCGGTCGCGAAAACGCTTGCCGCGCAAGGTGCTCAGGTCGTGATCCAGCATCCGCACTTCCCGGAGCCCGCCGCGGAGGTGGTCAAGGAGATCACCGAGGCAGGCGGCAAGGCGCTGGCGCTCGCGGCGGACATCGCCGACCGCACCGAGTACGAGGAACTGGTGCAGGCGCTGCTGGAGGAATGCGGCGGATGGCACCTGCTGGTCAACACCGCGGCGGTGCCGGAGTCCGAGCCGTTCCCCAAGCTCAGCTCGGAGGGGTTCGACAGCGGTTTCGCGGCGCCGGTGAAGGGCGTGTTCCACGGTCTCCAACTGGCCCTTACGCACCTCGCCGACGAAGGCCGGGTCATCAACGTCTGCGATCCCGCCGATCCGGGCAGCGCGGTGCACGACGCGACGCGCGGTGCGGTCGAGCAGCTCGGCCAAGCCGTGGCGCCGGACTTCGTGCCGCGGCGGATCACTGTCAACACGGTCAGTTATGGCGCGGGCACGACCGACAACGCGGAGCTCGAGGTCGCCCTCGCCGCGATCAGCCCGGCCGAGCCCGCGGCGGTGGTCGCGTATCTGGCGAGCGACGCGGCGAGCACGGTGAACGCGCAAGTCATCAGGCTCGACGGCACGGGCAAGCCACCGCAATAGCCCCGGCAGTGCCCGCCGAACTCAGCGGGCGCGCCGGCGGTCACGCGACGATCGTGCCGCCGTAGGTGGTGAATCCCCGGCCCAACGCCTGGCATCCGAAGCTGCCGTGGAAGCCCACCTGGCAGGTGGCCCCCGCGTGCTGGATGATCGGACCCCACTGCCCCGCGCCGGTCTTCACGTCGTAGATGCTGGGATTGCCGCCCGGCAGCGTGTAGGGCGTAGCCGGGTCGAACGTGGGATGCGCGGGCAGCCAAGGCTGGTCGATCACGATTTCGTTCACCGTCATGGGCACCGGCACGTAGGTGTCGCCGACGTAGTAGCTCAGGTGCAGGGGAGAGCCGAAATCACACCCGACGGAGCCGTCGCCGAAGATCGCGCAGTTCGTGCTGCCCACCGAGAAGTACACCGTGCCCGGGTCGGCCTGTGCGTTACCGGCCGCGATGATCGGCGCCACCACCGCGGCGGCGAGTGCTCCGGCGAACTTCGTGCTGCGCTTCATACCATCTCCTTGGTGATTCGCCGAGGGACAACCGACTCGACAACTCTGTCGGGTCCGCGCCGGATTCCGTTTCGCCCCGCGTCATCCGCCCCACGTGCGGGCACATCGCCGCGCCCGGCGCGGTGAGCAGACGCTAACGCGGCGATAACTTACGGACACGCCACCGAAATGCGAGGTCAATAGCGTATACAGCCATGTCGACACGGATTGCCACCTTGGCGGACGCGGCGGGCAAACCGCTGCGCGACGTGGTGTACGCGGCGCTGCGCAGCGAACTCATGAACGGGGACATCAAGTTCGGCGAACGCCTGACCGAGCCGAAACTGTCGGCGCGGTTCGGCATCTCGCGCACCCCGATTCGCGAAGCGCTGACCGTCCTGTGCTCGGACGGACTGCTGCAACGCGAAGAATACGGCTTCAGTCCGGTGCGCCCGAGCATCCCTCTGATCCGTGACCTGTACGAGCTGCGAATCACTCTGGAAATGGGCGGCCTCCAGCGCGCCATGACCAACCCGGCCGTCACGCACGACCGGGAACTGCTGGAAGCCGAGCGCGCCGCCTGGCTGGAATTGCGCGCCGATCCGCCCGAACAGGAACCCGGTTTCGTGGTGCGCGACGAGGAATTCCACGTCACACTGCTCACCGCGGCGGGCAACACCGAGATGGTGCGGGCGCTCAAAGCGGTGAACTCCCGCATCCGCCATGTGCGCATGTACGACTTCATGGTCAACAACCGGATCGAGACCACCATCGCCGAGCATCTCGGCATCCTGGACGCCGTGCTGGCGGACGATCTCCCGCTGGCCTACCGGCTGCTGCACACGCACATCGGTGAATCGCTGGACGTGGTGCTCGAACGAGTCACCCGCGCGATCACGGCGATGTCGCTGGCCACGGATTAGCAAGGAGTGGTTGTGGGGCTGGAATTCGATACGGTGCTGGTCGCCAACCGCGGCGAGATCGCCTGCCGCATTATGCGTACCGCGCAGACGCTCGGATTGAAGACGGTCGGGGTGTACTCCGACGCCGACGTGGGCGCCGCCCATGTCGAAATGGCCGATGTGGCGGTGCATCTGGGTGCGGGCCCGGCGGCGGAGTCCTATTTGCGCGCGGACCTGGTGGTCGAGGCGGCGTTGGAGACCGGAGCCGGGGCGATCCATCCGGGTTACGGATTCCTCTCGGAGAACGCGGATTTCGCCACCGCGGTGTCGGACGCGGGAATCGCGTTCGTAGGACCGACTCCCGAGCAGCTGCGCGTCTTCGGTGACAAACACACCGCCCGCGCGGCGGCACGCGCGGTCGGCGTGCCGCTCATTCCGGGCAGCGATCTGCTCGAATCGGCTGATCACGCGGTGGCGGAGGCGGAGCGGATCGGCTTCCCCGTGATGCTGAAGGCGGTCGGCGGCGGTGGCGGCATCGGTATGCAGGCTTGCTTCGGCCCGGACAAGGTGCGCGCGGCCTACCAGCGCGTTCAGCGCATCGCGGCGTCGAACTTCGGTTCGACGGGTGTCTTCCTGGAACGGTTCGTGGCACGCGCCAGGCATGTCGAGGTGCAGTTGTTCGGCGACGGCCACGGCCGCGTTGTCAGCCTCGGCACCAGGGACTGTTCGCTGCAACGCCGCAACCAGAAGGTGATCGAGGAGGCGCCCGCGCCGGGACTCACCGCGGGGTTGGCCGAACACCTGCTGGCCGCGTCCCGCGAACTCGCCCGCTCGGTCGGGTACCGCTCGGCCGGGACGGTGGAGTTCGTGTACGACACCGACGACGGCACCGCGTCGTTCCTGGAGATGAACACCCGCCTTCAGGTCGAACATCCGGTCACCGAAGCGGTCACCGGCGTCGACCTGGTGGCATGGATGTTGCGCCTGGCCGGCGGCGACAGCTCGATGGTGGACGAACTACCCGAGAGCGGACCGGCGATCACCGGCCATGCGGTGGAGGCGCGCGTCTACGCGGAAGATCCCGGCCACGATTACCGCCCGAGCGCGGGTCTGGTCACGGCCGCGCACTTCCCGGCCGACGTCCGGGTCGACACCTGGATCGCCACCGGCTCGGAGGTCAGTCCGTACTACGACCCGCTGCTGGCCAAGGTGATCAGTTCGGGCGAGAGCCGGACGGACACGTTCGCCGCATTGCGCACCGCGCTCGTCGCGACGCGGATCTACGGCGTGCAGACGAATCTGCCCCAATTGCGCCAAGCAGCGGGTGACGCCCGGGTGCTGGCCACCGAGCACACCACCACGACGCTGGCCGAGATTCGCCCGGTCGGGCGGCGCATAGATGTGCTGCGCGGCGGCACGATGACCACGGTGCAGGACTATCCGGGCCGGATCGGCCTGTGGGAGGTCGGTATTCCGCCGTCCGGCCCGATGGACGACCTCTCCTTCACCCTGGCCAACACCGCGGTCGGCAATCCGGTCGGCGTCCCCGCGCTCGAATGCACCTTGCAGGGGCCGCAATTGCGTTTCTCCGACACCACCGTCGTCTGCGTGACCGGCGCGCCGACCCCGGTACTGGTGGACGGCCACCCGGTGGCCATGTGGGAGCCGCTCACCGTGGCCGCGGGTGCGGTGCTGGATATCGGCGCACCCACCGACACCGGACTGCGCACCTATCTGGCGGTGCGCGGTGGTATCGACGCCCCGCTCTACCACGGCAGCGCGGCCACCTTCACCCTCGGCGGATTCGGCGGGGTGACCGGAAAGGCCGTCGCCACCGGTGACGTACTCGGCATCGCCCCGGCCGCCGCCGACGCCCTCGGCACGCCCGCGACGGTGCCGCCGGGTGACCGGCCGGAATTCACCCACGACTGGCAACTCGCGGTCGGGGTAGGTCCGCAGACGGCGCCCGCGTACTTCACCGACGCCGACATGACCCAGTTCTGCACGCACCCGTGGCGGGTCGCCAGCCACGCCAACCGCACCGGCATCCGCCTGGAGGGGCCGAAACCGGCCTGGTCGCGGTCCGACGGCGGGGACGCCGGGCTGCACCCGTCCAACCTGCACGACAACCCCTACAGCGTGGGCGCGTTGAACGTCTCCGGTGACACGCCCATCCTCCTCGGGCCGGACGGCCCCAGCCTGGGCGGCTTCGCCTGCCCGCTCACCGTGGTGTCCGCGCATCGCTGGCGGATGGGCCAGTTGCGTCCCGGCGACTCGGTGCGCTTCGTGCCGGTCGATGACGAGCAGGCGGCCGCGTTGCGCGCCTCCGACAGCAGCCGCGTTCCGGATCTGGTCCCCGCTTCCGCTACGGCCCTGCGTGATCGCGGCGTCCTCGGCGGTATCGAGGCGGTGCAGGACCGGCCGGGTGTGCGGTACCTGCGCGGCGGGGACGACAACGTCTTGGTCGAATACGGCGAGATGGTGCTCGATCTCGGACTGCGCATGCGGGTGCACGCACTGTCCGAGGCGCTCGCGGGCGCCCGGTTGCCCGGCATTCTCGACGTGACCCCCGGCGTCCGATCCCTGCACATCCACTTCGATCCCGCGGTGCTCCCACAGTATCGATTGCTCGGCACGTTGGCCGATCTCGAACTCGAGCTGCCCGCCACGACCGACCTGGTGGTGCCGAGCCGCACCATCCGGCTGCCGCTGTCGTTCGACGACCCGTCCATCGCCGAGGCGATCGACCGCTATCGCAGCGGCGTGCGCGACACCGCGCCGTGGCTGCCGTCGAACATCGAGTTCATTCGCCGCATCAACGGGCTCGACAGCGTCGAGGACGTGCGCGCCACCGTGTTCGACGCCGAATACCTGGTCCTCGGCCTCGGTGACGTGTATCTGGGTGCGCCGCTTGCGGTTCCGCTCGATCCGCGACACCGTCTGGTCACCACCAAGTACAACCCGGCGCGCACGTGGACCCCGTCCGACGCCGTCGGCATCGGCGGCAAGTACTTGTGCGTCTACGGGATGGCTTCTCCCGGTGGTTACCAGCTGATCGGCCGCACGGTGCCGATCTGGTCCAGCTATCGGCAGTCCGCGCCGTTCGAAGCGGGCACGCCCTGGCTGTTCCGGTTCTTCGATCGCATCGTCTGGGAGCCGGTCGGCGCCGAGCAGTTGCTCGAATACCGTGCGGCGGCCGAAGCGGGCAGATTCGACGCGGAGGTGAGCGAGGGCAGTTTCGCCCTCGCGGACCATATGCGGCTGCTGCGCACCGAGGCCGACTCCATCGCCGAGTTCGAGACCAGGCAGGCCGCCGCGTTCGAGGCGGAGAAGCAAGCGTGGCGGGCGGCGGGCGAATTCGAACGCACCACCGTCGCGCCGGTCGCCGCGCCGGTCGAGGACCCGCTGGCCGGACTACCCGCCGACGCGGGTGTGGTGACCGCGCCGATGGTCGGCAACGTCTGGCGGGTGGAAGTCGAACCGGGCCAACATGTCACAGCCGGTGCGCCGGTCGCCGTCCTGGAGGCGATGAAACTCGAATTACCTGTGCACAGCCCAGCCGACGGCACCGTGCTGAAGGTCCTGACCACCCCCGGCGCCAAGGTGGAGCCGGGTACTCCCCTAGTCGTGATCGGAGTCGACTGAATGCCCCCAGGCGTCCTAGGCAACACCGCCGGCCCCGTCGAACGCGTCGCGGCCGCCTATCGGCGGATCGCCGAGGTCGATCGGCCGGAGGTGTGGATCACGCTGCGACCGGAACCCGAGGTCGCCGCCGAAGCGGCCGCGCTCGCGCAGCGGGTCGCCGCCGGGGAGACCTTGCCGCTGGCCGGACTGCTGGTGGCGGTCAAGGACAACATCGATGTGGCCGGCCTGCCGACCACCGCGGCCTGCCCGGAGTTCGCCTACCTGCCGGAGGTGACCGCGGCGGCGATCGAGCGATTGACCGCGGCGGGCGCGCTGGTGCTGGGCAAGACGAACCTGGACCAGTTCGCCACCGGGCTGGTCGGGACGCGCAGCCCGTACGGGGCGGTGCGCAACGCGCTGGACCCGGAGCTGGTGTCGGGCGGGTCGAGTTCCGGTTCCGCCGCGGCGGTCGCGCTCGGGGTCGCCGACATCGGCATCGGCACCGACACCGCCGGGTCCGGTCGCGTGCCCGCGGCGCTGCACGGGATCGTCGGCATCAAGGCCACGCTCGGTGTGATCCCGGCACACGGGACCGTGCCCGCCTGCGCCGATTACGACACCGTGACGGTCTTCGCCGCCGACCTCGACCTGGCGGTGACCGCGGCCGCGGTGATGGCGGGACCGGAGCCGCGCGATCCGCGCAGCCGGAGCTGGCCCGCCGACGTCCGGCTGGCCGCCCCGCTCGCGCCGCGCGTCGCCGTGCCACGCGCGGAAGATCTGGCCGCGCTCAGCGAGCCGTATCGGGAAGCTTTCGCTCGCACCGTCGCCGGGGTTGCCGACGCGGGCGCGAAAACCGAGGAGATCGACATCTCCGCCCTGCTCGACGCCGCGCTGCTGCTCTACGACGGCGCACTTGTCGCCGAACGCTATGCCGCGGTCGGCGCGTTCCTGGACACCGCCCCCGCGAGCGCCGATCCCACGGTCGCCGCCATCATCGGCGCCGCGCGAGCGAAGACCGGCCCGGCGTTCGCCGCCGATCTCGACACGCTGGCCCGCGCGAAAGCGACGGCGGCCGAATTGCTGCACGGCTTCGACGCACTGCTGTTGCCGACAACCACCGAGCACCCGAGTATCGCCGCGGTGCAAGCCGATCCGATCGCGATCAACCGGCGGATGGGCACCTACACCAACTTCTGCAATCTGCTGGACATGGCCGCGGTCGCCGTCCCCGGCGCATCGACCGCCGACGGCGCGCCGTTCGGAGTCATGCTGGTCACCCCGGCATTCGCCGATCAGGTGGCGATCGACCTCGCTGCCCGCCTGCTCGGACTCGACAGTGCGCCACTACTGGTCGATCGTGGTGTCGACCTGGCCGTCTTCGGGGCCCACCTGCGCGGACAACCGCTGCACTGGCAGCTCGAGCAGCTCGGCGCCCGCTTTCTCGGCGGCATCCGAACCACCGACGCCTACCGCCTCACCGCACTGGACACCACGCCGCCCAAGCCGGGACTGGTGCGGCACGGACCGGGCCGCGGCGCTCCAATCGAAGGCGAACTCTTCCGCGTCTCCACGGCCGGACTGGGCAGCTTTCTCGCCGAACTGCCCCCTCCTATGGCCCTGACCAGCATCGAACTCGCCGACGGCCGCGACGTCGTCGGCTTCAGCTGCACTCACGAGGCCGCGAGCACCGCTACCGACATCACCCACCACGCGAGCTGGCGCACGTACCTGCAACATCGTTCCTAGCTCCGGCAATCCGCCGATAGGCCGTGGTAGCGAGAGTCCCTCGCCACCACGGCCATTCTTCGGCCCCACACTCAGACATTTGTGCTAGACACTTGTGCCAGCTTGTGTTAGACATATGTCTGAGACATTTGGTCAACCCAGTGGGAGTCGAGGCAAGTCATGAGCGCCAAGTCCGTCAGCAGTCAGCTCCGCGTACTCGTCGCAGGCGGCGGCATCGGCGGCAATGCCGTCGCGCTGCAACTGCTCCGGTCCGGTATCCGGGCCACCGTGGTGGAGCGCGCCGCGGCGCCACGGCCGGGCGGGCAGGCCGTCGACCTGCGCGGACCGAGCCGGGAAGTGGCCGAGCGCATGGGCATGATGCCCGGCATCCGCGCATACCAGCTCGACGAGCGCGGCATGAAGTACGTCGACGACGCGGGCCGGGAGATTCTCCGCATGTCCGCCGAACTCTTCGACGGCAAGGGCGCGGTCGCCGAAATCGAGATCACCCGTGGCGATCTCAACCAGGTGCTGCTCGACCTGCTCGCCGCGGAAGGCGGGGGCGATTACCGGTACGGGGAGTGGATCACCGAGATCCGGCCGGACGACGCGGGCGCCGACGTCACATTCGCCTCCGGCGGCGCCGAGCGATTCGACATCGTGATCGGCGCGGACGGCCTGCACTCCGCCACGCGCCGGATGGTGTTCGGCCCCGAGGAGGAGTTCGCGACGTACTTGGGCGGGTACATGTCGTTCTTCACGCTGCCGCGGCCGCAAGACCTGGAGCCGCACTGGTTCACGATGCATTCGCTGGTCGGAGCAACGGGATTGGGCATGCGGCCCGACGCCGACCCCAGTACCTGCAAGGCGCTCGTGGTGATCCGCGCCGCGGCGGATCCGGCGCTGCGCCGGGACGTCGCGGCACAGCAGCAGTTCATCCGCGAGCGCCTGGCCGGCGGCGGCTGGGAGTCGGCCCGCATCGCGGCGGCCGTGTCGGAGGCGCCGGACTTCTACTTCGACGAGCTGGCCAGGATCGACATGCGGAGCTGGGTTCAGGGCCGGGTGGTCCTGCTCGGCGACGCGGGATACTGCGGCTCACCGCTCACGGGGCAGGGAACCGCCATGGCGCTGGTGGGCGCGTACGTCCTGGCCGGTGAGCTCGCCGCGCACGCCGACAACCCCGGAGCGGGGCTGGCCCGCTACGAAGAGGTGCTGCGCCCCTTCGTGCAGAAGGCCCAGCAGTTGCAGCCGGGCGGTCTGAGCGCCATGACGCCCAAGTCGCGCTTCGGCATTCGCGCCGGACACGCACTGAGCAGGGTGATGATGTCGAAGGCGATGCGTCCGGTCATGATGCGGATGCTCAGCAAGACCGAGACCTACGATCTGCCGGACTACGCGACGGTGACCGTCGGCAACTGAGTCCGTGAGCCGTCGGCGCGTGCGGCGACCGGGATTCGGCGCGCCTGGTCGGGAGCACGGTACGCCAGAGCTCGGCTGCGGATGCGACCGGACTCGGTCAGGCTGCTCGCGGTCGATGACGTGCCGAGATCAGTCGATCACGGTGCGCTCGTCGAGCAGGAACGGCAGCACGAAATTCCGCAGCATCGCTCGCTCGTCGTCTTCCCCCGCACCGGGCAGCGTCAGCAGCGACACCATCGCCCGCACCACCCACTGACCGACGCGCTTGGCGGCGAGCGCGGACAGCCCGGGGCGGAATCCGGCGACGAAGTCCGTGGCGAGCGCGTCGACAACGCCCGGCGAATTCGCCAGCTGGGCGACGATACCCGCGTTGGACGGTTCGAACCACACCGCCAGATGCGGCGTTTTGCGCACCTCGGCGAGCAACGCGGTCAACGTGCCGAGCAACGGCTCCCCCGGCTCCGCGCTCGCGGGCACCGCCCGGTCGCGCCAGACCCGCTCGACCAGCTGACGCGCCTCCCGGCCCGCGAACCCCACGTAGAGCGCCTGGCGATTCTCGAAGTAGCGGTACAGCGTCGCCCTGGAACAACCTGCGGCGTCGGCGACTTCGGCCATGCCGACACCGCTGACGCCCTTGTCGATGAACAGCGCGCGCACCGCGTCGAGGATGCGCTCAGCGGCCAGCTCGGCGCGGCCGTCGGCGAGCCAATCGCCACTCATACTGTGTGTCCCTTCCGGCACGATCGAGGCACTCCGCGGTCACGCCGTGCACCGGAACGGCACAGTAGTCGGCCTGCGGACATACGGACCGTTCGCATACTCGACCGCGTCGATGTCGACCACGTACTCAGGGAACCGATCGAGCAACTCCTCGAGCGCGACCCGGGCTTGCATCCGCGCGGCGGCCGCGCCGAGGCAGTGGTGCGGGCCGTGCCCGAAGGTGAGGATGCGCTGCGGATTCCGGTCGATGTCGAGGTCGGCGGCATCCGCGCCGAACGCCTGCTCGTCCCGGTTGGCGGACCCGAACACCAGCAACACCTTGCGTCCCGCGGGCACTGTCTTCCCGGCCAGTTCGACCTCGCGCGTCGTCGTGCGGGCCAGCCCCTGCACCGGCGAGGTCAGCCGGGCGAACTCCTCCACCGCGACGCGAATCCGGTCCGGTTCCGCCGCGAGCGCGGCGCGCTGATCCGGATGCCGTTGCAGCAGTTGGACCGCGCCGCCCAGCAGGCCCGTAGTGGTGTCGTTGCCGCCCGCCACCATGGTCCAGGTGTAGGCGAGGATCTGGACCAGGCCGCGCACGTCCGCGTCGTCGGCGGCCATTCCGGCCTGGACGAGCAGTGACACGGTGTCGTCACCGGGATCGGTGCGCCTGCGTTTGATCAGCTCCGCGAAGTACCCCATCATCTCCGCCGACGCCGCCTGCGCTTTGGTGTTCGTCCGATCGATGCTGCCCGCGACGACGGCGTCGGTCCACCCGTCGAACCTCGCCCGGTCCTCTGCGGGCACCCCCAGGTAGTACGCGACCACCATGCTCGGCAGCGGCTTGAACAGCTCTTCGACGATGTCGCCGCCGCCGTGGGCCGCGATGTCGTCCAGCCGGTCGCGCACGAACCGGCGGACCACCGGCTCGACCTCCCCGACCTGGCGCGGCGTGAACCCGCGCGCGACCAGTTTGCGAAAGTCGCTGTGCTGCGGCGGGTCCTGCATCACCAGTGGCGGGTTGTCGGTCAGGCCGAGTTCGTCGAGTTCGCCGTATTCCACCGTCAGGCCGTCGCGGGAGGAATACGTGTCGCTGTCGCGCGCCGCCGCGTAGACGTGCTCGTGCCGGGTGAGCACCCAATAGTCGTTTTCCGGGCGCGCGGGCGGTACGACGTGCTGCACCGGATCGTGCTCGCGCAGCGCCGCGTACATCTCCCACGGAGAGGCCCACGTGGGCCCGGAGCGAAGTTCGAAGACCGGAGCTGGCTGATACGCAGCGTTCACCATGTATCGACCGTAAGACAATACAAGCGAAGTGTCTAGAACGGGTTTCAGTTCGGCGGGCCGGTCACCCTCACCACCGGCCCAGCCGCGCTCCTCGTCGGACACGGCGCCGCACACTCGTCGGTTACCTTCGGCAGCGGCAACGACCGTCTCGTTGCCGGTCAGCTCCGGGAAGAGCCGGCGCGAGCGATCGCTGCGCGTCCCGCGCCCACCGGGCCGGCCACCCCTCGTAGACCGGCCCGGCGGACTGCACCCCCGAGAGCCCGACCTGTCACCCCTCGAGACAGGTCGTTCCCCGGTTCGCACCTCCGGCGGAGGCTTGTCCTCCCTGCGGTACAAAGAATGCAGGCGCGGGCTTGGCGCGCACTTAAGAACACCTTGCAAGATCAAAATCGCAGGTGAACGGGCTTTACCAAGTGGTGACCAGGCAAGCGCCTACCGCCCGGCCCCGGATCGCGGGATGATGGTGACAAGTGCGCCAAGGAGATTGGGAGCGACGATGGAAACCGTGGTGGTCTGGATTCTGGCCAGCCTGCTCTACTGGTGGGGCCTGCTGTAGGTGTCCGAACCTGGCCGCCCACCCGGCCAGGTCTACTACGGCACGTCGCAGAGCCCCTCTGTTCGAGGTCTCGCCGATCGGGCCTCGGCACAGCCGGTGCGACTGTCAGCCGTGACGGAATCCGTCAGATACACCGCGTCGCGTGTCGGATCCCGGCGTACAGCCCGGCAGAGCGGGCCACGGCGCACGGCGTCACTCCATACTCGGACCAGTTGTTCGAGAAGGAGTGAAGATGCTTACTGTCCTGCCCATCAGGTACGTCGCGGACGTGGACGCGTGCCGAACGTTCTACGCCGGTCTCGGCCTCGCGCTCGACCCGGATGCGAGCCTCGATGTCTGGGCGCAACTCTCGGGCGACGCGGGCGCGGTCGGGGTCCACGACTTCAGGGTGTCGAAAGGGCGCCCGGCCGGTTCGGTCGAGCTCGGTTTCGCGACCGACGAGAAGTTGGAAGTGGTCGCCGACCGGCTGCGGGCTCGCGGCTACGACTACGAGATCCACGACGAGGACTTCGGTCGCAGCCTGCGGGTCGTCGATCCGGACGGCGTGACGCTCCAGATCCAGGAGATCGATATGGAGGTCGCGAGGACCTCCGAGTCCGCCTTGCCGGGGCACACGCGCAACGAGTGACACCCTGGCTGTCACCGCAGACGGTCTACGACCGCCTTCGTCACTTCCGCCAGCAGGGCGTTGTTCACCTCGGCGTCCAGGTCCGCCTTGCGGCTCTGGATCGCGATCACGATCGGCGCCCGGCCACCCTCCGGCCAGACGACCGCGACGTCGTTGGCGCAACCGTAAGAGCCGGTGCCCGTCTTGTCGCCGGTAACCCAGCCCGCGGGCAGCCCGGCGCGGATGCGCTCGGCGCCGGTGGTGTTCGCTTTCAGCCAGGTGATCAACTGATCCCGTTCCCGCGCACCGAGCGCGTCGCCCAGCACCACCGCGCGGTAGTCCGCGGCGAGAGCGGCCGGAGTGGTGGTGTCCCGCTCGTCACCGGGGATCGCGGTGTTGAGTTCCGTTTCCCAGCGGTCGAGCCTGCTCGTCGGATCGCCGAGCGTGCGCAGGAACGCCGTGAGCGCCTCCGGTCCGCCGAGCTCGCGCAGCAGCAGGTTGCCCGCGGTGTTGTCACTCCGGGTGATCGCGGCCTCCGCCACTTGCGCCAGGGTCATTCCACCGGCCACCGCGGCGCTGGTCACCGGCGAGTGCTCGACCAGATCCGCCTCATGGAATCGGATCACCCGCTCGAAGTATCCCGTATCGAGCGGATGCGCGTGCAGCAGTGCGGCGGCCGCGAGCGTCTTGAAGGTGGACAGGAACGGGAAACGCTCGTCGGCGCGATGGGTCACCGTCTCGCCGGTACCGGTGTCCACGGCGGACAGCCCTACCTGCGCACCGTAGCGAGCCTCCACCTCGTCCAGGCTCGCGTTCGCGGCGGGACCCGCTTGGACGCTCGAGGCGGCCGAGCCGAGCTGCGCCGCATCGGTTTCCGCACCGCAACCGGCCAGTAGCGCCAATGCGGCGGCCAGTGCCACCCGATAGTCGCGTGTCAGCCGAGACATGCCATCACTCTGACATCCCGGCACTCACCGGGCAAACAGGATCGGCAGGACACGCCGCAGGCAGGTGCACGCCGTCACGCGCACCTGCCCGCGAGCGGCGATCAGTCGGCGAGCCCGGCGCGCACGCCCTCCTCGACCCGCTTGCCGAGGTCGGCGTCCACGTTCTTCCAGTACTCGAAGACCCGGCTGAGCACCGGCTCCCGCACTCCACCGAGCACGTGGCCGACGATGTTGTCCACCAGCCGCTCGCGCTGCGCGTCGTCGAGCACCTCGCGCACGAGGGCGCCCGCCTGGGTGAAATCACCGTCCTGCGCGTGCTGGATGTAGCCCGCCCGGACGATGGCCGGGTCGAAGTCCCAGATGCCGCCGTCGGACGCCCGCTCCGGGTCGGCGTGCGGGCCGCCGTACGAATTCGGCGCGTAGACGGGGACATTCGGGTCGTTGTAGTGGTAGCGCATGCCGCCCTCCTTGGAATAGGAGTTCACCTCCGCCGCCCTGGCCTGATTCGGCGGCAGCTGCGCGTAGTTCGTGCCGATGCGGTAGCGGTGCGCGTCCGCGTAGGCGAAGACGCGGCCGAGCAGCATCTTGTCCGGCGAGAAGCCGATGCCGGGAACGACATTCGACGGCTCGAACGCGGCCTGCTCGATGTCTACGAAGTAATTGCGCGGGTTGCGGTTCAGCGTCCACTTGCCGACCTCGATCAGCGGGTAGTCCCGATGCGACCACACTTTGGTCAGATCGAACGGATTGAACCGGTAGCCCTCGGCCTCCGCGACCGGCATGACCTGCACGTACACCGTCCAGCTCGGGAACTCGCCGCGCTCGATCGCCTCCCACAGATCCTTGCGGTGGTAATCGGCGTCCTCGCCCGCGATCCGGTCGGCATCGGCCTGGGTCAGGAACTCGTTGCCCTGGTCGGTCTTGAAGTGGTACTTGACCCAGAAGCGCTCGCCGGCGGCATTGATCCACTGGTAGGTGTGCGATCCGTAGCCGTTCATGTGCCGGTAGGTCTTCGGGATGCCGCGGTCGCCCATCAGCCAGGTCACCTGATGGGCGGTCTCCGGGCGCAGGGTCCAGAAATCCCACTGCATGTTGTGGTCGCGAAGACCGTTGCCGGGCAGGCGCTTCTGCGACCGGATGAAGTCGGGGAACTTGATCGGGTCCTTGATGAAGAAGATCGGCGTGTTGTTGCCGACGAGGTCGTAGTTGCCGTCCTCGGTGTAGAACTTCACCGCGAAACCGCGCGGGTCCCGCCACGTGTCCGGACTGCCCTGCTCACCCGCCACGGTGGAGAACCGCGCCAGCGATTCCGTGCGCGCACCCGGCTGGAACAGCTTCGCCTTGGTGTACTTGCTGACGTCGTTGGTCACGACCAGCTCACCGTAGGCACCCGCGCCCTTCGCGTGCACGATGCGTTCGGGCACCCGTTCGCGGTTGAACTGGGCCAGCTTCTCGATGAGGTAGTGGTCGTGCAGCAGGATCGGGCCTTGCGCGCCCGCGGTGAGCGATTCGTCGTCGCTCTCGACCGGAATTCCGGTGTTCGTGGTCGTCGGTTGGGTCATGGAGTCTCCTCGGCTGGTGAAGATCGTCCCGGGCGGGCTGCCCCGGGCATGAGGGGTGGACCGCTACTCGGAACGGCACGTCGGGCACAGTCCCCAGAAGACGACCTCGGCTTCATCGATCACGAATCCGTGAGCGTCCGAGGGGTCCAGGCAGGGGGCCGCGCCCACAGCGCAGTCGACGTCGGCGACCGCACCGCAGCTTCGGCACACCAGATGGTGGTGGTTGTCGCCGATCCGGGTCTCGTACAACGCGGACGAGCCCGCAGGCTCGATCCGGCGCAGGATCCCGGCGCGCACGCAAGCGTGCAAGACGTCGTAGACCGCCTGCGTCGATACCGAACCCAGCGCTTCCCGGACGGTGGCGGCCACCGTGTCGGCATCCGAATGCGGCCGGGCGACGACCGCGTTCAGCACCGCGAGCCGCGGGGCGGTAACCCGCAGACCTGCTGATCGCAACCACTCGCGTGGGGCGGTGCCGTGGGTGTGCATGCTTCGAGTCTCGCCCTTTTCTGGAATAAGTCAAGAAAAGGATCTGGACTCGTTCAAGAAAAGAGGGGACCCCGAGAGCCGCTCCTGCCGGCCAGGACGCGCCGATCACTGCCTCCAACAGGGCCGGAAGAAGTGGCGAGCGTCACAAAATGGCGCCGGAATAGGTTGCGCGGGCCGGTGGTTGAACACCCTGTCGGCGTCCGGACAGCCCCGGGCCGCACCCTTTGTCGCTACGAGCGACCACCCGCCGAGAGGCGCTTGTGGGACGTCGACACCCAACGTCGGCGTCCGGACAGCCCCGGGCCGCACCCCTTCGTCGCTACGAGCGACCACCCGCCGAGAGGCGCTTGTGGGACGTCGACCACGGATGTGACGCCGGCATGGTGTCCGAACTCGCAGCGCCGCCAGGTTCCTCGCGAATCCGGCGGCGCTGTACCGTACTCGGCTGAACGCGCCCCGTCCTTGCGTCGAACCTCGTGGTCTTCGCCGAGTCGTACCCGCGCTGCGGCGGCGGGGATGGTGCGGAAGGATGCACCTCATGGCGTCGCAGGACGGGACCTTGCACCGGAGGCTCGGGCTCACCGATTCGGTGGTGATCGGCTTGGGGGCGATGGTGGGGGCGGGGATATTCGCGGCGCTGGCGCCCGCGGCGGCCTCGGCCGGGAGTTGGTTGCTGGTGGCGCTCGCGGTGGCGGCGCTGCTGGCGTACTGCAACGCGATGTCGTCGGCGCGGCTGGCAGCGCTGTATCCCGTGTCCGGTGGAACGTATGTGTACGGCCGGGAGCGGCTCGGACGGTTCTGGGGATACCTCGCGGGGTGGGGATTCGTCGCGGGGAAGACGGCCTCGTGTGCGGCGATGGCGCTGACAGTCGGTAGTTACGCCTGGCCCGAGCAGGCGCATGCCGTGGCGGTCGGGGCGGTGGTGGCGATCACCGCCGTCAACTACACCGGGGTGCAGAAGTCGGCGTTCGCGACCCGGATGATCGTCGCGGCGGTGCTCGCGGTGCTGGCCGTGGTGATCGTGATCGGGCTGGCCGGAACGCACTCGGCGGCAACGGTCTTGCCCGGCCGGATCGGTCCGCGCGATGTGCTCACGGCAGCGGGACTGCTGTTCTTCGCGTTCGCGGGATACGCCCGCATCGCCACGCTCGGCGAAGAGGTGCGCGAACCGCGACGCACCATTCCCCGCGCCGTCATGATCGCACTCGGACTCGCCCTCGCGGTCTACGCGCTGGTGGCGGTCGCGGCGCTGAGTGTGCTCGGTTCGGGCGGACTGGCCCAGGCCGCCGACCCGCTGGCGCGCGTGGTCAGTGCGGCGGGCGTTCCGGCGGCCGCTCCTGTGGTGCGGATCGGCGCGGTGCTCGCGGCGGCCGGATCGCTGCTCGCGTTGATTCTCGGCGTATCGCGCACGGCGCTCGCCATGGCGCGGGACCGCTATCTGCCGGGAGCGCTCGCCGCCGTGCATCCGCGGTTCGGGGTGCCGCACCGCGCGGAACTGGTGGTCGGCGCGATCGTCGCCGTGGTCGCCGCGCTTTTCGATCTGCGCGCGGCCATTGGATTTTCCTCGTTCACCGTGCTCTTCTACTACTTGATCGCCAATATCTGCGCCGCCACGTTGACCGCCGAGGAGAATCGCCCGCCCCGGTGGATACCCGTGGTCGGCGCGGTGGGCTGCGTCGTCGTGGGGTTCTCGCTGCCCCTCGACTCCGTGCTCGCCGGGCTCGGCGCACTCGCGCTCGGCGGTGCGTTGTATGTGTTGGGCAAGCGCTACCGCCGATAGCCGCCGACCGATGCCGATATCGAACGTCCAGTTACCCGCCACACACCCCGCCTATTGACCGCGTCAACAGGCCGAAGAGCGCTAGCCTTTGCGCATGGGGCGTTTCGGTGGATTCCTGGCGGGAGTCGCGGCGGTTTCGCTGGTGGCGGGCAACCTCTTCGCCGGGAATGCGGTCGCCGCGCCCGGTGATCAGGTGCGCTGCGCGGTCACCTCGGGACGTGATCTGGAGCGGGCGGCACCGGAACAGGTCGGGCTGGATTCGGTGAAGCTGCAGGACGCGTTGACGTTCGCGGCCGGGCGAAACCGATTCAACGTGCAGATATTCCGGCACAACTGCCTCATCGGCGAGGGGCTGACCAACAACCAGACCGGCAATGTGGCATGGAACATCTGGAGTTCGACCAAGAGCGTCGTCTCCTTGCTCGCCGGGATTGCCTCGGATCAGGGAAAACTCGATCTCGACGCACCGATCGACCGCTATCTGCCCGCAGGGCTCGGCGACGCGAAGCACCGGTCGATCACCATCGAGAACCTGCTCACCGAGACCTCGGGTATGCGGGTCGGCGTGCTGACCGAGGGTGTCACCGGCGTGATCCCGATCGACCCGGACAGCCCGGTGCAGGCGCTCGGGGTGCCGCTGGACAATCCGCCGGGCACCGTCTTCACCTACAGCCAGCGCAATGTCGACCTGCTGGCCTACGTGCTGGAACTGGCCGTCGGCGAACCCATGCAAGAGTTCGCGCAGCGTGAACTGTTCGATCCCCTCGGCATTCTCCGCAGCGACTACTACTGGGCCCGCGACCGCTCCGGGAACACCTACGGCTACGCCCACCTGATGATCCCGCCGAACGATTTCGCGAAGCTCGGACTCCTGGTGAGCAACGACGGGCGCTGGGGCGAACAGCAGATCGTCTCCCTCGACTACCTGCGGAAGGCACGCACGCCGTCACCCACGAACGCGTGCTACGGATACCTGTTCTGGCTCGGGAGCGGTTGCGCCGAGATCGCGGACTACCTGCCCCGCGACGTGTACGCGATGGCCGGCCTGGGGCTACAGAACGTCTTCGTCATCCCGAGTCTGGATCTCACAGTGGTGTGGACCGGCGTCTTCGGAAACGTCAGCAGTCAGGGCTTGTCCGGAGTCGTGCAGAACACGCAGGAATTGCCTTACGAATTCTTCCGCAAGGTGTTCGACGCCTTCTACGACCGGCCGGTGCCCGACCCGGGCCCGTACGTCGAGCCGCCGTTGCGGTTGGACCCGCGGCGCTTCGTCGACGCGGACATTCTGATCGCGGTGTTCGGAATCGGGCCCGCCGCCTACCCTGGCTGCAATGTCTTCTCGTGCCTGAATCAGCCGCTCGCACCGCCGTTCGCGGACACCCCGCCGGGTTGCGCCATCCTCGCCTGCCTCGGCACCGATCCGCGCACCCCCGGCATCCGCTGAGCGGCCCCCGTGGCCTACTGGGCGATGGACAAGTCCGTGACCCAGCCGTGCACGTTGTCGGTGCGCAGTGCCGCGTAGTGGCGTTTGCGCAGCGCCTGCGAGATCGGGCCGGGCACACCGTTCGCGACCACGCGGCCGTCCACCTCGACGACCGGCGCCGCACCGGCCGACGTGCCGGTCACGAAAACTTCGTCGGCGATGTACAGCTCGGTGAGGTCTACGGTGCGTTCGACCACCGGGATGCCGTCTTCGGCCGCCACAGTGAGAACGGTCCTGCGGTTGATGCCGTCGAGGATGTCGCAGGAGACGTCCGGCGTGATCAGCGTGCCGTTGCGGACGAGGAAGATGTTCGCCGCGCTGAGTTCGCAGACGTGCCCGTTACCGTCGAGGAAGACGCAGTCGTCGTAGCCGCTGTCGATCGCGTCCTGCTTGGCCAGCACCGAATTCACATACGCCCCATTGACTTTCGCGCGAGACGGAATCGCGTTGTCCGGAATGCGCCGCCACGGGCTCGACTTCAGGCGCATGCCGTCCTGCGGGACGATCGGCACCGCGTCGTAGACGAACATGCTGACCCGGATCGCGCAGCCCCGCACCCGGGTCCCCGGAATGGACTCGACCACGTGTACCGTCGCCCGCACGAAAACGTCCTCGCGCGGATCGTTCACCGCGATCAGTTCCACCACGGCCGCACGAAACCGCTCGAAATCCCACTCCGCCGCGAACCGATCGATCCCGATGATCTTGCACGACTCCTCGAGCCGACGGAAATGATCGTCCAATCGGAATGCCGTACGCGCTGCCCCATCCACGTGCACCGGGAAGACGGTGTAGACGCTGAGTCCGTAGAGCACCGCCGACGATGCGACGCCCACCGTCGCGGCGTCCGCCGCCACGATCCGGTCGCCGAGAAACACCTGAGGATGAGGATGAGCCATCGGCGCAGGCTAACAGCCGCGCCGTGCGCCGAGCGAGCCCTTTTCGCCGAGCACGCCAGGATCAGTCGTAGTGCTTTCCTACCTTGGCGATCCAAACCGCGTCGTCGACGATTCGGTAGACGATGCGATGCTCCTGCGTGATCCGGCGTGACCAGTACCCCGCCAAGTCATGCTTCAAAGGCTCAGGCTTACCGATGCCTTCGAAGGGATCGGCCAGGATTGCCTCGATCAGGACATTGACCTTCTTCAGCACGAGCCGGTCGCGCTGTAGCCACGCCGAATACTCTTCCCACGCGGCTTCGGAGAAGACGGCCTTCATTCGATGAGGTCGCGTTCGACGCCGCCACCACCCTCGAGTTCCTGGATCGACCGGCGTAGGCGGGCCCCGTCGCGACCGCTCAACAGTTCCACGGTCGTCATCAGCGAGTCGTAATCTTCCTTGGACATCAGCACGGCGTTCCCCCCTTTCGACACGATCTCGATCGTGTCGTGATCCTCATTGACCATCCTGATCAGGGGGAACAAGTTTCTGCGCGCTTCACTCGCGGTAATCGCCGAAGCCATCATTCCTCCCAGCCAGTAGTACAATATATGGTACCACTGCGGGCCCACTGACTCGGCTCCGGAAACGACGAACGGGCCGCGGGAACCCCGCGGCCCGTTCGGATCGGGAAGACCTCAGCGGTTGCTGAGCAGTACTTCGGCGATCTGAATCGTGTTGAGGGCGGCGCCCTTTCGCAGATTGTCGCCGGAGATGAACAGCGCGAGTCCGCGGCCGTCCGGCACGCCAGGGTCCTGCCGGATGCGGCCGACGAGCGAATCGTCGATGCCCGCGGCGGCCAGCGGGGTCGGCACGTCGACCAGCTTGACGCCCGGGGCCTTGGCCAGGATCTCCTTGGCGTGCTCGACGGAGAGCGGTTCGGCGAATTCGGCGTTCACCGACAGCGAGTGGCCGGTGAAGACGGGCACGCGCACGCAGGTGCCGCTGACCGCCAGATCGGGGAGGCCGAGGATCTTGCGGCTCTCGTTGCGCAGCTTCTGGTCCTCGTCGGTCTCGCCGGAGCCGTCGTCGACCAGCGAACCGGCCAGCGGAAGCACGTTGAACGCGATGGGCGCGACGTACTTGTTCGGAGCGGGGAAGTCCACGGCGCGGCCGTCGTGGGTCAGCCGCTCGGCGTCATCGATCACCGCGCGGGCCTGACTCACCAGTTCTTCGACACCGGCCAGGCCGCTGCCGGAGACCGCCTGGTAACTGGACACGATCAGGCGGCGCAGACCGGCGATGTCGTGCAGCGGCTTGAGCACCGGCATGGCCGCCATGGTGGTGCAGTTCGGGTTGGCGATGATGCCCTTGACCAGGTTGCGGGTCTGCTCCGGGTTCACCTCGCTGACCACCAGCGGGACCTCGGGGTCCTTGCGCCACGCCGAGGAATTGTCGATCACCGTGACACCCGCCGCGGCGAAACGCGGCGCTTGCACGCGGGACATGGTGGCGCCCGCCGAGAACAACGCGATGTCCAAGCCGGATGGATCCGCGGTCTCGGTGTCCTCGACGACGATCTCGCGGCCGCGCCAAGGCAGCGTCTTGCCCGCCGAACGCGCGGACGCGAAGAACCGCACCTCGTCGGCGGGGAAGTTGCGCTCGTCCAGCAGTTTCCGCATGACGGCGCCGACCTGTCCGGTCGCGCCGACGACTCCTACGCGAACTCCCATGGCTTATCGCCCCGTTCCCGCGTGGACCACCGCGACCTCGTCGCCGCCCAGGTCGAACGCCTTGTGCAGCACCTGGACCGCCTCGTCCAGCTCGGTGTCCTTGACCAGCACCGAGATCCGGATCTCCGAGGTGGAGATGAGGTCGATGTTCACCCCCGCCTTGGCCAGCGCCTCGCAGAATGTGGCGGTGACGCCGGGGTGGCTCTTCATGCCCGCGCCGACCAGCGACACCTTGCCGATGTGGTCGTCGTAGAGCACCTGGGAGAAGCCGATCTCGGCCTGCCGCTTGGTCAGCATCTCGACCGCGCGGGCGCCCTCGGTCTTGGGCAGCGTGAAGGTGATGTCGGTCTTGCCGGTCTCGATCTTCGAGATGTTCTGCAGGACCATGTCGATGTTGATCTCGGCGTCGGCCACGGCGCGGAACACCTTGGCGGCGTAGCCCGGTTCGTCCGGCAGTCCGACCACGGTCACCTTGGCCTCGCTGCGGTCGTGCGCGACGCCAGTGAGGATTGCTTGCTCCAAGGGGATGTCCTCCATCGATCCGTAAACGTAGGTGCCCTGCTTGTCGGTGTAGGACGAGCGCACATGCACGGGCACGTTGTAGCGGCGGGCGTATTCGACGCAGCGCAGCATCAGCACCTTGGCGCCGCAGGCCGCCAGTTCCAGCATCTCCTCGTAGGAGACCTGCTCGAGCCGCTGCGCGTCGGGCACGATCCGGGGGTCGGCGGTGAAGACGCCGTCCACGTCGGTGTAGATCTCGCAGACGTCCGCGTCCAGCGCGGCGGCCAGTGCGACGGCCGTGGTGTCCGAGCCGCCGCGGCCCAGCGTGGTGACGTCCCGGCTGTCCTGGCTCACGCCCTGGAAGCCGGCGACCAGCACGACGAGGCCCTCGTCCAGCGCGGCGCGGACGCGGCCCGGGGTCACGTCGATGATCTTCGCGTTGCCGTGCGCGCCCGTGGTGATCACACCCGCCTGCGAGCCGGTGAACGAGCGGGCCTCGGCGCCGAGGGAGTGGATGGCCATGGCGACCAGCGCGTTGGAGATGCGCTCACCCGAGGTGAGCAGCATGTCCATCTCGCGGGCGGGCGGCGACGGCGCCACCTGCTGAGCGAGATCGAGCAGCTCGTCGGTGGTGTCACCCATGGCGGAGCAGACGACCACCACATCGTGGCCCTGCTTCTTGGTCTCCACGATCCGTTCAGCGACGCGCCGGATCCGCTCGGCGGTCGCCACCGAGGATCCTCCGTACTTCTGAACCACGAGAGCCACGACAGGGTCCTCCAAGATCGACAACAAACTGGTAACAGTCATTCAGGGTACCGGCCGGGGCCAGCGGTTTTGCCGCTACCTACCCGGCTTGTGGAAAAGCCCACAGCCGCATCCGATCCCGATCCCCCCGCGCGGGCCACCGCGAATGGGGGACGATGTGCGCATGAAGAGCACGCTGCTCGAGGTGAGAACGGGCCACAGTGAAGTGGTACAGGACATCACGCCGCAGTGCGCGACATTCGTGCGCGAAGCGGGCGGTGACGGGCTGCTGCACGTCTTCGTACCGCATGCCACCGCCGGGATCGCGATCATGGAACTCGGCGCGCGCAGCGACGACGACCTGCTTGCCGCGCTACGCGATCTCCTGCCTGCCGACGACCGGTGGCGGCACGCCCACGGCTCACGCGGGCACGGCCGCTCGCACGTGCTGCCCGCGCTGATCGCGCCGTACGCGACGGTCCCGGTACTCGGCGGAAAGCTCGCCCTCGGCACCTGGCAGTCGATCGCGCTGGTCGACCTCAATGTCGACAACCCGGACCGGCAGGTGCGGCTGTCGTTCCTCACCGACGCGAGCTGACGCCGCCGGATCGCGCTCGGCCGGCCGGAACAGCGTCGGGCGGAACTCGCCCGCGAAACCGGGCACGGCGGTGCCGGCGACGACCGGGTCAGGCCCGGGTGAACCAGGTGACCTGCGCGCCGTTGCCGAACTCTTTACGCCGGACCGGGGTGAACAAGGTGGGACGGAACGGGCCGGCGAACGCGGATATGCCGCCGCCCGCGACGACGGGGTAACTCTTGATGATCATCTCGTCGATCTCGCCGAGCAGTTCGGCGGCGAGTTTGCCGCCACCCGCGAGCCAGATGTCCCCGCCTTCGGCCTGCTTCAGGCCCCGTACCAGCCCGACCGGGTCCCGCTCGACCAGTTCGACGGCCGGGTCGTCGATCCGGCCGAGGGTGCTGGACACCACGTACTGCTTCAAATGCGCGTACGGGCTGGCCACGCCTTCGGACAGGGCGGGCTCGTAGGTCCCGCGACCCATCACGACGGTGTCGCACCGTTTGTTCGGCTCGCCCACCGCCATGCCGGCGTGCGGTCGTACGTGGCTCGGCACGAATTCCGGGTATTCGGCGTTGACCCAGGCGGCCATCTCGGTGTCGTACGGGTAGAAGTCCCACTCCCCCGCCGGGCCCGCGATGTAGCCGTCCAGCGACACGCCCACGTAATAGACCAGCTTTCGCATACCCTTACCGCCCATCTCGCTGTACTCTGTTCGAAGTGGTTTGAAAGTAGTACTACGAATGGAGTGGTGTCAAGTGCGGACCAACCCGGAACGACGACAGGCGCTGGTCGACGCCGCGATCGAAGTCCTCGCGCGCGACGGCGCCCGTGGGCTGACCTTCCGCGCGGTGGACAAGGAGGCCGGTGTACCGGCGGGCACGGCATCGAACTACTTCGCCAACCGCGACGACCTGCTGACCCAGGCGGGCCGCCGTTTCTACGAGCGGCTGCAGCCGAGCGAGGCCACCATGGCCAAGCTGACCGACGGGCCGAAGACCCGCGCCAACATCATCGAACTGATGCGGGAGACGGTCGGACGCATCGAGGCGTTCCGCACCGGCTACCTGGCGCTGCTGGAACTGCGCCTGGAAGCGACGCGGCGACCGGAGTTGCGCGCGGTGCTGACCGAGCGGGTGCGCGAGGACATCGAGTACAACGTGCGCAACCACCTGGCCGCCGGCCTGCCCGGCGACGAGAAGTCGGTATTGCTGCTCTACCTCGCGCTGAACTGGCTGATCGTCGATCGGCTCACGCTGCCCGAGGTGTTCACCGAGGAGCAGAGCCGGGAATTGATCGAAGCCGCGGTCGAGCGCGTCATAGGCGCCGAGGACTGAATCGCCACGCGCGACCTGCCGCGAGTGGTTGTGACGCGCAGCACTGCCGTTCGATAATGGGGCGATGATGGCACATGTAGGAGATCGACTCTGCGTGCACGGGCACGTGGTGGGAGAAGGGGATCACCTGGCCGAGATCATCGAGGTCCGCGGACCGGACGGGACGCCACCGTACGTGGTGCGGTTCTCCGACGGTCACGAGTCGCTGGTGTATCCAGGGCCCGACGCGATCGTCGAGCCCGCCACGTCGGAATGAACGTGACGCCGGTTCGAGCGAAGACGCCGTCTTCGCTCGAACCGGGCGTCGGCTGACGAACCTCATCCGGCAGCGCGGCTCAGGCGCGTCGCCAGCCGCGGCGCGTCAGCGCGAAAGCCACGATCGCCGCGATCAGCACCTTGCCCGCGGTCTCGATGATCGAATTGACGTCCACGGCCGGATGCCAGGTGAGTTCACCGTCGCGCAGCACGAACGCGCCGACGGGCTTGGCGCCCACTCCGAACGCCGCGCCTTCGCCCGCGCCCTCCCCATCGGGACCGTTCCCGGTACCGCCGCCCCCGCCACCGCCGCCCCCGACCGCGGCGGCGGGAATGATCGTCGCCCCGCCGGATTCGAAAGGCTCTCCGTATACCCGGCGCACCGTGATCGCGTCCCGTGTCTGCGCCAGCAGTTCGGCGTATTTCATGGCAACCTCCCGACCGGACCGACGGCATCGGATACCGGCGATCATTCGGCTTCCGATCGTAGGCGCGCGAGGCCCCACTCGACCCCCTTCCTTCCACCTGGAAGGTGTTCCCGCGGTTGCCGATCGCCGATCTCGACCAGATAACGACATGCTATCCGGTTAGCCGAGATTCCGCCTGGCACAGTCAAGTTGACGAACCGGACAAATCGCGGAGACAATCGGGCCGACTTGTCCATCCGGGGGTCGGAGGTATGCCATGCGCACCAAAACGGATATCCGATTCTTCGTCGACACCGATCCCGAACAGGTCATGGACGCTCTGACGGCGGTCGAATCGCTTCCGGAATGGTCGTCCGCCTACAGCGACGTGCGGGTCGCGACCCGCGACGCACGGCGCAGGCCGCGGCGCGTCTTTCTCGCCGCGGAGCTGCTCGGCAGCGCGGATCTGCAAGTGCTGGAATACGATTGGACCGACGACCGGTCTTCCTGGGTCGTCGCCGACAGCACCCGGGGTGTGCGGGGCGGCGGCTTTTTCGAGGTGTCCGACAGCGTGGACGGCACGCACGTCTGGTACCACGTCGAGCTCTATCTGCCCCTCCCGGTTCCGGGATTTCTGCTCAAACGCACTTTCCGCAAGGCCAACGAAGTGGTCGTGGAGTGTTTCATCGATTTCGCCGAGCGGTTCCCCGAAACGGAGACCTACCTACCCGTGTAGCCGCGGGCGATGCTGCGCTCTGCGCGAAACAGGCGGGCGGGCGCGGCAGCGAACCGGCGCCGAACCGGCCGAGGTGCGACGATGAGCGGCATGATCGGTTCCAAACGAGCGCGGTTCCAGCCGATGGCCCAAGACGGCTCGGTAACCCAGCTCGAGCTGTTCTTCGACCTGGTGCTCGTCTTCGCGTTCACCATGGTCACCGGATTGGTCGCGGACGACACCAGCGCCAAGAACGCGCTGCGCGCGCTGCTGGTGCTCGCGGTGATGTGGTGGCTGTGGATCGCCTACTCCTGGCTGGGCAATGTCGTTCGCGCCGACGAGGGCATCGCACGGGTGGCGATGTTCGCGGCCATGGGCGGCGCGTTCCTCGCCGCGCTCACCATCCCCGAGGCGTTCGACGACATAGCCGGGGGATGGTTCGGGCCCCTGGTCTTCGCCGTCGCGTACCTGATCGTGCGGTTGGTGCACGTCGGGATATTCTGGCTGGCCAGTGCCCAGGACCCGCAATTGCGCAGCCAGCTGCTGCGCTGGGCGCTCGGTTCGATCACCCTCGGTACCACGCTGCTGGTCGTCGCCGCGCTCACCGAGGGCGCCGCGCAGATCGCGCTGTGGATCGCCGCGATCGCGGGCGACTACCTGTGGACGCTGTTCGCGGGCACCGATTGGCGGTTGAATTCGGCGAGGCATTTCGTCGAGCGTTACGGGCTGATCATCATCGTCGCGCTCGGTGAATCGATCGTCTCGATCGGCATCGGGGTAGCCGGTCTGCCGATCTCCTGGCCGATCGCGCTCGGCTCGTTGCTCGGCCTCGCCGTTTCCGGTCTGCTGTGGTGGGCGTATTTCGACGTCGCGGCCCTGGCGGTGGAGCACGAACTCGTCCGCGCCGAGGGCAAGCGGCAGATCAAGATCGCGCAGGGTTCCTACACCTTCTGGCATTTCCCGATGATCGTCGGGATCATCGCGCTGTCGCTCGGGCTGAAGAAGGTTCTCTACTACGTCGGGGACTCCTCACACCACACCTTGAAGGACCCGCTGTACGGAATTCCGCTCTACGCCCTCTACGGCGGCGTCGTGCTGTACCTGATCGCCCTGGTGGGCTTCAAGCACTTCGCCACGGGCACCATCACGGTGCCGCGGGTGATCGCCGTGGTGGTGCTACTGGCCCTCATCCCGCTGGCCTGCGCCTTGCCCGCGCTGGCTTCGCTGTCGCTGCTGTGCCTCGTCCTGGTCGCGCTGATCGCTTGGGAGACCGTGCGTTTGGCGCAGCCACGGGACGCGATCAGGCACGCGGTAGCCGATTGACGCGATGCCGCACGCAATCCCCGTCGGGTGTTTTCCCGTACGCGGACGGCGGCACCCGGACACCGTCGCGGACCGCGTCGCGGATCTGATCGATGTTCTCCCGCAACACATCCGCGACGAGTTCGTCGGTGCGCGGATCCTCCAGCACCTGGAACACGATGCGGAAGGTGGTGTCGGCGATCAGCCGGATGATCTCGTCGTGGAACGGGATGTAGCGCACTCGGCCCGCCCGCGGGTCCTTCTTGATCAACTCCAGGATCATCTCGTCCAGTTCGGCGCGGTTCTCCTCCAGCGCGGCCGCGATGTTGCGGGTGTAGTGCCCGGTACGCAGCACGTGCGCCACCTCGTCCATCACCGCGATCGTCATCGGACGGCGGATGGTGTCGACGATGGTCGTTACGAATCGGTTCACCACAGCGGCCGTCACCCGGTCCCCGAACACGCGGTCGGCCACCCGGGCGAGCCGGACGACGATCACCACGATCCGCAGCAGCCGGAAGCCGCGGAAGAACGGGCTGGTCACCGGGATCATGCCGAGGACCTCGTACCAGTAGACGAACGGGAAGGTCCACGGCCAGCCCGCGCGGCGCCAGCGCCAGACGAACTCGATCGCGAACACCGCGCACACCGTCCAGTCGACGACCACGATCACGCGATAGGTGTGCCCGGAAACCGGGAAGAAGGTGATCCACGCCACCAACGCCACGGAGACGATGGCCAGCGCCAGCATGAGGAAATCCGTCCACAGCATCGGCGGCTTGCGCGGATAGTCCTGCGGCTGTGGAGGTTCCCGCAGGCCGTATCTGTCGACAGGCGAACTCTCGATGCCCGAGCTGGGGGTGGGAGCGGACACTGCGAATCCCTTCGACGCCGAACGGTGTCGCCGACATTAGTACGCGGAAAGCACGCTCGGCACGGATGGCGATACCCCGCCGAGCGGACTGTCCCGCCCGGCGCAGGATCGGTCAGCGACCGGCGCGAACGATCGCCTCGATATTGCGTTCGGCCAGCGCGGCGATGGTGAGCGACGGGTTGACCGTTCCGGTGCTGCCGGGTATCGCGGCGCCGTCCATCACGTAGAGGCCGGGATGACCGTGCACGCGGCCGTGGCCGTCGGTGGCCCGGCCCAGCACCGCTCCGCCGAGCGGATGCGCGGTGAACAGGGCGTTCGCGTCGTAGCCGAGGGCGCTGTACTCGACGAGGGCGTCCGCTCGTTCGGCGATCCGACGGTCGACCGCCCGGGCCGCGGCCACGGTGTCGTCCCGGTTCTTGGTCGACCAGCTCAGCCCGACGCGGTTGGTGCCCCGGTCGTAGCCGAACCGGGCGCGGGTCGGGTCGAGCACCATGCCGAGCGAGGCGAGCGCGCCGGTTTCGAACGGGATTCCCGGGATGTACCAGCTCTCCAGGGTCAGCGGTACGCCGGACTCGTCGAAGATCCGGCTCGCGCTCGGCACACCTTGGCCGTGACCGGCCAGCGCGCTGGCGCCGCGGGCGAGCACCACGTCACCGTTGGTGCCCCAGCCGTCGCCCACGTGTTCGTTCAGATTCGGCAACGCACCGGTGGCCTGGGCGCGCACCAGCAGTTCGGAGGTGCCGATCGAGCCCGCTCCGAGGAAGAGCCGATCACAGGTGAGGCTGCGGGTGCCCAGCACGTCACCGGTCGGCGAGAGCTTCGCCACGGTGACCGCGTAGCGGCCGCCGGACTCCTGTGCGATGGCATCGACCCGGTGGCCGGGGAAGACCCCGCACCGGCCGGTGCCCTGCGCGTACGCCAGGTAATTCTGGTTCAGGTCGAACTTCGCTCCGTTGGAGTTGCCCAGATTGCTGCGGGCCGCGGTGGCCGAAGCCCTTGTGGCACCGGCCAGTTCGCCGCGCAGGATGTCCCAGTTGAAGATCGAGTCGTTCGCCTGGGGCTGGTAACCGGCCTTGCGGACCTGATCGTCCCAGGCGCGCGAATGCGCGAACGGCGAGGAGTTGTAGATGTCGGCCGGCATCGGGCTCAGCCGCAGCATCTCCCGCACGCGCGGGTAGTAGACGCGCTCCATCTCGCCGTAGTCCACGGTGCCGCCGAAGACGTGGTCGAAGAAGCGGCGCGGCGGGGCGATCATCGCTCCGCTGAAGATCACCGAGCCGCCGCCGACCGCGGCCGCGCGCCAGACGTCGATGCCCGGGTACTCGGTGCAGTCGAGCACCCCGCCGAAACTGGCGAACTGCATGGGCACCTTGGTGACGCCGGTGAACTGGGTGCGGTGCCAGAAGCCGCGGCCGTCGGGCAGGTCGTCGCCGGTGAAGATCTCCCGCCACGGGTCGTTCGGCCAGCGCGAGCCGCGTTCCAGCACGGTGGTCGCGATCCCGGCCTGGGCCAGGCGCAACGCGGTCACCGCGGCGCCGAAGCCCGAGCCGATGACGATCGCGGGCGAATGCTCCGGCGGGTCGGGAATCGGGGCGAAGATCTCCGGCACCCAGGTGCGGAACAAGCCCTCCCAAACCGGGTCGGCGGACGCCACGCTCGTTCCCGCCATCGTTCCCACAGCACCGAGCAGGGCGGCCGTGCCCGCCGCCTTGAACAAGGCACGTCTACGCACCGGTCACCTTCCATCATCAGGCTTAGCGTGCGCAGATTACCGGTATTCCCGTTTTGTGAACAGATATCCGTTTTGGCTATCGACCGAACGGCAGCTCGTCCGGGCGGCAGGTCGCCCCGGGCGCCGGTAGGTGCAAGTCGACGAGATAGCGCTCGCGCAGCTTCCTGGTGCAGTCGTTGAGCGGAGTGTGCCCGTAGCCCTCTTCGACGACGACCAACCGGGCGTTCACCAACTCCTGCTGCGCGCGCCGCGCCGCGCTGAGCGGAGTGGCCGGGTCGAATCGGTTGTTGACCAACACAGCCGGGGTGTCCGACCGGAGAATCCACGGGCCGGTATACCGCTGGGCGTATCCCTCCGGCGGGGACGGCCAGGACGCGCACGCTTGGCGCAGCGACAACCAGAAAGCGCCGTAGGTCGGGCTGACACTCGCGAGTTCCCTTGCCAATGCGGACCATTGACCCGGATCGCGTGGAAAAGAGTTGTCGGCGCACGAAATAGCGGTGTACGAGTCGAGGAAGTCGTACGGTTGCGCGGTGGCCGCGAGTATCTCGCGCACGGCGTCGGGGTCCCCCGCCGGGCCGCGCTCCAGTTCGGCGAGCAGTCGGGCCAGGGCGGGCCAGCCCTCCTTCGGGTCGTACAGCAGCAGCGCATGCGCCGACAGCACCTCGCTGTAGGTGAGCGTCCGCGCCCGCGCGCCGGTCCCCACCACCAGGGGCGCCGCGCGAAGACGGTGCAGCACAGCATCATTGCGCGCCCGGAGATCGGCGGGGCGGACCGGGTCGCCCGCGCCGCCCTGCACGAGGGCATCGCTCTGGCCGACCTGGGCGGCGAACGCGCAGCCCGCCCGGCCCGCGTCCGCGCACAGGCGGAGGAATTCACCGAATACCTCTTCGGTCCCGGCCGCGGCGCTCTCGATGCCGCTTCGAGTGTCGTTGGTGTACGCGTCCGGATCGATCATCGACGCCAGATGCAGCGCACGCACTCGATCGCCGAACAGCGCGCCGTACACCTGCCCCAGATAGCTCGCATAGGATCCGCCTTCGTAGGTCAATTGCGGATCGCCGACGGCCCGGCGCAGCAGGTCCAGATCACGCGCCGCGTCGACCGTGGTCAGGTGCCCGAGCAGTGCGCCGCCGTGCGCGGCACAACCGGCGGCCAGCTCGCGGCTCGCCACGTCGGCCGCGCGCTCCTGTTCCGGATTCGCCGGCGGTAGCAACGCGCCGGTCCAGAACCGGCGTTGCCGCTCGGCGTCCGGGAAACAGCGCACCTGGCCGCTGCGGCCGACCCCGCGCTGGTCGAAGGTGACCACGTCGAAGCGGCGCGCGAGTTCGCCGCCGAGCAGTTCCCCCTCCGCCGCCCAGCGCAGTCCCGAACCGCCCGGACCGCCGACGGCGGAGAACAGCGTGCCGATCCGCCGCTGCGGGTCGGTGGCCCGCTGACGCACCACCGCCAGCCCGAGGGCCGGGCCGTCGGGGTGCGCGTAGTCCACCGGCACCTGCACGGTCGCGCAGTCGAATCGGCTCAGCCCCGGCTCGGCGCACGGCGCCCAGTCCAGTTGCGGTGTCGGGACCGCGTCGGCCTGCGCGACCAGGTCCGCGACCGCCGATTCGTGTCGGCTCGGCGGTCCGGCGCAGCCGCTCACGGCGGGTAGCAGCCCGGCGAGCGCGGCGACGATGACGATCTTCCAGCTAGGCACGGCACTCATCCTGAGCCCCGCGCCGGGCGGCCGTCGTCACCCTGAGGATTGACATCCGACCCTGAGATTCCTGACGGCACTACCCGGGCTCTAGGACGTCACCAGCCGGATCACCGCGATCAGGCCGACCACCACGATGACGGCGCGCAGTGCGGTCGGCGGCATCCGCCTGCCCATTCGCGCACCGAGCTGCCCGCCGATGATCGAGCCGAACGCGATCAGCGCCACCGCACGCCAGTCCACGTCCGCCAGGACGATGAAGATCAGCGCCGAGACCGCGTTCACGATCAGGGCCAGCACGTTCTTCACCCCGTTGAGGCGCTGGATGTCGTCGTGCACGAAAACGCCGAGCAATCCGATCAGCAGCACGCCCTGGGCCGCGCCGAAGTACCCGCCGTAGACGCCCGCGGCGTAGACCGCGGCGAACAGGATGGGGCCGCCGTGCTCCGGCACCGGGGCGCCGTCGTTCTCCCTGCGGCGCTTGACCCAGCTCGCCAGCCGCGGCTGCACGACGACGAGCACCAGTGCCACGATGATCAGGATGGGCACGATCGCCTTGAATGCACCGGCGGGCAGGACGAGCAGCAGCACCGCCCCCGTGATGCCGCCGAGCAGCGAGGCCGTGCCCAAGCGCGTCAGCCGGTCGCGCTGGCCCGCGAGTTCGCGGCGGTACCCGTGCACGCCGCTGATCGAGCCGGGGACCAGACCGATGGTGTTGGACACATTCGCCGTCACCGGAGGAAGGCCGAACGCGAGGAGTACGGGAAAGGTGATCAGCGTGCCCGAGCCGACGATCGTGTTGATGCCGCCCGCCGCGATGCCGGCACCGAAGACGGCCAGTTGCTCCAGCCAGGTCATAGCCAATCCTTCGACGTCCGGTCGGGCACCGGGCCCGTACCAGCGTTGTCCACTGCCGGACCGAACGGTAGCCGGATCGTCGGATCACCCGACGACGGGACCTCCCTTCCCGGCGGTTGGGCGGCACGGTAAACTCTCGGACATCATGCAGCGGGCACTTCTTCTCGACCGCCGCGACGGGGTCTGATCGGACCGGCTCCCGTCGCGGGGTTTTGCCGCGCCGGTCGACCCAGCCCATTGGGAAAAACGACATCCTCGGGAGAAACCCCCATGTCCCCTGCTGACGCGTTCGTATCAACCACCCGCACGATCACGGCACCGAGCAAACCCGCTCCCGCCGACCAGCCCGGGTGGAACAAACAGAAGAACTCCTCGATGCCGACGTTCCGCTATCGGCCGTTCGCCGAGGAGGTCGAGCCGATCACGCTGCCCGACCGCACCTGGCCGGACCGGGTCATCGACCGGGCGCCCGGCTGGTGCGCGGTGGACCTGCGCGACGGCAACCAGGCGTTGATCGATCCGATGAGCCCGGCCCGCAAGCGCCGCATGTTCGACCTGCTGGTGCGGATGGGTTACAAGGAGATCGAGGTCGGCTTCCCCTCGGCGAGCCAGACCGATTTCGACTTCGTCCGCGAGATCATCGAGGACGGCGCGATCCCCGACGACGTGTCCATCCAGGTGCTGACCCAGTGCCGTCCGGAGCTGATCGAACGCACCTTCGAAGCCTGTGCGGGCGCGCGGAACGTCATCGTGCACTTCTACAACTCCACCTCGATCCTGCAGCGGAAGGTGGTGTTCCGCGCCGATCGCGAGGCAGTGAAGAAGATCGCCACCGACGCCGCCGCGCTGTGCCTGGAGACCGAGAAGCGCTACCCGGACACCAATTGGCGCTACGAGTACAGCCCGGAGTCCTACACCGGCACCGAGCTGGAATACGCCAAGGACGTCTGCGACGCGGTTTCCGCGATCATCGCGCCTTCGCCGGAGAAGCCGCTGATCATCAACCTGCCCGCCACCGTGGAGATGGCCACCCCGAACGTCTACGCCGACTCGATCGAATGGATGAGCCGCAACCTGGCCCGCCGGGACTCGATCGTGCTGTCGCTGCACCCGCACAACGATCGTGGCACCGCGGTGGCCGCCGCCGAGCTGGGCTACCAGGCCGGCGCCGACCGGATCGAGGGCTGCCTGTTCGGCAACGGTGAGCGCACCGGCAACGTCTGCCTGGTCACCCTGGGGATGAACATGTTCTCCCGCGGCGTCGACCCGCAGATCAACTTCTCCGACATCGACGAGATCCGCCGCACCGTCGAGTACTGCAACCAGCTGCCGGTGCACGAGCGTCACCCGTACGGCGGCGACCTGGTCTACACCGCCTTCTCCGGCAGCCACCAGGACGCCATCAACAAGGGCTTGGACGCGATGAAGGCCACGGCCGACGCCGCCGAGTCGGACGTCGCCGACATCACCTGGGAGGTGCCCTACCTGCCGATCGACCCGAAGGACGTCGGCCGCACCTACGAGGCGGTCATCCGGGTGAACTCGCAGTCCGGCAAGGGCGGCGTCGCCTACATCATGAAGACCGACCACGGGTTGGCGCTGCCGCGGCGGCTGCAGATCGAGTTCTCCCAGGCGATCCAGAAGATCACCGACGGCGAGGGCGGCGAGGTGACGCCCAAGGAGATGTGGGACGTCTTCCACGAGGAGTACCTGAGCCCGATCCGCCCGCTGGAGCGGATGCGCCAGAAGGTCACCGCGTCGGAGACCGACGGCGGCGTCGACTCGATCGTGGCCGTGGTGAAGGTCGACGGCGTCGAGCAGGAGATCACCGGCAAGGGCAACGGACCGCTGGCGGCGTTCATCGACGCGATCGCCGCGGTCGGCTTCGACGTCGAGGTGCTGGACTACTCCGAGCACGCCATGTCCGCGGGCGATGACGCGCAGGCCGCCGCGTACGTGGAGTGCGCGATCGGCGACCGGGTGGTATGGGGCGTCGGCATCGCCACCTCGATCACGACCGCGTCGCTGCGCGCGGTGGTGTCGGCGGTGAACCGGTCGCACTGACAGCGCATCCCAGCACCCATCCGGACGGGCGCCGCGACGGTTCCACCGCGCGGCGCCCGATCCTGCTGGCGCAGACCGCTTGTCAGGGGCCCTATCGCTCCCCACCTCCGGCATGCACCGCGCCACGGCGTAGCGAACCCCGTGCTAGCGTTGGATTCGCACTCCAAGCGCCGAGCTCTCTGCTCGAATTCCCGAGCAGATGGGGGAACCGTGACAACAAACGACCACAATCCGACCTCTCCGCCCTGGCTGCAGAGTCATTCCGTGGATACGGCCGAAGTCAGCGACGCGGAGTCATCGGCCACCGACCCGTCGGGCGAACCGGCCGGCGGCACGGAAGCGAAGGAAACCGACACGGCGGATGGGCCTGCCCAGCCGGACGCGCAGCCCGAACAGCCGGAGCCACAGGGCTCGACGGAGCAGACCACGGCCTATCCGCAGGCTGCCGTACCAGCGCAGTCCTGGGCTCCCCCACAAGCCGGACCTGCCGAGCCGTACGGTTCCTACGCTCCGCCGAGCGCGGGCGCGTATCCGCCGCCGTCGCCCTTTCCCGGGGAGCCGTTCCCTACCGGCGCATTTCAGCCGCCGCCGAGTCACAGCGGTAGCCACCCCATAGCCACGCCGCCGGACGGGCCCAATCCCGGTTACGGCGAATACCGCCAGGAGATCGGCGGCGACGGCTTGGTCCGGCGGGTGCCCGTGGACTCCGGGCCGCCCGAATCCGCTGCGCCGCAACCCGATCAGCCCAGCGGCCCGATCTACAGCTGGGCGCCACCGCCCCCGCCGGTGACGCATCAGCCTCCGCCGCCCGCCTATCAACCGCCGCCCCCGCCGATGGGGCAACCGCAAGGGCCGGGTTGGCAGGACGGGCCGCCGGGTTGGCAGGGTGGACCTAATCCGCATCAGCCGGCGCAACCGTTCCAGCCGCAGCATCTGACGCAGCCCGGCCAGCCGGGGCATTCGGTGAACGATTTGAACCTGCTCAGGCGGGCCCGCAGGGCGCCGCGAAGCGGTTGGCGCCGTGCCGTGCACAAGGCGTCCGGCGGCATGATCAACCCGGGCGAGTCGGCGGCCGACATCGTCTACCAGGATCTCGTCGACCGGGTGAACCAACCGGTGCGCGGAGACTACCGGATCGCGATCCTCTCGCTGAAGGGCGGCGTCGGGAAGACCACCACCACGGTCGGTCTCGGCTCCACCTTCGCCTCGCAGCGCGGCGACCGGGTCATCGCGATCGACGCCAACCCCGACCTGGGCACGCTCGCGCACCGGGTACCGCGCCAGACCCGCTCCACCGTGCGCAACCTGCTCGAGGATCAGCACATCACCAGGTACTCCGACGTGCGGGCGCACACCTCGCAGGCGCCGAGCCGCTTGGAAGTGCTTGCCAGTGAACAGGATCCGGCGGTCTCCGAGGCGTTCAGCGAAGCGGACTACCGCAAGGCGATCGGCATCCTGCAGTCGTTCTACAACATCATCCTGACCGACTGCGGCACCGGTCTGATGCACTCCGCGATGGCGGGCGTGCTGGATATGGCGAGCTCGCTGGTGCTGGTCACCTCGCCCGCCATCGACGGCGCCCGCAGCGCGTCGGCCACGTTGGACTGGCTGGACCACCACGGCTACGGCAAGCTGGTGGAGCGAACGGTCGTGGTGGTGAACGCTTCCCGGCGCGGCGCGTCCACCGTCGATCTCGACCAGCTGCGCAAGCTGTTCCTCGACCGCACCCGCGCGGTGCAGGTGGTCCCGTTCGACGACCACCTCGCCGAGGGCGCGGAGATCGATCTGGAACTGGTGAGCAAGCCGACACGGCGGGCGCTGCTGGAACTGGCGGCGATGGTCGCCGACGACTTCGGTTACGTCAGCTCGCAGACCCAGCACCCCTACCGGCAGTACCAGCCGCCGCAAGGATTCTGATCGGTTCGCAGGGCGACTCGACATCGCCGCCCGAGATCATCCTCGTGCGGCGGTGTCTTTTCCGCTCACCGCGCCCACGTCGGTGGTCGCGATCGCGGCGGCCGATTCGAAAGCAGCGAGCACGGCGGCGACCGCCGGACGGGCATCGGCCCGCGGGCGGGTGACCAGTTCGTACATCCGGGCGGCACGCACGCCCGACAACCGCAGCACCGCGAGAGCGGGGTGTCCCACGGCGTAGCGCGGCATGAGCGCGACGCCGTAGCCGGTGGCCACCAGTGTCTCGATGACGCGGAAATCGTTCAGGCGCTGTGCTATCCGCGGCTGTACGCCGGTCACGGTGGCGATCGAGCGCAGCACGTCGTCGACCGGGAAACCGCCCCGCACGCTCAGCCAGGTCTCGTCGGCCAATTCCTCCGGCGCGACGGCCGAACGGCCCGCGAGCCGATGGGTCGGCGCGGCCACGACATCGATCGGCTCGCGCATGAGCGCCCGGGTCGCGACGCGCGGGTCGGCGATCGGCGCGGCGCGTTCGTCGCGGTGGGTCAGGACCACGTCGTAGTCGGCGAGCAGTCGCGCCACCTCCGACGGGGGCACGTCCTCGTCTCGCGCGATCACCTCCACTCCGCTGTCCACCATGCCGGGCAGCACATGGGGCAGCAGCAACGCACCACCCGAGGGGAACACCGCGACGCGGACCCGCCCGCGCGGCGAGCCACGATAGTGGGCCATCTCGGCGACCGCGCGGTCCATGGCGGCGAGCACCTCGTCGGCGCGCACCACCAAGGCGCGGCCCGCGTCGGTGAGCCGCACCCGTCTGCCGTCCGGTTCGAGCAGGGCCACCCCGGCCTCCCTGGCCAGCACCTTGAGTTGTTGTGAGACGGCAGAGGGCGTCATGGACAGCGCCGAGGCCACGGCGGCGACGGTGCCCCGATCGGCGAGCTCACGCAGCACACGGAGCCGTTCCAGCGCCATGGGCGGCCCGGAAACGGCGGGGCCGGAGGTCAAGTCCATTAAGCAACACTACATTATTGATCCACAATTATTCGATTGTTCTGATCATTAGCAACTCGCACGATGGGGATGTGACCAACCGCGACCGCCTGCTCGGCTTGACCGTCGTCCTGCTCTGGGGACTGAATTTCCTCGCCATCCGGGTGGGGCTCGACCACTTCCCGCCGTTCTTCTTCGCGGCACTGCGCTTCGCGGTGCTCGCGGTCCCCGCCCTGCTGTTCATCCCGCGTCCCGCGGTGCGAATGCGCTGGATCCTGCTGTACGGCACCGGTTTCGGCATCCTGCAGTTCGCGTTCCTGTTCACCGCGATGCGGGTGGGCATGCCGACCGGCCTCGCCTCGCTGGTGCTGCAATCCTCCGCGCCGTTCACCGTGCTGCTCGGCACGCTGCTGCTGGGCGAGCGGATGCGGCCGGTGCAGGTCGGGGGCATCACCGTCGCGGTGGCGGGCATGGCGGTGATCGGCTGGGACCGGCTGGAACACGCCGCGCTGCTGCCCGTGCTGCTGACCCTCGCGGGCGGGCTCGGCTGGGCCTTCGGCAACATCGGCGCGCGCCTGGCCGGTACCGAGTCCCTCGGCGTCAACCCGCTGCACCTGATGCTGTGGACCACCGCAGTGCCGCCGGTGCCCCTGTTCGCGCTGTCCGTGTTCGCCGAAGGACCGACCACGGGCGCTCGCGCCTTGGCCGAGTTGTTCACGACTGAGGGTTTGCCCGCTCTCCTGGCCCTCGCCTATATCGCCGTCCTCGCCACCGTGGTCGGTACGGGACTGTGGACCTACCTGCTCGGGCGCTATCCGGCGGGTCTGGTCGCGCCGTTCTCGCTGCTCGTTCCGGTCGTCGGAATCGCCGCGGCCTGGACTGTCCTCGACGAGACACCGACCCCGTTGTCGCTGGTCGGCGGCGTCGTGGTGCTGGCGGGCGCGTTCGCCGCCACGTCGAGCAAGCCGCGTGCGGCGACGATGGATGTCCGCACCGGGACACCGGGCACCCCCGCGATGGCCGGATCCGGCCACCCGGCCTGAACGGGCGGTCACGCCGCGATCCGGCCGACCCGCGTGCGCTCGATCGCACAGATTCCGCAGAGTGCGCCGATCGCTTCGCGGGGTCGGTGCGAGATGCTCGGATTGCCGCCTTACAGTAGTGCCCGGCGTGGAAGTTGGTCCCGGTTCTAGGCAGCAGAGCGGCGCATGGCAGAAAATCGATGGACCGTATCGCGAAGAGCACTGCTTCGTAACACGGTCGCAGCGGGGGTGGCTACAGCGGGGGCGCTGACGGCGGGTGCGTCGCTACCGGCGCCGGCCGCGGCGAATCCCGGCGGAGGACGGGTCGCGGTGCTCGGCGGTGGTGTCGCCGGCCTCACCGCAGCCCACGAGCTGGCGGAACGCGGATTCCAGGTCACCGTCTACGAAAAGCGCGCATGGGGCGGCAAAGCCCGCAGCGTCGGCGTACCGGGCACCGGAGCGGGGGGACGGCCGGATCTGCCCGGCGAGCACGGTTTCCGCTTCTTCCCCGGCTTCTATCAGCACGTGCCGGACACCATGCGGCGAATTCCCTTCCCGGGCAACGCCAACGGAGTCTGGGACAACCTCGTCGCCGTGCCGGAGGCACGATTCGCACGGCGCGGCGGCGACGACTTCCGCGTCCCGCTCGGCCCGCGCGCCCGCTCGGGCTTCAACCACGAAGCCTTCCGTGAAACGCTCGGCGCCGCGCTGTCGACCGCGCTGAAAATGCCCGCCGACGAGGGAATCTACTTCGCCGAACGGCTGCTGGTCTTCAACACCAGTTGCGACGCCCGCCGCCTCGGACAGTGGGAACGCACCTCCTGGCACGATTTCGTCGGCGGCCACGCGCGCTCGCACGAGTTCCGCGCGCTGCTCTCGCGCACGCTGACCAGCATCATGGTCGCCGCGAAGGAGAACGTGGCCAGCGTGCGCACCATCGGCACGATGGGCGAGCAGTTCCTCGGCAATCCCTTCCAGATCGGCAACGACGGCGGCCTCGACCGGGTGCTGAACGGTCCGACCAACGCGGTGTGGATCGACCCGTGGCTGCGGCGGATCCGGGAACTGGGAGCGGAATTCGTGCTCGGCGCCGAGGTGCGCGAACTCGAGGTGCGCGACCGCAGGATCACCGCGGCCCGCATCCTGGACGAGACCGGCGCGCAGCGCACGATCGAGGCCGACTACTTCGTCGTCGCGCTGCCCGCCGAACGGGCACGCACCCTGTGGTCGCCGCAAGTGCTCGCCGTGCAGCCCGAGTTGGCCGCGATGGACAACCTCTTCACCGACTGGATGAACGGCATCCAGTTCTATCTGCGCCGACCGGCGGAGATCTCGCGCGGCCACACCGCCTACATCGATGCGCCGTGGTCGCTCACCTCGATCAGCCAGAACCAGCTGTGGCGCCGCAAGCTGCCCGAGTTCGGCGACGGCAGCGTGCAGGACTGCCTGTCGGTGGACATCTCCGACTGGAACACCCCCGGCATCGTGTTCGGCAAACCGGCCAAGGAGTGCACGCACGAGGAGATCGCCCGCGAGACCTGGGCGCAGATCCGGGCCCACCTGGTCGACCGCGGCGAGGTGCTGCGCGACGCCGACCTGCACTCTTGGTTCCTCGACCCGGGCATCACCTGGCAGGAGGGGCAGCGGCGCAACGCCAATGCCGACCCACTGCTGATCAACACGGCCGGGTCGTGGGAGTACCGTCCGCAACCGCACGGCGCACTGGAGAACCTGTTCCTGGCAGGCGATTACGTGCGCACGAACATCGACCTGGCCACCATGGAGGGCGCCAACGAATCCGCGCGAGCCGCGGTGAACGCGCTTCTGGAGGTGTCCGGTTCGAACGCGGAGCGCTGCCGGATGTTCACCCTGTTCCGCGCGCCCGAACTGGAACCGCTGCGCCGGATCGACGCCGACCGCTACGCGGCGGGACAGCCGAACATGTTCGACGTCCCCGTCTGAACGTGATCGATGTCCCTCTGCGGAACGGAATTCGATCGCGCCGTCCCCGCGGGCGGTGCTTCAATCGAATCATGCGCGAGAGCACCGGCCCGAACGAGATCACCGACCCGGCGGACCTGCGGGAGTTGCTCGGCGCGGTGATGCCGCGCGCCGCGACCAAGGAGCGAGCCGCACTGCACGCCAGGGACCGCGAGTGGATCGCCACCTCGCCGTTCCTGGTGATGAGCACCAGCGACGCGGACGGCAACTGCGATGCCTCCCCCAAGGGCGATCCGGCCGGATTCGTGCGGGTGCTCGACGACACCACCATCGCCATTCCCGAGCGCCCTGGTAACCGGCGCGCCGACGGCTACCTCAATATCCTGGCCAACCCGCACGTCGGGCTGATGTTCGTGATCCCGGGCCGCCGCGAAACGCTGCGGATCAACGGCCGCGCGCGGCTGGTGCGCGACGCGCCGTACTTCGACGACATGGTGGTGCGCGGGCACCGCCCGATCCTCGCCGTCGAGGTGGACATCGACCAGATCTTCTTCCACTGCGCCAAGGCGTTCATGCGAAGCCACCTGTGGGAGCCGCAACAGTGGCCGCAGGACTCCCTGCCGAGCGCCGCCTGCCTGGTCAAAGAGGTGCAGACGAACGTCACCGAGACGGTGGAGGAGCTGGAGCGCTACTACTCCCCGGAGAACTACGCCGCCAACCTCTACCAGGGCTGAGCCGCGTGGCCCACGCCACCCGACCGCGGCGCGCCCGGATCGCGGGGCGAACATAGACTCGCGACGTGGCAGAGATATCGGTGCGTGGACGGCTCGCGCTGGCGGCGGCGGCCGCGGCGTCCTGGGCCTCGCAGAAGGCGGGTCGCGGCAAGGGCTCGATGATCGGCGGCCTGATCGCGTTGAAGATCGATCCGACCGTCATGGACCAGCTGGGGCGGCAGCGGCGCACCGTGCTGGTGACCGGCACGAACGGCAAGTCCACCACCACGCGGATGACCACCGCCGCGCTCAGCACGCTGGGCACGGTCGCGACCCAGGCCGACGGCGCGAACATGGACGCGGGCATCGTCGCCGCGCTCAACGCCCACCGGCGCGCGCCGCTGGCCGCGATCGAGGTGGACGAACTGCATCTGCCGCACGTCACCGATTCGCTGAACCCCTCGGCGGTGGTACTGCTGAACCTCAGCCGTGACCAGCTCGACCGGGTCGGCGAGATCAACATGATCGAGCGCAAGCTGCGCGCCGGGCTGGCCGGGCATCCCGCCACCGTCGTGGTGGCCAACTGCGACGACGTGCTGGTCACCTCGATCGCCTACGACCATCCCAACGTGGTGTGGGTGTCCGCGGGCAGCGGCTGGGCGATGGACGCGACCAGCTGCCCCCGCAGCGGCGAGCCGATCGTCTGGGAGGGGACGCACTGGCGCAGTACCGGCGCGGACTTCCAACGACCCGAACCGGATTGGTGGCTCGACGGGGACGATCTGGTCGGGCCGGGCGGCGTGCGCTTCCCGTTGCGGCTGGCGCTGCCCGGCCGGGCCAATCGCGGCAATGCCGCACAGGCGGTGGCCGCGGCCGTCGCACTGGGCGCCGATGCGGAGCAGGCGGTCGCGGCCGCGGGCACGGTGCGCGAGATCGCGGGCCGCTACCGCACCGTGCAGGTCGGCGAGCACGACGCGCGTCTGCTGCTGGCGAAGAACCCGGCGGGGTGGCAGGAGGCGCTGTCGATGATCGAGCCGACCTCGGCGGGCCTGGTGATCGCGGTGAACGGCCAGGTGCCCGACGGCGAGGACCTGTCCTGGCTGTGGGACGTGCGCTTCGAGCACTTCGAAGGCGTGCAGGTGGTGGCGGCCGGTGAGCGGGCCACCGATCTCGCCGTGCGACTGACCTACGCGGGCGTGGAGCACACCACGGTGCCCGATCCGGTGCGCGCCATCGCGTCGTGCCCCGCCGGCCATGTGGAAGTGCTGGCGAACTACACCGCGTTCCGCGATCTCAACCGTGACCTCGAGGAGCGGGCATCATGAGCGAATCGACCCTGCGCATCGGCCTGGTGCTGCCGGACGTGATGGGCACCTACGGCGACGGCGGCAACGCCCTCGTGCTGCGGCAGCGGCTGCGCATGCGCGGCTACGACGCCGAGATCGTCGAGATCACGCTGTCGGAGCCGGTGCCGGATTCCCTGGACATCTACACCCTCGGCGGCGCGGAGGATTCCGCCCAGCGGCTGGCCACCCGGCACCTGCAGCGCTACCCCGGCTTGCAGCGCGCCGCCGCGAAAGGCGCTCCGGTACTGGCGATCTGCGCGGCCATCCAGGTACTCGGCCAGTGGTACGAGACCTCGGCGGGCGAGCGGGTGGACGGCGTCGGCCTGATCGACGTCACCACATCGCCGCAGCCCAAGCGCGCCATCGGCGAGGTGACCACCGCACCGCTGCTCGACGGCCTCACCGCGGCGCTGACCGGCTTCGAAAACCACCGGGGCGGAACGAAACTCGGCGGCGAGGCGCACGGCCTGGCCCGGGTCACCCGCGGCGTCGGCAACGGCGTCGGCGACGGGCTGGAAGGCGTCGTCCAGGGTTCAGTGATCGGCACCTACATGCACGGTCCGGCGCTGGCCCGCAACCCCGAACTCGCCGACCTGCTGCTCACCCGCGCCCTCGGCGGCACCGAACTGGCCCCCCTCGACCTCCCCGAGGTGGACCAGCTGCGCCGCGAGCGCCTGCGCGCCTGAGCCGCGTGGTGGTGCCGAGTGATCAGTCTCCGGTCTCGGTGACGTCGACCGAGACGGTGATGACGCTGTCCTTCGCGTCGGTGTAGATGATGCCGCGCAGCGGAGGGACGTCGGCGTAGTCCCGGCCCCAGGCGGCGGTGATGTATCGCTCGTCGGCGAACTGGTCGTTGGTGGGGTCGAAGTCGACCCAGTGGCCCGCCCGGTCGTGTCCATCCACGCCGGGCGCCCACACCGCCGCCCAGGCGTGCGTGGCGTCGGCGCCGATCATCCGCTCCTTCCCCGGCGGCGGATCGGTGGCCAGGTAGCCCGAGACGTACCTGGCGGCGAGGCCTTGCGAGCGCAGGCAGGCGACGGCGAGACGCGCGAAGTCCTGGCAGACGCCGGCTCGGGCCGCGAACACGTCGGCCACCCGAGTGGATACCGTCGTGGCGCCGGACCGGTAGGCGAAGTCGGTGTAGATGCGGGTGTTCAGCTCGTCCACCGCGGCCAGCAGCGGCCTGCCCGGCAGGAAGGATTCGGCCGTGTAGGCGACGAGGTCCGCAGTGATCTCCGGCGGGTGCAGGTCGAGGGCGAACTCGACGGCGAACGGCCCGTTCGCTCCGGTGGGGCGCGCTTTCTCCCAAGGTTGGGCGGCCGATGCGGCGCGATCGTGTCCGGGGGCGTCGACCTCGACGAGCGATTCGCCGACCACCGTCAGAGCGCGGTGCTCGGTGGTGACGTGGAAGTAGGAGGTGCGATTGCCGTACACGTCCGCGCCGACCGATCGGTCCGACGGCGCGGGGTCGATTCGGATGTCGTGTGCGATCAGTCGTTGGCCGGGGAATTCGCGGGGCGTCAGGTACGCCCGCCCGTACGAACTGGTGACCTCCCCGGAGTACGCGTATCTGGTGCGATGCTCCACCCGGTAGCGCCGGGCCGCGCCGTCTGGGCCGGTCATTCGACAACCTGCGCGCTGCCCCACAGCGGCTGGATACCGATCGGGAGCGACAGCGTGGTGGTCTCGAAGGACTCGGACATCTTGCGCAGGCGCGAGTGCACTCCCTCCAGCAATTCGGCCAGTTCGGTGCGCCGGTCGTCCGCGTCGGTGAACTCGAGGTCGTCGGGGTCCAGGCGGCGCAGCATGCGTCGCGCGTCCGCGAGCAGCCGCTGCGGACGCGACGAGCCGGAGGCGCCGGGCAAAGCGTGGAAATCGGCGTGGAGCCGATCCAGCTGATAGGCCAGCGATCGCGGATTGGCGGTGTCGAACAGCAGGAGCTCGGCGACGGTGGAGATGCGCACCGAATCCCGGTGCCGCCGACGGTAACTCACCGAGGACTCGGTGGCGCGCAGCACCCACTCGGTGACTTCCCGCTCGGTCTCCTCCCGATACTGCTGGGTCAGCGCGGCCGACAGCGATGCGGTCAGGGCCAGACCGCGCTCGATTCGCTTGCCGATGTCCCTGACGTACCACCCGGCGTCGCGGACCAGCGACTCCCCGTCGATCCCGGCCAGCGCGAGCAGCCCGGCCAGGGTCTGTGCGTGCACCTGCGACAGCTCCGCTTCCTGGTCGTCCACCGCACCCGGATAGCAGGCCAACGCGCGGTCGATGGCACCGAGGATCATCCAGGTGTCCGTCGGCAACTGGTCCCGCACGGCCCGCGCGGCGCTGCCGTACCGCTCGATCGCGAAGGCCAGCGATCCGGGGAGGTCCCGATCGATCGTCAGGGCGACGAGATAGTCGTGGCCCTCCCGGGACGCGCCGGTCGGTGCGCCGCTACCCGGTCGTTCGGCGACGGCCTCTACCCCGCCCGTAGCCGATTGTCGCGCACCGGCCCTGGCCACGGCTTCGACCCGAGCCACGCCGGAATCACACTCCGCTCGCTCCCGATCAGTTCCGCTCCCTGCTGCTTTCGGCGCTCCGGCTCTCGGCGACGGTGCGGCCGGGCCCTCCGCAACGGAACGTTCGCCGGAAAACGGCGGCTGCGCGGCATCTTCCGCCGATCCGCCCGCACCCGGCAGCGCCGGGACGGCCTGGGACTCGTGATCGGAATACCCGATCGATCCGGCCGCCGCCGTGTGCGCTCGATCGTCGCCGTACTGCGCGACCGGCACGTCACCCGACCGTGACAGCATGTCGCGATCGGACGAATTCTGCTGCGGCGCGGGGGCATGCGCCTCCGGGCCGGACGGTCCCTCGGCCGGTGCGGCGGTGGCGGTGGTCCGGCCGAGCGCGGCGAAGAGGACCGGCAGCGCTTGTGCGCCCTCCAGCCAAGGGCGATAGCGGAACTCCTGGTAGCGCTCGTGGGTGGCGATCAGCAGACGCGCCGTGTCCTCGGCGCGCTCGCCGTAGCGGCCCATCCAGAACAGGTCGTTGAGCACGCGCGGGGAGCTGATCGCGGCCACGATCGGGGCGGTGCGCCGTTCCCGCTCCGCGCTCGGCGGCTCGGTGCCCGTCGCTGCCGCGGCCTGCGGCGCGGCCCGCACCCAGATGTCCTTGGCGGCGACCTTGATCGCGGCGCGTTCGGTCGTGCGCTGCCGCAGCTGGCCGAGACCGCCGGACATCACGGTGTAACCGCCGCGGTGGGCCAGCGAGAACAAGCGCATCCCGACCGGAGCCGCGGCGAGCCCGTCGTGATCGCGAACGGCGGGCGCGACCGAGAACTGCGCCGGTTCCTGGCCGACCCACTGCCATCCGTGCGCGCCGATCCTGCCCTTCAGCTCGTCGCGCTGCTCCCGGCTCAGCTCCGGTCCGAACAGCGTGGCTCCGTCGACCGCCGAGCGCAGGACCAGCCCATCCAGATGCGCGATCAGGTGCGCACGCTCCCGGTCGTGCCCGCCCCAGTACGACGGCGCACTCTCCAGCAGCAGGTCCTCGCCGAGTAGCGCACGCGAGAGCCCGGGCAGGAAACCAGCCAGCGCGGGGTTCTCCAGCAATCCGCTGCCGAGCGTGTTCACCACCGTCACCGCGCCGCGCCGCAGCACCTCGACCAGTCCCACCACGCCCAGGCGCGAATCCGGCCGCAGGTCCAGCGGATCGGAGAACTCCGCGTCCACGCGGCGCAGCACCACGTCCACCCGTTTCAGCGTGCCCAGCGACCGCATCCACAGCGCACCGTCCCGCACCACCAGGTCCGCGCTCTCCACCAGCGGAAAGCCGAGGGTGGAGGCGAGATACGCCTGATCGAACGCGGTCTCGGAGTGCACGCCGGGGCTGAGCACCACGACCACCGGTTCGTCGTCGCCGTTCTGCGCCGATTCGATCAGCATCGAGCGCAGCGCCCTGGCGAAGGGCGTCAGCGGGCGCGGATTGGCGTGCTCGAACGACTCCGGGATCGCGGTCGACACCACCCTGCGGTCCGCCAGCGCGTATCCGGCGCCTGCGGGCGCCTGCGCCCAGTCCGCGAGCACCCGGAATCGCCCGTCGCTCCAGCGGCTGAGGTCGCAGGCGTGCAGGAAGAGCTGATGCCGCCCCGGCACGGTGATGCCGTGCGCGGTCCGGACATAGCCGCGGTTGCCGAACACCACTTCCGGCGCGAGCAGCCCCGAGTCGATCGTCCTGCGTGGGCCGTAGACATCGGTGAGCACCTCGTCGAGCACGCGGGAGCGCTGTTCCAGCCCCGCCTCCAGCCGAATCCAGTCGTCCGCGGCCACCAGCAGGGGAATCGGATCGAGCCGCCACGGCGACGGCGCCGTGGCGTCGGCCGGCGCGCCGGCCTCGAGGTAGGTGATGCCGTCGTCGTCGATCAGCCTGCGCACCCTGCTGTCCAGCCTGCCGAGGCCCTCCCCGCCGAGTTCGGCGAAGTCGGCGGACAGCTCCGACCAGATCCGGCGCACGTTGCCCTCGGCGTCGACCAGTTCGTCGTGGTAACCCGGGACCGGCCTGCCGCATTCGTCGTAGGTGGCGGTCTCGGCGCCGTCGATGCGGTAGCGCGCGAACTGCTCGCGCACGGTCGTGAGGGCCGCGGTCTCCCGCGGCTCGTCGCGCAACCTCACCGGCCGACCTCGCTTCCGCCGCATCCGTGCCCCACGGTCGCCGAACGCTTTCCAGAACGTTCGCGCCCGGAACCAACCGATCGTCCCGACGCATCGCATCGGTGGGCTGTGCGGTCATTTTCGCACGTCGTGGGCCCTGATCTGGTTGATACGGCAGTGTCCACTCCAGCAGCAACGCAGATAGCTGAGTGATTGCCATCACGCCGGATAGGGGCGACACACGGGCCGCGGATCCCACCGCAGCGGCCGTGCCGGTGGTATCACCGAATCACGACGAACGATCTCGCCAGGAGGTCACATGCGTACACCAGGTTGTTCATCCTGCGAATCGGCCCTCGACCACTGCCACGGAACGCTGATCGTGCACGCGCGCCGGATGGCCGAATGCACCGACGAGCACTGCCTCGATCTCGCCCATGCCCGCCACGCGTTCGTCCTCGATTGCCGGGATCTCGCGGGCGGCTGCCGATGCACCGACGACGACACGGTCCGCCGACGCGCCCGAGCGGTTCCGTAGCCTGGCCGGGTGAGCTATGACCACGTGTTGCTGCCGTCCGGTGTCGCGTCGTCGATCGCGGAGGTCGACGCCTACCTGAGCACCCAGCAGGGCGTCCCCGAGTCGGGGACGGTCGCCGGGATCGCGGCCGAACTGAACAGACGCAACGCGGAGTTACCCGAGGAGGACAACTTTCTCAGTGCCGCGCCGGTGGGCGGCGCCGCCACCGGCGCGGCACTCCACGTGTCGTGTCCCTACGACGCGATCGGCTTCGTACGGCACCTGCTGTTCGAACTCGCCACGCCGCTGAACTACGCCGTCTACGATCCGCAGCTGGCCTGGCTGATCGATCCCGCCGGGCACGTGCCCGCCATCGTCACGCACGGCGGCGGGGGCGAGTTCCCCTACCTGACCAAAGCCCTGATCGAGCAGTGGATTCCGGAGCTGAGCGCGCCCAACCCGTATCTCGTCGTCGAACGCGGTGAGCAGTTCTACATCCAGACCTATCGGGAGAACTCCGGCGCCTACACCCTGGAATACCGGGACGGCTCCCCCGACAAGCACTTCGGCACCACCGTCGCAGACCCTGCCACCGTGGCCGCCCTCATCTGGGGCTGGGCCAACGACGACCGCACCCGCTTTCCCGGCCTACCCTGGTCTCGCGTCGACCTCTGAACACGGTCACTGATTCTGGACGGCCAGCCGCCCCGCCAGCGCCAGGAACGAGGCGCCGAAGGCACGGCGCATCCAGGTGACAACGGTGGGACGCGAGACGACCTGGTCGCGGACGGCGGCGGCGCAAGCGCCGTACACCGCGAACACCACGAAGGTCGCCAGCATGAAGATGCCGCTCAGCGCGAGCATGCGCGCCAACGCGTTCGGCGCGCCGCTGGGTACGAACTGCGGGAGGAACGCGAAGAAGAAGACGGTCAGCTTGGGGTTGAGGAGGTTCAGCAGCACGGCCGAGGTGATCACTTTCCGCGCCGAGGGCACGGTGAGCCCGGTCGGCTCCGGGACGGCGAGCGCGCCCTTGTCCCGGAAAGTGGTCCAGGCCATGTACACCAGGTAGGCGACGCCTAGGTACTTCAGCGTCTGGAACGCGACCGCGCTGGCATTGAGCAGCGCGGCCAGACCGGTGATCGCCGCGATCATGTGCGGGACAGTGCCGAGCGTGCAGCCGAAGGCCGCGATCGCCGCGGCCCGCGCGCCGCGGGACAGTCCGGCGGCCAACGTGAACAGCACACCGGTGCCGGGCGTGGCGACGATGACGAGCGTCGTCAGCACGAATTCGATGCTCATCCTCGACACGGTAACTCGAGCCAGGCGCGGCGCAACCTTACTCGCGAGAGGCGTTCGCGAGACCGGGCCGCGGGGCGTTCCCGCCGGAGCGAGCGACAGCGCCTAGAGGGTCCGCCGCCCGGACAGCGCGCGGCCCAGGGTGAGTTCGTCGGCGAACTCCAGGTCGCCGCCCATCGGCAGGCCCGAGGCCAGTCTGGTCACGCTCAGACCGGGGAAGTCGCGCAGCATCCGGACCAGGTAGGTGGCGGTGGCCTCGCCCTCGGTGTTCGGGTCGGTCGCGATGATCACCTCGCTGACATCGACGCCGTCCTCCTGATTCCCGATGCGCGCCAGCAATTCCCGGATCCGCAACTGGTCGGGGCCGATACCGCTGAGCGGATCGAGCGCGCCGCCGAGCACGTGGTACCGACCGCGGAACTCCCTGGTGCGCTCGATCGCCTGCACGTCCTTCGGCTCCTCGACGACGCAGATCATGGTCCGGTCCCGGCGCGGATCGGCGCAGATGCGGCACAACTCGCCGTCGGAGACCGTCCCGCACGTGACGCAGAACTGCACACCGTCGCGCACCTTCTGCAGCGCGGCCTGCAACCGATCGATCTCCGGCGGCTCCACCTGGAGCAGGTGAAAGGCGATGCGCTGCGCGCTCTTCGGACCGACGCCGGGCAGCTTGCCCAGTTCGTCGATCAGATCCTGGACCGGACCCTCGTACAACTGCTACCTCGGCTCAGAAACCGGGCAGCGAACCGCCGCCGAGGCCACCGGACAGCGGTCCGAGCCGTTCCGCGGCGATGCGCTGCGCGTTGGCCATCGCGTCGTTGACCGCGCCGATGACCAGGTCCTGCAGGGTCTCGACGTCGTCGGGGTCGACGGCCTTCGGGTCTATGGTGAGCGAAACCACCTCACCGCTCGCCTTGATGGTGACCTTGACCAGCCCACCACCCGCCGCGCCGTCCACCTCGGTCGCCGCGATCTCGGCCTGGGCTTCCATCACCGCCTGCTGCATCTGCTGCGCCTGAGCGAGCAACTGTTGCATGTCGAACTGACCACCTGGCTGCACGGGAGGGTCCTCTCTGGAGAAGGTGTCATCGGCCAGCCTAGTCCTGCCACACCGTGCTTCCGGCGCGGCCCGACGGTCCGACGCGCGGCGCATGGCTGATAACAGGTTGGGTAGTTCCGATGGAGATCGCCCGAGAGTTCCTTACCATCGACACCGGGTCGAGACCGGTGTGCAAATCTGGAGACAATGATGATCGCAGTCCGTGCACGTTTCTCGAGCACGCTGGTGCTCACGCTCGGGGTCCCGGGCCTGTTTCTCGGCACCGGTCCGGTGTCCGCGGATACGGAGATCATCGACGCGACAGAGGTGATCGATGCCGAGACCACACCGGCCGTCGCCGATTACGGGAGCGGCTGCGTTCTCTACCCGGACGACAAGGCCGCGACCATCGACTCGCTGCGTTTCCGCTGCTCGGCCGAACAGCAGGACGCCATCTTCCGCGACGCGCCGCTGGGCGCCGTTCCCACCGGCGTGAAAGCGGGTTGGGTGACTCGCCCGCCGGTCATGCAGGCTGTGGCGCCCCCGCTGTGGATCGGCAAGACCTTCTACACCGGTCCGGACGGCGGATACCTGATGAACCGCCTCACCGGCGCGGGCGTCGAGGGCTGGCGCGCCGACGTCTACGCCTCGCCCGCCCTGACCGACGGGCGGCCCGCCTGGGCCCTCGACTACACGCCCTCCCCGACGCCGCCGGTCTACGACGAGATCCGCGAGGTCACCCCCGGTGTCTGGTTCGGCTACTCGTGGTGGCGCGGCGCGTTCCAGACCACCCTGCTGCTGACCTTCGCGCTCGGCTGAACATCGGACGCCGTTGACCCTCCCGTCACTGGAGGGTGTTGGCTGATGCCATGACAGCGACCGTCCCCATCGGGGAGTTCTCCAGGCTGAGCCACCTCAGTGTGAAGACGCTGCGCTACTACCACGAGATCGACCTGCTCGCCCCGGTCGATATCGACGCGGGTTCCGGCTATCGGCGGTACTCGACGGCGCAGGTGGCACAAGCCCAGCTGATTCGGCGGCTGCGCGAATTGGACATGCCGGTCCAGGAGATCCGCGCCGTGCTCACCGCGCCGGACGACAGCGCCCGCGACACCGCGCTGCGCGCGCATCTGGAACGCATGGAGGCGGAGCTGATCCGTACCCGCGCGGTGGTGACGTCGTTGCGTTCGCTGCTGACTCCCTCGGCCCCGATCACTGTGGAGTATCGCGTGGTTCCGGCGTTCCCGGCCGCGGCCCGCCGTGCGGTGGTGGCGCGCGAGCACATCGGCGAGTGGTGCGCGACGGCGTTCCAGGCGCTGTACGAAGCCCTCGACGCGGCAGGCGTCGCACCCGCGGGGGCCGGCGGGGCCACCTACGGCACCGACTTCTTCGAAGAGGACGAGGGCGAAGTGGTCGTGTTCGTCCCGGTCGCCGACCCCGGCATCGCCCTGCCCGCAGCGCTTTCCGTCGTCGAACTACCCGCGCGCCGTTTCGCGGTCACCGTGCACGACGGCCCGTTCGACGATTTCGACCGCACCTACGGCGCGCTGGGCAGTCATGTCGCCGAGCACGACGTCGCGCTGTCGGAGCCCATCCGCGAGCTGTACCTGCTGGGTCCGGACAAGTCCGACGACCCGGCCACCTACCGGACCGAAGTGTGCTGGCCCATCGCCCAGCCGTGAACAAGGAGATATCCATGACGCTCTCGATCGCCCACGTCACCATCGATTGCGAGAACGCGGGCACCATCGCCGAATTCTGGTCGCGGTTGCTGGAGACTCCCGTGGACCCCGACCCCAGCCCGGAGTTCGCGACCGTCGGCCGCACCGCGGGCGCCACGCCGGTGCTGATGTTCATCCGGGTACCCGACAAGAATCCGGGCAAGAACGTCATCCATCTGGACCTGCACGCATCCGACCGGGACGAGCAGGTCGGACGTGCGATCGAACTCGGCGCGAAGCACGTCGGCGATTTCGACGAGTGGGGCACGAAGTGGACGACGCTGGCCGACCCGGAAGGGAACCTCTTCGACATCGCGGCCGAGTAGACCGCGCGGCGAAAGCCGACCGCGACGACGGCCCGCACCGGACCGTCGTCGCGATCCTGCGATCAGGCCAGTTCGCGCTGCAGATTCGCGAGCACCTCGGCTTGGATCTTCTTCAGGCCCAGCGGCGCGAAGATGCCCTCGAAGATGCCCGCGACGCCGCCCGCGCCCTGCCAGGTGGTGCGCAGCGTGACCCGCGCGCCGGCGCCCTCCGGGGTGACGGTCCAGGTGTTCACCAGCGTCGAATTGGAGTCGCGCTCGGTGACAATGGAATCCGACACCGAAACGACGGCGTGCACGTTGCGCGAGCGCTTCTCGGTCGCCTGCAGCGTCCACTCGGCGACGGTGCCCGCGCCCTTGCCCCCTTCGACCACCTTGTAGTCGCGGTAATGCGACGTGAGAATGCGCGGACGCACGGTGTCGTAGTCGGCGATGGCCGCCAGCGTGCGCTGCGGATCCGCCGTCACGTCGATCGAACTGCTGGCGCTGACCTGTCCCACAATGAGCTCCTTGTCCGGATGCGGTGTCTCGACGGATGTCCATCCTGCCCTGTCCATGCCGCGGGAAAACGCGGAGGGCGTCGGCGTGTGGCAAACGCCTCCGGACAATTCGGTATTCCTTTTCGCAACATATGCGTGACATTTCTCCGCCACTGTGGCCGCGCGGTGGCCCAGGCGTATCGTCCGTACTAGCGTCGAGGGGTGGCAGTGAGTCTGTTGGGGAAGGCCGGACACGCACCGGCCGCACGCGAATCAGGATTTGCCGCGCATCGAGCGGGCGTGGACCGCCTATTGGCGAGTTACCGCGCGATACCCGAGCATGCCAACGTCCGGTTGGCGAAGAAAACCTCGAACCTTTTCCGCGCCAGGGCCGAGAACACCGCGCCCGGCCTCGACGTCTCCGGATTGACCCGCGTCATCGCGGTGGACCCGGTCGCCAAGACCGCCGACGTGGCGGGCATGACCACCTACGAGGAGCTGGTGGCCGCCACCCTCCCGTACGGGCTGGCGCCACTGGTCGTTCCGCAGCTCAAGACGATCACCCTGGGCGGCGCGGTCACCGGTCTCGGCATCGAGTCCACCTCGTTCCGCAGCGGCCTACCGCACGAGTCCGTGCTGGAAATGGACGTGCTGACCGGCGCGGGCGAGATCCTCACGGTGACGCCGGGCAACGAGTACGCCGATCTGTTCCGCGGTTTCCCGAACTCCTACGGCACGCTGGGCTATACCGTCCGGCTGAAGATCGAGCTGGAGGAAGTCCAGCCGTACGTCGCCCTGCGGCACCTGCGGTTTCACGATCTGCGGGAGCTGGAGTCGACCCTCGCCGCGATCGTCACCGACCGGACCTACGCGGGTGAGCGAGTCGACTACCTCGACGGCGTCGTGTTCTCCGCCGACGAGAGCTACCTGACGCTGGGCCGCCGGACCGACGAGCCGGGCCCGGTCAGCGACTACACCGGGATGGACATCTACTACCGGTCCATCCAGCACGACGGCGCCGAGCCCCGGCGCGACCACCTGACCATCCACGACTACCTGTGGCGCTGGGACACCGACTGGTTCTGGTGCTCCCGCGCGTTCGGCACGCAGAACCCGAAGATCCGCCGGTTCTGGCCGAAACGTTACCGCCGCAGCAGTTTCTATTGGAAACTCGTAGCGCTGGACCGCAGATACGGCATCGGCGACAAACTGGAGGCCCGCAAGGGCAATCCGCCACGGGAGCGGGTCGTGCAGGACATCGAGGTACCGGTGGATCGCACCGCCGACTTCGCGGAATGGTTTCTGCGCGAGATCCCGATCGAGCCGATCTGGCTGTGCCCGCTGCGTTTGCGCGACACCGGCGAGGCGGACCGGCCGGGCGGCCGCCCTTGGCCGCTGTACCCCCTGGAGCCGGACCGAACCTACGTCAATGTCGGATTCTGGTCGGCCGTGCCCACCGCCCCCGGGCAGCAAGAAGGCGCGGCCAACCGCGCCATCGAACACACGGTGACCGACTTCGACGGTCATAAGTCGCTGTACTCGGATTCCTACTACGGCAAGGATGAGTTCGCGGCGCTCTACGGCGGAAACACCTACACCGAACTGAAGAAACGCTACGACCCGAACCAGCGCCTGCTGGATTTGTATTCGAAGGCGGTGCAACGTAAATGACGACATTCAAGGACCGCTCCGATGTCTTCGCCGATCTCGGGACCAAGCTCAGCATTGCCGAGATCTTCGAGACCCTCGTCGAGGGCGAAGTCCCGATCCGGTTGACGGCCTACGACGGCAGCGCGACCGGACCGGAGGATTCGCAGTACGCGCTGGACATCCGGACGCCGCGCGGCATCAACTATCTCGCGACCGCCCCCGGCGACCTGGGCATGGCCCGCGCCTACATCGCAGGCGACATGACCGTCACCGGCGTGCACCCGGGCGATCCGTACGAAGTCCTGAAGGCGATGGACGGGCTGAAGTTCCGCCGTCCGTCCGCGCTGGCCCTGGTGACCATCGCGCGCTCGCTCGGCTGGGAGCGGCTCAAGCCGGTCCCACCACCGCCCCAGGAGACCCTGCCGCGCTGGCGGCGCATCGCCTTCGAGGGCCTGCGCCACTCCAAGACCCGCGACGCGGAGGCGATCCATCATCACTACGACGTCTCGAACACCTTCTACGAGTATGTCCTCGGCCCATCGATGACCTACACCTGCGCGACCTACGGCGACGAGAGCTGGTCGCTGGAGCAGGCGCAGGAGAACAAGTACCGCCTGGTGTTCGACAAGCTGCGGCTGAAGGAAGGCGACCGGCTGCTCGACATCGGCTGCGGATGGGGCGGCATGGTGCGCTACGCGGCCAAGCGTGGCGTCAAGGTGATCGGCGCGACGCTCTCGGCCGAGCAGGCGGACTGGGCCCGGAAGAAGATCGCCGAGGAAGGCCTCGCCGATCTGGCGGAGGTGCGCCATTCCGACTACCGCGACGTCCCCGAGGGCGAGTTCGACGCGGTGTCCTCGATCGGGCTCACCGAGCACATCGGGGTGCACAACTACCCGTTCTATTTCGACTTCATCAAGGGCAAGCTGCGCGACGGCGGCCTGTTCCTGAACCACTGCATCACCCGCCCGGACAACACCCGCACCACCAAGGCGGGCGATTTCATCGACCGCTACGTGTTCCCGGACGGCGAGCTGATCGGTTCCGGCCGGATCATCTCCGAGATCCAGAACATCGGGCTCGAGGTGCTGCACGAGGAGAACCTGCGCGAGCACTACGCCCTGACGCTGCACGAATGGTGCAAGAACCTGGTCGCCAACTGGGACGCCTGCGTCGCGGAGGTCGGCGAGGGCACCGCGAAGGTGTGGGGCCTGTACATGGCGGGGTGCCGCCTCGGCTTCCAGCGCAACGTGGTTCAGCTGCACCAGGTGCTCGGCGTCAAACTGCCCGCCGACGGCGACTGGACCGTGCCGTTGCGGCCGTGGTGGCAGCCGTAACCCGGCTCCTTCAGAAGACCTGACTGCCCGCCCCGTCCAGGAGCTCGTCCAGGAACCGGGCGGGCAGTTCGGTGTCGCCGACCTGTAGCGGAGCGGGCAGATCGGCGCGCAGCACGCGCAGGATGCCGACCACGCCGGGGCCCGCGTCCAGCAGTGGCCTGGTCCAGCCGAGGTCGGCGCAGGTCGCGAGGGAGGGCAGCAGCAGGTTGGTCGCCTCGCCGACCCAGCCTGCCGCGGCCAAGCATTCTGCGAGCAGCAGCGCGGCGTCCAACTGCGCGCGCGGGCGGTGCTTGTCGCGGGTGTGGTCGTGCAGCGCGCGGGCGCGGCGCACCGCCCGGTCGTCGGAGCCGAGCCGGTGTTCGGTGAGCAGCGCGCGGATCGCGGCGAGTTCCTCGGCTTCGGCGGTGAGCAGGGCGGCGCCGCTCAGCCGATGCCCGGCCTGGAGCGGCGTGGACTCGCTGGGATCGGTGTACCGGCGATCCGCGACCTCCGGCGGCATGCCGAGGCGCAGCCGTTCGGCCCTGATATGCGCGGCCAGCCGGGTCAGCCGGTTGTCGGCGGCGATGCGCGCGCCCTCCTCCAGCCGGGTGGCGGCGGTGTACAGGTCGCCACGGACCGCCTTGACCCGGGCGCCGACCACGAAGGTGGAGATCAGGAAGTCGACCGGGCCGATCCGGGTGACCAGCTCGTGACTCTCGTCCAGCAGCCGGTCGGCGGCATCCAGATCCCCTCGGCGGTAATTCATTTCGCCGAGCAGCGCGGCGGCCACGCGCACCGCGTGCGAGCGCGGGCCGGAGCGCTCGCGCGCCGACTCCCACGCCTGCTGGAAGCTGTGGGTGGCGGCGGCGACGTCGAGCTGCTCGTAGGCTGCCGCGCCTCGGCCGCAGCGGCCGAAGACCATGCCGAGCGGGTCCTTGGAGCGCTCGTGGTACTCCTCGGCCCAGTCCTGCATCTTCCTCGCGCCCTCGAAGTCGAACTCGCACAGGCGCACGAAGGTGGCCAGGTTCGCGGCGGTCGAGACCGTCCACGCGGGTAGGTCGTCCGGCTGCTGCAGGCAGTCGGCCACCCGAGCGCAGACGCCCTCGGTATGGTCGCGCGCGATCTGGTCGGAAGCGGCGAGCACCGCCGCCTGGCAGCGCTGCACGCGCACGTCGGCGTCGCCGGATGAGCCGCGGGCCAGGATGTTGGACAGTCTGCCCAGCGCGTTGCGCGCCGCGCCGGACTGCTGCAGGTTGACGTTCGCCCTGGCCACCGCCATCAGCAGCTTCGAGCGCGAGGCCACCTGCTGCATCGGCAATTTCGACACGCTGCCCAGCAGGGTGGCGAGCCGGGAACCGTCGATCAGATCCATCCCGCCGCTCTCGAGCAGGTCCAGCGCCATCTTCAGGTCGGTCGCGGCCAGCGCGTGGTCGACCGACTTGCGCAGCAGCTGATGCTCGGCATACCAGCGAGACGCCTTGCGGTGCAGCGACTTCAGCTTCCCCGGGTGGACGCGATCGAGCCGGGTCCGCAGATGCTCGGCGAACAGCGGCTGCATCCGGAACCACTCCGGATCGTGCGCGATGCGCCGCAGGAACAGCTCGCGTTGCTCGGCCTGCTCGAGCAGCTGTTCGGCCTCCGGCTCCTCCGACAGCGCCGCGGCGAGCGAGCCGCACACCCGCTCGGTCACCGCGATCGACATCAGGAACTCGAGCATCCTCGGTTCCAGGGTGTCCAGCACGTTCTCGGCGAGGTACTCGCGGATGCCGTGGTTGCCCTCCGAGAGCGTGGCGATCAGCTGGGCGGGATCGGCGTTGCCGCGCAGCGACAGGCCGACCAGCTGGATGGCGGCGGGCCAGCCGTCGGTGGCGGTGTGGATCTCGGCCACCTGCTCGGGGGTCAGGTCGAATCCGTTGCGGTCCACGAGGATCTGGCGGGTTTCCGTCTCGGTCAGGCGCAGCGCGGCCGAGCCGATCTCCACCAGTTCGTCGTGCACGCGCATCCGGCTCGTCGGCAGGCCGGACTGCTCCCGGCTGGTCACGACGAAACGCAGATGGTGGCAGCCGTTGTCCAGCAGGGCTTCCATCGCGCGATGCGCGCCCGCGTCGGTGATCCGATGCCAGTCCTCGACGATCACCACGACCGTCTTGCCCGCCGCGTGGATCTCGTCGATGAGCGTGGGGATCACGAACGCGGCGGCATCGGCGGGCCGTTCCTCCAGCACCTGGCCCAGCCCGTCGCCGACCTCCGGATGCACCCGGCGGATCGCCTGGATCAGGTGGGCCAGGAACCAGATCTCGTTGTCGTCGTCGCGGTCGACACCGATCCAGGCGATCACGGCGTCGTCTTCGGCGATCGCGGCGCGCCACTGCGCGGCAAGCGTGCTCTTGCCGAACCCCGCCGGGGCATGGATCACCGCCAGCCTGCGTCGACCACCCCCGCGCAGGATGTCCAGCAGACGCGGCCGCGGTATCGGCTCCCGGGTGGGCGTAGGTGGACGGAATTTGGTCACGGCCGTCGGCGGCAACGTCGACGGATGCTGCGAGACGGCGGGCCGCAGCGTCAACGGCCAGCTGCGCCGCGCGGTGACGGCCGCACGGGAGCCCGTCCACGCGGCGGTCGGCTCGCCGACGGCGGTCGGAGTCGTCGCTTCGGCCTCCAGCGTGGTGTCCAGCAGCGCCATCTCGTCCGGCAGCTGATCGTGGTCGCGCTGCACCGCGCGCAGCATCTCGCCGAACTCGTAGGCGCTGGCCGGGCGATCCCGCGGACTCGGCGACATGGCGTGTTCGATGACGGTCGCCACATCCGGCGGAATGTCCTGTTCGCGCAGGTCCGGCACCGGCTGCGTGGTGATCCGCAGGAACTGCGCGACCACCCGCTCACCCGCTTGCCGCTCGAAGGCCGCGTGCCCGGTCAGCAAGGCGAACAACGTCGAGCCGAGGCCGTAGACATCGGAGCGGATGGTCGGCTCGTCGCCTTTGAGCACCTCCGGCGCGGTGAACGCGGGCGACCCGGTGATCAAGCTGCTGGAGGTTTGGAACCCGCCCGGAATGCGGGCGATGCCGAAATCGGTCAACTGCGGCTCGCCATAGCCGCTGAGCAGGACATTGGCCGGTTTCACGTCGCGGTGCAGGATCCGGGCGCGGTGCGCGCTCTCGATCGCGCCCGCCAGCTTGACCCCGGCTCGCAGCGAGTCCGCCCAAGTCAACGGGCCTTGATCACGGATCAGCTTTTCCAGCGACCCATGGGTGCAGAACGGCATGACGATCAGGGGCATCCCGGTCTCCGTCACGTCCACCTGCAGGATGTCGACGATGTTCGGATGGCCGGACAGCCTGCCCATGGCTTGTTCCTCGCGCAGGAACCGTTCCCGGCTCTCCGGGTCGATCTCCGACGAGAGCACCTTCACCGCGACCACCCGGTCCAATGCGGTCTGGATGCAGCGATACACCACCCCGAACCCGCCCCGGCCGATCTCCACCGCACCCGACAGGCCCATCGCCTCGAGTTCGTCGGCGATGGCGATCGGCGTCAGACGCTGCGTATGCGATTCGGCCGCAGGGGATTCGGGGCGCACCCGGCCCGAACGCGTCTGTGGATTCATGTGATCACCTCGAACTCACATCGAATCGGCGACATCGGCGACCAACTCCGCGCCGACCCCGGACGCGGGTGTCCGATATGTCTGCGCATACTCCAACGTAGCGCGGTGCGCGAGCACGCGGGAGATCTTTCGGAACAGGACGGCTCGTGTCCGCGGTCCGCGCGTTTCGCGCCGCTCAGCGCCCGATCACGGGAACGCCGTCAGAGCGTTGTTCGGCGACCGATCGACCGGACCGCACGAGGTGGCTGTTCGACTACTCGACCGGGGGCTACGCCGAGGACCTACGCGACGGCGAGGGTGATCACCTGGGTGACCTGGTCGCTGTCGAAATTGTCGTCGCTGACCAGAACCAGGGTGCGTTCGCCGGAAGGCAGCCGGGGCCCCCAGGTCATGCCCTCCACATTGTCGATGATGGAGAGCCCCACATCGTCGAGATCGACCAGCAACCGTTTCGCCACCGGACGCGCCGCGCCGATCGGGCTATCGAGGACATTGGTCGCGGCGCTCAGATCAGCCTCGTAGATACGGATCTTGTTGCCCGCGTCATATGAAAAGGACCGTTCCAACACAAGAACTTTCGTGGGGTCCAGCGGATCGGCGGCCAGAAGGGAAGCGATCCCGGTTCCTCCGCGGCCGGGCTCGGGGCGCGACTCGGTGAAGACCGGCTCCATCGGATACGCGTACTGGGCGAGCAGGGGGCCGGATCGGGCCTGAACGGTGATCCGCGCGACCGCGCCACTCGTCGTGGTCGCCGCCGGGCCGTCCGGCAGCAGCGGTCCTTCCGTGGCGGTCACGAACAACGCGCCCGCAGCGAGGAAGGCCGCCGCCTCCAATCCCTGATTCTGCCGGGGACCCGCACCGGGACGCATGCGTTCGTTCTCCGGGATCGGCAGCTCACCGGCGTACGAGCCGTCCGGGTGCGCGATCCGCACCGAGGGGTCCGCGAGAACCGCGCCGTCCCGCTCGCCTTCCTGCGTCCAGTAGTAGTCGCCGGTCCACGGGTCGACGCGGATCTCCTCGGGATCCACCGACATCGGCGCGTAGGCGGCGCCCGTCGCGGTCAGCAGCGGCCGGGTGCTGGTGAACGTCATGGGCCCAGCTCCGCGCTCGCCGACCTCGATCCGCGCGGTGTAGTACCGCGCGGGGTTCTTGTTCGACCGATCGTCGCTGATCAGCACGAATTCACCGGTGCGTGCCGAGTAGTCGATCCCGGACAGGCCACCCACGGTGGTGCCGTCGAAGTCCAGGCCCGATGCGATCACTTGCTCACTCAGCAAACGCACCGAGGGCGCCGCCGCTGGATCGGCGCCGGCCACCGGGGCCGAGGCGAGCACGAGGGCACAACCGGCGATCAGAACATGACGACTACTTCTCCGCACGAACGCCAACCTATCCGGCCGAACGGACGCGAAGGTGAACGGGCCGGAAAACGACGGAAGCCCGCCACCGCGAAAAGCGATGGCGGGCTTCGCCGTTGATTACGGCGCGAGATTACTTACGCAGCGAGGCCGGAACCTCGAAGCGCTCGCCGTAGGTCTTGGCGAGGTAGTCGGCGCGTTCCACGAAGGCCTCCTGGCCACCGGGGTAGCCGACGATGAACTGGTGCACACCACCGGTCCAGGCCGGGAAGCCGATGCCGAAGATGGAGCCGATGTTGGCGTCGGCGGTGGAGGTGAGCACGCCCTCGTCGAAGCACTTCTGGGTCTCGATCGCCTCGGCGAACAGCATGCGGTCGATCAGATCCTGGATCGGGACGCCGAAGTCCGCCGTGGTCTTGAAGTGCTCGCGCAGGCCCTCCCACAGGCCGGTGCGCTTGCCGTTCTCGTCGTACTCGTAGAAGCCCGCCTTCTCCAGACGGCCCGGACGACCCTCGGACACCATGTAGTCGATGACGTCCTGCGCCGGGTGCCGCTTGGCGCCCAGGGTGGTGTCGCCCGCCTGGGCGGCCTCCAGGGTCTCCTTGGCGATCTTCTGCATGAGCTTCATGTTCAGCTCGTCCGACAGCTGCAGCGGCGCGGCCGGGTAGCCCGCCTGCAGACCGGCCTGCTCGATGGTGGCGGGCTCGATGCCCTCCTTGAGCATGGCGATCGCCTCGTTGACGAAGGTGCCGATCACGCGCGAGGTGAAGAAGCCGCGGCTGTCGTTGACGACGATCGGGGTCTTCTTGATCGCGAGGGTGTAGTCGAACACCCGGGCCAGCGCCTCGTCCGAGGTCTTCTCACCCCTGATGATCTCCACCAGCGGCATCTTGTCGACCGGCGAGAAGAAGTGGATGCCGATGAAGTCCTCCTGGCGCTTCACGCCGGTCGCCAGACCGGTGATCGGCAGGGTGGAGGTGTTCGAGCCCAGCAGCGCGTCGGGGGTGACGATGTCCTCGATCTCCTGGAACACCTTGTGCTTGAGCTCGGTGTTCTCGAAGACGGCCTCGATGACGAAGTCGACGCCGGCGAAGTCGGCCGCGTCCGCGGACGGCTTGATCCGGTCCAGCAGCGCCTTGGACTTCTCCTCGGTGGTCTTGCCCCGGGACAGCGCCTTGGCCTCGATCTTCTCCGAGTAGTTCTTGCCGCGCTCGGCCGCCTCGATCGAGACGTCCTTCAGCACGACCTCGTAGCCGGCCTTGGCGGAGACGTAGGCGATGCCCGCGCCCATCATGCCCGCGCCGAGCACGCCGACCTTCTTGATCTCCTTCTTCGGCACGTCCTTCGGCCGCGAGCCACCGTTGTTGATGGTCTGCAGGTCGAAGAAGAACGCCTGGATCATGTTCTTCGCGACCGGGCCGGTGAGCAGGTGCACGAAGTAGCGCGACTCGATCAGCGACGCGTTGTCGATGTCGACCTGCGAGCCCTCGACCGCGGCAGACATGATGGCGCGCGGGGCCGGCATGTTCGCACCCTTGATCTGCTTGCGCAGGTTGGCCGGGAACGCGGGCAGGTTCGCCGCGAAGGCCGGGGAGGACGGGGTGCCGCCGGGGATCTTGAAGCCCTTCTTGTCCCAGGGCTGCACGCCGCCCTCGGGGTTGGCCTTGATCCACGCCTTGGCCGCGGGGACCAGCTCCTCGATCGAACCGACGAGCTCATCGATCAGGCCGATCTCCTTGGCCTTGGCCGGCTTGTTGCGCTGGCCCTGCAGCAGCACCTGCATCAGGGCGTTCTGCAGGCCCAGCATGCGCACGGTGCGGATGATGCCGCCGCCCGCGGGCAGCAGGCCGAGGGTCGCCTCGGGCAGACCGATCTGCGAACCCGGTACGTCCGCCGCGATGCGGTGATGGGTGGCCAGCGCGATCTCCAGACCGCCGCCGAGCGCGGCGCCGTTGATGGCCGCGACGACCGGCTTGCCCAGCTGCTCCAGGCGACGCAGGGCGCTCTTGATCTCGGTGAGCTCGTCCATCAGCGCCTGGGCGTCGTCCGGGCCGACCTTCATCATGTTCTTCAGGTCGCCGCCGGCGAAGAAGGTCTTCTTCGCGGAGGTCAGCACGACACCGGTGATGGTGTCCTTCTCCGCCTCGAGCCGTTCGACGGTGGCCGTCATCGACTTCTTGTACAGCTCGTTCATCGTGTTGGCGCCCTGGTTCGGGTCGTCCATCGTCAGCACGACGATGCCGTCCGAATCCTGCTCCCAACCGATCATGTTGGTTTCGCTCACAGCTGTGTGTCTCCTGATTGAATTGCGGCGTTCGCGATGCCTGCTCGGTTACGCAGGCCGCCTGCTCCGGGCCCGTCGCTCACGCCGCGTAGTGAAATAGCTGTCGGTTGGGGCTCAGACCCGCTCGATGATGGTCGCCACGCCCATGCCGCCGCCGATGCACAGGGTGATCAGCGCGTAGCGGCCGTTGCGGCGCTCCAGTTCGTCGACCATGGTGCCGGTGATCATCGCGCCGGTCGCACCCAGCGGGTGGCCCATCGCGATCGCACCGCCGTTGACGTTCAGCTTCTCGTCCGGGACGTTCAGATCCTTCTGGAACTTCAGCACCACGGAGGCGAACGCCTCGTTGATCTCGACCAGGTCGATGTCGTCGAGGGTCAGACCAGCCTTGGCCAGCACCTTCTTGGCGGCCGGCGTCGGACCGGTGAGCATGATGGTGGAGTCGGCGCCGCTGGTGGCGGTCGCGACGACGCGCGCACGCGGGGTCAGGCCGGAGGCCTTGCCCGCCTCTTCCGTACCGACGAGCACGAGCGCGGCGCCGTCGACGATGCCGGAGCTGTTGCCGCCGTGGTGCACGTGGTTGATCTTCTCCACGAAGTGGAACTTCTGCAGCGCCACCGCGTCGAAGCCACCCATCTCACCGATCACGGCGAAGGACGGCTGCAGCTTGGCCAGGTCCTCGGCGGTCGTGCCGGGACGCATGTGCTCGTCCTTGTCCAGCACGACGATGCCGTTCTGGTCCTTGACCGGGACGATCGACTTGGCGAAGTAGCCGCCGGTGGTGGCCTTGGCGGCCAGCTCCTGCGAGCGCACCGCGTAGGCGTCGACATCGTCGCGGCTGAAGCCCTCGATGGTGGCGATCAGGTCGGCGGAGACGCCCTGCGGGACGAAGTAGGTGTCGTAGTTGGTGGCCGGGTCCAGCGCCCAGGCGCCACCGTCGGAGCCCATCGGCACGCGCGACATGGACTCGACGCCACCGGCGATGACCAGGTCGTCGAAGCCGGAGCGAACCTTCTGGGCGGCCAGGTTGACCGCCTCGAGGCCGGAGGCGCAGAAGCGGTTGAGCTGGAAGCCGCCGACGGTGTCGGGCAGGCCGGCCACGGTGACCGCGGTGCGGGCGATGTCGGCGCCCTGGTCGCCGACCGGCGCCACCACGCCGAGGATCAGGTCGGAGATCCGGTCCTCGTCGAGGTTCGGGAAGCGGCCGCGCAGCTCCTGGATCAGACCAACAGTCAGGTCGATCGGCTTGACCGAGTGCAGCGAGCCGTTCTTCTTGCCACGGCCGCGCGGGGTGCGGATGGCCTCGTAAATGTAGGCCTCTGTGGTCATATCGGAGTGTTCCTTCCTCAATGTGCGGCGGCCGGACATTCGTCCGTCCGAGCGCTCCTTGCGGTCGGCCGGCACATTCGTCCGTCCGAGCGCTCCTGTGCGACCGTCCGGCACGTTCGTCCCGTCCGAGCGCTGGTGTGCGGCGACACCGCGGGTGCGGCGTGGCTGCGGATGACCTCGCCGACCGGCCTTGCGACCGACCGTTCCTAACGCTGTACAAAACCAGGCAAGCAACAGCGGACGCACGTCCCGGTCGCTCGTACGCCTGGGCATACCATAGAACGTCGGCGTACCGAAGCTCACGGCTACCCGCTCATACTACCGTGGAGTGCGAACTCCGGTTAACTTAACGTCGTCGGAGCGGTGGTTGTCAACCATCCAGCCGTGTGGCACCCAGCTCACTCTTCAGCAATTCGAGGGCGACCTCGTCCGGGTCGCGCCGGTCGCCGGGAGCGACCGGGTCGGCCGCGGCGGCCATCATCTCCTGCTCCTCTTCCGGCGTCGAGGCGGGGACGACGCCGTCACCGGCCCCGCTGCGGCCGCTCGCCGCGTCGTTTCCGCTCGGTTCGGCGTCATACGGCGGCGGATAATCCGCGGGGCCGGGATCGTCCGGGAGGTCGGGGTAGTCGGGCGGCGGGATGTCGTCGTCCGCGGGATACGGGCGCGGGTTCGCGCCGGTCGCGCGCGAGCGCCCGGCGTTGCCCGACTTGTCGGCGCCCCCGTTCCGGGTCTGGCTCGGGCGCGAGAACCGCGGCGGGGCGGCGGCGTCCGGAGCACGGCCCGCCGCGTTGCCGGATTCACGTCCCGGCTGATTGCCCGCCTGCCCGCGGGTGCGGTTGCCCGCACCGCCGGACCGGGGCGCGGCCGCGGGACGTGGCGCCGCGCCACCCGCTTCCCAGCGCACTTCGTGGTCGCGACCGAGCACCGCGCGCACCGCGGACCGGACCGCTTCCAGATTCCGCGGATCGGACAATCGCTGCGCCAGCGGCGCGTGCTGATGAGCGAAGACGATCACCTCGCCCTCCACTCGGGCGACCGACGCACCGGCGAGCATCGCCTGCACGGCGGCGCCGAACTCACGCACCTTGGCCCGGATATCCACCCAGGCGGCCTCCACCTCGCGCAACAGATCACCACTCGGCGCGGAGGAAGGATCGGAAGCGGGCTCCGATGACGGCGCGCCGGTCGCGGTCGCGTCGGTCGCGCCGGTCGCGGGCGCGTCGGGCAGGCGGGACGCAGACGCGCCGGGCACCTCGGACGCAGACGCGCCGGGCACGCGGGACGCAGACGCGCCGGATCGATCCCGATCGCCGTGCCCGGCGGGGGAACTTCGCACGACGGCCGAATCGGCGGCCACGGGGTCGCGCCCGGCGGCCGGGCCCGGCACCTGCGCGCTCGATGCCCGAGAATCCGCTGCCTGCGCCGCCGGAGAGAGCCCCGAACCCGCGACATCGTCGGAAATCCGCTGCGGCGCCCCGGATTCGGAAGGAAGGCGCCCCGCTCCCGCACTCGCACCGCGGGTGACGGCGACGTCAGGCCCCCCGGACGATTCGGCCGTTCCACTCTGCGGAGTACCCGAGTGCGCGCTCGGCCCTCCCGACGTCATCCCTGCCGCACCGCCGCCAGATCCGGGATCGAAGCGCGGCTCGGCGACCGGCGCAATACGATCTGCGCCGCCCTCGACACCCACACCCGGCGCAACCGAGTCCGCGGAGGTCGGCCGACGACCTTCTCCGGCACCCGCGGATTCGCCACCACCGCCAGAGGCTCCGCCACCAGGCACTACGGCAGTGGAACCGGACGACGAGCTCCCCCCCGGTCCGACCGGCGCGGGACTCTCGCGGCGAATCGCTGCCAGTGCCTCTGCCCCACGGCGGCGGGGCGGCTCCGACGGGGGTCCGCCCGCCGCCGGCGGCTGGGTGGGAGCGGCTGGCGAGGACGCGGCGGGGGCAGCGGCGAACGAGCCAGCCGCCAGACCGCGCTCCAGCCGTTCCAACCGCTGCAGCGTGGCGGATTCGGTATCCGACACCGATGGCAGCAGCATGCGCGCGCAGACGACTTCGAGCAGCAGTCGCGGCGCCGTCGCGCCGCGCATCTCCCCGAGACCTTCGTGCAGCAGCTCGGCGTAACGAGTCAGGGTGGCCGAGCCCAGCCGCGCGGCTTGGTCGCGCATCCGCTCGAGCACGTCGCCGGGCCCGGTGACCAAACCGCGTTCGGTGGCGTCGGGCACCGCGCGCAAGAGAATCAGGTCGCGGAAGCGATCGAGCAGATCGACGGCGAAACGACGTGGGTCGTGGCCCGCCTCCATCACCCGGTCGACGGTGCCGAACAACACGGCGCCGTCGTCGGCGGCCAGCGCCTCGACCGCGTCATCGATCAATGCCACGTCGGTGACGCCGAGCAGCGAGACCGCGCGAGCATAGGTGACGCCCTCCGGGCCCGCACCCGCCAGCAGTTGGTCGAGCACGCTCAGGCTATCGCGCGGCGAACCGCCACCCGCGCGAATCACCAAGGGGTACACCGCTTCTTCGACCGGCACGTGCTCCTGCTCGCAGATCCGGCCGAGCAGGCCGCGCATCGTGGCGGGCGGCAGCAGCCGGAACGGGTAGTGGTGCGTGCGCGAGCGGATGGTGGGCAGCACCTTGTCCGGCTCGGTGGTGGCGAAGATGAAGATCAGATGCGCCGGCGGCTCCTCGACGATCTTGAGCAGCGCGTTGAATCCGGCGGTGGTCACCATGTGCGCCTCGTCCACGATGAACACCCGGTACCTGGACTCGGCGGGTGCGTAGAAGGCGCGGTCGCGCAATTCCCTGGTGTCGTCGACACCGCCGTGGCTCGCGGCGTCGAGTTCGATGACGTCCAGGTTGCCCGGACCGCCGGGGCCGAGCGCGACGCAGGACGGGCAGGTGCCGCAGGGCGTCGATGTGGGCCCCTCCGCGCAGTTCAGCGATCTGGCGAGAATACGCGCGGACGACGTCTTACCGCAGCCGCGCGGACCGGAGAACAGATAGGCATGACTGATCCGCCCGGTGTCGAGCGCGATACTCAGCGGGTCGGTGACGTGCTCCTGACCCACCACCTCAGCGAACGTTGCCGGTCGGTACTTCCGGTACAGAGCCACGGCCAGAGGTTACCGGCGACTACCGACAAAGGACATTCCCGCCTGGTGCGCCGTTCCGGGCCGGTGCGGCGGCCATAGATGTGATACAAGTCACAACATGCTCGCCGCCTTCTTCGGCGGCCAGCCGGGATACACAGCGATGGCAACCTTCGAGCTATCGCTTATGCGGACCGCGCGAATTCGGAACTTCGCCGCCACGCCACCCCCGCCGATCTGGAAAATATGAACTCACACCCCGCTTTACCCCAAATTTTTGGAGATAACGAAACCGTCACCAAGGGTGACACCGATGCAATCGGCTGGCTAACGTGGCATTCGGCAACTTCGGTAGCCAAACCTTCATCAGGTTGGTGACCCCGGCCGGTCCCTCATCCCGACCGGGGCACAACCAGCAGAGCTCGGCCCACGGGTGACCAGCGCTAATTCCCACTTCCACCGGAGGACCGTCCACCGTGTCGTGTGACGACATCGCCGCCGCCTGGCTGTCCAGTACCGATTTCGCAGGCGACCGCTCCGCCGTCGCCCTTTTGAGCCGCGCCATCAGCCCGCAGGAGTTCGCGATCAAGCGCGACTCACTGCCGGTGACCGCGGCAGCCGATCCGGCCACCGCCGCCGCCATCCTCGAGCTCCTCGAACGCGGCCAGGTGCCCACCATGGCCGCGATCCGCACCCTGACCGCGCAGAACGAGATGCGCCGCGAGGCCGAGCGCATCGAACGTCTCGGCAGGCGCGCGCAGCGCAGCATCGACGACTTCGGCCGCGCACTCGCCAAACTCGCCGACGCGCACTGGACCGCGCACGGCTATGGACCCACCCGCCGCGACGTGCTGTGCAGCGAGCAGATCATGACGCTGATCCGCACCCACGTCGGCAATATCGCGCCGTCGGCGGTCAAACACCTCTGGCTGATCGAGCGGGCCCAGCGTGCCGGGTGGATCGCTTCGAACGCCAACCCCCGATCCCTTTGCGCCGCACGGCGTTTCTACGCCGCCCAGTACGGCAACCGGGTCTCGTTGCGCCCGGTGAACACCATCGGCACCGCGATCGCGACATACCTCGCCGACTACCTGGACGAACACGGCCGCGCGCCGCGCTGGTCGGTGGTCGCGCAAGAACTGCGCGACGACCGGGGCCGCCGGATCTTCCACAACACCGCCGACGCCCGCGTCCAGCAGCTGTGGTTGACCACCGCGGAGTGGGTGGAGATGCAGGACGACCTCCCCGTGCCCGGGCGGAGGGGGTTGCGGGCCATCCGGAAGTCCCGCGGCTGACGTCGGGCGCATCCGCGGAATCGACACCATAGGTTAACGGCGTTACTCTAACGCTGTTAGCCTAACGAGCGGAGCCGCGATGCTGACCCGGATTGCCCGTTTCACCACCCGATCTCCGCGCACCGTGCTGGCCGCGGCATCGGCCATCGCCCTGCTGTGCGGCGTCTTCGGGGCCACCGCGCCCGCGCACTTGAAGTCCGGCGGTTTCACCTCTGCCGATGCCGAATCCGCGCAGGTCAATCAGCTGATCGCGGACAACTTCGCCGGCGCGGCGCCCAACTTCGTCCTGCTGGTCGGTTCCGAGGCGGGCGCGGACGATCCGGCCACCGAAGCGGCTGGTGTCGGGCTGGCCGAGGCGCTGAAGACGCGCGCGGACGTGCAGGGCGTCCAGTCCTACTGGACCACGCCGCAGCCGCTGGCGAACGCGTTGCGCAGCACCGATGGCAAGAGCGCCTTGGTCGTCGCCTACCTCGACGGCGACGAAACGCAGGTTCAGCAGACCGCGGGCGAACTGGAGCGGCAGTTGGCAGGCGTCTCCGACGGCGTCACGGTCCGGCAAGGCGGCATCGCCGCGATCTACCACGACGTCACCGAGCAGACCACCCGCGACCTCGCGCTGGCCGAGGGCGTCGCGGTGCCGCTGTCGATGATCGTGCTGATCCTGGTGTTCGGCAGCCTCGTCGCCGCCGCCCTCCCGCTGACCATCGGCATCTTCGCCATCCTGGCGACGCTGGCGATCCTGCGCCTGTTCACCCTGTTCACCGATGTGTCGATCTACGCACTGAACATGACGACGGCCATGGGCCTGGCGCTGGCCATCGATTCCAGCCTGTTCATCGTCAGCCGCTTCCGGGAGGAACTCGCGCACGGCCTCGATCCGGCGGCGGCCACCATCCGGTCCGTGCAGACCGCGGGGCGCACGGTGCTGTTCTCCGCGCTCACCGTCGCGCTGTCGATGGCCGTGCTGAGCGTGTTCGACCTGTACTTCCTGAAGAGTTTCGCCTACGCGGGCGTCGCGGTCGTCGCCGCGGCGGCGGCCGCCTCGATCGTGGTGCTGCCCGCCGCGCTGGTCCTGCTCGGACACCGCGTGAACTCGCTCGACCTGCGGGCTCCGTTGCGGCGCCTGTTCCGCCGCGGCGCGCCCGCGCCCGGCCCGCGCGCACCGGAGGACAGCGGCTGGTACCGGCTGGCCGGCGTGGTCATGCGGCACGCGGCGCCGGTCGCCATCGTGATCATCGCGCTGCTGCTGGCGCTCGGCGCACCGTTCCTCTCGGTGCAGTTCGGCTACCCGGACGACCGGGTGCTGCCGACGACCGCCTCCAGCCGCCAGGTCGGCGATGCCCTGCGCACCGAGTTCCCCCAGGCCGATCCGGTCGCGAGCACCACGATCGTGCTGGACGGCTATCGCGTCGACGTCGCGGCGCTCGGCGGGTACGCCGCCGAACTGTCCAAGGTCGACGGCGTGCCCGCGGTGCTGTCCGGAGCCGGGATCTACGCGAGCGGCACGCGAGTCGCGGCAGCTCCGCCCGGAATGGTCAACGCCACCGGGGCCTATCTGAGCGTGGCCACCAAGCTCGACCCCTTCTCGCCCGCCGGTGAACGTCAGCTGAAGGACATCCGGGCGATCCCGGCGCCGGGCGACGCGCTCTACGGCGGCGCGGCGGCGGCCAACGCCGACTCACTGCACGCCCTGGCCGCCCGGCTGCCGCTCGCCGCCGCTCTGATCGCGCTGACCACGTTCGTCGTGCTGTTCCTGTTCACCGGCAGTGTCGTACTGCCGATCAAAGCGCTCTTGCTGAACACGCTGTCGCTGGCGGCCGCTTTCGGCGCGATGGTGTGGGTGTTCCAGGAGGGCCACCTGTCCGGACTGCTCGGGTTCACCCCGGTGGGCTATCTGGTGCCGACCATGCCGATCCTGATGTTCTGCCTGGCCTTCGGCCTGTCCATGGACTACGAGGTGTTCCTGCTCTCGCGGGTGCGCGAGGAATGGCTGGCCACGCACGACAACACCCGCGCGGTGGCGGTCGGCCTGGCTCGCACCGGCCGGATCTTCACCGCGGCCGCCTTGCTGATGGCGATCGTGCTCGGCGCCCTGGTGACCTCGAAGGTGTCGTTCATGCAGCTGCTCGGCCTGGGCCTCACGCTGACCGTGCTCGTCGACGCCACCATCATCCGCGGCCTGCTCGCGCCCGCGCTCATGCGCCTGCTCGGCAGGGCCAACTGGTGGGCGCCCGCGCCCCTGGCCCGCCTGCACGCCAAGATCGGGCTGACCGAAGGCGAGGAGGACATCGCCGCCCGCCCGCTGGAAACCGCGGGACGCGCGTGATCGGTGGCAGGCGTCCGCGGTCGCCGCGCGGGTCCGGCGCCCAGCTGCGGGAGGAGATCCTGCGCGCGACGGCCGAACTGCTCAGCAGGACCGGGCACGCCGACGCGGTCTCGATCCGCGCGGTGAGCGAGCTGGTCGGGGTGAGCGCCCCGTCGATCTACCGGCACTTCGCCGATAAGGACGAGCTCATCGAGGCGGTCGTCGCGCAGGTCTTCGAGGACCTCGCCGACGCGATGCGCGCCGCCACCGATCCCACCACCTCCCCGATGACCCAGCTGCACGATCAAGGCATGGCCTACGTCCGCTTCGCCCTCGAGCATCCCGAGCAGTACCGGCTGGCGACCGCGCCGACCGAGACCGGAGGCGCGGTGGACCAGGTCCTCACCAGCGGGGCCTTCCAGCATTTCGCGACCACCGTGCGCAAGTGCATGGACGACGGGACGATGGCGCCGCGCGACCCGCTGCCGATCGTGCTGGAGCTGTGGTCGGTGGCCCATGGCATCACCTCCCTGCTGCTGGCCAAACCCTTCCTGCCCTGGGGCGATGCCGAAGCCGTCGCCTCGCGCGTAATGAGCGCCGCGTGCCTCGGCTACAGCGTGCTCGATCTGATCGGCACCGACCCGCCGACAGCGGAGTCGGTGACGGAATGGCTGCGCGACGTCCGGCAGGGCCGGTCTCCGGCCTGAACCGTGGAAACGCGCTTCGACCGATGGGCTGTCGGGCCGCGAGCGACCGTTCGGTAACTTCCTCGCAGCGCACGCGCGCGGAAGGAGTGAACCCGTGTCTGCAACCATCGACCCGGCGGCCACCGCCTGGCTACTGATCAGCACAGCTCTGGTCCTGCTGATGACCCCGGGCTTGGCGATTTTCTACGGCGGGATGGTGCGCTCGACCGGCGTGCTCAACATGCTGATGATGAACTTCATCGCGATCCCGCTGGTGACCGTCGTGTGGCTACTGCTCGGCTACAGCCTGGCGTTCGGTGCCGACGCGGGCGGCGGCCTGATCGGCGATCTCGGGCACTTCGGCATGGCAGGCATAGACCCGACCTCGGTGCGCGGCTCGGTGCCGGAACTGCTGTTCGCGACGTTCCAGCTCACCTTCGCCGTCCTGACCGCCGCGCTGGTCAGCGGCGCCATCGCCGACCGCGCCAAGTTCGCCGCGTGGATGATCTTCGTGCCGCTGTGGGCGCTGGCGGTGTACGCGCCGATCGCGCACTGGGTGTGGGGTCCGGACGGCTGGCTCGCCTCGTTCGGCGCGCTGGACTACGCGGGCGGGCTGGTGGTGGAGATCGCCTCCGGCGCGTCGGCCTTGGCCCTCGCGCTGGTGCTCGGCCCGCGCATCGGGTTCAGGACCGACGCGATGCGCCCGCACAACCTGCCCTTCGTGCTGCTCGGCGCGGGCCTGCTGTGGTTCGGATGGTTCGGCTTCAACGCCGGCTCGGCGCTGGCCGCCAACGGCGTTGCCGCGGCCGTCTTCTTGAACACCCTGGTGGCGGGCTGTCTCGGCATGCTCGGCTGGCTCGCGGTGGAGCAGATCCGCGACGGCAGGCCGACCACGTTCGGCGCCGCGTCCGGCGTTGTGGCCGGTCTGGTCGCCATCACGCCCTCGTGCGGGTCGGTCAACACCTTGGGCGCGCTGCTGGTCGGGCTCGCGGCGGGCGTGGTGTGCTCGTTCGCGGTGGGCTGGAAGTTCAAGGCAGGTTACGACGATTCGCTCGACGTGGTCGGCGTGCACTTCGTCGGCGGCATCGTGGGCACCGTGCTGATCGGCCTGCTCGCCACCCAGGTGATGACCGGCGGCGTCGATGGCCTGTTCTTCGGCGGTGGCCTGGCTCAGCTGGGCAAGCAGCTGGTGGCGGTGCTCGTCGTCGCGGCCTACGCCTTCGGCGTCTCGTTCGCGCTCGGCAAGGGCATCGACCTGATCGTCGGATTCCGGGTCAGCAAGGAGGACGAGACCGCCGGCATCGACTTCGCCCTGCACGCCGAGACGGCGTATGCCGAAGGGGTGCACGGACACGCGCCACGCCGTCTCGGCGAGGGGCATTTCGGGCGTCCGCACCCCGATCGCCCGCTCGATGACGATCAGCGGGACTGAACGGGAATCAGCTCACCGAACTCGCCGACGCGGTGAACGTGTTGCACTGCGCCGCACGGTTCTTGTCCACACCCGTCTCGAACCACTGCCCGCCGTTCTCGGCGGAGCCGTGGTCCCGCATGTCCCCGGCCTGGTCGCCGCGCCCGTAGGCGTCCTTGCGGGCCAAGGTGAGCTGCGGATCGGTCAGCGAGCCGCCCTCCGCCGAGGAGGCAAGGTACATGCCGTCGAAGCAGTTGGCCTGCAATTCGACCCGGCGGGACAGCTCCAGGCCCTTGGCGGTGCGCGGTCCCGCGTCCGCCCGCTCGCTGTTGGCCTTGCGCAGGATGCCGGACATCGCCTGCACGTGGTGCCCGTACTCGTGCGCGAACACCGACAGGTACACCACCCAGTTGTCCTTGAAGAAGTCCGTCTGCAACTGACTGATCGGCATGTAGATCGTCTTGTTCGCCGGGCAATAGAACGCGGCGAAATTGCTGGTCGAGCCGGTGCACGGCGTGGTGATGCCCGCCGTGGTCGCGCTGACGTTCAGCGACGGCGGCTGGAACGGCAGGTTCGCCTTGCGCAGTACGGGTTTCCAGGCCGTCTCCAGGCACGACGCGGCGCTTTCGAAGAACTTGCGGGCGGCGTCCACCTGCGTGCCCCACCGCGCGTAGTCGCATCGCGCCGGGATCAGCGTCGCGTTCGGGTCGGTCAGCAGCGGATTGTTGCCGGTTTCCGACGGTCCGATCGAGCCGTCCGGCTGGGCGTCGAACGTGAAGCTCGGTTGCGGGCCGGACGCGTCGCTGTCGTTGCGTCCCACCGAGATGGCGTTGCGCACCAGCCCCGCGGCGACCAGGAAAACGACGACCACCAGCAGCACCACCCATCCGCCGCCACCGCGTTTGCGCGGCGGCGGGTAGGGCGGCCGTCCCGGCGGACCGTAGGGCATCGGCGGCGGGACCGGCGGGCCGTAACCCGGGGGCGGACCGTAAGCAGGCGGGGCATATCCGGGCGGCGGACCATAGCCGGGCGGTGGGCCGTACCCAGGTGGCGGACCGTAGCCCGGCCGCGGGCCATAGGGCGCACCGTAGCCGGGCGGCGGCGGAACCGGACGCCCCCCGTGCGGGACCGGTCCGTGTCCGTACGGTGGTTGTGTCACGCCCCCGTACCCCCTAGTCCTAGTGATCGCCGACAGCCGCTGACGCAGAATAGCAAGCTGTCTAGAGTAGGCAGCCATGCTGACTTTTCGGGGGGCCGCCCTAGGCGCGCTGCTTCTCGCCGTCGTGGGACTGTCCGCGACGGCCCCGGTCGCCCAGGCCCAGCCCGCGCCGGACGGCGTGACCATCACCGCCGATCTGAAGCTGAACCGCGAGGGCGTCCTCGAAGTGGTCGAACAGGTCTCGGTACCGCCGGAGGGCTCCTTCCGGATGTCGCTTCCGCTGCGGCTGAAGGTGAGCGACGACGCCGAGCGCGTCTTCCGGGTCACCGACGTGGACACCGAGGGCGCGGGCACCGCGACAGTCGCGAACGACCAGTTCACCATCGAGGCCAGGCCCGGCGAATCCACCTTCCGGTACTCCGTGCGGAACACCGTCAGCGGCGCGCAGGGCACCCAGGTGTTCCATTGGCTCGGTGTGCTCAACACCGACATCGCGTCCATCAGCGCCTCGCTGATCAGCCCGAGCTTCGAAATGGGCATCGTGGACTGCAAACTCGGCCCGCCCGGCAACACCCGGCCGTGCGCCGACGTCAAGATCGAGGCCGACGGCGTCCTTTTCCTCGAGCAGACCGACCTGCACAAGGGCGACGCGATCGACCTGACCTTGCAACTGCCGCCCGGCACCGTGCCGAACAACGCCGACGTGCGCGACAGCGGCGACGCGGGCCCGTTCACGATCACCACCCCGGTGCTCGTGGCGTTCGGCGTCCTCTTGGTGGCGCTGGCCGGACTGGTCGCCTTCGTACTGCGCGTCCGCCGCCAGGACGCGGCGATGGACGGCGGTTCGGAGACGATCGACCCGCTGCTGCGCGACGGCGACCGCGTGCAGTTCACCTCGCCCGACGGTGCGCTGCCCGGCGAAGCGGGCCTGCTACTGGACGGGTTCGTCGATCCGGTCGACATCGCCGCCACCGTGGTGGATCTCGCGGTGCGCCGGTACATCCGGATCACCCCGCTCAGCGACAGCGACTGGCGGATCACCCGGGTGAACACCCCCGATGACCAGCTGCGCGACTACGAGAAGGCCGTCTACCACGCGCTACTGCCCGACGGCTCCGACGCGGTGACACTGGCCGACCTGCGCAAGCCGGGTCGCGTGGGCTCCGGTCCGGTACGCACCGCGCTGGTGGCCGACGCCGTGGCCCGGGGCAACTTCCTGGACCGCAAGCAGCCCGGCTTCGCGGTGTGGCTCGGCGGCGCGCTGGTCGTGGCCGGTGTCGCGGCGACCGTCGCGCTCGCGCTCACGTCCGGGCACGCCCTGGTCGGTGTCGCCATCGCGCTCGGCGGTGTCGCGACCTTGCTCACGCCGAGGTACCTGCCCGCACGGACGGCGCGCGGGCTGGAGCTCGCCCGGCAGATCCGCGCCCTGCAGCGCGGCCTGGAAACCACTCGGCGCGAACACATCCCGCCGATCGACCAGGAGACCGTCTTCTCCCGCGCGCTGCCGTTCATGGTGCTCGGCGCGCGCGCCGACAACTGGATCCGCGCCTTCCGCGATCTCGATCCGTCGGCCGACGCGCAACCCGGCCTCTACTGGTTCGGCGGCTTCGAACGCGACCGCAACCTGCAGCGCTTCGCGGGCCACTTCCCGTTCTTCATCACCGCGCTGGAGGGTCTGTTCGCGACCGCGGGCGACCCGCATCGGTAACGCCTTGCACGCGCGAAAAGGGCGACCGGCCGCTGGGGCCGGTCGCCCTTTGTCGTCTGCTCAGTCGTTCGAAGCGGTGCGCCGGACCGCCGCGTGCGGGTCGGCGTAGAGGACGCTCAGCGAGGTCACCACAGCGGCGTATTCCTGGACCTTGCCGCCGAATCCGCTGATCCGGATGTCGGTGGGCGGCAATGTGGACCCCTGGTTGAACGCCCGCGCCACATGCGCGACCGCGGGGCGGTAGCCGGTGAAGGCCTGGCCGCCGAGGATCACCCGATCGGGGTTGAGCATGTCGCGCACCATCGCCACGGTGTGGCCGAGGATGGTGGCCCGTTCGGCGAGCAGCTCGCGCGCGGATTCCGAACCGGCCTCCGCGGCCCGGTACAGGTCGGCGATGGTCGAGCCCGCGGTTCCGTTGTGCGCCGGGATGATGCCGCGGCCCACGGCCCTGGAGTGCAGCGACCGATCGCCGACGGTCACCTCCAAGCAGCCACGCCGTCCGCAGGTGCATTCGACGTCCGAGCCCGTCGGCAGATGCGCGATCGATCCGGGGCCGTTGCTCGGGGTGTGCACGCGACCGTCCAAAGTGACTGCGACACCGGCGGTCTCACGCACATAGAAGTACAGGCTGCTGCCCCGCTCGACGCGGGCCTGGTCCTTCGGCTCGCCGGTGGGCAGCAGCAGCTCCGACCCGGCCATCGCCTCGACGTGCGGTGCCACCGAGACCGGCAGCTCCAGCACCTCGCCGAGGACCGAACCAACTTGCGCGCCACGCCATTCCAGCTTCGGGTGGTCGACCACGCCGGTGAGCGGATCGACCCGGCCACCGATCGCGACGCCGGCCCACAGCGCCTTGCGCCGGTGCCAGCGCTGCAGGAACGCTTTCGCGCTGCGGGCGACGGTGGTGGTCGCGAATTCCTGACCGGTCTGTGGAGTGGCGATGGCCAGGCCGCCGAGGATGCGGCCGCGCAGATCCGCGGCGACGATCTTGGTGACCACGGCGCCGACGTGGATGCCGATGGTCAGGTAGGCCTCGTGATCGATTTCGAAGGGGACGCGGGGGCGTCCGACCGCGCCCGAGGCCGTCAGGTCGGGGCGCTCCCGCAGCAGGCCGGCCGCCAGCAACGCGGAGACCTGGCGATTGACCGTGGCGATACTCAAACCGGTTGTGCGCGCGGCGTTGTCGCGGGAAACCGGACCGCCGGTAGCGGAGCGCAACACCGCGGCCGCCGGGTTGTCGGCGATGCGCAGTTCGGGAGCGACGACCGGGCGCTGAACGCGGGCACGAGCGGCCGCAACCCTGGAGCCGGATCGTTCGAGGGCGGGAAGGGACATTGTGCAGATCCTTGCTGAAGTCCCGTAATCCAACGGGACATGCCTACATGAGCGGCGAGGCAGCAAATGAGCAGGAAAACGAGCTCAGCTGCAGCAAGAGAGGCGACACAGTTCGCGCGTCAATGGCAGCCGCAGACCCAGCGCGGCGGTCACGTAAGTGACGCGCAGGAGGTTCGGCCGGCCAGCAGACATGTCATTAAAATTAACACCGATTTCCGCGACGCACCAACCCCCGACGCGCCGTTGTGTGCACCCGCACATTGTTTCCCCAGGTCGTGAGCACGCGAAAAAGACCCCGCTCGCTCGAAGAGGCTTGCGGGGCGGGGTCTTTTCGCGCGGAAGGATTACTTCGGCGCGTTGAACGGCTGGTTGATCGTCGTGAAGTACTGGATCGCGGCGGCGACCGCCACCGGAGCGGTCACCAGCACCTGGCCCGCGAGGGTGCCCAGCGCGCCGACCGCGATGATGCCGCCGAGGCAGCCGATGGCCGCGGCCGGGATGAACGCGCCGAACAGGCCGACGATCGCGGCGGAGGCCACGGTCGCACCCGCGATGCCGCCGAGCACGCAACCGATGGCGCCGCCCGCCAGGCCGCCGACGAGCGTGCCGACCGTCGCACCGGCAGCGATGGTGCTGGTCAGGCGGGTCCAGGCGGCGACCTCACGGTCGTACTCGGTCTTCCACGGCGCCTTGTCCTCGTACGGCAGGGCGACCGGCTTGTAGACCGCGTGCTCCCGGTCGAACAGCGGCGTCAGCGTGGCGCTGCGGCCGGAAATCTGTGCGGCGATCGGGAATTCGAAATCCTCCAGCTGAAACCGCAGCGGCTGGGCCGCGAGCACGGTACCGTTGGACGCCTTGACCTTGAACACCTCGTCTTCGACAACCAGCGAACCCGCGTCGGTTTCGATGATCGACTGACTATCCGTTGCATACGCGGTGAAATTGATTGCGCTTTCGGCGTTTTCCTCCGCGGGCGCGGCGCCGGACGTACCCGCGGCCACTCCGGTCGCGATGGTCACCAGCGCCGCCACCACGGCGAGCTTCCTCATCCTCATGTCCTGCAATCCCTCATCTCAGGTGGAGCCGTTCCAGGCAAAAGCATCCGGTACCGACTCCCCGAGAACGAGGAAAAAACGCAAGACGATTTCAAATAGGCAACCCGCGAATTACGACCGTGCTACTTCGCTTTGGCCGCCGCTTTCGCCTGCTTCTTGAATTCCCTTACCTGCGCGAGGGATTCGGTGTCCGTCACGTCGGCAACCGACCGGCGCGAGCCCTCGTCGCCGTACGCGCCCGCCGCCGCGCGCCAGCCCTCCGGCCGCACGCCGCGCTGCTTGCCCAGCAGGGCCAAGAAGATCTTCGCCTTCTGCTCGCCGTAGCCGGGAAGTTCCTTCAGGCGGCGCAGCACTTCCTTGCCGTCCGGGTCGCCCGCCGTCCAGATGTTCTCGGCCCTGCCGTCGTAGTGCTCGATGACGTAGCGAGCCAGTTCCTGGGCGCGCCGGGCCATGGACCGGCCGTAGCGGTGGATCGCGGGCGGTGTCGCGGCGAGCTCCTCGAACTCCTGCGGGTCGGCCTCGGCGATGCGCCGGATGTCGAAGCCGCCCATCCGGTCGGCGATCTTCTTCGGGCCGCGGAAGGCGTGCTCCATCGGGTACTGCTGGTCCAGTAGCATGCCGAGCAGCGTGGCGAAATGGTCCTCGGTCAGTAGCTTGTCGGCCTCGGCGTCTTGCGCCAGGCATAGCGTGCGAGTCACTGTCGCGCCTCTCCAGGTATTCAGGCCGTACTGGATTACTCTACGATAGTGACCCACCTCACATCCCCTACGCGCGGGTAGATGACCTGCCGCGTAGGCTCCAGGCCATGCCTCCGATGACGGCGACACCGACTACGACGGCCAGGGATGGACACGGGCCCATGAACACCTACGCATTGCGCCCCGATCGGTTCGACAGAGCAGGCCAGGACCAGCTCGTCGACGTGCGTGACCTACAGGCCGCGCTGCCCGGCATCCGCCGCTTGCGCGCCTGGGCGCACGAAGCGCTCGGGCTGCGGCCCGGCGAGCATGCCGTCGACATCGGCTCCGGCACCGGGACCGAGGTCATCACCTTCGCCGAGGCGGTGGGCCCGACCGGCAGCGCGGTCGGCGTCGAGCCGGACCCGCATCTGCTCGCCTCCGCCGAGCGCCGCGCCGAGCAGGCGGGCTCCACGGCCAAATTCCATTCCGGCGACGCCTATGGCGTGCCGTTCGGCGCGGAAAGCTTCGACGCCGTCCTGTGCGAGCGCGTCTTCCAGCACCTCACCGCCCCTGCCCGCGCGGCCAACGAGATCGCGCGCGTGCTCCGTCCGGGTGGCCGCGTCGTCGTGGTGGACAGCGATTGGGGCACCGCGATCATGCACCCGGGTGACCGGGGAGTCGTCCGCGAGGTGATCGACACCCTGGTGTCGGCCACCACCAACCCGCTGTCGGGCCGTCGCCTCCCCGGTCTGCTCACCAAGGCAGGCCTGGTGGTCGACGACATCGGCTCGCAAGCCTTGGTGCAGGACCGCAGCGTCGGTGTGGGCTCGCTGGTCACCAGGGTCTCGGCGATGGCGGTCGCGCGCGGTTCGATCACCGAGGCACAGCGCGAGCGACTGCTCGCCGACCTCGAGGCGGGCGCGGCCAACGGCGACATCCACCTCTCGGTGACCATGTTCGCCGTCCTCGCGCACAAACCGCACTGACCCGGGCCGATGGCCGTCGACGTCCTGACCGAGGTGGTGATCGACCGCTCACGCGAGCTGGTCGCGGCGTACGCGGCCGATCCGGCGCACGCGCCCGCCTGGTACTCGCGCATCCGCGGCGTCACCTGGGAGACGGAGCCGCCGCTGCGCGTCGGCTCGCGGGCGGCGTTCGTCGCTCACTTCCTCGGCCGCAGGCTGGCCTACACCTATGAGGTCGTCGACTACGTGCCCGGCTCCCGTTTGGTGATGCGTACCGCACAGGGGCCGTTTCCGATGGAGACGACCTACACCTGGGTGGACACCCCCGAGGGCGGCACCCGCATGACACTGCGCAATCGGGGCGAGCCGAGCGGATTCGAGAAACTCGCCGCACCCATGCTGGAGGCGGCGATCCGGCGGGCGAACCGGGCCGACTTGGCGCGACTCAAGGAATTGCTGGAGACCGGGTAGGCGACTATCGCACCTGCGATCGGCCCAGCTCGAATCTCCGAGCGGAACCCATCCGGCACAACCGCGCGGCCGCCTCGGCCCAGCACGAAGTCGGCAACGCCCGGCACGAGATCCGTGCCGGGCGCCGCTGGTCGGTTGTCTCGATCTGCCGCTACTTGCCGAGCAGTTTCTCGGTGGCCGCGAGCAGTACGCAGGTGGCCAGCCCGTCCATCGCCTTCTCCAGCTCGGGCAACTTCGGGAAGCTCGGCGCGATCCGGATGTTCTTGTCCTCCGGGTCGTTCCGGTACGGGAAGGCCGAACCGGCCGCGGTGAGGGCGATGCCCGCTTCCTTCGCGAGCGCGATCACCCGCGCCGCGGTGCCCTCCAGCACGTCCAGACTGATGAAGTAGCCGCCCTTGGGCTCGGTCCAGGACGCCACCTTGGACGCGCCGAGGCGGTCCTCGAGGATCTTCAGCACCAAGGCGAACTTCGGCTCCAGGATGGCGCGGTGCTTCTGCATGTGCGCGCGCACGCCGTCGGCGTCCCGGAAGAAGCGCAGATGGCGCAGCTGATTGATCTTGTCCGGGCCGATGCTCTTCTTCGACGCGTGGCTGAGGTACCACTCCAGGTTCGCGGTGGAACCACCGATGAAGCTCACGCCCGCGCCCGCGAAGGTGATCTTCGAGGTGGAGGCGAACACCAAGGGGCGGTTCGGGTTTCCGGCCGCGGCGGCGAGGCCGAGCACGTCGATCACCGGGGCCGCGGTGTCGGTGAGCGGGTGCACCGCGTAGGCGTTGTCCCAGAACAGCCGGAAGTCCGGCGCGGCGGCCGGCATCGAGACGAGTTCGCGGACAACGTCTTCGGAGAAGACGACGCCGGTCGGGTTGGAGTAGTTCGGCACTGCCCACAGGCCCTTGATCTGCGGGTCGTTCGCCAGCAACTCGGCGATGGCGTGGGTGTCCGGGCCGTCGTGGCGCATCGGGATCGGGATCATCTCGAAGCCGAGTGCCTCGGTGATCGCGAAGTGCCGGTCGTAACCGGGGGCCGGACACAGGAACTTCAGCGTGTCCTCGGCGGCCCAGCGACGCTCGGAATCGTTGGTGCCGTAGAGCATCGCGTAGGTGATCACGTCGTGCATCAGCTCGAGGCTGGCGTTGTTGCCCGCGAGCAGATTGTCCACCGGGATGCCGAGCAACTCACCGAAGATCGCGCGCAGTTCCGGGAGACCGTGCAGGCCACCGTAGTTACGGCAGTCGGTGCCGGTGCCGTCGCGGAAATCGCCCTCGCCGGGCAGTTGCAGCAGCGCGGCGGACAGGTCGAGTTGCTCCGGGGAAGGTTTTCCGCGGGTCAGGTCCAGCGTGAGCTTCTCGGTCTGGAGCTTCGCGTAGTTCGCGGTCTGGGTCTCGTGCTCGGACACGAGTTCCTCTTGGCTCATCAAACCGATCTGCGTTTGCCGGGGCATCCTGGGCAGCCTTTCAAGCAGCGAAGGGACGAATGGGTCTGGCCGGACCGATGTGCGGCGGCGGCCGAACTTGTCCGTGCAGACGCACGTGCATCCGCGGACGATGTTCACGTTACCCGTGCAGTGCCCGGAATTGGGGGCGTTATCCGCCGACCGAGGGTAGTCCGCTCGGGCCCGGTCCGCCCACAGCCCGCACCGGTCGAGCGAAAGGCGAGGCAGCCGCGCATCCGCCCGCGCGGGCCCTCCGAATAAAGGGGACCCCGCGCACCCGGCAGAGCCCGTTGACCCTTGCTGCCTTCCGGCCCTGGGGGAGTTCACAGGATGCGCGCCGCGCGGGATCCGTCGGCCAGTGTAGCGCCTTCCGCCCGCAATCCCATCCTCCGGGTCCACAACCCGCCTCGACCAGGCACTTCACCCCTTCGACCCCACCTATTTGGCGACTGGCCGGGGGCTACCGGTATGCTGCTCCACGGAGGATTCGCCTAGTGGCCTATGGCGCTCGCCTGGAACGCGGGTTGGGTTAACGCCCTCAGGGGTTCAAATCCCCTATCCTCCGCCACGAAAGGCCAGGTCGGACGCTTGATCGCGTCCGACCTGGCCTTTTCTGTCGGATACGGCACCGCCGTGCTGCCTGTCGGCCGAGCTGCGCAATCCCGGCCCCACCGACTGGGCACGTCGACTATTCGCCTACTTCACCCGTGGGCGACGCCTCGCCGTGTAGGGCAAGCCGAAGATCCAGCGGCGCGTAACTCGTCACCGCCGCACCGACGACCGCGGCCGGGCGCGCGGTCTCGTCCGCGTAGGTCCTTCCCGGTTCGCCCGATCTAGGCTGTGCGACTTCCGTTTCCGATGGAATGATCGTCCCCGTGACTCAGTGGCTTCCGCTCTTCGGTTCCCTCATCGTTGCCATTGCGGCATTGGTCGGCGTGCTGGTCAACAACCGCACCAACCGTGCGGCGCTCACCGCCGCGGACGAGCGGAACCGGGTCACCTTGGACGCGGCGCAGCGCACCGTGGAGTCGGCCAACGCGGCGGCCGAGCGGCGCGAGCACGACAAATGGCGGCGGGAATCGGTGCTGACCGCGGTCTCCTCGGTGCTGGCCGTCTCGAGCGACGTCCGCCAGCAATTGCTGCGCTGCGATCGCTGGGAGGCCGAGGAACTGGATCAGCTCGACGCGGAGGTGCGGCAGATCATCACCGGCTCCCGGGGCTTCATCAGCAGCCTGCGCGTCGTGGCGCACCGCAAGATCCCCAATCGCTGCGAGGACCTGATGCGTACGCTCGCCGCGGCGCTGAACATCAGCTTGCAGCGCCGCAGGATCGAACTCGACGGTGAGGCCACCGCCGAGGAGATCGCGGAGATCCAGGCGCTGTGGTCGCGGGCGATCGAGAACACCGTCGAGGAAGAACGGTCGGTCATCAACGCCACCCGGCTGGAGCTGGAGATCAAGATCTCCGCCGAAGTTCACCAGTCCACGGCCCAGCCCGCCCTCGCCCGTTCTTGACCAGCGGGGCAGGCGAGCATCACGCCGGCGGCGCCGCCGGAGCGGGGTCCCGCTGGGTGAGGTGCGCTTCGAGCAGCGCGGCACGCAGGTATGTGGCGTAGGCATCGAGGTCCGGTACGACCTCGGGGTCGGCGTGCAGGGAGACGGTGACGGTGTCGCCGAGACCGTGCACCCCGTGGGTGAGATGCATGACGGAGCCGAGGGCCGGGAAACCGGCGGTGAAGCGCACGTCGCCGCCACCGAAGGAAAGGTCGGCTGCGCCGCGATCGACGCTGGAGACGACGGTGTGGCCCGCGATCGAGTCGGGCACGGCGTCGAGGGGATAGCGGTCCACGTCCCGGCGCAGCATGGGGGCCGGGACGGTCGCGGTGACCCGGTCCTGCGCCGACAGCAGTGGGTGCCCCGCCCGCACGCGGCGGTCGGCCAGCGCCACGGCGATCTTGTCGGCGCGCAGGCGCAGGTCCGGTTCGTCGACGAACAGATCGACGCCGAGGTTGCGGTAGTTGTTGCGTGCAGCGGCGCCCTCGGGCAGAGCCATGGGAACCTGCGCACCGAGGCGCTCCGGCGGCTCGCCACGATCGGCCAGGTAACGGGCGAGCGCCAGCGACACCGCGGTCAGGACGACGACCGTGACGGTGCGACCGGGGACGCGCAAGTCTTCGGCCGGAAACACGAGTATCCGCGCTTCGTGCCGCCGGACTCCTTCCGCTGTCGAGCGATTCAGCAAGCTCGGCGGGAAATCCGGTCCTGGCGGCGGTAATTCGCCCGCCTCGGTCAACCGCGCCAGCCGTTGCTGCGCCTGGAAGGCTCGATAGCCGCGCACTGCGGTGGCGGACAGTCGAACCGGCATGCGCAACAGTCCCAGAGCCGAATCGGCCAGCACCCCAGCGGATGACACTCCCGCCGACACTGCGTCACCGATCATCCGTCCACGAGCTGCTACGGCCGAGCCGACTTCACCACCTCCAGCAAGCAACGCAGACAGCCGCGCAGTGGGCACGCTTCGGCCGGCGGACGACTCGCCACCTGCGGCATCGACACCGCCGTCCGCCCCGGCCCGCATGTCACCGAACGCCGCCGACCCCGCTCGGCTTCCGCCTCGGAGCACGGGATTCTCCGCCCCACTGAACAACGCACGCGCGATCGCCGAGGCCCGCCGCCCGTCGGCCAGCGCGTGGGACATCTGGAGCACCACCACCAGTGCGGGTTCTCCTTCCAGTCCTGGCGCGTCGGTGACGGCTCGGAACAGGTGCAGTCGCCACGGGTGCACGGCGGCATCGACGCCGGTGCCGAGCACATCGCCGAGGGCATCCAGCAGACGCGGCCAATTACGCTCCACCAGTTCGTGTTCCAAGAATTGCCCGGCACCGAATTCACACCGCGTCCAAGCCGGGTAGTCGATGTCCCCGGGCAGTTCGCGCAGCCGGACGCAAAGGTCGGCGATCCGCGCGCTTCGTTCGGCGATGGCGGCGCGGAGTTCCTCGGTCGGCCGCCCCCGATCGGCGAAGCAATACAGCAGAAAAAGATCGTTGCGCGTGCGTTTCGACAGCCAATAGATCGTCGCGTCCTGCGGTGTCATCGCGCTCACGAGTAAAACGATATCGGCTCGGATCCGGCAGGGCGGGGCGAGACCGGACGATGTGAATGATCTTGTTCCACAATTCACCCGGAAAACCCCATCGATTCCGCCTGTCAGCTCTGCTACCGTCTGTAGTAGGAACGGATACCACTCTCACCCAGGGCGGGGTGTCGGCCATGGCTACAGCTCTATCTCGGATCACCGCCAACCAAGCCGATGAGGCGGACGAGCGGTACAGCGCCGCGGCGTTCGTGAAGCGGTCGATCAACAAGGTCTTCCCGACCCACTGGTCGTTCCTGCTCGGCGAGATCGCGCTCTACAGCTTCATCATCCTGCTGCTGTCGGGCGTCTACCTGACGCTGTTCTTCGACCCATCCATGAGCGAGGTCGTCTACAACGGCTCCTACCAGCCGTTGCGCGGGGTCACCATGTCACGGGCGTACGAGACGGCGCTCAATCTGTCCTTCGAGGTCCGTGGCGGCCTGTTCGTGCGGCAGGTACATCACTGGGCGGCGTTGTTGTTCGCCGCCTCGATCATCGTTCACCTGTTCCGGATCTTCTTCACCGGCGCGTTCCGCAAGCCGCGCGAGGCGAACTGGGTGATCGGTTCGCTGCTGCTGATCCTGGCGATGTTCGAGGGCTTCTTCGGGTATTCGCTGCCCGACGACCTGCTGTCGGGCACCGGCCTGCGGGCCGCTTTCTCCGGCATCACGATGAGCATCCCGATCATCGGCACCTGGATGCACTGGCTGATCTTCGACGGCGACTTCCCCGGCGACATCATCATCCCGCGCCTCTACGTGGCGCACGTGCTGTTGTTCCCGGGCATCATCCTGGCGCTGATCGCCGCGCATGTGGCGCTGGTGTGGTACCAGAAGCACACCCAGTTCCCCGGCCCTGGCCGCACGGAGAACAACGTGGTGGGCGCACGGATCGTGCCGGTGTTCGCCGCCGACCAGGGCGCGTTCTTCGCCTTCACCCTCGGCATCGTGGGCATCATGGGCGGCGTGTTCCAGATCAACCCGATCTGGAACCTGGGCCCGTACAACCCGTCGCAGGTGTCGGCGGGTTCGCAGCCGGACTTCTACATGATGTGGACCGACGGCATGGCCCGGTTGATGCCGCCGTGGGAGCTGTACCTGGGCCGCTACACCGTGCCCGCGGTGTTCTGGGTCGCCGTGCTCATGGGTTTGGTGTTCGCCGTCCTCATCTCCTATCCATGGATCGAGAAGCGGCTCACCGGCGACACCAGCGCGCACCACAACCTGCTGCAACGCCCGCGCGACGTGCCCGTTCGCACGGCGCTGGGCGCCATGGCGATCGCCTTCTACGTGGTGCTGACGCTGTCGTGCGTCAACGACATCATCGCCTACAAGTTCGACATCTCGCTGAACGCGACGACCTGGGTGGGCCGCATCGGCATCCTGCTCGGGCCGCCGATCGCCTACTTCCTGGCCTACCGCATCTGCCTCGGTTTGCAGCGCAGCGATCGCGCGGTGCTCGAGCACGGAGTGGAGACCGGTGTGGTCAAGCGTCTGCCGCACGGCGAGTACATCGAGGTGCACCAGCCGCTGGGCCCGGTGGACGCGCACGGTCACCCGATTCCGCTGGAGTACCAGGGCGCCCCCGTCCCGAAGAAGATGAGCAAGCTCGGTGCGGCGGGCAAGCCCGGCACCGGCAGCTTCCTGCGCGCCGACCCGCGCGACGAGAGCGCGAAGCACTTCGAGATCGAGCACGAAGAGGAACGCAAGCAGCTCGCCGTGCTGCGCAAGGTTCAGGATCGGGCGAACGGCCACGGGAACGGTTCCGCCCACTGAGGATCCGACGCCCGCACAACCCGTCCCGAAACCGCGAAGGCCCCGAGTCCACACGACCCGGGGCCCGCTTTGCCTTGTTCAGGCGACTCCGGAGCGGTTCAGCCGCGCCGGAACTCTCCCCCTGAGACCCCCATTAGGAATGCGTCCCACTCGCCCGGCGCGAACGCCAAGACCGGGCCACGTCCACTGTCCTTGGTGTCACGAACCGCGACATTGCCGTCGACGAGAAACGCGACTTCCACACAGTTCCCATCCGGACCGCTGTATGTGCTCTTGCGCCACACAGCGCCCGTCCAATCAACCTCCACGGCACTAGCTCCTTTGCTGCGTCGAGAGCGAGATTTCTCCTGACATCGTTCCAGCTAGCATCGGCACCCGACTCCGAAAGCCGAATCCCGTGGTGCACCCCGTGCCGGAGCGCACTTTCTCGGTGCGTCGATATCGCACATCGAGTTCGAGAGGAAATTAACCTCGCGCGGGGCCTGTCCCCGCGCGGTAACACTAGCAGGTCCTTCGAAAGTTTGCCCGGCTCTTGCCTATTCAATCATCGCAACCACACACGTTTGCGAAGCAAGAGAGTTGCGGAAGCATTGCCAGCCCTCCTCATTCATTCCCAGCACTGGCGTACCACAATGTTTTTAACGGATGTGATTGCTCTGTTATCGGACGACAATTCACATCCCGCCGCAGCCTCCGTCGACGCGGGCACGGCGGCCGTGCATGATGGAACCTATGGTCGAACGCGATCGCGACGACGCAGGTCGCGCCCGTAGTGCCCGTCCGCGCGACCGCCTCGGGCGCCCGCTGCCGCTCGGCAGCACCGGAGTTGCCCGAATTCCAGACGATCTCGAGCTTCCACCCCAGCAAACCTTGACCTTCGCCCAGCAACTGCTGGACGACGGACTTGCATTCAACGCACATGAGGTTTTAGAGGCCGCATGGAAGAACGGACCGTTCGCCGAGCGGATGCTGTGGCAGGCGCTCGCGCAGTTCGCTGTCGGTCTGACCCACATACAGCGCGGCAATCCGAAGGGGGCGCGTACACTGCTCGCCCGCGCGGTGTCGCGGTTGACGGCATACCGGCCGGAAGGTCAGCAGGCGCCCTACGATATCGACCTCGCCGGACTGATCGCGCACGCCGAGTCGCTGCTCGCCACGCTGGAGGCAGGCGGCGAACCGGCGGAGGCCGACCTGCGGCCGCGTCTGCGCGGTTGAGCGCGTCGCTTCTACCATGGCGGCGTGCGCACCTCATCGTCTACCGACCGAGCCCGTGGCTGAGCCGGGCGCGGGCCGGTACGCGCCGAGCCCGTCCGGGGACCTGCACCTGGGCAATCTCCGCACGGCGCTGCTCGCTTGGGCGTTCGCTCGCTCCACCGGCCGCCGATTCCTGCTCCGGATCGATGATTTGGACCGGGTGCGTCCCGGTGCGGAGCAGCGGCAGCTGGCCGACCTCGCCGCGATCGGTGTGGACTGGGACGGGCCCGTACTGCGTCAGTCCAACCGGTTGGCGCAATACGATGCGGCCGTCGAGCGTCTCATGGCCGCCGGGCTCACCTACGAATGTTATTGCACTCGAAAGGAAATTCAGAAGGCCGCGACGGCGCCGCACGGGCCGATGGGCGCGTACCCCGGTACCTGCCGCACCCTGAGCGCGACGGCGCGTGCGCGGTTGCGCGCCGAGGGTCGCCCGGCCGCGCTGCGACTGCGCGCCACGGCCGCCGAGTTCGAAGTGCACGACGACCTGCACGGCCGCTACCGCGGCCCGGTCGACGACGTGGTGCTGCGGCGCGGCGACGGCATCCCCGCCTACAACCTCGCCGTCGTGGTGGACGACGCGGCACAGGGCGTCGACCAGGTGGTGCGCGGCGACGACCTGCTGCCGTCGACCCCGCGCCAGGCATATCTCGCGACACTGCTCGACCTGCCGGTGCCGCGCTACGCCCACGTGCCGCTGGTACGCAACGCCGAAGGGCGGCGACTGGCGAAACGGGATGGGGCCGTAACACTCCGCGAACGCTTGGCGCTCGGCAACACGCCGGAGGAAGTAGTCTCGGCACTGGCCGCTTCGCTCGGCTGCGCCGCGACATCGTCGTCCGAGCTACTCGCGCGTTTCGACACCCGGCGGCTACCCCGCGAACCGTGGATACTCGATGTTCATGGGTTGTTGCGAAGCAGCCCATGTCCGTAACGTACGCATCGTCCAACTACTGATCAATCGACGAGGACAAACAACTATGACAAGCGGTGGGTACGACCCCAACCAGTATCCGCAGGGCGGGCAGCCGTACGGGCAGCCGTACCCCCAGGGCGGCGACCAGTACGGGCAGCAGCCGCAGTACGGGCAGCAGCCGCAGTACGGGCAGCAGCCGCAGTACGGGCAGCAGCCGCAGTACGGCGGCCAGCAGCCCCAGTACGGGCAGGATCCCTACGGTCAGTACCCGCAGCAGCCCGGGTTCAACAACTACGGCGGCCAGCCGGGCGACCTCGGCACCCGCATCGGCGCCCGCGTGATCGACGCGATCATCCTGATGATCCCGTACTTCATCCTGTACCTTCTGGTCAACAATTCGGTGGGCCTGACCATCGGTCTCGGCCTGGTCTGGACCCTGGTCCAGCTCGGCTACTTCGTCGGCATGGAGACCTCGCAGGGCACCACGCTCGGCAAGAAGATCCTCGGCCTGAAGGTGCTCGCCCCGGGCGGCGCCGCCAAGATCGACCCGGTCACCTCGCTGAAGCGCAACCTGTTCGTCGCGGCGAACATCATCCCGTGCGTCGGCGGCCTCGTGTCGCTCGGCCTGGCGATCTACATCATGATCACCATCTCGCAGGACCCGAACAAGCAGGGCTGGCATGACAAGTTCGCCGGCGGCACCCAGGTCGTCAAGGCCTGATCCGCCACGGCGGCATCGAACGCGCAGGGGCGCACCCGATTCGGGTGCGCCCCTGTTGCTTTCCCGGCCCCGCCGCTACGCGCTGGTCGCCCCCGCGATGATCACCACGACGAACCACAGGATGCCGAGCACGATCGCGCCCACACCGATCCAGATGCCGGCCAGCGCCATGCCGCGCCCTTCCTGGCCGCTCTGCTTGATCTGGTTCAGCGCGACCACCCCGAGGATGATCCCGACGATCGAGCCGATCCCGCAGGTGACGAATCCGACCAGGGACGAGATCAGCGCACCGATCGCCATGCCGTTGGTGCCCTGCGCCGGAACTCCATAGGGCTGGTACGGACTTTGGTAGCCGTAGTTCGGCTGCGGATACGGCTGTGCGGGCTGCTGGTAGGACGGGTATTGCGGTTGCGGAGGCGGCGTCATCGGCTGCGAGGGCGGCTGGACCGGGTACTGCGGCGCCGAGGGGTAGCCCGACGGCTGCTGCTCAGGGCTCGGGTACTGCGGCACCGAACTCTGCCCACCGGACTCCGGCGACACGCCTTGGCCGCCGTACTGCTTCCACCACTCGTCGGAATCGCCGGGATTCGTCATTGGTACAGCGTATTCCACAACCTGGTTGGATGATGCGGGTGAGTGAGTCGAAAACCACCCAAGAGCACAACGGGCCTGGGCGCCCCGCGGACCATGCGGCATTTGCCCAGGTGGCGCGGGGGTACTACGCACCGATCGTGGCCCTGTTCACTGCGACCTTGATCATCTCCAACATCTGCGCAGGCAAGGGGGTGGAGTTCCTCGGCGATCGGTCGGTGTCGCTGGGGCCGCTGCAAATCCTGCCGATCGCCACCGACGGCGCCTTCTTCCTTTTCCCGCTGGCCTACATCCTCGGCGACGTGCTGAGCGAGGTGTACGGCTTCCGCGCCACCCGGCGCGCCATCTACTACGGCTTCGGCGCCCTGCTGCTGACGGTCGCGTGCTTCGCCATCGCGATCCGGCTGCCCGCCGCGAGCTTCTACGAGAACCAGGAGGCGTTCCGCACCGTCCTCGGGACGACGCTGCGGCTCGTCGCCGCGGGTCTGGCCGGATACTTCGTCGGCCAGTTGCTCAATTCCGCGACGCTGGTGCTGATCAAGGAGCGGACGAAGGAAAAGTATCTGTGGGCCAGGCTGATCGGGTCGACCATCGTCGGGGAGTTCGCCGACACGCTGATCTTCTGCTCGATCGCCGCCGGCGCGATCGGCATCGACACCTGGCAGCAGTTCGTCAACTACGTGATCGTCGGCTTCATCTGGAAGACCCTCTGCGAGGTGATCGTGCTCCCGATCACGTACCGGGTGATCGCGTTCCTGAAGAAGCGCGAACCCACCTACGCGCCAATCGAAGCCGATCCGCTGCGCACCTGACGAAGCCGCTGACCGTACACCGGAGGGCGCGGGTCACCCGAGACGATCGCGGACGCTGTCGAGCTACTGATCGTCCTTGCGGCCCGCGCCCTCTGTCGCTCGGCCGACCCTTCCGCTTCCCCAGCGGCCCAGTGTCTCGGCCTTGTGCTCGTCGAAGTATCCGCCTTCGATGCTGTCGCGGATGCGGTCTACCAGGCGGACGGTGAAGCGCTCGTTGTGGATGGTGCACAGCGTGGACGCCAGCATCTCCTTGGCTTTGAACAGGTGATGGATGTAGGCGCGCGTGTAGTTGGCACAGGTGTAGCAGTCGCAGTTCTCATCGATCGGGGTGAAGTCGCGGCGGAAGCGGCTGGTGTTGATGTTGAACCGGCCGGTGTCGGAGTAGATCGCCGCGTTGCGGGCGACCCGGGACGGATTCACGCAGTCGAAGGTGTCGGCGCCGTTCTCGATGGCGGTGAACACGTCTTCGGGTTCGCTGATGCCCAGCATGTGCCGCGGTTTGTCCTCGGGCAGCTCGTCACAGCACCAACCGACGATGGCCCCCAGATTGTGCTTCTCCAGCGCGCCGCCGATGCCGTAACCGTCGAACCCCGTTCCCGCGCTGCCGCGAATCGATTCGAGCCCGCGACAGGCCTTGCGGCGCAGATCCTCGTACTGCGCACCTTGGACGACGGCGAACAGCGCCTGGTACGGACGGTGCGTGCGGGCGGCGGTCTGCCGCTCGTGCTCATCGATGCAGCGCTGCGCCCACTCGTGCGTGCGCTGCACCGATCGCTCCTGGTACGCGCGGGTATTGAGCAGTGTGGTGAGCTCGTCGAAGGCGAACATGATGTCGGCGCCGAGCTGGTGCTGGATGCCCATCGACACCTCGGGGGTGAACCGGTGCGTGGAGCCGTCGAGGTGTGAGCGGAACGTGACCCCGTCGTCGTCCACGGTGGCCAGCCGTTCTTTGCCGGGCGCGATCACCTCGTCACTGCGGACGTCGACCGCCTCCATCGCCAGCACCTTCTTGAAGCCGACGCCCAGCGACATCACCTGGAATCCGCCGCTGTCGGTGAAGGTGGGTCCCGGCCAGTTCATGAACGCGCCGAGCCCGCCCGCCTCGTCCACGATGTCGGCGCCCGGCTGCAGGTAGAGGTGGTAGGCGTTGGCCAGCAGCGCCTGGGCGCCGAGTTCGCGCATGGTTTCCGGCAGCACCGCCTTGACCGTTGCCTTGGTGCCCACCGGAACGAAGGCGGGCGTGGCGATCGACCCGTGCGGCGTGGTGATCACCCCCGACCGGCCGTGCCGCCCGTCCAGACGCGCACCGACAGTGAAGGTGAAGGATTCGGGACCGGACACCCCGACATCCTCGCAGTTCGACGGAACCGGCCCGAACCAGGCCACCGCTCACCGGCCCACACCAGGATCAGCCCTCCGGTTGCGTGCCCGATGCCGTGAGCTCAACTACAAACGCGCCCGGCGCACCCCAACCCCCGGTTTCGAGCGAAGCGAGACCGAGCATCCGCCGTTCGCGGCCCGGCTCGCGTCCGAGTGGCCGCCGCGTCCGCGACGAAGTCGCCAGCGGCGGTCGCTCGGACGCGAGCCACAAAGGGGCCGCGAACACGCCGCGCCGAAGGCGCGGCAAAACTACACAGCCCCGGCGAACTGGGCGTTGTAGAGGCGGTAGTACGCCCCGCGCTCCTCGAGCAAGCGTTCGTGCGAGCCGTGTTCCACGATCCGGCCCGCTTCCATGACGACGATCAAGTCGGCGTCGCGAATGGTGGACAGGCGGTGGGCGATGACGAAGCTGGTCCGGTCGCGGCGCAGTGCGGCGGTGGCGTGCTGCACCAGCAGTTCGGTGCGGGTGTCCACCGAGCTGGTCGCCTCGTCCAGGATGAGGATGGACGGCTGGGCGAGGAACGCCCGCGCGATGGTGATCAGCTGCTTCTCGCCCGCGCTGACGCCGGAGCCCTCCTCGTCGATGATCGTGTCGTAGCCGTCGGGCAGCGCGTGCACGAAACGGTCGACGTAGGCGGCGCGCGCCGCGGCGAGGATCTCCTTCTCGCTCGCGTTCGGGTTGCCGTAGGCGATGTTCTCCCGGATGGTGCCGCGGAACAGCCAGGTGTCCTGCAGGACCATGCCGATGCGGGAGCGCAGATGGTCGCGGGTGATCTCGGTGATGTCGACGCCGTCGACGGTGATCGTGCCCGCGTCCAGTTCGTAGAACCGCATGAGCAGGTTCACCAGGGTGGTCTTGCCCGCGCCGGTGGGGCCGACGATGGCGACCACGTGTCCGGGTTCGGCCACCAGGGAGAGCCGCTCGATCACCGGCTTGTCGGGTTCGTAGCGGAACGAGACGGCCTCGAATTCCACCCGGCCGCGGTCGACCGGGCGCGCGACGGCCATCACCGGGTCCGCGCTCTGCTCCTCGGCGTCGAGGATCTCGAAGATCCGCTCGGCCGAGGCGACACCGGATTGCAGCAGGTTGGCCATCGCGCCGAGCTGGGTCAGCGGCTGACTGAACTGGCGGGAGTACTGGATGAACGCCTGCACTTCGCCGAGTGAGAGGCTGCCCGTGGCCACTTTGAGGCCGCCGACCAGCGCGACCAGCACGAAGTTCACGTTCCCGAGGAACATGATCGCAGGCATGATCAGGCCCGAGATGAACTGCGCTTTGAAGCTGGCTTGGTAGAGCTCCTCGTTGCGCTGATCGAATTCCTTGCCGACCTCGCGGTTACGGCCGAAAGCGGTGACCACCTCGTGCCCGGTGAAGGCCTCCTCGACCTGCGCGTTGACCAGGCCGGTGTACTTCCACTGGTTGACGAAGTGCGGCTTGGAGCGTTTCGCGATCTGCGCGGTGACCACGATGGCGGCGGGCACGGTGAGCAGCGCGATCACCGCGAGCACCCACGAGATCCAGAACATCATGACGAGGATGCCCAGCACCGAGAACACCGAGATGAGCAGCTGGCTCATGGTCTGCTGCAGGCTCTGCGAGACGTTGTCCACGTCGTTGGTCACTCGGCTGAGCACGTCACCGCGCGGCGCGGTGTCGAAGTAGCGCAGCGGCAGCCGATGGATCTTGTCCTCGACGTCGCTGCGCAGCCGTTTCACCGTGCGGTTGATCACGATGTTGAGCAGGTACCCCTGCAGCCATCCGAAGACGGCGGCGCCGATGTACAGCACGAGCACCAGAGCGAGCACCCGGCCCACGGCGCCGAAGTCGACGCCGACTCCGGGCACCACGTCCATGGCGCCGAGCATGTCGGCGAAGGTGTCGTCGCCTTCGGCCCGCAGGGCTTCGACCGCCTGGTCCTTGGTTACGCCGGGCGGCAGCTGTTTGCCGACCACACCGTCGAAGACCAGGTTGGTCGCCTTGCCGAGAATGTAGGGGCCGAGGGTGTTCAGCACCACCGAGACGATGACGAGCGCGATGATCAGTCCGACATGGAACCGCTCCGGCGTGAGCCTGCGCAACAACCGTTTCAGGGACGGCCCGAACGACTTCGCCTTGGCGTCCGGCGCACCGGGAGTCGGCATTCCGGGTCTCATCGCGCCTCCTGCTCGCCGCGGGACATCCGCACTCGGTCCGGGCGGTCGGGGTTCATCGCGCCTCCTCGGCACTCAGCTGCGACTCGACGATCTCCCGGTACTCCGCGCAGTCGCGCATGAGCTGCTCGTGGGTGCCGATACCCGCCATCGCGCCGTCTTCGAGCACCACGATCTGGTCCGCGTCCCGGATGGTGGCGATGCGCTGCGCGACGATCAGGACCGAGGCGTCGGCGGTCTCCGGCTTCAGCGCCTCGCGCAGCCTGGCGTCGGTCGCGACGTCGAGCGCGGAGAACGAGTCGTCGAACAGGTATACCCTCGGCTTCTTCACCAGCGCACGCGCGATGGCCAGCCGCTGACGCTGGCCTCCGGACACGGTGGTGCCGCCCTGGGCGACCGGGGTCTGCAGCCCCTGTGGCATCTCCCGGACGAAATCGGCCGCCTGCGCGATCTCCAGCGCACGCCAGAGCTCCTCGTCGGTGGCGTTCGGATTGCCGTAGCGCAGGTTGCTCGCGATGGTGCCGGAGAAGAGGTACCCCTTCTGCGGGACGAGGCCGATCTGCGCGCGGAGCACCTCGAGGTCGATGTGGCGGACGTCCGTACCGCCGAGGTATACCGCGCCGTCGGTGACGTCCATCAGCCGCGGAATGAGGTTGATCAGCGTGGTCTTGCCCGCGCCGGTGGAGCCGACTATCGCGGTGGTGGTGCCTGGACGCGCCTGGAACCGGATGGCTTTCAGCACCGGCTTCTCCGCGCCGGGGAAGGCGAACTCGGCGAACTGGACGTCCACGACGGCCGGGTCGTCGGTGAACGGCTGTGGCAGTCGTGGCGGGTGGACCGAGGATTCGGTGTCGAGCACCTCGCCGATCCGGTCGGCGGACACCGCGGCGCGCGGCGCCATCATGGCCAGGAAGGACGCCATCATCACGGCCATCAGGATCTGCATGATGTAGGACAGCAGCGCGGTGAGCGAACCGATCTGCATGTGCCCCGCGTCGATCGCGTGCCCGCCGAACCAGATCACCGCGACCGCGGTGACATTGCTGATCAGCATGACCGTGGGGAACATCAGCGCCATCAACCGGCCGACGCGCAGTGCGGTGTCGGTCAGTTCGGTATTGGCCAGGCCGAACCGCCAGGTCTCCTGCCGTTCCCGCACGAAAGCCCGGACCACGCGGATACCGGTGATCTGCTCGCGCAGCACCCGATTCACCTCGTCGATCCTGGTCTGCATGTCGCGGAAGCCGGGCACCATCCTGGAGATCAGCACCCCCATGGACAGCCCCAGCGCGGGCACCGCGATCAGCAGCAGCCAGGACAGGCCGAGATCCTCGCGCAACGCCATGATGATCCCGCCCACGCACATGATCGGCGCCATCACCAGGATGGTCGCCGACATCACGATGAGCAGCTGAACCTGCTGAATGTCATTGGTATTGCGGGTGATCAACGAGGGCGCGCCGAACATCCCCACTTCGCGTGCGGAGAACGTGCCGACGCGGTGCAGCAACGCGCCGCGCAGGTCCCGACCCGCGCCCATGGCCGCCTGCGCGCCGAGATAGACCGAGGCGGCGGAGGCGACGATCTGGACGCCGGTGACCGCGAGCATCCACAGCCCGGTGGTCCAGATGTAGCCGAGGTCACCTTTGGTGACGCCGTTGTCGATCAGGTCGGCGTTCAGGCTCGGCAGATACAGCATCGCGATGACGGAGATCAGCTGAAGCACAACGACCCCCGCCAGCTGGGCGCGGTAAGGCTGGAGATGCGTGCGGAGCAGTCTGGTCAGCATGATGAATCGCAGGCTACCGGCTGTTGCCGCGATACGTCGTGCGGTTTGTTGACCTGCATGAATGCTCTCCAGTCGGGGTGCGCGCGGCTAGCGGCGCGCCCAGGCGCCCGGGTCTTCGGTGAGCGCGTCGACGAAGCCGGGCAGCTGATCGCTCGCGATGTCGGCGATGGTGACGTTTTCCAGGACCGCACGAATATTGACCCGCAGCGCGATCCACACCCGCTGTAGCGGCTGCGCCGCGCCTGGATAGTGGACGTCCTCCGGCCGCGCGCCGCGCACCGAGGCGAGGGGGCCTTCGATCGCGCGGATCACGTCGGCGATGGAGATCTCGGCGGCGGGCCTGGCCAGCCAGTAGCCGCCGTCCGGACCGCGCCTGCTGATCACCAGTTCGGCCCGGCGCAGTTCGCCGAGCACCGACTCGAGCACCTTGGGTGGAATCCGCTGGGCGGTGGCGATCGCTTCGGCTTTGACCGCGGGCGCGACCTGCACGAGGGGTGCGCCGAGCCCGGCCACGGATTGGTCCAGCCGCGGCGCACTGGCGATTTCCAGCAGCGTCCGCACCGCGTAATCGACCTTCGCGGTGATGTGCACAGCGGTGACTCCTGGCGTCGAGATGGGATGACTCGAATCTACGCGGCGCCGCCGCCTGCCAGCACGCAGGTCGCGGCGTCCAGCAGTGACGATTCCACCAGCGAGTCGTCGGCACCAGGCACGAGTTCCTTGGACACCAGCGCCACACCGATCACCTCGAGCGCCGCGCAGGCGCGCAACTGCGCCTCGTCGGTGGCGTCCGGCCCGGCCAGCCACTCGCGCAGTGCCCGGCTGGCGTTGACCAGATCCGGATAGCGGTCGGCCATGGCGTTGATGATCGCCACCGTGTCGCGCACGACCAGCGCCCCCGCGTCGCGGTGATGGATCAGGCCGCGCAGATACGCCCGCAGAACCTGACGTATGCTCTCGGCGTTGTGCGGCACCTGGTCGAGATCGTCCACGACCGAACGCATGTGATCGACGATCGGATCGATGATCGCCAATAGCAGATCGAGCTTCGACGCGTAGTGATAGTAGAGGGACGCCTTTGTGATTCCCACCGCATCCGCGACCTCGCGCAGGCTCGTCTGCTCGAATCCTTTGGCTCCGAACAGCTTCACCGCAGCGTCTCGAATCGCGTTTTTAGTGCCCCCACCTGCGGCGACAGCGCCGGGTGTGTCACGCACAACCATCCGATGATCCTCTCATCACCTTCGCATCGAGCGAAGTTCGCACGCAGAATAGAGGTTGTACCTCCGCTTAGCTCCTGGGTAGTCTACCTACCGCACGGTAGGCAGAAAGCGTCAGTGGAGGCGGGGCCAGGCAGGGCATCCCCGCGAGTGCTGTCTACACGCAGAACCAGCACGGTCCCAGTCATCGCTAGGAGTAACCACTCGTGTCCGTTTATCTGTATAGATGGGGAAAGTTCGCTTTCCGCCGGAAATGGATAGTCCTTCCCGTCTGGCTCGTCTTGTTCGTGCTCCTCGGTGGCCTGGGGGCGCAGCTCAGCAAGCCGATGACCAACGACTTCAGCTTGCCGAACCTGCCTTCCGAACGTGCCAACGAGATCCTCGACAAGCACTTTCCCGGCGCCTCCGCCGCGTTCAAGTTCGACGCGGTCACCGGCACCTACGTCGCCGCTACGCCCGACGGGCAGAAGCTGACCGACCCGGCGAACCGTGCCGCGCTGGACGCGTTCATCGCCAAACTCGGCCAGCTCGACATCGTCGATCACAGCAAGCCGATCGTCGATCCGGTCGAAGCCGCCGAGAAGATGGGCTGCCTGACCAACCCCGACCCGGCGCAGTGCAGTGGCGCTCCGTTGAACGTGCTCAGCAAGACCGCCCCCGAAACCGTGGCGGTGATCAACGTTCCGTTCACGATCAAGACGTTCTCCGACGTGACCGATGAGGATCGCGCGGCCGCCTACGACGTGGCCGCCGACGCGCGCAACGCCGGGCTCACGGTCGAGATGAGCGGCTCGATCGCGCAGAAGCAGGAAGCGCCCAGCGGCAAGTCCGAGATGATCGGCATGGCCGTCGCGCTGGTCGTGATGATCGTGGCGTTCGGCGCGATCGTCGCCGCGTTCGTGCCGATCGTCACCGCGATCGTCGGCCTCGGCGCGGCGACCTCGCTGATCATGGTCGGCACCTCGGTGATCGAAGTGCCCAGCTTCACCACGTTCCTCGCCTCGATGATCGGTATCGCGTTGTCCATCGACTACGCGCTGTTCATCGTGTCCAGGTACAAGCACGAACTGGCGGTGCAGGACTCGCCGGAAGAGGCCGCGGGCGCCGCGCTCGGCACGGCGGGCTCCGCGGTGGTGTTCGCCGGCCTGACGGTCATCATCGCGCTCGGCGGCCTGAGCGTCGTCGGCGTGAAATTCATGACCTTCATGGGTCTGGGTGGCGCGATCGCCGCCGCGTTCGCGGTGCTCACCGCGATCACGCTGATGCCGGCGCTGATCGGCGCGTTCGGCCGCTTCCTGTTCAAGCCGAAGCTGCCCGTGGTGGCACAGCACGACCCCGAGGACGACGCCTCGGTCACCAACGGCATGCGCTTCGGCAAGCTGATCGGCAAGGCGCCGTGGGCCGCCCTCGTCCTCAGCGTCGTGGTGCTCGGCGCGCTCGCCGCCCCCGCCGCCGGCCTGAATCTCGGCCTGCCCGGCGAGGACAGCATGCCGAAGACCTCTACCGTCCGCAAAGCCTACGAGCTGCGCACCGAAGGCTTCGGCGAAGGCAGCAACGGCATACTGAACGTGGCCGTCGATCTGGCCAACGTCCCCGCCGACAACCGGGAGGCGGCGGTCGACGCTCTGCGCGCCAAGCTCGCGTCCTACCCGGGCATGGATTACGTGACCGCACCGCAGTGGAGCGAGGACAAGGCGGGCGCGCTGCTGGACGGTGTGCCGAAGTCGGGCCCGAACAACCAGGACACCAAGGACCTGGTGCAAGACGCCCGCGAGGCCGAAGGAGCGCTGAAGGCCGAGTACGGCATCGAATACGGCGTCACCGGCACCACGGCGATCTACGCGGACATCGACCACGTGCTGCTCAGCAAGATCGTGCCCTACCTGGCGCTCGTGGCAGGCGCCGCGTTCGTCCTGCTGATCCTGGTGTTCCGGTCGATCCTGGTGCCGCTCACCGCGGCGCTCGGGTTCCTGCTGTCGATGGCCGCGACCTTCGGCGCGACCGTGCTGATCTTCCAGGAGGGCGCGCTCGGCCTGATCGAGGATCCGCATCCGCTGGTCAGCTTCCTGCCGATCATGCTGATCGGCTTGGTATTCGGCCTGGCGATGGACTACCAGGTGTTCCTGGTGACCCGGATGCGCGAAGAGTTCGTGCACGGCAAGTCGCCGACGGAGGCGGTGGTCGCCGGTTACCACCACGGCGCCCGCGTCGTGACCGCGGCGGCGATCATCATGATCTCGGTGTTCGGCTCCTTCCTGATGGAGACCGACGTGACGGCCAAGTCCATGGGCTTCGCGCTGGCGGTCGGTGTGCTGCTGGACGCGTTCGTGGTCCGGATGGTGCTGATTCCGTCGCTGCTGGTGATCATGGGCAAGTGGTCGTGGTGGATGCCGAAGTGGCTCGACCGCATCCTGCCCGACATCGACGTCGAGGGCACGAAGCTGCGTGAGCTGCAGCAACGTTCGTCCGACACGGCGAAGGAGCCGGTCGGCGTCAGCTGATCGGAGAACCGTCGCTCGGCCCCGCACCCCGACCTGGGGTGTGGGGCCGAGTGCTTTTCACCGGCTCGGTTGCGGGATGTCGCAGGCTCCCACCCGCGGATTCACGCCGGCGTAGTTGAGCGGCCCCGCTACGGCGGTGAGGGCGATCGTGCCCCAACCGGCGCAGTTGATCGGGGGGCCGCTGTCGAAATAGTGCCGCTGACCGGCCGCGAGCAATCCGATCGCCAGCCAGGCCATCAGCAGGAACCCCAGCAGCCGGGACCCGGCGCTCGGGCCACGTCTGGCACGCGCACGAGATTCGTAATCACGCATCTCATCGGTTCCTTCCGTGCTCCCCCGTGCGCGGGAGATACCCGGCTTCCCCGCGGTTATCCCATCGGCCCCACACAGATCAGACCGACCGGTCGCGCTGCCGCTCGAGCGCACGAAAACGGACGGCCGGGTGGCGCACATACCCCGGCCGTCCGTCGTGACCCCCTCTGATTACGGGCTCGGTTGCGGGACATTGCAATCGTCGACCTTCGGGTTCACGCCCATGTAGTTGAGCGGGCCCGAGACGACCGTGACCACGATGGTTCCGAAACCGGCGCAGTTGACCGGTCCGCTGTCGAAATAGTGGCGTTGTGCCGCGGCGATCACGCCGATCAGCAACCAGATCAAGACGATTACACTTCCGATTCTCATGTTTCTCTCGCGCATCGTTCCCGCGCGGATTGTCCGACGGCGCATTTGGCATCGCGTCCTTCCCGCACTTTCCGTATCGGGCGTATACCCCGGATTCCGCGGGTTACCCGCGTTGAAACGGCCAGTTTTCGGATTCGTTCGGCGCGGCGCGATGCGGTCCCTGCCGGCAGCGAGTTCCGCTGTGCCCTCGCGATACTCGGCGAAGGCGGCGCGGCTCGGCCAGAATGGGCCCATGGGTGGCTCGATGAGTGAGAAGTGGCAGCGGTTCGGCGAGCACCTCGAATCCGCGCCGGGACGGCTGGCGAGCGGGGTCCGCCGGAGCCTGCGGGCCAGAGCCGCCGGTACGGGCGGCTCGGACGGCGACGTCCCGCCCGAACTCGCCGCCTTCGCCGACCTGGTGGCCGACCGGTCCTACCGGGTCACCGAGGACCGGATCGCGGCGCTGCGGGCGGCAGGGCACACCGACGACGAGATCTTCGAGGCGACCGCGCTCGCCGCTTACGGCGCGGCCGACCGGCGTCTGCGCGCCGCGCGACTGGCTTGGGAAGGGTACTGAAATGTGGCTCGAGGCCGTCCGATCCGGGCACGACCGGCCGACCAAGCTCGTGTTGTGGACCATGCGGCGCTTCAGCGGCGTCGAGGTTCCCGCCGTGCTCAAAGTGCTGTTCTACCGGCACAGATTCTTCGGCTCGCCGCTGTCGGAACTGATCCAGGACGCCATGCGCGGACCGTCGTACTGGACCGTGGCCGAACGCGAGATCTTCGCGACGCGGACGTCCCGGGCCAACGAGTGCCCGTTCTGCGCCACCTCGCACGAGGCGATCGCGGGCGCGTACGTCGACGCCGACGTGGTGACGCGCGCTCTGGCCGACGGCGCGGATTCCCCGCTGCGTCCCGAAGCGCGCGTCATGCTCGGATTCCTCGCGAAGATGGCCCGCGACCCGGACGGGTTGACGCCGGAGGACGCCGCGGTGGTCCGCCTGGCTGGCATCTCCCGGGAGGCGTTCGACGAGGCGGTCTGGGTGGGCACCTGCTTCAACGTGATCAACCGGATGATGAACACCGTCGGAGCGGGCCCGCTCGAGGGCAGGCAGCGCAGCGTGGGCGCGCGGTTCATCAAACTCGCCGGGTACCGCATGCCGCCACCGGTGACGTTGTTCTCCCGCGGCGTCTGATTCCATTTCGATCGATCCGCTCGCTTACCGGGTGGATTTGTGTTCTCCTCGAATGGTGAGCCAAGTCCACTTGGGGCACATTTTCCACATCGCCGGAAGTCCTACCACCGGCGATGCGGCCGACGCATTGGTCGAGGTACCGGACGGTGCTCTGATAATCGATGCCGGCGGCCGCCTCGCATACTGCGGCGCCGGATCCGATATCCCGGCCGCGTACCGCGACGCAGAAGTGTTCGATCATCGGCCCGCATTCCTGCTGCCCGGGTTCGTCGACACACACATCCATTTTCCGCAGACTTTCGCCGGGGACGCCTACGGTGGCGGTCAACTGCTGGAGTGGCTGGAATCGTGCATCTATCCCGCCGAATCCCGCTACGCCGAGCCGGAATTCGCGCGGCTGGCGGCCACCGAATTCTGTCAGCGGCGCATCGCGGCGGGTACCACGGCGGCGATGGTCTTCGGATCGGCCTTTCCGCACGCGCAGGACGCGCTGTTCACCGAGACCCGGCGGCGCGGTCTGCGGATGGTCAGCGGGCGCGGTATCCAGACGACGGGAGAGCCTTCCGCGGCGCCACTGATCACCAGTGAGGACGACGCCATACGCCTGACGAGCGAAGAAATCGACAAATGGCATGCCACTGACACCGGTGACGTGGATACGGCGCTATTGCACGTCGCGATAATTCCGCGCTTCTCCCTGGCGGTGACTCGACACACCTTGAAAAACCTTGGCGAGCTGTACGATTCGGTGCGCGAACGCGGAGTATATTTCCACAGTCATCTTAACGAGAACAATCGCCCGGGAACCGGCGAAGTCGACGCCACCAAGCAGGCATACGGCGTAGCCACCTATCTCGACACCTACGACGGCAAGTTCCTGCGGGGCTCGGCGGTGGGCGGCAAAAGCCTGCTCGGCAGGCGCAGCATCCTCGCGCACTGCGTGCACTGCCAGGACGTCGAACTGCGGCGGATGGCCGAAACGGGCACGTCGGTCGCACACTGCCCGGTCTCGCAGCAGTTCCTGGGCTCGGGCACCATGCCGTGGCAGCGAACGCTCGCTTCGGGCGTCACGGTGGCCGCGGGGACCGATTACGGCGGCGGCGACGAATGGCTGATTCCGCAGGTGCTGTCGGCCGCGTTCAAGGTGCATATTTCCGAGCCCGGCGAGCACGGCGTCTCGATGCACCCGGCGGAAATGCTGTTCACCGGCACGCTGGCCGGTGCGCGGGCCTTGGACATGGAAAACCGGTTCGGGAATTTCGATGTCGGCAAGGAAGCCGATTTCCTGGTAGTCGAACCGGCGCGTGTTCCGGCGCTGGACGGCACACTGGCACACGGCATTCGTTCCGAAGACCCCGCCTTGGCCCGGGATCAGACGCTGTTCGCGCTGCTGATGGGTATTCGCGAATCCGCGATCGCCGAGGTCTACGTGCAGGGCCGCCGCATCGACGTACGCTGACGCCGTCGATGGACGCCACCGCCACCGCAGTCACGATCTTTCACCGGCCTGCGGACGAGGCGGCTTTTCGCACCTGGCTGGCGCGGATGACCGAAATCGCCCGCGACGACCACGGATTCGCGCACTCCTCGGTAGCGGTGACCGAAGACCCGTTCCTCGAACCGGGATTCAGTGTTACTTTCCGATCGGAGCCGTTGCTGCACGAATTTCTGGACTCGACCGAACGCGCGGAAGTGTTGTCCGAGGGCGAAACGCTCGGCTTCCATTGCAAGAGTTCCGACTTGGTCGTCATCGAAGGCGAGCTTCCACCACCCGGTATCGGCATATTCCGGCATCGTGTCGCACACGAAAAGGAGGCCGAATTCACGGCGACGGAGGCGCGCCTGATCGCGGCGAGTTCCCGGTTCCCGGGATTCGAAGGCGCCGCGCTTTTTCCGTCCGAGGGCGGACGCTGGTTCTCGGTGCTCCGCTTCCGCACGGCACGGCAGTTGTCGGAATGGATGCGCTCGGACGAACGCGCGGCCGCTCTGCCGGAACTGCGCTCGAAACTGACCGAGGATTTCACCGTGGACGCGCACACCACGCCGTTCGGCTCCACGGTGCGAACGGTCGGCGGCAAGACCAGGATGACGCCGACCTGGAAGATCGCCATGTTGGTGCTGCTGGTGCTCTATCCGACGGTGATGGTGCTGTCGCGCTTCCTCGGCCCGGTGCTGGACCGGCTGGGAGCGCAACCGTGGCTGGCGATGTGGCTCAGCCAGATCGTGAGCGTTGGCTTGATGAGCTACTTCCTGTCGCCCGCGGTCGCGAGTTACTTCCGGCGGTGGCTCGACCCGATCGACGGCGCGGGACGGCGGATCAGCATCGTGGGGGCAGCGGTCGTCGTCGTGCTCTACGCGGTGACGCTGCTGCTGTTCGCGTCCGTGCGATGGCTGCAGTACTGGGACTACAACGACTGAGCGCCTAAGACAGATCGAGATGCCGATTCATCGACATCGCCGCCTCGGCCAATTCGGGAAGCTCCACCACAGTGACCCCCGCCTGCCGGAGTTTCTCCACTCCGACGCAGTTCACCACGAAGGTCGACGGCTCCCGCCACGCGATCACCACGACCGGGATACCCGCCCGCAGGATCCGATCGGTGCACGGCATCCGATCCTTCGTCCCCCGCTCCGAACAGGGCTCCAACGTGCTGTAGAGCGTGGCCCCAGCCAGCCGCGGATCCTCCGGGTCCAGCTTGCCCAGCGCGGCCTCCTCGGCATGCTCCTTGGGGTCGGACTCGCGGGAGTAACCCGTCGCGATCTCTACACCCTCGGCGACGATCACCGCACCCACCGAGAACGCGCCCGCGGCCACCGGGCACAACCGCGCGAGTTCGATGGCGCGGTTCATCCAATAGTGATGGCCGGGTCCGGTCATCGGGTGGCCTCCTTCCACTGGCGGCGAACTTGGCATACACGAGAAGAAAAAGCCCCTCACCTGCGCTGACAGGTAAGGGGCTGTGGCGGTGGCGGAGGGATTTGAACCCTCGGAGGGGGGTTACCCCTCACACGCTTTCGAGGCGTGCTCCTTAGGCCGCTCGGACACGCCACCGCCGACAACCATACCGGACCCTCGCCGGATCACTAAATCGCCAAGAGACCCGCGGAAACGCGACCTCAGCGCTGGGTGCGGAAGAACTCGTCGAGCATGGCCGCGCATTCGTCCTCGAGCACTCCGCCGCGGACCTGGGGCCGGTGGTTGAGACGGCGGTCACGAACCACGTCCCACAGCGACCCGACGGCGCCGGTCTTCGGCTCCCACGCACCGAAGACCAGGCGGCCGACCCGCGCGAGCACCAGCGCGCCCGCGCACATCGTGCACGGCTCCAGCGTGACCGCCAAGGTCGCGCCCTCCAGCCGCCACCCGTCGCCGTGCACCGCGGCGGCACGGCGCAACGCCAGGATCTCCGCATGCGCGGTGGGATCGCCGAGCGCTTCGCGCGCGTTCGCGGCGCGGGCGAGTTCCTTGCCCGCGGAGTCGAATACGACCGCGCCGACCGGCACGTCACGATCCCCGGCGGCCGCCGCGGCGTCGAGGGCGGCCCGCACCATATCGGCGTCCGAGCGGATCGGGGCGTTCGGCAGGGCAGCCACGTCAGCGCGGCAACTTGTCCAGCACCGCGGAGAGTTCGTTGGCGAAGCCGAGACGCTGGGCGATCATGCCGAGCTGCTCGTCCGGATAGAGATCGGTCTCGGCGAGGATGACGCTCAGCACCGGTTCGGGCAGCCCGAGGTCGGCGAGCACACCGAGGTCGCCCTCCTCCCACGGCTCGACGTCGTCCAATTCGTCCGGATCGATGTCGGGGATTTCCACGTTCAGAGCTTCCAGGACGTCGGCGGCGATGTCGTAATCGATCGCGGCGGTGGCGTCCGACACGAGCATCCGGGTCCCGCTCGGCGCCGGCCGTAGCACGATGAAGAACTCGTCGTCGATGTCGAGCAATCCGAACACCGCCCCGGAGCTGCGCAAAGCCTTCAGTTCGGTTTCCGCGGCGGACAAATCGGTGAGCGCGTCCCGGCTCAGCGGACTGCACCGCCATTTGCCTTCTTCGCGGACAACCGCCACTGCGAACCCTTCCACGTCGTCGTAATCGTCCGACGCCGCCCTGTTCGTGCTCGAGCGCTGTGCTGCCATGGCCGCAACGGTAGTCTGCTCGAGCTGAAATGTTGAAGTCGTATGCCAATCTGTTCCGGTGACTTCGACGGAGAAAGCACCCGTATGCGTCCTGGGGACCGGTTTGATCGGCGGGTCGCTATTGCGCGCGGCCGTCGCCGCGGGCTACGACGGGTGGGGATACAACCGGTCCGGGGCAGGAGCGCAGGCCGCTCGCACCGACGGATTCGACGTCACCGAAGACCTGCCCGCCGCGCTGCGCCGCGCCGCGCGAACCGGCGCGCTGATCGTCGTCGCGGTGCCGATGCCCGCGGTGGACCATCTGCTCTCCGCGATCGCGACCTACGCCCCGGAGTGCGCGCTCACCGATGTGGTGAGCGTGAAGGCACCGGTCGCGGCGGCCGTGCGCGGGCACGGTCTCGCCGACCGGTACGTCGGCGGTCATCCGATGGCGGGTACGTCCGAATCCGGCTGGGCAGCCACCGATCCGGAGTTGTTCCGCGGCGCGGTGTGGGCGGTGGGCGTGGACGACGGCACTCGGGTCGACCCGTGGACCCGCGTGGTGCGGCTCGCGCTGGACTGCGGCTCGGTGGTGGTACCGGTGGTGGCCGGGGAGCACGATCGTGCCGTCGCGCGCATCTCCCATCTCCCGCATGTGCTGGCCGAGGCACTGGCCCTGGCGGGCGCCGCGGGGGGTGACCTCGCGCTGGGACTGGCGGCCGGGTCGTTCCGGGACGGCACCCGGGTGGCGGGCACAGCCCCCGATCTGGTTCGCGCGATCTGCGAACCGAATTCCGCCGCGCTACTGGAAGTCCTCGATGAAACGCTCACCGTCCTCGGCGCGGCTCGCGACAGTCTGCACGCCGAGCGGTCCCTCGCGGATCTGGCCGAGGCCGGGCACGATGCGCGCCGACGCTACGAATCCGCGCGGCGCTGGGAGATCACGGATGTCCGCCCGGGCGACCGCGATTGGCTGGAAAACTTGCGCGCCGCCGGTGCGCGCGGCGGCGTCATCACCCAGCTGAGCTGAACTCGCGGCGCCCGCCGAACTCGACGTCATCGCAGGTCCGCCTGCAATGGCAGCCGTGGCACCAGCCGGTCCGGCAGTGCGCGCCACACTGGTCCCCACTGACGCCCGAAAACCACCGAGGCGTGGACGCGACGATCCGGCCCTCCGCGCGACAGCTCGGCGCAACAGCGTCACGCCTCGTATGACGCCGTTGCGAGTGGCGCCGCGTCAGATCCGCTCGGCCAGTCCCGGGTAGTCCAGCAGGAAGCCGTCGGCGTCCACCGTGACCGTGGCGCTGGAGACCGGCGAGAGCACGCTGATGCCGTCGGCGGCGCTGCTGTAGATCAGCGTGGCCTCCTGGACCAGCAGGTCGGGCAGGCGCACGTAGACCACCGGCACCTGCACGTCCTCGACCGCGTGCTGCAGGTCGTAGCGGCGGATGGGCAGGGTGTTGAAGAACGGGCTGAGCACCACGTCCACGTCGAGGGCGCCGGCGAAGGTGGAGCGCACGTGGTTGCCGCCCGCGTCGACGAGCCAGTAGTTCTCCTCGTCGCGGGCGATCGAGGCGTGCCGCTCACCGGCGGCCGTTGTGGTCCGCAACGACAGCCGCTTCGTCACGCCGTTCTCGTCGGTGACCAGGTCGTAGGACGCGCTGAACGCCGGGTGCTCCCCGCTCGCGCCGCCGATCATGCGCCCGGCGGCACGGATGCGGTTGCCGTTGAGCTGCACCCGCACCGACTCCATCCGGGTCGCGTCGTGGGCGCGCCAGGTGAGGATCGCCGGCCACCGGGATTCCTGCGTGCTCGCGGCGGGGCTCTCGGGGTCGGGGGCTGGGGTTGTCACGTATCTACCGTAAGCGACACCCAGCCCCCACCCGCACAACCGCCGCTCATCACACGAGCGACTCCCGCCATGCCGCGTGCAGGTCGGCGAACCGGCCGGTCCCCGCGATCAGGGCTTCCGGCGCGCCGTCCTCGACGATCCGGCCGGACTCCAGCACCAGCACCCGGTCCGCGATCGCCACCGTGGACAAGCGGTGCGCGATGATCACCGCCGTGCGGCCGCGCAACACGGTCTCCAGGGCATGCTGCACGAGCCGCTCGCTGGGGATGTCCAAGCTCGAGGTGGCCTCGTCCAGCACGATCACGGCGGGATCGGCGAGGAACACCCGCGCGAACGCGACCAGCTGCCGCTGGCCCGCCGAGAGCCTGCCGCCGCGCTTGCGCACATCGGTGGCGAAGCCCTCGGGCAGCGCCTGCACGAAGTCGTACAGACCGACGGCGCGCGCCGCGGCGAACACCTCGGCGTCGGTGGCCTCCGGCCTGCCGAGCCGGATGTTGTCGGCCACCGAACCGGAGAACAGGTAGGACTCCTGGGTGACCATGACCACGTTGCGGCGCAGGTCGGCGTCGGACAGGTCGCGCAGGTCGACGCCGTCCAGGGTGACCACGCCGCCGGAGGGGTCGTAGAACCGTGTCAGCAGCTTCGCCAGCGTCGACTTGCCCGCGCCGGTCGCACCCACCAGCGCGATCACCTGCCCGGCCGGGATGTCCAGGGTGAATTCCGGCAGCACCGGCCGTGCCCGGCGATCGGAACGGCCGGAGGGGGATCCGGCGACGTCTCCGGAGGACGCGCCTGCCGGAGCGTCGGCAGGCGAACCAGCCCCGTAGCCGAACCACACCTTCGCCATCCGCACCGCGCCGGAGGCCTTCTCCAGCGCCACCGGCTGGGCGGGCTCGGGCACCGACGGCTCCTCCTCGAGCACGCCCGAGATCTTCTCCAGCGCCGCCGCCGCGGACTGGTAGGCGTTGAACACCTGCGCCAGCTCGTCCAGCGGCCCGTAGAACTCGTTGAGGTACAGCAGGTAGGCCGCGAGCACGCCGACCGCGAGATCGCCCTCGATCACCCGCCATGCGCCGACCACGATGATGATCACCGTGGTCAGGTTGCCGAGCAGTTTGGTCAGTCCCGCGTAGTCGCCCATGCCGCGCATGGCCGCGGTGGTCGCGTGCCGATATTCGGCGTCCTCGACCGCGAGCACCGACTCGTTGCGCTGCTCACGCCGGAACGCCTGCACCGCCCGCATGCCGCCCATCGACTCGACGAACTGCACCACCACCTTGGCGATCGCGGCGCGAGTGCGGCGGTAGCCCGCCCGCTGCCTGCGCTGCGCCCAGCGGGTGACCACCACCAGCGGGACGAATCCGGCCAGCACGATCGCGGCCAGGGTCTGGTCCAGGTAGATCAGCAGCGCCGCGATGGTGAGCACCGACAGGATCGCGCTCAGTGCCTGGTTGAGCGCGCTTTCCAGCAGTTCCTGCAGGGTCTCGATGTCGCCGGTGAGCCGCGCCACCACCTTGCCCGAGGTGTACTTCTCATGGAAGGCGACGCTGAGCCGCTGCACATGCGTGAACGCGCGCACGCGCAGGTCGAACAGCACGCTCTGGCTGAGCCTGCCCGACACCCGCAGGAAGGAGAACGTGCAGACCACGCCGAGCAGAACCGAGCCGAGGTAACCGGCCACGCTCCAGGCCAGCGGCGCCCAGTTTCCCTCGACACCGCGCGCGATGCCGGTGTCCAGCGCGTGTGCGATGAACAGCGGCGCGGACACCATCGCGATGTTGTCCAGCACGATGAGCACCAGGGCGAGGACGGCGAGCTTGCGGTAGGGCTTCACCAGGTCGAGCAGCAGTCGGCGGGAGCGTCCGGCCAGCACCAGGTTTCCGGTCTCGGTGAGCTCCTTGTCCTCGCCCGCGATGCCGCGCCAGTCGGCCGCCGCTTCCTCGCGTGTCGAAACATCCTCCGGCGCGTCGTCGTTCGAGACCGTGGTCGTGGTACTCATCGCTACTCACCTCCCATCAATTCGCGGTAGCTTCTGCTGGTACGCAGCAGTTGATCGTGGGTTCCCTCGGCCACGATCCGGCCCTCGGCGAGCACCGCCACCCGGTCGGCCAGCGCCGCCGTGGACGGACGATGCGCGACGAGCAGCGTGGTCGCGTCGGCCAGCACGGTGCGCAGGCGGGCCTGCACCCGCTCCTCGGTCTCCACGTCCAGCGCCGACAGCGGGTCGTCGAGCACCATGATCCGGCTGCCCCCGCCCGCGCCGGTGAGCACCGCGCGGGCCAGCGCGAGGCGCTGGCGCTGACCGCCGGACAGGCTCAGGCCCTGCTCGCCGATCCTGGTGTCCAGGCCCCAGGGCAGGTCGTCCACGAATTCGGTGGCCTGCGCGACCTCCAGCGCGCGGCGCACGTCGGCGTCCGTGGCGGCCGGATCGCCGAGCGCGACGTTCTCCCGCACGCTGGCGGAGAACAGCACCGGGTCCTCGAACGCCGCCGACACCAGCGAGCGCAGGTCGGCGATACGCATCGCCACGATGTCGATGCCGTCGATGGTGATCGCGCCACCCGTCACGTCGTACAGGCGCGGGATCAGATTCAGCAGTGCCGTCTTGCCGCTGCCCGTCGCCCCCACCAGCGCCACCGTCTCACCGGGCCGCACACGCAGCGAAACGTCCCGCAGCACCTCGCCTTCGGCATCAGGGAAGGCGAAACGCACACTCTCCAAACGCAATTCGCCGCGCACCTGCTCCGGCAGATCCACCGGGCGGGCCGGGTCGGTGATGTCCACCGGGGTGTCGATGATCTCCCAGTACCGATCGGCCGCGGTGCGCGCGTCGTTCAGTTCGGCGAGCAGGAAGCCGGTCCAGATGATCGGCCACTGCAAGAAGGTCGCCAGCGTGATGCTCGCGACCAAGGTGCCGAGCGTCATCGTGCCGTGCGCCACCGCGTAACCGCCGTAACCGAGCGCGAACGCGATGGCCAGCTGCGGCAGGCTCACCATGCTCGACCACAAGGTGGCGTCCAGGCGTGCTTTCAGCAGCTCGGTCCGCCGCAGTTCGTGCGCCTGAGCGGTGAAACGGCGGCCGAAGAACACGCCCCGCCCGAACGACTTGAGCACCCGCACGCCCTGCGCGGACTCCTCGGCCGTGGTGGCCAGGTCGCCGGACTGGTCCTGGGAACGCCGCGAGGCCACCGAATACCGGCGCTCGAAGCGAATGCAGAGGAACGCCAACGGGATCGAGATCACGCCGAAGATCAGGCCGATCGGCGGGTTCAGCCCGATCAGGACGAGCAGGCCGACCGGGATGATCACGGTGTGGACCAGCAGGAACGGTCCCGCGAAGGAGACGAACCGGCGCATGGTGGCCAGGTCATCGATCGCACGCGACAGCAGCTGACCCGATTCCCACGCGTCGTGCCTGCCGATCGACAGCGCCTGGAGCTTGCGAAAGACTCTGGCGCGCAGCGAAATCTCGAAGCGGGTGGCGGGCGCGGCGATCAGCCAGCGGCGTCCCCACACCGCACCGGCTTCCAGCAGGCCGAGCGCCAGGACCACGGCCACCGGCCCGAGCACGCCCGCGAAATCGCGGTGGGCGACCGGGCCGTCGATGATCCGGGCGATCATCAGCGGGATCACGACGGCGGTCAGCCCGGCGAGCAGCGCGAGGCCGCTGGCGGCGAGCAGGATGACGACATGCGGACGCAGATACGGCCAGAATCGGCGCAAGGAATGCAGGCGGCCGGTGGCGGCGGGCCGCTCCGTTCTGTCGGCCTCCGGTTCGGCCGACGAAACGTCCAGTGCGACAGACAAAACTCCCCCTCGAGGTATGTGACTGGCGGCGGAGAGCAGGACCTCCGGTGATGTTCGCATCGGGGTCCGACATTCCAGGGTCGCACCGCAGCGTGCGTCGACCAACCGATTTTTCGGCCGCTGCGACGCATCCGTGCTGGACAGGGCGCTCGACGCGGCAGAGGGTTCGGCACTCACGCACCCAGCGAACAACCTCGAGCGACCTCGAGGTCAAGCCCGCCGGAACTGGATTCCGTCGCATGTTGATCGTCGCCGGATATCTGCGCGGCACCGATCGCGACCGCTACCTCGGCCCCTGCCGGGAGGCGGTGGCGCTCGCCCGCGCCACCGAAGAGCGCCTGGACTGCGCGCTCGGCGCCGACCTGCTCGAACCCGATCGGGTCGACGTCTACGAGCGCTGGACGACCCGTGCCGCGGTGGAACGCTTCCGCGGCACGGGCACCTCGGGCGACCTCGACGCCCAGATCGTGGGCGCCGACGGCTCTAGCCCGTCACCACGGGTTCGGCATCCCAGTCCTGCGCCTCGTCCGGGAACGCCTGCTGCTGGTGCCCGCCGCGCAGCGTGCCCTCCGAATAGGCCGCCCGGCACGCGCGGCGAGCGATCTTGCCGCTGGACGTGCGCGGAATCGAACCCGCGGGCACCAGCAGCACGTCACGGACCATGACACCGTGGCGCCGCGCGATCGCGGCCCGCACCGTGTCGGCGATCGACTCCGACTCGAGCTTGCCTGCGCCGGTATTGCGCTCGGCGACGATCACCAACTGCTCGGAGGTGTCCTCGGCGTCGAACGTCAGTCCGGAGTGACTGCCCTGCTCGAAGACCAGCGCGGGCAGTTCGTTGGCAGGCACCGAGAAAGCCGCGACGAAGCCGGGTCGCAGCGCCGTGCTGGATTCCTGAGCGGAGAACTCCAGATCCTGCGGATAGTGGTTGCGACCGTCGACGATCACCAGATCCTTGACCCGTCCGGTGATGTACAGCTCGCCGTCGAGATACGCGCCGAAATCGCCGGTGCGCATCCAGTTGGCGTCCTGCGGCGTGCCCTCCGCGTGGCTGCCCTCGGGCAGGCGAGCGGTCAGCTTGGCGCGGAAGGTGGCCTCGGTCTCCTCGGGACGCCCCCAGTACCCGATGCCCATGTTCTCGCCGTGCAGCCAGATCTCACCGACTTCGCCGTCGCCGCGCTCGGTGCCGTGCTCCGGGTCGACGATCACCGCCCACTGCGAGCGCGCGACGTATCCGCAGGACACCTGCGCGATGGCGTTGTCGGCGTCCGCGTCCACCTCGACCATCCGCCCGGCGTTCAACTCGGTCCGGTCGACGTAGACGACCTTCGCCTTGTCCTCGGCCCGGGTGGCGGAGACGAATACCGTGGCCTCGGCCATGCCGTAGCAGGGCTTGATCGCCGTCTCCGGCAACCCGTACGGCGCGAACGCCTCGTTGAACTTCTTCATCGACGACACCGACACCGGCTCGCTGCCATTGATCAGCCCGATCACATTGGAGAGATCCAATTCCTCCCCCGGCTTGGGCTTGCCGCGCGCCGCGGCGTGCTCGAACGCGAAGTTCGGCGCGGCGGCGAAAGTTCCGGCGCCGTCGGAGGCCGCGGCCAGTTCCTTGATCCAGCGATAGGGGCGGCGTACGAACGCGCTCGGCGACATGATCGTGATGAACCCGCCGCCGACGGTCGGCAGGATCACGCAGAGCAGGCCCATGTCGTGGAACAGCGGCAACCAGGTGACCCCGCGCGAATGCTCGGTGACGCCGATGGCGTCGATCATCTGCAGCAGATTCGTGCCCACCGCGCGATGGGTGATCTCCACGCCCGCGGGCGTCCGCGTGGATCCCGAGGTGTACTGCAGGTAGGCGACGCTGTCGATGTTGACGTCCGGGCGCACCCAGGAGGCGCCGACGCTGTCCGGGATCGCCTCCACCGCGATGATCCGGGGACGCTGCGACGGCGGCAGGTGCCGGAAGAATTTCCGCACGCCACTCGCCGCGGAGCCCACCGTGAGGATCGCGGCGGGCGCACAGTCGCCCAGCACCGCGTGCAGGCGGTCGGTGTGGCCCTGTTCCTCCGGATCGAACAGCGGAACCGCGATATTGCCCGCGTACACCGCGGCGAACAGCGAAACGACGTAGTCGAGCCCTTGCGGCGCGAGAATCGCCACCCGGTCGCCCGGCCGCGTGACCTGTTGCAGCCGGGCCGCCACCGCGCGCAGGCGCACACCGAACTGCTGCCAGGTGAGTTCGTGGTATTCGCCGTCCCGTTCCCGGGAGTAGTCGATGAAGCGGTAGGCGAGGCCGTCGCCGTTCTCCGCGCTGTGCTTGTCGACGAAGTCGATCAGAGTCTTGTCCCCGCGGATTTCGATATTGCCCTGATCGTCCAGATAGTCGTCGAAGGTTTCGTCGATCATCGCCTTATCCTTTTCCAGCGCACAGACACTCAGGCCGTGCAATGACACCGAACACAGGTCGATAACGAAGCGCCGGGAAGGCTAGCAGGTGTCCCGGCCACCTGGCGGTCAGTACCGGCCGAAGGCGAGCGCCACATTGTGCCCGCCGAATCCGAAAGAGTTGTTCAGGGCGTAATCGATACGGCCGGGCCGGGAGCTGCCGCGCACCACGTCGAGATCGATCTCGGGATCCAAATTGTCCAGATTCAGTGTCGGCGGGATGATTTCGTCTCGCACGCTGAGCACCGTGAGCACCGATTCGAGCGCACCGACCGCGCCGATGGAATGACCGAGGGCCGATTTGGGCGCGTAGACCGACGCGTGGTCGCCCACTGCCTGGCGGATCGCGCGCGCCTCCGCCGTGTCACCGATCGGAGTGGCGGTCGCGTGCGCGTTGACGTGCGTGACATCGGCCTTGGCCAGACCGGCCGTCCGCATCGCCCGCGTCATCGCGCGCGCGGCCCCGACGCCCTCGGGGTCCGGCGCGACCAGGTGGAAGCCGTCGGAGGTGATGCCGGCGCCCATCAGGCGGGCGTGGATGCTCGCGCCGCGCGCCTTGGCGTGCTCCTCGGTCTCCAGCACCATCAGCGCGCCCGCCTCACCGAAGACGAATCCGTCCCGGTCGGCGTCGAACGGACGCGAGGCGCTCTTCGGCGCGTCGTTGCGGGTGCTCATGGCGCGCATCATGGTGAACGCCGCGATCGCGAGGGCCTGGATCGAACCCTCCACACCGCCGGTGACCACCACGTCGGCATCGCCCATGACGATCGTCCGCCACGCGTTGGCGATCGCCTCCGCACCGGAGGAACACGCCGACACCGGCGTCGTCACACCGGCTCGCGCACCGATGTCCAGCGCGACGCAGGCCGCGGCGCCGTTCGGCATCACGGCCTGGACGGTGTAGGGCGACACCTTGCGGTAGCCCCCATTGCGCAGCTTGTCCCGAGCGTGGATCATCGCCTCCGCGCCGCCGAGCCCCGTGCCGATGGCCACCCCGAGACGGTGCTTGTCCACTTCGGGGCTGCCCGCGTTGCGCCAGACCTCACGCCCGAGCACGAGGGCCAGTTGCTCCACATAGGAGAGCCTGCGGGCCTCCGCCACGTCCAGATACGTGGCGGGCGCGACCGCGAGGTGCCCACCGATACGGACCGGCAGCTCGAAATCATCGATGAAATCGTCCTCCAGAACGTCGATGCCGCTGTCCCCGTTGAGCAGGCCCTTCCACGTGGAATCCACGTCACCCGCGATGGACGTGGTCGCCGCGAGGCTGGTAACCACCACAGAGGGGAACTGTCCGTTTTTCGTGGAAGGCATCTGCATGTTTCGCTCACTTTCCCTAGCGTCGCTCTGGAACTTCGTCGAGCAAAAGCAATGCGCGAACGCGCGCCACCAGGATCGTGGGCGGCCCGCACGGATAGCACTGGAACGCAGGCGGAACGGCCGGTCATCACGTCCGTGTGCGACCACCCCTGTGCATTATTGGAAATTCGCACCGATCACACTGCGTGACACGCGGACGCTACCAGGTGCCGGAGACGATGGTCGCGTACTTCGGGGATCACCCCGACGACTCGAGTAACCTGCTCCCCGGGCATGGGACGCGCGGGCGGCGTCCGGTGTGGACGCGAGAAAGGGAAGGTCGTTGACGGGCGCGCGGATGGTCGGGCTGTTCGCCGGGATCGGCGGGCTCGAACTCGGCCTCGCCAGGCACGGCTGGCACACCGAGCTGCTGTGCGAGATCGAACCCGGCGCCCAGGGCGTACTCGCCGCCCGTTTCCCGGATGTGCCCCTGCACGCCGACATCACCCGGCTGCGCGCGATCCCGGCGGGGACGGAGCTGGTCGCGGCCGGATTCCCATGCCAGGACCTATCCCAGGCCGGGCGCACCGCGGGCATCACCGGCACGCGCTCGGGTCTGGTCGACGAAGTGTTCCGGCTCGTGCGCCGCAAGCGCGGCCCCCGCTGGCTGCTGATCGAGAACGTGCCGTTCATGCTGCAACTGGGCCGCGGCGCGGCCATGCGGCACATCACCGCCGCGCTCGACGAACTCGGCTACACCTGGGCCTACCGGGTGGTGGACGCCCGCGCGTTCGGCCTGCCCCAGCGCAGGCAGCGGGTACTGATGCTGGCTTCCCGCACCGAGGACCCGCGCGCGGTGCTGTTCGGCGAGGACGCCGGTCCCCGCGCGATCGGCGATCCCGGCATCGACCCCTGCGGCTTCTACTGGACCGAGGGGGTGCGCGGGCTCGGCTGGGCGGTGAACGCGGTACCGACGCTGAAGGGCGGCTCCGCGCTCGGCATCGCCAGCCCGCCCGCGGTGCGGCTGCCTTCGGGGGAGATCGTCACGCCCGGCATCGCCGACGCCGAACGCCTGCAGGGCTTCGACGCGGGCTGGACGGCACCCGCGACCGAGGTGCCGGGCGTACGGAAGGGCCACCGCTGGAAGCTGGTGGGCAACGCGGTGAGCGTGCGGATGGCGGCCTGGGTCGGCTCGCGACTGGCCGCCCCGCTCGATCCGATCTCCGGCGGTCAACCGCTGGCGCCGGGTACGCCGTGGCCGGTCGCCGCGTGGGGGCACCGCGGTCTGGCCTATCGGGTGCCGGTCTCCACCTGGCCGGTGCACGAGCCGTACGAGGACCTGACCCACTTCCTCACCGAGGCCCAGTTGCTCTCCGCCCGCGCGACGGCCGGCTTCCTGCGCCGCACCACCATGGGCAGTCTGCGTTTCCCGCCCGGCTTCCTCGCCGACGTGGAAAGCCATCTGGACCGGATGGGCGGCTGGGCGGCATGAACCGGCGGCCCCTCACCGACGCGGTCACCAGTGCGCGGATGGCACGCCAACGGCGCACCGGAACCGATCCCGAGCTCGCTCTGCGCCGGGAACTGCATCGGCGCGGGCTGCGGTATTTCGTCGACCGCGCACCGATCCGCGGGCAGCGCCGACGCGCCGACCTGGTGTTTCCGCGGCGGCGGGTCGCGGTCTACGTGGACGGCTGTTTCTGGCACCGCTGCCCACAGCACGCCACCGATCCGAAGAACAACGCCGAATGGTGGGCCGCCAAGCTGGCGGGCAACGTCGCGAGGGATCGAGCCACCGACGCGGCGCTGATCGCGGCGGGATGGCACGTGGTCCGCGTCTGGGAGCACGAGGATCCCGTCAGCGCGGCCGACCGCGTCCAAGCGACGCTGTCAGCGGTGCCGAACCCGCACGAGTGAACGGGGGGCGTGCGCGGCCAGGTAGCCGGACACCACCATCACCGTCATGACCGCGATTCCGGCAGCGGCAGTCGCGAAACCGAGCATGGGGACCTCCTCGAGTTGCAGCTGTCGTCCAGCGTGCCGGGCGAAGCTGACAAGACCCTGTGTCCCGGATGGTAATGACGTATGCGGCCTGCCGCTGCCCGGCGCGCTCTAGCAACCAGCACAATGGGGACGTGACGGGTGGCCCGGAGATCGCCGTTCGGCGCGTGCGACCGGCAACGGTGCTGGTCGCCGCGGCCCTCGCGATCGCCGGGCTCTGCTACTCGTCCTGGGTGCTCCAATTCGTGCTGCCGATCGACCTCGACCCGGTCGATACATTCCTCAGTGAACTGGACGCGCAGGGCAAGCCGTACCGGGAGGTGTTCGCGACCGCGGACTTGGTCGTGGGGGCGCTGCTCATACCTGCCGCGATCGCCGGACTTCTGGTGCTGCCGCGCCGCGGAGCGACCACGATCGGCTGGATCGCGCTGTTCTGCTTCGGCGCGTCGACCATCGCCGACGTCCTGCTACCGCTGCGCGACTGCACCCCCGGCGAGAGCGGGTGTGGCGGCCCGCGCGAGCTCTTCCCGCAGCTGCATCAGCCGCACGCCCTGACGAGCACGCTGGCGGTCACCTCGATCGCGGTCGCCGCCTCCGCCTTCAGCGTCGCCGCGTTCCGCTATCGGCGCTGGCGGGTACTACGCGAATTCGGTCTCGTCGTGCTGGTGATCGGTGCGCTGGCGACAGTGTGGATGCTGGTGGCCGACAACCTGCCAGGGAACTACGCCCTCGGGATCGCCCAGCGGATTCAGGTGGGGGCGATGTCGCTGTGGCTGATCGCACTGGCCGCGGCGGTGGTCGTGGAGGGGCACGAGCGGGCCGAACCGAGCTAGTCGGCTACGCGCAAACGGCAGTACCGCCGTGCTGTGTCCGCCGACCGGTCGCCCTGAGCACCAGCGGCGGTGAACTCGGCGCGCTGGCAGGGCCACGCCAGGTCACCCTCGCACCTACCCGCCCAACGGGCCTGCGGCGCCCGGCTGTCCGCCACGTGGCCGCGCCGGCGCCCGTGCGATGCTTTCGCGCATGAGTGATCGCATGAACATTTCCTCGGGTTCGGAGTTCGAAGACATCGTCGGCTACTCGCGGGCGGTCCGGCTCGGCAATGTCATCGCGGTCAGCGGAACGACCGCCTCGGCGCCCGGCGGCACGGCCGTCGGCGGCGACGACATCGGCGAGCAGACCAGGGAAACCCTGCGGCGCATCGGCTCCGCGCTGGAGGAGGCGGGCGCGAGCCTGTCCGACGTGGTGCGCACCCGCATCTTCGTCACCGATATCGCGCGCTGGCCCGAGGTCGCCGAGGCGCACGCCGAGGTGTTCGGCGAAATCCGTCCCGCGACGGCCATGTACGAGATCAAAGCCCTGATCACCCCGGCCCTGCTGGTGGAGATCGAAGCCGACGCGATCGCGGCGAGCCCGGTTCTCCCTCGCTAGGGTCGAAGCCGTGACCACCGCCGCCTCACAGACCCCCGTGCAGCTCGACGCCGTCGCCGAGGCGACCACCCGCCTGCTCGACACCATCCGCGGCCTCGACGAACGCGCCGTCACCGAACCCTCCGCACTGCCCGGCTGGACCCGCGGCCACGTCCTGGCCCACCTCGCCCGCAACGCCGACAGCCTGGTCAACCTGCTGCTGTGGGCCCACACCGGCGTCGAAATCCCGCAATACGCCAGCCCTTTCCTGCGCGACCACGACATCGAAGCCGGCGCGGCCCGCCCGTTCCCCGAACACCTCGCCGACAACGAGGCGGCCACCACCCGTTTCCTCGCCCTCGCCCGCTCACTCACCGACGACGCTTGGCGAGCACAGGTCCGCACCCGCCAGGGCCGCCCGATCCCAGCATCCGAAGTGCTGTGGATGCGCTTGCAGGAGGTCGAAATTCACCACGTCGACCTGAACGCGGGCTACCACCCGTCCGACTGGCCCACCCCTTTCGTCGCCCGCATCCTCCCCCAAGCCACCGCCGACCTCACCCGCCTCACCGCGGACAATCCCCTCGAGCCGTTCACCCTCCGAGCCACGGACTCCGACTTCACCGCCACCATCGGAACCGCCCCCACCACTCACCTCATCTCCGGCCCGGCCTCCTCCCTCGCCGCCTGGCTACTCGGCCGCAGCACCGGCACCGACCTCAGCGGCGACCTGCCGCCCCTTCCGGCCTGGAAGTAAGCCGACCAGGAGAACACCGCCGCGGCGTCGGCCGAGAAGACCACTCCGTAGTGACCACTCGCGCCGGTCCGACCACGGCTCTCGGACAGCGGCACCGGTCACGGGCGCAGACTCGCTGAATCCCGCATGAGGGCTATCCGGCCCGGAATCGCCGGGCAACACGGAGGCGAACCGCGGCCCGACCGTTGCTCCGCGACCCTCGAGCGGTGGGCGATCATCAGCGCCAGCCGGAGCCGCGTCACCAATCATGTCGGTTTCAGTACCAAATATGTCGTTTCCGACAGTAGGTTCGGCCGCCCGGGCCCACTAGCGTGATGTTTGCAACGAAGGCACGGAGAAGTCGGCGCGCATGACCCACCCACGTGCCGGCGGCTCACCGATCACCCTCGCCGGATTCCTGTTCTCTCGCCCGGAGTCGCATCTATGACCACAGCAAACTCCTCGATACCCGCGGCCCACACCACCGCTTCCCGAACCTGCCCTGTCCAGGGGTCGCCGATCAATACCGACACGCCTCAGGTCTGCCTGCGTAGCCGGAAGTTCGCCGCTGATCCGCACAGCGGCTACCGCCAGATGCGTCAGCAGCACGGCTCGCTGGTTCCGATGGAGTTGGCACCGAATGTGCCCGCGACCTTGGTGATCGGATACCGCACCGCACTGCGCATCCTCCACGACCCCGACCGTTTTCCGGCCGATCCGCGGACCTGGCAGCAAAGTATTCCCCACGACTCCCCCATCAAGCCGATGATGGAGTGGCATCCGAACGCGTTGCGCAACACCGGAGCAGCACATGCTCGCTACCGCCAGACGTATACCGCGAGCATCGACGGGATCGACCTACACGCTCTGCATGACACGGTCGAGAAGATCGCGATCCCGCTGATCGACAGCTTCTGTACGGCCGGTTCCGCCGACCTGGTGTCTCAGTACGCGTTTCCCCTCGTCTTCGAGGCCCTCAACGAGATGGTCGGCTGCTCGGCGGAACTGGGGCGGCGGGTCGCGACCGGCATGGCCGCGCTCTTCGACACTGTCGAGGCTGCCCGCGGCATGCAGATGCTCAGCGAGGCGCTGATGGAGTTGATTCAGCTGCGACGCGCGGAGCCGGCGGACGACGTCACCTCGCGGCTGGCGCATCATCCGGCCGGCCTCGATGACACGGAAATGCTCTCCCAGCTGATCAGCTTCTACGGTGCGGGTATCGAGCCGCAGCAGAATCTGATCACCAATACCCTGTTGCTGATGCTGACCGACGACCGGTTCGGCGGCGACATGCTCGGCGGGAGTATGTCGACGCGTGACGCGCTCGATGAGGTGCTGTTCAACGACCCGCCGTTGGCCAACTTCTGCGCGACGTACCCACGGCAGCCGATCCTGATCGACAACACCTGGTTGCCTGCGCATCAGCCGGTGCTCATCAGCCTGGCCGGGTGCAACAACGACCCCGAGATCCGTGGCGGGGATCGAACCGGCAATCGCTCACATCTGGCCTGGAGCACCGGACCACATGCCTGCCCGGCCAAGTCCGTGGCCTACCTCATCGTGCAGGAGGCCATAGACCAGCTTCTCGACGCCCTCCCGGAGCTGCGACTGGCTGTGCCACCCGAGCAGCTGGTGTGGCGGCCCGGCCCGTTCCACCGGGCTCTGACAGAGCTGCCGGTCGTCTTCCCCGTGTCCTCTCCGTTGACCATCACGGAAACGACCGCCGGATTCACGAGCAAGCAGCAGAGTACCTAGCCGCCAGTGGGAAGTAGGACAAGGTCGTATGACAGACGAAGTGTTCGAGGTAGCGCCCGTTGCCCATGTCATCGGTGGTCGCCGCGAAGCTACCGACGATCACTGGGGTACCGAGGCGATCATCCGTATAGATGATCGCCGGTTCACCGTGAAATCGGTGCAAGGCTTGGAGGAGTTCAGCCATCTCGAGATCGTGTTCCGGTTCCGCCTGACCAACCCAACGGATTTGGGTTTCGGTGGTTCCAGTGCACGGGATAATCCCACATGGCCGGAGGTCGGCATCTTCGCGCATCGCGACATGCCGCGGATCAACTGGCTCGGGGTCACCCGCGCTCGACTGCTCCGAGTGGACGGGCTGGACCTGCACGTAGCCGAGCTGGACGCGGTAGACGGAACACCCGTGTTGGACATCAAGCCATGGTTCGCGCAGTGCGGTCCACGGGGAGAGATTCGGCAAGCTCGGTGGTCCACCGAGATGCTGGACAACTATTCCTAGCCAGAAGGCCCCTCCGTTGCTACCGGAGGGGCCTTCTACCTGGTGCGCCCGAAGGGATTCGAACCCCTAACCTTCTGATCCGTAGTCAGATGCTCTATCCGTTGAGCTACGGGCGCATGTGTTATTCAGTTGTACCCGGTTTCCCGGGTGTGGCGGAGGCGAGAGGATTTGAACCTCCGGTCCCCGTGAAGGGACAACTCATTAGCAGTGAGTCCCATTCGGCCGCTCTGGCACGCCTCCTGGAGCCTTCTCTTCCGAGGGCACCGGTCCTTTCGAACCGCCGAGCAGAAAGGTTACAGGAGCTACCGTCCAGATCACAAAACGGCTGGTCAGCGTAGGTTACTGTCGAACCAATCGAAGATTCTGGTCTGCGAATCGACCGCGTCGCCGTCGTCCGGCTCGGAGGTGTCGGCGCGGTGGTGCAGACCGGGGTAGGTGACGACCAGGCTGGCGACGGCGGCGCGAGCGGTCGCGTCGCGTAGCTCGTCGACCTGGGCGGGCGGGGTGGCCGGGTCGTCGGTGCCGAACAGGCCGAGCCACGGGGCCTGGAGGTGCGGCGCGGCGCGCACCAAGGCGTCGGCCTGGTCGGTGAGCGGCTCGGTGATGCCTGGCGCCGCGACGCTCACCGCGGCGCCGATCGGACGATTGGTCGCGACCAGGAACGCGGCGGTGCCCGCGGTGTCGAACCCGAGCACGCCGATGGTGTCGGGGAACACCCCGCGCCGGGTGAGCCAGTCGAAACAGGCGTCGAAGTCTTGGAACAGCTCGTCGCCGAAGACCCCGTTGCCCGGTTCGCCGTCCACCCCATGGAAGAGTTTGGGCGCGATCACCGTCCAACCCTCGCCGGCCAATGCGTTCATCAGGTCGCGTAACGCCCCGGTGAACTCCCGCGACTCGTGCAGCAGCACGATTCCGCCGCGAGCATTTCCTTCTGGCTCCACCACCGTGATGGGCACCTGCCCACCGCTGGTCGGCCGCACGTCTTCCTGGTCGCTACCCCGCAGCGGGGCCATATCGTCGTAGGTGCCCGACATGAAACCAGCGTAGGGCGAGTTGCTGATCTTCGGTAGAAATTGCACGTGAGGGCCTATCGGCCAGATAATTTCCGGTACGCCGATCGGGCACACCACGGCGCGGATTAGGGTTGGAGTGTGACAGCGCAGATCCGGCCGGACCTCGAATCGATCCCGGCGTACACCCCCGGCCGCAGCAATCCAGGCGCGGTCAAGCTGGCCAGCAACGAGACGACCGTTGCCCCGCTGCCCGCCGCGGCCAAGGCCATCGCCGAGGCGGCCGAGCTGGCCAACCGGTATCCGGACAACCAGGTCACCGAGCTGCGCGCGGCGCTGGCGGAGTTCCTCGGGGTCGGCTTCGAGAATGTCGCGGTCGGTTGCGGCAGCGTCGCGCTGTGCCAGGAGCTGGTGCAGATCACCTGCGCGTCCCCGTCCGACGAGGTGCTGTTCGCTTGGCGGTCGTTCGAGGCGTATCCGATCGTCACCAAGGTGGGCAACGCCACCGCTGTGCAGGTACCGCTCACGGCGGGCCAGGTCCACGATCTGGACGCGTTGGCCGCCGCTGTCACCGAGCGGACCAAGTTGATCTTCGTCTGCAATCCGAACAATCCCACCGGCACCGCCGTCGGCAAGGCCGAACTGGTCCGGTTCCTGGACGCGGTGCCGTCGAACGTGCTGGTGGTGCTGGACGAGGCGTACTACGAATACGTGCGGCTGGCCGACCACCCCGACGGCGTCGAGATCCGCCGCACCAGGCCCAATGTGGTTGTGCTGCGAACCTTCTCCAAGGCATACGGCCTGGCCGGGCTGCGGGTGGGCTACGCGGTGGGCGACCCGGCCGTGATCACGGCGCTGCTGAAGGTGCACATCCCGTTCAGCGTCAACCGGCTCGCGCAGGCGGCGGCGATCGCGTCGCTGGAGGCCCGTCACGAATTGCTCGATCGCACCGACCTTCTGGTCACCGAACGCGAACGGGTGCGTGACGCGCTGGTGGGCGCCGGGTACGCGGTGCCGCCGAGCGAGGCCAACTTCGTCTGGCTGCCCCTGGGCGCGCGCAGCGCGGAGTTCGGCGAGGCGAGCGCGGCCGCCGGCGTGCTGGTGCGGCCGTACGGGGCCGACGGGGTGCGCGTCACCATCGGCGACCCACACGAGAACGATCTGTTCCTGAGCTTCGCCAGGGAGCCGGAGGTGCTCGCGCGGTTCCTCGGTTAGCGGACGCCGATCGCGGGCGCGATGGTGGGCCAGGAGAGGGCCAGTTCGTCCTCCCAGTACGGCCAGGAGTGCGTGCCGGTGGCCCGGAAGTGCGCGGTGACCGGGATGCCGAGGGACCGCAGCCGTTCGGTGAGCCGCCGGGTGCAGGCATTGGTCGCGGCCTCCAGCGGGCCGCCGAAGGTGATGGCGCTGGGGAGATCGACGTTCGGGGTGCCGGGCACGTCGTGCACGCCGGGCAGGCCGCTGCCGACCGACAGATAGATCGTCTTGCCCCGCAACGCGTCCGCGTGCAGGGTGACGTCGTGCGCCAGCCAGGCCGGATCGTCCTGCTTGCCGAACATGTTGTCCGGCTCGCCCATGTAGGTGGCCACCACGGCCCGCGCCTGCGCCTGGCCGATGTCGGTGCCCATCGAGAAGCAGCCGCTGTGCGCCGCGATCGCCCGGTAGAGGGTCGGCTGACGGAACGCGAGCATCATCGCGGCCTCCGCGCCCATCGAGACGCCCATGACCGCGTTGGTGCCGTTGCCCTCGAACTTCGCGTCGATCAGCGGGGGCAGTTCCTTGGCCAGGAACGTCTCCCACTTGTTGGTGCCGAGCACCGGGTCGGGCTGCTGCCAGTCGGTGTAGAAGCTGGCCGGACCGCCGACGGTGAGCACCACGTTGACGTCCTTGTCCGCGTAGAAGCGGTCGGCGTGCCCGAGTTCGGTCCAGTTGTTGCTGTCGGGGCTCGCGCTGCGTCCGTCGAGCATGTACACGGTCGGACGCGGGCGCGACCGGTCGCGCGGCAGCAGGACCTGCACCTCGACCACACGGCTCATCGCGGGCGAGGCGACGAAGACCCGCAGCCACCGATCGTTGATCGGTTCCACGCGCTCGATCCGGGGAGTCGAGGGTTGCTTACTGGTCGGCTCGGCCGGGCCGGGACCGTCCGAGGACCCGGTGTTCACCGGCGGAGGATTGCCGGGCGCGGCCGTGACCTGTGGAGCGCCGAACCCCACCGCACCGGAGACAAGTGCGGCGCTTATCAAAGCGCTGGAGACCCAACGCCGCACGCCCCGCCGAGACAGCATGCGACCCATCCTGCCAGAGCCCCCGAGGGTGGGTGGCAGGCCATTGCCGTGTCCAGGCGGGTACGCGGCGCTCACCGTGCGGCCAGACCGTCTTGCCAGCGCCGCTCCACTCCGGCGAAACGCCATACCGCGATGGCGACCGCCCAGGTGAGCACGAACAGCCCGACGATGATGTAGCCGAGATCACCCAGATCGAGATTCCCGATCCAGGCCACGATGCCCGATTCGACCTCGAGCTTCTCGGCGAGGATCGAGACGATCTCCTGCCCGCCGATCAACAGCGCCACCGCGACCGACAGCCCGGTGATCACCAGGTTGTAGTAGATCTTGCGCACCGGCTTGGCGAAGGCCCAGTCGTAGGCGAAGCTCATGAACGAACCGTCCAGTGAGTCGAACAGCGCCATGCCCGCCGAGAACAGCACGGGCAGAACCAGGATCGAGTACCAGGGCAGCCCGGTCGCCGCCGCGCCGCCCGCGATCACCAGCAGCCCGACCTCGGTGACAGTGTCGAAACCGAGCCCGAACAACACGCCCACCGGATACATGTGCCTCGGCCTGCGCACCAGGCCGATCACCGGCCGCACCACCCGGTTGAGCAGGCCCCGGCTGTCCAGCTGCCGTTCCAGCTGCGCCTCGTCGTACTCGCCCCGGCGCATCTGCCGGAACACCCGCCAGATGCCCACCAGCGACGCCAGATTCAGCAGGCCGATCAGGATGAGGAACGTGCCCGACACGCTGGTGCCCCACAGGCCCGTCCAGCGTTGCAGGGCCGAATCCTCGTCCTCCAGGTTGGACGCCAGCGCCCGCACGCCGAACGCGAGCAACGCCACCAGCACGAACACCACGGTGGAGTGGCCGAGCGCGAACCAGAAACCGACGGTTTGGACATTCCGCTTCCCGTTCTCCGCCACCAGTTTCCGCGTGGTGTTGTCGATCGCGGCGATATGGTCGGCGTCGAACGCGTGCCGCATGCCGAGCGTGTACGCCGTCACGCCGAGACCGACACCGAAGACGGAGCCCTCGATCACATAGTGCCCCGGCGCGACGAACAGCAGTAGCGTGCCCCAGCCGAGGATATGAAGCGCGACGACGGCGACCGACATACCGATGACACTGCGCACGAGCGAACCCCTCAGCCCTCGAAAAGCAGATCACGTCAACGATACTCGACAGCGCCGATTCCGTTCCGCGTCTTCGGGCGATCCAGCAAATCCAGCAAATCATGGCACACCGTCAGCACACCCGCCGTACGCTGAGCGTCGGTCCTTTCCGGGTATCGAACTAGGACGGGCATGATCGCGTTTTCACCGCACTGGCGTCGAGGTCAACCGGCTTGGCTTCGACGCGCCGAGCGGACCGGCCGCTCGGTTCGCAGTCGCGACAGCCCGTCGGGTGTTCGGATGAGTATCGGACGGAGGCTATTTCTTAGCATCTGTCCATCGCGCCTGCGCGGGCCGCCGCGACACAGCCGGTGCCAGCTGCGCTCGCGCGCGAATTCTCTGCTCGACTCGCCTGTTTCATCGCAGCACCTATGCCCGACCGGAGAAAACCGTGAATCCAGTGTCACCAGTCGCCTCGATCGAGAACGAATCGGAGAGGAAGCCTTTCCTGCCCGACCTGCAACGCCGGATGCGGGAGTGCGACGAGTTCTTCCGGCTGCCCGAATTGGGGCACCTGAACGCCCAGCGCAGGCGCGGCGCGCTGGAGCAGCTCGAACAGACCGGCACGTATCTGCAGACCGCCGAGGAGATCCTCATCGGAGCCAAACTGGCCTGGCGTAATCACGCCCGATGCGTGGGCCGGAAACACTGGCGCTCCCTGAAATTGCTCGACGCCCGGCGCGTGCGCTCGGCCCGCGACCTGGCCGAGGTCTGCTGGCAGCACCTGCACATGGCCACCAACGGCGGTGCCATCCAGTCGATGATCACCGTCGGCCCGCCGCGGCAGCCGGACGGGCGCGAGTTCCGCATCGTCAGCCCGCAGATCATCCGCTACGCGGGCTATCGCAACGGGGACGGCACGGTCACCGGCGACGCCGCCAACATCGAGCTCACCGCATTCGCGACCGAGCTCGGATGGCGCGGCGCCGGAACGCCTTTCGACATCCTTCCGTTGTTGATCAGCACGCCCGACGAGCCGATTCGCTGGTTCGACATTCCGCCCGAGCTGGCGCGCGAGGTGGAACTCGAGCACCCCGAGTTCGAGTGGTTCGCCGGACTGGGCCTGCGCTGGCACGCGCTGCCCGCGGTGTCCGACATGAACCTCGAGATCGGCGGCATGACGTATCCGTTCGCGCCGTTCAACGGCTGGTACCTGGGGGCGGAGATCGGTGCGCGCAACCTCAGCGACGCCAACCGCTACAACATGCTGCCGCTGATCGCCGAGATGATGTGCCTGGACACCAGGTCCGAGCGCAGCCTGTGGCGGGATCAAGCCCTGGTCGAACTCAACCGCGCGGTGCTGCACAGCTTCCGGAAGGCGGGCGTGTATATGGTCGACCACCATACCGTGGCCAAGCAGTTCTGCGATCACGTCAAGCGCGAGGAGGCCGCCGGCCGGACCTGCCCCACCGACTGGTCCTGGATCAACCCGCCCATCTCCTCCGGGCTGACCCCGACCTTCCACCGCTACTACGACCCGCCCGACCTGGAGATCCGGCCGAACTTCGTCAGGAGGGAGTCGTCGCGGACGGGGCACTGTGACCCGCGCTACCCCGTGGCGCAAAGCTGAATAGCGAAACCGCTGGCAGGCACCTGATTTTCCGGCCCGGCCAGCGGCTTTCAGTTGCGGAGACGGAGGGATTTGAACCCCCGGTCGCTCTCGCGACGCTCGCTTTCAAGGCGAGTGCATTCGGCCGCTCTGCCACGTCTCCAGGGACCTGATCGTAGCGGACGCCTCAGGCGGAGTGCTTGCCGATTTCCTCGTCGACGCGTTCGAAGACCTCGCCGATCACCTCGAGCTGGGCCGGGGCCAGCAGGTCGATGAAGTGGCGGCGGACGGCTTCGACGTGGCCGGGGGCCGCGGCTTCCAGGCGGCGCATGCCCTCCTCGGTGAGTTCGGCGAGCACGCCACGGCCGTCCTCCAGGCAAGTGTTGCGCCGGACCATCTGCTGGGCCTCCAGCCGCCGGATCTGATGGGTCAGCTTGCTGCGCGAGGACAGCACGCCGTCTGCCAGCTCGCTCATCCGCAGCGAGTGGTCGGGTGCCTCGGAGAGCAGGACCAGGATCCGGTATTCGGCGACGGTCAGGTCGCTGTCGCGCTGCAGTTGACGATTCAGCGCCGTCATCAGGCGCTGATGGCCGTCCATGTAGGCGCGCCAGGCGCGCTGCTGCGCCGGGGTGAGCCAGCGGGGCTCGGCCACGACGCGACCGCTCGGTTCGGGATGCACGATGGTCATTCTAAGCGCGGCGAACTGCGGAAATGGGCAGGCATCGCAGGTCAGCGCACCGTGGACAAGAGGGCCCGACTCACCGCGGCCGGGTTCGCGCACCCGGACAGGCCGAGCGCGGAGTCGAAATCGGCGAGCAGCGCCCGCAGCGCGTGCCGGGCGCCCGCCGCGCCCGCGAGACCGAGGCCGTAGGCCCACGGCCGCCCGTAGAGCACCGCCTTCGCGCCCAAGGCCAGCGCGACGAGCACGTCCGAACCGGTGCGCACACCGGAGTCGAACAGCACGTCGGCGCGGTCGCCGATGGTGGCGACCACCGTGGGTAGCGCGTCCAGTGCCGCGATGCAGCCGTCCACCTGGCGGCCGCCGTGGTTGCTCACCACCACCGCGTCGGCGCCGGCGTCGACCACCTGGCGTGCGTCGTCGGGATGCAGGATGCCTTTCACCGCGATCGGCAGATCGGTCCATTCGCGCAGACGGGCCAGGTCGGCGGGCCGCAGCGTGTGGTTGCCGAACAGTCCGGCCCAGGTGAGGACGGCCGTGCGCATCGCCTCTTCGCTCTCCTCCGGCGCCGCGGGCAGCTTGTCCAGGAACACCGGATCGGACAGGTAGTTGGCGAGGCCCTTGCCGTGCAGGAACGGCAGGTGCGCCTGCTCCAGATCGCGCGGCCGCCACCCGAGGGTCGGGGTGTCGGCGGTGACCACGATCGCCGAAGCCCCGGCCCGCTCGGCGCGCCGGACGAACGAGCAGGCCAGTTCGTCGTCCGCGGGCCAATACAGCTGATACCACCACGCACCGGCCGCCGCGCCGACGTCTTCGATGGTCGACGATGCGGCGGTGGACAGCACCGTGCCGATGCCCAATCCCTTGGTCACCTCGGCCACGATCACCTCGCCGCCCTCGTGCAGCAGTTCGAGGACGCCGATCGGCGCGGTGAGCACGGGTGCGGCCAGCTTCGTGCCGAGCACCTCCACCGACAGATCGCGAGCGCCGGGCCCGGTGGAGCCGCGCAGCATGCGCGGCAGAAGGCGGTAGCGCTCGAAGGCGGACCGGTTGGCGGCGGCGGTGCGCTCCGCGGACGCGCTCCCCGCGACGTAGGCGAAGGCGGCCGGATCCAGCCGCTCCCGCGCCAGCGACTCCAAACCCGCGGCGGTCATGGGCAATTCGGGTCGCACGCCACTCAGGCCGCCCAGGTAGATCTCGTTCTGGAAATCGATGAAGCCGCCGCTCACCACCGGAACGGTAGTCCGTGACGCCGGTCACCGCAGGCGGCTGGCCAGATTGCTCGGCGCACCCGCGGCCCCGAGAGCGACTCGAGGGGGGCAGCGCGCAGCCGTCGGTCCGGGCGGAGCACTATGGCACGGTGCGTGCGATTGATCTGAACGGTTTCGGCGGACCCGAGGTCATGTCCTTGGCCGAGGTGCCGGATCCGAAGCCCGGACACGGCGAAGTGCTGATCGAGGTGGCCGCGGCGGGCGTCAACCGCGCCGATCTGTTGCAGCGTCAGGGCTATTACCCGCCCCCGCAGGGAGCCAGCCCGCTCTTGGGCCTCGAATGCTCGGGTGTGATCGCCGAACTCGGCGACGGAGTGCGGGAGTGGGCGGTCGGGGATCGGGTCTGCGCGCTGCTGTCCGGCGGAGGTTACGCCGAACGGGTCGCGGTGCCCGCGACCCAGGTGCTTCCGGTCCCGGACGGCCTCGACCTGGGCGCGGCGGCCGGGCTGCCCGAAGTGGCGGCCACCGTGTGGTCGAACCTGGTGATGACCGCCGATCTGCGGGCCGGTCAGCTGCTGTTGGTCCACGGCGGCGGCAGCGGGATCGGCACACACACCATCCAGGTCGCCAAAGCCCTCGGCGCGCGCGTCGCGGTGACCGCCGGATCGGCCGAGAAACTGGCGCGCTGCGCGGAGCTCGGGGCGGACGTGCTGATCAACTACAAAGAGGAAGACTTCGTCGCCGTCGTGCGCGCCGAGCGATCGGGGGCGGGCAGCCCCGGCGCCGACGTGATCCTCGACAACATGGGCGCGGCCTACTTGGGACGTAACGTCGAGGCGCTGGCCGAGCACGGCCGCCTCGTGGTGATCGGCATGCAGGGCGGACTGACCGCCGAGCTGAATCTGGGCGCCCTGCTGCGCAAGTGGGGCACGGTGCACGCCACGAACGTGCGCGCGCGGCCCGCGACCGGCGCGGGCAGCAAGGCCGAGATCGTCGCCGAGGTGCGCCGACAGCTGTGGCCGTTGCTCGCCGACGGCACGGTGGCGCCGATCATCGCCGCCGAACTGCCGATCGAGGAGGCCGCCGAGGCGCACCGGCTGCTGGACTCCGGCGAAGTGTTCGGCAAGGTGGTGCTGCGGGTGGCGGAACTCTGAGCACGACCCCGCGGATCACTCCAGCGCCAGCAGGGCCCTGCCGAGTTGATCTATCTCGAACTTCGTGGTGTAGGGCGCCAGGCCGATGGTCACCGCGCCGCCCTCGTCGTTGACGCCCAGCGCGTCCAGCAGCCTGCTGCCGCCGTGTACGCCGCTCACCGTGCCGATCCGGTTGTCGGCGAGCTTGGCCGCGACCTTCTCCGCCTGCATGCCCGCGAGCGTGAAGCTGACCGTGGGAATGCGGGTGGACGCGCGGCCGATCACGGTGAGACCGGGGATCGAGTCCAGCACGCTCATCAAGTGCTCGAACAGCTGGTCGTGGTAGTCCTGCAGCGAGGTGATCGACATCTCCAGGCGCTCACGCCGGGTGCCGTGCGCCCGCTCGTCCAGCCCGGCCAGGAAGTCGATCGAGGTGGTCAGGCCCGCCAGCAGCGCGTACTGGTGCCCGCCGACCTCCAGTCGTTCGGCGCCCTTCGCATAGGGGTTCAACGACATGGACGGGATGCGGTCCAGGAACGCCGGGTCACGGAAGACCAGCGCGCCGATCTGCGGCCCACCCCAAGCCGGTGCACTGAGCGCGACGACGTCGGCGTTCAGTTCATCGATGTCGATCAGGGCGTAGGGCGCGGCGCCGAACGCGTCGGCCACCAGGAGACCGCCCACCTCGTGTACCCGGTCCGCGGCCACCCGTACGGCAGGCGCCGAGCCGACGATCGGCGAGGCGGCGGTGAGCGCGACCAGGCGCGCTGTGGGCCCGATCAGTTCCTCGAACTGCCAAGACGGCATCTCGCAGGTCTCGATCTCCACCTCGGCCCAGCGCACGTGCGCGCCGTAGCGGTTGGCGATGCGCAGCCAGGGCGCGACGTTGGCCTCGTCGTCCAGCCGGGACAGCACGATGCCGGTGCCGAGGCCGAGCCGGGAGCTCAGCGATTCGGCGAGCCAGGCCAGCAGGACCGCCCGGTCGGGGCCGAGCACGACACCCGCCGCGTCACCACCGACCAGGTCGGCCACCGCCTCGCGGGCCGCGTCCAGAATCGCCGCGCTGCGCACGGCGGCGCCGTTGCGGCCGATATGGGAAAAGGAAGAGGTTCGAAAACCCGTCGATACGGCGCGGGATACCGCGTCCGGAACCAGCATGCCCGCTTGCGGGTCGAAATGGATCCAGCCGTCGCCCAGGGACGGTATCAGGCCCCGAACCCTCGCGACGTCGTAAGTCATGCTGGCCACTCTAAGGGCAGCGGGCGAGCCTGTGTAACCGCGTTCCCCTCCACATCGTGGCGGGAGCACAGCGACCTGGGACTCAGCATGGTGACCGACTTTCGACAAATCCGAACCACACGACCCGAACAGAATAGAACGCCTGCCCCCTCCGGCGGCGGGGACCGGCGGCGCGCGCCACAACCGCCCTCGGACCACCGGCTTAGCGCGTTCGAACCGAACACGACATGATAGGGACCATGACGCACTCGGATGAGGCACCGGACCACATCGTCGTTGTCGGACCCGACGGCAGGCCGTTGGCCATTCCGGCGGCAGCCGGCTCGGAGGCGCCCTTCACCGCGCAGGTGGTGACCGACGACGATAATAAGGACAAGTCGGACGACCGTGACGACTCCGGCGAATCGCTCGCCGACATGGTCGAGCAGCCCGCGAAGGTGATGCGGATCGGCACCATGATCAAGCAGCTGCTCGAGGAGGTGCGGGCGGCTCCGCTGGACGAGGCCAGCCGCAACCGCCTGAAGGAGATCCACAAGTCCTCGGTGCGGGAGCTGGAGCAGGGTCTCGCCCCGGAACTGCGGGAGGAGCTCGAACGGCTCACCCTGCCGTTCACCGACGACGGTGTTCCTACCGACGCCGAGCTGCGGATCGCGCAGGCGCAGCTGGTCGGCTGGCTGGAGGGCCTGTTCCACGGCATCCAGACCGCGCTGTTCGCCCAGCAGATGGCCGCCCGCGCCCAGCTCGAGCAGATGCGTCAAGGCGCGTTGCCGCCCGGCATCCACGCCGCCGACCCGCGCGGGGGTCAAGCGAGTCACGTCACCGGCGGTTCCGGCCAGTACCTGTGAGACGGTCGACGCGCGTGTGCCACACGGTGCCGGGAAGCCGCAGGGGTAGTCTCGTGCACCGTGCCCGCCGCTGCCGCTCGCTCCGACTCGGTCTCCGAACCGAGTGCGGTGCGTCCTGAAGAGAGCTCAGTTGGTTCCGATGACCAAGCGCGTTCAGATGACAGCTCACCGACCTCCCCGGCCGAGCACACGGCGCCTTCGGGCGACGACTCGCAGGAGCGTCCGGTGAGCGCGGCCACGCCGGACACGCAGACCCTGCACTCCGGCGCCACCGTGGCGAAGATCGTGCCGGATTCCCAGACGTTCCGGCGCGCGTTCCAGGACTTCGCGGTCGGGTTCGCCCAGCGCGAGCTGTGGCTGTCGCTGGGCTGGCAGGACATCAAGCAGCGGTACCGCCGCTCGGTGCTCGGCCCGTTCTGGATCACCATCGCGACCGGCTTGCAGGCCGTCGCGATGGGCGTGCTGTACGCGGCCCTGCTCGGCCAGCCGCTGCTCGAGTACCTGCCCTACGTGACGGTCGGGCTGATCATCTGGAACGTGATCAGCGCGAGCATCCTGGAGGGCTCGGAGGTCTTCATCGCCAACGAGGGCCTGATCAAACAGCTTCCCTCCGCGCTGAGCGTGCACGTCTACCGGCTGGTGTGGCGGCAACTGCTGTTCTTCGCCCACAACATGGTCATCTACCTGGTGATGCTCGCCGCGTTCGGCGTCTGGCGCCACCTCGGCGTGGCCAGCCTGATGGCGATACCGGCGATCGCGCTGATCTTCCTGAATTCCATGTGGGTGGCGATCGTGTTCGGCATTTTCAGCACCCGCTACCGCGATATCGCGCCGATTCTCGGCAGCACCACGCTGATGCTGTTCGTGCTCACCCCGGTGATGTGGACGACCAAGACCCTGGAATCGCAGGTCGGCACCGGCGACCGCGCGAAACTGGCCGAACTCGTGCCGACGTTCCACTATCTCGAAATCGTCCGGGCGCCGCTGCTCGGCGAGCCGCAGGAACTGCGCCACTGGGTGATCGTCGGCACGATCACCCTGGTCGGCTGGATCGTGGCGATCTTCGCCATGAAGCAGTACCGTTCGCGCGTACCGTACTGGGTATAGGAGCGCCCCGATGAGTCGTGTGAGTATCGAGACCCAGGAGGCGTGGGTCGAATTCCCGATCTTCGACGCCAAATCCCGGTCGTTGAAAAAAGCGTTCCTCGGCAAAGCGGGCGGCGCGATCGGGCGCAATCAGTCCGACGTCGTCGTGGTCGAGGCACTGCGGGACATCAATCTCTCGCTGAAAGAAGGCGACCGGGTCGGCCTGGTCGGGCACAACGGCGCGGGCAAGTCGACGCTGCTGCGCCTGCTCTCCGGTATCTACGAACCCTCGCGCGGCAGTGCGCGCATCCGCGGGCGGGTGGCGCCGGTGTTCGATCTCGGCGTCGGCATGGATCCGGAGATCTCCGGCTACGAGAACATCATCATCCGCGGCCTGTTCCTCGGCCAGACGCGCAAGCAGATGCTGGCGAAGATCGACGAGATCGCCGATTTCACCGAACTCGGCGAATACCTGTCCATGCCGCTGCGCACCTATTCCACCGGTATGCGGGTGCGCCTGGCGATGGGCGTGGTCACCTCGATCGATCCCGAGATCCTGTTGCTCGACGAGGGCATCGGCGCGGTGGACGCGGAATTCATGAAGAAGGCCCGGCTGCGGTTGCAGTCCTTGGTGGCGCGCTCCGGCATCCTGGTTTTCGCCAGCCATTCCAACGAATTCCTCGCGCAGCTGTGCGACACGGCGCTGTGGATCGACCACGGCCAGATCCGCTTGCGTGGCGGCATCGAAGAAGTGGTGCGAGCCTACGAGGGGCCGGATGCGGGGAATCACGTCGCGACGGTGCTGCGCGAAATGGAAGCCGAACGGGCTGGTGGAAACGAACGAGAATTGGAGCGGAACAAGGCATGAGCGGTCAGGCCCGGAGGCGGCAGCGAAGCGTAACCACGCAGGGCCCCGCTCATGCCGACACCGGACACAGCATGAGCGGTCAGGCCCGGAGGCGGCAGCGAAGCGTGACCATGGAGGGCCCCGCTCCTGCCGGAAAGGCCGCAGCATGAGTGAGCCGACCGGGCAGGACACCCCGATCGACGAAGGGGCGAAGGCCCGGATCGGCTCCGCGCCGGAGGAGGCCGTCGAGCTCGACGCCCCCGCCGCCTCGCTCGCGGCGAAATCCACCGCGGCGGACTCCGATTCGCAGCCGCGCGTGGTGGCCGTCGTGGTCACGCACAAGCGCCGCGAACTGCTCGCCGAGTCGCTGAAAGTCGTCACCTCCCAGTCTCGGCCGGTGGATCACTTGATCGTGGTCGACAACGGCAACGAGCAGGAGGTCGCCGACCTGGTACGCGACCAGCCGGTGGAAGCCACCTACCTGGGCTCGGCGCACAACCTCGGCGGCGCGGGCGGGTTCGCGCTCGGCATGCTGCACGCGTTGAGCATCGGCGCGGATTGGGTGTGGCTCGCCGACGACGACGGCAGGCCCGAAGGCCCCGACGTGCTGTCCACGCTGCTGGACTGCGCGAACCGGTACGGCCTGGTCGAGGTATCGCCGGTGGTCTGCGATATCGATGAACCCGACCGCCTGGCCTTCCCGCTGCGCCGGGGCGTGGTCTGGCGCAGGCTGCGCTCGGAACTCGGCGACGAGGACTTCTTGCCCGGCATCGCCTCGCTGTTCAACGGCGCGCTGATCTCCGCGCAGGCGGTCGACGTGATCGGCGTGCCGGACCTGCGCCTGTTCGTGCGCGGCGACGAAGTCGAGGTGCATCGCAGGCTGGTGCGCTCCGGGCTGCCGTTCGGCACCTGCCTGCAAACGGCGTACCTGCATCCCAACGGCGCGGCGGAGTTCAAGCCGATCCTCGGCGGCCGGATGCACACCCAGTACCCCGACGACCCGGTGAAGCGCTACTTCACCTACCGCAACCGTGGCTACCTGATGTCCCAGCCGGGCATGCGGAAACTGCTTCCCCAGGAATGGATTCGCTTCTCCTGGTTCTTCTTGGTCACCCGCCGCGACCCGGCCGGCCTGCGCGAATGGTTCCACCTGCGCTCCCTGGGCCGCCACGAGCAGTTCGGCAAACCCGACTAGTCACAGTTGGTTCGTCCTCGCGGAGGCGGGCGCCGCGGGCGCCCGAATCCGCGGAGGCGGAAATTCGGTTGTGCGCCTGCGGGGACAAGTGCGAAGGTGGACTGCGACAGCGGAAGGAGGTGTGGACCGTGACGAGGAACGTGCGGATTGTCGTGTCCGGGCGAGCTGACATCAGTCGCGCCGCCACACGAAACTCCACCTCATTCTCCGCTCGCTGAACCCTGGTCGGGTTCGGCGCCCGACGAAGGATTCCATCCCCCATGGTCGACCACGACCTGCTCGTCCCTTACGGCTGGACCGAAGCCGTTTCCGCCCGTTACGCCTCGATGATCGAGGAAGGCTGTGTGCCCGCGCGCGTGATCCGCATGGATCGCAGTGAATGCGACGTGGCCACGCCGAACGGGCTCGCCCGCGCCCGCTGCCCGCGCCCGGATGCCGAAGTCAGTGGCCTGTGCACCGGCGACTGGGTGACCGTAGACGCCGCCTCGGCGGTGCGCAGCCTGCTTCCGCGCCGATCGGCGATCGTGCGGTCGTCGGCCTCCGGCCGCTCGCACGGCCAGGTGCTCGCCGCCAACGTCGACACCGTCCTGATCTGCACCGCCGCCGACGGCGATGTGGACCTCGGGCGCATCGAGCGCATGCTCACGCTGGTCTGGGAGAGCAACGCCCAGCCGATCGTGCTGCTCACCAAAGCCGATTCGGCGACCGATCTCCCGCTCGACGAGGTGCGCGCCGTCGCGCCGGGCGCTGCCGTACTCGCGGTGAGCGCGAACACCGGCCTGGGACTCGAGGTGCTCACCGCGATGCTCGACGGCACCGTCGCGCTGCTCGGACCCTCCGGTGCTGGGAAGTCCACCCTCGCCAACGCGCTGCTCGGCGCGGAGATCTTCGCCACCAATGCGGTCCGCGACGCGGACAAGAAAGGCAGGCACACCACGGTGCACCGGGAACTGCGCCCGCTGCCGGGAGGCGGCACCCTGATCGATACGCCGGGATTGCGTGGCGTCGGGCTGTGGGACGCCACGGAAGGCATCGAGAAGACCTTCAGTGACATCGAATCCCTTGCCGCGCAGTGCCGTTTCGGCGACTGCGCGCACCGCGGCGAACCGGGCTGTGCGGTGCGGGCGGCGATCGAGGACGGCGAACTCACCCAGCGCAGGCTCGACAGCTACAACAAGCTGGCGCGGGAGAACGAGTGGATGCAGGCCCGCACCGACAAGCGGCTGCAGGCCGAACGGGAACGGGCCTGGCGGGGCATCACCAAGCAGCACCGCAAGATGTTCCGGGAAAAGAACTCGCGACGCTGACCGAGCGGGGGCACGGTAGGGTGCCCCTCGCATCGTTCGCTATCTGGGAGGGATAGATGAGTCATCCAGGCGGGTATCCGCCACACGGCCAGCAGCCCGGGCAATGGCCTGGGCAGCCGGCGTTCGGTCAGCAGCCGCCCGTCGGGCAGTACCCGCCTCCGCAGGCGCCCGCGCAGTACGCGCCGCCCGCGGGGCAGCATCCGAGCCAACCGCATCTCGTCCAACCCCAGGTCGGCCAGCAGCCGTACGGGCAGCCCCAATTCGGCCAGCCCGCACCGCAATACGGCCAACCGCAGCCATACGGTGCGCCGCAGCAGTTCGGGCAGCCGCAACCGTACGGGCAGCCGCAGCAGTTCGCTCCGCAGCAGGGCTACGGCCAGCCCGCCGACCCGCCCGGCATCACCATCGATGCCTCGTACTCGGTCTGGACGTTCCTGCTCGCGCTGACCAAACCGAAGATCCTGGTCAACGGCCAGCGGGTGCCCAACACCCGCTGGGGAGCCAACCACATCCCGGTCGGCCCCGGGCAGTACCACGTCCGGGTCACCACTCCGTGGTTGTTCGACATGGGTCCGGCGAATGTGACCGTGCCGATCGCCGACGGACAGGCCACCCGGTTCTACTACAAGGCCCCCGTGGTGATCTTCCTCAACGGCGCGATCGGACCGGTTCCGCAGAAGGCGCCGGGCATGCTGTTCCTGTACATCGTCTGGGCCCTCGTCGGACTGATGTTCCTGCTGAACATCCTGCTCATCGCCACGATCTGAACCGGGAGGAGGGCACCGGCACGCCGGTGCCCTCTCTTCGCACACCCTATGCAACTGATTGCATAGGGCCGGGGTTTACGCTTAGTCTGCAAGCGCGTACAGCCGCGGGCTGCCGCCTGTGGCGGAAACGAAGGAGCAGGTCATATGACGGAACCGGGATCCAAGCCGCTAGCGGGCCGGACGATGATCATGTCCGGCGGCAGCCGCGGCATCGGGCTGGAGATCGCCAAGCGTGCCGCGGCCGACGGCGCCAACATCACCCTGATCGCGAAGACCGACCAACCGCACCCCAAGCTGCCCGGCACGATTCACACCGCCGCCGCGGAGCTCGAGGCGGCGGGCGGGCAGGTGTTGCCGTTCGTGGGCGATGTCCGCATCGATGAGTCGGTGGCCGAGGCGGTGCGCCGGACGGTCGAGCGCTTCGGCGGCATCGACATCGTGGTGAACAACGCCTCCGCGATCGACCTGTCCCCCACGGACGCACTGCCGATGAAGAAGTACGACCTGATGCAGGACATCAACTGCCGGGGCAGCTTCCTGCTGTCCAAGCTGAGCATCCCGCATCTGCGCGAATCGGCGAAGGCCGGGCGCAACCCGCACATCCTCACCCTGTCCCCGCCGTTGAACCTCGACCCGAAGTGGGCGGGCATGGCGCTGGGCTACACCATCGCCAAATACGGCATGTCGCTGACCACGCTGGGGCTGGCCGAGGAACTCAAGGGCGACGGCATCGGCGTCAACTCGCTGTGGCCGCGCACCACCATCGCCACGGCCGCGGTGAAGAACCTGCTCGGCGGCGAGGAGATGATCTCCACCTCGCGCACCCCCGACATCTACGCCGACGCCGCCTACTTGGTGCTCACCGCACCCGCCAAGGAGACCAGCGGCAATTTCTTCATCGATGACGATGTGCTGGCCGCGCACGGCATCACCGATCTGGACAAGTACCGCGTCACGCCCGGCGACGGCGAACTGACCACCGACTTGTTTTTGTAGGCCGGACTCAGCTGCCACGACAGCGTTCGCGGCTGGAAGTGGGGGCGGGCCAGTTGGCCCGCCCCCACCGAGTTACCCATGTGCCAACGACATCAGCTGTCGCGCTCGGAAACTTCGATCCCGTACAACCGCTCCCAGTTCTCGCGGCTGGTCAGTTCCGGCATGGCGGCGCGGTACTGCGCCTGCAAGGCGGGCAGTTCCCGGCGCAATCGGCGCAGCACCCGCACCATCCGGCGCAGCAGCTGACGCGCGCGGGCCTTGTCGCGCCTGCGCACCCGGACGCCGGACTGCGAGGCGTCGGTGACCACCACGTGGTCGAACAGCGAGACGTGCCACCAGTAGGCGTCTTCCCTGGTGACGCCGATGATGCCGTGCTGGGTGCGGCCCAGCCACTGATTGATCGCGCGCTTGATCAGCACCAGTGTCACACGGCTGGGCTCCCCACCGGCGCGGCGCAATTGGATGTCCGCCGAGCGCACCGGCGGCGTCGCCGCGGGGTGCTTGATCGTCTCGGGGTAGTCACCCCGGGTGGTGCGCGCGGCGGCCAGCGCTTCGATACCGCCGTCCCGCAACACCTGCGGACCCTTCAAGAAGTCCTCGATGCCCTGCAAAGTGGTGTGCACCAGGCCGTACTGCATCGCGACCAGCTGTTCGGACATCTCCCGGAACAGTTTGCGGGTGATCTCCTTCCCGTCCAGCTCCGCGTGCAGCGAACCGACGATCAGCGAGTTGCGCGTGCTGAAGTAGCGCGCCCAGTCGTCGTAGTCCTTCCAGTAGAAGTCCGCGTGCCACACGGCGGCGTTGGGCAGCGTGACGGTGACGAAACCGTGCTCGCGCGCCCGGATGCCGTACTCCACGTCGTCCCACTGGAAGAAGATCGGGATCGGCAGGCCGATCTTCGCGACCACCTCGGCCGGGATCAGGCAGGTCCACCAGGCGTTGTAGCCGGCGTCCACGCGGCGCTCCTGGTTCTTCTTCAACATGCTCGTGTTGCGCAGCGCCTTCGGCACCTTCTGGCCGTGCCGCAGCCGGTGCAGGTGCACCTCCTCGGCGCCGACGTTCAGGTAGTCGGGGTTGAGCAGGAACAGCATCTGCGCGCCGACCAGGGTCGGTTCCACCGTCAGGTTGGCGAACGCGTTGAGCCGCAGCACGGTCTCCGGTTCGCACAGGATGTCGTCGTCCATCAGGATGACGTCGGCGTGCTCGTTCACCGCGGACACTTCGTAGAGCCCGCGGGTGAACCCGCCCGCACCGCCGAGGTTCGGCTGACGCAGGTAGCGCAGCTTCTCGCCGAAAACCGGGGCGACCTCCTGGTAGCGCGGCCGGTTCTCCACCAGATCGGTGCCCTGGTCGACGACGTACACCGCGTCGATCGCGGCCAGCACGGTCGGATCGGAGGACAGCGCCGCGACCGTCTCGGCGCAGTCCGCGGCGCGGTTGAAAGTGCAGATGGCGATGGCGACCGGACGCACCCGCTCCGGCGCGACGGCGGTCCAGGTCAGCTCCGCGATCCCGAGCGCGCCGCCGATGGCGTCGAATTCCAGCCACAGCGCGCCGCCGTCGACGTACTGATCGAGCGGGGCGGTCAGCGTGACCGAGCCGCCGGCCTCGACCCGGGCGGTGTCGATGATCCGCCGGTGCCCGGCGATGTCGGAGGCCACCAGCCGGATCTTCGCCTTGGCGACCACGTCGAGCACCATGGTTACCCGGACTTCGGTCACCGTGGTCCAGCGCTGCCAGTAGCTGGCGGCGAACCGACCGAAGTAGGTGTTGGTGTGCGCGGTCGCGCCCTTGTCCAACCGCAGCGTCTGGCGTTCGCGGTGCGCGCCACCCTTCACCACGGCATACAGCTCGTCGCTCACCTTCGCCGACGGGCCGGTGAAGATACCGCGCTGTAAGACGAGCCGGTCCGGCGCCCGATGGTCGGCGCGCAGCGCGGCAGGCGCCTCAGCGGCCGTCGAGCGATCGTTTGTTTCGGTAACGGCCTCGATAGCCGACTGATCCATGAAATCCTCGAAATTCTCATTGTGCCGGACGGGACGGACACGCCCCTCGATGCCTTCACGGCGGGGGTGAGGATATCAACCGCTGTGTGCGCTTGCCCGCCGTGCGGCCACGCCGACGTGTGGTCGAACCATTGCTAAACGTTCGCCGATTCGTTGTCGGTGGCGCTGCCAGTGCCCGCGCGCGCCCCGGTGAAGACGAATTTGTCGTAGGCCCAGTACCGGAACACCACGGCCACGATCTGCCCGATCAAGGTACCGGAGATGTTGTCCGACAGTGGGCTGGACAGGTCGAGCACGTAGCGGGAAAAGCCGAGACAGCCCAGTTGCAGGCCGATCGCCACGACGTTGAACACGGCGTACAGGAGGTACTCGCGCCCGGGATTGTCGGTCCGTTTGTGCGCGAAGGTCCACCATTTGTTGCCGAAATAGGTCACCACCGTCGCCACCGCGATCGCGATGATCTTGGCCGGTAGTGGGTAGTGATAGAGCACGCCCTCGCCACCCCAGAAGACCAGGAGGTTGTACGTGCCCGCGTCCACCAGGAACCCGATCGCGCCGACCACCAGGAAAGCCCCGCCTCTGCGCAGCGCGGTGAGCACTCTGCGAACGACCGTTCCGGTCTCCGGCGTCACTGACTCGCCCACGGACGCGGTGGACTCACTGGATGGCACCGCCCGACGGTACCGCAGGCCCGGGGAACCGCCCACGACGGGAAAAACCGCTCCCGCGCACGGTGAGGTCGGCCACGCACAGGCTGTGAGTTCCCTGTACCCTCCCCGTGTTCCCACATTCACCGATCGCGAGGATTGACCCGGGTGGACTCCACCGAGCTCCGTATTGCCGCCGTGGTTCCGTGTCACAACGAAGAGGCTTCGGTCGCCAAGGTCGTGGCCGATCTGCAGGCCGCCGTGCCGGGAATCGTCGTCTACGTCTACGACAATCTGAGCACGGACAAGACCGCCGAGCGTGCCCGCGAGGCCGGAGCGATCGTGCGGCACGAGCACACCAAGGGCAAGGGCAATGTGGTGCGCCGCGCCTTCGCCGACATCGAGGCCGACGTGTACTTGATGATCGATGGCGACGACACCTACGAGGCGTCCGCCGCGCCGCTGATGATCAAGACGCTGCTGGACGGGCCCTACGATCACGTGCTCGGCGTGCGCAAGCAGGACGAGAGCGGCTCGGCGTATCGCGCGGGACACGAGACCGGCAACAAGGTGCTCAACGGCGTGGTCGGGAAAGTGTTCGGCGAGAACGTCGAGGACATGCTCTCCGGCTTCCGGGTGTTCTCCCGCCGTTTCGTGAAGAGCTTCCCCGCCGTGTCCCGTGAGTTCGAGATCGAGACCGAGCTCACTGTGCACTCGCTGCACCTGCGGGTGCCGAAGACGGCGGTGCCGGTCGGCTTCCGGGATCGCCCCGCGGGCAGCGAGAGCAAGCTGCGCACCTACCACGACGGGTTCAAGATCCTGGCCCTGATCGTCGGGCTGGCCCGGCACGAGCGGCCGGTCGCGTTCTACGGCCTGTTCGGCACGCTGAGCTGGCTGGTCTCGATCATCCTGACCATCCCGATCGTCGTCGAGTTCTACAACACCCATGAGGTGCCCCGCTTCCCGACGCTGTTCCTCGGCTTCACCCTGCTGCTGCTGGGCAGCCTCGCCTGGACGGCGGGCCTGATCCTCGACGGCATCCGGCGCTCCCGCCACGAGGCCGCGCGCCTGGTCTACCTGCGCTACACCGCGGTGGGCGCGGACGACCCGCGGATCACCGGCAACGGCGCCGCCCGGGACGCCGAGGCCGGGCGTTGACGACCTCGGCGGATCCGACCGCGACGCCGGACAAGGATCTGGACGAGCCCGCTGATACGGCGCCGCTACCCGCGACCGACACCGCACCGCTACCGGCGGTCGACGCCGAGGCGGCGACCGCTCCCGGCACGGACCGGCCCGGGAAAGGCTTCGCGGGCCGCTTGGTGGCGCGGCTGGGCGGGGCGACGATCGCCTTCACCCTGCTGGCGACGATCTTCGGCGCGCTGTTCACCGTCCTCACCCCTCCGTTCTGGGGCCATGACGAGATCACCCAGTTCGGCCGCGCCTACCAGGTCGCGCACGGCGGATTCCTGCCCCAGCGGATCCACGACGATCGCGGCATCGCCTACGGCGGCGACGTCCCGTCCAGCATCACCGCGCTGATGGGCTACGCGCTGACGGACTACACCACCAACCCGGACGAGCCGGACCCGATGGTGGGCGACCCGGCACGCTACGACCAGTTGACCGGCGCCGCGGTCTCGGATGCCACCGAGCCCGTCTGGTTCACCAACACCGCCGCCTACTCGCCGGTCCCCTATATCCCCGCGGCCATCGGCATCCGGCTCGGCGAACTCTTCGGGCTCGACGTGGGCGGTCTGCTCCTGCTCACCCGGCTCGCCGGACTTCTCGCCTACCTCACGGTGGTCGGGTTCGGCCTGTACGCACTGCGCGCGCACCGGGTGCAGTGGCTGGCGTTCACCGTCGCCGTGCTGCCGATCGCGGTGTTCCAGGCGGGCACCGTCACCGCCGACACGATGACCAACGCGCTGGCCATCCTGGTCTCCGCGCTGCTGGTGAAGGCCATGTTCCTCGGCGAGCGCCTGGGCCGGGTGGAGATCGGCGCGCTGCTGGCCGCGACGATCCTGCTGCCGGTGAGCAAGCCGACCTACGTGCTGCTCGCACTGCTGGTCGCCTTGGTGCCCGCGGACCGATTCGGGTTCAGCGGCTGGCGGCGCGGGATTCCCTGGGCTTTCGCCGCGACCGGTGCGCTCGCCTTCGCGGTGTGGATGAAGATCGCGTCGCCGACCGGCGACGGCATGGGCCTGATGCGGCCGCCGCACCAGTGGCACTCGGTGCGTCCCGGCGATCAGCTCAGCGGCATCCTGCGCGATCCGCCGGAGTTCGCGCACGTGTTCGGCGAGAGCATCGCGCTGCGCGACCAGCGCTGGTTCAGCCAGTTCTTCGGCGAACTCGGCTTCGCCTACGTCGACGTGCCCGCCCTCTCGATGCTGGCCTGCCTGCTGGCGTTCGCGGTGAGCCTCGGCGTCGCCGAGCGGATGACCGCCCCGGCTTTCCGTCGCACGCTGATCGTCGCGCTCACCATGGCCGCGAGCGTCGCGATGATCTACGTGACGCTCTACATGTCGTTCACGCCGGTCGGCTACTACATCGTCGACGGTGTGCAGGGCCGCTACTTCGTGCCGCTGGCGATCGTCACGCTCGCCGTGCTGCTGCGCTGGATGCCCTTGCGGCTCACCGATTCCGCGGGGAAGATCCCTTCGGTGGGCCCGGCCGTCACCGTGCTCGTGGCGTCGAGTGTGGCCCTGGTCGCGGCGGCGGCGAAGTACTACACCATCGTCTGGGGTTGAGCGAGAAGGAATTCGGTCGCGGCGCCGCGGGGCTGGTCCCCGGGGCGCCGTCGCCGTCTCAGTCCCCGGCCGCGCTGAGCGTCCGCTCGCCGGCCGCGAGGTAGGCCCGCTCGGTGTCGGCCTTGTACGGGCGCCACCAGTCTTCGTTGTCCCGGTACCACTGGACGGTCGCCGCCAGACCGGCGCGGAAGTCGGCGTAGCGCGGGTGCCAGCCGAGTTCGGCACGCAGCAGGGTGGCGTCGATCGCGTAGCGCTGATCGTGACCGGGCCGGTCGGTGACGTGGTCGAAATCGTCGGGGTCGCGGCCGAACTCCGCGAGGATCATCCGCACCACGGACTTGTTGTCGAGTTCGCCGTCGGCGCCGATCAGGTAGGTCTGCCCGATCCGGCCACGCCGCAGGATCTCCCACACGGCGCGGTTGTGGTCCTCGACGTGGATCCAGTCGCGCACCTGGTGTCCCGCGCCGTAGAGCCGGGGGCGCACCCCGTCGATCAGGTTGGTGATCTGGCGCGGGATGAACTTCTCTACGTGCTGGTAGGGCCCATAATTATTGCTGCAATTGGAGATGGTGGCACGCACGCCGAACGAGCGGGTCCAGGCGCGCACCAGCAGATCGCTCGAGGCCTTGGTGGCCGAGTAGGGGCTGGACGGGTTGTACGGGGTGGTCTCGGTGAACGCCGGGTCGTCCGGGGTCAGGTCGCCGTAGACCTCGTCGGTCGAGACGTGGTGGTAGCGCACGTCGTGTCTGCGCACGGCCTGCAGCAGCGAATAGGTGCCGACGATATTGGTCTGCACGAACGGCCACGGCTCGGCGAGGGAGTTGTCGTTGTGCGACTCGGCGGCGAAGTGCACCACCGCGTCCACGCCGCTGACCAGTTCGTCGACCAGGTCGAGGTCGGCGATGTCCCCGTGCACGAAGTCGACGCGGTCGGCCACCGGGGCCAGCGAGGCCCGGTTCCCCGCGTAGGTCAGAGCGTCGAGGACGGTGACGGTCGTATCCGGATGGTCGGACACGGTCTGCTGGACGAAGTTCGCGCCGATGAAACCGGCGCCACCGGTGACGAGCAATCGCACCCCATGACTCTACGTGGGGCCGGTGCGCCCCTGCGACGGACTCGAAATCCGATGCGGCCGAGGGCCACTCCAGGTTTTGGATCTGTGACCTTCGTCTCATTGACTTCCCAGCCGGAAGAACTTCCGGATTGATTTGTCAGGGAAAACCCCGGTCATCGCCCACATTTCCGCGACCCCACCAAGCCGCAAGTCTCGATGGTGAACAAAATTTGAATAAATAGTCACAACGGGTTCACCACGCGTTAGCTGCTCTAGATTTTGCTCATCTAGTCCCCTCCGAACGTTCCAATCGAGGTTCCAAACAAAATGCTGATGAGGAAATTCGCCGCGACGTCGGCACTGCTGATCGCCGCTCTCGGCGTCACCGCCGGCACCGTGAACGCGGCTCCGGCCCCCGAGGCCGATGGCGCGGTGAACTTCACCGCCCACGCGACCGACACCCAGTCCATCATCACGACCGATGCCGGTTCCATGGTCGTCGAGGATGGCACCTTCAAGGTCAAGGCCGCCAACGGCGACGTGCTGACCGGCATGCCGCTCACCTTCCGTGTGGACGACTTCGAGTTCCCGATCGCTGCCGAGATCGCGGACCGCACCGCCACCCTGACCCCGCAGTTCGACATGGCGCACGCGACCTACAAGCCGGTCGCCCTCCCGTTCGAGGAGAAGGCGCCGTGGAAGTCGGAGTACGACCGTGAGGTGGCCGCCTTCAACCGCATGAAGGACACCATCTCGACCGGTGCCGCCATCGGCACCCTGGTCGGCGGCATCGGCGGCGGCGCCGTCGGTTGTGTGCTCGGCGGCATCGCCGGCGCCACCGTCGCCTCGGCCGCGATCATCGGCCTGTTCGGCGCGTTCATCCCGGCCGCGGCCATCGGCTGCCTCGGCGGCATTCTCGCCGTCGGCGCGCTGGGCACCCTCGCGGGGCAGCTGCTGATCACCGCGCCGGTCGCGATCGGTGCTGCGATCCAGTACTTCACCACGATCAACCAGCCGTTCACGCCCGCCAAGTAATCCACGGCTGAACGCGTACAACTGAATCGATAACGGAAGCCCCGTCCGAGCGATCACGCGGACGGGGCTTCCGTTGTTCCACTTGCCTGCCGAAGGTGAACACACGCTGAACAAAATGGAAGTTATATACTTTGCCCGGAGCTGACCTGCACTATCAAGGACAGATAACTTCAGTTCGGAATCAATTGGGTTCCTGGTCGCTTCGAGCGGCATGTACCGAAACAGCGGTCGTGACGGGATGCAGCCCGCCGACATCGCCGTCGGCGCACCCCACAAAGGACGCGAGCCCCGTCCCGGCTGATGCGGAACGAGGCTCGCCTCGGAAGGCCGGACGGTCAAGCTGTCCGTGCCTGCTGGTCGTCCTCGATGCGGGCCCGCACGAACCGCGAGACCCGCGCCAGCGCCGCCCTGCTCTCCGGCAGGCCCGGCGCGATGCTCATGAAGGCGTGCACCTGGCCGCGCCACAGTTCCAGCGTGTTCGGCACGCCCGCCGCGGTGAGCCGCTGTGCCATCAACTCGGAGTCGAACCGCAGCACCTCGTCCTCGGCGGCGATCAACAGCACCGGAGGCAGCCCGCCCAGGGCCGCGTTGACCGGTGACAGGCTCGGATCGAGCATCCCGTCGACCTCGGCGCCGATGCGCACCACCGCCTGCAATGCCGACAGCGGGATGTACGGATCGCGCGTGACGTTCACGTAGTCCCGCTTCGCCCCGTAGTCCAGGTCCAGCAGTGGGCTCAGACCGACCAAACCGGCCGGCGCGGGCAGTCCCGACTCCAGGGCCAGCAGTGCGGTCGCGAAGGCCAGGAATCCGCCCGCGGAGTCGCCCGAGAAGACGATCCGCGCCGGATCCGCGCCGTGGCGCAGCAGCCAGCGGTAGGCGGACAGGCAGTCCTGCACCGACTGCGTGATGCGGGTGCGGGGCAGCTGGCGGTACTCGACGTTGATCACGGGCAGCCCGGTACGGCGGGCCAGGCTCGCCGCGACCGGACGGTGGCTGCAGGTGTCGCAGATCGCGAAGCCACCGCCGTGCATGTACAGCACGGCGCCATGGCGCAGCGCCCGCGCCGCACCGGCCGGACGGATGATCTCCAGGCGGATACCGTGCAGCGAAACCTGCTCCCGATCGATGCCGTGCGGCCGCGGACGCAACCGCGCCAGCCCGTTCACCGTGGCCGCGCCGAAAGGAATGGTCGTCCTGGTGACCGGGAACGTGCGCAGCACCGGCCGCACCACGCCCATACAGGTGGCCAGCAGCAGGCGCGATTGCGCGCTGGGGCCCTTCGGATTCATCACCACGCCGGGCTCGCCGTGTCTGGTCGCCATCGCGCACCTACCTCGAACTGGCGCGCCGATTCACGACCGGACCGAGGTCGCCCAGGCGAGGTGTCGGCGCTGACATCTCACACAGTGTCTTTTCAGAACACCATGAGCATCGTGATCTATGCAACAGAATCGCCCGATACCCGCCGTAGCGAAACGCCCGTAACCGAATCGAGGACTAGTCGGAACCTCACCGAATCCCGGCGCCGGGAAACTGGCAGACTCCATGCATGCGCGGAATCATCTTGGCGGGCGGCACCGGCTCCCGGTTGCACCCGATCACGCGCGGGGTGAGCAAGCAGCTGGTCCCGGTCTACGACAAACCCATGGTCTACTACCCCCTGTCCACGCTGATGCTCGCGGGGATCAGGGACATCCTGGTGATCACCACGCCCGACGACGCCGCGGCGTTCCGGCGGCTGCTCGGCGACGGCGCGCAGTTCGGCCTGTCGCTCAGCTACGTGGTTCAGCCCGAGCCCGACGGCTTGGCCAGGGCATTCGTCCTCGGCGCCGACCACATCGGCACCGATTGCGCCGCCTTGGTGCTCGGCGACAACATCTTTCACGGGCCCGGTCTCGGCACCAGTCTGCACCGCTTCCACGAGATCGACGGCGGCGCGGTGTTCGCCTACTGGGTGTCGGACCCGACCGCCTACGGCGTCGTGGAGTTCACCGAGGGGCGCGCGGTGTCCATCGAGGAGAAGCCCAAGGCGCCGCGGTCCAATTACGCCATTCCCGGGCTGTACTTCTACGACAACGACGTGGTGGAGATCGCCCGCTCGCTGCGGCCCTCGGCGCGCGGCGAATACGAGATCACCGACATCAATCGCGCCTACCTGCAACAGGATCGGCTGAGCGTGGACGTGCTCGCCCGCGGCACCGCCTGGCTGGACACCGGCACCTTCGATTCCCTGCTGGACGCGGCGAATTACGTTCGCACGATCGAGGAGCGGCAGGGCCTGAAGATCGGCGTCCCCGAGGAGGTGGCCTGGCGGATGGGCTACATCGACGACGAGCAGCTGTGCGCGCTCGCCGAACCGCTGGTCCGCTCCGGTTACGGCCGCTACCTGCTCGATCTGCTCGAACGCGGACGGGACTGGTGAGCATGGAGTTCCGGGAACTCGCCGTGCCCGGCGCCTGGGTGGTCACCCCGCGTCAGCACGGCGACGATCGCGGCATGTTCCTCGAGGGGTTCAAGGCCTCGGAGTTCGAGAAGGCGACCGGGCGGGCGTTCGACCTGCGGCAGGTGAACTGCTCGGTCTCGGCAGCCGGTGTGCTGCGCGGCATCCACTACACCGAGGACCCGCCCGGTCAGGCCAAGTACGTGACCTGCGTGCGCGGCGCGTTCCTCGACGTGGTGGTGGATCTGCGCCCCGGCTCGCCGACCTACGGGCGCTGGGACAGCGTGCTGCTCGACGACGTGGACCGGCGCTCGGTCTTCCTGTCCGAAGGACTGGGCCACGCGATCCTCTCCCTGGAGGACGGATCGACGGTCACCTACCTGTGCTCGCTGGAATACCGGCCCGAATTCGACCACGACATCGACGCGTTCGATCCCACGCTCGGCATCGAGTGGCCGCGGGTGGCGCGGGACGGCAGCGAACTCACCTTCGTCCGTTCCGCGAAAGACACCGCGGCCCCGCCGTTCTCCCGACCCGCATAAGCGCCCATATGCCGAGCGCCGCCACCCGGTACGGGGGCGGCGCTCGGCGGTTGCGCGGTCAGGCGACGAGTTCCAGCTCCTTCACCTCGTCCTCCGTCCGCTTCTGGGCGCGGAAGCGCGGCGCGAAGGCCAGCAGGGCGACGAGCGCGCCGACGATGGACACGCCCGCGGCGAACTCCAGGCCCGGCCGGTAGGTGTCGAGCATCCCGGCGGCCGAGATGTCGGCGTGCGCGCCGGAGGAGATGATCGCCGTGGTCACCGCGAGCACGATGGCCGCGCCGACCTGCATGGAAGTTTGCAGCACGCCGGCGGCGAGACCCTGCTCCTCGTCCTCGATGCCGTTGGTGGCCTGGATGTTGATGGCCGGGAAGCCGACCCAGCCGATGCCGATGAGCAGCACCGCGGGCAGCAGCATCGTCAGGTAGGAGGGCGCGGTGTCCAGCCGCAGGAACAGCAGGTAACCGACGGCCATCACGACCATGGTGACCGCGATCACCGGCCCGGTGCCGAAACGATCCACCAGCTTGTCGGAGAAGAACGCCGACAGCACGACGAGCAGACCGACCGGCAGCAGCGCCATGGACAGCTTCAGCGGCGACCAGCCGAGCGTGTCCTGCATGTACAGCGTCACGATGAACTGCCAGCTGAAGTAGGAGCCCGCCACCGCGACGATCGCGAGGCTGGCGCGCACCAGCGAGGACTTGCGCAGGATGCCGAGACGCACCAGCGGGTAGCGCACCCGCTTCTCCACCGCGACGAATCCGGCGAACAGCGCGACGACCGCGACGAACGAGCCGATGGTGCGCGCCGACGCCCAGCCCGCTTCGGGCGCGGCGACCACGGTGTACACCAGCAGCAGCATGGCCGCGGTGGACAGCAGCGCACCCAGCAGGTCGTGTCCGCCTTCCTCGGCGGGCTTGTCCTTGGGCACCAGCACGTAGGCGGCGGCCAGCGCGGCGAGCGCGATCGGCACCGGAAGCAGGAACGTCCAGCGCCAGCCGACACCGGTCATCAGGCCGCCGAACAGCAGGCCCATGGAGTAGCCACCCGCGCCGAACACCGTGTAGATGGACAGCGCCTTGTTCCTGGCCGGTCCCTCGGCGAAGTTCGTGGTGATGATGGACAGGCCGGTCGGCGCGGTGAACGCGGCGGCGAGGCCCTTGACGAATCGGGTGATGATCAGCAGCGGACCGGAGCTGACCAGACCACCGGCGAGCGAGGCGACCGCGAAGACCGCGAGCGCGATCAGGAAGACCTTGCGCCGACCGAGCAGGTCGGCGGTGCGGCCGCCGAGCAGCAAGAGACCGCCGTATCCGAGCACGTAGCCGCTGACCAGCCACTGCAGGGTGGAGGTGGACAGATCGAGTTCCGCGCCGATGGACGGGAGCGCGACACCGATCATCGAAACGTCGAGACCGTCGAGGAACAGCACGATGCACAGCGTGATCAGCATGCCCCAGAGCCGGGCTGACCATCTGGTCGGATCGGTCGCCGCGGCGGCCGAGAGCGTGGCTGGTGAAGTCATGCGGGGAACATTACATGCGCGTGCATTAAATGCCAACACATTTAATGCAGTTGCATGGACATGCCGGCGCCACTAAGATGGGGCCATGTCGAAGCCGACCACCGTGAGCACGGCCCGGCGCGCCCCCGCGCCCACCGGGCTGGTTGGAGAGTGGCGCGAGCTGCTCGACCGGCACGCGACGGTGAGTTGCGCGCTCGAGAAAGCGCTGCAGAACGGCCATCACATCGGGCTCAGCGAATTCGAGACGCTGGACCGCCTGGTGGACGCGGACTGCGGCGACTACCGCATGAGCGACCTGGCCAACGACATCTACCTGAGTCAGAGCGCGCTGTCACGGGCCGTGGCCCGGCTGGAGCGCGACGGTCTCGTCCGGCGCACCATGTGCGCGGAGGATCGCCGCGCCGTGTTCGTCTGCCTCACCGAGAAGGGCCGCGAGGTCTACGAACAGGCCCTGCCCACCCACCGGGCCGTCCTGAGCGACACCTGGGAGTTGCCGGGCCCGCCGAAGTGCTGATCAGCGCGCGAAAGCCCGCGAATCACAGGGCCCGGCGGGCGGCCTCGATACCTGCCCGCGCGTCGACCGCCACCGCCTCGATGCCGGCGAACGCCGCGCGGAAACGCGCGATCTCGTGCTCTTTGTCCACGTAGATCGGTCCGGTGAACGCCTCCACATAAACCACCGGCGGTTCGGACGGCTCGCCGGAAGGCGCCTCGGGGAAATCGAGCAGCACGAACCGGCCCGAGGTCATGCCGTCGTGATAGCGGGAATCCATCGGCACCAGCCGGATCCGGACGTTCGGCAATTCGGCCATGCGGTGCAGCTGGTCGAGTTGCTCGGCGATTACCCCCGGGTCGCCGATCCGCCGCCGCAGCACCCCCTCGCCGATCAGCGCGTCCAGCCGCAGCGGTGCGTCGTTCCGCGAGACCAGCGCCTGCCTGGCCTGCCGTAAGCGGACTCTGCGTTCGAGTTCGTCGGTGGACAACTCCGGGTACGCCGCGGCGAACACCGCGCGGGTGTAACCCTCGGTCTGCAGCAGTCCAGGGACGAGTTCGTTCTCGTAGGTGGCCAGCCGGGTGGCCGCCTCTTCCAGTCCGATGTAGACGTCGAAGCCCTCCGGGATCACGTCGCCGTAGGCGGTCCACCACCCCTTCGCCTTGGTGTCGCGGGCCAACGCACGCAGCGGTTCGAGCAGATCGGGCGGCGCGCCGTAGACCTTGCACATCGCCTCGACATCGAGTCCGCGCAGCGAGGTCTGCCCGGTCTCGATCCGCCAGATCTTCGCCTCCGACCACTCCAGCTGCTGCGCGGCCACCCGCGTGGTCATCCCCGCCCGGTTGCGCAGATCGCGCAGCTGCCTGCCGAGCTGCCGTCGCGGCATAGTCGATCCGGTCGTCCCCTGTGGTAGAGCCATACTTCCCCCCTGTTTCGCCGTACACCGGCCGCACCGTGATCCGTGCTCGGTCCGCGACGCGGCCGCCTCTCCGGACACCCGTGGTGGATCTGCGGGGTATCCGAACAGCATTGTTCACAGTGAAACTCACACCGGTCACGGTGCGTGTCTCAGCTAGGCCGGTGGCCCCTGGGAGTCAAACTACTTCCGCCCGGCATGTTTTCGCTCCTACCTGCGCGGGTTTCGCTTGCGGAAGCGCCAGAACTGCACCGCCCGAACGTCTTCGGACAACTGGTTGACCGGCTCGGCCACGTCCGACAGCGCCTGGAACAGGTCGTCGGCCAGCTCGCTGATGTGCTCCACCCTGGTCGCCAGGCGCGAGGCGTTCACCAGGAACTCGAGCATCAGGCGGACGGCGGCCGCGATGGTCAGGCCGAGCGGGACGCCCAGCACCGCGGCGAGCACGCCGAGCACCGCCGACACCCGCCACGCCGACACCGTCAGCGCGATGGGGACGGCGAAGGCGAACACCAGCCCGAGGATGTACGCCAGCGGCAACAGCGTGCGGGTGGCCGGGCGGTGGAACTGCACGTCGATCAGGGCGCGCGCGGCCGCGGCGCTCCACTGCGCGAACGCACGCGGGCTGCGGAACGGCTCGGCGGGCTGATCCTCGTCGGCGGCGGCCCCGGACAACCGCCTGGCCGCCGACTCCTTCCAGGCGATCCAGCGCGCTTCGGCCTCGTACTCCCCCTCGTCCGCAGGCGCACCGGCGGGCCCGCCGGTGCCGTTGGGTTCGTCACTCATACCGTGTCCTCCTCCGGGCCCGGCGCTCATGGGCTGTCCTCCTCGGCACGCGCGGGCCCTGCGTGGTCACGCAAGCTGCCGCCTCCGGGCCTGACGCTCATGCTCTGCCCTCCTTCGGCATGCGCGGGCCCTGCGTGGTCACGCAAGCTGCCGCCTCCGGGCCTGACGCTCATGCTCTGCCCTCCTTCGGCATGCGCGGGCCCTGCGTGGTCACGCAAGCTGCCGCCTCCGGCCTGACGCTCATGCCGGAATCCTCCCTGCCCGGCGCGCGCGGATCCAGCCGGAAACGCACGTGACCGGGATGTTTTCGCACCAGCAACATCGTTCACAACCGTCCACAGCGATCTCGCAGCCTCGGCGCAGCGAGAATCCAGGTCCGCGGCTGAAAGTAGCTGCGTGGCAACCGTGGCGAGCCACCTCGGGATGCCCGGCGGAACGCCGACGAACCCTCTCGGAAATGAGACGTAGGCGACACTCCGGAAATTCTTTCGGAGAACCCGTAACGCCCGCGGCTGCCCGCGCCGATACGACCCATGAATGCAGGACCCAGAGATCTACCGGGGAATGGAGAAGACAGTGCGCACCACGTTTCCGACTTCCGTCACGGCGGCCGAACTGACCGCCGCTGCGCAGGACTACAACCAGCGCGGGTGGACGGTCGCCGAAACGGCCAACGGTCTGAGCCTGATCACCGACGACGACCTGTCCGGCATCGAGGTCTCCGGCGAACTGGCCGGCGAGGTCCGCCGCTTCCTGCGCGCGAACAACCTGTCCGGCGCGGTCATCGAGATCCCCGGCCCGGAGCGTCGTGAGATCCACCTGGTCACCGGCGTCCGCAAGGCCGCGATGGCGTTGCAGGCGCTGCGCGAGGCCGGCGCCACCCTGTACACCGACGGCGCGGGCATCCCGCTGCCGCCCACCCAGCTCTCGGCCGGTTCGGCCTGCTGGGGCGTCGCGCCCGCCGAGGCCCGCTGGGTGCCGCCGGTCGTCGCGATCGCCGCGGCCGTGCGCGCGGCCACCGCGTCGCGCCGCGCGAAGCTGACCATCGCCTGCTGAGCAACGCGCCCCTGATCGAGTTCACCTGCTGATCGCGGGCCGGGGCCACGCTACCCGGCCTGTTTGCGACCGGTATCCATCCCGGCGCTCCGGCTCCCCACCCCGGAGCGCCGCCGGGTACCGGTCGTTCGGCGTTGTCGATGTTCGGCGTTGTCGATATCGTGCGTTCGCTTTTCAGTTTCGCCACCGGACGACAAGATGGGGTATGGCCCCGATCACGCAATCGCGCAATCTGCTGCGGACCTGCCCACTCTGTGAGGCGGTCTGCGGCCTGGAACTCACCCTGGACCCCGACGACCACGTGACCTCGGTCCGCGGCGACCGCAGCGACCCCTTCAGCAAGGGCTTCATCTGCCCGAAGGGGGCCAGCTTGGGCCACCTCGACGAGGACCCGGACCGGGTGACCGAACCGCTGATCCGCGATCGCGCGACCGGCACCTGGCGTAGCGCGACCTGGGACGAAGCCTTCGACTACATCGCCGAACGCTTTCCCGCCGTGGTGGCCGAGCACGGAAACCAATCGGCTGCGGCCTACTTGGGCAACCCCAACGCGCACACCGTGGCCGGAGCGCTGTACCTGCCGATACTGCTGCGGGCGCTGGGCACCAAGAACATCTTCTCGGCCAGCACGGCAGACCAGATGCCCAAGCAGGTGGCCAGTGGACTGATGTTCGGCGACCCGCTGACCGTGCCGGTGCCCGATCTGGACCGCACCGATTATCTGCTGATGCTCGGGGCGAATCCGCTGGAATCGAACGGCTCGCTGTGCACCGCACCCGATTTCCCGGGCAGGCTGAAGGCGCTGCGCGGCAGGGGCGGCCGCTTCGTGGTGGTCGACCCCCGGGTGACCCGCACCGCGAAACTGGCCGACGAGCACCTGTTCATCCGGCCGGGCAGTGACGCCTACCTGCTGTTCGGCATCGTGCACACGCTGTTCGCCGAGCAGCTGACCGATCTGCGCGTCGAGGTCACCGGCCTGGACGAATTGCGCACGGCCGCCGCGGCCTTCGACCCGGATACGGTCGCGGCCCGCACCGGCGTCCCCGCGTCCACGATCGTGCGCCTGGCTCGCGAACTCGCGGCAGCGCCGACCGCGGCGGTGTATGCCCGCATCGGCACCTGCACCGCCGAGTTCGGCACGATCACGCAGTGGCTCGTCGACGCGATCAACGCGCTGACCGGCAACCTCGATTCCCCTGGCGGCGCGATGTTCGCCACCGCCGCCGCGGGCGGCATCCCGCGTACCAGGCCGTTCCGCATCGGGCGCTGGACAAGCCGGGTACGCGAGCTGCCCGAGGCGATGGGTGAACTGCCCGTCGCGACGCTCGCCGACGAGATCGCCACGCCCGGCCCGGGGCAGATCCGCGCGCTGGTGACGGTAGCCGGGAACCCGGTGCTGTCCGCGCCGAGCGGCGCACGCCTGGACGAGGCGTTCGCCCAGCTCGACTTCATGGTGAGCGTGGACCGGTACCTGAACGAAACCACCAAGCACGCCGATGTGATCCTGCCTCCCCCGCGCCCCACCCAGTCGGCGCACTACGATTTCGCGCTTCTGCAATTCGCCGTGCGGAACTACACCCGCTACTCGCGCCCGTTGGTGCCACTGGGCGACCGGCCGTCCGAGCCCGCCGTCCTTGCTCGTCTCGCCGCGGCGCTGACCGGCAGGCCGCACGACGGCTCCGACGGGGTGGATCCGCTCACCGCCGTGGACGAACTCGTCATCGCGGGGCTGCTGCACAAGGCCGGGTTCGCGCAGCGGCGCGGCGACCTGATCGGCGAGAACAGCACCGAGCAGCGCATCGACCTGATGCTGCGTCTCGGACCGTACGGGGAATGGAACGGCGGCACCCTCAACCTGCAAGTGCTGCTGGACAACCCGCACGGCATCGACCTCGGCCCGTTGCAGCCACGCCTGCCCGGCGTGCTCCGCACCGCGACCGCGAAGGTGGACCTCGCCCCGCGGCCGCTGCTCGACGACGTGGCGCGGATGCGGGCGCGACTGTCCGACGCCGCACCGGAGATCGTGCTGATCGGGCGGCGGCAGCTGCGGTCCAACAACAGCTGGATGCACAACATCGCAACGCTGGTGAGCGGATCGAATCGCTGCACACTGCACATCAATCCGGCCGACGTGGCGCGACTCGGACTCGGCGACCGAGCGGTGGTCAAGTCCGCCGCCGGGACGCTGACGGTTCCGCTGGAGCCGACCGAGGCCATCATGCCCGGCGTGGTGAGCCTGCCGCACGGGTGGGGACATGTCGACAGCACGCAGACCGTGGCCCGCGCGCACGCCGGCGTCAATGCCAATGTGCTCACCGATGATTCGGTGGTCGACGCGCCTTCCGGAAACGCCGTGTTCAACGGTGTTCCGGTCACGCTGACCCCCGCCTGAGGCACCGCACATCACTTCCGCAAATCCCGACCGGCCGGAAATAATTCCGGCCGGTCGGCTCTTAGCTAATCTACGGAAACCCCTGCGCCGCACGCGAATCACAGGCATCATCTACGTGGATTCCGACGTTTTGCCGGGTACGGATCATCTAAAATTGGCGCGATCTCGGTACGACCGCGGTTCAACGTCGAGCCTGGTGAACCCAGCATTCCGGCGACCAGAGGGGGCGGCAATGCCCGGCACACACAACGGCAGCGACGGTGAGCGTGAGCTGCAGGAACGGTACGGAACGCAAGATCGAGCCCAGCGCTTCTACGACGATCAGGTGCTCGATCGGCTCAATCCGACGATGATCGAATTCATCGGCCGGATGGACATGGCGTTCATCGCCACGGCGGACAAACACGGCGAATGCGACTCGACTTTCCGGGCCGGGCTGCCCGGTTTTCTCCACGTCATCGATGAGCGCAGGATCGCCTACCCGGAATACCGTGGCAACGGCGTGATGGCCAGTCTCGGCAATATCCTGGAGAATCCGCACGTCGGGATCCTGCTCATCGATTTCGTGCGCGACCTCATCGGACTGCACATCAATGGTTCGGCACACCTCGTCTCCGACCCAGCCCTCCGCAGCGTCGTCACCGACCTGCCCGTCAACCACAAGGGCCGCGTCGCCGAACACTGGGTAGTGGTCGACGTGGAAGAGGCCTATATCCATTGCCGCAAGCACATCCCGCACCTGGTGCCCGCCCCGCGCGAACAGCGTGAGTGGGGCACCGACAACGTGCGCGCCAAGGGCGGCGACTACTTCGGCGCGAAGGCGCAGAAGAACGAGCTGGCCGACACGCTGATCAGTGGTCCCTGAAGGTCGGTACGCGGCCGAGCGCGCCCAACATCAGCCGCCCCTCCAGCGATCGTGAGCGCAGCGCGGGACCGCGAGGCCACCAGTCGCCCAGCTCGACCAGGCCGGGTCGATCAGCTCCAGCCCGCCGAAGTAGGAGGCGATCTGTTCCCGGGTGCGGAACCAGCCCGAACCCAGCCCGTGGACGAATCGATGCTCGAGTTCGCGTGCGAGTCGGTTAGCGCCGGGATCGCCGCTGGGATCGAGGTAGTGGCTGAGCGCGAGATGTGAACCGGGCGGCAGGAGTTCGGTGTACTCGCCGACGATTCCGGCGGGGTCGAGTTTGTCGGGCACGTGATGCAGGACGCCGGACAGGATGACTGCCAGCGGGCGACCTGGAAAGGTCAGGCCGGGCCGTTCTGCGTGCTTCGCTGAGCGGCGAGGTGGTTCAGGAGCCCAGAAACGGTCTGCCGGTGGTCAGAATGTTGTTCCACATACCCAACAAGAATTCGATGAGCATCGGCACCCCTTTCTCGACCAGCGCCACTTGCGCCGCACATCACAAGCCCTACCCGAGTGCTGATCCCCCAAGCAAGCAAGGTGACCCCAGTTGTGGGAACACCGATCTGACCTCGATCTTTCGCTAGGTCCGCATCAGATGAGTCGCTGGTCTATATCGCCGTCCACGATGCGCAGTGTGTTTCGGGCGGCGGTGGGTTCGTAGTGGTCGGTGAAGAGTTTGGCGACGAGTTCGCCGCGGCTGGTGACACCGACCTTCTCGAAGATGGCTTTCACGTGGTCGCGGACGGTGTGTGCCGACAGAAACAGTTGCGCGGCGATCTGCGCGGTGGACAGACCTCGGGCGATCAGTTCGGTGACATCCACTTCTCGATCGGTCAGGGCATAGGCCGCCACGATCAGCGATGCCACGTCCGTGGGTCTGGCCGGTGCGAGAACGAGTGCGGTCATGGCCGCTGCGTCGGCGCTGTCCCGCAGGCTCGACGCGTGACAGACCAACCAGCGTCCGGTTCTCGTCCGGACGCGAATACGTGCGTTCTCTCCGGTCATCCGAGTATGGCCCGCAGTGGTGAGGACCCAGGTCGGTAGGGGCAGGGCGATCCCCTTCTCAGTCGGAAGGGCGGGACCGACAGGCATTTCGGCGAGTAGGTGGCGCGCCTCGTCGTTGATCGATACGAGCGAGCCTGCTGTGTCGAACAGCAGCATGCCGGGAGTCGCGCCCAGGTCTCGGGGAGCGCCGGCTACCGGACGCGCGAAGCTCCGGAGTCTCCGCGCCATCGGAACGGAGATCGCGTGGACGAGCGCGATGTCTTCGTCGCGGAACGGATGTCGCCCTCGCTCGCGAAACAGGCTGAGGTGTCCCCATCGTTGGCCGTCGACCCTAAGAACTGCCCGCAGCTCATCATCGAAACCGCGTGGACACATGAATTTTCGGTACAGGGGGCTCGATGCAGGGCGGTCTCCAGTGGCCTCGCGCAGCCCCGCCACGGGCACCGAAGCGCGTGCCAGATCGCGGAACGTGTTCACATGTTCGGCTGAGAGCTCGGTTTCCCAGTAGTCCCCGCATCCTCCCTCGTGCAGGTTCTCCACCCGCACCGGTGCGGTGGTCAGGCCGTTGAGCGGGTCGGTCGCCACCCAGACCGCAGCGTCGAACGGAGATATCTCGCGCAACCGGGTGGACGCGACAGCGAACAGCGCATGTGCGTCGGACGCCCGGTCGATGCTGGTGAACAGGGCCTCGATCGTATGGCCGGACGCGCTCATATCGACCATTCTGGTCTCGCCTGTGGAGGCCGACCATCCCGCAATCGAGGGATCGCTTCCCGCGGTTTTCGGGAGGCCGGTCCCGCCACACTCTCACCACCATCGTCCGTCCCGCAGACGCCCTACGTGTCGACCATGTCCCCGCAATCGCGGGATTCCACTCGTGAACCCGCCGAGCGACGCTGGCTGCGCAGACACAGCGCAGGGTTCGCCGGGGTCCTAGGCCCCACCTTCCGCGAACCGACCACAGGATGGAGAAGCGATGAAGATCGGCATCGTCGGAGCAGGCGTCGCAGGTGTGGGCCTGCTCGATGCGTTCGCCCGGCTGGATCCACTGCCCGGCGACATCACGGTCTTCGATGCCTCGCCCGTGTTGTGGCGGGGCCGCCCGTACCAGCCGGACCTCGATGCGGTGCGCGTGAACGCCCCACCCGCACGGATGTCGATGCGCCTCGATGACGCAGGACACTTCGAACGTTGGCTGCGGAAGCACGGTGACTGGAGCATGTTCCACGACGAGGGATTGGGCGTGCCCATCGTCCCCCGCAGGGTGTACGGCGATTACCTCGAAGAGACCGCCCAGACGGCTATCGCGCGACTGCGCAATGGAGGTTGGCGGATCGAAGTGGTGAACGAGCCCGTCACAGGATTCGTGCGCGACGACTCGAATGTTCTGGTCACCGGCAGCGGCGGTCGTTATCACGTGGACCATGCCGTTCTCTGCGTCGGTAGCGGCAGCCCTCGCGACCATTACGGGCTCACCGGAAACGCCGGGTTCTTCGTCGAGCCGTATCCGCTGGCGGACACGCTGACCCACGTGCGCCCGGATGCGCATGTCGCGGTGATCGGCAGCGGTCTCACGGCGGTGGATATCGCGGCATCGCTGAAGGCGAACGGCCACATCGGCCCGATCAGCTTCCTGTCTCGAAGCGGTGTCCTTCCCTTTGTGATGCAGCGTCCCACGCCGTTGGCGCCGCGTCACCTCGTCCCGCCCAACGCGATGCGCCTCGCGGCAGCGGGCGCAGGCCTCGGTGATGTGGTCGCGCTCATGCGCGCCGAACTCGACGACCTGGGCGAAGACTTCGACAGGTTCGCGGCGGAGATTCTGGACACCGGAGCCGACGAGCCCGTCACCCGATTGAAGCGTCAGATCGCCGAGATCGACTCCCCGGAGCTCGGCCGCCGGTTGTTGGTCATGGTGACCCGGATGGTGGGGCCCATTCTGTGGCCCGCGCTCCCGGTCCGACACCAGGAGTTGCTGCGCGCCGAATACTTCCGCACGATCAACAGCCTGACCTCACCTATGGTTCCGCACAACGCCACTATCGTCCTCGAGCTGCTGAACTCGGGGCAGCTGCGCTTGCATCGTGGCGTCACCAAGATCGAGGCCGATGACGAAGATGGTTTCCGCATCACCGATGAGACGGTGTGGACCGCCGATATCGTCGTCAACGCGGTAAATCCGCCTGCTTACACGACACCTCAGGCAACCGAGCCTTTGCTGGAGTCGCTGCTCGCGGCCGGCGCGGCGCAGTTCGCGCCGACCGGAGGCCTACGGACGCAGTCCGGCACCCGTCGCCTCCTTGTCGATGGACACCCGGACCCGGCCTGGCACCTGGTCGGCAATCTGGCCGCCGACTCACTGTTCATCGCGACCAACCCGACCCACTTGGCCGCGGAATCAGCCTCGGTTGCCACCTATCTCGTCGCGAGGGCGGCCACGGCACATTAGTTGGTCGGCTCGAATCGTTCCAGGCCGGTGACACGGAGAAGCTCGAGGGCCGTGGCCGTAGGAGTGCCCGGGGCGGCCGAGTAGACGACGACGTTCTGATCGGCCTCAGCTACCAGCAGGGCGTCGCAGTCGAGGGTGAGGATGCCCAGGTCCGGGTGTGCGACGGTTTTGGTGAGGCTGCGCAGCCGTCCGGAACGTCCCGCCCGCCACAGCTCATCGAATCGCGCGCTACCGGATCGAAGTTCGTCGATCAGCTGCGCGAGGCCCGGATCCTTCGGGTACTTGGCCTGTACCGTGCGCAGACAGCCGACGCAGTCGACGGCGTTGGCCGCTTCCTCCTCCTGCGTCATGACCAACCGGTCGAGCCCGGCGCCGAGGAACCGCTGCCACATGATGTTGCGCTGGGCCGGTGGCCGCTCGGAGAAGTCGCCGAACAGCGCCGCCGCCAGCGGATTCCAAGCCAGCACATCGGATTTGGCGGACAGCACCAGGGCGGGCAGGTCCACCATGCGGTCCAGTAGGCGCAGGACGCTGGGGCGGATCTGCATGGGAATGCGCCCGGCCTGCGGCGGATCGGATCCGGCGAGCCGGAAGATCAGATCACGGTCGGAGTCGGTCAACCGCAGCGCCCGGGACAATGCGTCCAGCACCTGCTCAGAGGGTTTGGGGCCGCGCCCTTGCTCGAGCCGGACGATGTAATCGACACTGAGCCCGGCCAGCTGAGCGACCTCCTCGCGCCGCAGCCCCGGAACCTGCCTGCGGGATCCGCCTGGCAGTCCCGCGGCGGCGGGTTGGATGCGCGAGCGCGCGGTGCGCAGCACCATGGCCAATTCGACTCTGTCCACCTGCACATCCTGCCGCAGGACCGACGGTCCGGGGTGGTACCGGCAGTCCCATGCCTCGCAGGCCCTGGAGTCGGCGGGTCACCGGCGCGAGGCTACGACCATGACGACAACGACGATTGCCCTGGTGACCGGAGCGAACAAAGGACTCGGGCGCGAAACCGTACGCAGACTGGCCGGCTCGGGTTGGGAGGTGTTCCTCGCCGCACGCGACACTGTGCGCGGCACCAGGGCGGTGGCCGAACTGGCCGAGGAGGGCTGGCAGGCCCGCTTCGTCCAACTGAACGTGACGTCGGACGAATCCGTGACCGCGGCGGCCGACGCCGTGAAGGCTTATGCAGGCCGCCTCGACGTGCTGATCAACAATGCCGCTATCGGTGGCCCGCGCACTCATCCGGCTGATACGCGCGTCGATGAGGTGCGCGAGGCGTTCGAAACCAATGTCTTCGGCCCGATCCGGGTGATTCATGCCTTCCTGCCGCTGCTGCGCGCCTCGGATCACCCGCGCATCGTCATGGTCTCCAGCGGCATGGGATCGATCGCGACGCTCACCGACCCGAAGTGGGAGGGCCGCCTGCCGCTCGCACTCGGCTACCCGACGACCAAAGCCGCCATGAACATGCTCACAACCATGTACGCCCTCGCCCTGAACGACATCCATGTCAATGCGGTGGATCCCGGTTTCACGGCCACCGACCTCAACGGTCATACCGGTTTGCAGACCGTCACCGAGGGCACCGACGCCATCGTCGAGCTGGCATCCGTAGGTCCCGACGGGCCCACCGGCGGGTTCTTCGATAGGAATGGAACCACCCCGTGGTGAGGGCAGCGGCGGTCGTCACGCTGCTGGGCCTGTGCGTGGCACTGTTCATATTCATGGTGAGACCGGAGGATCATCCAGTGGAACGACAGAATTCCAGCGACACGACCGTGCTGTCGATCGGACTGCATCCCAGCGCCGTCGACTACAGCCGTTACCCGGCTATCGACGAAGCGACCCTCACCGCGCGCATCGAGGCGGGCGAGGCCGCGCTCCGCGACGCCGGATTCGACCTCGTTTCCTGCCAGGTGCCCGCCGACCCCGATGCGGCCGAGACGAAACTGCGCGAATGCGCAGCGGGCGGGTCATTCCATGTCGCCATGATCGGCGCAGGCGTACGCATGGCGGCCGAGCACACCCTGCTGTTCGAACGTCTCGTGAATGTGGTCACCGAACTCGCGCCCGGAATACGCTTTTGCTTCAACACCTCACCGGAAACCACCATCGACGCCCTGCGCCGCTGGGTACAGCCGGCTGGGCGCTGAGGACCCGAGCGAAATCGTGCTGCTTGTTTCGGTTTATCGGCCATTGGTGTGGTGGCGAGCGTAGAGTTCTGCGGTCAAAGGTCGGTAGGCGCATCCGTTCCGGGTGCAAGGATCGGGAGGGGATGGCGTCGTGGTGGCAGAGACAGTGGCGGTCATCGTGGCCCAGGCGTTGGCAGCGGGTGCGGTCGCGGGATTGGGTGAGTCCGCCAAACAGGCAGTGGCCGATGCCTATCAGCACTTGAAAAGCCTGGTGAACAACCGCTACGGGCAGGTGGACGTGGTCGCGCTGGAGCAGCGGCCGGCTTCGGAGCACCGCCGCCAGGAGTTGGCCGAGGATCTGCAGCGTGCCGGCGCTGACGGGGATGCGGAATTGCTGGCGGCAGCCCAGACGCTGATCGCGATGGTGCGCGCCCATGAGACTGCGGCGGGAGCGGCAGTTGGTGTGGATCTGGAACGGGTCGCCGCAGCGGCATTGCGGATCCGGGAGGTGCAATCCACCGGAACTGGGGTGCGAGTGGTCGACGGCACTTTCGACGGAGCGATCGAGATAGGGTCGGTACGAGCGGGAAGGCAGGACCAGCAGGACCCTCCTTCAGCGCGCCGGTAACCCCCACCCCGACCGCGCCACCATTCTCTCCGGGAGCGGGGGGCACGACGTACCTGCTTCACGGTGTGAGCGCTGGGGCCATTGCTTTCGGCGGCACCCTCCCACACGAGCCGCCGCTGCCTGTCGCACGTTTCAGCCTGACTCTCGCCTGTATATCTACGCGGAGATGGCTGAAGCCTTCGAGATGCTCAACCAGATTCTCCCTGATGTAGAGCGGGTGATATCGGATCAACCGGATGTGCCGGATGATTGGCTGGAATGATCATCCGGCCGGTTTCGAATCCCGAGCAGGATGCTAGGGCCCGCTCATCGCTCAGCGGATCTTGAAGATCACCAAGCGTTGGACGACGAAGTTGATGACCGTCGCGGTGCCCTGGGCGACGACGAAGGCCAGCGGCTGCCGCCACCACTCGTCGGGCAGGGTGAAGTACAGGGCTGTGTTGATGCCGACTTGCACCGCGAAGGTCACCGCGTAGAGCGCGACCACCGCGAGGAAGCGGACGCGGCTGGGTGGGGCCTGGAAGGTCCAGCGCCGATTGATCAGGTAGGCCGTTGTGGTGCCCGCCACGAAGCCGATCGACTTCGCGACGCTGACCGGGAGGCCGACCAGGTTGAGCAGCAGGCTGTAGAGCCCATAGTCGACGACGGCCGAGAACCCGCCGGTCAGGGTGAACCGGATGATCTGCGTCCTGAGGTCGACCTCGGTGCCGCCGGGCTCGTCGACCAGGGGCAACTCCGCCGGAAGCGGCAGGTGGGGTTCGGCTTGCACGCCGACGAGCGTAGCGCCGACCGGGGCGAGCGGCGGATTCGGTGCTGAACGACGCGTACGTCACTACCCATGGGTAGAGCGACCCCGACCCGATCCGCCGTCATACCTGTAGCCTCTATGCCGATGTCCACGAAAGCTCCGACCGCCACCAAGACAACCGGGAACGGCGCCGGCGTCACGAACGACGACCCGGCCGCGGGTACCGCGTTCACTCTTCCGACGCGCACCCGTACGTTGACCGGGTGGGGTCGCACCGCGCCTACCTCTTCCGAAGTGCTCTCGACCAGCGATCCCGAACTGATCGCCAAGGCAGTCGCCATGGTCGCCGAGGACAACGACAGCAAGCCCGCCCACCTGCGGCGCGGCGTGATCGCACGCGGCCTCGGCCGCTCCTACGGCGACCACGCGCAGAACGCGGGCGGCCTGGTCGTCGACATGACCGCGCTGAACAACATCCACCGCATCGATCGCGACACCCGGATCGTGGACGTGGACGGCGGCGTCAGCCTGGACCAGCTCATGAAGGCCGCGCTACCGTTCGGCCTCTGGGTGCCGGTGCTGCCCGGCACCCGCCAGGTGACCATCGGCGGCGCGATCGCCTCCGACATCCACGGCAAGAACCATCACAGCGAGGGCAGCTTCGGCAACCACGTGCGCTCGATCGATCTGCTCACCGCCGACGGGCAGGTTCAGCACCTCACGCCGAAGCGCAACGCCAAGCTGTTCTGGGCCACCGTCGGCGGCAACGGGCTCACCGGCATCATCATGCGCGCGACCATCGAGATGGTGCCGACAGAGACCGCCTACTTCCTCAACGACGGCGTGAAGACCACGACCCTCGAGGAGACCATCGCCGCGCACAGCGACGGCAGCGAGTCGAACTACACCTACTCGAGCGCCTGGTTCGACGTGATCAGCCCGCTGCCCAAGCTGGGCAGGGCCACGATCACCCGGGGCAGGCTCGCGAAGCTCGACGAGCTGCCGAAGCGGCTGCGCAGCAAACCGCTGAAGTTCGACGCGCCGCAGCTGATGACCGTCCCGGACATCTTCCCGAACTGGACGATGAACAAGCTGACGCTGATGTCCATCGGCGAGGCGTACTACCGGATGGGCGGCAACTACACCGGCAAGGTGCAGAACCTGACGCAGTTCTATCACCCGCTGGACATGATCGCGGAGTGGAACCGAGGCTACGGCTCCAACGGCTTCCTGCAGTACCAGTTCGTGGTGCCGACCGAGGCGGTCGAGGAGTTCAAGCGGATCATCGTCGACATCCAGGCGTCCGGGCACTACTCCGCGCTGAACGTGTTCAAGCTGTTCGGCCCGGGCAACCAGGCCCCGCTGAGCTTCCCGATGCCGGGCTGGAACATCTGCGTCGACTTCCCGATCAAGCCGGGCCTCAACGAACTCGTCGGCGAACTGGACCGGCGGGTGCTCGAGTTCGGCGGGCGGCTGTACACCGCGAAGGATTCGCGGACCACCGCCGAGACCTTCCACAAGATGTATCCCCGGATCGACGACTGGATCAAGGTCCGCCGCAGCGTCGATCCCACCGGTGTTTTCATGTCCGATATGGCGAGAAGGCTGGAGCTGCAGTGATCAATGCCGTTGGCAACCCGCAGTCGATTCTGCTGCTGGGCGGCACCTCGGAGATCGGCTTGGCGATCTGCGCGGAGTACCTGAAGAAGGGCCCCGCGCGCATCACCCTCGCGGCGCTGCCCGGTGATCCGCTGCGCGAGGACGCGGTCGCCCAGATGAAGGCCGCGGGCGCGAGCGAGGTCGACGTCATCGATTTCGACGCGCTCGACACCGACGGCCACGCCAAGGTGATCGACGCGGCGTGGGACTCCGGTGACGTGGACGTCGCCATCGTCGCCTTCGCGCTCGACGGCGACGCCGAAGAGCTGTGGCAGAACCAGCGCAAGGCGGTGCTGGTCGCCCAGGTCAACTACACCGCGGCAGTGTCCGTCGGCGTCCTGGTCGGCGAGAAGATGAAGGCGCAGGGCTTCGGGCGGATCATCGCCCTGTCCTCCGTCGCCGGTGAACGGGTGCGCCGCTCGAACTTCGTCTACGGGTCGACCAAGGCTGGCCTGGACGGCTTCTACCTCGGACTCGGCGAAGCGCTGCGCCCGCACGGGCCCCGCGTGCTGGTGATCCGGCCCGGCATGGTGCGGACCAGGTTCTCCGCGCACGTCAAAGAGGCTCCGCTCACCGTCGACAAGGAAGACATCGCGGTGCTGGCGGTGTCGGCGTCGCAGAAGGGGAAGGAACTGGTCTGGGCGCCGGGAGCCTTCCGCTACGTGATGATGGTCCTGCGGCACGTCCCGCGCTCGATCTTCCGCAGACTGCCGATCTGACCTTCGGCGAACGAGCTCGGACCCAGTGCCCGCGTGATCGATGATCGCGCGGGCACCTATCGTCTGACGGAGTGGATCCTGTGAACCCGGAGGCGCCATGCGAGTAACCCCATGCGACGTGCGCGGAGCGGTCCGTTGAGCACGGTGACCGCGACCGGCGCAGCGCCGCCGCGTCCCGTCGATCCGGCCCCGGCGCCGGGGCGGAAGGCGCTGGTGGTGCGGCAGATCGCCGCCGGGGTGGGTGAGGCCGCGCTCGCCGCCCTCGTGGCCGCGGTGGTGGCCGCCATCGGGCTCGTCGCGTTCTCCATGGTGCAGTGGCCCGCCTTCAACTCCTCCAACGTGACGCGGGCGCTGACCACGGTGGGGCAGGTCGGCGCGGCGGCGCTGCTCGCGGTCGCCATCGCGCTGCTGCGGCTGCACAAGTGGCCCTGGGCGGCGAAACTGCTTTCCTGGGTCGGTCTTTCGACGTTCGTCACGTTCACCCTCGGTATGCCGCTGGCGGCGACGAAGCTGTACCTGTTCGGCGTCTCGGTGGATCAGGAGTTCCGCACCGAATTCCTCACTCGGCTCACCGATTCCGCCGCGCTGCGCGACATGACGTACACGGATCTGCCGTCGTTCTACCCCGCGGGCTGGTTCTGGATCGGCGGACGGGTGGCGAACCTGCTCGGCATGGACGGCTGGGAGGTGTTCAAGCCGTACGCGATCGGCTTCCTCGCGGTGGCCGCGGTCGTCGCGCTGGTGCTGTGGTCGAAGCTGATCCGCGCGGACTGGGCCGTGGGCGTCACGGCGGCGAGTACGGCGGTCACGCTGGCCTACGCCGCGCCCGAGGCGTACAGCGCCGTCATCGTGCTGCTGCTTCCGCCCGCGCTCGTGCTCGCCTGGGGCGCGCTGTACCGGCCCCTGGAGGACGCGCGATCGGGATCGGCCGAGCACCGCACCGCGGGCGGCTGGGGTGCGGTTGTCGGCACCGGGCTGTTCCTCGGCTGGGCAGCCACCTTCTACACGCTCTATTTCCTGGTGGCCGCCTTCGCGGTGGCCCTGATGGGTCTGCTGTCGGCCGTGCTCGCGGTCGGTCAACAGCGCCGGACGAACCATCCACGCCGTCCCCGCGAGGCCGTGGACGCCGGCCGTCCCGCCTGGCGCGCGGCAATCCCGCCGCTGACGCGGCTGGTGGTGATCGGCGCGATCTCGGGTCTCATCGCACTCGTCGTATGGGGGCCGTACCTGGCGAAGGCGCTGCGCAGCACCACGGCGAGTTCCGGGACCGCCCTGCACTACCTGCCGGAAGCCGGCGCGGAGCTGCCACTTCCGATGTTCCACTTCTCGCTGCTCGGCGCGCTGTGCCTGATCGGCACGATCTGGCTGGTTCTGCGCGCCGCGTCGTCGCGACGGGCGCAGGCGCTGGGGGTCGGTGTGGCGGCGATCTACCTGTGGACGCTGCTGTCCATGGCGGCGACCGCCGCGGGCACCACACTGCTGTCGTTCCGCTTGGAGCCGGTGCTGCTGGTGCTGCTGTCGGTGGCGGGCGCGTTCGGCTTCGTGGAGGGTGCGCGGGCGATCTACCAGGCGTTGAACGAGCCCGCCCGGTTCCGGATCGTCGCGATCGTCGTCGCGACGATCGGCGCGCTGGCCTTCAGCCAGGACATCCCGCACGTCCTGTCTTCGGAGATCACCACCGCATACACCGACACCGACGGCGACGGAAACCGTGCCGACCAGCGGGGCGTCTCGGCGGTGTCGCACTTCGACGAGGTGGACGCGGCGCTCACCGCGCAGACCGGACGGCCGCGCTCGGACACAGTGGTGCTCACCGCCGACACCAGCTTCCTCTCCTTCTATCCCTACTTCGGCTTCCAGGCCCTCACCTCGCACTACGCCAACCCGCTGGCCGACTTCGCAGGCCGGGCAGCGACCATCGAGCGCTGGAGCAAGCTGAAGACGCCGCAGGAGCTGCTCGACGCGCTGGCGACGAGCCCGTGGCGCGCGCCGGACGCGTTCCTGTTCCGGCGCAGCGGCGACGCCTACACGCTGCGGCTGGCCAAGGACGTCTACCCGAACGACCCGAACGTCGAGCGCTACTCGGTGAGCTTCCCCAAGGAGCTGTTCGCCGACCCGCGTTTCACGAACACCGACATCGGGCCGTTCACCCTCGTCACCGTGCACCGCTGAGCGATCTCACCCACACGGGTGATTGAACTCGCGCCGAATGGATAACCCTTTCGTTTGTCGGTCCGCGCACAGCGTGGTTGGTACGAAAGGCGACTGATTCAGCGCTGGCGAGGAGTGATGCGCAGGTGGCATGGGCACAGGACGTCGATCCCGGCGAACAGGCGGAATCGGCGGCGGTCGCAGTCGCGACGAGCGAGACGACGGCGGCCGGAGTGCTCAGCAGCCCCACGCGCACGCGCCGGACTTTTCGAATCGGTGGCGCCGATCTACTCGTCGGCATGGGCTATCTGGCACTGGCCGCGACGGTGCTGTCGGGTCAGTGGCGCGACACCGGCAGCGGATACCTGATCAAGAGCGGTCAGGACCAGACGATGTGGGAGTGGTTCTTCGCGGTCACCGCGCACTCGGTGGCCACCTTGCGGAATCCGCTCGGCACGGATCTGCAGAACTTCCCGGCCGGAGTGAACATGATGGCCAACACGGCCATGTTCGGCGTCGGCGTGCCGCTGACACCGGTCACCCTGCTGTTCGGTCCCACCGTCACGTTCGTGCTCGTGCTCACCCTCGGCCTGGCCGGGACCGCGTTCGCCTGGTATCTCCTGTTCGCCCATACGCTCGTCCGTTCCCGGGTCGCGGCGGTGATCGGCGGCCTGTTCTGCGGTTTCGCGCCCGGGATGATCTCGCACGCCAACGCGCATCCGAATTTCGTCGTTCTGCTGCTTCTTCCGATCATCGCGGGCCGGCTGATCGGAATGGCGCGGCGAGCCGCCGCGGCGGAACCGGACCGGCCGCGCGGACGGGTGCGCGATGCCGTCACCCTCGGTCTGCTGGTGGCCCTGCAGATCGCGCTCGGCGAGGAACCGTTGTTGATCTTCGCTCTCGCGTTCGGACTGTTCGCGCTCGTCTACTACCTGCATGTTCCCGGCATCGCACGGCGCGTGACGCGGACGCTCGCCCCGACCCTGCTGCTGGCCGCGGTGATCACGCTGGCGCTCACCGAAATTCCGCTGTGGTGGCAGTTCTTCGGACCACAGAGCTATCGCTCGATCGACCACGGGCCGATGGGCAACGACCTGCGAGCGCTGGTGCAGTTCCCCTCCGAATCGCTGGGCGGGGTATTCGCGCCCGGCGAGAACGTGGCGATCAACCCGACCGAGCAGAACGCCTACTTCGGCTGGCCGCTGCTGCTCCTGGTGGTGTGCACGGTGGGACTGCTGTGGCGCGACCGCGTCGTGCGGGCCGCGGGGATCGTGATCGCCGTCTTCGGCGTGCTGTCGCTGGGCGCGGTCGCCACGATCGGCAAGCGGCCGACGGGCGTCGAACTGCCCTGGCGCTGGGCCGAACAGGTGCCGCTGCTGAACACCGTGCTGGAGAGCAGGCTCAGCATGGCCGCGATCCCGGCCATCGCGGTGGTGCTCGCGCTGGCCACCGAGCGGGCGGTGACCACCTGGACGCAGTCGGCGGTGGACTGGAAGCCGCTCGCGTGGTTCGCCGCCGTCATCTGCGCGCTGCTGCCGCTGACCCCGACCATCCTCCCCGTCGTGGAACGGGCGCCGACACCGGATTTCTTCGCCGACGGCACCGTCCGCGATTACGTCGGCGACGGCTCGGTGGTCATGGTGCCGCCGCCCCGGCCGCCCGACGCGCGGGCGCTGCGCTGGCAGGCCGACGCCGGTTTCTCCTTCCCGCTGGCCGGTGGTTACTTCGTCGGCCCGACCGGGACGACCAAGAAAGGGATCTACGGCCCCGAGACCCGCCCGACCACCGCACTGCTGGTGCAGGCGCAGGACACCGGGGTGGTCCCCCCGATCGACGCCGACGTGCGCGCCCGCGCGCTGACCGACCTGCGGTTCTGGCAGGCCGACGTGCTGGTGCTGCCCGCGACGAAGAACGGCGAGGTGCTCCGCGAAACCGTCACGCAGCTGCTCGGCTTCGCGCCCACCCGGGTCGAGGACGTCTGGCTGTGGGACGTTCATACGCTGCGGTCGTCGGGGGCAGTCGGCATCACACCGGGCGGTAGCTAGCATCAACCACCGTGCGACCGGACCGATCTACTCGAGCGTTCACCCGTATCCGCTTGATCGCCCTCCTCTCCGGGCTTCTCGGATTCCTGCTGGCATTGCTGACCCCGCTGCTGCCGGTGCGGCAGGACCGGGCGAGCCTGGACTGGCCCCAGCCCGGCCCCGCGAGCGTCGCGGCGCCGCTGGTGTCCTACGAGCCGCTGCGGTTGCGCGCGACGCTGCCCTGCTCGCTGGTGGGCGAACTCGGCGCGACGGGCACGCTGCTGTCCACCGCTCCGGTGTCCTCCGGCCAAGCGGCGACCAAGGGGCTGGTGGTCTCGGTCGGCGACGGCGTCCTCTCGGTGGTGCTGCGCGACATCCCGCTGCTGTCGGCGCCGCTGTCCGAGATCGGCTCCTGCGCGACGATCCGCGTCGACTCGGACGCCGCCGCGACGACCGCTGAACTGACCGGGGTCACCCGGCAGGACGGCACGCCGTTCCGGTCCACCGTCGGCCGGGACATCCGGCCGCAGATGGTGGGAGTGTTCACCGATCTGGACGCGGGCCGGCTCACCGGGGCGCAGGTGCACGCGGACATCGACTCGCGTTTCTCCTCGACGCCGACGCCGCTGAAGCTGGCCGCCATGATCGCCGCCGCCGTGTTCACGCTGATCGCACTGGTCGCACTGCATCTACTGGATACCACCGACGGGCGCAAACCGCGGCGCTTCCTGCCCGCCCACTGGTGGCGCGTCACCCCCGCGGACGGCGCGGTGCTGGGCATTCTGGCGCTGTGGCACGTCATCGGGGCGAACACCTCCGACGACGGCTACATCCTGAACATGGCGCGCGCCTCCGAGCACGCGGGCTACATGGCGAACTACTACCGCTGGTTCGCGGTGCCCGAGGCCCCGTTCGGCTGGTCCTACGAGGTGCTGGCCTGGATGGCCCGGGTCTCCGACGCCAGCCTGTGGATGCGGTTGCCCACCCTGCTGGCCGGCGTCGTCTGCTGGCTGGTGATCAGCCGGGAAGTGCTGCCGCGCCTGGGCGCCCGGGTGCGGCGCAACAAGGTGGCGCTGTGGACGGCGGGACTGGTGTTCCTCGCGTTCTGGCTGCCCTACGACAACGGTCTGCGCCCGGAGCCGCTGATCGCGGCGGGCGCGCTGCTCACCTGGTGCTCGATCGAACGCGCCATCGCCACCGGACGGCTGCTGCCCGCCGCGGTGGCCGTCCTGATCGCCGCGTTCTCGCTCGCGGCCGGTCCCACCGGCCTGATCTGCATCGCGGCGCTGATCGCCGGTTCGCGACCGGTGCTGCTGATCATCGTCAAACGAGCCCGCGGGGTCGTCCCGGCCCGCACCGGGCCCGACGCGGACGCGGCCGCCGCAGGCTCCACCGAAGCCGCGGCCGCCGTGAACGCCCCCGCGGACGTGCGCAAGCCGTCCCGGGCCGCCACGGTGTTCCGGTCCGCCGCGCTGCTCGCACCGGGTCTGGCCGCAGGCACGCTGGTGCTCGTGGTGATCTTCGCCGACCAGACGCTGGCGACGGTGCTGGAGGCCACCCGGGTCCGCACGATCGTCGGCCCGAACGTCGCGTGGTTCGACGAGCGCACCCGCTGGGATTCGCTGCTCATGCTCTCGCCCGACGGTTCGCTGGCGCGGCGGTTCGGCGTGCTGGTGATGCTGCTGTGCCTGCTGGTCTGCGTGCTGCAAGTGCTGCGCAAGGGGCGGATTCCCGGCACCTCGCGCGGCCCTTCGGTGCGCATTCTGGGCATCGTGTTCGCGTCGCTGTTCCTGATGATGTTCACCCCCACCAAATGGACCCACCACTTCGGCGTGTACGCCGGACTGGCCGGTTCGCTGGCCGCGCTGGCTGCGGTCGCGGTGGGCACCACCGGCATTCGCTCACCGCGCAACCGCGCGCTGTTCGCCGCCGCGGTGCTGTTCCTGCTCGCCGTGACCTTCACCGGCTCCAACGGGTGGTGGTACGTGTCCAGCTACGGTGTCCCGTGGTGGGACAAGGCTCCGCTGCTCGCGGGTAAGGGGCTGTCCACGCTGTTCCTCGGACTCAGCGGCGTCGCGTTGCTGATCGCCATCTGGCTGCACTACCGCGAGCCGTACCGGCGCGAGAGCCGCGGGGCGCCACGGCGTTTCGACCGGTGGGCCTCGGCGCCGCTCACCGTCGCCGCCGCGCTGCTGGTGATCTTCGAGGTGGCCTCGCTGACCAAGGCCGCGGCCACGCAGTACCCCGCCTACTCGATCACCAAGTCGAACGTGGAATCGATGCGCGGGGATTCGTGCGCGCTGGCGAACGAGGTGCTGGTGGAGACCGACACCGCCGATTCGCTGCTGCAACCCGTCACCGGATCGCCCGCGGACGGATTGGCCGCGCAGAACAAGGGCTGGACCTCGAACGGAGTAGCGGGCGACCTCACCGCCGACGCCGAGGAGACGGTCACCGGCGGCGCGAACTCGGTGGACAAGGACTCCGAGAACAAGACGACCAAGACCACCGGCGCGGGCACCGGTGGCGGCACCACCGAGCAGGCGGGCATCAACGGCAGCACGGTCGCGCTGCCGTTCGGCTTGGACCCGGCGAAGACCCCGGTGCTGGGCAGCTACCAGGAGGGCGAGCAGCAGCAAGCGAAGCTGACCACCCAGTGGTACCGCCTCGATCTGACCGACAGCATGCGCCACGACCCCGCCTACCAGGTGCTCGCGATCACCGCGGCGGGCCGGATCCGCTCGATCGACGCCGACGGTGTGCTCACCTACGGACAGGAACTGCACCTGGAGTACGGCGTCCGGGGCGCGGACGGCGAAGTCAGCACGCTCGGCTCGATCGATCCGCTGGACATCGGCCCCGCGCCGTCCTGGCGCAACCTGCGGGTGCCGCTGGCTCGACTGCCCGCGGAAGTGAACGCGGTGCGGCTGGTCGCGATCGACAACGACATCACGCCCAAGCAGTGGCTGGCCGTGACCCCGCCCCGGCTGCCCAAGCTGACAACGCTCAACTCCGTGGTGGGGCCGCGCGATCCGGTGCTGCTCGACTGGCACGTCGGCCTGGCGTTCCCGTGCCAGCGTCCGTTCGACCACAAGGACGGCGTCGCGGAGATCCCGCGCTGGCGCATCCTGCCCGACCGCGTCGGCTCCGACGCCTCCAACGCCTGGCAAGACGACATCGGCGGCGGCCCCCTCGGCTGGACCGGTCTCCTCCTGAAATCCCAAACCGTCCCCAGCTACCTCGGCCACGACTGGGCCCGCGACTGGGGCTCCCTCGAAAAATTCACCCCTTACGCCCCGGACGTCACCCCCGCCACCATCGGCGTCACCGTCCAAACCACCAACGGCCTCGCCACCGACACCCCCATCCGCATCCGCTGACCGCGAAGCCTCATCCGTGAGAGGCACATGATGGCTATGTGCCACTCACGGCCGATGTCAGGGGATGAGCACGAGGCGGCCGCGGACGCCGCCTGCCGCTAGGCGTTTCTGGGCGGCTTCGACGGAGGTGAGGGGCAGGGTTTCGGCTACCCGGAGTGTGAGTTCGCCCGCGTCGACGTGAGCGACGAGTTGGTCGAGTTGCGGTCGGTCGGCGCGGACCAGGACCGTGCGTACGTCGGTGCCGCGCAGCGGGATCGGAGTGTTCGGGACGCTGATGGAAACGAAACGCCCGCCGCCGCGCACTGCGGCGAGCGTCTCGGGGCCGAGTGCGGCGGCGTCCAGGGCGGCGTCCACTCCGCCCGGAATCAAGGCGCGTACGGCCTCCGGGAGCGACGCGTGGCGCGAGACGAAATCGGTGGCGCCGAGCGCACGGACCGCGTCCTCGTCGGCGGGCGAGGCGGAGGCGATCACCCGTAGCCCGCGCGCCGCGGCAAGTTCGACGGCGAAGCCACCGACGGCGCCTGCCGCGCCGGTGACCAGCAGCGTGTCGGTGGACGCGAGATCCAGCGCGGCGAGCGCCTGGACGGCGGTGAGACCGTTGAGCGGAAGGGTGGCCGCCTGCACCGGCGAGACCGAAACCGGCGCAGGCGCGACATTTCCGGCCTCCAGGACCACGTAGTCCGCCTGGGCGCCGAGCGAGACGTCGAGCCGGTCGCTGATGCCGATCACGGCCTGCCCGATGGTGAATTCGGTGACGCCCGTGCCGGTCGCGTCCACCGTGCCCGCGACGTCCCAGCCGACGCCCCATCGGTCACGCGGCGCGGCGAACGGCGTGCCGCCGACGCCCGCGCGCACCATCAGATCCACCGGGTTCACCGTCGCCGCCGCGACCGCGATGCGGATCGTCCCCGGGCCCGGCTGCGGGGTCGGTACTTCCAGGATCTCCACCACACCGGGGTGACGGACCACTACTGCACGCATGAGATTCCTTCCTCTAGGACATCGCCCAACCTAGGAGTAGTACTATCTTCCGGGTAGTAGTTACCTGAAAGTGCGTTAGAGGTAGCGAGGTACTTCGATGGCGACAACGACCGCGGCGCAGCGCCGCGACCTGGCCAAACAGCGGTACGACGCGTACATCGCCGAGTGCCCGACGCGACAGCTGCTGGACCGGATCAGCGACAAGTGGGTGAGCCTCGTGCTGGCCGCGCTCGCCGAGGGCCCACTGCGCTACGCCGAGCTGAATCGGGTCATCGCGGGCGTGAGCCCCAAGATGCTCACCCAGACGCTGCGCGGCCTGGAACGCGACGGCTTGGTGGAGCGGCGGATCACCGCCGAAGTGCCGGTCCGAGTCGACTACGAACTCACTCCGCTCGGGCACAGCCTGCAACCGGTCATGAGCGCCGTCAAAGCCTGGGCGGAAACGCGCATGGACGACGTGATCGCCGCGCGGGAGCGCTACGACAGCACCGGGCAGTAAACCGGTTGTCCGGTCTGAAAAATATGCTCCCACCTGTGGCGAAGCATCGCAGGACGAATCGGGCTCCTGGCCTTAATCTGATCTCCATGACAACGGCATTCGATGAAATGGATCTGCGCGATCTTGTCGGACTGCTCAGCGAAGAGGAACAACGGGAGCTGCGGCCTGCGGTGCTGCGCGTGCTCGGCCGCCTCCCTTCGCAAGAGGTGCTCCGGCGCGAGCTCGGTCTTCGGTTGAAGGTCTGAGCCCCGGTTCCGCACCGGTAAACGAACGGCAGGGCCGCCGCGCAGGATTCCTATCTGCGCGGCGGCCCTGTATATACACGTCCTTCGGAAAGCCGGTACCGCTCGATTCCGTCGCCCGGCTCCGTGACAACCACCGCCAGGCGCCCGCGCTGCGGCTATTCGCGGAGTTCCGCCGCAGCGCGGATTCCCTCGGCACGCGAGGATGCTCGAGCGAGGCGTCCGTCCGTGGTGATCAGCGGCATGTCCAGTTGTTCGGCGAGTTCGACATAGAGCGCATCGGTCAGCCTGATCGCAGCACGACGAGCCCAAGCGCCTTTGGTCAGGTTCAGAAGCGGATGCCGGGTCAGTGGCGCGCGGGCGAGGCGGCTCAGTGCGGTCTCGACGTCGCCATCGGTCAAGTCGCCCGCTCGGTTCAGTCGCCCGAGTGCGGACAGGACTTCGGCGTCGAAGTGCGCCGGGACATGCATGACTGTCGTCGTGATCCTCGAAATCACAGCGGCCGTGCGGTCATTGCGCACAAGGATGTCGACCATCGCGCTGGCATCCAGAACGATCTGTTCGGAATCGGTCACCGGCCGAACTCATCCCGCGCCGCATCGATGGCGGCAAGAACGGCCTCGTGCGAGACCTCGGGGCGGTCGTCGTCGAACTCAGCCAGCCAAGCCGACGTCGCGCTCTTTTCGAGTGCCGCGAGAATCGCGGCCTGGGTCAGCGCAGACACGTTGAGCCCCCGCTCACGGGCGCGCTCAGCCAGCTCATCGGGGACGTAAACGTTGAGCCGAGTCATATGACCAAATATACACACTCACGTGTGTATAGAACGCATCGTGTGATGCGACGGGCCGTCGCGCAGGTCGACTCCTACGCGACGGCACCGTGTTCGGGCAAAACCGATCAGAACACCCGCAGGTTGCCCGGGGACCAGAAGCCGGAGCGGGTGGCGGTGCCGGTGTCCAGCTTCGCCGGGACCGCGTTGCGGTCGTACTGGTCGTAGCGCTCCAGCGAACCCCAGTCACGCGCCCAGTCGTGCTTCAGGTAGGTGGGCACCGTGGTCGACTTGGCCAGCATCTGCGCGAAGCCGAGCGGGCCACCGAATTCCTCGGCCTGCCAGGTGTTCGTCGAGCTGATCGCCAGCGGACGGTCCGGCAGGATGCGGTAGCCGGGCACCTCGGCCACACCGTTCTCATGGTCGAACGGCCGCTGGCACGGGAACTGCAGGCCCACCGCCCAGTCCAGCAGGATCGGCTGCTGGGAGCCGAGCAGACTGTTGAGCGTCTGCAACTTCGGCATCCGCGGCGGCGTGAACGCCAGCCACTGGTCCCCGATCAGGATCGGGTCGTTGGCGACGATGCGCACCGCGTCGGCGTCGGGGGCGATCTCGTCCAGCGGCACCCGCAGGTTGCGCCAGGACGGGAAGGGGCCGATGTCGCGCGGCAGGTAGGTGCCGAGCTTCTGCACGGTGCCGTCGGGCAGGTGCTTGCCGTAGTCCACGGTGAGCGACTGGCCGTACTTCATCGCGCCGGTGTCGTCGAAGGAGAGGATGCGGCCGGCGGCCGAGATCACCACCAGAGGCTTGTCGTCCGAACGGGCGGGCAGCTGGTACCAGCTCGAGGTGACGTTCGCGGGCTGCTGCATGCCGTTCTGGTAGCTGCCGAGGATCGGCGTGGTCGCCGGGTCGAGGCCGAACGGCAGGGCGACGGTGGAGCCGTTGACGCCGAGCGCGCCCTGACCACCGCCGGTGCCCGCGCTCTGGCCCTCCGCGAACGCCGCGCCCACCGACTGGGTGGAGGTGTTGCCGGTGCCCGGCTTCACCTCGACGCTGTCGGCGGACAGATCGTCGGGCACGCCGTTCGGGTCGAATCCGACCGAATCGACCCCCGCGAGCGGATCGGTCACCGGACGGGCCGGGTCGATGATCGGCTCCAGCCTGCCACCGTTCGGGTCCGGCTCCACCAGCACGTCGTTGGCCAGGCCGCAGGTGCTGCCGCCGAGCGCATCGATGTTCGACCGGGCCAGCGAATAGGCCGGGTACTGCGAGGCCGCGCCCTTGACCAGGGAGAGCACCTCGAGCGCGACCATCAGCGCGGCGACCACGGTCAGCGGGATCGCGGCGAACCGGCGGATCCGCCTGCCGCGCGCCGTCTTCGCCGACGGCTGCGGCTTGGTGTAGTCCTCGCGCAGCGCGTACCAGCCGACCAGTGCGAGCGCCAGGCCGAACAGCATGAGCATGACGGTGTTCGACTGATAGCCGTGCAGCGAGATCCGCTTGTCGAACCACGGCACGCCGAAGCTGGACACGTACCAGTAGCCGTTGATCCCGGAGAACGCCACCGCCAGCACGAACAGCAACCCGGCCAGAAAGATCGCCCGGTTCTTGCGCGCCCGCAGCGCGCTCGCCGAGACCGCGACCGCAGTGACCGCCGCCAGCGAGCCCGCGATGCCCGCGTACGCGCCGAAGTGGTGGGTCCACTTGGTCGGGTTGAACATCATGAAGAAGATGGTCCCGAAGACCACGCCCATCAGCCGCCAGGTCGGCCCGCTCGCGATGCCGGGGACCAGCCTGCGCCGCAACAGCACCAGCATGGTGGTGAACAGGCACAGCAGCATCACCAGGAAGGCGAAACGGCGCGACAGGGAGCCGTCGACCGTCTCCACGAACAGGTAGTAGTAGCGCAGGTAGTCCTCGTACCAGGCCAGGTTCGGCCCGGTCACCTGACGCACCCGGTTGGCCTCCTGGATGCCCGCGAAGGTCTGGTCGCTGTAGACCACCGTCAGCACGAGCACACCGGCCGCGCCGATCGGGGCGAGTAGCGGCAGCGTCGAGCCCCACCGCCCGGCGCCCAGCGCCGCGAACTGCCGATGCTTACGCACCACGATGCGCACCAGTGGACGGATGCCGGCCAGCAGCGCCGCCACGCACATCAGGCCCGTCGGCGCGGCCGCCAGGGTGAACGCCGCCACCAGGATGGCCACCGCGGCGGGCAGCAGGCGACCGGTCGCGATGGCCCGCTCGATGGACACCCAGGTCAGCAGCGCGCCGAGCGCAACGATCGGCTCCGAGCGCAGACCGTTGTCGAACGGCAGCCAGAACGCCAGGAACACCAGTCCGCCGGTCCACAGCGCCACCTTGCTGGTGCGCACGCCCCGGCCGAGGCGGGGCACGACCTCGCGGCTGATCACCAGCCAGCAGAGGATCGCGCAGGCCAGCGCGGGCAACCGCACCCAGGGGCTGGCCGTCGAGATTTCCGCGAAGACCTCGATCACGTAGTAGTACCAGCCGAACGGCGCCTCCGGCACGCCGTACCAGCGGAAGTAGTTGGCCATGTAGCCCGCGTGCGGGGCCACCCGCACCATGCTGAGGATGTAGCCGTCGTCGGAGGTGTTCGCGCCCGCGAAGTGCCACAGCAGCAGCGTGCCGACCACCGCGCCGTCCGCCCAGGTCGGCTTCAGCCAGTTCGCCGGGAGGAACCGGCGGTGCCCGCGCCCGTCACTGCTGTCCAGACGGGCCAGCGCGGCCAGCGCGATCAAGGTGCACAGCACCGCCGCGATCATCGCGATCAGCTTGATCGCGGTCGGGCTCGAAGAGAATCGGGTGTCGACCGTCATGTCGAACGCCAGACCGGCGGGCGCCGCGCCCTTCAGATCGGAGAACACTCCGACCACCTGGGGCCGCAGATCGCCGCTCAGCTGCCCCTCCACCGGTACGGTGGCCATCTCGGTCGCCCCGGGCGCCCCACCCTCGACCGGCCGCTCCACCTGCTTGGTGAGCCCGTTGAACACGCCGTAAGTGCGTTCGCTGTCCGAGCTGATGCTCAGCGACGTGCACTCGCCCATGCGGCTCCGGTCGGCGGACACCACGACCGCGTTGCGGTCGATCACGTCCACCGAGGTCTCCGAGACCCGCACGAACAGGGCTTCCAGCGCGGCCCGGTCGCCCTGCGGCGGCGCGGTGGCCAGCAGCATGCCGCCCCGCTCGGGCAGCTGGGCGATCGTCTCGCACGGGATCGTCGCCTTCAGGTCGATCGGGACCTGCGACATCAGCGGCGCCTGAACGTTGCCGAGCGTCCCGCCCTGCGGCCAGTTCAGCACCGCCGTGGTCTGCGTGACGGGCAAGAACGGCGTCGCCAGTGCGAACAGCGCGCCGAGCAACCCGGCGACCAGTGCGATGAGCCGGGCGGTGCGGAAATCGTTCCTGGTCACCACCGGGGCGGCGGGGGGTTTCGTCAGAACAGCGGTAGCGGCGTCGGGCACGGTTGGCAATGCTATCTGCCCTTGTGTTCGCGTGGGCGTCGCGTCGCCGGGAGAAATCGTGGGTCCTCAGTATGTTCGGAGCCGACTGCCAGAATGTTGTGCCGACAACCCGGAAAATTCGCGCTCGACGCCGCGATGGGGGCGACGAATAGACCCCGTACTGATGACCGGTGCCGACCACAATGGAAAGGTGGGGCGTATGACCAAGGTGAATCTCTCGACGAACTACGGACCGATCGTCCTCGAACTGGATGATCAGAAAGCTCCGAACACGGTGCGCAATTTCGTGGACTACGTGAACGCGGGCCACTACAACGGCACGATCTTCCACCGCGTCATTCCCGGCTTCATGATCCAGGGCGGCGGGTTCGAGCCCGGTCTGCGCCAGAAGGGCACCAACGCCCCGATCAAGAACGAAGCCGACAACGGTCTGAAGAACGCCAAATACACCGTCGCGATGGCCCGCACCAACGACCCGCACTCGGCCACCGCGCAGTTCTTCATCAACGTCTCCGACAACGATTTCCTCAACCACTCCGCACCCACCGCGGCGGGCTGGGGCTACACCGTGTTCGGCGCGGTGACCGAAGGCACCGACGTGGTCGACAAGATCGCGGGCGTCGCCACGTCCTCGGCGGGCATGCACCAGGATGTGCCGGTCGACGACGTCGTCATCGAATCCGCCACCGTGAGCTGATTTTTCGTACCGACGACGCGAATCGGGCCGCGCCCCACGGGGTGCGGCCCGATCGTGTCCGGTAGCGGCTACAGCGGCAGCAGATGGTGCTTGCGCGGGTTGCGGGCAAGTGACTTGTCCCGCAACAGCTGTAGCGCGCGGCGAAGTTCGAGCCGGGTCTTCGACGGCTCGATCACCGCGTCGATGTATCCGCGCTCGGCGGCCACCCACGGCGTCGCCACGGTGGCGTTGTAGAAGTCGATCATCTGCTGGCGGATCCCGGCGCGCTGATCCTCCGGCGCGGCATCGATCTGCTTGGCCCCGATCAGGCTGACCGCGCTCTCCGCGCCCATGACCGCGATCCGCGCCGTCGGCCAGGCCAGGTTCACGTCCGCGCCCAGCTGCTTGGAGCCCATCACGGCGTAACCGCCGCCGTAGGACTTCCGGATCACCACGGTGACCTTCGGTACCGTCGCCTCGACGTAGGAGAACAGGAAGCGGCCACCGCGCTTGATGACGCCGATCTTCTCCTGTTCCACACCGGGCAGGAACCCGGGCGTGTCGACGACGAACACCAACGGGATCTCGAACGCGTCGCACAGGCGCACGAAATGCGCGGCCTTGTCCGAAGCCCGGGCGTCCAGCGCACCCGCGTACACCATCGGCTGGTTGGCGACCACACCGACGCTGCGCCCGTCGACCCGGGCGAATCCGGTGATGACGTTGCGGCCCGCCGACGCGCCCACTTCGTGGAAGGCGCCGTCGTCGAAGATGCGCAGCAGGATCTCGTGCATGTCGTACCCGGCGTTGTCGGAGTCCGGGACGATCGAGTTCAGCTCCAGGTCGCTGTCGGTGGTCTCCGGCTCCAGGCCGGGATTCACGATCGGCGCCAGTTCCTGGCAGCTGGTCGGCAGGTAGCCCAGGTACTCGCGCACCCACTCGAACGCGGACGTCTCGTCCTTGGCCACGTGATGGATGTTGCCGTATTCGGCCTGGCTGCGCGCGCCGCCGAGTTCCTCGAGGCTCACGTCCTCGCCGGTGACCTCACGGATCACCTTGGGGCCGGTGACGAACATGTACGCCTCTTCGGTCGCCACCACCACGTCGGTGTTGATCGGGGCGTAGACGGCGCCACCCGCGCACTTGCCGAGGATCATCGAGATCTGCGGAACCAGCCCCGACAGCGGCTCCTGCCGCCGCCCCAGCTCGGCGTACCAGGCCAGCGAGGTCACCGCCTCCTGCACGCGCGCGCCGCCGGAGTCGTTGATGCCGACCACCGGGCACCCGACCTTGGCCGCGTATTCCAGGATCCCGGCCACCTTGCGGCCGAACATCTCGCCGACCGAACCGCCGTAGACGGTCTGGTCGTGCGAGAACACCGCCACGGGCCTGCCTTCGACCAGGCCGTGCCCGGTGACGACGCCGTCGCCGTAGAGCGCGGCGGGATCACCCGGTTTGCGCACCAGCGCACCGATTTCCACGAAGGTGCCCGGATCGAGCAGCATGTTGATCCGGTCGCGGGCGCTGGGGATACCTTTCTTCGCCCGCTTGGCCACCCCCGCTTCACCCGCCGGTTCCTGCGCTAGTTCCAGTCGCTTGCGCAGGTCGGCGAGTTTTTCGGCAGTAGTGCTCACTTGGCCCCTTTCGCCTCGATCGCGGCGAGCTTCGCGGTCAGGTCGGCTCCGATCTTCCCGATCCGCGGTTCGTCGATGATCTGCAGGTGGTCGCCGGCGATGTGGACGACCTCCAGATTCGGGATGTACTCGTCCCAGCCGCCGTTCGGCACTCGGTCGGCGAAGCGCGGCTCGAGCTCGATCATCCCGTCGTGATAGCGATCGGCGAGGTAGAGCACGACGTCGCCGTCGTAGTGCGAGGGTTGCGTCCGGGCGAGGTGGCGACTATCGATCCACGACGTGCGCTGGTGTTCCAGGACGCCACCGGGAATCTTCGCGCCACTGATCTTGATCAGGTCGCTGATCATCTTGAACTGCTCTTCGTCGGAGGCCGCGGCCAGCGTCTCCAACTGATCACGGTCCAGCTCGCCGTCCACACCGTAGGTCTTCTTCGCGAACGCCTGATAGCGCTCGATCCGGCGCACCCGCTCCTCGGGACTGTTGTCCTCGTCCTCGGTCGGGATGGCCAGGTCGATCAGGCCGACCACGCGCACGTCCGCGCCCTCGGCCCGAAGCAACTGCGCGGTCTGCATGGCCAGCACCGCACCCAGCGACCAGCCGTACAGCACGAACGGACCGTCACCCTGGATCTTGCGCAGCTCGGGCAGGTACTGGCGCGCTCGTTCCTCGATCGACCCGTCGACCCGCTCGAAGCCGTACATCGGCGTCTCGGCGGGCAGCCGCTTCATCAGCGGTTCGTACACCAGTGTGTTCCCACCCGACGGATGGAACACGAACACCGGCACGGCGTTCGAGCCGTCGGCGCGCGGTCGCAACGGACGGACGAAACCGTCCACATCCGCACCGCTGTCCTGGAGTTCGCGGACGATGTCGGCGAGCTGCTCGATGGTCTCGCAATCGAGCACGTCGTCGATGGTGACCTCGGCCTTGACCCGCTCGGTCAGGCGCGCGGCCAGCTTCTCCGCGGTGTCCTCGTCGAGGATCGGCAGCGTGTTGAAGATGCCTCCGGCCGACTTACCGGTCACCACCGCCCAGGTGGCGAAGGTCAGGCGCTCGGCGGCGTCGCGCGGCGGGACGTCGTCCTCGTCGGCGGGCTGCTGCGCGCCGCCGAACACGGCGGCCGGAGCCGCCGCGACCGGTGCCGCCTGAGCGACCGGTGACGCAGCGGGAGCAGTGTCACCTTCGGCCGCCTTGTCCGCAGCCGGTGTAGTCGCTGCCGCGGGAGCCGAATCGGCCTCTGGTACAGCGCTTTCCGGTGTGGCGTCGCCCTCCCCGGCCGTACCGGCGTCCGGCGCCGCGCCCGCCACCGCGGCAACCGGGTCGGCGCCGGTGGCCAGGGCAGCACGAGCCGTGGCGATGAAGTCGGCATCGACGGTCAGCTCGCCTCCGCCGCCCGCCGCTTTGTCGGCCGCCTGCTGATCGGCCATCGCCTGCACCTCGTCGCGGTGCTCGATCGCGTACCGCAGCACCTTGCCGACCTCGTGCAGGCTCGCGTCGCGCACGGCCTGCACCTGCAACTGCGGGATGTCGAACTCGTACTCGACCCGGTTCTTGATGCGCATGGCCATCAGCGAGTCCAAGCCGAGTTCCATCAGCGGGATCTCCATCGGGAGATCCTCGACCGCGTAACCCATGGACTCCGCGACGATCAGCGCGAGCCGCTCCTCCACAGTCTGCGTGCCGTTCGGGTCCCAGCGGTCACCGAAGGTCTCCACGACCTCGATATCGGCGTCGCTCTGCGTCTGCGCGGCGATCGCCGGGACCGGCTCGGCCGCGACGGGTTCCGGCGCGGGCTGGGCGGGCTGACTCGAGGTCAGCACGGCGTCGAACACCAGCCGGAAGGCGTTGCCCTCCTTGGCGTGGACCTGCACCGAAGCACCGCCGGGATGCGGGGTGAGCGTGGTGGTGAGTGTGCCCGCGCCCGGGATCGGCGCGTGCGGAACGGACGCGCCGAGCGAGACGTCGCTGAGCACCTGCGCCGCGGCGGCGCGCACCAATCCGGCGAGATCGGTCACCGAGGACGCCTGCACTTCCCAGACGTGCCTGCCGTCCGGCAGCGCGACGTGCGCACCGGGAACCCGGCCGTTGCCGCCCGTGGACAGCTGGACCTTCGGCCAGTACTCCTTGCGCAGGAACGTGGTGCGCGGGATGTCGGCGTAGTCGCCCGGCCCGAGCAGCGAGAACAGGTCCACCTTGTGCCCGTGCACGTAGAGCTGGGCGAGCGCGGCGATCACACCCGCGGACTCGTCCTCCTTGCGCTTGAGCGTGGGGATGAGCTGCGCGTCGTGCACGCCCGCGGCGAAGGTGGTGCCCAGGACCTGCATCAGCGCCACGGAATTCGGCGCCAGCTCCAGGAACGTGGTGTGGCCCGCGTCCACCGCGAGCTTCACCGCGTTGGTGAAGTACACGCTGTGGCGCATGTTCTTGACCCAGTAGTCCTCGTCGTGGATCGGGTCGCTGCCGGGGCGGAAGTACTCCTCCTTGTGCACCGTCGAGTACAGGCCGGCCTTCAGCTTCGTCGGCTCGATGCCCGCCAGTTCCGCGGCCAGCTCGCCGAGCAGCGGATCCATCTGCGAGGTATGGCCCGCGCCGCGGGTCTGCAGCACGCGGGCGAACTTGCCCTCCGCCTCCACCCGCGCGACGATGGCCGCGACCTGCTCCTGCGGGCCGCCGATCACCGTGTTGGTCGGCGCCGCGTACACCGCGACCTCGACGTCCGGGTAGTCCGGCAGCAGATTCGCGACATCCTCGGCGCTGTACTCGATGAGCGCCATGTTGCGCACGTCGTCGTCGCTGATCATCTGCTCGCCCTCGCCCATCAGGCGGGAACGGGCGCAGATCACGCGGACCGCGTCCTCGAGCGGGAGACCACCGGCGATGTACGCGCCCGCGACCTCACCCATGGAATGGCCCACCACCGCGTCGGGTTCCGCCCCGTGCGCGCGCAGTAGCGCGGCCAGGCCGATCTGGATGGTGAAGATGCCGACCTGCGAGGTGCCGACGTTGTAGTCCTGGCTGTCGTCCAGGAACAGCTCGCGCACGGAGTATCCGGCCTCGTCCTGCACCAGCTCGTCGACCTCGTCGACGGCCTTGGCGAAGATCGAGTTCTCCAGGTACAGCTGCTTGCCCATCTTGCGGTGCTGCGCGCCGAAACCGGCGAGCACCCACATCGGGCCCATGGCGGCGGGCGCGTCAGCGGTGAAGACACCGGTGCCCGGCTTGCCCGCCGCGAGGGCACGCAGTCCGGCGACCGCCTCCTCGTGCGTCTTGGCGAGCACCACACCGCGCGAACGCCAGTGGCTGCGCTTGGCCAGCGACCGCGCCACGTCGGCGAGCGGAGTTCGCGCGCCCGCCTCCGACTCCAGCCAGTCGGCCAGCTCGGCGGCGGCGCGGCGGCGCCGCGAGGGCAGGTAGCCCGACACGGGCAGGATCTGCGGCAGCGGCTCGGTGCGCTCGGCGGTCCATTCCGCGGCGGGCGCGGCTTCGGCAGCCAAGGCGGCATCGGCGACGGCCGCGACCTCGGCTTCGGCGACCACGGCATCGGCTTCCGCGACCACGTCCGTGGTCTCCTCGTCCAGCACGTCCTCGTTCAGCTGCGACTCGAGTTCGGCGAACGGCGCCTGCGCCCCCTCCGCGACGGCGGGCACGTATTCCTGCACGACGAGGTGCGCGTTGGTGCCGCCGAACCCGAAGCCGGAGACACCGATGGTGGCCTTGCCGCTGTAGCGCGGGAACTCGGTGGGTTCGTCGACGATCTTCAGGTGCGCCTGGTCCCACGGAATGTAGGGGTTCGGACCGGCGAAGCCGATGTTCGGCGGAATGACGTTGTGCTGCAACGACATCACCACCTTAGCCAGGCTCGCCGCACCGGCGCCCGACTCCAGGTGACCGAAGTTGGTCTTGGCCGAACCGAGCAGCGCGGGCTTGTCCGCCTCGCGGCCACGGCCGACGACGCGGCCCAGCGCGTCCGCCTCGATCGGGTCGCCGATCAGCGTGCCGGTGCCGTGTGCCTCGATGTAGTCGACCGTGGACGGAGCGATGCCCGCGTCGCGGTAGGCGCGCCGCAGCACCTCGGCCTGCGCGTCGGGATTCGGGGCGAGCAGGCCGTTGGACCGCCCGTCGTTGTTGACCGCCGAACCCTTGATCACCGCGTAGATCGTGTCGCCATCGCGCTCGGCGTCGGCCAGGCGCTTCAGTACCACCAGACCGCCGCCCTCGGAACGGACCATTCCGTCGGCGTCGCTGGAGAACGCCTTGATGTGGCCATCCTTGGCAACCCCGCCGTTGGCGTCGAAACCGAGCGTGGCCATCGGCGCGAGCAGCATGTTCACACCGCCGGCCAGCGCCAGGTCGGCCTCACCGCCACGCAGCGCCTGCACCGCCTCGTGCACCGCGACCAGCGTCGACGAGCACGCGGTGTCGACGGCCACCGACGGTCCGCGGAAATCGAAGAAGTAGGAGACCCGGTTCGGGATGATGGACGTGACGCTGCCCATGATCGCGTAGGCCTCGGCCGAGACCGGCACGTTCGGATCCCGCTCGCCGCCCAGCCCGAGCGCCGCGAGCAGCATGAAGTCGTTGCCCGAGGAGCCGATGAACACGCCGACCGGCTCGCCCTTGAGATCGCTGGCCGGAATCCGGGCGTGTTCCAGCGCCTCCCAGGTCAGCTCCATCATCAGGCGCTGCTGCGGATCGACCCGCTCGACCTCCACCGGCGACATGGCGAAGAACTCGGCGTCGAAACCTTTGACGACCTCCTGATCGAGGTAGCCGCCCTTGGTGTTGGCCTTCTCGATCGCCTCGGCCAGCTGCGGCTCGGCCGTGAACTCCGACCAGCGTCCCTCGGGCCGCTCCCGGATGCCGTCACCGCGGCCGATGAGGAAATCCCACGTCGACTCCGGGGTGTCCCCCGCGCCGGGCAGGCGGGTCGACAGGCCCACGATCGCGATGTCGTGCGCCTCGCCGGGGCGGTAGCCCGCGGTGTAGAAGGCGTCGTCCTTGGATTCCTCCGGCACGTCCGGCTCGCCGTTGACGATCCGCTCGGCCAGCGCGGCGATGGTCGGATGCTGATACACGATGGTCGCGTTCAGCATCACGCCCGTCAGTTCCTCGATATCCCCGCCGAGGGCGATGGCATCACGCGAGGCGAGCCCGAACTCCTCCATCGGCCGGTCCACGGTGATCTGCTCGATCGGTTGCCCGGTCGCCTCGGAGACCCAGCGCCGCAGCCACTCGCGCAGCTCCGCCACCGATATGTCGGTCTGCACGCCGCTGTTCGCGGACTCGGCCGGGGCCGCCGCGTCGGCGACGGTCTCCGCGGGCGGGGTGTCGGTCGTCTGGGTGGGCGTGCCCTCGTTGTCAGCCATCAATTCCTCAAGCTACCTGTCTGCGTACCGGGCGTACCGTGTATCGACGCCCGGCGCGTGGGAAGGTCGGCGCCGAGCGTCGATGGTCGGTCCGAGGCCGCCCCTGGCAATTACTCTTCCGGTGCATCGGGGAAAGCCTGCTGGGTGTAACCACCCCGCAGCGTTCCCTCCAGATAGGCCGCCCGGCAGGCACGTCGGGCGATCTTGCCGCTGGATGTGCGCGGGATCGAACCCGCGGGCACCAGCAGCACGTCTCGAACGGTCACGCCGTGGCGCTGCGAGACCGCCGCGCGCACCGCGTCGGCGATGGGCAGCGGGTCGGCCTTGCCCGCACCCGGCCCCCGCTCGCCGACGATGACCAGTTGCTCGGAGGCGTCGTCGGCGTCGAACTGCAGGCCGGAATGGCTGCCCTGCTCGAACACCTCGGCCGGCAGCTGGTTGGCGGGCACCGAGAACGCCGCCACGAAGCCGGGCCGCAGCGCGGTGCTGGCCTCCTGCGCGGAGAACTCCAGGTCCTGCGGGTAGTGGTTGCGGCCGTCCACGATCACCAGGTCCTTGACCCGGCCGGTGATGTAGAGCTCGCCCTCGAAGTACACGCCGTAGTCGCCGGTGCGCATCCAGTTCGAATCCGGCTCGGTGCCCTCGGTGTGACTGCCCTCGGGCAGGCGCTCGGTGACCTTGTTCTGGAACGTCGCCGCCGTCTCGTCGGGACGACCCCAGTAGCCGATGCCCATGTTGTTGCCGTGCAGCCAGATCTCGCCGACGTGCCCGTCGGGCAGCTCGCGGCCGCCACCGGACTCGACGGACTCCGGATCGACGATCGCCGCCCACTGCGAGAGCGCGACGTAACCGCAGGACACCTGCGCGATCGCGTCCTCGTGGCCGGGATCGACCTTCACCATGCGACCCGCGTTGAGCTCCTTGCGGTCGACGTAGGTGACCTTGGCCTCGTCCTCGGCCTTGGTGGCGGAGACGAACAGCGTGGCCTCGGCCATGCCGTAGCACGGCTTGATCGCGGTCTTGGGCAGGCCGTAGGGGGCGAACGCCTCGTTGAACTTCTTCATCGACGAGGTGGTCACCGGCTCGCTGCCGTTGATCAGGCCGATGACGTTCGACAGGTCCAGCGACTCGCCGTTCTTCGGCAGACCACGCGCCGCGGCGTGCTCGAACGCGAAGTTCGGTGCGGCGGCGAAGGTTCCCGCGCCGTCGGAAACCGCGGCCAGTTCCTTGATCCAGCGGTAGGGACGGCGCACGAACGCGCTCGGCGACATGATCGTGATGTACTTGCCGCCCACCGCGGGCAGGATCACCGTCAGCAGACCCATGTCGTGGAACAGCGGCAGCCAGGTGACGCCGCGCGAGTTCCAGTCCAGGTTGATCGCGTCCACCATCTGCAACAGGTTGGTGCCCACCGCGCGGTGGGTGATCTCGACACCGGCGGGCACCCGGGTGGAGCCCGAGGTGTACTGCAAGTAGGCGATGTCGTCGATCGCGATGTCCGGACGCACCCAGCTCTCGCCGACGCTGTCCGGGATCGCGTCCACCGCGATGATGCGCGGGCGCTGGGCGGCGGGCAGCGAGCGGAAGAACTGCCGGACCCCGGCCGCGGAGGAGCTCGCGGTCAGGATGGCCGAGGGCTCACAGTCGCCGAGCACCGCGTGCAGGCGATCGGTGTGGCCCGGCTCGTCCGGGTCGAACAGCGGGACCGAGATGGTGCCCGCGTAGATCGCGGCGAAGAAGGAGATCACGTAGTCCAAGCCCTGCGGTGCGAGGATCGCGACCCGGTCGCCCGGGTTGGTCACCTGCTGCAGTCGAGCGGCCACCGCGCGCAGCCGAATACCGAACTCACGCCACGTCAGCTCCTGCGCCTCGCCGTCGCGCTCGCGCGAGTAGTCGATGTAGCGATACGCCAGGGTGTTCGCGTCGTTCCGGGTGTGCTTCTCGACGTGATCAACCAGGGTGTGATCCTCGGGAATGCGGATGTTCCCGGTTTCGTCCAGGTAGTCGTCGAAAGTCTCGTCCATTCCTTCTTCTCCTCCGAGGCACACGCAGCAAGACGGCGAGATCGCCGCTTTTTACCTGTGAGGCCCCGACTCGCTTTCGCCCGCGGGTGCTCCAAGTGCAGAGCCAGCCTGCAGATTTTGTGCGGTCTGCGCGGTGACCGCTATCGGCTAGATGTACTCAAACCAGAGTCATGTTACAGAGAAGACCGGTTCACTCGTCCCGCAGCAGGGGAATAACGGGGGCGAACGCGTCCATCTGGGTGGGGAATACACCGACGTAGGACATCGAGGTGAGTTGCCGCACACGTCGGATCTGCTCGGCGATCTCCTCGAAAGTACCGATCGCCACGTAGGGCGAGTTCAGGATGTCCTCGACGGACAGCTGGACATCGACCTCCAGGTTCGGGTGCAGTCCCCGGTCCAACGCCGACAGGGCCATCTCCGCGGTCTTCTCGCGATCGTCGGTGATCACGACGGCGGTGATGGCCCAGTTCAGCTCGATGTCGGCGAACCGGTCACCGGCGGCCTCCTTGATCAGATTCACCTTTTCCACGGCCTTCTCGATGGTGATGCCGGAGAGCAGGCCCTTGCCGTTCTTGGTGGTCACCGGAACGACGGAGACGATGTCGGCGTGCTTGGCCGCCAAGCGCAGCATCTTCGGACCGCCGCCGCCGGTGCAGATCGGCGGGCGCGGGCCCTGCCGCGGCCGTGGCGTCCCCTTGACGCCGCGGACCTGGTAGTGCTTGCCCTCGAAGTTGCACTCCTGGCCGCGCAGCAGCACGTCGAGAATGGTCAGCGCCTCGTCCAATTTCTCCAGCCGGACGCCGGGCGACTCGTAGGAGATGCCCGCGTTCTCGAACTCCTCCTTGATCCAGCCCGCGCCGAGACCGACCTCCAGCCTGCCCTTGGACAGCACGTCGATGGTCGCCAGGTCCTTGGCCAGCACCACGGGGTGGCGGAAACCGTTGGCCAGCACCGACGTGCCGAGCCGGATCTTCTCGGTGGCCTGGGTCAGCGCGCCGAGCGCGGCGATCGGACCGATCTGCTCGCCGAGGTGGTCGGGCACCACGAAGGTATCGAAGCCGTACTCCTCGGCCTGCTGAGCGGTCTGCACGAACTTGCGCGCACCGCCCTCCTGCTTGTTTCCTTCACCGGCCGCCGCGAAGCGGAACGGGCGCAACGGAGTGCCCAGCGCGGTCAACGCAGCATCCGCGTCACGGCTCGCCGTGGTGGCCGGTGCGGCGGCTTCTGTCATGAACTCATGCTCCTGGCTGTAAGGAAATTACGGGCGCGACGCCCGCCCGAGGTCTGCGCTGCGGCGGTGCCCGGCGTCGCGATCACCAGCGCACTTTACAGCGTGCTACCCAATTCGAGTTGCGCTTGTCACGCCAATCGGGTGCGGGGTATCTCACGGCCTGTGAATTCTCACGAATGGGCGGGATGCGGCGCTGCCTCGACGAGGCCTTGGGCCCAAGCCGCGGTCCACTGGGTGGCGGTGGTGCCGTCACCGTCGACGACGAAGCCGTTGTAGAGCGCGTGCACCGGGTTCCCGGCCGCACGGACCAGCGCATTCACGCTGCCCATGATGTTCCACGGACTCAGGGCCTCCCGCGGCGCGTCGCAGATCAGATCGCCGGGCGCGCAGATGGTGTACGTGCGGTCGGCCAGCTCGCCGAAGCCCCCTTGACGCGGACCCGTCATCGTGATGCCGGGCACGTTCAACCCCTTCAGCGCGACTTCGGCACCCACCCCGGGCGGCGGCGTCCCGATCGGGATCGCCTGACCAGGGCCGGTCTCGCCCGTACGGCGTCCGTCGGCGATCAACGCCACGCCGAGCACCAGGTCGGCGGGCACGGGGCCGTTGCCCGCGCCGATCTGCGCGGCCACGTCACCCGCGATCACCGCGCCCTGGGAGAACCCCGCGAGCACGTAGGTGGTCAGCGGGCACTCCTGATGACGGGCGGCCATCACGTCGACCATCCGGCGCGTGCCCTCGGAGCGGCTGTTGTTGTAGGACTGCTGGCCGTCCGGCGGGATCGCGATCGGATTGGAGAACTGCGCGACGTACGGAACCGTGTACACCTCCACCCGCTCGCTCGGGAACCGCTCGGCGACCGGGCCGGAGACATTGAGCATCAGCGACACCGGGTTGGCGATCGGATTGTGCGGATCGTCGAAGCTGTTGGACTCCCAGGTGCCCGGCACCGACATCAACTGCACGTCCGGACAGCTGGCCGGCTGCGAGGTCGGCCGTTCCGGCGGCTTGGGCCCGGGACCGGGCGGGCGCAGACGGCCCGCGAGCAGATACCACAGCAGCAGTACGACCAGGACGATCAGCAGGACGACGCCGATCACGACCAGACATCCCGCCGGCTTGGACCGGCGGGAGGTCGAACGGACACGCGAACTCACTGGCAGTACGTGGCGCGAGCGGTCGAGATGTAGATCTGCCCGGCCTTCTCCACCGGCATCTTGGCCGGGTCGAAGGACGGATCGGAACCTGCCATAGCGTTGACGAAGGTCATCAGATCCTGATCGGACGCGCCCGCGGCGGTGCCCTGGCAGACATAAGCGCCGATGCTCAACGCGATGTCCGGGGTGGACGGGGTGACACCCTGCTTGGCCAGATCGTCCAGGAAACGCTTGTCCTTGTCGGTGAGCTTGGAGGTGTCCGCGGGCGGGACGGCTTCGGTCGGCACCGGCTGCGGACGTTCGGGCGCCACCGTCGTCGTGGGCTGCTCCGGCGCGGGAGCGGGCTGCCCGGTATCGGCGGGCGTCGATGCAGCAGGCGATGTCGTCGCCACCGCCGTGGTGCGGGTCGGCGTCGGCGTGCTCGTCGCGGTCGAATCATTGTCGCCGCACGCGGCGAGCAGGCCGGTCGCGGCGATCGCCGCTACCGCGCCGAATACCTTTCCACGGGTCCGATGCATGAATTCTTGTCCTCGATCTGTCGCTGAGCGGGGGTCGGGTCGCCCACCAGGCTAGCTGTGTTGGATTTGCCGCGCTGTCGCGCGGCGTGTTCGCGGCCCCCTGGTGGCTCGCGTCCGAGCGGCCGCCGCTGGCGACTGCGTCGCGGACGCGACGGCCACTCGGACGCGAGCCGGGCCGCGAACGGACAATGCTAGGTCTCGCTTCGCTCGAAACCGGGGGTCGGGCCGACGCGGCCGTGCGAGCGTGAACTCACCATCCGCATGCACGGGTCGTGGTCAGGCGAGTCGAGCCGCTGACACATTCTCGGTCTGCCTCCGCGGGGATTCGATCGTGGGCGCGGCCAGTCGCGTGAGCGGTTCACAAGCCGTGGACTTCCGGTTCGCCGTCGCGGACGGTTCGGTCCGCCGCCGCTCGGATGCGATGCCAGGCTCGGCCGGTGACGTGAGCGGTTCACAAGCCGTGGACTTCCGGTTTGCCGTCGCGCACGGTGATGAATCCGCCTTGGAAGTTCTGTTGTATGCCGTCCGAGAGCGGGAATTCGTCGCCGGTGGGGTAGCCCAGTTTGCCGTTCTCGTAGCCCGTCTCGCGCCAGGCGTCGAGGATCGGGCCGTTGCGGACCGACCACGCGCCCGAGACCGGGCTCCAGTAGATGTTTCCGCCCTCGAAGCGGCTGAACCGGCCCATGTCCTTCAGCGCCTGCTCCCCGGCGACCGGAAAACCGAGTGGGCTGTTCTCGAAGCCCAGTTGGGCGTATTTGCCGAGGATGAGACCCTGGACGTGGTGCACGCCGGTGGACGGGCTGTAGTAGAACGGACCGTTCTCGAACGCCTGCACCGCACCGTCACGGCTCGGCGTCTTGATCTCCGGTGCGACCGGATAGCCCGCTGGGCCACGCTCGAACCCTTGCTTGCCCCACTCGTCCAGGATCGCGCCGCGGACGACTTGGGCGCCGGTCTGCGGCGTCCAGTACAGCGAGCCGTGCTGAAAAGTCTGCAACCTCCCGCGGCCGTCCTCCAGCGCGCGCTCCGCACCGGTCGGCAGGCCCAGCGGTCCGGCGGGCCCACCGGCCGCCTGGTAACCGGTGGCGAGCACGCCGCCGACCGGGTACGCGCCGCTGCCGGGCGTGAAGAACACCCGGCCACCCTTGAAGTCCTGAGCGGTGCCTCCGGCGACCGCGTACTCCGCGGTGAGGCATTCGCCGAGCCAGCCGTTCGCGGCGGCCACCGGGCCGATCGCGCCCCCTGGCTGGCAAGCGGGCTTCTCCTGGTCGGTGCCGAGGGCCGCCGCGGCCTGGGTCCAGGACTGACGCATCTCGAAGTCCCAGTACGGCCAGGAGTGAGTGCCGGACGGGCGATAGTTCACCTGCGCCGGAATGGCCAGCTTGGACAGCTTGGTCACGAAGTTCTGTGAGGTGAGCCGGGAGAGGATCTCCAGGCCCATGCCCGCGACGTTGGTGCTCACTCCGGGAATACCGAGGGCCTGGTCGTAGGGGCCGATCGCGCCGCTGCCACTGGAGACATAGAGACTGACGCCCCGCAGCTTGTCGGCCAGCGCGTACGGATCGTGCGCGTCCCACGCCGGGCCCGTCTGCGGGCCCCACATAGCGGCGGAGTCGAAACCGCCCGCGTCGCGCATCGCGAACTCGATGGCCTGCGGCATGCCCAGCGTCGTCGTGGTCAAGAAGCCGGAGTACGACGCGGCGTGCCGCGCAAAGCCGGGATTGCGGGCGGCGAGGAACATCGCCGCCGTACCGCCCATCGACAGCCCCTCCACGCCCCGCACGCTCGTCGCCCGCCAGTGGCTCTCCAGCAGGGGCGGCAGCTCCTTGGTCAGGAAGGTCTCCCACTTGTAGGTGCGGCCGTTGTTCGGCTCCAGCCAGTCGGAGTAGAAACTGGACTGCCCGCCGACCGGCAGCACCACGGTGACGTTCTTGTCGGCGAAGAAATCGACCGCCCCCGCCTCCTTCGTCCAGCCGTTCTCGTCGTCGGTCGCGCGCAGGCCGTCGAGCAGGAACAGGACGGGAAAGCGGGCCTCCGGGCGGGCGTTCCAGTCCCTGGCCAGCAGCAGTTGCACTTGGATCGGCACCCCCATGGACGGCGAGGTCACCCACAGCGCCACACGACGCTCGCTGAGCCACTGGACCTTTTCCAGCACGGGCGCGGTCACGGCCGCCGTCGGCTGCGCGGTGGCGGGTGCCTCCACGGACATGCTCGCGGCTAGTGGGACCACCAGTGCGGTGGCGAACAGCATCAGCCGCTCGCGTGCCGAACGGGCGCCGAGACGCCCGCGTATGCCACAGCTACCGCGCGTAATCCCTGCCACTAGAGCTTTGTACTCCCGTTATAGCAAGGTTTACGGGCGACACGCGCTGCACAGCAAACTATGTTCGCCGCATGGCGATCGAGGCTGCCCCCAAACGCAATTCGGGCCGCACCGAATCGGTGCGGCCCGAATGTGTCGAGCGAATCAGGTCACCAGGCGCCGGTGGCATCCAGGATCATGTTGCGCGAGGCGAACAGCTGCCCCTCCCAGTACTTCCAGGAGTGGGTGCCCGCGGCCGGGAAGTCGAACCGGGCGGGGATACCCAGCGAGCTCAGGCGGGCCTGGAACGCGCGGGTGTTCACCAGCGAGAGGGCTTCCAGCGCCATCGCGTTGCCGGTGTTGAACACGCCGACCGCCGAGTTCGGCTGGTCGAACTGACCGGGCAGACCGCTGGCCGCCGAGATGTACATCGGCAGGCCGCGCAGCTGCGGCGCGAACACGAACGGGTCCATCCGCAGCCACTGCGAGCTCCACGGCGCGGCCATCGAGTCCACGTTGTAGCGGCCGGCGTCCAGCATCGCGATGCGGATCGCCTCGCGCATGCCCGGCGCGGAGATGTTCAGGTAGCCCGAGTAGGAGGCCGCGAACTTGAACTGATCGCGGTGGTAGGCCGCGAGAGCCAGCGCCGCGCTACCGCCCATGGACAGGCCGACGACCGCGTTGTTCGTGCGCGAGACGCCGTAGCCCTCCAGGAAGGCCGGGAGTTCCTTGGTGAGGAAGGTCTCCCACTTGTAGGTGGTCTTCTGGCCGTTCAGGTTCGACGGCGCGTACCAGTCGGTGTAGAAGCTCGACTGGCCGCCGACCGGCATCACCAGGGTGATGTTGTCGTTGCCGAACTGCTGCAACGCGTTGGTCTCGAACGACCAGGCGTTGCGGTCGTCGCGTGCGCGCAGACCGTCGAGCAGGTAGAGCGCCGCGTTGCCGCCGCGCGAGGCCCACTGCACCTGGACCTTGATGGGGCCCATGCTGGAGGGGACCATCAGGTCCTCGAAGCCACCTGCGGGCGCCCGTAACACCGGCGCGTGCGCCGAAGGCGCCGCGGTGGCGAGAGTCGGGGTCGCCATGCCTGCAGCGATCGGTAGCGCCAGTACGGCGGCACCGACAGCCAGAATTCGACTACGCCAACCGCGAGGCGTGCCTCGCCGTCCCGACTGTGTTCTCTTCGGCGCGGCCGCCCTGCCGAAACGCATGAATCCTGCTCTCTTTCTGCTGTTGTGGTGCCACCTCGCCACCCGAAGGGCGAAGCGGTACCCGTGTTGCCAACGAGACGCGCGTCACGGACAGGGTCCCGACAATCCGTTACCCGTGGCGGCGCTACAACGATCTGGTCACACTTGCGCTCGCTGGACGATATTCGACGCCCTTCGCTTTAGCAAGATCCGGGTCTTTCCACTGGCCGAAATCCGTCCGTTTGCACAAGGTAATGATGCGGTGACCTTATCGCGTTCTCGCGGTGATGTCGTGTTGGATCGCAAGATATTTGCGCTCCTGGCGGGAACTGTCACCGACCCGAGATCTTCGCAATCCCGGCACCAGCCACAGCCCCCGGCCCGCACCCGCGCATCCGAGCGCGTGAGCTACACCGCGCCGAAGCCCGTGACCGGACCGTGATCGGGACCGAGATCTACCGTGATCAGTCCGGAAATAACCTCGAGCAAACAGCTCCCATCACCGATGACCATACATCAGCGATCAAGTAGCAAACGTACAGAGGGGCCCGTCCCCCACCACCAGCGCGCCGCACCCCTCAACCACCCAACGCCGAGGCCCTCCACCCCCCTCCCGGCTACCCCACCCCCCACACGACTCCCCCCAAAAGGAAGCCACCGAACAAAACGAATCAATGTTCCCCCTAACCACCCCTGAGCCTTAAAACACAGCACCCCAACCCCCTAACCCCGCCGGGTGCGAGTCTTACGAGCACCGTTCGCGGCCCGTCTCGCGTCCGAGTGACCGAAGCGCATGCGCCGCAGGCGCGAGTCTCGGTCGCTCGGACGCGAGACTTCTCGGGGCCGCGAACACGCGGCGCCGCAGGCGCTGCAAAACAAACACAGCGCATGCGCCGCAGGCGCGAGTCTCGTCCGCTCGGACGCGAGCCATCCAGGGGCCGCGAACACGCAGCGCCGCTGGCGCTGCCAAAATTTCAGCCGATGTGCGCCGACATATCCGGAATCATCCGCATCGCCTCGTCGGCCCAGTTGTTCCAGGCGTGGATACCGAACGGCGGGAAGGAGTAGACCGCGTTGCCGCCGCCCAGACTCCCCATCCGGACCTGGAAGGCGCGGGTGTTCGCCAGCGCCAGTGTCTCCAGCCCCATGCCGTTGAGGGTGCCGAAGCTCGGCGGGTCGCTGCTCGCGGGCAGGCCGCTGGCGGCGGCGATCCACAGGCGGGTGCCGTTGCGGACCAGATTGGGCGCGAAGACGAACGGGTCCATGTGCAGCCACTGCGGGCTCCACGGCGGGGCCATCGAGTCGACGTTGTAGCCGCCCGCGTCCAGCATGGCGGCGCGGATCGCCTCCCGCATGCCCGGCGCCGAGTTGTTCAGGTAGCCGGAGAACGAGCCGGCGAAGCTGAACTGGTCCGGGTGGTAGGCCGCCAGGGTCAGTGCCGCGCTGCCACCCATCGACAAGCCGAAGGCGCCGTTGCGGTAGGGGTTGAATCCCAGCCGGTCGCGCAGCGCCCAGCGCAGGTTGTTGGTCAGGAAGGTCTCCCACTGGTAGCGGTAGCTCTTGCCCGGTCCGCCCGCGAACCCGTCCAGTCCGCCGGAGCCGGTGCTGGAGCCGCTGCCCGCCGGGACGCCGAAGAACTCGCTGGCCGAGTTCCAGTCGGCGTAGAAGCTCGACATGCCGCCGACCGGCATCACCACGTTGATGTTCCGACCGGCCAGAACCTCCGGGATGTTGGTCTCGATCTCCCAGCCGTTCAGCGACTCCGGCGCCCGCATGCCGTCCAGCACGTAGGCGACGCGGTTGGTGTTGCCGTCCGCGGCGCGCAGGATCCGGGTCTTGATCGGCCCCATGCCGGAGTCGACCCAGAAGTCGAAGGCCGCGGGGTTGAACGCGGCCGATGCCGTGGCGCCCGAGCCCGCGATGGCCGTGCCGAGCGGCAACAGCATCGCCACGGCGACGCCGAGAACGGACCTTCGCAACCAGGAACCGGATGTTCGAGACCTCTCGGGCCCGCGCTTGCTGCGCGCACTTCGCATCACATTCGACCTTTCCCTCAGGCGGCCTGATCAGCAAACATCTAGCGATCTCTACCGGCACCCTCATCAGGCACCGAGGCACGACTTCCGCCAGTACTCGGACGAATCGACCTTGGTGCATGTTGTTCGTGTATCAATCGGAAGCGAATGCCTTCATGTTGCTGGATGGTGATCCATACCACAACTACCGAAGGCGTTTTCTCTTCGTATTCGTTGCTCGTGTACCCACGGACGTCCGTGGAAACGCCGAAAGACCGCCCGCGCCATTGACGCGAAGCGGTCTTTCGCCGAGCTTGTCCGGGCTTGTTACCCGATGTTCGCGGACAGGTCCGGGATCATCCGGTAGACCTCATCGGCCCAGTAGTTCCAGTTGTGCACACCCACGGCAGGGAAGTCGTAGGTGACATTGTTCGCGCCCAGGGTGAGCATGCGGACCTGGAAGGCCCGGGTGTTGGCCAGGGCCAGCGCTTCCAGACCCATCGCGTTGATGGTGTTGAAGCTCAGGCCGTCGACCCCGCTGGGCAGGCCGCTACCGGCCGAGACCCACAGGCGGGTGTTGTTGGCCTTCAGCCGCGGCGCGAACACGAACGGGTCCATCCGCAGCCACTGCGGGCCCCACGGCGGCGCCATCGCGTCGATGTTGTAGCCGCCCGCGTCCAGCATCGCCACGCGCAGCGCCTCGCGCATGCCCGGCGCGGAGATGTTCAGGTACCCGGAGTACGAACCCGCGTAGCGGAACTGGTCGGGGTGGTAGGCCGCCAGGGTGAGCGCGGCGCTGCCGCCCATGGACAGACCGAACACGCCGTTGCCGTTCGGGTTGAACCCGAGCCGGTCGCGCAGCGCCCAGCGCAAGTTGTTGGTGAGGAAGGTTTCCCACTTGTAGGTGCTGGTCTTGCCCGGTCCGCCGGCGGAACCGGTGAGCAGGCCCGAGCCCGAGTTCGCCGAACCGGTGGAGGACGAGCCCGCGCTGCCCAGGCCGAAGAAGTCGCTCGGCCCGTTCCAGTCGGCGTAGAAGCTGGACGGGCCGCCGACCGGCATGACCACGTTGATGTTCCACTTGGTCAGCTCGCGGACGACCTCGGTGTCGATCTCCCAGCCGCTCAGGTCGGTACGCGCCCGCATGCCGTCCAGCGCGTAGACCACGCGCCCGGTGTTGCCGTCGGCGGCGCGGAAAACGCGCGACTTGATCGGCCCCATCTCGGAATCGACCCAGAAGTCGAACCCGTCCGGATTGAACGCGGCGGAGGCCGGGGCGGCAGGACCTGCCACCGACACCCCGAGCGGTAGCAGAACAGCCAGCGACACCAGCATGGAGCGCTTGAGCCAAGAACCTGCTCTTCGATTTTCAAGACGACGCCCGATCACGCCTCGCATCAGTTTCAACCTTTCGTTTTCACAAGCGACAGCGGCAAGCCGTCCACACGGTAACCCGCCGATGCCCACGACCGGTGGACGCCAGGCCGGGCATACGGTCGTAGCGTATATCGGTATCGACACGGAGGCGTTACCAAAAAGAGATAAAGCGGCGTACGCCACTCAATCTACCTCGGAGGTCGTGATCACTGGGCCCATCGCGACGGATGGGCCCAGTGTGATTCCGGCGTCAGCGCGGCGCGAGCGGTTGGGGGAACGGATCGACCAGCCCGCAACGCTGGATCTCGTACTTCGGCACCCGGTCGATGCGGTACTTCGCGAACCGCAGCGCGTTGCGCAGATTGTGCCGGAAACGTTCGAAGGTGAGCGGATCACGGTGGGAGATCATCAGCGCCTGGGTGTCGGGGCAGGACATCGCGGTGCGCGCCTGGGTGACCCACTTCTCGTCCAGGTACCAGGGCATCCACGGCTTCCTGTCCACCATGCCGGTGTCGACGACGACCCAGTCCGGGTAGAGGCTCTTGTCGTGCCCGATCCGTCCGTCGGTGAGCCGATCGGTGTGCGCCGCCAGCGGATAGGCCAGGCCCATCGGATCGATCACCGGCACGTCCAGCGGGACGTTCATGCTGGTCATTCCGAGATTCAGGAAGTAGACCGTGTGCCCGGCGCCGCCGTCCGGAATGGGCTGCGGTGGCGGAGCGATGTACCAGAACATGAACGAGGGCGAGTTGAGCAGCAGGCCGCCGTTCGGGGTGTTGGTGATGTCGTTGACCATCGCGCGGATGCGCGGGTAGTCCAAGTAGTCCTCGGCCAGGATCGGGTGGTCGTGCCCGGTGTTGAGGACGTAATAGACGCGCTCGTCGACGATGCCGGTCGAGCTGATCTTGGTGCCGGTCTTGATCGCGGTGGTGTCGGCCGCGAACAGCGCCCAGCCCGTGACGCCGACGAAGGCGACCGCGAGCGCCGCGAGGGGCCAGTCGGCGGCTGTCGCCGCGCGCAGGCCACCCTGCGGCACTCGAATGGGAAGCACAGCGACCGGGAGCAGCAGCAGGAACAGCTGCGGCAGCAGCATGCGGCCGTGCATGAAGTCACCGCCGACCCGCAGCGCGTACAGGGTCAGCAGGAATCCGCTGACCAGGACCAAGGTGACCACCGCGCCCGGCGAGCGCAGCCACTGCCGGACTCGGCCGGCCGACCAGCCGCGCGCCGCGTCTCCATCGGCAGGGGCGGTGCGGCGCGCCCGCGTGCGCGCGGCGAGCACACCGGCGATCAGCAGCGCCAGCAAGGGCGCCCACAGGAAGTACGGACCGACCAGGTCCCAGAGGTAGGTGAAGCCCTGCCCCCACTTCGCGCCGCCCGCGTCCTTCGCGACGGCGGTGTTCGGGTACGGCAGGCCGTAGTAGCCCATCCGCCAGATCTGATAGCCCAGCGGAACCAGCCCCGCCACCACGACGATCACCGCGCGCAGCACGATCGGGCGCACCCTGCTCTCCGGCATGGGGGCACAGAAGATCATCAACAGCGCCAGCGCGCCGACCAGCGTCATCTCGGGACGGATCAGCGGCGCGAGACCGGCGAGGAAGACCAGTCCGATCAGGCCGGGCACGCGCACCGACTTCGCCTGACTCCAGCGCATCAGCTGCCACCACAGCAGGCCGATCCAGCAGATCACCAGACCGCTTTCCAGGCCCGAGGTGACGTAGTCGCGGGCCGGGGGCAGTGCGATGTAGACCAGCACACCCGCGGGCAGCAACAGCCCGGCGGCTGCCCCGCCCCACAGCCGCGCGGAACCGAGCATGGCGAACACCACCGCGGCCAGCGACACCGTGAGTGCGACGCCGAGCACCACGTACTCGAGCCGCGCCTGGGTCAGCCAGCTGAAGAACCAGACCAGATAGGTCCACGCGGTGCTGGTGTTGGTTTCGACGCGCTCGCCCTCGTTGAAGACGGGCCCGTTGCCCGCCAGCAGGTTGCGCACGGTGCGCAACACGATGAGGCCGTCGTCGGCGATCCACCGCCGCTGCCAGCCACCGATCGCGAAAAGGACAACGGTGAGCGCGATCCCACCGACGAACATGGTTTTGGATAGACGCGCGAACCGCGACGCGGAGCGGCTCTGCTCATCGGCCTGCCGCTGCGCCGCGTATTCCGTTCGCTCCGCTACCAGCATCTCGTCAGGTGAGATAGACAGCGACACCTACCGCTCCGATCCAGGCGATTGCGAGGAACTGGAGGATGCGGTCCCCCAGCGCGATCTCTTCTGGTTCCCCGGCCTCGCCGCCATCGACGTCGACCGCGTAACGCAGGATTGCGATGGTAAACGGGAGCATCGAGATCGCGAACCAGTTGGTGTCTTTGATGCCGTCCTGCTGAAACGCCCAGAGCCCGTAGAACACCACGACCGCCGTAGCGGCCAGGGTCCAGATGAAACGCAGGTAGGTGGGCGTGTAGTACTCCAGCGACTTGCGGATCTTGGCGCCGGTTCTCAGCGCGATCTGCAATTCCGCGTAGCGCTTGCCCGCCGCCATGAACAACGAGCCGAAGGCCATGATCAGCAGGAACCACTGCGACAGTTCGATGTTCGCGGCGGCGCCACCGGCCACAGCGCGCAGCAGGAAGCCCGAGGAGACGATGCAGATGTCCAGCACGGCTTGGTGCTTCAGGCCGAAGCAGTAGGCCAGCTGGACACCGATGTAGACCGCCATCACCACGGCCAGGTGCCACGACGCGAGGAACGACCCCGCGATCGATCCGGCGAGCAGCGCCGCCGACAGCAGGTAGGCCAGGTTCACCGGGACCACGCCCGCGGCGATCGGCCGGAAGCGCTTGGTCGGGTGCGCCCGGTCGGCCTCCACGTCGAGCGCGTCGTTCACCAGGTAGATGCCCGAGGCCGCCATGCAGAACACCACGAAGGCGATACCGACGGGCGCGAGCACGTTCACGTCGGTGGCCGTGCCCGCGGCCAGCGGGGCGGCGAGCACCAGGACGTTCTTGACCCACTGCCGCGGACGGACTGCCTTGAACAGACCGCCGGCCAGCGTCTTGGGCGGACCCTTGACTACCGCCTCGGCGAGGTCGGCGCCGGTCGGCTCTTCACTCATGTCAACCAAGGCTCTTTCTTGTGCGGTCACTGTCGAGTCTCTTTTCGGCGGCGAGCAGGGCGGCGGCGGACGCGGCGCCGAGCGCGGAACCGGCGAGCACGTCGGAGGGGTAGTGCACCCCGAGGACCACCCGGGAAAGCAGCATCGGGGGGACGAGCACCGCAGGCAAGGGTAGCCCGGTCAATCTGCCGAGCAACACGGCCGCCGCCGTCGTGGAGGTCGCGTGCGAGGACGGGAAGCTGAGTTTGCTCGGCGTCCCCACGTTGACCTGCACCGACGGATCGTTCGGCCGCGGACGGCGGACCACGCGCTTGATGACGATCGAGGCAGCGTGCGCGCCGACGGCGCCCACCGCGACCCCGGCCCACTGTCTGCGCCGCGGCTTGTCCACCAGCCAGCCAGCGGCGGCGATGCCGACCCAGCCGAGCGCGTGTTCACCGAAGTGCGACAGCCCGCGCGCCGCGGACACCACGGCGGGCTTGCCGCCGAGGGTGGCCTGCACGGCGTTGATGATCGCGACCTCCGGCGGCGCCTGCTCGGCAGCCGCCGGTCGCGCCGACACCGGGCCGCCGTGACCGTTCGCGCTGTGCAGGGGCGGCTGCACCGCCGCGTCGTCGGGGGCGCTCGCTCCGAGACTCACTGCTGCCCATCCTTCGTGTCGATGCCGAAGACCTTCTCCCACGCCGCGGTGCTGGTCAGCTGCGGGTGAGCGGCGCGGTAGCGCTGCTGCATCTCCGGGAAGCGGGCGGCCAGCTCCTTGCGCAGGCGCATGGCCTCCTTGAACAGGCCGAGCGCCTGACGCGGGTCGCGCTTGCGGTAGACGACGCCGCGACCGTCGGCCGTGGTGACGGTGACGCCGTCGACCTGCGAGAGCAGGAACCAGCGCGCGTCCAGCGTGGGCACGTTCAGCTGCGGGGTGTCGTGATGTTCGGTGTGCGCGGGGCGGAAATTGTGCACTACGCCCTTGGCCAACCGCACCACCTTGGCGATCGGGTTGGCGGGCTCGCCGACCGCTCCGACACCGACGTGGCTGGCCAGCGGCAGTTCGGTGGACGAGGGCAGGATCACCGCGTCCGGGTACTGCTTGCGCAGTTCGTGCACCGCGCCGAGCGCGCTCGGCAGCAGCTGGAACAGCCGTTCCGGGCCGGCGAGGAAGTCGCGGATGGCCAGGTTCTGGATCGCGACCGTCGAGTACTCCAGGCACAGCAAGTGCTTCAGGGTGGCCTTGATCGTGTTGACGACCATGGCGCGCCCGTTGCCCGGCAGGTGCAGCGAGGCGACCACCAGGCGATTGCGCAGGTGGAAGTACGCCTGCCAGTCGATGGCGTCGTCCTTGTCGCTCCAGGCCATGTGCCACACGGCGGCGCCGGGCAGGGTGACGGTCGGGTACCCGGCGGCACGGGCGCGCAGGCCGTACTCCGCGTCGTCCCACTTGAGGAACAGCGGGAGCGGCTGGCCGAGTTCCTCGGCGACGCGACGCGGGATGACGCAGGTCCACCAGCCGTTGAAATCGACATCGATGCGCCGGTGCAGCAGCTTCGAGTTGTCCCGGTCCTTGAGCGGGTACTTCGAGAAATCGTGGTCGTACTCGACGTTCGGCGCCGCGGTCCACATGAAGATGCCGCGGTCGACGACCTCGCCCATGACGTGCAGGTGCGAGCGCTCCTGCAGGTTGAGCATCTGGCCGCCGACCAGCACCGGTGACTTGGCGAACCGGGCGAAGGCCAGCGCGCGCAGGATCGAGTCCGGCTCGATCTCGATGTCGTCGTCCATGTAGACGATGTACTCGGCGTCGGTGGTCTTCAGCGCCTCGTACATGACCCGGCTGTAGCCGCCGGAGCCGCCGAGGTTGGGCTGGTCGTGAATGGACAGGCGATCACCGAGCGCCGCCGAGGACTCCGCGAAGCCGGGCTCGTCGACGACCTTCTTGGTGCCCTGGTCCGGGATGATGACGGACTTGATCTTCTCCAGCACCAGCGGATCCGAGCCGAGGGCGGCGAGGGTTTTCACCGCGTCGGCGGGCCGGTTGAAGGTGGGCATGCCGACCGCGATGCTGCCCTCGCCGGGCGCCTCGACCGGCGCGTACCAGCCGCCGGACAGCAGCGTGACCGCCGTGTCGGTGGTGATGTCGAACCAGATCCAGCCGCCGTCCTCGAACGGGCCCAGGTCGGTCTCGAATTCCACGATCACCGAATCGGCGCCGGTCGCGACGGCGAATTCCTTGCCCTGCACGTGGATTCGCGAGCCGTCGGCCTTCGAGCGGTACACGTCCACCCGGCCGTGACCGGCCAGTTCCAGCCGCAGCACCACCGAGGACAGGACGCTCCAGCGCCGCCAGTAGCTCGCGGGCAGCGCGTTGAAGTAGGTGCAGAACGAGACCTCGGACTCCGCGCCGATCGACAGCGAGGTGCGCGTGGTCGCGTGCGCGCGCCGGGCGTTGGTCTGCGACTCCTCGACGTAGAGCGTGCGCACGTCCAGCGGCTCGCCCGGCCGGGGCAGGATGATGCGTTGCAGCAGCGACTTCGCGCGGGTCTCGGTGGTCATGTCTTCCAGAATGGATTGGGAGGTCATGGGTGCTCCTAAGCCTCCTGGTCCACGAGCGGCGCGCCGTCGGCCAGGTGCGGCCGCAGCACGTTGTCGAACATGCTCAGCGCGCTGCCGATCGCCATGTGCATATCCAGGTACTGGTAGGTGCCGAGACGGCCGCCGAAGACGACCTTCGCCGAGGCGGTCTCCTGCTTGGCCAGCTCGCGGTAGGCCAGCAGCTTGGACCGGTCCTCCGGGGTGTTGATCGGGTAGTACGGCTCGTCACCGGTCTGCGCGAAGCGCGAGTACTCCCGCATGATCACGGTCTTGTCGGTGGGGTATTCGCGCTCCGGGTGGAAGTGGCGCGGCTCGATGATGCGGGTGTAGGGCACGTCCGCGTCGTTGTAGTTCATCACCGAGGTGCCCTGGAAGTCGCCGACCGGCAGCACCTCGGTCTCGAAATCGATGGTGCGCCAGCCCAGCTCGCCCTCGCGGTAGTCGAAGTAGCGATCCAGCGGGCCGGTGTAGACGACGGGCGCGTCCGGGCTCTCGGCGCGCAGCTGCTCGCGCACCTCGAACCAGTCGGTGTTCAGCCGCACCTCGATCAGGTCGGAGGCGGCCATGTTCTCCAGCCACTTCGTGTAGCCCTCGCGGGGCAGGCCCTCGTAGGTGTCGTTGAAGTACCGGTTGTCGAAGGTGTAGCGGACCGGGAGCCGGGTGATGTTGCCCGCCGGCAGCTCCTTCGGGTCGGTCTGCCACTGCTTGGCGGTGTAGTCGCGCACGAACGCCTCGTAGAGCGGGCGGCCGATCAGCGAGATGGCCTTCTCCTCGAGGTTCTGCGCGTCCTTGGTCTCGATCTCCGCGGCCTGCTCCGCGATCAGCTCGCGGGCTTCTTCCGGCGAGAAATAGCGGCCGAAGAACTGGGAGACCAGGCCGAGGCCCATCGGGAACTGGTAGGCCTGACCCTTGTGCATCGCGAAGACACGGTGCTGGTAGCCGGTGAACTCGGTGAACTGCGTGACGTAATCCCACACCCGCTTGTTCGACGTGTGGAACAGGTGGGCGCCGTACTTGTGGATCTCGATCCCGGTTTCCGGATCCGGCTCGGAATAGGCGTTGCCACCGAGGTGGTGGCGCCGTTCGATCACCAGAACCCGTTTACCCAGCACGGTGGCGGCGCGTTCGGCGACGGTCAGCCCGAAGAATCCGGAGCCGACGACGATCAGATCGAACTGTGAGGCGGAATGGACGGAGTTACCCGGGGACGATGCGACGGTCACGGGAGCCCAGAGTATCGGAAGTCCTCGCCGCGTCCGGGTGGAGTCGGAAGTGCGCTGAGCGGCACCGCTCACCGCACCCGATTTCACCCCTCCGACCTCCTGATTTCGCCCGATGTTTGCCGAAATGGGCTTCGTCGGCAACCAACGGGCTGTTTACTCCCCTGGCCGAAAGAGCGCGCCCGCTTCGCGGTGTTGTCCGTTCCCATGGGCCGCCACGAACCGGGACGCGATCCAGGTGCTTCCCTCGTGTCGGCCGCGCTCAGGCCGGGAAACCTACATCGAGCTCGACCTTGTCCTGCTCGGTGTACAGCCGCCAGTAGTGGTCACCGAGTTCGTCGCCGCTCATCCGGACGATCTCCAGGCCCTCGGGAATCACCTCCGGGTGCTCGTCGATGATCTGCGCGGCTTTGCTGCGGTCGATCAGCACGCCGATATTGAGCAGCCCGACGTAGACGCCGGTGCCGCGCAGTTCCACCTCCAGCTGGCGCAGATAACCGCGCTGCGCGGCCAGCGCGATACCGAAGTTCGCCAGGTAGGGCGCTACGAAATGCTCGGATGAGCCCGACGAGAACAGCAGCGCGCCGTCGCCACGCGCCACCATTCCCGGCGCCAGCGCCCTCGTCATCAGGATCGGTGAGTGCAGCTTCAGCGCGATCGGCACGTCGAGGGAGGGGATGTCCACCTCCAGGGTGGAGGGCAGCCGGTCGCTCATATTGCCCGCCGCGCCGTGCATCGCCACGTCGATCGGCCCGAAGGTCGCCTCGATTTTCTCGATCACGCCCGTGACCTGCGCGGCGACGGTCACGTCCGCGGGAAAGTCGGCGGCCTCGATGCCTTCGGCCGTCAACTCCTCGGCATGCCGCCGCGCCTTCTCGGGGTCGCGCCCGATGACCGCCACGCGGAACCCTTCGCGTCCGAATCTGCGCCCGGTGCCGACCCCGAGGCCGGGGCCGTACCCGAAGATCGCGATGGTCTTGGTCATTTCCGCTCCCGATAAGTTGAGCCATGGTTCAAGTTCACGCTCGACGTTAGCTTAAGTTGAACCTATGCTCAACATATTTGCGGCGACCGATTTGTAGGATCGGCGCGTGGACAAGCCGTTACGCAGCGATGCCCAGCGCAACCGGGACGCGCTCGTGACCGCCGCCCGCGCCGTCTTCACCGAACGCGGCCTGGACGCACCGCTGAAGGAGATCGCCGCCCGCGCGGGGGTCGCCATCGGCACGCTCTACAACCGCTTCCCCACCCGCGACGACCTCATCGCGGCGGCGGTCGAGGACCGGATCGAAGCCGGCAGCCGCATCGCCGAAGCCGCGCTGGCCATGGACGACCCCTGGGAGTCGTTCGTCTACCTGGTGGAACAGGTCTGCGCGCTGCAAGCCGCCGACCGGCTGCTCAGCGAACTCGCCGTACGCGCGGCTCCCAGCCACGCCATCGCTCGAGCCCAGGAATACGGCCACGGCCTGATGCGCCGGATCATCACCCGCGCACAGGAAGCCGGAGTTCTGCGCACCGACTGGGTACTGGAGGACATCGCCTTCATCACCTGGTCACACACCAGGATCGTCGAGGCGACAAGTCAGATCGCCCCCGAAGCCTGGCGCCGCAACCTCGGCCTCATACTCGACGGCCTACGCGCGGAGGCCGCTCATCCTCTTCCGGTGCCGCCGATCACCGAAGACCAATTGATGCACGCGCTCGGACGCGACGACGACCAGGCCTAGGACGCCGTGGCGTGGATACGGTGCGACGGCGAGCGAGCCGGACCGCGCGTCAGTGCGGCGGGAGTGACTGCGGTGACTCGAAACCGGCTCCTGCCCAGCGGAATGGGTGGCGTTGGACGACCACCGAACGGTCGACGGCCGGTACGCGTGACTGCGTACCGGCCGTCGGGTAGTTGTGCTCTACAGCCGCTGCTCGGCGTAGATCTTCATGGCGTCGCGCACGAACTCGGCGGTGCCCGCTCCGTGCACGTCGTAGTTGACCGCGAAACGCGGGTCGGCCACGTACATCTCACCGAGGTTGACGAAGGCCTCCTTCACCACCGGACGGCCCTGCCAGCCGATGCCGATCCAGTCGTAGTGGCGCTGGACGATGGCCTGCACCTCGTCGGCGTCGGGCGCGAGCCCGCCGGCGCGTGCGCGGCCGTAATCGGCGGCGATGTCGAGATGGGTCTGCTGGAAGGTCTTCTTGTCCGCGTCGGACATCGAGCGCCACCAGCGGTCACCGCTCTCGTAGGCCTCCTTGCCCCAGCGTTCGATCACCTCGTCTTTGTACTGCGTGTGGTCGAAGCCGTCGAAAACTTCTGCTGCCACGAGTTGTTCACCTCTTTCCGTCTTGTGCAGCGTGGTTTGCACCGACTCGATCTGCCGCCGGATCCGATCCTGTTCCTGCCGCAGCAGTTCCAGGTGCGTGCGCAGCGCGGCGGCGGTGCCCTGCTCTCCGGCGAGGACTTCGGCGATGACCGGAAGGCCGAGCCCGAGTTCCCGCAGCAGCAGGATGCGTTGCAACCGCACGAGGGAGTCCTGGTCGTAATAGCGGTAGCCGTTGGCGCCGATCCGGCTGGGCGGCAACAGCCCCAGCTGCCCGTAGTGGCGCAGCGTGCGACTGGTGGTACCGGCCGCCTTCGCCAGATCCTGAATGGACCATTCCCCGGCTTCCATGACCCTGTCCTCCCTTCTCTCTCGTCGGTGTAACCAGCTTGCAAGTTGACGCTACGTCAAGGTCAACCCCGTATTCAGCAGGAATTTCCGGCGCTCGGCGCAGTCTCGGAGCAGGGGGACCAGTACGGGCGACGGCACGTACGAGCCGGTGCCGTCGGTGCACCGACCGCCTAGCCGAGCAGCGCGCGGCCCCACCGCAGGTCCGTTGCTCCAGGTGGTCGTGGTGACCTCAGGCGCCATCACCAACCGATCGGGCTGGAGGCCGAACGCCTGGATGTGCGCCAACCGTGCGCGGAAGATCGCCGGGCGGTCGGGATCGACCTCACCGAGCAGGGCCGAGCACTGATAAGCGGGCTGCAGCCCAAGCACATGGCGAACGAACAGCGGTTGCTCGCGGCCTTGGACCGCACCTCCCGAGAGCAGTTGACCGGTTCGCTGCGCACGTTGGCCGAGTCACTCGGCGACATACCTCCGGACTGGGCATCCGCGGCGAGGATCGAGAGCGGACGCCGCACCGGGGCGGCGCCGCACTAGCGGGAGGGCGCCTGCCAGGCAGGCGGAGTGGCGGGCACTTCTCCTGCGGCTCGTGACGAGCCGACAGGCTCCGCAAGCGAAGGGAGGGCCGCCCCAGCACCACGAGGCGTAGCGCCACGGCCCGGCGCGGCCATTTCATTGGCAGCAGCAGCAGCAGCCGCCGCACCACCAGGTGAAACCGCACCACCTGGCTGAGCCGGACCATCTGGCTGACCCGCACCGCCAGGCAGAGCCGCACCACCAGGCGGAGCGGCACCATCGGGTGCAGCCGCACCACCAGACTGAGCCGCACCACCAGGCAGAGCGGCACCACCAGGCAGAGCGGCACCACCAGGCAGAGCGGCACCACCAGGCAGAGCGGCACCATCGGGGGCAGCCGCAACACCAGGCAGAGCCTCGCCGTCGAGCTGAGCCGCACCATCGAACGCGGTAGCGCCGCCAGGCGTGGACCCACCGCCGGGTGCAGTGGCACCGGACTGAGCCCCACCAGGTGCGACCGCAACTGGAGAAGGCGCACTGCCGGGCAACGGCGCGGACGGACCCTCCTGCCCCTCAGCCACTTCCGGCACCGGTTGCAGCATGCGGGAGTAGTCCACGACCTGCGCGCCCAACGTGGGCGTCACGATGATGACGCCGTTGGTGTAGTGCCGGTAGGTACCCGCACGCCGGGGCAGGATCATCTCCGGCCCGAGCGGCGTACCGATGGTGCTGTTCGCGCCGCCGATGCGGCGGTACTCGGCATCGATCGCGGACTCGGCGACCGCCTGCTCGCGCGGATCGTCGGGTGGCACGGTGGTGACCAGCTCGCCGGGCGCGGGTCCGACGGCCATGGTCCGGATGTCGGCGGGTTCCCCGCCACCGGGCGCGGCGGAGTACTCCGTCCGCAGGATCCGGCCTTCGCGCAGCAGGACCGCGCCCGCCGTGGCCGCGACGGCTACTGCCGTCCGCGGGTCCTCCTGCGCGGTACCTGGATACCTCTGGCAGTCGGTGGTGTCGCAGGTCTGAGCGAATGGATAACGCTGTTCGGCAAGGGCGTACGAGCGCGCCGCGATCGCCTGGGCGCGCAACGCCTCTGCCGCGCCCTTGTCCGCCCAGTTGGCCTGCACCTCGGCCGGAACCACGCCGAGCAGATAGTCCTCGACGTCCACCTGGTTGATCGTGCGGGCCGCGCCTCCCTGGAGCGCCACCCCGAGCGCACCGCGGTACGCCGCGCCGCCGCACAGCGTGAGATGTTCTGCCGCAGGACGATTCGGCCGCGCATCGATGGGATGTAGCCACGGGTCGTCGGTTTGCGCCTGCCACAGCACGTCGCCGTCGCAGCCGACGGTCACCGCCACGTTCGCGCCGCCACCTGGCAGCGGCGTCAGATGCGCGACCTGGCCGGGCGCGACCTCCCGACCGCCCACGCGCAGACCGGCGGCGGCGAAGGCGTCGACAGACGAATCGTCCTGCCCCGTGAGCCGGACGCGAACGGCCGTCGGCGCGATGGTGGCGAGCGCCGCGCCTGGGTAGAAATGCGCGAGGATGCGTTCGGCCGACCATCCCTCGCGAGCGCTCTCGAACGCGCCCAGCTGGCTCATGCCCCGACCGTGGCCTGGACCAGCCAGTGTCTGAAACGGGACATCATCCCGCGCGGCAGCCAGCGTCACCACCGCGCTAGCAATCAGCAGGACTCCACAAAGCAACACAGGACGGATCACCGGTCCGCCACCTGGCAGCCGGCGCGGCCCCTTACGTCCGAAGCTCTCGAAGATACTTCTCACCAGCATTTTTATGCCCTCCGCGTGTTCGCATTACGGCGCATACGTGCACTCCCACGGTTTCCAGGGCGGATCGATCAGGCATGGTGCGTAGATAGGACAGCGATCCAAGAGTTACATTCAAGCAATCACATAATCCTCAACAAGAGGTTTAGTTATGTGACAATTGTGGCTATTGTGATCATTGATACATCAGGAAGCAATCTGAATCGCAGGTGATCGCCGGTTCGACCTGATTGGAGACGCTCGTGCGGTACCGCAAACCGAAACGCTCCTACGTGCTCCCGGTAGTCACGACCCTCGCGGTAGCGGCCCCGCTCGCCACCCTCGCGCTCGATGATTCGACCGACTACCGCAGCGCCAACACCACGAGTTCGGCCGCCGTACCGGCCGAACTCGCCGAGGTCGCGCTCACGAACGCGCCCGATATCGTGCTGCCGCTGCGTGAACTCACCGGACTGAGCCTGCCTGATCTGCATCTTTCCGATCTGCGCATGCTGCCGATTCCGGAGTCCATTCCGATTGCCGACTCACCGCCCCTACCCCCGGACGTACCGCGGCCAGAAGAAATACGACTACCCAGTTCTCATTCCGGCCAAACCTCCGGCCCCAACATTTCGAGCCGGACCACCGACCGGCCGAATTCCCCTGCTCAGCCGCTTCCCGAACGCGCACCGGGCAGTGTGCGCTTCATCGCCGATCCCGCCCGGCTCCAGCCCGGCACTACTCCCGACACGCCCGCGCTGTCTCCCGGCGCCGTGACCCCCCAACTGATGAGCCAAGTGGGGGCCCAGGTGAAGGAACTCTCCAGCGAGACTCCCTTCAGCATGGTCGCGCTCACCGCCAAGGAGTTGGCCGACACCACGGCCACGATCCGCGCTCGGCAGCCCGACGGCACGTGGGGGCCCTGGTACGACGCCGAACCGGTCGACACCCACCGCACCGACCGTTCCGGCCCCGGCCCGACCAACGGCACCGAACCGATCTATGTCGGCGACACCAACGCGGTCCAGGTCCTGGTCACGCGCAAGCAGGCGGCGGCAGAGACGATCCGGCCGGTGGCCGAGACAGCCCCCATCGTGGGCGGCCCGGTCGCGCAGCTGGGCGACCCGGCCCGGCAACCCGTGCCGCGCTCCGACGACCAGGCCCAGCAGCCCGCCGACCTGACCGCCGTGCTCATCGATCCGGGCCGCGGCGCCGTCGACGACGCGCTGCACAACGTCGCCGCAGAGCTGCCCGGCGGCGGGCCGGGCGTGATCACCCGCGCCCAGTGGGGCGCCGACGAATCCATCCGCTGCGATCAGCCGACCTACGACGACCACATCGGCGGCGTCACCGTGCACCACACCGCAGGCCGCAACGACTACAGCAAGTCCGAGTCGGCGGGAATCGTCCGCGCGATCTACACCTACCACGCGAAAACGTTGGGCTGGTGCGACATCGGCTACAACGCGCTGGTGGACAAGTACGGCCAGGTCTTCGAGGGACGCTTCGGCGGCCTCGACCGCCCGGTGCAGGGTGCGCACGCGGGCGGGTTCAACGAGAACACTTCGGGCGTGGCCCTGATGGGCAACTACGAGTCCGAGCAACCGACCGAGGCGTCGATCGAGGCGCTCGGGGCTTTCGTCGGCTGGCGCGCCAAGGTCGCCGGACTCGATCCCAAGGGCCACACCACGATGTACTCCGAGGGCACTTCTTTCACCCCGTACGCACAGGGCGAAGCCGTGCGGTTGCCGATCGTCTTCGCGCATCGCGACGTCGGCAACACCACCTGCCCCGGTGACGCCGCGTACGCGCTGATGGATCGGATCCGCGACATCGCCGCCGGTGCGCCGAGCGCGCCCCGCACGCACGACAGCCAACCCCCCGCACCCAGCGAATCCGATGTGGCGGCCCTCGCCGCGCTCACCACCAAGCTGCTGAACATGGTGCACGACAACATCATCGCCAGGCACTGGTCGCAGTCCGGGGGACCGGACGGACCGCTCGGGCCCGTGCGATCCGACGTGCTGCCCGCCGTGCACGGCCGGCAGTACGCGCAGTTCTCCAACGGCTACGTCTACACCGCGGCGGACGGGCAGGTCGTCGAAGTAATCGGCACCATCCTGGACCGCTTCCTGCAACTCGGCGCCGACGCGGGCGTCCTCGGACTCCCGCTGCGCAACGCCTACCCGGTCCCGGACGGCCTGCGCGCCGACTTCGAGCACGGCTCACTGATCCTCAACCAGCTCACCGGCATCGTCACGACGGTGTGGAAGACCTACAACGACACCTACCAGGAGGAAATGGGCCGCAATCCGGTCGCGGCCCAGGTGAGCGCCCCGGTTGCGGGTCGAACACCGGCTCCGGACAGCGCGCCGGTTCCGGCTGGTACCCCCGCGCCCTCCGTCGTCGGCCCTGCTCCCGAGGCGCGAACCCCACTCGCCCAGGCTCCGGCGGAGGCGGGCGCTCGGACTCCGATCGGTCCCGAGGGACAGACCCCACTCGCCCAAGGACCCGCAGGGGCAGGCGCCCCGACTCCGGCCGGGCCCGAGGGACAGACCCCATCCACCCAAGGACCCGCAGAGGCAGGCGCCCCGACTCCCGCCGGTCCCGAGGGACAGCCTCCGCTCACCCAAGGACCGGCGGAAGCAGGCATTCCAGCCTCGCTCGGTCCGTCCCCGCCAGGCGCGCAGAAGCCGGACGCCGTCCAGCGACCGCACGTTCCAGCACCCGAGGTCGCGCCCCCTTCCGGAGACACATTCGCCAACTCATCGCCATCCCCCGAAGGTTGATCGCGAACGACCCGACCTGATCCGGAGCCCGCGCACGGTGCGCGGGCTCCGCGTCGTTCCGGATACTTCACCGCCCGCGCGACCCGCGCCCCCTGACGACCAACGCGAGAGAGCATCGCCCGTTCGCGGCGCTGCGAAGCGAAAACCAGCTCATGTCCACCAGCGTTCGAGGACGCGTGCGACTCCGTCGTCGGAATTCGATTCGGCGATCTCGTCGGCCGCGGCGAGGGCCTCCGGGTGGGCGTTGCGCATCGCGACGCCGTGGCCGGCCATGGTGAGCATGGGGACGTCGTTGGGCATGTCGCCGAACGCGACAATGGTCGCCTCGTCCACGCCGAGTCGCTGGGCGACCACGGACAGGCCCGCGGCTTTGGTGATGCCGGGCGCGGACAGTTCGATGAGTCCGTGCTCGGTCGAGTAGGTGATGTCGGCTCGTTCGCCGATCAGCGGAGCGAGCACCGTGCGCATGTCCGAGCTGCGCGCGCCCGGTAAGCGGATCAGCATCTTGATGGCGGGCGCGTCGATGACCTCCTCGCGGGCCACCGAGGTGTCGTCGGGGTTCAGCCAGGCGTGCTCGTACTGCGGCGAGCTGACGAACTGCGGGGTCACCGCGTCGTGCGCGCTCTCGCCGACGCGTTCGGCCGCGAGACCGCAGCCGGGCAGCGCCCGCTCGGCGACGTCGGCGAGCCAGGAGAGCGTGGGCACGTCCAACGTCATGCTGGCCAGTACCCGGTCGGCGGCGCTGTCGTAGATCACCGCACCATTGCCGCACACGCACAGCGGCGCGTAGCCCAGGCCCTGCACCACCGGGGCGATCCAGCGCGGCGGACGCCCGGTGGCCAGCACGAACGGCACACCGTCGGCGATCAGGGCGCCTACCGCCGCCTTGGTCCGCGCGGTGACCCGCTCGTCGTGATCGATCAGCGTGCCGTCCACATCGGTGGCGACCATCTTCGGCTTGGGCAGGTGCAGGGGCGTCACCCATTCCATCCTGCCGGACGGCTTCCGCGGCGTTCCCGGCCCCGTGTCCGGCCATGCCTCGGACATGCCCGGATGTCATGTGGCACGCGCGCCGCCGACCACGTCCTTATGATCGGGGCTAATACCGACGCTGGCCCGTCCAGCCGAAAGACCAGAGGACTGATGACCGGCTTCCTGCTACGACGCGCGCTCAACTATGTCGTGCTGTTGCTGCTGGCTTCGTTCCTGACGTTCAGCCTGGCGTCACTGACGTTCCGGCCGCTGGACAGTCTCGAACAACGCAACCCGCGCCCGCCACAGGCAGTGATCGACGCCAAGGCCGAGGAGTTGCATCTCAACGATCCGATCCCGCAGCGCTATCTCACCTGGCTGAAGGGCATTCCGCAGGGCGACTTCGGCACCACGCTGGCCGGTCAGCCGGTGAGCGCGGAGCTGCCGCGGCGGGTGGCGGTGAGTCTGCGGCTGCTGGTCGTCGGCTCGCTGGTCGGCACGGTGCTCGGCGTGCTGATCGGTGCGGCGGGTGCGATCCGGCAATACAAGTTCAGCGACTATTTCACCACCGTGATCTCACTCCTGGTGCTGAGCACGCCGGTGTTCTTGCTCGCGACGCTGCTGAAATACGGTGCGCTGGAGATCAATTCGCTCACCGGATCGCAGATCTTCCTGTATACCGGCGAGACGTCGGCGAACAAGATCGACGGGCTCTGGCCACAGTTGCTCGACCGCATCCAGCACCTGGTGCTGCCCACCACCGCGCTGGCCCTCGGGGCCATGGCCGGTTACAGCCGCTACCAGCGCAACGCCATGCTCGACGTACTGCAGAGCGATTTCATCCGTACCGCTCGCGCGAAAGGTCTCACCCGCAGCAAGGCGCTGTACAAGCACGGGCTGCGCACGGCGCTGATCCCGATGGCCACGCTGTTCGCCTACAGTCTCGGCGGCCTGATCACCGGCGCGACGTTCACCGAGAAGATCTTCGGCTGGCACGGCGTCGGCGAGTGGCTGGTCGACTCGATCAACGCCCAGGATCTGTATGTCGTGGTGACGGTGACCGCGTTCGCCGGACTGGTCGTGCTGGTGTCGGGTCTGCTGTCCGACATCGTGTACGCGTTTCTCGACCCGAGGGTGCGTGTGGGATGACAGAAGCCGAAATCATCGTCCAAGGCGCCCCCGAGGTCACCGCGACCGGGCGGCGCAGGCTGGTCCTGCGGCGCTTCCTGCGCAACAAGCCGGCCGTCGCGGGTGGCTCGATCCTCATCGTGCTGTTCGTCGCGAGCTTCGCGCTCCCGCCCCTGCTGCCCTACGACTACCAGCAATTGGACTACACCGCCCTGCTGAAGCCGCCGAGCCTGGAGCATCCGTTCGGCACCACCCAGATCGGTCAGGACGTGCTCGCGCAAACCCTGCGCGGATTGCAGAAGTCCCTGGTCATCGGCCTGTGCGTAGCAGTGTTGTCCACTACCATCGCGGCCACCGCCGGTGCGCTGGCCGGATTGCTCGGCGGGTGGACCGACCGCGCGATCATGTGGCTGGTCGACCTGCTGCTGGTGGTGCCGAGTTTCATCATCATCGCGCTGTTCGCACCGCGCACCAAGGGCAGCGGTTCCATCCTGTTGCTCATCGTCCTGCTGTCCTGCTTCGGCTGGATGATCTCGGCGCGGATCGTGCGTGGCCTGACATTGAGCCTGCGCGATCGCGAATTCGTCCGGGCCGCAAGGTACATGGGAGCGCCCACCCGCACGGTGATCCTCAGTCACGTGATCCCGAACATCGCCTCGATCCTGATCATCGACACCACCCTCACCGTCGGCTCGGCGATCATGGCCGAAACGGGGCTGAGCTTCCTCGGGTTCGGTGTGCAGCCGCCGGATGTGTCGCTCGGCTCGCTGATCGCCGCGGGCACCAAATCAGCGTTGACCTATCCCTGGCTGTTCCTGTTCGCGGGTGGTCTGCTGATCATCACCGTGCTGTGCGCGAACCTCGTGGGTGACGGACTGCGCGACGCGTTCGACCCCGGCGCGAAGCGGGCTCGGTCGAAGAAGAAGGCGAAAGCATGACCAGCGCAGGAGCAACCCAGCAGACGGCCTCGACCGCGCCGCTGCTGGAGATCACCGATCTGCGGGTGTCCTTCCCCAGCGAGGAAGGCCGGATCGACGCGGTCCGCGGCGTCACCTACACGGTGTCCGACGGCGAGGTGCTCGCCATCGTCGGTGAGTCCGGTTCGGGCAAGTCGGTGTCCTCGCTGGCCGTGATGGGGCTGCTGCCGGAGCAGGCGCGGATCACCGGTTCCATCCGGTTCCACGGACGCGAACTGCTCGGGCTCGGCGATCGCGAACTGTCCAAGCTGCGCGGCAGCGCCATCAGCATGGTGTTCCAGGACCCGCTCTCCGCGCTCACGCCGGTGTACCGGGTGGGCGATCAGATCGCCGAAGCCCTGCTGGCCCACGGCAAGATGGGCAGGAGCGAAGCCGCCGAGCGCGCGGTGGAGCTGCTCGACCTGGTCGGCATCCCGGATCCCGAGGTGCGGGCGAAGGCGTTTCCGCACGAGTTCTCCGGCGGTCAGCGTCAGCGCGTGGTCATCGCGATGGCGATCGCGAACGATCCGGCGCTGATCATCTGCGACGAGCCGACCACCGCGCTGGACGTGACGGTGCAGAAGCAGATCCTGAACCTGCTGCGCAAGGCGCGTGACATCACCGGCGCCGGCGTCATCATGATCACCCACGACATGGGCATCGCCGCCACGCTGGCCGACCGGGTAGCCGTCATGTACGCGGGCAGGATCGTCGAGACCGCCACCACCGCGGACCTGTTCAACGCGCCGCGGATGCCCTACACCGTGGGCCTGCTCGGCTCGATTCCGCGCATGGACGGCCCGGCTCGACGTCCGCTGATCCCGATCGTCGGCGCACCGCCCGCCATGCACGCGCTGCCGCCGGGATGCTCCTTCGCGCCGCGCTGCCCGGTCTCGATCGAGGACTGCACCGCCGCGGAACCCCCGCTGGACCCGATCGAACCCGGGCACGCCGCCGCCTGCATCCGTACCGGCGAGGTCGGCACCGACGCGCTGTTCGAGGCCTATCGCAGCGAGATCTCCGAGCCGGACGCCGAGGCCGAGGTGGAGTCGGATGTGGTGCTGCGGGTCTCGGATCTGGTGAAGGTTTTCCCGATCACGTCGGGCGTGCTGCTGCGCCGCCGCAAGGGCGAGATCAGGGCGGTCGACGGCATCAGTTTCGAGGTGCGTCGCGGGCGGACGTTGGCGCTGGTCGGTGAGTCCGGCTCCGGCAAGTCCACCACGCTCACCCAGATCCTCGATCTGGTCACCCCGCAGGCGGGCGCGATCGAGATCATGGGCAGCGACGTCGCGTCGCTGAGCAAGGCCCGCAAGCGGGAGATCCGCCGCAAGATGCAGATCGTCTTCCAGGATCCCACCGCCTCGCTCGACCCGCGCCTGCCGATCTTCGACGCGGTGGCCGAGCCGTTGCGCATCGACGGGCGTCCGAAGGCCGAAATCGCACGCCGTGTCCCGCAACTGCTCGAGCAGGTCGGCCTGCGCCCCGAGCACGCCGACCGCTACCCCACCGACTTCTCCGGCGGCCAGAAGCAGCGCATCAGCATCGCCCGCGCGCTCGCCCTCGACCCGGAACTGCTGGTGCTCGACGAGCCGGTCTCCTCGCTGGACGTCTCGATCCAGGCCGGTGTGCTGAACCTGCTGCGCGATCTGCAGACCGAGCGCGGGCTGTCCTACCTGTTCGTCTCGCACGACTTGTCGGTGGTGCGGAACCTCGCACACCACATCGCCGTGATGTATCGGGGCAAGATCGTGGAATACGGCTCCGCCGAGCAGATCTTCGCGGCGCCGACGCACGAATACACCCGGGCGCTGATCGACGCCGTGCCGGTGCCGGCCGTGATCCGGTAGGAAAGGGAGCACGATGCGAATCCGGTCCACCCGAGGCTGCACCCGGCGACGCTCGGCACGCTGGGCGGTCCCGGTCGTCGCGCTCGGACTGGTGGTCGCGGGGTGCGGGGCGAACGACAGTGAGTCGGCGACCGGCCTGTCCGACGCGCTCGGCACCACCAGCGACATCAATCCGCACGAGGCCGGCGACCTGCGCGAGGGCGGCAACCTGCGCTTGGCCACCACCACCTTCCCGGCGAACTGGAACACGCTGTCCAACGACGGGAACGACGGCGAGATCGGCGACATCGAGCGGCCACTGATGCCGCGCGCGTTCCACACCGACGCGGCGGGGCAGCTGACGGTGAACACCGACTACTTCACCGACGTCCAATTGACCGGCACCGAACCGCAGCAGGTCACTTACACGATCAATCCTGCGGCCGTGTGGTCCGATGGCACCCCGATCACCTGGGAGGACATCCGCGCGCAGGCCAACGCGCTCAGCGGCGCCGACAAGCGCTTCCTGATCGCCATCACCAACGGGTTCGACAGGGTCGAGAAAGTCGAGCGCGGCGTGGACGACCGGCAGGCCGTCATCACGTTCAAGCAGCACTACGCGGAATGGCGGGGCCAGTTCGCCGGGAACATGGCGCTGTTCCCGAAGTCGGTGACCGCGGACCCGGAGGCGTTCAACCACAGTTTGGTCGACCGGATGGGTCCGACCGCGGGGCCTTTCGTGGTCGAGTCCACCGACCGCACTCAGGGCCGCATCGTCTTGGCACGCAACCCGAAGTGGTGGGGCGAGCGGCCGAAGCTGGACACCATCACCTACAGCGTGCTCGACCGCGCGGCCTGGGTGGGCGCACTGCAGAACAACGAACTCGACGCGGTGCGGCTGAGCACGATCGATGACGTCAAGACCGTCCGCAACACCTCGGGGATGGTCGTGCGCCGGGCACCGGGCAATCGCTGGCGGCACATCACCTTCAACGGCGCCCCCGGCTCCATCCTGGCCGATCCGAAACTGCGCGTAGCCATCTCGAAGGCGATCGACCGGCAGGGCATCGCGACCGCCACCCAGAACGGTCTGGTGGAGAACCCGAAGCCGCTGAACAACCACATCTTCCTGCAAGGGCAGGAGGGCTATCGCGACAACAGTCTCGGCTACGACCCGGCCGCCGCGGCGAAGGAACTCGATGATCTGGGCTGGAAGCTCAACGGCGACGTCCGCGAGAAGGACGGACGCAAACTGGTCATCCGCGACGTCATGTACAACGACCCGACCTGGGTGCAGATCGCGCAGATCATCCAGCAGAACCTGGCCGCCGTCGGGGTGGGGCTGCAGATCGACACCCGGCCGGGTGCGGGCTACTTCACCGAAGTCATCCAGCCCGGTGATTTCGACGCCGCTCAGTTCATCTTCTCCGGCGACGCGTTTCCGCTGAGCAGCTTGCCGCAGATCTACGCCTACCACCCCGACGATCTGCAGGGTAATTTCGGCCGGATCGGGTCGCCGGAACTCAACGCCCTGATCGATCGCACCCTCTCGGAGCTGGATCCCGCGAAGGCCATCGAACTGGCCAATCAAGTAGATCGCGCGGTCTTCGAAGAGGGCCACTCGCTACCGCTGACCCAATCGGAAGGAAACTTCGGCGTACGCGCCGACATCGCCAATTACGGCTCCCCCGGGCTCGCGTCGTACGACTACACCAAGATCGGTTTCCTGAAGTAGACACGCAGCAGCGCTGCGGGAAGGAGCGAACCATGCGGATTCGTTCACTCACGACACGTCTGGCGATCGCCGCCGTCGCGATCGGATTGGTGGCCTCCGGGTGTAGTTCCGACGACGAAGGCGCGCCGGCGGGCTCTGCCGCCGAACTCGGCACCACCAACGACATCAACCCGCACGATGTCAGCGAGTTGCGCGAGGGCGGCAACCTGCGACTGGCGATCTCGTCGTTCCCCGCGAACTGGAACAGCTTGTCCAACGACGGGAACGACGCCCAGATCACGGCCATCGAGCGACCGATGTTGCCGCGGGCGTTCAAGACCAACGCCGCCGGCGAGCTGTCGATCAACACCGATTACTTCACTGACGTCCAGCTGACCAATACCGATCCCCAGCAGGTGACCTACACGATCAACCCGAAGGCGGTGTGGTCCGACGGCACACCGATCACCTGGGAGGACATCCGATCCCAGGCCAACGCGCTCAGCGGTGCCGACAAGTCGTTCTTGATCGCCAATAACAACGGCTTCGACCGGGTCGAGAAAGTCGAGCGCGGTGTCGATGATCGGCAGGCGATCATCACGTTCAAGCAGCACTTCGCCGATTGGCGCGGACAGTTCGCGGGGAACAACTTCCTTATCCCCAAATCCGTCACCGCGAACCCCCAGGCGTTCAACAAGGGCGAGGTCGACGGCATCACGCTGACCGCAGGGCCGTTCCTCGTGCAGTCCACCGATCGGGCGCAGGGACGAATCGTCCTCGGCCGCAATCCCAAGTGGTGGGGTGACACCCCCAAGCTCGACACGATCACCTTCAGTGTGCTCGACTCCTCCGCGCAACTGCCCGCGTTGCAGAACAACGAGATCGACGCGGTCGGGCTCGGTACGCGCGACGAACTGCGGACCGCGCGCAACACCCAGGGCATCGCGATCCGGCGGGCGCCGGGCAACAGCTGGAACCACTTCACGTTCAACGGCGCGCCCGGCTCCATCCTCGCCGATCCGAAACTGCGCGTAGCCATCTCGAAGGCGATCGACCGGCAGGGCATCGTCACCGCTATCCAGAACGGCCTGGTGGAGAACCCGAAGCCACTGAACAACCACATCTACATCCAGGGGCAGGCCGGCTACCAGGACAATAGCCTGGGCTTCGACCCGGCCGCCGCGGCGAAGGAACTCGACGATCTGGGCTGGAAGCTCAACGGCGACGTCCGCGAGAAGGACGGCCGCAAACTCGAGATCCGCGACGTCATGTACCAGGAGGACACCTGGGTGCAGATCGCGCAGATCATCCAGCAGAACCTGGCCGCGGTCGGCGTAAAGCTGAACATCGAGACCAAGCCGGGCAAGGGCTTCTTCACCGACGTGATCCAGCCGGGCAACTTCGACGTCGGCCAGTGGACCTGGGTGGGTGACCCGTTCCCGCTCGGCAGCCTGAACCAGATCTACGGCTACAACCCGAATGACCTGCAGGGCAACTACGGCCGGATCGGATCGCCGGAACTGAACGCGCTGATCGAGCAGACGGTGTCCGAACTCGACCCGAAGAAGGCCATTGAGCTGGCGAACCAGGTCGATCGCAAGGTGTTCGAGGAAGGCCACTCGCTGCCCCTGATGCAGTCCACGGGCAATGTCGCGGTGCGCGCCGACTTGGCGAACTACGGCGCCCCCGGCCTGGCGTCTTACGACTACACGAAAATCGGTTTCTTGAAGTGAGCTTCGGATCGGGCCACACCTTGGCCTATCCGATCACGGTGACGATCGGCGCCCTCGCGGTCTGTGCCGCCTGGGCGCCGTTCGGCACTCTGGACCAGGTGGCGGCCATCGTGGCCGTCGCGCTCGGCATAACCGGGTACACGGGATACCGGCTTGCCGTCGCTTTGGGCGTGCTTCCGTTCCGCCGTTCGGACACCGCGCGCACCGTGCGGGTCACTCGGGTCCGCCAGCAACACCGCCTGGTCAGCCGGTCGTGGTTGCAGATCGAGGGCACGGGGCGACCACGATGGCTACCGGTGTACTTCGATCCAGCGCTGGTCACCCTCACCGCGACCCGAGCGGAAATCACCGACCGTACGATTCACGTCGCGGGACGACGCCTCTACCCGTCCGGCCGCGTACGCGAGGCCGAACCGCCCGGCCGTCTCGTCGACAACCCGAGTCGCCCCGACCCGGACGCGCCTGCCCACGTCGCGCAGGTCACGCGGCTGCGCCGCCGTCTCCTGCTCGACGCGCAATCTACTGTCGCCGCCCCTATCGGGGCGCTTTTGTGGGTCTACATCGATGGCGGTGGTTTTCCAGCCTTCCTCGCCGCCACCACCATCGCGGCCGCGTGCTCGATCTGGCTCTCCGCCATTCGAGGCTCCGATCCCACGTAACCGCCAAGCGGTACCGCCGCGCCGGCTATTCGCGCTCGTAAGAGTACTTTCGCCAGGCTATCCCTTCCGTGAAGCCGCAGGCACGGTACACGCGACGTGCGATGTCGTTGGCTGGGTCGACACTGAGATAGACACGCTCGATCCCCTCCGTACGTGCCGCTTCGGCCAGCACATGCCGGGTAAGCGTCGAACCATACGATCTGCCTCGGAACTCCTCCGCCACCGACAGATAGTCGAGCCGGCCGAAACGGTTCCGCTGACGTGGATCCAGAGCGCGCAGCCGACGAGCCGCCTGGCCGATGGCCCCCCTTCGACGTGCCGCCACATCGCGATGGCCGGGCGCGTGCGGTCGGCGCGCGTCGGTGGTTGACCGAGCACCCACGCTGCCCGACCCCGGTGGTGGGGCGGATCTCGAGCCGCCCCACCACCGGTACCGTCAGCCGTCGAAGCTAACGGTTCTTGCTAGTCGATACCGAACGGCGCGGCGTAGCGAACCGTGCCGCGTGGTAGCGGGTGTGCGGGGTCGAGCGTCAACGCCATCAACGCCTCATCCGGCACCTCGATACTCAGGCCGATGCCGTACTCGGATGCCCGGCCGAAGCCGAAGCGTGGGTAGTACGTCGGATGACCGAGCACGATGACGAAAAGCTCGCCCATCCGCGTCGCGGCCGCGAGCGCGGCGCGAATCGCGGTCGCACCCGCACCGGTCTTCTGGTACTCCGGCAGCACCGCGCACGGGCCGAGACACAGGGCCGGTGTGGTGTCGACGTGGCAGCGAGTCAGCAACGCGAAGCCGACCGGCGTGCCGTCCGGCAGCGTGCTGACAAGGGACAGACCCTCTATCCACGCGGGGTCGTCGCGCAGGGCGTCGACCAGATCGACCTCTTCGGCTCTCTCGAAGGCCGCGCGGTTGATCTCGTGGATGGCGGGGATATCGGCATCGGTTTCGGCGCGCACACGCCAATCGATGGTGGGACTCAACTCGGATTCTCCGTGTTCTGATGGTCGGGCCGGTCTAGGACAAGGCACCACCGTCACGCGAGCCGGATGGCTCGCAACACGAACGCCGGACGAAGAGAATCAGACCGGGACCCGGGGCAATTGAACAATCCGGGCGTCGTGTGTGACGGCGTTCTCCGGCGCGGTCATCCCGCCCCACCTCCTTGGTGCACTACTAATCGAAATCGAACGAGCGATGCTAGCGCCGTCGTGAGGGACGGGCCAAGCGAATTAAGGAAGCAACGCAACTGGTCTGACCACTTGACCTCCTGACCAATACGGCGCACAGTAGACCCATGGCGTTGCAACCTGTGGTCAAGCGGTCGGTGTCGGCGGATGTGTTCGAGCAGATCGCCGCGGATGTGCTCAGCGGCGAGCTGGCGCCGGGGGCGACCTTGCCCAGTGAGCGGCAGTTGGCGGAGGCGCTGGGGGTGTCCCGGCCCGCGGTGCGGGAAGCGCTGCAGCGGCTGGCCGCGGCGGGGCTGGTGTCCGTGCGGCAGGGTGACGCGACGACTGTGCTGGACTATCGGCGCGGCGCCGGGCTCGAGGTTCTGCCCAGGCTGCTGGTGCAGGCCGGGGAGCTGGATCCGGCCGTCGCTCGCAGCATTCTGGAGGCCCGGCTGCACAACGGGCCGAAGGTGGCGGAGTTGGCCGCGCGCCGGGTCGGCGTGATCGGCGCCGGCGAGATTCGCCCGCTGCTGGAAGCGTCGGTCGGAGCGCTTGCCGTCGAACAGGATCCGATCGCGCGGCAGCGGCACGCGATGGAGTTCTGGGATCACGTCGTGGACGCGGCCGACTCGATCGTCTTCCGGCTGATGTTCAACATGTTGCGCGCCGCCTATGAACCGGCGCTCGCGGCGCTGGCCCCGATCATGTCCGCCGAGGTGGGCAACGTCGAGGCATACCGCGAACTGGCCGCCGCCATCGCGGCGGGACGGCCGCAGAAGGCCGCCACCACCGCTCGGGCGCTGCTCGAGCCGGCGACCACCGCTCTGATCGAGGTCCTCGGCGGACCGCCGGTCACGCACAGCTAGTGCCGCGCCCGGGAACCTTTGCCCTGTTGTAACCGACACGCCGACAGGTTGCGGCGTGCCGGTCAGGGCATCGGTCAGCCTGGTCGGGTGGCAGAACGAGTACGGGTGCGAGAGCTCGACGACGATGAAGGCAGACGGTTGGTGCGGATCATTCGCCGCGGTACCGGATCGGTGGTGACCTGGCGGCGCGCTCAGATGATCCTGCTCTCCGCTCAGGGCATGCCGGTGCCCAAGATCGCCGAGGTCAGCTTCACCAGTGCTGACCGGGTCCGCGATGTGATCCACAACTTCAATGCCGACGGATTCGATTCGCTGTACCCGAAATACGCCGGTGGCCGACCGAAGACGTTCACGCTGCCCGAACGCCGCGAGATCAAGAAGCTCGCCAAATCTGCCCCGACCGAACACGATCTGCCGTTCTCGACCTGGAGCCTGACCAAACTCGCCGAGTTCCTGGTCGCTGAGGGGGTGGTCGACGACATCAGCCACGAGGGTCTGCGCGTGCTGCTCCGTGAGGAGGGTGTCTCGTTTCAAAAAGTGAAAACCTGGAAGCGGTCGAAAGACCCGGACTACAAGGCCAAGAAGGCCCGAGTCGAGCACCTGTACGCCATCGCCGACGGTGAGGTCGTGCCCGACTCCGATGAGCCACAGGTGATCTTCTGTCTCGACGAGTTCGGGCCTTTGAACTTGCAGCCGCATCCGGGCCGGCAGTGGGCCGAACGCGGTGGCAAGCATAAGGATCCGGATCGCGAACCCAGGCGCCGTCGGCGGGCAACCTATACCCGCCCGCACGGGGTACGGCATTTGTTCGCCGCGTACGACCTCGGTAAGGACAAGCTGTATGGGCATGTCAAGGCCACGAAGAACCGCACGAAGTTTCTCGAGTTCTGCCGGTACCTGCGCACCTTGTATCCGGCCGAGGTCCGCATGGCGATCGTGTGCGACAACTTCTCGCCGCATCTGACGACGAAGAAGTGCCAACGGGTCGCCCAGTGGGCCGAGGAGAACAACGTCGAGATCGCGTACACGCCGACGAATAGTTCATGGTTGAACCGTATCGAGGCGCAGTTCACCGCGTTGCGGTACTTCGCGCTCGACGGCACCGACCACGGCAGTCATCGTGAACAGGCGTCCATGATCCGGCGCTACATCATCTGGCGGAACAAGCACGTCGAAGACCAACGGCTACACGAAATCGTCAACAGGGCAAACGTAGCCTGATGCGGCACTAGGAACGAACATGACCAAATCCAAGGCATCCGAACGCGATTCGATCGAGGCCGACGCGCGGGCACGAGTACGCAGGGACGAGCGGGCACTGCGCCGCGGACTCACCCTCGGACAGGCCTTCGAAGAATTCCGCCGTCATCCATCGCCGTGGATGATCGGGACCACGCTGGTGGGCGCGGTGATCGCCCGGATCGTCGTCGGCGACTGGCAGCCGACCGACCTGCTGGTTCCCGCCGTGATGCTGGCAATGTTCCCGGTCTTCGAGTGGATCGTGCACGTCACCGTGCTGCATTGGCGGCCACGGCGGCTCGGCCCGATCGCGCTGGACAGCGAGCTGGCCCGCAAGCACCGCGAGCACCACGTGGACCCGCGCGACATCCCGCTGATCTTCATCCCGACGAAAACACTGTCGGTGCTGGTCGTCGTGCTGGTCGCGCTGGCGTTGTTCGCTTTCCCGCGCCTGGGCCTCGGGCTGACCTTCCTGATCACCATCACCCTGCTCGGCCTCGGTTACGAGTGGACCCATTACCTCGTGCACACCGACTACAAGCCGAAAGGCTCGCTCTACCGGGCGGTCTGGCGCAACCATCGCCACCACCACTACAAGAACGAGCACTACTGGTTCACGGTCACCAGTTCGGGCACCGCAGACCGCCTCTTCGGCACCTACCCCGACCCGGCCACCACCGAAACGTCACCGACCGCCCGCAACCTGCACTCCGCCTGATCCGCCGGATGCCGCTGTCACGCGACAGCGAGTCCATCCTCCGGATGGGCCGGTCGTAACCCTCCACCCGAGCTCGGCGCGCTACCGACACGCGCCGAGCTCGCACATCCGGGAGACGCTTCGCGGCGTTTCCAGCGTGCTTACTGTGCGGCGAGCAAACGCCGGGCGATGGTTCGCGCACGGGTCGCAGCGTCCGGGGTTCCCTCGCGGACGGCGGTGACGATCGCACCGTCGACCAGGAGCGCGAGTTCGGCGGCCAGGTCCGTGGCGTCGGATCTCCCCGCCTCGGTGAGGAGTTCGCTCAGATAAGCGATGACACGGCGTTTGTGCCGATCGGCGACCTGATGGGCGGCGCTGGCGCGATCGGCGACTTCGACCATGGTGTTGATGAACGCGCAGCCGCGGAAATCCTTGCGGGCGAAGCGGTCAGCCAAGGCGTCGAAGACGGCGAGCGGGCGGGCGGCCGGGTCGTCGGTCTTCGCCTCGACCGATTCCCGCAGCCAGCTGAGCCAGCGGCGGTCGCGGTCCTCCAGCACCGCGACGATCAGGTCGTCCTTGCTCGCGAAATGGCGATAGAAGGAGGCACGGCCCACGCCCGACTCATGGAGCAGGCGGTCGATGCCGACGGCACGGATGCCCTCGGCGTAGAACAGGTCCTCCGCCGTGGTGAGCAAGCGCTGCTTGGCCCGGGTTGCCATGCTGCCACGGTAGCAGAACGGAACCGGTCAGTACCGTCCCGCTTGACCAAGATGGAACCACTCAGTACCGTCTCAATTCGGCACCGATCGGTACCATCTTGTCCGAGCTGGAGGCTTCGATGTCCCGCCTGACCCTTGTGCACACCGACTCCGCCGACGCCGAGCAGACCGATCTGCTCACCGAGGTAGAGCGTCAATTGGGCCGCGTCCCGAATCTCTATGCCGCCATGGCGAACAGCCCGGCAACCCTGCGCGGCTACCTGAATTTGCGCGAAGCGCTGGGCCGAGGGAAGCTCTCGGCCCGTATTCGCGAACAGCTCGCCCTGCTGATCGCGAGCGAGAACGGCTGCGACTACTGCACAGCCGCGCACGCCATGCGCGCGAGCCGGATGGGCTTCACCGAGCAGGCGATCATCGACACCCGCGCGGCGCGCGCCGCCGACCCGCACACCGACGCGATCCTGCGCATCGCCCGTGACGTGCTCCACACCCGCGGCCGGATCGAGGACGCCACCCTCGCCTCGGCGCGTGCGGTCGGCGTGAGCGATGCCGAACTGAGCGAGATCGTCGGCCACATCGCGCTGAACGTCCTGTCCAACTACTTCAACCACGTCGCCGAGCCGGAACTCGACTTCCCGCCCGCGGCACCGGCGAAAGGCACCGCGATGGAAACGAAATGGCGGCCCGCGACCAAGGTCACCCTGGTCGAGGGCTATTCCCTGCTGGACCGGAACGGACAGCCCGTACGCACCGCCGACGACGCGCACATCGCGATCGAGGGCGGGTTCTTGCACGTCAAGGTCTCCGATTCCGCCGCAGTACAGATCGTCTCGGCTCCCGCCGTCGCGCTCGTGACCTACGCATCCTGAGCGGTCCACACCGAGCCCGGTCCCCAGCCCGCTGCGGACCGGGCTTTCTCGTATGCGCTGGAGACCACACTTGACATCCGTATACCCTAGGGGGGTATCGTAGTCATTGAAGCAGTTACCCGAGGAGGACCACAATGAGCACCACAACCGTCACCGTGACCGGCATGACCTGCGGCGGCTGCGCCGCCTCGGTCCGCACCGAGATCGGCCGCATCTCCGGCGTCGGCTCCGTGGCGATCGATCTCGCCGACGGACTGGTGACCGTCGAGAGCACGAGCCCGATCGAGCGCGCCGAGGTAGCCGCCGCCGTGGCCCGCGCCGGCTACACGGTCGCCGGCTGACGAGGAGCACGGCGATGAACGCGTCCACCAAATTCGGCGGCTTCGCCCTCGGCCTCGCCGCGGTCTTCGGGATCGCCCTCGTGGCCGGTTCGGTCCTCGGACCGGAGCCCACCGAACCCGCCACCCACGACTCGACAGCACACCCCGCCGAGGGCGAAACACGCTCAGACGCTCTACCTGGAGGAATGATGGCGACCGACCGCGGCTACACCTTGCGGCTCGACACCACCCAGACCGCCGCCGCGGCGAACGTGCCGCTGCGCTTCACCATTCTCGACCGGGACGGAAAGCCCGTCACCCGCTACGTGCGCAGCCACGACAAGGATCTCCACCTGATCGTCGTGCGCCGCGACATGGCCGCGTACCAGCACGTGCACCCGGTGCTCGACGGCAACGGGACCTGGAGCGTCCCGCTCGATCTCACCCGCGCGGGCGACTACCGGGTTTTCGCCGATTTCACACCCGAGGGCGCCGACAACCTGACGCTGGGCGCGGACCTCCGGGTAGCGGGAGGTTACGACCCGCAGCGATTGCCCACCCCCACACGCACCGCCACCGTCGGCGACTACACCGTCACGCTGGACGGCACCGTCGCCCCCGGCCGGACCTCGAAGGTGACGCTGTCGGTGAGCCGCGCCGGGAAACCGGTGACCGACTTGCAGCCCTACCTCGGCGCCTACGGCCACCTGGTGGCGCTGCGCGCCGCTGACCTGGGCTACCTGCACGTCCACCCCGAAGGTCACCCCGGTGACGGCGTGACTCCGGCCGGGCCGGGCATCACCTTCGCCGTCACCGCGCCGAACGCGGGCGACTATCGCCTGTTCCTCGACTTCCAGCACGAGGGCGTGGTCCGCACCGCCGAATTCACCCTGACCGTCGCGCCGGGCACCCCCGACGTGGACGCCTCGACCCACAACGAACACACTGGTCAGCAGCAGGCGCCGGACGGCCACGGCCACTGATCCGACGTCCGCACCGCGCCGCACAGAAACGGAGCACCCACGATGACCACCGCGACACAACCGCCGCCCGCCGGGCAGGTCGAACTCGTGATCGGTGGAATGACCTGCGCGTCCTGCGCCGCACGCATCGAGAAGAAACTCAACAAGCTCGACGGTGTCACCGCCACCGTCAACTACGCGACAGAGAAGGCCAGGGTCGAGGTCACCGGCGAGATCTCGCCGCAGGAGCTGATCGCCACCGTCGAGCAGGCCGGTTACACCGCCGTGCTGCCCGCCGCACCGAAGCCGCAGGAAACCGCCGCCCCCGAAGAGGACCCAGCCGCCGCGCTGCGCACTCGCCTGCTGGTCTCGCTGGTTCTGTCGGTGCCGGTGATCGCCATGGCGATGATCCCGGCGCTGCAGTTCACCAATTGGCAGTGGCTCTCGCTCACCCTGGCCGCGCCGGTGGTGGTGTGGGGCGCGCTGCCGTTCCACCGCGCGGCGTGGACCAATCTGCGTCACGGCGCCGCGACCATGGACACCCTGATCTCGATGGGGACGCTGGCCGCGCTTGGCTGGTCGCTGTACGCGCTGTTCTGGGGCACCGCGGGCACACCGGGCATGACGCATCCGTTCGAGTTCACCATCTCCCGGATGGACGGCACCGGCAGCATCTACCTCGAGGCCGCGGCGGGCGTCACCACGTTCCTGCTGGCCGGGCGCTTTTTCGAGGCGCGCGCCAAGCGGCGGGCCGGTGCCGCGCTGCGTGCTCTGCTGGAACTGGGCGCCAAGGAAGTCTCGGTGCTGCGCAACGGGACCGAACGACGTATCCCGGTGGAGCAGCTGACCGTCGGCGACCGGTTCGTGGTGCGGCCCGGCGAGAAGATCGCCACCGACGGTGTCGTGGTGGAAGGTTCCTCGGCGGTCGACGCCTCGATGCTCACCGGTGAGTCGGTGCCGGTGGAGGTCGGCCCGGACGACGCCGTGGTGGGCGCGACCGTCAACGTGGGCGGACGACTCGTAGTACGCGCCACCAGGATCGGCTCGGACACCCAGCTGGCGCAGATGGCGAAACTGGTCGAAGACGCGCAGACCGGCAAGGCGCAGGCCCAGCGGCTGGCCGATCGGATCTCCGGGTTCTTCGTGCCGATCGTGATCGCGCTGTCGGTCGCGACGCTCGGCTTCTGGCTCGGCACCGGCGGTTCGGTGGCCGCGGCGTTCACCGCGGCGGTGGCGGTGCTGATCATCGCCTGCCCGTGCGCGCTCGGGCTGGCCACGCCGACCGCGCTGATGGTCGGCACCGGACGCGGCGCGCAGCTGGGCATCCTGATCAAGGGTCCCGAAGTGCTGGAGTCGACCCGGCGAGTGGACACGATCGTGCTGGACAAGACCGGCACGATCACCGCGGGGAAGATGACTCTGCTCGACGTGGTGCCCGCCGAAGGCGAGCAGGTCACGCGAATCCTGCAACTGGCGGGGGCGCTGGAGGATTCGTCCGAGCACCCGATCGCCCAGGCCATCGCCAAAGGCGCCCGGGAGCGAGTGGGCGAGCTGAAGCCGGTAGAGGACTTCGCGAACGTAGCGGGTCTCGGCGTGCAGGGCATGGTGGACGGCCACGCGGTGCTCGTCGGCCGCGCCAGGCTGCTCGCCGACTGGTCACAGCACCTCGACGACGAGCTGTCCCAAGCGATCCGCGCGGCCGAAGCCGATGGCGAGACCGCCGTCGCGGTGGGCTGGGACGGCAAGGCGCGCGGCGTGCTCGTGGTGGCGGACGCGGTGAAACCGACCTCCGCCGAAGCGATCTCCCAGCTGCGTGCCCTCGGCCTCACCCCGATCATGCTGACCGGCGACAACCAGGCGGCCGCCGCCGCGATCGCCGCGCAGGTCGGCATCGATGAGGTGATCGCGGAGGTGCTGCCGCAGGACAAGGTCGACACCGTCGAGCGGTTGCAGGCTGAAGGCAAAGTGGTCGCGATGGTGGGCGACGGTGTGAACGACGCCGCGGCGCTGGCCCAGGCCGACCTGGGCCTGGCCATGGGCACCGGCACCGACGTGGCCATCGAGGCAGGCGATCTGACCCTGGTGCGCGGCGACCTGCGGGCCGCGGCCGACGCGATCCGCCTGTCGCGCCGCACTCTCGCGACCATCAAGGGCAATCTGTTCTGGGCCTTCGCCTACAACGTGGCCGCTATCCCGCTGGCCATGGCGGGTCTGCTCAACCCGATGCTCGCGGGCGCGGCGATGGCGTTCTCCTCGGTCTTCGTGGTCAGCAACAGCCTGCGGCTGCGCGGCTTCCGCTCGACGGCGGCGTAACGAGGAAACACCGGACGGGACCGCACACGGAGTGCCGTCCCGTCCGGGCATCGCCAGGCGGCTCACTCGTCAGCGCACATGCGCATAACGCCATGGGTGAGAGTACCCCCAGCGCAACGAAATCCGAAACAAAGTTTTCGCTCAGCCGCGCAACGTGGTGACGGTGACCAGTTCGGGCTGGAGGACACTGCCGTACACCTCGATCGAGACGCCTCCGGTCGGGGACTCACCCGCCCATCGGGCATGTTCGGTGATCCCTTCTCCGAGCATCGCTTTCGCGCCGGGGGACCAGGCGACGGCCACTTGACTCAGCGCGGGCCCGAGGTTCAGGTTCGCGATCGCCGCGGATTCACCGTTGTCGAAGTAGACCTCCGTGCCGCCGGGAAAAGGGTTCACCGCGACCGCGGACGCGCTCGCGCCCCCGAACGCTGCGGCCGATCCGCCTGCTACAACCGCCACCAAGACCGTCATGATCCGTTGACGCATCCGAATCCCCTTTTCGTGTAAGCACACCAGCCGTCCGGCCGGTCATGTCACCCTTGCCGAGCAGAAAGCGTTCGGCAATTCGATGTGAGGCCAATCACAGACACCCTACGATGCGTTCCCGTCGGCCACGAACGCATTCGCATGATCGGTTGCCCATTCGGCGTAAGTCCGGGCGCGACCGAGGATTTGCCGCACGTCATCGGTGACGATGGCATTGTGCCCGGCGCGCACGTAAGCCTGACCCGCCAGCGCACCGTCGGCGAATTCGACGGACATTCCGGACGCGAGCATGTATTCGCGCGCTTCGGCTTCCGGGATGTCCGCGACATCCACCGGACGGCCGACGACATCGGACAAGGTGGCGGCCAGATCACGCGTGGTGCGCAGCTCGGGACCTGTGAGGGTGTAGATCCGGCCCGCGTGTTCGGCGGACACCAACGTTTCGACCGCAACCGCCGCGACGTCGCGCGGATCGATCACACCCTGCGCGGCATCGCCGGTCATATTCGGCACCGGCTGTCCGGAGCGGATGGCCTCGGCCCAGCTCAACGTATTGGACGCGAAGGAACTGGGGCGCAGAATCGTCCACTCGACGCCGCTTTCGCGCGCAGCCTGCTCGCCGGGCAGGTGCCAGGCGCCGACCCGTCCGAGCCCGGTATCACCGGTGCCGATGGCGGAAAGCTTGACGATCCTGCCCACTCCGGCCTCTCGCGCGGTGGTGATCAGCGCGCGGTCGGCCGCCACGTATTCCGGTCCGAGCACGCCGACGACGAACGCGGCCCGAGCCTCGCGCATCGCGGCGGCGATGGACGCGAGGTCGATGTAGTCACCACGCACCACTTCGACGCCCGCCGGAACTCGGGCGCGATCGGGGTTCCTGGTGACGGCCCGTACCCGCTCGCCGCGAGCGGCCAACTGCCGGATGATTTCACTGCCGATGGTGCCCGTCGCACCGGTGATCACGATCATGTGAACCACCGTGCCGGGGCATACGCCGAGGTCGCTAGGAGATTTCGGCACACCTCGCCGGGCGCGCACTGCCTACAGTTGATGCGGTGACCGCCCTGCTGCGCCCGCCCGTCGTGACCGACGATCTGATCGAGGTATCCGAACCGGCGCCGGAGTCGCTGCGACCGTGGCTGGCGGAATTCGGCCGCATCCCGACGGTGCTCGACGTGTCCGAGCCGTTCGCGCACTTCCCGCAGACAGCGACCACGATCGTGCTGCGCGCCGAGCACGGCGATGTCGGCGTGCGCCGTGACGCGCGCAGAGATAGCGGCGATACCCGCGTCGCGCTCGTCGTCGGGCCGCAGACCAAGGCGAGCTACTCGCGCGCGAGCAAGCCCGCGGGCTGCGTCCGGCTGCGGGTGGCGCCGGGCGCGACCCCCGCACTGCTCGGCGTCTCGGCGGCGGACCTCACCGATCGCGTGCTACGCCTGGACGACCTGCCCGGTCCGGTCGCCCAGCTCGCCACCGAACTGGTCGAACTCGAGCACGACGAGGTCGCCCCGTATCTCGAGAACGAGCTGCCGCGCCGCATTCCCGACAACCCGGCCCAGCGCGGGCACCGCAGGTTGCTCGCCACCGCCGTAGCCGCCATCACCGCCGATCATCCCCTTTCCGTCGCCGAGCTGGCCGCGCGCCTGTCGGTGAGCGAGCGGCAGCTCCGCAACCTGTTCACCAGCGGAATCGGCGTCTCCCCCAAACACTTCGCCCGCATCGACCGAATCCGGCGGGTCCTTTCCCAGGCCGAGGACATGCCGTTGGCCGAAATCGCCACCGGCACGGGCTATTACGACCAATCCCATATGACGGCCGATTTCCGCAGTCTGATGGGCGTTCCACCGACGTCGTTCCGCAGGGGCGAAGTCCCTGCCCCTTCTCCTTGCCGCGTTCTCACACGCCTGCGCTGATCAATCGTGTCGACGGTGCTACGAGCGGGTGCGGGAAGGCGGCGAGGAGCATGTCGGACACCCCATGCAGTTAGGTAGACGCCATGACCACGGTTGATGAAGTAGGCGCTGGAGAGGCATTCCTGCGGAAGTGTCACAACCAATTCCCTGGAGCGATGGGGCGGTATGTCGCCGCGAACCCTCTTCCTGACGGGAGAACGAGTTATGAACTCCTCGCTGAACAGGTGGCGGGCGCCGAACGGGTGCTCGATCTCGGATGCGGCGACGGTTCGCTACTGGCAGTGCTCGCCCGCGACGGCGCGATCGGGCTCGCAGGCATCGACCTGTCCGCGGGTGAGCTCGCGCTGGCCCGAACGAGGCCCGAACTGGCCGACGCCGAACTCCTCGAGGGGCGGGCCCAGCGACTGCCGTTCGCCGACGACTCGTTCGACGCCGTGGTGTCCCACATGGCACTGATGCTGATGTCGGACGTGGAGCAGGTCGTCGCCGAGACCGCCAGAGTATTGAAACCCGCTGGCCGGCTGGCGATCGTCGTAGGCGGGCGTCCCACGCCGGGAAGCGGGCTCGAGCTGTTCCTGAAGTTGGCCCGGCCGACATTCGCGACGGCGCAGGACGCTGTGCCCCCTCTCGGCGACCGCCGCACCCGAACGCGAGAAGGACTGAACGAACTGCTGACACCAGCTGGTTTCGAACCGATCGCCTGGACAGAGATCGCACCTGCGGTGCATGCCACGCCCGAACAAGTCTGGGAGTCCGCTCTCGAGAAGTACTACGACGTCCTGACCCTGGACGCTGGACAACTCCGAGGGCTGCGCGAAGAGTTCGTCACCCGAGCCGCAGCTCTGGCCGCTGGAGAACAGCTCATCCGTGGCGACCGAATGTCGCTCGCCACGAGTCGATATCGGCCTGAACAGCGCGAATCAGCCGACGACGGCCCGCAGCGCCGAGCTAGCGGTCAGTGACGAGTCGACGGATCCGAGTCGCCGCGTCGGCGCGCCTTCGCTCGACGCCGCTCCATTTCCTCCCGCTCCAGGACCGCGGCTTGCGCGAGGGTAGGTGCGGTTCCGCCCAACCGAACGGGGACCCAGCGGGCGCCCGGTTGCATCGGGTAGTTCTTTTGCGCGCGCTCCAGCTGTTCGTTCATGCGGGTGCGCAGAGTGGCGGTGAGTTCTTCGGTCGGTTCGGCAGGAGGAATGGGCTCGCCGATGCGGATGTGCACCGGAAAGTTGTGGCGGCCGAGCTGTTTCGGGATGTCCTTGGTCCAGACCCGGTGGGCGCCCCAGATGACCAGGGGAACGATCGGAACATCGGCTTCCACCGCCATGCGCGCCGCACCGGATTTGAACTCCTTCAGCTCGAAACTCCGGCTGATCGTCGCCTCGGGATAGACCACGACCAACTCGCCTTCGCGCAGAGCGGTGACCGCGCGGGCGTACGACTCGGCTCCGGCCGTGCGATCGACGCCGATCGCCTTGCAGTGCTTCATGAGGAAGCCCACGAGGCCGTGCTCGAGTTCGGCCTTCATCATGAACCGGACGTTGCGGCCGGACTTGCGGCCGACCAGTCCGACCTCCATGAAATCGAGGTAGGCCGTATGGTTCACGGCCAGCACCGCGCCGCCGGAGCGCGGAATGTGCTCTTGCCCTTCGATATCGATCCGCAGACCCTGGGCGAAGAAGATGGCGCGGGCCAAGCCGGTGAGGATGTCGTAGACCGGTTCGCGCGCCATCACAGCTCCCGTTACTGCTCCGCCGCGTTCTTGCGCGCGGCCTTGGCCTCGGCTTCGGCGGCATCCATCGCGTCCGCCTCTTCCAGGGTAGGAGCGCTGCCGCCGAGCCGGGCCGGAACCCAGTACGCGCCGGGCTCGTGCACGTAGTCCTTCTGCAGGTCCAGCAGCATGTCCTGCATGGTCGAGCGCAGCTTCGCGGTGAGTTCGGCGGCCGGCTCGAACGGCTGGATCGGTTCGCCCACCGCGATCGAGATGGGCGTGTTGGTGCGACCGAGCCGCTTCGGGAAGCCCTTGGTCCAGACCCGCTGCGCACCCCAGATGACGATCGGGATGATCGGCGCCTCCGCCTCGATCGCCATGCGCGCCGCGCCGGACTTGAACTCCTTGATCTCGAAGCTGCGGCTGATCGTCGCCTCGGGGTACACGCCGACGAGCTCGCCACGGCGCAGATATTCCACGGCGGCCTGGTAGGAGTCCGCGCCCGCCGAACGGTCCACCGGGATGTGCTTGAGCGCGCGCATGATCGGCCCGGAGATCTTGTCGTCGAAGACCTCTTTCTTGGCCATGAACCGGATGTAGCGCTTCGGGGTGCGCACCGGCAGGCCCGCATAGGTGAAGTCCATGTAGCCGGTGTGGTTCACCGCCAGCACGGCGCCACCCTGAGCGGGGATATGTTCATCGCCCTTGACGGTGAACTTCAGACCTTCGATGAAGAAGACGGTACGGGCCAGCCCGATGATCGTCCGATAGACGGGTTCCACAAGTCCGCTAGCGTAGTCGCTGATCGTCCCCACCGGCAGTTCGCCGCCATCGTGCGGCGCAGCGGAGCGAGGACACCCTGACCAGCCCCAACCGCAAGCCTGAGAGAAGAGGATCGTCGAAGTGGAACGCGCCCGGCCGGCATCGCGTGAACACGACCGCACCGCACGCGATCGGGCGGCCACCCGGCGCACGCGCGCCGCGCTGATCGGCGGCCTCGCCCTGGTCGGAGCGGTCGCGGTGACCGGCTGCGACTCGGTGGTCGGCATTCCCGACGAGAGCGCGCCGCAAGCGGCCGTGCGCACCACGCCCCCGGCCGCGGTCCCGGCGGCTGCCCCGCCCAGCACCTCGGCGCTGCCGCCCGTCCCCGCCGACGCCCCACCGGTCGGCGGGGTCGCCGGACTGCCCGCGGCCGCGCCCGCAGTGCAGCGCTGGGCGGCCGACTTGCAGTCACGCACCATCGCGGAGCTGCAGGAGAAGTGCTGGACCATCGCGCCGAAGAACGTCGCCGACATGTACGCCGACCCGCAGGCGATCCTCGCCGCCTTGGCGCAGCCCGGCACGACGGTCGAGAACACCGTCGTGTGGACGAACGCGACCACCACGGTCGCGGTCGAGCGCGCCGAGGTCGCGACCGGCTACGCCTGTCCGCGCGTCGCCACGGCGGGCGCGGAGATCGCCTACAACGACGCCGACGCCCGGCACACCGTGCGCCGGTACCTGTCCCGCTTCGTCGGCACTCCGCTCGCCCCCGCCGACAAGGAGGGCGACTACCCTCTGATCTGTAAGGCGTCCCCGGCGACCTGGGATCCCAAGGGCACCGGGCGTCCGAGCCCCGCGCCGCTGGCGAACAACCAGGGCGTGCTCACCGGGGCCACCGAGTTCGCCGACCAGCAGATCCGGTCGGAGCAGGTGAACACCGAGTACATCGCGGTGCTCGTGCCGGTGACCAACTCCGCCGGTGTGACGCAGACCCGCACCTTCACCTTGCGATCCGGCCCGGAGGGCTACTGCATCGGCGACATCTCGCCGTAACTACTACCCTGGTTGGCTGGTAACAGCAGGAGGAGCAGCTAGTGCAGATCACCAGCGTCGGACACGCCGGATTCCACATCCGCACCGCGGCCGGGTCGATCCTTTGCGATCCCTGGGTGAACCCCGCGTACTTCGGGTCCTGGTTCCCGTTCCCCGACAACACCCAGCTGGACTGGGACGAGCTGGGCGCATGCGACTTCCTGTACGTCTCGCACCTGCACCGCGACCACTTCGACGCGAAGACGCTCACCGAGCACGTCAGCAAGGACGCGACCGTGCTGCTGCCGGACTACCCCGTGCCGGACCTGCGGCGAGAACTCGAACAGCTGGGCTTCCACAAGTTCTTCGAGACCGAGGACTCGGTCAAGCACACGGTGACCGGACCGGGCGGGGACCTGGACGTCATGATCATCGCGCTGCGCGCCCCCGCCGACGGCCCGATCGGCGACTCCGGCCTGGTCGTCTCCGACGGCGAGACCACCTGCTTCAACATGAACGACGCCCGCCCCGTCGACATGGACGTGCTGCACGACGCCTTCGGCCACGTCGACATCCACCTGCTGCAGTACTCGGGCGCGATCTGGTACCCGATGGTCTACGACATCCCGGCCCGCACCAAGTCGAATTTCGGCAAGCAGAAGCGGCAGCGCGGCATGGACCGTGCCCGCAGCTACATCGAGCAGGTCGGCGCGACCTGGGTGGTGCCCTCCGCCGGCCCGCCGGTGTTCTTGGACGACGAGCTGCGCTACCTCAACGACGATCGCGGCGACGAGGGCAACATCTTCCCGGACCAGAAGGTGTTCCTGGAACAGATGGAGATCCACGGCAACACGGGCGGCGTCCTGATGATCCCGGGTTCGGTGGCCGACGTGCGCGGCGCCGAGCTGACGCTGACCCATCCGAGCGATCCCAGCGAGATCTACGACAACAAAGCCGAGTACATCGAGCGGATGGCACAGCGCCTCGCGCCGGTGCTGGAGGCCGAGAAGGCGACCTGGGAACGCGGCGAAGGCTCCCTGCTGGAGCCGCTGCGGAAGCTGTTCGAGCCGATCATGGCGCAGAGCAACGTAATCTGCGACGGCATCGGCTACCCGGTCGGCTTGGTGATCGGCGAGGAAACCATCGTGCTGGACTTCCCCAAGCGCGCCGTGCGCGAGCCGGTCGAGGGCGAGGGCCGCTACCGCTACGGCTTCCGCATCGCCCCGGAACTGGTGCGCACCGTGCTGCGCGACCAGGAGCCCGACTGGGTGAACACCATCTTCCTGTCCACCCGCTTCCAAGCCTGGCGCATCGGCGGATACAACGAGTTCCTCTACACGTTCTTCAAATGCCTCACCGACGAGCGGATCGCCTACGCCGACGGCTGGTTCGCCGAGGCGCACGACGATTCCGCCTCCACCGAACTCAGCGGCTGGGAAGTGCAGCGCCGCTGCCCGCACCTGAAGGCGGACCTGTCGAAATTCGGTGTGGTGGAAGGCAACACCCTCACCTGCAACCTGCACGGCTGGCAGTGGGACCTGGAATCCGGACGGTGCAAGACGTCCAAGGGCCACGAACTGCGCTCGCGCAAGCTGGACTGAGGCCCCGGCTTCCGACCGGCGTGTCCACACCGGCCGGAAGCGGTTGCCACACGATTGCTACATATTGTTGACCTCGCGGGTGAGCTTCGACGACCACGGGCACCACATACAGCCCGGCAGGAATGCGCCACAGGCCTCGTCCAAGTGGTCGTTGACGTACATGATGCTGGCGTCGCAGACCTCGATCGCCATGGTGAAGAAGGTGATGGTGTCGGGATCCAGATGGAAGTCCCAGCCCGGGTTGTAGGGCGCTGGCATCTTCCGGATCCGCCCCATGACGTGGATCGACATCTGCTCGTCGCCCGACAGGATGCGGCGGGCTTCCTGGATCCGCTGTTCGTTGTTCAACTGGATGACGAACTCTTTGCCTGAGTAGTCGGTGAACGCGAAGAGCGCCATGTCTTCCCCTCTTGTCGGTGGGTCCTCTGGTCGATGGATGACGAATTCCGCACCGGTGCGACTCGATCCTATCGGCGCGACGCAAGATATTTGCCAGAAATTTGCTAACCAGCGCATAACGGGTCTGAGGGCGGTCTGTGCGGCGAGAAGGTGGAACCCGGAACTCAGCGGGAGATCCCGGCCGGAATCCCGTCGTGCGCGGGGCTCGGCGTGCGGCGCACCACCTTCACCGTGCCGATCAACTCCCGGATCGCGATACCGCCCCTGGCCACCGGCGCGGCGACGCGTCCGTCGGGGTCGATGAGCACAGCGGACGGGGTGCCGCGCACGCGATAGCGCAAGGCCGCCTCGTTGCCCTGCTGCACGAGCGACGGTATCTCGCCCAATCCGTTCTCGACGCCCCATGCGGCTTGTTCTGCCGCGTCGCCGTTGCCGACCGCCACTATGGCCAGCGCATCACCGGTCCGCGCGTGCCAGCGGGGCAATTCCCTGGCCAGCGCCGCACACAGCTCGCAACCTGGATGCACGAAGACCAGCAGCACCGCACGTGCACCGGCCAGCAGGCCCTCGAGCGTGGTCTTCGCTCCCGTGGCGTCGAACAGTTCGAACTCGGGCGCCACCGCACCCACCGGCAATCCCTCCGCGCCCAGCGTGGACAGTGCCTGCTCGTCCACCCGGCGGCGCAGGGAACGCTGTTGCCCCGCCAGCCACACCAGCACCGCCACCAGCGCGGCCACCACCGCACAGCCGATCGCGTGGTCGGCCGGGAGGCCCATCGGCACGCCCGGATACGTCAGCGCGCCGACATCGACAACCAAGGCCAGCGCAGCGAGAACACCGTTGCGCAGCAAAGTCTTCGGCCCGATGGGCGCGGCACTCGCCCCGCCGAAACACGAACACGAGGGCCGCTCGCCGCGTCGCAGCAAACGCACGATCGCTACCGTGAACACGGCGAGCAACGCCAGCGCCGCCACCGCGGCAAGCCCGGAAATCCAGGGAACCAGCACGGTGACCGCGATCGTCGCCTCGAGGACCGGCAACCCCCAGGCCACTGCGGGCACCCAGCGCAGCGGCACCCCGAAATCTGCCACCGCCTGCCGCGTCGCGCTCCGATCCGCCAGCTTGCCCCACGCCGACAGCCCGAACACCACACACAGACCCAGCCGCGAAACCCACACCCCGTATTCGATCAGCATGAGCGCACCATCCCACACTTATGCGCTCAGAACATGACTGACCGGGCGAGTGTCCTCACGACTGTGATCGCGTAGCGACAGCCACCGCGACGAGGGTCAGCACACAGCCGACGATCGCGGTGGCGGTCAGGCCCGCACTGGTCGGGGTGAGCACATCGAGGACCAGGGAGGCCAGCAGCTGCCCCGCCACCGAGGTGAGACCGAGGAGCAGGACGCCGATCCAGCGGACCGTCAGCGCGGCCAGGGCGATGAACGCGACGCCGATCACTCCACCGAGATACAGCCACGGCTCGGGGGGAAAGGCCGCCGGACCTCCAGAGGTCACGACTATCACGGCGGTGAGGACCGAGAGCGCGACCAGGCCGACGCAGAAATTGACCATGGCCGCCGAAACGGCTCCGCCGACCGCGCCGACCTTACCGTTCACCGCCTGTTGCCAAGCCAGGCCGATTCCGGCCAGCGCGGGCAGGGCGATCAGCAGAGCGGCCGGTGTGCCGCGCAGCGCGTCGGGCACGGAGAGACCACCGGTGGCACGGGTGTGACCGAACCCCGCGACCAGCACCGCGACCACACCGAGCGACGCACCGGCCAGACGGACCACCGTGATCGGCGTGCGTCCGCTCGGGCCCAGACCGAGACGGTCCACGACCAGACTGCTGAGCAGTTGTCCCGCCACGGTCGCCACGGTGAACGCGGTGACGCCGATAGCCGCGACGGTCAGGCCCTGGCACGCGACGAAGAACGCGCCACACAGGCCCCCGAGCAACTGCCACGGCCGCAGCGCCCCCTCGGACAACGCCCCCCGCACCCGCCGCGCGCCATCCCGCACCCGCCCACTCACCGCAAACGCAATCGCCAGCGCAACAAGCCCCGTCCCGAAACTGATCGTCGCCGCCGCAACCCCATCCTCCAACCGAGCCCCGAGCGCACCATTGATCCGCCCCTGCACCGCCACCCCGGCCCCGATCCAAAACCCGAACACCACCCCCACCCGCACCTGCCTACTCACCTCCCGCACGCTACCGGCCACCAGGGGCACATGGTCGCGGCGTTTCCCGAGAAGAACTCTCCATGGTGTGCCACTCGACTCACGGTCGGTCGGCGCGTCGGGGAAGCCAGCGGGGGGCGAGAGTGGCTATGGCGAGGATGGCGGCGCCGAGGAGGGCCAGGAGGGTGGACATGGAGGACCAGAGCGTCACGAGGGCGGCGAAGCCGAAGACCACCAGGGCGATCACTTCGCCGAGCAGCCCTGAGACCGAGGTGACGGTGGCTCGGGCAGGACCCTCGATGGCGTCCTGGAGGCGAGCGCCCGCGACGATTCCGGCGTTGTAGACGATGCCGTAGGAGACGCCGATCGAGGCGAACCCGAGACCGGTCAGCAGATACACCGCGTCCGGACGGCCGGTCGCGAGACCGGCGATCACCGCACCGCCGAGGAACAGCAGGCCCGCGACACCCACCGCGATCGACATCGTCCGGCCCGACATCCCTTCGGTACGCCCCGCCAGCAGCGAACCGGTCAAGGAACCGAGCACGGTGAGACCGATCAGCAGGGGCACCACGGCTGTCGAGACGCCCGATTCCTCCGCCAGCAGGGCGAAATACTCGTCGAACGCCGTGATCCCGAACAGCAGCGCCTCCAGCAGCACGCCATAACGCACGGCCCGCACGCGAACCGCCTCACCCACACCGGCCTTCAGCATGCCGAGGTATCGCGCGAACGGCCGCCGCTGCGCCGCAACACTTTCCGGCCCGACACCATCGGCCTCCGATACGATAGCGATACGCGAATCCACGGCGCGGGCATCGCCGTCGCAGGCGGCAGGCACGCCCGAGTCCGGTCCGATAGTTGCGGTTGTGATGTCGGAGGCGTCCGCCATGGGCTGAGCGTCCGACGGCGACTCTTCTTCCAGGTCGTCCACATCCGCCGCGGACACCGCCTTGGGCGCGGTGGGCAGCGACAGCGCGACCAGCGTGTGCACGGCCGCGATCACCACACTCGACCAGCCGACCAGGGCATAGCCACCGTAGAGGTACAGAGGTGTCGCGGCGACGATCGCGACGACGACGGCCGCCTCCGCACCGGCACGGGTGTAACCGAGGATGCGCGGGTAGGACCCGGACACACCGCGGGCGGCGAGGTCGTCGTAGAGCAGCGCCTCGAAGGTGCCGGAGGCCAACGCGCCCGAGGTGCCCCACAACACGAATCCGGCGGCGAAACCCGCGAACGAGGGCGCGGCGGTCCACAGCGCGAATCCGGCCGTGAGCAAGACACCGCTGAGCACGAGCAGTCCCCGCCGCGACACCGTGTCCGCCCACGCACCGGAGGGCACCTCGAGCAGGAACGCGGTCGTCGACCAGATCGCGAACAGCAACGAGATCTGCCCCGTGCTCATGCCGTGGTCGGCGAAAAGCAGGGCGTACAGCGCGTACAGCGGAATCAGTTCACCGATGCTCTTGAAGAGCACCGCCCGAACCGTCAGCGAGCGCAGGCCGATGGGATGCGCGCTACCCGCCCGACGGGCACGCAGCGCTTCGGCGAATCAACTGCCGTAGAGGAGCAAACGCATGTCGATCAGCATGCTCACGACCGGTGCACGCGTCAAGCGAATTACGGCAGCGGTACCCAGCCGTTGGCCGCCACGGAGTCCCCGTCGCCGAGTTCCCGGTCCGTGACACCCGGGCCGACTCGGCCTTGGTTCTCGTTGAGGTCGCTGATGAGCTCGGAGACCGGGTGCGAGTCGCTGTAGTGATAGCCCTGCGCGAGCGCGAAACCGAGCTCGGTGAGCACCGCGGCTTGGTACTCGGTCTCCACGCCCTCGGCGATGACTTGCAGGTCCAGCGCATTGGACAGGGCGGCGATCACGCCGAGCAACGGCGGCGCGGGCGAATCCGAGCGGATCGCGGCGACGAAGGACTGATCGACCTTGAGGATGTCGCTCGGCAGCGTGGCCAGCCTGCTGAGCGAGGAGTAACCGGTGCCGAAGTCATCGATGGCGATGCGCACGCCGCGATCGCGGAGCGTGTGCAGATTCTCGATCGCGGTCTGCGATTCGGCGGCCAGCTCGCTCTCGGTCACCTCGAGCACCAGCTGATCGGCGGGCCACCCCGTGGCGGCCAGGATGCCCGCCACCTTGTCGGCGTACCCGGCCTCGGCCAGCTCCAGTCCGCTGACGTTCACGTTCAGCGTCAGATCCAGCTGCGCGAAGGTGTCCTGCAACCGCGCGGCGTCCGCGCACGCCCGGCGCAGCACCAGCTCGTCCAGATCGGCGATGAGGTCGTACTCCTCGGCGACGCGGATCAAGCCCTCGGTGGTGACATCCGGCTGTGCGCTGGAAGACCAGCGCAGCAGCGCCTCCACGCCGACCGCCTTGCCGCCGCCTTCGGTGAGGCTGACGATCGGCTGGTAGTGCACGTCGAGCGCGCCGCGGTCGATCGCCTCGCGCAGCTCCACCGCCAGCGGCAGCTGCCGGGAGGACTCCAGCACCGTCCGGTTGCGTCCGGCCTGCTTGGCCCGGTACAGGCCGACATCGGCACGGCTGACCAGCAACGATCCGGATTCCCCCGGCTGCCAGGAGGTCACGCCGGCCGAACAGCCGGTGGTCACCGCCGCGCGCAGTTGCTCGGTGAGCAGGATCGCGGCCTGCTCGGTGGTGTTCGGCAGCAGCAAGGCGAACGCGTCGCCGCCGTAGCGCGCCAGGCGCTGGTCGGGGGCCAGCAACTTCGACCAGGTGTCGGCCACCCGCTGCAGGACCGCGTCACCGGCGCGGTGCCCGAGATGGTCGTTGATCTTCTGGAAGCGGTCCAGGTCGACCAGCACCAGCGCGAGCCCGTGGCCGGACCTGGTGGCCTGCTGGATCGCGGTGTTCAGGGCCCGGTCGAAGCCGCGGCGGTTGAGCAGGCCGGTGAGCACGTCGATGTCGGCTTCGGACGCCATCCTGGTCAGGATCCCGACGACGACGCCGACGCCGAACGTCACACCGGCGGGGATCAGGCCCGACCACCACGGCAGCCCGGGCGTCACCGGTCGCGCGGGCAGCACCCACAGGCACAGCGCCAAGGCGAACGCGATATGGGCGGCGGCCTGCGACCAGGCGAAGAACAGGGCGGCGTCGCACGCGATGAAGACGTAGAACGCGGCGAGGCTGATCGCGCCCACCGTGTTCGGGAAGGAGTGCACCGCGATCGTCACCAGCACCGTCGCGATCGCGACGTAGACGTGGTGGATCGAATGCGGCAGCCGCGGCCCCCACGCGAGCAGCGTGAGACCGAGCACCAGCGCTATCGCTGCTGCCCCGCCTACCAGCGGCCGACTACCCTCCTCACCAGGGGCGACAGCGGTGATCAGCAGACCGAGCACCCCGCCCATGACGTAGAACGCCCCGGTGGTCCGAGCCATGACCATAGCCGTCGCCAGCGCAGACGCGGCCCGCACCCGGGTTCGGGTATCGCCGCGAGACCCGATTCCTCGCACGATGAATAGCCTAGACACAAGGAATCCCGCCGGTTGCCACATCCCGGGAATCCGGCATGGCGAACCAGTAGCTATTCACCTGAACGTCATTCGCGCGTAGTCAGTTGGACGGTCGGAGCACGTCGGTACCGACGAACGGAACCAGCGCGGCGGGAACGCGGACCGACCCGTCGGCTTGCTGGTGGTTCTCCAGGATGGCCACGATCCAGCGGGTGGTCGCCAGTGTGCCGTTCAGCGTGGCGGCGATCTGCGGCTTGCCGTTCTCGTCGCGATAGCGCACCGAGAGCCGGCGGGCCTGGTACGTGGTGCAGTTGGAGGTCGAGGTCAGTTCCCGGTAGGTCTGCTGGGTGGGCACCCACGCCTCGCAATCGAATTTGCGTGCGGCCGAGCTACCGAGATCGCCCGCCGCGACATCGATCACCCGGTAGGGCACCTCGACCGCCGCGAGCATCTCCTGTTCCCAGGCGAGCAGGCGCTGGTGCTCGGCCTCGGCCTGGTCCGGGGTGGTGAAGACGAACATCTCCACCTTGTCGAACTGGTGCACCCGGATGATGCCGCGGGTGTCCTTGCCGTAGCTGCCCGCCTCCCTGCGGAAACACGACGACCAGCCTGCATACCGTTTGGGCCCGCCGCTCAGGTCGAGGATCTCGTCCGAGTGGTAGCCCGCCAGCGGCACCTCCGAGGTGCCGACCAGGTAGAGGTCCTCGTCGGCGAGGTGGTAGACCTCGGCCGAGTGCTGGCCGAGGAATCCGGTGCCCGCCATGACCTCGGGGCGCACCAGCACCGGCGGGATCATCATGGTGAAGCCGTTGGCCACGGCCTTCTGCGCGGCCAGTTGCAGCAGACCCAGCTGCAACAGCGCGCCGTAACCGGTCAGGAAATAGAAGCGGGCGCCGGACACCTTCGCTCCGCGCTCCATGTCGATCAGGCCGAGCGACTCGCCGAGCTCCAGATGGTCTTTCGGCTCGAAGTCGAATTCCTTTGGGGTGCCGATGGTCTGCAGCACGACGTAATCGTCCTCGCCGCCGGCGGGCGCGCCCTCCTGCACCACGTTCGAGATGGCGCGGTGCGCGGTGTCCAGATCCGCGTCGGCGGCGTGCTGCGCGGCCTCGGCCTCCTTGACCTTGACCGACATCTCCGACGCCTGCGAAAGCAGCGCGGAGCGCTCCTCCTTGCTCGCCTTTCCGATCAACTTGCCCATCGCCTTGTGCTCGGCGCGCAGGTTGTCCGCGGTGGCCACCGCGGCACGGCGCGCCGCGTCCGCCTCGAGCAGCGCGTCGACGAGGGCGGGGTCTTCGCCGCGGGCGCGCTGCGAGGCGCGGACCGCGTCGGGGTCGTCCCGCAGGAATCGGAGGTCGATCATGGGCCACCAGCCTAGTGGTCGGTGTGTTGCCGTTTCACGCCGATATCCCAGGATGCGGTCCATCGGCCCCGGATCGCGCGCATAGTGGGCTGGTGGGCATTGCTTTCGACGAGACAGCCATCGACAACGCGCTGGCCGACCTGACGGCGGGCGAGAAAGTGTGGGCCACGACCCCGCTGCGCCGCCGCCGCGAACTGCTCGACCAGATCCACGCCAGAACCGGCCGCTTCGCCGAGGACTGGGTGCGGGCCGCGTGCGTCGTCAAGGACCTCCCCGAGGACTCGCCGCTGGCCGGCGAGGAATGGATGTCGGGCCCGCTCGCCATGCTGCAGGCCACCGACGCGCTGTCGGCCACCCTCGCGGCGCTGGACACGGGGCGCAGCCCGCTCACCGGCATCACGCTGCGGGAGGCGCCTGGCGGCCGGGTCGCCGTGCCGATCCTTCCGTTCGGCGTCTACGACCGGCTACTGCTCAACGGTTTCCGCGGCGAGGTATGGCTGCGGCCCGGCGTCGACGCCGACACCGCGCGCAGGCGGGCCGGACTCGCCCAGCTGGACCCCACCGCGACCGGCGGGATCGGCGCCGTACTCGGCGCGGGCAACATCACGTCGATTCCACCGCTGGACGCGCTCTACGAGCTGTTCGCGCACAACCGGGTGGTCGCGCTGAAACTCAACCCGATCACCGACCCGCTGTTCACCGTGTTCGAGATGGTGTTCGAGCCGCTGCTGGAACTCGGCGTGCTGCGCATCCTCACCGGCGGCGCGCAGCAGGGCGGTTACCTGGTGCGCCACCCCGATGTCGCCCACGTGCACATGACCGGCAGCGCGCAGACCCACGACGCGATCGTCTGGGGTCCCGGCGCGGAGGGCCTGGAGCGCAAGAAGGACAACCGGCCGCTGCTGGACAAGCCGATCACCAGTGAGCTGGGCGGCGTCTCGCCGACCATCGTCGTGCCGGGCGACTGGTCCGCCGCCGACCTGCGCTACCAGGCCGAACATGTGGCGACCCAGCGGCTGCACAACGGCGGCTACAACTGTGTGGCGGCGCAGGCGGTGGTGATCGCCTCCGAATGGGACCGCAAGGACGAGTTCCTCGCGGAGCTGCGCCTGGCCATGGAGCGGGCGCCACAGCGCACCGCGTACTACCCCGGCAGCGACACGCGCGTCGCCGGTGCGCTGGCCTCGTATCCGGAAGCCGAGCGGCTCGGCGCCGGGCGGGTGCTGGTGGCCGGGTTGCCCCGAACCGGCACACCGCTGCTGCGCACCGAGTACTTCTCCCCCGTGCTCGGCGTGGTCGAGCTGCCCTACGCGGGTGGTGAGTTCCTGCAGCGTGCGGTGGACTTCGCGAACGCGGAGCTGACCGGGACGCTGGGCGCGAACGTCATCGCCCATCCGACGACCATCCGCAGGCTCGGCATCGCCTTCGACCGCGCGATCGAGCGGCTGCGCTACGGCGCGATCGCGGTGAACACCTGGACCGGCCTCGCCTTCCTCGCGCCGCGGGCCGCCTGGGGCGCGTTCCCCGGGCACACCTTGGACGACGTGCAGAGCGGGATCGGCGTGGTGCACAACGCGCTGCTGCTCGACGACGTGGAACGCACGGTGGTGCGCGGCCCGTTCCGTCCCGCGCCCCGCTCGCTGCTGGGCCGCGAACTCGCCCTTTCCCCGAAGCCGCCGTGGTTCGTCGGCAACGAGACGGCCGCCGTCACCGGGCGCAGGCTCACCGAGTTCTATTCCGGCGCCAATCCGGCCCGGCTGCCCGGGGTCTTTCTGTCGGCCCTGCGCGGCTGAACCGCCCGCGGCTCGTGCCGCGCCGATCGGGGCAGGTCGTGGCACCAGGGCACCGACGCTGCCATGATGGACCGCGATGTCCTCCGAACATGTGTCCCGGTCCCCGAAGGCGCCCAAGCGCGGCGCGTCGTCGCGCGCCGACGCGGTACGCCGCTCGTTCGACTCGGCCAAGGCGGCGCTCGCCGCGAGCGAACTGCGCGACGTGCGTCTGTCGGCGCGCACATTGCGCTGGGGCCTGCTCGCGGTAGCCGTCGGCGCCGTGGTCGCGGCCCTGGTGACGTTGTTCGTGACCGGCTTCGAGAACGAGAAGGGCCTGGAGGCCCACAATCCCGGCGCGCCCGCCCAGCCCGTGCTGGACAAGGAGTTCGGCACCGCGGCCAAGGGCGACTGCCTGAGCTGGACCAAGCCCGACCGGTCCGACCTGGTCAAGGTGAACTGCGCGAGCAAGCACATGTTCGAGGTCGCGGCCGACATCGACATGAGCAGGTATCCGGGCAAGGAGTTCGGCCCCGGCTCGCGGTTCCCGGACTCGCTGCGGCTCACCGAACTGAAGGAAGAGCACTGCGTGCCCGCCGTGCAGCGGTACATGTCGGGCCGCTTCGACCCGCGCGGCAAGTACATCGTCGGGCTGATGTACCCGAGCCCGGACGGCTGGCAGCACGGAGACCGCACGTTGCGCTGCGGATTGCAGGTCGCGGCCAGCGTCGGCACGCCGCCGTCGGTCGGCAGCGCCACCGAGCACGATCAGTCCAGGGTGTACGAGCCGGGCGTCTGCCTCGGCATCAACCAGAACCTGCCCACCGATCCGGTGGACTGCGCCCAGCCGCATGCCGTGGAGATCGTCGCCACCGTCGACCTCGGCACCCACTTCACCGGCGGCCCGCCCGCGAAAGAGGATCAGGACAAGTTCGTGGAGGAGGAGTGCTCCCGCACCTCGACCGAGTACCTGGGCGCGCCGGACGTCATCCGCAACAAGACGCTCACACTGTTCTTCGACTACATCGACGCCCGCAGTTGGATGGCGGGCAGCCGCAAGCTGGACTGCATGATCGGCAAGGGCGCCGATCGGGAGGGCTTCGCGCCGATCACCGGGTCGGCCAAGGGCGACATCCTGATCAACGGCCAGGCTCCGGTGCCGCCGCCGAACAGCGGACGTTCCACGCCCGCACCGCTGCCCGGCGCCGCGCCGCTGCCGCCGCAGCCCCAGCCGAGGTAGCCGAGCGCCGATGCCCGTCTCGATGTCCGACGACCGGTTCGAGGAATTGGTCGGCGACGCACTGGATCTCATTCCGCCCGAGCTGACCCGCGCGATCGACAACGTGGTGGTGCTGATCGAGCCGCGCAATCCGGAAGATCCACATCTGCTGGGCCTGTATCACGGCATCGCCCTCACCGAACGCGACAGTCAGTACGGCGGAGCGCTTCCGGACACGGTGACCATCTACCGCGAAGTCATTCTCGAACTCTGTTCCGACGAGGCGGAAGTGGTGGAAGAGGTGGCGATCACCGTGATCCATGAGATCGCACACTATTTCGGCATTGACGAAGACCGCCTGCATCAGCTGGGATGGGGATAGTCTGGACCGAGCTGTATTGCGTACCCCAAGCGGTGGGTGTGTAATCGGCACGGAGATCGAAAAACTGGGGATTCGATGGAACCGATCGCGTTGCTGTCGCGTCCTATCACTCGAAGGGGGAATTCTCGTGGTTCCGCCCCACAGCCACTAGAAGGAGTCGAGTCATGGTTGGACATGTACTGATCGCACCCGAAGCCATTCTCGCCGCCGCGGCCGAACTCGACCTCGTCGCCGAACGCCTGGCCGCCGCCGCGGCGATCACCGCGCCCGCGACGCACGTGCTGCCCTCCGGCGCCGAGGAAGTCTCGTTCCTCAGCGCGAGCCATTTCAACCAGGGCGCGATGTCGCACGACCGGGCGATCGCGCAGGCGATTCTGGAATGCCATCACGCGGCGGCGACGCTGCGCACGCAGCTGGCCCAGCACGTCGCAGGTGATGTGGTGCGCGCCGCGAGCATCAGCGCCATCCAGGTGTAGTTCCGAGACCAGAAAACAACGTTTCAAGCAGGGGAGAAGTCGAACATGGTTGCAGGAGTCACCGGGGTGATCTGGGCTGCGCGCCCATCGGAGATCAATTCGGCCACCCTTCACGCGGGCGCGCACGCGATCCCGATCTCGGCCGCCGCCACCGCATGGGGCGGGCTCACCGCCGCCTGGATCGACGCGACGACGACCGTCGCCCGGGTGATGGCCGAACTCGGCGTCGGGATGCAGGGCATCAACGGCATCGCCGCGCTGGGCAAGCTCACGGGCTTCCTCGGCTGGTCCGAGCAGCAGGGCGTGCAAGCGGCCGCGATGGGCGCGAAGGCCGCGGCCAACGCCACCGCGTACACCGTCGCCGCGCTGGCGATGCCGAGCCCGCCGGAGATCGCGGCCGTCAACACCGCCTTGGCCGCGTCCGCGAACCCGCCGGGCGTGCTGAGCGGCGCGTTCGAGGTCGCGGAAGTGGCCAGGCACGCCATGGACATCCGTGCCGCGCTGGTGATGGAGACCTACGAGGCCGCGACCAGCGCCATGATCGCGACCCCGGCCGAGTTCGTGCAGCCCCCGCCGATCGCCAAGGGCGCGGGTACGGCTACCCCCGAGCAGGCGGCGGAATCGGCGAGCGAGGTCCCGGCCGATCCGATCCAGGCCGCCGTCGCCGCCACCCAGGCGTTCTTGAGCAACCCCGGTGTGGCGAGCGCTGCCACCCAGGCCGCTCAGGCCGTCGGCTCGATCGCGACCACAGGCGTCTCCACCGTCGGAAATGTCGCAGGCAGCGCGATCGCGGCGGCCACCAGCACCTCCGCGCCCACCTTCTCCGGTATGGCTCCGATGGCTGTGGGCGTCGGTGCGGCGGCCACCGCGGCCGGCGCCTCGACTCGCGCGGTGTCGTTCTCCGGCCTCGGGTCGGCGGGCATCAGCAACGGCTCGCTCAAGCTTCCGGAAGGCTGGGGCTCGAACGGCACTATCGGCGGCGGCGCCGCTCAGGTGCAGGAGACCGTCGCGGTGAAGGCCCCGGAGGCGGCACCGGTCCGGTCGGCGAACAACGGCAGCGGCAACCCCCTGCTCGGTAATCAGGCTCGTAGCGACGAGGACGACGAGTCCGAGCACAACGGCCGGGATTACCTGCGGTCGACCGAGCACTTCAACGACGGCCGGTTCACCGCCGACGGCGTCATCGGTGGTGACACCAGCGGGACGGCTAGGTGACCGTACTCGGTGCGGGCCGCGACCCGTCGACGCTCGAGGCGGTCGTGTTGTCGCTCGATGAGATGCAGTTTCTCGTGGAGAAACTGCAGATCGAAGTCCCCGTCGTCCTGAACGCGCGGGCACGCTACGACAACCTGACCGACCACAAGGCGGCGATGGACGCGGCCGCCGAGTCGCTCGCCCAGCGCAAGCTCCTCATCGACGGCGTTGTGCATCGCGATCTGGAGAATCGGCTGTGCGCGCTGAACCGGCCCCACTGGATCATCGCGCTGCGGTTGGTCGTCGACGGGTGGGTGAGCCGCTTTTGTCTGGCGCAGGGCGTCGACCTTCCGGTCGTCGCCCTGCGGGGGCAGGACTCCTATGTCATCGATGAGGCAGGAACCGACCTGCCCGGCACAGTTCTCGCAGCACTCGGCTACGCCGAGCCGCTCGAGCTCTACGGCATGAACGCCCCAACCGAAGAGCTGGCCGCGATCTTCGGCGACACCGGCGATGCCGCCGCCACCGCGGAGCGGCTGACGAAGGTGGGCAACCCCAGTCAGGATGCGAAGACTTTGGCCGCGGCACTGGTCGAAATCCACTCGTACGCCGAGATCGTCGGCGTGGTGTACGGCGATGGCAGCAGAGAAGTGGCGGACAACCACATAGCCGTCTTCAACACGCGCGCAGGGCGATTCATCGCGACCGCGAGCAAGTCCGACGACGGCGTGAAGTGGACGTCACTCAGCAGCGGCACTCCCGCACGCCTGCGCACGGCGGTGCAGGATCTGATCAGCTCCCTGCCGGAACGGGAAGATTTCCCCCGGAATCCGAAGCTCTCCTGACCGCACCGAGCAGGCGGCTAGCCCATCGGGTCGTCGGAGGTCGGCGCGACGTCGTATCCGAACGGCGGCGTGAACCGGCCCCAGCGAATGCACTCCCAACCGCCGTCCGGCACCGGGACCAACTCGATGGTCTCGGTGTTGTCCAAGTGGTTGTTCGTGGTGAACGGTGGCCGTACATCCGCGAGGGTGCGGCCCACGAGCCGCATGGCGGCGCCGTGGCTGACCACCATCACGTCGCCATGACTCTCGTCGTCGGGCGTCAGGTACGTGTTCCGCAATTCCGCGATCACGGGCAGAAACCGGTCCAGCACGTCCTGGGCGGATTCCCCACCGGGCACCCGCAGCGGGAGATCCCCTTCGTGCCAGGCACGATAGATCTGCTGGAAGGTCCGGTGGGCCTCCTCGCCGTGCTGCCCCTCCAGGTCACCGGCTTGTACCTCGTGTAATCCGTCGAGCACCATGGCGGCCACACCGGTCGCCGCCTCGATGTAACTCGCGGTCTGCCGCGCGCGCAGCGCCGCCGAGGAGAACAGCACCTTCGGCGGGCGGAGCAGGCCCTCACCGAACGTCTTGGCCTGTGCCGCACCGCGTTCGGTCAGCGGTAAACCCGGAATCCTGGTGTCCAGCAGCTTGGCGACGTTACCTTCGGTCTCCCCGTGCCGGACCAGGATCAACCTTCCGGTCATAGGTCCGCCATCCCCTTTCTCAGCTGGATCAACCACTCCGCCGCGGCTTCGTCCGACGGTGGCGGCGCACCGGTCGCCGAAGTCGCGGGCCAGGATCCGAGAAAGCGGATCCGCGCGGTGCGGTGCAGTGCCTTGAGCGCCTCGGCCACCGCCGTGTCATCGATGTGCCCGACGCAGTCGAGATAAAAACGGTAGGTGCCCATGCCGGTTCGGGTGGGACGCGACTCGATCCTGGTGAGATCGATACCGCGCGTCGCGAATTCGGCGAAGGCGCGCATCAGCGAGCCCGGTACGTTCGGCAACTCCAGCACGATCGAGGTGCGGTCGGTTCCGGTGGAGGGCGGCGCCACCGTAGGCCGGGTGCACAGCACGAAACGCGTGATCGCCTGCTCGTGGTCGGCGACACCGGAGGCCAATGCGATCAATCCGAGCCGTTCTCCCGCCAGGGCGGTCGACACGGCGGCGTCGGCATGGCCCGCCACCACGTCTTCGGCGGCCGCGGCGTTGGACGCCGAAGTGTAGGACCGCGCCCGCGGGAGGTGCCGCGCCACCCACATCCGTACCTGGGCGGCGGCCACGGGATACGCGGCGAGGGTGCGCACGTCCGACAGCGCGGTGCCCGGCTTGCCGAGGATCGTGAAGCTCACCTCGAGTTCGGTCTCGGCGACGATCTGTAGACGCGGGCCGATTGCCAGTGAGTCCAGCGTCGCCGAGATCGACCCCTCGACGGAGCTCTCGATCGGCACCACCGCGCCGTCCACGTCGCCGGAGCGGATCAGGTCGAGCGCGGCCCCCTGGCTGGGCGCGGCAATCCGCTCCACGGGTCCTTCGAACGTCCCCGAGGATTCGAGTTGAGCGAGGGCCATCTCGGTGAAGGTTCCGGACGGCCCGAAGTACGCGATTCGCGGCACGGTTACGAGATTACTTGCGCACTCGCCCGGCTCCCCATCAATTGCAAGTGCCCGGCCCCCGCACGGCTGCTGTTCCACGGCCGCACGAGCACCGTTCAACCTCCGTTGAGCACCCGCAACGCGTCGTTCACCCGGCCGGGTGCTTCGGTTTCCACGGCGAGCAGAACGGATCGCACCGCTTCCACGGCCGGGGGTTTCAACGAGGTCAGAAAGGCGATATCGGGGTTGCGCAAGGCGGCGCCGACGTCGTCACCGCACAGGGCGGCCGCCGTTGCCGCGACGATCGCCACCGCACGCTCCCCGGAGGAGGTGCGCGCGACGAAACCGGTATCGGTGTGGGCCACATGCGCGAGGAAGTCGGCGATCTCGGCATCCGGAGCGTCCAACTCCAAGATCGGCGCGGCGGGGCTTGCGCCGAGGTTGCGGACCAAGCCGTCGGCCAGGCCGCGCCGCGGGGGCGCGGACAACGTCACCAACACCGGTTGCCCGGATTCCGTTCCTTCCGCCACGCCCTCACCGTAACAAGCCCGATCGGCCCGGAATCGAGCCAGTTCGCTTCGCTCGACTCGATCGAAATGCTTGCGGAACCAGACATCGTGACTTAGCTTAGGGTAACCTAATCCACACGCTGAAGCGCCGCCCGCTCCACGGAGGTTTGTATGCCGCGTCCGTCCCTGACCGTCGCACCGTCCACCGCCGAGCGGGTGCGCAGCGCGTGCGCCCACGCGGAGCAAGCGGTGCTGGCCATGCCGGGCATCGATCCGACGCCCGCGTCCGTGCACCACGTACGGCAGTGCGGCGACGCCGTGATCGCGGTGCCCACCGCGTCGGTCGCCGCGATACTGGCCGGCAACTCCGGGGAGCACGGTGCGCCCGCGGTGCTCGAGCTCACCGACCACGCCCCGCTGCCGCTGCGCGAGCCGGTGCGCGCACTGGTCTGGCTGCGCGGCTGGGTGCGCGCGGTGCCCACGCAGGCGCAGCGCGCGCTGGCCACCGAGGTGGCCAAGGAGAACCCCCATCCCGAGCTGCTCGACATCGGCTTCGGCGCCACCCTGCTGCGGCTGGTGATCAACTCCGCGGTGGTGGCCGACTCGACCGGCGCCGAGTCGGTGAGCAGCGAGGAGCTGCGGCTGGCTCAGCCGGATCCGTTCTGCGCCATGGAATCCGCGTGGCTGCAGCACATGCAGGCCGACCACGCCGACGTCGTCGCCCAGCTGTCCAGGCACCTGCCGCCGCGCCTGCAACGCGGCATCGTGCACCCGCTGGCCATCGACCGCTACGGACTCACCCTGCGGGTGGAAGGACACGACGGCGACCACGACTTCCGCCTGCCGTTCAGCGCGCCGGCCGACGACATCGAGGCGCTCAGCCGGGCTGTGCGCATGCTGGCAGGCTGCCCGTTCCTCAACGGCCTGCGACGGATCTGACCCGGTCCGGCGACGCGATCAGTTCCCCTCCACTGCCGTCGTTTGCCGACTGGCCGCCGCGAGCAAGCGCACGCTGACAAACTCCCGCGGAAAGGCTTTCGCCGATTCCCGTGGTTCCGCAGCCCGCTCGCGCGGGACCTGCACCGTACCGGGTGAAAACGCGCGCAAGCTCCGATCGGGTGCGCGCCCGCGTTGAGCGACCACGACGCGAAGCGTGGCGCCGAAGTTGGGCGACATCGCCGCCGAGTCAGTGCGCAGTGCGTGCGGCCACGCGGAGCACGCAGTGTCGGTTACGCCCGGCACCGATTCGAGGCCCGCGTCCGTGCGCCACGTGTGGCAGTGCAGCGACGCCGTGATCGCGGTGCCCACCGCATCCGTCGCCACGGTCCCAGCAGGCAGCGCCGGGGAGACGGCGCCCTGCCTACATGGGCGGTATCGACGCCGGTTGCGGCCCGTCGAGCGGGTTCGACGCCGACGCGCCGCGTGCCGTGCCGAGCAAGCGCAATAGATTCGACCCATGCGTGCGGAGTCCGATGCCCACTGGGACGAGGCGGAGCCGACCGATCAGGAGCGGCTGGCGATCAAACTCGAGATCACCGTGGTGCTGCTGGTCACGTTCGGGCTCAGCGGGCTCAGTGCCGCGCTCTCGCTGGTGGAGAGCGCGCTCGCCCCGGGCGGGATCGGTGGCCGAACCGTCGCACTGAACCCGTCGCGATCCACGCAATCCACCATCGATCTGCTGTTTCAGCTGCTCAGCGTGCTGCGACTGGTCGGATGGGCGGCGCTGGGGCTGTATCTGCTGTGGCGCGGCGGCATCGGGCCACGCCTGATCGGGCTGGCGAACCGGGTGCGGTGGCGCGCGGACGTGCTGCCGGGCCTGGCGCTGGCGGCGATCATCGGGCTGCCGGGGCTGGGGCTGTATCTCGCCGCACACGCGTTGGGCTTCAGCGTGACGATCGTGCCCGCCTCGCTGGGCGATTATTGGTGGCGGCTGCCCGCGCTCATCCTGTCGGCCTGCGCGAACGCGCTGGCCGAAGAGGTGATCGTGGTGGCGTTCCTGCTCACCCGGTTACGCAGGCTCGGTTGGTCGGCGAACTCGGCATTGCTCACCTCCGCGCTGCTGCGTGGTAGCTATCACCTGTACCAGGGATTGGGCGGCGGGCTCGGAAATATTGTGATGGGCGTCATATTCGGGCGCTACTGGCAGCGCACCAACCGACTCTGGCCGCTGGTGCTCGCCCACGCGACCATCGACTCGGTCGCGTACATCGGCTACATCGTTCTGCGCGGCCATGTTTCATGGCTTCCGTGACGCAATTGTGCTCCTCGGAGCGCTAACAGCGCGGCGCCCCTGGCGAATTACGAAGCAGCGCCGCTTCCGCGTGCGCGGTGTCCGCATGCGGCACCTCACACTCACCTGATAAGTAGAGTTTCAGTGATGAACGGCGACGACCCCCAGCGCAACGCGCGTCCGCGCCGGATGCCGCCGCCCGGCAGGTCCGGTGAACCTCCGATGGGCCGGCGCATGCCCCCTCCGGGACCGGGCGCCCCGCCGCCGATAGAGCCCACCCAGGTGATGCGCCGCGGCGGAACAGCCGACCCGCATGCCCAGCCGTTGGCGTATTCGCAGATACCGCCGGAACACGCACGGCGCACACCGCCGCCTCCCGCGCCTCGCAGGCACGCCCCCACCCAACGACCTGTCCCGCATCACGACGGCCCCGCGCACGCACCCACGCAACGACCGGTCCCATACAACGAGGGGCCGCCCCAAGCGCCGCCGCACCAGCCGCGCCGCTCTCGCCAAGGTCCCCCTCCGGTGCCGCCGCGTGGCGAACGCCCGCCCCGGGCGCCGCGACCGCGCCGCAAGCGCCACCCCTTCCGCTGGTTCCTGGTGCTCCTGCTGGTGCTGGTACTCGCCGCCGTCGGGGCCGTCATCCAACTGGACAACTCGCTCAACCGCATCCCCGCGCTGGCGAACTACGCCAAGCGGGTCGGCGACACCCCCGGCACGAACTGGCTGCTGGTCGGCTCCGACGGCCGCGGCGGCCTGACCCCCGAGCAGGAGCAGGAACTCGCCACCGGCGGTGAGGTCGGCCCCGAGCGCACCGACACGATCATGCTCGTGCACGTGCCGAAGTCGGGCAAGACCACCCTGGTCAGCCTGCCGCGCGACTCGTACGTCAGCATCCCGGGCCAGGGCAAGGACAAGCTGAACGCCGCGTTCGCCCTCGGCGGGCCCGCACTGCTCGTGCAGACCGTGGAGATCGCCACCGGCCTGCGCATCGACCACTACGCGCAGATCGGTTTCGGTGGCTTCGCCAGCGTGGTCGACACGCTCGGCGGCATCGATGTCTGCGTGCCGAAGCCGATCGACGACCCGCTCGCGGGCATCGACCTGCCCGCGGGCTGCCAGCGCCTGAACGGACCGCAGGCACTGGGCTTCGTCCGCAGCCGCGCGACCTCGCTCGCCGACCTGGACCGGATGAACAACCAGCGGATCTTCATGGCCGCCCTGCTGAAGAAGGCGACCAGCGGCGCCACCCTGGCCAACCCGTTCAAGCTCTGGCCGCTGGCCTCCGACACCGCCAAGTCGCTGAAGGTCGACAACGGCGACCACATCTGGGACCTCGGCGGGTTGGGCTGGGCACTGCGGGGCGAAACCGTCGCCACGGCGGTACCGGTCGGCGGATTCGACGACACCGACAGCGGCAATGTCCTGCTGTGGGACAAGGACAAGGCGAGCCGGTTCTTCGACGCGCTGGCCGACGACCGCGCCATCCCGGAGGACCTGCTGACACGGTAGCGTCGATGCCATGCCGGACACCGACGATGCCGACGAGTCCTTCCCCGACTTGCTGCGCACGCAGATCCGCCATGGATTCACCACTGCCCAGCAGTATCTCGCCGCCGCCGTGTACTTCGACGCCCGCAGACTGCCACAGTTGGCCGGGCACGCCTACGGCCGCTCCCGCGAGCATTACGGCAATGCGCTGCGCATGGTGCAGTATCTGCTGGACCGGGATCTCCCGGTGCAGATCGGCGGGCTGGAGCCGATCGACTCGACCTTCGAAAGCCCGCATGCGGCAACGGCTCAGCTGCTCGAGATCGAGCAGATCCGCAGCGCCCAGATCGGTGCTCTGGCCCGCGCGGCCCGCACCTCCGGTGACTATCTGGGCGAACGATTCGTCCGGTGGTTTCTCGAGGAACAGGTGAAGAACGTCGCCGGGATGACCACATTGCTGTCGGTGATCGACCGCGCCGAAGGCCAGTTGTTCGACGTCGAGGAGTTCGTCGCCCGCGAGCTGCGGGGGCGGCCGCGTACCGATATCCCGGCGCCGAAAATGGCAGGCGCAGCGAAGAATTAATTAGGCAACACTAGCCTCAATAAGGCTGTACTTGGATGACACGCAACCTGACCAGCGCTAATGTCGATGCCATGTCAAGCCATCCGGAATCCCCCCGCAGCAAATTTCACAGCCTGTTGCACGATCAGATCCGGCATGAATTCAATGCCGAGCATCAGTACATCGCGATTGCGGTCTGGTTCGACAATGCCGACCTGCCGCAACTGGCCAAGCGCTTCTACAAGCAGGCGGTCGAAGAACGCAATCACGCGATGATGATCGTGCAGTACTTCCTGGACCGGGATATCAGTATCGAGATTTCCGGCATCGACGCCGCGAAATCGCGGTTCGAGAATGCCAGGGAGCCGATCGCACTGGCGCTCGCCCAGGAGAAGACGGTCACCGAGCAGATCATCCAGCTGGCGAGCACGGCCCGGGAAGAGGGCGACTACCTCGGCGAACAGTTCATGCAGTGGTTCCTGAAGGAACAGGTCGAGGAAGTCGCGAACATGACCACCCTGCTCACCATCGCCGATCGCGCTGGGTCGAACCTGTTCGACCTGGAGGAATTCGTGGCCCGGGAAATGAGCGGCCCGAGCGACGCCTCCGGTGCGCCTTCGGCGGCAGGCGGCTCCGTCTGAGACCCTTGCCGGAAAAGACGAACAGGCCCGGTTCCGCAAGAGGAACCGGGCCTGTCACCGTTCTTGGTTCTTACCCGCCGAGTTATCCGCGAAGACCTGCCCGATTTCGCCACAGGCGACGGTTCGGTGAGACTTTCCTAACCTCAGCAGGCCAGCGGCTATCGAAGCTCACCATCGGCGGAAATCGTTTCACTCGAATTCCCCACCGATTCCGGTTCAGCGCAATGTGACCTGACGTGACCGCAGACCGTCGCGGGAGCGCCGCTCCTCGGCCGTCAACGGGGCGTCGACAGCCAGCGCCTCCGACAGACGCGCGCCGAATTCGGCTGCGGGCTTCACCCATTCGTCGGGGTGCCGCTCGCGGTCCAGGTCGAACACCGGAACCAGCACGCCGTGCGTGCGGAACGACCCCGCGAAGCGGGAACCTTCGCCGAGGTTCAGGCCGCCTGAGGCGTGCACGCGAGCCAGCGCCAGCATGAGAGCGTCCTCGTCCTCGGGCCGTACCCAGCGGATGTGCGCCTTCTCGCCCGCATCCACCCACCAGGCGGCGCCGATCGCGTCCGCGTCCAGCCCCAGCCGCGCCGACGGCATGATCGCCTGCTTGGCCTGCTCGATGGTGGCGGCGACCTGCGGGTCGGGTTCGACACCCTCGGGCACCCACCAGTCGAAGTCCTGGTGCACGGTCAGCTCCAGGCTCGCGGCGGGATCGATGACGTCGGCCAGCCGCGGGCCGCCCGCGACGCTTTCCACCGAGGTCAGCGAGTCACCGGGCTCAGCGGATTGCGTCCACAGGATCGCCGCGGCCAGATCGGCGGCCGGGTCCGCGCCCTGGAACTGCACCTGCGCGCCGACATAGCCGTTCGGCTCGTCACCGGCGCGCACCAGCGCGGCCACCGCACCGGGCAGCACCGTGGCGAGCACGACCGGTCGTTCGGCCGCGACCGAGGGCGACAGCGTCAATCGCGCCGTGGCCGACGGTACGAATTCGCGCAGCGCGACCAGATCGCACTCCGCGGCCAGGCCCTCGAACGGACGCGTCGCGGCCTGGGCCGCCTGCTCCTGCGCCGCCCGCCGCTCGGCGAGACGCTGCGCCCGGTTTCCGCCGGGCTTCGGACTGTTGCGCTTGCTCTTACCCACGAGGGGTCAACCTACACAGGGTTGGTCTGGCCGCGCCTGCGGCGCGGCGTGTTCGCGGCCCTTTTGTGGCCGCGAACGGCACATGCTCGGTCTCGCTTCGCTCGAAACCTGGAGTTGGGGTGCACCGGTGACATAGGTGCCTAGCCGCGCTACTCGTATTTCGAGGTAGTTCCGCGGCAGGATCGAGATACCGCACGCGGTAAAGACCGCAGCCACTCGGGTGCGGTCCGGGGGTATGAACCGCGGGACTCACACTCACTAGGCGCGGTTTCATCGCAGCGTGTCGCGATCCCTCGATAGTTTTCCTCGCCGCGAACGGGCACTGCTCGGTCTGGGTTCCTTCCGAACCCTGTGGTTGTGCCGGTGTCGTGGCGCTGGGCCGTCACCACGCGACTGCGGTGCATCGGGTGGCCGGGACAGCGCGGACTGTGCCGCCGCCGAGTTGCTCGTTGCCGTGACGGCCAGCCGGACACAGCCGCAGGGAGTGTGCGACAGGAACCACTGCTCTTCCGACCGCGAATCCGTCGCTGCACGTGGAGGCGGCTCGCAGCACGCGCCCGAGCAGCCCGACCGCCCGGCCGGGCCGGTTCAGGCGGCGGGGAGCAGGGACTTGGTTCGGCCGGGATGGTTGGTGGCGACCCAGCTGACACCGAGGTCGGCGCACAGTTGGACGTCGTCCGGATCGTCGACGGTCCAGCAGTAGGTGGCGCGGCCCGCGGCGGCGGCCTTGTCGACCAGCTCGGGATGGTCACGCAATGTCTTCACCGAGGGGCCGACGGCGGTGGCGCCGACCGTCGTGGCCGCCGAACCGCCCAGGTAGCGCGACGATTCACCGAGCAGAACGGTGGGCAGTAGCGGGGCGGCGCGGCGGATGCGCCAGACGGCGGTGGCCGCGAACGACATCACGACCGCCCGGGAATGGTCGGCCGAGGCGGGCGTGGCGATACCGAAGCGCTGCAACTCGGCGAGCAGCTTGTTCTCCACCAGCGCGCCGTAGCGCACCGGGTGCTTGGTCTCGATGAACAGCTTGGTCGGCCTGCTGCGCCAGTCCAGCACCAGGCCGATCAGCTCGCTGAGGGTCAGCACCGAGGCGGGCGATCCGTCGGCGCCGAAATCGAGCGCTCGCAGTTCCTCCAGCGTCATCTCGCTGACCAGCCCGCTGCCCGAGGAGGTGCGGTCGACGGTGCGATCGTGCACGCACACCAGATGCCCGTCCCTGGTCAACCGGACGTCACATTCGACGCCGTCGGCGCCCTCCTGCAGCGCCAGCTCGTAGGCGGCGAGCGTGTGCTCGGGGCGCGCCGCCGAGGCGCCTCGATGCGCGACGACGAATGGCGCGCGACTGCCGTGGCTCACTTGGCCATAACCTCCTTCTGCTCACGGTCCTCAGCACCGTTGTCCTCGTGCGCCGTGGTCGGCTCGGCGTGTGCCGGTTCGGCCGCGGGTTCGCGTCCGCCGGGATGCACCGGCTCGATCACCGGTACGGCGGGATCGACCGCGATCAGCCAGCGGCGCGCGGTGCGGCTGCGACCGAGCAGATCGCGCCCCTCGATCGTGCGCAGGACCCACAGGGTCACCAGCGCGACCGCGGCGGCGACCGCGTCGGTGAACGCGGTGAACAGCACCGCGTCCGCTTTGGCCTGCAACGAGTCCGCGGTCCGCCACAGCAGCGCGGCCGCCGTGACGAGGCCGCCGAACACCCACGCAGCCCACCAGATCCGCGCCGCGCGGCGCGCCCGGGGGTCACCCTGCAGGGTGGCGACTTCGCTCAGGTAGACCCCCGGCCACAGCAGGTTGACCACCGGGACCAGGCAACCGAGCGCGAGCACTCGCGGCGATCGCGGGTCGCGCCGCCCCGCGGCGGCGTAAGCCGAGCGCCTGATCGCGATCAGCCTTCCGACCGTGGCCAGGGCCGCCGCCAGCGCGACCGCGATCGCGAGCACCCCGGTGCCGATGACGAACGCGTCGGAGGCGAAGAGTACCGCCGGGTGGATCAGACGTGTCCGGTTGCGCAGGAGAACCGCGTAGCGCGCCAGCTCGGCGACGGCGGCGAGCGCGAAGACGCACGCGGTCGCGACGAGCACTGTGGCCACCGCGTCGGTCAGTCTGCCGAGCGGACGGCGTACTACGCCCTCGGCCTGCGGTGGCGGGTCGACCAGGCCCCAGCGAGGCATCTGCGCGTATCGAGGCGTACGGCTCTGCGTGGCCGGGCGGGCGGGCTGCCCCCGGCGGACGCGGTGGTCGGGTTTGCGCGCCACCCAGCGGTAGTTGCGGCGCTCGGCGGGCGCGTCGATGGGCGCCGGCGAGAGGAGCACGCCCCGACAGCGCGGGCACCAGTGCATCGGGGCCCCTTGCACGGCCCAGCGCGCGCCGCAGCGCGCACAAGGTTGCACCACCGTACTCACCCGCGCACCTCGTTCTTTCGTCAGTAGATCTTCGCCTCGTGGTCGCCCTCCGCGACCAGCGGCCGGCCAGCCTGCTGCCAGGCCACCATGCCGCCGCGGACCTGGATGGCCTCGTAGCCGATATGCGTGAGGTACTCCACCACCGGGAGGGAGCGGCCGCCCTGCCTGCAGACGACGTACAGTTCCGCGTCGTAGGAAAGCTCGTCGATCCGGGCGGGCACGTCGACCATCGGGATGTGCAGCGCGCCAGGGGCGTGTCCGAGCTGCCACTCGTCGTCCTCGCGGACGTCGAGCAGGATCGGTCGCGGCGTGTCGGCCGACGCGGGCGCGCTGCCGTCGAATTCGGCAGGCACGTCCTCCACCGTGACCGACGGAACGTGGGGGCTCGTCACAGATTCGATCCTGCCATGGGCGGCGAGCGGCCGTGCAGTTCCATGCCCGGGAAGCGCCTCGACAGCGAGCTACGACTTCAGGTATGTTCTCCCCTCTGGAACTCGACCGCGCCCCTGCTCGATGCTGGTTGTGCATAACTAGGTCGAAGTTATCCACATAATCCACAGCCTGATCCACAAGGCGCGGCCTTCGACGGCGATTTGCCGGAAGTGTCGGGCAACCAAGCAACCGCTCGGCTATCTTTCGGGGGCGATACCCGACTTTTGGTCTGTACTCAGCGTGATTCCGGGGTGGACGACGGATCAACTCCCCCGCCGAGCGATGCGAATGGCCGATCCGGGACTCCCCTCCAGATCCATCCCGGAGCGGCCATTCGTCGCCGACATCGGAACCTGCGGCCGAAGCGGTTCCGATATCTACTTGGACGGAGCGCGGACGCGTTCGGTTCCATCGAATTCGGAACGCCGCCGAAATACCGCGATCCGGCAGTGGCGATCGGTAGCCTGGGCGCATGAACGTGAGCAGGGGGCTACGCCACGGAATGGACACCGCAGGTCTCAACGTCGCGCTGTCCGAGGCCACGTGCCTCGGCCTCGCGGTGGACGAGACGGCCAACGAACTGCGACTCGACCTCGAAGTGCTGACCCTTCCCGAGGAAGGGACGGCGGCCGAGGACTACCGGGTGCAGGTGACGTTCACCGGCGTGAGCCGGGTCGCCGCGTCACTGCGCACACAGCACTGGGACGACTTGGAACCCCAGGTGCTGCCGCTGCAACTGGACGGCCTGGACGAGGCCATCCGCAGTTTCGGCGGCGGGCGGCTGCACGGCTGGGAGTTCATCGATCTCGACGACAGCGGGTGGGCGCTGTGGAGCGAGCTGCTCAGCTTCGATACCCGGATCGACGATCACGCATCCACGCACGTTCTGGAGTTCTCCCAGGAGGAGGGCATCGATCCGCGCGAGCTGGATGTCCGCGTGTGGTTCGACGACATCGTCGTGCACGATTCGCGGGGCAAGCAGATCCCGCTGACGGACTTCGTGGCGGGTGGCGCGCGATGGTGGCGGGCGCACGATGCGGGCGATCCACGGGCAACCCGTCCGGGTATCGCTCCGCCACTGTGATCACGCCGTCGAGGAACCGCATGCCCGCAGGAAGCGGCCGTGCGGTTTCGCGGCGAGTTCAGGCGTCCAGGCCGACCGGGCAGCTCACTCCGGTGGCGTGCACCGGGCAATATCCGCCGGGGTTCTTCGCCAGATACTGCTGGTGGTACCCCTCGGCGTAGTAGAAGGCCGCCAACCCGGGCAGCGGCGCGATCTCCGTGGTGATCCGGCCGTATCCCGCCCCGGCGAGGCGTTTGCCGTATGCCTCGGCGGTGGAGCGGACCAGAGCTGCCTGCTCAGGGCCGAAGGTGAAGACGGCGGAACGGTATTGGGTGCCACGATCGTTGCCCTGGCGCATGCCCTGGGTGGGATCGTGGTTCTCCCAGAAGTGCTGCAGGATGCCCGAATAGCCGATCACCGCCGGATCGAACGCGACGAGCACCGCTTCGGTGTGACCCGTCCGCCCGCCGCAGACCTCTTCGTAGGTGGGGTTCGGCGTGAACCCGCCGACGTAGCCGACCGCGGTGGTGTAGACGCCGTCGAGTTCCCAGAAACCCTTCTCCGCACCCCAGAAACACCCCATCGCGACGACCGCGAGCTGCAGCCCGCCGGGAAACGGCGGGCGGGTCGGGTGACCGTTGACGTAGTGGGTATCCGGCACGTCGAGCGGCTCCGCCCGGCCGGGGAGGGCGTGCTCGGGTGCGACCATGACGGGTTCGGGAAGGCTGAGCCGCCCGACTAGTTCGTCGTACCACGACATGGTTCGATGCTACGCGTGCGTTTCCAGTGGTGCCGATGTGCGTGATGTGACGGGACGCGACCTGTCCCGTGTGAGCGGCGTCACCGGAATGTGCGGAGGTCGGCCCAGGTTGGAATCGACCGGGTGTACGAATGATGGTTGGCTGTGCACGGAACAACGGGCACAACCAGCCCGACATAGGAAGGGACATCGTGGCTGAGTACACGCTGCCAGATCTGGATTACGACTACAGCGCCCTGGAGCCCCACATCTCCGGGCAGATCAACGAGCTTCATCATTCCAAGCACCACGCCGCGTACGTCGCCGGTGCGAACACCGCGTTGGAGAAGCTGGAAGCCGCTCGCGAGTCGGGCGATCACAGCGCCATCTTCCTGCACGAGAAGAACCTCGCATTCCACCTGGGTGGGCACGTCAACCACACGATCTGGTGGAAGAACCTCTCCCCCAACGGCGGTGACAAGCCGGTCGGCGAGCTGGCCGCGGCGATCGACGACCAGTTCGGTTCGTTCGACAAGTTCCGCGCGCAGTTCACCGCGGCGGCCAACGGTCTGCAGGGCTCCGGCTGGGCGGTGCTCGGCTTCGACACCCTCGGCCAGAAGCTGCTGACCTTCCAGCTCTACGACCAGCAGGCCAACGTCCCGCTGGGCATCATCCCGCTGCTGCAGGTCGACATGTGGGAGCACGCCTTCTACCTGCAGTACAAGAACGTCAAGGCGGACTACGTCACCGCGTTCTGGAACGTGGTCAACTGGGCCGACGTCCAGGAGCGCTTCGCCAAGGCGACGTCGCAGGCCAAGGGCCTCATCTTCGGCTGAGCCGACTCGGCATACCGGAACCGGGTCCGCGAATCCGTCGCGCTACGCGCGGCTGGAGTCGCGGGCCCGTTCTGTTTTCCGGGGACGCGGACGCTTTGCCGAGAACCCGGCCCACTCGCCGCGAAATCGGACTCTGGGAGGTCGTGCCCGATTCGCCGCGTGCGCAGCCCGTTTGCTTCCCGCCCGGCCTCCGGCTGTCCGATTGGCACTCTTTGGTACTTGTGTGCCAGGTGACTCGTGGTTCATATTCGGGAAATCCACACCAAAGGGACGGGCAAGGTCGCCCCCGGGTTCGACAAACGGGAGGCAGAAAATGCGCACGAACGAACCGATCGGCATCACGCCGTTTCATTCGCGCGGATCGCTGCGGGGCTTCGTGATCTCCGGACGCTGGCCGGAGACCACCAAGGAATGGGCCCAGGTGCTCGTGCTCGCGGTGCGCGTGGCCACGCTACCCGGGCTGCTGACGACCTCGACGGTGTTCGGCGTCCGTGAGGACCTGCCCGACGATCCAGCCCCCGGCACGGTCGGCCTGGTGCTGGCCGAAGGCCCCGTGCTGGGCGAGGAAGCGGTGGAGCCGGGCCGTTTCGCCGAACATGTGCCACCGGCGTTGCTGATGCTGCATCCTCCATCGGAAACCCGCCCGTCACTACCCGAGTGCACCGGCGCGGCGTCCGGCTGCGTCCTGCTGCCCGGCGTGCCCCATCTGGGGCTCGAGCACCGCGCCGCCTGGGTGGAGGCGGAGTCGGACGGAACGGTCACTTCGCTGGTCAGCCGGGTCGGACTCGACCCGATCAGCGATCCCGACACCGCGGTTCTGGCCATGCTGCTGGCCGCGTGAGGGTAACCGAAATTCGCCGGTTGGATCGCCAAACTTATTGTGCGCATTGCGATTTCGATTACAGCGAGTTGGCAAGCGCTGACCCGGCGGGTAGAGTCGGCTGCAGCGAAGGGGAGTAGCCCCCAATCGCACAGTCGACATACTGACCCACCGGTCCTTCCGGGTTCGGGTCCGGCTGTGTGAACCGGCATCCGTCGGTGGGCGAGACCTTCGGCCTGGACAACCATTTCGTTGTCGGCCGGAGGCTACCCGTAGTAGCTCCGACCGGCAGGCCGGAGACCTGGGAGCCGACCACACATGATCGCCACCGTATTGCTGAGTATCGGCATAGTCTTTCTCGCCGAACTGGGCGACAAGTCCCAGCTGATGGCGCTGACGTTCGCGCTGCGCTATCGCTGGTGGGTGGTGCTCGGCGGCATCGCGACGGCCTCCGCCGCGGTACACCTGATCTCGGTCGGCGTCGGCCATTTCCTCGGTGCGGCACTGCCCACCAGAACGATCTCGCTGATCGCCGCGATCACCTTCCTGGCCGTCGGCCTGTGGACCCTGCGCGAGCACTTCGGCCCCGGCGATGACGATCCCGCGCCGAAGACGCCGAGGGCCGCGGGCGCGCCGTTCTTCGTGGTGCTGTCCGCGTTCCTGCTCGCCGAGCTGGGCGACCGGACCATGTTCGCGACCGCCGCGCTGGCCACCGATTACGACTGGGTGGGCGTGTGGCTCGGCTCCACCATCGGCATGGTCGCCGCCGACGCGCTCGCCATCGCGGCCGGCATCCTGGTCGGCAAACACCTGCCGGAACACGCGATCGGCATCGGCTCGGGCCTGCTGTTCCTCTATTTCGGTGCGGCCACGCTGCTGGGCGCGGCCACACCGGCCCTCGGCGGCGCTGCCGTCGCCGCGATCGCGACGATCGCTCCCGCACTTGCCGGTGCGGCGCTGTTGCTCACGCGGATGGCTCGGCGGACGAGCCCAGAGCGGCTCCATACAGTCCGCCACCCCGCCGCAACAGCTCCAGCAGCGGTTCCCGCAGCACGAGCAGACCGGCAGAGTCCCCCGCCGCGATCCGAGCGGTGACCATCGAACCCACCGCGGCGGCCAGGGCCTGACAGGCGAAGCGCTGCTGGCGGGTCCGCGCGTCGAGCACGGCGGCGATCAGCTCGACGAACCGTTCTTGCAGCTGGGCTCGGCGCGCGATGGCCGCGGATCCCACCGCGAAGACCTCGACCAAGAACAGTCGCGCGCTGGCCGGATCGTCCACCAGATATTGGAGGTAGGCCCGGAAGATCCGATCCATTCGAGCCATGGGATCCGTGTCGCCCGGCGCGCCGTCTTCGGTCTCGGTGGCCTCGGCGATCCGGTCGAGTAGCAACTGCACCGCACGCTCGTACGCGGCCTCGAAGCAGTCCTCCTTGGAACGGAACTGCTCGTAGAAGGTCTCCCGCGACACGCCCGCCCGCTTCAGGATCGCCGCGACCGACGTCCCGATGTAACCGTTTTCGGCCATGGCCTCCGCCGTCGCGACGAGGATTCGCTCGCGCTGTGAGGCGATCACCTGCTCTCGCGGGAGTCCATGCCTCCCCCGGGGGAGGCGTGCGCTGATGGCCGATTCGGTCATACGGTGACTCCGGTATTCGGTCGAGCTGACTGGGCTGCTCCATTCTGCGCGGTCGGTTCCGTGGATCCGGTGCACAGGGTGCACGGCTGGGCGGGCGCACACGCCCGGACGGCGCAGCGCCCATGGTGTGACCGTACCACCGGAGAACAGTCGTGTTCGCAGATAGTTTGCCAGTGGGCAACGGGGTGAGGGAGCCGTGCGGGGCCGCGCGCCCGGCACCGGTTAGGGTGCAATTGACGAAGGGCCAACTGGCTGTCACGAACGAGAGGACCATCGTGGAGATTTCGGGTTCCGCCGCCATTGTCACCGGAGGCGCATCGGGCCTCGGCGCCGCCACCGCCAAGCGTTTCGCCGATCTCGGCGCCACCGTCTTCGGACTCGACGTACCGCAGTCGATCGAGCGCGCCGGCGACAGCGTGCCGGACGGGGTCACCCTCATTCCCGCCGATGTCACCAGCAACGACGAGGTCAGCGCCGCTGTGGCGCAGGTCGCCGAATCGGGCGCGCCGCTGCGCATCGTGGTCAACTGCGCCGGTGTCGGCTGGGCGGGCCGCATCCTGTCCAAGAACGGCCCGCACGATCTGGAGCTGTTCCGCACGGTCATCACGGTCAACCTGCTCGGCACCTTCAACGTCATGCGGTTGGCCGCCGACGCGATCGCCAAGACCGACGCCGTGGACGAGTACGGCCAGCGTGGCGTCATCATCAACACCGCCTCGGTCGCCGCGTTCGAGGGCCAGATCGGCCAGATCGCCTACTCGGCCTCCAAGGGTGGCGTGCACGGCATGACCGTTCCGGCCGCACGCGACCTGGCCCAGTTCGGCATCCGGGTGAACACCATCGCTCCCGGCATCATCGACACCCCGATGCTGGCCGGCGTCACCGAGGAGTACCGCAAGGGCCTCGAGGCGGGCGTGCCCTTCCCGTCCCGCCTGGGCCGTCCGGACGAGTACGCGCAGCTGTCGCAGTACATCGTCGAGCACGACTACCTCAACGGCGAGACCATCCGCATGGACGGCGCGCTGCGCATGGCCCCGCGCTGATTCCGCCGCACTGACCGGCCGCGCGCGGTCCTTCCCCGGAAGGGCCGCGCGCCGCTGTCGCTCAGCCCTGCGGCTTGTGCCCGATGCCCAGGTACGCCGTGGTGGACAACGGATAGTTCGGCCGGTACTTCTCGGCCAGAAACGCTTTCATGACCGCGGCGCGCCGAGCCCAGACCTCCGCGCTCACACTGTGGCGCATGAGCTCCAGCGGGGCGCTGCTGCGCACCATGGCCTCCCACATCTGCTCCGGGCTGTCGAAGGTGAGCGCGATCGAATGCCGTTGGATGGACACGGCTTCGAAACCCGCTCCGCGCATCTCGGATTCGAAGACCTCCGGATTCTCCAGACTCAGGAAGTTCGGTTGCGGCTCCTGGATGTTCGGGTCGGCCGCGGTCAACGCGCCGAACATCATCCGCATCAGCGGCGAGTCCGCGATCGGCGCCCAGCTCGACACCACCGCCGTGCCGCCCGGCCGCAACACCCGGAACAACTCGGCGAACCCCCGTGCGCGCTCGGGGAAGAACATCAGTCCGAACATGGAGAACCCGGCGTCGAACCGGTCGGATTCGTACGGCAGATCCTGTCCGTCACCCACCCGCGCGCGGACATTCGTCCACCCGGCGGCAGCGGCGTCCCTGGCCAGCCGCGCGATCATCGGCTCGGAGAAATCGATCGCCTCGACCTCGGCCACGTAGCCCGCGGCCAGCAGACTGAGCGTGCCCGGTCCCGCCGCGACGTCCACGATGCGCGCCTGCGGCGACAGCGAGGCGAACTCCAGCGCCCGCGCCGAGAACGGTCGCATGATGGCGGGTGCGAACTCGGCGTATCCGTCGGCTACGAGATTCCACGGCTCGGCGACGGCAAGCGGGTTTGCGGACATGTTGTGACGATCCTTTCAGGCATCCACATCTAACCGCGCCACCCAGGGGCGAACTCCCCAGTCCTGCGAATATGCCACCTCGGCGGTCCTTGTAACCGGGAAATGGCCGAAACGTCGCGCCGCCGCACCCGCCGCGACCGGAGGACGCGTTGTCCTCCGGTCGCGGTCGGTTCACAACGTGCGCGTGAGCCGATCGGTCAGGATGTGCGCGAAGTGCGCCGGATCCTTCAGCTCACCGCCCTCGGCGAGCACCGCCGTGCCGAACAGCAGTTCGGCGGTTTCCGACAGCTCGGTCGCGGTCCCCGCGTCGGCCTGCTCCTTCTCGGCCGCGTACGCGTCGCGCAAACCGGTGACCAGCGGGTGCGCCGGGTTGAGCTCCAGAATCCGCTTGCTCTCCGGCAGCGCCTGACCCGAGGCCCGGTACATCCGCTCCAGCATCGGCGTGAAGTCGAAGACGTCGCCGACCAGGCAGGCCGGAGAGGTGGTGAGCCGATTGGTCAGACGCACCTCCTTGACGTTCTGCTCGAGCGTCTTGCCCAGCCACGCCAGCACATCGGCGAAGTCCTTGTCCTGCTGCTCACGCAGGGCCTCGGAGGCTTTCTTCTCCTCCTCGGTCTCCAGGTCGACCTCGCCCTTGGCGATGGATTGGAACGACTTGCCGTCGAACTCGGGCACCGAACCGACCCACATCTCGTCGACCGGGTCGGTCAGGATCAGCACCTCACGGCCCTTGGCCTTGAACGCCTCCAGGTGCGGGGAGCTCTCGACCTGCTGACGGGTCTCGCCGGTCATGTAGTAGATCGTGTCCTGCCCCTCGGGCATCCGCTCCACGTACTGGGCCAGCGTGGTCAGCTCGGTCTCGGAGTTCGTCGAGGCGAACGAGGACACCTGCAGGATGGTCTCGCGGTTGTCGAAGTCCGAGAGCAGACCCTCCTTCAGGACGCGGCCGAACTCCTTCCAGAACGTCTGGTAGCTGGTCTGGTCCTCGGCGCCCTGCAGATCCTTGACCGTGGACAGCACCTTCTTCACCAGCCGCTTGCGGATCATCTGGATCTGCCGGTCCTGCTGCAGGATCTCGCGGGAGACGTTGAGCGACAAGTCCTGCGCGTCCACCACGCCCTTGACGAAGCGCAGGTACTCCGGCATGAGCTCTTCGCAGTTGTCCATGATGAACACCCGCTTGACGTAGAGCTGCACACCGCGCTTGTGCTCGCGGGTGAACAGGTCGAACGGCGCGTGCGAGGGGATGAACAGCAGCGCTTGGTATTCGAAGGTGCCCTCGGCCTTCATCGGGATGATCTCCAGCGGATCGTCCCAGCCGTGGCTGACGTGCTTGTAGAACTCCTTGTACTCCTCGTCGGAGACCTCGCTCTTGGGGCGCGTCCACAGCGCCTTCATGGAGTTGAGCGTCTGGTCCTCGAGGATGGTCGTCTCCTTGGCATCCTCGCCCTCGCCCTCGGTGACGGTCCGCTCGACCTGCATGCGGATCGGCCAGGCGATGAAGTCGGAGTACTTCTTGACGATCTCCCGCAGCTTCCACTCCAGGGTGTAGTCGAAGAGGTGATCCTCCTCGTCCACCGCCTTCAGCTGCAGTGCGACCGACGTGCCCTGCGGGGCTTCGTCGAGTTCTTCGATCGTGTAGGTGGAGCTGCCCGCGCTGGACTGCCACCTGGTGCCGGTGGTCTCCCCCGCGCGCCGGGTGGTCAGCGTGACCGTGTCGGCGACCATGAAGGTCGAGTAGAAACCGATGCCGAACTGGCCGATCAGCTCCTCGGCCGCCGCTTCGGACTTGGCCTCGTTCAGCTTCTTGCGCAGCTCGGCGGTGCCGGACTTGGCGAGGGTGCCGATCAGGTCGACGACCTCGGCGCGCGACATGCCGATGCCGTTGTCCCGGACGGTCAGGATCCGATTGTCCTTGTCGACCTCCAGCTCGATGTGCAGGTCGGAGGTATCGACGTGCAGATCCTTGTCCCGGAAGGACTCCAGCCGCAGCTTGTCCAGCGCGTCGGAGGAATTCGAGATCAGCTCCCGCAGGAAGGTGTCCTTGTTGGAGTAGACGGAATGGATCATCAGCTCGAGCAGCTGATGGGTCTCTGCCTGGAACTCGAGTTGTTCGACGTGCTCTGTCACGACGCGATGGTACCGCCGCGCGGGGCTACGGAGTCGAAGGAGGCACCACCGCGTAACCCGGAACGCCTCCGGCCGCCCGCGAATCGGCAATCGACCGGAAGTCGGCGAGACCGGGGACCTCTTCGTCGGCGCGGGTGGTCATCCATTCGCGCAGCACCTGGGTGGCGCGGACGTCGTCCTCGTTGTACTCCAGCAACCGGGTGCGCTGGGTCTGATCCGGTGCGGCGCCGTCGTACCCGACCGCTAGCCGATACCAGCTCATCGACGCCTCGCCGCCCGCCTCGGGATCACGCCAGGAGAACCCGGCGACCGGCGCGATCTTCTTGAGCCCCTTGCCGTTCGGGCAGATGAACTGGTCGGAGACGGCCTGGAACATGTCCACCCATTGCGGCCCGTCCACGAACGCGCGCACCTGCTCCACCGTCGGCACGCCGGGCCGGCCTGCGAACCGGCGCGCCGATTCGTACAGCCACTTGTCCTCGGCGGTGCGCGAATAGCAGTAGGCGGCAAACGTTCTGCCCGCCGCGGCCGCCTCCGCGCGCACTCGCATCAACCAGGTCCAGAACTCGCCGAAGGAACGGCCCTCGTCCTCGGTGGGCAACGGATCCCAAGTGACGAACGGGCGGTACACACCGTTCAGCAACGTCCCCCACAGGTACGCGCCGTACTCCTGGAAGCTCTCCAGGTCGACGTCGACCTCCACGTCGGCCCGCCGCACCCGCACGCGCTCGACCCGCCGCACCAGCGGCGCCCCCGCGATCCACGCGCGCGCCGTGACCACGGCCTCGTCGAACGGGCCGTGCTGCCAGTCCTCGGGCTCCTCGCCCACCCAGGCGGCGAGCTCGTCGATGGTCTCCACGTTGTGCCTGCGCAGCACCTCGGCGCGCGAACCCGGCGCCACCAGGCTGACGTCGCGATGTTCGATCAGCCAGCCCTCACAGCCCGGCCCGTCGATCCCCCGCGTCCACCACGGGCACTGCCTGCACTCGGGCACCTTCGAGGGGATGGTCGGCAACTCGCCGCGCACCACCGCGATCCGGTCGGCGTAGCGGCGGTCGTAATCGGCCAGCAGCGGCGCCAGATCGTGCACCAGAATCCGATCGAAGTCGAAGCCGATCACGCCGCCGACCAGCGCGGGGCTGGCCAGACCGTGCCGTTGCAGCATCCGGTGCAAATGCGCCAGCCGCTGTTGGTCGCGGGGCTGCTGGCGCAGCTTGCGATGCGGATCCGGTTGCGGATTCCAGTGAAAGGGGTCGGTGGTGGTGGGGTGGAAGTCGGCCGGCTCGGGTTGGCGCGGGTCGGTCACCTTGTGGTTCACCACGATGATCGGGATATAGCCACCGCGGTCGGCATCGCGCAGCAGGATCTCCGAACCACCGCGCCTGCCGGTGTCCGGTTCCTGCGGCAGCAGTCCGCCCCAGATGTGCCGCGCACCTTCTTCGCACGCGCGCATCGTCGCCTCGGCGCGCTCGGCGGCGCGCAGCCCGGGGTCGATCACCACCCAGGCGTCGGGAGCCGCGCCGACCAGTGCGTCGCGCACCCGGCCGCGATGCGCCGCGGCGGCATCGCGGCGCTGGCGCACGCCCGCGTCCTCGGTGATTCCCACCAGTGCGTCGGGGTGCGTCGCGTCCAGATGCAGGCGATGACGACAGCCGATCAGCGCCCTGGCGTCGATGAAGGCGGTCGGCGCGCCGGAGGCCCGATCCACGGCCGTTCCGTTGCGCTTGCGACCGTCTTGGTCACCGATGTCCGAATCCACGCTAAGCAGTATGGTCCCTGCCCCCGACAGTGTTGAATTCTGTGCTTGTTCGACCAGCGCCTGCGGCGCTGGGTGTTCGCGGCCCCCTTATGCGCGTCCGAGTGACCGCCGCTGGCGACTTCGTCGCGGACGCGGCGGCCACTCGGACGCGAGCCGGGCCACGAACGGCGGATGCTCGGTCTCGCTTCGCTCGAAACCTGGGGTCGGGGTGCGCCGGGCACGTTGACATTCGAGCGCAGGACATAGCGCGAGCCGCTTGGAGCGGCTGATCGTCAGATCGACCAGTGATCGTGGTCCACGAGCCGATGCTCGGATGAGAGCGGGGGTCGAAAACGGGCGGATGCTGCGTCACGCTTCACTCGAAACCCGGATTGGGGCGCGTTTGTCTTCGAGTGCCGGACGAAGTGCGCGTGGCTCGGGGCGGCTGATCGTCAGGTCGCTCACAACCTGCCGCGGGCAGACCCACTCGGATCGAGACCAGCGAATTGCCAGGTGCCGCGCGCGGGGGTCGCACTACCCTCGCAGCTGTCAGCATGGACCCGATAGGGTAACGGCAAAGCGTGTGACATGGGCGGACGGGCTTCCCCGGCGTCGTACTGCCATGGCGAACCCAGCATGACGGAGGGCCTTCGATGGGGTTGTTCACGAAGCGCAAACGGCGGCCGAGCCGCAGGGCCGAGGCGAAAGCCCTCAAGCACAAGGCCGTGATCGAGGCCAAGCTCGCCGCGAAGAACGACCGCAAGGCGCGCCGCGTCGAGGCCCGCACGCAACGCAAGGTCGCCAAAGCGCAGATCGCGGCGTTCCAGGCGGAGGAGAAGGCCGCACTGAAGGCGGCGGCCAAGGCCGAACGCGATCCGTTCAGCGCCGGTCAGGTGAAGAAATACCTCGGCGTCGCCCGCGTGCTCATTCCGGTGCTCGCCCCGCTCGCCTATCGCGGCGCGACGTTCCTGCGCGGGCAACTCGACACGCGCCGCGCCCAGCAACTCGGCGTCGGTATCGACCAGCTCGGTGACTTCACCGGGCACGGCGCCAAGCTGCAGGCGCGCATCACGAATGCCGAAGCGGCGCTGGACAAAGTCGGCACGCAGAACGGCAAAGACAAAGGCGAGACGCAGAAGTTCGTCACCGCCACCAAGGACCGTCTCGGCAGCCTGACCGCCGCCGTGCACACCTCCGACCAGATGCCCGCCAACCGCCGCCGTTCGGTGCACGCGTCGATCTCCCACGAGTTGTCCGGAATCGAGTCCGACATCCTGGCCCGGCTCGGCGTGCGCTGACCTTCCTCGTCCCCATGTCCCCGCACCCGATCACCGGCCACCTGCGTGGTGGCCTGGTCGGCGTGCTCGTCGGCGTGCTGGCCGTCGCGGCGCACGGGTCGGCCGGTGCAGGTGTGCCGGGCTCGACCGAACTGACGTTGGTGTTGTTGATCGCCGCGGGAGTGGGCGCGGCGGCGGGAACCTCGCGCGCGTGCCTGCGCCCGTCCGTCGCGGCCGGGCTGCTCGGCGCCGGTCAGCTGCTCAGCCACGCCGCGTTGTCGATCCTCGTGGGGCACCACCACTCCGGAACCGGAGCTGTCGCAACGGTTTCCCCGCTGCCGACCGCCTGGATGCTGCTCGCGCACATCGTGGCGGCGGTCGGCTGCGCTGCGTTGATCGCGCTCGCCGAGCGGCTCTACGCCGCCGTCTCCGGTGCGCTGCGCGCGATACTCGCCCCACCGCGGCAGACGCGCGTCGCCGGCGCGCCGCCCTGGTCGGATCCCGGTTTCCTGCCCTGTCGCTGTGCTCCGCTGGGTGCGCTCGGTCCGCGCGCGCCGCCGCTGTCGGCCTGAGCCCCGACACCCTATTCCTCTCGCACAGGAGCATCAGCATGCACAGCTCGATTTCGCGCGCCGTCGGAACAACGGTCACCACAACAGCACTCGTTCTGCTCGCAGGCGGCACCGCCGCGGCACACGTCACGGTGGACGCTCCCGGCGCCACGCAAGGCGGCTACGCCGTCGCCACCTTCCGGGTGCCCACCGAATCGGACACCGCGAGCACCACGGCGCTCACCGTCACCCTGCCCAATCTGAAATCCGCTCGGACCGAACCGGTTCCCGGCTGGTCGGCCAAAGTGGAACGCAACGACAAGAAGGAGGTCACGGCGATCACCTGGACCGCCGATCCGGGCGCGCCGGGCATCGCGCCCGGTCAGTTCCAGCGTTTCGCGGTTTCCGTCGGCCCGCTGCCCGCCCTGGATTCGGTCAGCTTCCCCGCCAAGCAGACCTATTCCGACGGCAAGGTGGTCAGCTGGGACCAGCCGATCGGAAAGGACGGCGACGAACCCGAACATCCGGCCCCGTCGCTGACCCTGTCCGCAAGCAAAGACGACGCGGACGACGGGCACAAAGTAAGCAGCGAAGCCTCGGACGACGACACCGACCACGACGACCAGACCGCCCGCTGGCTCGGCGGGATCGGCCTCGCGCTCGGCCTGCTCGGTGTCGCGCTCGGCCTCGGCAATGTGATCCGCGGGCGGCGCGCATGACCCGCCGCCTCCTGACCGCCCTCGTGGCGGGAGTATTTCTGCTCGGATTCGGCATCGCCGCAACGGGCATCGCCGCCGCGCACTCCGCGGCCACCGGAAGCGTCCCGGAGGACAACGCGACCGTCGACGCCGGTCCGGAGCGCGCCAGCGTGACGTTCAACGAGGAACTCCAGCCCAGCTTCCCGTCGCTCACCGTCGTCGGACCCGACGGCAATCTGTGGTCCAAGGGCGACCCGGTGGTCGAGGGCAAGACGGTCAGCGTCGCCGTGGGCGAGCTGGGCCCGGCCGGCGAGTACACCATCGCCTACCGGGTGACCTCGGCCGACGGTCACCCCGTCAGCGGCAAACGGCACTTCACGCTCGGCAAGCCGGGCAACGGCACGCCGGGACCGAAACCGAATGCCAAATCCGACGGCAGCTCGGACGGCTCGGGCGGCATTCCGCTGTGGGTGTTCATCGTCGGCGCGGTCGTGCTGTTCGGCGGTGGGCTCGCGTTCGCCTTGTTCGGCGGCAGGAGCCGCAACCCGCGGCGGTGAACGAGATGCGGATCGGCGGACGGGGTGGTACCCGGCCCGCCCCCGGCCGAACGCCCTGGCCGGCACTGCTGCTCGCCGTCCCGGCCGGGCTGGTCGGCGTAGCGCTCGCCTGGGCGCTGATCCTGCCGGGGCCGCTGCCCGGGGAGGCAGTGGTCCGGGTGGGGGCCGACGGCGTCGGGGCGACAGTGCTGGGATTGGCCGCTCTGCCCAGGGTCTCCCCGCGCCTGCGAACACCTTGGCGGCTGCTGGCGGCGCTCGCCGGGGTCTGGGCGGCCGCCGAGTTCGCCGTGCTGGTCTTCGAGGCGGCCGAGGTGGTCGGTGTGCCCGTGACCGAACTCGGCGCCGCGGAATTCGGCACCTACCTGGTGGACGTCAGCGGCGGGCAGGTCGGGATCGCGATCCTGGTCGGCGTCGCGACGGTGGCCTGCGGCTCCGCGCTGGCCTTCCGCAGGCCCGAGTCCGCCTCCGCCGACCTGGTGCTGGTGTTCGCGGCGGTCGCGCTGGCCTTGCGTCCGATCACCGGGCACATGTCGCAGCAGGCGTTCGGCTCCGTGCTCGCCGCGGTGCACGCGCTGGCGGCCGGCGCCTGGTTCGGACTGCTGATCGCGCTGGCGCTGGTCGTGCGGACCCGGGGTGAGTGGGCGGTGGTGCTGCCGAAGTATTCGGCGGTGGCGCTGCCGCTGGTCGCGGTCGTAGCGGTCACGGGCCTGCTCAACGGACTGATCCGGGTCGGCGGGATCACCCCGTTCGTCAGCACCGGATACGGCCGGATCCTGCTGGCCAAGACCGTGGTGCTGCTCGTGTTGCTCGCACTCGGCTGGTGGTGGCGCCGCAGTTGGGTGCCCCGGGCGGCCGACCACCGGATGGACGCGAAGGACTCGCTGCGCCGCGCGATCGCCGAGGTGGTCGTGATGGCGCTCGCCTTCGGGCTGGCCGCGACCCTGGCCGTCACCGCCTGAGGCACCAGGCCGTGCCCCGGTTAGGGTTTCCGCATGACCGTAGTGAAGATCGTCGAGGATTGCGTGGCCTCGGCGGAGTCCGCGTTCGCCTTCGTCAACGACTATCAGAACCTGCCGCGCTTCCTGCACGGCGTCGAGTCCTTCACCCCGGTCGGCGAGCAGACCGAAGGGGTCGGCGCGACTTTCGACGGGCACATGAAACTGGGACCCGCCTCGCTGAAGTCGCGGATCGAGGTGGTCCGCTGGGAGGAGAACTACGCGATCGGCGTCAAGTCGATCAAGGGTTTCCAGATCGAGTCGACGTTCCTGTTCCACGACAAGGGCGACCGGTTGTGCACCGTCGACGCCATCGTGGACTACCGGGTGCCCGGCGGCCTCGCGGGACGGGCGCTCGGCAAGACCATCGAACCGTTCGTCAAGATCGCCGTGCAGCACACCACGCACAACCTGGTCACCCAGATCGCCGCATTCCACGCCGCTCGGTAGGGGCCGGTTGCGCCGGGGACGGTGGGGTCGGGATGCTGGAGGGGTGAGTGCTGAACCCTCGTTCGGACAGCGGATCGGCTATGTCTTCGGCCGCACGCTGCCGGAATCGATGTCCGATTGGGTGCGCGAGGATCTGGTCGGGCCGGGCGCTACGCGGCGCTATCTCCTGCGCTTCCTGGTGCCCGTGCTTCCGGTGCTCATGCTGTTCCTGTTGCTGCCCGGCCCGTTGTGGATGGGGTTGGCGATGATGGCGCTGCTATACATCCCGCTGATCTACTTCACAGTGGCGCTGCTGTACGTCTACCGGCGGCATCGGCTGATCAAGCACGGTCTCGACCCCGCGCTCGCGGATGCCGACGCCCGCCGCCGGGACGAGCGCGAACGCCTCGACTACGAGCGCAGGCACGGACGCGGTTGAGCCCGCGAAAGTCTAGCGTGGCGTAAATCACGGGCATAGCCTGGAAGCATGAAAAAGCCCACGTTTCGGCAGCGGATCACCTACGATCTGGGCCGCGAGCTCCCCGAGGAGCTACACGAGTGGGTCGTCCACGACCTCGTCGGACACGGGGCGATGGAACGCTATCTCGTCCGTTTTCTCGGGCCGATCATCCCGTTCTTCGCTCTGGTCCTGCTGTTCCCCGGGCCGATGCCGCTGAAGATCGGCTTGATCGTGATGATGATCGTTCCGATGGTGGTCTTCACGGTGGCTCTCAGCTACGTCTGGCGCCGCTTCCGCTTGGTCCAGCACGGCCTGAACCCCGAACTGGTCGACCACGGCAAGATCACCGACCACGACCGCGACCTCTACGAACTGCGCTACGGCCACCGCTAGCGCCCCACCCGCCCACACCAGCCCAGCTTCCGGTTTCGAGCGAAGCGAGACCGAGCATGCGCCGTTCGCGGCCCGGCTCGCGTCCGAGTGGCCGCCGCGTCCGCGACGCAGGAGCAAGCGGCGGTCGCTCGGACGCGAGCCATCAGGGGGCCGCGAACACGCAGCGCCGAAGGCGCTGCAAAATAGCCCAGTGACCGAATCGCAGAATGTAAGCGCCACCGCCGACCTGGCCGACGAGATCGGCCCGGAGATCCGGAGCTGCGATACGCAGTTCATCCAGTTCGGCGGGCGTGCGGCGTTCTCCGGACGCATCACCACCATCCGCTGCTTCCAGGACAACCTGCTGGTGAAGCAGACGCTCGGCGAACCGGGCGAGGGCAAGGTGCTGGTGGTCGACGGCGGTGCGAGCGTGCACACCGCGCTGGTCGGTGACATCATCGCCGGGCGCGGCGTCGAGAACGGCTGGGCGGGCGTGGTCGTCAACGGCGCGGTGCGTGACTCCGCCATCCTGCGCACCCTGGACATCGGCATCAAGGCACTGGGCACCAACCCGCGTAAGAGCACGCAGACCGGTAGCGGCGACCGCGACGTGCCGGTGGAGTTCGGCGGGGTCACCTTCGTGCCCGGCGACATGCTCTACAGCGACCACGACGGCGTCGTCGTCCGCGCCGAGGACTGAGCGGGCCCGGTGGCGCGCCCGGGGATATTTCTGCGGCGGCCACCTCCACCGGGGTGGGTCAGGCGGACACGACGACCTTGTGACCGGCCAGGGCGACCACGTCGCCGACGTGCAGCTGTCGTCCGCGCCGCAGCTCGACCTCGTCGTTGACCCGCACCAACCCGGCGGCGATCACCGTCTTCGCCTCCGAACCGGATTCGATCAGGTTGGCCAGCTTCAGAAACTGGCCGAGCCGAATAACGTCCTCATCGATCGGTACTTCGACTGGTTCCGACATGAAGTAAATATTTACAGCCCCTTCTGGAATCGCCGAACACCGCCCCACATCCCCCAGCGATCACCGAGCAACTCGACCCGTCCCGCCCGCACCGCGTAGAAATGCGACCGATCGACCCCACGTTCCGAATTGACGCCGACACCCGTCGGTCCCTCCGCCCAGGTCTCCAACCGGCCACGAACACGCCGCGAGGAAGTCCCGGTCGGGCAAATACCGCACAAACACGCCCACCGCGGGCTTGGCAAATCAGACACACCTACGTACACACTGGTTCCGTGACCTCGACGCAAGCCCAGCAACATCGCGACACCGCACCACCCGCGGATAAACCGACTCCGCCGGTTCCACACCGGGGTCACGGACGGCTTTCGGAAGTGCCGCATATCGCGGGATTGGCGCTCGGTGTATTCGCGGTGCTGTGCTTCCTCTGGAGCCTTTCACCCGGTCTGCGTTTCCTGACCCAGGTGCCGCGCCGCTATATCGACACCTATTACTTCGACGCGCCGGATACGAACCTGATGTGGGCGCTGGTCGTCGGCCTGACGGCAGGCGCGATAGCCAGCCGGAAACGGATCGCCTGGTGGTTGCTGATCGGCTATCTCGCGATCTATACGGTGGTCAACGGCGTCACCTTCGCCGAGCGCGGCAGTATCCACGCTCTGGTGGCCATGGTGGTGCACCTCGCCGTGATCGGCGTGCTCATCGCGGCATGGCCCGAGTTCTACACCAAGGTGCGCCGCGGAGCGGGGTGGAAAGCGCTCGGCGTGCTGGCCGGGGGTCTGGCGATCGGCGCGCTGGTCGGCTGGGGACTGGTGGAATTGTTCCCCGGCAGCCTGCCGCAGGGCGTGCAGCGACCGGGCTGGGCGATCTACCGCGTGACCGCCGCGGTGCTGGCGGACAACGAGCACTTCGACGGGCATCCGCCGCCGTTCGTCAACTTCCTGCTTGGCCTGTTCGGCGCGGTCGCGCTGCTGGCCGCGGTGATCATTCTGCTGCGTTCGCAGCGCGCCGCGAACGCCATGACCGGCACCGACGAGTCGGCGATCCGCGGATTGCTGGAGCGCTCGGACGTGGAGGACTCACTCGGCTACTTCGCCACCCGGCGGGACAAGGCGGTGGTCTTCGCGCCCAGCGGCAAGGCCGCGGTGACCTATCGCGTGGAGCTGGGTGTCAGCCTGGCCAGCGGTGACCCGATCGGCATTCGGGAGGCATGGCCGCAGGCGATCGATGCGTGGTTGCGGCAGGCCGACCAGTTCGGATGGGCTCCCGCGGTGATGGGCGCGAGCGAAGTCGGTGCGACGGCGTACCGGCGCGCGGGCCTGTCCGCGCTGCGCCTCGGCGACGAAGCCATTCTGGACACCAGGAACTTCTCGCTGGCGGGGCCGGAGATGAAACCGGTGCGCCAGGCCGCGAACCGGCTGCGCAAGCACGGCGTCATGGTCCGCATCCGCAGGCACCGCGACATCTCCGGCGAGGAGTTCCCCCGGGTCATCGCCCGCGCGGACAGCTGGCGCGACACCGAGACCGAGCGCGGGTTCTCCATGGCGCTGGGCAGATTGGGCGATCCGCTGGACGGTGACTGCTTACTGGTGGAGGCGGTCAACCCGCAGGGCCGGGTGCTGGGCATGCTGTCGCTGGTCCCGTGGGGCCGCACCGGGGCCTCGCTGGAGCTGATGCGCCGCGACCCCGGCGGGCCCAACGGCGTGATGGAGCTGATGATCTCCCAGCTCGCGCTGAACTCCGAGCTGTACGGCGTCACCAAGGTGTCGTTGAACTTCGCCGTGTTCCGCTCGGTGTTCGAGGAGGGCGGCCGGATCGGTGCCGGTCCCGTGCTGCGTTTGTGGCGCGGCGTGCTGCTGTTCTTCTCGCGCTGGTGGCAGCTCGAGGCGCTGTATCGGTCGAACGTGAAATACCAGCCGCACTGGGCGCCCCGGTTCTTCCTGTTCGAGGAGCGCAGGCAGCTACCGCGCGTCGCGGTGGCCAGCGCGCTGGCCGAGGGCTTCCTGCCACGGCTCGGCAAGGAACCGGATACTTCGACGCACACCGGCGAGCACATCGCGGTGCCCTCGACCGTGACGGGGCTGCACACCGACGGCAGTCCGCCCGACATCGCCGAGCTCGAGGGCGAGCAGCAGTTGCCGCGCAGGCCCGAGCAGGTGCGCGTGCGCATGGACAAACTGGCGCGCCTCACCGACTCCGGCATTGATCCCTACCCGGTCGCCTACCCCCCGACGCATACCGTCGCCGACGCGCGGCGTTCCCCACGCGGCACCACGGTCCGCGTCTGCGGCAGGCTGCTGCGCATCCGGGACTACGGTGGGGTGATCTTCGCGGTGCTGCGCGACTGGACCGACGACATCCAGCTGGTCATCGATCGCGACCGGGTCGGCGCGGAACGCAGCGCCGAGTTCGGCGAGTTCTTCGATCTCGGTGATCTGATCGAGGTGAGCGGGCAGATCGGCGCCAGTAGGCGCGGTGAGCTCTCGCTGCTCGCGGCGGACTGGCGGATGCTGGGCAAGTGCCTGCACCCGTTGCCGGACAAGTGGAAAGGGCTGGCCGATCCCGAGGCGAAGGTGCGGCAGCGCTACGTCGACATGGCGATCAACCCCGAGACCCGCGAGGTGCTGGCCAAGCGGAGCGCGGTGGTGCGCTCACTGCGGGACTCGCTGAACTCCCTGGGGTACCTGGAGGTGGAGACGCCGATCCTGCAACAGGTGCACGGTGGCGCCAACGCCACGCCGTTCGTCACGCACATCAACGCCTACGACCTCGACCTGTATCTGCGGATCGCGCCGGAGCTGTATCTGAAGCGGCTGTGCGTCGGCGGTATGGAGAAGGTGTTCGAGATCGGCCGGACCTTCCGCAACGAAGGAGTCGACTTCAGCCACAACCCAGAGTTCACCATTCTCGAGGCCTACGAGGCGCACAGCGACTACGAGCGCATGATGCACACCTGCCGCAGGCTGATCCAGAACGCGGCGATCGCGGCCAACGGCGCGATGGTGGCGTTGCGGCCCAACGGAAACGGGTCGTTCGAAGAGGTGGACATCTCCGGCGAGTGGCGGGTGCGGACGGTGCACGGCGCGGTGTCCGAGGCGATCGGCGCGGAGATCACCCCCGAGACCGGCGTCGAGGAGTTACGCGAACTCTGCGAAAACGCCGAGGTCCCTTTCCAGCACGGCTGGGACGCGGGCCAGGTGGTGCTGGAGATGTACGAGCACCTGGTCGAATCCCACACCGAGGAGCCGACGTTCTACATCGACTTCCCGACCTCGGTGTCCCCGCTGACCAGGCAGCATCGCCGGATACCCGGCGTCACCGAGCGCTGGGACCTGGTCGCCTGGGGCGTCGAACTCGGCACGGCCTACAGCGAACTCACCGACCCGGTGGAGCAACGGCGCAGGCTCACCGAGCAGTCACTGCTCGCGGCCAACGGCGACCCGGAGGCGATGGAACTCGACGAGGAGTTCCTGCAGGCTCTCGAGCACGCGATGCCGCCGACCGGCGGGCTCGGACTGGGCGTGGACCGGATCGTCATGCTGATCACCGGACGCAGCATTCGCGAGACTCTGCCGTTCCCTTTGGTGAAACCACGCTGACCGGGCCTTCGGACCGAAGACTTCTCATCGAGCTAATCGGACGGCTACCCTTGGAGATTCGGCCCCGGGAGGAGGCCGCTACACCTTAAGGGGTTTGGATATGTACCTTGACCTGCTGACGAACGCGAGCCTGCTGGACCACACCGTGTGGGCGAGCCCGGACACCTGGAACTCCGCGCTCGATCTGGCCGCCAAAAAGAAGAAGAGCAGCAAGGGCGGATTGATCATCGGCGCGATCTGCTGCCTGCTGGTGGTCGCGCTGATCGTCGGCGGCGTCTACCTGCTGACCAAGCGCAAGAAGAACAACTGAGGCAGGCATCGACGGCCCGGCTCGCGCGAAGCGAACCGGGCCGTTCCACGCCGCGACCGACCACATCCACCCGCACGGCGACCATCAATGCCGCGCTCGTACACACGAGCTGAAGCCCGAATGGTCAGCGCCTGGGGATCGGGCGCGCACTATCGCAGGTCCCCACCGAGGTACTCGGTCGATCGAGCGGATCCACCGGATTCAGAGCCGATCAATTTCCGTGAGGTCGATGTCCATATCGAACGGCACGGTCAGCTTCAGGCGATCGTGGTGAATCCCGGTGAGAGCGTAGGCCTTCGTGGCCGGATCCAGCTCGTAGACATAGACGACCGGGCGGCCATCCACGTTCTCGACCCGCCAGAAGTGAGCGATTCCCGCGCGGGCGTAGAGCTGCGGTTTGCGCTCACGATCGCGGGTACGTGATTCGGCGGACACGACCTCCACTGCCAAGATGACGTCATCGGCATGGTACGTCGTCAGTTCGGGGCCACCGACGCTTTCGGCGTGGATCACGATGATGTCTGGTTCCGGACGCTGGTCCCGGGCGAGTGTCACGGTCATCTCCCGTCGCACCCGCCACTGCGACGGGGCGAGGCGGCGGAGAGTCGAGTCGAGCAGCGTGATGACCAGCATATGGAACTGCGCCTGCGGACTCCCGAAGACAAGACTCCCGTCGATCAACTCGGTGTGCGGGGGAAGGTCCGGTAGGCGATCGAGATCCTCGGCGACGAACCCGCCCGGCGGCGGACGCAGCCACCGCGGAAACCGCTCGACAGTCATGGTCCGAGTGTGTCACCCCCGCTGGTGCCGGGCGTAGGGTCCGTGGGGGCCGGATGGAACAGGTCAGGGGCATGGGGCAGAGTGGGGCGGGTGCAGTTGATTCTCGTTCGTCATGCCCAGCCGGTCCGGATGCTGAGTTCGGGTGGGCCCGCCGATCCGGAATTGGCACCGGTGGGGCTGGAGCAAGCCGAGCGGGTGCCCGCGGCGCTCGGTCATCATCGGGTCTCCCGGGTGGTGAGCAGCCCGCAGCGACGGGCCAGGGAAACGGCGGCGCCGACCGCCGCGAAGCTCGGCCTCGGCGTCGAGATCGTCGACGGTCTCGCCGAATACGATCGCGATCTGCCGGCTTACATCCCGATCGAGGATGCCAAGGTCGAATTCCGCGACGCCTATGACCGGATCAAGGCGGGGCATCTGCCCGTGCAGGTCGACGGCGAGTCGTTCAAGGCCAGGGTGCACGCCGCCGTCGCCGATATCGTCGCGGCCACCGATCCGGCCGACACGGTGGTCGCGTTCGCACACGGCGGTGTGATCAACGTGCTGTTGCAAGAGGTCCTCGGTCTGGCGCGGCCGCTGACCTTTCCCATCGACTACTGCTCGATCACCCGGCTCCTGTTCTCCCGCACCGGCCGCCGCACGGCCGCTACCGTCAACGAGAACGGGCACGTCTGGGATCTGTTGCCGCGCAATATCGAGCCGCGCTGAGCATTCACAGCGGATTGCCAGGCCGGTCGCACCGCTGTCCCAGTGACGGAATCTTCGATGGGACCGGTGAGCCGCTGCCGATCAGTGGCTCACGGTTCGAGAGAAAGGAATTCCGTGTCGCTCTCCAAAACCGTTACGCCACTGCGGCATCTCACCCGGGTGGCCGTGGCCGGTGCGCTGATCGCCGTCCCGCTCGCGGCCCTCACCGCGACCGCGTCCGCCGAAACTCCCGCCGACCAGGGCCAGGTACAGCTGGTGGACGCGCCCCAGGAGGGCGCCGACATCAATGGCCGGCCCCGTCATTTCGAACATTACGAACGGCATGACGGCCCAGGTCGGCCGGACAGGCCGGGCCGTGGGCCGGATGACTGCCCCGGCCAGGACGGCCCGGTGATCAAGCATTTCCGGCACGACTTGCCGCCGACCGGTTCGAGCTAGTCCGTCGCCTCCATCGAAAAGGGCCCACCTCCGAATTCGGAGGTGGGCCCGATGGTTCGGCGGGGCTCAGGCCATGCCGGCGATCCAGTTGTGCATCCAGGAGATGGCGGTCTGGCCGCCGCCCACCGAGTAGCTGCCGTACACGGTGTGCGCCTGCGACTTGTAGAAGCGCTCCAGGTCCTTGGCTCGCTGCTGGTTGGCCGAGTCGGTGAGCTGGGCCTGCAGGACCGGGACGCCACCGGAAGTCATCAGGTCGCCGAGGATGTTTCCCGCCTCGATCTGGTAGCGCCACATGTTGGCGGGGTTGGCGTCCGACGCCTGGGCGAGGAAGCCGGCGAACCGCGTGACGAAGTCGTCGGTCGCCGTCGCGCAGTAGAGGTCGTCGACCGCGCAGATGGTGCGGGTGCGGTCGCTGACCCAGCCGAAGCCGCCGACCCGGGGGCCGCCCGCGCCCGCACCGGGGGCGGGCGGGCCGACCTGGACGTCGGTGGGCGAACGGCGCGGATCGGAGATCAGGCCGACACCGGCGATGCGATCGGCCGGCACGACACTGAGACCGGTTCCGATCTCGGCGGCGAGATCGCCTGCGGCGTCCGCGCCCTGGCTGTAGCCGACCAGTGCGATCTTCGTCGCGCCGCACTGCTGCGCCATGTTCGCGATCAGGCCGCGCGCGTTGTCGACCGCCTCTTTCTTGGAGTTGCCGTAAACCTCACCCTCCCACGGGAAGGCGGTCGCGGCGTAGGTCACATAGTCGACTTCGGTAGAGGAGGGCAGGCCCCGAGTGACGCCCGCGAGCATGCCGGGCTGCGGGGTCTTGTCCCGCCCCGTCTCCCAGGTACCCGGGATCGCCACCACGTACAAACTCGGGCATCCGGGAGCGGCGTTCGCCGACCCGCTGCCGAAAACCAAGCCGGACATCACGGTCGCGGACGCGCCCAGAGCCGCGACGACCTTCTTCCACTGCATACCGCTCCAAACCTCGCCCTCGTCGAACTTCCCGCCGAGTTGCCGCGTCAATGCTGAACTCACCGGATGTCGTTCCAGTGCACGCCGGGTGAACACCGGTCGCCCGATCGGTTGACGTGCACTCACAACCGCATCCCAAGATCAGCAGCACGCCGAAGATCACAATAAAGCCACGAACGCCGCAATGCCATTCGAACGCCTTCGTGTGTCGGATTTCCGTCGCCGGTCCGGCAGGAGCACGGGTGCGGAAGCTCATCGATCGCGAAAAGGCGCCTGTGGACAAGTTGTCCACAGGCGCCTTCTTTCCGCTCCGGTAAGAGAGGAGACTAGCGCTGAGCCACCATGGTGGGCGTGATCGGCGCCGGAAGCGCGGTCTCGCCTTCCAGGTACCGGTCGACGCCCGCGGCCGCGGCGCGGCCCTCGGCGATGGCCCAGACGATGAGCGACTGGCCGCGGCCCATGTCACCGGCGACGAAGACGCCGGGAACGTTGGTCGCCCAGTTCTTGTCGCGCTGCACGTTGCCGCGCTGGTCGTAGCCGACGCCGAGATCGGTGAGCAGCCCCGGCTTCTCGGGACCGACGAAGCCCATGGCCAGCAGCACCAGGTCGGCCTCGAGGGTGAAGTCGGTGCCTTCGACCTTCTCGAAGCGGCCGTTGACCATCTTGACCTCGTGCGCGTCCAGGCCGGTCACCTTGCCGTCCGCGCCGACGAAGCGCTCGGTGTTCACCGAGAACACCCGCTCGCCGCCCTCCTCGTGCGCCGAGGAGACCCGGTACATCAGCGGGTAGGTCGGCCACGGGGTGGAGTCGGCGCGCTCCTCCGGCGGACGCGGCATGATCTCGAACTGGTGCACGCTGGCCGCGCCCTGCCGGTGCGAGGTGCCGAGGCAGTCGGCGCCGGTGTCGCCGCCGCCGATGATGACGACCTTCTTGCCCTTCGCGTGGATGGGCGGCAGGCCCTCGTCATCGGTGACGTCGTCGCCGTGCTGCACCCGGTTGGCCCAGGGCAGGAACTCCATGGCCTGGTGGATGCCGTCCAGGTCGCGGCCCGGGATCGGCAGGTCACGCGCCAGGGTGGCGCCGCCGGCCAGCACGATCGCGTCGTACCGCTCACGCAGCTGCTCGGCCGTGATGTCGACGCCCACGTTCACACCGGTCTTGAAGATGGTGCCCTCGGCCTCCATCTGCGCCAGGCGGCGGTCGATGAAGCGCTTCTCCATCTTGAATTCCGGGATGCCGTAGCGCAGCAGGCCGCCGATGCGGTCGGCGCGCTCGAACACGGTCACGGTGTGCCCGGCGCGAGTCAGCTGCTGCGCCGCTGCCAGACCGGCCGGGCCGGAACCGACGACGGCGATCTTCTTGCCGGTGAGGCGGGTCGGGTAGACCGGGGTCACCCAGCCCTCGTCGAAGGCGTTCTCGATGATCTCGACCTCGACCTGCTTGATCGTGACCGGATCCTGGTTGATGCCGAGCACGCAGGACGCCTCGCACGGCGCGGGGCACAACCGGCCGGTGAACTCCGGGAAGTTGTTGGTCGCGTGCAGCCGGTCGATGCCTTCCCGCCAGCGGTCCTTGTAGACCAGGTCGTTCCACTCGGGGATCAGGTTCCCCAGCGGACAGCCGTTGTGGCAGAAGGGGATACCGCAGTCCATGCACCGGCTGGCCTGGGTACGCAAGGTCTCGTGGGAGAACTTCTCCTCGTAGACCTCTTTCCAGTCCATCAGGCGCAGCGGCACCGGGCGCCGCTTGGGCAGTTCCCGTGCGGTGTGCTTCAGAAATCCTTGGGGGTCAGCCACGAGCGGCCTCCATAATCGCCTCGTCCACGTCCTTGCCGCTCTTCTCAGCTTCGGAGATGGCGAGCAAAACCTTCTTGTATTCGCGCGGCATGACCTTCACGAAGTGGTTCACCTGCTGCGACCAATCGCTCAGGATGCGATCGGCCACCGGGGAACCCGTCTGGTCACGATGCTGGGTGATGATGTCGTGCAGCCAGGTGAAGTCGTCACCGGCCAGCTGCTCGACGGCGTCGGCCTGCTCGGGGTTGAGCTTCGCCGCGAAGCTGCCCTCCGGGTCGAAGACGAACGCCACACCGCCGGACATACCGGCGCCGAAGTTGCGTCCCGTCTCGCCCAGGATGACCACCCGGCCGCCGGTCATGTACTCGCAGCCGTGGTCGCCCACGCCCTCGACCACCGCGGTGGCGCCGGAGTTGCGCACGGCGAACCGCTCGCCGACCACACCGCTGAGGAACACCTGACCACTGGTGGCGCCGAACAGGATCACGTTGCCCGCGATGATGTTCTGCTCGGCGACGAACTCGCCGGGCGCGTCCAGCGACGGGCGCACCACGAGCCGGCCGCCGGAGAGGCCCTTGCCGACATAGTCGTTCGCGTCACCCTGCACGCGCAGCGTGATGCCCGCCGGTACGAAGGCGCCGAAGCTGTTGCCCGCCGACCCGGTGAAGGTGATGTCGATGGTGTCGTCGGGCAGGCCCGCGCCGCCGTAGAGCTTGGTCACCTCGTGGCCGAGCATGGTGCCGACCGTGCGGTTCACGTTCGTGATCTTGGTCTCGAACTTCACCGCCTGGCCCCGCTCCAGCGCGTCGCGGCTCTGCACGATCAGCTGCTGGTCCAGCGCCTTGTCCAGGCCGTGGTCCTGGGACTTGGTGCAGCGGCGGTCCTGGTACATGAACGCCGTCTCGACGTCGTCCAGAATCGGCGACAGGTCCAGCTTGCTGGCCTTCCAGTGCTGCTTGGCCTTGGAGGTGTCGAGCAGGTCGACCCGGCCGATGGCCTCGTCCAGCGTGCGGAAGCCCAGCTGCGCCAACAGCTCCCTGACCTCTTCGGCGATGAACAGGAAGAAGTTCTCGACGAATTCCGGCTTGCCGGTGAAGCGCTCGCGCAGCACCGGGTTCTGTGTCGCGACGCCGACCGGGCAGGTGTCCAGGTGGCAGACGCGCATCATGATGCAGCCCGAGACCACCAGCGGAGCGGTGGCGAAGCCGTACTCCTCGGCGCCGAGCAGCGCGGCGATCATCACGTCGCGGCCGGTCTTCATCTGGCCGTCGACCTGCACGACGATGCGGTCGCGCAACCCGTTGAGCAGCAACGTCTGCTGGGTCTCGGCCAGGCCGAGCTCCCAGGGACCGCCCGCGTGCTTCAGCGAGGTCAGCGGCGAGGCGCCGGTGCCGCCGTCGTGACCGGAGATCAGCACGACGTCGGCGTGCGCCTTGGAGACGCCCGCCGCGACGGTGCCGACGCCCGGCTCGGCGACCAGCTTCACGTGGATGCGCGCCTGCGGGTTCGCGTTCTTCAGGTCGTGGATCAGCTGCGCCAGATCCTCGATCGAGTAGATGTCGTGGTGCGGCGGCGGCGAGATCAGGCCGACGCCCGGCGTCGAGTGCCGCACCTCGGCGACCCACGGGTACACCTTGTGCGCCGGAAGCTGGCCGCCCTCACCGGGCTTCGCGCCTTGGGCCATCTTGATCTGGATGTCGGTGCAGTTGGTCAGGTAGTGCGCGGTCACGCCGAAGCGGCCGGAGGCCACCTGCTTGATCGCGCTGCGCCGCCAGTCGCCGTTCTCCTCCGGCTCGAAGCGGGCCGGCGACTCGCCGCCCTCACCCGAGTTCGACCGGCCGCCGAGCCGGTTCATCGCGATCGCCAGCGTCTCGTGCGCCTCGGCCGAGATGGAGCCGTAGCTCATCGCGCCGGTGGAGAACCGCTTCACGATCTCCGCGGCCGACTCGACCTCCTCGATCGGGATCGGGTTGCGCGCCCGGTGCTTGAACTTGAACAGACCGCGCAGCGACGCCAGCCGTTCGGACTGGTCGTCGACCAGCTTGGTGTACTCCTTGAAGATCGAGTACTGGCCGGACCGGGTGGCGTGCTGCAGCTTGAACACCGTGTCCGGGTTGAACAGGTGGTACTCGCCCTCGCGCCGCCACTGGTACTCACCGCCGACCTCGAGTTCGCGGTGCGCGCGCTCGTTGCGGTTCTCCAGGAACGCGATCCGGTGCCGCTGCGCGACGTCTTCGGCGATCTCGTCCAGGCCGATGCCGTCCAGGTGCGAGCGCAGACCGGTGAAGTACTCGTTCACCAGGTCCTGCGACAGACCGATCACCTGGAACAGCTGGGCGCCGTTGTAGGAGGCCAGGGTGGAGATGCCCATCTTGGACATCACCTTCAGCACGCCCTTGCCCGCGGCCTTGTTGTAGTTCGCGACCGCCTTGCGGTAGTCGGCGGCCAGATCGCCGGTGCTGCCCGGCATCTCCAGCGCGCCGCGCTCGAGCATGTCCTCGATGGTCTCGAAGGCCATGTACGGGTTGATCGCGGCGGCGCCGAAGCCGACCAGGGTGGCCATGTGGTGCACCTCGCGGGCGTCACCGGCCTCCACGACCAGGCCGACCATGGTGCGGGTGCGCTCGCGCACCAGGTGGTGGTGCACCGAAGAGGTGAGCAGCAGCGACGGGATCGGCGCCAGCTTCTCGTTGGACTCGCGGTCGGACAGCACGATGATCCGCGCTCCGCCGTCGATGGCGGCCGACACCTGGGTGTTGATCGCCTCCAGCGCCTTGCGCAGGCCCTTGCCGCCCTTCTTCACCGGGTACAGGCCGCGCACGACCACCGAGCGCAACTCGGGGTGCGATCCGTCGTCGTTGATGTGCACGAGCTTGGCCAGCTCGTCGTTGTCCAGGATCGGCTGCTCCAGCGCGATCATGTTGCACGACTCCGGGCCCGGGTGCAGCAGGTCGGCCTCGGGGCCGATGTTGCGCTTGAGACTGGTGACCACCTCTTCCCGGATCGCGTCCAGCGGCGGGTTGGTGACCTGCGCGAACAGCTGGGAGAAGTAGTCGAACAGCAGGCGCGGCCGGGCCGAGAGCACCGCGATCGGCGTGTCGGTGCCCATCGAGCCGAGCGCTTCGCCGCCGGTCTTGGCCATCGGCGAGATCAGCAGGTTGAGCTCCTCGGTGGTGTATCCGAAGATCTGCTGACGGATCAGCACGCGATCGTGCGACATGTGCACGTGCGGGCGGTCGGGCAGGTCGGCCAGGCGGGATACGCCCGCGTCCAGCCACTCCTGGTAGGGGTGTTCGGCGGCGAGCCGGGACTTGACCTCGTCGTCGCCGACGATCCGGCCCTCGGCGGTGTCGACCAGGAACATGCGGCCCGGCTGCAGACGCGCCTTCTTGACCACCTTGGACGGGTCGATGTCCAGCACGCCGACCTCGGAGGCCATCACGACCAGGCCGTCGTCGGTCACCCAGATGCGGCTCGGCCGCAGGCCGTTGCGGTCGAGGACGGCGCCGACGACGGTGCCGTCGGTGAAGCACACCGATGCGGGGCCGTCCCACGGCTCCATCAGCATCGAGTGGTACTCGTAGAAGGCCCGCTGACGCGGGTCCATGGTCTCGTTGCGTTCCCATGCCTCGGGAATCATCATGAGCACGGCGTGGGGCAAGCTGCGGCCGCCGAGGTGCAGCAGTTCCAGCACCTCGTCGAACCGGGCGGTGTCGCTCGCCCCCGGGGTACAGACGGGGAAGATCTTCTCCAGCCGGTTCTTGCCCGCGGAGTCGACGCCGAAGACGTCGCTGCGCAGCAGCGCCTCGCGAGCGCGCATCCAGTTCTCGTTGCCGGTGACGGTGTTGATCTCACCGTTGTGCGCCACCCGGCGGAACGGGTGCGCGAGCGGCCAGGACGGGAAGGTGTTGGTGGAGAAGCGAGAGTGCACGATGCCCAGCGCGCTCTCCACCCGGGAGTCCTGCAGGTCCAGGTAGAACGCGCGCAGCTGCGGCGTGGTGAACATGCCCTTGTAGACGAAGGTCTGCCCGGACAGGCTCGGGAAGTAGACCGACTCCCTGCCGACCGCGCCCTCACCCGCACCGGCCGACCCGAGCTCGCGCTCGACCCGCTTGCGCACCACGTAGGCGCGACGCTCCAGATCCAGATCCGACAGTGGATCGGAAGCGTTCTTCGGCGAGGCGATGAAGATCTGCCGGAAGGTCGGCATGGCGTCGCGCGCCAGCGCGCCGAGCGACGACTCGTCGATCGGCACCTCGCGCCAGCCCAAGACCTCGAGGCCCTCTTCCTTGACGATCTTCTCCACGCCGTAGGCCGCGCGCGCGGCTTCGCGGCGGGCCTGCGGAAGGAAGGCGATACCGGTGGCGTAGGAGCCCTCCGGCGGCAACTCGAAGTCCACGATGGCGCGGAAGAAGCGGTCCGGGACCTGGATCAGGATGCCCGCGCCGTCACCACTGTTGGGCTCGGCGCCCGCGGCGCCACGGTGCTCCAGGTTCAACAGAGCCGTAATAGCCTTGTCGACGATGTCGCGGCTGCGGCGGCCGTGCATGTCGACGACGAACGCGACGCCGCAAGCGTCGTGCTCGTTCGCCGGGTCGTAGAGCCCGATGGGTCCAGGTGACCGGTGGCCAGGAAGTTGCGTCATGCCTCTGCCTTCAAGAAAGTCGGCCTTCGAAGAAAAAACGGCCTTTCGTCGAATGCCTCCGTACAAGACTGCGCCCGTACGTTCCGAAGCCAGCCGCGCTGATGGTCTTCGGCGTGCAGTCAGGTCTGCAGTTGTCTCCACCCGCTTCTGTGACGTAGTGGGTGCCCTTCGGTAACGGATCCCTAACAAGATCCTTACCTCCGAGCGGGTGCCCGCCCGCTACGCTGAGCACCTGGCTAGGGGCTGCCCGAGCGGGCTAGGTAGCCGAACGTTCTGTGTTCGGCGTAAGAGCAAACGATAAGTCAGGTCCAGGGCCCAACCAACTTAGGTTGCGCTAATAACCGGGTTTAGCTGGGCTTCTGCATTCGGTCCTCCACGTGTGCGCGTCGTCCAGTGTAAAGCAGCGAGTGCCGTGCGATCGATCCCCGTGGCACCCGGTGCCAGCTGGGAAAACCGGCGCGCGACACCGCCCGGAGACCTTCCTCACCAGGCCGGGAAACCGCCCTCACCTGCGTCGAAAAGGATTTCCCCGGTTCGCGACACGGCAAACCAAGCGGCGGCGGCTAACTCGCCGAACGGGCGGGTGAGATATTTGCGACACGGGCGTGACAAGCCATGAATGCGATCCGACCGTCCGGCCTCTTTTGTCCGATGTGTCATTCAGCACATAGCCAGCAAATATCGGGAAGTGGTATTGGACACATCTTTCCGATGCACTCCGGACGACCCGCCGGGCCGGGCCTACGCCGGGCAGAGCGACGCGGCCGCCCGCACCAGCGCCGCTCGGTGCAGTGGGTCGCCGCCGCCGGTGGTGAACACGCTGAACACGCTGCGCGCCAATCGTTCCGCGCAATCCGGCGCGGTCAGTTGCGCTCGGCGGGTGGCCAGCTGGTCGAGGATCTCGACGTTCACGCGGTCGATCGCCGGGCGCACCGACGCGAGCCCCGCGGTCGCTTCGGGTGCCGCCGCCGGGTCGAAGCGCCACCGCAGCATCAGGCCCCGCTGCACCGTCTTGTGAGCCTCGATCTGCCCGAGGAAAACCTGCCGCACCCAGTTCTCCGGCAGGTCACGGATGTTGCCGAGCCGCGCCATCGCGTCGTAGACCTCGGCTTCCCTGGCCGGATCGTCGATGGCGGGCTCGACGCCGTGCTCGCCCGCGGCCGCCCACTTCGCCGCGGCCACGGCGTCGGCGGTATCCAGGCGCTCGACCACCAGAGCGACCAGCCGGTCCAGTGACCCGTCCGCCGGGGACGCGCCCGCGCTAACCGGCCACATCGGCAGCGCCGCCACGAGGAGCGCCAGCACCACTCCGCGCACGCAAGGACCTCCTCGGATCGTTCGCACCGAAACGAATCACCGCGCCAGCGTAGGCGCATCCGCCCGCCACACCGGGTACGACCGTGACCGGCCTGTGAGCCTGAACACATCCGGCCTTCCCTGCTCGCTGCCGGGCCGAGGGGCCTGTCACGCTGTCACAACGAATCCGTGACAGTTTCGTCGCGCCCGTGAAAGCGCCTGGGACGTGGAGGATGGGTATTCCGATGAGCGTCACCGGCTTGTTCACCTGGCTCGGCGGAGGCAGGACCAGCGGGATCACCGATCGCCACGAGCGCGCCGGGTATGCCGTCACGGGCGCTGTCGTGCTGTTGTTCGCGACGATCTCCGGTGTAGTCGGCGCCCTCGCCGCAGGATCCGCCTGGCCGTGGCCTGCCGCGGTGGCGGCGGGAATCGTGGCCGCGGCGCTGACCGGCGCACTCGCCCGGGCGCTGGCGACGGCGCGGCCGAGCGGTGGGCCGGACCGGCTCGGGCTGATCGGCCGCATCGCGCTCGCCGTGCTGGCCGGTGGATTGATCGCCGAACTCGCCGCGATCGTGCTGTTCAGCGGGTCCGTCGACCGGCTGCTGGACGAGAAGGCGCAGCGCTCGCTCGATTCGGCGCCGCGGGTCGTGGCGGCGCACGCCGACCTGGACCGGGCGAAAGCCGACCGGGCAGCGCTCGAACAGGCGATCGGCATGGCACAGAACGACATCGATCACGCCCTGGTGATCGCCCGCTGCGAATTCAATCCGACCCCGGAGTGCCCGCGGACCAGGATCACCGGTGTGCCCGGCCGCGGGCCGGAGGCGCAGACGGCCAACGCCATGCTCGACGACGCCCGCAAGCAGCTCGCCACCGCGCAGAGCCGGGTTGATGCCGCCGACCGCCGGATCGACGCAGGCCAGAACGCTCTGGCAGCCGCACGGACCGCCGCCTTCGACGACGCCGACCGCGGGCTCGGTGCGCGCTGGCAGGCGATGAACGACTACACCGTGCGCGAGGCGCTGCCGCTGCGCATCCTCACCATCGTGGCGTTCGTCGCGCTGGCCCTGCTGCCGCTGGTGCTGCGCTGGTGGCGTGGCGAGACGTCGTTCGACCGGCACAACGCGGCGCGCACCGTGCACGACCGCGCCGAACGCGAGGCCGACGCGGCCATCGCGGTCAAGCAGGCCGAGGTGCGCGCCGAGGCCGAGACCCTGCGCGCCGAGCAGCAGCTCACCGCCGCCCGCCTCGCCGTCGAGGCGGACACGGCCATCGACCGGGAACGGCAGCGCACTCGCATCATCGCGGCGATCGGTGGCATCGAGATCGGAATCACCGAACCGCCGCGCCGCCCCGAACTTCCCGCCGCGGCGGGCGATCGAAAGGACAGCGCCATGCCCCACGAGGTGACGCCGCACCTACCCGCCCCGGTGGCGGTGCATCCCCCGGCCGCGGCCACACCGGCGCCGCCACACAGCGGCGGCGGCCTCGAGCTGCCACTGATCGGCACAGTGCCGTTCAGCGATACCGCGGCGCGTTTCATCCGGCCGCTGGTCCCGTCGTTCGTCGCCAACGCGATCGACACGGCGACGCATCCGCTGCGTACCGCGCGACAGGCGTTCGAAGAGGTCGAGGAGATCACCTTCACGCTGCGCCGTACGCGCAAGGTCACCGTCGATGGGCACGCGTCGCAGCCGCAGGCCGCCGGCTACCAGCTCCAGCCCGGCTCCCCGGAGATCGCGCACGCCCAGCACATCGCCTCCACCGTCGTCGACGCCGACTACCCGGCGCCGCACGCCCCGCGGTACTCCTCTCTCCCGCCCACCGGCGCCGCGGGTTACGGACTACCCACCGGCGCCCGCCGAGACGAACTGCCCGCTCACCACCAGCCGGAACTGCCCGAGCCCAGCCGCCGCGAACTGCCACCCGGGCGCTGACCGGAGCCCAGGGGGCCGGTTGCGCGCGTGCGAAGATCGGGGGGAAGACGACCTGGGGCGGCAGGTCGCCGGTCGGCATACGCTGCACGCATGCAACACAGGGAGGTGACGCTCGCCGCGGCGCCGTGGGGGTCGCGACTGCTCGGGTCGGCTGAGGAGTCGTCGGGGCTGCGACGCATCCGCGTCCAGCTGTTGATCACCGTGCCCACCCTGTTGGGAAATCTGACGGGCATGGTCGTGTCGATCGCCCTGGTCGGCTTCGTCTTGCCGGGGCCGTCGGTGTTCACCCGGGATCTGCTCCTGCTCGACGTGCTCGCCGCACCGCTCTACGCGACCTGCGCGCTGCTGATCGGGCTGTGGTGGGGCACCACCCGCGGACTGCGCGCGCTGCGCTGGGCCACCGATCCGGAGCGCGTACCGACCGAGGAGGAACAGGCCGCGGCCACGGCGATCCCGCGCAGGCTGGTGCGTGACCAAGCGCTGCTGTGGTTCGGCGGACTGGTCCTGTTGACCACGCTGTACGGCCTGGCCGAACCGCGGCTCGTGCCGAAAGTGGCTTTCGGCATCGCGATCAGCGCCATCGTGGTGTGCGCGAACAGCTACCTGATCATCGAATTCGCGCTGCGGCCGGTCACCGCCCGGGTGCTGGAAGCCGCGGCTTCCGGTCGGCGGCGCGGCATCGGCGTCTTCGGGCGATCGCTGGTGGTCTGGCTGGTCGGCTCGGGCGTTCCGGTGGCCGGGATGATGGTTCTCGCGGTGCTCGCGCTCGTGCTGGACGACGTGAGCAAGGCGCGGCTGGCGGTCTGTGTGCTGTCCCTCGGCGGCGCGACCCTGGTTTTCGGGCTGCTGCTGATGACGCAGACCCTGGCCGCCACGGTGGCCCCGATCCTCGGTGTGCGCCGCGCGATGCGTCAGGTGGAGGACGGCGACCTCGATGTCGCGCTGGCCGTCTACGACGGCACCGAACTCGGTGAGCTGCAAAGCGGTTTCAACCACATGGTGGAGGGGCTGCGCGAGCGCGAACAGATCAGGGACCTGTTCGGCAGACACGTCGGGCGGGAGGTCGCCGCCGCTGCGCTGGCGAGCGACCCGGCGCTCGGCGGCGTGGAGACCGACGCGGCGGCGCTGTTCATCGACATCGTCGGATCGACCACCATGGCCGCGACCATCCCCGCGCCGGAGATGGTCGCCATCCTCAACCGGTTCTTCGGCATCGTGGTGGACGAGGTGGAACGCCACGGCGGGCTGGTCAACAAATTCGAGGGTGACGCCGCCCTCGCCGTCTTCGGCACGCCCGCGCGCCTGTCCGACGCGGCGGGTGCGGCGCTGGCCACCGCCCGTGCGATCCGGGCCCGGCTCGACACCGCAGGCGGCGATTTCGTGGCCGCCATCGGTGTGGCGGCGGGGCGGGTGGTCGCGGGCAATGTCGGCGCTCATCAACGCTACGAGTTCACCGTGATCGGCGACGCCGTCAACGAGGCCGCCCGCCTGTGCGAGCTCGCCAAGCAGGAGGGTCTGCTGCTCGCCTCCGGCAACACCGTCGCGGCGGCCGCCGTGACCGAAGCCGAGCAGTGGCGGCTCGGCGAATCCGTCACGCTGCGCGGCCGCCTCGCGCCTACCCGCCTCGCGCGCCCCGCATAGCGGTCCCGCAGCGCATCGCGCCAAGAGCGCAAGCCCTGCGGGCCGTCCCGCCTGGTTACGCGCGGCCATGCGCACCATCGACGCCACCCCGGCGCCCGGCGAGGTGCAGCAGGCGATGGCCGGGCTGATGAACTCGTGGTGCCCGTTACCGCCCTGTGGTGGACCGCCTGCTGCGGGGCTGACGGTTAGACTCGGCCCGTGCTGCCAGCCGCCGAACCGGCCGGCGCCGTCGGGGCGGGAACAGATCCGGTACCGGGGTCTCCTGGAACGACGGTGCCGATCCGACCGCTGAGTTTCCGTGAACTGCTCGATGTGCCGTTCGCGCTGATCCAGGCGAACATCCGCGCCTTGGCCGCGGTGAGCGCGACGGGTTTGCTCATCGCCGAGACGGTGGTGATCGCGGTGACCGCGGGCGTCTCGGAGTTGACCGACGGCTCCGACCCGGGCACCGCCTGGGCGGCGATCCTGTCCACCGCGGGCTGTGCGTGGCTGCTGCGGTTCGCGCTACGCGGCACGACCGTGGCGCTGGGCGTCGCGACCGTCGGCGGCGCACCGATCGGCCTGACGACGGCGCTGCGCCGGTTCGGCGCCGCATTCGGCCCGCTGCTGGTGTTCCAGCTGTTGTTCACGCTGGCGGGCGGGGGCGTGCTCGCGGTGAGCGGCCTGCCGATCGTGACGCTACCGCTCGCGGTGATCTGGCTGGGCCGGCTGCGCGCCCGCCGCTGGGTCGCGGTGCCCGTGCTGTTCGTCGAGCGCACCTCGCACCGCGACGGCATCGCCCGCGCGAAACTGCTCACCGAGGGCGCGGAGTGGCCGACCACCGGGCTGTGGATCGCCCAGCGCGCCCTGTTCGGCTTGCTCGCGGTCCCGCTGCTGGCCGTTCCGCTGTTCGTCTCGGACTTCTCCGGCACCCACAAGTGGCCGGTGATCGTGCTGACCACCTCGGCGGTGCTGCTGCTCGCGGCATTCGGCGAGGTGGTCGAAGCTTCTTCGCGCGTGGTCTGCTATGTCGACCGCCGTTGCCGCAGGGAAGGGTTGGACATTCGCGTCCCCCGGCAGGAGACGCGATGAGCGATCCCCGACCGTCGCACGAGGTCACGCTGAACAAGGACCCCGCCACGACGCACGATCCGGCGCCAGGCACACCACGGCTCGGCGCCGCCGCCCACCACCGCGCCGCCGCCGAAGCGGCCGCGCGGCACCGGGATTTCGACCGTGCCCTGCGCGAACGTTTCCGCGCCGTGCTGCGCGGCCTGGAACAGGGTGGCGTGCTCGAGGTCCGGCGATCACGCACCGCGCGGGAAACCGCCGACGACGTCACGACCGCGTTGCCGCTCGAGGTCGCCACCGAGATCCAACCCGCCGCACACAGTTTCGACGAGGTGGTCTACGGCGGCCGCCGCGCCACCGAGGACGAATACCGCAGGCTGGAATACGCCGACCGGTTCTCCGCCTCCGCGCCGCCGCCCGCGCCGGAACCCACCGAAGTCGAGGCGGTGGAGAAGGCGCCGCGCACCAGGCGCACGCTGCCGCCGCTGCCGAAGCTGCTGCGCGACCCCAAGTTCTGGGCGGTGCTCGCCGGGGCGGCCGCGTTGCTGCTGGTGGTCTACGGCTCCCTGCAATCCTGCGGCGCGCCGACCGCGCCCACCCCTCCGCCTACGCAGCCGCCACCAGAGCTGCCCGATGTTCCTCCGCCGGACGCTCCGGGCTTCGGGCCGGGCGACGACCCGATCTGGGACCGGCTTCCCGCGCCGGTCTTCTACGGCGGCGTGCAGTTCCTGATCGCCGCCGCGCTGGTGGTGTGGTGGCGTGCCCGCAGGCGTGGCGCCCTGGTGCGCGAGCCGCGTCCGGTCGAGGTGGCGGCGAACGAACTGCTCGCCGGACAGGCCGCCCTGTACCGCCGCTCGAAGGACCACGACCACGTCGCCGGCAAGCTGCGCGCGGCCACGCTGCGCCGCGTCCGCACTCCGCTCGGCATCACGGCCGGCACTCCGCCGGACCGTATCGTCGCCGAACTCGCCGCGCGCCTGGGAACCGATCCCGCGCTGATCGGCGCGGCCTTGTTCGGCCCCGTCCCCGATACCGGGGCGCTCCAGGTAGTCGCGGCGCAGCTCGAATGGATCGAATCGGAGGTCGGATGAGACGCCCTCGCCCCACCCTTGTCCGGCCAACGGCAGGCGGGAACTCCCGCGAACCACAGGAGATGCGATGACCAGCACCGAGACCACCCCGACGGCGGAGCAAGCGGCCGCCGCGTTCCACGCTCTGCGCGCCGAGATCGGCAAAGCGGTGGTCGGCAACGACTCCGCGGTCATGTACCTGGTGCTCGCCCTGCTGTGCCGGGGGCATGTGCTGCTCGAAGGCGTGCCGGGGGTGGCGAAGACGCTGCTGGTGCGGGCGCTGGCCACGGCGCTGGATCTGGAGCACGCCCGAGTGCAGTTCACCCCGGACCTGATGCCCGGTGACGTCACCGGGTCGCAGATCTACGATCCGCACTCCGCGGAGTTCACCTTCCGGCACGGTCCGGTGTTCACCAACCTGCTGCTCGCCGACGAGATCAACCGCACGCCGCCGAAAACCCAGTCGTCGCTGCTGGAATCGATGGAGGAACGGCAGGTCTCGGTGGACGGGAAGCCGCAGCCGCTGCCCGATCCGTTCGTCGTGGTCGCCACCCAGAATCCGATCGAGCAGGAGGGCACCTATCCGCTGCCGGAGGCGCAATTGGACCGGTTCCTGTTCAAGGTGGACATCCACCTGCCCGGCCGCGACGACGAGTTCCGCATTCTGCAACGCCACGCCGCCGGCTTCGATCCCCGCGATCTGACCGCCGCGGGCTTGCGTCCCGTGGCGGGCCCCGAGCACATCACCGCCGCCCGCGCGGCGATCGCGCAGACGACGATCAGCCCGGAGGTACTCGCCTACACCGTCGACGTCTGCCGGGCCACCCGCACCTCGCCCGCCGTGCAGCACGGCGCCTCGACCCGCGGCGCGACCGCGCTGATGGCGGCCTCGCGCGCGTTCGCCTGGCTCAACGGTCGCGGATTCGTCACGCCGGACGATGTGAAAGCCGTCGCGGTCGCCGTGCTGCGGCACCGTCTGCACCTGCGTCCGGAGGCCGAACTCGACGGCGTGACCACCGAGGGCGTGCTGTCGTCGCTGCTGCTGTCGGTTCCGGTCCCGGTGTAGCGATGGTCGTCACCGGTCGGCTGGCCGCCGCGGCAGGCGTGGCGGCCCTGTTCGTCACCCTGGTCCTGCCGTCCCTGCTCGGCGTGGTGGCGCTGACCTCTGTCCTGGCGGCCGGGCTGCTCATCGACCTCGCTGCGGCCGGGCGGGCGCGCGACCTGACACTGTCGCGCGCGGCCATGACCACGGTGCGGCTCGGGCGCTCCGCCGAGGTGGAGCTCGTGGCGGTCAACACCGGAACCCGCGTGCTGCGCGGCACGGTGTGGGACGACTGGCCCGACAGCGCACGCGCCGAACACCGCGCGCACCGGCTGGATCTCGCCCCTGGCACCAAGGTCCGGCTGCGCACCACGCTCACGCCCACCTACCGGGGCGATCGGGTCGCGGGCCAGGTCACGGTGCGGCTGCTCGGCCCACTGGGACTGGCGGGCAGGCAGACCAGGCGCAGCGTGCCCGCCCGGATCCGCGCGCTGCCCGCGTTCCGCGCCGAGCGGCTGCTGCGGTCGAAAGTCAAGCGGTTGCAACATCTCGACGGCCGCAATGTGGCCAACCTGCGCGGGCAGGGCACCGAATTCGACTCGTTCCGCGAGTACGTCGCCGGGGACGACGTGCGCGCCATCGACTGGCGCGCCACGGCCCGCGCCACCGACGTCCTGGTCCGCACCTGGCGTCCGGAGCGCAACCGGCACATGCTGATGCTCCTGGACACCGGGCGGGTCAGCGCGGGCCGGGTCGGTGACGGCACGCGCTTGGACGCGAGCATCGAGGCGGCCCTGCTGCTGGGCGGTCTGGCGGCGGCGGCCGGGGACTCGGTCGACCTGCTCGCCTTCGACCGCCGGCCGCGCGCCGAGGTCCGTGGCGCCGGTGGAAAAGGGTTGCAGCTGAAGCTGATGCACGCGATGGCGGGGATCACCGCGGCCCTGGTCGACACCGACAGCTCCGGACTGGTGCGGGCGGCCATCCAGCGCACCCGCCGGCGCAGCTTGGTGGTCTGGTTCACCAGCCTCGACGGCGCGGCGGTCGAGGAGAACCTGTTGCCCGTGCTGCCGGTTCTCGCGCAGCGGCACCGGGTGCTCATCGTCTCGGTGACCGACCCCGATGTCGCCGCGGCCGCCGTTCGGCGCGACACCCTGCCCGACCTCTACGCGGCGGCCGCGGCCGAATCCGTGCTGGCCGAACGGGCGCTGGTGCGGGAATCACTGCGCCGCACCGGGATCGCGGTGGTGGCGGCGTCCCCGGCACGATTGCCGGAAGCCCTGGCGGACGAATACCTGGAACTGAAGCAGTCCGGCGCCCTCTGAGGAGGATCATGTCCCTATGGCCTCGGATCTCGCCGCCTTCGTCCGCGGATTGCCCAAAGCGGAGCTGCACCTGCATCTGGAAGGGACGCTGGAGCCGGAGCTGAAGTTCCGCCTCGCCCGGCGCAACGGTATCGACCTGCCGGAGAAAAGCGTGGAGGAGGTCGAGCAGACCTATCGATTCCACGACCTGACGTCGTTCCTCCAGGTCTACTACCCCGCGATGCGCGTATTGCAGCGCCCTGAGGATTTCCACGATCTCGCGTTCGACTATCTGCGCCGGGCACACGGGCAAGGCGTGCGTCATGCCGAATTGTTCTTCGATCCGCAGGCGCACACCGGGCGCGGGGTTCCGTTTCCCACGGTGATCAGCGGATACCGGTCGGCGATCGCACGGGCGCGGCGTGAGCTGGGGATCTCGGCCGAGCTCATCCTGTGCTTCCTGCGCGACCACTCGGCGGAGTACGCCATGGCGACGCTGCTGGAAGCGCTGCCCTACAAGAGCTGGATCGTCGGCGTGGGGCTCGACTCCGACGAGCGCGGCAACCCGCCGAGCAAGTTCGCCGCCGTCTTCGAGCGCGCCCGTGCCGAAGGGTTCCTCTTGACCATGCACTGCGACATCGACCAGCCGGATTCCGTCGAGCACATCCGCCAGGCGCTGGAGGACATCGCCGTCGACCGCCTCGATCACGGCACGAACATCGTGGCGGACGACCGCCTGGTGGAACTGGCGAAGTCCGGGGGAATCGCGCTCACCTGCTGTCCGGTGTCGAACTCGTTCGTCACCGCGCAGATGAAGTCGGCGGAGATCGCCGGTCTGCTCGATCGCGGCCTGACCGTGACGGTCAACAGCGACGACCCCGCGTACTTCGGCGCGTACGTGGCCGACAACTACCTCGCACTAGCCGAGCAGGCCGGTCTCGGGATCGATCGGCTGGCCGAGTTGGCCAGGAACTCGTTCCGCGCCTCCTGGATCACGCCCGCTCGCCAGGACGCCTTCGTCCGCGAGGTCGACGACTACGTCGCGGCGTACGGCTGACCGGCGCGCGGCAGCGGCAGCCGCGGCGGGAACACCGGGAACACCGGCGGCGGCAGCACCCGGCGCTGTCGTTCGGCGATGACCGCGCCGAGGATCTGCAGCGGGGGACAACCGGTGGGCGGCGCGACACGCAGCCGCCCGCACACCTCGGACACCAGCGCCGTGCCCAGATGATGTCGCGCCGCGGGCGTCAGCGTGCGGAAGCGCGTCAGGTACTGCCGCACCGCCAACGCCAGATCCTCCGGTAGCCCGGCCAGATCCAGCTGGGCGCTCCACCCGGTCAGCCACGGCGGCGCGATCGCCAGCGCGGGCGGCGGCAGCGGTCGTTGCGCGTGCACCACCACGGTGCCGGCGAGCACGTCACCGATCCGGCGCGCATGCGGCGAGCACATCGAGGTGAGCACCGCGATGGCGCCGAACCCGCCGAGCATCCAGAAATCGACGATCGCGCCCGCCAGGCCGCGGGTGAGCGCGTGCCGGAAGTCGATCGGCCCGCCGTCCTCGCGCACCACGCGCAGCCCGAGCATCAGTTTGCCCAGTGTGCGTCCCCGCCAAGCGGTCTCACAGGTCACCGGATAGCCGACCAGCACGGTCACGATGGTGACCAGCATCACCACGTCCAGCCAGGCCGAGTCGACGCCCGCGGGCAACAGCAGCGTGACGGTCGCGAACAGCAGCACGAACGCGAGCGTGCACTGGGCCAGCACGTCGATCAGGAACGCGCTGGCCCTCGTGGGGATCCGGGCGATCGGCAGCTCGAGGGCTACTGCTTCGCCGGTGGTGAACTCAGCCATGTCGATAGCATTCTTGCGACCGGCGGGAGTGGGAGGCAACCGAATGGACGTGGACGCATACAGCCTGGCGCACCGCAGGGCGTGGGACCGGCTCGACTACTTGTCCAAACGGAGCAAGCTGACCGGGGCGGAGGCGGACGAACTCGTCATGCTCTACCGCCGCACCTCCCAGCAGCTGGCGCGGCTGCAGTCGCACAGCCCGGACCCGGAGCTGATCGCCGGACTCAGCGCGCTGCTGGCGCGTGCGCGGGGCCGGGTGCTCGGGACGCGAGCCGACACCTGGCAGGAGATCGGCCGGTTCTTCAGCCACCGCTTCCCGGCGGCGCTCTATCGCTCGTCGCCGTGGTGGGTCGGCGTGGCGACGGTGTTCCTGTTCGTCTCGGCCGGCTTGGCCGTCTGGGTGGACCGGTTCGATTCGGCTCGCGAAGTGCTCGGGATTCCGAGCGACACACGGAGTCTCACCGCGCCGGGCGGCGCGTTCGAAACGTACTACTCGGAGCATCCGCAGGGGGCTTTCGCCGCCCAGGTGTGGACGAACAACGCGTGGGTGGCGGCGATCGCCTTGTTCACCGGGGTGCTGATCCTGCCCGCGGTCTACCTGCTGTTCATGAACGCGCTCAATCTGGGCGTCAGCGCGGGGCTGATGGCCGACGCGGGGCGGCTGGATTCGTTCTTCGGCTTCATCCTTCCGCACGGCACGCTGGAGCTGACCGCGGTGTTCGTGGCGGGCGGCGCGGGCCTGAAACTCGGCTGGACACTGATCGATCCCGGCCGGCTCAGCCGGGTGGAGGCGGTGGCCAGGCAGGGCAGGGCGACCGCGACCGTGGCGCTCGGCCTGGTCGGAGTGTTGCTGGTGTGTGGCTTCATCGAGGGGTTCGTGACGCCGAGTCCGCTGCCCGCACCGATACGCATCGCGATCGGGTTCACCGCCGAGGCGTTGTTCCTGGTGTACGTGTTCGGTGTGGGGCGGCGTGCGGTGACGACGCAGGCGAACCCGGCCGGCGTGACGAGGGGCGATGTGCTCTCCACTGTGACGCAGCCAACATTCAGCACACCCTGAGCGACACAGTCGGGACAATCGGCAGCTACGTGGCTTCCAGATCGCTTCGGCACTCCCCCATTTGAGTTCCGCTGGCCGCAGCGAGTCCGGCTCGAGCTGCGGCCAGCGTTACCGTCAACTCTACACAATCGTTATCCCTACGCAACCCTCCCCGCCGAGGTCAAGCGTATAAAGCAGCGCTCCAGCAAACCCTTGCGGGCCCCCTCTTCGACCCCGTGCCAGCTAACCGTATGCGACCCGCGCGCTCGCCGTTTCGACGACCCGGCACCATGTCGGCGAGCGCGGCGAAACACGCACCCGGAATCGGCTTCGCAATAGCTCGGGAACTTCTCCGCGGCGTTAGCCGGGCCAGAAGATAGACCTCTCCATGGTTGCCGACATAGCCTCCCACCTGCACGTTCATTTGCACTAAATGTCAGTTGCTGACACTCCCGCGAAAGAAAGAGACCACAAGTTTGTTTACGCGGTAATAAACCGGGTAAGGACATAGTGGCACGCGAGGAAGACCGGCCAGTTCCCCGACAGGCTCCGGATTAACCGGGCGGGAAAAAGGGGGCGAGACGACCGGTTCGCCCGATCGATTCAGCACCTCGGCCGCAACCGTAACGCGGTATGTGATCTTCGCCTCACTACCCTCCGCGCAGGCCGGAACCTCGCGAAATCGACACCGCGACATCCGAGTTCGAGAGACGCACATCACAGTCCGCTGACCGGCCGCGACCACCGTCGGGCGGCCCGCGATGCTGCCGCGGCACAACCACAACGGCGATCCGCGGACGTGGCTGACGGCAGATCGCGGGTCAGCCCACGCGCAAGATTCCGGTGATCGTTCCTTGCAGCAGGTGACCGTCCTGGCTGATCAGCGGCGCGGTCTGGAGCGGATCGTCGATGATGGTGCCGGGAAGGGGGTGCGAGGCGGTGACCGCTCCGGTCTCCGGGTCGAGGACGGTGAACGCGTACCCGTCGAGGGGCGTGGTGTGGTCGGCGCCGACGCGGGTGACCGTGTACAGCCGCCCGTCCACGGTGGACAGGCGCGGTACGGCCGCACTGCGAATCGTGTTCTCCCACACCACGCGGCATCCGTCGCCGGTCACATCGACGCGCGTCATCCCGCCCGTGAACGGCGCGCTCGCCGGCACCGCCGGTCCCGCGCCCTCTGGGATCGCCGGGTACGGGTATCCGTACGTGCCGGCCACGAAGACCGAGCGGCCGATCCCGATCGGCGAGTTCTCGCTGCCGGGGCCGCCTTCGCCGAGCACCGGCGCCGCACAAATCAATTGGCCGGTCCCCGAACGGAATACCAGCGCGTGCACCTGTCCGTCGGCGTTGTCGACGATGGTCAGATAGTCCGCGCCGGTCGCGGGCCCGAAGTAGGTGGGTGTGGAGCCGGTGCCCCAGCTGAGCTGCCCCGGCTTGCGCGCCGATCCCCGGTCGTAGGCCGCGCGCCATACGATCTCCGCGACCCCGGACGCGGCGACGCGCAGTTCGTACAGCGCGTGCGTCGTCGCCACCGCGACGTGCCCGCTCGGCGCCGCCGAGATGCTGTTGGCCACGCGTTCTCCCGCGGGCAGCGCCAGCGTCGACACCTGACCGGCGGCGGTGGTGAATCCCACCACGCCCTGGCCGGTCGCGAACCACACATTGCCCGACCAATCCGGCACGAGACCGGTCACATCGTCCCCGGGCGGGAGCACCGCGCCGAGATCGGCGGCGTTCTCACTGATCAGCCGCCAGGCCCCCGCCGCGTCCCGCTCGTGGCGTATCCGGAGGAGCCGGTCGGTGCCGTCCACGACCACCAAGCGGTCGTCCTGGTCTAGGTAGGCATAGACGCCGCCGAGCAAACTGCCTTTGGTCAACGGCAGCGCCGCGAGCGAGCCCGCCAGCGGTCCTGGAGCCGCGGGATCGAGCAGCTGCACCGTCGGGGTCTGTCCCGCGATCGCGGTGCACAGGGCCACCACGAGACGGTCCGATCCTTCCAGCAGCGTGGGGCACGCGGAGGCCAGCGGATACGCCGCGACCGGCGCGGCACGGACGCCGGGCCCGGCGAGCGCGGTCACGTCCGAGGACCCAGCGTCGCCGTGCATGGTCGCGGTGCCGGGCGGCCCGAGGAAAGGATTCGGCGACGCGAGCGGCCCCCACGGCTCGGCAGCCGATGCGGGCCGACCGGACAGCAGAGCCAGCGCGCAGGCGGCGAAAACGATCATCGGTCGGCGCATCGCGGTCGTCCTTCGCTAGGCAGCGCGGTATCCGAACGGATACCAGGGGAACAGTATTCGGACATTCACCGCCTCGTCCGGTACGGCGGTGCCGATACGATGACGCCCATGAACTCCGTTCGCGCCCGCCTGCTGTCCACCCTCGCCGGTCAGCTCGGCAATCCGCACGGCGTGCTCGGCAAAGGTGTCGCCTTCCTGCTCAATCGCGGCAACAAGGTCGCCATCGCCGGGGCGGTCTCGGCCACGGGCGTCGTACCGGGCGCCACCGCCGCCGACGTCGGATTCGGCGGCGGCGCGGGCCTTTCGCTGCTGCTCGATCGGGTCGGCGCGGACGGCGTGGTGCACGGTGTGGAGATCTCGGCCGACATGCTGGCCCGGGCACGCTCGGTCCATGCGAGCGACCTCGATTCCGGTCGCCTGCGCCTGGCCGAGGGTTCGCTCACCGCGCTGCCGCTGGCGGACGACAGCCTCGACGCCGCGATCACGGTGAACACCGTCTATTTCGTGCCGGATCTGACCGCGGCCTGCGCCGAGCTGTCCCGGGTGGTCCGGCCGGGCGGCCGGCTGGTGATCGGCATCGGCGATCCGGACGCGATGGCGAAACTGCCGTTCACGTCCTACGGCTTCACGCTGCGTCCGGTGCCGGAGGTGATCGCGGCGCTGGAACAGGCGGGCTGCGATGTCGAGCACCGGCCGCTGGCGAATAAGCCGATCCCGCATCACCTGCTGGTCGCGACCCCGCGCTGACTACATCAGCGCGCCGCCGTCCACCCGGATCTCGGTGCCGGTCATGTACCGCCCGTCGTCGGAGGCGACCATGGCCACCACTCCGGCGATGTCCTCCGGACTGCCCAGCGCGCCACCATTGAGCCATCCGGTCATCCGGGAGAACAGCTGCGGATCGAACCCCTCGGGCTGGTCCAGGATGGACTTCGTCGTGATACCGCTGGTGATGCCCGCCGGAACGATGTTCACCGCGCGCAATCCCTGCTTGGCGTACTCCAGGGCGATGGCGTGGGTGAAGGCGTTCACGCCGCCCTTGGACGCGGCGTAGGAGGCGAGGTAGGGCGCCGCGCTGAAGGCCGCCGTCGAGGAGATGTTGACCACCACGCCGCGTCCGGTGTCCAGCAGAGCGGGCAGCGCGGCCTGGGTCATCAGGAAGGTGCCGGTGAGATTCACCCGGATCACCCGGTCCCACACCTCGAGCGGCATCTCGTGGGTGCGCGCGGGCCGTAGGATGCCCGCCGCGTTGACCAGCACGTCCAGCCCACCGAGGAACTCGAGCGCCTGTCCGGTCGCCGTGCGCACGGACGCCGGATCGGCCGTGTCGACCTGGACGGTTCGCAGGCGTTCGGCGCCGTCGCCCGCCTTGTCCGCGGTGGCCGCCAGGCCCGCCGCGTCGATATCGGCGGCGACCAGCTGCGCCCCTTCGTCCAGCAACCGCAAGGCGATGCCCTGCCCGATGCCGGAGCCCGCTCCCGTCACCAGCACGCGGCGTCCGTCAAATCTGCGCATGCCAAAAATTAGAACACGTTCTCGTCGGGCGTCAAGGCACTTCGGTCGTTGCCCGGGCGATTCGCAGCACCATCGCGGCCGCCGCCGCGCCGTACGCGTGACTGGCCGCCGCGGGACGGCTGGCCGGGTAGTTGGAGCGATGCGTGACCACCACACCGTTGGGCAGGGTCACCGTCTTGTCGGCAACGGTGGCGACGCAATTGCCGCCCGCCTTCGCTACCAGATCCACGACGACGGTCCCCGAGCCGAGCAGATCCAACGCCTCCTGTTCGAGCAGGCGCGGCGCCCGGGATCCGCGGTGCACGGCGGTGCAGACGACGAGATCGGGCCGCGTCGTGGCGAGCGATTCCAGCACCGCCGCGTTGTCGTCCTGGCTCGGCACGAAATGCCCTGCCCCCGCCTCGAAAGCGGCCGCCCGCTGCGCGAGGCGGTTACCGACCGCCGTCGGCTTCTCGTCGGCGAACGTGCGCGCGGCCGCGACCGCGGCGAGCCCGGCCACCCCGCACCCCAGCACGAGAGCGCGCACCGGGCGCGTGAGCCGCGGCGCGGCCAGCAGTCGCCTGCCTTCGGCGTAGGCCACCGCGCCCGCGATCCGGCTCATGGTGGACAGCGCGTCGAACTCGGTGGTCGCGGCCTCGCGCGGCACCCACTCGAAGGCGACCGACTCGATGCCGCGGCCGCGCAACCGATCGATCTCGTCGCGGCGATAGTGCGGATCCTGGAAACCGACCAGCGTGGTCCCCGCGCGCAGCGGCATCGAATCCAATGCGAACGCGGGCGGTTTCACCCAGACCACGATGCCCGCCCGCTCGAAGACCGTCGCGCGGTGCGAGACGACGACCGCCCCCGACGCGCGGTAGGCCGCGTCGGCGAAACCCGCGCCCTGCCCCGCGCCTTCCTCCACGACAATCTCCAGGCCGGCCGTCGAAAGCGTGCGCACCCCCTCGGGCGTGAGCGCCACACGGGCCTCCCGCGGAGCCGTCTCACGCAGCACCCCGACGATCACCGCGCAACCCCGGGATCAGCGGCTAGGGCGGTCAGGCCCCGAGTGGCGAGCGCATCCCGATAGGTGAGTCCGCCCGCGATGTCGCGGATCAATTGCTCCAGCCGGTCGAACAGTTCCTCGATCAGAGCGGGCGATTCATGTCGCGGCGCTTTGCGCGGGGCGAGGATGTTCAACCGGATGCCCGGACGCAGCGAGCCGGTCCGGTCCAGCGCGACGCTGTCGACGCCTGCCACGGCGAGCACCATGTCCTCCACCTGCGCGCTGGTGTGCACGCCCGCCCGGTCGAGGAGCGCGCGATCGAACACGACCGAGACGAACATCCCTTCCGGACTGCCCAGCGGTCGCAGCACGTCGGCCCCGAGCCGGGCGTTGATCGCGGCGATATGGCCGCAGGCCCGATCGATCTGCGCGCGCATCAGCGTGTGGTTGCGGTCGAAATAGTCCTCGGGGGTGTGCTCCAGGATCGCACGCGCCAGGTGCGTGGTCTCGCGCTGGAACGAGATGGTGAGCCGTTCCCGGATCCGCTCCAGCCACGCACTGTCCCCCGTGCACGCCGCGCCCATCTTGCACGGACCGAAGGCGTTGTAGCCCTTCGAGTTTCCGGTCAGCGTCAGCACCACGTCGTACAGCCGCCGGGTGCCCTGCTCGGTTTCCACGTGCAGCGCGGCGATCGGGATGTGCGAGGCCACCAGCCGGTCGAAGGCCATATCGCAGATCACGGGCACGCCGCAGTCGAGCAGAACCCGCCCGATCTGCGCCAGCTCGGCAGCGGTGTAGTCGGCGACCACCGGATTGCCCGGCAGCGTGAGCAGCACGCCGCAGAGTTCGCCTGTCGCACGCAGCTCGTCGAGGCAGCGGGCCAAGCGGGCCGGGTCGATCTTGAAGGCGTCGTCCGCAGCCACCGGGCACGACACGATTCGCAAGCCGAACTTCTCCACGTGGATGCTGGAGCTCTTGTAGAACCCCTCCGGGCACACGATGACCCCACCGGGCCTGGCCAGGGTGGCGACGGCCTCCTCGAGCAGCATGGTGCTGGAATACGGGCAGACGATCACCTCCTCCGCGCGCACCCGGACCCCGGGCACCCCTTCCACCGGATGCGACAGGCGCTGGAAAAGCCTGCGGGCCGCCAGCTCGCGCAGGATCAGCGGCTGCCGCTTGTCGTACAGCCGGCCGTCGACAAATTCGGCGGAGGGCGCGATGTGCAGGCTCTCCCGCCACGCTCGGTCCAGCGCCGCGACGGCGTGTGCGTCCGGCGCCCGCCCGGTTTCACCGTGGTAGGCGTCGATGACGCCCGTGTAGCTGCGGCCGCCGGTCCCCGCGAACCACGCGTCCCGGGAAAGGTGGCCGCGCACTTCCCTTTTCCTGGCCTCCGAGCGTTTGGTCAGCGTCGCCAGGTCGGCGAGCGGATCGGTGAGCACCTGGCTCTGAGTCACGGCACCTCGCCTTCTGAAGAGTCCCCCGGTGCGGGCATGGCGTTCCACCGCTCCTGCAGTGCGGCGCGGAACAGGCTGCGGCAGTTGCCTTCGGTGAGTCGTTCGAACTCCGCCAGCGGCGGTTGCGTGACGATCTGGTCGACCACGATGGCCGTCCCCGCGCGCCTGAGGTCGTAGAGTTTCTCGAACCGCCGGACCGCGAACGCCACGTCGTGCTTCAGCACCGAGAAGCGCGTGGCGACCCTGGCCTGGCGCGAGTAGTCGTACTCGCCCACCGCGACGTAGCGATCGTCGACCACGAGCATGCTCTGCGCGTTGCGCGCGTACTCGCGCTTGACCAGCACGCTCTCCACCCCCGAGCGAGCCTGTTTCCACAGTTTGTCGTCATAGGGCCAGACATCCGAGATGTCGTCCAGCACATACATGCGCCGCACATCGATCTTCGGCGGATGGGACTTGTCCGCCAGGCGCAGGATCGCCGCGTGATAGTCGTCGCCGACGTCACCGCCGATCGTGCCCAGGTCCGCGGTGTGGATCGCGCGGACCGAGGCGGTCGCCTGCTCCAGGATCGTCAGCCAGTCGGTGACGGTGTTCCATTCCCATACCGTGGCGCTGCGCGACGGAATCTGCGCGAGGATCTCCTCGGCCCGCTCCAACTGCCGATCCGCGATCAGGCGCAGCGGCTCGATCTCCGCCCGCGCGCCGGAGGCGTCGATCAGGCTCTGCGCGATACCCAGTGCGCGCTCGACCAATTCCGGGTTCTTGCCCAGCAGGACGTTGAATCGCATCCGCAGGTCGTAGTAGGCGCTGCTGGTCGGATCGGTCGCGGGATCGGCGCTGCCGTCGGTCGGCAGTTCCGCACCGAGGGCCAGGCTCAGTCGTTCCCGCAGCGCCAGCGGCGGTATGCGACTGCCGTTCTCGATCTGCTGAATGAGACTGCGGGAGCAACCGGCTCTGGTGGCGAGCGCCGCCTGGGTGTAGCCGCGTTCTAGGCGTAGCCTGCGAACCAGGTTGCCGACCTGCTCGTGCGAGCCCGAGTCAGCCATGCCGTGCCTCCCATTCCGCACCTTGCATACGCATGCTCACAAAGTGTCACGAGGCGACATTCTAATCATCGAGTGTCAAGTGGTGACCGACGAATCGCGTTCGCCGAATTTCGTTGTCAACGCGAGATCCGGCCGCGCGAGCAGCTCCGCCGAGCCGCGCGAGGCAAGCGCTGCCACTCAGGCTCAGAAAACGCTTCACCGGCTTCCTCTCACCGCCGAGAAACGATAAGCACGCAAACTCGCGACCAGCGCTGAGCTACATGTCTATTTCATAGCTTCAAAGCTTATTTTATATCATCACAAAGCGTTAAAGCTTTATTGACAGCATTGGGTGGCCGTACCTAGCCTGGTTCTCGAAGCCATCGCAATTCGATGTCGGCGCAACGGTTTTCCGCCCCGCCGGCCTAGGTGGCCCGATCACTCCAGGGAGGTGCCGGACACGGATACCTCACCATGGCGCGGGCCGGGCCGCGCAGGCATCGCCCGTGGCCGGGTGTGACCATCCCACCTGCACCACTCGCGCCGACCTCCCGAAAGCATTCGGGCCCCCAGCAACTCAGGCACGGACGAATCCACCGCGTTCGGGCCGTGACCGAGCACGGTCACCGCACACCGGCCGACGGTGGGTCCGCGTCATCCCGAAACAGAGTGAATGAGAGCGGATCATGGCACTCGACATCACCCAGTCCATCATCACCAGCGACATCACCCCGGAAAGCGCACGGCTGCTTCCCTTTTCCACCGGCACGGCCTGGGAGCTCAGCTGGCTGCCCACCGTCACCCTCACCCGCGAGCAGGCCGTGAGCGGAATGGTGCTCGACGAAATGCTCAGCGATCCCACCACCCTCACCAGCGACCTCGCACTCGAACTGGCTGCCATCCACGCCGCGGAGCTCGGCATCTCCCTGCGCGATGTGCTCCTCCGGCTGTACCTCCGCATCGCGGAGCGCGACAACGAGGGTGCCCGCTGCGCCCACACGCCGCTCCCGGCCGCCTGAGCGCGACCGGGCACGCGTATGCCCGCGGTCTTCGCGGCGGGAACACCCACCGCGCCATCTCGATCTTCCGGTACGTCGATCCCGATCGGCGGCGTACGGCACTTGCGTGCGGCAACGCAGCGGCGAACGATTGACTGTGCGCCGGCCGCGGTCGCGGGCCGTGCGGTGTCACACCCGCGGTGGACCACGACGTGACGGCCCGGCGGCACCGCGGAGTGATCGCTCCGCCTCAGGAGGAACCGATGTTCATCCAAGTCATTCAAGGCAAGGCCGCCGACCCGGCCCGATTGCGTCAGTGCATGGATCGGTGGAACGAGGAACTGCAACCGGGAGCCGTCGGCTATCTCGGCACGACGAGCGGACTGTGCGACGACGGGACCTTCCTCGCGCTCGCCCGATTCGAATCCGAGCAGGACGCTCGCCGCAACAGCGAGCGCCCGGAGCAGCGCGCCTGGTGGGAAGAGACCGAGAAGTGCTTCGACGGGCCGGTCACGTTCATGGACTGCGCCGATGTCACGCAGTGGATGGGTGGCGGCTCCGACCGCGCCGGATTCGTGCAGGTCATGGCAGGCCACACCCGTAACGCGGGCCGGATGCGCGAAATCCTGACCCAGGCCGGCGATCGGCTGCACGAAGTTCGCCCGGAGATCCTCGGCGGCACGATGGGGACCTACGGCGACGACGGATTCGTCGAGACCGTGTACTTCACCTCCGAAGCCGAAGCACGCGAACACGAGAAGATGGAGATACCGGACGATCTGCGGTCGCTGTTCGAGGAGGAGAACGAACTCATGGCCGAGGTCGCCTACTTCGACCTGCACAAGCCGACGCTGACTTCACCACAGAGGTAACCGGCTTCGCCGGACATATCCGCATCGAACCGAGCCACCCCTCGCTCCTTCCCAGCATCGAGAAGACCTGTCGCCGTATCGGGACCGTCCGATAGGACAATGTCTTCTCTCGGTGTCGTTGACGCAGGGTGAAGGGTTTGCCGCGGTATGGCTCAATCGTTGCGGGTGGATACGGACCTGCTGCGAGCGCTGACCCCGGAACTCGCCGCCATCGCCGACGCGGCACAGCAGGAACTCGCGCGCCTGAAGGACCGGCTCGCCACCGAGGGCGAGTGCTGGGGCGAGGACGAACCGGGCCGGGTCTTCGGCGACAGCTACGAGCCCGCGGCCGAGAAAGGAATCACCGGATTCGAGAACCTGGTCCACAATTTGCGCGGGATGAGCAGCAGCGTCGCCGACGCGGGCGACGCTCTGCAGGACCAGGATCAGAACGTCGGCTCCCAGCTGCGCAACCAGGATCCATTCGGCTACGACCCCGTCGTCGGCCCTTCCTACGATCAACCGCCATGGCAGACCCCGGAGCCGTTGCGACCCGCCACCGCGCCGGACGTCGCCGATCCGAATTCCGCTCCCCGCGCCACCGCACCCGACCAGACGCCCGACCCCGATGCCGCACGGCCATCGGACCAGCCCGGCTACCAGTCGGGCGGCGGCAACCCGGTCGTGCCCGGTCAGCCATACCCCGGCGACTACGGCCCGCACAGCAGCCCCTACCTGCCCGACCAGCAGGCGTCTCCCGGCGCCACCCCGACGCCTTCGGTACCGGACCGCCCGGCGCCGACCTCGCGAAGCACCGCGCCGACCGGGCAAAAGCCGCCGTCGCCCACCGCGGCCACACCTTCTGCTGCCACACCTTCCACGGCTAACCCACCCCCGGCCGCGGCAACCCCCAAAGCCGGCGCACCCGACCCGGCGGCCGAGCGACGACCCCCGGAAAACCGACTGTCGAGGCCACCCGCCCAATCACCTTGGCTGCGCAACGCCCCTGGTACGCCGTGGTCGCGGAGCGCACCCGGAAGCTCCGGGCCGGGTCAGGTCTATCCACCGCGGCGCAAGGGTCCCGACCCCGGCGCGGCGAGACCGGCCCAACCCGGCAAGGACACGAAACAGCGCAAGCCGAAGCCGGTATCGCCGGAACCGAAGCGCTCCCGCGTGCGAACCGACCCGGATGCCGTGGCCGCCGCGGAAGCGCTTGCCGCGCGCCATAACCTGCGGGTCGTCGGATTCGGCGATTCCGGCGTGGCGAAACACACGGTCGACGAGATCGCGGCGGCCGTCGACCACATCCTCGGCAAGTACCCATTCGTGCGGCCGGCCGGGATCGAGATCACCGACCTGCCGGACGGCACCGTGTCCCGTGTGGTGTGGGAGCGCACCATCGACGAGGGGGCAGACCCGGTCGTCGGCGGATGGATCCTGCTCGACCGGGTGACCGCGGCGAATCGTGTGCTGCTGGCCGAAAAGGTCGATGCCGCAATCCGGTCGGGCGAGCGTGTAGCCGGGTCCGAGGAGCGACCGATGTATTCGACCATCGTGCGCGACCTCGGCCGGATCCTCGAAGCGGGGTCCGGTCCTCACGTCCGGCAGTCGGCGCACCGGTCGTTGATCATGGAGTACCGGCGCGTCAGCGGACCGTGGGATCGCGGCGACACGCTGGCGGGGGTTGTTCGCGGTTACCGGGAGTGGCGCGCCCAGCTGATCCGCGCTTGCTTGTCCGGCGGTTTCGATCCCGTGGCGGCGGTGGTGGAAGCGTTCACCGAGGTCGAGCTGCGTGGCGAGGCCGCGTGCGGGCCGGCGAAAGTGCTGCACCGAATGGTCGTCGAACACGCCCGCGGGCAATCGAGCGCCTAGTGGTACAGATTCCGGACTATTTCCCCCAGTGGCTGACCGATCTGGTGCTGGGGCACTTCCCGGAGGGGGATCCGGAGGCGATGCGGCGCAGCGCCGACGCCTGGTCGGACGCGGCGAACGGGCTCGTCCCGGTGCTGGCCCGGCAGCGAGCGGCGTTGGAGCAGTTGGAGAAGGCGGTCGAGGGTGCGACCGGTGCGGAGATGCGGGAGCAGTACCGCAAGATCGTCGCCCACACCCAAGGGCAGATCGAGTTCAACAACGCTATGGCCAAGCAGTTGTACGACAACGCCACGGCCATCGAGTACCAGCAGTACGTCATCATCGGCATCGCGGGAGCGCTGCTGGCCCAGGTGATCATCGATATGGCGCTGCCTCCGCCGGGCAGCATCGCGAAGATGATCGCCGATCGTGCCGAGGCGAAGGTGGGGATGGAACTCGCCTGGCGCGACATGGTGCTGACCATGCTGACGCGGGCCGCACGGTTCGTCACAGAGCACCCACGACTCGTGCTGGCCACGAAAGGCACGTTTTTCGGCGCGGCGATCGGCGGCGGAGTCCCCTATATCGCGCAACGTGTTCAGATCGCACAGGGCGAAGCCGACCGCGCCCGCGGTCGGCAGGACGATTCCCGAACGACGGTGGATTGGCAGAAGGTCAAGATCGGAGCGGCGGCCGGCGCCGTCGGTGGGTTGGTCGGTGTCGAGGTAGGCCGTCGCATCGCGCCCGCGGCGATCCGGACGGGCGGGCGCGTGCTGGGCACCGTCGCAGCGGGCGGCGTGGGCGGTATGGCCGGTGGCTTGGCGGGCGGAGTGACCGCATGGGGATTGACCGGAGGTGAACTCCGCGGCAAGGACCTGGCCGCCATGGTGTGGACCGGGTTCGGCTCCGGCATGGCGGGGTCGATCGGAGCGTCGGTGCGGGCCGTGCGGGCCGGGGCCTACACCGGGGTGCCCGAGAATTCGGGCGCACCCCCCGACGCCGCGCCGATGGCCAGGATTTCCGCGCCACGGGATGGTCAGCCGCCCCAGACACGGACAGCGACCCCCGAACCCACATCCACCACCAGTCGGATGGACCCGCCGAGCGGGAGAATTCCCGAGCCGCGCTTCCGGGATGGCTCTACCGGCCGACCCGACGACCTGACTCCCGACATGATGGCGGAAGGCGATCAGATCTTCCGCGATCTGTTCGCCGACCTGCCGGCGGGACCGGAGCGCGACGCCCTCGTCGCGTTCATGCGGGGTGACGGGCCGGGACAGTCACCCGACCAAGGCGGCGGAATCACACCGAACGCTCCGGAGCACCCATCAGGTGGCCCGAACTCCCCGTCGCACCCCTCGTCACCGTCATCCCCTGGACGCCGCGGCGGATGGCCCGCATGGAACATGTCCGAGCCCGCGCAGGGCTCGGTCGCGGTCGCCGCGCCCCCCGACGCAGGTGCAATCGCACCGACTCCGCCCCGTCATTTCCAGATCAGCGATCCTCAGGTGCGCCCGGATCAGCGGGCTATCGATGTGGTCGCGGGAGAGACGATCGGACAACCGACCAGTGAGATTCTCGTCGGCGACGACGGCAGTGGTGCATACGTGGTCGAGCACGGACCTGCCGGGGAGATGCGTCTGGTGGAGTTGGGTCAGGCCGGCGGTGACGCCTCCCAAGACGCGACGAATCCGCGGTCGACCGGCGAAACTCTGGACGAGGCCGGGCCCGTGCGCGAGGAACAACCCCTCCTCGATCCCGATTTCGACTTCGCCCGGCTCGAAGCGGAATTCGCGCAGAACCCGGCACCAGTTGGTGCGGATACCGCCGCCCCCTCGGTGCACACACCGGCGAAGGCCCCGGACTCCGCGCCGTCTCCGCTCACCGCTCCGGAAAACCCCGGGTCGCCCGCGAGCACCGAATCCGCCTCGAATGCCGCGCCGCACACCGGGAACGACATGCCGACTTCCGGCACGGCGACCAGCGTTCCGAGCCCGAAAGCCGAGCCAGCGCCGAATGCCACCGCGGAGCCCAGGAACTCCGCCACCCAGACGAACCCATCGAAAGCTGCGCCGGAGGCGACGCGCTCGACGCCGCCGCCCAGCAGGCCGGAGGCGAGCGGCACCACGCCGCACGCCGGTGGACCGACACCACCTCCGGGGCCCCCGCGAGGCGTAAACCCCCTCTCTTACGCCGCACCGGCCGCGCTGGCGGGCCACGCGCCGGATGTCTACGACCCTGCCGCCCACGCCAACCCGCCGACAACACCGTCTCCGGCCGCAGGGTTCCTGACAACCGATCCCGGAGAAACCTCGCAGAACGCCGCAACACCACCGGCCCCCATCGCCGCAACCGGCCGGCCGGGAACCGACGACGAACCCGATGCCGATCCAGAGGAGTTCCCCACACCGCCGGGAACCGTCGTGGACGACCCCCGGGAGCACAACGTCCAGAAAGACCCGCGGGAGCACAACGTCTGGGAAGACCCGCGGGAGCACAACGTCCAGAAGAAACCGTCTGGGGACTATGTCACCATCCCCGGCGTCTCCTACCCGCTGGAGGACGAACCACCCGCCGACGCCATACCTGTCATACCGCGCCCACCGGCGTTTACCCCCTTACCCGACGATTCCGTCGGCTTGGCCCGCACCTCCCAGAACCCCGACAACCCCGATCCCGCATCGCCACGCCCCCCGGATGTGCTCAACCCCCTGTCGGATCGTCATCCCGCCGCGCCGGGAACCAATCTGGACGCGGGGCTGGACAAGCCACCCGCGGCGCCCGTCATGCCCGCCCGGTACGCGACCGAACCGAGCCCCGATGCCCCCGGCGCGCCGCAGAAACCGGCGAGCCCCCAGCTGAACCCACACTCCCTCGAATACAACGAGGACCCCAGCCGCCTTCCAACCGTAGGCGGACTCCCACCGTTCCAACCTGCGCCACAACCGAAGAAGACGGAACCCAAGCGCCTCGTCACCCGGATGGGTGGCGATCCCGACAACAAACGCAGACGTCCCCGCAAACAACCCCCACCCGAACCTCCACAGCCACCGCCGAGTGCGCGGTCCGAGCTCGAGGACTCCAAGCCACGTCAACAGGAAAATGGTCGGAAACAGTCGAAGCAGGCTGAAGAGCACAGCACCGTCGCCGTCGAGGGCTCCTTCAGCCGCATAAGGGATGGAATCACTGCCGCCTATCGTCAATCGGAGGGGGTGGGAGAGCTCCACCCGGTGAGCCAGGCATTAGGGCGAATGGCCCCGGCCGACCTGCTCACTCTCGGCGAGTTGAGTCCGCTCGTTCGCCGACGCGTAATAGACGCGGCACGCGCGGCCCACGAGGGCAAGGAACTCACCCCTCTACAGAGCGACTCGATCCGGACATTCGCCCGCTTGCTGCCGATGGAGCCGCTCGACAGCACCGGCACACTGACCGATCTCGAGCTCACCGAACTTCGACTGGTTGCGGAGGACAAGTCGCTCCGAGAAATCGGAGTTCTGCTCGGACTGAAGGAAACGACGGTCCGGGCGCACATCGGACGTATCGAACACAAACTCGGCGCGGAGGATCGGGTAACGGCGGTGGTGGCGGCCCTCCGACGCGGCATCCTGCCGCACACGCAGGAGGAGAACGCCGACCCAGACCATTCAACCCTGCCCGAGTTGACTCCTCGCGAAATCGAAGTGCTGAGTCTGATCGCGGATGGCAAATCGAGCACCCAAATCGCGACGGCGCTCGGGCTTTCCGCGGACACCGTGAATGCCCATGCCGACCGCATTGGCGACAAACTCGGCTCGGGCACACGCGCGGGAATGGTCGCGGTGGCAGTGAGCACGGGCATCCTTCCCCGCACGGTGGAGGCAACCGCTTCCAACGCTGTCGCGCCGGAACTGAAGGCTCGCGAAATCGAAGTACTCGCCCTGGTCGCGGCAGGCATGACGAGCGCCGAAATAGCCACGGAACTAGGTCTGACCCAGCAGACTGTGGAGTCCTATGCGTCTCGAACCAACCGCAAACTCGGTGTGGAAACCCGCGCCGCATCGGTCGCGGTAGCCATACGCACAGGAATCCTGCCGACTGGGCCCGTCGTCACCGGCAGGTCGGGAGCTGCGGCCGGCAAAGCCGACCTGGCTCCTCGCGAGATCGAAGTACTCACCTATGTCGCAGAAGGCAAGGACGACAACGAGATAGCGGCGGCGCTCGGCGTGACCCGCCAGTCCGCGAAAACCTACGTGTACAACATCAATCAGAAGCTGGGCACTCATCATCGCGCGGGAATGGTGGCGGCGGCGCTCCGCGTAGGCCTTCTCCCCCTCACCGAGTCGTCGGATAGCGCCGCGGCTCATACGCCTCCAAGAGGGGGCGGCGCCGTTCCCGGAAGGAGCCGGCGAACCAGACCACCGCATGGCGCTGTAGACGCCTACTATGACCCGGATCAAGACTCGGCACTCGGACTACCCGCGCGACGCGATGTGACGGCGGGCCATATACCCCGCGACGTGCCTCGGTGGGCAATGGGCTTCAACCGGAATCCCGACAACGGCGCGGAGTGGGGCCACACCGCAAACCCACCCGGCTCCCGCACACAACAGCCGGACGACGGCACCGACATCACGGTGGAACGAGCCCGAGAATTGCGGCACCAGCTGCAGGACACGGTGATGAGCGATTGGCCGGTCCAGAATCACGCCGAGGCGGCCGAGGTCATGATCGCGGCACTTCTGCGGGCTACGCAAGGGGCCGCGGTGATTCGGGTGACGAACGGCGGGGAGGGAAACGACCGGTGGATATCGGTCGAAGTCACCGACCAGAGCCGAGAAACCCCGGCGCGCGACGAGCAGTCGGTTGCGTCGACCGACTCCGGTCGAGCAATCGAACTGGTGGAGCGGTTGTCCGGCACATGGGGTTTCGAGTTACGCGCGAACGGGGAACGAACACGGTACTTCACGCTCTTCGCGGCTCCTGGGCAGAACGACCCATCGAAGGTGACGCCCGAGTCGGCAGCGGAATTGGTACTCCAGCGCGGTGAAGTCCAGGCCGGTACCTCTACGGCCCGGCGGATGGCACGCGAGTTGCTGGAGCGCGCAGGCGCGGACGACAGTCTGATCGACGACGTACAGCTGGCGGTGTCGGAACTGGTCGGCAATGTCAGCCTGTATGCCAAGCAGGGCGGCGCGGAGATACGGGCATGGCTGCTCGACGATAAGTTGCGGGTGGAAGTCGCGGACGCGTCACGCGGTCTGCCGAAGTGGCGACCGGAGAGCGACGTCGAGCAGGACGACGACGCGACACCGTTGACCGCGGTCGACCGGGGCGCTCGGGACGCGCTGCTCGCCCGTTTCACCCTCGACGACTTGGACGCCGCCGACTCCGACCCGTTGGGGGAGCGTGCGGACGGAACCCACGGCCGGGGCTCCGGGATCATCGCGGAGCTCGCGACCGCGCGCGGGGTGGACCTGGCCCGTGATGGACTGCCGGGCAAGACGGTCTGGATGGAGGTCCAGTTATCGCGCCCGCCCGTGGCAGACGGGGTGCTCCGACAACAGGTCACCAACCCACACGTCGAGGATGCGGCCCGATCGTCGGATTCGACCGCGGACGATCCTGCCAGTGCTGCCGGGCAGCCGGACACAGGCACGACACCGCCACGGCCACAGCACCGTGATCCGGCGGTGCTTCGAGAGCTGCGTAATCAACACGGGCAGAACGTATTCCGTGAGGTATTGGACAGGCTTGGAGTTCCGGCTTCGCCCGTCGGCCGGGATGTCGCGCCGCTGGTGCTGCTGGCGCAAGAGATCAACGGCATCGTGTTCGGGTTCGCGGACAGTCGAGAGTGGCAGGTACCCGAGGGGACGGGTGTCGGCGAATGGTTGCGGGGCGTCGCGGGCGAAGTAGTGGACCGGTGGCGCCAACTGAATTCCAACCAGCGCAAGCTCATTCTGGAGGCTCTGAACGCGCGGCGACGTGGCGCAGACATCAGCCTGCTACAGCGCGGCGCGCTCGACAGATTGGCGCTACCCGCGCCGGTGGAGCGCAACGTCAGCGCTCCAGAGCCCGACGTCGAAGACGCCGACGCTGCTCCTGTCACATCCGATCCGGAGGCGACGGCGGCAGCCGTGCGACTGGAGGCCGAGCGCCGAGCGGCCATCGCCGAGGTCGCCGCTGATCTCGGCGTCGGTACCGACATCGTCGAGATGGTGCTGCAGGGCCGGTCCGCGGTCGCCGAGCAAGCCGTTGCCCAGGTGCGGGAGGCGGCCGATCGCCTCGGGTATTGGAACCAGGTCACGAAACCTGACGTGGCCCGCGCCGCGGGCGTCAGCTTGACCACGGTCGACAAGGTGCTGGGCAACGGGCGCGGCACAGTGGACGACCACACCAGACAACTAGTGCTCACGGCAGCCGCGGAAATCGGCTACACCGGCCGGATCACCCGCGCCGCAGTGGCCCGCGCGGCCGGCGTCGGCGTATCGACCGTCGAGAAGGTTCTGCGCGACGGACCCGTGCTGACCTCGGAGACCGCGAACGTCGTTCGCGACGAACTCCGCCGTCGCGGGCTCCTCCAGCCGCCTTCGGACCGAGGCTTGCCCCGCGCCGGCCAGGTGGCTGCCGAGGCAACCGCGGTCGAGGTTGCCGAGCGGGCGGGGGTGTCCCCCCAGAAGGTCTACAGCGTGCTGCGCGGCGCGGGCAGCCGCGATCCGGAAACGGCTGCCCGCGTATTGGAAGAGGCCGATGCGGCTGGATTCCGACCCCAGTCCGGTGGTGCGCCGGAGCTTCGGGCGGTTACCCATGCCGCGCTGCGCCGCGCCACCGAGGACCTTCCCGCCGAGGTGGCGGAGTACGTCACCCTCCGCTATCTGGAGGGTCGCTCACCGGAAGGCACCCGGGCCGCTCTCGGTCCGGACGCGGATATCGACCAGCTACACAGGTCCGCCCTCTCCTATCTCGGTGCCTTCTTCGCCGCTGAGCTCAGTGAGAACGCCGTGGTGTACGGCACCGTGCGGGAAGCCACTGTCGCGGATGCGGCGTGGCTTGCCGGAACAACCACCGATACGGCGGCCCGCGCGCTCGCGGGCGACGAAGTCACCGAAGAGCCGGCGAACCGGGTAATGGAGGCGGCAGGGCGGATCGGCCTGCTCGGCGATTCGACTCCGGGCTCCGAGCCGAATGCGGCAACAGGGCTGGTTTTCGAGAAGGAACCGGAGTCGGGTATCGGTCTCCCCGGGGCAGACCTGATGCAGAACCGAGCTGCTCGACCGAAGCTCGCGGACGGTCCGGACCATGCCACATTGGCTCGAGTGGCCCAAGCGGCCGACGTCGACATAGCGACTACGCACTGGGTTTTGCTCGGCGGATCCGGGCCTGGCCCGGACACTGTTCGCCAAGTGCTCGATTCGGCCGATGGCCTCGGGTACCCGTACCGGCCGCCGGCAACCGGGGCGCCGGATCGCGTGGACGGGCAGCGGCCCGTGACGGTGCCGGATGTGGCACAGCGAGCCGGCGTGACCGACATGGAGGTCCAGAGGGTACTCGGCGGCGCGATTGTCGATCCGACCATCACCCGCCGAGTGTGGGACGCCGTCAGCGTACTTTTACCCGAGTCCGCGATGCCCCTACACGCGGATAAGGTCGCTGTCCCACGCGGGGCGCTGGAACGTGCCATCGGCCGGCTTCCGGAGAGGCTGGCTACCTATGTGGCGCTGCGTTATCTGGACGGACTCACGCCCGCACAAGCCACGGCCGCCGTGGGGCTTGCGCCGCAAGCATCCCAACGAATCGGCCAAGCAGCGATTCGTCAATTGTCGGACCACTTGCAAGATGCAATCGATGTGGATCTGCCACGCCAGAGCGCCTTACGACGCGTACGGATCGAAGACGTGGCTCAGGCGGTCGGGGTCAGTAGTATCGCGGTCCACCGCGTACTCCAGGGCAATGAGGTACTCGAGCCGGATATCGCCCGCCGGGTGTGGGACGCGGTGGGCCAACTGGGTTTCCGACAGCTGCGCTATGCGAGCGATCCGGTGCCGAATGATTCCGACGCCCTTACCGGACTGGTTTTCGCGCCCAGCCCGACAGCACCTTCGGGCTTCACTTGGGCAGAAGGCACCGATGTAGTCCTCATGCCAGAGCCGGCGGCCGTGGTTTCCAACGACCGACCGACCCCGGCGTCGGCGACACCGGTGCGTGAAGAAGCTTCCGCCGTGCCCGACTCCCCCGCTTCGGATCCCGATGCCGGTGTCAAACAGGCGATCGCAGCACAGCTGTTCGAAACGTTCGGCATCGAGGTGCTGGGACTGGACAAGCCAGGTATTTCCGTCAAGACCGATCTGTCCATTCGGAATGCAATCGTCGATGCGATCGCCGAGGATCCCACTCTCCCGAATTTTTCGCTTATCGTCGCACCATTGGCCGAGGACACCTTCGCTGCGGCGGATTCGCTGCCGGACGGCGAGGGGCTCCTCGTAGTTCTCAACGAGAACTACTTCGCCGACACGGAATATTTCGCCGCCCGCGCCGAGGCATCGGTCCGGACCGGCTGGAAGGCGGGTCCGACCGGCGACCCCGTATATGACACGCTTCGTCACGAGTTAGCGCATCTACGAGATGCTGCTGAATTGCTGTCGAGTCACGCCCCGCCGATGACCGCGTCCCGATATGCCCAACTCCAAGAGTTGCGCGCTTCGCGAGAACTACCCCCGGACAGCCGGTTCGACCGGAGAATGGATTACCAGGATCAGCTGGCTCCGAGGGCATTCGGCTATCTTTACGAATACTTTGTTGGGTTGCGCAGGAAAGGGGACCTGCCACCGGATTCGCGGTTCGACAAATGGTTGGGGCTGCTCAACAGCTACAGCCGCGTCCAAAAACCGGACCCTAAAGACACGAGGTCGGGCCCGGGAGTCGAAATTATCCCGGGGGACGAACTCGACCCGGACTTCGATTGGTGGGGTCTGGAGCATGTCTTCAACCCCGTGGAGGCGCTCGCCGAAGCGAACAATTCATTCGGTCGCAGCGCACCGGCGGATCCAACGCATCCGGTGTACGCCCTGCGGGCATTGCTGAACGGACGCACGGTCGCGGAGGCACTACGGGACGGACCGGCGAATACCCTGGCCGCAGCTCGGCCGGACGACCGCGGCTCCATTCCGGCCGGCTCCGGGTTCGTCGCAAGTATCGATCCGGAAGGTCTCATTGCCTCGGTGGCTCGGAAGTGGCACGAGAAGGGTGCCGACGCCCGCGCCGCGTATCGGGCGCAGCAGCAACCCGAGATGACCGGCACCGGGGAAGACGGCTCACCGATTTTCATGCTGGACGAACTGGCTCGCATGGTGGATCAGCAGTTGGCCGCCATGAACTACGCCGATGCCGGTGAGCCGTCGCGCTCCTCCTCGCAGTCCCAGGGTGATTCGAGCCCGCGCCGCCATTCACCGAGGTATTCCCGTGCCGATCCGAACGAGCAAGCCGGGCCGCCACCGGACGATGCCGGAATCCGCGAGCATGTGCCTCCCGTCGCGAATCCCGTGGACGGGCTCGATATCGATCGAGTGCGGCTGGTGCGTGAGGGCGTTGCGGCCGAACGCGATGCCATCGTGGTGGATCCCAGCGTGGCCGTGCCGCACGCGGATGTAGCCCGTCTTCGAAAGCTGGACGGCATGCTGGCGCATCTCGATGAGTTGGTGGCCGCGATGCCACAGGTGGAAGCTGTCGCGCCGGATCGGCTCCGGTTGCTGGTCCATCACTTCCACGCAGCCGAGGAATGGGTGGCTGCGTTGATGGACGCGAACAACGCCACCGACGGACGGGTGTACCCGAACCAGGCCGAGCGGCGGCACCTGGCAGCGGATGCGGTAGAGCGTTATCGAGCGGCCGACGGGCGGGTCGAACAAGTCACGGCCGCGTTGCGCGAGGCGCCCTCGGCCGCGTCACCGAGCAGGGGCTTTTTCGGCCTGCTGGCCACTGTCGACCTGAACCTGCTCCGGTTGGTGCGCGAAGGGATCGCGGCCGAGCACGACGCCGCCGTGGTAGATCCGCGCGCAGCGGTGTCGCACGCGGATGTGGCGCGCTACCGGAAGCTGCACGACATGCTCGGCCACCTCGACGAACTGGTGGCTGCGATGCAGCAGACCGATACGACGGTCCCCCGTGAACGCCTCACCCTGCTGGTCCATCACTTCAACGCGGCCAAAGAGTGGTTGGCCGCGTTGCTGGACGCGAACAACGCCACCAATGGACAGATCTACCACGACCTCGATACTCGGACCCGGCTGGCGACCGAAGCCGTCGGCCGCTACCGAGCAGCGGACGACCGAGTCACCCAGGTCGGGGCGGAGCTGGATTCGAATCGGCCTGTCGTTCCGCGTGTTTCCCCCTCGGCAGCATCGCAGGACATCCCGCAACTGGCTCCCGCCGAGACACCGTTGCCACCCCCACACGTCGAGAAGAATTCGGGCGCGGTGGCCGGTGTGAGCGATATCGGCTTGGACGCCGACCACCCGACCAATCAGGACGCGTTCAAGTTCGCGACAGTGAGCGTCGCAGGTCAGCCGGTGCACTTCCTCGCCGTTGCCGACGGCGTGTCGAGATCGGTGCGTGGCGACGAGGCGGCGGACGTCGGCACAACAGTGGCGTTGGATCACATGGTGGCGGCGGCAACGGAGTCGCGAGGAGAGTTCGATCCGTTGCGGTTGGTGCAGGACGCGATGGCGGCGGCTGATGCCGCAGTTGTCGCGTTGGGCGAGAAATACCCGGGGGCACATCGTCCTCCGCGAGCCACCATCGTGTTGGCAGTGGTGGAGCCGCATCGGATCACGACCGACTCACGCGGCGACACCCGAGGGTATTGGCTCGCCTTGGACGGCGGCGAGTCGAAGAAGCTGACCACCGACGACACGTTGCTGACTCGCCTGGTGGAGTCCGGCATGTCCGAAGCCGAAGCGCTGCAGATCCAGTACGCGCACCAGATCCAGCGCTACCTCGGCTCCGGTCCCACGGAGGGCGCGGAAGATTCGCACGCCGAAACCGTCCCCATTTCGGGTAAGGGCGTTTTGCTGCTGTGCACCGACGGCCTCTGGAACGAAGTCTTCCAGCCCGAGGCTCTCACAGAGATCGTTCGCTCCGAGTTGGAGCGATCACCAGGAGATCTCCTGGCCGCCGCGAAAGCACTCGAGCAACTCGCCTTGACGGCCGGAGGCCACGACAACATCACCGCCGTTCTGGCCAGCCCTGCCCAGACGGACATACCGCGAGAACGCCTGAACCTGTATGTCCAGCTCGGGCAACTCCAGCCGGGGACACCAGAGCATGAGCGGTCGGCCGCAGAGACGGCTCGACTCGACGCATTGGCCCACCGCTGGTTCACGCTGGAACTGGGCATGCTCGGCTTGGAGCATCAGCTGGCCGCCCCAGGCGTCTCCCCAGCCGCAGTGGCCGAACTGACCCGGCGGCGCGACGAAATGCGTTCCGAAGTCGAGCGCGCCGCCCGTGCACTGGCCCCTGGTCACACCGATCCAGCAGCCCTGCGCGGGACGCCGCCTCATCAGCGCGCAGAGACGATCATCCAGCCGGACGAGGCCCGGCTGGCGTTCCAGGTGGTCAACGACCGCTACGGACGACACGTCGTCACCATTCCCACCGGTGTGCGAGACACCTCCCTCGTGTACTCCCGGCGAGACATCGCGCAGGCGATCGGTGATGACAACCTCCATCAGGTCACCACGTGGACCGAGGTTTTCGACCTCGTCGACCAGATGCCGGCCAAGGCGACCGCGATCGTGCGACTGCTGTCGACCGCCAATACCGACACTGTGCTGGTTCTGACCAAGGACAGCGGCGGTCCGCTGATCCAGATAAACCCCACCATCGCCGAATTGCGTCCGATCGAGCGCTCCACGAGCGCGACGCGATACGACCCTTTCACGCGCAAAGCCTGGGTCGCCTTATTCGACGAGAACGGTGTGCTGATTCCCCCTCCGGAGTCGCACCCGGGAGGCGGGATTGCTCCGACAACCGGACCGAGCACATCCACGCCCTGGAGACCGGCCGAACCGGTTTCGCCCGAACCGCAAACTACCTCGGACCGCGGCGAGCAGGCCGGTCGGCATTCAGCCGACCACAAAAACCGTTCTGGCGGTGGCATCCCACCCAACCCCCTCCCGCCGGGCGTCGAACTGTTCCAGCACACCGACCCGAATCCTGCGGACCCCCACTTTCCACACCGCCCGCACGGCGTCGGAGCGAACAAACTACGAAACCTGAACCAGCACGTCCTCGACTTCCACCACCATCAACAAGGACACGACCACCAACTCTGGGACAAACCCGAAGCCCGCGCCGGAAAGCCCGCCTCAGCGGCAGAACCGCCGCCGGAGGGCACCGAGGTCGAATCCGCGACCAGCCGGGACGGCGATGCCAACCCCGCCGCTCGCGCAGTGCCGGAGTTCCGTCGACCGAGCGATGAAGCGGTGGAGCTGTTCCAGCGGATTCTCGATGCGGAGCAGGCCGATGATCCGCAGGCACAAGATCTCCGGGCGGAGGCCGAACGGCGCATCCCAGACGACGGAGAGCGTGCATATGCCGAGCGCTATGTCGGCAATGAACGCCGGGCCGCGGCCTTGGCGGCGGAGTTGGGAATCACGCCGGAGCAGCTCCGTGTGCTGATGACCGAGGAGCTGAGGCAGGTATTCAGCGGCGAGATCGTCACTCGTACCAGGGCCGTGACTCTGATGCGCATCCTCGAGAGCGGTCGATTCAAAACAATTTTCGAAACTGCGGCTAGAAGCATGCTGGGGCGAGTGCAGTTGGAGCGTAGGGCGGAGATCGAACAGAAGCTGTTCGGATACGCGCGCGATTTTGCAGCGGAATTGCGGCCGGTGTATGCGCGCGTTCGCACGACCCGGGGCTCGTGGGATCACGAAGGTGATCTGGCCGAAGAGAACGGCGACGTGGACGTCGTGTTCGAACCGACTGTGATACCGCGGACAACAGCGAGCGTCGGCGACCCGTGGGGGGTGAAGGCCATTCCGAGCAGCATCACCGATCCGCAGCCCGAATCGTTCGCGGCCGCCCCCGGCAACCATGGTGAACTCGCCTATTTCGGCCTCGAAGGCATCGGCCGGGATTATGCCGGGGAAAGGTTCCTTCGCAACAGCTACATCGAGGCCCAGATCCACGGTGGTGTCACGGTCGCCGATATCGCCCACGTGGTGTTCCATCGAGAACCCCCGGACGAGGACCTGCAGGCCGCCCTGACCGAGGCGGGCATCCCTTGGTCGATGGCCTCGGGTTATCGGAGCGAGCCGCGAGCGTGGTCGAACGCTGCACCATCGCACCGCCCGGATCCTCCCCCCGCAGCCCGCCCGGTCCCTCGACGTCAGGGACCCGTCCGCCCCGAGGAGACGATGGAGGGCCCGGCTGTCGTCGAGGCGGTTCACTCCGCGCGTCTATCTGTGCGCCCAGAGGAGGGGCCTGATCGCGAGGGGCAGCATCCGGTCGGCGCAACCGACCCAGCCACAGAGGGTTCCGCGACTCCTAGGATTTCGGTCCGTCCAGCAGCCGGGCCCTCCTCCGCCGAGGACGATGTCACGCAGGGAACCATCGTCGTGCGAGAAATCGAAGGTCTCGGCGGCGACAACTTGACCTCGGTGGGCGGCTTGGTGACCGCAGTGGCTCCGGAAAGCGGTCCGAACCACTTGGTCCTGCACGCGGTGGAAGCACGCGGTCCCGCGCACGGACAGCTGGCCAAAAAGGTCCGGAGTCCGTGGCTGATCAGCGTCGAAACCGAGGGCTATACCGCGCAGTGCAATATTCGGTGGCGAATTCACGACGACGGACGTCTGCACGGGTTCGTCTCCTACGCCGACCCGGATGTGCACAATCCGCACTTCGACAAAATAGGCAGGTTGATCGACGCCGCACTGCTGGACCGGTTCCCGGACCGGGTGATCGAGGTCGTCTACAACTTCGACGCCAAAGCTCCGCAGGTGGTGCGGAATCTCGGGCCCGGGACCGCGCCGGAGCATCCTCGGGCCGCTGAAACGCCGACGCCGTGGAGCAGCCAGAAGCCGCCTGCCCGCGCCGCCGCGGAGCCGGATTCTCCTCGGCCCGGCAGGCCGACGCCCTGGCAGCGAACCGCGTCGGCCGAACCCGGTGTCGCCCCTGTCGCGCCTGAGACGTCCTCGGCTCCGGCAGCCCGAATCCGAGGGGTCTCGGAGGGCGCTTCCGTTGACCACTCGCCGGACGGCGAGGCGTTGACGGCGGTCAAGGCAGCGGCCAAGGCGGCTCTGGATGCGGCCGCCGACGGGGACAAGCGCCAGCTCAAACGGCTGCGGCGGACCATACGGCAACTCGGCAACCCCGATTACGAGCAGTACCTCGAACTCCGTTTCCTGCAGGGCATGACGGTCGCCGACGCGACGGCCACGATCAGCGGCGACCGTACGGCCGATGCGGTCAAGTCGCTACGACGCCGCGCCGTGCGCGCACTGGCCGAGATCCTTCCGCTGGCACCGCCAGTATTGACCGAAATCCTCGATGCGGCAGCGCCGCGGACGGGGCTGGCAGAGCATGCCAGCCGATTCGGCTGGGATAAGACGCTGACCCTGCGGTTGCGCGCGACGATTCTGTCGGGTCAGCTGCGTGAAGGACGCTCGTTGCCTACAGCGATGGCCTTCGCCGAACATCTGGGGATATCGGAAACCCCTATAGGTAACGCGTATCGGCAGCTCGCCCACGAGGGCTACGTGGTCATCAAGGCTGGTGGCGTCGGGGCGACGATAGCGAGCCGCGACGAATGGCCCACCGCACCGGAATCGGATGCCGGTTGGCTGGTTACCGCGGAGGAGTTGCTGGAGATCTTCACGGCGACGTCATCGCTGCAGGAACTGGATCGCGCGGCCGAAAGCAGCGAGCAGATGGTTTCCTCCGCTTTGCGCCAGGCGATCCTGTCGAACCAGCTCCGGGAGGGCCAACTGCTGCCCACGACGGAGCAACTCAGTTCTTATCTGCCGATGTCGAGGGGCCCTGTGGCCAGAGCGTATCGACAACTGAGGATCGAGGGATACCTGGTCACCAATCCCTGGAAGGGCACCACCACGGTGGCGAGCCCGGACCGATGGCCGACCGTGTCCTCCACGACCCAACCGGCGACGGACAAGGCGCAAGCAGCCCATGGCGTGCCTTTGCCGACCTCCGTTCCGGAAGAGTCGAGTGCGTCTTCCGCTCCGATGACGCCGCCCCGAGGGCATGGTCTGTCCGAGCTCGACGTCAAGGTGCTCGAGCTCGCCGCCCAGGGCCGAACACGTGCACAGATCGCAGAGGCCGCCGGAATCGACGGGAAAAAAGTGAGCTACCGCTTGGAACGCATTCGGGTCCAGCTCGGCGTCAGCGGTGGCCGCGACGAGATCGTGGCGGTAGCCAGGCAAAGACGAATCATCGGCACCGACGATGATCTGGAAACGCGGAGCGCTCCCACCGGGACCCATGAAGATTCGGCCGCGAGCGAGCCGTCGAGGACAATGCAGGCGTCCGGGCTGTCTCGAACCGCGGAGCCGACGGCAAATGCGCCCGAACCCGAGACACCGAACCGTGCACCAGGCGCATCTCGACGACCGGCGCGGCCAGCAGGCCTGATCGGGACCATGGGCGTCCCCGACCCCGAAGAACCCATCGACGGCGCGGGCAAGCCCTGGGACCGCGGCGGCCCGGTACCGCGACATCGAAGAATCACCAGTCTCGTGGAACCCCGTGCAGACGGCGGTGGTTTTGCCCGTGGCAATCGGCAACCGTCGACCACGCCGGAACATCCCGAGTCGGACATCACACCGGAGCAGCTTCATCTCACACCCGAGCACACCGCCGCACTGGCCGACGTGCTGGCCGAACGCGATCAGGCGGTCGCACAGGCCATAGCTCAGGTGCGCGACCTGGAGAACGCACTCGCGCCGTTGCTCGACGATTCGGCAAGGGTGGACATCGGATCGCTGATCGGCATCCGCGCGGAGCTGGACGCGTTCCTGGATCAGCGAATGGCCGCGTACCCCGAAACGGCGAAGCAGCAGGATCGGGTGATCGCGACACTGCGGGAAATCACCGCTCGCGACCATCTCACCGACAGCGATATTCAGGTGCTGGCAGAGATCGTCGCGGTCAAGCGGAGCGGATTGTCCGCCCTGTATCCCGGGGCGAAGCAGCGATACTCCGAAACTCTCCATGCCGCGGCTCGGAATCGGCTCGCGGAACTGCTTTCCGATCGGCCTTCGACCTATCGAATGGAAGGAGCCATCAGCACGCTGCAATCCAGGCTCAGGGACCAGGCCGAGAATGTGCAGCGGGCGTGGTACTCCGGCGGCAGCTCGAAATGGACGATACAGCGCCTCCTCGACACCATCGGTTCCATGCGGTCCGCTGTTCCGACCGCGCGCCAGCAGATCACCGACGGATGGCACGCTATTCCGGACGACACGTTGGCGCCGCTGCTATCGGAGCTCAATCGTGGCCTGCGCAGCCGGGACGAAGTGTTCGATGCTGTGATCTCCGTCCTCGCCGCACCCTCACATGTCGGCAACCGAGTTGCTGACGCGCTGCGTTCGGCGGAGCGGTCCGCCGCGCTCATCTATGCCGAATCCTCGGTGCGGGGGTCCATATGGCGTGAGCAAGACACCCAGACGATCGCCGCGTTCGAAGACGCGTTAGCACGGGTGCGCACTCTGGCACATCTCCCGGCGACCGACCATGACCTGTCCGCCGAGGTAGAAAAGGCGGCATCCGAACGCCGGTCCGACTTCGGGTGGTACGTGGACCCGGCCGACACACTGTATCTGCACTTCACCCCGCGTATCAGCGCCATCGCCGCAGACGGAATGATCCGCTCGGGCGCGCACGACGACATCCACAACACCGCCAACGCGCGCGCGTCCGACGGGGTGCACTTCATCAAGCCGGGCGATTGGCGGGGCACAGAGACGTTCGATGACTACATCGGTTACGCCGGGCGACTGTTCGATGACAACGGAACCCGCCTGCCCGATTCGCTCGGTGCCATTATCGTCTTGCCGCTGGGTGCGATCATTGCGGCGACACCATTGCGCACCGAGTTCAAGACGACCGACGAGCACGACGGTCATCTGGCCAGCGACGCGGCTTTCCGGCCGCTGAACAGGAATCTCCACTACGCCTATTCCCTCGACGACGCCTACATCATTCCTTGCTACACCGACGATCAGGCGCCGTGGGAGCAGTATTCGGTCACCGATCCCGAAACCGGCGACCTCCGTCCCGGTCCAGTCGCAGATCCCATCCGCGACGCGTTCCGCCGTGCCGGATACGACGAAGCGTGGATCGAACGACACGTCATCGATCTACCCGACCCTATCCCCGTACCCGGTACGCGTAACAGCTACTTGGGGCCGGAAGACCACCACCGCGGGCGGGAACTGATCAGGCAGGCCCAGGACGAGATCAGACGGCGAGTGGCCGAGGACGGAAGATACACCGATCGGTTCGTAGTGCCGCTGACCACCGAGCATAGGCGAGGGTTCGAGCACGTCGATATGCATGGCACGACGCGAAGCGGCCGCCACTCGAACGACGATCTGGCCATCGAGCGACTGATCATCACCGAGAGGTATTCAACCGGCGAATCGGGCAACGAGCCGTCGAGTGTGCCCGATGGCAGCCGCGACGAGGGCTTCGATCCGATACTCGAACTGATTCACGATGTGAACCCGTTTGGCAACGAGAACAACTGCGCCGAGTCCGCTATCGTCACCGACCTCAGGATCGACGGTCGCACCAACATGGTTGCGGCGCCGTCGAAAACGGGTCGGACGGGCTACCACGATGCCGTTGGCCGTTATCACCTGCCCTTCATCGAGGCCCACTATCAGACGACATTTCAGCCGGTCCGAGATTTGGCCGATATAGAAGACGAATTGACCGACGGCGACCATCTGGCTCGCGGCATCATCGTCTACTACGATCACTCTGAGCTGGACGAAAACCAGCAGCCCCGAGGACACGCGGTGAACGCGGTCAACGACCACGGCACCATCCGCTACCTCGACGGGCAGCACGGCGTCGACGTGACTGCCGACATGCGCGCACTCGGCGATCTACTGATGCCGCCCGCGCACCGGACCGGCGGCCAGCGACCGACGATCGACGCGTATTTCATACGAACCGACAGCCAGTACACCGGATTCCGGCGTGGCGCGCCCCATGTCAGCTCACCGGCCCCGAACAGGCCCATCGTCGGAAGAACCGGGTCCGCGTCGGAGGACCTCAGCGGCTCCGAAGGTCTGCCGCGAAGCCCGGTAGTCGCCGTCGACAACGTAATCGATGAACGCGCCGCGCTCGACCTCCCTCCGATCCGGCCACGCAGTCGACCATTCGGACACATGCGCGGAGTCCCCGGACTCGACCCCACACTGGCCTTCCATCACAATCCCGACAACGGCCGAGAATGGGGTGCGGAGGACGACGAGCCCGTGAATGGCGAGGCGCCCCGATCATCAACCGACGGCTCGTCGCCCAGAGAGGGCACAGCGGTCGAACTCTCGCCGAGTGCACGCCGTGTGCTGGACGCGGCAATGTCCGAGGTGGAGGAAGTAGCAGCCGAAGCGCTGCGTCCGGTCCGCGATCTCGGCGTAGATGTCACGAGCCTGTACCGGAAGGAAGCCGCCGCGATCGAGCGATCGATCGAAATCCTCCGAGCCCGGCAGGGAATTCGATTCGAAGCGGTGCTGCGGCGGCTCGTAGCCGACGAGGAGGCGGGCCGTACCTTCGCCGAGGTAGCGGCGATCGCGGGGGCGATGCCGGATATCCGTGCCCAGTACGAATCCCTGGCCGAACACATCGAAAGCTACCGCCGCTATGCGGATGGGGTGCGCACCGCCCTGGCGATACTGGCCGCCCGCGACGTGCTCGCCGCAGAGGGCGTCGAGCCGTACATCGATGAAAACGGACGCCGGGTCGAGGGCATCGGAGTGGGGCCGGGCAGGGTAGTCGTCGCGTCACCGATGCGCGGCCAGCAGGCTCTGCTGGATTTCCTCGTCGAGGGCGGCAGCGAATTGGTAGCGCAGGGGGTGCGGATCGACTATCGGCTGGTGCAGGTCGACGAGGACGGTCACGTAACAGTCGAGCCGGTCTCCGGCCGGCACGACGAGCCGGAACCGATTGCCCGCTTCTATCGAGACCGCGAGAACATCGTCTGGATCAACAACCTCACCGACGAACGTCCCTTTGCGGAGAAGTTGGCCGAGGCGATCGACTCAGGCGAGAGTTCCCGACAGACTTTGAAGGAAAACTCGGGCGACTCTTCCATGTCCGAGAGTGTGGTCCAGATCGCGTACGAAAATGGCTTCAAGGTGATCGTGAAGACGCTCCGATCCGTGGACCAGGCGGATGCCGAGGAACTCGGGGCGGTAATTCTCCAGGCCGTCGGGGCACGGCCCCCAAAGATGCTGCGGCTCAGCGAACGCGTGATCGCCATGGAATATGTCCCGGGCGTTGTCGCGCGGGAGATCTTGGGGGACGGTTATGACGCGTGGCAGCACTTCTACCCCACACCGGCCGCACAGCGTCAGGGGTTGGGCGACACACTGCTTCGTCCACCCGACCGCCACGAGGGCCGGAACTGGATACTCGAGCGCGGCGTTCATATCGTGCCGATCGACAACGCCCTCGACTTCACAGAGAATTGGCCGGGCGCCGGATTCACCGGAGACGAGTTCTGGGCGGGCGCCGGATTCCACGAACATTTCACTACTTTCGACGGCGTGTGGACGTGGGTGCGGCATCACCTGCCTGGTGCGGAGCTCGAGTCGATTCGGCAGCGAATCACGGCGACGAAAGCGGAATTCGAACGCTTGGGCCACCTGTCCTGGTATGAGGATGTATCGAGAATTTTCACCGAGATCGAACGGCAAGCGACCGAAAGTCCCGCACCGAGTGCTGAACACACCAATGTGGGGCTGATGCTGGAAGAGCTCCGCGACCAGCTGCTACTCGAGTACTTCGACGAATCGACTGAAGGACACTTAATCGCCCGTTCCAGGAAAGACTGGACGTGGCGTGACTGGCGTCGAGCGGTCGCATACCTGGAACAACGATTCGACGGCTACCACGATCCGCGCGCGAGCCGCGATATCGCCATTCTGAAGCGACTCACCCAACTGCACCTGCACGCACAGATGAACAAGGTGAATGCCGATCAGCTCGACGGTACGAGGCCAGAACTGACGGATGAGTATCTGGATGCTCTGACACAGCGCCTAGCCGACCTCGAGGAGGTCGCGCAATATCCCGCCGTCCACGGCGAATCCGATCAAGAATGGCTGGAGCGCTTCGACCGCGAAATCCATTCCGCCGTCGAAGCGCAGTCGGCCACCTCGCCGGGTCCCCCAGCCTCACCCGTTGCCGCCGCCCCAGGCGACGCCGGTGACCCGCAGGAGCGAGTAGCGCCGGAACAAGCCGCCGGTAGTGAGTCGCGACTCGACGCACAGCAGCCCGAGCAAGTGGCCCTCGGCCACCCCTCCGCATCAACGGAATCCGCCACCCTGGCACCTGATGATGCGGCCGAGAAACCACAGTCGACGGTTGCCCGGACCGCTGCCGTGATCGGGGGTGTTCCCAACCTCGTGAACCCCTTCGACGAACGCGGTGAACCCTGGAACCGCGGTGGTCCAGTTGCGAGACACAAACGAATAAGCAGCCTCGCGGAACTCCACGCAGACGGCGGTGGCTTCGCCCGTGGCGTCCAACCCGAACCACCGGATGATGACAGCCGACCGGGCGGCACCTCTCCAGAGATCTCCCCTACCGAGCCCACCGGCGAACGGCACCGATCCGACTCGACAACCCCACGAGCGGCCACCTCGCGTGAGGTAGCTATCGCCCGCGAGGAGTGGGCCCTCGGTCAATGGGACATCACGAGTCTGGTGCCAGAACGTTGGCTGAGCCCGCAGCAGCGGCCTATTGCCGTTCGGTTGATCTCCGCGCTGTTGGACGATGCGTTTCGGCACAGCCGTAGTGCGCGAGTGGCGATGTCGGTGCATCCCGCCACGTTGCACTGCACCGTCACCGCCGAGGGCCGTGTATTGCCGACGCCGCACCTGCCGGGACCGCAGGATTCCTGGGTCCCGCAGTTGGACCGATCGGCCACCTCATGGAGCTTCGCGTTACGTCGCGAGCCGGCGGGCAGCGAAGTCAGCTTCGTGCTCCCGTACAGTCACTACCCGCCCACCCGTACATCGGGCTGGCGGGACGTCGTCCACACCGATGCTCCCGGTGAGCGCGCGTCGCTGGATCTGACGACCGGCGTACGGATCAGCCGCGACCAGCGGCAGCTGGTCGCCGAGGTTCGCCATACCATCGCCCAGCTCGCGAATGCCGGGCGAAGTCAGACGTTGTTCCCGGAGTTGGGGTTCTCGGCACTGGTCGACAACGTCTTCCTGCACACCGATTCGGATGCGTTCGTGCGTGCGACGATGTCCGATCAGGGCGTCCTACGAGTCGAGGTCACCGACAACAGTTATGGACTGCCGACGCTGGACCAGGCACGGACGCCGAGCCGGGGCATTGTCATGGTCGACGACACCGCCGATGCATGGGGTGTCGAACTGCACCGACGGGGCAAGACGGTGTGGTTCGAGTACAACATCGACCGCTCTGCGGCGAATCCTGACTCCGACGCCTCGGCTGACCTCGTGGCAGCTGCGCTGGACGATTCCCGAGACTGGTTGGACGTGGACGTATTGCGCAGCGGTACGGCTGTCGAAATCGCCGCGTGGTCGCGTCGGACGTGGCAGGTCGAGATGGTCGGCTTCACCGAGCCGGAGGCGTCCCGGAATGTGGCTCGCGGTGTGCACCACATGCTCACCGGACATCGGCAGTTGGCCGTGCGAAATGGCGCCGTGATCGCGGTCGGCAAAGTCGGCGACGACAAAGACATCGACGTCGCGGCCACTCGTGACGATGGTGGACAGGTTTTCATCGAGTCGATAACCGTGGACCCACGACTGCTCGACGCACTGTCCGAGTCGGCCGGTGAACGCCTTTATGCCTCTGTTGTCGGCGCGATCGGTGGCGTCCTCGTCGAGGCCGGAGTCGGCGTCGTGCGGGAACGCGGATTCGACTACCTGTACTCGCATTACCTCGGGACTCGGCCCGAGCGCGGAGCCGATGACGACACCGGGTTCGAGAATTGGCTGCGCGGCCAGCTGGGCGAGTCCGTCCTCAGGCCACGGAGCCGAATTCGCCTCGGCCGACGTGCTTTGTCGAGCCGTTTCGATGTGCAGCAGGCCGCTCGGGCGGCGGTCGCCGATGTGGAGCTCAACGGGTGGGACAACGCTTCGGACGCGGCGCGGACACTGTACCGGCTGCTGTTCGCGCAGCTGCGCAGCGACCCGGAGTCGGTGGATCTCCTCGATACCCCTTTGCCGGAGATCGAGCGACACGCGCGCGTCCAGTGGGGTAGAGGATCCGAGAATGCGTCGGACCTCGCGGCGGCGTTCTCCGCTGAACGCGGCATCCCGGTGGTTGGGGCCGATATCCCGGGCTACGACGGCAAGAAAGTCCGCGCCTTCTTCCGAGGGCTCCACACGATGTGGGACATCTTCCCAGAGATCGAGATAGACGTGGTGGGTTTTCGGCCGATGGACCTGTCGATAAAAGCCACGCCGGATGAGAACGCCGACGCGTATACGAAAGAGATATGGTTCAACCAACATTACCTTCGCGACAAGCACCCGATAGATCATCAGAATAAGTTCAGATACGGTGCGTCCGATATTGCCCCCGAGGCAAAGTATCGCTTCGCATCGCTCATGGTCTCCGGGGCCGGTAGTGCTGTTCTGGACGATGTCTTTCCCGCATTGCTCACCCGATGGCTTCATGGCAGAGACAAAGGAAGCTCTCGCTATCAGGAGGACTTCGGGTCTTGGCTGGAATCCCAGTTCACCGAATTCAGCTTCCGCGCCGGTAATGGGTCGCCCGATCCGGCTCTGCACCTGGACGAGAGATCAGCGCTTGCGGAGTCGGTCGTCGAAGTCGTACAGGCGGAAGAGCCCACGGATGGGCAGCGAGTGCTCTATTCGCTGCTGATGAAACATCTGGCAAACAGCCATCCGTCGACCAACCCCACACCCTCGCAGCCATCGCCGGTATCCGACCAGAGCGATCACAAGCAACCCGAACCGCGACGGCCGGCCCGACCCGCAGCCCTTCCTGGGGCTATGGACGTTCCCGACCTCGAAAACCCTTTCGGCGACCACGGCAGAGCCTGGGATCACGGCGGTCCGGGACCGAGACGAGTGGACAAGCTCGCGCAATTCGATGCGGTTGGCGGTGGCTGGCCTCGCGCGGGCGAGCCCGAACCGAGGGGCACATCCGAAGATGAGTCGGAGGCTACATCCGCCCCGGTACTCGATGCGAACGACGAGGCAGCGCCGCAGGCGTCCGTGGCCGATGTCGAAGGTGCGCATGGGGCGCCGTCCCAGACGCCACTGGGGAAAGACCGGCCGCGTCGGGCGAGATACGAGACAGTGACGCTGGCGTCCACCGCCCTCGAAGAGTCCGATGATGATGACGATGCGGATTTGGACCTCATTCGGCCGACCGTGGACTCTCGCGGGTGGTTCCTCGGCGCTTACGAGGAGCCCTACCACACCACCGGTTCTGAGGGTGACCCGTTCTCGGCGCAGCAGCAGACCGATGCGACCTCGGAACCGAAGACCCCCACGGCCGAGGCCGCCGCAACCACAACCGTCCGTGAAGCCGGAAATCGCACGGAGTATGACGCCGTGCCAATGCCATCGCACATGTACATGTACACGCCGGAAATCGCCGCGACGCTCGACTACACGAATGTGTATACCGCCACGCGGGGTGGGATCCATGACGAAAACGCGCCCTATACCACCGGGCCGGAAGGTGATGTATTCTTCCTTACAGCCAATGGCGACCGCTCGATGCCGGCTCCCCCTGGAACGCATGCCCTGCTATACAGTACATTTCCCGATCCCAACATACGTGTATATTCATTCGGGCATTGGTTCATGGACGGTGGCCGGAGGGTGCGCATTATCTTCGGCAGTAAGATGCTGCCAAAGGCATCGGCCGACCTGAAGTACGTTGCCCAGGGTCTGTTCGAAATGGCCGAGCGCGGTGTACCGGTCGAATTCGACGACAGCATCCTTGGAGACCTGTGGCGAAAGCAAATCCCGGTTGGCGTGCCGACCGCCGGTCCGCTGATCGATCAGCGCGGCGAAAGCCCTCACCCGGCAGTTCCCGATGCTCGCACCATGTTCCCGGGGGCCACCGCTCAGTTCTGGATGTACGTCACGGCCGTTGTTCCGGCGGATGATTCGCTATCGATCGTATTTTCGATCAACCCGGTTCTCGGTAAGCCGGGCCGGATCACCTTGGTACTCACGCGCGAAAATGACGCAATCACAGCCAAATACACTGATATCGCCCTCGGCGAGGATGCCGATCGGGTAACCGCCGCGATTGAGGAATTCCACACCAGGGTTGTGGATCCGTGGCTGACCAGGTCGGGAGCCATTTTCAACGGCAGCGATGCGCCCGTGGACAGCGCGACCGATGATCCGGGAGCTCACCTGCAAGAACTGCGCATTCGCCTGGAATCGACACGGGCCGAACTGGCCGAGGTATTGGGCGTGCTCGCTGATCTGGTGCGAGCCGGGTGGGTGCGGCAGGCAGTGACCATCGCTCAACGGTGGATTCGAGGGCTGGACGAAGCAGGCTGGGCGGCTGTGGCGTCAGCCGAGGATATGGACCTTCTCGTCTACTGGGTCGCACTGCGGCTTCCCGTGCTTCGGGACATTGAAGCCGCGAACGCGGCGCAGGCCGATCCGGTGACACAGCAGCAGCTCACAGATCCAGGCGAGGAGCTGGATCGCAGATTGGCGAACCTACTAGGACTATCGGAACCTGGCCCCACAGCCCACACATCCGCCGACGATTCACTGATGGAGCTACGCGCGCTCGCCGATGCGACGAGCTACCCGCAGCTCCAGCGACTCGCCGATGCGATCGAGAACTTCCTGCTCGCCGACCGCGCCGTCGCTCGGCTCGAGAATGAGATGCGTGCCGGCAGCGAGCGCCGCCGCGGGCAAGCGGAAGCGACCGAAGCACCGGACGATCCGGACGCGGCCTCCACCGCACGGATGAGCCGAGCGCCCAGCGAAAGCACGCGCGAAAACCCAGACGAACCAGCGCTGTCCGAGACCGGTGTGGTCGACTCCGACTCGTCCTCGTCGCCGCAGGCTCCTTTTTACGGTTGGGACGATAATGGTGGCTACATCGCATTCGAGTTCGACGATATTTGGATCATCCCGGTGTCTTCGTCCGACGGGAAGATCTCTGGTGCAGGATTTCCTGGGGACGAGCAAAATGCCGATGAAATTCGAGCGTGGGGCCTGACGGACAACAGGCCCGGAAACCGGGAATTCATACCCGTCTGGCCGGTGTCGGATGTGGCAACAAGAACGCCGGACATAGCTCCGACATCGCAGTGGGCTGACGACCCGCAGCCCGAGAAAGCGCCGTACTTCGATGCCGAAACAAATTTCGAGCCGATCGTCTTGTTCGCGCACGCAGAAGAAGACGGCTATCTGATCACGATCGAAGATAGGGAGACTGGACAGCGTCGGGGAGTCCTCGTCGACGGGATCGTATTCGGCCGGATTGTGTGGTCGAGTGATTACTTCCAAACCGCTTTTGCCCAACATCCGGGAAGTCAGTTGCTGCTGGTCGGGTGCAACGCGGCGGCCGGAGACGCACACCGGTTGCTGTCGAACCATCTGCACGAACAAGGTTTCACAGGGGATGTCTGGGGCGGTCGAGACATGATGCTCACGACCGATGAGGGGCATGTATGTATTCGGATCGAAGTGGCCCCGGACGGCACCCTGGTTCCGCCATTCGACGTTATCCGCGCTCCCGGATCTCCGCACGAGGAAGCCCCGGCAGAGTCGCCGCCTCGGCAGGCGGCACAGAACGAAACGACCGCAGTCCACGGGCACGACGCGGCGAGGATCGCTCCCGACCGGGCTCTGGTTCAACAGACACGGGCACGTCGCGACTCCGTTGCTGAAGAACTGTCGATCAATCCGGCAGAGCTGCAACCGGGCTCCCTGCGCATCATTGAGCTGCAGGACGAACTGAACGAGTTGCGGACCAAGCTGGCACCGCTGGCCGGTGTGCCACGGTCGGAGCTGACCGACCAGCAGCGCGCCGACCGTCGGCGCGCCGGCGCACTCGATGACCTGATCGAGGCGACCACCACTTATCACGAACTCGACGCGCGAACAGCCCAGACGAATGCCGTCGAACCAGGCCAGGTGCGCGCACCAGTGGGACGGACGATCGTCGAGGGTCTCGGCTTGCCCGCCGAGGTGGCCACAGCCGAAATCATCGGCGAGGACCCCACCGCCGCACTGCTGCCGCAGGAACAGGTGCTGATTGATGCGATCCAGTCGGATCCGGAGGGGGTGCGCGAACGCGAGATCGTATACGGGCGCACGTGCGCCCATCGAGCATTGGATCGCCTGGGCGTACCGGTCGAACCGGTGCTGCGCGCGGGCGACAACGTACCCGGCGGAATGCCACTGTGGCAGCCCGGCATCGCGGGAAGTATCAGCCACACACTGGGTTTCACTCTCACCCAGAAAACCGGCTACTACGTGGCCGCGGTATCTCGACACCATCGATCGATCGGCATCGATGCCGCGCACAACGAGCCGATCTCCGATGTGCTGCGAAATCGCATCGCGCTGCCCGAGGAGCAAGCTTGGCTCAGTCGCATCGGTACACACCGCGGCGTTCACTGGGACCGAGTGCTGTTCTCCGCCAAGGAAAGCGTCTACAAGGCGTGGTACCCGCTGACCCACCGCGCGCTCGACTTCGAAGACGCACTGATCACGTTCGATCTCGAGGCAGGCACCTTCACCGCACGGCTGCTCGTCGAGGACCGATCCACCCTCGACGGCCAGCCACTGACCGAATTCCACGGTCGATTCCTGGTCGACGGCGGCGTAATCCTCACCGGAATCGCTGTTCCGCAACCACTGCGGGATGCCGCGCCGCCTGCAAGGAAGCCCACCGAGCCACAAGCGGTCAGCGAGCCCGCAGCCGGTGAAACGACACGGTCGGCGCAGGAGAGTAGCTCGGCCGCACCGGAGGTAGCTCTTTCAACCGATACGACCACGGAGACACCTGCGCAGCGTGGGACCACACACCCGACAGGCGAAACCGCAGCCGCCGAGCCGCCCGCCGACATGGCGTTCCATCAGCCCGGACACACCCATGGTCTCGATGACCGCGGCACACCCATGTCATCGCTCGAATACGCACGGCATGCCGCGGAAGAATCGGTCGGCGCGACGATCGAGGAGGTCGCGCCGCAGTGGCCAACCGTCGCCAGGGCAGCTGCAGTCGAGACCGTGCGCGCGGTGGTCGCCGACGCCGCTCGGCACGGGGCCATCCGGCAGAGGGTCGAGGCACCGCACGCCGACGTCCTGCGGCTGATCATCGAACACGAAGGTGCCGCCGACTTAGCTCCAGAACTTGTGCAGACATTGGACGTCGGCGCCACGAGCTGGCGGGCCGAGTGGTACGACACTGGCAGTCGCCGAGTGGTCTGCGATTTCCATCTCCGCGGCGACTCGCTGATGGCGCCCGAACCTCCGGATGCGTCGGCGAAACTGACAGATGATCCGGTCGTCGCTTCCCGGGTTGTGCGGGTAGGTCCGACGGACGAGGCCTCACCCCCGATCCGCGCGTTGGCCTTCGTCATGATCAGACCGGATATGCCGTTCTGGAACCACATCGGGCCCGCCGTGAATGATGCGGCGGCGCTGGCGGAGACGCTGGTGCGGGAAGTGAGCCAGGGCCGCCAGGCGGTGACGGCGACGGCGTCGATCACCCAGTCCGGCCGGTGGAGCCTGGAGGTCGTCGAGGACGGCTCCGAGACGCCGCGATCCGGGCGCATCGTCTATCGACCGAGCGAATACCGTCCGTTGGGCAACAGCGCCACGGGCGCCTTGGATCGTGCCACCGCAGCTCTGAGTGACCGGGTTCGTTCCTCGATACCCGAAGCCGCGCCCGGGTCAGCCCGTCCTGATGCCGCTGATGGTGTGAGCGATGCCGGCTCGCTCCGCGTGGTCACTTGGAATTTCGCGGGCGCTCGCCGTTCGCGGTCGGATGAGGCGTTCGACTACATCCCTGATCCGTCGTACTTCGTCCGGGAGTTGCCCGAGATCGGCGCCCAGATCGTCTTCTTGCAGGAGTCCGAGGTCGGCCCGGACGGTTCGAACGCGCGGCAACTGGCAGACGCGCTCGGCTACCGGAACGTCTACGAGACCGTGATGTGCCCGTCGCACATGGATACGACCAAGGCCATCAGCCTCGCCGTGCTCACCGATCTGCCGATCGAGGCCGGTCTCGACGTCCTGCTGCCGGCAACTGGGCTCGAACTCACGCTCGGGAACCATGTCCTGGAGCAGGACGAGCAGTTCGACCGGTACGCACAAGCCGTCAGGATCGCCGGTATCTGGTATGTGAATGTGCACCCGACGCCGCTGGGTTTCTTCGGCCGCAGCTACGAGGAGCACGAAGATGTCGATGGCGCGGCGCATGCCAGGGCGATCGAGCAGTTGCTGCGCTCTCTGGTGGATGGCCTGCGCTCCGCGGCGGATGGTCCGGTCGTGTTGCTCGGCGACTTCAACACCGATAACCCACGCTCCGTATACCGGGCGCTCATCGGCGAGTTGGGTCTGGCCGTCGCGCTCGATCCGGCCACCGTGACCGTGCCTTGGGGCAGCGCGCCGGACCAGGTGATGGCGACCGCCGAACTACAGACGACGCACAGCGGCATCGTGCTCACCGAAACCGATCACTACCCAGTGGTGGTCGACCTTTCGCTCGCCAACGCCGATTCGCCCCCCTCGCCGAGTGCGGTGCGCGAAACGCCCGCGGAGTCCGCCGGATCGGCGCTGGACATCCCCGAGCGGAAAGCCTGGGACATCGGCACGGTGCAGCCACCGCGTGGGCAAAGATTCGATCCCGGCCTTGTCCACGCAGTGGGCCCACATCCGGAGGGATGGGCGGTCGGTGGACGCGGATCCCGACCCACTTCGGGTGAAAGCGCCGAGACCGCCAGTCCCGGGACACACGAGTCGGCGTCTCGCTCGACCGGCAGCGCCGGGCAGACCGGCGACGACTCGGTTGATCGAATCCCGGCGTCTGAAAGCGGCGCCATAAATCCTGCGCCTGAATCCAACGCGCACACGACGCCGTCCCATCAGCTCCAGGAACTCATCGCGCAGGATGTCGCTAACGGCCACGCCGAGCAGGCCACCCGCCGCGTTCAGGAAGTTTTCGGCGACCGCGTCGTTCAGCTGGCCGGCAGTGCACTCGGGAGCCGACATGCGCCTGAGATTCTCGAAGAGGTTGCCGGCAATGTGGTCGCCCATCTCGGCCAGATCGGTGATCGGAGTCTCGAGGAATGGGTCGCCCTCGTTGCCCGTAACGTCATCGCTGAGCATCGCCGGATCGCCGAAATGTGGTGGAGTGTCCAGCTCTTTCTGGTGCGCGGCGCGAGTCTCTCTGAGTCCGACCCGTTGATCGCGGCGTGGAACGAGGCGACCACAGCGGACATGCGACGGGAATTGGGTGCCCTCCCCGCATATCACCGAGCCCCGCTGCGCCGGTTCCAGACCGCTCAGCGGACAACGACGGCCACACAGCTGCGTCCGCCCGGTGATCCCGCGAACGAGTCTCCGGTCCTGTGGGACGCGGCTCGCGCATTGGGTATCGCCATCGCCGCAGGACAGGGTGTGCGCGCGACATTGCCGGTCGAGCCGACGCCTCGTCGGGCCCTGACCGATCGGGAACTCGAGGTGAATCGACTGCAGGCGGCGGGCCGGACAGTCGCCGAGATCGCGGAGAGTTTGCATATCGCCGCCTCGACTGTGCGGGTTCTGCAGTCACGAATCCGGACCAAACTCCATCCCCGGCCCCGGCCGGACTCGCCGACGGTCACGTCCCCGGAGTCGCGTGAGGCCGAGGCAACCGACACGAGCACTTCAGCCCCGGAGATTCGGATGCTGCCCGGCCGGGGTGGCCTCGCCGGCCCGGAGATCACCGTGCTCACCCTGCTTTATCAAGGCCTGTCGCTCAGCGAGATCGCGACCGCACTCGGCATGGAACCACGGAAGGTCACCTACCACCGAATAGCAGCCGCCACGAAACTTGGTGTGACCAAGTCGATTCCGGCGGTGGTAGAGGCACGCCGTCGCGGACTGCTCAGCAGCGTCGTCACCGCCTCCGCGTCACCGGATACCTTCGGTCTGAGCGCCAAGGACATGGAAATGCTCCGCCTGACAGCGGAGGGATTGACGGATGAGCAGCTCGCCGAAAGGCAGGAGGTGACGGTACGCGGCATCAGCGAGCGCCGGATAAGCCTCGGCAAGAAGCTGGGAGTCCGCGAGAAGATCCCGATCGTCATGAAAGCACTGCGCCTCGGACTACTCGACGGTGATGACCACCCGGTGGCGGCCCCGAAGCGGGAAACGCCGCCACAGCACGTCGAATCACCCGAGGCAGCAAGGGGCGACGACGCAATCTCAGCACCCGTCGAAACAACGACCGACGGGGCTTTGATCCGACACGTACTGCCCGACGACGTCCATGCGGTGGAAACGTTCGGCAACGAGCGCAGCTCCGTGTTGAGCGTATGGCTGAACGCCCAGCAGGCACTCCAGGCGCTCGGCTACGGCGACGAGCCGATTCGGACGGGAGACGATGGTTCACCGCTCTGGCCGGGAGATCTCACCGGTGCCACCGCACGCACGCAGCACTATGCCGCCGTGGCGCTCGGCCCGGTGGGGACGTACCGAGCGATCAGCCTGGACGCAAAGGACCACGCGGCGGCTCGACTCCACCGGGATTCGGTCGTGGTCTCGGCCAAGGACAACGTCATCGACCTGTACCACCGGCTGACCGGGCAGCAACTCAGGCACAACCAGGTGGAAATCGCCGTCCATCCCGATGCCGCTGACGCCCGGGCTGGCACGTTCGAAGCGCGGGTGACAGCCGACGCGACGTCCGACCCGTCACTGACCATCCTCTCGGGCCGCTTCCACCTCCAGCACGGCACCTTGGTCACCGCGATCACGCTGCGAAACGACGAAGGCGTCGAGGGCAGCGATCCGGAGGGCGCGGTAGGCCCGAACGCGTTACCAGCGCTGGACCTCGTATCGGTGACGAGCTCGCAACTGATCGAGCTGCTGGATAGCGGGCAGATCACCAGCGTGCAACTGACCCAACTGTGTCTCCGACGTATAAAAGCGCTTTCGAAACTGAATGCGGTGATCGGCATCAACCCCCGGGCACTCGAGGAGGCTGCCCGCGCAGACGAACTCCGGCGAACCGGCGCCGCGCACGGCCCACTGTTGGGGGTACCGGTCCTGATCAAGGGCAGCATCGATATCGCGGGCATGCCGACCACCGCGGGCTCGGTGGCTCTGGCGAACTCGTACCCCGCCACGGATGCCGCGCTGGTGGCGCAATTGCGTGAAGCGGGCGCGGTGATTCTCGGCCACTCCAATCTCACCGAACTCGGAAGTTCGCTGAGCAGCACGTTGCCTTATGGCTACAGCTCCTACGGCGGCCAGACCCTCAATCCGATCGACGTCTCTCTGGTTCCGGGGGGCTCCAGTTCAGGATCTGCCGTCGGTGTCGCGGCCGGGCTTGTGCCGCTCGCCATCGGCTCCCAAGCATCCGGCTCGATTACGACTCCGTCCAACTGGAACTCGATAGTCGGGCTCAAACCCACTGTCGGTGCTGTGCCCCGCGTGGGTGGCGTGCCCATGTCCACCACCCGGGACTCCCCGGGAGCGCACAGTCCGGACGTCACCGGCGCCGCGGTATTGCTGACGGCGCTCGTCGGCGTCGATCCACGAGACCCTGCCACCGCGCACAATCCCCTGGCGGGCCACGACTTCACCGCGGATCTGAATCCGGAGGCACTCCGCGGTGCGCGCATCGGCGTCCTGACGGTAGGGGTTGAACCAGAGGGCACTCCGAAGCGGCGGTTGTGGGATGCGGCGTTGAGCACGCTGAAGGCCCGGGGCGCCACCTTGATCACCGTCGATCTGGACACCTCACACAGCTTTCAAGACCACAATCCGGCCTGTTCGAGCGTGTTCTCCTACGAAATGAAGCGAGACCTGAACACATATCTTTCACAGCTGCCCGCTGACGCCCCTATGAAAGATTTGGCCGACATCATCGCCTACAACAACGCCCACGCCGAAACCGCCTTGAAATACGGCCAAGACCTCCTCATCGCCGCGCAGGCGAAGGACCTCGGCGCGGACAGCGCCGACACGGCGAAATACCAGGCAGACCTTCAATTGGACCTCGCCGAGAGCAAAATCCGGATCGACGCGGCGATGGCCGAGCACGAACTCACCGCATTGGTATCCGTCTACGAGTACGGAACGATAATGGGCGACAAGGCCGGTTATCCGTGCATCATCGTCCCAGCGGCCCGCACGCCGGCCACTCCCGACCATCCAGCCGGAGAACATGTCAATGTGACCTTCCGGGCCGCGGCATGGAGCGAACCCACGCTGATCGGGTACGCCTACGCATTCGAGCAAGCCCACGCGGTGCAACGGCCGCGGCCTCAGTTCGCGGATCAGCTGTACCGCCAGGCGACGGTCGAGAATAAGGAAACGACGGTGGCCACCGAAGGTGTCACCGATTCCGATGACCGGCAACGATCCACAACGGTTGACGGCGAAGCGGATGCAGGGCGGGTACCCGCGGCGGCCGATGGTACCGCCACCCCGATTCGCAGACCTGCCGTTGCCCGGCGCGTCGGCCTGATCGGCGGCGTCCCCGACCTCATCGATCCCTTCGACGACCGGGGCAAGCCATGGGACCGTGGCGGCCCGGTCTCCAAGCACAAGCGAATGAATGGGCTGGTGGAACCCCACGCGGACGGCGGTGGATTCGCCCGCGGTGGGACGCAGGACGATCCGACAACGACCGAACCCGCTACCCCACCCGAAACCGCGGAACGTCCCGGATGGCGACCATTGCGCATGCGGGACGAGGTCGAACTGGGGCGCCGGCTGTACCAGCGGCCGGAGACCAGGGAGGTGACTGTCGCGGTGCTGGACCGGCTACGGAAGCTGTTGAGCGCCCTGCATCCCGAGGCCACGCCGGAGGAAATCGACGCCGCTTTCTACGCACCGGAGAACGAGCGGTGGGGCGGCATGGTCGAGCGTTCGGTGTCCTTGGCGGAACTTCGCCGCGACGGCAATCCCCGTGAGTTGATGTCGGCCGTGCTCAACGCGATGATCCGGAACGCGCAGCTGGGCGATGCCGCCGCTGGCACGACGTTGGACGAGGGTCTGGCGAAACTGCTGAATCGGCCGGATTGGGCGGAGAAGGCAGGCGAACTGGGACTGGACGTCGCCGCGCTGCGCGACGTCCGAGCATCGATCCTGCGAAACGGTCCGACGGTCACGGCGGCCGAGTTGCGCGACGTGAACCATGCCGTGCTCGACAGCGCCGCGGCACGCGAGGCGTTCGCGGAATACGAGGGCCGGGTCGAGGCGAGCAAGAACCGTACGCCCGACATGATGCTGCGCAGGCACCTGACGGTGCAGGACTGGGCGCTGCTCGGCATGCCCCTGTCACAACGCGAACTCGAGGCGATCCCCGGCGAACTGCATGCCTTGCGCATCGATCGGCTCGACCTCGACGCGAGTCTTCCGCGTCGCCGAGGCCGGGTCGATGTGGTGAAGCTGGAAACTACTTTGCGGGCCGAGGACGACACGGTCAGTCACGTACTCCCGCTCTACCGCTACGACGAGAACGGTCGCCGCGTCCGCGATGACGCCGGGGACGCAGTAGTCGAAGCTGTGCTCGTCTACCGCGACGAAGGAGTGGTGGACGCGGCGACAGCACTGGCGCTGGACACCGATCGCTATGCCGTTCCGCTGACCTGGCGCCCCGGCGTGGCACTTGTCGAATTCGAACCCGGCAGCCCCTGGTTCCGCGAAGTCGCTGTCGAGCGAGGCTTCCCGTTGGCGGCCGGCATTTCGGGCAGTGCGGCCCGTTTGATGTCGCGCTTCACCTGGCTGGGGCTGCCGAAAGAGTGGGAGGGAGCGTTCCGTGGCGCTGTGGCAGCGTTCATGATCCCGCACCACCACACGTTGTACGAAACCGAGTTGGGCATGCGGATGGTCGGCCAGGGAATGGTGGACGAGTCCGTTTTCCCTACTCGCGACGGCGATCCAGAGGATCTCTTCCGAGCCGCACGCGAGTTACCGCGAACTTCCACGCCCATGTCACCGGACGACGCCACAGACCAGACGCCCAACGACGAGCGAGGCCCCAGACCGGACGACGTTCTCGCTTTGCGAGGTGAGGTCCCCGGTTTCGGAGCGGAAGCCGGTTCCGGTCTCGATGTACCCGAGCGAAAGAAATGGGATAACGAGGGCGCCGTACCGCCGCCGCGCGGGCAGCGGTTCGACTTCGGCAAGCTGCACGCGGTAGATCCGAACGTGGGGCTGGATGGGCATGCGTTCAGGAGGCCCGGTCGGGAACACATCGATTCGGCAGTTCACGAGACCGAATCCGGCACCGTCGGCAGCGCCGGACAGTCAGGTGCTCACGCGGCTACAAGCGGCGGCATTCGTCTTAGTCCCGCCGGCTTGATAGTGCCCGCCGACCCCACCCGCAGCTTGATCGTGCCCGACGTGCACGTGTTGCCCGCCGATCCATCGCTGGAAGAACTCATGGAGCGGTTGCGTCCGTGGAAGGAGATCTTCTGGTACTTCTGGGAATTCCCGCTGCCTCGCGAGGGTGAGCTGTCCGGCCGGAAGTGGATCGAAAGCGCCGAGCGAAAAGCTTGGATGCGGCGGCGGGCGATTCGACGGACTCCGCTGTACGCGGGGGTCGACGCAGCCGTACGGTTGACACTCGGAGCCGAGAGACTGCTGAACGCGCCCCATGCGACTTCCGGACCGGCGACGCTCCAGCAACGACGGGTCATTCCGGGCCGTGGGGAAACCGATGCCGAGAAGAAGCGGACCATGCGGGTTGACGCGCAGGAACGCGAGTCGAATCGCGCCGATGTGAAGGAGATGACGGCTTTTGAGAAGTTCTGGCGGGGAGTGTCCGGGGATGAACTGCCCCAGACCAAGCAGATTCGCCAGGGAGACATGGCCTACGTCGGGGGACGCCTGCTACGCGCGGAGGGGCACAACCTCATGGTGGCGGGACGTTATGCCGAAGGCTACAACCTCATGGTGGCGGGCCGCGATCCCGTCCTCACTCCGGAAGAGTACGCACTGTGGTTGATGTTCAGCCACGACGCACTGTGGACTGTGCACTATCCCGGTTGCCGAGAGCTGGACCCGCAATCCCCCGACTTCCTGCTCACGCGCTATCTGACGGTTGCCATATTCGACAAGATCGCCTCCAAGCCGCTCGAGGTGCAGTATTTGAACGAGGTCGTCCGTCCGTACTTGCGCCGTCAGGGTGTAGCAGCCGGCCGCGTCTTGCTCCACGAACTCTCCCATCACGCGATGAATTCATGCCGGTCCACAGTCGAGCAACTCGGCATGTGGGCACTCATAGGCATGGGCCGGAAGGTCGGAGCCGAGGTCGAGGAGCACCTGGAGAACTGTGCGGCCTGCCGGAACTCCGCTGCGGCTCTCCCTGGGGTGGACAGCAGCCTGAGCGGGCGCAAGCTGATCGTTCCGCCCGGCCCCGCCGCGCACCACCTTGCTTCCAAGCACTCGACCGCGCCCGGAATTCGCGATCGCAAGCCGGAAGCATCAGCCGCGGAACGAGGTTCAGCGGTCGACCCCAGCCCGGAGGCCACCCAACGGATCGGCACCCTACAGGCGCGGATGGCCGAAATGAACGGGATCACCGTGCAACGCCATCGAGAGGGCAAGGCGGTCAGCGCGGATCGGCTGAATCGGGCGTACAACAAGATCGAGGCCGAACTCGCGCGTCTCAGCACTACCGGCACAGTGATCGACGACGTGCCGGTGGTCGCCGGCCCGGACCACCAACTGGCGATGGACTCGGTCTTCCATCCGCAACACGCCTACCAACGGGCCTACCGTGACGCCATGAACAGGCTGCTCGGCTATCCTCTCGTCCGCGCGACCTTGGCACCAGCCGAAGCACAAGACCTGCTGGCCGAGATTCGACGGTCGATCGACCGCGTCGCCGAGCTTGCCGCTGACGCAGGCCGCGCGGAAGAAGTAGGGGAAATCGAACTCCTCGTAACCATTTTCGAATGGACCGAGCAAGCCGACTCAGGCGGTCGACTGATCCTCCCCGAGAGCGAACAGGCAGAGAAGCGGAGTGTCGCCGCTCCCGAAAGAACGGCGGCACAACTGCTCGATCCCGCCGACAGTGACACAGGCACGGCCACCGAGATCGCTCCGGCGAACTCGATGCGAGCTATTCACGTTCGGCCGGAACACGACTCGATCGAGGCGCGGCGCGAGCGGACCCGTCATAGCGGCCACCGAGCCGCACTGCCGGATGAGACAGTACGAGCTGTCCCCGAACCCGATGAAACCGCCGACTTGGGCCGTGTTTCGAATCTCTACGCCGCCCGGATGCCGGACGGCCGGACTGTTCATTTCCGCCAATTGGGCCATCCATACGGTTACCCGGTCCTACTCTCGCCCGGCACACCGGTCGGAATCGATGGCCCGCTGCCGGATCATCACCAGCTGTACGACCGCGGATTCACGCTAATCGTCGTGGAACGACCCGGTTACGGCGACTCGGATCCGCTGCCCGGGCGCACCGTGGCCGATTGCGCCCGCGACATCATTCACATCGCGACCGAACTATTCGCGTTCGAACGCTATTCCGTGCTCGGACGATCCGGCGGTGGATCGGTGGCCATCGCGGTCGGCGCGCTCGACCCCGACCATGTCGACCGCGTCGTCTCGCTCGTGGGCACCGCTCCGCGGCTCGACGACATGGGTGAGTGGATGGCTGGCATGGCCGAGGCGAACCAACGGATCTATGCCAGGCCCGACACCGAAGCCATGACCGCGGCGCTCACCGAGATGGCCGAGAACATCGCGCGGGACGGGGAGTGGTTGCTCCGCTACAACCAGGATGCCTTCACCACGATGGACCACATGTGGGTGGGCACACACCGCGATGAACTCGCACGCGGTTATCAACGCGCGTTGCGCAACTACCTGCAAGCATGGGCCGACGACGCCATTCAGTTGACCACACACTGGGGAATCCGGTTCGACCAGTACCGCGTTCCGGTAGACATCGTGCACGGCGCCGCGGATCAATTCTCACCTGTCGACCACAGCCGTGATAACGCCAGGCTGATCCCGACATCGAAGCTGTATCTCTTCCGCGGCGTCTCCCACATGATGGGCATGGACGCGCTGCCCGTCATCGCGAGCCACTTCCGTGCCGAACGAGACGCGTGGGCGAGTAAGGCCTTTCGGCGCGACGAACAGCGGATACAAGCGATCCGGCGCGCCGAATCCGCCCCACTGCCGTTTCCGAAGTGGATGTACTGGACGCGCGGCCGATGGGACTCGGTACCGGACTACGAGCTGGATCTTCCGCCGCAGCGTGCCCGTGGTCTGGATGGGCTGGGATTCGATCCGCCGGCCCCGGTTCCGAATCCATTCAGCGGAGTGGCGCGCGGAGTGCCCCACGGTGCGGTCGCGCATGCCGCCGACCCGAACCTTCGAGAGCAAGGCGCATTCGCGGTGAGCCCTCACGCCCCGGCACCATCGGTCGCAGCGCAGTCCAGGGATGAGGTATTGCCTCTCGAAGATGCGAATACCACCTCTAGGACCGGGAACCTTCCCGAGCCCCTGGTCGATCAGCGAGACGTGGCATACGACCCGAGGACCGCCCGGCATGCGCAAGCGCTCGGTCCCGGCACACATGCGCCATTCGATCCGGCCGCGGTGCTGGATCTTCCGTCGCACCGTGCCCGTGGTCTGGATGGGCTCGGTTTCGGTCCGTCACCGGCAGTGGCGGATCCCTTCGGCGGCGTACCGCGCGGTCTGCCCGACGGCGTGGTGGCGCATGCCGCGAATCCGAATGACCCGAATGGCGGCGCGTTCGGCGGTGGACCGAGCGAGGCCGAGCGAATCGCCAGCGCTGCGCTGTCGACCTTCCGCGTCGAGGCCACATTCGGCACCCTCCAGGATTGGGCCGCACGCCTCTCCGACAACAACCTCCAGCACCTGCAGATCAGTTTCACCCGCGCGGTCACCGAACAGATAGCGGCCATCCATCGCGGCAAACCGCGGTCGGTGACAGACGATGTGACCAATCCGGCGCGTCTGTTGGGCGCGATCGTGACAGAAGCGACTCGCCGGTTCGGCGACAGCGTTCCTTCCAGCGCGCCGACCACCTACCGCGAGTTGTTTGCCATCGGGCACTGGCTGCGGGCCAACCGTCGCACCGTCGCCGACCTGCACGCCGCCATGACGGCCGTGCTCGACGCCGCGTTCGCTGTGACCCGTACGTCTACTGAGGACCGTTGGTCGGTGGGTGCTGCGCACCATACGGTCCCTGCACATATCGCGGAAATCGCACGCTATATCGAAGAAGCCGGCCAGCACAGCATGTGGCCCGAGGAGGGCTCATTCCCGCCGGATGCTGCCCTCACGACGGAGCATATGCCGCTGGCGGAGTCGTTCCGCTGGAGCGGGGTGCGCGCCAACGCGACGGCTCACATGGTCACGCAGTGGGCAATAGTCCTGGAGACGCTGCTACGGCAGCGATCCAGTGAGATCTTCTCACGGAGGTACGCCGAGATCTTCCAGTCTCTGCCCATTCACGCCGCGGCGCTCGATCGGGCGCGAACCGGCTCGGACCGGCTGTTCGCCGCGACGGTCGCCACTGCACTGCCGGATCTGCTCGATGCGGCGTTCTACCTGCTCCCCACCAGCAATTCCGCGTTGGGCCTGGACTATCTGAGTCAGGTCGACGGCCTGCTGGCCGAGGCCACCACACGCTTCACAGACAGCTCTGCCATCTACGCGCTCCAAGACGTCGCCGACAAAATACACAGACTGCACGAAGACATCATGGTCGCGGACTCCCGCCGATCGCCCGAAGTTCGATCGCGACGCATACATGAAATCCTGTCGGACTATTTCAGCATCGGCTCGGACTCCGCCATCATCGATTCGTTTTCCTGGGGAGTACGGGCGCTGTGGGGGCTGGGTAGTCAGCAGCCAGGGATCGACTACGCCCCTCTGCGAAACCGTCTGGATGCCGACCTTCCGCGGGACTGGAATACCACCGATGACGAGCGAGCTCTTGTCGCAACCGCGATGGACTTGCTGCGAAACGAACGGGGATCCGAGGCCGACATTCGGTCATTGCTGAGCCGAAGCGATTTGTTCGAGGACACCTTCGACAGTGTCGGAGCGAACATGCGATGGTGGGACCGGCTCGGAAGATGGACCAGCGGGATTGTAACGATCGGCAGTCTGCTGGCGGGGGCCACGGACTTCTCGGTGTCGCAGATGCAGTTGGCGGTGCTGAAACAGTATCCCCACATCATCGGGGCTGCCCCCGGCATCGGATACCGGGCGCGGGATCTAGCGAATCGGCTATCACTCGCTCGTGACCTCGAATCCCCCCGCGTGGCGCCCGAGCGCTGGAATGCACTCGACGCGCTGCGCGACCACCTGGCAGAACTCAGACGCGGTGCCCGCAGACTCGCCATCCCCGGATCCAGCCCGCCACCGGTGCTGCTGGTCTCCTACGATCCCGTCGCGGAAGGCGGCACGGGCCGAGCTGTCGTCTCGATCGGCGAAGCCGACAGCGCATCGTTCATGGCATTCAACGTCATCGGAGCCGACACACCTGTTGCCGACCTATCGCACTGGTCGAGGCACGCTTGCCAGCAGTACGTGAAAGCGCAGGAGCATGCGCCCCGCGGCGACCGCGTGGCGATCATGTTCACTGTCGGCTTACCGCGTGAGATCGACGCACCTTCGCACACCGCTGAGCCGGACACCACGGCGATGGACAGCGTCGTCGAAACCCGAGACACAGCCGGGGACCTCGTGGCGCGGGAACTCATCGCCTACGACGCGACCCGCGAATTGGCCCTCGACGGCAGCGACGAAATGTGGGATCGAATGGTTCGTGTGTCGACCGTGATCGGGCACGGCGACGGTATCGGTGTGCTGCGCTCGGCCGCCGATACTCTGCAGCTGAGTCGAGCTGTGGACCAGATCGTCCTTGTTCCCGGCTCGGCCGGCGACCGACTGCCCACCGCCAGTCAGCTCGATACCGGCACCGAACATGTGTACACGCTCAACCCCCACCGCGACCGGAACGGCGATCCGGAAACCATCGGACTGATCGTGGTCGGACGCGGATCCGATCTCGAATCCGCACCACACGCCTCCAGCCGATCAGCCGCTCCGCTGATCGAGACCCCCACCACCGTCCGCGATCTGTCTCAGCTGCTCCCAGCGCACGAATACCGGCCGCTCGAGGGCGTCCGGGGACGGATCATGACTCGCGACGAGGGTCTGACCGTGTACCGAGCAGCACAACCACTGCTCCATGATTCGCTGTCCGGAACCTACAACACGACAGTCATTCTCGAAGACCTCGGTTTGGTCCTGCGCATCGGTATACCCGATACCGGCAGCTACGATCCCCGTTTCGGACCCGAGCACAAAACCCTCCCCGTCATCTCTCGATACGTCCGGAACGCACCTCAACTGCTGAACGTCATCACCGGCCGCATGCCGGACGGGCGCGTCATCGACGAATCGGCGCCAATTCTCATCGAAAGGCTCGCGCGGGGAGACAATCTCGCCGAGACCTTTCGGCGGGCCGACCGGAGAACGATCCGGTCCCATCAGAGCCTGATAGTGCGGACCTTCGCGAACATCCACGAGCAGCTGCGTGCGATGCCGGAGGACCATCCACTGCTGCATCAGCTGACGCCACCGGGCGTGGCCAGCGGTGACACCGGCGGGTGGTACCTGAACCATATCGATTGGTACACGATAAATTTCTACCGGCAGCACTATGACCGCTTCGGTCACCTGTTCGACGAGTTCGGCCTGCTCCGCGGAAATCCTCTCGAACCGCTGATCGATGATGCTGGCTCGATGCGGGAATCCCGCCACCACATCCTGCATGCCGACCCGAACGAGGGAAACTTCCTCATCAGCAACGAACTACGCGTAACACTGCTCGACTGGGAACTCGCCGTCACCGGTCCGAGCGCCTACGACTGGGCCCGTTTGGGCCATCTCATTCCCGGGATCGAGGTGCCTCGCGAACTAGGTGGCCCCGACATGGTCAAATTCGCCCGGCTCGAGAAGTTCAAACGGGTCATGAACGACACCGTCAAGCTGGCGCCATTGGCCGCCGCCGGACTACTCACGCCTGGAGAGATCGAATTCATCCACACCGAATTCAGCGAGGCCGTGATTCAGGTACGTCAGCTGTCCGGTCACACCCACCTACTGCCGCCACGCGCGGAACTCGAGATTCTCCGCTCATGGCGACTGTGAAAATAAAGCTCGTTCGCGACACGCAGGTCGCGGGTTCGACCGATCTGCGCTGAGCACGTCGTGTCGTGCCCCGGCTATCTTCGACGTTCGCGTCGCCACCGCCGACGAGCACTGCTTACTCGGCGGTGGGCAAGCGAGACCAGTGGCGAGATATCGATATGGAGGACGACGTGGCGGATGAACCCGGTGGGCTGACCGTCGAACACCCGCTCGCTCGTGCGCTGGCGGCGCACGCGCCCACGGGGTGGACGCGGGTGGACGCAGCGTTCGCGGTCACGGTGGCGGGCGAGATCGCCCAGCTCGTATACACCGTCGGCGAGCAGGCGATGTCGGTGGACCCGCCGGAGTCGGCGCTTGCCCTCGTCCGGGAGCATCGTGCGATCGCGGCCGGCTCTGGTGCGGAACCGTGGTGGCGGATGGTGATCGCGATGACCAGCTCCGGCGGGATAGATGTCGCCTACGACTACGGCGACGAGCCCTTCCCGGACGGCCAGCTGTTCGTGCCGGAGGCATATCGCGCCGACCTGGAGGCGTACCCGCGCGGAAAGCTGCCGGTGTGGCTGGCCGCGTATATCGGACATGGGGACCGGCAGCGGCGTACTCCGCAGCAAGCCGCCGCGCAGGCTCGTAAAGACCGGGCCGAACAGGTGTGGGCGGTGCTGGCGGAGAACGAGTTCCCGCCGTTCCCGCAGATGTGGGCGCGATGGACGACGATCGCCGCGGCCTTCGTGGCGGCGAAGTCGGAATGGGGGCCGCGGATGCTGCCCTGGGTCGGGGTGTTCGAAGGCACCGCACGCGGCGGGTCGACCTTGCACGCGCTTCCGGCGGGGCGGGCCGTGCTCTCGGGTGGCGTGTGGAACGCACCCACCTTGGACGCTGTCTACAACGCGGGCGCACCGATGCCGGAGCTGTACGGCGGTGCACCGGACTGGGTCGCCGACCCGGTGTTGAATCCGCGGGCGGCCTCGGGGCTGCTGTCGTTCTGTTACTGGTGGGAGGCAGGGCGCTGGTACCGCGGGCAGTCGCCGCCCGCCCAGGAGTGCGCGCCCGCGGTGCCGGGCGTGTGGACGCGCGAGACGGCGATCAAGATCGTAGCGGGAACCCTTTCCGACCGCCTGGGCCAGGACACGCCCGAGGCGATCGGAGCTTTGTTGTCCGCCGCAGAGGCGGGGAGAGTGACGCGGGCGGCACTGGTCGCCGTCTTCGGTGATGACGGCCGTTTCGACATCGACGGCGCGCTCTATCAGTTCTCGGTGGCGGGGCTGCTGTCCACGGCGCCGGAGCCGATGCCCGCCGAGCAGGCGATCAGCCGGGTGCGCGACTACATCACCGGACGGCAGCTGGACACCACCGGTTACCCGCTGTCGAAGCTGACCGCCGACCGCTTCCGCTTCGGCTGGAAGGTGTACGTGCCCGCGCCCGAGAACGCGCAGGCAGCCGAACGAGCCGTCTTCTACATCGTCGACGACGGCGAGTTCGCGCCTTCGTCGTCGGCGGTGGATCAGGTGAGAGTCATCGCGGCCTTGGAGCAGCGCTTCATCGACCGCCACGGTCCGCAGAACTGACCGCAACGAAAACAGGAAAGCCGCGTATCAGAGGAACCTGATACGCGGCTTTCCGCAATGTGTGGGCGAAGGGGGACTTGAACCCCCACGTCCCGAAGGACACTGGCACCTGAAGCCAGCGCGTCTGCCATTCCGCCACTCGCCCGAGCGACTGGGAGACAGTATCACGGCCTCACGTCGGATACGAAATCGCCATTTCAGAGGCCTGACCGGGGGGCTGGACAGGCACGGGAACCCAGGGCTGTCGCCAAGAGTTACAGGTGTGGACGATCGTGGATATCATGCAATGAACGTGGTCGATCAACGACACGCCATACGCGTGTGTCGTTGTTACGAATCAGGAAGAAACGCTCACCGAAGGGAGGCCGAGATGGGCATCGTTTCGCGATTCGAGCGTCGTCTGCAAGGCGCCGTCGGTGACGTGTTCGCCAGAGTATTCGGCGGCAGTGTCGTACCACAGGAGGTGGAGGCGGCGCTGCAACGCGAGGCCGCCGATCATGTCCAAGACGTGGGCGGCGGGCATCTGCTGGCACCCAACAGCTATGTGATCACGATCAACTCTTCCGATCACCAGCAGTTGGATGCCGACCACGACCTCACCACCCGCGCGTTCGCCAAACATCTACAGGACTACATCCGCGAGCAAGGCTGGCAGACCTACGGCGAAGTACACGTGGCGTTCGAGGCATCACCTACGCTGCACACCGGACAGTTCAGGGCGAGTGGCCGCGTCGATCCCGACGTCGGACACAGAGCCAGCGCGGCTCGCGGCCCCGAATCACCGCCACAACGACCTGCAAACCCGCAACCAGGAGCTGGCCCCATGACGCAGAACTCAGGCTACGACCCGAGCCGTGAGCCCGCGGAGTCCGATCCACGCAACCGCGGGTACGCTCCACCGCCTGCCGGTCGCGGCGGTGCGCAGAACGGCGCGTACCGCGACGATTACGGCCGCGGCGGCGCGTACGGGGCGGATTACCAGGCGCCGGATGCGCAGCAGGGTTACGGCGACTACCAGAACGGCTACGACTACCAGCAGGGCGGCCAGGGCTACGGGCAGCAGGGCTACGCCGAGCCGGGCTACGGCCAGCCGGGCTATGGCGAAGCGGGCTACGGCCAGCAGAGCGGCTACGGCGACCGCGCTTACGGCCAGCAAGGCTACGGCGACTCGGGTTACGGCCAGCAGGGCTACGCCGAGCCGGGTTACGGCCAGCAAGGCTACGCCGAGCCGGGCTACGGCCAGCAGGGCTACGCCGAGCCGGGCTACGGCCAGCCAGGCTATGGCCAGCCCGGATACGGGCAGTCGGGCTACACCGATCCGAACTACGCGGATCAGAACTACCCCGAACAGGGTGGCTACGCCCAGGACGAGCCGGGCGGCTACGGCCAGGCTTATTCCCAGCAACCGGGCTACGGCGCCGCACAGGGCTACGCGGGCGGGCAAGGCTACGGCGCCGCGCCGCAGGCCGGTTCGGGCTATTCGGCGACCCTCCAGCTGGACGACGGCAGCGGCCGGACTTACCAGCTGCGGGAAGGCAGCAACATCATCGGCCGCGGCCAGGACGCGCACTTCCGGCTGCCCGACACGGGCGTCTCGCGCAGGCACATCGAGGTCCGCTGGGACGGGCAGACCGCGATGTTGTCCGACCTCGGCTCGACCAACGGCACCCTGGTGAACGGCTCCCCGGTGCAGGATTGGCAACTCGCCGACGGCGACGTCATCCGTGCCGGGCACTCCGAGATCCTGATCCGTATCGTCTGATCCCGTAAGCTCGCGGTGCAGGTCACGACATGGCTCTCGAGGGATTCGTCGGTCTTATCGTGATCGAAATCGACCGACGGCCCTATGATGCTGCCAACACACGCGCGGCGCCGACACCGGGGCCGGCAAGACCAGCAGGCTGGTGGGGGTGGTCGAACCGCACCTACGTACACGGTCGAACAGGAGGTGGAGCGCCGTGCAGGGACTCATCCTGCAATTGACCCGTGCGGGGTTCCTGCTGCTGTTGTGGTTGTTCGTGTGGGCTGTGCTGCGCACGTTGCGCAGCGACATCTACGCGGCATCCGGCATTCGGATTCAGCCCAGGGCCGCGCGCGGTTCCGCGGTGCTGCCATCCTTCAGCCGGGGCCAGAAGGGCGCCAAATTTCTTGTGGTGACTCAGGGTTCACTCGCCGGCACTCGCATCTCGCTCAGCACCCAACCGGTGCTGATCGGGCGTGCGGACGATTCCACGCTGGTACTCACCGATGATTACGCCTCGACCAGACATGCGCGACTGTCGCCGCGTGGTGACGACTGGTACGTGGAAGACCTCGGTTCGACGAACGGCACCTACCTCGATCGCGCGAAAGTCACCACCGCGGTCCGAGTTCCGCTCGGCACGCCCGTCCGTGTCGGCAAGACAGTGATCGAGCTGCGATCGTGACACTTGTTCTCCGCTACGCAGCGCGCAGCGACCGCGGTCTCGTCCGAGGCAACAACGAAGACTCCGTGTACGCGGGCGCACGACTGCTCGCGCTCGCCGACGGCATGGGCGGCCATGCCGCGGGAGAAGTCGCGTCCCAGTTGATGATCGCCGCGCTCGCCCATCTCGATGACGACGAACCCGGCGACGATCTGCTCGGCAAGCTCGACGCGGCGACCCGAGAAGGCAACGCCGCCATCGCCGATCAGGTCGAGGAGGAGCCCGAGCTCGACGGCATGGGCACCACGCTCACCGCAATCCTGTTCGCGGGCAAGAAACTCGGCCTCGTGCACATCGGCGACTCGCGCGCCTATCTGCTGCGCGGCGGCGAGCTCACCCAGATCACCCGGGACGACACGTTCGTCCAGTCGCTGGTCGATGAGGGCAGGATCACACCGGAGCAGGCGCACACGCATCCGCAGCGTTCGCTGATCATGCGCGCGCTCACCGGCAACGAGATCGAGCCGACGCTGATCATGCGCGAATCGCGCGCAGGCGACCGCTACCTGCTGTGCTCCGACGGTCTGTCCGACGTGGTCAGCGACGAGACCATCGCGAACACGATGCGTGAGGGCAGCACCGACGAGTGCGCCGACCGGCTCATCGAGCTGGCGCTGCGCAGCGGCGGTCCCGACAACGTGACCGTGGTGGTGGCCGACGTCATCGATCTGGACTACGGCCAGAGCCACCCGATCGTGGCGGGCGCCGCGTCCGGCGTCGACGAGGACAGCCCTCCGCCGAACACCGCCGCGGGCCGGGCCTCTGCCCTGCGTCCGCCGCGCGCCGCGCCGCGCCGGGCCGCCGCGGCGCCCGAGCCGCCCGCGAAGAAGTCGCACCGGCTGCGCTGGATCGTGCTCGCGCTGGCGCTCGTCGTCGCGGTCTGCGTGGGGCTCGTCGTCGGCTACAAGATGATCCGCAGCAACTACTACGTCGGCGCCGACGACGGTTCGGTCGTCGTGCTGCGCGGGCTGCCCGGGTCGATCCTCGGCTACTCCATCCACGACGTGAACCTGGTCGGGTGCGTGACCCGCAACGGTGAGCTGACCCTGACCGAGCCGGGCCAGGACGTGCCGTCCTCGTGCAAGCCGCTGAAGGTCAGTGACCTGAAGCAGACCGGCCGCGATCAGGTGGACAAAGGGTTGCCGCCGGGTTCGCTGGACAAAGCCAGAGACTCGATGACCTACCTCGCCCAGCGCGAACTGCTGCCGCCGTGCCCGGTCAAGGAAGCGGCGCCGCAGCCCGGGGTCGTCCCGTCCGCCGAGCCCCCACCGCCCGGGCCCAACGGCGCCGCGCCCCCACCGGCCACCGGTGCGCCCGCACCGGCGCCGGAGCAGGGTGATGCCAGGGGCACCGAAATCAAGACGCCGACGAAGTCGGAGGCTCCTGCCACGCCGTCGAGCACATCGCCGACCCCCCAGATCACGGGGGAGAGCTGCCGGGTGACGGACTGATGTCCGCGCCGGCACCGCCGTCGGCTGGAGCTTTTCCCAGTCCCCCGGGCGGCTTCGCTCCCGCGCCACCGCCGAGCACCCGACGAAACGTCGAACTGTTGCTGCTCGCGGCCGCGGCGGTGATCACCACCGTGTCCCTCTTCTTGGTCGAGGCCAGTCAGGAACAGTCGATCACCTGGGACATCGCCAAGTACGGTCTGGCCTACCTGGCGTTGTTCGCGATCGCGCACCTGGCCGTGCGGCGGTTCGCCCCGTTCGCCGATCCGCTGCTGCTGCCCATCGTCGCGCTGCTCAACGGCCTCGGCCTGGTGCTCATCCACCGGCTCGATCTGGCCGACCAGCAGACCGCCGCCTACAACTCGTGGTCGACCCCCTCCCCCGACGCCACCCAGCAGATCCTGTGGACCGCGCTGGGCACGCTGGTGTTCATCACGCTGCTGATCGCCCTGCGCGACTACCGCACGCTGGCCCGCTACAGCTACACCCTCGGCCTGATCGGCCTTGTCGCGCTGGCCATCCCCGCTCTGCTGCCCAGCGCTTTCTCCGAGACCAACGGCGCGAAGATCTGGATCCGGCTGCCCGGCTTCAGCGTCCAGCCGGGCGAGTTCGCGAAGATCCTGCTGATCATCTTCTTCGCCTCGGTGCTGGTCGCCAAGCGCGAACTGTTCACCGCCGCCGGACGGCACGTGCTCGGCATGGAGTTCCCGCGCGGCCGCGACCTCGGCCCGATCCTGGCCGTCTGGATCGTCTGCATCGGCGTGCTGGTGTTCGAGAAGGATCTCGGCACCTCGCTGCTGATCTTCAGCACCGTGCTGGTGATGCTCTACATCGCCACCGAACGGGTCGGCTGGCTGGTCATCGGCGGCGGACTGCTAGCCCTCGGATTCCTGTTCGCCTACCGGCTGTTCGGCCACGTGCGGGTCCGGGTGGAGACCTGGCTGCACCCGTTCGACGACTACAACAACACCGGCTATCAGATCTCCCAGTCGCTGTTCGGCCTGGCCACCGGCGGACTTGCCGGGACCGGCCTGGGCAGCGGCAGGCCCAACCAGGTGCCGTTCGCCAAGACCGACTTCATCGTCACCACCATCGGCGAGGAACTCGGGCTGATCGGGCTCACCGCGGTGCTGGTGCTGTTCCTGGTATTCGTGGTGCGTGGGTTGCGCACCGCCCTCGCGGTGCGCGACAGCTTCGGCAAGCTGCTCGCGGCCGGCCTGTCGTTCACCATCGCGATCCAGCTGTTCGTCGTGGTCGGCGGTGTGACCAAGCTGATTCCGCTGACCGGCCTCACCACCCCGTTCATGTCCTACGGTGGGTCCTCGCTGTTGGCGAACTACGCGTTGCTGGCTTTGCTGATCAAGATCTCCGATGCCGCCCGAGCGCCCGCCCCGGTGCGTAAGAAGGAGCCGGCGCCGCTCGCCGACGCGCAGACCGAACTGCTGCGCCGCGACGCGGGACGACCGGAAGCGGGGCCCCTGACATGAACACTCCACTACGCCGGGTCGCCGTCGCGGTGATGGTGATGGTCGTCGCGCTGCTGGCGAACGCCACGTACGTGCAGGTGATCAAGGCCGACGACCTGCGCACCGACCCACGCAACTCCCGCGTGCTGCTGGACGAGTACTCCCGCCAGCGCGGGCAGATCTCCGCCGGCGGCACCGTGCTGGCCAGCTCGATCGCGACCGACGACCGCTACAAGTACCTGCGCACCTACCCGACCGAGCCGGAGGCGTACGCGCCCGCGACCGGTTTCTACTCGATGCAGTACGGCAGCACCGGGTTGGAGCGCGCCGAGGATTCGGTGCTCAACGGCTCCGACAGTCAGTTGTTCGGCAGCCGCCTCGTCGACCTGATCTCCGGCCGGGATCCGCGCGGCGGCAACGTGCTCACCACGCTCGACCCGGTGATGCAGCAGGTCGCCTACGACCAGCTGACCAGCAAGGACTACACCGGCTCGGTGGTGGCGATCGAGCCGAGCACCGGCAAGATCCTCACCATGGTGTCCACGCCGAGCTACGACCCGAACCGGTTGTCGGGGCACGACGGCGCACGCGGCACCCAGGCGTGGGAAACCCTGAGTGCGGATCCGCGCCATCCCATGTTGAATCGCGCCATCTCCCAGACCTACCCGCCCGGGTCCACGTTCAAGGTCGTGGTCACCGCCGCCGCGCTGGCCAACGGCCTCGCGACTCCCGACGACCAGTTCACCGCCGCGCCGAACTTCACGCCGCCCGGCACCAGCGTCCCGATGGAGAACTACAACGGCTCCACGTGCGGTCCGAACCCGACCGCTTCGTTGTTCGAGGCGTTCCGGCGCTCGTGCAACACCGCGTTCGCCGAGCTCGGGCTCAAGGTGGGCTCCGCGCGGCTCAAGGACGAAGCGGCCGCGTTCGGTGTCGGCCCGCACCGCGGGATCCCGATGCCGGTGGCGGAGAGCACCGTCGGACCGATCGCCGACGAGGCCGCGCTGGCCCAGAGCAGCATCGGGCAGCGCGACGTCGCGTTGACCCCTCTGCAGAACGCGGTCGTCGCCGCGACCATCGCCAACGGCGGCGTCCGCATGGAGCCCTACCTGGTCGATCAATTGCAGGGCCCGGACCTGAGCGAGCTGACCAAGACCAAGCCGGTCTCGGTCGGCCAGGCCGTCAGCGCCGAGGTAGCGTCGACTCTGACCAACCTGATGATCGCGTCGGAGAGCAACACCGCCGGAGGTGGCCAGACCCCTTATCAGATCGCGTCCAAGACCGGCACCGCGGAGCACGGGTCCAACCCCCGCAGCACGCCGCCGCATGCTTGGTATATCGCGTTCGCCCCCGCGCAGAACCCGAAGATCGCCATCGCGGTGATCGTGGAGAACGGCGGGGACCGGGCGCTTGCCGCGACCGGTGGCTCGGTGGCCGCGCCGGTGGCTCGCGCGGTCCTGAACGCCGGTCTTCGAGGGGGCTGAACGATATGGATGTGCGAGTGAAGGTACGGGGACCTCGATGCTGAACAACGGTGCGATGATCGCCGACCGGTACCGGCTGCAGCGGTTGATCGCGACCGGCGGCATGGGCCAGGTCTGGGAAGCGTTGGACACCCGGCTCGACCGCAGGGTCGCGGTCAAGGTGCTGAAGTCGGAGTTCTCGGCCGACCCGACGTTCCGGCATCGATTCCGCACCGAGGCGAAGACCACCGCCCAGCTGAATCACCCCGGCATCGCGGGGATCTACGACTACGGCGAGACCATCGACCCGCAGGGCAGCGAGATCGCCTACCTGGTCATGGAGTTCGTGCAGGGCGAGCCGCTGAACACCGTGCTCAACCGGCTCGGCAGGCTGTCGGTGGCGCAAGGCCTCGACCTGCTCGAGCAGACCGGGCGCGCGCTGGAGGTGGCGCATCGCGCGGGCGTCGTGCACCGCGACGTGAAACCGGGCAACATCCTGGTCACGCCGACCGGACAGGTGAAGATCACCGACTTCGGCATCGCCAAAGCGGTGGACGCCTCCCCGGTGACCAAGACCGGCATGGTGATGGGCACCGCCCAGTACATCGCCCCGGAACAGGCGGTGGGCGAGGACGCCACCGCGGCCAGCGACGTCTACTCGCTCGCGGTGGTCGGTTACGAGGTGCTGGCCGGACAGCGGCCGTTCACCGGCGACGGTGCGATCACCGTCGCGATGAAGCACGTTCGCGAGACTCCGCCCCCGATGCCGGCCGATCTTCCCGGCAACGTGCGCGAACTGATCGAGATCACGATGGAGAAGGACCCCGCGCGCCGCTACGCCAGCGGTGGCGAGTTCGCCGACGCGGTCGCCGCGGTGCGCGCGGGTCGTCGTCCGCCGTCGCCGAGCAATGCCCACCCCGCCGCGCCCCTCACCGGCGCCACGCGGGTGCTCCCACCCGGCCCGACCGCCGTGATCCCCTCCACGCCAAGCGACTTCGACGGTGCGACGGTGCGTTATTCGACGCCCGCGGCAGGTTCGGTGGGCGCGGCGAACCGCGCGGGCACGGTCGCCGCTCCGGCCACCGTGCTGAGCCGGGGCGCGGCGGGCGATCAGCCGCCGGGTGACGGTAAGCGTTTCACCTCGACACAGAAATGGTTGGCGGGTCTGGGCGTCGGCGCCGTACTGCTCGGCGCGCTCACGATCTTCCTGCTGTTCGGTGGGGACACCAACCCGGATTCGACGCCGTCGCCCACCACGACGATCGCGCCGACCCCCAAGCCCGTCCCGCCGGTGGCCAGCACCACCACCGCCAAGCCCGCACCTCCGCCGGTGGACACCGAGACCTACGAACCGCCCACCACCGAGCCGAAGACCACGACACCGGAGCCGACGACGACCACCCCGCCGCCCACCACCACGGCACCGAGCACGACGAAGCCGACGACCACCGCGCCCAGCACCACCACCCGGCCGCGCGTTCCGACTCTCGACCTACCATTCCCCGAGATTCCCGGTGCCCGTGGGCCTTCGGCCACCCGCAGCGGACCCGCTACTTCTTCGCAAGGATTGCCATGACGACCCCGAAGAACCTCTCGTCTCGCTACGAGCTTGGCGAGATCATCGGGTTCGGCGGTATGTCCGAGGTGCACAAGGCGCGCGATATCCGGCTGAGCCGGGACGTGGCGATCAAAGTGCTGCGGGCGGACCTGGCCCGTGACCCCACCTTCTATCTCCGGTTCAAGCGCGAAGCACAGAACGCCGCCGCGCTCAACCATCCGGCCATCGTCGCGGTCTACGACACCGGCGAGGCCGAGGTGGACGGCGGCCCGCTGCCGTACATCGTGATGGAGTACGTGGACGGCGACACGCTGCGCGACATCGTGCGCGGCAAGGGACCGCTGCCGCCGCGCCGCGCGATGGAGGTCGTCGCGGACGTCTGCGCCGCCTTGGATTTCAGCCACAAGGCCGGGATCGTGCACCGCGATATGAAGCCCGCGAACATCATGATCAACCGGGCGGGCGCGGTGAAGGTGATGGACTTCGGCATCGCGCGCGCGATCGCCGACAGCTCCAACCCGATGACGCAGACCGCGGCGGTGATCGGCACCGCCCAGTACCTATCGCCGGAACAGGCGCGCGGCGAGACGGTGGACGCCCGCTCGGACGTCTACTCAGTCGGCTGTGTGCTGTTCGAAATCCTCACCGGCGAGCCGCCTTTCACGGGTGACTCGCCGGTCGCCGTCGCATACCAGCACGTCCGGGAAGACCCGCGGCTGCCCTCCCACGTGCACCCAGGGGTACCGCGCGAGCTGGACTCGGTGGTGCTCAAGGCGATGAGCAAGAACCCGGCCAACCGGTATCAGACCGCCGCCGAGATGCGCGCGGACCTGATCCGGGTGCTCGGCGGCCAGAAGCCCATCGCGCCGATGGTGATGACCGACGAGGACCGCACCACCATCATGGGCGCGGACGAACCCGCGCCCCGCACCTACCGCACCGTCGAGCGCGAAGACGACACCGCCGAGCAGGATCCGGCCGAGCCGAACCCCCGGCGCCGGACCGCCTACATCGCGCTGGGCGCCGTCGCGGCCGTCGCCGTGGTGTTCGCGCTGTTCTGGGTCCTGCTCGGGCCGGGAAGCCGACCGGACCAGGTCGCCGTTCCCGACCTGTCCAACAAGTCCTCGCAGCAGGCGCAGGACGCGTTGCAGAAGCTCGGCTTCACAGTGGCGATCCAGCAGAAACCCGACAGCAAGGTCGCCACGGGCAACGTGATCGCGACCCAGCCCCTCGGCGGCTCACGGATCGACGAGGGCAGCACGGTCACCGTCCAGGTGTCCTCCGGGCCCGCCCAGGTCCAGGTGCCGAAGCTCACGGGACTGACCCAGGAGCAGGCCGAGCAGGTGTTGAACTCCAAGGGCCTGCGGATCAATCCGAACGTCGAGCGCAAACCGTCGAGCACCGCCGAGAAGGACCAGGTGATCGAGCAGAACCCGTCGCCGGGTTCGAAGGTCGACGTCGACTGGGAAGTCGTGGTCACGATCGGCACCGGCCCGGAGGCGGTTCGCGTTCCTTACGTCGTCGGCCAGATGATCGATGTGGCGCAGCCCAACGTCGAGGGCAACGGCTTCAAGGTGGTCGTCCAAGAGGTGCAATCCGCCAAGCCCAAGGGCGAAGTGGTCGCTTCCAGTCCGGCGGGCGGCAGCAACGCGGAGAAAGGCTCCACGGTCACCATCCAGGTGTCCGCGGGTGATCTGAAGATGCCGTCGCTGCTCGGTCTCACCGTTTCGCAGGCGGTGGAGAAGCTGCGCGCGGAAGGGTGGACCGGTAGCACCAGCCAGATCAGCCAGTCGCCGCAGGGCACCTTCGACGCGGGCAATGTCGGCCGCATCCTCAGCCAGCAACCGTCCGCGGGCAGTTCGATCCAGAAGAACAGCGCCATCCTGGTCGGTGTGGGGGTGCTGGGCCCGCCGTGACCGGCCGCGTAGCCGGTATCGAGAAAACGAGACCATCCGGTGTGAATTGCGGGAGAATAATGCTGCTCCATCCCAATCAGCGCAGCTGAGCACGAGGAGGTAGCTCATGACCACTGCCAGGGACATCATGAAACCCGGCGTTCAGTGGATCCCGAAGGACACGACGATCGAGCAGGCCGCACGAACCATGGCCGAACTCAACGTCGGGTCCTTGATTGTCTCGGACGAGAACGAGCGAATGTGCGGCATCGTCACCGACCGCGACATCGTCGTGAAGTGCATCGCACAGGGCAAGAACACATCGGCCTGCAAGGTCTCCGAACTGTGCGAAGCGACGCCGCGGTGGGTCGACGCCAACGCCGACATCGAGGAAGTTCTCGACGAGATGGAAAGCAACCGGGTCAAGCGCATGCCGGTGATCGAGAACAAACGGCTGGTCGGCATGATCAGCGAGGCGGATCTGGCCAGGCATCTGGACGACAACCAGCTCGGCGAGTTCGTGACCGCCGTCTACGGACGCCCCTGAATCCAGGGTCGGCGCGGAGGTAGTTCACCGACCACATCTCCACGTCCACACGAGCACTTCGACACCGCGCCGTCACTGAGGTGGCTCCCGCTCGGCAGGCCGGACCGGCCGATGCCACAGCGAGCCGGGCAGGAATGCCGCGTGAACTCGGGCCGCGGACGGCCGACGGTCGTCCGCGGTTCGCGCACCCTTCGCGCCGTGGCGCATACGCCGATACTCGACGTATGGCACCGGCGTCAGTGCATGTCGGGCTTCGGCAGATAGCGCAGCACTGCGACGTCGCCTACCTGCGTCACGCCGGTGAGCCGCATCCTGCGATGGGGCGCGCCCGGAAAGTCGGCCGGGTCGAGAAAGCGAGGGGCCGCGACGTCGCCGACCAGGATGGGGGCGACCGCGAGGTGCAGTTCGTCGGCCAGATCGGCAGCGAGAAACGCGGTGTGGATGCGGGTGCCTCCCTCCACCATGAGACGGTCGACACCTCGCCTGCCCAAATCGTCCAGCAGCGCACCGAAGTCGAGTTCGGCGCCGAGATCCACCACCTCGGCCAGCCCGGCCAGCCGGGTGGTGAGTTTCATCGCGCCCGCCTTCGTGGTGTAGACGAGCTTGTCGCCCCCGTGCTGCCAGAACCGCAGCTCGGGATCCAGGTCGCCGCTCGCCGAAACCGTCACCTTCAGCGGATACTCCGGCTTGCCCGCCGCGACGCGAGTCGCCCTGCGATCGGCGCTGTCGACGAGCAGCCGCGGATTGTCACTGCGCAGCGTCTGCGCTCCGACCAGGATGGCGTCGGAGTCCGCGCGGACCTGGTCGACCCGATCGAAGTCCGCCGCGCCGGACAGACGCAGTCGCTCGGGGCTCGCGTCATCGATGTAGCCGTCGATGCTCATCGCCACCGACAGCAGCACATGCGGACGGGTCACTGCAGCACCAGCGCGGCGACCTCCGCCTCCAGCGTCTGCACCAAGCCCTCGGCCGGACGTTTCCCGCACACGCCGAGCCAGTTCGCCAGCATCCGGTGCCCACCCTGGGTCAGCACCGATTCCGGATGGAACTGCACGCCGTGGATGGGCAGCGTGCGATGACGCAGAGCCATCACGATCCCGCTCTCGGTGCGTCCGAGCACCTCGATCTCCTCCGGCAAGGTGTCCTCGACCACGGTGAGCGAGTGGTATCGCGTGGCGGTGAACGGGTCGGGCAAGCCGGCCAGCACGCCTGCGCCGATATGGAAGACCTCGCTCGTCTTCCCGTGCAACAGCTCGGGAGCCCTGGTGACGGTAGCGCCGAACGCCTCGCCGATCGCCTGGTGGCCGAGACACACGCCGAGCAGCGGAACATTCTGCTCGGCGCACGCGCGCACCAGCGGGATGCTGGCGCCCGCGCGGTCCGGGGTGCCGGGGCCTGGGCTGATCAGGATGCCGTCGAAGTCGCGCACGACCGCGCCGACGTCGGCCAGGTTCGGATCGTCGTTGCGCCAGACGACGGCCTCGACACCCAGCTGACCGAGGTACTGCACCAGGTTGAAGACGAAGCTGTCGTAATTGTCGACGACCAGAACACGCATGGCATCGAGATTACGTCCCGGCACGGCACCGCGTCGCATCCATTACCTGTTGGGATAGCCTAGTAAGCACGACCTGCCGCCGAATACGAGGACGTCATGCCCAAGTCGAAGGTCCGTAAGAAGACCGACTATACGATCAACCCCGCCAGCCGGACCCCGGTGAAGGTGAAGGCTGGGCCGTCTCCGGTCTGGTACGTCGCCATCATGCTCGGGTTCATGCTCGCCGGGCTGGTCTGGCTGCTCGTCTACTACTTGGCGGCCGAGCAGATCAGCTGGATGAACGACCTCAACGCCTGGAACTTCCTGATCGGCTTCGGCCTGATGGTGGTGGGCCTGATCATGACGATGCGCTGGCGCTGAGCGTGGCGGCGTCGACACGGATTACAGACGTGTCATTCATGCACACCTGTGGATGAGCCTGTGGACAACTCGAGGAGCGATGGGGAAGTGCTGTGAGTCCGGAGCCCGCGGCACCCGGCCCAGGGGAGCACGCTGAGCCGAGCCATGCCTGGACCACGCCGACAGCCGCGCTCGTCGCCGTCACGGTGGGCGGCATCGCGCTGGCCATCGCCGCGATCCTCACCACCGAGGCGGCCAGCCGCCTGCTCGTCGGGCTGGCAGCCGTCGGCCTGCTCGCCCTGGCCGGGCTCGGATTCCGGCAACGCCCGCGGCTGTCCGTCGTGTCCGGTGCGCGACCCCGCTTGGTGGTGCGCACGCTGACCGGGCCGGACGAGTACACCCCCGGCCAAATCGTCCGTGCCCGCGTGGTGAGCTACCGGCGCCTCGGGCGCAAGACGCCCATGCTGGAACTCGACGTCGAGCGCGACGGCGCGGAGCGGCTGCTGATCTTCGGCCGCTGGGACCTGGGCGTCAACCCGGAGATCGTGTACCACGACTTGGTCGAAGCACTCCGGCTCACCGAAGACAAGACTCGCTGACCCGCGCCCGGGTCGTCGGCACACCCGGACGCGAATGTTTCACGTGAAGCGAATCGCGGTGTCAGGCAGTCGAAGTGATAGCGCCTACCGACACCAACGCCAGCGCCGCGATCGCGAGCACCGCCACGGACACCCAGCCGACCGCCCGTGCCGCCTCCGGAGTCTTCACCCGCAGCCAAGCCGGCAGGAACAGGATGCCGAGCGTCGCGAGCGTGCCCGCTGCCAGACCACCGAGGTGCCCCCAGAGCGAGATGCCGGGCAACGAGAAACTGATGAAGACATTGATGCCGATGAGGATGAGCATCTGATTCGGGTTCTGCCGCAACCGGATGAGAATGACCGTGATCGCACCGAACATCCCGTACACCGCGCCGGACGCGCCCGCCGTGAGACTGTTCTGCGCGAACAGCATGACCGCGGCCGATCCGCCGAGCAGCGATACCAGGTAGACGGCGAGATAGCGCAAGCGCCCGAGCACCAGTTCGGCGTCCCGGCCCACCACGTACAGGGCGAACATGTTGAGCAGCAGATGGATCGGACCGTAGTGCAGGAACCCGGAGCCGAGCACTCGCCACCATTCGCCATCCGCGACGGCCGGTGCCCACAGCACCCAGTCCAGGAACAGCGCGGAGCCACGCTGGTTGTCCATCAGGCTCTTCGCCTGTGCCGCGGTGAGCGCGTAGATCACCGAGTTGATCGCGATCAGCGCATAGGTCACATAGGGTGCGGCCGTCCGGGCCGCCGCTGCGCCCGAGACCGTCCGCACCGGCGCGACACTGCGCTGATCCGAACGTAGACAGTCGACACAATGCTGGCCGACGGCCGCCGGACGCAGACACTCCGCACAGGACGGCCGCCCGCACCGCGTGCAGGCCAGGCCGGTCGGGCGATTCGGATGGCGGACGCACGTAGGTGCGGGCGGCTGGGGATTCATAGTCTCATTCGATCGTGATCTTGGTGATGACAACCGGCTCCAAGGGCCGGTCGTTGCGATCGGTCTTGGTGGTCGCGATCGCGTCGACGACCTTCCGGGAATCCGGGTCCACCACTTCACCGAAAATCGTGTGCTTGCGGTTGAGGTGCGGCTGACGGCCGACGGTGATGAAGAACTGTGAGCCGTTGGTACCCGGCCCCGCGTTGGCCATCGCCAGCAGATAACCCCGGTCGAAGCGCAGCTCCGGGTGGAACTCGTCGCCGAATTCGTAGCCGGGGCCGCCACGACCGGTGCCAGTGGGGTCGCCACCCTGAATCATGAAGCCGGCCATCACGCGATGGAACAGGGCACCGTCATAGAACGGGCCGCTACTGCCGCCGCTGGCGTTCGAGGTGGTGTACGGCGCCGAACCGTCGGCGAGACCTAGGAAATTGCGGACCGTCTTGGGCGCGTGGTTACCGAAGAGCGAGAGCTTGATATCGCCGTGATTCGTGTGCAGCGTTGCCACGGATGTCTGATTCGGTGAGGTCACGCCGCCCATCGTGCCACGGTCGGCGGCTCGGCCGCGGAACTGGGCCGGACCGCACTGTGAGCTGGGACTCCTGCGCGAATCGCCGAGCTGTGCATAGAGTGGTTCCCATGACCTCGGGGCGCCTGCATGTCTCTTCGCGTTCACGTAACCGGCTCATCGTCGCGGCCGCCGTCGCGCTGGCCGGTGGCGTGGCCTATTTGATCCGTACCCGCAGGCCGCAGCAGCCCGAACCCGCCCCGGCGCCACCGCGCATCGGATACTCCCGCAACGGCTCCGCGCCGACCTCGTTGGCGGAAGCCGGCGCGGAACACGATCACTGACCCGAATGTCGCCGGTCAGCGACTGACGGTCTTCTTGTACTGACGCAGAGCCAGCGGCACGAACGCCACCAGGATCACCACCACCCAGACCAGGGAGGTGATGACGGGATGCCGCAGCGACCAGGCTTCCGGCGTCGGTGCGAGCGGGTTGGTGTTACCGAACAGATCGCGGGTCGCCTGGGTGAGTGCCGACACCGGGTTCCATTCCGCGATCACGCGCAGCACGGGGGGCAGCTTTTCGCTGGGGACGAACGTGTTGGCGATGAAGGTGAGCGGGAAGATCACCATGAAGCTGGCGTTGTTGAACACCTCGGGCGCCCGCACCAGCAGACCGACCACGGCCATGATCCAGGACACCGCGTAGGCGAACAGCAGCAGCAGGATGTAGGCCAGCACCGCGTCCAGGAACGATCCGCGGATCCGCCAGCCGACGACCAGACCGGTCACCGACATGACCGTCAGGCTCACCACATTGATCACCACGTCGCTGATCGTGCGACCCACCAGCACCGCCGACGAGGCCATCGGCAGCGAGCGGAACCGGTCGATGATGCCCTTCTGCATATCCTCGGCCAGGCCCGCGCCGGTGAAGGTCGCGCCGAACACCACGGTCTGCGCGAAGATGCCCGCGATGAGGAACTCGCGGTAGCCGCCGGACAGACCCGGCACGTCGATGGCCGCGCCGAAGACGTAGGCGAACAACAGCACGAACATGATCGGCGAGAGCGTGGAGAAGATCAGGACATCGGGGACCCGCTTGATCTTGATGACGTTGCGTTTCGCGATGGTCACGCTGTCGCTGACCACGATGGACAGTCGCTCGCCCAGCGAGGGCCGCACCGGGGCCGGGGCCGTCGCGGTCATCGGATCGTTCCTTCCGTAGCTTCCAGCTTGTCGTTCGCCTTGTGGCCGTCGGCGGTCGACACCGCTTCATGACCGGTGAGCGTGAGGAAGACGTCGTCCAGCGACGGGCGCCGCAGGCCGACATCGTGGATCTGCACGTTGTGCTCGGCCAACCGTCCGACCGCCTCGACCAGCGCCTGTGATCCGTCGGCGACCGGGACGATGATCCGGCGCAATCCCGGCTCGAGATGGATCTCGCCGTCGGCCAAGCTCTTCAGCGCGGCCTCGGCCGTGCCGAGATTGTCCGCGCGATCAACGGTCAGCTCGATGCGGTCGCCGCCGACCATGGTCTTGAGTTCGTCCGCGGTGCCCTTGGCGATCACCTTGCCGTGGTCGATCACGGCGATGGAGTCGGCGAGCCGGTCGGCCTCCTCCATGTACTGGGTGGTGAGCAGCAGCGTGGTCCCGCCCGCGACGAGTTCCTCGATGACGTCCCAAAGGTCCAGGCGCGCACGGGGATCCAGGCCGGTGGTCGGCTCGTCGAGAAACAGGACGGGTGGATTCGCGACCAGAGCGCCGGCCAGGTCGAGGCGACGCCGCATGCCGCCGGAGTAACCCTTGACCGGCCGGTCCGCGGCTTCGGTGAGCCGGAATCGTTCGAGCAATTCGCGCGCGCGTTCCTTACTTCGCTGCACGCCCATGTGATAGAGACGTCCCACCATTTCCAAATTCTCGAAACCGGTCAGGTATTCGTCTACCGCGGCGTACTGTCCCGACGCCCCGATGTGCGAGCGCAACGTCTGCGGATCGCGCAGCACGTCGATTCCCGCGACCGTCGCATGTCCGGCATCCGGCACCAGCAGGGTGGTGAACACCCGGACGGTGGTGGTCTTACCTGCGCCGTTGGGTCCGAGCAGGGCGGTGACGGTTCCTTCCGGGACCCGCAAGTCGAGTCCGTCGAGGGCCACCAGCTGGCCATATCTTTTGACCAGACCCTCGGCGACTATTGCGTCGGGCATGATTCTCCTGAGGTTGATGTTCTCTGTGGTCGGCCTGCGACGCCAGGAGTCCTGGGCGCCGATCAATTCGCTGGATCGGGTGACCGGCCGATACCCGAGTCAGTATTGTCCTGGCCACCGACAAATTCATCCGATTTGTTCCGGCGGGCCGGGCAACGACCGGGGAAATCGCCTCACGCGAGAAGGCCGCATTCCGATCCAGTAGTGCTCGGGGGTACCGGATCGGAATGCGACCGGTTCGATGATCCCGCGTGCCCGGGCGGCGAAGCGTGCGTAGCGGACTACCCGAATCGCGTGAGACCCGTACTCGCACAGCGGAAGCTCGCGCGCACGACGCTGTGATGAGGTGGTGCGTTCCGCCCGTACTGTCGAGATAGTGGACACGAACGTATGTTCGCATCGCCGTACGACAGGTTTCGATGCCGTGCTCGCGTCGCGACATGCGGCACACCGTTCAGAGGCGGTCGACACGCCCGAAGCCTGCGCTGGATTTGTCGTACGGCGACCGGTCGGCATGGTTCGCGGCGCTCGGCGCCGCAGCAGGTCATGTCCACATAGCAGTACGGAACATCTTGCTCGCCAAGGATTTTGGCAAATATCGGGCCAACGGTCAGGATCAGTGCGGGCGCCCGCTCAACCGATGGTGTCGGCTACCAGCGATCCGGAAAGTAATCCCGCCCGAAAAAACTTGGAAAGTGGTAGTCCCACGCACACACGATCGCACATCATCGAGTAGCATCGTTCACGTCGGCCCCTCCCCCCCGGGCCGACCCTACGCGGGCCTCGGCTAACTCCCCCCCTTCGCCGAGGCCCGCTCCCCATTTCCGGGCCAGGTCAAGCCCCTGTTCCGACCGGTCCGGGCGGTTCGACCGCACGCCACGCGGCGGCCAGCCGTTGGCCGCGCACGCGCCCCGCGGTCGCGAGCAGTGGCCGGTCTCGCTCCCACCGCTGCCTGGTCACCAGGTCCGCTGTCGGCCACAGCGGCTCGAATCCGGCCAGCAGATCACCGAACAATTCGAAGAGGCCGCCGAGTGCTATGTGGACACCGGGGGAACTCGGCGCATCGATATCCAGGCCGCGTACGGCGGCCACCAGGGTCAGCAACCGCTGCCTGCTCGCCCGCGGCCAGTCCGACGCTCGGGCTACCCGTACCAGCCAGCCCGAAGTGGCGGCGAGCACGTGGATGTCCTCGATCGTGCGGAAAGGCTTGAGGTAGTCCAGATACCCGTCGCCGGGAAGCACGCGGGCGGGCACGTCGGTCAGCACGACCGAAGAGTGCGCGACCTCGGGCGCGAACGGCAGTGCGGGATGATCGGTCCGGTGCACTCCGGTGGCGCGAGCATCGATCATGCAGGCGCGCAACATATTCCGCCCGTCCGACGAAGTGCCCACGCTGGCGATCACCACCAGCCGCCGCGCGAAAGAACCCATCGTCACGAACGATTTCGTCCCGTTGACCACCCAGACGCCGTCCCGTTCGGTGAGCGTGGCGCGGATCGCGGCGGGGTGACCGCCGCCCTCCTCGGTCGCGCACATCGCGACCAGCTCGTCGTCCGGCAGGTCCGGAATCAACGTGCGCAACGCCTCCTGATAACCGGACAGGAAGGCGAAACCGAGCCGATCGGCGCCGAAACCGCCCGCGATCGCCACCTCCACCGGCTGTTCGAATCGATTCGCGGCCACCTGGTGTCGCGTCCACGCCGCGGCGACATCATCGAGCGGCGCCGTCGCGACCGGCTCGGTCACCAGGAAATCGAGCAGAGTATCCACCTCAGCACGGTAACCGAGCCGCGACCGACCGGGGCGGCCTCGGCCGAGCGCCCGCCTCTACGCGGAGGGCTCCTGCCAGATTTGGCGCTACTCGGTCACCGCGCAGGAACCAGTTGCCGCCGTCGAGCGATGGCGATCGATTCGCAACCACCGGCGCTGCGTTGGCGGATTCCGCTGAGAAGCCTGCTTCACTGGGTGTCGCCCCTTACCGGAAGGAGTTCGACCTGTGCCGGAGCTGGAAGAAAGTCGCAAAGAGGCGCTTTTCGACAGCGAGGCCAGACTGTCCTGGGTGCTGGCCGCCCTCGCCGGGCTGATCGGCGCGGCGGCGTTCATGCATACGGCTGGCTATTTCGTCACCTTCATGACGGGCAATACCGAACGCGCCGTCCTCGGGTATTTCCACGACGAGCCGGACATGGCGTTGGCGGCCGCCGGTTTGCTGATGTCGTTCCTCTCCGGGGTGGTCGTGGCCTCGTGGTGCCGCAGGCGCTACTGGTCCGGGCACCCGCACGGACCCACTCTGCTCACCACCGTCTGCCTGGCGCTCGCTTGCGTCATCGACATCCTGGAGTACCAGACGACCACCGAGCCGATCGGGCTGCTGCCGATCATGTTCGTCGCCTTCGGCGTCGGGGCGCTCAACACGTCGTTCGTGCAGAACGGTGAGGTGTCGGTACCGCTCAGTTATGTCACGGGAACCCTGGTCAAGCTGGGGCAGGGCATCGAACGTCATATCAGCGGCGGCGACTACGCGGATTGGCTCGGATACTTCCTGCTCTACGCGAGTTTCGCGATCGGAGCACTGCTCGGCGGACTGCTGAGCCTGCTGGTCGCCGGCTGGGCCATGCTGATCACCGCGACCGTCGTGTGCCTGTTCGTCACCGGATTCACCTACCTGCATCTGGACCGTCACGGTCCCCTCACTCAGTGAAACCGCTGCCACGCGTCTGCCGGTGCTCGCGGCTGTGGTGGCTGTCGAGTAGTTCGAGGAAGTCAGAATCGGCGGGCGCCGGTCACCGGCATCGAAGAGAGCGGGGAGGTGGTCACCCCGGTGCCGTAGGTCGATGCGTGGATGACTTTGCCGTCGCCGGCGTAGAGGGCGGAGTGGCTTCCGCCGTAGAACGAGACCATGTCGCCCGGTCGCAGATCATCGAGCGGTATCGGGGTTCCGGTGGCGAGCTGGTCGTAACTGGTGCGCGGGAGTTCTACACCGGCCTGATCGTATGACCACTGCACCAGTCCCGAGCAATCGAAGGAGTCGGGGCCGACCGCGCCGTAGTTGTAATCGGCGCCGAGTTTGGTTCGTGCCGCGTCGACTGCCATTTCACCTGCGGACTTCTGCGGTATCACGGTGGCGGGCGGGGTGGGTGCCCGGGGCATGATCTGCGGAATGTCCGCGAGGAAGGGAAGCTCGATTGCCGGAAGCGCGCCCAGCAGCGGGATCTCGATCGCCGGAACGATCGTCGGCAGCGGCACCTCGATCACGGGGACGACCACCGAAACCGGGGACTCGATCGCCGGGCCGAGCGTGGCAGGCGCTATTTCGATTTCCGGAAGCGAAGCGGCGGCAGAGTTCTCGATTTCGTATATCGCGGCCGTCACCGGAGCGTCGGTGACCGGAAGTATCGCGTGGTGCCGGAACAGTTCTTCGGGCGGGCCGGGCAATGAAATCTCATCGGAGATCTCGAATGTTCCCACGCCGGGGATGGTCACCGGCTGGGCCGATGCCTCCGCGGCGCTGAACAGCATGCCCATGAGGGCGGCCGCTCCGGCGGTGAGTGCCCAGAAAACGGCACGTCGTAGGTAGCGGATATATCGGACGTCGGTCGATGATGCCATGATGCGGTCCTCCGATGCTCATATCGTCGTTCTTCGGCGGGCGGCCCGTACGTCGCCGTAATTCCCGGCACGACGGACTCGACCAAAGACCTCGAATTGATTCGAAAACCATCACGGTGCTTCGTCAGTCCAGCGGATCCGATCCGAGCGTTCACCTTTCGGCATAGAACACATCACGTAAAGCCCAACACGCGCATATTTCGTAACAAAACCATAACTCGTTTCGCTACGGCTTTTCTGAATTATGAATTCATGCGGTGATCTGCTCCTCGATCTGTTTCGCGATCGTGCGCAGCCTCGCCGCGAATTCACGGGCCGCGCGCGGATCGTCGCTCGATCCCTTGACGACGCGCCTGGTCAGCGCCGCGAGCCGGGATTCCATGGTGCTGAAGATATCCGCCGCACGATCGTTCGGGTCCTCCGGCAGTTCACCGCGCAGCCACGCCTGGAGGCGCTCGACCACCACGTCCTCCTCATAGCGTTCGGGAAGCAGCGCGATCGCCTGCCGGAGCTTTCCCGCGGTCACCTTCACGTCGGGGCCCGCGGCGATCGTGGTGTAGACGGTGACCGCCGCGTCCTCGCCGTATTCGGCTGCTATGGGCAGCAATTCACGAACCTGGCCCTCATTGATCGCGGGCGCCACCGGATGCAGCCGGGCAGCCAGCGGCCAAGCGCGAATGAGCTTGTGGGCATACGACCTCTGCATGTCCCACCGCTGTTCCACGTACTCGTCGAAGGTCTCGTGGCTGTCGCGGTACAGCCGGCCGTCCCGGACAATCTGCAGAGCACGCCCGGCCGCCCAGAATGCGATGCGCAGCGTGTCGATCGACGACTCGCACGCCGTCAGCTGGACCCGTTCCCGATCGCTCAGCGGACCATCACCCGCGTCCGGCACCGGCATGGTCAGAACATTCGGGCTCACAGCGACTTTCGGACGCCGCCATTCGGCATCGCGCAGCGGCGAGACCGGTGGCGTGTGCTCGGCGCCGTCGGATAGCGGATTGGCGCCGCCGATCGAGCCTTTCCTGCGTTGCGGAGGCATCAGGCCGACACCTCCATGAGGAGGCGGTAGGAGTTCACCAGTTCGTCGCCCACCTGCCGGTACTCGCCCAGATCCTCGATCGGGTTCTCGGCGCCCTCGCCGACCTCCCCGTCGGCCGCCTCCCGATACCATTTCCACGCGCTCAGATAGGAATTGAACACGTCGTACCCAGCGCTTTCCAGGTGCCCTCGTTGCGCCCGGTATTCGGTCGAGACGTTCACGCCTTTCTTGATGATCACCGGAACTTTGGTCATCAGCACCCGCACCCGGATTTCCCGGTTGCTACCGGCCGCCGCCTCCTCCGCTGCTTTGAAGGTGCTCGGCACACGTTTGACTTCGGACGGGCTCACGCTCGTCAACAGCAAGAGTTCATCGCTCTCGGGAATAGCGGCTTTGAAGATCTCGGCGGACTCTCCCCCGGCGTCCACGATGACGACGTCGAAATCAGCCGCATTGTCGGTGATGCAGTCGTTGACATGCCGAGAAGGGAATGCAACCAGCTCGAACGGCACTTTTACGCCCCCTTTGACCAGCCGCCGATACCAGGAGTACCCGGTCTGGCTGAGCGGGTCGGCGTCGATCACCAGCACCCGCAGTTCGTGCACCGAAGCGAAGTAACTCGCCAAGAAGAACGCCGATGTCGTTTTGCCGACACCGCCCTTCAGATTCCCCAGCGTGATGACCAGGGGTTCGGGCAATTCGAGTGGCGCAACAGAATTCGTCATAGACGGTCCTCCCAGGGTGAGGAGTGCATTACTGTGCTTGGCCAGTCTGGCACAGGCCGAGCGAATATCGTCCGATTAGGACGCTCTGTCGCGGCTGTGCCGCTTGTGCCCTGTGTCCAATTGGACACAAACATCGGTTTCCGACCGAGCATCCATCCGGCCGCTGGCCGCCAGGCCCCACCGCACGCCATCAGGCCGCTCGCGTCACGGTGACGGCACTGGCTGCCTATGGCCAGACCTTCCCCAGCTTGGGAATACCCGGGGTTTGCTCGGACTGTGCCAGACCGATGATTACGGCAAAGACTTCGCGGTTCGATGATGAGGGACCCTGTCGAGAAGGGCAGTTTGCGTGAGAGAGCCGCAACCGGGGACGATCCGGCGTGATGACTGGCTATTACTACTCGATCCCGGGTGGAAGCCGCCCACCCCCTGGTCGGAACCACCCACGGAAGCCGTCGTCGGCGGCTGGATGATGGGCGAGGACGGCAAAGCCGGTCCGTTCCAGCCGAATCCGGAATACCTTCCCGGCGACGACGAGACGCCGACCGACCCCACGGATGCGTTGCTGCGCTCGATCGCCGCGGGCGAGCCGGTCGGCGAGGAGCTGGTGGAGCTGATCCGCGACTCGGTGGTCGAGATCCTGTGCGACGAGCAGGACCAGCCGATCGTGGACACCGCGCCGGACGGCGTCCCGTGTGTGCTCGTCGCCACCGCCGAAGCCCAGAAGGTGGACGTTGGTTCCGGCCACTGGTGGCCGGTGCTGGGCAGCGAACTTCCCGCAGTCATCCCCTCGGGCGCCGATGTCCTGTTCAATCCTGGCGGACCGGCACCGTTCCGCCTGGTGGCGGAGAGTTTGCGGAACTCCGGCCGAAATTTGTGAGTGCGCACGGTGTTACCCGTATTCGCCCAGATGATCGGGCGTCTGGATACGGCCGTCGGGAATGCGGCGCGAACAGTGGCAGGCCGCCTCACGGCCACCAGCGCTCAGCTGCGGGGGACGGCCGTGCGCCTCGAGCACGCCGATGCGGAAGGTGCACTCCCCTTCCGGGATCCGGACACACAACCCGTGGCCCGGCGCATGGTGGGGGCGGATCTTCGTTCGGGCCGGTTCGTCCACTTCCGAGCCGATGACGTCGTCAGCATTCCCCTGAGAGATTCGCAAGGGAACGTCATCGGTGTGTCGTTCCCTTCGAGAAGTGGCGATGCCGGGAGCAAGAAGCGATGGGCGCGCGCGAAATTCAGGTCCAGCGATCACGTGCACTACGCGTTCTGGAAGGAGGATCCGGAGGCGAAGAAGCCCAAGTGGGTATTCGGCCGTCGGCGTGCGGCGCCGTGGGCGGACACCGATCCCGTGTACGCGCATGCGCACGCGGACGCCCGTACGTTCCATATCTCGGTCAAGGCGGGTCGTTGGGGATCGAAACCGGTGCAGATCGATGGAGCGACGTACGCGCAGTTGCTGGCAGGGAACAAGCATCTGGCGCAAGCGCTGGCCACGAGGCCGGGGCCGTTGGTCCTGCTGTCCTGTAGCCCGGCTCGACCCGGGGGTTCCGCGGCGGCGTCGATGTCCGGACACCTGCACAACCGGACGGACATCGATCGTGACGTGTACGCCGCGACCGGCGACGTGATGACCCAGACATGGCGCTCGCGCGAGGAGGTCTCCAGCGTCGGTGTCGAGGTGGATTCCTCGGTCGCAGACGCAGCCGACTCACTCTGGGAAGTTCACCGGGCACCTCGGGGTACTACTCCCCCGGTGTCCGATGGCTAGCGGCCGAAAGCCGGTCACGAACGCACGGAACGTGCCTGCGACGACGTGTTCGTGGAGCCTAGGGGAATCGAACCCCTAACCCCTGCCTTGCAAAGGCAGTGCTCTGCCAATTGAGCTAAGGCCCCAGAGGGGTCAGCGGGTGGTCACCTCGTGCCACATGTCGGCGTCGCCGCGCTGGCGCAGCTTCGAGATTCCGAACAGGACCAGGACCACTACACCGGCGGTGAGAAGAATTTTCATGGCTTCCACCCTACTGCGCTGCTGGGAGCCGACCCAGAAGAAGCCGAGCTCGCACTCCGGTTCGGCACCGCCGCCGGTGGATATATTGAGCATTTCGTCAGTTATGAATTCCCATTTCAATCGACCATTCGAACAGAGCGGAATCGCGGCATGGCCGCACACAGCGCCGACAGCTCGCGGGCGGCGGACTGCACGGCACCGTCGGGCCGCACGAGTACGGCACGGGTACCGCCCCGGCGCAGCCAGCGGCCCAGTTCGTCCGCCGGACCAACGATGACCAGCGCTGCGCCGTGATCGCGGATCTGGGTGCGCTGCGCGGGTGTCGGTTCGATCGTGGTGACGATCGCGTACCGGCCCGCGACGACATCGTCGTAGCGACGGCCGTCGTCCAGCACCGCGTTGGGAACCAGATGGCCCGCGCGGCCACGCCACAGGCCCCGCCGCGCGACGAGTTCGGACCGGCACAGCGGCGGTGTGCGGCCGCTGGTCGCGAGGGCGTGAAAACCGGGCAGGCGACGCAGCTGCGGAGCGAGGACTCGGCGGATGAGATCGCCCAGTTCACCGCCGTCGGTCATGGCCGTTCCGGTGATCTTGGCAAGCCGGATCATGGCCCGTGCGTGCGGCTTTCGTTCGATCTCGTAGGAGTCCAGGACCCGCTCGGGCAGGCTTCCGGCGAGCACTCCGGCAAGCTTCCAGGTGAGGTTGGCCGCGTCGCGCAGTCCGGCGCCCATGCCCTGACCGATGAAGGGGGGTGTGAGATGGGCCGCGTCGCCCAGCAGGAAGACCCGGCCCGCTCGCCAGCGGTCGGCCAGCTGCGCGCGGAAGGTGTATTCGGCCACCCGGAGCAGCTGGAGTTCTCCGGCCGCAACGTCGCCGGTCCAGGGGCGGATCAGCTCGTAGAGCCGGCCGATCCCGTCGTAGTCCGCCGCGGCCTCACCGGAACGCAGCCGGAACTCCCATCGGTGCCGCGTCGTGCCGATGCGCATGTAGGTCGCGGCGCGGACCGGATCGCAGACCTGATGTACGCCCTCCCACGCCCCGAGTTCCGCCGTTGTCGCCACGTCGACCACCAGCCACCGTTGCTCGAAGTTCAGGTCACGCATCCGGGCGCCGATGGCGGCCCGAACCAGGCTGTTGGCGCCGTCGCAGCCCAGCACGTATCGCGCATGGACCGACTCCGTCGCGCCGGTGGTCCGGTCGGTGCACTCGACCCGGATGTAGCCGGTCGCCTCGGTCACCGCGGTGACTTCGACGTCGCCGCGAAGAGTCACCCCCGGATGGCGCTGCACGGCAGTGCGCAGGATCTTCTCCAGCTCCGGTTGGTCGAACATGTTCGCGTCCGGGTGCCCGTTGCGGCCGCCCGCAGGATCGCGGCGGAATTCGGCCAGCACCCGATGGTGTCGGTCGAGCAGGCGCAGCCCCAGCGCGGGCCTGGAGATGGCGTCGAATTCCTCTCCCACGCCAAGCCTTGCCAGCAGCCTGCGGATTTCGCCGTCCAGATGCACCGCGCGCGGTTGCGGATAGATGCCTTCCCAGCGCTCCAGCACGAGCGACTCGACACCGTATCGGGCGAGCAGCACGGCTGCGGTGAGGCCGGTCGGGCCTGCGCCGACGATCACGACCGGGACCTTCATCGGGTGGCTCCGAACTGTGTCACGGCGTACGCGACAGTGAGCAAGCAGCTCACGAGCGCGGGAGTGAACTCCCGCACTCCGTCGCCCGTGCGCACGTGCACCACGACGGCGCCCACGAGCAACAGCACCAGGCCGATCCCCGCCGCGACTCCGAACTGCCACCAGCCGATGCCGAGCAACAGTCCGAGCGCACCGGCTATCTCCGCGGAACCGATCGCCCGGTAGGCCGTGACGCTGTAACCGACGTGCGCTGCCCGTTCCCGCATCGATGGCACCGCCAGCACCTTCGCCGCACCGAGCGCCGCGAAGAACACCGCCAGGACCAAGGCGAGCACGACAGACGCGACGTTCATCGACGCACCTCGATCTTCGGCTCGGCCCGGCCGGTCGGCCGCAGCGCGAGCACGGTACCGCGAATAATCCGGGTCCAGCGGTGACGAGCACGCGGGCTCCGGTGCGCTGGAGCGATTCGGCGACGTGCCGCCGGGGCAGCCAACCGGGGCCACAGGAGGTCCTCGGTCACCGGTGCCTCACCGTGGTGCGCTGGCGGCCCAGGTCGATGGCGCCGTCGTCGGTGGACACCGTTGCCTCGATGACATCGCCGTCGTGCAGGTACTTCGTATTCTTGGCCTGGCTTTTGAAGAACAGCTTCCACTTCGTCGCGGGCGGCAGCAGCGAGCCGATGATCTCGACCGGTTTGGGTGGGGCGCTGATCGCCGTGCCGACGGGGGTTCCGGTGAGTAGCAGGTCACCGGCGTCCATGCGCTGGAAACCGGTCAACACGCGCAGGGTTTCCAGCGGCTGGTAGATCATGTCGGCGACGGTCATGTCCTGGCGCAGTTCGCCGTTGACCCACAACCGCAGCCGCAGATCGGTGAACCGTTTCAGCTCGTCCGCCTCCAGCAGCACCAGCGCGGGCCCGACCGGAGTGAACGTCGGATACGACTTCGCCTCGTAGAACTGGGTTTTCGGCAACTGGACGTCGCGGGCGGAGATGTCGTTGGTGACGACCAGCCCGGCGATGTAGTCGGCAACGTTCGCTTCGGTGATCTGCGAGCCGACCGGCATCTCGCGGCCGAACACCAGCCCGATCTCCACTTCGTAATCCAGCAACCGCACGTGCGGTGGCCGGATGACCTCGTCGTGCGGGCCGCTGATCGAACCGGATGTCTTGCGGAAGAACGTCAGCGGCACCGTGGCCGGGTCACCGCCGGAATCCTTCACGTGCGAGGCGAAGTTCGTCATCTGCGCCACCACCCGGCACGGCGCGGTCACCGGCGAGACCAGTGACAGGCTCTCGACCGGCACCACCTCGGCGCTCGCGGACGCCGCGCGGATCGCCTGCCGGTCGGCCAGCAGTGCCCCGGTGGTGGTGGCGGCGGTGTCGACCTTGGCGGCGCCCGCGGGTGTGGACACCCACCAGGCGTCGGAGGTACGGAGCACGGAAATACTCATGAGCTGGCTACTTTCAACAGGCCGCGCAAGCGACGGAAATCGAATTCGTTGTCCTCGCGCAGCGCCTCGACCATCGCGCGCAGCTCGCGAACGGAGTCTCGGCCCGGTTTGATGCCGAGGAAGTCTTTGCTGGCCGGCGGCCCCCACTGCGCCAGCCCGGAGGCGGTGAACGGCGCCCAGCCGGGTTCGACCGTGCAGTCGAACATGTCGCCGTCGCTGAAATGCTCGACCAGCAACCCGTCCGGATCGCGCCAGTAGTCGAAGATCTGACTGCCCTGGATATGCCTGCCGATCCCCCACGACCGGTAGTAACCGTGATCGCGCAGAAACTCCCCGCCCGCGGCCAGCGCGTCCAAGTCGGCGACTTGATAGGCCGAATGCACGTACCGGTTCACCGGCCCGAGTGCCAACGCCAATGTGTGGTGATCGGCGGGTGTCCGGCCGCGATCGCAGCGGATGAAGCTCATCGCCGGGCCGCGCCCGCGTTGGCCCGGGTAGTAGAGGAAGTCGCTGACTATCAGGCCCAGGTGCCGCAGGTACCAATCCAGCGTTTCGCGGAACCTGGTGGTCTGCACCACCACATGCCCGAGCCGCTGCACCCGCGCCGGCACGCGCGGCGGCCGCTGCGTCCGGTTCACGCGGGCCAGTTCGTGCCCGACGTTCAGCGTGTGCGGCGACTGCGCAGGAAGCGCGGGGAGTGTGTGGGTGGCGGCGACCACCCGCACCCGCAACCCGCTCGGGTCGCTCAGATCCACGGTCGATCCGCCCAAGCTCTCGGGCAAGTTCACCACCGTGCTGCTCGCGGCCCGCGCCAACCGCAGCAGGTCGGCGGTGTCGGCCGCGCGAAAGGCCGGGCCGACGAACCGCGAGCGCGCGCCCCGGCGAATCACCACACACGGCGCCCCCGGGTCCGCACCGCGTAAGTACAGCTCCTCGGCCGTGCGCAGCGAAGTCGAGAAGCCGAAAGCGTGCCCGAAGACCTCCGCGCGCTCCAGATCCGGCTTCTCGAACTCCAGCCACGCCAGATCATGCACTTTCACGATCGGATCGCGCGCCCGGCCGGGATGCTCGCCCGCCACAGCGCCGCGTTCGCTGTGCAAACCGGCGTGCGAGTCGTGCTGGTCGCCCATCGACCACTCCCTCCGTTGACTGACGATATCGTCACATACGACTCAGTATTCAGGCAAGCGACTTTGATGAATTCGTCATAACTGAGTTGCGGCGCTACCATAGTCGAGGCACCGACACGAAAGGGAGCGGGCATGACAGCGCAGACCAGGGCGGAGCCCAACCGCTTGCAGCGCCGCAAGGCCCGTACCCGCGCAGCCCTCGTGTCCGCGGCCCAGTCGTTCATCGCCACCGGGAAAGCGAACGCGCCGATCCTGGAGATCACGCAGGCCGCCGACGTCGGCATGGGGTCGTTCTACAACCACTTCCAAAGCCGCGAAGAACTTATGCAGGCCGCGGTCGAGGAGGCGCTCGACCAGCACGGCGCCGTGCTCGACCGACTCTGCGCGGACATCGACGACCCGGCCCGCGTCTTCGCGCAGAGCTTCCGGCTCACCGGCCGTATGCACCGGAGAATCCCCACCCTGAGCAAGGTGCTGCTCAACAACGGGCTGACGCTCACGGCCTCTCAGAAAGGTCTCGCACCTCGGGCTCGTCGCGATATCGAGGCTGCCGCCCGCGCGGGCCGGTTCCGGACGCACGACGCGGAACTCTCGATGACGATCGTGGCCGGGGCCGCGCTGTGCCTCGGCCAATTGCTCCACGATCACCCCGACCGGGACGACGCGGCCGCTACCGATCAGGTCACCGAGGACCTGCTACGGATGTTCGGCGTCCCCGCCGACGAGGCACGCGAGATCTGCTCGCTTCCCCTGCCTTCCCTCGACGGGGTGCCGGGCGACACCGCCTGATCGGGCACGGTGGCATCAACCGGCCGTGCTGCCCACGGTGCTCGCGGTGAACTCCTGCTCCAGTTCGGCCCCCTCGATATCGAGATCAGGGACGTAACGCCCGAACCAGCGCGGGTGGTACCACATCCGCTCACCGACCAGCGCCATCACGGCGGGCACCAAAGTCAGCCGCACCACGAAAGCGTCGAGCACGACGCCGACCGCCAGCGTGAACGCCAGTGGCTTGACGACCGGATTGTCCACCCAGGTGAAAGCCACGAAAACGGCGAACATGATCAGCGCCGCCGCGCTCACCACCCGGGCCGAATGCGCGACTCCGTTCCGCACCGACCCGTTCGCGTCCCCCGTGCGGCTGTATTCCTCCTTGATCCGGGAGACGACGAAGATCTGGTAGTCGCTGGAGAGCCCGAAGATGATCGCGAGAATGATGATCGGCAGAAAGCTCAGCGTCTGCGCCGCGGTCACATCGAAGAAGTTCGCTCCCCAACCCCATTGGAACACCGCGACTTGGACGCCGAGGGCCGCGAAGACCGACAGGATGAAGCCGACGATCGAGGACAACGGCACCAGCACGGTGCGGAAGGCGATCGTCAGGAGCACCAGCGCCAGGCCCACCACGACCAGCAGGAAGATCGGCAGCGCCTCGGCCAGCCGGGCGGAGGTGTCGATATTCGCGGCCGTCGTACCGCCGATCAGAAAGGTGGCCCCGGTGATCGCCTCGAGGCGGTCGCGGTTGTCGCGCAGCCGAGTGACCAGTTCCGCCGTCGCTTCGTCGTCCGGCCCGGTCTTGGGCACGACCTGGATGAGCACCAAACCATTCCCGCTGCCCGCCGGCTGCACCGCGGCGACGTCGGGTTCGGCGCGCAGCCGGTCTATCAGGGTCTGCGCGGCGTCCGGTCCGGTGGCCCGGGACAGATCGGTCACCATCAACAGGGGGCCGTTGAAGCCGGGACCGAACGAGCGGCTGACCAGGTCGTAGGCTTTATGAGCGGTGCTCGACTCCGGTTGCGACTCCCCACTGGGCAACCCGAGCTGTATCCGCGTCGCCGGGACCGCCAAGACGACCAGCGCCGCGATGCCGAGTACGAGCAGCGGCACCCGGTAGCGCGTGACGAACTTGCCCCAAGTGTGCCCCATCGTGCGCTCCGGCTCGTATGCCGCGATCCGCGCCACCTCTTCCGGGCGTCCCGGATGCAGCGGTGGCGAGATGAAGCGGGCCACCGTGCCACCGGCGAATCCGAGCAGCGCGGGCAGCAGGGTCAGGGCAACCAGCATCGCCACCAGCACGGCGCCCGCCGCGGTCAGACCCATGACCGTCAGGAACGGAATACCGGCCACCGCCAGACCACACAGCGCGATGATCACGGTCACCGCGGCGAACACGACCGAGCTTCCCGCCGTGCCGACCGCCAGCGGTATCGACTCCTCCGCGGGCAGACCCAGCACGATGTTGTGCCGGTGCCGGGACAGGATGAACAGCGCGTAGTCGATCCCGCACGACAATCCCAGCATCAATGCCAGTGAGGTCGCTGCCGCGGGCACGTCGACGAACGCGGCCATGCCGAGGATTCCGGTCAGACCGATCGCCACGCCGACCAACGCCGTGACGATGGGCAGCCCCGCGGCCACCACCGCTCCGAACGTGATCAGCAGGATGACGAACGCCGCGGCGATACCGAGGAGCTCTGGTGTTTCGGGCACTTCGGCGGTGAAGCCGGGGTAGACGGCTCCGGAGAACTCCACGTCGAGACCTGCCTCGCGCGCTGGTACGGCGACGCGGTCGACCTCGTCCAACGTCTCCTCGGTGACCTCCCCGACCGGGACCGAGAACTGCACACTGCCCAGCGCGACCCGCTGATCGGGTGCGATCGTCTGAGCCTCGAACGGGTCGACCACCGTGGCAACCTGGGGCAACCCGCGCAAACCCGCCAGGACCTGCTGGATTCGTTCGCTCGGTTGCGGGTCGGTCACCTTCGCCAGGCCGGGAGTGGCTAAGACCACCTGCATCTGAGCGCCGCTGTAGGCGGGCATCCGCTGCTTCAGCAGCGAAACCGCATCCTGCGATTCGGTGTTCGGAATGGTGAAGTTGTCGGTGGTCTTGCCACCGCTCGCCGCGGCGAACGCAATCGCGCAGGCGAGCAGCAGCAGCCACACGGCCAGCACCCACCAGCGCAGCCGAGTGACCTGACGGCCGAGGGCGAACAGATACCGAGACATGCGGGTCCTCTCATCGAGCAACCAACGACACCTCGAGAAACCGGATCATGACGCTGCGACCACCATAGGTGGCGATCCCCGCCCGCACAGCCGACATCGCCGGAACGCGGCCCCTCGCCCGGCGCCGCATCCAGCCGTTTTGACCATGTCAACGGCGAGAAGGTACCGTTTTCGAGGCGTCTGTACACGCAAGCCGTGACGAACGGTGCCGGGGCCTTAGCTCAATTGGCAGAGCACTGCCTTTGCAAGGCAGGGGTTAGGGGTTCGATTCCCCTAGGCTCCACAAACGTAAAGGCGAGTGCTTCTCAGAAGCACTCGCCTTTCTGTTTTCCTGAAGTTCCTGCTCCGAAGCGGAATCGGCGGCTCCGGCCAGGAGACCAGCCGAGAACGAATCGTTGCGGTCCGCCAAGGGCTCTGAGCGCCGGATCGAAGAGAATTCGAATGGTCGATGACCACATCAGTGAGAATGGGTGGGCCTAGGAGGACTTGAACCTCCGAGCCCCCGCCCGCCGAAAGTGCTGGTCATGACCCCGAAATGCCAGGTCAGCAGGAAGTTCTGACGTACATCTCGCGACGTTTGGGTACGTTTCAGTATGCAAATCTACACGTCTCTGGTGACACCGTCACCAGGCGTTTCAGCGCGTCCGCCAGCGGCGCTGGTGACACCGTCACCAGCCGGACGTCGAGTCCCGTTCCGTAGCGGTGTGGCAAGCCCGCCGACACCACCGTGGCGCTAGGCCGATACGCCCGCGGTCGGGAATCGCTAGCTGTGGCCGGGCTGGATGTTGGTGACGCCGCCCCGAAGGCGTGAGGCGGGTGGCTGGCCGCCTGCGCCACTGTGCGGCCGATGGTAGGTGTCGTGGATGTTCCACCGACCTTCTTGAGCCCAGGTGCACCATGTGGGCGGTCCAGAGGGCGGTGATCTTCCCGGGTTTGGAGTTGTTCTCCCCGCTGGGTCGATGAACTTGCGCTGGCCGAGTCCCAGCCGGTCAGGTGTCGGCTGACGGTTCGTCGGTTGATCACGTACCCAATGTGGGTCGTTGATTCGTTGGGCGGGCCACTTGTGCTCGCGACGCCAGGACCCAATCTTCTTGACGCCCCATCTGGGTGTCGTATTCGGGCTGTAGTGGGGCACCGAGGATCGGTCTTGCAGACCTGCGTTGCCACGGCGTCGCGATCGGTTGCCCACTTCGAAGCGCATACCCGAGGGATACCGATCTTTGCGGCTACATGCGCGATGGGTTGCTCCTGACAACGGGAACCAAGCGGCGCCGCCCTTCGATGCTCAGGGGCGCGTTGTGGTGCGTCATCCGTTGATGTTCCTGTGTTCTGGCGGGGTCGGCGGCATCCAGGCCAAGGCACCGGCGGTCGCTCGCAGGATCAGCGGCGTCGGTATGAGGCCGACGACAGCGTTGCGTAGCCCTGCCGCGATCGGATGAGCCCATTGGCCGATCTTGCCGACCTGCGCCGAGGTCCGAACCATCTTTTGCGTTCGGCGACGACGTGCGAAGTCGTAATGCGCGAGAGCGGGCTCCAGTTCATCAGGAACTTCCGCGAGTGCTGCGGTGAGGGTCGTGGCGTCTTCCAGTGCGAGGGCGGCGCCTTGGCCGAGGTCCGGGGTGATGGCGTGCGCAGCATCCCCGATCAGCACGGCTCGGCCGCGCACGTAGCTGGGCAGTTCGTCCGCCAGATAGTAGATGTCGTGGGTCAGAGCCGTATCGGGGTCGGTGGCATCGAGCAGTCGCTCGACTGGGTCATGCCACCCGGCAAACAACCTCTTGAGGGCGTCGAAATCGCCCTGTGCGGACGGCGCTTTTCCCGCTTGCAGGGAGGCAGTAGCGAACCAGTAGATGCGACCATCTGTCAGCGGCACGATCCCGAAGCGTTGGCCGCGGCCCCAACTCTCGGTCACCGCGTGGGGCGCGTTGATTCCATCTACCGCGTCGGAATCTACGACCCCACGCCAGGTCACGTACCCCGCATAGGTTGCGCCTGGATGTTCTGAAAAAAGCATTCCCCGCGTCACGCTGTTGATGCCGTCAGCGCCAACTATCAGATCGGCGCGAAACTCGGTTACGCCGGTGTTGGTCGCGGCAGTAGCCACGGCGCCGGATGAGTGCATGTGAAGATCCGTGAGACGGTGACCGGTGTGCAGGTCGGTGTCATGGACGGCGTCGAGGAGAATGGCGTGCAGAGCGCTGCGGTGCAGTGCGTAGGCCGGGACTCCGTATCGGTCACGCAACTCACTCGCCCGGCTGCGAACCAGCCATCGGCCGGTATGGGTCCGTATTCCCACCGATCCGTGGGCATCCGCCAGTGAACGGAGTCGGTCCTCCAGGCCCAGACTGGCCAATGCTTTAACGGCGTTGGGCTCGAGCGTGATTCCGGCGCCCACCACAAAGAACTGCGGCGCCTGCTCCAACAGTGTTATGCGCCAACCCGCACGGCTGAGCCCTCCCGCCACAGCAAGCCCGCTAATACCCCCTCCGACGACGATTGCTGACCGAGCCACGACAACTCCTTCACTAATTCGTACATATATGTCCGAGTTATAGCTTCACCATACCTTAACTCATACAGCGCTGTACGAGATAGACTTGGCGCGATGAGTGAGGCAGATACACAAGGGCGACAAGGGGCCGACGCGCAGCGCAGCATCGCGGTGATCCTCGATGCTGCTGATGCGTGCCTGGTCGCCGATCCGGACACCAGCCTGAGCCGGACCGCTCGTTAGGCCGGGGTCGGTCGAGCCACCGTCTAAGGTCACTTCTCGTCCCGCGCCCACAACCACATCACGGGCACCATCCTCGACGTCTATGCCCCACCCAGCGCGCCGACATCCAACTCACAGCACCAAACACTGACCGCTCCGCATGCGTCCGCCGCTCCGGCAGGCCGGGCCAAGCCGGGCCGCTCCGGACGCCACCCGTCAACAACGTCCCGCCCCCGCAACAGCCAGCAGGAGAACCCGCACTCGACACCGGAAATGCAGCACAGTCGCCCTCGGAGGCCAGCGGGCATCGGCTGGGCTTCCTGTGGCCGGGCTCAAGGTCTACCCGATCTGCCGGGTTCACACAGGCATGACCTCGCGTGTGCCGGGTCTTGGACCCGGCACACGCGACTTACTCAATCGACTATTGCGTAAATGATCGAGTCGGTCGGCCTAAGCTTGGCGCCTGCGTGCGAGAGCTCCCACACCTGCGCCAGCGCCCAGAAGCCCGAGCAGTAGGCCCGCTCCACCCAGCCAACGGGCTACCGGATCGCCACTGTCGTCATGATCCGGTTCGCTGAGAGCAGTCTGCTCGGTGCCATGCGCATGTTCGTCTTCACCCGCAGCCAGCGACAATACGGGAAGTGGGTACTCGGGTTCAGGCGCGCCGTCGGGGGCGGGCTGCTCCCATGTCTCGATCTTTCCGTCGCTGTAGGTCTGTATTGCCCGGAAAGCCACCTTGTCCTGTTTCGGGAGCGGTCCGCCGTACAGGAAGAACCTTTCAAATTGACCAGGCCCCACGCCGACGCCCGGATTGGCAGTCCAGGTCACTGATGTAGCCTTTTTTGCCAGATCCCGCTCGACGAGTGCAGTCCAACCTGCCATCGGCTCGGTGCGTGCGGTCTTGAGGCCCGGCAGCTCTACCTTCAGGCTGATCGTGCTCGCGTGATCGGACTCGTTGGATATGCGGAACGAAATGATCGAGGTGGAGCCCTGTTTCGCGGTGGGTGCCTCCACATCGAGATGAGCGGAGGCCGCGCCTCCGGCCAGGACGGTCGCGGCAGTAGCGACACCGGTGGCGAGGAGGAGTCGCCGGAGAGCTGTATGCATGTGGTTGTGGCCTTACTGTTCGGTGGGGAATGGGGATCGTCGCGTGCACCGCTGGGGGCCCTCGACGCGCCTTTCCGGTTCGACGGTCCACTCCGCGGCTGCACCGTGAAGGTTGTCTCGCCGGTGACAGCGATGCGTCCAGATTTCGACGCTCATCCGCTCGGGCTGCATCGACCCGCAGCTCTGCCGTATTTCCCCTTGAAGCGCGTGGCTGCCGCGCCGCAGCAAGGGCCGTGGGCGTATCTCTGGAGCGGTGCCACTGCACCTTATCCATGCTTGTCGCTTCCTGTATCGAGACCGCCGCACAAACAACGGCGAAGAGGTGAGCGGGCAGCGAATATCAGCCGACGGGACAGTCGCCGGCTTGGCGCTGACCGATCAGCGGCGAGCGATACAGAACTGCGTGAGAATTTCACGCCCACCTGCAGCGGGCAGACGCGCTACCGGCGGACCGCGCACACCACCGTTGGCCGAGCACAAGGCGGTCGGGACAGCCACGAGCACTGCCAGCATCAAGGTCGACAATTGTATCCGCAACATGCCGGCGGCCGCGGCGGGCAACGTTTCCTTGACGATGCAGTGGACAAGATGCGATCCGCAGTCATCGTGGAAAACGTCGATTACCTCGTGGTCGAGGGTCACCGACGCACTGTGTACGGCATGCGCCGGAGCGGAAGTCGACGTCGGATGCGGATGAGCGTGCTCGCCGAGCAGCGCACAATCGATGACCGGCGCTATCAGCAACACCGCCAACAGCAGTGTCGCGATGTTGCGACCATTCCACAGTCGGACGATGCGGTTCACAGTGAGCCGACCAAAACCACGGATTTCGTAGCGACGGCGATACGCGCGATCCGTGCGGTGGGCTGGCAGATCGAGATACCTTGCTCTGGAAACGACATACCCGAGCCATGCCTGCCCCCGATGGCGATGCAAGCTATCAGCATCGTCGCGCGTCCCCCTCGGAGTCATCGGCGAAGCGTCCTGTTCCCGGTGCCGGCTGCGGGCGACTCTCAGCGGTCGTTACCAAGGCGACGGCACGGTTGACGTCATCCCCGAACGATCGTTCTGTACGCAGACAGTGCCAATGTGTGAGGGGTCTTGTCAATCGCGGGACGAGACAGTCGAGGTACCGATCCGATCTGCGCTGCAAGCGGCCACCATTCGCGCCGATCTTCCACACGAGCAGCACCAGAACTCAGTCGACGTGGGGCGCTGAATGCACCGGGATGTCTGTAAGAACCAGCATTGAGTCCCCGACCTTCCTGCGCGTTTGTGCCGCCTTGCCGTGGCTATTCGCCATAGGCAGGAGGTCGAAGAGGCACGGCTCCAGGCCGGCCCCGCTCGCTACTGAAAGGGGACGATCCGCGATGACCACGGTTAAGGACATGCTCGCCACTTACCCGGCTGACCTCGGCAACGTCGATCGGGAGAAGCTCACCAAGTGCATCGAGGAGTGCATAACCTGCGCACAGGCGTGTACAGCCTGCGCGGACGCCTGCCTGTCTGAGGGTATGGTTGGCGAACTCACCAAGTGCATCCGCACCGATATGGACTGCGCAGACATCTGCAACACGACCGCGTCCGTCCTGTCCCGTCACACCGGCTACGACGCCAACGTCACCCGGGCGATCTTGAAGGCATGTGCCACCGCCTGCACCGCCTGCCGCACCGAATGCTCTGCGCACGCCGAGACTCACGAGCACTGCCGGGTGTGCGCCGAAGCATGCCGCCGCTGCGAACAAGCCTGCAACGACCTCATTCAGGCTCTCGGCTGAACCGCCACCTCCGCTGGACCTTCGGCACGCTCGGATTCCGATGCAGCGCCAGGTCACGAGCAGTGCTGGCACCGGCGATTTCGCACCCGCTGACCGAACTCGGACACCAAGCGGCTTGGTGCACCCATGTCCGAACAAACGGCTCATGCCGATCGCTCGCCAAAGCCTTCGTGCCGAGCCTGTCGGATCGAAACTGCCTTTGGCTACGCGGGGGCGATAGTATGTTGATGATCTGTTGAACAGCGTTCTCGGCCGAAAACGATTCAACAGAGAAGCTTGTAGCAGCCGGTTTTGCGACTGCGACCGTACAGGTCAATGTGGACGCCGGAGAACTCATGAGCGTAGCGGTCTGTTTTCTGATCTATAGTCTGGTCGTCTCAGTTCTCCTGCCGCCGGTGTTGCTCCGGTCGGCGCGTGACGGTCACAATCCTCGTTCGGGCCTGATCGCCTGGCTCGCCGTCATTGGGTCGGTGCTGCTGTCGTGGGCGGCCGCGATTGTTTTCGTCGTCATTGATGTGGTCCGGGATCTCCTCGCCGATCAGCATCTGAACCTCGGCCGCTGCTTCACTCAACTCCACGACGCCGCGACCGGAGTGTACGGATGGGCGATGCAGATCGGCCTGCTGAGTCTGATCGCATGCGCGAGCGCCGCGGCCTTGGTGATGATGTGGCGGCTGGCCCGTTCGCTGGTGCGGGCACGGTCGGTGACCCACCGTCACGCGGAGGCTGCGCGAATGGTCGGCCGCCGCCATGACCTCCATGACGCGGTAGTTCTGGATCGCCCCGAGCCTGCGGCCTATTCGGTTGCGGGGAACCCCCCATACCATTGTGCTCACCCAGGGAATCGTGGCCGCGCTCGACGACGAACACCTGGCCGCAGTCATGGCCCATGAGCGTGCTCACCTGACGGGTCGGCATCATGTACTGCTCGCGCTGACCAGGGCCCTGGCCGGTGTGTTCCCACGCATCGACTTGTTCGTCACCGGCGCCGCCCAGGTCGCACGGCTGGTCGAGATGGCGGCCGATGACATCGCTGCTGAACTACACGGACGGCAGAGGGTCCGTGAAGCTCTGCTCGCCCTTGCCGACACCGGCGCTGCCAGCCCTTTCGAAGCGACAGAGGTGGGTCTCGTCGACCGAATCCGCCGCCTGTCGCCCCTGCCAACTCCGACACCTCCCCAGGCCGGTGGCTTCGCCTCCTCGTTGGCGATCGGGGTGGTTCTCGCCGGTCCACTCGCAGCAACCCTTGCCGCCGCAGGCGGCATCGGAGTGTGCACCCTCGGTGGCTGAGCCACCACACGCAGCGCCGGTCTCACCGCTTGAACGGACGGCTGACGCAATCAGAGCCCGCGGCAGTTCCTGATCGTCGCGCGAAGGCCAGGAGCGTGACGGCGACCAGGTCCAGACCGAGCGCATGAATACGATTTGCGCCTCCCTGTGTCAGGGGGGTTCCCGGCCGGTGATGGCATGTCTCATCGCCGGCCAGAATGACCGCATCAGCCCGCGCACCCGCAACTTGCACACTTCGAGCCAGGTACCGCCTGGCTCAGTATCAATCTACTGACTTACTCAGTAATATGGAGATGTTCCGAAAGCCGTCGAATTCAAACGATTCGGAAGGGGTTCGTCGGACATGACAATCAAGAATTCCGCAGGCAAGTCGCGCTGGGGCCGGGCACGAATCGCCCTTTTCGCGGTATTGACCCTGAGTCCCGCCGTCGCGATCATGGCACCCGCTACTGCTGAGCCCGCGCCGTACCCCGCCCAGATCCAGACCGTAGCCCACAAGCACGGTGGCCACGGAACCGGCGGCCAAGGAACCGCTGGCCACGGAACCGGCGGCCACGGCGGCCACACGCACGGACACGGGCAGGGCACTGGATATTGTGGGCACGGGGAGCCGCACAGCGCTGGATATTGTGCGCAGCCCCACCATGGGCCTTGGTGACGAGGCCAGGCTGGCAGTTTGGGCTCATCTCGTTCTCGCCACCACCCGGTAGTGCTTTCTGGACGAGAGGCGCAGTCGCGGGTTGAACCAGTCATGCGATGCACTAGCTGTAGTCCGCAAAGGTGTCGGATGACGGGGCGAGTTCATCGGCGTCGCAGCCGACACGACAACGGTTATCGTCGATGCGGTGAAGCCATGCGGGCACTACTCGGCGAGAGTCGGTACGTGAGACCGCCGGTGTGCAGGTCTCGCAACCTCCTCGCCACCGTGTGGACTCGGCCCGCACGAATGCGCTGACGCTCGACGAGCCTCGCCCTCGCGTCCTTCTACACATGGCCGGGCGATATGGTCGCCGGTGTTCAATGGCCGAGCCGTCTGAGCATCGTCCGCAGTGGGCCTATCCCAGCCCAACAAGCGCCGACAGCACGAGAGCCGGCCGCCGCGCATCACCCGCGCATGGCTCGCTGTCGCATCGGCACGCTGCACCCCACGGTGCTACTAGCGGACTACGTAGGTTCCAAACAGGCCCGAGCAGCAGATGTGCACACACTCGACGCGCTTTGAGGGCTGTCGACTCCGCAGCGAACAATGACTCGCGGACCCCTCCGCCACCTCGCGTCAAATTGTGTTTTTCAATATAGAGCGTCATCAATAGGACATCCTGTATTGCAAATCGGAAGTGACAGCGTTGGCACCCACAAGGAAGGTCCTCCGTGGGCTGCCGCGTTCTCGAACGATGCTTTTCGACGCGAGTATCGACGGCGCGAAGGTGGCGAGCCGACTGCGCGTCTGCCATCGGCGAAGTAGGGCGACCTTGACCGGACTGGGAGCGGCATCGTGATGGAAACGAACATCGACAGCTTGACCGTGCCCGGTGCCCGGCTGAGGTACGAGACGTGCGGTAACGGCCCGCTTATGATCGTGATCCCTGGCGCCACCGGTGTGGGCGCTGGTTTCCGGGTGACAGCGACGCACCTCGCGAGGCGGTACACGGTTCTGCTGTATGACCGCCGCGGCTTCTCCCGCAGTGAATTGACCCGGGAGCAGAACTACCACCGACGGCTCGAGACCGATGCCGAGGACGTCCGACGACTCATCGAGCACATCGATATCGGCCCCGCGACCGTCTTCGGCACCAGCTCTGGCGCGTTGATCGCTCTCGCTGCCCTCGCCTGCTCTCCGCGCGTCATCGATACGCTGATTGCCTTCGAGCCACCGGCCATGCGATTGCTAGCCGACGGGCAACGCTGGCTGGATTTCTTTTCCGACCTCTATCAGCTCTACCGGCGCTTCGGCCCGCAGGAGGCCCTGCGCGAGTTCCGCGAGGTCACCTTCGCCGAGTCCGATCGTGGTGCGATGGCATACGCCCCCCGAAACGACGCCGATGCCGTTTACTGGTTCGAGCATGAGCTGCGCCAATACCCGGCAACCGAACTCGACCTGAATTCGCTGGTCGAGCGAGCTGACCGAATCGTCCCGGCGATAGGACGAGACTCGATCGGCTACCCGGCCGCGAGCGCAACCATCGAGCTGGCGAGGAGACTGACTCGTACCGTACTCGAGTTACCGGGCGGCCATATCGGCCATCTCACCCGAACGCCCGACTTCGCCGCCTGCCTCCTACGGTTCCTGCTGGACCCACAAGCGCAAACACGACGAACCTGATGACGGCTGGTACCACCAAAGTCTCCCCCGCGCCCGCCGATCGTCGGGAATGTCGGTGGGATCGAAACTGATCAGAGCACTACGTGGCACCTCATCCGCTCGGCGTCGCGCAGGCACAAGCAGTCGTCGGCCGACTTCCGACTTCAAGGCCACCGCTGACCGAGCGGTGACTGTTGAATGCCCCTCGCAGCATTGCAGCGATACTTCACACTGCGGTGGGTTTCGGTCAGTTCTGCCCGAGGATGTCTTTCATCTGATCGATCTCGATTTGCTGAGACGACACCACAGCGGCGGCGATTCCCTTCGTGTCGGCATTGGTGCCATCGGCCTGTTCGGTCTTTGCCATCTCGATAGCGCCACTGTGGTGATCGATCATCATGGTCAACCACATCCGGTCGAACTCCGCCCCGGTCATGGTTTTCAGCTCGGCCATCTGTTCCTGCGACATCATTCCCGGCATGTCATGTCCCATGGGCGCGGCGGATGGAGCCGACTTGCCGAACTGTTGCAGCAGTGAGCTGATCTGCTCCATTTCCGGTCCCTGCGCGGCTTTGATACGCGCGGCCAGGTCGAGCACCCGCGGGTCCTGCGAGCGAGCCAGCGCCAGATCGGCCATCTCCACTGCCTGGGCGTGGTGCGGGTACATCATCTCGAGGAAGGTCACGTCGGCGTCGTTGAAGTCGCTGCGTGCCCCGCCACTCGGAGCCGCGCTCGGGTGCGTCATCCCTGGCATAGTGGACGGCATTCCATCCGAGTTGTCGCCATTGCCGCATCCAGCCAAGGTAAACGCTGCAACGGTCAGCGCAACGAACCCGGATCCGAGCGTCGTGGAACGTGCGTGCATGGCGAGACTCCTTGGATGTCGACCAACGATGCGGCCTCGATGGACATGGCGGATACAGGAGCGCTCCCCCGCCTCAGCAGCACGGTCGTGCGCGTGAAGGACCTGACCGAACGCGCCGAGGCGGAGGTGCAGCCTCATTACTGCGGCGACATACCCGCAGGGCGTCTCGGTATGCACGCGGCTCACAGTTCGACCTTGGCGAAAGCCAGGAAGCCCGCTCACGTCAGCGGCTATCGCCGGAACAACCGACAGCATGGCGCGCCGGTGATGTCCGTGACCTTCGTCAACGAGTCATTGGCCGAGGGCTCAGTAGGCGCCGGATACTGGCAGACCCGCAGAGCCACGCGATATCGAGCGCTGCTGGAAACCCCTCGCACCGCCCGGCTCCGGTGAGTACAGCACCGTCTCCAAATCCGCGACGCGCAACCCCAGCACCTCACCGATCAGCACCTATGCTTCGGCGACCAACACCGCCGCACTCACCGCCTCGAGCAATGCCAGCACGATCCCACGGGCCACCGACACACCCCGACCAGGGTAAACGCTGCCAAGCCCGACTTTGCGCGTCACTGGACGCCAGATGCCGAACAGCACCCAATTGCGCCATATACCCTAGGGGGGTATTATTGGGTTGGCCGCTACGGCGGCTCGAGAGAAAGGAAGCGTCATGAGCACCACGACAGTCACCGTTACCGGCATGACGTGCGGCCACTGCGTGTCGTCGGTCCGCGAAGAGGTCGGCAGGATCCCAGGCGTCACGGATGTGAAGGTGGATCTGGCCAGCGGTCGAGTCGATATAGACAGCGACACCCCGATCCAACGCGACGCCATCGCCGCGGCAGTCGATGAGGCCGGCTATCAGCTCGCCGAATGAACGGCCGAGTGCACGCGATGGCTCGATGAACGCATCCGGTGATTTCGCCGGTTTCGTCGTCGGCTTCGCCGCAGGCTTCGGTATCGCTTTCGCCGGCGCTGCGACGTTCGGCCCGCACCCCTGAAGGCGTTTCGGCCTCCAGCCCACCAGTCCGTGTCCGCCGAGTACCGCGAGCGCGGGCATTTGAGCGCTCGATCGCGCAGAACGCAGAGAATCTTGGAGCACAGATGACCACCGCAATGCAACCACCACAGACCGGCCAGGTCGAATTGGTGATCGGCGGCATGACCTGCGCGTCGTGCGCCAACCGCATCGAGAAGAAACTGAACAAACTCGATGGTGTCATCGCTACGGTGAACTACGCCACCGAGAAGGCTCGCGTCGACTACACCGGCGAGATCAGCACCGAAGACCTCATCGCTACCGTCGAGCAAGCTGGCTACAGTGCCGCCCTGCCTGCCCCACCGTCTTCTGTTAGGGATGAATCGGACGCTGAAGCGGCCGAGGCGGATCCGACTGTTTTGCTGCGGCAGCGGTTGCTGGTGTCGCTGGTATTGACGGTGCCGGTGATCGCGATGGCGATGGTGCCGGCGCTGCAGTTCACGAACTGGCAGTGGCTGTCGCTGACGCTGGCAGCGCCGGTGGTGGTGTGGGGTGCGTGGCCGTTCCACAAGGCCGCGTGGGCGAACCTGCGCCACGCCACCGCGACCATGGACACGCTGATCTCGATCGGCACCCTGGCCGCGTTCGGCTGGTCGCTGTACGCGCTGTTCTGGGGCACCGCGGGGATGGCCGGCATGCGGCATCCCTTCGAGTTGACCATCGCCCGCGTGGACGGCACCGGCAACATCTACCTCGAGGCCGCCGCAGGCGTCACCACGTTCATCCTCGCCGGGCGCTTTTTCGAGGCCCGCTCCAAGCGGCGCGCAGGCGCTGCCCTGCGGGCACTGCTCGAGCTCGGCGCCAAAGAGGTCTCGGTACTGCGTGGCGGGACCGAGCAGCGCATCTCGGTGGAGCAGCTGACTGTGGGTGATCTGTTCGTGGTGCGGCCCGGGGAGAAAATCGCCACCGACGGCGTCGTGGTCGAGGGTTCCTCGGCCGTCGACGCCTCGATGATCACCGGCGAATCGGTGCCGGTCGAGATCACGGTCGACGATGCTGTCGTCGGTGCCACGATCAACGTCGGTGGGCGTATCGTCGTGCGCGCCACCCGGATCGGATCCGATACCCAGCTGGCCCAGATGGCGAAACTGGTGGAGGACGCACAGACCGGGAAGGCGGCCGCGCAGCGGCTGGCCGACAGAATCTCCGGTGTATTCGTGCCGATCGTGATCACGCTGTCGGTCGCGACGCTCGGATTCTGGCTCGGCACCGGCGGTTCTGTCGCAGCTGCCTTCACTGCTGCGGTCGCGGTGCTGATCATCGCCTGCCCGTGCGCGCTGGGTCTGGCAACCCCGACCGCGCTCATGGTCGGCACCGGTCGTGGGGCACAGCTGGGGATTCTGATCAAGGGGCCGGAAGTGCTGGAATCTACGCGCGCGATCGACACCGTCCTATTGGACAAGACCGGCACCGTCACCACCGGCAAGATGACGTTGCTCGACGTGATCGCCGCTGACGGGGAAGACGCCACCATGATCCTGGAACTGGCCGGAGCGCTGGAGGATTCCTCCGAGCACCCGATCGCTCAGGCGATCGCCAAAGGCGCCCGGGAGAAGGTGGGCCAGCTGAAGCCGGTCGACGAGTTCGCCAATCTGGAAGGTCTCGGTGTGCAGGGTGTGGTAGACGGCCATGCCGTCACCGTCGGGCGCCGCCAACTGCTGGCGGACTGGGCTCAGCACCCCGACGCCGATCTGGAACGGGCCATGCACACCGCCGAGAGCGACGGAAAGACCGCGGTCGCCGTCGGCTGGGACGGCAAGGCGCGGGGCGTGCTCGTGGTCGCCGACGCGGTGAAACCGACCTCGCGAGAGGCGATCGCGCAGCTGAAAGCACTGGGATTGACGCCGGTCATGCTGACCGGCGACAACGCGGCGGCGGCGCGATCGATCGGCGACGAAGTCGGCATCGACGAGGTGATCGCCGAGGTCTTGCCCCAGGGCAAGGTCGAAGTCGTCAAGCGGCTGCAGGACGAAGGCAAGGTCGTGGCAATGGTCGGCGATGGCGTCAACGACGCCGCCGCACTCGCCCAGGCCGACCTTGGCCTATCCATGGGCACCGGCACCGATGTCGCCATCGAGGCCAGTGACCTGACCCTGGTGCGCGGCGACCTTCGGGCGGCAGCCGATGCCATCCGGTTGTCCCGCAAGACGCTCGGCACCATCAAGAGCAACCTATTCTGGGCCTTCGCCTACAACGTCGCCGCGATTCCACTGGCGATGGCGGGCCTGCTGAACCCGATGCTGGCCGGTGCCGCCATGGCCTTCTCATCGGTGTTCGTTGTCAGCAACAGCCTGCGGCTGCGAAAGTTCCGTTCCACCGCCCTCTGACATCACATCCTGTACGGGGCGGCCCCCGTAGGTGCCGCCCCATCCTGGTAAAAGGACCCGTCAATGCCGATATTCGATACCGCGCTGCGCGTGGCGAGACATCCTGTCACCCGAGCTATTGCCCGCTGCGCCGCTTCCTGCGCCGTCGCAGCGGCCCAGCGGACCCAGCGAAGTCCGCACCCCGCGTCGACACCGACCTACACTCGCCGCAGCCGATCTCACAAGTAACCGGTGTGGTGGCGGACCAACTCTGCCCACAATCGCGACGGTGAGCTCGCAGTCACCGCTGCCAGGTGGCTGCAGAATCTCACAATCCTCTCCCTTATACCCTCCGGCGGTATTTTGAAGGAAGACAGCGCAGACAGGAGAATTGATGTTGCCCAAACCGCTCCCGCATTCTGAGCCGATGTCTCGGCGCGGATTCCTCGCTGTCGGTGCCGCTGCTGCGGCCTCCCTACTCGCCGCATGTTCGAGTGATTCCCCCGCATCGCACACCGTTATCGGGCCGGATTCCGACGCCGTCCGTGCCGCCGAGAACCGCCGCAGGGCTGCGTCCGCACCGGTTCGTGACGTCATGTTGCGCGCCGAGCCTTCGACCGTCGATTTGGGTGGAGTTCAGGTGCAGACCTGGACCTACGGCGGCAAACTTCCAGGCCAAGAGATTCGAATCGCCCGCGGTGAGGTCTTGCGAGCCGACTTCACCAATACGCTGCCGCACCCGTCGACTATTCACTGGCATGGTGTGGCGCTGCGCGGCGACATGGACGGGGTGCCGGACCTCACTCAGTCCGCAGTCACGCCAGGCGGAGCCTTCCGCTACGAGTTCACAGTTCCCGACGCCGGGACTTACTGGTTTCATCCGCACGTGGGGGTGCAGCTCGATCGCGGCTTGTACGCGCCGCTGATCGTTGAAGATCCCGCTGATGGCAGTGACTACGACGTGGAAGCTGTGATCGTACTGGATGACTGGCTCGACGGCGTCGAGGGTCGTGATCCGGACAAGCAGCTCGAGCAGCTGCGGGCCAAGGGCATGCATGAGATGGACAGGGGGCCGATAACCGATGGCGGCACGGGTGGGCATGGCGGTCACGGATCGGGCGCGGCAGATCCGAAAGCGCCGCTGGGTGCCGATGCCGGTGATGTCACCTACCCGCATTACCTGATCAACGGACGCCTCAGCAGCGATCCGGTGACCTTCACTGCGCGCCCCGGCCAGCGGATGCGGCTGCGCATCATCAACGCTGCCGCTGACACCGCCTTCCGGGTCGCCGTCGCCGGACATCAGCTGAAGGTGACCCACAGCGATGGGTTCCCTGTGTACCCTGCCACGACGTCGAGCTTGCTGATCAGCATGGGAGAGCGCTATGACGCCGTCGTCGAACTGAAGGAAGGCGTGTTTCCGCTGATAGCTGCGGCCGAGGGCAAGCAGGGGCGGAGCCTGGCATTGATCCGCACCGGCAGCGGGGACTCGCCGTCGGCTGATGTCCGGGTTCGCGAGCTGGACGAGATGCCATTGACAGCCACCCGCCTGCGCGCCGATGAGTCCGTACTACTCGCGCCGCGGGCACCGGACACGGTGCTGGATGTGTCTTTAGGTGCGGACGACAAAAGCTACCTATGGACCATCAACGGCAAGACCTTCGATGAGCACGCCATGCTCGACGTCCGCGAAGGCCAGCGAGTCCGGTTGCGGTTCATCAATACGACGATGATGTTTCATCCGATGCATCTGCATGGTCACACCTTTCAACTGGTCGACGGCAACAGCACCGGCGCCCGCAAGGACACCACCATCGTGTTGCCCAACCAGACTCTCGAGGTCGACTTCGACGCAGTCAACCCCGGGCAATGGATGCTGCACTGCCACAACGCTTATCACGGCGAAGCCGGGATGATGAGCGTGCTGTCCTACGTCCGCTGACACCGCTTTGTCCGGCACGCGCATGGTTCAGGTCGAACTGCGGGCAGGCGGTACACCAACTATCCGCTCATCCCGAGACGATGTCCCGCTGTGCAGAGCAAACCCATTGGAGCCGCTGGGGGATGGTTGAAAGATCGATGCAGGCCCTCCGGTCACAGCAGCTGCTGGTGAACGAATCCCGCCAGCAGCACGGCGAACCCACCGATCTCTCCCCCGATCAGCGCGACCATGAACGCTCTCGTGCCGCGAACAGGTTGACGGATCTGGTTATCGGTGTCGCGACGCCAACCGTGATAGACGTACGTTGCGATCGCCGCGACGAAGAACGCGACTGTGGTGCCCGCCGCGACCAGATTCGCGATCGTCGGCCACCCACTCAACTCGACGAAGACCGCGATCAGCAATGTCGCGAACGCATATAGGAGTGCGGCCCGGTGAGCGGTGTCCACGTAGGGATGAGCCACACCTTGTTCCGAGCCGACCATTTGCCGGTATTTCCATACGCCGAGCACCAGTGCGGCCAAGAAAATCAGCCCGCCCCACAACAGCACCACCGTGGTGTCGATTCCCAGCGCAGGTCCGTCACTCATGATCGGCCGCCAGGAATGGCTTCAGCAGCGCATACGCCTGTTCGGGACAGTCGTCGTGGAGTGAATGCCCGCCGCCGGGGACGACATGTGCCTGCAGATGCGGTATCCGAGAGGTGAACCGTTCGAGCAGGCTCGGCGGGAAGTAGCGGTCTTGGTCACCCCACAGTACTTGGGTGGGTGCCTGCACCAGCTGCAGGTCACGTTCAGTGTCGGTCCACCGGACCGCCCTTTCGACCGCGAGCATGTCGCGCAGTCTGGCCGCCCGCCCGAGTTGTGCACGCATCATCTGCACGTATTCGCGAACTCTGTTCTCTGGCACGCGATCACGGTGGGTAAAGGACTTGCGCAGCATGTGCCGCACCGATGCGGTGGTCATCAAGTGAACGACGAGTTCGCCGAGTACGGGAAGCCTCGCAAGCCGAAACTCCCACACATCGGTGACGTCCAATCCTGCGGGTGCAATCAAGGCGAGCCTGCTCACCCGGTCGGGGTGCAGTTCGGCGAACCGCAATGCGAAGCCACCGCCCCACGAATGCCCGAGGATGGCTATCGAGGTCACGCCGACTGCATCGAGAAAGCCTGCAATGGAGTGGACTATCGCGTCGGCGTCGTACTCGAACGAACGGTCGATAACCTCCGTGCGCCCCTGGCCGGGCGGGTCCAGCGCGTAGACGGTGTGATGCCGAGCCACTGCGCCGATCAGCGCCTCGAAGGTGAGCTTCCATCCCCCGCTGCCCGGGAGAAATAGCACCGCGGGACCGCTGCCTGCTCGTGCATAGTGAAACCGCGCTACCGCAGTATCCACGAAACCCTCGATCACCGTCGACGTGAACATGCCATCACCGCTCGACACACCCGCCCCGCCACCCGGCCGCCCCGCTGCGAGATCGCTCTGCATCATCTAGCACTCCTCCTAAGTTGCACTCAACTGTTCGAATTAGCCACCTCCGATGCTACTTCAACTTGAACTACTGTGTTCGACTTAAGGTCAACCCGTTCGTACGGAGCAACGGCGCCGGTCAAGACTCTCGAGCCCGGCTGCGACGTCGGCCGTGGATCACGCCCCAGCGGTTCCCCGAAACGGCCCCGCACGACGGTGCCGAAAGAGCCCAGTGAAGTGTGCAGCTCGCCGAGCTCGAGGCATTCCCAGGAAAAGGAGCCGCGGACCAGCAGTTGGCTCGCCTCAGCCATGCAGCGTGTGGCGACTCTCACCACACGGCACTTTTAATCCGTCGGCGCATGACGCCTGGTCAGACGCGCCAATTTCACGTCGACCGCACCTGCCGCATCGCAAACGACGGTGGCAGACCCCCCCTGCCTGTCGACATGTTCTACGCAAAAGGCCGGATCAGAACACCTAGCTGCGACCGCCCTTGCGAGCCAGCCCGCACGCCGGATCCAGCGTCGGCGCGTATGCCGATAACAGGGTCGCAGTAATGAGGCCAGCTGCGTCGTGATCGGTGAGGCGACCCGCGGCAATCTCTCCGGCCGCACCGTGGACGACACTGTGGTAGACCGCGACCATCCATGAGATCGGCAGGTCGTCGCGGAACGCGCCTTCTCTCCGGCCGCGTTCGATGAGGCGGCAGACGCGGCGCATCGGAAGGTCATGGGCGACGCGGATGCGTTCGGCCGGAAGATAATTCTGCGCGGCCAGCAGCAGGGAACGGAACTGATCGATGATCTTCCACGAGGCCTCGACCAGGCGAGCGAGGGCTTCGCGTGGGTCGCCGCCGACATCGACGGCGTCGAGTGCGTGATCGCTGCTGGTGACAGCGCGCGTGAAGACTGCGTCGATCAGCTCAGTGCGTGAGGCAAAGTGCCCATAGAGGGTGACTCGGCCGACTCCTGCTCGCTTGGCGATGTCGCTGACGTTCGCGTCCGGGTCGGCAATCAAGCACTCCTCGGCCGCGTCGAGGATTGCCGCGATGTTTCGCCGGGCGTCGGCGCGCTTGACGGGGCCGGCCTGTTCGGCGCGCGTTGCAGCCACGAAGTCCTACCTCTTCTCGAACAATCCTGTACGGGTTGTAGCCACTGTAACTCAGCCGTCGCGCGTATCGGCCGGAGGCGATCGGCCAAGGAAATCGGCACAGCCTTTTCGTACATCAATGTTCGAGTTATGGTGGTCCAATAACTCGTACAGACATGTTCGATTTTGGAGGTTGTCATGCACTCGCCGACATCTGCACCCCACGGCCACGACCGTGCCGAACCAGCGGATCCGCGCCGGTGGCGCGCGCTGGCGTTGCTCGCGATCGCACAGTTCATGCTGATCCTGGACATCACGGTCGTGACGGTCGCGCTGCCGGATATCGGACGCGACCTAGAGCTGAGCCGGGCTGCGACAACCTGGGTGATCACCGCTTATACGCTGCTGTTCGGTGGGCTGATGATCTTCGGTGGGCGCGCAGCTGATCTGTTCGGTGCCCGCCGTATGGTGCTGCTGGGTCTGGCGGTCTTCACCGGCTCATCCTTGCTGGCCGGATTGGCGGTCAACGCACCGATGCTGGTGGGCGGCCGGATCGGTCAGGGGATCGGCGCGGCGCTGCTGTCGCCCGCGGCAATGTCCATTGTGACCACGATATTTCAGGGCAGCGAGCGCAACAAAGCCCTCGGCGTCTGGGGCGCGCTGGGCGGTGTCGGCGCCGCTGTGGGCGTTCTGGCTGGTGGCCTATTGACGGCGGGCCCGGGCTGGGAATGGATCTTCTTCGTCAACGTACCCGTCGGTGTCGCCCTGCTGGCGGTGATGACAAGAGTGGTGCCGGATCGCCCCGCTCAACGCGGAGCCGGTATCGATGTGCTCGGAGCGGTGCTGGTCACCGCGGCCGCCGGGGCCGCGATCTTCGGGCTGATCAACGCTGGCGACGAAGGATGGGCGCGAGCGTCCACCTTGCTTGCGCTGGCGGCGGCAATCGTTGCCGGTGGAGTCTTCTGCGCATATCAATTCCGCGCCGTCAACCCGCTGCTCGACCCACGTCTGTTGATGCGCCGCCCAGTCGCGGCCGGTGCGGTGTTGATGTTCGTCGCGACTGGACTGCTCATCACCGGGTTCTTCCTCGGCTCGTTCTACCTCCAACAAGCGAAGGGTTATTCGGCCCTGGCCACCGGTCTGCTGTTCGTGCCCGTCGCGCTCGGCACGATCGCAGGTGCGCACAATGCCGGTCACTTCATCGGCCGCTTCGGATACCGCCCGGTCGGTGTCGCCGGGCTTGCCGTCGCGGCAGCGGGAGCAGCGGTGCCCGGTCTCTGGAACGGCACCCTCCCGCTGGTCATCGGGCTCACGGTGGCAGCGGCCGGGCAAGGTGCCACCATCGTCACAGCGACCACCACCGCGCTGGCCAATGTCGAGCACAGCCAAGCCGGCGTGGCCTCCGGGCTGGTCAATACCTTCCATGAGGTCGGCTCTGCCTTCGGGGTCGCGGTGACCTCCACGATCGCGGCGGTCAGCCTGCGCACGCTCGGTGTCGACCCGAGCGGATTCACCGACGCCTTCACCGCCAGTGCCGTCCTGGCTCTCGTCGTCGCAGTGGCAGCCGCGGCGTTCATCCCGTCAGGCAAGCCTCCGGTAGGTCTTCGAGTCAGTGCGCACTAACCCTCGACGAGATCAGCGCGAAGGAGCCGCAGCAATGGTTCAGCTGAACGAAACAGACGTGGTCGCAGCGCATCTGCCAGGCATCGTCCGGAAAACCTGATTCTGGCGGTGATGTGCCTCGCACTGGTAGCTGTCATGGGGATGATGGCATCGCTGATGGTCGCCGTACCAGCCATCGCGACCGACCTGGAGGCGTCGCAGACACAGTTACTGGGGCTCGTCAACGCCTACGGCGTCACTTTCGCTGGGCTTCTGCTTGTGGCCGGCGCACTGGCAGGTCGTCACGGGCCCAAGGCGATGCTTGTCATCGGCCTGCTCCTCTTCGGTGCCTCCGCTGCGGCGGTGCCGTTTATCGACGACGTCACAGCCATCCTCGCGCTGCGGGCCGTCGCCGGGATCGGCGCCGCAGCGGTGATGCCGACGACTCTGTCGATCATCACTCATGTGTTCCCGCCCGGCGAGCGGGCCCGCGCAGTCGGCATCTGGTCCGGCATCGCTGTCGCTGGTGCGCTGATCGGGCTACTCAGCGGCGGGCAGCCTCGTGCTCCACGAGAACCGATATGCAGCCCAGGCCACGCCGCCGTACAGCTCATCAGGAGCGCGCTACTTCTTCGAGGAATTTCTGGATCGCGGGCGCAGTCACCCGCGCGAGATCCTCGGCGGTCTGTAGGTCGCCCGATATCGTCACCGGCGCCAAACGCCCATGGGGAAGTACTTTCGCAACATGCTCGGCCAGCGCGGCGGGGTGACGTGCGTCCGTGCCGGGGAACACCAGCATAGGCGCGGTGATCGCGCCCAGTTCGGCGACATCGCGAAAAGACCGGTCACGGCCGATGGCCGCGGCGGCAACGATGCTCGCTGGGTCCGATCGCGGTATCGCGTCACGCACCATAGCGCCGACCACCGGCGGGAAACCGGCCAGGATCGGCGCCCATCCCGCCTCGATACCGTCCGCTGCGACCCGCTCGGCGAAAGCATCCAGGAACCGGATCTCCTCCTCTTTCGCCGCGTCATCCTCGATGTCCTCAACCCCGATCAACACCCCCGCGCGCACCCGGCGCGGGTTTTCGGCGGCCATGCGAAGGGTGATGGTCGAGCCGAGGCCGGCACCGCCGAAGGACGCGGCTGGCAGGCCGAGGTAGTCCAGCAGGTAGACGACGTCGTCGGTGTACTGGGCCCAGGTATGCCGCGCCGGATCGGCGCAGACCGACCGGCCGTAGCCGCGCAGATCCGGTAGCACCACCATATGGCGGTCGGCCAGCCGCTCGGCGAGCGGCAGCATGCTCTCGTGATCCGGTCCGCCGGCGTGCATGAGGATCAGCGCAGGACCGGTGCCGACAACGGTGGCGTGTAATGGGCACCCGTCGCGCCCGCGATAACTCAGCTTCGGCATGGATGGAGCGTAGGGCGGTGAAGTAGTTGTACCCAATCCCCTGGACGGACATCTAATGTCGCGATCCGGACAAACACCGAACTGATCACGCCACAGGCCCGAACGGACTGAATCGGCAACATCTGACACAGACTCCTGCGGTGACTGCGCTCGCTCCGGTTGTTCAGCTGCAAGCATTGTTCGGTGAAGGAACCGCCGTGTGGGCGTCGGGGCTGAGGCCCCAGGTGCGCCGATGACAGGTCGACATGGACGGGGCTACTGGGCAACGCCAGCGCCGATCGGTAGCCATGGTCGGCGCTCGCAAGGCGGCGCTGGCGAGCTGGATGGGGCGATATCGAGCAAGCTCGACCCTGGGGCCGGTCTAGAAGCTCTGGCAGCGCACCAGTAGCGGATGGTTGTTTCCCTATGGCGTTGGGCTACCGCCTGCGATCAGCTGCGCGAGAAGGGGCATGGCCGGCATGGACATGGGCGGTTCCGGTGGTACGAACCACGGAGGCATGAGTCACGGCGGCACCGATCCCGGCATTTCATCGACGATGTCGATGCCCACTGACCCCAACGCTCCGCTCGGTTCGGACACCGGTGATGTGACCTACCCGTACTACCTGATCAACGGACGGCTCGGCACCGACCCGGTGACCTTCACCGGACGCCCCGGCCAGCGCATACGGCTGCGGATCATCAACGCAGCCTCCGACACGGCGTTCCGCGTCACCCTCGGCGGCCACCAACTGCGGGTCACCCACAGCGACGGCTACCCGGTACAACCGGTCACCGGCGCCAGTCTGCTGATCAGCATGGGCGAACGCTACGACGCGATCGTCGAACTCGCCGACGGCGTATTCCCGCTGGTCGCCGCAGCCGAAGGTAAAACAGGTCAGGCGTTCGCCGTCGTCCGTACCGGCGGTGGCACCGTGCCTGCGGCCGACGTGCGCCCCGCCGAGCTGTCCGCCCCGCCGGTCACCGCCGATCGGCTCGTCGCCGCCGAGTCGGTGCGCCTGCCCAACCGCAAGCCGGACAAGACTTTCGATGTCACACTCGGCTCGGACACCAGTGGATACGTCTGGACAATCAACGGCAAGCAGTTTCCCGACCACACGCCGCTGGATGTGACCGAGGGACAGCGAGTTCGGTTGCGGTTCAACAACACAACCATGATGTTCCACCCCATGCATCTGCACGGCCACACCTTCCAGGTCGTTACCGCCACCGGCACCGGGCCTCGCAAAGACACCTCGATCGTGCTGCCCATGCAAACCCTCGAGGTGGACTTCGACACCGACAACCCTGGGCAGTGGATGGTGCACTGCCACAACATTTATCACGGCGAAGCCGGGATGATGAGCGTACTGTCATACGTCCGCTGACCGGCAGCCGTGTGCGGATGCACCGCCCGATCGCGTTCGAGGCAGCGTACTCACGACATAGCGAGTGATGCGTCGACCGCCTCCACGATCGGTCCTGTCAGGCTGCAAGGCAGCCGATCCGGCCGCCGCTGATTCGCGCTTGCCTTTCCGTCACCCGCCATAGCGCTCGAAACAGGGAGTGGCAACGGCAGCAGGTCGACGGCGAACGACATCGCGCGCGACGGGACAGGTCTCAATGAACCGGGGGCCTGGTCGTAGAGGACATCGTGCGTCCTCTACGACCAGGCCCCGAATTTCGAAGCGTCTGAGCAGCCCCGAGGGTCACCTGTCAGACGGCTCGGCACTGAGTTCCGGCGCTGGGCTACGCATCGTAACCGCTGCGATAGCTGCGCCCGCGACGGCGATGACAGCGGCACCCAGGAACGCTGCGGAGAAGCCGTCGGTCAGCCTCGGCAGATCACCGAGATTCTCCGTGCCGAACGCGGTCGCCACCGCCGTCATCGCGGCCAGGCCGAGAGCTGAGCCGACCTGGTAGCTGACATTGACAATCCCCGAGGCCAGCCCGCCCTCCTCCGGCCGCGCCGCGGAAATAGCGGTACCCAGCGAGGGAATGAACGCCAAGGACATGCCACCGGCGGCGACCAGCGACGCGGGCAGCACATCAGCCCAGAAGTTACCGGTCGGGCGCACCAACGACATGATGCCCAGACCGAGACCCAACACGACCAAGCCGGTCACGATCATCGGCTTGGCGCCGAAACGCTGCATCGCCCGCGGAGCGAGGACGATCATTCCGAGCATGATCAGCGTGGTCATCGGCAGCAGCGCCGCACCGGACGGGAATGCGCTGTAGCCGAGTACCTGCTGCAGGTACAGATTCAGGAAGAACCACATCGGCACCCACGCCGCTCCGAGCAGTAGTTGAGCGAGGTTGGCGGCAGCGAGGTTCGGCGCGCGGAAGATGCCGAGCCGCATCAGCGGTTCGTCGCGTCGGGACTGGACGAAGACGAAACCGGCGAGCAACGCGGCCGCCGTGCCAAGGGCGACCCAGGTTTGCCCGGAAATCCAGCCGACCTCAGGCGCCCGGACGATCCCGTAGACGGCCACAGCCAATCCGGCGGTCACCGAGATCGCTCCGAGCAGATCCACCGAACCCGAACGCGCAGGTGCACTCGGCATCAGAGCGGGGACGGCGATCAGCGCGAGAACCGCGATCGGGATATTGATGTAGAAAACCCAAGGCCAGCTGATGTACTCGGTGATGACACCACCGAGGAAGACACCCGCTGTACCACCGGCCGGGGCCGCTGCGCCGTAAACCGCCAAAGCCTTCGTCAACTCCTGCGGCGAGGACCCGAACAGCATCATCAGCAACGTCAGCGCCGAAGGTGCGATCAGCGCCGCCCCACCACCCTGCACGGCGCGGCCGACCAGCTCGATGCCGGCATTGCCCGCGGCACCGGCGATCACCGATCCGACGAGCAAGACAAGCCAGCCCGCTGCGAACACCCGGCGGGCGCCCAGCAGGTCTGATAGTCGTCCTCCGAGCAGCAACAGGCCGCCGAAGGCAACGACGTAGGCATTGAAGACCCAGGTCAGGTTCTCCTGAGAGAACCCGAGCTCGGTCTGCATCTTCGGCAGCGCGATGCCGATGATCGAGGTGTCCATGATGACTATGAACTGAGCAGCGGCAATCACCGCGAGAGCCAACCACTTTCGCGTGGCTGGTGCAGTTTGGACAGACATGTCGGTTCGCCTTTCCCGGAACGATGGAACAACCGGATCCGTACCATACCCCCCTAGGGTATCTGGCTGTCAAGCCCGTATTGGGAGAATGTCGCCCATTGCGGGCGCAAGGGTAAAACTCGGCCGACCGCTCCCGGGCAAACAGCCACGACTCATCGCAGCGACTACGAGACCGCGTGCCGACTACCCTCCGGTCAATCCACTGCTCATCGATACTGCCTGCGACCGTCGGTGCGGTCGGTCAAGAATCGCCAGCCTGATGTCGCCGGAGTGGATGCCCTGGCGGGAGGGCTTGTCGAGTCCGGAAAGCTGGGCTGGATATCGCTCGGCATCATGCTTCGCCATCCCACCCGGTGCACGGCGGCCGGTCGGATCGAACTCGATCTCAGAGCCACGGCAGGATCGAGAACCTGGTCGGTGTGTCGCATCGGCGTCGGGCACGCGAGGTCGGCCACTGACGGGTCGGCCGCGCTGAGGGCAGGGCGGGCCGAGCCTGCCGAGTAAGGTCAATCCGCCCTGCCATGCTCGTTACTGCAGCCTTGGGGGTGTCAGCAATCGCGAAGTTCGGCGCGGGCCGATTCACTGGGCGAGGAATTGCGCGATGCGTCCTGTCCAGGTCTTGATGTCGGCGACCGAGGTCGACACGTGAAGTCTCGAGTTCTGTATCAGTTCGTGCAGTTCTCTGGCGGTGGAGACCGGATGCAATGGGTCGGTGTCCCAGGCGAGGATCAGGGTGGGATGGCCGAGTGTGGCTATTGCTTCCTGCGCAGGCAGGTCGGATAGCCCGACGCCCCTGAGGATCGGGGCGAGTAATTCGTCGGGGACATCGGGACAGAAGCCGAACTCGGGATAGTCGGCGAAAATGGGAAGCGGGTCACTGTGTGCCCACTGCTCGAGCCATTGGGGTGCTCCAAGGTTTTCGATGGCGGAGGCGGCCTCGAGGTACCAGTGCCGTGCTTGCACCGGGCCACTCTCCCAGGCAACTGGCGGGATCATCAGCACCAGGCGACCAAACCGGTGTGGCGCGGCGATAGCAGAACGCAGCACCACGTCACAGCCCAAGGACGAGCCGACGAAGTCGATTGGTTGGTCGATGTCCAACGCATCCATCAGCCCTAGCAGATCTTGGCTGAAGTTCTCGAATCTGTAGTCCTGCACCACTGGGCGCCCTGTCGAGTGACCATGGCCTCGTTGGTCATAGGTCAACAATCGTCGCCCCTCCGCCAGAGCGCCGACATCGAACAGCCCCAGTCCGCGCACGGCGGCACGGCTGAGCAGGACGCCGTGCGCATAACCCACGGGCGAGCCGGAGCCTACGAATTGGTAAGCGATGTTTGCGCCTTCACGCGTGAAGTAACTATCCGCCGATGACATGATTCAGCATCTCCGTCAGCAGTATTATACGGGGTAGGGGTATAAGACTATCGTAGGGTCAACACCGCTGCCGAGGGAGCCTGAATCCGAACGCGATATAGGCCATCATGCCCAGGACGGTTCCGGACGATGTAGCGATACGTGGCCGAACAGCCGGGTATCGCCGATCCGGCGTCCGAGAAGTTCCGCACTAGGCGTCAGCGGGCGCGCTACATCAGTATCAGCGTCGACGCTCAATCCTCGGCGGCGTGCGGCGGGGTATCAGGCCCGGCGGTGAACTCAGGCAGCCGAGTCGGCGTCACGAGCCCGACTGCGAGGTGGTCTCATCACCGGCGCTGGCTCCTCTCGACGCTGATTCCATTCCGGGTCGATCACCTCATCACCGCAGAACAGTTCGAGGAAGCCGCCGTCCAGCACATCCATCACCACTGGGTGCGGCGACTGTAGCTCGCTGGTTCTTCATCCGGCCGATCCATCGGTACCAGGGCCGGTTCGACCGGCGACGGTTCCGGCGCCGTACGGTCGGGGGCTTGGTGGCCACTCTCACGGGGAGGCGCTTCATCGCCTTCTCCGGTGAGGCGATCAGCGGCCACGCGGTCGAGCCTGTGCAACGCGACAGCGGCGAGTGCTCCGATCACGCTGAGCCCGGTCCACACCGCCCAATCCGCGCCGGCAGTTCGCGCGGCACCGACCACAGCGCCGGTGGCGAGATTGCCCGCCAGGATACCGACGCCGACGATGGTGTTGTAGAACCCGTAATGGGTTGCCACCAGCTTCCCGCCGGCGAGTGATACGACGGTGTCCATCTCGAAGGGAAATACCGCCGCGGTGCCCACCGCCAGCAACGCCGTCGAGACCAACAGCGCAACGACCGCAGCGGCGACGCCGAAGCGCCCGGGTCCCGGGACCGCGAGAACAGGCAGGAACGACACGGCCAGAATTGTCATGCCGACCACCAGACTGCGCCCGGTTCCCCAGCGCGCTTTGAACCAGGAGGTGATGCGCAGTTGCCCCGCGACGGCCACGACACCGGAGACGACGAACAATGCCGATACCAGCACCTGGGACCGCTCGCCCGCCACGTATTCCGCTTGGAGCGGCAAGGCGAGGTAGACCTGGAACGACAGCACATACGAGCCGATCATCGCCAGCGAGAACCAAACGAACCTGCGGTTCGCCGCCACGGTGCGCCAATTGTCGAGCACCGAAGCATGCTCGGCACCGGTCTCCCCGCGGCGAGCCGGCAGGGCAAACAGCTGCGCTACCGTCAGCGCCGCGAACACCACCGCCGCGGCCGCAGCCGTCACTCGGAAATCCAGGGCCATCAATGCCAGGCCCACCAGCGGGCCAGCCAGGATGCCCGCTTGGTAGAAGATATTGAACACCGCGAACGCTTCTACGCGGCGTTCGCCGGTGTCAGCCGCCAGATAGGCGCGCACGGCTGGATTGAACAGTGCTCCCGCGAACCCCGTGGCCGCGGAAGCAATCAGCAGACCGGGCAGTGACGTGGCGAATACCAGCAGGGCGAAACCGCCGGTTCGCAGCAGACACCCCGCGACGATCAGAGGTTTGTAGCCGAGCCGGTCGGCGAGTGTGCCGCCGATCAGGAACATGCCTTGCTGGGAGAAGTTGCGCACGCCGAGCACCAACCCGACTGCCCATGCGGCCAGTCCCAGCGGCCCGGCGAGGTAGCCGGCCAGATACGGCATCAGCATGTAGAACCCGAGATTGATACCGAACTGGTTGACCATCAGCAGTCGCGCGGCGAGGTCGAAGCTGCGGAACTTCTGGAATACGGTCACGGTGCGCTATCTCCTGCAAGGGTGCTGGGAGGTACGACGGTGCTGCAGCGGGTCCACGAGTGCACCACACGCGCGGCAGGATGGTCGATGACATCCGGTTCGATCGGTGGGTCGGCATCGAGCAGGCCGTGCTCGTCGCAGTAGGTGTCGTTGTAGATGGTGTCGAAATAGCGTTGCGGCCCATCTGGGAACACCGCCGCGATCCGGGTGTCCGCGGAGTGGATACGCGCCGCCCACCCGGCGACCAACGCGACAGAGCCGACGCTCCATCCACCGGTGGCGTATTGCGTGCCCGCCAAAGTGCGACATGCCCACACCGCCTCCGACGGTGCCACCCAATGCACTTCATCGAATGCGGCGTAATCGACGTTTTTCGGGAAAATGCTGGAACCCAGGCCTCGCATCAGTCTGGTCCCCGCGGGCTGGCCGAAGATCGTGGAGGCGACCGTGTCCACCCCGATCAGCTTCATGTGCGGGTTGAATCGGCGCAAGACTCGCGCCACTCCAGCCGAGTGACCTCCCGTACCGACCGCGCACACCAGTACATCCACCCCACCTAGCTGCTGGTGCAGCTCGAGCGCCAGGGATTCGTAGCCTTCGACGTTATCGGGGTTGCTGTACTGCTCAGGGCACCACGCGCCAGGCTCCAGCGTTAAAAGTTCACCGACGCGGTCACGTCGCGCCTGCTGCCAGCCACCGGTGGGATGCGGCTCGGCCACGAGTTCGACTCGTGCCCCGTAGACCGCCAGCATGCGCGCGACGATCGGCTCCAGGCCCGGATCGGTGACCACGGTCACCGGGTGGCGATACACCGTTCCCGCCAGCGCCAATCCCAATCCGAGAGTGCCGCTCGTGGACTCGATGATGCGCGCTCCGGGTGCCAGATCGCCTCGTTCCTTGGCGCGCCGCACCATATGCAGTGCGGGCCGATCCTTCATACCCCCAGGATTGAACCCTTCCAACTTGGCCCAGAATCCCCTCCCGGCGGGCGCCAACGGCGCACCCACCCACAGGACCGGGGTATTGCCGACCAAGGAACTGGGTTCCCTCGCGACTACCGGAACCGCAGATGTCTCGGCGGGTTTGCCGAAGACGAGGTTGTTCATGACTGTCGCTTTCTGTATCCGAACCGCCGCACGGGACGGTGAGACGTTGAGCGGGCAGCGGACACCGGCCGACAACACAACAACGTCGGCCTGGCGCTGACCGATCAGCGTCGGGCGATACAGAATCTGGCGAGGATATCCTGCCCGTTCAGCACGGGCACGCGGAATATCGGCGGTCCCCGAACGCCACCGCCGCCCGTCGACAGGAGGTACACGGCCCCAACCGCCGCAGCCCCCACCAGCGCCAGCCACAGCAACGGCAGAAGAAGTCCCGCACCGGCGGGCAGCACCGACTTCACGATGCAATGACTCATGTGCTGATCACAGTCATCTGTCATATGACCGATCGCGTGGTCGGCGTGATGACCATGTGCCGCACCCGTCGAAGCGCTGGTGTTGACGACACCGGCGTGCAGGTGGTGCTCACCGTCGAGTAGCGCGCAGTCGATCGTCGGGGCAACCAGCAACACCGCCATCAGCAGTGCCACCACCGACGGACGCCGCAGCCGGCTCAAAAGCCTCACGGTGCGCCCACTACGGAAGTGGTGCGACGGGGGCATGCGCGGGTCGAAGGCTGAACCGTCAGGCGGTACGTCGGCGAATCGACCGCCATCCAGAACGACGTTGTCGCCCCTTGGACGCAATCGGCGCGATCACCCAATGCCTTCACCCGTACCACCTCCATCCATGACATTTCCGCACCGTAGATGCGACATCGCAGACGCTCGATCGACATCGTCGCGAAACAATCTACTACCTGCATCCATAGTCTCTCGGCTGTGTGATGAGATCCACCCCCTCACCGCCTGAGACAGGTGAAATTCGCTCCGACCGCTGCGAGCAGCCCAAATCACCTGGTGGGCGATCGCCGCTCAGCTGGCTCGCCGATTCCATAATGCGGCGAACCGCGAATGCGTACACGCCAGTGCAAGCGTACCGCCCGGCTCACCTGCTGAGTTTCGCCGTAGACCAGCACTGGCGCCCACGTAAATCAGCGTGGTCGCATCAAACCGGTAGGCCAAGTCGTAGTAGCTGAGGCCGGGGACGCGGCAGCAGTCGCCGAGCCTGCACTCACCGTGGCGGACGCGGGGCAGGACCGGCGGGAGCATTGAGTCAGGACGGCCAGTACGGCTGCTGCGGCGAAGGCTGTAGTGACTTCAGATTCGACGAGGTAGTCATAGACGTTGCCCCGACGTGCTGCCGGTATCCCGGTCGGGCACCACAGTCACAAGGGCCTGAGACCGACCCGACGCCGATGGCAGGCCGACACCGAGACGATGGGTTCTGCCACATCGACGCCGCACTCGGCTGTCGACGCGACGACATCGGTATCGCACCCGCGTACCTCGTCGCTGCCCACGCAGGCCGGATCCAGGTGCGCAGCGCCGGGCCCGGCCCGGTCGTGCCTTACCGGTCCCGCTCCCCTTTCCGGATGTAGACAGCACTTCTTGCCAATCCGCCGTGCTGCCACGCTTCAACCTGTTCCGCCGTCCGGTCGTAACCCCATCGGCCCGTCCGGCGGCACCTTCCCGGCCCCGGCTGTCATCTCCGGTGATCCTTGCGCGCTGGGCAGCTACACCTGGGCGCCGAACCCCCCGCTTGCCATATACCCCGGGGGGGTATATGGTTCTCGTGTCCCGCCGACAACGACAACAGGAGATTACGACGATGAGCACCCCGAACCACGCCCACGACGCCATGCGCACCTCCCATGGCCACTCTCCGAGCCATGGCACGCCCGCCGGACGTGCCGGTCTCAGCTCGCATCACGCGCACAGCGGCCACCAGCCCGCCCTTGCTACGAATCACGCCGGTCACGGCGCCTCGGCTTTCCCCAGCGGACTGCTGATCACCCAGGACGGGTACTCGCTCGAGCTGCAGGACACCGTGCTGCTACCGGGCGAGATCGACTTCCGGTTCCGCATCGTCGGTCCAGACGGAAGGCCCGTCACCGAGTACACCCCCATCCACGATCGAGAGCTGCATCTGATCGTGGTCCGTCGCGAACTGACCGGATTCTGGCATGTCCATCCGCGGCGCGAGGCCGACGGCACCTGGTCGGTGCGCCTGAACCTGCCGGCGGCCGGCGCCTACCGCGTCTTCACCGATATCGCCCCCCGCCACCTCGGCCGCACCATCACCCTCGGAGCGGACCTCGCCGTCGCCGGCAACTACGCCCCTCTCCCCACTCCGGCCCCCGCCCGCATCGCCGCGGTAGACGGTTATGAGGTCGAACTGGCGGGCGATCTCACCACCGGCGACGGGGGCCTACTGAGCCTCACGGTCCGCAAAGACGGCGCCCCGGTCACCGACCTGCAGCCCTATCTGGCGGCCTTCGGGCACCTGGTCGTCATCCGGGCCGGCGACTTGGCCTATGTCCACGTGCATCCCAATGGCGAACCTGGGGACGGAGTGACCGCCCCCGGTCCGGACATCACGTTCCACACTGCCGCACCTGGGCCCGGGTCATACCGCCTGTTCCTCGACTTCAAGCACCAAGGAGTCGTCCGCACGGCGGCCTTCACCCTGACCGCCCGCGCACCCCACCACCACTGACCATCAAACCGAGCCCGTCCGACTCGCGACACCAGACCAAGGAGTCCCCCATGTGCGGCTGCGACTGTCCATCGACTCGCGCTCCACCACCGCTAACCATTCCGAGAAAGTGCTTTCGAGATGATCACCTCGTTGTTCGCCCACCGTGACTATCTGCGTCTGTTCACCGCCCAAGTGTCGGCGCTGTTCGGGACCGGTCTGACCACCGTGGCCCTAGGACTGCTCGCATACGAACTCGCGGGAGCCGACGCGTCCGCCGTCCTCGGCACCGCGCTGACCATCAAGATGCTGGTCTACGTCACCATCGCACCGATCGCGGCCGCCTATGCCGACCGGTTCCCCCGCAGACTGTTCCTGGTCGGGCTCAACGCAATCCGGGCCGCGGTGGTGTTGGCACTGCCGTTCATCGACCAGGTCTGGCACATCTATGTGCTGATCGCGGTACTGCAGACCGCCTCGGCGGCCTACACCCCCACCTACCAGGCCATCATCCCCGACATCCTGCCCGACGAACGCGACTACACCAAGGCACTGTCGGCCGCCCAGCTGGCCGCGACGATGGAGACGCTGTTGAGCCCGATGCTGGCCGCGGCAGCGCTGGCCGTCATCAGCTTCCACTGGCTGTTCGTCGGCACCGCCATCGGATTCACCGTCTCGGCCGCCCTGGTGATCACCACCCGCATCCCGGACGCGCGGACCGCCGCCGAGGGCACCTTCGGAGAACGGATCGCGGTGGGCATCCGGATCTTCGCCGCGACGCCGCGGCTGCGCGGGCTGCTGGGCCTGAACCTGGTCGTCGCCGCCGCGGGCTCGGTGATCATGGTCAACACCGTCAACTACGTGCGTGACACCCTCGGCGGAACCCAGTCCGGTGTGGCGATGCTGTTGGCCGCGAACGGTTTGGGCACCATGATCGTCGCGCTGCTGCTTCCCCGCGTCCTCGAACGCCTCGACGCGCGGCCGGTGATGCTCGCGGGCGCCGCCACCCTGCTCGCCGGACTCGGATCGGCCATCGCGTTGTCGACCGCGAGCGGCGGCGATTGGCGCTGGGGCGCCGCGATCGTGGTGTGGGCAGTGGTCGGCGCGGGAACAGCGGCCGTGCTCACTCCCACCGGTCAGGTGCTGCGGCGCTCGTCGCGGCCCGCCGACCGGCCCGCGCTCTTCGCCGCTCAATTCTCGCTCTCGCACCTGGCGTGGCTGATCACCTACCCGATCGCCGGATGGCTTACCACCGCCGCCGGGTACACCGCGACCTGGATGGCGCTGGCCGTGCTCGCCGGTACCGGGACCATAGTGGGAATACGGATGTGGCCGCGCCACGATCCGGCAGAGCTGACGCATCTGCACGAGATCGAGTCCCTCGAGCCCGGTCGGCTCGCCGACGCCGTCCGGGTCGACGAACGCCACTACCAGCACACACACGTGTTCGTCATCGACGCCGAGCACCCGCGCTGGCCAGCACGAGCAGGCCGCCCAACAGCGCTGGCCGGATGAGCACTCGATCATGGGCTACGGCGGTTGCGCAGCGACGCGGCCGCCGGAGCGGCTCGACCCTCATCTGCGGCTCAGCGCCACACCTGGACGCCGGGACAGCTGATGCCGCCTCGAGGCAATGTCGCCAACCACAGCACATCGGCCACGAGCGATACCGCTCAACATGGCCGAGGTGCCGCACGCGGTGCCGGCGGTGAGGTAGTCATCGCTTCGAGCCATTCGGTTACCAGTTGACTGAGCAATAGCGGCCACGCGAAAACTGGAATATCCGACACCGCATTGCAGGACAAGCCCGCTGCTGCCGAGGCCGTTCGGACAGAGGGCTCGAGAAATCCCGTCGCCCACTATTGACAATATACCCCCCTAGGGTATTGTGAGAACAAGCGGCCGCACTACCTGCGGAAGCGATCAAAGTTGTTGGTGGCCAATCAAAGGCGAATGGAGGTAGTGATGAGTCAAGCAACTCGCTACTCCGGGCGCCGCATCGCCGCTGACGCGATCTTCGCCGCCACACCCAAGCCTGGCATCGGACTACTCGAGCGCCGATTCGCCACCGAGGCGGGCGCAGCAAGTTCGTCCCGGTTGGATAGTGGGCCCGAAGTTCACGTAATCGCAAGCCTCATCGGACTGTTGCGGCGTGGCGGTTCCACGCTGGTGCTGCTCGTAGCAGCGCTGCTCATCGCACCGACGATCGACTGTGGGCTGCTCGAACCTGGCGCACACGCGCATGCTTCGGTCTCTCCTGTCGCGGGCGCCGACCAGGCAGCCATGCATGGACACGACCCCGATGATGCGAACCTGCGCTCCATAGAGGATCACTGCGGGCCACACATCGCTCACTGCATCGTCAAGTCGCTGCTGCCCGGCACCGCATCAACCGTTCTGCCAGTGCAATTGCTCGGGCTGATGCTAGTGACGGCCCTCGTCGTCCTTGCGGCCGTACTCTCGCGGCCCACCGGCGGTGTCCGTGCTCCACCGGGCAGACCCTTGCCCGCCGATAGGCGCGACATCCTGACTCGACTCTGTATCGCTCGACGCTGACAGGTCAGCGCCAGGCCGACGGTGTTGTGCTGTCGACCGGTGTTCGCTGCCCTCTCATCGTTCAGGCCGCATGGACAGCGGTTCAAATACAGGAAGCAATAGTGATGAACCACATTATGTTCGACAGTCGCACCGACGTACCCGCCGGCTTGATCGGCGCACCAGGGGCGGCCCGGCAGCCACACGGACTGGTCGGCAACACCCCCGTACTGCGAGTCGGCGTCCCACTGGCCCCGGCCGGTCGCGGATTCTGGGCCAAGCTCGAGGGCTTCAACCCAGGTGGAATGAAGGACCGCCCCGCACTGCACATGGTGCGGCGCGCCGAAGAACGAGGCGATCTCGCACCGGGCGCACCGATCATCGAATCGACCAGCGGAACCCTGGGCTTGGGCTTGGCCTTGGCCGGAATCGTCCACAGCCACCCCGTCACCGTCGTCACCGATCCTGGATTGGAGCCCATCGTTTCGCGGATGCTGGCAGCATACGGCGCGCGGGTCGACCTCGTGACCGAACCGCACCCGACCGGAGGTTGGCAACAGGCACGCCGCGACCGGGTCGCGGAACTGCTGGATCATCACCCCGGCGCCTGGAGCCCGGACCAGTACAACAATCCCGACAACGTCGACGGCTACGAATCCTTAGGGCTCGAGCTGATAGAGCAGTTCGGCAACGTGGACGTCCTGGTGTGCGCTGTCGGCACGGGTGGCCATTCGGCCGGTGTGTCACGGGTGCTGCGCCGCTTCAACCCCGACCTGAAGCTGATCGGCGTCGACACGGTGGCCTCGACCATCTTCGGTCAACCGGCTGGTCCACGCCTGATGCGTGGCCTCGGCTCAAGCATCTTCCCGGCCAATGTCGACTACCCCGCATTCGACGAAGTGCACTGGGTGGCGCCCTCGGAGGCCGTGTGGGCTGCTCGGACGCTGGCCGCGACCCACCATGCGTCTGGCGGCTGGAGTGTGGGCGCGGTCGCGCTCGTCGCCGGCTGGGCTGCTCGAGTGTTCGATGCCGACACCACGATCGCGGCTGTGTTTCCCGATGGACCGCAGCGCTACTTCGACACCATCTACAACGACCGCTACTGCGCCGACCACGGGTTGCTCGACGTAGCCCCACCGATCGAACCGGCAACGATCACCCATCCCAGCGAACGGGTCGTTACCTCGTGGACCCGCTCCACGACAGTTGTCGACCCGAAAACACTGGCGTTGCCCAGAGAGACCGCCTCATAACCGATCCTCCACAGTCGAGGTGACCGCACGGTGTGCGCTGTCAGTGCCCGGACCGGAGTGCGTCGCTATCGGATGCGTAGTCATCGCTTGGTGGTAGCCGGGTGCGGTCGGGTGGAAATGCGAAGCATCAGGTGTCGCTGCGGGGGCTCCGGAGTTCTCCTCGGAACGCCAATGTTCGCAGCAGTCGCAAGGATGCCCGGCCGCCCCGGTCGCGGCCATGACGGCCGTTGCGGGGCAGCGGTGTCGCCGCGCCAGATGCCAAGTAGTACCGGGCGTCGCGGCCTTGCCTTCACCGCTATCACCGCGATTACCAAGGCGGCGATCGGATCTGCCCGCGACCACCCGAACAGAGTGTTCAGCAGCACCCCGACCAGCAGCACCGCGGACGAATACGTGCACGGCAGGGTTTGCTTGGAATCCGCGACCGCCGAAGCCGTCCGAGTTCGCGTCCGGCGCGACGCTGCGCAGCCGACAGCACCGGCATGTTGACCGAACTCGCTGCGGCCAACCCGATCCCGATCGGCGAATGCCGTACGTCCCGATATTGCCAGAGCGGATGACCTACCAATATTGTTCTGCGGCTGCAATCTGGGCCCGACACCATAGCGGTCCTAACAGATCGGCCGAAGCCAGCGAAATCCCGAGTGAGTACATATAGATCGTCCCACCTGGAGCCCCGCAGCCGATTCAGCTAGGACACGTCTCCCTGTGCAGGTCAAGATGACTGACACTGAGGCAGCATGCCTAGTGTTCAGAGTCGTAAATTCGCGGTCAGTTGCCGTCTGTGCCGGTGCCGAGCCTGAGTGCGGTGAATGTTGCGTTGACCGATGACGAGCGTGCCCAGTTGCAGACGTGGGCTCGTGGGCCCAGCAATGCTCAAGTCGGCGCTACGAGCACAAATTGCTCCTACCTGCGAAGGAAAGTCAAGCAACTCGCAGATCGTCCGTGAACTCGGTGTCTCCTGGAAGACGATCACGAGGTGGCGCAACCGGTTCGCCCGGCGACCGTCTCGGCTGGCCTGCTGGACGAGCCACGTCCCGGCCGGCCCCGCTCGATCTCCGACGCCCAGGTGGATGAGGTGTACCACCGACACGCTGGTATTCGCGCCTCACGACGCGACGCACTGATCGACGCGGTCGCTGGCCCACGCCTGGGATAAACCACACCCTCGGTCCGTCGACTCAACGCCGACATTCGCGTCTGGATCGAGACCTGGAATGAGGCGCTGACCAGTGCGGACTACGACCAGCGGCTGGCCACGAAACGCGAATCGACTCATCAGCCAATGACGGAAGGGACTTGTCGATGCATAAGCTCACGGATAGCTCTCGACAGCAGATGACGATCGGTGTTGGATACCCCACACAGCTTTCGTTGCAGGTACCAGCACCACAGACGCGCCGCTACAGCGCAACGGCTTCGAAGGGGGTCGCCCGTATGGACGTCGACCTGACGTGTCCGCACTGCCACCAACTCGACTTGGTGCAGAGTGTGCCCGCCTTGCATGCCGATGGCGTGTCGACCAGCTTCGGGACGAACGTCTATTCCGGCGTTGCAATCGCCTCCACGGGTCTGGTGCCGGTGTTCGGCACTGCCACTGTCGACCGCACCCACACAACTGCACTGGCCCACAGCCTGGCCCGCGAGCCTGCCCGTACCCCCGCTGGGTGGCTGACCTTCTTCGCACTGGTACTGCTAGTTCCAGCGATGTCAGGGATCGTTCCGGCGATCGATGGGATCGCGCATCCCGTGCCCGGGGTATCGCACGGGGTTGCTGCCCTGGCCATGGTCATGTTCCTCGGGGCATTGGCGACGCCAGGCGCTGTCCTGCTCACTGTCGCGGTGTGCCGTATTCGCCGCAACGGCCGAATCGTTCGGGGACGTCGCAACGCGCATGCGGTGTGGCAGGCCGGTTTCTACTGTCATCGGTGCGGTGTGGCGTTTTGGCCGCACTCTCCGGCACCGGGTGTGCCCGCTCGCCAGGCCCTACCCCCGCAGCGCTTTCGCTGGTTGGTGTGGAATGCCGGTGGCTACGCCAACGCGTGATTTGCCGGGCTCGACGACGGTCTCCTCCAGGGACGGCCAGGCCAGGCACGACAGCGTCAGGTCCGGGGGTAGTGAACGTCTCGAGTCGGTAGCCGCACCTGGGTGGGATCGACCTCGGCGCGCAGTCCCCGCGCGGCGTCGGTGGGATCACGGGTGGTCGGCACCGCGGCGGCGTTGATGGCCGCCGCGATAGCGGCCGAGCCCATGCGCGCGAGGATCGGTCGCACGGAGTCCAGTACCGCGGGCTCGGGCGGCGGCGGGCGATCTCGACGATGCGCTCGGCGAGGACACCCATACGGCTGAAGTCACCGACCATCTGAACGGCGGTGACGACCTGCCGCCGTTCCGCGGCCACCGGAGCGTGCAACGCCAGCAGCCGCACCGCGGCATGCTCACACTCCTGGCCGGCAGTGGCGATGTCGGCGCAGAGGTCGATGGCGTGTTCGGCCTGCTGCAGATCGGCATCCAGCAGTGCGTGGGTGGCAGCGGCGATGGCGCTGCGATCACGCAGGCACATCGCCTGCAGACCGGCGGCGAGCTTGTCGAGGTCCTCGTGGAAACGGGTCCGCACCTGGCCTATCCTCGACGAACCGGCCGCGCCGGTGTGGCAGGCGGGCCGGGGGCGCTGCCGCCGGCAAGGGAATTCGTGTGCTTGGTTCAGCGGCAGCGCGCGTATCCGAGGCGGGCAAAGAATCGCACCCACCCGGGTATCCGCAACCGGCACAACACCGGTTACCCCTGACACGCCGAAAGGCATGTGTGAACCGAGGTTTCAGGCACACGCGAGGCAGGACGTCTACTATCTGCGCGGTCTTGGGCACCTTCTCCTCGCCCGAGGCCTCGCATGAGGACGGCCACCGCCCAGCAGCGATGCGCGGCAAGCAAAGCCATGGGCCCGACCGCCGACGCACACCCGTGATACACACGACACCACGGCGATGGCAGGCCCGCTCAACCCACAGCGAACCCTTCAGAGGGCGGGCCTTCATGCGGCATCCACGTGCTGGATCGGTGCGGATCCGGCCGCCGCAGAGCTGATGGTGTGTTGAACTTCGCCGCCGCCGGAAGCCGCTCAGATGAGACCGGCGACCTCTTGGGCGATCGCGGCGAGCCGGGTCTGGGCGGCGGAGACCACGCCGTGGCGGTCCTTGTGGGCTTCTTCGTAGGCGATGATCGCGCGGATGTCCGCGGGGTCGGTGAGGTCCTTGACCGCGGCGACGGCTTGGGAGACGTTCAGCTCGTCGTAGTCGCCGACGGGCAGTTCGTCGGGTTCGAGGACGCCGGTGGTGGTGCGGATCGAACGCAAGGCGTCGGCGGCGGTGTCGGCGCCTTCGCGGCGGGTGACCTGTTCGGCGGTCTCGAGGGCGGCGTCGCGGGACGCGGAGAGGGTTTTTATGGGCGTTACGATTCGCCTCGTGACCGACGATTCGGCAGTCCTCGGCACGGAGTACCGGGCGTTCGTTCGTTCCCTGCGCAACCACACCATCGATACGATCGTCGAGGTCGAAAGCTGGTGGACCCAGGATTGCTTGCCGATTGTGAGCTCGGGTGGTGACGACCCTGACCAGCAGGAGGGCCCCAACTCGAAGACCGCTGCGCAGGGAGTGGCGGACCAGTGGCGTCGGGTAGTGCGTCCTCGGCTGTGGCGGCTCGTCCACGGTCACCCGGACCCCGATGTCCGAGAGGCCGCTGACTTCCTCGATAAGCGACTGCTGTCTGTGATCGCGCTTCTGGATGCCAGAGGTAGCGACGACCGGCCGGAGGAGGAGACCGTGGTCGCGGTCCATCTCGTTCACGACGGGTTCAAGCGGCTGCACCGGGCTGCCTACCACGCGCCGTTCCGGGTGAATCGCCCGAAGCCCGGCTACGACGGCGCTTGCATCGGCAACACCGAACCGGCGCCCGGCAAGCTAGGGGAGATCATCCAGCAGCTTCAGGCCGATGGGACAAGCCATGGTGATCTGCTGCTGGGAAACGGGATCGCGCAGGCAGTGCAGACGTTGTCGAACATCTCCTTCCTTCCCAAAGAGGGCCGCCGGACATTGTTCGAAAGGCTCCTCGAGCGGGCGAACTCCGAGGAGCCGGGCGCGGAGGACGGCAGCGACTGGCCGACGGCATATGCGGCGCGAAATCCGTCGCGACTGTGACTCACGCGGGCAGCGACTGCGGTGGCAAGCATCCGCACGGGTCCTTCGATGTCGATCATCCCGTCGAATACCCCTTGGGGGCGGGCCCGGCTACATCACTGCACACCGCCGTTGATCGCCGCACAGACAGGATCTGCCGCAGTCTGCCCGGCACCCGCAACGAGGGCTGTGGATGCGGCGATTCGAGTGAGTAGGTGCTCACCGGTCCCACAGGCGGGCAAGCCGGCAGAGACCCGCTTCGCGTCGACCTGAATCGATCCCGACCGGGCAGCCCCCGTAGTCCGACCGATCTGCATCCAGAATCGATGAACCATTGAACGATCGGCAGGGCATGTTCGTGATGTATTGAGGGGGTAGCCGGTGAATGCCCAGCTATGGGTGTTAGCCCAGATATTTCGTGCGGCTGAGGTGTTGGCCTGATCGGGTTCGGGTTGGTGTTTTGCGGCCGTTCCGGCCGCAAACGGTGTGACGGTGTGGCCCGTTCAGCGGGTTGGCTGCCGGGTTCCACGGGCCCGGAAGTGGTTGCCCTTTTGGTCGTCGGGGTGGGTTTACGCTGGTCAGCCCGGTTGCAGGCGGGCGAGGGCGGTGAGGATCAGGCCGGTGTGAGGCCAGTGGGCGGAGAATCGGAGGGAGGTTCGGCGGGCGTGGCGGGTGATGCGGGCCGCAGCGGAGAACAGGCGCAGGCGCAGCCGTTTGGGTTCCCAGCGGCGCGCTTCGTGATCAGCCAGGGCGAGCATCTGCATCCATGCGGTGAGTTCTGTTGCCAGGCAGACGATCTCGAGCCAGATCCGATTCTGGTTGAAGCCTTGCAGCGGCAGGTTGGTCAGCCCGGTGTCCTTCGCGGTGCGGATGCGGTCTTCACAGCGGGCGCGGCGGCGGTGGCGCAGCTCCAGGTCCGGGAGCTGGCCGGTGCGGGCGTTGGTGGCGAAGGCGGTCAACCGCAGACCGTCGCGGTCGGTGAACCGCAGTTGCGCGCCGGGGTGCGGGCGCTCTTTGCGCACGATGACCCGCATGCCGGACGGCCAGTCGGTGAGATCGATCAGGCCGGTCAGCTCGGCCACCCACGCGCCGTCACGGACCTGGCCGTCGGTGTCGTATGCCTCGGCCCAGGCGTCTATGGGGATGAGATCGACTGCGGCGGCGGTAGTTTCGGTGAGCGAGAAGCCGACCGAGTACTGCAGATGCCGGGCAGTGAGGTAGTTGAGGAATTCGTGGGTGCCGCCGCCGGAGTCGGTGCGCACCAGCACTTTCCGGCCGACTCGGTAGCCGGGCTGCCACGGCAGCTGCTGCAGGGCCGCAGCCAGCACTCGCTTGTGGTCGGCCGCGGTGTTGCTGCCGGCGTTTCCTGGTCGCAGATCCGTGATCAGCGGTTCACCGGTGCCGGACGGGCCATGGTCGGCCCACGAGCCGAGCGGATGATGGCCGAAGCTCTTCTTGAACGTCGGTGCTGCGTGTTCTTTCTCGGAGTGGGCGATCGTCAGGGTCGCGTCCAGGTCGATGATCAGTGGATGCTCGGCGTCGATCCCGTGATCGGGAGCGCGGTCACCGGCACGATCCCACGCCGCGGCGCGGGCGGATGCTCGCGCGGATCTGATGGCCGCCAATGCTTTCGGCGCTTCGACGGCCAGCCCGGCGATCGCGCGCGACACGGTCGGATCCGATGCCACCAGCCCGAACACACCCGGCTCGGCACGCAGCATGCCGATATCGGCCAGGCAATCACCGCCGAGCGCGACCGCGACCGCCAGATCCAGCACAACCTTGCCCGGATCGTGCACCGACCCCGGCTTGCGCCACGGCGCCAACGCTTGCGACAAACCGCTGGTCAACCCAACCATTTCGGCGGTGCGCAGCAGCAACACCGCTCCCGCCTGCGACACGACATGCGAACCCGACCCATCCGCGGCCAGCCGCGGATACGGCGACGTAGACTTCCCCACCGAAAGGGTGCTCCTCGAATCTGTGCGAATTCCGACCTCAGCAATCAGAATTCTCCCAGTTCAGAGCACCCTTTCTTGTTCGCGACACGCGATCCTCAGTCACCTGCGATGAAAGCCCAGGGTTAGGAGGTGAGGACGGTGATGATGTCACCGATGTGGATGCAGATCGTGGACATGGCGCGCAACGCGTGGAACATGATTTTCCCGAACATGCCCATGATGTGATCCCGCAACAGCGACTGGACAGACCCCACGGTTCACCCGGGAATGCTGTCCAGTCGTCGACTATCGGTGATCTCGACATCACTGCCGATCGCACACGTTTCTTTTCGTCGCTATGGGTCCATCGCACGAGCCGCACTCGCGGAAGACCTCCAAATCCGGTCGGTTCATGCCTGAACAGGTCCACGCCGGGTACGCGGCGCTGTGAGCATCTCAGACGAGGAGGTAGACGACGCCATGACTGTTGGGCTTACTCGGCTGGCCGCGGCCGCGGCGATGGCGACCGCGGCCCTCGCGGTGGGGGCGGGACAGGCCGCCGCGGATCCGGCGAGTGTGTCGATCAACGGCGATATGCAGGTGATGGGGTTGAGTGTGCTGCACGTCGAGACCCAAGGCACGGGGGACGGGCCCGCGACCGGCACTTATGTCGCGACCGGGCGGTTGGGGAACATGCCGCTGCCGCTGCGGGTGACCGGTCCGGTCACCTGTTTGACGGTCGAGGGCAACACCGTGTCGCTGGTCTATCCGATCACGACCTTCGAACCGGTGATGCTGTTCGCGCCGGATTCCATGGCCATCCAGATCACCGTCACCAAGGGACAGAACGGTGAACCGAACCGGATCGGCTACGGCGTCCCGATGCCCACGAGCACCTTCAACGGATGCAACCCGGGGCCGACACCGATGATCTTCGACGGGACGATCGATATCCGCTGACTTCGGGCGCGGGCCGGTCACTTCCCGCGCTCATCCCAGCCCGGGTCGCCGCGCCACTGGGTTCGGGCAGGTCCTTGTAGACCGTCGAGCGCGACACCCCCAGCAGCCGCGCCACCGAGGACACTTGAACCTCGTCCGGAGCCCCGGTGTCTTACCAGGTCAGCGAGTCGATCCTTGCGTAACACTGCCGCTAAACTGCCATTTCACGACCCGTCACTACATTTCACGACAGACCATACCAGCTTCGGTGATGGCACGGTCATCAGGAGAATCAGCGCGAGATGGACCCCCCGTGATGACGGCGTCATCACCGATGTCCGCCACATGGAGACGCTCGACATGCCCCTAATCTCCGACGACATGGTCCCCGCTCGCGGATGGCACTACGCCCAGCTGCCAGGCGAGGGAGTGTCGGGTAAACGGCTCTGGCTCACTTCCGGTGGCTGAGGGTGGTCGCCTGACGGCACGATGCCTGGGTGGGTGAGTCGAATGTTGCTGTCGGGCTGGTGTTCTCGGGTTTATCGGCGCTGGTGGTCGACGAGGTTGTCGAGGAGGGCTGGAGGCTCGTAGTGCGGGCCCGGACAGCGCCCGGCCCGGCGGTGTGCTCACGCTGCGGTGAGGAATCGGAGAAAAGTCCACAGCTACCACCACCGGACCGTCGCCGACCTGCCCGCCGACGGTCGCGTGGTGATCGTCCGGGTACGGGTTCGACGACTGGTTTGCCCGACACCGCAGTGCTGCAGAACTTTCCGCGAACAGGTTCCCGGGCTGCTCGAACGCTACCAACGGCGAACGACCCGACTGACCGGCCAGGTGCGGGCGATCGTGAAAGAACTGGCCGGTCGGGCTGCGGTCCGCGTGCTGGCCGCGTTGCCGGTTCGATTGTCCCGACATACCGCGGTGCGGGTACTGCTGGCGATCCCGCTGCCGCACCGGCCGGTCCCGCGGGTGGTCAGCGTGGACGACTTCGCCCTGCGCCGCCGAAACCGATACGGCACCGCGGTCATCGACGCTGTCACTCACCAACGGATCGACGTCCTGGCCGACCGCAAGTCCGAAACCCTCGAAACATGGCTGCGGAACAATCCTGGCGTCGAGGTCGTCGTCCGTGACGGATCGGCCACCTATGCCGAAGCGATCCGCCGCGCGCGGCCCGCCGCACTAGGCGTTGGATTACGGCGAGCGCGGTGTCGGAGCCGACCGCGGTGATCCGGACTCGGAGCGCTGAGTCGGTGAGACGGTTCCGGCGACGACCCGATCGCCGGGGCCGCGTCGCACCGGACGGGATTCGCCGGTGATCACGGATTCATCGACGTCGGCGCTGCCGGTTTCGACGCTGCCGTCGGCGGTGACTCGTCCGCCCGGGTGGACGACGACCAGATCGGTACGCACCGACCGGCACGATGCCGGTGGTCCCGTCGTCGCCGAGGCGTTCGGCCTCGTCGGTTAGCAGCGCGGCCAGCGATTCCAATGCACTCGAGGCCTGACCGAGGGAACGCATCTCGATCCAATGGCCCAGCAGCATGATGACGATGAGCAGCGCCAGTTCCCACCAGTAGTCGAACTCACGGGCCAGCAAGCCAAGCGTGGAGCCCCAGGAAGCGACGAAGGCCACGGTGATCGCCAGCGTGATCAGCAGCATCGTTCCTGGCTGGCGGGACCGGATCTCGCTGACCGCACCGGTCAGGAACGGCTGCCCGCCCCAGAAGAACATCACGGTGCCCAGCACAGGCGACACCCATTGCAACCCGGTGGGCACGGTGTAGCCGATGAGATCGACGAACATCATGTCCGCGGCGACGACCGGCGCGGACAGGCCGAGCATCACCCAGAACAGGCGCCGGAACATCGTGACGTGATCGCCGTGGCCCGTGCGCTCGGCGTGATCCTGGTGGGTGCCGTGCTCATGTGCCGGCGCACCGTGAGCTTATCCAGAGGTGGCTGTGTGCTCGTTGGATTCGGCTCGCGGGTGCGTGGCCTCGTGGTGGTCGCTGCCTTGGCCGCCGTGTTCAGCGTGGGCGGCGGCTGGATCGGTGCCGGATCGTAGGTGATCGCTGGACATGCGCTGACGGTCCTTTTGGGCGGCGACAGGGGGGCGCGGCCGCAACTCGCCGCGACCATGGCGAACGGATTGGGCTCAGCTGTTGGAACGGTTGTGTTTGATGCGACGGAGCAGGGCACGCAGGGCGTCGGATTCGTCCGCGCTGATCTGTTCGACGAAATGCGCCAGCACGAGATCGGAACGGGTGCCTTCAAGAGCGTCACGCATGAGCTGCGCGCTGTATTCCTCGCGGGTCAGGGTAGACCAGTACAGGTAGGCCTTGCCGTTGCGTTCGCGGTCGAGCCAGCCCTTGCGGTGCAGGTTGTCCATCGTCGACATCACCGTGGTGTAGGCGATCTCGCGTTCGAGCAGCAAACTTTCGAAGACGTCACGGACGGTGAGGTCGTCTTCGGCCGCCCACACGCGGTCCATCACGACGGCTTCGAGATCGCCGAATCGGTGTGTCACGACCAACCTCCTGACAAGAACCTTAAATCTACGTAGCAATATCGTAGGTTGTTCGGTGATGTTCTGTCATATCGACCTGGCCGAAGCGCGCAGGAGGGGCGACCGACAGCACGCCGATCGCCCCTCCTGCATAGGGGATCGCTACCAACTGCCGGTGCGCGGCAGTGGGAATGTGGGCCGATTGTTGTTGAGCAACGGGGCCTGGTGGGTGCGAGGGTTGCCGTGGCGGCTGCCCGGGTGGCGGTCGCGGTGGCGGGTGTCGTGCGCGGCGGAAATCTCGGTGGCCGGTGCGGGAGTGCCGGTGTCGGCGAATGCCGGAGCCGCGAGTGCGGAAGTGACGGCGAAGGCGGAGATCGCGATGCCGACGCGAGCAGCGATCCGGCGCGTGCCCCGAAGTGAGTATTCGGAGTTCATGATGACCTATCTCGATTGACTACTATCTATGTACGCAAATAGTAGGATAGCTGATGTGTCGCCCGGTGCAGTTTGTCGGAGTCGGCCGACAGGCGACTTGTCGGCCGACCCCCGTGATCAGGTGGGTCACATTTGACAGCACGAGGCCATCATCGAGCACATCCAGTCACACAACATCTTCATCGGGTTCATCGGTCGGGCACCTCCTTTCGCATCAGTAGCGGGCATCAGGTGTCGGTGGCGGCACGGGCACCGCGGTGGAAGTCGCAGCCGGGGTCACAGCACGCGGCCGGGGGTCATTGCTCGTAGGCGACGACGGTCATCATCCCGGCTTCGCCGTGGTAGATGTTGTGGCAGTGCAACATCCATTGGCCGGGGTTGTCGGCGTCGAAGTCGACTTCGACGGTCTGCATGGGCACCACGATCGACGTGTCTTTGCGCGGCCCGGCGACGGAGCCGGTGACGACCTGGAAGGTGGGGCCGTGCAGGTGCCTCGGGTGCCACATCATGGTTTTGTTGTTCAACCGTAGCCGGACCCTTTGCCCGGCAGTCACATCCAGTGGGGCGTGGCCGGGGGAGGCTTTGCCGTTGATCGTCCAGATGTATTTGTTCATGTCGGCTTCGAGACCACATCGAGGGTCTGATCAGGTTTGCGGTCGGGCAGCCGGACAGCCGCGGCCACGGACAGACTTGCCGCCGTGAGCGGGATCGCGGACAGTTCGGTGGGGCGGACATCGGGCGGTGGGGGTCGCTGGGGTCGGGCGGAGGTGCTCATGGTGGTGGTTCCTAATCAGTTAGTAGGGATGGTTATCGGTCCTGTTGACCGGGCTGTTCCTGATGGACTGCCGCTAGTGCCGCATCAGGCTACGTTTGCCCTGTTGACGATTTCGTGTAGCCGTTGGTCTTCGACGTGCTTGTTCCGCCAGATGATGTAGCGCCGGATCATGGACGCCTGTTCACGATGACTGCCGTGGTCGGTGCCGTCGAGCGCGAAGTACCGCAACGCGGTGAACTGCGCCTCGATACGGTTCAACCATGAACTATTCGTCGGCGTGTACGCGATCTCGACGTTGTTCTCCTCGGCCCACTGGGCGACCCGTTGGCACTTCTTCGTCGTCAGATGCGGCGAGAAGTTGTCGCACACGATCGCCATGCGGACCTCGGCCGGATACAAGGTGCGCAGGTACCGGCAGAACTCGAGAAACTTCGTGCGGTTCTTCGTGGCCTTGACATGCCCATACAGCTTGTCCTTACCGAGGTCGTACGCGGCGAACAAATGCCGTACCCCGTGCGGGCGGGTATAGGTTGCCCGCCGACGGCGCCTGGGTTCGCGATCCGGATCCTTATGCTTGCCACCGCGTTCGGCCCACTGCCGGCCCGGATGCGGCTGCAAGTTCAAAGGCCCGAACTCGTCGAGACAGAAGATCACCTGTGGCTCATCGGAGTCGGGCACGACCTCACCGTCGGCGATGGCGTACAGGTGCTCGACTCGGGCCTTCTTGGCCTTGTAGTCCGGGTCTTTCGACCGCTTCCAGGTTTTCACTTTTTGAAACGAGACACCCTCCTCACGGAGCAGCACGCGCAGACCCTCGTGGCTGATGTCGTCGACCACCCCCTCAGCGACCAGGAACTCGGCGAGTTTGGTCAGGCTCCAGGTCGAGAACGGCAGATCGTGTTCGGTCGGGGCAGATTTGGCGAGCTTCTTGATCTCGCGGCGTTCGGGCAGCGTGAACGTCTTCGGTCGGCCACCGGCGTATTTCGGGTACAGCGAATCGAATCCGTCGGCATTGAAGTTGTGGATCACATCGCGGACCCGGTCAGCACTGGTGAAGCTGACCTCGGCGATCTTGGGCACCGGCATGCCCTGAGCGGAGAGCAGGATCATCTGAGCGCGCCGCCAGGTCACCACCGATCCGGTACCGCGGCGAATGATCCGCACCAACCGTCTGCCTTCATCGTCGTCGAGCTCTCGCACCCGTACTCGTTCTGCCACCCGACCAGGCTGACCGATGCCCTGACCGGCACGCCGCAACCTGTCGGCGTGTCGGTTACAACAGGGCAAAGGTTCCCGGGCGCGGCACTAGGTGACGCCTCTTGTTTCCCGACGTTCGACGTCTTATGAAAGAACGGTGCGCCTGGCGGCGGATCAGGGTGTGTGGTGGTGGGATGCCGTTGCTCGAGTCCGCCGCAGGGGTGACCTCTTCGATGTCTTCGCGAGCCTTGGAGTTCTTCGACAGCATGGGGTTCCTGCGGTGTGCTGGAGTCACGGACGGCTAATGAGATGTCGGACCTTCGAGTCCCGTGATTAGGGTGCCGCGTGACCCCAACCTGGCTCGTGACCAGCAGCAATACTGATGAGGGAGGCAACGGTTGAGATTGTCCTGTGGTATCGATTGGGCCGAGGCCAATCATGATGTCGCTATCGTCGATGGCGATGGTCGTGTCACGGCTCGCGAGAGAATCAGCAATGATGCGGCCGGGTTCGCCCGGTTGTTGAGTTTGCTGGCCGAGGCCGGCGACAGTGCGCAGGACACGATCCCGGTGGCGATCGAGACCGATCGCGGTCTGCTGGTGGCCGCGTTGCGGGCCATCGGGCGCCCGGTTTATGCGATCAACCCGCTCTCGGCGTCGCGTTACCGCGCCCGTCATCAGGTGTCGGGGTCGAAGTCCGATGCCGCTGATGCGGTGCTGCTGGCCAACATTCTGCGCACCGACGCCGATGCGCACCGGCGGTTGCCCGCAGATACCGAACTGGCACAAGCGATTCGAGTTCTGGCTCGTGCTCAGCAGGACGCGGCGTGGTCGCGTCAGCAGGTCGGCAACCAGGTCCGGGATCTGCTCAAGGACTTCTATCCCGCCGCGCTGGAAGCGTTCGCCGGGCTGTCGGGTGGCGGGCTGGCCCGCCGCGATGCCCGCACCGTCCTCGCCGCCGCACCGACTCCCGCCAAGGCCGCGAAGCTGACCCGCGCCCAGTTGCGGGCCCTGCTGGTCAAAGCGGGCCGCCAACGCAACATCGACACCGATGTCGAGCGGCTGCACACGATTCTCCGGGCCACCTACCTGCATCAACCGCCGATGGTGGAGAACGCGATGGGTATTTCGCTGTCCGCGTTGCTTCGGCAGTTCGACGCCGCGGCGACCGCGACCGAGGACCTCGCGGAGGCGACCGCGACCCATTTTGAGCGGCACCCGGACGCGAAGATCCTGCTCAGCTTCCCCGGTCTCGGGCAGTTGACCGGCGCCCGGGTGCTCGCCGAAATCGGAGACGACCGCACCCGCTTCGCCGACGCCCGCGGCCTCAAGGCCTACGCGGGCTCGGCGCCGATCACCCGCGCCAGCGGCAAGAAAACCGTTGTCCTGCACCGACATATCAAAAACCGCCGCCTCGCCGGGGTCGGCCCGATCTGGGCCTTCGCATCCCTCAAGGCATCCCCAGGAGCCCGGCGTCATTACGACGCCCGCCGCGCCACAGGCGACTGGCATCAGCAAGCTCAACGACACCTGTTCAACAAATTCCTCGGCCAGCTCCACCACTGCCTGCACGCCCGCAGCCTCTACGACGAACATCACGCGTTCCCACCTCCTCTCGCGCTGGCGGCTTGACTTTTAACTTCATGAGATGTCTTTCATCGGTGCCGCTGCGGTTGCCGCCGGTGGGCGGCGGGTTAGCCGATCCGACGAACGATCGGTGATGGTCACGTGCTCATCACCGGGCATGTCGCGAATGTGACGCCCAGAGAGGCAGGTGGCCTGACATGCGAGGCGTGCGCCTGATCACACAACACAAAACTATTTACGTACCGAGATAGTAGATTGATCGCCGTGGTTGTCAACCAACCCCCTCGAGCAAGGGGGACTCGGCACCACGGAAAGTGTTGGTACCCAGGTTGACCGAGCTAGAGAGGTGGAGTCTGCGCAGCATGACCGCGCGGAGAATCAGCGCGCCGACCTACGGCACCGAACCGGGTGCGCGATCGCGTCGCAGCTCAACCGACTGGACGCGGTCGCCATTGCGCGCGTCGTTATTTGTTCGTTACCATCGCGGCATCGTGAATTCTCTCGGTCGGATGCGCACAGGTAGCTGGCTGGCAGTTCTGCTGCTGGCCGCTCTGGTGATCGTTCCTGCCGCTGATTGCCTGCTCTTCCAGGACCACACCGGCCCGCGCGACCATCACTCGGTCACCGCCGCCGAGCCCGACACCGCGACCGACCACAACCACGTCACCGCTGACGCGCTGCAGCAGTGCGTCGCGCACTCCGTGCACTGCCCGGACAAGGCGCTGCCTCCGGGCATCGTGTCGCTGACACTGGCCGCGCTGGTGCTCGCCGCTTTCACCGCGGTCTGGACTCCCGCGTCGACACCGGACTCCCACGCTGGTGGTATTCGTGGGCCGCCTTCTGCGCCACGCTCGCCTGATGGGCGCGCCGTTCTGACTCTATTCTGCATTTCCCGACGCTGACCGGTCAGCGTCAGGCCGACCTGTCGTGTCGGCTGGTGCTCGCTGCCCATCGTCGTGGCGTACCGCGTAAGCGGGCGCCTGTGCAGAGAAGAGACAGCAACCGTGAACACCACCCTCCCCACTGTTGAAATCGGTCACACCCGCCGCATGCTCGGTGCACCCGACGCCGCCGACGCCCCACGGGGCCTGGTCGGCAACACTCCGGTGCTGTGGATCGGGGGGCCGCTGGCCGCCGCCGATCGTGGATTCTGGGCCAAGCTGGAAGGATTCAACCCCGGCGGGATGAAAGACCGGCCCGCACTGCATATGGTGCAAAAGGCGCGCGAACGCGGCGACTTGGCGCCCGGTGCGCGCATCATCGAATCAACCAGCGGCACCCTGGGCCTGGGACTGGCGCTGGCAGGGATGGTGTACCAGCACCCGGTGACCGTGGTGACCGACCCGGGCCTGGAACCGATCGTCGCCCGGATGCTGGCCGCCTACGGCGCCACCGTCGACCTGGTCACCGAACCTCATCCTGCCGGCGGCTGGCAGCAGGCCCGCCGTGAGCGCGTAGCCCAGCTACTGGTCGCCGAGGACGACGCCTGGTGCCCGGATCAGTACAGCAACCCTGACAACGTCGAGGGCTACCAGTCCCTTGCCTTGGAGCTGATCGAGCAGCTCGGCACCGTCGATGTCCTGGTCTGCGCGGTCGGCACCGGCGGACACTCCGCCGGTGCCGCGCGGGTCCTGCGCCGGTACAACCCCGACATGAAATTGGTCGGTGTCGACACGATCTCCTCGACGATCTTCGGCCAACCGGCTGGGCCGCGCCTGATGCGAGGCTTGGGATCGAGCATCTATCCCGCCAACGTCGACTATGAGGCCTTCGATGAAGTCCACTGGGTCGCGCCGGCGGAGTCGGTGTGGGCCTGCCGCAGGCTGGCAGCCACCCATCACGCGACCGGCGGGTGGAGCGTGGGCGCGGTCGCGCTGGTCGCCGGGTGGGCCGCCCGCGTCGCCGCGCCGGGGACCCGGATCGCAGCGGTGTTCCCCGACGGGCCCCACCGCTACTTCGACACCATCTACAACGACGCCTACTGCGCCGAGCACGGGCTGCTCGACATCGCGGCACCGGTGGCGCCTGAGGCGATCGAGCACCCGCGAGAACGGGTCGTGCAACGGTGGACCCGCTGTACCACGGTCGTTTCGCCGAAAGCTTCGACCGAAGGGCAGCTCGCCTCATGACAGTGGTCGCAAAGTTCCGCAAGCTTCGACCTGCCTGCACGGCTGCTGATGATCAACCAGTTCGGCATCAACCTCGGCTTCTACATGCTGATGCCGTATCTGGCCGGCTACCTGGCCGGTCCGTTGGGGCTGGCGGCGTGGGCAGTCGGTCTGGTCCTGGGTGTGCGCAACTTCTCCCAGCAGGGCATGTTCCTCATCGGCGGTACCCTGGCTGATCGGCTCGGCTACAAACCGTTGATCGTGGCCGGATGTTTGCTGCACCGGCGGTTTCGCGCTGCTGGTCGTCGCCGAGTCCCTGCCCGCGGTGCTGATCGCCTCCGCGGCAACCGGCTTCGCGGGAGCCTTGTTCAACCCGGCGGTGCGCGCCTATCTCGCCGCCGACACCGGAGATCGCCGCGTCGAAGCATTGGCGGTGTTCAACATGTTCTACCAGGCAGGCATCTTCGCCGGGCCACTCATCGGACTGGCCTTGATGGCGGTCGATTTCCGCGTCACCGCCGGTGTCGCGGCGGCGGTGTTCGCCGCCTTGACCATCGCCCAGCTGTTCGCCCTACCCGCCCGCCGGGGCGAGGCCCCGGCCGAGAAGACCTCGGTGCTCGACGACTGGCGCCGCGTCATGTCCAACCAGCGGTTTTTGGCGTTCTCGGTGGCGATGATCGGCTCGTACGTCTTGTCGTTCCAGGTCTATCTGGCCTTGCCGCTGCAAGCGGAATTCATCGCCGGAGCTCAGTCGCAAACCCTGTCTCGGCACTGTTCGTGGTCTCCGGCGTCGTCGCCGTGGCCGGGCAGCTCCGCATCACCGCCTGGTTGCGTGCCCGCTGGGGACCAGGCAAGAGTCTGGTCGCCGGCATGGCCGTGCTGGCCGCGGCGTTCATTCCGCTGATCGTTGTGCCCACACCGGGACTATTCGGCACCCTGGCCGCGGTAACTGCGCTACTGGTAACGACCACACTGCTCGCGATCGGCACTGCGGCGGTGTTCCCGTTCGAGATGGACACTGTGGTGTTGCTGTGCGGAAACAAGCTGGTAGCCACCCATTACGGCTTCTACAACACAGTCGTCGGTGTCATCGCCGCCTACGCGTTGCTGCGATTGCAACGCACAGACCGCGCCGCCGCCGCACCTGAGCAACATGTCACTGGACGTCATCGTCTGCCCAGTGGACGTCATCGGCTCACCGAACCCGCGTTCGCGGGCGCGGATACGGTGACCACACCACTGCGCCGACGCACCGGCTATCGCGTCGAACCGGTGAATCCGCACAGGGCATCGACCGAGCCCCGGCCCGCGCCGGAGTCCCCCCAGCACACCTATCGCAGGCAACCCTCGCCGCCCCGGCTGCGACAGCCGACCGGTGAGGACCGTCTCGGTCCCGGGCGTCGTATCCCGACCGGCGCGCCACCACCGTGGCCGGGCTCGGAACCCGACCGGCGCGGACATCGCCGGGTCCCACCTCCCACACCACGCATCCACCCCTCTGCCGAGGACCGGCGCTCGCGCTATCCCGCCGCCGGACCGGAAAACAGGCGGTGAGGCCCACCTGGTTGCACAGCCAGATGACGTCGAACGCCGGAGCCCTCCCACAGCGTCCCGGCTTTGCGGCCGTTTGTCACCACCTACTCAAGGACACATGACATGACTTCAGTTCTGCGGCGCCTCGCCGTCACCCTCGGTGCCGCTGCGGCCGCTACCGCGCTGGCCGGCTTCGGGCGGAGGCGTGCGATTCCCTTCATCTCGCGATGCCTCCGCCTCGGTCATCACAGGCGGGGCGACGAGTCGGGCGTCGCCCGGTCAGCGTTCTCCCGCCAGCCGCTTGATTGCGATGCTCAGCGCCGCCGGGGCGACGTTGAATCCTTTTCCTCGGGTGGAGGTAGCCCAGCCGCGCGCCTGGATGTGGGTTGTCACTGTGGTCATGGTGTGCCTGGTGAACTGACGTTCGTGACATCAACCATGTAGCGAGGGAGTAGATAGTGGATGGCGGGTCCGTGCTCCCCGAGTCGACTGCTCGGCATGGCGGGGACCGGTTGCTGTGGCTCACGGTGTCCGCAGTGATGGTTGCGCTAGCCGGCACCGCGTTGCGAGTGGTCGGGGTGCCGTCACTGGACCTGCATGGACCGACGCATCACCTCGGGCTCATGGACCCCTTTTGTGGCGGAACCCGGGCGACATACCTGTTGCTCGCCGGCGATGTGTCGGAGTCTCTTCGCTACAACCCGGGCGTCCTCGTCCTCGCCGTCGTTGTTGTCCTTGCCCTGGCGCGCGGCGCGGTCTGGTCCCTCACCGGCCGTTGGTTGCAGTTCACGTTGCGCCCTGGCCTGGGCCGGGCGTTGCGGATCGTCGGTGTGGTTGCGGTGCTTGCGTTGTGGGTGCTTCAGCAGATCAACGCGGAACCTGCTGACGCAACCCTAGCCGGTCCCGTGACTACCCGTGGACTACCGCGGTGTAGCCGAGCTCGGTGATCGCGGCGATCACGTCGTCGGGGTGGTGACCGCGGTATCGAGGTCGATGGTTGCGCGGCCCTTCTTCATCGAAGTTTGCATCCCCGCCTATTCCAGCCTGGACGCCCGAATACTACGCACACCGCGCCGAACAACCGACCGGAGACAGATAAACCGGTGGGTACCGAACCCGGGGGCGGCTCAATGCGACGCGTCAATTTATTGACGTCACACAAACTAGCCACCTGCCGAGGGCGCTCCAAGCACCACATCGGCGTGGCGACGGGCACGACAAAGAGTTACCTGTCGCCTTCGTCTGCCACCAGCCGAACCTGCCTGCTCGATCACCGATAGGTCGGCTCGCTCGTACGCGAAACTCATCGAACCATCCGCCGCCCAGGGACGTGGCGCGAAGGGGTCGCCGTCGGACGCCCATGACATCCCTGTGAGCTGTGCGATTAATTTCGACTGAGCCCTTTGGCCCGCAACACTTCGCGAATGCTTGCGGCGAGCTCTGGCCGCTCCTTGCCTATGAGATCGGAGCCTGTTCCGACAGCCCGCGGCGCGCCCTCTTCGGCAAGCACCCGACAGCACCTGGTAGGGATCGGATCTGGCAGTGGCTGTCGCTGATCCCGGCCGGCCGCCGCAGACTCGGTCCGTTGTCCCGCGCGATACTGGCGTCATCAAAGCCAACTCGTTCTGGGCCTTCGCCTACAACATCGCCGCCCTGACGCTGGCGACGGCGGGGCCTGCCGAACTCGATGTTGCCAATGCGGCGACGGTGTTCTCATCGGTGTTCGTAGCCAGCAACAGCCTGCGCCTGCGACACTTGCGATCCAGCATCCGATGACGCCCGGGAGAGAACCGGCCGACAACCGAATATCGCACGATCGAGGTGCAACGTGGTCACCGCCGCCGCGACCGCCGATGATTCACTTTCTCGACACACCGATCTCACCCACGGCATCTGCATGACGTTCAACCGTCGGGTCCGAGGGGTACACTGGACACGCTGGGGTTCCACTTAGATCGTGTCTCATGTCGCTCTGACTCCCGATCCGGTGTATCGGGATGTGTTGTGTTGCATGATGTCTCGTCGTGGTCGATGAGTTGTCCAGGCGGCTGGTTCCTGATGAGCTGTGGGAGTTGGCCGAGCCGCTGCTGCCGAAGTTCAGCCCTCGCACGCAGGGCGGCGGGACCGCGCCGGTCGACCAGCGAGCGGTGTTCACTGCGGTGGTGTACGTGCTGACCAGCGGTTGCGCGTGGCGGATGCTGCCTGCGTCGTTCGGGGTGACGGTGCCGACAGCTCATCGTCGATTCAGCGTGTGGACCAGGGCCGGTGTCTGGCGGCGGCTACACCGCGCCGTGCTCGATGAGCTGGGCAACCAAGGCTTGATCGACTGGTCGCGAGCGGTGATCGACGCGGCGTCGGTGCGAGCGAAAAAGGGGGCGACATGACCGGTCCGAGCCCGGTCGACCGCGGCAAGCCCGGCTCGAAGTTGCACGTGTTGTCCGATGCGGCGGGTATTCCGCTGGCCGTGGCGGTTTCAGGGGCCAACGTGCACGACTCGCAAGCGTTGAAACCCTTGGTGAAAGCGATCCCCGCGGTGAGGTCGCGCCGCGGCCCGCGGCGGCGCCGGCCGGACAAACTGCACGCCGACAAAGCCTACGACCAGCCCGAACTGCGGCGGTGGGTTCGCCACCGCGGCATGTCGGTGCGCATCGCCCGCAGAGGCATCGAGTCCACCGAACGACTTGGCCGTCACCGCTGGGTGATCGAGAGAACCATCTCGTGGCTGACCGGCTACCACCGGCTCAACCTGCGCTACGACCGCAAAGGAACCCACTTCCTGGGCTTCCTGACGCTTGCCGCCGCGCTGACCTGCTACAAGAAACTGGCCAAAGCGAAATCAGCGACATGAGACACGGTCTTAACGGTACAAACTGCAGACGCTTGAATCGTGTGATTCACCGAGCAGAGGAGTGCTGAGGAGTGCAAAATAATGTGCTGGAATTCTTGTTGCATCTCGGTCCGACGTGGAATGTAACGGTGAACCTTTTCTCAATCATCATCCAGAACGGCCCCGGTCACACGATATGACGACGTCGGCCCAGAGCTTTCGACAAGTGCTCCGCTTCCGGGTGCCGTTGACATGGCAAGCGTTTGTCAACTTCGGTTGAATCGTAGCTCTGGCACAGAGTTGTTGATTGACCCAGATCGGGATGTGTTGGGGCACAGTGGGCTTGGCTGGTTGTCTGGTGCTGTGATCATCGGGTGCTGAGGGTTCTGTTTCCGCATCTGGACCGGATGGTCATCGGTGCGGTTCGTGTTGCGGATTCCACGGTTCGTATCGACGCGGCCACCCGCGAGGAGCCAGCGGCCTGCCCGAGCTGCTCGACACCGTCACAGCGGGTGCACAGCCGCTACCGGCGCCGTTTGGCCGACACCGCGATCACCGGCCGCGAGGTCGTCATCGTGCTGCGGGTCCGGCGACTGTTCTGCGACAACGCCAACTGCGGGCGAAGGACTTCGCTGAACAGGTACCCGGACTCGCCGCCCGCTACGGGCGGCGGACGTTGCTTCTGCAGCGGGTGTTGTCCGCGGTCGCCCTCGCCTTGGGTGGCCGCGCCGGAGCACGGTTGACCGGGCACCTGGCAGCGAGGGTCAGCCGCATGACCCTGCTGCGCCAGATCCGTGCGCTGCCTGATCCGGCACCGGTGCGGCCCCGGGTCCTGGGTGTGGACGACTTCGCCCTGCGCCGCGGACACCGCTACGGCACGATCGTGATCGACATGGCGACCCGCCGACCGATCGAGATGCTCACCGACCGCAGCACTGAGAGCCTGACCGCCTGGCTTCGAGACCGTCCCAGCATCGAGATCATCTGCCGTGACCGAGCTGGTGCCTACGCCGAAGCAGCGGCCAAAGGCGCACCGCAGGCGATCCAGGTCGCTGATCGCTGGCGTCTGTGGAGCAATCTCGGCGACGCCGACTCGACGCGATCCTGCCCACCAGCCCCGAACTCGATGCCCTCGCCGGACACGTCCGCGCGTTCGCCACCATCATGAGCGAGCTACGCGGCCCAGACCTCGAAGGCTGGATGCCGCCGTCACCGCCGATGACCAGCCCGCACTGCACTCCTTCGTCCGCGGAGTGCGCCGCGACCAGGACGCGGTCACCGCCGGTCTGAGCCTGCCCTGGAACAGCGGCGCCGTCGAAGGCCAAGTCAACCGCATCAAAATGCTCAAACGGCAATATTCGGCCGCGCGAACCCCGACCTGCTCCGCAAGCGCATCCTGCTCAGCCACTGACTATTTTACGCGACCCAACGATCACGAAATTCGGGCCAGAGCCAGTCTTCAGGCGGAAGCGACAGCGTTTTCGCATTCCAGGGGCACGGTGAAGAGTTCCTGAAGTGCTGGGTGAGCGAGAGAAGCCCAGCAGTTGTCAGCCGATCTCAGCGATCGGCGCGATTCCTACGAACACCGTGTGCCCATTGGCGTCGGCAACACGCTGTTGAGGCGCGGTTGCCACGACTGAGCTGCTCCGAACGGTAGGGTTCCAGTCCACGTACGCCGAACCGAATGCACGACGATAGTGGGTGTGCGAGTCCGTTCGTTAAGTTCCGTCTCGACTACTGCCCGACTGGAGCGTTATGAACCGCAAGCATTCGCATACCCTGGCAGTGATCACCGCGGTGATGGTGGCCACCACTGGTGCTGTCGTCGATACTGCGGCGGGGGCGGCGCCAGGGGAGGTGAGTTCCGGCGGGCTGCGCCTGGTCGCGTCGGTGGATTCCACTCATGTCGTACCTGCTGGTGGCGATGTCGCGGTCGGCATCCCGTTCGTGCACGCGGTCACGGTGGCCGGAGACTATTCGGTCGACGTTGACGGAGCCGAATCACTTCGTGGCGGGCAGATGGTTGCCGGATATCTGATCGGCTGCGCTGTGGACCTCTCCAATGCCATCTCGGTAGGTCTCGCCCCGAACGTCGGTGTCACCGCCAGAGTCTCGCCCTTTGTCGGCGTCGAGCCCGGCGTCGATCTGGCGATAGACGCTCCACCCGGTATCGACGTCGGTGTGCGGCCCGGGAACGGTGTCGCAGGGGGCCTCGCCGGTAGGATTGCGGTGCCCCTGGCCCCGGGCGGGCTGACCGCGGCAGTGATCGGGGTGGCAGATTTGGACGAGGACGCGAGGTTCCCTTTCACCTTCTCTCACACCAATACCGGACTGACTGTCAGCGGATGCCTCGCACCGGCCTCGGCTGTGCCGTTCGTAATCGTCCGCGCCGACACCACCGACACCACTGACACTATGCAAACGACGGGTTACGGCGCCCAATTCGCGTTCTGAAGCGGCGGCGAACCGACGGCCGTCTGTGCTGTCCCCGTACCTCACCGCTCACGGCTGACGCGGTCGCCGAGCTGCTGGCGTGGGCGAGTCCGCGATCATGCTGGCGGTGGTGTTCGCCCACACCTGGTGCACCATCGACGCGCCGAAGCGCATCGCCGACAGTAAGTTTTCGCTGGCCCGGGCATGGAGCGGGCTCACTGCCGAACCGGCCTGGCTCCGGGGCAGCCAAGGACAGGAGCGACCCAATTACGCACTCCAGTGTGGACCGGTGATCCCTGACGCCCGTACATTCGGCACTACGACCGCCAGCACCGTGACTCCACAGTCCAACAGGCAGTACATTTCCTTGGTGTAAACCGCGTCCTGGCGAATCGCATCCGAACTCGCCTCCCACTGAGGGGAAGAAGGCCACCCGTGGCACATCCGTGCGATCGCATACGCCCTGGACTCCCTGAATTCTGCCCAGAATCCCCCGCTACCGGGCAGTTGGTGGCTCGCGGCAGGAGTGTTTCATGAGCCTGGCGGTCTGCCTGCTGCTGTACGGGTTCGCCATCATGGTGCTTGCGCCGCTGGTGTTGAAGGGGCTTGCGCGGGCTCAGATCGGCCCGCGCTCGCAGCTGATCGCCTGGCTGGGAGCGATGGCCGCCGTCGCCGGTTCCTGGTCGGTGGCGGTGGTCATCGCGCTGATCGACCTGCTACGCGACGTGCTCGATCCGCGGCGGCCTGTCCTCGCGAGCTGTTTCAGCCAGCTGCACGATGCCGCGATCGGCCGCTACGGTACGGCCACGCAGGCCGGACTCCTCGTTTTGGTGGGACTGGCTGCGCTCGCGGCCACGGTGCTCTCTATCCGGGTGGGACGCTCATTGGCGCGTGCTCGTTCCTGCACGCATGAGCACGCTCGGGGCGTCCGCATCGCGGGCCGTCACGATAGCGAACTCGACGCCATTGTCATCGATCTGCACACACCGGCCGCCTACTGCGTCGCGGGAAGGCCGCACGCCATCGTCGTCACCAGCGGTGCTCTCGAGTCCCTCGATGGTCGGGAGCTCAGCGCCGTCTTGGCCCACGAACGCGCTCACCTCGACGGCCGCCACCACTTGCTGCTCGCGCTCACTCGCGGCGTGGCGTCGGTTCTCCCCCGGGTCGATTTGTTCGCTTCCGGAGCAGTCGAGGTAGCGCGGCTGCTCGAGATGTGCGCCGACGATGCGGCAGCCCGCATCCATGGCAGCCACACGGTGGCGCGAGCACTTTTCGCCATGACGGAGGCAATGCCGAACACCCCGGCGCTCGGGTCGGGCGGCGCCGACCTCGACGCCCGCCTCGAGCGGCTCACAGCGTCCGGTGCGCCGGAGCCGCGGACGACGGCTCGCCCGCGTGTGATCATGGCGGCGACCGCAGCCACTGCGGTCATGATGGTCATACCACCAGCGGTCGGTATCGCGCTGTGTGTTCCGATACCGGTGTGAACGCCTTGGAGTCGAGCTTCTCATTCTGCCGCGCGGGTACGTTCATCGCGCACCACCACCGCGATCCCCACCAAGAGAAGCGCCAGCCCGACCGCGTAGACGACAACTCCGATTCCGACCTGCAGGGGCCTGCTCGACGCCGTAGGCTCAGTCGGCCGGTACAAGTCTCGATCCTCCGCCAGTGTGTCCGCCCGGTCCGCTCGCAATGGCAGCCACACTTCGAGATCTTGCCCGCCGTGTCGCAGTTCGGCGTAAACGAACCACCGCCCCTTCCCCGGCACCTGCACCAAGCCCGTGTAGTGGCAGCCGTCGACAACGCGCAGCGGGCCCGTGAACGTCTGCCCTCCTCGGCGGGCCACGACGCGCATCGGGCGCATGTCCTCACATGAGTTCCGCGCCCGCACATCGATCGTCAATGCGCCCCTTCCGTCGGAGGCCCCCACTACCTGCGCATCGACAACTGTTTCTCCCTGCCCCGGATCATGCGCCGAAGCCGTGGGTGCCGAGGCGATCACCCAGCCCCCGCTGACGACCGCGACCGTCACGGCGAGGGCGACAGGCGTGCCCCGCCGCGCCGTCGCCAGCAGAACGATCGCGAACACCGCGATCACCGGAACCGCGACGACCGCCACCGCCGATGGTGAGCGCTCCACCAGCCCGCTGGCGGCCGCCAGCCACGCCAACGCCGCAACAGCGGCGGCCGCGGCGCTGTAGCGCGCGACGGCGGTGCGCCGGGGCAGATCGAGCACACACAGACCTAGGATCGCCAGCGGCAACTCCGGGGTGCTGCGATCCAACAGCGTCAGCACCCCGGTCGTGACCAACCGCACAACCACATAGACCCCGACCACCGCGGTGACCGGCAGCCGTAACGGTACGAACCGGCCAGCCACCGCCCCGGCCGGCAACGCGACCGCCACCAGTACAGGCAGGTACAGTGCCTCGGAGAATTGCGGCACATCGGTCTCGTACTCGAGCACCACCATCGCCAGCCCACCCAGCAGTAGACCCCCCAGCAGCGCCTCCACCACGCCGTGCCGCGTGGCACGCGTTCCGGCGATGACTCCGAGCACCATGGCCGTCGAGGCGAAGACGACCAGCATGTGCGGCGGGCTCCACAACACCGCATCCCGGCCGAAAGCGGCGTGCCAGGCAGCGTCCAGCGGTGCGGCGGCCAACGTCGCGGCACCACCGGCTGCCGCCACCATCACGGGAGCCGTGCGCAGCACGGCAGGCAGCGACCGTGTCGCCAGCAGAATCCGCAGCCCCCACCACAGCACTACCACACCGGCCACCGCCACCGATCCGTACAACAGTAGGTGCGGCGGGATCGCCGCGTCATCCCGGCCGACATCGGTGTGCCATGCATCGTCCCAATACGTCGCGAACAACGAGACGAACCCGGCCACAGCGATCACCGCACCCGCCGACGCACCCACCTTAAGACGATCATAATTCACATATGAGACACTCATGTATCAACTATGATTAGTGTATGTCGCGAAGTCAAGATGTCATGATCACGCCCGAATTGGTCGACGCCACTGAAAAGGCTGTTGCCCGGTGGGGACTCGGCGAGATCACTCTGGAGCGGGTGGCCGAGGAGGCAGGGATGTCGCGAGCGACCATGTACCGGCGGGGCGTGACACGCGAACATCTCGTGGCCGCACTGACCGAGCGAGCCGCGGACACCTTTCGCTCCGAGATCTGGCCGGCTCTGACCGCGCCCGGCACCGCCGCGGAGCGCCTGCGCGCGGCGCTGGAAGCAATGTGCGCTACAGCCGACAAGCACCTGCCCGTGCTGGCCGGCATGTTCCTCGCCCACGGCGAGGTGTTCCACCGGCCCGGCCCGGACGCGCTGGCGGTGGACATCTTCGCCGAACCGCTCGAACGGCTGCTGCGCGACGGCGCCGCAGACGGCAGCCTGCGCACCGTGCCGCCGACCGTCACCGCGACGGTGCTGTTCAACACGGTGGGCTGGGGCTACATCCACCTCCGCGCGAGCCACGACTGGAGCTCCGACCGCGCCCGCGAATCAGTGCTGGATCTCGTCCTGAGAGGGCTGTTACCCGATACTGTGGACGCAGCGCATGTGTCCCCCGAATGATGAGCGCAGCGCGAATCACCATGCGCGCCATGGGCCAGGCTCATGGCGGCGAGGACCTGATTGACAACCGCCTCCAGTGATCTACTATCTCTGTACATAGATAGTAGATAGTTCGACACCGTCCGTGGACGCATCGCCGGCAACGGAGCAACACAGTCTCTCGGTATCGTCTCGTCACAGCGACGCCGCGATCAGCTCGTCCGGCAGATCTCGAGAGGCTCCGGGGCACAGCAGTTCATTGCGGCAACCGATCCGAGAGGAACCTCACCCATGGGAGACAACGAGCCAGGTCGGTATCTCCGACGCGCTCTGCGCCTAACCGTCGTTGCTGGGGCACTCGCCGCAGCAGCATGGACGACCATCACGGCCACCGCCGCGCCCGCCGACCCCCCTGCCGTGCTGGCCGCGGACCATGGCAGCCGTAGTCACAATGACAGCCGAGGCCATGATGGCAGGGGCTCCCATAGTTCGAGGCACCGCGGCGGCAACACCACCCACCAAGACAGCCACGACCCGCTGCTCCCCCGCAATCTCCGGTAGCGAACTCGGCCATCGTGGTGGCGGGTGCGTTCTCACCGCGTCGTGCGCGCTGCGGGCCGCGGCTCGTCCGCCGGGATCGCCGCATATCGTGATTGCCGCCGCTCCGACGACTACCTACTGATCGCGATCGTAGTGGACGAGCGGCTCTCGCCACGCCCCTGAACATGTGTCACAACAGAGGACCGAGGCGTTCCGTATGGCGCGGGCATCGGTGTCGACCCTTCGTCAGCAGGCGCGCTTAGGGTTGGGCGAGCATCGCCCGCATCCGGTCGATCTCAGCCTGCTGGGTGGAAACGACGGAATCGGCGATCTTGCGTGCCTCGGGGTTCACCCCGTTGGCCTGTTCGGTTCGGGCCATCTCGATCGCCCCGGTGTGGTGCTCGATCATCATCGTCAGAAACATGCGATCGAACTCTTTGCCGGACATCCCCTGTAATTCGGTGAGCGCCTGGGGCGCTGCCATTCCGGGCATCTCGGCGCCCATTGTGCCGGGATGGGCAGACGGCGCCTGCTTCCCGAATTGCTGCAGCAACGAACTGATTTGCTGCATCTCCGGTTCTTGCGCAGTCCTGATCTGCTGCGCCAACTCCTGCACCTGAGTGTCCTGCGAGCGGGTCGCAACCAGTTCGGCCATCTGCATGGCCTGCGCGTGGTGTGGATACATCATCTGCAAAAAGGTGACGTCGGCGTCGTTGTAGTCCGACCTGGTGCCTGTTTGGGGATGGGCCGTGCCCGACATCCCGGGCATCTCCGACATAGCCGTCGCGGAGGTCATTCCAGGCATGTCGCCGTGGTCTTCCTGGTCATCGCCACAGCCGGTCAGCGCAAGCATCACCGCGCCTGCCACTGCAGCAAACCAACGTGGTCCAGTCGATCGGGTGGGCATGAGAACTCCTTGCGATCGGTTGAGTAGCCGATATGTCGAATCAAGAGCTGTACGCGACGCCATGCACGTCTTGTTGCGCGGGCACCTCGAGTGGGGTGTACCTCGAGCGAGGATTCTCAATCACTGGCGGGCAGACCAGGCAAACCAGCAGGCGGCTCCGAATTGACGCCTCGCGGTTGATAACACCGCGACATCCTCGCGAGACTCCATCGTCGTTGCGTCGTCCGAATACTTCCAGGAGGGAGACGCAGACGCGACGATGAGGGGGGGCCGCGCCTCCGCCTCCTCAACGCCACTGCCGGGTGGCGCCTTGCGTCGAGATGGTCTTTCGACGCAAGCTCTTCTCGATCCGAAGGCCGAGTGTGCGTAGATACTACGTAGGTCTGCAGGCGGTGGCAAGCCCGGGATATCCCCTGAGGAGTCAGGCAGTGCGCCGAGGCCGCCCCTTTCCCACAGGCTGCGGAGCGACGTGTGGAGTGACAGCGATGCGGACGACGGTGTCCACGTCGATCACCTACCCTGGGGCCGACCGCCGATCCGACGGGATGACGAAGGAAGAACGCACCGCAGGACGCAGGGCGGGCACGACATCCTCAGCCGGGACCATACGCCGCCCGAGTAGGCGCAGATCACCTCTATTTGCCGCAATCGAGCACCACACCTACTATTCGTGTACGTAGATCCAGCGTGCCTAGCCCGGTATTTCGGGCCGGGCGCCTCGCAGAGGAGTACTCCACGTGAGCCAAGCAGGCCGTCCTGTAGTTCTGATCGCCGACAAGCTCGCCCAGTCGACCGTCGACGCGCTCGGTGACGGTGTCGAGGTCCGGTGGGTAGACGGACCCGACCGCCCGGCCCTGCTGGCCGCGGTGCCCGAGGCCGACGCACTGCTGGTGCGGTCGGCGACCACGGTCGACGCCGAGGTCCTGGAAGCCGGGAAGAACCTGAAGATCGTCGCCCGCGCGGGCGTCGGCCTGGACAACGTCGACGTGCCCGCCGCCACCGAGCGCGGCGTCATGGTCGTCAACGCGCCCACCTCGAACATCCACACCGCCGCCGAACACGCGGTCACCCTGCTGCTGGCCGCCGCCCGCCAGATCCCCGCCGCCGACGCCACCCTGCGCGAGCACACCTGGCAGCGCAGCAAGTTCAACGGCGTCGAGATCTTCGACAAGACCGTCGGCGTCGTCGGCCTCGGCCGCATCGGCCAGCTGTTCGCCGCGCGCCTGGCGGCGTTCGAGACCAAGATCGTCGCCTACGACCCGTACGTGTCGCCCGCGCGCGCCGCGCAGCTCGGCATCGAGCTGCTCAGCCTCGACGAGCTGCTCGAGCGCGCCGACCTGATCTCGATCCACCTGCCGAAGACCCCGGAGACCAAGGGCATCATCGGCAAGGAGGCCATCGCCAAGACCAAGCCGGGCGTGATCATCGTCAACGCCGCCCGCGGTGGCCTGGTCGACGAGGCCGCGCTGGCGGAGGCGATCAAGTCCGGCCACGTGCGCGCCGCGGGCCTGGACGTGTTCGAGACCGAGCCGTGCACCGACAGCCCGCTGTTCGACCTGCCGCAGGTCGTGGTCACTCCGCACCTCGGCGCGTCCACCTCCGAGGCCCAGGACCGCGCGGGCACCGACGTCGCCAAGTCGGTGCTGCTGGCGCTGGCGGGCGAGTTCGTGCCCGGCGCGGTGAACGTCACCGGCGGCACCGTCGGCGAAGAGGTCGCCCCCTGGCTGGACATCGTCCGCAAGCAGGGCGCCCTGCTCGGCGCGCTGTCCAACGAACTGCCGGTCAGCGTGGAGATCCAGGTGCGCGGCGAGCTGGCCGCGCAGGAGGTCGGGGTGCTGGAGCTGTCCGCGCTGCGCGGCATCTTCTCCGCGCTGGTCGAGGACCAGGTCACCTTCGTCAACGCGCCGGCGCTGGCCAAGGACCGCGGCATCAGCGCCCAGGTCACCACGGCCTCGGAGAGCCCGAGCCACCGCAGCGTCGTCGACCTGCGCGCCGTGTTCGGCGACGGCAGCACCCTGAACGTCGCGGGCACGCTGACCGAGCCGCAGCTGGTGGAGAAGATCGTCAACATCAACGGCCGCAACTACGACATGCGCGCCGAGGGCCTCAACCTGGCCATCCTGAACTACGAGGACCGGCCGGGCGCGCTGGGCAGGATCGGCACCAAGCTCGGCGAGGCCGAGGTCGACATCCTGGCCGCGCAGCTGACCCAGGACGTCGACAAGGAAGGCGCCACCGTCGTGCTGCGCGTGGCCCGCGAGGTGCCCGCCGACGTGCAGGCCGCGATCGCCGAGTCCGTCGGCGCGGCCAAGGTCGTCCAGGTCGACCTGACTTGAGTGCACCTATCGGCCGGATCCGACACGGGGAACGGCTGGACTGTCCTGTATGGGGAGATCATGTGCATACCGGGTTTCGAACAGCTGGGTAGACGTTATGCCGGGTGTGGTCCGCGCCGCGTGCGGATCGAATGGCCCTACCGGCAAGCCTTCACCAGCAATGTCGGCCGCGCCGCCGCCTTCGAACCTGATGAACGGGGCCGCCAGGGATGTTATCGGGCAGACAAACCGTGCCCGGCCTATGATGGCGGCGTGGTCGACCAGCGCCTACCGCTTCGGGTACCCGGCATCCGCCGGGCGCTGGTGCTGCTGGCGCTGCTGTTCGGCATAGCCGCCATGCATCCGGGTGTCGTCGCGGTCCCGCATATGGCTGATCGCGACCATTCCGTCGTGATGGCCGAACACGCAGGCGATCACGGGGTGTTCGCGCCGGTGAGTGTGAGCCACGACTCGGCCGTTGCGCATACCGCAGCGCACGCATGCGTGTTCATCCTGTCAACGTTCGCATTCGTCGTCGGCTTGGTGCTGCTGTACCGCGCGGGAATCGACTCCGGAAACGGGCAGATGCCGACCTACCATCGCTGGCGAGCCCAGCGTGGGCGACCACCGCCGTGGACTGCTCCCAGCCTGTCCGAATTGTCGATTCTGCGAATCTGACAGATTCGTCGCCTCCGTATTTCTTGTGGTCGGAGGCGCGCATTCACCGGCCCGGATCGCGGTCGCAACCCCATCGCGCGGCCACGTCCGGCACGTGCTTTCGCGGCCCCTGCGCCGCAGCAGCCGGGTGTCGGCACGAAATCTGTGAGTTTTTCGGTCGGCTCGGCTGCAGAACCGGTCATCAACCACCGGGCGGACATCGCCGCCTGCCCCCGAGGCTTCGCCCACTCGCATTTCTTCCTGTGGGTGTGATGAACCCGGGCTGTCACGAACTAGGGAGCACCCCATGTCGTCCAACCAGTCACCACATTCCCAGCCGCTGAACCGGCGCGGATTTCTCGCCCTCGGCACCGGAGCTGCAGCGGCCGCCGTCCTCGCCGCCTGCTCCAATACCTCCCCGGGCTCGCGCACCCTGGTCGGTCCGAACTCGGAGGCGGTCCTCGCAGCGGAGAACAAACGCCGTGCTGCCACCGCGACGGTGCGTGAGGTGAGGTTGCGTGCCGAACCCGCCGCCGTGGATCTAGGTGGGGTTCAGGTGCGGACCTGGGCCTTCGGTGGCAAGGTACCTGGGCCTGAGATCCGGCTTGTCAAGGGTGAAGTGCTGCGCGCGGACTTCACCAACGCGCTGCCCGCTCCGTCGACGATCCACTGGCACGGGATCGCACTGCGCAACGATATGGACGGCGCACCGGGAGTCACCCAACCCGAAATCGCCTCTGGTGGTAACTACCGGTACGAGTTCAGCGTGCCGGATGCAGGGACGTACTTTTTCCATCCCCACGTCGGGGTGCAGCTCGACCGTGGCCTGTACGCGCCGCTGATTATCGAGGATCCGGCCGACGGCAAGGACTACGACGTGGAAGCGGTCGTCGTGCTGGACGACTGGCTCGATGGCGTCGACGGCCGCGATCCCGACAAGGAACTGCAGCGGCTGCGCGAGAAGGGCATGAGCGGTATGGATATGGGCGGCGGCATGGATCACGGTGGCATGGACATGGGCGGTTCCACGTCGATGTCGATGCCCACCGACCCGAACCAGCCTCTGGGGTCGGACGTAGGCGACGTGATCTACCCCTACTATCTGATCAACGGCCGACTCGGCACCGATCCGGTAACCTTCGCCGGCCGTCCAGGCCAGCGCATGCGGCTGCGCATCATCAACGCTGCGGGCGACACCGCCTTCCGCGTCGCCGTCGGCGGGCATCGGCTGCGGATCACGCACACCGACGGATTCCCGGTGCAGCCGCAACCCGCCGACAGTGTGCTGATCAGCATGGGCGAGCGCTACGACGCCATCATCGACCTCGCCGACGGCATTTTCCCGCTCGTCGCCGTCCCCGAGGGCAAGAGCGGACCGCAGGGCTTCGCGCTCATCCGCACCGGCGGCGGCACGCCGCCCCGGGCCGATGTGCGCCCGGCCGAACTCGCCGCCCCGCCAGTCACCGCCGAGCGACTCACCGCCGCCGAGTCGGTGCGGCTGCCCAGCCGCAAGCCGAACAAGACCCTCGATGTCACCCTCGGTTCGGATGAGAAGAAGTACATCTGGACGATCAACGGCAAGGAGTTTCCCGATCATGCTCCGCTGGATGTGACCGAGGGACAGCGGGTTCGGCTGCGATTCATCAACAAGACGATGATGTTCCACCCGATGCACCTGCATGGGCACACCTTCCAGGTCGTCACGCCCTCCGGCACCGGCCCGCGTAAGGACACCTCGATCGTGCTGCCCATGCAAACCGTCGAGGTCGATTTCGACACCGACAACCCCGGCCAGTGGATGGTGCACTGCCACAACGTCTATCACGGTGAAGCGGGGATGATGGCCGTCCTGTCGTACGTGCGCTGACCTGGCGTTCCGGGGCGGTTCAGGGCACAGCAAGCGATCCCTCGGCCGCGTTCATGATCGGTCCGGCAAGCAGACCGGTCACAACCGCCCCGGCCGCCGCCGCGTAGGCGACGGCGCAGGGCACCGCCAGCGCTCGATCGTGCGCCTGGTCGGCCGCCGACTGTTCTCGCAGGGTCGGACCGATCCAGCGCAGGTAATAGAAGACGCTGGCGACGGTATTCGCGATCGCGAGGACCACCAGCCAGCCGAGCCCGGTATCGAATGCGGCGGTGAAAACCGTCAGCTTGCCCACGAAGACGCCGGTCGGAGGCGTGCCGATCAGGCCGAGCAGGCAGACGACGAGGCTGATCACCAGCCCAGGGCGGCGACGCAGTAGGCCCGTGTAGTCGGTGAGGGTGCGCAACCGGGGCTGGGCGCACACCACCGCGAACGCACCGAGGTTGGTCAGTGCGTAGGCGGCCAGGTACAGCAGCACACCGGGCAGGGCGAGGTTGCTGCGGTCCGCGGCGACGACGCCGACGAGCAAGTATCCGACCTGACTGATGGTCGAATAGGCGAGCAGGCGACGGACATCGGTTTGGAAGAACGCGGCGAAGTTGCCCAAGGTCATTGTGGCGGCGGCGACCACTGCCAGCAGCAGTCGCCAGTTCAGGCCGCTGGGGTCTACGACTATCGCGCTGAGCCGGTAGATTGCGACGATTGCACCGAGTTTCGGCACGGTGGTCACTAGGGCCGCAACCTCGGGGCGGGTGCCTTGAGTGACGTCAGGTACCCAGAAGTGAGCGGGTACCGCGCCGGCCTTGAACAGCAGTCCGCCCAGCACCGCGACGGCGCCGAGGGCGAGTGCCGCACGGGGCGCGGCATAGGTCTCGTTGGCCAGCATCGGGTAGGCGGTCGCGCCACCCGCGCCCAGGATCAATGCCGCGCCGAACAGCATCGTGGTACCGAATAGCGCACCGAACAGGTAGTACTTGAGAGCGGCCTCGGTACCTGGTGCATCCTTGGCGAAAGCCGTCAGCGCGTAGAGCGGGATGCTGGCGAGCAGATAGGCGACCAGCAGGACCAGCAGGTCGTTCGCTCCGGCGAGGAGCACAGCGCCGAGCCCACCCAGCACCACCAGCACGACGAATTCCGACTCTCGTGCCTCGCCTCGAGTGGCGGGCACCGACAACGCGAGCAGCAACAGGATCGAACCGGCCGCCACCAAGCGCACGGTGTTGGTCGCGGTGTCGATGCCGTAGCTGCCGTCCAACAGGGTGTAGACGTCGTGATTCCACACAGGCACGGTCGTCGCGATCACGGTGACGGCGCCAGTGGCGGCCAGCAGCCGGACCGGCCACTGCCGCGTGCGCGGCAGGAACGAACCGAGCAGCAGGCCGAGGACTGCGACCGCGGCGAGGGACGCTTCGGGAAGCAGCGCCAGCAAATCCCGGAGCATCATGTCTTCGGTCATTCCTCCCATCTCGCCCATCTCAGCGCTCCACCAGCACGCCGAGGACCCGTGCGGCGGGTTCGATCACGTCCAGGACGAGGCGCGGGAAGATTCCGAGCACGAGAGATCCGGCCATCAGCGGAATGATCGAAATCGACTCGTGCGGACGGAGATCGGAGAATTCGCCGGAGCGCCGCGCCCCGAGAAACAGCCGCTGATAGGCGCGCAGCAGGAGGGCCGCGGTGATCAGGATGCCGGGAAAGGCGAGTGCGGTGTAGACCGGTGCCGGGGAGAAAGAGCCGGTGAATATCTGGAACTCGGCGATGAAGCCGGAGAAGCCGGGCAAGCCGAGCGAGGCGAAGGCCGCCGCGGCCGTGACGCCGGCGAAGACCGGAGCCTGGGCGGCCAATCCACCGTATGCGTCCATATCGTAGGTGTGGCCGCGGTCGTAGAGCACACCGGCCAGCAGGAACAGCGCGCCGGTAATGAGGCCGTGACTCACCATCTGGGTGAGCGCGCCGGTGACGGCCAGGGCGCGGGCCTGCTCGCTATTGCCCGCGACGAGTCCAGCCGCGCCGATCGCCAAGACGATATAGCCCATGTGGTTGACCGACGTGTAGGCGATCATGCGTTTGAAATTCTTCTGCGCCAGGGCGACCAGGGCACCGTAGAGGACGCTGATCACGCCGACGATCACGATAACCAGGGCGTAGCGCCGCCACGACTCCGGCAGCATGGGCATGGCGATCCGCACGAAGCCGTAGGCGCCCAGCTTCAGCAACACGGCGGCCAGGATCGCCGACCCGGCGGCCGGGGCTTCGGTGTGGGCGGGCGGCAGCCAGGTGTGAAACGGCACTGTAGGCGTCTTGATGGCCAAACCAACCGTGATGGCCGCTAAGGCGAGCGCGCCGCGGGCGACGTTGCCCTCCAAGGGGTTCGCCTCGATCAGCTCCACCATGTCGAAGGTGTGCGGGTTGGCGGCCAGGTATAGCACGATGAAGCCGAGCAGCAGCGCCAGCGAACCGATGAAGGTGTAGAGGAAGAACTGCAGAGCTGCCCGTTTCGCCTGCGCGTGTCCCCATCCGTTGATCACGAAGTACATGCCGACGATCGACAGGTCAAAGAAGACGAAGAACAGCACCAAGTCCAGGGAAACGAACACACCCAGGCACACGGTTTCCAGGAACAGGAAAAGCGCGGCATACCATCGGATCCGCCGCGTCTCCCGCAGTGAGTAGATCGCGCAGGCGAGAAACAGCACGACAGTCATCGCGATCAGCGGCAGGCTGAATCCGTCGACCCCGATGTGATATCCGGAGCGCAGGCTGGAAATCCAGGTGCGCCGCATCTCGAAGGCGAACTCGCCCTCGGCCGGAGGGTTGCGCCGGTAGCGCACCCACAGCACAACCACCAGCGCGACCTCGACCGCGCTCACCGCAACCCACGCCCATCGGACCATGCGATCACCGATGCCAGGCATGGCTACGAGCGCCGCGGCCGCGGCAAGCGGCAGAAATACCAGAACGCTGAGCACGCTCACTTCACCTCTCGTCGTCGCGAATTACTCGCGGCCGGGTCCGGACTCATCGCAGTACCAGCAGGACGAGGGCCAGCACGACAATGCCTACCACCGCCTGGGCGTAGTACTGGTGCACCAGGCCCGTTTCCGGCCGTCGCGCCAACCGGCCGAGGTCGCGCGCTGCGGTGGCGACACCCTGCACCGTGCCGTCGATCGCGCGTTCGACTCGCCGATCGAGGGCGTCGGCCAGTGCCACGGTCGTACGAGCGGCGACGGATACACCGCCGTCGAGCACCCGGTCGTCGAAGGTTGCCAGCCAGCGGGCTGTGGTGAGCGTCGGCATGGTCACCAGGACGTGCGCCGCCCGCTCCAAGCCGAGCCAGTCGGCCAGAATGGCCGGAGCGGGCAGATCGCCGCGCCTGCGGATCACGGTGCCGACCATGGCGATCGCGGCCACGGCCACGACGCCGGACAGCGCCAGCTCCCACCATGTGGTCGCGGGTATGAGTCCGGCATCGACCAAACTCACGAATCCGTTGTGCACGGCGGGAGTCACGCCCGCGCCCGCGCCGACGGTGGCGAGCGCGAGCATCACCAGTGGGAACGACTGTAGGCGGTTGACGCGGCGAGTACCGATCTCTTCGCTGTCCCAGTGCTTTTCGGTGTCGGTGGCGGGCGGTGACCACACCAGGGCAAGGGCTCGTCCGGCGTACAGGGCACTGAGTATCGCCGCGGCGAACCCGGCCAGGAACAGCGCGTTCGAGGATTCACGAGCGGCCGCGAGGACAGCGTCCTTGCTGGGCCACAGCGCGAAAGGTGGCACGCCGGCCAGGCTGAACGCGCCGATCGTGAACGTCACTCCCACAATGGGGTATGCCCGCGCGGCCCCGCGCAGGCCGGTGAGGTTCTTTGTGCCGAGCGCGGTCAGCCAGGCGCCTGCCCCGAGAAAGAGCAGGCTCTTGGTGACGGCGTGCGCGACCAGATGTCCGGTGCCCGCGGTAACGCCGCCCGCACCGGCGGCCAGCACCATCAGGGCGACTTGGGCGCAGGTCGAGGCGGCGAGCAGCTGCTTCAGGTCGCTCTGGCACACCGCAACCGCGCCCAGGGCGATAGCGGTGAGGGCCCCGATCCACGCAGCGGCGGTAGCCGCCCACCCCGTAGCGACCAGAAGCGGTTCGAGACGCAGCAGCAGATAGGCTCCGGCGGCTACCATGGTTGCCGAATGCAGCAGCGCCGACACGGGGCTCGGTCCTGCCATGGCGCGTGAGAGCCAGAAGCTGAACGGCAGCTGTGCTGATTTGCCGAGTGCGGCAATCAGGATGCCCGCTGCCGCGGCGTCGCGCCAGCCACCGTCCAGTCCGGGCATGGCGTCCAGTGCGAGTGTGGCCGAACCTCCGCCCAATGTCGCGCCCGCCGCGAGGTACATGCCCACGTCGCCGGTGCGTGTGGTCAGGAACGCCACTGTGCCGGATGCGGCACGGTATTCGTCGCGCCAGTGGAATCCGATGAGCGCATAGGACGCCGCTCCCATGAGCTCCCAGGCGAACAGCAGTGTGACCAGTGTTTGCGCGGTCACCGTGGCCAGCATTGCCGCGGCGAACATGAGCATCAGGCCGTGGAAACGCGCCGGCGCCTGTTTCGATCCAGTATCGCCCGCTGCGAAGACGAGTACGGCGGTCACGACACCTGCGACGGTCACGATCATCACCGACGACAATCCGTCCACCCGCAGCGTCATCGGGATACCAGCCAGGAATGGAGCCGAGACGGTGGATTGGTCCACAGCATTCAGCACTGCGAGAACCGTTGTCACCGCGGCGGCAGCGATGGCGAGCAGCGTTGCGACGCGGTCGGCGCGCCGCCCGCACAGCAGCAAGGCCGCACCCGCCAGCGCCGGTAGCGCGATCATGGCCCACAGCATGGTCAGCCCTTCAGATCCGCGGCCATGTCGACCATGTCCACATCACGGGCTCGGAAGATGGCCGTGGTCACCGCGAATCCGGCCGCCATCTCCACGGCCATGGCCGTGACCGCAACCAGCACGAGCACTTGAGCGTCGGCCGACGGCCAGATGAAGTACCAGAATGCGGCGGCGGCCACGATGACCGCATTGATCATCAGCTCGAGGCCCATCATGATCATGACAATGGATTGCTGGGACAGCACGCCGTACAGGCCCACGCTGAACAGTGCCGCGGCCAGTACCAGGAACTGCGGCAGACTCATCCGCTCACACCCCCTTCCACGGGATCGTCGGGTCTGCGGCGTTCGAGCCGCTCGCCATAGCGGTCGTATCGGCCACGGTGGGTGGCCAGCACCACCGTCGCCACGATCGTGGTGAACAGCACCAGCCCCACGACGATCATCACCAGCATCTTCGAACCCATGATCGCCTCGCCGAGCGAGGTGGTCGGGTCGGCGGGGTGCGGATCGTCGCGTTCGGGCCAGTCGGCCAGCAGCGCGACACTCGTCAAAGCGACGAACACGACAGCCGAAATCGCCGCGGCCCCTTTCTGGTTGTGCACCATGGTCATGGGCATCAAACCGCCCGGGTTCATCATGTACATGATCATGAAGACCACCATGACGACCATCTCCATGATCATCATCAGCACGACGAGCACCGCGAGGTAGTCCAAGTCGACCAGGAATACCGTCCCGGCCGCGAACACAAAAGAGAGCAGGAGAGCGAAGGTAGCGCGTGCCATCGAATCCAGTCGGAACACCGCGATTCCGGACGTGACCGCGCCGACCGCGCACACCCAGAAGATCACCTGTGCCACCACGGCACCTTTCGTCTCAGCGAACCATCACGATCGAAACCACCAGTGCCTGTAGCAAAATCAGCGGCAGCAAAACCACCCACGCGACCTCCATATAGCGCGACATCCGGATCGCAGGCCAGCGCCGCCCCATCCAGATCAGCACCGCCAGCACGGCCAACGTCTTGATCAGCGACCACAGCCACCCCGGCAGCCAGGGGCCTGCCCCGCCGCCCAGGAACAACGGCACCGCCATCGCCGCGGCCGCGACGAACAACGCTCGACGGCCGACCACCAGCACAAGCCGGTCGACGCCCGACACCTCGGCGAACACGCCACCCGCGATATCTCCGCCGGTCGCCGTGGCGAACGGCGGGGAGAAGGACATGGCGGGCACCGACAGCAGATACACCGCGAACGCCACCGGCATGATCACCGCGAACCACAGATCGTCTTGCTCGGCAACGATATCTGTGATACGCAATGATCCGGCTCCGACAGCGGCGCAGATGAGCGCGAACATATGCGGCAGCTCATAGGCCAGGCCCTGTGCGACGAATCGGTATGCGCCGACCAGTGAGTATGCGGAATTCGCACCCCATCCGGCCAGCCACACCGCCGCCCACGCCACCACTTCGAGGGTGTTGAACCAGACCAGGGACACGCTGCTGTCCACCACCACACTGGTGCCGATCGGCACCAGAGCCGCAGCAAGCACCGCCGCGATCAGCAGCGCCAAACCCCCTGAGCGCCAGAGCAATGTGTCGGCCGCCAGCGTACGGCGGCGTTGCTGCCCGACCAACAGGGTGGCCGATTGCAGCGGAGCCGACACCGCGCCTGTGGCGCGGGCATCGGCGATGCGCGCTCGCAGCACGGAATCGGCGACTTCGACTGCCCACACCAATGCCAAGACGACCACCGGCAGGATCAGCGCCAGCCACCAGGGGGCGGTGTCAATCATGTGCCGCCTCGGTGACTGGCGACGCCCACGCCAGCAGTTCGGCGTCAGGGTCCAGGCTGGCTACGATCAATCGCGCCTCCGATAATTCGGTTCCGGTGAGCAGTGCGGGCAGCGCGTCGATTATCCACCGATCTCGGCGTAGCTGAGCCTCGAGGTACGCGCCCGGCTGCAGGCGGCTTCGATCCCCTCGGTCGGTGTCGCGGATCTCGGCGAGCAAGGCGAGCAGCCGGTCGTGTGTATCTCCCATCAGCCCGAAAGCTGCGCTCGTTTCGTCCGCGATACGCCCCACCTCCCGCAACGACCAGCGCAATAGTCGCGAGCCCGCGACCCGGCGGCCCCATCGATCGAGTCTGACCTCGAAGTCGATGTCCTGCTCGTCGGCAAGCACCTCGTCCCGCAACCGCCGTGCGGCGACAGCCTGGTCCTCCCACCCGGCAACGGCCAGCAGCGTCGCCGCCGAATCGAGCCGGCGTGCAGTGCCCCATCGCCCGGCCTCTCCCACGGTTACCGGCGTTCCCCGGTCGGCCTGTATCCACGGCCGCACCCAGAACGGCTCGCTACCGGCCGGAGTCGGCAGTACCGACACCGTCGCCCCGGAAATCACGTCACCCTGCAGCCGAGTGGTGACCACCAGCCCGGCGGGCCACCACGCCAACACCGGCCCCAGGGGAACGGTTAGTACGTCCAGAGACAGTCCGTCACGATCCGGTGCTCGATCCGCCATCGCCAGCCCACCAGGCAGCATCATCCCCATACCGTGGTCGCCGTGCTCATGGCCACCCGGCGCATGGGTTTCATGACCACCATGCTTGTGACTTGCGTGGCTACTTCCTTGGTGGCCTGTCGAGTGTGTGCCGCGCCGGGGTTCCGGCGAGTCGTGGTGCCCGGACGCGCCCGTTCCATGCCCGCTCACGCTATTCTCGTGTTCGCTGTCGCGAGGATGGCCGTGTATGGGGTCGCTGCCTATGCCACCGGGACGATCATGGAGACCTTGCGCGCCGGAATTCTGCGCATCCGCTGCCGCATGGTCGTGATGCTCCGCGGATTCGCGGCCATTTGTCGAGTGCATGCCGTCGGGAGTTGCGGCAGGCTCGCGCCCGCCATGTTGCTGAGTTACCCGGGGGAAAACGTCGCCGAGCCCGGCACGTAATCGCGCCGCGGCGGACTCGAGGTCGGCGGCAGCGTTGCTGGTATCGGTGATATCGATACGGATTCGCGGCGCCGGTAGCACGTCCTGGATTCGTGCCACATCTGCGGCGAATTCCTTCTCGACAGTTCCGGCGACTACCAGCAGCTCAGCGACAGCGGGGCTGTCGACCGGATACCATCCGAATTCGCGGATAGCCCGCTCCACCGCCAAGCGTGCACTGGTTGCCCCGGGTGCGACCGCCACGAAGGGCGCGATCGCTGCTCGCCGGCGCAGCCATCCGCTCAGACCCACCGCAGCGCCCCTTCCCGCCAGGCGTACAGGACACCGACCATCAACACTGCCAGGAATCCGAACATCTCGGCGACGGCCATCATTCCGATATCGGCGACCACAACCGCCCACGGATACATGAACGCCATCTCCATATCGAACGCCAAGAAGACCATCGCGATCGTGTACCAGCGCACGTGGTACCGCGACATCGCATGCTCAACGGCCGCTGAGCCCGACAAGAAAGGTCCGTTGCCCGGCCCCGCCGGTGTCGACGCCACAGCTGAGGCCGCGGTGTAGATGACCACCAGCGAAGCGACCACGACGACCAGAACCAGGAGTAGATTCATCCGCGCCGGTCACCTCCCGTTCGCTCCTCCGGAGACACTACACAGCGCCCGCCCGATAGTCATGGCCGTCGAACATATGACCCGGCTCCGGTAGGAGCCGAGCTGTCGTCCCCTTGCCGGTCAAGGACCTGCGTCTTCTGCCATCCCATGCAGGCGCGGTGACCGGGGCATCCGCAGAGCGTGTCGGCGTCTTTCTCCCGACCCGGTACCGTGGATTCTGTCACAACCACAGCATTGTTACGTACCTGGGCAGTAGATTGTTGCCGTTGGAATAACACCGTGTTCGCCGCCCCACTCCGGGTGTAGATCACGAGCTGTCCGAGGCCTGCGGGCGGGAGAATCTGGCCTGAATGATGCGGGATCAACCGAGTTCCTCAGCAGAGGCTGACCGGGCGGTACGCCGGGACGTCAGCCGTCGCTGGCGGCGCGTTGACCCCAGGGCCATCCGCGGGCGAAGTCGCCGATGGAGCGATCACGACTACCGCCCGGCGCCAACCGGCTACAGTTCGACCAGTTCGGCACCTTCTTGCTCTATAAATGGTGTTGTGAGGCTCGTGGATCGGTTGCGATGCGGTGGCCCGGTCGTGGCGCTGCTGGCCGCGGTCTTGTTGGTCGTGCCGATGATCGACTGCTCGGCGGCTCGCGGTGAGGTGCACATCCACGCTTCGGCGCCCGAGGGGCCCGGCCATCACCTCACGTCATCGTCGGTGGGCGGTCATGTCCACGCGGTGATCGTCGATTCGGTGGACGGTCATTGCTGGGCGCATCTCGATCACTGCATCGCCAAGTCGGTGGTGCGTGGCGCCGCAGAGAATCTTCCGCCGCAGCAACTGCTGTTCGCCCTGGTGTCGGCGCTGCTCGTTGTTGTTGCCGCCCGGGGTATCGCGCCCGGAGGGGTGCGTGGTCCGCCGATCTCGCGGGTGCCCGTCGTTGGTGGACGGGCAACTCTGACGCAGTTCTGTATCGCTCGACGCTGACAGGTCAGCGCCAGGCCGGCGTGTTGTTTTCCGCCGGCCGGTGTGTGCTGCCTGCTCACGTCTGCACCGCCTCCCGGGCGGTTCGATACAGAAAGCGACAGTCATGGACAAGCTCGTGCTCGATGCGCGCACCGATCGTTCCGCGGCCCTGGTGGGCGCGCCCGCGCCGGTTCGGTCCCCGCACTCGCTGATCGGCAATACGCCGGTGTTGTGGGTCGGTGCGCCGCTGGCGCCTGAGGGCCGGGGATTCTGGGCGAAGCTCGAAGGATTCAATCCTGGCGGGATGAAGGACCGGCCCGCGCTGCATATGGTGCGCAAGGCCGAGCAGCGCGGTGATCTGGCGCCGGGGGCGCGGATCGTCGAATCCACCAGCGGCACTCTTGGTTTGGGATTGGCGCTGGCGGGGATCGCCACTCGTCACCCGGTGACGGTGGTCACGGATCCGGGTCTGGAGCCGATCGTCGCGCGGATGCTCACCGCCTACGGCACCCAGGTCGACGTCGTCACCGAGGCACATCCCACGGGCGGCTGGCAGCAGGCCCGCCGTGACCGGGTCGCGCAGCTGCTGGCTGGTGAGCCCGATGCGTGGTGCCCGGATCAGTACAGCAACCCCGACAATGTCGACGGCTATGAATCGCTGGCGCTCGAGTTGGTCGAGCAGTTCGGCGGTGTGGACGTGCTGGTGTGCGCGGTCGGCACCGGAGGGCACTCGGCGGGGGTGGCGCGGGTGCTGCGCCGGTTCAATCCAGATATGAAGCTGATCGGAGTCGACACGGTGGCGTCCACGAACTTCGGCCAGCCCGCGGGGCCACGGCTGATGCGGGGACTCGGATCGAGCATCTACCCGATCAACGTCGACTACGACGCATTCGATGAGGTGCACTGGGTCGCGCCGTCGGAGGCGGTCTGGGCGTGCCGCACCCTGGCGGCGACCCATCACGCGAGCGGCGGTTGGAGCGTCGGCGCGGTGGCGCTGGTCGCGGGCTGGGCGGCCCGCACCCACGACACCGACACCCGGATCGCCGCGGTGTTCCCCGACGGGCCGCACCGCTACTTCGACACCATCTACAACGACGCCTACTGCGAGCAGCACGGCCTGCTCGACGCGGACCCGCCGGTGGAACCGGACACGATCACCCATCCCGCCGAGCGGGTGGTGCGGTCGTGGACTCGAACCACCACCGTCATCGATCCGCGGCAGTTCATCCACAACCGGGAGTTGGCCTCGTGAACGTCCTGGCGAAATTCCGCAACTTCGACCTGCCCGCCCGGCTGTTGATGATCAACCAGTTCGGCATCAACCTCGGCTTCTACATGCTGATGCCCTACCTGGCCGGCTACCTGGCCGGCCCGCTCGGGCTGGCGGCCTGGGCGGTCGGGCTGGTGCTGGGTGTCCGGAACTTCTCCCAGCAGGGCATGTTCCTCATCGGCGGCACCCTGGCCGACCGGTTGGGCTACAAGCCGCTGATCGTCGCGGGCTGCCTGCTACGCACCGGCGGCTTCGCGCTGCTGGTGTTCGCCACCTCCCTGCCGGGACTACTAATCGCCTCGGCAGCGACCGGGTTCGCCGGAGCGCTGTTCAACCCGGCCGTGCGCGCCTACCTGGCCGCCGACGCCGGTGACCGCCGAGTCGAGGCGTTCGCGGTGTTCAACATCTTCTATCAGGCGGGCATACTCGCCGGTCCACTGGTCGGGCTGGCGTTGATGGCCCTCGACTTCCGGCTGACCGCCGCTGTTGCGGCGGTGGTGTTCGCGATCCTGACCGTGGCGCAATTGTTCGCCCTGCCCACACGGCGAGCCGAGACCCCCGCCGAGCGCACCTCTGTGCTCGACGACTGGCGCACCGTGGTCGCGAACCGCCGGTTCGTGTGGTTCGCGGTGGCGATGACCGGCTCCTACGTGCTGTCGTTCCAGGTTTACCTCGCCCTGCCGCTGCAGGCGGAGTTCGTCGCGGGAGCGCGGTCGCAGGCGCTGGTCTCGGCGCTGTTCGTCATCTCCGGCGTGGTCGCGGTCGCCGGACAACTGCGCATCACCACCTGGTTCCGCAACAGGTGGGGCACCGGCCGAAGCCTGGTCGTCGGGCTGGGCATACTCGCGGCCTCGTTCGTCCCGCTGGTGGCCATCCCGGCCCCTGATCGGTTCGGTGTCCCCGCCGCGGCCGCCGCGTTGCTCGTGTCGGCGGCATTGCTGGCCGTGGGGACCGCAGCGGTGTTCCCATTCGAAATGGACACCGTCGTGTCCTTGTCCGGTGGGAAGCTCGTCGCCACGCACTACGGGTTCTACAACACCGTCGTCGGCGTCGGCATCCTCACCGGCAACCTCGCCACCGGCGCCGTGGTCGGCGCCGCCCGCGCCGCCGGCACGGACTGGGCGGTCTGGGCCGGTCTGACCGTGATCGGTGGTATCGCCGCATTCGCCCTCCATCTTCTCGACCGCCCGCAGCGCGCAGAGGAAACGGGCCGTTCGCAGTCGACGGGCGCGCGCGGGCGCCACCGCATGCCCGAAAAACACACCATCGGCCCAGCACCAGCCGAGCAGGAATTCGAGTACACCGGACGCGGCCACTGGCCAACAAAGACCCCCGCGGGGCGACGCTGACCGACCACACACGGTGTTGGTGCTGTTGGTCCGTAAGCAGGTCCATGCCGACCTGTTGACGGACCGGCGGTCGCCGGGTGTGGTGATGTATGGGGTTCAGGATGCGAGAGTGGCCGTATAGCCGAGCTTTTCGACAGCTGCGAGGATGTCGGCGATGTCAGTGGTGCTGGGATCGAGTTCGACGATGCTGCGACGGTTCTTCATCGTCGTGCGTGCCCTGTGGACGCCGGGGAGGTCTTCGAGGGTGTCGTCGATGAGCAATGCGCAGCTACCGCAGTGCATGCCCTCGATGCGGAGTTCGTGGGTGCTGGTGGCCATGTCGGTTCGGTCCTTTCAGGCGATGGTGATGACGCCGGAGTACATGCCCATGCCGCAGGTGTAGGCGAGTCGGCCGGGTTGCAGCACGCCGAGGTCGACGCGGGTTTCTCCCTTGACGGGCAGGATCTTCTCGATATTGCGGTCGGGAATGACGAAATAGCGGACGCAACCGGATGCGTTGTCGGACTTGATCACCAGGGTGGTCGGGACGCCGGCTTCGGCTGCGATGGTGTGGGGGGTGTAGGAGCCGGTGCGGGCGGTGATCGTGACCGTTTGGGTTCCCTCGGTCACGGAGGCGGCCGGCGCGTCCGGCGCCGGGCCCGCTGGTGTGAGCGACTGTGTGATGCTGCTGGCCGCGAGCGGGGACCCCGCCAGTTCCAGTCCGCCGTTGAGGGTGTAGAGGCCCATGGCGAGCACGACCAATCCTGTGGCCAGGCCGAGCCTGCCGCGCCAGGCGGTGGCGGCCAGGCGGGCGGCGTATCCGAGGACCGCAAATAGCGGTCCGGTGCCGAGTACGAACACGGCCATGATCGCCGCGCCCTGTACGGCAGAACCGGAGGCGAGCGCGAGCGCGGCGACCGACAGGGTCACCCCGCATGGGATGAGGACGGTCACCAGGCCCAGCAGCGCGGGCGCGACGGCGGCCTGGGAACGGGCCTGTTTACGGACCAGCCGCGTCCAAGCGGCGGGTGGTTCGATCACGATCCGGCGGAAACCGGGGGCGCCGAGCTGGGCGAGCCCGAAGGTCACGATGAGCAGTCCGGCGCCGATCTGCAGCCAGGTACGCACCCCGAGAGAAAGCTGGACGGCACCACCGAGTGTCCCGAGCAGAGCACCGAACAGGGTATGGGACAGGAGTTTCCCGGCGAGGAATCCGCCGACGGGGGTGAGGTCGTCGGCCAATCGGGTCGACCACCGGACGGGCACGTCGTAGACGGTGCTGCGGCCCGCCACGGCGGTCGCGGGTGCGACCGTAGTGGCCTGTGCGTCGGCGCGCTGGCGGCTGATCAATCCGGTGAGCAGTCCGCCCTGTACGGCGGCACATGAGATGCCACCGGCGAACAGGCCGGTGGTGAGGACGGCGAGGAGGTTCACGTGAGTTCCTGAGGGCAAGGGTGGACATGGGAAGACGCGCGGATACCACCGACCGGCCGCGATGCGGATCGATCGAAGGTGTTGGGTTCCTATGTCCGGAGCACGCAGAGCTGCGCGAGGGTGGGTGCTCGCGGTAACGCCGTGCTGGCCGCATAGGTGGGTCCGGCCCGGATCGGGCACACGACCGTCACCACGGTTCGGCGCAGGCGCAGGATCGAGGCCGCAAACCAGCTGAGGACACCGACCAGGCAGGCGGCGAGGATGCCACCGAGCATCGTCGGATCGTCGGCCGCATCGGCGACGGTCGTCATGATCTCGAGCGTGCCGGCAGCCAGGTTCACGAGGTCACCGATGCCGACATTTTCGGCCGCCGTCGCGGAGTGCATGCCCATGTGCGGCATCGAGATGGACATCGGCATCCGCTCCTGGCACTGGAGGCCGTGCCTCAGCGCGATGCCCGCGAGCGCCGCCAACACCACGAGAAGTCGCGCAGACACGCGGCGCGAGGGCGAGGTGGCGTTCATCCGCGCGATAGTACCCACCGACTACGGCGCTTGTAGTAGGAGGCGGTACGCAAGGGATCCGACCTTGACCTTCCCCCTTCGCTGGAAGGTTGATCCTGTGAGGCGAGATGGCCCCGACCCGCACCCGTTGGTCCAGGTGGCGCCCGTATCCGTCGTCGACCGAAAGGCTTAGATCTTGTCGTTTCACGTTCAGCCATCGTCGAGCCGATGCCGGGCGCCGTTGGCCCGTCGCACCCATGCCTGCTTCGGGATCAGCCCGTTCAGCAGCTACTTCACCACCGAGCGGATCACCGACCTGGCCCGCTGGGGCTTCGCCGAGTTCGACGGCGCGCATTTCTTCGTTCCGGACCTGCCCGCGGCCTACACGCTGGAGGCGCTGGGCTATCCGCAGGCGCGGGCCGCGCACAAGGCCCGCCGTCAGGGCCAGTACGTGCGCAACAAGATAATTCGGGCGCTCACCGAAGTGGGTGTGGGCGAACCGGAGGGTTTGGTCCTCGGCTGGTCGGAGCTCGACTCGAACAGTCGCTACCGGCATCTCCTCGAGCAAGCACAGTGCCAGTTCGACAGTGATCCGGAATTCCGGGCCGAATGCCTGGACGCATCGCGATGGGTTCTGGAAAACCGCCTGCCAGCGGGCATTTCGGCCACCACCGACCAACTGCGCTCGGCGGTGCGATACCTGCTCGCCGAGCTTCCTTTGTTCACCGACACCGGCGGCATCGTCGGTGTCGCGTCCTCGGCGTTCTGCTACCACCAGGACGTCGCGTTCCTGCGGCGGCTCTACGGCGGTGAGCTGACCTGGCGGCCGGTCGAGGGCCAGGGGTTCGGTGTGGTCACCGAGCCTGCCTACGCCGAGGGCTGAGCATCGGATTCGATGATCCAGCACACCGCGGCGTGGTCGTGCTCGCGGCGGCTCGGCCCGCGTCGGGCAGTAGCGAGCAAGGCTTCCAGATGAGTTTCGAGGGTGACGAGTTCGGCGATCTGGGCACGGACCTGGTCCAGTCGCCTGCTGAGCACGTGTTCGACGTGACTGCAGGGCGCCTCTCCGCTGTCCACGATGGTCAGTATCTGGCGGGCCTCGGCCAGCGAGAGTCCGGCGGCTTGCGCGCGGCGGATGAATTGCAGCCGGGTGATGTGGTCGTCGCTGTAGTCGCGGTAGCCACTGGTGGTGCGCGCGGGCTCGGGCATGAGCCCTTCCTGCTCATAGAAGCGAATGGTCTTCGAGCTGATCCCGCTGGCCGCGGCCAGCTCGCCTATCCGCATCGCGCCTCCTGTTCACAGGATGGTTCGCCGGAATCCACGCTTGACCTTCCATCCTACTGGAAGGTTCACACTGGTGGCGGAGCGCTCGCCGAGCAACCCGAAACAGCAACAAGTAGACCGGTCGGTATACACGTCCCGAACACATTCCCTGAACTGGTCAAGGAGACAGCTGATGGTACCCAACCTACTCACCAACCTGCAGTCCTGGTGGAACTGCCAGCTGATGATGCTGGGCCTCGCCGACTGCGGCATGTGCCGCATGATGCAGTAGCAAGAGGTGGCGGTGAAAACCGCTGGGGATACTCCGCCGTGCCCGCCTGCCCGATCGGCATCGGCGATGATGCCGTTCATGATGCGCGGGCACGGCACACGCGCGAACAGCGACTCCGGCCCGATCAGCGATCTGCCGCATGCGGAGGTGTCGGTGACCCCGCGGCCGATCCCAGGCGCGGGTCCGCGCGGCGCTGGTTGCGGCACCACTGCCCTCGGTACGCACGCTCGGATTCGTCGCCCCCCACCGCCGCCGCACTGAACCTACCCGCCGAACATCGGGTAGGCAGCTATGAGTCCCGACAACCGCAGAGTTCGTTGCAGACCAGCCCCCTGCACCAGCTGTCGTTATTCGACGCCACGGGATCCTCGAATACAAGGCAATAGTTGCGGCGCTTGAAGATCGCTTCGGATGCAGGCCGGGACAGCCGCCCGGGATTGTCGGAGAATTCGCGGATGCTAAGAATTTACGATAGCTGCTACTATTCTGCCTAGTAGTTAGTGGTAAGTTGTCGAGTGTGTTAGGGCTCAGGTATCGACTGAGGCGTCACCGAGTGGTGGCGGCCCTGGTGGTAGGTGCCCTGGCCCTGATTGGTGTGGGCTTGGTCCACTGGTCGCTGCTCTCGGCGGACGAGGCGCACGGGCCGCATCGGCATGCCGAAGCGACTGTCGCGGTTGCGTCCGCGGTCGACGGATCGGCGCCCGTGTCGGCGCGAACCGATTCGAGTGGTTTCGGGCACTCGCATGTGCATCACGCCGGGCCCGACCTGTCCGGTGACGCGATCCTCGTTGCGCTGCCGCCACGGGTTGGTGATCACGGGCGTCTGCTGGCGGTGCTGGCCGCAGGGGGCGCCATCGCGGCGAGCGCTGTCCTCCCTTCGCAATTGACGGTGCGGGGCCCGCCTTCCACCGTCTTGTTTGCCGCGCGTTCGCGGTTCATTTTGAACGAAATCTGTGTCAGTAGGTGCTGATCGGCACGAATAGGCGTCGAGCCTTCTCGCGAGCCTGTTCGTGCTGTTTCACCTAATTCCGCCCATGGGCGGCTGACTCAGATCGGATTCGAACGTGAATGCTGTCTCTGTACTACCTGTTGTATCGTCGATCAAGCGATCTCCCGCTGCGTCCCCGGCACCTGTCGAATCGCCTTCGGGGTTGGTGGGTAATACGCCTGTGATGTGGATCGGCGAACCATTTGCCGACGACAGGCGGGGCTTTTGGGCCAAACTCGAGGGTGCGAATCCGGGCGGAATGAAAGATCGCCCGGCCCTGCACATGGTGGCACGCGCCAAGGCGCGAGGCGATCTCGCTCCGGGGGCAACGATCATCGAGTCGACCAGCGGCACCCTCGGTCTCGGCTTGGCGTTGGCGGGAATGGTGTATCACCATCCCGTCACCCTCGTCACGGACCCGGGGATGGAACCGATGATGGTCCACATGTTGCGCGCCTACGGTGCGTCGGTGGACTTCGTGACCGAGCCACATACGACCGGGGGCTGGCAAGAAGCCCGGCGGGCGCGTGTGCGCGAACTGCAGTTGGCGACACCGCACTCGTGGTGCCCGGATCAGTATCAGAACCCAGATAACGTCGATGCTTACGAGTCGCTGGGGTTGGAGCTGATCGATCAGCTCGGCCACATCGATGTGCTGGTGTGCTCAGTCGGGACTGGAGGACATTCCGCCGGGGTGGCCCGGACGCTGCGTCGTTTCAATCCCGAGCTGACATTGATCGGGGTCGACACCATAAACTCCACCATCTTCGGCCAGCCGGCGAGTACTCGGCTGATGCGTGGCCTGGGATCGAGCATCTACCCGCGCAACGTGGACTACGGCGCGTTCGATGAGGTCCATTGGGTCGCGCCGGCCGAGGCCGTTTGGTCCTGCCGTGCCCTTGCCTCGACCCACCTGGCCAGCGGCGGATGGAGTGTCGGAGCGGTCGCCTTGACATCGGGCTGGGTCGCGCGCAACAGTGCGCCGGGCACCCGGATTGCCACGGTGTTTCCCGACGGTCCCCACCGGTACTTCGACACCGTCTACAACGATGAGTACTGCCGCCGCCACGGTCTGCTCGACGTGCCTCCCCCGATCGAACCCGCCACGATTTCCCATCCCGGCGAGCGTGTGGTGCAGTCCTGGACCCGCTGCACGACCGTGGTAGACCCGACAGCAGGCTGACGATGACCCGGCGGTACTCGGGCTCGCGGGATGCCGGAAACGCGGCGCCGGTTCGCCGTGGGGGCGGTGCACCGATCCCGAACCGACTCGGCTACCTCGGCCGAGCCGGTGAAAAGGCGCAAGGGTGGCAGGTCTCGACTCCCGGCATCGAGACACTGAACGCCGCGGCACGCGGTGAGCGGGACGCGCTGGCCGAGGTAGCCAGGGCGATCCAGCGGTTCGCGGTGCCCTATTGCAGAGCTCGGCTGCGCGGGGACTGCGGATTCCGCGCAGCAGACACGGTTGCGACGCAGGTATGCCTGGACGTGCTTGCCGGACTTTTCCGCAACGGCGCAGGGAGCCTGCCCTTTCTCGAGGTCGTGTACCCGGCGACCGCCAGCAGGGTAGACGAGGCGATCCGCGGGCCGCACGCGCCGGGCCCGCCACGCTCACGGCCTCTGATGCAGTCGCTCTGCGGCCTTGAACGGGAGACACTCCTCCTGCGCGTGGTCGTCGGTCTGACATCACAGCAGACCGGCCACGCCCTGGGACTTTCCGCACCCGAAGTCCAACGGTATGCGCATCGAGCACTGAACCGACTCCGGAAGGAGATGACGTGAAGCGACAACTGCGACCCGCGCAGCGCAAGCCTGCAGGATTTGGACGCACACGATCCGGAGAGGCTGCCAACGATTGTCATTGACAACGATCAGTTGGATTCGCACACGGGTGAGTCGATCACCTGGCGCTATGAGCCATCTCGGCGCGCCCACCGATACGGCTCCTCTGCTGTAAACCGGGGGTCGAAGGATCGAATCCTCATATCACACAAAACAAAAGGCCAGGCCAGGGCCGGTACGTGAAGTTGACAAGCGCCCTCATGTCATCAATTAGCGATGACTGTGCCATCACCAAAACCGGGCTAAAGGGACATCAAATAGGCGAAAACAGCCCCCTACCTGGTGTTATAGCAGATTGAAATGGTGGGCCTAGAAGGACTTGAACCTCGTTGGGACACTCGGCGTTTCACCAGGTCAGCGAGCTGATCCTTGCGTAACACTGCCGCTCGACTGCCGTTTCACGACGCGTCACTACATTTCACGACAGACCATACCAGCTGTGGTGATGAAACGGTCATCACCAGGTGAACACAACGATTCGATGCTCCGGTGATGACGGCGTCATCACCGGATCGGGCCCAGCGGAGTGCAGATCTTCACAGGGGCCGGTGCCGCCCGCAGCTCACCAGCCCGACCTGGCGACCGAACATAGACCAACTGACCGGACTAGACGACGACACGCCGCTGCTGTTGGCTTGGACCGCTGTGCTGAGACTGCGAGGGCTTGCTGTGGATTCAGATAGCGGGTGGGGAAACTCGGGTGTAGACCGCCGCGGGGCTGGTGCCACCGGGTGTGGTGACGGTGTGGTTGGTCCCTCCGGCGGCTCCTGCAGGCGCGGTGGCGACGATTTGGGTGTTGGAGATGACGGTGAACGCCGCGGGTGTGGCGCCGAACAGCACCGAGGTTGTTTGGGCAAGGTTGGCACCGGTGACGGTGACGGTGTTGCCGCCGGTGGTGGGTCCCTGGGTGGGGCTCACGGCGCTGAGTGACGGCGTCGCGGCGTAGGTGTGTCGGCGGGTGTCGAGCAGCCCCAGCCGGATCCGTACCCCGGTCGCATCCGCCACTCGCACCTGCCACCGCGGCCGCGCCCGCGGCCCGACCACTACCACCCGTCCCGCTGCCCTCAGCTGCCCAGCGAGCAACGCGGACACCCGCTGGGCCGCGGCCTTGGATCCGAATATGAGCGCATCGTCGCCGGCCGCGAACCGCACTAGCGTGACCAGTTCGACAGGATCGGCGTGGTCATCTCGTGGTGCGGTGCACAGCTCTTGGGCCGCCATGTCGGTCGCCGACTGGAAATCGCCATCCACACCCGTCACCGTGCCAGCACACCCCGACCTGCTCCGTGACCGGACCCGGCGCGCCGGGCGTGCGGGTGTCGAGGCACCGCAACATCAGCCGACGAGTCATGACCTGACGGCTGCTACGTCGGCACCGACACGGTGACCATCGAACCCGCCACTGATGACCGCATCGCCACCGTCTTGCGGCAGATGATCGTCCGGACCGTCACAGACGGCGAAAACAAGTTCCCACGAAAGTGTTACGGCTCTGGTCTGCATCGCGCCAAGCGAGCATGCCGAAGCCGCGCCGACGACGCGGCCTGGCTACTGACAGCAGTATCACCGAAGCACGAGGACCAGGAAGGGGCTCACCAATGCAGAAGCCTTTAGTATGTCTCGACAGCTGATGGTCGAAGGTGTTGGATACCCGACAAGGCTTTCGTTGCAGGTACCAGCACCACAGGCGCGCCGCTCCAGCGCAACGGCTTGGGAGGGGGTTTCCCGCATGGACATCGACCTGACATGTCCACACTGCCATCAACTCGACCTAGTGCAGAGCGTGCCTGCCGTGCACGCCGAGGGCGTATCAACCAGTTCGGGAACGGATATCTATACCGGGGTCGGAGTAGCGTCGACTGGCCTGGTCCCGGTAATCGGCTCCGCCACCGTCGCGCGCACGCACACCAGCACGCTCGCACAGAGTCTGGCTCGCGAGCCCGCCCGTACCCCGGCCGGGTGGCTGACCTTCTTCGGTCTGGTGCTGCTCTTCCCCGTAATGTGCTGGCTCATTCCGGCTATCGCCTCGATCGTTCAGCCAGATCCTGGGCATTCCCGCATAGTCGCCTTACTCTCCACCCTCTACTTCTCCGTCGCGCTGTCCATACCGGGCGCGCTCGTGCTCAGCGTTGCCATTCCACGTATCCGCCGCAACGGCAGGATCATCAAGGGCCGGCCCACCGCGCACACCGTGTGGCAGGCCGGTTTCTACTGCCATCGGTGCGGTCTCGCGTTCTGGCCGTACTCTCCGGCGCCAGGTGTCCCTGCTCGGCAGGCGTTCGCGCCACAGCACTTCCGTTGGTTCGTCTGGAATGCCGGGGGCTACGCGAACGCCTGAGCGCGACGGCCCCGCGAACGCTGCCGGGGGCGGTCTTGAATACAGGGCTTGAATGGCCGCCACCATGTCAGGCTGGAGGCCGGACGTCGCGGGCATTGATCTCAGTCCGCAATCCTCGCCAGCTCGGATGCCGCAGCGCGCCGACGAACTCTCGATATTCGACCGTGCCCACCAGTTGTGGTTGCACCCAGCGCGCCGCCCTCACCCGCCAGATGGTGCCGGTCGGTCGAACGGACTGTCGGTTGTGGTCAAGGCCATCAGCCGCTCGAGCAGTGCACGGCGCGCTGCCATGGTGAAGCCCGTGCCGACGTGCCCGACGTAGACCAACCGGCCCGACTCGTCGTAGGCACCAAGGATCAGGGAGCCGAGCGCTCCACCCTCTCCACCACCGCTGCTGGGAACCCAGCCTGCGACGATCACCTCCGTCGTCTGCCGGATCGCCGTCTTCAACCACAGCCGAGACCGTGTACCAGGGCGGTAAACGGATCTATTGACCGAACTAACGGGCAACACGCCGATGGTGAGGCGACCCGTCGGGGTCAGCTGACTGCGGTCGGGCAGCGGCGAAGAGGTCGGGCCAGGATCTCATCCCGGCCGAGTAAGGAGAACTGCACGCCGTGGCGATAGACAGCGGCGCATATTCACCTGGGCGAACAACCGCAGATTCGTTGCCGGTTCGTAGGGCGGGGCAGTTCCGCGAGTGGTGCATCGTGGCGCCGACCCGATGCTGTCACACACCGGAGGAACGCAGCGCGCGGGCTCCGTCGCTGCCAAGTCTCGGGCTACCCGGTGTTCGCACCTGGACGCCGCTGCCACGCCTACCGGTGCCGACCCACCCCTAAAGACCGCTTGGTTTGTTATACCGGTAGGCTACCGCTCGTGGCGCGTGTTCCGGCGCCGATGCTCGCGACGGCAGGCCGGGTTCCCGCCGATGACGACCTGCGGTACGCCTATGAATTCAAATACGACGGCATCAGGTGCCTTGCCCGGATCGCCGGCGATACCTGCCGTCTGATCACCCGCAACGGCAACACGATCACGCACAGTTTTCCGGAGATCGCCGAAGAGTTGATCGCCCTGGCGGCGGGCAGGGAGCTGGTCCTCGACAGCGAGATCGTTACCCCCGACCGCGCCGGGATCCCGCGGTCCGCGCTGATGAGCCAGCGCCTGGGGTGATGTGGCCCAGCCGCACCCTGCTGCGCACGGTTCCGGCCCAGGCCTACGTCTTCGATCTGCTGCACGTCGACGGCCGCGACCTGCGGGACCTGCCGTATTTGGCTCGCCGCGCGCAGCTGGCGCAGCTGGAGTTGCCGCACGGCCTGATCCGAATCAGCCCCTTCTACCTCGACATCCCGGTCTCGCGGATGCTCGAAGTCGCCGCCGAGCACCGGCTCGAGGGTGTTGTCGCCAAACGCATCGACGCGTCGTATCGCAGTGGGAGATCCCAGGCCTGGCTCAAACTGCCGTTGCGGCGCACCACCGAGGTGGTGGTGGTCGGCTGGCTGCCCACCCGCGCGAATCCGCTGTTCGGTTCCCTGCTCATCGCCGCCCACGACGCCGACCAACGGCTGATCCTGCTGGGTGGGGTCGGGAGCGGGTTCAGCAGCAGCGCCCGCCGCGCGCTGCACCGCGAGTTGCTGGGCCTGTCCACCCCGACTCCGCCGGTCACCGGCGTCGCGCCCGCCTCACTGGTCGGCGCCGCGCGCTGGGTGAATCCGCGGCTGGTAGGTGAGGTCGCCTACCGGGAGCGGACCGCTTCGAGCTTGCGGCATCCCAGCTGGCGGGGTTTGCGCCCGGACCGAGAGGTGCACGAGGTAAAACTGCCCGCTCCAGATAACTGAGCAGCTCGTGCTCGCAACGCACGATAATGGCTCCCCTTTATGTCAAGAGACGGTTTGTAATTGATTAGGCTGGGTGGTGGTGAGTCCGGGTTGTGGCTTGTCCGAAGGATCGGTGGTCGGGGTGAAGCCGGTCGCGCTGGAGTCAGTAGTCGCCCCCAGGTGCCCTCCCGGGCTCGCCGCTTCTCGTCGTCGCTGGTCGGTGAGCATCCGCTGGTAGACGATATTGGACAGCCGCCGTTTCAACGCGCGCATCGCTTCCATGGAGGTCTTCCCAGCGGCTTTCTTGCTGTCGTAGTAAACCCGGCCTGCGGTCGGGTTACGTAGTTGGACCACGGCCATGATGTGCAGGACGTGGTTGATTTTCCGGTTGCCGGCGCGGGAGAGCCGGTGTCGCTGCTGCTGACCGGAGGAGGCGTCCAAGGGTGCGGTGCCGTTCCAGGACGCGAACCGGTCCCGGGAGGCGAAACGGTGGATGTTGTCGGTATCGGCGAGAAGCCGTGCCGCACCGGAGGGGCCGATGCCGTGCAGGTCCATCAGGGTCGACCCGCACGCGATCACCAACTGTTTGAGTTCTTTGTCCGCGGCTTTGGTTTTCCGGTCGACGACCTCGAGATCGTCGATCAACTCTGTCACCAGCCGCAGCCGGACTCTGGCCGCGGCATCGCCCGGTTCGAGGGCCTCGGCCAGGGCGCGGGCCTGCATCGCCGACAGGAACCTCTTCGCACCACCGGGTATCAACTCCAACAGCAGCCGGTGTATCCGGTTCACCAGTTCGGTGCGGGCACGACCGAGCTCGTCACGACGATCGACCAGCAGACCCAACGCGACCAGCTCCGGATCCGCCTGTACACGACGCAGATTCGGTGACCGCAATGCTGCCAGCGCGACAGAATGGGCATCGACCGGGTCGGTTTTACGGCCATTGCCGGTAGCGAACACCCGCACCTGCGCCGACAGTTTCGCGGGCACGTCAATCACGGTCTCGCCGTCGGCGATCAGCCGGTGCGCCACATGCCGACCGACCCCGTTGCATCCCTCGATCGCCCACACACGCTGCGGGAATCGTTGTGCGGCGGCGAGCATTTCGTTGTATCCGGCGGTATCGGTGCCGTAACGGCCGGTAGCGAGGATCTTCGAGTTCGAATCGATGATTTCGATGGTGGCCGAGCGTTTGTGCGGGTCCATTCCGATGATGACCGGCATCGGTATCCTTCCAGATCGACGGAGGGGTATCCGTGCGAGAAGGCACCGCTACTTCGAGCCAGAGCAGACCCCTTTCCAGCCACACCCGCACGGTAACCCGGTAGGACGCAAGCCATTAGCGAGCCACACCGATAATGCTGGCGGGCAGCCGATTAGAGAGCTTCCCACCGGGTACCTGGGACTGATCCTGGCCGGGATCACGTCCTACCACCAGTCTTAAGTAGCCGCATACCGTGCGCTCACAAACGTCCGCAGTACGTCTCCTCAAGGAGACGGTGGCATTGACATGACGGGGCGAAGAACGGCAACCCGGCAACCCGATGGCCGGCGAACTCCGCGACCATAACCGCCCGGAACCGGTGCCTAACTTCTCGAATATTTCGATGCCGCCCGGGATCTTTCCGCAGCGACGGTCCCGGCCTGCTGCACGTTCAGGTAGTTGGCCAGACCGAACAGGGTCGGTGTCCGATTTGACGACAATTTCGCAGGAGGATCGTCGGTAATACCGGCTGTAGCTGGTCCGGTGTCCCGTTTGACCGAAACGGCCGCTGCGGTTGCGAAACCGGGCTCATACTTGTTCGGCCGGGTCTTCACAACCAAGCTGGAGCGGTATAACGCTATCCGGCCAGCGTTCGCGCCGCTGATTCGTTGTTCGAGCACACACAACCGTGGGAGGCGCAAGTGACTGAGATCGACATGGAAGTCAAGGAACTGTTCGTGCCGTTTTCGGAGATGACCAATGACGAGCCGGAGGAACCACGCCCCACTGGTCTGTCCTACGGCAGGCTGTACAACGATCGCTCCTACCCCATCGTGGTTGGCCGGAAATCCGGTGGAAAGTACCGTTCCCTGTGCACCTTGGCTCCCGGCAGCACCACCGAGGCGGATTGGTGGGAAACCGACGAGATGTACCTCTCGCGCATCAGGAGATTCGACTACCACATCTCATTCGAATACGGACCTGTGGGCTCGACCGGCTGGACGCTCCACTACGAAGTCTATGCGCGCATGCCAGCCGGTACGACCAACATCAGCCGATTCATCTGACGCTCAGCGACCGACGGCGGGCGACACCGAGCCCGCTGGTGGAGCAGCTTAGGCCGCAGCGGGTTTGAAGGTAGCGGCGACTGTTGTCGGGCGCGCTGAGTCGGGATTCCGCCATCACTGGACCGACCGATGGTGGCCACATCTGTCGAAGGAGAGGAAGCAGCTCCCCTTTGTCATGACGGACTTCGATCGGTGGACAGACGAGGACGAGGACGAGACTCAGCCGGGTCTCAACCTATCCGACCTCGGATCGGACGGTGACGACGACAGCGATTCCGTCGAAGAATGCCGGCCCGAGGACAAGAGACGAGGTGCCACAAAGTCATCGGCTGCTGCACGAGTTCGTCGCCCGCTTTGCGGGCGACGAGTCCGAGCAATGCACGAAAATGCCGATGATCGCGTTCCGCTACTTGGCGGGCGCGATGCATGCGAAAATTGGGACGACACCAAAAGTGCTCTGCGGCAGGACATCACGTCTTCCTTGACCGCTGGTGATGAGTGAGATCGCTGGCCTTGACGTACGGAGAGAGACATGACAACAGTCCCCAAGATCACCTAACCAGCGAACGGCACGAAGGACCTCGGCCAAAATCCTCGGGTCTCGGGAACCGCCGAGCCCGGTCAGCCCATAACTGTCTGCTTGGTCAACAGCGGGCAGGTGCTCGCCGAGGGGGTTTCCGATTCGAGCGGCAACTGGGTAATGGATACTCCACTGCCGACCGGTACCTGGTCCGTAATCGCAGCGCGCTACCACGACAATAGGTCGCAGCCGTCGGAACCCATCACGATTGCCCCATAACTCTTGACATCTAGATCGACTCGACGGCTCATACGGTGGCGAATAGCCTCGTGACAGTACGTCCGATAATGTCGCTTATCGCTCGATTCGAGCCACCTAGGCACGGGGCTCGCCTCATCGGATGCGTGCAGCGCAACGTATCCGATGAGCTGGCGAATATGACACTTCCGAATACTGCACATCCGCCACTCCGGGCGCCGGAGCCGGAGAGCTGACCGGGCGGCCTGATCGGTGCCGATCAGCTGCGTCTGCGCGTTGTTGCCGGGTCTGCGCTCGCTGCGAAATCCCACTCGGTGGGTCCCGAATACACACCCCTGGCCGGGCGAGTGCGGTGCCCGGCCAGGGCGCGTCGCCGGCGGGGTGTTGTGCAGCCGGATGACCAGGCACCGGCAGGGTCTACGTGTCGACGCGTTCGTCGATCCGTTGCTGAACCCCCTGAGGCGGGCCATCCCGCTGGGGTTCCCGCAGGACGACGCGTTCAAATACTCGTTCGCCAACCCGCGGGGCGTAATCCGGTTAAGAGTCGATACGTTTGCTGACCACACCTTCGAGGCTGTGGGAGGCGGCGGTATCGAGCATGGTGTCGACCGGGATGTCGGTCCAGAACGGCGGGACGCGCATACCGGCACCGGTGAGGTCGAGTTCGCCCAAGCGGGCGCGTCGCTCGACATAGGGCAGAGCCATGGTGCTGGCGCCGTCGAGTTCGAGCAGGTCGAACACGAACAGCTGCACCGGCACTGTCTCGACCATGTCCCGGGTGGGCCGGGTCAGGTGCATGCGCTGCTGCAACCGTGGGAACGACGGCGCGCCGGTGGCCGGGTCGGGGGCAACGATCTCTCCATCGAGGATCATGTCGGTGCCCTGCGCACACTCCGCGAGCGCGGCGCTCAGTTCCGGGTAGGACGCGGTGACGTTCTTGCGGTTGCGGCTGTACGGTTCCACCCGCGTACGCGTCACACGGCAAACCGCGCGCATCCCATCCCACTTCATTTCGATCGCCCAACGGCCTGGCACATCGGGCGGCCGACCGGGCGTCGCCAGCATCGGCGCAGGCACGGACACACCAATCAGCATATCGCTGGCAAATACAGACTCTGTAGTGTTGTTCGCTAGTCTCGGATCCGTGCAGTTCGAGGAAGGCTCCCTGATCCACCTGGTCGCGGGTGGGGTGAGTGTGTTCCGCATCGTCGAGATCGGCGTCGACGGTGATCCGACCAACGCTCTGGTTCAAGCAGTCGATGAGACCCCCGGCACCTACCCGTGGACGACTGATCTGACCCGCGCGGTGCCCGCCGGACAGCCCTAGCCGCGCACCGACGCGAATCGGTGTCGGTGCGCTCGCGTAGCCCGGTCGCGGTCTCGGCATGTGAGGTACTCTCGCGGCCGCCGCGCGCGCAGTCGCGGCGTGCGGCACCGAAAACAGCCCGGCACCCTCCACGCCCGCGGACCCAGCGCGACGACAACCACCACAGCGAGCCCGGACACATCGACACCTCCGCAGCACATGGCACCGGCCGGCTACAGACCAGACCTCGACCGCAACAACGGCATCGCCTGCGAGTAGCGGCGAAGCCGGTCGCTCGGTGACGGCTGGACGCTGTCAAACAGCTACAAGCCACGCAGCGATCGACGCTCGCCGGTCACGCCCGGCTCCCAACTGGCGCGACGAGATCGCGGGTGAGGCGGCTGGGTCCGCACCACGCCCGGTCTGCCGGACGGGTCGAGACGATGTTCAGGTGAGTCCGGCGACTTCTTGGGCGATGGCCGCCAGCCGGGTTTGGGCGGCGGACACGACGCCGTGGCGGTTTTTGTGGGCTTCCTCGTAGGCGACGATCGCCCGGATGTCGGCGGGGTCGGTGAGTTCTTTGACCTCGGCGACGGCTTGGGAGACGTTCAGCTCGTCATAGTCCGCGATCGGCAGCTCGTCGGGTTCCAGCACGCCGGTGCTGCTGCGGATCGACCGCAGCGCGTCGGCGGCTATGTCGGCGCCTTCGCGGCGAGTGACCTGCTCCGCGGTCTCCAACGCGGCATCGCGGGAAGCCGACAGTGTCTTGACAGCGACATCCCCGGCACGTGCCCCCTGAGCGAGCAACCCGCCCAGGGCGGGTGGGGTGGCGCGCACGGTGTCCAGCGCCCGGTCCAGCCCGCGGGTCGACCAGGTGACCGGGAGGTTGAACAGCTTCACCGCCGTCCCGGCAGCGGCCTGCAAGGGGGTGCGGCGCAGCGCCGCCGGCCCACCAAGAGCGTCCTCGGCCAAGACGGTGGTCAGCCAGTCGACGGTCGCCGAATGCGCGGTGATCAGCCGCTGCGCCAACGCCACCACCTCCGGCAGCTGCGCGGCGGTGGCCAGAGCCTTGATGTAGCGGGCGCGATCGACCAGTTGGTGTTCGAGAGCCAGGTCACCGAGCAGGGCCTCGTCGAACGGCAAAGCCTGCTCGACCATCGCCTTGACCGCGGCGGCAGCCTGGCCGAGGAACGGACCAACCAGTTCCGGCACATCACCCAGCTCGCGGATGGTGGCCTCGATGGCCTCGGCGCGGGCGCGGGCATTATCGGCGTTCTCCGACAACTCTCGGCGCACCGCTTCGGTGCGGGCCTGAGCGATGCGGGTCTCGGCGACCTGGATCTCGGTGTTGGTCAGCGACAGCACAGCGCGGAGCTGCGCGAGCAAAGTCGTGGTGTCTGGAGTGCTCATTGCGGATCTCGTCCCTCCGGTGTCGACAGCATCAGATCGGCGCAAAGGTGCACCACTGCCGGCGTTACCCAGCCCTACCAGCCAGTAACACCTCTTCGCTTGCTGCGAATGTGCGACCGGAGGTTCATGAGGGGATGCTCAGGCGAGTGCTGAGCTGGGACGACCTGGCAGCGAAGGCGCGGAAAGGTGAAGACCCGCCCCGGAAGGGTTCGCTGTGGATAGGCGGGCCTGCCATCACCGTGGAGATATGTGGATCACGGGGTGCGCTGGTCGGTCGCGCCCGGCGGCTGTGCTTACTACGCATCGCTGCCGAACAGTTCCGTCCTCATGCGGGTCGCGGGGCACGGATGCAGCGCCCGAGACGGCGGAAATGCTAGATCGATATCCCACCGTCGTGCATGAAACCTCACGTCACACGTGTCTTTCCGTGTCGGCTGCACCCCTCGACACTGCGGCCACGACAACCCATTTGGGCTGCGGCTGGTGACCAGCCCCGGTTATCCGACACCCAACTCGGATCGTGCAAGCGGTCGCCGACACGCCCAACCCCTACTCGTTGCCGACCGATCTCACCTACGCCGTGCCCGCCGAACATCCGTAGCAGCGCACGCTCACCTTCCCAGCCTGGACACACCGCCGGATCACCTCGCGTGCTCACCGTCCTTCCTGGAGTAGTCCGGCACGGGTGACTCTACGGTGTCGACTGCTTCGGTGATCTGCTCTGTCGAGTGACCGGAATCCGTGATGGCGTGGCCAGCACGCTCGAGGCGCCCGGTCGGTGCGACGGTCGGCGCTGGTGCTTCCTCCGGTGAGGTGGTGTCGCGGTGGGCGCGGGCGGTGGTGATCAGTTGCCGGGCTTGCTTGGTGCTGATCTCGAGCAGGTCCGCGAGCTCGTCGTCGGAGGCGCCGTGGTCACGTATCACGGCGGCGGCCTCGGCTTGGTCGGCGCGGTGACGGGCGATCTCCTGCGCGGCGGCTGCCTCGACGTCGCTGATCTGCTTGTGTAGCGCCGCGATGTGTTCATCGCGCGTGGTTTCGCACGCGGTGATCGCCGCCCAGTCGGTGAGGTACCGCTTCACCGCCTCATGGATAGCACGCTCCCGCTGGCGTGCCAGTTCACGGCGTTGTTTGCTGCGGGCGCGTGAGCGTTCCAGTCGTGCAACTACTTCGGGGGATCGAGCCGTGCGCGGGGAGCGCGGTGGGCGACGCGACGACATGGCCGGCCTCCTAAATTCTGGGCCCGCCTGCTGATTCTCCGCGCACGATCTTACCGGCCTCGACTGTCTGCACCTTGGTGAATCTCGCCGACGCACCCGGCGCATCGATGACACCACCTCGTCCCGCCCCTTCGTCAGAGAGGAATTCACGTATGGCTGATGCCGCCGAGGGGTTGTTCGCCGCGCCGGACCTTTTCGGCGGCGCGGTGGCAGTGTGCTGGTCCTACGGCATGGGAGTGGAAAGCACATGCGGCGTCGTACGCACGCTACTCGAGCCACAATTCCGGCCCGCAGAACTGCGAGGCGACCTGTCGAACCTGATCGTGTTGGTCGCCCAAACCGGTGACGAGTGGACCAGCACCTGCGACCTGGTCGCCGCCCACGTCCTGCCGTTACTGCGACAGCACGATGTCCGCCTCGTCGAAGTGGCCCGCAAGGGTCCCTCGGCCGCGGACGGAATCGTGGTGTTGCAGGACACCCGGCAACCGGTGCGGCTACACCCCGATCCAGAAAAGTACGGCTTCTACGCGCTCAGCGACGAACACCGCGGCAACGGCGTACTGCCCACCCTCGGCGGCAACCGCACCTGTTCGGCCAAAGCGAAAGGAGTACCCCTCGACACTTGGCGCGCAACCCAACTGGGGCTCGCGCCGTACGTGCACGCGGTCGGCTACAACGCCGAGGAAACCCGCCGAATCGCCACGGATTCCTCGGTGACCTTGGGTGGGCAACGTCACCCGATCTACCCGCTGCACGCCGAGGGCTGGTCCCGTGCCCGCTGTCAGGGGTATCTGTTCGGGTTGTTCGGGGTGTGGTGGCCGAAATCCTGCTGCCGCCAATGCTGCTTCGTTTCCCTGCCCGGGTGGCCTGAGCAGCTGGCGCGGTTCCAGGCCGCGCCGGCGGAGGCGTTCAAGCATGTGGTGGATGAGTATGTCGCTGTCGCGCTCAACCGCAATTCCGGGCTGTTCGGGCCGGGCAAGTCGTTGACTGATCGGCTGCGCCGCGACGGCGCCCACGACGTCCTCGCCTTGGCGGAGGCGGAGTTGGATCGCTGCCGGTGGGCGGTGTACCGGGTCCGCCGCTGCTACACCGCACCCGCCCGCGCCTGGCGCTCGGTCGACACCGTGGCCCGCGGCAGCCGCGCCGAGACTGGGGACGTGTTGGGTCGGATCGCCGCAGAGTTGCGGATCCCGTGCGCGCTCGACGGTGACCACACCCGCGTGTGGCTGACCGAGCACGCGACGACCTATCCGCGGCTGGAAGAGTTCTTCGTCGCCGCACCCGATTCCGTGATGCCCAAGCAGCGAGGTGGTTTCGAAGCCCGCTGGCACGGCCATGCCGATAACCGCCTGCTCGCTCTCGAGCACGCCGCGCACACCGCCGTGACAGTCCGCGGCGCGGCATAGCCACCTCCCTCACCACGGTCGCAGTCCGCGGACTGGTCGGCCGAGTCCTGTCGTCACCGACGAACGCGGTGGCGGCCGACCGAGCCAGCCCGCGGGCGCGCGGGCTTGCGGTCTGCCCTTCACCACATCACCAACATCCTGTTGCCCCTTGAACGCCAGACCGGAGAACGTCGTCCGGGCTGGCGTTCCGTCGTTTCTGGAAGGTGGCCCGTCATGCCCGATACCCTTTCTGTTCCGCCGTGCGCGGCCTGCGGCAGTTGTGATCCGGGTGACCGGTTTCCGGTCGAGGCACAGTTCGTCTGTCGCCGTTGCGCATCGCGGATATCGCTGTGTGATCACTGTCGCGAGCCCTCGCTCGCGGTGACCGAAACTGCCGACGACTATCGGCTCTGCACCCGGTGCGTCTCCAGGTTTGTGCCGTGCGTGTGCTGCCGCAAACCCACCAGCCCTGGGGTGCGCACCGACACCGGCGATCCGGTGTGCCTGCGCTGCGCGACAGTGTTGTTCGACCTCTGCTTCGAGTGCAGTCGTTACACCGCCGACAGCCGCTACGTCTCCGGCGGGCACCGCAGCTGCCCCCGCTGCGTCGAGCGGTTCGACACCTGCGCGCACTGCGGCACCCTCACCCGCCGCGGCCGTAGCTGTGACTGCCGCACCCGCCGCGAGCATGTCTGGCACTACAGCTACAAACCCGACCCCCGCTTCCACGGCGACGGGCCACTGTTCCTGGGCCTGGAACTGGAGATCATCGTCCCCGGCTACCGCTACGGCGAATGCGTCTCCGTCGCCGCCGCGCACCTGGGGCAGTTGGGTTATCTGAAGCAGGATTCCTCGATCCGCCCGACCGGATTCGAGCTGGTCACCCACCCCATGAGCTACCGGTATGCGATCGAGCGGTTCCCGTGGACGCTGCTGGCGGCGCTGGAAGACCTCGACTGCGAAACCGACTCCACGGTGGGGCTGCACGTGCATGCCAGCCGCGACGGGTTCGACTCCCCCGCCCACATCTACCGGTGGATGAAGTTGTTGTACCGCAACGAAACCGCTGTTTCCACCATCGCACGGCGGCGCTCGCATTACGCCCCGTTCGACCGGGCAGCGCGGGCCCGGGCACGCGACACCGCCAAGGGCCCGCAGCACGCCTTGGGCCTGGAGCGGTATCAGGCGATCAACCCCCACCCCCGCAAAACCCTCGAGCTGCGCGTGTTCGCCAGCTCTCTCGATGCCCGGGAAGTACAAGCAGCGCTCGCCTTCACCGCCGCCTCCATCGACTACACCCGCCGCCTGCGCGTCACCGATGTCCGGGCCGGTGGCTGGGAATGGGGCCGCTTCGCCGCCTGGGTCGCTGACCACCCCGACTACCAGCCCCTGTGGGCCGAGATGGAGGACCTGGCATGTGCTTGTTGACGTACATCCCCGGCAACGTCGCCCCGGACCCGGTGGCGTTGGCGATCGGTGCGCGGGCCAACCCGCACGGCCACGGGTTCGCGATCGTCGACCAGCGGCGGATCCTGGTCGGGCGGGGCATGAATGCCGAGCGGGTGATCGCGGAGTTCACGAAGGCCCGCACCGAGTATCCGGAGGGTCCGGCGTTGTTTCATTCCCGCTACGCCACCCACGGAACCATCGGCCTGCGGAACTGTCACCCGTTCCTGCTCGGCGGCGATGCTCGAACCGTGCTCGCCCACAACGGAACCCTACCCAAACGGGTCCACCCGGGCCCCTACGACCGGCGGTCGGATACCCGGATCGCGGCGGAGGAGTACCTGCCCAAGCGGCCGTTCGGGTCGATCGACACCCACCGCGGCGCGCGAGGGCTGGCGTCGTGGCTGGGCTCGAGCAAGCTGCTGATCCTGACCGTCGACCCAGCCTATGAGCATCACGCCTACCTGTTCGGCCAACGAGCCGGGTATTGGGAGGACGGAGTCTGGTACTCCAACACCAGCTACCTGCCCCCCGCGTTGCGCTGGCCGACACGGCGACGTCGGTACCTGTGCGGCTACTGCCAGAAAATCGACCTCGACCGCGCCAGCCGCTACTGCGGCGACTGCGGCTGGTGCTTCGACTGCGAAACCACCTTCCCCGACTGCACCTGCCACACCGCCAACACCACCTCACCCCAACGTCGGCCGCGCGCACCGCTGCCGGCGCATCACCATCCCCACCAGCAGGCCAGCGCCCCATGAACCAGCAGCGCGGCACCACCCCCTGATCCATCCCATTCAGAACCCCGAACACCGCCTCTTCCCGCGCTCGGTGCGGGGTCCTTTCATTCACCGGAAAGGATTCGGTCCCTCATGCCCGCCTCCACCTTGGCCGACCCGCCGTGCGAGGAATGCTCCTGCCCCGTCCGCAGCGACGACCTGATCACAACCACCGACGGGTATCAGATGCAAGGTCCCAAAATTGGAATAGGAAATGTCACAGTGGCAAAACTGTTGCAGGTCGCATTAGGGGAGTTGGTGTTGTCCCTCCCGATGCTGCTCGCGGGCAGCATCGCCACCATCGTGGGAGGCGCAGGGTGGAATAGCCTGCTGGGCTGCCTCGTGCTTTGCCTGGTGCTTGCCGAGTTCAACTGGGTCGTCCGTCCCATGCCGGAGCCGACGATGCCGGACCGCGCGGAAGGGCAGGCTCATCCGTGAGCACCTATGACGGCCAGGCCGTCGCAGTGCCATGATGACCGGAGAACGGACCGTGTGGATCGGCCCATGGCTGCCGGTGCCGCCCGGCGACTGCCACTGCCCCACACCGGAACCCTGCCCAAGCGGGTGCATCCCGGCGCCCACGACCCGCGCTCGGACACCCGGATCGCGGCGCAGGAGTACTTGGCGCAGCAGCCGTTCGGATCGATCGACACCCACCGAGGGGCGCGGAGGCTGGCGTCGTGGCTGGGCTCGAGCAAACTGCTGATCCTCGCCGTCGACCCGGCCTACGAGCATCACGCCTACCTGCTCGGCCACCACCACGGGGACTGGCAGAACGGGGTCTGGTACTCCAACACCAGCTACCTGCCCCCGACGCTGCGCTGGCCCAAGCAACGCCGCTACCTGTGCGGATACTGCCAGAAACTCGACCTCGACCGAACCGGCCGCTACTGCGGCGACTGCGGCTGGTGCTTCGACTGCGAAACCGCCTTCCCCGACTGCACCTGCATCACCTCACAATCCCGCACCGCCACCACCTCGCGCCACCGCGGGCTGCTCCACAGGCGGACTGCGGCTAATCGACCCACCCCCTCGCAGGCCACACCGCCGTGACGCGACCGCGCGGCACCCTCCGCCGCTGACCCTCCCCCTACAGAGCCCCGCATCTGGCCCGTCTCTCGGGCTGGGTGCGGGGTTCTTTCCATTCCAGAGAAAGGGACCCGATTCGTCATGCCCGCATCCACCCTGGCCGACCCCGTGTGCGAGGAATGCTCTGCCCGCGTCACCGCCGGGCACCTGATCTCCACCATCGGCGGCGATCGTGTGTGCGCGGACTGCGCGGCCGGGTTGTCGCGCTGCGATGAGTGCGCCGTCCACGCCCGCGCTGACACCCTGGCCCGCACCGTCGAAGACACCCTGCTGTGCCGCGAATGCTTGACCGGCTGGCAGCAGTGCGGGGAATGCGACATCTACACCCGCGACATCCGCACCGTCATCGGCGCCGTGGCGGACGTGTGTGCCGACTGCGCTTCGAGTTACGAGACCTGTGACGACTGCGGTGAACTCGCCACCGAGGTGTACCGCGTCGACGGCGGTAGCCAGGTGTGTGAGCGGTGCGAGGACGAGGACTACCGCGAGTGCTTCGACTGCTTCACCCTCGTCCCGCGTGACCAGGGCTACTGCGACAGCTGCGCGCACTCGTCTTCGACTCATGACGGGGTCCACGACTCGTACTACACCCCCGAGCTGCACTTCCACGGCGAAGGTCCTGTGTTCCTCGGCATGGAGCTGGAACTCAAAACCCCCGACCGCAGCTATCGCGACGCGGTCGACACCGCCCTGGCCCACGTCAAAGACCTCGCGTATCTGAAGGAAGACGGTTCGATCTCCTGCGGATTCGAACTCGTAACGCATCCGATGTCGTATGAGTACGCGCTCGCGCGGTTTCCCTGGCAGTTGCTCAACCGGCTGCGGTTGCTGGGCTGCTACACCGATGAGGGCGTCGGCATCCACGTCCACCTCTCCCGCGCCGGGTTCTCCTCCCCCGCACACGCCTACCGATGGTTGAAGTTCGTCTACCGCAACGAAGACCCGGTCACGACGCTGGCGCGGCGGGCCTCATCGTGGGCGGAGTTCTCCCCACAACAGCGCTCCAGCGCTCAGGACTACGCCAAGGGCAGCCAGGGCGGCTACGGCCGCTACCAGGCCATCAACGTCTGTCCGGAAGACACTTTCGAGCTGCGGGTCTTCGCGAGTTCCCTTCATCCTCAACAAGTTCAAGCTGCCCTCGCCTTCGCGGCGGCGTCGGTCGAATACACCCGCGAGCTGTCGGCGGCGGATATCGCGCGCCGGCGCGGTTGGGAGTGGACCGCCTTCACCACCTGGGTGCGCTCGCGCCCGGAGTACTCCCCGCTGCTGGCTGAAATGGAGGCCCTCGCGTGTGCATCCTGACCTTCGTCAAACCCGGCATCAACCCCGACCTCGACGCCCTGGCCAACGGGGCGTTGGCCAACCCGCACGGCCACGGCTACGCCGTACTCACCGACACCGGCATCATCGTCGGCCGCGGCATGAACGCCGAGAAGGTGATCAGCGAGTTCGCAGGAGTGCGAGAGCGTCATCCCGAGCGTGCGGCGTTGTTCCATTCCCGGCTGGCCACCCACGGCTACCCCGGCGTGGACAACTGTCATCCCTTCCTCGTCGGCGGTGACGAGCGGACCGTGCTCGCGCACAACGGGATCCTGCCCAGCAACGTCCACCCCCACATCGGCGACGAGCGAAGCGACACCCGCATCGCCGCCGAAGACTTCCTACCGACCCAGCCGTTCGGGTCACTGGATTCCTGGGCAGGCCGCACGCACCTGGAGCGGTGGCTGGGCAGCGACAAGATGGTGCTGCTGACGGTCGACCCTGGCTACAAGCATTCCGCCTACATTTTCAACGAACACTACGGGCACTGGGACGCCGGGATCTGGTACTCCAACCACACCTACCAGACCCACTCTTGGGGCTACTCCGCCGCGGACTGGGAGTACTGCCTGGGCTGCGGTGAACTCGACTACGAGCAGCCCGGCCCGCACTGCACCGCATGCGGCTTCTGCGCCGAGTGCCTGCAACCGTTCCCACGCTGCGAATGCGAGGCGCTCGATGGCCTCGAACGCTACGCCGACCTGATCGAACTCGAAAACGCCTGACACCACCGGCGTCAGTTCGTCGTTGGCGACCTCCAGCCACGACTCCACCCCAGGAAGGGGGAACTTCGCTGTGCCCTACCACCCGAACCTGGCCACGATCCTCATCCGACTGCACGACGTCGACGGCCACAGCGTCATCGCCAGCACCGACGGCCACCACGTGCGGCTGCTGCTGCGCGACCGCGACAACCCCGTCACCGACTGGCGCTTCGCCGACCTGAGCCCGAACACAGCCGGCACCCTCGCCACCGCACTGGCCGACCACGCCCGGCGTCGCCTGCAGCGGCGTGGCGGGTGGTGGCACCGTCTGCGAGGCGGCCGCCGATGAGCGACCACCACACCCCGCCAGCACCAGTCGCTGACGCATGCGAGTCCGAGTTCCTTCGCCAGGTCCTCGCTCGCATCGACCGCTGGTTCGACGACGACGCCAACCTCGACGACCTCGATGACGCCCGCGACCTGCTGCGCCAGCGCTTGGCCAGTGCCGTCTCGGCCGGCGCCCGCGATGACGTCGACAGCGATGATCCGGTGGTCGCGCTCATCGCGACCGAACTGCACCGACTTCGCCACGCCCGGGTGGCGGCCACGGTGATCACCCGCGGCGGCTACACCCACGACCACGTCCGCGTCCAGGTCGTGCACCGCCACCACACCGTGCTCGTCCGCGCCGGCGAGCAGGCCGGGGTGCTGCTGCCGCTGAGGTTCATCGAATCCGTCACCCCACTCGGCGGCGGCACAGCCGAAGCGGCGTCGGCCGCGTTCTCCCACCGGAAGGAGTTCTGAGCATGACATCGGTCGCACTGTGGTTCCCGATGTCGCAGGTGATCGTCCTCGCCGAGCACGCGATGGCGGCCAATGAGCATTCCCGCTCCCCGTACGCAGATCCCGGCCCGGCGGTGCCGTCGCTGATCTGGGTCAAAGACCACGGCATCTATTTGATGAGCAACGGCATCCCGCGCCAGCCCTGCGAGACCGGCAGCCCCGCAGGCAGCGCTCGCGTCGTCTATGCCCTCGACCACGGGCCCGGAACGCACTGGATTCACGATGAACCGCTCGGTCACGACTTCGTCGAATACCTCGATCTCACCGAGGACTTCGACGGCCACACGCTCATCGAGCTGATCCGCACCTACGCCGCAGCGGGCGGCTGGTTGTCCATCACCGTCTCCCCCAGCAGCTTCGCAATGATGTTCAGCCCAACCGCGCCCACCCTCAATCCGAGTTCTGGCACTCACCGGCCCACTTCCCCGGGTTCGGGGTGACTGTGGTGGGAATCGATTCCGGCCGCTACATCGCCCGCCTGCAGACCGACCCCTACTATCGGTCGGTCCTGCCCGACATTGCTCCCACCGCGCGGGTGCTCGTCGCGGGGTATCACGCCGCGTTCGCGACCCCGCCCCAGTCCGGCACCTCGATCGGTGTGTTCCCCGGCGTCGACCCCTTCCCCGCCGTGGCGGGGATTGCGGCGGTGATGGCGTTGGTGCGCATCGAATACGCCACGCAAGTCGAGACCCTCGACAATGACGGTGGCTGCCGAAGTGGCTGGCAGCGGCAGCTGTTCGATCGGTTGCCGACCGGGTACGGGTGGCGGCTGCTGCCCGCCCAACTCGACCACCGCGGGCGGTGGGTGATCGCGCGCGGCAACCTTGCTGCCGGTGGCTTGCAGGCGTTGCTGCCGCGGTCGGTGAGCATGCAGGTGCCCGGCGCACCCATCGTTGTCGCGGTGCACGATGTCGACCCGCACACCGGGCGGCGCTGGCCGTGGTGATCACCCACGCCGCCGACATCGTGGCCTGGATGGAAGCCAACCTGCCCGCTCTCGATCCCGACCGGTTCGAACCCTGGGTCGTCGAACCACCGATCCCGGGCGGCCTACACGCGGTAATCGAGATCCGCATCCGCACCCCCGGCGTCGCCGAGCGGGTGCTCCGTCTCGAGGTGTCGGCCGCACCGATCCAGTCCACCGAGTCCTGACACTCCGCCCCTCCGCCACTTCATGTGGCACATCCTCCGAACGATTCGAGGTGATCATCGTTGACTGAACCCGTACCACCGGCGCGGCCGCCGATCCCTGCGCGGTTGGCGCACGCGCCACTGTCGCAAGGGCTGGTGGTCCCGCACATCACCCTCGCCCACCGCGACCGCAGCCGCCCAGTCTGGGGCAAACTCGACCACCGACGACTGCGAGACACGCTGTCGCGCAGGCTGTGTCAGGTCTGCGGGCAGCCGCTCGAGGACCGGGTCGTGCTCTACATTCGACCCGCCGACCATCTGCGTGGGATCGCCCCAGAGCCGGGCGTGCATCCCGAATGCGGGCACTACTCCCGTCAGGCGTGCCCGATGCTGGCGGGGCGCCAAGCCCGCTACAACCCGCACCCGCCCGAAAAGTTCGCCCGCTGCGACGACCCCACCTGCGCCTGCCGCTGGTGGCAGCCCAACGAGCGTGATCCCCGCGAGGCTCCGCGCGAAGGCCAGCCCGCCGACGCCTGGTACGAGGTCTGGATTCCGATCTCGGACTACACCGTCGTCCACGATCCCGGCACCGACGCCACCACACCCGTCACTGGTATCAAGCTTCGTGGGGCGAAACTGCTGAAAATCCGCAAAGTCCGCGACGCCGCACCCGCCGCCGACGGGACATCTCACCCAGTCGACCTGCTGCATGCTCATCTCGCGTTCGCGGCCATGTTCGGCTACGGAGGGTTGCGGCTGTGACGCCCTCGCACAAGATGCTCGTCCGCATCGGCGCGCTGCCGCGCACGCCCGAAGATCGGTGTAGCCCGATTCCGGCGAGAAAACTCCCGGGTGTCGTGTGACCGGATCAGCCACCGCCGCACCGAACCGCACCCCGGACACATCTGCGCACGGCAGTTCGCGTCACGGTCCAGGACAGCGGTCTCATTCGGGCAGCACGGTTGCTCTGCTGGGCGCGGCGCTGGACAACGCCGAGCGCGGTTTCCACGTTTTCCCATTGCATCCGGGAACAAAGGTGCCCGTGATCAGACACTGGGATCAGGCAGCCACCCGCGACCGGAGCCAGATCCGGGCGTGGTGGCGGCGGCGACCGGCCGACAACGTCGCCGTCGCATGCGGGCCCTCCGGCGTGCATGTGCTGGATCTCGACACCAGCCACGGCCACGCCCCGCCACCGCAGTGGAGTCCGGCCCGCGACGGCCGCGACGTGCTGGCCCGGCTCGCCGCCGACACCGGCCATCCCGTGCCGGTGCCGACATACGCGGTGGGCACACCGTCGGGCGGAATGCACCTGTACTACCGGGCACCACGCACACCACCGCTACGCAACACCATCGCCCGCCTCGGCTGGCGCATCGACAGCCGCGGCCACGGCGGCTACGTCGTCGCCGCAGGATCCCGACTCCCCGAGGGCCCCTACCGCCGCCTCGACGACCGGGCACCGATCCCGTTGCCGCCGTGGCTGGTCGATCTGTTGAGCCCCGCCACACCGCTCCCTGTTCCCGGCAACAGTGCGGGGATCGGGCATCCCGACGCTTACGTGCGGGCGGCGTTGGTCAATCAGAGCGCCCGGGTTCGTAACGCCTACCCGGGGGTGCGGCATCGCACGCTGCTGTTGGCGGCCAACTCCCTGGGGCGGCTCGTCGGCGCCGGGCTGCTCGACCGCGACCACGCCCACGCGGTGCTCACCGACGCCGCGCACATCCACGTCGGCGTCGACGGGTTCACCGCGGCGGAGGCCGACCGCACCATCACCGACGGGTTGACCTACGCCGCCACCCGCACCACCGGCTGGCACTGACGCAGAACACTCGCGGTGGCCGCCCGTATCTCCCACGTGGTGCGTGTTTTCGATATGGGCGCCGCCGGTGGTTCGGGTGGGTGGCGGGGTTAGGCTGCCTGCCGGGGTTCGGGGTTCGCCGGGGGGATAGTCACTTTCGCTTTTCCGTCGGTCGAAGCCCGATGCTGCCCGCGCTGGGCTGTTGCCCGCTGCTTCACCCCGCGCCGAGGCGCGATGGTGGATGCGCCCGTCCCCCTCCAGGGCACATCCACCGTCCCCGCCCCGCGCTTTCTGGTGATTGAGCCACCGTCGCGCGACCCCCGCCGCTCTGTGCGCGCCCGTTCCTCGCTGCGTCTCACCCGCTGTGGGTGAGGCACGCCCCTGTCCTAGTGATCGAGGAGGCTTGTCGTGTCGTTTGTTGATGATCCCGGCCGATTCATCGCCGAGGCGTTGGCCAGGTTGCCGGAACCGCCACACCGGTCACTGGTGGTGATGACATTGCGGGAACCGGCGTCCGGGCCGGACGGGTATGTCGGAGTGGAACGCATCCGCCACGAAGACCTGGACAGGACCTGCCAGTACCTGGCCACCAGTCCGATCCTGGCCTGCACCCGCCGCTGGTGCGCCCAGCACCGCCCGGACGCCGTCACCGTGGTCGTGGTCGTTGTCGACGGCCCGACCCCCGGCACACCGTTTCCCCGCGACGAATACCGCGAGCTCGTAGCCCAGTTCCGCGATCAACTCCTCGAACTGGGAGTCGGGGCGTTCGCGGCGTGGGCAGTAACCGACCGCGACCCTGGCCACCCGTGGGCGAGCCTGTTCGGCAGCGCGCACGGCCTGCTGCCCTACGCCCCACCACGCGACGACAGCGTCGAGAACCTTCCACACGACCTCGCGCCAGATGCCGAGCTGGCTGCCGAGGTCGCGGCGCTGGTGACGGTGCGTGGCGGCGATCGTGAGCTGTCGCGGGAACGGCTGCGGCTGGCCCTGATGCAGGTGAAGGCGGTCCGCGCCGAGGGTGTGCTGTCGGCCGCGGAGGTCGCCGAACTCGCCGACGCACTCACCGACGGCCTGGTCCGCGACAGCCTGTATGCCTTCGCCGTCAGCGCGAAAGGATCACGCGGACATCGGTTGTGGGCGCTGCTGGTGCGGGCGCTGCCCTCACCACACCGCACCGCAGCGGCGATGCTGTGCGCGGTCACCGCCTATGTCCACGGCGACCGTGACCGGGCCGGTGCGGCGATCGGAATCGCAGTCTCCGATGACCCCCACAACCCGACAGTGCAGGCGGTGGCCGCCGGAATCCACCGCACCGTCCCGGTCGCGCTGTTCCGCGCCGCTCTGAGTGCCGGGCGCGCCAACGCCGCTCACCTCGGCATCGACATCGACATCGACTGAACCCCGCACCGCATCGACCCCATGGAGGTTGTATGAATCCCGCCGCACCGCAAGCCCTCTCGCGCCGGCTGGCGTGGGCGATTCTGGCTCGCGCCGCGCTGACCGCCGCGCCGGTGGTGCGTGAGCTGATGCGCACGCTCGAGGTCGAGGAGGCCGCCGCCCGGCTGGCCACTGGCGATGTCGCGGCGGCTGTCCCGCGTGACCTGCGTGGTCAGGCTGCCCAGGATCTCGACCGCGCCGACGAGCTCGGCGTTCGGCTGGTCACTCGCGATGACGCCGAGTGGTGGCATAGGGCAGTGGCCGACCTCGACGCGCCCGGCGTGGCCGCAGGGAGCCCGGTGGCGTTGTGGATGCGCGGCGCACCGCGGCACAGTCCGCTGTCGCAGTTCACCGTCGCGGTCGTCGGTTGCCGCGCGGCCTCCGAATACGGGGTGCACGTCACCCATGACCTCGCCGGTGATCTGGCCGAGCGTGGCTGGACGGTCATCAGCGGCGGTGCGTTCGGTATCGACGCCGCCGCCCATCGTGCGGCACTCAATCGTAGTGGTCGCACGATCGCGGTGGTCGCGACCGGGTTGGGTCGCGCCTACCCGGTCGCGCATCGTGAGCTGTTCGACCGGATCGCCGAGTCCGGGTTGCTCATCTCGGAGTACCCGCCTGACACTCCGGCGGCCAAACACCAGTTCCTGCAACGCAACCGGCTGGTGGCCGCGCTGGCGCGGGCGCTGGTCATCCCGGAATCCGCAATCCGTGGCGGCACCCGCAATACCGCCAGCTGGGCGCGCCGGCTCAACCGCCCGGTATTCGCGATTCCTGGTCCTATCTACTCCACAGCATCGAGGGGCTGCCACGACCTGATCCGTGACGGTCACGCCCGCCTGGTCACCGATGCCCACCAGGTCATCGACGACCTCCACGCCGACCCCGCCACGCGCGGCTGACTAAGGGGGCATCCGCGGGCTGTCACCACGTAACCGCCCGCAGGCATCGCTGACCTGGCGGCAGCACTTTGTGTCCGTATTCGACCCACCCCGCTCCGGCGGCGTTCAGTCCGCCCCACCGATCTCAGGAGGTTTGTTCATGTCCGCGTCCAGCCTTGCCGTGCAGTCCCTTGCTCGTGGCGACTACGAGCGTCTCGAACATCTCGGCTACGCCGGAGCCACGCCCGCCATCACTGACTCGGCGGTGCTGGATCGCTGGCGCGGCGACTACCCCGGCTGGCGTGGCCGCTACTGGGCGTTCCTCGACGACGAGCACGGCGTGCTACGCCTGCGCCCGATCAACCTCGCTCGCCAAACCGCTCAGCGAGCCGCCTGACCTCTCATGCGCGCGGGCGCTCGCCCGTGTCCTGTTGCCCCCGTTTCCGTCTTCCGGCGCGGCGGCCTCACCCGTAGCCGGTGAGGTCGCCGCGCCGCTTGTCGTGAGGAGCCGTGTTGACTACTTCCACCCTGACCGCCGTTGCCGACCCGGCCACCGATCCCGGTCCTGACACCGACCCGGTGGCCGTCGAGGAAACCGTGCCTGCCGCGCAGCCCGCCCCCGTGGTCGAGGAGCCCACCGTCATCGAAGACATGCCGGTGCCGGATCTGCCCGAGGCCAAGGCGGAGTACCTGGATCCGGCAGAGTTGGTGATCGCCGAAAATGTCCGCAAGAGTTTCGATCTCACCGCGCACCCGGAGGAAGCGGCGTCGTTCCGGGAGTTCGGTGTCTGCAACCCGATCCGTGCCGAACGTGAGCCCGACGGCTCCGTTCATGTTGTCGACGGGCAGATCCGCACGCTGATCGCCCGGGAGGTCGGGTTGGCGCGGGTGCCGGTGTGGGTCATCGACGCCCCCACCGACGTCGACGCGAAGGAGCGGCGGATCGCGCGGACGTTGACCCAGATCAACCTCAACGACCGCCGTATCCCGCTCACCGACGCCGACCGCGCCACCGGCATCGCGTTGATGCTCGACCTCGGAGCGTCCGCGACCCGGGTCGCGAAAGGGTTGCAGCGCAAGCGGTCGGAGATTCAGAAGACCGCCGCGGTCGGTGCCTCCGACACGGCCAAGCGGCTGCTGGAGCAGCGCCAGTACGGCCTCGATCAGCTCGCGGTGATCGCCCACTACGAGAACCTCGGCGACACCGACGCGGTGCAGCGCTTGGCGACGGCGGGCCGGTGGAGCTTCGCCTCCACCGCGAAGAGGATCGAGCACGACCGCGCCGAAACCCGAGCCCGCCTCCACGAATCGCTTCTCTACGGCGCGTACGGGTTCGGGATCCTCACCACCGAACCCGATACCAGCGAGCCGGACGCGGCCTACATTCCGGCCAGCGAGCTGGTCACCACTGCCGGTGAGCCGGTCAGCGAGGAGTCGATCTACGCCGACCCGGCCCGGTGGGTGGTGTATCTCGAGGTGCAGGAGAACGGACTGCTGGTGGACAGGGACACCGGCGCGATCGTCGACGCGGGCACTGTCGACTGGAGCACTCGCGGCGACTTGTCCGCCGAACCCGCCGACGGGCGGGTGCATGCCGAGCGGGTGCAGTGGCGCGACCGCTGGATCCCGTCCTACTTCCTGCCCACCAGCGCGCTGGTCGACAGCGGCCTGCAGCAGATCGTCCCCGACACTGGTGACGACTCCGAAGAAGCCGCCGCGAAGGCGGCGGCTGAGCGGGAGCAGGCGCGCCAGGACCGGCGGCGGGTGATCGAGCTGAACAAGCGCGGGGATGCGGCCAACGCGCGGCGGCAGGAGTTCCTGCCGCGTCTGCTGGCCGGGCGCACCCCGCCGAGGCAGGCGGCGGCGTTCGTCGCCGAATCCATGGCCCACACCCTGGATCCGGCCGATCTGCGGAAGGTGACCACGCTGCTCGGTATCGGGGGTTCCACGCAGCAGCTGGTCGACGCGATCCACGCCGCGACACCGTCGCGGGCGTGGATGATCGTGCTCGCCATGCAGATCGCCGCCGCCGAGGCACCGATCGGCAAAAGCTTCTGGCGCGACAGCTCCGCGGCCACGAAACGGTATCTGCATTTTCTCGCCGAGGCCGCAGCCGGAACCGAGCTGGACTTCGCGCTGCTCGATGTCGAACAGGCAGCCGCCGGAGACATCGACTATCACGACATCGACCTCGCCTCCTGACACCACCACATCCGATTCGCCAGGACAGGTGAGGCGATCCGGCTGTCGGTGCTGCCACCGAGGCCACTACCTCGGTGGCAGCACGATCCCCGATTCATCCCCATCTGTCCACATCTTGTGAAGGAGCATGCTCATGGCCGGAGACACCCCGCTGACTGTGATCGGGAACCTGACTGCCGATCCGGAGTTGAGGTTCACCCCCGTTTCCCGTGGGTTCACGAATTCCGAAGTGCCTGTTGCGCAGAACTGAAGCGTGCACTGCCTCCTACGAGGCTATCTGACCCGCGAGTTCTGGAACCCGCGGGCGTTACTCAAATCTCCTGCCGCCCTGGGCAACCGGGAAGCACACTGTCCACTACGATCTTTGGAGGATCATCATGTCCGGAGACACGGTCATTACTGTCAAAGGCAATCTGACAACCGCGCCAGAGCTGAGATTCACTCCCGCAGGCGTGGCAGTGGCAAATTTCACCGTCGCTTCGACTCCTCGCGTGTTCGACCGTAACACCAACGAATGGAAAGACGCCGAAGCACTCTTCTTGCGTTGCAACATCTGGCGAGAGGCCGCAGAAAACGCCGCAGAAAGCCTGGAACGGGGCTCGCGTGTGATCGTGAGCGGAAGATTGAAGCAACGGTCCTATGAAACCCGCGAGGGTGAGAAGCGCCAGGTTGTGGAGCTCGAGGTCGACGAGGTGGGCCCCTCGCTGCGCTATGCGACGGCGAAAGTCACCAGGGTCAACCGTAATGGCCATGGAAACCGAAGCAACGGTAACTCCAACGGTTTCACCAGCAATGCCGCAGACGATCCCTGGGGTAGCACTTTCGCCGGTGAGTCAGCGTTCGCGGCCCCGAACGCTGGAGCAGCCGACAACGCGCCGAACTTCTAATCGGCGTCGCGGTGCCGCTTTAGCCTGCTAGTACCGCGTCCAGATGGGTTGGTGCGGTTATCGGGGAGCCGGTGTCGATAATCGCGAAGCTGATGCAGGTGTCGGAATCGTATGTGCGGGCACCTGATTCACGACTTCAACGAGAAGGTGTTCGACGCACTGGCCCAAAATGGAGCGCAATCTATCGCCTGGGCTGCGGGGAATACAACTCATTCATGCTGCCGGGGGCGTGACTCGTCCTCCGGTTGGGCGATCTTCAACCAGGCACCCATCTCGTTCTGCTCGATCTCGGTCACCGCTTTGGCTAGAACCTCCTCGCGTGTGTCGCTGTTGTAGGGGTGCGCGCCCGTCCGGAAAAGGCGGCGTTGTGCTTCCACCGCCTCGCGAGCTTGGTTGAAGCGCAGATAGTCGTCATGCCAATGAAACGACGACCGCAAACCTGTGACGACGACGACCACCGCGCCGAGAACCGCGGGTACGGCGGTGTTTCCATCGATCAACACCGCAGACACCGGTATCGCGGCTGAGCACACCAACTGCAGGACTTCCGTCAGCCGATGGTAACGCCGCGCCTTGATCGCAGCACGGCGATACCACTCGTACGACGAGTTCGCCAGTTCCAGAGCGTACGACACATCCGTAGCATCGCTCGTCATCCAACCTCCCGCCCCGCGATCAAAACGCCGAGTTCTCCGCGAACTCCACGATCCAGCTACCCGATTTCCTACCGAAGGTTGCTAACTAAGTCGTCCTCAACGGCGACCAGCTCGGCGATCTTGGTGGCAATGTCTGCCATCGAATCATCCGCCGTGCTCAGCCCGTTTCGGGATGCAAGCAAGGGGCTGATCTTTCGGAGCTCCTCGAAGGTCGTCTCGTGCACGACAGGAATCAACACATCGCGTGCAAGCAGCTCCGAGAGCTCCTTGTCCGAGACGCCCCCGCCTTCGACGCGCTTCAGCAGCGCAGGGGTGACCAGAACGAGACCCGTACGAGACTTCGCCAGGCCCCTGTCGATCTCCCGCATGAACGGCAGGCCGAGCGCAATGTCCTTCCCGCTGAACCAGACAGACACGCCCCTGGCTACGAGCAACTCGCGCAACTCCGTAGGAGCACCGAGCCGATCATCCCACGCATGGCAAAGGAAAACGTCGCGAAGATCGGGCTCCTGACGCGCCCGCAACTCGACCGTGCGGCGAACTGGAGTCAACGCCCGAACCTCGGCAGGCGTGTAGGTCACGGAGGAGGTGCTCGGCGACCAACGCGGGCGCACCCTGCCGCTGATGGACCCGCTCCCACTGCCCGCGCCGCCCGCGCCGCTGCTCCGCGGCGTATAGGCCGGCGACGAGTAGTAGGGCTGAGGTGATGAGTAACCGTAGCGTCGGCCGCCGCATGCAGGGCACGCTGCGCGTCCGCTGGCGGTCCGATGGCCCCGGACCGGGGCAGTGCATGAACTCACGGTCATATGATAGTCGGCCTCGGTCCGGCCGGGGCGATCCGAACGACCCGACACACGCCTTACGGCTCCGTGACCGCTCACCATCGGCGTGACTCGTCAGCGGCGGCTCGTTCGCCGACGGTAACTCCACGCTACATTTGGGTCCAGTGCGTCGAACACCTTCTCGTTGAAGTCGTGAATCAGTTGCCGTACATAAGATTCTGACATCTGCATCAACTTCGCGACTGTCGACACCGGCTGATGCACAGCCGAGGCCATCACCGCGATCGCCGCCGGACCGGCTGCTTACTACGCCGCGCGATCCGAGCCAGCTCGCGGCTCTCCTCCGAGGACGCCGCTCTTCCGGCTTGTGAGCCACCGGCACCACCTCCACTGGCAACATCACCGGTCGCCGGTCCACGGATCAGCCCGCGGCCCCGACTGCCACACCAACCTTCCCGGCACGGCACTAGACGGCGGGGTGAGGGCGGTCAGCCGCGGCTCCATCGCCGTCGGACCGCAGCAGAGCCTGGCGGTTGAGAACGTCGGTATAGCGTTCGGCGCCTCTGACACTGAGCCCGAACAGGTCACACAGTCGGCGGATATCGCCGCCGGTGGCGATGGCCTCGTAGAGGATCCGGTCCTCACGAATGGCTTGACAAGCCATGCCGAGAGTCGTGTTGATCCACACGTTGCTCACCGATCCTGTTCGCACACCGGACTTCAGATTGATCAGAAGATGGGGGTTCACGGTCTCGGGCCATCGTCGAGTGCGATAGTCGAGCCACGCCGACAGTCGCTGCCGCACCGGTGGCGCGAGCAACACAGTTCGATCCGGCAGATGCAGGCGTCCGTCGCGGACATCGGTCAGCAACAGTGATCGAAGTTGGGCACTGCGAAGTGCGTGGAATCCGACGAGTCCGGCGATAACCGCGCGAGCCGGGTTCTCGGAGATCAGGGCTTCTTGCAGCCCGGCCACGGGGACCGGTAGTGGCACACGGGTTTCCGGTCGGCCGGTGCGAAAGTGCGTCGTCGGGTTGGAGAACACCATGCGCCGGGCTTTGAGCACCCGAAACAGCGACCGCAGCGACTGCCCGACCAGCGAACGTGGCGTGCCGCTGGCGGGTAGCGCTTGCTTGATGTGGTCACGGGTTATCTCCCGCAGCGTCTCGTGTCCGGCAGCAGCCCAGCCACGCACTGCCGGCATGGCGTGGTAGATCTGGCCGCGCACGGTGCCTTCTGCGCGAGGCTTGGACCGCGGTGGCGTGGTGCTGCCCCGGCGCAGGATCTCGAACCAGGTGGACAGTTCGTTGCGCATCTGTTCGGGAAGGCCTTCGAGCTGGCGGGTGAACCACGCGACAACGCTGGGTTCCCGGTTGTCCTCGAGCAAGCCTGCTGTCGCGAGGATCTCCCGGATCGGTTGCAGCGCAAGTGAAATCTGGTCGAGCTGAGCGACCTCGCTGGCGGTGATCCTCGCACCGGGAGTGTCTTGCAACGACAGCAGGATCCGGATTCCCTTGCGGGCGTCGACCAACCTGGATTTGCTCCACCCGTGCCTGCGGGCATGCTCGCACGCGACCTCGTCGAGCTGCTGAGCAATCCCCGCATCAGGCGGATCGGCGAACCCGCACTCATGTCCTCGCACCAAGTCTCGCGGCAGATCCACCACGGTCAGTTGCCGGTAAGCGACTGGAAGGTCGACATGGCTCCGCCGGTCGCGGGTGATCGGGCGAGCCGGTCGACGTTTCTCCCGGAACAGATCCACCAGGAACAACTGCTGGCCGTGACGGTTCGCGTCCAGCACGCTCGGCCCAATGCCGTGGGGGCGTTTGCCCGCCACCTGCCGCCAGCACAATCGGCAGAACCCCTCAGCGTTCACGGCGATCACGCGACGACACGAGCCACACGGCGTCGCAACCGGGAATCGTCGCCGCAACCCGCGGCAGGCCTCACATAACCAGGTCGTATGGCGTGTGACCCCCCAGCCGAGGCAATCTCGGCAGCTGTCGACCACCTGCGGGGCGAACCGATGGCAGCGCTGGCACAACCCGCCGGAGTAGTAGTCGTGGCTCGACCCGCATTTGCGACACGGCAGCGGCACGAAAGGCCCACCGGGCATGCAGTGATAGCAGTGCTGGTCTTGGGGCGTGGCGACGGGACGGTCCAGGCAGCCGATACAGGTTCGGGGCGCTGTCATGCCGGTGGCAGGGTCCGGTTACGTCCGAGGCGTGGAGTGATCGTCGCTACGCCCGTACTGTTGTCGGCTGCCTTGCGCGGTCGACGGGCGGCGACCTTGTCCGGTTCGCGGATCAGCAGATCATTTGCCTCACAACCCAACACTTGGCAGATCACATCGAGGTCGTCGAGCCGGATCGTGGTCGGAGTGCCAGTCCACAGCGCCGACATCTTCCCAGCGCTGATCTCCAAGCCGGCCTCGGCCAGTCGGCGCCGCAACTCCGTCGATTTCCAGATACCTTGCTCGGCAGCTTTCATTCGCATGTTCCAGCGCATGCGCTCACTCCGTTCCGGTGATCAGTCGGGCAGCAACACGATCGTTGGCACTGGCCCAGGCGGTCTCGACGTGATCGTCATGGACATGGATATATCGGGTCGTCGTGGACAACCACGCGTGGCCGAGCAGTTCCCCGATGGCCTTCAAATCCATACCGCGCGAATACAACGACGATGCGCAGAAGTGCCGCAGGCCATGAGGAGTCAACCGGCCCTCCCACTCGGGCAGCCACAGACTCACCGCCCCAGCCAGTCCGCTACGCAACCCGTCGTCACCGACACGAAGGCAACGACCACTCTGGCGGTCCCGACGCTCGCTGGGCAGCAACGGCGCATCCGGATCCATCCAGTCATCGCCGAACTGATGTCGAATGTCGGTCAGCCACCACTCCAGCAGATCACCGGAGGAGTTGATCGTCGGCACCAGCCTCGGTTTGGGCCCGCGCCCCATACTGCCCTTGCCGAATCGAACATGCAGCTTACCGTGCTGCCCCAAATCCTGCCGCCAGTCACGGATATCGAGACCGACCGTCTCACTGATCCGCAAACCGACTCGACGCCACAACGACGCAGCCAGATAGTCACGAGCAGCCGGCAGGAACTTCCTCGCCTCCGGCAACGCCTCACGCCACCGACGGAACAACGCGTCCACCTCATCCTCAGTCGGCGGCACACGAATCACGCCGCCGTAATCAGCCTTGGCCGGACGGTTGAACTCATCCACGGGCTGAACCACCACATGACCGGTCAGCGAATGAATCTCACCCTGATAGCGGCTGATCAGGAACTCGAAGAACCGGGCCACAGTCCCAGCCTTGCTATGCACGGTGCTCCGGGCCCGTTCCCGACGCTGCTGCTCCAGAAACCGATCCGCGTCCTGCGGTTGAGCCGTCCACACATACCGGCCAAGGAACCTGATGAACGCAAAGATCACCGAACGCTCCTGCGCGATATGGTCATCGGTCACTCCGGCGGCCGCGAACGCCAACGCGTATTGATCCACGAGCTCCTGTTCGAAGTCATTGAGCTCCTGCGGCAACACCAACCGCCGCACCGCTACCGACGAACGAACCGCAGCAAGCCTCACCACCCCGCCACCGCGGGTTCACTGGCCAAGATCATCGGTCATAGATACCAGAGAACCTTCAGGAATTCCGACAAACCGTCGAACTTCGATCTAGCGCAAACGAACCCGCGCTGGCCTGGACGATCACCTGAGCAGGGAAGGTAGGACGCCAAGGAACCCGCGGCAGTTGCGATAGCTGGTCACGCGGTCGTGAATTTCACTGTCGCGTCCACCCCGCGGTATTTCGATCGCAACGCCAACGAGTGGAAAGACGCCGAGGCGCTGTTCCTGCCGTGCAGCATCTGGCGCGAAGCCGCGGAGAACGTCGCGGAGTCGTTGACCCGGGGTGCGCGGGTGATCGTGTCCGGGCGGTTGCGGCAGCGCAGCTGGCAGACCGCCGAGGGTGACAAGCGCAGCCGGGTCGAACTCGAGGTCGAGGAGATCGGGCCGTCGCTGCGATACGCCACCGCGAAAGTCAACCGCATCACCCGTTCCGGCAGCGGAAGCACGGGCGGCTTCGGCGGAGACCGGTCGCGCTCCCGCGAGCTGGTCGGTGCCGCCACCTCCACCGGCAGTGGTGGTGACGCGTGGTCGGCGGACTCGTGGGCGGTCACGGGCGCGGGGTCGTTCGGCGAGGCATCGGGCGACGAGCCGACGTTCTGAACTGAAGCCTGAAGGGAAGGTCCGGGGGGGCCGGGGTGTTCGTCTGGCCGGTCGCCCCGCCTTCCTGAGGGCTACCAGGGTGGCGCCCGCCGCGGCTGCGGGCCCGCGCCCGGATCGTGAACGAATTCCCCACTCGCGCGGCGTCCGCCGGCCACGCACGGCTCGCGTGGTTGTGCGCAGGGGAATTCGTTCCCGCCCGCAGTGGGCGCGTTCCCTCCGCCGCGTCGCTCACCACCCTGGCCGATCGCCCTCAGGCGGGTCGCCCGACCAGCCGCCCACCCCTCGTGTCGCAGAAGGCGCGCATCGCGGGGTGGGTCCTTTCCCTTTCGCGAGACAGGACATTTCGTCATGACCGAACGCAGTGCCTTCCTCGACGCCATCACCCACATCGAATACCTGTTCACCACCGACCCGCGCGCGGCCCGCCGCGCTTTCCCGGCCGTGCTCGAGCTGGCGACACCCGAGGACCGCGCGTTCCTCACCGGCCTGGCCGACACCTTCACCCGCTACGACTTCGCCACCGCGCAGCGTCGCCTCGACGCAGTCTGGAAATACCACCCCGAGCACCGCGACCGCATCAGCGTCTGCGCGCCGGACACCGATCCCGGCCTGCACCACCGCGGTCTGCCCGAGATGTTCGAGATCTCCCTCGCCGCCGCCGAGCTGCCGCCGATTCCGGTGCGCGAGCGCTACCGGCCCATCATCACCCGCGCCACGCCGACCCGGCGGGTCGACACCGTACGCCTCGACCCCGCCCGCATCGCCGCACGAGCGGCGGCGCGCACTGTCCTCGTCGGTGACCACCGCGGCCCCGTCCTCACCCGCGACCACCTGCACGACGCACTCAGCACCGACTACGCCCACACCCTGCTGTTCACCGACCTCGGTGTGATCGACCCCGACGACCCGCTCACCACCGCTGCGGTGGAGCCCGTGGATCCCGACACGCGGGTCCGCTACCCAGACCAGCCGCGCGACGCCGAGGAAGCCGCGCTCCTGTGGGACCGTGTCTACCTCGCCTACGTCGCCGGACAGTACGACGACGAGCTGCGCGCCGCCTGGGACGAACAGCGGTTCCGCGCAGCCGAACGCACCGACCGCGACTACGAGTCCTCCCTCGCCCAGCTCGCCCGCGACTACCTCGACGCCGCCGACCACCACGAAGTCGAGCCCCGCCGACGCGCCCCGCGCGGGCCGCGTCGGCGGCGCAGCCGCATCAGCGAGGAGGAACGCTTCGCCTTCGCCGCCGCCCGCACCACCCTGCGGGTACGCGACGATGTCCGGCCCGAAATCCCTGACCAGGGCAACGGGTTGGACTACGACCACGCCGCGATGGTCGCGGTCACCGGGTGGCGGTGCGTGTCCTGCTTCATCGAACGCGCCATGACCGACCAGCGCCCGACCCACGCCCGCGACGGCCGCCTCGTCTCCGACGACGGGCTGTGCGACCTCTGCCGCGCGGACAACCGGCCCGGCATCCCGCCGCTGCCCGAGCAGTTCACCCTCGAACAGTTCGTGTTGTCGCGGTGTGAGTTCCTCGCCGCCGCCTACCCGCGCGCCGCGCACGGAATCCTCACCGAGGTGTGGCATCGCGCCGCACCACACCCGATCTGCCGGATCATCACCCGCTTCCTCCACCAGCACCCCGAGCTGGCCCCCGCCTCCGCGTCCACGCCCGCTCCGTTGCGGCGGACCGCCACCGGACCGGCGCGCCGCGCCTCGCGGCGGCGACCGCAGTTGGGTGCCGACCAGCGCCACGGCCGCTGCGACGGCTGCACCCAGCTGACCGTCATCCACACCGACGGCTACTGCACCACCTGCCGCATCCAACTCGGCATCACCCCACACCGCACCCGCGCCCGCGCGGCCTGACCCGACATCTCACTTCCCCCTGATCACCGGTCCGCCGTGGCTGCCTCGCGCCCACGGCGGACCGGCCTACCAGACAGGAGTCAACAACCCCATGTACCGCCGATTGGCGCGCCGCCTGCGCATCCACTTCCGCGACGTCACCTGGCAGCTCTACCTGCCGACGTGGCTTCGCCCGGCCGCCACGATCACGGTGTTCCTCAACGCCGACCGCCCCTCCACGCCCTACCGCTACCACAGAGGGGCACCGCTCGTAGCCGCTTACGAGTACACAGTCCCCGCCGCCAAAGTTTGGTCCGACCAGCTCATGCTCGACCGCGCCTTCGCCGCGTTCAACGGATACCCCAAGTTTCCCGACGACGACGCGCACGCCGACGCCTGGGCCGCCGCGGGGCATCGATCGCTCTCGGTGGGCGACGTCGTCGCGATCGACGACCGCCACTACGCATGTGAGTCGTTCGGATGGAGGCTCGTCACCGCCCCGCGCGCCTGAGAGTCCGCGCGACCGAAGCCCGAGGGCCGGGATCCCCATGGTCCCGGCCTTCACCAGCTTCCCACCCTCACAGGACCACCCTGCCGCCCACGCACATCCCCTCGCCCATCCACGCCCATCCCGCTTATCCACATCCATACACACGCCATCCTGCTCACTTCTACTACGCCCTCCACAGCTCACCTTCTCCCTCTTCTTCTCTCTTTTCTCAAGCAGACCTCTTGCATCGAGGGTAACGTTTTGGTAACGACCTGGGTTTTTGTTGAGTTTGACAGAAAAATAGTCAAATCCAGCCCTAGCGCTGAACGCTATTACGTGCCTTGATGGATGTATGACCGCGACGATTCATAAAGTCGTCGCAGGCAATGGCTTCCAGTACTACCTGCGAAATGTCGCCGCGTATGACGTCACGTCCCGCGGCCGGTCGAGTTTGGCCGATTACTACTCCGCTGAAGGTGAGTATCCGGGGCGTTGGTACGGCACAGGATTGACCGCGCTCGGCCTCACTGCCGGGGAGGAAGTGACCGAAGAACAGATGAAATCCCTGTTCGGACTGGGTCGCCACCCTAACGCCAAGCAGATCGAAACTGCGGTGTTCGACAAGCAGGTTTCGTTGGGCGCGAAGCTCAAAGATGCGACGCGCGCGGCCGATAAAGCGTCGCGTTTGGGTCACCCGTTTCGGGTTTATACGGAGCTGTCCGAGTTCCGAAAACGATGCAGGAAGGCATTCGAAGAACACAATTCATCGCACGGATCAGACCCGCACGCGCCTATTCCTGATGCGGAACGGGCGCGGGTTCGGACCCATGTCGCGTTCGATATGTTCACCGACGAGTACGGTCGCGCGCCGCAAGACGCGCGGGAGTTGTCGGGGTGGGTGGCGAAGAACTCGCGCCCGAACAGCACCGCCGTCGCGGGTTTCGACATCACCTTTTCGCCGGTGAAGTCGGTGTCGGTGCTGTGGGCACTCGCGCCACGGGGCATCGCGGAGAAGATCGAAGCCGCCCACCAGGCCGCGATCGATGACGCTCTCAAGTGGTTGGAGCGGCACGGGATCTTCACCCGGCTGGGTCGCAACGGAGTGCGCCAGGTCGATGTCGAGGGCATCGTCGCGGGGCGGTTCACCCACCGCGACTCCCGCGCCGGGGACCCGGACCTGCACACCCACGTCGTTATCCCCAACCGGGTTCGCACCCTGGACGGCAAGTGGCGCACCCTGGACGGCACGGCGATCTACCAGGCGCTGGTCACCGTTTCCGAGATCTACAACACCCGTCTGGAGCATCACCTCGACCGGCTCGTCGGCGTCGAGTTCACCGAACGCCCCACCGCCGATCCGTCCAAACGTCCGATCCGCGAAATCCACGGAATCCCGGGACAGTTGATCGAGGCATGGTCGCGGCGTGACACCGCGATCACCGTGCGGCTGGGCGAACTCGCCGCAGAATTCCAGCAGCGGTTCGGGCGTGAACCCATCCCCACCGAGATGTTCGACCTCGCTGAGCGCGCCACGCTGGAAACCCGCCCCGCCAAGCACGAACTACGCTCCCTGGCCGAGCAACGCGCGACCTGGCGCGCCGAGGCGATCGCGCTGCTCGGCAGCCGCGACGCACTCGCCCAGATGGTCTCCACGGCCTTGAACCCGCCCCGACTACCCCGGATCGCGCCTTCGCCGCAGTGGATTACGCGCACCGCTGATCGAGTGCTGGAGGTGGTGTCAGAGCATCGCACCACGTGGCGGGCCACCAATATTCGCGCCGAAGCCGAACGGCAGCTCCGCGGTCGCGTGCCGGCGACGGACTGGGAACAGGTCACCGAAGCCGTAGTCACCGAAGCGCTCTCGTCCCCGCACTCGATCGCACTCGGTGATCCCGACACCGCGGATGCGCCCGAACTCGGTGACGTGCCCGAAGTGCTGTGCCGCCGTGACGGCACCAGCGTCTACACCGCAGCGGGCTCGCAGCTGTACACCTCGACGCGGGTTCTGTCGGTGGAACAAGCGTTGATCGAGCTGTCGGTGCGGTCCGGCGCCCGCCAGCTCACGCCGCAGACGGTCACCGATGCGGTGCGCGCCTACAACACCGCGCATCCGGATCGGCCGCTCAACGCCGGGCAGGTCGGTGTGATCGACGGGTTCGCCACCTCCGGCTTGCGGGTGCACACCGCCAACGCCCCCGCCGGAACCGGGAAGACCACCGCTATGCGGGTGCTTGCCGACGCCTGGCACACCAGCGGCGGACACGTCCTCGGTTTGGCGCCCACCGCTGCGGCCGCCGCAGAACTGGGCATGTCGATCGGTGCCCGGGTGGAGACCGTCGACAAACTCCTCGACGTCCTCACCCGCCATACCCCGCATCCGGACAACCCCGCGTTCGAGCGGGACGCACCGCCCGCGTTGCCGGAATGGGTGCTGCAAATCGACGCCGACACGTTGGTGATCGTCGACGAGCACGTCAAACTCGGCAACCACAAACGCCTACGCCTACTGCAATTCTTGGCCCGACGCGGGGCGACGGTGCGGTGCATCGGCGACGATCACCAACTGCCCGCGATCGAAGCCGGCGGCGCCGACGCCGACATGCACGCCGCCGCCCCCGACCAAACCCTGACCCTGACCCACGTGGTGCGGTTCGCCTCCTCGGCGGAAGCGACCGCCAGTTTGCAACTACGGGAGGGCGATCCGGCCGCTTTGGGCTGGTATCTGGACAACGCACGCGTACACGGCGGCCATCACGGCGCGACCCATGACGGCGCCTACACCGCGTGGAGGACCGATCACCTCGCCGGGCGCCAGGCGATCATGCTGGCCGCCACCCACGAGGTCGTGACCCCATTGAATGCCCGCGCTCGCGCCGACCGGATCGCCCGCGCCAGCGCAGTGGTGGGAGCGGAATGCGCCCTCGCCGACGGGCTCGCCGCGTCGGTGGGTGACACGATCCGCACGCGCCGCAACAACCCTCGCCTGCGCCTGGGCGCGCACGATTGGGTGCGCAACGGCTACACCTGGACCGTCACCGCCGTGCACGACGACGGCAGTTTGACCGCCACACACCAGCTTTCCGGTCGCGGAGAACCGGGCGAAACTGTGCGGCTGCCCGCCGACTATGTCTCCGCGCATGTGCGTCTGGGGTACGCGGCGACGATCGATTCCGCGCAAGGAATCACCGCCGATACCTGTCATGTCGCGCTCACCGGAGGTGAATCCCGGCAACAGTTGTATGTCGCGATGACGCGCGGCGTGCACGCCAACCACGCCTACATCCCGACAGCGTTGGACGGCTCGGAGGGCTCGTTCTGGAGCGAACCAGCGGTCTTCCCACGCACCGCCGTAGAGGGCATGACACGCATTCTGGGCCGCGACGGCGCCCAGAAATCCGCACACACCCACCTGCGCGACGCACTCGACCCACACAACCGCATCGGCCGCGCGCTCGACATCTACCTCGACGCCATCGGTGTCGCGGCCGAACACGCGCTCGGCACAGAGGTGCTCGATCGCCTCGATCAAGCGGCCGAAGCGTTGCGTCCGCACCTGACCGACAGCCCCGCCTACCCCGTGCTGCGCCAACACCTGGCCACGATCGCCCTGTCCGGGCGCGATCCCGTCGCCGCCCTGCAAACCGCCGCTGGTGCCCGCGAACTCGACACCGCCGACGACATCGCCGCCGTCCTGGACTGGCGCCTGGATCCCACCGGCACCCACTCCACCGGCACCAGCCCCCTCCCCTGGGCACACGGCATCCCCCGCGGTCTGCTCGACGACCTCGACGCCACCCACCTGGGCGCCCGCGCCCGCATCGTCACCGACCTCGCCGCCCAGATCCGCACCGACATCCAGGCGTGGACTCCGAGTACCGCACCGCACTGGGCGCGTCCCCTCGTCGGCGCCGCCCCCGCCCTGCTCGGTGAACTGGTGGTCTGGCGCGCGAGCCTGCACGTCGACGACCGCGACATGCGACCCACCGGCCCGCCCCGCTACAGCAGCCTCGAACGCGAGCACCAGCAGCTGCTCGACACCCGAGTTACCGACACACTCGGAGACATCCATCGACCGGTCAACCGATGGGCGCCAACCCTCGAACGCCTCGATCGCCGGGTCGTGGCGGACCCGTACTGGCCCATCCTCGCCGACAAGATCGACGTCGCCGACCGCGCCGGCCTCGACATCGAAAACCTGCTCACCGAGGCCGCCGCCGGGCGGCCGCTGCCCGATGAGATGCCCGCGGCCGCGCTGTGGTCACGCCTGGAACTGGAACCCTCCGCCCTCGACACCGGGATCGGCCACCGCAATCTGCGCCCGGACTGGATCACCGACCTGCACACCGTGCTCGGTGATCAAGCCGCCGAGCGCGTCCTCACCGACCCGGCCTGGCCGCGCGTCGTCGCCGCCATCGACCGCGCCACCAGCACCGACTGGACACCACACCAACTACTGGCCACCGCCCACGAACTACTCCTCGCCGCCCAACCCGACCACGCCTCCGGCCTACGCGACGACCAACTCGCCAGTGCCCTGGCCTGGCGCATCGACGCCCTCCTCCACCACACCCCCACCCCAACCAACGACACCACCAGCAACCACGAACCCCGCCACACCACCATGTCCGAACCCACAAATGACCCTATCCGCCAGCGCAATTCCGACCCCGCGCCCGCCCGAAACGACCACCCAGCCGTCCCCGAAGCGGCACCAACTCCCAGTCCCGTCAGCGAGCCTGCAGCCGCTGACACACTCGGGACCGGGCTTCCCGAACGCCTCCGCACCGTGGCGCAGCTGATCCAGACCGGCCAAATCGCCGCCGCGATGGAAAGGTTTGCCGACCTCACCGATTTCGCGACCGACAAACAACGCGCCATCCTCACCGACATCACCGAAACGCTGTACCGCAACAGCTTCCCCGTCGCCCGCGCACGACTGCGCTGGGCCGCCGACCGCTACCCCCAGCATCGCGCGCTCATCGACGCCTGCACACCAGACACCGACCCGCACATCTACCAACCCGGCACCCGGCGTACCGAACCGGCGTATCAGCGCGAGCGACGCCACGAAGCCGCACGCGACCACCACCACTACATCAACCCTGCTGTGCGCCGCGAACCGCTCACCGACAAACAGATCGACGCCCGCCGCGCCGAACAGGACTATGTCGACACACGCTCCGATGTCGACGACCAGCCCTACGACCGCCGCATTCCCGACGGCGTCGTGCATCACTACTACCGGGAAGTGCTCCCCGACGACCGCCCGAAGAACCACACGCTGGACTACGACCTCGCCGCCGTCCCTGACACCCGCGGGCTCGGGTGCGTGGCCTGCGGTCTCGAACGCACCCTCACCGACAGTAGCCCCGTACCCCCACGCCGCGCCGACGACGGGCTGTGCGGCGAATGCCGCGACACGGGCGAACCAGGCATCCCCGACCACGATCCCGCCGACCACATCACCGCCCGCTGCACCCACATCACCAGCACCTACCCCGCACCCGCCGCCCTCGCGATGCTGCGCCGCGACTGGCGCGCCACCGGAAACCCGGCCCATCGCGCCGCGATCGAAGCCTGGATCCACGACCACCCGCCACTCCAAACCACCCACCCACGTACCAACGGCGCCACCACTGCCGACCCGGCCGACAATCCGCTGTTCGTGCTCACCGACGCACAACTCGACGAGCGCATCGACCAGCTCCACCAGAGCCTCGCACTCGCCGACACCGACACCTTCCTCTACGGCCCCGCCCAGCAACACAACCTCGACCACGAACACGACACCGACCAACGCATCCGCCGCCACACCGCAGCACAACAAGCCATCCACGACGCCCGCACCGCCGACGAACAACTCCACACCGCCGCGAAAGCCTTCCACGCCGTCGCGACCCAACTCACCGACGCACGCGCCGCCCTCGAAGCCACACCCCGCCACCGCCGCAGCCAACGACGCACACTCCAAACCCGAATCGACACCCTCGTCGGCGAACAAATCAACCGCAGCCGCGACCACAACACCGCACGCGATGACGCACGCCAAGCCAACCGCGAAGCCGTCCTGCTCGCCGGAACCGCGGACAACTGGGACAACCTTCTGCAGATTGATCCAGCAGAGGCTCTCGATTACCGCCCCGCCATCGACACGCGCGCCGACACCGAGGCCGAAGCTTGGACGCGCACAACGGACATCCATCGACAGCTCGATGAGTACCGCGCCGAACAACACCGGCGCCGCATCCTCGACCCGACTCAACTCGCGCGAGAACGACGACTTCGCCCACCTGCTCAGCCGACCGACGACATCGATCAAGAACTAACCAATGCACGGGCCGAACCTCATCAACAGCCCGATGACGACCTGGGTTTGTGAGATCCCGCGCGCAGGGCATCTTTTCAAACAAGCGGCGTGGGGCCCGGTAGCGGTCGATTAGACCGGTTCCTTCACTGGTGTGCCGGTATCGCCAGGCGCAATAATCACCCGGTGGGAATAACCCCTCGCTCATTCGAACCGCGCGCCACAGCGGAAGCACTGTTCGGTGCTGAACTTCGCGCTCGGCGGGTCGCTGCTGGGTTTTCGCTGCGGCAATTGGCACCACTGGTACTTGTCAGCCATGACCTGCTGGCGCGGATCGAGAAAGCGGAGCGGCGCCCGCAACCTGATCTGGTGGATCGTCTTGACGCTGTCCTGAAGACAGACGGCCAGTTGAGTCGTCTCGCTGCCCCGTTTGTCGAGCCTGCTCGCCTGTCGGCACGCCGCGTCGTGCTGGAGCCAGACTCAGCAGAGGTCGCACTTCGCGATCTCATCACGCGGGTGCGCGCAGCGGATCACACGATGGCCGCTGAACGCCTCGATGAGGTCGTCGCATACGCCGAGGCAGCAAAACCGGTCGTCTCACGGCTGAGTCATGCGCATCGCAGTTCCTTGCTACGCGTCATCGCTGAGGCTCACCAGCTGGTGGGTTGGATGCTGTTCGACCGCGGCAGTGTCGCGCTGGCCGACAAATCCTTCATTGCGGCCAAACGTGTCGCCGAGCAGGCCGGCGCATTGGACTTACTCGCGTTTATCGGGGGGCCGAACGCAGGCTTCATGAGCACGTGGACGGGCGATCCTGCACGCGGTGCCGAGCGAGCCTACGCGTCCCTTGCGTGGGCACGGCGAAGCGGTAACCGGCGCTTGAACGCATTCGTCTCGACGATGGCAGCGCGCGCTCACGCCAGGCTGGGCGAGGCTGACCTGTGCAGACAAATGCTGGCCACCGCTGAAGCCGAGTTGTCTCGACATCATCCGAGTGAGCCCGATCCTGTCTGGCTAGAGGTGTTCGATGATGCCGCTCTGGCTGGACATCGAGGATCAGCCCTTCTCGACCTCGGTCAACTCCAGCCCGCGATCAAATCGCTGCGCGAGCAGGATTCAGCCAGCCCAGCAGTCTTCGTGCGCAATCGAACTATCTGGCTGCTCGAACAAGCCGAAGCCCAGCTGCGGATCGGTGACCAGGAAGCCGCCGAATCGTCAGTCGAAGAGGCCATGAACGGGGTCGCCGCAGGTTCGGTCACGCCACGGGTCTTGCACATGTTTCGGTCTGCTGATCTGAAACTGCGCGCCTGTGACGGCACCTCGGTCACGAACGTAAAGGAACGCTTGGCGAGATTCATCGCGGAGTGCGGGTGAGCGGATAGGTGGCCCAACGCATCTCGACCCCGCCTGACGTTTGATCGATCTCTAGCAGCTCGCCCTGCAATCTGCCTTCCACAGCACGGAATCGCCCTGGCGCTTCTTCAATGAAACGAGTACGACCAGCGACGGGATCACTGACGAGCGTCGCATGTAGCCCGTCCCGCTCCCATCGCAGTATCACTTCATCAGCTTCCGACCACCAGCTACCGAGTACCGGTTGAATGTGCTGTGGGCAGGGCTGGGCCGGGTGCCAGGGCTGCGTCGGTTTCCGCTGTCGCGCTGCTGCGGCCATTTCCAAAACCTCCAGAGCGAGGTCTGCGACCTTGATTCCTCGGGTGACATTTGCCAAGACCACCACTGCGAGCTCGGCGCCACGGTCCAGCATCAGTGCGGACTGAAAGCCCGGCATCGCGCCGGTGTGTCCGGCGACGATCCGGCCATGTCGCCGCTCCAATATCAGGCCCAGCCCCCAACCCCTTGTCCAGCCAACCGTGTCCACCATGACCTGAAGCGTGTGCATCTTCTCCACTACCGCCACGGGTAACACGGTCGCGTCGCCTCCCCCCAGCACATGTCCCCAGCGAAGTAGATCATCTGGTGTGGACCACATCTGGCCCCCAACACCGATTGCAGCCTGATCCATAACCGGCTCGCGATGCACGGCATCAAGGTGCGGATCGAGCCTGTAGCCGACCACGGCATTCGACGGTGGAGTCCAGCTGGTTCGGCTCAGCCCGAGCGGGTTCAGCAAAGTTTCCGTGATCGAGGTGTCGCACGGTTGACCGGTAATTTCTTCGATGATCTGACCGAGGACGGCGTAGCCGAGATTCGAGTAATGCCAGCGCTCCCCCGGATCGGCAACTAGTTCGGCATGCTGGAACAACTCCCTGAGTTCAGTTCGTGACGGTCCCTGCATGCTCTGCCACATGTCGGTGGGCGCTTCGCGTTGTAAGCCACTGCTGTGGGACAGCAGCATGCGAACTGGAAGGCGACCAAAGGGTGTGCCCGGGAGATATCGACTCACCGGGCTATCCAAATGTAGCTCCGCCTGCTCGACGAGCACCAAGGCTAGCGCTGCGGTGAAAGTCTTCGTGATCGACCCGATGCGGTAGCTGCTCTCGCCAGTGGCGGAAATCGAATTCTCGACGTCTGCGTACCCGACAGAGGCGACAGCGAGCGGAACGCCCTCAACACCGACACCCACCGTCAGGCTTGGGACTCGCGCAGTGGACTGCACCTCGACTACACGTGCCGACAATGCCGCTTGGAAGTCGCTATCCATGAACTCCTCTCCCTCAAGCACAGCATCCCACAAGCCGGACCCCCCGAGGAGTCGCTGACTGATGGGGAGGACTACGCGCCCCCGGCGGACCCCGAGCCTCCACTGAACAGCGGTCCACCCGCCGAGGAGTCCGCGCGTAAACGATGAGAAGTCGGTAGTGCCCTCGCCATCGACTGACAACGAACGCTGAGCCGCTCTTCGAGCGCCTACGGCTGGCCGAGCAGGTAGTCCTTCATGCGCGAGGAACCGCTGCGCGCCGTATGCACGATATTCACGGCCTCGCGGCCGGTCAGCCCGAGGCGTTGCGCCAGTTCGACCGGCACGGTGTCGGCGTCGCCGACGAGTTCGACCAGCAACCGGTTACGCGCCTGCTCCGCAGCTTGTACCTGTTCGCGGGCCCGCTTGAACTGGTCGGACCGCGCCGGAGGCCGACCGCCCTCGGATCGCGCGAATTGCTCGCCGGTGCCGAGAAGCGCGGCCTTGGCGCGCTCGATCTGCGCCAGCACCTCGGCTTCCCGCTCCGCGCTCATACCATCACGATATCCCGAGCCGCCAGCCGCGCGTCCAGGTTCCGGACCGGTCGTGACCCTGCCCAAGGGGACAGGACGCGGCGGCCGTCCCGGATCGCGGCAGCCAAGCGGGGTGACCGGCATTGCGCGGTGAGGTCGGCCGCGTCGCCGACGGCAGTCGCGGCCTCGTCCACCTCGCCAAGTTGGATGAGGGACCGCTCCAGCTCGAGCAGCGATATCGCGCGGTCGCGCACGTACTGCGGCTGCATGAGGGTCAGCGCCTGTCGAGTCGCCGCTGCCCCACTCCGGGCTTCGCCGAGGATCGACAGGCAGTTGCCACGGTAAGAGTGCATCATCGCCTCGGACACGAAGTAGGCGCGCGACCGCGAGGGATGGCAGGGCTCCACTCCAGCGATAGCCTGGTCGGCCTCGTCCAGCGCCACGAGGCACGCCTGCCGCTGCCCTGCGACCGCAGCGGCCTCGGCCGCGCGCATCGCAACATAGGCACGCAGCGGCGCATCCTCGCTCTGGGCGACCCAACTCCGCGCGGCCACGGCGTGATCTACGGCGACGCGCGGTCGACGCTGCCAGATAGCGAGCTGGGAAAGATGGCACAGCATGTACGCGCCGAGGTCCGCGTCCTCGGCCTCGTGCGCTGTCTCGCGCGCGAGCTTGTACAGCCGCGCGGCGCTGTCGTACTCGCCTGAGTCCCACGCCAGGCACCCCGCGAACCCGGTCCATTCGGCGTACAGCGACAGGACGGCGGGCCGCAGCTGAACTGGACACTCTCGCAGCATCGCCTCGGTGAGTTGCTGCTGAGCGATCACGACGCCTTGCGCGGCAGGGGAGCCGAGTGTGTCGTCGAGCTGCATCGCCGAGTAGAGAGTGTTCCGCACCACCTCGACAGCCGCGGCGTCCGGCTGGCCGGCACCGGACATCAACCAGCGCGCACGATCGGCATCGCCGATGCCGAGCATTGCCAGCCCACCGGCGCCGAGCGCGCTCACCTTGAACAACTGCCGCCGATCCACGTCATCCTCCTGTGTTGGGTGTAGCCGCGCACGGAACGCTGCTACGACTTCCGCCGGGGCCATGGACAGCGTCGTATCGAGCACGGCTTGATATGCCGGGCGCATCGCTCCCCCGGCTTCCCAGCGCTTGACGGTGCGCTCATTCGCACCCAACTTGCGTGCCCAAGCTGCCTGGCTCATGCGAAAGGCGTCACGCAGGGCGCGGCTTTCCTTGCCAGTCCACTCTCTGACGCTAACCATGCTGTCTCCCAGGAGGTAGTGGCTGAGGCCCACTGTGCACCACACCGCCCCCGCTGGTCCACCAAAGCGCCACCGAAGCGCCACCCCTCTCGTTGCGAAGGTACTAACGGCCCCCGGCGCGGGGGTGAGCCCGTTACCTCATCCGGGCACTCCACCTGCGTCTGTGACCCAACTCGCGGGTGGAATCCCCTGCGCCGGGTGGCCTTCCAATCACTGTTGAGATGGGAAGCGCGGGATGGGAGAGGCAGACAAGGTCCGTCTGTCGGAACTCGGGCAGTGGGAAACCAGCGACGGCACGCCATATGGGCCGCTGTCGCGGGTGCGGTGCCCGGACTTCGAGCACGCTCTGTGGACAACCAATTTGTCAACAGAAGAAGCCTTCCACAGCGCATTCCCGCAGGCCAGGGTAGGACCAGCACCCAGCGCGCTGTCCCAGTTTCCCCACAGAACCTTGACGGCGGGGCGAGCTGGCTTCCCGATCGGGACTCAGTCGGCCGTTCTTGGAGTGCACCCATCAGGGAGGCCCTGGAATGCAGAACACGCATACAACCGAGCCGCCGGAGCCCACAACGATTGTCGACGCCGGGTGCGTCGGCCGCCCACCGACGCGACGCGCCGTACCGCCCGCAGTGCTCATCCAGAAGGCGGCTCGTGCCGTGGTCAAAGCCAATTCGGTGCACCGTCGCAACAGTGATGGCGGGCTGCGTCGCCTCCACCGGCCTAGACCGACAACTACCAAGGAGTCAACGCCATGTGGTTCGGATACGCACAGTCGGAACTACTGCCCACTGCTCAGGCGCGCAATGCAGTCGTACGGGCCATGCATGACTATGCGGCTGCCTTCGCGTTCGGTTCGGGGCGGGTTGTCATCGAGCCGACTGCTCCGGAGCGGCTGTTGCGGGCGATCGTGGAGGATGTCGATCGCGCTGAGCCTGCGCTCGCGATGATGCGGCGGTTGGAGTATGCGGCTGCGGCTCGGAACCTGCCTTTGGAGCAGCTGTTGGATGTGGGTTCGCCTCGCACGCAGTTGCTGTGGCAGGTGATGGAGGAGATTGAAGGCTGCGGTGGCGGTCATCTGATTGTGCCGTCACGCGAGCACTTGTCCGGTCTCGGGCCGTCCGGCAAGGCGGTAATTCGGCGGCTGACGTACATGCCGCGAGCGCGCATCTACTATCTGCAGACTGCTGTCTCCCGCGACCGCGCCAGCGGGGAGGCACCCGATGCCGTTGTTCCCGGAGAGCCATCTCGGATGGGCGATCGGGTGCTGGCGGAGTCGACGGTTGGGGCGATACCGACGGTGACGCGGTTCGACATCATCGAGGAGCTGACTCGGCGGGGCTGGCCGGAGTTGATGGATCCGGTGGACAGGCTGTATGTGGCGTTGGCTGATGACGCCAACTCTGCGGCGAAGGCTGCTGGTGAGCTCGGCATCAGCCCCTTCGGCCACCAGGGCACCATTCGGCTGCTTCAGCGCGAGGACGGTCGGTTGGTGGTTGAACTCCAGGAATCTCGTCGCCGCGACGACCCGCCAGCCGAAACGCTGGCGGCGCTGTGCGCGCGCATCGAGCGGTTCGCCCACGGTGGTCGCACCGTCACCCGCTGCACGCTGTCTTCGGAGTACGCCCGACCAGTTACAGTGCCCGCCGCACGTTCAGAGGGCCGATTGTGAACGGCGCGACGCGGCCGGGGCAGGCGGTGGTGTCGTCGCACGCTGGCGGGCACGGTGTGTCGGGTTCGGCGATGTTGTTGGCGCCGGAGCAGCTGCTCGCCGCGATCGCGGGACACCTCAAGGATGAAGCGCCGTTGATCGGGTGGGCGCGAGAGCTCGGTGATCTGCATGCTGTGCTGCTGCCCGGAGGTGCGGATTCACCGCGACCGTCGGCTGATGCCGATGAAGCGACCGTGCGCACGGAGATCGCGGACATAGTCGAGCGCATCAATTCGTGGGCGGTGTTTCACCTGCCACGTCCGACCGGGGCGCGTAGGCACACCCATTCTCTCGGTGAGGTGATCAGTCATGTCGCCGCGACGTACGCCGCCGCGTGGTGGACCGTCCGCCACACCGATGACGAACAGCTGCGTCACGAGGCGTGGTTCCACCTCGCCCAGATGCGGGAGGGCTACGCCGATCTGCTGGCCGATATCCATGCCCGTCGTGTGGAGCTGCCCCTGGGTTGGCGCGGCATCCACTCCACACCATGACCTTGAGAACAGGAGCGACACGACCGGTGCACGCGCATGTCCCGACCCTGGCTGGGCTGCCGCCCGCGAGCGAGTGGATCACCCACTTCGCCGCGCAGCTGCCCGTGCAGCATAAACCCCACCATCTGCGGGCTGTCCTCGCTGCGGCGGGGCTGCGCGCGAGAGCGTGGTTACGCGATCGAGCGTTCAGGAACGGTACTGCCGCTGCGGGCAGCCACGGGCAGGAGTGGGTGGCGATGCTGTCCGCCTCGATGGTGGATGCGCATCGGCGCCGGGTCCGGGTCAGCGAGCCGGACACAGCTGTGATCGATCGCGAGATCGCTTGGTGTGTCAGGACGGTGGACGCGAAAATCGCTGTGCTCCTCGACGTGCCCGCCGGACAGGTCGATGTCGGGCGACTGGTGTCGGAGATGGCGCAGCAGTGGGTGACCTACGCACGACAGCCGCAAGACGGAACTGCCATAACGGGTGTGCTCGCCGCGCAGCGCGCCTACAGCGCCCGGGTCGAGCAGCTTTTTCCGCTGTCACGCGGAGGGCCATCGTGACCCGACCCGACTGGCATATCAGCATTCCCAGCGCCCGGACCGTGTGGCGGGCACTGCGTGCCCCGGTACTCGATCCCAGCGACTACGCCCACCCGGAAATCCTCACCGCCGCAGTGGGATTACTGCAGGCCCACCAGCGGCAGCTGACAGTGTTCGGGCAGATCGAGACACTGATCGAACGCAAGGCCGCCCGGCCGGACTGGGGAGTGGCCGGTGAGGATTTCGCCCAGACAACCCGCGAGATCCACGAGCTGATGGCGCGGATCGATCTGCACGTGCACGACCTGCTCATCGAGCACGCCATCGACTTCACCCACGCTCGTCCGCATCCGCATGGCCTCGGTGAGGCGCTCTCGCGCCACACCCGGTTTTGGGCGCGCGAAGTGACCGCCGACCGCGACTTTCTTCCCAGCACGGTCGCGGCGAACGAGTTGATCGACCAAGCGCACGACTACAACCGGCTCGTCGCGCGCATCGTCAGCGGCCGGGTGCACCTTCCCCACCCCACCTCCCTCGCCGGGAGCGCCCGATGACACGCCTGCCCCACCCATTGACTCCCGATGCGCCGATCGCGCTCGGCTACATGCAGGTCCCGCTGCTGGCAGAACCCGACCGTATCGGTGCGCTCATGCGACACCGCGCGCACAGCTGGGGTTACCGCTGGGGCGGAACACATCTGGACCATCACACCCACGGCGGCACGATCGCCGCCCTCGCTCGGCACGTCAGCCGCGAGCCCGATGTCTGGCTGATCGTCGTCCCCGACGCCACCCACCTACCCGGTGGTCGTCGGCTGCTGACCACCGCCACCATGGTCATCCGCATCGTCACCGCGGACACCGACGACGGTGCCACCCTGCTCCGCCCCACCCCTATTCCCGGTGTCTCTATAGCCGCCCTCCTCACCCGCACCACGCGCGAGGACACATTCGAAGGACTCCTGTGAGCAGGCACCCGGAAACGCCGCCGTTGCCCGACATGAACCGTCTCGTCGCGCTCTGGGACGGCGTAGCGGACCCAGTGACGAACCTCGAGCACGTCGCTCGAGTCGCGGTCACGTTGTGGATGACCTGTCTCGATCGTGTGGATTTCTCGAACCCCAACGACTTGCAGGAACGACTGCTCAGGGGGGCAGGAGCTGATCCGGACCGCACCATCGCCCGTGTGATCGATGATGAAGTGACCTGGTCTCTGGGGATCCGGCCGGAATCGGTCGTCCTTGTCGATGACGACTTCCCGGAGATCCTGACCGCCGGGGAACTGATCGATCGACTCTCCATGTGGATCGTGCTCTCCTCCAAATGGTCTCCCAGCCTGGGGCCGTGCCCGTTCGATCCCGCCATCGCGGAGTTCGGTCGACGCTACGACGCGCTAGTCAAGGGCTTGGTTTCAGGTATTCGCCGTCAGCCTCGCCGCCGCACTGACGGTATGCCGCCGGTCGGGCGACCTCGACGCATCGAACTGAGAGCCATTCCCCGCCGCGACGGCAGCGGACGGTCATTCGCTCCGTGTTCGCCCAGGTCTGACCCACCCTGATCGGCCACCTCCCAACCCATCACCGACCTCAGCGGCGCCTGCGCAGGCACCGCCAGCAAGTCACGCCCTCAGCACATTCGAAAGGATTCTCTTTGCGCACGTCACCTCACCACGGCTGTCTGGATGCACCATCGTCTCGGTCCGCAGCGCAGCCGACTGGTCCTGCGGTGTTCGATCGCCACACGGTCGTGTTCGACACCGATATCGGTCACGACCTCGATGACGCGCTGGCGCTGTGGGTCGCGGCCGAACTCGTGGCGAACCTGATTGTGGTCACCAACGACGAAACCCCCCACCACGACCGCGCCCGCTACGCCCGCGCATTCCTCGACCGGATCGGCCGCCGGGACGTCCCCGTCGTAGCCGGCAGCACACTCGACGGCTCCGAAGACCGGTTCGTCATGCACGGCCACCTCCCTGAGACCCGGCCGGTGCCCACCGACGTCGTGAACTTCCTCTCCCACGTGTGCGAAACCTCCACCGACACCATCATCTGGGTCGGGTGCGGACCTGTCTCCAACGTCGCCGAGTTCTTCATCGCCTGCCCACACCACATCGAGCAGATGGATTTCACCATGCAGGGCGGCTGGCTCGACCACTACCGCAACCCCAGCAAAGCTTCACACAACCCGCGTATGGACCCCGCCGCCTTCGGGCTCGTCCTGCGCGCCGCCCACCGGCCCCGCTGCGTGCTGTCCACCCACACCAACACCCCCGAACTCGCCGTCGGCCCCGACTCCCCCCTCTACACCTGGCTGACCGCCCCCGATGCGCCGCCGTGGGCCGAACTCGTCGCCGCCAACGCCACCGAATGGTTCGCCCACCGGCCCTCGAGTTGGATGAACGACCCGGTCACCCTCGCCGCCGCCCTCGGCGTTCCTGTCGCCGAATTCGGCACCGAGACCGTGCGGATCGCCGCCGACGGCCGCATCTCCCGCCACCCGGATGGGCGCGTCATCGAGGTCTCCACCGGCATCGACTACCCCGCCGCCGTCACCTGGCTGTCCGAAGTCCTGCCCCTCAAACCGCCACCGCAGTAATCCGGCCACCGGAAAACAGCGACGACTGCCCGGAAAGGAATCCCGAGACCATGCCCCTGCGCACCGCCCTCACCACCCTGTTCTACTCCCTCACCGCGCTTTTCCTCTACGAGGCCATCACCAGCCTTGCTCGTCGACGCACTGCCGCCGCGACCCACGACGTGCTCACCCACTACGGCACCGACCACCACGACACCACCCCCGGCGTCCCCCACAACTGAAACCCCAGGCCGTCGCGGCGTCGCCGGCCATACACCTGGGGCTGGATCAAAACAACCACCCACCCGCCAAAGACTCTCAACGTCAAGGAATCCGATGATGGAACACGGAACCGTGAAATGGTTCGACAACACCAAGGGCTACGGGTTCATCGCCCGCGACAACGGCGGTGATGACGTCTTCGTCCACCACTCCGACATCATCGCCGACGGCTTCCGCAGCCTCGACGCCGAGCAGCGCGTCCAGTTCTCGATCGGACAAGGCCGCAAAGGACCCACCGCGCAGCAGGTTCGACCGCTGTGACCACCACCAGCACACCCCATCCCAGCACCGAGACCATCACGCCGCCACCGCGCGCGGTGCGCAAGCACCGCACCCGCCAACGCTTGCTGCAGTCAGCCACGAAGTTGTTGCTCACCGACGGCTACACCGCCACCTCCATCGACCGCATCACCGAGCACGCCGGATACACCAAGGGTGAGTTCTTCACCCACTTCGACCACCTGCAGCAGATCGCCCACGACGTCGCTGACACGCTGACCCGCCATGCCATCCGAAGGATCGGCTACTTCCAGCCCCGTGACAGCGACCAGCTCATCGCCACCCTGGCCAGGTGGGCGTCCATCCTCATCACCAGACCCGGATGGATCCGGCTGGAACTCGACCTCGCGGCACTCGACCCATCCAGTCGCACCCAAGTCATCTGGCGGCGCAGCCAGCTGCGCGATGAGGTCCGTGATCTGCTCAACAGCAGCACCGGCCCACATGACCCGAGTATCGATCTCGACCTCACGATCTCGCTTCTGCTCTCGATGATCTTCGGCATGGCCACCCCACACACCGGCGACCTCCTCGCATCCCCGGCCACCACCCGCAACAAGGTCGACCTCGTCCTGCGCAGCGCCGGAATCGCCTGAAACCACCACTGCGCCCGGCCGTTCACCCGCGGGCACGAGATCCCGATCACGGCTGCGCCGCCGCCCAGCCAGACGCCGATCGGCGCGCCAACCGAACGATCTCCGCAATACGACATCGTCATCACCGCAGAGCACACGCAATCGAGTTCCAGCAGACGCACGAACTCGCCGACCACTACCGCAATCCCCCGGGGGAGTTCCGTATGCCCGATCCCGTACCTGACACCGGTGTTCGCACACCGGTCGGTGTCGACACCACCCGCGCGAGCATCTCTCGCGTGTACGACTACAGCCTCGGCGGCAAGGACAACTACGAAGTCGACCGCTACGTCTTCCACAAGCTCTGCGAAGTCGCACCCCGCCAAGCCGACGTCTCCCACATGAACCGCCGCTGGCTACACCGCGTCGTGCGCTACCTCACCACCGAGGCGGGCATCGACCAGTTCCTCGACCTCGGCGCGGGCCTTCCCACCGCCCTCAACACCCACACCGTCGCCCAACGAGAAAACCCCGAAGCTCGTGTCGTCTACGTCGACAACGATCCGGTCTGCCACATCCACGGCCGAGTCCTGCTCGAAACCAACCCCAACACCCGCTACGTCCTCGCTGACCTCACCAAACCCGAGGCCCTGTTACGGCACCCCGACATCACGAATCATCTGGATCTCAACCGCCCGATCGCACTGATCCTGTGCGGGATCCTCCACCACGTCGACGACGGACTGAACCCCGCTGCTATCACCCGCCGCTACATCGACTCTCTCGTGCCCGGCTCGTTCCTGGCGATCACCCACTTCTGGGATCCCGACGACGGCTCCGACGCCCACCACCTGGCGCGGGAACTGCAACGCAAGTTCACCGAAACGGGGTTGGGCTCCGGCTGGTACCGCACCCGCCGCCAGATCCTCGACTACTTCAGCGACCTGGAGATCGTTGCACCCGGGCTGGTCGAGCTCGACGACTGGTGGCCAGCGGGTCCCGCCGTGCGACCCCGCCTGCTCGAGGAGCGGCTCATCCTCGGCGGCCTCGCCTACAAACCACGTCCCGAGCGGCTCGTGCCGATGGTCGTCCGGTAAGCAGCGCACAAATATATAGTGCGCCCGCACGTCGGACGAGAGATGTCGTCGTCTGCGGCGGACTCCTGCGTGCCGGAGTTGTTCAACCCAGCTGTGCGACAGCCAGGCGCAGCGCCGCGATACCCGCAGCCTGCATCGGATGCTCGCTGAGCACACGATGCACCTGCTGCTGAGTGAACGGCTGCATATCGAGGACGCGGCCTTCGGAGTTGCTGGTGATATCCGCTGCGAACAGCTCGTCGAAGACCTGGGCGTCGATGACGACGGCAGTCAGCAGGTCGGTGGCAAAGCTGAGGGGATCGACTCCCAGTCCGAGGCAGTAGGCGGTCAGTGCGCCGTCTCGGCGGGCTCGTTCGATGTGGGCGGCGAACTCCCATGATTCGTAGTCGATGGGCGCGATGTCGCTGCCGTGATCTTCGCTTTCTCCTCGCAGTTCCTCGGCGAACTCGCGGATCATATTGCGCCACAGTGAGAAATCGTTGCCGAGGTTCCAGTCGGCGTATCCGGAAGGCTGGAAAATGCCCACTGGCACGACTTGGTACATGCCTCCGGCGTGCCCGACCTTGCGGGGATCACGCCAGTGCAGCAGGAATGACTGCACGCCGGTGGCAGGGTCCCGGCGGATAGTCAAAGTGCTGATCGCGAGGTTGACCGGCCGCTGACGCGGATCACAGGGGTCGGTGATTGCCGCGCGAACACCATCGGCAACATTTTGCGTGAGGTGCGCGGTGGTGAATTCGTGGGCAGCGGCTTCGCCGACATTGATGCTGTCGAAGTAGCAGCCCGAACCAAATCTCAATTTCGGTGCACCGCTGGCCAGATCAGCGTCCAGCAGTCGATAGGTCGGCCGATTCTCGAACACCGCCGGGGCAGCGATTTCACCGACTACTTCGGCGTAGGTCTCATACGGCTGGCCACTTGCGCGCACAGGCAGCACAGAACTCCTCAGCGGCACGGCGGGTGGGCGGTCGTCTGCCGACCATTCGATACCGATGTCCTCCAGCAAGAGCGGCGCGGACGGGATCCACGCTGAGCGCGTCAACAACGGGGTGTCGATGATCCGGTGAGCATCGGGGTAGCTCGCCGCTGCGGCGGCGTCGAGTACGGTTCGGTGTTCTCGCAGGTAGGCACGGGTATCTAGCCAAGTGAGTTCGCTTGCTGTCAATGTCGAGGTGTCCGTGCCCATCCGTCCTCCGCATGCTCGTCACTAGCTGATCAGGCTGTCGCGATGCTGCCACGCCAGCGCCAAACACGCAGCACCCGGCGCGGCGAGAGGCTCATCCTCCAACAATCGCTCCACCGCCGCAGCGGTGAACGGCACACCGTCAGCCGCCCGGCCGCCCTCGACGCCGACAACTTCGCCTTCATCGTTGAACTGCACCGTTGTGCCGAACACCTCGTCGAAGACATCGTCATCGATCACGACCACCGTCAAGATGGTCGCTGCCAACGTCAGCGCATCCACTCCAAGGCCCAGAATATGGGCGCGCAGCTTGCCTTCCTCCCGTGCCGCACTCAACCGCTGATACAGCGGCCACCGTTCGTAATCGATTGCCGCGCTGCGGCTGCCGTCGTGCTCTGGTAGGCCCAGCAGTTCTTCGGCATACTCGCGAACCATGTTGCGCCACAGCGAGAAATCGTTGCGCCGATCCCATAGCGCGACACTCGAGGGCTGGAATTCTCCGGCCGGGATCACGTCATACATCCCAGCGGCGGTCGCCACCCGAGCCGGGTCACGCCAATGTAGTAGAAACGACGGCTTGGCCGGATACCGGCGCAACCGGAGCGTCAGTGTGGTGATCGCCGGAATCACCGCGCGCCGCGCCAGATCGAACGGGTCGCCTACCAGCTCACGAAACGGCAACCGTCCCTTGAGTTCCGATACCCGGTCGGGCCAGTGTTCCATGCACGCCGCGGCCAACTCATGTGCCAGCGCCTCGCAGACATCGACCTTGTCGAAATAGGAAGCCAATCCGAAGTCCAGCACTCCGGAGGAGATCGAACCTGCCAGCAACCGGTAGCTCGGACGCGAGTCGAACAGCCGTGGTGGGTCCAGATGTTTCACCGCAGCCGAGTAACTATCGAACGCAGCATCGGCCGTTCGCAGCGGCCGCACCGCCGACGTCTGGGGCTCGGTTCCTCCAACCTGCAGCGACTGCGGTCCCTCGTGTAAGCGAAGCCGCAGCGATCCCAGGTCCACCGGCCGAGTCGGCAGCCAACCCTCACCGGCGATCAGCGAGGTTCTGGGCACTCTGTTCTCGCTGGGGTACCACTGGGCCGCTAGCCGACCGAGTTCTGCGCGATGCCGGTTCAGCCAATGCCGTTGCACACGCCACCGGCCTCGGCTGGCTACCACACCTGCCGGCGCGGCCGCCGATACCGATGGCCTTCGACGCCGACCCGCCATCCCGAGTTCTTCCAGGGGGATCCCGAGAACCGATGCCAAACTCTGCCGGTTGTCGACATCCGGATTGCGGGTACCCGTTTCCACTTGACTGAGGAACTGCTGGGTAATCCCCATCGCACTCGCGACAGCGGCCTGGCTCAGCCCGATGGCCAGACGGTACTCACGCACTACATCGCCAACATTGCGGACACGGCCAGGCTCGACTTCACGCCGCAACCACGTGGGGGCATGTTTCCCATCCACGTTCTACTCCCTCCCGGAATAACCGCCATCACGGATGCAGGATCATTCGAGCAGATGTCACGGCAATACGACCTTGTGGACCGCCGCCATGGCAAGGACGACGCCAGACAGTCCACCCGATGTCGCGAAAGCGGCGGCGCTTCATACTCGTTGACTCAGCTCCATGGTGCTCCACAACGCGGACTCGCCCGGATTCCGACCAGCGCCACACCAGTCCCAACGTCCTCGCCGTGCGCACGATCAATGGCTACCGTCGAGATGCGGAGCTTTCAGGAAGTTAGTGAAGGAGTGTGGATGACGACGCAAGATCAGGTGAACGACGAACTGGCGCGGGCGCGAAACTGCCCAGCATGGTGTACTCGGCACCGGGACCCCGACGAGCCCGATGCCTCCCACGCGCACTATGGCACGCCTATCGATTTCGAACTTGCGGACCAACGTCTTGAAGGACGCGCGTCGCTCGTTCTTGTCGCCTACGACTATCCAGACGGTAGCGCACGCCAGCACGAGATCAGCCTCCGAATTTCGGGGATGGAGAAGGTCGCGTGGAAGCTAGAGGAAACCGACGATTTTCTCGACGCCATGCGCACGCTGATCAACCAAGTACGGGACTGAACCAACGACCTCCGACGCCACGAACCTACCCGTCGTGCGGAAAGGGGAACTTTGTTGCCCTTGCGCTCGCGGTCAGGGCATCATCACCGTGCAGTCACCCGTATGCGTGGACGTTTGGGTGCTTCGACGGGTTGTCGCCCGTCCGTCGGGGATTAGGCGTGGCGGCGGTGACGGATTGGCGACTCCTTCAGTTCGATGTCGCAGTCCTTGGAGTGCTGCTGCAGCATGTACGACGATTCCCTGGCCAGACCGGTGGGGTTTGCCGAACGCCACAGGCGCTCCCCGGGAGCGCGGCACCTGGCGAAAGCGCCTAGCCAGTGTTCTTCCCAGTGTTCGGCCGCCCGAGGACGAGACAACGAAGCCCGGCTTCGAGCGGCCCGGCCACATTGAGAGTGTTGCGTGTGTCGAAGACGAGGTCTCCGGCCATTGAGGAAGCAATCTGTCGCCAGTCGAGCGTGTGATAGTCGATCCAGTCGGTCAGAAGGAGAATCGCGTCTGCGGAATGGGCGACGTCGTGGGGATCTCGGCATAGCTGTATCCCGTCCGTGTCGCGTGGTTGTGCTGTCGGGTCGTGTGCCGCGATGGTGGCGCCATCAGCGAGCAGGGCATGGATGATCCGCAATGCGGGCGAGCGGCGATGGTCATTAGTCCCGGCTTTGAAACTGGTCCCGAGGGTGCCGATTCGGGCGTCGTGCAGGCCGCCGAGTTCGTTGCGGAGCCGATCGACGATGTGCTGTTGGTGTGTGCGGTTGGCGCGGATCGCGGCGTCGAGAACATCGAAGCGCTGTCCTGCGGCGTGCGTTTGATGCAGGAGTGCAGTCGTGTCTTTTGGTAGGCAGGGCCCGCCCCAGCCGGGGCCGGGTTTGAGGTAGTCGGTGCCGATACGAGGGTCTGCTCCGAGGATATGAGTGATGTCGGTTATGTCGGCACCGAGTCGGTCGCATAGCGCCGCGATGGAGTTGATGAATGACAGTTTCGTGGCCAGGAAGGCATTGGCGGCATATTTCGCCAGTTCGGCCGAGGCCGGGTCGGTGGTGATGATTTCGGTGCGTATCGCGTCGTAGAGGCTGGCGACACGTTTGCACGCTGCCGGGTCGTTGTTGCCGAGGACGATGCGGGTTGGGTGCAGGAAGTCGTAGACCGCGTGGCCTTCGCGCAGGAACTCGGGGTTGGAGACCACCGCGACGTCGTCGCGGTCCAGGGCGGCCGTGATCCGATGGTGTGTGCCGACGGGGACGGTGGATTTGATGACGATTACGGTGCTGGGTCGTAGTTCGTGACGTAGGTAGGCGATTGTGGTGTCGATCGCGGTCAAGTCGGCTGACCCGTCCGGGCGATCCGGCGTGGGCAGGCACAGGATCACTATCTGTGCATGGCTGATCGCGGGGATGGGTTCGGTGTCGAAGCCGAGGGTTCCGGCGGCAAGTCCGGCCCTGACCAGGGCGTTCAAGTCGGGTTCGGCAAGGTGTGTGTGGCCGCTCCGCAGGGCGGCGACGACGGATGGGTCGCTGTCGACGCAGACGACATTGTGGCCCAGGGAGGCCAGGCAGGCGCCAGTGGTGAGACCGACGTAGCCGGCTCCGAGAACGGTGATGCGATGCTGGGAGGTCATGGCGTTCTCCGGGTGTTTGGCTGGCGAGGGTCGGTGGGCGGCAGGCTGCGGCCGGTCGCCCTCACTGCGGTGGTGAGCCTGTCGAGGTGGATGCAGTGCTCGATGACCTGGTGATCGAGCTCAGTAAGCGGGCCGTAGGTGGTGAGGAACGCTGCTTCGAGGTCGGGTCGCTGCCGCCAGTACCGATCGGCCAGCCGAACCAGGTCGCGGGCGGCTAAGTCCAGACGTGAGTGTTCGAAGTCGATGAGATGTACGGATCCGCCCGGGGTGTAGAGGAGGTTGCGGGGAGTGAAGTCGAGATGGCATGGCACCGCGGGGATTCCGGTGAGTGCGGCAAGGGCCCGCAGGTGTGCGCGGATGGTGCTGCGCTCTGCGGCAGACAGCAGGGAGCCGGCGAGGTGTAGCCATCGCTCGCCGCGGTCTGCCAGTTGTGCGGTGATCTCGATTTCGTCGGTGGCGGGTTGGGCGTTGTGCCATGCGGCCAGCAGCGCACCAGCCTGCTGATAGGCGGCGTGTTCGCTGGCTGTGGGTGTGGTGAGTTCGGCGAGCGGGCGGCCGGGGATCGCGGTGATGATGATGGCAGGCGGATCCTGGATGTGCGCGAGCAGCCGAGGCGCCCGGTCGACGATCGTCGGCGTCCAATGCTCGTAGGCGTAGAGCTCGTTGCTGTGGCGGTCTCGGCCGCGGTGTGCTTTGACGATGACCTCGCCGTGGGTTGTGGTGGCACGTAGCACGGTGGTGTTTTCGTGGCCACGGTGTTTCTCGACGGGTCGACTGTTCGGGTCGAGGTGGCGCCGGCACAGCTGCAGCAGCTCAGTCGCGGAGGTCATGCCAGTTCTGGGGTGAGGTGGCTGGTGTCGTTGTGGGTGATGAGCATCCATACCGACTGCCCGAGTCGGTTGGTGTGCAGCTGCCAGCGGGTTACACACGCGTGGTCGGTGGTGAACCGAGCGTGGCGACAGGTGCCCGGTGGAAGGCCGAGAAGCAGGGTGTTGGCGGCTTCGATCGTTTCGCCGTGGGCGAGTATGAGGATGCGTTGCTGTGGGTGCTGGTCGATGATGCGACGGAGAGCGTTGGTGGCGCGATGCAGGTAGCTTGACCAGGTCTCGGAGTTCTCGGCGTAGGCGTGGTCGGGGTCGTGCTGGGGTGGGCCGCCGAAGGAGTCTTTCACGCTGCGCCACAGCTGCCCATCGGCGTCGCCGTGGTCGGCTCCGCGCAGCTCAACGTCGATGACCACGGCGACATCGAGGACTTCGGTGACGATCGCCGCGGTTTCGCGGACCCGCCGCCGTGGCGTGGTGTAGACGATGTCGAAGGCGCGGGCTGCGTGTTCCCGCGCGAGGCGGGCGGCGAGCTGGTGGGCTTGGCGGCGCCCGTGATCGGTGAGGCCGGTGCAGCCACGGTCGCCGCCGACTATTCCGTGGACGTTGCAGATTGCTTCGCCGTGGCGAGCGATGAGCAGTTCGGTCGTAAACGGCATCGGAGTGTCCTCCAGGTCGAGGGTGCGGGTAGTCGCTGGCTATTGCCGCTGGGCGGCACCGTCCCGCTGTTGTCCACGAGGAGCTGGTCGAGACGGGACGCCTGGTCTGTCGCCGGGAATCGGTTGAGTCAGGTTGAGCGTTGCGGTTACCGGGTCGAGGTCCTTGGCGGCCACGGTCGGACATCGACCCAACTGTGGCGGTAGCCGTTGCGATGCAGGTATGGGGCGGTGAGGTGATGGTGAATCTCTGCGTACCGCTGCAAACTCGGCAGTGAGCAGCGAGCCTCGTACGGTAGATGGCTGTTGTAGGAGCCCAGGGCGTGCTCGACGGTGGCGGGGTGGAGCCGGCCGTGTGTCATAGCGGTGCTGACGATGAGTTTGGCCAGGTCGTAACCGAACGGTGCGAGGGTCAGGTCGTCGAAGTCGATGACCGCGACACCCTCGTCGATGAGCAGGAAGTTGCGGATGTTCGAGTCCTTATAGAACGCCACCGGCCGAAGCGGCAGCGGTGCAGCGGCTTGGGCGAGAACGTTGCGGCGGGAGGACACAAAGTCTTTGATGAGCAGATCACCCATGCGGACGGGCCGGTCGAGGCGGGCATCGAAAAAGTGCCGCTGGTGTGCGATGTGATGGGTGCGGCCGACCGCGTCGGCGAGTCTGATCAAGTCGTTGGGGCCTGGCTGGTGGTGGCCGAGGTGCTCGAAGACCAAGCAGTGGCTGCGGGATTCGAGTAAGGCCGGGACACGTACTGCGCCCAGGTCTCGCATCCATGCGTGGTGGGCCGCTGCTGCGGCAGCCCGCGCCGGATCGGCATAGTGCTTGACGTAGACCGAGCCGGTCATGGTGTTCTCGCCAAGACGTAGGTGACGGTAGATGTCGCCAGGACAGGCCAGTGCGGCAGCCGACGAAGCTGCGCGGCCAGTCGTGATGTGTCCCGGAAGATTTGGGACATCGAGTATTTCGGCGAGGTTGCTACGTAGGAGGCCAGAGCGTCGGGGCTATCGAAGCAGAATTCGTGACGTTGGTGCACGACGTCCTCGACGAGGAGGGTCTCGGCAACGATGTCGGCTGCGTTGCCGCTGTGGAATGCCTGGTACAGGCTGGGGCGTGCGGTCGCGTGCGGGTCGAGTTCGATACTGGCGATCACGTCGTCGAGTTCGGCGTAGCTGTCGGCTGATTTGGTGGCCAGGACGGCGCGCCCGCCGGGTGCGAGGCTGCGGTTGATTTCGGCGAGCACGGTCTGTGGGCGCGGTGAGTGGTAGAGGCAGAACGCGGCCACGGCCAGGTCGAGGCATTCTTCGGCCAGCGGCAGGCTGTGGAAGTCCGCGACCACCGGGATGACGACGTGCCCGGCGTCGCGGACACGGCTTGCGGCGATGTCCAGTAGCGGCTGCGAACGGTCGAGCGCGATGAGCCTCCTGGGTCGCAGTGCCGTGGCCAGATGCAGAGTGCTGGTGCCGCGCCCGCAGCCGATGTCGCCCACGACGCGGGGAAGCGTGGCGGCTCGGGCAGCGAGATCGACGATGGTGTCGGCGGCGGCGGCGCCGCTGACCTTCGCCGCGTGCAGCGCGCTGGTGCGTTGGGTCAGTCGCGTCGCCGAGCCGTAGAGGTGGCTGGTGAGGAGGTGGGGGTCGGTGAAGGGGGTGGCGGGCATGGACAGGTCGCCTCCCTGGCGAGTGGAGTTAGCGCCGTGCGGAATACTCCGCGTGCATGGACCGCAGAAACCGTGCGCTGTGTCGGCGGCTGCGGAGGGTGATCAGGTGGACGTGGACGCCGTGCTCGGCGAGTAACACGTGAATTTTGGGGCGCATGGTTTTGCGGTAGCCCCAGATGTAGCGCACGAAGTTCCAGGTGATGCGGTCGTAGACGCCGTTGGTGTGTTGTCCGCCGCGGTAGCGCAGGCGGCGTTGCAGGATGCCGAGCAGACATGTGAGAGCGGGTAGATCGAGGAAGATCACGGTGTCGGCGGCCTGCAACCGGATCGGCAGAGTGCTCGCGTAGTTGCCTTCCAGCAGCCAGCGTGGTTGCGCGACCAACGCTTGTTGCCGCGCGGCGAACTCGTTGGGCTGCATCGGGTTCCAGTCGGCGTCGTAATAGATGCTGTCGAGGTGGGTCACCGGTAGTTCAAGCAAGGCGGCGATCTGGTTGGCAAGGTAGGTTTTGCCGGAGCCGCCGCAGCCGAGGATGGCGATCCTGTCCATGCGTGCAGACCCTATGTCCCACCGGTTGCCGCAGGGGCAGGCGGCCCGGTCATGGCACCGCCAACGGGCGCGTGTCGGCTGGTCAGCACCGTGTCGAGCAGGTCGAGTTGCCTCGAGAGCCGGAATACCGACAGCTGGTCCAGACATTCTTCGAGCAGTTCGGTGTGACGCGGGCCACCAGCCGTCGCGTGTAACTCACTGATGCGTTGGGCTGCGGCCGCGCCGTCGTCGATGTGCAGCGAGGTTGGGGTGAAGGTGTTGGCGCTGCGGATCGAGGCTGGTGTGAGTGGCAGGCATCCGGCGGTGACGGCCTCGATGATCCGCTGAGTCATCTGCCCGACCGCGCCGTAACGGTCGGGAAGCAGCAAGATCGTGGTCAGCGCGCGACCGTAGATGGTGGCGACCTGGGTGAACGGCACCCGTCCGATGAACCGCACATGCGGCCAGGCTGCGGTATCGGTCCATTTCCCGGCGACCAGGTGTGGATGGACAGCGGCGGCCGGTGCGAAGTAGATGTCGAAGGCGTCGTCGCGGTCGTACTGGTTGCCGACGTAGGCCAGCGCCAGATCCCGAGGCCGGGCGCACAGCTTCGCGGCATCGGCGTTGTCGAGCACGGTGTCCTCGACTGGAAACAGCAGCGACACCGCTCCGCGGGTGGGGTGCAGTGCCGCCTCGCAGATCACGACGTTGTGCTGAGCGCGCAGTGGATCGTTGATGGGCAGACGGCGGTCTTTGTCCCAGATGATGGTGCGCACACCGCGGCGGGTGTAGTGGGCGAGCAGCCGATGTTGGCGGTGCAGGTCGCAGGTGTGGCCGGGGCTGGCGCAGGTCGTGGTGTTGCGGCCGGGGATCGGCCAGCGCCATTCCAGGAATAACACGTCGATGTCGGGGAATCCGCTGTCCCACCGATAGGTGTCAGACAAGTCCAGCCCAGCTTCGCGGTGGTCACGGTTGGCTTGCAGGAACACCGGTTGATGCCCTCGCTGACAGAGGCCGTCGATAAGGATGCGGCGGTGGCTGCGGCCGCCGTCGGGAGTGTCGAGGATTCCAGGGCCGAGGAAGCCCCAGAAGCTGTAGCCGATCAACATTTCGTGATCCACCAGCCTTCCATCATCAACGCGTCGAGGCCGCTACCGAGCAGGCAGTCCAACGCCATATCGGGTGTGCCGCAGATGGGTTTGCCTTTGACGTTGAGTGAAGTGTTGATCAGCACCGGAATGCCTGTGAGTCCGGCAAATTCGGTGAGCACCGCAGCCAGAAATGGGTTCTGCTCGGTGGTGACGGTTTGCACTCGTGCGGTGTCGTTGGCGTGGATGACGGCGGGGATCTTGTTGCGGGTCAGCTCGGTGACGCCGGATGCGAACGACATGAACGGTGCGGGCTGACCGAGGGTGAAGTACTGCGCGGCGGCCGACGCCAGCACTACCGGCGCGAACGGCCGGAACGGTTCGCGGAACTTCACTGTGTCGTTGAGGCGGTCGACGACATCCGGCAGCAGCGGTGAGGCGAGAATCGAGCGGTTGCCTAGCGCTCGCGGTCCCGCTTCCAGCCGCCCGTGGAACAGTCCGACGATGCGCCCGTCGGCCAGCTGCCGGGCGAGGTACCGCGCGGGGTCTTCGCGGCGCTCGGCTGTCGTCCCGCTCCGTGGTGTGGGCGGCATGCGCAGCTGGGGGTAGGTCGGACCCAGGTAGCAGCGGTGATCGATGCCGGTCGGCAGAGTGGGTTGGCGTCGGGTGTGCAGTTCGATCGCCGCGCCGATGGCGGTGCCGGAGTCACCAGGTGCCGGGGGAACGTGGACTTCATCGAACAGGCCGCTGCCGATGATCTTCGCCACGGCGACGCAGTTGGCGGCCACACCACCACCAACACACAGCAGCCGCGACCCGGTCAGTGTCCGTGCCCGGCGGGCCAGGTGCAGCAGGATCTGCTCGGTGCGCTGCTGCAAAGCGGCAGCCAGATCTCGGTGTACCTGGCTCACCGGCTCGCCGTCGCTCCGGGGTGGGCAGCTCATTCTGATGAACGCTTCGCTCAGGCGCCGGTAGCGGCTTGACATCACCCGTAACGGGACCAGAGCCGGGTCGAGAGTGAACCCGGTGTCAGTCAGGGGCATTGCGTCGGCGAACAGTCCTGCGAATCTGGTCGGGTCACCGAGGGCGGCCAGCGCCATGACGGTGCCTTCCTCGTCGCCACGGCGCCAGCCGAGGTGTTCGGTGACCGCCCCGTAGACATAGCCGAGGGACGCCGGGTCGGCGATGGCCTCGACGATGCGGTATCGAGCCGGGTGGCCGCTGGCGTGGCCGATGGTGGTGGTGTGCGATTCTCCGAGGCTGTCCACGATGAGCACCGCCGCGTCGTCATAACCGGAGGAGGCGAAGGCATATAGGCCGTGAGCACGGTGATGTGACACCGGCCGAGTCTGTGCGTACGGAAACCGTTGCGAGATCTGCTGAACGCGCGCCCGCGTACGGGCAGCGACCTTCGCGAAACTCACAGCCCGCGGCAGTGCGCGTGTACGGCTGTCCGGTCCCAACAGATGGCCCGGAAATTGCTGCAGAGCAGTGAGATAGCGGTGCGGCTGGAAGTTGTAGGCCACGACGTCGATGTCCGCAGCTGAGAGCCCATTTTCCTTCAGCAGCCAGTTCACGCCGCGGGCAGGATAGGCGTTGGTGTGCTTGTCACCGGTGAGGCGTTCCTCCTCCACGAATCCTGCCAGCCGACCGTCGATCAACAGTGTTGCCGCCGAGTCGTGGGTAAACGCGCACAATCCCAGAATCCGGCCCGGAGCTGACGTCGGCGTGCGCGCGGTCACTGGATCGCTCCTGGCGCACCGGCTGCCAGCACACGAGAGGCGTCCAGATGCTGGTACCAGGATTCGAGGGCACGCCCCAGTTCACCGGGCACTTGGCGCGCAATCGCGCGGGCGTCGGCGCGGGCACCGTCGCTCCACTGCCCGTAGCTGCTCATCACACCGGCGAACGTCGCCCATATCGGGCACTCGGTGTCCGATACGTTCCCCACGATGGTGGCACCCAGGACAGTGTCGAACCGATCCCAGGCCACCGCCAGCGCCGGCATGGCGGCAGACGCTGGTGGCTTCAGGGGGATGTCGGCCGCGGCGGTGATGTGGTTGTCGTAGAGGTGCAACGAGTCTACGAAGTGGTGGTATTCGCCGACCTCGACCCGCAGCCATCCGGCGAGCAGTTCCTGCAAGATGGTGGTCGCGAAGATGTCGTACGGGAAGCCCAGCCACAGATCCTGGCTGCGCATCGTGGTGTGCATATGTAACCGGCCGTCCCGGATGAAAAACCGGTAACTCAGCGTGCAGGGCACGTCGCGGTGTCCGCGTGTGTCCCGCTCGGGATCGAATAATTGGACGACTGCTTGGCGGGAGTCGCGGTCGCGGGTGAGGATGGCTCGTACCTGGTCCAGCTGGTCGATCCGTCCATGCCAGCGACGCATTCGCGGACCATACGCGCCTTGCAGTCGTCCGTCGTCGGTGTAACGGGTCAGGTTACGGTTGTAGCGGAAAATCCACGGATCGTCGGACCCTGACAAGATCCACAGCGTTTCGGCCACCGCGAACGCTGGATTGATCACTCGCGTCGGTGGGAGGTTGACCAGTCGGCGGCGTGGATTTGTTAGATGCAGGTGGGCTCCGAGGACCTCCATCGTTGGCATCCCCCGAGGACTCACCTTCGTGCCGTCACGCCGCACCGCTCGGCAGGCTGCGGCGAACAACTCGTTTGCCGAGTCGGCGGTCACATCGATCATCGGATCTCCTTGAATCTTCTGAGAAGCAGGCCATCTCGTACAGCTGCCGGTAGCTCGACGAGCCAGCTGGCCTGCCGACGCATCCCTTCTTCCAGCTCAACCGATGGTCGATATCCGAGGAACTCGCGAGCTCGCCGGAGATCCGCGCGGGTAGAGGAGACGTCTCCGGCCTGCTCGGGCATGCGCTCAACCGGGACCGTCCGCCCGGTGACCGCCTTGGCGAGCTCAAAAACCTCCTGCATGGAGGTACTCACCCCGCCTCCGACGTTGAAAACTTGGCCGTCGACCTCGACGGAGTCGGCGGCCAACGTCGCCGCGATGACGTCATCGATATAAGTGAACTCTCGATGCTGGCTACCGTCGCCGAACAGCGGGATCGGCACACCGAAGATGCAACTCAATAGTGCCTGGTTGATAGCCATTCCTGGCCGCTGCCGTGGCCCGAATACCGTGAAATACCGCAATGCAACGACGCTCAATGTTGTGTCCGCCCGCGTCGCGTGTGCCAGGGACAACTGTTCGGCCGCGAGCTTGCTCACTCCATACGGCGAGATCGGAGTGGTCGGATCGAATTCGCTACTGGGGCGACCGGCGTCGCCGTAGACACTCGAGGACGACGCAAGTACCAACCGCCGGACCCCAGCTTGCTCACTCGCGTTCAGCAGACGCTGGGTCGCAGTGATGTTCGATCGGACGTAGTCGTCGAACCGCCGACCCCATGAGTCCCGAACACCAGGCACGCCCGCCAAGTGGAAGACCACGTCGACACCCGAAAGCAGCCCACCCAACTCGGCGTCGGCGAGGTCGAGCTGGTGCAGTTGCAGCCCCGAATGTTGCACTGCGCGAGCTAGGTTCGCTGCGACTATGGGATTTCGATCGTCACGGCGATCCAGGGCGACCACCTCGTGCCCCTGCTCCAAAAGAACGTCTACGAGGTGAGAACCAATGAAACCAGCCGCGCCGGTCACTGCCAGGCGCCTCGTAGAGACGCGACTGTTTGTTCCCGGACCGGAAAGACTCGTCCCATCGGGCGGCGTCGGGAGATGCCGCTGAGCGTTATTTGACAACGTAAGCCTCGCTACACCGTGTTCGATAGCTGTCCGGCTGGGATTGGGACCCGGTGGTGAGTTGAGGGATTTCGGGGAAGATCACCGGCAGTTGTTGGAGAGCTCGGTGGAAGGGGCCGGGCCGCCAGGTCAGCTCGTTCGCGGGTACGGCCAGCCGTATGTCTGACAGGGCGTCCAGGAGTTGGTCGATGGCCTGGTGTGCGACGAGGTAGGCCACGTCCTTGGCTGGGCAGACGTGCGGTCCAGCGCCGAATGCCAGATGGGAGCGGTTGCCGGTCAGTTCACCACCGGCGATGTCGGGGTCACGATGACAGGCGGCGATGCCGATGAGGACGGGCTGATCAGCGGGTACCCAGGTTTGGTCGAGCATGATCGGTTGGCGTGGGTAGGTGGCGCAGAAGTTCGCCATCGGCGGGTCGGCGAACAGCACCTCGTCGAGGGCGTCGCGGGTCATCAACGATCCGCTGAGCAGGCCGCCGCCGAATCGCCCATCGGTGAGCATCAGCAGCAGGGTGTTGGTTATGAGGTTGCGTATCGGTTCGATGCCCGCGCCGTAGAAGCTCAGCAGCTGAGCGAGCAACTCGCGATCGGTGAAATTGGCGTGGTGCAGCACCAGCCGGGAGGTGATGTCGTCGCCAGGGTCGGCGCGCTTGTGCCGGATCAGCTCGATCAGCGCCGCGCTGGCCCTGGCCATCCCCGCGGCGGCGTCGGGGCCGGAGTCGAACCGCGCGGACATGCCGGCCGCGACTTCGTTGCCGATCTCGGGTGAACAGCCGATCATGTGGTTGAGGACATCGAAGACGAGCGGGAACGCGTAGTCGGCGGCCAGGTCGGCGCTCCCGCGACCGCAGAAGGTGTTGATCCGCGGGATCGCGAGCGCTTCGACCAAGTCCTGCAGGCCATGCAGATCGATCTGCGCGATGGGATCCGACGAGGCTTCCCGGTAGCGGTCGTGCGCCGATCCGTCGTGGAATCGGGCGGCGGGCTGCCACCCCAGCATCGCGCGAATCGGTGAGTCCTGCGGGATTGTTTTCTCCCACTTGCGCGGGTCGGCCGGGAACCGTGCTGGGTCGTGCAGGATGTTCACGGCCGTGCGGTAGCCGAGCACCAGTGTCGCCGGGACACCAGCTGCCAGCTCGACCGGCGCCAACGGCCCGAACCGCTGACGCATGGACTGGTAGGTGCCGTGCGGGTCAGCGGCGAACTCCGGGCTGTACAGAGATACCCGGTGGCCGTCGCCAGTGTCGTAGGGTGTCCTGTGCCCGGCGGGGCATCTGCCAGGCACCATCGGGTTCGGCGGGATGGTCATTGACGTAACTCCAGAGGTATGCAGGGTGGGCAGGCAAGACTCGGGGCAGGCCCGGAGGCCGTCGAGAAGGCGAGGTTCCGCGAAGCGCGGCACAGCGTCGTTGTGCGCGGACAGGGCGAGCCCGCTGTGGGCGGTGAACGACTGCGGCGTGTGTCGCGATGTGCGCGGCTAGGTCAAGACAGCGCCGAGGGAGGTGAGTAGTGCTTCCTGCTCAGGCAATCCGCACAGTGCATGGATGTGGCCGTCGGGGTGCAACAGGCACAGGGTGTCGGTGTCCTCGGCGCCGTACAGTTTGTGAGCGGCGAAGCTGTCGGCGACGATGGCACCGTCGGGCGCGGCGGCACGCTGATCAGGCGAAGCGATCACTGTGCACCGCACTCGATCGCCGAAACGCCGCGCGACCCGGCTTTCCAATGCTTTCACTGCGGATGCCGAGTGGGCGTCGCACTGGAATACGAGCAGCGTATGTCCGGGATGGTGCAACAGGGAGTGCAGCCGCTGCCGTGCGGTCAGGGCAACGTCGGGTGCGCGGTCACCAGCGGCCAGGCCACCGAGCGGCGTGATCCCCGGCGCTTGGGAGACTGTGTGCCGATAGGTGGTGCCGATACCGGATATTCCGTTCACCGCTTGCTCGATGAATCCCGGTTCTCGAATGATCGCCAAACGCTCTGCGATCGGCGTGCCGTGCGCCATGAGCAGGTCATGCAGCTTTTGCGTCCTTGCGATGACCTGTTCGGCTGCCGGGCGTCGCTGCGGCTCGTAGGTGTCGAGGAGCGTCTCGCGGGCTTCTCCCTTGGTGACCAGGGCGAGCTTCCAGGCGAGGTTGTAGGCATCCTGCATGCCCAGATTCATCCCTTGCGCACCGGCGGGTGAGTGGTGGTGGGCGGCGTCCCCCGCCAGGAAAACGTTGCCGCGCCGATAGTCGCTGATGCCGATGCGGATGGTGAAGTTCGACGCCCATTCTGGCCGGCCGAGGGTGACCGTACCGTCGAAGCAGCGGTCGAGCACCGCCTGGAACGCAGCCTGCGAGATTTCGGTTTCGGGATTGGCGCTCATATCGCTGACCAGCAGCCGATGGATGACCCCTGGCAAGGGTATGAGCAGCGTCATTCGGTCGGGTTCGACGAGGTAATCGAGGTCTTCCGCAGACAGCGGGAGCCCGGATATGGGCGCGTCGGTCATTCTCATCTGGTCGGCGTAGTACTCGCCGCCGACGACGGTCATACCCATCTGCTGGCGGACGGTGCTGTGCACTCCATCGCACCCGATCAGCCACTCGGGATGCAGGATCTCCTCCCGACCATCGGCCTTGTTCACCACCCGCGCGGTGATGCGCCCGGCACTGTCGGTGCTGACGGACAGCAGTTCGGTATTCCACTCGATCGTGCCTCCGAGTGAGGCGTGTTCCTCGTGCAGGATCCGCTCGGTCTCGGCCTGGCTGATGTTGAGCATGAAGGGATAGCTGCTGTCGAGTTGGGTGAAGTCCAGTCGCGCTATTTCGCCTGTGCCCAGGAAGTGATAGTTCATCCGGCGGGCACGGCGTCCCCGCGTAACCAATCGGTCAGTCATACCCAAGTGGGCGAGCAATTCCATCAAACGCGCATGCACCACACACGCGTTCGAGGTCGTCGCCGAACCGACCGCCCTATCGATCGCGCGGCACGCCACTCCCCAGCGCCGCAAGATGATGGCGGCCAGCGACCCGACCGGTCCCGCGCCGACGATGAGGATGCGGTTGCTTTCTTCGGAATGATGAGACATCGATTCGGCCTTCCTGGTCGAGGGCTACGGTTTGCGGGCGAGGGCGCCGTAGGCGGAGATCGGGCGGGTTTCACCGACCTCGGTGGTGCCGCAGCGCCATTGGGTGATGGATACGAAGCCGGGCTCGACCAGTTGCAGCCCCTCGAAGACGGCTTTCAGCTGCGCCTGCGGGCGCGGAACATAGGGTGTGCCGCCGGTGCCGGTGTAGTTCTGGCACAGGGTGACGTACGCCCTGCTGTCATCGGTGCCGTCCCACAGCGCCAGGTAGCTGCCGGAGGGCATGGCGTCCATGACGGTGTGCACGATCCGCAACAGCTCGTCGTAGGTTTTGGCGTGGCCGAGCACGCCCATGAACATCACGGCGACCGGCTCGTGGAAGTCCAGGACATGCTTGGCGTCGGAAATGATCCGTTCGGGATCGTGGTAGTCGGCGTCGATGTAGGTGACCACACCTTCGGCGGTGGTGGAGGTGAGCAGCGCCCGCGCGTGGGTGAGCACGAGAGGGTCGTTGTCGATGTAGACGATCCGGGCCTCGGGCGCGACGGCTTGGGCGACCTCGTGGGTGTTCTGCATCGTCGGCAAACCCGTTCCGACGTCGAGGAATTGCCGCACTCCCGCCTCTTGGACGAGGTAGCGCACGACGCGGATGAGGAACTGCCGTGACTGCACGGCCATGGTGGTGATGTCGGGGTCCACTCCGATACCGGCATCACCTGCGATGCGATCGATCTCGTAGTAGTCCTTGCCGCCCATCCAGTAGTTCCAGATCCGCGCCGAATGCGGGATGTCGGTCCGGAGGAGAGGGCTGTCGTCTTCGCACATGGATTGGCTCCTATTGGTGCGGGTAGTCCGCGGTGATAGGCGCGGCGATACGCCGGATTCGCCACTGAATTGGGGTCCGCAGCTCAGCCGCAGGTGCCGTTGCCTATGAGGCGGCATTCGGTGTGACGCCGGTGGTCGCCGTCGTTGGATGGGTGCCGGGCGTGGCTGCAACCCACGCCCGAAACGGCATAGCCGTTTATTCGGGCGGAAAGAATCCCACCGTCACCTATCAACTCAACCGGTCGGCAGCTGCGGAGGACTTGACGGTAGCCGTTCCACACGGCTGGTAGCCGCGACGTCAGCCGCTGTCCTCACTTCTCATAGCAGCTAGCGTCGCGCGCACGACATCATCGGCGCTAACAACGCAGTGTTGTACAACGCTCGGTTGTGATGGACATCGTTGTGTTCTCCTTACTTGAAGGGTCTAAGACGCTGCTCGAGTGGACATCGGGGGACGCGTTCGGTTTTCGCGGTGGGTCTGCGGTGGGACGGTGGTGAAGACCGTTTCCGGTGCGTGGCGCGTGAATTGTTCGAACGCCCTCGCTGAGGCCGGCCACGGGTTGGTGACCCGTCCGGTGGGATGCTTGAACCAGCTCGGCCCGGCGAGCGGCCACACTGTGTGGTCGATGGCGTGGTCGAGCCATCGTTGATAGCGCCGCATTGCGTTCGCGTCGATTTCGACCGCTTCGGCGCCGATGTGTTCGCGCCAGCGCAAGCAGCGGATGATGTAGTCAATTTGGTGTTCCTTCATCACCGGGTTGCTGCCTGCCGGGTTGAAGGTGTTCGGTCCGGCGATGAGGAACGCGTTCGGGAACCCTGGCACCGCCACTCCGAGGAACGCGCAGGCACCCGAGGACCAGTGTTCGTGCAGCACCAAGCCGTTCCGGCCGCGGACAGCGACCGGTACGAGGAATTCCGGTGCCCGGAATCCGGTCGCGTAGATGATCGCGTCGGCTCGGTGGTGGCTGCCGTCGGCGGTGTCGAGTCCGTCGCTGGTGAACCGGGTGATCGCGGCGGTGATGAGTTCGACGTTGGGCCGGGTCAGCGCCGGGTAGTAGTGGCTGTCGAGGATGATGCGTTTGCCGCCGATCGGATAGTCGGGAGTCAGTTGCGCGCGCAGCACCGGATCGGGAATCTGCCGGTGCAGATGCCAGCGGGCAAAGGTTTCGGCCGGGCGTGCCGACCAGCCGCGGCGCATGATGGGCGCGAGGACAGCGTCCGCGCCGCGATGCAGGGCCTGCCGGTAGCGGTGGTGGGCGCCGGGCAGGCGCAGCACGGCACGCGCCAGCGGCCCGAAGTCCGTGGCGGGTTTGGGCAGGACCCACTGCGGTGTCCGTTGGTACACGCCCACATGCCGCGCGGTCGCGGCAAGGGTGGGCAGTATTTGGGCGGCGCTGGATCCTGTGCCGATCACCGCGACATCCAGGCCGGACAAGTCGATGTCGTGATCCCATCTCGCGGTGTGGAACACCGGCCCGGTGAACTGCGCCCGCCCGGGATAGTCGGGGATGTTCGGTCGGTGCAATTGCCCGACCGCGAAAACCACAACCTCAGCCACTATCTGCTGCCCGGACACGGTCGTGAGTCGCCAGCGACCCCGATCATCGAGGTAGGTTGCCTCGCTGATCGCGGTGCCCAGCCGCAGATGTGCGGTGAGCTGGTGTTCGCTGACGACCTGTCGGAGGTAGTCGAGAATCCGCGGTTGCCCGGGGTAGCGGGTGTGCCGGTTGCGGTAGGGCGCGAAGGAAAACGAGTACAGGTGCGCCGGGACGTCGCAGTTGCAGCCGGGGTAGGTGTTGTCGCGCCAGACGCCGCCGACGTCGTCGGCTTTCTCGTAGATGGCGAAGCGGTCGATGCCCGCGCGGCGCAGCGCTACACCCATACCGATCCCGCCGAAACCCGCACCGATGACAGCCACCTGCACGTCCTCGGGTTCGGCACCGCTCGGAGGCACGACGCAAACGGGTGACGGCGAAGAGTGCCGTTCGGGTGTGGCGTTCACTGGTTCACCACCCGATGAAACAGCGTTTCCCCCGGCAGGGGCGCGACGTAGGCGGGCAGATCGATGAGTGCGTTCATCTGCAGCGGTGCATCCGGTTCGGACACGTTCATGCCGTTGCGGTGGTAGAACTCGGCCAATCCTGGTGCGTCGGTGTTGAACTGGCCGTAAACCACGCTCGCTCCCGCATCGCGGGCGGTGGTGAGAGCGTGGCTCAGCAGCGCGGTACCGATACCGCAGCGGCGCCAGCCGGGCTTAACCGCAAGGGCGTGGATCTTGATCGTCGCCAGCGCCGCTTGCAGGACGGTCGCGGGGCCCAGCATCGCCAGTTGTGCGCAGAGGAAGAACGACGGTCCCGCTGCCAGGCCGCCGATGGGGCGGTTGTCGGCGACGGCGACCAGAGCCATCGTGCGCGCGGCCAGCAGCGTGGGGATGCCGCCGGGGATGCTCGGGTCGTTCACCTTCTCCGCGGCGTAGCTGCGGGTGAGGCCGGTGGAAAGGATGCCTGCGTCGGCGACCTCGACGAGGTTGCGTCCGGCCGGGCGTGATTGCGGCACACCAGCGAGGTGATGCCATTGGGTGAAGTCCAGCAGTTCGGCGCGGGCACTAGCGGGGCGGACCTGCACGATGGCGTGAGCGGGAGTTGTTTCGGTAGCGGGTTGCACGGGATGTCTCCGATCGAGAGTTGAGGTGAACTGGGCAGACGGCGTCCGAGTGGGTGTGCGCTATTCGGGCTGCCAGAGCAGCTGGCCTGTGTGGGCTGTGGTGACTCGGCCGAGTTGGACGTCGGCGAAGTGCAGGCCGAAGCCGAGGGTGCCGGGGGTGGCGAGTTGGTCGATGACGGCGCGACTGGTGATGACGGATTGGGCAGGGTCGTCGTCGATGGCCGCGGTGAGTTCTGGGTGGGTGATTTGCAGGGGGGTTTGCATCGCGTCGCCGAACACGAGCAACCGGTGCCCGGGTGAGGTGATCATGTAGCCGAGGTGCCCGAAGCTGTGGCCTGGGAGGGCCAGGGCGTGGACGCCGGGGAAGATTTCCTCACCGTCGGTGATGGTGCGGACTTGGGCGGTGAAGATGTCGAGCATCTCGGTGCTGGCGCCGGTCGCGGCGGCGAGGCGGCGGTGCTGCCATTCGGTGTCGCCGATCAGGACGGGGATGTCAGCGAACGGGCTGGTCGCGGCGTCGGGGGCGGCCTGCCAGAGCCAGCCGATGTGATCGAGATGCAGGTGGGTGATGGCGACGAGTTCGATGTCGGCCAGGGTTTTGCGCGCGGCGGAGAGGCTGTCGAGCAGTTGCCCGCCGCGCATCAAACCGAACTCGGTGGGGACGGCCAGCGGTCCGAAGCCGGCGTCGATGAGCATGGCTCGGTTGCCGTGTTCGATCAGCAGGGCGCCGATGCTGGCGATGAGGTAGCCGTCGGGGTTGATCAGATGCGCGTGCTCGGCCCAGATGTGGTCGTCGGCGTCCGGCAGCCACGTGTGGGGTTCGAGCAGGGCGACGCCGTCGGGGAGGTAGGTGATGCGGTGGTCGCCGAGCTGGTGGTGATGGAGGGTGGCGGGGCGGGTGTAGTGGTCGAGGCTGAGAGTCATGATCGGGTCTCCTGATGTCGGGTTTCGGGGTGGGTGTGGTCGCCGCCGCGACGCGCGGCCCTGTAGGGCAGTGGGTCGGTGTGCTGGGGGGCGGGTGGAGTCGCGGCGGCTGGGCGGTCGGGTCACGGCGCGACCTCGCGTGTGGGTGCGCGCGCCCGGTGTTCTGTTGCGGGCTCCGCGGATTCGGAAAACGGCATGGGCTTCTCGCAGGTGGGATCGAATGCGGGCAAGGGAGGTCTTGCGGCGTCCGGTTACGGATCGGGCCCGGTGTCCGGGTACGCCGCGACCGCGGCGGTCTCGCCTGCGTCGACGCCGGTGGTGCTGTCCCAGCTGTCGGTCGCGGCCTCAGGGATCGCGGCGTCGACTGCGGCATTGATCTGAGCCCCGGCCTCGGATTGCCCCCGGATCGCGGTGTCGAGGGCGTGGCGGGCTTGTTCGATGAGCGCTTTCGGTGTCGGAGGCTGCTCAGCATCGGGGTCTACGGTGGTGATGTCGCGGTCGATGCGACGGAGGCTTTTCAGCGAGCGCCGCACCCCATCGGCGATGGCGGTGCTGGTGTAGCTGCGCCAGTGGATATCGAGGTCCTCGCGGCTATAGCGCAAGTAGCCCTCGACCCGCTCGGCGAGGTCCGTGGTGGTGTTGAATGCTCGGGCGCGGGAGCGTGCGCCGAGGCCGATCGAGGTGGCGGTGCGATCAGCGCGGGTCCACAGCGCTTCCATGTTGCGCCGCAGCTGTTGGGCGGCGGCAGGGTCCGGCTCGGCGTCGGCGGTGTTGATGCCGAGGAGATGGTCGCGGGCGACGGTGAGGGCGGCCATGTCGGTGAGCTGACGCATGTCGTCCGCGACGCGGGGAGTGTTTCGTCGTCCGGGCGCCGGGCGTGGCGCCGGGAGCAGGTGGTCGTCGTTCCATGCGCGGCCGGATTCGGCGAGCCGCCGCACAACCCCAATCCAATCGGCCGGCACACCACGATTACGGGCTTGGATCTCCGCCAGACTGCGTTGCCGGTCGACCGCGGCGATCTGCTCGAACACCGCCGTTGTCGCGGCGGCCTCCGTATCGGTGGTCAGGAGGGTGGCGCGCAACTCGTTGGCGTCGGCGGCCAGCTGGTGGATGCGGCGCAGAAGAGTCGCGTGTTCGGGTGGGATGTCTCCGCTGCGGATGCCCGGTTGTGGGTGGGTCATTGTTCGTATCCCTCGCCTGGTGAGGAGAACTGCGGCGCGCCGATGTCGTGGTCGGTCGTGGGGTCGTTCACCCATGCCTGGGTGTCGGCGGCGTGGCTGAACACCGCTTTGGCGCGGTCGGTTTCGGTGTCGTGGACGGCTGTGCCGGTGGGAATCGCGGCGTCGACCGCGGCGGCGATGTCGGCGCCGGTGGTGTTAGCGGACTGGAACAGAGGCGGCGGGAGCGTCAGCCCTATCGTGATCGCGTGTACCAGCTCTTCGTGGGCGCACAACGCCGCCGCGGTGTCGATCGCGATTCCGGCATTGTTCAATGCGGTGGCTTGCAACGCGTAGGAACGAGTGTCGGTGCGGGCGACCTGCTGCCAACGCTGTGCCACCTGTTCGGCGGGAAGGCCGTCGACGGACGCGAGTGCGGCGTGAGCCCACTCCCCCGCGTCACCCCACAGGTCGTGGCCTTCCTCGCTGGTGAGGCCGAGCAGGTTGGCCACCGCTGCGGTTCGGTAGCGCAGGGCACGCAGGTTGCCCTCGACTTCGGCGACGATCGTGGCGTCGCTGGATGGGTTGATCCGGTCGTTTACGGTGTGCAGGGCGGTCCACTCGCGCAGCTGGTGCACGTCGGCGGACAGATCGCCGAGGACGCGGTCCCAGTCGGTGGGTTCGGGGGTGCGCAGGTAGAGGTCGGCGCGCCAGTGGGTGCCGCGGTCACCGCGTTCACGCACGTGGTCGATCCACACGCGCGGCACCCCACCCGCGGAGGCGGCATCGATCAATGCCTCACGCAGGAGCGCGCGGCCTTGATAGTCCTCATACCAGGACTGCGGCGGGGTTTGCCCGGTCTGCCGCTGGCGTTCGGTGGCGGTAGCCACCATCCGGTTGAGGAACACCGTTTGGTTCTGCAGAGCTTTCAGCACCGCCGCCTGCGCCCGTGTCGGTGCCCTCACGGCCCCGCCCCCGGGGTGAGGCCGTCGCCGAAGGCGCGGAAGTCGGGACCGAACCCGAGCCGCTCGATCGGGGTGCTCGCTCCGGGCGCCCCGAACCACGCGGCCGGGACCGGTTCGGCCGGGAGGCCGGGGGTGTCGATGTGCTGGTCGGGGGTGCAGCGGTGCAGGGGGCCGTTGGCGGCATCGAGGATGTAGCGCATGTGCGGGTCGATGTGGCGGGTGAACAGCGTGCTCATCGCGGATTTGTCTTGCGCCACGCGGGCGGCTTCGAACCCCCGGTGCAGCCCGGCGAAACGGACCGCCACGGCGCGATGCTCCCACCACCGGCGACACCACGTGTATTGGCCTTCGCGGTTGTTGGCCGCGATCCGCACCGAGGTCACCGGCAGCAGCCACTGCTGCACGAACAGACTCCAGTGCTCGAACAGCGGCGGCGGTCCCTTCTGCTCCTGGCCGTCTCCGTTGGTGGTGGGCTGGGAGGGTGTGAAGTACCGGGTGGGGACCGGCTCGAATGGCAGGCTGGGTGTGGCGATGTGGGTGGTGCGGGTGCAGCGGTGCAGGGGGCCGTTGGCGGCGTCGAGGATGACTTTGAAGTGGGCATCGACGTGGGAGAGCACGAAGGTGCTGAAGCCGTTACCGGTACGGGCGCGTTTCTGCGCTTCGAACGCGGCGTGCAGGTGCGCGATGCGCACCGCGACCGCGCGGTGTGCCCACCACCGGCTGCACCAGGTGTAGGTGTTCTCCCGGTTGGCTTCGGCCAACCGGACGCTGATGAACGGCCAGAACCACTTCTCGGCGAACTCGGTGAAATGCTGATACGACGGCGGCACCGGCTTGTTCGGCACGTTCTTCCCCGCCGCAGGGTTCCCCGTCGCCGAGGTTGGCGCGCTCACGAGCGCTCACCTCCGTCGGCCGGATCCCCCTCGGAACCAATGACTGGCGCCGTGCTCTGATCCGCCGCTTTCCGGAACCGCTCGAGCGACTTCCGGATCAGGGGCGCGTATTCGGTGTCCGACCACCAGATTTTGCGCACCACGACCGGTCCGTGGTTCGGAAGCCGGACCAGGGCGCGGTCTTTCGGCAGGGCTGCCAGCAACGCGGTGTCGAGGATGGGTTCAGCGCGCCAGGACACGGTGCGGTTGGTGCCTTGGGCGCCGCGGCTGCGGGAACGATCGGCGACGTCGTGCGGTCCGGTCATCGCCGACCAGTGCTCCAGATAGTCGGTCGCGGCGATCCCGCCGCCGTAGACCTCGATCGACTGGGCGCGCATCGTCTTCAACCCGTTCGCGCCCCATAGATCTTCGCCTTGCTCGAGGACCTGAAGGATGGTCATCAACACGATCCCGCAACCACCGGCGTAGGTGTAGTAGGCCGGCAGTTCGGCGATGCGCGCGCAGTTGGCGGCCTCGTCCAGCACCGACAGCAACGGCACCGCCAACCGCCCATCCGGGCGAGCACGCGCCGCATCCAGCGCGGCCTCCAGGATCTGCCCGACCAGCGCGGAGGTCAGGGGTGTGGCGCCGTCGGGGCCAGCCATCGACAGTGCATACAACGTGTCGGCCGACTCCACGAACCGCGCGGGTTCGAACTGCGGCAGGTCATGGGTGGGGTCTTGTTCGGTCCGGTCGATGACGACTTCGCTCTTGCGGGTCTTCTGGTCGACCGCCTCGCGGACCGCTATCCGCACCCGCCGTTGGGGTGTGACCATGCGGGCGTAGCCCTCGTCGGTGAGGACGTTCAGGAATCGCCTGGCCATGTCGAACAAGCCGTCGCGTTGGCGGCTGTAGAGCGCTTGGGATTCGAGGATGCGTTCGGCGGAGCGGTGGTGTCTGTAGTGGCGCAGGATCAGCGCCGGGGTCTGGTCCTGATCACGCCCGAGCCATTCGGCCACGTGCAGCAGATCCCCGCCTGCGCAGGCCGCGGCGTACAGATACAAGCTGAGCAGTTCTTGGGCGCCGCCGTCGAAGTAGGAGTCGACCTTGGCGTTGGCAGCTTGCGCCGCCGACCCGGAGGCGGCGGAGACGAAGAACCCGGCCAGCTTCCGCGCCTTGGGCAAGCTGGTGACCTGAGCCAACAAGTCGACCCAGAACCCGCATTCCACCTTCCCGGTCACCGCTTGCAGGTCGCACAACCAAATCTGGCCGCGCTGTTCACGCCCATACACGGTGTGCCGGTAGAGGTCTGGTTTGTTGCTGGTTGCCAAGCACGGGCCCCACGCTGAGAGCACAGCCGGGATCGCCCACGCCATCGTTTTGCCGGTGCGTGTGCCTGCGGCGATCGTCACCCCCAACTCGGCAGGCACGAATAGTTCCACCCCGCCGATGACGGTCTTGCCCAGCGGTGGTCCTTTGAGGGCTTGGATTTCCGGGGGCGCGTCGCGCAGCAATCGCTTGTTGGCGCGCAGGATGTCTCGCCTCCGCGCCATCCGAATGTCGCGGGGCCGTTGCATGGTGCGCGCGGCGGCGTCGATCTCACTGCCCGATCCGAATGTCCGCCACCCGAACACAGCCAGCCCGCTGCCGGCCAGCAGGTAGACGACAGCGATGAGGGTGGCTTGCCACGGCCATGGGTGTTGCCTGGTGGCGACCTCCAGCAGGGCACCGACGGGGTGGCGGGTGACGGGCAGTCCGGCCCAGCGGCTGCCCAGGCTCAGCGCTGACCACGCTGCCAGCGCCATCAGCGCCACTACGAGAAGCAGCAGCAGGAGGCTGGTTTCCTCGCCGAGTCCGCGTTTGGTGCGGCGGCGGGTTTCTCGGGTCGAGAACATGATGCGGTCCTTTCGAAGGGTGTGACGAGCGGCGACGGAGGGGTTCACGCCGTAAGGTCGGCCTCGGCACCGACCTCAAGCGACGGCGCGGGCTGCTCTTGGTGACCATCGGCCGGACTCCATGCGGCGAATCCGGCCTCGGGCAGTGCGGCGTCGATGGCCTCGCTCGTCTGTGCGCCTGCGGCGTAGTCGAGACCCGGCTCCGGGGTGAGGTCGACGAGGTGTTCAGCCGCGGTCGCGTCGCGTCCGGTCCACGGATCCGCCGCCGTCGTCTGTGGAAGGTTGGCCGGCGACTGGTGGGAATAGGTGCCTGCGAGTCCGGCGTGGTAGGCGGCCTCGATGTCGACCGATGATGCCGCGGCTGCTGCGGCGTCGACGCGGGCGGTGCGGGCGTCGTGCAGGAGGGTTTCCAGGCGTGCGAGGTGGGCTTGGTCCCGCTGGGAGGTGCCCGGCCACGCATCCGCCAGACGGGTGTGTTCAGCGGTCGCGTCTTGCAATTGCCGCAACGCCACGCGTTGGCGGGTGAGGCGTTCCTCGCGCCCGCTGTCGGCGTCTCCGGTTGCTTCTTCGGCCTCCAGCAGCTGGTCGGTGGCGGCGATGATCGCATCGACTTCGGCGAGGCTGGCCAGTTCCGGGCCGCTGCCGCCGAGCGCACGCTCGAGCACGCTGACGCGCTCCATCGTGCGCTCGGGTGAATGGGCAGGTGGCTGCCAGCGGGCGCCGTCTTGGTCGGAGCCGGTGGTGGTGGTTTCGATGTGGCCGGTGATCTCGGCGGCTTGGCGCAGGTTGCGCCACACCATCGGCTCGACGTCGAGGTCTCCCTCGAGGTTTGCGCGGGTGATGCGGTTGTAGGCGGCGCGGGTGAATTCCGGGCGCGCTTCCCATCCGGCGACCGCGGCTTGCAATTGTCCCCAAAGCCTGCGGTGCTCAGGTGATTCGTGGCGGCCCCACCGTGCGGCCAGCTCATCGGCCCATGCGGTGAATTGCTGCTGCTGGTCGGGGGTTTCGCCGTGGGGTGCGATCAACCGCAACTGGTAGTAGTGGGTGAAATCAGCCCGGATCTGGGCCTCAGTGGGGTCGGTGGCGTCGCGGTAATAGGCCGGATCGGTAGTGCCGTGTCGGGGATCGGGCCAGCTCATCGCTGTACCCGCCGATCATCGCGAAACATCGGTCGATGCTGGTGCGCAACAGCGGCATCAGGTGTGGTGTCGGACATCGTCGACCTCCGGTGAAGGAAGGGCGTGGACCGCGTTGCGTCACGTGACGGCGCGTGCGCGGCCTGGGATGTCCCCTGGCAGTGCGGGTTCGAACGTCCCGGTCAGTACCCGGTGACCAGAACGTCGACGAGAAATCGTGTGCGGTGAGTTCTTCGAGTCAGCAGATGGGTCGTCGGTAGGTGTGAGTCCCCTTCTCGAGTTCGGTCAATACGGGGCGATGCCGAGATCGGTCGTGCCGCCCGGTTCGGTGGCCGGGCCGGTGTGGTCGGGTTCGGTGTCCCAGACGTGTGTGCCGGCGGGCAGGGCGGCGTCGACGGCCTCGGTGATGGCGGCGGCGTCGGGGTTTGTTGTGTCGGCGTCCCCGAGGGCGGCGTCGATGAACTGGGCGCGCAGTGACGCCGCGGCGGTGTCGATCATCTGGTGTGGTGTCGGTGGCGTCAGCTCGGCGCCAGCGATGGGGGTGCCGGTATCGGGGTCGGTGGGAACGTAGGGCGGGATCGCCAAGTCGGGGCTCGGGGCAGCGTAGGCGTTCCATTGGGCCACCAAATCCAGCTCGTCGTAGGTTTCCAGATGCACCGCGTGCGTACGGCGCGCGCCTTCCGCGGCCGGCCCCCAGAACAGGTCGGCTTCGGTGGCAGTGAACTTCGCGGCGTGCGCCAGCGCGGTGACCCGCTGGTGATACAGCTGCATGTTGCGCGAGAACTGTGCCGCACGAGCGGGGTCGGTGCCGAAACTCCAGCGCCCGGTGGAGATCCGGTCCGCACGGGCCGCTGCGAGCGCGGCCATCCGTTCCAGGTGCCACAGGTCGAGGCTGAGCATGTCGATGTAGAAGTCCTGGGCAGCGTTGTCGCGCATCGGGTTCTGCCGCACCCCGGCTTCCACCCGGGGTCGGGTGCTGGCGGTGCCGAGTTCGCGGGCATCGGCGATCCACGCCGGCTCGATCCCCGCGGTCAGCGCGGTTTGCTCAGCCTGCTCACGTTGCGCTTCCAGCCCGTCCAGATGCGCTTGCCACGCGGCCTGCTGGTCGCCGTCGCTGGTGAGCGCTTCGAACTTCTCCCACCCGGCATCGGCGATACGGGTGTGTTCGGCGGCCAGCAAACGGATGCGCATCAGCAGCTGCGCCTGCCACTGCGCCACGGTCTGTTCGGGCGAGAATTCCGATTCAGGAACGGTCATCGTCGTACCGCCTCACCAATCACGCTCGACCGACGACCCGGATTCCGGTGGCCGAATGTCGGGTTCGCTGGCCGGTTCGCTGTCCCACACCGCGGTCACGTCGGTAGGCAGCGCCGCGTCCACCGCCGCACCGATACCGGCCTCGGCGGCCACCTGCCCAGGTGTGATGGTCGACAACGCTTCGGTAGCGCGGTCGATGAGCAGGTGCGGGGTGGGTGGCGATGTTCCCGGTTCCTGCGTCATCGCCTGGTCGACGGCGAGTGTGTCGATGCTGCGCCGGACGTCGTGTTCGATGCCACGCCAGGCGTAGGTGCGCCACCGCTCGGATAAGGCGGTGTCGTCGTAGCCGCGCACGGTCACCGACACCAGCTTCAACCAGCCCGCGCCGTCACGCTCCCACAACTGCGCGCGTTCCTCAGCGCTCAACCCGATGACGTGGGCGGTTTCTGTCGCCCGGGTCCACAACGCGGCCATGTTCCGGTCGAACTGCTCGCGCGCGGCGGGGTCGTCGGCCACGGTGTCATCGAGGCCGCGCAGACGGTGCTCGACCTTGACCGCGGCCATGTGCTCGAGCTGCCAGATGTCCGCGGCGATACCTTCGACCATGTGCGCGCGCACCGGGTCTTCCCCGTGACGCATCGTGGGTGGGGAGTGCACGCTGTCGCCCCACCGCTGCCCGCGCTGTCCGGCGGCGCGGGCTGCGGTGATCGCCGTCTGCGGTAGGCCCACGGCGGCGGCGTGTATCTCGATCTCGCTGCGGTCAGCGTCCAGGGCGCGTAGGTGGGTGCGCCAGCTCTGCACTTGGATCTCGCCGCTGCCGTAGTGCGGCTGGTAGTTCGGATATCCCTGGTGCAGGACGCGGGTGTGGTCGGCGGCGGTGTTCTGGATGCGTTCGAGCAGCCGCAGCTTCCAGCTGGGCAGCCTCTCCAGATCAGGTATGGGACGACTCACGGGCATGAACCTTTCTTCTGCGATGCTGGGGCCTGCTGGTCTGGTGGTGCGTTCCGGGCGTGTCACGGCTCGGGTCCGGGGGTGAGTTCGGGCGGCGAGCCGGTCACCTCGAGCGCGTCATCGACCGGGTTAGGGTCCGCGCCGCGGGTGTCGGACAGGCCGGCGGCGTCGATGGCGGCGGTGATATCCGCGGCGTGCCGGGGGTCGCGGCCCGGGTCGACGACGATCAGCCTGGTGATGGTGCGGTCGGTGGCGGTGAGCGCGGCCGCGGCGTGTTCGACCATGCGGTCGGGTGAGATCGGCATCTGGGCGGTGATGTCGTCAGGGGTGATGCCCGCGGCTTGCAACACCAGCATCGGCATCGCCACGGCGGTGAAGTCCGCGCCCGCCACTTGCTTCCACCGCTTCGCAAGCTGCTGGTCGCTCTGCCCGCGCAGCTGCTGGGCTACCGTCGTTGCCCAGTGCCCGTATCCGCGCTGCCACACCTGGTGGCGTTCGTCCTCGCTCAATCCCAGCGCGTGGGAGACCGCGCCAAGGCGCTGCCAGGTCATGCCCATCACTCGCCGAAACCGCGCTACCGCGTCCTCATCGAGCGCGGCGCGGTGCGGGTAGGCGGCGCCGATCCCGGCCATGTCCTGCAACCGGTGAACCTCGCGTCGCAGCGCGGTAATCAGCGTGGCCCGCTCGACCTGCCCGGAACCGAGGAGGGCTTGTCCGGGCTGCCAGCGGGTGCCGCGTTCCCCGGCGGCGCGCGCGTAGTCGATCCACGACTTCGGTACCCGACCGCCAGGGCGACCGCTTCGCACTGGTCGCGGGAGCGCTGCCCGATCCGTACTTGCTCCACTACTTCCGGTGGCGGACTGGTGTGACCGGCATGATGGGCGCGTTCGAGCAGCTGCTGGCTGTCGTAGGCGAGGTTCTGCACCGCTTTGAGCAGGTGCGCCTGCAACGGAGTGGGGGTGTCCATCTCACCGGCCTCCGCCCCGCCGCTGCGTTGCCTCGCTGCTTGAGCTGGTCATAACTCGTGACCAAGATCGGGTGTGGGCGGCATCGCAGCACCGGGGAGTTCGGCCTCGATCCCGAGTTCCAGCACCTGTGTCACGCCGTTGTCGGTGAGTCCAGCGGTATCAACCGCGTCGCCGATCGCCGACCCTTCACCCGATGCGGTGCCCGGCTCACCAATGAGATCAGCGAACTCGTGGGCAAGGTGCGTGGCGACCGATAGTTCCTCGGTCAGCCCGATGACGTCCTCGATCGCCACCGGCGACCGCTGGCGGGCAGTGCCCAGCGTGGAGTCGATGTCATCGACGAGGGTGGCGTCGATGATGGACGGGCCACTCTCGATCGCCAGCGGTGACAACTCATGCGCACTGCCGTCGACGGGGTCGATGTCATCGACGAGGGCGGCGTCGATGACGATGGAAGGATCACCGCCGGTGTCTTCGGTGAACCGCTCGGCGTAGGCATCGGATTCGTCTGCGTGCTGCTGCGATAGCCCTTCGGCGCCTTTCGCCGCAGCGAACGCCGCCGCCGAGGCCATCGCCTCCCCCGTATCACCGTGCGCACTCAACGTGTCGCTGAAACCAGCTGCACGGCGGCGGATGTCGATGAGCAGCTTCTTGTATTCGACGTCGAGGCCGTGTAGCTCGTTGGCGCGGGTCTCCCGATTCTTGTAGGCGGTGATCTTCACGTCGTGAAGTTCACGGCTTTGTCTGCGTTCGAGCGAGCCCGCCATATTCCGCCGCGTGAGATCGGCGTCGGCACGTTCGATCTGCCGCTGCTTCTGCTGCTGTTCGAGCGTGTGCTGCTCACCGCCGCGCTGGATCCGAGAACGGACTTCCTCGACCCTGGCGCTGTTGAGGTCCCGCGCGTGACCTGCGACTTCCACCGCGTTGGTCACACGCACCCAGTGCTCGACCGAGGAACGGTGCTCTTTCGCGTCGGCGTGGCGTATTCGCTGGTCGGACTCCGCTTTCGAGCGGGCGTGTCCGCTCTGGCCACGCATCAGCGCGGCGGTTGTGTGCGCGGTTTGCAGGGCTTGGACGAATCCCTGGCGCATCGCCTGGCTGGATTCCTCGACCGGATCGCCAGTCACCCTGTCACCTCCAACCCCGACAGCAACCACGCCGACCGGTCGCTGGTGCGGGTGGTGTAGGCGTAAACGGCCCACCGGATTGGTAGCTGACCGGTGGGCTGCAGTTCGACCGCCAGCACCCGGTGCACGGAGGTAGCGGTGTCGGCCGGATGGTCGTCGCTGGTCACCCGTGCGGTGGTGGTGATGGTGGTGGCATCGGTGCGCCATTGCTGCCACTGAGCCGTGGTGACCGGCGCCCACACCACCGCCGCGGGTTCGGCGCGTTCGGCGAACCCGGGATCCAGCAACGCGCGCGCCGCCCGCAACGCTGCGCGCTGGTCGACCTGCTCGCTGGGCCGGTAACCGAACACCACCGTGACCGCCGCAGTCATGACCTGCGCGGGCGAACATGGGTCCACGCTGGTGAACGGTGTCGCGAAATGCTCCGCTCGGCAGAGTTGTTCACTATCCGCAGCGGGCACCGTGATGGCTGCACCGCACCCAGCGACCGTTACCGCGACGACGCCAATGAACAATGCCAACGTGGGGATATGGGTGCTCACGGTTCACGCCCCGGCTCTCGTGGGAACCGCGCAGGGCCGGGCTCGGGTTCGTGGGCCGGTTCGGCGCTCCAGCTCAGCTCCAGCTCATCCGGGAGGGCAGCGTTGACCGCCGCATCGTCGGGTGCCGTACTGGCCGTGTACTCGACGCCGTCGCCTTCGGCGCCGCTGTGCCACAGGTGATGCATCGCGTGCTGGATCAACTGCTGCGGCCGTGGCGGCAAAACCTCGGCGTCCAGGACCCGAGCCCGATGGCGGTCGAGGGTGTCGCGGATATTGTCGACGCCGTCGCGCGCTTCCCGTTCGATGCCCGGCCAGGCGTGGATGCGCCACCGCTCCTCGAGAATGTCGGCGTCGTAGGTATGGACCGTGGCGGCGAGCAACACGCCCCACCCGTGCGCGCTCCTGACCCACAACTGTTCGCGTTCGCTGTCGAAAAGGTTGATCGCCAGTGCGAGCTCGCACGCGCGTTGCCATACCGCGGTCATGTTGTTGTGAAATTGGCTGGCCATGACTGGGTCGGGCTCGGAATGGATGCCGCAGCCGGCCATCCGAGCGCGGCGTGCGGCCGTGATCGCAGCCATGTGTTCCAGCTGCCACACGTCATCAGCGAGCAGGTTGAGGACCCAGACTCGGCGGGCTTCGGGCCCGCACGGCGGGCGCGGTGGCGCCGGGTCGCGCTCGGCCCAGCGCACACCTTGACGCCCCAGCAGCCGGGCGGCCTCAATCCACGGGGGCGGAACTTCCACCGCGCGAGCGTGAATCTGGGCCTCGTTCCGTAGTCCGTCCAACACCCGCAACCGGCTACGCCAGCTCTGGATTCGAAACTCTCCGTCACCGCCAGGGGTGTAGGTCGGGTAGCCGCGCCGCAGCAGACGCGCACGTTCCACCGACAGCTCCTGAATGTCTTCCAGCAGCCGCGCCTTCCACGGCGGCAGGACCTCCCACGGCAGCCTCGTCTCGGTCACTGTCGGACCTCCGTGCCGCGGCCGCGCGAATGCGAACGGGACTCCTGTCGGTTCATAAGAACTCCTGATCGATGTGGAACGGCTCGTGTGGCGAGTCACGGTCGGTGTGAGGGCGCGGTCAGGCATTTCGATCTCCTGGTGGTGGTGTGCTGGTGTAGCGGCGCACGTCCATGCGTTCGCCCTCCCATGCGCTCAGCGGAGTGAGGGTGACGGTTTGCCCGGATTGCGGGGCGTGCAGCAACAGGTCGCGGCCTTGGGCGTCGCGGCCGTAATAGATGCCGACATGATGGGAATCCGCGTCGCCCGGGGCGGTGAAGAAGATCAGATCCCCCGGCGCCCGCTGCACGAACGGCACTATCTGCGCGGTGGGGTGGTCTTGCTGGGCTTGGGTATAGTGCGGCAACCGGATCCGCCCGCCCGAGGCGTGATAGACGGCGTAGAGAGTCAGGCCCGAGCAGTCGAACCCTCCGCCGGTCGGACCGTTCACATCCCCGCCGCCCCACACGTACGGTGTGCCGATCCAACGCGCGCCGTGCTCGATCACCGCCCGCCCGAACGCGCTCGCCTCCACTGGCAGTGGAGTGCCGGAGCCGGTCGTTCCGCACCCGGCAGCGAGCGACCCGGCCGGCGTGCGGGCCATCGATGCTGGGTCGAGGTCGGCGAACGTCGCATACAGTCGCCGCGCCAACTCCGACTGCCCGGCATAGGCGTTGGGGGCGGACCGTTCGATCGCCTGAGCCAGTTCGGCCGGTGTCATCCGCTCCGCTGCGGCGCCCAGTTGTGTGGCGTGGTCGTAGAACCAGTTGATCTGGTAGATGGGGTCCATCAGTTTCGCGATGCCGACCGACCCCCAGACGCTGGCGCGCATCTGGTGCGGGCCGACCGAATCGTGATCGAACCCGAGCCCGTCGTTTGCGTGGTTCAACGACTCCGGCACCGCCGGATTCGCCAGGTTCCGGAACGTCGATTCGGTTGCCTGGGCGGCGAGTTCGGCGATGATCACGTTCTGCGGCATGCCGCGCTGCTTGCCGATCGCCACCCCGTTGCGCGCCAGCTGCAACTGCGATTCCGACAACCCCGCCACCGTCCGGCCGGTCGGGCCACTCACCCCGCCCGCCGCCCCCGCCGACAACGGTGCCGCACACGACGACGTCTGCTCGACGCCGAGGATCACCAAGATCAGCAGAAGCAGCGCGATCGGGAGCCCGAGTGCGGTCGCGGTCACGGTTTTCGATGCGGTGTCCATCGGTGCTCACCTGCTCGCCTCCCCCGCACCGGGAAGGTTGTCGAAACGTCGGTTGGTGTTGTGGACGTCCGCGGCCCGCTCGCTCGGGGTGAACACCATCCGGAATGGGATTCCTGGCTCGTTCGCTTCACCGGTCTTCAGCAGGAAGCAGCCCGTGCCGGGCGGGGTTTCACGCCGGGCGGGATCCAGGTCGTCGTCACTGGGTGGCCGCGGCGCAGCCCAGGAGGTGACCAGCAGCTTCTCGGTGTCGGTGATGCCGACCGCCGCGCGGATACGGTTGATCTCCTCCGGCCCGACCGGGCCGATCAGCTTCGCTCGCGCCCTTTCGAAAAACCCGAGGGCTTTCGCCTGCGCGGCGGCGGAGTCGAACGCGGCGAGGTCTTTGATGGTGTGGCTGCACATGATCAATCCAGTGCCCAAAGTGCGATTGAGCCGGGTGAGGGCGTCGACCCGGTCCACCATGAACTCCCCCACCCCGAGGACCCGCCAGATCTCGTCCATGACGACCTCGAACGTGCGCGGCGGCGCGAGTCCGGCGTCGGCAAGGGCGTGCGCGGCGGCGACCGCGCCGAAGCCTTCGCTCCAGCACACCATCAACACCGCGGCCAGTAGTTTGGTGTCACCTTCGGGGATGCGGGAGACGTCCACACACACCGCCGGACTGCCGAGGTCCAGCCGGGTGGTGGTGGGTCCGTTGAAGATCGCTCCGAACGGGCCTTCGACCAGCGCCCGTAGGGAGCGGCGCAGGGTTTTGGTGCTGGCGCGGTAGGCGGTCTCGTCGTCCTCTTCGGCGAACTGGCGCAGTTGTTCGGCACCACCGGAGATGACGTCGAGCAGGTCCGATAGCCGCGGCGGGCGCTGATAGGAGAAGCCGCCCGTGGGGCTGTAGAGCTGGCGCAGCCCAGCGGCGAGCAGCACTTCTTCGTAGTCGGCGACTCGGGAGCCGCGCACGAGTTCGACAAGTCCGGCGACGATGTTGACTTGGCCGGCTTCCACCCGAGCGGCGACCTGGCGGCGCTGGTCCGGGTCGGTGAGCTGTTCGACCACGGCACCGAGGGTGCCGACGTCGAGAGGGTTCACGGTGCCGTGGCCATAGCCGACATCGACGACCTGACCACCCAATTGTTCGACGAGGTCGCGGTAGTCGGGTTTGGTGTCGCCCATGCACAGCACGGTTTCCCCGGCCGCGACCGCGCCAGTGACCATCCGACGGATCAGCGAAGACTTTCCGAACCCGTTGAGTGCCAGCACAAACACGATCGGGGCGGTGATGAACCCTTTCAGGAACCACGACATCGGGTCGAAATGCACGGGCGTGCCCGTGATGTAATGCGCCCCGACAGGAGTGCCGACGGTAGGTGCGCTCGCCCCGACACTGAACGGCCACAGCCCGGCGACCTGCACAGTGGTCGCCCGCCATTCCGGGGTAGTGGCCACCACGGCGGCGCGGCCGCCGCCGAGCCCGCGATACCCGCGATCGGACAGACTCACCAGCGATCGGTCGAAGCCATCCCCGCCACGGTCTCCCGCGCGGCGGGCGGCGGTGGCGCGTCGATGATCATCGCTCGATATCGCCAGCCTCGCCCGCCAACCGCGCAGGCCAGGCTGGGCGGCAGCCGCCTGGATCGCGGCGCGCGCCGAGGGCGTGAGCACCCGCACACCGGCGACGATTTCGGTCCGGGCGGGCCGTGGTGTTTTCTCATTGCGGGGCTTGGTCATGCCGACACCCGCTTGGAGATCGAGGTGTGCTCGGGCAGGATCAGCCCGATTCCCAAGCTGGCGGCGAAGGCGGCGGCTTGGGTGCCGTAGCAGCGGCGCACACTCAGCCGGGACGCTGCGGCCATCCCCTTCACCGAGGCTTCGATCCCGGGCAGGTCCCCGTCGAGGTGATCGGTGACCGTCACCAGCACCCCGAACCGCGTCAGCCCGGCGCCGCGTGCTTGTTCCTCGCGGGCGGCTTGGGTGTTGCCTACCCGGATCCGTGCCGACGCCGAGGCGATGCCCCGTTCGGTCTGCTCGGCCGCGACGGCGTCACGGAAGTCGGAGTCGACCAGGGTGGTGGCCTCGGCCGCCGAATGCAACCTGTACACGATCGCCACCCGCTTGCGTGGAACATCCGCGCGCGGGCGCAGCAACTCCTCGAGCACAGTCTCCATCACCGCGCCGCGCGGAGCGGCGTCCATCTCCCACGTGATCGACCTCGCACCATCGTGCACGTAGTGATCCCACCGATCCTGATGCGCGAGCGGCCCGACGGAGTCCCACGATTGCGTGGACGTGATCGCCGCGCCGGCGGCTTCCACGTCGCGCTGGGCAGCGAGGTCGTAGCGGCTACGCACCAGCCCGAGCACCTCCCACGCCTGCAACGGCGTCGCCGGAAGTCCCGCACGGGCGAGTTGGGACAACACGCCTTGCAGGCGTTGGCCGATCTCGCGGGCCTGCTCGGCATCATCACGACGCCCTTTGCCGATGGCGCGGTAGGTGATCGCGATCCGGCCCTCAACCCGCACTCCGACCCCGCCGATATCGGCGGCGGCTTCCCGCATCACCGCCTGCGCGTAGTCCGGCGCGCTCGGGCGGACCAGGCGGGTGACCTCCTGTGACTGTTTGAGGCGGGTTTCGACGACGTTCTCCAGCACCGAGCACACCGCGACCACTTCCCCACCGCGGCTTTGGGTGGCCACGAACTGCCCGTAGCCTTCGACCCAGGCGTCGATCTGGGCTTGGTCGACCAACTCCTTGCCACGCGGGATCACCTTCAGCACCACCGTGTAGTGGTCGCTGCGACGGATGTGGAGCATCGCGAACCGCTTTCCGCCCGCCGTCTCGAACTCACTCAGTCGCGAATCCGCTAGTAAGCCAGGAAGTTTCGCGATTCCCGCGATCCGCGAGAATCGTCCGGCACGGTAGAGGTGCTCGCCGCGGGCGCGGGCGGCGGCGAACTGCAGCCGCAACAACGCGATCTCCCAGCCGGTGCGGCCATTGCGGGTGACCGCCAGCGGGGTGAATACCACCGCGCTGCCGAGGATCAGCACCCCGGCCGACAGCAGGGATCGGGTGATCAAGAACCCGACCATCACCATGATGATCAGCCCGAGCCCGAGCATCGACACGCCCCAGGTCAACCCGAAGAACCCCGCGGAACGGGGACGCTCCCAGCGGCCATACATGCGTGTCGTCACCGCCGCACCTCCCCCGGCCCCAAAGCGTCCTGGTCCAAGCTTGTGGCGGTTGCTTCACGAGTCTGGCTCTCGATTGCCGAGACTGTCTGCTGTGCAGCGTCTTTGACCATCTGCGCGCCCATCGCCGCCGCACCGGCCACACCCGCGCCCGCAACACCGACTGCCTCACCACCGCCGCTACTCGCTGCGGACGCCGACGGCGGCTGAACTGCCCCGGCACCGGCAGGACGCGCACCACTGCTGCCGTTAGTCGATCCGCCGGTCTTACCGCCGCCGGTCCCAGCGCTACTCGCGGCACCGTCGCCGCCGCCAGGCATCGGGCGGCCACCGCCCCCTCCCCCTCCATCTCTGGACGGGCCTCCAGCACCAGGTGAGCCGACGGCCCCACCACCAGGCGCGTTCTCACCCTCGCTGACCTTGCGGGCATTCGACCGCTCACCGATCGCCGCCATAGCCATCCCGGCCGCACCGCCGGCCACAACAGCCGCCGCGCCGCCCCCGCCACCGAGTGTCGCGACAGCGGGGGCGACCAGACGGATCAGCGCGGGCAGGACAATCACTGTCATGACCAGCAGGATCAAGCCGAGCAGCACCAACTGTGGGTCTTGCTGGTCACGGCCCGCCACGGTAAAGGCGATCGCATAGACCAATGCCCCGACCGGTTTCCACAACACGAAGGCCAGTGACCAACTCAGCAGGCGTTTGTACGCTTGGGAACCAGGTCCGGTACCCGAGGCGGCCGCCGCGATCGGAATCACCGCCACCACCACGATCAGCAGCGCTTGCCGGAGAACCAGCATCACCAGTTGAATCAGCATGCTGATGATCCCGAGCAGGAACAACACCAGATAGGTCCCAATCCCTAACCCGGATTTCGTCTCGAACTCGAATTCGGCGATCCCGGCGACGATGTTGTGCGCATCTCCCCTGGATGCGTCGAACAGCACCCACTCGGCGAAGGCATCACCGGCACGGGTTCCGGTGGTGACGATTGCCGCGAAGGCCATCGAGGTGAACACCGCGCGGGCCAACATGAGGAAGCTTTCCTGGGCCTCGCCCGCGACCCCGCCGCGTTTGGCCAGCGCCAGTCGCGCCGCAGCGAAGATGATTCCGCAGGTCAGCAGCAGCACCTGCAGCCCGCTGGTGTAGTCCCGGATTCCCGCCAGCGCCGGTCCCAATCCGCCCCGGCTGTCCGCCAGTTGCGGAGATGGCAAGGCTGTCCACCACGTCATGACGAATCGCAGAAGCTTGCCGAAACTCTCCCCGAGCTGCGAGGTCAGGTCGTCGAGCACCGAGTTGGCTGCCTCGGAGGCAGCTTGGCCGAGTTGTTCGCACGCCTGCTGGGGTCCTAGCGGTATGTCGCACACATCCGACGGTGGAAGCGGTGGCAGCTGTGCGCGCCACGGCCCTGACGCGAATGATGCCTGCGCGAGGGAGCTTTCGGTCACGGTGCGGCCTTCCATGAGCCGAAACCGGTCAACGTGGATGTCGACGTGCCCGGACCCCACAGTGCTTGGATGTCGTCGGGTACGCGGACGCGCCAATCCCCGTCGATCCAGGCCATGGGCCAGGTGGAGACGGTGTAGCCCAGATCGTCGTGAGTGGCGAACTGAACGATGGCGAGGTCGTCGCGGTAGCCGGGCTGGATCCGCACGCCGTCGGGGACCACGACATAGCGTGCGACACCCGGGGTGCGCTCGCGTGAGCGGGCGAACCGATCGGTGAGTGCCCGGCCGCCGCCGTAGTAGCGCTCACGCACTACCTGCTGCCACACCCCCTCCGGTGCAGCCAGCACACGTGCGAGCGCGTCCGCGGCAGCCAGCGCCGCCCCGTGGGGTGTATGAGCAAAGCCGGATGCGATGCCGTGCTCAACACGGCTGGGACCGTCGCTGCCCGATACCGGCAGGGCGGCCCCGCCCCAGCCACGCTGCCAGCGCATTTGGGCGGGTGGGGTGGTCAGGTAGTCGGGGCGGGCGGGGTCCGGACGGGTGCTCGGGTCTTGCGGCAGCGCGGCACCCTCGTCGTCGCTGATTACTTCCAGCCTGTTGCCGAACAGGTCGATGGTCGGTGGCGGCGTGGCGGGAGGAAGATCGGGAAACGTCCGCACCGTTGGGGAGGGCGGGCTGCTGGGATCGGGGGGCTGCTCGGATGAGCGGGAGTCGTGGGTGATGGTCAGGACGAATACCGCGATCACGACAGCGGTGATGCTGGCGAGGAGGATTGTCAGTAGACGATGAGCTTTCATCTGGGCTGGGTTTCTTTCTCAGCGTCGTGTGAGCGGGACTAGGTCAGGAGGGGGCACCGTCATGGCGGTAACCGCCGCAGTGGTGGGGCTGTCGGGTAGCTGTAGGCGCCAGTCGTCGCCATGCCAGACGACGCCGGTGTGGTTGCATGTGACGGTGTTGTCGGGATGGATGCTGTAGATGTCGACGTCTGTGGCGTCGAGCGTGTAACGGGTGATCACGTAGCCGAGAAGTTTCGGCGGGCGGTCGGTGGTCGGGCTGGTAATCGAGATCTGTGCGCGCGCGGTCGCCCAGGCGTCGCGGCCTGGACCTGGAGCGAGCATCCGCTGTCCGACGATCGGCCATTGGTTGTCGGTGGCGATGGACATTCGCACTGTGGCGTGGATGGCGGCTAGCGCGGCTCCTGCCGGTGATCGGTCGAATCCGACAGCAACGGGTTGTTCGATGTGGCGGGGGCCTTCTTTTCCGACCGGTAGGTCGACCCCTTGGAAGGGCTGCCATCGCAGACCGGTAGGTGCGGCCACGAGTGCATTGGAAGTTGGTTCACCGATCGGGGGGTGGTTTTCGCGGCCGCAGCCAAGCAAACCGGCAGCAGTGACCAGTACCGCTACAGCCAGCACAGCAGCGCTGGTGGTCTGGTGTGTTCGGATCGAATTCACGGGATGGGTTCTCCTCGGCAGGATCAGGTCGGAGGCAGCACGGCCAAGGCCAGCGAGCTGGCGCTGCCGAGCAGCACGGCGCCGAACAGGGCGCCAACGAGCCCTTCGACGGCTTCGTCGCGGTAGAGGCGGACGACCAGCAGCCCTCCGACCCACACCGTCCGGGCGATACACAGCAGCAGCACGAACCAGGCCAGCCAACCCAATAGCTGCGTCAGCGGTGAAAGAACCTGCACGGGAAGTGGTTTGGCGATCACGGCGCACCGCCGCTACGTTGCTGGCCGCGGTAGGCGACTTCGAGCGCGGCTAGGATCGCCGCGGCGGCCGCGGCGGGCTCGAGGTGAGGCAAGGAATGCCCCGCATCGGCAACACAGCTGTAGTCGCCCCAGATGAGTTCGGCCAGCTCCTGAGACATGCGCGGATGTACGACGAGGTCGAGTTCACCGGTCACAATCCACGTCGGCACGCTGCGCAAGATGCTGACGATCTCGCCGGACAACCTCGCACCGCTGTAGGCGGCCAGCTCCGCCCTCACCACATCCACATCCATGTCGGCGGCGCGCATCCTGCCCCGGCTGTGGATCGGGCGCGAGCGGCGGCGCGGCGACCTGTAGCTACCTGGATAGAGGTAGGTCGTCAGTTCTTCGACGAGCCGACTCTCCCAGTGCCTGCCGGTCTCACAATTAACGGACTGCGACGACCAGGGAAATGCGGGGCTGGCGTTGAACAGCACGATGCCAGCCAGGGCACGGGCGCGGCGCGGATGTCGCCCGGCCCATGCCTGCACCAGTAACGACGCCACCGAGTGCGCCACCAGAACGACCGCGCCGTGCGTGTGCGTCAGGACGGTGTCGAGGTCGTCGATGAGCACCGGCAGCCCGGTCCCTGCTCCGCGACCAGGCGGTGCGCTCGTGCCGTGCCCGCGCTGGTCGTAGGCGATCTGTGCGATACCTCCGTCAAGGCGCTGGTCCAGGTAGTCGGTCAGCGGCTTCCAGTAGCTGGAGTCGGTGAGTGTGCCGTGGACGTAGGCCACCGTCACCGGTGCTGTCGAGGCACCCAGTCGGGTGCCCGAGAGGCGGGTCCGGTCCCGGGTGTGAATGGTGAGCGGAATCGAGTCGCGATGACCGGTCGTGGCTGTTTCGCGTGTCACGGCGGCGGGCGGTGTGGCTGTGGCTGGACAGGAACGAATCCGTTGGCGGAGCATGCCTATCCGCCTCCGGTGATGGCTGCGTCCATGATCTGCCCGGCGCTGGTAGCGATGATGCCGCCGACCAAAGCACCCATGATGATCTTGGGTGATTCGACAGCGCCGCCGTGGAATCGTTCCCACCCGAATTTGCCGCCGGCGTATATCAAGGCTCCGATTCCGACCAGGGTGACAATCCAGGACAGGTAGTTGACAAGATTGACCAACTTGTCCGCTCCTGGCGGCGTCGTCGGGGTGATCTGAATCTGCTGGGCGAGCACAGAGACGGCCCCGGCAACCGCGTACGCGGTAGTCATGACGATGACTCCAAATCATGTTGTGCCGCAATCGCTATACGACGTGCGGCAAGGTGAGTGATGATTTGAGACCCCGCGCGGTGCACATCGGCGGGAACTGCCTCGGTCAACCGTGAGCGCCGCGGTGGCGGCCGGTCGAATGGCACATACTGGGCTAGGTCGGTGAGCTCGCAGCTGAGCAGTTCGTCGTGCCAGGCGATCTGGTGGACATGCTCGATCAGATCCGCCACGACCGCGCAGTACCGGCGCACGACCATGGGGACTCGCCCTGGGCGCGCGGCCGTTAGCACGAGGCCGATCACATGCACGCCGTCCGGGGCCAGTCCGGCATGCCATTCCCGCAGGCGGTCGGCCGCGGCAGTCAGGCCGGGCATGCACAAGCGTGCGGCGACGATGACCTGTTGGGTGGTGGCCGGCGAGGCGGGCCAGGCCAGGCCGGTGTCGGCGGCGGGTGCCCACCACCGCGCCAGGGTGGAAGTCCCTGCGCCGCCGTGTGCGCCGAGCACCGCGAACAACGGCGGATGAGCTCCCGTAGTCGGCAGCGGGGTCTCCCGCACCGGCGCCAGCCGTTGCGGTGCGGCGACGGTTCCCGGCTCGAGTCGCCCCGTCACCCGAGGGTGGTCGTCTCGGTGCAGGTGTAGCGGTGCGGCCATCGGTCAGCCCCGCTTCTGGATGTTGGTGATGATGACGCCGGCAGGGTCGTGGCGGAGGTTGATCAGTTGCAGGTAGTCGACGCGTTGCCCGTCGGGGTGCTGTTGGACTACGTGCACCTCCGCGGCGGTGTCGGTGATCGGGGTGATCGCGACGCAGTGTGTGGTCCCGGCCGGGATAGAGGCGATGCCCGCGGCCAAGGCCTCGGCGACGAGTCCGGCCTCGGGGGCGACGAGCCGCAGCGCTGCGTCAGCGCTGCGCTGGACGTAGTAGGCGTGCTCGAACGCCGCGATCACCCCAGCCACGCTGTGGGTGTCTCCCGCGGAATCGGTGACCGTCTGCCCGGACAACCCCGTGCACGCACCGCTGAGGTGCGGCGTGGTAGTCGGTGGAGCTGCGGTCAGGGTCGGGATCGCCGTGACGGGATCCGGGGTGTCGGCGACCCAGCTGAAATCCAGCCCGGCTAGCACGGCCGCTCCGCTGAGGCTGGCGGCAAGCCAGACCCACACGCGGCGCGGCACCTGCGTGCGCACCGCCCCTCGGACTGGCCGTGGTGGTGAGAGCTGCTGTGCGTTGATCCACCGCCATTGCTCCCCATCACGCTCCGGCTCGTCGGTCGTGTCCAAGAGCGGCGAGAGTGTGGTGAGTTCGGTGGGATCCAGCCAGCCCCAGCCGTGGTCGCTGCTGGCGTCGGTGTGGGCTCGGGTGTTCGGCATCGTAGGTTTCACCTCCTCGGTGTGTGGTGGCGCGGGATTGTGGGCCCTTCGGGCGGGGTGCCAGGGGAGAATCAGCAGACAAGGCTTGGGTACGTCTGCGGATTGGGCGGGATCCGCCCGAAGGGGTCTTCACGGACCGCCGCTGGACGTAGGCACCCCCGGTACGGCGGTGCTAGTGACCGGTGCCGTCGCGGGCGCGGAAGACGTCCAGGGGGCGCCGGACTGCGGTACGGCCGACGGCGAACCGGTGGCCGCGAGGTCACGGGCGACGGCGGTGAACCAGTCGGCGGTCGCTGCCAGAGCCGATCGGCCAGTCGGTGTGACCGGTGTGGCGCGGTAGGAGCCATGACGGCCACTGGTGTCGCTGTATTGCGCAGCGGCGGCAAGGGTGTAGAGCTGCTGCTGGTCGGTGATGGTGCTGGTGATCGCGTCGAAAGCTTCGTTCACCCAGCGGCTGGCCGTCTGCGGCGGAATCAACTCGACTGCCGCGGTGGCGAGTTTCGCGCCCAACGTGGCGACCGCCGCCCATGGGTTGGCCAGCCCGATGGTCGCCAACTCGGCGATCGTGGCTGGAGTGAACACTTTCCGCGCGACCGTCACCACCGCGTTCAACCCGATGGTGCCGATCTTGAACAGCGCCGCCAAAGCCTCTCCCGGCCCGGGTGGGACGATGTCAGGTTGCGAGGCTTCGGCCAGTCGCTGCCCGAGCGGTTTCTCAGGCTGATACGACAGTTGATCCAGGCTGGTCCCGGTGACGTCCTCGTTGATGACGTTCACCGCGGTGGTGAACACCGTGGTGGTCAAGGCTTCGGCGATGGTGGAAATCGCTGCGATCGGGTCACGCAGGTCCGAGCGGGCGGCGATGTTCGCGGCCGTGGCGGCCAAGCTGCTTCCGGGCGGGGTGTCACACGTTGCGTCACCGGCCACGCACAGGTCCGCGACACGACCGGTCAAGGCCCCGAACCCGCTCGATGCCGCCGGTGTGGCTGCGATTCCGGCACCGGTCAACGGCTGGTTCAACAGCGAGACCGTGGCAACCTTCCGCCCCGCGGTTCCGGGCGCGGGCGCGGGGATGGTGCTGCCGGGCCGGCCGGGCAGCACCGGGGTGTTGGTGGCGCGGTTCGGGTTGGCCAACAACGCGATCGCGGCGATGTGATCAGCGCTGACGCGTGCGCCACCTGTACCAACGCGCTCGGCGAACCGCGAGACCGCGGGTGCACCGTGGGCGTATCCGGCGGCGGCGATCTTCGTGTTCGGGCAGCGCGCTACGACTTCGACGGCCATCTGTTCCAACCGCTCAGCCGCAGCGGTGATCGCCGCCTCATAAGGCAATGCCGTCCCGTCGGGTGCGCGACCGTAGGGAACGTACGCGCGTTGCACCAGATCACCGGCCGTGACGGCCAACGGGCCGAACAGTTGCCCCAGTGCACCTGAATCGCTGCTGAGCCCGGCCTCCGGGGAAGCTTCCTCGCTGCCCTGCACCCCGAACGCATACAGAACGGGGCATGTCTCACCGAGCGGAACGCCGGTGGGCTCGGCGTGCGCGGTGCTGATGGCAATGGTGAACGAAACAATGACCGCCATGAGCACCGCCGCAGCGGCGTGGCACCGCGCACGAGTGCTTGTGCTGTTGCTGGGGCGCATAAGTGTTGACCTCGATTCGATCCGGCCTGGGACCTGCCCGCACCCACGGCAAGGGGTCGTAGGGCGGGCAGGCCGATTCAGGTGGTCTGCGGGCTGGATGGCGTGGGTCGGCGTTGCAGGTAGCCGGCCAACCGGGCGACGGCTTCAGCGGCACCGTCCCGGGCGGCGCCCACATGGCTGGTCGAGTACTCCCGCCAGCTCAGATCCACGCCGAGCGCGCGGTATTCGGTGAACAAGCTGCGGCCGATCTCGACCGGCACAAGGGCGTCTTCGATGCCGTGGTAGAGATGCACGGGCACCTGGGGGGCGGCGCGGCCGCTGGTCTCGTTGGCCAGCACATAGCGCCAAAGAGGGTCGTTCCACGGATCAGGCCGCTCACACCAGCCGCCCAAGGACTGGTTACGGTAGGTAAGCAGCAACTCTGCCGCATCGAGCACTCGAGCCTGCTGGACCGTCTCGCGGCCGGCGTCGGTGAGCAGGTGCCCGGTCGGCAGGTGGGAGTACGCGCGACTAAGCCCGATGAGCCCGGCCAGAGCTAGCCCCGCCCACGGCCCGCCGTCGATTCCCGCGATGACTGCGCCCGGATCGGCCACGACGCCACCGGCGGCCACACCCCGCAGATCCAGCTCCGGGGCGTAGGCCGGTTGTTGTTCGGCGGCCCACACCGCGCTTCGTCCGCCGTCGCCGTACCCCCACACCACGCACGGCCCCGCATCGCTGAGTTCGGGCAGGTGGCGGGTTGCACGCGCCAGGTCCAGCACGGCGTGCGCGCCTGCAGCTCCGGCCAGGAACTGGTGCGGCCCCAGACCGGTTACGCCCAGGCATGGCCCGTCCGGTACCGCAACGGTCCATCCGCGCTCCAGAGCTGTGGCGATGAAGAGAGATTCCGGCTCGCGCCCCTCAGCCAGAAGTTGCGACGGGGCGCAGCGACCACCGAGACCGTGGAAGGACGGGCAATACACCAGGACCGGGCCCGGATCGGCAACTCCAGCGACCGGACTGGCGGTGATTACCGTGCCGGAGGCAGCCATCGGTGCGCGGGAACCTGTCGTGGCATATACGACCTGCCACGCCGGACCCGCGCCTCTCAGACCCGCCAAGGTGATTGGGCGGCGGCGCAGGAGCTGCCCGGCTGGTGCGGCGATACCGTTATCAGGACTGCTGTAGAAGCCGTCATCGATCGCGATGGGATCGGTCATGGCCTATCTCCCGCGATGTCGTGGGCGAGAGCGACCATCCAGGCGATGCCCGAGTTCAGCTGGCCGTTGACGGCGTAGTTGTTGTGCCGGGCGACGGTGTCTGCAAAACGCACCCACACCGCGGGATCGACCAAGTCGGCGTTATCGGCGACCAACTGGCTCCACGCCGCCGACAGCTGACCGGCCACCTTGGGCAGCAACCCGATCGGATCCGCCGCCACGATGGCGGTGATCTCGTTCCACCGCGCGGCAGCAGCCCCGATCTCCTCCGCGCTCGGTGCCGGGTTGCGCGGGTCAGCCGCGTCCACCAGCCGAGCTGCCAGCGGCAACTGCGGAAGGTAATCGACGTTGCCGCCACCGACCTGGAAGTCGTTGAGCACCACGGTCGTCCAGGCATCACCCAGCGCGGCGGAGAATAGACCATTGAGCGAGGCGATCGCGGCCAGCGGATTGCGCAGGTCGGCTTGGGCGGCGATCTCCGCCCCAACGCGCAGCACCGCCGCGCGGTCGGGCGCAGAACAGGCCAGGTCTCCGTCGGTGCAGATATCGGCGACCCGCCCAGTGAGTTCCCCGTAGCTGGTCGCGCCATCGGCGATACCACCCCCACCGGCGGGCGGGTTGGACATCTGCACCGCTGACACCGCAGCCCCGCTCGTGCCCGGCGCAGGATCCGGGACCATCTGCCCCGGCCGCCCTGGAAAAATCGGCGCGCCTGGTGCGCGATCAGGATGGGCATACAGCGCGATCCCTGCGACACGCTCCGGGGCCACCGGTCCGGCGCCGGAGCCGACATCGTGGGCGAACGACGACATCGCCTGCGCGCCTTGTGAATATCCGATGCCTGCGATCAACGTGCTGGGGCAGGTTTCAGCGATCTGCACCGCGGCGGCATCCAGCTGACGGCGAGCATCGGTCACCGACACCGCATACGGTTCCGGGCCCCCGCCGGGCACCGCGCCACCGAAGCCCGCGCCATAGGGGATGTAGCTGCGCTGCACCAGGCCAGGAGCAGCTGCCAAGACGGGGGCGATCAGGGCGCCCACGACACCGGTGTCGGCGAGCGGGTCCGCGGTGGGTGAGGACTGGCCGGTGCCTTGAACACCGAGCATGTACAGCGCGGGACATCCCGGACCGATCGGCACGGCCGCAGCAGTGGCGCTGCTGGTGGTCCCGGTGGCCACCCCGAGGGCGGCGGAGGCTGCGATCGCGGCGGCGACGGTGCGCCGGCGGCTCAACGATGAGAGGGTCATGGCTGCCCGACCCCCACGCCTGCGCCGAAGCCCGCACCGACGGTTCCGGCGGCGACCGCGCCGACCGCCGCGGCCGGGATACCAGCGATCGCGGCACCGGCGGCGGCGCCGGCGGCGGCGCCGAGCGCTGTGCCGGCGATGCCGGAGGTCACTTCGCCGATGACCGGGACCGGCACCACCGTGCCGAGTGCGGCTCCGGCGATGCCACCGACGGTGCCGCCGATCAGCCCACCGACCACCGCGCCCGCGGCAGCAGCTGGGACACCGGCCACGGCAGCGCCGACCGCGCCACCGATACCCGCGCCGGCGAGCGTGGCGCCACTGACGCGGTCGGAGCGCCCGGCTGGAATCCCGATCGAATCCAGCGCGGTCGCGACCTGCGCTTCGGCGTTCGCGGCGACGTCATTGATGACGTCCGCATATTCCGGCGCCAGCCACTCCGGGCGCGGGGCCTGCCACTGACCGACCCGAATCGTGTTCTCCGGCGGCTCGATCGGTGCCACCGGTGCCACCGGCTCGGGCAGGTGCAGTTCCTCGATCCGGACCGGTTCCACCTGCTGCTCCGGCGGTGGCGCCGGACGCGAGGGCGCGGCGTTGCGGACCTCCGGCGGTTGCGAGTAGTACACCGGGGGCTCGGGCTCTGGCGGCGCGGGTACCGGCTCGGGCTCCGGTGCCGGTGGGGGCGGCGGGGGCGGTGTGGTCGTGCCGGGCTGGGCGGGATTGGTGACGCCGGGCTGATCAGCGATCGCGGCAAGGCTTTGGCTGGCGCTGGCGGCGCCTGCGGCTGCCATCATCACCACTGCGGGCACCACGGCCACCAGGATCGCGCGGCTACCTCGGCCAAGGCTGGAGCAATCTCGCCGAGAGCGCGCGTTGTTCTCCTGGTCCCCGAGTGCTGCGTCGTCGCAATAGGCGAAGTAAGTATGTCTTCTGATTTTTTGCATGCCGAATAGACCCCGTTGGGAAAGTATGGAAAGGGAATTCTTATGATCAGAATGCGCCGTGGCGCTCGATGGTTCCTACCTCCCAGCAGCGAAACCGCCGCTGGGAGGCCGCATCTCGAGGCGAGATGGTCAGATGAACGGAAGGATGAGCGCCAGTGCCTGGGCTGCCACGGACAACCCGTTGGAGAGCACAGACAGGCCGGTATTCACCCATCCCAGAATGATCAGCGGGTCCATCGGTTTCCTTTCAGTGGTCGAACTTGCATGTCCATCAAAACCCCTCCCGAGCAGCAAAACCAGTGTTTCGGCGAACCGAATTTGCGTTAACGCAGCCAGCGTAAAGCTGCAAAAGGGGTGATACGCTGCGGCGTTGCACACCATTTTACGCAGCCAGCGATAAACGAATTTCTTTTGTCCACCCGGAAGCCTCCGACACCGAAACGACCCAGGTTGGCCGTGAATAGGTTGGATAGGCCGAAGCGTTCCCGAGCGTCGCCGATCAGCGTGCACGAGAAACGTCGAACCGCTGACGATGAAAAGGGCTGCGACGGCGGATAGCCGCAGCACATGAAGCGCATAGAACGCTTACTGACGCGGCTGGAAGCCCGGGACCATCAACTGTGACGTGAGCCAGGAAAGGACGGCCGACTATTCGAATGCGCGTTGCGGAGGTATCGGGCGGCGGCGCTGCCTCCGCCTACGAGTCGGACGTCGGCGATCGGCTGTTTGCGGTTTCGCAGGATCTGGCGCCGCACGGGCGTGGGGACGGCGCGCGGTCGACTGAATTGCCGCAGCGATGTCGCTTGCGGTCAGGTACCACGATCGGCCGGCTTTGTGGCCTGGCAGGCGTCCCTTTCTCAGCTGTTCTTCGTACCAGCGTGTGGACTTCCGCAACGCCTGAGCGCCAACTGCCACGGGATATGTCGGCTCATGCAGCAGATCGGTGGCACCATTTTCCGACGGATCCGCTGATCCGGCGTTTCCATGCTCGCTCATTTCCCAGACCTGCCTGCCATTTCTGCCAGCATCAGATAGGAAATTAAGGACGAGCTGGCGAGCGACTACGAGAGTCACTGCATCCAGAATACCTGCGGGGCCGATGCGAATAATTCAACGAAGGTCGCCAGTCCGCCGCATCCCGGCCAGACCACGAATGCCCCGCGCGTCGCGAAAAATCGATCGTGGGTGCACACAGCAGCATGGACATCGCTTCACACGTCATTTCGTGGAGGATGCAGCTAGGCCACCTCGATGTTGGGTCCGCAGTATGGCACCGGAAGCGCGGTGACCAGCAATACGTCTCCAGTCTGACTGATCTCTGACATGGTCAGGCTGTAGGAGATCAGCTCTCCGGTATCGGTGTTGCGCCAGTGGAGCTGGTCTCCGGAGTTGCGGCCGTAGGAAATACTGATGCTGCTGGACCAGAGCCGGGCGAACGTACTGTTGGGACGCAGCCGTCGCATCAAGTCTCGGGCCTGCTCCGAAGTCCGGTAACGCCCGAGTACTGCTTTGGTGGTAGCGACCGAATGAGCAGCCTCCCGATCCCAATCGAATACCGTGTCTCGCGCAGCCGGACTGAACAGCCATACCGGCACCGACTCGCTCGAATCCAGCCCAGGCAGTGCTGACCGGAACGAATCATTACAGGCCAAAACGTTCCACATAGGATCCATGTAGGCCCCGAGCACTCCCCGTTCCTCAAGGGCATGGATATGGGTCATCAGTCCGCCGTTCTCCCGAACGAGCCGACGAAGGTTCTCGGCGGGAGCGAGATCTTCGGCGGGAGCGCGAAGCTCGAGAAGGTGACGTGCTTGCGCAGCGTCCAGCCGGTATCCCCGGATGAGCTTGTCGAGCGTTTCCAGGCTGGGTACCCGCTCGCCGCTTTCGATTTGGCTCAAGTAGGACGCACTGACCCTGGTGCGCTCGTAGCTCCCGACACGTGACAGCCCCAGGTGATCTCTGATCATCCAGCATGTCGTCGACAGCGTCGGTATGCTCGGCTGCGCGCTGCGACTGGGCTGGCGGTGTGCTGGACGCCGACTCAAGCGAACTCCCCCTCTCATGCAATGACCTCCGCTACGGTTAGCGCGGGAGGCTCGACCAACAATCGCCCCCGCGGGTTACCTCAGATCTGCTGAGCCGCAACAGGTTGCTGCGGCCTGGCGGTCCTTTCTGCTCAACCTTTGCCGCCCGCCCGCCGGGCGTCAATATCACAATCTTTGATACCTGCGTACCCGCCACCAAGCTTTGGCAGCCGTTAGTGTGCAAGAAGTCGATCATGCACAGATGGGGGATCCGGTGAGCACAATCGAGTTGAGGACCGGGACGTTAGCTGGCAAGACAGCGATCATCACAGGAGCCAGCCGCGGCATAGGTGCCGCGATCGCGATACGGCTGGCCGCGGAGGAAGCCAACGTGACGATGATCGGCCGCACCGCCCAGGCACATCCCAAGTATCGCGGCACCATCCACACCGCGGCCGCCGAAGCGGAGGCCGCCGGCGGGGATGTCCTGCCGATCGCGGCCGACGTCCGCGATGACAAGGCAATGGCGGATGCTGTGCAGCGGACCATCGAGCGGTTCGGCGGTATCGACATGTTGCTGAACGTGGCAGCGGTGATCGAACCAGCACCTGTAGCGACACTGACGATGAACCAATATGACTACATGCAGGACATTAACTGTCGCGCAACGCTGTTGATGACGAAGCTATGTCTGCCAGCGCTTCAACTCTCAGCGCAGGCCGGTCGAGCACCCCATGTCCTGAATATCTCCCCACCGTTGAACATGGCTGCTGAGCAGATCGGTAGGTTCCCCGGATACACCGTCAGCAAGTACGGCACCTCCTTGCTGACCATCGGAATGGCTCATCAGTTCACTGATCTGGGCATCGCAGTCAACTCACTGTGGCCACGCACCACGATCGACACCGCGGCCGTGCGGAACAAGCTCGGCGGCGATCAAGTCGCGGCGACGTCACGCAACGTGTGGGTTATGGCTGATGCAGCACTGCTCGTGCTTACACGCTCGGCCTGTACCGGCGAGCTGCTGCTCGATGACGAAGTGCTCGCCAACCACGGAGTGACCGATCTGGAGAAGTACCGCGTGACTCCTGGAACAGGCCCGCTGACCAACGACATCTTCATCGATGACTAGATCTATCGCCTCGACACAGAGCGACACCCTGACCCAGCTCGCGCATGTTCGGCCGCGCACATGTGGAATACACTGTGCGCCAATATGATTTGTGCCACCTTCGGGGCGCCGATAGCCGGTTCACGGTGAAACGATTGGCTTCGTTGCCATAGCCTGGCCTGTTAGGCAGCCACGAAGCGTCCCGCGAGTCTGCACTTCCATCGATGCACCGCGCACGCTCCCGAGGCTGTTGGAAGCCAAGTAAAGGCGTATGCGATGGTTGAGGATGACGATCTACCCGTACTGGCCAGGCTACTTCGGGCCGAGCGCGAAGCCGCCCAACTGACGCGCGAAGAAGCTGCCCAGATTATCAAAGTCTCGAAGGGCTTGATCTACGCGTGGGAGCGCAAAGGGCGGACTCCCTCAGCCGAGACACTCGAGGCATTCTTGAACGGCCTCGAAGTCCCTCAGTGGCGAAGACCCAAGTACGCCGCGCTGGCACAGCCGCTGCTCAACCAGCTCAACTGGGACATGTCGCCGGTCGTCACTCCGGACGATCAGCTCGGCTTGGACCGCAACCTCGACCCCGCCTGCTACCACGACGACGCCTTCGACCTGTATGCCGCCAACGGGCCACTGCTTGACCGGTTCCCCGGGTTCGTCGCCCCCGAACCCGATGCCACAGTGCGGCCGAACTTGCTCGAGTGGGTGGTCCGCGATCCTGCCGCGAAGAAGGTGATCGGGAACTGGGAGGAGCGGGCCACCGTCATGGCCAACGCCTTTCTCATCGTCGCGCCAGGCCGGATCCCCGAGCGACGCATCCAGCAGATCATCACCTCCTGCGAGCAAGCACCCGAATGGCCGGAAATCTCCAGGATCCGCGCCACCGACGAGCACGTCCTCAACCAACGGATTTATCTCTGGGACCCGGAGACCGAGTGCTACGAGAACCGCATCATCACCGCCTACACCTTCAAATACCCCCCGCGTCCGTACAACGTGCTCGTATTGCAGGCAACAGTGCCGCAGAGCTGACCAGCGCCGGGCCGCCTCGGAAGCCATCACGCCGATACCACGGCGGCGGCGTCGACGACTGCGGCGGCAGGGTTGACACGTCGGTCATACGTGTCGCTTGCGCCGGGTGATGCGGTGCGGTTGCGCTCTCAAATGCTCGGCGTCGTTCGCGCGGACCAACACCCACCGCGACCCTTCGGCCTCTGCAGACTGGTGGCGAGCCGGGCGCAGCTGCCATTCGGTGATCGCGGTGTGGTCGACCTCGATCGAGGCATGCGCGCGGGAGTACGTTCCTTCCAGGAAGTACTGGGCCGCGGCGAGCGCGGTGGATTGGTGGCAGACCACCACAACCGTCTCGCCGGGATGCCTCCCCGCGATCAACTCCAACTCCCGCCCCACCCGTGGTGCCCACTGCCCCCACAGCTGCCCACCTTCACCACCCGACATCGCGCGCTCGACCGGCTTCCCGTGCGCCGGCCCGAGCGGAGTCGTCTCGACCGATAGCCCCAGCAGCTGGGCCACGATCGTGGCGGTTTGCGCCGCCCGGCGTATGCCGGTGCTGTACACGCGGCTGACTTGCAGGCTCGATTGCTCGGCGGCCAACCGCTCCGCCAGCCTCGCGGCTTGGCTTCTGCCCGTCGCGCTTAGTCCACGCTCGGTCTCTTCGCCCTCGGCGACTCCGGCGGCGTGGGTCTCACCGTGGGCGCAGCGAATAAGCAGCAGCCGTACTCCGGCACGCGCACCCCCGTCGCATCGGTCCACCAATCCGCCACCTACCTGACAATCTCGAAGCTCCGGACGTTCCCGCCCACCTCCCAACCATCGCCCGCGTCGAACACTCGTCGCCAACAACAGGGCGTTGTACAACAGCATGTTGTACCGCCGCGCCAGCCACCACATTCGCTGCAGTCGAAGGCCAGCTGCAATGGCGGCTCGGCCGCAGTTCGGTGACCGTTAGTTATCGATCAGCGTGCCTGTCTCGACGGCCAATCACGCGGTATGCAATCATTTCGCACATATGTTCGATAGCTCGCAGTTGGAGGGCAGTCAACGGTCCGACGGCACCACAGCCGCAGCACCGCTGACCGACCTCCCACGTACCGAGCAACTCGCGCTCCTGCGCGCCCGCATGGACGCCATCCACGGCCGAGTCGGCGCCCGCGAAGCCCCACCGATGCCCACTACCGCACCAGCGAACACCCTGCCGATCCCCGGGGCACTGGGTGAGGCGCTGCCCGCCGGTGGCCTACCGCGCGGATCGCTGATCGCTTGCACCGGACGCCTCGGCCCTCTCCTCGGATTGCTCGCCGCGGCCACCGCCGCCGGGGAATGGACCGCCGTCCTCGGCTGCCCGCGGCTGGGGTTGCTCGCCGTCGCGGAGATGGGCGGAAACCTGTCCCGCCTGGCCCACATCTCCAACCCGGGTGACGACCCCCTCGATGTCGCCGCCATCCTCCTCGACGGCCTTCCCCTCGTCGTACTCGACCACCCCACCACCCCAGCCGCCACCCGCACACGAGCGGTCCTCGCCCGGCTTCGCAGCCATGACGCCATCCTGGTCACCACCCACACCGGCTGGGCCCGCCCCGACCTGGAAATCCACAGCGAACTTCTCGAGTGCGAGGGGATCGGCCGCGGACGCGGACGGCTGCGATCGATGACCTACACGATCCAGGTTTCCGGCCGCACAGCGCGCCGCCCCCGCAGCACCTCACTACGACTGGGCGCTGCCGGGACGCAGCGATCGTGCTGGACCCGCCGACCAGCCGACCCCCACACCGCTACTACCGCGATCAGCCGGACGGGGTGACCATGAACGAATCCGGATCATCCCACCACGCCAGCACCAGAATGCTCACCCCTCCACGCAGGGTCCTCGTCGACCCCTGGCGAATATGGGTACCTCCAACTCGCAGTCCCGCCCGAACGGTGCCGTTCACTCTCGGAGAGAAAGCCGCCGCCCTGGATCTGCGCATGGGCGAGACATGGATTCCCGCGCTCGGCTACCGGTGGGCACGCCTGCGGTTCGGGACTGAGCCCGTATGGTTTCTCGAAGTCGAACTCGAACTCCGGTCGGTCAACGGCCACGTCGCACTCACCGTCCGACAATGGGTGCCCTGGGACTCCGTCAAGCCGGCGTGAGTAACCAACCCCGTTCGCTCGTGACTAGATCGCGTCCGCACATTCTCCTGCCACGTCGCGTGCGATCGAGGTTAGCCGAGTATCAGGGTCGCCCTGATGACATCGTGCCCGCAGTCGCAACGCGCGCACAGCGCCCCGGAATGAGTGGCACTGGAGCTAGGCTTGCTCTGTGGAACATGCGATCGCCGCCTCACCACGATCCGTACAGCTCCGCTGGACGGAGCCGTACGCCTGATGGTGCACCGCCCCATATGAATCATGTATCGCTGTCCGGCCCGATCGGTCGCCATCATTTCCAGCAGCACCAGATCCCAATTCCCGACGCGATCGAACGCGCGACCACACTGCTGATCCCAGCGCCGTCCGGAAAATGGCATGTCCCCGGCGGCTGCAGGTACGCACGTGAGCATGCGGGCCAGTCGGTGCCACTGCTCGAGGTCAGGTGGGGCGATCTGTGCGGCAACTGCGCCCCCACGCAAGATGTTGATCCACTGCACACTTGCGCCCTGCGTTCCGTTGCCACTCTCTCCGAGATGAGCGCGGCCGTCAGTGCGTTCGCTGAAGAACTGGCCGACCCTGGCAGGTCTTTCGAATGGCTCGACTACGCCCGTCGCCGGGCTGGGCGACCCATCACCGACGAGTCATTGCCAGCTTTGACCGCCCCTATGCGTGGCGTCCGCGGGTGGGCCCGCACTGTCGCGGCTGTCAACCGCGCTGCCCTGGAATACTCGGGCCAGTTCGACGCCCTGCTGGCGCAGCTCGCCGAGCGGCTCGGCACCGACTCCGAGGACGGGCTGTTCGATCGCGCAATCGATATCGTCGCCACTGAAACACCGGCCTGCGCCGAAAGCGAACAGCTCCAGAGGATCACCTGCGCCGCCGATCCGAACCATCGAGCCTACGTTGCGAAAAACCGCGGCTTCGACGCGTGGACATACGTCGCCGACCTCTGGCTGGGCGCACACCGGCAGGGGACCAACCATCCCGACATCATCACCGCACGCGCCAAACAATCTCTTGCCGAACGTCTCCCCCACGTCCGCGACTTGACCCAACTGCCCATAGACCCGAAGGTGGCACCGCACCCTGCCGATACTCCGCAGAGCTGGGCCGACCGCGTCCTCGCTGTCCTTCGCGACCGCACGGTCACCGTGTGGATTGAGCGGGCCGAGATGACCCTTCACAGCCTGCGCGACGCACACCGCACAAGCAGCAACGCCGAGCCGGACCGCGCGCTGCTGGTTACCGGATGGCCCCTGCACCACGACTCCTGTGCACGCTTGGCCTACCTGAGCCAATACCCAATGCTGCTGGCGCCCTTACGGATCGTCGGAAGCGCCGACTGGCAATTTCCTTCCACCGAGACCTGTGTGGCAATACTGCGGGTGCCCGAAGCCGCCGCCGAGCAAGCCCACGCCGTCTCCAGCAACATCCGCTCCACTGTCTTGGCAGCCGGCACCGACCCCCTCGTCGCGGCGTCCCGGCTGTTGCGCGACTACGGGGTCGTCGTCCATCCGACCGATCTGCCTCCGACGACCCGGCCATCGCGGCTGGTCGAATCGGAACGAACCCGGCTGGCCACCGCGATCGCCGACACACCCTTCCAAGCGAACCCCAGGCCATTCACCCATGGCGCCGACCTTCCCCCGCACGTCCACGACCGCAGCGGCGAATGGACACCATGGACAGCACGCGCCGCATTCCACCGCCGTGGTTCGGTCTTCGTCCCCGGCATCGATGATCTCGAGCGGTTCGCCCTCGGTTTCGTCCAATCAGAGATGTACGAGACTCTCGAGGTCCAGGTGCGGCTCCGAATACCCGCAGGAACGCCCCCGCGTGTGCAACGCTATTCGAACCAGGTGCCGGCCATCGAAAACCCACCCGCCCTCACACATGCTGGGCTGATCGATGTCCCCGCCATCCTGCACGGCCTCACCAACGACCACGCAACCCTGCTGCTCGAGATCCAGCCCTGTCGCGACCCGATCCACGTGCCCCTGAACTACATCGCCATGCTGCAATTCCTGCGCTGAGCGCGACAACGGTCATCCATCTAGCTGGAGCTTGAACCGAGGGCGTAGACCGATCCAGTGGTCGGTTTGCCGCCGCGGTTTTCGTAAGGCGTGGGCACCACCGATCGCAGCACGGCCGGGGGAATTGCGAGGGCGTCGGCGGCGGCGCGGTACGGCCGCGGCCCGAACCGTCGGCTGAGAAGTGTCCACAGCAGCAACGGACTCTCGTTGCCGACCTCCACAGGTTCTTCTCGTCGCCATCCTTTGGCCGACAACTGCACGAACAATGACCGTTTGCGGCTGTCGGTGATCAACTCCAGCGCTGAAGCCCTCATGATCAGCGCTTGCATCGATACACCCCACGTTGCCTTGATCCGTCCGAAGTCGGTCAGGGTCGTCGCGTCGGAGAGTATTTCGACAGCGCGTGAGCGGGGCACCAACAAGGCTGCGGCGAACTTGTTGGCCTCGCCTTCCGGGTCGGCCGCGCGGGGGCGGAAAGAGTGCAGCACCAAATGCCCGACCTCGTGCGCGATCGTGAATCGCTGCCGATCGCCGTGGGTTCCAGGGAAGAATCCCACCAGGGCACTCGCGCCGAGACCGCCCCAATACGACGCGCCGAAATGCCCGCCCCCCGCAGGCGCCTCATCACCGTCGATGTGGGGAGGAACGATGGGGGCCACCGCGACGCCTGCGCGTTCCAGTGCCCGCGTCAGGTGGGGAATCGGCGCGTCCGGAGCGAGCCGCAGCGATTCCCGCGTCTGGTCGGCCAACTCGTTGATCTCGTCGTCACTGACCGATTCCTGAGTGACGAAAGGTAGGTCGGCGACAGGGTACTTGCTCTCGGTGATCAGCCCGTCGGACACGCGGTAGCTCTCGCGATACCAGCGATGTATCCGGCGAGTCATCGTGATGCTCGCGCCTGCCAGCTTGCGAAAGCGCAGCGAATCCAGCGGAATCGCGTTCGACTCGACGTAGAAAAAGCTCAGCGGTGTCCCGGTCGCTGTCGCGATGACTTCCAGCTCCGCGTCGGTTACATCGCGGAACTGATTCTCGGCATCGGATAACCGCGACTGTCCCAACCCCGTCATCTCAGCAAGCTGCTTCTGCGTGAACCCGAATAGCTCACGCAGCGCGCGTATCCGTTCACCCGGAGACGCCGCGAGCATCACCACCGCCTTCCTCGTCGCCATCCGCGGGCGGCATCATCAGATCCAGCCCCTCATCGGTCGGCTGGAACTCCAGATCCGACAACTCCTCAGCCGTCTCGGGAAGCACGAACTCGAGATCCACCTTCGCCTTCTCGCCCCACTTCCACGGGCCGATCGTACGGACGATCCGGAAGCTCGGTGTCGCCAACTCCGGATCGATACGCCACAGCCCCAGCAGATGGTCGTTCGCCTCCCCGGTCAAAGACAGCTGACGCGGCAGCGGCGGATTGCTGTAGTACGCCCGCCGCGCCGCGTTCGTGCCAGGCGGAGGGATGTGGTCGTCTACGTGCGCGTGAAGCAACTGCACCCGATAGTGGTCATCGGTCAACCACAACGCACCGTTCTGCGAATGCTTGCCACTCAGCTTCCACGCACCCAGCAGACCCTTCTTCTGCCGAAGCTTGTGGTGGGCCAGCGCGCGGATCGTGTGCGTCGCATGCCAACCATAGAGCTCGGCCTCGTCGAGTTCAGGCAGCCGCTCTCGACGGATCTGCTCAGCCCACGTGAACGTGTCGTGTAGCGGCTCACACAGATCCGACAAGGCCGCACGGACACGCTCCACATGAACCTTAATCATGGCGCAGATATTATCACGACAAAAGTTAATACGTACATCCGTTCGACCATGGCGGTCACAGGGCTGGTTGCGGATCGCAGATGCGTGGGTGTTGCGGCGTGCCGTCGCGGTATTGACGGGGCAGGAGAGGAAGATCGCGCGGCATGACGGCAGGCGCGCGAAGCAGGACCTCATCGCCGCGGCGAGAAGATGCCCACACCTTCGAGGTGGCCGGGCGGGTCTTGAGCCTGCTGCTCGATTCCATCGGGCCTCTCGGACGAAGCCTGGGATTTCATCTGTGGCCCAGCCCGATCGACCCAGGGTTCGTGCTGTCATGGCGAGGTCCTGTGCCGAGCGAGATCGAGGTGATCCAGTACTTGGTCAACGCCTCGGCCGACGACGAGCTGACCACAGCCCTGCGGCCCGGCGATGTGACGTTCGACTTCGCGACGGAGGACAAGCACTACACCCACGTCGACGTTCAGGGCGTGCGGTTTCAGCTCCGGCCGGAGCGGATGCTCACTCCCAAGGAGCTCGCCTCGTGGGGCACCTACTGGCGCAGCGGGAATCTGGAAGCGTTGCTGAGCGGATCGGCCGACCCGTTGGTGGACGGCGGTTGGTGGACGTCGCTGCGCGCGTGACTACGCAGACTGGGTTGCCTTGAAGGCGCTGCCGCACGAGCTCCGCTTGCCACCGGGGCCACATGGCCAGCCGAGCGTGCAATTGGTAGTGGGCGGCGACTGCCTCGAGATGTCAGGCACGGTCACAGCAGCCAAGACTCGATGCCATGTCACATACACGGAAGGGCCTCTATGCAGGTGAGGCTGATCGTGAAGATGCGTCTGACCAGACTTAGAATTTTTTTGATCTTGGTTTCGAGACAGAATCGGTTTGAGACTCTCGTGTTTCAGTCACATGTGGGTGAGGCTGCTCGCTGTTGGTAGAGCCGGAATGCCACGTCGCTGGCGAGGGTGGCGGCTTCAATGGCCTGCGCGATGGCATCGGGATCAGCCTTGACCTGTCGGTAGTAGATGCTCGGATCGCTCTGGCTCCTCGACACGATCTCTGGGTGTCGCAGTAGTTCTGGCCAGCCGAGGCCGTGGGCGTGGCCAGAGTTGACGCGCCACAGCAACTTGAGGGCGTGCGCGGCGCCTTCATTCTGGGAATCGATGTACGCGGCGGCCTGCTCGATAATCTGGGTGTCGCTGGGCTTTCCACCGTCGAAGCCTTGAACCTGCTCGATTGTGCTGACCTGCGTGTCGACGTATGTCCGCACAGCGGAAGCCTGCTCAGGCGTGAGGAGCCTCGCCATCGAGCCACCTTCGATATCGGTCACCAACGCTCGCAGTTGTCGGAAATCTTCATGGGCAAGAGAGAGTGCGCGACTCTGGCGGTCCGCACGGAGTTTCGGACTCAGTACCCAGATGGTGCACGATGCCGCGAACAGGGAAGCCCGCGCCGGGGTGAACTGTGCGATAGGTCGGGTCCGGACCTGGACCGACTCGAACAACAGGCTGAGGTGATCGGTTGCTGAGATGAGCCCTTGGAGCGCGACCTGACTTGTCGGCCACGCCGGGTAGAGCCTGTCGTCCCCGGCCAGTGCGCTGCCTGCCGCTGGCGGGTGCGGCGAGCCCAGCCATTCGAGCCGCTGGCTCGTCTTCTCATGGTCGTGCCTGATCCGCTCGGCGCGCTCAGCCGAGATCGCATCCAGAAAGCTCATGCGCTGAAAATGTACGGGGCCGCCCGCTTCACCGCCGGGGTCCGTGTGCTGGGATCAATGCGACCCCGAGCTCGCCGACTATATCCGGAAACTCGGCGGAACCTCGTCGGCGTGAGCACAGCCTTCCACCCAGCTCTCGACAGCGTCCTCCCAGACTTCGCCGACGCCATCGCAATCGGGCAAGTCGCAGGTGGCTGAGTGCCGCTCACTGCATAAGCGCGTCCCAGGTCGCCCGCAGCCTGACCGCCGACGCAATGAAGGACCCCCGGGAAGGCCCGGTAAAAGCTAGCGGTAAAGCTAGCGGTAAAAGGTTGCCAATCGGCCGTTTTCGTCACAGAGTGACATATAGCTGAGAGGCATTACTCACCGCGCGATAGGTCAAGGTTGAAGTGGCTCGACCAGTGGTTTTGTGAAGATCAACTGTGGTTGAGTCCAGATTTGGTGTGATCTGAGCTACTCGACACATCGTGACCCGGATCACAAAATGCACGGGCCGCTGGTAAAGTCGTCAACGTAACGGGTTAACTTTGCACGGCGCAATCAAACGCTGAGAGCCAAGAAGCCCGACGAGGCTGCAGACCTACGCCGGGCTCTTGGACACCGGGACACGTGGATCAGGGCAGGACATCCAGTACCGCGTGCACCATCGCGGACGCCAGTTGAGTGACAGTGGTCATCCAGCTGGCGTCCGCTTCTCTTTCGAGAAGCCGCTCGACGTTCAGCATGAACGAGCCGATCTGAACTCCCTTAACGACCGCTTTCCTCAGGCGGACCCACCAAGGGGTTTTCGCCTTCGGAACATCCGATCCGTGGTCTTCCACTGTTCGGTTCCTTAGAGGTGTATGATCGCCCGCGAAGGGCGTATCCGACCGCCCTTGCGAGCGGCCCGGATCGGGGCCATCCCGATCCCGATCGGAGACCGGGAACGGCGTCATGCACCTGGAATCGGATAGCGTGAAGCTTGCCGAGTCGGACCCGTGAGAGTTTAGTGGAGTTCGCCGACGCATACCTACGCCGACCCTCCCGCGGTCGCGCGGTGCAGTATCCGAAACGGCTTGAGGACTAACCAGATCCCGTCACCCAACCGGTCCATCGCCCGGTCGCCGGTCGACGTTTACCCGGGATAGCGGCACTTCTCTATCCGGTGTGAAGCACACGGATTTGGTGTCGCTGCGCTTGATCGTCGGCTTGTCACCGCCGTGTTCGGATGCGCGGCGAACTTCTTGTACACCTGTTCGGATCTGTACCAGCCGGGGTTCGATCAATCTGCATCAGGAAGTAGCCGAACACGAAGAACAGCCCGGAAACGAGTCCAGGGCTGTCGCAGTGCAACTCCTCACGGGTCGGTCAGATGTCCTCGATTCGGATGGTGGCGACGGTGAAGTACCACACGTCTTGCGCCGCCAGTCGCTGGTGCGGGTGTACCCGGCGGCGGTGAGCGCCTGGTCGAGCGCGTCGAGGCTGGCCGCCGCACCAGGTCCGGTAGCAATGAATTCCCATCGGCAGCTGACGTGGCGGCCGTAGAGGCTGCCGTCGGCGCTGTGGAACAACTCGCAGGCGTAAAGATCGCGACCGCATCCGCGGGGTCGTCGAGGCGAGCGATGGCGTGCAAGTCGACGGCTACGGTGTCGGTCATCGCGCCCCCCGGGGTACGCCGTCCCGCAGAAAGTGCAGTGGCTGGCGGCGGCCTGGCGCTGGGCGATCGCGTCGTCACGTGCCGCGACCGCGGTGAGGTTGCCCTCGGCGAGGTAGTCGGCCATGCTGCGCAGCTCGGCCGCGGCGTCGGCGTACTCCACCAGCGCTTCCCAGAGCGCCTCTCGGTTGACGTAGCCGGGCCACACGGTGAAATCGACCGCCTGGCCCGCAGCAATGGCGCGGCCGACTGGCTTCCCCGCCGCGGTGCAGAAGCTGACAGGGGGTGGATCGCCGCCGGCCCTCGCAGCGAACGCTGCGATCTCCTGTTTGCCGGACAACGACCCACACCCCATCATTTCGGATTTACAAGATCGGCTCCGATGCGTTCTGGTCCTCCACGCGCTGGTCGTTGAGAGCACCGCCAGCACCGGCCGGCGCGGTGCCACGCCAGGGGGCCTTCGAATCGGCAAGGGTGTCGAGCATGAACTGACACCACAGCCGTGCCCCGTTCACAGCCAGCCGCGCATGACGAGGTCCCAAGCCCGACGGAGCAGTGTCTCGTCCATGGCCGGTGCCATAGTCGTTTCGCAGCTCGGCGATTCCGCTAGTGATCGTAAGCGCTGCGCCGAGTACCTTCCGGATGGTCGAGGAGCCGTCCGGTCCGGGCTTCGCCTGGGAGGGATGGACCAGTAGCGCTTCTTCGGCCATACGGGCGAGCTTCGGAAGGTCGTGGCCGCTGTCGAAAGGCACGCCCCGCTCCCGGAGCACGAGTTTCGCAGTGCTCTCCACAAGTTCTTTCGCTGAACCGATCGCCAGCGCAGGGTCGTCTCGGGAAACGGCATGATCGATACGGTCCAGGTGCTCGAAGATCACCGTTGCGTCGCGGAGATCGCCCAAATCCTCCCGCCTCAGCACGATCGGCGGCCCGCCAGTGATCCGGCCTTGGTTGTCGAAGGTATAGCCGTCACGCGCGAAGAGCCTTCGGAGTCGCTCGATGTTCTCGGAGGGGTCCCAGTCAGGCGCCCAGGGATGGTGGAAGAGATGTCGTAGCGCCACTTCGAAAACACGTAGCGCGCGGGAGACCTGTCCCGGGTCAGTCCAGTCGACCTGATCCAGGTACCCCTGAAAGCGGGTCACACGCTCACCGCCGACCGGCTCAGGATCTTGCTCCGGTGGAGCGAAGAGTTCGTCTTGCCACATCTCGTCGACTTCACGCAGCACAGTGCCGCTCATCTGATCACGCACTGCCTCCCGAGTGCGTTTGTTCACCAACTCGGACCGGGTCATGACCCCACCTTTATGGCCACTGACAAGCCCGGCGTCAGAGACAACACCACCAGAGGATGGGTCTCCGGCCCTTTCGGATCGACGGGATACGGCTGGGTGTTGTCAGGCTCGACCGATAAGCTCATGCTGCCTGTACTTCCTTTCATCTGTTGACACAGTGGAGGTGTAGGTGTACTGCGGCCCCTGCCTATGCCCAGGCGGGGGCCGCGCTGGTGCCGAGGTCGATAGCGACACAGCGGTTCCCGGGATGCGGAAGCCGCAATCGACGTTCGGTGGGTGGAAGCCTAGCCATGAGGGCCGACGCAAAAGAGCGCCGTGAAACAGCGATGTGAAACACACATATCTCCCCATCGCGGCGTCGAATTTCCTCTGTCGCTGGGCAACTGAGGGCGAACCTAGGCGACCCCACCGGCTAACACCAAACCGAGCTGTGCACGCAGCTGTGGATAACTTGGCTGCACGTGTTGATCAACTGTCGAGTTCCTGGGGATGGCCGCGGTATACGTCGTACCACAGCTACCGAGCCCAGCGCTTGACCAGCGGATTCCGCTGAGCGACTACGGACACCGTCGCGCTGCGTGACCATGTGCGCGTCGAGCTCGCGATCGAGTTGGGCGAGAGCGTGACCGGCAGGTGCAACCGGGGCCTCACCGCGAATCCGTCGGACCGCCGTGCGCCAACGCGCATTGAGAGCATCGGCGACAGCGGAACCGGCTTAGCAGCGGGCACGTCAAAGAATGCATGACACTTCACCTGCGTCCTGCGCCGAACCCTGAACCGCCGCTCAACGGCGGACCTACGTCTGCGGAATCGGCCCGAATCTGGTCCGAGTTTCTCCGTCAACGCCGCGATGCCGCACGATCCGCAGGGCAAGGAGACGAGTCCTCCAGGTGTTCTCCCGACTGCAATGATGGATCTAGCGCACTGGGTCTCTCGCCGCGTTGTCCTGATGGAGGATGAGCAGGAGCGTGACGGGTGCGCCATGGGTTCGGGCCAGGAGTTTTATCCTCCTGGCCCGAACCCAGGGCGGTGCCGGGTCCACCTGCGAACGGTGAGACCTATGAGTCAGCGATCGTCATCGTCCTCGCCAGCTGCGCCCGCGAGCAGAACGGGCGGTTGTTCCCCGTGGCTGTTTCCGCGTAGCACCTCGGTCAGCTGCTGACGGTGCTCGCGGGCCGCGCGGTCGGCCATTGCGTGGGCTGCGGTGATCGCGCGAGAGTAGTCGGCATCCCGGCGTTCGAGCTGCTGGCGGTGTTCGGTTCTCTCGTGGTCGAGTTGGTCACTTAGCCGCTGGTTCTCCGCAGCGGTCGACTCGACTTGCTGACGAGCCGCATCGCGTTCTGCCTCGGCTCGCGCGTGTGCGACGCGAGCGTTGTCGACGTGGCCGCGCATCTCGGCGAGTACCGTTTCGGCTTCCTCATACACCCGGTCCCGGTCCGCCTCGGCCTCGGCGATCCGCGCCGCTGCCTCCGACTCCACCTGCGCGAGGCGGGCGGTGGCCTGCTCGGCATTCTCGGTCGCTTCCTCGGCAGCGGCGATGGCGAGCTGTTCGAGCTCGACGGCTCGATCGAGGCGCTCGCGCATCGTCGCTGCCGCTTGCTCGGCGTCGGCGCGGGCTTGTTCGGCGGCGGTGATGCGGCGGGTGGCCTCGCGCTGGATCTCGGCGATCTCCCGGTCGACCACGCCCGGGTCGGTCAGTTCGGTGATCAGCTCGGCGGTGTCGGTGGCGACCGCAGCGAGGTCTCCTCGAAGGTGCTCGTAGCGGTCCAGAAGCGCGGCGAGAGTGAGCATGCCGTCGGTGACCGGCCGCAGCGACGGCCGCGTGGGTGCAGCGCTGGCATCGCGGTCGGCTTCTTTCATCCGGCGGCGCAGTGCCTTCTGCGCGTTGTGCTCGGGGTTGTCGCAGTATTGGCGCGGCGCTCCGGGCTGTCCGGGTGCGCGTGGCGGGACGGGGGCTGTGCAGTGGGGGAAGTGGCAGCGGGCCGGTTCGGTGCCGGTCGCCGCGAGGTCAACGGCTGTCAGCATGGGATTCCATTCCATTCCGTTGCATTCCGTTCCATTCCATCTCTGGAATGGAACGGAATGCGGATCAGGGGGCTGGATGCGGTCGGTCAGGCGACGAGGGTGAGCATGCGCGCGCGGACTTGGGGAAGTCGCGCGGCGATGACCTGGGCCGCGGAGGCGCTCGCGGTGCGGTCGTTGTGGCCGTAGCGGCGGTCGGTGATGGTGACCGATTCGTGTCCGGCGTCACGGGAGACCACGAAGATCGGTACGCCGTCCTGCAACTTCCACGAGATGCCGGTGTGCCGCAGCGTGTACGGAGTCAGGCGCTTGCGCTGCAGTGTTGTGATCGCCTTGCTGTAGTGGGCGATCAACTGCTCGGGGCTCGCGCCGCGCCACAACGCCTTCTTGCTGAACGGCTCGAAATCACCTTCCGCGAGGGCCTTCAGTCGGCGCAACGCGGGCTGCCAGCCGCGATTGTGGAAGTAGCCCGCCGTGATCGGCGTGTCGTTGACGGTGTGGAACAGCAGCTCGTCGCCGGGACGATCGAGGTCCAGTCGCTCGAGTGTCGCCAGCGGCACGTGAATCGTGCGCACGCCGCGTTTCGTCTTGGGCTTGCCGAGGGTGAGGCGGCTGCCGCTGTCCTTCCACGCCTTGCTGATGCGCACCGCGCCGGTGTCGGGCTCGATGTCGTCGACGAGCAGGGCGAAGATCTCGCTGGGCCGGGCCATGGATACCAGGCCGAACTCCGCCAGCGCGCGCCAGCGCTGTCCGAGCAATTGTTCGAACAGTTCCCACTCGTCGTTGTCGAAGATGTCGAGTTCGGGCGCGTCGTGGCGGGGCAGCCGCATGCCCGCGCAGGGGTTGTAGGTGATCAGCGGTTCGGGTCGTTCCAGCGTGGCCGCCCGCATCCCGCCCGAGAGGAAGCCGTGCTTGTTGTGGATGGTCTTGGGTGAGTTGCCCTTGTCCTGTTCCAGGTATCCGATCCACGCGGCGTCGAGATCCTGGGTGACGGCGTCGACGGTGGTGTCGCCGAAGAACGGCGCGATGTCGTTGCGGATGTAGGCGTGGTACTTGCGCCGGACAGGTTCGGAGACGCCGCGCAGCCGGTCGGTGTAGCGGGTCAGCCAGTCGGTCAAGCGGACACCGCTGCCATCGCGGCGCTGGACTTCCAGCACTTTCAGCGCCTCGTGGACGCCGATGCGATCGACGAGTCCGGCCCAGCGTTCCGCGGGCGCGAAGTCGTCGAAGGTTTCCGAGGAGCGGCGACGGACGCCGTCCTCGTCGTGGTATTCGAACTGGACCTGCCAGGCGATCGAACCGTCGGAGCGGCGCCGGGGGCGTGGAGTGAACATGTGAAGGTGTCTCCTGGGTCGGAAACGCCTCGAGATGCGGGTCAAAAGCCCTGCTGTGACACCATTGTGACATAACGCAGGTGCTCAGAGCCGCGAATGTGGTCCTGACCTGCAGGTTCGTGGGTGGGCCTAGGAGGACTTGAACCTCCGACCTCTTCGTTATCAGCGAAGCGCTCTAACCGCCTGAGCTATAGGCCCGTACCTGGTGTCGTTCGCGGTGAACAACAACGTGTAGAGACTACACAACACCTCTCCACTGGACCAAAACGGCTGGTAGAAGCCCCACTTACCCTCACTTGCGGCCGCAACGGCAGTGTCGGTCCACATGGTCGGACGGCACGAACGGAAACGGCCGGTACCCCCGCGGTGGGAGTACCGGCCGTTCTCGACGCCGTACTAGTCGGGGTCGGCCAGGGTGACCTGGATGCCGCCGACGAGATCGCAGCACTGGTTGTAGATGAAGGTGCCGACGGTACCGAGCGCGGTGAACAGCACGACGTTGATCAGGCCGATCACGCCCGCGTAGCCGAAGACGGTGCCCGCGTCGATCAGCCCCACCGAGCCGCTGTCCTGGGACACCATGTCGGTGAAGGTGTTGTTCAGCCGCTCCCACACGCCCATGCCCTCGAGCACGATGTACAGCAGGCCGACCGCCAGCATCCACACGAAGAACATGGCCACGCTGATGACCAGCGAGATCTTCAGCGTCGACCACGGGTCGATGCGACGGATCTGCACCGTGGCCCGCAGCGGCTCACCGGCGGCGACCGCGGCGGCCACCGCGACCGGAACCGCGGGTGAGACCGGCCCGGACTGCGGGCCCCCGGGAGCTTCGCTCGGCGGTAGTGGATGCCGGATCTCGGACAGGTCCGGCATGTCCTTGATCAGCTCCGGTCGCGCGATGCTGCGGGTGGGCCCGTCGATGCCGACCGACTTCACCATGGCAGCTTCCTTGCGTGCCGCCTTGGCCGCCAAGTCGGCGGTAGTGCGCGCGTTGGACGTGCCGCCGCCGAGACCACCCCCGCCGCTCGAGTTCGGGCGGCCGGTGACCGGCGCCTGACCGGGACGGTACAGATTGGACTGCGGCTCCCGCTGCGGCAGCTGCGCCCACCCGTCCTGGTACGGGGACTGCTGTCCGCCGTTGGTGGCAGCGCCGACCGGCTGCTTGTCCTCGTTCTCGGGCGCGGACTGCGGAGCCTGGTTGCTGATCCGCGCCGTCTTCTGGTCGAAACGGTCCTGACCGTCACCATCGGGCGCCTGGTTCGGCCCGCCCTGCTGCGGTGCGAAATCACCCTGCTGCTCGCGAATCTCGTGCGGCTGGGCGTGCGGCTGGTTGCCGCCGGGCTGGTTACCCGGATGCCCGCCGGACTGCGGCCCGTTCGGCTGGCCCGGGTGACTACCCGGCTGACCGCCACCGGGGTGACCGCCGGGTTGTCCGGCACCGGGTTGTCCGCCACCGGGGTGACCGCCACCAGGGTGACCGCCCGGCTGACCGGCGCTTTGCTGGCCGCCACCGGGCTGACCGTTCTCGGCCGAGGCGACCGGCCGTGGGATCGGCCGCGGCGGGATCGGTGACGGTGCGATCCGCTCGGTCACACCGTTCGTCTGGTGCCGCTCGTCATTCGGCTGATTCGGAGTGGTCAATGGGAATCCTTAGATCCGTTCGTTGCCGCCGCTGATGGATTAATTCTCGGAGGAGCCGGTGTCGCCGCCACCGAGGACCTGATCGGGATCGGGCTCGTCGGCATTGCGCGCGATCGCAAGCAAGGTATCGCCATCCGCGAGGTTCATCAATCGCACGCCCTTGGTCTGTCGTCCAGCCTTACGAACCTGCTTCGCCGCCGTCCGGATGACGCCGCCCCCGGAGGTGATCGCGTACAACTCGTCGTCGTCGTCGACGATGAGCGCCCCGACCAGCGTGCCACGTTTCGCGTCGAACTGGATGGTCAATACGCCTTTACCGCCGCGGCCCTGCGCGGTGTACTCCTCGATCGCGGTCCGCTTCGCGTAGCCGCCGGATGTCGCGACCAGCAGATATGTGCCGTCGCGAACCACATTGAGGGACAGCAGTTCATCGCTGGTGTTGAACCGCATGCCCTGCACGCCGGAGGTGGCGCGCCCCATCGGACGCAACGCCTCGTCGGTCGCCGAGAAGCGAATCGACTGTCCGAGCGCGGAAACCAGGAGCAGGTCTTCGTAGGCCGAGCAGAGTACGGCGCCGACCAACTCGTCCTCGTCGCGCAGATTCACCGCGACGATGCCGCCGCTGCGGTTGGAGTCGAAGTCGGTGAGCTTGGACTTCTTCACCAAGCCGTTCTTGGTGGCGAGCACCAAATACGGGGCGTCTTCGTAGGACTTGATCTGGATGATCTGAGCGATCTTCTCATCCGGCTGGAAGGCCAGCAGGTTCGCCACGTGCTGGCCGCGCGCGGTGCGGTTGGCCTCGGGCAGTTCGTAGGCCTTGGCGCGGTAGACCCGGCCCTTGTTGGTGAAGAACAGCAGCCAGTCGTGCGTCGAGGTGACGAAGAAGTGCTTGACGATGTCGTCCTGCTTGAGGCCGGCGCCCTGCACGCCCTTGCCGCCGCGCTTCTGGCTGCGGTAGAGGTCGGTCTTGGTGCGCTTGGCGTAGCCGGTCTCGGTGATCGTGACGACCACGTCCTCGCGGGCGATCAGATCCTCGTCGGCCACGTCGCCGTCCGCCGCGATGATGCGGGTCCGGCGGTCGTCGCCGTACTTGTCGACGATCTCGGCCAGTTCGTCGCGCACGATGGCGCGCTGGCGCTCCGGCTTGTCCAGGATGTCCTTCAAGTCGGCGATCTCGGCCTCGATTTTGGCCAGCTCATCGATGATCTTCTGCCGCTCCAGGGCGGACAGGCGACGCAGCTGCATGTCGAGAATCGCCGTCGCCTGGATCTCGTCGATATCCAGCAGCTCCATCAGCCCGAGCCGTGCGGTGTCGGTGTTGGCCGACCGCCGGATCAGTGCGATGACCTCGTCCAGCGCGTCGAGCGCCTTGACCAGACCGCGCAGGATGTGGGCCCGCTCCTCCGCCTTGCGCAGCAAGTAGCGGGTCCGCCGGACGATGACGTTCAACTGGTGCTCGACGTAGAACCGGATCATCTGGTCGAGTCGCAGCGTCCGCGGCACACCGTCGACGATCGACAGCATGTTCGCGCCGAAGCTCGTCTGCAGCTGGGTGTGCTTGTAGAGATTGTTCAGCACCACCTTGGCGACGGCATCGCGCTTCACCGTCACCACGATCCGCATCCCCACGCGGTCGGAGGACTCGTCGTGGATGTCGGAGATACCCGCGATCTTGCCGTCCTTCACCTGCTCGGCGATCGAGTTGATGAAGTTGTCGGTGTTGACCTGGTACGGGAGCTCGGTGATGACAATCGTCGTGCGGCCCCGGTTGTCCTCTTCGATCTCGACGACACCGCGCATCCGGATCGAGCCGCGGCCGGTCGTGTAGGCGTCGTGGATGCCCTGACTACCGACGATCAGTCCGTGCGTGGGGAAGTCCGGACCCTTGACGCGCTCCATGCAGGCCGCCAGCGTGGCTTCCTCGTCCGCGTCGTAGTTGTCCAGAGCCCAATAGATCGCGTCCGCGAGCTCGTTCAGGTTGTGCGGCGGGATGTTCGTCGCCATGCCCACCGCGATGCCGTTGCTGCCGTTCATGAGCAGGTTCGGCACCCGGCTCGGAAGCACCACGGGTTCCTGGGAACGGCCGTCGTAGTTGGGCGTGAAATCGACCGTCTCATGGTCGATTTCCCGCAGCAGTTCCATCGCGAGGGGGGTCAGTCGGCACTCGGTGTACCGCATCGCGGCGGCACCGTCGTTGCCGCGGGAACCGAAGTTGCCCTGCCCGTCGACGAGCGGATAACGCAGCGACCACGGTTGGGCCATGCGGACCAGCGTGTCGTAGATCGACGCGTCACCGTGCGGGTGATAGTTACCCATGGTCTCGGCGACCGGGCGGGCGGATTTCACGTAACCGCGGTCCGGGCGGTAGCCGTTGTCGTACATCGCGTAGAGCACGCGCCGGTGCACCGGCTTGAGGCCGTCGCGCACATCCGGTAGCGCGCGGCCGACGATCACGCTCATCGCGTAATCGATGTAACTGCTCTGCATCTCGTTCTGAATGTCGACCGGTTCGATACGGTCGCCCGCACCGCCGTTGGGGGGCAGCGTGGTCTCGGTCATGCGGTCTCCTTACCGGGCCTGACGTCAAAGGGGCTGTGCAGCAGTGAACGCACGCCGGCCTATACGTCGAGGAAGCGAACGTCCTTGGCATTGCGGGTGATGAAGCTGCGACGCGCCTCCACGTCCTCGCCCATCAGGACCGAGAACAGTTCGTCCGCAGCAGCCGCGTCATCGAGCGTCACTTGACGAAGCACCCGCACCGCGGGATCCATGGTCGTCTCCCACAGCTCCTTGGCGTTCATCTCACCGAGGCCCTTGTAGCGCTGCACGCCGTCGTCCTTGTTGATCTTCTTGCCCGCGGCGAGCCCCGCTTCGAGCAGACCGTCACGCTCGCGATCGGAATAGGCGAACTCCGGATCGCTGCGCTGCCACTTGAGCTTGTAGAGCGGAGGCTGCGCCAGGTACACGTGCCCGTGCTCCACCAGCGGGCGCATGAAACGGAACAGCAGCGTGAGCAGCAGCGTCGAGATGTGCTGGCCGTCGACGTCGGCGTCGGCCATCAGCACGATCTTGTGATACCGCAGCTTGCCGATGTCGAACTCGTCATGGATACCCGTGCCGAACGCGGTGATGATCGACTGGACCTCGTTGTTCTTGAGAACCTTGTCGATTCGCGCCTTCTCGACATTGATGATCTTGCCGCGCAGCGGCAGGATCGCCTGGTACATCGAGTCGCGGCCGGACTTGGCCGAGCCGCCCGCGGAGTCACCCTCGACGATGTAGATCTCGGACTTGCTCGGATCCTTGGACCGGCAGTCGGCCAGCTTGCCGGGCAGGCCGCCCAGGTCGGTCGCGGACTTGCGCCGCACCAGCTCGCGCGCCTTGCGCGCCGCGACACGGGCCTGCGCCGAGGAGACCGCCTTGTTCACAATGGTCTTCGCGTCGGCCGGGTTGGCCTCGAACCAGTGGGTGAGGTGCTCGTTGCAGGTGCGCTGCACGAACGACTTCACCTCGGTGTTGCCGAGCTTGGTCTTCGTCTGGCCCTCGAACTGCGGCTCGCCGACCTTGACGCTCACGATGGCGGCCAGGCCCTCACGGATGTCGTCACCGGTGAGGTTGCCGTCCTTCTCCTTGAGGAGCTTCTTGTCCTTCGCGTACTTGTTGACCACCGTGGTCAACGCCGCGCGGAAGCCCTCTTCGTGCGTGCCGCCCTCGTGGGTGTTGATGGTGTTGGCGAAGGTGTGCACCGACTCGGAGTAACCGGAGTTCCACTGCATCGCCACCTCGAGCTCGTGGCCGGTGCCCTTGCCGGTGAACCCGACGACCGAGTTGTGGATCGCCTGCTTGGTGCGGTTGATGTGGCGGACGAAGTCCTCCAGACCGCCCGGATAGTGATAGGTCCGGGTCTTCACCTTGTGCTCGGCGGGCGCGGCGCTCTCGTCGGCGTGCTTGGGCGCTTCGGCGGTTTCGCTGACCACCTCGTCGGTGACGTCGGATTCGCTGACGCGTTCGTCCGTGAGCTTGATGGTCAGTCCCTTGTTCAGGAATGCCATCTCCTGCAGCCTGCGGGCCACCGTCTCGAAGTTGTAGGTGGTGGTTTCGAAGATCTCGGGGTCCGCCCAGAAACGGATGGTCGTACCGGTCTTCTTGGTCGGCTCACCCTGGACCAGCTTGCCGGGGGTGGAATCCTTGTAGGTCTGGCTCCAGTGGTAACCGTCGCGGTCGATCTCGGCCTCCAGCCGACTCGACAGCGCGTTGACCACGGAGATACCGACGCCGTGCAGACCACCGGACACCGCGTAGGAATCCGAGTCGAACTTGCCGCCCGCATGGAGCTGCGTCATGACGACCTCGATGGTCGGCACGCCCTGGGCGTGCATCGCCACGGGGATGCCGCGACCGTCGTCCACCACTTCGACGCCGCCGTCGGCCAGCAGGGTGACCTCGACCTTCGTCGCGTACCCGGCCATCGCCTCGTCGACGGAGTTGTCGACGACCTCCCAGATCAGGTGGTGCAGACCACGCTCACCGGTAGAGCCGATGTACATGCCCGGACGCTTGCGAACCGCCTCGAGCCCCTCGAGAACCGTAATGGAGGAGGCACCGTAGTCCTGCTTCCCGGTCGCTCTGGTCGAACCCGATGCGGTGGAGTCTTTGGCAGCCACTGGTCGGTAGCTCTCCTTACTTGCTGATCCCGGCATAGAGCGATCGGACAGCGCGCGTGAGGCCCCGATATGCCTGCTCGAGAATTAGGGTCCACGCGCGGACTGTGCGGAACGCGCCGAAGGTGTCGCCGCTAGTTACGTCACCATCCTACTGGTACACCCAACTTACAGCCCACCTACGACACCCCTCACAGCGCCGTGGATGCGAGAAAACGGATCTCGGCGACTCGGATCAGCCTTGCGGCATTTTTGATCCATCAGAAGTGGGCTGAGAGATGCGTGGCGAATCGTAGGCGCGGATCAGCGCCCGGCGTCGATCCGAGCGATGAACGCGGCGGTGTGCCGCGCCAGTTCCGCCGGGTGTGAGATCGGCGACCAGTGCCGCGCCGGTATCTCCACCCGGGACAAACGCGGGACCCATCGGTCGGCCTCGGCGTTCACCACCGGCCGCACGGCACGGTCACCGGTGGCGACGATCAGCTGGACGGGCACCTCGATCCGACGCGGGCGCGGATGGCGCAGGTGGGAGCGGATGTTCGCACGGTAGAGCTTCAGACTGTTGATCATATCGGCGCGCAGCGTCGGCGCCGTCTCCACCAGCGCGGGGTCGAGGCCGTCGAAGAACGCGAGGAAGCGCGGCCAGCGGCCGGACAACAGCCGCAGCACCGGATCCGGCAACTTGGGGATCTGGAACGCGACGGTGTAGGCCGAGGCGACGGCTTGGGCTAGCGCGCCCCGCAGCCGAGCCGCGGTGAGAGGGCCACGCAGGTAGGCGCCGAGGAAGTCCAGATTCGGACCCGACACCGAGGTGAACGACGCGATTGCCGAGGCGGCCTCCGCGGCGGCGACCACCTCCCACCCGATCACCGATCCCCAGTCGTGTCCGAGCACATGCACCCGTTCGCCCGGCGCCACCGCGTCGATGACCGCGCGAACATCGGCCGCGAGCTCCTCGATCCGGTATGCCTCGACCGCGGTCGGCATCGAACTGTCGCCCGCGCCCCGGTTGTCGAAGGCGATCACGCGGTACCGGCCGCCGAGTAGGGCGGCCACCCGGCTCCACAGCAGATGGGTATCGGGCCACCCGTGGATCAACAGGACCGGCACCCCCTGGGGATTGCCGCATTCGAAGACCGCTAGTTCGACGTCGTCCCGGCGAACGGTCCGGGTCGCGGTCGCCGGAAATGGGCCGACCGCCGTGGTGATGGTCATCGAACCCCCTTCTGCCCGGACGATTCCGATCCGACGTGGCGAGCTCCGGGCGCGACGTCGGGCGAGGCGTTCCACGTGAAACGCTGGCACAAGGTAAACGTAACACCAAGTATCAGATACCGCTCGGGGTGGTCACCCGTAGGTGTCGCGGGGTCCGCGACCTTTGATATGACGCTCGCCCTTGCGCCAGCTCGGCGCCGCAGGCCCCGAGATCTTCAGCGAGGTCACCACGCCCTGGCCGACGGCGGCGTTGATCTTCGCGAGGATCTGGCCCTGCAGCATGCGCAACTGGGTCGCCCAAGCGGTCGACTCGGCGGCGATGCTCAACACGCCGTCCTTCAGGGTGACCGGCGTGGCGTGCGCGGCGATGTCCTCGCCGACCACTGCCGCCCAGCGGCCGAACACCATGCCCTCGGCCACCTTGTTCGACCATCCGCGGTTCTTGGCGATGGAGCCGGTCAGCTTGAACAGCGGCTGTGGATCACGGTCGTCCGGGCCTGCGCCGGACCAGCCGGTCCGCCTGCGGCCGCCGGCCCGCAGCCTGCGCTGGGGCGACGAACGCCCCTGCCCGACCGCCTTGCCGCTCGCCCGTGCCGCGGCGCGCGCCTCCTCCAGGGCCCGCCGCGCCAGATCGATCCCGCGCAATTCAGGCTCCGGGCCTGCGGATTCGGGTTCCGCGGGCTGATCGCTCATCGCCCCTCTCCCTTCGCGGCCGGTAGTTTGTCCCCAGTTTTGTTCAAGTTGTCCCCAGCCTGTACGGAAGGTTGCCAGTCCCGCAGACCATGTGGGCCGACCACTGATCCGGCGTGCCAAAATGCCCTGTTCGACGCCCAGAAGGCCGGATTTCCCAACGACACGGGTCGCTTGCTCGGCTGTTGCCAAGTCACGTTCCACAGAATCGTTCCGTCATGGCCGGAGGAGTTTTCCACAGGTGTTAGGGAATCGGATTCGGCTGTTGAAAGCTCGAGCGGTCTTCCCGATGACAGGTCACTGTCGTGGACGGGAGCGGCCGACGCCGACGCTCGGATCACCTGTCCATTCCTCCTGTGGATAACTATGGTGTGCGGGATTCCGGCGCACCGGTGAGCGGATCTCCCTCTCGCTCGAGCGGCGGATACTCGGCATCGTCGTTCCCCGATTCGCCGCTCTCGGACCCGCCCTGAACGATCCGCGAGACACGGCTATCGGGGCCGCCCGCGGTTTCCACCCGCAGCGGCACGGCAGCCAGCTCGGCGGGCACGTCCTCCGGCACGGCCGCCGTGATCAGCACTTGCTCCGCGTCCGCCGCGACGGCCGCGAGCGCGGCGCGGCGACGGCGATCGAGTTCGGCGAACACATCGTCGAGCAGCAGTACCGGTTCGGCGCCGGTGGCACGCAGTAGTTCGAACGCGCCCAACCGAAGGGCCAGCGCGAACGACCAGGATTCACCGTGGCTGGCGAATCCCTTCGCGGGGGAATCCCCGAGCATCAGGTCCAGTTCGTCGCGATGCGGGCCGACCAGGCACACCCCGCGCTCGAGTTCCTTCGGTCGCGCGGCGGCGAGTTCGCGCAGCACGATCGCCTCCAGGTCCCCGGTGTCCTCCGGGCGTGGCGGTCTGGCCGGATCCAGGAACTCTGGGGGCAGCGCGGCGCTGCGATAGACGATCGAGGCCGGCCGCGACTCCGGAGCGATCGAGGCATAGGACCGGGCGAGATAAGGCGCGAGATCGTGCACCAAGCGCAGCCGCTGTGCGAGCAGGACGGCGGCATGCTCGGCCAGGTGCCCGTCCCAGACGTCGAGGGTGCTGAGATCCGCCTTCGATCTGGCTTGGCGCCCGGCGGTTTTCAGCAGCGCCGAACGCTGGCGCAGGACCCGGTCGTAGTCGCCGCGGACCGCGGCCAATCTGGGCAGGCGGGTTGTGCACAACTCGTCCATGAATCGACGGCGTTCCCCGGGATCGCCGCGCACCAGTGCGAGATCCTCCGGCGCGAACAACACCGTCTGCAGAATCCCGAGGATCTCCCTGGTCCGGCGGACCGGTGAGCGGTTGATCTGCGCGCGATTGGGGCTGCCCTGGTTCAGCTCGACATCGATGCGCAGCTCGCGGCCGAGGTTGACCACCGTGGCGCCGATCCGGGCTCGCTCGGTCCCGGTGCGGATCAACGGAGCTTCCGTGGCGACACGATGCGAACCCAGGGTGGCGAGATAGCCGATCGCTTCCAGCAGGTTTGTCTTACCGTTGCCGTTCGATCCCAAGAAAACGGTTCGACCTGGGGATAATTCGAGTTCCGCATGCTCCCACGAGCGGAAGTCACGCACCGACAGAGTTCGGACGAACATCCGCTATCGTGCCCCTGCCTGGGCCGAAGCGGACATTTCCGCCGAACGGCACGTCGGCACCGCGTCCGACGAATGCCGTGCTGTTGGCCGCACCCCTGTGGAACACCTGTGGATAACGTCTGCCCCCAGACCCGCCGAAACCGAGTTCTCCGACGTCGCTGGGGATTCTCCAGCGGCGTGGCCGCTCACCCGCACTGGATCACGCGGCGCGGATCCGCACGATACCCACTCGTGCACAGGGGATCAGCCCGGGAGCCGGACCGGCATCAGCAGGTAGATGTACGGACTCGACAGCGCCGCGAACGTCCCGGAATCGAGCGCCTCGGGCTCTTCCTCGGACGCGGGCAGCAACACCGCCGGCCTGCTCGGCGTGGTGAATCCGAAGGTGACCCGGTCCGCGTGCAGCGCGGACAAGCCGTCGATGAGGTAACCGGGATTGAACGCGATGGTGAGCGATTCGCCGCGGAAATCGGCCTCCAGCCATTCCTCGGCCCGGCCCGCGTCGTCACCGCCCGCGGACAGCAGCAGGCCGTCGGCGGAGAACTCCAGCCGCACCTGGGCGCCTCGCTCGGCGACCAGCGCGACGCGCTTGATCGCTTCGGTGAGCGCGGCGACGGCAAGGGTGGCGATCGAGGTGTGCTCCTTGGGGAGCAACTGGCGGAACTTGGGGAATTCCGCGTCGAGCAGGCGGGTGGTGGTCCGGCGGCCCGCGTTCACGATGCCGAGCAGTCCGTCCGACCCCGCGCCGCTGCCGAGGGACAGCTGAACGGGAGCGTCGGAGGGGCCGAGTGTCTTGGCGGCTTCCGACAGCGTCCTGGCCGGAATCAGCACCGAAGTCTCGATGTCGGCGCGCGCGGGCTGCCATTCGATGTGCCGGACGGCGAGGCGGAACCGGTCGGTCGCCGCGAGAACGACCTGCGATCCCTCGATCTCCACCCGGATACCGGTCAGCATGGGCAAGGTGTCGTCCCGGCCCGCGGCGACGGCGACCTGACCGACGGCCTCGGCGAAGACCTCCACACTCAGTTCACCGGTCTGCTGTGGCACCTCGGGCAGCTGGGGATAGTCCTCGACCGGCATGGTGGGCAGCGAGAACTTCGCACTGCCACAGGCGATCAGGACGCGGGTGCCGTCCACCGAGACGTCGACCGGCTTGTTGGACAGCGCCTTGGTGATGTCGGCCAGCAGACGACCGGAGACGAGCACCTGGCCGGGGCCGGCGACCTCGGCGGCGACCCGCACCTGCGCGGAGACCTCGTAGTCGAAGCCGGACACGGTGAGACCGTCCTCGTCGGCGACCAGCAGTACACCGCCGAGCACCGGAACCGGAGGCCGGGACGGAAGACTGCGCGCCACCCAGGCGACGGACTCGGCGAAATCCTCGCGGGCGACCCGAAACTTCATGCTTGCAAGCTCCATGGCCCGATCTGTCCTCTCCCGGTTCCGTGATCTGTTGTCGGCTCGTCAGTGTCGGTGCTCGAAAGGGTCCTGCCGAATCGGCCGCCTTCGCAGTCTGGCACAGGCGACCGACATCAAACCGTACCCGCGCGCGGGACGTGCACCTAGCCCGACCCTCCGGCGTGACGGACGGTCACGTCCGGAGCAGGGACGAGAGGGCGGCCACGCGGGATCGCCGCACACGCCATGGCGACGCGGATCGCGTGCCCCGATCGCCCATCGGATCGACGAGTCCGTGTTCCGTCCGCGCTGTCGTCCTTGCGGGAAACCCGCCCGGTGCCGAAGGTGCGCTGCTCGACCGACTTTCCACACACCCTGTTTTCAAGAGAGATCTCTAATGAGAAGAACTGAAGTAGTAGTAGGCACTGTGGATTCTGTGGACTGCGGCCGAATCTGCTGGTCAGAGGGCGTGGTGCCGTGGGGATGGCTATGGGGTGTCTCGAGGATGAACACGAGGCGTCTGTGGAGTTCCCAGGTTGTCCCAGATTCATCCTCGAGCACTCCTCGAGTTGTTCCACCGGATTCACCCAGTTGTTCACACATGTGCACGAAATCGTGGACAGCTCGAGGAATCCTCGAGGACTCCACATGGACTCCTCGAGGAATCCACAGGGCCTGATCCGGACACTCCGCTGGTCAGCGCCTGTGCGCAACCGAGCCTGGGGAAACTGTTGAATTCGGCCTGTGAGGGAACCCGCGGGGGCCATCGCCCCAGCCTGTGCACGAATCGGTGGACAAACCAGGGGATTCCTCGAGGACTCCACAAGAATTCCTCGAGGAATCCACAGGCACAAAAAAGCACCGCCCCAGGTCAGGGGCGGTGCTCAGGTGTGTATAGCGCTCAGCGGGAACGCTGCTTGATCCGGGCTGTGAGTTCCTGCACCTGGTCGTAGACGCGGCGCCGCTCGGTCATCTCCTTGCGCACCTTCTTCTCCGCGTACATCACCGTGGTGTGGTCGCGGCCGAACGCCTGCCCGATCTTCGGCAGGGATAGATCGGTCAGCTCACGGCACAGGTACATGGCGATCTGCCTGGCCTGCGCCAGCGGCCGCGCTTTGCCGGGACCGGTGAGCTCTTCCAAGGTGGTGTTGAAGTACTCCGCCGTGACGGCCATGATGGTGGCCGCGTTGATCTCCAGCGTCGCGGTGTCCGGCATCAGATCGCGCAACACCACTTCGGCCAGCGGCAGATCCAGGGGCTGGCCGTTCAACGAGGCGAACGCGGTCACTCGGATCAGCGCGCCCTCCAACTCCCGGATGTTGCGCTCCACCCGGCTGGCGATCAGCTCCAGCACGTCGTGCGGCACATCGAGCCGGTCCATCCGCGCCTTCTTGCGCAGGATGGCGATGCGCGTCTCCAGCTCCGGCGGCTGCACGTCGGTGATCAGGCCCCACTCGAATCGCGTCCGCAGCCGCTCCTCCAGCGTGGCCAGCTGCTTGGGCGGACGGTCCGAGGAGACGACGATCTGTTTGTTCGCGTTGTGCAGGGTGTTGAAGGTGTGGAAGAACTCCTCTTGGATGCCTTCCTTGCCCTCGATGAACTGGATGTCGTCGACCAGCAGGATGTCGGTCTCGCGGTAGCGGCGCTTGAACGCCACCTTGCGGTCGTCGCGCAGGCTGTTGATGAAGTCGTTGGTGAACTCTTCGGTCGACACGTATTTGACCCGCATGCCCGGAAACAGACGCTGCGCGTAGTGGCCCGCCGCGTGCAGCAGGTGGGTCTTGCCCAACCCCGAAGCGCCCCAGACGAACAGCGGATTGTAGGCGCGGGCGGGGGCTTCGGCGATGGCGACGGCGGCAGCGTGGGCGAAACGATTGGACGCGCCGATGACGAAGGTCTCGAAGGTGTACTTCGCGTTCAGGCTGGCCGAGGACGTCGAAGGAGCAGGCGTTTCCTGCGACTTGGCGAAGTAGGTGGGCCAGGAGTTACGGACGTTCACCACGGGCTCGTCGTCGTGATCGCCGCGCTGGTGGTCACCCACCGGCTCACGCACCGGATCGTGGGCCAGTCCCGTGTCGTCGTCGGTGGTTTCGCGTACTTGAGCGCGGATCGGATTGCGCATGCCGCCCGGGGACGGTTCGGGATTGAACAAAGACTCCTGCCCCGGCGGGATGGCCGGCTCCCGGCGCGGCGGGAGCCCGGACTCGCGGCGGGGGGCGACGTCCGGCCCGGACATCGTCGGCAGCTCGGCCGTCGTGGAGTACTCGCCGCGCGGCGGGTAGTCGGCGTGGGCGTAATCGGACTGGCGGTACTCCTCCGGCGGTGCGAAGTCCTGGCCGTATTCGGTGCCCGGGTAGTCGGAGCCGTCGTGATACGGCGAGGCCTGTGCGAAGTCGGCGGGCTGTGCATAACGCGGCCCCGGGTAGGCATCCCGGCCGGGGAATTCCGAACCGGGATAGGCGGCGGGGCCGCGGCCTTCCCTGGTGCGCTCGGGCCTGCTCGTCATCCGCGCGTGCCGTGGCGTGTTGGTCTGCCGGTCGACGGTCGGAGTCGTCGGGGCGGCGATGCGCACACCGAGTCCTTCCACCTGGGGACCGAGCCGACGGGCGAGGGAACGGAGGATGGGCTCGCGCAGATCGCGTTCGATGGCCTCCTGAGCCAGTGACGAGGGCACCGAGAGCAGGGCGAACCCCTGTGCGACCGTCAGCGGCTTGACCAGCTTCAGCCAGGCCTGCTGTGCTCGGGTCACCGGAGGAATCGCGCCGTCGGGTGAGCCGGTGGTCAGCTCGGTGACAACCTCGGGCCATACGGTGGCCAACACGTTCTGCTCGTCGTCCATGCAGTTTCCTCCCCGGAGTAGGTCGATAGGAGCAGACGGCCGGGGCACGCGTGGAGTGCGACGCTCTTGGTCGGTCCCGTGATCCTGCGTGCGTCCGTAACCGGTTCGGACGCTGCCCGGGTCCCCCATCTGGACAGCGGCGTGGCACCGTCGGCCCTACGAATATGCCACTCCAGGGGTCTTTCCACACAATTATCCACAGATGTGGAGAACCCTGGGGAGCTGTGGAACGCGCGTACGCGCGAGAGGAGCAACGCCACGACCTGCGGTTCTGTAGCAATCGCCTGGCTAAGCAGCCTACCGGCCCCGGCGGCGCGATGGCTAGGGGTGTGGACGAGGTCACGGTCATTGCCAAAAAGCCTGACGCGGGAGCCGGTTCTGCCTGGTCGTCGGGACCGGGCCGATGGGGTGGGGCGAGTTTGACCCGACCCGAGCCGATCAGTACCCTCGTACAGTCACCCCTTGGTGCGGTGGCGGTCTTGTGCTGACCGCGTTTAGGTCGTGATCGACCGACTGTGCGCCAGGACCGACGCGCGCCGATGATGACCAGACCTGCGATTCATTCGCGCAATATACGTATCACCGACAAGCTTCGGGCACTACCTGGTGCCCGCCTACTCGAGGAGTGTTGACCGTGGCCAAGGGCAAGCGGACGTTCCAGCCGAACAACCGTCGTCGGGCGCGGGTTCACGGCTTCCGCCTCCGGATGCGCACCCGTGCGGGCCGCGCCATCGTTTCGGCGCGTCGCCGTAAGGGCCGCGATTCCCTCACTGCCTGATCTTCGCTCTCGGACGCTCGGGTGTTGCCTGAGCCGTATCGGTTGCATCATCGTGCCGACTTCTCCCGGACGGTGCGCCGCGGCCAGCGAATCGGGAGGCGCGATCTGGTCGTGCATGCGCTCGTGCACGAGTATGACGGAGGTATGGGCGCGAAGGGACGACATGATCAGATCCCGGACGACGTGCTGGTCCGCGTAGGCGGACCGCGCTTCGGGCTGATCGTCAGCAAGGCGGTGGGCAACGCGGTGATTCGACATCGCGTGGCCCGCCGCCTGCGTCATATGTGCGCCCAGGTGGTCGATGAAGTGCCACCCGGGACCGATGTCGTGATCCGTGCGCTCCCGGGCGCGGCTACGGCGTCGTCGGAGGACCTGCTGCGCCAACTGCGCACCGCCCTGCGCAAGCTCGGCGTCGGCGCCGCGGCGGGCGTGGCAACGGGTGGTTCGGTATGAGCCGCTCGGCGACGATCGCCAGACTGCCCGCGAACGTGCTGATCTTTCTGATCGAGCTGTATCGGACCTACGTCTCCCCCACCCGCATGCCGGTGTGCCGATTCACACCGACCTGTAGCGAGTACGCGGTGACCGCACTACGCACCCGAGGCATGTTCATCGGGCTCGGACTGACGGTCGTGCGCTTGGCCAAATGCGCGCCCTGGCACCCTGGTGGGTGGGACCCCGTCCCGGAACGGACGCGGAGCACCGTGCGCGCCGATCCGGCGGACGGGGCAGCGACCGACGCGGCGCCGCAGGACCCGAGCCTGCCCGCCGGACCTCGGTCGGAGCCGAACGCTTGTAAAGGATCGCCGCACGCGGTGATCGGCGACACGAACGACGGGAGTGCATAGAGCCGTGCTCGACTTCATTTATTACCCGGTGTCCTGGATCCTCTGGTTCTGGCATCGGGTCTTCGGGTTCGCGTTCGGCGCGGACAACGGTCTCACCTGGGCGCTGGCCGTGGTGTTCCTGGTGTTCACCTTGCGCCTGGTGCTCTACAAGCCGTTCGTCAAGCAGGTGCGCACCACCAAGCAGATGCAGGAATTGCAGCCGCAGATCAAAGAGCTGCAGAAGAAGTACAAGAACGATCGCCAGAAGATGGCGCTCGAGATGCAGAAGCTGCAGAAGGAGAACGGCTTCAACCCGCTGATGGGTTGCCTGCCGATCCTCGCCCAGGTGCCGGTCTTCCTCGGACTGTTCCACGTGTTGCGCTCGTTCAACCGAACCGGTCACGGCTTCGGGCAGTTGGGCCTGACGCCCGAGCAGAACGCGAACACCGCGAACTATGTGTTCAGCGCCACCGACGTCCAGTCCTTCCTGAGCGCGCGCATCTTCGGCGCACCGATCTCGGCGTTCATCACCACACCCGTCAGCGAGTTGCAGGCGTTCGCCGATTACGGCGGCGTGCCGAGCCGGTTGAGCATCGCGCTCGTCGCGATCCCCTTGATGGTCATCGCCGGTCTGGCCACCCACTTCAACGCGCGCGCTTCCGTGGCGCGGCAGACACCGGAAGCTGCGGCCAACCCTCAGGCCGCGATGATGAACAAGCTCGCGCTCTGGGTGTTCCCGCTCGGCGTGCTCGTCGGTGGTCCGTTCCTGCCGATCGCCATCCTGCTCTACTGGGTCGCCAACAACATCTGGACCTACGGGCAGCAGCACCTCGTCTTCGGCCGCATGGAGAAGGAAGAGGAAGCCAAGAAGCAGGCGAAGCTGGAGCAGCGCGCGCAGAACGCGCCGAAGCCCGGCGCCAAACCGGTCAACGTCAAGAAGAAGCCGGCATCCGCCACCGATACCGCACCGGACGAGGACACCGCTGCTCCGTCGACGAACGGCACCGCTAAGCCGTCGAAGCAGGCATCGGGGCAACGCCGTCCAGCGGGCCAGAAACGGCCGGGCAACCGGGGCAGGGCGAACCAGAAGCGCAGGCGCTGACCTCATGATCGGCGGGACGAGCCGCCCGCCTGGAGCACTGAGCAACCCTTGATCGCGAATACCGCCCGGCGGCGATTGCCCGGCGCGCGCGATGAGCAGATGAAGGAAATCAAATGACTGTGGAGACCGACGGAGGGGACGCCACCGTGGCGACGACGATGGTGAACGCCGGGGCGGACACCGGCGATGCCGTGAGTGATACCGAGGAAGCTCTCATCGAGGAAGGCGAGATCGCCGGCGACTACCTCGAGCAGTTGCTCGACGTGCTCGACTTCGACGGCGACATCGATCTCGACGTCGAAGGCGACCGTGCCGTGGTGAGCATCGACGGCGGCCGTGACCTGACGAAGCTCGTCGGCCGCAACGGCGAGGTGCTCGACGCCCTGCAGGAACTGACTCGCCTCGCCGTCCAGCAGACGACCGGCGTGCGCAGCCGCCTGATGCTGGACGTGGCGGGCTGGCGCGCGAAGCGGCGGTCCGAACTGAGCGAACTCGGCGCGGCTGCGGCGCAGCGCGTGCTGGAGTCCGGTGAGCCGGAGTCGCTCGCGGCCATGACTCCGTTCGAGCGCAAGATCGTGCACGACGCCGTGGCCGCGGTGGAAGGCGTCAGCAGCGAGAGCGAAGGCGTCGAACCGAACCGCCACGTGGTGGTCGTTCCCGGCTGAGCGACGGTATTCCCGAAGCGGGCGGCATGTTTCGCGCCCCGCCTGGGTAGTGGTTGGATAGGGCCTCTGGTCTTCGGACCGGGGGCCTTGTTCGTGTCCGGTGCCCGATTGCTCGCACGTAGATCGACCCGAGTTCGGAAGGATGTTTCACGTGGAACGAGATCTCGGTGGAACCGCCGCGGTTCCCGCGGAGTCGGAGCCCCCCGTGTCGGCGGCCACCGTCTTCGGCGACCGACTCGATCTCGCGCGTCGATATTGCACGGCACTCGCGACCGCGGGCGTGGAGCGCGGGCTGATCGGTCCGCGCGAGGTGCCTCGCCTCTGGGATCGCCACATACTCAACTGCGCGGTACTCGGTGAGTTGATCGCCGAAGGCGCGTCTGTAGTCGATATCGGCAGCGGCGCTGGTTTGCCCGGCATTCCGCTTGCCATTGCGCGGCCGGACCTCCGGATCACCCTGGTCGAACCGCTGCTGCGCCGAACCATCTTCTTGAGCGAGTTCATCGAAGCCGTCGGCCTGGACGTCACGGTGGTACGCGGGCGTGCCGAACAGTCCGGTGTGATGAAGGAAGCCGGCGGCGCGGATGTCGTCACGTCCCGTGCGGTGGCTCCGCTCGGGAAACTCGCCCAGTGGTCACTTCCCCTCCTCCGCGACCACGGGCACATGCTCGCGCTCAAGGGCGCCAGCGCCGCGGAGGAACTCGCGCGCGATGGCGAGGCCCTGGCGAAAGCCGGGGCCGGCAATGCGGTGGTGCTGGAATGCGGCGCCGGCCTGGTGTCCACGCCGACCATGGTGATCAGCGCCGAGCGGCTCCCACGCGCCGAGCGCACCTCGAGGCGGCGCGCCGAACGAGCGGTCGAACGCGGCGAGAAGGCGGCCCGAGCCGCAGCGACGGAGAGCGGGCGTCCTAAGAGGGCTGCACGGAAGGGCGAGTAAGTCCGTCTGGGTAGTCGACGTGGTGCGGGGTCGCACGGGCCGTAGACTACCGCCCGCTACCTGTTTCTCCGCGCTGGATCGCGAAGGTTGCGGGTTGGATCCTGGAGCCTGGGATCGTTTCGTCACACTGACGTAATGGCGTGGGTTTGCAGGCCGTGAGGTTGGCGAGCAAGATCGGAATCCGCTCGATTGCTGGCACGATGATGGTCGCGGGCTGTGAGTGGATCGAGTGCGGAAACGCCCGAAGGGTTCTGCGCTCAGGCCCGATGCGCCCGGAGTCCTCGTCATGCGGCTGGCTGATCACCGGCGCACATCCGTCGCCGATCTGTCGCCTGTCCGCACGACCGCGACCGGTAGCAGCGGGCGTCCGGCGCTGCTTGACGTCGATCGGTTCAGTGTCGGCCCTCCGCGCGTCCTGCTCGAACTTCGCCTCCTTCTGCAGTGACCCAGCTCAGGTTCCTAAGCCGCCTGTCCCATGCTCGCCGTATCACCGGCAGCGCTGCGACTGTGAGGACCCTAAAGACCGGTCCACGAGTCTTCGATGTTTCACGTGAATCAAGGCGCGCCGAACCGTCGACGGTGTAGACCTCCAGAGGATGCGCCACGAACCGCTCTCGGATGTTTCACGTGAATCCAGACTGGCTCGGCAGCACTGGCAACAGCGGCGCTCCTCGCGTTAGCCCCGCACGCGCGATCGGGAGCACTCAATCGCAGGGCCGGTCACCGACCGCGTCAGACCATCTTGTTGCACATCCCATTGCCCGGCCATACGGACTCCGGTCGTACACCCATGCCTGCCCAGCGCAAGCCCACCACCAAGGGTGCCCGTCCACTAGGGCACCGGCCGATCGTGATGACGCCGCGAGTAGAGCGGCGAAGTCCCGCCCGGTCCCGCCCCGTGCATGGAGGCCGCGCGTGTGTCAGCCCATGCGTGTGTCAGCCCACGCGCATCCGCCACAATCGCGCAGCGCGATCATCTTTCACTGGACAGAGCCGACCACTCCGGTGAACCACTTTCGCTCCGCCCGGGGCGCATACCTGTATCTCCGGCTGACGCGGTTGAAGGAGACATCGAGAAGTCGGCGCTGCAGACCACCTCGCCTGCGTGCGCATCGTCCAGCTGGCTCGAGCGGACGACAGGCCGAACCAGGGTGCCGGTACAGCCAGCCTCTCCCCCGAAGGCTAGGTCGATGAGGATGACCCGAGCTGGAGACAAGACGACATCGGCAGTCCGGCCTGTCGCGAAAGGAAACCACCTTTCGCCTTCCAACTCTCTTGAGCTATCTGGCGGACGATGTTTCACGTGAAGCACGCTGTGCGATGACTCCTCCGTAGCAGCAGCACCGATGGAGGCGCCCGTCGGGACACCTCGGTTGCACCGTAGGGACGAGACGCCTCCACTGCGTTCCCAAGCGTCGTCCTTCGCTGCGGCGTAGACCCCTGTCCGCCTCCCAGTTCCCACACAGTTGCTAGCTCGAACCGCCGCAGACGACCCCCGACTTTGACCACCCGGCGAACGCATACGTCCCAGCGGGCCCGGACCACCCGGGCCCCTGAAGAGCACCCGAGGCATCCGAGTCACACGGCCACCGCCCAACGCACGCTGTCGATCGGGAACTCGCCGACTACCGCGGCGCAGATCGGGCACTGCGGCACCGGTCGGGCACTGCGAGACAGGTCGGGCATTGCGGCGCACCGCAATCACCCAGTGCTTTCAACCTGGCCCACGCGAGCTGGCCCACGCGAGCTGGCCAGCGCACGTCAGCCTTTCGTGGCGTCCACGTTGCAGGCCGATCGCGGGCGCTCCCTCATGGGTGCGCTCCACGGGTGCAGAACCCAGCGGCAGGCTGATCGCGAACTCCGGACCACACGGCCACCCGACCATTCAGTCGCACAACCACACGGTACGCCTGACCCCCTTCTGCCACGTTGCGGGCGCACCCGCGACCTCGCCGTGGATGTTTCACGTGAATCAGACCGGCAGCGGCCGATCGCGCTGAGCCGCGCTTTCAGTCACGTGGGCCGACAAGCCCGGGCAGATCGGCTCTCCCAACGGGACGGGCACAGCATGTCGACGAAACATTCCACCGAGCGCACGGGTTCTCTTCATCTCGTTCACTGGATATTGCGTCGTGCGGAGAAGACCTCGGCACAGTCAGTGCGAGGGCTACATTCGACAGCACCTTGCTGAATGCTCCTCGGAAGTGATCAGCGCGTCGGGCGGCCTTGCCGAGATCGCCCCAGTGGACGTGTCGCTGGGTCGGTGTTCGCGACTGCGTGGGGAGATTGGAGGCGAGGAGGCGGTCTGTGCAGAGAGACGTGCAACGCTCTGGAAGCCACGGCGAAGGCGTTCCGTCCGCACGGTGCAATCGAGCAGGCCGGTCGCCCGTCGCGCGACTTTCTTCGGGGGCTCGGGAGAATCACACCGCATGATCCACGTGAAACATCGCCCGCCGGAACGACCGCGAGAGAGTCGGAAAGCAGACGCGCTCTCGCTTCCTCGGCTCGGAGGCGGCCGATGTCGTCGGGCATCCAGCTGAGGCCACCTTCTTTGATCTAGCTTTCGAGGGCCGATCAGTTGCCCGGTCGACCGCCACCGGTCGGCGCCGCCGTCCACACGATCCGACACGACCGCGTTGAGGTTCGCACCGCGACTGACACCGCGGCGGGGGCACCAGACGGCCGCTTTCGTTCGCACAGTCGCGGATCGGCGTATCGGGATCAGGTGCGGCCGCAGCAAGGACATCGATGCGCTGTCTCTGGCCCGGAGCACGCGAACCGAGTGCACCACCAAACCGGCGCTGCGAGTAGCTATCCGGTATCCGCCGATCCGCGCGCAGCCGGGCAGCTGTCGATCCGCCGGGAACATCGGTCTGCGGGCAATGTTTCATGTGAAACAGCGCGCGCGTTGGAGTGAAATCGTGCGGTTTTGCGTGTCGCTTTGCGCCTCGCCGCGATTCAGCTTTCGTAAAGCGCTCAGTGCTGGCAAGCTAGTGGTCGTCGGGCGTGAGCGTGGATGCCACGGAGGGATCTGGTTGTCACAGCGGCGAGCAGCTCCGCTCGGTCGATCGGGCGCCGCGGAACCGGTTGCGCATCGTGTTCGATCCGACAAAGGCTGTTGCTGGCATGGTGTCGACCCGTCCCGTCGGGCGCGCGTGTTCTGAAGTTTCTCGGGTTAGGAGCTGTCTATGTCGAGCGGTCCGGCGAATGTTTCACGGGAAACGACGTCGCGCGTGCCGGGGATGCTGGACTCCAGCAATTTCGACGCGGAGGCATTTGGAAGCACACCGTTCGGGCACATCTCCCCCAGTGAGACCCCGATAGCTGCCGAAGCGCAACGTGCAAGTCAGGTCCTCCATCCAGGAAAGGTGACTGTGCCGAAACCGCACGAGCAACGCATCATCACCATCGCCAATCAGAAAGGCGGCGTCGGGAAGACGACCACCGCCGTGAATCTGGCGGCCGCCCTGGCACACCAGGGGATGACGGTTCTCGTGATCGATCTCGATCCGCAGGGCAACGCCAGTACCGCCCTGGGTATCGAGCATCATTCGGGTGTTCCCTCCAGCTACGAGTTGCTCATCGGCGAGGTCTCGGTCCGAGACGCGATCCAGACGAGCCCGCACAGCGAACGCCTCCTCTGCATCCCCGCGACCATCGATCTGGCGGGCGCCGAGATCGAACTCGTGTCGATGGTGGCCAGGGAAGGTCGGCTGAAAGCCGCCATCCAGGAGGCGAATATCGCCGGCTACGACATCGATTACGTGATGATCGATTGCCCGCCTTCGCTGGGGCTGCTGACGGTGAACGCCCTCGTCGCGGCGAAGGAGGTGCTGATCCCGATCCAGTGCGAGTACTACGCACTCGAGGGTGTCGGTCAGTTGCTCCGCAATATCGGCTTGGTGCAGGCGCACCTCAATCCGGAACTCCACGTCTCCACCGTGATCCTCACGATGTACGACGGCCGCACCAAGCTGGCCGACCAGGTCGCCGAGGAGGTCCGCGGACACTTCGGCGACGTCGTGCTGCGGTCGGTGATCCCGCGCAGCGTAAAGGTGTCGGAGGCGCCGGGTTACGGCATGACGGTGCTCGATTATGATCCAGGCTCCCGGGGCGCGATGAGCTACCTGGATGCCGGACGTGAGATGGCGGCCCGCGCGGTAGCCCCGCACGCCGCCGCGGCGAAGTCGGCGGAGTGACTCGGTCAGCCGAGTCGACGCTCGGCACAGTCCGGTTTGGTGGCGGAACGAGGAAGGGGTCGGTAGACCGATGAGTCAGGCTAAGAAGGGTGGGCTCGGGCGTGGTCTTGCCGCGCTGATCCCGACGACACCGACGGCCACACCGGGTCTCAGCAGCGCCGCTGCGAGTGTCATCGGTCTGGATCCGATCGGGCCGCAGCCCCCCTCCGCCTATCTGCATCGGGTACCCGATCCCGCGGAGAATGCCGAACTCGAGGTCGGCGGCGCCGTCTACCGGGAGATCCCGCCCGACCAGATCGAGCCGAACCCGAAGCAGCCGCGCACGGTCTTCGAGGAAGACGCACTGGCCGAACTGGTGCATTCGATCCGTGAATTCGGACTGATGCAGCCGATCGTGGTGCGCCGGACCGAGCCGGGCGTGGACCGCTATCAGCTGGTTATGGGTGAGCGGCGCTGGCGGGCCTGCCAGGAGGCCGGCCTGGCTGCCATCCCGGCGATCGTCCGGGAGACCGCGGACGAGTCGATGCTGCGCGATGCCCTGCTGGAGAACATCCACCGGGTGCAGCTGAATCCGCTCGAAGAGGCGGCGGCCTATCAGCAGTTGCTGGAAGAATTCGACGTCACCCACGAGGAATTGGCTGCCCGAATCGGCCGCTCTCGCCCGGTGGTGACGAATATGATCCGTCTACTGAAGTTGCCGATCCCGGTGCAGCGCCGGGTCGCGGCGGGCGTACTGTCCGCCGGGCACGCGCGAGCACTGCTCGGTCTCGAAGCGGGTGCGGACGCTCAAGAGGTGCTCGCCGCCCGAATCGTCGCCGAGGGACTCTCGGTCCGGGCTACCGAGGAAGCCGTCATGCTGGCGAACCGAGAGCAGGACGCTGCCGCGCCCTCTCCAGTCGCCCGGCGCAAGCCGATCGAGATGCCAGGCTTACAAGCCGTGGCCGATCGACTGTCCGGCTCCTTCGACACCCGGGTCCTCGTGAGCATGGGCAAGCGCAAAGGCAAGATCGTCGTCGAGTTCGGGTCGGTCGAAGACCTCGAACGCATCGTCGCCCTGATGGAGCAGAACGCACCCGACGTGTGACAGAAGTGACGAAATTCAACTTGTGGTTTCGATAGGTGTGCTGGTCCCGGGCCGAAACGTCACTGTGACGGCACGGATTCGCGCGGCTGCGGAGCGCGCGTCGCCCTCGGCGAAGCAACACAAGTTCTTCTGACCAACAGCACAGCGACATGGAATGAGGCGGGTTCCCGTTGATCGCTTATTCTTGCTGGCGAGCAAACTTTGATGCGACGTGAGCGTGGATGAATCGGACAGCTGGAGGCTGAGCAGAGCGGTGTCGACCAGCGTCACAGCACTAACCCTCGGCGGACTGGAAAAGCTTCCCGCGCATGCGCGCCGCTGTGTCTTCTGGGAGATGGACCCCGCGGTGGCGGAGGATTCGCGCAACTTCAGCGATCCGGTCTTCGAGAAGGAAGCCTGGCTGTCCACGGTCATGCTGGAGTGGGGTTCGTGCGGGCAGGTAGCGAACGTGGACGGCAACGTGGCCGGGTGTGCCCTCTACGCACCACCGAGCGCGGTACCGAGGTCGACCCTCTTCCCCACCTCCCCTGTGAGCCCGGACGCGGTCCTGCTGACCACGCTGCGGGCCGAATTCCCCTACCATGATGCCGATGTTGCCCACCTCCTGATCCAGGCCGTGGTGGCCGATCTGGTGCGACGCGGCGTGCGCGCATTGGAGGCATTCGGCATCCGCACCGAGCCGCCGACGCATGCGCTGGCCGAGCGGTTCGGCTCGATGACTTTGCTGGAGCGGATCGTCTCTCCGATCAAGGGGGCGAGCGCCGCGAGCGCTGCGACCGAATGCTCGCCCGAAGGCTGCATGATCGACGCCGACTTCCTGGAAGACGTGGGCTTCGAGGTGGTGGCCCCGCATCACCGCTTCCCGCGGCTGCGGTTGGAGCTCGACTCCGACCACGGCTGGAAGGAAGACGTCGAACGGGCGCTGGACCAACTGCTCGCGGCGGCATCTATGACCGCACCGACCCGCATCGGGGCGCGCTGAGACAGACATCGAAGCGCCCCCTGCCGATTCCGAAAGGCAGGGGGCGCTTCGCGTTGCGGAGCGGACCGGGCTACATCCGGTCGGCGGCGGCCAGCTCTTCGGCCAGCAATTCCGCGAAAGTGTATGTGCCGGTGGGCTGGTCGTCCTGGCCGAGCAGGTACAGCCGCTTCACCGAGATGAGAATGGCTTCGGCGATCACGTCGCGCATGCGCGGGTTGGTGAGTACCGAGGCGTCGTAATCGTTCGTCAGATAACCGATGTCGACCTGCACGGTGGGCATCTTGGTGAGGCGCAACAGATCCCAGGTCCGCGCGTGGGTACGGCAGTCCTGCAACGAGGTTCGCGCGACGACTTCCCGCTGGATGAAGCCGGCCAGCACCTGGCCGATCATGGAGACCGAGCCGTGCGAGTTGCCGAAGTAGAACCCGGCGACGCCGTTGGCCAGCGGACTCGGATTGGTGGCACAGCGCAGCGAGATCATCAGGTCGGCGTCGAACGCGTTGGAGGTATCCGCGCGTTCGGCGTCGGTGGGGTTGGCCCCCCACGGCCGGGACAGGAAGGTCTCCATCCCCGTGGCCGCCATCCGCCCTTCCAGACGGCTCGCGAGGTCCCACAGGATTTCCGACTCGTAGACGTCGCCGTATTCGGTGGGCACGCCGAAACCTTTGTCCGGACCGCCGAGACCGGGGTCGATGACGATCCGCTTGCCGGTCAGCTGAGGACCCGCGCGGTGCACGACCTCTTCCTCGGCGATCCGGTGCGGGTTGCCACCGGTCACCCTGGCACCGAGCAGGTCGAGCGAGCGGAGCGTATCGGGACCGCAGATGCCGTCGGCCGAAAGCCCGATCTCACGCTGGAACGCGGTCAGGGCGTCATGGGTATGCGGACCGAAGTAGCCGTCGACGCGGTGCACGTAGAAGCCGAGGTCCTGCAGCCTGCGCTGGAGCGTGGCCACGTCGTCGCCGTACAGCGGCGCGGACAGCTGATAGATCAGCGTTCGCGCGCCGAGCCGATACGACGCCTCCTTCAGCGCCCGGTAGGTCGCCGGGCCGACCACACCATCGACGAGCAGACCGCGATGCTGCTGGAAAGCGCGAACCGCGGAGTCGAGGTAGTGATCGAAGGAGACTTCGGTGTCCTTCCAATACTCGCGTGCGTCCGACTGGTCGGTAGCGACGTGCGCGTGTAGGAACCCGAGGCTTGCCAAGGTGCTCCGAACCTCTGCTACGGCTGGACCGGAATCGCCGTGACGAAGTCGGTGCATGCGTGAGAGCCCTTTCCTTCCGTCAACCCGCGGGTACCCACTCATGCGATGGGATACACCTTCGCACGACCGGAACGTCGGTCGATTGTCTCAGACCCGGACCGGGTTTCGACAATCCCGGGTCCAGGCATCCTACGGCGCGTCGTCGGATCGCGTCGTCAGATAACGTCTTCGAGTTCGCGCAGAAGAGCCGCTTTGCCCTTCGCTCCGACGATCTGCTTGACCGGCTTACCACCGCGGAAAAGCATCATAGTGGGCAGCGAGAGGACTTGATAATCGCGGGCGGTGCTCGGGTTGGCGTCCACGTCCAGCTTCGCGATGGTCAGCTTGTCCGCGTGCGCGCCGGCGATTTCCTCGAGGACGGGCGCGACCATCTTGCACGGCCCGCACCAGTCGGCCCAGAAATCGACGAGGACAGGCTTCTCGCTCAGCAGCACGTCGTCGGCGAAGGACGCGTCGGTGACGACGACCGTGTTGGCGGACTTGGACATGAATGTTCTCCTTGCGATACAGCGAAACAGAAGATCAGCAGCTCGGACGGCGCGAGCTCAGTTGGCGGGGACGGCCACCGACTCACCCGCGTGATCGAGGGTGTTCGAGGTGATGTCGCCCTGGTCGGCCAGCCAGCGCTCGGCGTCGATGGCCGCTCGGCAGCCGGTGCCCGCGGCGGTGATCGCCTGGCGATAGGTGTGGTCGACCAGATCGCCCGCGGCGAAGACGCCCGGGATGTCGGTCGCGGTCGTCGGGTGCTGCACCAGCACGTATCCCTCGTCGTCCAGTGCTACCTGGCCCTTGACCAGCTCGCTGCGCGGATCGTGGCCGATCGCGACGAACAGGCCGGTGGCGGGCAGGTCGGAGGTCTCGCCGGTGCGGGTGTCGCGCAGGGTCAGGTGGGTGACGCTGCTGTCACCGTGCACCTCGGCCACTTCGGCGTTGAGCACGAACTTGATCTTCTCGTTCGCCTTGGCGCGCTCCAGCATGATGCGGGAGGCACGGAATTCCTCGCGACGGTGCACGATGGTGACGCTGGAGGCGAACTTGGTGAGGAACGTCGCCTCCTCCATCGCGGAGTCGCCGCCGCCGACCACCACGATGTCCTGGCCCTTGAAGAAGAAGCCGTCGCAGGTGGCGCAGGCGCTGACGCCGCGGCCGAGCAACCGCTGCTCACCCGGAACGTTCAGGTAGCGCGCGGCCGAACCCATGGCGAGGATGACCGCATAGGCCTCGAAGGTCTCGCCGCCGACGACGACCTTCTTGACGGGGCCGGTCAGGTCGATGGCGTCCACGTCTTCGGTGCGGATCTCCGCGCCGAACCGTTTGGCCTGCTCGCGCATCTCCTCCATGAGATCCGGGCCCATGATGCCCTCGCGGAAGCCGGGGAAGTTCTCGACCTCGGTGGTGGTCATCAGCGCACCGCCGAACTGGGTCCCCTCGAACTGCAGCGGCTGGAGCTCGGCGCGGCCCGCATAGACGGCGGCCGTGTAGCCGGCAGGTCCGGAGCCGACGATGATCAGGTCGCGAACTCGCGTGCCGGTGTCGCTTGTTCGCTCGCTTCGCTCGCTCATGGGGCCCTTTCGGGAAGATTCGTTCGGACATGTCGGTCAACAACAGGGTAATGGCTGTTGTTCCCGCGTTGCCGGGGTCACACCGCCCACGTGGTCGAGGTCGCAATGTCAGCCGATGTCCTGCAGCGCTCTGCGCTGTGGATCACCTGTACCGCAACCGGTTCCGACGACCAGCGCGGTGATCTTGTGCGACGGCGCCAGCGTGGTGATCTCGGGCGGCTGCGGGCCGGTGAGCAGGATGAGGACCGCGTTGCCGCCCTGGAATCGGATGTCGGTCGACCCGAGGACCTTGCGGTTCAGACCGTTCGCCCGGACACAACGCTCGAGCGCGTCCGGGGTGGACAGGGCTCCGGTGACGCTGTGCCGTCCGAGCGCACTGAGGGCCATGCCGGCGGTGAGATCGTCGCCCCAATCGCTGTTCCCGGTGGTCGGCTGCGCGGTGGGCGCGGTGGCCTCGTCGTCGCGCAACGTCGAGAACCAGACACCCATGCCCGCCACCGTGACGACCGCCGCGGCCGCCGCCGCGAGCCAGCGCAATCTGCCGCGCCGACGCTCATCGAGAGCCACCGGCGCGGATTCGGAAACGTTTGTTGCCGCAGCGGATTCGATCGCGCCTGTGCGGGGAAGCTCGTGCACCATGGCGCCCTGCGCGGAAGCGTTCTCGGGCGGCTCGAGTCCGTCGACGAACGAAGCGAGCCGGGCCGCCACATCCTCCGGCATCGAATGAATGATGCGCTCATTCCGGCCGAGAGCACGTAACTCGGCGCTGACGTCATCCAGCGCGCGCAGGTACGCCACCGCCTCCGAGTCACGCGAGACCGCAGGCCACAACTGCTCGCGCTGCTGCGGCGTCACATTGTCGGCGTGCAGGTCAGCCAGCAATTCGGACGCGAACGGGGGCTGCGGCACGGACCTGGTCGCCATCGCACCTCCGTTGTTCGCATCTGACATCGCGGGAAGCCCCTCGCCGTCGGGAGCTGCCTGTGAATCGTTCAGTGGTTCGTCACTGTTAATGACGCATCCCAACTACCTCCGGTTCCCCGGATCACGCAGAAAATCCAATCGCTCTTTCAACCGCTGCCGCGCGCGAGCGCACCGGCTCTTGATCGTTCCCTCGGGCACACCGAGCAAGGCGGCTGCCTCGGCCACGCTATACCCCTCCACATCGACCGTGACGAGCGCGGTCCGCTGATCCGGAGGCAGCGAGAACAGGGCGCGGTCGATGACCATCGACATCTCCACCTCGGCCATCTCGTCGCGGTCGTGCTTGGGCTCGGGCATCGTCTCCGGTGACAGCGACAACGCGCGCCTGGTCTTGTTGCGCCGGATCCGGTCCAGGCAGGCATTCACCACGATCGCGTGCAACCAGCTGCGCACCTCTGATTCCGCGCGGAACGAGGCAGCCGTGCGATGCGCCGACAACAGCGCGTCCTGCAGCGAATCGGCCGCGTCCTCGCGCGTGTAGGACGTGCGCAGCGCGGTCTGCCAGAGGTGATCGTTGTGCCTGCGCAGCAGCTCGGCGAACGCGTGCCGTTGACCGCGGACATGCGCTCGCAACAGTTCTACATCGGTGTACTCGTCGGGTGAGAACGAACGCTCGTGACATACCACCGGCCGCGACGTCCCCCCGCCGAACTCCTCGTTCACTTCGGACGACAAATGCCAACCCCTTGGACAGCTCTCACGGCGGCAACGGGCACGGTTTGACCGTCACCGAGATATCGCAGCATCCAGGATCGAAAGCACCGGAACCTGGGAAGCTCCCCTGCTGAGAGCGCCCGAAGATCATAGCGTCCGTAACGATTTGGCAGCAACCAGCTGATCGAGGCCGGTGACAGCGGAATGCGCGTCGGTCAGCGTCGCGCGGTGCGCGGCCCGTACGAACGAGGGTGCGGCCGCGGCGGAGCCGGGCCTAAGACGCGGCGTCGAAGCGAATGTCGGCGATGGCGGTCTGGAACTGTCCTCCGGAGTTCCCCAGCCCGGTGATCCAGACGAGAACGTAGCGGGCGGCCTGGTCGGCACGCACCGGGATGTCGGTGACGCCGTCGTCCAGCCGGGCGGAACCGATCAGCTGGGTCTGATCCAGCGTCGGCGAGCCGGTGGGCGAGGTGCGGATCTCCACCGACGTGCCCGCGCTGGGCGAGTTGATCGAGACATTGGTGAGCTTGGCGGGGGCGGGCAGCGTCGCCAGCAGCCCGACTCCCTTCTTGAGCGCCGGGAACTGCTGGAAGTACTGGTCGGTGCGCCACTGGGTACCCGGATCGTTGTCCAGCACCGCCTGGACGTTGGCGACGCCGTCGGCAGTGCCCTCCGGCGAGAACACCGACACACCGGTCACCGGGACCGGCACACCGGCCGGCGTGAGGTTCGGACCCGCCGCGGCTGGCGTCGGCGCGGGCTGGTTGTTCGTGGTCAAGCCGATGTTGCGCTGTTCGTTCAGCGGCGCGTCCGAAGCGCCGGGGGCGAACACACTGACCATCCACCAGATCACGATGCCGACCACCAGCGCGGCGAGGATGCCGAGGCCGACCATGATCCACATCATGCGCTGGGAGCGTTCGCGTTCGGCCGCGAGCAGTTCCGGATCGGCGAGCGAGTCGTCCATGTTCGCGGGTGGGCGCTGGCCGAGCCGGAGCACCGGGATGAAATCGGTCTTCTGATCGACCACCGACGCCTGCTCCAGCACGTGCTGAACCGTGGCTGCGGTGCGCACGCCCTTGTTCGACTCCAGCGAGCGCACGGCGACGGCGGAGATCTCGAACGGCACTTCCGGACGGATCTGCCTCGGCTCCACCGGAGTGCCGTCCGGCCCGAAGTCGGCCAGCCGCAGTCCGCCTACCGTCGCAGCGCTACCGGTGACACCGCCGGAGCGGATCGGCCAGCGCGCGGTGATCAGCGAGTAGAGCATCGCACCGAGGCCGCGCACGTCGGATTGCGCGTCGGAGTCGGACAGGGTGCCAGGGAAGGCCAGCACCGCGTCGCCGGAGGCGCTGATGCGCACCCGGTCGGGATGGTCGATGGACAGCGATCCACCGCCGCGGTGGGCAAGTTCGGCCGCCGAGGCGAGGGCGCGGATGGCGCGCGCCGCACCGATCGGCGACGGCACCGTATCGGCCATCTCCCGCAGCGAGCGGCCCGGGGTCCACTCCGCCACCACGATGCCGCCGGAACTGCCGCGTACGACGTCCAGAACGCGAGCGAGGCCCGGCGAGTTGATCCGGCCCAGGCGCAGCGTCCGGGACAGGATCGCCTGGGGGCCGTCCTGGCCGGAGTTCTCGGTCGCCTTCTGGTCGGCGTCGACGAAGGTCAGCGCGACCTCGCGATCGAGTTTGATGTCCAGCGCCTGCCAGAACTTCAGGCCGCGGGCGCCGCCGTGGCCGGCCAGCAGGCGGTAGCGCCCGCCGGCCACCGAGGCGCCCGGAATCAGCTTGGGGCCGCGCGGAACCCGCCGGGCGCCCAAGTTCTCGCCACCCATCGGGGGCATCTCCGGCGAGCCGATGGGGATCATCCCCGTGTCGTACATCGGATCGCGCGGCGGAAGCTGATTGTCCTGCGGTCTGGCCGCGTCCTGATCCGGTGCGCCCGTGCCCGGCTCCTTGTTCGCGTACGCGGGATCCAACGGCTCCCCCGCGGTCGGCGGTACATCGGTAAACAGTCCGCCGGACGTGGTCGCAGAAGAATCGGCGGCTGGGACGCCGCCCACCGCGTCGTCGCTCACCCTCGGTCCTCCTTCGCCCTGATATGTCGAGGTTCCGGCGAATTCGCCACTTGTGCTTCTCTGCCGAACAGGGTACGGGAACTCACCCACGCCGGTGCGGTCAACGGCATCGGGTCTGATCACAGGCAGCACCATGGTCTGGGCGTCCATGTACGGATCGAACCGAGGGTAGTCCAGATACGAGTCGGGCCTGCGCAGGACCTGCGTGACGTAGGGATCTTCGACCGGGCTCTCCAGGTCGAGATCCGGCGCGGGCGGGGTCCAGCCGAGGCGCCGCGAGATGGCCACGGTAATGGCGACAATCTCCGGGATACCGGCGAGTCGCATCAGGCCGAAGGCCACCGCGAACATGACGATCGCGGTGATCGCCACCCGGATCAGCGAACCCGGCCCGTGGAAGGACGCGGTCAGGCGATCCAAACCGAGTACCCGATCCACGATCCACATCACCGCGCCGCCCGCGAGCGACGCAAGTACGACACGCGTCACCGTACGGCCGACATTGGCCATCCGGAGATCACCCAGACTGCGGTGCAGCAGGAAACCGCCCACGACGGCGCCGACCGCGAAGCCGAGTCCGTTCGCGACACCGAGCGCGATCACCACGTGCTCCGCGTCGGTGATCACCGGAGCCAGCGCCGAGAACACGATCTTGGCGGCGGTGATGCCGAGGATGATCCAGGTCGGGATCCACGCCTGCTCCCTGGCGTAGAACACCCGCAGGTGGATCAGCACGAGCGAGTACGGGATCAGCGCGAACGCCGACCAGCTGACCGCGAGCCCGAGACGTTCGGCGTCGGATCCGAAGTTTCCGTAGCCGTAGAGGGCCTGTCCGACCTGTGGACCGGCCAGCGTGAGGAAGGCGACCACCGGGACCAGCGCGATCATGGTCAACCGGGTGGCGGCGGAGAGATCGTCGACCACCGCGGGCGTGTCGTCCGCGGCGGCATTGCGGCTCAGCCGCGGCATGATCGCGGTGAGCACGGTGACACCGAGCACGCCGTAGGGCAGTTGCAGCAGCAGCCACGCGTTGTTGTAGATCGCCGGACCCGCCTCGTCGGCATGCGCGGAGATCCGCGTGGCGAAGACGAAGCCCGCCTGGCTGATCAGCACGTACAGGATGATGGCCGCGCCCATCCCGCCGAACTGCTTGAGCCGGGCGTCGATCCCCCACAGCGGGCGCAAGTCGATGCCTGCCCTGCGGATCGCCGGGACGAGGCTGACCGCCTGCACCACCACGCCGATCGTTACGCCGACGCCGAGCACCAGTAGCTTCGGGTCGCTCATCCGGACCGGATCGAGCGTGATCTCCCCTGGCATCAGGACATACAAGCCGAGCACGGTCAGCACGACCAGGTTGTTCAGCACCGGGGCCCACGCGCCGGGCTTGAACATCTGCCGGGTGTTGAGGATCGCCGTGAGCAGCGCCGACATGCCGTAGAACAGGATCGCGGGCAACAGCAGGAACGCCAGCGCCGTAGTGAGCGCTGTGTTGACCTGGCCGTCGTCGGGCAGGAAGACGTGTGTGGTCAGTACCGGCGCCGCGGCCGTCGCCAGGAGTGCGGCGGTGGCCAGGACCACGAAAGCCGCGGTCACCAAGCGCCGGACGAACGCCGCCCCGCGATCGGGATCCTCCTGCTCCGCGCGCACCAGCGTCGGCACCACGATCGCGGTGAGCACCGCGCCGAGCACCAATTCCGCGATCATGTTCGGAATCTGGCTGGCGACGGTGAACGCACTGGCGATCGCGGGGCCGAGCACGGTCAGCAGCATCAGTTGCTTGCCGAAACCCGTGATTCTGCTGATCAGCGTCGCGAACGCGATCGATCCCGAGTCGCTGAGCAGCCGGGAGCTCGCGCTTTGCTTCGAATCGTCCGCCTTGGGCGGTTCGGCGGTTCCGGTGGCGGGCCACTCCCTGGTCCGGGGGCGATCCGGTTCTGCGGGCTCGTGCCGCACCGGAGCGGCGGGACCCTGCCGGGGCGGTGGCGGGAACTGCTGCGGCTGTGGCGGTGCATAGCGCGGCGGCGGCACCCGATCGGACTCCGGCACGGCGGCCGGGATCGGGCCCGATTGGGGTGCGCGTTGCGTGGCCGGGATCGGACCCGACTGCGGGGGCCTGGGCACCGCGGGCATGGCGCCGGACCGAGGTGGACGCGGTACGGCCGGAATCGCACCGGACCGCGGTGCACGGGGCGGGGCGGGCGGCGCCTGCCGGGGCACGCCGGTCGGCGGCGGGCCGGACTGGCCGGGCCCCGGACGAGCGGGTCCAGGCGGCACAGGGCGCGGTTGTGGTCCAGGACCCTGCGCTGGGCCCGGTGGCGGGGCAGCCGGGTACTGCCGCTGGCCCGGGTGCGGCGCGGGGCCGGGGCGCGGCGGTGGCGGCACCGGCGGCCGCTGCGGCCTCGGCGGCGCGGCGGGCGGTGGTGGCTGCATGCGCTGGCCCGGGCGCGGCTGCGGTGCGGGCGCGGGACGACTGATCTGCGGCACCCGCGGCGCCTGACCGTCGTCGTAGGCTCCGGCGTTCACGTCCGGGTTCTCGGCTTCGGGCGGGGCAGGGTTGCGTTCCCACGGCGCGACCGGCGCGCGCCGAAGCGGCGGGCCGTCGAGCCGGTCGCCTGGTCGAGGGCGATGAGCCGATATGTCATCGTCGCTCATCATGCCTCCTGTACCAGCCGGGATATCCGCACCCCCATCGGTGCGGTGAGCCGCGGCTCGCCGCAACGGTTCGCCGTAATCGGCGAACATTCTGTCAGTGGTCCCCGTCCGGACCGGACCGGCCCGGGAACACTGCGATTGTCCTCCACCGTGCCACACGACACCGCGATACACCACATCGACGCAGGTAGAAGCGGTTTGCACAGACCCGTCGAAGCGGGTTCGGTCACCGCGTCTCCTGAAGCTGCTCCTGCTGCTGTTCCTCGGCTTGCAGCACCCGCCTGCGTGCCCGCCGGTAGCGGTTGACCCGCCGCCTGGTACCGGGATCGAAGCCTTCGTCCGCCGGGTCGGGCTGCCCGCGGAACCGGCGCCACAAACGGCGACCGGCCAAGAGGAGCAGCAGGAGTGCGGCGCATCCGGTAATTATCGCCAAGGCCTGACCGTAAGCGTTCGAACGCACCGAGACCTGCGTGGGATTACCCAGGGCAACTCCCTCCGGCGTGGTGAGCGAGATCGGAACGACCAGGTTCCGGCTGTCACGGACCTCCGTGGGGATCTGGAAGGACCGCGACCCGTTGGCCGGGAGTTGCTGCTCGCCCGGATCGGTGATCTCCGTCTCGTCAGGCGACTCGATCCGGAACCTGACCCGGATAGCCACCGGCAGGTCATTGCGCGCGACCAGCAGCAAAGGGCTCTGCTCGGACGCCAGCGTGTACACCCCGCCCGGCGGAAGCACGGTGACGGAGCGATACAGCTTGTCCATCGTCCGCGTGTTCTGATCCAGCCTCCGCTGGGCGAACGTGTCCGGTGGCGCGGCGTCGCCCGCACGGCGATCGGAGAGGCTCAGCACGCGCAGCAGGTCGTCGCGCAGCGGCGTCAGGAAATCGTGTGGCGTCGGCTCGGCTTCCGGCACATCCACCAGCGCCCGCATCATCTCGGTGATCCGGCGGCCCTGGTCGCGCACGGGTGGCACGAACCGCTCCGGCACCGCGTCCTGCGCCGCCTGCGGCAGATAGTCCAGCTCGTAGGGTTGCGGGTCCGGCGGCAGCGCCACCAGATCGTGGAACGGGCGCGCGGTGGCGAGATCGCCGCGCAGCAGCACGTCGACTTGGCGCAGCAGGGCAGTCGCCTCGTCCCGGTTCGCACCCCATTGTTGTGGCGGGACGAGCAAGAGCGAACGCGGTCGGCTCGCTTCCGGATGCAGTGCGCTCCACGAGATCGCTCCGAGAGCGTCCTGCAGGCGCGCCGCACGCGAGTCGTTCGTCACGTCGTAGCGGACCCGGGCCGGGGTGAACGGCGGTGTGGGCGGATTCGAGCCCACCGCGGCGAGCGCCGTCGCCGACCAGATGTCGAACGTCACGGCGTGCAGCGCCGGATCCGTGGCCGGGGCGGGTGTACTCGCGGCGGGCGGTGCCGGATTGCCCGCGACCGGCGGCGCCGGTGCCGGTGTGGTCGGCGGGATCGCGGTGATCTCGGGCAGCCGGACCACTTCCGGGCTCGCCGGGTCCGCACTGCCCGCTGCCTCGCTCGAGCCGGGTGTGGTCTCGCTGCTTTCACTGCTCGACTGAGCCCAGTCCACACTGCCCTGCGGAACGGCCGCCGTCGAGGCGAGCACAGCGGTACCGAAACCGTGACCGCGCAGCAGGAGACCCGCCCCCGCGTCGATGCTGCCGGAATCCGGCAGGCTGACCCCGCGCACCGACCGGGTGGACAGGATCGAGTCGACGATGTCGGCCGGTTCGGTGAGCGCGCGCGCCGACAGCGCCGGATCGTTGACCGCGGCCAGCGCGCTGAGATCGACCTGCGCGAACGGCAGCGCCACGGTGCACATCGAGCCGGCCAGCACGCGCAACCGGTCCAACCAGGTCTGGGCCTGTTCGGCGCCCGCTCCCGCCCTGGTCGCGCCGTCGGGGTCGGACGGGCTGGCCAGCACGCGATAACCATCGGTCATCGCGCGCACGGTGAGCAGCAGATCGGGGTCGACGGCGAGGCACACGGCCGAGGTCAGCTCGGCGTTACGACCGGCGCCCGGGCTCGACACCCCCTCCAGCGCGGCCAACAGCTGATCCAGGCGGCCGCCTTTGCCGAGTGAAGCGGCCAGTTCGTCGTCGGTGAGCTCCGCTTTGCCGTCCACGCTGCCCGGACGACCCCCGACCTGCCGCGGCCGGTCGGCCAGCGGCCACAGCATCGTCGTCGCCACCGGCGCGTCGGTGGGCGCGGAAACCGGCACTGCCGCGACGCCGGCGTCCTCGCCGGTGGGCGGTACGCCGAGCACCGGAAGCAGGAACCTGGCGTCGTCGAGCCGAGCCTGCGTGCCGTAGGCCGGTTCGCCGTTCACGTTCAGCAACAGCGGGTAGACGCCCGGCTCCGTGATGCGCAGCGACGTGGCGCCGCTCTCGGAGCGCAACGGGATGCTCAACGTGAACTGCTTGCGCTGCCCCGGATTCAGTCGCTGCGCGACGTCCTCGAACTCACCGTTCACGTCGTAGTTGACCTCATCGAGGCGCAGGGTGGCGCGCAACCCGATCGGCGTGGTGATCGCCGCCGCCCGCTGCAGGCGGATGCTGACATCGTCCACCACACGATCACCGATATTGGTGACCGTGCCCGAGACCGTCAGCAGGGAATCGCTGCTGGTGGTCACCGTGGTCGGGGTCACCGAATCGAGCGACAGCTTGAGGAATTTGGGATTCGACGAGGTACCGGACCCGGCCGGTTGCGCCTCGGCCGACGCGGAATCGAGCAGTGGCAGCGTCGTCACCGGGCCGAGGATGGTCAGGACCGCCACGAAGATCCGGAACAGTCCACGCGTCATCGCTTGCCGGTCTCCATCCGGTCGATCAGCTTGTTCGCCATCTCCGCCAGCCGCCGCTCGTCGGCGTAGGCCAGCCGAGAATTCAGTTCACCCAACGGAACCCACGCGACCTGGGTCACTTCCACGTCGGCGTCGGACAGTTCACCACCGACCGAACGCAGCAGATAATGATGCACCGTTTTGTGTACCCGCCGACCGTCTGTCACGAACCAGTAATCGATGCTGCCGAGTTCGGCGACCACGACACCGTTGATGCCGGTCTCCTCGGCGACCTCGCGGATCGCGGTCTGCTCGGCGGTCTCACCTTCTTCGATATGTCCTTTCGGCAGCGACCACAGTAACCGCCCACGGCGATCCGTGCGTCCGATGAGAGCGGCACTGCGTGATTCCCGCGGCCCGTCCAAGCCGTCGACCACCAGCCCGCCTGCCGAGGTCTCCCGCACCGTGCGCATCCGCGGCTTCGCGGCATTGGCGGCCGAACCGCGGCGCCGAGGCTGGCGGCGTCGACTGTTCGCACGATCGGCCGGAGACACCTGGCAATCCTACTGTGTCTAATTTGCAGCGCCTGCGGCGCTGCGTGTTCGCGGCCCCCTTGTGGCTCGCGTCCGAGCGACCGCCGCTGGCGACTTCGTCGCGGACGCGGCGGCCACTCGGACGCGAGCCGGGCCGCGAACGGCGCGTGCTCGGTCTCGCTTCGCTCGAAATGTGGGGTTGGGGTGCGCCGGGCACGTTGGTCTTCGGGCGCTGGACATCGTGCATGCGTTCGGAGCTGATCGTCGGGTCGATTGGTGATCGGGGTGTGCGGGTGGATGCTCGGATGAGAGCCGGGTGGTGATCGGTTGATGCTCGGTCTCGCTTCGCTCGAAACCTGGGGTTGGGGTGCGCCGGCGCGTTGGTCTTCGAGTTCTGAGCGAAGGGCTCGTGGGTCGGGTGGCTGGACGTCGAGTCGATCGGGGATTCGTGGTGTACGGCGGGTGCTCGGATGAGACCGGGGCTGTGAACTGCGGATGCTCGGTCTCGCATTGCTCGAGATTCGGAGCGGGGGTGCGCTGGGCAGCCGAGGTCAGGACGAAGTGGGTGTGATTTGGGTGGCTGATGGTCGGGGTCGATCGGTGGTCGTAATGCATCGTGGCTGCGGTCGCTCGGTCAGAGCGGCGCCGACGGCGCTGATCGGTCTCGTCTTCTCTGGAACCAGTGGAGCGGCGGCCCACGGCGGCGTGGGGCGGGAGCGGTTCGCGGTTGGCTGGTTCTGGTGGTGGAGGCTCGTGCTCGGAGGCCGCTGGCTGGGTTGATATCGGAGTCCTTATATATCGGGGCTGCTGTGCGGGGCTGCGCCGCCGTATTCGCTGTGGTGGCTCGGTAAGCTGCTCATTCGTGGTTTCGCCGAAGTCCGAGGACGCTGCGCTGGATAGACGTACCCGATTGCTGGCCGCGGCGGCGGTGACGCTCGGGGGGCTATCGGATGTGCTGACGCCCCTCGGCGAGCTGTTCGCGGCGCGGGGGCACGAGCTGTACCTGGTCGGCGGGAGCGTGCGGGACGCGGTGCTCGGCCGGCTGGGAACCGATCTGGATTTCACCACCGACGCGCGGCCGGAGGCGGTGCAGGACATCCTGCGTGGGTGGGCCGATCATCTGTGGGATACCGGTGGTCTGGCGTTCGGCACGGTCAGCGCGGCCAAGGCCGGTCAGCAGCTGGAGATCACCACCTTCCGCGCGGACAGCTACGACCGGGTGTCCCGCAATCCCGAGGTGACCTTCGGTGACTCGCTCGAAGAGGACCTGGTGCGCCGGGACTTCACGGTGAACGCCATGGCCGTGAAGATCGGCGCCGACGGCGCGCTGGAGTTCGTCGACCCGCTCGACGGCATGTCCGCCCTGCTCGAGGGGGTACTGGATACGCCTGCCGCGCCGGAGGATTCGTTCAACGACGACCCGTTGCGCATGCTGCGCGCCGCGCGGTTCGTCTCTCAGTTGGGCTTCGAGCCGCATCCCCGGGTGAACACCGCGATCACCGCGATGGCCGACCAGATCGACCGCATCACCGCCGAACGGGTGCGGGTCGAGCTGGACAAGCTGATCGCGGGGGTGCATCCGATCGACGGCATCAACGTCATGTGTGAGACCGGTCTGGCGCAGCGGGTGCTGCCGGAGGTCCCAGCGATGAAGCTGGAGATCGATGAACACCACCAGCACAAGGATGTCTACTGGCATTCACTCACCGTGCTCGAGCAGGCCATCGACCAGGAAGACGGCGACCCCGACCTGGTGCTGCGCTGGGCCGCGCTGCTGCACGACATCGGCAAGCCCGACACCAAACGCAACGAGCCGGGCGGCGGGGTCAGCTTCCACCACCACGAAGTGGTCGGCGCGAAGATGGTGCGCAAACGGATGCGGGCGCTGAAATACCCGAAGCAGTTCACTGAGGACGTGGCCCGGCTGGTGTTCCTGCACCTGCGTTTCCACGGCTATGGCAAAGGCCAGTGGACCGATTCCGCGGTCCGCCGCTATGTCACCGACGCCGACGACCTGCTCCCCCGCCTGCACAAACTCGTGCGTGCCGACTGCACCACCCGCAACAAGCGCAGGGCCGCCGCGCTGCGCGCCACCTATGACGAGCTGGAATCCCGGATCGAGCGATTGCGCGAACAGGAGGACCTGGCCAAGGTCCGCCCGGATCTGGACGGCAACGCGATCATGGAACTGCTCGGCCTGCCGCCGGGTCCCGAGGTCGGCCGGGCCTGGCGCTATCTGAAGGAACTGCGCCTCGACCGCGGTCCGATGGACCGCGACGAAGCCGAGGCGGCGCTGCTCGAATGGTGGAAGACGCAGAGCTGACCAGGTCAGAAGACGATCAGGGTGGTTCCGGCCAGGATCGCCGAGCGCATCTGGGCGAGATCGAACGACCCGGTGATCTCCGGCAGTTCCACGCGGAACCGGATCAGATCGCCGTCGCGGTCGGCGTGCGCGATCCGGGCATCCTTGGGCAGGCGCTCGAGCGGTATGGCGGGCACGTCGATCACGCGGCGGGGTATCCGGACGCCGAACCACGTCGCTCTGCGTATCTCGATGTACAGCCGGTTGTCGCGGACCGATGCGTCCACCAGCGCGGTGAGCAGTCGTCGGCGGTGCCGGGCTCGGATCAGTCCGCTCGGGTGCACGTCCAGGGCCCAGTCCAGCGGCTGGGTGTTGAGCCACCCGACCAGCGCCGCGGTGGTGACGGTGCCGTCGAGGTCGAGCCGCGCGGTGCGCACCTTGGTCGGCACACCGGGTATCAGGCGGACGCCGTGCGCGATGACGGTCACGGACTCGATCGGGTGATCGTCCCAGCGCAGCCGCGACAGCACGGTCTTGGTCTGGAAGTGCGCGCCGCGGCGGCGCACCTTGAGCACCTGCAGGGTGGCGTGCAGGTCGTGACCGAGCAGTGTCGCACTGACCTCCTGCCCGCCGAACCGGCTCAGAATGCCCTCGCTGAGCATGGTCATCAGCACATCGGGCAGCAGCGCCGTCACGGTGCCCGCGCCGAGGTCGGCGACCGGATCCATCCAGGCGGTGCTCAGCGCGACCCACTGTTCCAGCCAGGATTGATCGAACAGGCGCTTTCCGAGATCGACAGCCCGCAGCGGCGACCAGGACTTCGGATCGAAATACGTGGCCATGATTGAACTGAGCGTACTTGGCGCGGCGGGCCGAACCCGTGCGCTGTGACCCAGGTCGCGCGGCCGGGGCGTCCTTGCCCGAGCGAGCGCTCCGGCGAGAGAATCGTAATGCCGTAGGCAATAAATGGAGGACGTACATGGCGCTGGATCTGAACAGTGACCTCGGCGAGGGCTTCGGACCGTGGATGATGGGCGACGACGCCGCCATGCTCGACATCGTCACCAGCGCGAACATCGCCTGTGGATTCCACGCGGGTGACCCTGCCATCATGCGCAGGACCTGTGCGCTCGTGGTGGAGAAGGGGGTGCGGATCGGCGCCCACGTGGGATATCGCGACCTGGCCGGTTTCGGTAGGCGAGAGATCGCCGTCGCGCCCGGCGAACTGCGCGACGAGGTGCTGTATCAGGTCGGCGGGCTCGACGCTTTCGCGAGAGCCGTGGGCGATCGGGTGCGCTACGTGAAACCGCATGGGGCGCTGTATCACTCGGCCGCGCGCGATCGGGATGTGGCCGACGCGGTGGTGGCCGCGATGGCGGAGTACGACCTGCGGCTCGCCCTGCTCGGCCCGGCGGGGACCCAGTTGGAGGTTGCCGCCGAGGCCGCAGGGGTGCGCTTCGTCGGCGAAGGTTTCGCCGACCGTGCCTACACGCCCGACGGCTCGCTTGCCGCGCGCGGTACGCCCGGTGCGGTGCTGGGACCGCAGGAGGCGGTCGCACAGGCCGTTTTGATCGCCAAGTCGGGCGCTGCGCGTGCGGCCGACGGCTCCGGCGAGGTCACGGTGCGTGCGGCGAGCATCTGCGTGCACGCCGACTCCCCCGCAGCGGTGCAGATCGCCCGGTCCATCCGCACCGCGCTGGACGAAGTCGGCGTGCCGGTCGAGCCATTCGGCTGAGGCCGGACATGACGACGGAGGGCCCGGTGACCCGCGCGCAGCGGCAGGCGGCCGAGGAGGCGATCCGCGCGGCGGGCGATCGGGCGCTGTTGATCACGCCCCAGCGGCGTGACCTGGTCGCGGAACTCGTAGCGGCGCTGCGCGATCGCCCGGTACCCGGCGTGCAGGACATGCTTCCGGCAGCGGAAACCGTACTGCTGACGCTCGACGTGCCGCGCGATGGAGAAGCGGTCCGCCGTGCGCTGACGACGCTCCTCATTTCCCTGCACGCCAAGCAGTCGACCGGTGTTTCCCGTGGAACATTGCCGGACAACGCTTTCCGACCCGAACCGGTAGCGATCCCGGTGCGCTACGACGGCGTCGATCTCGACGACGTGGCACGGTTGCTGGAAATCACGACGGCCGAGGTGATCGCCGCGCACACGGGCACGGTGTGGCGGTGTGCCTTTGTCGGATTCGCGCCGGGCTTCGGCTACTTGGAAGCGTCTGACGGCAGGTTCTCCGTTCCGCGCCGGGCACAGGCGCGCACATCGATTCCGGCGGGTGCGGTGGCGCTCGCCGGCGGATACAGTGCGGTGTATCCGCGGAGCACGCCCGGCGGGTGGCAGCTGATCGGCACCACCGACCTCAGGATGTGGGATGCCGAGCGCGATCCGCCCGCGTTGATCCGCGCGGGCGCCACGGTTCGGTTCGTCGATGCGAGGAGCGACGGATGATCGTCGTCGACGAGGTCGGTCCACTCGCGACCATCCAGGATCTCGGAAGGCCGGGCTGGTTCGATTCCGGTGTCGGCCTCGCGGGTGCGGCGGACCGCGGGTCACTGCGGCTGGCCAATCGGCTGGTCGGCAACCCGGAGGGGCACGCGGCGATCGAAGTGCTCCTCGGCGGGCTCGCCCTGCGCGCCGAGGAGCACGTCATGCTGGCGGTCACCGGCGCGCCTGCGCCCGCCACCGTCGACGGCAGGCCGGTGGGGCACGCGAGCGTCCTAAAACTCGAGCCGGGTCAGGCACTCCGGCTCGGCTACGCCTCCCTCGGACTGCGTGGCTACGTCGCGGTGCGCGGCGGCATCGACGTACCGGCGACGCTCGGATCCCGCAGCCGCGACACCATGTCCGGTCTGGGGCCGGAGCCTCTGCGAAAGGGCGATCGCCTCCCGATCGGTCCTTCTCCGCACACGATTCCGGTCGTGGACGTTGCCCCGGTCGCCCTGTTGCCCGCGGACGCCGTCACCGTCCGCGCCGTGCTCGGCCCGCGCGACGATTGGTTCTCCGATGCCGCGGCCCTGTTCGATGGCGAATGGGAGGTCTCCTCCGAGACCGACCGGATCGGCGCCCGCTTGGATCGCCGGACCGGTCCACCGCTGACCCGCAAGGTCACCCGTGAACTGCCGACCGAGGGCATGGCGCTCGGCTCGATCCAGGTGCCGCCGAGCGGGCAACCGGTCGTCTTTCTCGCCGATCACCCGGTCACGGGCGGTTATCCGGTGATCGCGGTGCTCCTCGATGCCGACGTCGACGTGATCGCGCAGGCGCGACCGGGTCAGCCGGTGCGATTCGTGCGGGCGGGCTGACCCCGGCGCGCGCTCGGATCCAGCCGGGCGTGCATGAGATACACGTTGTAGCTGTCCCACGCCGAGATCATGAAGTACAGGTCCTCGCCGGTCGACCACGGATGGATGAACCCGCCGTAGGACTTCGGGTAGTCGGCGGTGGAGACCAGTGGTATCGCGTCCGTCCACGCGCCCTGCGGGCTCGCCGCGGTACGCAACACGATCGCGCCACGGGCCGAATCCAGGTAGACCATCTGCCACTGCTCGGTCTCCCGGTCGTAGCGCACCGAGAGCTCACTGGCCATGCCCAGTACCAACGGGGTGGCGTGGTTCTCGGCGGCGGGCGCCCAGCTGCCGCCCACCCAGTATTGGTAGGCGGACTTGTTCAGAATCTGGTGTTCGGGCACGCGGGCCAGGGCGATCATGCCGACGCGCCCGTTGGGCGTGCCGAACATGTAGACGTAGCCGTCGTGCGGCACCATGGCCGCCACTTGGAACTTGCCGAGGCCGAACAGGTTGTCCCACTTGGCATGCTGGTCTTTCCGCCAGGTTCGACCGTGGTCGTCGGAGTAGGCGATACCGCCGTAATTGGTCCACCACAGCCCCGGGATGCGGCTCCACCTGTTGACCGACATGTAGCTGAGGTAGTGGCGGTTCCCGACGGCGAACCCGGAGGTCGGGATGGTGGTGGTCTCCCAGTTCTTGACCTTGCGGCTGCCCAGGATCTCCGCCGCGTGACAGCGACTGTCCTGTGCGAAGGTGTCCAGGGTCAGCCCGTCGGACAGATCGCGGTCGGTGCTGAAACCGATGACGTTGCTGCGCCAGTCCTGATCGTCGTTGCCCGCGCCGCCGCCACCCCAGCCCTTGCCGAAGGTGTCACCGAACACCACGGCGACCTCACCGGGCGTGGTCTCCCACATCAGGCCGAGATCGGTTCCGTCGACCTGCCAGCGCATGTCGGTGCGGTTCTGCGAGCCGTGCCCGGTCACCTGCTCGACCAGCCGGACCGACTCGACCCTCGGCGCGGCCACCGGCGCCGCGAGCGGACCCGGTTCGGCCGGATGGACCACGTGGGGTGGAGCGGGCTGTGGCTCCTCGCCCGGTCCGCCGGGCACCGGCACCGGAATCGGCTCGATTTCGGGCTTGAATTCGATGCGCGGCAGCTTGACCGGCGCACCGGAACCAGAGCCGGAACCGGAGCCCGAACCTGATCCCGAGGCGGAGCCGGAGGAGCCGGAACTCGAACCGGTTCCCTCGTCGGTACCGGTTCCCTCGTCGGTGCCGGTCTCGGGCGTCGGGCTGGGGTCGGGATCCGGCTCGGGATGCTTCGGGTTGTCCCTGATGTCCGGGCACGGGTTGTCACATGGATTCGCCGGCAGCGGGTCGGGGACGATGCGCGTGTTGTCCTGCGGCGGGTCGGGCACCGGAACCGGCGTGAACTCCGGAATGGGCACCGGGATGTCGATCTGCGGCGGCAGCGGTGGCGGAGGGGGTTGTGCCGGATCGGGCTCGCGAGCGAGCGGGTCGAAACCGACCTCGCCGCAGCTGTTCACCGGCGGCGGCGCCCACGGGAACGGCGCGGCCTGCGCGGCGGGCATGGGCAGGGCGACGGCGCCGACGAGCAGTGCGCCGACCATGGCCGGTGCCCAAGGGGATGCGATTGCGAATGCGCGCGTCACGTCGGCCCGGCCGCGGCTAGCCGGTGATCGGGCGCCTGGTGGCGGATCGAATTCTCCACGTGTCCAGCAGTTCTCGTACCGCGTCGAGGTGGTGCACCGGAGAACCCATGTCGTGTTGACTCCTGTCGGTCGGCCGCTGACAGGTCAACTTACCGGAACGACAGTCGCGAACGGGGGACGGTGAATCGAAAAGCCCGCGCGTAATGGAACCGGAGCGGCGCCGCACGCGTCCAAGGACATATGAACGAGATCGAGTACGTGTTCGGTACCGGCGACGGACCTGTGCACGTGTGGACCAGCGAGGCCGATCTGGAACTCGGCGGCACGGGCACGGCCGACGCGGTGCGGCTGGACTTCGACGGGGACGGCATCGCCGACGACGCGCTGTGGGATTCGGCCGGCTCGGGCCGCGCCGACATCGCCGCGCTGGATCTCGACGACGACGGGGTGCTGGACCATTTCTTCACCGATCCCACCGGCCTCGGCACGTGGAACCACCACGTCACCGGTCTGCCGGGCGACGCGTCGAGCGAGCCGCTGGACTGGATCGTGCGAACGGACGCTCCAGTGCCGGATCTTGCGCCCAGCGGTGAACAGCTACCGGATTCGCCCCTGCCGGAGCCGGATCAGGGAGGCGCACCATTCGGCAGCCCGGCCGCGGGCCCGCTTCCCGAGCACATCGCACACTGGCTCGGCCGCGACGGACGAGACCTCGACGACGAGCCTTTCATCGCCTGAGTGCGCCGCGTCGCATGTTCAACGCGATGGCAGCGATGCCCGTGGCGTAGGTCGCCGCGCCGCCGAGCACCACGGCGGCCGAGTGCCCGTCATCCGGAACGACCAGGGCGGCGACCGCGATCGCCAGCACGAACGCGATGTTGAAGACGGTGTCCTGCAACGCGAAGACCTGACCGCGCCGGGCGTCGTCTATATCGATCTGCATGGTCGCGTCACCGGTCAGTTTGATCGTCTGTCCGGCCAGGCCCAGCAGGAAGGCGCCGACCAAGAGGAGTTCGTGCGCCCGCTCCGCCGCGGCGTCCGAGTCGGCGAACGCGATCGGCGTCACCAATGTCAGTTGCACCAGCATCGCGGAGATCAGACCGGCGATCACGGTGCGCGCTCGCCCCAGCCGGGGAATGAGCAGTGGCGTGACGACGGCGGCCACCAGCATCCCCGCCGCCGTCGCGGCGATCGCGACACCGAAACCGACCAGGCCACCACTGAGTCCGGAGGAGTCCACCGGGGGGTGGCGCAAGACCAGCACCATGATCAGCGTATTCATGCCGAACACGATCCGATGGGTCCCGATGCCCAGCATCGCCGTCGTGACCACTCTCGATTCCCATACCGCCCTGGCGCCGGTGCGCAGTCCGGTGGCGATCGCGTGCACGGTGTTCTCGCCTTTGGCCGCGTCGGGCCCCGGACCGAGCACGCGCGGCCGGAACCCTGCCGACAGCGCCGCGCCGACCACCGACCCGATGCCGCTGATCGCGACCGCGACCGCCGAGCCGAAGTCCCCCGCTCCGATCAACCCGATCACACCCACGGCGACGGCCGCGCCCAATCCGGCGCACCCGGAGGCGACCGTGGCCAGTACCGAGTTCATCGGCACCAGCCACGCCTGCGCCAGCACCTGCGGCAGCGCCGCGGACACTCCGGCCAGGACGAATCGGCTGACGCCCACCACCGCCAAAGCCAGCAACAGCAGCGGCGTCTCGTCGGCCCCGGCCAGCAGCCCCGCGCTCGCCAGCGCGATCAGAACGGCGCGCACCACATTGGCCACCAGCAGCACGGTGCGCCGATCCCACCGGTCCAGCAGCGCCCCCGCGTACGGTCCGATCAGCGAATACGGGAGCAGCAGCACCGCGAAGCCCGCCGCGATGGCCAGCGGGTCGGTCTGCCGCTCGGGATTGAACAGGATCGCGCCGGACAACGCCGCCTGGAACATCCCGTCGCCGAATTGCCCGGCGAAACGCACCACGGCCAGCCGCGACACGCCCGGACTCTGCCGAAGTGTGACGCGCAGTCCCACCGGCCGATGCTCTGCGGGAGTGAGGCCTTCGGCGTGACCAGTCGACACGTCCGCGAGCGTACTGCGTTCGCCGCCGACGCCGCACGCTGCGTCTCGGTGACGAAGTCCCGCGGCGGGCGGGTCACACCCGGTCGACGAGCACGCTCACGGTCTCCCGCATGTCGGGCGCCATCGGCAGCCCGTCGAGCGCGTCCGCGTCGATCCAGGCGAAGGCGTCGTGCTCCCCTGGCGCGAGCGCGACGTCACCTGGCTGTGCTTCCACGACGAAGGTGTATTTGCGCACTTTCGCCTTGGTTCGGGTGGCGTAATCGAATCCGCCCAGGAAGTCGGTGACGGCGCGCATCCGCAGGCCCGTTTCCTCCAGCAATTCCCGCTCCACGCACGCGGCGAATGTCTCCCCAGATTCGACGCCCCCGCCGGGAAGTTCGTACATACCGCCGTGATAGTCGTCGGCGACCCGGCGCACCACCAGGAGCCGGCCTTCGCGGAACACGGCGACGCCGATCACGAAGTGCGCGATGCCGTCGCGACGAGCTTCGCTGCGGAGTTGCTGCTCGATCCGGGCGAGGTCGTCGGAGTCCAGCACGTCGTTACCTCCGGTTGTCGTTGTCGCGCTTGGCAATCGGGGTCGGACCACGATATCCGACGAGGTGACCCGGCGTTTCGACCTACCGGTCGGTTCTGCTCGCCTGCCGTTCACCTTCCGGTCGCTCGCGTAAAATGCCGAGTGCGGCACAATTTACTAGGAATGCGGAGTACCGCGGCGGAAGTGCTCCTACCCTGAATGGCGATCGGTGCACGGTCCCGAGAGGAGGACCATGATGTCCACACTCACGACACCACACATCGATGTCCACCGTGGCGGCGACCGCATGAAGACGCGGGTCTCCTGGCTGGATTCGAAGCACTCGTTCTCCTTCGGGGAACATTACGATCCCGACAACACCCACCACGGCCTGCTGCTGGTCAACAACGAAGACGTCGTCTCCCCGGGGCAGGGCTTCGACACTCACCCGCATCGCGACATGGAGATCGTCACCTGGGTGCTCGGCGGCAGCCTGGTGCACCAGGATTCCCTGGGCCACAGCGGTGTCATCTATCCCGGGCTGGCCCAGCGGATGAGCGCGGGCACCGGCATCCTGCATTCGGAGAAGAACGACGCGTGGCGATTGGACGGCCGGGTCCCCGAGCACGACGAGCCCGTGCATTTCGTGCAGATGTGGGTCGTGCCCGACGAGCCGGGGCTCATCCCCGGTTACGAGCAGCTCGAAATCGATGACGAACTGGCCGGGGGCGGTCTGGTGACGGTCGCTTCCGGCCTGCCTCGCTACCGCGATCGCACCGCCATCGCCATCAACAGCAGCCATTCGGCGCTGCACGTGGCACGTATGGCGAGCACGGAGCCGGGCGCCGAGCAAGTGATCGACCTACCCGACGCGCCCTATTTGCACTTGTTCGTGGCGCGCGGAGAGGTGGACATGGAGGGTGTGGGCCCGCTCTACGAGGGGGACGCGGTGCGTTTGACCAGGTCGGGCGGCCAACGTGTGGTGGCGCGGCGGCCGTCGGAAATCCTGGTATGGGAGATGCACGCACGACTGGGCGCCCAATAGCCGGTTCGCATTAACATCCGTCCGTAGGGAGCGCGATCAGTAGGCGACGCGTGCACCCCCGGATCACCTCGTCCGGACCGAGCATCGCGAGGCACCGACGGAGAGGAAGTCCATGTCGCAATATCCGCCCCCGCCGCCCGGCCAGTATCCGCCGCCGGGGCAATACCCGCCACCGGGTCAGTACCCACCGCCCCCCGGCGGTCAGCCCGCCTACTGGCAGGAATCGCCGAAAGGCCGCGGCCTGGCGATCACCGCCTTGGTGCTCGGCATCCTCGCGTTGCTGTTCTTCTGGACGATCATCGGCGGCTACGCCTGCGGCGTCTTCGCCGTCATCCTCGGCGTCATCGCGGTGGTCAAAGCCCGCGCGGGCACCGCGGGAGGCATGGGCATGGCGATCACCGGTGTGGTCCTGGGTGTGCTCGGCATCGTCGGCGCAGTCCTGCTCACCATCGTCGGTTACAGCTTCTTCATCGACTCGGGTGGCAAGGACTTCGTGGACTGCGTGAACAAGGCCGGCAACGACCAGTCCAAGATCGAGCAGTGCGAGCGCGAGTGGAATCAGAAGCTGCAGGACAAGTACAGCATCACGCTCACTCCGCCACCCGCGCCGACGCCCCGGTAGCCGCGGCGCACGCCCGGGTCGCGGCGATCACCTCGGCGAATTCGCGGCGGAAGTCGCCGTCGGGCGCCACGACCCAGGTTCGGTAGCCGCCGTGCTCGTCGGTGGGTGAGGGCAGCACGATGTGGCTGCCCGGCAGTGCGATCGAGGCGCAGACCCGGAACAGATCGGCGAACAGTCCGGTGTCGAAATAGGAGTTGTCGGTGGGGCCGGTCAGGAACGTCCAGCGGTCCGCCCGCGGATGCGCGATGACCGGTCCCGGCCGGGACTCGGCTCCGGCGGCCAGCCGCTCGCGCACGCGCCGGCCGAACACGGCGGGCATCACGACCGCTCCGACCGCGCCGACTTCCAGCATGATGCGACCGAGGATCGGATCCACGAGGGCGTACAGCTTGTTGTCCTCGCGGTAGCGACGGCAGCGAGCGAACGCGTCCTGGATCGCCGGGAACTCCGTGGACGCGAGCTGTCTGCCTGATTCGATGCGCGATGTACTCATGACAACCTCGCCTCGCTGCCGGTGGAGCGTGCTCGGAAGATATCGATCGCTGGTTTCGACAGTAGCCCCGCGCAAGTCGCTTGACAATAGTCACCGGGCGGCGCGTCCGGGTGGGCGTAGCATCCCCACCTATGGCACCCGTCTCGCCCACCGTGGCCCGTTGGGAACTGGTGCTTCGGCTGCGTGAACTGCGCGAACAGCGGGGGTTCGACTCCGCGGGCTTCGCGCGGCGAGTGGGATTCACCCCGGCCAACTGGTCCCATGTCGAGAAGGGCAGGCGGGTACTCACCACGAAGACCATCGGCCCGGTGCTCGAACTGCTCGAGGTGGAAGCCGAGGAACGCGCCGAGCTGCTGGCGCTGCTGGAAACCAGTAAGCAGCGCGGATGGTGGACGAAGTCCTCCGCACTGATCGGGCCGGAGTTGCAGCGGCTGTACGGCATGGAATACGGCGCGCAGAGCATCCGCAGCTACGACAGCCTCGTCGTGCCCGGCTTGTTGCAGACCGAGGACTACGCCCGCGCCCTGATCAGTGCCGACGTGATGATTCGCCCCGTCCAGGTCGAGCAATTGGTGGCGATCCGGATGCGACGCCAGCAGCGGTTGCGCGGCGCGCAGCCGGTGGAGCTGACCGCGGTGTTCGGCGAGGGCACCCTGTTGCAGCAGACCGGAGGCCCGGACGTGCTGCGCGGGCAGCTGGATTATTTGGCGGAGATGATCGAGGAGCTGGACACCGTCGAGGTGCGTGTGATCCCGTTCGCGGCCACCGCGGGCGCGGTGCTCGGCGGGTCCAGCTTCCACCTCATCGACTTCGCCGGCGAGCAGCTGCCCACCTTCGGCTGGGTGGAGAGCGCGGTGTTCGGCGGGGCCGTCGAAGACCCGGATCTGGTCCGCGATCTGCGCTTCGCCTACCAGCGCGCGATGCAGCAGTCGCTCTCACGGATGGAGTCGTTAGCCCTGATCAGACGCTATTCCCGCGTGTAAAATCCTGCCCATGGCCATCACCGCACGGCCGGTACGCACCGGCTGGTTCACATCGACCAGATCGAACAATGGCAACCAATGCGTCGAGGTCCGGTTCGAGGGTGACGCGGTGCTCATTCGTGACAGCAAGTATCGCCGCAACCCGGCCGACCGCCCCGCCGAAGAGCCCGTCATCACCGTCACCGCAGCCGAATGGACCGCGTTCCTCGACGCCCTGCGCACCCATGGGCGATCGCATGGCGAACTGCGCGCGCACACCACCGCCGACGGTCACACCGCACTGCGCCACGGCGAGATCACCTTGACCTATACCCCAGAGGAGTGGGACGCCTTCGTGCTCGGCGCGCACGACGGCGAATTCGACCGCGTCGTGTCACCCGTCTGAGTTCCGTGCCCGGCGCCCGGCCGGCAGGCACATCGGCATACTGGAGACCGTGACTTCCGAAGCGACCCGTCCTTCCGGTATCGATCTGTCCCACCTCGACCAGGACGTGCGGGTGCAGGACGACCTGTTCGCGCACGTCAACGGCAAATGGCTGGCCGAGCACCGGATTCCGGCCGACCGGGCGGTGGACGGCGCCTTCCGCGCGCTGTACGACCAGGCCGAGCTGGACGTGCAGGCGATCATCCGGAATGCCGCCGACGCCGACGCCGAGCCGGGCAGCGACGCACGCAAGATCGGCGACCTGTACTCCAGCTTCATGGACACCGATGCGGTGGCCGCGGCCGGGCTCGCGCCGATCGCCACCGAGCTCGCCGCGATCGCCGAGGTCGGCGACAAGAAGGCTTTCGCCTCGCTGCTCGGCCGGTTGCAACGCACCGGCGTCGGTGGAGCCGTCGCCGTTTTCGTCGACACCGACGACAAGGACTCCAACCGCTATCTGGTGCATGCCACCCAGTCCGGCATCGGCCTGCCCGACGAGTCGTACTACCGGTCCGACGAGTTCGCCGAGATCCGGGCGAAGTACATCGCGCACATCAACCGCATGTTCGCCCTGGCCGCCGCCGACTCCCACGTCGCCGCGCTGTTGCCGAGTGACCTCGGCACCGTCGGCGACCGCATCTTCGCACTGGAGCGGAAACTGGCCGCCGGGCACTGGGACGTGGTGCGCCGCCGCGACGCCGAGCTCAGGTACAACCTGGTCACGTTCGATGCCTTGGTCGCCGAGAATCCCGAGTTCGACTGGGCCGCTTGGACTTCCGCGCTGGCCGACGGCGTCGACCCGGCCGGGCCCGAGTTGTTCGCCGAGCTGGTGGTCCGCCAGCCGGACTATCTGCGCACCTTCGCGCGGCTGTGGGCCGAGGAGCCGCTCGCGGATTGGCAGGCCTGGGCGGCCTGGCGGGTGCTGCGCTCGCGTGCGCCGTATCTGACCGAGGCGGTGGTCGAGGAGAACTTCGACTTCTACGGCCGCACGCTCACCGGCGCCGAGGAGAATCGGGAGCGCTGGAAGCGCGGCGTCACGCTGGTGCAGGACCTGCTCGGCGAGGCGGTCGGCAAACTGTATGTGGCCGAGCACTTCCCGCCTGAGGCCAAGCAGCGGATGGTCGAGCTGGTGGCCAACCTGCAGGAGGCATACCGCCGCAATATCGCCGAGCTGGAGTGGATGGGCGAAGGCACCCGGCTCGCCGCGCTGGCCAAGCTGGAGAAGTTCACCCCGAAGATCGGATACCCCGACAAGTGGCGGGACTACTCCGGTGTGGTGATCGACCCGGCAGATCTGCTCGGCAACTATCGCAGGGGTTACGCGGCCGAGCACGATCGGGACCTGAACAAGCTCGGCGGTCCGGTCGACCGGGACGAGTGGTTCATGACCCCGCAGACGGTGAACGCCTACTACAACCCGGGCATGAACGAGATCGTCTTCCCGGCCGCGATCCTCCGTCCGCCGTTCTTCGACATGAACGCCGACGACGCGGCCAACTACGGCGGCATCGGCGCGGTGATCGGCCACGAGATCGGACACGGCTTCGACGACCAGGGTGCGAAGTACGACGGCGACGGCAACATGGTGGACTGGTGGACCGGCGAGGACCGCGCCGAATTCGGCAAACGGACTACCGCACTGATCGAACAGTACGACGTGCTCTCACCCAAGGAACTGCCCGACGAGCACACCGTGAACGGCCAGTTCACCATCGGCGAGAACATCGGCGACCTCGGTGGTCTCTCCATCGCGCTGGAGGCGTACAAGATCTCGCTGGACGGCGCCGCCGCGCCGGTGATCGACGGGCTCACCGGCCTGCAACGGGTGTTCTACGGCTGGGCGCAGGTCTGGCGCACGAAAGCCCGCGTGGAGGAGGCCATCCGCCGGCTCGCCACCGACCCGCATTCGCCGCCGGAGTTCCGCTGCAATGCGGTCGTGCGCAATATCGACAGCTTCCACGAGGCGTTCGACGTCAAGCCCGGCGACGCGCTGTACCTGGAACCCGCTGAGCGCGTGAAGATCTGGTAGTTCCAGCGGCGATCAGCGCCGCCGGTCTCCGGTCACGGCAAAGACCGGAGACACCGGAGTCTTGCGGCTCGGTTAGTTCCAGTCGCCCAGGCCGTCGCTGGCGCTGAGCGTGCCGCCCTGCGTGTTCTGCACGATCACCGGGTCGCCGCGGCGCACGTTCTCGAAGAACCACTGGGCGTCTTCGGTGCTGACGTTCAGGCAGCCGTGGCTGGCGTTGGAGACGCCCTGCTGGGCGACCGACCACGGAGCGGCGTGCACGAAGATGCCGCTGTTGGAGATGCGGGTGGCGTACTCGACCTCGAGCTTGTAGCCCTCGGGGTCGGTGACCGGCACGCCGTAGGTGGACGAGTCCATGATCATCTTGCGCTGCTGCTCGCCGACGATGTAGGTGCCGTTCGGCGTCTCGTGCTTGGGCTTGCCCATCGAGGTGGGCATCTCCTTCACCACCTCGCCGTTGCGAGTGACGGTGATGGTGTGGGTCTCGTCGTCGGCGGTGGAGACGAACGCGTCGCCGATGCGGAACGAGCTGGTGGTGCCGCCCGCTTGCACCTGCACGTCGGTGTTGTCCGGCCAGAATTCGTCCGGCCGCCAGCGGACCTGCTTGTCGCCGCGCCAGTAGAAGTGGCCGGGAGCAGGCTTCGAAGAGGTGATCTTGATGGCTTGCTCGGCGGTGGCGTGGTCGGTCACCGGTTCCTTGAAGGTGATGATGATCGGCTGGGCGACGCCGACGACCTCGCCGTCGGCGATGTTGATCGAGGGCGGGGCGAAGTTCGCCTGCGGCGCCGGCTCGGTGGCCGCGGCGGCCGAGCCGGTGTCGATACCCGGAATCGGTTCGGCCTGCGCGGGCGCGACGAGCATGACACCGGCCGCCGCGATCGCGGCGGACAGCAGGACGCCCTCGCGCAACCGACGGGCTAGCCGAGCTCCCTTACGGTGAGCAGGCAACGACGCGGTGTGCAAAGCGGCATGCATAGGTTTCTCGTCCATTCCATCTCTCGCGCGCGCGACAGCGCACGTAGCGAGATCTTTCATTTCGGCGCGGAGCCAGAAGAGCGCCCCACAGGTATTGACGGCCCGACCCGTTCGTCCCTTCCTACCGTTTCGGCGCATGCTCGAGCCACCCGCGTTTCAGAGTTATGCGTCACGCGGTCGATTTGTGCTGTGGGTCACAATTGGTCCTGGCGGGTATCTATGCCGTGAAACCACCCGGTCAGGCCATCGCGCACCCGTCGGATGATGATCGACAGATGGGTGAAAGTTGGTTCTCCGCAAACCTGTTAGTGACAAAGCTCACTGAGAGGGCGTCGGGAAATCGCGCGAGGCGGACCGTCGCGATGTTGTGCGCGTCGGCTCCCCACCTGCGTCGTCGGAAGGCCCGCTAGTGGGTGATCCGCTTGTACTTGCGCACCGTGGTCTGGGCCGTGGCGGCCAGTCGCGCCAGCCTGGCGTCGCCGAGCGCGGTCACCATGCTGCCGAGCCCGTTGGTCACGAACGCGATGGACATGCCGAGATCCAGGTCGGCGTACGCGCCGGAGCCGCCGACGCCGTAATGACCGAACGCGTTCCGTGGCTGCTGCTTGGACATCAGCACCGGCCGGTGATAGCCGAGGGTGAAGCGAATCGGCACACCGAGCACGTAGTCGCGGCTGTGGGCGGGCTGCACCTGGCTGATGGTCGCGATCGTCTCCGGCCGCAGGAACCGCACGACGCGCTCCGATCCGCTCGCGCCGGCGCCGGACGCGCCCCGTTCCGGTCGGCCTGCGTAGACCACCCCGTCGTTGGCCAGCGCGCCGTACATCCGCGCCAGCGCGCGTGCCGTGAACACCCCGTTCCAACCGGGCATGACCGAGTCGTGCACCCGAGGGTCACGGACCAGTTCGTCGAAGCTTTCCGGCATGCCCGCCTCGGCGAGCCCGCGCACGGGTCGCACCCAGGACAACACCGAGGAAGCGGTGTTCCAGCGGATTCCCGGTGGGCCGAGCGGACGGAAGATCTTGGCGATCCGATGCCGTTCGGATTCCGGGACGCGGAACCAGTACTCGTCCAAGCCGAGCGGCTCGGCGATCTCGGTGCGCAACACGTCGGTGAACGGTGTGCCGGTGGCCCGCTGCACGATCTCGGCGACCAGCCAGCCGAAGGTGATCGCGTGGTAGCCGGAGGTGCGGATACGGCGCGGGTCCGGCGGGCTGTCGGCCAGCGCCCGCACCACCGCGTCGTAGTGCAGGATGCCCTCTCGGCCGGGAACGAGGCCACGCACCCGGTGCAATCCGGCGCGATGCGAGAGCACATCGCGCACGGTGATGTCGTCTTTGCCGTGCGCGGCGAACTCCGGCCAGTACTCGGCGACCGGCGTGTCGTAGCCGATCAGCCCGCGTTCGGCCAGGCGGTGCACGACGGTGGAGGCCACGCCCTTGCCGGTGGAGAAGGTGAGTGCGACGGTATCGCCGTTCCAGCGGCGTTCCTTGTCCGCCCAGCCGGCCCAGATGTCGACCACCGGTCTGCCGTCGAGATAGACCGCCAGTGCGCCGCCACCGCGCGTGGGCTGGGCGAAGACCCCGAAGAACTGATCGGCGAGCCGGATGAAACGCGGGTCGACCAGCATCTCGCGCGGGGCCGCCAGTTGCTCGCGCGCCGAATCGGCGGGCTCGAAGTCGTCCGCCGCCATTGCCGAAACCATGGGGTCACCTCCTGACCGCCGTTAGTCGGGCTGGTCAACCAGGGTAACCCGTTCAGTGGGTCTGCCAGAGCCCGAAAGGCGTGGCGAGGCACGCGTCGCCGGTGGTCGCGTTCCACGCGAAGGCCGCGACGCCCAGGCAGACGACCGCCTGTTCGGCGGTCTCCACTCCCGCTCGCGACCCTTCGAGCGCGATCGAGATCGCGAACGTCCGCGCCTCGGGAGCGTCGGTGATCGAGGTCAGCGCCACGGCGTCGGGGCCGAAGCCGACCGCCACGGGCATCCCGCCCGCGCCCTCGCTGGCGCCGACGCCTCCTGCCGCCCCGATGCCGATGGCCGTCGCGCCGAGCGTCGCGTTGGCATAGCCCACCCCATCGATGCCGGTGGCCCCAGCTCGGCCGTAGCTGTCGGTCGCCGCCCGGCAGGCCGTCTCCCCGTCGATGACGGTGACGTCGGTCCCGCGTTCCGAGCGACAGTGCACGTCGGCGGCGGCGGCCACTCCCGGGGAGACGAGGGAGCCTCCGATCGCGGCGGTCGAGCAGACGATTGCGCTGATCAGCTTCACCGGGAACTCCTCTCGAACCAGAAATCCCACCATACCCAGACCGGTTGGCGGCAGATCGTTTCCGGCTTCGGCTCGACGCGCGCTCGGTCGATGGTGTATTCATGGCGTGGTATTTCAAGCACAGCCATGGCAACTTCGAATTACGGGGGCGTGAGTTCGCCGGCGTTACAGCTCGGGAGGACTGTACGTGTCTCGTCAACTGACCTGGGGTCGTCTCGCCCTTGCCGGGTTCGCCATAGCGGCGGGACTGTCGCTGGTCGGGTGCAGTTCCACAATCAGCGGCACCGCTCAGCCCGCGGTGGACAACGGGACGATCGACGCGGTCGTGACCAGCACGCCGAAGCCGTCCTCGGGCAAGCCGACGCCGAGCACTGGCAAGCCGACCACGAGCAAGCCGAGCGGCAACACCGACTTCGACGCGAACGTCGGAGACTGCGTGACGCTGGGGGGCACCACCACCAACGCGACAATTGAGAAAGCATCCTGTGGTAGCCGCGCCGCAAACTACAAGGTGGTCGAGAAGAAGTCGAAGAGTTCGCAATGCGTGGGCGACCGTGACAACTACTATGCCGAGACGGTCAACGGAATCGAGACGGGGGCGTACTGCCTGGACATCGATTGGGTCGTCGGCGGCTGTATGGATACGGGCGGTGAGGACCCCAAGCGGATCGACTGCACGGAGCCGAGTATCGAAGGCGTCAAGGTCGTCAAGATTCAACAGAACGCCGATGATGTCAACGTATGTACCAGCGGGGTTGGCTTCGTCTATGAGAAGCGGCGCTTCGTGGTGTGCGTCCAAACGCTTTGAGCTGGTCAGCCGGGGTACGAGTGGAAGCTCAGTGCTACCTCGGCCGACCAGCGTGATTCGCTACTTGTCGAACCGGAATCCGTGGTAGGGGTTCTGGTACTTCGGGACCGGCTTGCAGACGCCGACATCAACCCCCATTGCGTTCTGTCGCGCCCGTTCCTCCTCGCAGGAGTACCGGTCTTTGAACCAGACCGGGTCGGCTTGCGCCGGAGCGGTGCCGAGTATCGGAATTGCCAGAGCGGCTATGATGCCCGTCAGAACCGTAGATCGACGAAACATGTTGATCCCTTCAATCAACGCACTCCCCCTGAGCGCTATCTCGGAGACTACCGGTCGAAGGTCCGCGACAGCCAGGAAATTATCTGTGGCACTGTCTGTTTGGTGTGTCGATGGCACGACTGTTCGCTCGGTACGCACGAAGCTGGACGTCGGTCGATCCCAGCAGGGAAGTCCGCGACCCTCGGGACCATTGCGGACCGCTAGGTTGGGTTGGTGAGCGCCACCGAGTTACCGCGGCTGCAATCGGGCACCGGTCGTTGGATTCTGCTGGCCACCATCCTCGGATCGTCGGTCGCCTCGCTGGACGCGACGGTGGTCAACATCGCGCTACCGCGGATCGGCGAATCGCTGGAAACCGATGTCGCCGGACTGCAGTGGACCCTGAACGGGTACACGCTGACCCTGGCCTCGTTCATCCTGCTGGGCGGCTCGCTCGGCGACAAGCTCGGACGCCGCCGCGTCTTCGTGTCCGGAACCATCGCTTTCGCGATCGCTTCGGTGCTGTGCGGGGCCGCGACGAGCATCGAAATGCTGGTCGCGGCCCGGATCCTGCAGGGCGTCGCGGGCGCCATGCTCATGCCGGGCAGCTTGGCCCTGATCTCCTCGTCCATCGATCAGCGCGATCAAGGCGCGGCGATCGGCCTGTGGTCCGGCTTCGGCGGTGTGGCGGGTGCGCTCGGACCGTTTCTCGGTGGCTGGCTGATCGACCTCGCGGGGTGGCGGTCCATCTTCTTCCTCAACGTGCCGCTGGCCGTGGTCGTCGTGCTGGTCGCGTTGCGACATGTGCCCGAGAGCCGCGATCCGAACGCGGCCACCCGGCTCGACGTGCCCGGCGCGCTGGTGGTGGCGCTGGCCCTCGGTGCGCTGACCCTCGGACTGATCGACACGATGCCCCTGCTCATCGTGGCCGGTGTCGCCTTGCTGGGTGCGTTCGTCCTGATCGAGCTGCGCAGCGACCACCCGTTGGTGCCGCCCGCGCTGTTCGGCTCGCGGGTGTTCACCGCGGCGAATCTGGTGACGTTCGCGGTCTACGCCGCACTCGGTGGCGTGTTCTTCCTGCTGGTGCTGGAATTGCAATTGGTGGCGGGATACTCGCCGCTGATGTCCGGCGTCGCGACCGTGCCGATCACGCTGATCATGCTGCTGCTCTCGGCTCCCGCCGGGCGCTGGGCGCAAGCGCACGGGCCGCGCATCCCGATGACCGCGGGCCCGTTGCTGGCGGCGGCGGGCCTGGTGTTGCTGCTGCGCATCGGGCCCGAGACCACCTACCTCACCGATGTGCTGCCCGGTGTCCTCGTCTTCGGACTGGGGCTCGCGGTGCTGGTGGCTCCCCTCACCGGCGCGGTGCTCGGCGCGGTGCCCGCGAGCGAGGCGGGCATCGCCTCGGGCGTGAACAACGCCGTGGCGCGGACCGCGCAACTGCTCGCGGTGGCGTCGCTGCCCGGCCTGGCGGGCATCTCGGGCGCGCTGGGCGATCCGGCCGCCTTCGACGACGGCTTCGCCACCGCGATGTGGCTGTGCGTCGGACTGCTGGTGCTCGGCGCGATGCTCGCCGCGGTGCTGCTGCGTCCCGAGCGGCGCCCGGCGACCTTGGACAATGTGGATTGCATGCCGCAGTGCGCGGTCGCGGGTCCGGCGCTCGCCCCGGCGTCGAGCGAAAAATGAGCGGCCCGAACGGATCGCTGTCCGTTCGGGCCGCTCATCGGGTGGTGTCCGATCAGATCGGGACGTAACCCGCGCCGACGCCGCCGCGTGCGTTGATGTCGGCCATGACCGCGCTCAAGTTGGTACCGACCTCAGGACCGAAGCAAGCGATGGCCAGGTAGGCGTTCACCATGCCCACCAGCGTGCTGCCGACGACGACCGGCGCACCGGAGTCGCCTTCCACCACGCACATCTGGCTCCAGGTCTCGACGTTCGTCCGGAATACGTCGCCCCAGGCGATACCACAGGTATTGCCGGTGGTGCGCCCTTCCTTGCACACGATCTGCGGGAAGGTGGCCGGTCCGCCGATTCCCGTGATGGTGACGTTGCCGACCCGGTTCACCGGAGTGATCTTGCCCGGATCGAATTGGATGACGGCGTAGTCGAGATCATGGTTGGAGTAGGCGAACCGGCCGATCACGCCCGCGCCCCGATCGGCCTCGGCGTACACCTGTGCGCCCGGGTCGCCGCAGTGCCCCGCGGTCAGTCCGACCAGACGTCCCGCGTTGTCGTGGCCGACAGTTGTGACCGTGCACTCGAACTGGTTGTCGATGATGATGCCGGATCCACCGCCCAACACCGGCGGGCCCGTTTGGGCGTTAGCGGCCCCAGCGCCCGTGCCGAGCAGCGCCGCGCCCAGGGCGACGGCGAAGGCGGCGTTGGCCACCTTGGCGAGTTTGCTGAACATGTCCCTCCAGACGTCGGAAGCCCGCACGATATCAATCTGTCGCACCCATCGTGTCAGTAATCGACCTCGGGCGCGTCACCTACTACCGGGTTGTCCCCACTGTTCCGCGCTTCAACCCTATTTCATACATCTGTGACCAAATGTATCTTACGGGCCAATAGCATTTCGCTATCGCAATTGTGAAAATCTCGTGTCCATTAGTGCTCGAGTGATAGTAAAGAGTCGTTGTGCTGGTCCTCGGAAACAAATTCGATTTTCGATGAGAATCCTCCGAAATAATTCGCAACCGCCGGTATAGAACCGGCATTCGCGCAGATGGGGCTGTAGCTTGTGCCAGAGGTCGGGTCGCTATCTTTGGGGACGTTCCCAATGTCTTGCGGCCTTTACCGCGACGGTGAGCGACATCTATGACTGCGGTCACAAGTCGGTGGTGTGTTCTGCACTACTCCGTAGTAAGGTGCGTCAAGCAAACGAGTCGCCGGGGTAGCCAACCGGCGTCGAGGAGGGTTAGCCAGTGCAGTCGACCGAGAGTCCACCATCAGGGTCACGGTTCAGTGATGCGGTCGATTGGACGAGGTCTTACTGGCAAGATCATCCGAAGCGTTCGCTGGAGACCTTCGGCAGGCAGATCACGATGGGTTTCGCGGCGGTCGCCGAGCTGTTCGTGTCGATTTTCCGCAGGCGCTTTCCGTTCGGCGAGTTCGTCCGGCAATGCGCGTTCATGGCCAGCGTCTCGGCGGCGCCGACCTTGCTGGTCGCCATTCCGATCGGCGTGATCGTCTCCATCCAGGTCGGCTCGGTGGCGGGCCAGGTGGGTGCCACCTCGTTCATCGGCGCCGCCAACGGCCTCGGCATCATCCAGCAGGGCGCCCCGCTGGTCACCTCGCTGATGATCGCGGGCGCGGTCGGTTCGGCGGTCTGCGCCGACCTCGGCTCGCGCACCATCCGCGAAGAGATCGACGCCATGAAGGTCATGGGCGTCGACCCGATGCGCAGGCTGGTCGCGCCGCGCCTCGGCGCCGCGATGCTGGTGAGTGTGCTGCTGTGCGGCTTCGTTGTCTTCGTCGGCTTCCTGACCGGCTACATCTTCAATATCTTCGCGCAGAACGGTACGCCGGGCTCCTATGTCGGCACCTTCTCATCGTTCGCCGTGACCACTGATCTTCTTGTCGCGCTGGTCAAATCGCTGATTTTCGGTCTGCTCGCGGCAATCATCGCCTGCGACACCGGATTGAACACCCGGGGTGGCCCGGGTGGTGTCGCGAACTCGGTGAATTCCGCAGTGGTGAGCTCCGCCATCATGCTGTTCGGGGTGAACCTCATCATCACCCAGGTTTACAACGCACTATTCCCGTCACAGGTGGTCTGAGCCGGTGTCATCAACCTATGTACCGCCGCTGCTGCGGCCTCTCCAGGCGTTCCGGAAATCCGCGCAGGCACCGGTCGATCTGCTCGCCCGGCTCGGCCACCAGGTGTTCTTCCTGCTGCGCTCGATCGGCTCGATCCCGCTGGCGCTCAAGCACTACCCCAAGGAAGTCTGGCGCCTGCTCTCGGACGTCACCTGGGGCAACGGCAATCTCGTCGTCGGTGGCGGCACCATCGGCGTCGTCGTCATCCTGAGCGCCTTCGGCGGCATGACGGTCGGCATCCAGGGCTACAACTCGCTGAACCTGCTCGGCCTGAGTCCGATCACCGGTGCGATCTCGGCGTTCGCGACGACCCGCGAACTCGGCCCACTGCTCGCGACACTGGCCTTCGCCGCCCAGGCGGGCTGCCGGTTCACCGCGCAGCTGGGCGCCATGCGCATCTCCGAGGAGATCGACGCGCTGGAATCCATCGCCATCCGGCCGCTGCCGTATCTGATCAGCACCAGGATGTTCGCGGCGATGGTGGCCATCATCCCGCTCTACTGCCTCGGGCTGACGATGGCCTACGTCTCCTGCGCGCTCACCGTGCAGCTGATCGGCGGCACCGCCACCGGCACCTACCAGCACTACTTCTATCAGTTCCTCGTCCCGACCGACGTCATCTATTCGCTGATCAAGGCGATTCTGTTCGTAGCGATCACCACGTTCATCCAGTGCTACTACGGCTTCTTCGCCTCCGGTGGCCCCGAGGGCGTCGGTGTGGCCGCGGGCCGCGCGATCAAGATGTGCATCATCGCGGTCGTTTTCGCGAACCTGTTCATGACATTGGCGATCTGGGGCATCAACCCAGGCATCCGAATCTCGGGGTAGAGACCAGATGATCATCGATCCCAGTGGGCGCGGGCCCACGATGCGGCAGCTGCTCATCGCAGGCGTGTGCGGTCTGGTCGTGTTCGCGTTGGTGCTCGGCTTCCTGATGCTGCGCTACCAGGGGTACTTCCAGGAGAAGGTCAATGTCACGGCGAACCTGACCACCACCGGTGACGGTTTGCCCGAGCAGGCCGACGTCAAGTTCCGCGGCGTGCTCGTCGGCGCGGTGAAGACCGTCGACATCGCGGCCAAGGGCGAGCTGCAGAAGGTCCGCATCGAGATGAAGCCGGAGTTCGCCGACGACATCCCGGCCAACGTGACCGCTCGCGTGGTGCCGAGCAACCTGTTCGCCGTCACCTCCGTGGAACTCGTCTTCAACGGCCCCGCCGACCAGTACCTGCACGAGGGCTCTGTCATCGAGGAAGACCGCAGCAAGGGCACCATCGCGCTGCAGGACACGCTCACCACGGTCCGCAACATCCTCGACAAGATCGACCCGGTGCAGTTCGGCCGGGTGCTCGGCACCCTGTCGCAGGCGCTGGACGGCAGCGGCCGGATGCCCGGCTCCACCGTCGAGCGGCTGGACCGCTGGCTGCTGGCGGTCGACGAGTCGATTCCCGATCTCGGTGTGCTGCTCGGCGACTTCTCCGCGTCGTTCAACGCGCTCAACCAGTCGGCGCCCGAGTTGGTCGACGTGCTCGGCAGCTCGGTGCAGACCGCGCGCACCATCGCCGACCGCCGCAGCGAGCTGGTCTCGCTGATCACCGGCACCAGCGGGACCATCGACACGGTGAACGACCTGTTCGCCCGTAATCCCAACGTCGGTATCGAGGTCACCGCGGGGACGAACGACATGTTCGGCGCCCTCGCCGCGGACCCGGACGCGATCACCAGGACGCTGCTCAACCTGAGCGAGACCATGCGCCGGATGGACACCACGTTCACCTGGGGTCCGCAGAAGCAGCAGGTCTGGGATGCCGGTATCACGCTCACCCCGTACCGCCCCTACACCGTGGCGGACTGCCCGCGCTACGGCGAGATGGCCGGCCCGAGCTGCTTCACCGCTCCCGCCGTCGCGGATGTCGGCGAGCTGCCCGAACAGCTGAAGCCGCGGGCGCTGGAGTCGGCCGCCGGACTGCCGCCAGTGGTGCCGATGCCCGGCCTGCCGCTGATTCCCGGCGTCACCACCCCGGACCCGAACCGCGCCACCGCGGCCGCTCCCACCGGCGGCGCACCCGCTCCGTTCGCGGGCACCCCGCTCGAGGGCCTGTTCCCGATGCTGCCGCCGGGCCTGCTCCCGCCTGCCGCAGCGCCGGCGCCCGCGGCTCCGGCCGCCGCGCCCGAGGGCACGCCGTCGGCCGCGCCGATCTCCTACCGAGGCGACTCGGCGATCACCGCGCTGCTCGGCCGCAAGCCGACCACCGCCGAGTATCTGCTGCTGAGCTCGATTCTGAAGGGCGGAACCATGCAGGTGTCCGACAACGGTGCCCGACGATGAGCATCCGCAAACCGCTGATCGGATTCAGCATCTTCGCCATCGTGTCCGTCCTGGTCACGGTGCTGGTGTGGAACACGCTGGCACGCATCGTCAGCGGTGACACCTACACCTACTCCGCGACGTTCTCCGACGTGCTCGGTCTGCACGAGGGCGACGACGTGCGCATGGCGGGCGTGCGGGTGGGCAAGGTCGAGAAGATCGAGCGGGACCGCGACGCGAAACTGAAGAAGTCGGTCGCGAAGGTCACCTTCGTCGTGCAGCGCGACCAGACGATCTACAGCGACACGAAAGCGCTGGTCCGCTACCAGAACCTGATCGGTCAGCGGTACGTGGCGCTGGCTCCGGGCAAGACGCCGAACCCCGCGCCGTTGAAGAACAACGGTTCGATCCCGATCGATCGGACCGAGCCGTCGTTCGACGTGTCGGGTCTGCTCAACGGATTCCAGCCGCTGTTCCAGGTGTTGCAGCCCGAGCAGGTCAACCGGCTGTCGGAGACCTTCATCCAGGCGTTGCAGGGTGACGGCGTCTCGTTGAGCGCGTTCATCGTCCAGGCCGCCCAGTTGGCCACCGACTTCCAGCGCAGGGACGCGATCCTGTCCGATGTGATTACCAACCTGTCGGGCGTGATGTCCGGGTTGGCCAAACGAGGTGATGAATTGGAGACCCTGGTGACCCAGACCCGGGCCCTGATCGGCGGGCTGTACGAGCAAGGGCAGTCGCTGCTCTCCTCGACCGAGCAGATCGCCAGCGCCACCACGTCGCTGGTCGGCATGATGGACCAGATCCAGCCGAGCCTGCGCACCGCGCAGAACTCCACCAGCGCGGCGCTGACGCTGCTGATCGACAACGGCGCCAAGCTCGACCAGGCGGCGATCGACCTGCCGAACGTCCTGTCGGCGGCGGGCAGGCACACCTCCGAGGGCGGTTACGCCAACGCCTACCTGTGCGGTCTGGACCTGTCGCTCTACGGCGTCCTCTTCCCGCGCGGTTTGTTCTCCCAGATCGGTGGCACCTCGCACTCGGCGGTGTGCCGCCCATGATGACGAAGCTCAGGTCCAGGTTCGAGAGCAACCGGAACTTCTGGTTGGGCATCATCGGCGGCGTCCTCATCGTGGCGCTGTTGCTGGTGTCCAGCGTCTACAAACTCATCGGCGTCGGCGAGCAGTCGATCAAGGCCGAATTCGTGCAGGCCGCGGGCATCAGAGTCGGCGACAAGGTGAACGTCGCCGGGGTGGCCTCCGGCCGGGTGGTCGGCGCCGAGATCGAAGGCAGTCACGTGATGCTCACGCTGAGCGTCAGCGACGACGTGAAACTCGGGCCGGACGCCCGCGCCTCGATCAAGATGGCCACGCTGCTCGGGGCCAGGTACGTCGACCTCGAGCCGGGTGACGGCTCGGGACTGAAGGGCAAGCGCATCCCGGTGTCCAACACCGCGGTTCCGTACAACCTGGCCGACGTGGTGCAGATCGGCACCCCGAAGTTCGAGGCGCTCGACACCAAGAAGCTGTCCGACTCGCTGAACCTGATCAACGAGCAGATGAACGGGTCACCGCAGCTCACCGCGCAGGCGCTGGACAGCGTCGGCGCGCTGGCGAAGGTGATCGACAGCCGCAAGGCCGAGGTGGACAGCCTGCTCAAGGACCTGGACCGGGTCACGAGGATTCTCGGTGACAACCGCAACAGCATCCTGCTGGTGATCACCCAGGGCGAGGCCATCGCCAATCGGGTGATGGAGCGCCAGGCGCTGCTGCGCCAGCTGCTGGACAACGTCGCGGCGCTGACCAAGCAGCTGGAGGTGATCGGCGCGGAGAACAACGAGCAGCTCGGCCCGACGATCGCGCAGCTGAACACCATGGCCGAGGGTCTGCAGAAGAACAAGGACAACCTGGACCGGATGCTGTCGCTCATGCCGCCGACCGTGCGCTACCTGGCGAACTCGTGGGGCGGCAGCGGTCCGTACGGTGACGTCGGCCTGCCGTGGCTCTTCCCGGACAACTGGTTGTGCTTCGCCCAAGTGATCGAGGGGTGCCAGGGATGAAATTCCGCACGGGCTTTCCGCTGAGGACCATCGCGAAGACGCTCATGATCAGCGCCGCCGCGCTCACCGTCGGCAGCTGCTCGCTGCTGCCGAGTTCGGTGAACGACGCGCTGGGCACCACCCTGCAGATCACCGCCGACTTCGACAACATCGCGGGCATCTACGAGGGCAATCCGATCACGGTGCTCGGGCTCGATGTCGGCAAGGTCGACAAGATCGTGCCCAAGGGCACCCTGATCGAGGTGCACATGTCCATCGACAAGGACATGAAGATCCCGAAAGACGCGATCGCCGCGATCATCTCCCCGTCCATCGTCACCGACCGGCACATCGAGCTCACCCCCGTCTACACCGGTGGCGCAGCCCTGAGCGACGGTGCGCACCTGCCCAAGGCCCGCACCAAGACGCCGGTCGAGCTGGACACGATGATCAAGACCATCGACCAGTTCGCCGCGGCGCTGAAGCCGGAGCCGGGCCAGGAGGGCATCGGACCGCTGTCGGGCCGGGTGCTCTACCCCATGCTCAACGGCAACGGCGAGAAGATCCGCGACACCCTCAACGCACTGTCCAGCGCGCTGAAGGTCGGTGTGGACAACAAGGACGCGATCTCCAGCATCATCATCAAGCTGAACGACCTCACCACCATGCTGGCCGAGAACGACCAGTCGGTGCGCGATTTCAGCAACCGGGTGACCCAGATGACCGGCCTGCTCGCCGATCAGGCGCCCGGCCTGCAGGCCACGCTCGATCAGCTGCTCGCCTTCCTGCGCAACACGAGCACCACGCTCACGCAGTACCAGGACCAGCTGTCGGGCACCATGACCGGCCTGACCAACGTGACCCAGCAGCTGCGCGACAACGCCTACGGCATCACCGAGGTCGTCGACGTGGCGCCGATGGTCATGCAGAACATCGATGGCATCGTGAACCGCGAGCACGGGTACGTCCGGCTGCACGCGGTGATCGGCACCGCGCTGTCGGGCGAGATCGTCAGCCTGTTCTGCGAACGCATCCAGATGAAGGCCGACGGCTGCCGCACCGGAAACATGCAGGACTTCGGACCCGATTACGGGCTCACCGCCGCACTGCTCGGACTGACGAAATGACGTACCGAATGACGATCAAGGCACGCAGGGCGCTGGTCGCGGTCGCCGCGGTGGCCGGTGTCGCGGTCACTTCCGGCTGCGGGCTCACCGTGGAGAAGCTGCCGCTGCCGAAACCGGGTGTGACCGGGGAGACCTACACCATCCACGCGGTGTTCGAGAACGCGCTGAACCTGCCCGACCAGGCGAAGGTGAAGATCGGCGGTTCCGATGTCGGCGTGGTCACCGACATCAAGACGAAGAACTTCCAGGCCATCGTGGATCTGACCATCAGCAAGGACATCGAGTTGCCCAAGGGCAGCACGGCGGAACTGCGTCAGGCCACTCCGCTCGGTGATGTCTTCGTCGCGGTGTCAAAGCCCAAGACCGAGCCCGGCGCGGAAATGCTGCACGACGGCGACACGCTCACGCTCGACAGCACCTCCGCGGGCGCGACCGTCGAGCAGTTGCTCATCTCGGTATCCATGCTGTTCAACGGCGGCGGCATCGCCAGCCTGTCCAGGCTGGGTTCGGAGCTGGACTCCATCGTCGGTGGCCGCGGCGAGCAACTGGCCCACCTGATCACCGAGATGACCGGCGTGGTCGGCAGTTTGAACGCCAACTCCGCCCGGGTGGACAGTGTGCTCGGTGAATTCAGCACCCTGGCCAACACCATCGAGGCGCGGCGGTCCGAGCTCGGCGAGGTGGCCGACACGCTGCCCCAGATGATCGGCGCCATCGCCGAGAACAACCGGGCCATCGGCGATCTGCTGACCAAGCTGTCCACCGCCAGCGCCGCGCTGGGCAATTACGCCGACACCTCCACCGCGCAGTTGAACGGCCTGCTGGAGAACACCCACCAGCTGATGGACGCGATCGCCAAGACCGGCGACAACTTCGGCGTGCTGCTCGATCGGCTCCGCGTGCTGCGGCCCAAGGTGGACGCGACCTTCCGCGGCGGCAGCTTCGCGGTGTACGCCACCGCGACCAACCTCGACATCAGCGCGCTCACCGATCCGGAGCACGGCAAGCTCCAGGACCTCCACGACCTGCAGGACTTCGCGGGCAGCCTGCTTCAAGTGCTGCAGCTCGTGCAGGGCAGGGTGACGGGAGGACACCGATGACCTCCGTGCGCAAACTGTTCGGAAGCAAAATCTTCCTGTCGAACCTGGGCCTGGTGCTCGTGCTGCTGGTCGGCGCCGCGTACCTGATGGTGAACGTCATGCGGGTGAACCCGCTGCGGTCGGACTACACCGTCACGGTGAACCTGGACCGCTCCGGCGGTCTGCAGCCCGGCAACGACGTGACCCTGCGCGGGTGGCGCATCGGCAAGGTCACCTCGATCGAGCTGACCGATCGCGGGCAGGCCATCGCCGCCACCGCGCAGATCGAGTCGAAATACAAGATCCCGGTGGACACCCAGATCGCGGTGCAGGCGCTGTCCGGTGCGGGTGAGCAGTACATCGATTTCCGGCCGAACGCCGAGCAGGGGCCGTACCTGGCCAACGGCGCGGTGATCAAGTTCGATCCGGAGAAGATCCACACGCCGACGCCGGTGTGGTCGGTCCTGGACAACTCCAGCGCCCTGATCGCGCAGATCAATCCCGACCACTTCCAGGTCATCCTGAACGAGCTGGACATCGCGCTCAGCGCGGGACCGGATCAGTTGCGCGGCATGGTCAACGGGATCAGCTTGGCGATGGCGGGCCTGGACTCGTTGCTGCCACAGACCACGAACCTGATCACCAATCTGCGCACCATCGCCAACACCACGTCCAACGCGCAGCCCGATCTGGCTACCCTGACCCGCAACTCCGGGGTGCTGTTCGAGCAGTTCAACAACGCGAACGCGGAACTGCAGCGGGTGCTCGACCAGGCGCCGGGCCAGCTCACCAGCCTCGGCGCGGTGGTGGACCGGACGGCCGACCCGATCACCAGCCTGGCAACCAACTTCCAGGCGATCACCAAGGCGGCGCAGCTGCGGCTGCCCGCTCTGCGTGCGCTGTTCCCCTCGCTCGCGCTCGGCGGCGAGGCGCTGGGCGTCCCGGCGCACGGGAACGAATTCCACGCGATGATCGACATCTGGCCGCGACCGTTCTGTACCTACAACACTCCGAAGATCCGCAACGAGGTCGTGCAGGACGGCACGATTCCGAAGTGGAACTACTGTGAGAACCCGCCGCCGGGGCAGCAGATCCGCGGTGCGGCGAACGCGCCGCGGCCGGACGTGCCGAACAACGGCGCACACATGCCCCCGGGTGTGGATCCGAACGAGCGGACCCTGCCTCCGGTGCGGTGAGTCGCACCCGGCCCGGCGGTCCACCCGTCGGCCGGGCATACTCGCCGGTGGAACGCGTAAGGCCCGCTCTCGCGGGCCCCTGAAGCCAATCGGTGCGCACCGAAGCGCGCCGGGAAAGTGCAGGTTTTATCGATGTCTACCGACGACGCCGAGAACGACAAGGACGCCGAGACCAAGGCCGCCGCCGACAAGGACACCGGCAAGGTGGCCGAGAAGTCGGAGGATGCCGCCGGCGCGGCGAAGCCCGAGCTGTCCAAGGCGGAGAAGGCGGACAAGCCCGAGGCGGGCAAGAAGTCGACAGCGAAGAGCGGCGCTCCCGCGGCGGCCGCGCCGGCACCGTCCGGGAAATCCACCTCGCTTCCGCTGGTGGCCGCGTTCGTGGCGGGCGTGCTCGCGGTCGCGGCGATCACCGCGGTGGTCGTGTTCTTCATGCAGGGCAAGGATCGTGGCGACAAGCTCGACGCGATCCGCGACTCGACCAGCGCCGCGTGCAAATTCGGCAAGGACGTCTCGGTCTACGACTACTCGAAGAACCTCGGCGACTACTTCACCACGGTGAAAGCCGGCTCGACCGGTGAGTTCTTGAAGGAGTTCGACGACGCGACCAAGGCGCTCGAGGACGCCATGGTGCAGGCGAAGGTCAAGTCCTGGGCCGACGACGTGCAGTGCGGTTACCAGTCCGGTGACAAGACCTCGGCCAAGGTGCTGGTGACCCTCACGCAGTACCGGACCAACTTCACCCAGGCCAACCCCGAGCGGCAGTTCGTCGTGGTGATCGCCCAGCTGACGAAGTCGGGCGACAAGTGGCTGGTCGAGAAGCTCGATTCGCCGATGCTCAAGGGTGCGGGTACCGGCCTTCCCGGTGCTCCCGCGCCGGGCGGCGCGCCGCAGCCCGGTCCATCTGGTCAGCCCGCACCGCAGCCGGGCAACTAGCCGAGCGCCTCCGGCGGTGGGCCGAGCCACCACCGCCGGAGGTCATTCGGGCGGTCTTCGGCGATTCGCGGACGAATCAGAACAGCGTCAAAGTCTGTGGCGCCGACGGCGCGGCCGCCTTCCCCGCGGCCTTGTCCTGCGGCGCTTCCGGCGCCGTCGACGCTTCTTCCACAGTCACCGCGAGCATTTCCACGGTGTTCGCCTCGGCGACAGCCGCGGTGACCGCGGCCTGCCGAGCCGCTTCTCCGGCCAGCGCATCGGCTTGCTCGTTGAAGTAGTTGCCGACGTGACCACGGACCCAGCGGAAACGGACCGGTCCCGGCCTGCTCGCGATGGCCCGATCGATCTGCCGGACGAGTTCGACGTTCTTCACCGCGCCGCCGGTGGACGTGCGCCAGCCGTTGAGCCGCCACCCCGACACCCACTCCGACGCGCACTTGATCGCGTAGAGCGAATCGCTCTCGATGAGCAGAGGTTCGGACCCGGGATGGGCGACGATCGCTTCCAGCACCGCGCGCAATTCCGCGACCTGGTTGGTTCCGGACGCGGCTCCTCCGCTGGCGGAGGAGCCCTGATGATTGACCCAAGCCCAGCCGATGGCGCCGCCGGGATTACGGAGGCAGGATCCGTCGGTGCTCACGATGATCATGGTTGGCACCCTACGCAATCCGACCGACAAGATCGGTACCGTGGAATTCCTCTATCTCCCTCCGCAACCGGGATTCCGTACGTCGTAGCGCCGATTTGACCGCGGCATCCACCAGACCGGCGCCCAGGCGCGCGACCAGTCCGCGGGGCGGACTGTACTCCGCTTCGGAGGTCAGCACCGAGCGCCCGTAACCCAGCGGGTCGAAGCGCAGCCGCAACGTGCCGCGCAGGTGCCCACGCAGCGTGTACCCGATCACCGCGTTGTGGCGGTATTCGGTGATCTCGCAGGTCGACGCGGGCCGTAAGAACGCGAGACGGGTGGTGGCGGCGAAGACCGCGCCGAGTCCGCGGTCCTGATCGCCGGTCGGCGCGAAATCCGCGATGCCGAACATCCAATCCGGTACGAAGAGATGGTTGTCGGTGTAGCTGAAAGCGACCTCGACCGGCGCTCCGACGTCACTCGCGTACTTGATGTGGCCCATCAGGCCCTCCCTGTTCCACGACTGGCGTTAAAAGTACTACAGCTCTCCTCTTTATTCGAGGGCTCGGCAAGATTTGGTGTGCCGTGATGTCGAATGGCTACCGGGCGGTCGCTCGGAAGCGGCGTCGCTCAGAGCTGGTCGACGAGGTGCTCGGCAATCGGCATGGCCGAGGTCGCCGCAGGTGAAGGGGCATTGAGCAGATGAACCGAGCGCTCGGTGCGCTCGATCATGAAGTCGTGCACCAAGGTTCCGTCGCGCAGGACGGCCTGCGCGCGAATACCCGCCTCGCGCGGGAGCAGATCGGCGAGCGTCAGATCCGGGCAGTAGCGGCGGCACTGCGCCAGGTACCCGCGCTTGAACAGCGAGTTGCGCAGTTCGCGCAGCCCGGTACGCACGTTCGCCTTGGCCACCCGGTGAAATCCGGGGAAGGCGAGCACTTCTCGCGCGTCTCTGACGTCGAAGCTGCCTTTGCGATAGCCCTCCCTGGCGAGGCCGAGTACCGCGTTCGGCCCCACGGTCAGCGTGCCGTCGATCATCGGACTCAAATGCACGCCGAGAAACGGCAATTCGGGATCGGGAATCGGATAGATCAAGGTGCTGACCAGGTCGTTTCGCTCGCGCGGCAGTTGGTAGTACTCACCGCGGAACGGCACGATGCGAAAGTCGGTGCGCAGCCCCGCCGCCCGTGCCATTCGGTCTGCCTGCAGACCCGCGCAGACCACCAGCCTGCGTGCCGTCCACGAACCGGCCGGCCCGGCGGCTGTCACCGCGTCCGTGGTCTCGGTGAGCGTTGTGACCTCGGCGCCGAACACGAATTCGCCACCGGCGCCGCGTACTTGCTCGGCGAGCGCTTCGGTCATCCGGGTGAAATCGATGATCCCGGTGCCGGGAACGAAGAGTGCGCCGACACCCGTGACACGCGGTTCGCGCCGCGCGAGTTCCGCGGCGTCGATCAGTTCCACCGCCACGCCGTTGGTAATCGAGCGTTCGTGCAGCGCGAGCATGCGTCCGTATTCGACGTCGTTCGTGGCGACCAGCAATTTGCCGCAGATCCGGTACGGAATGCCGTGTGCGGCCGCGAATTCCTCGGTCCAGCGAGCGCCACGGCGGCACAGCGTTGCCTTCAGGCTGTTCGGCGGATAGTAGATCCCGGAGTGGATGACGCCGCTGTTGTGCCCGGTCTGATGCGCGGCCAGGTGCTGGGCTTTCTCCAGCAGTACCAGGCGGGCGCCGGGATAGCGCGCCAGGATCCGGTGCGCGGTCGCGACGCCGACGATGCCGCCGCCGATGACGCAGAAGTCGTAGGCGCTCATGCCGAGCAGGGTAAGCGGTGGGTCACACCGCTTCGGAATCCCCTGCGCCCTGCGAGGCGGCGCGCACCGGTTCGGTGGTGCCCTGCTTCCCGGCGGCGGCCGGAGGTGGCGTCGCGGCGGGTGCGCCATGACGATTCAGGCGCAGGGCGTGCTCGCCGAGCCCCGGGTCGGAAAGGGCCAGGCGCACTTCGCCGCTCTGGGTGTCGAGGTCGGTACGCATCGTGGTCACGGTGGACGCACCCGGCTGCTCCGGGCCCGAACGCAGGAAACCAGTGAGCACCGTGAAGGCGTTCGTATCCACGGTGACCGAGACGGTATCGGCCTCGCCCTTCGCGACTCGCGCGCCGAAGTAGGCGTCGCCGAGGCGGACCGCGCCGCCGAGAGGCGTGGGCGTGGGCGGTGAATCACTCTGTGCCTGAACGGTTTCCGGCTCGACGGCGCGGGGAGCGAGGGCGGCGGGGGGCAGGACCGAACTGCTGGCGGTCAGTACCGGATAGAAGACGACTTCACGTCGGTGGTCGGGCGCATCCGGAGCGACCGGGGCGATCGGCGCGGCGAGCCTGCTATCCGGGTGCTGTGTATCGGCGATCTGCTGCACGATGTAGGTGCCTGCCGCGACGGTCAGGGTCAAGCTGGCGGCACCGGCGAGCACGACGGCGGCATGCCGCGCGAACTGGGCAGGTCGGTGTGCTGTCACGATGCGCTCCTTTCCCTGCGACGGACCAGCATCATGGAAAGCTGTACGCCCGTCCAGGTTACCTGTGCGGTTGCGGGGTATGTCGCGTCGAAGAGAGCAGGATCACACGGCGGGACAGCCCGGTCAAGGGCATATCGTGCGGCGCCGCCGCCTACATGGCGCCGATGTTTCCGTGCGCACACCGGGGGGTAAATATTCGTTTAGCTGGCGAGCGCCATTCTCGACTGCCACCTCGAGACACCCGGCCAACGGCGTCCGGCCGTCGACATGAACACGGCGCACCCAAGTGTGGCGCTCGCCCGCTCCCGAATCGTCACCGATCGGGTCGGGTGTGGGCGGGTCAGGCGAACTGGCCCGCCGTCCTTCCCCCACCCGTCGGACCCGCGAAAGCCTGCGCGATCGCGAGCCATTCCGCGGCGTCGTCGCCGTGCGTCACGATCGCCAGGTCCTCCGGATGGCGGCGCTGGGTCACCAGCAGGCAGAAGTCGAGCGCTGGTCCGCTCACGCGCTGCTCGGCATCCTCGGGACCCCACGCCCAGATCGTGCGGTCCGGCGCGGTCAGCTCGACGCGGAACTCCGCTGCGGGAGGGGTCTTTTCGTGCACGGTGTAGGCGAAGTTCCTGGTGCGCACGCCGATATGGGCCACGGTGCGCAGCCGTACGGTGGGAGTGCGGTGCACGCCGAGGGCGTCGGCCACGTCCTGCCCGTGTGCCCAGGTCTCCATGATGCGGGCGGTGATCATCGAGGCGGGGCTCATCGGCGGGCCGAACCAGGGCAGTTTGACGCCCGCGGGCGTCGCGCGCAGAGCGGCGGTGAGCGATGCGCGTCCGCGCCGCCACCGGTCGAGCAGGTCGGCGGGCGGTTCGGTCGCGGCTTTCTCGGCGGCCTCGTCGACGAACGTGAGCGCACGGGGCCCGGCCTCGGCCAGCAACTTCTGAAAGCCGTCGGCATCCGCGGTGGCGATCGTCGCGATTTCGTCGGTCCAGGCCAGGTGGCCGATCTGGTGGGCGATGGTCCAGCCGGGCGCGGGTGTGTCCCGCGCCCATTCCCCGGGCGCCAGTGGGCCGACGAGTCGTTCCAGGTCCGCGCATTCGTCGGCGAAGTCGCCGAGTAGCGCCTCGAGGTCGGCCATCTGTTCCCCTGCCGGTTCCGGGCACACCGCCTCGTGTGCCGCCGGGACCAGCATCGCAGCGAGGTCAAAAAAAGGCAAGCATGCTTGTTTTACTTGTGAGCGACGGTCCGGCTACCAGCCGAAAAGCACCAGGTGGCTGGCTCCGACGACGAGACCGAGCACCGCGCCGTGCAGATACAGCAGCCAGGCGTCCTGTTCCACGGACGCGTAGAACATCTCCATGAACTCCCCCGGCGTGAGGTCCCGCAACTTGCGCGCCGCGAATTCGTCGATGGTCTTGGCCTGCTCGAGGGTGAACTCCTCGTCCTCGGCCATGGTCGGCGCCAAGCCGACCGCGGCGCCGGCCGCGCCCACCGTGAGGTTGTCGAACTGGCGGCGCCCGAAGGCCGCGCGCACCAGCGTGGTGGTCGGGCCGAGCTGTCGACTGATCTCGTCGGCGATCAAGCGCTCCAGCAGCTGCCGGGTCTTGTCCCCGTTCGGGCCCTCCAGCAGCTCCTTGGACAAGTTCGGCAGCGTCAGCACCTGATAGGCCAGGATGTGGGCCAGATCGGTGGCCGCCTGCGGTTGTCGCTTGGCCAGCAGCGCCTGCTTCCACAGGTACTTGTACCTCGGTTGCGGGTCGCCCGGTTCGAACACCATCTTCACCGCGATGACGTTCACGATCACGCCGATCGCCGCCGAGGCGAGCAGGACGATCACCCAGCCCGGCACCCAGCCGATCACCGGAATGTGCTGATGCACATGCAGGTACAGGGCCAGCAGCACGCCGAAAGGTGCGCCGAGCAGGCCGATGCGCACCATGAAGCGCAGCTCGGGCGCGGCGATGGTGGTGGTCAGGTCCTTCAGGATGGTCGGGTTTTCCTGCAGGTAGCGGATCACGAAGCTCTTGATGTCGATCAGCTGGTCCACGTTGTCGCCGAGCGAGGCGAACGCACGGCGGGACAGGGCGGGCAGTTCCCGGTCCACCCGCTGGTAGATCAGCTGCTTGGCGGCCCGCGGCACGGTGCGCCACAGGTCCGGGTTCTCCCGGTACATCAGCTCGTCCACCAGCGGCCGCACCTGCTCGCGCGCGAGCACCGCGATGTAGTCGGCGATGCCGTCGAGATCGAGTTCGTGGATGAAGTCCCTCGGGCTGCCGATCCGCATCAGGGCCTTGTCCACGCAAATACTGGCCATCTTCTCCGCGCGCGCCGGGATGAAGCCCTGGAATCCGAGGCGGCGGCCATCACCGGAGAAGGTCGGCAGCACCTGGACCCGGCGCGGGAAGTACGGATAGAGCACGTGCAGGCCGGGGATGCGGACGCCGCGGAACAGCAGCGGCCAGAACAGCATCAGCACGCCGGTCCAGTTGGTCAGCCAGCCCGCCAGCGCGCTGAAGACCGGAAACGTGATCAGGTCGACCACGAACTTCGGCTGCCCGGTCAATCCTTCCCAGTCGACGAACACGCCGGCGGCGAGCGACGACATCGATGGGACTCCCTAAGCCGATCCGGCGGTACCGCCGGTATGAGATATCAAGGCCACAACGTTCTCATTGCCTTGGATGGGGTGTCAACGCGAACGGCGAGCGCGGGTGGCGTGGCCCTTCGCCCTCAGCGAACGAGGCACCGGAGTGGAACAAACCCGGATACCCGTGGGTTGAGTAGGCAACGCTCAACTTTTGGAAGGGTCGAAGACGTGACTACACCACAGAACCTGCCGGTGCTGTTCCTGACCGATCCGATCGTGCTGCCGGGCATGGTCGTGCCCATCGAACTGGACGAATCGGCGCAGGCCGCGATCGATGCCGCGCGCGCCGCCAAGACCGACGCCGTACTGCTCGCGCCGCGCCTGAACGAGGGCTACGCGACCTACGGCGTGGTCGCCACCATCGAGCAGGTCGGCCGGATGCGCGGCGGAGCCCCGGCGGCCGTCCTCAAGGCGGAACGGCGGGCCAAGATCGGGCACGGGGTCACCGGCCCCGGCGCCGCGCTGTGGGTCGAGGCCGAGCCGGTCGAGACGCCCACACCCGACGGCCGCACCAAGGAATTGGCCGCCGAATACAAGAAGCTGGTCGTCTCGGTACTGCAACGCCGCGAGGCCTGGCAGGTCATCGACGCGGTCAACCAGCTGACCGACCCGTCGGCCATCGCCGACACCGCGGGCTACGCCACCTACCTGACCTTCGAGCAGAAGCGCGAACTGCTCGAGACCTCCGACGTGGCCGAGCGGCTCACCACCCTGATCGAGTGGACCAAAGCGCACATCGCCGAGGCCGAGATCAGCGAGAAGATCAGCGAAGACGTTCGCGAGGGCATGGAGAAGAGCCAGCGCGAATTCCTGCTGCGCCAGCAGCTCAACGCCATCCGCAAGGAACTCGGCGAGGACGAGCCGGACGGCGCCGACGACTACCGCACCCGGGTAGAGCAGGCCGACCTGCCCGCCACCGTGCGCGAGGCCGCGTTGCGCGAGGTCGGCAGGCTGGAGCGGGCCAGCGATCAGAGCCCGGAATCCGGCTGGATCCGGACCTGGCTGGACACCGTGCTGGAGCTGCCGTGGACGGTGAAGACCACCGACAGCGCCGATGTGTCGGCCGCCCGCGCGGTCCTGGACGCCGATCACCACGGCCTGGACGAGGTCAAGGACCGCATGGTCGAGTACCTGGCCGTCCGGGCCCGCCGTGCCGCCCGCGGCCTGGAGGTCGTCGGCGGACGCGGCTCCGGCGCGGTGCTTGTGCTGGTCGGTCCGCCCGGCGTCGGCAAGACGTCGCTGGGTGAGTCCGTGGCGCGAGCCCTCGGCCGCAAGTTCGTCCGCGTCGCCCTGGGTGGCGTGCGCGACGAGGCCGAGATCCGCGGCCACCGCCGTACCTACGTCGGCGCGCTGCCCGGTCGCATCGTCCGCGCCATGAAGGAAGCCGGTTCGATGAACCCGGTCGTCCTGCTGGACGAGATCGACAAGGTCGGCTCCGATTTCCGCGGCGATCCGGCCGCCGCCCTGCTCGAGGTGCTGGACCCGGCGCAGAACCACACGTTCCGCGACCACTACCTCGATCTGGACCTGGACCTGTCCGACGTGCTGTTCATCGCCACGGCGAATGTCATGGAGACCATCCCCGGCCCGCTGCTGGACCGGATGGAACTGATCACCGTCGACGGCTACACCGAGGACGACAAGGTGGCCATCGCGCGTGACTTCCTGGTGCCGCGGCAACTCGAGCGCAACGCGCTGACCGCCGCCGAGGTGGCCGTCAGCGAGGAAGCGCTGCGCGAGATCGCGGCCAACTACACCAGGGAGGCGGGCGTCCGGCAGATGGAGCGGCTGATCGCCAAGGCGCTGCGCAAGGCGGCCACCCGGCTGTCCGAGCGCGAAACCGCGCCTGCCGCATCAGATTACGACCCCGAACTGGGTTACGAGGTGGATACCGATGCCTTGACGATCGGCCTGGGCGACTTGAAGGACTACCTGGGGCGCCCGCGCTTCACCCCCGACTCGGTCGAACGCACCGCGGTCCCCGGTGTGGCCACCGGCCTCGCCGTAACCGGCGCCGGCGGCGACGTCCTCTACATCGAGGCGAACGCCGCCGAGGGCGAGCGCTCGCTGACCCTCACCGGCCAGCTCGGCGACGTCATGAAGGAATCCGCGCAGATCGCGCTGACCTACGTGCGCTCGCACCTGGAGGAGATCGGCATCGAGGCGTCGGTCCTGGATCGCAACATCCACATCCACTTCCCGGCCGGTGCGGTGCCGAAGGACGGACCGTCCGCGGGCGTCACGATGGTCACGGCACTCGTGTCGCTGGCGCTGGGGCGTCAGGTGCGATCGGACGTCGGTATGACCGGCGAGGTCACCCTGAACGGCCGGGTGCTGCCGATCGGCGGCGTGAAGCAGAAGCTGCTCGCCGCCCAGCGGGCCGGACTGCGGACGGTGTTCATCCCGGCGCGCAACGAGCCGGATCTGGACGACGTCCCGGCGGAAGTGCTGGCCGCACTGGACGTCCGCCCGGTCGCCGACGTGGCCGACATCCTGGCCTACGCCATCGAGCCGGTCGCCGAACCGGCGTTGGGCCCGGCCTTCGCCGCGACCGCCTGACCTGCGCCGAACGGGCCGGGCACGGAACACTCTCCGTGCTCGGCCTTTCGCACGTCCGTTCCGGCGGAGTGGTGGTGCGATGCGCAACGCGCCCTGGCTCGGGCAGTCGGCGACGGGACGGCATGGCGCGGTCAAGGGGTGGTGTTCGCGCCGGTCAGGTCGGTTTCAGCGAGCCGGGTGGTGCCTTGGGCCACCGCGCACAGGACCGGTTCGCGGTCCGGGCTCTCCGCGTAGATCCAACAGTGGGCAACCGCTTGGCGCCGGGTCGCGCCCGTGACGGATGCCTCGACGCGCAACCGCGCGCCCGCGGCGGGACGGAGGTAGGTGACCGTGACACCACCGGTGAGCACGTTCGCGCCGAGAACGGTTCCGGCGGCGAAGGTGAGGGCATTGTCCGCGGCGTAGGCGAGCACGCCGCCGTGCACGTAGCCGAACTGCTGGGTCAGTTCGCGGCGCAAGGGGATGATCAGGGTGGCGGCGCCGTCGCCGAACGCGGTGAGCTCGGTGCCCACGAGGGCGGCGAAGGGCTGGGCGGCGAGCACCTTTCTGGCGCTGTCGATGTCGAGGGCCGTGGTGACTGTCACTGGGAGACCTCTTTCGCGGCTCGGGTGCGATCGGCGGCGAGGGCGAGCCAGGCGGCGTCGGCCAGTTCGCCCGCGATGTCGGCCGGGGCGATGCGCATCTCGCCGCCCAGCCACTGCCGGGTGTATTCCTGCGCGGGGCCCAGCCACAGCGCGTAGACCAGATCGATCGGAAGATCGCGCACCGTGCCGTATCCGGCGTGCGTGCGCCACCAGCGCGTCACGTCGGACATGAAGCGGCGATTGCTCTCGCTCTCCCGGACCCCTGGCGGCCGTGCGGAGGTGAGCACCGTCGCCCGGTACTGGTTCTCGCTCACCCAGCGCAGGTGCTCGCGCACACCTGAGGCGACGCCGTCGTGCGCGTCGGTGCTCTCGCCGACTACCGCCCAGAAATGCCGCTGGTAGTCCACCAGCGCGTTGGCCCACACCTGCCGGTACAGGTCGGCCTTGTCCGGGAAGTGGTGATAGAGCGCCCCGACACTGGCGCCCGCCGCGTCGCGGATCTGCGTCAGTGTCGCGTCCAGCGCCCCGTGCTCGGCGAACTGCCGCTCGGCCGCCAGCAGTAACCGATCTCGAATCTTCATATCCAGAATTTAGTTCTGTTTTCCCCGCCGTGGCAAGGCCGAGTGGATCGCCCTTCCGGCGGATGCAGGCGCGCAGTTCGCTCAATTCGCCGGTCGCGATCAGGCGGGCAGGTCGTCCCGGGCCGATCGCACCGGAATCGCGGCAGGATGCCGGAGCACTGGAGTAAGAACGGCATGTGGCCAGATGGCTGTTGCACGTCGATCTCGACCAGTTCCAGGCGGCGGTGGAGTTCCGCCGTCATCCCGAACTGCGGGGACTGCCGGTCATCGTCGGCGGCCACGGCGATCCCACCGAGCCGCGCAAGGTGGTGACCTGTGCGTCCTATCCGGCGCGCGCGTTCGGCGTGCGCGCGGGCATGCCGCTGCGCAGCGCCCAGCGCAGGTGCCCCGAGGGCGTGTTCCTTCCCTTGGACATGACCGCTTACGAAGATGCCTCCGACGAGGTGATGGCGCTGCTGCGGACGTTTCCCGGGCGGGTCGAGGTGTGGGGCTGGGACGAAGCGTTCCTGGCCGCCGACACCGACGATCCGGAGGCTCTCGCGCGGCAGGTGCGCGCCGCCATCGCCGGACTCGAACTGACCTGCTCGATCGGCATCGGCGACAACAAGCTCACCGCCAAGCTCGCCACCGGGTTCGCCAAGTCCGCGGGCAAGACGTCGGCCGAACCCGGCACCGATCCGGGCGCCGCCGCGGGCGTCTTCCGGCTCACCGCCGCGAACTGGACCGAAGTGATGGCCCATCGTCCGACGAGCGCGCTCTGGGGCATCGGCAATCGGATCGCCGCGCGCCTCGCCGACCTCGGCGTGCGGACCGTGGGCGATCTGATGGCGGCCGATCGGCATCGGCTGGCCGCGGAGTTCGGGCCGAACACCGGTCCGTATCTGTGGGTGCTCGGCCACGGCAAAGGCGATACCGATGTCACCACTGAACCACGAATTCCGGTGGGCCGCAGCAAGTCCGAGACCTTCCCGCACGATCTGACCGATCCGGGCGAGATTCGCGCCCAGGTCGCGCGGCTGGCTACCGAGGTCGCCGAGGAGATGGCCGCCGCGGGCCGGGTCGGTACCCGCGTCAGCGTGACGGTGCGGACCGACACCTTCTACACCCGCAGCAAGCAGGAGAAACTTTCCGAACCGACGATCGATGTCGCGCGCATCGCCGAGACCGCAGTGCGGATCGTCGACCGCTTCGACCTCGACCGTCCGGTTCGTCTGCTCGGCGTCCGGTTGGAACTCCTGCCGCAGTAGCTCCCGGACCGGTCCGGACCCTCGTATGCTCGTCCGCATGGAGTTCTGGGCGATGGTGGCACACGAAACGGATAGCGGGATCGTCCTCACCCGGCAGCAGGTCGGCGAGGATTTCCTCGGGCCGGGCGACGTGACGATCAAAGTGCACTACTCGAGCGCGAACTACAAAGACGGTCTGGCGATCACCAAGGGCGGCGGGGTGGTCCGCAACTACCCGATCGTGCCGGGGATCGATCTCGTGGGCGAGGTGGTCGAGTCCGCCGACGACGATTTCGCACCCGGCGACCCGGTGATCGCGCACGGATACGACATCGGCGTCTCGCACAACGGCGGTTTCGCCGAATACGCCAGGGTGCCCGCCGAATGGGTGGTCAAGCTGGAGGACCTCAGTCTGCGCGATGCCGCCACGCTGGGCACCGCGGGTTTCACCGCGGCTCTGAGCGTGCTGGCCGTGCTCGAGCGCGGTCTCACCCCGGACGCGGGCCCGGTGCTGGTCACGGGCGCGACGGGCGGCGTCGGCAGCGTGAGCATCGACATCCTGTCCGGCCTCGGCTTCGAAGTCATCGCTTCCACCGGTAAGACCGACGCGGCCGATCTGCTCAGCGAGATCGGCGCGAACGAGGTGATCGGGCGGTTGCCGGAGGACCCGGACGCCAAGCCACGTCCGCTCACCAAAGCGCGGTGGGCCGCGGCCCTCGACAGCGTCGGCGGCGCTTCGCTCGCCTACGTGCTGAGCGCCATCGGCTACGGCGGCGTGGTCGCGGCCAGCGGCCTCACCGGCGGCTCCGAACTGCCCACCACCGTGATGCCGTTCATCCTGCGCGGCGTCGCCCTCGAGGGCATCGATTCGGTCAACCTCCCGATCGAGCGCCGCCGCGAGGTGTGGTCGCAGCTCGGCAAAGAGCTGCGCCCGCAGCATCTTTCGGCCTTGCGGCAGCACTCCCCGATCACCGACGCGGAGAAGGTGCTGCACGGCATCCGGAAAGGCACGCACTCGGGCCGAACCGTTCTCCGCGTCGCGGGCGAATTCTGACAGTCACCCGCGTTCCAGCGATGTCGGTACGCGCCGGGCTGCCGTAACGGGCTTCTTCGGTTCCCGGCGCCGGATCCGCGCTGCGACCGCCTTCGGCGACGAGAACGCTGTACGCGTCAAAGACGGGTGTGCGCATCAGCGAACGTTGTGCGCTAGGCTGGCGCTCGACGGAAGGAGTGCCCATGCCCGCGGACAAACAGCAGGTGGGATCGGTGTGGACGCGCCCACGCCGGGGCCGGGAACAACCGGCGCTGACCAGGGAGCAGATCGTGGCCGAGGCGGTCGCGCTGCTGGACGCGGAGGGCATGGACGCGCTGAGCATGCGCCAGCTCGGCGCCCGCCTGAACGCGGGCGCCACGTCGCTCTACCGCCACGTGGCCAATCGCGACGAGTTGATCGAGCTGGTGGTCGACGAAGTCTACGGCGAGATCAGCGTTCCGGAGATCGATGACCCGGCGAACTGGCGCACCGCGACGCAGGAGTGCGCGCGGAGCCTGCGCGCGATGATCCTCCGGCATCCCTGGATGGCCTCGACCCTGGGTCAGGTCGGGCTGTCCTATCTGGGGCCGAACGTGATGCGGCTCAACGACCGGATGGTGGGTCTGTTCGAAGCGGGCGGCTTCCCCGTCGCGGAGGCGGCCGACGGCATCGGCACCGTCGTCAGCTACGTGGTCGGCCTCGGCATCTCCGAGGCGGCGTATCTGAGCATGCTGGCCCGCAGTGGGCAGACGGAGAAGCAATGGCTGGCCGCGTTGCGGCCCGTCGCCGAAGAAGCGGCACGGGAGTTTCCGCGGGTCGCGCAGGAAGAGTGGGACCAGGACCCGGAACAGCTGCGCGAGCGGAAGTTCCGCTACGGGTTGGACCGCGTGCTGGACGGGTTAGAGGCACGCCGGAACATCTGACTCGAATCTCCGATCACGCCGCACGCGGGAAGGGGTGCCACCACTGGAAGCCCCGATCGGATACGGTTCTTCCGCATCCACCCACGTGCTCGCTCCGGTCGAGAGGCGAAGTCTGTTGTCCGCGAAGCTGTTCTGGCGTTCGATTTCGGTCATGGCGGTGTCCGTACTGCTGGCGGTGCCCGCCTACAGTCAGGCCGATCCGGTGCAGGAGGCGTACCCGGCGGGCTTGGACCGGTTCTATCGTCAGCAACTCGAGTGGAAGCCGTGCGGTATCGAGAATCTGGACAAGGCCGGCGGCGAGTGCGCGGACGTCCTGGTGCCGCTGGACTACGGGCAGCCCGGCGATCGCACCATCACCGTCGCGATATCCCGGGTGAAGGCGGGCGATCCGGCACGGCGGCGGGGAGTCCTGCTGTCGAACCCGGGCGGTCCCGGCGGGCCGGGACTGGACAGTGTGGACCTGCTCGGCGACGTGCTGTCGCCGGACGTGCTGGCGAGTCACGACCTGATCGGGATGGATCCGCGCGGGGTCGGCGAGTCCGGCCGGACTCCGCGGTGCGGGTGGCCGGTCGGTGAGATGGTCCGGTCGGCGGGCCTGGAACCGCTCGGTTTCGTGCACGACACGGTTCAGTCCGCGGGTATGGCCGCGGCCTGCGTCATCCGGGATCCGATCATGCTGCGGCAGTTGACCACTCGCAACACGGCGCGCGACATCGATATCGTCCGGGCCGCCCTGGGCGAGCAGAAGATCAACTTCTATGGCTTGTCCTACGGCACGTACCTCGGCGCGGTGTTCACCCAGATGTTCCCGGAGCGCGGCGATCGGATCGTGCTCGACAGCGCGATCGATCCGGACCGGTACTGGACGGGCTTGGTGCAGGACTGGGGTCCCGCGGACGAGATCGCGCTGGACGATTGGGCGGTGTGGGCCGCGGCCCGCGACGACGAGTTCCGGCTCGGCGCGACGCCGCGGCAGGTGCGGGCGACGGTCGAGGAGCTGGTTCGCGTCGTCGCCCGTCAACCGGTCGTGATCGATGGGTTCGCGATCGATGACCACTGGTTTCCGTTCATCCTGCACGCCTTGTTGACGAACTTCCGGCTGAACGAGCCGTTGGCCGCGACGGTGCGTGAGATCGCCGATGACGCGGGCGGCCCGCCGACGACCGCGCGCACGCCCCGGTTGCGCGCCATCGTGCAGGCGCTGCGGGACAACGAGAACTCCGTCCTGGCGCAGATCGCCTGCGGTGACGTCGGCGCACCGATCGATCCCACCTGGTACTGGCGCAACATCGAACAGACCAGGGCCACGCAACCGGTCTTCGGCGCGCTGGCGGGCAACATCCAACCGTGCGCCTTCTGGCCTCGGCCGGTCGAAGCGCCGACCGTGGTCCGCAACGCGGTGCCCGCGCTCATAGTCCAGGCGACGGGAGATCCGCGCACTCCCTATGCCCACGCCGTGCGACTGCACCAGTACATGTCCGAGTCGCGCCTGGTCACCCTGCAAGATGTCCGCATCCACATGACATTCCGGCCCGAGTTGAGCAGCTGCGTGAACGACGCGATCAACGCCTACTTCGGTGCGGGGGCGCTGCCGGACACCGACACCACCTGTACGGCGGATCAGACGGCGAGCTAGCCGAACGGCGGGTCAGGCCGCCGCGGTGACCGGCTCCTCGGCGAACTGGGTGCGGTACAGCTCCGCGTAGCGGCCGTCGGCGGCCAGCAGCTGCGTGTGCGTACCGCGCTCCACGATGCGGCCCTCCTCCAGCACGAGGATCTGGTCGGCCGCGCGGATGGTGGACAGCCGGTGTGCGATCACCAGCGCGGTCCGGCCTTCCAGCGCTTCGGCCAGCGCCTCCTGCACGGCGGCCTCCGAGGTGGAGTCCAGCGACGCGGTCGCCTCGTCCAGGATCACCACGCGCGGCTGCTTGAGCAGCAGGCGCGCGATGGTCAGACGCTGGCGCTCACCGCCGGAGAGCCGGTAGCCGCGCTCGCCGACCACGGTGTCCAGCCCGTCCGGCAACGACGCGACCAGCTCGCGCAGCCGGGCCCGTTCCAGCGCGTCCCACAGCTCGTCCTCGGCGGCCTCCGGCCGGGCGAGCAGCAGGTTGGCCCGGATGGTGTCGTGGAACAGGTGCCCGTCCTGGGTGACGAGTCCGACCGTCTCGCGGAGCGAGCGGGTGGTCAGTTCGCGCACGTCGGCGCCGTTCAACCGGACCGCGCCACCGTCGACGTCGTAGAGCCGGGAGACCAGCTGCGCGATGGTCGACTTGCCCGCGCCGGACGAACCGACCAGCGCGACCAGCTGCCCGGGCTCGGCGCGCAGCGACACGTTGTGCAGCACCTCCACGCCACCGCGGGTGTCCAGAGTCGCCACGTCCTCCAGCGAGGCCAGCGACACCTTGTCGGCCGACGGGTAGCCGAAGCTCACCCCGTCCAGCTCCACCGCCACCGGACCCGCCGGAACCGCTCGCGCGCCCGGCGCCTCCTCGATCAGCGGTTTCAGGTCGAGCACTTCGAAGACGCGCTCGAAGCTCACCAGCGCGGACATGATCTCCATCCGGGCGCTGGCCAGCGCGGTCAGCGGCGTGTAGAGCCTGGTCAACAGCAACGACAGCGACACGACCGCGCCCGCGTCCAGCTGCCCGCGCAGCGCGTACCAGCCGCCGAGCCCGTACACCAGCGCGATCGCCAGCGCGGACACCAGCGTGAGCGAGGTGACGAAGACGGTCTGCAACATCGCGGTGCGCACGCCGATGTCCCGTACCCGGCGCGCCCGCAGGGCGAATTCGCCGGACTCCTGCTGCGGACGGCCGAAGAGCTTGACCAGCGTCGCGCCCGGCGCGGAGAACCGCTCGGTCATCTGCGTGCTCATCGCCGCGTTCAACCCGGCCGCTTCCCGCTGCATCTGGGCCAGCCGGTTGCCCATGTGGCGCGCCGGGATCACGAACACCGGGAGCAGCAGCAGCGCGAGCAGCGTGATCTGCCACGAGATGCTGACCATCACGCCGAGCGTCAGCGCGAGGGTCACCAGGTTCGCCACCACGCCGGACAGCGTGTCGCTGAACGCGCGCTGGGCGCCGATGACGTCGTTGTTCAAGCGGCTGACCAGCGCGCCGGTCCTGGTCCGGGTGAAGAACGCGACCGGCATCTTCTGCACGTGGTCGAACACGGCGGTGCGCAGGTCGAGGATGAGCCCCTCACCGATCCGCGCCGACATCCACCGGATCGCCAGCCCGAGCCCCGCGTCGAACACCGCCAGCGCGCCGATCACCAGCGCGAGGATGATCACCACCCGTGGCGCGGCGCCGCCCACGATGTCGTTGACCACCCGGCCCGCGAGCACCGGCGTCGCCACGGCGAGCACCGCGGACACGACGCTGAACAGCAGGAACGAGGCGATCCTCCGGCGGTGCGGAGCGGCGAACCGGATGATGCGCTCGGCGGTGGCGCGGCGGAACGGCCGCTGTTCCTGCGGCGCGTTCGCCCGCCGGTACATCTGGCTCCACGCCACGGATTCGATGCTCACGTTGTTCTCCCTCTCGCTCCCCCACTCATCAAAGACCTGGCCACCGACACTAAGACCTGAACAATGGTTGAGTTCAAGCTGATTCCGGATGTTCGCCGTTTCCGCCGACAGCGAAAACCGGCCGCGGTCCGGGCCTCCGCCCCGGAAAACCCCACCTAGGCTTACGTGGTGACCGAGAACCGGATGGCGGCACTGCGCGGCACGCTCGCGGGTGAGGTCGACACCTCCGAGCGGCGTCGTGCGGAGTACTCCTCGGACGCGTCGAACTATCGGGTTGTCCCGGCCGCGGTCGTCTTCCCCCGCGGCGACGAGGACGTGGCGAACACCCTGGAGTTCGCCCGGGACCACGGACTGCCGGTCACCGCTCGTGGCGCGGGAACATCGGTGGCGGGCAACGCGATCGGCTCCGGGCTGGTGCTCGACTTCAGCAGGCACATGAATCGGATCGTCACGATCGATCCGGCCGCGCGGGTCGCCATTGTGCAGCCCGGCGTGGTGCTCTCGGAGTTGCAGCGCGCGGCTCGCCCGCACGGCCTGCGCTTCGGACCGGACCCATCGACGCAGAATCGCTGCACGCTCGGCGGCATGATCGGCAACAACGCCTGCGGACCGCGCGCCGTCGCGTGGGGCCGCACCTCCGACACCGTGCGCGCGTTACGCGTCCTCGACGGCACCGGCGCCGAACGCACCCTGGCCGCCGACCTGTCCGCGGTCCCGGGTCTCGCGGAATTCAGCCGGGCGAATCTCGCGGTACTGCGTACCGATCTCGGGCGCTTCGACCGGCAGGCCTCCGGCTACGGCTTGGAACACCTGCTGCCCGAACGTGGCGCGTCGGCGGCGAAGGCATTCGTCGGCAGCGAGGGCACCTGCGGCCTGCTGCTGGACGCGACTGTCGAGCTGGTCGGGTTGCCCGCGGCCACCGTGCTGACGGTGCTCGGCTACCCGGACATCGCCACCGCGGCCGACGACGTCGCCGCCGTGCTGGCCTGCGCGCCGATCGCGGTGGAGGGCATCGACGCGCGGCTGGTCGACGTGGTCCGCGCGCATCGGGGACTGGTTCCCGACCTGCCGCGTGGCGGCGGTTGGCTTTTCGTGGAGACGGCGGGCGAGACAAAGGCCGACGCGCTGGCCGCCGCACAGCGGCTGTGCCGGACGGCAGGCGCGGTGGACACCCGGATCGTCACCGATCCCGGCACCGCCGCCGCGCTCTGGCGGATCCGGGCCGATGGCGCCGGGCTCGCCGGTCGCACGCCCGATGGGCAGCCGGCCTGGCCAGGGTGGGAGGACGCGGCGGTCCCACCCGCGCGCCTCGGCGCCTACCTGCGTGATTTCGCCGCGCTGACCCACGACCACGGCGTCGACGGGCTGCTGTACGGGCACATCGGCGACGGCTGCATCCACGTCCGCCTCGATCTCCCGATCACCGACGCGCCGCGCCGTTTCCGCGCTTTCCTCCTCGACGCCGCGGAGTTGGTCGTCCGGCACGGCGGTTCGCTCTCCGGCGAGCACGGCGACGGCCGAGCCCGCTCGGAACTGCTTTCGGTGATGTACTCCCCCGCGGTGCTCGACGTCTTCGCCGGGTACAAGGCGCTGTTCGATCCCGGTGACGTCCTGAATCCGGGTGTGCTCGTCGCACCGCGTCCGATCGACGCCGACCTGCGGCTGGCCGGACTACCGCGGGTACGGCCGTCGACCGGTTACGCGTTCGCCGAAGACGGCGGCGACGTGGGCGTCGCGGTCCATCGCTGCGTCGGCGTCGGCAAATGCCGGGCCGACGGCGGTTTCATGTGCCCGTCCTATCTGGCCACCCGGGATGAGAAGGACAGCACGCGCGGCCGCGCGAGGATTCTGCAGGAGGTGGTGCGCGGCGCGCTGCCCTGGTCCTCGGATGCGGTGGCCGAGTCGCTGGACCTGTGCCTGTCCTGCCGGGCGTGCCAGAAGGACTGCCCGGCGGGCGTGGACATGGCCACCTACAAGTCGGAGACGCTGTATCGGCGCTACCGTCATCGGCTGCGCCCCATCGATCACTACTCGCTGGGCTGGCTGCCCCGGTGGTTGTCCGTGGCCGCCCGGCTGCCGCGCGTGGTCAACGCGCTGGCCGGCCGGGACACGCTGCGCCGGGCCGGTTTACGAGCGGCGGGGATGGATCCGCGGCGGAACGTCCCGCGCCTGGCACAGCGCAGCTTCCGCCGGATCTGGCGCGACTTGGACCAGGGCGCACTGCTTGCCGAGTCGTCCTATGCGCCCGAGGTACCGCCCGGGGCGGGTGGTTCCGGCGAGGTGATGCTGTGGATCGATACCTTCACCGACGCGTTCGATCCGGAGATCGCGCTGGCCGCGGCCCGGCTGCTGACGACATTGGGCTACCGCGTCCAGATCCCCGAGCGCCGCGTCTGCTGCGGTCTCACCTGGATCAGCACCGGGCAGCTCGACGGCGCCCGTGCGCGGTTGCGGGCCACCTTGACGGCGCTGGAAGACCACGTCCGATCAGGTGGTCTGGTCGTCGGGTTGGAACCGTCCTGCACCGCGGTCCTGCGTGGCGACCTGACCGAACTATTGCCGGACGACCCGAGAGCCGCACCGACCGCGGCCGCGGTGCGCACCCTCGCCGAGTTCCTCGCCGAACAGCCGACCTGGCGCCCGCCGACGCGAACCGGACAATCCGTGGTGGTCCAGCCGCATTGTCACCAGCACGCGATTCTCGGATTCGATATAGATCGCCAATTATTAGCCAGTATGGGAGTGCGGGTGACGGAAATCACCGGATGCTGCGGTCTGGCGGGAAACTTCGGAATGCAGGCGGGCCACTACGACATTTCGGTGGCGGTGGCCGAGAACGGCATGTTGCCCGCGTTGCGCGCCGCGGGCGAGGACGCGATCCTCCTCGCCGACGGCATCTCCTGTCGCACCCAGGCCGCTGCCCTGGCCGGACGACAGGCGTGGCATATCGTGCAGTTCCTCTCGGGTCGCTGACCTTCGCGCGGTTCAGCTACCGAACGGCAGGATGCCGGGAGGGATCTGGTAACCCGAGCTGCCCGCGAAAACCCCACCCCAGGCATTGAGCAGCCAGTTGAGCAGATTGGTGATCATCTCCATAACCTCCGTAATGGCTTCTGCCAGCTATTTGCCGATCGAGATCGATATCGTCGTGAATCGCCTGTTGTTACATCGGACTGCGAGAACTTCGATTATGCGCAAATGGTATGAAAAGCCTTATGGTGTGTCTCGGATAATAATCCGCGGCACGCGGGTCGAGGGGGAGGCGCCCCCGCGCGCCGCACCGGGCAGAATGATGCGGGTGCGCAGCGTGACGGTCGAGCCGGGAGCGAGCCGGACCGTGATCACGGATCGTCCGATCGATCTGGCGTGCACCGTCGCGCCGCTCGGCCGCGGCACCGGAGATCCGTGCCATCGAGTGACCGGCGACGGCGCGCACTGGCACGCCTCCCGTTTGCCGACCGGGCCGGTCACCTACCGATTGACCCAGTCCGGCCCGTGCGCGGTACAGGCGCGTGCGTGGGGGCCGGGCGCGGCGGAATTCCTCGACGGTATCGAGCACATGCTCTGTCTGGACGAGGACGTCTCGGCGTTTCTCCCCGCTCATCCGAAGCTCGTCGACGCCCATCGCCGCTTCCCCGGACTGCGCATGTTGCGCACGGGTCTGGTCTTCGAAGCTTTGGTGCCCGCCGTGCTGGAGCAGAAAGTGCACACCATCTCCGCACGCGCGTCGTGGCGGAAGTTGGTGCGGCGGTTCGGCGAACCCGCGCCGGGCCCCGCGCCGGAAGGGATGCTGCTGCCGCCGGACGCCGATACCTGGCGGCGCATCCCCTCCTGGGTGTACCACCGGGCCAATGTGGGACCACAGCGCGCGCAGACCATCGTGCGCGCGGCGCGGCTCGCCGAGTCGCTGGAACGTGCGGCGCGGGTCGATCCGGCCGAGGCGGCGCGCATGCTGTGCAGTGTCCCCGGAATCGGGGTGTGGACCGCCGCGGAGATCGCGCAGCGGGCCTTCGGCGACGCGGACGCGCTCTCGGTCGGCGATTACCACCTCGCCGCCGCGGTCGGCTGGACCCTGCTCGGCCGTCCGATGGACGACGAGGCGATGGTCGAATATCTGGAACCGCTGCGCCCGCATCGCTACCGGGCGATCCGCCTGCTCGAAATCAGCGGCCAATTCCACAAACCGAAGTTCGGCCCCCGCACTCCGCTCACCGACCACAGCCGGCGCTGAGTCACAGCTTTCACATACGTCCCGGCTCAAACGTATTTTCCCCACTTTTGCACTGTCTTTATCGCTTGATCCGGGCGGTGGCAACGCGAAACTGAAGGTAGCACCATCTCCGTATGCATCTCGGCACGAGCGGGGGCGCAGTCGGATCGCAGGGGCTTTCGGTATGGCGCGCACCTAATTGTCGAACCACACAACTGCAGGGGGTTGTCGGTGGAGCAGAGGCCACTTGGAGATACACCACGGTCCAGATGTCAGTTCTATCGGCGGGAATGTGACCTGCCCGCCGTTGTCGACCCACCAGAACTCGGCCGCATCATGATGCGCGCCGGATCGGTCTGGGCGTTGACCATGCCGAGCAGCCTGGGGCAGGCGGTCAAGGCACACATGCAGAGCAAGAGCGTTCGGCTCGGCCCGATCCTGGCGCACCCGCGCTCGAACCGGTGGACCTTCCTGATCGCGCCGGACCTGCCCGAAAGCGATACGCGACTGTTCGCGGAGTTGTTTCGGCTGGACGTCTCGGTCTCCCGCACCGGATCGACGATCGCGTTGCCGTCTCCCACCGCGTCGGTCGGCGCCATCCGCCGGTGGATCGTGCCGCCGCGCAACCGGTTTCGCCCTTCCGGCCGGGTGGTGGTCGCGGCTATCCGCGCGTGGGCCGAGCCGGTGCAGCGCCGCCGCTGAGAGCTTGTGATCCGCTGAGTATTGCGCCGGAATCGTCTGGCGGGCCGGTGTCACCGGCCCGATCATCCGGCCTCGTTGTTCGCCCGACAGTGCCGGTCAGCGGCGGTACTATCGGGCGCGCGTGAATGCGTCCAGCAGTTGTGCTGGATTCTCGGTCCGTACACGTCTGCCCCGGCAGACAGCGAAGGAGTCCAATTCGTGAGCATTCAAGGCAACGCGAACATCGACCTGACCGGCGCCACGTGGCGCAAGGCCGGAGAAGGTCCGGGCGATGACAGCGTGGAGGTGGCACTGCTCGCCGACGGGCACGTCGGCCTGCGCAACGGGAAGGACCCAGACGGGCCGGTGCTGGTCTTCACCCCCGGAGAGTGGGCCGCTTTCACGGCCGGGGTGCACGACGGCGAGTTCGATCGGCCGCGGTAGGGCGCTCTCGAAGATCACGAAATGACAGATATTCGACAACGAAAAGACGTTTGCCGCAGCTGAATTACGGGTAGCCCACTATTCGTGGACCGAGGGCTCAAGAGCTCCCATCCCCGGTACAAGAAATTGTTTCCGGACGATTGGGTGGAATGGCTGATCGTCGCACTGTTGTTCGCGGTGTCGGCGGTCGGGGTCTTCGTCCTCACCAACTCGCTGTTATCGGCGCTGCTCGTCGGCCTGCTGGTGTGGATCGTCGCCCTCGGTGTAGTGGCAATACTATAAGGGTGCGCCGACCGGCCGGGAATCGTCCCGGCCGGTCGTCTCTGTGGCCTAGCGGCGGAACAGTTTGTTGCCCAACCAAACCACCGGGTCGTATTTGCGATCGGCCACTCGTTCCTTCAACGGAATCAGGGCGTTGTCGGTGATCTTGATATGTTCCGGGCAGACCTCGGTGCAGCACTTGGTGATGTTGCACAGGCCGAGCCCCTGCTCGTCCTGGGCGAGCTCGGTCCGATCGCCGACGTCCAGCGGATGCATCTCCAATTCGGTGATCCGCATCAAATAGCGCGGTCCCGCGAACGCGGTCTTGTTCTCCTCGTGGTCACGCACCACGTGACAGGTGTCCTGGCACAGGAAGCACTCGATGCATTTGCGGAATTCCTGCGAGCGCTCCACGTCGACCTGCTTCATCCGGTACTCGCCCGGTTTGAGATCGGCGGGCGGCGTGAAAGACGGTATCTGTCGCGCCTTTTCGTAATTGAACGACACGTCCGTCACGAGGTCCTTGATCACCGGGAACGTGCGCATCGGCGTCACCGTGATCACTTCGTCCTGGCCGAAGGTGGACATTCGTGTCATGCACAGCAGACGCGGCCGCCCGTTCACCTCGGCCGAACAAGAACCGCACTTGCCCGCCTTACAGTTCCAGCGCACCGCCAGGTCGGGCGCCTGCGTGGCCTGTAGCCGGTGGATGATGTCGAGCACCACCTCGCCCTCGTTCACCAGCACGGTGAAATCGTGCAGTTCTCCGCCGTCGAGATCGCCGCGCCACACGCGGAATTTGGCGTCGTAACCCATCGTTACGCCTCTCGCTCCGTCGAATTCCCGGCCGCAGCCGGGTGCCCGGCGAGTTCGTCCGGGGTGTAATACTTTTCGAGCTCGCCGAGATCGAAGAGGGCGAGCAGGTCCGAGCGCATCGGTTGTTGTTCCTTGCGCGTGACCGTGACGTCGGGGATCGGGTCACCGATCGTGCCCGGGTCCGCGGCGCAGACCAACAGCTTGTTTCGCCAATCCGGATCCATCGAGGGGTGGTCGTCCCTGGTGTGCCCGCCGCGGCTCTCGGTCCGCAACAGCGCCGCGTGTGCCACGCATTCGCTGACCAACAGCATGTTCTGCAGGTCGAGCGCCAGATGCCAGCCGGGATTGAACTGGCGATGACCCTCCACCGTCACGTGACGGAATCGCGCGCGTAGCTCGCTGAGCTTGTCGATCGCCTCGCGGACCTCGTGCTCCTTGCGGATGATGCCTACCAGGTCGTTCATCGTCTGCTGCAGATCGGTGTGCAAGGTGTAGGGGTTCTCCCCCTTGCCGTCGGTGGGCGGATCGAACGGCGCTACCGCGGCCTTCGCGGCCTTCGAGACGTCGTCGTCCGAGACCGACGGCCGCGCGCCGAGTTGTTCCACATAGGCGGCGGCGCCCAGTCCGGCCCGGCGACCGAACACCAGCAGGTCCGACAGCGAGTTACCGCCCAGCCGATTCGACCCGTGCATGCCGCCGGAGCACTCGCCCGCGGCGAACAGCCCGGGCACCGTGGCCGCACCGGTGTCCGGATCGACCTCGACGCCGCCCATCACGTAGTGACAGGTCGGCCCGACCTCCATCGGCTCCTTGGTGATGTCCACGTCCGCGAGTTCTTTGAACTGGTGGTGCATCGAAGGCAGCCGCCGCACGATCTCGTCGGCTGGCATCCGGGAGGCGATGTCCAGATAGACGCCACCGTGTTCGGTGCCACGTCCGGCCTTCACTTCTTCGTTGATCGCGCGGGCGACTTCGTCGCGCGGCAGTAGATCCGGCGTGCGGCGTGCGGAATCGTTGTCCCGCAGCCATTGGTCGGCCTCTTCCTCGGTCTCGGCGTACTGCCCTTTGAAGACCGGCGGAATGTAGTCGAACATGAACCGCTTGCCCTCGGTGTTCTTCAGCACCCCGCCGTCACCGCGCACGCCCTCGGTGACCAGGATGCCCTTCACGCTGGGCGGCCAGACCATGCCGGTCGGGTGGAACTGCAGGAACTCCATGTTGATCAGCGTCGCGCCCGCGCGCAGCGCCAGTGCGTGGCCGTCGCCGGTGTACTCCCAGGAGTTCGAGGTCACCTTGTACGACTTGCCGATGCCACCGGTCGCCAGCACCACCGCGGGGGTCTCGAACAGGATGAAGCGGCCGGATTCGCGCCAGTAGCCGAACGCGCCGGAGATGCGGTCGCCGTCCTTGAGCAATTCGGTGATGGTGCACTCGGCGAAGACCTTGATGCGCTTTTCGTAGTCGCCGGTCTCGGCGAAATCCTCCTGCTGCAGCGAGACGATCTTCTGCTGCATGGTGCGGATGATCTCGAGGCCGGTCCGGTCACCGACGTGCGCGAGCCGCGGGTATGTGTGACCACCGAAATTGCGCTGGCTGATGCGGCCGTCCGCGGTGCGGTCGAACAGCGCGCCGTAGGTTTCCAGTTCCCACACCCGGTCGGGCGATTCCTGCGCGTGCAATTCGGCCATGCGCCAGTTGTTGAGGAACTTGCCGCCCCGCATCGTGTCGCGGAAATGAACCTGCCAGTTGTCCTTCTCGTTGGCGTTGCCCATCGACGCCGCGCAGCCGCCTTCGGCCATCACGGTGTGGGCCTTGCCGAACAGCGATTTGCACACCACCGCCACCGAAAGCCCGTGCTCTCTGGCTTCGATGACCGCGCGCAGTCCGGCGCCGCCCGCTCCGATCACGACGACGTCGTAGTTGTGCCGTTCCACTTCTGCCATGCAGAGAAACTCCTCGATGAGGCGGTCAGTCGATGAACCGCAGGTCCGAAATCGTGTTGCTGGCCACCAACATGACGTAGAAGTCGGTCAGCACGAGGGTGCCGAGGGTGGTCCAGGCCAGCGTCATGTGCCGGGTGTTCAGCTTGGAGACCTGAGTCCAGAACCAGTAGCGCACCGGATGCGCGGAGAAGTTCTTCAACCGTCCGCCGGCGATATGCCTGCACGAGTGGCAGGACAGCGTGTATGCCCAGAGCAGGATGACGTTGCCGAGCAGCACGATATTGCCGAGGCCGAAGCCGAAGCCGCCGGATTTGCCGTGGAACGCGACGATGGCGTCGTAGGTGTTGATCACCGAAACCACCAAGGCCACATAGAAGAAGTAGCGGTGGGCGTTCTGGACGATCAGCGGCAGCCTGGTCTCGCCGGTGTACTTGGCGTGCGGCTCGGCCACGGCGCAGGCGGGCGGGGAGAACCACACCGACCGGTAGTAGGCCTTGCGGTAGTAGTAGCAGGTCAGGCGGAAGCCGAGCAGGAAGGGCAGCACCACGAAGCCGAGTGGCAGTATCGCGGGCAGCTCACCGAACGGCGTCCCGAAATGGCTCGAACCTGCCACGCACGAGGTGCTCAGGCACGGCGAATAGAAGGGTGTCAGGTAGTGGTAGTCCGGAACCCAATATGCCGTGCGCACATACGATCTGATCAAGCCGTAGACAAGGAACGCGCCCAGGCCGAGCACCGTGACCAGTGGGGGGATCCACCATCGGTCGGTGCGCAATGTGCGTTCCGAGATCCGGGCCCTTGTTCTGCTGAAAACGCCGGTGCCCTCTTCCGGGGCGGCGGTCGGTGCGGCACTCACAGGTGGATGCCTCGCTGATCTTGTGTGCGGGTGGTCATCGTTACCTCCGCAATCGAATGTGATGCTGAGCACCATACGACACGTCCGCTATTGATCGAGCGGGGTCTCGACAAACCCGCCCCAAGGTCAACCGTATGATTTGCGCCACATAGCGGTGTGCCGCCTGATTGCTTGCGCCGGGTAGCGGGCCAACCGGACTTTTCGAACTCGACTCGAGCGGAACGAGTTTCGAGTGAAACCGGCAGGCGACCGAGGCGGGGCGGATCGGGCCCGTTCTGAATTCGAACGGCGTGGCTGGTCAGCGCGGAGGCACGTGGCCGAAGGGCGCTGCTACGGAGCGAGGCGAGCTTTGTGGGGCTGGCGGCTGGGCCGGTTTGGGCTCTGCGTGTCCGGCTCCACGCGCACCCGGGGGAGCATGAACGATCGTCCGGCGGCCATAACGACCAAAGCCGCGGTTGCGTTACTCGGCCCGACTGCGATGGCTTCGGAGAACCCTGTCGAGTGCGGCCACCGCGCCTCTGTGCGTCGCCGCCGTGGCAATTCACGGGACCGCGGCATGCGCGGCGCGCGCCGATGGTGCGCTGGAGCTCGGAGATCATCCGCGGTCCCGGGCGCCTCGGTGTGTGCGCGTCGGTGGTCGCCGCAGGCCCAGCTGTTGCGGGATGGGGCTCGTCACCCCAGGGCGCAGCGCTGCGCTCGTCGCCGACCCGGGCGGTGGGGCCCCTGGCCCGGAGCGCACCGGGATGGGCGGCGCGTGCCGCCCATCCGGGTTACTTCGTCCGTGGCCGGGAGTGGAAGCCGAGCCCTTCGTCCTGCGCACCCATCCAGGCGGCCTCGTCGGACTTGCTGTCCGGTACGTAGATGACGTCCTGGGGGCGGCGTTGCACCTCCGGCGGCGGGGACTGCTCGAGTTCGTCGGCGTCGATGACGAGGCGCTCGAGATCGTTCTCCAACCGGCGCACCGTGCTGGCGTCGCCGAACTGGGTGCGCAGTACGCCGATGGATTGCCGGAGCTGGCCGACCGCGTAGCGTAGTTCCGCGAATTCGCTGCGAGTCATCGATCCTCCTGAATTCCCTGGCGGGCATGCGAACTCGGTGCCGTGGCGCGCGGTTGCCCGTCTGCCTTGGACCGCGCAACACCGAGCTGTGTGACCCACCACACAACGTGATCTTTAACACAGTACCGAAAGAATCCGCCGGTGGCTCGTATCAGGTCGAAATCCGATAGTTGCCGTCCGATTGCCGAAGGTCAGCCGGCGGCGGCGTAGCCGGTGTGGGAGGGCACCGTGGTGAAGGCGCGTTCGACGAGCGCGGCAATGGACAGCGCGACCTCCTCGGCCCGCTCGAGCATCACGCTGTGACCAGCGCCTTCCAGGCGCACCAGCTCGGCACCGGCCAGCTGGGAGGCCAGCGCCACCGAGTGCGCGAACGGCACGATGAGGTCCGCCGAGCCCGCCAGCACCAGCGCGGGAATGGCCCCGAGGCGGTGCAGTGCCGCCGTCTCGTCGAAGGTGATCAGCGAGTGCAGGAAGCCCGCCATGGTGAGCAGGGGCGTGTCGTTCAGCATCGCGGTGGCCAGCGCGGCCATTCTCGGGTTCACCTTTCCGGTCCCGAAGCCGGCTTCGCGAAGCAACGGCGCGCACAGGCGACGGGTCAGGCGCTGGGACGCCCGCATCGCACGCGGAGCGCGGGTGACGGCGGCTTGCAACGAGGTCACCGTCCGCCGGTTCAGCAGGCGCGCGAGCCCGACCTCGGTGATCGCGTTGGCCGCGCCGGCGAGCAGTCCGACTCCGGCGATGCGGGTGCCGATGGTCTCCGGGTGGAGCCGGGCGTAGGCGAGCACCACCATCGCGCCCATGGAGTGGCCGACCAGGATCACCGGCCCGGCCGGCGCCACCGTCCGCAGCACGGTCTCCAGGTCGTGGGCGAGCTGCTCGATGGTGTACGTCGACGGATGCGCCGCTCCGGATGCGCCGTGGCCCCGGTGGTCGTAGAACACCATCCTGGTGTCGCTTCCCCACCGTTGCAGCAGGTGGTCGCGCAGGTAGGACCAGGATTCGGTGTGCAGGCAGTGGCCGTGGACGAAGACGACGGTCGCGGGGGCTTCCTCGGTGCCGAAGACGCGCACCGCGAGGGGGACACCGTCCGCGGCCGACACCGTGACGCGGTGGCCGTCGTGATCGGCGGCGCGGCGGGCGATGGTCGAGGACATGACGCTCTCCTGAGGCGAGGCGCCCGGCAGGCGCTTCTTGCCCGGTTGTCGAGCTGAATTTCCATCTCGTTAACGCGCCACACCTGCCGTTATGGACACGTTGCCCAACTGAGGCTGCCGGTCGATCCAGTAGTCGCCCCCGCGTTCGTCCGAAAAATCTACGGGGCAATAGCTCAGACAGTAGATTCCTTTAGATTTCCCTGGCCCAGAGTCCGTGCAGGCTTCGCCCCGCTCGGGTCGCGGGGCGAATCTGCGGCTTTCTAGTAGAAACCCGAGACTGGTTGATAATGCGCAATCGGCGTGGGTCAAGCCTCCGCACGGGTGCGCGTCGAAGGCAGGAACGGGCGCAAGAGGTTCTCCTCGGTCGAGGGGCCCATCTGCCACTCCGCGATCCACGGCCCGGTCCCCTCGCTCGGATCGAGCACGCCGTCCTCCAGCCATTGGTAGCGGCCGTCGAGCACGCCGCGAGTGAGCGTGCGGTCGTCGTCATCGGTGTTCTCCCACAGCGCGTCGAACAGCTTGCGCACGCGCAGCCGCGCCTGCCTGCAGAAGGTGTCGGCCAGCTCCTCGGCCGCCTTGCTCTCCGGCGCGTCGGCGGCGCGCAATGCCTCGGCTCGCATGCAGGCGGCCGACATGGCGAACAGCTCGGCGCCGATGTCGACGATCCGGCCCAGGAAATTCTGCCGGTATTCCAAGCCCGCCTGCCAGCGGCCCATCGCGTACATCAGCGACCGGGCCTGTTTGCGCGCACTGCGCTCGATGAACCGCAGGTGCCGGGCCAGCACCCCGAACTCGGTGTAGGCCGCGGGAACGGTACCCGCTCCCACCGCCAGCTGCGGGAACCACTTGGCGTAGAACCCCGTCGCGCCGACCGCCGCTTTCGCCTTGTCCTTGAACTCGGCCTTCCGGTCGACCAGCGCGCCCGCGGCCGCCATGTGGGCGTCGGCCATCTCCCGGGCGATCAGCAGCCGCATGATCTCGCTGGAGCCCTCGAAGATGCGGTTGATCCGCAGGTCGCGCACCAGCTGCTCGGCGGGGACGGCCCGCTCGCCCCGCGCGGCTAGCGAGGCCGCCGTCTCGTAGCCGCGGCCGCCGCGGATCTGCACGAGTTCGTCGGCGATCTGACAGCTCATCTCGCTGGCCCACAGCTTGGCCAGCGCCGCTTCGATGCGGATGTCGTTGCGCCCCTCGTCGGACATGCTGGCCGACAGGTCGAGTGCCGCTTCCAGCGCGAACGTCGTGGCCGCGATGAACGAGATCTTCTGTCCCACGGCGGCGTGCTCGCCGACGGGCCTGCCCCACTGCACACGCTGGGTGCTCCACTCCCGCGCGATCTTCAGCGACCATTTGGCGGCGGCGGTGCACAACGCGGGGATGGCGAGCCTGCCCGCGTTCAGCGTGGTGAGCGCGATCTTGAGCCCGTCACCCTCCCGTCCGATCAGGTTGCGCTTCGGCACCCGGACGTCGTGCATCCGGGTCAGGCCGTTCTCGATGCCGCGCAGGCCCATGAAGGAGTTGCGCCGCTCCACGGTGATGCCCGGTGAATCGGCCTCGACCACGAAGGCCGAGATGCCGCCGCGATGCCCCTCGCTCTTGGGCACCCGGGCCATCACCACCAGCAGTTCGGCGACCACGCCGTTGGTGGTCCACAGCTTCACGCCGTTGAGCACGTAGGCCTCACCGTCCTCGGTCGGCATCGCGGTGCTGGCCATCCTCGCCGGGTCGGAGCCGACATCGGGCTCGGTGAGCAGGAACGCGCTGACCGCACCGGCCGCGCAGCGCGGCAGGAACTCGGCCTTCTGCTCGTCGGTGCCCGCCAGCTTGAGCGGTTCGGGCACGCCGATGGACTGGTGCGCCGAGAGCAGGACGCCCAGACTCGGATGCGTCGAGCCGACCATCATCAGCGCGCGGTTGTAGCCGAACTGGGAAAGCCCCTGGCCACCATACGATTGTGGGATCTTCAGGCCGAAGCAGCCGAGTTCGGCCAGGCCCTTCACGTATTCCTCCGGTATCCGGCCCTCCGCTTCGATCACCGAGCCGTCCATGGACTCGCACAGCGTCCGCAGCCGGGTCAGGAACGCCTCGGTCCGCTCGGCGTCCTCCGGCCCCGGCTGGGGGTACGGGTGGATCAGGTCGAGCCGGAACCGTCCCAGGAACATCTCCTTGGCGAACGACGGCTTGGCCCAGCTCGTTTCACGGGACTCCTCGACCAGTGCGCGGGCCTGCTCTTCGGTGGCGTCGACTTTCGCGGCTGTCGCCATGATGTCCTCCCTCGGACGTGATCAGGGTCACATCCGAGTGTAGGAGGGTTTGTTACCCACCGGTAGCCCTGCTGCTCGACGGATATCTACGAATATCTAGTGATCTTGGAAGACAGACGCATACCGAGCAATTCATCGCTGCTCGGCCGGGCGGCGGTCAGACCGAGCGCAGATAGCGCCCGAAGTGCGGCACGGTGAAGCCGATCGTGCCGCGCTCGGCGGAGTAGATGAGACCCTTCTTGATCAGGCCGTCGCGGGCGGGTGAGAGCGAGGCCGGTTTCCGGCCGAGTTCGTTGGCCACGGCCGCGGTCGCCACCGGGCCGTCGTCGCCGGACAGGTCGGCCATGGCGCGCATGTACTCCCGTTCGGCCGGTGTTGCCCGATCGTAACGGGAACCGAAGAACCCGACGGCCAACTCCTCTTCGGCAGCGGGCGAGGCCACCTCGACATCCTCGGCCGTGATCGGGCTCTCGGGCGCCTGATCCCAGGTGGCTTTGCCGTACGCCTGAACGAAATACGGGTAGCCATCGGCCTTGCGGTACAGCGCGTCCAGCGCGTCGTCGGTGAATTTCACGTCTTCGCGCTGGGCGGGCGCGATCAGCGCCTGGTCCGCCGACTCCCGGTCCAACCGATCGATGCGGTGATAGCTGAATAGTCGCTCTGAGTAGCTCTTCGAGGCCGACAGCACGGCGGGCAGATGCGGCAGACCCGCGCCGACCACGATCAGCGGCGCGGCGTCCTGGCTCAGTTCGTGGCACGCGCCGCAGATCGCCGAGATGTCCGCGGGCCCGAGATCCTGCATCTCGTCGATGAAGATCGCGATGCCGACGCCGATGTCGCCGGCCAGCGCCGCGGCCTCGACCAGCAGTTCCACCAGGTCGATCTCGATGTCGCCGGAATCGGCCCGGCCGCTCACCGCGGGCACGTCGATGCCTGGCTGCCAGCGTTCCCGCATGCCCTTGTCCGCGGTGGCCCGCAACGCGAAAGCCTTGAGGATGCCCAGGAAATCGTCCACCCGTTCCGGATTGCGGTGCGACGTGGCGATCGCCCGCGCCGCCATGTGCAGCGCCGAGGACAGCGGGCGGCGCAGTTCCTGGTCCGGTCGCGCTTCGATCTTGCCGGTGCCCCAGCCGCGCGATATCGCCGCCGAACGAAGTTGATTGAGCAGCACCGTCTTTCCCACCCCGCGCAGGCCGGTGAGCACGACGCTGCGTTCCGGGCGGCCGCGTGCCACGCGTTCGAGCACGATGTCGAAAGCCGTGAGTTGCTTGTCGCGCCCGGCCAATTCGGGCGGGCGCTGTCCCGCGCCGGGGGCATACGGATTGCGCACGGGGTCCATGCCCCGACACCGTAGCGCGTTTCGTCCGGATAATCTGGGCACATCTACGGCGCGTCCTAGAGAGCCTTAGCGGCCGGTATTGCACTATGGCTCTCGCCGTCGGTTCTTCAGGCCGGTGGCGGTTCGCCAGAATGGTCGCGCGTCACGGCGCGCGGGAACGGAGGGGCATGTCCGACGAACCCACGGCCGCCGGTATCGCCGAAGTGGTCGGGTCCTGGAACGTTCCGGCCGGCGCCACGGTGGCCCAGCGCATCCGGTCCAACATCCTCGTCGCGATCGAACGCGGCTACGACGATCCCCAACTGGTGGCCGATCTCGCGGTCGGTCCGCTGGTCATGGCGCTGGGCAAGCTCGAGGTCGAACTGGCCGAAGCGCGCCGCAGGATCGATGAGCTCGAGCGCGCGGTGTACGGCGCTCGATCCTGAGTGCCGCGCCGGTACCCGGAAGGGCGTTGCCCGTTCGGTGATCTATCGCCGCGCGACGAGATCGGTTCGTGACCCGAGGCGCCCGACCGTTTTCCGCCGATCGGGTAGCGGGTCCGCCGGTGCTGGAAAAGTCGCAGCTCTGTGCGCTGGACAACATCGCGTCGGCACCGTAATCTTCTCGTGACTTAGTGGAACCAGTCGCTTCGTAAGAGAAACGGCGCCACTAGTTACCGCCTAAACGGCTGTCGGGGCCAACCGGTCTCGACTGTCGTGCCGGGGACCCACAGGTTCGTCTGGGGTGAATCCTTGCGGCCATTTCGGTCGCGAGGTAGGGCCGCTCTCCCGGCCCGAACCCGTCAGCTAACCCGGTCGGCGGAAGAGCAGCAAGATCGGAGACGTAGCTCGGTGGGTAAACACAGCTTGCAGCGGGATTCTCGGGTACCGAATTCCGTCAAGGGTGCGATAGTCATGGGTGCGGTAGCCGCGACCGGCGCCATGCCCGCGATTCCGGCCATGGCCGCGACCATCAACGTTCCCGGTGTCGGCAACTTCGATGTTCCGCAGGAATGGGAACAGCCGGTCCAGCAGCTCAACCAGCAGATTCAGCAGGCGCTCGCGGCCGCTCCCGCCGCCCCTGCCCCGCAGGCGGTCGCTCCGCAGGCTCCCAATTTCGCGCCGATGCTGCCGGGACTGTTCGGTCAGCAGCAGAACACCGCGGGCGATATCGCCCTCGACGCGGCCAGGACCAAGGTCGGCGCCCAGTACTCCTGGGGCGCTGCGGGTCCCCGCGCTTTCGACTGCTCCGGCCTCGTCCAGTGGGCGTTCCGGCAGGCGGGTGTCGAACTCCCCCGCACCAGCTTCGAGCAGTCGCACGTCGGCGCTCCGGTCGCCTACCACGACCTGCAGCCGGGTGACATCGTCATCACCAACGGCGGCGGTCACGTCGGCATCTACGCCGGCGACAACAAGCTGCTGAATGCGGTGCAGTCGGGTACGCCGGTGTCCTACACGCCGCTGCGCCCCGACATGGTGGTCACCGCACGCCGTATCGTCTAACGAGTGGCCCGCGCCGAATCCGGCATCCAGAACACCGCGACCCAGGCCCGCGTCGATTCGTGGACCTGGGCGGTGCGTCTGTTCAAAACAAGATCCGCTGCAGCGGAAGCATGTCGTGGTGGGCACGTTCGAGTGAACGGCGCGCCGGCCAAGCCCGCGCAGCCTGTGCGCCCCGGTGACGAGGTACGCATCCGGTCGAGCGGCATCGAGCGCATCGTCATTGTGGAGCGCATCGTCACCAAGCGGGTGGGCGCCCCGATCGCCGCGCAATGCCTGATCGATCGCAGTCCCCCTCCGCCGCCTCGGGAAATCGTGGCGAGCATGCCGCGCCGGGATCGCGGTGCGGGACGCCCCACCAAACGTGAGCGCCGCGAGACCGATCGCCTGATGGGCCGGGACGAGTCCTGAGCAAGTTTGCCCGTTATCGAGTCCGTTCGCGTCGCACGAACCCGGCGGGCGCGATTCGCCTGATGCGGTGGTGTCAGATCATGGCGACCGGGCGCAGATGGCCCGCGAGGTAACGGGCTCGGCACTCGCCGCGGCGAAGTTTGCCGCTGCTGGTCTTCGGGATGCGTCCTGGTTCCACGAGCAGCACGGCGCCGGGCATCACCTCGTGTGTGGATGCGACCGCGGTGCGGATGCGGCGGGCCAAGGCGAAGAGTTCGGTGGGGTCGCTGCCGCCGGTAGTGACGAGTTCGGCGATCACGACGAGGTCTTCGCGCCGCCCGTCGTCGTGCCCGAACGCCGTCACATGGCCCGGCCTGACCTGCGCGGCGCACGCCTGCACCGTGGCCTCGATGTCAGCCGGATAGTGATTGCGTCCGTCGACCACGATGACGTCCTTGCGGCGTCCGGCGATGTAGAGCTGCCCCTCGTGCTGAAACCCGAGGTCGCCGGTGCGCAGCCAGCGAACGACGCTGCCCGGCGCCGAGGCGCCGAAGATCTCCTCGGTGGCATCCGGCCTGCCGAAATATCCGTCGCACACATTGCTTCCGGCCACCCAGATCTCGCCGACGCGGCCCGCGGGCAGCGCGGCCCCGTCCACCGGATCGACGATCCGCAGCTCCTGTCCGACAGGTGCGCCGCACCCGACCAGCGCCACACCGTTGCGGGATTCCGGCGCGTCCTCAGGTAGGGCGACCGCGCGCCCTTCGGCCAGCGCCGCCCGGTCGAAGCGGTGCCACACCGGGGCCTCGTTCGGGTCGCAGACGGTGACCGTGAGGGTGGCCTCGGCCAAGCCGAAGCCCGGAGTGTGCGCGTGATGGCGGAAACCGTACGGGCCGAAAGTCTCGGTGAATTCGGTGAGCGCATCCGCGCGGACCGGCTCGGAGCCGTTGAGCACGATGTCCAGTCCGGACAGGTCCAGCCCGGCCCGCTCGGCGGGGGTGGTGCCCGAAACCGCGAGCTTCAACCCGAAATTGGGGCACCCCGTGGTACCGGCGCGGTAGTCGGCGATCGCGCGCAACCAGCGGACCGGGCGCTTCACGAACTCCGCGGGTGCCAGCGTGATGCCGTGCACGCCGAGGAACAGCGGTAGCGAGAGGCCGAGGATCAAACCCATGTCGTGGAAGAAAGGCAGCCAGGTCACGATGGGCCGATCGGCCGCGGTCGATACGGCGTTCCCGAGCTGCGTCAACGCCGCCGCGAGGTTCTCGTGCGTGACCCGGACGCCTGCGGGGGACTTGGTCGACCCGGACGTGTACTGCAAATAGGCCAGCTCGTCGGATACCGGATCAATGACCGCGGCGTCCAGCGCGAGAGAACCCGTACCCGGCGTGACGAAACGCGGCGGCACTGCTCCCGCGTACCGCGCGACCGGATCGGTGATGCCCGCGGCCGCCAGCACGGACTGTGTGGCCGGCGCGATCCGCCCCGCCGCGTTCCATTCAGGCGCCGACAGTTCCGCAGGCAAGGCGAGTGTCCGGCCCAGTGCGTGCCCGAGGGTCGGCGCGGTGGTCTCGTCGTGGGCCGAGAGCAGGCTGAGCGTGGGCCGGGCGTCGGCCAGGACGGCATGCAGGCGGTCGCGGTTGCGCGCGCCCGCCGCCGGGAACAGCGGTACGGCGACCCGATTGCTGTACAGGCAGGCGAGAAAGGCCACCGCGTAGTCGACTCCGTGTTCGCAGAGGATGGCCACCCGGTCGCCGGGCGCGCTTTCCTGGCGCAGCCGCGCGGCCAGCGCGCCCGCCGCGGCGTGCAGGTCCGCGTAGGTCAGCGTGACGGGCACGGGTTCCCGCACGCGGAAGCGCAGTTCGGTGAAGGCGGGCTCGTCCGGCCGGGCAGCGGCCCATGCGGCCACCGAAGTCGCGAGACCGTCGCCTGCCGGGCGGTCGGCGGTGGTCACGAGGTCTCTTCGGTGTTACCGGCGACCCGATCGAGCAGGGCGGCGCCGAGGGCGGTGATGGTCGGATGCTTGAACAACTCCGCGGTGGCGATCCGGACGCGCAGCCGGGCTTCCAGGTTCCGTCGCATCTCGATCGCCAGCAGTGAGCTGAGCCCGAGGTCGTTGAAGTCGGCCGCCGGGTCGATGTGCTCGGCGGGCAGATCGAGCGTGCTCGCCAGCACGCGGCGGATGATCGTGGTCAACGGTTCGGCAGGCTCCGGCGGCGCGGGCGCGGTGTTCCTGGTGGGCGCAGGGCTGGGATCGAGCATCGGTACGAGCAGATTCGCCAAGCGCGACGCGACCGGCGACGTGTCGGCGGTCGGGGTGTGCTCCAGCGCGAGCAGGTACGGCCCGTCATAGCGCAGAGCCCGGGCCAGTACGGTGCTGCCACGCCGCAGGTCGAATGCCCCGATGCCCGCTCGCCGCAGATGGCCGGCCCCGCCGGCCGCCGCGGCGAGGCCGGAATCCCAGAGCCCCCAGCCGATGCTGACAATGCGTCTGCCCGGATCTCGCTGTGCCAGGGCGTCCATCGCCGCGTTGGCGGCGGCATAGGCGGCCTGCCCCGGCGCTCCGAGCGCGCCGGTGGCCGAGGAGAACAGCAGGACGAAGTCGGTGGCGTCGGTCGCGGTGAGCTCGATCAGATTGGCCGCCGCGGTGGGTTTGGGCAGGAACATCCTGGCCAGCTGTCCCGCGGTGACCGCGTCGAACGCGGCGTCCTCCAGCGCGCCCGCCGCGTGCACGACGCCGCGGATCGCCGAGTCGGAGGCGCGGATGTCGCTGAGCGCGTTGGCCAGGTCGTCCCGGTCGGCCGCGTCGCAGCGCACCACGACGATGCGGTCCTCCAGGCCGTCCAGCAGCGCGGGCACGGGGCGGGGCGCGCGGGTCAGCACCACGACGTCTCGCGCGCCCGCGTCGAGCAACCAGCGCACGGCGACCGAACCGAGGGTGCCCAGTCCGCCGGTGACGACGTAGGTTCCGTTCGCGTCGACCGCCGCGACCGGCAGCGCTCGCGCACGCGCCGGCGTGAAACGCCGGACGGCGATCTCGCCCGCCCACAGGCGCAGCTCGTCCGGAACCGCACTGTCGGTGGCCGTCACCAGGCTGGTCAGCAGCGGTACGTTCCTGGGGTCGGCATCGGTCCAGATCAACCGCACCGTCCGGCCGGTCTCCAGCTGGAGCGAGCGCACCAGCCCCGCGATCGCCGCGGCCTCGACCGAGGCCGGCGGGCCTGCTTCGGCGGGCCGCGAGTGTGCCACCTGGTCCTGCGGCAGAACGACCGTCACGGACGCGGTGGCCTCGTGCGCGGAGATCAGTTGCAGCAGCTCCAGGACGCGACCGGTCGCCGGGGCGCCGCTGTTGCCTTCGCCCACCGCGGAATCCGCGGGCCAGACCACCGCGACGGCGTGGCCGCCGCCGCGACCGGTCAGTACCGCGCCGACGAGTGGGCGCGCGTCATCCGGTTCGCGGGCGACGCGTTCGGTCGGCACCTCGGCGTCCAGTGCACGGGCCAACCGGACCGCGAGGTCGGAGGCGCCGACCACGACCGCGCGCCGCACCAGGGGCTGGTCAACGGAGGCATCGCCGAGCCCGAGTGTTTCGGGATCACGCGCTGCCCATGTCTCCTGACGGAAGTGCGCGTCGTGCTCGGCACGTGTCGCGCGAACCGCACCGAGGCCCTCCTCGGCGCCGGGGTCGGCGTAACGGATGTGCACACCCGAGAAGGCCAGACAGGGCACACCGTGCTGATCGGTCGCGATGACATCGCCCACCAGTCCGGTGTCGCTGCGCTCCCGGATCAGCGCGTGCACCTCGAGCACATGGCGATTCGGTTCGTGCGAAAGCCAGGCCGAGTCCATGCCGATCGGCAACGGAATCGATGTCGTGGGCAATTCGTCGAACACCGCCGCCGCGAGCACGTGCAAGCAGCCGTCCAGCGTCGCGGTGCGATGCAATTCGGCGGCGTCGAACAGGCCGAGTGCCCGTCCGGTGCCCGCCGCGATGCCGCGCAGCGCACGGAATCGCGGACCGTACTCCAGTCGCCTGCGGCGCAATTCCTGGTAGAAGGCGCCGATGGTGATGACGCGCATGTGGTGCCGGGCCGCCCGATTTGCGTCGACCACCCGCATCCATGCGACGATATCCGCGGGTGTGGGGTCACCGGCGGGCCGGGCCGAAGCCAGCGTCCCGGTGCCCGTGACCTCCGCCCGCATGCTTTCCTCCGCTCCCGGGCCGCGATAGACGACCTCGGGCAGCACGGCCGGATCGGTCCTCTCGTGCACGGCGAAGTCGGCCAGGGCTGCCGCACCAGCGGTGTCCCGGGCCAGCTGCAACAGCCGCCGCAGCCAGAAGACGGCGGGAACCGTGCCCTCTCCCTGCACTACGTGCTGGGTGAGATCCTCGGCCTCGAAAGCGGATTCGGGGATGTGCGCGCTCGCGGGTCCGGCCACCAGCAGCGGGAACTTTCGCTTGCGCCACTTTCGCGGTGTGGGCGTGCCGAACGGGCCCAATGCGGACCAGTCGACCGGCCGACCCTCCAGATACAGCCGTGCCAAGCCGGTGAGGAAGCCGCTCGCCTCGTCGTCGCGCAGCGCCACGGCATGCGTGCCGTCGCGGAAATCGGGATACTCCCGCACCGCCGACAGCAACACCGGATGCGGGCCGATCTCGACCACCGTCGCGATTCCGTCTTCGGCCGCGCGCTCCATCGCCGCGGCCAATTCCACCGTGTCCGCGGCGTTGCGGGCCCAGTACTCGCGGTCCATGGCCGCCGTGGTCAGCTTCGCGCCACGCCGGACCGTCGAGTACACCGGCACGCGCGGCGCCAGCGGGGTGATCTCGGTCAACGCCGCGACGAACGGCGGGAGCACCGTGACCACCTGCGGGCTGTGCGCGGCGAAGGCCACCGCGAGCCTGCGCGCGAACATGTTGCGCCGGGTGGCTCGGCGCACCAGTGTGTCGACATAGCGTGGCGTGCCCGACACGACCACCGACCTCGGGCCGTTCACCGCGGCGACGGCCACCTCCGCGCGCATCGGCTCCACGAGTTTCGCCGCTTCGTCCGGGGCCGCCTCCAGCACCGCCATCGCGCCGTGCCCGTCCAGATGGGCCAGGGTCGCGCTGCGCAGCACCACCACCCGCGCCGCGTCCGCGAGGGACAACGCGCCGCTCACGGCGGCCGCGGCGATCTCGCCGAGGCTGTGCCCGGCCACCGCGTCGGGACGAATCCCCCACGCCGCCAGCAGTTTGACCAGCGCCACCTGGAACGCGAACAACGCGGGCTGCACCAGATCGGTGGCCTGCGCGTCGCCCGCGGAGGTGAAGCCGTGCCGCGGCGTCCAGACCCGCGGCCCGCCCGCCGCCACGATCGCGTCGGTCGTCTCGGCGAGCGCGGCGGCGAACACCGGATACCGCGCCGCCAGCGCGCGGCCCATCTTCGGATGCTGGCCACCCTGCCCGGAGAACAGGAACAACAGACCGCCGCGGCGGCGGTGCGCCACGGGACCGAACGCCGCCTCGGCATCGCCGCGGCCGAGGGCGCGCAGCCGGTGCACCGCGTCGCCATGGTCGTGCGCGAGGACCGCCGCACGGGCCGGTTCGGGCAGCAACCGGCCTGTCGCCGAAATCAGCGCACGCGATGACGGCCGCGCCTCGTCTACCGCGTCGGCCAGCCGCAGTGCGCGCTCGCGCAGCTCCTCGTCGTCGCGCGCGGTGAGCGGCAGCAGCATCGGAAAGTGTTCGCCGTGCTCGGATCGGGCCGGCGTGACGCCGCGCAGCACGATGTGCGCGATCGTGCCGCCGAACCCGAACGAGCTGACCCCCGCCACTCGCCGCGGCGCGGGCACGGGGCTCCAGTCCACCGGCTCGGTCGGCACGCGCAGCCCACGTTCGGCCAAGTGCAGCAGCGGATGCTCGGTGTGGACGTTGATCGTCGGAGCGATCACCCCGTGGTGGATGGACAGCGCCGTCTTCACCATCCCGGTGACTCCGGCCGCGGCCTCGAGATGTCCGATGTTGGACTTCACCGAGCCGATCCAGACCGGATCGTCCGCACCGTCGCCGAGGGCGGCGGCGAGCGCGCCGACTTCCACCGCGTCGCCCAGCGGCGTTCCGGTGCCGTGGCATTCGATGTAGCGCGCGCTGCTCGGCATGTATCCGGCCCGCGCCCACGCGTTGCGCAGCGTCTCCTGCTGCGCGCGGCCGTTCGGCGCGTACAAGCCGTTCGAGCGCCCGTCGGACCCGACGGCGGTACCGACGATCTCCGCGTACACCCGGTTGCCCTCGCGCACCGCGTCCGCGCTGCGCTGCAAGATCACTACGGCGCAGCCGTCGCCACGGGTGTAGCCGTCCGCGGTGACGTCGAACGGGGCCGACCGTCCGCCGGGTGAGAGGAAACCGCCCTCGGCCAAATAGTCCGAGGTGTGCTCCAGCAATACGAGATTGACGCCGCCCACGATGGCGAACGGGACCGTGCCGTCGGCGAGCAGCCGGACCGCGAGGTCCACCGCGGCCAGCGAGGACGAGCAGGCACTGTCGAGCACCAGGCTCGGCCCGTGCAGATCGAGCACGTACGACAACCGGTTGGCGATGATGCTGAGCGCGGACCCGGTGACCGCGTAGGGGGCGTCGTGGCCCGCGCGGCCGAGCACCGCGATGCCGTGGTCGTATCCCGACGCGCCGAACACGACCGCGGCGCCGCAACCGCGCGCGCGATAACCGATTCCGGCGTCGTCGAGCGCCTCGACCGCGACTTCCAGCGCGAGCCGCTGCTGCGGATCCATGACCGCGGCCTCGCGATCGGAGATGGTGAACCAGTCGTTGTCGAAGGACTCGACGTCGTCGATATACCCGCCGCGCCGGGAGCCCAGCCGCCCGGCGGGCGGGGTGGACGTCGCGTCCCGGCCCTCGACCAGCAGCTGCCAGAACTCGGCGACGCTCGCCGCTCCGGGCAGTCGGCAGCCGATGCCGATGATGGAGACGGGTGGATGCGAGCCGACGGAATCAGTAGGCGCGCTGCTCATCGCATCGCGAGATACTCGACAAGCTGTTCGATGTCCGGATGGTCGTAGATCGCGGTCAGCGGAACCTCGACTCCCATGGCATCCTCGAGTTGGGCGGTCAGCCTCGCAAGCTGAGTGGAACTGAGGCCGAGATCGGTAAAGGGCGAGCTGGTCGACACCGCGGCGGCGTCGACGCCTAGTAGATCCGCGACAGCCAGAACGGCGGCACAGGTGAGCGCGGTGCGCCGGCGATAGCCGAGCGAACCTTCGGTTTCCTGCGCACCGCTGTGCCCGTCCGGAAGACTGGGCCGCATCGCGTCCTCCCTCCCCGTCTCCCGGCTGCTGTTACCCCACACTGAAGAACGGTACCCACGCGATTATGCCGGAGAAATCGGCCGGAGCAAGGTCGCGTTTCCGCCGCCTGTCCGGCTCTTTCGCGAACCGGCGGAGATCACATACCGTGGCATCGTGACCGAACCGGACAGCGGTGCCGCAACCCGTGCCGAGCGCACGCCCACTCTGCCCACCTTGCTGCGCTGCTGCGCCGCGCTGGCGGCCACGCCGGGCCGGTTGCTGCGGCCGCGCCGCCCCGACACCGCATTGCTGGCGAACCTCGAAGTGTTGCCGCCGCCCACCGCGAGCGCCGCGGTCCGGTTGACCGTGCTGACACAGGCCACCATGTCCGCGCCGACCACCATCGTGGCCGAGGGCGTGCGCAGCCTGAAGCACATGCGGCTGTCGATGGCGGCGTTCCTGGTCGAGCATCCGAAAGCGCGTTTCCTGATCGATCCGGCCTTGTGCGCGGGCGTGCACGAGCGCGTATTGCCGGAACTGCCTTTCCCGGTCCCGCTGCTCGTCGCGCCGGACAAGCCGGTGCTCGGCCTGTCCGACGCACTCGCCGCGCACGACATCGCGGGCGCGGACATCGATTTCGTGCTACCCACGCACCTGCACTGGGATCACGTCTCGGGCCTGCTGGAGTTGCCCGCTTCGGTGCAGATCCGTCTGCCCGGAGTCGAATACGACTGGGCGATGGGCGGTCCGCACGCACCGGCCGGTGTGGCGCGCGGCCCGCTGCGGGGCCGCGGCTTCGACTGCTTCGAACTGGACGGACCGCCGGTACTGACCTTCCCGCGCAGCAAGGACCTGTTCGGCGACGGTTCGGTGCTGCTGGTCGATCTCGCGGGCCATACACCCGGCAGTATCGGCGTGCTGCTCGCGGTGGACGACGGCAGCCGCGTGCTGTTCGCGGGCGACGCCGTCTGGAGCAAGTTGCAGGTCGATCTGCTGCGGGAGAAGGCGCCGATGCCGGGCAAGCTGTTCGACGCCGACCGGGACGCCGCCTTCACCACGATCCACCGCCTGCACGCCTTGCCCGACGGCATCGAACTCGTCGCGAGCCACGACTACGCGGCCGTCACCGCCCGCGCGGCCAAGTGACTCCGGTCAGCCGACCACCACGGTTTCGGCCAGCCGGGCCGTGATCAGCTGCTCGGCTTCGGTGACCATCCGGCCGATCAGCTCCGCGCAGGTCGGGATGTCGTGGATCAAGCCCTGGCACAGGCCGACCGACCAGATGCCCGCGTCCAGGTCGCCCTCCTCGAACACCCGGCGGCCGCGCGCTCCCGCGACCAGATCCCGCACGTCGTCGAAGCTGCCGCCGGCCTTCTCGATCTCGACGACCTTGCGGCTGATCTCGTTGTCCGCGACCCGCGCCGTGTTGCGCATGGTACGGAAGATGAGCTGGGTGTCGCGCTCGGAATTCGCGACGATCTTCTCCTTGACCTTGTGATCGATCGAGGACTCCTGGGTGCACAGGAACCGGGTGCCCATATTGACGCCGTCCGCGCCGAGGGCCAGGGCGGCGACCAGACCGCGGGCGTCGGCGATGCCGCCGGAGGCGATCATCGGGATGCTCAGCTCACGGGCGGCGGCCGGGATGAGCACGAGGCCGGGGACGTCGTCCTCACCGGGATGGCCCGCGCACTCGAAGCCATCGATGCTCACGCCGTCCACGCCGATCCGCTCGGCCTTCAGCGCGTGCCGCACGCTGGTGCACTTGTGCAGCACCTTGATGCCCGCGTCCTTGTAGTAGGGCAGGAACGGCTCCGGGTTGCTGCCTGCCGTCTCGACGATCTTGACGCCGCTGTCGATGATCGCCTGCACGTATTCCGCGTACGGCGGCGGGTTGATCGACGGCAGGATGGTGACGTTCACGCCGAACGGCTTGTCGGTCAGCTCCCTGGTGCGCTCGATCTCGCGGCGCAGGTCGTCCGGGGTCGGCTGGGTCAGGGCCGTGATGAAGCCGAGCCCGCCCGCGTTGGCGACGGCCGCGACGAGTTCGGCCCGCCCGACCCACATCATGCCGCCCTGCACGATCGGGTGTTGGACGCCGAACTTCTCGGTGAACCTGGTCCGCAGCATGCGCTTCTCCTAATACTCGCGCGGGCGTGCCGGTTCGCCCGTTGGGGTCGATGGTGACATGAGGATCGCCTCGTATTCAACTCATAAGTGAGCGGAGGTTCGCATGTTTGATGATCTTTCCCGGTGCCGTTTCCGCTTCGCAACCTTCGCGGACGAGTGGAAACTTACTGCTAGAAGACCGATCGCCCGAAGGAGGTGCCGAGTCGGCCTGATTAACCGGGATTCATCCCGCAATCGCTTGCCGGGCATTTAAGTTAGTTGATATTCTGCACGCGATTCAGCCCGTCGCCGCCGTCGGACATCCCGGCGGGCCGATGGCGGTCCGAGAGGAGTTCGTGGCAATGACCACCGGGGCAGTAGCGCTCGACGAGCCGATCAGGTCGCGGCGCAACCACTGGAACAACCAGATCGCCGTGCACGCGCAGATGCGCCCGGACGCGGTCGCGGTGCGATTCCGCGGCGTGGACACCACCTGGCGGCAGTTGCACGAGCGGTCGCTGAAGTTCGCCGACGGATTGGCGCGCCGGGGTGTCGGGTTCGGCGACCGGGTGCTGATCCTGGCGCTGAACTACCCGGAATACCTCGAGGCAGTATTCGGCATCAACGCGCTCGGCGCGATCGCGGTCCCGGTCAACTTCCGGCTCACGCCGCCTGAGGTCGCCTACATCGTCAGCGACAGCGGAGCCAAGGCGGTCGTCACCGACACCGTGCTGCAGCCGCTGGCCACCGCGGTGCGGGCGCAGGCGCCCGCCCTGGAGACCTGCGTGGTGATCGGCGGCGCCTCCGGCGATGGCGTAATCGGCTTCGACGACCTGCTCGCCGAACCGGGCGACCCGCACATCCCGCTGGACATCCCCGAGGACACCCCCAGCCTCATCATGTACACCTCGGGCACCACCGGCAGCCCGAAAGGCGCGGTGCTCACCTACGCGAATATGAACGCCCAGGCGCTCACCTGTATCCGCGCGCTGGCGATGCAACCGGACTCGATCGGGTTGTGCACCTCGCCGCTGTTCCACATCGCCGGACTCGGCAGTCTCGCACCGGCTTTCCTGCTCGGCTCGAAGACGGTGCTGCACCCGCTGGGCGCCTTCGACGCGGGCGAGTTCCTCGACGCGCTGGAGCGCGAGCAGGCCACCTCCGCCTTCTGCGTGCCCGCGCAGTGGCAACTGGTCTGCGACCACCCGACCGTGCGGGACCGCAAGCTCGCGCTGGAGGTGCTCAGCTGGGGCGCCGCGCCGGCCTCGGACACGGTGTTGCGCGCGATGGCCGAGTCCTTCCCGAACGCGTTCAACGTAGCGGTGTTCGGGCAGACGGAGATGTCGCCGATCACCTGTGTGCTGGAGGGCAAGGACGCGATCCGCAAGATCGGCTCGGTCGGCAAGCCCATCCCGACCATCCAGGCGCGCATCGTCGACGACGAGATGAACGACGTCGCCCCCGGCGAGGTGGGCGAGATCGTCTACCGCGGGCCGACGCTCATGCAGGGCTACTGGAACAAGCCGGAGGCCACCGCCGAGGCGTTCGCGGGCGGCTGGTTCCACTCCGGCGACCTGGTCCGCCAGGACGAAGAGGGATTCGTCTACGTGGTCGACCGCAAGAAGGACATGATCATCTCCGGCGGCGAGAACATCTACTGCGCCGAAGTGGAGAACGTCCTGTTCGCGCACCCGAAGATCCGGGAGGCGGCGGTGCTGGGCCGCACGCACGAGAAGTGGGGCGAGGTGCCGGTCGCGGTGGTCGCCCTGCACAATCCCGACGACGAGCTGACCCTCGCCGAGCTGGAACCGTTCCTCAACGAGAACCTGGCGCGCTACAAGCACCCCAAGGACCTGGTCTTGGTGCCCGAGCTGCCCCGCAACGCCAGCGGCAAGGTAGTGAAAGTGCAATTGCGCAAGGACTATTCGTCCTGAACGTCGGGTGCGTTCGTTTCACGTGAATCGGACGATGCGCGCGGGCGCGGATGCGTAAGGTCGTCGCATGGCGATCCGACGCATCCGCGCCGCCGTGCTGGCGCTGCACTGGCAGGTGAATGTCATTCGGCCCGAGGGCTTTTTCGGTCCCATGCTGGCCGCACCCGTGGCGGCGAGCGGCGTGGTGGCGCGGGCGGCGGACTTCCACGCCGCGGCGCTCGCCGCGCAGCTGCCGGTGATCTTCACCCGGTTCACCATCCCGGTCGGCGAGGGTGAGCTGGTGCGCAACACCGGATTCATGCGCTCGGTGGGCGCGGCGCAGACCGAGTTCCGGCCCGATTCGCCCGGCACCGCGATCATTCCGGAGATGTCGGCGCAGCCGTCGGAAGTCTTCGACAATCAGAAGCTCTCCGGCCTCGCGGGCGGCAAACTGCCGGAGTGGCTGGCGGATCAGGGCATCGAGACGCTCTTCGTCACGGGCGTCGCGACCAACCTCACCGTCGAGCAGACCGCCCGGCACGGCACCGACCTCGGGTTCACGGTGCATCCCGTGGTCGACTGCGTGGCCGCCGCCACCCCGGAAGCGCACGAAGCCGCGCTGGCCAACCTCGAACTCGTCACGGCGGGCAGCGTGAGCGCCGCACAGGCGCTGGAACTGGTCAGCGGCTGAGGGACTCGCCAGGGGTGTAATCCCGGACCACGAACCCTAGCCGCCGGACTTTGACGAAATCTTACTGTGCACGGCGTTTTTCGTTGACGAGTTCCATACAGCCGCGCGCTTAGGCTGAAATCGTGCGCCCTACTCCGTGGCAGAACAGAGCAGCTCGAGACGAGCAGGTCGACTCGGCCGGTGGGGTGGCGCGACGTCGATGGGCCGACGCGCGGCGGCGGGCGGCGCTCGGACGGAGGCGGCTGGCCATCGTGCTCGGCGGCAACTGGGTTCACCTGTCCGCCGCGGTCGGCTGCATCATCACATTGGTACTGCTGTTCCAGCCGTGGCTGACCACGGGCACCGGAGGCACGGACGGTGTGATCCACGCGAACGCCTTCGGCCGCATTCACGTGACCACCTTCTGGGTCGATCTCTGGGCGCAAGCATCAGTGCCCAGCCCGAAGGCCAGTGGCACCTGGGGCATCCTCACCAGCGTCGCGATAGTCATCGCTGTTGGAAGCATGGCGGTCGACAGCGTGGCCCGCACCGAGGCGTTCGCGTATCTGGCGATCGTCGCCACGGTTCTCGTCGCGATCTTCACCATCGCCACTGTGCTCTACCTCAACAGCAAAGGCGACGAACTGACGCGAGTGGTGTCGTATGGGACGGCCCGCGATCCGGGCACTCAGGTCGGATTGCTGATCCGATGGGCCAGGGGACACGACGACTATCCGGCGCCTGGCTTCCGCCCAGTTTCCTACGCGACCTACAGCCTGACTCGGTCTGCGATGTTCGCCGTCGGCATTTCGCTTCTTTCCGCTCTGGCCGTGGTCGCCCAGTGGATGCACGGACGCAGGGATCATCCCCGCCTGCAGCGACTGGAACTCGGCGATCGGAACGCGTGATCGGCAGGAACCGGTTCAGCCGCGGGTCCGATCGGTCAGCCCGTGGCCGACCAAGCGCACCAAACGGCGGTAAGCCTCCTCGGCCGAGAGCGGTGGGTGCCCCTCCGCGATGGCACCGAGTAGGCCGACCACACCCCAGGACAGGAACGTCACGGTGGTGGCGAACTCGTCTTCCGGCATCGCCAGCCGGTCGCGCAGCCGCTCGGCGAGGATCTGCGCGACCATTACCCGTGTGGTGCGCAGCAGCACGGTGCCGCTCTTGCGTCCCAGCAACGCCCGGTAGATGTCTGGGTGGTCGGCGGCCAGCTGGAACAGTGTGCGAACCGGCGCGAGCAATTCGGGGGCATCGGTCTCCGCGGCGGTCATGGCCGCGCGCAGGTAGTCGGTGCTGCTGCGCAGGAGCAGGTCGTCTTTGTCCCGGTAGTGCGCGTAGAACGTGGACCGCCCGACGTCCGCGCGCTCCAGGATGTCCCGGACGGTGATCCGGTCGTAGGCGCGTTCCACCATGAGCTCGATCAGCGCTCGGTGCAGCAGGGCCCTGGTGCGCCGCACCCGGCGATCGGCGCTGTCGGCGGTGTCCTGTTCTCCCGGCACGGTACCTCCCGGACAAAAGTCTCGTATGCGTCCGGTTCCGGACGGATTCCGTGGCATTGCCCCTGGTCGGCGGCGCGGAACCGGCCGATCCTGAACTCATGTCCGGAAACGAACCCCAGTCTGCCACCAATTCGCACAGCGACGTCGGCGTGCTGCTCACCCAGCCGCGCCGCTACCGCGCGTTCAAATCAGCCTTCCTGCTCGGCCGCGGGGGGCGTCTGAACGCCCGGCTCGCCGGCTTGGCCGGTCCGGCGCCCGGCGCCGACGTCGTCGATATCGGTTGCGGTCCGGGCGACCTCGCTCGCGTGCTGGCTCGCCGGGTCGGCCGGGTCACCGGAGTCGACCCGTCGCCACAGATGATCGACTACGCGAAGGCACGCTCCCGCGACCTGGCGAACTGCCGATTCGAACTCGGTACGGCGCAAGCGCTTCCCCTGCCCGACACCTCAGCCGATCTGGTGACCTCGACCTTCGCGATGCACCACATTCCCGCGGCACATCGCGCCGATGCCGTCGCGCAGATGTTCCGGGTGCTGCGGCCGGGCGGTCGGCTGTTGCTCGCCGACACGCATCCGACCGACCCGTTGCTCTCCGCCGTGGTGCGCGTCATGGCGCGGTTCGCGGCCCACCGCACCCGCGAGACCGCGCACGATCACGACGATCCCCTGGCGGCCATCGATATCCGACGGTATCGAGACTTGCTGCGTGCGACCGGATTCGCGGATGTCGAATTCGTCATGGTGCGTCCCGCGACCGGTGTCCTCATGGCGACCAAGCCATGAAGCACCACGCCCGTCGACAGCCCGCGCCGGGCCGAGCGGAGGGTCGGCAGCCGCCTAGATGAGATCCTTCTTCGCCATCCAGCGCATGGTGGCCCACCCGCAGAACACCGGGAGCCAGCAGGTCAGCACCCGGTAGAGCAGCACCGAGGGCACGGCGATGTCCGCGGGCAGGCCGAAGGCGGCCAATCCGCCGATCAGCGCGGCCTCGACCGCGCCGACACCGCCTGGGGTCGGCGCGGCCGAGGCCAGGGTGCCGCCGATCATGGTGACGATGGTGACGGTGATAAAGGTGGTGCCGCCGCCGAACGCCTCCACGCTGGCCCACAGCGCGCCGGCGAAACCGAGGGTGATCGCCGCGCAACCGAGGACGATCACCGCGGTCCGCTTGGGGTCGCGAGCGAGGGCGGCGAGTTCGCCGAGAACTTCCTGTAGCTGCGGCCGGACCGCGTTGTTCAGCCAGCGGCGCAGTTTCGGCACGAACATGAACGTGCCGACGATGCCGACGCCGACACCGGCGAGCAGATACAGCACCGTGGCGTCGGGGACGAAGTGCGACAGGTCCGTCGAAGTGCCCGCCAAGATGCTGAACGCGAGCAGCAGGCTGACGTGGGTGATCACCTGCACGGCCTGTTGCAGCGCCACCGCGGCCGTGGCGCGCACCGCGCCTACCCCGCCTTTCTGCAGGAAGCGCACGCTCAACGCGAGCCCACCCACCCGCGCGGGCGTCGTCGTCGCGGCGAAGGTGTTCGCGATCTGCATGATCACCAGGTTGCGGAAGCTGACCGCACCGGACGCGCAGGCCCACAGCGCCGCCGCCGCGCCCACGTAGGTCAGTGCGGAGACCGCGAGCCCGAGTAGCGCCCACCACCAGTTCGCCGTTCGCAACTGGGTGAAGAAGGTCGGCACGGCGCTGATGAACGGATACGCGACGTACACCAGCGCGATCAGCAGGACCAGTTGAATGATCTGGTTGCGGGAGAACCGGGTGATCTGCTCGGCCTCTATCCGATCCTGACCGGTCTGTCTGCGCACCTCGTCGCGGGCGTCGGACAGCGCGGACTTCCATTCCGGGACCGCTTTGCGGATCCCGGCCGGTATGGCCGACTTGGTCAATCGGCTCGCCGCGGCCAGCACCCGCGCTGAGCCGAGGGTTTCGATCGCCGCCCGCACCGCGGGCTCCTTGCCGAAAGTCGCGGTGGTCGTCACGAGCAACTGGGCGATGTCGGACTGCAGCTGCGCTTCGGACGCTCCGTACTCGGCGTTGCCGAAGCCCCCGAACAGCGTCGCGCCGTCCGCGACGCGGATGTCGGCCGGCCGCAGGTCGCCGTGCGAGATCTGCTTCTGCTGCAAGGTGTCGAGTGCTCGCCACACCCCGGGCAGCGCATCGGCGGACTGTTCGGTGATCGCCGTACCGCAGGGCTGGGTGCGCGCGTACAACATCCAGCCACGCGACAGCGCGGCGACCGCGACGGGGGCGCAGCTGGCGAGCCCGAGGTCGCCGACGGCGATCGTCATCAGCGCACGGTGCTCGACCGCGCGATGCATGGAACCGTGCATGGCCGCGGTTTCACTGGAGCGGAACGTGAGCCAGCGCCACAGCTGCCGCAGCGCGCCGAAACTGCGCTGGTTCTTGCCGAACATCTCGACCACCAGCTCGCGTTCCGGCCCTTCGGTGGCGGCGGCGAGCACCAGCGGCCCCCGGCCCGCCGGATGCACCACGGCGAAACCGGTGACCGTGTGACCGCGTCGCGCGAGCAGCCGGACGGCGGCGTCGAGCGGGACCTCCAGCGCGGGCGTGCCCACCACGAGCACGATCACCGCGCCGACCAGCCACCCGACCGCAAGGCCGAACATCGCTCGCGCGGGCACCACGGTGCTGACCACGAGGTGCATCGGAGCGAACGCGAGCAGCAGGAACCACAGCCAGCGGCGCGGGCGGATGGGCAGCCACGGGCTGGCGACGGTGAGCATCGCGGCGATCATCGCGATCCAGCGCGGGTCGTCCAGGAACTGGGACAGGAAGGTGTCCAGCCGATCCGGCACCTGCAGATGCCATTTCGGCGCGGACAGTCCGGTGCCGGTGATGGACAGCAGCAGCCCGGCGACGGCCCCGGCCGCGGCGTAGCCTGCCAGCAGCTTCCACTGCCTGCCGATGATCAGCTCGATCAGGATCGCGAACGGCAGCGCGAGAATCGCCATGCCGTAGACCAGGTACACCAGGTTCGACTGGTCCGGATTGAGAAAACCGACGATATTGGAGACCGAGCGCTCCAGGTCCAGCCACTCCGGGCGGGTGATCAGCGAGGCCGCGATCACGACCGCCACCCACAGCGTTGCGAGGACCACCCGGACGATGTCGCTGGTGCGCCGGATCAGTGGCTGTAGCAGGCTGCCCGTGACCGGGATCTCCCGCCCGTCCACTCGCATGCTGTTCCGCCTCTCCGGGTATTCAGGCCGTACTGGTTGGGTGGCACGGGAGCTGCGTACAGGTCCGGCGTGGGTGCCACTCCTTTTCTGGGCGTACCCGGTGAGTTACCCATGTGCGTACGAAATCAGTTGGTACGTTCGCTGCACGATACCGGCCGATGTGCTCGCCGAGTTGCCCGTGGTGTCGTGCATCGGCCGCCTGATGTGCCCTATCTCACTATTCCCGAGGTTGATCCTCACATTGGTGTCAAGTTCGAGCATGGGGGCATGGACAACGAACTCTTCGATTACAGCCCGATCATCGACCGCCCGCCGCTGCGGTGGCCCGGCGGCGCCCGGGTCGCGTTCTATGTCGGGCTGAACGTCGAGCACTACCAGGTGGACCGGCCGTCCACGAGCATCTTTCCCGGCACCGCCGGGCTCGCACCCGACCCGCTGAACTACGGCTGGCGCGACTACGGGCCGCGCGTCGGCATCTGGCGGGTCATCGAGGCGCTCGACCGGCACGGCATCCGCGCCAGCGCGCTGCTCAACTCCGATGTCGTCGAACACAATCCGCAGATCGTGGCGGCGGGGGTACGCCGGAACTGGGCGTGGCTGGCGCACGGGAAGAACAACTCCGTCTTCCAGGCGGACCTGCCCGCGGAGGAGGAGCGCGGGTATCTCGCGGACGTGGTCGCGACCATCGAGCGCGCGACCGGCCGCAGGCCGCGCGGCTGGATGGGGCCCGCGCTCACCGAGTCCTTCCGAACCCCGTCGCTGCTGGCCGAACTCGGCCTCGGCTACGTCCTCGACTGGACCAACGACGACCAGCCTTATCCCCTGTCGGTACCCGGCCTGCTCAGTGTCCCCTACTCGGTGGAGCTCAACGACAACACGCTCTTCCTCGGCAAGGCCACCAGCGGCCCCGACTTCGTGCGGATCGTCCGCGATCAGCTCGACCAGCTCTACGCCGAGTCGGCCGACAGCGGGCGGGTCATGGCGCTGGCCCTGCACCCGTTCGTGATCGGCCAGGCATTCCGGATCAAATACCTGGATCAAGCGCTCGAGTATGTGGCCGCCCACCCCGGGGTGTGGCTGACCACCAGTGACGAGATCGCCGAGCACTACTCGAACGCGTCGATACTTGCCGAATAGGCATGAGCCGAAGACGATCGGGTCACGTAACCGATGCTCGGGAGGCAGGAATGACAGCGCAGGACCAGGCACAGGAGAAGGACCTAACCGGCAAGACGGTGGTGGTGACCGGCGCGAGCTCGGGTATCGGCGCCGCGGCGGCGCAGCGGCTCGCGGCGCGCGGCGCCACCGTCGCGGTCGTCGGGCGATCGCCGGAGCGGACGGCCGAGGTGGCCGCGAAGGCGGGCGCGGAGCCCTTCGTCGCCGACTTCGCCCGGCTCGACGACGTGCGCAAGCTGGCCGATCAGCTGCTCGACCGGTACCCCCGGATCGACGTGCTGGCCAACAACGCCGGCGGCGCGTGGCCGAAGCGCACGGTCACCGACGACGGCAACGAACTCACCTTCCAGGTCAACCACCTGGCGCCGTTCCTGCTGACCAACCTGCTGCTGGAGCGTTTGACCCGGTCCGACGCCAGGGTGGTCAACACCGCGAGCATGACCTACCGGATGGCCAAGCTGGATCTGGACACGGCCAACGCTGCTACCGGCTCGTTCAGCCAGCTCGGCGCGTACGGCACGTCGAAGCTGGCCAACATCCTGTTCACCAGGGAGCTGGCCCGCCGCACCGCGGGCACCGGAATCACCACGGCGGCCTTCCATCCCGGGGCGGTCGCCACCCACGTCTACGACCGGGCCCCGCTCGGTCTCGGCTGGTTCATCCGGTCTCCGCTGTCGCGCCCGTTCTTCATCCGCCCGGACAAGGGCGCCGAACCGCTGGTGCACCTGGCCACCACCGCCGACGGCGCGGCGATCAACGGCCGGTACTTCCATCGTTTCGAGCTGGAGCCGCCGCGCAACAAGCAGGCGACCGATGCCGAGCTCGCCCGGCGACTGTGGACGCTGTCCGAGCGGGCCACGGGGCTGGACGCGAGCGAATAGCCCGCGGCTACGGTTCGGCGTCGGCCAGGCGCAACGAGTGACCGTCCGTCCGGTCCAGCTCGACGCCCACCCCGTACACCCCACCGGACCGGTCGCCGGCGTCGAGTTCCGCGATCGCCCGCGCGACCAGCTCGGTGGGGACCAGGATGGGAAACGTCGTCGGCGCGATGGCGTTCACGCGCACCCCGAACTCGGCGAACTCGGCGGCGACCGTGCGGGTCAGCTGGTTGAGCGCTGCTTTGGACGCGGAGTACAGGGTCTGGCCCGGGTAGACCTCGGACCCGGAAATGCTGGAGACGTTGACGATGTTGCGGTTGCGCGCGCGATTCTCGGGTCCCGCATGCAACCAGCAGCGCTGTGCCAGTCGCGCCGAAAGGCGCAGTGGCACCGCGACGTTCAGCCTGAAATGGGGATCGAAGTCGTCCAGCGCGGCATCGCCGTCGACGATGCCGCGCGGGTGCAGACGGACGTGCGCCGCGTTGTTCACCAGCAGGTCGACCCGGCCGAACCGGGCCAGCGCCAGGTCCACCACCCGTTCCACTTCGCCCGGCTCGGTCAGATCGGACCGGACCACGAAGACGCGTGCGTCGTTCTCCGGCACCGCGGCTTCCGGCGCCAGCGGATCGACGTACCACTCCAGCTGCGAGGGCACCGCGGGTGTGCGTGTGCGGCACACCGCGACGATGTCGTAGTCGCGGTAGTAGGCCTGGCAGAAGGCGTCGCCCAGGGTGCCGCTCGCGCCGGTGAGCAGGCAGACACGGCGTTCACCAGTGGACAATCTTGTCTCCTCCCCAGCGCCCTTCGGCATCCGCTCTCGGGCGATGCACCCACATCACCACGCTGTTGCGGTCTCTGACGTTGTTGCCCGCGAAGGTATGCCACGTGCGCGGGGTGACCTCGAACAGCAGCAGCGAATTGTCCAGCGGCGGGACGAGAACCACCGACGGCAGCGCGGACGCGTCGGCGACGTGGTCGTAGAGCGCGGTCTCGCCTCCGTCGCCCGGCTGCCACCCCGGATTGCCGAGATAGAACAGCACCGCCACGGCCCGCACGGTCTCGCGGGCGACGACGCCCGCCGCCCGCACCCCGGTCTTGGTGTCGACCGTGCCGTCGGGCAGGCGCACTTCGCCGGGGCCGGGCGCCGGCCCGGGAAACCAGGCCGGGTTGAGATCGTTGTGCGGCCAGCCGAACGGGCTGCCCGGCCCGTGATGATGCACCGAGCCTTCGACGTCGCCGGTCGCCTCCACGCCGCCGAGCCGGGCGACCAAGTCGTGCCACTCCCGCGAGCTGAACACCCCGAGCGGACCGTCGCGCAGGTCGGCGAACCGGATGCCGTCGGCGCTGTAGCCGGCGGCGACGGTCTCGAACAGGCCGGGGCGCTCCCGGCGAAGCCGCTCCAGTTCATCGGCCAACCGCTGGTAGAACTCAGGAACGAAGACGTCCCTGGCGTACACGTGCGGGAACGGGTGGGTGCGGCGGATCCAGCGCCGATGGGCGAACAACTCCGCGAACCACTGCGGCGGCGTCGCGAGTCCCGGCTCGCTTGTCACCATAACTCCCTCCCGGTCGAACCCTTCGCGATCATATTGCCCGCGGCCGGTGCGCGCGGGCCGGTCTCGGCGCTGCGAGGATCGTTCGGGTGAGCCGTGATCTGCGTGTGTGCTTTGTCGGAGACTCGTTCGTCGCCGGTGTCGGCGACCCGCGCGGCCTGGGCTGGGCGGGCCGGCTCGTGTCCGCCGCGTATGCGCAGGGAATGCCGTTGACCGCGTACAACCTCGGGGTGCGCAGGCAGACCTCGGCCGAGATCCTGGCGCGTTTCCGGGCCGAATGCTCGCCCAGGCTGCCGGAGGGTGTGGACGCCAGGGTCGTGCTGTCGTTCGGAGTGAACGACGCCATGCACGAGAACGGCGGCCCGAGGGTGGGCCCCGAGGAGTCGGTGGCCAACCTGGACGAGCTGCTCGCGCAGGCGGCCGAGCGGGGCTGGCGGGTGTTGCTGGTCGCTGCGCCGCCGATCGCGGACGCCGAGCACAATGCCCGCACCGCCGCGCTGGACGAGCGGTTCGCGCCGGTCTGCGCGGCGGCGGACGTGCCGTACGTCCGCGTGCACCAGCCGCTACGTGGCAATCCGGTGTGGTCCGCGGAGGTACGCGCGGGCGACGGCGCGCATCCCGGGGCGGCGGGGTACGACGAGATGGCGGCGATCATCGCGCCGGAATGGCACGCGTGGTTGTCGCGCTGAGGCGAACCGCGCCCCGGCCGGCGCGGAAGCCGGAGCCAGCTGTCTGGGACGGGCGCCCCGTAGGTGGATAATTCCAGCGTTGATCGCGCGCGCTGCGCAGCATATCGAATACGCTTGCCTGCCTTGCCGATCGGGTCACCCGATCGGCAGGCCCCGCTCTCCCGTATCGAGCCGCTGCCTCCGTACGGCGGCCAGGTTCACCGTCGGCGGGGTGGCCTCCGGCTCCTCGGCCACGGTGAGCGCTTCGCTCAATTGCGGTAGCCAGCGCACGATCTCGTCGCGAAACGAGCCTTCGGTCTCCAGTTGACCGAGCACGCCCACCAGCGTGAGGAACGAGCGCGCGAACGGCGTGAAGTAGGCGGGCATGGTCATCTGCCGGATCACGTTGGTCAGGCGAGGGTTCGTGGTACGCAACACCTGTCGGCGCAGCCAGCGCGTGGTGATCCGATAGGTCTTGTGCCGCAGCGGTTCACCGCACGGAATGATCGCGGCGTAGAGCGCCTCGCTGTCGAAGGCCCGCCCGGCTTCCACGAAACCGTGCCTGCGCGTGGCCGCCGCCAGCTCTCCCGGCCCACCCTGGAAGATCGCCTTGCAACAGTCGAGCGTCAGTTCATCGAAACCCGCGGGCGGCCACGCGCAGCACGCGCCGAAATCCATGACGCCGAGCCTGCCGTCGGGCAGCAACCGGAAGTTGCCCGGATGCGGATCGGCGTACAGCAGCCCGTGCCTGCCCCAACCCGAGGTCACGAAGCGGACCATGAGCATGCCCACCCGGTCGCGCTCGGCCCGCGTGCCGGAGGCGACGATGCGGGGCACCGGCGTGCCGTCGATCCATTCACTGATCAGCACGTCACCGTGCTGGGCAACGACATTGGGCACGTAGAGGTCCGGATCGCCGGCATACGCGGCGGCGAATGCTCTCTGATGTTCGGCCTCGGCCGCGTAGTCGAGCTCCCCGGTGACCGACGCGCAGATGGCTTCGGTCACCGATTTCACGTCCGCGCCCGGCAGGAATACCGATGCGAGATAGGAAATCCGGCGCAGGTGGTCCAGATCGCGCTCCACCGCCTGCCTGCCGCCGGGGTACATCACCTTGACCGCGACCGGCCTGCCGTCGTGCCAAACCGCTCGGTGCACCTGCCCGAGTGAGGCCGACGCGGCGCGGCGATCATCGAATTCGCGGAAATGGGAACGCCATTGGGTGCCCATGCTGTCGGCCATCGCGTCATGCACCGTGTGCGGCAGCATGGCGGGCGCGGCGTCATGCAGCCTGCTGAGCGCGATCCGGTACGGCTCGGCGAGATCCGGCGGCAGCGCCAGCTCGTAGATGGCCAACAGCTGCCCGAGCTTCGCGGCGCAACCTTTCAGCTCGCCGAGCACCTCGAAAATGTGCTGTGCGGTGCGGAGCTGGATGTCGCGATTGACTTCTTCGGCCGATCTGCCGAGGGCCCGCTTGCCGGCGCCCGCGGCCTGCCGCCCGGCGAACGCCATCGGCAGCGCGGCCAGCTTCGCGCCGCGAACAACGCCGTGAACAGGAGGTTTACCGTGTGACCTCGCGGCGAAAAGCCGGGATCGCCTACCCGTCGACCCCTCCTCGGGGCGCTCTCCGAAGGGCCGGATGGTCATGACTCACCTCACAGTCGCGCGGACCAGTGTGACACACGTGCAGTACTGCACAGTAGGCCCTAGACTGTCTGGGACGTGTTCGAAACCAGTCGAAAGGTGACTTCGATGGGATCCCAAACGGTGGTCGCCGACGTTGCCGACGAGTTGGCGCGCCGGGTTGCCGCGGGGGAATATCAGCCGGGGGATCTCATGCCGTCGGTTCGTCAGGTAGCCGAGGAGTTCGACATGAACCGCGCGACCGCGCAGCTGACCTTGGGTCGGCTGGAGTCGTACGGCTTCGTCGAAGCCCGGCGCGGCAAGGGATTCACGATTCGTGACGTCCGGGAGGCAGGCGGCGTCGAGGTGTACCGCCAGCTGTTCCGGTTCTCGATTCCCATGCCGGACATCGCGATAGAGATGTTCCGCGACATCGTCGACGTCGAGCGCAATCTCGTGCTGGAGGCGCTGCTCGGCTATACCGGTGGCGCGCAGCGGATCGATCCGGCCGAAATGAAAGCCACGATCGATGAACTCGAAACGATCGCTCGCCAAGACGAACCGGACTTGCGGCAGATCCTGGCACTCGAGGTCGCGCTGGTGCGCAGGTTGCTCACCCTGCTCGGCCTTCCCATGCAGCGCGCGATCATGAACTCGATCGGCGAGATGGTGCTCGAGGTACCGGAGGCGGTCGAGGCGTACTTCGCGGGCGCACCGGACCTGCACGTGCTCGTCTGGCGGGCGCTGGCCGCGGTGTGGGATTCCGGCTCCGGGCCGAGCGAGGCGCAGCTGGCGCTGTTCGAGGATCTGTTCGGCATGTACCACGAGAAGGTCATCGCGCGGTTCGAGGAGCTGGTGGCCATCGCCGAGGAGGGCGACAGCCGGTCCCACGCTGCCACCGCCTAGCTCTCGTACACTGCACAATGCGTCTGAGACGGTTGCTGTCGGTCATCCGCGGCGGATTCCGTGTGCGGCCCGAAAACGGCATAGTCGCACAGTTCGCCGAAGAGGCCCGTCCCAGACGATAGGGCTCGAAAGTTCGGATGGCGACCCAAGGGTCGTCGCCTGGCCGGGCTCGATCCGGCCACGGCGAATCAACCGCTGCCGCAGTGCATCACGCCGAAGGCCGGTGGTCGCACGACGAAAAGACCGAACCGGGCGGGACGCCGGCGGAGATCCGCACGACATCGCCGACCCGGATTCGCGGCTCGGGCTTCAGATCCCGCCGTTGAGCTTGTTGAGACGCTCGCACGCCTCGACGTACTCCTGGATCAGCCGGTTGATCACGTCGGCGGAGCGCTCGACCCGGTTCATCATGCCGACGATCTGGCCGACCGGGTTGAAGTTCACGTCCTTGGCGGCCTCCGGGTAGCGGTGGCCACGCTTCACGCCGTCCAGCGCGACCATCATCTGCAGCGGCATCGGCAGCGGATCGGGGGTGTCGGCCTGCTCCCACGCCTCGGTCCAGTCGTTGCGCAGCATGCGGGCGGGCTTGCCGGTCCACGCGCGCGATCGAACGGTGTCGTGGCTGGTGGCCTCGATGTAGGTCTGCATCTGCGCGGGCGGCACGTTGGCCTCCTCCACCGTCAGCCAGACCGAACCGGTCCACGCGCCCGCGGCGCCCATCGCCATCGCGGCGGCCACCTGGCGGCCGTTGCCGATACCGCCCGCGGCCAGCACCGGCAGGTCGCCGACGGCGTCGATGACCTGCGGCCACAGCACCAGCGAGGAGACCTCGCCGCAGTGGCCGCCGCCCTCGGTGCCCTGGCAGACCACGAAGTCCAGGCCCGCTCGCTTGTGGTTGAGCGCGTGCTTGACCGAACCGCACAGCGCGCCGATCAGCCTGCCGGAGTCCTGCACCTGCTTGACCACGTCATCGGGCGGGGTGCCGAGCGCATTGGCGACCAGCTTGGCCTTCGGATGCCGGAGAATCACCTCCACCTGCGGTCCCGCCGTAGTGGCGGTCCAGCCGAGCAGCTGGTTGTGGTGTTCGCCGTCCGGCAGCTTGGGCACGCCGTGGTCGGCGAGGATCTTCTCGGCGAAATCACGGTGGCCCTGCGGGACCAGTTCGGCCAGCTTGGCTTCGAGTTCCTCCGGGGACAGGCCGTCGATGCCCTTGCCTTCGTACTTGGAGGGGATCACCAGGTCGACGCCGTACACGCCCTGCACGTGCTCGTCCAGCCAGGCCAGCTCGACCTCGAGCTGCTCGGCGGTGAAGCCGACGGCGCCGAGCACGCCGAGTCCGCCCGCGTTGCTGACCGCGGCCGCCACGTCGCGGCAGTGGGTGAAGGCGAAGATGGGGAATTCGATCCCGAGCCGTTCGCAGATTTCGGTACGCATGGCGTGTTGGTCTCCCTAACTGCTCCGCCGCGAACGGCGCGGCGCAGGTGTACTAGAACGAGTTACATAATTTCCGTGGGGCGCGGCCTGGCAGCTGCACATCGAGGTCGCCGCGAGCCGTGAATATCGCCATGAAGCGGCTGCGGCGTCCCCAACTGGCCTGCGCACCATGCATCGACAGTAACACGTTCTAGTTTTCTGCGGAATGAGGCGTGGCGTCAGACGGCGGCGCGCTCCAATTCGGCGAGCGAGGACTCCAGGTGATCGAGCAGACGGGGCAGCTGCGGCACACTGCGGCGGCAGCCGACCAGGCCGAAGTCGAGGTTGTCCGCGTTGGAGGTCAGCGTGATGTTCACCGCCTGGCCGTCGAACGGGATCGACAGCGGGTAGCTCGCGTCGAGCCGGGCGCCGTTCCAGTACATCGGTTCGCGCGGCCCCGGCACGTTCGAGATGACGATGTTGAAGGTCGGATTGGCCCACGAAATCAGCGCGGGCACCAGATTGAGGGCGAGCGGGCTGAGCATCAGCGCCGACAGCGCCATCGTCTGATTGGACGACAGCGTGCGATAGATGTCCTTGCCGTCCCGCATCGACGCGCTGACCACGTGCAGGCGGTCGAGTGGATCGGCGATGTCGGTGCCGAGGTTGCACAGCACCGCCCCGACCTTCACGCCGTTGGTGTCGTCGTCGTCCTCGCCGCGCAGCGACATCGGCACCATCGCGATCAACGGCTTGTCGGGCAGGGCGTCCCGCTCGATCAGGTACCGCCGCAGCGCGCCCGCCGACATGGTGAGCACCACATCGTTGAGCGTCGAGCCGGTCGCCTTCTTGACCTGCTGTAGCCGATCCAGCGACCAGGAGCGGACCGCCGATCGGCGCGCGCCCCCGATCGGCACGTTGAACATGGTGCGCGGGGCCGCGAACGGCAAGCTCAACTGCTGCCGCAGCAGGGCGGTACGGGCAGCGCGCAGCAGCGCGGCGCCGGACGCCGCCGCGGAGACCAGATTCCGGGCCGCACCCCCGGCGGTCGCCGCCCTGCGCCTGCCACGCGGCAGATGCCACGGCACCAGGGTGGCGCTGGAGGCCGGATCGCTGGTCAGCGTGCGGCGCAGTAGGCGTTGTGCGGAAACGCCGTCGATCAACGCGTGATGCATCTTCGAGTACAGCGCGAATCTGCCATCGGCGAGGCCCTCGATCAGATGGAACTCCCACAGCGGGCGATGCCGGTCGAGCAAACTGCTGTGCAGCCCGGAGGCCAGGTCGACGAGCTGGTGCATCCGCCCCGGACCGGGCAGGGCCAGCCGCCGCACGTGATAGTCGAGCTCGACCTCTTCGGCATACGTCCACGCCATCTGCGGCGCTCCGAAGAGCGTTGCCGGATGCTTGCGGAACCTCGGATCTACGTCCGTGCTGCCCAATAGTTTCTCGTGCACCTGCGCGGCGAAGTCGTCTCCGGCGCCCTCTGGCGGCTCGAACAGTTGCAGCGCTCCGACGTGCATCGGCTGTTCGCGGGATTCGGCGAGTAAGAAGACGGCATCGACCGGCGCGATGAATTCCATGATGAGTCGCCCCCTGACGACATGGTGCAAGTGTTGGATTTCAGATCGACCACGTTGTCGGTGGGCTCGTGCAGCCGAGAAACCGCCGCGACACGACGAACTTACCCGGACGGGATGGACCGTGTTCGGTGAATCACCGATCCTTCGATGCCAGTAGGTAGGCTTGCCCGAACCGCTCCTCGGGTTCCGGCTCGCGCACCATGCGAGCGATCATCGTGAACCCGGCGGCGCCGAGCAGACGCGCGAGTCGTTTGGGCGCCCACCGGTACGCGCGAATCACTCTGTGATCGAAGGCTTCCACCGCATCGGGCTGGTCGGCCGTTTGGAAAGCCAGCAATACGTGCCCTTTGCTCGCGAGTACCCGATAGAACTCGTTCAACACGTGCGGCACTCGCTCCGGTGGGGTGTGGATCAACGAATACCACGCCACTATGCCGCCGAGCACCTCATTGCCCAGTGGTAGCTGTTCCACGGAGCCCTGCGCGAAGGACAGCTGTGGATAATCCACGCGAGCCAGCTGCACCATCCGTGGCGAGAGATCGATGCCGAACACCCGCGCGCCCAGCGACGCGAGATGGCCGGTGATCCGTCCGGGGCCGCAGCCGAGATCGGCGATCGGCCCGGAACCGTTGCCCGCCACCGATTCCGCGAACGCGCCGAGCATTGCCCGGTCGAGCGTCGCGCCGGCGAGGTGGTGCCGGAAAAGCTCGGTATACAGCTCGGCGACGTCGTCGTAGGCGGCGCGGGTGGCGGCCACATCGGCGAGTTCGTCTGCGAAATCTCCCGTTGAATCCAGCACCCTGAGCAGCGTATTACGTGCTCATTCCCCCGGCGCGAATGCCTGGGCGACGGCGAGACTGTCCTCGTAGACGTGGTGCCGGGTGATCAGGCCGTCGTGCACCGTGAGGTGCAGAGCGAACCGTGCGCGATAGGCAACGCCCGTGCGGCGCGCGGTCTGCCGGATCTCCCCGAGCACCACGGCGTCGTCACCGTCGACGAGCACCCGGTCGACCCGCGTGGCCACCTCCTCCGGCACATGGTGTTCGGCGATCGAGCGGAAATGCTCAGCGGCGTCGGCGCGGGTGCGACGGTGCCGGATCCAAGGCGTCGCCGTCCGGCCGTGCTCCGCCTCCGGCCAATTGAGCTGCCAATCAGTGTGTTCGGCGTACAGCTCGGCCACCGCTTCCGCGTCACCGGAACCGATTCGCCGCAACAACTCTTCGACCACCGCTCGAGTGGCGGGCACGGTGACTGACACGAGGAGTCCTTTCGAAGCGATGCCGCGCGAATCGTGCGGCGCGTTCCCATTCTCGATGTGCGCATGCCCCGTGGCGATTACCTCTCGGGTAATGGGACGGCTGCCTCCGGTGTGGGCGGCGCGGCCGCTCGCTCGTCGCGGCCGCGCGCGGTGCCGAGCACCGAACCGAGGATGACCAGCGGGAAGCCGATCGCCATGCCCGCGGTCAGTGGCTCGGCGAGTGCCGTGACGCCGAGCAGTATCGCCACCGCGGGATTGATGTAGGTGATCACCGTCGCGCGGGCGGGGCCGATCTCGGCGATCAGCGCGAAGAAGAACAGGAATGCCACGGCCGTGCAGATCACCGCGAGGCCGAGTACCGACCAGGCCGCATCGGCGGTGATGCGCGCGGGCCACAGCCAGCCCGCGAACGGCGCGTAGATCGCCGCCGCGAGCAGCAGCGACCCGGTCACCACGCCCAACGGGGGCAGGTCGGCCAGCGCGCGACTGATGACGATCGGACCCACCGCGTATCCGATCGTGGTCAAGCCGATCGCGGCGATGGCCGCCGGATTCCCCAGGTCGACGTCCAGGCCGACGAGTGCGGCGACACCCGCGAATCCGACGAGCAAGCCGATCACCCGGCGCGCGTCGAACCGGTCGTGGCCGAGCGCGGTCACGATCACCACCGCGATCAGCGGCACCGCCGCGATCAGCAAGCCGACGGTCGAGCTGTTCAGCGTGGTCTCGGCGTGGCCGATCAGGAACCAGGGACCGGTGATCTCCACCAGCGTGTAGAGCAGCAACGGCCGCCACCGCCGCAGTACCGGGGCCAGCACATCGCGGTAGAGCGCGATCGGCAACAGCAGCAGGCCGCCGATCAGGGTGCGGCCGAACGCCACCACGATCGGGTCGAGATCCTCCACCGCGATCCGGATCATCGCGTACGGCACGCCCCAGATCACGCCCATCGCCAGGAACAGCGCCCACCCCCGGCGCGTCATCGCGGGACCGCCGTTGGGTGCGGACCGGCCGGTTCGGACTGAATCTGTTGGGTTCGGGACATACTCCGCTCGCTTCCCACCGGTCGGAGCCTATCCAGGTGATCCGATCATCCGACAGATTCAGTTCCCGCACGTGACAAGGCCGATTCTGGACGGTTTCACCTGTCCCGTTCGCCCGATTTCGGCGAATGATCCGCGCGGGCAAAAGGTTCGGGCTAGTCTCGCCGGGAGCGAAGGGAATGCATCATCGTGGTCGACGTCATCCGCCGGCTTGCCCCGAGCGAGGAAATGTTCGCCGCGGGCGAGGTCTTCATCGGTTATTCGGCCCGGGTATCCGGTCGGCTGGACCTGCCCGCCCTGATGGCGGCTTTCGAGGCCGTCGCCCGGGCGCATCCGATCCTGCGCGCCCGCATCGAGGTATCCGGCGAGGGCGGTCACGTCTTCGCCGTCACAGACGCCACGCCCGAGGTATTCGTCACCGAGGCCGCGCTCGAATTCCCGCTCACCGGCGCGAAATTCGACCAGCGCGCTGGTGTCTGCGCGCTGTGCGTGGTGCGCGACGGCGATACCGCCGGTGTCACGCTGATGATCCATCACAGCATCGCCGACGCGTATCATGCCTTCGCCATCGTCACCGAACTCTGGACGGGGTACCGGGACATGGTCGGTGGTCGCGCGCTCGAGCTGCCGGTGCACGCGTTCCCCGAACCGGTGGAGCACCTGCTCGCGGTGCGGGGCATCGAGAAGATGGCGCTGCCCGGCTCCGTGCCCGCCGGTGAGACCTCCGCCACCGAGACATCGATTCCGCAGCCGCGCGACGACGAGTACCCGTTACTGCGCACCACCCGCTGCCTGCTCACCCGGGACGAGACCGCGGCGCTGGTCGCACTGGGGCATCGCGAGAACGTGACGGTGCACGGTCTGGTGTCGGCGGCTCTGCTGCGGACCGAAGCCGAGATTCGTGAACTGCCACTGACCGGACTGCTCTACCTGTACTCCGTGGACCTGCGGACCAGGGTGAGCCCCGAAATCGCCGCCACCGAAGGGACGAACGTCCTCGGTTTCGCCAACTACCTCTCCCCCGCGTCCGATGTGACGCTGGTGGAATCGGCCCGCGGCATCAGCGAGGCGCTGCACGCGGGCTTGACCGCGGGCATCGTGCAACGCACGCCCCTGAGCATCCCCGACATGGCGGCCGCACCGAGGCCCGCCCTGCCCGGCGTGGTCATCGCGACCAACTGGGGCACCATCCCGCCGCTACCCGAGCAGGACACGCTGCGCATCGACGACTTCCACTCCACCATGCTCGCGAAACCGGACCTGACCGGCCGCCGTCCCCAGCAACCGGGCGGCGGCACCTGCGTCATCAGCACCTTCGACGGACGGCTGAGCGTGGAGATCCACCACCCCGAGGAATTCACCGACCTGCAGCGCCACCGCATCGAAGTGCTGGGCCGCCACCTGCGCGGCGCGCATTCCTGACGGTGCGACCGCACTCGCTGTCTGCACCGGAGTCCTGCGCCGATACTCCCGGCATTCCGGCCTGCCGCCACTGATCGAAGACGCCGCGGCTCGCGAGCACCCCTGTCGGCGGTGATCGCGAGCCGGCGGGTCGATCAGTTCGATGCCTTCGCGGTGGAACTGGTGCTCGCCGCCGCGGATGGCGTTGTCGTGGTGGCCGGCTCGGTGGTGGTCGTCTTCGGGGCCTCGGCCGGCGCCGCGACCGAAGACGGCGCGGGCGTGGTGGTGGTGACCTGCGGTGTCGTCGTCGCACTCGAGGTTTCCGACGGCGGCGTCGCAGTCGTCGCCCCGCCGGTGGTCGTGGGCGCGGCGCTCGTGGTCTTCGGTGCCGTGGTCGATTCCTTGGCGGGTTCGGTGGTCGGCGCCGCCGAGGAGGTCGTCACCGCCTTGTACACCGCGGCGAGGTCGGCCTCCTGCGGCTTGGACGTCGGGTCGACCTGCTTACCGGCCTGCGCCTGCTTCGCCAGGTGGGTGAGCCAGGCAGCCGCGTACTCGGCGGACGTCAGCGGCTTGCCCGCGTCGGGGTCGGCGTCGTGCCAGTAGTCGAAGTGGTGACCGGTGTGGTTCGGGCCGAGCGTGAGATTGTAGGGGTCGCTCAAGATCACGGGGATCGTGTTCTGGTTCGTCACGATGAGGCCGATGATCTCGTTGAGCACCTTCTGCGGCAGGTAGGCCAGCGGCGACATCTGCTCGGTCGAAATCGAGTCCGCCTTCGCCGGTGCCTTCGGCTGCTCACCCGGTTTGTACGCCGGATCCGACACCCGCAGCAGTACTTGCAGGAAGGTCTCGTCGCTCTGCATCCAGTTCGGCTGTGACTGAATGTCGGCGAACGCCGCCAACGCGATCCGGCTGAGCACCACCGCTACGTCCTGCCCGGTCGCCGGCGTGAGCCCGTCTCGTTCCAGCGCGTCGACGTTCAGCTGCCTGCCCACGTTGACCACCAGCTGCAGCAGCGAGATGTTCTCCGGCGCCGAGCAGGTGAGATCCCCGTCGGAGCAGAACGACGCGATCTTGCCGTTCAGCGCACCGAAGTCACCGCTGGTCCCTTGCACCGCACCCTGACCGGGGACGGGATTCGAGCCGTTCTGATATTGCTGGTCGAAGCCGTCCGGGTTGCCGAAAGGATCCTTCGATCCGGGGAACGGCCCGTCTCCCGGCGAGCGACCCGAGTCCGCGAGGATGACGACACCGACGACATCGTCCGGATCGACGATCCCGTACTCCCCGTCCTGGCCCGGCTCCTGATGGCCGATCTTCATCGCGACGCGACGCACCACGTCGGCGCCCTCGCTGTAGCCGACGATGGAGAACTTGGTATCGGGGCAAGCCTGCGCGATTTCCCGCATCACCTGCTCGGTGTTCGCGACACCCGCGTTGACGGCGTCCTCGTAAGTCGCCATGTTCGCCGGGTACGCGATGTAGACCGCGGCGTACGCGCCGGGATCGACGTCGTCGGCCGGTGCGTTCACGACCGGATCCACCCATTCACTGCTGTGGTCACCGGACAGCGCGGCGGGCAACGGTTGCCCGTTGGCGTCGACGAGCATCTTCGTGGTCCCCGCCACAGGAGTGTCATTCCGACCGGCCACCGAGATGGTCACCATGTCGTGGCATTCCGTGACCGACGAGGTGAGCTGCGTATCCCTGGTTTCCGGCGTAGCTGTCAGTGCCAGTGAGGCGGCGACGACCGCCGCCACCCCCAGCACTGCCGGCGCGGCCACCGCCGAAGCGATGCGATGCCGCGCGAAGAACTCGCGAAGAGCCATGTCCTGATCCCCATTCCATACACCGACAAAGTGGACGGACAAGCCCCCCGACGGGCCATACGTCACCGAGGACGTCGCAGTTGGGAACCCGAGCGTTACTCGGGCAGATCGATCAGGAGCGGCAGATCACCCGCGCGCCATGTCCACGAAGCGCGACAAGTGCAGCTGATGGGCGACGGTGATCGTCGCGGTCGGCCCGTTACGGTGCTTGCCGAGAATCAGGTCCGCCTCACCGCCGCGCGGGTCGTCGCGTTCGAAGGCATCGGGGCGGTGCAACAGGATCACCATGTCCGCATCTTGCTCCAAACTATTGTGCACCGAAATACCCTGAGCGACGAAGTTATGAGTGCCGGGTACGGTGCCGTCGAAGACGTCTTGCTCGCCGAGACTGGTGATTTCGACGATCTTGTCCCAGAAGACATCGTTGCTGGCGAACATCTCTATCTCCGCATCTTCCAGCACCGCCGCCACGCGAGCGAGGCGGGATCGGCTAGGCGAATGCTTCCACATCGTCGATCCGCAGAAGCGGGAGCCCATCGCCGCCGAAAATTCGCGGTGCGTCATGCTCTTCGCGGCGAGGAGGGTGCGAACCTTCGACCAGACCTCGCGGGGAACGGTGTCGACATTGGTATTGCGCGCCATCGGCTCCAGCTCGGCGAGGACTTCCCGGGCCGACCGTCCGCGCTCGCCGTGCACTCCGATATCGCGTAGGAAGATCGTCTGATTTTCCGAGCCGTCGATGGTGAGATGCCAGCAATCGCGGTAGCCGGTCTTCGGAACTTTCTTGATACGGCCGTGCACGCCCAAGCGAAGCAGCAGCTGAGCCACGTCATCGATCAAGCGGCGGCTGGTCGATGCGTAATAGATCCGAGCTTGGCGCCCCTTCGCATCCCAGCGCACGGAGCCATCCGTTGCCCAGAGATGGCGCAGGAATAGTGCGACCTGGTCGTTGGGAAGTGCGAAAACGGGCTTGGGCACGAATTTCTCGTAGCTGCGCAGACCGAACAACCCGAGTTCGTCGAGCCAGGCGGCAATCGGATTGCGCTTGCCGCGCGCAAGTCGGCTGGGAGCGCGCAGACGAAGCGTTGTGACCTTCGCTGCGGCGTAGTCGTCACGAGCGACGGTGACGCCGAAATGTGTCGCGGCTTCGGTGACTGCCGTCAGGTTCTCCTCATCGACACTGGCGTACCGGAGCGGCTGCCGCTTGACGCACGAACCGTCGCCGATCATGTGCGCGAGCAGGATCACCTCGGCGTCGGGCATCCGCGACGTGTGCACGGGTTCCGGGACCCGGCGAGGAGTGGCGAGCCGGTCGCCGACCGCCAGCTTGTCCAGAGGAATCCAGCCATCCAACGTCAAGAATGGGTGGTTTCCGGTCGCCTCCACTTCACGGCCCGATGCGAGGCGCAGACGGAACACCTCTTTCCGGCCGCTGGGGAACACCCGCACCATCGGCCGCGCGACCATCCGCATCCGCTCATCGAGCGACCACACCAATGGCTGCTCCGCACTGGACAGCAGAGCGCCGAGGGTGGTTTCGTCGCCGGTGTCAGCGCGGAGGATCCGGGTATTGGCAGGCAGACAGCCCGACTCGCGGAGATCGGACACCATGGGCCGCTTGTCGGTTCGCTGTTCGGGACCGCGGTTGAGCTGGCTGATCGCTACCACCGGCACTTCGAGTTCTTTGGCCAGCAGTTTCAAATTCCGGGAGAAGTCCGACACTTCCTGCTGGCGAGATTCGACTTTCTTTCCGGAGGTCATCAGCTGGAGGTAGTCCACCACGACGAGTTTCAAATCGTGGCGTTGCTTGAGACGCCGCGCTTTGGCGCGGATCTCCATCATGGTCAGGTTCGGCGAATCGTCCACGAACAGCGGCGCCTCGCTGATCTCACTCATCCGCCGCGCCAGCTTGGTCCAGTCATCGTCGCTCATCCGCCCGGAGCGCATATCCCCGAGCTTGATCTTCGCCTCCGCCGACAACAACCGCATGACGATCTCGGTCCGGCTCATCTCCAACGAGAAGATAACGCTCGCCAAGCCATGCTTGATCGAGCAACTGCGCATGAAATCCATTCCCAGAGTGGAATTGTGCGTCGGGATCATCGAGCGTCCGGCCAGATAAAGGTGGTCGGCGTTGTCCACTTCGAGGCAGCGCACCGGCACGCTGTCGATCCGGCGCACGTCGACGATGAATCGCGAGTCCGATCGCACGGTGCTGCGGCCGGCCCGCCGTTCCTTCTGCAGTACGGCCTTTCGATGCAGACCGAACACTACGTCGTCGGTGGCGAACGTGATGGTGTAGGCGGTGGACGATTCCTCGGAGCGACCGGCAACTCGCTTGGTGGAGATGTGGCAGCGGTAGCCGAGGCTGACGATCAGCTCGTGCACGTCTCGGACGAGCCGGGCGTTCGTGACAGAGAACTGGACGGAGCCGCCGTGTGTCACAGTTCCGTCGGTGTCCAACAGACCGGCCAGGAGGGAGCGGCGTTGCTGTTCGGATGCCCGCAAATAGTCGGTCGGGATGTGCTTGTCACCGAGCACGCCGAGCGACCGGAGACGCGCCTGCAAGCTCCCGACGGTGTTCCGGCATTTCTGGCACAGGCGAAGACCGATCGAACGCTCGCCGCAATTCGGGCAGCGCGGCGGTGGTACCGGAGCCGAATGGAACCGGGCCTTTCCGCCGCAGGACCGTCCACAGGTGCGTACCTCGCTGGTGAAGGGAACGAATTCCTTCCCGCAGATTACGCACTCGCGTGCGGCGACCGGCTCGTCGGCGGGCAGTCTGAGCTGGTAACGCAGCCGAGCCGAGCGCGACGGCACCGCGACGATCCCCTCGGCTTCGATCCGCGCGACGATCTCCGGATCGGCGCAGGTGAGCTGCGCGGCGGCCGAGGTGCCGTCGCCGAGCCAGGCGCCCAGCGTGTAGGGCGGCACGGGCAACGTGCGCGGAGGCAGTCGAAGGGGGGCGGTATTGGTGACCGAGTGGTTCAGTCTGCGATCGGCGGTGTCGCATCGCAGCGTCTTCGCGATCTGGACGGTGGTACGCACTTCGGCGCGTGCGCGCTTGGATCGGCGAGACGCTCTCGTCTCCGTAAGCCATTGATGCTGTTCGTCCGCGACGAGTACGGCGCCATCGGAGAACTCGACTTCATAGCAGGGACGCCCCGACATGACCTCGGTGGCGGCCACGACACGGGTGGGATGACCCTGGGCATCGAGCAATTCATCGCCTACCCGGACCTCTCCCATGGTGGTCCATCCGGTGGGCGTGGGCAGCGGAGTGTCCAGGGCCAGCGCCTTGCCCACACCAGGCCGCGCCGCGACGATGATCATTTGGCCTGGATGCAGGCCGTTGGTGACTTCGTCGAGTTCGGTGAAACCGGTGGGGACGCCGAGGGAGATGCCGCCGCGGCTGGCGATGGAGTCGATCTCGTCCATCGTCGGCTGGAGCAATTCTTCGAGGGGGAGGAAGTCTTCGCTGGTGCGGCGTTCGGTGACCTCGTAGACCTCGGCCTGGGCGCGGTCGACGACCTCGGCGATGTCCTGGCCGTCGGCGCCCGCGTAGCCGTACTGGACGATGCGGGTGCCCGCCTCGACGAGGCGGCGCAAAATGGCTTTCTCCGCGACGATTTCGGCGTAGTAGCTGGCGTTGGCCGCGGTCGGCACGGTTTGGGTGAGCGTCACCAGGTACGGCGCGCCGCCGATGCGCTTGAGTTCGCCACGGCGGTCGAGGCCGGCGGCGACGGTGACCGGGTCGGCGGGTTCCCCGCGACCGTAGAGATCGAGGATCGTGTCGTAGACCGCCTGATGGGCGGGACGGTAGAAATCGCCGGGACGAATCACTTCGACGACATCGGCGATGGCGTCCTTGCTCAACAGCATGCCGCCGAGCACCGACTGCTCGGCCGCCATGTCGTGCGGGGGCTGGCGGCCGAAGTCTTCACCGGGAGGTTCGGGTGGGAAATCCCTGTGCCCGCGGTCATCGGTGGCTGTCACCAGACTCGACCGTCCTCTCTACCCCACGATCGGGTTTCCACCCTGTTGGCTCGTTCTACTCCCATGCACCGACACCTTCGGCATAACCGGTGGCCAGGGGCTCAGCTACCAGCGCGGCACCCGCTCGTGCGCACCGTTGGGAGCGGCCCGCGCACGGCGTTGCGACGAACCTAGGCGACCCCATGGGGATGCGCCAAACCGTGCTGTGCACACAGCTGTGGATAACTTGGGGAGAGTTCACCCAACCGTGTGCAGCCCCTGTGTACAACTTGGGGAAAACCCAGGTCGGCGGGGTCAAAGCCGCAGATAGATAGCGGCTTCCGCAGTTTTCCACGTGTGGATTAATGAAGTTCCGGCGTGTCGGCCAAGTTGAACAGCCGGGCGTGTTGGGTTAACAGCACGTGAGCCGCATATGACATGAATCACATTGCGGTCGGTCGGTTTGGTCGGTAATCCACAGGCTTGGGAAATGTGGCGCCATCGCGGGCGGTGAAACGCTCAATTGCCCCGAATGGCGCCCTCCGCCATTCGGCAAACAATTAGCTATTAATCGACCCGAGGCAGCAGGGCACAGCCGAGGACCACTCCCGATAGCAGGCGGGAGCGGTCCTCGACGTGTTGCTCGAATCAGGCGGCGTCGACCGTCAGGTCGAACTTCGCCACCACGTCCGGGTGCAGGTGCACCACGATGGCGTGCTTGCCGGTCGTCTTGATGTGCGCCTTCGGCAGCTCGATGCTGCGCTTGTCGACGACGGGGCCACCCGCCGCCTTGACGGCCGCCGCCACGTCCGACTGGGTCACCGAGCCGAACAGCTTGCCGGTGCCCGCGGTCTTGACCGACAGCGTGACCGACTCCAGGCGCTCGATGGCCTGCTTCAGCTCGTTGGCGTGGTCCAGGTCGCGGACCCGACGGGCTTCCTGCGCCCGGCGAATGCCCTCGACCTGCTTCTGCGCGCCACGGCTGGCCGCGATCGCCAGGCCGCGCGGCAGCAGGTAGTTGCGGCCGTAGCCGTCTTTGACCTCTACGGTGTCGCCGGGGGCGCCGAGGTTGTCCACATCAGCAGTCAGAATCAACTTCATTTGCGTGCCTCCCTTTCTCAGCGAGCCGTCGACACGTAAGGCAGCAGAGCGACCTCACGCGAGTTCTTGACCGCAACCGCGACATCGCGCTGGTGCTGCACGCAGTTGCCGGTGACACGGCGGGCGCGGATCTTGCCGCGGTCGCTGACGTACTTGCGCAGCAACGCCGTGTCCTTGTAATCGATGGTGACAGTTCCGGTCTTGCTCTCCTTGCAGAACGAGCAGGCCTTTTTCTTGAGCACCTTTTCGCGCGCTGGCGCTTTAGGCATGGTCTTGTACTCCGTAATCAGTGATGGCCCTAATCGCGGGCCGTTGTGGCCGTTCTCAGAACGGCGGTTCGTCATCCATGCGGCCGCCGCCCCCGAAGGAGCCGGCCGCGGGCGCACTGCCCCAAGGGTCGTCCTCGGCACCGCCGGAACGCCCACCGCTACTACCGGAGGAGGCATAGTTGCCACCGCTGCCGGACCCGGACCCGAAGCCGCCGCCACCGCTGCCGCGACTGGTCTTGTTGACCTTCGCGGTGGCGTAGCGCAGCGAGGGACCGACCTCGTCGACCTCGAGCTCGACGACTGTGCGCTTCTCACCCTCGCGGGTTTCGTAGGAGCGCTGCTTGAGTCGTCCGCTCACGATGACACGGGAACCTCTGGTCAGGCTTTCGGCGACATTCTCCGCGGCCTCGCGCCAGATATTGCAGCGCAGGAACAACGCTTCGCCGTCTTTCCATTCGTTCGAATTACGGTCGAACACCCGAGGGGTCGACGCGACGGTGAAATTCGCCACCGCCGCTCCCGCCGGTGTGAATCGAAGCTCCGGGTCGGCCGTCAGATTGCCGATGACGGTGATGACCGTGTCGCCTGCCATGTGGTTCCTCCTGCTCGGTGTGCAGTCCGCGTCTCGCTGTTGCGCTAGAGCCTAGGCACAGGCTCCGACGCAAACGAGAGTTGCCGGACTACTTGTCGTGGCGCAGAACCTTGGTGCGCAGCACCGACTCGTTGAGACCGAGCTGGCGGTCGAGTTCGCTCACGGTGGCGGGCTCGGCGGTCAGATCGACCACGGCGTAGATGCCCTCGGCGTTCTTGGCGATCTCGTAGGCGAGCCGGCGGCGGCCCCAGATGTCGACCTTGTCGATCTTGCCGCCTTCGGTGCGAACGACACTGAGCATGTTGTCCAGCGACGGACCAACAGTGCGCTCGTCCAGGCTCGGATCGAGGATAACCATCACTTCGTAATGACGCACGGACCAATCACCTCCTGTGGACTAGGAAACGGCCACGGACGGTCCGTGGCAGGAGGGTCGTTGCGTCAGCAACCCGAACAGGCTACATGAGCGGCAGCTGAGCAGAGAAATCGCCCCGCTGGCCACTCGTGCGCGCAGGAGACCCGGCCCTCGTGTTCGCCTTCGTAGGGAGGGGAACGGCGGCATCGCCCGGCCGGTCGGCTTAGGGTGGATCCATGCCGACCGGACTCGCCGCCCGCGACCTGCCCGCAGGCCGTGTGCGACGCCGCGCGGCGCTGGCCGCGGTGGTGGTGTTGCTCTGTGCCGTGGTCTTGGCGCTGGCATACGCGAACAAGGCTCGCTGTGCGGGGGAGCCGTTCGACCGGGACGGGCGCAGCACGGCTTTCGATGTCATCAAGGATTCGGACGTTTGTTATTCGGACATCCAATTCCTATGGCTCGGCCGGGATATCGACAAGCACGTCTTTCCGTATGTGAGCGGCGGTATCACCGAAGACGGTGCGCTGGTCGGCGGGGCGGTGGAATATCCGGTGCTCAGCGGCGTGCTGATGTGGCTCGGCGCGGTCGAGGCGGACAACGACGCCGATTTCCTCCGGTACTCCGCGCTGCTGCTCGCGCCCTTCGCGCTGCTGACCGCCTGGATGCTCGCTCGCCTGGCCGGTGCCGCCGCCCTGCTGTGGGCGGCCGGCACGCCGCTGGTGCTCTATGCCTTCCACAACTGGGAGCTCCCGGTGGTGTGCACCGCGGTCGCGGCCGTCTACGTGATGGCGGCGCTCCCCCGCTACTCGGTGCGCACCAGAGGTGTCCTCGCCGCGGTGCTGCTCGGTCTCGGGTTCTGTCTCAAGCTGTACCCGGGCATCTTCGTGCTGCCGCTGCTGGCGTATGTGCTGACCGGAGGCGTCGAGCGCGATCCCGAGGATCGGGGACTGGACGTGCGCGGCGCTCTGCTCACCGCGGCCGCGGCGATCGGCACCGTCGTCGCGGTGAACCTGCCGTTCGCGCTGCTGGGGTACGAGGGCTGGCGCGCGTCGATCACCTTCCAGCAATTGCGGCAGGCCGACATCACCACGAATTCCATCTGGTACTGGGGAATCCGGCCGATGTTCGGTCCGGATTTGCGCAGCGAGGTGGCGTTCCAGCAGTTGGTCTCGGTCGCCTCGCCCGTGCTCGTGCTCCTGGCGTTCGCACTGGCAATGTGGCTCGGCTGGAGGCGCTACCTGACGACGGGCGTCTTCCCCTGGGTGGGTGTGAGCGGTGCGATGCTGTGTGGATTCCTGTTGTTCCACAAGGTGCATTCGCCGCAGTACACGCTGTGGCTGGTGCCGTTCCTGGTGCTGCTGGAGGTGCCCTGGTGGCTGATCGGCAGCTATCTCGTGGCCGACGCGGCCATCGGTGTCGGGGTGTTCCGCTACTTCTACTCGATGGGGTCGGGTAACTCGGTCGAGCTCATGGAGCACATCGTCCAATTCGGGGTGTGGGGGCGCGCGACTCTGCTGATCGTGCTGTTCTTCGTGTTCTTATGGGCGTTGCCGCGCGGGTATCGGTCGGCGTCGCCGCCGGTGCGGCGATCCGACCCCGCCGATCTGGTCCCCGTGGTCTAGCGGACTCCGTGCCGGGCGCGGAAGGCGGCGCTCTCGACGCGGCCCGTACCCACGGCGCGCTGACCTACTTGCGCGCGCTGTGCCACTTCATGCCCCACTGGTAGGCCTTGTCGAGTTCGCGCTGTGCGCCGTGGACGTAGTGCACTTCCCGGTGCACGGTGATCCCGGCCCCCTGGTTCTGCAACAGGGCGATGGCGCACGAACGAGCGCCGTCCACCGGCGAGTCGAGGCGGACCTCGATCTGTGGGCCCGAGGTCGGGTAGAGCGTCACCACGCCGTCCGCGGCGGCCCAGTTGGGCACGCCCTCGTAGATGAGGGCGAAGATCAGAATGCGCTTGAACAGTTCGGGCCGGGCGAGGTTGACGTGCATGTTCTCGCCGGTGGTGCCCGAACCGCTGCGATCGTCGCCGTCCAGCACGATGTACGGCTCGGCCTCCAAGGCACCGAAATTGCCGCCGATCGCCTGGACGACGCCCTTGGCGCCGTTGGCGAGTTCGTAGAGACAGCCCAGGTCCAAATCGACGGGCTTGGCGCGGCGGAAGAATCCCCGGGATCCGCTCGACCAGTTCAGGTTGACCCGCATGGTGCCCTGCTGCTCACCCGGCTTGGTCAGGTTGATGCTCGGTGTCGCTTTCGACAGGGTCACCTTGGACAGGTTGACGCCGCCGGGGTTGCCGTCGATCGCCATGGCGCGATCCCCCCTCTGTGGAAACGAGAGCGGCAGCGGCCATCCGTCGGGATGGGGCCGCTGCCGCAACAGGTCTTCGGCTGCTTGCCGTGGATCAGCCTACCGGCGTGGGTTCCCGTTCGCTGTCCAGTTCCTCTTCGTCCGCTCCGCGGTTGCGCAGGATGCTGGTGACGAACGCCGCACCGATGAACGCGACGCCGATCATGCCGGTGATGAGTTCGTTGACGTGCACGCCGATCGAGACGAGCAGGATCGCCGCCAGTGCGCCGATCGCCCAGTGCGCGCCGTGCTCCAGGTAGACGTACTCCGCCAGGGTGCCCTTGCGCACCAGGTACACCGTGATCGATCGGACGAACATGGCGCCGATCAGGCCGAGGCCCAGCGCGATGATGATCGGGTCGGAGGTGATGGCGAACGCGCCGATCACGCCGTCGAAGGAGAACGACGCGTCGAGCACTTCCAGGTAGAGGAACAGGAAGAAACCCGCCTTACCGGTGGCCTTGGCCAGCTCGGACGGGCCGCCTTCGGTGTACTCCTCGGTGTGGAACATGGAGCCGAGCCCGTCCACCGCGATGTAGGTGATCATGCCGAGCAGGCCGGCCACCAGGACGGTCGAGCGGTGCGCCTCGTCGGCGAGGAACTCCGCGGTGAGGATCAGGCCGGTGCCCGCGACCACCACCGAGAGCATGTCGAGCTTGCCCGCCTTGGCCAGGGGCCGCTCCAGCCAGCTCAGCCAGGTGATGTCGCGCTCTTCGAAGATGAAGTTGAGGAACAGCAGCGCCAGGAACATGCCACCGAACGACGCGATCTGCGGATGCGCGTCGGTGAGCAGTTTCTCGTAGCTCGGGCTGCCGTCCGGGAAGGTCAGGGCGTCGCCGGGGGGCGGGTTGAGGGCCAGGTCGAAGGCTTCCACCGGGCTCAGTCCGGCCGTGATCCACACGATGGCGAGCGGGAAGACCAGTCGCATGCCGAACACGGCGATCAACACGCCGATGGTGAGGAAGATCCGCTGCCAGAACGCGCTCATACGTTCGAGCACGGTGGCGTTGATCACCGCGTTGTCGAACGACAGCGACACCTCGAGGATGCCGAGGATCGCGGCGAGCGCGAGGGCGGTCGGTCCGCCGTACAACACCGCCACGACGAGGGAGACCACCGTGACGATGAAGGACATGCCGAATATGCGCAGGACCACGCTGGGACCTTTCATGAAGTGAAGACGAGGCGGCGACGGTTGCTACCAGCGTGGCTGCTGAATCGCCGGTTGTCCAACGCTGCCCCCCGGGGCGCCCGGCATGCCTGGGCCACACGACGAGGGGGCCCGTCGCCGGGCCCCCCGCGAACAGCGAAGTGTTTTCAGACGTTCACGCCGTAATCACGGGCGATGCCGGACAGACCGGAGGCATAGCCTTGGCCGATCGCGCGGAACTTCCACTCCGCGCCGTTGCGGTACAGCTCGCCGAAGACCATGGCGGTCTCGGTCGAGGCGTCCTCGCTGAGGTCGTAGCGAGCCAGCTCCTCGCCGTTGCTGCGGTCCACGACGCGGATGTAGGCATTGCGAACCTGGCCGAAGGACTGCGACCGGGAGTCGGCGTCGTAGATCGAGACCGGGAAGAAGATGCTCTCGATCGTGGGCGGGGTGTTCGCCAGGTCGACGTTGATGACCTCGTCGTCGCCCTCGCCCTCGCCGGTCCGGTTGTCGCCCGCGTGCTCGATCGAGCCCTCGGGGGAACGCAGGTTGTTGAAGAAGACGAAGTGCTGGTCGGACACGACCTTCTTGTCCGCGCCGGTCGCGATGGCGCTCGCGTCGAGGTCGAAGTCGGTGCCGGTGGTGGTCCGGACGTCCCAGCCGAGGCCGACTGCAACAGCAGTGAGGTTAGGCGCCGCCTTGGTCAGCGAGACATTGCCGCCCTTGGACAAACTGACACCCATGCGGGATTCCCTTTCAATAGTCCGTCATTGGTTCCCAGCATGTCCGAATCGCCGGGTACGTCATACGACAGTAGTAGGTTTCCGCGAACTTGCGTAGGAACCGGCGTAACCCTCGCCGAACAGGAAGATCTCCTACCATCGCAGCGTGGCAGGCCGGAGGCGCGGATGGTTCCGTTCGTCGGGAAACGACGAGTGGATCGAGCACGCCCGCGCGAGGCTGGCCACCGCGTTCCTCGACATGGACCGTCGTCAGAGCGCGGCCGACGCGGCGGTGCATGCCGCCGATCAGGTCTTCCCGGAGCGGGGAACGGGCGCGCGCTGGGAACCGGTGCGCCACAGTTGCTATGACGCGGCGGAGGTCTACCTGACGCTGAGCGCGGAGCTGGAGGCCGCGCAGCGCGGCGGTCCGCCGATTCCGCAGGGGCAGCAACGAGCCGACGCCGCGGTCGGTCGACTGACCGCCGCGGCGCGGGCCGTCGACGAGTTCTATCGCGGCGACCAGAGCAGGCTGGAAGAAGCGGTGGCCGTGCTCGGCGCGGTGCCGCAGTTGGTTCAGCAGGTCAAGGCCGCCGCGGCGGTGATGCGCACACAGGCCGCCGAATCGGAGTTCGCGAGCTACCCCTCGGTGCGCAAGGGCGCCGCCGCGGTCGATGAGGCGCTGGTCACACTGGAGGCGGCGGGGGTGGACAGGCCCGCGGGCGCGGTGCGCGAGGCTGCCAACCGGCTGGCGGCGGTGACCAAGGAGCTGGCGGATGCGTTGGCGCAAGCTCCATCCCGGGCCGCGGCCGCAAACACCGCGATCTCGTCGGTGACAACCCGCCTTGCCGCCGTCCGGACCAGGGCCGAAGGAGTTCCGCCCGCCTTCTCGGCGCTGCTACGCGAGTTCAATGCTGCGAGTTCGGCCGATCTGGCTAACAATGAGCGGGAAAGTCAGCGAGCCATCGAGGCCGCGGCCGCGGTCCTGGGCAGGGCGCGTGCGGCGGCGGCCGAGAACAATCCGGAGTTTGCACTTGATCTGACCACATCCGCGCGCGGGTTCCTCACCGAGGCCGAGCAGCGGGTCGACGCCGTGACCAAGCGGCTCGCCCTGCTGCGTGCGATCCGGTCCGACCCGCAAGAACAGGCCAAGGCCGTACGATTCCGGCTGCGGGACGCGCAGATGCTCGCGGTGAGCCGCGGGCTGGTCGCCGAATGGGGTTCGGTGCTCGACGCGCAAGCAGCACGAATCGACCGAATCAGCGAAACACTGTCGGGGCGTAACCCCGACTACTGGGCCTATGTGGCGGAACTGGATGCCGTCACCGAATTCATAGCCGGAGTAGTGGATCGAATGAGAAAACAAGCAGGACCACGACGAGAATGAGGATGGGGCAACGATGACCGCAGGCATCGCCGTCCAGCAGGAGGTTTCCCTGCGGAAGCGAATGCCGCTGCGCCACTTCCGGCAGTTGCACGGCCCAGAGGCTCGGCGACTTTTCCACCGGGAGCCGGAGCCGTTCGGTGACGACCACACCGACCGCGAGCTGCTCGCGATCGGGCTCGGCGCGACGCTGTACGCGCCCGCTACCAGGCCCGACCTCGCGCTGACGATCGGCAGGCGTGCCGCGCACGGTGTGTGTTCGATGGTGATCGACCTGGAGGACGCCGTCGCCGATCACGAGGTGGAGTACGCCAAGCAGCAGACCGTCGCCGCTCTCGATCTCCTCGCGAGCAGCCACGACGCCAATCCGCTGCTGTTCGTCCGGGTGCGCGACGCGGACACGATCACCGAGCTCATCGAGCAGCTCGGACCGGGCGCCAAGGTGCTGACCGGGTTCGTGTTCCCGAAGTTCGACAGCGTCACCGGACCGAAGTACCTCAACGCGCTGAACGTGGCGGCCCAGCGGGTGGAGCGGCCGCTGTACGGGATGCCGGTGCTGGAGTCGCCCGGGCTGGTACACCGGGAGACCCGCGATTACGAGCTCACTCAGATCGCGGCGCTGCTGGCCGCGCACCGGGACCGGGTGCTCGCGGTACGGGTCGGTGCGACCGACATGTGCTCGACCTTCGGCATCCGGCGCGACCGCGACCTGACCATCTACGACGTGCGCGTGGTCGCCGATGTCATCGCCGACATCGTGAACTACCTGGGGCGCGCGGACGGAACGGGTTTCGTGATCACCGGACCGGTGTGGGAGTACTTCGCCGACCACGAGCGGATGTTCCGGCCGTTGCTGCGGACCGCGCCGTTCGAGGAGTCCGACGCGGTGCCGTTCCGGCAATACCTGGTCAGCCGCGATCTGGATGGCTTGCTGCGCGAGATCACGCTGGACCGTGCCAACGGCATCCAGGGCAAGACGGTGATCCACCCGTCGCACGTGGCCGCCGTGCACGCGCTGTCGGTGGTGACGCACGAGGAGTACTCCGACGCGCTGGACATCCTCCGCGAGGATGTCGGCGGCGTGGCGGCCTCGGGGTACCGGAACAAGATGAACGAGATGCGTCCGCATCGCAGCTGGGCGCGCCAGACCCTGTTGCGCGCGCGGGTGTTCGGTGTGGCGAACAAGGGAGTGTCGTTCGTGGATCTGCTGACGGCGTTGGTCACCGTATGAGCGGGCCGGCCACCGAACTCGGCGACAACGAAATCCCCTGGGCGACAAAAAATCTCGGTATAGCGCTGCATCATGATCCGGTGCGTGAACGCGATTCGGATCGACTGCGTTCGGCGCAGCTGCCGATCACGGCCCTGGTGCGGCCGGGTATCCGGCACAACAATCCGCGCCGGGCGCACCTGCTGGTGTCCACCGTGCTCGGCAAGCACCTGCCGACCGATCCGCGGGTCGTGCTCGGCGCGGGCGATCGGTTGGGCGACCTGGTGCGCGCGGTGCTCGGTGAACGCGAAGCCGTCGTGCTCGGGTTCGCCGAGACCGCGACGGGGCTCGGTCACTGCGTGGCGGCGCGGATCGGCGCGAGCTGCTATCTGCACTCGACCCGGCGCGAGGTGCCGCACGCGCAGACGCTCGCCGGGTTCGAGGAGGGGCATTCGCACGCCACCTCGCACCTGCTGCAACCGGCGCCGGCCGACATCTTCGTCAACGATCTGCCGCTGGTGCTGGTCGACGACGAGATCTCCACCGGCGCCACCGCGATCGATGCGGTGCGTGCGCTGCACGCGTTCTCGCCGCGCGCGCATTACGTGCTGGCGTCGCTGGTCGACCTGCGCAACCAGGCCGATCGCGCCGAATTCGACGCTGCCGCCGCGGAACTCGGGGCGCGCATCGACACGGTCTGTCTCGCCACCGGCCGGGCGTCACTGCCGGAGGAACTGGTCGAGGCCGTCGGCGCTCTTCCCGAGCCGCGGTTGAATCCGACCGCCGGACATCCCGGTTCGTTCCGCCGGATGGAACTGCCCTGGCCGGACTCCGTTCCGGAGGGCGGCAGGCACGGCATACTCGCCTCCGACACCGGCGCGTTCGAAGCCGCGCTGCTGGACGCGGGGCAGGTGCTGGCCGCCCGGCTCGCCGCCGATTTCCCGGGCCGGGCCGCCATCGTGCTCGGGCACGAGGAGCTGATGTACCTGCCACTGCGGTTGGCAGCGCTGCTCGCCGAGTCGGGGACGCCCACCCGCTTCCAGACCACTACGCGATCGCCCGCGTACGTGCTGGACGAGCCGGGTTATCCGTTGCGGCGCGGCTTCCGGTTCGTCGCGCCGGAGCCGGACGACGTCGCGCCGCGCTACCTGTACAACGCGCACTGGCCCCTCGATCCACTCGATCTGTTCCAAACCGACCTGGGCGGACCTGCCGCCGCGGCGCGTGCCGACGATATCGTCGGCACGATCACCGATGACGGCGGCGGCGATGCGGCGGCCGGTCCGCCCGCGGCCGATCCGGTGCTCGTCGTCGTGGTCGACTCGCCCGCCGACACGGCGGAGTTGATGGCCGAGCGCGGACTGGTCGACGTCCTGACCGCTTCCGGCGCCGACGTGCTGCTCGCCGTGCTGCCGGGGGCCGATCCGCGGCGGTTGCACGCCGAACGTGCCGCGTCGCCGCAGGTAACGGACGGGAGTGCGGTGTGAGAAGTAGGACGGTGGGTGCGCTACCTACTCCCCTGCACGGTCCGGCGTTCGGCTCGTACGCGGCCGACGAGGTTTCCTGGTTGCTGAAGGACCTGTCGGACGTCGACCTGGAGGCCGACGTCGCCGAGCGGGAACGGAAGATCCAGGCCGGGCAGGCGCACTACGCGGAGTCGCTGCCGATCGAGTATCAGCCGGACGCGGCGTACCGGGCGCTGTTCGACGAGGTGCTCGCCGCCAGCGCCGAGCGGCTCGCACTCGCCGTGGCGACCGTGTCGGAACTGGTCGTCGCCGAACGCGGCGAGGACGTCGTCCTGGTGTCGCTGGCGCGGGCGGGGACGCCGGTCGGCATTCTGATGCGCCGCTGGCTGCGGTCGCGGCGCCCGAGCCTCGCGGTGCCGCACTACGCGGTGTCGATCGTGCGGGATCGCGGCATCGACGCGGTGGCGCTGGACTATCTGGCCGAGCAGCACGACCCGGCCTCCGTCGTGTTCGTGGACGGATGGACCGGCAAAGGCGCGATCACCCGCGAACTGACCGAGGCGCTGGACGCCTATCACGCCGCCGGTGGCGCCAGGTTCGACGACGAGCTGGCGGTGCTGGCCGACCCCGGGCACTGCGTGCGCACCTACGGCACCCGCGACGACTTCCTGATCGCCTCGGCTTGTCTCAATTCGACCGTCTCCGGACTGATTTCGCGCACTGTCCTGAACGACACGCTGATCGGCCCCGGTGATTTCCACGGCGCGAAGTTCTACCGCGAACTGGCCGGTGACGACGTGTCCGGGCGTCTGCTGGACACCGTGAGCGGCGCTTTCGACGCGATCCGCGATCAGGTGCCCGCCGAGGTGGCCGCGATCCGCGCGAGTGACCGGACGCCCACCTGGACCGGATGGGCGTCGGTAGAGCAGGTACGGGAGCAGTACGGCATCGCCGGGGTGAACTTCGTGAAGCCCGGCGTCGGCGAGACCACGCGGGTGCTGCTGCGGCGGGTGCCGTGGATGGTGCTGGTGCGCGAGGCGGACGCGCCCGAGCACGCGCACATCCGGATGCTCGCCGCGGCCCGGGGTGTCCCGGTCGAGGTCGTCGCCGACCTGGCATATTCGTGCATGGGATTGATCAAGGACGTGCAGCAGTGAACCTATCTCCGAGAGCACACCGAAGACATGCGCTGATCGCGACCGACCTGGACCGGACGATGATCTACTCGCGTAACGCCTTCAGCACCACCGCCGACGTGCCGACGGTCTGTGTGGAGCATCTGGAAGGGGCGCCGCTGTCGTTCATGACCACCACCGCGGCCCTGCGGATGCAGACCCTGACCGAACCCGCCGCCGTCGTTCCCACCACGACTCGCACCATCAAACAGTTCGACCGTATTCGACTACCCGGGGCGCCGTGGCGTTACGCGATCACCAGTAACGGCGGGAACATCCTGGTAGACGGCGTGCCCGACCTGAGCTGGCGCATCGACATCGATGCCGAGGTCCGTGCGGGCGGCGCCACCCTCTCCGAAGTGACCAAGGAACTGCACGAGCGCATCGATGACTCGTGGGTGACCAAGTTCCGCGTGGCCGACCATCTGTTCTGCTACCTGGTGGTGAAGCCCAAGGATGTCCCCGAGGGATTCCTGGCCGAGTGGGACGACTGGTGCCGTCCCCGGGGCTGGTCGGCGTCACAGCAGGGCCGCAAGATCTACACCATGCCGCTCGCGGTCTGCAAGAGCCGCGCGGTCGCCGAGGTGCGCAAGCGCCTCTGGGAAAGCGGAGAACTCGCCGACGACGCCCGCACGCTCGCCGCGGGAGACGGCGCCCTCGACGCCGAAATGCTTCGCGCGGCCGACGAGGCCATCCGCCCCCGCCACGGCGAACTCGAACAACTCAACTGGACTTACCCGAACCTCACCATCACCCGAGCCACCGGCATCCTGGCAGGCGAGGAAATCATCAACTGGTTCATCAAGGGAGCCCCGCCGTCCTCCGAGTAACCGGCACGGCATCGAATCGGTAATCGGCGCAGTGCTTTTAGCAGCTGACCAAGTCGGCGGAAGGCCGCGATAGATTCAAAGGCCTGGCGGCAAAATGGATTTTCACGTTTCACAGTCCACGGATGAGCCCTCGCGCTATTTTCTGTCTGCTCGCAGTGCGACGAGCAGATCGGAGTCAATTCATGCACATCACATCCATCACGCGCCGCCTCGGTATTGCCGCAATCACCCTGGTCGCGACAGCTACCGCTGCGCTCGGCATCGCCACGCCACAGGCGGCCGCTGCGCCGGCGCGAGATCCCATCCTTTTCGTCCACGGATGGCAGGGATCGGCGTGGGACTGGAATTACATGTGGGGCCGATTCCTGGACGCGGGATACTCCGCGGATGAGATGGCACGATTCAGCTACAACACCGCCCAGTCGAACAAGGACATCGCACTGGAGGTGAAAGCGCAGGTCGACGCGCTGCGCGCGAAAACCGGTGCCGCCGACGTCGACATCATCACCCACTCGATGGGCGGCCTCAACAGTCGCTGGTACCTGAAGAACCTCGGCGGCCTCGATTTCGTCGACGACTGGGTCTCCATCGGCGGCCCCAATCACGGCACCGACGTCGCCAACGGATGCCTGGACGCCTCCTGCGAGGAGATGCGGCCCGGCTCAGCCTTTCTGGCCGAACTCAACCGCACCGACGAAACTCCCGGCCGGGTGAACTACGGCACCTGGTGGTCACCGTGCGACGAGATCATCAATCCCGATACGAGCACCATTCTCAACGGCGCCGGCAACACCCAGACAGCGTGCATCGGCCATGTCGCGCTGCTGTCGTCGTCGACGGTTTTCGAGGGCGTGCGTGACTTCGTGAAGTAGTCGGCTGAACTCCAGCTCGGCCCCGTCTCACATCCGCGAGGCGGGGCCGAATACTTTGGTTCGCGGACTTATACCGCGTCGGTGGCGCTTTCGAACGTGGATTTGAAGTCCGGGCATTCGACCAAGGGGTCGTGGGTGCAGGTGGAGGCGTGGCGAAGGCTGTCGCGCATGCGGATCAGGCGAGAGATGTCGTCATCGAGTTGGCGTGCTTTTTCCGCCATACGGGTGCGCAGTTCGGCGTCGGTGGGAGAGGCGCGCAGGAAGCGGGCGACTTCGGCGAGGGTGAAACCGGCGCCGCGGGCGCAGGCGATGAGGGCGAGGCGGCCGAGGATGTCGGGGTGGTAGGTGCGGCGCAGGCCGTTGCGGCCGGTCGCGGCGATGAGCCCGCGCTTCTCGTAGAAACGCAGCGCGGAGGGGGCGAGGCCGGTGTGGTCGGCGACTTCGGCGATATCGAGCAGGTCGGTCATCTCGTCTCCTTGACTTGAACCGCGCTTCAAGTCACAGACTAGCTGGCATGACAGTTCATCACCTCAATTGCGGCTCGGTGCGGCAGATCGAAGCCACCTACGACGGACTCGCGCCCGCCCATGCCGTGAATCACTGCCTACTGGTCGAGACGGCATCCGACGGGCTGGTCCTGGTCGAGACGGGGATCGGGCTGGACGACGTTCGCGACCCGGCGGGCACGCTCGGCGCCGACTGGGTCGCGATGTCGCAGCCGGTCCTGTCGGAGGACGAGACCGCTGTCCGGCAGGTGCAACGCCTCGGCTACAACCCCGCGGACGTTCGGCACGTCATCCTCACCCACCTCGACGTGGATCACTGCGGTGGACTGCCCGACTTCCCGCACGCGCGCGTCCATGTCCTCGCCGCCGAACTCGCGGCGGCGCGGACCGAGGCCCCGAGTTTCCGTTACCGCTGCGCGCACTGGGCACACGACCCGCACTGGGTCACCTACCCGAAGGAGCCGACCGGCAAGTGGTTCGGCTTCGACGCGATTCAACCGAAGGATCTGCCGGACGACTTCCAGCTGATCCCGCTGGGCGGACACACCGCGGGCCACACCGGGGTCGCCGTCCGCGAAGGTGAACGTTGGCTGCTGCACTGTGGCGACGCCTACTACTACCATCGCGAACTCGACCCGCAGCCGCAGCCACACCCGATCCTGGACATCGTGCAAACCTCCGCCGAGGTCCATCACGATCTGCGAGTGGGCACCCAGGCGCGGTTGCGCGAACTCCACCGCGACCACGGTCACGAAGTCACCTTGCTCAGCGCGCACGATCCCTGGGAATTCCAGCGCTTTCGCTGAGTCGCAGGCTCATCGCCGCTGCCAGCACTGCGCGGTGTCGCCGAGATTCCACCACGAGACATAGTCCGGGTCCTGGTCGAGCAGCGTCCATCCGGCCTCCAGCATGTCGAAGAACGCGCTGTCGGCCGTGCGCCCGCCGCGTGGTTCGCCGATATAGACCAGCGACGAGCCGCCTGCCTCCTGATAGGCGGCGAGAGTGGTCGAGGCCATCGGATTTTCCCAGCCGGGCGGCCAGCAGAGAAACAAGACATCCTCGGCATGGGCGGCGACCAGATCGGCCGTGCAGGAAGGCGGCGTGGCGGTGGGATGCCATGTCGCGGTTTGCCCGACGGCGGCCGGGAACGCCGTGTTGGTGGCCCGATCGGGAGGATGGGAGTCGAAAGCGCTGGTCGGAACGCCGATTCGGGTGAGCTGATGCGCCCAATAGCCGCGGCCCGAACCCACTTCCAGCACCGGCCTGCCCTGCGCGGCGTCCACCACCCAGCGCAGCGTCGCAGGGGAGGGAATCGCATAGGCGTAGGCCGCCTGCAACACGATCTGCGCGTAGGCCAGTCGCGCACTACCTTTCGGGTTTCCGCCGTTCACCTCCGGGCGGTGGGCGCGCTCCCGCGGCCCGGGCGACACCGCGGCGGCGACGATGTCCCAGTAGGGATTCGCGCTGGCGCCGCCGGTCAAGTAGTGCAGCAGGTGCAGGTCGAATGTGGCGTCGGCGATGTCGTCTCCGGTGCCGGGCAACCGGCACGCGGTGGACCAGTAGTCGGCCACCCGCGGATACGCTGTCGCGAAGGTGGATTCGTCCCGGACCAGGTTCGTCAGCGCCGTGCGACGCTGCGGCGAAAGCGCCAAGTCAGCCATGACCCGATTCTGCGCCGACCATGCACCGGCGCCGGTGCACATCGAGACGAGTTCACCGTTCCGTCGCGAATCCTTTGCTGTCCGTATGCGATTCGCCTGTCGGCCCGAATTACCCTGACGCGGTTTACGCGGATCAGTACTGCTGCTGCCCGGCCAGTTGCTGCGCGATGAGCCCTTGCAGCCGTTGCAGGCCGCCGACGGTGATGCCGCTCTGGATCTGCCCCTCGATGGTGCGCACCAGCGCCGAGTCGCTGAGTACTTTCTCGCTGGACTGGATCAGCACCGTGCCCGCGCCGGTGAAGTCGAACTGACGCTCCTCACCGGAGTTGACGCCGAGGCGCGCCGCACCGGCGGCCAGGAAATCGGTGACCCACCGCTGGTCGTAGTGGTGGCTCGGGGAGGGGCAATCCGCCCATCCGACCAGCGATTCCGGGTCCACACGTAGCGGCGGCTCGGCGAACATGACCGGCCCGTTGGACGAGGCGAGGAACTTGCCGGTGCCGATCAGGGTGAGGAAGCCCGGCACGATGGACTGGTTGAGCGACAGGCCCGGCTCGAAGGCCAGCAGGTTCGCCGCCCGGATGGTCAGGTTGCCGTTGTCCTCGAGGTCGTAGGAGTTGATGTCGTAGCCGCGGTCGCCGATGATCAGCTTGCCGTGTCCCTCCGCGACGACGTAATCACCGGTGAACAGCGGCGCCGAGAACTGCTGCGACACCATGTGCAGCAGGCCGCCGTGCAACCCGTGGGTGAGCGTCTGGAACCGCATGTCGCCGTAGTAGGCGATCATCGCGCCCTTGCGCATGAACCACGGCTTGTTCAGGTCGATGCAGTACGCGTAGCTGTTTCCCGGGATGTTGTCGCTCTCACCGAGATTCATGGGATTGAGGATCTGGGACATGCTCACAACTTCTCTTCGGAGGCCTGCACGTAGACGACGCCCTGCCCGACGCAATGCAGCTGCATCGCCTCCCCGGCGCCGCGCCCGACGGCGTCGCGCCAGCTCATCGCCGACTTGAGTTCGGTCTGCACGTTGCCGTAGGCGGCGACGAACGCCTGCGGATCGACCACGATCGGATTCGGGCCGCCCACCTGCAACTCCAGGAATCCGCCGTGCGCGAGCAGCACCGCGGCGCCCTGCCCGGACAGCTGGGTGGTGAACATGCCCTGCCCGGTCAACGCGCCCGAGGCGGCGCCACGCAGCGCACCCATCAGGCCGCCGCCACCGCCGCCACCACCCGAACTCATCACGGAGACCACCGAGCTCTGCAACCCGGCGGTATTGGCCAGCAGCCGCGAAGCCTCGACGCGCAGCGCCGCGCCCGGCTGCATCTGCACCACGTGGACCTCCAGGCCGGCGAGACCGTAGTGCACCTCACCGTTGCCCTGCGCCAGCATGGTGCGCTCGTGCTCACCCGCCATCGCCCGGCCCGCGAGACCCATCAGCCCGCCCATGCCGCCCATCCCCTGTGCGCCCGGAATCTGGTGGGGGGCAAAGGAAATGTCGCCGGTGTAGAACAGCATCGCGCCGTTGCGGGCGACCACTCCACCCGCCATCCCGACGTTGACCTTGACGACTTTGCCGTTGACCTTCTCGAACACCGCTCGCCTACCGTTCCGCCGGTTGGATCAACACCACGCCTTGGCCGTCCCAGCGCAGTGAGAACGCCTCGCCCGCGTCCTGGCCGACGAAACTGCGCCACGACACGTCGGAGACGAAGGACTGGTTGAGGTTGCCGCGCGCCGCGACGAACGCGTCCGGATCCACGGTCAGCGGGTATTGCGGGGAGACCTCCAGATGGATCAGCGGACCACCCGCCGAGAGCAGCGCGACCTGGCCCTGGCCGGAAACGGTCGTGGTGAACAGGCCCTGCCCGCTGGACGCGCCGCGCAACCCGGCGAAACGCACATCGGTGCGCAGGTTCCCGGCGAACGCGAGCAGTTGTTGCGACTCCACCTGCAACGTCTCGTTGTTCAGGTTCACGACGGTGACGTGCTGGCCGCTGACCGCGAAGAACACCCGGCCGTGCCCGGCGCACTCCATCAGCGACAGTTTCTCGCCGGTGGCCCGGCGCTTCAGCCCGGCGAGCACACCGTCGCCGCCGCCGAAACCGGCCGCCTTGAACTGCACATTGCCTTCGTAGGCGATCATCGAGCCGGAGATCGCGCGGAGGCTGGTGCCGGCCAGATGGGCCTCGATCACCTTCTTCGATTGCTCGAAAAGTTGCGCCATGGAGTTTGCCTGCTGTCTCGTTCGGGAACACGGTGGGATCGCCGCATTCCATCTGCGTGCCGTCACCCTAACCGATGCTCGCGCGGGTGTCGGGGCAGCGCGTCCGTTCAGTCCGAGCGGCGCCGAGCGCGTTTCTCGTAGAGTGTCAGGCGAACGCACCGACAAGCGAAGGGTCGAACTTGTCCGCAACTCTCGCCAAGGGCCAGAACGGTCCGCTGGCCACCAACGACGTGGTGATTTCCGTCCAGCTCTCGGCGCCGGCGGATCTGTCGGCACTACTGGTCACCGAGCGGGGCAAGGTCCGTTCCGATGCCGACTTCGTCTTCTTCAACCAGCCCAGCGGCCCCGGCGTCAATCTGCAGCCCGCGCCGGCCGGTCAGCCCGCGTCGCTGGCGGTGTCGTTGAACGCCGTGCCCGCGGACATCGACCAGATCCGCGCGGTGATCACGCTGGACGACGCGAACAGCAATTTCGGCAGGTTCCCCGCTCCGACCGCGATCGTGTCGGACGCGGCCGGTAATCAGTTGTACGAGTACCGGATCGAGGGGCTGAACAGCGAGTCGATCGTGATCGCGCTCGAGCTCTACCGCCGCCAGGGCGCCTGGAAGGTGCGCGCGGTCGGACAGGGCTACGCGGGCGGTTTCGCCGCGCTGGTCACCGACCACGGCGTCTCGGTCGACGACGCGCCCGCCCAGCCCGCGCAGGCCCCACAGCCCGCGCAGGCTCCGCCCCCGCCCCCGCAGCAGCCGGTTCAGCAGCAGCCGCCGAACTACCCGCCGCCGACCACCCCGGCGTACCCGACCCAGCAGCAGGCGCCGCAGTACGCGCCGACGGGCGGCTATCCGCCGCCCGGCCCCGGTTACCCGCCGCAGGGCGCTCCCGGTCAACCGCCGCAGGGTGGTCCGGGTTACCCCCCGCCCGGCCAGGGCTATCCGCCGCCGCCCGGTCCCGAGGCCGGTTACCCGCCGCCCGGGCAGCCCGCGCCGCCGCAGCCGCAGCAGCCGCCGGCCGAGGTCAGCTTGAGCAAGGACCGTCCGGTCAGCCTGGTCAAGGGCCAGCGGGTCACGCTGCGGAAGGAAGGCTCCGCGCTGACCTTCGTCAAGATGGGCCTCGGCTGGGATCCGGTGCGCAGCCGCGGCATGTTCGGCAGCCGCACGGTCGATATCGACCTGGACGCGTCGGTCATCCTGTTCGCCGACATGAACCCGGTGGACGTCGCCTACTACGGCCAGCTGACCTCCAAGGACGGTTCGATCCGCCACCAGGGCGACAACCTCACCGGCGAGGGCGAGGGCGACGACGAGATGATCCTGGTCGACCTGACCCGCATCCCCGTCCATGTCACCACGTTGGTGTTCATCGTGACCTCCTACAAGGGCCACACCTTCGAGCAGGTGCAGAACGCGTTCTGCCGCTTGGTGGACGGGACGAACAACGGCGAGCTGGCCAGGTACACCCTCGCCGGCGGCATGCCGTTCACCGCGATGGCGATGTCCAAGCTGTACCGGGTGGGCAACGACTGGAAATTGCAGGCGCTCGGCGAGGGTTTCCAGGCCAAGCATCCGGGTGAGGCGGTGCCGCAGCTCGGCCGGTTCCTCGTCAACGGTTGACCGGCGACGGGACAGCAGGACAGACATCGTGATTCAACTGCAGGCCGGTCAGAACATCCCGCTGACCGGTGAGGTCGTTCGTTTCAGTGCGAACGCCGAGGCTGCCCTCGACGTTTCCGCGCTGGTGGTCGCCGAGAACCTCGAGGTGTTCTCCAGCGACGATTTCGTGTTCTACAACCAGCCCGCCGCGGCGGGGGTCGCCTTGGCCGCCGACGGGGTGACGATCACCCTCGCTGAGGTACGCGCCGACGCGAAGGCCGTGCTCCTGGTGGTCAGCGCCGATCCGGCCGCCCCCGCACGGGCCGACGGGCTGGGGCCGGTGACCGCCACGATGTCCGAGAACGACAGTGTGACCGCGGAATTCGCGATCACCCCGTCGTCCGGCGAGACGGCGCTGATCTGTCTCGAGGTCTACCGGCGCGGCCCGGCCTGGAAGCTGCGCGCCGTCGGCCAGGGTTACGCGGGCGGGCTCGCCGTACTGCTCACGGCGCACGGCGTCGAGGTGGACGGTGCGGATCAGGCTGCCGAGCCCGGTACGCACACCATGGCGGGTCCGCTGGCGGGTGACGCGCAGATCGCGACCGCGGGTGCGCCGCTGGAGGTCGGTCACGGCCTGGAACGGCTGTGGATGGTGTTCGAGGACGCCGCGCGGTCGGCCGCCGCGCTGGTCTCGGCGCGCGAGTACGCGGCCAAGCGGTTGGATCACGAACTGTCGCAAGCCGTCTCCGATCCCGCGACCAGGAATACTCCGGAAGCCGAGCAGGCTCGTCGTACCGCGCAGCAACGGCACGACGAACTGATCGGCACCGCCGAGCACAACCATGAGCGCGACGCCGAACAGCTGATGCGCGAACTCGCCGAGGCCGACCAGGTGCTGCCACCCGCCTTGGCGTCCTGGGACTCGCCCGCCTGGGACAAGCCGCCCGCGCCCAGCGACGGCATCCGGCTCGGCGAGCTGTACGCGCTCGACCGTGGTCGGTTGCGCATCCCGTATTGCGTTCCGGTTCCGCTGAATCGGCCGCTGTGGATCGACGCCGAATCGACCCGTGCGGTCGCGCCCGTCGTGGGCGCGCTGCTGGCCCGGTTGCTCGCCGCGGCGCCGCAGCGCAGGACGCTGGTCGACATCATCGATCTGACCGACGCGTTCAGCGGCATCACCGGCCTGCTCGCACCCGTGCTGAACGGCCCGCCGATCACCGACCACGCCGACATCTCCGCGCGGTTGCAAACCCTGGTGGACGCGGCCGAGCTGGCCGAATTGGCCTACGCGAGCGGTGCGTTCACCCCGCCCAGCGAGCATCGGGTGCTGTTGGCCGCGGATTTCCCGCACGGTTACCAGAGTTCGGACGCGCAGCGGATCGGGGTGTTGATCACGCGTGGGGAGTTGATCGGACTGTCCATCGTCATCGTGGGCGCCAACGAATCCGACTCGGCCGACACCACCGTGGCGATGCTGTCGCAGTCGTGCCGCCACCTGCCGACCATCGGCGGCACGCCGCTGTTCGATCCGTGGACCGGCAGCGCGTGGCAACTCGATCTGGATCTCCTACCGCACGAGCCGGAACGTCAGGCGCGGTTCCTGCGCACCAGGTGAGCGCCTGAATCCCCCGCAGCGGCCGGTCAGCCGCGTGCGATCGCCACTCGCGGCCGCAGCGGCTCCGGCAGCCAGGCCAGCAGCGGATCGGGCATGCGGTCGACGATGCCGCCGACGGGATCGTCGACGAAGTCGCGCCGCACCAAGTCCTCCTCCGGGCGGTAGATCTGGCGCACGATCAGCGCGCACAGTCCCAGCACCGCCAGGTCGCGCAGCGCCACGGTACCGGTGAACCACTCTTCGGGCAGGCCTTTGCGGTCCAAGCCGAGGTAGTAGAACATGCGCGGCACCCAGACCAGCGCATCGATGGTCATCCAGGCCAGCAGGATGCGCCGGTGCGGCAGCGCCAGCACGGCGAGCGGAACCAACCACAGCGAATACTGCGGACTCCACACCTTGTTCGTCAGCAGGAAGGCCGCGACCACGAGGAAGCACAGTTGCGCCAGCCGCGGCCGGCGCGGCGCGGTGAGGCCGATGTAGGCGATCACCGCGCAGGCCGCGACGAACGCCAGCAGCGAAACGGCGTTCAGGATGGCGGGCTGCTCCCCGTGCGCGAGTACGCCGTCGAAGCCGGGCCAACCGGTGAACGAGGAGATCACGTTGTAGATCGAGTCCGGGTCGGCGTGCCGGGTGGTGTTCAGCCGGAAGAACTCTCGCCAGCCGTTCGGATACAGCGCGGCGATCGGCAGGTTCACCGCGAGCCAGGTCGCGAGCGCGGCGCACACCGTGACGAACGCGGCGCCGAGCGGACGGGCACCGAGGAACTGGATGCGGTAGGGCGTCTCGCGCACCCACGCCAGGAAGGCCGGCCAGCCGTCGATGTCGCGCATCCGCAGGCCGAGATGGGTGCGCGGCGTGCGCTGCATGGTCTCGGTACGCAGGCAGAGCACGACTATGGGGCCGAGCAGCAGCAGGGGATACAGTTTGGCCGCGCCGCCCAGACCGAGCAGGACGCCGGCGAGCACGGGTTTGCGCCGAGCCCAGGCGAGCAAGCCGGTCGCGGCGAAGGCTGTCGCGAGCGCGTCGAAGTTGGTGAACGCGTGCACGATCACCAGCGGCGAACAGGCGATCAGCGCCGCGTCCCAGACTCGGCGGCCTGCCAGCAGCGCCGACGCCCACACCGTGGTCAGCCAGGCCAACGCGAGACCGAACGCGACCACATTGAAGTAGATCACCACCTGCAGCGCGCCGGGCAGCGGCGACGCGTCCCAGCTCTTGGCGATCCGCATCGCGAAGTACTGGTACAGGCCCGAGAGCACCGGATACTCCATGTATCGCGTCTCCCGGCCACCGTCGGGAGTCTGCTCGGTCCACTGCTTCTTGTACGGGAAAGCGCCTTCGTTCAGTCGTTCCGCGCCGTAGAGCGGCACGGTGTCCGAATAGCACATCGCCACGTACTGGCGGCCGTTGTTCCAGTCGAGGGTGGGACCGTCCGCGCCGTCGGTCTGCTGGATGCATCCCGCCTTGCCGAACCAGCCGAGCGCCAGGAATACCACCGTGAACGCCAGCAGTACCCGCATGGGCGTCCAGAACCGCACCCGTCCGATCAAGGCGTGATCCCCGACCGGCCCGCCGATCACCGTGGACAGCTGCGCCGCGAGGGAATCGTTGCGACTCGGCCGGTCTCGCGCATCCGCCGAGCGGAGATCGGACGCGAGCGGGGCAGGTGCCGCGTAGTACGCCCCACCGGGCCCCATCTGGTCCGACAGCGGCGCCCTCCCGCTCCTCCGTAGCACCACCAGCTGCTGATCGGTCACGGAACCCGAGGCTACCTTGGGAGCGGCTTCCGGCTGGTGTCGACTCGATCCGCGCTAGACCAGGAGCGTCCGTGCGAGTAGGGAAGACGTGCACGTGTATTCCCTTTGGAGTATTTTCGATGGCTGTTAGAGTTGAGTGCGATCGGCGCGCATGGAGGACGCGTTGATTTCGAAGATCGGGGTGGATATGTTCAGAAAACTACTTGTCTCGGCGATTGTTGCCGGCGCGGCTTTGGTCGGATTCGCGGGTAACGCGAGTGCGGGGCACCCATCTTATGCGGCGTGCCTCGGCGGGAAAGGGGTCGCCGACAAGTGCGTTCAGATATCGGATGGCACCTGGGTAGTGCTGCGGGGTTACTGGAAGTTCACCGACTGCTTGAGTGACAAGGGAGTCTTCGAGGACTGCTATCAGGATCCGAACGGATTTTGGTACAAGACGCCTAATCGGTAATTCTGACGAATTCCCGAAGTATCCTGCGAAGTTTGTCAGCAGGTTGGAGAAATACTGGTCCGAGCGATAATCGCGAAACTACGAGATTTGCTCCGAATCGACTGCAAACGGATTCTCTGGCGTTGAACGATGTCGGGCCGGCCACAACGTGGCCGGCCCGACATCGTGTGTCGACTATCTGCCGCGAGTCGGCGGTGTGCCTTCTTCTTGACTGGAGTCGTCATTGCGTTGGTTGCCCGGGCGGGGTGCACCGGTAGCTGACGGCGACGAGCCATCTGTGGGGGCAACCGGCTGGCCGGGCAGCGGGCCCGAGTCCTGCTGACGCTGCTGCTGCGGGCGTTGCTGCTGCGGAGCGGGTTGAACGCCCGGGACCGGGATCGTGATGCCAGGCAGGATCTCCACCTGGGTCGGCGCGACCACGACTGGAGGCAGCAGCGGGGAATCGACAGTGGACGGCGCAGTGTAGGGCGCCGACCATTCCGGCACACCGGCCTGTCCCTTGATCGGGGCGGGCTTCGGGAAGTTCTCGTTCGGCGTGCCCTTCAGAGCACCGTCCATGGTGGCCTTCCAGATGTCCGACGGCAGGCCGGATCCATAGACCAAGCCGCCGCTGGCGTTGCGCAGTGGCTCGCCCTGCTCCGTGCCGACCCAGACCGCGGTCGACAAGGACGGGGTGTAGCCGACCATCCACGCGTCCCGGTTCTCGCCGGTATCCCCGAGCTGGGCGGTGCCGGTCTTCGCTGCCGAGTCACGGCCGCCGGCCAGACCATGGTTGCGCGAATAGGCGGCGATAGGCCTCATCGCGGCGGTGACGTTGTCGGCCACTGCTGCGGAGACGCGCTGTTCCCCGGCTACTTCACCTCGATCCAGCAGGACCTGCCCCTCGGCGGTCACCACCTTCGACACGAAGTGCGGCGCGTGGTACACGCCGGAGGCCGCCAAGGTCGCGTAGGTCGAAGCCATATCGAGCGGACGAGCCTGGTACTGGCCGAGCACGATACCGTTGTTCGGGCCGGAGCCGTCCGACTCGGTGAGCGTCTTGCCGACTCCTGGAATGCTCTCCGGGATGCCGAGCTTGTGCGCCATGTCGGCGATCTTGCGCGGACCGTTCTGCATGTCCAGCTGCATCCGGTAGAAGCTCGTATTCAGCGACCGCTTCAACGCCTCGGCGATGGTGCACATGCCGCACTGCTCGCCCTCGACGTTGGTGATCTTGATGCCGTTCACGGAGAGCGGCGAACTGTCGTACAGCTGCGACAGCGGGATACCCTGCTCCAGGTTGGCCGCGAGGCCGATGACCTTGAACGAGGAACCGGTCTGCAGGCCGGCGTTGGCGAAATCGTAGCCCTGGCCGTCGTTGCCACCGTAGTAGGCCCGCACGGCACCGGTACGAGGATCGACGGAGACCACAGCGGTGCGCAAGTTCTCCGGCTCGCCGTCCATGTTCTTGTTCACCGCGTCGATAGCGGCCTGCTGCGCCTTCGGGTCGATCGTGGTGGTGATCTGCAAGCCCGAGGTGTTCAGCTGCTGCTCGCTGATGCCCGCCGCGGCGAGTTCCTTGAGCACCTGCGTCTTGACCAAGCCTTCGGGGCCGGAGTCCTGCTCCTTGTCCCGGGTGGAGGCGAGCGAGACGACCTGCGGGTACTGCAGGCCCTGGCGCTCGGCCGCGTTCAAGCTGCCGCCGGAGACCATGCCGTCGAGCACGTAGTTCCAGCGGGTCTTCGCACCTTCCGGGTTCTTCTCCGGGTCCAGGCTGGAGGGCAGCTGGATGGTGGCGGCGAGCACCGCGCCCTCGGCGACGGTCAGTTCCTGCACCGGCTTGCCGAAGTACGCCTTGGCCGCCGCATCGATGCCGTAGGCGCCGCGACCGAAGTAGATGGTGTTGAGGTAGGCGGCGAGGATCTCGTCCTTGCTCCACTGCCGCGCCATCTTCGCCGAGATGACCAGCTCGTGCATCTTGCGCGTCAACGAGCGTTCGTCACCGACCAGCGCGTTCTTCACGTACTGCTGGGTGATCGTCGAGCCACCGCCCGCGCTCTCCTTGCCGAGGACGTTGTCCCTGGCCGCGCGCGCGAAGCCGGAGATCGAGAAGCCGGGGTTGGTGTAGAAGTCCCGGTCCTCGGCCGCCATCACCGCGTTGCGCACGTGCGGCGGGATCTGCTCGATGGTGACGTCGGTCCGGTTGCCCTCCGGTGGAACCACCTTGCTGAGCACCGTGGTGCCGTCGGCGGCCAGGATGGTCGCGACCTGGTTGGTCTTCAGATCGCCGGGCTGCGGCACCGACACGGTGGTGTACGCGGCCAGGAAGATGCCGCTGGGCACCAGGATGGCCAACGCGACCAGGACGTAGAGGGTGCGGCGCACGATGCGCCACGGCGACTTCTTCTGCTGGGCGGGCCTGCGGCGGCCGGGTCCGTCGGACCCGTCGCCGTTGCCGCCGCCACGGCGCGGCGGCGGGCCGGACGGCGGGCCGCCAGCGGTCTGCCTGCGCTCGCCGGTGCTGGGGCCGCTGCCGGGGACGCGACGGCCCTCTCGGTCAACGGCCGGGCGGGCGCCCGTAACCGGACGCGGCCCGGTGGCCGGACCGCGACGGTTGCGCTCGGCCACCGCCTCGGTCAGTGAACCGGGGCGCTGAATCTTCTGCGTCGACTGCGGGCCGGGGGCGCCGTCGCTGGGCGCGGCGCGGCCCGGCTGCGGCGGCCGGCCCGGCTGGGGTGGACGGCCGCCTTGCTGCGGAGGTCGGCCTTGCGGCGGGGGACCGGGACGGCGTGGCGGCTGCGGGCCGCGTGGCTCACCTGGGAAGGGTGCGCCGGGCCGCGCACCGGGCGGCGGGCCCGGACGAGCGCCGGGCGGGGGGCCGGGGCGAGGATTCTGGTACGGGTTGGGACTTGGACGTGAACTCCGTGGAGGACGGCCGCCATGTGGCTCATCGCCGTAGGGGGAAGTCTCGTAGGGCGAATTCACTGACAAGATCTCCATAACTCGTAGCGGTCCAGGTGGCAATCAGCGGTAGTCGTCGCCGGAGCGGACGCGAGCCGGCTCCGCGAGTCACCCGACGGGCAGGTGACCAGGCACTTCATTCGGCGGCAGTGCGCCGGTTCGCGCGTGTCCCGGTGCGACGGCGCGGCGGCGCCGGCGCGGAACCGAGCACATAGGACTGCACCAGATGATTCCAGCTGCAGGTCCGGCATACCTCGACGACATGGACCGAGAACTCTTCGCGAGTCTCGGCGAGGCGCACCAGCTCCTCGGGCGTGCGAGCCGATCCGGCGACCGGCCCGAGACCGTCGCCGAAGACCCAGGATACGAGGGTCAGTTGTTCTTTCCGGCAGATGGGGCATGTGACCTCGCTCCCCCGACCGTGGAACTTCGCCGCACGCAAGAGATAAGGATTTGCATCACACACCTCGGCGACATCGACCCGGCCCGCATAGACGTCAGCCAGCAGCGACCGGCGCCGGAGGGCGTAGTCGACAACTTGCCGCTGAATTCGCACGAGAACCAGAGTAGCGGTGTTGCAATCCCGCCGCCCCGGGCTGTTCGGATTGACCGGTCCGGATCAGCGCCCGAACCAGCGCGCCGCGCAGTTATCCGGTTTACGATCCGTCTGTGTCCACCGCAGCATCCGGGCGCACGCGAGCGCGTGACCTCGACCGCGCCGCCGCGTCCAGTGTGCTGGATGCCGCCTACGCCGAGGGCCAGCTCGGCGCCGATGAGTATCACGACCGAATCGCGCAGGCCGCGACGGCGAAAACGCTCGGCGAGTTGGCCGCGCTCACCGCCGATCTGCAAACCTCCGCCGTGCCGCGGCGGTTCACCGCGGATCGATCGTCGGTGACGCGAAAAGCCTTGCGCCGCGCGGGATCCGGTGGAAGTTATCCTGCTCACACTCGGGCCCGGGATGCCGATCGCGCCACTACCCGCGAGCTAGTGGACCGCGCCCGTGCCGACGGCCAGCTGTCCGAAGAAGAGCACGATGCCCTCACCGAACTCGTCGCGGAGGCGCGCACCCTGGGGGATCTGGCGGATCTGGTCGCGGACTTGCAGCGGCCCGGCGATGCCGCGCCCGCGCCGCGTCCGCCGCGCTCACGCCGCCGCCAGTGGTACCTGGGCGTGGTCACCGTGGCCGCGGTGCTGGCGGCCTGCGCCGGATTTCTCGCGGTCACCCGGGTGGCGGATGAACCGCCGCACTCGGCGCAAGCAGCGCCCGCGGTGGACCTCGGGGTGGTACAGCCGCAGGTGGTTCCGACGCCGAGCCTGGTCACCGCCGACGGAGTCGCCACCTTCCTGCGTAACTATCAGCGGAAGTTCGGGGACCTCCGAGTAGACGAACTGCGCATGTACCCCGAGCACGCCTCATTCGCCCGGTCGGTGCCCGGGGAGTCCAACCGGAAGGTCGAGTACGACTACCGCGGGGGTTTCACCCAGTCCCGGGAGATCACGACGCGCAAGGCCGACACCCCGTCGGTGGATCTAGGCCTGTTGAACGTGGAGGCGATCGGTCGAGCGCTCGCCGACGCGGCCACTATCACCCGGGTTCCCGGCGGTGCCGTGTCGCATTTCGCGGTGAGCGTGAACGACGTCAGTTTCTACGGCCAGTACGGCATTCCCGCCGGGCAACCCATCATCGAGGTCTACGTGAACAACTCCGTCAAGGAGAACGGTCACTTCCTCATGACGCCGGCCGGCGAGGTGCGCCGCGTCTGGCCGTTCGAGGGGTAAGGCAATGACGACAACCCGATACAGCGGCATCCGCGCCCGCGACACCGACCGCGCCGACGTGTGCGGATTGCTCGACACCGCGCTCTCCGAAGGGCAGCTGACCGCCGACGAGCACGCCGCGCGGACGGCCGAGGCTATGCGGGCCAAGTCCTTCGGCGAGCTGGACGCGTTGATCGGTGACCTGCAAATCCCGGACGAATTGGTGAACGCCCCCGTGGTGCGCGTCGACCGGCGTCGGCCGCGGCGCTGGCTTGCGCCGGTCTCGACTGTCGTCGCGGCATTGGTGGTGGGTGCGATGGTGGGCGCGATCAGCCGTTGTGGCATCGATATGCCCGGGTCGTCGGAGAATGTTCCCGATATGACCACCGGTGCGGGCCTGGCCTACTTCCTCGCGGAGTACCGGGCCGAGTTCGGCGACCTGATCGCCGACGACGTCACGCTGTATCCGAAGTATGTGCGCGTGGACCGGCAGACTCCCGGCCGCACATCCGAGACCAGCGACTATCGCTACAACGGCGGCTTCCGCACTTCGACGACCTCCGAGCGCAAAACAGGGACGCGCACCTTCGACCTCGCCACCCTCGACGTGCCCGCCATCGCCCGGCTGCTGGCCGGTGCGCCGCAGACGGTGCGATGCCCGGACGGCGTGATCAACTACGTCAGCGTGGAGGTCGACTCCCCCGGCGCGGTCGATCCCGGTCCCGTGGTGGATATCCACGTGAAGTGCAAAGGCGGCGCGACCGGGTACGCGAAGGTCACTCTCGCGGGCGAGCCGCTCGCGGTCTTCCCGTCCTCTCGCTGAATCCGTATGTCGTCCGGGTAGTAGCGACGACTGTGCACAGATGTATCGCTCCGATATAGTGGAAAGTCGCATCCATCGGTTAGGTCTGTACACAGTCAGGGGGTGAAGCCCGGTGCTCGAGCTGGCAATCCTCGGGCTGCTCCTCGAAGCGCCCATGCACGGGTACGAGCTGCGCAAGCGGCTGACCGGCCTGCTCGGGGCGTTTCGGGCCTTCTCCTACGGGTCGCTCTATCCCACCCTGCGCCGCATGCAGGCGGACGGGTTGATCGCCGAGGAGATCCCCGCGGGCGCGACGACGCGCCGTGCGCGACGGGTTTACCAACTGACTCCGGCCGGGCGGGAGCGGTTCAGCGAGCTGCTCGCCGACACCGGACCGCAGAACTACACCGACGACGGCTTCGGCGTTCATCTGGCTTTCTTCAGCCGCACCCCCGCGGAAGCGCGGATGCGGATCCTGGAGGGCAGGCGGCGTCAGGTCGAGGAGCGCCGAGAGGGGCTCCGGGAGGCGATCAAGAAGGCCAGCGGGTCGTTGGATCGCTACACCCGGCAGCTCCATCAACTCGGACTCGAATCAAGCGAGCGCGAAGTGCGCTGGCTCAACGAGTTGATTGCGGCGGAGCAATCGACGAAGGCGGCACCACAGAAAGAGGGAAATATCGGCCATGAGTGACATCGACAAGGCTGACAACGCCACAGAAGTTCGCGTCGCCATCGTAGGTGTGGGCAACTGCGCCTCTTCGCTGGTCCAAGGCGTGCAGTACTACAAGGACGCGGACGAGACCTCGACCGTCCCCGGCCTGATGCACGTGAAGTTCGGGCCCTACCACGTTCGCGACGTCAAGTTCGTCGCCGCGTTCGACGTGGACGCGAAGAAGGTCGGCTTCGATCTGGCCGAGGCGATCTTCGCCAGCGAGAACAACACGATCAAGATCTCCGACGTGCCGCCCAGCGATGTCGTCGTGCAGCGCGGTCCGACCCTCGACGGCATCGGCAAGTACTACGCCGAGACCATCGAGCTGTCCGAGGCCGAGCCGGTCGACGTGGTGCGGGTGCTGAAGGACCACAAGGTCGACGTGCTGGTGTCCTACCTTCCGGTGGGCTCGGAGGAAGCCGACAAGTTCTACGCGCAGTGCGCCATCGACGCCGGTGTCGCGTTCGTCAACGCGCTGCCGGTGTTCATCGCCTCCGACCCGGTCTGGGCGGAGAAGTTCACCAAGGCGGGCGTGCCGATCGTCGGCGACGACATCAAGAGCCAGGTCGGCGCTACCATCACCCACCGCGTGATGGCCAAGCTGTTCGAGGACCGCGGTGTGCAGCTCGACCGCACCATGCAGCTCAACGTCGGCGGCAACATGGACTTCAAGAACATGCTCGAGCGCGAGCGCCTGGAGTCCAAGAAGATCTCCAAGACCCAGGCCGTCACCAGCAACCTGAAGAAGGAACTCGGCGCCAACGACGTGCACATCGGCCCGTCCGACCACGTCGGCTGGCTCGACGACCGCAAGTGGGCCTACGTCCGCCTGGAGGGTCGCGCCTTCGGCGACGTGCCGCTGAACCTCGAGTACAAGCTCGAGGTGTGGGACTCGCCGAACTCCGCGGGCATCATCATCGACGCGGTGCGCGCGGCGAAGATCGCCAAGGACCGCGGCATCGGCGGACCGGTCATCCCCGCCTCGGCCTACCTGATGAAGTCCCCGCCGCAGCAGCTCGCCGACGACATCGCGCGCACGCAGCTGGAAGCGTTCATCATCGGCGCGGAGTAGGCACCGCACCGGCATGAGGCCGGCCGAAGGGCAATTGCCCTCGGCCGGCCTGCCGTCGAACTACAGGCCTCGGTAGACGTCTTTCCGCCGGCCGACCTTCACCACGAGAATCACCAGCACGCCGTTGTCCACCCGGTACGCGACCCGGTATCTGCCGACCCGCAGACGGAACAAGTCCTCGTGCCCCGATAACTTCTTGACGTCCAGCCCGGGCGCATAGGGGTCCTCGCCGAGTGCCGTGAGGGCGGTGAGGATACGCATCGCGTCCAGACGCTCGATGGCGCGTAGTTCTCGGCCCGCGGACTCCAGGAAGTGGAAGCGGTATTTCACTTCGTGTCGTCCTCGAAGAGGTCGGCCAGCACCTCCGCCATGGTGAAGGTCCGCTCGTCGGCCGCGAGCCTGACCTCGGCTTCCCGCGCGAGAAGCTCATCCTCGGCTGCGTCGAACGCCTCGACCATGGACAATGGCACCAGCGCCGCGGCGGGCGCGCCGTCTCGCAAGATGATCACTTGCTCGCCGGATTCGGCTTCGCGGACGTGGGCGGCGAGGTTGGCGCGCAGCTCCCGGATACTGATCTCCGACATATCTGAAGTGTACACGTTGTCGTGTACACGTCAGCGAATTCAGTCCAGCGAGACGTAGACCTCTACCGACGCGGGGCCGGTGTAGCGCTCCACCTCGGCGGTGTGGGAGCGGGTGATGGTTCCCGCGCTCTCGGCCTTCGCCACCTGTGCCCATGCGGTTCGCAGCAGGTCGTAGGGCTTGTCGGCGACGACGAATTTGGCGTAGCGGCCCTGCGGGATGATGGTGAGCACGTCGCCGGGGTCCAGTTCGCCCATCGCGCCGATCTCGTAGCCCAGCACGGCGACGGCGTGATCGTTCTGGCCGATGTAGGCGGCCACTCGCTGCACGTTCTTCTCCCGTGCCAGGTACCGATCCCAGGTGAAGTTCACCAGGTCGAGGTCACGCGCGGTCACCTCGCGGCCGGCCAGCGGCACGGTCAGGCCCGCGACCATGCTCTGCGGCAATGTGACGATCTCGAAGTCCACTGTCTGTTCCTACCCGTTGCCCTGATCGTCTGCCAATGCCACGAAGACTTCCACCGTCCGCGCGTCCGGATAGTGTTCCCAGTCGCCGGTGTAGGCGCGCACGAGCCGCCCGGAGGCCTCCGCGTCCCACACCGCTCGCCAGATGCTCACGATGGTGTCGCCGAGATTGTCGCCGCTGGCGATGAACCGGGCGAAGCGCCCGGCCGACACCCGGGCCAGCACGTCGCCGGGCAGCAGGTCGGCCAGGCTGTGGCAGCGGTAGCCGACGATGTGGGTCAGGTACGAATTGATCTCCGGCGCGTGGTCGACGTACGCCGTGGTCGGCGGTCCGGGCAGCTTGCGGGCCAGGTTGCGCTTCCACGCCTCTTCGACTTTCGCGCGGCGCGGTCCTTCGACCGCGAGCGCGGGGCTGCGAAGCACTGTTCCCGCCACCAGCGTCTCGGGTTGGTCAACGACATTGAAATCCACCGGCGTAGCCCCTATGTCTCGTCTGTCTTCAATCGGCGTCGCTCCCGGTGCCCTCCATGGTGACGCAGGCTACCGCCTCCGGGCCCGTCGCTCGCGCCGCGCTGCCGTCGCTCGAGCGCATATCCTTCCGCATCGTTTCCGCGGTTTCGGCGTCGGCCCGTACCGACGCACTCGCTGTTCGCTCTCACTCTGGCAAACGATGCTGCCACGTCATGCGTTCCACCGGGCGACGGAAGGTCACAGCATCATCGCTATCCAGGAACCGGAATGCTCAGCCCCGGGAAAATCTCCACCTCCCTGGGCGGTTGCGCGCTCGGCGGGATGACGACGGCGGGTTCGCGCTGCGGCGACCGCTGCGGTGGATTCAGGATGTCGTAGGGCCCGCCGGAGGGCGGCTTGCTCTGATTCGGCCCGGCCGGGGCCTGCGTGCCCGAGAACTGTTCGATCGGGGTGCCGTCGAGCGCGTCGTCCATGACCTGTTTCCAGATGTCGGCGGGCAGGCCGGAGCCGTAGATGTCGGCGCCGCGCGCGGTGCGGATCGGTTGTGACCGCTCGGTGCCGATCCATACCGCGGTGGACAGCGACGGGGTGAAGCCGATCATCCACGCGTCCTTGTTGGAATCGCTCTCGCCGAGCTGTGTGGTGCCGGTCTTGGCGGCGGAGGGACGGTTGTTCTTCAGCGCGTGCCCATTGGAGTAGGCCGCGATCGGGAGCATCGCCTCCGTGGTGTTCTCCGCGATCTTCCGGGGGATGCGCTGTTTCCCCTCGGGCAGCTGTTCGCCGACCTGCTGGTCCGGGTCGCCGCCGCGATCCAGGAGCACCCGCCCATCGCCGGTCACCACCCGCTGCACGAAATAGGGCTGGTGGTGCACACCCGCCGCACCGAGCGTGGCGTAGGCCGAGGCCATGTCGATGGGCCGGACCACATACTGTCCGAGGACGATTCCGTTCAGCGGTTTACCGCCGTCCTCGCTGAGGGTCTTGCCCGCCACGCCCGGCAGCTCTTCCGGGATACCGGCTGCGTGCGCCGCGTCCGCGATGGCCTGCGGCCCGTCGAACATCGTCATGGTCAACCGGTAGAAGCTGGTGTTCAGCGAGCGCTTCAGCGCCTCGGCCATGGTGCACTTGCCGCAGGACTCGCCGTCCACGTTGGTGATCCGGGTACCGCGGTCGGTCACCGGGGAGCTGTCCAGCACGCGCGAGAGCGGAATGCTCTGCTGCTGCGCGGCGATCGCCGCGAAGACCTTGAACGCCGATCCGGTCTGCAACGGCGCCTGGGCGAAGTCGAAGCCGATGCCGTCGTAGCCGCCGAAGTACGCGCGCACCGCGCCGGAGCGCGGATCGATCGACACCACCGCGGCGCGCAATTCCGGTGGCTGGGCGCCGAGCCGGTCGCGCACCGCCCCCAGGACCGCCTGCTGCGCCCTGGCGTCGATGGTCGTGGTGATCTGCAACGCGCCCTTGTTCAGGTCGCGCTCGCTGATGCCGGAGTCGCGCAGCTCGCGCACCACCTGGTTGCGGATCAGTCCCTCCGGGCCGCGGGCCACGTCGTCGTCCGGGATCTGGGTGAGCGGGATGATCAGCGGAAAGGTGGTCGCGTCACGATCACCCGGCGCGAGGACGCCCATCTCGACCATCCCGTCGAGCACGTAGCGCCAGCGCGCTTTCAACTCCGCGAGATGGGTTTCCGGGTCCAGAATCGAGGGTGTACGGATCAGCGCGGCGAGCACCGCGCCCTCGGCGAGGGTCAGCTGGTTCACCTGTTTGTCGAAGTACACCTTGGCCGCCGCGGCGATGCCGTACGACCCCCGGCCGTAGTAGATGGTGTTGAGGTAGGCGGCGAGGATGTCGTCTTTGCTCCACTGCCGCGCCATCTTCGCCGCGATGATCAGCTCGCGCATCTTGCGGGTGACCGTGCGCTCGGAGCCGAGGAACGCGTTCTTGACGTACTGCTGGGTGATCGTGGAGCCGCCGCCCGCGTTGTCCTTCCCGAGCAGGTTGTCGCGAACGGCCCGCAGAAAGCCGGACGTCGAATAGCCGGGATTGGTGTAGAAATTGCGATCCTCGGCCGACAGCACCGCGTCGCGCACCGGCTGCGGCACGTCGGACAGCGGGACCGGCATCCGATTCCCGTCCGGCGGCACGATTTTCGCGATCACCGTGCTGCCGTCGGCCGCCAGGATGGTCGCGATCTGGTTCGTCTGCACCGCACTCGGATCCGGGATCTCGGCACTCCAGTACGCCAGGACCGACAGCAGCGCGGGCACCACGCCGAAGAGGATGAACAAGGCGAGCAGCAGGCGGCGGATACGTTCGGCTCTGCTGCGCGGCGGCCGATTCTCCGCCGGCGCAGGGCGCGGCACGGGCGGACGCGTTTTCCTGCGGTCCGCCATGCGTTCGCGTCGGCTCCGCGCGTCGCGTTTCGCCGCTTCCGGCCGCTCGTTCCAGCCCGCGATCGAGGCATACGGTGCGGGCGGGGGAGCCCCCTTGCCGCCGCGTCTACGTTCTCGCGGTTTGCGGAACGAGCTCACGATCATCTCCTCCCGGAGCGCCGGACGAACTCACCTGCACGAACGAACGGAAAAAGAGCATCGAAAGCCAGAGTTTACCGCGTTGGTTCACAAGCGGCTTTCCACTTTCCAGCCGATCGACACAGCCGCATGCATCACCTGCGCGTGTGGGCCCCAGAATCGCCGATGCACGTGGGCCGCTCGGGCCGCGTGCTGCGAAAGGACGGCGAACCCCGCTGTCCAGTGGTTACCTCGGCAACGCCACCGGCTCACCCCGACTCCAGGTTTCGAGCGAAGCGAGACCGAGCATGCGAACCCGCCGCGCCCGCGCGGCCGAAGATTCAGCTCTTCACGCCGCCCGCGGTGAGGCCCGAGATGATCCGGCGCTGGAAGAGCAGGACCATGACGACCAGCGGGATGGTGACGATCGTGCCTGCCGCCATGATCGCCGCGTAGGGCTGCACCAGCGGGTTGTTGCCGGAGAAGCGGGCGATCGCGACGGTGACCGGTTCGGTCTTGTCGCTGGAAAGCAAACGGGCCAGCAGGTATTCGTTGACCGCCGCGATGAACGCGAGAATCGCGGTGGTGAACACGGCGGGGGCGGCCAAGGGCAGCATCACCAAGCGGAACGCCTGCATCTTGGTGGCACCGTCGATCCGCGCGGCTTCTTCCAGTTCCCACGGCAGTTCGGCGAAGAAGGACGCGAGGATGTAGACCGTCATCGGCAGCACGAACGAGATGTTCGGGATGATCATCGCCTGGTACTCGCCGATCCAGCCGAGGTTGGTGAACAGCTGGAACAGCGGGGTGACCAGGACGACGACGGGGAACATCGAGGCGCTGAGGATCAGGCCGGACACCACGTACTTCCCGCGGAAAGTGAGCCGGGCGAGCGCGTACGCGGCCAGTACGCCGACCGCCAGTGCGATCACCGTGGTGATCGAGCCGATGACGATGCTGTTGACCAGCGCCTTGCCGAAGTTGTTGCCGCGACTGGTGTCGAACGCGTTGCGGAAGTTCTCCAGCGTGACGTGCGTCGGCCACGGGGTGTTGTCGAAGGTGTAGGCGGGGTCGCGGAACGCGGTGACCGCCATCCAGTAGAACGGCGCGAGGCCCCAGACGAGCACGATCAGCGCGCCGAGGTACAGCCGTACCGAGCCGAGGCGCTTGGTCCACGGAACCGGCTGCGCGCCGCGCTGCCCCGTCACGGGCTTTTCCGCTGTCTGCACGGACATCAGTGCGCCTCCCGCTGTTCTTCCTGGGTGCGAACTGCGTTGGCCCCGAGAATCTTCACCAGCACGAACGCCACCGCGAAGATCAAAAGGAAGGTGATGGTGGACAACGCGGCCGCGCTGTTGGGGCCTTGCCGGACCTGGTCGACCACCAGGATCGACACCGTGCGGGTGGACGGATTGCCCAGCGTCATGATCGCGGGCAGGTCGTACATGCGCAGCGCGTCCATGGTGCGGAACAGCACCGCGACCAGCAGGGCCGGCTTCAGCAGCGGCAGCGTGATCTGGGTGAACCGCTGCCAGGCCGACGCGCCGTCGACGCGAGCCGCCTCGTACACGTCGGCCGGGATCACCTGCAGACCGGCCAGCAGCAGCAGCGCCATGAACGGCGTGGTCTTCCAGACGTCGGCCGCGATCACCGCGAACCGGGCAGGCCAGGCGTCGGAGGTCCACAGGATGTGCGTGCCGAGAACGCGATTGACCACGCCGTCGTACTGGAACATGAACTCCCACAACCGTGCGGTGACGGCGGTCGGGATGGCCCACGGAATCAGCACGGCCGCGCGCAGCAGCGCCCTGCCGCGGAAGGTCTTGCCCATCACCATGGCCATGCCGAGGCCGAGCGTCGCCTCCAGTGCGACGGTCACGACCGTGAAGAACAGCGTGACCGCGATGGCCATCCAGAATTGCGAGCCGAGATTGCCGGTCGGGCACGGCACCGTCTCGCCGGTCGCGACCTGGCACTGCTGCAGCAGCCAGTGCGTGTAGTTCGAGAACCCGGCGCTGCCCCCTTCGACGAACATGCCGGTCGCCGGGTCGAGCCCGGGGTCCTTCTGGAAGGACATCCACAGGGCCCGGAACACCGGATACCCGATGACGACCGCTAGCGCGATCAGCACCGGTGTGACGAACACCCAGGCTTTCCCGGAGCGTCGCAGGTCCAGTGCCAGCCGCGCGGCGAAGCCACGCCGGGCCGGAACAACTTCGTCGTCTTTCGGCACGCTAGTCGCCGTTCCCGAAGGATCCGACACCGTTTCTCTCTCCTGCGGGTTCGTCGGGTCCATGGCGCTCGATCACTTACGATCCGGCGGTCTCGATGCCCTTTTGCATACCGGTGATCGCGTCGTCGACGGACTTGGTTCCGTTCAACGCAGCATAGGCGTTGTCCTGGATGGCCTTGCTCACCGCTGGATAGAAGGGTGTCACCGGGCGCGGGACCGCGCTGGCGATGGAGTCCTTGAGCGCGGGCAGGTAGGGCATCTTCGCGATCAGCGCCGGGTCGTCGTACATGGACGCGCGCACCGAGGGCAGCGCGCCGGAGGCGACGATGTGCTGCGCGTCCTCGCTGATCAGGAAGCGCAGGAAGTCCAGCGCGGTGGCTTTGTTCTTGGAGTACGCGCTGATCGCCGCGTTGTAGCCGCCGAGGGTGGAGGCGCCGACGCCGTTGTCCCCCGGCAGCGGAGCGACCGCGAACTTGTCCTTCACGGCGGAGGCCTCACCGCCGACGTCGCCGAAGGTGGACGGCCACGAGCGCAGGAACATCAGCTTGCCCTGCGCGAAGGCGTTGCTGGATTCCGGCTCCTTGAACGTGATGGCCTCTTTGGGGATGTCGCCGTTGTTGAACGCGTCGACCAGCACCTTCAGTCCGGTACGCGACTGCGCGCTGTTCACCGTGGGGGTCTTGCCGTCGGCGCCGACGAAACTGCCGCCGTAGGCGTTGATCACCTCGGCCGCGTTCACGGTCAGGCCCTCGTAGGGCGCGAACTGCCCCGCGTAGCAACCGATGTTCTGCTGGCGCGCGATCGGGCACTGGGCCAGCAGTTCGTTCCAGGTCTTGGGCGGGTTCGGCACCAGGTCCTTGCGGTAGAACAGCAGGCCGCCGTTGGTGTTCCGGGGTGCGGCGTAGAGCGTGTTGTTGTAGGTGGCACTGGCGACCGGCGGCGAGAGCAGCGCGCTGGTGTCGATCGCGAAGGAGTCCTTCAGCGGCTGGATCCAGCCCTTGGCGGCGAACTCGGCGGTCCAGGGCACGTCCAAGGCGACCACGTCGTAGTTGGACTGCTTGGAGCGCATGTGCTCGACCAGGTCGTCGTACTGCTGCGAAGCGTCGTTCGACTGTTCCTTGAACGTCACCTGCTCGTCCGGGTGCGCGGCGTTCCAGCGCTCGATCAGCTGCTTGACCGCGCCGGTCTCGGTGGTGTCCTTGCCCTCGACGTAGGTGATCGGACCACGTCCGGTGAGGTTCTGGCTGGTCGGGCTGCCGCCGCTGTCGCTGGAGCAGGCACTGGTGAACGTCGCGGTCAGCAGCCCGACCGACGCGACCGCGACCGCGGCCCGTGGCACGAGCGTCGCACGTAGGGACGACACCTTCTTCACAGCCATCGCAAACACTCCAGGATCGTTCGTGAGCGGCAGCACACCCTGCCGGTGCACAAGGCAAGATACATGGTGTCGATCCGGCATGCGGGACAGTGGCGGGAAGTCGCCTATTAGGCTGACCGCGATGACTTCGCCGAACGTGGTTCCCGATCGGATGCTCACCCGCATCGGTGGGCTGCTGCGCAAGGCCGAGTCCACGGACAACGAACACGAGGCCGAAGCGTTCCTCGCCGCGGCTCAGCGACTGGCTACCAAGTCGTCCATCGACCTCACCGTGGCGCGGGCGCACATCGCGGGACGCGAGCGCAGGCCCACCCCCGTGCAGCGGATCATCCCGATCGGCGAGCCGGGCAAACGCGGGTTGCGCACCTACGTGCAGTTGTTCGTCGCGATCGCCGCGGCCAACGACGTGCGCTGCGATGTTGCCAGGACATCGACGCAGGTCTACGCATATGGTTTCGACTCCGACATCGATACCTGCGAGGCGCTCTACGCCAGTCTGATCGTGCAGATGGTGCGTGCGTCCGACCAGTACATCAAGTCCGGCGCCTACCGATCGGCCACCGTGGAGAAGATCGTGGTCGAGAAGCGGTGGGGTCGGCAGGTCCGGCGGCGGGTGCAGGCGCCGGTGGCGGGCGTGACGGCGCGGCTGAACTTCCAGATGGCGTTCGCGGCGCGAATCGGGCGGCGGCTGGCCGAGGTGAAGGCGGAGGTCGAAGCCGAGGTATTGCCCGGGGATGGGCGCGCGACCGGCACCGCGCTGGCGTTACGCGACAAAGAGATCGAGCTCACAGATTTCTACGCCCGGACGTCGGAGGCGCGCGGCACCTGGCGCGGGCCGCAGGCGTCGACCGGACATTCGGCGGCGGCGCGGGCGGCGGGCGATCGCGCGGGCCGGGCCGCGCGGATCGGGACGTCACCCGAACTCCCGGCCGCCCGTGCGAAATTGACCTCCGAAGGAGGCTGATCGGCGTGCGCATCGCGGGCTGTCCGGTGCGAGCGGGCCACCTCGACCGGGTGTGGCCGGCCGTCGCGCCGGCGCGGGTCGGCAACTGGCCGGGGCTCGGCGCGATGCGATCGGCGTCGCCGCGATGACGGTGCGCGATGGTCAGCGCGCCAAGGTGTACGACGCCGAGCAGTTGGTGCGCGGGGTGTTCGATCGCGCAGATGAGCACGGAACGCGCACCGTGGAACTCTACGGTTCGCATCTCACACTGCCTATCGAGCGCCGCTTCGCCTCAGTGGAATCCGTGCAGAGTTATACGGACAAGGTGCTCGACCTCAATTGGGTGCGGGCGCGCTGGGATCGGGCCGCCGTCGCCGTGCGCGTCCGCTCGCGCGCCGGGACCACCGCCGCGCACTACGAGGCGGCCGAGGCCGTCCTCGCCGTTCCGCTGCACACCGCCTGGGCACTGCGGGAACTGGTGATCCTGCACGAACTCGCGCATCACCTGGAGCCCGCGCCCGGATCGGTGGCCGCGCACGGCCCGGAATTCTGCGACCGCTACCTGGAACTGGTCGACGGTGTGGTCGGTCCCGAGGCGGCGCTGCTCTTGCGCACCACCATGCTGGGCTGCGGCGTGCGGATCGGGTGAGTCGACGATCAATCATGTGCACGACGAGTGGAAGAGCCCGGCGTGGTCTATCGCTCGCCACGATTCGCGATCGGGGTTTGAGCGTTCCAGCGTGCGCAGTCGGAGTGCTGACCGGAAACGATGTCCGGAGTCGCGGTCGGCGGGGGGCCGTTACGCCAGGACGGCGATTTCGGCCCCCGCGGGCAGCCGGTCGGGGCCCTCGGTCGCGCCGGCGGCGTTGTTGATGACGGTCAGAACTCGTGACGCCGTTGTCGAAGAAGGTGTTCACCACTCGGCGAAGTCGGGGGCGCGATGGTCGAGCGCGGGCGCCTCCTTCCTGCGGCCGTCGCACGGACGAGGCGCTGCGTGTCCGGGAAATAGGCGGCGCCGCCATGGAGTGTCGCGCGTACCGTGGCCAGGGCGGATGGCCGCGGTCTACGCCCTGTTATGGCGCGGGGATTATCAGAGCAAGGCGGTGACGCGGGCCAACCGTTCCTGCCACCACGCGGTGCGTTCGGCGTCGGGGTGGCGGTGGCGTTCCAGCAGGGCCGGGTCCGGTGTGGGCGGGGTGCGCAGGACCGGGAGATAACCGTCCGACGGACGCAGGGAGCCCGGCGTCACGTCGCCGGTGAGCAGGCTCAAAGTGCCGAGGCCGCAGGCGAAGTCGAGTTCCGGGAGCGCGCCCGCCAGGGCCAGCTGCGCGGCGAGGCCGACGCTGGTCTCCAAGGCGGAGGAGACCACGCAGGGCAGGCCCGCCGCCTCCGCTACCTGGAGGGCGCGGCGGACGCCGCCCAGCGGCGTGCACTTGAGGACGGCGATGTCGGCGGCACCGGCGACCGCGACTCGCAGCGGGTCCTCGGCCCGGCGGATGGATTCGTCGGCGGCGATGCGCACGTCTACGCGGCGGCGCACCGCGGCGAGTTCCTCGATGGTCCGGCACGGCTGTTCGACGTACTCCAGCCCGCCCGCGGCCTTGTCGATACGCTCGATGTGGCGCACCGCGGTGTCGACATCCCAGACCGCGTTGGCGTCGACCCGGATCGCGCCGTTCGGGCCGAGCGCGTCGCGCACCGCCTCCACCCTGGCCAGATCCTCCGCGAGCGATTCAGGATGGTCGGCGACCTTCACCTTGGCGGTGCGGCAGCCGGATCGACCGACGATCGCGTGCGCCTGCTCCGCGCCGACGGCGGGCACGGTGCAATTGATCGGAATGCGATCCCGCACCGGTTCGGGCCAGCCGGTCGTCACCTGCTCGATCGCGGTGGCCAGCCAGGCGGCGGCCTCCCGGTCGTCGTACTCGGGGAACGGGCAGAACTCGCCCCACCCGAGCGGTCCGTGGATCAGCATTCCCTCGCGTACCGTGATGCCACGGAAACGGGTGCGCATCGGGATGGCGTAGACGACGTTCTGCTCTGCGGAGTCGCTCATCGCCGCCAGCTTATTCGGCTGCTGCGGCCGATCGGGGGATTGCGCATGCGGACTCGAGTAGTTTCCCGGAGTCGGGGTGGCGCCCGGAGCGGGATCGTTGAGGCATGATCCAGACCGGTACCGCACAGCCCTGGCCGCCTTACGGCACGGCCCCGGGGCCCGCGCAGTGGCCCGCCGGGCAGCGGCCGGTGCGGACTTGGGACGTGGTGCTCGCCGTCGTGCTGTATTGCTTCGCGGCTGTCCTCGGACTCGCCGCCGCTTACTTCACGGTCTTCTTCGCCTTCGCCACCGATCCGTGTGGGCCGGACAACTGCCGCACCGACTACTTGGGCTGGGCCTTCGCGGTGTCGTGGGGCGGGACCGCGTTCGCGATCGTCGGCGTGACCGGGATGCTCATCCTGGCCGCCGTCAAGCGCTGGTACATGTGGTACTGGCCGGTGCTGGCGATGGTGCTGATCGTCGCCTCGTTCTGCGGCGGCCTCGCGCTCGCGTCCAAGGTCTACCCGGGAGCCTGAACCGTCGAAATGCCGTGCGGCCTCGCGCCGGTCATCCTGAAGGTATGGCGTGGCGATTGCGGCGGCGAATGACGGATGCCTTGCGCGTGGCGCTGGGTTCGGTGATCGTCCTCGGATTCGGCTGGCTGATCGCGTCTTTCGTGCGGCTCTACGAAGTGCTCGCGCGCGACGGCCGCGATGGCTGCGGCGTGGAGTATCTGCCGTGGGCGCAGGTCATCGCGTGGACCGGCATCGCGGCGTCGGTGCTCGCGGCGGTCGCCGCGGTGCTGGAGAAAGTGCGCGACAAAAGGCCGATCGCCTGGACCCCGCTCATCGCAGTCCCTTTGATCCTCGAGTCCTGGTTGGTCGGGTTTCTGATCGCGATCGTGCTCGTGAGGTATTGATTGGCAGCGCTGTGTTGGTTTTCCAGCGCCTGCGGCGCTGGGTGTTCGCGGCCCCTTTGTGACGCGAGCCGGGCCGCGAACGGCGAATGCTCGGTCTCGCTTCGCTCGAAACCTGGAGTCGAGGTGAGCCGGTGGCGTGGAGGGCGATCGTGCGGCTGGAGGCTCGCGGCGCTACGGTGACGACGATGGACGCCGGGGCGCCGTGGACATGCTGGGTGCTCGGCCGCGGGTGGTACGCGATCGGTGAGCGTGTTCGTCTGAACGACGACGAACCCCGGCCCCGACAGCGAGTGGTACGCGATCGGTGAGCGTGTTCGTCTGAACGACGACGAACCCCGGCCCCGACAGCGGGTGGTACGCCATCGGCGAGCGTGTTCGCCTGGGCCCTCGACGGACACGCGGCGCCGGTGGCGTGGGATCACAACCTTTCGATGATGGTGGCGTTGGCCAATCCGCCTGCCTCACACATGGTTTGCAGGCCGTAGCGGGCGCCGCGTTCCCGCATGGCGTGTACCAGCGTGGTCATCAGGCGTGCGCCGGATGCGCCGAGCGGGTGGCCGATGGCGATCGCGCCGCCGTTGACGTTGACCCTCGCCAGATCCGCGCCGGTGTCCTGCGCCCAGGCCAGCACCACCGGTGAGAAGGCCTCGTTGATCTCGATCAGATCGATGTCGGACAGCTGCAAACCGGCGCGCTGCAACACCTTGGCGGTCGCCGGGATCACGGCGGTGAGCATCAGCAGCGGGTCGTCACCGGCCACCGCGAAGCTGTGCAGCCGGGCCAGCGGCCGCAAGCCGAGTTCCTTCGCGCGCTCGCTGGTCATGATGAGTACCGCCGCGCTGCCGTCGCTGACCTGGCTGGCCGTCGCCGCCGTGATCGCCCAGCCGATCTGCGGGAACCGGGCGGCCATGGCCGGGTCGTAATAGGCGGGACGGAGTGCGCCCAGCGTCTCCAGCGTGCTGCCGACCCGGATGCCCTCGTCGGTGGCGAGTCCGTTGATCGGCGCGAGTTCCTTGGCGAACGAACCGTTCTTGGTGGCGAGCGCGGCTTTCTCGTGGCTGGCGAGCGCGAACTCGTCCAGTTGGGTACGGGTGAGTCCCCACTTGGCCGCGATCAGCTCGGCGCTGATGCCCTGCGACACCAGACCCTCCGGGTATCGCTCGGTGAAGCCGACGCCGGAGATGTCGTCGGAGCCGACCAGATTGGCGCCCATGGGAATCCGGCCCATCGACTCCACGCCCGCGGCGACCACGATGTCGTAGGCGCCCGCGATCACGCCTTGCGCGGCGAAGTGGATCGCCTGCTGGCTGCTGCCGCACTGCCGGTCGACGGTGGTGGCGGGCACGGATTCGGGGTATCCGGCGGCCAGTGCGGCCCGCCTGGTCATATTCGCGCCCTGCTCACCGAACTGGGTGACGACGCCGCCGATCACGTCATCGATGAGGGCGGGATCGATCGCGCTGCGCTCCACCACCTCGCGCAGGCTGTGGGCCAGCAGATCCACCGCGTTGACATTGTGCAGTGCGCCGTTCGGCTTGCCTTTGCCGATCGGGGTGCGTACCGCTTCGACAATCACCGCGTCTCTCATGGTGCTTCCTTCCGGACCGAGAGCCCGGCCGCCATGCCTGGCTCTATCAACACATAGTCAGACTACATCTGACAATAGTTGAGGCAAGTCAGCATCGGTATGATGTTCGTCATGGCAGCCGTGATGGAAGGACCGTTGGCCGATCTCAGCGCGTGGAAAGCCGAGGAATGCTCGATCGCGAAGGCGATGGACATCGTCGGCACGCGCTCGGCCGTGCTCATCCTGCGGGAGGCGTACTACGGGACCCGGCGCTTCGACGGGTTCGCCAGCCGGGTCGGCATCACCGACGCGGCCGCCGCCGCACAGTTGCGCAAGCTCACCGAGGCGGGCTTGCTGACGAAACAGCCGTACCAAGAGGAAGGCAAGCGCACCCGGCACGAATACGTACTCACCCGGATGGGACGGGACCTGCTGCCCGCCGTGCTGGCGCTCATGCAGTGGGGTGACGCCTACCTGCAACCGGGGCCCGCGCCGCTGCTGTTGGTCGACGAGGCGACCGGCGCTCCGGTGCGGGTGCAGGTGCGCAGCGCGTCCGGCCGCGAGATCGAACTGGAGGAACTCGGCGCTCAGCATGTCTAGATCCGCAGTCCGGTTCCGGCAGCGCGAGGGCGGCGATGTCGCCGTGCATCCGGGCGGCCCGCTGAGTGATCGGACACCCATGAGCAGCGGGCCTCGGGTTGCCCCGTGCGGGGCGCGGCGGCACCTGTGAACGTCGCCGGTCAGCAGCCCGACCGACACGACTGCGGCCCGTGGCACGCGGCACGCGGCACGCGGTCCGTGGCACGCGGCACGCGGTCCGTGGCACGCGGCACGCGGCACGCGGTCCGTGGCACCCGGCACGCGGCACGCGGCACGCGGCACGCGGCACGCGGCACGCGGCACGCGGCACGTAGCCCATGACCCATGGCCCACGGCACACAGCACACGGCACACGGCACGCAGCCCACGGCAGGCAGCCCGTGGCCCATGGTCCATGTCCTTGGTCCATGGCCCGTGGTCCATGCCCGTGGTCCGTGGCCCATGTCCATGGCCATGGCCCATGGCCCGTGGCCCGTGGCCCGTGGCCCGTGGCCCGTGGTCCATGCCCGTGGTCCGTGGCCTGTGGCCTGTGGCCTGTGGCCCGAGCGTCGAACGAATGGTTCGATCGAAGGATGTGGCCCGAATTCGAGGTGAACGCGGCACCCGCTCGCGGCACCGCGAGCCGAGTGCTGTTCCGGTTCGCGCTGGGCAGGCGAGCGTTCGTGCTGCGCCAGACGATCATCGAGCCCGGCGGCAGCAGTGGCTGGCATTACCACGACGGGACGCTGTTCGTCCTGGTCGCGCGGGGCTCGCTCGATCATCCCGGCGCGGATTGCACACCGGTCACGTATCGGCGTGGGCGGGCCTTCCGGGAACCGAGCGGGCCGCGCTATCCCCACGTGGCTCGCAACCTCGCAGCGGTGCCGGTGCTGCTGTGCGTGCTCTACATCACTCCGGTGGGCCGTCCGCTGTCGCACAGCGTTGCGCCGCCGCCCTGCGCAGCCGATATGCGGTGACCTGCGTCCCGCTCGAGCACACGCAGTAGTGCAGGCAGCAGGCGCGCGGATGAGGTCGGAGCTGAGCGGAGGCGCGAGCGCGCGCCACCGGAACCGGCGATCGACTTCAGCTCGCGGGCTGGCAGGCGTCGCGGAGTGAGCAGGCGCCGCAGGAGCTGCCGCAACCGCCGATCTCGGCGGCTGGGGCGATGGCGTCGGCCGCTTGCGCGGCAATATTCGCGCCCGCGCCGAGGGTGAACAGCGCGACCATCGCGACGCCGGCCGCCACAACGAGCGCGACGATCCCACTGGCGGCCAGCGCGACGAGACCACCGGCGAACAGCAAGGCGCCCGCCGCGATCGACGTGGGCGCGGCGACTCGGTTGGCGACGCGGAACGTGTCGTCGGTGGCCAGCGCGGCCTCGGTGTGGACCCCGAAGAAACGGTTGCGGGGCAACCGGCCGGTCAGCCCGAGTGCGCCGGTTGTGACGGCCACGACAGCCGGCACGAACAGGACGAGAGCGACGACGAACACCCATGCAGGCTAGCGCATCGGCGCCGAAGGACCGCCGACGGGCGGCCCGGCGGGGAACCCGGTCCAAGTCCAGGCCAGCCCAATTTTCGGTCCTGCGGCGGGGACGTTCTACCCTGATAGACGAAGTTTGTCGGGGATCGGCGACCACAAGAAGGCAGGACCGTGCAGGACACACGTGCAACCGAAAGCGATGTACCAGAGCACCGGTACAACGCGGAGCTTGCCGGCCGCATCGAGCGCCGGTGGCAGCGGGCGTGGGACGAGCGCGGAACCTTCCATGCGCCGAACCCGGTCGGGCCGCTGTCGGGCCCCACTCCGGCCGACAAGCTGTTCATCCAGGACATGTTCCCGTACCCCTCGGGCGCGGGCCTGCATGTCGGGCATCCGCTCGGTTATATCGCCACGGACGTCTTCGCGCGCTACCACCGGATGCACGGCCGCAACGTGCTGCACGCCCTGGGGTACGACGCCTTCGGCCTGCCCGCCGAGCAGTACGCGGTACAGACCGGCGCGCACCCGCGCGACACCACCGAGTCGAACATCGCCACGATGCAGCGCCAGCTGGACCGCCTCGGCCTCGGCCACGACCGCCGCCGCTCGTTCTCGACCACCGACCCGGAGTACTACCGCTGGACGCAGTGGATCTTCCTGCGGATCTACAACGCCTGGTACGACCCGGAACTGAACCGGGCCCGCCCGATCGCCGAGCTGGCGGCCGAATTCGCCTCCGGCGCACGGGCCGTCCCCGACAGCAAGTCCTGGGACACGATGTCGCCCGCCGAGCGCGGCGCGCTGCTGGACTCGTATCGCCTGGTGTATCAGACCGATTCGGTGGTCAATTGGTGTCCCGGTCTCGGCACCGTGCTGGCCAACGAAGAAGTCACCGCCGACGGCCGCAGCGAACGCGGCAACTTCCCGGTGTTCCGTAAGCGGCTGCGGCAGTGGATGATGCGCATCACCGCCTATTCCGATCGACTGGTGGACGACCTGGACCGGTTGGACTGGCCGGAGAACGTGAAGGCCATGCAGCGCAACTGGATCGGACGATCCCGTGGCGCGCAGGTGAAGTTCGACGCCGACGGCGAGCAGATCGAGGTATTCACCACCCGGCCCGACACCTTGTTCGGCGCCACCTACGTGGTGCTCGCCCCGGAACACGAGCTGGTCGACAAGCTGACCGCGGCCGCGTGGCCGACGGGCACCGACCCACGGTGGACCAACGAGGGCGCTGCCACACCGGCCGACGCCGTGGCCGCCTACCGCAAGTCGATCGCGGCCAAGTCCGATCTGGAGCGCCAGGAGAACAAGGAGAAGACCGGCGTCTTCCTGGGCAATTACGCGATCAACCCGGCCAACGGCAAGGCCGTGCCCATCTTCATCGCCGACTACGTACTCAGCAGCTACGGCACCGGCGCGATCATGGCCGTGCCCGGGCACGATCACCGCGACTGGGAATTCGCGACCGTCCTCGGCTTGCCGATCATCGAGGTCATCAGCGGGGGCGACCTGGAGAAGGGCGCGCATGCCGGCGAGGGCGCGCTGGTGAACTCCGACTATCTCGACGGCATGCCCGTCGAACAGGCCAAAGCGGCGATGATCGCCCGGCTCGAGGCCGACGGCCACGGCAAGGGCACCATCCAGTACAAGCTGCGCGACTGGTTGTTCGCGCGCCAGCGCTACTGGGGCGAGCCGTTCCCGATCGTGTACGACGAGCAGGGTGCCCCCCACGCGTTGCCGGAGTCCATGCTGCCGGTGTCGCTCCCGGAGCTGGACGACTTCGCCCCGGTGACCTTCGATCCCGACGACGCGGATTCCGAGCCGTCCCCGCCGCTGGCCAAGGCGACCGACTGGGTGGAAGTCGAGCTGGACCTGGGCGACGGGCCGAAGCGCTACCGCAGGGACACCAATGTCATGCCGCAGTGGGCGGGCAGCTCCTGGTACGAGATCCGCTACGCCGACCCGACGAACGCGGAGACGTTCTGCGCCAAGGAGAACGAGGCGTACTGGCTGGGCCCGCGCACGGAGGTCGGCGGGGAGAACGATCCGGGCGGCGTGGACCTGTACGTCGGCGGCGTCGAGCACGCGGTGCTGCACCTGCTGTATGCCCGCTTCTGGCAGAAGGTGCTCTTCGACCTGGGTGAGGTGTCCGCCAGCGAGCCGTACCGGCGGCTGTTCAACCAGGGCTACATCCAGGCGCACGCCTACACCGACGAGCGCGGCGCGTACGTGCCCGCCGCCGAGGTGCTCGAGCGCGACGGCAAGTTCTTCTGGACCGACGCCACCGGCACCGAGATCCCGGTTTTCCAGGAATACGGCAAGATCGGGAAGTCGCTGAAGAACGCCATCTCGCCGGACGAGATGTGCGATCTGTACGGCGCGGACACCTTCCGCTTCTACGAGATGGCGATGGGTCCGCTGGACACTTCGCGGCCGTGGGCGACCAAGGACGTCGTCGGGGCGCACCGGTTCCTGCAGCGCGCATGGCGCCTGGTGGTGAACGAGGAGACCGGCGCGCTGCGGGTCACCGACGCCACGCCGAGCGAGGAGACGCTGCGCCTGCTGCACAAGACGATCGCGGGCGTGGACGAGGATTTCGCCGCACTGCGCGACAACACGGCGGGCGCCAAGCTGATCGAGTTGACCAACCACCTGACCAAGAGCTATCCGGACGGCGCGCCGCGCTCGGTGGTGGAGCCGCTGGTGCTGATGCTGGCGCCGCTGGCCCCGCACATCGCCGAGGAGCTGTGGGAGCGGCTGGGCCACACCGCGTCCCTGGCGCACGGCCCGTTCCCGGTCGCCGATCCCGCGCTGCTGGTGGAGGAGTCGGTGGAGTACCCGATCCAGATGAACGGCAAGGTGCGCAGCCGGATTCAGGTGCCCGCGGATGCCGACAACGCGACCATCGAGGCGGCCGCACTGGCGGACGAGAAGATCGCCGCGCTGCTGAACGGGGCCCCGCCGCGCAAGCTGATCGTGGTGCCCGGTCGCCTGGTCAATATCGTCGCCTGAGGCGTTCCGGTCACCGTGAGCGAGGCGCCCGCGGTGACCGGGTCGGCGTTCGGCGCTCATCCGCACCCGATCCAGTTCGTCCGCTCGAACCTCCGCGACGGGAAGCGGCGGGCTCGATGGGAACCGGGACTCGCATCGGGCGACAACCGGCCGCGACGGTGAGCTGACCTCGCACGCCGCCCAGCGCGGCGCGCACGCTCGCGCGGAAGCCGCCTCCGCACCGAACTGCCGGTACACCCGCCCACGGCGAGCAAGCCCGCGCGGACAGCTGTGGCGCCGGTGATCAGTACGGCCGGAGCACGATCTCGGTGGGGTGCGCGTCGCGCGGGGTATCGATGGCGCAACGCACAGTGGAAGCGACCGTCTCGGGAGTGAGGAACTCCTCGGCCCGGTACTCGCGCCCCTCCCCCGCGATGATCTCCCGCTGCATGTCGGTGTCGATGCGGCCCGGATGGATCGACGTCACCCGTAACTGCGGCTCTTCCAGCCGCAGTGCGTCACCGAAGGCGCGCAACCCGAACTTGCTCGCCGCGTAGGAGGCCCAGCCCGCGTTGGCGCGCAACCCCGCACCCGAGTTGATCAGCACCACGTGACCCTGGCCCGCCCGCAGCGCGGGCAGCAGCAGTCTGGTGAGTTCGGCCACCGCGACGAGGTTCGCTTCCAAGGTGTTGCGCCACTGCTGGACCGTGGAACCGGCGATCGTGCCGAGATCGGCGATGCCCGCGTTGTGCACCAGGACGTTCAGGCTCCGGATCGGCGCGACCGCCGTGGCGACGGCGGCGTAATCGGTCAACTCGACCGGCCAGCCCTGCGCACCGGGCAGTTCCGCCAGAATGTCGCGCAGCGACTCCGCCGAGCGCGCGCCGAGCAGCAGGTCGTGCGTGGGTGCGAGTTCGCGGGCGATCGCGGCGCCGAGTCCTCGGCTGGCGCCGGTGATCAGGGCGGTCGGTTTCGGGGTCGCGGCCGAAGTCATGGGCCCCACCGTAACCGGCTGGGTAAGTAAGGCGTAAAAACCCGTAGCACTGGACGAACGACTGGCGATGCAGGCTGAATCGAGGCGAGAATCTCGATCAGCGAATCACGGACGGGGCATTCGAGAGTGAGAGTTGCCGAACACGAACCGGCCACGGGCCGATCGGATGGAGACGAAACGGACGCCGCTGAGCGGGCATATCTGCGGGTGACATCGCAGAATAGGGGGATGGCACATCCGGGCTTCACCCCGACCCAGCTCGCGGCCCGCGCTGCCTACCTGCTGCGCGGGAACGATCTGGGCACGATGACCAGCGCGGCGCCGCGGCTGTACCCGCACATGTGGAGCTGGGACGCGGCCTTTGTCGCGGTCGGGCTGGCGCCGCTGAGCGTGGAGCGGGCGGTGATCGAGCTGGACACCCTGCTCTCCGCCCAGTGGAAGAACGGCATGATCCCGCACATCGTCTTCGCCAACGGCGTGGACGGCTATTTCCCCGGCCCGGCCCGCTGGGAGTGCCGCAAACTGGCCGCCAACGCGCCGGACGGCCCGGACACCTCGGGAATCACCCAACCGCCCGTGCACGCCATCGCGGTACAGCGGATTCTGGATCATTCGCGCAGGCACGGCCGCAGTACCAGGGCCGTGGCCGAGGAGTTCCTCAACCGGCGGTGGCCGGATCTGGTGCGCTGGCACCGCTGGCTGGCGCACGCCCGCGATCCCAAGGAGACCGGCCGCATCACGCTGTATCACGGCTGGGAGTCCGGGATGGACAACTCACCACGCTGGGATCGCGCCTACGAGCACGTGATCCCCGGCGACCTGCCGGCCTATCGCCGCGAGGACGTGCTGGTGGTCGCCGATCCGACCCAGCGCCCCACCGACCGCGAGTACGACCGCTACCTCTGGCTCGTCGAGCAGATGCGCCGGGCCGGCTACGACGACTTCCAGCTGGCCTCGACCATGAGTTTCGCCGTCGAGGACGTGTTCGTCACCGGGATCTTCGCGCTGGCCTGCGAGGTCCTGGCCAATATCGGCGAGGAGTACAAGCAGCCCCACGCCGACGTGCGCGATCTGTACGCGTGGGCCGACCGGTTCCGCGCGGGCGTCGTCGCGACGGCCGACGCCCGCACCGGCGCGGCACGGGACTTCGACGTGCGGTTACAGCGGTGGATCAACACCGAGACGCTCTCGATGTTCGCGCCGTTGTTGTGCGGTGGCCTCCCCCGCGACACCGAGCGCAGCTTGCTGCGGTTGTTCGAGGGCCCGCGCTTCTGCGGGCATCCGGATCTGCGCTACGCGCTGCCGCCCTCGACCTCCCCGGTGTCCAAGGACTTTCGCTCCCGAGAGTATTGGCGCGGACCGGTGTGGCCGGTGATGAGCTGGCTGTTCTCCTGGGTCTTCGCCAGGCGCGGCTGGGCGGAGCGCTCGTTCATGCTGCGCGCCGAGGGCTTGCGGCAGGCCAGCGACGGAAGTTTCGCCGAGTACTACGAGCCGTTCACGGGCGAACCGCTCGGCAGCATGCAGCAGTCGTGGACGGCGGCATCGGTCCTGGATTGGCTGGGGTGAGCGCCGCAGACACACCTCATTCGTCACACTGGTAACAGCCAGAGCGAATGGCTATCGTCGTCCGGCATGGACACCTGGAGGTCGACCACCCGCCGCGGCGCGGCGCTGTCCCTGATCGCACTGTCCGGCATCCTCGTCGCCACGCTGCCCGCGGCGGCCGCGCCGACCGGCCCGGATGTCTCGTCCTGGCAGCACACCGGCGGAAGCCCGATCGACTGGTTCGCGGTCAAGCGTTCCGGCCAGGACTTCGCCATGGTCAAGGCCACCGAGGGGCTCAGCTACGTCAACCCGTATTTCGTGCCCGACAGCCTGCTGATGCGCGCGGCCGGCCTGGCGCGCGGAACCTACCACTACGCTCGGCCCAATCTGCCACCCGAACCGCAGGCCGCGATGTACGCGGCGGTGGTGCTGGGGCAGAACGGACCGCTCGACCTGCCGCCGGTCCTGGACCTGGAGGACTCCGGCGGTCTCGGCCCGGCCGCCCTGATCGACTGGACCCGCCGCTACCTGACCACCGTGCGGGCGCTCACCGGCCGCGTCCCGATCCTCTACACCTATCCCAACTTCTGGCGCACCGCGATGGCCGACACCGCCGAGTTCGCCGGCTACCCCCTGTGGATCGCCGACTACCGTGGCAACGCTCACCCCGAAGTTCCCGGCGGCTGGTCCACCTGGACGTTCTGGCAGACCACCGACAGCGGCAGCCTCCCCGGCATAGCGGGCCGCGTCGATCTCAACGTATACAGCGGCGCGCAAGGCGATTTCGCCCGTTTCGCGAACATCAGCGGCGTCACCGGCAGTGGCTGACCGCCTGCCACAGGAGTGGGGCCGCTACCCGCCCAGTCGGGTAGCGGCCCCACCCCGCGGGAAGAGCCGCGGAGGATGGTCGGCCGTGGTCGCAGGGGGCCGGTTGGGTGCCGCGGCTGTGGTATCAGGCTCCGATGCGGCCGCCGGCCTTCTTCCACACCGCCACGACCGAGGCGCGCGGCTGGGACGTGCCGCCATCCGGCCAGTGCGACAACGGGTTCTCGGGAGTGGCGTCGTCGGCCTCGCCGGGGTGCTGCACGCACACCAGCACTCGCGACTCGGTGACCACCGGGCCGCAGGTCTCCGCGCCGCGCGGAACGGTGAGGAACTGTTTGGTCTGACCGCGGTTCGGGCCGTCGAGCACCACCGCGAACAAGCCGTCGTTCGACTTCAGGGCGTTGCCGTCGGTGGAGATCCACAGGTTGCCGTACGGATCGAAAGCCAGGTTGTCCGGGCAGGAGATCGGGCTGACCTTGGACTTGTCGTATCCGGCGAAGTAGGTGTCCGCCGCGGCGGGATCGCCGCAAACCAGCAGCAGCGACCAGGTGAACGTGGTGCCGGTGTGGTTGTCGTCGATCTCCAGGACCTGGCCGTTCTTGTTGAGCTTGCGCGGATTCGCCTCGTCCGGCCCCTGCTTGCCCTCCGCGCCGCGGTTGTCGTTGTTGGTCAGCGCCACATACACCTTGCCGGTGTAGGGGTTGGCCTCGAAGTCCTCCGGACGGTCCATCTTGGTGGCGCCCACCTTGTCGGCGGCCAGACGGGTGAAGACCGCGACCTCTTCCGCGCTCATGCCCTCGACCAGCGACTTGCCCTTGCCGTCCGCGCCGGTTTCCAGCAGCGGAATCCACTGGCCGGTGCCGGTGAAGCCCTTGTCCGACGGCTTGGCGCCGGTGCCGTCGATCTTGTCCGCGTGATCGCCGGCGAGCTTGGCGACGTACAGGGTGCCCGCGTCCAGGATGGTCAGGTTGTGCCGCATGCTGGCCGCACCGGTGCCCGGCTGAATCTTGCGCGAGGACACGAACTTGTACATGTAGTCGAACTTCTCGTCGTCACCGGTGTAGGAGACGACGTCGCCGTTCTCGGTGACGTAGATGTTGGCGCCCTCGTGCTTGAGCCGTCCCATCGCGGTGTGCTTGATCGGCGTCGAGTTCGGGTCCCACGGGTCGACCTCGACCACATAGCCGAATCGGTTGGCCTCGTTGGGTTCCTGGGCCAGATCGAAACGCTTGTCCGCGCGCTCCCACAAGTTGGCGGTCTTGCCGGTGGGGAAACCGTAGCGCTTGAGCCGTGCGGCGGCGACCGGGTCGGTCACCTTGTCGCCGTTGGCGAAGTAGCCGTTGAAGTTCTCCTCGCCGGACAGCACGGTGCCCCACGGCGTCAGGCCGCCGGAACAGTTGGCGAAGGTGCCGAGCACTTTGGTGCCGGTCGGGTCGGCCGAGGTCTTCACGAAGTCGCTGCCCGCGGCGGGACCGGTCAACTTGAACTCGGTGGTCGCGGTGATCCTGCGGTTGTACTTGCCGAAGACGGGAACCAGCTTGCCCGAACCGGCTTCGCCCTTCACCTCCACGACGGTCAGGCCGTGGGCGGCCATGGTGACCGCGAGCTGCTCCTCGGTCGGCGCGTCCTTGTTGTAGCCCCGGAACATGTGCGGGCTGGTGGTGTACTCGTGATTGACCACGAGCAGGTAGGCATTGGCCTGGCCCTCGATCGGCAGCAGGGCGGCGAAGTCGTTGTTGTAGCCGAACTGCCTGGCCTGCGCGGCGGCGGTCTGCTTGTCGAAGTCGAAGGCGGGCGCGTCCGGGAACAGCGGATCGCCCCAGCGGATCACCACCGACTGCTCGTAGCCGTCCGGGATCACCACGGCGTCTTCCTTGTTCGGCGCTACGGCGGTGAAATCGGTGCCGGTTCCTGGCGGGCCCGCGGGCGCGGTGGACACCACGGCGGTCGGCTCGTCGTCGCCACAGGCCGCGAGCACGCCGCCCGCGCCGACCGCGAGCACGGCGGCGGCACCGCCCTTGATCAGCCCGCGCCGGTTCAGCGAGCTGACGATGTCACCGAAGTAGGCGCCCGCGGAGGTGTTCGGCGCTTCGTGGAAGCACGCGTTCGCGCACTTGTACTCACATGTGACGGCGGCGCGCGACGACTGTCCGTCGTGCTTCACGAAAAGGGCGAGTGGCTGAAGACTCACGGTGACTCCTGGGTTGGGCCGACGGCCGCACGGTAAACCATCCGGACAATCCGTAATAGACGGCAAAGTGAACAGCCGCCCAATTAGGTAACCCTCAAATTGCCCGGCCGCCAGACCTGGGAACAACGAATGCCGCGCCGACTCGATGATCTCGAATCTGCGCGGCATTTGTGTCTACCGTCGGCTGCCTCGTTTTCGGTCGGCCGTGCGCGGAGTGCGTCCGGCTCGCCCATCAGGCGTTGACCGGAAGGGCGATGACGACCTCGCTCTCGTTCTCGGGCAGGTAGTGCGCCCGCAGCACGCGGCCCACCTGCACTTGGCCGACGCTGGCGGGTGCGAGGAACTTCGTCACCCGGGTCGCGAAGGTCGATCCGTCCGGCCGGGTGACCACCAAGCCGAGTTCGACCTCGGAGTGCCCGTCGCGAATCGTGCCGGTGACCGACAGCGACTGCACCACCGCCTGGGTGGCGATGCCGCGCTCGGCGATGTCGAGCTTGTGCCGGGTGGTCATGCCCTTGCGGATGAGTGACTCGTTCATCGCGCGCTGCGCGGCGGACGCGTCGCCGGACAGGTCGACCTCGACCTTGTCGGTCCGGCCGGGCAGGTAACGCACCGGAAGCACGACTCCGGCACGCAGCAGGGCCAACTCGGTGAACGGCACGATCATCTTCGCCGAGGAGTGGAAGATCTTGCCGTCCGCGCCTTCGACGCTGAACTCGATGTGGACCTGCGGCTGGTCGTTGACGGTGACGCCGGTCTGCCGCACCGATCGGACCGTCCCGAGGCCGGTGAGCCCGTCACGGAACTCCGCGCTGTTGCGGCCGGTCAACGCGCTCATGATGCCTTCGCCGGTGAAGGCGAAGACCATGGGCACCAGGGTGAGCGCCATGATCGGCAGCGCCATCTCGAAGCCGAGCCAGCCCATTCCGGAGGGCTCCCATTCGCTGGTGGGGACGTAGGTCACGGCGTGGTAGACGTAGTAGCCGATCGCCGCGGCGGCGAGGGCGAGGGTGAGCAGACGGATCTTCTTCATGACATTTCCTTTTCGGTGCGAAGGTTCGGGGTTCGCCGCGCCCCGTCATCCCTGAGATTCGTGCGGGATGACGGGGCGGATCGAGGGACATGCGGCGATCAGGCGCCGACGACGGACGAGCAGGCGAAGGTGATCTCGAACTTCGAGGTCTTCGGCCCGGCCAGCGGGTTGGTCAGGTCGGGGGCGCCCACGCCCTCGCCGGTGACCTTGTAGGTGTTGCCGTCCTTGACCACCGTGGCGGAGCCGCCCGGCATGCCGTTGCCGAAGCCGACCGCGTAAGGCAGGCCGTTGTCGCCGCCCTTGCTGCCCGCGATCCCGACTGCCTGCACGGTGTTCGCGTCGGTGATGGTCGCGCTCACCGAGAGGTTGCCGTAGGCGGCGTTCTCGGTGTCGGTCAGTGCGAGCGCGAGGGTGCCGCCCTGCTTCGCGCAGGTGGTGGTGAACTTCGCGTCGAAGGCCTTGCCGTCGACCGAGGCGATCGACTTGCCCGCCGGTGCGGACGGATCCGGCTGCGCCGAGGACGGCGCGGGCGCGGCCGGGGAGCTGCCCTTGCTGTCACTGCATCCGGTGAGCACCGCGACGGCGGCGGTGGCGGCGAAAGCGGCGGCGGCGAAGCGGAGCGAAGTGGCGTTCATGGTGTGTGTCCTTGTCGTTCGAGGGGCGGCGCCCCTGGTCTTTGTTCTCCGGCCCCTCCGTGTGGGGCCGATGAGACAAAGGTAGGAACGGTGCACGCCCTACCGATCCCAGGTTTTCCGCATTTCCGCAGGTAGACGACTTGCGACCCAGAGCAATCGGGGACCGACCGCGGTTCTCGAACGCGACGACCCCTTGCCTATTCGCAGGCCGAGGTCAAAACGCAGAGGGGCCGGTCCGTTCGGACCGGCCCCTCTGGGCTCATTGGACGGATACAACGAAAACGGCCCGGCCCCTGTCCATTCGAGGACAGCGGGCCGGGCCGCGATGGTTTGCTTACTGCTACGGGCGCGTGAACTCGCCGTCGTTCACGCCAGCGGTGAACGCGTCCCACTCGCCGGGGGTGAACACCAGCGCGGGGCCGGTCGGATTCTTCGAGTCACGCACGCCGACCTGACCGCCGTCAAGAAACGCTACCTCTACGCATTCCTTGCCTCCCGAGCTGCGGCTGCTCTTGAACCAACGCGCCCCCGACAACTCAACGGTCACTACGAAAACTCCCTTGCTACCCGCCGGAGAACGTTCCGGCTTGTCACGGCGTCCAACGCAGCACGTTGGATTGTTGCAGACGCTTCACGGTAACTGCTCACGTCTTCTTCACGCTCAAGGTACAAGTCTCCAGTGAAGTTCTCGACGTAGACCACGGTCGGTTCGATAACGCCATCCACATCTGGCGCGAAGTCGAGGATCACGAACGGGCCGATAGGTACGCCGATCGGGATGCCAGCGGTGTACGGCAAGACCCGGATGCTCACGTTGGGTCGAGTACTCATATCCGCTAGGTGACGCAGCAGCGCGGCCATGGTCGCGCGATCTCCGACAATCGTGTGCAACACCGACTCGTGGAGCACCACGTCGATGCGGGTCGGCTTGGTCTTCCTGGTAAGGATGGATTGCCGTTCGATCCGCAGCCGGATACGCCGCTCCTGCTCGTCTTCGGAATCATGCGGAAAATAAATCCGGTCCAGCGCACGGGCGTAGGCGGCCGTCTGCAACAAGCCTGGAACCAGATCCGGACGGTAGATCGTCATCTCATGGGCGGACGACTCCATGTCGACGTACATCACGAAGCCATCGGGGATCAGATCACCAAAAGCGTGCCACCAGTTCTTCACATCGGCTTGCTGCGCGAGTCCGACCATGACGGCGGTTCGGTCCTCGCTGAAGCCCAGAATCTCGCACAGCTGCTGTACATCGGCCTTCCGTAGCTTGCCTTCTTCGCCGCGCTCGATGCGGCCCAGTTTGCTGATGCTCCACTCCATGAGCTCGGCGACATCCGCCAGTTTGAGCCCCTGACTGTTGCGTTGCTCGCGAAGGTACCGGCCTAGTGCGCGGCGCGGTAGCGCCTTTCGGGCCGTGCTTCCTACCATTCCATGCTCCTAGGCGTGTTCAGTCTGACACTCTGGCATTGCCATTTTGGACATCCAACTTCGCCAGTTTGGCAGTTGTCCTGCATGTTTGGAAGAGATTCCCACAATATTTGAAATGGCAATGCCATTTTGGCCTGCCCATGGTGTTCTGGACAGCGCGCCCAGTAGGAGGTGGAGGAGTCCTCCGCACTCGGACATCGGCAGGGGCACGGGCTGGGCGCACACCTAACCGTCATTCGATGGGAGCAGAGGTCTTTGATGGACCAACAGGATGCGTTCGGGGACACACCGCTGTCCCGCTGCATGTTCTATCGCAGGAATTGCGGCTTCAATGCCGTGATCGACCCACCGGAACTCGGCCGGATCGTGATGCGGGCCGGGTCGGTGTGGGCGGTGACGATGCCCAGCAGGTTGGGCCGAGCGGTGAAGACGCACATGCAGAGTAGGGGCGTCGCACTCGGACCTATTGTCGGACATTCGCGTTCGGATCGCTGGACGTTCCTCATCCGTCCCGATATCGGAGACGACGACGTCAAGCTGTTCGCTGAGATGTTCCGCAAGGACGTGAGCATCGCGCGAGAGGGAGCCGTCATCGCACTCCCCTCCCCGAGCCCGAACGACTCCATCCGGCAATGGGTTGTCCCGGCTCGCAGCGCCTTTGTTCCGTCCGGCCTTGCTGTCGTCGATGCCGTGCGGGCTTGGTCCGCAGTAGTGCCGCAGCCTGCGGCTCCGCGCCATGGGCGGTAGCGCAATGCTGCCTGTACTGATCGCTTTCGGCGTTGTCTCGTGGCTCGCGATCTGTTTTCTCGTGAGCACGGCGGTCCTCGAGTACCGCGTCACCCGTGCGGAAATGCTCTATCTGGAGCTGGCCGCGAGCCGATCGCTTCCATCCGACGCTGATCTCGAGCGCCTGTGTGACCTCACCGAGCCTCGCCGCGATCCGTGGGTACGCGCGGAGCTGGTCCCGGCGTAACCGCTGCCGCTCCACCCGAAGCGTGGCGGCCGTACGCACATAACTCCGAAGTTCCGTCGCGGCTCCGCGCCGCCGTTTCGTGGGGAGGTCTCCGAACAATGGTCACCGACAGCGAGGCCGACTCGAGCGGGCCGTGCTACGACACCAACGTCCTCGCCCGGACACTTTCGTGGCTGGACCACAACAACCCGCACTGGCCGATGCAGAGCTACGAGGCCGCGCGCACGGCCTACCACCATCACCAAGATTGCCCACCCATGACCTGCGCCACCTACATAGCGGCGCTTTACAAAATCAGGAAATGGGAAGGTGCTCAGGGTGCGCCAGTCGTTCCTTCCGAAGTCCATCGTCAGGGAGTGATCATGCAAGCCGCTCGCCCGGGATCTGCCGTGCGGCGAAAGCACCAACCGGCCCTCGGCCGCACCCGCGAGCAGATGTCGCCGCACCCGGAGCAACCGGACGTGCGCCTGGCGGTGGTGATCGATGGGCACCGGCTGGACTTCGCCGCCTGCCTCACATCCGCATTATGGTTCCTCCAAGAGCAGCACCGGCGCCCCTTCGTCGACTCCGTGGAGGTCATCCCTGGCGACACGACCGGCTTACGGCGGTTGCCGAACGAGAGGCTGTACGACGGGCCGTGAACCATTGGCCCCGGACCACAGGAGTCGCCGAGTGTGTACGAGCGGGATACACCCGAACGCTACACCTGGAGAAGAGGCGAAGAGTCCGGCTGAAATGCCGTTAGCATCATTCTGACGTATTCGACTGGGCTCCTGATCTTCTGATTGGTAGTCCCGGGCGCCGGTCTCCTGCGGGTCGATGTTTCAGCGTATCTGCGAGCGGAGGGTCGCCACCGCTTGCGGTGGCGACCCTCCGGTGGGGATTACCTCAGCTCAGCAGCTTGGTTCCGGCGTAGCTACCCCATTGCAGCTCGACGATGTCGTCGGAGTCGTCGTTGTAGGTCGAGTCGATCCAGTCGGTAATCTTCGACTCCGCCTCCCGCAGCACCGGTTCTGGGACATCGTTGTCCGTGTCGACTCGCAGCAGGTGGTAGGCCCGGTCTCCGGGGTCCTGGTCTGGGTGCTGGGCGGCCCAGTGCAGATGCATTTCGTAGTCGGTTTCGGCCTTCTGCTCGAAGGTGATCCGCGCGCTTGTGAACTCCGGGAACGTCGCGATCTCGTCGGCCAGGGCCGATCGGGTCGCTTCTGCCTCGGTGGGCGTGCAGTACAGCTGGACAACCAGATAGCTACTCACGCTTACTGGTTCCATCCTCTCAGTTGATGGCACGGCAGTGCCGCTTGTGATACCCCTGCGGCATCTTATTGTCGACGTCCTGCTCGGCGGCTTTCTCGGCGTCTTTGCGGTTGAAGGCCCGGCCGGTCCCCTCGATCTTCTCTTCGGAGTGCCCGTTGGCCGGCGTACCGTTCTTGACCTTGTCGCAGCGCACCGTGACCGTGACCTTCTTCGGCTTCCGCTGCACCGGCGAAAGCCCCTCCGCCACAGGCTGGGCCAGCGTGGCGGCGGTCGCTGCGGGCATCTGGTAGTCCGCGGGCGCGGCAGCCGCTACCGCCGTGCCCGCGAAACCGACAGTGAACGGCACGGCCACCGCGAAAGCGATCGCCGATGCCAGTCGCGTACTTCTCATGACATCCCCCGTCTGCTCTCGACCCCCACCCGGCGGAAACCTCTCCGCCAGGCGGGCGATCTGATCTGAAATGGCGACGGCCGACGAAATCCAGCTCCGACAAGAGGAACCCGAAGTCGTTGTCCGTCAATTGAGTTGGACGGAGGCACCAGGGAAACGGTTCCACTACTGCGCAGGAACCTCGAGTGATCTGTAACACGGTGGCCCGACCCCGCAGCTCAGGACGACATGGCGATGTCGCCGAACAGGTCGAGCTGCTCGCTGCCGTTGAGCCCGAGGCGGTTACGCGGGCGCGCCGCCGGGCCGCGATCGCGGCTACAGCAGTCTCTGCTAACCATTTCAGAAGAACTGCTGAATCGGGGTGCCGGTTGCGGGGAGCTTCCGGTGGAGAGAAGGTCGCGCGGCCAGGTGTCAGTGCGGGTGTTTGTCCTGCTACTTCGAGAATCTGGACCGGACAGACGCCACCGGCCCAGAGAAGTACACCGGGACCGGAAAGACCAAGGACGCGGCCGAGGAGGACGCCTGGAACAAGGTCCAGGCGGCTGCGCCCAAGGGGCGGAAGGTCAAGCACTGCCGCGTCGAGAACTCATCGAAGAAATAACAGGAAGGTTGTACGTGGACGACGACGAACGCCAAGTGTGGGAGTTCGCGGTAGGACTTGGGTTGCCGGACGCGACCGGGCCCGGCGCCCTCGACGGCGAGGGAATCCACCCGGTCGCGCTGGCGCTCGAAGAGAGCACCCATCGGATCCGCGGGGTGAACCGTATCCCGTGCTTCACCAGCTTCGGACCGGTCACGGCGGTCGATGAGTTCGCTCAGCGCGCGTGGGGGGACGCGTACGACCCGGCGCGCGTCCCAGTCGAATGCCGTCTCGCCGTCTATGTGACGGATGACGAGCTGGATGAACTGGTACTGGCGGTTGCAGAGGATCTCGGCCTGGACCAGGACGGATACTCGACAGTAGTTGGCCGCAAGGTCACCCTAGGCCTGCGGGCCATCTCGTTGGAATCGCCGGAGAACGCCTTCTACCAGCACCTCGTCGACCAGTGTCGAGATCAACCCACCACGGATTGACTACGCAGTACGACGACATCATCGAGCAGCATCGGATCGAGTCCGGGAATTCGCACCCGACGGTCCCGGAGGAGTGTTCCGGGACCGTCTCGGTGTCGAGTGCTTGAAGCGAACAGTGCCCCGTGCATCGCGGTAGGCGTCTGTACCTCCGGTGATGGCCATGTCGAGTGGGCTCGAGCCCCTTACCCAAAGGGCCTGCATTGTGACGGATCTTTGCGGACAGCGATGAGTCTTCGGCCGGTGCTCCGTCCTATCTGTTGAACGCGCTACCAACCCGGCGCGACCGACCAGAAGGACCAGAAATGACCACCGCCAACGCCTCCGCCGACTTCTCCGCCGATGTCACCGACCGTCCCGGCAAAATTCGCAACCGCGTCCTGTGGACCCTGCAGATCGTGCTCGGCCTGTTCTTCATCATCGCCTCCGGCGGGCCGAAGCTCGTGATCCCGAACACCTTGGCGGACAACGCCCCCGAGAATCTGACCATCCCCCTCGGGCTGCTCATCTTCATCGGAGTCGCGGAGGTCGCCGGCGGTATCGGGCTGATGGTGCCACGGCTCAGCGCCCTTGCCGCCGCGGGCCTGTCCGTTCTCACCGTGCTCGCCGCCGGGACGCAGGCTTTCATCGCCGACAAGCCCGTGATGGGGATCTTCCCGCTGGTGCTGGCCGCGATCTTCGCCTGGATCGCCTACGAGCGCCGCGCCACCATCACCGATCTGCGTAATTCGCTGTCGCGATGATCAATCCATGAGCACGACTGGCGATCGGTGGCCGAGCCCACCGATCGCCCCTCGTGCGTTCCCGGATCGGTCGCCTGTCGGGTTGGCGGCGATCGGTTCAGCGGCCATCTGGTCCGCGGCGGCCCGCCCCGGGCGCCGCACCAGGTGGCCGCAGGTAAATGACTCGATGGCCTCGAAGTGTCCGGTATCGGACCACCAGTTGGCCGCTGATTCACCTGCCCTGGTTGGTGACGAACGCCTGTACGGCGTCGAGGAACTCCGGGCCGCCCATGGCGTAGCCGCCGACGGTTCCACCGATCAGCGCACCCACAGGGATGCTGACCCCCCAGATCAGGAACATGCATGCCCCGAGGAGGCCGCCCACGATGGCACCGGTGACGACGCCGGGCAAATTCTTGTTGATCTGTTCCTTGAGCCGGTCGTAGGAGCTGATGTCCTTCGGTTGCCCGCCATCTTCTGCCGTCGGTGTCAGCGTCAGGGTGCGGCCGTCCGCACCGATTTGCTGTGCGATCGCGATCGAACGCCCGTCGACGGCGAACCATTGCGGCACTTCGGTCACCGCCGCTCCGTCGCCGGACTCGAGCACCACCGCACCGTTCCGCGCGATCTGGAACTTGCCATTCTCTACGGTGGCGATAATGACCCTGTCCACTGGCGAAACGGTGATCCGGTAGTTGATTCCATGATCCACACCGGAAGTTGTGTCGCCAGCGGTCATCGCGTTCGGCTGCCTCGTTACGGTCGGCGCCGCATGGGCGGTCGCCGCGGTGATACCCACGGCCGAGATGACCATGAATACGGCAGCGGTGAACTTCTCGAACTTCATTAGTCGAATCCCTCCACTCAGCTGCCCCTGATGGGCGGACCGAGTCAGACCTTAGGCGCCGAATTCAGTGGCGTGTGGTACGCCACACACATAGTTCGAAGTCCCTGCACTCCTGTTTCCCTGGAGCGCAGTACTCCGCGCATGCAGTGCGACCAGCCCTGCCCCCGCGTAGTCCCGTCTTCCAGCACCATAAGCGGGCCATGAACACGCCGGGACGAAGTCGCGGCAAATACAATGCATCCATGCGACGACCGCGCGCCATGGTGCTCGATGAGGTGTGGCGCAGGCTCGATGGCGTGGAGCCGCTCAGCGGCCCGCACGGGGGGCCGTTGCGCCGGACCGTGAAGCTCGTGCTCGACCCGCTGGTGATCCGCCCCGTGCAACATCCCTCGTGCGCGGGGCCGATCTTGACGGCCGACGGCGCGGTATTGCTGGAGGCGCGCATCCAGGCCGCGGCAGATGTGCTTCGTGCGACGGCGGCCTGGTTCACGGTACTCAAGCAGGTGCGGCGGACGCTGCGGATCACCGAGGGACACCCGCAGGATCTGTACTTCCAGCGCTGTTTCGAGCTGGCGACCACCTCCGGTATGCCGGATCCGGCACAGGCACGCGCCGCCGCGGAGGACGCGCTGCGGGAAATCCACGAATACACCGCGGGACGCACCACCCAAGCGCTGAAGGAATACCTGACCGACCGCGCCCGGGAGCGCGAGCTGGCCGGACTGCTCGAGCTGGCCTGGCGGCGACGCCCACCGACCGGACCGCAGGGTGCCGACCACGCCGCGGAGGTTGCCGCGCTGCTGGAAGCCTGCGCCGCGGCACGACTGGGCCAGGACGCCGCCGACGGACAACCCGTGCTGGATCGGCTGGTCGCCACCCATGCCGGTACCCACGCGGGAATCCGGTTGTGGCAGGACACCTCCGGCTATTCGGCCCAGGAGCTCGGGCTGACCACGCACCCGGTGCCGCTGCGTCCGGCGATCGGCTCCTCGGCCTCGAAATCGACCCTCGGGCTTCCGTTCGATCGCACCGTCTACGAGCGCGTGTTCACCGTGCTGCAGGCGTCCACCGAGCGCGCGGAGCTGCCGCCGATCCCCGAACTGGTCGACGCCGAGATCGCCAGGAGCTGCGCGCCCTGGGCGCTGCTGGAGGAGTCGCTGCGCGTGGCCGCGACGGCGGGCACCGCACTGGCGACCGGCTTGTCGCCCATCGAGCACAGCGGCGCGCGGGAGGTCCGACCGCGGCTGCGCCTGGCCGAAACGGATTCGGGCGCGGCACGGTCCACGGCGCAGCACGTGGTCAACAGCCGCTGGCAGCGGGAGGCTTACGTGCTGCAGGCCCGGCGGCTGGTGGTGAGCGCCGACCCCGCGCGACCACCCGCGGGTCCACTGGCCGCGATCGCGGCCGAGTTGGTCACGCCGTGGCGGCCGTACCTGCGCCGACTGTGGGTTCGCCTGCACGGCAGGGATGTCCGGGAGTTCGCGATCCACGATCCGGACGAACTGTGGGACCTGCTCGATGGCGTGGCGCGGTCGGTCATCCTCGACCATCGCACGCGGGTGAAGCGGGCGCTCAGTGTGCGCGCGGGCGCGGGTGAGCCGGACGCGGCGGAATCGAAGGCGAGCTGATGAGCACGACCGTACGCGTCCGCCGCCGAGACGACCTGTGGATCATCGCGCCGGACGACGCTCCGACCGTGGTGGACGACAAGCCCGGGGTGGACGTGCTCGTGCTGGAGGTGGCGGGCGGACACTTGACCTGGAGCCTGCTCGCCGGGCAGGTGACACCGGCGGCGGTGATCGATGATCTCGCCCTCGCGCAGGAGTGGATCTGGGCGGTGTACGGCCCTGAGGTGTCCGTCGCACTCGACGAATCCGCCGCGAGCGAAGGGGAATTCCCGTCCGAGCCCGCGCTGCCGGACCTCGCCGCGCGCGCGTGGCGGCTCGGCTACGCCCGCTGGGCGGCGCGCTGGTGGCCCGCCTCGACCTTGGACGGCATCGCCCCGCTGGACGAGAGCCTGCTGGAAGACGAAATCGCCACGTTGAGCGAGGAATGCGACCTGATCGTCGACGGCGCCGACGCGGTGGCCGAGGAGCGCACCCCCGCCGAGGCGCTCGGCCGCGCGGAGGACTACGCGCTGGCCGCGGGACCGGCCACGATCGTCGCGCCCGGCGCCCTCGTCCTGGCCCGCGGCACCGCGGGCTGGGATTGGAATCGCTGCCCGCCCGGGCTGCTCGACGCCTCCGAACGCGCTGTGTCCTGGGAAGTGGTGCGCGAGGCGGGCACGACGATCGTGCGGGTGAGCGCGGTCGCGGCGCCACTGTCGGCCGCGGACGTCCCGGCGCACCTGCATCCCCGGGCAACGATCGGCACCACGGCCGATGCCGCGGACGTGCCGCTGATCCGCGCGGGCGAACTGTGGCAGGCCGAGACAACGGCACCGGCCGGTGCGGAAGCGGGCGTGGCCGTGCGCGTCTACGTGCCGGGCGTCGGCGTGGACGAGCAGGAGCCGGACGCCGCGGCCCGGCGCGCGCGGATCCGCGAACTGGTCACGGCACGGCTGCGGCGCACCGCCGACACACCCGACACCCCCGTCGACGCGCCGCTGCTGGCGGAAGTCGCCGCCGCCGCGTCGGATTCGGACTTCTGACATGATCGACGAGACCGCGGGCGACGGCCGTGAACTACTCGCCGCGGGCGCCGACGCGTACGCCCGCGGGGACACGGTCGAGGCCAAGCGGCTCTTCGAAGATGCTGCCGAACGAACCACGGGAGACATCCGGCTCGGCGCGATCATCAATGCCGCGAGCATGGCCGACGAACTCGGCGACCACGCCGCCTCGCTCGCGCTCTACCGCTCGGCGCTGGCCGAAATGCCGGATGACGCATCGCGATTGCGTCCGAACGCCCTGGTCAACATGTCCCAGGCGCTCCAGCATCTCGGCGAGCTCGACCAAGCGCAAGCGGCGCTGGAGCAGGCACGGGCCTTGCTCGCCGACAACACCGACACCGACCTCGGCGTGCTGCGCGTGGCCTGCCTGCTCTCGCTGACCGCCGTCGCGCTGCACCGGCACAATTGGGCCTACGCCGCCGAACTCGCCACCGAATCGCTGGAGGCGGCCCGGCATTTCGCGCCGCAGCTGGCCGGTCACCCGCTGATGAATCTCGCCGCCACCTATTTCGAGACCGGACGCCGCGACTTGGCCGTCGACTTCGCGCGGCAGGCACTGGCCGCGTTCGAGGACGCGGGCGATCGGAACGCGGTCGCCGAGACCGAACAGAACCTCGCCATCATGCTCGTTCGCATCGAGCGGTACGACGAGGCGGAGGCGCCGCTGCGATCGAGTCAGCGGTATTTCGAGCGGGCCGGTCTGGGGCACCGAGCCGGAGTCGGCCTCAAGACCATGGGGTTCCTCGCCGAGGGTCGCGGCGATCTGGCGAGCGCCGAGGACTGCTACACACGGAGCTTGGCGTATTTCGTGGCCAGCGCTGCCGTACTCGACGCGGCCGACCTGCGCATCCGTTCGGCCACCGTGGCGTTCCGTACCGGGAGGGTCGCCGAAGGCGAGCGGCTGCTCGCCACGGCGTTCGCGACCTACGCCGAGCGCGGCCTCGGATTGCACTGCGCCCAGCTCGATTTCTGGCATGCGACGTTACTGGAGGGCGTGCTCACCGCTACCGAGCCGCCGACAGGGGAGATGCTCGCGCAGGCGGTCGGCATAGCCGTTCCGGCCGCGCTGGCCATCGACGCCGTGCGCTACACCCTGCCGAACGGCACACAGCGCGAGCAGTGGAACCGGCAGATCGCCGACCCCGCCATGCGGCTGGCGTTCCGCTTCGCCTACCTGTCCGGCAATGGGGTGCTCGTGGCTGATCTGATCGAAACACAGTGTGCTGGAACCGCTTTAGCTATCGATAAAGCGGAGCGGGATACTCCCGCGCGGCTTCCGCTCGATTTGCTGGACGCACCGGAGGATTTCACCGATCATCCCGGCAGCGCCGCCTTGCAACTGGGCGCGGCACTGGCCGAGGTCGCGGCCGGAGCGGGTCTGCCGGTCGCGCCGCCGCCGCGCTTGGCGCTGGCCGCGGAAGGCCGGATCGCGCTCGCGCCGTTCATCGTCGCCGCCGAACAGCGCTACGGCCGGGTGATCCGCGACGATCGGGTGCTGACGGTATGACGCGACCGACCGTGCTCGTCCGCATGGCGGACGCGGGAGACGTCTACGTGTCGTGGCGGTGGGTCGACGACAGCGCGCCCCGCGGCGCGGGCGTGCTCCCGGAAGACGCGGCCGTGCGGGCGGTCGGACTGCTCGCCGAGGCGCTCCCGCGGCCCGCCGAGACCGGTGGTCTCACGCACGCCCTCACCACCGGCGCGTTCGCCGACTACGAGCGGGAATACGCCGTCGCGCAAGCACTCTCCCGGGCGCTGCTGCCCTACGGCCTGGCCGTACAGCTCTACGAGCTGTGGCAGGGCGGCGTGCGCCCGCATATCCGGCTGCAACCGTCACCGCGTCTGGCGCAGGTGCCGTGGGAACTCATCGCGCCCGACCGCGATGTCCGGCTGATCGACATCGCCGACGTCAGCCTGCTCGCTCCGGCGAGTGTCGTGCAAGCGCCGGGACGGATCGCGCGCGAGTGGGCGAAGAGCGCCGCGCTTCCGGTCGTCGCGGTGCTGGATCCGCGCATCCCCGGCTTCCGCGCCGATTCGACGCTCGGTTCGGTACTGGGCCGGATGACCGCCGAAGCCCCGCTAGCGCAACGGATCGCGGCGTACGCCGCGCAGGACCGATTGCGTCCGGCGGTCCCGAATCCGGTGGACGCGTTCCGGCGCACCGATGTGGACCGCGCCTGGCTCGGCGCAACCCTGCGCGCGGGCGCGAGCCGCCTGGTCTACGTCGGGCACGTCACCGCCGCCGCACCCGAATCCGGCCGGAGCGAGGATGCCGAATTGCATCTCGCCTGCACCGCCGACGCCGTCGGTTTCGCCGAGCCGTCCCGCACGCACCGGCCGCTCTCGGCCAAAGACCTGCTGCTCGGCACGCACACCATCGACGCGGATCCGGTTGCCGGGCCGCAGCTGTGGCCGATGCCGAGCCGGGTCGCGCTGATCGCCTGCGAGAGCGGAGGCGACCTGCGGTTCAGCGAGGCGCTCGGTTTGACCGCCGCGATGATCACCGGCGGTGCGGAACTGGTCACCGCGAGCAGGTGGGCGCTGCCTACCGATTTCGCCTTCCAGCGCGTCGCGGGCGCGCCGCCGCAGGCCCAACCGCTACAGCAGGCCGTCTGCGCCATCGACGGCGCGCACGAACAGCCCGATCCGGTGACCGCACTCGCCGAATGGCAGCGCGAACGCCTGGCCGCTTGGCGAGACACCGGCCGGATCGAGCATTCCCCGGTGCTGTGGGCGGCATTCGCGACCGTCTGCGCCTGACCCCGGCAAATCCTACTGCCCGGTCTCCATATACCGATCTACGTGCGACGATGCCGCGATATTCGCGAAAAAACGGGTAACGCTACTACTGCGCAAACCGACACTCAGCATCGAACCTGTGGATAAGCTCGAACGCCGTCAGCCATCACGAATTCTGAGCAGGAGACGTAGCTACACCAGTCGGACCACCGCCTCGACCGGCCTCTGAGGAGCCCAACAATGCGTTACTACGCCGTCTACGACAACGACGGAAACCTCGCCACCATCCTCGGACAACCTGACGACGCGCCGCCGCTGCGCCCCGCCGCCTTCCACCGGGGGCAACGGCTCACCGAACTGGCCCTACCGGAAGGGATCCTCGACCCCGCCGACCCGGACAACCTGACCGCGCTGCTCGACCTGGTCGCGGACCGCCGAGTCGACGCGGCGACTTCCCATACCGACACGGCGGCCCGCTGATCGGTCGCCGGTGCGCAGCGCGGTGCTGAGCCGCCTGGTCACGCCCGCGTGAGGGCCACCACCGGAATGACGCGGGAGGTAGCCATTTCGTGCTCGGCGAAGAACGGATAGGTGTTCTTCAGCATCGCCCAGGTGCGGGCACGGTCCTCGCCGGTCAGCGGGGTGGCCAGCGCCGGATAGGTCTCCTCGCCCACCTCGACGGTGACATGCGGGTCTTTCCGCAGGTTCAGGTACCAGTCGGGGTGCCTCGGTGCGCCGACGTTGGAAGCGACGATCAACAGCCGGTCGCCGTCGCGGTGGAACATCATCGGGGTGGTGTACGGGGCGCCGGTGCTGCGGCCGGTCGTGGTCAGCAAGACCAGGCGGTCGCGCTGCATGCCGTCGATCTCGCCGCCCGCTCGGAACTGCGCGATGGTTCGCCTATTGATTTCCTTGACGTCCACGGTTCACCTCCCGGGATGTGGTGGACGAGGATCAGCTTTCTCTCTGGTCGCACACGCTGTCCGGGAAACGCCGGGATCGGCGGCGGCATCAGGGGATTTCAGCCGGGGTGAGCGAGCAGGTGCTGGATCAGCAGCCGAGCCAGCGCCATGGGCTCCTCCTCCGGAATCCAGTGCGAGACGTCCTCGAGCATCTCGAATCGGTACGGGCCGGATACGTATTTCTGGGTGGCCAGCGCGGCGGTGGACCCGACGGTCGCGTCCTCGGTGCCCCACACGTACAGGGTGGGAACCTCCACCGGGCCGATCGGACCAGCGAGAGGCATGGCGCGGTACCAGTTCAGCGCCGCGGTGAGCGCGCCGGGCTCGGCCAGCCTGCGCACATAGTCCTCGACGCGTTCCTCCGGAACCTTCCACTCGAAGATCCGGCGCAACGCGGCCCCGTCGTCGGCGAGCAAGGTCCGCTCCGCGGTGCGCGGCTCACGCAGCCTGGTCAGGTAGTGCGAGCGCTGCGCTTGGTCCTCGTCCTCGGCCATCGCCCGCGCGAGCGCGGCGGGATGCGGATGCGACAACGCGCTGAAGGTGCGGACCCGCTCCGGCAGCTCGGCGGCCAACGCCCACCCGACCAGCGCCCCGCAGTCGTGGCCGATCAGGTCGAAGCGCTCCCATCCCAGCGCGTCGGCGATTGCCACCACATCGCCGACCAGCTCCTCGAGCCGGTACTCGGCGGCCCGCTCGGGCCGCGCACCCGGTGAATACCCGCGCTGGTCGGGCGCGACAGCGTGGCATCCGCCGTCGGCCAGCAAGCCGAGCTGGAACTCCCACGCCCGCGCGCCCTGCGGAAACCCGTGCAGCAACAGCAGCTCCCGGCCGCCGGGAGCGCCGACGGCCAGTACGTCGAAGGTGCCTGCCTCGGTGCGAATCTCGAGTTCTTCGATCACCCGCTCGACTCTAGAACCGGGTACCGACGCGATCAGTGCTCGTCGAAGTGGCCGTTGTGGGCGGCGTGACGGTGTCCGTCGTGCACGTAGTCGACGTGGTCGCCGTGCTGGACGGTCTCGTGGCCGCAGTTCGGCCCGTGCTGATGGGGATGATCGGCGCACTCGGTGTGCCCGGCACGCTCGCATTCGTCGTAGTGTCCCTGGTGTTCGCGGTGCAGATGACCATCGTGGGCGTAGTCGATGTGATCGCCGTGCTGGAACGCCGTGTGCCCGCAGTCCGGGCCGTGCACATGGTCGTGGCCGGTGTGCTGCGCATGTGCTGTGGTCATCGAATTTCCCTCTTTCCTCGATCGGATAGCTGGAATCGTGATGATCGATACATTAGCAGATGCGCATCAATGAAGATTGCCCTGCGTGTGCTGGATCGCGCCGCGCGACTCAGAGCACCTGGGAGAGGAACCTTTGTAATCGCGGCGTCTGCGCGTCGTCGAACAAAGCGTCGGGCGTGCCGGTCTCCACGACCTGCCCTTGGTCCATGAACACCACGCTGTCGGACACCGAGCGGGCGAAGCCCATCTCGTGGGTCACCACGACCATCGACATGCCGCCGGAGGCGAGGTCGGCCATGAGCGCGAGCACCCCCTTCACCAGCTCGGGGTCCAGCGCCGAAGTGGCCTCGTCGAAGAACATGATCTCCGGCTGCATCGCCAGCGCCCGCGCGATGGCGACGCGCTGCTGCTGCCCGCCGGACAGGTTGGCCGGCCGGGTGTCGGCCTTGTCGGCCAGACCGACGATCTCCAACTGCTCGACGGCCAGCGCCCGCGCCCGGTCCTTGGACAGCCCGCGCAGCTTGCGCGGACCCAGCGCGACGTTCTCCGCGACGGTCTTGTGCGGAAACAGGTTGAAGTGCTGGAACACCATGCCGATGCGCTGGCGCAGCCGGTCCGGATTCTCGGTGAGCACGGACTTGCCGTCCAGCAGCACGTCGCCCCGGTCCGGCTCGTAGAGCCGGTTCAGCACCCGCAGCAGGGTCGATTTACCCGAGCCGGACGGCCCGATGACGGTAGCGGTCTTGCCCGCGTCGACGTGGATGTCGATCCCGCGCAGCACGTGGTTGTGCCCCAGCGTCAGATGCAGTCCGGTACCGGTGAGGGAGGCACTCATCTATCCGCGCCCTTCCGTGATCGTGGCCGCCTCCACCTGGTCGATCGGCCGGTCGGGCCGTCCGGTCCGCATCCGGCGGTCGATGTAGTTCACCAGGTGGGTGAGCGGGACGGTGAGGATCAGGTAGACCAATCCGGCGGCCACCAGCGGCGACAGATTGCCGGTCTGCGCGTTGAGATCGCGGCCGACGGCGAACAGCTCACGCTGGGTGGCGAGCAGGCCGAGGAAGTAGATCAGCGACGAGTCCTTGATCAGCGCGATGAACTGGTTCATCAGCGCGGGCAGCACCCGGCGCACGCCTTGCGGGATCACCACCAGCGTCATCGCCTGGCGGTATCCGAAACCGATCGCGCGCGCCGCCTCCAGCTGCCCGGCCTCGACCGATTGGATACCGGAGCGGAAGATCTCGCCGATGTAGGCCGAGGCGAGCAACGCCAGCGCCACCGCACCGAGCCAGTACGGGTTGTTGCCGGTGAGGTTGCGCACCACCGGGCCGACGCCGAGACCGATCAGCAGGATGATCACCACGGCGGGCAAGCCGCGGAAGATATCGGTGTACACCCTTGCCGGCCAGCGCAACCAGCGGGTCCGCGAGATTCCGGCGACCGCGAGCAGCATGCCGAGGACGGTGCCGAGCGCACCCGAAACCACCGCGAGGATCAAAGTGTTCGGCAGACCGGTCTTGAACAGGTCAGGGAAAGCCTTGCGGTACAGCGACCAATCGAAGAACGTGTCCTTCAACTGTTGCACGGTGGATTTCGGCGCGTTCTGCTCCGACTCGCCCGTTTGCTTGCCCGCGGCCAGCGCGGCGAAGTCCGGCAGCTGCGGGGCGGGCGCGGCCTTGGAGCCCGGCTTCCAGCCCGGCGGCAGCTGCCGGGGCACCCACTCGGCGTAGAGCTCGGCGTAGGTGCCGTCCGCGATCACCGCGTCCAGACCGCTGTTGAGCGCGTCGATGAGCGGCTGGTTGTTCTTGGCGACCGCGTAACCGACGAAGTTGTCCAGGCTGAAGGTGTTCTGCGACACCGATATGCCATCACCAGGCTTGATCGCGCCTTCCGCTTGGGCGGACGGGGCGACCCAGGCGTCCACCTGGCCGGACTTCAGGTTGGCGTAGGCGGTGTTGTAATCCGGGAACTTCACCGGGTCCAGCCGCAGCTGGTTCACCACGAACTCGTCCTGCACCGTGCCCTGCACCACGGCGATCCGGGTGCCGCGGTTCAGGTCGGAAAACCCTTTGATCGGACTGCCGTTCGGCACGACCAAGGAGAAATAGCCGAAGTCGTAGCCGTTGGTGAAACCGACCAGCCGGCGGCGCGCGTCAGTAGTGGTGATGTTGGACGAGCCCACATCGAAACGGCCGCCGGACACCTGGGCGAGCAGCCCGGCGAACTCGGTGCCGGAGAACTCCACCTGGAGGCCGAGCTTGGCGGCGATCGCCTTCAGCAGCTCGTTGTCGAAGCCGGTGAACGTGCCCTGCCGGTCGACGCAGATGCTCGGCGGCGCGTCGGAGAGCGTGCCGACGCTGAGCTTGCCGGAGGTGATCAAGCCGAGCTTCGAGACGTCGATCGATGTCGGCGCCACGGTGGTCGCGGTGGTGTAGCGGTCGCTGCCCGCGGCGGCCGATTCGGCCAGGTTGGTGGGCGCGGCGGAGGCGGCGGCCAGGCCGGGCGGTGCGCAGAGGTTGCGCTCGGTGGCCGCGTCGTCGGAGCCGGTACCGCACGCCGTCGCGCTGAGACCGACGGCAAGCAATAGCACGGCGATCAACGCACGAGACCGCACAGCGGGCAGAACAGCCATGACGGACAACCCTAGCCCCGAGAATCTGTTAATTCGCAGCTACCCCGAGGCGGGTGGCCCGTGCGGCCGTGCCCGGCCTGCGGTCGAGATTTCGATCAGCCTGATCCGAATTCCGCGCCGCGGCGCGACGGCCGCCAGGCAATCCGGCTCAAGCCAGTCCGCTGACCGGTTCCGGGTTGACCTCGTCGCGCCACCGGACGGCCGTCGCGACCTCGCTCAGGTCGTAGTCCGGTCCGCTGACCCCGAGGGTGAAGGTCGTCACGCCCGCCTCGACGAACGCGGGCGCCTTGGCCAGGCCCGGCCACTGCACCGAGCGCTCGATGCGCGCCTGGTCGGTGCCGACGGCGGCGCAGTGCTCGGCGAGCACCTTGTTCTTGTGCGCAAGCACGTCCAGGTCGGCGAAGGTGTGCCACATGTCGGCGTACTGCGCGACCAGCCGCAAGGTCTTCTTCTCGCCACCTCCGCCGATCAGGATCGGAAGGTCGCGGGTCGGGCGCGGATTGAGTTTCGGCAGCCGGGCACTGATCCGGGCCAAATTCTCCTTCAGCAGCTCGAGTCTGCTGCCCGGGGTGCCGAAGTCGTAGCCGTACTCGTCGTAGTCCTTCTCGAACCAGCCCGCGCCGATACCGAGAATGAGCCTGCCGCCGCTGATGTGGTCGACGGTGCGCGCCATATCGGCCAGCAGGTCCGGATTGCGGTAACCGCCGCCGGTGACCAGCGCGCCGATCTCCACCCGCTCGGTCTGCTCGGCGAACGCGCCCAGCATCGTCCAGCATTCGAAGTGCGCACCGTCGGGGTCCCCCGTGAGCGGATAGAAGTGATCCCAGTTGAACACGATGTCGACACCCGCGTCCTCGCAGCGCAGCACCGCGTCGCGGATGAGCCCGTATTCGGGCGCGTGCTGCGGCTGCAGCTGAACTCCGATACGAACTGGACGACTCATGACATGCTCCTCGTCGCTCGGCTTGCCCCCGCCCCGAGGCTACCGGCGCGGTCGGACGCCCGCAGGTAGCCGCCCGGCGCGGGCGCTGACGTGGCTCATCGTCGCCCGGGCGGATAGGATCGCCGCTCAACCCTTACTCGGATCGTCCGGCACGTTCCTGCCGGGATGGGATGTGAATTCGGCATGGCCACGGTGACCTTCGACAACGCGACGCGGCTCTACTCCGGCTCCGCCAAACCCGCGGTGGATCGGTTGAATCTGGAGATCGAGGACGGCGAGTTCCTCGTGCTGGTCGGCCCGTCCGGCTGCGGGAAATCGACCTCGCTGCGCATGCTCGCCGGGCTGGAGGAGGTCAACGGCGGCCGCATCCTGATCGGCGACAACGACGTGACGCACGCCGAGCCGAAGGAACGCGATATCGCCATGGTGTTCCAGAACTACGCGCTCTACCCGCACATGACCGTCGCGGAGAACATGGGCTTCGCGCTGAAACTGGCCAAGGTCGCCAAAGCGGAGAAGCAGAAGCGGGTCCTGGAGGCGGCCAAACTGCTCGACCTGGAGCCCTACCTGGATCGCAAACCGAAGGCGCTGTCCGGCGGTCAGCGCCAGCGGGTGGCGATGGGCCGCGCCATCGTGCGCCAGCCGCAGGTGTTCCTGATGGACGAGCCGCTGTCCAACCTGGACGCCAAGCTGCGTGTGCAGACCCGCACGCAGATCGCCCAGTTGCAGCGCAGGCTCGCCACCACGACGGTGTACGTCACCCACGACCAGGTCGAGGCGATGACCATGGGTGATCGCGTCGCGGTGCTCAAGGACGGCCTGCTGCAACAGTGCGCCACGCCGCGCGACCTCTACCGCGATCCGGCCAACGTGTTCGTCGCGGGATTCATGGGCTCACCGGCCATGAACCTGTTCACGCTCCCCGTGGCCGATGGCCGGGTGGAGCTGGGCGGGCACGCGCTCGCGCTGCCGCGAACGGTCGCGGATGCCGCGGGGGCCACCGTGACGGTCGGCATCCGGCCGGAGCACTTCGAGCTCGGCGACGGCTCCGGCATCGAGATGGAGGTGGACGTGGTGGAGGAACTCGGTTCCGACGCCTACATCTACGGCCGCACCGTCGCCGAGGGCGCGACCAACGGCGCCGGGGAAACCATTGTGGCGCGCGCGGATTGGCGCAATCCGCCGGCGAAGGGCACGCGCCTGCGGCTGTCCACCGACGCCGAGCACATCTACTTCTTCGACACCGACGGGCGCAGGCTCAACTAGCTCATCGCCGATGGCGGCTCAGCTCGGCGGTTCCGCCGCCGAGCTGCTCGCCGACCCGCACCCGGCGAAGGAGTGCGCCCGCGGCTCGGCGGCTGCGACTCGCTCGCGCCGTGAGCGGGCCCGGTGCGATCAGTCCGTCGCGTTCGATCGGCGGCGTTCGCGCCGCTGCTGCGCATAGTCCTCGTTGAGCCGCACGAAACCCCCGGTGCCGCCCGCCTGTTCCGCTGTGCTGCGGTTATGACGTTCCGACAACCGGACCCGATGTGAGCGCCTGGAGGACCGCATTGTCTGCGGAGGGGTCGCCGACGGCGATCCGGGCGCTGCCGTCGGGATAGGACTTCGCGGCGATGCCCGCGCGGCGCAGGGCGGTGCTCGTGCCGGGCCCGGGAATGTAGAGGAAGTTCGCGCGGCTCTCCGGTATCGCGAATCCGCGAGCCACCAGTGCGCCACGGAGCGCGTCTCGCTCCTCGGTGATGCGGAGGGTCCGTGCGGCGAGTTCGGGTTGGGCGGCGTAGGAAGCGGTGACCGCGGCCACCGCCGCGGCGCTCAGCCCGAACGGCAGTTGCAGTTTGCCCACCCGCGCGATCAGCTCGGGCCTGCCGAAGGCGTAACCGATCCGCAGCCCGGCCAAGCCGTACGCCTTCGAGAAGGTACGCAGGATCAGCAGGTTCGGGTGCCCGGCGATGAGGGCCAGCGGGTCGACGCACTCGGCGGCGCCGAGGAATTCGACGTACGCCTCATCGAGGATCACCGGAATCCGGGCGGGCATGCCGGACAGGAACGCCTTCAACTCGTCCGCCGCGATCACCGTTCCGGTGGGATTGTGCGGACGGCACACCACGACCAGTGCGGTGCGCCGGTCGATGGCGCGGCGCATCGCCCGCAGATCCTGGTTGCCCGCCGTGTCCAGCGGCACCGGCACGGCGTCGAGCCCGGTCATCTCGGCCATGATCGGGTACCCGTCGAACGTCGGCGCGCTGTAGAGGATCTCCGCTCCCGGCGTGGTCAGCGTCTGCATGATCTGCAGTGCGACGCCGGTCGCCCCCGAGCCGACCACCACCTGATCCGCCCCCACACCCACATGGCGAGCGATCAGCGACGGCAGCCGACGCGGCAGGAACTCCGGATACCGGTTGGCGTGAGCCAGCGTCATGTGCACGGCCCGCAGCACCGAAGGCAGCGGCGGGTACGGATTCTCGCTGAGCGTGAGGTCGAACCGCGGCGCCACCCGAGGCGCTCGGAGCCGGCGGGAGGGCCGGGTGCCGTCGACGAGCACACTCATCGCGCGGCCCCCCAGCGGACGGCGGCCGCACCCGCGAAGTCGCCCGCGTGCGCGAACGCCGCCATCAGGACCAGCGATCCGTTGGGCAGCCGTCCCGCCCGGTTCTCCACGTCCAGGGTCACCGGGATACCGGCGGCGAACAGATTCCCGCAGGAGTCGAAGGTGTCCGGGTGCCGCTCGGGCGGCAATTCCAGCGCGTCGTGCCAGTTGCGCAGGAACAGCCGGTTCGGCTGGTTGGTGACGAACGTGTCGACGTCGCGCCCGCGCACGCCGATCCGATCGCACACCGCGAGGGCCACTTCCGGAACCAGCCGGTTGCCGCGGGCGAAGACCTTGCTGACCTTCGACTCGGTGAAGCTGACGCACGCTTGGCCCTCGCCCGGCTCCCAGTACTTGCGCTCGCCGCGAGTGGAAAAGTCCATGTCCCCGGCGAATTCGGGATAGGTGCGGCATTCGAGGTCGAGAATCGGCGCGCTGTCGTCCTTACGGAGCAGTCCCACGCCGCAGCCGTCACCCGGCACCGGCGCCTGGGCCAGCTTGCGGATCTCGGTCTGGGTGAACACCGGTCCCGCGCAGTTCTGGGTGGCCACGATCAGCGCGGTGCGGGCGGCGGTGGTCTGCAGGATCATGCGGGCCATCGCCATCATGTGCACGAACGCCGCGCACCCGCCGTTGTGCACGTCGTAGACGAACGTGGGACGGAGGCCGAGCCGTCGCGCCACCTCGGGACCGCAACCGAGCACCGGATTGTCCGGCAGTTGGGTATGGGTGATGAGAACGTCGACTTCGGCGATCGCGTCGGCGCCGTTGCGCTCGATCAGCGGCGCGACGGCGCGTTCGACCATGTCCACCGCGGTCTCGTCGCGGGCCACGTGGTGGCGGCCCTTGGGCGCGCGGAACATGACGTTCTTCGCCATCCGGTCCGAGCGGGAGAACTGGGTGAAGTATTCGGTGCCGACCGGTTCGCCGGGCAGGTAAGAGGCCACGTCTACGAGGCTGACCTGCGGCAGGCCGGGGATGTTCTGGTGCATCGGGGTGATCACTTGCTTCTCACTTCATCCAGTCGGGCTTGACGGGCAGTCCGTGCGCGGCCCGGTACTCACAGATGGCCTTGAGGTTGTCCATCTCCAGTTGGTGACCCGCCGAGAACATCTCCCAGAAGTCGCCGACCCACTCCGGCCGCTGCGGCGGCGCGGTCTCGGGATAGGGGTTCTCGTCGTAGAAGGGGTGCTTGCAGTTCACCCACAGCACCACCGAACCCGGCTTGTCGAACACCACTCGCGCATCGATCACGCGCAGCAGGTAGATCATCCACAGGTGCTTCGACTGGTCCCACGCGCAGTGGTAGTCGACCGTCATCGCGTCGGGATTGGCGACGGTGCGGGTGTAGATCTTGGTATCCGCGCCCAGCCGGTCGTAGGCCAGCCAAAGTCCTGGCTCGTCGGTCTCGGCGAATTCGCGCAGGCCGTAGGTCCACTCCTCCATCGACCGGGGATCGGCGAGGTATTCGTAGACCTCGCGCGGCGGCGCATTGATATACCCCTGCACCGGACAGTATTCGCCGTAGATCTGGTCGTGCGGATACACCGACCGCAGCCTCTCGATGATGATCGGCTCGGTAGCTTCCTTGTCGGAGTTCTCGATACGGAGCACGCCCGGCAACTCTCCTTCCGGAATGTCGCCGAGGGCAGGGAGGGAACTCGTGGTCATGGTGATACTCCTCTTGGCAGGCATGGGCGCGGCACCGTTGCCGGCGAAGCGGGTGTTCATCTGGGGTTCCGGGATTGCTCGACGGTGTTCAGGAACGGCAGGAACGGGGGGATCTCGTCGGGGTCGCATTCGATCGAAAGGAACGACGGCCCTTCGGTTTCCAGGCAGCGGCGCAGCGCGGCGCCGAGATCGCCCACGGTGTGCACCTCGAACGCGGGCAGGCCGGGGAACATCGCGGCGACGCCCGAGCCCAGGTGCGCCGGACGGAATCGGTTGAAGCTGTAGCGATCCCGGTAGTACAGCTGCTCCCTGGTCACGCACATGGCATGCGCGTTGTTGTTCAGCACGACGAAAGTGACCGGCAGGGCATGCTCGATCGCGGTGTGCAACTCCATCCCGTGCATATAGAACGCGCCGTCACCCGCGATGACGACCGTGCGTCGTACGCCATCCGTTCTCGCGTGCCGCGCGAACGCGGACCCGATGCCCGCGCCGAACGCGTAACCCATCCCGCCCATGCCGAGCGCGACCACGAACCGCCCGTCCCGTGGCACCCGGAGGTGGTGCACCACGGCCGCGCCGGTATTGCCCGCGTCGGCGAAGACATCGGTGCCTTCCGGCAAGGAGGCATCGATCGTCTCCACGACATCCCGGTAGCGCAGACCGGGACCGGAGGAGGCGGGCACGCGCAGGGAAGTCGGTGGTTGCGTCGCGGGGACGCGTTCGGGTCCGCGACCGCCGTCCTCCAGTTCGTCGGCGAGGTCGGTGAGCGTCCGCGAAAGATCGGTGCTGGTCGCGTGGATGGCGGGCAGGTACGGCGGCGCGACGCCGATGCTGGCCACCGTGCGTTCGGTGAGCGCGGTCTCCGAGCCCGCGCGGGCTGGGACCGGCAATCGGGTGCCGACCAGCAGGCACAGTGCCGAGGACCGGATGGCCGCCGCGAGTTCGGGATGACCCATGCTGCCCGCGACACCGCAGAAGCCCGGATCGGTGTTGTCGTAGGTGTCCTTCGCGTCCGGCGCTACGCCCACGGCGGCGTCCAGTGCGGTCGCCAAGCGGGCGAGCTCGTCGCGCGCGTCGTCGCGCGCCACCTGATCGCCCGCGATGATCACGATCTTTCCGGTGTGCCGGGCGGTGCTGAGCGCGGCCCGGACGCGGGCGATACCGGCTCGGTCGGATCTGTGTTCTTTGGGGGCCGGACGGAACCGCGCGAGGTCGCCCACGTCGGCCTGCTGCACGTCTTTGGGCAACAGCAGTACCGCCGGGCCGCCGCGCCGGGCGGCGTGCACCGCCCGGTCCAGCTGATCCGGCAGGTCAGCGGCCGATTCCACGCGTGCGCAATAGGTGCTGACCGCGCCGAAGAGGCGGACGGCATCGATGGCGCCCGCGCGTCCGCTGGTGTCCTGGAACGCGCCGTTGCCTTCCAGGAGGGTCGGGGGCTGCCCGACCAGCGCGAGGACCGGCACCCGCGAAGCGAAAGATTCGGCAAGTCCGGCGACCAGATTCATCGCGCCACCGCCCGAGGTCGCCGCGACCACGCCGAGTCCGCCAGTGGTACGGGCGTAACCGTCGGCCATAGTGGCCGCGGAGAACTCGTGTTTGGCGACCACCCCGGTCACGTGGTCCGGCGCGTCGAAGATCGCGTCGTAGAGGTCCTCGATGTTGGCGCCGTCCACTCCGAAGATGTGTCGCACCCCCAGTGCCGAAACCGCTCGCACCAGATAGTCCACGGCCCGAGTCCGCATCGGCCCTCCCTTCCGCTGACGAAATTCGACTGCGTACACCTGTGATATACGTCGTCGGCCGTCAAACGGTTCAAGGGTGGCTGAAGATTCACCCTAGGTGTTGCGTGTACGTATACATCTACGTATAGTTGGAACATGCCCAACAAGACGATCTACGTAGCCGACGACGATCTGCCGCTTTTCCAGCGCGCGCAGGAACTGGTCGGCGGCAACCTCTCGGGGGCGGTGGTCACGGCGCTGCGCCGGTTCATCGAACTCGAAGAGGGCCGACTGGAGGGCCACGACGAGATTGTGCTCAAAGTCGGTCGTGATGGTGTGCGGCAGGTGCGCTTCTCCGGCACCCTGCTCGGGGAATGGCACGACGTCAACGATACGCGGATCGAGCACGTCAAGGTGTATCGCAGCCGCAAGGGCAAGTACGTGATGCACGCCCAGTATTCGAACTGGGACGAATATCCCGCCGACGCGGGTTCGAGTTGGCTGAAGGATTGGAAGGACCCGAAGAGCTGGCGCCGTCTGCTCGGCGTCGGGCAGCAGGACTGGGGTGACTTCATCTTCGTGGTGGTGGATTCCCTCGACGAGTTGAAGGGCCAACTGCCCGACAAGCTCTATCGACGGGTGGCCGACTTGGCCGAGGGGCCGAAGATCGAGGACCTGGACATCTGACCGCCGCGCTCGGCGCGCGAGCGATCCCCCGCTGGACAGTGCCCGGCGGGGGATCGTCCGATCGGTCAGATCGTGCCGGTGAGCAGCACCTTCCCGGTGTTCGCCGTGCGGATCTCGACCGAGCGCACCTGGTCGGGCGTGCCGTCGATGGTCCGGTCGATGGTCAGCTCGGTGCCGGGGCCCGCGGGCCACTCGTCGAGTTTCTGCTGCTGGCCGCTGGTGCTGGTGACGTACAGCGCGAGATCCCAGTTGTAGCGCAACTGCTCCCCCGCGGGATAGCTGCAGGACATCACGAGCCGCGTGCGATCACCCGCGGGGACGAGTTTGAAGCTCGCCGAGACCGGCGTCGGTTCCAGCGGAGTCATCTGACGTTCGACGAACGCCTGCTCGCTGGTGCCCGGCCCCGGTGAGTCGTCCGATCCGGACAGCGAGACGGCGATCGGCACCGCTATCGCCGCAGCGGCCGCGGCCGAGGCCACCGCGATGCCGACCGACGTCCACCCGCCGCGGCGGCGGCGTCGTTCGGCGGCGTCGGCGAGCCGCGGTGGTGGCGGAAGCGAAGGCATCGGCGGTGGAGCCGATTCCGCCGCGAACTCGCCCGCTTGCGCCGGCGGCTCGATCATCGCGGTCGCGATGTCGGTCTCCACGAGGGCGAGCATGCCCGGCAGGCCCGCGAGTTGGGCCACGGCGGCCCGGCAGTCGGGGCAGCCTGCGAGGTGGCTCTCGTACCGGAGGCGCTCGTCGCGGGTGAGGGAGCCGAGCACGTACGCCGCGTCCCACGTGGTGTAGTCGTCGGTGATATCCGTCATTGGTTCGTCACCCCCATCTCCTGTAGTGCCAGGCGCAATGCGCGCATGCCGTAGTGCATCCGGGATTTCACCGTGCCCGCCGGGACATCGAGTTCCTCGGCGATCTGCTGGGTGGACAGTCCCCGGTAGTAGGCCCGCACGATCACCTCGCGGTGGTCGGCGCTGAGCCTGCCGAGGGCGTCGGCGACCAGCCAGCCGTCCAGCGCGCGGTCGGACTGGTCCGGGGTCGCCCGTTCGGGCGGGCTGTCGGTGCGGAACTCGCGCCTGCTGCGGGCGCTGCGGTGCTCATCCACGGCGAGATTGCGCGCCACGGTGAACAACCAGGCCCGCGCCGACGTGGTGGACTGATCCAAGACGTTCGGGCGTTGCCAGGCCCGCAGCAATGTTTCCTGCACGATGTCCTCTGCCCGGCCCCGGTCCCGAACCAGGCCGAGCGTGTACCGCCACAGTGGCGTGGCGTGTTCGCGATAGAGAGCCCGCATCAATTCGTCGGACTGGTCGTCGGGCTGGCCCGTCTCGCCGCGTATCTTGCGCACAACTGGATACCTCTCCGCTCGAATTGCGGGGCCGGTCGGTGGGCGCAGCCGATGAGTCACCCATACTCTCGCCGGTTCAGTTGTCGTGTCTCATGTCGTGTCTCCTTCGGTCCCTTCGAGGAGTACACGGTCTCAGTTGCGTTCGAGTTCAATCGGGTGTGTCGCGAGCAGGGACAGCGGGAGCGGCTGGCGGCGCAGCACGTGCGCCCACAGGTCGGGGCGGCCCGTGCTGATCGGGTCGGACGGCAGTGCCGACAGCACGATCCAGTCGTTGTTCTCCAGCTCCCCTTCCAGTTGCCCGAAGGTCCAGCCCGCGTAGCCCGCGAAGATCCGGATGCCCTCGACGAGCGGAGCGACCCGCTCGGGGTCGGCGTCCAGATCGACCAGGACGACGCGTCCGTCGATGCGGCGCAGGCCGGATACGCCCTCGATCCGCGCGCCCACCCGGACGGTGCCCAGGCACAGCGCGGCGTCGCGTTTCACCGGGCCGCCGATGAACAGCGTGCGTGGCGCCGCGACGGCGTCGGTCCAGCGGGGCAGCACCTCGTGCACCGCGGTGTCACTCGGGCGGTTGAGCACGACCCCGAGACTGCCCGCCTCGTTGTGCTCGATGATGTAGACGACGGTGCGCCGGAAGGTCGGTTCGACCAGTTCGGTGGCCGACACCAGCAGCGTCCCGGCACGAACCACCTGTTCGCCGTGCCGGAAATCGCGTCGCCTACGGTCGCCGTGCCCGCCGCGAGTCTTCCGATCGTCCGGGTCTTCTGCGCGTGCCACTCCGACATCATCGCAGCTGTTCGCTCACAATGCGCCTTCTGCGGCCCACTTCTGTGTTCCGGATTTGCCGAGCCGGAACGCGCACCGGACACCGGAGGCCCAGTTGCGCTGCCGACGTGACCTCGTAGAGTCCAGGTCATGGAACCGCCCGAGGTGCGCCTCGAGAACAGCGACACCGTGTACGACTTCTACCGCGATCATCGCCAGAACCGCCTGAAGGCATGGGGGGCTTACGCCATTCTCGGCCGCCGCTATCACCCGCGCGTCACCTACGCCGATGGTGCCCGTGAAGCGCTTCGCGCGGTGGTCGCGCAAGGCAGGCCGCTGCTGCTCGCGATCAATCATCTCTCCGAGAGCGATCCCTACACCGTGGCCGCGGCCGCCTGGCGCAGCGGACTACGGCGGGTGATCGGCCGGGTGCGCGTGCTGGCCAAGGACGAACTGTTCATCGATCCCGACCAGCGGCGCAAGATCGACATGATGGGCGGCATCCCCGTGTTCCGCGGCAAGGACCACGGCATCCGCGCGGTGAACGCGGCCGGCCAGCGCATGATGGACGTCTGCGCGGAGCGGATGGCCCGCGGCGACGGCATCGCGGTGTTCCCCGAGGGCACCTGCAACGACGTGGACCCCGCCCGCGTGCAGGCGGTGGGCAGCGGCATCGGGCACATCGCGTTCCGCGCGATGAAGCTCGGCGCCGAGCCCGTGCTGGTCTCCATGGCGCTGAGCTACGGACCGCGAACGGTGCGGGCAACGAAGGAGGAGGCCAAGGGGGCCAGTTTCCACTTCGGTGTGCCCGTGCTCGAGCTGCCGCCCCGGCCCGGCGACATCGCCCGGCTGGTGCGCACCGATCTGCAGAAAGCGCTCGACGCCGCCGTCGCGGCGTACTGAACGGCTACTGCGGCAGATTCAGCCGGTCGCGCGCCCAGTGCGGCACCATCTCGAGGTATTCGGGACGGGTCTCGATGAAGTGATGCACCGTCCGGCACATGGGCAGCGTGCCGAGCTTGTCGTCGCGAGTGCTGTTGAGCGCGGTCTCCACCAGGAGCCGCGCATAGCCCTGGCCCTCGTACCGGGGGTAGATCTCGGTGTGCACGAACGCGCGCTCGGAGGCTGTGTCCTGGTATTCGGCGTAACCGGCGATCGCACCGTCGACGTAGATCTCGAAGCGTTCCAGTGCGGTGTTGTTGCTGACCTCGGTCGCCATGGCTCGACGCTACTCTGTGCGCCGTTGTCCCGGTAAATCACACACCGGGCGGGGCGGAATCCCGCCACCGACTTGTCTGTCCCGGCGGGCCTGCGCAGAATGCTCTTGGTCGGGTCCGTCGTCGCGCGCGAGCGGGCAGGCTCGGGGAGGTACGGAACATGATGAGGACACTGCGGGTTTCGCGGGTCGCGGCCACCGTCGTCGCCGTGGGCCTGCTGGGGGGATCGATCGTCACCGGCGGTGCGGAGGCCGCGCCGGGAGTCGTCTTCGGTAAGTGTCCCGAGGGCGCCGTATCCGCCGATCGGGGCGTGCAGTGCGCCGTCGTCAGCGTGCCCATGAACTACGCCGATCCGAACGGCACCGAGATCGAGCTGACCGTCAGCCGGATCGCCGCCACGGGCGAGCGGGAGGGTGTCCTGTTCGCCAACCCCGGCGGCCCCGGTGCGGACGCTCTGGACTTCTGGGCGCGCCGGGTGGAGGTGTTCCCCGCGGCGCTCGCCGAGCATTACGACCGCATCGCCGTCCAGCCGCGTGGATTGCGCTGGGCAACACCGCTGGAATGCGGGGGGACGAAGAACCAGGAAGGTCAACAGGTCTCGTTGGGCGGCGGTAACCGCGACGAGATCAAGAAGGCCTGTGACGCGGCGCAGCCCGGCTACCTGGACACCATCACCACCGAGAACACCGCGCGCGACCTCGACGCGGTGCGCGCCGCGCTCGGTCTGCAGCGGATCGGCTACCTCGGCACGTCCTACGGCACCTACCTCGGCGCGGTGTACGCGGCGCTGTTCGGTGACCGGGTGGACCGAATGATCCTGGACTCCAACGTCAACCCGGACTGGGTGTGGACCGAGGAATTCGCTCAGCAGCAGGTCGCGGGCAAACAGCGCTTGGACGATCTGTTCGCCTGGATCGCCGAACACGACGACGAATACCACCTCGGCGACACCGCCCTGCAGGTCTATCGCAACTGGGTCCGGCTGGCGGCCGCGCAGGGCGGCGGCTGGTACGCCAACCTGACCCCACCGCCCGCCAGCCTCGCCGACCTGCCCGGCGCGCTGCCCGAGCCGCTGGCCGAGATCGCGCGGGACGGCTACACCGGCAGCGTCGAGCAACTCGGCAAAGTGCAGAACCTGTTGCGCACCTTGGTGAGCGGTGGCGTCTCCGCGCAAGTGCCGTTGCTCGGCGCGACCACCGTGGCCACCTACACCCGCGCCTTCTGGCCCACCTTCGCCCGCGCGATGGCCGACGCCGCCGCCGATCCGGCGAACGTGCAGCGCCTGCGGGCCATCGAGGGCGCGACCTCGACCGATCCCACCGGTCGTTTCGTCTTCAGCGCCATCACCTGCAACGAGAACGCCGTGGCAGGCAGGCCGGAGCTGCTCGGCGCCGCGGTCGGCACCATCGCCTCCGGCGGCAACGCCATGGACGCACGGGCCGACCTGGTGCGTTCCGGAATGGCGTGCGGGCTGTGGAAACCCGTGACGAAGCCGGTGCCGATCACCGGTGCCGGGCTGCGCACGCCGCCGTTGGTTCTGCAGAGCCGCCACGACGCGCTGACCAAGTACGAGGGCGGTCCCGCCATGGCCGCGGCACTGGGCGGCGCGCTGGTCGTCGTCGAGGGTGGCGACCACGGAACGTTCGGTCGCGGCAACCCGGCGGTGGACGAGGCCGTGGTCACCTATTTGCGGACCGGAAAGGTCGCGATCACCCAGGCCGCCCAGGCTCCACTGCCCGCGAGCTGAGCGGACTCGGCCCTCCTCCTGAGGCAGGGTGTGGATTTCCACGGTCGCCGGAGGTCAGCGGCTTGCACGACGGTGGCTCGTGGCGGATGGGTCGTGATGCGGCGGGTCCGGTCGCGGCCGACAATGTGGGGATGACGCCGGCATCCACCGCCCGAGTGATCGTCGCTCCGGACAAGTTCAAGGGGTCGCTCGCCGCGCCGGAAGTGGCGGCGGCTCTGGCGGCGGGATTGCGGCGGAGCGCACCGGAGGCCCAGATCCGGCAGGTGCCGGTCGCCGATGGTGGGGACGGCACGGTCGAGGCGTTCGTCGCGGCCGGTTGGACGCGCGTGGAACTGACCGCTCCTGGACCGACCGGCGTGCCGCGCCGCACGTCGTATGCCCGGCACGGTGCCACCGCGGTGGTCGAACTGGCCGCCGTCGTCGGCTTGGCGATCCTGCCCGAGGGGCGGCTCGATCCGTTGCGCGCGAGCACGTTCGGGCTCGGGGTCGTGCTGGCGCACGCGATGGACCACGGGGTCACCGAGATCCTGCTCGGTCTGGGCGGCAGCGCCTCCACCGACGGGGGCGCGGGCATGTTGCAGGCACTCGGCGTCCGCGTTTCGGATGCCGAGGGACAGGAGTTGCCGCGCGGCGGAGTGGTTCTGGCCCGCGCTGCGCGACTGGACCGTTCGGCGCTGCACCCGGGTGTCGCCGGTACGAGGTTCACGCTGGCCTGCGATGTCGACAATCCGCTGCTCGGGCCGACCGGAGCGGCGGCGGTGTATGCGCCGCAGAAGGGTGCGGGGCCCGCCGACGTCGGCGTCCTCGAATCCGCGCTCGCGACCTGGGCGGAACTCGTCGGCCCCGAGTTCGCGCGGCATCCCGGCGCGGGCGCGGCGGGCGGTACCGGGTTCGGCGCGCTCGCCGTGCTGGGCGCGCGGGTGCGCAGCGGCATCGAGGTGGTGCTCGAATTGCTCGATTTTCCCGCCCTGCTCGCGAACGCCACCCTCGTGGTCACCGGTGAAGGTTCACTCGATCGGCAGAGCTTGCACGGCAAGGCGCCGATCGGCGTATGCGCGGCGGCTCGCAAGGCGGATGTGCCCGTGCTCGCGGTGGCGGGCCGCACATTGCTCGCGCCCGACGAGATCCGGGCCGCGGGCTTTTCGGACTGCTACGCGCTCGCCGAGCTGGAACCCGACCCGGAACGCTCGATGGCGCAGGCGGCGGCGCTGCTCGAGCGGGTGGGCGCGCGAATCGCCGCCGAGTGGGTGGGTTAGCTCGCCGACGCCAGAAGGTTCGCGGCCAGTTCGTGCCGGTGCCGATCGCCCCATTCCTCGAGCGGACGCAGCGCCACGGCCAGCTCCTTGCCGAGCGGCGTGAGCGAGTACTCGACCCGGGGCGGAACCTCGGGATAGACCTCGCGATGCACCACGCCGCTGGACTCCAGCTGGCGCAGGTTCTCGGCGAGAACCTTCTCGCTGACTCCGTCGAGCAGCCTGCGGATCTGGCCGAAGCGCTGGGGGCCGGTGCCGAGCACCCACATCAGGTGCATCTTCCACTTGCCGCCGACGACATCGATAGCGACCGTCATGCCACATACATCGTGATCCGCGTCACTGTTCATGCCCACCGCGCTCCTTTGACCTCGTTTCGAACCTCGAGGTAAGCAACCGCACCTCGACGTTCGGTCTTCCCGACTCTACCTGCGAGAACGACGATGGATTCCGGCGCCGACCCGAACATCCAACGAGAACCGAAGGGACCCATCATGTCCGAGCAGACCACCGCCCGTGCTGTCTCCGTCGTCGGCCTGGGGCCGATGGGGCAGGCGATGGTCCGGGCCTTCCTGGACGCCGGCGTCGAGGTGACGGTGTGGAACCGCAGCCCCGAGAAGGTCGACGCCATGGTCGAACTCGGCGCGAAGCGCGCCGCGACCGTCGCCGACGCGCTCGACGCCAACGAGGTCACCGTACTCAGCCTCACCCACTACGCGGCCATGTACGACGTGCTCGGCCAGGCGACCGGCCACCTGAAGGGCAAGGTGATCGCGAATCTGTCCTCCGATTCGCCGGAGAAGGCGCGCAAGGGCGCGGAGTGGGTTCGCTCGCACGGCGCCCAGTTCCTCTCCGGCGGCGTCATGTCGGCGGGGGACAATATCGTGCACCCGGCGTCCTACATCTTCTACAGCGGTCCCCGCGAGGTCTTCGACGCGCACGCCGAGCTGCTGCGACCGTTGAGCCCGCAGGAATACCTCGGCGAAGACGACGGTCTGGCACAGGTCTTCTACCAGGGCCTGCTGACCATCTTCCATCCTTGGTTGCTCGCCTTCGACCAGGCCACCGCGATGATCGACCGCGCCGGTCACGACATCGCCGCGTTCGTGCCGTTCGCGATCCGCTCGGCCGCCGCCTTCCCCTACTTCATGGAGGAGTTCTCGGTCGCCAACCAGAACGGCGGCTGGGCTTCGCTGGCCAGTCTGAAGATGATGGACGCGGGCGCGCAGCACGTCATCGACGCGAGTGAGGAAGTCGGCGTCGACGCCGTTCTCTCGCACGCCGCCCAGGCGCTCTGGCGTAAAGCCATCGCCGCCAGCGAGGAGGCCGGGACACCCGTTTCCACCTACGCCCTCCTTCGCAATCCCTGACCTCCGATCCCGGATCTGACCTCGCAGAGCCGGTGGGTTCCACGCACGTAGGTGCGGAAACCACCGCCTTTGCGAGGTCGGTTCGATTTCAGGGGTTGATATGCAGCTATGTGGCTGCCTATTGTGGCAATAGGCAGCCAGAAGGCTGCACGTTGGGAAGGTGGGCGATGGACGAGGTGTTTCGAGCACTGGCCGACCCGAGCAGGCGGCGGTTGCTGGACAGCCTGAACGCCCGCAATGGGCAGACGCTGCGGGAGTTGTGCGCCGGGCTGGCGATGGCCCGCCAGTCGGTGAGTAAGCATCTCGCGGTACTGGAGACGGCCAACCTCATCACCACCCGGCGCAGCGGCCGGGAAAAGCTGCATTACCTCAATGCCGAGCCGATCAAGGCCATCGCCGACCGCTGGATCAACCGGTACGACCGCGCGCGGGTGAACGCACTCGCCGACCTGAAGCGAGCACTGGAGGAAGAACCCATGGGCGACAACGCATTCGTCTACACGACCTACATCAGGACCACTGCCGAGAAGCTGTGGCAGGCGCTGACCGATCCGGCGTTCACCAATCGCTACTGGGGCGCCGGCTTCGACACGGACTGGCGTCCGGGCTCGGAAATGGTCTGGCATCAGCAGGACTGGACCAGCAAGGACCCCGAACAAGTCGTCCTCGAAGCCGATCCCTACCGCCGCCTCTCCTACACCTGGCACACCTTCGACCCGGCCTTCGCCGCGACTTTCGAGATGAACCCCGACGACGTCGCGGCTTGGGCGCGCGAGCCGCGATCGAAGGTGACGTTCGAGATCGAGCCCCAAGGCGAGATCGTCAAACTAACGGTCGTGCACGACGGCTTCGAGCCCGGAAGTCCGGTGCTGGAAGGAATCAGCGGCGGCTGGCCCGGCATCCTGTCCAACCTGAAAACGCTGCTGGAGACAGGGCAACCGTTGCCGGACCCGGCCCCGGTTGTGAACTCATGATCAACGGCACGTGGTCGAGGACTCGCTCGCGGAATGCGCACGAGAAGTGTTCGCACGATCGCGGGCAGGCCCATTAACAGAGAGCAGTGCTCTTGACTTCATCGCACACTCCGTGGAACACTTCTCTCTATAGAGAGCAGTGCTCACAAAGGAGTTGTCATGGACCTCAGTACCCGCTACATCGGCCCCGCCGGATTCGACGCGATCTTCAACCGGATCGCCAATCTGCTGCCCAAGCTGGGCATCAGCGTGATGGGGTCGCGGCTGCTCGCGGTACGCGGGCGCAAGAGCGGGGAGTGGCGCACGACGATGGTCAATGTGATGGTGCGGGAAGACGGCGAACGCTTCCTCGTCGCGCCGCGTGGGCACACGCAGTGGGTGCGCAACCTCCGCGCGGCGGGCGGGGGCGAGTTGCGGCTCGGACGCAAGGCCGAGACGTTCACCGCCACCGAGGTGGCCGATGCCGACAAGGTGCCGCTGCTGCGCCTCTACCTGAGGAAGTGGGGCTGGGAGGTCGGCAGATTCTTCGAGGGCGTGACCAAGGACGCCACCGACGAGGAACTCGCCGCTATCGCGCCGGGTTTTCCGGTCTTCCAGCTGCGGTGAACTCAGGCCGAGCGGGCCAGGAATTCGACGGCGGCGGCGTAACCCTGGATGCCCATTCCCGCGACCACCGCGGTCGCGATCGGAGAGATGTAGGAGTGGTGCCGGAACTCCTCGCGGGCGTGCACATTGCTGATGTGCACCTCCACGATGGGAAGCTCCGGGATCACCAGCGCGTCCCGGAGCGCCACCGAGGTGTGGGTGAGGCCGCCGGGATTGATCACGATGCCCGACTCGGCGCCGCGCGCCTGATGGATGCGATCGATGAGCGCGCCCTCGGAATTGGACTGGAAGGCCACGATCTCCCGGTCGAACCTCGCCGCGGTCCGCTTGCACAACTCCACGACGTCGTCCAGGGTGGCCGACCCGTACACCTCCGGCTGCCGGGTGCCGAGCATGTTGAGGTTCGGGCCGTTGAGAACCAGGATCGGGCCCGGTGTCGCGTCCGAGGTCACAGCCATGCACGGCAAGATACCGCGCCGTACCGCGCCGCCTCGACCGGGCCCGGCCTGGCTTACAGCCCCTGCGGACCTTCCGAGCGCAGGTCGTCGACCTTGCGCATGGCCTCGCGCAGTTCCTCCAGCCACGTCTCCGCGTGCTTGCCCGCCAGCTTCACGGTCCAGGCCAGCGCGTCGGCGCGGGAACGGGCCACACCGGCATCGACCAAGGTGTCGAGGACCTTGCGTTCCGGCTGACGCAGGCGGGTCATGACGGGAACGGCCAGGTGGGTGAACAGGGTCCGTTCCCCGTCCACGGAGACGCCCCAGGCCACATTGCGCCGGTAGCGGTGCTGCGCTTCGTTCGCGATCTGCATCCGGGCGGGCCGGGTGGACTCGCGGAACCGGGCCACCGCGCCCTCCTTGGTCGCGCGCGGCACTTCGTCGGCCGGGGCCTCGGCCTCGTCGGTGGCCTGCTTCTCCGGTTGCGGGATCGGCAGCTCACCGATGACCACGATCTCGTCCCGGTCGATCTCGATCACCGGCGGACCGGTGAACCAGTCACTGGGCAACCTTCCGGCGAACCAGTCGGGCACGTCCGAGGGGTCCGGCAGGTCGGCCTGCTGCCAGCCGCCCGTGCGACCGAAACCCCGGCCGCCGCGGTGTGTGTTTCTCATGGTGGGTCACCTACTTACCGTGGTGCGTTGCTTTCATTGATTACAAGATTACTTCGCAACTCGGTACGCGGGTTCCGCTCTGTGCGAACAGGGGTCCGATTGCTTCGATCCGCACGCTTCGGGGTATTTATTGATTCGAAACGTCGACTGCGGTAGTAACCGCGCGACTTTTCGGGAAGGCCGGTACGGTAGCGGCGCCGGTTGCCGCCGACCGGCTGGACGATGATCATGAAAGGCCACCCGAGATGCGAGATCCCGGGGCAGAATTGGGATGCTGAGCATGGGTAACGTCCGCGCTACGGAGGCATCGCGGTCTGGTCTTTTTCGGGTACGGTGGTCTTGTTACTGGAGTGACAAGAGTGAAGAGTGGGCGACATGGACGTGTGGGGATCCCGCCGCTTTCGTGTTCGCGGCGCAATGGCACTCATGGGGGTGGCGGCGCTCGCGCTCGGGATCGGGTCGTGCGGGATACACGAGAAGCAGAACGAAGCCGAAGCGGTCGTAGAGCGCTTCACGGATCTGCTCGACGATCAGGACTACACGAAGGCGGCAGACCTGACGTCGTACCCTACTGCGGCCTCGGCAACCCTCAAGCAAATGTTCAGCGGCCTGCAGAGCGGCGAGGTCGACTACCGCAAGACCCAGTTCATCGGTCTGGACGCGCAGTCCGCGATCTTCAGCATGGACGTCGAATGGAGCTTCGGCGAGCGGAAGAACTGGAACTACAGCGTGCAGGGCAACGTGCGCAAGCTGGCCATCGGCTGGCGGATCTCCTGGGAGCCCGCGGTCGTGATGCCGCAGCTCGCGCACAACCGGACGGTGCGGCTGGCGCGCACCTACCCGACACCGGCGCCGCGGGTCAACGACATCGCCGGTGAGCCGTTGATGACCGAGCAGGTGATCAACGTCGTCAAGCTCGATCCCGCCAAGATGCCCGACCCGGTCGCGTCGACCGACGCGCTGGCCAGGGCCATCGAGCCGGTCGCGCCGCTGATCACCGGTCCGGCGCTGATGCAGCAGCTGGCCACATCACAGGGCAAGCCGATCGTCGCGGTGAATCTGCGCGAGGGCGACTTCGCGATCCTGGAACCGCGGATGGCGCCGATTCCCGGTGTGGTGATGGAGAAGCAGCCGCGCCTGATCTCCGCCGACCGCCGGGTCTGGTCGCCGATGCTGGACGCACTGCGCAAGGTGCAGCAGGAGAGCCAGGAGGCGCATTCCGGATGGGGCGTCCAGCTGTTCGAGCAGGACGGGCGGTTCATCACCCAGCTCGCCGGTCAGCAGGGGCCGCCGGGACCGGATATCGCGGGCACGATGGACCAGCGCTTACAGCGTGCCGCCGAGGACGCCGTGGTCAGCGTGGCGACGCAGGCCTCCATCGTGGCGATCCAGCCGTCCAGCGGAGCGGTGGTCGCGGTCGCGCAGAACAGCCAGGCCAGTGAGCACGGCTCGGTGGCGTTCACCGGGCTGTATCCGGTGGGCGGCAACATGGAGCTGTTCCGCGCCGTCGCGGCGTCGGCGAAAGGCAAGGCGCCGCAGGACGTCTCCGTGCAGGACGTGGCCGAGGCGGCGACCGCGCTCGGCGTCGGCATCGACTTCAAGGTGCCGGGGCTGGACGAGGTGACCGGCCGCCTGGCCACCGCGGGGCGCAGCGCCGAGCAGGTACTCCAGGGCGGTGGCTCGGACGCCGTGCTGGCCAGCCCGTTCGGCATGGCCATCGCCGCGGCGACGATCGTGCGCGGTACGGTGCCGCCGCCGATGATCGAGGCCGGACGCCCGAGCGCCACCGATGCCAAGCTCGACCCGCTGCCACCGCAGACCGCCGACCGGTTGCGCGGCATGCTGCGCGACGCGGCCAACACGCCGGAGCTGGCGAGCGTGCGCCGCTACCGGGACGTCGACGCGTTCGCCGCGACGGCGGGCCCGGACGGGTGGCTGATCGGGTCGATGGGCGATCTGGTCTTCGCGATCCACATCAACGACGTGGACAGCAAGGACGCGACGGCGCGGATGGCGGCCAGGATGCTGCAGGCGCTGGCCACTCCGGAACCGTGATCACCGCACGGCTTTGTGCACCGCGCGCCAGCCGAGCAGGAATACGGCCAGCACCACCCCGGCGACCAGCACGAAGCTGACCGCCGTGCCCTGACCGCTGACCACGCGCAGCAGCATGCCCCCGACCAGGGTGCAGGCCCAGACCACGACCCCGCTGGGCCACAGGGCGGTGATGTCGAACCGCGCGTCGCCCGCGGCGGCGCGCGACCTGAGCCACACCACGACGAGCCAGCCCGCCACCAACCCTGTCGCGAACGGCCACACGGTGCGCAGCAGTCCGGCGAGCACCGCCTCGTCGTGACTGCGTCTGCCGATCGCGCAGAACACGACCACGAGCAGCGCATCGACCAGGAACGGCCACAGTTTCCTCACGCGGGCCAGCGTAACGGGAGCCGAGGCGCGGCCGGCGGTCACAGCCGCCGCTGCTCGAATTCCTTCTCGAACTCCGCGTCGTCGGCCTGCGGGGTGCGGAACAGGAACAGGAAGACGATCCAGCCCACGATCGCGACCAGGATGAAGCTCACCATCCGATAGACGAATGCCGCCGCGACCGCCTGCGCGGCGGGCAGGCCCGCCGCCGCGGTGAGACCGTAGATCAGCGTCGCGTCGACGTAGACGATGCCGCCGGGCGCGAACGGGATGGATCCGACCGCCTTGCCGACGGCGAACGCGAGCAGCAGTCCGGCGATGCGCGGATCGGCGCCGACCGCGTAGCAGGCCGCGCCGAGACAGGCCACGTCGGCGAAACGGTGCACCAGCGCCCAGAGCGTGACCAAGACGCCGTCGCGCTTGCCGAGCTCTACCGATTCCAGCTGGTCGAGCACGTCGGCGATCTTGTTCACGCCGTGGTCGGGCGGGCGTTTGCGCACCCGGTTGGCGAGCGCCAGCAGTTTGCGCAGCAGCGCCTCGAGCGAACCGGGTTTGCGCGAGACGTGATTGCCCGCCCACACCAGGGCAACCACGGCGGCCAGCGAGAGGATCAGCTTCAGCGGGCCGACTCGCCCGCCCGCCAGCAGCGTGCCGCCGACGCCGAGCAGCGCCAGCCCCACCGCGGCGACCACGCCGGAGAACACCAGCTGCCAGGAGGCGACGATCGGACTCGCGCCCCAGCGCCTGGTCTGCCGATAGGTGAACGCGGTGGAGAACACCTGGCCCGCGGGCAGCGTCACCGACATCGCCGTCGCGCCGTAGACCACCGCGACGGACCTGCGCTGACTCACCGCGACACCGCCCGCGCTGAGCAACTGTTTCTGCACCCTGGCGAAGCCGCTCATCGACAACGCCTGCAGCCAGATCGCGGCCGCGAGCCAGCCCCAGTGGATCTCGGTGAGCTTGCGCCAGGATTCGTGCAAGCGCGGCCAGAGATACACGCCCTCGGCGATCAGCAGGGCCAGCAGGGCGGCCCCCAGCACCCATTTCACCCAGCGGAATCTGCCACGGCGGGAACCCGCCGTGGGCGGCGGCGCAGGATCTCCTGCCAGTTCCCCGTCGGCCGTCACGCGGTCAGCCTAACGAACGCGCCGTTTCGACATCGGTATCGTCGGGCGCGTCGGCCCGTTCTCGTGGCCAGGCCAACAGCGTTTTCCTGCGTCTGCCGCGCAGCTGCACCTCGTCGCCGGTCTCCCACTGGTCCTGCTCGCTTTCCTCGGCGAAATACAGCGCGCTGCCGGAGGCAAGCGTCCGTCCGGGACGTTCTTTGGCCAGTTCGGTGAGACGGGACGCCTCGTTGACCGGATCTCCGATCACCGTGTACTCGAAGCGGTTGGCGGCGCCGATGTTCCCCGCGACGGCCAAGCCCGCGGAAACGCCGATTCCGATGTCCAGGCCGGGGACTTCCCGGAGGGTCTCGCGCAGTTCGCGCGCGGCGGCGAGCGCGGCGGTCGGCGCGTCCGGCCGGTCCAGCGGGGCGCCGAAGATGGCCAGCGCCGCGTCACCGACGAATTTGTTCACGAAGCCGTGATGGCGGTCGATCACATCGACCACGATGCGGAAGAACTCGTTGAGCAGGCTCACCACCTCGGTGGGCGGGCGCTCCGCGGCGGCGGCGGTCGAGCCGACCATGTCGACGAACAGCACCGCGACGAACCGGGTCTCGCCGCCGAGTTCGGTGCCGTAGTCCAGCGCCCGCTGCGCCACCTCCTCGCCGACGTGCTGGCCGAACAGCTCCTGCAGCTGGCGGCGCTTGGCGGCCTCTTCCATCATCCGGTTGAAGCCGACCTGCAGCAGGCCGATCTCGCTGCCGTCGAAGACCTCGACCTGCACGTCGCGCGCCCCGGCCTGGACCCGGTCGATGGCCTGGCTGAGCTGGCGCACCGGGTCGGAGATGCTCGAGCCGGTGAGCATGGACAGCGCGAGGGCCTGCATGATCACCACTCCGCACAGCAGCAGGATGGAGATGGCCAGCGACTGCGCGGAGAACTTCACGTCCGAGGAGATCTGGGTGACGCACAGCAGCACGATCGCGATGGTGGGCGCGAAGGTGCCCATGCCCCAGGTCATCGCCATCCTGGTGCCGACGCCGGGGGTGAGGGTGTGGTCGAAGGTGCCTTCGGTCAGCGCCTGGGCCGCGACCGGACGCAGGATGCGTTCGCCCAGCATGTAGGTGAAACCGAACACGATGGTCGCGGCCATGCATTCGGTGACGATGACCGCGCCTGCCAGGGCGGGAGTGTCCTTGATGATCAGGGTGGCCAGCACGGCTCCGCCGATCAGCCACAGCGCGAGATGCAGGATCGCCTGGCGCAGCGGCGCGTGCAGCGCGGCCATCTGCTCCTGGCGGCTCGGCGGTCCGCCGCGCATCTGCCAGCGCATCACCGGGCGCAGCATCAACGCGGAGGCGGCCATGCTGAGCAGGCCGCCGGTCACGAAGACCACGGCCGGGATGAGCAGGCCGGCGCGCCTGGCACCGGAGGGCTCGCCCTCGGGGACGGGTAGTCCGTACTGGATGAAGGCCCACAACAGAACCGCGCCGAAAGCGTTCGCCAGCAGCATCGATGTCAGGTACAGCGGCCAGCGCGTTCGCATGGTCTGTTTGACCGCTTCCAGAGGCGCTGACACGGGTCCAATCTAGCGTTTCGATCATGTCGGCATGTCCGGGGCGCTGGCCGCCGGTCGTGCCGCCGCTGATCGCGGACGGGGTTCGGCCGAGCCGGTTAGGCTCACGAAGGTGACCGACCCGAAGTCAAGTCCAGAGCGGAGAATCACGCTGGCACGGCCCGCGGCGGATACGGTGCATCCCATCGTCCGGGTGTCGGCGGAGTGGGGCTGGCGGCTGCTCGTGCTGTTCGCGCTGGCGATAGCGGTCACCGCGATCGTGCAGAAGCTGGCCACCGTGGTCATCCCGCTGGCCATCGCGCTGCTCGCGGCGGCCCTGCTCGCACCGCTGGTGGACTGGATGCAGCGCCTGGGCGTGCCGCGCGGGGTGGGTGTCTTCGTGGCGCTGGTCGGGTCGATCGGCGTGGTCGCGGGCATCATGACCTTCGTCGTCGAACAGTTCGTCGCCGGTGTGCCGCAGCTGTCGAACAAGTTCACCGACAGCATCCATCAGATCCAGGACTGGCTGATCAACGGCAGGCTGCATCTGAGCAACGAGCAGATCCGCAACGCGGGCGACGCCATCGTCAAGGCGATCCAGTCCAATCAGGACAGCTTGACCAGCGGGGCGCTCACCACGGCCACCGTGATCACCGAACTGCTCACCGGCACCTTCCTGACGCTGTTCATCCTGATCTTCTTCCTCTACGGCGGCGACCAGATCTGGGAGTTCGTCACCAGGATCGTGCCCACCGACCACCGGGAGCGGGTGCGCACCGCCGGGCAGCTCGGGTTCGGCACGCTGGTCGGATTCGTCCGCGCGACCGTCGTGGTCGCCGCGGTGGACGCCATCGGCATCGGGGCCGGGCTGGCCATTCTCGGGGTGCCCTTGGCGCTTCCGCTGGCCTCGCTGGTGTTCATCGGCGCGTTCATCCCGATCATCGGCGCGTTTCTGGCCGGGTTCATCGCGGTGTTCATCGCGCTGGTGACCAAAGGGTTGGTCACCGCACTGATCGTGCTCGGCATCATCATCGCGGTCATGCAGCTCGAGGGCCATGTGCTGCAACCGCTGCTGCTCGGACGGGCGGTCAGCATCCATCCGCTCGCCGTGGTGCTGGCGATCACCGCGGGCCTGGTGATCGGGGGGATCGCGGGCGGTCTGCTCGCGGTGCCGCTCGTCGCGGTGATGAACACGGCGATCCGGTCATTGCTGGAAAGTCCCGAGGAGTTGTACGAGGAACTACAGACCGGCGACGACCATCGCGGGCTGTATTCGGCGGATCCGGATCGACCCGATCCCGGCCGGTTCGACCTGGCCGCGACGCTCATGGAGGCGTCGCAGAAGCGGGCGGTGGAGCGGAAAGCGGTGCAGCAGAAAGCGGAGTCCGATGACGGCGCGCAAGCCGCCGACGGCACGGCGAAGGACTGAGCTGCGCTCGGCCGACGTGGCGACCACACCGCTGTGGCGGGCCGCCCAGGCGCTGCGGCTGGTCACGCTGCTGTACGCGGTCGGTCAGCAGGTCGCCTCGGTGCCGTACTACACGAACCAGCGGTTGAGCTGGGTGCTCGTCGCTCTGATGGCGGTGTGGTCGGGCGCTTCGGCGATCATGCTGTCGCAGTGGCGTTTCCCCGAGGTGGCCCGGCTGCGCACCTGGGTGGTGATCGGCGACCACGTGGTCGTGATCGGACTGATGGCCGCCACGCGGCTGGTCGCCGATTACGGGTGGTACCACGGGCATCAGACGCTGCCGACCACGCTGTGGGCCACCAACGCGGTGATCGGCGCGGCGATCCTGCGCGGACCGTTCGCGGGCGTGCTGTCCGGCGCACTGATCGCCGCGGTGTCGTTGACCGTGCGCGATCAGTGGGGTGAGGACGTGTGGACGGATGCGACGGTGCCGGTGCTCGTGTCGGTGGGTCTGGCGCTCGGCTTGGCCGCGAACACCGCGCGCCGCGCCCAGGACCAACTGGAGCGAGCGGTGCGCCTGACCGCGGCGGCCGAGGAGCGTGAACGGCTTTCCCGGGAGGTGCACGACGGGGTGTTGCAGGTGCTCAGCTACATCAAGCGCCGTGGCAGCGAGATCGGCGGCCCCACCGAGGAATTGGCCCTGCGCGCCGGTGAGCAGGAGGTGGCGCTGCGCGTGCTGATCACCGAGCAGGCCGATCACCGGGACGTGGGCGGAGCCGAGGTCGACCTGCGGCCCTTGCTGACCGCGCAGTCCACGCCCACGGTGTCGGTGTCCACGCCGGGCGATCCGGTACGGGTCGGCCGCTGGATGGCGAACGAGATCGCCTCGGCCGTGGCGACGGCGCTGTCCAATGTGGCACTGCACGCCGGACCCGATGCTCGGGCATATGTGCTGTTGGAGGACACCGGCGACGAACTGGTGATCAGTGTGCGCGACGACGGCGTCGGCATCCCGCCGGGACGATTGGCCGAGGCGGAAGCCGAAGGACGGATGGGGGTTTCCCGGTCCATCGTCGGGCGGATCGCCGCCCTGGGCGGCAGCGCGGACCTGCTCACCGAGATCGACGGCGGGGTCGGGTTCGGTACCGAATGGGAATTCCGGGTGCCGAAATGAGCGTAGACGGGAGACACGGATGACGGACCGAGCGGCCGGTTCCATTTCGGTGATGGTGGTGGACGACCACCCGATGTGGCGGGACGGCGTCTCCCGCGATCTCACCGAGGCCGGATTCCAGGTGACCGCCACGGCCGACGGGGTCGGCTCGGCGGCCAGGCGCGCCGCGGCGGTGCGCCCGGACGTGGTGCTGATGGACATGCAACTGCCCGACGGCAACGGAGCGCAGGCCACCGCCGAGGTACTGGCGGTGTCACCGCAGACCCGGGTGCTGGTGCTGTCGGCGTCCGCCGAACGCGACGACGTGCTCGACGCGATCAAGGCGGGCGCCTCGGGTTACCTGGTCAAAAGCGCGTCGGCGGCCGAGCTCATCGCTGCCGTGCACGCCACCGCCGCCGGTCAAGCGGTGTTCACGCCCGGCCTGGCGGGCCTGGTGCTCGGCGAATACCGGCGAATGGCGACCGCGCCCGCGCGACCCGACGAGCCGCACCGGCCCGCGCTCACCGAGCGCGAGACCGAGGTCCTGCGGATGGTGGCGAAAGGACTGTCCGCGAAGCAGATCGCGGCGCGGCTGGGTCTGAGCCATCGCACGGTGGAGAACCATGTGCAGGCGACGTTGCGCAAACTGCAGCTGGCGAACCGGGTCGAGTTGACCCGCTACGCCATCGAACAGGGGCTGGAATAGCCCACGCGAACCCCCCGAATCAGGGATCGCCCTGATGCGGCCGTGGCCGCGCGCTCGGTAACCTCGAACGTATGGGCGGCCCCGAATCGGTATCCAATGCGGTCGGCTCCGGCGGCGCGGTGGGCGACCGGGAACTGCGCGTGTCCGACGCCGAGCGCGAACACGTCGGTCAGCTGTTGCAGCGCGCGGTCGGCCTCGGCATGCTCTCGCTCGGCGAGTTCACCGAGCGGATGGACACCGCGCTGGCCGCCAAGACCCGTGGCGAACTGAACGCCGTACTCATCGATCTGCCCGGGGTCCGCCTGGTCGGGCAACCCGCCGCACCGCGGTCGCCGTTCGTGAACTCCGCGCCCGCTTTCGCCGCGCGGGCCCATCCCGTGCCCGGCGCGAACTCCGTGGGAAACGTCATCCGTTCGCGCATGTCCGGGGTGAACCGCCGCGGTCCGTGGCAGGTGCCGCCCACGCTGCACCTGAACAACTGGATGTCCGGGGTCACCTTGGACTTCACCGAGGCGATCATGTCGACCCAGGTGGTGGAGATCCGCGTCGATGATTTCTGCGGATCGCTCACCCTGATCGTGCCCGCGGAGGCCACCGTCGACCTGAACGGGCTGGAGTTGATCGGTTCCAGCGTGAACAACAAGGTCCGCACCGGGCCGCCGCTCGGCCCGCTGCACCTGGTGGTGCACGGCCGGATGCGATTCGGCTCGGTCACCGCGAAGCATCCGTTCAGCGCGCAGTGGCGCCGGTTGATAGGGCGCTGAGCCCAGGAGTCAGCCCGCCGCGGGGGCGAGCGCCGGGTAGCGGTGTATCCCTCGGCGCCGCCCACGTACATCAGGTACGCGTCGCGCACGGGGTTCAGGGGTGCGGAACCGCTCGACCAGATCGGGGTTGGCCGGAAGGAACGGCCCAGCGAGATCAGGTCGGCGCCGCCCGCGAGCAGGCGCTGCGCGGCTTGCCTGCCGCCGTCCTCGGGCCGGGGGGACGCCCCAGCCGAGGTTCGGGTCGGCGATCAGTACGCCCGGCCACAGCGCCCGGATGCGCTGCAACAGCGCATGATCCGGGTCGGCGAAGACGTAGTGCAGGTAGGCGAGGCCACGGTCGGCCAGCGCGGTGACGGGATAGCCATTCGCGCTGTGCACCTCCACCCCCGCGGCTATGGCGTTTCGGGCCGCCGGCACGAAATCGGCGATGGTGGCCCGGATATCGACGGTGGACATCTCCAGCGGGACGATGGCATCCTGCGCGCCGGTGGGAGCGTGCACGGCGCCGGGCAGCGGGATCGGCGAGGGCGGACCGGAGTCAGCCCGCTGTTGTCCGGATGCCCGAGTCCGCTGCGTTCGTCATGGGTCAGACGGTAAAACTTGACACTGATGTGAGATCCAAGCCCGGACGTGAAAGGCCAGGTGGCAGATGCGGATCGGAGAGCTCGCCGAGCGTACCGGCGTGAGTGAGCGGTCGCTGCGCTATTACGAGGAGCAAGGCATGTTGGCCTCCGAGCGCACGCCCGGCGGTCACCGCGACTATCCGGAGCGGGCGGTGGACCGGGTCATCCACATTCAGGAGCTGCTCGCGGCGGGACTCACCAGCAAGAAGATCGCGCGGATCCTGCCCTGCATGCGCGACACGGACGGCGGTCCGAACGAGTACGCCACGCCCGCACTGGTCACCGAGCTGCGAACCGAGCGGGAGCGAATCACCCGCACCATCGCCGATCTGCTGCGCTCGCGCGAGGTGCTGGACGAGGTTATCGAACGAGCCGGCGAACGGCCGGCGACCTAGGTGTTGACCCCGATCCGGCGGGCGAACGCGCGCAGCGGCACCTTGCGGTCGTGGTCGAGCAGTTCGGTGACGATATGGCGGGGCAGCGTCTGGTATTTCAACCAGTCCGCGCCGCCCACCCGTTCCGCGGTCAGCAAAGCGTCCAGCGCGCGCTGGTGCCTTCCGGTGCGGGTGAGCGCGACCGCCGTGTCGGCCAGGTGGCGTGCCCGCGACGCCTGCGGAAGACTGCCGTTGACCGGCATGTCCTTGGCGGCGGCCAGCGCCTCCGGGTAGCGCTCGGAGGAGACGTTGACATCCACTGTCTGCATGACGACCTGGGACGGGCCGAAATAGGTCTCGTAATCCTGCCGATCCGCGCCGATGCGCAGGGCGACCTCGCTCGCGGTCTCGACCAGCGACAAGGCGTCGTGGACGTCCTGCGCCCGGCCGGCCGCGGTCGCGCCTTGCAGCACCAGTGAGCCGTAGGCGGACAGGTGCGAGGGCGTGACCTCGCCGGAGGGCTCCAGGGTCGCGGCCGCGTTCAACGCGACACCGCGTGACTCGTCGTAGCGGCCCTGTATCAGCAACTGCCAGGCGACCGATCCGCGGATGGTGGCGAGCAGCAGCGGGTCGTTACCCAACTCGGCGGCGGCGAGCGCCTCCCGGATCGCCAGGAACGCCGGATCGGTCTGGCCGAGATGCACCAGCGTGCATCCGGTCACCCAGTACATCCTGGCCAGCAACTCGTTGGCGGGCGCGACCGAGCCGTTGCGCGCGGAGTGCACGGTGGCGCGCAGCTGGGTCAAACCGGGCGGAAGGATCGAGGTCAGCAGTTCGTAACGGCCCGACCAGTAGGCGCCCCAGGCGTATTCGACCGCGCGGCGACCGTCGTCCAGGCTGACCGCCGCCTCCTCCTTGGTCTCGCCGAGCAGGTCGTCGACCGGCGTCAGGGCGCGGCGGATGGCCACGATGCCCGCGTCCGGGTTGGCGGACGGCACGCCGTGGCGCTTGCCGATCAGATCGGCGATGTCCACGTCGAGGGCCCGCGCGATCTTCTGCAAGCTCGCGATGGAGGCGGTCTGGCGGCCGCCCTGCTCGAGCTTGCGCACCAGATCCACACTGACTCCGGCCTGGTCGGCGAGCTGGCGCTGGGTCAGCGCCTTGCCGCGGAACTGGCGGATCCGAACTCCGATCGACGATTCGTCCATACCCAAGTCCTTTTGTTAAATCTGGGTTTCAGAGTACGACGCTATGTTATCCGGTACGAACGAAGTGGGACATTGCGTACGACTCGTTCGCTGCTGGTTGGAATACCGTTGCCTTTCTGCAACTTTGACTGCAAAGGGCGGCGGCGATGAAAATCATGCCGAATAACACCGTGCAGGCCGGGCGCGCCGATCGCGCGTGGCGGCCCGGTGCACAGACCACGCGACCGGCGCGCCACAGCGCAACTCGATCGCTACGCCAGGTCAGCGCTCTGTCCGCGAACACCAGAACACGGGTGCGTGACCAGCGCGGGTTGCTACGCCGAAAGCCCGTCGTCTCGACCGTATTCGGCTTCTGCGATGCGGAGTAGGGCGATGTTCGAAGGCTGTCACACTCCCCATGAAATCGCGCATCTGCTGCGGCATACCTACGGGCTGCCGGTTCAGCTTCTCGCCGGCCGCCCGACCGTCACCACCGGTTCGATCATCGGGGCGATCGTCATGCCGCCGGAACTGGGGCGGATGGTGCTGTCCCAGTTGGGCCGCACCCACACCGCCCCCGTGATCGCCGACCCGGGCGAACGCACGTGGACCTTTCTCGTCACGCCGCCGAGCCCCGCTCGGCCGGTCGAGGTACCGGTCCGGCGCTGCCTCGCGGGCCACGAGGTCACCGTGGTCCCGGGCGGTCGCATCGTGCTGCTTCCGAGTTCCGATTCGGCGCTCGGCTGGCACTGGGCGGGCGAGCCCGCGCCGGGCGTCCTGCGCATGCCGTCTCGTTCCGCGGTGATCGACGCCGTCCACGAGGTCATCGGTTTGCGCGCCCACTGACCACCTGGCGCGACCGGCCCGTATCCGACTGCACGGGTGCGGGCCGGTCGGGCGGGGCCACCTGGGCGGCCGGGTAGAACTCTGCTGTCTACCGGGGGTAACTACTCATGCTCGCGCGCGTCGCGGAAACCAGCATGAAGGCATGACTACCTCCATCGATCCGGTGCTGCTCGCGCGGCTCTCCGGCGAGTTCACCACCTTGGGGACACAGCTGGGCGTGCTCGGGCGGGATCTGGAGCTGCTGCGCGAGCAAGTGGCCGCGAATTCGGGCGTCCAGAGGGATTCCGGCCCATCGGTGGCGCCCGGTGCGTTCGGGACCGGGGAAGCACGCGGTTCGGTATCCGGCGTCCCGGACGCTGCGGTTGCGGGCGGCTCGGTACCAGGTGGGGGCGGTATCCGGGCGTCGGGTGCGCCTGCGGAATCGACATCCAGTGGTGCTGCGGTCGGGGGCGGTTCGGTACCTGGCGGGGAGTCGGGTGTGCCTGTGGAATCGGCATCCGGTGCGGGCGGTGGCGCTCCGGTCGCGCGGAGTTCGGTACCAGGTAAGAGCGGCGTGGCGTGGGGTGTGCCTGGGGAGCCGGCATCCGGTGCGACCGGCCGTCCCGTCGCGGGGGCGGCGTCGACCGATTCGCCCGCGCGAGGTGAGTTCGCTGGATCGGAGCCCGCGCCCTCCGGCGCGGTACCACCGGTCATGCCGCCTTGGCCCGGCCATTCACCGACCGGTGGCATGCCCGTTCCCCCGCCACAACCCGCCTACGCACCACGTTTCGCCCCACCCGGCGGCGCTTGGGGTGGCGCTCCGTGGCCGCCGAACGCGCAGGGGCTGATGCCGGGCGCGGTGCCGCCGCGTCCGCCCGTTCCCCCGCGTGCGAGGCCATCGGTGCCGCACACGCCGTGGTGGCAGCGCGATGGGGTGATCAGCCGGATCCTGGCGCTGGCCGGTGTCGGGGTGACGCTGATCGGCGTCGCGATGCTGCTGGTATTGGCCGCGCAGGCGGGGTTCTTCGGACCGGTGCCGAGAGTGGTGGCCGGGGCGGTTTTCTCGGTGGCGCTGGTGGGCGCGGGCGTGCGGGTTTTCGGGCAGACCGGCGGGCGGGTCGGCGGTATCGCTCTGGCGGCCACCGGCATCGCGGGTGCCTATCTCGATGTCGTCGCGGTGACCGCCATCTACCACTGGCTGCATCCGGTGCTCGGGCTCGCCGTCGCGTTCGGTGTCGCGGCCGCGGGGGTAGCGTTGGCGATGCAATGGCGCTCACAGCCTTTCGCGGTGCTGGTGGTGCTCGCCGCGGCGGCGCTGTCCCCGGTGCTGACCACACGGCTGGTGCTGCTCGCGTTCTTGATCGTGTTGCAGTCGGCCTGCGTGCCGGTGCAATTGACCAGGAATTGGCCGTACCTGCATGTGGCGCGGACCTTGCCCGCCGTGCTGGCGACGTTCGCGTTCATCACCGCGGCGGTTGTCGGTACACCCGATGCCGGGGAGCGCATCACGCTGCTCGTCGCCGCGGCGGCGGTCGCGCTGGTCGGGCTCGCCGGGACGATCGTCGTCGTCCGGCACAGGCCGGACGATCTCACCGCCTCGCTGACAATGGCGGCAGCGCTCGTGCCGGTGCTGCTCGCCCCGGGGATGTTCGAGGAACGGGCCGTCGCGGTAGCGGTGGCGACGGTCGCCGCCACGGTGCTGTTGCTCGTCGCCGCGATGAGCATGGTGCCGAAACTGAATGCGGCCGTGCGCCTTCCCGGACACACCGCACTCGTGGCCGCCGTCGCGGGCTCGATCGCCTTGCTCGAGGCGTGCGTCGGCGCGACCGAGACCCGGACGCTGCCCACGGCACTGTTCCTGGTCGCGTTGACCTTCCTCGGCGTCGCGGGCCAGCGGATCTCCCGCACCGCGGCCGGCATCGGCGCCGCGTTCGCCGTGCTCGGCGGCTTCGCGTTGCTGAATATCGCAGGCCCGGAAGTCCTCGCCTCGCAGCATCGCTCGGAGACGAACCTGGGCGTGGCGACCGTGCTCGGCGCGGTGCTCGCCCTCGGGGTGGTCGCGGTCGCGCTGTGGTGCGCGCGGCGAATGGCCGGGTCGGCCGCGGGCAGTGAGTGGCAATGGATCACCGCGAGCGTCGCCGGGCTCTACGCGGTGACCGCGACGACCGTCTCCATCGGCGTCGCGACCGGTACGCCGAACGGGTTCCTCATCGGCCACAGCGGCGCGACCATCCTGTGGATGGCCGCCGCGACCGGCGCCCTCCTGTTCGGACTGCGCAGGCTCGCCACCGCACCCGCCGTAGCCAAACTCGCCTTGGGTTCGGGGTTACCGGTCACGGCAGCCGCTCTGGCCAAACTGTTCCTCTTCGACCTGGCCACCCTGGACGGCTTGGTCCGCGTCGCCGCCTTCCTCGTCGTCGGCATCCTGCTGCTCCTGGCCGGAACCCGCTACGCCCGCGCTTTCGCCGACGCGGGAGCGAGTCGTGACCCGCATGCCGAGTAGCCGACCTCGATCAGTGGCGTCCGTTCACTCGCGGTCGCGGCGGCGCAGGAGTTCGTTCACGCTCACCGTGCGGCCGTCGCCGCTGTGGTGCCGGCCTTCCTCGGGCCTGCCGATGTGGCGCCGGGAAGAGCGCAGTTCGGCCATCCAGCTCTCGATGCTGCTGCGATTCGTGGTGTCCGGTCCATTGTTCGGCTCGACGGGCGGCTCGGGCTCGGGCGCGCGATGCGCGGGAGCGCCCGGCACGTCGGGCGGCGAGTACCGCGCCTCGCGGGACGCAGCGGGCTGCTGTGCCAGGTCGACGGTCGGGTCCTGCGAAATGGCGGACAGTGGGCGGGCTTCCGGTGTGTGAGTCGGTCGCGGCACCGGCGGCGTAACCGGCGAGACGGCCGCGCCCGGGCTGTGCTCGGGGAAGATCATCGACGGCACACTGACGTGCGGTGCGTTCTGCTCCGGCGGGAGACCCGTGGGAGGCACCGGCCGCGGCGCCGGGGGATCTTGCGGCAGAGGGGGACTCGACTGTGGCCACAGCTGCGCCTGGTCCGGACGGGGCGCGTTCGGAGCCTGCGAAATTCGCCGCGGACGAATCGGCTCTCCCTGCGGGGGAGTGGAATTCCTCGGCGGTTCCGGGCGCTGCCTGGCCGGATCGAGCGGCGGCGGTGCGGGCGGCGCCTGCGGTGCGGGTGACGGCGGGATCCGGTCCAGCCGCCTGGTGGGCGCGTCGGCCTCGATCTCGGCGACCGTACGCGGCTTGCGCCTGCGCGGCACCTTGTTGGCGGCGGCGACGGCGGGGATCTGCATGGTCACCGGGTCGGTGATCGGGGTGGTCTTGACCAGGTCCACGACGTCGCCCCCGCCGACGCGCTCGTCGTCGAGGATGGGTTCGCCGAGCCCGACCTTCTCCTGCACCTTCTTCATCCAGGCCGGCGCCCACCAGCAGTCGTCGCCGAGGAGCTTCATGGTGGCCGGGACGAGCAGCATGCGCAGCACCGTCGCGTCGATGAACAGCGCGGCGATCATGCCGTAGGCGATGTACTGCATCATCACGAGGTCGGAGAAGGCGAACGCACCGGTGACGACCAGCAGGATCAACGCGGCCGCGGTGATGATCCGGCCGGTCTGCGCGGTACCGATCCGGACGGCTTCGGTGGTGCTCGCACCCTGCGCGCGCGCCTCGACCATGCGCGACATCAGGAAGACTTCGTAGTCGGTCGACAGGCCGTAGATGATCGCGATGATCAGCACCAGCACCGGCGACATGATCGGCTGCGGAGTGAAGTTCAGCAGGCCTGCGCCGTGGCCCTCGATGAAGATCCAGGTCAAGATGCCCAGCGTCGACCCGAGACCGAGGGCGCTCATCAGCGCGGCCTTGATCGGCAGCACCAGTGAGCCGAAGGTCAGGAACATCAGCAGTGTCGTGACGAACAGCACCAGCGCGATCATCAAGGGCATCCGGCTCAGCAGCGCGTCGATGCTGTCCTTCTGGATCGTCGGCTGACCGCCCACGAGCATGGTGACGCCGTCGGGTACCTCCATCGAGCGGAGGTAATCGATGGTCGGGTCGTAGTCCTCCGAATTGGCCAATGGTGTGGAGGTTTTGAAGATGGTCTTGTCGTTGGGCGCCGTACTCGGGGGGTAAGCGAATTCGCCGGCCAGGCCGGGCGCTTGGCTGGCCTCCTTCACCACCTTGCCCACGGCGGGAGCGAGGCTGGGATCGTCGACCACGAAAACCAGCTCGATCGGGTCCGACTTGCGGAGCGGAAAGACCGAGTCGAACTCTTTCTGCGCCAGCCGGGTCGGATTGTCCGGCGGCAGATACCGCTCGTTGATGCCGCCGAAACTGAGGTTCTTGACCGGGATGATCAGCAGCAGCAGAACGATGCACAGCGGGATGGCGATCTTGAGCGGGTGCTTCATCACCCAGCGGGTGGAGGCCCCCCAGAAGCCGCTCTCCACCTCGTCGGCGGTCTTGGTCTTGCGGAACCGCTTGAGGCCCAGCATGTCGACGCGCTTGCCCAGGACCGCCAGCATGGCGGGCAATACGGTGATCGAGCTCAGCGCCGCGAGGGTGACCGTCGCGATGGCGCCGTAGGCGACCGATTTCAGAAAGCCCTGCGGGAACAGCAGCATGCCGCCGAGGCTGGCGACGATCATCGTCGCGGAGAACACCACGGTGCGGCCGGCTGTCATCACCGATCTGCGGACGGCCGCCCTGGTGTCGTATCCCTCGGCGAGTTCTTCGCGGAACCGGCTGACGATGAACAGGCCGTAGTCGATGGCCAGGCCGAGGCCGATCATCGAGACGACCGGTGAGACGAACGAATTCACTTCGGTGAACTCGGTGATGAAGCGGACGATCCCCCAGGCGCCGATCACGGTGAGGCCGCCGACGATCAGCGGGAGCCCGGCCGCGACGATGCCACCGAAGATCAGGAAGAGCAGGATGGCCACGGCCGGGATGGCGAGGATCTCCATGCGCTTCTGGTCGTCGGCCATGGTGTCGTTCAGCGTGCCGGCGACGGCCTGCAACCCCGTCACTTGCACGTCGACTCCGGGGATGAAGAAGACGTTCTTCACCTTGCGGTAGTTACGCACCATCTCGGTGTCGTTGTCGCCCTTGATGGCGATGGACGCGAAAGCGTACTTTTTGTCCTTCGACGCGAAAACGCTGGTCTGCACCGGAATGTTCGCGTCGTTGCGCCAGTAGATCCCGTTGATCTTGGTGATCTCGTCCGGGTGCTCGCGGGGCAGGGCGGAAAGATTCTCGACGATCTTGCCGCTGAATTCCGGATCATCGATGGTCTTGCCCTCCGGCGCCGTGTACAACACGATGACGTCGGAGTTGTGATCGCGCTCGAAGGCGCCGTCTTTGATCCGCGCCGCGCGCGCCGATTCGGAGGTCGGGTCGTCCCACCCGCTGGAGCTGAGGTGGTCCTCCAACCCGAGGCCGTAGCCGCCGAGAGCCAGAAGACCGGCCACGACGATGCCTATGGTGACAAAACGCAGCCGGTATACCAGATCGCCCCAGCGTGTGAACACTAAGCGACTCCTTGGGCGGGGCGAGAGGTGAGCAGTGCCGACAGCGGCCGGAACGGCTGCAGCCAGGCACCCTCGTCGGGCAGCGAGTCGAGGCTCACCCGGGGCAGTGGTTCACGGAACACGCCCGGAATGTCCTCGAGGTCGATGAATTCGAGAGTATCGGATGTGACGGCCCAACTCGCGTGCTCGCGGAACCCGAGTACCTGGACCGGCACTCCTTTGGCGGCCAGTTCCTCCAGCGGTTCGCGGAACGCCTGGCCGTCGGCCGAGGCGACCATGATGCCCGCCAGGCCCGCGCCACGGCTGCGTAGGGCGATGTGCCCCAGCATGTCGGCGTCGACGTCGGAGTCCTCGTCGATCTTGGGTTTGGCGAAGACCGCGTAGCCGACGTTGCGCAGCGCCTCCACCCAGGGCCGGACGACGTCGGCGGTGCCGGGCGCGATGTTGGTGAAGACGGTGGCCTCGGGTTCCACCCGGTGCACCGCGCCCACCGAGAGTTCCGCGGTCCGGGCCAGCAGCCAGCGGCCGAGCGCGTCGAACCGGGGGCGGTAGGCCGCGGTCGGCCGACCGCCCAGGATGGCGCCGAGACCCATGTCGAGGTTCGGGGCGTCCCACACCAAAAGGACGCGGCGCACGTCCGGCGCCGAGCCGCCCAGACCTTCCGCTCCGCCTCCGTGCACCTCCCCGGCAACATCGACCACTTCGTGGGCCATCTCACTGACGCTCATCGGTCGATCTTCCCCCATATGAGCTCGGTGATGGCGCTACCGGCGCGATGTGCCTTGCCTTCGAATTTCGTGACGGGGCGTTCGAAACCGATGGGGGCCGTGGCGCGATGCTGTTCGCTGACCCCGCCCGTGGCCTCGTTCAATCCTTTGAGCAGGGGCTCCGCCATTCCGACCTGGTGAATGTGTTCGGCGTAGCCGGCATGGTCGGTGGCGACGTGCAGCACACCGCCCGGCTTCAGGCGGCTGGCGATCAACGCAACGGTCGCGGGCTGCAGCAGCCGCCGCTTGTGGTGGCGTGCCTTCGGCCACGGGTCGGGGAAGAAGACGCGTACGCCCGTGAGCGACTGTTCAGCAATCATGTTCTCCAGCACGTCGACCGCGTCTCCGCGCAGCAGGCGGATGTTGCCGATCCCTTCGCGTTCGATGCGCTGCACCAACTGCGCGAGGCCGGGTTGGTAGACCTCGATGCCGATCAGGTTCAGGTGCGGTTCGGCCTGCGCCATGGCGGCCGTCGCGGTGCCTGTGCCGCAGCCGATCTCGATGACCAGCGGCGCGTCCCGGCCGAACCAGGCGGCCGCGTCCAGCGGCTCGTCGGCGACCTCGCGGCCGATCGACGGCCACATCCGGTCCCAGGATTGCTGCTGGGTCGCGGTCAGCGCGCCCCTGCGCGACCGAAAGCTGGTGACTCGTGGGTACAGGCGGGAGCCGGTCTTGTGCCCGGGCCCGCCCTCGGCCGGAGCCGAAGCTGTGGACGGCGGGCCCGGAACTGACTCGGCAGTATGGTTCGCGGCGTCGTTCACGGCGTCCATTGTCCAGCATCCGGCGATCCGTGCGGCAAGCGGTTGTGCACGGGCCGCTGAGCAGGAGGTCAGGCGGCGCGCGCGGGCGCGATCCTGGCGGCCGTCGGCTGCTCCTGACGCAGCGGACGGCCCAGCGCGACCTTGGCCGCGGTCACCGCCATTTCCAGCAGGCCGCGCACGCCCGACGGCGAGGCGGCGACCGACCAGACGGTGCTGTCGCCGGTATCGCTCACCGGTTGCCCGGCAAGCCGGTCGGCCAGCCAGTCCAGGCTGATGGGCGTGGACAGCGGCAGCAGCGAGAAGTGCTCGCTGAGCCGGTCGCGGACGTAGGTCACCGCGGCGCCGCCGCGGCGGTACCGCGCCACCTGACCGTCGATACCGTCCATGTGAATGACCTGATCGTGGATGGGTTGCACCACCAGCAGCGGGCAGGTCGGCGCCGCGTTGCCGAGCCGCAGATCGTCGAACATCGCCCGCAGTTCCGGGGTGTCGAGGACCTCGGAGAGCGGGCGGCTGAGGAAGTCGTCCACTTTCTTGCCCGCGAGCCCGAGGATCGCGCCGAGCGGCGTCGCGTTCTCCGCGCGGACGACGAACCGGCGGCCCTCGGAGTCGAGTTCGTCATCGATGACCGAACTCAACGCGGGATACAGCCTGCGCAGGGCGGCGATCACGATGGCGGGCAGGCCCGCGAAGGGGGTGCCGTTGAGCCGGTCGAAGACCTGGCGCGGGTCGCCGACCGGGGCGCCGAGCACCGCGCCGACGATGTGGAGTTCCGGGGCGTAGGTGGGGGCCATCTCGACCGTCCACGAGCTGGCCATGCCGCCGCCGGAGTAGCCCCACACCGCGACGCGGGTTTCGGGGCCGAGCCCGAGCGGGCCGAAGCGCAGCGCGGCGCGGATACCGTCGAGCGCGCGGTAGCCGGGCTCCCGCGGGGCGCCGAAGTTTCCGTGCGGGCCTTCGTGGTCGGCGATGCTGACCGCCCAGCCGCGCCGCAGCGCGTTCGCGACCAGCAGCCATTCCAGCTGGGTGACCGACCCGAGCGCTCGCGCGCCGTAGCGCAGGGCGTAGGACGGGGAGCACTTCTCGGCCACCGCGTCCATCGCGGTCTGGAAGGCCAGCAGCGGGCGATCCTCGTCCGGCTCCGCGCCGAGCGGCAGCAGGACCGTGGTGATCGCCGCTTCCGGGGCTCCGTGCAGGTCACAGCTGCGATACAGGAGCTGCCAGGCCGACACCTGTTGCGGCACGATCCCGAACAGCGCCACCTCGATCTTCCTGCTGCGCAGGATGGTGCCCGGTGCCTTGGCCGCGAATCCCTTCGGCGGTCGATGGAACGGGTCCAGGCTGGGCAGCAAGGGTTTGCGGTCCGTGGGACAGCCGGGTTCCGGGTCGGCAGCGCCGATGACATTCGCGGTCATCGCAACCTCCTCATCGTCGAGGTCGGTTGCCGCATGCGAAAGGTGAAGCTGCGCACCGGTTGTGGTGCCGACCACTTCAGCAGGGTAAGTGACCGACCGGGCGTCTGGGAACCCCGGAGTACACGGCGTCCGCGGCACTAGACTCCCCGGCATGAGCAGACCGACAGTGTTCATCACCGGCGCGGCGGCCGGTATCGGGCGAGCCACGGCCTTGCTTTTCGCTGCGCAGGGGTACCACGTCGGGGCCTACGACATCGACGAAGTGGGCTTGACCAGGCTCTCTGGTGATATCGCCGACAAGGGCGGCATCGTGCACACCGGGGTGCTGGATGTGACGAACGACACGCAGTGGGCGGAGCGGCTGGCCGAGTTCCATGCCGCCACCGGGCGGCTGGACATCCTGGTCAACAACGCGGGCATACTGCGAGCGGGGCCGTTCGAGTCGCTCGAGCTCTCCGCCCATCGGGCGATCGTCGAGGTCAACCTGGTCGGAGTGCTCGCAGGAACGCACAGCGCGTTCCGCTATCTGCGCGACACTCCGGGCGCCCAGGTGGTCAACCTCTGCTCGGCTTCGGCGATCTACGGCCAAGCCGAACTCGCGAGCTACGGCGCGACGAAGTCGGCGGTCAAGAGCTTCACCGAGGCGCTGGACCTGGAGTGGGAGCGCTACGACATCCGGGTGCTGGCGATCTGGCCGTTGTTCGTGGCCACGGCCATGGTGGACGGTGTGACGACCGGGACGACGAAGTCGCTGGGTGTGCGGTTGTCGGCGGAGGACGTCGCCACCGGGATCTGGGAGGCCACGCGCAAGCGCGCCCGGCTGCCGAAGGTGCACTACGAGGTCGGCACGCAGGCGAAGGTACTGGCGACGGTGGCGAAATACGCCCCGAACTGGGCGGTGCGCACCGCGAACAAGTACTTCAGCGGCAGCTGAGCGGTCGAGCCTGTCCCGCGACCGGACTTCTGACACAATTGCGCACCGTAATAAGGGGGTGTGCAGCATGCCGACAGCCACTGATTCCGACGGGCCGTTGCGGGAGCGCGGCGTTCCCACGTCCGATCACGATCAGCTCGACAAGCTGCTCGCCGAATTGCGGTTCGGGCAGGGGCGCGATCCCCAGATCGGGTACGCCGCGGGAGCGGCCGTCAGCGCCTGGCGCAAACCGCCGCGTATCCAGGTGACCGGGCGTGCGCACGCGGGACGGACCACGGTGCTGCACGCGCTCGCGCTCATGTCCGCGGTGGAGACCGATCCGGTGGACCAGCCGGGGGCGCCCGATCCGGCGCTCGACGCCGACATCGTCGTCTACGTGTTGTCGGCCGCGCCGTCGCCCGCCGATCGCAGGGTGCTGGCCACGCTGCCGCCGCAGCGCACGATCGCGGTGTTGAACAAGGCCGACGCGATCGGCTCCCGCTGGGGCGACGCGGTGGCCGCGGCCGAACAGTACGGCAGCCAACTGCGGATTCCGGTGGTGCCGGTGGTCGCGTCGCTGGCGATGCGCACCAGGGCGGGCGCGCTGACCGGCGCCGAACTGGACCTGCTGCGCAAGCTGGCCGGTGCAGCCGACCCGGCGCTGATCCTCTCCCCGGATCTGTTCGTCGCGCCGGGGCCGGACGCCGCGCAGCGCGAGGAGCTGCTGCGCCGCTGGGACCTGTACGGCGTGGCCTGCGCGTGCGCGGCCCTTCGCCATGATCCGCAGCTCACCCCGCAGGCGCTGCTGCAGATACTGCACGCGGCCAGCGGCATCGACGCGCTGCACCGGCTGCTGCAGCGCCGCTACGAGCAGGTGTCCGCGCTGCGCGGCGGCGAACTGCTCGACGAGCTGGCCCGGCTCGCGGCCCGCGCGGTACCGGAGGAGGGCGGCCGTGCCCGCGACCTCTTGGAGTCCTATCTCTTCAGTGACGACGCTCTCTGGCTCGGGCTCTGCGCGGGACTCGCCGGGCCGGAGGTGGCTCACCTCGCGGCGGGATATCCCGCTCCCGCGCCATCCGACGCCGACGACGCGCTGACCCGCGCTTCCCGCTGGCGCGCCGTCGTCACCAGCGATATGCCCCCGGCGGCCCGTCGCGCCGCCTTGCGCGTGCACAACGGGTACGTCCGACTATGGGAACGGATGAGTAGTGCCGGTCTCTGAGCCCCCGGAATCCGCGACGGCGGCCGCGCCTGCCGGGGCGGATCCGGCCTCGGCCGCCGGACCTGAAATGTCAGGCCCGGCCGTCGGGGGCGGATCCGATCGCGCGGCCCTGACGACGGCGGTCGCCGCTTCGCCCGAGCTGGCGGCCGTGGTGGAGCGCTGGAACCCGCAGGGTATGGCGTTGTTGCGCGCGGTGCACGGGTCCGGCGCGGCGGGTGCGGTCACGGTGATCGGCCCCGCCGACGTCAACACGACCCTGCTGCGCACCGAGCTGGCCCGGTTCGAACCGCGCGTCACGCTGTCCGAACCGGTCGCCGACCCGGACGCGGTGGAGACCGCCTCGCCCGTCGGGGCCGCTCCGCCCGCGGTGGCGCTGATCCTGCTCGACGCCGGCACCACCCTCGGCGCGGACCTGCTGGGGGTGATCCACCGGTTGCGCGCGGACGGCACCCACCTGCTGCTGGCGATGAACGGCATCCACGCCTACCAGGACTGGCGCGCGGTGTGGACGCGTGACCTGGAGCTGCTCGCCGAGCAGGGTGCCGCCGACCTGGACATCGTCCCGGTCTCGGCGCGGTTGGCCGCCGCCGCACGTACCGCGGGCGACGCCGGACTGCTCGACCGCTCCGGTCTCGGGGCCCTGCACGCGCGGCTCACCGCGGCGGCCGCCGCCGGGGGTGACCGGCCGGGCGCGGTCACCGCGCGGGTCTTGGCCGACACCCGCCAGCGGGTGGTCGAGCAGGTGGCCGCGCTGCGCTCCGGCGCCGAACCGGCGCGGCTGCGCGAGCAACGCGCCGTTCTGCTGGCCGGCCGGGACGGCGGACGCGCCACCGCGATGTCCACCCTGCGCGGGCAGTTGCAGCTGGCCCGGGTGGACTTGATGACCGACATCGGCGCGCGAGTCCGCGCATTGCACGCCACCGCGCGCGCCGAACTGGACCGGCTGCGCACCGCGGCGATCGCCGATTACCCCGCCCGGCTCCAGCGAGCCGTCACGGAACTGACCGGCGCTTTCGACCCCATCATCGATCAGCGCCTCGCCGAACTGAGCGCCCGGATCGCGGGTGCGGATCGGGAGATACCGCCGCGACGGCGCGACCCGGCCCCTCGGGTGGGACCGGATCCCGGGCCCCGCCACCGGGGTGTCGAAGATCACCTTATGATCGCGCTCGGCGCGTCGGCGGGCGTCGGCCTCGGTCGCCTGCTGGTTGCTCCGTTCTCGCTCGTCCCCGCTCTGGACGTCGCGACCGTGCCGGTCACCCTGCTGCTCGGCGGTGGTGCGGCGGCGTGGGTGGTGCGCGCCCGCGGCCAGCTCGCCGAGCGAGCGCACATCCGGCAATGGGTGGCCGACGCGTTGGTCAACGTAAAAGCCCAGCTCGAGCAGCGAGTGGCGACCGCGCTCGTGGAAGCCGAGACGGTTTTGGCCGACCATGTGGTCCAGGCAAGCACCGCGCGAATGGTCGAGACCGATCGCCGGGTGGCCCAGGTGGAGGCCGAATTGCGCCGGATCGCGGCCGCGCAGCCTGGTCAACTCGCCGCATGCGAGCGCGATCTCCGGCTTCTCGATCGCTGGCTTCCACCTGTTGAAACGAACGACCAATTGGGTACACAGTGAGGAACCCGATACCGTACCGGCCGTCACATCGCGTTAACCTCTATTCAGGAACTTGGGCGTCCGCTAAGTCCTGATCTGCCGCCCTGCTGAGGGTGCGCATTCGACCGGTCGGAGCGGGCGCCTTCCCGCCAACGGTGGCGCTCGGTGCATTCGCGCTGGTCATGGGCCTAGGGCCAGGCGGCGAAGCAGCGAGTAGTCGCCCATCTCAGGAGAGTTTTCATGACGTCAGCGACCATTCCTGGTCTTCGTGGATCCGACGGCAAGGCGCCGACCGAGCACAGCGAACTACTCGCCTGGGTACAAGAAGTCGCCGAACTCACCCAGCCGGATCGTGTGGTGTGGGCGGACGGCTCCGACGAGGAATGGGAGCGGCTCACCGAGCAGCTCGTGGCGGCGGGGACGTTCAAGCGCCTGGACGAGAAGAAGAAGCCGAACTCCTTCCTCGCCCTCTCCGATCCCTCCGACGTGGCCCGGGTGGAATCCCGCACGTTCATCTGTTCGAAGTCCGAGGCCGACGCGGGCCCGACCAACAACTGGGTCGACCCGACCGAGATGCGCGCCACCATGACCGAGCTGTACCGCGGCTCGATGAAGGGCCGCACCATGTACGTGGTGCCGTTCTGCATGGGTCCGCTGGGCGCCGAGGACCCCAAGCTCGGCGTCGAGATCACCGACTCCGAGTACGTCGTGGTGTCGATGCGCGTGATGACCCGCATGGGCGCCGCCGCCCTGGAGAAGCTGGGCGCCGACCGCCCGTTCGTGAAGGCGCTGCACTCCGTGGGCGCGCCGCTGGCCGATGGCCAGGCCGACGTGCCGTGGCCGTGCAACGACACCAAGTACATCACCCACTTCCCCGAGGACCGGGAGATCTGGAGCTACGGCTCCGGCTACGGCGGCAACGCGCTGCTCGGCAAGAAGTGCTACTCGCTGCGGATCGCCTCGGCGATGGCCCACGACGAGGGCTGGCTGGCCGAGCACATGCTGATCCTCAAGCTGATCTCCCCGGAGAACAAGGCGTACTACATCGCCGCCGCGTTCCCGAGCGCCTGCGGCAAGACCAACCTCGCGATGATCCAGCCGACCGTGCCGGGCTGGCGCGCCGAGACCCTGGGCGACGACATCGCCTGGATGCGCTTCGGCAAGGACGGCCGCCTCTACGCGGTGAACCCGGAGTACGGCTTCTTCGGCGTCGCGCCGGGCACCAACCGCAGCTCGAACCCGAACGCCATGGCCACCGTGGAAGCGGGCAACACCGTCTACACCAACGTCGCGCTGACCGACAACGGCGACGTGTGGTGGGAGGGCCTGGAGGGCGAGCCCGACCACCTGATCGACTGGAAGGGCAACGACTGGTACCTGCGGGAGACCGAGACGCTGGCCGCCCACCCGAACTCGCGCTACTGCACGCCGATGGCGCAGTGCCCGATCCTGGCGCCCGAGTGGGACGACCCGCAGGGTGTGCCGATCTCGGCGATCCTGTTCGGCGGTCGCCGCAAGACCACCGTCCCGCTGGTCACCGAGTCCTTCGACTGGCAGCACGGCGTGTTCATGGGCGCGACGCTGTCCTCCGAGCAGACCGCGGCCGCCGAGGGCAAGGTGGGCACCGTCCGCCGTGACCCGATGGCCATGCTGCCGTTCCTGGGCTACCACGTCGGCGACTACCTGGGGCACTGGATCAACCTCGGCAAGAACGCCGACGCGGCCAAACTGCCGAAGATCTTCTACGTCAACTGGTTCCGCCGCGGCGAGGACGGCCGCTTCCTCTGGCCCGGCTTCGGCGAGAACTCGCGCGTGCTGGAGTGGATCGTCGGCCGCATCGAGGGTTCCGCCGAGGCCGAGGCGACCGCGATCGGTAACGTGCCGACCGCCACGCAGCTCGACCTGGACGGGCTGGACGTCGATGCCGAGGACGTCGACGAGGCGCTCGCCGTGAACGCCGAGGAATGGCGCAAGGAGATCCCGCTGATCGAAGAGTGGTTCGAGTTCGTCGGTGACAAGCTGCCGTCCGGCGTACGCGACGAGTTCGAGGCGCTCAAGCAGCGTCTGGGCTGACACTCCACCCAAAGTAGCATCGCCCCGCACCATCGGACAGCTGGTGCGGGGCGATTTGTTCTGCGCGACAAAAGTTTTGCCGATCCGATCCGGAATCCCGCTGGGCGGCGAGGCTATTCGGGGAACGGCGACATCCGGATCATCATCAGGAAGCCCGCGCGGTTGAGCCAGTGAATGCGGCCCGCAGGCATCGCCTTCGCTTCGGCTCGGAATGCCGCGACGACGTGCCGCTTGAACTCCTGGCGCGGATGACGTCGCAGCAGTTCGGCGACCCAATCCCGGTCCAGCTCCGCCAGCCGCGTCCCGAGCACGTCCACTGAAGCCCCCGCGGAGACGAAGCCCCCCGGATCGCTGAGATCTTCGGCGACGCCGGGTGTGATGTGGGCGGCGATGGCCGCGCCGATCGCGTCGGCCCGTTCCTGGGTGGCACCCGCGCCGAGTGCGACGGTAACGGCCCGTTCCCCGCCTGCCACTGCGAAACACCGTCCGGGCGTAGGGTGTTCGAGCCGCAAATCGTGCAGTAGGCAGGAGACGTAGACGAGTTCGTCGTCATAGGCGGCACCGTCGAGATCGGCTAGAACCCGTCCGAAATAGTAGGTGCGAAGCGAATGGTGCAGCACGTGCGGGGAAAGCGCCTCGCGCGCCTCGGTTTCCGCCGCGACGGCGAGCTTGGAATCCGGTAGCCGCAGACCGGCGAACTCCAGTTTCCCGCGCCCCCGCCGGCCCAGCGCGAGCCGGACCCGGTTGGGCACCATGGCGGGCAGCGTACGAGCGGTCGCAACAGCCAATCGGCGGCGTTGCGCCCCCGACAGCGCACCACCGGAGCTGGTGGCCCATGCCCAATCGAGGCCTGTCGGTCCGGCCACGTTGCCCTCCTTCTCATCGAATCCGGTGTGCACTTGGAGTCAAGTGTGCGATGAGGTCGGCGACGAGTGGCGCAAATGACAGTGATGCTCGGATTCGTGTCAAACTTGCGAGGATGAAGCAAGTGGTCGCCCTCGCGCTGGACGGGGTCATGGCCTTCGATCTGGCCTGTGCTGTTCAGGCGTTCCGGCACGGACCGGGTAAGACCGGCGAGCCGTCCGGGTTCGAGATGCGGACCTGCGGATTGCGCCCCGGGCCGGTGTGGACGCCCAATGGCTTCGAATTGCGGGTGGAGCACGGGCTGGAAGCGCTGGCGGAGGCGGATGTAGTCGTCGTGCCCGGGATCGGCATCCCGACGCTGCCTACCCCGCGGGCGGCGCTGATCGCCTTGCGTGGCGCGGCGGCGCGCGGCGCGACCATGGTGAGCATCTGCGTCGGCGCGTTCATCCTGGCCGAGGCCGGACTACTGGACGGACGACCGGCGACCACGCACTGGGCCTACTGCGGCGAGTTCGCGCAGCTGTATCCGGCGGTGCGGCTGGACCCGACGGCGCTGTACGTGGACGACGGTGACGTGCTGACCTCGGCCGGTCTGTCGGCGGGCCTCGATCTGTGCCTGCACATCGTGCGCAGGGAGCTGGGTGCCCACGCGGCGGCGGAGCTGGCCAGGTGGAACGTCACCGCGCCGCATCGAGAGGGCGGCCAGGCGCAGTACGTTCCGAACGCGCCGGGCGCTGCGGCCGCGCACGGCGGACTCGCCGCCACCCTGGCCTGGGCGGTCGCCGAACCCACTGCGGCGGCGGATGTTTCGGCGCTGGCCGCGCACGCGCTGATGAGCGAGCGCACCTTCATCCGCCGCTTCAAGGCGGAAGTCGGCACCACGCCGCGGCGGTGGCTGGACACTCAGCGCACCGCGCGTGCGCGCGAACTTCTGGAAACCACACGTTTGCCAGTGGAAGTCGTTGCGGCCAGGGCAGGTTTCGGCAGCGTCACCGCGCTGCGGGTGCACCTGCGCGCGGCGACCGGCACCACACCTGCCGCGTACCGCCGGTCGCTCGGCACGTGAGCCCGGCGAGTCCACTGTCCCCGAGGGCGAATGCCGTTGTGGAGCAGGTCAATCGAATGTTCTGCGCGAGGGTGCTTTTCGGAGACCGCGCAGGGGCCTGTCAGTGTGCGGCGGGAATGTGCGAATTTTGCACGGCTCGATGGGTTTAGCTGCGTGCGGAACGGGGTAATGATCTTGTTGAGAGATTTCGTGTACTCGTGACTTATGCTTGGCGTGTTCTTCCCTTCCCATCACACAGTCGGATTACCAACGGTTAACTGATCGACTGAACTACTTCCCTACCGACATCGGACCCGCGATGCCCGCGGCGTACGGCGAGATCGACGCGCGAGAGGTGGTTGGAGCATGGCCGATCTGGAGACGGCGAGATCGCTTGCCCCCATGGTTGCCGAATTCGAGTTGGCGACCGCGAGCACACCGCTGCGCCGGGCCGCGGGGCGGCTGCTGGCGGTGCTGCCGCCCGGATGGCGCGTCGAAATCGTCGACGCGCCACCCCGGCGCTACGGCAACCGTGCGCCGCTGCTACGGGTGGTCATGCCACCCGACTGATCACCCGGTCCAGCCGAGTGGCATGAGCAGCGACTTCTGCTCGCAGAACGCATCGAGACCTTCCGGGCCGTTCTCGCGTCCGAGCCCGGAGGCCTTGTAGCCGCCGAACGGCGAACTCGGGTCGAACGCATACCAATTGATCGCGTAGGTGCCGGTCCGCACCCGCGCCGCGATCTCGGCGCCGTGTTCGATGTCGGCCGTCCACACCGAGCCTGCGAGGCCGTAGACCGAGTCGTTGGCGATGGCCACGGCCTCGTCCTCGTCCTCGTCCTCGTACGGGATGACCGACAGCACCGGCCCGAAGATCTCCTCCTGGGCGATGGTCGACTTGTTGTCCACGTCGGCGAAGATCGTCGGCTCGACGAACCAGCCTCGGTCCAGGCCCTCCGGGCGTCCGCCGCCGAATACGAGTCGCGCGCCCTCGGCCTTGCCCTTGGCGATGTAGCCCTCGACCCGGTCGCGCTGCCGTTCGGAGATCAGCGGGCCCAGCTGCACGCTCGGGTCGTTCGGGTCGCCCACCTTCATCGTCTTCACGTGTTCGACCAGCGCGTCGAGGATCTCGTCGTACCGTCCGCGCGGGGCGAGGATGCGGGTCTGCGCGACGCAGCCCTGCCCACTGTTCATCAAGCCGGAGAATGCGAGCACCGGGATGCCGGCCGCGACATCCATGTCGGGCAGCAGGATCGCCGCGGACTTGCCGCCGAGTTCGAGCGAAACGCTCTTGAGCTGGCCGGTGGCGATGGCGCCGATCTTGCGGCCGACCGCGGTGCTTCCGGTGAAGGTCACCTTGTCCACGCCGGGATGCGAGACGAGGTACTCGGCCGCGTCGGGCTCGGCGGGCAGCACCGAGAGCACGCCTTCGGGCAGTCCGGCCTCGGTGAAGATGTCGGCGACCATGTTGGCCGTGATCGGGGTGAGCGGGGCGGGCTTCAGCACCACGGTGCAGCCGGCCAGCAGGGCGGGGGCGAGCTTGTTCACCGCGAGGAACAGCGGGACATTCCATGCGGTGACCGCCGCGACGACCCCGCGCGGCTCGCGGGTGACCCGCGTGGTGCCGAACCCGCCCACCCGGGTCTCCCGCCACGGGAAGGTCTCGGCCAGCGCGGCGTAAGCGTCGAGCGCGGCGACCGCGGGGATCTGGTTCAGCGTCATCGCGATCATCTGCGGCGCGCCGACCTCGGCGGTCAGCGCGGCGAGCAGGTCGGCGGAGCGCTGTTCGATCAGCCGGGCCACGCGGGTGAGCACCGCGGCGCGCTCCTTCGGCGGCGTGGCGGGCCACGGGCCGTGGTCGAAAGCGTGCCTGGCCGCGGCGACCGCGGCGTCGACGTCGGCCCGGCTCACCGCGGGGACGCTGCCCACCGGCTCGACCGTGGCCGGCGAGATGACCTGGATGCGCTCGGCGGTGGCTGGCGCGGTCCAGCGGCCGCCGATGAACAAGCTCTCGTAATGCATGAGAACACGTTACAGTTTTGCCCGCCTTCTGTCTGTAACCTGTTCCAGTTTTGCGCACCCGCGACGCTCTGGCCAGTGTGAATCCCGACCTCTCGGTTCGCTTTTCGCCGAACGCACTATTGCGTTCTGTTGCTGGAGGAGGGATGCTGTAGCGACATATCAGCTCGCTCCATTACTGAATCGTTACCGCAAACTGGGGAGTCCGAGTCATGGCGGTGCAAGTGATCGGCCGGTCGCTGATGACCAGTGATCAAACCGAGCATCAGGCTAAGTGTGTCGGCAGCGGCGGGTGGGTGGTCTCCTTCCTACCCGGCCGCACCCTGACGATCGAGCAGGCGACCGCGGCTATGCAGGCAGCGGAGGCGGTCGCCGCCGTCGGGATGCTGGCCGACATGGTCGGTCTGACCACGCTCGAGACCGTCGGGTTGGCTATGCGGGAATCGCCGTGGAGCGAGCCCGTGCACGCGCCGTGCGGGAAGCGGCACTGGCGTCGCGGATGGCTGGAGCCTTACCTCGGCTAACTTTTAGTTGCCACAACGACCAGATTGCTGACAAGTAACTCGCGCACCAGGGGTACCCGGACCAACCACCACGCCCAGCGGGGGTGGTAGCGCGGAAAGACGGTGTGCACCTCGGCCGGAGTGCCTGCCGCCCAGCGCAATCCGTCCGCGGCCCGCACCGCGAACAGCGACCGGCCGAACCTGTTCTTGGGTTCGCGTCCGTGCTTGCGCCGGTACCGGCGTGCGGCGTACTCGCCACCGAGGTAGTGCCACGGCCCGGTCTCGTGCCCGCCGAACGGGCCGTGCCACACCGTGTAGGAGAGCACGATCAACCCGCCCGGCCTGGTCACCCGCACCATCTCGTCGGCCATCACCCACGGCTTCGAGACGTGTTCGGCGACGTTCGACGAGAAACAGATGTCGAGCGCGTCGTCACGGAACGGCAGCGCCATCCCGGACCCGCGCACCGCGCCTGCTACCGAGAGGCCCGCGGCGTGCATCTCCGAAGGGTCGGGCTCCACCGGGATATAGCGCGCGCCGGTGCGGGTGAACTCGTCGGCGAAGTAGCCCGGTCCGCCGCCGACGTCGAGAATCGTCGCACCGTCCAGCGACCGGCCGGTGAGGTCGGCGTAGAAGTCGGCGATCATCGCCGTGCTGTCGGCGGCCAGGCCGCCGTAGAACAGCGCCGGATCGGTCTGCTCGAACCGGAAGCTGCCGAGCAGCCGCAGCGACCGGCGCAGGGTCGCCCGGCGGGCGAACCGTGGCGAGCTGCCGCGTGCAGGCGTGTTTTCGGCTTTGAGCACGGCGCCGAGTCTCGCACAACCCCGATGCTGGGCATCGCGGGCGGGTGCTCGGGTTAGGGTGTACCGCGACATCCGACGTTCCCCACCGGGACCTACTGACCGAGAGAAGCTCCACCGTGCGCGAAGTCCTCCTGCTCTGCTGGCGTGACACCGGGCACCCGCAGGGCGGCGGCAGCGAGCGGTACCTCGAGCAGGTCGGCGCGCACCTCGCGGCCCGGGGGGTCAAGGTCACCCTGCGCACCGCACGCTACCCCGGGGCGCCGCGGCGAGAGCGCATCGACGGCATCGACATCAGCCGGGCGGGCGGCCGCTACACCGTGTATCCGCGGGCGCTCGCCGCGATCTTGCTCGGGAAGATCGGTCTCGGCTCGTTGCGCGGGGTGCGCCCGGACGCGGTGATCGACACCCAGAACGGCATCCCGTTCTTCGCCACCACCGTCACCAAGGCGCCGTCGGTGGTGCTGGTGCACCACGGGCATCGCGAGCAGTGGCCGGTGGCGGGCAAGCTGGTCGGTCGCGTGGGCTGGTGGATCGAGTCGCGGCTGTCGCCCCGCGTGCATCGGCGTAACCAATATCTGACCGTCTCGCTTCCCTCGGCGGAGGAGCTGGCCGCGCTCGGTGTGGACGGTTCGCGCATCGCGGTGGTCCGCAACGGAGCGGAACCGGTTCCATTCGACGCGCCCACCGGCGCCGCGGAGACCCGCACTTCCGCACCCACCGTCGTCGTGCTGTCCCGTTTGGTGCCGCACAAGCAGATCGAGGACGCGCTCGCGGCCGTGGCCCGGCTGCGCGACCGCGTCCCCGGCCTGCGCCTGGACGTGATCGGCGACGGCTGGTGGGCGGACAACCTGCGGGACAACGCTCGCGAACTCGGCATCGCCGACGCCGTCACCTTCCACGGGCACGTGGACGAGCGCCGTAAGCACGAACTGCTCGCCCGCGCATGGGTGCACGTGCTGCCCTCCCGGAAAGAGGGGTGGGGGCTCGCGGTGATCGAGGCCGCCCAGCACGGCGTGCCGACGGTCGGCTACCGGAGTTCACGCGGGCTCACCGATTCCATCGTCGACGGCGCCACCGGCATCCTGGTCGACGACGTCGCGCAGTTGACCGAAGCCGTCGGCGATCTGCTGGACGATCCGGGCGCGCGCACCGTCATGGGCGAGAAGGCGCGCGCCCGCGCTCGCGAATTCTCCTGGGAGCAAACCGGAATCGGCGTCTACGAGGTGCTGGCCGCGGCCGCCCGTGGCGAACAGGTGACCGGTTTGATCGCGCCCCGGACGGCCGACTGAACTACTGCGAAAGACTGCCGTGCGCGGCTCGGTTCCAGCGCCGCGTTCTCGTACGGGATCGTGCCCGAATGCCCAGGACGACAAGCGGACTCGCGACGAGCAACGCGCCCCAGAGCGAATGGGCCGTGGCGATGACGGAACGCTGTGCCGTTGTCGATCCGCGGGGCTCGACGACTCCGGGCACGCGATACAGCGCGAGGTCGGCGTCCTCGTAACTTCGCTCGAGCTGGGCCAGCGTCGTCGCCGATGCGCCGAGCGGGCCGGGAGTGGTCCGCTCCACGAGCACCCAGCCCACGCCGAGGCGGGCCAGGTCCGGGGCCGAACCACCCTGCAGGAGAAGGGCTTCCACCTTTCCGGCGCGGTCTCCCTCGCCGGACACCGTACGCCCGCGCACCGGGAGCTCGCCGGTCTGTAAGACGTCGTTGGGCAGCATGCGCGGCGCCGGGTCGAGCACGGGCGCCGGGCCGCTGTAGCGGAACTTGCGGAACATCCCGCCCGGCAGCACCGCGACGTCGCCGGGACCGTCGATCCGTTCGGCGACCCGCTGCCAGCCAGCGGGGTAGTGCACCGTCCGGACGGCTCCACCGGCACCCCAGGCGAGATCGTAGAGCGGCAGCACGAGAAGCGCGACGAATACCGCCGCGATCGCGGACGTCACGGCCGGGTGCGCCGTGGTGGGGCGATCCACCGGAGCGGATGAAAGCCGCCGGGCGGCCACCGTGCAGCCCGCCGCCGCGCACAGGGCGTAGGCGGGCACGGCCAAGGCCACGTACTTCTGGGTGTCTCGCAGCAGACCCGCACCGGGCACGTGGGCTACCAGCCACTCCAGTGCGTGCATGCCCCACACCGTCGCGCCGAGCGCGGGGAACAGCACCGCGATCGCCGCGAGCAGCAGCAGCGCGCGGCGCACGTGGCGATTGTCCGGATCGGCGCCGCCCGAGGCGACGGCGCGCACGCCCAGCGCGACGATCCCCAGCAGCGCCAAGGTCGCGATCGCGGCCAGCGGCGTGGTGCGGGAATCGGGAACCGCCTCCGCGTTCCATATCCCGCCGAGACCGGCCACGCTGCCGAGGGTGCCGAGGCCGGGCTCGGCCCGTGCGGCGAAGGCCGCGATGCCCGCGGGATCGGACGGCTCGGCGCCCGCGCCCGACAGCGCGGTCGCGGCGAGCCATGGCGCGGAGGCCGCGACCCAGAGGACGAGCGCCGGGAGCAACTGGCGTCGATGGACCAAGGCGAGCGCGGTCACGCCCGCCAGCAGCGCTCCGGTCGGTGTGAGTCCCGCGGCGGCGAGCGATCCGGCCAGGGCGGCCCAAGCGGACACCGTCCGGATACTCCTGCGCCGTGCAGCCGTGACGAGGGGTTGATCTACCTGGTGCTTGCCCGGCGTGTTGGTTGGTGCGGTGACGCGGGGTTGATCCGCCTGGTGCTTGCCCGGCGTGTCGGTTGGCGCGGTGACGAGGGGCTGATCTACCTGGCCCTTGTCCGGCGTGTCGGCTGGTGTAGCGCCGTGGGGATGTTCAGGTTCGTCGGCTGGCGTGGAGCTGTGGGGGCTTTCAGAGGTGTCGGCTGAGGTAGCGCCGCCGGGGTGTTCAGAAGTGCCGGCTGGGGCAGCGCCATCGGGGGGCTCGGATGCGCCGGGCGTAGCCAGCGGTGTTTCAGCTCGGCCGGTGGGTCCGGCCTGCCGATCGTGCTGTGTGGGGTCGATCGGTGGGGCAATTTCGGCGCGTTCGGCCTCCTGCGGTGCGGCCGGTCCGACCAGGCCGTTTCCGGGCTGTACCGGTGCGTTCGCCAGGATTCGCCGACGCCGTTTCGCGGTGGCGGACGATCGGAGGCGATACGCGGCCAGCGCTGTCCACGGCAGCGCGGCATATCCGGCCAGCAGGCTCCAGTGTCCCTGCAAGAGCCGCTCGGCGACGTAGGGGTTCCACAGCGCGACCGTCGCGGCGACCAATTGCGGCCCGAGCGAAGCGCGCAGCAGCGCGCGGGCCAGCATCGCCGCGCCGTACCCCGCGGCCCACAGCGCGACGACCAGAATCGTCTTGACCAGCAGGCCGCCGTCGACGAACGCCGACAGCACGGCCAGCAGCGCGTCCTGCGGCACCGCCCGCGGCGCCGCGTCGCCGAGACCGAGCGCCGAGGCGGTCGGATAACTGCGCGGCGTGCTCACCGCGTCCCGCAGGAGCAGGTAACCCGGCGCCAGCAGGGGCGCGGTCACCAGCAGCGCCCCAGCCGCGCTGTATCCCGCGGCTACCGCCCGGTCTCGACCGCTCCCACTCACGCCTGAGCACTGTACGTCCCGATCCCCGCCGCCGCGGAGCGAGCGACGAGGAAGGCCGGTTCGGTCCGTCGCGCGATATTCGCCAACCGCGTCCGGCCCCGCTCGGCGAATCGGCGACGACCCTCGCCCGGCTCGAGTCGGCCTACCAGGACGCCGACCGCACGCTGTATTGTGTGCCGGGCGTCATCGGTCGGTGGTTCGAAGACAGGGCAGCCAGCCGCCCTCGCGCCGAGAGTGGCTTGCGACAGCGTCACCCGGCTGGTACGGCCTGAAGACCCGGAGAGGCGGGGGAGCGTGTCTGCTGTCCGTCGGTTACCTGTGGTGGCGGATCTGACGTGGGTGACGGCGGGCGCGATGACCGCCAACGTCGCCGGGTATCTGCTGCAACTGCTGGCCGGACGGTGGCTGGGCGTCACCGGGTACAGCGAGTTCGCCAGTCTGCTCGCGGTGCAGCTGCTGTGCGCGGTGCCCGCCCTGGCGTTGCAGAACGTGGTCGCCCGGGAACTCGTGCGCGGTGCGGGGACGGCGGCGCTGCGCGGGCTCCAATGGCGGTGCGCGGTGATCGTGGCCGCGGTGGCGGCGGTGCTGGTCCCGCTGGTCGCCCTCACGCTGAACGTCGGGGTGGCCGCCACGGCCGCGGCGCTCGGTGCCGCGCCCGCGCTGGTGCTGCTGTCCGGTGAGCAGGGAGTGCTGCAGGGCGGCAAGCGGTTTCGCGCGTTGGGGGTGGTGCTCGGTGCCGCGGGCATCGCCCGGGTCACGCCCGCGCTGGTGGTCCTCGCGCTGGGCGGCGGCGCGACGCTCGCGCTCTGGGCGGCGGCCTGCGGGATCGCGGCGGCGGCGCTGCTGGCCAGGCTCGTCGCCGGTGCGCGGTCGGCGCGCGCCCGCGCCGCGATCGACCCGGGCAAGATCGCCGCCGCCCCCGGCGTGCTGCCGGTGCTGCGGGCCGCCCAGGTGCAGGCGGCGATGATGGCGCTGTCGTCGGCCGACCTGATCGTGGTCCGGATCGTGCTCGACGACGTGGACGCCAGCCGCTACGCGCTCGGCACCATCGCCACCAAGATTGCCTTCTGGCTGCCCCAAGCGGTAGGCGTCGTGCTCTACCCGCGCATGGCCCAGCCGACGCACTCGGCGAGCGCGATCCGGGCGGCGCTGGCGGTGCTCAGCGGGATCGGCCTCATCGCGGTGCTCGGGGCCGCGCTCGCCGCGCCGGTCGCTCCGCTGCTGGCAGGCGAGGACTACGCGCCGATCCAGGGCCTGCTGTGGGTCTTCGCGCTGCACGGCGCGCTGCTGGCCGTGCTGCAGGGCGCGGTGCTCTCGGCCATCGCCGTCGATCGCACGTCCCTGGCGCTGGTCACCTGGCTGGGGCTGGCCGTCGAAGTCACCCTGATGCTGTCGCTGGCCCGCTCCATCCCGGCGCTGATCATCACGGCCGTATCGGTCGCGGCCACCACCACCGTCCTGGTCGCCGTCGTCGTCCTGCGGGCGGCCGACCACTCGACGCGTCCGGAGCCGTTGCGCCCGGTCGGCTGACCGGCACCGCTGCACCTCATCGCGGTCGGCGGCCGCGAACAAACGCGCTGCTACAGAATCCGGTACATCCGGTGGTCTATGCGGCGCCCTGACCCGTGCCCATAAGCCGGTCAACCGCCTACTGGGAGTCGAGCAGCAAACAGGTGACGCAGCGTCGCCCAGCTGATGAATGCACTCAGTTCGGTGCGGTAGGGCCCCGCAACGAATTCGGCTCCCCAGCCGGAGGGCGGGGGAGCCGAATTCAGGGCGTTCAGCCGGTCAGGGCTGCTTGTTGATGCGAATCTGCTCGGTCGGCGCGTCGTCGCCGCCGCGCGGAGCCGGGCGGGAGGGAGCCGAGCCGCTCGGGCGCTGGCCCGGAGCGCCACCCGCACGCGCGGGCGTCGGAGCCGAGCCGCCCCGGATACCGAGGACCACACCGGCGATCAGGGCGATCACACCGAGGACGCCCAGGATGATCGGCATGACCCGCCCGTACAGCGACAGCTTGTCGATGTTCTCCTTGGCCACCGCCAGCTGCGACTCGATCGTGTTCTCGTCGAACACGATGTGCGACTTCAGCGCGGTGACCTCCGGCTTGTCGGCGGTGCGCGAGTAGTAGAGGTGCAGCGCCTCGCCACCCTTGACCACCGTGCCGGTCTCCGGCTCCACCCACAGGTCGCGGGTGTTGGTGTAGTAGCGGGTCATGGTCACCGGGGCCTCGCCGCCCTCGACGCCCCACTTGGCGGCGGGCAGGCTCAGCCGGTTGGTCGGCGCCTGCACGACGTCCCACAGGCTCGTGGCCGGGACCGACATCTGGAAGTGGTAGACCTTCGTGTTGTTGATCTCGGTCTCTTCGAGGAAGTTGGCGTCGTAGGTCTTACGCACGTTGAGATCGAAGTACGGGTAGGTCTTCTTCTCGGTGCCGATCGGGAACCGGTACTGCAGGCCGGTGTGCTGCACCGGCTCGGCGATGCTCTGGCCCTCCAGGTTCGCCGACACCGCGATCGAGCCGTTGGGGTCGGTGGCGACCGGTTCGCCGGTCACGCGGTCGATGGTCACGCGGTCGATGGTCGCGGTGAGCAGGCCGGTGTCGCCCTGCTTGTCGATGCGCCGCAGCGTCTGGCCCGCCTGCACCGTCATCTGCTCGGCGTCGGCCGGGTCCTCGACGGTGAGGAAGCGCTGCGAGACCAGGGGGACGTTGGTGTCGACCTTGGCCGAACCCTCCGGCGCGGTCAGCGACTTGGAGTCGAGCACGAGGCTGTCCTCACCCGGCTGGTTCGTCGCGATCGTGGTGATCTCCAGATCGAGGGGAGTTTTCGCCAGCTTGTCGACGGTGTAAGTCGGGATCATGATTGCGGCGACGATCAGCAACGCGCCGAGACCCACGAGCAGGCAGGCCACCGTCCTTCTGGTACCGGCACTCAGTGCCATGCAAACTCTCCTCGTCGTAGAACAGCAGGTCGCTCCGGCGAGCACTGCGGGCATGCCGCGGCACTCGTGAGCCCCGACACTAACAGTCCGATGTCGTACTATGCGGCGTCGAGGCCGGAAACGGCCCAGAAATCGCCCGAGTCTAACGCGAAATCTGAAACGTCGGGTTATCAACTGTGGATTCACCCGGCAGACTGGAGATCGATGACCGCCACCCTGCCCACCGCCGCGCCAGCGACCGAACGGGTGCGCCCGCGCTCGTTCGTGCCCGCGCTGGAAGGCATGCGCGGAATGGCCGCGCTCGGTGTGCTGCTGACCCACGTCGCCTTCCAGACCGGCGCCTCGGGCACGCCGATCCTCGGCCGGGTGTGGGGGCGGTTCGACATGGCGGTGGCGGTGTTCTTCGCGCTGTCCGGGTTCCTGCTCTGGCGCCCGCACGCCGCGGCCGCGCGCGGGCTCGACACCGCACCGCCTGTGGGCTACTACCTGCGGCATCGTGCGGCCCGCATCCTGCCCGCGTACTGGGTCGTGGTGTGCGCGGTCCTGGTGTTGCTGCCCAGCGCAGCGGGGACCGCGGGCCTGCGGGTCTGGGTGTCGAACCTGGCGCTGTTGCAGGTGTTCGTACCGCTGACGCTCACCGACGGACTCACCCAGATGTGGAGTCTCTCGGTGGAGGTGGCCTTCTATCTGGTGCTGCCGTTGCTGGCGTTCGCGCTGGTGCGGCTGCGCGGACCGGCGGCGCGCCTTCGGGTGCCGGTGCTGCTCGCGGTGGCCCTCATCAGCCTCGGCTGGAATTTCATTCCGGTGCCGACTCCCGACGCGATTCACGCGGACAACTGGCTGCCGGGTTATCTGCCCTGGTTTGCCGCGGGCATGCTCCTCGCGGAACTCGCCGAACATAGCGTTCGGCTATCACGCTGGTGGAAAATCGGGGCGAATCAGCCGCTGATGTGGACCGTCGCGACCGTCGCGTTCCTGCTCGCGGCGACCGATCTGGCCGGTCCCGCCGGGCTCACCCGCGCCGAGCCTTGGCAGTACGTGGTCAAGATGGGCCTGGGCGCGGTCATCGGGTTCGCGTTGCTCGCGCCGCTGGTGCTGCGGGACCGGGCGGCGCGCGGGCACCGCTGGTTGGAGTCGCCGGTGGCCGCGACCCTCGGACGCTGGTCCTACGGCATCTTCATCTGGCACCTCGCGGTGCTGTCGATCGTGTTCCCGGTGTTCGGCATCCTGCCCTTCCAGGGGGACTTCGGTTACGTCCTGGTGCTCACGATCGCCATCACCCTTCCGGTCGCCGCGGCCAGTTACGCACTGGTGGAGGAGCCGGTGCGGCGCTGGGTGCGGCACCGGGACCGGGTGCGGCGAACTCCCGAACCCGAGCCGGCGCCCTGATCTCCGTTCGAGGTCAGCCGTCGAGTTGCCGGTGCATGTCCAGCAGGTGGTGGCGCAGCTCGTGCAGGGTGTGCACCGCCAGCCAGCGCAGGGAACGATCCGCGGGCTCGGGGTAGGGGAAGCCGAGGGTCCGCTCCCAGTCGTCGTCGCCGAGTCGCTCCAGCACGTTCGCGAACAGCAGGGCGGCGTCGCGGATCTGGCGGGCCACGTCCGTGGGGTTCTGCTGGGCGTAGCCGTCGTGCTCGACTCGCTCGTCCCGGCCCATCGGCGTGATGGTGGGGTTGTCCGAACGACGGGCGGCAAGCACTCGCTCACGCTGGGCCAGCAGCACATCCCGGACGTGGCAGGCGTATTCCAACGGCGACCACACGTCGGGCTTGCCGCGCTGCCGTAACTTGCCGCTGTCGGCGCCGAGCAGGTCGGCGTATTCCACGGCGTGCTCCCGCGCCAACGACGGCACGTCGGCCGCCGAAGTCAAGTCGTAGACGAAACCGCATTCGGCACAGGTGTTCACGCATGGTCACGTTAGCAACGAGTGCTATTGCGGCGCACGGCGAATCGGGGGTGTTATCGAGCGGTGACGCGTCGCGGCAGCACCGCGATGCCCACCGCGATGATCGCGATCAGCGCGGGCAGCTGTACCAGCACGGACCCGCCCATATATTCGTCACCCGAGCGCCATGGGCCGGTGGACAGTGCCGCGGCGGAGAGCGTGGTGCCCACGCCCGCCACGACGACCAGCACCCGGGGCGTGAGATACGGCGTGAAACGGGTTGCGGCCAAGGCGATCACCGTCGCGCCCGCGCCCACCGGCCCCGCGATGACAGTGGCCGCTCCGGTGAGCCCCACGGCGCCCATCCAGCGCCGGCCCCAGGTGCGGGGCGCTTCGGTGCGCGGATCCGACTGATCGGCTCCGCCCGCCTCGGCATGAGCGGTGTCCCGCCGCGCGCGACGGGGGATGGCCAGGGCCGCGAGTGGTACGAGCAGCAGCAGGCCGCCGAAGATGCCGAGGCGGTACCAGCGGTCCACCGGGAATGAGACCGTCACCGGTCCGGTGGCGTCGGCGGGCAGCAGCCAGGCCTGCTGCCAGCCATCGACCACCACCGGTTCGAGCACGCGTCCGTCCGCGCTGGTCGCGCGCCATCCGACGTTGGTGCTCAGCGGCAGCACGAGCAGCCGGGTGCCCGTATCCGAGCCGGGCGGAGCGGGAGCTTCCGTCCCGGCGCGGTGCAAGCGGAGCCGATCCACGAAGAACAGGTCGGTCGGCCCGACCGCCACGTCGGCCCGGCCCTGCGGCAGCGCGAGCTCGTCCGGTGTGCCCGCCTGCGGCTCGGTCGCCTCGTCGGCGCAGACCCGCGCGGGAACGGGGGCCCCGGAGCGCAATTCGCCGACGGTGGCGGTCACCGTGGTGCGCAGCGTCCGTCCGCCCGCGTCGATCGTCGGCCCCAGTGCGCACGGGACGGTGATCTCGCGGTCCATCGGTGCGGCCGCGGGATAGTCCGGTCCCAGGACCGTCACCTCGGCCAACCCGGCAGGCTGGGTCTGGGCGAAGCCGAGCGCGGTCTGGTCGAGCACCGGCCGCCAGGTCCGCAAGCTGAGCTCGATCCGGTCGGTCACGGTGGGGTGCAGGGAGATCCGCGTGGGTGTGCCCGGGTCCTCGTCGTCCAGCTCACGGACCTGGGGGCCGTCTCCGAGATTCACCGTCACCGAGGTGGGCGCCGCGGGCAGGCCGCCGAGCGAGGGGGTCAGCTCGAGGCCGGTCACCAGCGTGGGTTCGGGCAGTTCGATGGTGAGCGTCGGCCTGCCGCCGGTAACTTCCCGGACCGAGTCCTCCGGCGCGGTCCAGCTCGTGCGTGGATCGCCGTCGGTCGCGGCGAAAGCGGCCCCGCGCAAGTCGCCGACGTCGGCCTTACCCCGCGCCACCGGGCGGGCGCTGTCGGTGAGCAGCGCCTCCAGGGCCGGGCCCTGCCTGGTGCGGACGGTCAGTTCCGGAACGACCGACATCGGTTCCGGAACCGTCAGCGTGCGTTGGAACGTACCCGGTTCCTCGGGCGCCAAGGCCAGTCCCTTGCTGCACCGCACCCGGTCGGGCGCGTCGAAACACGCGCTGCGGCCGGGGAATTCCTGACCGAGATCCCAGCCACGCACCTGCGCGCCCGCTGGAGCGGCCGGCACCACCGTCCGATGCCGGATGTCGACCAGGACCGGCGCGTTGCGCTGCGAATAGTCGTCCAGCCTCAGCTCACTGATGCCGAATTGCCCGCCTCCGGAACCGTTCTCGGTGCGGATGGCGGTGATGGTCAGCCATTCGGTGCGACCGGCGGGCAGCGAGACCGAGACCGGCGCACCGGGTTCGGACACCCGGACCGAGACGGTGCCGTTGGCGGTGCGCACTTCGATCCACTTGACCGGGTCGCCGATGGCGGCCGAACTGGTGGTGAGGGTCAGTTGCCCGGTCTGGATGGGGCGATCGAGATCGAGCCGGAGCCACTGCCCCAAGGCGCGTTCGATGCCGCTGCTGATCCACGAGGTGGCCGGATCGCCGTCGACGACGGCGGCGGTCGAGCTTCCCGGCGCCGCGCCGCCGAGCTGGGTGGCGTCCGCGGCCGAACTCGACGCGGTGATCGTGGCGCCGGACCATTCACCGCGCACCAACTCGGCGCCGGGCACCGGATAGTCGGGCACCAGGTTGTGGGTACGGCGCGCGTCGTCGGGAGCGCGCAGCGCCGAGTTGTGGTTGTCCACCCGGCCGAAATCGGCCTCGCGATCCATCGGTGTGTCGGTGACGGTCACCGGACCGGTCGGTAACCCGGCCCGGGTCGCGTCGGCGGCGAGCAACGCGGGGGTACGGGCGGCGCCAGGATCGCGGTGCATCCGCTCGAGCACTTCGGGTCCGCCCTGCACGATCGGAACATCCCCGAGCGGAACGGTGTACGCGCCGGGGAACGCCTCCGGCGCGCCGGTACCGCCCCGCACCTCGGCGGGTATCCCGCGCCCCGGCGCGTCCACCCGGTAGATCTCGACCGCCGGGTACGGCGGGCGCAGGTCACCGTCGGCCACCAGGCCGTCGGCGATCACCAGCGATTCGATCGGATTGCCGAACTCGGCCACCTTGCGCAGGCCCGGCGAATAGTCGAGCGCCTGATGGGCCAGCATCGGCCGGGTCGAGCGGGAGGTCTCCGGGTCCAGGTCGTTGCGCACGACGACGACGCCGATGCCCTGGGCGGTCAGCGTCGCGGCCAGGCCTGCCGAGGGCCTGCCGTCGGCGATGAGCCGCTGCACCGAATCCATCGCGCGAATGGTGCCGGGTGGGTTCAGCGGCACCGCGTCCCGGATCGCCCACGGGGTTTCGGCCAGCGCTTGCAGTGGTTCGTCGCGGGTGAGTCCCCACACCTGGCTGCCGAAGGGCGCGCCGGGCACCACCAAGGCGCGCGTGTCGGCGGCGTTGTCCTTCAGCCAGTCCGCGGTCTGCTGCCAGTATTCGGGCACGTGATCGTAGGCGCCGCGCGGGGCGAGCTTCCCGGTCCAGGCCAGCGAGGTGGACAGCGCCAGCGCGGTGAGGATCAGCGCCGCGACCGCGACCGCGCGGTCCCGTTCCGGGTGCGCGAACGCCCCACGCCAGACCGGCAGCGCGGCGGACGCGGGCAGTGGGACCCGGGCGAGCAGCTGAGCCAGGCCGAGCACGAGGGGTATGCGGATCAGCGGCTCCAGCTTGTGCACGTTGCGCAGCGGGGCCCCGCCGGAGTCGAGGAAGACGCGCACCGACTCCGCGAACGGCCCGCCCAGCTCACCCACGAACCCCGCGCAGATGCCGACCAGCCCGACACACAGGATCAGGACCAGCCTGCCCCGGTACGGCATGGACCGCAGCGCCAGGCCCGCCATGCCCGCAGCCGCGACCAAGCCCGTCGCGAGAACCGCCGCAGGCTGGGTCACCAGCACCGCGCCCGCGATGCGTTCGGGCGAGACGAACGGCGTCCAGCTGTCGGTGCCGCGCAGCACTTCGCCGAGCGAGGCCCACTGCGTCGTCACGCCCGAGGACTCGATGTAGTCCAGGAACGGTGGGCTCACTTTGCCGAGCAGCAGCAGCGGCACCACCCACCAGAAGGTGGCCAGCACCAGCAGCGGAATCCACGCCGCCGTGAAACGCAACCAGAGCCGGTTCGGCCGGTAGGAGATCCACCACAGCAGCGCGGGCAGGAAGGCGGCCACCGTGGCGACCGCGTTGACCGAGCCCATCAAGGCCAGCGCCAGCGCGCTGATCGCGGGCGAGGCCGCGCCCGGTCGCCGGTTACGCCGCGCGACGCCGAGCGCGGCGGGCGCGAGCAGTACCCACGGCGCGAGCATCATCGGCAGCGTCTCCGAGGAGATCGATCCGACGGTGGTCAGGACACGCGGCGACAGCGCGAACGCGAGCGCGGCGACGACGCGCGACCCGCGCGTGCCGATGCCGAGCGCCTCGCACAGGCGGACGATCCCCCAGAATCCGGCGAGCAGCAGCAGGGCCCACCAGATCCGCTGCGTCACCCAGGCGGGCACGTTCAGCACATGGCCGAGCGAGAAGAACGCGCCGTGCGGGAAGAAGTATCCGTAGGCCTGGTTCTGCACCTGGCCCATCGGCGCCTGGCTGCTCCACAGATGGCTCGCGCGTTCGAGGAAGCCGAGCGGATTCTGCGCCAGGTCGTATTTCGTGTCGGCGACCGTGAGTCCGGGCGCCTGCGCGAAGGTCAGCAGGAACGCTACGACGACTGTCGCGGCGAACCAGCGTCTGCCCAGCGGCGCGGTGCTGCTCTGCCCCGGCGCCGTTGGGTATCCGAGCGAGTCGGCGGGTGAAGCGGAGGTCAGCGGGTCAGCGGCTGCCGTACTCAACGTTGTTCAGCAGCGAGGAGTCCTTGTCGCCGCTGCGGTCGATGTCCGGGCGCGAATTCTGCTGGACCGCGATGGTGATGAGGAAGACACCGATTACGCCCAGCACGGCGCCCGCGACGGCACTCGCAACACCAGGGACAGCAAACTTCATCGCGGCACTCCAATACGTCGATGCAGGCACGTTCCCGGTCAACCTAGCAGGACGTCCGGTATTTGTATGCGTTCAGGCCATGGAATCCCCGCCGACTTTCTCCGGCGGGTCGCCCGCGAGCACGCACCGGCCGGCTCCGCGACGACTCGACGCGATGCTCGGGACGGTTCGGACCGGGAGCGTCAGCCCGGGGGGAGAGCGCAGTGCAGCGCACCGAGCAGGGTGCGCAGCTTCGCGGTGGTCTCGTCCAGCTCGGCCTGCGGGTCGGAGGCCGCGACGATGCCGCCGCCCGCGTACGCCCGCACGGTGCGACCGTCGGCCGCGAGTTCGGCGCAGCGGATCGCGACCACCCAGGCGCCGTCGCCGTCGGCATCGCACCAGCCGACGGCGCCGCCGTAGAACCCGCGGTCGTCCTCGCCGTGCGCGATGGTGTCCAGTGCCAGATCGGTGGGGGTGCCGCAGACCGCGGGCGTGGGATGCAGCAGCAGCGCCAAGTCGAGCGCGGTGACCGTGGTGTCGCGCAGGCGGCCCCGGATCGGCGTCGCCAGGTGCCACACCTCATGGGTGCTGATCAGCTCCGGGCTCGCGGGAATCGACAGCTGCGCGCACACCGGCTCGAGCCGCTCCCGGATCCAGTCGATGACGTACGCGTGCTCGGCGCGATTCTTGGTGCTGGCCAGCAGTTCTCGGGCTTGGGCGGCATCCGCGTCCGGGTCGGCCAGGCGCGGCAGGGTTCCTGCCAGCGGCCGTAGCGTCACGATCTCGCCCTGCCGGTCGACCAGGACCTCCGGCGACGCGCCCACCAGGGTCGCACCGGCGCGTCCGGCGGCTGTGAGGTCCACGGCGAAGACGTTCGCGTGCGGATGCCTGGTCAGCAGGTGCCCGGCGACGACCTCCGGATCGAGCGCGGAGCGCGCCTCGGCCAGCACCGAACGCGCCGCGACCACTTTGCGCAGCGGCTGCGCGGGATCGTTGAGCTGCTCGACCAGCTTGGTCACCCGCGCCACATGCTCTGCCGGACTCGGTATCTCGGTCACCACGCGCACCGCGGGCAGGTCGGGCAGTGCGGCGGGCCGCCACGGACCAGCCGTGTGCTCGGCGCGCTCGGGCACACACAGCGCGGCGGGCTCCCGCGGATCGAAGGGCAGCGCACCGACGATCAGTTCCGCGCGGCCCTCGCGCAGCGCGGCCGCCGCTGGTCGCGCGTCGTCGAAGCGGAACCGGCTCCCATGACCCCGAACAACCCCGTCGGCCCGAGCAAGCAGGAACCCATCCATGACCCCAACCTAGCTCCGTCGCAGCGTCCCGCAGCGCGGGAGCGACCCAGATCTCACGCGGGCGCGGTCACGAGTTCTTGCCGGGTGGGACGAGCAGGACCGGACGGTGGCAATGCTTGAGGACGGCGTCGGCGACGCTGCTGTGCAGGAGCGCGCGCAGCCCGGTGGCGCCACGGGTGCCCGCGACGATGATGTCGACGTCCAGCTCGTCGGCGCAATCGACGATGGCGTTCCAGATGGTGGTGGTGCATTCGGCGGTGCGCGCCTCGGCGCGCAGACCCGCCAGCTCGGCCAGCCGCACCCCCTCGGCGTTGGTGGCGCGCGCGTCGACGTAGGCGATGTCCTCGATCTCGTCGTCGGGCACCCACTCCGGTTGCATGACACCCGACAGCCCCGACAGGCGAGCGGCTTGCCGCACCATGGGTTCCCACGCGGTCAGCACGACGGCTCGATTCGCGCTGAGGAAACGCCCGGCATATTCGACGGCACGCTTGGCGTTCTCGGAGCCGTCGTAGGCGATGAGCATCGAATCGCAGGGCACGATGACCTCCTGAGGGAGACGCACGGCGACACCCCGAGATTACCCCGCTCGGGCCCGCTCGAACCGGCTTGTTTCTGGGTATGACCTGCGCAAAAGCCAAGCGTGCCCGACCCGCGCCCCCGCTGGTTCGGCCGCACGGGTGCAGTGGCGCTGCCGGACCGGCTTCTGCGATCGCAACCACGCCGAGCGGCTCGTAGACTGCGACGGTGCGTAGCGTGCGGGCGCACGACGCACGAGTCCGTGCCCGATCGGTCCGATCCGGCCCATTTCTCGAACAACGATTCGATACCGGTGTGTGAGTTACCCGCCCGGTAGCCACGTAGCGGCTGCGGTCGCGCACGTCTCGGCGAGTACGGTTGGCCTCTATGCGGAAGACGCCTCTGCTCGTCCTCGCCGTTCTCGCCGCCGTCGCGACCGCCTGCTCGAACGGTGGCTCCACCGAGTCGGCCTCGTCGAGTCCCACCACCACGACAGGGGAAGCGACCACCGCCGCAGTTCCGGCCACCGGTTCGGCGCCGCCGGACTGCAACGCCGGGTATCTCGCGCAGTTCACCACCCGCGCGAAGCTCGCCCAGCTGCTGACGGTCGGCGTCACCGGCGCCGACGACGCCACGAACGTGGTGCGCGACGAGCAGATCGGCGGCATCTTCGTGGGCGGATGGACCGACCAGGCGCTGCTCGCGTCCGGACAGATCACGCAGGTCCAGCAGGCCGCCAAAGTGCCCCTGATGGTGACCATCGACGAGGAGGGCGGCCGCGTCTCGCGGGTGCGCGACCTGATCGGCGCGGCTCCGTCGGCGCGGGAGACGGCGCAGACCATGAGTCCCGAGCAGTTCTACAGCGCGACGCTCGTCCGAGGCCGTGCGCTGAAGGACCTCGGCGTGACGGTGGATTTCGCCCCCGACATCGACGTCAGCTCCCAGCCGGACGACTCGGTGATCGGCGACCGATCCTTCTCCGACGATCCGGAGAAGGTCACCCGCTACGCGGACGCCTACATCCGCGCCATGCGCGAGGTCGGTCTCGGCACGGTGATGAAGCATTTCCCCGGCCACGGCTCCGGGTCGGGCGACTCGCACACCGGGGAGGTGCGCACCCCGCCGCTGGACCAGTTGCAGCAAGTGGACCTGGTGCCGTTCCGGAATCTGATCGGTTCGGGCGCGGCCGTGATGGTCGGCCACCTGGACGTGCCCGGACTTACCACCCCGAACGTCCCGGCGAGCATCAGCCCCGAGGCGATGCGGTTGCTGCGGGAGGGCAGCGGCTACGGCGCCGCGCCGTTCCAGGGCCCGATCTTCACCGACGATCTCGGCGGCATGGCGGCGATCACCAGCCGGATGTCGATCGAGGACGCCGTCGAGGCCGCGCTGGTCGCCGGGGCGGACAATGCCCTGTGGATCACCACCGACGCGGTGCCGCAGGTGCTCGACCGGCTGGAGCAGGCGGTGTCGAGCGGACGACTGCCGATGGCGCAGGTGGATGCCTCGGTGTTGCGCGTGGCCGCGTACAAGGGTGCGCTACCGCGCTGCTGAGGCGGGCCGCACGGCCGAGTCGGGCGACTGGTGAGCAAATCGGACCGACCGGAACTTACCTTGGAGTAATATATGAGATTCACCTGTGGTAGGAGTGTTGATGGCGGGCGGTACGAAGCGGCTTCCGCGAGCGGTACGCGAGCAGCAGATGCTCGACGCCGCCGTGGAGGTCTTCTCGCGTAAAGGCTTCCACGACACGTCGATGGACGCGATCGCCGCCGAGGCGAAGATCTCGAAGCCGATGCTGTATCTGTACTACGGCTCCAAGGACGAATTGTTCCGCGCGTGCATCCAGCGGGAGGGGATGCGGTTCATCGAGTCCGTCGCGCCCGCGGGAAACCCCTTGCTGACGCCGCATGAGCAGGTCCGCACCGCGCTGGAGGGTTTCCTCGGCTTCGTCGACCGCAACCGGCACTCCTGGCAGGTGCTCTACCGGCAGGCGATCGGCCAGCAGGCGTTCGCCTCGGAGATCGAGAACGCGCGCGAACGCGTCATCGAGCTGACCGCCAAACTGCTGGAGTCCAGCGCCAAGCACGCCGAGCCGGGCACGAACTTCGACGTCGTCGCGGTCGCCGTGATCGGTGCGGGCGAGGCCATCGCCGACCGGCTGGCCAGTGGCCGGATCGAGGTCGCCGAGGCCGTCGATCTGCTCGACGACTTGGCCTGGCGCGGTCTCGCGGGCCGGAAGAAAACCGAGTAACCCGCCTTTTGCCCATCCCGGTTGCTTCCGCGCCGCCCTTTTGCCACAGTGCGTGAGTTCGCACAACGCGGACCGGCTCATTCGATCGAGTCGGGCAGAAACGGGGCGGAAGTGTTCGGGTTGCTCAGGCCGTGTGCGCACGGCGCTCAGAAGTATGGAATCGATGCGGCCGAGTGGCAGGCGCATCTGTGCGGTTTGTGTCTCGGGCTGCGGGAGGGGCACGGTCAGCTCGCTCGCGCCACCACCAACAAGGACGCGCTGGTGCTGAGCATGCTCACCGAGGCGCAGTCCGGTTCGGCCGCACGCGTCACCGCCGCGCCGTGTCCGCTGCGCGGGATGCGCCGCGCGCCGGTGGTCACCGCCGGCTCGCCAGGCGTTCAGCTCGCCACCACCGCCTCGCTGTTGCTGGCGGCGGCCAAGATTCGCGACCACGTGGACGATGGCGACGTGGCCGGGCTCGCGCGCAGGCCGCTGGCGAAAGCCGCGGCGCGATGGGGCCGGGAGGCCCGCGCGGGCGCGGCGCGGATCGGTCTCGACGTCGACCCGCTCGTCGCGGCGCTCGACGCGCAGGTGCGACTGGAGCAGGAGGCGAAAGAGCCGGTCGCCGTTGGTGGTTCGCGCGAGGCGGCGGCGCGATCGGCCGGGTACGTGCCGGAACCGCTTGCCGCTTCGCCGTATTGGCGCTCGGCGATGGCTCCTTCGGCGGACCCGCTGGACCGGTTGACCGCCCCCACTCAGTTGTGCGCGTCGGCCTTCTTCGCCCACACCGCCGTGCTGGCCGAGCGCCCGGACAATATCGAGGCGTTGCGTGCGGCGGGATGGCAGTTCGGCCGGATCGCGCATCTGGCCGACGCCGTCGCCGACTACGACGTCGACGCCACCCACGGCCGCTTCAACCCGCTCGCGGCTACCGGCACCACCGTGACCGAAGCCTATGACCTGCTGCGGCAATCGAATTCGCGCCTGCGCGCGGCCGTCGCGGAGGCCGAGCTGAGCCGGGTGCCCACCGTCCGCTGGATGCTGCTCGACCCGCTGACGGCGGTGCTGCGGCGGCTCGGCGGCGGACTCGGAACCTTCGCCGCCCCCACCTGCTCGATGTCGCCCGATACCGCGGAATCACCGCGCGCCGAAGTCCGCGCCCACCGGCGCGGAACCGGGCACCGTCCGCCGACCCGTCGTCCGGGCGTCGGTGAGTCCCTCGCACTCATCCTGGGCGGCTACTGCACCGGCTACGCGTGCTGCGCCGACCACACGCAACCGTGCACCGGCGAACGCAAGGACGCTTGGATCAAGAATTGCGACTGCAGCGATTGCGGCGAATGCGATTGCGGCTGCTGCAATTGCGGCGAATGCGGCTGCTGTGACTGCGGTTGCGACTGCTGACCGGCCCCGGAGAAGCTCGCTGACATGCCCGAAGCCGCATCCCGATTCGCGGGAATCGGGATGCGGCTTCGGATTGCTCAGCGCAGGGTCGCCGTCAGATGCGGGTACCCCTTCTTCGGGTGGCGCAGCGCCAGATCCCAACCGCCTTCGACCTGGTCGGCATACAGGTTGACGGTGGAAGGCAGCAGAATCGGCTTACCGAACTTGACCGAGTATGTGGTCTGCTCCGGAATGCGCCCCTCGACGGCGCCGAGAACGGTCGCCGCCGACCACATGCCGTGGGCGATCGATCGGGGGAAGCCGAACGCCTTGGCGCCCAACGCCGAAGTGTGGATCGGGTTGTGGTCACCGGACGCGGCGGCGTAGCGGGTGATCGTCTTCTGATCCACCCGCAGGGTGCGCAGCGGCGGCGGCGGAACCTCGTCCGGCTTCGGCTCCTGCTTCGGCCCGCCCGACAGCGAGGTGCGCTGCTGGTGCAGGAACGTGGTGACCTGGTGCCACACCAGCTCCCGGCCCACCTTCACATCGCTGATCGCGTCCACGAGCAAGCCCTTCGGGTGCTCGCGCAGGTTCTCGATGTGCGTGCGGATGTCCAGCGGCTCGCTCACCGAGATGTCCCGGGTGCGCTCGATGACGTTCTGCGCGTGCACCGCCCCCACCGCGACGAACGGGAAGTCCCGCGCCACCACCAGTTGCATGGCCAGCGGGAAGGTTAGGATGAACGGATAGGTCAGCGGCAGCGCGTCACCGAACCGCAAGCCGGTCGCCCGGCAGTAGGCGGCCAGGTGATCCGGATCCACCCGCAGGCCGTCGAGCCGAACGGCCCGGTCCGGCAGCGTCGGCTTGCGCGCCGACAGCAGCGGCACCGCGCCGAGCGCGGCCTTGGCGAACAGGCGGCTGTTCTTCGGCGGTTCGGTGAGGGTGATCACCTGGGTCTTCTCCCGGCCTGCTGGAGCCTGCGTCATCATGCTCCGATCAGGCTCTGCCCGCAGACCCGCACGACGTTGCCGGTCACCGCGTTCGAGGCCGGGCTCGCGAAGTAGGCGATGGTCTCGGCGACGTCGACGGTCTGTCCGCCCTGCAGCAGCGAACTCATCAGCCGGCCCGCTTCCCGGGTGGCCAGCGGGATGGCCGCGGTCATCGCGGTCTCGATGAAACCGGGAGCGACGGCGTTGATGGTGATGTTCTTCTCCGCCAGCTTCGGCGCCTCGGCGTTCACCATGCCGATGACGCCCGCCTTGGACGCGCCGTAATTGGTCTGGCCGCGGTTGCCCGCGATGCCCGCGATCGAGGACACGTCGATCACGCGACCGCCCTCCCGCAGCGCGCCCCTGGCCACCAAGCCCTCGGTGATCCGGTGCGGCGCTGCGAGGTTGACGTTGATGACCGCGTTCCAGCGGCCCTCGTCCATGTTCGCCAGCAGCTTGTCGCGGGTGATGCCCGCGTTGTGCACGATGATGTCGATGCCACCGAAACGCTCGGTGGCGAACTCCGCCAGCTTCTCCGCCGCGTCGGGCGCGGTCACGTCGAGCGCGAGGGCGGTACCGCCCACCTTGTTCGCGGTCTGCGACAGCGCCTCGCCCGCGGCCGGGATGTCGGCCACGATCACCTGGGCGCCGTCGCGGGCGAACACCTCGGCGATGGTCGCGCCGATGCCGCGCGCCGCGCCGGTGACCACCGCGACCTTGCCGTCCAGCGGGCGGTCCCAGTCGGCGGGTGCGCTCGCGTCGTCCTTGCCGACCCGGATCACCTGGCCGTCGACGAACGCCGACTTGGCCGAGAGCAGGAAGCGCAAGGTCGACTCCAGGCCGGTGGCCGTGGCCGAGGCCTCCGGATGCAGGTAGACCAGCTGGGCGGTCGAGCCGCGCAGCAGTTCCTTGGCCACCGAGCGGGTGAAGCCCTCCAGCGCGCGTTGGGCGATCTGCTCGTCCACGCCGCCCGCCAGCTCCGGCGTGGTGCCGATGACCACGATGCGTCCGGACGAGGTGAGGCTGCGCAGGGCGGGCTGGAAGAACTCGAACAGCTGCGAGAGGTCCTCGATGCTGCCGATGCCGGTGGCGTCGAACACCAGCGCGCCGTACTTGGCGCCCTGGCTCGGCGCGTCGGCGAAGGTGTAGTCCGACAGCAGGGCGCGCACCGGCTCGGCGACCCGGCCCTTACCGCCGATCAGCACCGGACCGGACAGCGGCGGCTCGCCCTGGACGTAGCGGCGCAGTGTCTCCGGCTTCGGAAGGCCGAGCTTGCTGGCCAGGAACGCGCCAGGTGCGGAGTGTACGAACGATCCATAGAGGTTGGGAGCACCCTTGCTCTTGCTGGCTGCCACTATTCCTACCTTTTCTGAGTTCTGTCTCTCGGGTCTGGGGTCGCCCCGGCGTGGTCAACTGGCGCACTTTTGCGGGGGTATGTGTCGACATTAAACTTACTCCAGAGTAAGTTTAATGTAAACAACCGCGACGGGGCGCCGATCAGCGTGGAATTCCGCGCTGGACCGGGCCGCCGGGGCATCCATCCACGAGACCTTGGAGACTCGAGTGACTAGCAAAGCCCGTTCGGCGAAGAGCACCGCCAAGACCGGTAAGACCACCCGCCCGGTCGCGATCGTGGGCGGAAGCCGGATTCCGTTCGCTCGCTCGGACAAGGCGTACGCGCACGCCTCGAACCAGGACATGTTCACCGCCGCGCTGGACGGTCTGGTCAGCCGTTTCGGTCTGCAGGGCGAGCGGCTCGGCATGGTCGTCGGCGGCGCCGTGCTGAAGCGGGTCGGCGAGCACGGCCTGATCCGGGAGAGCGTGCTCGGCAGCAAGCTCAGCCCCTACACCCCGGCACACGACCTGCAGCTGGCCTGCGGCACCGGGCTCCAGGCGATCGTCACCGTCGGTGACGCGATCGCCGCGGGCCGCATCGAGGCCGGCGTCGGTGGCGGCACCGACACCACCTCCGACGCCCCGATCGGCGTGAGCGAGGGCATGCGCGAGTGGATGCTCGACGCCAACCGTGCCAAGACCAACTCCCAGCGCCTCAAGCTGGTCGGCCAGCTGCGCCCGAGCATGCTCGGCATCGAGATCCCGCGCAACGCCGAGCCCCGCACCGGTTTGTCCATGGGTGAGCACGCCGCCATCACCGCCAAGGAATTCGCCGTCGCCCGGGAGGCGCAGGACGAGCTGGCCTACCTGTCGCACAAGAACATGGCGGCCGCCTACGACCGCGGTTTCTTCGACGACCTGATCACCCCGTTCCTCGGCCTCACCCGCGACGACAATCTGCGGCCGAACTCCTCCGTCGAGAAGCTGGCCACCCTGAAGCCGGTCTTCGGAGTCAAGGCGGGCGACGCGACCATGACCGCGGGCAACTCCACCCCGCTCACCGACGGCGCCTCGACGGTGCTGCTGTCCAGCGAGGAGTGGGCCGCCGAGCGCAAGCTGCCGGTGCTGGCTCACCTGGTCGACAGCGAAGTCGCGGCGGTCGACTACATCCACGGCCCCGACGGCCTGCTGATGGCCCCGACCTACGCGGTGCCGCGCCTGCTCGCCCGCAACGGCCTGACCCTGCAGGACTTCGACTACTACGAGATCCACGAGGCCTTCGCCTCGGTGGTGCTGGCCACCCTGGCCGCGTGGGAGTCCGACGCCTACTGCAAGGAGCGCCTCGGTCTCGACGGCGCGCTCGGCTCGATCGATCGCAGCAAGCTCAACGTCAACGGCTCGTCGCTGGCCGCGGGCCACCCCTTCGCCGCGACCGGTGGCCGGATCGTCGCCTCCACGGCGAAGCTGCTGGCCGAAAAGGGCTCCGGCCGCGCGCTCATCTCCATCTGCGCGGCGGGCGGCCAGGGCGTCGTCGCCATCCTCGAGCGCTGACGGCTGAGATAGCCGCACCGTTGAAGGTGGTCCGATCGAGATCCTCGGTCGGACCACCTTCGCGCTCATTTGCCCGGCAGCTCGAGGTGTCCGCCGAAAGCTTTTCGCATCGCCGAGAGCAGTTTGTCCGCGTATAGGGAATCGCCTCGGGAGGAGAACCGCGCGAACAGGGCGGACGCCAGGACGGGTACGGGCACGCCGGTGTCGATGGCGGCATCGATCGTCCAGCGGCCCTCGCCGGAATCGGACACCCGGCCGCTGTAGGAGTCCAGGTTCGGGTCGGCGTGCAGCGCCGCGGCGGTGAGGTCGAGCAGCCAGGAAGCCACCACCGAACCGCGTCGCCACACCTCGGTGATCTCGGGCAGGTCGAGGTCGTACTGGTAGTACTCGGGGTGCTCGAGCGGTGTCTCCTCGGCGGAGAACTCGCCCGCGTGCTCGGCCCCGTAGTTGGCCCGGTGCAGGATGTTCAGTCCTTCGGCGTAGGCGGCCATCGCTCCGTACTCGATGCCGTTGTGCACCATTTTCACGAAGTGGCCCGCACCCACCGGCCCACAGTGCAGATAGCCCAATTCGGCGGTGGACGGTTCGCCGGTGCGTCCCGGTGTGCGCTCCGCCGCCTCGAGACCCGGCGCGATCGACTTCAGCAGCGGGTCCAGGTACTTCACCGGCTCGGTCTCGCCGCCGATCATCAGGCAGAAGCCGCGGGTCAGGCCGAACACGCCGCCCGAGGTGCCGATGTCCACGTAGTGGATGCCCTTGGGCTTCAGCCGCTCGGCGCGTGCCAGGTCCTCGTGGTATCGGCTGTTGCCGCCGTCGATCACGATGTCGCCCGGCTCGAGCAGTTCGGCGACCTGCTCGATCACCGCCCCGGTCGCGCCGGCCGGGATCATCACCCACACCACGCGTGGCGTGTCCAGCATGCCCACGAACTCGGTGAGGTCGGTGGTGCCACGGAAGCCGTCTTCGAGCTCCGCGCGGAGCTCATCGATGTGGGAAGTGCGACGTTCGTATCCGACGGCGGTGTGCCCGTCCCCGACGATGCGGCGCACGATGTTGGCGCCCATCCGGCCGAGGCCGATCATTCCCAGCTGCATGCCATCCATCTCCCTCGTGTATGCGAAGTCTTGCGGCGGGGTGGTCCTTCTCGATTCTCCCGCGTGGGATCGGTCACGGTTCGCCGTGCGGGTGTAACGCGGCTTCGCATAGGCCGATAAACAGGTCGGCTCCGCGCAGTTGCCAGACCCCCGACCCGGCAACTGCGCGGGCCTCTTTGTGTGGTGTACCCGGTTCTTTGCGCGGGATTTGCTCTACGCCCGAGCTGTGCCGACCGCTGTCGGTGAGGACCACTATCGTTGGTGGGGACTCGCATCGTGCGGGTCCACAACTCAATCGAACGGGGAGGACGGGTTCGTGACGAGCCAGCCGAGCACCGGAGGACACGGCCCACAACCTGGTGGCGAAGTCGGATGGCGCCAGCTCCTCGGGGCGGAGCGCCCCCAGGAATCGGACCGGTCGGTCGCATGGAGCGACGACGCGCAGCTCACGCAGCCCCTGCAAACTACCCGACGCAGGCCCGTGCCACCCGCACCCCGCCGTGCGTCCGCGCGTCGCCCGATCTCGACCCCACCGCCGAAGCGCCTGGACAGTGCCGTCGTGCGCCGGGCGGGTATCGCGGTCGGCGCGGTGCTGGCGGTCGTCGGTCTCGGATACGCGGTGGACTGGGCACTCTCCTCCGGTGAGGTGCCGCGCGGCACCGTCGTCGCGGGCGTCGACGTGGGCGGCATGGACACCTCGGCCGCCGACGCCCGCCTGCGCGCCGAACTCGACCCGAGGGCAGGCCGGGAACTGCCGGTGCACATCGGCGACGTGCAGACCAGCATCGTGCCGAGCGCCGCCGGGTTGTCGGTGGACTGGGACGCCACCTGGTCGCGAATCGGTTCCCAGCCGCTCAACCCGTTCACCCGGCTCGCGTCCTTCTTCACCACGCGCGACGTGGCGATCGTCAGCGCGATCGATGAGCCGGTGCTGGATCGCCAGCTGTCCGAGCTGCGGGTGCACGACCGCCCCTCGGTGGAGGGCACCATCACCTTCGACAAGGCCAGACCTGTCGCGGTGCCGCCGGTGCCGGGACGAGTGCTCGACGCCGCGGCCGCGCGAACGGAATTGGCCGACCGCTGGATCACCGGTACCACGGTGGATCTCCCCGTCGTTCCCGCGCCGTTGCGCGTGCGTCCGGAAGCCGTCGACACGGCGCTGCGCGAGATCGCCCAGCCCGCCGTGCGGGCGCCGATCTCGTTCGCGGGCAAGGGCGGCGCGGGCAGGCTCGATCCCGAGCAGATCGCGTCCGTGCTGACCTTCGCGCCGGACGGGCAGGGCGGTCTGGCCATGTCGGTGAATCAGGACGCCGCGATCGGTCTGCTCGCGCCGCAATTGGCCACCACGGAAGTCGAGCCCAAGGACGCGACGTTCGCGGTCTCGGGCGGCAAGCCGTCGGTCGTGCCCGCCGTGGTCGGCGACAAGATCAACTGGCCGAAGACCTTCGAACAGTTCACCGCGCTGCTGACCGCACCGGGCGAGCGGACCGCGCAGGTGGCCTACGAGCGGATCGAGCCGAAACTGACCACCGAGGCCGCGCAGGGCCTCGGCGTGATCGAGACCGTCGGATCGTTCACCACCAGCGGTTTCAGTGGCCCCTCCGGCGTCAACATCCGCACTGTGGCCAGGAAGGTCAACGGCGCGGTCGTGAAGCCGGGAGAGACGTTCTCGCTCAACGATTTCACCGGTCCGCGCGGCACCGCCGAGGGATATGTCGAGTCCGGCATCATCGACCACGGCCGTCCCAGCACCGCCGTCGGCGGTGGCATCAGCCAGTTCGCCACCACGCTCTACAACGCGGCGTACTTCGCCGGCCTCGAGGACGCGGGGCACACCGAGCACAGCTACTACATCTCCCGCTACCCAGCCGCCCGGGAAGCCACCGTCTTCGACGGCGCGATCGATCTGAAATTCCGCAACAACGGCCAAACCGGTGTCTACATCGAGACCTTCGCGACCGACTCCGAGATCACCGTCCGCCTGTGGGGCACGAAGACGGTCGACGTCGAATCCATCACCGGCGAGAAGACCAAACCGACCGAACCCAACACCATCACCCTGCCCAAGGGCAAGGACTGCATCGCCTCCGAAGGCGCACCCGGCTTCACGATCTCCGACACTCGGGTAATCACCGACCGCAAGACAGGCCGCGAGGTCTCCCGCAAGACCCGCACGGTGAAGTACGACCCGATTCCCGTCGTGAAATGCGAGTAGGGAGCTCCTGAGCGGGCCTCACCGGTCGCGCGGGCTCACAACGGTGTTCGCATCAGCAGCACGTTGTACTGGGTGTGCTGAGTGACCAGGAAGTACAGATCCCGGCCGGTTTGGTAGGGGTAGATCATCGGCGCGTAAGCGGTGGGGAGGGAGCGGGCCTCGATCAGGACGCGGGGCTCGCTCCACGGCCCCTCTGGGGCGGGTGCGGTGCGCAGGACGACGCTGTTGGCCGGGTCGGTGGTCAGCATGACGTACTGGCCCAGATGTTCGTTCCACATCACCGAGAGCTCGGCCACGCCGCCGACGATCGGGGTCGCGGTCTTGGCGTCGGTGGGCTTCCACTCCTTGCCGTCCCAGTATTCGTAGGCGTCGATGTTCGCGATATCGGATTCTTTCGCGCGGGAGACGAACCCGGGATTGTTGCGGCCCGCGGGCGTGCCGTAGCGGTAGATGTGGCCGCCTGCCTTCAGGAAGGCGTTCTGCTGGAAGTTCTCGTGACCGTCGACGTTGGCGCGACGAGTGTGGGTGAGCTGCGACCAGGTGGTGCCGCCGTCACCGGAGGCGGCCAGAGTGGAGAAGTTGGTGTGCCACTTGCCGTGATCGCCCCACTCGCGGACCGACATCATGCTCATGTACTGCACGCCGCCCACCGAGATGCCCGCCGTGGGAATCAGGCTGATCTCGATGCCCGGAATCTTGGGGCTCGGCAACGGGTTCGGCACCACGTCGTCGAAGATGATGCCCTCGGCCGGGTTGTGCGAGGAGCTGCGGAACAGCACGTTGCTGGTCCAGGCCCACACGCTGCCCGCGAGAAGGTTGGGGATGCCGATGCCTGCGCTGTCGCCGAACGCGGTGATCATGCGGCCGTTGCCGTCGTCCCACATGATGCCGAGATCGGTGCCGAGCACATTGACCGACTGGGTGCGGTTCGGGCTGTCCATGCCGGTCACCTGGAACACCGCTTCGGTCGGTCCGGGCAGGTTGGGCAGTCCGTGAATCCCGTTGAGCGCCGGGATCGGTATCACGTTGTTCGGATCGGCTCCGGCGGGCGCGGCCGCGCCCAGCGCGAGGACCGCGGCGAGCGCACCGGCTCCGGCGAGTGCGGACAGCGAGCGAGTCATCCGGACATTCCCTTCCTCTGGGACGCAGTCTGCTCGGTCATTGTGCCCGCTCGCCGCCGCGATGTCGCCTACATCGACGCGTGCGCTGCGCGCGTTCCGCCGATCGTCACCAGCCGGTAGAGCCACCACGGCCGTTCCGGGAACTCGGGACTGTAGACGCGCATGCTCATCGAGCGGACCCGTCCCGTGCGCAGGTCGCGCACCTGCAACCTGCCGCGCGGGATGTCCGCGGCGCGCACTTCGGTGGTCCACATGCGGTCCCAATCGGGGGAGCGGCGGCAGCGTTCGGCGATCTCCTCGACGCGCTCACGCGGGGCCAGCGGCGACAGGATGCGAAAGGCGTCGACGAGCAGGTGCGCCTCCACGGCCCAGTCCACCATCACCCGCCGGGCGGCCGCGTCGAGAAACATCCACTCCAGCACGTTCGCGCGCGCGACCGCGCCGGGAAAGACGCGTTCGTAGGCGGAATTGGCCTCCACCAGATCCTGGGTCGGCATCCGCTGAAAGCAGGCCGGATCGGGCAGGCTGTGCAGATCGGCTCGGTCGTCCGGGGTCGGCGCGGCGGGGCCCGGTCCGTAGGCGGCGGTGCAGAAGCTCGGCAGGCTCAGCACGACGATGTGCCTGCGGTACCGGATCGGCACCTCGAGCGCGTCGAACAACCGCTGCAGCAGCGCGTGATCCGGTGCTTTCGCACCGGTCTCGACCTGGTCCAGTATCGCTTCGGTGAGATCGGCGCGCTGGGCCAGATGGGCAGGCGTCAACCCCGCGGCGAGGCGTCGTTCGCGCAGATAAGCGCCGATGCCAGTTGCGTTGCGCGTCACCTCGGGCACCCCTGCCGACAATTCTCGTGTCGAACTGTGTGAAGCGGGAGGTTCCTGCTGCCCCCCGGGAGCACGCAATCTACCGGAGAGGATCGGCGTCGAGCGGTGATCGAACGTCACGAATCGACAAATCTAGACGACAACGGCCCGGAGAAGATCTCCGGGCCGTTGTCGTTGTAGTCGTGCGAGCGTCAGAACGCGGCTTCGTCCAGCTCCATGATGTCGTTGTCCAGGTTGGACAGCACCGCGCGGGTGGCCGTCAGCTCCGGCAGGACGTTGCGCGCGAAGAACTGCGCGACCGCGATCTTGCCGTTGTAGAACGCCTCGTCGGCGCCGGTCGCGCCGTTGTCCAGCGCCGAGATGGCGATCTCGGCCTGACGCAGCAGCTGCCAGCCGATCAGCAGGTCACCGACGGAGAGCAGGAAGCGCACCGAACCCAGGCCGACCTTGTACAGCTCGCTCGGCTGCTCCTGGGCGCCCATCAGGTGGCCGGTGAGCGTGGCGGCCATGGCCTGCACGTCCTCCAGCGCGGTGGCCAGCAGCTTGCGCTCGGCCTTCAGGCGGCCGTTGCCCGCCTCGGCGTCGATGAACTTCTGCACCTGACCGGCCACGTGCGCCAGCGCGACGCCGCGGTCACGGGCGATCTTGCGGAAGAAGAAGTCCTGCGCCTGGATGGCGGTGGTGCCTTCGTAGAGCGAGTCGATCTTCGCGTCGCGGATGTACTGCTCGATCGGGTAGTCCTGCAGGAAGCCGGAACCACCGAGGGTCTGCAGCGACTCGGTCAGGTACTGGTAGGCCCGCTCGGAGCCGACACCCTTGACGATCGGCAGCAGCAGATCGTTGACCCGCGCGGCCAAGTCGGCATCCGCGCCGGAAACATGCTGGGCCACATCGGCGTTCTGGTGGGCGGCGGTGTACAGGTACACCGCGCGCAGGCCCTCCGCGTACGCCTTCTGGGTGGCCAGCGAACGACGGACGTCCGGGTGGTGGGTGATGGTGACGCGAGGGGCGGCCTTGTCGGTCATCTTGGTCAGGTCGGCGCCCTGGACCCGCTCCTTGGCGTAGTCCCGCGCGTTCAGGTAACCGGTGGACAGGGTCGCGATGGCCTTGGTGCCCACCATCATGCGAGCGTGCTCGATGACGTCGAACATCTGCGCGATGCCGTTGTGCACCTCGCCGACCAGCCAGCCCTTGGCCGGAATGCCGTGGCCGCCGAAGGTGACCTCACAGGTGGCCGAGACCTTCAGGCCCATCTTGTGCTCGACGTTGGTGACGAAGACGCCGTTGCGCTCGCCCAGCTCGCCGGTCTGGTGGTCGAAGTGGAACTTCGGCACGAAGAACAGCGACAGGCCCTTGGTGCCCGGACCGGCGCCCTCGGGGCGGGCCAGCACCAGGTGCATGATGTTCGGGAACAGGTCGTCGGAGTCGGCGGAGGTGATGAACCGCTTGACGCCTTCGATGTGCCAGGTGCCGTCTTCCTGCTTGATCGCCTTGGTGCGGCCCGCGCCGACGTCGGAGCCGGCGTCGGGCTCGGTCAGCACCATGGTGGCGCCCCAGCCCTGCTCGGCGGCGATCTGCGCCCAGCCCTTCTGCTCTTCGGTGGCGTTGTTGTAGAAGATGTTCGCGAAACCGGGGCCGGCGGCGTACATGAAGGCGGCCGGCTGCGCGCCCAGGATCAGTTCGGCGACGGCCCAGTAGGCCGCGCGGGGGATCGGCAGGCCGCCGAGCTCCTCGGCGATGCCCAGCTTGTCCCAGCCGCCGTCCTGGAGCGTGCGGTAGCTCTTCTTGAAGGATTCGGGCAGGGTGACCGTGTGGGTCTCGGGGTCGAAGACCGGCGGGTTGCGGTCCGCGTCGGCGAACGACTCGCCGAGCGGGCCTTCGGCCAGGCGGCGCACCTCGTTCAGCATCTCCTTCACGGTGTCCGTGTCGAGATCGCCGTAGGCGCCGCTGTCCAGGATCGACCCGAGGCCGAGAACCTCGAAGAGGTTGAACTCCAGGTCGCGGACGTTGCTCTTGTAGTGACCCATTGTCAGTACTCACTCTCCGTTGAGTTGGTGCGGTCGGTTGTTGCCGTTCCCGCCCGTTGTTCGCTCCACCGGGTAGTCGTGCCGGTTTTCCGCATGCTACTCGCGGGTAACTTATCCGTCATATTACCGACCGGTAATGACTGCGCAAAGAGCTGAGCAGGCAATGTGACGCGTTTTACAGTGTTTGATGGCCGCGACTTCGTCGCGAACGGCGCATGCTCGGTCTTTCGGCGCCCACGGAGCCGGGCCGATGCGTTACCGCTGGTTAAGGCTGGCCGAGACTTCGAACTCGCCGGACAGGGCAGTCGCTGTCGCGATCGTGCGGGGTAGGGGTACGCCGCGCCGCCGGAACTGCCAAAATAGCCACAATGCGCATCGAGACGAGTGCTGGGCCGGCTGAGGTGGAGCTCGAACAGCCGCGCAGGCCCGCGTTCCTGCTGCTGCTCACGCATGGCGCTGGTGGTGGGGTGGATGCGAAGGACCTGCTCGCGGTGCGTGATGTGGCGCTGCGGCTGGGGGGTGCGGTGGGGCGGGTGGTGCAGCCGTATCGGGTCGCCGGGCGGCGCGCGCCGGGGTCGGCGGTCAAGCAGGACGAGGCTTGGCTCGAGATCGTCGCTCAGCTGCGCGGGCGCAAGCGCATTCCGCTGATCCAGGGCGGGCGCAGCAACGGGGCGCGGGTGGCCTGTCGAACGGCGGTCGCGGCGCGGGCCCGTGGCGTGCTCGCGTTGTCCTTCCCGTTGCATCCGCCGGGTAAGCCGGAGAACTCGCGCCGGGACGAGCTGCTCGCCCCGGGCGACATCGACGTGGTGGTCGTCAATGGAGCCAACGACCCGTTCGGCATTCCCGAGCCCGCCGACGCCGCCGAAGTGCGTGTCATTCCCGGGCAGCCGCACGCCTTCCGTGCCGGTTTCGATCTGATCGCCGAGACCGTCGCGCCATGGCTGGAGCGCTGGTCCTGAATTTCGACCCTATTCGGCGGGCCGGGTGGCGATGACCAGAGCGTCGATGGCGTCGCCGGTTTCGGTCGGACGGTAGACGCGGTCGGCGATGCGGACGCGGATCCGGCTCGCCGCCGCCAGGGGACCGAGGTCGGCGACCACGTCGTCGGGGGTGAACAGGATGGCCGGGTCCTGCGGCCCGCCGCAGCCATCGGTGATGTTGGTGGTGTCGTGGCCGAGCACGAGCAGGGTGCCTTCCGGAGCCAGCAACCCCGCCGCTCGGCGGACCAGCGCGCGGCGCTGCTCGGCGGGCAGATGCAGGAAGACCATCAAGACCAGCTCGAACGGTCCGGTGATCCCCGCCTCGTCCAGGTCGGTGACGTCGGCGCATTGCCAGGTGATGCGATTGCGGACCGAGCGGGACAAGCGCGAGGCCACGGTGCGGCCTTTGTCGATGCCCACCTGGGAGTAGTCGACGGCGTGCACCTGCCAACCGTGCGTGGCGAGCCAGAGGGTGTTTCGCCCCTCCCCGCAGGCCAAGTCGAGGGCGCGGGGGAACTCCGGAGCCTCGCCCTCGGGTGTGGTCTGCAGCGGCGCACGGCGTTCCAACCCGTAGACGTGCTCCACCACGGTGTTGTTCGGCGGTGCGCCCCAGACCAATTCCGTTTGCGCGTAGCGCTCGTCCCAGTCGGCCGCATCCATGTCTCGAGTCTATTGATCGCGCGGCCCGCGACCCCGGGGGTTGCTCGAGTTAGGCCGATACCTGCGACAGCCAGTGCACCGGCGTGGTCTCGCGCACGTGGATCAGCACGTCGAAGGCGTCGGCGAGCGAGGCGAGGCGGACGTTCGCCGTGGCGTCCGCGGCCGGGTCGTAGACGCCGCTGATGGTGCGCAATTTGGCGGGGGCGTTGAGCCAGCCGCGCACCGGGTCCGGCGCCTCGGCGCGCAGGTCCACGTAGTACGCGGGCAGGTCGACTGCGCCCAGCGCGGCGTCCACCAGGTCCGGCTGCGGGTCGGGCGCCACGGCCACACCGAGGTCGCCGTGGTGGAAGCCGATGCCGACGGACAGGTATCCGTCGCCCAGGTCGGCACGCAGATGACTTCCCGCCCCGCGGAATTCGGCCGTGTCGTAGACGATCGGAAGGTTGGTGGTGTGCGCCAGCCCGTCCCAGTAGACGATCTTGGCGCCGGTCGAGTGTCGCCACCGCAGCACGGTCTCGGCGGAAGGCCGTTCGTCCCGGGCGAACCCCTGGCTCGCGACGCTGTGCCGGTGAAAGTCGAGGATCAGGCGGGCGTGGGCGAACGCCGTGGCGCGCTCCTTCGTGTCCGGCAACTGCGCGAGCAGCGCGAGGACGTCTTCGGCGTGCTCGGCGAACGGACGGCCGGGATGGATGCCCTGGTGGCGCTGGACGTGCTCGTCGACTTGGTGCGCGGTGCGGATCGGCGCGAGGTGCGCCTCGATCGCGGCGGATCGGCCGGGGGCCGCACGGCGCACATAGTCCAGCACCGCGTCGTAGTCGCTCGGCTCGGCATGGGGCGGTTCGACGCCGAAGACGCGCACCGGGTCTTCCGGATGCGCCAGGTTGTATTCGCGGATCCAACGCAGCGTGGCCACCGATTCCTCGGTACGCCACGGGCGCCAGGCGCCGGCGAGCACGGTTTCCGGGTCGCTTTCGCCCGTGGTGACGAACCGGTCCCAGCGCTCGCCGGAACGCGCGCTGTCCTGAATCGCCAAGGCGCGGAAGCCATGCCGTTCGACGAGCCCGCGGAATATCCGCTCCCGCACACCGAAGGTCTGCCGGGAGAACCGCGTCGACTCACCCAGCCCCACGACACTGGCGGCGCCGAGCCGCGCGATCAAGGTGTCGAGCTCCGGGCCGGGAGCCTCCGGATCGGAGCTGTCGATCGCGACGGCGTTGTCGCGCAGCCAGGCGCGGACGTCGGCGGTGGTGCTGAGCATGATGCCTCCCGAATGTGAACGATCCGACGCGGCTCAGCCTCATACATCAACCATTGTTGAGGTCAAGCGCCGCGCCGGATCGCCGCCACGGGTTACAGCGTCGTACGCATGAGCACGACGTTGTACTGGCTGTGCACCGTCGTGAGGAAGTACAGATCACGCCCTGTCTGGTACGGAAAGATCGAAGGCGCGTAGGCGGTGGGCAATTCCCTGCTATCGATCAGTACTTCCGGATCGCTCCACGGGCCGACCGGGGAGGAAGCGCGCCGCATCACCACGGAATTGAATCGGTCGGTGGTGAGTGAAATGTATTGTCCGAGATAAGCGTTGTACATCACCGACAGTTCGCCGACGCCCCACATGATCGGTGCGGCGGCATCGACGTCGTTCTTCCGCCACGCGCGGCCGTCCCAGTATTCGTACTCGGCGAGATTCCCGATGTCCGGTCCGCGCACCCGGGCCACGTGCGCGGTGTGACCCCGTCCGGATCGGGTGCCGTATTCGTAGATGTATCCGCCGTCGGCGAGAAACGCGTTCATTTGGAAGTTGGCGTTCCCGCCCTCGTTGTTACGCCGGGTTTCGGGCAGTTCGGCCCAGGTCTCGCCGTTGTCTCCGGAGACGGCGAGGCCGGAGAAGTTGGTGCTCCACTGACCGACGTCGTCCCAGGTCTTCACCGACATCAGGCTCATGTACTGCGCGCCGTCGACAGCGATGCCCGCGGTGGGAATCCGGCTGATCTCCAGGAACGGAATCTTCGGGCTGGGAATCAGGTCGCGCGCCTGACCGAACACGTCGCGCACCACGCTGTCGAAGAAGATGCCCTCGGCGGGATCCGTGGTGTGGCTGCGCAGCAGGATATTGCTGCGCCAGGACCACATGCTGCCCGCGAGGAGATTCGGGACTCCGACGCCCGCGGTGTCGCCGAAAGCGGTGAGCATTTCGCCGTGCCCGTTGTCCCACATGATGCCGAGATCGGTGCCGAGGACGTTATAGGTCTGGGTGTTGTTCGGGCTGGCCATGCCGGTCACCTGGAAGACCGCCTTGGTGCGGCCGAGCAGATTCGGTAACCCGGTCGTTCCGTTGAGCACTGGAATCGGATTGATGGCGTTCGGGTTGGCGATGGCGGGGGTGGTCGCCGTGACGAGCAAGGCCGAGACACCCGCCATCGCCGAGAGTAGGAAGGATGCGGTCTTGATCACTGTCTGTGAGCCCTCCGGTTTCTTCCCGAGAGCGGTGCGAACCACGGACTTCCCGCGATACACAGACCCTTCGCAGTGTGCCGTGCACCACTAGTCGACTGGCTGGCAAATCGTGCAAATGTTAGCAGCGGAACCGGTCGCCGGAGGGCTTATGTCAAAGACTGGCGAATTTCCAGCTATCTATCTTCGGTGCGGCCGAGTGCTTTGCGGAGGATCAGCGGGAGCTGGGTCGCGCGTTCCACGGCGAAGGTTCGCCGAGTGGATGCCTGCCACGACTTCTCGAACAGTCGCTTGGCGGCGGCGACGGCATGCGGCGACCGGGGCGCGAGGCGGTCGGCGAGTTTCTCGGCCTCGGCGACGGGGTCTGCCGCCAGTTCGGTGACCAAGCCGATCTTCGCGGCGTAGGCCGCGTCGACGGTGTCCGCGGTCATCGTGAGCAGGAGGGCTTTGTCGATCCCGATCAGCCTGGACAGCGTCGCCGCGCCGGTCATGTCGGGGACGAGACCGTGCTTGGTTTCCATGACGGAGAACTCGGCGTCGGGGGTCGCGAAGCGGAAGTCCGCGGCGAGCGCTAGCTGGAGACCGCCGCCGTAACAGCGTCCGTGGACCGCCGCGATGACCGGCACGGGCAGGCGGCGCCAAGCCCAGCACGCCTCTTGGAAGGCGTTGGTGCCGCGCCAGGGCCGCGGTACGAAGTTCCGAATGATAGCCAGTGGATCGCTAGCGGCCGCGGAAATATCCAGGCCGCTGCTGAAGCTGGGGCCGTTGCCGGACAGGATGACCGCGCGCACGTCGCTGCGGCGGGCTATGTTCCGAGCGCTGGCAACCAGACCGCTAAGCATGTCGACGGTCAGGCCGTTGTGCTTGTCCGGCCGGTCGAGCGTGACGTACGCGCGGTGGTCGTCGAACCGCAATGCGATGTTGGTGCCCATGCGCGAATCTTACTCGCGAGTCAGTTCTGGATGCGGCTGTTGCCCGAGCGCTCGAGCTCTGTTCTAATCGGACTCAAGTTACCGTCAATGTTGACGGTTATCGAGCGGAGGACGCATGCTGCCAGCCGGAATGGACCCGAGGACGCCGGTGCTCGTCGGCGCCGGGCAGGTCGTACATCGACCGGATGAGCCCGGTTTGCCCGGCCCGGTCCACCTCGCCGCCGAGTCGCTGCGCCGGGCGGGCGCCGACAGCGGTGTCGGTGACCGTTTACTGCGATCGGCCGACCTGATCGCCGCCGTCGCCCCGGTCAGCCGTCCCTACGGTGACTTGGGCGCGCTCGTCGCCGCCGATCTGGGCGCCACTCCGAGAAAGACCGTGCAGTCGGTGCGCTTCGGCGGCGACGCACCGCAGCGGCTGCTCAACACCGTGGCGCAGGCCATCGCCGACGGCCGTTCGGACGTCGCACTGCTCACCGGAGCCGAAGCGGTGTCCTCCTGGAACGCCGCTACCCGCACCGGCACGGCGGTGGACTGGCCGGAGCAGGCGGAGGATGTGGGCCCCGACGAGGTCATCGGCTCCGACCGGGGGCCGAACTCGGACATGGAGACCGCCGCCGGTCTGTGGGGTCCGGTGTACTTCTACGCGCTCATGGAGACCGCGTTGCGCCGCAGGCTCGGATCGAGCGAGGCGGCGCACCGGGAGCGGATCGGTGAACTGTGGGCGCGGCTGTCGCGGATCGCGGCCCACAATCCGTATGCGTGGCAGCCCATCCCGCACAGCGCAGCCGACCTCGTGACGCCCGCGCCCGCCAACCGTATGGTGTCGACGCCGTATCCGAAGCTGATGGTCGCGAACTTGACCGTCGACCTGGGCGCCGGTCTGATCCTGTGCAGCGCCGCGGCCGCCGACGCCGCCGGAGTGCCGCGCGACCGGTGGGTGTTCCCGCATGGCGGCGCCACCGCGACCGACGAGTGGTTCGTCTCCGAACGTATGGACATGTCCCGCTCGCCCGCCATCGCGGCGGCGGGGAAAGCGGCGCTCGGCGCGGCCGGAATCGCGATAGACGACGTGGCCCACATCGACCTCTACTCCTGCTTCCCGGTCGCGGTACAGATCGCCGCCGAGGAACTCGGCCTGCCGATCGATGATCCGGCACGGCCGCTGTCGGTCACCGGCGGACTGACCTTCGCGGGCGGACCGGGCAACAACTACACGACCCATTCGATCGCGACATTGTCCGGCATCTTGCGCGCGGACCCGGGCGCCTACGGCCTGGCGACGGCGCTCGGCTGGTACAGCACCAAGCACGGCGTCGGCGTGTACTCGGCCCGGCCACCCGAGCGGCTGTTCCGCGCGGTCGAAGCGGAGGTGCCGCGGGCCCGGCGCGAACCGGCGCCCGGGTATACCGGTCCCGCCTCGGTCGAGGCGTACACCGTCGCCTACCGCAAGGGTCCCGCGCCGGACCGTGCCGACGAGCCGGAAGCCGTTGTGGTGAGCGCCTTGACACCGGCGGGAACCCGCATACTGGTCCGGGCGTCGGATGCCGACACCCTCGCGGCGTTCACCGCGGGCGATCCGCTCGGCGCGGACGCCGAGATCGCCGCGGACTCGTTCACCCTGCTCACCGAGAGGAGCGTCAAATGACCGAGGCGGGCAGGCCCGACTTCGTCCTTGTCGAGCGGCGCGACGCGATCACCGTGCTGACGGTCAACCGTCCGCAGGCGCGCAACGCGATCAATCTGGCCACCGCGCAGGCCATCGAGGCCGCCGTCGACGAGTTCGAGGCCGACGACGCCGCGCGCGTGCTCGTGCTCACCGGTGCGGGCGGAACCTTCAGCGCCGGTATGGATCTGGTCGCCGCGTCGAAAGGCGAGATGCCGATGACGCAGCGCCGCGGTCCGCTCGGCATCTCGGCCAAGCCTCCGGCGAAACCGATGATCTCCGCGGTCGAGGGCTTCGCGCTGGCCGGTGGTTTCGAGCTGGCGCTGTCGGGCGACCTCATCGTCGCCGCCCGTGATGCGCAGTTCGGCATCCCCGAGGTCAAGCGCGGTCTGGTGGCGGCGGGCGGTGGTGTGCTGCGGCTGACCCAGCGGCTGCCGCGCAGCACGGCCGCCGAACTCGCGCTGACCGGCGGGCGGATCGGAGCCGAGCGGCTCTATCAGCTCGGCTTGGTCAACCGGGTCACCGAGCCGGGTGCGGCGCTGTCGGCGGCGCTCGAACTCGCGGCCGAGATCGCCGCCGCCGCACCGCTGGCGGTGGCCGCGAGCAAGCGCATCATCGATGAGTCGCCGGATTGGCCGGTCGCGGAGGCCTTCGCGAAGCAGGGCGAGATCGCCTTGCCCGCGCTGCTGTCCAAAGACGCCGCCGAGGGCGCGCTGGCGTTCGCGCAGAAGCGCGAGCCGAAGTGGCAGGGACGCTGAGGGGCATGCCGCGACCGGTCCGGCAGCCGCAGGCGCAGCGCAGAGAGCGCATGCGCACGCGGCTGCTGGACGCGGCGGTGGAGAGCCTGGTGGAGGTCGGTTACGCGGGCACCACCACGCTCGAGGTGCAGAAACGGGCAGGCGTGCCGCGCGGGACGTTGCAGCACTACTTCCCGACCAGGGCCGACCTGCTGGCCGGTGCCGTCGAGCACGTGGCGCAGCGCCGATTCGACCAGCTGACCAGTGAATTCGAGGCGATCCCCGACCAGGCGGACCGGTTGGAGACGGCCGTCGAACTGACCATGCGCATGCTCAGCGGGCCGTCGTTCTGGGCGGCGTTGGAGATGTGGGTCGGCGCGCGCACCGATCCGGAACTGCGTGCGGCGTTCCTGCCGCTGGAGGTTCGCCTGTTCGAACTGATGCACACCAGCATCCGCGACAGCTTCCGCCGCGAATTCCCGGACGACCCACGGGTTCCCACGATCACCGAGTTCACCATCGAGATCATGACCGGCCTGGCCCTGCGGGTGCTGCTCACCGGAGACGCGAGCCGTAATCAGATCCTGCGGCACCGATGGGGCAACGCCGTACGCGTCCTGCTCGGCACGGCGGCCGCGGACACGTTGCTCGATCCGCCCGCACGCTGAGCCGGGCGGACGCCTACCGCGTGCGGGTGATCGTCTCGAGTAAGACCTGGGCGCAGCCGGCCGGGTCGTCGAAGAACGGCGTGTGCCCGCTGCCGTGCAGCGTGACGTGCTCGGCGTGCGGCAGCGCGCTGCGCGCCTTACGGCTCTGGGTCGCGTAGGTGAGCAGAATATCGCGGCTGCCCCAGGCGATGGTCACCGGAATGTCGGCGAGAGCGCGGATTTCCGGCAGCCGGACATCGGTGAACGAGGCGAGCGCCTCCTCGAATCCGGCCGAGTCCGCCGCGCCGATGGCGGTCTCCAGCGCCACCTGTTTGTCCAGTGCCCACGGCTTGCCGAAGATCAGCGACAGGAATGCGGTCCGGCCAGCGGCGGTGCCGAGGACGGACGGCAGGGCGGGCCGCAGCAGGCGCGCGAGCGCCCGTGACTTGCCCAGCGACTGCTGACACCAGACGCGACCCGCGGTGTCCCAGAACCCGATCGGCGAGTAGGCCGTGACGGAGCGAGCCAGTCCGCGAGCGCCCAGTTCGAGGGTGATCAGCCCGCCCATCGAATTACCCGCCAGGTGCGGCCGGTCGATCCCTTGCGCGGCGAGGAATTCGGCGAGCGCCTCGGTGAGGTTGGGCACCGTGGTGTGCGCCAGCGGGTGCGTCGATCCGCCGAAGCCTGGCAGATCGACCGCGATCACCTCGTACGACGTGGCCAGGGTGTCGATGATCGGCTCCCACACCTGCCACCGGCTTCCGACCCCGTGGACCAGCACGAGCGGCTCGCCCGCGCCGACGCGGTGATGGTGCAACGTCGTCATGGGCCAACCCTAACAGCAGTCACCTGTCATCAGTTGGGATCACGCAGGTGGCGTGGCGGGTGGGCCGAGGGCTGGCGCCGCAGGCGCTTCCCCCGGTACGATAATTGGTATGGCAACGCGTAAGGTCACCCTTTCGCTGGATGAAGCCGCCTGGTCATACGCCGAACAGGCGGCCGCTCGCGCGGGGATGTCGCCGTCGGCGTGGATATCGAAGGCCGCGCGACGGGAAGCCGTGCGCACCGGCGTCGGTCCGGTGTCGGATGTGACCGCCGAAGCCGCCGCCGACGCGGCCGAGCTGGCGGCTGCCGAGGAGGAGATGCGTGCGTCGGGGTGAACTGTGGATCTACAACCCGCATGGTTCGCCGCGACGCCGGACGGTCGTGCTCATCAGCAGTGACGGCATCAACGAATCGCCCCGCCCTTGGCTGATCGCGGCCGAGGTCATCGAGGACGATCCGCAGGACATCCTCGCGGTTCCGGTAAAGGAACACGGCTGGGTGCATGCCGGGAACATCGGGCGCATCTTCCGTGGGTGGCTGGCCGAGCGGGTCGATGTGGTGGACACCGAAACCCTGGAGCGCCTCGACACCGCGTTGCGCGCCGCGATGGACCTCTGAGATCGGTCCCCGGTGATCGCTGTGTCGCAAGGTATCCCGTGCCCGAGGCCCGGAACGACTACCGCTGGACGCCGCACGGCATTATGGTGGCCACGCCACCGACAGTGGTCAGTCGAGGAAGAGGAGTCAGGTGCGGATCTGCATGATCGCCGCGGCGCTGATCGCGCTGCCGGTGCTCGCGGCATGCGGCAGCGACAAGGACACGGCGGCGCCCACGGTGACGCAGGCCGATCTCGCCAAGTCGTTGCAGGACAAGGGCCTCAAGAACAAGCAACTGGCCGACTGCGCCGCGAAGGTGTTCGTGGACCAGGGAATCTCGCAGGCCGGACTGCGGATCATGATCAGCGACGAGTACGACACCAAGGCTCCCAACCAGGAGACGCTGGGGATGACCAAGGAAGACGCGGACAAGGCGCGCGCCGCCAGCGGTCGCATCGCCGGCGAGTGCATGTCGGCGGCCCAGCCGCGCTGAGCGCGCGCGATCGCCGGTGCACCGCGGTCTCGGCCGGGTAGCCGACGATTCGCGTAGCGGGGCGGCGGAGCAGACCGTACGCTGTCGCTACGTCGACGCGGGAGTCGACCAGAAGCCGAGGATTCGACCGTGTCACAGCCGCCTTTCCCGACGTCGCCTTATCCGATGGGATCGCCGCCACCGCCACCGATCACTCCCTCCGGCCGCTGGTTCGTGCTGGGCGGCGCGCTGATCGCCCTCGGAATCATCGGCGGGATCGTGCTCGGGGCCGTCGGTTTCCTGCAGACCTCCGGCCGGATCGATGATTTCCAGCGGGTCAGGGTGCCCGGCTCCGGCATGGTGAACCTGGCGGAGTCCGGCGGCTACACCGTGTACTTCGAGTACCCGGGTGCGTCGTCACGGGGCACCTCCGGCACGGTCGACCTGCGGGTGCTCGATCCGGCTGGCAAGCGTGTGGAGCTGCGGAAATACGACGCCTCCGTCACCTATTCCTTCGGCAAGCACGAGGGACGGGCCGGGTTCTCGTTCGATGCCGTCGAGCCGGGCGCATACCGCGTCACGACGGCCGGTAGCTCCGAGGTGACAGTGGCCGTGGGCCGAGGACTCGGTTCGTCGTTCGTGGGCACCCTGCTCGGTGCGCTCGCCCTCGGTTTCGGTGGCGTGGTGCTCGGTGTGCTCGTGATCGTGGTGGTGGCGGTCAAGCGGAGCGCGAGCAAGCGCACGGGAGGGTTCCCGCCGCCGGGACGTTCGGTCGAGTACTGAATCCCGAACCCGACGCGCGCGTCCAGCGAAGTGGTTCGACGTCGGCGCGGATTCGCCCGTCAGAGTGCGACGGTGAGCTCGATTCGCGCAGCCGATCCCGCCTCCAGCCCCTCCGCGACCCGCACCGCCTTCTTGACCGGCAGCACGTAGGTCGACCGCGACTTGTCCGGGAACAGCGAAGTGGACCACCGGCTGCCGCCGATGACCACGTGCACCCGCACCGCGCCGAATCCACCCGAACGATGCGCGTACCGCTCCTCGATCTCATCGGCCACGTCCTCGGGCAGCGAGACGAAGTGCCAGGCGGCATCCCCCTGGTGTTCCCACACTTCCGCCGTGAACGAGTACCGCGAACCAGTCACGCCGCGACAGTAGCGGCGGGCACCGACATCGGTTACCTCGACTCAGCTTCGGTGTGCCGGTTCGATCGGCACAGCCGCCTCCGAAAGGCGGGACCATGCCACCTGGTCGGGCCAGTCGACCGCACGGTATCGAGTCGGGCGAAGCCCGGGGATCGGCGTAATGCCGGTGATCTCGACGGCGGTCTCGAACGGAACCCAGAGTGTCTGTTCCATGTCCTCACGTATGAATGCGATGTAATCCGCCTCGGGCAGCGAGGTGCGCACCCCTTCGCCCCACACCGTCACCATCTGCGGCGAACTGTCTTCCTCCTCTTGCCGCACCATGATGTCGGCGAAGAAGAGAGACGCGGACTCGTCGTCATCGAAGTCCCCGGCGAGGTCGTACTTGCTTTCCAGCCACTCCCGCTGCGCGCCGTATCGAGTGCAGGCCAGCAGCGTACGGGCTCGGGCGACGGCGGGCGGCAACGGTCCGGTGATCGCCCGATCCAGTGGGACCACCATCCCGTTGTCGTCGACTGTGTAGGCCTGCGGTGACAGGGGGCGGTCGGCTTCACGGACTTCCTGCTCCACGGTCTGATACAGATGCTCGAGCAGTGCCGGATCACCTGGAGCGACGATCAACGACGTGTGATCCGGAATGAACGCCACCGGCCGGTGCCGGTAGCTGCTGGTGCACGCCGCCAGCCAGCCCGGAACCAGCAGCCACGACGGGAGATAGCTCGAGTCGTCCACGACGATGCGGACAATGGCATCGTCATCGAACTCGGTGGTGATGACCGTTTCCGCGAGATTCTGCCGCGCGGCGTCGAACGCCTCCTCCGCGTCCACGCCCCATTCGACCAGCTGCTCTTGTGACGGGAGTCGGATCCGGCCCGGCTCATCGATCGCCACCATCTCATCGATGAACGGAAAAGCGGGCCGCCGCAACCGGGAAACGGAATCTTCGAGCAGGTACGTGCAGGGCCGCAGAACGGGTCGCAACAGCGGACGGACCTGGTCCCAGCTCGACAGTGTCAGAGCTGGAGCGAGCATCGCGGTGACGAACCGCTCCACCTCAGCTCGTCGTTCCTCGGCGGAGGAATCCCGCACCTGCTGGAAGATGTTGCTCAGATTGAGCACCATGTCGCCGTCGTATCGGATGACGAACTCATCCGGGTCATAGGACACGCGGGTGGCGCCGGCCTTCATCATTTCCTGATAGACCTGCAACGCGAACTGCCGTTGCGCAGTCCGCTCCTCGTGTATCGACATCCACACCTTGCCTTCGCACCGCGTCCACCGACCCGTCCCAGAGGCGGATCACCACCCCGTTGGGGCGGAGATTCCCACGCTAACGTCCCAGCGTGACCATCCGGCATCTCCTTTCCCACTTCTGGAAACCTGCGAACTGCTCTCGTTCGTGTGATCAGTTCAGGAAGGTCGTGATCCGGGGGATGGTCGCGGCGGGGCAGTCCTCGTGCACGGTGTGGCCGCAGCCGGGCAGGATGACCGCTTGGGCCTGGGGGATGCGATCGGCCAATCGGGTTGCCTGTGCGGACGGCAGCCATTGGTCGTCGCCGCCCCAGAGCACCAGGGTGGGTGCGATCACCTGGTGCAATCCTGCGTCGGTGAGGCGGTAGTCGAGGTTTCGCCACAGGGCCAGGAAGCCGTTACGGTTGGCGGGCCGAGAGAACGGCTGGTAGAACTCGTCGATCAGTTCGTCGGTGACGAGATCCTGGTTCGTGAACGTGCCGCGGATGCTGTCGGCGTAGAAGGACCGGGTGGTGAGATCGGTGGCCAGCTCACCGATCACTGGCGTCTTGAACAGTGGTGTGACCGGGGCTTTTTCGGCGTCCAGGCCGGGGGAGTCCAGCAGCACGAGCCGCTCGACGCGTTCCGGATGCTGTTCGGCGAAGTACAGGCTCCAGGCTCCGCCCCACGAGTGCCCGACCAGCGCGGCGCGGTCCAAGCCGACGGCGTCGAGGAAGGTCGCGATGGCGTCCGCCATGGCGGGCAGGTCGAAGGCGAAACCGGCGTCGTGCAATTCGGTGTAGCCCTGGCTGGGCAGGTCGACCGCGTAGACGGTGTGCTGCTGGGCGAGCGCGGGGGCCACCTCCCGCCAGGAGTACCCCCACAGACCGCCACCGGCGACCAGGACGACGGGTGATCCGGAACCCGAGACGGTGTAGTGGAACCGAGCTAGATCCGTTTCGACATAACGGGATTCGACGCGCGTCAGGTACTGCGAGGGCAGGTCCGATCTCGGCGGTTCCCCGGCGGAGGCGACCGGAATCGCCTGCGCGAACAGCGCGGTCAGTGTGGCGGCGAGCCCGAGGGCCAGGCGGCGGAATCGGAATTCGAATCGCATGAGGTACTCCGTGGCAGATGGATGTCTTCGATCAGAGGACGAGACAGCACCCGCCGACGTGATGGGGTGTGGCCCGTTTCACCACCGCGATCGAACGAGGTGGGGCCGCCCGGCTCCGGCCGCCGCGCCCGCCTGGAGGAGGGTCAGCGCGGTGAGCACGCACAGTGCTACTGCCCAGCCGCTCGTCCGGCTGTGCAGGATGCCCAGCAGCGGTGGGCCGAGAGCGGCCATGGCGAACCCGACGGTCTGCGCCATCGCGGCCAGCGCGGCCGCTTGGATGGCATCGCCGGCGCGTTCGCTCTGAAATGCCATGGCCAGGGCCAAGCTGGCACCGGCGCCGATGCCGAGCAGCAGGATGGCCAGGGGAGCCGAGTCGGAGTCGACGGCGAGCAGCAGGAAGCCCACGGCGGCGAGCGCCGAGGCGGCGATGGCGAGGCGGCGTTTCGCCGCGGTGGTGCGGACGAGCCACGGCATCGTGTTGATCATGAGCAGACCGAGGATCTGGAACGCGAACAGCGACCAACCGGCGGTCTCGGCGGTCACGCCGTTGTCCTGGAGCACGGTGGGCAGCCAGGCGAGCGTCGTGTAGAACCCCAACGCCTGCAAGCCCATGAACGCGCTGACCTGCCAGGCCAAGGGCGAACGCCACGGCATCGACACCCGGCGCACGGTGAGCGCCGGGTCCGGGACGGGCGCCTCGCGCATCCGCCACACCAGCAAGGCCACCGCGACCAGCAGCGTCGCCGAGGCCAGCGCGGAGCGCCACCCGCCGGGCAGCAGATCGGCCAGCGGAACCGCGATCCCCGACGAAACCGCAGCCGCGGCACACATCCCGGCCACCCACGCGCCGGTGACCGCCGTGACCCGCGCGGAGGAGACGCTGTCCCGCACGATCGCGGGCAGCAGCACATTCCCGAACCCGATAGCCACCGCGAGTACCACCGTCCCGGTGAAAAGCCACAGCTGGCCTGGCGCCGAGCGAACCAGCAATCCCACCAGCATCGCGACCAGCGCCAGCCGCACGAGCCGGTCGAGGCCGTGATGGACGGTTCGCAGCACCGCCACCGGGACGACGGCGAAGATCAGCAGGGGCAGGGCCGTGAGCAGTCCCGCGTGGGTGTCCGATAGCCCGGTGTCGCCGGTGATCACCGGCATCAGCGGTCCCACACAGGTCAAAGGGGCACGCAAAGTCGTGCCCACGAGCACGATTCCCTGGCCGGCCGGTCTGCTCATCTATCGCTGCGAGGTCGGGAAGGTCATGCGGCGAAGTAGTTCGTCGCGCAGGACCACTGTGTGGAAGGCGACCGCGCAGACGTGGGCCACCAGCGCGAACAACAGCAGGTAGGCGAGCACGCTGTGCAGCGTCCGCAACGTGGCGTACAGCTCGGGATCGGCCGGTGCGATCGCCGGGACACGCAGTCCCGCGAGGATCTGGATGGGAATCCCGGATGCCGAAACCAGTGCCCACCCGATTAGCGGTTGCGCCAGGAACAGCGCGTACATCAGGATCTCCGATCCGGTGGCGACGAGCCGTTCGGGTCCGCCCATGGTTTCGATCTGCGGTGGTGGCCGGTGCCGGAGGCGGTAGACGAGACGGACGACCGCCAGCAGCAGAATGATCAGCCCGATGGTCTTGTGCCAGGACAGCAGCCGGCTGTAAGGGCCGAGGTAGCCGACCATCGCCGTGCCGATGCCGATCATCGTCACGATCAAGGCCGCCATCGTCCAGTGCAGGATTCGTGCGGTGACGCCGAACCGGGTGGCGTCGGCGGTGCGTTCGGTGAGCGCCATCAGGTCAGACCTCCCTCACCACGACGGCTCCGGTGGGTTTCGCTTCACCCGCACGGCGGCGGAAGGACTCGGCGTAGGCCGCCGAGCGAGCCTGCAGGAGCGGATCATCGGACGGCGCGATGCCGTCGGGCAGCACGAGCGGATCGAAGTTCACGTTCTGCACGTTGTGCCCGGATTCGGTGTGCACCTGTTCCAGGACAACCGTGCCGACCTGGACTTCGCGCCGATCGGGCGGCCAGGCCTTGGTGGCGTCGTCGGTGGGGTCGATACCACGCTCGCCAACCACCACCAGGAACTTCCAGCGCAGCGGCGCTGTCCGCAGGGCGGCGATCAGACCGTCGAAGAGCGCGTTCTCGCCGCTCGAGGGCGGCGCTTGTCGAGGTGGATTGTCCGGTACCAGTCGCCACCGCACCGGTACGGTGTCGCCGCGAGCGCCGGAGAACTCGAAGGCGTTCAGCCCGAAGAACGCGGTGTCCGCGAAAGTCGGTGGTGGAGCGCCCTGTTCGATGATGCTCAGCGCGGCGGCGGTCTTCGGGCGCGATGCGACGTATCGGCTCATCGCGGCGGGGTCGGGCTTGCCGGTAGCCGGATCCGGCGCGAAAGCGAGCGTGCGGTCGTAGAAGTCCTGGGGGGTCGCATCGAGAAAGACGGGGACGTTGATCATCGCCATCCGCCACTGCTCCCCGCCGGGTAGGAACAGCCGCAGCCCCAGCCCCCGGGGTGCGGTCGGCGCGTCGGGCATGTGCGGGTTACCGCCTGCGAGGGAGAACCGGCCGTCGAGCCGGTAGCGCCCCGCTCGGAATACCGATGCCTTCGACAGTTCGACGCCGTTGCCATTGCTTTCGAAGTACCCGGCGACGGCGAGCCCTTTGGCGTGGTTGCGCCGGCAACCGGGGAAGGAGCCGCCCGCGGTGTCTTGCAGGCGGTCCACCAATCTGCGCGCCGTCAGCCGCCACGGCCCGACGACGCTCTCGGTGAACAAGAATCCTCCGATTCCCGCTGCGCCGAGCGCGGCGACAGCGGCGCTGCCGAGCAGCGTGCGGCGATTCAATCGCAAGGAGTGCCGGCTTGCCTCGGTCATGTTTCCCTTTCTCCGTGTGCGGTGCGCCCGCTCAGGGCGCTCGGGCGCAGCTGGACGGTCCGGCCGCTCACGGCGGGCCCATGGACTGGAGTCGTTCGATCAGAACCGGGTCGACATCCGGGTTCTCGGCCAGCAGCATGTCGATCGGTGGCGCGGACGCCGAGGCGATGCGGATGTCGATCACGTAGGGTTCGCCCTTGTCGAGGGTCTTGAACCCGCGCCGCAGCGCATCGGCGAGTTTCGCGGTCTTGGTCACCACTTCGCCGTCGATATCGAAGGTGTCGGCGATCTCCGCGAAGTCCTGGGTAGGCCGGCCCAACCGCAGGTACCAGGCGTCGCTGGTCGGCTGCCAGCCGTAGATCTGCCCGAGGGCGGAAAGACCGGTCATGAGCGTCTTGTACTCGTGGTTGTTCATCACCAGATACAGCACGGGCAGCGCCAATTTGCTGGTCGTCCACCACGAATTGGTGTGGAACAGGGCCGAGCCATCGCCGACTATGGTCACGACGTAGCGGCGCTTGCCCACGGCTAGGGCGATGCCGATCGACGCGGGCAGCGAGAAACCGAGGGATCCGCCGGAAGTACAGAAGTAGGCGTCGGGTGCGTCGTAGGCGATTGCCTTCTGGATCGCCGCCGAGATCGCGAAGTCCTCGTTGATCACGGTCAGCGGCTTGTCGAGTGTCTTCTGCACTTCGGCGAGCTTCATCGGCACGATGTAGTCCGGAATCGCGGGCTCGTGGCCGGAGACGGTGGCTCCTGCCTCGGTGAACGCCTTGTCGCGCCGGGCGTCGAGTTCGAGGAGCCGCCGATTGCGCTGTGCCGCCGCGGCTTCGTCATACGCGGCGTGACCCACGACGGCATCGATGATCAGCGGCAGACTGCGTTTGATGTCGCCGAGCACACCGACGGTGGCATAGGAGTTCTTTCCGATCTCCCACGGATCGTTGTGCAATGTCACCTGTGTGAGCGCGGACGGGATGATCGGGCCCTTCTCCCAGCGGAACACCAGGATCTGCGCCTGGGAATTCACGCCGATCTGGAAGATGGTGTCGAAATCGGCGAGCTGCATGTGCACCCCGTCCTGGGTGGGCACGAGTTCGCCCTGCCAGTGCGGCAGATCGTTCGGATAGTTCATCCGGCTGGCCTGGTTCTCCGAGTACACCGCCGCGCCGAGCGCAGTGGCCAGGCGCTCGATCTCCGGCCACGCGTTCGCCTCGCCTACCCCGTCCCCGACGAGCACCACCGGGTTCTTCGCGTTCGCCAGCTGGTGCGCGGCGTCGGTGACACCGGACGCGTCGGCGGCTACCGCGTGCGCGATGCGCGTCACCCGCCCCGGCTCCTGCTGGGCGGGCGCTTCGAGCAGGAAGTTCCACGGCAACGAGACGAATACCGGCCGGAACGGCGGAACCAGGAGTTCTTTGAAAGCGCGCTGCAACACCAGCGGCATTTCGTCGACACTGCGGATCTCGTGCGCCCACTTCGTGTACTGCTCGGCGGTGTGGACCAGGTCGGAGGCCAGAATCGGTTCCTGGATCAGCAGCTCGCTGTGCTGCTGCCCGCAGAACACGATGAGCGGGATGTTGGATCGGTAGGCGTTGAACAGGTTGCCGATGATGTTGGCCGTGCCGGGGGTGATGTGGACGATCGCCGCGCCGGGGCGTCCCGACATCCGGGCATAGCCCATGGCCGCGCCGAGCGCGATGTTCTCGTGTAGGCACGGCACGTACTCGACACCGTTTTCGGGAATGGTCGTGCCGTCCAGCAACGGAATCTCGTGCGTGCCGGGCACGCCGAAGGCGTATTCGGTGCCGACGTCACGCAGATAGTCGAAGATGATGTCGCGGCCCAGCCTGCGGGGCGGTGTAGCTGTCATGGCCCTTTCGTTTCTCGATAGGTGACGCGGCTCAGCGGCCGGTCCAGATCGGTGGTCTTTTCTCGGTGAACGCGCGTGGCCCTTCGCGGGCGTCGGCGGAGCCTGCGCGCAGGGTCTCCCAGTGGTATCGCGCGGTGAACGCTTCGGGCAGTGGCATGGTCAGGGCAGCGGACGCGGCCTCCTTGATGGCCCGTACCGACAGCGGCGCGCAGGCGAGGATGTCGGCGACCCAGGCATCGGTGCACGCGTCGAGGTCTCCGGCGGGAACCACTTCGTTGACGAGGCCGAGTTCGGCGGCGCGAGCCGCGGTCATCCGGCGACCGGTGAGCAGATGGCCCAGCGCGATCCGATAGGGCGCCTGCCGCGGCAACCGGAAAACTCCTCCCGCCCCCGGGATCAGGCCGAGTTTGGCCTCGGTGAGCCCGAACTCGGCGTTGTCGGCGGCGATCACGATGTCGCAGGCGAGAGCGAGTTCGAAACCGCCGCCGAGCGCGTATCCGGCCACTTTCGCGATCAGCGGCTTGGCGAAGCCGAACCGATCGGTGATCCGCGGGTGCCCGGGTTTGCCCGCGCTGCCGAACGTGGAGTATCCATCGCCGTGGGCGATGCGCTGGGACAGTTCCTTCAGGTCCTGGCCGACCGAGAAGGCGCGACCGCCGCGGCCGCTGAGCACGGCCACCCAGATTTCCTCGTCGCGTTCGATGTCGTCCCATACCTGCGCGAGTTCGGCGTGCATGCGCCCATTCATCGCGTTCAATACTTCCGGGCGATCGAGTTCGACAGTGGCGACGCGTCCATGCTTGCGGTAGACGACGGTGGCCGGCTCCGGCGGCGCGGTCACCGGCGCGCTCCCGCGCTGAACCGGCCCACCTTCGCCAGCACGTCCACGCCGTACAGCCGCAGCGCCTGGTGCAGGGCGAATTCGGCCAGGTAGGCGCGGAACGTGTCCTGCGGTTCCTCGGCGGTCACGAGCATGTGTTTGTTGGCGACCACCGCGTCGGCGGCGAGCCGCTCGGCAGCGCGGTCGATTTCGACGTCCATCGCGTCGGGTTCGACGACGCTGTCGAAGACATAACGCGCGTCGGGTTCGGTGGCGTGGATCCGCCTGCCCCACAGAATCACATCGCGCGACAGCCGGTACGTCGAGCCACGCCCGAGCCGGAGATTGCCCGCGCCGGGCACGATTCCTTCCTGCGCCGCCGGGAGACTGAAGTAGCTGTCGGCGGCGGCGATCACGCGGTCGAAGACGAGCAGCAGTTGGGCCCCGCCGCCGATCGCGAAGGTGTCCACCGCGGCGATCCACGGTTTCGTGTGCAGCCGCGGGGGCCAATCGCCGGAATCGTCGACCGTGGACAGGCCGCGCAGGATCTTGGCGAGGTATCCGGTCTCCCGGCCGAGCAGGAATTCGACGTAGGAGATCTTGCCCTGGTGCAGTTCGGTGAGGTTGATGCCCGCGCTGAACACCCGTTTGCCGCGGTAGCGCGGGTGGGTCATCTCGCCGCCGCGCACGACGCCGACCTCGGACCGCTGGTCGAGCAGTACCAGGTCGACCGCGGTCTCCATGTCGGCGACGTGCTGGTTGTCCTCGGCGTTGAGGCAGTGCGTGTTGGTGATCGTGATGGTCGCGGTGGGGCCGGAGCGGGTCAGCGTCGCCGCCGGTAGCGTGATCCGGCCGGTGCGCTCGAAGTCCGGCAGCAGTGCCCGCGCGCGACCGGTCGGCCTGCGCATCGCGTCGAGCAGATGATTGCCCGCGATCGGGTCGGAGAACACCGCGTGGAAGAAGATTCCCTGGTCGATCTCCCAGCCTTCCTTGTGCGCCTGCGCCGCCGCGGCGTCGGCGGCGAGCTGACCGGGCTCGGGGAGCAGGCCGGGGAACTCGGTGGTGACCGCGGCGGCGAGTTCGGTCAACCGTGGCGAAGCACGCAGGTTGTCGGTGGCGGCGAGGTACACGGCGGACAGATGTGTGCGCAAGAACGCCCGCCGGAGGGCTCGCAGGGTGTCGAGGGCTTGCGCGGCTCGTGCGGCCTGCGCGCCGTCGCGGTCCGCGACGGGGGCGAGTTCGGCCAGGACACGGCCGCATTCGGCGGCGGCGGCCTGAAGCGCGGCCCGGTCGTAGTCGAGGTCGCCGATGAACTGCGGCAGTGTGGTCACAGCGCGCTCCCGAGTCGCCGCAGTGCCCGGTCGGAGGCAGCCAGATGCGCGCCCAGCGCGTCTTCGAATCGGGTGACCGCCGCGTCCAGGACCAGACGCCTGCTGATGGCGATCTCCGTCCCGACGGTCGCCTCGAACAGGGCCAGACCTGCTTGCACCGCGCGGGTTTCGGCTTCGGCGTCGTCATCGATCGCCGCGTCCACCAAGCCGTGCTCCAGCGCTTGGGACGCCGACAGGCTGCGGCCCTGTATCGCGAATGTCCTGGCGAGCCCCGCACCGTGCTGGGCGACCAGTCGATGCAGCGCCATTGCCGGCCAGCTGCCTCCATCGGAGGTGGCGAATCCGAGAACCGACCCGGAACGCAGTATCCGGTAGTCGGCGACGAGCAGCAGTTCGGCCGCGGGACCGTAGGCGTCTCCGTCGATGGCGGCGACGATCGGCGCCGGCGCCTGTTCCAGCCGTCGCAAGGCGGCTTCCCACTTGCCGACGGTGCCGATATCCACGGCGCCCGGCCACGAGAAACTTTGTCCCGCTTCCGGACCGGAGATGTACAGGACGACACCGTGTGGCCGGTCGCGAGGGGCGTCCTCGGCGCGCAGGGCGATCGCCGTCACCGCGTCGATCAGCTCGGTAGACAGTGGTTGATCGGCCGGTATCACCGTGGCCAGGACGTTGGTGCCGGACCAGTTGGATGTAGTCATCGTTCCCCCTGTGTGTTGTTCGATCGATCTGAGTCAGAAGCGGAGCAGAGCGCTTTCGATCTGCGAACCCGGGCCCATCGTCATGAGGACGCCGTAGTCGCCGGGACGGACTCGGCCTTCGGTGAGCAGCCGCTGGTAGGAGAAGAGGAACGAGCCACTGGACAGGTTGCCGAAATCGCGCATCACCCCCGTGGTGTGGCGCAGGTCGTACGAGGTCAGGCCCAAGTTGATCTTGACCGCGTCGATGACCTTCTTGCCACCCGAGTGCACGGTCCAGTGCGCGATGTCCTTGCGCCGCAGACCGCTGCCGCGCAACAACTTGTCGATCACGATCTCCGCGTGCGCGCCGACCTCGTAGGGCACTTCCTTGTCGAGGTAGAAGCTGAACTTCCCCGCTTCCTCGTCCCAGTCGTAGCGCATCGCGCCGACCGCGTGCCGGATCATGTAGCTGCTGGTGGTCAACAACGTGGGCGTCAGGCTCGACCTCGACCGCTCATCGGGCCCGGGGCCGTCGCCCGCCTGTACTGCCAGCGCCGCCGCGCCGTCGCCGAAAAGGCTGTTCACCACGGCGGTGCGCATCGTTCCGTCGAAAACGTAAGCCGCTGAGCACGCCTCGGAGCAGACGAGCAGCGCGAGTTCGCCCGGATGGGCGGCGGCCCAGTTGGCCACGGCCGCGAGGCCGTTGAGCCCGGCGTTGCAGCCCATGCCGACGACGTCCAGCCGGGCGGTATCCGGATCCAGGCCCACCTCGTTGATCAGCAGCGCGCTGAATCCGGGGGTCAGGAATCCGGTGGTGGTGACGGCCACCAGATAGCGCACGTCGTGCAGGTCGCGGCCGATGTCGCGCAGGCACCGGCGCATCGCGTCGGCGCCGGTGCGCACGCCCTGGCTGCGGTGTTTCTCCAGGAGTTCGGCTTGCGTCTCGACGCGGAATTCGCCGTCGTCGCCACGTGGGGGCAGGGTCAGATGTCGTTGCTCGATGCCGCCGTTGAGGAAGACGCCACGGATCTTGGGGTCGGTGATCTTCAGCAGATCGATGAGTTCGCGCTGGCTGTAGCGATCCGGCGGGTTGGCGGTGGCCACTCCTAGCAACTTCGGTGCGGTGGCTGCCTGCGGGGGATGGATGCGTAGATTCGGCTCGAGTGCTTCGACCCGGGCGGTGCTCATGGTCGTCATGCTCAGTTCCTGTGCTGATTTGGAGGCGCGCGGTTGTGCGGCCGCGAAAGACCGATAAATGCGATGCTTTTCCGCCGCTCGTTCATTCGGAGCGACGGAGCCTGCCGATGGCAGTAAGTCGGACCTTGATTACCCGTGAATGCGCGGTACGCATTCATCGAGCAGGGCACGTCGAATAAATTGGTATGCCACCCCTCATTCCCCCCGAGAATCGATCTATGCGGCACAGTCGCACAGCGACTATGTGGTGCTTCCGGCTTCCGGTTCAGACCTGGAAGCGTCAGTTCGATCGATTTCGAACAGTACCCCTGCTCGATCGGGGGTGGCAACCCCAAAACGTTAGGGGGTCGGCCGCTGTGCATCGCTAGTTCTGTCAAAAATGCACGGGCACAACAGCTTTCGATCGTTGATCGGAGAGTTGAGATAGTCCGTAAACGTACTATTGGCCGAGCGTCAGTGGCCGGAAGCTGTACTGGTCAAACGACCGATCCGGACCGCCTTCCGATGTGGCCGTGGTCTAATCAGCGAATGGAGTCACTCACCTCGGCACCGGCGCCGCACGTCTTCGCGGCGACGCCGGGACACCTGATCAGGCTGCTCTACCAGCGGCACAACTCCATCTGGCATGCCACCGTGGGTGACTCGATCACGCCGATCCAGTTCGCCATTCTCAATGTCGTCTACACCGACGGGCCCTCGCCGCAGCACGAGATATCCGTCCGCGTCCGGACCGACACCTCGACAATGGCGCAGGCGGCCGCTTCACTGGAACGTAAGAACCTGATCAAGCGATCGGTCAACCCCGCCGACAAGCGGGAACGGCGGATCGCCCTCACCCGCACCGGACGCCGTGAGTACGCGCAGCTGCTCCCGAAAGCCGACGAGGTCCAGCGCGTCCTGTTCGAGGTTCTCGCCCCGGGCGATCACCCCGGCGCACTCGCTCTGCTGCAGAACCTCGCGGGGCTCCCACCGGACTGAGAGGGACGAACCGATCGGCATTGAGCGACCGGCCCGGTAGGACGACCGGAAGTTGCGGTCCTCATTTCGATCGCGCTGCGCGCAACCCGTGAGCCCCGGGCCGGGGTGCGCGATCGTGAGCTGATGACGACCACCGAGGCGAAATCCACTACCGACTCCGAACTGGATGCGATCTTCGGCCCGATCTTCGACCGGATCGCCCAGGGCGCCGTAGCGCGAGAGATCGATCGCTCCCTGCCGTACGACGAGGTCGGCCTGCTGCGCGCGGCGAAGTTCGGCGCGCTGCGCGTTCCGGTCGAGTTCGGCGGGTACGGCGTCACCGTCCGGCAGCTGTTCCGGTTGCTCATCGAACTCGCCGCGGCCGAGTCGAACCTGCCCCAGGCGTTGCGCGTGCACTTCTCGTTCGTCGAGGACCAGTTGCTGGCGGAGCGGGGGCCGGAGCGGGAGCGCTGGCTGCGCGCGGTGTCCGAGGGCACGCTGGTGGGCAACGCGATCACCGAGCCGGGCGTCGGCGCGGTGGACCGCTACCGCACCACGCTGACCGAGGACGGCGGCCGATGGCTGCTCAACGGCGTGAAGTACTACAGCACGGGGTCGCTGTACGCGGACTACATCCTGGCCGCGGCCGACCGCGACGGCGAGCGCGTCGGGGTGCTGGTGGACGCGAACGCCGAGGGGGTGCGCCAGCACGACGACTGGGACGGCTTCGGGCAGCGATTGACGGCCAGCGGCACCACGGAATTCACCGACGTGGTGGTGTCCGAGGATCGGATCCTCGGACCCGGATACGGCGCACCCGGCCCGACCTACGCGACCTCGTACCTGCAACTGGTCCAGCTGTCGGTGCTCGCGGGCATCGCCAAGCGCGCCGAGCGCGACGTCCGGGACTGGGTCGCGGCGCGCACCCGCGGCTACACCCACTCCGCGGCCGATCTGCCCCGGCGCGACCCGCTGGTGCAGCAGGTGATCGGGCGGCTGTCGGCGGCCGCGTTCGCCGCCGAAGCCAGTGTGCTCGCCGTCGCCGACGTGCTCGACCAAGTGCTGACGAGCGGCGCGCAAGACGAGAGCGCCTTGGTGGCGGCCGAACTCGCCGCGGCTCGCGCCCAGCTCGCGGTCATCGATCTGGTGCTGCCCGCCACGACGCTGCTGTTCGAAGTGGGCGGCGCTTCGGTGGTCTCCGAACAGTTGCGGTTGGATCGGCACTGGCGCAACGCCCGGACCATCTCGGTGCACAACCCGGCGATTCAGAAGGCGCGGGCGATCGGCGATCACCTGCTCAACGACACCGAACTGCCGTTCGCGTGGAGCGCGGGCGAACGCACACCGGCTGCCGGAGCCGCGCGGTGACCCGCCGGATCCGCTTCAACGCATTCGACATGAACTGTGTCGCCCATCAGTCACCCGGGCTGTGGCGGCATCCGGAGGACCAGTCGCATCGCTACAAGGAGCTGGGCTACTGGACCGAGCTGGCGAAGCTGCTGGAACGCGGCCGCTTCGACGGCATCTTCATCGCCGACGTCCTCGGCACCTATGACGTCTACGGCGGCAACGACATCGCCGCCCTGCGCCAGGGCGCGCAGATCCCGGTGGCCGACCCGCTGCTGCTGGTCTCCGCCATGGCCGCGGTCACCGAGCATCTCGGGTTCGGCATTACCACCGGCACCGGATTCGAGCACCCGTATCCGTTCGCGCGGCGGCTGTCGACGCTCGACCATCTCACCAACGGCAGGCTCGGCTGGAACGTGGTGACCGGATACCTGCCGTCGGCGGCGCGCAATTTCGGCGCGACCGACCAACTCGACCACGACGAGCGCTACAACCAGGCCGACGAGTACCTCGAGGTGCTGTACAAGCTGTGGGAAGGCTCGTGGGAGGACGACGCGGTGGTTCGCGACGCGGCCGTGGGCGTCTACGTGGACCCGGCCAAGGTGCACCATATCGGTCATCGCGGCACGCACTACACCGTGCCGGGCATCCACCTCTCGGAGCCGTCGCCGCAACGTACGCCGGTGATCTATCAGGCAGGGGCCTCGCCGCGCGGCGTACGGTTCGCGGCCGAGAACGCGGAGGCCATCTTCATCGCCGGTCCCTCGAAACGGGTCCTGGCGCAGACGGTTTCCCGGATCAGGGATGCGCTCGAAGCGGCGGGCCGCGCCCGTGACGCGGCGCGCGTCTACGCCCTCGCCACGATCATCACCGACGCGACCGACGAGGCGGCGCGGCGCAAGCACGAGGAGTACCTGTCCTACGCCAGTGTCGAGGGCGGCTTGGTGTTCATGTCCGGCTGGATGGGCATCGATCTGTCCCGCTACGACCTCGATGCCCCGATCGGTCAGGTGCAGAGCAACGCGATCCAGTCGGCGGTGGCGGCGTTCCAGGAATTCGACGACGACGGCAGGGCGTGGACGGTCCGCGATATCGGTAAGTGGGCAGGCATCGGCGGCATGGGCCCGGTGTTCGTCGGCTCCGGCGAGACGGTGGCCGACCTGCTCCAGGAATGGGCCGCCGAAACCGATCTGGACGGTTTCAACGTGGCGTACGCGATCACGCCGGGAACGTTCGAGGACATCGTCCGGCACGTCGTTCCGGTGTTGACCGCACGCGGCGCGTACGCCGAGGAGTACGTGCCCGGCACGCTGCGCAACGCACTGTTCGGCGCGGGTGACCGGTTGCCTCCGGAGCACCGCGGTGCGAGCTATCGGCTGGGCGGTACGGGATCGACCGCCTTGCCGGAGGCGATTTCGCGGCCCGGAGCGACGGCCGAGGCGCACTCGTAGCATCGTCGGGCGGCGTCGGAGCCCTCTTCGCCGACGCCGTCCGGTTTCCAGCGCGGCGAACGATCAGCTCGCGGCGAGGAATATTTCGGCTACCGCTTCCAAACCCGCGCGATCGACGTCGTCGAAGCGACCGGGGCGTGGACTGTCGAGGTCGAAGACCCCGACGAGCGCACCGTCGCGAACCAGCGGCACGACGATTTCCGAACGCGTGTCGGCATCACAGGCGATATGGCCGTCGAACGGGTGGACATCCGGCACGAGCTGAGTTTCCCCGGTCTGCGCGGCGGTACCGCACACGCCTTTTCCGAGCGCTATGCGCACACACGCCGGTTTGCCCTGGAAGGGGCCGACCACCAGTTCCCGTCCGTCGTAGAAATAGAAGCCCACCCAATTCACATCGGATAACGCGTGGAAGACCAACGCGGAGAGATTGGCGGCGTTGGCGATACGATCGGTTTCGCCCGTGACCAGCGCCCGCGCCTGCGCGGCGAGCTGTCGATACCGCTCGGTGCGGTCTCCGGTCAGATCGGCGACGACAAACGACATGGCCCGAATGGTACGCGCTGGGAATTCGCTGTCTGCCCATTGATTCTCGGTGATCGCAACGCTCTGCGCGCACCATGCGGCCATCGCATCATCCCCTGCATGACATCGCAGCAATCCGTACCCCGTTCCACTCGTTCGGCCGCGGTTATCGGCGCCGGACAGACCGGCGTCACTGCGGCGCTAGGACTTCTCGACGACGGTTTCGACGTCACCCTCTACAGCGAGCGCGATCAGCGCGCCTTGCGTGACGACGTGCCCGCCACCGGCACCGCGCTCGAATTCGGTGAGACCCAGCAGGCCGAGGCCGCTCTGGGCTTGGACAGCTACACCGCGCGTGCGCCCCGGCACAGCGGCCTGAGCGTGCGCATCGCGGGTCCGGGTCCCGACCGCGCCGAATTGATCCAATTCGACGGTCATTTCGACGGGTTCGTCGGCGTCGCGGTGGACACCCGGCTCAAGGCCGACGAGCGGCTCACCGCGTTCCTGGAGCGCGGCGGCCGGTTCGTGGTCGAGCAGGTGACGCCGGAGACGCTCGACGGCATCGCCGCCGCCAACGACCTCACCTTGGTCGCGACCGGTCGCGGTGGTCTGTCGGACCTGTTCCCCGTCGACGCGCAGCGCACCCCCTACGACGCGCCGCAGCGCTCGCTGCTCACCGTCACCGTGACCGGAATCGGCCACGACGAGAACGTTTTCGCCCATCGCAGCGTCGCGGGCGGCGCGCACAGCGGCTTCTCCATCCTGGCCGATCAGGGCGAAGGGTGGTGGGGGCCGTACCTGCACAAGGACGCGGGGCCGAGCTGGGCGTTCCTCGGTTGGGCGCGTCCCGGCAGCGACTGGGAGAAGCGTTTCACCGCCGCGGATTCCGCCGAGTCGGCGCACCGGATCGTGCAGGACCTCTACCGCGACTACATCGACTGGGATCTGCCGGAGGTGCTGGCCACGCAGACCATCCCCGAGGACCCGCACTCGTGGTTGAAAGGCGCGGTGCGTCCGGTCGTGCGCTCCGGTGTCGGGCGCACCGCGGGCGGGCACGTGGTCGCCGCGCTCGGTGACACCGCCATCGCCTACGACCCGATCGCGGGGCAGGGCGCGCAGAGCGGCCTGATCCAGGCTCAGCGGCTGGTCGCGGCGGCCGCCGTGCACGACGGACCGTTCGACGAGGCGTGGATCGCACGCCAGTACGCGGCGTTCCTGGCCGCGCGCGGCGACGCGGCCAACAAGGTGACCAGGCTGTTCCTCAGCGATCCCGAGCTGGGCGAGATCGGCAACGCCTTCTTCGCCGCGGCGGCCGTGGAACCGGCGTTCGCCTCGGCGCTGGTGGGCCTGCTGCATCGCCCGCAGCCGTTCCTGCCGGTGGATTCGCCGGAAGCGGCAGGCGAGTTCATCACCCGGGTCACCGGCGAGGACGCCGCCGCGCTGCTGGGCCGGTTCGCGCCGGCGGGCACGTTCACCAGGTCGAGCTACTCGCCTGCCCTCGCCGACGCCTGATCCGAATCGCACAGATTCAAAACCTCGTCCCGACCGGGAGCCGGTGTTGGAGTGGAAGGAGCGCCGGACGCATTCGCGGCGTCCGGCCTCCGATCCGACAGCTACCCCCCCCGAAAACCATGGAGCAGCTATGACCACGGAGCAGATCGCCGAGCAGATCCGATTCGCCTACTGGGTGCCCAACGTCAGCGGGGGACTGGTCACCAGCGAGATCGAACAGCGCACCAGCTGGGATTTCGAGTACAACAAGAAGCTCGCGCAGACCGCAGAGAACAACGGTTTCGACTACGCGCTCTCGCAGGTGCGCTACACCGCCTCCTACGGCGCGGAGTACCAGCACGAATCGACCTCGTTCAGCCTCGCGCTGCTCGGCGCCACCGAACGGCTGAAGGTCATCGCGGCCGTGCATCCCGGGCTGTGGCACCCGGCCGTGCTGGCCAAGTTCGGCGCCACCGCCGACCACCTGTCGGGCGGCCGGTTCGCCATCAACGTCGTCTCCGGCTGGTTCGCCGGTGAATTCACCGCCCTCGGGGAGCCGTGGCTCGAGCACGACGAGCGCTACCGGCGCAGCGCGGAATTCCTCGAGGTGATCCGCAAGATCTGGACCGAGGACAACGTCGACTACGGCGGCGACTTCTACCGCATCAGGGACTTCACCCTGAAGCCGAAGCCGCTGAACACACCGGAGCGCCCGAATCCCGAACTCTTCCAAGGCGGTAACTCGACCGCCGCCCGGCGCAACGGCGGGCGCTACGCCGACTGGTACTTCTCCAACGGCAAGGACTTCGACGGCGTCACCGAGCAGCTCGACGACCTGCGCGCCGTCGCCCGCGCCCACGACCGGGAAGTGAAATTCGGGCTCAACGGCTTCATCATCGCCCGCGACACCGAGACCGAAGCCCGCGACACCCTGCGGGAGATCATCGAAAAGGCGAACAAGCCCGCGGTCGAGGGCTTCCGCGACGCGGTGCAGCAGGCCGGCGCGTCCACCAAGGACCGCAAGGGCATGTGGGCCGACTCCACGTTCGAAGACCTGGTGCAGTACAACGATGGTTTCCGCACCCAGCTGATCGGCACGCCGGAGCAGGTGGCCGAGCGGATCGTCGCCTACAAGCGGCTCGGCGTCGACCTGATCCTCGGCGGCTTCCTGCACTTCCAGGAGGAGATCGAGTACTTCGGCGCGAAGGTGCTCCCGCTGGTGCGTGAGCTGGAAGCCGCGCAGCGGCCTGTCGCGGCGGTGAACTGATGACCGCGGTCGCCGCCGATCGCGTGCTCTCGGCGGCACAGGCGTTCGCGGTCGCGCAGCGGCTCGCGGCGGAATTCGCGCCGGGGGCCGCGCGGCGCGACCGGGATCGCGCGCTGCCGTACGCGGAGGTCGATCGGCTGGCGGCCAGCGGTCTGCTCGCGATCACCGTGCCCGCGGCCTACGGTGGCGCGGATCTGCCACCGAGCGCGGTCGCGGAAGTGACGCGAATCCTCGCCACGGCCGACCCCAACATCGCGCAGATCCCGCACAGCCACTTCGTCTATGTGAACCTGCTCCGGCTCGCGGGTACGGCGCGGCAGCGCAGGCGCTACTTCGGGCGGGTGCTCGACGGTGGGCGCATCGCCAACGCGCAATCCGAGCGCGGCGGCGCGACCATCGCCGACATCTCCACCACGTTGCGACCGGTCGGCGAGCGATTCCGCGTGGACGGCGTGAAGTACTACTGCACCGGATCGCTGTTCGCCGACCTGTTCGCGGTGCTGACCAGGCTGGACGATCCGGCGGGCGACAGTGGCCTCCAGCCCGGCGAGTACATCGCCTACCTGCCCGCGAACACGCCCGGCGTGCGCGTGGCGGACGACTGGAACGGGCTCGGGCAGCGCACCACCGGCAGCGGAACGGTGTCCTTCGAGGAGGCGCTGGTCGACGGCGACCAGGTGATTCCCCGCTCCGGCGCGGTGCGCGCGCCTACCGGTTACGGCGCGTTCGCGCAGCTGCTGCACGCCGCCATCGACACCGGCATCGCCCGCGGCGCTCTCAGCGCGGCCACGGATTTCGTGCGCACCAAGAGTCGTCCGTGGTTCGAGGCCGGGGTGACGAACGCGGTGGACGACCCGCTGCTGATCCAGCGTTTCGGTGAGTTGTCGGTCGCGGTCACCGCCGCGGAGGCGACCCTCTCGTCGGCCGGATGGGCGGTGGACGCGGCCACCAGGACCGATCCGAGCGCCGACAGCGCCGCCCAGGCGTCGCTGGCCGTGGCGACCGCCAAAGTGCTGGCCGACCGCGCCGCCAACGACGTGTCCGCCGCGCTTTTCGAGGTCGGCGGAACGCGCAGCGCCGCCGCGGATCTGAACCTGCACCACTTCTGGCGCAACGCGCGCACGCACACCCTGCACGACCCGGTGCGCTGGAAATACCAGCACATCGGCCGGGCCCTGCTGCACGACGCCGCACCGCCGCTGCACGGTGTGATCTGAAAAGGAGAGAAAATGACGGTCACTGTCGTCGTCGGGAATCCGAAACCGGCCTCGCGTACCTTGACCGCGGCCACGCTGGTCGCGCGGGGTCTGCGGCCGGAGGTGGAGCCCACCGTGATCGACTTGGTCGAGTTCGGTCCGGGGCTGCTCAGCTGGGGTGATCCGGCGGTGGCAGAGGCGGTGCGCACCGTGGCCGGGTCGGAGCTCGTGGTCTTCGCCAGTCCCACCTTCAAGGCGACCTACACCGGTTTGCTGAAGCTGTTCCTCGAACAGTTCGAAGGCGGGACGGGGCTCGAGGGCGTGCTCGCGGTGCCGGTGATGCTCGGCGCCGGACCGGCCCACGCACTGGCGCCCGACCTGTTGCTGAAGCCCGTGCTCGTCGAAATCGGGGCCACCGCCGCGCTGCCCGGGCTCTACCTGTCCGATCGCACATTCGCCGAGGACGGCGTCATCGACCGGTACAGTGGTCGGTGGCGTTCGGTCGCCCAGGCACTGGCCCACAGCTCGAAAGCTGCGAATCATGCATGACCTGTTCGAATTTCCCGCCGACGGAGCCGGTCTGCGTCGCGCGTTTGCGAATTTCCCCAGCGGTGTCGTCGCGGTGTGCGCCGAAATCGACGGAACCCCGCACGGTCTGGCGGTGAGCACGTTCGTTCCCGTCTCGCTCGACCCGCCCCTGGTCTCGTTCTGCGTGCAGAACTCCTCGGCCACCTGGCCGAAGCTCGCCGCCGCGAGCCACCTCGGCCTGAGCCTGCTCGGCACCGACCAGCAGGCCGCCGCCCGCACCCTCGGCACCCGCGACGGCGACCGTTTCCGCGATATCCAGCTGCACCGCGGCTCGGGCGACGCCGTGTTCATCGACGGCGCGTCCGCCTGGATCGAGGGCGTCCAGGAAGCCCATGTCCCCGCGGGCGACCACGCCGTCGTCATCCTGCGCATCCACCGCATCGCCACTCGCGCCGATGTCGACCCGCTGGTCTTCCACGGCAGCAAGTTCCGTCGGTTGCGCGCCGAACCGGCCAACGGGGCGGCCTGAGATAACGGACGCGCTCATCCGCGTATGGCGAACCTGCGGAGAGCGGTCTGCGTTCTAGCGCACGCTCGATCGACTCCAACGAGTGCGCGGGATCTGTGATCCGGGCGAGGAACCAACCCGCGACCCGGCGGTTTCGACCCGCGATTTACACGGCCGTGCAGTGGCGTCGCCCTGGACCGGAATTCGGCGTCGATCAGGGTTGTGGGAGACTCGGAGGGTCTCTTACGGAAAGGTCCGGTCATGACGCTCGGCATGGTCCTCGGTGACTTCCCGCGCACTTCGACGCGGGCGTAGGCAGACAACTCGACTGACCCCTGTGCGATAACCGCACAGTTTTTCGCGATTCCGCGGCGAAGTGCTCGTCGTGCCCATGCACGTTCGATCACGAGGAGTACGCGGTGTCCACCGTTTCCTGGACCGAAGACCACACATTCCGAACCGCCCGCTGGCATTCCGAAAACGGCGCGTCGGCGCCTGATTCGATCGTGGTGGTGAACGACGCGACGACCGCCGACGCGGCTTGCCGGTTGGCGCGCGCAGGGACCGGCCTGCTGTGGCGCGGTGACTTCCACAATGCGCGGCAACTATTGCGTGCGATGGGGCGTCGGGTAGAGCGGCAGGGTCCGCTGGACGACGACCCGGCCGAAGCGTTCCGGCGCTATCGGGCGTCGCGTCGTCGTCGGGCGCAAGTGCTCGGCAAGCTGCTCGTCCTGCTCGAGGACGACCACTCGCTGGCGTTGCGTCGCGCTCCTGACGTGCGGCGCGCGTGCACCGAGGCGTTTGGCGAGCCGCAGGGGAGCACGATGATCCCGCTAACCGGCCTGCTCGGTGTGCTAGGTGCGGCGCAGTGGCGGGAGAAGGGCGTGTACGTGCCCGCCCTCGATGACCGCATTCATGCGCACTACGGCGTGTTCTCCCCGGTCCGCGGCGAGTACGTCGACCTCGTCGCCGCCGCGCCACTACCCGCACGGGCCGACATCGCCTTCGATCTCGGCACCGGCACCGGTGTGCTCGCCGCCATCCTGGCCCGCCGCGGATGCAGTCGAATCACCGCCACGGACAACAGCCTTCGCGCACTGACCTGCGCCCGCGCCAATCTCGATCGACTGGGCCTGTCGTCCGTCGACGTGCACGGCCCGGCTCTCTTCCCGGACGGCGAGGCCGACCTCATAGTCTGCAACCCACCCTGGCTCCCCGGCACGCCGACCTCGGCACTGGAAAGCGGCGTCTACGACGAGAACTCGTCCATGCTGCACGACTACCTCTCCGGCCTCCGCGCCCATCTGCGCCCAGGCGGCGAAGGCTGGCTGATCCTTTCCGACCTCCCCGAACACCTCGGCCTACGCACTCGCGACGAACTACTCACCCGCATCACCGCCGCCGACCTCCGCATAACCGCCCAACTCGAGACCCGCCCTACCCACCGCCGAGCGAACGATCCGGGTTCCCCCCTCGCCACCGCCCGCGCAGCGGAAACAACCTCCCTCTACCGCCTGGTACCCCGGTGAGCGGACATGCCGGAGAGGTCGCGATTCGCCTCGGCCATGTCGATGGGGCCGGGCGTATGGCCGGTAGCAGAAAGGCCCTGGATCGGCGGAATGCCGGTCCAGGGCCTTCGGTGGAGCCGATGACGGGAATCGAACCCGCGCTGTCTGCTTGGGAAGCAGAAGTTCTACCATTGAACTACATCGGCAGGGCGCAGATGCGCCAACCGAGACTGTAGCAGAAGCCGCGCGCGGGGTGGGAAATGTCCAGCTAGAAGCCGGTGACCTGCGTCGATTGTCCAACTGGGAGGCTAGGGCCGGTCGAACTCCCCGTGCGCGACGCCAGCCGCGAAGGCGTCCCACTCGCTGGGTGTGAACACCAGCGCCGGGCCAGTTGGGTCTTTGGAATCGCGGACGCCGATCTTGCCGCCTCGGAGGAATGCGACCTCGACGCAATCGCCGTGGCCTCCGCTGTGGCTGCTTTTGAACCAGGTGGCGTCCGTTGCGTCAGGAATCACCGTCGCACTCTCGTTGGTCACTACGACCGGTCGAACTCTCCGTGTACGAGGCCAGCAGTGAAGGCGTCCCACTCGCTTGGGGTGAACACTAGCGCCGGGCCGGAGGGGTTCTTGGAGTCGCGCATGCCGACGTGGCCCCCTCCGAGGAACGCGACCTCCACGCAATCCTTGGACGGTCCGCTGCGCCGACTCTTGAACCAGTGAGCGCCGGATAGGTCAACGTCCACGGGCGTACTCCTCTGCAATCTCGAGGAACAGATTGCGACTTTGCTCTCTGCTCAATGCCGAGCGTTCAATGTCGCTGAACGCCTTGCGATACTGTGCGACCTCTTCGCCTTTCTCCAGGTAGAGGTCCCCTGTGTAGCCCTCAACGTACACCACCGGCGGCTCGGTCAGATGGGTCGTTTTGTGCGGGGGAAACTCGAGGATTGTGAACGCACCGACGAAGAGGCCCGGATGCGTTCGGGCATCGATCGGAACAATGCGTAGCGAGACGTTGGGACGACTGCCGACCTCTGCTAGGTGATGCAGTTGGGGGGTCATCACTGCTGCACCGCCAATGGCATGCCTGAGTGCGGCCTCATTCACGATCACGTCCAAGTCGAGCGGGGCGATCGTCGAAGTGACGCGGTCCTGTCGCCTCGAAGCGAGTTCCAGCCGGAGGTTTACGTCCGCTGTGCTTATGTTCGGTCGCTCCACCCAAATGAGCGCCTGGCGGTACTCGATGGTCTGTAGCAGGCCGGGCAGAAGCGTGGGTTGGTATCCCACAAGACTCGAAGCGGCCTGTTCCAGCCTGACGAACAAGTCGAAGTCCTTCGGGATCGCATCACTGTAGGCATGCCACCAGCTCTTGTTCTGAGCTTCATCGCGCAGCGCCAGCAAGGCCGCCTTGGTCTTCTCGTCAGCCCCGTAGATCTTGCACAGGTGCTCGATGAACAGCCGGTTGATCTTTACGGGTTGCCCGGTCTCCATGCGCCAGAAGGTCTGCTGCGAGACGCCGATCTCGTTCCGCGCGGCCTCGGAACTGATACGTGCCTGGTCGCGGAGCGCTCGAAGCTGTCGAGCGAGCAGGCGGCGCGGGATGGTCGAGCCCGAACCTGCTTCAGCGGACATCGTTCATACTCCTAACTTTCACTATCGATTCTGGATTGGATTCTGCCTCCTAACTTGAAGTTGGTACATATACCTCCTGATATTCGTTCAGGAAGCTTCCAGAACGCATCGTTCGATGGTCTCCTAGACGCGTGTGGCCTGCGGGTATGGCGTTGCTAGCGCACATCCCGGCGTTCGGCGCACCCACCATCTTCGATGTGAGCAGAGGTCTACTGATGGACGAAGGAGCGTTCGGGGACACCCCACTGTCCCGTTGTCAGTACTACCGGCGGACCTGCGATCTACCCGTCGTCATCGATCCGCCCGAGTTGGGCCGGATCATCCTTCGCGCGGGCAGCGTGTGGGGAGTCACGATGCCGCCGCGGCTCGGTCAGGCGGTGAAGGCTCACTTGCAGAGTCGCGGGAACGGGGGCGGCCCGATAGTGGGGCACCCACGGTCCGGAAGGTGGACGTTCCTGATTCGCCCCGACATCGAGCTGGGCGATGTGAAGTTGTTCGCCGAGATGTTCCGTCTGGATGTCAACGTCGCACGGACCGGGGCGAGCATCGCGCTTCCATCGCCCACAGCGTCAGCTGGAGCGATCCGTCACTGGATAGTTCCTCCACGCAACCCATTTCGTCCCTCGGGGCAGGTAGTGATCGCTGCGGTGCGCGCCTGGGCTGATCAGGTACACGGCAGGCGGCGGCCCCGAGCGTCCATGCCCGATGACTATTCGACCGGGGGTGATCAGTGATGGCCACTGTCGCGGCCGTCGCCGCCGCCGTTTGGACAATGGCGTGCTACTTCGGCGGGACGAGGCTGCTGGTTCGCCCGATCACCCGGGAAACCTCGGATTCCTGCTGCATACGGTGCCTGCGTCCGTATGCATCCAGAGCGGCCGTCGCCGAGCATGCGCAGGGAGCCGTGGGCGCACCCGCTCGGCCGAGGGCGGGCGGCGAGCATCCCCGCACTTCGCATCCGTCGACCGCGATGGCGGGCTGACATGGAGCATTCCGGGTGGTCCCGGATTCGCGGTGTCGATGCCACCGACGGTTGGCGGCTGCGCGGCCCCGCAATGGACCACTGGTTGACCAAGCCATTCGACGGCGGACGTGCCGTCATCCGGGTCATCCACGCCGATGGCACGTTGCGGGTCACGCTGGGCGACGACACAGGTCGGCTGATCCGCTCGTATTCCGAGACAACCGACGACATCGGGCGCGCGAAAGAGATCGCGGAGGCCGGAATCCGGCATCGCGGCGACTCCTCGGCTATCTGCGCGTCTACCCCTTCGAAGACCTCGTGCGACGTAATTTGAGTTCATGGATGACGAGACCGCTGCGCCGAAGAGGCTTCAAAAGTCCGCCGGACCTGCGGCGGCGGCCTCCTCGTTCGACTTGGCGGAACTTCAGCGCAGTCTGCGGGTCGCGACGCGGAACGGGCGATACGCGCTGGTCACCGCAGTGGCCGCGGCGGTGATTTCGGCTGGGGTATCGGCGTGGGCGTCTACCCATGTGAGCAGCACGGAGATGAACCGGCAGGAACGCCACGCGGCGGCGCAGGCCGTGCGGAAGGATCGCCACGAAGCATATGTCGCTTCTGTTATGGACGTCGCCGCCCAACTGGGTCGGATTCGTGCTGCGTTGCTGGCCCGCCCGCCCAACCACACCACCATAGCCTCGGAGTTGAACAAGCTCGAAGAACCACTGCGAGCGCATATGCGCGCCGAAGCTGCCGTTCGGATCGTGGGCAGTGAGATGGGCCCCACCCTCGCCCGCCGGGACCGCGAGCTGAGCGCACTGATGTCCGAACCCGCCGACACTTCCTTGATGGTCGTCAAGAACCACCTCGATCAACGGCCGGGCGGGCTCACAGACGACGACGAATGGCGACGGGTCGCGGCTGTGGGCCTCGCGGCTATCGAGAAGTACGTGAACGAGACCAGCATCAACGAGATCGCTGAGCAGGCGCGAGCCGACCTGGGTTCCGGATGATCCCGCAGCGAGTAAGGACGCCGGGGAAGCCCGAACCGGATGCCGGGGTGAGGCGCGCGGACAGCCGAGCGGTGTTCTGCGATTCCTACGTCGGCTGCCCGCCCTCGGCGGATCGGGGTGTCCGTCGGTCAGGGGGCGATCCCGCTGAGCCGGTTGTGGGTGTCGACACGCCGCACCGTGTCGCCGTAGACCTGGGGTGACCGGTCGCATTCGGAGATGAAGTCGCCGGGGAAACCGAGGTCGAAGGGAACTGCCGCCTCGAGGACGTCCGCCACCTCGTCGGACAACGTGAGGTCGACGGCGCCGAGATTCTGCTCGAGCTGGGCCGCGGTGCTGACGCCGACGAGCGGCAGGACGGTGGGTGACCGATGCCGGGTCCAGGCGAGCGCCACATGGGCCGACGGCACCCCGAGTTCGGCTGCGACGGTGTCGACCGCGGCGGCCGCGGCGCGTTCCCGATCGGTGAATCGGGCGGGGTCGGCGCGTCGTCCCGTCGCCCCGGAGAGGACCCCGCGCGCCAGCGGCGCCCACGTGGTGACGCTCATCCCGAACGCTTCGGCCATCGGTAGCAGTTCGCGTTCGACATCGCGTTGCAGCAGGTTGTAGGGCACCTGCAAACCGGCGAACGGTGTCTGGTTCCGGCAATGGGCAAGTGTGTTGGCGTGGGCCACAACCCATGCGGGGGCATCGGAGATGCCGATGTAGAGCACCTTGCCCGTGCGTACGACCTCATCGAGCGCGCGTACCGTCTCCTCGATCGGAGTGTGCCGGTCCCATACGTGCACCCAGTACACGTCGATGTAGTCGGTGCGCAGCCGTCGCAGACTCTGTTCGAGCGATCGGATCAGGTTCTTGCGGTGGTTGCCCGAGGCATTCGGGTCGCTCGCGTCGCGGGTGAGCGTGTACTTGGTGCCGATGACGAAGCGGTCACGGCGATCGAGCACTGTGCCGAGCATTTCCTCGCTCGCGCCGTAAGCCGAGGCGGTGTCGACGAAGTTGCCTCCGGCATCGAAGAAGACGTTCAGAATCCGCCGGTATTCATCGACGTCGCTGATCGCCATGGTGCCGAGCACGAGTTCGGACACCCGCAGACCGGTTCGGCCGAACAGTCGGTATCGCATCATGCGAGCAGTCTGCATCGCATTCGGGGCCGTAGGCAGGCCGTGACAAGGCTGGTATCACGCCGGTGAGCTAAGTACAGATCGCCCGGGCCGGGGAAGTCCGCGCCTGGCAACTCGGCGCTCGTGCCCCGTTCAGCAGGCTCGCACCGGTGCTGGACGTAAGCCTTCGACCTCGGCGGGCAGCCGGACGTTGTCGGGTACCCGGATCCGGTCCGTCTGCCTGTGAGTCGGCCACCCCGTCGTGTGCGAACGACCGGGTCGATTCCGCGAACTACGCCCGCCGGTACTCGGAAGGCGTTCCGGCGTCACCAGGCATGGACGCGTCCGGTGTCGTGTCCTGACTGCTTCCGTCGGTGGAATCTCGCCGACGGTGACCGCCCACCGGCCCACCGGCGGGCACGAAATAGCGATACACGCTCAGGCAGAGGATGAGCCACAGCGCGCCGAAGCACCAGGCGCCGAGGACGTCGGTGGTCCAGTGGACGCCGAGGTAGACGCGCGACAGGCCGACCGCGACGACGAATCCCGCGGCGGCGATCGTGGCCCAGGCGCGCAGCAGGGGACCGTGCATGCTGGGGAGCGCGACCACCAAGACGATGCCGACCACGACGAACGAGCCCATGCCGTGTCCGGAGGGATAGGCCTGGTTGGACACGCTGATCAGGTGGTCCTCGACGGGCGGGCGGTCGCGGTCGGTCAGCCGCTTGCCGCCGCGGACCAGTAGTCCGCCGCCGAGCCCGGTGATCGCGACGAGCGTCGCCGAGGTCCAGCGCCTTCGCCAGGACAGCACGAGGCAGGCCGCGGTGGCCAGGGCCGTCATGGCGAGCGTGCCGCCCAGCACGCTGACCACCACGGCGATCGGTGTCAGCGCATCGTTGCGCTGTGCGATGGCCCAATCGGCAATGCCGCGATCGATCCTGCCGGGACCGCCGTCACCGACCACGCCTGCCGTGAGGGCTGCGGCGCACACCACCAGCAACGCGGTGAGCACCCCGACGATGTTCCGGATGCGTAGGGAGGTCACCACTCCACGTTCCCATGTCGGAGGCCACGAGTGGACCCCAGTTGCTTCCCACCTCCGCGAGGTGCCCCGGCACCGAACCGGCCGCAGCGATCCGCTGGCGAGATGCCGCGCATGGTGGGGGCGATGCCCCGCATGGTGGGGCGACAGCACGGCGGGACAGAGGACGACGCGGCGGTCGGGATGACACTTCGTTCGTGGCGGACATCGCGGGCCGTCCGCGCGCGTACGGTGACCAGCGCGGAGACGTCAGAACTTGCTGTAGCCGCCGTCGATCAGAAGGGTGTCGCCGGTGTGGTAGGCGCTGGCAGGGCTGGCGAGGTAGACGGCGACGGATTCGAAATCGCTCGGCAGGCCCCAGCGGCGAACCGGGATCCTCGGGTGGACGCGTTCGCGGAAACGGTCCCAGGCGAAGGTCCCCTCGGTCATCGGCGTCTCGACCCAGCCGGGCAGCACCGAGTTCGCGCGGATGCCGTGCTCGGCCAGCTCCACCGCGATCGAGTTGACCATGGCGATCAGCCCCGCCTTGCTGGCCGCGTAGGACTGCCCGCGCGGAACGCCCTGGTGGGCGGCGAGGCTCGCGGTGGCGACCAGACTGCCGCCGTCGCCCTGCGCGAGCATTACCTTCGCCGCTTCGCGCAGCGTCACGAACGCGGCGTCGAGGTTCAGGGAGGTGACCCGGCGGAATTCCGCGAGATCCGTCTCCACGAACGGGATGAAACCTTGACTGACACCGGCGTTCACGAAGCAGGAGTCGATGCGGCCGAGTTCGGCGGTCGCGCGGCCGAAGGTGTCGATCACCTGCTGTTCTTCGCCCACGTCGCAGCTCAGCGCGAGCACGCGGCCGCCGGACGCGCTCAATTCGGCGGCGGCGGCCTGGTTGCGCTCGGCGTTACGGCCGACGATGCACAGATCGGCCCCGGCCCGCGCGAGCCCGCGGGCGAACCCGAGACCGATGCCGGAGTTGCCTCCGGTGACGACGGCGACGTGGCCGGTCAGGTCGAACAGCGAGCCCTCGGTCATGGTGCATCCCTTCGATCGCGGGCGCCGCCGCCCGAATGAATGCGATGATATCTCTCTCTATTTATCACTGTGCGCCTGCGGAGCCCCGCCGAGCAGGCGCTACGCTCGTCGCGTGCTGCTTTCCGATCGTGACATCCGTGCGGAGATCGCCGCTGGGCGTCTCGGCGTCGAGCCGCTGCTGGAGAACCTGATCCAGCCGTCGAGCATCGACGTGCGCCTGGACCGGATGTTCCGGGTGTTCAACAACACCCGCTATACCCACATCGATCCCGCGCAGCGGCAGGACGAACTCACCAGCCTGGTCGAGCCGACCGAGGGCGAGCCGTTCGTGCTGCACCCCGGCGAGTTCGTGCTCGGCTCCACCCTCGAGGTGTGCACGCTCCCGGACGACCTGGCCGGACGGTTGGAGGGCAAGTCCAGCCTGGGCCGACTGGGCCTGCTGACCCACTCGACCGCGGGTTTCATCGATCCCGGTTTCAGCGGGCACATCACGCTGGAACTGTCCAACGTGGCCAATCTGCCGATCACGTTGTGGCCCGGCATGAAGATCGGCCAGTTGTGCCTGCTCAGGCTGACCAGCCCGGCCGAGCATCCGTACGGCAGTGCCGTGGCGGGCTCGAAGTACCAGGGCCAGCGCGGGCCGACCCCCTCGCGGTCCTATCTGAACTTCCCGATTCCGGCCGCGGCGGTCGACGCCGCCGGATCACGCTCGAGCTGAACCGGGTCCGCCTCGTCGACTGTGGGGGTAGAGGCGGACCCGGCGGGCGGCAGCGGGAACTGATCGCGGAGGTGATCAGTCCCCGCCGCCCGCTCCCACCGCGAGCGCCGTAGTGAGGATGACGGACAGCGGTGGAAGCGTGTCACCGCGGTTCGGCGGGCTGACCCAGAAGCACCCTTCCCGGGTCCAGCGGCCGAGACCGGTCGGCAACATCACGGCGCTGCCGACGGCGGGCAGGCCGATATCCAGCCGATTGAGCACCTCGAGCACCTGTGGCCCCGGTCGGCTGTCGGGCTCGGCGAGGAAGCTCCATCGGATCTGCCTGGCCAACATGGGACCCCTCGTTCCCTGTTGTTCCAATGCGGCGCGGACCTTCTCGGCCCGCACGGTCGGCAGGTGGACGACGCAGACGCGTCCGGTGATCGGCAGCATGGCGAAACCGCCACGCTCGGTGACCGGCAGCCCGAACTCGTGCCGATAGAACGCCACCCAATCGTCCACGGTCCTGAGTTTCTCGACATTCACGGCGAACTCCTTGCCTTCCGATTCAATGGTCCAGGGCCGCCGCCGGATTCGGCATCGCCCGCCTACCCGCCTTGCGCTGCCCTTCCGCTGCCTTTGATAGAAAACGCATTTCACTTGTGGCCGCGCTCACAAACCGCTCGTACTCTGGAGTGGGTTCGTTCGGAAGGGATGGCACCGTGGTCAGGCATTGGTCAGGCAAAGAGGCCCGCGCCCTTCGCGATGCCAAGCGGATGAGCATCAGGGAATTCGCCGCCCATTTGGGCGTGCACGAACGCTTGGTCTCGAAGTGGGAAGCCGGGGGCGTCCGGGTCCATCCACGACCGATCAACCAAGCCGCTCTGGATACCTCGCTGGCCAGGTCCGATGATGTGGTGCGGGCACGGTTCGCGGCATTGATCGATCAGCCCGTGGTCGATCGAGCCGTCCCGCCGGAATTCGATGCGCGCGCCGACGCCCCGGAGCGCGTTCATTATTCGAGCGACGCGGACCTTTTGGCTCTCATAGACGCCGGTGCGATGAGAGGTGTTGCGTTAGCAGCGATTTCGGAGAGGGATCTGATCATGGCGGCTGCCCACGAGGCCAGCGAGCACGCCGGCAAGGCCGAAAGCACCAATGTCGGTGCGAGCACGCTGGAACAGCTCGACGCGGATGTCACCCGCATCGCGAACGACTACGTGCATATCCCGCCGGTTCCGATGATGGTGGAGATGGTGCGGGTACGCCGCCGGGTGTACCGGCTGCTGGAAGGTCATCAGCGGCCCGTCGACACCAGTCATCTGTATCTCCTGGCGGGCACGCTCTCGGGCCTGCTCGCCAACGCCAGCACCGATCTCGGTCACTACGACGCGGCGGGCGAGCAGATCCGGGCGGCGTGGGCCTACGCGGAGTTGTGCGGGCACAACGGGCTTCGCGCCTGGACGCGCGGCATGCACGCGCTGATCGAGTACTGGTCGCAGCGCCCGCGCCGGGCGGTCCAGCTCGCCCAGAGCGGGCAGGAGTACGCCGAGTCCGCGACCGCGCACGTGCGACTGCTCAACATCGAGGCGCGGATCTGGTCGGCGCTGGGCAGCGCCGCGGACACCGACCGCTGCGTCCGGGCGGCCGACGACGCCCGCGAGATCGCCGCCACCGACGCCCTGCACGACGAGGTGGGCGGCGTCTTCGGGTTCAACACCGCCAAAGCCAACTACTACGCGGGCGCCACCTATATCCATCTCGGCCAGGCCGAACCCGCGCTCACCGCCACGCAGCGGGCCATCGAGCTGTATTCGAACGGACCGTCCGCCCAGCGCTCCTACGGAGCGGAAGCCCTGGCCAGGGTCGACTGCGCGGCCGCCCACCTGATCAACGGCAGCCTGGACGGCGCGGCCGAGGCGCTGCAACCGGTGCTCGGCCTCGACGAGGACAAGCGCATCGCGCAGCTCGAGGAGCGGCTCACCGGTGTGCGCAGGCGGATCGCGGCCCCGGCCTTCCGTGACGCGATCGAAGCCCGCCGGCTGGACGAGCGGATCGAGGAGTTCTGCGGCTCCACCGCGGCCAAGAGCATCCCGCCGGGCGGCTCGGCTGGTTGAGTGACGCGTCACATCCGGCGACGCCGCAGCCGCCGTAGTGGGCCCGAGCCTCGGTAGCGAGCTCGGACACGCGATTTATCCGGTTGCGACGGATGGCACCATGGGACGCGTGAGTCCTCATCATCCGCACCGTCCCCCGCGTGTTCTGGAGCAGTCCACGAAGCTGCAGAACGTCGTCTACGAGATCCGTGGACCGGTACACGCGCACGCGGCACGGCTGGAGGCCGAGGGCCACCGCATCCTCAAGCTCAATATCGGCAATCCCGCGCCGTTCGGGTTCGAGGCGCCGGACGTGATCATGCGCGACATCATCGCGGCGCTCCCGTACGCCCAGGGCTACTCCGAGTCCAAGGGCATCCTGTCGGCGCGGCGCGCGATCGTCACCCGCTACGAACTCGTTCCGGGCTTCCCCGAGCTCGACGTGGACGGCGTCTACCTCGGCAACGGCGTCTCCGAGCTGATCACCATCACCATGCAGGCCCTACTGGACAACGGCGACGAGGTGCTGATCCCGGCGCCGGACTATCCGCTGTGGACCGCCATGACCAGCCTGGCGGGCGGTACTCCCGTGCACTACCTGTGCGACGAGGCCAACGGCTGGCAGCCCGATATCGCCGACATCGAATCGAAGATCACCGACAAGACCAAAGCGCTGCTGGTGATCAATCCGAACAACCCCACCGGCGCGGTGTACTCGGCCGAAGTGCTCCAGCAACTCGCCGACCTCGCGCGCAAACATCAGCTGCTGCTGCTCGCCGACGAGATCTACGACAAGATCCTCTACGACGACGCCAAGCACATCTCGCTGGCCACCGTGGCGCCCGACCTGCTGTGCCTGACCTTCAACGGACTGTCCAAGGCCTACCGCGTCGCGGGCTACCGATCCGGCTGGCTGGCGATCACCGGCCCCAAGGAACACGCGGCCGGTTTCCTCGAGGGCATCGACCTGCTCGCTTCGTCGCGGCTGTGTCCGAATGTGCCCGCGCAGCACGCGATTCAGGTCGCCCTCGGCGGTCATCAGAGCATCGAGGATCTGATCCTGCCCGGCGGCAGATTGCTCGAACAGCGCGACGTCGCCTGGGAGCGGTTGAACATGATTCCCGGAGTGTCGTGTGTGAAGCCGAAGGGCGCGCTGTACGCGTTCCCGAAGCTGGATCCGAACGTGTACGAGATCCACGACGACTCGAAGCTGATCTTGGATCTGCTCCTGCAAGAGAAGATCTTGATGGTGCAGGGCACCGGCTTCAACTGGCCGGATCACGACCATCTCCGGATCGTCACCTTGCCCTGGGCGCGGGATCTCGCCGTTGCCATCGAGCGCTTCGGCAACTTCCTCGCCAGCTATCGCCAGTAGTGAGAAGTAGCCCGCGGGCCATATAATCGCCCCGCTTCCAGCCCGGAAACAAACCCGGCGTACGGATACCTGTCGGGTTTGGCGACTAACTAGCGCAAAAGAAGTACTTTTGTGTACAGTAGTCCTCGGCACTTTGAGTGCCCGGCCGGATTGCCTACCCCCCCTGGGCACATCCGGCCTTGGGTTAGGCCGCCTACCCCCCTGGGCCGCCTGCCCTGTGGGCGGCGGAGACATCCCCCTGCTCTCCGCCGCCCCCTCCAAATCCCGTTTCTTTGCGATCGAATCGCTCTGACCCGTGTACTCGCTGATGTGTTCGGTAGCCGCCGCGCGGGTCTTGAAAATGAAATCCTTTAGGCTCGCTCCGGGCGGAAACACATCTGACAGGTAGGAGCGCGGTGAGCGACCACCACCACCATCACCACGATCACTCGGGACCGATCGCGATCGGCGCCCCGGCGGCGCGCGTGGTCGTCGGGCTACTCACCGTGATCGGGGTCGCCGTCGTCATCGCGGCGATCGCGCTGTGGCCGAGCAAGCAGCACGTCGATATCCCGCTGCCGATGCAGAACGCGGGCGGCGGCGCGGTGCAGACCGAGGCGGGCACCGTCATCCTGCAGGACATCGGGCCGTGCGGCAGTCCGTCGCTGGGCAAAGTGTTCGTCGACAAGCCCGAACCGCCGCGCTCCAATGCCTACACCTGTCAGCGCAGCGTGATCGCGATCGAGTCCGGGCCGCACAAGGGCAACCGCACCCTGCTGGAAATCGCCCCCGGCCCAGGGCAACCAGACCTGCGCGCGGGTGACGAAGTGCGGCTGGTGCGCCAGACCGATCCCAGCGGAACGCCGATGTACTCGTTCGAGGACTACTCGCGCGGGCTGCCGCTCACACTGATCGTCGTGGTCTTCGTGGTGGTGATCATCGCGGTGGCGCGCTGGCGGGGCGTCCGCGCGCTGCTCGGCCTGGTGTTCGCCTTCGCGGTCCTGGTGCTGTTCCTGCTGCCCGCCCTGCTGGACGGCAAACCCGCGATCCCGGTCGCGTTGGTCGCGGGCTCCCTGATTCTGTACGCGGTGCTGTACCTGGCGCACGGGGTGAACCTGCGCACCAGTTCGGCGTTGCTCGGCACACTGACCTCGATGCTGCTCGCCGCCGTGCTGTCCTGGCTCACGATCGAGATGACGAGCCTCACCGGGCTCTCCGAGGAACAGAACACGAACGTCGCCACCTACATCGAGCACGTCAGCATCACCGGCCTGTTGCTGGCCGGGTTCATCATCGGTTCGCTCGGCGTGCTCAACGACGTCACGATCACCCAGGCGTCGGCCGCGTTCGAACTGGCCGCCCTCGACGAGTCGGCCTCGCGGCGCGAAGTCTTCGCCGCCGCCATGCGCGTGGGGCGCGACCACATCGCCAGCACCGTCTACACTCTGGTGCTCGCCTACGCCGGTGGGGCGCTGCCGCTGTTGCTGCTGTTCAGCGTGGCGGGGCGGTCCATCCGCGACGTGCTGACCGGCGACGCGGTGGCCATCGAGATCACGCGCTCGGCGGTCGGCGGCATCGCGCTGGCGCTCTCGGTGCCGTTGACCACCGGCATCGCGGTGCTGCTGGCGCGCCCGTTCAAGGTGAAGGAATCGAGTCCGCCGCCTGCGCGCCGCGCCCGGCACGCCAGGGTCTGAGCTCCGTCATGAGCTGGGAGACGCCCCGGGCATCTCGGACTTCAGCGTGGCGGTGGCGCGGGGAAGGGGAAGACCTCCGGTGGGATCGTGGGAACCACGATCGGCGGGAGGCCGGGTACCACAATGGTGTTCGGGCCGGGGGGCGGCGGCGTCTCGCTGGTGGTCTGCCGCCGGTTCGGCGGTGGCGCGGCGACCGACTCGTGCGCGGGCGACTCCGTCGTGCCGGGCGCGACCGCGACCTGCGGATCCAGACTGGTCGTGCGCGGCGTGGTGGTCGGCGATAACGACGGCGAGCCCTCACTGGTGTGCGAATCTCGTTCCAGCACCTGCGGTCCGTAGCCGAGGCCGAGCCCGATCGCGGCGACCACGGCCAGCGCGCTGACCGTCAGCACGGCGCCGCTGATCTCACGTTTACCGCGTTGCGCCGGCGCCGACAACCAAGCGGGCGACAGATCGTCGTCCAGCGCGGCGCTCGCGGCGGGGGCTTCCTTGCGGACCGGTCTGGCCAACAGGGCGGCGCCGCGCGCCATCACGGTTTCCGGGCTGTCCGGCACTACCACCGGCACGCCCATCCAGCGTTCGAGCACCTTGGCGACCAACGGGATCCGGGCGCAGCCTCCGATGGCCAGCACACCGTGCACCGGGCGGTCCGAGCGCACGATCACGTCACGCGCCATCCGCGCCGACGACTCGATCGCCAGCATGATGAGCGATTCGAAGTTCTCCTGCGCAAGCAGGACCAGCCCCTGCTCGCTGGGCAGCGCCACCGCGGTGTTGGTGGTCAGCTGTTCCTTGGCTTCCCGGCACAACGCGTCCAGAGCGGCAAGGCCGGCGGCGTTCGGGGGGTGGGCGATCCGCCCCGACGCGATCTGCTGCTCACGAATCAACGAGTCGAGATAGTCACCGCTGATGTCGCTGGTGCGCTCGCTGTGCCGTACTTCACGAGTCTGCGTGTCGACCACGCTCACCGTCAGGCCCGAGCTGCCGAGGTCATAGACGACCAGCGACGAGATACCCCGGATATCGCCCGTGGCCTGCGCGAACTCGAGTGCGGCCGCGACTTCGGGCACGAGTTCGTAATTGGTCACCTGCTGGCGGGCCAAGGCCGCGCGAATGGCGCGAGCATGCTGCTCACTGCGGTACGCGATCGCGGTGGCGCCGATCCCCGGCGTGGCTTCCAGGGTGACTCCGATGGCTTCGGCCGCCACTTCTTCCACACTCTGGTTGATGACCGGGATGGTCTGCAGATCGAAGGAATGCGGGGAGACATGCCCGTGGGGGTTACCGGCGTGTGGTCGCGCCATACGGACAGCGCCGGCCCCCACCGAAACTCCCAGTACCGAACTCATCAGCTGCCCATCTCGTTTCACACTTCACGACATGCGAGCCTGCGCCCTCCGCCGGCGGAGACCCGCTGGACGGACCCTACCGTCGGCGATCAGCTGTGCTTAAGGCAGGGACTGGTCGTCTGTCTGGCAGTAGCCCGCCTCGCTCCGCAACTCTACGGTGTACCGAGTCCCGCGTACACCCATCCGGCTGCTCTCCAAGTGGCACGATTGAGACAGTTCCGGCCGTCGATGATCGAGCGGGCGCGCACCACGCGGTCCAGGTCGCGAGGGCGCAAGGCGGTGAATTCGTCCCACTCGGTGAGGACGAGCACTACGTCGGCGCGCTCACACGCCTCGGCGACCGAGGTCGCGTAGTTCAGGGTGGGGAACACCCGGCGCGAATTCTCCAGTGCCTTGGGGTCGTACACGGTCACCACGGCCCCGTGCAGCTGGATCATGCCGGCCACGTTCAACGCGGGGGAGTCGCGGACGTCGTCGGATTCCGGTTTGAACGCCGCGCCGAGCACCGCGACATTGGCTCCGAGCAGCGAGCCGCCGCAGGCGCGGGCGGCCATGTCCACCACCTTCGCCCGGCGGCGCATGTTGATGTTGTCCACCTCGCGCAGGAAGGCGACAGCGTGGTCGGCGCCCAGTTCGCCGGAGCGGGCCATGAACGCGCGGATGTCCTTGGGCAGACATCCGCCGCCGAAACCCAGGCCGGCGTTGAGGAATCGGCGGCCGATCCGCGCGTCGTAGCCCAGGGCGTCGGCCAGCATGGTCACGTCGGCGCCGGTGGCTTCGCACACCTCCGACACCGCGTTGATGAACGATATCTTGGTCGCCAGAAAGGCATTGGCGGAGACCTTCACCAATTCGGCTGTGGCCAAGTCGGTCAGCAAGAACGGGACCTCGGCGGCGATGAGATCGGCGTAGATCTCGCGCACCAGATCCTCGACCCATCCGGCGGCCGCGCGCTCGCGGTCGACCCCGAGGACCAGCCGGTCCGGCCGCAACGTGTCCTTGACCGCCCAACCTTCCCGGAGGAATTCCGGATTCCAGGCCACCTCGATGTCGGTGGAACTGAGTGCGCGAGCGCGGGTTCCGAGCGCGGCCGCCGTGCCCACCGGAACCGTCGACTTGCCGATGATCACCGAGGGGCGCTCCAGCAGCGGGGCGAGGGTATCCACCACCGCGTGCACGTACTTCAGGTCGGCGGCGTACTCGCCCTTCTTCTGCGGGGTGCCCACACCGAGGAAATGCACGTCGGCGTGCGCGGCCGCCTCGGCGTAGGAGGTGGTGAACCGCAACCGGCCCGCGTCGAGGTTGCGACGCAGCACATCCTCGAGGCCCGGTTCGTAGAACGGCACCACTCCGTCGGACAGCTTCGCGACCTTGCCCGGGTCCACGTCCACGCCGATCACGTCGTGCCCGAGTTCGGCCATGCACGCCGCGTGCGTGGCCCCGAGATACCCGGTTCCGAAGACTGTGCATCGCATGATCGATTGGTAAGCCTCGCCGATGGCCACGCCACGTCAGCGAGGCAAGGGTCCGGGCAACAGCAGATGTACATGCGGCGACATAGCCGGAACGGGCGTGCTGACCTGGCGGAATGTTCGTGACGCCCGGCTAGCATCGACGTGGTGCGACGTCATCGGTGGGCTCTGACCGCGCTCGGCGCCGGTCTGGCGGTCGTCGTCGCCACGATCGCGCTGTGGCCGGTCTATGTGCGTCCGCGAACCGAGCCGCCCGCGCGGGCGGACGCCGTTCTCGTCCTGGGCGGGGCCCACGACGGACGCGAACAACTGGGTCTGCGGCTGGCGCACGACGGGTACGCGCCTCGCGTGGTGTTCTCCAACCCCTATGAGAACAGCCCCGTGCTCAACCGCATCTGCCACGGCGGCTACAGCTTCGAGGTCTTGTGCTTCGACCCGTCGCCGCGCACCACCCGGGGCGAGGGCCGCGAACTCGCCCGCCTCGCCCGCGCCCACAATTGGCGCCGAGTCATCGTCGTCACCTTCACCCCCCATATCTCCCGAGCCCGCTACATCCTGCGCAAGTGCTGGCACGGAGAGCTCCTCTTCGCCGACCCCGAACCCGACCTCTCCATCCCACGCTGGGCATACGACTACGCCTACCAATCCGTGGGCTACGCAAAAGCCCTCTTCGAGGATTGCTGAGCGGATCTGCGGGCGCGTGACGTCAGTTTGACTCGCTGAGAGAAGCGGCCGTACATTCTGTCTCGAGGTGGCGGGATGTTCGCCATCGAAGCAACGGTGCACACCCTCTGGGAGGGCAGATGGAATACGACTGGTCAGCGGGGGATCTGGCGTTCCGGGACGAGGTGCGTGAGTTCCTCGCCGCGAAGCTGACGCCGGAATTGCGGCGGGCCGGGCGCTTGGCGACGAGCGTGTATCCCGACCACGAGGCGAGCATGGAATGGCAGCACATCCTGCACGAGCGCGGCTGGGCGGCGCCCGCGTGGCCGGTGGAACACGGCGGATGCGACTGGAGCCTGACCCAGCACTACATCTTCCAGCGGGAATCGGCGCTGGCAGGCGCGCCCGCGCTGTCGCCGATGGGCATCAAGATGGTGGCGCCCGCGATCATCGCGTTCGGCACCGAGGAGCAGAAGGCGTTCTATCTGCCGCGCATCCTCACCGGCGAGGTCTTCTTCTGCCAGGGCTACTCCGAGCCGGAGGCCGGATCGGACCTGGCCGCGCTCAGCATGGCCGCCGTCGACGACGGCGAGGACTTCGTGTGCACCGGCAGCAAGATCTGGACCACCCACGCCACCGAGGCGAATTGGATCTTCTGTCTCGTGCGCACCTCACGCACCGGCAAGAAACAGCAGGGCATCACGTTCCTGCTGATCGACATGACCTCCCCGGGCATCGAGATCCGCCCGCTGGTGATGACCTCGGGCGAGCAGGTGCAGAACCAGGTCTTCTTCGACAACGTGCGGGTGCCCAAGGCCAACGTGCTCGGTCGGATCGATGACGGGTGGACCGTCGCGAAGTACTTGCTGGTGCACGAGCGCGGCGGCGCGGCGGCCCCGTGGCTGCAGGTCATGGCCCAGGACATCGCGAGCGCGGCGGCGCGGCAGCCGGGACCGGACGGCAATCCGCTGCTCGACGACCGCGCGTTCGCGGCGAAGCTGGCGGACCTGCGGATTCGCACCGAGGTCCTGGAGATCCTGGAATTTCGCACGATTTCCGCGATGGCGCAGGGCAAGAACGCCGGACCGGCGTCGTCCATGCTCAAGATCCTCGCCACCGAACTCAGCCAGAAGCTCACCGAACTGGCGCTGGAGGCGGCGGGTCCGAGCGGTCGGGTGTACCAGCCGCACGCCACGATGCCGGGCGGGCCGATCGCCCAGTTCGCGCCGCCTGCCGACGGTTATCACAGTGGCGCGGACTGGCAGGCCGTCGCTCCGCTGCGGTACTTCAACGACCGAGCGGGCTCGATCTACGCGGGCAGCAACGAGATTCAGCGAAACATCCTCGCCAAAGCAGCATTGGGGCTCTGATGGACTTCACGCTTACCGAGGAGCAGGAGATGCTCCGCTCCGCGATCGCCGGATACCTCGGCGCCCGCTACGACCTGGAGAAGAGCCGCGCCGCGGCGAAATCGGAGACCGGCTGGCAGCCCGCCGTCTGGCGCGGCTTCGCCGACGAGCTGGGCATTCTCGGCGCGACCCTGCCCGAGCGGGTGGACGGCACCGGCGGCGGTCCGGTCGAGCTCATGGTGATCGCCGAGGAACTCGGCCGGGCGCTGGTGGTCGAGCCGTTCGTCGACACGGTCGTGATCGGCGCCGGACTGCTCGAGCGTTCCGGTGGTGAACAGGCCGACGCCGTGCTGCGGCGGATCGTATCCGGCGACGCGCGCATCGCGTTCGCCGCGCTGGAGCCGACCTCCGGGTACGCGCTGCACGACGTGTCGACCACCGCCCGCCGGGACGGCGACGGCTGGGTGCTCGACGGCGCTAAAACCGTGGTGACCGGCGCTCCGCTGGCCACCCACCTGCTGATCACCGCACGAACCTCCGGCGAACGGCGGGACAAGGCGGGCATCTCGCTGTTCCTGGTCGAATTCGACGCGAGCGAGCTCCCGCCGGGCGTCGAAGCGCATTCCTACCGCACCATCGATGACCGCACGGCGTCCGATTTCGCGTTCACCGGGCTGCGCCTGCCCGCCGACGCGCTATTGGGCACGGAGTCCGACGGCTGGACCGTCATCGAGCCGACCATCGCTGAGGCGACCGCGGCGATCTGCGCCGAGGCGGTGGGCTGCATGCGGAAAGTGCTCGCCGACACCATCGACTACGCCAAGCAGCGCCAGCAGTTCGGTCAGCCGATCGGCAGTTTCCAGGTATTGCAGCACCGCATGGTCGACATGTACATCGAACTCGAACAGGCCATCGCGGCGGTGCATCTGGCCGTCCATTCGCTGGGCGCCCCAGCTGAGCAGCGGGCGCGCGCCGTGTCGGCGGCGAAGGTAACCGTCGCCAGGGCGGCGCGGTTCATCGGGCAGAACGCCGTCCAACTGCACGGCGCGATGGGCATGACCGAGGAGCTGGCGATCGGCCACTATTTCAAGCGGCTCACCGTGATCGAGCACGAATTCGGCTCGACCGACGAGCATCTCGCGCGGTACGCGGCCCTTACCAGGTAGTGCAGCCCCGCCCGCTGACTCGGTCCAGGTGGATCGGCCAGGGCGGCTCGTAGCGGCGCAGGACTCGATGCACCGTGCAGGAGCACCGGTGGTGGCCGTGTACGGCCCGCCGGTGCTGGAAACCATTCCGATAGGACGGCCGCGACGACCGCGCTCACCGCGCTGCCGACCACTTCGCGCCTGGGCGGGCCTGCCTCCCGGTCGGCGAACAGCAGAGGCGCGGTCCCGATCAGCATGGGAGCGGATGCGTCGATATCGGCCCTAGCGGCGATCCGGCGCGGATGGCCGCCCCACCCCTGTGGTGCGGCGAGCGGCACGGAAAACGAAAGCGCCCGGGTCCGAAAGGACCCGGGCGCTTATCGCTGGTGCCGCGTTCAGTTCTTCCGGCCCGGTGCCTTCGCACCGGACTTGAATCCGAGGCCGCCCGGCTTGGCGGCGGGCGGCGCGACCTCGGGCTTGCCGTTGCCGTTCACGCCGTTGGACTGCTCCGGTTCGGGCGCGGTTTGGGGCTGCGCCGCAGGAGTTTCGGCAGCGGGAGCCGCATCCGTCGTGGCCGGTTCGGCCGGGGCCGCTTTGCCGGGGGCCTTGGGGCCCGGCCGCTTGAAGCCGGACTTCATGGCCAGTCCCTTGGCGGGCACGGTCGGCTTCGTCTCGGTCGGCTGGGCGTTGGCCGGTTCCGCAGCCGCCTCGGCGGCGGGTGCTGCTTCGGCGGCCGGTGCCGTGGACGCTGCCGGAGCCTTGGCGCCCGGCGCCTTGGCCGCGCCCTTCATGGCGAGACCACCACCGGGCGCTTTCGCGCCGCCCTTCATACCCAGACCCTTGACCGGCTTGGCCTCGGGCGCTTCGGCAGCCGGAGCCTCGGCCGTGGATTCGGCGGCTGGGGCCGCGGCGGCCTTGGCGCCGGGAGCCTTCGCCGCGCCCTTCATCCCGAGACCACCGGGAGCCTTCGCCGGACCCTTCATGGCGAGACCCTTGACCGGAGCGGCAGGCGCCGAGCCGGCCTCGGCCTCCGCCGGTTCCGCGGCCGGAGCCTTCGCGCCGGGCGCCTTGGCGGCGCCCTTCATGCCGAGACCGCCTCCGCCGGGCGCCTTGGCGCCCTTCATAGCCAGACCGCCGCCACCGGGAGCTTTCGCCGGGCCCTTCATGGCCAGACCGCCACCGGTCGGCGCGGCCTTGGCCGGTGCGGGGGCCTCGGCGGCCGGGACCGGTTCGGGCTCCGGCTCGGGTTCCGCCACGGGCGCCTTCGGCTCCTGGATGACGGTCAGGTTCTCGGTCAGCACCGCGGGCTCGACGCGTTCGATGGCGTCCAGCATCAGCTGCGCGACGTCCACCACCTCGACGCCTTCGCCCTCGCCCTTCTCCTGGCGCGCGGTGACGCCGTCGGTGAGCATCACGCGGCAGAACGGGCAGCCGGTGGCGATTTTCCCAGGAGCGGAGCCTGCGGAGCGACCAGAAGGCGCGGCGAGGGTGCTCAATCCCTCTTCCACCCGGTCGATGTTGACGCGCTTGCCGAGCTGCTCTTCCATCCACATCCGCGCGCCACCGGCGCCACAGCACATGGATCGCTCGCCGTGGCGCGGCATCTCGACCAGGTTCGAGCCGGACGCGGCCATCAGCTCACGCGGCGCGTTGTAGATCTTGTTGTGCCTGCCCAGGTAGCAGGGGTCGTGGTAGGTGACGTTCTGCGACACCGAGGCCACCGGGATCAGCTGCTTCTGCCGCACCAGGCGGTTGAGCAGCTGGGTGTGGTGCACGACCTCGTAGCTGCCGCCGACCTGCGGGTATTCGTTGTTCAACGCGTTGAAGCAGTGCGCACAGGTGACGACGATCTTCTTCTTGCGATCCTCGACGCCTTCGAACACCGAGTTCAGCAGCTCGATGTTCTGCTGCGCCAGCTGCTGGAACAGGAACTCGTTGCCCGCGCGGCGAGCGGAGTCACCGGTGCAGGTCTCCTCCGCGCCGAGCACCATGAACTTCACGCCCGCGGTGGCCAGCAGCTCGGCGACCGCCTTGGTGGTCTTCTTGGCGCGGTCCTCGTAGGCGCCCGCGCAGCCGACCCAGAACAGGTACTCGTAGCCGTCGAAGCTGTCGGCATCCTGACCGAAGACCGGGATCTGGAAATCGAGCTCGTTGATCCAGTTGAGCCGGTCCTTGGCGTTCTGGCCCCAGGGGTTGCCCTTGTTCTCCAGGTTCTTGAACAGGCCCGCGAGCTCGGAGGGGAACTCCGACTCGATCAGCACCTGGTAGCGGCGCATGTCGATGATGTGGTCGACGTGCTCGATGTCCACCGGGCACTGCTCGACGCACGCGCCACAGGTGGTGCAGCTCCACAGCACCTCGGGATCGATGATGCCGTTGACCTCGGCGCCGCCGACCAGCGGCCGCTCGGCCTCGGCCCTGGCGGACTCGGCGATCTTGGCCAGCTTGGTTTCGTTCGGGTTGCCGTCGGCGTCGACCAGGCCGACTTCGTCGCCGCCCATGTCCTTGCGGCCACCCGCCAGCAGGTAGGGGGCCTTGGCGTAGCCGTGGTCGCGCAGCGACATGATCAGCAGCTTTGGCGACAGCGGCTTACCGGTGTTCCAGGCGGGGCACTGCGACTGGCAGCGACCGCATTCGGTGCAGGTGGTGAAGTCCAGCCAGCCCTTCCAGGTGAAGTCCTCGATCCGGCCCGCACCGAAGGTGTCGGTGTCCGGGTCGGCGGTCTCCATGTCGACCGGTTTGCCCTTGGACATCATCGGCCTGGCCGCGCCCAGCGCGACGCCGCCGTCTTCCTCACGCTTGAAGTAGATGTTCGGGAACGCCGAGAAGCGGTGCCAGGCCACGCCCCAGGTGACGTTGCGGCCGACGAAGTACAGGAACGCCATGCCGGACATGAGCTTCACGAAGGCGAACAGCGCGACCATCGTGGTGTTGGCGGGCAGCAGTTTGGCGACCTGCATGGTGAAGAAGTCGGTCGCCGGGTTCGCGTGGCCGTAGGCGGCGATCTTGCCCGCCTTCACCAAGATCATGCCGAGGCCCTCGAGCAGCACGATCGCTTCGATGACGTAGGCGGGCGCGAACTTGGAACCGCTGAATCGGGACAGCCGCTCCGGCAACCGCGGGTGGTTGAGCTGCCGCAGGACGATCAGCGTGAGGATGCCGACGACGGTGCCGATGCCCAGGATCTCGTCCCACAGGTGGTAGATCGCCGTGTTGCCGATCAGCGGCCAGTGGAACGCCGGGTCGAACGTCTGCCCGTAGGCCTCGAACCACAGCATCGCGCCGCCGAGGAAGCCGATCATCACCAGCCAGTGCGCCCAGCCGACGGTGCGGAATTTGTTCATGCGCGTGTGCGCGAGAAACTCCACGAGCATCTGCTTGAAGCGCGGGAAGAAGGGCCGCCAGCGGTCCGGCGCGGGCTGTCCGATCATGATGGCGCGCGCGATATTGCGGACGCCGCCGATGAACGACGCCCAACACAGAAGGCTGAGCGCCGCCCCAATCGTGCCCAGCGTCACTGTCAGGGCATTCATGTCGCGACCTTTCTTTAGAGGCACCCCGGGTGCGGCTGCGTTCGGCTACCGCCTCGGTTCGCTCGTATCCTAACCGGAGGTAAGTTACCCGCCAGTAACAACCATGTCCATCGTACGATCGGCTTTTGGGCTATAGCCCCATATGCTGGGGCTTGACCCCCTATTTGCCTGTGATCAATCTCACAGTAAATTCCTCCGATCCCGCTGGTGGGTGGCCGATCACCACCGTAAACGGCCAATCATTCCGTCCAGTCGGTAAGGATTGGCTTAGTCCCCATGGCTGATAAGGGATCTCGCTTAAAACGCGGCGTTCTATTAGGCTCACGACGTTCTGTTAGCTGCGACCGTCTTCACACTGCTCGGGGAGGATCCGGAGCCGACCACCCGGATTTGCTGGATAGAGCTCTCGCGTGCTGAGGACCAGCGGCAACGTACGACCTGATGATGGATTGGAAACTGAATGAAATTCCGTAGAACCACCGCGGCGGCCGCGATGGTCATCGGTGCGATGACCATCGGACTCGGTACCGCCCATGCCGATGCCGAGCCGGCCGCCGACCCCATCCGGTACTCGGTGAAGCTGGTGGAGAAGACCGTCGTGACGACGCTCAAGGGGGGCACGTTCGAACTGGCGAAGTCCTCCGAGGACGTCAAGGAAGACGACGTCTACAAGATCAAGGATTCGCAGGGCAACGAGGTGCTGACGTTGCCGATCGCCTTCAAGGTCGCCGACACCGTCGTCCCGGTGAAGCCGGTCGTGAAGGAAGACGCCACGGTCCTCGAGCTCACGCCTGACCAGAACGTCAACGTTCCCAAGGACAAGCCGGCGACCACGGTCAACGTCGTCGCGCAGCCGATCGCCTCGCCGATCGAGAACCAGCGCGCGCAGAACGAGTTCGCCAGCCAGTTCGGTATCGCGACCGCGGTCGGCGGCTTCCTCGGCACCGCCGTCGGTGTCATCGGCGGTGCGGTGATCGGCTGCATCCTCGGCCTCCCGTTCCTCGGCGTCGGCTGCATCCCGGCCGCGATCGCGGGCGCGGGTATCGGCGGCATCCTCGGCACCGTGGCCGTCGGTGGCCCGATGCTGGCCGTCGCGGGCATCGACCTGATCAACACGCTGCAGGCGCCGGAAGGCACCACGAAGTGGGCGGACAAGCCGAAGTAAGGCTTCGACCCGCTCGTCAGATCATCGGCGGCCCGCTCTCCTCGGAGGGCGGGCCGCCGTTCGTTTACCCGGTGAGATCGAGCAGGCCGCGCACGACGATCTCACCCAGCTCCTCGCCCAGCCTGCCGAACGAGCGCTCGACCATCTCGAACGCACCGTCCTCGCGGACGACCAGCACCGTGCTCGCTCTGGTGCCGTGCACGGTGTGCGCGATGAACCTCGCCGAGAGCGCCCGCTCCATGTCGTCCGGAACCCCGGTCCGCGGCAACAGCTCGTCGGGGGCTTCGGTGCGGTCGGCCAGAACCTCGAAGTAGCGGTCCACCGCGCCGGGCTCGGTCCGCACAACCTCGCGCAGTTGCGCCACCCCGGCCCGTACTTTGGGCCAGATCGGCGCTGGCGCGGTCAAATTCGCTTCCGCCAGGGCAGGAGGTCCGGACGTGACGAACGTGCCGTTGGAGAGGCCGTGGAAGCCCGGAGGCAACTCGCTCGGTTCGGCGGCGCTGCGATTGGAATGCCACCACAGCGTGCGCAGGTCGGAGACCACCAGGTTGTAGCCGTTGTAGTCGTCGGGCGCGGTGGCGACGTCGAGGACGTACTTCTCCGGCCCGGGGAACTCGCTTGCCGGGGCGCGGTCGGAGGCCCCGCGCAGGAAGTCCATCAGCAGCGCGCCCCTGGAACGAGCGTCGACGCGTTGATCGGCGGGATTGCGCACATTCGTGACCGCGGCGAAGCGATTGTCGCCGTGCGGGTGGGTGCTCAGCCCCAGCCAGGTGCCGGGAGGCTCGCCCGCGGCACGGCCGACGGCGCCGGTATCGCGTCCGGCCAGCAGACCGGGCGCTTCCGGCCACCAGCGCATGGACTCGGTCGGCCGGGTGTAGAACTCGTCCCGGTTGGCCGCCACGATCAACCGGTACTCCGGGTGTGCGCGCCAGCCGATCAACACCAAACACATGCCGACCAGCATGCCGGACCGGTACCGCCCCGCATGCGGCGTTTCCCGCGCAGGGGGCCGCGTAAGGGCAGTGGAAAAGCCCCTGAGACGGCGAAAAGGCCGACAGCTCAGCGGCTGCCGGCCTTTCGCGTTCCTGCTGTCAGTTGGTGCGTACGCGCAGCCCCGGGTTGTCGGAGAGCACCACGTGCACCGGCTGCGCGAACAGCTGTGGCACGTTACCCGTCAGAGCGCCGATCAGATTCGGGATCTCGCAGATCGGGTAGTCCGCGACCGACGACGCGCTGGAGATGCCGAGCGCCAGGCGGCCGGTGACGATCGGGCCGCCGCTGTCGCCGGGCAGCGCGCAGATGTTGGCGGAGAAGCTCTGGGTGAGTTCCCGGTCGCCGACCTGCACGGTCTGGTCGACGGCGTTGACCACGCCGCAGCTGAAGCCGGTGCGCGCACCGGACTTGCACACCGGAGCGCCGACGACCGGGGTCGCCACGCCGTCGACCGCGATCGGAGCCGCGCCGGGCGCCCGGACGCCGTTGTTGGCGAAGCGGTCCTTGGCCTGGTCGTTGACCCGGATGATCGAGTAGTCCTGCTCGCCGAGCACCGACTTCTGGAAGACGCCGAGCTGCGCGCCGAGGCGCTCGCCGTTCATCTCGTAGACGCCGGCGGCGTTGCCGCTGCCCGCGGAGGGGATGTCGGGGTTGCAGTGGCCCGCGGTGATGTTCACCGTGTTGCCGTTGCGGTCGGTGCCGTTGAAGCCGAGCGAGCAACGCAGCGAGCTGCGTCCGGCGACCGAGGCGTAGCCGTCGCCGCCCGCGAGGGCGCCGCGCGCCTCACCGGCGATCTCACCGGCCTGCAGGGTGCCCTGCTCGCCCGCCACCGGCGGGGCCATCACGATGACGCGCGCCGGGTCGATGAAGTTCGGCATCGGCAGGCCCGCCTGGTCGACGCGCACCGCGATCGCGTTGTTCACGGTGTCCACCACCGCGCCGCGCACCAGCGACCGCACCGCCTCGGGCTGGCCCTCCAGCCACCGTTCGAAGGCGCTCTTCTCGCCACGCAGGGCCGCTTCGCTCTTGGCGACGTTGCGGACCTCGAAACCGGCCGACTCGGCGGCCTTCTTCGCCTCCTCGGCGCCGGGGCCCTGAGCCAGCGCCACGACCGCCTTGCCCGCGTCGTCCAGCCAGGAGCCGGCGAACACGGACGGGTACTGCCGCTGAGCGCTGGTGGCGAACGCGGCCACCTGCTGCGCCAGCTCCGCGCGGTGCAGGTACTCGTCGGGCGAGATCTTCAGATCGCGGGTCACCGCTGCGACCAACTCGGCGGGGAGGCCGGGAGCCTGATCGGGTTCCGCCGTCGCTACTGCTGCCGTGGGCCCGAACAGCAGTATCGCCGCCGAGGCGGCGATCACTGTTTTTCGGATTCCGGTCTGTCGCGCAGCTGATCGAAGAGGACCTATACGTGGCAGGAGCATGAGCAGACTATATGGGGTTTGGCGCGGTATGCCTACTCATCTGGCGGTTCTCGACTCCCTCATAGCCCGTCGACCGTGGATATGTGGATCACCACATCTTCGGGCGCGCGCTCAGCTCGCGTTCGGCCAGGTGCGCACGGCGATGCCGCTGCCGATCCCGCCGCCGGAGGAGGCGTCGACATCGGCCAGGATCGCCCGGATCGGGATGCCCAGCGAAGCGGTGCCGCCGTACTGGGCGAGGGCGATATTGGCCTCGTTGCAGTTCGGCGCGTCCGCGGCGTTGGAACCGCTGGTGATGCCCAGCGCCAGCGTGCCGGACACGATCGCGCCGCCGCTGTCGCCGCCGAGCGTGCAAGCCGAGCTGGCGAACCCGCGCACGGTCTTGCTCTCGCCCTCGGCGGTGAAGAGCTGGGTCTCCACCCGGTCGGCCACGACGAAGCCGCAGGTGAAGGTGGACGACTGGCCGGACTTGCAGACCGGGGCGCCGGTGATCGGGTCGGCGGTGCCGGTGATCGCCAGCGTGGTGCCGTTGGCGCCGCGCACCGAGGGCTTGTCCATGCCCGCACGCACCGCGCGCTCGTTCAGCTTGATCACCGAGTAGTCCAGCGCGGACTGCCCGCCCAGCGAGGCGCGCACGAAGGTGCCCAGCTCCGGGCTGGCCGGGATGTCCCGGACGTTGGGCAGGTAGACGCCGGCCTCCTGGTTGCCCTTGCCCAGGTTCGGATCGCAATGACCCGCACTGATGTTCAGCGCGTTGCCGGACGCGTCGATGCTGTTGAACCCGAACGAGCACACGTCGACAGCGCGCAGCGACGAGTCGGAGAGCGGGCCGGGCGCGCTGATGTAGGTGTCGCCGCCCATCGGCCTGCGCTCGACCGGGCCTCCGCTGTTCGGCGCCAGGATGACCTTGATGTTCGCCAGCAGGGTCGGCAGGTTGAGCATGTGACCCGCGGGGGTGTTGGCGACGCTGAGCACCAGCTGACTGTTCAGGAAGTCGATGGCCACGGAGTTGATCGCCTGCGAGATCTCGCGTGGCAAGCCGGTGACCCATTGGTTGAGCTGCACCAGCGAGGTCTCCAGACTGTCCGCCGACACCGGGGCGAGCCTGGTCTGGTAACCGTCGGCCGCGGCGATCTTGGCGGCGTCCAGCGAGGTGACCGCGACGACGGGCTTGCCGTCGGCGCCGATCCAGGCGCCCGCGTAGGAATCCGGTCGCTCCGAACGGAAGTCGCGCGCATAGTCGCGCAGCTGCTGGGCGCGCGCGGCGCGGTCGAGGTATTCCGTCGGGGTCATCTGCAGATCCCGCGCGATGGCCTGCACCAATTCCGGTGGCAGGGTGTCCGCGCCGAGCTGTGCGGGCGCGTCCGGGACCGCCGCCGCGGTCGTCGTGCCGAACAAGGGAGCCAGGAGAACGGTCGAAGCGATGGCGACAGCCTTGACCGCGGCGCGACGCGCCACCAACTTGCGCATGAAGTCCCTTCGTCGGCACGCACGTGCCAGCTAAATCCGTGGCCACGGGCAGAATCCGTTGGCGCACAGCCTTCGTCCTGCAACCGACCGGCGAGGAAATTCATCCGACAACCCGGTCAGCGCAACACTCTAGGCCACAAACCCGGGAAGGGCGCTACTAATCACCGACTACTCGGTATTCCCATTCCGGGGATGGTCGGTATCTGCGGTAGCTGCGGGAACGGGTATCCGGTTGTCGTCGTGCCGCGCACTGTCGAAGAACGCGTGGTGGTGGGCGGCGTCGTGGTGGTCGGCGGCTCGCTGGTCGGCGGGGGCGGCGTGGTGGTCTCCGGCGTGGTGGTCTCGGTGATCACCACCGGCGGCTCGGGTGGCTCGGCGGTGGTGGGCGTCGTGGCGGACGTGACCGGCGGCAGGGGCGGAGCGGGGACCGACGTCTGCTCGGACTGCGCGTCGGGCAGCGGCGGCACCGGCGTGTCGCCGCTGTCGCGGAACAGCAGGGCCACCACGATGCCGCCGAGCGCCAACCCGATCAGGGCGGCGCCCGCGATCAGCAACGGCATACGTCTCGGCTGTTGGGCGGGAACCGCTGCCCGCGTTGGTTTCTCGGACGGCTCGGGTTCGGCGGCCACGGCCCCGATCGGCTCGGCGATCGGGAAGGCCGCCGAGTACGCCTGCGGCTGCGCCTCGGTGCTCGGCACCGCCGGGATGACGATGGTGTCGACCGTCGAGTTCTCCGCGGTGGACGGGTCCGGCGGGGTGGCGCCCGCGGGTGTGGCGAGCACGGCCGCCAGCGCGCCGCGGGCGGCGTCGTAGGCGAACGAGTCACCGCCCGCGCCGGTTTCGGCGCTGGGCAGCTCGCCCTCGCTGACCAGCAGCACCGAGCGCAGACCGAGGTAGTCCAGCGCGTCACGCAGCGACCGCACGTGCTCGGCGGTCCACTCGGCCGGATGCGTCGCGTAGAACTCGGCCGGACCGCTGAGATGCTCGGCGGCCAGGTTGATCAAGCAGAACAGGGCGGTCGCGACGAGGTCTTCGGCGCGGTACGCCTCGCCGTCGTCGACCGAGATGCCCGCCGGGTCACCGACCGCGGGCACGAATCCGGTGATCGAATGCGCGTGCCCGGCCGACGCCGGGCCACCCAATTCGGCGTCACCGTCTTCGGACATGTGCAGGATCGACTCCCGGACGATGTACCGCGGTTCCTCGTCGCCATCGGTGACGATCACCGCAGTGCACGCGTCCTCGGCGACGCGCAGGCCAACCCCAGTGGCCATCTCACCTACCTCGCTTCGGGGCTCCCGCCGACGGAACCGCACCCGGTCACACCAGAAGCGAGCCGTGTCCCATGGCGCGGAGCATCGACAATAACTCCGAACGGGAACGGGCACCGACCCGGCGTCGAATGCGGGCCACGTGGTGCTCGACCGTCTTCGCGGAAATGTACAGGCGCGCACCGATCTCGCGATAGGTGAGCCCGAGCAGAACCAGCTCGGCGACTTCGCGTTCCCGTTCGCTGAGGATCGCGGCCTGCGGCGGCGCGGGCGTCGGCGGGGGAGCGTCGCCGTTGTGCGAGACCGGTGTGGACGGCCGGGCTTGCGGCTCCTGCGGCCGGGCGTCGGCGCGGACGGTGCGGGCCAGTTTGAGCAGCGCGGTGGCGGTGGTGGAATCGGCCGCGGCGAGCGCCGCCTCGCTGGCCAGCCGGGCGCCGTCCCAGGTCATGCCGATCTCGGTGAGGGCGGCGACCGCCGCGTGCACCGGCGCGGTCGCGACTTGGCCGCGCAGTACGAGCACCCAGGTGCGGCCCGCGTCGGCGAGCACGGCGGCGTGCCGGTCACCCGCTTCCGCCGCCGCTTTCAGTGCTCGCGCGTGCGGCAGCAGTTCCTCGGGGCTCTCGTGCGCGATAGCGGCCTGCACGCCGTACCAGTGGAAGGCATTGGACCAGGCGGGCGGGTCGTTCAACCGGCGCAGCAGCGCGAGCGCGGCGTCCACCAGCGGCGCGATCCGCCGTTCGTCCCGCATCCGGATACCGGCCAGCCACAGCTCGCCGATCGGCAGCAGCGCGAGCAGGTCGGCCTGCACGTCGTCGAACAGCGGATACGCCGCCTGCCACGCGCGGGCCAGCGCGGTGTGATCACCGCTGCGCCTGGCCAGGCCCACCGCGACACCGTGGGCGAGCAGCCGGTCGCGAACGTCGAGTCGGTCGTGATCCAGCGCGGCCACCGTGGCCGCGGCGGCGCGCTCGTCGCCGCCGAGCATCGCCGTCCAGGCCGCCAGCACGTCGAGCTGGTGGCAGCGCAGCCCACTCGCGGTGGCTCGCCGCAACGCGTCCTGGGCGCGGCGCGGCTCACCGGTGGCGAGTGAGAGCAGCGTGGCGATGGAGGCCGCCGTGCAGGGCAGGAAACGGTCCACGCCCGCGTCCGCGTGCGCGGCCTGCACCAGCGCCGACACCGCCGCCGCGGTGCTGTTGCCCGGTGCGATGGTGTCCGCGAGCGCGGTCGCGATCACCCGCGCGTGCGCCCCCGCCTCGGTAGGGGGCCATTGCGTCGACGAGGACGACATCTCCCCGGCGCCTGCCACGTCACCCGCCAGGCACAGCACCGTGGCGCCGACCGCCCAGTCCGGGCCCACCCGGTCGTCGCCGAGCCAGGTGTACAGCTGCGCCGCGCGCCCCACCAGCCCCCGGCGGGTGAGCACCGCGGCGCAGATCCGCACGGCTGTCGCGAGCTCGGCGCCGGTGCTGCCCGCACGCGCCAGCATCGGCTCTGCCAGCCGCATGGCGGTGTCGCCGTCGCCGGTCCGCGCGGCCGCCTCGGCCCAGCGCAGCGCGATCGGATCGAGTTCCGCCCCCGCGGCGGCCGCGGCGGCGTAATAGCGAACCGCTTCGCGACCGGCCTGCTCCGCGGCGGTGATGAGGAAGTCGGCCAGACGCGGGTCGCGGACACCGGACTCGGCCAACTGCAGCGCGGTGCGGTCGCGCAGCAGGCCCGCCTCCAGCCGGGCGCCGAGCAACCGGCGCTCGACCGCGACGAACCTGCGGTCGCCGAGCAGCGTGCGCAGCGGGGCGACGGCGGGTTCGAGCAGCAGGTCGGCATCGGTCACCAGGGCACTGGCCCTCGCGCGGTCGATGAGATCTTGCGCGACGCTCTGCTCCATGCCGAGCACCTCGGTGAGCTCGGTGGAATCCAGACCCGTTCCCGTGGTGGCGACGACCAGGGTCTCCAGCAGGTCGGGCTCGAGGTTGTCCAGCAACCCGCGCGCCCACGCCGCGACGGCCGTATCGACCGCCGCGATGCCCGCGTCCAGCCGCGCCGAGCAGGCCGCCGTGAGCGCCGCCACCACGCCACCGCGGATACCCGCGGTCTGCACGTGGATGTGCTGAGCGACCTGGCGCGGCACCATCATGCCCAGCTCCCTGGCGAACGGCGCGATATCCGCGACGCCGAGCGGGCGCAGGTCCACGACGCGACCGCGCCGGGCGACCGCCTCCGCGAGCATCCGCAGCCGCGCGTCGTGCGGGCGCGGCTGTGCGGCGACCACCACGGTGCGGTGCCCGGATTCCACGGCGGCGCACAGGTATTCCAGATCGAGCCGGCCGAGCGTGTGAGCGTTGTCGATGATCAGGGCCGGGCGGGCGGTGTCGGTCGTCACGCTTGCCGTGGGGCCGGCGATCGGCGTGCGGGTCGCCGGGTGCGAGCCGTTGCGCGCGTGCGCGTGCTGGAGGGCGGCGGTGTCGTCCTGCAGTGGGATGCCCCGGGCGCGCAGACGAGCCCGGATCTCCGCGAGCAGGGTCGACTTGCCGGTCTGGGAGCGGCCGCGGATGAGGTAGACCACCGGCTGGTCGTCGGCGGCGTCCAGCTCGCGGAAGATGTCGCGGGCGCACGGGAGAGTGTCGAAGGCGGTATCAGCCACCGGAGCCTCCCAAGATCTCCCCGGGAGCGCGCAGCACCGTGCCGAGCGTGTCGCCGAGCACGCCGGTCGGCAGGCTCGGCGCGGTCGGCGGCGTGGGGCGCGGCTGCTGCTGAGTGGGGGGCGACGGGTTGGTCGGCGCCGGTGCGGGCGCAGGTGCGGGCTGCGGCTGGGGCGCGGGTTGCGGCGCCGGGGAGTCCGCCTGCGCGGGGGCGGGTTGATCGGGGCTCGGCTCGCTGTTCACCACGGCCACGGTGGTGCCCTGGGCCGGAGACGAGGGCGAGCCTGCTCCAGGCGCCTCGGTTTTCGGTCGGCCGGTGGAGCCGGCGGAGTTCGTGGCGGCGACCCCGGACGGCGCGGACGGATCGCCCGTCTGTGCTCCGGTCGTCGCGGCGACCTGTGCGGCGCCGGTCGGGGACTGTTGGGTCGAGGCGGGACTGCTCGGGCCGGATTGGATGCCGGTGCCGATGGCGACGGTTCCGGTGGTCAGCAGGCCGATGGCCACCGCGACGCCCGCCACCACAGCGATACGCCGCCTGCTGGTCGGCGCGCGACGGCGTGCGGGGCGGTCCTCGCGCAAGGCCACCAGGTCCGCTGAGGGGAGCGCTCTGGGCTGCGGCACGGTCTCGTCCTCGACGCCCGGGTCGACCATGGGGAGCTGATCGGTCTCGGCGGCGAGCAGGTCGGCGGCCAGCAGCGCGGCGCCGCGTGCCGTGGTGTGCTCCGGGTCGGGAGCCGCCACGACGGGCAAGCCGAACTCGGAGGAGATCAATTCGGCGACCAGCGGGATGGCGCCGCCGCCACCGGTCAGCAGGACCCGGCCGACATCGCCGATGTCCAGACCCGCCCGGTGCACCGCGTCGCGGATCAGGTCCATCGAACTCAACAGCGGTCCGCGCAGCAGGTCTTCCAGTTCGCCGCGCACCAGCCGCACCGTGCTGCCGTGCGGATCCGCGGGGTCGACCCGGACCGGAACAACCGTCGCGGTATTTATGGAAAGCTCTTCTTTCGCTTTTCTGCAGCGCTCCCGCAAAGCCGATAATTCGCGTTCCACCACCGGATCGAACGGATCGAAATCCGCGGCGAGCACGGCATTTGCCAGGACATAGCGCATGGTCAGCAGATCGAATTCCGCTCCGGCGACCTCGGCGTTGCGCAGCGGCGTGCCCAGCAGGCTGGCGTGCTCGCCGGTGCGCACCACCGAGACGGTCGAGCCGCTCGCCCCGAGGTCGAAGACGATCACCGCGCCGTCATCGGTCCTGCCGTGCGCGGCGTCGAGCCAGCGGATCGCGGCGGTCGGCTCCGGGACCAGGGTCACCTCGCCGAGTCCGGCCCGCTCGAGGGCATCGCGCTGAATGTCGACGGTGTGCCGCGACCACCACGCCGGGTGGCAGGCGACCATCGCCCGGGTGGCGTCTTGTCCTGTCTCGGCGGCGATCTCGTCGACCAGGCAGCCGATCGCGGTGGCCACCAGGTCGGGCGCGGAATACGAGGAGCCGTCCTCGGCGAAGATGCCGACCGGGTCGCCGACCCGGGCGAGGAAGCCCTCCAGCAGGACGTCGCTGGAATGGCGGCCGGTGGCGCGAGCGCCCGCGCCGAGCGTGGGCGCCATGTCTTCCGACAGCCGCAACACGCTCGGATGCGAGCGTAGGTAGCCGCCGCCGGACGGGCCGATGCCGTCGTCGCCCTCTTCCGTAGCCGCCACGGCGACCGAATTCGACGTCCCGACAGTGATGCCGAGCGCCAGGCGCTGTGTCATTCAGAACCCCGTTCGAAAAGCTGTCTGGTCCGGTGTCGCTGCTGTGTATCCGAGATGGTGCGCTGGGCGTTGTAGTTGCCGACGCAACCGTTCTGTCGGTTGCTGGCCATCAGCCGTTACCTCGTTAGGGGATCGTTTAGGGAAATTCCCCTAATTACGCTCCCGCCCCTATCGAGTGCCCCCGGCCGGTCGTAGGGGTTCGCCCCGTTTCGGCGTAACGGGATGCGCTCCTAGCGTGATTTGCATTCCAACGACTGCGGATCATCGAGGTCCGCCGGGACTCAGGAGACGATTCTCATGACACCCAACGCGATTCTGGAGTTCATCCTCGATCTGCTGCGGAACCAGGACGCCGCGGTCGCTTACTGCGCCAACCCGACCCAGGCGCTGGCCGCCGCGGGACTGAGCGCGGTGACCCCCGAGGACATCACCCTGTGCGCGCCGATGGTCGCGGAGTCGGCGCTGGTCACCGGCGGGTCGCAGCTGCAAGCCATCGTGGCGGCGGGCGCGCAGACCGGCGCGGCGGCGGCGGTCGGCGCGGCGAGCACCGTGGGTGCGGCGGCGGTGGCCGGCGCCGGAGTCGATCTGGGGGCGGATCTCGGTGTCGATCTGGGTGCCGGTGCGGGTGGCGGTGCGGGTGGCGGCGTCGACGTCGACCTCGGTGTCGGCACGGGCGTCGACCTCGGCGCGGGTGTCGACCTCGGCACGGGCGTCGATGTGGGCGCGGGCCTGAACACCGCGATCGAAACCGGGCTCGAGATCGGCGCGGGGCTGGGTGCGGGACTGGCCGCGGGGCTCGGCACCGTGGTGAACGCGGGCGCCGATCTGTCCGCGGCCGTGGGTGGCCTGCTCGGCGCGGGCGCCCAGGTGATCAGCGGGATCGGCGCGGGCGTCGACCTCGAAGGCGCGGGAGACCTCGGCGCAGGGCTGGAGACCGGCGTCTCGACCGGCATCGATGCGGCACTGGGGACGGGCGCTGGACTCGGAGCAGGCATCGAGGGAGCGGTGGACGCGGCAGCGGGCCTGACCACCGGACTGGGTGCGGGGCTGGAGGGCGCGGTGAACGGGGCGGCCGGACTGACGACCGGCCTCGGGGGCGTGGTAGACGCGACGACCGGTTTGACGACCGGGCTCGGCGCGGGACTGCAGGGAGCGGTGGACGCGGCAGCCGGACTGACCACGGGCGTGGACGCGGCTCTGGGCGCCGGTGCGCAGGCGGGCGCTGATCTCGGCGCGGGCCTGGGTGGTGTTGTGAACGCGACGACCGGGCTCGGTGCGGGCCTGGAAGGCGCCGTGGGCGCGGCAACTGATCTGACCGCTGGCCTCGGCGGCGGTGCGCAGGCGGGCGCTGATCTCGGCGCCGGTCTCGAGGGCGCTGTCGACGCGACGACCGGGCTCGGCGCAGGTCTGGGGAGCGCCATCGGAGGCGCGGCCGACATCACCACGGGTCTCGGTGCAGGTCTGGAAGGCGCTGTGGAGGACGCGACCGGCCTCACCACCGGCTTGAGTGCTGGCCTCGGGGGTGGTCTCGGGGCGGCGGTCGATTCGACTGCGGGCCTGGGCGCTGGTTTGGGGGGTGCGGCCGACATCACCACGGGCTTGAGTGCTGGTCTGGAGGGTGGTCTCGGGGCGGCGGTCGATTCGACTGCGGGCCTGGGCGCGGGTCTGGAGGGTGCCGCGGGTGCGGCGGCCGATCTGACGGCAGGTCTCGGTGCGGGTGCGGGCCTCGGGGCCGGTCTGGAAGGCGCTGTCGACGCGGCGGGTGGACTGACCACAGGTGTGGATGCGACCACGGGCTTGGGCGCAGGTCTGCAGAGCGCCGTTGGCACCGCCGGCGACCTGACGACGGGTATCGGTGCCGGGCTGAGCGGTGCGGTGAACGGAGCTGGTGAAGTGACCACCGGCTTGGATGCCGCGCTGGGCGGCGGTGCGCAGGCCGGTGCCGATCTCGGTGTCGGGCTGTCCACCGGACTGAACGGAGCTGCCGAAACGGGTGCTCAGATCGGCTCCGGGCTGGGGGCCGGTCTGGACGCCAGTGCCGGTGTGACTACGGGCGTGGGGGCGGGTCTCGAGGGCGCCGCCGGTGCCGCGACCGACTTGACCGCGGGCCTCGGTGCCGGCGCGGCCGACGGCTTGTCCACGGGACTCGATGCGGCGCTGGGTGCGGGCGGCACGGCTGGTGCCGGACTGGAGGGCGCTGTGAACGCGGCGAGTGGCGTGACAGCGGGCCTCGGGGCCGGTGCGCAGGCCGGTGTCGGCGCTGGTCTGGAAAGTGCTGTGGACGCGTCCACCGGCCTGGGCGCTGGTCTGCAGAGCGCCGTGGGTACGACTGATGACCTGACGGCGGGTATCGGCGCGGGGCTGGATGGCGCTGCCGGTGTGACTACGGGCGTGGGGGCGGGTCTCGAGGGCGCCGCCGGTGCCGCGACCGACTTGACCGCGGGCCTCGGTGCCGGTGCGGGCGCGGGTCTGAACGGGGCCGTCGATGCGGCTGGTGGTCTGAGCACCGGCATCGATGCGGCGCTAGGCGCCGGTGGCCAGGCGGGTGCCGGATTGGGCGCTGGCTTGGAGGGCGCTGTGAACGGAGCTGGTGGAGTGACCACCGGTTTGGACACTGCCGTGGGCGGCGGTGCGCAAGCCGGTGCCGATCTCGGCGCGGGGCTGTCCACCGGTTCGAACGGAGCTGCCGACGCGGGCGCTCAGATCGGCTCCGGTCTGGAGACCGGGCTCGGTGGTGCACTCGACGCCACCGGTCAGGTGGCGACCGGGCTCACCGGAGGAATCGACACCGCGGCACAGGGCTCCGGCAATCTGACCGCCGGACTCGGTGGCAACTTCTCGTCCGCCATCGGCGGTGCCGGAAATCTCGGAACGCAAGCGGCGACCGGCCTGGAGGCAGGCCTCGCGACCGGTCTCGGCGCGGCCGTGAGCACCGGAGCTGAACTCGGCGGCGGACTGGAGAGTTCGCTGAACACCGGCGGGCAGTTCGGCACGGGTCTGGAAACCGGTCTCGGCGGGGCGCTCGACGCCGGAATCGAGGCGACGACCGGGCTGGAAACGGGCTTGCCCACCGGTCTCGGCGGAGGCCTCTCCACCGGTGTGGACGGCGCTGCGCAGGCCGGTACCGGTCTCACTGGCGCTATCGATGCCGGTGCGCAGGCGGGTGCCGGACTGGGTTCGGGTCTGTCGACCGGTCTCGAAGGCGCGTCGAGCGCGGGAGCGCACTTCGGTTCGGGCCTGGACAGCGGAATCAGCGGCAGCGCGGGTTCGCACGCGACTTCCGGCCTCGATGCCACGGCCGGTCTCGGCGGCGCGGCGGACGCGACCTCCGGTCTGGCGGGCTCGGCGAGCGGCGCGGCGCACGGTGCGGTGGACACGGGCGCCGGTCTCGGCGGCAGCGTCGGCTCGACCGCGCACACCTGGTCCTCGCTGGACGTGTCCAGCGCCTTCGGGTCGGGCCTGGACAGCACGACCGGCGGTCACGCCGACTCGGGCCTGTTCGGCGAGACCAACGCGAGCACGGAATTCAGCGGTTCGGCGAACGCCGACCTGGGTGGCGATACATTCCTGCACTGACAGTTGCCGGCAATCACGGAAAGAGGTCCATACCGCGATGGGGACGCCCGCGCCGAACGCCACTCCACCGGCGGTACCGCTGCTGTCGGTACTCGGTGAAACCATCGCGGCGGCTCGTGCCGCGGGCCGCAACGATCTGGTCGGCCGCCTCGAAGTGGCGGCCGACCGGGTCCGCGACCCGCGCCGGCGCATCGTCGTCGCCGGACAGCTGGACCAGGGCAAGAGCCGTTTCGTCAACGCGCTGCTGAACCTGGACATCTGCCCGGTCGGGGACGATGCCACCACCATGGTGCCGATGCTGCTCGCGCACGGCCCGCACCCGCGCGCGGAGCTGGTGCTCACGGCGCACGGCGACTCCAGCGGCGCGGAGACCAGGGTCGAGGTGCCGATCGCGGAGGTCGGCGCGATCGACCCGCGCTCACCGCTGGCACAGGGACGGCGGATCGTGCGCCTCGAGGTCCAGGTACCCAACGCGCTGCTGGCCGACGGCATCGTGCTGATCGACACCCCCGGCGTCGGCGGGCACGGCAATGCCCATGCCGCGGGCGTGCTCGGAATGGTGCCCGCCGCGGACGCGGTGCTGGTGCTGTCGGACGCGTCGACCGAACTCACCGAGCCGGAACTGGCCTTCCTGCGACAGGTACGGGAGCTATGCCCGACGGTCGCACTGCTGTTCACCAAGATCGACCTGTATCCGCACTGGCGGCAGGTGCACGAGGCCGATCTCGGCCATCTCGCGCGGGCCGGGCTCGACGTGCCGATGATCCCGGTGTCCTCGTTGCTGCGCAGCCACGCCATGCGGTTGCAGGACCGGCAACTGGGCGTCGAATCCGGCTTCGGCGTGCTCTACGAATTCCTGCGTGACCAGGTGGTGGCGCGCGATCAGCTGGCCACCCGCGCCGCCGTGGCCCGCGATATCCGCTCCGCGGCCGAACATCTCGCCCTGGCCCTGGGCAGTGAGCTGGTCGCGGTCCGCGATCCCGCACAGGGCGCGGCGGCGGTGCGCGAGCTGCAATCCGCCCGTTCCGCGGCCGAGGAACTGCACCGCAGAACCGCCGCCTGGCAGCAGACGCTCGCCGACGGCATCACCGATCTGGCCGGTGACGTCGACCACGACCTGCGCGACCGCCTGCGCAACATCGCGCGCAGCACCGAGGAATGGATCGACGAGCACGACCCGGGCAGGCATTGGGACCGCATCGCCGAACATCTCACCGGCACCGTCGACACCGCCCTCGGCGACAACCTGCTGTGGACCCACTCCCGGGCGATTCAGCTGGCCGAACGCGTCGCCGAGCATTTCGCCGAGCTCGGCGCGGTCGACCTGCCGGATGTGCGCCCCGGCGCGGGAGCCGACACCGGCCGCGCCATCTCCGGCACCCTCGCCGATCTGGAACCCGACATCGGTTTCGGCAGCAAGCTGCTCGTCGGCATGCGCGGCTCCTACGGCGGCGTGCTGATGGTGGGGCTGGCCAGTACCTTCGCCGGGCTGGCCCTGCTCAACCCGATCTCGATCGGCGCGGGATTGATCGTGGGCGGCAAAGCCTTCCGGGACGACAAGCAGGCCCGGCTGGCCAAACGGCGCAACGAGGCGAAGGCGGCGGTGCGCCGTTTCGTCGACGATGTGGCGTTCCAGGCGGGCAAGGAGTCGAAGGACCGGCTGCACCGCATCCATCGCGCGTTGCGTGACCACTACGCGGGCGTCGCCGAACGCAGCCTGCGCTCGATCGACGAGTCGCTGCGGGCGGCGCAGGAGGCGGCGAGCATGGTCGCCACCCGCCGCGCCGAACGCGGCGCACAGCTGGATCAGCAGCTGCGCGTAGTCGCCGAGCTGCGCCGATACGCCGACGCCATGCAGACCGCACTACCGATGGGACCCGCCGGTACGGTAGCCCCGTGAGACGTGATGGTGGCCCGGCGCCGGGTATCGTCGCCGAGGCGCATCGGCTGGTCGGCGCGGCGCAGACGGCGCTGGCGGGCGAGCCGCGCCCGCGTGCCCTGCTGGCCGACTGCGCCCGACGACTGGACCAGCCGTTGCGCGTGGCGCTGGCCGGTTCGATCAAGGCGGGCAAATCGACCCTGCTGAATTCGCTTGTCGGACAGGACATCGCCCCCACCGACGCCACCGAGTGCACGCGGGTGGTCACCTGGTATCGATACGGTTCGACACCCAGCGTGACGGCATACGCGCCCGACGGCGCCCGCGCGCACGTCGTGGTACGGCGCGGCAGCGGGACGCACGGACTGACCTTCGACCTGGACCGGCTGAACTGGAACGCCCCGGCTCCGCGCGAGGTGGACCATCTCGAGGTCGAGTGGCCCGCCGCGACGCTCGCCCACACCACCATCATCGATACCCCGGGTACGTCGTCGCTCTCGCGCGAGGTGTCCCGGCGCACCGCGCGTCTGTTGACTCCGGGTGCGGACGACGAGCGCGCCGAGCAAGGAATCGCCATCCCGGGCGCCGACGCCGTGGTGTATCTGCTGCGCAGGCTGGACGCGGCCGACGTCCAGTTCCTCGAGCGTGTGGGCGCCGGGACCGCGGCGGCCAACGGCGGTCCGGGAGCGCCCGGCCCGCTCGGCATCGTCGGCGTGGTCTCGCGGGCCGACGAGATCGGGGCAGGCCGCATCGACGCGCTGCACTCGGCCCGTGATGTCGCCACGCGTTTCGCCGGGGAACTGGAACGAACGGGTCTGTGCCAGGCCGTCATCCCGGTCGCCGGGCTGCTCGCTTTCGCCGCGGCGACGCTGCGTCAGCAGGAGTTCGCGGCTTTCGAGACGCTGGCGCGCGTCCCGGTCGACGAACTGAGCGCCGCGCTGCTCTCGGCGGACCGTTTCGCGCGCGCCGACGTGCCGCTTCCGGTGCCGCCGGAACTGCGTGCGCAGCTCGCCGAGCGGTTCGGGCTGTTCGGCATTCGCATGGCGGTCACGTTGATCCGGCTCGGCGTGCGGGATTCGGCCACGCTCGCCGCCGAATTGACCAGCCGCAGCGGAGTGGACGAATTGCGCTCGGTACTGGACGTGCAGTTCGGTCAGCGCGCCGACCAGCTCAAAGCCCATTCCGCGCTTACAGCGCTGGCCCGGGTGCTGACCGCTTACCGTGGCACCCAGGCCGACCGTCTGCTGCCGAGGGTGCGCACGCTGCTCGCGGACGTGCACGGTTTCGCGGAACTGCGCCTGCTCGGCCGCCTGCGCACCGACGAATTGGCGCTGCCCGCGGACGATCTCGCCGAACTGCACCGCCTTATCGGCGGCTCCGGCATCGCACCCCATCTGCGTTTGGGCCTCCCGGTCGACGCGCCGCTCACCGCGCAGCGCGCTCTAGCGGTCGCCGCGGTCCGCAAGTGGCGCGCCAGGGCCCGCCACCCCTTGGCCGACCAGTTCACCGCCACGGCTTGCCTGACCGCAGCCCGAAGCGCCGAGGGCGCCTTGAGCGTGCTGCCGGAATGATCCGCTGCCTCCTCCTGCGGCATCGTGACCTGCGCTGAACCGCCGCCGCGCGGGCGGTGTAGGCGACGTGTGCCCGGGTATGCGGCCTGGTAGCGAGAGGAGGTAACGATGAGCCAAGAGGACGTCGTACACGAATTGCTCGTCCGTGCGGGCACGGGATATGCCGAGGAAGCGGGTATCACGCTCGATGACAAACCGGCCGCACTTTTCCAGTTGCTCATGCTTTCCCAGCTGCTCAGTACCCGCATCTCCGCCGAGATCGCGATCGCGGCCACACGGGAGCTGATCGGCGGCGGCTATCGGACGCCGCACCGGGTCGCGGACGCCGACTGGCAAGAGCTGGTCGACGCGCTGGGCCGGGCGAACTATCGCCGCTACGACGAGAGCACCGCCACGAGGCTGGGCCACAACGCCACGCGAGTGCTCGACCGCTACCACGGTGACCTGCGCGAACTGGCGAAGAAGGCGGACAACGACCCCCAGCGTGCGGCTGAACTGCTCCAGGAGTTCGACGGCATCGGCCCCACCGGCGCCGATATCTTCCTGCGCGAGGTCCAGGACACGTGGGCGTGGGTGCGGCCGCACTTCGACGAGCGCGCGCTGCGCGGCGCCAAGCGCGTCCAGTTGCCGGAGGATCCCGACCGGCTGGCGCGTCTGGCACCGGACCATCACACCGCGGAGCTGGCCGCGGCCCTGGTTCGGGTGACGCTGGACGAGAAGATCGCCGACGAGGTCCTCGCCGCCGCGCCGTGAGCGGTGCGGTCAGACCGGCGTGGTGGTGCGGCCGCGTGGGTCGATCAGGATTTTCGCGTGCCGCTCCGGGTTGCCCAGGGCGGTGAAGGCGTCCGCCACGCCGTCCAGCCCGACGGTCCCGGTGATCAGCGGGCTCGGGTCGACCTTTCCCTCGGCGAGCATGTGCAAGGTGTCGCGGAACTCGCCGGGGTCGTAGCCGAGCGCGAACCGCAGTTCGATCTCCTTGTTGATCGCCATCGCGGGATGGAAGCGGTCGGTTTGCATGCACACCCCCACCACGACCACGCGCGACAGCGGCGGTGCGGCCGCGAGGATCTGATCGATGATCCCCGGCACGCCGACACACTCGAAGATCACCGGGCCGGCCGGGCCCGCGTTCACCGTGTGCGCCAGCCGGAAGACGTACCACCACGGCAGGTTCGGCACCCGCCGCAGGCGCTCCATGGTGTCGAAGCCGAGCCCGAGGATGTCGGTGACGCCGTGGATCCTTCCCTTCTTCGGGGCGGCCGCCCATGGCGACTCGGTCGCCGGGTCGACCACGATATCGGCGCCGCAGGCGGTGGCGAGTTCTCGGCGCCGCGGTGAGAAATCGCTCGCGACCACCGTGCGCACGCCTGCCGCCTTCAGCATGCTGATCACCGCGAGGCCGATCGGCCCGCAGCCGATGACGAAGGCGGTTCGGCCCTTGCCGACGCGGCCCTTGCGGACGGCATGCCAGGCCACCGCCATGGGCTCGGTCAACGCGGCGTGCTCGGCGGACAAGCCGTTGGGCACCGGCATGGTCATCGATTCCTGGACCACCACCTGTTCGGCGTACCCGCCCGGCGCCGCGGTCGACAGCCCGACCAAGTGGGGTTGCTTGCCGTGCCGGACGATCGGCAGGGCCACCACGGGGGTTCCCGTCTTCCATCGCTTGCGGCAGTCCGGCCCGTAATCGACCACGGTCCCGCTGAATTCGTGCCCGAGCACCACGCTCTGGGCCGAGCGCATGAAGTGCTCGTAGCCGGTGGCCACGGCCAGGTCGGCCAGTTCGTCGGCGTGGGTGCGGGCGTGCAGGTCCGAGCCGCAGATGCCGCAGCGCGACACGTCGATCAGCAGCTGACCGGCGCCGGGCCGCGGCGTGGGCAGCTCCGCGACCTCGAATTCGGCGGCGGTGACGACGGCGGCCCTCATGGCGACTCCTCGGCTCGACGGCGCACGGCGGCCCGTCCGGGCCGCTCGCCGTCACCCTACTGCGCGGTAGCGCCCCTCGTTCGTAGGCGTGACGGGCGGAGGCGATTTCGTCCTGATGCGGCTCGGTTCAGCCGACCAGCGCAGTGATCGTGGTGTGGTTCGTGACGACGGCCGGGAATTAATCGCGCGAGTCGTCCGTTGAGCTTTTCGACAAGATTGAGTGTGCAAGACTCAAGTTTCGGTTGACTCCGGGGCTCCTGCGGTGCAGGATTGAGCCGACCACGCTCAGTGTTGCTGGGGCCGTGCTCCGTGAGGTGCTAGGGGCGAGGTCTCGCGGCGTCCTTCACCGGGCGTCGCAGGGCGGTTGTTCGCCCGGCACCTACACACATCGGTACGTCAACTAGGAGGAACCACTATGGCTCGTGCGGTCGGAATCGACCTCGGGACCACGAACTCGGTCGTCGCCGTTCTCGAAGGCGGCGAACCGGTCGTCGTCGCCAACTCGGAAGGATCGCGCACCACCCCGTCGATCGTCGCGTTCGCGAAGAACGGCGAGGTGCTGGTCGGCCAGCCGGCCAAGAACCAGGCCGTCACCAATGTCGACCGCACCATTCGCTCCGTCAAGCGGCACATCGGCACCGACTGGAGCGTCGAGATCGATGGCAAGAAGTACACGCCGCAGGAGATCAGCGCGCGCACGCTGATGAAGCTGAAGCGCGACGCCGAGTCCTACCTCGGTGAGGAGATCACCGACGCGGTCATCACCGTGCCCGCCTACTTCGAGGACGCCCAGCGGCAGGCCACGAAGGAAGCAGGCCAGATCGCGGGCCTGAACGTCCTGCGCATCGTCAACGAGCCCACCGCGGCCGCGCTCGCCTACGGCCTGGACAAGGGCGACAAGGAACAGACCATCCTGGTCTTCGACCTCGGTGGCGGCACCTTCGACGTCTCGCTGCTGGAAATCGGCGAGGGCGTCGTCGAGGTCCGCGCCACCTCCGGCGACAACCACCTCGGTGGTGACGACTGGGACGAGCGGGTCGTGCAGTGGCTGGTCGACAAGTTCAAGGCCAGCTCGGGCATCGACCTGACCAAGGACAAGATGGCCATGCAGCGGCTGCGTGAGGCATCCGAGAAGGCCAAGATCGAGCTGAGCTCTTCGCAGAGCACCTCGATCAACCTGCCCTACATCACCGTCGACGCGGACAAGAACCCGCTGTTCCTGGACGAGCAGCTGACCCGCGCCGAGTTCCAGAAGATCACCTCGGACCTGCTCGACCGCACGCGCGCGCCGTTCCAGTCCGTGATCAAGGACGCGGGCATCAAGGTGTCCGACATCGACCACGTGGTGCTCGTCGGCGGCTCGACCCGTATGCCCGCCGTCTCCGACCTGGTCAAGGAACTGACCGGTGGCAAGGAGCCCAACAAGGGCGTGAACCCGGACGAGGTCGTCGCCGTCGGCGCCGCCCTGCAGGCCGGTGTGCTCAAGGGTGAGGTCAAGGACGTCCTGCTGCTCGACGTGACCCCGCTGTCGCTGGGCATCGAGACCAAGGGCGGCGTGATGACCAAGCTCATCGAGCGCAACACCACCATCCCGACCAAGCGCTCGGAGACCTTCACCACGGCAGACGACAACCAGCCTTCGGTGCAGATCCAGGTGTTCCAGGGTGAGCGCGAGATCGCCTCGCACAACAAGCTGCTCGGCTCCTTCGAGCTGACCGGCATCCCGCCGGCCCCGCGCGGCGTGCCGCAGATCGAGGTCACCTTCGACATCGACGCCAACGGTATCGTGCACGTCACCGCGAAGGACAAGGGCACCGGCAAGGAGAACACGATCAAGATCCAGGACGGCTCCGGCCTGTCCAAGGAGGAGATCGACCGGATGGTCAAGGACGCCGAGGCGCACGCGGCCGAGGACAAGGCCCGCCGCGAGGAGGCCGAGACCCGCAACCAGGCCGAGTCGCTGGTGCACCAGACCGAGAAGTTCATCAAGGAGAACGAGGACAAGGTCCCCGCGGACGTCAAGACCAAGGTCGAGGCGGCCATCGCCGAGGCGAACGAGGCCCTCAAGGGCACCGACATCGCCGCGGTCAAGGCGGCCGTCGAGAAGCTGGCGACCGAGTCGCAGGCCCTCGGCCAGGCCATCTACGAGGCCTCCGCCGCGGACGCCGCGGCGCAGGGCAACGGCACCTCGAGCAGTGCGCAGGATGACGACCAGGTCGTGGACGCCGAGGTCGTGGACGAGCCGGTCGACACGGAGAAGAAGTGACCGAGGCCAACTCTGAGAAGGAGCCGATCACCTTCGTCGACAACCGGAAGATCGACCCGGAGACCGGTGAGATCCGCCAGCCGGCCGCGGACAACGGTGCCGCGGCCGCGCAGGCCCCGGAGTCGGGCAACGGTGCGGAGACCGGCAACGGCGGCGACGCCCAGGCGCTCGCCGACACCATCAGCGGCGAGCTCGCCGAGCGCACCTCCGACCTGCAGCGGCTGACCGCGGAGTACGCCAACTACCGGCGCCGGGTCGAGCGCGACCGCAAGGCCGCGATCGATTCCGCCAAGGCGTCGGTGGTCACCGAATTGCTCGGCGTGCTCGATGATCTCGACCGCGCTCGGGCGCATGGTGATCTGGAGTCCGGTCCGCTGCGGTCGGTGGCCGACAAGCTGTCGGCCGCGCTGCTCAAGCAGGGTCTCGAGGAGTTCGGTTCGGAGGGCGAGCCTTTCGACCCGACCCTGCACGAGGCCGTGCAGCACGAGGGCTCCGGCCACGATCCGGTGATCGGCATCGTGATGCGCAAAGGCTATCGCTTCGGCGATAGGGTGCTTCGGCACGCGCTGGTCGGGGTAACCGACGGCGTAGCCGATCTGACGGAAAACGCGGATCAACCGACCGAAGAGGCATCGGATGTTGATGCCGGCGCGAACGAACAATAAGGACGCGAGAGGAGGAGATGCTCGGTGAGCCAACGGGAGTGGATCGAAAAGGACTTCTACAAGGAGCTGGGTGTTTCCTCCGGCGCCTCGCAGGACGAGATCAAGAAGGCCTATCGCAAGCTAGCGCGCGACCTGCACCCGGACGCCAACCCCGGTGACACCAAAGCAGAGGAGCGGTTCAAGGCCGTCAGCGAGGCGCACGCCGTGCTGTCGGATCCGGCCAAGCGCAAGGAGTACGACGACACCCGCAAGCTCTTCGCGGGTGGCGGCTACGGTCGCGGTGGGTTCGGTCCCGGTGCGGGCGGAGGCTTCTCGCAGGAGTTCAACATCGGGGACATCTTCGGCGGCGCAGGCGCCGGCGACGGTGGCCTCGGCGACCTGCTCGGCGGTCTGTTCAACCGGGGCGGTACGCGGACCTCGAGCCGCCCCCGCCGCGGTGCCGATGTGGAGACCGAGACGACGCTCGGTTTCCGGGAGGCCGCCCAGGGCGTCACGGTTCCGCTGCGGATGACCAGCCCGTCGCCGTGCACCACGTGTCACGGCAGCGGGGCCAAACCGGGCACGAGCCCGCGGGTCTGCCCGATTTGCAACGGGACCGGTGTCGTCAGCCGCAATCAGGGCGCGTTCGGCTTCAGCGAGCCGTGCGACGAGTGCCGGGGCAGCGGTTCGATCATCGACGACCCGTGCGTCGACTGCCACGGCAACGGCATCCAGAACCGCACGCGCACCATCACGGTGCGGATTCCGCCCGGAGTCGGTGACGGGCAACGGATCCGGTTGGCCGGTCAGGGCGAGGCGGGCCTGCGCGGGGCGCCGTCGGGCGACCTCTACGTGACCGTCCACGTCAGCCAGGACAAGGTCTTCGGCCGCAACGGTGACGACCTGACCCTGGTGCTTCCGGTCAGTTACAGTGAATTGGTCCTCGGTACCACGGTTTCGGTGCCCACGCTGGACGGGCGAGTCGGCGTCAAGGTGCCTCCGGGTACCGCTGACGGCCGCATCCTTCGGGTGCGCGGCCGTGGCGTGCCCAAGCGCGGCGGCGGCGCCGGAGACCTGCTGGTGACGGTGAAGGTCGCGGTGCCGCAGAAGCTCGACGGCGACGCCGTCGAGGCCCTCAAGCGCTACCAAGAGGCCGAGCGGGCCAGCGGCTTCGATCCACGTGCGGGATGGGCAGGTGCGTGATGTCCTCGGAACCGAAGAGCGCGTCCAGCGGGGCCCGCGCCGAGTTCTTCATGATATCGGTGGCGGCCCAGCTGGCCGGTATGCACGCGCAGACGCTGCGCACGTATGACCGTCTGGGACTGGTCACGCCGCAACGCACTTCGGGCGGCGGGCGCCGCTACTCGGCCCGGGACGTGGAGCTGCTGCGCGAGGTGCAGCGGCTGTCCCAGGACGAGGGTGTCAACCTGGCGGGCATCAAGCGCATCATCGAACTGACCAATCAGGTGGAGGAACTGCGCCAGCAGGTGGCGGAACTGTCGGCCGAGCTGGAGCGGACGCGGGCCGGGTACCGTCCCGATCTCGCCCCGCCGCAACGCAGTACCGCGTTGGTCGTCTGGCAGCCGCGCCATCGTCGCGAAGACGGCCGGCACCGGCGATAACGGCACGACGACGACGGCCCCGGCCTCCGGTCGCACAGCGCGATCCGAGGCCGGGGCCGTCGTCGTTTCGCGCCCGCGACCACCACTTATTTGCTGACAGTAAACCAGAACATGTTTGGCGTAAGCGGTACGGTAGAGGTTATTTCGTTGTCGAATCAACTGGACATTTTCACCATAGATTGGTTGATGGTATCGGCGCGGTTTGCCCGGATCGAACTCTATTCGGCCGCAGTGGTGTTGCCCTGAGGTCGCTAGAACAGACCAATCGGGACGTAAATTCCTCAGCGAGCCTTGCGAATTCGGTGATCCTTCGACTGATTTTGCGGCATATCTACCGTCTTGCAGTCGGTTTCTCTGGCGTGTCTCGCTGGATATCCTCGTTTTGACGAAATTACACGCGTGATGTCCAATCGAAAGATTCCGTAGCTGGCAAACCTCGCCTACACTCCTTCCCATCGGCTGCTGTCGAGTGGCCCCGCAGCACCTCACTCGTCGGCATGGTTGGTGAACGAGTGCGAAATGGGGTTGTGAGATCAATGGATTCACGCACTGTCGCTTTGATCAGAACGACGTTCAAGGCGGTTGCTGCGGAAGACGGGGGGCCGGAGAAACTGGCGAGATCGTTCTACGCGATCTTGTTCACCGACTACCCGCACGTCCGCGATTTCTTCCCGGCCGCGATGGACGCCCAGCGCGATCGCCTGGTCAAGGCGATCTCCTATGCGCTGGACCGGTTGGAGGAGCCCGACAAACTGCTGCCGTTCCTCGCGCAGCTCGGTAGGGACCACCGCAAGTACGGCGTGCAGCCCGCGCACTACACCGCCGTGTCCACCGCGCTGAAGACCGCCGTCAAGGTCTTCGCGGGCACCGAGATGTGGACCGACGAGGTCGACCGCGCCTGGGACGAGGGCCTGAAGATCATCGCCGACACCATGATCGGCGCCGCGGAGAAGGAGACCACGCCGTCGGCGTGGACCGGCACCGTGATCGAACGCCGCGAAGTGCTGCGCGACCTGGTCATCGTCCGGCTGCAACTGGACCAGCCGATGTCCTACGCCGCGGGCCAGTACCTGAGCGTGCAGATCCCGTCACGGCCGCGCATGTGGCGCTACCTCTCGCCCGCCGTGCCCGCGAACGCCAACGGTGAGATCGAGTTCCACGTCCGCGGCGTGCTGGGCGGCTGGGTCAGTTCGGCCATCGTCGGCCAGACCGTCGTCGGCGACCAATGGCTGCTCGGCTCACCACTCGGTGGCCTCGGCATCCCGCGCAACACCAAACGCAAGATGCTGATGGTCGGCTGTGGTACCGGAATCGCGCCGCTGCGAGCCCAGCTCATGTCGATGGCGATGCGGCGGACCAATCCGAAGGTGCACCTGTTCGTCGGCGGCCACCACCCGTGCGACCTCTACGACCTGGAGACGCTGAGCAAACTGGCGATGGCCAACCGCTGGCTCACCGTCACGCCGGTCAGCGAGCACGACGAAAACCCATGGTGGTACGCCCAACCCGACGAGCCCCGCACCACGTGGCCCGGCCTGGAACCCCGCGTCACCGGCCAGATCGGCAAGGTCGTCGCGAGCTTCGGCGCCTGGTCCGATCGCGACGTACAGATCGTCGGATCACCATCGATGGTGCAGACCACCAAGTTCCGCCTCATGGCGGCGGGAACGCTCGCGAAGAACATCCGCCACGACCCGCTGTTCTGATTTGCAGCGCCTGCGGTGCTGCGTGTTCGCGGCCCCCTTGTGGCTCGCGTCCGAGTGACCGCCGCTTGCTCCTTCGTCGCGACGCGGCGGCCACTCGGACGCGAGCCGGGCCGCGAACGGCGGATGCTCGGTCTCGCTTCGCTCGAGACCGGCGGTTGGGGTGATGTCGTCGCGTGGATGGCGTGCGTGGGGCCGGGTGTGCGCCGTTGTCGGATAGTTGCCGAAGGGGTGCGTCCTCCCTGGAGGCATTGTCGCCGGCGCGGTCACTCGGACGCGCACCGGACGGTGCGGGCTTTCCAAGGTCTGCGGCGGGGGGTGTTCGCGGCCGTCATGATTCGCGTTCCGAGTGACCGCCCTTGCTCCTTCGTCGCGGACGCGGCGGCCGCTCGGACGGGAGCCGGGCCGCGAACGGCGCATGCTCGGTTCGCTTCGTTCAGATCCCGGGGTTGGGCTGACGTGGTTGCGATAGGCATGGCCGCCGCGTTCGGTGTGGGCCGTTTCGAATGACTGGCGATTCGGGCTGCGGAGTTGTTCAGAGTCCTTCGAATTGGATTCGTTCCGGGGGCGTTCCGGTTTCGAGGAGGCGGTCGACGGTGGTCTGGACCATCGCGGGGGAGCCGCAGACGAGCACTTGGTGCTCGCGGAACGCGCCGTGCGAGCCGAGGACGTCGGCGAGTGTGCCGTACAGCAGGTCGTCGGGTGGGAAGCCGATGTCGACGCGGGACTGCTCGTACCACTCGTCGATCCAGTCCGGGTCGTGCGGGGTCTCCACCACCGGGATCACGGTGAGCCACGGCAGTTCACCGGCCAGCAGGAACAGCATGTCCGCGGCGTACAGGTCGCGGGGGGACCGCCCGCCGACGAAGAGGTAGGTGGGCGGTGGCGAAGGCTTGCGCGCCAGTTCCAGGATCTGCGCGCGCATCGGCGCCAATCCGGTGCCGCCCGCGATCATCACCACCTCGTCGCCGTCCGGGTCGACCCAGAAACCGCCGAGCGGAGCGCCGATCCGCCACTCGTCGCCCGGCTGGGTGTCGGCCACGATCGCGCCGCTGCACCAGCCACCCGGGACGGTGCGCACATGGAACTCCAGCTTGCCGTCCAGCGAGGGCGGCAGCGCGGGTGAAAGCCTGCGCCGCACGCCGGGATGCTGCGGCACCCGCACCTCGACCGACTGACCCGCGGCGAACGGCACGAACTCGCCGATCAGGCGGATCACCGCGAGATCGTGACGCAGCCGATGATGACCGACGACGGTCGAGGTCCACTCGGGCGCCTGATGCGCACCGTTACCGAGCATGCTCGGATCCCCCAACGGGGCCTCCTTCGTTACACAGGGTCGCAGCTGATGTTCTGCTCCGGCGTGCCGACCGCGATGAGCGCACGCCGGGTGTCCGCGATCATCCGGGCCGAGCCGGCGATCTGGATCTGGCGGTCCGCCCACGCGCCGAAGCTCGCGACCACGGCGCCAAGGTTACCGATCAGGCGCCGGTGCATGCCGTACGGTGCGTCCTGCGGCGGATGTGGGTACCACCACGGATTGGTCTTCTGCTCGCAGACCGGAACGATGGTCAGCCACGGGTTGCTCTGCGAGAGCTGCCACATGTTCTCCACGTCGTACAGGTCGCAGGGGTAGCGGCCGCCGATGAAGAAGTGCACCCGCGGGTTGATGCCGCGCTGGCCCATCTCGATCAGCTGGGCGCGCAGCGGGGCGATGCCGGTGCCCGCGCCGATCATGAGCACGTCGCGGCCGCTGTCCCGGTCGACGCGCAGTCCGCCGAGCGGGCCCGCGATCCGCCACCGGTCGCCGACCCTGGTCTCGTTGACGATCGCCGGGCTCACCCAGCCGCCGCGGATCTTGCGCACGTGGAACTCGATCTCGCCGTACGGGTTGGACGGGATCGCCGGGGAGAAATAGCGCCACATCTTGGGGCGCTGCGGAATGGTGACCGGCACGTACTGCCCGGCCTGGTAGGGCACCGGCCCGTCGGACTGCAGACGCACGATGGCCAGGTCCTCCAGCACGCGGCGATGGCCGACCACGGTGGCCTCCCACACCGGCTGCGACTTGTCGGAGTTGGCCCCGATGGCCATGGACGCGGAGATCAGGATGGTGATGTCGCGCCAGCCCTCCTCCAGGCCCCGGTGCCAGCCCGCCCCGTTGTAGGCGCGGAACGCCGCGAGCAGCGCGCGGCCGGCCACGTCGTAGTGCGCGGCCTCCACGCCGTACTTGCGATGGTCGCGGGCGAGTTGCTCCAAGAACTTCTGCGCTCGGTCCCAGTCCTCCAAGTGATCGAGCACGTACTGAATGGCCGTGGCGATCCGCTTGGCCTGCATCTCCATGGCAGGCGGGAACAATTCGCGCAGCCGGGGGTTCTCGGCGAACAAATGTCCGTAGAACGCACTGACCAACCGCTCGGGTCCATTCGGTGACTCGATCACCGAACGGAAATTGGCGCGGACCAGCGCAGCCGAACGCGCATCCACGACGTGGAGCTTCCTTTCCCTCAGTTCTGCCCGGGGACATACCCGTTACCGGCGGTCTCCCGCCGACAAGTATCCCCGAAAATGCCGTGGTCGTGTGGGTAAAGGCGTACCTCCGCCTTCGCTCCGGCCATGCGCTAGCGCACTCCGGCCTTCGCTCCGGCCGTGCGCTAGCGCACTCCGGCCTTCGCTCCGGCCGTGCGCTAGCGCACTCCGGCCTTCGCTCCGGCCGTGCGCTAGCGCACTCCGGCCTTCGCTCCGGCGATGCGCAAGCGCACTCCGCCTTCGCGGCCAGTGCCGTCAGACCGGGCCAAACGGTAATCGGTGGGCAAACGACGGATGTCGCTGACCCGTCACCAGCCCGATGCCGCGGGCGGAACCCGCCAGACCCATCCTGGGCGGAAAGGCGCCGGATTCCGGCCGGTCAGGTCACCGCGCCGGTGCGGACGGCAGGCACGACCTGCTCGGTATAACGACGGATCTGCTCGACCGGTTCCCCTTCGGTCGGCCAGAAGACGAATCCGTCGATCCGCTGGTCGCGGTGCAGCGCCAGCAGATCGTCGGCCCAGCGCTCGGGCGGGCCCTCCAGGAAGCCGTGATCGGTCCCGTCCGCGGTGATGGTCCCGGACACGTTCAATACCCGCCGCACCGACAGCGGGTCCCGGTCCGCCGCCGCGGCGGCGTCATCGATCCGCCTGCCCGCCTCGGCGAGGAACTCCGGCGGCGCCCATGCGGACGACGGCACCCAGCCGTCGGCGACGCGTCCGGTGAGCTCGAGCATGCGCGGCCCCTTCGCGCCGAGCCAGATGCCGGGATGATGACGCGGGCGGGGGCCGGGGTGCGCGCCCGCGAGGCAGTAGTAGTCCCCGGGCACCCGGACCGATCGCGCGTCGCTCCACCACAGCGCGCGGATCACCGTGATCGCCTCGGCCAGCGCGCGCACCGCCGCACCGCCGGTCCGGCGCGGCCCGCCCATTCCGGCGACGGCGTCCCAGAACGCGCCCGCGCCGAGGCCGAGCTGGATCCGGCCGTCGCTGATGATGTCGAGCGAGGCCACCGCCTTCGCCAGCAGCGCGGGATGGCGCAGCGGCAGGTTCGCCACGTCGGGGAAGAAGGTGATCCGTTCGGTCCGCCCGGCGAGAGCGGTGATCAGTGTCCAGGTGTCCAGGAAACGGCGCTGGTAGGGGTGGTCCTGGATGCCGATCAGGTCGAGCCCGGACACGTCCGCGTACACGCTGAGCTCGGCGAGCCCGCGGAAGTCGTCGGCCTCGGGGATCAAGAACAGGCCGAACTCGGGCGGTCGGGTGCCCATCGCACACCTCCGGGTGGTTTCGGGGGCCGGCCGAACCGACGCGGTGCCGGCGGTACGGCTCAGATGGCGAGCACGGTCTTGCCACGCGCGCCGGGCGCTCCGATGACCGCCGGCCCCTGCGCGAGCGGGACGGTCGCGTCGATCGGCACGACCACGTCACCCGCGGCTACCCGCTGGATCAGCCGGGCCAACTCGGGCGCCTTGCCCTGCGATTCGATATTGCCGCCCTTGATCGATCGCGTGCGCAACGCGTCCTCGTCGGCGGCGAAGGTGGTGGAGTAGACGGTGCCGCCGTCACGGACCAGCGTGGTCAGCTCCGCGAGTGCCTCCGGCGGGCTCACCAGGTCGAACAGGACGTCGATGCCGTCCGGGTGCGCGGCGGCGACCTGGTCGCGCACCGGGCCCGCGGTGTAGTCCACCGTCTCGGCCGCGCCCAGGCGGGTCATCTGATCGGCGGAGCCGCCGCGCGCCGTCGCGATGACGTGCGCGCCCGCGATATTGGCCAGTTGCACCAGGAAGGAGCCGACGCCGCCGGTCGCGCCCACGATCAGCACGGTTTGGCCGGGTTCGATGTGCGTGGCGTCCACGAGGTCCTGCGCGGTCACGCCCGCGGTCGGCAGCGCCGCGGCCGCGACGGTCGGTACGCCCGGTGGGATCGGCACCAGCGTGCCGCCTTCCGGTAGGACGGCGTACTCCGCGAAACTGCCGTGGCCGACCGGCGGGGTGAGGAACTTGCCGACCACCCGGTCGCCGACGGCGAAGCGGCTGACGCCCGCGCCGATCGTGGCGACGGTGCCCGCGCCGTCCACTCCGAGGATCATCGGAAAGTCGTGCGGCAGTTTGCCCTCCAGGATTCCGGAGGCCACTTTCCGGTCGAAGGGGTTCACCCCGGCCGCCTGGAGTTGGACCCGCACGGTTCCCGGCCCCGGCTCGGGCATCGGCATTTCGGCCAGTTCCGGCGTCGCTCCGAACTTCCGTACCACGATCGCGCGCATCCATTCGCTCCTTGATTCGGGCTGAAGAGTGATGCAACAAGTGACGGCCGTGGTCATCGTAGGCACCCGAACCCCGCCGACGTGCGGAATCATCGCATCGGCGGTGTCGCGAATCGTCGCATTCGCCGGTGTCGGGGCGTAGCGTTCGACACGATTCGGCGGGTGTCGGGCCGGGCGCGGCGAAGAATTCAAACTTGAGCGGAACAGACTCAACCTTTCGGACGTTGGACGGTAAGGAACGGCGCGGATCCGATGGCGGAGCGGCCGAGACGAAGCGCAGGCTTCGCCTCGGGCACCGGACACGGTCCCGACGCCGTGCGAATCGACTAGTAGGAAGGTGACTCGTGGACTCGTTCAATCCCACCACCAAGACCCAGGCGGCTCTGACGGCCGCTCTGCAGGCGGCCTCCGCCGCGGGCAACCCGGAGATTCGTCCGGCGCACTTGCTGGTGGCGTTGCTGGACCAGACCGACGGCATCGCCGCGCCCTTGCTCAAGGCCGTCGGAACGGATCCGGCGACCGTGCGGCGTGAGGCACAGGACATCGTGGACCGGCTGCCCCGGGCGACCGGCGCCACCACCTCACCGCAGCTGGGCCGTGAGGCACTCGCCGCGATCACCGCGGCGCAACATCTCGCCACCGAGCTCGGTGACGAGTACGTCTCCACCGAGCACGTGATGGTCGGTCTCGCCGACGGCGACTCCGACGTGACCATGCTGCTCACCAAGTACGGCGCCACCGCCGACGCGCTGCGTTCGGCGTTCACCGCGGTACGCGGCAGCGCCCGCGTGACCAGCCCCGATCCGGAGGGCACCTACCAGGCGCTGGAGAAGTACTCCACCGATCTCACCGCCGAAGCCCGCTCCGGCAAGCTCGACCCGGTCATCGGCCGCGACACCGAGATCCGCCGGGTGGTCCAGGTGCTGAGCCGGCGCACCAAGAACAACCCGGTGCTGATCGGTGAGCCCGGCGTCGGCAAGACGGCGATCGTCGAGGGACTCGCCCAGCGCATCGTGGCGGGCGACGTGCCGGAGTCGCTGCGCGGCAAGTCCGTCGTGGCGCTGGACCTCGGCGCGATGGTCGCTGGCGCGAAGTACCGCGGTGAATTCGAGGAACGGCTCAAGGCCGTGCTGGAGGACATCAAGAACAGCGCGGGCCAGATCATCACCTTCATCGACGAGCTGCACACCATCGTCGGCGCGGGCGCCACCGGGGAATCGGCGATGGACGCGGGCAACATGATCAAGCCGATGCTGGCCCGCGGCGAGTTGCGCCTGGTCGGCGCGACCACGCTGGACGAGTACCGCAAGCACATCGAGAAGGACGCCGCCTTGGAGCGGCGCTTCCAGCAGGTACTGGTCGGCGAGCCGTCGGTGGAGGACACCATCGGCATCCTGCGCGGCATCAAGGATCGCTACGAGGTGCACCACGGCGTGCGCATCACCGACTCCGCGCTGGTCGCCGCGGCCACGCTGTCGGACCGCTACATCACCTCCCGGTTCCTGCCGGACAAGGCGATCGACCTGGTCGACGAGTCGGCGTCGCGGTTGCGCATGGAGATCGACTCCCGCCCGGTGGAGATCGACGAGGTGGAGCGCGCGGTGCGCAGGCTGGAGATCGAAGAGGTCGCCCTGGCCAAGGAGACCGACGACGCCTCCAAGCAGCGGCTGGACAAACTGCGCGCGGAACTCGCCGACGGCAGGGAGAAGCTCAACCAGCTGACCACCCGCTGGCAGAACGAGAAGAACGCCATCGACCAGGTGCGCGCGCTCAAAGAGGAACTGGAAGCGCTGCGCGGTGAATCCGAACGCGCCGAGCGCGACGGCGACCTCGGCAAGGCGGCCGAGCTGCGCTACGGACGGATCCCCGCACTGGAGAAGCAACTCGCCGCGGCCGAAAAGACCTCCGCCACCGCGGGAGACGGCGAGGTCATGCTCAAAGAGGAGGTCGGCCCGGACGACATCGCCGAGGTGGTGTCCTCGTGGACCGGCATCCCGGTGGGCCGGATGCTGGAAGGGGAGACGCAGAAGCTGCTGCGCATGGAGGACGAGCTGGCTCGCCGCGTGGTCGGTCAGGCCGAGGCGGTGCAGGCGGTGTCGGACGCGGTGCGCCGGGCGCGCGCCGGTGTCGCCGATCCGAACCGCCCGACCGGCTCGTTCATGTTCATCGGCCCCACCGGTGTCGGCAAGACCGAGCTGGCGAAGACGTTGGCGGACTTCCTGTTCGACGACGAGCGCGCCATGGTCCGCATCGACATGAGCGAGTACAGCGAGAAGCACTCGGTGGCCCGGCTGGTCGGCGCTCCGCCCGGGTACGTCGGCTACGACCAGGGCGGCCAGCTCACCGAGGCGGTGCGGCGCAGGCCCTACACGGTGGTGCTGTTCGACGAGATCGAGAAGGCGCACCCGGACGTGTTCGACATCCTGTTGCAGGTGCTCGACGAGGGCAGGCTCACCGACAGCCAGGGCCGCACGGTGGACTTCCGCAACACCATCCTCATCCTGACCTCGAACCTGGGTGCGGGCGGTGACCGCGAGTTCGTCATGAACGCGGTGCGTTCGGCGTTCAAGCCGGAGTTCCTCAACCGCCTCGACGACGTGGTGATGTTCCACTCGCTGGACGAGGAGCAGCTGGAGAGCATCGTCGACATCCAGCTCGACCAGCTACAGAAGCGGCTGGCGCAGCGCAGGCTGAAGCTGGAGGTCAGCGATTCGGCCCGGTTCTGGCTCGCCGTGCGCGGCTACGACCCCGCCTACGGCGCGCGCCCGTTGCGCAGGCTGATCCAGCAGGCCATCGGCGACACCCTCGCCAAGGAACTGCTCGCGGGCGAGGTCTCCGACGGCGACAGCGTCAAGGTGACCGTCAGCCCCGACGGCGACGGCCTGATCGTCGGGAGATGAGCCGAGCGGGCGCCGCGCGGAGGTGATGTTGCGCGCCTTCGCCCCTGCGGCGAGCGGTCTGTTCCGGGTAGCGCCCGGAGCGGACCTTCGTCCTCGCCCGTCTCGGGTCATCCGGGGGCAGAAGGAGTTTCGCACCGAAGGCACACCGGTGCACCGGGTGCGAGCGCGGTGGAACGAAGAGAGCCTACGCTGGAGCGCATGACCAACCCGAACGATCCATGGGGGCAGCGGCCGGAGGATGCGCCGACCGAACACCTGGGTCCGGGCAAGTCCGGGTACGGGGACCCGGCCCACACCACGGAGTACTTGGAGGCATACGGCACCGGCGCGCCGTCGGCGTATCCGCCCACGGAGCAGTACGGAGGCTGGGGGCCGCCGGGGCCGAACGCGACGCGCGAGTTCCCGCCCTACGACTCCCAGTGGTCGGCCTATCAGGACAGTGGCGCTGGTCAGTGGCCTGGTCCGGGGGGACCGCCCGGCGGCGCGATACCGCCCGGCGCGGCGCCGCCGGGGCCGCCGCAGCCGCCGCGCCGCAATACCGGTCTGTGGATCGCCCTGGCCCTCGGGGTCGTGCTGTTGATCGGAGCGATCGGGGTCGTCGCGGGCGTGCTGCTCGGCGGCAGCGATTCCGATTCGGCGGACACCGCGGCCGCCTCGACCGCGCCCGTCACGACCAGGTTCCTGCCCGGAACCAGAACGGCGCCACCGACCCCGCCCAGCGGGTTGCCGGGGGTGCCCGGTCTCGGCGATGTCGACGGACTCGGCGCCACGATGGGCACCATCACGGCCAACGACGCGGGCACCCTGACGGTGAGTTCGGTGATGGGCGACTCCATCACGGTGCGCACCGACGCGAACACCCAGGTGATCGCGTTGTCGGGCACCAAGGTGTCCGACCTGGCCGCCGGCGAACTCGTGCTGATCCAGGGCGACAAGGCGCCGGACGGGTCGATCCAGGCCAAGATCATCATCGGTACCTCGCTGCCCGGCGGCGGGCGATGAGCCGTGCCACGCGCCCCGCGTGCGCGGCGGCGCGCATTCGGCCGTCAAGCCGGATCGACGTCTGCTCGGCTTTCGCTCGGCCTGCCGCGGGGGTAATGACGGACCATGTCCGGCCGGGCCTATTAGGCTAGGCACCGATGACGGCAATGTGGTTCGGGTTGGCGGCGATCGCGCTCGTGGGCGCGATCGTGCTGCTGTATTTCGATCGGCTCCAGCGGCAGCGGACCGGTCACGCGCGACAGGTCTGGGCGAAGTCGCAGGGCTATACCTACGTGTCCGTGGAACCCGCGCTGCCGTCCACGTGGCGGCGTGGCGCGCTGGCCAAACTGGGCTATCTCTCCGCGGTCGACGTGGTCTCCGGCATCCGTAAGGGCGAGAAGTTCGTCCTGTTCGACCTGGAGGATTCCGCGACGCTGGTCGCGGTGCGCCGCCAGATCGGCTCGGACATCGACGTGGACATGCGGTTGAAGACGGCCGCTCCGCCCAAGGACCACGATCTGGAACTGCTCGGCGCCATCGGCGACCGCGTGGTGTTCGCGACCAATCCCGAAATCGCCAGGCACGCTGTCGATCAGCGCATGGTCGCCTTCATCGAGGCCCTGCCCGACACCGTGCAGATGCTCTGGAGCGAGGGCAACTGGACGCTGGGCATGCTGCTGGTCGGCACCACCTCGAAGGACTGGGAAGGCGCGATCGACGCGGTGCTGCGCCTGTCCGGCCTGCTGCACGTGCTGCCGCCGGTCAGCGAGCCGCGCTCGGAAGGCGCACACGATGTGAGTCGGCCGCGGCCCCGCGACCGGCAGCGCGGCGAGAACGCCAGGGACGTCGAGGGCGACGCCGACCGGCCGCGACCGCGCAAAGAAGCCGAGGACGACGAACTGCCCGGCGAGGACGCCTACGCCGACGACCGCGCCGACGACTCGGAACCGGCACGCCGCCCCTCGCTCGCCGTCGTGCCGAACGCGCGCGCCCGGGTGCGCGATGACGAGCAGGCCCGGCCGCGTGAGGAGCACGACGAGCGCGGCGCCGCCGAAGGCCGGCCGGACGCCGAGTCGCAGCGGCGGCCGTCCGACGCGCCCGGCGGACCGTTCCATCCCGGATTCCGCCCCTATCAGGGACCCGTGCCGAAGTGACCGGCCGCGCGCCCAGCGCAGTCGGGTCCGCGCGACGGCGATCGATCGCGCGGTCATGATCGAGCACTCACATCCGAGGCTGCCCGGCGCCACCCGCCCTGTGGCGTTGATCACCGGGCCGACCTCGGGCATCGGCCACGGCTACGCCACCCGCCTGGCCTCGCTCGGCTACGACTTGGTGCTGGTCGCCCGCGACGAGCAGCGTCTGGCTGCCCTCGCGACCGACTTGGAGCATCGCTTCGGCACTCGCTCGCAGGTACTCGTCGCGGATCTGGCCCTGGCGAAGGACCGCGAGCAAGTCGTGGCGCGCCTGGCCGACGGTGTCGAATTCCTGGTCAACAACGCGGGTTTCGCGCACTCTGGGGAGTTCTGGACCGTGCCGCCCGATCGGCTCCAAGCGCAACTGGACGTCAACGTCACGTCGGTGGTGCAGCTGACCAGGGCCGCCTTGCCGCCGATGATCGCGGCGGCGAACGGCTGCGTCGTCAACGTGGCCAGTGTGGCGGGCCTGATCCCCGGACGCGGGTCGACGTATTCGGCGTCCAAGGCCTACGTCGTATCCTTCACCGAAGGGTTGGCAGGGGGATTGGCCGGAACCGGAGTACGGGTCCAAGCCCTGTGCCCGGGATTCGTCCGCACGGAATTCCATCAGCGAGCCGGCATCGAGATGTCCTCGCTGCCGAAAGCGTTGTGGCTGAGCGTCGACCGGGTAGTCGCCGGCTCACTGCGTGATCTGGAGAAGGGCCGGGTGCTCAGCGTGCCCGGTATGCAGTACAAAGCGCTCACCACCGTCGCCGGATTGATCCCGCGAACCCTGGGGGCCCGGCTCAATCGCGGGCTGTTCGACGCACGCGGAAGGACTTAGACATGATCGACGTGATAACCAACGACAGGGACAGGTTGGCCGCCCTGGTGCGCGAGCTCGCCGTGGTGCACGGCCGGGTGACCCTGTCCTCGGGCAAGGAGGCCGACTACTACGTCGACCTGCGCCGCGCCACCCTGCACCACGGCGCGGGCCCGCTGATCGGCAAGCTGCTGCGCGAGCTCGTCGCGGACTGGGATTTCGACGCCGTCGGTGGCTTGACCATGGGCGCCGATCCGGTGGCACTGGCCGTGATGCACGCGCCCGGCCGCCCGATCGACGCGTTCGTGGTGCGCAAGGCCGCGAAGTCGCACGGCATGCAGCGCCAGATCGAAGGCCCCGACATCGTGGGTAAGCGGGTGCTGGTCGTCGAGGACACCACGACGACCGGTAATTCCCCTTTGACCGCGGTGCGCGCGCTGCGCGCGGCGGGCGCTACCGTGGTCGGCGTCGCCACCGTCGTGGACCGGGAAACCGGCGCTGACCAGGTGATCGCCGCGGAGGGACTGGAGTACCGGTCGATCCTCGGCTTGAAGGATCTCGCCCTGGGATAGCCTGGATGAAGGTCTAAGTCTTCGAAGGTGAAGGGTCGTGTGAGTCACCAGTGGTGAGCATTGCAGTCAACAGAAGTCGCGAAAACGTTGCGATGCTCGGAATCGGCGCTTACCGACCCAAGCGCCTGGTCAGCAACGCCGAGGTCTGCGAAGTCCTGGATTCCACCGACGAGTGGATCTTCGAGCGCACCGGCGTCCGCAACCGGCGCTGGATCAGCGGTGACGAAACGCTTCGGTCGATCGCCGCGGCGGCGGGCGAGCGCGCGATCGTCAACAGCGGCGTCGACCGGTCCGAGATCGGCGCCGTCATCCTGGCCACGTCCAGCTGGCTGACCCTCACCCCGCACGGTGCGCCGCAGGTGGCCTACGACATCGGGATGAACGGGGTCCCCGCCTTCGACCTGACCTCCGGCTGTGGCGGCTTCGGCTACGGCCTCGGTGTGGCCGCCGACATGATCCGGTCCGGCTCCGCCCGGTACGTCCTGCTCATCGGGGCGGAGACGATGACGGTGGGGCTCGATCCCACCGACCGCGGCACCGCGATGATCTTCGGTGACGGCGCGGGCGCCGTGGTGGTCGGCCCGAGCGAGGAGAACGGCATCTCCCCGACCGTCTGGGGCAGCGACGGCGAGAACGCCGCCGCGATCATGCAGGACATAGACTTCCTGGAGTACATGCACCGCGCCCAGTCCATGCAGGGTATGGACCCGGCGGTGGATCCGGTCGGCCGGATGTCGCTGCGGATGGAAGGCCCGCGCGTCTTCCGCTGGGCCGCGGTCACCCTGCCGCGCGCGTTGTCCACCGCGCTCGAGATGTCCGGCGTGGCCAAGGAGGACATCGAGGTCTTCGTCCCGCACCAGGCCAACGCCAGGATCAACGAGCTGATGAAGAAGAACCTCGGCTTGGCCGACGAGATCCCGATGGCCAACGACATCGAGAACACCGGCAACACCTCGGCGGCATCGATTCCGCTCGCCATCGAGGAGATGCTGGTCACCGGCAAGGCGAAGGGCGGCCAGACCGCGCTGCTGCTCGGCTTCGGCGCGGGCCTGAGCTACGCGGGCCAGGTCGTCACGCTGCCGCCCGCGCCCGCCGAGCCGAGCTTCTAGCCGGATGCGCCCGTTTCGAGCCGGGTATCTCGCGGCGGCGGCGGTCACCATCTACGGCGCCGTCACCGGGCGGGAGAAGGCGCAGTGGCTGGCGAAGCCGCTGCTGATGCCGCTGCTGGCGGCCGACGTGGCGACCGAAGGCAGGGAGTTGCCGTCTACCGACCGCACCGTGCTGATCGGTTCGCTCGGCGCGGCCACTGTGGGCGACATCCTGCTCATCGACCCGGACGACGATCGCAGACTGATCGCGGGCGCGTCGTCGTTCGCGGTGATGCAGGCCGGTTATTCCACGCTGTGGTGGCGGATGGGCGGCAGGCCCACGGCCGCGGTCGCCTTGCCGCGGGTGGCCGCCTGGCTGGGGGCGGCCGGCTTGCTGCGGTCGAAGGCGCCGTCGGTGGCCGCGCCGTTGACGGCCTACGGCGTCACCTTGGGCACCGCGGCCGTGCTGGCGTCCGACCCGGCGCTGGCGCCCGTCGCGAAAAAGGTTGCGGGCGTAAATGTTCCCGGCACCGATCCGCGCAGTCGGCTCGGACTGGGCGCACTGCTGTTCACCGTCTCCGATGGGCTCATCGTGCTGCGGCGGTTGTTCGCGCGCGGTCAGCGGGCCCGCCGGGTGACCGAAGGCGTGATCCTGGCGACCTACGCGGCCGCGCAGTATCTGCTCGCCGACCCGAAAGCGCACGTGAAGCCGGTGCTCACAGCACCAGAATGATGCGATCGCGGTTCGCCGGGTCGACGCGGATGGAGAGGATCTCGCCGACCGCGAGCCGGGGCTTGTCGGCCGGCGTGGCATCGAAAACGATGGTGCCCCGGTAGCTTTCCGAACCGGGCACGGTCAGTTCCAGATCCAGCTCGGTGAGTTCGGTCTGATGGTCGGTGCGCTGCAGCGGATGCACGCCCTCGACCGTCGCCCAGCCTTCCAGTCCATGCCGCCACAATTGGCGATCCGCTTTGGACGGCCGACCGGCGAGCATCATCCCGATGCCCACACCGGAACCGAACAATCCGACCAGCGCCACGATCTGATACGGCACGGTTCCGGGCGGCGTCCGGTGCACCACCCATCCCAGCCACAACGCGAGCAGGATCAGATACCCGGCGGTCACCCCGAGCACCGTGCGCAATATCCGCTCGTGTTCCATGCCAGCCTCCACCCCGAGTGCCAGACCTCCAGGATAGGCCCAGCGCACTCGGCGGTGCGGGCGATCAGTGTGCGCGACTGCTGGTCAGCGTGGCGAGGTCGATTGTGATCGGGATTCCGGCGATGTCGAGTGTCACCGTGCCGGACTGTTCGGCGACGAGTTCGTAGTCCGGGCCGATGAGGTGATAGGCGGCGAGGCTTGTGGGCTTGTCGAGGTCGATCAGCCAGTAGTACTCGATACCAGCCTCGGCGTACTCGAAGAATTTCGTCACCCGGTCGGTACGTCGTGAACCGGGCGACAGGATCTCCACGGCGAGCAGCACGTCGGCCGCGTTGAAGCGCGGTAGGTTGGCCTGGATGCCCGCTTCGGGCACTACGAGGATGTCCGGAACCCGTATCGTCGGCAGCGGGCCCTCATCAATCAACACTTCTGTATCGGCCAGCACCCCATGGGTGCCGGGCAATTGTGGTTCCAGTTGCGCACCCAGCCGCAGGATAGCGCGCTGATGTTGCGACACCGGTTTCGGTGACACGACCAGAACCCCCTCGACGAGCTCGTAGCTACGGCTGCTGTCCTCCGGCAGCGCGATCCAGTCCTCCAGGGTCAGCAGATGATCAGGCCAGGTCACGTCGACGGTCATCGCTTCCTCCCCTCCCCGCACGGATACCGCGTTGGGGCCAGTCTGGCACAGCGCGCCGACAAACCACAGCGTCGTCAGCCCTTGAGTCGCAATACCGCCAGGACCCGGCGGTGGTGGGTCTCGGAGGGCGGGAGGTCGAGCTTGATGAAGATATTGCCGATGTGCTTCTCCACCGCGCGCTCGGTGACGGTCAGGGCGGCGGCGATGGCGTTGTTGGACAGACCTCGAGCCATCAGCTCGAGTACCTCGCGTTCGCGCGGGGTGAGGCGGGCCAGTGAATCCTGCTGACGCGAGGCGCCCATCAACTGGCTCACCACCTCCGGGTCGAGCGCGGTGCCGCCGGTGGCCACGCGGTGCAGCGCGTCCACGAAGTCCCGTACGTCGGCGACCCGGTCCTTGAGCAAGTAGCCGACGCCGCTGGCGCCGCCGGCCAGCAGCTCGGTGGCGTAACGAGTCTCCACCCACTGGGAGAACACCAGCACGCCGGTCATCGGGTATTTGCGGCGCAGTTCGATGGCGGCGAGCAGCCCCTCGTCGGTGTAGCTCGGGGGCATTCGCACGTCGACGACGGCGACGTCGGGAGCGTGTGTGCCGACCACGTCGGCGAGGGTGGTGGCGTCGCCGACCATGGCGACCACTTCGTGGCCGCGTTCGGTGAGCAGCCCGGCGAGCCCGTCGCGCAGGATCGCGCTGTCCTCGGCGATCACGATGCGCAGTCCGTCGCTCATCGCGACCCCGCCAGCGGCAGCAGCATGGTCACCACGGTCGGTCCGCCTGCCGGGCTCTGCACGGTCAGCGTCCCGTCCACGGTGCGGGCCCGTGCCGCGAGGCCGGACAGCCCGCTACCCGCGCCGATCGCGCCGTCCACGGGCGCGACCACGCCGCCGATCCCGTTGTCGCGCACGGTCACCGCGATGGTCCGCCGGTCACTCGGCAGCACCGAGACCCATGCGCCGGTGGCCCCCGCGTGCCGCACCACGTTCGTCAGCAGCTCGGCCACCGAGAAGTACGCGATCGCCTCGATGGCCGGGCTCGGCCGCTCGGGCAGGTGCACCCGCAGCCGCACCGGCACCGAGCAGCGCGCCGTCAGCGTCTCCAGTGCCGGTTCGAGTCCCAATTCCAATGCGGGCGGGTGGATTCCGCGCACCAGCTCACGCAGTTCGGTCAGCGCCTCCTTGGAGCTCGCGTGCGCGTCCGCGATCAGGTCGCTGGGGTTCCCGCCCGCCGCGAGCCGGTCCTCGGCCCGCCCCAGCGCCATCGCGATGGTGACCAATCTGGCCTGGGTGCCGTCGTGCAGGTCGCGTTCCAGCCTGCGCAGCGTCGCGGCGGAGTCCTCGACCGCGGTGCGCCTGCTCTCCTGCAGCTCGGTCACCCGGCGGTCGCGAGCCGTCGCGCTCAGCAGGGCGATGGTCAGCAGCCGGTGCAACCAGCAGACGCCGCGCAGCGGCCAGGGCAACACCAGGCAGCCGAGCACACCGATCAGCGCGAAACCGAGCACCTTCGGCCAGCTGTCGAGGTAGAAATCGCCGAATTGGATCATCGACTGGTGCTCGACGCCGTTCTCGTCGACGTTGGTCGGGTGCACCAGCGCCCACGGGAGCGGGGAGATCGCGGTGAACATGGTCATCGCGACGGCGACGAGCACCAGATACCCGACCGCGACGCCGAGCACGGCTTGGGCGAGCAGGAAAACCGCCGCGCGCCAGCTCACCCGATCGGTGAAAGCGCTCTTGAGGAATCCGATCAGGCCGGGCGCGGGCGCGAACGGCGGAGGCGGCGTGACGGCGACACCGAGCAGGTCCTTGGCCAGTGCGCGGTAGACGCGGCCCCACACTCGTCCGCCGAGCAGCACCAGTGCCAGTACCGGCAGGCCGACGATGGTGATCGCGAGGTATACCCCACCGCCGAAGCCGAAGAACAGGTACGCGACGGCCACGCAGCCGAGCACGAAAACCGTGAGAACGTAGACGAGTTCCTTCCAGAACCGGGCGCGCACCGGCGCGAACAACACCGTGCGCAGCACGTGCTCTCGCGGCTCGGCCGCACCCGGCGGGTCGGGCACGAGGGTCGGTTCGGCGTGTGTCTCGGTCATGGATCCCATGGTTGTCGCGGCGGTTCCGGAATTCGATGGAGCTGCCCGCCGTAGGTGTGGTGTAGCGAGCTACACCCACTACGATCCTGCTGATGAGCTACCCGCCGCAGCAGCCGCCGTACGGCTACCCAGCCTATGGTGCCTACGGACCCCAGGACCATCCGCAAGCCACCACGATCCTCATCCTGGGCATCCTGAGCCTCGTGCTGTGCCAGTTGATGGGACCTTTCGCCTGGGTGATGGGCAAGCGGGCGCTCAACGAGATCGACACCTCCGGCGGAACCATCGGGGGCAGGGGGAACGTCAACGCGGGGTACATCTGCGGCATCATCGCGACCGCGCTGCTGTGCCTGAGCCTGCTGTTCGTCGCGTTGTTCGTGGTGCTCGGCCTGGTCGGCGCGTTCGCGGGAAGCTCGTCGAGCTACTGAGCCACCCGGCTCGGGCGCGGCGGCCGGAATTAGCATCGTCGGGGTGAGTCATCCAGTGCCGGACGCGGCGGAGCAGGACCTACCCGGACCGACGGAGTGGGGCGAGCACCCGAACGGCGTCGGCCCGTGGGCGAGCGAGCACGCCGAGCCACCGCCGGACGATCCGCGCCTGGATCCGGAACTACTGGCCGGCGGCGATCGCCGCAACGTGGTCGACGCCTACCGGTACTGGAGCCGCGAGGCGATCGTCGCCGACATCGACCGGCGCAGGCACCCGTTCCACGTCGCGATCGAGAATTTCGGGCACGACGCCAACATCGGCACGGTGGTTCGCACCGCCAACGCCTTCGCCGCCGCGGCCGTGCACATCGTCGGCAGGCGGCGCTGGAATCGTCGCGGCGCCATGGTGACCGACCGCTACCAGCACATCCGGCACCACGCCGATATCGGCGAGCTGCTCGCCTTCAGCGAGCGGGCCGGGCTGACGGTGGTCGCCGTGGACAATGTGCCGGGCTCGGTCCCGCTGGAGACGGTCACGTTGCCGCGCGCGTGCCTGCTGCTGTTCGGCCAGGAAGGCCCCGGTGTCACCGACCACGCCAAGCAGGCCGCGGCCATGACGGTCTCGATCGCGCAGTTCGGCTCCACCCGCAGTATCAACGCGGGCGTCGCCGCGGGGATCGCCATGCACACCTGGGTCCGGCAACACGCCGATCCGACCGCCGCGTGGTGAATGCCGGACGACTCGTCGACCGTGTGAACAGGAGATCTTCCTGTGCCGGAGTGCACCGGCACGATTTCACATCGCTTTCGTAACAAATCGGGCGCGTAAATCCGTTCTGGACTGGCACCATTGACCTATGACCTCGCGGAGCGACGATATCGAGGTGCCGCGCGCGGAACACGCCGAAAAGGGCTCCGCGGCACCGCGCCGGCCGGTCGGCCGTGCGGCGGCGGGCCGGGATGGCGTCGCGCCCGCGACGCTGTGGTCCGAACGAGCCGACATGGCCGAATCGGCGGTCGTCTCGCGGCACCTGCGGGCGCTGTGGGCGTTGCCGGGCACGGAACTGGGCGTTGTCGGCTGGCCGGCCACCAAGCGCGAGCGGGTCTTCGGTTCGTGGCACTACTGGTGGCAGTCGCATCTCATCGATTGCGCGGTCGACGCCGCGAACCGGGCGCCGACTCCGCTGCGCCGCAGGCGAATCGCCGCGCTGGCGCGCTCGCATCGCTTCCGCAATCTCACCGGCTGGACCAACCGGTACTACGACGACATGGCGTGGCTGGCCATCGCTTTGGAACGCGCCGAGCGCACCCAGGGCGCCGACGTGCGCAGTGCGCTGGCGGCGCTGGAGAAGCAACTGCACGACGGCTGGCAGCCGCAGGTGGGGGGCGGTCTGCCCTGGCGCATCGGCTCGGATTATTTCAACGCGCCCGCCAACGGTCCCGCCGCGATCGCGTTGCTGCGGCTCGGGCGGATCCAGCGCGCCCAGGAGATGGCGGACTGGTTGGACACGACACTGCGTGACCCGGACACCGGTTTGATCCTGGACGGTATCCATCTGCCCTCCGGGGCGATCGAGCGTCCCGTGTTCAGCTACTGCCAGGGCGTGGTGCTCGCCTTGGAGACCGAACTGGCTGTGCAGACCGGCGAGCCGAGGCACACCGAACGCGTGCATCGGTTGCTGGCGGCCGTCGAGCAGCACATGACCACCGGCGGTGTCGTCAACGGCGGCGGTGGGGGCGACGGTGGCCTGTTCAACGGCATCCTGGCCCGTTATCTCGCGCTGGTCGCGGTGATGCTGCCCGGTGAGGACGCCGAACAGGTGGCCGACCGCCGGGCGGCCGCCGCGATCGTCCACGCGTCCGCCACGGCGGCATGGGCGAACCGGCTCCAGGTCGAGGGCGAGCCGCTGTTCGGGCACGATTGGAGCAAACCCGCGCAACTGCCCGGCGGCAGCGCGGGAGCAGGCCATTTCACCTCCGGCGGCTCGGTGACCCCGTCGAAAGTGCCCGAACGCGATCTGTCCGTGCAGCTGTCCGGCTGGCTGCTCATGGAGGCGGCCTTCCAGGTCAGCGCCGCTGGTCTGTGACCTGGGTCAGCTCTCCGAATCGAGCATCACGCTCGGGCTGGTCTCCAGCGCGAAGTCCTCGGCCGGCTGGGACATCTCCTGCCGGTAGTGCCGTATGCCGAGCACCGTCCCGATGATCAGGCCCACCACCAGCGTGCCGATCACGATCGGCATCAGCCAGGGCACGCGCTGCAGGAAGCTGCCCGCGTAGTAGCCGATGAGCAACAGCACCGGCGCCCAGACGATCGCGCCGATGGTGCTGGCCACGGTGAACTTGCGGTGGTCCATGCGCGCGGCGCCCGCGACCGAGGGGCACAGCGTGCGCACCCAGGGAATCCAGCGGGCGATCAGCACCGCGACGAACCCGTGCCGGTGCAGCAGCTCCGCGACGCGCTGCAGGTTGCGGACGTTGATGTATCGGCCGTTCTTCCGCGCGACCAGGTGTTGTCCCGCCCGGTGGCCGATCACGTAGCCGACCTGGTTGCCCGCGATGGCCGCGACCATCGCGCCCAGCGACAGCGCCCACACGTGCGCCTCGCCGGAGGCGTGCGATGCCATCACGATGCCCGCGGTGATGAGCATGGAGTCGCCGGGCAGGAACAGCCCGAGGATCACCGCGCATTCGAGGAAGACGAAAGTCAGCACCACTGTCCAGACGAGCGCGGGGCCCGCCGACAGCAGTGGATCGAAACTGCCCACGGCTAGGGGCGACGATTCGGTCGTCACCGGCTAGCGGGTGGGCTCGCTGGTCGAGACGGTCAGCTCGGCCTCGGCGGGCTCGGCCGCCGGACCGCCGCGGCTGCGCAGCTTCTTCGCCACCGCGGTGATGCCGGGCAGAATCGACACGAACACGATGAGCAGGAAGATCGCCTCGACGTGGTCCCGGATGAACGCGACGTTGCCCAGGAAGTAGCCGAGCACCGTGACGCCGCCGCCCCACAGCAGCGCGCCGACGATGTCGAACGCGACGTACTTGCGGTAATCCATCTTGGAGACGCCCGCCAGTACCGGCATGAAGGTGCGCACGATCGGCACGAATCGGGCCAGGATGATCGTCTTCGGCCCGTGCTTCTCGAAGAATTCGTGCGTCTCGGTGACGTAATGCTTCTTGAAGAAGCGGGTGTCCTCTTTGTGGAACAGCGCGGGCCCGATCGCCCGTCCGATCCAATAGGCGCACTGGTCGCCCGCGAACGCGACCACCACGGTGGCGGGCACCAACACCCAGATCGACACCGGCGGATTCGGCTGCGCGGCGAGCAGGCCGCCGGTGAACAGCAGCGAGTCGCCGGGCAGGATGGGGAACAGCAGGCCGGTCTCGATGAAGACGATCACCAGGATGGCCGGCAGCACCGCGTTCTTCAGCCACGTCTCCGTGAGCAGGTGCATCGGATCGAGCAACTCGGTAAGCGCGAGGTTGCTCGTCACCGATTCTGTCGCTGCCTGCAGAATCACGTGGCCTCCTGTCCCGATACGGCTGGCCTGCATCGCTTGCCACCGCGTCGGAAGCTGCCAGCGCAAATTACCGGCCCCACAGTACCGGCTCCGCCTGAGAATGCTCGTGCTGTGCGCAAAATTACCGGTGGGTCGCCTGCGCACTCCCTCCCTGCATACCAGGCGAAACACTGCTGCCTTAGGGTAAGGGCTGACAAAATAGGTCTTTGCCGCACAACACGGAGGTCTTACTGTGCCCATCGCGACTCCGGAGGTCTACGCCGAGATGCTCGGTCGGGCCAAAGCCAACTCCTTCGCCTTCCCGGCCATCAACTGCACGTCGTCGGAGACGATCAACGCGGCCATCAAGGGCTTCGCGGACGCGGGCAGCGACGGCATCATCCAGTTCTCCACCGGCGGCGCGGAATTCGGTTCCGGCCAGGGTGTGAAGGACATGGTCACCGGTGCGGTGGCGCTGGCCGAGTTCGCGCACGTGGTCGCGGCCAGGTACGACGTGACCATCGCGCTGCACACCGACCACTGCCCGAAGGACAAGCTGGACACCTTCGTCCGGCCGCTGCTGGCGATCTCCCAGGAGCGGGTCAACGCCGGCCAGAACCCGCTGTTCCAGTCGCACATGTGGGACGGCTCCGCGATCCCGATCGACGAGAACCTCGAGATCGCGAAGGAGCTGTTGAAGGCCACGCACGCGGCGAACATCATTCTCGAGGTCGAGATCGGTGTGGTCGGCGGTGAAGAGGACGGCGTCGAAGCCGAGATAAACGAAAAGCTCTACACCTCGCCGGAGGACTTCCAGAAGACCATCGACGCGCTCGGCGCGGGCGAGAACGGCAAGTACCTGCTCGCGGCCACCTTCGGCAACGTGCACGGGGTGTACAAGCCGGGCAACGTCGTGCTCAAGCCCGAGGTGCTCGCCGAGGGCCAGCGCGTCGCCGCCGCCAAACTCGGCCTCGCCGGTGACGCGCAGCCGTTCGACTTCGTCTTCCACGGCGGTTCCGGCTCCCTGAAGTCGGAGATCGAGGACTCGCTGCGCTTCGGCGTGGTGAAGATGAACGTCGACACCGACACCCAGTACGCGTTCACGCGGCCGGTCGCCGGGCACATGTTCGCCAACTACGACGGCGTGCTGAAGATCGACGGTGAAGTGGGCAACAAGAAGACCTACGACCCGCGCAGCTACCTGAAGAAGGCCGAGGCCTCGATGGCGGCGCGTGTGGTGGAGGCGTGCAACGACCTGCACTCCGCCGGACGCTCGATCAGCGCCTGACCCCTGGTGCACCCGTCAGGGGCTTGGCGTACATGAGTCTGGATGTGCGCGTGCTCGGGCCCGTTCGACTGCTCGTCGGTGGTGAACCGGTGGCCGTCGGCGGGCCCAAGCCGCGAGCTCTGCTCGCCGCGCTCACGGTGAATCGGCGGCGCGCGGTGTCCTCCGCCGCGCTCGCCGACCTGGTGTGGAACGAGGAACCACCCGACTCCTATGCCGCGAGCCTGCAGGTTTTCGTCTCGAACATCCGCAAGGCGCTGCGGAATTCCGGGGTCGACCCGGCCACGGTGCTGCGCACCGAGTCCTCGGGCTACCGGTTGGAGATCGACGAGACCGCGTGCGATCTGGGACGTTTCGAGGCGGCGCGGGAAGCGGGCGCCCGCGCCGCAGAGGCGGGCGATCACGCCGGGGCGGCGCAGTTGTTCGGCTCCGCGCTGCGCGAGTGGAGCGGCCGGGCGCTGGCCGATCTGGCCGGTTTGCAGTTCGCCGACGGCTTCGCCACGGCCATGGACGAGGAGCGGCTGCTGGCCGCCACGGCCCGGATCGACGCCGAGATCGCCTGCGGGCGTGCGTCCTCGGTGGTCGGCGAGCTGGTGGCGATGACCACCGAGCACCCGCTGCGCGAACCGCTCTGGGCTCAGTTGATCACCGCGCTGTATCTGTCCGGACGCCAGGCGGACGCGCTGGAGGCGTGCCGGAAGGTGCGCGGGGTGCTCGCCGACGAGCTGGGCATCGACCCGGGACCGGCGCTGGTCGATCTGGAGCAGCGCGTGCTGCGGCAGGAGCCGCTGAGCACGGTCGAGCTACGGCAGGTCGAGCGCTTGGCCGCGGCGATGACCGAGACGGTCACCGAGATGCCGCGCGCGGTGCGCAGCGGCCAGTTGCGCCTGCCGGACGGTCGCGCGGTGACGATCGCGCAGGGCGGTCTGCGGATCGGCCGGATGACCGACAACGACCTGGTCCTGGAGGATCCACGGGCGAGCCGCTACCACGCGCACATCATGCCGAGCCGCGCTGGCCTGCTCATCAAGGATCTGCACTCGGCCAACGGCGTCTTCGTCAACGACGATCCGATCGACAGCGGCGTACTGCTGGCCGACGGCGATCAGATCCGCATCGGCGCGACGATCCTGACCTTCCAGGCCCTGCGCTAGTCGCAAGCGATCCCGTCGCCGTCACGATCCAGATGCGCGTTGAAGCCGGGCTGTCCCCGGTACAGCGGCCCGGCGCCTTCCGCGCGCACCTGGTCGCAATCGGTGTAGATCTTCTGCGACCGCTCACCGGATTCCTCCGGCCGCTGGCTTTCGCCCTTGGGGCCGGACCGATTGTGCGGGATCGGATGGTCTTCGTGCGGTCCGGCGATCGCGGCGGCCGGGGGCGCGACGGCGGACGCCGCGGGCGGCACGAGCGCGCTCGCTCCGGCCGCCAGCAGCGCTGCCCCGACCGCGGGTAGCACGCGGAGAACTGACTTGGTCACGCCTTCCATCCTGCTCCCGGATCGGCCGGTGCGCCGGAGTGATTCACTCGCAGGCGACTCCGTCGTCGTCCCGGTCCAGGTGCGGGGCGTACCCCGGCTCGCCGCGCAGCTCTTTATTGGGCGTGTCGGTCCGCCCGTGTCCGAAAGGCGAACGGGGTAGGGTCGTTCCGCTGGTTCGTGTCCGCAAGTTCGTGTCCGCAACGGATTTCGAGGGGTTTGCTATGGCGATGCGAATACTGGCCGCTGTCGGTGCGGTCGTGGTCGGTGCGGGAATGCTCGTCTACGCCGACGGGCCCGCCGCCGCCGCGCCCGAAGCGACCGGCAGCCCTGCGGGAGCGGGGCCGTGCGCGACCGATCCGGTCGCGACCCACGAGCCGCTGGTGCCGAAGACGCTGGAGGTGCCGATTCCCTACCCGGTGGTCACCGTGCTTCCGCCGCAGGTACCGGAAACCGCGCCGAAGCGAACGCGGATGGAGCTTCCGCTGGACCCGTGCGCCAACCCCTGCCCCGATCTCACCGATCTGCCCGGCACGCCACCCGGCCTCGCCGCGCAACTGGGGATTCCGGAGATCTTGTTGAATCCCAAGCCTTTCCACTTCGCGATCCCCGGTCCCGGTCCGGACGCCGGCCCGGTGCCGCCGCCTCCCGCGCCGGTGCAGCCGCCGGTCGAAGCCGCGGCGCAGTCGCCCGCCCGGCCCGCGCCGCGCCTCGGTCCGGCCCGGGAGGTGGCGAAGCTGACCGGCGCCAACTCGGTGAACCGCACCGACAAGCGGTGGCAGGTGGACGGCACCGACCTGGGCATCATGTGGGAGAGCGCGCCGGGCGAGATCGCGACCGCGTTCGGCGACACCGTCGGGCGCGGCTTCCATCCACCGGGCGGCATGGGACTGGATTGGCGCAGCAACGTGCTCGCCTTCAGTACCGACCGTGAGCTCGCCGACGGGGTGACCTTCGACCGGATGGTCACCGACGACCGCTGTCACGCGGCCGAGGTGCTCTCCAGCCGCAAGCTGGACAACGTCGAGGTGACAACCATTCCCACCTCGGGTTTCGCGCTCGGCGAGCGACAGTATCTGAGCTATATGTCCATCCGGACCTGGAACAGCCTGCCCGGCACGTTCTTCACCAACTACGGCGGCATCGCCTACTCCGACGACCACGGCCAGACCTGGACGAAGGACCCGCACGCCCGCTGGGACAACATCTTCGGCCTGGCGAATTTCCAGGTGAGCGCGATGGTCCCGCGCGGTGGCTACGTGTATATGTTCGGTACGCCCAACACCCGGCTCGGCGCGGTCGGCCTGGCCAGGGTGCCCGAGGACCAGCTCCTCAACACCACCGCCTACCAGTACTGGCGCGACGGCGCGTGGACCCCGGTCGGTGGATTCGCTTCGGCCACGCCGATCGTGCACGGCCCCGCCGGTGAACTGTCCGTGCGCTACGACGCCGCGCGGAACGTCTGGCAGATGAGCTATCTGGATACGACGAAGGCCGCCATCGTCGTCCGTGAGGCGGACACACCGCAGGGTGTGTGGTCGGAGAGCACGCCGACGGTGTCGGTGCTGAACTATCCGGAGCTGTACGGCGGGTTCATCCACCCCTGGTCGTCCGGATCGGACTTCTACTTCACCATGTCGACTTGGAGTGATTACAACGTCTACCTGATGCACTCGGTTTTCACCGAGTGATCCGGTCGCGCTAGCGGAGCCGAACCTCGGCCAGTGCGCGACCGAACAGCTTGCGTCCCTCGGAGGAGCCGCCGAGCAGGACGGTCGCGGTGCGCGTGGCCGAGTCGAGCGACTTGATCTTGCCGGTGAACTCGACCGTGCTCGCCGCGTCGGCGGCCACCGGGACGAAACCGGAGAACCGCACGCTGAACTTCCGGATGGCGGTCGGATCACCCAGCCAGTCGGTGAGATAGCCGCCGGCCAGCCCCATGGTGAGCATGCCGTGCGCGACCACCGTCGGCAGCCCGGCCAGCTGCGCGGCATGGTCGCTGAAGTGGATCGGATTGGCGTCGCCGGACACGCCCGCGTAGTTCGCGAGATCGCCCCGGGTCAGCCGGAAGGAGCCGACGGGCAGCTGGTCGCCGGGGGCGAACTCGTCGAACGCGGGCAACGTGTGCACCGGCGCGATCTCGTGCCGCTCCGGCTCGACCAGTGGGCTTACGCCGAGCGGCACCAGCGCGTCGCTCCGGGCGAGATCGGCGCTCGCCCGGGCCGATTCCACCGGACGCCCGTGCATCATGATGTTCTCGACCACGTCGTTGAGGCCCGCGTCGAGCTCGACGCCGCGGCGCGCGACGATCGTGGTCGACCCGACGATGGCGACCTCGCCGTGCTGGTTGCTCAGCGCGAAGCGCACCACGATGAAGTCGTTGTCGCCGAACTGGCGGATCGACTCGATGACGATCTCGCTGCGCACCCGGTCGCCTGCCAGGATCGGCCGGTAGATCTCGAAGACCTGGTCGGTCTGCAGGAACTGGGACAGGTCGTACTGGGTGAGCACCGAGTCGAGCAGCGCCCTGGTCGCGGTCATCCCGATCACCGAGGCGAAGGTCGGCGGGGCGATGATGCCGGGATGACCGAGCGCGCGTGCGTCGCCCTCGCGCTGATGCGCCGCGTGGTGATTCTGTACCGCGCGGGCGAACTCCCGGATTTTTTCCCGGCCGACCTCGTAGTGGTCGCGGACCCGGAATCGCTGTCCGGTCGGCGTCACCGGAACGAGATCGACATCCGGCCGCGCCATCGTCTGTTCCCTGCTCATGATCCGGGCCATGCTACTGCCGGACCGGACCATTGACCAGGTGAGTGTGACGCGCGCTACCGGCATCGATGCGTGGTGGCTATCACGCCGCCGGGTATTTACTGCGTGCTGGAGGGCGGGTCGCAAACCTTCCATCCGTCGTCGGTGCGCTGCAGGTCGAAGGTGCGTGCCGACCGCTTCGCCGGGTCGGCTTCGGTGTACACCGTGGCCTGCGCGATAGCGGTGTCGTCGGTGATGCGGATGGCGTCGATGCTGTCCACCACCGGGATGTTCTTGCGCTCGACCGACAGCTTGTGCACACCGGCGAACTGGTCGCTCGGAATGCCCTGATAGAAGTCGTGCAGCGGGCCGCAGGTGGAGGAGCGCAGTGCCTCCAGGTCGCCGGTGCGCAGTGCCTCGGTGTAGCTGGTGATCGCACCGCGCACCTGCGTCTCGGGGGAATCCTCGCCGGTCATCGTGACCAGCGCCACGATCACCGCGACGAGCGCGATCACCGCCGCCCCCGCCGCGCCGAGGAGGATCAGCTTGCGGTTGGGCCGAGCGGTGCCGCTGGCGGAGGCCCCAGCGCCTGGTTGCGACGCCGGTGCGATCCGCTGCGGGGGTGCGACGGGGCGGGTGTGCGGCGCGCGCGGACCGGACATCGATTGCGCGGGCACGGTCTGCTGGACGTCGGCGGGGGACGGCGCGGTAGCCACCTGGCGCTGTCTGCCCGGCGCGCGCGGTGGCGACGGGCGGGTCTCCTCGACTCCCGGACCGTGCTGCGGCGGCGCGGACGGGCCGTGCGGTCCGGGCTGCTTGGGCCCGGCAGCGGGACGCGGAGTGCTCGGTGGCTTCGTGATCGGAACCGGTCCCGCCGGTGACGCGACCACGCGATCGGTTCCCGGCCTGCCGCCGTCGGCGGGGCGCTGGATGGGGAGCGCGACGGTCTTCGCGTCGTCCGGGTCGACCACCCGCATCGCCATCGTCACGTCATCCGAACCGGGCGGGTTCTGCTCGTCACCCGGGGTGGACTTGTCGGCCGTCGCCGACTTGCGATCGTCCGGCCCGGCCGGCGGCTGCGGCCTGCGCATCACGACGGTCGCGGATTCGCTCCCCGGGGCCGGACCGCCCTGCTGGATCGCGGCGGTCTCGGCCTCGGCGGTGCCACTCGGCACAGCCGAATCACCCGTGGGGGTCTTACCACCTGCGGTGGTCTCGGGCGAGGAGCCCGCCGCCGCTTCCGCGGGCTTCGCGGCGGCCGCGGCGGCACCGGCTGCTTTCGCGCCGGATTCGGGCGCCGGCCGGTTCTGCGCGGGCCCGCTCGGTTGCGCTGGGGAGCTTTTCGCAGCGGACCCCCCTGCCGGAGGCGTGCCCGGTGCGGAACCCTGGGGCTTACCGGGCGGCGTCTGATCCCGTTTGATCACCACGGTGCGCGCTGCGGCCGACCCGTCCGGCGCGGAACCGGCTTTCGGCGTGCCGCCGCCGCTTTCCGGCTGCTTCGGCGCGGATTCCCGAACGGTCGCGGCCGATTTCGCATCGGCCCCCTGGCCCGCTTCGGACGTGCCCGCGCCGGAGCGCGCCGGTTCGCCGCCGGAATTCCCAGGCGCGGCGCTCGCCGTGCCGGGACCGGCCGGTCCGGATGGTGCCGTGCCCTTACTACCGGGCGCGATCGAAGCGGGTGGCCCGGACGGGGGCGGTGTGTTCGGCCTGCCTTCGGGCCGCGCAGCAGTGGGTTTTCCGGCAGGTTGGGGCGCCGGGGCCTTGGTGGAGGCAGGGCCGGAAGCGGGAGGGGTCGGTTTACCGGTGCCGACCGGCACCCCGCCCGCCGCCGGGCCGGGTGCGCTGCCCGCAGGCGCGTTCGATGTCGGAGCCTTTCCGCCGACCGGGCCGGAGGGGGTGCCTTTGGCGCCTGTTGCGCCTGGGCCACCGGGTGCGTCCGGACTACCTGATGCGCGCGGACCGCCGGGTGCGCTTGGACCGCCGGGTGCGCTTGGACCGCCGGGTGCGCTTGGACCGCCGGGTGCGCTTGGACCGCCGGGTGCGCTTGGACCGCCGGGTGCGCTTGGACTACCTGCTGCGCTTGGACCGCCGGGTGCGCTTGGACCGCCGGTTGCGCCTGGACCACCTGCTGCGCCTGGACCGCCGGCTGCGCCCGTACTACCTGTTGCGCCTGGACTACGGACTGCGCCTGGTGCACCCGAGGACTGGGCTGCCGGGGAATTCGCGGGAGCGGGTTGGTTCGTGGAGTTCGTCCGGTTGTCCGGGGCCGCAGGCTTCGTACCGCTCGGCGCGCTGGGGTGCGGTGTGGGCTGCTGGGCGGAGCCCGCGCCCTTCGCCGGTGCGGAAGCGCCGGAATTCGGCGCGGCGGGGGTCGGTGAGTTCGTCCTGCCTGCGGGACCGTTCGCTGGGTTCGCGCCCGCCGTGTTCGACGGCGCCGAGTTGGCGTCCTTCGACGGGGCCGGGCCGCCGACGGCCTGCCCCGGTTCCGCGGCTCGCGGCCCGCTGGGAGCTGGACCGCGAGTGCCCGCGTCCGGTTTCGGGCTCGCCGCGGAAGCGTCTGTGCCCGAGACGGATCGGCCGGTGCCACCGGAGGTTTCGCCCGGCCGCTGAGCCTTGGCAATGCGCTCGGTGGGGGCGGCCGAGGAAGCCGGGGCGCCCTTTCCCGTGGCCGGAATACGTTCGGTGGCGGCGTCGGGGCGTGCGTCGGCCCCGGCTGCGTCGGCCGGTCCGGCGCTATCCCGCGCCGTGTTCTTCTCGTCGTTCGGGTCGGACACGCACACCCCTCGCTAAGGCGGAACTGTTGAACTCGACGGCCAGCCTAATGGGCGCGGCCCGGCGAAGTCCGTCATCAGCCCACGCCGAGCCGAGCGAACGCCCAGTCGCCCGCTCGACGACCCACCACCGGCCCGAAATCCGGGCATCTCGCGGCATGAACCGGCCCGCGCACCGGGGATGCAGTACCAGACGGTGGGCTGCCTCGAACGCGGCGAACACAGTCTCAGCCTGCCCCGGGCGCTACGCATCGCCGCCTAACTTCCAGGCCGCGGTCGTGTTCTCCGCCGGGCCCTCCTCGTGGCTGGGCCCCAATGCCGACACCACACGCCAGTGCGGATGCGAAGTCCTCGTCGGACCCGCGCGGGGCGAGCGAAGAATCGGCAGCGGCATAACGAACGCTGTGGGGCGGGTCTGTCTGCGGTTTTGCGTCGGGGCGAGTGGCGGCGGGGTTGCCGTGTGCCGGAGGCAGTGGGGTGGGGTCTGTCTGCGGTCTTGCGTCGGGGCGAGTGAAGGCGAGGCAGCCGGGTATCGGACGCCGTCGGACGGAGTCCGTCTGCAGCCCTGCGCCGGGCCGAAGGGAGGCGAGGCGGCCGCCTGTCGACCGGAGTGGCCTGCGGTGCAGAATGAACCGCATGACCTCGTTCGGTGACCTGCTCGGACCGCAACCGGTACTGCTACCCGAAATCTCCGATGCCGAGGACGCGCTCCTCGACAACGCCGATCCGGTGCGGGTCGCGGCCGATCACCCGGCCGCCTCCATCGCCTGGGCGCACCTCGCCGAGGCGGCGCTGGCCCGCGGCGAAGCTCAGGACGAGGCGGTCAATCACGACGTCGTCGCCGCGTACGCCTTCGCCCGCACCGGCTATCACCGCGGCCTCGACCTGCTGCGCCGCAACGGCTGGAAGGGCTTCGGTCCGGTGCCGTGGAGTCACGAGCCGAATCGCGGTTTCCTGCGCAGCGTCGGCGCGCTGGCCCGCGCCGCCAAGCTGATCGGCGAGACCGACGAGTACGCACGCTGCCTCGACCTGTTGGAAGACTGCGACCCCCGGGCGGCCGCGGAGCTCGGCCTCGACTGAGTCGTAGTGATCGGAGCACCGCGTAGCGAGTCGACGACGGGTGGTGGCCGGATGACGGGCGGGCTCGACCCGGATTCCCGTGTCGGCAGTGCTCGCGCGAGCAGCATGGCGAGGTTGCGCACCTCGTGGGCGCGGCTGCGCCGGTCGGTCCTGCCGATCGTCCAGTGCGCGGTCGGCGCCGCGCTGGCCTGGTTCCTCGCCCATCACGTGATCGGCCACGCGCTGCCGTTCTTCGCGCCCACGGCCGCCGTGGTGTCCATCGGCATCTCCTTCGGCGCCCGGCTGCGCCGCTCGGTGGAACTCGTGGTCGGCGTCGCGGTCGGCATCGGCATCGGCGACCTGTTCATCTCCCGCGCGGGCACCGGCGTGTGGCAGATCGCGCTGGTGGTCGCGGTCGCCATGGCCGCGGCCGTGTTCCTGGACGGCGGCTCGATCATCACCATGCAGGCGGCGGGTTCCGCCGTGCTGGTCGCGACGTTGCTGCCGCCTTCGGCGGGCGGCGGCCTGTCCCGCATGATCGACGCCTTGGTGGGCGGTCTGGTCGGCGTGGTGGTGGTCGCCGCGATACCCCAGCACCCCGTGCGCAGGGCGCGGACGCTGGCCGCGGACATCCTCGGCGTGATGGGCAAGTCGATCACCGACTGCGCCGACGGACTGCTCGAACAGGATCCGGAGAAGCTGCACCGCGCGCTCACCGCGATGCGCGCCACCCAGCCGCAGATCGACGCGTTGCGCGCCACCCTCGAGGGCGGCCGCGAGATCAGCCGGATCTCACCGCTGTACTGGAACTCCCGTCCCCGCCTCGATCGCATCAGGGCCACGGCGGATCCGCTGGACAACGCCATCCGCAACACCCGGGTCCTGTTGCGCCGCTCGCTGACTCTGGTGCGCGACGACGAAATCCTCGACCCCGGACTGATCGACGAGGTGGAGCGGCTCGGCCAGGCCGTCGACGTGGTGCGCCGGATGATGCTGACCGACCCGGGCGAGCAGCCCGATCGGGCCGAGGCCGCCCGCGTACTGCGCTCGGTCGCGAAGGGCGCGCGCCCGGAATTGGTAGCGGGCGCGGGGCTCTCGGCGCACGTCGTCTTCGCGCAGGTACGGTCGACGCTGGTAGACCTGATGCAAGTGTGCGGCGTGCAGCGTATCTCGGCGATTGCCCTGCTGCCGCCGACAGTCAAGAATCCGTATGTGCGGCCGGAGGTCTGAAGCCGGACTACTCAGCGGTATTCGGACATTCGCGCCGGGCACCGTGGTCCGCGCCGGGCGCGGCACGCCGAAAAGTTGATCTTCAAGTAGTGCGCTACTCGTGTCGCGGGCCGCTGCCCGCCGTAGTTTTGCGATGTGACCGCGAGTTCGAGGGGTATCGCGGTCGATCGCTTCGCACGTGGACGAAAGGGCCTTCCGGCCAAGGGGTGTGGTGGCCGGAGGGTGGGGCGGATCGAAAGCGGGCGAAGAAGCGGGGCCGCCCGGCCGACCCGACCGGGCGGCTTCGCGCCTCGCCGGGAACCGATCCCGGCGATCAGGTCCAGAATCGCGTCAGATAGCCGCCGTAGCGCGACCAATTCGACGGAACGCCGGACAGTTCGAACAGCGCGTACACCGCGTCGAAGAACACCTCGTTGATGGCGGGAGTGAACAGCAACGCGAACAGGATCAGCATGCCGAACGGCTTGAACTGGTCGAGTGAGCGTCTGGTCTGGTAGCTCAGCGAAGGCTCGACGATGCCGTAACCGTCCAGTCCTGGCAGCGGGATCAGGTTCAGCAGCGTCGCCGTGATCTGCAGGAACGCAAGGAAACTGACGCCGAACCAGAACGCGGGGTGCTGGTCGGTACCGCCCCAGATCCGGACCACCACCAAGAGCAGCACCGCGCACAGCGCGTTCACCGCGGGGCCTGCGCCGCTGATGATCCGCTGTGTGCGCGGCGCGACATTGTGCGTGTGCACGTAGACCGCGCCGCCCGGCAAGCCGATGCCGCCGAGCGCGATGAACACCATCGGCAACACGATCGACAGCAGGGGATGGCTGTACTTCAACGGGTTGAGCGTCAGATAGCCGCGCAACTCGACCTCGCGATCGCCCGCGCGCCAGGCCGTGTACGCGTGCGCGAACTCGTGCAGGCACAGCGTCACCACCCACCCGGCCACCACGAAGACGAACACCCCGGCCTTGGCTCTGGTCGAGTCCAGCGGGGCGTCCCAGGCCAGCGCGCCGCCGACGGCGGTCAGGGCGATCACGAGCAGGAACACCGGGCTCGGCCGGACCGCGCGTGATCGGCGGTCGATCGGGAACGGAGCGTTCATCGCACCAGCAGCCATGGTTCGTGGTGGCGGTAGAAGCTCGAGCGCGGCACCGGGCGATCAGCGCGGACGCCGTCCCTGGTCACGATCGCGCCGGGCGTGCCGAGTTGCGCCGCGCGCCCCTCCACCCAGCGCCGTTTGCGGAAGCCTTTGCGTATGGTGGCTCGCACGCCGGGCGGTTCGAGGGACGGCGAGACGAGCATGGCCGTCACCTTTCCGGAGAACAGCAGCGTCTCGTCGACGTACGCTTCGCCCTCCAGCTTCTCGCCGCCGACGCCGGTGATCACCGCTCGGCCCGCGAGTACCTTGCCGGTGTCGTCGCGAACCAGCGGCGTCTCGACGGCGCGGCCTTCGATGGCGCGCTTGGCGGCGGCGTTGCCGGTACCGGTCTGGTACGCACGCGAAGCGTAGGTCTTCTCGATCGGCACGTAGCCGATCTCCACGTGCAGGCGCTCGGTGCGCATCAGGTGGGTGAGCACCGCGGCCAGCGCGGCGTCCTCGCCCAGCACGATCAGCCGCGGCAGGCTGTCGGCGGCCAGCACGGGAAGCAGTTCGTCGATCACGGCGGTATCGGGGACGGCGGCCGTCTGCGTGGTCGGCAGTGCCGCGAGCGCGATGGGGACGGGGGCGCCGTCGCAGCGGAGAACATGGGTACTCAAGCTGCCGTACACCCTCCTCGGTTCGAGCCGACACCGTCGGGCCCCTCGCGATCGCGGGCGAACCCACTGCGGCTCTCCCGTCCACGCCGCGCTGCCGCTCGGCGTGCCGTGCAACCATAGCCCTGCCCGGCCGCGACCACACGGTTGTCGAGCCTACGACGAGATCCGCCGCGATGCCGCCGCGGACAGGTCGGCTAGACTGTCCTTCCGGCCACCGCCTCAGTACGGCAGGTAGCTGCAACACATCAGTGTTGCCTGTCGAACCGTAGGAGACACGACCATGCCGGCAATCGTCCTCATCGGCGCCCAGTGGGGTGACGAGGGAAAGGGCAAAGCAACCGACCTGCTCGGCGGCAGGGTGCAGTGGGTGGTCCGATACCAAGGCGGCAACAACGCCGGTCACACCGTGGTGTTGCCGAACGGTGACAACTTCGCGTTGCACCTGATTCCCTCCGGCATCCTGACCCCGGGCGTGACGAATGTCATCGGCAACGGCGTCGTCGTGGACCCCGGCGTGCTGCTCGACGAGCTCGCGGGTCTGGAAGAGCGCGGTGTCGACACCTCCGGTCTGCTGCTCTCGGCCGACGCGCACCTGATCATGCCGTACCACGTGGCCATCGATAAGGTCACCGAACGCTTCCTCGGCAACAAGAAGATCGGCACCACCGGCCGCGGTATCGGGCCGTGCTACCAGGACAAGGTCGCCCGCGTCGGCGTGCGCGTGGCGGACGTGCTGGACGAGAAGATCCTCACCCAGAAGGTCGAGGCGGCGCTGGAGTTCAAGAACCAGGTGCTGGTCAAGATCTACAACCGCCGCGCGCTGGATCCGCAGCAGGTGGTCGACGAGGTGCTCACCCAAGCCGACAGCTTCAAACACCGGATCGCCGACACCCGGCTGAAGCTGAATCTGGCGCTGGAGCGCGGCGAGACCGTCCTGCTGGAGGGCTCGCAGGGCACGCTGCTGGACGTCGACCACGGCACCTATCCGTACGTCACCTCGTCGAACCCGACATCGGGCGGCGCGGCGGTCGGCGCGGGCATCGGACCGAACCGGATCAACACGGTGCTCGGCATCCTGAAGTGCTACACCACCCGGGTCGGTTCCGGCCCGTTCCCGACCGAGTTGTTCGACGAGTTCGGCGCCTACCTGGCCAAGACCGGCGGCGAGGTCGGCGTCACCACCGGCCGCGCCCGTCGCTGCGGCTGGTTCGACGCGGTGATCGCGCGCTACGCCACCCGGGTCAACGGCATCACCGACTACTTCCTCACCAAACTGGACGTTCTATCCAGTCTGGACACGGTGCCGATCTGCGTCGCCTACGAGGTCGATGGCGAGCGGGTGGAGCAGATGCCGACCACGCAGACCGAATTCCATCACGCGAAGCCGATTTTCGAGCAAATGCCCGGTTGGTGGGAGGACATTTCCGGCGCGCGCACCTTCGAGGAGCTGCCCGCCAATGCCCAGGCGTACGTGTTGCGTTTGGAGGAGCTCTCCGGCGCCCGTATTTCGTGCATCGGCGTGGGTCCCGGCCGGGATCAGACCATCGTCCGGCACGACGTACTCGGCTAGAACCTGTTCGAATTCCGCGCGGTCCAGCGGAAATTCGGCACGATCACCACAAATTAGCCCCATCGATCGTGCTCGCTCGGCTTCGATCATGATCGGTGAAGAACTACAGTTAGAGCATGGCTCGGAACTGGCCGATGATCGAGCGCGAAAGCGAATTCGAGGCGATCCGCGCGGCACTGACCGGTCCGGAGCACGTCGGTGTGGTGCTGACCGGCGACGCCGGGGTGGGCAAAACCACCCTGGCCAGGCATGCCACCTCCGCGATCGGCGGCAACGTGCGCTGGGTCGCGGGCACCGAGTCGGCGCGCAGCATCCCGCTGGGGGTGTTCGCGCACATGGTCGGCGTCTACACGGCACACGATCCGGTCACGTTCATGTCGGCGGCGCGGGAGGCGTTGCTCGCCGACGGGGACACGGTGATCGGCGTGGACGACGCCCATCTGCTCGATCAGCTCTCCGCCACGCTGTTGCTCCAGCTGGCGATCGACAAGGCCGCGCACATCGTGGTGACCGTCCGCAGTGGAGTCCCGGTGCCGGACGCCGTCACGTCGCTGTGGAAAGACGGCCATTTGACGCGCATCGACCTGCGTCCGTTCACCCAGCGCCAGAGCGTGGAGCTGGTGGAGTCGATGCTCGGCGGGCAGCTCGAGGGGTTCACCGCCAATCTGATGTGGGAGTCTTCCGCCGGAAACGCGTTGTTCCTGCGGCATTTGGTCGAGGGAGCGCTGGAGGCGGGCACGCTGCGCCAGGTCAACGGGGTATGGCAGCTGCGCGGCCGAGCCGCGGTGACCTCGGAGCTGGCCGCACTGCTGGAAGACCGGGTCGAGCAGCTGCCGGAGCCGGTGCTGCGAGTGCTGGAACTACTGACCTTCTGTGAACCGATCGATCTCGACGTCCTCGCCGAATTGGCGGGCGAGGACGCGGTCGAGGCCGCGGAAACGCGCGGCGTGATCCGCGTGGTGGAGAATTCGCGACAACTGATCGTGCGCTACAACCACCCGCTGTTCGGTGAGGTGATCCGGCGCCGGCTCGGTATCGCCTCGGCGCGGCGGCTGCGCGGCAGGCTGTATTCGTCGCTGAAGGAACGCCGGATCAATTCCGCCGCCGACCGTATCCGGCTGGCCGAATTGGCCCTGGACAGCGACAAATCCGCGGATCTGGAATTGTTCGAGGCGGCCGCGGCCGACGCGATCGGATTGGCGAACCTGCCCCTGGGCGAGCGCTTCGCGCGGGCCGCGGTGGAGCGGCGTGGCGGCGTGGAATCCGCCGACCTGCTGGCGCGTGCCCTGCTCTGGCAGGGGCACCGGATCGAGGCCGAGCGCACCTTGGCCAGTTTCGACCCCGACGAGCTCGACGAGGTGCAGCTGGCGCGCTGGGGCAGTACCCGGGTGGCGAATCTGCTGTGGGCCATGGGTGATGCCGACCGCGCCGACGAGGTGCTGAAGTTGGTGCGCGGAAAGGTGCGGCATCCGAAGATCGCGGCCATCTTCACCGGTCTGGCCTCCGCGAGTCTGGTGAACGAGAACCGGGTCGACGACGCGATCGCCGAGGCGGAAACGGTGATGTCCGCCGAGGGCGCCCCGCCGTGGGCGGTGTGGTGGGCGGCGTTCGGCGGCGGGCTGGCGCTGGCGCTGATGGGCAAGGGTGAGGCGGCCAGGCAGTACGCGGCCCGCGGGCACGAGGTGGAGGAGCACATCGACGGGCTCAACCGCTTCATGTCCACGCACGCCGAGGTGCTCGCGCTGACCTTCACCGGCGATCTGGAGGCCGCACGACGCCGCGCCGGGGCGTTCGTCGGCTACTCCTCGCCGGGCCAATACCTGGCCTGGGGCATGTCGAAGATCTTGCAGGGCACCGTCGACGCGGCGCAGGGCCGGTTCCTGGACGCCATCGAGAATCTGGAACAGGCGCTGGCCGCACTTGCCGCGGAGGGCGCCGCGGCATGGATGTTCCCGGCGAGAATTCGTCTGGCGGAGGCGTATTCGGCGCTCGGTCGCCCCGGCGAGGCCGCCGAATCGATCGCGCACGCCACCGCGCGGGGTGGCAGGCACAGCGCCGTGTACGAGCCGCAGCTGGAAGTGGCCCGCGCCTGGCTGGCCGCCGCCGAGGGAACCGTGACCCCGGCCATCCGGATCGCGGTCAACGCGGCCGACGCGGCAGCGCGCTCGCATCAGCACGCGATCGAGGCTTTGGCGCTGCACACCGCGGCCCGTTTCGGCGACCATTCCGTGTCCGGACGCCTCGCCGAGCTGGCCACCCGGGTGGACGGGCGGTTGGTGCAGGTGCAAGCGCGGCACGCGGTGGCGCTGGCCGCTCATGACGGACCGGGGCTCGACGCGGCCGCCGCCGAATTCGAGCGCATCGGCGTGCTGCTGTCGGCCGCCGACGCCGCGGCGCAGGCCGCCTCGGCACATGAGCGAGCAGGCGATCGGCGCAGGCTGCTGGAGTCCGCCGCCGCGGCCAACCGGCTAGCCGCGGCGTGCGGCGGAGCGAGCACTCCGGCGCTGCGGCAGGCCGCGCAGCCCTTGCCCTTGACCGCCCGGGAACGCGAGATCGCGAACCTCGTCGCCGCGGGCCTGTCCAACCGGCAGATCGCCGACCGGCTCACCGTTTCGGTGCGCACCGTCGAGGGCCATCTCTACCGGGCCTGCATCAAGATGGATGTCACCGATCGCGAGTCGCTCGGAGCGCTGATGCGCGGCGAGACCGGGAGCGTAGGATGACCGTGCGATCGACCGCGGTGGTGAGTGCGATGGCGGCCGGTCTGGTCCTGGCCGCCGGATGCTCGGACGGGCAGCCGCAGCCGGTCACCAGTTCGCCGCTCACCTCGGCGACGGTGGCGCCGAAAACCGAGACGCCCCAAGAGCGCAACGCCCGGATCAGGCAGAAGCTGATCGAACTCGGCTGCTCCACCAACGCCTGCATCCAGACGTACTTCGGCTGCGCCGAGGGATACATCACCGGAGACGCCTGCGAGTTCTTCCGCGCGCACCCGATCGACTGAGCTGTGCGCTGGATGGTGGGCTGCTCGACACCGATGTGGCGGGTGCGGCCATCAGGGCGGGCAGACCGATATTCCCATGTGGTCGAGCTAGGTGATCACCCCGAGTCCGTGCCGCGACGAGCGCATCAGGTCTGGACCACACCAGGGTCCGCGCGCGGCCGCTCAGAACAAGGTGGGCTCGCCGAATCCTGAGGTGCGTTCGATGGTCAGCAGGCGTTGCTTGGTATCGATTCCGCCGGGGGCGGAGAAGCCGTGTAGCGCGTGGTCGGCGGCGAGCACGCGGTGGCACGGGATGATCAGCGGAATCGGGTTGCGGCCCAGGGCCTGTCCGACCGCCTGGGCTCCGCCCGGTGCGCCGACACGGTCGGCGACTTGGCCGTAGCTGAGAGTGTGGCCGGGGTCGATGGCACGTGTGACGGTGTAGACGGCGCGGTGGAAGTCCGGAATTCCGCTGGTGTCCACCGGAATCCAGCGCAGATCGTCGAGCTCGCCCGCGAGGTGGGCGCGGATGCCCGTGATGGCCTCGGCGATGGCGGCGGTGGGTGTTTCTTCGTGAACCTCTTCCCCAGCGCGAGGGCGGGTGATGCGCGCGCGGGTGGCCGCCGGGCCCGCCTCCGGGAGTTGGAATCGGATCACCCCCGCACCGCTCCATGCGATGGCGCAGCAACCGATCGCGGTGTCGAACAGCGCCGCCGCGGCACGGCCGGAGGCCACGGGCTGCGTGGTGGAACCGGTGGCCTCGGCGGGGCGATCGGTCGGGGAGGTGAGGCGAGTGGCGTCACTCATGTTGCCAAGTCTGCACCGACGGACCGACAAGTTCGCAATGGGCAGTCCAGTTAATCCGAACTGGCCTTTGATGCGCCTTCGACACGTCGAGCGCCTCCGGGCTCGGCGCGGCGGGCGAGCGGGGCGGACATGCTGGGGCGCGTGCTGCCGCCGCACTGGCCTGGTGCGGGTGAGGCGGCCTTCCGTGATGACAGGCCGAGCGCGGACGCCGGCGGCCGAGGGGCGATCGCCGTGGACTTCGCCATGCTGGGCGAGGCCGGGTCCGGCATGTCGCTGTGGCCGTAGATCGCGGCGAGGTCGGAGTATCGCCGCTGGTGGTCGTAGTAGGAGAGGGTTTGGTCGGACATCGGCGTGCCCGGATGGAAGCGTTCGAGACGGAACGCGCGTTCGTCGCGGCTCGGTGCGTACCGGTAGATCAGGTAGCCGGACAGGGCGAGCAGGAGCAGTGTGGCGAGGGCGGTCATATCCGCCAGCGTGCGCGCCACTGGCCTTGCCAAGAAATATCCAATCGGCCGATACTGGACCGCATGGCGACGAGAGTGATCGGCGCGGGCAGCCTGGCCCGCGATCTGGGCCGCTGGCGGCACGCGGACGATGGTGAGCCGGACGCGGCCGGGCGGCGGTCCACCCGCCCGGCGTACCTGGCGCTCGCCGAAGGCATCCGGCTGCTGATCCACGACGGTCGCGCGCCGCTGGGTGTCGCGTTGCCCAGCGAACGCGATCTCGCCGCCACCCTCGGGGTCAGCCGCACCACCATCACCTCCACCTACGCGCTGCTGCGCGAGCACGGCTACCTGATCAGCCGTCAGGGATCACGCAGCACGGTGGCCCTGCCCCAGGACGTGCAGCACGACGGCGTCAAACCGGCCAGGAGCATCCTCGCGATGATGGGCTCGCCCGAGCTGCCCACCATCGACATGACCTATGCCGCCATGGCCGCCCCGCTGGAGATGCAGGACGCGTATTCGGCTGCTCTGGAAGGGATTCCGGCATACCTCGGCACCCACGGCATGGACCCGGTCGGCGTGCTCGCGCTACGCGAGGCGATCGCCCGCCGCTACACCGCGCGCGGCTTGCCGACCGAGCCCGACCAGATCCTGGTCACCCTCGGCGCCCAGCACGGTCTGCGGCTGTTGCTGAACGTGCTCACGGCGCCCGCCGCCCGCGTGCTCATCGACCACCCGACCTATCCGAATGCCATCGAGGCGATCCGTGACGTCGGCGCCCGGCCGGTGCCGGTGCCGCTGCGACCGGAGGACCCGGCGGGCGGCTGGGATCTCGACGGCATCCGCAGCGCCGCCCGGCAGACCGCGGCCAGCCTGGCCTATCTGGTGCCGGACTACAACAACCCGACCGGCCTGCTGATGGACGCCGACGGCCGCGCCGAACTCGCCGCGATCGCGAGAGAAACCAGGATGACCGTCGTGATCGATGAGTCCATGGCGGATCTCGGGCTGAGCGAGGACGTCGCACAGCCGCCGGTCGCGGCCTTCGCCAAGGGCGCCGAGATCGTCACCATCGGCTCGGCTTCGAAGTCGTTCTGGGGCGGTCTGCGCGTCGGCTGGATCCGGACCAATCAGGCGCTGATCACCAAACTGCTCGGCATCCGCTCCACGGTGGACCTCGGCACCCCGGTGATGGACCAGTTGGCCACCGTGCACCTGCTCGAGCACGCGGACATCATTCTCGACCGCAGGCGCGGCCAATTGCGTTCGCAGCGTGCCGCTCTGCTCGACACGCTCGCCGAGGAACTGCCGGACTGGCGCGTCACCGTCGGCGCGGGTGGCATGTCGGTGTGGGCACAGCTGCCGACTTCGGTCTCCACGGCGCTCGCCGCCACGGCGCCCAACCACGGTGTACTGCTCGCGGCCGGGCCTCGATTCGGTGTGCAGGGCGCTTTCGAACGGTTCCTGCGGCTGCCGTTCACCCATCGGGAACCGGAATTGCGATTGGCGGTCAAGGCCATTGCCTCCGCCTATGTGGCGCTCACACCGCGCGCCGCGGACCCGTTGACGCCGTTGACCTGCTACTGAGGCGATCTCGCCGCCGCGGGGGGAGCCTCCGCCGGCGGCACTTCCCCTCCGAGCGCCGCCGGGCACGATCGGCCGGCCACCCCTCGGGGCCGGCTTGTCGTGCTCGGGCGGCGTGCGGAAAGCTCGCACGGCGCCTCGGCCTCCAGCTCGAGCTGCGGTCAAGGAGCGGACCGGATCGGTCTCGATGAGATCCGCTGTTCTCGAAGGCCGCCAGCTCGCGGACAGTATGGCAGGTGGGGTGCCAAACTGTCGAACCGGTTGGTTTGTTGCAACTTTCAATCAGCGAGCGGGGTACCGCGGCGATGCGCCGCGACACCCCGCTCCGCCCTCAGTCGGCCCAGACCGACTCGATCGGAGTGGCGGTGGTCGGCGGCGGGGTCGGAATCCCGTTCGGGGTACGGGAGAATCGCGGGGCGGGGGCATGCTGGGTGATGTCGTCCAGCTCGATCAGGGAGCCGCGGGCGGCGACGTGCTCGTTGCGCTTCGCCTCCTCGAAGGTGAGCACGGGCGAGACGCACGCGTCGGTGCCGACGAAGATCTCGGCCCACTCGTCCCGGGTCTTGGTCCGGAAACGTTCGGTGAACAGCTTTTTCAGCGTGTCCTGACCGGCGGGGTCGAGCTGGAAAGGCAGGCCGTCCGCGTCGATCTCCAGGCCGGCGAGCAGCTGTGCGTAGAACTGCGGTTCGATCGCACCGACCGCCATGTACTTTCCGTCGGCGGTTTCGTAGGTGTCGTAGAACGACATCCCGGTGTCGAGCAGGTTCACCCCGCGCTCGTCGGACCAGGCGCCGACGCCGCGCATGCCCCAGATCATGTGCGAAAGGGCAAGGGCGCCATCGACCATGGCCGCGTCGATCACCTGGCCCTTGCCGGACTGCTGCCGTTCGACCAGCGCGGCGAGGATGCCGAACACCAGGAACATCGAGCCGCCGCCGAAATCGCCCACCATGTTCAGCGGCGGAACCGGGCGTTCACCCTTGCGGCCGATGGCGTGCAGCACGCCGGTGATGGAGATGTAGTTGATGTCGTGCCCGGCGCGGTCGGCCAGCGGGCCCTCCTGGCCCCATCCGGTCATCCGCCCGTAGACCAGGCGCGGGTTGCGGGCGAGCGCGTCGTCCGGGCCGAGGCCCATCCGCTCGGTGACGCCGGGGCGGAAGCCCTCGATCAGCACGTCCGCCTTCTCGATGAGACCGAGCACCTTCTCGATGTCGGCCGGGTCCTTGAGGTTGGCCTCGACGATGGTCCGGCCACGCAGCTGCGGCCGGTCGAACCCGCCGGGCAGCTGGCCCGCCCGCTGCACCCGCACCACGTCGGCGCCCAGATCGGCGAGCAGCAGCGCGGCGTGTGGACCAGGGCCGATACCGGCCAACTCGATGACCTTGATGCCCGCGAGCGGGCCTCGCTCGGCGGTGGATGGATTGCTCACGCCCTACCTCGGTTCGTCGTTGATCCAGCGCACCGCTGGCCGGTGCGTCCTCCCGGACGTGACCGGGAGGTGTATTGACAGTATGACAATAACGCTGCGGCCGGAGCCGGGTCATACTCGAACACCCTGCGACGCGAGATAGGCGACGGGCTCGACAGGGCGGCCGTTGCGCCGCACCTCGTAGTGCAAGTGCGGGCCGGTGGAGTTGCCGGTGGACCCGACGGCGCCGATCACGGTGCCCGCGGCGACTCGCTGGCCGCTCTGGACCCGGATGCTGCCCGGGGTCTGGTGGGCGTAGATGGTCTCGGTGCCGTCGGCGGACCGGATCCGAACCTGATAGCCGTACCCGTCGCCGAAGTTGCCCGCTTTGACCACGGTGCCGCCGGTGGCGGCGTAGATGGGCGTGCCGGACGGGGCGGCGAGGTCGAGCCCGCCGTGGTGCTTGCCGCCCCGGGGACCGTAGTGCGAGGTGATTCGGTATTTCCCCGGGTCGAGGGGCGAGCGGGGGCGGCCGTCGCCCGGCAACGCGCTCGCGAGCCTGGTGTGTTTTCCGGCTATGCCGTTGAGGTATTGCGCGGTGAGGCGGTCCACCATGGCGGCGGTTTCGGTCGCCTTGGCCTGTCCTCCCCGGACTATGGTCTGGGCTTTCCGCAGAGCCTCGGAGAGTATCTGGTGTACCTTCCGCTGACCTTCCTTGGTGTAGGCGCTGGGCCCGAGTTCGGCGAGTTGCACGTTGACATCTCGGATCAGCCGGACCACGGCTTTCCGGTCGGCCCGGCTGTCCCCGGCCAGGCCGGAAATGTATCGCGCGAGGTCGTTGTCCAGGTTGTCGAACGCCTTCGCCGCGTTCTTCTGGAACAGCGCTCGCGCCTTGATCGCTGTCGCTCCCGCGCCCGAGCCGACCGATCCACTGGGGCGTGCCCCCAGACTTGCGGTGCCCGCCGCGTCGCCGTCGGTGCCGTACAGCGCCTCCAGCTTTTTCAACGCCTCCAGCGCTCGCTGGGCCTCCGGAGTCATTGCGGCTCCCGCAGCGGCGGTGTCGGTGGCTTTCGACCCGCCCGAGCCCGCGCCGGATCCGCCGCCCGCGAGGCCGGAGAGCGCCTGCGCCAGCATCGGCAGCGCCATCATGGCCATCGACCCGGCCGTCATGGCGGCCGGGGCGAGGCTCGCGATCATCTCCGGGTCGATCCCGGGCGGAGGTGCGGCGGGCTCGCCGCTCGCTGGTGGCGCGGCGGCGTTCGACGGCGGTGCGGCGCCCTCGGGCGGTGCCACCAGGCCACCGGGCTGCGGCGCCACAGCCCCGCCGGGGACCGCAGTGCCGGTAGCCGGTGGTGGTTGTGCGCCGTTGGGGGCGGTAGCGGGTGCGGAAACGGGTTGCGCGCGTGAGTTCGACGTGGGCGCAGCGGTGGTTGCGCCGGGCGCGTGCCGCGCCAGATCGGTGAGAGCACGGGCTGCCTGGGCGGCGATACCGGGGTCTTTCCGCTCGGCCGCAGGGGTCGCGGGCCCCGGGATGCCGGTCGAGTTGTCGGCGGGTCCGCCCTCGCTCGCTGCCTGTTCCTCCACGAGGTGAGCCACTTCCCCGCTGGTCACAATCACCTCCGCATGCCCACAAGCCCATCCGGCACGTCTCTCGCCCAGCGCTGTGGCCGAGATCAATTGTGACGTCGGGTGTTACCGCGTGGTCCTCATCACTGGGAATCGCCGGGCGCCGGAGGCTGTCACCAACGATCAGCGGATACCAGCCTGCTGTGCAATCGATGTCTTATTCGTCGAATGCCGGGAGCCTGGGAGTCGGGCAGCAAAGTACCTGGATATCGATTCCGGAGCTCGCTGCCGGATCCCGGCCCGAGACCGGCCTCCACCTGCCGGAAGTCGGCGTGGATTCGAGGGTCGAGCCGGTACGGGTCCGACACCAGGCGATATCCGACGATTCGCCGGAGCCTGGCCAGTTCCGCTCGTACCGTTACCGTCTTTCCGCCGGTCCCGTACAGCTCTTCGGCCAAGTGCGCCGCGGTCAGCCCGTGGGGGTTGTCGAGCAGAAGAACCACCAGCTCGCTGTGCCGAGGACTCAGTTCGTGGACGACGCCGTCCATCCACAGCAGGGCGCGGGCACGGCCCAGTGCGCTCACGCGGGGCGCCCGCGCGCCCGAAACGCTGTCCGGCAGAGCGTAGACGGAGAAGGGTCCGCCCGGCGCGAGCCTTTCGATTACTACGCGCCGACCGTCGGGCAGTTCGGTTTCGCCCTCGACCAGTGGTGCGGGCCAGACATCGGGCAGCCAACCCGGAGGCCACGCGTGCAACAGCCGGCCCTCGTGCGACAGCAGGGCGCCGCGGTCGCCGGCCCGGCTGAGGACACGATCCAGGTAGCGGGTGCGCACCTCGGCGTCATGCCGCCTGGTGAGTTCACGAAGGTGCGCCTCGGCCAGCCGCGCCGCGGTCGTGACCAGAGGCAACGCCAGCGCATTCGTGTGGCGAAGTCTGCAGGTGACGTCGACTACGCCGATCACAGCGCCACCCACCGGGTCCCTGATCGGTGCTGCCGTGCAGGTGAAGTCCGCGGCCACCGACAGGTAGTGCTCGGTGCCGCGGACTTGGAACGCGCGCCCCAGAGCCAGAGCGGTGCCCACGCCGTTGGTGCCCGCTTCGGTTTCGTGCCAGCGCGCTCCTGGCACGAGATTGGCTCGTCCCGCTGCTCGTCTGGTCGTCGAATCGCCCTGTACCCAGAGCAAATGGCCGTCCGCGTCGGCGCCGAACAGGACGTGGCCCGGTTCGAACGCGGCACCCTCGAGGCTCGCGAACAGGACCGGCCAGACCGAGGCCATCCGGTGATTTCTGCGCCAGGTGCGCACCTCGTCGTCGGTCAGGCCGACCTCGGGCAGATGCCGGTCCGGATGCAGGCCGCGACCACGGGCGCGATCCCACGAGGCGCGCACGTCCGCACGCATCAAGTGCGTCTGCCTTGTCACCAAAAGCGGGTGCCTCGTCGTATTTCGATCGGCCACAGTGTCCTACCGCCCGGAGACGTCCTGGCGTCGAGACCAGAGTAAGTACCGCGCCATCGCCCTGACAACGGGTTGCGCTGCGCTGCAACGTTCATGCAACCCCCGTTCGGCGCCTTCTCCGCGCGAGGAATGCGCGCCATCGTGTGCGAAACCATTTCTCGTGAACTGGAGGTTGTCGATGCCATACTTCGAACTGCCCGACGGTGTGCCGATGTACTACGAGGATCACGGGACCGGGCGTCCTGTCGTGCTCATTCACGGATGGACCATGAACAGCACCTTCTGGGCGCAGAACGTGCCCGCCCTGGCGGCGGGAAACCGGGTGATCAATCTCGATCTTCGCGGGCACGGCGCCTCTGGGAAGACCGACGACGGGCATACTCTCGCGCAGTACGCACGGGACATCCGCAGTCTGCTCGATCACCTCTCGCTCGATGACGTATGCCTGGTCGGCTGGTCGATGGGCACAGCGGTGATACTCGCCTACATTCAGCAGTTCGATTGTGAGCGGCTGCATTCGGTGGTCTTCGTGGACCAGTCGCCGCGATTTCTCGACGCGCCGGGCTGGGACTTTCCGCTCCAGGGCGGCTACTCCCAGAGTGATCTCGCGGTTTTCGTGCAGGCGGTGAAGTACGCGCGGCCGTCGGTGATCAAGCCGTTCATCGCGGCATGCTTCGCCGACACCCCGCCACCGGAGGTGATCGACGCGGTGTACGCGGAGACGGCGCAAACGCCGACCGCCGCGGCCTGCGCCGTCTGGTATGACATGGCCTTCGCCGACTTCCGGCAGGTCCTGCCCGAGGTCACCGTGCCCGCACTGCTGATCTACGGGGCGCAGAGCAAGATCTTCCCCGGTCCGCTCGACGAATGGCTCGCGGCGCAATTGCCGAACGCGAAGGCGGTGCGCTTCGAGCACAGCGGTCATGCGCCGTTCTCGGAGGAACCGGAGCGCTTCAACGAAGCACTCGCCGAGTTCCTGCGAGATGGCGAAATCTCATGAACAGCTCGGGAGCGCTCGCCGCTATAGGCTGCACGTGTGGACGCGCTGTCTGATCAGGGGTGGTACACCCTTCTCGCCGGCCTTGTGATTCTGGTCGGCCTCGTCGGGGTCGTCGTGCCGATCCTGCCGGGTGTCATCCTGATCTTCGGGGCCATCGCCGTCTGGACCTTCCTGACCGGGGGCGCCACGGCCTGGACGGTTTTCGCGATCAGCACGTTGCTGCTGGTGCTCTCCGGCGTCGTCAAATACACCTGGCCCGGGCGCAGGATGAAGGACGCGGGGGTGTCCAACCGCGCGGTCTTCCTCGGTGCGGTACTCGGCGTGGTCGGCTTCTTCGTGATCCCGGTGGTCGGCCTGTTCGTGGGGTTCGTTCTCGGCGTGTACCTTTCGGAACTCCAGCGGCTGCGCGTCAACCGGCAGGCCTGGCAGGCGACGGTGCACGCGTTGAAGGGCGTCGGTCTGTCCATCATGATCGAGCTCTTCGGCGCGCTGCTGGCCGTCGTGGTCTGGGTGGTAGGCGTCTTCGCCGTCTGAGCGCTACCGATCGATGGCGGGGAACGGAATCGTGTCTCCCGCACGGCTTTCGTCGGGCAGTTCGTCGCGGCGCAGCCGCAGGGTCGGCGGTTCCGGGCGGTACAGCGGCAATGTGGGGGCGTGGTCGGTGCTGACGGTGCGCTCGCGGGCCGGGAGACGGTAGAACGCGCGTGCGTTGTCCTCCAGCACCGCGTACATGTCGGTGCCCACGACGTCACAGAGCAGATCGACGTCCGAGTCCTCGAACGGGCGCCCGGCGCGAGTGCCGGGCAGATCGGTGCCGAACATCAGGGCTTCGGGATTCACGGCGTGAATGCGGCGCAGCGTGTCGGCCACGTTCATGGCGACCCGGCCGAAACCCGTCGCTTTGACCTTGGCGCCGCGATCGACGAGATCGAGCAGGAAAGGCACGCCCTCCGCGGACATGCCCAAATGGTCGACCGACAGCGCGGGCAGCTTGGAGATGACGGGTTGCAGCGAGGCCAGCATCGTGCCGTCGATGTAGACCTCGACGTGCCAGCCCGCCAATTCGTACGCGCGCAGCGCCTGCAACGTCATCCCGGTGATGTCGGTGGCCGCGCGTTTGAGGTTGAAGCGCAGCGCGCGCACGCCGATGCGGTCCAGTTCGAGGATCTCCTCGTCGCTGGCGTCGAGGTCGAGCCGGGTGACACCGACCCAGCCCGGACCGAGTTCGGCGAGGGCGGCCTTCAAGTACGTCTGGTCGGTGCCCTGGAACGACCCGCTGACCACCGCGCCGCCGCCGATGTCGAATCGCGACATGCGCTTGCGGTAATCGGCGATGGTGAACGGGTCGGGCAGGTAGCCCTCGTTCTCGGCCAACGGAAACCGCGGGTCGAAGATGTGCAGGTGGGCATCGAACACTTGTACAGAATGCCTCAGTGTCGGATTTTCCGCTGCCACAGCGGGGGTGTCGCGGTGGCAGCGGAGTCGTTCGCAGCCGGGTGATCAGACCTTGTGCGGTTCGCTGGCGCGCAGCATGTCCTCGCGCTCCACCACCTTGACCCGCTCGCGGCCCTCGGGCTCGCCGAGGGAGCGCTCGTGCGCGTCCAGGCGGTACCAGCCGGCCCAGGTGGTGAACGGAATGCCCTTGCTCTCCAGGAACTCGGTGACGGCCTCGGGTTCGGGCCGCTCGGCCGGTGCGAAGCTGGGAGCGTCGTCCAGCAGGCAGGCGATGGTCTCGTTGGCGTCGCCCTTGGTGTGACCGATCAGGCCCACGGGGCCGCGCTTGATCCAGCCGGTGACGTAGGTGGCGGGCATGTACCGCGCGGCGCCGTCGGCGTTCTCGTCGGTGATCACGCGACCCGCTTCGTTCGGCACGGTGCCCGCCTGGTCGTCGAACGGCAGGTGGGTCAGGTTCTGCGACAGGTAGCCGACAGCACGGTAGACCGCCTGCACGTCCCAGTCCTTGAACACGCCGGTGCCCTTGACGTTGCCGGTGCCGTCGAGCTGGGTGCGCTCGGTGCGCAGGCCGACCACCTTGCCGTTCTCGCCGAGCACCTCGGCGGGCGATTCGAAGAAGTGCAGGAACAGCTTGTGCGGGCGGTCGCCTGCGTCGCGGATGGCCCACTGCTCGAGGGTGTTGGCGACCATGTCCACCTGCTTGGAGTGGCGGCGCGCGGCTTCGGAGCCTTCGTCGTAGTCGATGTCCTCGGGGTCGACGATGACTTCGATGGTGGGCGAGTGGTCGAGTTCGCGCAGTTCCAGCGGGGTGAACTTGGCCTGTGCCGGGCCGCGACGGCCGAAGACGTGGACTTCCACGGCCTTGTTGGCCTTCAGGCCCTTGTAGACGTTCGGCGGGATCTCCGTGGGCAGCAGCTCGTCGCCGGTCTTGGCCAGCACGCGCGCGACGTCCAGCGCGACGTTGCCGACGCCGAGGACCGCGACCTTCTCCGCGTCCAACGGCCAGGTGCGGGGCACGTCGGGGTGGCCGTCGTACCAGGAGACGAAGTCGGCGGCGCCGAAGGAGCCGTCCAGATCGATCCCGGGGATCGGCAGGGCGCGGTCGGCGTTGGCGCCGGTGGAGAAGATCACCGCGTCGTAGAAGGCGCGCAGGTCGTCGAGGGTGATGTCGGTGCCGTAGTCGATATTGCCCAGCAGGCGCACCTGCGGCTTGTCCAGCACCTTGTGCAGGGCGGTGATGATGCCCTTGATCCGCGGATGGTCGGGCGCGACGCCGTAGCGGATCAACCCGAACGGCGCGGGCATGCGCTCGAACAGGTCGATGCTCACCTCGGCATCGGACTTCATCAACGCGTCGGCGGCGTAGATCCCGGCCGGTCCGGCGCCCACGATCGCGATGCGGAGCGGGCGGGTCTTCGCGGTGTGCGCGTCAGGCCCGGAGGAGGAAGCCTGCGTCACCGTGGAGGGCTCACGGACACCGCCGTCCTCTACTGCACTCTGTTCGGTCATCTTTTACGCGCACCTTATGGTCGAAACAATGAATGACGTCTGGGCTTAGCTTAGGCTAAGTTGACGCACCGGCTCGTCGCACCCGTCCGGTGCGGACGCCGGCGTTGCCGGCTCGTGGCTGCACGGTGCTCCGTTCCGCGGCGTGGAGCTGCCGATTCGCTATGACAGCAGGACGCCGTTCCGCGATTCTATCGGGATGGTCGATCCCACCCCGCGGCGGTGCGTGAACTCGGCGGATGTCATCGCAAGCCACATCCGTCGCTTACCCGGTTCCGCGCCGCCTATCGCGGCCGCCCGGCCCCGGTCGTGATCGCCGCGGTCCTGAGCCGGGGGCCGAGCGCTCGATACCCGCGCCGACCAGGGATCATCGAGTCATGAGCGAACAGCAGCCGACCCCGGGCGAGGATGAGATCATCCGGGTCGATCAGACCGACAAGCGCTCCGCGGCCCCGTTCATCGCGGCCGCGGTGGTCGCGGCGATCGTGCTGATCGCGATCGTGCTCGGCGGTGTGCTGTCGCCCGCTGAGAAAAATGTCACAGAAGCCGACCGCCTCGTGGCGGCCGTCCGCAATTTCGTCGACGGCTCCAATCGCAGCGACGCCGTGCCGCCGCCGGGCACCGCCTGCCAGGGTTTCGACGCGAGCCGCTCGCCGCTGGCGGGCCGAGACGGCGCCGGAAAGCCGGTCGAGATCACGAAAATCGACAGCCCCATGGTGGACGGCGACCGGGGCAAGGCGACCGTGACGACGAAGGTGGACGGGCGGGAGGCGACGTCGACCTGGAATCTCACCAGGTCCGGCGGCAAGTGGCTGGTCTGCACCTGAGCGTTCGCGCGGTGCGCGCCAGGGTTTGACAGGGTGACCCGGGTCGGTGCAATCTCAGTCGAAGGTCATGAGAACCAGTGTCAAGCCCCGGCATTACTGGTCGGCAACCCTCCTCCGCGGTGGGGTGCTCCGGGTGACGACCTGGCGGCGCCCCGGTCCCGGGCGCGGCAAGTGCGGATTCGCAGGAGGTGCACATGAGTTATGCCGGTGACATCACTCCGCAGCAGGCATGGGAACTGTTGCGGGACAATCCCGAAGCCGTCCTGGTGGACGTGCGGACGGAAGCGGAATGGAGGTTCGTCGGCGTCCCCGACACGAGCTCCATCGAACGGCCGACCGTGCTGATCGAGTGGGTCGACTCGACGGGTGCGCGCAACGAGGCGTTCGTCGAGCAGTTGAAGCAGGCGCTCGACGGTCACGACCCCGATGCTCCCGTCGTCTTCCTCTGTCGCTCCGGCCAGCGTTCGGTGGGCGCGGCGATCACCGCCACGTCGGCGGGTTACCGCACCTCCTACAACGTGCTCGAGGGCTTCGAAGGCCCGCTCGACGAATTCGGGCATCGCGGCGGCGCGGGCTGGCGTGCCCTCGGACTGCCCTGGCGGCAGTCGTGATCACCGGCGGCGCGTTCGACAAGCCACTGCCTGACGGCGTCGGCCCCGCGACGCTCGGCGTGCGTGGCGGCCTGCGGCGCTCCGGTTTCGAGGAGACCGCCGAGGCGCTCTTTCTGACCTCCGGCTTCGTCTACGAGAGTGCCGAGGCCGCCGAGGCCGCGTTCACCGGCGAGGTGGAGCACTTCGTCTACTCCCGCTACGGCAACCCCACCGTGGCCATGTTCGAGGAGCGGATGCGCCTGCTCGACGGCGCCGAAGCGTGCTTCGCGACCGCGAGTGGCATGTCCGCGGTGTTCACCGCGCTGGGCGCGCTGCTGAGCGCGGGCGACCGGCTCGTCGCCGCGCGCAGCCTGTTCGGCTCGTGCTTCGTGGTGTGCAACGAGATCCTGCCGCGCTGGGGCGTGGAGACCGTCTTCGTCGATGGCGAGGATCTCGACCAGTGGGAACAGGCGCTGTCGGTGCCCACCCAGGCGGTGTTCTTCGAGACGCCCGCCAATCCGATGCAGACGCTGGTCGACGTGCGCCGGGTAACCGAGCTGGCGCACGCGGCGGGTGCGAAAGTCGTGCTGGACAACGTGTTCGCCACTCCGCTGCTGCAACGTGGCTTCGAACTCGGCGCCGACGTGGTGGTCTACTCGGGCACCAAGCACATCGATGGGCAAGGCCGCGTGCTGGGCGGCGCGATTCTGGGCGCGCAGGACTACATCGGCGGGCCGGTGAAAACGCTGATGCGCCATACCGGTCCGGCGCTGAGCCCGTTCAACGCGTGGACACTGCTCAAGGGTCTGGAGACGATGCCGCTGCGGGTGCGCCATTCCACGGAGTCCGCCCTGCGCATCGCCCGCTTCCTGGAGAGCAACCCGGCCGTCAGCTGGGTGCGATACCCGTTCCTGGAATCACATCCGCAGCACGCGCTGGCCACCGGTCAGATGAGCGGAGGCGGCACCGTGGTCACCTTCGAGCTGAACGCACCCCAGAACGAGGCGAAGAAGCGCGCTTTCGAAGTCCTGAACGGGTTGCGCATCGTCGACATCTCCAACAACCTCGGTGACGCCAAGAGCCTGATCACGCACCCGGCCACCACCACCCACCGCGCCATGGGCCCCGAAGGCCGGGCAACCATCGGCCTGACCGACGGCGTCGTGCGCATCTCGGTGGGCCTCGAAGACGTCGAAGACCTCCTGGACGACCTCGACCACGCCCTTTCCTGACCACGGAACCGTCGCGCGATCGGTCAGCCGATCGGCACGGTGACGCCGGGCGACGACGGTGCGCCGCGCAGAATCAAGTGGCTCGCGACATCGTCCTTCTTGTCGTTCTTCTTGCCGTTCTTGTTCTTGCCGGGCAGGTCGAAGGCCAGTCGGATCGTACTGACGCGGCCGGGAGCGAGGCGCGCGGAGTCGCCGGGCGAATTGAGTTCGGCGGTGACCACCGCGTCGGGCGGGACGGAGCGGCCGCCGGTGGTCACCAGCCGTTGATCGGCTACGACAAGGGTTTGTTCGCGGTCGGACACGTTGGTGACCGTAAGTGTCACGATTGTGTGGGAATCGGCCGCGGTTGTCGCGTCGGAGGCCACGCCGGTCACGGTGAAAGCGAAGTTTCCGTCGCGCACGGCAGGACCCGGATTCGCGGCCTGCCCGCCGGTCGACGGCAGCGAGGCATCGGTCGGCGTGGCGGCTTCGCTGGCCGTCGGACCCGCAACAGGTGCGGACCCGAAGTCGATGCCGCTTCCGAGCAGCCACAACCCCACCGCGGCGACGAGCGCCGCTCCGGCGGCGAAGGGTATCCATCCGCGCAATCGATGATCGCGTTGCCCGGCCTGAGCGGCTGAACGAACCTCGGCCGTCGGGGGCGTCGGGGTGGCGGCCGTCAGCTTCCGAGTAGCCGGGTGGCCGGCCGGTGCCGTGGTATGCGTGACAGGCGGGGGCGGTAGCGCAGGTGCGGATCGGGCCAGGGCAGCCGAGGCCGCCGCGGCGAAATTCCCCGCGCTGCTGTAGCGCGCGTCCGGCTCCTTGGCCATCCCCCGGGCTATGACGGCGTCGAGTGCGGCCGGGACGTCGCGGGCAGCCCGCGCGGCACGCGGCGGTTCGCTCGTCAGGTGCGCGTGCATCTGCTGTGCCGGATCGCCTTCGCCGTAGGGCGGTTTTCCGGTGAGGGTTTCGTAGAGCACGCAGGCCAGCGAATAGACATCGGACCGGGCGTCGACCGTGCCGGTGAATCGCTCCGGCGCCATGTACCCCAGTGTGCCGACCACCAGCCCGGTAGCGGTGAGCGCGGTGCTGTCGGCGGCACGGGCGATACCGAAGTCGATCAGATACACGAAACCGCTGGTGTGCAGGAGGATGTTGCCCGGCTTCACATCGCGGTGCACGAGTCCGGCCGCGTGCGCGGCGTCCAGCGCCTCGGCGGCCTGGACGATGACGTCGACGGCCCGATCCGGTGGCAGCGCGCCCGATTTCAGGCGTGTGCCGAGGTCGACACCCTCGATATAGGCCATCTCCAAGAACAGGTGGCCGTCGACCTCGCCGAATGCGTGGATCGTCACGATGTGCGGATTGCGTACCCGGGCGCCCAACCGCGCCTCCCGCTCGAAGCGCTGTCGATAGAGCGAATCGGCGGTGTACGCCGCGGACAGCACCTTGAGTGCGACGGCGCGCCCGTCATGGTCGTGTGCCAACCACACCTCGCCCATGCCGCCGCGACCCAGCAAGCGTTCGAGAGAATAGTTCCCGAACGTGCCGCCGGGGCCCTGCACGAGCATGCCTCGACCGTATCGCCGGGTTCCGTCGCCCTCGCAGGCGGGCCCGGTCGCCCCCCTTCACATGCTGTCGATGGAGCGCGTCACGCGGAGTCCGGCGGCTTCGTCAGGCCTCGATGGCGCGTTCGATTTCGGCGAGATGGGCGATATTGGCCTGGTCGTCGGGGCTGGCGCTCGGTTCGGTGGTGAACCAGGCGTCGAGGATTTCGCGGAGTTCGGCGCTGGAGGTCGAACGTAGGCTCAGGGCCAGGACGTTGGCGTCGTTCCAGGTGCGGGCGCCCGCCGCGGTCGAGGCGTCCGCGCAGAGCGCGGCGCGCACGCCGGGGACCTTGTTGGCCGCGATCGAGGCGCCGGTGCCGGTCCAGCAGCAGACGATCGCCTGGTCGGTATGGCCTCGAGCCACGTCACGGGCCGCCGCTTCGCTGGCCCATGCCCAGTCGTCACGCTCCTCGGCGGACAGCGCGCCGTGCAGCACGATCTCGTGACCGCGCTTGCCCAGCTCGCCGACCAGTTCCTCGGCCACCCCGACCCGCTCGTCCGCCGCCACCGAGATCCGCATGCCCCCAGCGTAGTTGCCGCTTCGCCGTGTCGTCCCGCTTCGTGCTCGACCCGGCACACGCCGTCGGGGGTTGACAGTATCCTGTCAAATATGACAGCATACTGTCATGACCACGAAGACAGTGCACATGGCCGTTTACGACACCCTCGCCGACTGGGAGGTGGGCGCGGCCACCGCGCACATCAACAAGCCGAGCTGGCATCGGGAGCCGGGAACGTGGCAGGTGAGGACGGTGGGGCTGAGCGCGGAGCCGATCACCACGATGGGTGGGATGCGCATCGTGCCGGACGTCGTGCTCGCCGATCTCACGCCCGCCGGCAGCGCGATGCTGATCCTGCCGGGGGCGGAGACCTGGGAGGGGCCGGAACTGGATCCGTTCACGCACAAGGCGCGCGAGTTCGTGGCCGCCGGTGTCCCGGTCGCCGCGATCTGCGGCGCGACGTTCGGCCTGGCCAAGGCCGGCCTGCTCGACACCCGCAAACACACCAGCAATGTCGCGGAATTCCTGCTCTACAGCGGGTATTCGGGCGCCGACCACTACGTCGAGGCCCCTGCCGTCACCGACGGCGACGTGATCACCGCCAGCGCGAGCGCTCCGTTCGAATTCGCGCGCGAGGTGCTCGGCCGGCTCGGCGTGTACGAGCCGCATGTGCTGGATGGCTGGTACCGGTTGTTCGCGCACGCCGACCCGGCCGGATGGGCGGTGCTCGCGGAATACGACGCCCAGCATGCGTGAGCGAGAATCGTCGGTGATCCGGTCGGCCGGGTCACCGACGCGAGTCTCGGGAGGTGCGGCATGAACGGCGAACAGGAGTTGTTCGCCACGGCGGCGATCACGTCGTTCCGTTTGAACGGTCAGTTCCTCGCGGTGGCCGAGGAGCTGGCGCGACCGGCGGGTCTGACCGCCGCTTGGTGGCAGGTGCTCGGCGCGGTGCTGCGGGCGCCGTTGCCCGTCGCCGGGATCGCCCGCGAGATGGGCATCACCCGCCAGAGTGTGCAGCGCATCGCGGATCTGCTGGTGGACAAGGGGCTTGCCGAATACCGTCCCAATCCCGCCCACCGCCGGGCGAAACTCGTCGCAGTCACCGAGGCGGGCCAGGCCGCGGTCCGCCGCATCAATCCGCAGCACAGGGTGATGGCCGAACGGCTCGTGGACGAGCTGGGCCGCGAGCAACTCGCGCTCACGGTCGAGGTGCTCACCAAGCTGTCCGCGGCGATGGAGGCGATCACCGCGGACGACCCGCTCAGTCCGTGAACGGGGACTTCGTCTTACCGATCAGGTCGGCGACGGAGTCCACGACCATGGTCGGACGGTAGGGGTAGGCCTCGAAGGACGCGCGGGTGGAGATGCCCGAAGTGACCAGGATGGTGCGCATGCCCGCTTCCAGGCCGGAGATGACATCGGTGTCCATCCGGTCGCCGATCATCACCGTCGACTGGGAGTGCGCGCCGATGCGGCGCAGCGCTGAACGCATCATCAGCGGGTTCGGCTTGCCGACGTAGTACGGATCGCGGCCGGTGGCGCGGGTGATCAGCGCGGCCACCGAGCCGGTCGCGGGCAGTGAGCCGTCCCGGGACGGCCCGGTCGGGTCCGGGTTGGTCGCGATGAAACGGGCGCCGCGCTCGACCAGCCGGATCGCGGTGGTGATCGCCTCGAAGGAGTACGTGCGGGTCTCGCCGAGCACGACGTAGTCCGGGTCGCTGTCGGTGAGCACGTAGCCGATCTCGTGCAGTGCGGTGGTGAGCCCGGATTCGCCCACCACGTAGGCGGTTCCGTTGGGACGCTGTTCGTCCAGGAAAGTGGCGGTGGCCAGCGCGGAGGTCCAGATCGCCTCCTCCGGGATGTCGAGGCCGGTGTGGCGCAGCCGCGCCTGCAGATCGCGCGGGGTGCGGATCGAATTGTTCGTCAGCACGAGGAACGGCGTCTCGTTGGCGCGCAGTTCGGCGAGGAACTTGTCGGCGCCCGGAATGAGGTGGTCCTCGTGCACCAGCACGCCGTCCATATCGGTCAAGTAGGACAGGATCGGCTCGTCGTCTGCGGTCACGCGGCCATTATCCGCTATCGCCCCGTGACCGAAACCGGAACGACCGGTATGGGCCGCCGGCACTCCGAAGATCATCCGCGCCAGGCCGTCGGCGCGGAGCGCGGCAGCGTTGGCTACTGTCGAGGACGGATCGCGATGGCGGCGAAACGAAACGCGAGGAGCGTGGCAGATGAGCGAACTCAAGCTCGGATACAAGGCATCGGCGGAGCAGTTCGGGCCCCGTGAACTCGTCGAGATTGCTGTGCTGGCCGAGGAACACGGCATGGACAGCGCCACCGTGAGCGACCACTTCCAGCCGTGGCGGCACAAGGGCGGGCACGCGCCCTTCTCGCTGGCCTGGCTGGCCGCGGTCGGCGAGCGCACCAACCGCATCCAGCTCGGCACTTCGGTGCTCACCCCGACGTTCCGCTACAACCCCGCGGTGATCGCACAGGCATTCGCCACCATGGGCTGCCTGTACCCGGACCGCGTCATGCTCGGGGTCGGCACCGGTGAGGCGCTCAACGAGATCGCCACCGGATACACCGGCGAATGGCCCGAGTTCAAGGAGCGTTTCGCGCGCCTGCGGGAGGCCGTCGACCTGATGCGCGCGCTGTGGACCGGCGACCGGGTCGACTTCGACGGCCAGTACTACAAGACCGTCGGCGCCTCCATCTACGACGTGCCCAAGGGCGGCATCCCGATCTACGTCGCCGCGGGCGGTCCGCTCGTCGCACGGTACGCCGGCCGTGCGGGCGACGGGTTCATCTGCACCTCGGGCAAGGGCATGGACCTCTACACCGAGAAGCTGATGCCCGCCGTCGCCGAGGGTGCGGCGAAGGCCGGACGCAGCGTCGACGGCATCGACCGGATGATCGAGATCAAGCTCTCCTACGACACCGACCCGGAATTGGCCAGGGAGAACACCCGGTTCTGGGCCCCGCTCTCGCTCACCGCGGAGCAGAAGCACAGCATCACCGACCCGATCGAGATGGAGACCGCCGCCGACGCGCTGCCGATCGAGCAGATCGCCAAGCGCTGGATCGTCGCCAGTGACCCCGACGAAGCCGTCGCCCAGATCAAGCCCTACCTCGACGCCGGCCTCAACCACCTGGTCTTCCACGCCCCCGGCCACGACCAGCGCCGCTTCCTCGACCTCTTCCAACGCGACCTGGCCCCCCGCCTGCGCGCCCTGTCCTGACCTCCACGAGTGGCACACCACGGAGAGGTCTGCTCGACCGATGCCGCAGCGGTGTGCCACTCGTGGATCACGCCCGCTGGAGGGCGAAGATGCGCAGGTCGCGGGTGGTGCGGGTGCGGTAGGCGGCGTAGGCGCCGGTGATGTCTACGAAGCGCTGGAAGATGGGGTCTTTGTCGGGGGCTTCGACCGGGGTGGCCGTTACTCGGATGCGTTCGCCCGCGATCGCGACCGTCGCGGTCGGGTTCGCCAGCAGATTGGCGGTCCAGGCCGGGTGGTGGGCTCGGCCGAAATTGCTGCCGATCACGTAGAGCGTGTCGCCGTCGTGCACGTACAGCAGGGGTTGGGTGCGCGGTTGCCCGGACTTGCGGCCGATGGTGGTGAGCAGGATGACCGGCGCGCCGATCGGGCCGAGCAGGGTGTACTTGGCGCCGGTGCGTTCCAGGACCGCCCGATCCAGCGGGGTGATCGCGCGGACGAGCCGGGACCCGGCCTTGGTAGCCGCAAATCTACTTGCCGTGCGGGCGAATAGGTTGGTGCGCGAACCCCACTGCCGATCCGGAAAATGCTCAGCCATGCCCGGACTATAGCGGCGTGGGACACCGACCACGGCGGCTTCAGCCGCTGTCCCGCGGCGGGGCCGCTCGGTGCGTGGCGGCGGGCGACGCTCTGCCGCACGGCCGGTGACGAGGCTCGCGCGCGCCGCTCGGTTGCCCCTGGTTCACTAAGCTCTCGGACATGGCCGACAACGCTCCATCCGCCGTGTACATCGCCTCACCCGAAGGCGACACCGGTAAGTCGACGGTGGCCCTCGGGGCACTGCAGATGCTGTGCGCGACGACCGCGCGGGTCGGGGTCTTCCGCCCGATCACGCGCTCGACCACCGAGCCCGACTACATCCTCGAGTTGCTGCTCGAGCACAGTACGGCGGACATCGACTACGCGCAGGCGATCGGCACCACCTACGAGCAGGTGCACGCCGACCCGGACGCGGCGATCAGCGAGATCGTCCAGCGCTTCCACGACGTCGCCAAGCTGTGCGACGCGGTGGTCGTGGTCGGCAGCGACTACACCGACGTGGCCAGCCCCAGCGAGCTGCGGTTCAACGCGCGGATCGCGGTCAATCTGGGCGCCCCGGTGTTGCTGGTGGTCCGCGGCGCGGGCCGCACTCCGGACGAGGTGCGGCAACTGGCCGAACTGTGCGCGTCCGAGCTGGCTCACGAGCACGCGCAGCTGGTCGCGATCATCGCCAACCGCTGTGAGCCGCAGAGCTTGGACGAGGTGGCCGCGGTGCTGGGTGCGCTGGAGGTCCCCTCCTGGACGCTGCCCGAGGTCCCCTTGCTGATCGCGCCCACGATGGCCGAGCTGTGTACCGCGATCGACGGCGAGATGTACAGCGGCGACCCGGAATTGTTGCACCGCGAGGCGCTGAAGATCATGGTCGGCGGCATGACGGCCGAGCACATCCTGGAACGGCTGGTCGAGGGCGTGGTCGTGATCGCGCCGGGCGATCGGTCCGACGTGCTGCTCAGCGTCGTGAACGCGCATGAGGCGGAGGGCTTCCCGTCGCTGTCGGGCATCATCATGAACGGTGGCCTGCTGCCGCATCCCGCGGTGGCGCGGCTGATGACCGGTCTCAAGCCCAAGCTGCCGATTCTCACCACCGACCTCGGCACCTACGACACCGCGGGCGCGGCCTACCGCACCCGCGGCCGGATGTCCGCGGGCAACCCGCGCAAGGTCGACACGGCTCTGGCCTTGATGGAGGAACGCGTCGACGCGGTGGAGCTGTTGCGGCGCATCGACGTTCCGCCCAGCTCGGTGATCACCCCTCAAATGTTCGAATACCAGCTCATCGAGCGCGCGCGAGCCGATCGCAAGCGCATCGTGCTGCCCGAAGGCGACGACGACCGCATCCTGCGCGCGGCCGGGCGGGTGCTCCAGCGCAAGATCGCCGATCTGGTCATCCTCGGCGAGGAGATGACCGTGCGCGCCCGCGCCGCCGAACTCGGGGTGGACATCTCCGCCGCCGAGGTGCTCGACCCGCGCAGCTCCGGCTATCTGGACGAGTTCGCCGCCGAGTACGCCGAACTGCGCAAACACAAGGGGATGACGGTGGAGCGGGCCCGCGAAACCGTGGCCGACATCTCGTACTTCGGCACCATGATGGTGTACAAGGGGATCGCCGACGGCATGGTCTCGGGCGCGGCGCACACCACGGCGCACACCATCCGGCCGTCGTTGGAGATCATCAAAACGGTGCCGGGTGTCGCCACCGTCTCCAGTGTGTTCCTCATGTGCCTGGCCGATCGGGTGCTCGCGTACGGCGATTGCGCGGTCGTGCCGGACCCGACGGCGCAGCAGCTGGCCGACATCGCGGTCTCCTCCGCGGCGACCGCCGAGCGCTTTGGTATCGAACCCAGGGTCGCGATGCTGTCGTATTCGACCGGCGAATCGGGCAGCGGCGCGGACGTGGACAAGGTGCGCGTCGCGACCAAGCTGGTGCGGGAGCGCACGCCGGAGCTACCGGTGGAGGGGCCGATCCAGTACGACGCCGCGATCGAACCGACCGTCGCCGATACCAAGCTGCCCGATTCCGAGGTCGCCGGACGCGCGACCGTGTTCGTGTTTCCCGATCTCAATACCGGCAACAACACCTACAAGGCGGTGCAGCGCAGCGCGGGCGCGATCGCGATCGGGCCGGTGCTGCAGGGCTTGCGCAAGCCGGTCAACGATCTGTCCCGCGGCGCACTGGTGGCCGACATCGTCAACACCGTGGCGATCACCGCCATCCAGGCGCAGGAGGGCTGATGCGGGCGCTGTCCGCGTGGCGGCGCGGAACAATCGCGTCGTGATCGTGGTTGCTGAGCGAGCGTGGTCGCCCCGCCGGGTGCGGTCGCCACGCGGGATACAGGAGGCGTAATGGGCGAGACGGCCGAGAACTTCGTGCTGGTGATCAACTCCGGCTCGTCGTCCATCAAGTATCAGCTGCTCGACCCGGAGTCGAGCGTGGTCGCCGCGTCCGGGATCGTGGAGCGCATCGGCGAGGACGACAGCGTGATCCAGCACCGCGCCGACGGCGAGACCACCGAGCGCCGCGAGCCGATCGCCGACCATACTGCCGGGTTGCGGCTGGTCTTCGACATGTTCGCCGCGACGGGCCATGATCTGCGGCGGGAGGGCGTGCGTGCGGTCGGGCATCGCGTGGTGCACGGCGGCGAGGTGTTCTACCGGCCCACCCTGATCGATGACGAGGTGGCCGCCGCGATATCGGACCTGTCCGCGCTGGCGCCGCTGCACAACCCGGCCAACCTCGCCGGGATCGAGAGCGCGCGTGCGCTGTTGCCGGACGTGCCGCAGGTCGCCGTGTTCGACACGGCGTTCTTCCACGGCCTGCCCGCCGCCGCCAAGACCTACGCCATCGATGCCAAAGTGGCCGCCGCGCACGGCATCCGGAAGTACGGATTTCACGGGACCTCGCACGAGTACGTGTCCGGCCGGGTGGCCGAGCTGCTCGGGCGCGACCCGGGCGAGCTGAACCAGATCGTCTTCCACCTGGGCAACGGCGCGTCGGCTTCGGCCATCCGCGGCGGGCGTCCGGTGGACACGAGCATGGGCCTCACCCCGTTGGAAGGTCTGGTGATGGGCACCAGGCCGGGTGACCTCGATCCCGGCATCGTCGCGCATCTCGCGCGGTCCGCGCACCTGGACCTCGATCAGATCGACACGCTGCTCAACCGGGATTCCGGCATCAAAGGCCTGTCCGGCGTGAACGATTTCCGCGAACTACGGCGCCTCATCGAGAGCGGAGACGAAGCCGCACGGCTGGCCTACGATGTGTACGTTCATCGTCTGCGTCGCTATCTCGGGGCATACCTGATCGAGCTCGGTGGCGTCGACGCGATCACCTTCACCGCCGGGGTCGGGGAGAACAGCCCGCAGGTTCGCGCCGACGCCCTGGCGGGCCTGGCCCGGTTCGGCATCGAGGTCGACCCGGCGGCCAACACGGCGGAAAACCGTGCCGCACGGCGGATCTCCCCGCGGGACGCACCGGTGGCGGTGCTCGTGGTGCCCACGAACGAGGAACTGGCCATCGCCCGTGCCGCGCGGCGGGTGGTCGACCGGCTGGACTAGATCCAGGTCTTCGCGCGAATCGAATTGGCCAGGTCGACGAGCGCGTATCGATGCTTGCGGTCGGGCGCCCCGCGAGCCAGGGTGCGCAGATTCGTCTCGGTGCGCGCCCTCAGTTCGCGTTCGGTGAACGGCGCGCCGAACAGCGTGGCGTCGGGGCGCCTGGGCTCGTTGCCCGCCTGCAGCCACGCCAAGGCGGCGCCGAGGACCAACACCCGCATCTGCACCGCGCGACTCTCGCCCGCGGGCAGGCTCCGCAGCCGCGACGCCGAGATGTGCAGGGTGGCCTCATCGAGATCGGCCACCGGCGCGGCGGTGAGCATGAGCAGTACGGCGGTCATCCGCGCGGTGGTGAAATGCCGCGACGCGGCGGGCACCGCGTCCAGCGCCTGGACGGCCTGGTTCACCCGGCCGTCCGTGGCCAGTTGCCTGGCCAGCCCGAAGGCGGCGCTCACCACGGTGCGGTCGGTGCGCCAGACGGTCTCGTACGCCTTCTCCGCGTAGGCGCGCCACTGTTCGGGGTCTGGCGAGTCCCAGTGCTGTAGGACGAGTTCGGCGGTGGCGGCGAGTGCGAGCTGGGGGGCGAGCTCGCCGGGGAGCACCCGGAAGACCTCGTCGAAATTGGTGAACGCGCGCTCGTACTCCCGGTCGAGCAACTGGGCCATACCGCGATACCAACTCACCCGCCATTCCCGTTGGGGTAGCCGGGCGAGCAGATCCAGGACCGTGGCCGACTCGCGCAGATCGAGTCGCACCCGCGCCTCGGCGAGGGTGAGTTCCAGATCGAGTGTTTCCGGGGCGTTGGCGGGATCGGTGTCGGCTCGATCCCGGGCGTTGCGCAGCGCCTCCAGCGCGTGCGCGGGCTCGGGATGCACCGCGGCCGAGAGCAGTGGCGCGGACGGCTCGGCCGGGTCGAGCAGCGGGATCGGCAATCCCGCCACCACCTCGAGAGCGTCGAGCAAGCTGCTGCGCGGCCGGCCGTCGGCGTAAGCGTCGGTCTGGCTGATCAGCTCCTCGGTGCCGAAGCTCGCCCGGGGCGGAGTGAACACGGTGGACAGCTGCGGGTGCTCGGTATCGGTCTCCAGCGCGAGGACCTTGCGCAGCACCCCCGACAGCTGGGCCGACATCGCGCGGGCGGAAGGGAAGCGGCGCTGCGGATCCGGATCGGTGGCGCACAGCAGCAGGCGGTGGAAGGACTCGTAGCGCGCCAGCACCGGTTCGTCGGCCGGGTCGGGCAGACCGTCGAGATAACGTCCGTGCTCCGAAGGCATGTTCAGCGTGAGCACGGCCAGCGTGCGCCCCACCGTGTAGATGTCCGAGGCGACGGTCGGGCCGGTGCGCGCGATCTCCGGGGCTTGGAAGCCCCTGGTGCCGTACAGGTTTCCGTACGCCTCGATGGTGGCGACGGCGCCGAGGTCGATGAGCTTGACCTGGTCCTCGGTGACCATGATGTTGTCCGGCTTGAGGTCGTTGTAGGTCAGCCCGGTCGAGTGCAGGTACTCCAGCGCGGGCAGGATCTCCAGCAGGTAGGCGATCGCCTCGGTGACCGGCATGCGCTTCGGGCGTTCGCAGGCGTCGAGGATGTCACGCAGCGAGCGGCCGCCCACGTACTCCATGACGATGTAGCCGACCGGTGTGCCGTCCGCGCCGGTGTGCTCGACGAAGTTGTAGATCTTGACGATGCTGGGATGCGCCACCTCGGCGAGGAACTGGCGTTCGGCCATGGCGACCGCCTGCGCTTCGGCGTCCCCGCTGTGCAGCAGGCCTTTCAGCACGACCCAGCGGTCGCTGACGTTGCGGTCGATCGCCAAGTAGATCCAGCCGAGTCCGCCGTGGGCGATGCAGCCTTGGATCTCGTACTGTCCGGCCACCATCTCGCCGGGATGCAGTGTGGGGCGGAAGTCGAAGGGTACGTCGCAGGTCGCGCAGGTGCCCGCCGTGGTCGCGGGCCGGGTCGCCGTCGCCCGGCCGACCGGTTTGCCGCAGCGCCAGCAGAATCGCCTGCCCTCGGAGACGACCGCGTCGGTGAGGACGGCGTCGCGAGGGTCCGCAGGCGTCACGGTCGGGATCGGCACCAGTCCCGCGCCGAGCCGTCGCACCGCAGGCCGGGTCCGCGCGGTGCGCACGCTGCGGCCCGAGGTGCGCAGGGGGGCGGAGGTGGGTTCGGACGTCGTGCGCCGAGTCACGTCCTGCCCTGCTTGTTCGGCCTGCGTCGCCGTGTCCCGTGCGTCTACCGCCACCGTGCCGGGACCGTCGTCGGTGGAGCGCGCCGGTTCCGCGACATCCTGCTCCGCGTCGGGCGGCGGTGCTTCCTGGCATCCGGGCGGGTCGAGGCTCGGCTCGCGGTTTCCCTGGACCGTGCCCGCGGTGGTGTCCGTACGTCTCACCTGCATGCGGGTCGCGGCCGGGTCGTCTTCCGCTGCTCGGGCGCTCGATTCGGCGGTATCCGGTGTGCCGGTCGCCGCCGATGGGCCGGGTTCGCTTGCCTCGTCGTCTCCGGACGATGTCGCTTTCGCGGAATCCGGGTCGGCCGCCCTCCGCGGTTCCTGGTCTGCGCCAGTCGTATCGGCGTCCCGGCTCCACACGACCGTGCCGAACGACGATTCCGTTCGGCCGACCTGCTCGCGGGTGGCGTCCCGGTCCTGCGCGACCGGGTTCGGCTCGATCCGGCCGGGCGGCCCGGCCGCGCCCTCGCCCGCGCTCACGTTCGGTTCGTAGTCTCCGTGCAGTCCTTTCGGCGCGGCTCCATCCGGGCGATGTCCGGCCGACCCGGGCCCTCCCGTGGCGGTCTCGTCCGGGTCGGGCTCGGGGGCGGGCCGTGTGCTCATTCGCCCGTCAGTCCTGATAGGTGGGGGCGGGCGGAGCAGGAACGGGGCCGAGCGAGGGAAGATATTTCTGGTATAGACCGACCCACGTACCGTCGTTGCGGATGCGTTCCAGCGTGCCGTTGACGAAGCGGACGAGATCGTCGTCGCCCTTGGGGATGCCGATGCCGTACGGCTCCTCGCTGATGCTGCCGCCGACCAATTCGGTGTACGGGTCCTGCGCGGCCAAGCCGGCGAGAACGGCGTCGTCGGTGCTGACCGCGTCCACCTGGCGCTGCTGCAGGACGACCAGGCAGTCGGCCCAGCTCGGCACGGTGAGGATGGTGGCGGCAGGCTGGTCGCGGCGAATGTGCTCCAGCGACGTGGTGCCGGAAACGATGCACACCCGTCGACCGGCGAGATCGGCCAGACTGCGGATACCGGAGTTCTTCACCGCGAGCACCCGCTGATTCGCGTGCAGATAGACGGTGGAGAAGGCGACCTTCTCGCGGCGCTCGCAATTGATCGTCATGGTCTTGGCCACCAGGTCGACGGTGCGGTTCTGCAACGCCGTCTCGCGTTCGGCGGAGCCGAGGCTGCGGAACTCGATCAGATCCGGGCTGCCGAGCAGGTCGCGGGCCACCTCCCTGGCGATGTCGGCGTCGAAGCCGACGATGGCGCCGGAGACCGGGTCGCGGTAGCTGAACAGATTGCTGCCGGTGTCCAGGCCGACGAGCAGTCGGCCGCGCGCCCGGATCGCATCGATCGCGGGGCCGCGCGCGGCGTTCCCCGCTCCGGTCGGGCGCAGGCTGGCGGTCGCGTCTCCACATCGCGATTTGCCAGGCGGCAGTGGGACGGGCGAATCGGTGAACACCGGAACGGCTTTGGCGGGCAGCGGCGGATCGGTGTAGACGGGCGACTTGGTCGGCGCAGGCGCCGTGGAATCGCTGGTGCAGCCGCTCACCAGCGCCGTCACGACGAGGACAGCTCCCAGAATGCCGCGCGCGGATCTCATCGGTACTCCCGAAGCCGGGGCCACATGCCCAGTCCGACATAGCATGCCGCCAGAATGCCGAGCACCATCGCTCCGGCGCCCAGGAAATCCAATACCCGCGCCGCCTGCGAGATCCTGTCGCGCAGGGTGTCCCTGGTGGCGGTGATTCCTTGCTCGAGCGAACGGTCCAGCGCCTCCACCTGCACGGTGGCGTCCGCGGCGCCGGGACCGGTCGCCATCACGGCCGCGGTGTTGAAATCGCCCTTGGCCAGCGCGTCGTTCATGCGCTGATGCGCCACCCGCCAGCGAGCCAGCGCCGGAACGGCGTTGCGCACCTCGCCCGCCGCGGGCGCGGAATCGGGATAATTGCCGAGCAGATCGGCCAGCCGCTCGATGTCCGCGTCGTAGGTGCGGTCGTAGTCGCCGGTGGCGTCCCGGCGCACCAGTTTCAACGTCTCCGCGGCGCGCGCCTGCTGCGCCAGGATCCGGCTCTCGGTCAGCCGTGAGGAGGGCACCGCGCCGTCGTCGCGGGCGCTGATCATCGACGTCGCCGACACCGAACCCGCGATCACCGTCCACGCCAGCAGGATCAGCATGGCCGCCGATGCGAGCAGCAGGCCCGGATTGAGCACCCGCCGCCAGCGGCGCGCCAGATCCCGCTGCACCCAGACCAGCACGCCGAGGGTGAGGATGAGCAGGCCGATCGCGGGCCATGGCGGGCGAACGTGGTTGCGCTGCGCGTCGGTCACCGCCGCCGAGCGATGATTGTGTAATTCCTCGGCCATCGGTAGCAGCGTCGTCTGCATCTGGTTGGACGCCTCACTCAAATACGCGGCCCCGACCGGATATCCGCTGCGATTGTTCGTTCGTGCGGTTTCCACCAGACCCGAGTACACCGGCAGGCCGGTAACTATGCCGGTGCGCAGCCGGGCATCCGGATCCATGCCCGCGTTCGGCCCGACGGCACGGTCGGATTGGGTCACCAACTCCGCGGCCGCCTCACCCATGGCCTGCGTGTAGCGGTCGCGCACCGCCTGCGGTTCCAGCCCGCCCGCGATGAAGGCGGTGCTGGCGGCGGCGTCGGCGATCGACAGCGAGGTGTAGAGCCGATGCGCCGAGTGCGCGTCCGGCTCGGTGTCGTAGAGCAGCACGTCCAGGCCCTGCTGCCGGTCACCCACCGTCGCGGCGGTCACCGAACCCGCGGCCAGGCACAGGCCGATGAGCAGCAGGCCGAGCGCGATCAGCCGCCCCGGTGAGGAATTGGCGAACGAACGCAGGTTGGACAGGTCGAGACGTTCGCGCACCACCGCCACGCTCAGCCCGCCCGGAATGTCCCGACCGGCGGGCTCGGGCGCGGACGACGGCCGGATTTCGGCCGTCGTCGGCTCGGAGCTAGCCATGTCCACCTCCCCAGTTTGGGCCGCCTGAGCGGATTTCTCGACGGTTGGACCGAGAATCCGATCGACCCGTGCGTGTTGGTGCGGAGTTTATTGTGGTCGTACGGGCGCCGCGGCGTGTGAAACACCCCCGGTTGGGAGGAAACGGGGGGTGGGGCACTGCCGTAGCTGGACGAGGATGGGTACGAGATGCGTGGTGACGGTGACGGTTGGTCGCGTGGCCCGGACGGATTGCGGCACTGGGGTCGCTTCGGCGCGGCCGGACTTCTGCTGCGCGCTCCGCTCGCCGGCGGCGGCTCGGCGGTGCTGCTGCAACACCGCGCTCCCTGGAGTCATCAAGGCGGGACCTGGGCGTTGCCCGGCGGTGCGCGCGACAGCCACGAGACGCCGGTGCACGCGGCGGTCCGCGAGGCGTGGGAGGAGGCGGGCATCGAGCCCGCCGACGTGCGGGTCCGCGGCGAGCGGGTGACGGCGTCGGCGCTGAGCGGCTGGACCTACACGACCGTCGTCGCCGACGCGGTGATGACCCTCCCGACCACCGGCAATCGCGAGAGCACCGAATTGGCCTGGGTTCCCGAGGACGAGGTCGAGGCCCGTCCGCTGCACCCCGGCTTCGCCGCGTCCTGGCCGACGTTGCGCGCCGCGCCCGCGCGGGTGCTGCTCGCCGAGATCGGTGACGACCGCGCGGTGGCCGCCGCGCTGCCGCGCACACTCGACCTCGCCGACCTCGGTTTCGTTTGGCTGCATTCGGATCCGGCCGGGCCGGGCGACTATGCCCGGATCGTCGACGAGCCGGGCACACAGGTCGCGGAACCGGCGTCGAACGGAAACACGGCGGTGGAGACCGCGCTTTCGTTCACCCGCGGGCAGGTGCTTTCCTGACCGCGACGATCACGCGTTCGCCAGCAGCGCCGATTTCAGCTCGCGCGCCGCGGCCTCCGGATCGCGTGCCTCGGTGATCGCGCGGACCACGACGACCCGCTTCGCCCCGGCTTCCAGCAGCTGCGCGAGATTGTCGGCGTTGATCCCGCCGATGGCGAACCACGGCCGGGTGGGATGGGCCTCCGCGGTCGAGCGGACCAGTTCGGGGCCCGCCGCCTGCCTACCGGGTTTGGTGGGGGTCGCCCAGATGGGGCCGGTGCAGAAGTAATCGATGTGCTCATCGATCGCGGCGAGCCCGGCCTGCGCGCGATTGTGCGTGGATCGTCCGATCACCACGTCCGGCCCCAGAATCCGGCGCGCGTACCAGGGCGGAAGGTCGCCCTGCCCGAGATGGAGCACGTCGGCGCCGGAGGCGAGCGCGATGTCCGCGCGGTCGTTCACCGCGACCAGGCCGCCGTGCCTGCGCGCGGCGGCCTTCAATTCGGCGAGCGCGCCGAGTTCGGCCCTGGCCTCCAGCGGGCCGAATTTCGCCTCGCCCGGCGAGCCTTTGTCTCTGAGCTGGATGATGTCGACTCCGCCCGCGAACGCCGCCTCGGCGAACTTGGCCAGATCGCCCTTCTCCCGGCGTGCGTCGGTGCAGAGATACAGCCGCGCGTTCGCCAGACGCTCCCGCGGCGAGGCGGGTCGATTCGGATGGGAGGGTTGCACGCCTTCGACGGTAGCCGCGCTACCGTGGGGATGCGAAACAGGAGGCAGGTGGATCGGATGCGGACTCTGGCCGTCGTCGGTGGCGGCGCCGTCGGGCTCGCCGTGGCCTGGCGGGCCGCCGAGGCCGGTTGGTCGGTCACCCTCTTCGATCCGGCCGTCGCGACCGGTGCTTCCTGGGTGGCCGGGGGCATGCTCGCACCGCTGTCGGAGGGCTGGCCCGGCGAGGAGCGGGTGCTCGCGTTCGGCGCCGCCTCGCTGGCCCGCTGGCCCGAGTTCGCCGCCCGGCTGGAGGCCGCGACCGCGGTGCCGGTCTTCGTGGCCGATGAGACCATGACCGTCGCGCTGGACGCGGCCGACGCCGCCGACCTGCGCACCGTGGCCGACTGGGTCGGCGAACGCGGGCACGAGTTGCATGTGTTGGACCGCGCCGGAGTTCGGGAGCGGGAACCGAGCCTGGCCCGGACGGTGCGCGCGGGGTTGCTCGCACCCACCGAACCCGCGGTCGACAATCGCAAGCTCGTCGGCGCGCTGCGGCAGGCGGCCGTGGCGGCGGGCGTCACGGTGCGCGCCGAATCCGTAGACTCGCTGACGGAACTTCCGCACGACCAAGTCGTGCTCGCCGCCGGGGCCGCGTCGGCGAGGTTGTGGCCCGAGCTGCCGGTCCGCCCGGTCAAGGGCGAGATCCTGCGCCTGCGGCAACGGCCGGGGGTCGCTCCGGCGCCGCGCAGGGTGATCCGGGCACGGGTGCACGGACGGCCGGTGTATCTGGTGCCGCGCGTGGACGGGATCGTCGTCGGCGCCACGCAGTACGAAGCGGGTTTCGACACCGCCGTGACCGTGGCGGGCGTCCGCGACCTGATCGCCGACGCGGAGGCGGTGTTCCCCGGCATCGGCGAATACGAACTCGCCGAGGCCAGCGCGGGTTCCCGGCCGGGCAGCCCGGACAACCTGCCGCTGATCGGCCGGCTCACCGACCGGATCGTCGCGGCCACCGGACACGGCCGCAACGGCATGTTGACACTGCCGCTCACGGTGGACGCGGTGGCGAGCCTGCTCGGCGGGGCAACGCTGCCCGAAGCGGAAGTAGCCGACCCGCAACGCTTTTCGACGACTGTAGGAGGAAGCCGATGACGCTGTCATCCGTTCCCATCGGTGTCACGGTGAACGGCGACGAGCACGAGTTCGCCGAGCCGCTCACCGTGCGCGAGTTGCTGGACCGCCTCGGCCTGCCGTGCCAGGGGGTCGCGCTCGCGGTGGACGGCGCCGTGTTCCCCAAGTCGCGCTGGGACGAACCGGTCGGGCGCGGCTGGCAGATCGAGGTGCTGACGGCGGTCCAAGGTGGCTGAGGCAGCGACGGCAGCCGGGCGGGCCGACGCCCCGCTGCGGATCGCCGACCGTGAGTTCGGTTCCCGCCTGATCATGGGCACCGGCGGCGCGGAGAACCTCGCTGTGCTGGAGGAGGCGCTGATCGCCTCCGGCACCGAGCTGACCACCGTGGCCATGCGGCGCATCGATGCCGCGGGCGGCACCGGCGTGCTCGACCTGCTGAAGCGGCTGGACATCGCGCCCCTGCCGAACACGGCGGGCTGCCGCACCGCGGCCGAAGCGGTGCTCACCGCGCAGCTGGCGCGCGAGGCGCTGGACACCGACTGGGTGAAGCTCGAGGTGGTCGCCGACGAGCGCACCCTGCTGCCCGATCCGATCGAGTTGCTCACCGCCGCCGAACAACTCGTCGACGACGGATTCGTCGTGCTGCCCTACACCAACGACGACCCGGTCCTGGCCCGGCGCCTGGAGGACGCGGGTTGCGTGGCGGTGATGCCGCTGGGCGCTCCCATCGGCACCGGTCTCGGCATCGGCAATCCGCACAATATCGAGATGATCGTCGCGGACGCGAAGGTCCCGGTCATCCTGGACGCGGGTATCGGCACCGCGAGCGACGCCGCGCTCGCCATGGAACTGGGCTGCTCGGCGGTGCTCCTGGCCACTGCCGTCACCAGGGCGCACCGCCCCGAACTGATGGCCGCCGCCATGGCGGACGCGGTTCGCGCCGGATACGCCGCCCGCTTGGCCGGGCGCATCCCGAAACGGTTCTGGGCGCAGGCGTCGTCCCCGGCGCTGTGACGGGGCCGAACTCAGCGGCCGGTACCGCGTCACACGGCGAACTCAACCGTTGACGAAGGTGAGGCTCGTCGCGTCGTAGCGGGTGCCCGCGATCTGCTCGGGCGGGGCGGCGGCCTCGATGGCGGCGAGGTCGTCGGCGGACAGCTCGAGGGTCGACGCCGCGAGGTTCTCCTCCAGATACCGCTGCCGCCGGGTGCCGGGGATCGGCACCACGTCCTCGCCTCGGTGTTGCACCCAAGCCAACGCGAGTTGACCCGCGGTGACTCCCTTCGCCGCGGCCAGCTCGTTCAGCTTCGCGACGATCGCCAGGTTCCGTTCGAGATTGCCCTCGGCGAAACGCGGCTGGCTGCGCCGCACGTCGGTTTCCGCCAGCCCTTCGACCGAGCTGTAGCGGCCGGTCAGGAATCCGCGCCCGAGCGGAGAGAACGGGACCAGGCCGATGCCGAGTTCCCGGCAGACCGGTGCGATCTCCGCCTCCAGATCCCGGGTCCACAGCGACCACTCGCTCTGCAACGCGGTGATCGGGTGCACCGCGTGCGCCCGCCGGATGGTCTGCGCGCCGGCCTCCGACAGCCCGAGGTGTCGGACCTTCCCGGCCTGGACCAGCTCGGCCATCGCGCCGACGGTCTCCTCGATCGGCACCTCCGGGTCCACCCGGTGCAAATAATAGAGGTCGATGTGGTCGACCCCGAGCCGATCCAACGATGCCTCGCAAGCCTGCCGTACGTAAGCGGCGTCGCCGCGGATCCGGGTGGCCTCACCGAGGCGGTTGGCGAAGCCGAACTTCGTGGCCAGGACCACCTCGTCACGACGACCCGCGATGGCCCGCCCGATCAACTCCTCGTTGTGCCCGGCGCCGTAGAAGTCGGCGGTGTCCAGCAAACTCACCCCCAGGTCGAGGGCGTGGTGCAGCGTCGCGATCGACTGCGCGTCGTCCGCGGCGCCGTATGCGTGACTCATCCCCATGCACCCGAGCCCCTGCGCGGAGACCGTCAGTTCGCCCAGCTGCCGAGTGGAAATATCGATCATGCTGCTACCTCCTGCATTTCGGATTCGATCGGCCCCGACGCTAGGTCCTGGAGCGCACTCCATGTCAACCGCGCGAACGCCGTCACCGATGTGCACGGCGGGAAGGGACCGCACCGAAGCGCATTTCGCTGGCGCACCAGGCCGGGGAGCAGAAGATCGCGCTGGTGCCCGTCGTCGCCGACGAGGGCCGTCGCCTGGAACTGACCGACTCCGCCGTGCCGACCGGCGCGGACATCAGCTACGCGGGTGACCAGTACCGCCTGCAGCGCGCGGGCCAGCCAGCAGGCATCGGCGCCCTCATCGGCGCGTTGATCGGGGTTCCGCTGCTGATCGGCATCATCCCGGGAGCCCCGCGAGTGGCACATGGTGGAGAGGTTTTCTCGCACTTCGCCGCAACCATGTGCCACTCGCGGTCTCGGATGTCAGGGGTGGGTGGGGGTACGTCGGTTGTGGCGGGAGCGCGCCAGTTCGTATGCCGTGCGGAGGAGTTCGCGGGTGAGGTCGGTGGTCCGCTGGCCCGGGTTTACTATCGCGAGCCAACCGGCGGATTTGTAGACCGGGTGGGGGATGACCGTATCTGTCGCGCTTGGGTCGTGGTCGGTGGATGGTTCGCGGGGGGTGTGGCCGGTCCACTGGATGAAGGCTTCTTTGCCTGCGTTGATATTGACGCGGAAGGTGTCTGGGCGGTCGAGGCGGGATTCCTCGTCGCCGGGGTAGTTCTTCGTGACGATCGTCGCGAAAGGTTGGGTCTTGGTCGGTACGACGCCGTCGGGTGAGTAGTAGAAGAAGGTGTCGCCCCAGCTGATTTCGGGTGAGCCGTCGCCGGGGCGGGGGGTGAGGGTCAGGACTCCGTCGAGGGCGGAGACGAAGGCGATGATCTCGTCGATGGTCATGTGCTCCAGCGAATCATTAAGGTGGTTGTGGAGACTTCGAGCGAGATATACAGGGAAGTTGGGTGGAAACTCGCAACTGCGTGATGCGCACGGTCGATGTGGCGCGGCGTGCCGGGTACTCCGTGCAGCAGATACGTAACCTCGAGCGCGATGGTGTTCTGCCTATGGCGATACGCACGGCGACGGGCTATCGCAGATATGGCGAACTGCACTTACGTTCCGCGCTCGCCTATCGAGCGCTGGCAGTGGGGGTCGGCCCGGTCGAAGCCAAGCGAATCGTTCGTGCCGTCCACGAAGGACCGTTCGCCCAGGTACTCGCCCTGCTCGACGCGGCACATGCCCGGCTGGACCGGGAGCGCACCGATCTGGAACTCGCCCAGCGGGCGGCGGCGTCGATTTCCGCCGAGCCGATCGCCGACGTGCGCGCGTCGGACGCGATGAGCGTGTCCGAACTCGCCGCCGCGCTGGGCGTGCGCCCTTCGACCTTGCGGCACTGGGACGCCGAGGGGCTCGTCGTTCCGGATCGTGTCTCCGCGCAGGGAACGAGGCGGTACTCGCCTGCTCAGGTCCGGGACGCCCGGATCGTCCACCAGCTCCGCAGCGCCGGATATCGCGTCGACCTGCTGCGACGACTGCTGCCCGGCCTACCGCGCGGCGAGGTGGCCGCAGCGCTGGCCGCTCGCGACGCGAACATCACGGCCCGCTCGCGTGCACTCCTCGACGCGGCGGCGGCGCTCGGCGCCGTGCTCGCTCTCGTGGCGCGTCCGGCGGACGGCGAGTCCTGACCGAGTGGGGATGCCCCTGGGGTGCCGAGGCGAACTCGGGGACCGCCCTCATCCTCGAGGATGATCCAACTCGCCACCAATTACCGACGCGCGCGGACGCGATCTACGGAATGCTGGGCGGCATGATCGAGCTGAGAGGCCTGACCAAGCACTACGGGCAAACCGTAGCGGTGCAGGATCTGTCCTTCACCGTTCGTCCCGGACAGGTGACGGGGTTCCTCGGGCCGAACGGCGCGGGCAAGTCGACCACCATGCGGATGATCCTCGGATTGGACAAGCCCACCGCGGGCACGGCGCTTATCCAGGGCAAGCCGTACCACGAACTGGACCATCCGTTGCGCACCGTCGGCGCGCTGCTGGACGCGAAGTGGGTGCATCCGAACCGCTCCGCGCGCGCCCATCTGGAGTGGATGGCCGCGTCCAACGACATCGCCAAGTCCCGGGTGGAGGAGGTGCTGCGGCTGGTCGGCCTGTCCGAGGTGGCGGGCAAGTCCGCGGGCGGATTCTCCCTGGGCATGTCGCAGCGGCTCGGCTTGGCCGGCGCGCTGCTGGGCGACCCGCAGGTGCTGTTGTTCGATGAGCCGGTCAACGGCCTGGACCCGGAGGGCATCCTGTGGATCCGCCGGTTCATGCAGCGGCTGGCCGCCGAGGGCCGCACGGTGCTGGTTTCCAGCCATCTGCTGTCGGAGATGGCGCAGACCGCCGAGCATCTGGTTGTGATCGGGCGCGGCAAGCTGATCTCGGACTCGACCACCCAGGAGTTCATCGAGCGCGCCTCCGAGCAGTCGGTGCGGGTGCGCAGCCCGCAGCTCGACCAGTTGCGCAGCGTGCTCACCTCGAACGGCATGACCGTCCGTGAGGACGGCGCGGGCACGGAAGGCCCCGCGCTGGTGGTGGCGAACGTGACCAGTGACGCGGTCGGCAAGCTGGCGGGCGAAAACGAGATCACGCTGTTCGAGCTGGCCCCGCAGCGCGCCTCGCTGGAAGAGGCGTTCATGCGGATGACCGGTGGCGCCGTGCAGTACCACGGCGAAGGCTTCGATCAGGTGATGGGAGGTGCGCTCTGATGGGCGTGCTGGCAGCGGAACGAATCAAGCTCACCTCCACCAGGTCGCCCTGGTGGTGCTCGGCGATCGTGGTCGCCTTGGCGCTCGGCATGGCCGCGCTGCTCGCCTCGGTGGCGCGCGCGTCCTACGGCACCGACGGCGCGATCGATCTGACCGTCTCCACCGCGGTGGCCGGAATCAGCGGCTTCGGCGTGATGGTCCTGATGATCATGGCGACCCTGACCGTGACCAGCGAATATCGCTTCGGCATCATCCGCACGACGTTCCAGGCCACGCCGCACCGGGCCAAGGTCATCCTGACCAAGGCCGGGCTGGTCGGCGTGTACGGCGCGGTGCTGACCTTCGTCCTGGTGTTCCTCGCCTACCTGGTGGCCAAGGCCCTGGGCGGTCCGGAAGCGGGCGCGTCGCTGACCCTGTCCAGTGCGGAGGACTGGCGCGAGGTCTACGGCATCCCGATCTACGCGTTCCTGTGCGTGCTGCTCGCGGTCGGGGTCGGCGTGCTGGTGCGCCAATCCGCCGCCGCGATCTCGCTGATCGTGCTGTGGCCGCTGCTCATCGAGGGCCTGCTCGGGGCGTTCGGCAGCTTCGGCCGCAATGTCACCCCGTTCCTGCCGTTCGCGAACGCGAACCACTTCATCAGCTCCGCCGCGTCCACGGCCAACTGGCACTGGGGGCCTTGGGGCAGCCTGCTGTACTTCACCGCCTTCGTCGCGATCGTCTTCGGCGCGGCCCTGGTCGTGGTGAACCAGCGCGACGCCTGACCAGCTGCGAGGCAGCCGCCTAGCTACCCGAGTCGCCATCCCTCGCCACTCGGGTGGTCGGGGCGCCGACCTTGTCGGGAGGTCCGGTGCTCCGCCTGCCGCCCGCCACTGCCCGGCGGACGGTGCGACGATCGGCCCGGTGCGAATCCTCCGCCGGGCCGATCGTGCGTGTGAACATCGAGGAAACTATGCCGCCCGCGGGTTCCGAGACCTGTTCTCGTCCGAGTAGCCTCGGTTCAGCAACCAGCTCGTTATCCATCGCCGGGCCCGACGATGTGCTCGCGGAGGTTCGCGACGGAGGTGGCAGATGGTGATGATCGGTAACACGTCTACGACTGGTCGGCTGAGATACCCTCGGGGCGTGAGTGAAACACCTTCCGGTGGCGCCGAGCCGGGGTCGGGGGCGGAAGCCGAGGGAGGCGTACCGCCCGAGGTGGTCATTCCGTTGGAGCCGTCCGACGAGTTCGATCCTCCCCGCCGTCCTGGCGGATTCCGCCGTGGCCAGCTGTCCGCGCTGGTGAGCGCGGCCAATCAGCGGGCGGATCTGATCGGCATGCTGCGCAGGGCGCGCCAGCAGTTGCCAGGGGATCCCGCTTTCGGTGACCCGCTGTCGGTTTCCGGGCCGGGCGGCGCGCGGGCGGTCGCGCGCGCGGCGGACAAACTGGTCGGCGACACGCCCAGCGCGGCGCGCGAAATCGGTTTCGGCGCCTTGCAGGTCTGGCAGGCGGCGTTGGAGCGGGTCGGACGCGGCAAAGGTAGCCAGGAAATAACTGTCATGTTCACCGACCTGGTGGCCTTCTCGCGCTGGTCGCTGTCGGCCGGTGACGAGGCCACGCTCGAACTGCTGCGCAAGGTGGCCAAGGCCATCGAGCCGCCGATCGCCGAGCGCGGCGGGCAGGTGGTCAAGCGCATGGGCGACGGCGTGATGGCCGTGTTCCCTTCGGCGGATCGCGCGATGCGCGCTGCCGTGACGGCACGGCGCAACCTGGCCGATGTGCAGGTGCGCGGCTACACCCCGCAGATGCGGATCGGTTTGCACACCGGTTCTCCGCGTGAGATCGGGGGCGACTGGCTCGGCGTGGACGTCACCATCGCGGCCCGGGTCATGGAGGCGGGTGGCAACGGGAACACCATGCTGTCCGAGGCCACGCTGCAAGGGTTGCGACCGGAGACGCTGGCGGAACTGGGCTTGGCGGTCAAACCGTATCGCCGCAGCTTCTTCGCCGCTCCGCTCAACGGCGTCCCCGATGACCTGCGGATCTTCCGCCTGTCTAAGGCTTAGGCGGCGCCGAGCCTTCGTTCGGCCCTTATGCGAGCCACCAGGTCAGCGCGCCGCCCGCCGCGAGGAGGGCGCAGACGCCCAGCGCGATCGATAGCGGCCGGGCCGTCTTCCAGGTGGTGTACGCGCCGCCGAGCAGGAAACCCGCGAGGGCGAACAGAACGATCACGGTCACGTCGCTGGACACCGTGCCTATCTTGCTCCCACTTGCTCGGTCGCGGCCGTGTGGGTGGGCGAGTCGTTCAGCGGTCAATTAACAAGCACGCATGCTTGCTTTTTTCTGGCCGTGGTGTGATGCTGGTCGCGGACGCGGACTTCACGGGTGCGGCATGCGGCTCATCCTGACGGTCCGCCGTACAGGAGGCCTTCCCGCTGATGAGTATGCTGGCCGCCGACCCGGATGTGCTCCGGATCGGCAACTGTTCCGGCTTCTATGGTGATCGGCTCAGTGCTATGCGCGAGATGCTCGACGGCGGGCAGCTCGACGTGCTCACCGGCGACTATCTCGCCGAGCTGACCATGCTGATCCTCGGCCGGGACCGGATGAAGGACCCGGACCTCGGCTACGCCAAGACCTTCGTCAAGCAGATCGAGGAATGCCTCGGGCTCGCGCTGGAGCGCAAGGTGCGCATCGTGGCGAACGCGGGTGGCCTGAACCCGGCGGGCCTGGCGCAAAAGCTGCGCAAAGTCGCCGCCGACCTCGGGCTGGACGCGAAGATCGCGCACGTGGAAGGCGACGACCTGGTAGCGCGCGCCGCCGAGCTCGGTTTCGGCGCGCCGCTGACCGCCAACGCCTACCTCGGCGCGTGGGGCATCGTCGAATGCCTGAACGCGGGCGCGGACATCGTGGTCACCGGCCGGGTCACCGACGCGTCGGTGATCGTGGGCCCCGCCGCCGCCCACTTCGGCTGGGGCCGAACGGATTATGACCGGCTGGCCGGCGCGGTGGTGGCCGGGCACGTGATCGAATGCGGTACCCAGGCCACCGGCGGGAACTACGCCTTCTTCACCGAGCTGGCCGATCTGGGCAGGCCCGGCTTCCCGATCGCGGAGATCCGCGCCGACGGCAGCAGCGTCATCACCAAGCACGCCGGTACCGGCGGCGCGGTCACCGTGGACACCGTCGAGGCCCAGCTGATGTACGAGATCCAGGGGCCCCGCTACGCCGGACCCGACGTGACCACTCGCTTGGACACAATCCGGCTCGACCAGGACGGCCTGGACCGGGTGCGGATCAGCGGCGTCACCGGTGCGCCCCCGCCGCCGAGGCTCAAGGTCTCGCTGAACACCCTCGGCGGTTTCCGCAACGAGATGGAGTTCGTGCTCACCGGCCTGGACATCGAAGCGAAAGCGGAACTGGCGCAACGCCAGCTGGAAGCCTGGCTGCCGACCCGCCCCGCCGAGCTGACCTGGACCCTGGCGCGCCTGGACCGGCCGGACGCGGAGACCGAGGAGCAGGCCAGCGCACTGCTGCGCTGCGTCGTCCGCGACCCGGACCCGAACAAGGTCGGGCGCGCGTTCTCCAATGTCGCCGTGGAACTGGCGCTGGCCAGCTACCCGGGATGCAGTTTCACGACCCTGCCGGGCAACGGATCTCCGTACGGCGTGTTCACGCCCGGGTACGTCGACGCCGCGGAGGTCCCGCACACGGCGGTGCTGCCCGACGGAATCCGCGTCGACATTCCGCCGTCCACGGAAACGGCCGAGCTTACCGCGGTTTCCGAGCCGCCCGCGCCGGAGCCGCTGCCCGCCGGGGAAACCCGCCGCGTACCACTGGGCACGATCGCGCTGGCCCGCAGTGGCGACAAAGGCGGTGACGCCAATGTCGGCGTCTGGGTGCGCACCGATGAGCAATGGCGCTGGCTGGTGCACACCCTCACCGTGGCACGCGTGAAAGAACTTCTGCCGGAAGCGGCTTCGTTGACCGTCACCCGGCACGTGCTGCCCAATCTGCGGGCGCTGAACTTCATCATCGAAGGCCTGCTCGGTCAGGGTGTGGCCTATCAGGCCCGCTTCGACCCGCAGGCCAAGGGACTCGGCGAATGGCTGCGGTCTCGTCACCTCGACATTCCAGTGGAGCTGCTGACATGACGAAACTCTGGGAAACGCCGGAACGCCGGGAACTGCGGGCCACGGTGCGTGGCTTCGTGGAACGTGAGATCCTGCCGTACCTGGACGGCTGGGAGCGCGCCGGGGAGATCCCGCGCGAGCTGCACAAGAGGGCGGGCGCGCTCGGCCTGCTCGGCGTGCAGTTCCCGGAATCCGTGGGCGGTTCCGGCGGCGACGGCGTGGACGCGATGATCGTCTGCGAGGAGATGCACCAGGCGGGTGCGTCCGGTGGGCTGTTCGCCTCGCTGTTCACCTGCGGCATCTCGGTGCCGCACATCATCGCCTCGGGCAACGCCGAGCAGATCGAGCGCTGGGTGAAGCCGACGCTGGCCGGTGCGAAGATCGGCTCGCTGGCGATCACCGAACCCGGCGGCGGATCGGATGTCGGGCACCTCACCACCACCGCGCGCCGCGACGGCGACCACTACATCGTCAACGGCGCCAAGACCTACATCACCTCCGGCGTCCGCGCCGACTTCGTGGTCACCGCGGTGCGCACCGGCGGACCGGGCTCCGGGGGCATCTCGCTGCTCATCGTCGACAAGGACACCCCCGGCTTCACGGTCAGCCGCAAACTGGACAAGATGGGTTGGCTGGCCTCCGACACCGCCGAGCTGTCCTACGTGGACGTCCGGGTGCCGGTGGAGAACCTGGTGGGCCCGGAGAACTCCGGCTTCTACCAGATCGCGGGCGCGTTCGTCAGCGAGCGCGTCGGCCTCGCGGTGCAGGCGTATTCCAGCGCGCAGCGCTGCCTGGACCTGACCCTGGAGTGGGTGCGCAACCGCGAGACCTTCGGCCGTCCGCTGATCAGCAGGCAGGCGGTGCAGAACACGGTCACCGAGATGGCGCGGCGCATCGACGTCGCCCGCGTCTACACCCGCGACGTGGTGCAGCGCAGCGCCGAAGGCGAGACCGACCTGATCGCCGAGGTGTGCTTCGCCAAGAACACCGCGGTGGAGGCGGGCGAGTGGGTGGCCAACCAGGCCGTCCAGCTGTTCGGCGGCCTCGGCTACATGCGCGAATCCGAAATCGAGCGCCAGTACCGGGACATGCGCATCCTCGGGATCGGCGGCGGCACGACCGAGATCCTCACCGGACTGGCGGCGAAGCGATTGGGGTACCAGAAATGACCGTCCTGCGCAGCACCCTGGACACCGCCGCGCCCGAGTACGAAGCGGCTGCCGACGCCATGACGGCCAAGCTCGCCGAGGTGGAGGCGGAGTTCGCCAAGGCCATCGCGGGCGGCGGGCCGGACAAACTGGCCCGGCATCGCAAGCGCGGCAAGCTCACCGCGCGCGAGCGCATCGAACTGCTCGTCGACGAGGACTCGCCGTTCCTGGAACTGTGCCCGCTGGCGGGCTGGGGCAGCGAATTCCACGTCGGCGGCAGCACCATCGCCGGGATCGGCATCGTGGAGGGCGTCGAGTGCATGATCGTCGCGCCCGACCCGACGGTGCGCGGCGGCACCTCCAACCCGTGGACGCTGCGCAAGACCCTGCGGATCAATGACATCGTGCGGGAGAACCGGCTGCCGGTGATCTCGCTGGTGGAATCCGGCGGCGCGGATCTGCCCACGCAGAAGGAAGTCTTCGTCCCCGGCGGCCGGATGTTCCGCGACCTCACCCAGGCGTCGGCGGCGGGCATCCCGACCATCGCGCTGGTGTTCGGCAACTCCACCGCGGGCGGCGCCTACATTCCCGGCATGTCCGACCACGTGGTGATGATCAAAGAGCGCTCCAAGGTGTTCCTCGGCGGTCCGCCGCTGGTCAAGATGGCCACCGGTGAGGAGTCCGACGACGAGTCCCTCGGCGGCGCCGACATGCACGCGCGGGTGTCCGGCCTCGCGGACTACTACGCGCTCGACGAGCAGGACGCGATCCGCATCGGCCGCTCCATCGTCAGGCGGCTGAACTGGCGCAAGCAGGGCCCGGCCCCGCGCGCCGAGGTGATCGAGCCGCTCTACGACCCGGAGGATCTGCTCGGCATCGTGCCGTCGGACCTGAAGATCCCGTTCGACCCGCGCGAGGTGATCGCCCGCATCGTGGACGGTTCGGACTTCGACGAGTTCAAGCCGCTCTACGGCAGCAGCCTGGTCACCGGATGGGCGGAGCTGCACGGGTATCCGGTCGGCATCCTGGCCAACGCGCGCGGTGTGCTGTTCTCCGAGGAGTCGCAGAAGGCCACCCAGTTCATCCAGCTGGCCAACAAGACGAACACGCCACTGCTGTTCCTGCACAACACCACCGGCTACATGGTGGGCAAGGAGTACGAGCAGAAGGGCATCATCAAACACGGCGCGATGATGATCAACGCCGTCTCCAATTCGAAGGTGCCGCACATCTCGGTGCTGATGGGCGCGTCCTACGGCGCGGGTCACTACGGCATGTGCGGCCGGGCCTACGATCCGCGGTTCGTGTTCGCCTGGCCCAGTGCGAAATCCGCCGTCATGGGCGGCGCGCAGCTGGCTGGCGTCATCTCGATCGTCGGCAGGGCCGCCGCCGAGGCGAAGGGCCTGCCGTTCGACGAGGAGGCCGACGCCGGGATGCGCGCGATGGTGGAGGCGCAGATCGAGGCGGAGTCGCTGGCGATGTTCATGTCCGGGCGGCTCTACGACGACGGCGTCATCGACCCGCGCGACACCCGCACCGTATTGGGAATGTCCCTCTCGGCCATTCACAATGCCCCGATCAAAGGCGCCGACAGCTTCGGCGTCTTCCGAATGTGAGGCCGCGGATGGAAATCACGAACGTTCTTGTGGCGAACCGGGGCGAGATCGCCCGGCGCGTCTTCGCCACCTGCCGCCGGATGGGTCTGGGCACCGTCGCGGTGTACTCCGACGCGGATGCCGCCGCGCCGCACGTCACCGAGGCGGACGCCGCGGTACGCCTGCCCGGCAATACACCCGCGGAAACCTATCTGCGCGGTGAGCTGATCATCGAGGCCGCGGTGGCGGCGGGCGCCGACGCCATCCATCCCGGGTACGGGTTCCTCTCCGAGAACGCCGAATTCGCCAAGGCCGTGCTCGACGCCGGACTGGTCTGGATCGGCCCGCCGGTCGAGGCGATCGAGCAGATGGGCTCGAAGGTCGCCTCGAAGAAGATGATGGACGCCGCCGGAGTGCCGGTGCTGGCCGAACTGGACCCGGCCGAGGTCACCGAGGCACACCTGCCGGTGCTGATCAAGGCGTCGGCGGGTGGCGGCGGGCGCGGCATGCGCGTGGTCCGGGAGCTGGCCGACCTGGCCCCGCAGATCGAGGGCGCACGGCGGGAGGCGGAATCGGCGTTCGGCGACCCGACGGTCTTCTGCGAGCGCTACCTGGAGACCGGCAGGCACATCGAGGTCCAGGTGATGGCCGACACGCACGGCGCCATCTGGGCGGTGGGCGAGCGCGAGTGCTCCATCCAGCGCCGCCACCAGAAGGTGGTCGAGGAGGCGCCGTCGCCGCTGGTGGAACGCACTGAAGGCATGCGGGCGCGGCTGTTCGAGGCGGCGCGCCTCGCGGCGGGCGCGATCGGCTACACCGGCGCGGGCACCGTCGAGTTCCTCGCCGACGAGCAGGGCGAGTTCTTCTTCCTGGAGATGAACACCCGTCTGCAAGTGGAGCATCCGGTCACCGAGTGCACCACCGGCCTGGATCTGGTCCGGCTGCAACTGGACGTCGCCGCGGGCGGCGCGCTGCCCGCCGAACCGCCCGCGATGCGCGGACATTCGATCGAGGTCCGGCTCTACGCCGAAGACCCGGCGCACGACTGGCAGCCGCAGAGCGGAACGGTGCACCGCATCGAGATCCCTTCGGTGCGTACCGAATTCGACCTGCTCGACCGGCCGGGCGTACGGCTGGACACGGGTGTGGTGGACGGCTCGGTGGTCGGGGTGCACTACGACCCGATGCTGGCGAAGGTCATCTCCTACGCCGAGACACGCGGCGAGGCAGCGCGATTGCTGGCCGCCGCGCTGCACCGGGCGAAGATCCACGGCCTGGTCACCAACCGGGACCTACTGGTGCGCGTGCTGCGTCATCCGGCGTTCCTCGCCGGTGACACCGACACCGCGTTCTTCGCGACGCACGGGCTGGACGCCCTCGCCGCGCCCCTGGTATCGGAGTCCGACGAGGCGCTGTCGATCGTGGCCGCCGCGCTCGCCGACGCCGCCGCGAACCGCGACAGCGCGCGAGCGGGCGGCGGGCTGCCCAGCGGGTGGCGCAATCTGCCCTCGCGGTCGCAGCGCAAGTCCTACGAGAGTCGCGCCACCGGGACGCACGAGGTCGGTTACCGTTTCGGCCGTACCGGCGTCACCGTGGACGGCCACGACGGTCTCGAACTCGTCGAGTCGGCTGCCGATCGCGTCGTGCTGTCGGTGCCGGGCGACCGCGGCCCGGTGCGCAGGCGATTCGAGGTCGCGCGCTACGGCGACCAGGTCTACGTCGATTCGCCGCTCGGCCCGGTGGCCCTGCGCAGGCTGCCGCGCTTCACCGACCCGGCCGACCAGCTGGCCACCGGCTCGCTGCTGGCGCCCATGCCGGGCAGTGTGATCCGGCTCGGCGCCGAGGTCGGCAGCCACGTCGAACAGGGTCAGCCGATCCTGTGGCTGGAGGCGATGAAGATGGAGCACACCATCGCCGCGCCCGCCGCGGGCGTGCTCAGCGCCGTCAACGTCACCGTCGGCCAGCAGGTCGACGTCGGCGCCGTGCTCGCGGTCGTCGAACCCGAGGAAATCCAGGACGAGCGATGAGCCACGATCGCGCAGCGCTCATCGAGCCGACGGGGTGCGGAAGCCCCCGCAAGACACAGGAGAACTGATGAGCTTCATCGAAACCGACGAGCAGAAGGCGCTGCGGGCCGCGGTCGCCGCGCTGGCCGCGAAGTACAACTACCGCGACTACGTACTGCCGAAGGCGCGCAAGAACGAGCCGCTGGACGAATTGTGGCAGGAGGCGGGCAAACTCGGGTTCCTCGGGGTGAACCTGCCCGAGGAGTACGGTGGCGGCGGCGCGGGCATGTACGAGCTGTCCCTGGTGATGGAGGAGCTGTCCGCCCAGGGTGCGGGGCTGCTGCTCATGGTGGTCTCCCCGGCCATCTGCGGCACCATCATCACCAAGTACGGCACCGACGAGCAGAAGCGGGAATGGCTGCCCAAGCTCGCCGACGGCTCCGGCAAGATGGTCTTCGGCATCACCGAGCCGGACGCGGGCTCCAACTCCCACCAGATCACGACCACCGCGCGTCGCGACGGCGACGACTGGATCCTGAACGGCCGCAAGATCTTCATCTCCGGCGTCGACCAGGCCGAGGCCGTGCTGATCGTGTCCCGTACCTCCGATCACAAGACCGGCAAGCTCAAGCCCGCCCTGTTCATCGTGCCGACCGACGCCGAAGGCTTCACCAAGACGGCGCAGGAGATGGACATCATCGAGCCCGACCACCAGTACAGCCTGTTCCTCGACGACGTCCGGCTGCCCTCCACCGCACTGGTCGGCAAGGAGGACGCGGCGCTGATGCAGCTGTTCGCGGGCCTGAACCCGGAGCGCATCATGGGTGCGGCCATGGCCATCGGCCTGGCCCGCTACGCCATCGACCGCGCGGTGGAATACGCCAAGGAGCGCACGGTGTGGAAGACGCCGATCGGCGCGCACCAGGGCATCTCGCATCCGCTCGCGCAGGTGAAGGTCGAGCTGGAGCTGGCGAAGCTGATGATGCAGAAGGCCGCCACCCTCTACGACACCGGTGACGAGATGGGCGCCGCCGAGGCAGCCAACATGGCGAAGTACGCGGCGGCGGAAGCCAGCATCAAGGCACTCGACCAGGCCATCCAGACCCACGGCGGCTCCGGCCTGACCAGGGACGTCGGGCTGGCCGCGATGCTCGCCGCCGCGCGCATCGGCCGCATCGCGCCGGTCAGCCGGGAAATGGTCCTGAACTTCGTCGCCCAGTACTCGCTGGGCCTGCCCAAGTCGTACTGAGAGGCCGCGCATGACCGAGACGGGTCCGTTCGTCCGCTACGAGGTCGGCGGCGGCGTCGCGACGCTCACGCTCGATTCGCCGCACAACCGCAACGCGCTGTCGTCCAAGCTGGTCGCCGAACTGCTGCGCGGGCTCGACGACGCGGCCGCAGACGAGACGGTGCGCGTCATCGTGCTCGCGCACACCGGCAACACCTTCTGCGCGGGCGCGGATCTCAGCGAGGCGAGCGACGCCGATCCGGCCGTGGCCGCCGACCAGCGCACCCGGGTCATGATCGGGGTGCTGCGCCGGTTGGTGGAGATCCCGAAACCGGTGATCGCGCGGATCGACGGCAACGTGCGGGCCGGCGGCATGGGCATCGTGGCCGGTTGCGACTTGGTCGTGGCCGGGCCGGGCAGCAGTTTCGCGCTCACCGAAGTGCGGATCGGGTTGGCGCCGTTCATGATCTCACTGACCCTGTTGCCCAGGCTCAGCCCGCGCGCGGCCAGCCGGTACTACCTGACCGGCGAGAAGTTCGACGCCGCCGCGGCGAAGGAGATCGGCCTGGTCACCGTCACCGCCGACGATCCGGCAGCCGAGGTCGCCCGGCTGTGCGGGGAAGTGCGCAAGGGCTCCCCGCAGGGGCTGGCCGAGGCCAAACGGTTGGTCAACGCGAGCGTCCTCGCCGAGTTCGACGCCTCCGCCGAGGAACTCGCACGGCGCTCGGCGAGCTTCTTCGGCACCCCCGAAGTCCACGAGGGCATGCTGGCCTTTTTGCAGCGCCGCTCGCCGAGCTGGGCAGAATAACCACCATGGCGACACCCCACGAACCCAAGCAGGACCGCAGCCGAGCCACCCGGCAGCGCCTGCTCGAGGCGACCATCGACTGCCTGTCCGAGATGGGCTGGGCTGCCGCGACGGTCGCCGTGGTCGCCGAACGGGCCGGGGTGTCGCGCGGCGCGGCGCAGCATCACTTTCCCACCAGGGAGGATCTGATCACCGCCGCGCTGGAGTACATGTTCGACACGCGCAGCGGGCAGGCGGTGCAGGAGGCCGAGACGCTGGTGGAACTCGGCGACGGCATCGCCCGCACCGAGGCGGTGGTGGCGGGGCTGGTGGAGTCCTACACCAGCCCGCTGTTCAAGGCCGCGTTGCAAGTGTGGACGCACGCCGCCGCCGATCCGGTGCTGCGCGAACGCATCGTTCCGCTGGAGGCCCGCTTCGGGCGCGCCTCGCACCGCCGCGCGGTCGAAGCGCTGCGGGTGGACGACTCCGATCCGGTCGCCCATCACCTGGTGCAGGCGACGCTGGACATGGCGCGTGGTCTCGGTCTCGCCGACGTTCTCACCGACGATTCGGCCCGCCGCAAGCGGATCGTCGAGCAGTGGGCGGCCACGCTACACGCCGCCTTGCACGCACCCCGCTGAGCGGGAGCCCGCGAGCGTCACGAGTGCGCGCTACGCGACACCGCCCGTCGCGGGCATACGCGGCTGATCGAGTGGTGCGCTGATCAGCACAGTCCTTGCTGCTCGAGGCGGCCGGACTCGATGGCGTAGGAGGAGGCTCCGATTGCGGCCCCGATCAGGCCGACGATGATCGCGCCGGGAATCGCGCCGACGAAGAAGACGGGCAGGCCGACGAGCGCGCCGATCGCGGCGCCGATCGCCGCGCCGATTCCCGTGCGCAGTTCGATCGTGTCGCCGGGCGGCAGGCAAGCCTTGATGTAGGTCACCTGCGGGGGTTCGCTGGTCGCCGCGGCGATCGGTTCGGCTCGGTCAGCGGGGGCGGCCGACGCGGTGGCGGCGAATCCGACGGTGAGCGCGGTTGCGACCAGTGCGCTGACCACCGTCACGGCCAGCTTGATGAGAGCGTTCAATTGTTTCCCTGAATGTTCGTGGTGGACGCGTGACCTGATGGTGGCGGAGCCCCGGCTCCCCGCAGGGAGCCGTCACACATCCCGATCATCATCGCTGGCGTTTTGCGGGATGCCAAGAGCGGCGACCGAATCGCGCACTCGGGTTGCTCTGCACATCTCGAATCGAAGCTCGCACACGCGATCCGCACCGACGCCGAGGTATGGCGTCGGTGCGGATGCGGTGTTCAGCGGGCGCAGGGAGTCGCGCTGAACACTGGAAGGCGATGCGGTCGGCGGGGAATGCAGGGCGCCGCGACCGCATCGCGCGGTTTCAGCGAGTGGCGGTCAGGTCGTACAAGGTAACCCCGTCCACCTGGATGGCGGTGAAGTTCTCCTGGACCCACTGCGTGATCTGAGCGCTGGGCGAGGAGCTGGACGAACCCGGCCCGCCACGGCCGCCGCCGACGAAGTAGTGGATCTTCCCTTCGGCGGCATACTGCTCGAACTGCTCCAGCGTCGGCGACGGGTCACTGCCGTTGAAGCCGCCGATCGGCATCACCGGAAGTTCGGTGGCCAGTTGCAGGCCCGCGGCACTGTTCGATCCGATGGCCGCGGCCACCCACGTGTAGGCACCGCCGTTCTGCTCGAGCAGGGACACGACTTGCGCGCTCGGCTCGCCCGCCCCGAGGAGACCGCCGATGCCGCCGCCATCGGGTCCCGCACCGGCGTCTCCCGGCGTGCCGAGAGTCTGCCCATCGGGCACCGTTCCGGGCGGGAACATCGCGCCGTCGGGTGCTTGCGAGCCCGGTGAATTGCCCTGCGGCGCAATACCAGGCGGGAGGCCCGGTGGCGTACCGCCCGGGGCTTGCCCGTCGCCGTTGGTGGTACCCGCCCCGTCCTGCATGTGGCGGCCCGTTCCGGGCACTCCCTCGCCCCACGGCGGCCGTCCGTGCATCCCTGCGTTCGGCCCCGCCGAGGGAATCGAACCGGCATGCGGCGTCGCGATCGTGTCGACGGCGTAGGCGACCGGTCCGGCCAGGAAGGTGAACGCGACCGCCAGCGCCGACGCCACGGCGAGCTTGCGCGGTGCGGGGAAGAGTACGGCCAGCGTCGCGATGACGCCCACGACCAGCACCGTCCAGCGCAGCCACGACTGCCACTCCGGACTGCGGGACAACAGCATCCACGCGGTCGCGGTGGTCAGGCCCACCGCCAGCGCCGACGCGAGCCGCACCCACAGCCGATGCCGTGCCCGCCACAGCAGCGCCGCGCCCGCGCCGACGAGTGCGGCGATCGCCGGAGCCAGGGCCACGGTGTAGTACTGGTGGAAGATGCCGGCCATGAAGCTGAACACCAGCCCGGTCACCAGCAGCCAGCCGCCCCAGAGGACCAGCGAAGCGCGCTGCGGATCGGTGCGAGCCGCTTTGCCGCGCAGCAGGATTCCCACCACCAGCGCGACCAGCGCGGCGGGGATCAACCAGGCGATCTGACCGCCCTGCGCCGGTTCGAACATCCGCGTGATGCCGGTGCTTCCCCACATGCCGTTGCCGCCCGCCGGAAGTTCACCGCCCGGTCCGACGCTGCCGCGCTCGTTGCCGTTGAGCCGGCCGAGGCCGTTGTAGCCGAGTGTCAGTTCCAGGATCGAGTTCTCGTGCGAGCCGCCGATCCACGGGCGTGACGAGGCGGGCCACAACTCCACCGCCAGCAACCACCAACCCGCGGCGACCACCATCGCGGCTCCCGCCGCGAAGAGTTGCACGATGCGCTTGCCGAGCTTCGGCGGACCCGCGATCAGATAGGTCAGCGCGAGCGCGGGAACCACCAGCAGCACCTGTAATTGCTTGGTGAGGAAGCCGAATCCGATCAGCGCGCCGGTCAGCACCAGCCAGCGCCAGCGGCCGTCCTCCACCGCCCGCGTCATCGCCCAGGCGGCGGCGACCATCAAGAACACCAACAGCGCCTCGGGATTGTTGAACCGGAACATCAGTGCCGCGACGGGCGTCACCGCCAGCGCCAACCCGGCGAGCAATCCGGCGGCGGGCCCGAACGGCCTGCGCACCGTCGCCCACAGCAGCGCCACGGTGGCCACTCCGAGCAGCACCTCCGGCACCAGAATGCTCCAGCTGTTGAGCCCGAACGCCCGTACCGACAGCTCCATCAACCACAGCGACGCGGGCGGTTTGTCCACGGTGATCGAGTTCGCCGCGTCCGAAGACCCGAAGAAGAACGCCTTCCACGACACCGAACCCGCCTGCACGGCAGCCGAGTAGAAGGAGTTCCCCCACCCGTTGGCGCTCAGGTTGCACAGATAGGCCACCGCCGTGCCGAGCAGTAGCGTCGCCAGCGCCGGATACTCCCACTTCCGGTTGGTCTGCGGCCGCGTTTCGGTCGCGACCGGCTGCGCGGTCAGTGTCGCCGTCATCGACGGTCCTCCTCACGACCGATGGAGGCGAGAGCCGACGCCACCGGCTCGGCCGAGCGATCGCGTCCTCCGCTTTCCCGGAACACCCACCGCAGGCCGACGAACCGCAACAGCGTCGCCACCGAATTGGCCGCCACCAGCACGAACAATTCCAGGTGCACCGAGGCGTCCGGCGCCCACCGATGCAGCGCGAACAGCGACCCGCTGGTGAGCGCCAACCCGATGCCGAAGATCACCAGACCTTGGAACTGGTGCGAGACGGCGCCGTTCGAGCCGCGCACGCCGAAGGTGAAGGCCCGGTTGGCCGCGGTATTGCCCACCGCGGTGATCAGCAGCGCCGCGAAGTTCGCCGCCTGGGCGCCGGTCAACGGTTGCAGCACCACATAGAGCAGCAGATAGGCCAGTGTGCTCGATACGCCGACGATCGCGAAACGCACGAGCTGTCCGACCATGCCCAGCGGCACCCCGGCCACCAGGGGTTCCCGGCCCGCCGCGCTACGCAGCTCGTCGAGCGGCAGCGCGCCGGTGGTCAGCGCCCGCCCGAGCCGCCAGATGCCGAGCAAGTCCTTGCGCGCGGTGTCGATGATGTCGACCCGGCTGTCCGGATCATCGATCCAGTCCACCGGGACCTCGTGGATGCGCAGACCGGCCCGCTCGGCGAGGACGAGCAATTCGGTGTCGAAGAACCACTCCCCGTCGCGCACCAGCGGCAGCAGGCGGCGCGCCACGTCGGTGCGCATCGCCTTGAAGCCGCACTGGGCGTCGGAGAAGTGCGCGCGCAGCGAGGCTTTCAGCAGCAGGTTGTAGCAGCGCGAGATGATTTCCCGCTTGGGGCCGCGCACCACACGGGACGCCGAAGCCAGCCGGGTGCCGATCGCCAGGTCGGAATGCCCGGTGATCAGCGGCGCGACCAGGGGAAGCAGTGCGTTCAGGTCGGTGGACAGGTCGACGTCCATGTAGGCGACCACCTGCGCGTCCGAGTGTTCCCACACCGCTCGCAGCGCCCGCCCGCGTCCCTTGGCGGCCAGGTGCACGACTCGCACGTCGTCCAGCTCGTCGGCGAGCAGCTGTGCGACTCGCAGCGTGTCGTCGGTGCTCGCGTTGTCGGCGACCGTGATGCGCGCCGGGAACGGGAACCCGTCGCGCAGGTAGGCGTGCAGTCCGCGGACGCACACGCCGAGGTCGGTCTCTTCGTTGTAGACGGGTATCACCACGTCCAGCACGGGCGCACCCGTGGTCTCGGTTCGTTCCGCCGCCGCGACGGTCGAGGTCTCGGTCATGCGAACTACATTCGGCGGCCACACTGCCACGGTGCTGGGGCTCAGCTGTGAGGTTCCTGGTAGCCGATTTCCACGGTCCCACCCGGATCGGCCTCCGTAGCGTACGGTCGGTGGTAGCGGGACCACTCAGGTTCTCCGAGCAAAGGACCACGATTGTCCGACAAATCTCCGCGCAGCTCGATGTCCAAGAAGTCCGGGAAGTCCCTCAAGGAAAAGCGAGCGGAGAAGAAGGCCAAGTCCGCAGTCGATCCCGTCATCGACATCAAGAAGCGCTGACCGTGCCGCTGAGCGAGAACCACTTGCTCAGCGGCCCGGCAAGGCGGAGCGGCAAGCAGTTCCAGGGTTGTCGCGGCGAGCGGCTCGTCTGGAGCCGGCCAGTAGCAGGCCGGCGGCGATCAGGAGGACCAGCAAGGGTGATGGGCCGCCTACCGCGACAGTGACCAGAGTCCAACCGGCCACCATCCATGCGAGGAACGGTGGCGGTGTGAGGCCGCGATGGTCCAGCCACAGCACCATCAGGCCGAGCAGCAGGAACGGCACGCCGAAGCTGAACACGGTGTACCACAACGTAGCCTCGGCGTAGTTCATCGCAGTGGCATCCGCCTCCCACCCTTCTCCGCTGAACCACGCCTCGGCGTAGCGCGGGGCAGTCTGCACGAGAGCGCCCAGCGTGTGTCCGACTCCTGGAAACAACACAATGAGCCAGCCGGCCCACTTGATCATGTGAACTCCCATTTCCGCGCGCGGAGCCGTGGGGCTCCATCGGTTGTCTCCGCGACCGTGGCCCGCGACGCGCGTTCATCTCGCCGCGCAGATCACCGCGAATCCTGATATACGATGGCGTATAACACCCAGCCTAGCTCTGATGTACGGTGCCGTATAGGTGGGAATGTGTGAGAGGAGTCGCACGGTGGGCGTGGCCCGCACACCACGCCAGGCCTGGATCGAACAGGGATTGCAGACACTGGCCGCAAGCGGTGTCGACGCGGTCCGCGTCGAGGGGCTGGCCAAGGCGCTCGGCGTGACCAAGGGCGGGTTCTACGGCTACTTCGCGGATCGCAACGCACTGCTGGAAGCAATGCTGGACGCATGGGAGCGCGAGAGCATCGACGAGGTGCTCGACCGCGTCGCACGCGAAGACGACCCACGCGACAAGGTCGTCCTGGCGGGACGGTTGACCCTGTCCGGCGACCGCCTGCTGGCGATCGACTTGGCGATCCGCAATTGGGCCCGGCGAGACGAATCGGTCGCCGAACGGCTGCGCCGGGTGGACGACCGGCGCATGGATCTGCTCCGCGAGATGATCGGCACCTTCTGCTCCGATCCCGACGAGGTCGAAGCTCGCAGCCTGCTCGCCTTCTGCCTCGCCATCGGTAACCAGTTCCTCGCCGCAGGTCACAACGGCCGTACCCACGAGGAGGTGCGCGCCCGCGCATCCGCGATAATTCTCAACCGCACTCACGTCCAGGCGTCGCCAGGATCCACAATCCGGGGGGACGAAGAAAATCTCCGAAGCGAATCGGAGGAAGGCAAGTAGGGCAAGAGCGAGCTCCGCGGACCTCGGGGCCGCCCCGGCCGGGTTGGCTCCGCTCCAGTTCGCCTCGATCAGCTCGGCTGCGTACAGGTTCGCGCCATTCACGGCTCGTTCGGGTCGGCGGGTGCGGTGTGTAACCGGGGGTAGCAGGTAGCATCCGGATTCGTGATGCTCGGCGGCGGGACGGAGGCGGACCTGCCGCGCAAACGTGTGGACGCGCGCACCGAGCGCTGGCGGGAGCATCGCAAGAAAGTGCGCGAGGAGTTCGTGGACGCGGCGTTTCGCGCCCTCGACAAGTTCGGCCCCGGCGTCAGCATGGGCGACATCGCCAAGGAGGCGGGTGCGGCCAAGCCGAAGCTGTATCGGCACTTCGAGGACAAGGCCGACCTCTACAACGCGATCGTCGACCGGATTCGCGACATGCTCTGGGAACAGATCATGACCAGCTTCGACCTGACCGGCGACTCGGCCGGTGAACTGGTGCGCCGGGCCGCGTCCGAGTACGCGCTGGTGGTGGCGCGGCAGCCGGACGTCTTCCGGTTCATGCTGCACAGTCACTTCACGCAGCGCTCCGACGACACCGGCCGTGCCCTGCAATCGGCCAGGCAGTCCGCCGAACGCGCCGCCGCGTTGTTCGCCGGCGCGGTGGACGACGAATCGGTGCGGGTGGCGGACGCGGAGCTGGTGATCTATTCGATCTTCGGCGCGGTGGCCTCGGCCACCGATTGGTGGCTGGGGACGAACCGGCTGGAGCCGCCCGCGATGCCGGTCGAACAGTTCGCCGCCTATCTCAGCGAGATCATCTTCGCGCTGGTGGCGGCGAGCGCTCGGTTGCACGGCATCGCGATCGCGGCCGATCTTCCGCTGCACAGGGCATTTTCCAGTCTGTGACCGGAGCGCCCCCCCGGGACGGGCGCCGAGGTCATTGCCGCGACAACGCCGAACGTCGTTGTTCCGATCGCCTCGCCGTTGAAGCCATCCGTGTCGGCGACGTCCTCAGTATGGCAGCGCCCACCGACAAGAAATCGCGTGCGCCGAGCGGTTGCCGGTCAGCTCTGACGCAATCGCCACAGCGGGGACACCGGCCCGTGGCCCGCGCCGAGATCGTAGGCCGCCGCGAGGCAGCGGTAGGTCCACTCCTTGGCGAACTCGACCGCTTCGGGCACCGGATAGCCGTGCGCCAGCGCGCAGGCGATCGCGGCGGCGAGCGTGTCGCCGCCGCCGTGGTCGTTGCCGGTCGCGATGCGCGGCGCGGAGAACTCGAGGAACTGGTCGCCGTCGAACAGCAGGTCGGTGCTGTACTCGGAGGAGCGCAGGTGCCCGCCCTTGACGATCGCCCACCGCGGCCCCAGCTTGTGCAGCGCCTCGGCCGCGCGCCGCGCCGAATCGTCGTCGTCCACGTCGATCCCCGTGAGCAGGCGGACCTCGTCCAGGTTCGGCGTCACCACGGTCGCGAGCGGAATCAGCGTGGAGCGCACCGCGTCGAGCGCCTCGGCGTGCAGCAGCGGATCGCCGTGCATCGAAGCCGCGACCGGATCGACGACCAGCGGGATGTCGCCGTCGCGACCGATGCCGACTTCCTGGCAGACCGCCGCGACCGCCTCGATTATCGCGGTGGAGGCGAGCATGCCGGTCTTCGCGGCGCCCACCCCGATGTCGCCGACGACCGAGCGCACCTGATCGGCTACGACCTGCGGCGGAATCTCGTGAAAGCCGCTGACGCCCACCGTGTTCTGTACGGTCACCGCCGCCACGGCCACCAGCGCGTGCACGCCGCACAGCGCCATGGTGCGGGTATCGGCTTGGATTCCGGCGCCTCCACCGGAATCGGTACCGGCAATGGTGAGCGCCCGGACGGGGGTCTGCCCCTCGGCGGGCAATGGCAGCAATTTCACGCCACAAACCCTACGGCGGTCCCGTTCGCTCGCCACCGGCAACCGGAACCCGGCGACCAGCAGCAAATGAAAATCGTTATCATTAGTGCATGGATTCCGATCTGCTTCCCGTCACCGTGCTGTCCGGCTTTCTCGGGGCGGGCAAGACGACGCTGCTCAACCACATCCTCGCCAACCGTGAGGGCCGCCGGGTGGCGGTCATCGTCAACGACATGAGCGAGGTCAACATCGACGCCGCGCTCGTCGCCGGCCAGGGCCACCTCGACCGCACCGAAGAGAAACTGGTCGAGCTGACCAACGGCTGCATCTGCTGCACATTGCGCGAGGACTTGATCGAGGCCGTCGCCCGGCTCGCTCGCGAGGGGCGGTTCGATCAGTTGGTGATCGAATCGACCGGCATCTCCGAGCCGATGCCGGTGGCGGCGACGTTCGACTGGGAGTTCGAGGACGGATTCCGGCTCGGTGACATCGCCCGGTTGGACACCATGGTGACCGTGGTCGACGCCTCGACCTTCCTCGCGGAAGTGGCGCGCGGCGAGGCGCTCGCCGAGCGGAACCTGCAAGCGGGCGACGGTGACGCGCGCACCATCGCCGACCTGCTGGTGGATCAGGTGGAGTTCGCCGACGTCCTGCTGGTCAACAAGACCGACCTGGTCGGCGCGGCCGCGGCGGGCGCGGTGGAAGCCACGGTGCGCCGCCTGAATCCGCGCGCCCGCGTGCTGCGCACCACGAACGGCGTGGTCGACCTGGCCGAGGTCCTGGATACCGGGCGCTACAACCCGATCGTCGCCGCGGAGACCGAGGGCTGGGCGGAGGAACTCGCCGGCGGGCACACTCCGGAAACCGAGGAGTACGGCATTCGCAGCCTCACCTTCACCGCCGATCGGCCGTTCCATCCGCTGCGGCTGTCCGAGGCGCTGGAACGGTTGCGCGGTCTGCTGCGCAGCAAGGGATTCTGCTGGATCGCGAGCCGGTCGACCCTGGCCGCGGTGTGGTCGCAAGCGGGGCCGAATCTGGTCTTCGAACCCGCCGCCTGGTGGTCGTCGCTGGAAGTGCCGCCGGGGCAGGAGATCGTCTTCATCGGGATAAAACTGGATTGCGACAAGGTGCGCGCGTTGCTGGATGCCGCGCTGCTCACCGACGCGGAGTTCGCCGCTGGTCCCGGTGCGTGGGCCGAGTATTCCGATCCCTTCCCGGCCTGGGGCGAAGTGCACGAGCACGCCTGAAACCCGCGACAACGGCCGCGGCCCACGCTCCCGGCTTCGGGGCGTGGGCCGCTTCTGCGCCACCGCATGGTGCGCCGTCCTCAGTTCGAGATGCCGGCCGCCTGGCGGAGGTAGGTGGTGTCGGTCAGTTGCTCGATCATGAAGCCGGCGATGTCGGCACGAGCGATCTTCAGGGTGAGGCCACGTTCGCCCGCCGGGAACCCGCGCCGGTAGCTGCCGGTGGCCGGGCCGTCGGTGAAGGCGCTCGGCCGCACGATCGTCCAGTCCAGGTCGCTGGCCAGCACGTATTCCTCCTGCTGGACGTGGTCGGCGTAGGCCGGGCGCAGCAGCAGCCCGAACATCACGTACTTCCACAGGAAGTTCAGGTTGCCCCGGCTGTCGCCGACGCCGAGCGTGGTCTGGCAGATCAGCCGCTTGACCCCGGTGCGATTCATCGCGTCGATGATCGCTTTGGTGCCGCCCGCCCGGACCACGCCCTTGCGGCCGTTGCCGAGCGAGATCAGCACCGCGTCCTGCCCCTCCACCGCTCGCTGCACCGAATTCGTGTCCAGCACATCGCCTTCGACTACGCGCAGCCGCTCGTGCCGCTGCCCGACGCTCGCGGCGCTGCGCGTGAATGCCGTGACCTCGTGCCCCTCCCGCAGGGCCTGCTCGACGACGAGGCGACCGACGGTACCGGTGGCGCCGAAGACTGCGATTCTCATGGTTTTCCCTCTTCCGGTCGGAAAGCTGTTGTGTTGTTGCTGAATTCAGTACATCAGCGGGAAGCGAGACGAACCATGGCCGTGAGTCTCGATGACATAAGAGACTGTCTCAGCGCAGCTGGCCGAAAAACTCCGTGATCTCCTCCGCCATCAGCGCGGGCGCGACGTGATGCAGGTAGTGGGTGAACACGTCGTGCGTGCGCCAGGACACGATGTTGTGGTCGCGCTCGGCGAAGCGGCGGATGCCGTGGAAATCGCCGGTGGAGCCGCACAGCGCCAGCGGAACCGTGGACGGCGCCGAGGGGTGCTCGGCCTTGTCCTTCTCGAAGTAGTGCCGGATCGCCGACCCCGCGGTGCCGGTGAGCCAGTGGATCGCGATATTGGTCAGCACGAAGTCGTCGTCCAGGTCCGGGCCGAGCAGCTGCCCGTTCCAGCCGACCAATCCGGCGGGCGAGTCGGTGATCGCGTGCGCCAACGTCTGCGGCTGCTGCGATTGCAGCACGTTGAAGCCCATCTTGTTCTTGACGAACCAGTCCAGGGTGGCCAGTGACTGCTGCTCGCCCTCGTCGAGATCGGCCAGCTCGGCCGGATCGCCGGACGGGAACGAGTACACCTGCGTGACGTGCACCCCGACCACGTTGTCCGGCGCCACCCGGGCGAGTTCCGGGGAGATCTGCGAGCCGCCGTCGTTGCCCACCGCGCCGTAGCGGGGGTAGCCGAGCCGCCGCATCAGCTCCGCCCAGGCGCGGGCGATCCGGCCGTCGTGCCAGCCCGCCTCGGTGGTGGGGCCGGAGAATCCGTATCCCGGCACGGAGGGGATCACCAGGTCGAATCCGGCCGCCGTGAGCGGCTCGATGACGCCGATGAACTCGACGAAGGTGCCCGGCCAGCCGTGCGTGAGGATCAGTGGAAAGGCGTTGTCCCGCGCGGACTTCACGTGCAGGAAGTGAATGTTCTGGCCGTCGATCTCGGTGGTGAACTGCGGGTAGGCGTTCAGGGAGTTCTCGACCGCGCGCCAGTCGAACCCGTCGCGCCAGTATCCGACCAGGTGCCGCACCCGCTCCACGCTCACTCCGTAGGTGTCGCCCGAGCCGGGGATCTGCTCGGCCCAGCGGGTGCGGGCCAGGCGATCGCGCAGGTCGTCCAGATCGGCCTGGTCGACGTGGATGCGGAAGGGGGTGATGACGGTCATGTCCTGCTCCTTTGAAACGGAATGCTCTGTTCTGTTCTAACCGTAACAGAACGGATCATTCCGTTTCAAGTGCTATCCTCGATGCATGCCGAAGACATCCGAAGCCCCAGCTCAGAAGGGCCTACCCGGCCGCAAGGCCCAAGCCGCCCGCAACGACGGCCTCATCCTGGAGGCTGCCCGCGCGGTGTTCCTCGCCGACGCCACGGCCCCGATCTCCGCCGTCGCCGAACGCGCCGGCGTCGGGATCAGCGCGCTGTACCGGCGCTATCCGAGCAAAGAGGTGCTGCTGCGCACGCTCTGTCACGACGGCCTGCGCCGGTACAACACGGAAGCCGACGCGGCACTGGAGGACCAGGACGGCTGGAGCGGCCTGGTCGGCTTTCTGGAGCGCGTGGTGGACGCCGACGTGCACTCGCTCACCGTGCACCTCGCGGGCACCTTCACCCCTGACGAATCGCTTCTGCCCGATGTCCGGCACGCCGCGGAGGTGACGGAGGAGATCGTGCGCCGCGCCCATGCCACCGGCAAGCTGCGTCCGGACGTGACCCCACAGGATCTCGGCCTGATCCTGGAATCCTGCGCCGCCGTCGCGGTGCCCAGCCCGGAGCGCACCGTCCAGCTGCGCCGTCGCGTGCTCGCGATGCTGCTGGCCGGGTTGAGCGCGGACGGCGAATTGCCCGGCCCGCCGCCCGCGCCGGACGAGTTCAGCTGGCGTTGGGCGCGGCGATGAATTTCCCCGCCTGAACCGGTCCGCACTGATACGAATACCGCTGTCCGCACCGAAAGGATGTGCCGTGAACTGGACACTCGAGGTAGTGATCGTGCCCGTGTCGGATATCGACCGGGCCAAGCAGTTCTACGCCGAGCAACTCGGCTTCGCCGTCGACCACGACACCAAGATCGACGACAACGTTCGTATCGTGCAACTCACCCCGCCGGGCTCCGGATGCTCGATCGTGATCGGCAAGGGCGCTGTGCCGGACATGCCCCCCGGCTCCCTGCAGGGCCTGCAACTGGTGGTCAACGACCTGCGCAAGGCCCACGAAGAACTGACCTCCCGCGGCGTCGAAGTAACCGAAATCCAATCCCTCGGCGAAAACCCGACCCCCATGCCCGACCCCTTGGACAACGTCGGATTCTTCTTCTTCACCGACCCCGACGGCAACGGCTGGGGCGTCCAGCAGATCTCCACCCGTCCGTGAGCGACTGTTACCGGCAACGGCCCTGACGCCTGGAGTCGGTGAAGAAGATTCGCCGCTGCTGGAGGGTCCGTGCCGGTCCTGTCATCGTCTGCTTGACGGTCAGCGAATCACTTCGTTGACCAGGACCATGAGTTGGTCGGCGATGGCGGGTGTCGCGGCGATCGTGTCGGGAGAGTCGAGGCTGTGCCTGCGGGCGGCCGAGTCGAGGACGACAGCCCCCGCCTCACGCGCGATGAGCACACCGGCGGCCGTGTCCCAGGGCTTATTGGACAGCATGACGCAGGCATCGGTCCGTCCCTCGGCGACCCAGACGAGATCGAGGGCGGCGGATCCGAACATTCGCACCCGCTCGACGGTTGCCGCCAGTGCAGCGGTGAGTGCAATGCGGCGTTCGTTTTTAGGCTCCGCGTCCACTCCGACCGCGTAGTCGCCAACGGAAACGATGGCCCGGTTGAGCGTTTCGGCGTTGCTCGCCTTGATCGGCTTGTCGTCGCCCCACGCCCCCTGTCCAGCCGCAGCGCAGTACTCCAGGCCGAGGAACGGTGCGCTGACGACACCGATCACCGGTTCGCCGTCGTGCACCAGAGCCAGCGACACGGCACAGAGCGGCAGCCCATGGATGAAGTTGGAAGTTCCGTCGATCGGGTCGAGAACCCACAGGTATCCGCCAGTGCAATCGAGCGACACCTCTTCTAGTTCCTCACCCAGAAAACCGATTCCGGGTGTCGCCTCGGCCAGATATCGTCCGATATGGTCCTGAATTCGGTGATCCAAGTCGGTGGCGTAGTCGCGGTCACCCTTGATCTGGATGTTTCCCCGATCGGCGGTGCGGAGAAGTTCGGCGCCTCCGTCGACTGCCGACCGGGCGATCTGGAGTAGTTGGTCAAGACTCACTGTCATACCGCCGGAACCTCCCGGGCGCTGGACCACATCGTTTCGAAGATCTCGGAGAAAGTGTCGAAGAGCCCTGGCGGCTCTGATTTTCGAGCGACCAACGTCGGCGATTCGACTCCCCGAGCTCTCGGCAGGTAGGGCTGAATGATGCAGACTGCCGAGTCGACGATGGTTATATTGAAGCGAACGGTCTCATCGTATGTGCGGATCTGGATGGGCTGCGCCTGCTGTGTCGCATATCGCTTCTGCGCTCGTATCAGGCACTTCATGTTGAGTTCGGTAAGGCTCGACAGCACTCCCGGGCTATGTCCCTCCTCGCTCTCCCGGGCGCGAATGTGAGTGCCGTTTGGATCAAGGAAAAGGCAGCGAAGTATGGCGCCGGAATCGAGCAACTTCATGAGGTCGCTATCCGAGTACTGCTGACAAAGCAGATTCAGTGATAGTCCCGCCATGTCGATTCGGCGGGTACCTTCGAAGAGTTTTCGTGGGGGCATCGCGTGAAGAAAGTCGGCTCGGTTGGCGAAGATTGCCTCGACATCGGCCATGATGTGATCGGAAGACCTGATGCGAGCACCGTTTTCGCGGGCCGACCGGATCTCACTGGAATTCGTGCAGTCGTCGAATAGTTCATCGGCCGACCAGCCGGGGAACATGGCCTCCAGAATCCGGCGATGATGAGGGTACGGCAAACTGGTCAGATTTCCAGAAAGCCAACGATAGAACTGGGCCTTCTTGGGCCCGGCGCCGACGAGTTCGGGTTCGGAGCTGCGCGCGATGCGATCGTATTCGCGGTTGAACGCGGAGACGGTCTGAAGGTGGCGCTGTTGCAGCAAGGCTTTCAGTACAGTTCCCACAGGTGCACACCCTTCGGGTTGTCCTGACGGTAGGGCGGAGATGAGACATAGAAGATACCTCTGCCTGTTCCGCTGATCAAGGTGATGCATTCGTGGCGGCGCGGGCAGACCGGCGCGCTCCCGACACTCTTCCGCATGTATCAGATCGTCACCGCAGGAATCGTTGCGGTCGCGCTGGCGCTGCTGGCCGTAGGCACCTTCTATGTCCTGCCGTACTTACTCGATAGAGATGACGTACTACCACAATCAGCAGTGCCCGCTACCGACATCATCGACCGTCTCGACATCGAGAACGCTCATGCGACTATGCAAGACCACGTCCGTTGCAGCATTGAATCGTGTCCGGACAAGGCCTATGCGTGGACTTTGGTAGATGCCGGGCACATTGTCCCGGACGAACGCGCCCAGCGTAGGGCGCCATGACCCCGGCCGTGGACGCAGCTATCGTTCGAATCCGCCACCGCGTCTGCAGTGAACAACCCGGCGATCTCTCCCTCGACGTCGCGAAGATCATCCTGACCCAGCACGCCGGGCACGGAGCGGAGTGCCTGCAATTCCTCGGTGCACTGGAACGAGTTTCGGTGGTGTGCGGATGAGGCCGCGTCAATCGCGCATGCGGTCGTCGGTGTCTGCGCAGCGGTCGTAGTCGCCAGCTTGGCGACTCGGGGACGACGCTGTGGCTCCGCGCTCGGAACGAGCGACGATTCCTCGCGATCTTCTTCACCAGCCGTGATGGCAACGTGCGTGCCGCGCAGCAGGGTTCGACCCGTCCGCGAGCCGGTCGGTGACGAACGTCGAGTGGGTCTGCCTCGGCTAGCGGGTGCCGAGGAAGAGGGTTTGCGTGCTGCGGCCCAATGGACCCTTTTCGTCGTAGAGCGCCGATTCGGCCATACCTATGCCATGGGGTTGGGGGTAGGTGACGGCGTCGAGGCAGACCCATTCGCCTGCGGGCTGGCGGTGCAGGGTGACCGTGAGATCGGTGTTGATGAACAGGAACTTCGACCAGTCCAGGATCGCGCTGACGCCGTTGCCGGAATCCGCGGCCGCGAGGGTGCGCTCCAGCGGGCTGGGTTCGGTGCCCGCGACGATCGGGTGCTTGATCCTGATCCAGCAGACCGCCGGGCCGGGTTCGGTGAAAGACCCGCTGACGAAGCGGTATTCGATGGCGGTGTGGAAGCCGACCGGCTGGGTGGACGGGAACGGCGCGGGCACGTCCGCCTGCTCGGGGCCCGGGCGCGTGCCCGCGGGCAAGAAACGTTCCGGCAGCGGCAATTCCGGTTCGGCCAGCTTGAACCGCCAGGCATTCGCCCGCATCACCGGCCCGCGCTCGGAGGACAGCGTCGCCTCGATGAGTTCCACGCTGCGGCCGGGGCGCACGACGCGTGCCACCGCGGTGAGCGGTTCCAGCGGCACCGGGCCGAGGATCTCGACCGCGACCCGGCCGACCTGAAACCCCTGGCGCGGCTCGCACCGCTCGATCACGTGACCGAGCAGCGCCGAGGGCGGGCCCGCGTGCTGGGCGTCCGGCGACCAGGGGCCGCGGGTCAGCTCGGTCGAGAGGAACCGACCCGGCTGATCCGGGTCGGGGAGGTAGAAGGCGTCACTCACGACTGTGCCTCTCCGGCGCTCGGCTCGGTCGTGGGTGACCACGGGATGTGTCCTCGGTTGCTGCGCTGGCGCTCACCCACGTCGTACGTCCCTCCGGGCCGATCGGTCTTTTCTCTCGACGGTAGCCGGGCTTCTGAGCCGCGCTGCCGTCAGGCCCGCCCGAACGCGAGGGCCACATTGTGCCCGCCGAAGCCGAACGAGTTGTTCAGCGCGAAGTCGATGCGCTGGGTACGCGGCGCACCCGCGACGACGTCCAGGTCGATCGCCGGATCGCGGTTGTCGAGATTCAGGGTGGGCGGAACGACCTGGTCTCGGAGGGTGAGCATGGTGACCAGCGATTCCAGAGCGCCGACCGCTCCGATCGAGTGACCCAGCGCGGATTTCGGCGCGTAGACCGAGGCATCGGGCACGACGGACGCTATCGCGTTGGCCTCCGAGGCGTCGCCGATGGAGGTCGACGTGGCGTGTGCGTTCACATGCTGGATGTCCGAAGGGCGCAGTCCCGCGGTCTCGATGGCCTTGCGCATCGCGCGGGCTGCGCCGATACCCTCCGGTTCGGACGCGACGATGTGATAGGCGTCGGAGGTGATGCCCGCGCCGAGCACGCGCCCGTGCACGGTGGCGCCCCGCGCGCGTGCGTGCCGCTCCGACTCGAGCACCAGCAGCGCTCCCGCCTCGCCGAAGACGAACCCGTCGCGGTCCCGGTCGAACGGGCGGGACGCGCGTTCCGGATCGTCGTTGCGGGTGCTCATGGCGCGCATCATGGCGAAGCTCGCGATGGGCACGGCGTCGATGTGTCCTTCCACGCCGCCCGCCACCACCACGTCCGCCTCGCCGGTGGTGATCAGCCGCCAAGCGTGCGCGATCGCCTCCGATCCCGACGAGCACGCCGAGACCGGTGCGAAAATCCCTGCTCTGGCACCGATTTCGAGGCCGACGGTGGCGGCGGGCCCGTTCGGCATCACCATCGGCACCGACATCGGCGGCACTTTCCGGTAGCCGCCGGTGCGCATCGCGTCCACCGCCGAGATCAGCGCGTCGCCGCCGCCGAGCCCGGTGCCGACGGCCACCGCCAACCGGTCGCCGTCCACCTCGGGCGCCCCCGCCGAGCGCCACACCCGGCGGCCGAGGACCAGCGCCATTTGCTCGACGTAGGAGTGCCTGCGCTGTTCCACCCGGGTCAGCTCGGTGCTCGGCTGCGACTTCAGCTTGCCGCCGATGCGGACCGGCAGGTCGTACTCGGCCACGAAATCGTCTTCCAGCGCGCCGATTCCGCTGTGCCCAGCCAGCAATCCGGACCAGGTCGTATCCATGTCGTCGGCCAGCGACGTGGTGGCCGCGTATCCGGTGACCACGACCGAATCCCGAGTTTCTGAAGCGATTGTTACAGTCACGATGTCATGAATACCTGTACCAATCGCTACAGTCAACCCATGGCCCGCCCACTCGACCACGCCAAACGCGCCGAACTCCTCGCCGCCGTCGTGCGCTACATCGCCGATCACGGCCTCGCGGACCTGTCGTTGCGCCCGCTGGCCGCCGAGCTCGGCACCAGCTCGCGCATGCTGATCTACTACTTCACGACCAAGGAGGAACTGCTGGTCCAAGCACTGTCGACGCAGCGCCCCGATATCGCGGCCCTCTTCGCCGGCATCCGGGACGCGTCCGAACTCCGCGCTCGGCTGTGGAACTTCTGGACCGCCAATACCTCGGGTGACGGCCGCACGAGCGTCCGGGTGATGCTCCAAGTCCTCGGCGCGGCGTGCGCCCCGCGCAGTCCGTACATCGACTACGCCACCTCGGCCATCGTCGTCTTCGTCTCGGCGCTGGCCGACGGGCTGCGCGGACTCGACTCCATCGATGACCCGGAAGCCGTTGCCACCCTGCTCGTTTCGGGACTGCGCGGCATTTTGCAGGACCGGCTGATCACCGGCGAGGTCGAGCGCACCGATCGCGCGGCCCGCCGCCTGATCGAGCAGACGGTGCGGTGAGCGCCGCTCAGCCCCGCGGCGCGGACGGGGTCTGACGTGAATCGAACTTCCTCGCGAAGGTTTCCAGCAGCCAGTGGTATTTGGTGTTCTGGAACGCGGCGATCTGCCATCGGCCGTCTCGCCGCACGGCGACGGTGGTCTGCACTTTCGTGTTGCGTCGAGTACGCCGCTGTTTGCCTTTGAGTACCGCGCCTTTGCCGTGGACGACCGCGACGTCGGGGGTGAGGAAACGGAGTTGGGTGATCTCCCCGTCCAGGTGAGTGCCCTTCAGGAACTTCTCGAACAGCGATATGTGCGAGACGGCGATGTCCGCCCGGCCTTTGAAGTGCGTGCCGACCCAGGTGACGTAATCCGCGTCCGGTGTGAACACGGCGGCGAAAGCTTCGGCGTCGCCGGCGGCCCACGCCTCGGCCTGCCGATCGAGCAGGTCACGGATGGCGTCCTCGTCGGTGCGCTGGTCCACGGACATGGCAACTCCCGTAAGATGAATCGATCAATAATTGATCGAGTAAATAGTTGACTGAGTAAGATACTTACCGAGTATGGCAAGGTTGTCAACATGTCGAACCGTGCGGAGTTGGATGTCGCGCTGACGTTGGCCGCCCAGCGCAGTGCCACCGACGCCGTGATGATGCACCAGGCGGTGGCCGATCGACTCGGCTTGCACGTCACCGACCTGCGCTGCCTGAACCTGCTGCGCCTCGGCGGCCCGGCTACGGCGGGCGAACTCGCCACCCAGACGGGCCTGACCACCGGCGCCATCACGCGGATGATCGACCGGCTGTTGAAAGCGGGCTACGTCCGCCGGGAACACGACGAGCAGGACCGGCGGCGGGTCATCGTCAGCGTGGTCCAGGAGAAGATCGACAAGATCGCGCCGCACTACGAGGTACTGGCGAACGAATTCGGCGCGGCCATGGCGGATTACACCGCTGAGCAGATGGAACTCGTACTCGCGGTGTTCGACCGGCTGCACGAGACGTCGCTGCGGGTGACCGCCTTGCTGCGCGCGGAAGAGTAGAGCAATCCCGCCGCCCGCCGGAATACAGCGGGCGGCGGGAGGTCACTAGGAGACGACGGGCAGGTAGACGGCATTGCCGCGGTCGGCGAACTCGGCCGACTTCTCGGCCATGCCGGCTTCCAGCGCCTCGGCCTCGTTCAGGCCCTGGCGCGCGGCGTACTCGCGCACGTCCGCGGAGATCCGCATCGAGCAGAACTTGGGGCCACACATGGAGCAGAAGTGCGCGGTCTTGGCGGGTTCGGCGGGCAGTGTCTCGTCGTGGTACTCCCGCGCGGTGTCCGGATCCAGGGACAGCGCGAACTGATCGCGCCAGCGGAACTCGAAACGCGCCTTGGACAGCGCGTCGTCGCGCTGCTGTGCGTGCGGGTGGCCCTTGGCGAGGTCGGCGGCGTGCGCGGCGATCTTGTAGGTGATCACGCCCACTTTCACGTCGTCGCGATTGGGCAGGCCCAGATGCTCCTTCGGCGTGACGTAGCAGAGCATCGCGGTGCCCGCCTGCGCGATGATGGCGGCGCCGATGGCCGAGGTGATGTGGTCGTAGGCGGGTGCGATGTCGGTGGCGAGCGGGCCGAGGGTGTAGAACGGCGCCTCTTCGCACCATTCCTCCTCGAGCCGGACGTTCTCCACGATCTTGTGCATCGGCACGTGACCGGGGCCCTCGATCATCACCTGCACGCCGTGCGATTTCGCGATCTTGGTCAGTTCGCCCAGGGTGCGCAGTTCGGCGAACTGCGCCTCGTCGTTGGCGTCGGCGATGGAGCCGGGCCGCAGGCCGTCGCCCAGGGAGAAGGTGACGTCGTAGCGCGCCAGGATCTCGCAGAGTTCCTCGAAGTGCGTATACAGGAACGATTCCTGATGATGCGCCAGGCACCAGGCGGCCATGATCGACCCGCCGCGCGAGACGATGCCGGTCACCCGCTTGGCGGTCAGCGGCACGTAGCGCAGCAGCACGCCCGCGTGCACGGTCATGTAGTCCACGCCCTGTTCGCACTGCTCGATCACGGTGTCGCGGTAGATCTCCCAGGTGAGCGCGGTGGGATCGCCGTTCACCTTCTCCAGCGCCTGGTAGATCGGCACGGTGCCGACCGGGACGGGGGAGTTGCGCAGAATCCACTCGCGGGTCTCGTGGATGTTCTTGCCGGTGGACAGGTCCATGATGGTGTCCGCGCCCCAGCGGGTCGCCCACACCATCTTCTCCACCTCCTCGGCGATCGAGGAGGAGACGGCCGAGTTGCCGATGTTCGCGTTGATCTTGACCAGGAATTTCTTGCCGATGATGGTCGGCTCGAGTTCTGGGTGCTTGTGGTTGGCGGGGATCACCGCGCGGCCCGCGGCCACTTCTTCGCGCACCACCTCTGGCGCGACCCCTTCGCGCGCGGCGATGAAGCGCATCTCCGGCGTGATGATGCCTTCCCGAGCCCAGGCGAGCTGGGTGGGTGCACCCGCCCCCTCGGGCTTGGCCCAGGTGTCGCGCAGCTTCGGTAGACCGGCTTCGAGATCGATCGCCGCCGTCTCGTCGGTGTACGGGCCGGACGTGTCGTAGACGTCGAAGTGCTCTCCGTTGGTCAGGTTGACCCGGCGCACCGGAATGCGCAGGTCCTCGACCTCTAGATAGTGCTTGACGCTGCCCTCGATGGGGCCGGTGGTGACGCTGTCGACGGGTGCGGATCGGCCGTCGGACGCATTGGCGAGTGCCATCTTTTTCCTCCCTACGCCGGCATTACCCGGTCAGGTTCATACGGTCGACGGCCCTGACGCCTCTCGGCTAGCCGTCCTCTCAGCCCGCTGGTGCGAGCCCCCGTTGGTTGTGAAATTTTCCCGCCCGACCATACCCGGACGACCCCAAGCCGTGCCCGGCGATTCGCCGGGATGGGGTGAACTACCAGGTGGCGGCGTCAGCGCTCGCGCGGGCCGATCGGGAATCCGAAGGCGCCGAAGGTCGCGTTCAGATTGATCTCGAGCTGGGACATCAACGCGTCGGCATCGGCGAGCATGGACACGACGTCCTCGGTGCGGCAGCCGGGCTGATCCGGAGCGTTCGGCGCCAGGCGCTCTTTCAGCCAATTGAAGGTGTCCGCCATGCCCAGCGAGGGCAGCGTCAGGTGCTCGCTCAGGTGGTCGCGCTTGAACAGAACGGAAGCGCCGCCCGCGCAATACTGTTGTGCCAAGCGCTCATTGGTCCAGATCGGCACCGCCTCGTCGAAGACGCCGTGGTAGAGGAAGATCGGTGCGGTGGGAATGTTGCGGCCCAGCACGGTCGCGTCGAACACCTCTGCTATCTCCGGGACGGCGAGGAAGTCGGCGATCGGAATCGTCAGCATGCGCTGATAGTCGACGAACATCTGGGTGAGCGCGTTGCGCGGCAGGCATTGCGTCGCGGTCCGGTCCATCAGCGCTCTGCCCTCGGGCGTCAGGTAGCGGTCGGACGCCGCGCGGAACGTCGGGTACGCCTTGCGCAGCGACGAGATGCCGATGCCGATGAGGCTGGCGAACATCGAGCCGTTGACGTGCAGCAGGGACACCACGTCCGAGGTCGGCGCACCGAGAGCAACGCCCTTGACGTTCAGTTCCGGTGCGTAGGCCGGCTGCATCTCGGCGGCCCAGCCCGACCCCATCCCGCCGCCGGAGTACCCCCACAGCGCGATCGGGGTGGACGGGCCGTCCAGGCCCAACGGCTCGAAGCGCTCGGCGGCGCGGATGCCGTCCAGCGTCATGTATCCAGGTTCTTCGGCCACCGCGAGATGCCCGTCCAGCCCCTCGTAGTCCGGGACGGACACCGCCCAGCCCTGGCTGAGCAGGGCCGCGATCGCGATCAGTTCGCTCTGGGAGTGGATGCCTTCGAGTCCGGGCAGACCCGCGCCCTGGCGCAGTACGAACGACGGGGCGCAATCCGGGCTCGCGCTGTCGTAGTAGAACTGCAACGAGACCAGCGGACGGGAGCGGTGCGGATCGGCGCCCGCAGGCAACAGCACCGTGGTCACCGCCGCGGCGGGTTGCCCGAACAGATCGGTGGTCCGGTACAGCAATTGCCAGGACCGCACATTCAGCGGGAGCGCGGTGAGCACTGCCAAGCGCACCTCACGTGCGCGCAGGATCTCGCCCGGTTCGCGGGACTCGAGTCCTTCCGGCGTTTCGTAGAACGAATCCGATCGAGGGAGTGGCACCGCCGCCGCGGGTGCCGCTCCCGCGAGCAGGGTGCAGCCCGCCACAACCACCGTCACCACAACCGCCGCCAGCGCGCGCACGCCGCGAGGGCCGCTTCGCTCCGCAATGCTCACCGCCACGTCCTTCCTCATCGACGTGACAGTGATTACAGCATGGCATCTGTTTACCAACAAGGGTTCTTGTTGAAAATGCGCCATGCCCGCTCTCGGCGGGATGCTCGGCTGTGATTACGGGTCTTCCGTGGTCTCCGGCGCAGCCGAATGGCCCGGCGCGCCGTGGGTGCGGCGGGCCTCCTTCATCTCGGCCTCGTAGATGTGGCGGCGACCGTCGAGCAATTCGTCCCGGGCGGCTCGTTCGATGTCGCGGAACAGGCCGTAGTAACCGTCGTCGTACTCCTCCACGATCTGGAACGTCCAGCGTCCGGTCAGGACGTTGCGGCCGATCAGCTCGGCGGCTATCCGATCGGCGAATCGAGCGTGACCGGCCTCGCGGAACAGCTCCACCGCTTGGTCGAGAGCCAGATCGGCTCCGCCGGTCAGCTGGTGGAAGGCGTACAGGTGGCCACGGGCGCGTTCGACGGTTTCCAGAGCTTCCGACAGTTTGCCGGTGGCGGCGACGGTGGCGTCGTCGACGCCGTCGGGGCGGCGGTGCGCAACATCCGGGCGATCGGTCATGACCTCGCTCCTTGTCCGGCGTATGTGGCGGCTGTAGCGGCGGCGTACCCGGATGGGGTCGCGCTCAAGCGCCGGTGGGCCGCTGCGGCACCCGGCGCCGACTGGCGTTCCCCGGCTATCGTCGAGGCATGACCCGCAGCACCTCCGCCGCGCGGCCTGCCGCGAGCCCGGCGCGGCGCCGGATCCGTGGACTCGACGCCGAGCAGCGCAGCGCCCAGCGGCGCAGCCAGCTCCTCGACGCCGCCACCGAACTCTTCGCCGAACAGGGCTTCGCCGGAACCTCGATCGAGCAGATCTGCCAGCGCGCGTACGTGGGGACCAAGGGCTTCTACGACCACTTCGAGAGCAAGGAAGCGTGCTACCTCGCCTTGCTCGAGCAGGTGACGGCACAGATTCAGCAACGCGTCGCGGATATAGCGGCCACCACCGCGGACGCGGCCTGGCCGCAGCGCGTGGCGGCGATCGTCGGCGCGTTCGTGCACGCCATCACCGACGATCCGCGACTGGGCAAAGTGACCTTCGGCGCTGCGGGCGGTATCTCACCCGAGGTCGAACGGCAACGCCGCGCCAACCGCCGCTGGGCGGCGGCGTTTCTCGATCGACAGTGGTCTCCCGGCGATCGCCCGCAGCTGGCCTTGGCCACCATCGGCGGCATCTTCGAACTCGTCGCCGACTGGCTGCACACCGACCCGGCCCCGTCCCCCGACACCCTGATCGATGACCTCACCCACTTCGTCACCGTAGTGGAGTCCGGCCGCCGACCCGGCGAGCTTCGCACCGACGGCTGACTCCTCGCACCGGCGCGACCGACGCGAGGAGGGCGCTGGATCAGTTCGTATGGAACCCTCCGGAAGCGAACGCTACTGGCCGTAGGATTTTCTGCGAAGCCCTCGATTCAGGGGTCGTCGGTGGGATGCGCGGGGAGGATGCGCCCGGTGACCGCGCCCAATCCGATCCGGGCCGCACGCGGACCGGGAGCTGACGCGGTGATCGTCACTTCGTCGCCGTCCTCCAGGAAGGTGCGCTCTCGCCCGTCGACCAGGACCGGGCGGCTGCCGCCCCAGGACAACTCGATGAACGAGCCGCGCTGGTCCGGTGCGGGACCGGAGATGGTCCCGGAGGCGTACAGATCGCCGGTGCGGGTGGATGCGCCGTTCGCGGTGAGATGGGCGAGCATCTGCGCCGGTGACCAGTACATCCGGGCATACGGCGGGTACGTGACCGGTTGGCCGTTCCACGCCACGGTGAGCTCGATGTCCAGGCCCCACGGCTCGGTTCCCCGCAGATAGGGCAGGGGCGCGGGCGACTGCTCGGGCAGCGGTATCCGCGCGGCCTCGAGCGCGGCCAGCGGGGTGATCCACGGCGACATCGAGGTCGCGAACGACTTCCCGAGGAACGGGCCGAGCGGCTGGTACTCCCAAGCCTGGATGTCGCGCGCGGACCAATCGTTGACCAGCGCGACGCCGAAGACCCGGTCGGCGAACTCGTCGATCCCGACCGGTACGCCGAGCCGCGAGCCGACCCCGATCACGAAGCCGAGTTCCGCCTCGATGTCCAGCCGCCGCGACGGGCCGAAATCCGGTGCGCGGGAAGCCGTTGCGCGCTGGCCGCGGGGCCGCGCCACCGCGGTGCCGGAGACCACTACGGTGCCCGCCCGCCCGTGATAGCCGACCGGCAGGTGACGCCAGTTCGGTAGCAGCGGGTCACCGTCCGGGCGGAACAGGCGGCCGAGGTTCGTCGCGTGATCGATGCTCGCGTAGAAATCCACGTAGTCGCCGATCCGCACGGGCAGCCGCAGTTCCACGTCGGCCAGACGGTGAACGGCGGCGCCGTCCATCTCGCCGTCGACCGATTCGCGGACCCTTTCGCGGACCGCGCGCCAGCGTGCGGGGCCCTGGGCCAGGAAGGCGTTCAGGCTCGGTGCGGCGAACACCGGGTCATCCAGTACCGCGGCCAAGTCGATGACCTGGTCACCGAGCCGCACCCCTACCCGGGGAGCTCGGCCCTCCGGAGCGAAAACCCCGTACGGCAGGTTGTCCGCACCGAACAGCGAGCCGGGGGGTACCTCGACCCTGGTCCTCACTCGGGGCCCCGCCCGGACCAGGTCCACGCGTAGGTCGGGTCATCGCAGGCCAGAGCGCCCTCGCCGAGTTCCAGCGGGCGGAAGGTGTCCACCATGACGGCCAGTTCGTCGAAGTACTCGATGCCGATGCTGTTCTCGTAGGCGCCGGGCTGTGGACCGTGGGCGTAGCCGCCGGGGTGCACCGACACCGAGCCTTGCGTGATCCCCGACCCTTTGCGCGCCTCGTAGTTCCCGCCGCAGTAGAACATGACCTCGTCGGAATCGACGTTGGAGTGGTAGTAGGGCACCGGGATCGATAGCGGGTGGTAGTCCACCTTGCGCGGAACGAAATTGCAGACGACGAAGTTGCCGCCTTCGAACGCCTGATGCACGGGCGGCGGCTGATGGATGCGTCCGGTGATCGGCTCGAAATCCGCGATGTTGAAGGTCCACGGATACAGACAGCCGTCCCAGCCCACCACGTCGAACGGGTGGGTGGCGTAGACCATCCGGGTGCCGACGACCTGTCCGCCCGGCCGATGCTTGACGAGCACTTCGACGTCGGCGCCGGACGCGGTGATCGTCTCGGCCGGTCCGTGCAGGTCGCGCTCGCAATACGGGGCATGCTCGAGCAACTGGCCGAACTTCGACAGGTAGCGCTTCGGCGGCGTGATATGACCGGTCGCCTCGATCACATACGCCCGCAACGGTTCCGGGCCGGTCGGCCGCCAGCGGTGGGTCGTGGCACGCGGGATGAGCACCTGGTCGCCCTGGCGCGCGGGCAGCGCGCCGAACACCGTCTCGACCACCGCGGCGCCGGATTCCAGGTACACCAGCTCGTCGCCGATCGCGTTGCGGTACAGCGGTGATCCGCATTTGGCGACGACGTAGGAGATGCGCACGTCCGCGTTGCCGAGCAGCAGGCGCCGCCCGGTGACCGGATCGGTCTCGGCCGGGGTGTCGCCGGGGAACAGGGTGTGCAGGCGCAGATGGCGGTGGCGCAGTGGATGATTCGGCGTCGTCCGCTGATCGGGCAGCTCCCACACCGTCGAGTCGACCAGTGCGGGCGGCAGGCCGCGGTGATAGAGCAGCGAGGAGTCGCCCGAGAAGCCCTCCTCGCCCATCAGCTCCTCGTAGTAGAGCCGGCCCTGCTCGTCACGATGCTGGGTGTGCCGCTTCGGCGGTACCGCACCCACTTGCCGATAGAACGCCATGACCGTTCCTCCGCCAGCCGGTGGTCGGATAGTTGATCACCATCGTAGTGATCGGCCCGGCCGTGCGGCGCGGGAATTCCGCTTGATCAGGCGTTTCGCAGGGCGCGATAGACCGCGGCGCCGACGAACGCGCCGAGATCCGCCGGTGTCCAGCCGTCCTGGTCCGCGAGCAGCGCGCGCACGGCCCCCTCCCCGGCGGATACCCACTGCTCCACCAGCACGGGCAGCTTGCGCTCGGCGTCCACGGTGCCCCACGCCCGCAATGTCGGACGCAGGAGCTTGGCGCAGCGCTCGATCACGAGCGCGCGGCCACGACCGAACGAATTCGCCACGGCGGGGTCGGGATTGCCGTAGACCAGCCGCCAGGCGTCGGGCCTGCTGGCGGCCTTGGTCAGCAGCGCGCGAAAACCTTCGACGAACACGGTCTCGTCCGCGTCCACATCGCGCGGCGTCACCACCTCGAACACCCCGCTGACCAGGTAGCCCTCCTCGCGCTGGATCAGCGCCTCGATCAGCTCGACCCGATCGGCGAAGCAGGCGTAGACCACCGGCCTGGTCACCTTCATCCGCTCCGCGATCGCGGCCATGGTCACCGCGGCGACGCCGTGCTCCACGGCGATGGCGAGCGCGGTGTCGAGTACCTGCGGGCGGCGGCGCTCCGGGCCGAGGTGTTGCGCCCGCTGCCGTGGTCCCATCGACGGATCGCCGTTCAGGCCGCCCAGCCTGGCGCTCGCTGCCCGGTTCCCGCTGCGGCGGGGGAAAGGCGGTTGTGCGGGGCGGGTCACGGGTGCTCGGGCCCGTCGGCGAATTCGGCGATCACGGGGGCGTGGTCGCTGGCGCCCTTGCCCTTTCGTGCCTCGCGGTCGACCATCGCGTCGGTCACGGTGGCGGCAAGGGCGGGGGAGGCGAGAACGAAATCGATGCGCATCCCCTCTTTACGCGGGAAACGCAGCTGCGTGTAGTCCCAGTAGGTGTAGACGCCCGGCCCCGGTGCGAACGGACGCATGACATCGGCGTACCCGGCGTCGACGACGGCCTGGAAGGCATCGCGCTCCGGCTGCGAAGTGTGCGTCTTGTCGGCGAAGAACTCCACGGACCACACATCGTCGTCGGTCGGCGCGATGTTCCAGTCGCCCACCAGCGCGATCTTGGCCTGCGGGTCCTCGGCCAGCCAGCGCGCGCCGTTGTCCCGCAGCGCGGCAAGCCATTCCAGCTTGTAGGTGTAGTGCGGATCGCCCAAGGTGCGGCCGTTGGGCACGTACAGGCTCCACACCCGCACGCCACCGCAGGTGGCCCCGATCGCGCGGGACTCGACGACCGGCGTGCTGATCAGCGACTCGCCCGCGTCCTTGTCGAATCCGGGCTGGTCGGGGAAGGCGAACTCGACGTCGGTGAGGCCGACCCGGGAGGCGATCGCCACCCCGTTCCACTGGTTGATCCCCAAGTGCGCTACCTCGTAGCCGAGCTCGTCGAAACGCTCGAACGGGAACTGGTCGTCCCGGCACTTGGTCTCCTGGAGGGCGAGCACGTCGATGTCCTGGCGGTCCAGCCAGTCCGCGACACGGTCGAGCCGGGAGCGGATCGAGTTGACGTTCCAGGTGGCGAGACGCACTGCGGCCTTCCTTCGGAGGTGTTTACAGGTCTGTTCTACCGCAGGCCGCCGGGCCCGGCGAGGGGTTCCGGCGCGGCGTAGCGGTAGGCGTGGTGTTCGACGAAACCCAGGTCCAGGTACATCGCGCGGGCCGGCCCGTTGGTGGCCTCCACCTGGAGATAGGCGTGCGTCGCGCCGCGGTCGCGGCCCCAGCGCACCAGTTCGGCGCAGACCAGCGAACCGAGCCCGTGCCTGCGGTGCGCGGCGGCGACCGCCACACAGGTGAGGCCGACCCAGCGGCGTCCGTCCGGTGCGGTGGTGAGCGCGCCGCGGCCGATCGCGATGGGACGCGGTAGACCGAGCGAGGCGAAGCCGAGTTCGCCGTCGAGCACCGCGGTCAGCACCTCGGGAAGCGGCGCGGGGGCGGAAATCGCCCGCCCGGCCGGATCTTCGCCGCCATAGCGGTGCATCTCCAGCCAGTCGGCGTCGGGTGCGGGCGCGATCCGCACCATCGAAGGGCCCTGGGGCAGAACGAAATTGTCGATATCGATGGCGAGCATGAGCGTCTCTCGCCAGCGGTGCCAGCCGGGCGGCGCCGGGGCCAGCCGATCGGGCAGCGCGAGCTGCAGTGGCAGACCGTGCGCGGTGTACCACTCGCCGATGCGGTGCAGCGTCTCCGCGGACACGACGGCGGGGTTCCCGGAGCTGCCCAGTGGCACAGCGGAATTCGCGCGACCGGTGTACCCGTGACCGGCCCGCACCAGCCAGCCGTCGATCCAGGTGTGCTCGACGCCGGGCCAGGCGTAGGCGGCCGCTGCCTCCAGCGCGCGGATCTCCTTCGTGCGAATCGGCCTGGGGCCGATGGCTTTCAGCGCGATCACGCGGTCCGGCGCGACCGAGACGACCGCGCCGTCGGCGCCGCGCACGGTCGGCGGGTCCAGTGACACGAGTTCGCCGATCACGTCGGTCAGCGGTTGGGGATAACCCGCGGGGAGTTGATAGCGCAGCACCACGCGGCGGCCGAGCGGGATATCGGGCAGGCCGGCGGCGGGGTCAGTCGTCATGCCCGAACGGATCGGGGTCGGTGCCGGGCAGCCAGCTCAGACCCGGTGTGCCCCAGCCGTTCCGTTTGATCGCCTTCTTGGCGGCCCGTGCGTTGCGGCCGATCAGGACATCCACGTAAAGGAACCCGTCCAGGTGCCCCACCTCGTGCTGGAGCATGCGGGCGAAGAAGCCCTTGCCCTCCACCTCGACCGGCTCGCCGTGCTCGTCGGTGCCGGTCACCTTGGCCCATTCGGCGCGGCCGGTGGGGAACTGCTCGCCGGGCACCGACAGGCAGCCCTCCTCGTCGTCGTCCGGGTCGGGCATGGTCTCCGGAATGTCCGAGGTCTCCAGCACCGGATTGATCACTGCCCCGCGGCGCCGGGTCGCGGTGCCGTCCGGGCCGAGGTCAGGACAGTCGTAGACGAACAGGCGCAACCCGACGCCGACCTGGTTGGCCGCGAGTCCGACGCCGTGCGCCGCGTCGAGCGTGTCGTACATGTCCGCGATGAGCGGAGCCAATTCCTCCGGCGATTGGGTGACCCGCTCGGTCGGGTTGTGCAGAACCGGGTCGCCGACTATCACGATCGGGAGGATTGCCATGGCTCAATTATTGCCGTGGGGGCCACGTCACACCGCCTCGGGTGCCACGGCAGGCACGGACACTACCGGCGGGTAGCGAACACGCCGCGCCGTGGACCGGGCGATTCCCGGTGCGCGTGGTTGAATATTCCGCGACGTACAAGCACCATTTTCGTCTGGTGGTCACTCGGCGAGGGAGCGAGATGGACGGCGCAGCGGCACGGAATCTTTCCGCGATCCAGGACGGCCTCGCCGCGAGCGAAGACGGCACGGCTGGACACGCCGCGGCCGAGCAGGCCGACGGCGACGGACTGAGCCGCCGCGACCTCGACATCCTGGCCTTCGAGCGACAGTGGTGGAAGTACGCGGGAGCGAAGGAAGAGGCGATCCGCGAGCTGTTCGCCATGTCGCCGACCAGGTACTACCAGGTGCTGAACGCGGTGGTCGACCGGCCGGAGGCGCTGGCCGCCGACCCGATGCTGGTGAAGCGGCTGCGCAGGCTGCGCGCGAGCAGGCAGAAGGCGCGGGCGGCGCGGCGCCTGGGATTCCAGGTCTGACCCGGCGATGCCGACCCGGACCCGCCCCGTGCGACTAGGCTCGCGAGGGTGAGCTACCCGAATCCCACCTCCGGTGGGCCACCGTTGCGTGCCCTGGCGATGGTGCTGATCGCGTTGGCCATCGTCTTCGCGGGCCTCGGCGCGATGTCGCTGTCGAATTCCGATGCCGATACCGACGCCTCGGGAACCAGCGAAACACCGACTTCGAGCGCGTCGGCCGCGCCTCAGGTCCCGGCGAGCACGACCGCGCCCAAGGCGCCGGCCGCGTCCTCGTCCACCCTGGTGGCGACCGGGACGCCGACCACCACCGCCGCGCCGACCACGTCCACCGCGGCCCGTTCGGTGCCGGTGCGCGTGCTCAACAACAGCATGGTGCCCGGGCTCGCCGCCAAGACGGCCGACCAGCTCTCGGCGAGTGGCTGGACGATCGCGGAAACCGGCAACTACCCGGGCGCCAACATCGCGAAAACCACGGTGTACTACGGCAATTCGCCCGGCGACAAGGAGGCGGCGCAGGCCGTCGCCGACGAGCTGGGCGCGTCGGTCGCACCGAAGTCGAGCGGGATCGGGGACTCCGGGCCGGGTGTAACGGTGATCGTCACGGGTAATTGACCCGTGTGGCCGCCGCGTCCGCGCGGACCGGCCGAGACCGGATGAAGGCGCGCCGCCCTGTCGAGGGCGTGACACGGCGGGCGTGGCATCATCTTGTCCGGTAACGAACGTGTCCACCCAGCTTTACTCGTAAACTCGGTACTCGTAAAGGAGTTCCCCGATGGCCCCGTCCACAACCCGACGCCCGTCCTGGCGGACTGTGACCCCGGTGCTCGCGGTCGCGGTCTTCGGCCTCGCCGCCTGCTCGAACAGCCAGGAGTCGAGTGACGTCCAGGGGACGACCCCGCCGGTGTGGACCGGGTCCCCCGCTCCGGCCGGACAGTCGAGCACCGAGCACGGCATGCCGCACACCGCGTCCGGGGCGAAGGTGGAGCTCAAGGACCCCTCGGGCGCCTCGGTCGGCACCGCGAACTTCACCGAGGACGGCAGCCACCTGCAGGTCACCGTCGAGGCGCACGGGCTGCGTCCCGGCTTCCACGGCCTGCACGTGCACCAGGTCGGCAAGTGCGAGGCGAACTCGGTCGCGCCGACCGGCGGCCCGGCAGGCGACTTCTTGTCCGCCGGTGGTCATCTGCAGGTCGGTAGCGCCAACGCGCACCCGGCCAGCGGTGATCTGACCTCGCTGGAGGTGCGCTCCGACGGCGCCGCCAAGCTGGTCACCACCACCGACAAGGTCACGCTGGACGACGTGAAGGGCAAGGCCCTGATCATCCACGCCGACGCCGACAACTTCGGCAACATCCCCAACCGTTACGTCCGTGCCGATGGCGTCGCGGGCCCCGACGAATCGACCCTAGCGACGGGCGACGCGGGTGGCCGTGTCGCCTGTGGCGTGATCCAGTAGCGCGGTGGCATATGGCCGGGGCAGGAATCGAGCACGTTCCCTTCGAAGGTTCGCCCCGGCCCACCATCGGGGTCGAATGGGAGATCGCGCTGGTGGACAAGGTGACCCGCGATCTGTCGAATACCGCCGCGGAGGTCTTCGATTCGCTCGGTGACCTGCGCGCCCACGACGGCACCCCGCAGGTGACCAAGGAACTGCTGCGCAACACCGTGGAGCTCGTCACCGGCGTGCACGAGACCGTGGGCGCGGCGGTGGAGGATCTGACCGGCACCATGAACACGGTGCGCCGCGCGGGCGACCCGCTCGGCGTCGACGTGTTCTGCGCGGGCACCCATCCGTTCGCGCAGTGGTCGGCCCAGCAGCTGACCAGGTCGGAACACTACGACGAGCTGATCGACCGCACGCAGTGGTGGGGCAGGCAGATGATGATCTGGGGCGTGCACGTGCACGTCGGAGTTTCCCACCGCGACAAGGTGTTCCCGATCCTCAACTCGTTGCTGCTGTCGTATCCGCATCTGCTCGCGTTGTCGGCGTCCTCGCCGATGTGGTCCGGGTCGGACACCGGCTACGCCAGCAATCGGACGCTGATGTTCCAGCAGCTGCCGACCGCGGGCCTGCCGTTCCAGTTCGAGAACTGGAACCAGTTCGAGCACTTCGTGCACGACCAGCTCAAGACCGGGGTCTTCACGCAGCTCGGCGGCATGCACTGGGACATCCGCCCGGCGCCGAAGTGGGGCACCATCGAGGTGCGGGTCTGTGACGGCATCTCCACTCGCGCCGAGCTCGCCGCGATGGCCGCGCTCATCCACTGCCTGATCGTCGACCTGGATCACCGCGTGGAGAACGGCGAGGACCTGCCGACGTTGCCGCCGTGGCATGTGCAGGAGAACAAGTGGCGCGCCGCCCGTTACGGGCTGGACGCGATCATCATCACCGACGCGGACAGTAACGAGCGTTTGGTCACCGACGACCTGAACGATCTGCTGAACCGGCTGGAGCCGACGGCGGCGCGGCTGGGCTGCGCGGACGAACTCGCGCTGGTGGCCGAGATCCCCAAGCGGGGCGCCTCCTATCAGCGGCAGCGCCGGGTTGCCGCGGCTTCGCAGGGCGATCTGGTCGCGGTGGTGGACGCGCTGGTCGAGGAGCTGAAACAGTAACGCCCGGCAGCGGATAGGCCGGTTGCCGTTCAGCTGGCCAGGGGGACGGCGTTCACCCCCCGTTTACTATGGTCGGATGCTAGTCGAAGACCCGGGTTCCAGAGCAGGAAGCGCGGCACCGAGCCGTCGCGTGCCACAGACCCGGGTTCGGGTCACCGCGGCGGTGGCCGCGGTGCCGGTCCTGCTGCTCATGCTGCAGGTCGTCGCCATGTGGCAGGGATTCGAAGGCCCGCTGGAGAGTCTGGCGCGGGATTACGTCGGTACACCCAAATCCATGTCCGTGCCCTGGGCCGGGCTGGTGCTTGCGCTGGTAGGTATTTCGGCCCGGCGGCGATGGGTCGCGCTCGGCGTCGCGGTGGCCGTCGACGTGGTGTGGGCGGGCGCCCGCTTGCTGGCGGGGGAGCCGTTCGCGATCGGCAACGGTCCGGTGCTCGTGCTGACCGGCCTGGCGCTGGTGGCCTGGCTGCGCTGGTCCGGCCGCGAACGTCGCGACGCGCTGCACGCGGTCGCGCTCGGCGCGCTGCTCGTCCTGGCCACCAAGGTCGGCGACGTGTGGCTGCACGTCACCGTGATCGGCAGGCCCACCGTGCTCGACGAGTACGTGATGCTGGCCGACCATGCGCTGGGCGACCCGTCATGGGTGCTCGGCCGTGCGGTCGACGCGCTCGGGCCGGTGGTCTACGCGGTGTTGCACTGGGTCTATATCGAGCTGCCCGTGGCGGCGATCGTGGTGGCTGTGTGGCAGCTGCGCCGAGTGGTGTCCTCAGGCCGGTGGCCGTCGCACTATCTGGTGCGGACCTTCCTCGTGCTCGGGCTGATCGGGCCTCTGGTCTACGTGCTGTTCCCGGTCGTCGGGCCGATGTTCGCGTACGGACCCGACGGCAACGGGCTGCAACTGGGCAATTACTGGCCGGGCGTGGTGCCGCCGATCGATCGGACTCCGATGCCGCTGCCGTTCGACGCCGCGGTTCCGCGTAACTGCATGCCCTCCATGCACACGGCCTGGGCGTTGTCGATGTTCCTGCACACCCGCCGCGGCCTCGACGGCGAGCTCGCTCCGCGCTGGCTGCGCTGGGGTGGCGCGTTCTGGCTGCTGGCCACCTTGACCGCCACCCTCGGTTTCGGTTACCACTACGGCGTCGACCTGGTCGCGGGCGCGGTGCTGTGCCTCACCGTCGAATCGGCGCTGCGCGAGCCGGAGCGCGGCTGGGGATGGTTCCGGGTCCGGCTGGTCGCCTCCGGCGTGGTCGTGCTGGCCGCGCTGCTGCTGTCCTACCGGTACCTCGCCGTGCCGATGGCCGAGTACCCGGTGCTCGCGGGCACCGTCGTGCTCGGGCTGCTGGCCGGACTGGCGGCGGCGTTCCACGCGACGTGGTTCGCGACGGTGCGAGTGCCGCGCCAGGCCGAACGGGAAGTCGAGCCCGCCGCGCGCTGAAGCCGGTCGAGCGGGCTAATCGACGTGGTCGTCGCGCATCTCGTTGACGCGCAGCAGGCCGTCGCGGTGGCGCTGCTCCCGGTAGGCCGTGCGGCCGATGATGTGGGCGATCACGGGGGCGGTGAGCAGGGTGAACAGCCCGACCAGCACCAGCGCCCAGACGTTGCCGTGGCCGCGCAGCTGGATCGCGGCACCCACCAGCACCAGGATCAGCCCGACGACCTGCGGCTTGGTGGCGGCGTGCATCCGGGTCAGCGTGTCGGGGAAGCGCACGATCCCGATCGCGGCGGTCAGCGCGAGCGTCGAGCCGAACAGGATCAGGGCGCCGGCGAGCACCTGCCAGAGGTTCATGTGTCGTCCCGCACCCGGAATCGGGACACCGCGGCCGAGCCGAGGAAGCCGACCAGCGCCAGCACCACGATCGCGGGCACCACGGTGGTGTCGGCGCTGTAGGCCGCCCACACGGCCAGCCCGGAGGCGGCGATCGCCATCAGCGAGTCGACGGCCACGACCCGGTCCAGGGTGCTCGGTCCCACCACGACGCGGTAGGTGGTGAGCAGGGCGGCCGCGGCCAGGATGGCGGCGGCGAGGACGGCGACGACGGTCACGCTGTCACCTCCGGTGGCGTGCTCGGCCGGGAGTGCGGCCATCCGGTCGGGCGTTCGAACACTTCGATCAGCAGGCGTTCCAACCGCCGGGTGGTCCGGTAGAACTCGGCCACGGCCGAGTCGCTGCCCACGTCGAGGACGTGTACGTAGACGACGCAGCGCCCGCGGTCGATCTCCAGCACCATGGTGCCGGGGATCAGGTTGAGCAGGTCGGTCCACAGCACCAGCACCAGATCCGACCGCGTGGCCGAGTACACCCGCAGGACCCCGGACACCGGCGTCCCGGCGGGGCGGAGCGCGAACCACGCGACCTGGAGACTCGACTTCAGCGCGTAATACGCACTCACCACGATCAATTCGACCAGCGGAAGCGGATTCAACCGACCGGTCACCGGCACTCTCGGCAGGGGCAGCGCCACCATGATCAATGCGCCGACCACCAGCCCGCCCAGTATGTTCGCGACGCTGAGATCGCCCCACAGGGCGAGCCAGACGACGGTGAGCCACACCAGGATGCCGACCCGGACCACCGTGTCGCGCCGCGGTCCCCGCCGGGTCTGCTCGGCGCTCATCGCGGACCTCCCGGATCGCCGGGCGAGCCGCCCAGCACCGCACTGATGTACACGCCGGGATCGCGCAGGTCGATCGCCGCCCGGTCGGCGATGGCGAGGATCGGACCGGCCGATACCGTCAGGCACAGACCGACCGCGACGAGCGCCGCGGTGGAAAGCACCATCAGCGGCGGCATCCGGCCGGGATCGGTGCGCTCGTCGTAGTGCACGTCGGTCGTGTCCTCGATCAACGTCGGCGGCTTCGCCGCGGTGAGATGACCCTCGGGCGCGTCTTCGCGCGGTCGCCAGAACACTTTGCTCCATACCCGGGCCACGGTGTACAGGGTGAGCAGACTGGTGAGCACAGCGCCGCCTACCAGCACCCAGGCCAGCACGCTGCCCTTCTCGGCGCCCGCCTGCAGGAGCGCCACCTTGCCGATGAACCCCGAGAACGGGGGAATGCCACCGAGATTGAGCGCGGGAACCAAGAACAGCACGGCCAGCAGCGGGCTGGCCGCGGCGAGCCCGCCCAATCGGCGCAGCGAAGTCGATCCGGCTTGCCGCTCGATCAGCCCGGCAACAAGGAACAGGGCGGTCTGCACCAAGATGTGGTGCGCGACGTAGAACACCGCGCCCGCCAGCCCGGCCGCATTGGCCAGCCCGACCCCGAACACCATGTATCCGATGTGGCTGACCAGCGTGAACGACAGCAGACGGCGGATGTCGCTCTGCGCGATGGCGCCGAGGATGCCCACGAGCATGGTGAGCAGGCCGCACACCAGCAGCACCGAGTCGAAGCCGCCGTCGGGAAACAGCAGCGAGTGCGTCCGGATGATCGCGTAGACGCCGACTTTGGTGAGCAGGCCGGCGAACACGGCGGTGACCGGGGCCGGGGCGGTCGGATAGGAGTCGGGCAGCCAGTTCGACAGCGGGAAGACGGCTGCCTTGATGCCGAACGCCACCAGCAGCACCGCGTAGACGGCCGTGCGCGTGCCCTCCGGCACGGCGGCGAACCGGACGGCGAGCTGGGCGAGGTTCAGCGTCCCGGTGGCCGCGTAGGTCAGTCCGATGCCGGTGAGGAAGATCAGTGACGCGACCGTCGACACCATCACGTAGGCCACGCCCGCCCGGATGCGCTCGGTGGTCGCGCCCACGGTGAGCAGCACGAACGACGCCGCGAGCAGGATCTCGAAACCCACGAAGAGGTTGAACAGGTCACCGGCCAGGAAGGCGGCCGAGACACCGGCGGTCAGAACCAGATACGTGGGCCGGTAGATGGAGGTCGGCTGCCGTTCGTCGCCGTCGCGGATGTTCTGGCCCGCGCCGTAGAGCTGGACCGACAGCAGCACGATGGACGAGACGAGCAGCATCGCCGCCGAGAGCCGGTCCACCACCAGCGTGATGCCGATCGGGGCCGCCCAGTTGCCGACCTGCAACGCGGTGGTGCCGTCCCGGTCGGCCAGGAACAGCAGCAGGCCGCAGATCACCACGACGCAGGACAGCGCGCCGACGCTGACCGCGCTCTGGATCCGGGGCCTACGGCCGAAGACGAGCGTGGCCGCGGCGCCGAGCAGCGGAACGAGCACCGGCAGCGGCATGAGGATCGGCAGCAGGCCGGAAGCGGGGCTCACGTCTCCGGGTCCTCTCCGGCCCGCCGCCGGGCGACCTCCGCGTCTTCCTCGTCGTTGGCGACGTCGTCGCTGGTGGTGAGCATGTAGGCGCGGTAGGCGAGAGCGAGCACGAATGCGGCGATGCCCATGGTGATCACGATCGCGGTGAGCACCATCGCCTGCGCGAGCGGATCGGCCATCTCCTCGGTGTCGGCGGCGCCGTGGATGGGCGGCTCACCGTCGCCGCCGCCCGCGGTGAGGATCAGCAGGTTCACCGCGTTGCCGAACAGGATCAACCCGAGCAGCATCTTCGACACCGCGCGTTCCAGGATCAGGTACACCCCGCACGCGACCAGGACACCGATCACCACAAGCAAGGTCAGATTGGCCGTCATGCGCCGGAACCGCCCTTCGCCGCGGAGGTCTGGGCGTCGGCCAGCTCGCTGTCCAGCCGCGCGCCGAGGCTGCGCAGCACATCCAGCACGAGGCCGACCACGATGAGATAGACGCCCAGATCGAACAGCAGCGCGGTGACCACCTTGACGTGCCCGACCACGGGCAGCGAAACCTCGATGATCGCGGAGGACAGCGGAGGCGCGCCGAGCAGCAGTGACGACACCGCGGTGCCCGCCGCCAGCAGCAGGCCCGCCCCGAGGACGTGACCCGCGTCGACGGGGAGCGCCTCGCCCAGCTCGTAGCGGCCACCCGCGAGATAGCGCAGGGTCAGCGCGAGCCCGGCGGTGAGCCCACCCGCGAAGCCTCCGCCGGGGGCGTTGTGGCCGGAGAAGAAGAAGTAGACCGACAGCACCATGATGGTGGGGAACACCAGGCGCGTGGTGATCTGCAGGACCATCGACCGCTCGGCCCGGTCGACCAACCGGCCCGCGGGCAGCCAGCTCACCAGCGCCGGATCGTAGTCGGGAGAGTCCGCCGCCCGTGGTGCGCTGCCGAAACGCCTGCTGCGGAAGACCAGTGAGGCCACGCCGGTCGCGGCGACGACGAGCACCGAGATCTCGCCGAGGGTGTCCCATGCCCGCAGGTCGACGAGCAAGACGTTGACGGCGTTCTTGCCGCCGCCGAATTCGTAAGCGGCGTCGGGGATCCGGGGCCAGACGGGTTCGGCGGTGCGGGCCGCGACGGCGAACCCGGCCAGGACCGCGACCACCGTTCCCGTTCCCCCCGCCAGCAGCGCCCGGCGCACCTTGAACGCGGTCCTGCGGCTCGCCTCGATCCGCGCGGGAAAAGCGCGCAGCACGAGAACGAAGATCACCAGCGTCAGCGTCTCCACCAGGAATTGGGTGAGTGCGAGGTCCGGCGCTCCGTGCAGCGCGAAGATCACACCACTGCCGTAACCGGTCACGCCGACGACCAGCACGCTCGCCAAACGGTTGCGCAGTACCGTCGCGGCGAGCGCGGTGACCACCATGATCGCCCCGATGGCCGGTTGCAGCGGCGAATCCCACAGGCGCAACGTGACTCCGGTGCGGGTGCCGAGGGCGAGCAGTACGGTCGGCAGGATGATCAGCGTGACCAGGATCGTGGCCTGGCTCAGCGGCAGCGACCCACGCTGCACGGCGCCGGTCATCCGCAGGGAGAGGGTGTCCATGGCGCGCAGCGTGGCGTCATAGGCGCGGTCGGCATTGCCCAGGCGCGGGTGCGCCGATTCCGGGAAGCGGTCGCGCAGCCGGTACAGCAGGAAACCGCCGACGACGACCAGCAGCGTCGCCGCCAGGGCGGGGTTGAATCCGTGCCACAGCGCGAGATGGGAAACCGGCGTGCCGGCAAGTGTTTCGGCGTAGGGGCGCAACCGTGCATCCAACCAGGACGGCGCGAGACCGGCCACCAGGCCCGCGACGGCGAGGAGCGCCGGTGCCGCCAGGAAGAGCGCACCCGGCGGGTGCCAGTGGAGACGGTCCTCGGGTTCCGGCCGGCTCGCGGGGACGGGCACTTCGCTCGGGTGGTGGGCGAGCGGTGTGGTGGCGCCGGGAGCGGGCTCACCTGCGACACCCTTGTCGGCGAAAGCGCCCTGGACGAACCTGATGCTGTAAGCGACCGTCAGCATCGAACCGAGCACGACGCAGGCCAGCACCGCCCCGCGTGCGGGAGCGGTGAGTACGTCCGCGTCCATGACGGCGCTCAGCGCGCTTTCTTTGCCGACGAAACCGAGCAGCGGTGGGATGCCGGCCATACTGAGCGCCGCGAGGACGGCGGTGCCGTACAGCACCGGAGCGCGGCGGCCGAGACCGGACAGCTCGCGCAGGTCGCGCGTTCCCGCACCGTGGTCGATGATCCCGACCACCAGGAACAGGCACGCTTTGAACAGCGCGTGCGCGACGATCATCGTCACACCCGCCAGCGCGGCGTCCGGCGTGCCGATGCCGACCAGCACGATCAGGAATCCCAGCTGGCTCACCGTGCCGAAGGCCAGCACCAGTTTCAGATCGACTACCTGGAGTGATCGCAGCCCCGCCAGCAGCATGGACGCCAGGCCGAGGGTGAGCACCAGCGGATGCCACACCGGGTTCTGCGCGAAGACCGGTGCGAGCCGGGCGATCAGGTACACGCCCGCCTTCACCATCGCCGCGGCGTGCAGGTACGCGCTCACCGGCGTCGGCGCTGCCATCGCGCCGGGCAGCCAGAAATGCAGTGGTACCACCGCGGATTTGGTGAGCGCGCCCACCAGCAGCAGCGCCACCGCGACGTCGACCGCGATCCCGCTCGGCGGCTGATTCGCGGCCAGCAGATCCGACAGCAGATAGCTGCCGTTCGCCGTGCCGAGCACCACGATGCCTGCCAGCATCGCCAATCCGCCCGCGCCGGTCACCAGCAGGGCCTGGATCGCGGACCTGCGGCTGGCCGCCTGCTCGGCGTTGTGACCGATCAGCAGGAACGACAGCACCGTCGTCGCTTCCCAGAACACATAGAGCAGCACCATGTTGTCGCTGGTGACCAGGCCGAACATGGCGCCAGCGAACGCGACCAGCTCGGCGGCGAACACTCCGAGCCGCGCCTGGTCGTTCTCGAAGTACCTGGCGCAGTAGACCAGGACCAGCGCTCCGATGCCCAGCACGAGCGCGCACAGCACCGCCGCGAGCGCGTCGAAGCGCAGGTCGATGTTCAACGCGATGCTCGGCGCCCAGCTCAGGCGAAGGCGCTGCGGCTCGGACCAATTCGCGATCACCCAGCCGAGACAGCCGAGCGGCACCGAGGCCAGCAGGTAGAAAGCGTTGCGCCCCAGTGCCCGCACCCACAGCGGTGCCGTCAAGGCGGCTGCGGCATGAGCGAGCAGGATTGCGAGCAAACTTCACTCCGTCGGGTAGGGGCGGCGGGGTGTCCGGGACAATCCTACGTAAAGCCTGCATTTTTCGCGGAAGGGGTAAGTATGGCGTCCGCCATCCGCTGGAACAGCGGCTATATATCCGCTAATGATTGGCTTTCCGATTGCCCCTTTGCCTGAGGCTTGCTGCGCGGCCGGAATTTGCGCAGTACGACGAGTCCGATCGCGCTGCCGATGACGATGGCGAGCGCGGTGCGGCCCGGGGTGGCGTCGTGCACCGCCACGTCCTCGCGCCAGTCCTTGAACTTGTCCGGCATCACCGACACCGCCGAGGGAAGGTAGAGCGCGGCGATCGCGAGCACACCGCTGGGCGCGTAGTGCGGTCGCGCTGTGCCGCAGCAGTAACCCGCGGTCAATGCGATGACGCCGCTGATCACCGCGAAGGCGACGGTCCCCGCGGAGGTCGAGGTGACGATCGCGAAGACCGTGATACCGGCGAGCAGCAGGATGGCGAGGGCGGCCGAGGGCATGCGGGCGCCGATGGCGAGCCCGGCGGCGGTCAAGGCGATCAGCACCGCGGAGGTCCAGCCGGGCCGGACCGCGTAACCCACGGCGTCGACGGCCGCGGTGAGGCTCACGGCCAGATACACGCCGGTGCCGTCGCGGCCGGGCAGCAGCATGGCAGCGGCGGTCGCGCTGACGATCGTCGCCGCGACGACGATCCCGATCTCGACCACGTGACTCTCGGCGGGCAGCTTGCTGTACTGGCGGCCCAGCCACTCGGTGCCGGCCAGGACCACCAGCGCGAGCACCATGGCGGCGAGGATCGGCGTCACCGGCAGTGCGATCGCCATGCGCGGCGTCTTCGGCTCCTCGGTGCGCTTCCAGTTGTGCAGGGTGCTGATCATCAGCAGGGCCAGCGCCGCGCCGAGCATCCAGCGCGTCGGGGTCTCCAGCACCGCGTACGCGTCCACGTTGATGTTCAGCAGTTCCGCCAGATCGCCGAAGCCGAAGAATCCCACTCCGCCCACCGCGAAGGCCGCGCCGGGCAGCGGGCGGCGCAACACCACGGCTCCCAGCCCGCCGAGCAGTACCGCGGCGCACACCGAGTCGATGTAGTTCTGCGTGGTGAGCATCTCGGCCGTCGACGCCTGGCGCCCGGCGAAGTGGTTGATCAGCTGTGCGGCGGCGGCGGCCGTCGCCGTCGCCCATCCGGTCAGTGGCCGCGTGGTGGTGGAGACCAGCACCGCGACCGCCACGGCGACGATCACCCCCAGCGCCGCGCTGCGCGGCACGCTGTTGAGCAGGCCGGCGATCCGGTACGAGGTGGACTGGCTCTGGGCGCTGACGGTGACCGGCAGGAACAGCGTGACGCCCGCGACCGCGGCTCCGGTGAAGGCCGTGGTCGCGTCGACGATCTCGCCGACCCTGACCCTGCGCACGATTGTCGAACATACCCGTGGTGCGCACCCGATCTGATGATTGCCGAAAATTCGCCAGTAAATGTCTTTGAATGTAAAACTGCGGCTCAACCCGAATTATCAGGGGTTGTCTGAAGTTCGCGCCTTGCTCGCGATCTAGCCGCGGCTGTCCGCGTACCGGCGCAGCGTGTCGATCTGTGACGGGTCGAGCGAGGGCCGCACCACCGCCTGGGCGGCCAGCACGTCGGCCGCGGTGACGTCGGCCGCGTGCATGTTCCGGCGCATCGCCGCGAGCGCGGACTCGCGCAGCAGCGCCGCGCAGTCGGCGGCGGAATAGCCGTCCAGTTTCTCGGCGAGCGCGTCCAGGTCGACGTCGGCGGCCAGCGGCACCGCGCGGCCGGCGGTGCGCAGGATCTCCCGCCGGGCGGCGGCGTCCGGCGGCGGTACGAAGACCAGCCGTTCCAGCCTGCCCGGCCGCAGCAGCGCCGGGTCGATCAGCTCCGGCCGGTTGGTCGCGCCCAGCACCACCACGTCACGCAGCGGTTCCACGCCGTCGAGCTCGGTGAGCAGCGCCGCGACCACCCGGTCGCCGACACCGGCGTCGGCGCTCTGGCCGCGGCGCGGGGCCAGCGCGTCCACCTCGTCCAGGAAGATCAACGACGGCGCGGAATCGCGCGCCCGCTGGAACAACTCGCGCACCGCGCGCTCCGACGAGCCGACCCACCGGTCGAGCAGTTCGGCGCCCTTGACCGCGTGCACGCTGAGCTGACCGGTACCGGCCAGCGCGCGCACCAGGAAGGTCTTGCCGCAGCCGGGCGGGCCGTAGAGCAGCACCCCGCGCGGCGGCTCGATGCCGAGGCGGGCGAAGGAGTCCGGGTGCCGCAGCGGCCACAGCACCGCCTCGGTCAGCGCCTGCTTGGTTTCCGCCATGTCACCGACGTCGGCCAGGCTCAGGCTGCCGATGGCGAGTTCCTCCATGCCCGAGCGCGACAGCGGCCGGATGACCTCGAGCGCGCCGAGCAGGTCGGGTTGGGTGAGCTGCGGCTCGCCCTGCTCCCTGGCGCGCGACGCCGCGCGCAGCGCCGCCTCCCGGCACAGCGCCGCCAGGTCCGACACCACGAACCCCGGCGTGCGCGCGGCGATCTCGTCGAGTTTCAGCTGCGCGGTGGGCACCCGGCGCAGCAGCTGCTCCAGCAGCGCCTTGCGCACGGCGGCCGACGGCAACGGTAGCGCGAGTTCGCGGTCGCACAGGTCCGGCGCCCGCAGCCGCTGGTCGATTCCGGCGGGGTGCGCCGTGGTCGCGAGGAACGCGACGCAGGGTTCGGCGATCGCGGCGCGTAACTGGTCGAGGATGAGCGTGGCGACCGGCTCGGCGGCCGCGGGCAGCAGCGCATCGATGTCGGTGATCAGCAGGACGCCGCCCTTGCCGCAGCCGATATCGGCCACCGCCTCGGCGACCACGCGCAGCCGCGCCCCGCTCTCGGCCGCGCCGATGGTGGGGCCGTCCAGCTCCACCACGCGCCGCGGCGCCGCGACCGCGCGGGCCAGCGTCGCTTTGCCGACACCGGCCGGGCCGGTGATCAGCACGCCGAGGTGCGGGCGCGCGCCGAGCGTGCGCAGCAGTTCGGGCTCGTCCAAGGCGAGGGTGAGCCATTCGCCGAGCTTCGCGGCCTGGCTGCGTACACCGGCCAGGTATTCGACCGAGATGGTCGCGGTGGAGTCCCCCGTCGCGCCGATCCGGCCCGCCGCGGCACCGTTGGTGCCCGCGGCCGTGTCGAAGACGGCGGCCTCGATGGCGCCGCGCGAGGCCTCGCCCACCGGGATCGGGGTTCCGGCCGAGGCCAGATCGGCGGCGTCGCGTGCGGCGACCGCTCCCGCGCCCCAGACGACGGCGGTATTCGGCTGCACGCTCACCGGCCCGCGCGGATCGGTGGCGGTGACGGTGAGCAACTCCGTGGTCCAGGCGATGCCGAAAGTGCGCGACAGCGCCTGGGTGGCCGCCGTGGAGCTGATGTCGGGGCCGAGATCGCGCGGCAACAGCGACACCGCGTCGCCGACCGTGACGACCTTCCCGAGCAGCGCCTGCCGCAGGGTCGCGGCCGGAATCGTCCGGGTGGCGTGCGCCGAGCCGCTCACCGTGATCTGTTTCGCGCCGTAGACCGTCGCGGGGGAGATCACCACTGTCGCGTCCTCGCGCAACCCCGCGTTGGACAACGTGACGTCGTCGAGCAGTGCGACCCCGGCGGGCGTTCCCTGGCGCGCCACGCCGACCACCGCTGCCGTGCGCCGTGAGCCGACCAGCATGATTCCGTCCCACTCCCGCAATCCCAGTGCGGTCAGCGCCTCCGGATGCAGGCGGACCACCCCGCGCCGGGCGTCAGCTGCGGAGGGATTCAAGCGGGCGGTGAGTGCCAGTTCTGCCACTAGGCCATTCTGCCGCGCGCGCCCGGCATCGGTCACGGTTCATCGTTCCGGGGGGCCTGTGCGGGAGGATTGTCCGGCTACTTCTTCACGATTCCGGCGGCGATCGCGACCGAGGTGCCTGCGACGCTGGGCGACAGGCACACCAGCTTGGCGGTGCCCAGCGCGACGTTCGGGCTGCCGTCGAACGGGCCGCCCGGGTTCTCCGCGAGGATCTGCTCGATCAGCGCCTTCTCGCCGTCGGTGTCCAGCTTCCGGAATTCACCGCAGGTGGTGCTGGACGCCGGGCCGAGCGAGGGGTCGCTCTCCTTCGTCGTGGCCGGTGCCTCCGTCTCCGCCGGGGTGTCCGGCGTCGCGGTGTCCGGAGCGGTCGTGGTGCGCGCGGCCGAGGCGGACGTGGTCGCGCTCGCGGAGCCCTTGCGCAATCCGTTCGCGTCGGTGGACTCGTCCGCTCCGCCGCAGCCTGCCAGCAGGAAACCCACCGTCCCGAGGGCCAGGACGATGGCGGAAGTTCGTTTCATACCGTGCTTTCCCGGGTGGATCTTGGTGCCGGAGGCCCCGGCGTTCGCAGCAGCGTACCGGTTGTTCCGGGATCAGTGGATGTGTGCCTGCCAATCCGCCGGAACGCGCCCGCGCGGGCCCGGCACGCCCTGATCGGCCGGATGGCTGTGCGGTGGCGCCAATTCCGGTCCGCCGGTGTACATCTCTCCGGTCTCGAAGTTGTAGTACCAGTCCTCGCCCGGCTCGAAACTCTGGATGAACGGGTGACCGGTGCTCTTCGCGTGACCGGTCGCGTGCTGGGCGGGGGAGGTGTCGCAGCAGCCGACATGCCCGCACTGGGCGCAGCGGCGCAGATGCACCCACCAGCCGGAGTCCTGCTCGCACTCCGCGCAGCCGGGACCGCTGGGTGGTACGGCGGGATCGATGCCCGCGAGTCGCTCGGTCATGATTGTCCTTCCGTGTTCGCCGCGGCGGCGCCGTCGATCTGCTCCGGTCCGGGGCGGTGCAGCGGCAGCCAGACGGTGAACCTGGTGTCGCCCGGCTCGGAGTCCACCCGGATGTCCCCGTTGTGCTTGTTGACCACGATGCGGAACGAGATGTCCAGTCCGAGCCCGGTGCCCTCGCCCATCGGCTTGGTGGTGAAGAACGGTTCGAAGATCCGGTTGCGCGCCTCCGGCGAGATGCCGGAGCCGGTGTCGCCGATCTCGACGACCGCGCAGTCGTTCTCGTGCCAGGTGCGGATGCTCAGGGTGCCTTCGCCGTTCATCGCGTACACCGCGTTGTCGATCAGGTTGGTCCACACCTGGTTGAGTTCGGCGGCGTAGCAGGGCACCTGGGGCAGGGTGCGGTCGTACTCCTTGACCACGCGCACCCCGTCGCCGATCTTGCGGCTGAGCATCACCAGCGTGCTGTCGAGCAGTTCGTGGATGTCGACCACCTGGAACGGCGCCCGGTCCATCTGCGAGTACTGCTTCGCCGCGCCGACCAGCGAGGAGATGCGCGTGGTCGAATCGCCGATCTCGTTCATCAGCAACTCGGTCTCGATGGTGTAGTTCAGCCAGCGGATGGCGCCTTGGAACACCTGTTCGGGAGCGCCCTCCAGCGTGGCGGCCACCCGCTCCAGCCAGTCGGTGTCGAAGCCGGCCTGGACGAAGTTCGGCGCGAGGTTCCAGCCGTCGGCGATGCCGTGCTCCTCCAGCCATTCCCCGAGCAGGTCCTCGCGGTCGGCGGCCTCCATCGGCGAGAGTTCCGGCGCCTTCGCGACCTGGGCGGCCGCCTCCTCCTGCAGGCGCACCAAGGCGCCGAGGGAGGACGGATCGAACTTGCCCTCCGCCATCATCGCGAGTTTGTGCCGCATGCCGGCGACTCGTTCGCGCAGGCCCGCGGTGGCGCGCACCGCCGCGGCGGCCGGATTGTTCAGCTCGTGGGTGAGACCCGCCGACAGCGAACCGAGCGCGAGCAGCCGTTCGCGCTCACCGATGCGCGCGTTGGTGTTGCGGTTGCCGAAGAACACCCCCTCGAGCAGGTGCACGGCCATCGGGAACCACTCGTGCATCATCCGGGCGAAGACCTCGGCGTCCAGCACGTAGAACCGCGACGGCCGCGTCACGTACATCGAGCCGTTGTAGGTCTGGTCGACCTTGTCGCCGATATAGGACATCCACGCGCCCGCGTAGGAGCCGTGGTGCTCGGTGCGGACCAGCTCGATCTCCGCGCCCCCGGACTGCTTGGTGAGCACCACCTCGCCGTCCATCAGCACGTAGAAGCAGGTGGCCGGTTCGCCTTCGCGGAAGACGAGACCGGGTTCGATGGTCTCGATCCGGCCGTCGGCGCACAGCCATTCCAGTTGCTCGTCGTTCAGTTTCTCGAACAGGAACAGGGTGCGCAGTTCGGCGGGGTCGCACACCAGCCTGCTGCTGCGGTCCGCGGTCTGGTTCGAAGTCATTGCGGCCTCCTGATCAGGCGAGATAACGGTGGACGAGCATGACGGCCATCGCGCCCTCGCCGACGGCGGAGGCGACGCGCTTGGCCGACTCGGCGTGCACGTCACCCGCGACGAACACGCCGGGCACACTCGTCTCCAGATGGTGCGGTGGCCGGGCCAGCTCCCAGCCCGCCGGGCGTGCGCCGTCGACCATCAGGTCCGGCCCGGCGAGCACGTAACCCGCGTCGTCGCGGGTGACGACACCGTCGAGCCACTCGGTCTGCGGCGCGGCGCCGATGAACAGGAACAGCCGCTCCGCGTCGGCCTTCTCCTCGGCGCCGGTGCGGTTGTCGCGCAGCACGATCTGCTGCAGGTGATCGGCGCCGTCGGCGGCGACCACCTCGGTGTTGGTGTGCACCTGGATGTTGCCGATCTGCGCGATCTGCTGGATCAGATAGTGCGACATGGACTGCTCCAGCGAATCCGCCCGGACCAGCAGGTGCACGGTGCGCGCGTTGCGGGACAGGAACACCGCGGCCTGGCCCGCGGAGTTCGCGCCGCCCACGATGTAGACCTCGTGATCGGCGCACTCGGACGCCTCGGTCATGGCCGAGCCGTAGTACACGCCGCGCCCGGTGAAATCGTCGACGCCCGGTGCCGGATGGCGGCGGTAGTCGACGCCGGTCGCGATGATCACGGTGTGCGCGCACAGGCTGCCGCCGTCGGCGAACCGAACGGTGCGCGCGGACCCGTTGACCTCCAGCGCGACCACCTCGCGCGTGGTGACCACTTCGGCGCCGAACTTCGCGGCCTGCCGCCGCGCCCGGTCGGCCAGCTGGGCGCCGGACAGGCCATCGGGGAAGCCGAGGTAGTTCTCGATGCGCGAACTCTGCCCGGCCTGCCCGCCGGTCGCGGTCCGTTCCACGAGCACGGTGCGCAGGCCCTCGGACGCGCCGTAGACCGCCGCGCCCAGGCCGGCGGGACCGCCGCCCACCACGATCAGGTCGTAGAACTCGCCGGCCGCGGCGACGGTCAGGCCGACGTTCCGGGCCAGTTCGCTGTCGGAGGGCTGCACGAGCGCCTCGCCCGCCGAGGTGATCACCACCGGACAGCGCTCGGGGTCGGCCCCGGCCGCCTCCAGCAGGCGCGCGCCCTCCGGTTCGTCGGCCAGGTACCACCGATAGGGCAGCTGGTTACGGGCCAGGAATTCGCGCACCTGCGACGAGCGGGGCGACCAGCGATTGCCGACCACCTTGGTCTCGGTGACCGGCCGATGCTCGCTGCCGCGCCAGGCCTCCAGCAGGCCGTCCAGCACCGGGTAGAGCTTCTCCTCCGGCGGGTCCCACGGCTTGAGCAGGTAATGGTCCAGGTCGACGACGTTGATCGCGTCGATCGCGGCGTTGGTGTCGGCGTAGGCGGTCAGCAGCACGCGGCGCGCGTAGGGATGCAGGTCCATCGCCTGCTCCAAGAATTCGATGCCGTCCATGCCCGGCATCCGATAGTCCGCGATCAACACCGCGACCGGCTGTCCGCGCAGCTTCATCTCGCGCAGCGCCTCGAGCGCCTGCGCACCCGATTCAGCGCGCAGAATCCGGTAATCGGCGCCGTAACGGCGGCGCAGGTCGCGGACGACCGCCCGGGAAACGCCCGGATCGTCGTCGACGCTCAGGATGGCCGGTTTCGTAGCAGCGGGTGAACTCACCTGACGAGTATGGAGCCTGCGGGTGCGGTCTGTCGTGGGCGTTCGCCCAGGGCTCAGAGCCGATGGTGCAGGACGAGATCGAGCTCACGCGGAGTGAGCAGGCGCTCCAGACGTTCTTCCGGTGCGGCCGCGCGGGCGGTGTGCCGGAATGCCGACGCGCCGCGGGCTCTTCGCCCGTCCTCGGGCTCGATGGCGGGCAGTAGCGGAACCTGGTTCGCTGGTCGACGATGCAGCAGGGAGCGCAGTTTCACGGCCGATCACCTCACGTTGACGCCGAAAGTTGGAGGCAGTGTCTGTTGCTTCATCTATCTGTGATCGTCCGCCGCGCATTACAGCGGCCGGTGCGTCGGTAGCGAAATGTGACGTAGCTGTCTTCCCGTCTAAAATGTGCGCGCATCGTCCATACGCGTTCGGATAACCGGCCATCGGTCCGTCGCTCGTATCCCGGAGGCAGCGTTGCCGAAGAATCTCGAAGCCACCATCGACATCGCCGCACCCCCTGAGCGGGTGTGGGCGGTGGTCTCCGATCTGAAGCGGATGCCGGAGTTCAGCCCGCAGTGTGTGCGCATGGTGGCGCTCGGCTCGCTCCGGGCGGGCACCTGGACGATCAACCTCAATCGCGACGGCAAGAAATACTGGCCGACCACCTCCCGGATCGTGCGTTTCGAGCCGAACCAGGCGTTCGCTTTCCGGGTCACCGAGAACCGGACGGTGTGGAGCTACACCCTGGAGCCGACCGAGTCCGGCACGCGGCTGATCGAGCGGCGGGACGTGCCCAACGGCACCACCTGGTTCTCCCGCAAGGCGATCGACGCGGTGCTCGGCGGTGAGCTCCCGTTCGAGGAGCAGTTGGTGCGCGGCATGAACGAGACGCTGGGCAAGATCAAGACGGCGGTCGAGGCGGGCGCCTGAGCCCCGCGCGGCGACTTCGCCGTCGGACACGCGTCACGCGGTGCCGGCACGGGAGGCCGTGCCGGCACCGCGGCGAGTGCGGCGTTACTTCCAGTTGGGCAGGTTCACGACCTGCGCCGCGTAGGAGAGGCCCGCGCCGAACGCGATGAGCAGGGCCGTGTCGCCCGGCTTGGACTCGCCCTTGCGCAGCAGCGCCTCCATCGCCAGCGGGATCGAGGCGGCGGAGGTGTTGCCCGCCTCCTCGATGTCGTTGGCGAGCGCGCAGTGCTCGGGCAGCTTCAGCACCCGCGCCATGATCTCGATGATGCGGCCGTTGGCCTGGTGCGGGATCATCGCGTCCAGGTCCTCCGGAGACAGGCCGGCGCGGTCGATGGCGTCGCGGCAGACCTTCTCCAGCGAATGCGCGGCCCACCGGAACACCGCGGTGCCTTCCATGGCCAGATACGGCCGCACCGCCTCCAGGCCCTTCTCATCGATCTCGTGGAAGTACTCCATCCAGTCCTTGTCCTGCCGGATGGCGTGGTGCTGGGTGCCGTCCGAGCCCCATACGGTGGGGCCGATGCCCGGCTCGTCGGCGGGCCCCACGATCACCGCGCCCGCGCCGTCGGCGAAAAGGAAGGCGGTGGAGCGGTCGGTCGGGTTGACCGTGTTCGTCAGCTTCTCCACGCCGATCACGAGCACGTGTGCGGCGGTGCCCGCCCGGACCAGATCGGATGCCAGCGCGATCGAGTGGCAGAAGCCCGCGCAGCCGGCCGAGACGTCGAAGGCGGCGGCGCCGTTCATGCCGAGTTCGGTGGCGATGCGCGGCGCGGCCGCCGGCGTCAGCAACAGATGGGTCGAGGTAGCAACGATCACGCAATCGACTTGGTCGACCGCGATGCCCGAGGATTCCAGCGCGCCGCGCGCGGCCGCGACGCTCATGCTCTGAATCGTCTCCGATTCGTCGGCGAACCGCCGGGTCTTGATCCCCGACCTGGTGCGGATCCACTCGTCGCTGGAGTTGATCGGACCTGCCACCTCGTCGTTGGTGACCACTCGAGCAGGGCGGTAAACGCCGAGCCCGAGAAGCGCCGTGTGCTCAGCCCCGGTGGTCTGGGCGATTCGAGCAGCCATCTGCGTCTCCTATGTACCTGCGGCGGCGCCGCCGGGTGTTCCCCGAAGCATCGAAATCGGTCCCTCATCAGCCACTGTCCATCGGTGGATAGACATGAGGCTTCCTCATATTAGCCCGAAAGTCGCTAATTCGCCGCGCGTATTCCGACAATCGCTGGGTATCTCGACCGAGCACGCCACTGCTGCACGAGGCGTGGCCCAACTAGGATGCGAGGACACCATGCTCGGTCTCGGGATTATCGGATGGATCATCATCGGCGGTCTGGCCGGATGGATCGCCAGCAAGATCATGAAGACGGACGCCCAGCAGGGCATTCTGCTGAATATCGTCGTCGGGGTGGTCGGTGGTCTGCTCGGTGGGTTCCTGTTGAAGCTGTTCGGAGTCGACGTCGATGGCGCCGGGCTCTGGTTCAGCTTCTTCACCTGCCTGGGCGGCGCGGTCATCCTGCTGTTCCTGGTTCGACTGGTCACGGGGGCCCGAGTCAGGTCCTGACCCCGCGTGCCACAGGCTCCTTTCCCGTAAGGTGTGAACGCTTGCGCCCGTCCTATCGTTGAGGAGGCGCAACCCGTTTTGCATCGAGCACGAAAGAGGAGCCTGTGGCCCGCCGTCCCACCCCGCCCGGCACGCCTGAACGAACCGGAGTCGGCCACGTCGTCGACCTGGTCCGCAACGCGATCCCCCCGTTGCATCCCGCCGGGCTCCCGTTCGTCGCCGCGCCCCTCGCGGTCGCCGTCGTCGGCGGCAAGCGCAGATGGGTGCGGCGCACGGGTTTGTTCGCCGCGGCGGCGTGCGCGACCTTCTTCCGTCATCCGCATCGCGTGCCGCCGAACCGGCCGGGCGTCGTGGTCGCCCCCGCCGACGGCGAGATCGCCCTGGTCGACACCGCCGCTCCCCCCGCCGAGCTCGGCCTCGGCGACGAGCCGCTGCCCCGGGTCAGCATCTTCTTGTCCGTGCTCGACGTGCACGTGCAGCGCACGCCGGTCTCCGGCATCGTGCGCACGGTGCAGCACCAGCCCGGCCAATTCCGGTCCGCTGACCTGCCCGAGGCGAGTGCGGTGAACGAGCGCAACACCATGCTCCTGGAGACGCCGGAGGGCAGCCGGGTCGTCGTGGTGCAGATCGCCGGACTGCTCGCGCGGCGCATCGTCTGTGACGCCCAGGTCGGCGACGTGCTGACCATCGGCGACACCTACGGCCTGATCCGCTTCGGCTCTCGGGTCGACACGTACTTCCCGCCGGGCACCGAACTACTCGTACAGCCCGGTCAGCGCACCATCGGCGGCGAGACCGTGCTCGCCGTGCTCGGCTCAACCGCCGACTCGTGATGGAAGCGGCGGCACCCACCCAGCGGCGCCGGCGGCGGAGCATCCGCCTGCTGCCCAGCATCGTCACCATCCTGGCGCTATGCTCCGGGCTGTCGGCGGTGAAGTTCGGCCTCGACGGCGAGCTCGACATCGCGCTGGCCATGATCGGCGCGGCGGCCGTGCTGGACACCCTCGACGGCAGGCTGGCCAGGATGCTCGACGCCACCACCAAGATGGGCGCCGAGCTGGACTCGCTGTCGGATGCCATCTCCTTCGGCGTCGCCCCCGCGCTCGTGCTGTACGTGACCTTGCTCAGCAGCAACAGCGTGGGATGGATCGTCGCGCTGCTGTTCGCGGTCAGCATCGTGCTGCGCCTGGCCCGGTTCAACACCCTGATGGACGACGACACCCGGCCGGACTGGGCGCGCGAGTACTTCGTCGGCGTGCCCGCTCCCGCCGGAGCGCTCATCGCGATGGTGCCGGTGGCGCTGTTCGTGCAGTTCGGCGACGGCTGGTGGGTCGGCTTCTACGAGGTCGCGGCGTGGACGGTGTTCGCCGCCGCGCTGTGCGTCAGCACCATTCCGACGCTCGCCATGAAGTCGGTGTCGGTGGCCCCGCAGGCGGCGGCTGGACTGCTGTTCCTGGTCGCGCTCGCCGCGGCGGCGCTGGTCACCTATCCGATCGTGCTGTTGCTGGTGCTGGTCGCGCTGTACCTGGGTCACATCCCGTTCGCCTGGCATTCCCAGCGCTGGGTGGCCGCGCGTCCGGAGACCTGGACCCACAAACCCGCCGAACGCCGGGCGCAGCGCCGGGCCGACCGGCGGCTTCCCGCGATCCGGCGACCGGCCATCCGCGGCTCGTCGGCTCGTCTGCGACTGCGCCGCCCTGGTGCGAAGCAGCGCCAGAACGGTCATCCGCCATCGAGTTCGGATCTTTTGTAGCTCTTTCGGGTGACAACTGGTTTCGTGAGTACATGGGTAACTCGTCGGGCACGCCCAAATCGGCAGCGGCACTGAACGCGGGACCTGGACGCATGTCTCGCGTCACCCGACCGGTACGGCCTGAAGACCCGGAGCGGCTGGAGGGCCTGCGGGAATTCGAGGGGCATCGACCGCGGCTGTTCGCGCTCGCCTACCGGATGCTCGGCTCGGCCACCGAGGCCGAGGACGCGGTGCAGGAGACCTACTTGCGCTGGGACGGCGCCGATCGCGCCCGAATCCGTTCCGCCGAGGCGTGGTTGACCACGGCGCTGGTGAATCTCTGCCGCACCTGGTTGGTTTCGGCGCGGGCCAGGCGGGAGACCTACGTCGGGCCGTGGCTGCCCGAGCCGGTGCCGACCGGCCGCGGCGAACTCGGTCCGCTGGAGACCGTGGAAGAGCGCGAACTGGTCTCGCTGGCCCTGCTGACCGCGCTGGAGCGGCTGACCCCGGTCGAGCGCGCCGTCTTCGTGCTGCGCGAGGCCTTCGGCTACGCCCACCGTGAGATCGCCGACATGCTGGAGGTGACCGAGACGAACTCCCAGCAGATCTTCCGCCGGGCGAGCCAGCGCGTGCGAGAAGGCCGGGCCCGCTTCGGTATCCCGGCAGGGCACGCCCACGAACTGATCGAGCGGTTCCTGAAGGCGGCGCGCGAGGGCGACATCGAGGCGCTGGAGCGGATGCTCGCCGCCGACGTGAGCGCGACCGCCGACGGCGGCGGCCAGGTCAACGCGGCCCGGCGGCCGGTGCTCGGCGCGAACCACGTGGCGCGGTACCTGGCGGGTCTGTGGCGCTGGGAGGTACCCGGGATGCGGCTGCTCGTGGAGGAGGTCAACGGTGCTCCGGCCGCGGTCGTGCGGGTGGACGGCGCGCCGCTGCTCGTGGTGGGTGTCGAGGTGGCCGACGGAGCGGTCACCGCGCTGCGGTTGATCGTCAATCCGGAGAAACTGACCTATTTCGCGCGGTCGACCGGGCCTGACGGCGTCGTCGGTGCGCTGCCGGATGGGCGTCGGCGCCCGGTGTGACGCGCTTCACGGCTCTGATTTGTCAGGTTCCGGGGGCCTGTCCGGTCTGAAGGGTGATGGCCGATCGAAAGGAGCCACATCATGACCGGACAGCATCGGATCGTCGTGCTCGGCGCGGGATACGCGGGACTGGCGGCGGCCCGCAGGCTAGCTCGCACGGCGCGGGACGCGCGGATCACCGTGGTGGATGCCCACACGTCGTTCGTCGAGCGGGTGCGGCTGCACCAGCAGGCGTCCGGCCAGCGCATTCCCGCATGGGATCTGCGGGAATTGCTGGAGCGCAACGGGATCGAGTTCGTGAACGCACGGGCGACGGACATCGATACGGCCGGAAAGCGCGTGGTGCTCGACGCGGCGCAGGCCGTCGACTACGACACCCTGGTCTACGCCCTCGGCAGCATCGCCGATGTCGAGAGCGTTCCCGGTGTGGCCGCACACGCCTACTCGGTGGCGACGCAGCAGGACGTGAACTCGCTGCCGGTGCCGGGCGGACCGGTGGCGGTCGTCGGGGCCGGGGCGACCGGCATCGAACTGGCGGCGGAGCTGGCGGAATCGCATCCGGGCACCCGGGTGCTGCTGCTCGGTTCGGAGGAGCCGGGCGCTTGGCTGTCGGCGCGGGCGCAGGCGCACATCAGGCGGACGCTGGAGCGTCTCGGGGTCGAGATCCGCTCCGGCGCCAAGGTGATCGAGGTTTCGCCCGATGGCCCGCGCTTGGCCGACGGTTCGCTGGTCGAGGCCGCGACGACAGTGTGGACCACGGGGTTTCGCGTGCCCGATCTCGCCGCCCGGTCCGGCCTGGCGGTGGATTCCGACGGCCGGGTGCTTACCGACGCGACTTTGCGTTCGGTGTCGCACCCGGACATCTACGCGGCAGGTGACGCGGCCGTCATCGGAGGGCCGGGCGGTCGGGATCTGCGCATGGCGTGCGCCACGGCGCTGCCCACCGGCAAGCACGCGGCCGATGCCGTCGTCGCGCGGATGCGTGGCCGGGAGCCGGAAGAGTTCGAGTTCCGGTATGTGCTCCATTGCCTCAGCCTGGGGCGCCGGGACGGGGTGGTCCAGGCGGTGCACGCCGACGACGCACCGGCGCGGACGGTGCTGACCGGGCGGACGGCGGCGTGGGTGAAGGAGCGCATCGTGCGCGCCGCGGCTTGGCAGGCACGCCCCTGAACAAAACGTCAACCAACCGTTGACGATCGAGCATCGTCAACCTATCGTTGACGCATGACCTCACAATTCCGCCTCGACGACCTGATCGAGGGCATCAAGAAAGCCCGTCCCGACAACGTGCTCGAGCAGCTGTCCGACGCCGTGGTCGTGGCGAATCACCTCGACGAGGTGGCCGACCACTTGATCGGCCACTTCGTCGACCAGGCCCGGCGCTCCGGGGCCTCGTGGACCGACATCGGGGCCAGCATGGGCGTCACCAAGCAGGCCGCGCAGAAGCGGTTCGTGCCCAAAGTGCCCGATCCGGGCGCGGCGGCGGCCATGGACCCGAACGCTGGCTTCGCTCGTTTCACCGCGCGGGCGCGGGCGGTCGTGATGGCGGCACAGGAGGCGGCGCGCACGGCGGGCAACCGCGAAATCGCCCTCGGGCACGTGGTGCTGGGCCTGCTCACCGAACCGGAGGGGCTCGCGGTGCAGGAACTCGTCGCTCGCGGTGTGGCGATCGACGTGCTCTCCGCCGCGGCCTCCGCGTCCCTGCCTGCGAGCGAAGGGGAAGTCCCCCCGCTGATCCCGTTCGGCGCGGAGGCCAAGAAGGTCCTGGAACTCACCTTCCGCGAGGCGCTTCGGCTGGGGCACAACTACATCGGCACCGAGCACATTCTGCTCGCCCTGCTCGAACAGGAGAACGGCGCGGGCCTGCTCAGCGATCTCGGTGTCGACAAGGTGAGTGTCGAAACGCATCTGGTCGAGGTGCTCGCGTCCTTCACGACCGAGAAACCCTGATCCCGATGGGCTGCGGAAGGTTCCGCGCGGGGATCGCACTCGCTTTCGCACTGTCCTTGCTGGTGATCGGGCTGCCCCGGCGATCGGCGCCGGGCCACCGTATGCGCAACGTCGTCAACGGGTTCCGCGGTGCGCGGACCGCACGGGCGCGGCGGCGGCGGGCGTTGCGCACCCGGGGCGCCGGGAACCCCGGGCCACGCCGGACCGCCGCGACCGGCCTACCGGTGAGGCGAGCGGCCTGATCACGCCCGTCCGGCCAGGCCGCCGCCCCACCGCGGCCAACGAGCCTGCGGCTTCGGCTCGGCGATCAAAGGCTCGCGGTGGATGTCGGTGACGTACAGGGGTAGTCGCGGTTCCAGTTCGGCGAGCAGCGCGAGGGCGCGTCCGCCCTGGGCCGCGCGGTATTCCCGCATGGTCAGCCCGACGATCTGCAGGAACAGCACGCGGCCGTGCGGGGTGTCGATGGCGCCCAGTTCCGGGTCGGCCGTGAAACAGACGGCGTGATTGGTGCAGTCCGCGTGGCCCGCCGCGATCGGCCCGTTCGCTTTGATGGTGTGTCCCGGTTCGAACCACTTGCCGGACTGGAAGACGTAGCGGGCGAGGTTCTGCACGAAGTTCGCCGGCCACACGGGCGGTTCGGTGTGGCCGGGCTCGCGCGCCAACCGGAAGGTGAATTCGAAGCCCCAGCCGGACTCCGCCGGGTTGTCCCATTCCTTCTCGTACAGTTCGGTCATCCCGTAGCTGACGTAGTGCCAGTGCGGCACCGGGTCGGTGCGGGGGTACGCGCTGATCCCGTCGAGCGGGTCGGGCCCACCCAGGGACCACGGGTGGTCGGATGCCCAGTGGAAGGGCTCGATATCGCCGTACAGCGGCCGCAACGCCTCGTCGATGGCATCCCAGCCGGGTTTCTCACTCACCCAGTCACCATAGGCACGGCGCGTCCGGCCGTACGCGAGGGCGTCCGACGCTCAGGACGGGTCAGGCGTCGGGCACGTTGCGGGCGAGTTCGGCCAGCCAGGCCGCCGCCGAGGCGTCGCTCGGCGCACGCCAATCGCCGCGCGGCGACAGCGATCCGCCGGAGCCGACCTTCGGCGCGTTCGGCAGCGTCGAGCGCTTGAACTGGCTGGTCTGCACGAAGCGCAGCAGGAACTCGCCCAGCCAGTGCTTGATCGTCGCGAGGTCGTAGGCGTTGCGCTGGTCGGCCGGGACGAGGTCGGGCCAGCGGCCGGTCGCGGGATCGGACCACGCGTGCCTGGCCAGGTAGGCGACGCGGCTGGGCAGGTAACCGAAGCGCAGCGTGTAATAGAGGTGGAAGTCCTGCAACTCGTACGGGCCGACGGTGGCCTCCGAACTCTGGGCCGGTGCCGAGGGATCGGCGTTCGGAACGAGTTCGGGGGAGATCTCCGTGCGCAGGATCGATGACAGCACCGCACCCGCTTCGCGGCCGAGTTGCTCGGTGTCCACCGCCCAGGCGATCAGGTATTTGATCAGCGTCTTGGGCACTGAGGCGTTGACGCTGTAGTGCGCCATGTGGTCGCCGACGCCGAACGTGCACCAGCCGAGCGCGAGCTCGCTGAGGTCGCCGGTGCCGACCACGAGCGCGCCGTGCAGATTGGCCAGCCGGAACAGATGCGAGGTGCGCTCGCCCGCCTGCACGTTCTCGTAGGTGACGTCGTACACCGGCGCGCCGTCGGCGGCCGGATGGCCGAGGTCGCGCAGCATCTGGGTGGCCGAGGGGCGGATGTCGATCTCGCGCGCCGTGACGCCGAGGGCGGCCATCAGACGGTGCGCGTCGGTTCTGGTCCTGGTGCTGGTCGCGAATCCGGGCATGGTGTAGGCCAGCACGTTCGACCGCGGCAGGCCGAGCCGATCCATCGCCTTGGCCGCCACGATCAGCGCCTGGGTGGAGTCCAGCCCGCCGGACACCCCGATCACCACCCGCTCGAGCCCGGTGGCGCGCAAACGCGTGCTCAGGCCCTCGATCTGGATGTGGTGCACCTCGGCGCAGCGCTCGTTGCGCTGGGCCGGGTCGGCGGGCACGTAGGGGAAGCGCTCGATCTCGCGGCGCAGCGGGACCGGAGCCTCGGGGACGGGCAGCCGGACGTCGATGCGCCGCATCGCGACCAGCCTGTCCCGGTGGTCGTGCACATTGTCGGCGAAGCTGGTGGTACGCAAGCGATCCGCGGCGAGGCGGCGCAGGTCGAGGTCGGCGGTGACCAGCTGGGGATGATCGCAGAACCGCTCGCCCTCGGCGAGCAGGTCGCCGTTCTCGCAGATCAGCGCCTGTCCGTCCCAGGCGAGGTCGGTGGTGGACTCGCCGTGCCCCGCCGCGGAGTACAGATAGGCCGCGAGGTACCGCGCCGAATGCGAGGTGCACAGCGACCGCCGGTAGTCGGCCTTCCCGATCACGATATTGCTCGCGGACAGGTTGACCAGCACGGTCGCCCCGGCCAGCGCGGCGAACCCGCTCGGCGGCAACGGCACCCACCCGTCCTCGCAGATCTCCAGGTGGAAGACGAAATCGTCCAGATTGTTCGCGCGGAACAGCAGATCGGACCCGAACGGCGCCCGGTGCCCGGCTACCGTGACGTGGTCCTCCAGCACCTCCCGCGCCGCCGCGAACTGGCGCGTCTCGTAGAACTCCCGATAGTTCGGCAGGTAGCTCTTCGGCGCCACGCCGAGCACGAGGCCGCGGCAGATGGCGATCGCGCAGTTGAACAACCGGCCCTGCGCCCGCACCGGGGCGCCCACCACGAGCACCGTGTCGATGTCCGTGCTCGCCGCGACAACGCGCTCGAGCGCCGCCTCGACCGCGGCGTCCAGCGCGTCCTGGTGGAACAGGTCGTCGGCGGTGTAGGAGGACAAGCCCAGCTCGGGGAACACCGTCAGCACCGCGCCGGCCGCCGCGGCCTGCGCGGCCAGTTCCACGGTCTGCTCCACGTTGTAGGCGGGGTCGGCCACCCGTACCCGGGGCACCGCGACCGCCACCCGAGCGAAGCCGTGCCGGTAGAGCGAATCGAAGGGCAGGTCGGCCACCCTGCGTCCCCTTCCGGGATGAGGTTGATCATGGTCCAGTCGGAATCTACGCCCCGGCAGGCGCGCTGGCGCGGCGTCGAATTCCCGGCTGCCCGTGAAAAGGCCCGTTGAGCTGCTTTTTCGCCGTCCGGGCCGGAGGCGGCGAATCGTCCGGCCGAAGATGTGAACCCCTGGCGGCTAAGCTATAGCAATGGCGGATGAAATGGATTCCGACCTAATAGCGGGGGAACGGCGCGCAGATCTGCTGCGCGCGCTTTCGTATGTGTCCACCGAGTCCCAACCGGACGGCAGCTACGTGGTGAACGGCGACCTGCCGCCGGACGTCGCGCCGCCGTTCATTCGCGCCATCATGCGGGTGGAGGCGGAGTTGTTGCTGCACGACGCCGAGCTCGTCACCGTCGAGGAGGGCGAGCCCCGCACGCCCGAGGAACGCCGCACCGACGCCTTCGTCGCGCTGGTCCTGCGCGTCGATGACCGCCATTAGCGGCGCGGCGGCGCGGCCGGACCTTGCACTCGCCACCCTAGAGTGCTAAAAATGCTCTTGGCACTCTCGACCTGTGAGTGCCAGGTCGGGACGGTGAGACCGGGTTCCGTAGACACCCTCGGTCGTCCGTCGCGGGCACCGAACCTGGCCAGCGTAACTGGGGCGACCCAACCAGCGGTCGTCCTGTGTGTCAGCCATACACATGGAGGATCTCAACAACGCCATGGCCAAGACAATTGCGTATGACGAAGAGGCCCGCCGCGGCCTCGAGCGGGGCCTCAACAGCCTCGCCGACGCGGTCAAGGTGACGCTGGGCCCCAAGGGTCGCAACGTTGTCCTGGAGAAGAAGTGGGGCGCCCCCACGATCACCAACGATGGTGTGTCCATCGCCAAGGAGATCGAGCTGGAGGACCCGTACGAGAAGATCGGCGCCGAGCTGGTCAAGGAAGTCGCCAAGAAGACCGACGACGTCGCGGGCGACGGCACCACCACCGCGACCGTGCTCGCCCAGGCGCTGGTGCGCGAGGGTCTGCGCAACGTCGCGGCCGGCGCGAACCCGCTGGGCCTGAAGCGTGGCATCGAGAAGGCCGTCGAGGCCGTCACCGCCAAGCTGCTCGACACCGCCAAGGAGATCGACACCAAGGAGCAGATCGCTGCTACCGCGGGTATCTCGGCGGGCGACTCGTCCATCGGTGAGCTGATCGCCGAGGCCATGGACAAGGTCGGCAAGGAAGGCGTCATCACCGTCGAGGAGAGCAACACCTTCGGCCTCCAGCTGGAGCTCACCGAGGGTATGCGCTTCGACAAGGGCTACATCTCCGGTTACTTCGTCACCGACCCGGAGCGTCAGGAAGCGGTCCTCGAGGACCCGTACATCCTGCTGGTCGGCTCGAAGGTCTCCACCGTCAAGGACCTGCTGCCGCTGCTGGAGAAGGTCATCCAGGCCGGTAAGCCGCTGCTGATCATCGCCGAGGACGTCGAGGGCGAGGCCCTGTCGACCCTGGTCGTGAACAAGATCCGCGGCACCTTCAAGTCCGTCGCGGTCAAGGCCCCCGGTTTCGGCGATCGCCGCAAGGCGCAGCTGGCCGACATCGGCATCCTGACCGGTGGCGAGGTCATCACCGAAGAGGTGGGCCTGTCGCTGGAGAACGCGGGCCTCGAGCTGCTCGGCCAGGCGCGCAAGGTCGTCGTCACCAAGGACGAGACCACCATCGTCGAGGGCGCGGGCGACCCGGAGGCCATCAAGGGCCGGGTTCAGCAGATCCGTAGCGAGATCGAGAACTCCGACTCGGACTACGACCGGGAGAAGCTGCAGGAGCGTCTGGCCAAGCTGGCCGGCGGTGTCGCAGTGATCAAGGCGGGCGCGGCCACCGAGGTGGAGCTCAAGGAGCGCAAGCACCGCATCGAGGACGCCGTTCGCAACGCGAAGGCGGCCGTCGAGGAGGGCATCGTCGCCGGTGGTGGCGTGGCCCTGCTGCAGTCGGCTCCGGCGCTGGACGACCTGAAGCTGTCCGGTGACGAGGCCACGGGCGCGAACATCGTGCGGGTCGCGCTGTCGGCTCCGCTGAAGCAGATCGCGTTCAACGCGGGCCTCGAGCCCGGTGTGGTCGCCGAGAAGGTGTCGAACCTGCCCGCGGGCCACGGTCTGAACGCCGACTCGGGCGAGTACGAGGACCTGCTGGCCGCCGGCGTTGCCGACCCGGTCAAGGTCACCCGTTCGGCGCTGCAGAACGCGGCTTCGATCGCGGCCCTGTTCCTGACCACGGAGGCCGTTGTCGCCGACAAGCCGGAGAAGTCCGCCGCTCCCGCCGGCGACCCGACCGGCGGCATGGGCGGCATGGACTTCTGAGTCCGGCCACCCGGCAGCACACAGTTCGAACCGGAAGCCGGTCCACCGCGAGGTGGGCCGGCTTCCGGCGTTTCGGCGTCAGATCCCGTCGAGGGTGACGACGGCGAACGGGGTCTTCGGGCTGCCCGGCGCCATCGGACCGCCCTTGTCGAATTGGGAGGAGACGATCAGGGTTCGGTCACCGGAGCGGGCCAGAGTCGTGGGAATGGCCAGGCTCTCGTCGGTGCGCTGCTGCGCGAGCGTCGCGGTGGCGCCGTCGTCGGAGATGGTCCAGCGGCTGATCGTGTTGGTGGTGTTGTGCGCGGCCCAGAGGGTGCCCTCGCGCAGTTCGAGGCCGTCGCCCTGCCGTAGATCGCCGCCGCGCAGGGTGACTTCGCCGATCGGGCTCGCTTCCTGGGTCAAGTCGATGCGGTACAACTCGCCGCGCGGCATGTCGACCGTGAGCAGATAGCGGCCCGCCGGATCGGCGACGATGCCGTTCAGCGTGAACGCGCCCGGCTCGATCGGTGGCAGCACGGAGCGCAGGTCGAATCGCGGGGTCAGTTCGCCGCGCCCGCCCTGTGCCCGGGCGGCGGCCAGTTGGTCCGGGGTGACGCGATAGACGACTGCCCGCACGCTGTCGGTCAAGTAGGCGGTGCCGTCCGGCGTGATGGCGAGATCGTTCACGAAGCGTGGGTCGGCGCCCGGCACGGTGAAGTCGGCGAGCAGGGCGCGAGTCGCGATGTCGTACACCGTGACTCCGGTGGTCGAGTCGGTGACCCAGAGCCGGCCTGCCGCGTCGACCTTCAAGCCGTTAGCGGTCTTGTGGCCGCCCGCGCCTTCGGGCAGGAAGACCTCGGCCCGTCGCGCGTTCGGTGTCGCGCGATAGACCGCGCCGGTGCTGTAGGAGCCGACGTAGCTGTCTCCGGTGCGTGCGTCCACCGCGATGCCCTCTGGGTAGACGCGGGCGCCGGGTAATTCGTAGGCGGTGTGGACGGCAGTGCTGGGCGCGTCACTCGTGCCGCAGGCGACGAGCGTGAGGCAGGCGCTTCCGGCAGCCAGGCTCGACAGCAGGCGACGGGGCAGGGCGTGGGGCATCGGACACCTCTTCGAGATCATGCGGTCAATCGTATTCACATTGAATAATGTGCCCGAATTTATATTAGAACTCTAATATCAGTCAAGGCTGAAACTGCTAGACGTGCGGATACCATGCGCTTATGACGTCGATGCCCGCCGCCGAACGGATCGGCTCGTATCTCAAACGTGCCGAGCAGTCCCTCAACACGGCCAAGAACGCCGCGTTGAAGCCGGCGGGCGTCACCGTCCCCCAGTACGCCGCGCTGCTGTACCTCGCCGAGAACCCCGGTATCTCGGCCGCGGCCCTGGCCCGGCTCTGTGGGGTCACCCCGCCGTCGATGAACACCGTGCTGGGCAATCTGCAGGACCGCGGTCTCATCGAGCGCACACCGCATCCGTGGCACAAGAACGTCCTGGAGACCACGCTCACCGACAAGGGCGCGGCGCTCATGCGCGACGCGGACGAGCGCGCGATCCGCGTCGAACGCGCCTTGGCCGAGGAGTTCACCGCCGCCGAACGAGACACCCTGAAGGAGTTGCTCACTCGATGTGCCGATCGGCTGGACTCGATCCGTCCCGACCCGGCTGCTTGACCCGCGCGTGCAGTGGCGCATCGCGCGGTGATGCGCCACTGCGCGGGCGCGGATCAGGCAGGGGCGGGGGATGGAGTCTTGCTGGGGGACTGGGCCTTCTGGAGCGCGCCGACCAGCCCCACCGTCAGCGTGCGCCGCGGGCCGTAGCGGTCGACCGCCCGGCCCGCCTGCGCGTTGCCGATCGCCTGGCCGATGCCCATGGCCAGCAGCAACCAGGCGAGCATGCTCTGCGGTACCGATGCCGCGACGACCAACAGGTTGTTCGACGGCGGCCACCGCCTCGCACCACTGGAAGGTGTTGCGCGACGTGGGCGTCACGACGACCTTCGCCTCCGGCCGCGACCGGCTGGTACAACTGCGCCGCGTCGACCTGAACGAGCGTGTCCCCGGCCTGCTGGACGCCGTCATCGCCGGAGCCCGGCGCTGATCCTGGCCGGCGGGAGCGGTGTCAGCCCGGCAGGAGGAAGGCCACGAGGAACCCTGCCGCCGTGGCCATCCCGACCCACCAGCCGCCTTCGCGGTAGGCCTCCGGCATCAGCGAGTCGGCCAGTACCGCGATCGTCGCGCCGCCGGCGAACGCTTGCACCGCTCCGATGTGCGTCTCGGACAGGTTGTCCGACAACGCGTTTCCGAGCACGGTGACCAGCACGAGCACCGCGCCGGTCGCCGTCCACAGCCACAGTGCGCGGCGCCGTGCCACGCCGTGCTGATCGCGCATCAACGCGGCGCCGCTGATCGCCTCGGGAACGTTGCCCACCGCTACCGCCACCAGCAGGACCAGTCCGCCGCCTCCGGTCAGTGAGACACCCAGCGCCGTGTTCTCCGGAACGCCGTCGAGTACCGTGCCGAGCATCAGCGCCCAGCCGAGCGCGCGGGGACCGAGCTCGTTCTCGATGAGGTGGTCGGCCACCACGTAGACGCCCGCGCCCGCGAACAGCGCGAACCCGGCGATGGCCGCGTTCTGGCGGAAGGCTGGTTCGAACAACTCGTTGGATACCGCCGCGATCATCGTGCCCGCTCCGAAGGCCATCAGCGAGGCGAGCAACGCCTTCGGCAGTCGCCGGTGCAGCCCGATGGCGGCGCCGAGGATCAGCGGCACGGCCGTTCCGAGGCCGTAGAGCAACGCTTGCGGCATGGGATCACCCTAAGTCAGCCTGCCGGGCCCGCCGGTCGGTCGTACGCTGAAGCCATGCCTGACCGCGGTCGGATTCGAGGCGTGCTCTACGACATCGACGGCGTCCTGGTGACCTCCTGGCGGGAGATCGAGGGCGCCGCCGCCGCGGTGCGCCGGATCGGCGAGCGCGGTCTGCGCCGAGCCTTTCTGACCAACACCACCTCGCGCACCTGCGCCGAGATCGCGGAACGCCTGTGCGACACCGGCATCGAGGTCGACTCCGCCGAGATCGTCACTGCGGCACGCCTCACCGCCGAGTTCGTACGCGGTCGCTATCCGGACGCCGCCGTCTGGGTGCTCAATCATGGCGACATCGAGGCCGACCTCACCGGTTTGACACTCGACGCCGATCGTCCGGACGTGGTCGTGATCGGCGGGGCCGGACCGGAATTCACCCATTCGGCGCTGAGCCGGGTGGTGGAACTGATGCTGGAGGGTGTACCCGTCGTCGCCATGCACAGCGGGCTGACCTGGGCGACGGCGGAGGGTCTGCTCGTCGACGCGGGCGTGTACCTGCCCGGACTGGAGGCGGCGGGCAATGCGCGCATCGAGGTGGTGGGTAAGCCGGCGGCGCCCGGTTTCCGGACCGCCGCGGCGCTGATGCGGCTGGACCCGGCGGAAGTCCTGATGATCGGTGACGACCTCTACTCTGATGTGCTGGCGGCGCAAGACGCCGGTTTGACCGGTGTTCTGGTGCGCACCGGCAAATTCCGGCCCGCGGTGCTCGAGTCGGCCGAGCGCGCGCCGGATCACGTCATCGATTCGGTGGCCGGTCTGCCGGAATTACTGGCTGAACCGACAGAACGGGCGAACCTGCCGTAACCGACTACTCGGAATGAAAACAAAAATTCTACAGATTCCCTCTAAAATTGCCCGCAATCGCGACGTCGCTAGGTATCGTCTGTTCCGGCAAATAGCCAGTGACAAGGAATGTTCTACGGACAGATCGGAGTTGCCGGATGCTCCATTCGCTGATGAGCGTGCTTGTGCGCAAACTACTATGGTCGCCGGGCTTCGGCTCGGCGACCGCTCAATGAGCTAGCAACTACTCAGCCAACTTTCGGCTAACTCGCGTTCGGCCGGGGGTTGTAACGAAGGGCCCGATCGGTGACGATGAGTTCGGGCCCTTCTGTATTGTCTGCCCCGATGTCACAGGATGCGAATACGGGTCGAATGTATGCCGGGCAACCCGTGGAGGACCGGCAGCGTCAGCGGCGTGCGCGTTTTCTGGAGTCAGGCCTGACGGTCTTCGCGCGGGACGGCTACGCCAATAGTTCGGTCGGCGCCATCTGTAAGGACGCCGGACTGTCCTCGCGGCAGTTCTACGAAGAATTCACCGGTCGCGAGTCCCTACTCCTAGAGCTCTACGAGCAGATCGACCGGGAGTCGCGCGACGCCGTGAAGAAGGCGCTGGACGCGAAGTCCGGCGCCAAGTCGCTGGAGGTCATCGACGCCGCCGTGCGCGCCTACGTCGAATCCATCGGATCCGATCCGCGCAAGGCACGCGTCGCCTTGGTCGAAGTGGTCGGCGCGGGCCCGAAGGTGGAGAAGTTCCGCTTGGCGGTGCGCCGCGAGTGGGGTTCGCTGCTGGCCGGCGCGGCCGAAGACGCCGCGCTGCACGGTGAGATACCCACCGGCGACTACGAGATGAGGATGCTCGCCATCATCGGCGCGGTCAACTACGTGGTCGACTCGTGGAGCGGCGCGGACCCGCGCCCGCCGCTCGACGACGTGATCCGGGTACTGAGCAGGGTGATCATCGGCGCGGTCCGCGCATAGCTTTCCGGCCTGCGGGACCGGGCGCCGGGAGCGCGGTAACGTGCGGGAATGCAGACAGTTCCGATCCAGATGCCGGACGGCACCACGGTACCGGTGCGGTTGGTCCCCGCCGAGGGTGCGCACCGGCATCCGGTCACCCCGGACGCACCGCGCCCGGTCCTGGTGATCGTGCCGGGGCTCGGCGTTCCGGCGGGCTACTACGAACTGTTCGCCTCGACCCTGGCCAAGCGCGGGTTCGACGTGGCTATCGGCGAGATGCGCGGCAACGGCGACAGCAGGCCGAAGCCGAGTTCCAGCAGCACCTTCGGGTACCACGAGCTGGTCTCGGTGGATTTCCCGGCGATCTTCGAGGTGGTGCGCGAGCAGTTCCCGGACAGCACGCCGTACCTGCTCGGTCACAGTATGGGCGGCCAGCTCGGCGTCATGTACGCCGCGCGCATCCGGGGCAGGCTGGGCGGGCTGATCCTGATCGCGTCCGGCACCCCGTATTACCGTGGCTACCGCGGACTTTCGAGTCCGGGCATGCTGGTGGGCACCGCGGCGATGTCGCTGACGGCCAACCTGGCGGGCTTCTGGCCCGGCGACCGGGTCGCGATGGGTTTCGGCCGCCAGTCCAAGGTACTGATCTCCGATTGGGCCCGGTTGGCGCGCACCGGCCGGTTCGTGCCGGTCGGCGCGGACATCGACTACGAGGAGCGTATCGCGCGGCTGCGCCTCCCGGTGCTGTCCATCACGATGACCGGCGACGACCTCACTCCGCCCAGCTCCGCCGAGCACCTGCTGGAGAAGCTGCCCAACGCCGAGGTGACGCGCTGGCGGCAACCGGAACCGCTGGGCCACAACGGCTGGATCCGGCAGTGCGGCAGCACGGTCGACCAGATCGAGAAGTGGTTGCGGGACCGCTGAGGCGTACCTCCGCCTTCGCTCCGGCCATGCGCGGGTCAATGACGGACGACGTCCGGCTGGGTCGATCTGCGTACCTCCGGCTTCGCTCCGGCCGTGCGCGGGTCAATGACGGACGACGTCCGGCTGGGTCGATCTGCGTACCTCCGGCTTCGCTCCGGCCATGCGCGGGTCAATGACGGACGACGTCCGGCTGGGTCGATCTGCGTACCTCCGGCTTCGCTCCGGCCGTGCGCGGGTGGCGGACTACGTCCGGCTGGGCGCTGTGGTCAGGCGCGTCGCTCGATCAGCATCTGGGTGAAGAACTCGTAGATCAGTGCCGCTTGGAAGGCCGACTGCTTGTTGTCCGCCGCGCCGCCGTGGCCGCCTTCGATGTTCTCGTGGTACCAGAACTCGTGGCCCTGCTCCTCCAGCAGCGCCGCCATCTTGCGGGCATGGCCGGGATGCACCCGGTCGTCCCTGGTCGAGGTGGTGAGCAGGATCGGCGGGTAGGCGCGGTCGGCACGAGCGTTCTGGTAGGGCGAGTACTTGCCGATGTACTCCCACTCCTCCGGCTCGTCGGGATCGCCGTACTCGGCCATCCACGACGCGCCCGCCAGCAGCAGGTGGTAGCGCTTCATGTCCAGCAGCGGAACCTGACAGACGATCGCACCGAACAGTTCGGGGTAGCGGGTCAGCATCACGCCCATGAGCAGCCCGCCGTTGCTGCCCCCGACCGCGCCGAGCTGGTCGGCGGTGGTGATACCGCGCGCGACGAGATCCGCGGCGATCGAGGAGAAGTCCTCGTACACCTTGTGCCGGTTGGCTTTCTGCACGGAGGTGTGCCATTGCGGCCCGTACTCGCCGCCGCCGCGGATGTTCGTCATCACCCAGGTTCCGCCGCGCTCCAGCCAGCCCATGCCCGAGGCGCCGCTGTAGCCCGGGGTGCGCGATACTTCGAACCCGCCGTAGCCGGACATCACCGTCGGCCCGGGACCGTCCGTGCGGTCGCGGTGGCGGATCACGAAGTACGGCACCGGCGTGCCGTCGTCGGATCGGGCGAAGAACTGCTCGGTCTCGACCCCGTCGGCGTCGAAGAATCCGGGCTCCTGCTTGAGCCGCTCGGTGCGCCCGCCGACCGCGCTGGCCAGCAACGTGGACGGAGTGGTGAAACCGCTGGTGTTCAGCATGAACTCGTCGCCGCCCTCCAGCGGGTCGAGATTCAGCACGCTGGTGGTCGCCATCGGCGGGGTGTCGGCCAGCGGCTCGCGACGCCAGCCGTCCGCGCCGGGGGTCAGCACGTAGAGCTTGGTCTGCACGTCCTCGAGGGTGACCAGCAGCAGGTGGTTCTCGGTCCAGCCGTAACCGTGCAGCGAGGTGTGCGCGTCCGGGGTGAAGATCACCTCGAAATCCCGTGCGCCGGCCAGGAATTTCTCGAAGTCGGCGGCCAGCAGGGCGCCCGCGGGGTAGCTCGCGCCGCCGACCTCCCACGGCGACTTCAGCCGCACCAGCAGCCAGTCCTTGTACCAGGATTCGCTGGCATCGCTGGGGAGGTCGAGATGGCGCAGTGTGCCGTCGTCGGCCAGCAGGTAGACCTCTTCGTTGAAGAAGTCGGTGGCCCGGCCGACGTAGTGCCGTTCGTAACCCGGGGTGCGGTCGTAGCCCGCCGAGACCGCGACGTCGCCGGGCTCGCCCTCGAAGACGGTTTCCGCTTCGTCCAAGGGCGTGCCGCGGCGCCACAGTTTCGCGATACGCGGATATCCCGAATCGGTCAGTGAGCCGGGACCGAAGTCGGTGCCCACGTACACCGAGTCGATGTCGATCCAGCGGATCTCGGACTTCGCCTCGGGCAGGAAATAGCCGCCGTCGGCCGGGTCGAGGAACACCCTGCGTTCGAGGTCGAACTCACGGACCACCTTCGCGTCCGCACCGCCGCGCGACAGGCTGATCAGCGCCCGGGACTGTTCCGGACGCAGCACCGCGGCCCCGCCCCACACCCAGTTCTCGTCCTCGGCAGCGGCGACCGCGTCCAGGTCGATCAGCACGTCCCAGTTCGGCGCGTCTTCGGCGTACTCGGCGAACGTGGTGCGCCGCCAGAGGCCGCGGGGGTGACCGGCGTCCCGCCAGAAGTTGTAGAGCCAGGGGCCGCGGCGAGCCGGGTAGGCGATCTTCGTGTCGGTGTCGAGCATGTCGAGGATGCGCCGCTCCAGCTCACGGAAGCGATCGGAGTCGGCGAAGCGGGCGCGCACGACGGCATTGTGCGCGCGGGCCCAGTCCAGGGCACGCTCGTCGGACACTTCTTCGAGCCAGAGGTAGGGGTCGGTCACATTCTGCTCAACGCCGCTCATCCCCACATTGTGGCCCAGCCGCGCACGGCGGGTTCACCAGGAGTGTGCTACGTCGACAACGACGCGCGATCCGGCGCCCGGTCCATCGAGGGTGTGCACCTTGACCGGCAACCGGGCGCGCGTGCCCAGACCCACCGTGGTCTGGCCTTCGAAGGAACCGGCCCAGGCCACCTGACGGAAGGTCCGGTAGTCCCGCACGTCGGCGAGTTCGGCCCGGTTCGCGGGGTGCCAGGTCGGGGTGAACGAGTCGTCGTAGGCGGGCGCGTTGATCGTGATGCTCAGGAACGCCTCGCCGCGCAGCGCCACGGGTGCGCCGGAGCCGTCCATGACCACCCGCTCGACGTAGCCGACGTGGTAACCCGGCACGGGCCCGGCGACGTCGAAGACCAGGCGGTCGAAGCAGTCGTGCCGCCCGGAGCGCACGCCGGTCAGCGGCGCGAGCGTTCGGGCCTGGCTCACCTTGGGTATCGAACCCCAACCGGAGGCGCATTCCGGAGCGGCGGACGCGGGGACGGGCGCGATCCAGAGACCGGCGAATGTCACGAGGGAAGACAACAGCAGAAGCAAGCGACGCATGGTCGCACCGCCTTCGGGGGCACAGGGGATTGATGTATAACATGCATCGGACCTCGGGGATGCGCTGTTACGCAGGTCGCAACACCCAAAAGCGTTGGTGAGCCGGACAACTCGGGCGTCGGGCGGGACCTCGGCGGCTCGGAGTTTGCTGTGGTGCCGACGCTGGCACGGCCTGAACAGTAGGATCGCTGCTCCGATGCCGATCCGACCAGGAGGTCGCAGGTTGCCGCCGTTTCTCTGGGAACAGCACTGTTGTCTACCGCTGTCGCCCGCCGCGCGCATCGGCGACCTCGCGCGCTATCCGGCCGGATCGTACCTGTCGGTGAACGTCGGATATTCGCGTCAGTCGACCGCGGATTCCCTGGCGCTGCTGGATCGTTTTCGCCGCGCCGCGTCGGCGGACGGCCGGTTTCGTCTCGTCCGCGGCGTGGAGGACATCGGAGCGTCCGGCACCATCGCGCTCGCGTTCGATCTGGAGGACTCCGGCCCGCTCGGCGGCGACCTGGACAACGTCGCGCGGTTCTACGACCTCGGCGTGCGATCGCTGCTGCCCGCCTACAACCACGCCAACGCCGCGGGCTGTGGATGCCTGGACACCGAGGACACCGGGCTCACCGGATACGGGCGCGACCTCGTGCACACCCTCAACGAAGTCGGGATGTTCGCCGACGGCTCCCATTGCTCCCGGCGCACCGGACTGGAGCTGGCCGAGCTGAGCGTGGTCCCGATGATCTACAGCCACTCGAACTTCGCCGCACTGTGGGAACACCCGCGCAACATCACCGACGAACAGGCGCGGGCCTGTGCGGCGACCGGCGGTGTGATCGGGATCAACGGCGTCGGAATCTTCCTGGGCCGCAATGCCGTCGGCGAGCGCGCAGAGCGGATCGAGGCGATGGCGCGGCACATCGAGTACGGCGCCGAGCTGGTCGGGATCGAGCACATCGGGATCGGCTCGGACTATTCGTTCGACGCCGAGGACTTCAACGCCGAAATGCGGAACAATCCGGGCGCTTTCTCCGAGGCGTACACCAGATGGGGTCCACTCCAATGGGTCCCACCCGAGGACCTGACCGGCGCCACCGACCGACCCGGCCTCGACGAAGTGCTGGCCCGGCGCGGTTTCACCCCAGCCGACCGAACAGCGGTCTTCGGCGGAAACTTCCTACGCATCGCCCAGCAAGTCTGGCGAACCTGACCCCCACGCCCCGCGGGCTCTCCGTGAGTGGCACATCGCCGGAGGGTCTACTCGCGTTCCGCCACGGCCATGTGCCACTCGCGCTCATGGCAGGCGGACGAGCATTTTGCCGATGTTGGCGCCGGAGAGGACGCCGAGGAAGGCGGCGGGGGCTTGGTCGAGACCGGTGTAGACGGTTTCCTTGGTGTGTAGGGTGCCGTCGGCGAGCCATCCTGCGGCCTTGGCGATGTACTCGCCGAAGATCGGGAAGTAGCTGGTGACCAGCATGCCGCGCAGGGAGAGTTCCTTGGTCGCGGCGAGGTAGAGGTCCGGGCCGGGGTCCGCGGCGGCTCCGTTGTAGCCACTGATGGCGCCGACCAGCGCGATGCGGCCCTTGGGATGCATGGCCTCCACCGCGACGCGCAGGTGTTCTCCTCCGACGCTGTCGAGATACACATCGATGCCGTCGGGAGCGGCCGCCGTCAACTGGCCCGCGAGATCGCCTTCCCGGTAGTCGATGGCGGCGTCGAAGCCGAATTCGTCGAGCAGCAGCGCCGTCTTGGCCGCGCCGCCCGCCGACCCGATGACCCGGGCCGCGCCGAGCGCCTTGGCGATCTGCCCCGCGACGCTGCCGACCGCGCCCGCCGCCGCGGAGATGAACACGGTGTCGCCGGGTTCGACCCGCGCCACATCGGTCAGCGCCGCGTACGCGGTCAGGCCGGTGGTGCCGAGCGCGCCGAGGTAGTGCCGCGGTGCGGCGAGCGAGGTGTCCACGGGTGCGGCGGTGGCGGCGTCGACCACCGAGTAGTCGCGCCAGCCCGCGAAATGGGTGACGGTGGTACCCACCGGAAGGGCCGCGGCGGCCGACGCGATCACCTCGCCCAGCGCCGAACCCTCCAGCGCCGCGCCCACCTGGAACGGGGGGATGTAGGACGGGCGGTCGTCCATCCGTCCGCGCATGTACGGGTCCACCGACATCCAGGTGTTGCGCACCAGGATCTGTCCCTCGGCGAGTTCGGGTATCGGCCGTTCGACCAGGGCGAAGTTCGCGGCGGTCGGTGCGCCGACCGGCCGTGCGGCGAGTTGGAACTCACGCGAGGTGATCGGGAGGGTCGAGGTGGTCTCGGTCATGACGGTGCCTTTCCGAAGCTCCGCGGAGCGACTTCCTTCGGGACTCGCACGGGTGCGATCCGGTACCGATGACGCTATGAGCGCTCCGCTTCCGTTCCCAGGTCCTGCGCCGCCACCAACCGGTCCTTGCGCGCCGAACCGCTGCGCGACGTGCCAGGTCTGTCGCGGGGCGGACCGCCTGCTCCACCGCATTGCCGCGGTTGCCGGTTTCGATGCGGTGGGCGCTATCGCCCTCTGGCCTGGGACGGCGGCGAGCCGCTCCACCGTCGATAGGCCTTGCGCAATGCGCGGTCGTCGGTGAACCCGAGCCGCCCTGCGATCGCGGCGGTGGTCAATCGTCCCTCGGCGAGCAGGGTGCGCGCCTGCTCGTAGCGGGCGCGATCGTATTCCGCGCGCCACGTGGTGCTCTGCTCGGCCAGTTGGCGTTGCAAAGTGCGGGTGCTCACCGCCAGTCGGCGGGCAACGGCCCCGAGCGAGGCGTCGCCGTCGGCGATCGCCGAGGCGAGCGTGAGCCGGAACGATTCCATCGGTCCCGGGATCGGTCGTGCGGTGGCCATTACCAGGTCGGCGTGGCTGCGCAGCAGCTCCGCCAGCAGGGGATCGGCGCGGACCAGCGGTGCGGTGGCGTCGGCCTCGGTGAAGGTGATCTCGTCGACCGGGGCGCCGAAGTCGATGCGGTCGGTGCCGAAGGCTTCGGCGAGCACGCGGTGGTCGGGCGGCGCGGGGCGACTGAAGGCGACCCGTTCCGGGATGACGGGGCGACCGGTGGCTTCGCGGGCCCTGCGCAGGTAGTAGGCGAGCACGTATTCGTTGATCACCGCGACCGCCTCCGGGTCCGGCGCGGTGGTGCGGAAGCCGACGGTGAGGGCGCGTTCGTGGGTCAGGTCGAAGCCCTCCTCGGCCGCGGTGACCAGGCGGTGATACGGCTGTGCCGCGCGCAGCGAATCCGCCAGCGTCGGACCATTGGCGAGCAGGTAGTCCCAGGTGGTGAGGGTGCCGAGCGGTGCGGCGGCGGCGACGGCCACACCGGCGCCCGGCCCGGTTCTCGTCCGGGCGAGCAAGTCCCACAGCCGCGCCAGAGAGTGGAGGGGTATCCGGTTCAGTTCACTCGCGAGCGCCGCGTCGTCGGTACCCGGGACGGCGGCCAGCCGCTCGGCGGAGACTCCGGCGGCTCGGGCGGCGTCGCGGACCAACCGGGTCAGGTGGGTGGAAGCGGTCCCGTCCAGCGGGTTCGGCGGCGGTGTTGCGCCGCTGCCGGAAGACAGCTCCGAGACCGGATCGACACGGCTGCTCACGGGGCATGCTAACGGCACAGGCGCACCCGTTCTTCCCGCTCGCGGGAGTCCGCCGGTCGGGTGTGGCCCACGCCTCACTGTGGTGGGGGATGGGTGGGTGAACTTCCCGCTACAGAGTTAGGCTCGGTTCGTGACTTCCCACTACGATGTCGTCGTTCTCGGTGCTGGTCCCGGCGGATACGTCGCCGCGATCCGCGCCGCTCAACTCGGCCTGCGAACAGCGATCGTCGAGCAGAAATACTGGGGCGGTGTGTGCCTGAACGTCGGCTGCATCCCGTCCAAGGCGCTGCTGCGCAACGCCGAACTCGCCCACATCTTCACCAAGGAGGCGAAGACCTTCGGCATCTCCGGTGAGGTGACCTTCGATTTCGGGGTCGCCTTCGACCGCAGCCGCAAGGTCGCCGACGGCCGGGTCAAGGGCGTCCACTTCCTGATGAAGAAGAACAAGATCGACGAGTTCGACGGCAAGGGCACCTTCACCGGCCCGAACTCGCTGTCGGTCGAGCTCAGCAAGGGCGGCACCGAGACGGTCACGTTCGACAACGCGATCATCGCGGCGGGCACCGTCACCAAGCTGCTGCCCGGCACCCAGCTCAGCGCCAACGTGGTCACCTACGAGGAGCAGATCCTCACCCGTGACCTGCCCGGCTCGATCCTGATCGTCGGGGCGGGCGCGATCGGCATGGAGTTCGGCTACGTCCTGAAGAACTACGGCGTCGACGTGCGCATCGTCGAGTTCCTCGACCGCGCGCTGCCGAACGAGGACGCGGACGTCTCCAAGGAGATCACCAAGCAGTACAAGAAGCTCGGCATCACCATCACCACCGGTGCGGCCGTGCAGTCCATCGAGGACGACGGCGCCAAGGTCACCGTCTCGATCAAGGACAACAAGTCCGGCTCGGTCGAGACCGTCACCGTCGACAAGGTGCTGCAGGCCGTCGGCTTCGCGCCGCGCGTCGACGGCTATGGCCTGGAGACCACCGGCGTGCAGGTCACCGATCGCGGCGCGATCGGGATCGACGACTACATGCGCACCAACGTGCCGCACATCTACGCGATCGGCGACGTCACCGCGAAGCTTCAGCTCGCGCACGTTGCGGAGGCGATGGGCGTGGTCGCGGCGGAGACCATCGCGGGCGCGGAGACCGTCCCGTTCGGCGACTACCGGATGATGCCGCGGGCTACCTTCTGCCAGCCGCAGGTCGCCAGCTTCGGCCTGACCGAACAGCAGGCGCGCGACGAGGGCTACGACGTGAAGGTCGCGACCTTCCCGTTCACCGCCAACGGCAAGGCGCACGGACTCGGCGACCCGACCGGTTTCGTCAAGCTCATCGCCGACGCCAAGTACGGCGAGCTGATCGGCGGGCACATCATCGGCCCGGACGCCTCCGAACTGCTGCCCGAACTCACCCTCGCGCAGAAGTGGGATCTGACGGTCAACGAGCTGACCCGGAACGTGCACACCCACCCGACGCTCAGCGAGGCCCTCCAGGAAGCCTTCCACGGCTTGGCCGGCCACATGATCAACTTCTGATCCTCTCGCGGTGAAAGGGCGTGCGATCATCGATCGCACGCCCTTTTCGTCTGTCGGGCAGTGGTTTCCGCGCCGGTAGGGCGGTCGGCCCTCGGCGGGGGCTCGGACGATCTGCTATACAGCGTGCATGTTTCGCAGGTGGCTGATCGGAAGTGTGCCGGTGCTCGTCGTGGTGGTGCTCCTGGGGACGGGCACCTTCTACCTGATGAAAGCGCGCACCTTCCAGTTGGCCGGGCACGTGGTCAGCCGGGTGCACACCGACGCCAGGGTGGTCGCGCTGACCCTGGACGACGGGCCGTCCGATCGGGCGCCGGACGTGCTGAAAGTCCTTGCCGACGCACAGGTTCCGGCCACCTTCTACCTGAACGGCCGTGATCTCGCCGCGCACCCGGAGCACGGCAGGGCGATCGCCGCGGCGGGCCACGAGATCGGCAACCACACCTATACGCATCGACGGATGGTCTTCGTCACGCCCGGCACGGTCCGTGACGAAGTGGAGGGCACCGACGCCGAAATCAGGAAAACCGGTTACGCGGGCCCGATCACCTTCCGTCCGCCCTACGGCAAGAAGCTGTGGGTGCTGCCGCACTACCTCGCCGAGCACGACCGGGTCACCGTGACGTGGGACGTCGAGCCCGATTCGGGCCGGGCGGACGCCACCGCGGACGACATCGTCGCCGAGACCCTCGGCAAAGTCCGCCCCGGTTCGATCGTCCTGCTGCACGTCATGCACGGGCACGCCGACCCCTCGATCGCCGCCATCCCCCGCATCGTCGCCGAATTGCGTGCCGCCGGATACGAATTCGTCACCGTCTCCGATTTGATGTCGCGCTGATCCGGCCGCTCCGGTGTGCGACCGAGCCGCCATCGCGGGCGAGTCGAGTCAGCCGCCCCGACGCCGGCGGTGGATGCGCACCCGCTGTCGCGCCGGAGTGCTCCGCGAGCTCGCCTGCCGAGTCGAGCCCGGACTCGCGAAGCGGCCTGCTGCGATACGACGTCGGCCACGCCCGGTCGAGTTCATGCCGCAGGGATCGTTCAGCTAGCCGGTCGGGAGCATGCCGTAGGCGTGGGTCGGCGTGAACAGCACCAGGGCGCGGCGGTCGGTGACCATCGCGTTGCGGTATTCGTCCCAGTCGGGATGCTCGCCGTTGGCGGTGCGGTAGTAGTCGACGAGCGCGTCGACCGTCGGGTCGTCGGGCGCGGCGGCCACCGGGGTGAGTTCTACCGTGCCTTCGAGCACGGCGTAGGCGAAGAAGTCCTCGCGGGTGACGTGCAGTGCCGCCCACGGGTCCCGGACGAGGTTGTGATACTTCGCACGGTCGGCGGTGATGGAGATGCGGATGCGGCCGTCGGCGCCGACGACGTGTAGCACGTTGGACAGTTGCGGGCGTCCGTCGCGGCGGATCGTGGTGAGCACGGACCTGCGGTGGTCGCGGGCGAAATCGACTGCGGCGGCGAGTTCCATGCCCGTGTAACCCCTGGTGACGCCGGTCTCTTCCCGGTCGTGGGTCAGTCGCGGTGGTAGGCCGCCTGCGCCTCGCGCACGCGGGGCATGTTGATCTCCAGCAGCCGGATCAGCGCCTCCAGGTGTGCGGCCACCTCCGCGCCGAGTTCGGTGAGGGTGTATTCGACTCGCGGCGGAATCGTCTCCAGCACTTCCCGATGCACCATTCCGTCGCGTTCCAATGCCTGCAGGGTCTGCGACAACATGCGCTCGCTCACGCCGTCGACCCGCCTGCGCAGGGCGCTGAACCGGTACGGGCCTTCGCGCAACGCGACCAGCGCCAGGGTGCCCCAGCGACTGGCGACATTCTGCAGGACCGGCCGCGAGGTGCAGTTGCGGGCGAAGACGTCGGCTTCCAGCGTCGGGTCGTCGGCCTCGGCCGAGACGTCGTGCTGGGTGGTCATGACAGCCATCGTACCCAACTTGACCGCAGTGGCTACGGAATGCATAGTACTTACGAATAGTTAGTGCTTACGGATTCGTACAAAGTTTTGGGAGGTAGTCATGACCGTCGCCGTGACCGGGGCCAGTGGGCAGCTGGGCCGACTCGTGGTGGAGGAACTGGTGCGCGCGGGGTCGACGCCGGTCGTCGCGATCGTGCGTGATCCGCGCAAGGCGGCGGACCTGGCCGACCGTGGCGTGGACGTCCGCCAGGCCGACTACGGCGACCCGGCCGCGCTGGAGCGCGCGCTCGACGGCGTCGACCGGCTGCTGTTGATCTCGGGCAACGAGTTCGGCGCGCGAGTAGCGCAGCACACCAATATCATTCGCGCGGCCGAGCGCGCGGGGGTCGAATTGCTCGCCTACACCAGCATTCCGGGCGCGACCGACAACCCGCTGATCCTCGCGCAGGAGCACCGGGCCACCGAGGCGGTGCTCGCCGCGTCGGCGGTGCCGCACGTCCTGCTGCGCAACGGCTGGTACTGGGAGAACTACGCGGGCGGCCTCGCGCACGCGGTGGAGTCGGGCGTGCTGCACGGAGCCGCGGGCGAGGGGCGTGTGGCGGGCGCCGCGCGCGCGGACTATGCCGAGGCGGCCGCGCGAGTGCTCACCACCGATGGTCACGCGGGCCGGATATACGAACTCGGTGGCGGCGAACGGCTCACCTATGCCGATCTGGCGCAGGCGATCTCGGAAGCCGCGGGCAAGCCGGTGCGCTACGAGGACCTGCCCGAAGCGGACTACGCCGCCGCGCTGATCCAGGCCGGGCTGCCGGAGCCCTACGCGAAGGCGCTCGCCGACGCCGACACCGGCATCGCCGCGGGCATTCTCGACGTGCGCTCCGGGGATCTGGAGAAACTTCTCGGCAGACCGGCTACCGTGGCCGTCGAGGTCTTCCGCGCAGCGCTCGGCTGAGCCTTCCGCTCACGCGCTGCCCGCTCCTGCCGCCCAGGGCCGCCGTGGTGCCCGTCGGCATCTTCCGCTGCGGCTGCGCCCCTCGGTAGAACCGATGGTCGGCATCGGCAACCCGTCCTCCCGCGCGGGCACGGGACGTGTGGCAGATCGCGCTGGTGGTCGCGGTAAGCCACCCGCACTTCCCTGCCCGATGCTCTTCGGGCACTTTCCGGCGGCCGCCTCCGCGATGGGACCTGCTACCGAAGATGATCAGCGCAGCCCGGTCTCGCGAGCTGAAGCCCGGATCCGGCGGCCTCCGCTCCATGCCGCCCAGCGCACCCCAACCCCAGGTTTCGAGCGAAGCGAGACCGAGCACGCAGCGCCGCAGGCGCTGCAAATCAAACCCAGCTCACACCCACTGCACCAGCTGGATGATGATCCCGTTGGGATCGCTCATCTGGAAGTACCGCTCGCCCCATTCCTCGGTTTCGATGGGCGTCACGATCGGCACTCCCTCGCCCTGCAGGCGGGCGTATTCGGCATCGATGTCGTCGACGACGAAGGCGACGAGCAGGCCCTCGCCCGCGCTGCCCGCCGCGCTCTTCGGTTTGAAGCTCGCCAATCCGGTGCGCAGGTAGACGACGTTCAGCCCGGCATCGTCGCGGCCCAGCGAGACGAACCCGTCGGCGGACATCTTCTCCTCGAACCCCAAGTGGTCGATGAGGAACTTCGCCGAGGCGACCGGGTCGGGGACGTTGAGCGAGATGACGGAAGCGGTGATGTTCATGGTCCTCCTCGGCGGTAAACTCTGTACTAGGTACACTGTATGTTGTAGAGAGTTTCTCGATGGACTGCACTATGAGCTGGATCACATCGTTACCATCGGTGCTTCGAGGGCGTGAGGAGGCGGCGGTGGGACAGCCGAGAGAACGCAGCGGTGCGGGTGATCCGGTGCGCACGCTGGAGTTGCTATGGCGGATTTCGCCCGGCTCCGGTCGTGGCCCGAAGCAGCGCAGCAGCGTCGAAGCGGTCGTCACATCGGCGATCGAGATCGCCGATGTGGATGGAATCGGCGCGCTCACGATGCGCGCGGTCGCCACCCGGCTCGGTCTGACCCCGATGGCCACCTACACCTACGTGCCGGGCAAAGCCGAGCTGATCGATCTGATGCTGGACACGGTGTACGCGCGGATGGAGCGCGCCGACCTCACCGGTCTGCCCTGGCGCGAGCGGGTCACCCTGGTCGCGGCGGAGAACCGCGCCATGCTGGCGCGGCATCCCTGGGTGGCCTATCTGCCGACCACCCGGCCGCCGCTCGGCCCCGGCTCGGCGGCGAAATACGACCACGAGTTGAGGGCGTTCGCGGACCTCGGGCTCGACGACGTCACCATGGACGCCGCGTTGACGTACGTGCTCGGCTTCGTCACCTCGGTCGCCCGCATCGCCATCGACAGCGAGCGTGCGGCGTCCGACAGCGCCATGTCCGACGGGCAGTGGTGGGAACGGGCCGCACCGGTGCTGGCGCAAGTCTTCGATGCCGAGCGCTACCCGCTCGCGGCCCGCGTCGGCGCGGCCGCGGGCCAGGCACACGACGCCGCCTACAGCGCCGATCACGCCTACGAGTTCGGTTTGGCGCTGGTCCTGGACGGATTGGCGCGCCGCATCGAGGGGCCCGCCTAGACTCCGTCGCGCTGGATGCGCAGCGCGGTGATGGTGGACGCCAGCCCGTCGTATTGGTTGATCAGCAGGACGATCTCGATCAGGCTGCGCTCGTCGTAGTGGCTGGCCAGCTCCGTCCAGGTGTCGTCGTCGAGATCGCGTTTCTGCACCAGCTGATCCACGGCGGCCAGCAGCGCGCGGTGTTTGTCCGACCAGCCCGCCGCCGCGGGCCCCGTGCGCAGCCGCTCGAGAATCTCGGCCGTCACCCCGGCGCGCTTGCCGAGCCGGATGTGATGGTCCATCTCGTAGTCGCAGTCGCGCAGATGCGCGACGCGAAGGATGACCAGCTCGGACTCGTGGCGGGGCAGCCGCCCGCCGGGCATGAGCTTGCCCGAGTAGTGCAGCCAGCCGCGGAACAGCCCGCGGGTGCGGCCGAGCGTGCTGAACAAGTGGGCGTCGCCGGTGCCCGCCGCGCGGGAAAGCACTTGCCAGACAACCCAGTTGAGCGGGCCGAGTTCCCGGAGCCGTCCGGGTGAGATGCGTGGTTGCAGCGCTGAAACCATGCTGGTTGCCACCTCCGCGTGGTCTGTGCGGCCGGCGTCGGTGCCGACCGAGAAAAGAGCCTACTTGGCAGTATCCCGTGTAGCGGCCACGATTCTTTTGCTTTCGGAGTGGTTTTCGGCCGGGTACCCCGTCATCATCAGTACCGGTGCGGGTGGCCGCAGCCGCAGTGGGCTTTCGCGGCGACAGGTGGACAACAGGTCGGCAGGGGAACAGATGCTGGTGAGGATCAGGCCCGGAGCGGAGCTTTCCGGCGCAGAGCAGGAATTCGTCGCGTGCCTGCGGTCGTATCCGACGACCGGCCTCGCCGTGATCGATCTCGAGGCCGACAACCGGCGCGTCGACGCGGTGGTGTGGACGCCGCGTGGTCTGACCGTGCTGGAGGTGCACGGGTTCCAGCGCAGGCAGAGCGGCATTCTGAGCACACCGGCCGAGGGGCAGTGGAAGATCAGCGACGCGCCGGTGGAACTGGACGACCCGGAATCCGGCAGCCCTGCCGACCGAGTCGAACACGGCATCTACGCGGTCAAGCACATGCTCCAGCGGGCGTTGCAGGACCCGGGGCACATCAGCGGCGCCGTCGTGCTGGTCCCGTTCCGCGGCGCCGTGGTGCGCCCGGCCCGCACGAATCTGCGGCCGGGCTTGGACGTCGTCGTCGGCAACGTCACCGACGCGACCGAGCTGCGCATCTACCTGGAGGGCTTCTCCGCCGGGCCGCGCAGCTGGACCGCCGACCGGGTGATCGGCGCGTGCGGCGCGCTCGGTTTGGCGCAGCTCGCCCCGTCTCGCGCCGAACTGCTCGAAGCGGGCTTCGAGGAGAACGTGCCGGAGCCGATCACGGCCATCCCGCGCGCACCCAAACCCCGTGTCGAGCCGACGCCGGGCGCCGCGACGAAGAGCCAGGCCTACGCGGGTTGGTCGGTCGTCGTGATCGGCGTGATCGGAATCCTGTTCGTGCTCGGTGTGATCGCCACCGCGCTGGTACACGATTCGGCACAGCCGGGTCCGGCGACCGATCCGACGACCAGCGTCACCCCGTCACCGCCCGCGTACCGGCCCACCGACTGCTATCCGTTCCAGCAGAACTGCTGACCCGTCAATCCCGTACGGCGCTGCCCAGTTTGGTCAGGCGCAGCGCGTGCTGGGCGCGGGCCAGCACATGCGTTCGCGACGTGTCGATATGGGCGGTGAGGGTGGCCGACGCCGCGTCCACCGCACCGGACACCAGGTGCTCGGCGACCGCGATGTGCTCGGCGGTCATCCTTGCGATCCGCTCCGGGGTCGGCATGTCCAGCGTGCGCACCGGGCGCACCCGGATGTGCACGGCGGTGAGCGCCTCGGCGAGTGCGGCGTTGCCCGCCGCCGTGAGCAAGGTGGTGTGGAACCGTTCGTCGGCGGCCACCAGCGCGGGGCCGGGCTCGGGCGGGTGATCCCGCAGTGCGCGCCAGGTCTCGAGTTCGGCGCGCACGAGATCCAGATCGTGCGCGGGCGCCTCGCCGGCCGGGCCCACCCGCCGCATGCCCCTGGCCTCCAGCACGAGCCGCAGCTCGTAGAGGTGATCGAGTTCGTCCAGCCTGGGACGGTACGGGTAGAGACCGTCGGCGAGCCGCTCGACCAATCCGTCCGCCTGCAACCGGGCCAGCGCCTCGCGCACCGGGGTGCGCGACACCCCGTAGGCCTCGGCGAGTCGTTCTTCGCCGAGCCGTTCGGTCGGCACGATGGCTCCGGTGGCCAGATCCCGGCGCAAGGAGTCGTACACCTGCTCGCGCAACGGAATCCGACCCCTGTTGCGGGTCACGGCGGCGCTCAGATCGCCATCGCCGAGCGGACGTCGCTCTCGGCGCCCGCGCCACCCGCGCCCGAGGAGCTCACCCGGCCGGATCGCAGCACGTAGTAGTGCTGCGCCGCCTGCAAGGCGAAGCCGATGTGCTGTTCGACCAGCAGCACGCTGAGTCCGCCGCGCCGGGTGAGGTCGATGATGGTGCGTTCGATCTCGGCGACCACCGACGGCTGGATGCCCTCGGTGGGCTCATCGAGGATGAGCAGTTTCGGCTCGGTGATCAGCGCCCGCGCGATGGCGAGCTGCTGACGCTGACCGCCCGACAGCAGGCCCGCTTTGCGGCTGAGCAGCTCACGCAGCGCGGGGAACAGATCGAGCGATTCGTCGATCAGCGCCTTGCCGCGCTTATGGCCGTCCGCGACCACCTGCAAATTCTCCGCGGTGGTCAGTTGCGGGAAACTCTGCTGTCCCTGCGGTACGTACGCGATCCCGCGGCGCACCCGCCGCGACGGCGACAGTTTCGTGATGGTCTCGCCGTCGAACGCGATCCGTCCCGACTTCGTGCCGATCAGTCCGACGGCGGTGCGCAGCAGCGTGGTCTTCCCGGCGCCGTTGTGTCCCATGATGGCGACCACGCTGTCGTCCGGGACGGTCACCGAGACGCCGTGGATCACCTCGGTGCGGCCGTAACCGGAGTGGATATCGGTGAGTTCAAGCATCGCTGTCCCCTTTCTGGGGTGACTCCGGGGCCGGCGCGGTCGAGGCGTCTTCCAGCTCGGTGCCGACGGCCGCGGCGGTGCCGAGATAGACCTCCTGGACTTTCGGGTCCGCCTGCACCTGTTCGACGGTCCCCTCGCTGAGCACCTTGCCGCCCGCGAGGACGGTGACCGAGCTGGCGAAGGCGCGCATGAAGTCCATGTCGTGCTCGACCACCACGACAACCCGGTCGCCGCCGATGCGGCGCAACAGATTCCCGGTCTCCTCGCGCTCCTCGGCGCTCATCCCGGCCACCGGCTCGTCCAACAGCAGCACCGACGCGTTCTGCACCAGCAGCATGCCGATCTCGAGCCACTGCTTCTGTCCGTGCGCGAGCACCCCGGCGGGCTGGTCGCGAAGCTCGGCCAGACCGGTGATCTCCAGCGCTTCCTCGATCGCGGGCAGCACCGATCGGCGGCGGCGCAGCATGGTGAGCGCCGAGCGGCCCGCGCCCGCGGCGATGTCGAGGTTCTGCAGCACGCTGAGTTGCTCGAACACGCTCGCGGTCTGGAACGTTCGTCCGACGCCGAGCCGGGCGATCTGGTGCACCTTCTTGCCGAGCAGTTCGACGCCGGTCTTCTGCGCCGACCCGGTCGCCGGGACCAGCCCGGTGATCGCGTCGATGAGGGTGGTCTTGCCCGCGCCGTTGGGGCCGATGAGGAAGCGCAGATCGCCCTGCAACACCGTCAGATCCACCTCGGTGACGGCCTTGAACCCGTCGAAACTCACCGACAGACCGCGGATCTCGAGATACTCGCTGGACATTCCGGCATTGCCGCCGAGCTTCGGTTCGTGCGTCGTCTCGGTCATCGCGATTCCACCTTCTCCGCAGCGGGTTCCGGCAGCGTCTCGGCCACCACGGCCGCGGCCGCGGCGGGACGTCGCGACCGGTTGTCCCGCAGGCCCTTCACCAGTGGCCACAGTCCGGCCAGCCCCGCCGGGACGAAACCGACCACCACGATGAACAGCACGCCTTGCAAATACGTCCACCCCGAGGGGAACTCCTCGGAGAACGCCGTCTGCGCCCAGGCCACGCCGATCGCGCCGAGCACCGGCCCGAGCAGGGTGGTCCGGCCGCCGATCGCGACGCCGATCAGGAACGCGATGGACGGAACCACGCCGATATCGGCGGGGGAGATGATGCCCACGATCGGGGTGAACAGCGCACCTGCGATGCCCGCGAAGAACGCGGCGACCACGTAGGCGACGATCTTCACGTTCGCCGGGTCGTACCCGAGGAAGCGCACCCGCTCCTCCTGGTCGCGCACCGCCACGAGCAGTTCGCCGTACCGGCTGTGCATCAGTTGCCGCACCAGCGCGACCACCACCAGCAACGTGCCCGCGGCGAGGAAGAACAGCATGCGCCGGTTGACCGGGTCGGACAGCTTGAAACCGAAGAAGGCGCGGAAGTCCGACAGGCCGGTGAAGCCGCCGATGGCCTGCTGGCCGGTGAGCAGAATGGCCAGCGCGGCCGCCAGCGCCTGGCTGAGGATGGCGAAGTAGGCGCCCTTCACGCGCCGCTTGAACACCCCGTAGCCGAGCACCGCGGCGACCAGCGCGGGCAGCACCAGGATGCCCAGCAGTGCCACCGGAGCCGACGCGAAAGGCGTCCAGAACGACGGCAATTCGCGGATGCCCGCGATCTCCATGAACTCCGGCACGTCGTTGCCGAGCCGGGCGGCGTCGGCCATCTGTAGATGCATGGCCATGATGTAGGCGCCGATCCCGAAGAACACACCCTGACCGAGGGTGAGCATCCCGCCCCGCCCCCAGGCCAATCCGATGCCCACCGCGACGATCGCGAAGCACAGGAACTTCGCCAGCAGGTTGAGCCGGAAATCGCTGAGCACGGCGGGCGCGACCGCGAACAACAGCACGGCGGCGACGGCGAATCCGGCAGGCGCGCCGACCGAGGAGTGCGCGCGCCACCGTTGTACGAGCGTGGTCATGCCAAACTCCTTGTCCGGACGGTGAACAGACCTTGCGGGCGGACCTGCAGGAAGATCACGATGGCGACGAAGACGATGACCTTCGCGATGGACGCGGTGGTCGAGTATTCGATGTAGGAATTGAGCAGGCCGAGCGCGAACGCCGCGATCACCGTGCCCTTGATCTGGCCGAGCCCGCCGATGACCACCACGAGGAACGCGTCGATCAGGTAGCTCTGCCCGATGGTCGGGCTGGTCGAGCCGATCAGGGTGAGCGCGACACCGGCCACGCCCGCCAGGCCGGAGCCGATGAAGAACGTGCCGATGTCGGTGAAACGGCTGGACACGCCCGAGGTTTCGGCCAATCCGCGGTTCTGCACCACCGCGCGAATGCGGCGACCGAGCGGAGTGGCCTTGAGCACCGCGGCCAGCGCGCTCACCGCGACGACCGCCAGGACGAGGATGAAGATACGCGTCTTCGGCACCACCGCGCCCAGGATCGTGACGCCGCCGCTGAGCCACTCCGGCGCGATCACATTCTTGGCAGGCGCGCCGAAGATGTCGCGGGCCAGCTGTTGCAGCACCAGCCCGACACCGAAGGTGACCAGCAGGGTGTCCAGCGGCCGGTCGTACATCCACCGGATCAGGCCCATCTCCAACGCGGCGCCCAGCAGGCCGCCGACGAGGAAACCGATCAGCAGGGAGACCACGAGCGAGACGCCCGCCGACGAGATGACCTTCTGCACAACGTAGGTCGTGTAGCAACCGGCCATGATGAACTCGCCGTGCGCCATGTTGATCACGCCCATCTGACCGAAGGTCAGCGAGAGCCCGAGCGCGGCGAGTAAGAGAATCGATCCCAGACTCAGCCCGGTGAAGAGCTGTCCGATCACAACGTCCATGGGAGAGAAAGCTCCTGTGTTTGATTGCCGCGACTTCGTCGCGGCGTGTACGCGAGCCGGGCCGCGAACGGCGCATGCTCGGTCTCGCTTCGCTCGAAACCTGGGGTTTTGGTGAGCGGGGCACGTGGGGCGCGTGCGTTTTTACCAACGGTTTGCTTGGCCGTTTTCGCGCGTTGTTCGCGGCCTTGCCTGCTGGTCCGTTGCTGTCCGCGGCCCCCCTCATTACTCGCTCCGCGTGATCGCCCTTGCGACTGTGTCGCTGGGCGGTCACCGAGAGCTGGGCCGCGGACAGCGGCGGACTACTTCAGGCCCTTGGCCCAGTCGTAGGACTTCAGGTAGGGATCCGGCGTCACGGCCTTGCCGGAGTCCCACACGGAGTAGATGAGCCCGTCGGGACGGATCTCGCCGATCCGGGCGGTCTTGGTGATGTGGTGGTTGGAGCCGTCGATGGTGACCAGGCCCTCCGGCGCGTCGAAGCTGACGCCGTCGGCGGCGGCCTGGATGTCCTCCACCTTGAACGACTTCGCCTTCTCGACGGTGTTCTTCCACAGGTAGACCGACGCGTACGCGGCCTCCATCGGGTCCGAGGTCGGCTTGTCGGCGCCGAAGGCGGCCTTGTAGTCGGCCACGAACTTCTTGTTCACCGGGTTGTCCACGGTCTGGTAGTAGTTCCATGCGGTGAGCTGCCCGGCGATGTGCTGGGCGCCGATGCCCGCGACCTCTTCCTCGGCGATGGACACCGAAACCACCGGCATCTCGGCGGCCTCGAGACCCGCGTTGCTGTACTCGCGGAAGAACGCGACGTTGGAGTCGCCGTTGAGGGTGTTGAACACCGCTCCCGCCTTGGCGGTGCGGACCTTGTTCACGATGGTGGAGAAGTCGGTGGACCCGAGCGGGGTGTAGTCCTCGCCCTTGATCTCGATGCCGTTGGCGGCGGCGTACGCCTTGATCTCGCGATTGGCGGTCTGCGGGAAGACGTAGTCGCTGCCGACCAGGTAGAGGGAGGTGATGCCCTTCTGCTTGAGGTAGTCCAGCGCCGGGACGATCTGCTGGTTGGTGGTCGCGCCGGTGTAGAAGATGTTCTTGCTGTCCTCCAGGCCCTCGTACTGCACCGGGTAGTAGAGCAGTGAGTTCAGGCTCTCGAACTTCGGCTTCATCGCCTTGCGACTCGACGAGGTCCAGCCGCCGAACACCGCGGCGACGCAGTCGGAGCTGATCAGCTTCTCCGCCTTCTCCGCGAAGGTCTTCGGGTCCGAGGCGCCGTCCTCGAGCACCAGATCGATCTTCTTGCCGAGCACGCCGCCCGCGGCGTTGATCTGGTCGACGGCCAGCTTGGTCGAGTTGGCGACGGTGACCTCGGAGATGGCCATCGTGCCGGACAGCGAGTGCAGTGAACCGACCTTGATCGTGTCCTTGGAGGTGTCGACGCAGGAGGCGGCGTTGGAGCCGGTGGTCGAGGCGTCGTCCTTGGCGCCACATGCGGTCAGCAACAGGCCGGCGAGCGCGATCGCGGTGGGCGCCGCCACCGCTCGGATCAAGCGCCTGGAGCGATGGGTGGCACGGGAATCTGGCATGGGGCGAACCCTCTCCTCATCAGGTGTTGCGGCGGCGCCGGCTGGGCGCCGCATCGAATATCGCCGTCTTCGCCCCGGTCACGGCTGTAGACGGGGCTGTATACAACGGCTGTATTCGTGATGCGAACGGTAGACAGAAGTTGTTGCGCCGGAATATCTCTCGATGACAAGTCCGTTTCGTCTGTTTCGCCTGTGTGAACCTTTCCCGTAAACGGACGGTGAACAGTTGTGAGGTTCTGGCAAACCCGCTGGCCGGGGCGGATGTGGCTACGGTTGCGTAGCGTCGCCGCGATGCGGCACGCTTCGATTCGTACGACGCCTGACCCGTCCCATGCCGCGGCGGCGGGCCGCGGACTCGAGTCGAGGAGGACCCGGTGGGCCACTACAAGGCGAATCTGAGGGATATCGAGTTCAACCTGTTCGAAGTGCTCGAGCTGGACAAACTCCTCGATACGGGCGCCTACGGCGACCTCGATTCCGGCACCGTCCGGGAGATCCTGTCCGAGGTGAAGCGCCTGGCCGAGGGCCCGGTGGCGGACTCCTTCGCGGCGGCCGATCGCGATCCGGTGGTCTACGACGCGACCACGTTCTCGATCGCTGTTCCGGAGCCGCTCCGTAGGACGGTCGCCGCCGTGCGTGACGCGGAGTGGAGCAGGCTCGGCATGCCGGAGGGCATGGGCGGCACCCCGGCGCCCGCGGTACTGGTGTGGGCGGTCGCCGAGATGATCACCTGTGCCAATCCGTCGGCGTCGTTCTTCAACATGGGCCCGGTGATGGCGTCCGTGCTGTACAACGTCGGCACCGAGCAGCAGCGGCACTGGGCCACGGTCGGCTTCGAGAAGGGCTGGCAGGGCACCATGGTGCTCACCGAGCCGGACGCCGGCTCCGACGTGGGCGCGGGCCGCACGAAAGCGATCCGCCAAGAAGACGGCTCCTGGCACATCGAAGGCGTCAAGCGGTTCATCTCCGGGGCCGAGGTCGGCGACACCGCCGAGAACGTCTTCCATCTGGTGCTGGCCCGGCCGGAGGGCGCCGGACCGGGCACCAAGGGCCTGTCGCTGTTCTACGTGCCGAAATTCCTCTTCGATCCCGAGACCTTGGAGCTCGGCGAGCGCAACGGCGTGTACGTCACCGGCGTCGAGCACAAGATGGGCCTGAAGTCCTCGCCCACCTGCGAGCTGACCTTCGGCGGCCACGGCGTCCCCGCCAAGGGCTGGCTGGTCGGCGAGGTGCACAACGGCATCGCGCAGATGTTCCAGGTGATCGAGAACGCGCGCATGATGGTCGGCGTCAAATCCTCGGGCACCCTGTCGACCGGGTATCTCAACGCGCTGGAGTTCGCCAAGGAGCGGGTCCAGGGCGCCGACCTGACCAAGATGACCGACAAGGCCGCGCCCCGCGTCCCCATCACGCAGCATCCGGACGTGCGTCGTTCCCTGGCTATGCAGAAGGCGTACGCCGAGGGCTTGCGCGCGGTATACCTGTACACCGCCGCGCACCAGAATGCCGATGTGGCCCAGCTCGTTTCGGGCGCCGACCCTGATCTGGCGCATCGAGTGGACGATCTGCTGCTGCCGATCGTCAAGGGTGTCGGCTCGGAGCGGGCCTACCAGTACCTGACCGAGTCGCTGCAGACCCTCGGTGGTTCCGGCTTCCTGCAGGACTACCCGATCGAGCAGTACATCCGCGACGCGAAGATCGACTCGCTCTACGAAGGCACCACCGCCATCCAGGCGCAGGACTTCTTCTTCCGCAAGATCATTCGCGACAAAGGTGTGGCGCTCGGCCACGTCAACGCGCGGATCGCGGCGTTCCTGGACGCGAAGACCGGTCGTTTCGGCACCGAGCGCGAACTGCTGCGCACGGCGGCGGAGGACGTGCAGGCGATGGCGGCCACGCTGACCGGCTTCCTGATGGCCGCCCAGCAGACGCCCGCCGAGCTCTACAAGATCGGCCTCGGTTCGGTGCGCTTCCTGCTCGCGGTAGGTGACCTGCTCATCGGCTGGCGGCTGCTGGTGCAGGCGGAGATCGCCGCCGCCGCACTGGCCACCGACGCGCCGGAGAAGGATCGCCCCTTCTACGCCGGAAAGGTCGCCGCCGCGAGCTTCTTCGCCAAGAACGTGCTGCCGAACCTCACCGCGGTGCGCGGGATCATCGCCGCACTCGACAACGACATCATGAACCTGGACGAGGCGGTGTTTTGATTTGCGGCGCCTGCGGCGCCGCGTGTTCGCGGCCCCCTTGTGGCTCGCGTCCGAGTGACCGCCGCTGGCGACTGCGTCGCGGACGCGGCGGCCACTCGGACGCGAGCCGGGCCGCGAACGGCGCATGCTCGGTCTCGCTTCGCTCGAAACCTGGGGTTGGGGTGCGCTGGGCGCGTCGGCGTTGGAGTTTCGGACGAAGCGCATGCGCTCGGCCGGGTGAAGGCCGGGCCGAGTTGGTATGGCGGTTCGCCGGGGCACGGCCGCGCTTGCACGCGTGCCGGGTCGTTCACGGCGCAGTCCCGCTCGATGCGCTCGAATGAGTTCATTGGCCGGGTGATCGCGTGGGGGCGGCTACCGTCAAACCTCGACTGTGGTGCCGTGCGCTGACGGTCGAGGTCGGTGGTGCCGTGACGGAGTGTCGGTGTACCCGGACCAGCTGCGGTCGCCCGTGGCGGGAGCGGACGTCGTGTCAGCGCTCGGACTGGGACAGCAGTTTGAGCACCACTGGTCGCGACAGGGTGCCGGATACCTGCCTGGCGAGCTGGTTGGCGCTCGCGCCCGCGGTGTGGGCTGCGCGTAGGGCGGTGGCCAGGTCCGTGCGGGCGGCTTCGGCGGCGGCCTGGGCGTCGCGGAGGCGCTGAGCGGCCCGGTCCACCTCGGACTGCTGGTCGCTGGCGGTCAAATCGTTGACCAGTTCGACCTCCGGGAGTCGTGCTTCCGGCTCGCCGCGGGCTGTGCCGCGGCGCATCGCCGCCCTGGCGAACTCCATCAGGAACGCGCGGGTGGCGTGCTTGTCCTCCGCGGCGGCCTCGCCGAGCAGGAGCCTGGTGGTCTGCGGAACGGCGTGCGACCAGTTGGCCAGGCCGCACAGCGCCAGCAGCAGGCGGCCCGCGTCCGCGGAGTCCACGTCGAACTGCTCTTGGGCGCGGTCGGATTTGCGCACGTAGTGCGCGGCGCGCCAGCCGTCGATGTCGTGCGCGTCCGCGCCGCGGTGCAGCGCCTCCCAGAGCATCAGCCGCAACAGTTGCGGGTTGTCCCGGTGGTAGTCGAACAGCTTGCCGACGTAGTCCCCGGGTTCGGTGTCGGCCAATGGTTTCACCACGTCGATGAACTCGCGCAGCGTGTCGATCAGGATGACGTCGAACAGCTTGTCCTTGCTGCCGAACAGGCCGTAGATGCGCTCCTTGTTGACCCCCGCCGCCTCCGCGATCCGGTCGACCCGCGCGCCGGCCAGCCCGTAGCGGGCGAATTCGTCGCGGGCGGCGCGCAACAGAGCCTGCCTGGTCGCGTCACTGCGTTTCATCGTGGCCGTCATGGCGAGCACTTTACCATTCCATTAAACCAACTATTTGGTTGACAGCCGGTCCGTTCCGGGCCTAGCTTCGATTCATGGCAATGCCCACCTTCCGGTCCGCGGCTCCGGTCCGCACACGCACCCGAGACACCTCTTCGCGTGCCCACACCGGGCGCACCCTGCCCTTCTTCGTTCTCTCGGCACTGCTGGCCACCGGCCAGATGTACGTTCCGATTCCGCTTTTCACCGCCATGCAGGCCGACTGGGGCGTCGGTTCGGCCGCGATGACCTGGATCATCAGCGCGTTCGCCTTCGGCTACGCAGGCGGCTTCGTCCTGTTCGGGCCGCTGTCGGATCGCTACGGTCACCGCCGGGTGCTGGTCGCCGGGATGCTGGCGGCATCGGTGGTCACACTATTGACCGGTTTGGCGTTCAGTGCGCCGCTGGCCGTCGCCCTCCGGGTCGCGCAGGGTCTGGTGGTCGGCTCCATTCCGCCCGCGATCATGGCCTATGTGGCCACCCGCATCGTCCCTGCGCACCGGGCTGTGGCCACCATGTCGGTGGCCACGTCGTTCCTCGCGGCTACGGTGATCGCGCAGATCGTTTCGCAGTGGATGGTCGGCGCGTTCCCGTGGCGCACCGTATTCGTCGCTTCCGCGATCGTTTTCGCCGTGCTCGCGCTGGTGCTGCGGTCCGCGCTGCTCTCGGATAAGCCCACCGGTCGGGACCAGCCGCTGCGGCACAGCTACGCCGCGATTCCCGCGGTGCTGCGCATCCGGGCGCTGCTGCCGATGCTGATCGCCGGCGCGATGAGCATGGCGGTCATGGTCGGGGTGTACACCGGCCTCGAACTGACCGGGGTGGTGCGGGGCTCGGGCGAACTGCTCGCCCTGCGTGCGGGCGCGCTGCCGGTGATGATCGCGCTTCCGCTGCTCGCGGTGCCGCTGGCCCGGCTGTCCGAACACGGTCAGATCGTGCTCGGCGCGCTGATAGCCGCGACGGCGATGGTGATCGCGACCTTCGAGGGAACCCACCCGGCCGTGCTGGCCGTCCTGCTCGCCGTCCTGGTCGGCGGGCTCGGCATCATCGCCCCGGCCGTGTTGCAGAGCGCGGGCGAACTGGGCGGCGAATCGCGCGCCGCCGCCATGTCGGTCGCCATGTTCAGCTTCTACGTGGGCGCGACCATCGGCCCGCTGGTCGCTGCCGCCGCGGCGCCGCACGGCTTCGCGACCCTCGCCTGCACACTCGCGCTGTTGCTGGTCGCCGCGCTGGTTATGACGGTGGCCGGTCTGAGGATGCAGCGCGGGGCGCAAGCCGCCTGACCGACCATGACCTCCGGCCGGTATCGGTACGCCGATACCGGCCGTCATGTTCCGCGGTCGGTCCGCCGCACCGGAATGACTCGGCCGGTGCAGGTCTCCCCGGGCTGCCGACCATCCCAGGCGACGTCGATCTCCATGTCGTGGAATTCGCGAGCCGCATCTCGCAGCATCGTGACGGCGGCGGCCCGCGCCTGCTCGGGCGTGGCATCAGCGGCGACACGCGCCAGGCGTCCGCAGAGCATCCCACCTCGCGTGTCGAGGACACTGTGGCGCCAACCGTCCGGCGTCACAACGAGAACTATCGCCGTGGGCATGGGGTGGCGCGAACCCTCCACTCCCGCCATGACGGCAATCGACCTGGGCGGTGTGCGACTACTTCAGCACATACGGTGACACGGAACTGCGGTGTTCACTGATGTCGAGCACCTTGCCCAAGGGCGGGAACGCGCGCTGGGGACAGTTGGCGCGTTCGCAGACCCGGCAGCCCGCGCCGATCGGCGTCGGCTGCACTTCGTCGAGATCGATGCCGTCGGCGTAGATCACGCGGGCCGCGTGCCGCAGTTCGCACCCGAGACCGATGGCGAAGGTCTTGCTCGGCTGGCCGAAGCGGGTGGCGCGGCGTTCCACCGTGCGAGCCACCCACAGGTATTTGCGGCCGTCGGGCATCTGCGCGATCTGAGTCATGATCTTGCCGGGATAGGCGAAGGTCTCGTAGACGTTCCACAGCGGACACGTCCCGCCGCTGGCCGAGAAGTGGAAACCGGTGGCGGACTGGCGCTTGGACATATTGCCCGCCCGATCCACCCGCACGAACGAGAACGGCACCCCGCGCAGCGACGGGCGTTGCAGCGTGGACAGCCGGTGACAAATGGTCTCGTAGCTCTGGGTGAAGAACGCCGACAGCCGTTCGATGTCGTAGCGGAAGCTTTCGGCGACCTCGTGGAAATGCGTGTACGGCAGCACCGTCGCCGCGGCGAAATAGTTGGCCAGGCCGAGCATGGCCAGCTTGCGCGCGTCCTCGGACGCGAAATTCCCCTCCTCGACGAGCTTTTCCAGCAGCTCGCCGCACTCGAAGTAGGCCAGCTCGGCGGCCAGCTTGAAGGTCCGCTGGCCGCCGGACAGATGCGGGGCGATCTCCAGGTTCCGGGTCTGCGGGTCGTAGCGGTGCAGCACGCCCTCGCCGAGGTCGATGCGCTCGGTGATCCGCACGTCGTGTGCACGCAGCATCCTGGCGACCTCGCTGTTCACGTCGCCGCCGTGGAAGCGAATGCGCGCGGTGAGGTCTTCGGCCGCGGTGTCCAGCTCGTGGATGTAGTTCTGCCGCTGATAGAAGTAGTCGCGCACTTCCTCGTGCGGCTTGCTGATCGCCCCGCTGCCCGCGCTGTCGGCGAACCGGTCCTCGGTGGCCGCGGCCAGCTGGGCGGAGGTGTTGCGGTAGCGGTTGTGCATATTGACCAGCGCGCGGGCCATGCTCGGATGCGCCGAGACCATGTCCGCGATCTCCTGGGCGTCGGCCTCGATACCCAGCTCCTGGTCCATCACCACCTCTTGGAGTTCGGCGATGAGGCGAGTGTCGTCCTGGGCGGAGAAGAAGGTGGCGTCGACGCCGAACACATCGCTGATCTTCAGCAGCACCGGGACGGTGAGCGGGCGCACGTCGTGCTCGATCTGGTTGAGATAGCTCGCCGAGATCTCCAGCTGCTGGGCCAGGGAGACCTGGCTCAGCCCGCGTTCGGTTCGCAGCTGACGCAACCGAGCGCCGACGTAGGTCTTGGCCATGCGTCCAGTTTATGGGCGCTTTCACATCTGTGCCAATTGATGATTAACACTCGGTTGCGTCAGGTGTCGTACCCGGCGGCTACCGTCGGCAGTGTGTTGTTCTCGGATGTCGTCGTGGCCTCGGAGACCGTGCGCGCGACCAGGTCACGCAAGACGAAAATCGCCACGTTGGCGCAGCTGCTGACCTCGGCCGCGCCCGAGGAGCTCGCCCCGGTGGTCGCATGGGCGTCCGGCGAGCTACTCCAGGGACGGATCGGGACGGGCTGGCGCACGCTCACCACACTCGACAGCGCGCCCGCGCCGGTGGCGACGCTGTCGGTTCCGGCGGTGCACGCCGCGCTGAGTGATCTGGCCGGTACCTCCGGCGCCGGGTCCGCGGTCCGGCGCAAGGAACTGCTCGCGGCGCTGTGGTCCGCGGCGACGGCGCAGGAGCAGAACTTCCTGGTTCGCCTGCTCACCGGCGAACTGCGACAGGGCGCACTCACCGCCGTGGTCGCCGAAGCCGTGGCGGTCGCCGCGGGCGTGCCGCCGGATCTGGTGCGCCGGGCGTACATGTTGTCGGGCCGGTTGCCGGTCACCGCCGTCGCGGCGCTCACCGGTGGCGCTCCCGCGCTCGCGGAGTTCCGGCTCGAAGTCGGCCGTCCTATCCAGCCCATGCTCGCCTCACCCGGCGCGACGCTGGACGAGGCGCTGATCGAGTTCGAGGGCGAGGTGAGCGTCGAGCACAAGCTGGACGGCGCCCGCATCCAGGTGCATCGGGACGGCGATCGGATCCGGGTGTTCACCAGGACGCTGCGCGAGATCACCGCGGGTGTTCCGGAACTCGTCGAGCTGGTCGCGGCCCTGGACTGCACGAGCGTCGTGCTTGACGGGGAGACGCTGGCGCTCACCGACTCCGGGCGGCCGCGCCCGTTCCAGGAGACCATGAGCCGCTTCGCCGAGGTGAGCTCCACCCGGGAACTACTGCTGCACCCGTACTTCTTCGACTGCCTGCACCTGGACGGCCGGGATCTGCTCGACGCTCCGCTGTCCGAGCGGCGCGCCGCGCTGACGAAGGTGGCAGGCGAACATGCCATTCCCGCGCTGCTGCGGCCGGACGCCGAGACGGCCGCCGAATACTTCGACGGCGCGCTGGCCGCGGGGCACGAGGGCGTCATGATCAAGTCGCTGACCGCGCCATACGCCGCGGGCAGACGGGGCAGGGCCTGGCAGAAGATCAAACCGACGCACACCCTCGATCTGATCGTGCTCGGGGCGGAGTGGGGTTACGGGCGCCGCACGGGCTACCTGTCGAACCTGCACCTGGGCGCGCGGGACCCGGAGACCGGCGAGCCGGTCATGGTCGGCAAGACCTTCAAGGGACTCACAGACGCGCTGCTGCAGTGGCAGACGGCGGAATTCCCGCGCCACGAGCGCTCCCGCGATCAGCACACCGTGTATCTGCGGCCTGCGCTCGTCGTCGAGATCGCCTTGGACGGCGTGCAGGTCAGCCCGCGCTATCCCGGCGGTGTCGCCCTGCGTTTCGCTCGCGTGGTGCGCTACCGCCCGGACAAAGAGCCCGCCGAAGCGGACACCATCGACACCGTCCGCGCGTTGCTGCCGTAATCGTCGCCGCGATGTGAAGCGCGCTCGCTCCCGCTCCGGGTGCGTGTCGGGCGTGCGGAGCGCGTCGAGCCACTGTAAGTATGGGCAGCGCAAGGTTCCGGATGGCCGCCACAATGCACCTGGTCCGGCCGGTTCGTGCTTCCGGACAAGGAATCGGCGGGCGGGTGGGATTATGCGAATTGTGCTGTGCGGGCGGTATGTCCGGCTGATGGTGGCGCTGCTCGGCGCCTTGACGGTGAGTGCGGTCGGTTCGCCCGCGCAGGCGAATCCGATCGAGCAGTTCCTCACGCCGTCCCGCGAATACTCGGGAATTCTGCCGACGCCGCTGAACGATCCGTTCTACACGCCGCCGCCGGAATTCGAGACCTTGCCGCCGGGAACGATTCTCGCGTCCCGTCCAGGGGGCACCGGCCTGACCGTTTTCCCGTTGCAGTCGACCGAACTGCTGATCCGGTCCACCGATGCCAAGGATCGTCCGGTGCCGGTGGTGGCGACGTTGCTCGTGCCGCGCGCGCCATGGACCGGGCCCGGTCCGCGCCCGGTGCTGTCGTTCAACGCCGCGATCGACTCGCTGGGGCATCGGTGCGCTCCGTCCTACGAACTCAGGACCGAGCTGTCGGCCAAGTTGTGGGCCGCCCACATACCGCTGGCCAAGGGTTACGCGGTGCTCATCCCGGACCATCAGGGCCCGCGGCAGGCATACGGGGCGGGACTGATGGCCGGGCACGCGGTGCTCGACTCGATCCGGGCCGTGGTGGGAGCGCCGGAGTTCGGGTTGCACCCGGACGCGCCGACGGTGGTCACCGGATACTCCGGTGGCGCGATCGCCAGCGGGTGGGCCGCCCAGCTGGCGCCGGAGTACGCGCCCGAGCTGAATCTGGTGGGCGCGGCGTTCGGCGGCGTCCCCGCCGACTTCGGCATGCTGCTGTCCACCATGAACGGCCGCAACGCCGCATCCGGGGTCTTCTTGGCCGCGACGCTCGGGTTGGCGCGGGAATACCCCGAACTGCTCGACCTGATGAACGACAACGGCTGGCGACTGGCCCAGATCGGCAAGGACCTGTGCATGACGGCGGAGGAATTCGCCGGTGTCGTGGCGCCGATCCCGGTGCAGGCGCTCACCCAAGCCGCGGCGCCCACCGAGCTGCCGATGGTCAGGGAGATCCTGGCCGCCAATCGGCTGGGCGCGAGCGCGCCGACGGTGCCGGTCTTCCTCTACCACGCCACACACGACCCGTGGGTGCCGCTGGCTGGCGCGGAAAACCTCTACGCGGACTGGTGCGGCGCCGGAACACCGGTGGATTTCCAGGTCTATCTCGGCGAACATTTCCTGGTCGGCCTCAGCGGCATCCCCGGCGCGAACTCCTGGATCGATGATCGGTTCGCCGGTCGTCCGGTGGCCGCTCACTGCACCCGCTCCGGCTGACCGGGCGAACCAGACTAGTCCATGCCGGTTGATGGATTTCTCGCTCACCGGCATGGCTGTGGCAATCGAGGGTGCAGCAGACTGGAGGCGTGACCGTCGAATTACTGGTTCTCCTGATCGTCATCGTCACGGCGCTCGCATTCGATTTCACGAACGGCTTCCACGACACCGCCAACGCGATGGCGACCTCGATCGCCACCGGAGCGCTCCGGCCGCGCGTGGCGGTCGCGCTCTCGGCGGTGCTGAACCTCGTCGGCGCGTTCCTGTCGGTCGCGGTGGCGGCCACCGTGGCGAAGGGGATCGTGCGACTGGACGCGGTGGGAGGCCACGACCTGCTCGTGATCGTGTTCGCCGGTTTGGTCGGCGGGATCCTGTGGAACCTGCTCACCTGGCTGTTGGGGCTGCCGTCGAGTTCCTCGCACGCGCTGTTCGGCGGTCTGATCGGCGCGACGCTGGCCGCGCTCGGCTGGAGCGGGGTGATCTGGGCCTCCGGATCGGACGGCGTGCTCACCAAGATCGTTCTTCCCGCCGTGCTCGCGCCCATCGTCGCCGCACTGGTCTCGGCGATCGGCACCTGGCTGGTGTACCGGATCACCCGCGCCGCCGAAGAGGACAAGGTCACCGAGGGCTTCCGCTGGGGTCAGATCGGCTCCGCCTCGCTGGTCTCGCTGGCACACGGCACGAACGACGCGCAGAAGACGATGGGCGTGATCTTCCTCGCGCTCGTGGCGCACGGCACGCTCACCAAGGACGACGACCTGCCGCTGTGGGTGATGGCCGCGTGCGCCGTCGCCATCGCGGCGGGCACCTACCTCGGCGGCTGGCGGATCATCCGGACGTTGGGCAAGGGCCTGGTCGAGATCGACTCGCCGCAGGGGCTGGCGGCGGAGTCCGCCTCGGCCGCGATCATTCTGACCTCGGCCCATTTCGGGTTGCCGCTGTCCACCACCCAGACCGCGACCGGCTCGATCCTCGGCACGGGCCTCGGCAAGGGCGCCGAGGTGCGCTGGGGCGTGATGGGGCGGATGGTCGTCGCGTGGCTGCTCACACTGCCGCTGGCCGCGGTGGCCGGGGCGATCTGCTGGGCCATTGCCCACGTCATCGGCGGGCTGGCCGGGGTGCTGGTGGTCTTCGGCATCCTGCTCGGACTGTCGGCGTTGATGTACCTGCGGTCGCGGCGCGATCCGGTGCACACGGGCAACGTCAACGAGTGGCCGGACGACGAGACCGATACGCCCGCCGCGCCGCCGCCCGCCGCAGGCGACCGGACCCCGTCGGCGGACTCGAACCACTCGGCCCAGGTGTAGGAGGATCACGCGTGCACACACTCGTCACGAATCTGAACGCGCTGTGGAAAGTCACCGTGGCCGGGCTGATACTCGGAGCGGGGCTGCCGATGATCTTCGCGATCGGAGTGCGGTTCTGGTCGATGACCGTGACGACCGACGCGGGTACGGGCACGGTGCGGCGCAACTACCCCGCGCTCGCGCTCGCGCTGACGTGCTTCGTGCTGGTCGTCGTGGCCATCGTCAGCGGAATCCTGTACACGGCGAAGGCGTTCCTCGCCGCCAGATTCGGCATCCATCTGTTCGGACAGGCGTGAGGAGTGCCAGCGTGACCGATCCAGTGAAACACGCCCCGACCCGGCCGAAGCTGCTCGGCAAGGTGGTGGGCTGGCTGCGCGCGGGCTACCCGCAAGGTGTGCCGCAGTCGGATTACGTCGCCCTGTTCGCTGTACTGCACCGGCATCTCACCGATTACGAAGTGGCCGCCATCGCGGAGGAACTGGTCGCGTCGAATCCGGACAGCCAGATCAGCCGCGCCGAGATCGAGCAGGCCATAGCTCGGTTCGCCCTGGAGCAGCCGGACGAGCAGGACGTCGCCCGCGTCGCCTCCCATCTGGCCGCGGGCGGCTGGCCGCTGGCCGATCCGCCCGCCGATTCCGACTGACCGAGCCGCCGCCGATGCCTCCCTTCCTGAACGCGATCATCGGCTGGCTGCGGGTGGGCTACCCGGACGGCGTCCCCGACTCCGACTACATCCCGCTGCTCGCGCTGCTGCGCCGCCGCCTCTCCGACGAGGAGGTGGCCCGGATCGCCGCCGCGCTCACCGGCTCCGCCGAGGCGGACATCGATGCGACCGACATCCAGGTGATGATCACCAAGATCACCAACGACATGCCGTCCGAAGCCGACGTGGCCCGGGTACGCGCCCGGGTCGAGGCCAACGCCTGGCCGGACCCGGATGAGGCGTGAGCACGGTTCCTCGCTGCGGTCGACGTCTTCGCCGGGCGCGCCCGAGCCCGGGCTGTTGGCGCGGATCGAGGGCGGTGGTCGGCTGGGTCGGGGTGAGGCTCGAGTCTGGGCTGTTCGCGCGGATCGAGGGGCGAGGTCGGCCAGACAGGGGCGGACCGGGTCACGGGTGTTCGCGTGGGCCGCTGAGGTAGGGCAGGCGGCGCAGGCCCGCCGCAACCTCGTACGCGAGATCCTCATAGCCGAGCGCCAGTTCGGCGAGGCGTTCCCAGGCGTTGTGCACTGCCCATTCCGGTGCACCGGTGAGGATTTCGTACGCGCAGGCGGAGAACTGGGCGAGCCGGTCGATCACCATGCCCACGGTTTCGGTGTGCATGTGCGCGCCGCCGTGCGGCGGTGGCGCCTCGGTGGCGACCCAGCGGTCGATGGCGAGGACGAGCCGGGCGCGATGCCGGTCGATATCGTTGGCCCCGTCCAGTTCACAGCGCAGGCGGCGCTTGTGTAATCCCGCGAGTAAGTGGGCGGACGCCAGTATCGGGTGGTCGCGGCGCGGCGCGGTGCGGCAGGCGTGCAGGACGAGCTCTTTCGTCGGCAGTGGTTCCACTGCGATAACCCCCTGGATCGAATGGTCGTACCGGGCGTCACGCGAGACGCGAAGATCACCGATGATGCCGCCTGCCCGGGCGCGGCAATCGGTGCCGCTCACGCATCGGCCCGGTGTCCCACGGCGATTCGAGGACGACGAGGCCGACCGCCTCCAGCGCCGTGAGCCCGAACCGGCGCACCAGCTCCTCCGTCAGCGAAACCATCTCCGCCGCTTGGATCGCCGCCGTCGCCTGCTCCGTGGTAACCATCCGGCCGCGTAGATAGGACACCACCCACGCGTCGTCGCTGACCCGCCGCGCCTGATGCGGCGTCCGATCGCTCACGATCCAGTTCCGGTCGACGACATGCACGGACATCAGAACCCCCTCCATCCCCGCCGAGCGGGGGCAGTGCATAGCCCCCGCCTGTGATGCACAGCACACGCAGCGTAGGTGCCGGACGCTGGATAAGTCAAGTTGACCAGTCAATTTGACAAACTCGGCGCGCCGTGGATGCAGGTACGGTCATCTGCACGAACAGCCGGAGCCGGAAGGATTCCTCGGACGATGGCACCACTCTCGCCCACGGTCGCGCGCTGGGAGCTCATGCTCCGAATCAAGCGCCGCCGCACCGAGTTCGACGTCTCCGCGTCGGTCATCGCCAAGGAACTCGGCTTCACGCTGTCGTACTGGTCGAAGGTGGAGAAGGAACGAATCCTGGCCGAGGACAAGCTGCGAAAACTGATGAGCCTGCTCGAATTCGATCCGGACGAGCGTGCGGAGATGCTGCGTCTGCGTGAGATCGCGAAGCGGCGCGGGTGGTGGTCGGAGTACGCGGGAATGCTCTCGGAAGAGGTGATGCGCCTTTACGGATTGGAGCACGGGGCGCAGAGCATCCGGAGTTACACGAGCATCTTGATCCCCGGTCTCTTGCAGACCGAGGACTACGCGCGGGCGGTGATCGCCAACGACCGGGCGCGAATCCGGCAAGTGGAGATCGATCGCTGGGTCGAGGTCCGCATGCGGCGCCAGCGCAGGCTCACCGAATCCGAACCGCTGCGGGTCACCGCGATCGTGAACGAGGCCGCACTGACCCAGCGCACCGGGGGTACGACGATTCTGAAAGATCAGCTCCGCCATCTGCTGTCGGTTACCGAGACGCACGCCGACACGGTCGACGTTCGCGTCATACCGTTCGACGCGCCGGGTGGTGTGTTGCTCACCGGTGCGTCGTTCCACCTGCTCGGGTTCGAGAGGGCACTCCTACCCGACGTGGCATGGACCGAGACGCTGGTCCATCTCGGAGTGATCGAGGAGAGCGAACCGGTGCGCCACCTCGGGACCATGTTCGCCACCACTCTCACCGAGCACGCGCTCCCGCGGAACGAGTCGATAACGTTGATCGAACGCAGGCTCGCCGCGCTGTAGCGTGATCGGCATGGGGAGCGCGGTCGGCTGGTTCAAGTCATCACATTCGAACGACAGCACCGCCTGCGTCGAAGTCGGGTTCGACGGTAGCCGAGTGCTGGTCCGGGACAGCAAGTTCCAGGGGTCGCCCGACGCGTGGCCCACGCTGGCGTTCACGCCCACCCAGTGGGCAGCGTTCACCGCCGCGATCCGCGCCTCCGAACCCGCCTGACCGAGCGACAACCACCCGCGAGCGCGCGTCTCCCAGCCGACTCTCAGCTCCACAACACCTGGCACCCAGCTTCATCCACAAGAGTGTCTCCGTCGGTGCGAAGCGATCCACCGACAGCCCAACCGGTGGACAACTGCCCTGCCCACCCCAACCGGCCGGCGGCGCCCCACCCCTCGCCCGCGCCGCCGGCCGACCACTCTGCCGCGAGTGGCACATGGCTGCGGCGAATCGCGAGTAGGCCTCTCCGTGGTGTGCCACTCGTGGAGTGTCTTCGTGGAGGGTCGCGCCCAGGTGTCGTCGGGGCCGTCCGATTCCGCCATCGGCCATCCGGTGACGGCGCTCCAGAACGACGCGAGGGCGAAGGGGGAGGAACAGTCGACCGTCACGTGCCGAAGGATCATCGCACCACTCGATCACTCGACGAGCGCATCGTGACGAACGCCGTGCGGCTTGTCAGGTGAGGAGGTGGAGGAAGTGTTCGACTTCCGATTGGATGGCGACGCGGGCGGGGATGAGGTACTTGCGTGGATCGGAGAGGCGGGAGTCGTTCGTGAGGCACGCGCGGATGGCGGTTGTCATCCGGATGTTGAGGCGGGTGGCGATGTTGATCTTCGTCATGCCGTGCTCGACGGCGGCGCGCAGGCCTTGATCGGGGACGCCGGAGGAGCCGTGCAGCACGAGCGGGACGGGGACTTTCGCGGCCAAATGGGCGATCAGCTCGTTGTCGAGTTCGGCGGTGCGGGTGTGCATGGCGTGCGAGGAACCGACGGCCACCGCGAGGGCGTCGACGCCGGTGGCGCGCACGAACTCGACCGCCTCGTCGGGATCGGTGCGCGCGCCGGGGGCGTGCGCGCCGTCCTTGCCGCCCACCTCGCCGAGCTCCGCCTCGATGTGCACACCGCGTTCGTGGCACCAAGCGGTGATCGCGGCGGTGCTGTCGAGGTTGTCGGGGTAATCGAGGGCGGAGCCGTCGTACATGACCGACTCGATACCGAGATCGACTGCGGTGTGGATCAATCCGGCGCTGGTGGCGTGGTCGAGATGGACCGCGACGGCGGCACGGCTGTCGGCGGCGATGCGCAGGCAGGCGAGGGCGAGAGGGGCGATGCCCCGGTGATAGATCGCGGTGTTCTCCGACAGTTGCAGCACCACCGGCCGGTTCGCTGATTCCGCGGCCGCCACGATCGCCTCGGCGTGCTCGAGAGTTATCACGTTGAACGCGCCGAGTCCGCCCGGGCGTGCCGCGGCGATCAGCTCCGGAATCGAGGTCAGCGGCATAGTGAGTGCTTTCGCGAGACCGCGATGTGCCCGCTGCGCAGGGGCTTTCCGGCACCGGCGGCGTCGGGCGGAACTCGGTCGAGCGAGTGGGACAGCGCTTCGGTCTTCGCGCTCACCCGGCCGGTGCTGCGCGCCGTCGAACGGAACCGCAGCGGCACCTGTGCGGACTCGCCTGCCATGAGCGGCTCGCCACATGGGGCGACGGTGGCCGTCGGAATGTCGACGTTGTGCCGGGCTCGCCATCCGGGCGATGCTCGGGACCAAGGCGGCTGGAACCCGCGGCCCGGCCGTGACATCCGGGCGTCCCGCCCGGTCGCGCGCTGTGTTATCGGGCTGCATGGTGAACCGCAACGGCGGCCGACCGGCTGGGTGTGGTGGGCGACAGTCATGGGGAAGCCTTCTGCGGTGTAGGTAAATCCAGTTCTCGAACCCGGACCGTCGGGGTGAGGCGGGTGCGCAGACAGCGGTCGATCTCACCGGCCACCGGGACGACCACGGCCGCCGCAGACGTGGCGACCGCGTCGGCGAGCAGAGTGGGCCAATCCGCGCGCGGGTCGGACGAGAGGGCGGCGATCACCGCCGCTACCGCGGCATCGCCCGCGCCGGTGGGATTCCCGGCGAGCGGTTCGGGCAGCGTCGCCGACCACGCGCCCTCGGCGGTCACCGCGGTGATTCCCTCGTGGCCACGTGTCGCGATCACGGCGCGCGCCCCGTTCTCGACGACCGCGTTCGCGGCGGCGACGACCTCGTCGGCGGTCTCAGGCTCCGCGCCGGTGAGGCACTGCAATTCGGCCTCGTTCGGCATGAGCACGATGCCCGGCACCTGGGCGGCCAACCGCAGCGCCTCGCCGTCGATGTCGCAGATGGTCGGCACGTCGGCCGCGATGGCGGTGCGCGCGATCTCGGCGGGCAGCGAGGGTTCGATGCCGCCCGGTAGCGAACCGGAGATGACCAGCCCGGCGATATCGGGCAGCAGCCCCGCCACCCGCACCGCCAACTGCTCGGCGGCATGCGGATTGGAGACGCGGGCGCCCGGCTCCCACAGTGCGGTGGCCGTGCCGTCCTCGGATTCGCTGATCACCACCGTGCGGCGCACCCAGGGCAGTGCGTGCACGAAGTCGACCGGCATCTCCAGTTCGGCGGCCGCCGCGAAGGCGTGGTCGGAGAATCCGGTGGCCCTGGCGTATTTGCCGAGCTGATTCAGCACCCGGGTCACGTTGATGCCCTTGCCGCCGATGCGCTGCTCCACCGACCGGACCCGGTGAGCCTGCCCGCGTTCGAAGCGTTCGACGCGATAGGTCATGTCGTACGCGGGATTCATTGTCACGGTGAGGATCACCTCAACCACTGTCCACGTCTGAGCACCCCGCGCAAGTGGAGATTGTCACTGACTGTCAATATGTCGGCGAAATGACCGGGCCGCAGGTCACCGACGCCGGTGAGTCCGAGCGCGGCGGACGGAACCGAGGTGGCGGCGAGCACCGCGTCCCGCAGCGGGACACCGGATACGCGCACGGCGCGCGCCAGGCACTCCAGCAGGGTGCTGACGCCGCCCGCGATCGACCCGTCGGCGATCCGCGCCACACCGTCGCGCACCGTCACCGGCTGGGGGCCGAGCTGGTATTCACCGTCTCCGAGCCCCGCCGCCTGCATGGCATCGGTGACCAGCGCGACTCGGCCCGGGGCCGTCGCGAACACCAGCGCGGTGAAGCCCGGATCCACGTGTACGCCGTCGCCGATCAGCTCCACGATCGCGTCCCCGGCAGCGGCGGCCACCAGCGCGGCGGCGACCGGGCCCGGGTGCCGGTGGTGCAGCGGCGGCATGCCGTTCGCCAAGTGCGTCACCAGGCGGCCCGATCCCTGAGGTAGCAAGGACTTCCGGAAGGACGCGTAGTCGGCGTCGCTGTGGCCGAGCGCGACCACCACGCCGTTGTCGACCAGCCGCCGCGCGACGGCAGCGTAACCGGGACGCTCCGGGGCGAGCGTCATCGCGCGCAGGTGCGCGCCTCCCGCGGCCAGCAGCTCGTCGGTCAGCCCGAGATCGGGGTCGCGCAGAAAGCGTGGGTCCTGCGCCCCGCAGCGCGCCTGCGACAGGAACGGCCCCTCGATATGGATGCCGCCGAGCACGCCATCCTCGGCGAGTTCGCGCAGGGCAGCGGTCTGCGCCACCATCTCCGCGGCGGGACCGGTGACCACGCTCGCCACGACCGTGGTCGAGCCGTGCGCATGATGCGATTGGGCCGCCTTCCGGGCCTGTGCGCCGTGCAGGCTGTCGAACCGATACCCGAACCCGCCGTGATTGTGAATATCCACAAGCCCCGGCAGCACGGTTCCAGAAAATGGCGGCTCAGGTAAACCGGGATGCGCCGCACGCCATTGCGGGAACGACCGAACCGCCTCGATCCGGTCCCCGGAGACCATCACCACGCCGTCGTCCAACGCGACGCTCGCGGAGACGATGCGGCCCCGGATCATCAGCTCGGTGTGTGCTGTCATGTCAGTGCCTCCCGGCCCGAGATTTGGGTGCCCGCCGTGCGGGACCGGTCCGCGAGTATGGGGTCCGGCTGCGACGTCGGGGGACGCGCCCACCGTGCGCGACGACCGGTGAACTGGAGTGCGGCGGCCGCGAGGGGCCCGAGGCGGTGCGTCGCCGGGTGCAAGATCGCACCGGCCGAATTCGAGTCGCGGAAGTCGTCACCACGTCGTCGAGCGTCACACGCGCGCACGGGAGGCGTCCCCGGATCGGCGGTTTCACACGCGCTGTTCACGCCGGGTCCTCCCTGTGTGCAGAAGAGGCGCTGCCGGACGGGCGGGTCCAGGTCCGGCGGGAACGCGGTTCGGCGGTTTCGCACGCGACGTCACGTCAGTGCCCCCTGGCGGGCGAACAGCGCGGCGCCCGCCAGGCCCGCGCGGGCGCCGAATCGGCCGAGCACCACTCGGGGCGGGGGGACCAGGCGGAGGCGGGCGGCCAGGGCCCGGTGCAGTGGGTCGGTGAGTGCCGCGCCCGCTCCGGCGAGTCCGCCGCCGAGGACGACCAGTTCCGGGCAGGCGGCGTGCACGATACCGACCAACCCGTCGGCGAGCGCGTCCACCGCGTCCTCGACCACGGCGGCCGCGTCGGGGTCTGTGGATACCAGTGCGAAAACGTCGGCGGCACCCGCGATCTCATGTCCGGTGCGGCGGGTGTAGGCCCGCGCGATGGCCGCGCCCGACGCGACCGTCTCGACGCACCCGGTATTGCCACAGGGGCAGGGCAACCCGCCCGCACGCCGCACCGGCACGTGCCCGTACTCGCCGACCTGCCCGTAGCCGCTGCGTACCAACCTTCCGCCGACCGACAGGGTTCCCGAGATGCCGGTGCCCAGAATGACGACGCACACATTGTCGTAGCCCTGACCTGCGCCGTACCGCCATTCCGCCCACCCGGCCACGGCGACGTCGTGTTCGATCAGCGTCGGCAGACCCCAGCGGTGGGTGAAGCGGTCACCGACGTGCACGTCCCGCCAACCGACATTGCTGCTGAACACCGCGATCGATCGGGCGGTGTCGACGATGCCGGGCAGCACGACGGCCGCGCGGCGGACGCGACGCCGGTCGGATTCCGGCAGTTCGGCGAGCAACCGCTCACCCAGCTCGCCCATCGCGTCGAAGGCGGCCGGACCGTACGGCGTGGCGACCGCACCCACGGTCAGCGCCGCACCCATAGCGTCGGTGACCTCGCCTTTGATGGTGGTTCCGCCGACATCCACGCCGAGGACGAGCGCGTCGCCCGGCAGCGCCTCCGGGATCGCCGCTGTGCCCAGCGCGGCCGCGGACTGCCCCGCCGACCCCTGGCGCGCGGCCGGGCGGTCGTCGCGGCACGCGCAGTCCGTTCCCGCGGCGCGCGGTCCGGATCCGCCGGAGTCCGGCGGCGTCCGCGGCTGTTCGATTCCCATTCTCGGCACAGTAGTTCGTGGCAACTCCCGCGCCGGTGCACGCGCGGCCTGGGGTGATGTCGTGCCACAGGGCTGGGGCTCCGCCGTGTCCAGGGCAACTACGCGCTCGGATCGGTCCGCGATCCATGGGGTCGCGGCGATGCCGGCCGTGTTCGCCTGGGTGGTCGGCCCCGAGGTGGGGGAGGTGTCGGCCGTGTTCGGTGTGGTGGTGGACTCCGGAGTGGTCCTAGGTGGGGCGGTGCCGGGCGTGTTCGCCGCCGGTGTGGTCGCCGGATGTCCTTGTTCGGTGACCTCGGGTGGCGTGCCGGTGCGCGCGGCCGCCCGGAGTCGGGTGTCGACGCCGAGGATCGCCGTCGCCGGGGCGGTTCGGTGGCGGGCCGGGTCTCGTCGCGGCGTATCCGGAACGTCCGCGATCGAAGGACCCGAGCCCCGGCCGGTATTCACCGCACGCCCTCGATCACGACTTCAGGACCACCGAGCGATTCAGGCCGCGTGGGTGGTCGGGGTCGAGGCCCAGGTCGGCGGAACGCAGGAGGCAGAGCCGGTGCACTCGGAGCAGGTCCGCCATCGGGTCGATGTCGCGGTGTTCCAGATGCGCTCCCGTGGCGGCGACGTCGTCGGCGAAGTCCGGCTCCAGTGACCCGAAGGCCCAGACCGCCCGGCCGGGCGCCGAGATGGCGATCGGCCCGTGGCGGTACTCGGTCGCCGGGTACGCCTCGGTCCAGGACTGGCAGGATTCGCGCAGCTTGAGCGCGGCCTCCTCGGCGAGGGCGGCCGCGAATCCCATGCCGACGAAGCTGATCTGCTCGGCGCGGCGTACCGCGGCCAGTGACTCGGCGGGATCCTCGGCGAGCACCGCGCGCGCCTGGGCGATCACCGGCGCCAGGTCTTCGCCCAGGTGACTGCGCAGGATGGCCAGGGTGGTCGTCGCGAAGCGGGTCTGCACCACCGATCGCTCGTCGACCCGGTCGATGAGGATCGGATCGCCCAGCTCGAGGACGGGTGTGCCAGGGCTGGAACAGATCACCGCGCGCGGCGTGCGCGCCGGGATGTCCCGCATGGCACGCACCACTTCGGTGGTCGTGCCGGAGCGGCAGATCACCAGGTAGCGCTCGTATCCGCGATCGCGAACCGCGCTGGCCGGCCAGGCGTCGGTGATCCCCAGGCCGGCGCCTTCGCGCAGCGCCGCGATCGCGCGGGACATGAAATATGAGGTGCCGCAGCCGATCACGGCGACACGCTCGCCCGGTCTCGGCAGTGCGGCGCGATGGTCGGCGGCGACGGTCGCGGCGTGCGTCCAGTCGTCCGGCTGGGTGGCTACCTCGGTGGCCAGATGCGGTTCCGGCGTGTGGTCGGCAGGCGTTGGCACCGGAACAGCTTCACCCTATGTGATCGTTCATGTCAAATTTACGATCAAATCAGTCACATATGATCACAATACGGGCTACATTCAGCTGCACGGACGGTGCGTCCTCCCATCATCGGCGCCTGCGCTGGCGCGGGGTGGGTAAATCTGAAAGGTTCTGCTCGTGAAAAGACCATTCCACCGCGTGCTTGCCGGAGTCGCGATGGTCACCGGCGTCGCGCTGGCCCTCTCGTCCTGCGGGTTCGGTTCGAAAGACGCCGCGGACTCCGATACCACGATCAATTTCCTCGCCCCCGTCTACAGCGACGGCGCCACGGGCACCAAGGCGCTGTGGGAAGGCATCGTCGCCGAGTTCCAGAAGCAGAATCCGGGAATCACTGTCACTGTGCAGATGGAGTCGTGGAACTCGATCAACGACGTCGTGCGCACGAAACTGCAGTCCCAGTCGACCACCCCGGACATCCTCAACATCGACGCCTACGCCGGCTTCGCGAGCGACGGCCTGCTCTACCCGGCCACCGAGATCGTCTCCGCGCCGGTGCTGGCCGACATCCAGCCTGCCTTCGCGCAGAACGCGGCGCTGAACGGAACGCAATACGCGCTGCCGCTGTTCGCCTCCACCCGCACCCTGTTCTACAACACCGAGTTGTTCGAGAAGGCGGGCATCGTCCGGCCGCCGAAGAACTGGGCCGAGCTGACCGACGCGGCGAAGAAGATCCAGGCGCTCGGCGGCGGCGTCTCCGGGTACGGCCTGCCGCTGGGCAGCGAGGAGGCGCAGGGCGAGACCTCCATCTGGACCTTCGGCGCGGGCGGCTCCTGGGCCGACGGCGACCGGATCACGGTGGACACCCCGCAGAACCTGGAGGGGGTGCGTGCCATGCGTGAGCTCATCGATACCGGTGCCACCCAGCCGAATCCGGGCGCGACCGACCGCAAGGACGTGATCAACGCCTTCATCCAGGGCAAGATCGGCATGATCGAGGCGCTGCCGCCCACCATCGGCCAGATCACCGCGAAGAACCCCGGTCTGCGGTACGCGACCGCGCCCTCGCCGACCAAGACCGGCACGCCGGTCACCCTCGGCGTGGCCGATCACCTGATGGCGTTCAAGAAGGACGGCAGGAAGGCGGAGTCGATCAAGAAGTTCCTCGACTACTTCTACTCGGCCGCGGTCTACGCCGACTTCGTCAAGCACGAGGGCTTCATCCCGATCACCCACAGCGCGGCGACGACGCTCGCCGACGACCCGGTCACCAAGGCATTCGCCGCCACGCTGCCGGTGGCGCGGTTCTACCCGAGCAACAATCCGAAGTGGGCCGCGGCGCAGGGCACCATCCGTCAGCAGATGGGCACCATCGGGCAGGGCGCGGATCCGGCGCAGGTATTGCGCCGGATCCAGGAAGCCGCGAATTGACGTGCGGCGCAGAGGAATACTGGCGGCGTTGCCGTGGATCGGGCCGTCGCTGGTCCTGATCGCGGCCATCGTCGCCTTCCCGGCCTGCTACATGGTGTGGACCAGCACCAGGGACCTCAGCGCCTACGGCCAGGACCGGGGCAGCGCCGGACTGGCCAACTACCGCACCCTGTTCGGAATCTCCGAACTCGGCTCGGTGCTGGCCCACACCGTGGTCTGGGTGGTCGGCGTCGTGCTGCTCACCCTGGTGCTGTCCGCGGCGCTGGCGCAGTTCCTGAACAAGGACTTCCCCGGACGCACCGCGGTGCGGATGGCGATCCTGGTGCCGTGGGCGGCATCGGTGGTGATGACGACGACGATCTTCTATTACATGCTCGATCCGGACGTCGGTATCGCCAACCGGTTCCTGGTCGACATCGGCGTGCTCGACCGCGGCTACGGCTTCACCAAACAGCCCACGCAGGCGTTCCTCGTGGCGATGGGCGTCGCGGTGTTCGTCTCGGTGCCGTTCACCACCTACACGATTCTGGCGGGACTGCAATCCATTCCGGCCGAGATCGATGAGGCGGGTCGCGTCGACGGAGCGGGCCCGTGGCAGCGCTACCGCTATCTCACCCTGCCGCAGCTGCGCCCGGCGATCGCGGTGGCGACCATCATCAACATCATCAACGTGTTCAACTCGCTGCCCATCCTGCAGGTGATCACCGGCAGCATCGCCGGATTCTCGGCGGACACCACCACGACGCTCACGTTCAAGCTGATCCGGCAGAACCAGCAGATCGACACCGCCGCCGCGATGAGCGTGCTGAACTTCGCGCTGATCGTCGTGATCATCGCGATCTACGTTCGGCTGGTCCGTCCGACCAGGGAGGTCGACCGATGACCGCGCGGCCCGAGGTACTCGAGCCGGGCGCCCCGGCCGCGCCGTCGTCCGAACGCGCCGGACGACGGCGCTGGGAACTTACCGCGGTCGGTGTGGTGCTCGCCGCGGTGTTCCTGCTGCCGTTCGTCGTGATGGTGCTCGGTTCGCTGAAGAGCAGGGCCGAGATCCTGCGCATCCCGCCGACGTATCTGCCGCAGACCTGGCATCCGGACAACTACGCGACGATGTGGGACACCCCGGAGACGCCGCTGCCGTTCAATCTGGCCAGCACGATCATCATCGCGGTCTGCGCCACCGCGCTGGTGCTGGTCGTGGCGATTCCGGCGGGGTACTACACGGCGCGGCACCGCTTTCCGGGGCGCGGTGCGTTCCTCGGCGTGGTGCTGGTGACCCAGATGTTGCAGCCCACGGTGCTGGTCACCGGGTTGATCCGGGAGTTCTTCGTGCTCGGCATCAACGACACCTGGCTGGCGATGATCCTGGTGAACGCCGCGTTCAATCTGTCCTTCGCGGTGTGGATTCTGCACAGCTTCTTCGCCGCGATCCCGGTGGAGATCGAGGAGGCCGCCATGCTCGACGGACTCGGCCGCTGGCAGACGCTGACCCGGGTGAGCCTCCCGCTGGTCTGGCCCGGCATCGTCACCGCCACGATCTTCGTCGTGGTGGCGTGCTGGAACGAATTCGCCGCGAGCCTGGTCGTGCTGACCACCCCGGAGAATCAGCCGCTGTCGGTGGCGCTGACCAAGTTCGTCGGCCAGTACGACACGGCATGGCAGTACGTGTTCGCGATTTCCACCGTCGGCATCATTCCGGTGGTGCTGCTGTTCGCTGTCATCGAGAAGCGTCTGGTGGCTGGATTGACGGCGGGCAGTGTGAAATAGCTCGGACACGATGGAATCCGTTGCCGCGCATGACACGAGCGCTGGAGGGCCGAGGCGATCGAATCGTCCGTTCGGCGCGCTGCCGGGAGGTAGCCGCGCGGTAGCATCGAACGGTGACACTGCGGGATCACGGACTGAAGGACGGTCGCAGCTACGGCGGGCTGTCCAAGGAACAGCGGGTGGCCCAGCGGCAGACCCGGTTGATCGACGCCGCCCTCGAACTATTCGGCACCCAGGGTTACGCGGCCACCTCCATCGAACGCCTCTGCACCCTGGCGAATGTCTCCACACGCAGCTTCTACGAGGACATGGGCAGTCGCGAGGCGCTGCTCATCGCCTTGGGCAACCGCATCACCTCCCGCGCTCTGGAGTGCGCGCTCGCGGCGCTGGCGGCCACCGAGAACGAGCCGCTGCCCACGCGCGTGGTGGCGAGTTTCCGCGCGTATCTGGGCGTCACGTGTGCCGACGCCCGGTGCGCGCGCGTGTGCTACGTCGAGGTGGTCGGCGTGAGCGCCGCGGTGGAGGAGTGGCGCAGGCAGCAGCGCCGCCTGCTGTCGGCGTTGCTGATCAGCGAGGCCGAACGCGCCGTCGGCCGCGGCGAGACCGGCCCCCGGCGCTTCGATCTCTTCGCGCTGGCGGTGATCGGCGCGGTCACCTCCCTCGCCCAGGAAACGGTGCAGAGCACAGCGCCGGATGTGGCGGTGGGGCTGGACGAAATCTGCGAGGAAATCGCGTATTTCGTGAATTCCGGTCTGTCCCATCCGCGCGTCGACCTGGGCGCGAAGGGAGAAGACCGGCGCGGCCCCGAGTCGCCGCGGCTGCTGCACAGACCGGCAGCAGAGGCCGATGTGTCCTGACCCGGCCCGGCTTGGCATCGGACGTGGGGAATCTCTACGGTCGGCGGGTGCGTGTGTTCATATTGTTCGCGTGCTCGCCGAAACAGCAGGTTCGCCGCACGACGTCCGCCGTGTGCGGCGAACGGGCGGTGTGAGATGACCGGACCGACCGATCGTCCGCAGCGATGGAACCGGTTGCTGGAACTGCTCGCCGAATCCGGGCGGCTCTCGGTGGAGGAGGCGGCCGAGCGGCTCGGCGTGTCCGCCGCCACTGTGCGCCGCGATTTCACCGCCCTCGCCGAACAGCAGTTGGCGACCAGGACGCACGGCGGCGTGGTGGCGACCGCGGTGGCCTACGACCTGCCCGCGCGCTATCGGCAGTCCGCGGGCGAGGCCAAGCAGCGCATCGCCGAACACGCCGCGTCGCTGGTCGATCCGCACGCGGTGGTGGGGATGAACGGCGGCACCACCACCACGGCCGTGGCCAGGGCGCTGGCCCGGCGCACCGACTTGGGGCCTGCCGGTGACGAGCAGCTGACCATCGTCACCAACGCGCTGAACATCGCGGGCGAGATGGTGTTGCGGCCGCACATGCGCACCATCGTCCTCGGCGGGGTGGCGCGGCGGGAATCCTACGAGTTGCACGGGCCACTGGCCGAACGGGCGCTGGCGCAATTGCGGCTCGATGATCTCGTGCTCGGCGTGAACGCGATCTCCGCCGAGGGCGGCGCTCAGTGCAGGCACATCGACGAGGCCGGGGTGACCACCGAGATGGTGCGGCGTTCCGGGCGGGTGCTGGTGGTGGCCACGGGGGACAAGCTCGAGCGCACGGCGCTGGCCCGCATCTGCGGTATCGAGCAGGTGCAGGTGCTGGTCACCGACACCGAAGCCGATCCGGCCGCAGTGGAGAAGATCCGAGCCGCGGGCGTGCGGGTCGACGTGGTGTAGGCCAGCCGGACCGATTTACTCCACGGCGGCCTGTTCCAGGGGCCGCGTGGTCTGCGCGTCCGGCCGTATGCTGCGGGTCCACACCAGGAATCCCCAGGTCACGAAGCCCGCGTAGACGAGATACAAAGCGGCCGATGGGTAGTACTCCGCCCGCACCAGCAGGGGGATGCCGACCAGGTCGACGGCGATCCAGATCAACCAGAACTCGGCCAGCCCCCGAGCCATGCCGTAGGTGGCCAGCACCGATCCGGTGAAGATCCACGCCTCGGCCCACGGGCCGTAGGAGCCGAGCCACGCGAACAGCTGGGCGAACACCACCGTGCCCGCGAGCATCGCCACCACGAGGACGACGCGTTCGCGCGGACCGGCCCAGCGCGGGTCGACGCCGCGGTGCTCGAGCCCGGCCTCGCGCGCGGAGTGGCGATACCAGCTCCACCACCCGTACACGCTGACCGCGACGAACATCAGCTGCCGTCCGGCTTGTCCGGCCATGTTCAGCTGCTGTGGGGTATGGAACACGCCGCCGACGAACACGGTGAACAGCAGCGCGTTCCCGGCGATGCCGACCGGCCAGGCCCAGACACGCCGCCGCATGCCGCCGATCGCGGAGGCCAGGCCGAAGCCGTTGCCGATCACTTCGCGCCAGAGGATCTCCGAGCCCGCGATGTGCAGCTTGGCGTCGAGCAGCGTGAGGAGCGGGTTCACCTGTCGTGTAACCCGCGGCGGGGCGTATCTCATCCGATCGGCTCGCCGCGATTCGAAATCCACGCTGCCGCCGCGGTGCGGACCGTAACGATTGCGCAATCCGGCGACGCGATTCGCAATGTCCGTGCAATGAGGTGCTCTTATCGTGGCCGTCATGAGGACGGAGAGCGGTACCGCCGGGGGGACCGGAATTCAGCTCAGCGGATTGACCAAGACCTTCCGGGTCGGACGGAAGACCGTGCAGGCGTTGGCGAGCGTCGATTTGCACACCGAGCAGGGCGCGTTCCTGTCGCTGCTGGGCCCGTCCGGTTGTGGCAAGTCGACGGTGCTGCGCATACTCGCCGGCTTGGAGACCCCGACCGCCGGTACGGCGCTGATCGATGGTGCCACGCCCGCCGAACTGCGCGGCCACCACGCGCTGGGCATCGCGTTCCAGGATTCGGCGCTGCTGCCGTGGCGATCGGTGGAGTCGAATATCAAGCTGCCGTTGCAAGTCGCGGGCATCGCCCCGGAACCGGGCCAGATCGATGACCTGATCCGATTGGTCGGGCTGGAGGGTTTCGAGAAGGCCAAGCCCGCCCAACTGTCCGGCGGTATGCGCCAGCGCGTCTCGATCGCGCGGGCGCTGGTGGTGAAGCCGACCGTGCTGCTGCTGGACGAACCTTTCGGTGCGCTCGACGACATGACCAGGCAGCGGCTCAATCTGGAGTTGCTGCGAATCTGGACCGAGAAGCCCGCGACCACGCTGATGGTGACCCACGGCATCGCGGAGGCGGTGTTCCTGTCCGACGTGGTGGCCGTGCTGAGCCCGCGGCCGGGGCGGGTGCTGGAGCTGGTCGAGATCGACCTGCCGCGCCCGCGGCTGCCGGAGATGATGCGAACGCCGGAGTTCCACAAGTTGCACGACTACCTGTCGGAGCTGCTGTTCGGGACTTCGGGGAAAGGAGGAGTCGCATGAACGGGTCACACTCGGAACGCTGCCCGCGCCACGGCAAGCCGGGCAGGCAGCGGTCGAGCGCGCGCGGGCCGGTGCGGCGGCACCCGCTCACGTGCTGGGTCCGGGCCGGGGGTGGGGAGTGAAGCGCTTCGGCGGCGCGCTCGGCGTGCTCGGGCTGGTCGCGGTGTGGTGGGCGCTCGCGGCGTTGGGGGTGGCGGGCGGCACCATACCCACTCCCTGGCAGGTGCTGCACACCATGTCCACCGACGGATGGGACCTCTACGGTCCCAATTTCCGGATCACCGCGCTCGGCGCGTTGCAGGGATTCATCTGGGGCAACGGCCTCGCCATCGCGCTGGCCGTGCTGATCATGCTGGTCCCGCCGATCGAGTCGCTGGCCACCCAGCTGGCGATCCTGAGCTATTGCACGCCGCTGCTGGCGCTGGGCCCGATCATCCTGGTGGTCTTCGGCGGACGCACGCCGACGGTGTTCCTGGCCGCGATGTACTGCTTCTTCACGACAATGGTCGGCACCGTCGCAGGGTTGCGCTCGGCCGACCGGACCAGCCTGGACCTGGTGCGCGCCTACGGCGGCGGACGCTGGCAGCAGCTGTACCGGGTGCAGGCGATCTCGGCGCTGCCGAGCACCTTCGCGGCCTTGAAGATCGCCGCGCCGTCGGCCGTGCTGGGCGCGATCATCGGGGAGTACCTCGGTGGCGTGGACAGCGGGATCGGGGTGGCCCTGACCGCCGCGCAGACCTCCTACAACGTGCCGCGCACCTGGGGTTTGGCGCTGGCCGCGGCGGCGCTGGCCGGACTCGGATACGCACTGGTGGCGCTGGCCGCGCGCTTGGCGGCCCCGTGGACCGCGCGGGAGGCGCGATGAAAAGCTCCACAGCGAAGCGGGTTCCGCGCGACCAGGTCGAGGAGGCCCGATGAAGCTCCTGCGACGGATCGGGATCTTCCTGTTGCCGCTGGCCACCTCGCTGCTGCTGATGCTGGCGATCTGGTACGTCTTCCTGAAGGCGTTCCCGCAGGTCGGTCCGCGGGTCGGCAAGACACCCGGCGATATCTGGACCTACTTGGTCACGGCGCCGAACGCCGCCGCCGCACGGCAGGCGATCCTGGACGACCTGCAGATCACACTGCGCGACGCGGCCATCGGATTCGGCGCGGGCATGCTGGCCGCGGTGGTGGTGGCGGCGCTGTTCGTGTCGTTCGCCGCGGTCGAGCAGACCTTTCTCCCGGTGGCGATGCTGTTGCGCTCGGTGCCGCTGGTCGCGCTCACGCCGATCATCGTGCTGGTGTTCGGCCGTGGCCTGGCCGGGGTCGCGGTGCTCGCGGGAATCGTGGTGTTCTTCCCCGCCCTGGTCATGATCATGGCGGGACTGCGCGACGCGCCGCGGCAGGCGCTGGAGCTGGTGGCCGCCTACGGCGGGTCCCGGTGGACCGGGTTGCGTATGGTGGCCGTGCCCGCGGCCCTGCCTTCGGTGTTCGCCGCCGCGCGTATCTCGGTGCCGGGCGCGCTGATCGGCGCGTTGCTCGGCGAGTGGCTGGGCAGCGGAACGGGACTGGGAGCCAGCTTGATCCGGGCCATCCCCACATTCCAATACAGCAAGCTGTGGGCCTCGATCGTGCTCGTCACGCTGGTCTCCGTGGTGCTCTACGCGATCGTCGGCGTCATCGAGAACCTGGTGCTCGCCCGGTTCGGGCCGGAAGCGGGACGGCTTTGATCCGACGGTCATCCCGGCGAAATTCGCGCGAATCCGCGCTCGGAACGTCAAAGTAAAGAAAATGAAACGCGCTACACCTAGATTCGGCCCATGACACCCGTGCAACGCTCCACGTTCGGGCACCTGAACCGACGCTCGTTTCTCCGCTACTCCGCGCTCGCCGGCGCCGCGCTGGGCGGCGCGGGGGCGCTGGCCGCCTGCGGCGGAAACTCCGGCGACTCCTCGGGCGGCACCACCGCGGACGGTTCGAAATACGGCAGGGTCGCGGTGCAACTGTCCTGGCTGAAGAACATCGAATTCGCGGGCGAATACTTCGCCGACGCGAAAGGGTATTTCCGGGAGGCCGGTTTCGGCTCGGTCGACCTCATCGCAGGCGGCGCGGCCAGCACGTCGGTGGAGGCCGGATTGGACACGGGAAAGGTGTGGCTGGGACTGTCCGCCCCGCAGACCACCGCACCGGCGATCCTGGAGGGACTCCCGGCCAAGATCGTCGCCACCACGTATCAGAAAAATCCGTTCGCGATCGTCTCCTCCGCGGCGAGGCCGATCAATTCGCCCGAGGACATGAGGGGCCGCAAGATCGGCGTGCAAGACACCAACCAGCTGATCTTCAACGCGCTGCTCACGGCCAACGGGATGAAGCCGGGCGATGTCACCGTCGTGCCCGCGCAATTCGACCCGACCCCACTGGCCAACGGGGAGGTCGACGGGTGGGTGAGCTATGTGACCAACGAGCCGATCACGCTGGCGGCAAAGGGATTCCAGAACACGCACTTCCTGTTCGCCGACTTCAACCTGCCGCTGGTCGCGGAGACGCTCACGGTGGCGCAGTCCACCATCGACAAAGAGCGCGACAAATTGAAGGCGTTCCTGGCCGCCGAGATCAAGGGCTGGAAGGACGCGGTGGCGGACCCGGCCGAGTCGGCCCGGCTCGCCGTCGAGGTGTACGGCAAGGACCAGAAGCTCGATCTCGCCGAGCAGACGAAAGAGGCGATCGCGCAGAACGATCTGGTGGTCTCGGCGGACACGGCCGCGAATGGCTTGCTCTCGATGACCGACGCGCTGATCGAGCAGAACATCGCCGCGCTGCGCACCGCGAAGATAGATATCAAAGCCGCGCAGCTGTTCGACCTGTCCGTGCTGCGCGAGGTGTATGCCGAGAATCCCGGCCTGAAGTGACTAGATGCCAAGCCCCACAGCGGTTTTCGGCGTGATCGGGATTTCGCCGCTGTGCGGGTCGGCCGCTCGCGCCGGTTGCGCGGCGCGGGCGGCCAGCAGTTCGGCCGCGATGGCGACCGCCATCTCGGGTGCGGTGCGTGCGCCGATGTCGAGTCCCGCGGGCGAATGCAGCCGCGCGAGCGTCTCCGCGCTGAAACCGCCTGCCTGGAGATCCTCCATGCGCCGGATGTGCACCTGACGTGAGCCCATGGCGCCGAGGTAGCCGAGCTCGGGTAGTCGCAGCGCCACGGTGAGCAGGGGAATCTCGAACATGGGATCGTGCGATAGGACGACTATGGCTGTGTTGTTGTCGATTTCACCGGCAGCGGAGAGCGTGTTGAGATAGCGGTGCGGCCAGTCGACCACGACCTCGGCGCCGGGAAACGATTCCGGCGTGGCGAAATTGGGGCGCGAGTCGCAAATCGTCACCCGGTAGCCGAGCAACTCGGCCTGCACGGTCAGTGCGGCGGCGAAGGAATTTGCGCCGAAGATGATCAGGCGCGGCGGCGGGGCGAAGGAAGAGACGAAGACGTCGGAATCCGGTAGCGCGACCAGTTCGGTGGCGTGCTTCTTGTCGGTGATCAGGTGCTGGCCGATCAGGTCGGCATCGGAGTTCCATACCACCGTGAAGACGGTGACCCTGCGGTGCGCCGCGATCTCGGCGGCGACATCCGGGAACTCCGGGAAGTGTCTTCGAGAGAACGGTTCGGTGAAGACGTCCATCATCCCCTCGCCGTTGGCGCCCGACTCCAGGCCGGTGGCCACGCCGAAGCGGTGCATCGCGCGACGGCCGGTGCGCGCTGCCTGGAACACCGCCTCGTACGCGATCTCCTCCAGCCCGCCCGCGGCGACCGAACCGTAGACGCCCCCCTCCGGGTCGACCAGCATCGCCGAGCCCACCGGTAAGGGGGCGGCGCCCACGGTGCGCACAACGGTGCCGAGTCCGCCGGTCCGGCCCGAGTGCCACACCCGCAACAGGTCGTCGACGATGTCCCGCATCAGCTAGCTCCGATCACCGTGCGGTCGTGGCCGGGAAGTCACGATCGACGCCCGTCGCCAAATCGTCGCACGTGACGCACACCATATCGTTTCTGCCGGTCAAATAGGCGCGGGCTCCGGAATCTCCCGCCGACGACCCAGAAATCGCATTCCAGTGCTTGTGGGTTATAACAACGGGGTGTCCAGGTGTGTTGTGGAACACAGCGCGCGCCAGGCCGCTCGGGGCAGCCAGCGCGGCGGCGAGCACCCGGGCGACCACATCGGCGCCGACATCGGGGGTGTCCACCGGCATGATCGCGGCGTAGCGGGCGGGGGTGCTCGCCGCGGCGATCAGACCCGCCCGCAGTGAGGCGCTCAGCCCGGTGGCCCAGTCGGGCGCCCACACGTGGCGCACGTTCGGCGGCAGGTCGACGATCTCCGGTTTCGGGCCGGTCGCGCCGAGGACCACGATGACCGGATCGCACCCCCCGTCGCGCAGCGCGGCGACCGTCGCGCGCAGCCAGGCGCCGCGCTCGGCGAGCACTTTGGGTTTTCCGTAGCGGGTCCCGGCGCCTGCGGCGAGCACGATGCCCGCGCACGGTGCGACGACCGGGCGATCAGGGTCAGCCATAGCTAAGAAGGTAATACCGGGCGGTCTGCGCCGCACGATGGAAATCCGGTGCTCAGACGTGGTCCCGCCGTGTCGGCGCGCGCGACACGCCGATCGTGATCCATCCCGTTCGGGTGGCGGCTCACCGGGTCGTATTCGATGCTGGTCCGATGACGGATCAGCGACCCGGAATCGCGGCGTTCGACGCGCTGTCCGACGACGCGGCCTACCGGGCGGTGCTCGGCTGCTGCTCGTCGCCGGGCTTCGCGCGGTCGCTGGTCGAGGGCCGTCCGTACCGCAGTGTGGCGGCGCTGCTCGACGCGGCGGACGCGGCGTCGGCGCGACTGCCGGAGGCCGAACTCGACCTGGCGCTCGCGGGGCATCCCCGGATCGGGGAGCGGCCGCACTCCGCCGCGTCGGCCCGGGAGCAGGCCGGGGTGGCGGGAGCGGCCGACGCGGTACGCGCGGCACTCGCCGCGGGCAACCGCGCCTATGAGGAACGGTTCGGGCATATCTACCTGGTGTGCGCGAGCGGAAGGTCGGCCGAGGAGTTGCTCGCACTGCTCAATGCCCGGCTGCGCAATGATCCCGAGACCGAAAGGCGTGTCGTGCGAACAGAACTGGGGAAGATCAACCGCATCCGGCTGCGCGCGCTGCTGGAGCGGCGGCCATGAGCACACTGAGCACCCACGTGCTGGACGCGGTGCTCGGTGCGCCCGCCGCGGGCGTCACGGTGACGTTGTACCGGCAGGATCGGCGACTCGATTCGGGCGAAACGGATGTCGGCGGACGGGTCGGGGCGTTGGGCGAAGCGCTCGCACCCGGAACCTATCGCCTGGTGTTCGACACCGGCGCCTACTTCGCGGGCCGGGACGTCGAAACCTTCTATCCAGAGGTGGTCATCGCGTTCGTCGTCACCGAGGAGCGGCACTATCACGTCCCGTTGCTGTTGTCGCCGTTCGCCTTTTCCACCTATCGAGGGAGCTGAGCCGAGCATGGAACTGACCGGGCCGATCGTGCTGACCGACCACCGATACGGCAAGGCGGAGAACCGGATCGTCCGGATCTACCGGGAGGGCGCACGGCACGAGATCCGTGACGTGAACGTCTCCACGGTGCTGCGTGGCGACTTCGCCGACGCGTACATCGCGGGCGACCAGGCGAAGGTCCTGCCCACCGACTCGCAGAAGCACACCGCCTACGCCTTCGCGAAGCGGGCGGGCCTGCGGACCATCGAGGACTACGCGCTGGCGCTGGCCGATCATTTCGTCGCCGAGATCGAGCCGGTGCGCAGCGCACGCGTCGAGGTCGACGAATACGCCTGGGAGCGCGTGTCGGTGGGCGGCGTCGAGCACGATCACACCTGGGTGCGCCGGGGGACCGAGGTGCGCACCGCGGCGGTCACCGTGGCCGGTAGCGGCGCCGATCGGCGGGCCTGGGTGGTCGGCGGGGTGAAGGACCTCACCATCCTGAAGTCGACCGGCTCGGAGTTCGCGGACTTCTTGACCGACGACTTCACCGTGCTCGCGCCGACGCACGACCGGATGCTGGCCACCTCGCTGGTCGCCGAGTGGCGCTTCGCGGGCAGCGAAGGCGTCGACTGGGACGAGGTCTACACCGGAGTGCGGGCCCGGTTGGTGGAGACCTTCGCGACGCTGCACTCGAAGGCGCTACAGCAGACGCTGTTCGAGATGGGCAAGGCCGCGCTGGTGGCGTACCCGGTGCTGGCCGAGATCCGGCTCGCGGCGCCGAACAAACACCACTTCGACTACGACCTGGCCCGCTTCGGCCTCGAGAACCGCGGCGAGGTCTACCACGCCGACGACCGGCCCTACGGGCTGATCCACGCCACCGTGGCACGTGCCGACGCGCCGGAAGCGGGGCCCGCGTGGACCAGGTGACCGTCATCGCGGACTGTGCCGTCGCGACCATCGACGCGCACGGGACCGAGTACGACCGCGGCTACGTCGTGGTGCGGGGCAACCGGATCGACGCGGTCGGCGCGGGCGACGCGCCGGAACTCGGCCCGGATGCGCGGCGGGTGGACGGGCACGGCTGCCTGCTGACGCCAGGGCTGGTGAACACCCACCACCATCTCTATCAATGGATCACCCGCGGCTTGGCCACCGACCACACGCTGTTCGAATGGCTCACCACGCTCTACCCGGCCTGGGCGGGCATCGATGAGGACGGGGTGCGGGTGGCCGCCACGGGTGCGCTCGCCGCGCTCGCGCGCACCGGGTGCACCACCACCACCGATCACCACTACGTGTTCCCGCGCGACGGCGGTGATCCGCTCGCCGCCGAGATCGCCGCGGCGGCGCAGGTCGGCCTGCGCTTCCACCCTTGTCGCGGATCGATGGACCTGGGGGTCAGCGCGGGCGGGTTGCCGCCCGATCACTTGGTGGAGCGCCTCGACGACATCCTCGCCGCGAGTGCGGAGGCCGTCGCGCGCTGGCACGACCCGTCGTTCGACGCCATGGTGCGGATCGCGCTGGCGCCCTGCTCGCCGTTCTCGGTCACGCCGGAACTGCTGCGCGAGTCGGCCGCGCTGGCCCGCGCCACCGGAGTCCGGCTGCACACCCACCTCGCCGAGACCGTCGATGAGCAGGATTACTGCGCGGCGACTTTCGGCTGCACGCCCGCGCAGTACCTGGAGCGGCTCGACTGGTTCGGTCCGGACGTCTGGTACGCGCACGCCGTCCACCTGGACGACGCCGCGATCGACGCGCTGGCGCGAACCGGTACCGGCGTGGCGCATTGCCCCACCTCGAACGCGCGGCTGGGCGCGGGCGTCGCCCGCACCGCCGACCTGGTGCGCGCGGGCGTCCCGGTGGGGCTCGGCGTCGACGGAGCGGCGAGCAACGAGGCCGGTTCGATGATCGAGGAGCCACGCCACGCGCTGCTGTGGGCGCGCAACCGGGGCGGACCGCGGGCGATGACCGTGCGCACCGCGCTGGAACTGGCCACCATGGGCGGCGCGCGAGTGCTGGGGCGGGCGGCCGAGATCGGTTCGATCGAGGTGGGCAAGCTGGCGGATCTGGCGCTGTGGCGGCTGGACACGGCCGCGCACGCCGGGATCGAGGATCCGGTGACCGCCCTGGTGCTCGGCTCGGCCCCACCGCTGGCCGCGCTGCTGGTCAACGGGCGCGAGGTGGTGCGCGACGGCGAGGTCAGAACGGTCGACACGGATGTGGTCGCCGTCGAGGTGGCGCGAGCCCAGGCGGCGTTGCTCGCCAGAGCCGGGTGAGCGACTCGGCCGGGGCCGAAGTTCCCTCGCGGATGTGGGCGAGGTGTCGTGCCTGGTCAGGCGGGACGCGCAATACTGAAGCAAGGTCGGCTCGGACGGCCCGTCGAGGCGGGCGTGAGCCGTGGTGTCGTGGACGGCACGCCCGCGGAGCGCTCGACGGGGATGGTTCCCGGGCCGCGGGTGGTCGTCGTGCGGCGAGGTAACGGCCGCGCAATCTGACATGCGTCGCGCGCAATACAGCGGCAACCGACTGGCTCTACGGTGACGGAGAGGCAGGAACGAGGTGAGACGTGGACCTGGACACGATTCGCGAAGTGGTCCTCGCGCGCGAGCGCGACGACCTGGCGGTGCTCGGCCCTTCGACCGCGGTGCTCGCCGGAGGGACCTTCCTGTTCTCCGAGCCGCAGGAGCAGTTGGTGCGCCTGGTCGACATCACCGGCCTGGGGTGGCCCGCGTTCGAGATCGTGGACGACGGACTGGAGATCGCCGCGACCTGCACCCTGGCCGAGTTCGCCGGAGCCGGACCAGGACGTGAGCTGGGGACGCCGGTATTGCGCGAGCTGTGGCCGGGGACCGCGCTGTTCGCGCAGTCCTGCCGGGCACTGCTGGCCTCGCACAAGATCTGGCGCACCGCCACCGTCGGGGGCAACGTCTGTCTCGCGTTGCCCGCGGGCGCGGTGCTCGGCGCGCTGGTCGCGCTGGACGGGATGGCGGTGGTGTGGGCAGCGGGCGGGGGCGATCGGAATATCCCGTTGCGCGAGTTCGTCATCGGTCCTGGGCGCACGGTGCTGCGCCCCGGGGAGGTGTTGCGATCGATTCGCCTGCCGCGGTCGAGCCTGTTGGCGCACACCAGCTTCCGGAAGATCGCGCTCGCGCCGCTCGGCCGGTCCGGCGCCGTGGTGATGGGGCGGCGCGAACGCGGCGGCCGCAGCGCGGTCACCATCACGGCCGCCACCACGAGGCCCGTTGTGCTGGACTTCGCCGCGCCGCCGAGCGAGGGCGCGCTGCACGACGCCATGGCCACGATCGATCCCGCGCTCTGGTTCGACGATCCGCACGGGTCGCCGCAGTGGCGCAGCCACGTCGCGGGGCGGCTCGCCGGTGAGGTCGCCGGGGAACTGCGGGGGCAGTGATGCGATTCGAGGTGGACGGCAAGTCCGTCGAGATCGACGCGCGGCCGGGTCAATGCCTGCGTACCGCGCTGCGTGACAGCGGCGCCCTGGCGGTGAAGAAAGGATGCGACACAGGCGATTGCGGGGCCTGCTCGGTGCTGGTGGACGGAATGACCGTGCACTCCTGCGTCTTCCCCGCCTATCGCGCCGCCGGACGTTCCGTCACCACCGCGGCCGGGCTGGGCACCCCCGAGCACCCGCACCCGGTGCAGCGCCGATTCGTCGACAAGGCCGCGTTCCAATGTGGGTTCTGTACCGCGGGCATGGTGGTCACGGCGGCCGGGCTGGGATGCGCCGCCGGTGAGCAGGCCGGCATGTCCGGCGACGAACTCGCCGAACTCATGAAGGGAAACCTCTGCCGTTGCACGGGGTACCGCGCGATCCGCACCGCGCTGGGCGAGCCGCTCACCCCGGACGATCCTGCCGCTGTCGCCCCCGATCGAACCGAGACGACCGCCGCCGGCGCCGGTGTGGGCGCTCCGGCCGGGCCGCGCATCGTCTGCGGTAGCGAGCCGTTCACCCTGGATCTGCCGGTCGAACCCCGCGGGGAGGGCGGACCGCGACCGGGCGATGCCTCCGCGCCGCCGACGGCCCCACTGCACCTCGCGGTGTTGACGAGTCCGCACCCGCACGCGCGCATCCGCGCGATCGGCGCCGCCGCCGCCGAGGCGCTGCCCGGCGTGCACGCGGTACTCACCTACGCCGACGCGCCGGACGTGCCGTTCTCCACCGCGCGGCACGAACTGCGCACCGACGACCCGGACGACACCTATGTGCTCGACCGGACCGTCCGATTCGTCGGGCAGCGGGTGGCCGCGGTGGTGGCCGACAGCGTCGCCATCGCGCGCGCGGCATGCCGTCTGCTGGTCGTCGACTACGAGACCTTGCCCGCGGTGTTCGATCCGCAGGACGCGCTGCGCGCCGACGCGCCGAAACTGCACGGCGACAAACCGGCCTCGGCCCGGATCACCGATCCCGGCCGCAACCTGGTGGCCGAGCTGCACGGCGAGGTGGGCGACGTCGCGGCCGGTCTGGCCGCCGCCGCCCACGTGGTGCGCGGCGTCTGGTATTCGCCACGCGCACAGCACGTGCACCTGGAGACGCACGGCGGAGTCGGATGGCTGGACGACGCCGGGCGGCTGGTCATCCGGTGCAGCACCCAGGTGCCGTTCCTGGTGCGCGACGAACTGTGCCGCCTGTTCGGATTGTCCTCGGCGCAGGTGCGGGTGTTCGCGGCCAGGGTCGGTGGCGGATTCGGCGCGAAGCAGGAGATGCTGGCCGAGGATCTGATCGCGCTGGCCGTGCTGCGGACCGGCCGTCCGGTGCAGTACGAGTTCTCTCGCTCCGACGAGTTCACCTCCGCGACGTGCAGGCATCCGATGCGGGTCGCGGTGACGGCGGGAGCCGACGCCCACGGTGTGCTGACCGCCTTGGCCGTCGACGTGCTCGCCGACACCGGCGCCTACGGCAATCACAGCGGCGGGGTGATGTATCACGGCGTCGGTGAGTCCGTCGAGCTGTACCGCTGTGCCAACAAGCGGGTCGACGCGCAGGCGGTCTACACCAACAACGTTCCCTCCGGCGCGTTCCGCGGTTACGGCCTCGGCCAGGTGATCTTCGGGGTCGAGTCGGCCTTGGACGAGCTGGCGCACGCGATCGGCATGGACCCGTTCGAAATGCGCCGCCGCAACGTCGTGGCGCCCGGCGACCGGTTCGTCGGCGCCGCGGTGAACGAGGGCGACCTGATCTTCGGCAGCTACGGCCTGGACCAATGTCTCGATCTCGCCGAGCATGCGCTGCTGCGCGGCAACGACGTGCACGCGCCCGGCCCGGAGTGGCGGATCGGCACCGGCATGGCCGCCGCGATGATCGCGACCGTCCCGCCGCGCGGGCACCGGTCGTCGGCGGCGGTGTCGCTGCTGCCCGACGGCCGCTACGAGATCCGGGTCGGCACGGCGGAATTCGGCAACGGCACGACGACGGTGCACGCGCAGCTCGCGGCCACCGCACTGGACACCGAGGTCGCCCGCATCGTGATCCGGCACGCCGACACCGACCTGGTGGACTACGACACCGGCGCCTTCGGCTCCACCGGCATCGTGGTCGCGGGCAAAGCCGTGTACGCGGCGGCCTGCGCGTTGCGCGGGCTCGTGCTGGCCAGAGCGGCGGAGCTGACGGGCGTCCCGGAGCGGGACTGCGTGCCCGGTCCGGGCGGCGTGTTCTGCGGTGACCGGCTGCTCGGCGCGGAGGAACTGCTGACCGGCGGCGAGCTCACCGCCCACGCCGAGCACGGGGGCAGCCCCAGGTCGGTGAGCTTCAACGTGCACGCCTTCCGCGTCGCCGTGCACCCCGGCACGGGCTCGGTGCGCATCCTCCAGTCGATCCAGGCCGCCGACGCGGGCACGGTGCTCAACCCGGTGCAGTGTCGCGGGCAGGTGGAGGGCGGTGCGGCGCAGGCCATCGGCACGGCGCTGTACGAGGACATGCGCAGTGCGCACGGGGTGGTCGGTGCGCGAATCCTGCGGCACTACCATGTGCCGCAGTTCGCCGACGTGCCGCGCACGGAGGTGTACTTCGCCGAGACGGCCGACGCGCTCGGCCCGCTGGGCGCCAAGTCGATGAGCGAGTCGCCGTACAACCCGGTCGCACCGGCGTTGGCCAACGCGATCCGCGACGCGGTGGGCGTGCGGCTGGACCGCTTGCCGATGACCGCGGACCGGGTCTGGGCCGCCCTGCGGGAGAAGGGGTCACGATGAAGGTTCCGGAGAACGTTCGCGCGCGGATCGAGTCGACGCTCGACGCGGTCGACGCCGAACTGCGCCGCAGATATCCCGGATCGAATGGCCGGTCGCAGCCGATCCATACCGTCTACGTCCCGGCCGACCGGGTCGCCGAGGAGACGCCAGGGGAATGGGGCGCGACCGCGGTCGAACTGCTCGACCGCCACCACGATCTGCTGGCCACGCTGGACGAGACCGGCTCGCTGCCCGACGTGCGCAAGCGGCTGGAAGCGGACCCGGTCCAGGATTTGCGTATCGACTTCGAGGACGGCTACGGCATGCGCGCCGACGCCGAGGAGGACCGCGCGGCCTCGGCGGCGGGCGCCGTGCTCGCGGCCTGGGCGCGGCGCTGCGCAGGCCCGGCCCGCAGTGGCATCCGGATGAAGGGATTGGCCGGCGGCGAGCGTCGTCGTGCGCTGCGCACGCTCGACCTCGTGTTGGAGAGCGCGGGCGGAGTGCCGGAGGGATTCGTCTTCACCGTGCCGAAAATCCGTGCTGTGCAGCAGGTGACGGCTCTGGTTCAGCTGTGTATCGGGCTGGAACGCGCGTACGGCATAGCGGAGGGCAGTCTGCGCTTCGAACTGCAGATCGAGAGCCCGCAGGCGATTCTCGCGGCGGACGGCACCGCGCCGGTGGCCCCCATGCTCACTGTGTCCGAAGGCCGTTGTAGCGCCTTGCATTTCGGCACCTACGACTACACCGCCGCCTGCGGCGTCGCCGCGCCTGACCAAGCGCTCGACCACCCGGCCGCCGATTACGCGAAGGCGGTCATGCAGGTGGCGGCCGCGCAGACCGGGGTGTGGCTGTGTGACGGTTCCACCCAGATCGTGCCCGGCGCAGACCCGGAGGCCGCGCTGCGCAACCACCACCGGCTGGTCGCCCGCGCATTGCGGCGGGGGTACTACCAAGGGTGGGACATGCATCCGGGTCACCTGGTCACACGCTGGCTGGCCACCTACGACTTCTTCCGCCGGGCGATCGATGTGGCGGTGCCGCGCTTGCGCGACTATCTGGCCCGGCGCGGTGGTGACGTCGTCGACGAGCCCGCCACCGCGGAAGCGCTGGCCGTCACCGTGCTGCGCGGGATCGACTGCGGCGCCCGCCCGGACGCAGGGCCTCCCGAGCTGACCGAGGCGGTCCTGCGGGCGCTTGCGGCACGCGCGCCGATCCCGACGGAGGTGACGTGATCGGTCATCCGAACGGGGCGGTTGCGAAAGACACAGGAGGCGCGATGCGCGACCGGGGCGACGACGAGGAGTTCACGCTGCTGCCGGATCTGGCGGTCCGGCCGCTCGGTGGCTCGGTGATCTGGGCGAACGACGAATTCTTCGCGGAGAAGGAGAATTTGATCAACCCTGGTCCCGCCCTATACCAGCCGTCCAGCTTCGGGCACAAGGGCCAGATCTACGACGGCTGGGAGACACGCAGGCACCGCGGGCAGCCCGGCGACGACTCCACGATCGTGCGGCTCGGCGTGCCGGGCGTGATCCGCGGGATCGTCGTGGACACGGCGTGGTTCACGGGCAATTACCCACCGGCCGTCTCGGTGTCCGCGCTGGAGATCGAGGACTACCCGCCCGCGGAAACCGTAGCCGCGCGCGATGATTGGGTGATGCTGGTCGATCGCTCTCCGGTGACCGGCGACAGCCGCAACCAGTTCGCCGTCGAGAACGAGAAGCGCTGGACGCACGTGAAGCTCACCATGCACCCGGACGGCGGCGTGGCCAGGCTGCGAGTGCACGGCGAGGGGCGGCCGGATCCGCGGCTGCTCGGCCTGGGCCCGCTCGATCTGGCCGCGCTGGAGAACGGCGCGCTGGTGCTGGACTGCTCCAACCGCTTCTACAGCTCGCCCAACCAGCTGCTCTATCCCGGGCGGGCCCGGTCCATGGGCGAGGGCTGGGAGACCGCCCGCCGCAGGGACGACGGCAACGACTGGGTGCGCGTCCGCCTGGCCGGACCGGGACTGATCCGGCTCGCCGAACTCGACACCTCCTACTTCCTGGGCAACAGCCCGGGCGCGGCCCGGCTCACCGGACGCACCAGCGACGGCACCGAACTGGAGCTGCTGCCGCGCACCGCGCTACAACCCGATACCAGGCACCGGTTCCCGATCGCGCCGATGGCCGCGTCGGTGGAAGAGGTTCGCCTGGACATCTACCCGGACGGCGGACTGGCGCGGCTGCGGCTGTACGGCGAGCTCGGCGGATGAGCGCGTCGGAAGGCACACGGGATTTCGTCGGTTACGGCTCCCGGCCGCCGGATCCGAAATGGCCGGAGCAGGCGCGGATCGCGGTCCAGTTCGTGCTCAACTACGAAGAGGGCGGCGAGAACAACGTCCTCGACGGCGACGAGTTCTCCGAGACGTTCCTGTCGGAGATGACGCCCGCCGAAGCGTTCCCGAACCGCCATATGAGCATGGAGTCGCTCTACGAGTACGGCTCGCGCGCCGGGCTGTGGCGAGTGCTGCGCGTCTTCGAACGGCGCGGACTGCCGCTGACGATTTTCGCGGTCGCACGCGCCTTGCAGCGCAACCCGGAGGCGGTGGCGGCCTTCCGGGAATTCGGCCACGAGATCGCCTGCCACGGTCTGCGTTGGAAGTCCTACCAGCTCACCGATCGCGACACCGAGCGCGCGCACATGGCCGAGGCGGTGCGAATCCTGACCGACCTGACGGACGCCGCGCCGCGGGGCTGGTACACCGGCCGCGATTCGCCGAATACCAGGGAACTGGTGGTCGAGCACGGCGGGTTCGTCTACGACGCGGACTCCTACGCCGACGACCTGCCCTATTGGGTGCGCGTGCACGGCCACGACCACCTGGTGGTGCCCTACACCCTGGACACCAACGACATGCGATTCGCCTCACCGGCGGGTTTCCCGACCGGCGACCAATTCTTCACGCACGTGCGCGACGCCTTCGACGTCCTCTACCGCGAAGGCGCCGAAGGCAGCCCGAAAATGCTGTCCATCGGCCTGCACTGCCGCCTCATCGGCCGCCCCGCCCGCACCGCCGCCCTGGAGCGCCTACTCGACCACATCCAGTCCTACGACCAAGTCTGGATCACCCGCCGCATCGACATCGCCGAACACTGGCGCACGTTCAACCCACCACCCACCTCCCCCTGAACCCACGAGTGGCACATGGCTGTGGCGAAATGCGAGTACGGCTCTCGCTGATGTGCCACTCGTCAGCAGATGGTTGGCGCGTACGGCTGCGATGAAGGTGTTTACGTCTCGAGTTCCCTTGCGAGCCGCGCGTGTGGAGCCCGTTACGCGGGCGGGCGGAGTTCCCCTGATCGCACAGTCGCGGTCGCAGCCGGGCGCATCACGCCGGATTCCGGGCGACAGCATCGGCCGTGGAACAGTGCGTAAGCGAGGTCGGAGCTAGGCGCGGGGCTCGCGCGGCCGCAGGTGACGGGCCAGCGTCCAGAGCGCGTCGAGCACCTCGCGTACGACGGCCGGGTCTGCGTCGGTCAGTGCCGCCGCTACCGCGTCGTCGACGGGTGTCGCCCGCACTTCGGCGACCCGCGGTGACACCTTGTCGGCCGCGCGGATCAGAGAGCGCCGCCGGTCGCGGGGGTCGACCGCGGTGGTGATCGAGCCCGCTTCCTTGAGCCGGGCGACCGCGGTGGATACCGCGCTCTGCGGCAGCCCGGTGCGCGCGGCGATCTCGCCGACGGTGCTGTCCGGGTGCTCGAGGATGTCGCTGGACACGACAAGCACGGGCCGGTGCCCGCCGCCGAGCCCGGCTGTCGGCAACGCCTCCTCCCCGATCTTCATCAGCGTGCGGCCCAGCAGGAACAGTTCGACTCCGTCCACGACCGGAAGATTACATCAATTCAGATGCATCCATATTGATGTATCTGAATTAATGGATTAGTTTCGCTGTCATGAGCACTATTTCGACCGGCACCATCGAGGTCTCCGGCGCCGACCTCTACTACGAAATCCGCGGCAGCGGGCCGATGCTGCTGATAGCGCAGAGTGGGGAGGGGGACGCGCGGCGCAGCGGGGATCTGGTCGAGCAGCTGGCGAAGCGTTTCACCGTCCTCACCTACGACCGGCGTGGACTGTCCCGCAGCACTCCGCGTGATCCGGCCGTGTCCGCATCGGTCGCCACGCACGCCGACGACGTGTATCGCCTGCTCGACGCGGTGACCGACGAGCCGGTGCGCATGCTCGGTTGCAGCATGGGGGCAGCCATCGGCCTGCATCTGGCCGTCCGGCGCCCGGATCGCCTGCACACCCTCATCGCGCACGAGCCCGTCACGCCGTGGCTGCTCGCCGCCGCCGATCGCGCCGCCCAGCTCGGTGAACTCGAACATTGTCAGCGGGTGTTCGCCGCGCAGGGCTGGCGGGCCGCGCTGGCGCCGATGGTGCGGACGCTGGGGATCGATCCGGAGAACCAGGAGCGCGAACCCGGCGTGACCGCGCCCCCGCTCGGCCCCGACCGCGCCGCGAACTTCGAATACTTCCTCGGGCACGACTTCACCGCGATCAGGGAGGACCATTTGGACGTCGCGGCCCTGTGGCGGTCCCCGGTGCGGATAGTCCCGGCCTGTGGGCGCACCACCGCGCGACAGGTCTTCGACTACAAGTGCGCCCACGAGCTGGCGGCACTGCGCGGTGTGCCGGTGGTGGAATTTCCCGGCGGGCACAACGGGAATCTCACGCACCCGGCCGGATATGCCACGCGCGTGTGTGAAGTGCTCGATGAACCGGAGTGCTCCCGCTAGCCGCGTGGTTCTCGGCGCTTCCTTGCCTGGGCGGTCCGCGCGGAGTCGACCGCGCGCGGGCCGCCCCGGGTGGCGTGGCCCACACGAAGGGCGCCCGCCAGGACTTGTGAAGGTGCTCACAGTGGGGAATGGCCGGGCGAGCCGGAACCGGACCGCCCGTCGATCGCTAACAGTACAAGCGTTACGCTAAAACCGCACGTCAGCACTACCGGCCAGTAGATTGCACCTTTGCAATTCGGTGGCAAATTTCGCAGGGTTAGCAAAGAGTGCGGAAAACCTAGCTTAGATTCACACTAACAACAGGTAGACGGCTATTTCTTCGTGTGCCATCGTGTGGAAGTACACCCCAAGGGCCTAGCAAGCCTGCAAATTGCCGCTCCAGCAGTACGAGCTGCCTCGTAGCTCGACCGGGCGGCATGGACCGAACGAAGAAGTGGAGTCACAGATGTCGACCACCGGCACCCCGAGGACCGCCGCGGAAATCCAGCAGGATTGGGACACCAACCCCCGCTGGAAGGGCGTCACCCGTAACTACACCGCGGAGCAGGTGTCGAAGCTCCAAGGCACCGTCGTCGAAGAGGCCACCCTCGCTCGCCGCGGCTCGGAGATCCTGTGGGATCTCGTCAACAACGAGGACTACATCAACTCCCTCGGCGCCCTCACCGGCAACCAGGCGGTCCAGCAGGTCCGTGCCGGCCTGAAGGCCATCTACCTGTCGGGTTGGCAGGTCGCCGGTGACGCGAACCTGTCCGGCCACACCTACCCCGACCAGTCGCTGTACCCGGCCAACTCGGTTCCGGCCGTGGTCCGCCGCATCAACAACGCGCTGCTGCGCGCCGACGAGATCGCCAAGGTCGAGGGCGACACCGCCGTCTCCAACTGGCTGGCCCCGATCGTCGCCGACGCCGAAGCCGGCTTCGGTGGCGCGCTGAACGCCTACGAGCTGCAGAAGGCCATGATCGCCGCCGGCGCCGCCGGTGTGCACTGGGAGGACCAGCTCGCCTCCGAGAAGAAGTGCGGCCACCTGGGCGGCAAGGTGCTGATCCCCACCCAGCAGCACATCCGCACCCTGACCTCCGCGCGTCTCGCGTCCGACGTCGCCGACGTGCCGTCGGTGATCATCGCCCGCACCGACGCCGAGGCCGCCACCCTGATCACCTCGGACGTGGACGAGCGCGACCGTGAGTTCCTGGACGGCACCCGCACCCCCGAGGGCTTCTTCGGTGTGAAGAACGGCATCGAGCCCTGCATCGCGCGTGCCAAGGCCTACGCCCCCTACGCCGACCTCATCTGGATGGAGACCGGCGTGCCGGACCTCGAGGTCGCGCGCAAGTTCGCCGAGGCCGTCCGTGGCGAGTTCCCGGACCAGCTGCTGGCCTACAACTGCTCGCCGTCCTTCAACTGGAAGGCCCACCTGGACGACGCGACCATCGCGAAGTTCCAGCGTGAGCTCGGCGCGATGGGCTTCAAGTTCCAGTTCATCACCCTGGCCGGCTTCCACTCGCTCAACTACGGCATGTTCGACCTGGCCTACGGCTACGCCCGCGAGGGCATGACCGCCTTCGTCGACCTGCAGGAGCGCGAGTTCAAGGCCGCCGCCGAGCGTGGCTTCACCGCCATCAAGCACCAGCGTGAGGTCGGCGCCGGCTACTTCGACACCATCGCCACCACCGTGGACCCGAACACCTCGACGGCCGCGCTGAAGGGCTCGACCGAAGAAGGTCAGTTCCACTGAGTTGAAAGGCCGCGCCTCGGTCGCGGCTGGTCGAATGCCCCGCGCGTCGCGGGCCGCGATGCGCGGGGCATTCGAAATCCAGATCAGGTGCTTGCCGAGGGAAGTGAGGTTCCCGACGTGAAAACCGACATTCCTCTACTCCGGTAGGGGTGTACTGCCCTCCCCGCTGAACAGCCCCGGCGGGGAGGGCATCCCTATACCTTGGACCATCGAAGGGCACGCTCACACCGGAGCGACACCTTTGCAGACCAGCCACCCCAGAGCCAGACAACCCAGCAGGAGCGGGACGTGAGCAGCGAAAAGATCCAACGCGTCGGTGTTATCGGCGCCGGCCAGATGGGCGCCGGAATCGCGGAGGTGTGTGCCAGGGCGCACATCGACGTGCTGGTGTTCGAGCAGACCCGGGAACTGGCCGCTGCGGGCCGCGCCCGCATCCTCCGGTCCCTCGATCGCGGCGTGAGCAGCGGGAAGATCACCGAGCGCGAACGCGAACAGGCCGCGTGGCGGCTGCGATTCACCTCCGATCTCGGCGACTTCGCCGACCGCCAGCTGGTGGTCGAGGCGGTGCTCGAGGACGAGAAGGTGAAGACGAGCATTTTCGCCGAGCTCGACAAGGTCGTCACCGACCCCTCGGCCGTGCTGGCCTCCAACACCTCGTCCATCCCGATCATGAAGATCGCGGTCGCCACGGCGAACCCCGAGCGCGTGGTCGGCATGCACTTCTTCAACCCCGTCCCGGTGCTGCCGCTGGTCGAGCTGGTCACCACGCTCAAGACCAGCGAGTCGGTGTCCGTACGGGCCGAGGCCTTCGCGGGCGACGTGCTGGGCAAGCAGGTCGTGCGGTCGGCGGACCGTTCCGGCTTCGTGGTCAACGCGCTGCTGGTGCCGTATCTGCTGTCGGCGATCCGCATGGTCGAGTCCGGCTTCGCGACCAAGGAGGACGTGGACAAGGCGATGGTGCTCGGCTGCGCCCACCCGATGGGCCCGCTGGCGCTCACCGACCTGGTCGGCCTGGACACCGTGAAGTCCATCGCCGACTCGATGTACGGCGAGTTCAAGGAGCCGCTGTACTCGGCGCCGCCGCTGCTCATGCGCATGGTCGAGGCGGGCCTGCTCGGCAAGAAGACCGGAGCGGGCTTCTACCAGTACCGTGTCTGATTTGCAGCGCCTGCGGCGCTGCGTGTTCGCGGCCCCTGGGAGTCTCGCGTCCGAGCGTCCGCTGCTCGCGCCTGCGGCGCATGCGCAACGGACACTCGGACGCGAGACGGGCCGCGAACGGTGCTCGTAAGACTCGCACTCGACGGGGCAGGGAGAGACGAGCACCTGACGCGCTCTCGCGGTAGACAGCGGCGCTGCCCGACCTCGATGCGGAGAATCGACCAGAAGTTGGTGTTGCCGAGCCGGTGACGGCAGTCGGCATAAGCTGCACAACAGCCGGGCCATGTCGACGGCGCGGCTGGGTATCCAGAGCGCAGCCGGATCGACCCGTCGATCTCGGCGGGCCGCGCAGGTGATCGAAAGAAGGTAATCCGCTCATGGTGAACGTGACCGACGGCTACGGGTCGAGCATTCTCGGGTATCCCAGAATCGGACCGCACCGCGAGCTCAAGCGGGCGTTGGAGGCCTACTGGCACGGTTCGCTCGACCGCGAGGAGCTGCTTGCGGTCGGTCGCGAGATCCAGGAGACCCAGTTCAACGAGCTGGCCGCCACCGGCCTGACCCAGGTGCCCGGCAACACCTTCTCGTTCTACGACCACGTCCTGGACAACGCGCTGCTGTTCGGCGCGGTGCCCCGGCGGTTCGAGCCCTACCGCGACGACCTGCATCCGCTGGACTTCTATTTCCTGATGGCGCGCGGCCGCCCCGACCTGCCGCCGCTCGAACTGGTCCGGTTCTTCGGCACGAACTACCACTACCGGCAGCCGGAAGTGGACGCAGGCACCGAGTTCTCGCTGCATCCCGAGGCCCTGCTCGACGAGTTCGATCGCGCGAAGGCGGCCGACATCGAACTGCGTCCGGTCGTCCTCGGCCCGGTGTCGCTGCTGCTGCTGTCCAAGGCCGGGCACATCCCCGGTGAGTCGGGCGGATTCGACACGCTGAGCCTGCTGGACAAGCTGCTACCGGTCTACGAGGAACTGTTCGAGATCCTCGCCAAGCGCGGCGCGACCTGCGTGCAGCTGGACGAGCCCGCCTTCACCAGCGAGCGCACGCCCGCCGAGCTGGCCGCGTTCGAGGCCGCCTATCAGCGCCTGGCCAAGGCCCCGCTGCGCCCGCGCATCCTGGTCACCGGCCAGTACGGTGATTTCGGGGAGGCGCTGACCATCCTGGCGGGCACCAACGTCGAGGCGATCGGCTTGGACCTCGCGAGCCATCGGATCCAGCCGGAGGATCTGGCGAAGATTCCCGGCATCCGTCGCAAGCGTCTGTACGCGGGCGTGATCAGCGGCCGCAACGTGTGGCGCGCGGACCGCTACGTCACGCTGGAATACCTCAACGAACTGGCCGAGGTGTGCCCGGATCTGGTCGTCTCGACCGGGACCACGCTGCTGCACGTGCCCTACGACCTGCTGATCGAATACGACATCGAGGGGCACGTCGCCGATCGGCTCGCCTTCGCGAAGCAGAAGGTGGGCGAGGTGGTCTCGCTCGCCAAGGCGCTCACCGAGGGCCCGTCGGACAAGTGGCGCAAGCGGCCGACCGAGGTGCACTTCAAGCAGAAGCACGCGGTGCGGCAGCGGGTCTACGCGATCACCCCGGACATGCGCTCGCGGGAGCCCTACGAGGTGCGCCGGGAAGCTCAGCAGCGCAAGCTGAACCTGCCGCCGGTGCCCGCGACCACGCTCGGGTCCTTCCCGCAGACCGCCGGGATCCGCCAGGCGCGCTACGAACTCGGCGAGGGCAGGTTGTCCTACGAGGACTACCGCAAGCGGATCGAGGCCGAGATCGAGGCGACGATCCGGCTGCAGGAGGACATCGGCCTGGACGTGCTGGTGCACGGCGAGCACGAGCGCAACGACATGATCCAGTACTTCGCCGAGCTGCTCGACGGCTTCGCGACCACCCACTTCGGCTGGGTGCAGGTGTACGGCTCCCGCTGTGTGCGACCGCCGATCATCTACGGCGACGTGTCGCGCCCCGCGCCGATGTCGGTGGAGTGGATCAGCTACGCGCAGTCGCTCACCGACAAGCCGGTCAAGGGCATGGTCACCGGGCCGGTCACCATGATCGCCCGGTCCTTCGTCCGGCAGGACCAGCCGCTGCACGAGACCGCCGACCAGGTGGCGCTGGCGATCCGTGACGAGGTGGTGGACCTGGAGAAGGCGGGCATCTCGATCATCCAGGTCGATGAGCCCGCGATCCGGGAAATGCTGCCGCTGCGCCCGGAGGGCCGCGCGGAGTACCTGCGCTGGGCGATCGGCGCGTTCCGGCTGGCCACCTCGGGGGTGCAGGCCGAGACGCAGATCCACACGCACATCGGTTATTCCGGCCGCGCCGAAGTGGTCGAGGCGATCGAGCAACTCGACGCCGACGTCACCGCCATCGTGGCGACCCGCTCCATCGAGTGGGTGCTGCGTGCGCTGAAGGAGGACTGCGCCTCCGGGCACGGCCTGAGCCACGGCGTCGGCCCCGGTGTGTACGAGAGCCGGTCCGCGCGCATTCCCGACATCGACGAGCTGGACGAATTGCTCACCGCGGCCGCGGAAGCGGTGACGCCGCAGCGGTTGTGGGCCAATCCGGACGGCGGCCTGAAGACTCGCCACTATTGGCAGCTCGAGCCGTCGCTGCGCAACTTGGTCGCCGCGGCTCGCCGCATCCGCAGGCGGGTGGAGTCCGCCGAGTGAGGTAGGGCGGATCAGCGCACCGAGGGCCGCCTTCGTTCGATCGGACGGGGGCGGCCCTCGGGCTGTCTACGGCCAATTTCGATACAGTACGTACTGTATTGTTGTGTTATGAATACCGATAACGGCTGGCCGGACTCGTTGCGCGTCGCGCAGGTCCGGATCGCTCGCCCGACCGACCGGCTCGACGAGGTGGTGCGGTTCTATGTCGAAGGGCTGGGCCTGCGCGAGCTCTACCGATTCCACGACCATGCGGGGTACGACGGGGTGATGCTCGGATTGCCCGGCGCCGGATACCATTTGGAGTTCACCACGCACGTGGACGGCAGCCCCGGCGATGCGCCGAGCGCGGAGAACCTGTTGGTGCTCTACTTCGAGGGCGAGTCGCACATGTACGACGTGGCGCAGCGGCTCGATGAGTTCGGCGTCGAACCGGTGGCCGCCGAGAATCCGTTCTGGGCGGCCAACGGCGGCTTGACCTTTCCCGACCCGGACGGCTGGCGGGTCGTCCTGATGCCGCGGCCGGTCTTCTGATGGCGGGACGAACCCGCGACGACCGCATCGACGCCGCGGTGCTGGGCGCCGCACGCGAACTGCTCGACGAGGTCGGATACGCCGACCTGTCCATCGGCCGGGTCGCCACCAGGGCGGGCCTGCATCGTCCCGCCATCTACCGCCGATGGCCGTCCAAGCGGCACTTGGTGGTCGACGTCGTCGCCGACCTGCTCGGCCTGCGACCGACCCCGGACACCGGTGACCTGCGCGCCGACCTGATGCACGCGATGCGCGAACTCGTCGCCGCACTGCGCGATACCTCGCTGCACCGGGTACTGCCCGCGCTGGTCGCGGACCTGGCCGGCGACGAGCAGTTGCGCGCCCACTTCCTGGCCACCGTGTTCGAACCGCGAAGGCGGACCACGGCCGCGGCGCTGCGATCGGCCATCGCGCGCGGTGAAGTAGATCCCGGCATCGATCTCGATTTCGTCCTGGACTCGATCGCCGCGCCGATCTACTACCGGGCCCTGTTCGGGCACCTGCCGCTGTCGGAGGAACTCGCCGAGCAGTCGGTCGCGGCGGTGCTGCGCGCGATCACTCGGTGACGGCGGCCAACGTGCTGAGCGTCGCGAGCACCTCGGTGGCGGCGTCGGCGACCGAGTCGACCTCGGCCATCGCCAGCGCGGCGGACGTGGCGGCGCGCACATGGGGCACCAGCGCCAAGCAGGCCGCCGTGGCGGCACGATCGGCCGGGATGAACTCCGCGTCGTCCTGCGCGGCGGATTGCCATGCGGCGGTGGCGATCACCTCGTGCAGCCAGTTCAGCAGTTCCAAGCGCAGCGGTTGCGGCTCACGCAGCCAGGCGCGGGTGTAGGTCACGTCGGTGCGCTCGTGCAGCAGGGCGCCGAGCACGACCTCGGCGGCGGGCGCGGTGACGGAGTAGATGGACCCCTGGTGCAGCACCGAGGAGAACAGGAAGACCGTGCCGCGCGCCTGATCCTCGACAGTCGCGCTGATCAGGTCGGCGAGCATGGCGGGAGCGTCGCCCGCGGACCCGTGGGCGTGCGCCAGCCCAGCCCAGTCCGTCTCGCGCAGCACGGTCGCGGCGCGCTCGTGGTAGATCGGGGCGAGAGCGGCCGCCGCCCGCGTGCGGGCTTCGGCATCAATCGAATCGAGCGCACGCTGGAAGGCTGCCAGCGCCACCTCCGGCTCGCCTAGCCGGTCGCTGAACACCCCGACGTCGACACTGGCTCGAGCGGCGACCGCGGGATCGTCCGATTCGGCCATGGACCGGCTGACCTCCCTGGCCCCCACCAGATCGCCCGCCTCGCTGAGATGCTGGACCAGATCGCCCGCGGCGACCAGGGACTGATCCCCGGGCCAGCCGTCGATGACAGCGCGGTAGGCGGCTTTCACGCCGTCCAGGTCGCCCTCGGTGCGCAAGAGGTAGGCCAGGTTGGACAGGGCGAGCCGGGCGATGTCGCCGGGACCGGAGCCGATCGCATGCTCGTAGGCCGTGCGCGCCGCGTCCGAGTCGCCGCGCTTGGCTCGTGAGTAGCCGAGATTGATCCAGGCCCTTGGCGCGGCATCGGGATGCCCGGACTCGGCGGCGCGCTCGTACATCGCCTCGGCCGCCGCGGTGTCGCCGCGCTCGGCCAGCAGCAGGCCGAGATTGTAGGCGGCGCGCGGTGCGGCGTCCTCGTGGCCGGAATCGACCGCCACGTGATAGGCGCCTTCCGCGGCCGGCTTGTCACCCGCCGCGCTGAGCAGTCCGCCCAGCTCCGCGGCGGCCAGGGGCGCCCAGTTCGGATGACCGGAGGCGATGGCGATCTGGAACGCCTCGCGCGCGGCCACCACATCGTTTCGCCTGCGGTGCATCTTGCCGAGGTCGAAGGCCAGGTCCGGCGGCCGCTTCAGCATTGTTCCCATCCAGCCTCGGCACCGAGTGGTGCGAATCGTTTTCCGAGAGTTCTACATCGGCGGGCGACCCATGGCTACCCATGCCGTGGGATAGGCCACTTCGCGGGCGGCTTGCGGAAGGCGAAAACCCGGACTCGGATGCGGGGGTTCAGTCGGTGCCGCTCTCGGCGGCGAGTGCTCGCAGCCCGGCGATCAGATCGTCGGACGAGGGGGCGTGCTCGGGATCGATCAGCCACTGGGCCATGAGGCCACCGATCAGCGCGTGCAACACCGCGCCGATCGCGCGGTCGGCTTCGGCGCCGCGGCTGGGGCCGAACAGCTGCCAGATCTCTTCGCGTGCGCGTCGCTGGGCGACGGCCAACTCCGCGCGCACCTCGGGGGAGTGCAGCGCCTGCGCCATGCCTTCCACGTTCGCCGACCACAGCGGCCGATCCGCGGTGAACGACGCGATCAGTTCGCGCCAGAAGGCTTCCAGGCGTGCCGCCGGGGCAGCGGCGGAGCCGTCGACCGGCAGCGCCGCGGCGATCCGCTGCACCGCTTCCGAACTCGACTCGATCATCGCCTGGTTGAGCAACTTGTCGCGGGTGCCGAAGTGGTAGTTGATCGCCGCCAGATTGCTGCCGGAGGCGGCGACGATCTCGCGCACGGTGGTTCGTGCGTAACCGCGCTCGGCAAGGCACTGCTTGGCCGCGGCGAGGAGGTCTTCCCGGGTTCCCACTCCTGCACCCTAGCAGCGCGCCATACGCACGTTTATTACAGATGTTTCAAACAAACGTATGTGACAATTGTTTGAAACGCGCGTATGTTCGGGGCATCGTCCGCACGAGGAAAGAACGAGATGATGACCGCGCTGCGCGCCCTGTCCCCCTTCGAAACCAGCTACTTCGGCTCCGAGACCAGAATCGGCAGCGTCCCGGTCGGCGGCATGCCGCTGTTCATCGGTTCGACCGTCGAGGGTGCCCTCGATGTCACCGCTCTGCGCCGGGTGCTCGCGGAACTCGCCGCCGCGCACCCGCTGCTGCGCAGCAGGCAGTCGGTGGACGCCGAGGGGGTGCGGTGGTTCCGGCGCGACGACTCCTACCTGCCGCGCCTGGCGATCACCGAGGGTGGTGAGGCCGAGTACCTGGAATTGGTGAATTCTCCGCAAGACTGGAACGACGGGCTGTTCCACGCCCGTCTGCTGCGCGAAGGCGACCGCGATCGCGTCGTGCTGATCGTCCACCACGGCATCGCCGACGGCAGATCCGCTTTCGCGCTGCTGGCCGAGCTGTGGGAACGCTACACCGCGCAGGTGACGGGTTCGCCCGCACCGCAAGCGGATCCGGATCAAGACCTGCCCGAAGCGATGGACACCCGGCTGGCGCGGATCGTCTCCGACGCTGAGGTCGCGGCGCTGCTCGACCTGATCCGCGCGGCCGCCGCGATGATGAGCCCGGACCTCGCGCCACGACACCTGCCCGAGCTCGGCGACGGCGTCGGTACGTACCCGCCGGGACGGTTGACCCTGGACCGAATCGAACTGGACCACGAGGAGACCGCCGCGGTGGTCGCGGCCGCCCGCGCCCACGGCCTCACGGTGAACAGCCTGATCGGCGGAGCGGCCTTCGTCGCGTTCCGTACGCAGTGGGAACCGACGGCGGGCGCGCTGTCCATGGTGTGCGGCCACGCGGTGGACGTCCGCGCGGATCTGGTGCCGCCACTGACCGCGAGCACCGTGCTCAACTGCGTCTCGGGAGCCGACCCGATCGCGCTGGCGCAGACGGTAGCGACGGGGATGCGGGCCTCGGCCGACCGCAGGGAAGCGCTGGGGATGATGCTCGTCGCCCAGCGCGCCACCGACCCGGCCACGATCGCGCTGTTGTCGGCGCCGAACACCTTCACCATCTCCAATATCGGTCGGTTGCCGGCGCATTCGACTCCGCCGGGTGTGCGGATCGTCCGGGACGACGTCTTCGCCATGGCGGCGGGCATGCCGCCCAAGCTGACCGTGTTCACCGTCGGCGGCAGGATGACCATCCAGGTGGAGTACGACACCGCGCTGCACAGCAGGGACCAGTTGGGTGCGGTACGACAGGCGCTCACCCGGGCACTGACCTCCGTGCCCGCCGCCTGACCTCGCACGGATCCGGCCGCGGGTTCACTCCGGTGGCGGGTTGCGGCGGCCTGCCAGCCGAAGAGTCAACTGCCTGGCGAAGTTCCGGCGGCGCTTGGGCGGGCCGGTGCGGTCGAGGCCCGCCTCCACGTCGGCCTGGACGTCGTAGCGACGGATGTAAGCGCCCGAGAACGCCTGCACGGTCGCGGTCACCGGAATGGCGAGCAGTGCGCCGGTCGGGCCGACCATCGCGGCGCCCGCCAGAACAGCGCCGAAGGCGACGGCCGGATGCATGTCCAGGGTGGTCGCGGTGATCCGCGGTTGCAGCACATAGTTCTCGAACTGCTGGTAGAGCAGAATGAAGCCGAGAATCCACAGCGCCGTGCTCGGGCCGTGCACCAACCCGACGATCACCGGGAGCGCACCGGCGAGATAGGTGCCGACCGTGGGGATGAACTGGGAGACCACGCCGACCCACAGCGCGAGGGCGAACGCCGACGGCACGTCCAGAATCCGCAGGACCACGTAGTGGGCCAGCGTCGAGGCGAGCGCGAGCAGTCCGCGCGAGTAGATGTAGCCGCCGGTCTTCTCCACCGCGATGTCCCAGGCGCGCAATATATGTCGCTGTCGGCGCGGCGGCAGCAGCGAGCAGACGGCGGTGCGGATCCGGGGGCCGTCGGCGGCGAAGTAGTAGGTGAACAGCAGGATGCCGAGACCTTGGAAGAGCGCGCCGAGCGCGGCCGTGCCGATGCCCCAGACGTTGCCCGCCAATCCGGTGAGGTAGCCCTCCAGGGTCGAACTCCAGTCGGTGGCGTACTTCTGGATGTCGGTACTGGACACGTCCTGATGAAAGGTGCTGTTGATCCACTCCACGCCTCGGTCGGCGTATTCGGGAGCGTTCTTGACCAACGTGGTGACCTGCTCGACCAGCAGCGCGCCGAGCGTCCAGAGGAAGGCGACGACCAGAGCGGTCAGGATCAGGAAAACCAATCCGGTCGCGGGACCGCGCCGCATACCGCGCCGCGCCAGCCAGTTCACCGCGGGCTCGATCGCGAAGGCGAGGAACAGGGAGACCAGCAGAACCGTCAGCAGGCCCTGCAGGCGCTCGAGCACCCAGAAGGCCGCCAGCAACCCGGTGATCGTCGCCGCGGCGAGCAGGAACGCGCGCGGCAGCCACGGCGGCATGCCACGCGCGGCGCCGGCCGGGCCCGCCGTCTCGTCTTCGTCCTCCGCAGACACAAGGCCAAGGTACCCACGCCACGACCGGTTAGCGGACGGACACCGCGCGACCGCGCCGGTGCGGCGAGCAGGCTCACATGGTCGAGACGTCGATGACGAACCGGTAGCGCACGTCGCTGGCCACGACCCGGTCGTAGGCGCCGTCGATCTCGTCGGCGGCGATCAACTCGATCTCGGCGCCGATGCCGTGCTCGGCGCAGAAGTTCAGCATCTCCTGGGTCTGCGCGATACCGCCGATCATCGAACCCGCCAGCGAGCGGCGGTACCCGGCCAGGTGGAACGACCTGACGCTCAACGGTTTCTCGGGAAGACCGAGGATCACCAAAGTGCCGTCCAGATTCAGCAGGCGCAGATAGTCGTCCACCGGCAGGTTCGCCGACACCGTGTTGAGGATCAGATCGAATCGGCCGCGCAGCTCGCGGAAAGTCTGCTTGTCACTGGTCGCGTAGTAGCCGCCTGCGCCGAAGAGCCTGCCGTCCTCCTGCTTGCTCAGCGAGTGGCTCAGCACGGTGACCTCGGCGCCCATGGCGGCCGCGAGCTTCACCCCCACGTGGCCGAGCCCGCCCATGCCGACGATCGCGACCTTCTTGCCCGGTCCGGCGCCCCAGTGCCGCAGCGGCGAGTACAGCGTGATGCCCGCGCACAGCAGCGGCGCGGCCACGTCCAGGCCGATCCCCTCGGGAATGGCGACCACGAAGTTCTCGGTCACCACTATTTGCGTGGAGTAACCGCCGAGGGTGTGGCCGCCGGGCTGCACGGCCGGGTCGACCACGGTGTTGTAGGTCATGGTCGCGCCCGCGGCGCAGTACTGCTCCTCGTCGGCCAGGCACGGCGCGCACACTCCGCAGGAACCGACCATGCAGCCGACGCCGACCTGGTCGCCGACCCGATACCTGCTCACGGCGGACCCGACCGCGGCGACCACGCCCGCGATCTCGTGCCCCGGCACGCAGGGGTAGCTGGTCCTGCCCCACTCGTTGCGCGCGGTGTGGATGTCGGAGTGGCAGATACCCGCGAACTTGATGTCGATCAGCACGTCGTGCGGGCCCAGCTCCCTGCGCTGGATCGTGACCTTCTCGAACGAGCCATCGGAGGCGGACAGGGCGTAGGCGGCGGCGGTGCTCATGAGGACATGCCTACCGTCGCATGGATGCCGTTGCCAACTGCGACACGAAAAAGACATGCTCACAGGCCATTTTTCCGGCGCGGTCGCCGGTTCGATGATCGTCGGCGGCGTTCTTGGCGACAATGGAGTCGGTGAGCGGTTCGGCCGAGGCGGGAGAGCCATGGACGAAGAACGGCAGCAGTGGACCGGGGTGCGGCGCAGGCGGGGTCGCGGCCGGGCGTACATCCTGGTCGTCACCCTCGTGCTCGCGATGGCCGCCTTCCTCGGGTACCGCGGCGAGCTACCGGCCCCGAACCGGCCCGCTCCCGCCGAGCGCGTGGCCTCGGTCGGATTCGCTCCACCCGCGCCGCTCGATCCCGGCCTGGTCACCGCGGCGGTGCGCCCCGCACTGGTCAACATCAACGCCTCGGCCGAGCGGTCCGGGCCCGGCGCGGCCGGGTCCGGCATCGTCCTGACCGCGGACGGCGAGGTGCTCACCAGCCATCACGTGGTCAAGGGCGCGGACACCGTGACCGTCACCGACGTCGGCAACGGCAAGGTCTACAACGCGGTGGTGCTCGGCTACGACGCAGAGGCCGACATCGCGCTGCTGGACCTGCCCGCGGCCGCCGAGTTGCCGATCGCGACCATCGGCACATCGGCCGGATTGCGCCTGCGAGAGGAGGTCCTGGCGATCGGCAACGCGGGCGGGACCGGCGGCACGCCGACCGCCGTGCACGGTCCCCTCACCGACCTGGACAGCGCGATCGTGGCGGTCAACGCCGCCGATCTGTCCCGCAAGGCGCTCAGCGGCATGCTGGAGGTCGAGGCGGCGGTCACGCCGGGACAGTCCGGCGGGGCGCTGGTGGACCGGAACGCGTCCGTGGTCGGTGTCATCGCCGCGGCATCCGGCGACGGGGCACGGACGGCCGACCAGCCCGCGAACGGCTACGCGGTGCCGATCGACGCGGCGATGCGAGTGGTCCAGCAGATACGCTCCGGCACGCCGACCGACACGGTGCACGTCGGCCCGACGGCCACATTGGGTGTGCTCATCTCCAACGCCCTGCCCGTCGGCACGGGCGCCCGCGTGGACGTGGCGATCTCCGGCATGCCCGCCTATGCCGCCGGGCTGGCCGCGGGCGACGTGATCACCTCGCTCGACGACCACGTCGTCACCAGCGCGCAGTCGCTGCGGGCGGCGTTGAACACGCGCAAGCCGAACGACACCGTCCGATTGGGCATCACCGGCGCGTCCGGCGAGCGAACGGTGCGGGTGGTGCTGGTCGCAGGTCCGCCGAACTGATCGGAGCGGGGATCACACCAGCGACAGCCAGTAGTCCTGGAAGCGCAGGAACACCAGCAGCAGCACCACCGCGAAGAACAGCGCGACGATCGTCCAGCGCCACTCGGCGAGCACACCGAGCGGGCCGCGGGAGCGCCCCCACAGCTGGTCGGTGCTCACCGCGAGCAGCGGCGTGATGATCGCCCAGACCACCATGCAGTACGGGCACAGCGCGTTGATCCGGTACAGGCTTTCGAAGATCAGCCAGCAGACGAAGCCGACGCCGAGCAGGGTGCCCAGCCACACTCCGCCCCAGACCCAGCGCGGGAAGCCGACCCCGGCCACCGAGAGCACCCCGAGCGTGACGACGACGGAGAACCCGACGACGCCCATCAGCGGGTTCGGGAACCCGAAGACCGAGGCCTGGTCGGTCACCATCACCGACCCGCAGGACAGGATCGGGTTGATGCTGCACGACGGGGTGTAGCCCGGATCGGTGAACAGCTTGAACCGTTCCACGGTCAGTGCCACCGCGGCCAGCCAGCCGGCCAGCCCGCCGATCAACAGGACCCAGGCGGCCCGGGGCCCCGCGGTGATCACTGGCCCGCGGCGGCGCTGATCACGGGCGCGAGGCCGCCGGGGCCGAAGATCTCCTGGCTGGACTCGACCTTCTTGCCGTCGACGAACACCGAGGGGGTCGACTGGATGCCGCTGTCCAGCACTTCCTTGGTGCGGGCCTGGATGTACTTGTCGTACTTGTGGTCGGTGATGCACTGGGCGACCGCGTCGTCGGTGTAACCGGCGCTCTTGGCGATCTGGATCAGCTGGTCGTCGGACAGACCCGCGCCGCCCTCCGGCGGCTGCTGCGCGAACATCGTATTCAGCCAGTTCTGGTACTTCGACGGGTCGGCCTCGGCGACGCAGTAGGAGGCGCTGCCCGCGCGCGAGGAGTACCGCGTGGTGGACGCCTTGTCCAGGAACGCGATCACGTTGTACTCGACCACCGCGGTGCCGTTGTTCACCGCGTCTTCGAGCACCTGGCCGTTGGCGGCCTCGAAGGCCTTGCAGGCGGGGCACTGGAGGTCGGCGACCACGCGCACACTGACCTTCGCGTCCGGCTTGCCGATCCGCACGGCGCCGCTATCGGTGATCGAGGCGGGCACGGCGCCCGCGTTCGTGGTCGCGGGGATGGACGGAGCGGCGCCGGGATCGTCCTTGCGGGCCTTCTTCACCGCGATGCCGATGCCGATGGCCGCGATCAACGCGACGAGCACGGCGGCGACGGCCACCTGGATCAAGATCTTGCGGTTGCGGTCGGCGCGTTCCGCCGCCAGCAGCGGGTTCGACTTCCCACCCTGGTTTTTGCTCACCGTGCGTTCACCACGCCTTTCGCTCGCCGGACATTCCCTGCCGCCACGATCGTAGATCCGCCGGCCACGTCCCCGCGTGATCGGGCCACACCGGTCATCATGGTCGGCCTACCTGAGAGATTCCGAAACATCCGGCCCGCCGCCGCTGATTTCGGCCGGATCGCAGGCGGCGGCACGTTCAGCGCGGTGTGATGCCGGTGAGGACCAGATCGACGGCGTCGCGGGCCAGGCCGGGCGGCAGCTCCGCGCCCAACTGCGTGACGTGCAGGTGGACCAGGCCGCCCAGCGTCAGCATGGTCAGCCGGGGATCCACCGTCGCCGCCACGTCGCCGCGGGCGATGGCGCGCCGGACGATCTCTTCGGACGACGACAGCCGCCGCACCCAGAATTCGCGCCGGATCGCCTCGACCTCGGGGTCGGACTCGGCGATCACGGTGCCGCGGATCAGGGCCCGGCCGGACGGCGTTCCGGCGAAACGGATGAGATCGGTCACGAACCGCTCCAGATCGCCGCGCAACGTCCCGGTGTCCGGTAGCGGGATCTCCTCGGCCACCCGGGACAGCAGTGCGTCCAGCAGCAACCGCGGCAGTGTCTTCCACCGCCGATAGATCGAGGTCTCGTGCACGCCGGCGTCCGCGGCGACATCGGCGACCCGCACGGTGGCGATGCCCGCCGACTCGATGCGGGCCAGGGTCGCGTCGAGTACGGCTCTGCGCAGACGTGCGCCGCGGATCTGTGCGGGGGAGTCACCCATCGGGGGATTGTCGCAACTCCTCTTGCGTTGTGGTGGCGCGGCCTCTAGCGTGGCGCTATCGCAAGTCGACTTGCGATAGGAGAGGGGAGTGGCATGGAGTACGTGGTCACCGGGCGCTGGCGGGGTGAAGCACGTGGCGAGGTCGCGGTATTTCGCGGGATTCCTTACGCGCGGGCGGAGCGATTCGCCGCGCCGGAGCCCGTCGCCGCGCCCGAGGGGGTGTACGAGGCGACGCGCCGGTACGCGATGGCGCCGCAGTTGCCGGGGCGGCTGGAGAGCGTGATGGGGCGGGCGGAGCCGCTGGAGCAGTCGGAGGACTGCCTCGCGCTCACCGTCACCACCCCCGTGGGCGCGCAGCCGGGCACTCACCCGGTGCTGGTGTGGTTGCACGGCGGCGCCTATCTGGCGGGCAGCGGGCAATGGAATCTGTACGACGCGGACCGGCTCGCCGGCGAGACCGGCGTCGTCGTGGTTTCGGTGAGCTATCGGCTGGGCGTGCTCGGATACCTGCGCGCGCCGGGCGTCTCGGCGGGCAATCTCGGCCTGCGCGACCAGATCGCGGCGCTGCGCTGGGTGCGCGAGCACATCGCCGAGTTCGGCGGCGATCCCGAGCGCGTCACCGTGGCGGGGCAGTCGGCGGGCGCGCAGTCGGTCGTCGCGCTGCTGGGGATCGCGGCGGTTCGGCCGCTGTTCGCCGGGGCGATCGTGCAGAGCGCGCCGTTCGGCGTCGGATTCCACAGTCACCGGCAGGCCGAGCGGGTGGGCGCGATGTTCCTCGCCGAACTCGGCGCCGATCCGTGCACCGCGCCGGTACCGGAACTGCTCGCGGCGCAGGGCCGCACGGTGCGGCGGTGCGCCGGACCCGGCACGGTGAACCCGGCGCCACCCTTCTTGCCCGTGGCCGACGCCGGACCGCTGCCCGACGAGCACACGTGGCGGTCAGCGGTGCGGGACGCGGCCACCGATCTGCCGGTGCTGCTCGGGTGCACGGCCGAGGAGGCGCGGGCGTTCTACGGCGGCCCGCATCCGGTCTTCGGCAGGGTACGGCGGCTGCCGGTGATCGGCGCCCGGCTCGACGCGGCGGTGCAGCGCCTGATCGGGCGAAAGGCGTTCGAGCACGGCCTGTTCCGCTTCGCCGACGAACTGGTCGAGGCCGGAGCGCGCGTGTACTGCTACCGGATGGGGCAGCTCCACCCGGCGAATCCGTATGGCGCCTGCCACTGCATCGATCTGCCGCTGCTGTTCGCCGACGGCGGCACTTGGCACACCGCCCCGATGCTCGCGCCCCTCACGGTGGCGGAAATCGACGCGCTCGGCCACCGAACCCGCGGCTACTGGGGCGAATTCGTGCACACCGGACGGATCGCCGACACCGGTTGGACGCCGCACCGACCGGGTTCGCGTTCCGTCCGGCAGTTGCCCTGAGCGCGCTCACGGGTCCGCCGGTCCGGCTCGTCGGCGCGGGCCGTCTCGGAGGAGGCGGGCGAGCTGTGCGGAACCGGCCGACTTCCGGGGTGGCGCCGGACGTCTCGCACGATAGATCCGCATCCGCCGAGCGCAGCGGGTAGGAAAGTGGGATGACTGTTCTCGGTGCCGTGTTCCGTCCGCAGAATCCGCCCGAACTGCTGCGCGCGGCGGCCGACGTGGCCGAAGCGACGGGACTGGAGGAGCTGTGGCTGTGGGAGGACTGCTTCCTGGAGAGCGGGATCGCCTGCGCCGCGGCCGCGCTCGCCTGGACCGACCGGGTGCGCGTCGGTATCGGACTGCTGCCCGTGCCGCTGCGCAATGTCGCGCTCACCGCCATGGAGGCGGCGACGCTGCATCGTCTGTTTCCCGACCGGTTGATGCTCGGCGTCGGGCACGGCGTGCAGAGCTGGATGGCACAGGTCGGCGCACGGGTCGAGTCGCCGGTGACCTTGCTGAGCGAGCACCTTGCCGCGTTGCGTGCTCTGCTGGCCGGTGAGCAGGTCACCGTGGCGGGCCGCTACGTGCATCTGGACGCCGTCGCGCTGGACTGGCCGCCCGCGACTCCGCCGAAGGTCGCGGGCGCGCGCGGTCCGCGCTCGATCCGGCTGTCCGGTGAGTACGCCGACGGCACGCTGCTCGATTCGATCACCGATGCCGACGGCGTCCGGGCCGCACGCACGCTGATCGACGAGGGGCGCGCCGCGGCCGGGCGCACCGACCGCCACCACGTGGTGGCGAACCTGCTCGCGGTCACCGGCCCGGATGCCGAAGCCCGCCTGGCCGCCGAACGCACCCCCGTGCATGCGCCGGGAGCGGGCGTGGCGGGTGACGCGCACGCGATCGCGGCGGCCGTCACCATGCTGGCCGAAGCGGGCGCCGACACCGTCGTCTTGCAGACCACCGCCGACGATCCGGATCCCGCCGCCTATCTCCGGTTCGTCGCGGAGCAGGTCCGGCCTTTGATCCCGTGAGCCTGCGACGCTCGGCCGCTGCCACCGCGCCGGATTCACCCGTTCCGGTACGCCGCGGTTCGGTACCGGCGCGGCGCTCGGCGGCCCTGTCGCCGGAAACGCGCCGACCGGCGACGACCTAGGCTCGTGCCAACCGCCGCTTCTGCTGCTCGACGTCGAACCGCGGCGGGGGCCAGTCGAGTTCGAGCCGCTCCAGCGCCGCGATCAGCAATTCGGTGACCGCGAGGCGGGCGAACCACTTGCGGTCGGCGGGCACGACGTGCCAGGGCGCGTACTCGGTGGACGTGCGGTCCAGCATCGCCTGGTACGCCTCCTGGTAGGCGGGCCAGAACGCGCGCTCGTCGATATCGGACGGGTTGAACTTCCAGAATTTGTCCGGCCGTTCCAGTCGCTCGGCAAGGCGCCTCTTCTGTTCGTCGAGCGAGACGAACATGGCCACCTTCACCAGCGTGGTGCCCTCGTCCACCAATTCGCGCTCGAACGCGTTGATCTCGTCGTAGCGCGGCTCCCACACCGTCGGCGCCACGAGGTTGTGCACCCGCACCACCAGGACGTCCTCGTAGTGCGAGCGATCGAAGACACCGAGCTGACCCGCGCGCGGCAGTGCCTTGCGGATGCGCCACAGGAAGTGATGGCGTCGTTCCTCCGGCGTCGGCACGCCGAACGCGGCATGGTCGACCCCCTGCGGGTCGACCGAGCCGATGACGTGCCGGACGATGCCGCCCTTGCCCGCCGTGTCCATGCCCTGCAACACCAGCAGCACGCTGCGCCGATCTCCGCCGGAGCGGCCGTTGGCGTACAGCTTCTCCTGGAGATCGGACAGCACCAGGCTGCGTTCGGCGAGCAGTGCGGCCCCGGCCTGCTTGGCACCGGTGAATCCCGGCATCGCGGAGGTGTCCAGCTCGGCGACCCGCAGGCCGTCGGCTCTCAGTGCCTCGGTAGGCGGGACCGTCCAGTGCTTCGGCATGCCGTAAACCTAACCACGCGAGACTTCCCGGTGGTCAGACTTGCGCGAGGCGTAGTAGGTGGGCGGCGAACTCCTCGTCCGACACGGGGGCGAGGGTGAGATCGTGCGCGGTGGTGAGCAGGTAGCGCCCGTCGCCGGTGAAGTCCAGCCAGGTGCGGTGGCGGGTGGGCGGGGACATGGGATTCTCCGGCTCCACCGTGACGGTGATGAAGCCGCGTCCGTCCACCGGCTTGCGCAGGGTTTGGCGGAATTTCGCGGCGCCGCGGTGACCATTGGTGACGAACGGCTCGGTGCGGTCCGGACTCAGCACGGCATCCTGCGGCTCGCGCATCGGGGCGAGCTTGCCCGGCCGCGCGGACCCGATGATGTGCACCAAGCGTTCGCCCACCGCACGGGCGTGGCACATCTGCACGGTCACCCGGTCGGGGGTGGCTACCAGGATGCCCGCGTGATTGTGCACCACCGCGGCGAAGGCGAGAATCCGTTCGGTTTCCGCGTCGCTGCCGTTGCGCCCGAGCGCGGTGCGTTCGCCGGAGACGGTGATGGTGGTGGCGTCGTTGCGCGCGCACAGCATCAGCGCGGCCGCCAGGTCCGGATCGGCCTGCCGGGCGAAGCGCTGCGGCAAACCGAGGGCGTGGTACTCCGATTCGGTGCGCACCGTGGCCGAGGGAACCATATTGACCGGGTAGGGCCTGCGGTCCAGGCTCGTTTCGTTCGTCCAGACATGCGTGAACTCGTCCGGGCTGAGCACCCATTTCACCGCGCGCCGCCTCCGCGGACGGCATCCGGGTCGGCCGGTGTGGCATGGTCGGCCGCCGAACCTTCGTGCGGCCGAGGGAACTGGGGAACGTGGTCGCCGGTGGCGGGCATCGTCGGGGTATAGACGTAGGTCATCGTGTCCCGGACATCCGCCTCGATGTCTGCCGCCGCACTGTCGTGTTCCATCCTACGTTTTCCACCGTAAACCGCTTCGGCGGCCGGGTCAGCGAGCGGCCGATACCGCTGCGGCGGCGCGATGGCGCCCCGGACCGTTTGCGCGGCATCGCTATTCAACTCCATCAGCCGCGCCACCGCCCGGCACACGTCCTGCGCGTCCCCGCCCGCGCGGACGAACTGCCTGGTCGCGCCCACGGCGGCGTCGGCTGCCCGGCCGGACCAGCGGGCGAATTCCCGGTTGGTGGCATCGGAGAAGGCTTGGAACGCTTCGGCCACCGCGGTGGCGTTGGCCTGCCATGCCTCGGCGATCCGGCCGAGTGCCGCCGGATCGAGGGTCTCGTGCACCAGGTCCCAGATCTGCTGATGGGTATAGGCCCCGAACAGCTCCCGGTCGGGTGCGTAAGCGGGATCGGTCGCCCCGTCGGTGAAACCGGCCAGCTCCTGCCGGATGCCATCGGCGGCTGCGCGTGCCGCGGAGTCTGCCATCCTCGCCCCCTCAGTCGGTCCCGGCGCGCCGGCATGTGCTCACCGGGGCTCCAGGTACTCGGTGATCAGCCGCAGCGCGGCCTGATTGGCCGCCTCGGCGTCGGCCAGCCGGTTGGCCGCGGCGAGATACGCGGCCTTGAACAGCAGCGCGGTCTCCTGGAACGCCGTGAGGGTGTCCAGGTATTGCCGCCCTTTGTCGGCGAATCCGCGGGTGAGCCCGTGGCCGGTGGGTAGGTCGGGAAAGCCGGTCACGTCGGTGACGAGATGTTCGCCGGTCATCGCGCGACGCAGATCGTCGACCAGTTTGTCGCAGGCGGCGGCGAGATTCTCCGCGACCGCGGTGTCCAGCTCGAACGGTTCGCCCCCGCCCGCTCCGACGGCCGCAGCGTACAGCTCTCGTGCCGTCCCCTGTCCGGTATCCGGTACCGCCACGTGGAAGCCCCCTTCCGCTCGGTCCTGTTCGTACCGCGCTGTACTGGACTCGCACTTTACCGCTCGGTACAAGACGGCGGACCGCGTCGGCGCCGGGTTGTGTGGCATCCCCGGTGACCCGACCTGCCGTTGTTACACTGACCGGCGGTCCGAGGGGCGGTGTCCGCAGGGGAAGGGGCGACCGGTGACCGAAATCCGTGGCGCAGTGCCGAAATACCTGCAGATCTCGGGACATCTGCGCGAGCTGATCGAGCGCGGCGAGCTGGCTCCCGGCGCCGAGGTGCCGTCCGAGCGCGAACTCGCCGCACGCTGGAAGGTGGCCCGCCCTACCGCGGCCAAGGCGCTGAATGCGTTGCGCCAGGAGGGAATCGTGCGGTCGCGTCGTGGATCGGGCACCTATGTGGCCGAACGCTCCGCGCTGATACGGGAGCGCGCCCCGCGATACGGAGCGCACGCTGCCGCAGGCGAATCGGTGACCGTGCTGCGAGCGGAGGTGGTCGAAGGACCGCAGGAGGTGACCGACGCGCTCGGCCTACCCGAGGCGAGCCCGGTGATCGTGCGAAAGACGCTGTGCGCGGCTGGTTCTCGGGCGGCAAGGCTCATCACCTGCTGGTTCCCCGGCGCGTTCGCCGAGGCCGCCGCCCCCTTGCTCCGCTCGGAGCCAGTACCCGGTGGAGTTTCGCGATACGTGGAAGCCGCGATCGGACGAGCCACCGCGGTCGTGCGCGCGAGCGTCGGCGCTCGGCTGGCCACCGCCGACGAGCGCCACCATCTCGGGCTCTCGAGTCCGTCGGCGGTGCTGATCGTGCACCGCGTCGGGTTGGATGCCCGCGGCGCCGCGCTCGAGTACCGCGAGACCGTCCACCCGCCCGGCCACGGAACCATCCAACAGGAGTATTCCACCAGCTCAGCGGCCGATTTCCGCCGTTGACACCGCTCGGCCGCGACTGGCATAGTCCACTTGTCGGAAGTGTCGAAGGGGTGGGGAGTGGCGATGTCCGATCAGTTGACCATCGGGGGCTGGGTGATCGTGGGGGAGCACTGCTCGGTCCGCCGGGCCCCGCTACCGCATAACGATTACCTCGCTTTCGTCTTCGAAAGCAGCGGTACGGAATTCGAATTGGCCCTGGCCCCCGCCATCCTCCATCGCATGGTCGACCTCGGCTCCGCCCCACCCACCCCCTGACGTTCCCGAACGCTGTCTCGCCATGTGCCCGTGCGGAAATACGGTGCCGATGCGAAATATGTTGCGGGCGAGCGGCGCTGCGATGTGGGCCGTGATGCACCACACTTGAAAACCATGGACTGGATCAAGATCGGCGCATTCGCCACCGGTGTTCTGAGCCTCTTGGCAACCATCTATTTCTACTATCGAGTCAACCATCGGCGACGGATACTGCTGTACGGGTTCTCCTGGGAGCGAATAGATGCGACCCTGACCTATCGCGAAGGGCATGAGAAGATCCGCTCCGGCAAGCCGTGGACCGAGAGTCCCTGTCTTGTGCAGGTGTCGTTGGTCAACCGTGGCCCCAAGGACATCAAAGCCGCAGATTTCGATGACGGTAAGCCTTTGCGGGTGGAGTTCGGCATGCCGATTCTGCATTTGCTGAGCGTTTATCCAGCTCAGATCGCCGACGGTCGTTCGGAGGGATCTGCCCTCGATATCGGCCCGAGACGGCTCGAGAGGGGGCAACGATACGCGTTCACCGTCATGATCGACGGCACACCTCGCAAATCCGTCGAAGCGGAAATCGTGGATACAGATCTCATAAATGAAGATGACATCTACGGCGATGAGGAGCTCGGTAAGTTCTTCACATCCATTGCCGTCGGGTTTTTCGGTGCGGTAGTGCTCCTATCGGCCCTCGTGTTCTTTGCGCTTTGACTGCTGCTGAACGGGCCTCGGTGGGCGACCTTCGGCTTCTCGGTCCCGAGCCTGCTGAACTCACGCTCGATGCGCGGCGCGTCCTCGGGCACGTGCATCGGCGCTCATCGGAGTGCGCTCCACGACCCACCTGACGGTGGCCCAGGCAGGGACCTACGGTTCACGCATCCGCGCGTTGCCCCTGTGCCAAGGCGGCCAGCTCCGCGAAGTGAACCACGTTCCCGCCCGCGCCCCAGGTGCCTTCGGGCTGTTCGTGGACGAGCACCCACACCCGCAAGCCTTCGGTGTCGCCCAGTCCCGCCGCGGCCGAGACGTCCGCGGTCACCTCCTGGATCAGGCCCGCTTTGCGGCGATCGGACAGCGCGCCCGCGGGCACAGTGACGTCGACCCGGAATCGCGGGAACTCGTCCTCGGCGCTGCCGAAAGCGTCCGCCGGGACCTCATCGAGGCGAGTCCACGCCAGCGCGCGGAAGAAGGCCGTGTCGGGCGCTCCCTCCCACCTCAGCAAGGTGGCCGCGAGCGTCTTCCGCAGTGTGGCGCGGGTATCGGCGGGCAGCACTCCGGCGGGCAGGGTCAGCTGGATCATCGGCATGTCGAACTCCATTCGGAACGGGAGCCATCGTTTATAACGACCGTTATAACACCTGCACGGTACGCTATGACAGTCGTCATGGGAAAGGGAAGGAGAAGCGATGGCCGAGACGCCGCAGGCGCGCGAGCGGATGGTGGCAGGCGCGGCCGACATGATCCGCCGCCGCGGCCTGAACGCGACCAGTGTGCGGGAGCTGGCCAAACATGCCCAGGCGCCGCTGGGCTCCACCTACCACTACTTCCCGGGCGGCAAAGCGCAGCTGGCCGCCGAAGCCGTGCGGTTCGCCGACGCGCTGGCCGCCCGCAAACTCGCCAAGGGCCTGTCGGCCGGGCCGGTCGCCGGGCTGCGGTCGTTCGCGGACATGTGGCGAAAGGTCGTGCTGGACAGTGATTTCCAGGCGGGTTGCCCGGTGCTCGCCGTGGCGGTCGAAGACCCGGGTGACGACGACCGGCCACAGCGGGCGGCCGCGGCCGCGTTCGAGAACTGGACCGGGCTGCTGGCGCGGTCGCTGCGCGAGCACGGCGCCGGCGACATCGATGCCGAGCAGACCGCCACCCTGATCGTGGCCGCGGTGGAGGGCACGGTGGCGATGTGCCGCGCCGAACGCAGCACCCGCCCGCTCGATCACACCGTGGACAGGCTCGAATTCCTGATCCGGGCCGTCACCGCGGGCTGATCATCCGCCGGTCCGGGTGCGCAGCCGATCGCGTGCGACAGCTCAGTGCCCGGCCGTGGCAGCGGGTTTCGTCGCGCTGACGTACTGGAGCAGGCGATGGACCCGCTGATCGATCTCCACCAAGCCGTGCTCGGCGAAGAGGGCCGGGAAAGTCCGGGTGCCGAACACCCGCAGTCCGCTCCAACCGCCGACCACGCGGCTCACCTCGCCGAACGGGTTGGCGGCCCGGTGGCTGGTGGTGATCGCGATGCGGCCACCGGGGGCGAGCACGCGGATCATCTCGCGGGCGGCGACGAGCGGGTCGGGAATGAGGTAGAGCGCGCCGAAACAGCAGACCGCGTCGAAGGTTCCGTCCGCGAACGGGAGGGTGCGCGCGTCGCCGCGCAGGTACCCGACCCGCGGTCCGGGGTTGTCGGCGACGGCGCGCGCCAGCATCGGCTCGGAATAGTCCAGGCCGATCGCGTAACCGTCGCCGGACAGCGCTTCGCTCAGGTGCCTGGTGAAATTTCCCGGCCCGCAGGCGATGTCGAGCACCTTCTGCGCGCCGCCGAGCCGCAGGGTGGCGACCGCGTCGCGCCGGTCCGCCGCGGTGGTGCGGCCGCTGGCCAGATAGAACAGCGCCGGCCGCCAGGCTCGTTCGTACACCGCGGCGAGCGCCGGGGCGTTCATCGTCTTCCGTGCGATGTTCACCGTCATCGCGTTCCTCAGGCGCGATCGACCGTGATGGTCATGCCCGCCGCTCGCAGCCGGTCGGTGAGCGCGTCGCCCATCGCCGCGGCCGGTGTGAGCACGCCCGCGAGCTCGGGTTGCTTGTCGGTGTCGAATGCCAGGCACAGGCCGCTCTCGCCGAGCAGCACCGCGGTGGCCTGGTAGCCCGGGTCGCCGGTGCCCGCGAAGGTGGCCACGTACTTCGCGCCCGAGGTGGTGTGGGCGAAGGTCTTCATGCTGAACCAGCCACTGGTGCGGGCCTTCTCATCGGGCCCGGTGCCCGGCTTGGGCAGCACGCGGTCCAGCAGCTTGCGGCCCGCCGACGCCCGCGACAGCAGCGCGCCCGCCGTCAGGCCCACCACGATGCCGCCCGCCATGCCCGCCGCCACCAGCGGAGCCACCCGCGACCTTCCCGCGCTCATCACTTCGCGGTAGCGGAAGTTCTTGCCGTACACCCAGCCGAGCAGCCCGTTGGTGCGGCGCACGATCTTGGTGTTGTGCGCGGCCATGACGAACGTGCTCACCCACCCGTCCAGGCTCGGGTCGATGGCACTCGCCCGGGACAGCGCCTGATCGGACTGGCGGCCGACGTCGGGATCCATCGACTTGTCCGGGCTCAGCGAATACGGGTGTGACAGCACCGCGCCCTTGGCCGGGTCGGCGGCGATCGCCTCCATCATGGCGCGGCCGGAATCGATGGTGCCGCCGCTGACGCCGCCCTTGAGCGAAGCCACCAGCGTGGTGTCGACGAGTTCACCGGTGTTGTCCTCCACCGTGCGGCGGTAGAGCTGGTAAACACTCAGATCCGACGGAATGGAGTCGTAGCCGCAGGAATTCACGATTTTCGCGCCGGTCGCGGCGGCCTGTTCGTGGTGGGCGTCGATGGCCTCCCGGATGAACAGCGGCTCACCGGTGAGGTCGGCGTAGTGGGTTCCGTTGGCGGCGCAGGCCGCCACCAGCGGCATCCCGTAGCGCAGGTACGGGCCGACGGTGGTGACGACCACCTTGGTGCGCGCGGCCAGCTCGTCCAGCGCGGTCCGGTCGGTCGAGTCGGCTACCACCAGGCCCCAACTCGCCGCCTTCGGCCCGAGCCCGTCACGCACGGCGGTCAGTTTGTCCAGCGACCGTCCCGCCAGCGCGATCCGGGCGGATTCCGGCGCGGCTCCGGCGAGATACTGCGCGGTCAGCTTGCCGACGAAGCCGGTGGCGCCGAAGAGGACTAGGTCGAATTCCCGAGTGTCTGCCATGGTCTTCCGTTCTGCGGTCGTGTCGCCGGTCGGCGGCTACTTCGTGGTCTTCTTGCGCGCCCGGAGCGGCGCGGCCCGCGGCCGGTCGGCGAGCCAAGCGTGATGCGCGCGGCCGAGCTCGGTGACAGGCGGTTCGTCGTAGAGCCATTCCCGCGAGATGCGATGCCAGTTCGCGGTGCACCCGAGCTGGCCGAGCATGCCGAAGGTCAGGAAATCGGCGCGGCGGGAGAAGAGGTGCTCGGGCGGCAGATTCTGCTGCTTCATGCCGGTGAACTCGCTGGCCCTCGGGTCTACCGCGAGCAGGAACGCGCCGCTGGCCAGTTCGGGGGTGATGGTCAGTTCCTCGTCGACCAGACACCACTCCGAGGCGGCCAGCACGTATTCCAGGCACTCCTCGGCGCCGATCTCCTGCGGCGAATCGATCACGCCGCGCTGGATCATCAACTCGCGCAGATCTTCCGCCCGCTCTTCCGCGGCGGCGCGCAGGCAGACCAGCTCGAACTGCACGTGCTCGGGGTCCATCCGGTTGAACAACCCGAAATCCAGGAAGCCCACCCGGCCGTCCGCGGCCAGCAGCACGTTGCCGGGGTGCGGGTCGCCGCAGAACTCGTTGAAGGTGAACAGCGATCCCACGTAGAACCGGTAGATGATCTCGCCGATCCGGTTGCGCTGCTCTCGGGGCAACTGCCGGATCTCCTCGAAGCCCTTGCCTTCCACGTACTCGGTGACCAGCACCCGTGTGGTGGACAACTCCGGCAGCGAGCGCGGCACGATGACGAACGGGTGCTCGGCGTAGATCTCGGCGATCTGCAACTGGGTGGCCGCCTCGGCCCGGTAGTCGAGTTCGGCCTCCATGTTCAACCGCAGTTCGTCCAGCACCGCGGGCGTCACCCACGGCATCGCGGACTGCAGCACGCGCCGGAACATGGCGAGATTCTTCAGATCCGCGCGCACGGCGACGTCGATGCCCGGGTACTGCACCTTCACCGCGACCTGGCGGCCGTCGTGCAGCTGCGCCCGATAGACCTGGCCGATCGAGGCGGCGGCGACCGGCTCGGCGTCGAATTCGGCGAAGATCACCTCCAGCGGTTTGCCGAAATCCTCCTCGATCACCTGGCGCATGGCGGCGAAGGAGACCGTGGGCGCCGCGTTGCGCAGCACCGCCAGGCGTTTCTGGAAACGCTCCCGGTGGTCTTCGGGAACCAGATCCAGGTCGAGCACCGACATCATCTGGCCGAGCTTCATGGCGACGCCCTTCATGGTGCCAAGCACCATGACCACCTGTTCGGTGGTGCGAATCATGGATTCCTCGGCCATCTTCGCCCGGACGGCCTCGGATCTGCCCCGCATGGTCAATCGCGTGCGCTGGGTGCGAAGCACCGAACTGGCTGCTACCGCGCCCAGCTTGGTGCCACGAGCAAGCCGAGAGGTCGGTACTTGCTTCGCCATCGAGGTACCTCCGTTGGTGCCGCGGTCGGTGCGACGGACGCGCGGGTGGTGGCCGGCGCCGACCGTGAGGTCTGGCGCGGACCGCCGTCGCGTACGGCGCCGGCGGTGACGCAGCGCACTCGGCGCACCGCTCGGGTTCAGACTAACCAACGTTTCGGCAAAGTCGAGAGCGCGCGTGAACTTCAGCAAGCAGTCCAGCTAGCACCCGTGCCCGCGGCCCGGATCAGCCTTGCGCGGGCGCCTCGGGGACCGGCAGCACATGCGGCTGCGCGTTGAACACCGCGGGGGAACCGCCCGAGCGGGCCATGCCCTCGATGGCGCTCCAGGCGAGCATGGTGAGGTAGTCGATCACGTTCTCGCGCGACATCGACTTGTTCGTGGTCCACCAGTGCGTCGCCAGCTGGATGCCGCCGACCAGCACATACGACGCCAGCGCCGCGCCCTCGGTCTCGACGCCCCGGTCCTTGGCGCGCTCGGTGATCACCGCGCACACCACCTCGGCGAAGAGTTTCTCGAACTCCGCGAGCGAGGACTGGTCCGCCGAGCCGTTGCCCATGATGAACCGGTAGACCTCCGGGTCCTCGTCCACCGTGCCGACGTACTCGGCCAGCGCCGAGCGGACCAGCTGGTACTCGTCGGCGTCCAGGCTGATCGCGCCGTAGACCCGGGGCATCAGCGTGGTCTCGATGAACCGCTGCATCGTCGCGTGGACCAGGTCGTTCTTGTCGGAGAAGTAGCGGTAGAGCACGGTTTTGGACACGCCGATCTCCGCGGCGATCTCGTCCATGCCCGCGTTGCTGCCCCGGGCGCGCACCGCGGCAAGGGTGCCGTCGACGAGCTCTTCGCGCCGATCGATCTTGTGTTGCCGCCACCGGCGCTTGCGGCCGTCCGTCCGGCCGCCGCGCACCGCCGACGGTCGCTCGTCGATATCGACAAGGTCTTCGGTGGACAGCGTGGGCTCCCTCGTTCGAATGTTTCGTCTCCGGTGGCTACCAGCTTAGGTCCCCGCTAACGGTGATATGCGCGTTTGAGCCCGGATGCGGTAGGAACCACAGTGCCGGGCGCGTCGAGTGTGTCCATATCCACTCGTCCGCTCGCCCACCTCGCCGCGCACAGCAGAATAGGAGGTATGGAGAAAGCTCCCGGCAACACCGCGGTGCTGGACGCCCCGGCCGCGCCTGCCGCCGCGCCCTTCGGCTTGTCCGCCGTGCTCGACGAGGCGGCCAAGCGTCGTGACCTCTGGCGGATGAAGGCGCTCGCCACCGGCCTGCTCGGCCTCGCCACCGCGATCTACCTGTTCTGCCGCTGGACCGAGTCGCGCGGCGCGGGCGGCGACTGGGTCGGCTACCTGCGCGCGGCTTCCGAGGCGGGCATGGTCGGCGCGCTGGCGGACTGGTTCGCGGTGACCGCCCTGTTCCGTCACCCGCTCGGCTTGCCGATTCCGCACACGGCGATCATCCGCCGCAAGAAAGACCAGCTCGGCGCCAGTCTCGGCACCTTCGTCGGCACGAACTTCCTCGCGCCGGAAGTGGTGTCGGCCAAAGTGAACTCCGCGCAGGTCTCCTGGCGGGTCGGGCGGTGGATGGCCGATCCCGGGCATGCCGCGCGGGTGGCGCAGGAGAGCTCGACCATCCTGCGGGCGGTCGTCGGTGTGCTGCGCGACGAGGACGTCGAGCAGGTCATCGACAACACCATCGTCAAGCGGATCGCCGAGCCGCTGTGGGGTCCGCCGATCGGGCGGGTGCTGGCGGAACTGCTCGCCGACAACCGGCAGCTGGCGCTGCTGGATCTGCTGGCCGAGCGCGCGCACCAGTGGGCGCTGGGCTCACAGGAGACCATCGATCGGATCGTGCTGCGGGACGCGCCGCAGTGGGCGCCGAAATTCGTCAACATCCTGCTTTCCGAACGCATCTACCGGGAGCTGGTCGAGTTCACCTGGAAAGTCCGGTCCGATCCGGAGCACGAGGTTCGCCTCGCCGCGAATCGGTTCCTGGAGGAATTCGCCGCGGACCTGCAATTCGATGACGCCATGATCAAGAAGGCCGAGCGCATCAAAGCGCAGATCATGGGTCGCGAGGAGATCACCGGACTGGCTTCGGCGACCTGGCGTGCGGCGAAGCGGCTGATCCTGGAATCCGCCGACGACCCGAACAGCACGCTGCGGCGCAAGGTCGCCGAAAACGTCCAGCAGCTCGGCGAGCGATTGCGCGACGACGCGGACATGCGCGCCAACGTCGACGGCTGGATCGACCGCGGCGCTCGCTACCTGGTGGAAAACTACGCGGGCGAGATCAGCACCCTGGTCACCGACACGGTTGCCCGGTGGGATGCCGAGGAAGCCAGCAAGAAGATCGAATTGCAAGTGGGTCGCGATCTGCAATTCATCCGGATCAACGGAACCGTCGTCGGTTCGCTTGCCGGACTGGCGATCTACACGATTTCCCATCTCATGTTCGGCGGCTGACTCCCGGCGCGCGGAACGTTTGCCGAAACACTGCTAGCAGACTGCTTGCAATAGCTAGCACCCTGACCTAGACTCGAACCCGTACAACCGCCAGAAGGTGAGTGATGGCAGACCAGCCCGAGGTTTCCGCCGAGTACACCGACAGACCGGACGAGCACTCGTCCGGAGTCGGCGAACGAGGGGGTCGCGTCGTCAGCGCGGCGCACGACATCGGAGGCTTCATCAGGGCGCAGCGAGAAGCCGCGCAGGTCTCGTTGCGTCAACTCGCCCAGCTGGCGGGGGTGAGCAATCCGTACCTCAGTCAGATCGAGCGCGGACTGCGCAATCCGTCCGCCGAAGTGCTCACGCAGATCGCGAAAGCGCTGCGGGTCTCCTCGGAGGTCTTGTACGTACGGGCTGGCTATCTCGAGCAGCGGCCGCACAGTCCGGTCCGGGACGCCCTGCTTGCCGACACATCGATCAGTGAGCGGCAGAAGCAGGTGCTGCTGGACATCTATGAATCGTTTCGCCGGGAAAACGGAGGAAACGAGGCAGGGGGGGACGTATGGGACAGCGACGTTCCGCGCACGACAACCGAAACTCCGCCACGCCAGGAGAACGAAACACCATGACCGAGAAGAACGCCACCGTCACCAAGCCCTTGCTCGCCACCGTCGGCGCGGGTGACGCTCTCTATGCCGCCGTGAACGACGTCGTCGCGCAGGTGCGCGAGCGTGCCGCCGCGACCGAGGTGCAGACCAGGGTGGAGGAGGCGCGCGAGCGCTTCGCCAACGTTCCCGCCGACGTCCAGGCCCAGTTCGAGTCGCTGCGCGAGCGGCTGGCCGGGCTGCCGTCGGAGCTTCCGGACGACCTCGCCGAGCTGCGCGAGAAGTTCACCGCCGAGGAGCTGCGGACGCTGGCCGAGAAGTACTACCGCCAAGCGCTCGACATCTACGCCGACCTCGCCGTACGCGGTGAGGAGGCCATCGAGCGGCTGCGCGCCAACCACCTCGTCGAGGATCGGATCGGCAAGGTCGAGACCATCTACGGCGACGCGGTGAGCCGCGCCGAGGACGTGTTCGAGCGCGTCAACGGCCTGCTTGGCCGTCCGGTCAAGGTCGAGGCCGAGATCGAGGCCGAGGCGCAGGTCGCCCCGGCGCCGGTCGTCGAGGCCGAGGTCGTCGAGGTGACCACCGAGTCCACCCCGGCTCCCGACACCAACGGCGCCGCGAAGAAGGCTCCGGCCAAGAAGGCCGCCCCCACCGCCGCGAAGAAGGCGCCCGCGAAGAAGGCCGCTCCCAAGAAGGCCTGAACCGCCCGCGGCTGACGCCGCCCAACGCCCCCGCGCACCCCTGGTGCGCGGGGGCGTTGCTTCTATGATGGGTGGGTGAATATGGTGCACGGATTGACCGGGATGATCCTGCTGGTGCTGTGGCTGGCGGCGCTCGGTGCGACGATTTTCGCGCTGATCCACGCCGTGCGTCAGCGTCCGGACGCGTTCACCGCGGTGGACAAGCTGACCAAGCCGATCTGGCTGGGAATTCTCGGGGCGGCTGTGCTCGTGCTCGTCCTCTTCCCCGCGGGTCTGGGCCTGCTCTCCTTCGCGGCCATCATCGCGACGGGCGTCTACCTGGCCGACGTCCGGCCGAAGGTGGACGAGGTGCAGCGGGGTCCGCGCTGGTGAGGGCGTAGTTCGTCGTCTGGTAAGGGTGCTTGCACTAGCAAGCGGCGCGAATCGGGGTTACTGTATCTAGCAGTAACACAAAGGAGTGTCCGATGCGTGCCCTGCTGCCGACCGCGTTGACGAGCTTCCCGGGACTGCTCCGGAGCTTGCGCGACGCGCACAGCGCTGACCTGCGTTCGCGTACCTACCGGACCGCGGCGTTCAACCCCCCGACCGCGCCGCGCGAGGTTATTCCGGTCCGGACCGGTGACGGCGCCCTGCTGCGCGTACACGCCTACGGGCCGTCCGATCGCCCGGTCATCGTGCTCGTCCACGGCTGGACCTGCTGCTTGGAATACTGGAATCCGCAGATCAACGCGTTCGCCGGCGACTACCGGGTGATCGCCTACGATCAGCGCGGCCACGGTGAGAGCGAATACGGGTCGAGCGAGTTGACCATGGACCTGCTGGCCGACGACTTGGCCGCGGTGCTCGACGCCGCGCTCGCGCCCGGACAGCGGGCCGTGCTGGTCGGCCACAGTCTCGGCGGCATGACCTTGCAGGCGTGGGCCGGACGCTATCCCGAGCGGGTCGCACGGCAGGCGCTCGCGGTGCTGCTCACCAATACCGCTGCCGACCGGCTGATCCTGGAGACCACCATGGTCCCGCTGCTGAACCGGCCGTGGCGGTTGCTGCAGCTGAAGGTGCCGCTGCCGTTCCTGTTCGGCAGGCTGGGGCTCGGCGCTCCGATCGTATTCCCGCCCATCGCGCCGGTGCGCTGGCTGTTCGCGCGCCAGATCCTCAGTACCGCGGCCAAGGGCGAGCTGCTGGAATTCAGCATGGCCATCGTGCGGTCGTGTCCGGCCCGGGTGCGCTCCAAGTTCGGTTTCCTGCTCGCCACGATGGATGTGGGGGAGTCGGCGCGCAACCTGGTGGTCCCCACGACGGTGCTGTCGGGACAGTTCGACGACATGACGCCGCCGGTCCACTCCGAGCGTATCGTCGACCTGCTCCGGCAGACCGGCAGTCTCGTGCGCTACCAGGTGCTGCCGACCGGCCATCTCGGCAATGTCGAGGCATACGAGCGGTTCAACGAGGAACTCGGGCGCCTGCTCGCCGCGGTGGGCAAGCGTGCCCGCGCCGACCTCGCAGGCTGACCGGCCGGCTCCGCGTTCGCGCGTCGGTCAGGAGAAGACGACCGTCCGGCGGCCGTGCACCAGGACGCGGCCCTCCAAGTGCCAGCGCAGCCCGCGCGCCAGGACCACCCGCTCGATGTCGCGGCCCTGGCGGACCATGTCGCGTACTTCGTCGGCGTGATCGATGCGGATCACGTCCTGCTCGATGATCGGGCCCGCGTCCAGTTCCGCGGTCACGTAGTGGCAGGTGGCCCCGATCAGTTTCACGCCGCGGGCGAACGCCTGGTGATACGGGCGAGCGCCGACGAACGAGGGCAAGAAGCTGTGGTGGATGTTGATCGCCTTGCCCGCCCAGTGCTCGCACAGTTCGGCGGGCAGCACCTGCATGAACCGCGCCAGCACCACCGCGTCGGGGTCGTGCGCGTCCACCAGGGCGCGGACCTCCTCGAAGGCGGGACCGCGCTCGGCCGGGTCCTTCGGGAACGGCACGTGATGGAACTTCACCCCGTGCGCCTCCGTCATCGCCGCCAGATCCGGGTGGTTGCCGATCACCGCCTCGATGGTGGCGGGCAGCTCACCGCTGGCGGCGCGTCCGAGCAGGTCGTGCAGGCAGTGACCGTCCTTGCTGACCAGCAGGACCGCGCGGCGGCGCGCCCCGGAGTCCAGCAGCTGCCATTCGGTCGCCGGACCGAGGCCGGCCGCCACCGCGGCGAACCGGTCGCGCAGTTCCGCGAGCCCGAACGGCACCGTGCCCGCCTTGATCGCCTGGCGAGTGAAGAACCAGCCGGTATCCGGGTCCGAGTGATACCCCGCCTCCACGATCGAGCCGCCGAACTCGGCGATGAACGAGGTGATCCCGGCGATGATGCCGGGACGGTCCGGGCAGCCGAGAGTCAGCACGTAGCGGCGATCGTCCTGAACGGGTGGAGCGGAACTCATGAGTTCATCCTCCCAGGTGCGCCCCACGACGTTCGCCGCACCTTCGCTCAGCGATCGGCAGGTGCCTCGGCATGTCCGGACTCGGCTTACCGTCCTTATTTGAAGGCAATGAAGGCAATGGCGCCATTGCGAGGCGCTGCGTGTCCGTGCGGCACAGCACGGACGCAGCACCGAGGCGGAGGTTCGGGCGATCCTCATCGAAGCCGTCAACCCTGCGGCGCAGGTCGCGCTCGGGACGTTCCTGGCGGAGATCGGTCGCGAGGTCGAACTCACCGACGACGAGTTCGACGCGCTGACCGCCCGTGACCGACGCCCGGTTGTCCCCTGGGAGTTCGAGTGATCGTTCTGGACACGAACGTCCTTTCCGAACCGCTGCGCAAGGCGCCGGATCCCCGCGTTGTCGCCTGGATCGATGCTCAGCCCTTGCACAGCCTCTATTTGTCGGCCATCACCGTGGCCGAACTACGGTTCGGTATTGCCGCGATGCCCGGGGGCAGACGGCGAGACGTCCTGCGCGACAGGCTCGAAGCTCGGATATTGCCGCTGTTCACGGGGCGAGTGCTCGCCTTCGACCAGACCGCATCGGCCGCGTACGCCGAGCTGATGGCGAGCGCCCGCGCCGCGGGGGCGGCCATCGGCACCGCCGGCGGCTATATCGCCGCGACCGCGGGCGCCGCGAACATGGCCGTGGCCACTCGCGATACCGCGCCGTTCCGAGCTGCCGGAGTGCGCGTGATCGACCCGTGGGCTCAGGATCCACCCCCCGCGCAGTGGGAGGGCTGAATCGAACTCCAGCAGGTCGCGGGACATCAGTGGCGCGGGGTGGGTTGTGCGGCGCACGATCCGTGCCCAGCGGCGGCGGTCAGAGGTGGTAGAACGGCTCCGCGTAGTGGAATTCGCCGGTGATCTGGGAGTCGTAGGCCGACAGGGACCGGACCTGGAAGTGGCTGATCCAGGCGGGATCGTCCGGTGTGATGCCCAGGCGGGCGGCGGGGACGAAACCGAAGCGCGGGTAGAACTCCAGGCTGCCGAGCAGGCCGATCAGCGGTTCGTCGAGCGCGTCGGCGGCGCCGAGGGCCGCGTGCATGAGCGCCGAGCCCACCCCGTCGCCCTGATGGTCGGCGAGGACGCCGATCGGGCCGAGCGCCAGCACGGGGAACGGGCCGACCGTGGCTCGGGTCAGGCACAGGTGACCGACCACGCTGTCGTGCTCGATCGCCACCAGCGACAGCGTCGGTATCCAGCCCTCGTCACTGCGCAATTGCGCGATGAGACCCACCTCCGGCGGATCCGCACTGCCCCGGTCACCGGACACGCCGGCGCCATCGGGGTGGTCGGCACGGGCATAGTGTGGTGCGAATGCGCTGCGATGCACCGCCGCAATCGCAGCGGTGTCGTCGGCGCGTTCGCGACGGATCAGCACTGTCGTCTCCTCCCGAACGAAGTAGGCCCATCCGCACACGTCGGTCGGTCGGTCGACCGTGGCGTCACGTTCTCCGATGCGCCATCAGCTACGAGTGTGCGGGAAGTGCAGCCAGGCGCGCAACGGAATTCGCGTCCGGTGTGCCAGACTCTCACCCCATGGCAAGTTCCACGTCGCTGACCAGGGCCGAAGTGGCCGCCATGATCGATCACACCCTGCTCGCACCGGAGGCGTCCCGCGCCGACGTCGACACGCTGATCGAAGACGCGCGCGCGATGGGTGTGCTCGCGATCTGTGTGTCGCCGTCCATGCTGCCGGTGCGCGCGCCCGGGCTCGTGGTCGCGACGGTCGCCGGATTCCCGTCGGGGAAACACCATTCGCTGGTGAAGGGCGCCGAGGCGCGGCTGGCGGTGGACCAGGGCGCCACCGAGGTGGACATGGTCATCGACGTCGGAGCGGCGCGCGCGGGCGATTACACGGCGGTGCTCGCCGACATCGTCACGGTGCGCGAAGCGATCGGCGACCGGGCGCTGCTGAAAGTGATCATCGAATCCGCCGCGCTGCCGGACGACGCGATCGTGCAGGTGTGCCGGGTCGCCGAACGCGCGGGAGCCGATTTCGTCAAGACCTCCACGGGATTTCATCCCGCGGGCGGAGCGAGCGCGCACGCGGTGCGGCTGATGGCCGAGACGGTCGGTACCCGGCTCGGGGTCAAGGCCAGCGGTGGCATCCGGAGCGCCGAGACAGCGGCGGAGATGATCGCCGCGGGCGCGACCCGGCTCGGGCTTTCGAAATCCCGCGAGGTGCTCGACGGCTTCCCGTCCTGACCGGCAGCCGGAACCCGTTGACGGGCCTCCGGTTCGCCCCGGAGCGCCTGCGCGAGGTTCGAAGACGTTGCGCCGGTGCGCGTTCAGCAGCGTGCGTCGGAGCTGTTGCTCGCGGGCTCGAGCTGGGTACGTCCACCCGCCAGCTGCACCGCGACGCCGGAGTCGGTGACCTCGAGTTTCGTCGCCGTCATGCCGAGCGGGTAGCTCTGCAGGCTCTCGGTGAAGATGTCGACGATGCTCTGCACCAGGTCGGAGGGCAGGCCGATGCCGAGCAGCTCGGCCGACATCGTCTCCACCTGCACCGCCCCGTTCACGATCTGCGGCTTCAGCTGGAGTTCGGCGAGGCCGCCGAGCACCGACAGGGTGAGCATGCCCGAGCTCGCCGAGGAGCTCACGCTGCTGACCATCCCGCCGAGGGTCTCCTTGATGCCTTCGTTGCTCCACGTGACGTCGGCGGAGGAACTGTTGATCACGGTGCCGTTCGAGTCGGCGACGTCGACGTCATGGAAGACGGCGTGCACCACCATGCCGACGGCGGGGCCGAACTTGGTGTCGTTGCTGTTCACCTTCACCGAGGGCACCTTGCCGTCGATCCAGGTGATCAGCATCGGCTTGGGACCGAAGCTCACGTCGATCTTCGACCCCATCTCTTTCTCGAACTGCGAGCTGATGCAGCTCGACACCGTGTGCCTGGCGTATGCCTCGCCGCCGACCAGGACCGTGGCGAGCAGAATCGCTACCACGGTCAGGGCGATCAGCAGGGGCCGCCGGTTGATCGTCGAGGTGGAGGTTGCGTTCGTACTCATGGCGAAAATTCTTCCCGACCTTTCTGAGCCGTCTCTGTGGAGGCGGTGAGGGGTTCGAATGTGACATGAGGCACAAAAACCGAGCGTAGCCTGATGCCCATGGCTGGCGATGTGGCAAGCCGCGCGATCGGATCCGCGGAACAAGGATGGCGCGTGCTGCGCCGCTGGGCCGGTCGGCACGCCGGTTTCTTCACAACTCGGCAGGTGCTGCGCACGGGGTGCGGGGCGCGAGTTCGGGCTGCCCTCGGCGACGGTTCGGTGACCAGGGCCGGGGTCGGCATGCTGCGGTTCGCCGGGTGGCCGGAAGGTCCGCTCGACGAATACGCGATGTGGGCGGCCTGGTTCGACGGCGCGTCGGTGGTCTCCCACCACAGCGCGGCGGAGCTGCACGGGCTCGGTAGCCTGTGCCCGCGCTTCCTGCACCTGTCGGTGCGTTCGGGACGGCCACCGGTGACGCCGCGGCTGGTCATCGTGCGCCGCGCGCTGGCAGGCGCCGAGGTGGAGTCGGCGGGCCCCTTCCTGGTGACGACACCGGTGCGTACGGTGCTCGACCTGGCCGAGGGCGACATCGGGCAGGCCGCTTTGAACGAGGTGGTCGCCGACGCGGTCGCCATCCACCGGTGTGCGGGCGCGGAGATCACCGCCGCGGGGGCGCGCTTGTCGCCGCGTGCGGCGAAACGGGTGTACCGCGCGCTTGCCGTAGCGTGACGAAACGTCCCCGGGTTCAGCTCGTACCGAGCGGCGCGACGGCAGGCCACGGCACCGAGAGCACGTTGTCGCGCAGCCGTCGACGATAGTGGCGGATCGGGAAACCTTCCGCGCGCAGCGCCTGTGCCGCAGCGCGCCAGCGGACGCGCGGACCGAAAGGCGCCATCGGCGCGGCGTGGGCCCAGGCGCGATCCGCGGCGGCGAGCAGTGCGTGGATCGGTTCACCGGGAACGTTGCGGTGGATCAGCGCCTTCGGCAAGCGTTCGGCGAGATCGGAGGGGCGCTCGACGGTGAACGGATCCCAGGCCAGCGTGAGCGAGCGCGGTCCGTTCCGGTCGAGCAGCACCCACGCGCAGCGTCTGCCCAATTCGTCACAGGTGCCGTCGACCAGCAGGCCGTCCGGCGCCAGTCCGGCCAGAACGGTCGACCACGCCTCCGGGACCGCTGATTCGGGATACTGCCGCAGCACGTTGAAGGCACGCACCAATACCGGCCGCAGCCCGGCCAGTTCGAATCCGCCGCGTGCGAAGGTGACGCCGTCGCGGCCGGGCACCACGCGCTGCGGGTCGATCTCGAGTCCGACCACCCGCACGTCCGCGCGAACCGTGCGCAGCCGCGCGGCCAGCTCGAACGTGGTCCACGGGCTCGCGCCGTATCCGAGGTCCACCACCAGCGGATCGGGTGCGCCGCCCAGCCGGTCGGCGACGAATTCGTCGTTGATCAGCCAGCGGTCGCTGCGGCGGAGTCGGTTGACGGCGGTGGTGCCACGGGTGATGGTGCCGACCGGTTTGGTCAGCGAGTGGGGTGCTGTTCTTCCAGCCACTTGACCGTGAACTCGGCCTCGCCGCGGAACAGGTCGACCAGGTTCACCAGCATCAGCTGTTCCAGGCGCGGTCCGACCATGGGGATGAACACCTTCGCCTCCGAGGAGAAGCGCATGGTGCAGCCGGTCTCGGTGGGGAACAGGCGGATGGTGCCGCCGAGGCTGCCCGGCCCGGCGGGAATGGACGCCGAGTACTTCCCGGTGATCTCGTCCGGGACGAACTGGCTGTAAGTCTCCTTGCGGGTGATCACCATGTCCTTGCGCATGACCGTCTGGGCGATCTCCGGCAGCATGTCGCGGGGCAGGATGTGGTGCAGTTCGACGTCGATGCCGCCGTCGCCCGCCTCCAGCCGGACCACCTGGTTGCCGGGGGAGTACTTCCGCATCTCTTCCATCCGCGCATCCCAGTAGTCGCGGTTCGACAGCGCCGCGTACAGCTCTTTTGTGGTGTGCAGCGGATAGCGGGCGGAGTAGTCCAATCGACGTGCCATGGGCTCACACGTTACTGGGTGCGGTGGCGCCGACCTCGGCGGGCGGGTGGAGTGCGGACGGGACACGAACGCGCGGACCGCACGGTGTGACGTCGCACAGTGCGGTCCGCGCGGCCCGGATCAGTGCGACGCGAGCCAGTTGACGGTGAATTCCGCCTCGTTCTTCAGCAACTCGGTGAGGTGCTCGGCGATCGCCTTTTCGATCTTGCTGCCGAACAGCGGGATCTTCACCTCGATGGTGCCGTCGGTGGTGGCGACGGTGCCGGAGCCGTCGGCGCTCAGCGTGATGGTCCCGCGCACCTCGGCGGGCGCGCCGTCGACGCGGGCTTCGAAGGTGGCGTGATCCCCGGTCCAGTCCTCGACGCGCGGGATGGTCAGATCACCGGGGCGCACCGCGGTGATCGCGGGCGGCAGCTTCTCGGCGGCGATGGCCTGCACCATCTCGACACGCACCTGGTCGCCGCTGACGGTGACCGACTCGAGCCGGGCGCCCGGTCCGCCGACCTCCGCGATCCGGTCCTTCCAGAACTGCTCGTCGGCGAATGCCGCGCGTACCGCGGCGGGCGGATGGGAGTAGCGGGCCGTGTACGCCAGCGGTGTAGCCATGGCTCCACACGCTACCGTGCGCCGCAGGAATTGCACGAGCGGCTATCAGCCGTTCTCGTGTAGTGCACTGCACGCTACCGTGTGGCGTGCGAACTTCACGAGTGGTGCCGTCGGACCTCCTCGCCGGCACCGGCGCGCGGCTGCGCGCCGACGTGCGGCTGGCGGAGCTGACCACGCTGCGGGTGGGCGGCCCCGCCCTGCTCGCCGAGTGCGCGACCACCGAAGCGCTGGTCGCGACAGTGCGCGCGCTGGACGCGGCGGGGGTCCCGGTGCTGCTGCTCGCGGGCGGCTCCAATCTGCTCGTCGGCGACGACGGCTTCGATGGCGTGGTAGTCCGGGTAGCCACCACCGGTGTCGCGATCGGCGACGGCGGTGTGGTCGCGGAAGCGGGCGCGAACTGGGACGACGTGGTGGGTGCGACGGTCGCCGCCGGACTCGGCGGACTGGAGTGCCTGTCCGGCATTCCCGGCTCCGCGGGCGCGACGCCGGTGCAGAACGTGGGCGCCTACGGCGCCGAGGTGGCGAACCTGCTGCGCCGGGTGCGCCTGCTGGACCGGGCCAGTGGGGAGATCCGCTGGGTGGAGCCCGGCGAACTCGGATTCGGTTACCGCACCAGCGTGCTCAAGCATCGCGACGACGCCGTCGTGCTCGCGGTCGACTTCGCGCTGCGCGCCGACGGTTCCAGCGTGCCGCTGCGGTACGGCGAACTCGCCTCGGCGGTGGGCGCGGCGAACGGCGAGTCCCGGCCTGCCGCGCAGGTCAGGGACGCGGTGCTGCGGTTGCGGGCGGGCAAGGGCATGGTGCTCGATCCCACCGACCACGACACCTGGAGCGCGGGCTCGTTCTTCACCAACCCGGTGGTCGCGCCGGAGCGGGTGGCGCAGGTGCGCGCCGCGATCGCCGCACACGTAGGCGAGGCCACGGTGCCGACCTACCCGGCGCCGGACGGGGTGAAGTTCTCCGCGGGCTGGCTCATCGAGCGGGCGGGTTTCGCCAAGGGATTCCCCGGCCCCGAGGCGCCCGCCCGGCTGTCGACGAAACACACACTGGCGCTGACCAATCGCGGCCACGCCACCGCGGACGACTTGGTGGCGCTGGCCAGGACGGTGCGCGACGGCGTGGCCGAGCGTTTCGGGATCACGCTGGAGCCGGAACCGGTCACCGTCGGTGTCACGCTCTGACGCGCTGAGGTCGACACCACACGCCGCGGCGACGGATCGGAACGCGCGCCGCGCGTAGATTCGACGAAGTGAACCACCGCCCGATGATCCACCGATCGGTTGCCGTGGTGTCGGCTGTCCTCCTGGTGGTCGCCGCCCTGGCGGCCGGCTGCACGATCGACCGCGACGCGGACCGGTCGGGCTCCGACGCCGGTCCGATCGCCGAAGTGACGCTGACCCCGGCCGACGACGCCGAGAACGTCAACCCGACCGCGCCGGTCTCCGTAACGATCAGCGACGGCACGATCGATCAGGTCGCACTCACCAACGCCGCGGGCAAGCAGGTCCGTGGCGAACTCGCGCCGGACAAACGCGGCTACACCATCACCGAGCCGCTCGGCTACGACGCCACCTACACCTGGTCGGGCACCGCGGTCGGCACCGACGGCAAGCCGATACCGATCGACGGCTCGTTCCACACGCTCGCGCCCAAGCGCACCGTGCCCGCGACCCTGAACATCGGCGACAACCAGGAGGTCGGCATCGCGGCGCCGGTCATCCTGCAGTTCAAGTCCGCCGTCACGAACAAGGCGGCGGTGGAGAAGGCGCTCACCATCACCACCGACCCGCCGACCGAAGGCGCGTGGGCCTGGTTCCCGGACGACAACGGCTCGCGGCTGCACTGGCGCCCGAAGAACTACTGGACCCCGGGCACGAGCGTGCACGTGTCTGCCCGGCTCTACGGACTCGATCTGGGCGGCGGCAACTACGGCGACTCCGATCTGACCACGGATTTCCGCATCGGGCGCAGTCAGATCGTCAAGGCGAACGCCCCGAGCCATCGCATGCAGGTGGTCCGCGACGGGCGGACGGTGTTCGATTTCGCGGTCAGCTACGGCGAGGGCAACGAGCCGCGCAACGTCACCCGGTCCGGCCTCCACGTGGTCACCGAGAAGTACGAGGACTTCATGATGTCGAATCCGCCCTACTACACCAACGTCCGCGAACGCTGGGCGGTACGCATCTCCAACAACGGCGAATTCATCCACGCCAACCCGGAATCACTGTCGGCGCAAGGCGCGGCGAACGTCACCAACGGGTGCATCAACCTGTCTCCCGGCGACGCCCAGGCGTACTTCCCCACGGCCCTGTACGGCGATCCGGTCGAGGTGACCGGAACCTCGATCCCGCTCTCGGCCGCCGACGGCGACCTCTACGACTGGACCATCGACTGGAACACCTGGAAAACCATGTCGGCGTTGCGGGGTGCGCCCTCGGCCGTGGTCTCCGCCACGCCGCTGCCTCCGCAGCCGGCGGGCGCGCGCTGAGCGGTTCTAGCGGACCTTCGCGTCCTCTTTCGCGGCTTGCTCGACCTCGCGGTCGGCCGAGCGTTGGGCGCGGACCGCCTCGTGCCGCTCGGCGAGCAGGTCGCGGATCTCGGTCAGCAGCTCGATGTCGGTGGGCTCGGCGGCCTTGGGGGTGCCGAAGCGGTTCTTGATCGTCTTCATCGGCAGCATCAGCACGAAGTACAGCACCGCGGCGACCATCACGAAATCGACGACCGCCGTGATGATCGGGCCGACGGCGATGAAGGTGGCGGGTTTGGACGAGATCAGCTGCACGCCGAGGCCCAGTTCGTGGGTGCTGCCGAAGACCGCGAGCAGCGGATTCACCACGCCTTTCGTCACCGCGGTCACCACGGCGGTGAACGCGGTGCCCATGACGACGGCGACCGCGAGATCGATGACGTTCCCGCGCATCAGGAACTCTTTGAAGCCCTTGAACATGAGCCGAACCACTCCCATCCGATGTCTTCCGCGTACGGCTTCTCGGATGCTAACGGTTCGAATCGAATAGCGAGCTCGCGGCAAATCACGGCGGGACCGTGAAAGCCGATTGATTCGATTCGGCTATGAAATGGTCAGCCGCGGCGCGCGAATCGGCCCGCGTCCGCCTGATCCCTCGGCTTGATGACGATCTGGTCCAGGTTGACGTGCGCGGGCCGCGACGCGACGAAGCCGATGACCTCCGCGATGTCCTGGGCGACCAGCGGGTCGATGCCCTCGTACACCTTCGCCGCCCGGTCGGCGTCGCCGCCGAAACGAACCAGCGAGAACTCGGTTTCCACTGCGCCGGGGGCGATCTCGGTCAACCGCACCGGCTGCCCGAGCAGCTCCCCGCGCAGCGTGCGGTGCAACACGGCCTGCGCGTGCTTGGCCGAGGTGTAGCCGGAACCGTTGTCGTAGGCGGTGAACGCGGCCACCGACGTGACGGTGACGATCAACCCGTCGCCGGAGGCGATCAGCTTGGGCAGCAGGGCTTTGGTGACGCGCAGCGTGCCGAGCACGTTGGTCTCCCACATCCAGCGCCAATCGTCCAGGTCGGCCTCGGCGACCGGGGCCAGGCCCTTGGCGCCGCCCGCGTTGTTGACCAGCACGTCGGCCCGCTCGACCGCCTCGGTGAACGTGCGCACCGACTCGTCCGCGGTGACGTCGAGTTCCAGTGCGGTGCCGCCGATCTCGTCGGCGAGGCGGCGCAGGCGATCCAGCCTGCGGGCGCCGACATAGACGTGGAAGCCCTGCTTCGCCAGCTCGCGGGCGGTGGCCTCGCCGATCCCCGAGCTGGCTCCGGTGACGACGGCGGTGCGAGTGCTCATGCCGGTAGATCTTAGGTGCGCGAGGTTTGCCGGGTCCGGCGCGGGCGCCGGCAGCACCGTTAGCCTGAGTGGCATGGCTATTCGGGACGTGGTGAGCGCGGACGGAACGACCATCGTCTACCGGGTGAGCGGTCCGGCGCAGGCCCGCCCGCTGGTGCTGCTGCACGGTTGGTCGGCGAACCTGCGCTGCTGGGGCCCGGCCGCCGACGACCTCGCCGCGCGTTTCCGGGTGATCGCCGTCGACCTGCGCGGCCACGGCTACTCCGACGCGCCCGCGACGGGCTACGACGATCCGAAGAACTGGGCGGCCGACGTGGCGGCCGTGCTCGCCGCCGAGGGCCTCGACTCCGGCGTGGTGCTGCTCGGCTGGTCCTACGGCGGGATCGTCCTCTCGGACTATCTGACCGCGTACGGCACGGACGCCGTCGCGGGTGTCGTCTACACCGGTTCGATGGCGAACATCGGCCCCGGCGTGCCGGGCGCGGCGACCGGCAGCATGATGCGGGAGGCGATACCGGGCGTCTTCGAGGAGAGCGCGGGGCGGGCTTTGCGCGCTTTCGGTGCGTTCGGCAATGCCAACACCGGACCGGGCGCGGACAAGGGCCCGGACGCGCAGCGCCTGTTCGGGGCCAGTCTCGCCACCCCGCCCGCGGTGCGCAAAGCACTGTTCTACCGCACCGTCGACAACACCGGGACACTGCGCGCGCTGGACGTTCCGGTGCTCGTCCTGCACGGGACCGCCGATCAGGTCGTGCCGATCGAGAACGGGCGCTTCATCGCCGACACCGTCCCGAACGCCCGTGCGTCGTTCTGGGAAGACGCCCAGCACGGCCTGTTCATCGAGGACCGTTCCCGGTTCGTCGCCGAGGTGAGCGCGTTCGCCGAGAGCTTGTGATCGGTGTCATGTCCGGCCTGTGATAGCTCTCACTTGCCGCGGATAGCGCGTCTGGGCCGGGGAACGCAACGTGCACTATGGACAGTGTGAGTCAGCGCCTGGACCTACGGCCGAACCGTATCGCCGTGTTATCGGTGCACACCTCACCACTCGCTCAGCCGGGGACCGGCGACGCGGGCGGCATGAACGTCTATGTCCTGCAAACGGCCGTCGAGCTGGCCCGGCGCGGCACCGAGGTGGAGATCTTCACCCGGGCCACCGCGTCCAATCTCCCGCCCGTGCAGGAGGCGGCGCCCGGCGTGCTGGTGCGCAACGTGGTGGCAGGCCCGTTCGAAGGGCTGGACAAACACGATCTGCCCACTCAGCTGTGCCCCTTCACCGCGGAGGTGTTGCGCCAGGAGGCTCGGCATCTGCCCGGCTACTACGATCTGGTCCACTCGCACTACTGGCTGTCCGGGCAGGTCGGCTGGCTGGCCAGGGACCGGTGGCGGGTGCCGCTGGTGCACACCGCGCACACGCTGGCCGCGGTGAAGAACGCGGCGCTGGCCGAGGGCGACTGCCCCGAACCGGCGACCCGCGAGATCGGCGAGAAGCAGGTGATCGCCGAATCCGATCGGCTCGTCGCCAATACCGCCGAGGAAGCCCGCCAGCTGGTCGAGCTCTACGGGGCCGACCCGGAGCGCATCGATGTCGTACCGCCCGGCGCGGACCTGACCCGCTACCGCCCCGGTGACAAGGCCGCCGCCCGCGCGGCGCTCGGCCTGGCCGCCGACGAGCAGATCGTGGCGTTCGTCGGCCGGATCCAGCCGCTGAAGGCGCCCGATGTGCTGGTGCGTGCCGCGGCGGAGGTGTTGCGCGCCGAGCCGGAGCGCCCGCTGCGCGTGCTGATCGTGGGTGGGCCCTCCGGCAGCGGCTTGGACCGGCCCGACGCGCTGATCGAGCTGGCCGCCGAATTGGGCATCGCCGCGCGGGTCAGCTTCCTGCCCCCGCAGCCGCCGCAGCGGCTGGTGCTGGTCTATCGCGCCGCCGACCTGGTGGCGGTGCCCAGCTACAACGAGTCCTTCGGCTTGGTCGCGATCGAGGCGCAGGCCAGCGGCACTCCCGTGCTGGCCGCCGATGTGGGTGGTCTCGGCACGGCCGTGCGGCACGACGTAACCGGCCTGCTGGTCCCGGGACACCGCACCTCCGACTGGGCGAACGCGCTGCGGCACCTGCTGGACGCCCCCGATCGGCTGCAGCGGATGGGCGAGCGGGCCCTCGCGCACGCCGCCAATTTCTCCTGGGCGCACACGGCGGACGGGTTGCTCGCCAGCTACGCGGCGGCCCTGGCCGGTTTCCGCGACGAGCGCTCCGCGCTCGGCGGCCGCGGCCTGGCGCACAGCGTCGTGCGTGACGACGCCTACGACCCGGCGGCCGCCGACCGCACTAGCCTGGCCGGAGAACGGACGGCGGCCCTGCTCGCCGAGAGCAGCCAGGCCAGATCGCGGGCGCTGTGGCGGCGCCGGATGGGAGTACGCCGGTGAACGAGGTGCAGGCGACCGCGCAGCTGATCGATGAAACGCTGCGCGACCGGGAGATCGAGTACACCCGGCCGGGCGAGGAGACCTTCGTCGTCGTCCTGCCCGGCGAACGCAAGCTCGAGACCACCGTGATGCTCACGGTGGGCAACCACGGGATTCGGGTCGAAGCGTTCGTCTGCCGTAAGCCGGACGAGAACTTCGAAGGCGTCTACAAGTTCCTGCTGCGCCGCAATCGCAGGCTCTACGCCGTCGCCTACACCCTCGACCGGGTCGGTGACATCTACCTGGTCGGCCGGATGTCCGCGCACGCCGTCACCCCGGACGAGCTGGACCGGGTGTTCGGGCAGATCCTCGAAGCGGTGGACGCCGACTTCAACGTGCTGCTGGAACTCGGCTTCGCCGAATCCATTCGGCGGGAATGGAAGTGGCGCGTCTCGCGCGGCGAGTCGCTGCAGAATCTGCGCGCGTTCGAGCATCTGGTCGATTCCGCCGACAAGCCCTAGCCGGTCGCCGGCTCCGGGTGACAATCGTGGGTGGCTCGGACCGGCGAAGGAGACACGGCGTTGGCGATTCTCGCTCTGGACATCGGCGCGACGAAGTTCGCGGCCGGGGTGGTGCACCCCGGTCCCGAGGTGCGCGACGTACGCCAGGTGGACGTGCCCGACACGAGCGTGTGGGAAGTCTGCCGCGGACTGCTGCTCGAGGTAGCTGGGCCGGAACCGGTGAGCGCGGTGGGGATCGGCGCGGCCGGGCCGGTGGACGTGCGAACCGGCGTCACCGGTCCATTGAACATTCCCGAATGGAAATCGGGATTCCCGGTCGTCGCCGCCGTGCGCGAGCTCTTTCCGGCTGCCGCGATTCGCTTCGCCATCGACGGCGCCTGCCTCGCACTGGCCGAACACCGCCTCGGCGCTTTGCGCGGGGTGCCCGACGCGCTGGCGATGACCGTGTCGTCGGGGATCGGCGGCGGGATCGTGGCGGGCGGCGCGGTGCTGCTCGGGCGCACCGGCAATGCCGGGCACGTCGGGCACATCGTCGTGCCGGGCTGGGACACCCCCTGCGGCTGCGGCGGCCGCGGCTGCGTCGAGGCGGTTGCCAGTGGCATGTCGTCGGTGCGCTGGGCGCGAGAGCAGGGCTGGTCCGGCGGCACGGGTGTGCGGCTGGCCGCGGACGCGCACGCGGGCGACGAGATCGCGCTCGCCGCGCTGCACCGGGCGGGTACCGCTCTCGGCGCGGCGATCGCCTCGGCCGCCGCCCTGCTGGACGTCGACCGGGTGGTGATCGGCGGCGGATTCGCGCGATCCGGTGCCCCGCTGTGGGATCCGCTGCGCGCCGCGGTGGCCGAGCACGCCGGGCTGAAGTTCCTGCGCGGACTGCGTGTGGAACTCTCCGCGATCACCCACGGCGCGACGCTGGCGGGCGCGGGTGTGCTCGCCGCCGAGCACTCCGCGGGCGAACCGGTCTGACTTCGCGCTTTCCCCGCACCGGCCGTGGCGGCGGGACGGGAACCGATGCGACCCGGTCGAGCGCGCATGGGAGGATGACCGCATGACGTACTCCCTCGTGCTGCTGCGCCACGGCGAAAGCGAATGGAACGCCCTGAACCTGTTCACCGGCTGGGTGGACGTGCATCTGACCGACAAGGGCATCGCCGAGGGCAAGCGTGCCGGGGAACTGCTGGCCGAGCACGGCATCCTGCCGGACGTCGTCTACACCTCGCTGCTGCGCCGGGCCATCTCCACCGCGAACATCGCGCTGGACGCCGCCGACCGGCACTGGATTCCGGTGATCCGCGACTGGCGGCTCAACGAGCGCCACTACGGCGAATTGCAGGGCAAGAACAAGGCGCAGATCCGGGACAAGTACGGCGACGAGCAGTTCATGCTGTGGCGCCGCAGTTACGACACCCCGCCCCCGCCGATCGACCCGGCCAACGAGTACAGCCAGGAGGGCGATCCGCGCTACGCGGGCATCGAGGTCCCGAAGACCGAGTGCCTGCTCGACGTGGTCAACCGGATGGTCCCGTACTGGGAGTCGACCATCTCCAAGGACCTGCTGTCCGGCAAGACCGTGCTGGTCGCCGCGCACGGCAACTCGCTGCGCGCGCTGGTCAAGCACCTCGACCAGATCTCGGACGAGGACATCGCGGGCCTGAACATCCCCACCGGCATCCCGCTGGTCTATCACCTCGACCAGGACCTGCGCCCGGTGCGTCCGCGCGAGTACCTCGACCCGGAGGCGGCCGCCGCGGGCGCGGCCGCTGTCGCGGGCCAGGGCGGGAAGTAAGCTCCGAACGCGAACCCTGACGCGCTGTCACTCCTCAGGGGTGGCAGCGCGTCGTCGTGTCCGGCCGCAAATGGCGAGCGGCCGTGTGTTCCGCGAGGCGCGGGGGGCGACACGCCGGACGGCGGAACGCCGGTCCGCGACCGGCCGGTGAGCCATGATTCCGATGCTGTAAACGGGTCCAGACGGGTGTGGCCAGCGAAGTCTCGCGAAAATCTGCTGCTCGATCGGGATATGTGAACCGATGTTTCGAGGCCCAGTGTATGTTACCCCTAGTTCCTACCCGCGGGTAGGAAAGTAACACTTGGTCGCTTGACCGGCACGAGAGGTGGAACACGTCCGATGAAGTACGCGTTGCGGGTCACAGTGGCGGTCGTCGCCGCCGCGGTGCTCGCCCCCTTTCTCACGAGTGGCGCGGCGGCCGCGCCACTACCGGCCGGTCCCGACGGTGGGGCAGCCGGAGCGGAGTGGACGGCCATCCAGGACGCCACACAGCAGTTCCCGAACATCCACATCCAGTGGGACGTCCCCATCACGATGAGTGACGGCACCGTTCTGAAGGGGAACGTCTACCGCCCCGCGGACGCCTCCGGGCGGCCCATCGACACCCCTACGCCGACGATCGTCAACCTCACGCCGTACACCAAGCTGGTGTCGAACCTGGCCGATCACGCGCAGTCGATTCCCGGCCTGTCCGACGCGCTGATCGAGCTGTTCCGGCAGATCGACATGAGCGGCACCGCACTGTCCGGCGTCACCGACCTGACCAAGGCGTTCGGCGGCGGCGAACTGCGCAACTTCACCGTCGACCGGCAACTGATCAAGAGCGGTTACTCGCAGCTGGTCGTCGACGTGCGCGGCACCGGTTTCTCCCAGGGCATCTGGGACATGCTGCGCGGCCGGGAACAGCAGGACACGCTCGAGGTCATCGATTGGGCGTCCCGGCAGCCGTGGTCCAACGGGCGGATCGGTATGAACGGCATCTCCTATTCGGGGATCAACCAGGTGCAGGCCGCCGAGCAGCGCCCACCCGCCTTGCAGGCGATCTTCCCAGTCGTGCCGGGCAGCGACCTGGTCAACGACGTGCTGGCGCCCGGCGGCGGCTTCGGCTTCAACTTCATCCCGCTGTGGCTGACCGCGATCAACGGCCTCAAGCTGATTCCCGACTTGGCCTCGGTGCTCAACGGGCAGCTGGACACCAAGTGGCTGGCCGACCGCGCCCGAGATCCGTTGACCTTCATGGACGTCCTGCTCAACGTCTACACCACCGCGCGCCTCGAGGATCTCGATCCCCGCGCCAAGGAACTGCTGACCGACGGTTCCCGGCCGAGGGCGGACTGGCTCGGTGATCCGGGCGGGATCCGGACGCCGACCTTCGTCACCGGCGGCTGGCACGACCTGTTCGCCTACTCCGAATCCAAGATCTACAACGAGATTCCGCTGCCGCCCGGCCAGAAGCAATTGCTGATGGGCAACACCTATCACCTCAACTCGGGCAACGAGTACAGCAAGCCGGGCCTGCCGCCGCGGCTGGACGTGCTACAGCGCGCGTGGTTCGACAAGTGGCTCAAGGGCATCGACAACGGCATCGACCGGTACGGTCCGATCACCTTGCGTCAGCAGGGCGGCGGCTGGATCACCACCGACTCCTTCGCAGCGCCGACCGATGCGGCGGATGGGCAGCAGGCGATGCACCGCAGGATGTACCTGTCCGCCGCGCCGAGCGGCACCGCGGGCAGCCTCTACGACGGTTCGCTCGACTCGCAGGGTAGCGGCGAGCCCGCGCGCCTGACTGTCGCGCCCGGCTTGACCAGTCTGTGCTCCAACGACGCCGCCCAAGGCACCGCGGGCGTGCTGTCGGTCATCGACGGCTGCGCGAAGGACTCCCGAGTGCAGGAGCTGAACGGGCTCACCTTCACCAGCGCCCCGGTCGCCGAGCCGACCTCGATCTCGGGGCGGATCGCGGTGCGGCTCAATACGGTGCAGGACGCCGCCGACGGGTACTGGGTGGTCACCGTGAACGACGTCGCGCCGGACGGGCAGTCGAGCGTGTTGTCCTCGGGGCAGATCATGGCGTCGCTGCGGGCGATCGACGAGGCCAACAGCAGCAAGTCGGCCAACGGCGACTACACCGACCCGCGACCGTTCACCTCGCTGGAGCAGCGGCAGCCGACGGTCCCGGGCGAGGTGACCACGCTGGACATCGCGTTGCCCGCCACCGAGGCGCTCTTGCGGCCGGGCCACCGCCTGCGCGTCGACGTGTACGCGGGCAACTTCCCCAAGGGCCTGCCCATCCTGCCGATGCTGATCGATACCGGTCTGCGGCCACAGCATCTGGAGCTGGATCCCGCCCGTCCGAGCTTCGTCAACATCCCGGTCCGCGGGAATCCGGGCTGGTAGAGCTGGGGCGCGGTCCGAGCGTGCACCCGTCGCGCATCATGGTCGACGCCGCGGGGTATGGGCGAGGGTGCACGCTCTGATCGGCGGCTGCGAAGTGCGTCGAAAAAATTTCGGCGCGTGTGTCGATCTTCGTGACTCCCCGTTCGACCTATGGGTGAGAGGGTCCAGAGAGGGACCCGAACAACCAGGGAGACAACCATGAAGTACATGCTCATCATGCGCGCCACCGACGAGGCCTTCGCGGAAATGGCGAACATCGACTTCGACCAGATGCTCGAAACGATGGGTAAGTACAACGACGAGCTGATCCGGGCGGGCGTGCTGGTCGCGGCGGAGGGATTGGAGGACGCCGCCGAGGGCGTGGTGGTCGATTACTCCTCCGAGACCCCCGTCGTCACCGACGGCCCCTACGGCGAGACCAAAGAGCTGTTCGGCGGGTTCTACATCCTCAATGTGGCGTCGAAGGAAGAAGCGATCGAGTGGGCCAAGCGGATGCCGGTGACCGGCCCCGGGTTCAAGACCGAGATCCGCCGGGTCCCGACGATCGATGAGTTTCCGCAGGACAACGAGTGGGTCCAGAAGGAGCGGGCGTGGCGCGAGGCCACCGGTCAGCTCTGAACGGATCGAGGGGCGATGGCCGACCACACCGGCCGTGAAGCCGTAGCCGCGGTCTGGCGGATCGAGTCCGCACGGATCGTCGGTGCGCTCGCGCGCTACACCGGCGACTTCGCGCTGGCCGAGGACTTGGCGCAGGAGGCGCTGGCCGAGGCGCTCGTGACGTGGCCGCGGGAGGGCGTGCCGCGCAATCCGGCGGGGTGGTTGCTCACCGTCGGACGCCGTCGCGCGATCGATGCTTTCCGTCGGCGCTCCGCCCTCGACGAGAGATACGCCGCCCTCGCCCGAGACCTGGGCGAGGGCGGCGCCGTCTCGGGAGGCGCGCCGGCCGATCCGGCCCGGGACGCCGAGGACCTGCTGTGGGACCCGGACCGGATCGATGACGATCTGCTCGCGTCGATGTTCATCTCCTGCCATCCCGTGCTGTCGCGGGAGGCGAGAGTGGCGCTCACCTTGCGGGTGATCGGCGGTCTCACCAGCGACGAGATAGCCAAGGCGTTCCTCGTTCCGGCCGCTACCGTGCAGGCTCGGATCACGCGGGCGAAGAAGACCCTCGCCGCGGCCCGGGTGCCGTTCGAGGTGCCACCGGCCGAGGAACGGACCAAGCGCCTCGGTTCGGTGCTCAGTGTGGTCTACCTGATCTTCACCGAAGGGTCGTCGGCCAGCTCCGGGGCGGATCTGATCCGGCTCGACCTCGCCAGCGGTGCACTGCGCCTGGCGCGGGTGCTGACCAGGCTCGTGCCGGACGAGCCCGAGGCACACGGCCTGCTGGCGCTGCTCGAATTGACCGCGGCGCGCTTTCCCGCCCGCACCGGGCCCGACGGCGAGCCGGTGCTCCTGGAGCACCAGAACCGCCGCCGTTGGGACCTCGCCGCGATCCGCCGGGGACAAGCCGCCCTGGCCCGCGCCGAGCGGGTCGGCCGGGGCCTCGGCGCCTACGGGTTGCAGGCGGCGATCGCCGAGTGCCATGCCGTCGCCCCGTCGGTCGAGGCGACGAACTGGGAGCGCGTCGTGCTGATCTACGAGGCGCTCGGCCGGCTCGCGCCGTCACCGGTGGTCGACCTCAACCGTGCGGTGGCGGTCTCCATGGCGCAGGGACCGGCCGCGGCGCTGCCGATCGTGGATGAGCTGGCGGCCGCCGGGGCGCTGTCGAATTCGCACCTGCTGCCGAGCGTTCGAGGGGAGCTGCTGATCCGGCTCGGGCGCACGCAGCAGGCCCGCGGCGAACTGGAGCGCGCCATCGGCATGTGCGGCAACCAGCGCGAACGGCAGGTGCTGGAGCGTAAACTCGCCGCGCTCGACCTGGCCTGACGCCTTGGTGGTCAGTCGGCGACGGCGAACGCGGCCTCCAGGGGCGGGAACATCGCGCGGGCATCGTGTCCGGCGAACCAGAGACCGACGGTGAACACCGACAGGGCCTCCAGGTAGCGGGCCCGGTGCAGCCCGCCCGCCGGGATCGGTTGCAGCCCGAGGGCTTCGGCCAGCGCCGCGACCGCCCGCACCGCGGCTTCGTCGTCCCCGCACAGCGGCACCGCCAAGCGGCGGCCGTCGAAGATCCGCCCGTTCGCCTCCCACACCTCGGCGGCACACAGATTGAACGCCTTCACCACGTTCGCCTCGGGCGCCTGCGCCGCGATCCGTTCCGCCACAGCGTCCTCCGCGAGCACGAACGCGGTGACTCCCTGCGGCGCCGAAGCGTCCGGCGCGAAGGCGTTCGTGCAGTCGACGATCGTGCGACCGCCCAGCAGTTTCCCGACGGCACGCAGCACCTGCGACAACGCCGGGACCGGCAGCGCGAGCACCACGACATCGCCGAAACCGGCCGCGTCCGCGATCGTTCCGGCCCGCGCGCCGATCACGGCGGCCAGTTCCCCTGCGGCGTCGGCGGATCGGGCGCCGACGAGCACCTCGTGGCCCGCCGCGCTCCAGCCGCCGCCGAGTGCCCGCGCCATCGTGCCCGCGCCGATGATTCCGATTCGCATTCCAACTCCTGACTCGAAAAGTGTTCGCTCACGACGCTAGGAATCCCGAAGGGCACTCCCGGGTGCGCAACGGCGCTGGCAAGCTGGAACCGTGAGCACGGCACCGATCGAACCGGTCTCGGCCGAGCGGGTGGATTACGCGCCATACGGCGACTTCGAATCCGACTGCCCCGCTCGGATGGGTGTGGACATCTTCGGCAACTCCTGGTTGCCGGTGATCGTGTACATGCTGCGCGAGGGGCCCATGCGTCCCGGCGAGCTGCGTACGGCCATCGGCGGGATCAGCCAGAAGATGCTGACGCAGACGCTGCGCCGGATGGAGCGGATGACGCTGGTGCGCCGTCGTCGCTACGCCGAGGCTCCGCCCCGGGTCGAATACGAGCTGACCGCCGCGGGCGCGGACCTTTTGCTCCCGATCTACGCCCTCGGCGAGTGGGTGGACAAACACGGCCGCGCGGTGAACGAGGCGCTCGCCGGAGCCGACGAAGCAGACTGACCGGCCGGTGAATACGCCGCGAGTACGCCATGTCGAACAGTGCGTAAACTCGCGGCTAACGAGGCCGGAAGTGCCCGTGACCTGCGCGAAACTTCGCGTACCCGGCGTTGGCCCACCGGTCGGCGACCGTACGATTCAAGTGTGAGTGTTCCCCAGGCCGTGCTGCTGGCAGTCTTGGCGGCTGTCGTCGGTCTGGCAGTCGGCGGGCTACTTATCCCGTATGTGAATGCCAGGCAGGCCGCACGCAGGCAGGCCGAGTCCGGTCTCACCATGTCCCAGGTTCTCGATTTGATCGTGCTCGCCTCCGAGAGCGGCATCGCGGTGGTGGACGAGTACCGCGACGTAGTGCTGGTCAATCCGCGTGCGGAGGAACTCGGGCTGGTCCGCAATCGCCTGCTCGACGAGCGCGCCTGGGCGGCGGTGGAGAAGGTGCTGGCCACCGGCGAATCGTCGGAGTTCGACCTCACCGCGAAGAATCCGGTCCCCGGCCGCGGACGTATCGCGGTGCGCGGCGTGGCCAGGCAACTGTCGCGCGAAGAGACCACCTTCACCGTCCTGTTCGCCGACGACGATTCCGAACAGGCCCGGATGGAGGCCACCCGCCGCGACTTCGTCGCGAACGTCAGCCACGAGCTCAAGACTCCGGTCGGCGCAATGAGTTTGCTCGCCGAAGCTCTCCTGGAATCCGCCGACGACCCGGAGGCCGTGCGACACTTCGGTCAGCGCGTGCTCGGTGAATCGCGCCGCCTGGGCAAGATGGTCACCGAGCTCATCGCGCTCTCCCGTCTGCAGGGCGCGGAGAAATTGCCCGAGCTCGAGGTGGTGGACGTGGACACCGTGGTGATGCAGGCGGTCGATCGTTCCCGCACCGCCGCCGAAGCCGCCGGGATCACGGTGAGCACCGACCGCCCGAGCGGGCTCGAGGTGCTCGGCGACGAAACCCTGCTGGTCACGGCCCTGTCGAACCTGGTCGAGAACGCGATCGCCTACTCGCCGGCCGGTTCGCACGTGTCGGTGAGCCGCTCGCTGCGCGGCGACCACGTGGCGATGGCGGTGACCGACCGCGGCATCGGCATCGCCAAGGAAGACCAGGAGCGGGTGTTCGAGCGATTCTTCCGGTCCGACAAGGCGCGTTCGCGCTCGACGGGCGGCACCGGACTCGGCCTGGCTATCGTCAAACACGTGGCCGCCAACCACAACGGGGAGATCACCCTGTGGAGCAAGTTGGGCACCGGATCGACGTTCACCTTGCGCATACCCGCCCACCACGAAGCAGGCGCCGACGACGACCACGACGGCGCCGTGGTGGGCATGAAAGAAACAAGCCCGCGTCCCACCGGACCGGGCCGACCGAATGGTGTGGAGGCACGCAGATGACGAGTGTTCTGATCGTCGAGGATGAGGAGTCGCTGGCCGATCCGCTCGCGTTCCTGCTGCGCAAGGAGGGTTTCGAGGTCACCGTGGTCGGTGACGGGCCGTCCGCGCTCGCCGAGTTCGACCGGTCCGGTGCGGACATCGTCCTGCTCGACCTCATGCTGCCCGGCATGAGCGGCACGGATGTGTGCAAGCAGTTGCGGACCCGCAGCGGCGTCCCGGTGATCATGGTCACCGCGCGCGACAGCGAGATCGACAAGGTGGTCGGCCTGGAACTGGGCGCCGACGACTACGTCACCAAGCCGTATTCCGCTCGCGAGCTCATCGCGCGCATCCGCGCCGTGCTGCGTCGCGGCGCGGGCGACGAGCTGGACGGCTCCAACGAGAGCGGCGTGCTGGAAGCCGGTCCGGTCCGGATGGACGTCGACCGGCACACCGTGATGGTGAACGGCAAGCCGGTCACGCTGCCGCTCAAGGAGTTCGACCTGCTCGAATACCTGCTGCGCAATTCCGGGCGGGTGCTCACCCGCGGGCAGCTGATCGACCGGGTGTGGGGCGCCGATTACGTCGGCGACACCAAGACCCTGGACGTGCACGTCAAGCGGCTGCGCTCGAAGATCGAGGCGGACCCGGCCAAGCCGGAACACCTGGTCACCGTGCGCGGGCTGGGCTACAAACTGGAGGCATGACCGCCGCGCCCGGCGCGGAGGACACGAACGGCCGAGAGCACTGCGGTGCTCTCGGCCGTTTTGTCGGCGTACGTCAGGGGAAGTAGATCCAGGTGGTGCCGAGCGGGGTCTCGGTCTTCTGCAGGGTGATCCAGCCCAGATCGTCTTCCTGCATGCAGTCGTAAAGGTCCGCGGTGTTGGTGCCACGGCAGGCGATGGTGTGCGAGGTGCCGTACGGGCTCGCGATCAGGAGCTTGCCTGCGGCCTTGGCGTTGACCGCGGCCGGATCGGTGGCCGCGACGAATTCCGTGGTGAAGTCGTAGAACTTGTGCGGGTCGCCGTTCGGCTCGGCGTGGGCTACTCCGGTCAGCGAGAGAGCAGCGCCCAGTGCGATGGTCGCCGCCGCGAGAACTTTCTTGGACATAACGGCACATCAAACCCGATCCGGGTGAAGCTCGCATGGCGAGCGGGTGAACCCCCGCCCGACCGGGTGACGAGCGGCGACCGGACTGGGCGCTCGACCAGCAAACGCTCAGGCGACCGGATCCGCGGAATCCCGCATCCGGTCGGCGTGCACGGTCGCCGGGTGGACGGCGATCAGGCCGAGGCCCTCGCGGCGTTTGCAGTGCCGGGCCAGCTCCGCGTAGGCGGGCGCGCCGAGCAGTTCGGTCAGCTCGGGGCCGTAGGACTGCCAGACCGGCTTGCTGCCGACGTGGGCGTCCGGGGAACCGGAGCAGTACCAGTCCAGATCGGCCCCGCCCGGCCCCCAGCCGCGGCGGTCGTATTCGGTGATCACGGTGCGCAGGATCTGCACGCCGTCGGGCCGGTCCACCCAGTCCTGGGTGCGGCGGATCGGCAGCTGCCAGCACACATCCGGCTTCACCTCCAGCGGCTCGATGCCACGCCGCAGGGCCATCGTGTGCAGGGCGCAGCCGACGCCGCCCGCGAAACCGGGACGGTTGAGGAAGATGCACGCCCCCTCGAACCGGCGCGTGCGCAGGGCAGGCTCGTCGTCCAGCTCATCGAGCTCCAGATAGCCGCTCTTGGTGATCTTGCCCTGCTCGTTGACGGCCTCGCCGCGCAGCTGCCAATCCTGCGGTGTGAGCATTTTCACAGCGCGGCCCAGGCGTTTGCGGTCGTCGTCGTCGGAGAGGAACGCGCCGTGCGAGCAGCAGCCGTCATCCGGCCGGTCGGACAGGATCCCCTGACAGGCAGGCGTGCCGAACACGCACGTCCATCGGGACAGTAGCCAGGTCAGATCCGCGACGATCAAATGCTCGTCGTTTGCCGGATCGACGAACTCGATCCACTCGCGGGGGAAGTCGGGATCCACTTCCGGGGCCGGGTCGATCTTCGCCGCTGGTCGGGGCCGGGTCGGGCTGCTCGGGGATGCGCCTACCGTCACGAAATAGGACGCTAACAGTTCAGTCGCCTGGGCTGAAGTGCCGCATCACCCAGTACCGTGTTCATGTGCGGCTTGGGGTACTCGATGTCGGAAGCAATACCGTTCACCTGCTCGTGGTGGACGCGCATCGTGGCGGTCACCCCTTGCCGATGAGCTCGACGAAAGCCACCTTGCGCTTGGCGGAGAACATCGATGAGGCGGGTTGCATCACCGAGGCGGGCGCGCGGAAGCTGATCGATACCGTGACCGAGTTCGCCAGCATCGCCGAGACGTCCAAGTGCGTCGAGCTGATGCCGTTCGCCACCTCGGCCCTGCGCGAGGCGGCCAACTCCGAAGAGGTCCTCGGCCGCGTGCGCGCGGCGACCGGCGTCGACCTGCGGGTGCTGACCGGCGTGGACGAGGCGCGACTGACCTTCCTCGCGGTGCGCCGCTGGTACGGCTGGAGCGCCGGGCGCATTCTCAATCTGGACATCGGCGGCGGATCGCTGGAAATGACCAACGGCGGCGACGAGGAGCCCGACGTCGCGCTGTCCTTGCAGCTGGGCGCGGGCCGGTTGACCAGGGAGTGGCTGCGCGAGGACCCGCCGGGCAAGCGCCGGGTGGCCGTGCTGCGCGACTGGCTCGACGCCGAGCTGGTGGTTCCGGCGAAGAAGCTGCTCGAACCGGGCAAGCCCGATCTGGCCGTCGGCACATCCAAGACATTCCGATCCCTGGCCCGGCTGACCGGAGCGGCGCCCTCGGGGGCCGGTCCGCGGGTGCGCCGTACACTCACGGGCTCGGGCCTGCGCCAACTGATTGCGTTCATCTCGCGGATGACGGCGTCGGACCGTGCAGAATTGGAAGGCGTAAGTTCCGATCGGTCACAGCAATTGGTGGCCGGCGCATTGGTCGCGGAGGCGAGTATGCGGGCACTTTCGCTGGAATCCTTGGAGATTTGTCCATGGGCGCTGCGCGAAGGGCTGATCCTGCGCAAACTGGATACCGATATGAATGGTGGACCCGAAGCAACGTACTCAGCGGGCGCGGCGACCGGCGACGGTAGGCCCGCGCCCGGCGGTGGCGCGCCGCTGCCTGGCTCGATCGGGACGGTGTCGTCATGAGTGAGGACTCCAAACAGCTGTCGGTGGCGGAACTGCTGGCGCGTAACGGCCAGCAGAGCGGCTCCTCCGGTGGCGGCAGGCGCCGCCGCGGTGGCCGGGGCATCTCCGTCGCCGAGCTGACCGGTGACCTGCCGGTCATCCGGGAGGGCGGTGGCCATTCCGCGCACGCCGCGCCCGATTCCGACGGACAGGAGCAGGCCTACGCGCCGCCCTCGTTCGATCCTCCGGCCCCGGAGCCGGTTTCCTACGCGCCGGAGCCGCAGCCCGACCCGTCGTCGTATTCGCCCATGTCGGGCCCGATCTCGATGTACGACCCGCTGGCCGGTTACGCGCAGCCCGACCCGCCGCGGGCCGATCCGCCGCCGGGGCGATCCAGCCGCGTCATGCCCGGCCGCGAGATGCCTTCCTCGCGGCACGGCACCTACGATCCGCTCTCGCCGGATACCCCGGTGTCGGACCTGTTTTCGGCCGCGTCCGGCCCGTATGTGCCGGACCCGCTGGGTGGCGGCGTCGCGGAGACGCCCCCGCGTTCGGGGCGCAGGCGCAGGCGCGAGGAGCCCGACGAGGAGGCCACCGAGGTACGGTCCTGGCACGAAGTCCAGCCCGAGCCGTTCGGCCGGGACGCGCTGTCCGATCGCCGGGTCGCCGAACCGGGCCGCAACGGCCACGCGGAACCCGACGAGCCCGCCTTCGGCCACTCGCCGCTTCCCGAGCGCAACGGCGCCCGAGGCGGTCGCGCGGCCAGGCGCAGGGCGGCGGAGGCCGCGGAAGCGGCCGAGGATCTCGGTCCGTCCACCGCGGCCTGGTCCCCGTCCACCGGCGGTTTCGCTCCGGAGTCGGCGCCGCTTCCACTCCCGCCGCCGCCCGATCCGAGACCGAAACCCGGCAGGCCCGTTCCACCCGAGCCCCAGCCGGACGCGCAGCGAGGACCAGCCCGGCGCAACGGCACGGGCGAGAACGGCCTGCCCGCCTGGTCGGCCCGGCGGCACAAGACGCAGGCCGATCCGGCGCCGGAATCCGGCGGCATCCCCACCTCCGCGTGGTCGCTGGCCAGCCAGGACCAGCAGTTGCTCTCCGGCCAGACGGTCGCGGGCGACCTGCTGCGCGACGGCGTCGACCGCGCCGAGCGCGGGGCAGCGCAGCGCAGGCGCGGTGGGCGGGCCGCCGCCGACGTCGCCGACCTGGACGGCGTCACCGACGTCTACGAGCCGATCGCGCTGGACGAGGACGACGATGACGACATCGATGACGAGCCGCGCGCCGCGACCAGGGCCACCGCGTCGCGCCGGTCGCGGGCGGCCAAGAAGGCGGAGGACGACGCCAACCGGCGCCAGTGGATGATCCTCGGCGGTCAGAGCACCGGCGCCGCCGTCGCGGGCATGTTGCTGTTCAAGGGCTTCGAGCGCATGTGGGAGATGCTCCCCTGGGTGGCGCTGGCGCTGGCGATGATAGTGATTCTGGGCTTGGTGGCCCTTGTGCGGATTCTGCGCAGGACCGACGACATCCTCAGCACTGTGATCGCCGTCGTCGTGGGCATCTTCGTCACGCTGGGGCCACTAGCCTTTCTTCTCAGTACGAACTGAGTAGGGAGCGGCTGTGGGGAACATCGGGCAGGCGAACGAGACCGGAGTGCGGCACACGCCGGAGGCGGAGTCGCGCACGGGCGCGGGCTTGCCGGGAGACCGGGAGAGCGCGCCCGATCCGAAACCCATCAAGGTCGGCCTCTCGACGGCCTCGGTGTATCCGCAGAACACGGAGGCGGCGTTCCGCTATGCCGCCGAGCTCGGCTACGACGGCGTCGAATTGATGGTCTGGGCCGAGCCGGCCAGTCAGAGCATCGCCACCGTGCAGGCATACTCGCGCCGGTACGACGTCCCGGTGCTCGCCGTGCACGCGCCGTGTCTGCTGATCTCGCAGCGGGTGTGGGGCTCGGACCCGGTGGCCAAACTGGCGCGCAGTGTGCGCACCGCCGAGGCGTTCGGCGCGAGCACGGTGGTGGTGCATCCGCCGTTCCGCTGGCAGCGCCGCTACGCGGCGGGGTTCGCCGAGCAGGTGGCTGAGCTGGAAGAGAACAGCCCCGTGATCGTCGCGGTGGAGAACATGTTCCCGATGCGTGCGGACACGCTGTTCGGCCGGCGCGAAGGCGCGGTGAAGCGGCTGGAGCGCCGGGGCGGTCCCGGTCCGGCGCTCACGGCGTTCAGCCCGTCCTACGACCCGACCGAGACGGGCTTCCGCCACTACACCCTCGACCTGTCGCACACCGCGACCGCGGGCGCCGATCCGCTGGCTCTGGCTGCCCGCATGGGCCCTGGCCTGGCCCATCTGCACCTTGCCGACGGACGGGGCGCCGCGCACGACGAACATCTCGTTCCCGGCGAGGGCACCCAGCCCTGCGTGGAAGTGTGCGCGAACCTGCTGGATACCGGCTTCTCCGGCCAGGCCGTCGCCGAGGTCAATACGCAGAACGCGCGCACCACCAAGGACCGGGCCGCCATGCTGCACCGCACGCTGGCCTTCGCCCGCAGGCATCTGACCGTCGCTGCCGCGCCCACGCCCAGCGGCGCGCACCGCGGGGCGTCCGAGCCGCCGATGTGACGCTGGTCGCTCCTCCGCTACGGCGAGATGCGATTGTCCGAGCGGTGCGTTGTACGCTGTACGAACGCCGCTCGGCAGCCGCGTGCGACACCGCCGCGAACGCTGCCATCGGAGGCGGCCGACGAAGGACAGGAGTGAGGATGACGACGGAGCTGACCGACCTCGGCCGGGCCGCCACGACCGACGCACCGTTCAGCCAGGTCTGCGCGCTGACCGAAGCACGCTCCTCGACCCAGGGAATCGGCCGCTATCTCGGCGTCATCGACGACATCTGGACCATCGGCCCGAAGGTGCACGGCGGGACGATGGTCGCGGCCAGCGCGGCGGCGGCGACCAATTGGCTGCGCGCGTCCGATCCCGCCCTGGTCGGCCTGGCCCCGATCGCCGCGAGCTCCGATTTCCTCGGCGCCCCCAACCCCGGGGAGGTCGAATACGAGGTGCGGGTCCGCAAGATCGGCCGCCAGATCTGCCTGGCCGACGCCGACCTCGTCCAGGACGGCCGCGTCCTGGTGCGCACGGCGCTGACCTTCAGCCGCCTCGACGACGCCGACCCGATCTACGCGCCGGAGCACGCCGACATGCCCGCCCAGCCGCCCGCCGACGCGATCGGCTACGAGCCCGGCTCCGCGATGGGCGACATCGTGCACGTGGGCCGAGGCGCCGAGATCTATCTCGACCGCGAGTGGGCCCGTTTCCTCGAGGGCGCGAAGGGGGAACCGCGCCTGCGGCTGTGGATGCGGCCGCGCCCGGGTGACGAGCAGGATCCCGACGTCGCGATGTACTTCGCCATGATGAGCGCCGACATGAGTCCGCCGGTGCCGATGAACCTCGGCCACTTCGGCTGGGCCCCCACCGTGCAGATGACCACCTACCTGCGCCGCAGGCCCGCGCCGGGCTGGCTGCGGATCATCGCCACCACCCACGAGGTGGGCGGGCGGATGTTCGACGAGGACCAGCTGGTGCTCGACTCGACCGGCGCGGTCGTCGCGCAGAGTCGTCAGTTGGCGCTCGTTCCCCAGCGCTGAGCGTCGGCGCGCGCCGTCTAGCCTTGAGCCCCATGACGAGAATTGCGGTGATCGGTGGCGGGCGCATCGGGGAGGCGTTGGTCGCCGGGTTGCTGGAGTCGGGGCGGCTGACCAAGGATCTGGTCGTCGTGGAGACCCACCGGGAACGGGCCCATCAGATCGCCGATCGCTTCGGCATCCGGGTCACCGACGACGTGGCGGATGCCGCGGTCGGCGCCGACCTGCTGGTGATCGCGGTGAAACCGGGCGACGTGGACGCCGTGCTGGCACCGCTGGGTAAGGCGGAGATCGGCAGCGATCGCGATCAGGTGCTGGTCTCGCTGGCGGCCGGTGTGCCGACCGCGCGGCTGGAGGGCAAGTTGCCCGCCGGATTCCCGGTGGTCCGGGTGATGCCGAATACGCCCATGCTGGTGGGGCAGGGGATGAGCGTCATCGCGCCGGGCCGCTACGCGCGCCAGCAGCATCTGGAACTGGTGACCGAAGTGCTCGGCGCGGTCGGCAAGGTGGTCGCCGTGGCGGAGAGCCAGATGGACGCCGTCACCGCGGTGTCCGGCTCCGGTCCCGCCTACTTCTTCCTGGTCGTCGAGGCCATGGTGGACGCGGGCGTCGGGCTCGGGCTCACCAGGGACGTAGCCACCCGGCTCGTCGTGCAGACCATGGTCGGCTCGGCCGCCCTGCTGGACGGTTCCAGCCAGACCCCCGCGGAACTGCGCGCTGCGGTCACCTCGCCCGCGGGCACCACCGCGGCCGCGATCCGCGAGCTGGAGCGCGGAGGACTACGCTCGGCGTTCTGGGAGGGCCTTTTCGCAGCGAAGCAAAGGTCCGCCGAACAGGGCGCGTCAGCGGAGTGACCGGTCTGTTTCAAATCGGAAAACCCGATTTCTCACTCCCGTCGCAGTAACACCACTGGTCCCGCTAAGCTTCAAGGAGCACGTGCGTGTCTGTTCCGCCGGTGGGGAAGCCGGTGGCGCGGACGTGCCGGAGGTCAATGGTGCAATGATGTCTTCGAACAAGATGTCTGCGAATTCCGGAGCGTCCGGCGGCTCCGGTCCCGCAGCTGATCGGGGGAATTCCCGGGTACAGCGTGAGGCCGCGACGCAGGGGCAACCTGTGTTCGGCGGCGGCACCCAGTTTCTCACCGTCGCCGAAGTGGCGAGTTTGATGCGGGTGTCCAAGATGACGGTCTACCGGCTCGTGCACTCGGGCGAGCTGCCCGCGGTGCGCGTCGGCCGATCGTTCCGGGTACACGCCAAGGCGGTGCACGACTATCTGGAAACGTCTTATTTCGACGCTGGATGAGGCGGTTTCGAGACCGCAGGGTCGTGCCGGTACGATAGTCCATCGGTTCGTGTTCGCCCGCCGGTGGCATCGCTGTTGGTTGCCCCGTGGTATCCGGCGGCGCGAGCACGGGACGTGAGGCCAGCCGAGCGACCCCGGCCGGTCGGCCGGGGTACCGGCCGACGGGCGTCCGGCAATCGCGCACGGGCAGCGTGCGCGCCGAGTAGAGAGAACGCGAGGACAACCCTATGGGTTCTGTGATCAAGAAGCGCCGCAAGCGCATGTCGAAGAAGAAGCACCGCAAGCTGCTTCGCCGCACGCGTGTTCAGCGGCGCAAACTCGGCAAGTAAGGCATAGCTGCGTGTTAGCCGCGGAGGCCCGTCACCAATAGGTGACGGGCCTTTTGTTCGAAACTTGAATCTTCGAAAATCTTCATTTGTATCGCGTGACTGAAGTCATCGTTAGATCCTGGTTAATACTCTCGGTGGGCGGGTAGGCACCCGCTACGCTGGGCACTGGGAATAATCACAAAGGCGGCTGGCAAGGGAAAGCGGGTGCCGGTGGGTTCTGAGGGTCGGGAAGGTCACACACCGAGGGTCGTGCTGGTCACCGGAGCCAGCCGCTTCTTCGGTGGCACGGTCGTCGCCCGGCTCGCTCAGGAGCCCGGGATCGAGCGCATCCTCGCCGTCGACACGATGACGCCGGGGCGAGAGTTACAGCGGCGCATGGGCCGCGCGGAGTTCGTGCGAGCGGATATCCGAAACCCGTTGATCCGTAAGGTGATCGATGGTGGCGAGGTGGACACCGTGGTGCACACCGCCGTGCTGGCGCGTCCACCCGCGGGTGGCGGCCGCCCCGTGATGAAGGATCACAACGTCCTCGGCGCGATGCAGCTGTTCGCGGTGTGCCAGAAGGTGGCTTCGGTGCGCCGGGTCGTGCTGCGCTCCTCCTCGGCGGTGTACGGTTGCAGTGCGAAGGACCCCGCGAAATTCAGTGAGGAAATGAGCGCGCGCACACCACCGCGCGGTGGCTTTGCGCGCGACATGATCGATATAGAGGGTTACGTTCGTAGCCTCGCCCGGCGACGTCCCGATATCGCCACCTCAATTCTGCGATTCGCGCCGATCGTGGGCCCCCGGCTGGCCGCGCGCGGCGTGCAATATCTGCGTTCGCCGGTAACCCCTACCGTATTCGGCCGGGACGCCAGGATGCAGCTGCTGCACGAGGAGGACGCGGTGGCCGCCCTGACGCACGCGGCACGAACCGCGGCGAGCGGCACGTACAACATCGCGGGTGACGGCGCGCTGTCGTTGTCGCAGGCGGTCCGGCGCGCAGGCCGGATCGAGCTGCCGGTTCCCTTCACGGTGTTCCGCACCGCGGGGCGCCTGCTCATGGGCCCCGTCATGCGGGAGTTCTCCGCCGAACAGCTCGACTATTTCCACTTCGGATGTGGCCTGGACACCACGCGCATGCGGACCGAGCTCGGGTTCGAGCCGCGCTGGACGACGGTGCAGGCGTTCGACGACTTCATAGGGGGCGCAGCGTTGCGGCCCGTGGTCGATCCAGCGTGGATCGACGCCGCAGAACACAAACTGCTCGGCCTGCTCGGGGCCGATACGGGAGCACACCAATGAACGACGTAGCGAAAGTCATCCAACTCCACGATCTGCAGATCGAGGCGCGCCAGCGGCCGATGCCACGCCGCCTGGCCGTCCCGAGTCCGGTGACCTCGCTGACGGAACGGCGCGCGGCGGTAGCGCCCGCCCCGCCGCAGTCGCTGTCGGGAATGCTGCGCGGCGCGCTGGGCAAGCAGATCACCAAGACCGCCGATTTCGCGCGCCGCCGGCTCACCGGCGACTACCAGGTCGACGAATTCGGTTTCGACGAGCACCTGCTCGAGTCGGTCATCCTGCCCGCGCTGCGTCCGCTGTCGGAGCTGTGGTTCCGGGCGGAGGTCAGTGGGATGGAAAACATCCCCGAAGCGGGCGGCGCGCTGATCGTCGCCAACCACGCGGGCACCGTGCCGCTGGACGGGCTGATGCTGCAGCTGGCCGTGCACGACCGGCACCCCGAACAGCGCGCGCTGCGCTTGCTCGCCGCCGATCTGATCTTCGAGACGCCGGTGCTCGGCGTGCTCGCGCGTCGCGCGGGCCACACGCTGGCCTGCCGGGAGGACGCCGAACGGCTGCTGCGCTCCGGCGAGCTGACCGGGGTGTTCCCGGAAGGATTCAAGGGCGTCGGCAAGCAGTACACCGATCGCTACAAGCTGCAGCGCTTCGGTCGCGGCGGTTTCGTCGCCGCCGCGGTGCGCACCGGCGCGCCGATCATCCCGTGCTCCATCGTCGGCTCCGAGGAGATCTACCCGAAGCTGGCCGACCTGAAGCCGCTGGCCCGGCTGCTCGGCCTCCCGTACTTCCCGGTGACGCCGCTGTTCCCGCACCTGGGCGTGCTCGGCGCGGTACCGCTGCCGTCCAAGTGGTACATCGAGTTCGGCACCCCGATCCCCACCACACCCTACGAGCCTGAGGCCGCCGACGATCCGATGACCATGTTCGAGATCACGGATCAGGTGCGCGAGACGATCCAGCAGACGCTCTACAAGCTGCTCACCAAGCGCCGCAACGTCTTCACCGGGTGAGCGGTGTTTTTGGCCGCGAACGGGCGCACGCTCGGTTGCTGGGGCCGTCCGGTCAGTGGCCGTCGCGGCGGCGAGTGACTGCGGCTGCGACCGCGCCGCCTGCCGCGCCCAGGGCCAGAGCGGTGGGTACGCCGATCTTGGCGGCTTTGCGGCCGGTTCGGAAGTCGCGGATTTCCCAGCCGCGATTCTTGGCGACTTCGCGTAGGTCCGAGTCCGGGTTGATCGCCACGGCGGTGCCGACCAGCGAGAGCATCGGCACATCGTTGTGGCTGTCGGAGTACGCGGTGCACCGCTTGAGGTTCAGGCCCTCACGGATCGCCAGCGTGCGCACGGCGTGCGCTTTGCCGAGTCCGTGCAGGATGTCGCCGACCAGCCGCCCGGTGAACGTGCCGTCCACGCTCTCGGCCACGGTGCCCAGCGCGCCGGTGAGGCCGAGGCGCTTCGCGATCACCTGGGCCAACTCCACCGGGGTGGCGGTTACCAGCCACACCTGCTGGCCCGCGTCCAGATGCATCTGCGCGAGCGCGCGGGTGCCTGGCCAGATCTTGTCGGCGATGATCTCGTCGTAGATCTCCTCGCCCAGCGCGGCCAGCTCGGCGGTCGAGCGCCCGGCGATGAAGGCCAGCGCCTTCTCCTTGCCGCTGGCCATATCGGTGCTGCTCTCCTTGCCGGTGACCCGGAATTTCACCTGTTTCCAGGCGACGTCCACCAGGTCGGAGGTCTTGAAGTATTTGCGCGCCGCCAGACCGCGGGCGAAATGCACGATCGACGCGCCCTGCACCATCGTGTTGTCGACGTCGAAGAACGCGGCGGCGGTCAAGTCGCGCGGCGCTTCCGGGCCAGGGGGCGCCACCTCGCCCGCGGCGAGTTCCGCGTCGTGCAGAGTCAGCGCGGCGTCCGCGCTCGCCTCACCGGCGAGATTGGCCCGTAATTCCTCTTCACTCGGGCCGAAGGGGCTGCGCGAGATACGGGCGAGCTGGTCTTGCAGACCTTGGCCCATCTGGCTCAGATTCCATCGCGCCGGAAACTCACCGAATCGTCCCGCGATGAATCCGGCCCTCGCCACCTTCGATCGTTCCGGCACCAGTACCTCCGCCCGTCGCGCGAACCATGTCAACAGTAGCCGGATCGGGTGACAGTCACGGCAGAAGGCGGCGCGCGACACATTCGCGTGGCGCGGACCGAGGCGGTGTGATCTCCGCGGTCCGGATTAAATATCCGTCATGACCAATCCCACACATTCGGTGACATTGCTGACTCGCGCGGGCTGCGGACTGTGTGCGACGGCACTGGAACGCCTGCGCGTGATCTGCGCCGAATTCGGTATCGAACCGGGGACCGTCGACGTCGACGAAGCCGCCGCCACCGACCCTGGCCTGCGCGCCGAGTACGGCGACCGGCTTCCCGTCGTCCTGCTCGACGGCCGCGAACACAGCTATTTCGATGTCGACGAGACCCGATTGCGGGTGGACCTGACGCGCTGAGGTACGGCGTTTTCCGTCCGATTCGGCCGCTGTGCTGGTCGTAGCGGAAAATGAGGCCAATTTCACCGACTTTGTGCAGGGCTTCACAAGCAGTTACGGTGGTGGCACGCGACCCGCATGCCGAGGCTGCGGAGCCGCCCCGAAATCCGAAACTTCGACACCATGGCACCGGACCGCCCGCGGGTCAGAGGGGTCGAACGACGAACCGGTGCCCGAGGCCCGGAACGAGGAGCCGACGACGTGACAGAGCAGCATGAGGCGCCAGGCGGCGTCTCCGGCAGGGCTCTGCAGAAGGACATCCCGCAGGCCACCGTCGCGCGGCTGGCTACCTACCTTCGGGTTCTCGCCATGTTGGCCGACGACGGTGTTGCCATCGTATCTAGTGAGGAACTGGCTGTCGCGGCGGGTGTCAATTCGGCCAAATTGCGCAAGGACCTTTCCTTCCTCGGCCCCAATGGCGTTCGCGGCGTCGGCTATGACGTGGCCAAGCTCCGCTCCCGTATCGAAGACGTGCTCGGCCTGTCGCAAGGGCACCGCGTCGTGCTGGTCGGCGCGGGGAATCTGGGCCGGGCCCTGGTCGGCTACGGCGGGTTCCGGCGGCGCGGCTTCACCGTGGTCGGCATGTTCGACAGCCACCCCGAGGTGATCGGCATGCCGGTCGCCGGTCTGGTGGTGCGCGACGTCGCCGAGCTGGCGGACGCGGTCGCCGAGCTGGAGCCGACCATCGCGGTCATCACCGTTCCCGACGACGCGGCCCAGGACGTCTGCGACCGGCTCGTCGCGTCCGGGCTCCAGTCGATCCTGAGCTTCGCCCCCTGTGAGCTGGTCGCACCGGCGACGGTCGAGGTCCGTCGCGTCGACCTGGCCGTGGAGATGCAGATGCTGTCGTTCGAGCGGGTGCGCAACGCGGAGCAGGCCCCGCTGCCGGAAGTCGCGCACGCAGGCTCGGGTCGCATCGCGCACCGGCTGCCGACGCCGCACGCCGCGCCCGCGCATCCGGCACTCCAGCACTCGACAACCCCGCATACGGCAACGGAGCCAAGCAGCAAGGGATCGGTGGTCACACCATGAGCGTTCTCCTCGTCGGCATCTCGCACCGCAGCGCGCCGGTACCGGTGCTGGAGAAGGTGGCCGTCACCGACGCCGACCGGCCCAAGCTGATCGACCGTCTGCTCGCCTCCAGTCACGTGTCCGAGGCGATGATCGTCTCCACGTGCAACCGGGTGGAGGTCTACGCGGTGGTGGACGCCTTCCACGGCGGTCTCGCCGAAATCGGTGACCTGCTCACCAAGCACTCCGGGCTGCCGATGCCCGACCTGACCAAGCACGCCTACGTCCGCTACTCCGAGGCCGCCGCCGAGCACCTGTTCGCGGTGGCCAGCGGACTGGACTCGATGGTGATCGGCGAGCAGCAGGTGCTCAGCCAGATTCGCGGCGCCTACGCCTCCGCCGACGCGCAGCAGGCGGTCGGGCGGACCTTGCACGAACTGGCGCAGCACGCGCTGCGGGTCGGCAAGCGGGTGCACGCCGAAACCGGCATCGACCGCGCGGGCGCGTCGGTGGTGTCGGTCGCGCTGGATCGTGCGCAGCACGTGCTCGGCCCGCTGGCCGGCCGTACCGCCGCGGTGGTCGGAGCGGGCGCGATGGGCGGTCTCGCCGTCGCGCATCTGTCGCGCGCCGGGATCGGCCGGATCATCGTGGTGAACCGCACCATCGGGCGGGCGCGCAGACTCGCGGAGACCGCGCGGACGCACGGCGTCGAGGCCGAGGCCATGGAGCTGTCGCGCCTGACCGAGGCGATGTCCGCCTCCGACGTGGTGGTCACCTGTACCGGCGCGGTCGGCGCGGTCGTGACGCTGGCCGACACCCACCGCGCACTCACCGAGCGCGAGCGGGGTGAGGAGTTCGCCACTGTGGAGCGGCCGCTGGCGTTCTGTGATCTCGGCTTGCCGCGCGATGTCGAGCACGCCGTGGCCGGGCTGCCGGGCGTCACGCTCATCGACATCGAGACGTTGCAGCGGGATCCGGCGGCGGGCGCCGCCGCCGACGACACCGCGGCCGCCCGGACGATCGTGGCCGACGAACTCGCCAAATATCTTGCCGGACAGCGGATGGCCGAGGTCACCCCGACGGTGGCCGCGCTGCGCCAGCGGGCCGCGGAGGTGGTGGAGGCCGAGCTGCTCCGGCTGGATTCGCGGCTGCCCGGCTTGGCCGACCCGGATCGCGACGAGGTGGCGCGCACCGTGCGCCGGGTGGTCGACAAGTTGCTGCACGCGCCGACGGTGCGGGTCAAGCAGCTCGCGTCGACGCCGGGCGGCGACAGCTACGCCGAGGCGCTGCGCGAATTGTTCGAACTGAAGCCCGGTGCGGCCCAAGCGGTCGCCGCGCCGATGGAGATCACCGCGCTCACGGGCGATCGCGCCGAGATCACATTGGCCGACGGAGAGATCGCGCTGGCGGACGACTTCACCGCAGGCCATCGCGGCGAGGAACAGGGGCAGACGGCATGACCATGTTGCACCAAGAAGGCAACGCGACCGCGGACGGCACCCGTACGCCGTGGCGGATCGGCACCCGGGGGAGCCTGCTCGCGCTCACCCAGGCGGGCACGGTGCGCGACGCGTTGATCGCGGCCGGGCAGCCTGCCGAGCTGGTCGTGATCAAGACCGCCGGTGACCTCTCGTCGGACCCGGTGCAGACGATCGGCGTCGGCGTGTTCACCTCCGCGCTACGCGACGAGCTCGCTGCGGGCGCGATCGACATCGCCGTGCACTCCTACAAAGATCTGCCCACCGCGCAGGACCCGCGCTTCACCATCGCCGCCATCCCGCCCAGGGAGGACCCGCGCGACGCGCTGGTGGCGCGCGACGGGCTGGTGCTCGGCGAACTGCCCGCGGGCTCGAAGGTCGGCACCTCGGCGCCGCGCCGCGCGGCCCAGCTGCGGGCGCTCGGGCTCGGCTTGGACGTCGTCCCGCTGCGCGGCAATCTGGACACCCGGCTGCGCAAGGTCAGCGAGGGCGAACTGGACGCCGTCGTGGTGGCCAGAGCCGGCTTGGCCCGCATCGACCGCTTGGACGCGGTCACCGAGTCGCTGGAGCCGGTGCAGATGCTCTCGGCACCCGCCCAGGGCGCTCTCGCGGTGGAATGCCGCAGCGACCACACCGCGCTGGTGCAGATCCTGTCCGGCCTGGACGACGCGGCCACCCGGTCGTCGGTCATCGCCGAACGGTCGCTGCTGGCCGAACTGGAAGCGGGCTGCACCGCGCCGATCGGTGCGCTCGCCGAAGTGGTCGAATCACTCGACGACGAAGGGCGGATCGTGGACGAGCTGTCGCTGCGCGCGTGCGCGGCGGCGGTCGACGGATCCGACGTGCTGCGGGCGTCGGTGGTCGGCGCCCCGGCCGACGCCGCGGAGCTCGGCCGCGCGCTTGCCCGCGAGTTGCTCGATATGGGTGCGCGCGAGCTGCTCGCCGCCGAACCGGACGACGGTTCCCCCACCCGGGCGGTGAGTTCGCCCGCCACAGACTTGCCCAACCCCAGCCCAATGGAGAACAGCCGATGAGCGGAAGCACAGGCACCGTGCCCTCGGGCATGCCGGAGCCGAGCGCAAGCGAGGTGCAGGCATGAGCCGAGTGACGAAGAAGCACCCCGGTCGCATCCTTTTCGTCGGATCGGGTCCGGGTGACCCGGCGCTGCTCACGGTCCGGGCCCGTGAGGTGATCGGACGGGCGACGCTGGCGTTCACCGATCCGGACGTCGACAAGGGCGTGCTCGCCCTGATCGGCACCGCGGTCGAGCCGGGGCCCGACGGGGAGCGCCCCGTCGACGTGCGCCCGGCGCTCGGCGAGCCCGCCGAGGTGGCCAAGACCCTGATCGCCGAGGCGCGTGCCGGGCACGACGTGGTGCGCGTGGTCGCGGGCGATCCGCTGACCACCGACTCGGTGATCGCCGAGGTCAACGCCGTCACCCGATCGCACATGGTCTTCGAGGTGCTGCCCGGCCTGCCCAACGGCTCCGCGGTGCCCAGCTACGCGGGCATCGCGCTGGGTTCCGGGCACACCGAGGCGGACGTGCGCGGCGAGGTCGACTGGGCGGCGCTGGCCGCCGCCCCCGGCCCGCTCGTCTTGCACGCGACCTCGGGGCATCTCGCCGAGACCGCGAGCGCCCTGGTCGAGCACGGTATGGCGCCGCAGACCCCGGTGGCGGTGACGGTGCGCGGCACCACCCGCCAGCAGCGCACCATCGAGGCCACCTTGGCCACGCTGAACAGCGCGGCCTCCGAGCTGGTCGGCCCGCTGGTGGTGACCATCGGCAAGGTGGTCGCGCAGCGCTCGAAGATGTCCTGGTGGGAGTCGCGCGCACTGTACGGCTGGACCGTGCTGGTGCCGCGCACCAAAGACCAGGCCGCCGAGATGAGCGAGCGACTGGTCACGCACGGCGCCATCCCGATGGAGGTGCCGACCATCGCGGTCGAGCCGCCGCGCAGCCCCGCTCAGATGGAGCGCGCGGTCAAGGGTCTGGTCGACGGGCGCTACCAGTGGGTGGTGTTCACCTCCACCAACGCGGTGCGCGCGGTGTGGGAGAAGTTCGCCGAGTTCGGTCTGGACGCGCGGGCCTTCTCCGGCGTGAAGATCGCCTGCGTCGGCGAGGCCACCGCGGACAAGGTGCGCTCGTTCGGCATCAACCCCGAACTGGTGCCGAGCGGTGAACAGTCCTCCGAAGGCCTGCTGGCCGACTTCCCGCCCTACGACGACGTGTTCGACCCGGTGAACCGGGTGCTGCTGCCGCGCGCCGACATCGCCACCGAGACGCTGGCCGAGGGGCTGCGCGACCGCGGCTGGGAGATCGACGACGTCACGGCCTACCGCACGGTGCGCGCCTCGCCGCCGCCCGCGGAGACCCGCGAGATGATCAAGACCGGCGGCTTCGACGCGGTCCTGTTCACCTCGTCCTCCACGGTGCGCAACCTGGTCGGCATCGCGGGCAAGCCGCACGCGCGCACCATCGTGGCGTGCATCGGCCCCAAGACCGCCGAGACCGCCATCGAATTCGGCCTGCGCGTGGACGTGCAGCCGGAGGTGGCCCAAGTCGGTCCGCTGGTCGAGGCGCTGGCCGAGCACGCGGCCCGGCTGCGCGCCGAAGGGCTCCTGCCGCCGCCGCGCAAGAAGAGCCGCCGCAGCCGGTAATCCCGGGACGCCCCGGACAGAGCCGCCGACCAGGTGTCGGCGGCTCTGTCCGCGTTCGGGTGGCACGCGACGAGCGTGACCCATCGGCTCTCAGTACCGCTTGCGCATCAAGGTGCGGACCATGCTGCAGGTGGCGTCGGAGGGCGGCCGGATGCCGATCACCTCGGCGGTGTGCCTGATCCGCTTGTTCGTGGCGTAGCTCGGCGCGTAGACGCCCGAGTCGAGCAGCGCGATCGCCAGGCGCATCGCCTTGAGCCGCCGGTTGTGCAAGACGTACCACGCCCGGGGACGGCCCGCGGGCAGCGGGCGCCTCTGCAGCGGGGCGTAGGGGCGGTCGATGAGAACGGTTTGCGGTGTGCGCATTGGCATCCCTCCCGTGGCGATCGGGGGCGAGCGAGCCCCCTCGAACGTATCTTCGATTCTACTCGGGACCACCGACAAATTCGGCTGGCCACAAAGGTTTTCACCTGCCCTGCGGTCGTCGGTTCACAGATCGTGCAGTAGCCGCAGCGACTGCGGATGCCCGAGTGCGGCGGCGCGTTCGAGCCACTGCCTGGCCTCCCGCTGCGCGGGCGTACGGCCGGTCGCGATGGCGGCCGCGGTGCGCAGCACCTCGGGGTCGGCCAAATCGCCTGCCAGGTAGGGCGTGTTCGTCGCGCGCAGCAACAGCGCGAGGTGGAACATCGAGTCCGGGTCGCCGGCTTCGGCGCCGGTGCGCAGCCACCGCTCGCCCTCGGCCTGCTCGCCGCGGTCCAGATGCAGCGCACCGAGCACCGCCATCGCGTCCGTTCTGCCACGGCGCGCGGCCTCGGTGAGCAGGTCGATCGCGCGGTCGAATTCGCCGCGGCGCGCCAGATACAGGCCGAGACTGCGCATGGCCGTGGGGTTTCCGGCGCGGGCCGCGCGCTCGTACCACTGCTCGGCCTCCTCGTCGCGTCCGCGCCGATTGGCGAGAACGCCCATATTGCAGAGGGCTTCGGGCAACCCCCGCTCGGCGGCGGGCCGCAACCAGCGCTCCGCCTCGTCGAGATTGCCGCGCTCCACGTGCAGCAGCCCCAGCTGCACACCCGCGGGCTCGTTGCCCCGCGCGGCGGCGGTCTCCAGCCAGCGGATGCCCTCGCCGACCCGGCCGTCGGCCCCCAGCAGCGCTCCGAGCATCCCCATGGCGGGCACGCTGCCGCCCGCCGCGGCCCGGCGCAGCCAGTGTTCGGCGCCCGCCGCGTCGCCCGCGTCCCACAGCGCTTCGGCGCGCCGCTGCATGGCGAGCAGTTCCATCTCGTTCGGCGACTCGGTCATGTCAGCACACCGCCTCGCGACTCTCCGCGACGATCACGCTGCCCATCATCGCGCCTGCTCGACCGGTGCGCGGTAACCGTGCTCGTGCGCGTAGTCGGTCAGCTGCGCGTCATAGTTGCGGAGGCTGTCCAGCAGCCAGGTGTGTCCGGTGTCCTTGACGACCACGATCGGCCCACGGCTGCCCGGCGGGAGGACGGGAACGGAGCCGTCGAGATACCAGCTGGTGGTCGACCACGGGAAGATGAAGGCCCAGCCGATGTCGGCCACCCGCTGCGGCGGCCCGAGCTGCAAGGGGTCGGCGGGGGTGGAATGCCGTGCGCTGTGCTGTGCGAGCAGATGCCGCGCGCTGTTGCGGGCCACCCGCACGTCCAGGGGGCCCGAGGTGGTGTTCGGGAACGGCACGCTGATCTGCGCCCCGCCGCGCAGCCGTAGGCCCGCCTCTTCGGTCACCTGGCACGGCCTGCTGTGCAGGCGGACGAAGACGGTGCGGGCGGTGTCGGAGTACCGCAGTTGGACGACGGCGTCCTCGGTGCCGCCGACCAGGTGCGTGCCCCGGCTGCGCATCCATTCCGGCTCGTCGGGGCGGATGCCGAGCGTGGCGAAGGCGACGTGCGCGCCGGGCATCACCTCGGGCTCGGCCGATTGCCGCGCGAGGAACTCCACGCTGAAGTTCCTCCCGGTGGCATCGGTGGCGCGCCAGGCGCGCAGCGCGGCCGGGGGTGGGCGCACACCGGCGGTCAGCACCGGCCACCAGTCCGCCAGCAGTACCGCCACCCACGACTCGAAGTCGGCGGCTCTGGCGAGCGAGATATCGATGTGCGGATCGGTCATGCTGTCCCCCAGCGGGTCTCGCCCCTAGTCGGAGTATGCGCCTTCGGGCGGGGGATCAAGTGTGATTTCACACACCGTTATCACTCGGATGGCATGACCGATCGGCGACGGCGGCGCGGCGGGCACCCTGCAATTGCGCACCGGGCCGGACGGAGTTTCACGTGTCGACGCGCACCAGGCCGGCAACGGAAGCGTCCAGATGAACGAAGGCGGCGAGCGCCATATCTGCCCAGCCGCGCGATAGCTGTCCCAGAGGGTTGGGGCGGTGGCTCCGGCGCAGCCCCCGGGTGCTCGCGACAGCCGTGCGGACCGGGCGTATCGTGCGATTCATGACCGGAATGGACCGCCCGCGGCGGTTGCGCCGCACCCCGGCTTTGCGTCGTCTCGTGGCCGAAACCACACTGGAACCACGGCAATTGGTGCTGCCGATGTTCGTGGCCGACGGCTTGGCGGAGCCGCGCCCGATCGGCTCCATGCCGGGCGTGGCGCAGCACTCGCTGGACTCGCTGCGCAAGTCGGCTGTCGAGGCGGTCACGGCGGGTGTCGGCGGCATCATGCTGTTCGGCGTGCCGCGTCCGGAGGACAAGGACGCCGTCGGCAGCGCCGCGTCCGATCCGCACGGCATCCTCAACCGCGGCCTGCGCGCGCTCGCCGAAGAGGTGGGCGACTCGACGGTGGTCATGGCCGACACCTGCCTGGACGAGTTCACCGATCACGGCCACTGCGGCGTACTCGCCGCCGACGGCGCGGTCGACAACGACGCGACGCTGGACCGCTACGTCGAGATGGCGCTGGCCCAGGCCGAGGCGGGCGCCGACCTGCTCGGCACCAGCGGCATGATGGACGGCCAGGTCGGCGCGATCCGGCAGGGCCTGGACGCGGCCGGTCGCATCGACACCGGCATCCTGGCCTACTCCGCCAAATACGCCTCGGCGTTCTACGGCCCGTTCCGGGAGGCCGTCGGCTCCTCGCTGGAAGGCGACCGGCGCACCTACCAGCAGGACCCGGCCAATCGCCGGGAGGCGCTCCGCGAGCTGGAGTTGGACTTGGCCCAGGGCGCGGACATCGTGATGGTCAAGCCGGCCATGTCGTATCTGGACATCCTGCGGGAGGTCGCCGATCACTCGACGGTCCCGGTCGCCGCTTACCAGATCTCGGGCGAGTACGCGATGATCACCGCCGCCGCCGAGCGCGGCTGGATCGATCGCCGTGGCGCCATCCTCGAATCGCTGCTGGGTATCCGCCGGGCGGGCGCGGACATCGTGCTCACCTACTGGGCGACCGAGGCCGCACACTGGCTGTCGTGACGAATATGGCGGGACCGTTCGCCGCGGGCCCGGTTCGGCCTCCGATGCCGGAGGACGTGGGGACCGCGCGGCAGCTGTGGTGGGGTGTCATCGGGTTCGGCGTCGTGCAGTTGATCGCCTCGATCCTCGCCGCGCTGGATCGGCGGCGCGCGTTCGCCGAGGAGGTCTTCGAGCAGGCCAGGGCGCAGGATCCGCAGGTCACCTTGGCCAGCGCCGAGCTGATGGTGTCGCTGGTCTACGTGGTGGTCGTGCTGATCGGGCTGGGCGTCGCGGCGCTCGCGCTGGTCGTGGTGTACCAGTTCGGGCGCGGCAAACCATGGGCGCGCACCGTGCTCACGGTGGTCGGCGCGTGGGTCCTGGTGATCGGCGTCGGCGCGCTGTTCGCCATCGACGCGGTGACCGGAACGGCTTCGCTCGTCGCGGGCGGCGCCTCGATCGTGCAGGCCGTGCTCGCGGTCGGCGCCATCTATCTGTCCCATCGGCCGGAGGCCACCAAGTACTTCCTGCCGGGCAGGCCCTGAGCCGCGGATGGAACGAGTTCTCAGTTTGTCCGAGACAGTCCGGCATGTATGGTGAGGGTTGTCACAGTGGACGTGGGAACCGGTAGTCGTTTGTCATGCGTTGTCTTGCATTACGTGCGGGAACTCGGCAGATGGCTCCGGAGGATCGGAGGCATCGATGCGAGTGGTGATCCAGCAGCCGCACAGCATTCGGCGGGACCTGGCCGTCTTGAGCCTGCTGATTCTGTTCGCCGTGCTGACCGTCGCCGTGCTGTTGCTGCCCGGCTTGACTCGCTGATCTCGCTTTCCGTCGTGCTGCCGCCCGCTGTCGCGAAGGGGCCGGCGTGACCGTCTTGTTCACCGAACCGGGCGCCCGCTGGCGCGCGGTCGCCTATGGGCCGATGCTGTGCCTGGCCGTTCTCGCTCTCGAACTCGTCACGGGTGGTGCCCTGCACTGGTTCGCCCTGCTGTTCTGTGCCGCGCTGATCGCGGGTTTCGTCGCGCTGCAGGTGATGGCGGGCAAGCGGCACGTCAGCGTCGAGCTGACGCCGGAGACGCTGCGTTCGGGCACCGAGTCGCTGCCGCTGAGTTCGATCGCCGACGTCCTCCCGGAGCGCGACGAGGACTCCTGGGACGACGAAGAGTGGGAGTCCGCGCGGGCGCTCGGTGAGCTGACCGGCGTGCCGCGCCGCCGCACCGGAATCGGGCTGCGGCTGGCCGACGGCAGCCTGGTGCAGGCCTGGGCGAAAGACCACCGGGCGTTGCGTACGGCGTTGACCGAAGCCCTCGAGCGCAGTGCGGACGGAGTGGACCGTTGAGACGCTGGATCGTCGCGGTGTTCGTGGAACTGGATCTGATCGTGCTCGCCCTCGTGGGCGCGGTACTCGGCGCGCGCGCCGGTGTGCGCACCACCGATTTCCCGCCGCTGGGCGACGCGCCTGGTTTCACCGCCACCCGCTACATCGCGCCCTGGTGGCTGCTGGCCGCCGTACTCGTCGCGGTGGCCGGGGTCCTGGCCATCGACGCAGTGGCGCGGCTCGTGCGCGGTCTGCGTGGCGCCCGGGCTGCCGCCTGATCGGCGGACGTCCACTCGGTGCGCGGGTCGGCGCGAGTTCTCCCGCGGCCGTTTGATCCTGCGGATCGCGGGAACGCCGATCACATGAAACCAACTGTCCAGCGAACACTTTTCGGCGCGTTGGCGGCCGGTGTGGTCGGCGCGGCAGCGCTCGCCCCCGCCCCCGCGTCCGCCGAAGCCGTTGCGGCAGAGCCTGTCCCGGTGACACCGGTCTTCGCCGCCACGCCGCCCGCGCCGTTGCTGCACGCGCTGCCCACGCCGCTGGCGTGCCTGGTGACCACCGGGTTCGCCATGTTCTGCCTGGGCATCACGTAGCCACGGATTGCCTGCGAACCGCTGCGTCCGGCGCGCCGACGGGTTACCGTGCAACCGCGCGGCGTCCGGTGCCCGACGCCCGTCGACCGCGCGCTTTGGCTGGAATGGCCCTGGGGCCGTTAGTATTTCGGCCGTAGTTGGAACGTGCGTCGATGAAGGAAAGTGTTTGATGAACCGGTTCGCCGTGAAGATCTGTGCCGCGTTTGCCGTGGCCGCCGCCCTCGGGATGGGGGCCGGGCCCGCCGGCGCGAGCCCGGGACTGCCACTGGAGGACGCGAGCCCGGTCGACGCGCCGATCCTCGTGCCCGATACCGGTTCCGCCGGCCCCTACAACGGGTTCATGTGCTTCCTGCACACCATGTCGGCGCAGGTCCCCTGCATGTACGCCTGACGACTGCGGCGCGGCGCCCGCTCAGTTCCAGTGCTGGTAGATATCCAGCACACGGCCGTTGCGGGCGCCGGGCGCGTTCAGATAGACGGTGACCGTCCCGTCGGGATGGCTGGCCGCTTCGAGGACCACTTGGCGCAATGTGGCGTACACCGCTCCGCGCTCGTCGCGGTAGATCGCGGAATCGCTTTTCAGCCCGGCGCCGATCCGGTTGGGCGGGACCACCATGGTGACCAGCGCCGGAATGGGTCCGCCTGCCAGCGCGGTGGTCGCCGTGTGATCCAGCGGGATGGCCAGCCGCGCCTGATCGAGTTGATCGAACGGCTGCGCGGCGGCGGACCCGGCGCCGAGAGCCGCGATGGCCCCCGCGACGACGGTGAGCACACCCGCGCTGACGATGGCAATCCGCATGCAGACCCTCCCGAACGATGGACGAATGTGTGCTGAGACTACGCACCGGCAACCGTTCAGCGATCGAAATTCGCGCGAACCTCACCTCGGCGTGTTGCCGGGCGGCTGCGGCCTGCGTCACTGCACTACACCCTGTCGTCGAATCGATTTCCAGGTGCTGCGAGACTGGAACGCGTGAGTTCTTCTCCGCGCGTGACCAGTGCAGCGGTGCCGGTTTCCGCTCAGCTCTTCGACCGGGCGAGCTCGGTGATTCCGGGCGGCGTCAACTCTCCGGTGCGGGCATTTCGATCCGTCGGCGGCACACCGCGATTCATCGCATCGGCCGCCGGCTGCACACTCGTCGACGCCGACGGCAACGAGTACGTCGACCTGGTCTGCTCCTGGGGGCCGATGATCCTCGGCCACGCGCACCCCGCGGTCGTGGAGGCGGTGCGTCGCGCGGCGGGTGGCGGCCTGTCCTTCGGCGCGCCGACCGAGGCCGAGATCGAACTCGCCGAGGCGATCGTGCGGCGGGTCGCGCCGGTGGAACGGGTCCGGCTGGTGAACTCCGGTACCGAGGCCACCATGAGCGCGGTCCGGCTGGCCCGTGGCTACACCGGCCGCACCAAGATCATCAAGTTCGCGGGGTGCTATCACGGCCACGTCGACGCGCTGCTCGCCGACGCGGGCTCCGGCGTCGCCACCCTCGGACTGCCCACCTCACCCGGCGTGACGGGCGCGCAGGCGGCCGACACCATCGTGCTGCCCTACAACGACTTGGACGCCGTCGCCGCCGCGTTCGCCGCGAACCCCGGTGCGATCGCCTGCGTGATCACCGAGGCGGCGGCGGGGAACATGGGTGCGGTCGCGCCGCTGCCCGGATTCAACGCCGGCCTGCGCGCGCTCACCGCCGAGCACGGTGCGCTGCTCATCATGGACGAGGTGATGACCGGCTTCCGCGTCAGCAGTGCGGGCTGGTTCGGCCGGGAAGGCGTCGCGGGCGATCTCTACACCTTCGGCAAGGTGATGAGCGGCGGCCTGCCCGCCGCGGCGTTCGGCGGACGCGCCGAGATCATGAACCATCTCGCGCCGCTCGGGCCCGTCTACCAGGCCGGCACGCTGTCCGGTAACCCGGTGGCGGTGGCCGCGGGCCTCGCCACGCTGCGCGCGGCCGACGACGCGGTGTACGCGGCGCTGGATCGCAACGCGCAGCGGCTCGGCGATCTGTTCACCTCCGCCCTGACCACCGCAGGGGTCGAGCACCAGGTCCAGTTCGCGGGCAATATGGTGAGCGTGTTCTTCGCCGAACGCCCGGTCACCGACTACGCCGCCGCCAAGTCGAGCGAGACCTGGCGCTACCCAGCGTTCTTCCACGCCCTGCTCGACGGCGGCGTGTACGCGCCGCCGAGCGCGTTCGAAGCATGGTTCGTCTCCGCGGCGCTCGACGAGGACGCGTTCGACCGTATCGCTGCCGCCTTGCCCGCCGCCGCGCACGCGGCGGCGGCCGCCACCCCCGAAGGATCCCGCGCGTGACCTCCGACCTCGATCAGCCCGATGCCGCCCGGCGCGAGCTAACCAAGCCATCCGCCGAGCCGGACGCGCCCGTGACGAACGGCGCGACCGCCGTGGCCGCCGCGCCGGCCGTCGATCCCGGCGCGGAAGCCACCGTGATCGACGCGGGTGAGCAATTCGCCGCCGCGAGCGCCGGGGCGCAGACCGCGACCGCCGAGCCCGCGGCATCGACCCTGGTCGACGCGGGCGCCCAGTTCGCCGCGGCCGCCGCGTCGTCGGACGCGCAGGTCGTGGCGGCGCGCAAGGGGGACAAGGGAGGCAATACCGCCTCTGCCGGGGACGAGGCCAACGGGACCGAGCCGGTCGAACGCGCCGACGGCCGGACCCACACCACCGAGCGGGTGCACGACGGCGGCACCGCACCGGTCGAGACCATCGTGCACGTGCTGCGGCACGGCGAGGTGCACAACCCGAACGGCATCCTCTACGGCCGCCTGCCCGGCTTCAGCCTTTCGGTGGCCGGGCGGGCGCAGGCCGCCGCCGTCGCGCGGACCCTGGCCGATCACGACATCGCGCTGGTCATCGCCTCCCCGCTGCAGCGCGCCCAGGAGACCGCCGAGCCGATCGCCGCCCAGCACGACGTGATCGTGCGCACCGACGAGAACCTCATCGAGGCGGGCAACACCTTCGAGGGCCTGCGCGTCTCGGTCGGCGACGGCGCGCTGCGCAAGCCGCGGCACTGGTGGAAGCTGCGCGACCCCTTCACCCCGTCCTGGGGCGAGCCCTATCTGCAGATCGCGCATCGCATGCTCGCGGCGGTGAACAAAGCCCGCGTCGAAGCGGCCGGGCGCGAGGCGGTGCTGGTGTCGCATCAGCTGCCGGTGTGGACGCTGCGGCGGTTCCTCCAGGGGCAGCGCCTCTGGCACGACCCGCGCCAGCGGCAGTGCTCCCTCGCGTCGCTGACCTCGCTGGTCTACCAGGGCGACACCCTCGTCGACATCGTCTACTCCGAGCCCGCAGGCGGCTCGGACCCCTCGGTACACGGCGCATGATCCGCTCCACCGCGTTCTGTGACCCGCCCGCGAAACGCACCGGGCGGGTGCTGCCGGTGCTGCTCGTGTGCGTGGCGCTCGTCGCCGCGCTCGCGGGTTGCTCGACCGGTTCGGACGCGGTGGCCTCGGGCGGCACCTTCGAATTCGTCTCGCCCGGGGGCAAGACCGACATCCGCTACGACCCGCCCGCCGCGCGCGGCACCATCGGTGAACTGGCCGGTCCGGACCTGATGACGGCCGGTAAGACGATTTCGGTCGCGGACTACCCGGGCAAGGTCGTCGTCCTCAACCTGTGGGGCCAGTGGTGCGGTCCGTGCCGCGCAGAGGCGCCCGCCCTGGAGAAGGTCTACGAGGCGACCAAGGACAAGGGTGTCGCCTTCCTCGGGATCAACGTCCGCGATCCGCAACAGGACAAGGCCCAAGACTTCGTGGTCGACAACAAGGTCGGCTACCCGTCCATCTACGACCCGTCGATGCGCACGCTCTTGGCGCTCGGCGGGAACTTCCCGACCAGTGTCATCCCCACCACGCTCGTCCTCGACCGGCAACACCGGGTCGCCGCGGTCTTCCTGCGGTCCCTGCTCGCCGAGGATCTACAACCGGTAATCGAAAGCATCGCCGCGGAGGAATCACAGTGAATCGCGACCGCCGTACCCGCCACCTGCGTGCCTGTCGGCCACGGCAGGGCGCCCGACGTATCGGCGGCGGATGGGCCGTCGACGACCGGTGGGCGGGTATCGCCACCGTGCCGCGCAGCGTCGCCGCCGAATCCCTGCTGGACTTCGCCGTGTTCGACGGAGCCGAGGAGCCCGCCGCCACCGAGCGGAAGGTCTCGCTGCGCCGCGCCGCCCGATCGGCGGAGGACACGCGGGAGGAATCGGTGTGAGCTTCGAGCACACCGCGCCCGGTACCGGTGAGGACCTGTGATGGTGCTCGCCGGAGTCGGTGATTCGTTCCAGCAGACAGCGGCCTCCGGGCCGCTGCTGCTGGCGCTCGGCGCGTGCCTGCTCGCGGGTCTGGTGTCGTTCGCCTCGCCGTGTGTGGTGCCGCTGGTGCCCGGATACCTGTCCTACCTGGCCGGATTGGTCGGTGCGGAGGCGCCGCCCGTCACCGTCGCCGAGGCCACCGCAACCGGCTCCGCGCGGGCGGGTACGGTGACCGCCGCCCCATCGCTGCGCACCGGACGGATGCGGGTCGCGGGTGCGGCCGGGCTGTTCGTCGCCGGTTTCACCGTGGTCTTCGTGCTCGCCACCGCGACGGTATTCGGCGTCATCCAGACCCTCAACGTGAATCGGGAACTGCTGCAACGCATCGGCGGCGTGGTGACGATCCTGATGGGCTTGGTGTTCATCGGCCTGGTGCCCGCCTTGCAGCGCGACACCCGGATGGAGCCGCGCAGGCTCACCAGCCTCGTGGGCGCGCCGCTGCTGGGCGGGGTGTTCGCACTGGGCTGGACGCCCTGTCTCGGCCCGACCCTGTCGGGCGTCATGGCGGTGGCCGCGGGCACCGACGGGACGACGGCCGTGCGCGGGGTCGCCCTGATCGTCGCCTACTGCCTCGGCCTGGGTCTGCCGTTCGTCGTGCTCGCGTTCGGGTCGGCGAGCGCGCTGCGCGGGGTCGGCTGGCTGCGCCGCAATTCCCGCACCATCCAGATCATCGGGGGCATGCTGCTCGTCGCGGTCGGCGCCGCGCTGGTCACCGGGGCATGGGACCAGTTCGTCGCCTGGGTGCGCGATGCGTTCGTCTCCGAGGTGACCTTGCCGATATGACCGTGACCGACCAGCCGCCGATCGACACGCCCGCGCGGCCTCCGCGCCCATCGCTTGCCCGACGGGCCTGGGCGTTCCTGCGCAACACATGGCGCGGGCTCACCAGCATGCGCACCGCTTTGGTGCTGCTGTTCCTGCTCGCCCTGGCCGCGATTCCCGGCGCGCTGCTGCCGCAGCGGAACTTGAACGAGCAGAAGGTCGAGCAGTACATCGCCGACCGGCCCACGCTCGGCCCGTGGATGGACCGCTTCGAACTGTTCGACGTGTTCTCCAGTTTCTGGTTCACGGCCGTCTACGTGCTGTTGTTCATCTCCCTGGTCGGTTGCATCCTGCCGCGCACGGTCGACCACTACCGCGCCCTGCGCACGCCGCCGGTGCGGGCGCCGCGCAATCTGACCAGACTGCCGCACCACTACTCGGGCCGCGTCGAGCAGTCGCCCGGGGCAGTGATCGATCACGCCCGCGCGCAGCTGCGCGGCTGGCGCACCGAGGTGCGTCCCGGCACCCGCGAGGACGAAGTGGCGCTGTCGGCGGAGAAGGGCTACACCCGCGAACTCGGCAACCTGGTGTTCCACCTCGCACTGGTCGGACTGCTGGTCGCCATCGCGGCGGGCAAGCTGTTCGGCTACGAGGGCAGCGTCATCGTGCTGGCGAACAACGGACCCGGCTTCTGCACCACATCGCCCGCGGTGTTCGACTCGTTCAAGGCGGGCAACGTCAACGACGGCACCGGCATGACGCCGATCTGCGTGCGAGTCAAGGATTTCCAGGCCGACTACCTGCCCAACGGGCAAGCCGAGATGTTCACCGCGAACCTCGCCTACCAGGCGGGCGACGACCTGCGCGACAACACTTGGCGCGACACCCGGGTGCAGGTCAACCACCCGCTGCGCGTCGCGGGCGACCGGCTCTACCTGCAAGGCCACGGCTACGCACCGACCTTCACGGTCACCTTCCCGAACGGCCAGACCCGCACCGAGTCCATCCAGTGGCGTCCCGACGACGCGTCGACGTTCCTGTCCAGCGGAGTGCTGCGGATCGACCCGCCCGGCGGCATGTACGCCACCGACGAGGAGCGCCGCAAGAACCAGATCGCGATCGAGGGGCTGTTCGCGCCCACCGCGATGTTCCACGGATCTCTGCTGACCTCGGCGTTTCCCGCGATGAACGATCCGGCCGTCGCGGTCGACATCTATCGCGGTGACACCGGCTTGGACACCGGAAAGCCGCAGTCGTTGTTCGCCCTCGATCCGGAGCAGGTCAAACAGGGGCGCTTGGCCAAGGAGGCCAGGGTCAATCTGCGTCCGGGCGAGTCGGCCACCCTGCCGAACGGCACCAAGGTCACCTTCGACGGCGCGCAAGAGTTCGTGAATCTCCAGGTCTCGCACGACCCCGCCCAGCAGTGGGTGCTGGTGAGCGCGTTGCTGATGATGGCGGGCCTGCTGGTCTCGCTGCTGGTCAAGCGCCGCCGGATCTGGGTGCGGGTGTACCCGGCCGAGAACGCAGCCGGTACCGTTGACCAACGACGCACTGTAGTAGAGATGGGTGGGCTCGCCAGGACCGACCAGGCGGGTTGGGGCGGCGAGTTCGACCGGCTGCGCGCCCGCCTGCTCGACACCGGCGCAGAGACCACCGCGGCGCGGCGCGCCGAGACCACGGGAGAGTGACCATGCCGATCGACGAGACCATCGCCAGGTACAGCGATTTCGCGTTCAAAACGGCGATCGTGGTGTACGCGCTGGTGCTGGTGCTGCTGATCTGGCAGTACGCGACGGCGCGCAGCCGCCAGGTCGCCGAGCGCGAGCTGGTGACGGTGGGCGGCGGATCGACACCGCAGGGGCCGGGACGCATCGTCGAGCCCGCGCGGCGGCCGCTGTCGGAGCGGCTGGGCAACATGGCGTTCTCGGTGCTGATCGTCGCGATCGCGCTGCACGTGGGCGCGATCGTGTTGCGCGGCTTCGCGACCGACCGCTTCCCCCTGGGCAACATGTACGAGTTCGTCACCATGGCCACTGCCGCCGCCGTGCTGGTGGGTCTGGTGTTCCTGCGCGATCAGCGCTACCGCGGTATCTGGGCGTTCGTGCTGGTGCCGGTGCTGCTCCTGCTGTTCCTCGCGGGCACCGTGCTCTACGCGGACGCCGCGCCGGTGGTGCCCGCGCTGCGGTCGTTCTGGCTGCCGCTGCACGTCACCATCGTCGCGATCGGCAGCGGCGTGTTCCTGTTCGCGGGCGTGGCGAGCATGCTCTTCCTGTACCGCCTGCGCCAGCCCGACGGCGAGGAGTCCGACAACATCCTCGGCGCCATCGCCCGCCGCCTGCCCGACGCCCGCACCCTGGACCGGTTGGCCTACAAGACCACCATCATCGGTTTCCCGCTGTTCGGCGCCGGCGTCATCCTCGGCGCCATCTGGGCCGAGGCCGCCTGGGGCCGCTTCTGGGGCTGGGACCCGAAGGAAACCTGCTCCTTCATCGCCTGGGTTCTCTACGCCGCCTACCTGCACGCCCGCGCCACCTCGGGTTGGCGCGACACCAAGGCCGCCTGGATCAACATCGCCGCCTTCGTCGCCATGCTGTTCAACTTGTTCATCATCAACATGGTGATCAGCGGGTTGCATTCGTACGCGGGGTTGAACTGACCCGCTCGGACCCTTGCGTTCCCCTCTGGGGAGCTGTTCGCTCGGGCCGCTCGGCTTTGTACCTCTTCGGGGTCTGGCCGAGAAACAGGCAGCCGTATGGGCGGTGCCGGCTACTACCATTGCGGCATGTCGCTGCCGCGCTTCGAACGGCCCGACCTTCCCCAGTCGATGACGTGGGAGGAGTTGGAGCGGCTCCCCGAGGAGATCGCGGAGCAGATCGAGTTGTGGGACGGTCATGTGGTCTGGGTACGGCGTGGGCCCGGCGAACACCAGGTCTTCACACGTCGGCTGACGAATTCGATCGAACGTTGCGCACGAAAGTCGATGTCGGACGAGCCGGAACAGTGCTGGCGTGTCAACTTCGAAACCGACGTATTCCTGGGTCGCACCGGGAAATCGAACTTCCTGACGCCGGACTTCCTGGTCCACCGCTGCCTCGATTCCCCCTATCAGGACGTGCGCGGGAGTGATGTCCTGCTGGTCGGCGAAGTGTTGTCCCCGTCCAATACGCAGACGGACATCGAGGCGAAGAAAGGGCGCTACGCCGGCGCGGGCATCCCGTGGTACTGGGAGGTGACGTTGGCCCGCGAGATCAGCGCGATCGCCACCGTTCGCGCTTACGGCCTCGACGTCGGCCATGCTCAGCTCCCGGACGGGGTCCCCCCACTCCGCGCCGCCAACTACATCCTCGCCGCCGAGTGGACGCACCAGAACCCGGAGGGAATCGAGTTCGACTTCCCGTTCCCGATCACCATCCCCTGGACCGAACTCGAATTTTGATGGAGCTGGGTCCGTCCCCTCCAGGCAGCTTTCGTGAACGTCGATCAGCGTTGCCCGATCGGGCAGAGATCGTTGTCCGCGCGCATGGCTATCGGGTACCTGCGGCGATGAGCGGATGCACATACATTTCATCCGTGACCCATGAGCGTGCGATGCGGCGGTCTGATCGCTTGACCGATCCTCATGTCGCACGGGAACCCGTCGGCCGGCAGCACTGGGTGACCGGGCTTCAGCGTGCCGTTGGTAACCGGGCCACCGCCGGCCTGTTCAGCGCAGCGGTGCCGGTAGTGCAGCGAGTGCCGCGCCGAACCGGGGTCGAACAAGGCCGGTACGACTTCTCGACGCGGTGCGGGTGGATCGACTGGGACCACGCATCACCGCACCTGGCAGTCGATCTGATCAGCCGAGTACGCCAAGCCTCGGACGCGTTCGGCACCGCATCCCGGGGAGAATTCGCCAGCCCCACCATGGTGTCCGAATTCGGAACGGTACTTTCGAGCGCCTCGGTGCAGGTGCGGTTGCTGCGCGCACTCTCCGGTGAAGAAGTGCTGCAGGTCGCGCTGGCGATATTCAAGCGGCTGTCGGTCGACTTCGAGGCTCAGCAGGCGTGGACCGACCTGCTGGGACAGTCGTCGTATGCCCAGGAGGATCTACCGTCGAACCTGATCGGTTTCTACATGGCCGCACGTGGATTCACCCGTCCCGACCTGACGCAGATTTGTGGCGTGGTCGATAGGCAGGCGTCCCTCGCGGAGTTCGACCACAGGCATGATTTCCGGCAGAACCACGACTTCACGCCCATCGGCGCTACTGAGCCGTGGCCCGCCGCGCTATCCACCATCGACAGCGGTCGGGCCGCCGGCCTGTTCGAAATCACGTCGGTGTCCGTTCGGCGGGGTATGTTCGCCCACAGGTTCGCGCCGCTGTACCGGGTCGAGGGAACCGTCGGGGAAACCGATCTCGTCGTTCTGAGCTGGGGCGGTACGACATTCGCAACCGCGGATGATCTCCAGGTAGTGCCGACCTACCAGTTCCGCGACGAGACCAGCGGTCGCTATGGACACGTGCGTGCGATCGAAGTGAAGCCGAATCGCGAGCAGGACGCCGCCCTACTCCGCCGTAGGGGCCTATCGTCGCCGATGTTCATGCCCGAACCCGTGCTGGTGGGCCTTTCCTCATCTTGAGTATTGCGCGACCAGCCGGAACTGGGTCGAGTTCGGTGCGGTGAGGAGGACGACGTTCGCTTGCGGATCGGCGGTGCCCAGCCGCTTGGTGAGTGCGGCGATGGCATCGCGTGGCAGTGTGTTGACGAGTCCACCGCCGCGTGTGCGTATCTGCTTCTCGAAGTCCGCACGATCAACCGCGCCGAGACATCCGCTGGTGCCGAGCACGGCCAGGCACATCAGGATCGGAAGCCAACAGCCGCGGCGCATGCGGGTGATCGGCGAAAAGCGTGACACCCGTCCGGCTACGCTGGTTCGGCCCAAAATCCAGCCTTATCGATCACGATGGCGCACGGCTGGTCCAGTACCCCCGCCTTGTAGACGGCCTCGCTGAGGTGAGTCGACATCAGGACCATCCACGTCTTCCACGGTGTGCTCTCGCCATTGGGGGTGCCCGCCTTCGCCGCGAGGCGCGAGTAGTAGCCGCGGAGTTCCTGGTCGGTGAACCGGAACTCGATAGGGGGCACCACCGGCGATTCGCCGACAGACGTAAGTTGCAACCGACCGGCATCGTCGCGGCCGAACTGGTATCCCCACTCGGTACCGGCACGAATCACCGAATCGGTGAGTTCATCCAAGCTGGGCTCAGGCTTTTCCACCACAGGCTCCTCCAGGGTAGGCGGTGATGACCCTGCCTTCCTCGTTCACGACCACAGTGGGCTGAACCGTCTTGGCTATCGCACCGGTGGTGCGGTTGACGAGATAGATCTGCCCCGTGTAACAGTACTTGCCGCCGCCGACCGGGCCATGCCAGTCAGGTGCGTCATGGGATTTGGCGATAGCCATGTCGGCGATGTCCCTCCAATTGCGACCTTCGATCGCCGCGAGGCCTTCCCACTCGCTCATGTGCCTCTGCTGGATGTGCCGATAACCTGAGCCTTCGTCCCCACACAACAGTTTCCAATTGCCGAAGGTTGTGACCACCTTGTCCGCGGGCGAGCTGACTCCGCACGCTCCCCAGGGAAAAGAGGCGTAAGCGAGCGGACCCTGGACCACACCAACGATCAGGGTGACCACCGCTGCCGTGGTGATTACCAATGCGCGTATCTTCAACTCGACTCCCCACGTCGCCGCACCGGATCGGTGCCTACTTGCAACTCTGTTGCTTCCCCAGTTACGGCGCATCAGCGCCCTATGCGGCTCGGAGTGGAAGTGTGCGACCCTCGAGCCCAACTTCATTGCTTCTCAACATCCTTCGACGGATCGGTCACGATTTCGGTTCCACCTCGATCGGCTTTCTCGAGTGACTCCGGCCACTTCGCTCCGCCGCTGTGGGCACCAAAGGCGCAAGGCCGCGATGAGACGAATGGGATGAACCGAGGGCCGCCTCGGACTGGGCTGGTCAGGATTCGAGGTACAGCCGTTCGTTGGGGAGGCGGGGGAGGCCGGTCGGGTTGCCGGGGAGGACGGTTACCGCGCCGGGGCGGTGGCGGGCGTTCCAGTCTTGGACGAATACGAGTGCGGCGGTCAGGCATGCTGCGAAGTCCATTCGCTGGTCGTGCAGATAAACCGACAGGTGTACGTCGGGTTCCTCTGGGTGCGGAGATCGGGTGTGGCCGCTCATGACACCGCGATTCGGGTGGCTGCTGGTGGCTCGGGCGCCGACACACCCCAGACAATCGAACCCGCCCGCACGACGATTCGGCCGAGGGCTTCGGGTTCGATCTCGGCCGGGAGCTGACAGACCATCTTGTGGAAAGCGCATCGCCCGTGCGGGGTCGTCAGATCGAAGCTCCCTACGCCTGCCGCGCTCACCTCTGCGCCTCCGCGTCCGTGTTGTCGCCGGACGTTGGTGGAGGCGGGTACAAAGTTCGGCCGAGCATCACATGCCCCGGCATGATCACACTGCACACCCGCGTGAACTCGACCGGGACCGACCCGCCCAGATGCGCCATCCCCGGAACGATCACCGCGCCCGCGCGGGCCACGTGCACCATTTCCAGCACACTCGCGATCACAACCAACGGCACCGTTTGCGGGGCAGATACATACGTAGAAGCCAGGGTGTACCCGTGCTGCCGCGCCAATGTCTCGATCGTCGCCTGATTGCCCACCGCATCGGCATCCGCGACCGCCGAGCACCGCAACCCGATCGCCAGCGGATCTCGCGCGTCCGTCAACGCCCCCCGCAAGGGTGTCGACTCGTCTTTCAGGAACGCCGCCATCCGTTCCAGATCGGACATCCCCGCCGAATACAATCCTTGCCCCCTACCGGCATTCATTCCCCTGCGCCTCCCTGCCATCTGATTGGAAAGCACCCGACGCCGAGGGCGTCAACCCCAGCCAGCGGTCCGTACTGCGCTGGCGCGGCCGAGAATGAGGAATCGGCCCGCTCACCCCGGCGTCGGGGCCGGGGGAGACGTTATGAGCTGAGCCACAACGGTTTTGTCCATCAAGGACAAACCGATCGAGGCCGCGCGGCGTGTCTTCCGACGGTTACGGCGCGCGCCATTCGGTGGAGAGCTGCTGGAGCAGGTCGCTGCGGGCCCGGCGGGCTTGCACGAGCCGGAATCGGTATGCCTCGGGCACCTGATCGACCTGAGCCTCGAGCAGTGTGACCGCTTCCTGGACGGCGGTGAGCCCGTGCTGTAGCTGCTCTTTGGCTCTGATCGTGTTCTCGGCGAAGAACAGAAGTGATTCGGCGAGTTCCGGCAGGTGAGTGTCCGGGTTGACCTCGGCCAGGCGCCTGTTGATGGAGACGGCTTCCTGCGCGGTCTCGAGTGCGTCGTAGTGACGGCCGAGCCTGCTCAACCGGACACCGAGGTTGGTCAGCGACTTGGCCAGTTCGAGTAGGTGAGTGTCCGGATTGGCTTCGGCCAGGCGCCTGTTGAGGGAGACGGCTTCCTGTGTGGCTTCGAGTGCCTCGTGGTGGTGGCCGAGTTCGCCCAACCGGATTCCGAGATTGTTCAGTGACCTGGCGAAATTCTGCGAGTAGGTCTCGGGGTTGGCCGCGGCCAGTTGTCGGTAGTGGGCGACGGCATCCCGGACGGCTTCGAGTGCCTCGTGGCGGCGGCCGAGTTCGCCCAGCCGGATTCCGAGGTTGTTGAGCGCGCTGGTCAGATCCGCCAGGTGGGTGTCCGGGCTGGATTCCGCGAGGCGTCGGTAGATGACGACCCCTTCCTGCGCGGTCTCGAGTGCTTCTTGATGGCGGCCCAGCCGTCCCAAACCCAAGCTGTGCTCTGTCAGGGCTTCCGCGAGTTTGGCGAGGTGGGTGTCCGGGTTGGCTTTCGCCAGGCGCCGGTACAGACCGACGCCTTCCTGCGAGGCTTCGAGCCCCTCGTGGTGGTGGCCCAGCCTGCTCAACCGGATTCCGAGTTGCATCAACGTCTCTGCGAGGCCGGGCAGGTGGGCGTCGAAATCGGCTTCGACCAGCTGCCGGTAGAGGGAAACGGATTCTTGTGCCGCGTCGAGTGCCTCCTGATGTCGGCCCAGTTCGCCCAACCGGATCCCGAGGTTGTTCAGCGACCTGGCGAAATTGAGCAAGTGGGTGTCGGGGTCGGCCTCGGCGAGTTGCCGGTAGAGCGTGGTGGCTTCCTGAACCGCGTCGAGTGCCTCGTAGTGGCGGCCGAGCGCACCCAACCGGGAAGCGAGGTTGTTCAGCGGACTGGCGAGGTGGGGCAGGTGGCGGCCGGGATCGGCCTCGGCCAAGCGTCGGTAGAGGTCGACGCCTTCCTGTGCGGCACCGAGTGCTTGGTGGTTGCGCCCCAACCGACCCAAGCGGATCCCGAGCTGGGTGAGCGCGTTCCCGAGTTCGGGCAGGTAGGTCTCGGCACGGGTTTCCGCCAGTTGCCGGTAAAGGGCGACAGCTTCCTGCGCCGGGCCGAGTGCCTGATGTTGGCGACCCACATCGCCCAGCCGGGTCCCGAGAATTGCGAGCGCTGCGGCGAGGGACGGCGCGTAGCGGTCGGGGTCGGTGTCGTTCAGCGATCGGTAGAGTTCGGCGGCCTGCTCGGCGGCGCTGAGTGCCTCGTGGTAACGATGGGCGGCGCGCAGCTGCCAGGAGTACCGGCGGTAGAGGTCGGCTCGCTCGGCCGGGTCGGTGGTCGAGGTGATGCGGTGCGGAAGCAGCGCGATGTCGAGTGCTCGTGCGGCGGTGGTGGTGTCGAGGCCGGGGTTGTCGGTGAGGTACTGCTGGATGGCGGTCAGGATGTCGGGTGTGATGCCGGGGAGGTCGGCCAGCCGGGTCAGCGTCGCGCCTCCGGTCACGGCGGCTAGGGTGGGGTCGCGGTGCAGGCTCGGGTACAGCAGTGTGGGTGCGAGGTGGGGCCAGCGGCCCGCGGCTTCGACCAGACGGACGATCCCGGCGCTCACCCAAGGTGTTGTCGCGCCGCCATCGCGCCGGATGAGCTGGTGTGCGGCGTCGACGGTCCAGGGGTCGGCCGGTAGTGCGTCGCCGGTGCGGTCCGGCTTACCCGGGGTGTTGAGCGCGAGGAAGTCTTCGCCGAGCCGGTCGGGTTGCAGCGGGGTGAGCACGCTGGTCGTGGTCGGGGGATAACAGAGGCTGTGGTCGTCGACGATCCGCCCGGCGTGAGCTTCATCGACCGCCAGCCCGACCGAGGTGAGCAGGGCGCGGGCGTCGGAGTGGGACATACCGCCGGTGATGGTCGCCAGATGAACCACGCGGCGCATGACCTCGGGGCTGGTGGTGATGAGTTTCCGCTCGAATCGGTCGGCCCAGTCGGTGTATTCAAGACCCAGCAGGTAGGCCGAGACCGCTGCGGGGTCGTGGCCGGGGGAGACGTTGCGGATGCGGGAATGGATGGCCGCCAGACCCGCCATATGGATGGACAACACCGAATCGAACCGGGGGTCACCGAGATCGATGCCGACCCGGTAGCGATTGGCGGGCAAGTCGCGCAGCTGCAACGCCCGGGAGAATCCGGTGACCGCGCTGTCGAAGACCGACGCGCGGTCGAACCGTAACCCCAAGGGCGCGAGTGCCGTCACGCTGGTGGCGACGCCGAGTTCGAGCAAGCGAGAAGACAGGGTCGACCACCAGTACCCGGTGGCGCGTGCCAGCAACAGCACCCGCGCCTTCACACCGCCGGTGGCGGTGACCGCGCGCAGATTGGTGACCAGCGAGTCCAGGTGGGCGACCGGCCAGCGGTGTGCGTCATCGACGACCAGGAGCACCGCGTTGCGGTCGGTCAACGCGATGGTGCCGGGCAGGCCGCTCGCCTCGGTGGTGTGGATCGCCCGCCACGCGGCCCACCCGGTGGCGGTGGCGTTCTCGCAGAATCGACCGGCCAGCCGGGACTTTCCCTCTCCGCCCGCGGCGTGCACCAGATGTACCGCGATGGGCTCGGCTGTGGCCAGCCAGTGGTCGAGTTCGGTGAGTTCGCTGTCGCGGCCGAGGAACCGGACCACGCTGTAGCGTGGCTGCAACAGCAGCGACGGCTGGGCCCGCGCCTGGTCGACCGGCAGCTTCTCCGCACGGGGAAACGGCTCACACCAGTACCGGTGACCGGAGTCGACGGCGCGATCGGTGACGGTGACATCACCGACGACGTGCCGGATGGCGATGACGCTGCCGCCGACGCTGCTGTTGGCGAGCTGTGGCCCCGGGTGACGATCGCGCCACCAGCGCAACTTCATTCGTCTATTTCGACCGAACCCGCGCCACGGATACGGTCGACCCGTCCAGCCACCGTGCTGTCGGTGATCGTCAGATCGGTAGCCGGTTGCCTCCTCGGGCGGCCTGGCGCGCGGGAAGCAGGCGGCGGTACCGCTCCGGGCGCAGGTGTGCGGCGGCGGATGGTGACCGGCCCCGCGACGTCGGTGATCGTGGAAACGCCGCCCCCGATGACGGATCCGGTGATGGAGGTCCCGCCGGTCGAACCGGCTGCCGCTGCGCCGGCATCGCGGCGTGCCAGGACCACGCCATAGATCGAAATGCCCAGCGCCGCGATCCCGACGAACATCCCGACGACGCTGGCCAGCTTGTCACCCTCGTCCAAGCCGAGCGACAAGAACAGCCAGATCCCCAGCCCGATCCCGGTGACGCCGAGAACGATCAGAACCCCACCCCACAGCTTGTTCCGCACGCTTCCAGTATCGACCAACCCACCCGACGACACGACCGGAAACGGACAGCTGATGCCGCCTCGGCACGTGCGGAACGTTATTTGGCGGAACTATTTGATTTTTATCAGTGGAAGGGCGTCAAAAGTGATCGGCGCGAGCGTTATCGGGCTACGCTTCGGAATTCGGCCGCGACAGTGCCATCGATCCGCGCCGCGATCGGACACGGCAATGAGCATGCCGATTACACGCCGAAAAACCCTGCGGCCGTGAGTCTGTCGCGCGGACCCTCGGCGGGCCGCGGGCTTCGCAAGCCTGTTAAGGGCGTCGTACGGCACCTCGCCTCCGTGGCTGGAAACGGCGTGTGCGAACGAGTCCTCGACAAGGTCAGAGCCGGGCGACGCAGACGACGAAATGGCGCTGTTGGTAGACGATCCCGCTGTCGGCCGAGCCGCAGGCGTTGACGTCGACCGTGTTCTGCTTGACGTCGATCACCCGGACCGCGCCGGGGGCGGGGGCCGCGCAGTCCAGTCGCTTGGGATTGTCGGGGGTCAGCTCCATGCAGCCGCCGACCACCCAATCGATATCCAGGCACAGCGCTGCCTGCACGGCGCCGTGCAAGGTGTCGTTGTAGGTGCGGTCGGCGTCGGCGGGACACGTGCTGTTCGCGGGCGCCTTCTCGATGACCTTGTACAGGGAGTTGCCACTGCCACAAGCGGTTTTGTCGATCCCGCCCGCGCCGCCGAACGACACGCAGTCGCCGATGTTCACCTGCAGGCTGGTGGCGCTCTTGTTCGACGCGCCGCGCATCGCCGACGTGGTCGGCAGCGCCTCCGTGGTGGTCGGCAGTGGCTCCTCGGTGGTCGAGGGGGGCGCCGATGCGAGTGGCGCGTCAGCGGTCTGGGCGGCCTTGGCCGGCTCGTCGGCGGGACCGCTCATCGATACCGCGGCGAAGACCACGAGGGCGGCCGCGAGCCCGGTCCCGACCATGAAGGCGGCCAGGGTGATACCGGCACGGACACGTTGGCGCGACACGTCACGTCCTCCAGAGCTGTAACCCTTCGAACCCACCTAGCGACCCGAAGTTGTGAATCTTGCGGATTGAAGACCACGCCATGCATACACTACGGGGCGCGTCCGCGTCGAGTTCTCCTTCCCGGAACCGGTGATCCGTCCCGGAAATGCACCTGCGTGGCCCCGCCATCGACAGGAGTGATCACAATCGGATAACGAACCTTCTCGATCATGTGTGCCGGCCGCCAGGTCTGGAAACAAGTCACGGGCGCTGTACAGTCACACGCCATCCGGCCTCCGGAGCCGGGTGTCTGCTGAGAAGGAATTCCAGAATGAAGTTCGGCACTATTGCCGCCATTACGCTCGGTGCGGTTGCCGCAGTGGGCATCACCGCGGGCGCCGCGAACGCGAAACCCGTAGAACCGGATCGAGAGATCACCACAGCTGGTGTCGAGCAAGGAGTCGACTACCGCACCACGGTCTCCCGCGAGACCGGGGCGATCAGCACCGCCGTCGAGCACGGCAGCTTCGCGGTGGTCGACGACGGCACCAAGATCAAGCTGACTTCCGACACCGGAGCCGTGGTCGCGGAAGTGCCGCTGACCTTCGAGGTTTCCGGCAGCAAGCTGTCGGTCGCGCACGAAATCAGCGACAGCGGACGTCGTCTCGCGCTCACTCCGGTGGCCGACGCCAAGGAGATCGGCGAGATGCAGCCGATCAGCTCGATGAACCGGCTGATCGCCGAACTGAACAAGAACGTCGTCGGCGTGGTCGGCGGTGCGCTACTGGGCGGTCTGCTGGGCGCTCTGATCGGTCTGGGCTTCTTCAGCATCATCACCGGCCCGATCGGCTTGGTCGTCGGTGGTATCGCGGGTGGAGCCATCCAGGGCGGGCAGCCGTTCATGGACGCGCTGATGGCGGTCGTCAACGGCGAGCCCTGATCGATAGCTCGCGGATCGTGTGGGGCAGGCGCACCGCAGCGCGCCTGCCCCACACGTACCGGTTGTCGATCGCCGTGCCGCCAGGACGGCGCCACGGCTGATGCTCGGCACAACGTGCTGAGCAGCGAGAAACGCGCGAGCGCCCGATGCCGCTGGGCGCGTGCTTTCGCGCGGGTAATGCCGAACGATCAGCGCTCGGCGGAACCGGACTCGCCGTCTCGGTGCTGGCGAGATAGTCGCCAGAGGAACTCCGGGTCGTCGTCGGGTCCGATGACGCGCTTGCGCTGTGGTGAACGCGTTTGCGGGGCAGTGGGTCCAGTCCGCTCGGGGCCGAACGCCTTCCAGCACAACACCGCTATTGCCACCACCGCGATGAGTGCCAACAGGTACGTCACGTCGCTCACCTCCTGGTTACGAGGGTAGTCGCGGACGTGACTCCAGCACACCGCAGACGCGAAAATGGTCTGCGGGCGAGCGCGGACCCGAGCACGACGGGCCCGCGCGGCCTGCGATCAGCGTGCGGTCGCCTCGGTGGTCAGCGACTTGAGCAGCTGGAGTACTTCCGATTCGCGGAACCGGCGATGTCCGCCCGGTGTGCGCAACGACCCGAGGCGCCCGGCATGAGCCCAGCGCGTCACGGTCTTGGGGTCGACGTGGAACAGGGCAGCAACCTGGCCCGGAGTCAGCAGGGTGTCCTGGCCGCCGACGGTGATCGCAGTCATAGCAAACCTCTCCGTTCTCGACAGTTCCCTCATCAGATGGCGCCATCGTCGCACTGAAACCCCTAGGTACTCGAACCACCTACAGTTGGTAAAGGGGAGGTAATAGACAAAACGGATGTGCGCCCCACCCCCGGCTATGGGCGTGCACCGGGGGCGGGCAACAGCTTCGCATAGGCTGAGGGATGTGCGTGACGCAACTCCACCAAAAGGTGCTTCCGGACAGCAAACCCCTGGCGCAGGACGCAGGCTGGCCCGCAATCTAGCGCTGTACACCGTCGCCAGGTTGGGTCTCGTGGTGGTGCTCACCGCGGTGATCGTGCTGGCCGCGCGACTGGTGTCGGTGGAGATCCCGCTGGTGGTCGCCGCCCTGTTCGCTCTGATCATCGCGATGCCGCTGTCGCTGACCCTGTTCAAGCGGCTGCGGGTCAAGGTCAACGAGGACATCGCCCTGGTCGACGAGCGCAGACGGCGCGACAAGGCGGAGCTGCGCGCGCGGCTGCGTGGTGATCAGCCGCCCACCCCGCCCGGCTCGGGCACGCCTTCGTGAAATCCTGCGATCACGCCGCCCCGCGCGACTGGGTCGACAACGCGGTGCGGTTGATCGACGCCGACGCCCAGCGCAGCGCCGATACGCACCTGCTGCGCTACCCGCTGCCCGCCGAGTGGAACGTTCAGCTGTATCTCAAGGACGAGTCCACCCACATCACCGGCAGCCTCAAGCACCGCCTGGCCCGCTCGCTGTTCCTCTACGCGATCTGCAACGGCTGGGTCACCGAGGGGACGACGGTGGTGGAGGCGTCCTCCGGTTCCACCGCGGTCAGCGAGGCGTATTTCGCGAACCTGCTCGGCCTCGACTTCGTCGCGGTGATGCCGGCGAGCACCTCCCCGCAGAAGATCGCGCTGATCGAGGCGCAGGGCGGACGCTGTCATTTCGTGCGGCGCCCGCCGGACATGTACACCGAGGCGGCGCGGCTGGCGGCCGAATGCGGCGGCCACTACATGGACCAGTTCACCCACGCCGAGCGCGCCACCGACTGGCGCGGCAACAACAACATCGCCGAATCGATCTTCCATCAGATGGCGTTGGAGACCGATCCGGTGCCGGAGTGGATCGTGGTCGGGGCGGGCACCGGCGGCACCAGCGCCACCATCGGCCGCTATATCCGCTACCGCAGGCACGCGACGAAGCTGGCTGTGGTCGATCCGGAGAATTCCGCCTTCTTCGGCGGATACGAGACGGGGGACGCGGCCTATCAGACCGGAATGTCCTCCCGGATCGAGGGCATCGGCCGCCCGCGGGTGGAGCCGTCGTTCGTCGGCCAGGTGGTGGACCGCATGCTCGAGGTGCCCGACGCGGCGTCCATCGCCGCCGCCAGGTTCGCCAGCACGCGGCTGGGCCGGCGGGTAGGCGGATCGACCGGAACCAACCTGTGGGGTGTGTTCGCCCTGATCGCCGAGATGATCGCCGAAGGCCGCAGCGGCAGCGTGGTCACGCTGCTGTGCGATGGCGGCGATCGGTATGCCGGAACGTATTTCGATGACGAGTGGGTCGCCTCGCAAGGGCTGGACCTCGCCGGGCCGACGGCGATCTTGGAGAAGTTCCTGGCGACCGGCGTCTGGGACGGCTGACCTGCCGCGCGCAGGCGCGTCTTCTTCGTTCGCGGATCGTGGAATCACGCTGGGCCGCGTCCTCGTTCGTCAATTTTTGTTGACACGAGGCCTGTGCGTCAATCAAAATTGACGTCATGACGGAAGCAACCACTCTGGCGGCGGCCGCGGGCAGCCCCGATCCCAAGGTCGGGCTGCGCGCGGTGCTCGCGCTGCGCAGGCTGCTCGAACGTCTCGAAGCGATCCAGGTCGCCAACGCCCGTGCCCAGGGCTGGTCGTGGCAGGCGATCGCGGAAGCGCTCGAGGTCAGCAAGCAGGCGGTCCACCAGAAATACAACCGGAGAGACAGGAGCCGCTGATGTTCGAACGGTTCACCAGGTCGGCGCGCACGGCGATCGTGGTCGCCCAGGAGGACGCGCGGGAACTGCGCTCGTCCACCATCGATGTGGAGCACGTGCTGCTCGGGTTGCTCGCGCAGGGCGAGCCGGAGCTCGCGGCACTGCTCGCCGACGCGGGACTCACCCATGAAGGCGTGCTGCGCACGCTCGCCGAGCAGGGCAAGGGTGATCCGCTCGGCGCCGAGGACGCCGAGGCGTTGCGGTCCATCGGGATCGACCTCGACGCGGTGCGGGAGTCGCTGGAGGCCCACTTCGGCGAGGACGCGCTCGAGCGCGCCGCACCCGAGCCGCGGCGCGGGCTGTTCGGCTGGGGGCGCGCCGGGGACTACCGGCACATCCCGTTCACCAGAGACGCGAAGAAGGTGCTCGAGCTCTCGCTGCGCGAGGCGCTCGGCCGCAAGGACAAGACCATCGAATCCGGGCACATCCTGCTCGGCATCCTGCGGGCGCCCAACCAGACCACCGAGCGCCTGCTCGGCGGAGCCGCCGCGATCGACCGGTTGCGCCCCGAAGTGCACACTTTGCTCGACCGCGCGGCCTGAGTGAGCGGGCATGCGCTGTCCCAGTCGGTCTTTCCGGCGGCGCCTGCCCGCATTCTGGGCCTAGCATTGGCCCATGCAGCTCGTGATTCGGTTGATCATCAACGCGGCGGCCATCTGGCTGGCCGCCTTCTGGGTCGACAAGATCGACATCCTCGCGCCCGAAGGCGGCACCGGCGCCAAGATCGCCGTCGTCCTCGCGGTGGCCGCGGTGTTCACGGTGGTGAACGCGCTGGTCAAGCCGATCGTGAAGTTGCTGTCACTACCGCTGGTGATCGTGACGCTCGGCCTGTTCCTGCTGCTGATCAACGCGTTCATGCTGTGGCTGACCGCCGAGATCACCGACGCGTTCACCGATTACGGCCTGCGCGTCGAGGGCTTCTGGGCCGCGGTGCTCGGCGGCATCATCGTCTCGATCGTGAACTGGGTGCTGGGCATCCTGGTGCCGGACGCGGACTGATTCCCCACGCCGCGGACCACGCTCGGTCTCGCTTCGCGCGAAAGCCGCGTTCGGGCCGAGGCGGTCGCGTCGGTCGAAGGCCGGACTCGCCTACGTTAACCCAGCCCGACCGCCAGCGCGGTGACCGCCGACCACACCAGCAGGGCCAAGCCGGAATCCCGCAGGGCCGGAATCAGTTCCAGGCCGCCCTTGCCGCCGCGCACCGGCGCGTTGGCGCGCACGGCGAGCGGGATCGCCAGCAGCCCGGCCAGCGCCCACGGCGTGCGGGCCACCAGCACCAGCGTCGCGAGGAACGGCACCGTCAGCAGCGCCAGGTGCAGGGTGCGGGTGCGCGGGTCGCCGAGTTTCACGGCGAGCGTGACCTTCCCGGAGTCGGTGTCGGTGGGGATGTCGCGCAGGTTGTTCGCGACGAGCACGGCGCTGGAGAACGCGCCCACCGAGACCGCGAGCAGCACACCCACCCAGTCGATCCGGCCCGCCTGCACGAACTGGGTGCCGAGCACGGCGACCAGGCCGAAGAAGACGAACACCGCCACTTCACCGAATCCGCTGTAGCCGTACGGGTTGCTGCCGCCGGTGTAGTACCAGGCCCCGGCCAGGCAGGCCGCGCCGACGAGCAGCAGCCACCACGCGCTGGTGAACACCAGCACCAGACCCAGGACGGCGGCGATCACCAGACTGACGATCGCGGCGGTCTTCACCGCGGCGGGCGAGGCCAGTTTCTGCCCGACCAAGCGCAACGGGCCGACTCGGACGTCATCGGTGCCGCGGATGCCGTCGGAATAGTCGTTGGCGTAGTTCACGCCGATGATCAGCGCCAGGGAAACGAGCAGCGCGAGAATCGCTTTCCACCACACCGCACCGTCGACGGACGCGGCGGCGCCGGTCCCGGCGAGCACCGGGGCGATCGCGTTCGGCAGGGTACGGGGTCGCGCGCCCTCGATCCATTGCGCTGCAGTAGCCATGCCCGCAGCTTAATGGGCGCAGTCGGACGGAGTCCGTCTTCAGTTCGCGCATGGCCGCAGCGGAGGCGGAGGTACGCCTTAGTGGGCGCGGTCGGACGGAGTCCGTCTTCAGTTCGGTCAGGCCGTCGCCGCCTCCTGCAACCGCGCGAGCCCCTTCTCGAAATCCCGGCCGATGAATCGGTCCATCGGGATGATCTTGCCGATGAAGCCCATCAGGCCGGTCTGCTGTCCGGTCATCTGCCAGGTCACTTCGGTGCCGGTCTCGACCGGGTCCAGGGTGAAGGTCACCATGTTGGTCGCCTTCATCGGCTTCAGGAACTCCAGGCGCACGCCGATCTCGCGGTCGGCGCTGCCGATGATCTCCATGCTGCCCGCCCCGGCCTTGCGATTGCCGCTCCAGGCATAGCGCGCGCCGACACCGGAGTCCGCCCCGGAATAGCTGCGTTGCAGCTGTGGGTCGAGGTCCTCCCACGGCGACCACTTGACCCACTCGCGGAAATCGTTGATCAGCCCGTGCACGCGCGCGGGAGCGGCCGTGATTACGGCCGACCGGACCACCTCGAACTCAGCCATGGGGGTCAGACTATGCGACCGACCGCTCCTGACCGCGGCAAAGAAATCGTGTCGGCCTCGTCGGGCCTGCTCGCCTACGATGACCGCGGGATGTTTCCGGAGCACAACGGCCCGCACGGCCACAGTCGAGCAGTGACGACGCCCGCAGGCGAATCGGTCGTGGTGGCCTTGCTGGGCGAGGTCGCGCTGCGCCGCGAGGGTGCCCTGACACCGCTGCCAGGGGCGCGCTCCCGGCTGTTGCTCACCGCCCTCGCACTGCGACCCGGCCGCAGCCGTGGCGCGGACGCCCTGATCGAGGAGGTCTGGGGCGAACAGCCGCCGCGGTCGCCGATGAACGCGTTGCATACCCAGGTCTCCCGGCTCCGCTCGGCGCTGCCGCTGGGTGCGCTGGAAATCGGCCCGGCGGGTTACCGGCTGACCCTCGGCGCAGACCAGGTCGACCTGGCCTGGGTAGGCGAGCTGGTGTCGCGGGCGCGCGGATTGCACTCCGCGGCCGACCTTCCCGGGTGCCTGGCGGAGATCGCGCGGGCGCGCGCGCTGTGGCGCGGCGACCCCGGCGCCGATCTGCCCCCGGGCGATCTCGCCGACGAGCTGCGCGCCGCGGCCGGGCGGCGGCTGGCCGAACTCGACGAGCTCGAACTCGCCGCACGCGAGGACGGCGGCGATATCGACGGTGCGCTGCGCCTGGCTCGCCGGCGTGCCAGCGCCGATTTCTTGGACGAGCCCGCGCAGCTGGCCCTGCTGCGGCTGCTCGCCGCGGCGGGACTGCCCAACGAGGCGCTGGAATCCTTCGCGGCCTTCCGCTCCCGATTGGCTGACCAGCTCGGCGCCGATCCGGGACCGGCGCTTACCGCGGCGCACACGGCGATCCTGCGCGGAGAGCCGATCGGGCGCCTCGCGCCGCCGCGACCCGCCTCGGGTGGCGCCGCGCCGCCGTTGGCGAAGGGAGGGTCGCGGAGCGGGTTCGCGGCCGATTCGGCGCCGCCGGCCGGTGCCACCGTCGCGGCGGAACCGCAGCTCGCCGCGATCGGCCTGCGTGCCGCGCCCAACGCGCTGCTCGGCCGGACGGACGATCTCGCCGCGCTCACCGCCCTGCTGCGCGAGTCCCGGGTGGTGACCGTGCTCGGCCCGGGCGGCGCGGGCAAGACCAGGGTCGCCAACGAACTCGGCGCGCGGGTGGCGGGCACCCGCCCGGTGGCGCTGGTCGAGCTGGCGTCGGTACGTGCGGAGGGCGGCGACGCCCGAGTGGAGATCGAGGCGGCGATCGCCGCGGTGCTCGGGCTCAGCGAGGTTGCCTTCGACACGGCGGCGCTGCGCTCCGGGCACACCGTCGACCTGCGCAAGCGGTTGCGTGACGCGGTGTCGGCGCGCTCGATGCTGCTGATCCTGGACAATTGCGAGCACCTGATCGACGCCGTCGCCGTGGTGGTCGCCGACTTGATCGGGGTAGCGCACCGGCTGACCGTGCTCACCACGAGCCGCTCGCCGCTGGCGATCACCGCCGAAACCGTGTATCCCTTGCCGCCGCTGACCGTCGATCCGGCAGGCTCACCCGCCACCGAGTTGTTCGCCGCGCGCGCCAGAGCGGTTCGCCCCGCGGTCCGGCTGGACCCGGAGGTCGTCGCCCAGCTCTGCCACACGCTCGACGGGCTGCCGCTGGCCATCGAGCTGGCCGCCGCCCGCGTCCGGGTGATGAGCGTCGAGGAGATCAACGAGCGGCTGGCCGATCGGTTCGCGCTGCTGCGCCACGGCGATCGCAGTTCGCCCGAACGGCACCGCACCCTGCACGCGGTGATCGACTGGAGCTGGAACCTGCTGGACACCGAGCAGCAGGCGACACTGCGCCGGTTGTGCCGCTTCCCAGCCGGTTTCACGCTGTCGGCCGCGGAGGCGGTCGCGAGTGGAGCCGACGTGACCGATGTCGCCGCCGCCGTCGACGGTCTGGTCAACCAATCGCTGCTCACCGTGCTGGACGACGAAATGCACGGCACCCGCTATCGCATGCTCGAGACTGTGCGGGAATTCGGGGAGGAACAGCTGGCCGCTGTCGCGGGCGAGCCGGACTCGGTCGACACCCGGATGATGTGGTGGGCCAGGAACTACGCCGATGACGCGGCGAGCCGGTATGCGACCGGCGATCAAGTCCACCTCGCGCTCTCCGTGGCGGCGGAGCTGGACAACTTGCTCGCCGCGCTGCGCTGTGGCATCGAACGACGGGACGCCGCGACGGCGTACACGGTGTTCCCGGTCGTAGCGACGCTGTGGATGATCCGCGGATCGCACCTGGAAGTGATCGCCTGGGCCGAGCGGGTCATCGAAATTCCGGCGGTCGGCTTCGGCACGGACGGCCCGCATCCGGACCTCGTGCTCGTCACCTACCAGATGATGTTCCTGCATCTCGCTTACACCAACGGCAGCATGCGGGAACTTGCGCAGCTGCGCCTGCGCGTGCGCCGATTGCTCCGGCACCACGCCGAAATCAGTGAGCGAAACCTGTTCGTCGGCCGGGTCGTGCTCACCAGAGCCGACGGACGCGGGCTCAGCAGACTGTTCGCCGAGGCGGCGCATTCGGCCGATCCGGAGACCAGGGCCGCGGCGCTGTTGCTGCGGGCCAACATCCGGGAGAACGGCGGCGACGTGCGCGGCTCCAGCATCGACGCGATCAAGGCGCTGGAGGCTTTCGGGCACGAGAATGTCTGGAGCGGGGCCATGGTGTCCAGGCACCTCGGACAGGCCTGTGGACAGACCGCCCGTTACGCCGAGTCGGTGACCTATTACCGCCGGGCGCTCGACGTGCTACAGCGTCTCGGCGCTTACGAGGACACCGTGGAGACCCGCAGCCTGCTGGTGGCCTCGCTGGTCGGCAGCGGTGAGTTCGAGCAGGCGCGCCGCGAACTCGACCTCGCGTTCGGCACGCCGGACCTGGACAGCTCGTCCTTCGGACAGAATCGACTGCTGTCCACCGTGATGCAGAGCTCGGCCGAGCTGGCGTTCGCGGAGGGTGACGCGGCGGACGGTTTCGCTCGCTACGAGCGAGCGCTCGACCTGTTCGGCTGGCCGGACGGCGCGCTAGGCCCCGGCCCGGGAGCCCTGATGCTGGGCGCGGCGGCGCTCGCCGCGCAGGTGATCCACGGCTCCGCCGACACCGGCGCGGCACTGTGTGCGCAGCTGGCCGAACTCACCGTGCCGATGATGGCCCAGTATCGGGACCTGCCGCAGATCGGCGGCGTGGCCTGCGCGATCGGCTCGTATCTCATCGCGGTCGACCGACGGGCCGGCCTCGGTCTCGACTTGCTGGTGCTCGCTGCGAACGTCTTCTGCCGTCAGGATTACCCCTCGCTGCGCTGGCAACGGCACCTGGACGCGGCCGTCGCGAAGCTCGGCGCCGGCCAGGTCGCCGAAGCCCGCCGCCGCCTCGGTCACCTGCGCCGGAACGACTCCGCCGATCGCATCCTGCGAATGCTGCAGGAACTGGACGACAGTCACCGATCCGGTCGCGGCTCCTCGGGTCCGCGAACATGACGGCGGCACGCCGGGTGACCACTCGTCACCCGCCGTGCCGCCGCTTCGCATGCGCCTCACGCCCGCCGCATATAAGCCTTGACCGTGAGCGGTGCGAAGATCGCGATGACGACCAGCGAGCCGATCAGTGACCAGGCCAGGTCACCGCCGAAGGACGTGCCGTTCATCAGTCCCCGGCAGGAGTTCACCATGTAGTACACGGGATTCACGTGATTGAGCCCCTGCATCCACCCCGGCATCGTGCTCACCAGCGCGAAGGCGCCGGACATGAAGGTCAGCGGGAACATGATCATCATCGAGATGCCCTGCACGCCCGCCGCGCTCTTGCCGGTGACGCCGACCAGCGCCCAGATCCAGCTGATCGCGAACGAGCAGACCACGATGACCAGGCCCGCCGCGACGACCCCGAGCACGCCGCCCTCCGGGCGGTAGCCGATGGCGAGGCCGACGACGATGGTCAGCACGGTCGCGATGACGTAGCGCGCCATATCGGCCAGCAGCGCGCCCGCCAGCGCCGAGATCCGCGCGATCGGCAGGGATTTGAATCGGTCGAAGACACCCTTGTCCATGTCCTCGCGCAACTGGGTGCCGGTGACGACCGACGTGAGCACCACGGTCTGCACCAGGATGCCGGGAATCAGGACCGGCAGGTAGTCTCGCACGCTGCCGCCGATGGCGCCACCGAAGATGTAGGCGAACAAAGCGGTGAACAGGATCGGCTGGATCGTCACGTCGAACAGCTGCTCGGGCTTGTGCTTGATCTTCAACAGGCCGCGGTAGGCCATGGTGAACGAATTCGACACGGTCTGGCCGAGCGGTATGCGATTGCTCGCTTCGGGAATCGCCTTCGGCGTCGCACGGCGCGCCTCGGTCGCGGTGATGGTGGTCATGCTCTGTTCCTTTCGGCTTGCGCGGGCCCTTCGTGGTCATGCGGGCTGCCGCTTGCGGGCCTGAGGCTCACGCTGTGTTCCTTGTCGGCCTGCTCGGGCCCTTTGTGGTCACGTGGGCTGCCCCCTGCGGGCCGGACGCTCATGCTGTGTTCGTTGTCGGCATGAGCGGGCCCTCCGTGGTCACGCAAGCTGCCGCCTCCGGGCCTGACGCTCATGCCGCGCTCTGCTCGGACTCGTCGGTGGTGTCTTCGGCCGGGTGACCGGTGATGGTGAGGAAGACCTCGTCCAGGCTCGGCTTGGTCACGGTGATCTCGTCCACGCCGATCTCCCACTCCCGCAGGCGGATCAGCAGATCGGCGGTGACGCCCGCGTCGGCCAACGGTGCGGTGAGCCGCCCGGCCTCCGGGGTGATCTGCGCTTCGACACCGAGGAAATCGCCGATGATGCGGCGTGCCTCGGCCAGCTGCTCGCGATCGACGAGAGTCAGATGCAGGGAGGAACCGCCCACCGAGGCCTTCAGCTCGTCGGCGGTGCCGTCGGCGATCACCTTGCCGCGGTCGATCACCGCGATCCGGTCGGCCAGCTGGTCGGCCTCGTCCAGATACTGCGTGGTGAGCAGCACCGTCGCGCCCTCACGCACCAAGCGGCGGATGGTCTCCCACATCTGCGCGCGGGTGCGCGGATCCAGGCCGGTGGTCGGTTCGTCCAGGAACAGCAGCGGCGGCGTCGCGATCAGGCTGGCCGCCAGGTCGAGGCGGCGGCGCATACCGCCGGAGAAGTTGCGCAGCGGCTTGTTCGACGCCTCGGTGAGATCGAACTCCTCCAGCAGCTCGACCGCCTTGCGGCGGGCATCGATCCGGCTCAGGCCGAGCAAGCGGGAGAAGACGATCAGATTCTCGGTGGCGGTCAGGTCCTCGTCCACCGAGGCGTACTGGCCCGTGACGCCGATCAGCGAGCGGACCGCTGTCGGCTCCGCCACCACGTCGTGGCCGAAGATCCGGCCGCTGCCGCCGTCCGGTCGCAAGAGTGTCGCCAGCATGCGGATGGTCGTGGTCTTGCCTGCGCCGTTCGGACCGAGCACGCCGTACACCGAGCCCTGCGGCACCGCCAGGCTCACGCCATCGACGGCCCGCTGTTCCCCGAACACCTTGACCAAGCCGTCCGCCTCGACGGCGAGCGCTGACGTTGGTGCGAATGAAGTCATGCCGACAACTGTGGTCGCCCGGACTTGCACGGCTCTTGCACAGCTCTGTCCTTGGCCGCGACTTCGTCGCGGCGTGTTCGCGGCCCCCTTTGTGGCTCGCGTCCGAGCGACCGCCGCTTGCTCCTTCGTCGCGGACGCGGCGGCCGCTCGGACGCGAGCCGGGCCGCGAACGGCGCATGCTCGGTCTCGCTTCGCTCGAAACCTGGGCTGGGGTGCGCCGGGCGCGTCGGTAGGTGAGCTCAGGGCATCGGGCACGCAGGCAGAGGGCCGATCGTCAGCGAGCGGTTGTCGGTGGTTACGGCCTGCGCGGCGGCGGTTCGGAGGTGAGCCGGGCCGCGGCGGATGCTCGGTCTTGTTCGGCTCAATATCCGGGGTTGGGGGTGTGAGTCGGGTGTAGTCGAGCTGAGGGCATCGCCCACGGAGCCGGTAGGTTGATTGCCGGGGCGAGCGGTGGTTGTCAGTGGTTACGGCCCGCGCGGTGGCCGCACGGAGGTGAGCCGGGCCGGGGCTCGGTCTTGATTCCCTCGGAAACTGGTGTTGGGGGTGAGCGTGGGCCTGTCGTAGCCGGGCTCGGGCATAGTGCACGTCGCCCGGAGCCGCTGACGGTCGAGTCGGCCGGTGTTCGCGGCCTGCGCATGGTCGCTCGGACGCGAGACAGGCCGTGTTGGAGGCCAACGCCTCAGTGTCGGGCGTTCGCGGCACCTTCAGGGCTCGCGTCCGAGTGGTCGCTGCTTCGCCGCGTATACGCGGCGTCAGGGCCAGGGGGTGGTGGCGGAGAAAGGTATCGCGCCTGCCGGGCTAGTGCTAGTGGGCCGATTCGGCCAATAGGTATTCGCGGAGTTTGGCGCGGTCGGGCTTGCCCGGGCCGCGGAGGGGGAACTCGGCCAGGACGGCGAGTTCGCGGGGGGCGGCGATGGAGTCCAGTTCGGCGGACACGTATTCGCGTAGCTCGGCCAGGTCGGGCGTCGCGCCGGGGGCGGGGATCACCGCGACGGCGACGCGCTGGCCGAGTCGTTCGTCCGGCAGGCCGAGGACCACCACCTCGCTGATCGCCGGGTGGTTGATCAGCACGGCCTCCACGACCTGCGGGATCACCAGCAAGCCGCCGGTCGTGATCGCCTCATCGAGCCGTCCGGTGATGCTCAGCACGCCGTCGTCGAAGGCGCCCGCGTCCTCGGTGCGGAACCAGCCCGGTTCGGCGAAAGCGGGATGGTCGGGCTGATTGCGGTAGCCCGAGGCGATCATCGCACCGCCCAGCACGACCCGGCCCTCTTCGATCCGGACCTTTGCGCCCTCCAGCGGCACGCCGTCGTATACGCAACCGCCGCAGGTCTCGCTCATGCCATAGGTGCGCACCACGGTGATGCCGGCGGCTCGCGCGCGCTCGTAGACCGGCAGCGGCGTGGCCGCGCCGCCGACCAGCACGGCGTCCAGCTGGGCCAGCGCGGTGGTGGCGACCGGCGATTCGAGCGCTTTGATCAACTGGGTCGGCACCAGGGCCGTGTAGCGCCGTTCACCGCGCATGCCCGTGATGGCGCCCGCCAGGGCCTCGGGCAGGAATCCGCCGGACACGTCCAGCACCGTGGGTTCGGTCCCGGCCAGGATGCTGCGCAGCAGCACCTGGATACCGGCGATGTGATGGGTCGGCAGGGCCAGCAACCAGTTGCCGGGGCCGCCGAGCCGCTCGTGCGTGGCGGTGCCGCTCGCGCGCAGGGCCGCCGTGCTGAGCATCGCGCCCTTCGGCACGCCCGTGGTGCCGGAGGTGGTCACCACCAGAGCGATCTCGTCATCGATCGGCTCGCCGGGCGAGAGGGCGTCGCTCAGTCGTCTCGCCTCGCGCCGGTCGCTGGCGGGAATGGGCAGCCAGGCGGCCCCGTTACCTTCCAGCGCCCCCCTCAGGTGGGGCATGACGTCGCCGAGACCGGACCCCGTCGGCATCACCAACGTTCGCAGTGTCTTACTCATGCCGTGCCTCGCCGTTCGCCCGGCTCGGTCGTGCCCAGAGCCGCTGTGCCCATGGCTCGCTCGGTGCGCTCCCTCACGGTAGGGATCGTGTCATGCCCGCGCCGCCGCGCGCGGAACGGGTCGGTGTGCCGGAGCCGCGCAACCACGCAGCGGCCACCCGGACGGATCGGGGCTCAAGTACGACAGGCATCGAGACTGCGATTCACTCGTCGGACGGGACACGGACACAGCCGGCCCGGACGTCGGCGGTCGGGTGGCCGTCCGAGCGTTATCGTCCTCGCCGGGTGTCGCGTTGGCAACTCGGCGCGGCTCGCCGAACTACCGAACGGAACGGTCACTCCGCAGGTGACCAGCGCGAATCTCGCCTGATCGGATGTGACGGCGGCACCTCGACGAGCACGATCGGCACACCGTCTGGGTCGCGCACCCACATCTCGTGCAGGCCCCACGGCTCCTCGACCGGGGCGCGTTCGATCCTGATGCCCTTCAGCGCCAGCTCGGCCGCGGCGTCGGACACATCGCGCACCTGGAGCCAGATGGCGCCCTCGAAAGACGACGATCTTCCCGAACCGCCGTGCGCGGCCACCTCGACCAGCGACTGTCCGGCGAAGAAGACCGTCCCGCCGGGATACTCCCGCGCGATGGCCAGCCCCAGCCCCTCCCGATAGAACGCGAGCGTGACCTCGTAGTCGGCGGGCCGCAGGATGATCCGGCTGCTGAGGATGTCCATGTCAGAAATGCCAGGGGTAGGGGGTCCAGTCCGGCTCGCGTTTCTGCAGGAACGCGTCGCGGCCTTCGACGGCCTCGTCGGTCATGTAGGCCATCCGCGTCGCCTCGCCCGCGAACAGTTGCTGGCCGACCAGTCCGTCGTCCAGCAAATTGAACGCGTACTTGAGCATCCGCTGGGCCTGCGGGGACTTGCCGTTGATGTCGGCGGTCCACTCCAGGGCGACGTCCTCCAACTCGGCGTGGTCGACGACCTTGTTCACCGCGCCCATCTGGTGCATCTGCTCGGCGGTATACGGGCGGCCGAGGAAGAAGATCTCGCGGGCGAACTTCTGGCCGACCATCTTGGCCAGGTACGCGCTGCCGTAGCCGCCGTCGAAGCTGCCCACGTCGGCGTCGGTCTGCTTGAAGCGGGCGTGCTCGCGGCTGGCCAGGGTGAGATCGCAGACCACATGCAGGCTGTGACCCCCGCCCGCGGCCCAGCCGTTCACCAGCGCGATCACCACCTTCGGCATGAAGCGGATCAGCCGCTGCACCTCGAGAATGTGCAGCCGGCCCGCACGGGCCTGATCGACCGTGTCCGCGGTGTCGCCGCTGGCGTACTGGTAGCCGCTGCGGCCACGGATGCGCTGGTCACCGCCGGAGCAGAAGGCCCAGCCGCCGTCCTTGGGGCTGGGACCGTTGCCGGTGAGCAGGACCGCGCCGACGTCCGGGGTCATCCGGGCGTGGTCGAGAGCCCGGTAGAGCTCGTCGACCGTATGCGGCCGGAACGCATTGCGCACCTCCGGCCGATCGAAAGCGACACGCACGGTGCCCTGCTCGACATGCCGGTGATAGGTGATGTCGGTCAGATTCTCGAATCCCGGAACGGGCCGCCACAGCTTCGGATTGAACGTCACCCTTGTGATTATTGCTGGGTGGGATTGCCGCGCCTTCGCGCGGCGTGTTCGCGGCCCCCTTATGGCTCGCGTCCGAGCGACCGCCGCTTGCTCCTTCGTCGCGTACGCGGCGGCCGCTCGGACGCGAGCCGGGCCGCGAACGGCGGATGCTCGGTCTCGCTTCGCTCGAAACCTGGGGTTGGGGTGCGCTGGGCGCGTGGGTAGTCGAGCGCACAACAGAGCGCACGCGGTTTGGAGCGGTTGATCGGTAGGTCGAGCGGTGAATCGTCGGTCGCTTTGCTGGGAGCCGGGTCGTGAATGGCGGAGGCTCGGTCTCGTTTCGCTCGAAAGCTGGGGTTGGGGTGCGCCGGGTGCGTTGGTAGTCGAGTTCACGGCATCGGGTGCGCGGGCGGAGGGCTGGTCGTCGGGGCGACCTGTGGTCGGCGATTGCCGACTGTGCGCACCTTCGATTTGACGGTGTAAAACTACGCGTTACCGTGCAAGTATGAGCGAGCGAGTGAAACGGGTTATCGACCGGAGTGCGGTGGACGGGTCCCGGTACGAGAAGCACGGCGGGTTTCCGAAGGTCACGCCCGCGCGGGTCGGGCCGAACTTCGGCGGGTTCGTGGACGCCATGCGGACGTTGCAGGATCTCGCAGTATCCGTGGACGCGCCGGACGACGTCTTCGGGGCCGCGCGGGCCAGAGCTCGCGAACTGATCGAGCTGCTCGAGCCCTACCGCGCGCCGGAGTTGCAGGGACCGGCGGGCCGCGCCGTCGAATTGCCGGGCCGCGGAAGTCTTCTGCTGCTGCCGTGGCAAGTGGTCGAGGCGGGGCCGGACGGCATCGAGATGACGGGGGTGTTCCGCCGCTTCCATCTCGGCGGCAACGGAGCCGCGCACGGCGGCGTGCTGCCGCTGTTGTTCGACGACCTGCTCGGCATGATCGTGCACTACGCCGGACGGCCGATCAGCCGCACCGCGTACCTGCACGTGAACTATCGCAAGATCACTCCGCTGGAAACGCAGCTGACCGTTCGCGGGCGGGTCGACCGGATCGAAGGGCGCAAGACTTTCATCACCGCCGAATTGCTCGATGAGCAGGGCGATTTGCTCGCCGACTGTGAAGGTCTGATGGTGGAGTTGCTGCCGTGGCAGCCATAGCCGGGTGAATGCTGGCGCGGGTGCGTATAGTTGCCCTCGCTCGTTCATCGAAACCCGATCCGGAGGAACCTGAAAGTGGTTGCAGCACTGTCTGAATCCCTGCTCGACGACGCGAAGCGCCCGGCTTTCCTTGCCGACGCCGTCGAGGTTCTCGACGCCGAGGTCTCGGACAAGGGTGGTGCGTCCGGCCTGGCTGTGAAGGGTGGCTACGCGGCGGTCAAGAAGATCAGCCCGTCCATCGTGCCCGATGCGCTGGAGTCGTTGGCGCCCAAGTTGGTCGCGCAGCTGGAGCCGTTCTGGCAGGAGTACGCCGCGTCGGGCTCCGGCAAGTTCGCTGATCTGCTCGTCGCCAAGTCCGACGAGGTCGCCGAGGCGTTGCTCGCCGTCACCGACGCCCGGGCCGAGTCCTCCACTCGCCCTGCCCTGCAGAAGGTCTACTCCTCGATGCGCTCCTCGGCGAAGAAGCACGTCGTCGAGGCGCTGCCGCGGGTCGGCGACCTGATCCAAAAGCACGCGGGCTGAGTTTTTTCCAGCGCCTGCGGCGCTGGTGTTCGCGGCCCCTTTATGGCTCGCGTCCGAGCGACCACCGCTGGCGACTTCGTCGCGGCCGCTCGGACGCGAGCCGGGCTGTGTTGGTTTTGCCAGCGCCTGCGGCGCTGGGTGTTCGCGGCCCCCGTGTGGCTCGCGTCCGAGCAACCGCCGCTGGCGACTTCGTCGCGGACGCGGCGGCCGCTCGGACGCGAGCAGGGCCGCGAACCGCGTAAGCTCGGTCTCGCTTCGCTCGGAACCCGGGATTGGGGTGCGCCGGGCACGTGGGCATTCGAGCCGGAGCTACAGTGCACGCTGCCTCGGGGCGGTTGAGCGGGCCCGGTTTGCTCCCTTCGTGGGTGCGCGGCAGTTACCCGGACGCGAGCCGGGCGGGCCGCTTGTATCCCTCCGAGCGATCCGTGTGCCGTGACACAGGCAGTGTGCGAGGACACAGTGTGATTGCGAGCCTCCCGGCAGGGACTTCTAGTTGACTGTCTGCCAGTCTGGAGGCGTGAACCCGTCTACAGCACAAGCGCAGGTCGTCGTCGACGAGCTCGTGCGCGGGGGCGTGCGCGATGTCGTCCTGTGCCCCGGCTCCCGGAACGCTCCGCTGGCCTTCGCCCTGCAGGCTGCCGATGCGGCCGGGCGGCTGCGACTGCACATGCGCATCGACGAGCGAACGGCGGGCTTCCTCGCCGTCGGTCTCGCGATCGCCAGCCGGGTCCCGGTCCCGGTCGTGATGACCTCGGGCACCGCGGTGGCCAATCTCGGACCCGCCGTGCTGGAGGCGAACTACGCCAGGGTTCCGCTGGTGGTGCTCAGCGCCAACCGGCCCTACGAGCTGCTCGGTTCCGGCGCCAACCAGACCATCGAGCAGCTCGGCCTGTTCGGCAGCCAGGTCCGCGCCACCATCTCGCTCGGCCTCGCCGAGGAGGAAGCGGGCGACGCCGATCATGCGCCCTACGGTCAGCAGAACAGCCAGTGGCGCTCGGCGGTCTGCCGGGTGCTCGCCGCGGCGCGCGGCACCCGCTCCGGCAACGCGGGCCCGGTGCACTTCGACGTGCCGCTGCGTGAGCCACTGGTTCCCGACCTCGCGCCGGGCGAGTCGGCTCCCACGGGTCGCGCAGGTGAGTGCGCCTGGACCGAGACCCAGTACGCGACCCTGGACGTGCCGCTCGACCTCGACCTCACACCTGACACGGTCGTCATCTCCGGCCACGGCGCCGGGTTGCGGCCGGAGCTGGTGGATCTGCCCACCGTGGCCGAGCCCACCGCGCCGATGCACGGTCCCGCCTTGCACCCGCTCGCCCTGCCGCTGCTACGGCCGAAGCAGGCGATCATCACCGGCCGCCCCACCTTGCACCGGCAGGTCTCGAAGGTGCTCGCCGATCCGGACATCCGGGTGTACGCGCTGACCACCGGGCCGCGCTGGCCCGATGTATCCGGCAACGTGGTCGGCACCGGCACCCGCGCGGTCACCACCGGCACACCCAGCGCGCAATGGCTGGAACACTGCCGCGAACTCAACGCGAAGGCCGATCAGGTGGTGCGTGCCGAACTCGCACGGCACCCGAAACCCACCGGGCTGCACGTCGCGGCGGTCGTGATGGACGCGCTGCACGACGGCGACCAGCTCCTGCTCGGCGCCTCCAATCCGGTGCGCGACGCCGCGCTGGTGTCGCATCCGCGGCCGGGAGTCAAGGTGCTGTCGAATCGTGGCGTCGCCGGTATCGACGGCACGGTGTCCACCGCGGTCGGCGCCGCACTGCACCACGACGGGCGAACCATCGCGCTGATCGGTGACCTGACCTTCCTGCACGACGCGTCCGGCCTGCTCATCGGGCCCGGTGAACCACGGCCTGCCGATCTGACCATCGTGGTGGCCAACGACGACGGCGGCGGCATCTTCGAACTGCTCGAGCAAGGCGACCCGCAGTACGCGGGCGTATTCGAACGGGTCTTCGGCACACCGCACGGCATGAACCTCGCCGCACTGTGCGCCGCCTACCGCATCCCGCACCGGCAGGTGGATCCACAGCAGCTGGCCGTCGAGCTCACCGGGCACGCCCATGGCACGCGGGTGCTCGAGGTGGCCACCGAACGGTCCAGTCTGCGCGAGCTGCACGCCGCGGTGCGGGCGAAGATCCAGCCCTGACGAGCGGGCGGTCAGTACTCGAGTTCGTCCTCGGGGTCGTCATCGATCGGCACCGCGATGGACTGCTCGATCACGTCCGCCGGGTTCGCCTCCAAGATGTCGCGCTCCAGGATCGCCCGTCCGACGGTGTCCTCCTGTTCCGCCAGGTCGTCGGCAGGCACCGGCTGCTCCGGATACGCCGGAACGGACTGCTCGGCGAGATCGGCCTCAGGGATCGCGTCGGCAAGGGGATCTGACATCGTGCGCTCCTCTCCACGTAGGCCTCTCGATCGGCATACCCGTCGTGGCACGCCGCAATCGAGGCGGACGATCAACTCCGACAGCATCGAGGATGCCCGGGGCAGGGCCGCACGGCAAGCGTCGGTGGGTCAGTGTTGTCGCACTTCGTCGTCCTGCGGCGCCGTGCCGCTCGCGGGGTGCTCGACCAGCGCGAGCGTTCGCCCGGCCATGAACCGCGCGGTTCGCACCGCCGTCCCCGATCGCGTCACCTCGCTGACTTCGACCACGCCCCGCGCGATCCGTACCTCGACCCGCCGACCCGCCCGGGTAGCCGCGATCTCGTAACTGCGAGACCCGTCGCCGACGTCGACGACGATCTCCACTCGATCACCCTTCATCTTTCAATTATCCGCTTTTCCAGGGCTTTTCGCCGCTACGAGTTGGTTGCGAAGGGGTGCGCCGCTCAATTTCGCCGCCTCGCGTCGTCTCGATATCCAGAGACGTTCTCTCGCCCCAAGGAGGCCCGATGACCCCTGAGTTCGATTTCGAGCCCGCAGCCGCCGCACTGGCGACCGTGGTCGGCCGAATCACCGACGACCAGCTCGCCGCGCCGACGCCGTGCGCCGACACCACGGTCGGTGACCTGCTCGCGCACGTGGTGGATCTGACCGAGGCATTCCGTCAGGCGGCCACGAAGGAGGCCGTCGGTGGTTCGGTCGCGCCGCCGCCCCCGTCCGAGCGCGCCCTGCCGGAGGACTGGCGCACGCGCATTCCGGGCCGGCTCGAGGCCTTGGTGGCGGCGTGGCGTGACCCAGCGGCCTGGGACGGCGTGACGGAGGCTGGCGGGGTGAGCGAGCCCGCCCCGGTGATGGCCAGGGTCGCCCTGGACGAAGTGGTCGTGCACGGCTGGGATCTCGCGACGGCCACCGATCAGCCCTTCACCTGTGCCGCCGGAGATCTGGCGACCTTGCTGGACATGCTGAGCGAGATGCCCGCCGAAGGAGTGCCCGGTGCGTTCGGGCCGGTGCAACCGGTTACGGCCGAAGCGTCGGATCTGGAGCGGGTGCTCGCTTTCACCGGCCGCCGCGCCGACTGGACCGCGCAGGCCAGGGGAGCGGTGTCCGGCTAGCCGGGAGTTCGGATCAGAGCCGGGTCACGAAGGAGCCTGCGTTCGCGGCAGCGACCGCGGCGCCGGCGGCCATATCCGCCGCGGCGTCATCGATGGGGTCGCCGCTGGCGAGTAGTCGGTAGTACAGCGGGGCCGATACCGCGGACAGTGCCGCGCGTGCGTCGGTGCCCTCGGGTGCTTCGCCGCGCGCGATGGCTGCCTCGACGCAGGCCGACCATTCGGTGAGCCGGACGTCGTAGAAGCGGCGCAGGGCGGCCGCGGCGGAGTCGTCACAGGTAGCGGCCGCGATCACGGCCCGGAAGAGTTCGCCCTGACGGGGATCGGACAGTGTCCGCGCGACCAGGCGGGCGTTGGCGGTGAGATCGCCGAGCAGGGAACCGGTGTCGGCGTGCGGCAGCGACTGCTCGGCCATGTCGACCAGCAGGTCGGCGATCAGGCCGGTCGGCGTGCGCCAGCGGCGGTAGACGGTGGTCTTGCCGACCTCGGCGCGCGCCGCGACCTCGGCGAGGTCCAGGTGGGCGAAGCCGCGTTCGGCCAGCAGGTCGCCCGCCGCCTGCAGTACCGCGGCGCGGACCCGCGCGGTTCGTCCGCCGGGTCGAACCGATCCGGGAGTAGCCTCTTCCAGCTCCATAACGGGACTCCAGTTTCATTTATGCGCGAACGGGTGTACCGTCCGAGTTGTTAATGGAACTATAGACCCTTTAGGAGGGCGGTCCGATGAACGTTCAGACGGTGGACACGCAGATGGAGTACCGGCGGCTCGGGGCGTCCGGTCTGCTCGTCCCGGCGTTGAGCTTCGGCGCGGGTACCTTCGGCGGCCGGGGTGAACTGTTCGGCGCGTGGGGCGACACCGACGCCGAGCAGGCGCGGCGGCTGGTCGACATCAGCCTGGACGCAGGCGTGCGCATGTTCGACACCGCCGACGTCTACTCCGACGGCGCCTCCGAGGAGGTGCTCGGCGCGGCCGTCAAGGGCAGGCGCGACCGGGTGCTGCTGTCCACCAAGGCGACATTGCCGACCGGCGCCGACCCGTGGGACGCCGGTTCCGGCCGGGCCAGGCTGATCGGTGCGGTGGAGGCGTCGCTGCGCAGGCTGGGCACCGACTACATCGATCTGTTCCAGCTGCACGCCTTCGACGCGGGCACCCCGGTGGATGAGGTCGTCGCCGCGCTGGACGATCTGGTGCGCGCGGGCAAGATCCGCTATCTCGGCGCGTCCAACTTCGCGGGCTGGCAGCTGATGAAATCCCTTGCCGCGGCCGATCGCAACGGTCTGAGCAGGTACGTCGCGCACCAGGTCTACTACTCGCTGGTCGGGCGCGATTACGAGTGGGAACTCATGCCGCTGGGCCGCGACCAGGGGGTCGGCGCGGTCGTCTGGAGTCCGCTGGGCTGGGGCAGGCTCACCGGCAAGATCCGGCGCGGACAACCGCTTCCGGAGGGCAGCCGTCTGCACCGGACCGCCGAGGCCGGACCGCCGGTGGACGAGGAGAAGCTCTACGACGTGATCGACGTGCTCGACGAGCTGGCCGCCGAAACCGGGAAGACCGTCCCGCAGATCGCCCTCAACTGGCTGCTGCGCCGCCCCACCGTCGCGACCGTCATCGTCGGCGCCCGTAACGAGGAGCAACTGCGCCAGAACCTCGGCGCGATCGGCTGGGAACTCGACGCCGACCAGATCGCCCGCCTCGACAAAGCCAGCGCCACCACCCCGCCCTACCCCTACTACCCGTACTACCGCCTCCCCGACTTCACCCGCCTGAACCCGGCCGCGGTGTGAGCATGGGTTCGGTCAGTAGACGTCTCGGACGTAACGCTTTTCGGCGACGAGCTGCTTCTTGAACGCCAGCGCGCCGTCCTCATCGAGTTTGCCGTGGATGCGCGCGATGCGCAGCAGCGCCTCATCGACGTCCTTTGCCATGCGGCTGGCGTCGCCGCAGATGTAGAAGTGGGCGCCCTCGCGTAGCCAGGACCACAGCTCGGCGCCGTGTTCGATCATGCGGTGCTGCACGTAGATCCGCTCCCGCTGGTCGCGGGAGAAGGCCAGGTCGAGCCGGGTCAGGAAACCGGAACGGAACATGTCCTCCAGTTCGGCGCGGTAGTAGAAGTTCTGGGCCGCGTGCTGATCGCCGAAGAAGAGCCAGTTGCGCCCGGTGCAGCCGAGAGCCCTGCGCTCGTGCAGAAAGCCGCGGAAGGGGGCGATGCCGGTGCCGGGGCCCACCATGATCATCGGAGCGGTCGGGTCGGCCGGGGGGCGGAAATGCGGTGCCCGCTGCAGGAAGATCGGCACGGCCGCATCGGTGACGTCGGCATGCGCCCGGTCGGCCAGGAAGGTCGAGCACACCCCGCCGCGCCGCGCCGCCGAACCGGTGGCCGCCGGGTCGCCGTAGCGCACGATGCCGACGGTCAGCTCCACCTCATCCGGGCTGACCAGCGGACTCGACGAGATCGAATACTGGCGCGGTTGCAACTTCTTCAGCGTGCCGAGCCACTCCACCAGATCGGCGCGGACCGGGAAGTCGCGCAGCACGTCCACCGCCTGCCGGTCCCACAGGTAATTCGCCAGCTCGTTGCGGTTGTCCCGGCGGAGCAGTTTGGCGAGCTTGCCACTGTGGTTGCGTTCGGCGAGAAAGCCGAGCAGGTCCTGACCGACCTTGGTGATGTCGTAGTGCGTGCGCAGCGCCTCGGCCAGCGGTATTTCGCGCTCATCGACCTCGACGACACGGCGACCGTCCAGCCCGGTGGCGGCCAGCCATTCGGTGACCAGCGAGGTGCAATTCACCGGCCAGACGCCCAGCGAATCACCCACCTCGTACGTGGCGTCCAGCCCGCGCAGATCGAATCCGAAGCGGCGCACCTCTTTCGGTGAGCCTCCGGCCGACAGCAAGTCGTTGCGCACGAGCGGCGCGCGCAGCGGCGCGGTGCGGGTGAACGGCGTCGCGGTGCGGAGACGGCCGAGTGCCGTTGCGGCGCTCGGCAATTCCATCGTCGCGACGCCACCCCGGGGCGCGACGGGCCGCGAACCGCTGCCACCGTGCGTCGGGAAGTCGGCCGAAGAGTCCAGCTGCCCGGCATCCCCGTCGCCGAGCGCGGCGAGGACGTCATCGAGCCAGCGCCGCGCCGCGTCTTCGTAGTCGGGTTCACTGTCGACGCGCGGAAGCAACCGGGTCGCGCCCAGTTCGGCGAATTTCTCGTCGAGTTTGCGGCCGTAGCCGCAGAAGTCGTCGTAGGAGGAGTCGCCGAGGGCGAACACCGCGAACCGCACACCGGTCAGCCGCACGGCGCCGTCGGCCAGGCCGGCCCAGAAATCCGCTCCGTTGTCCGGCGGCCCACCATCGCCGAACGTGCTGCTGACCACCAGCACGTCGCCGTGGAGCGCGCTCGGCTCGCAGGAGTCCAGATCCAGCAGTCGCGGCGCGAAGCCGTGTGCGGCCAGATGCGCCGCGACGCTGGCCGCGAACTCCTCCGCCGTGCCGGTCTGCGAGGCCCACAGCACGGTGACGGCGCGGGCGGTGTCACCCTTGTCGACCGCGGGCGCCGGACTCGTCGCGCCGCGCGAGTACATGCCGGCCAGCAGCCCGTCGACCCACAGCCTGCTGTGCGCGGACATCGGCGCCGACCCCGGCAGCACCGGCTGACCGGTCACCGGAAGCGCCTGCAGCGCGGCCAGGTAGCCGCTGAGGTAGATCCGCTCGGTCTCACTGAGCGTGGGTGCGGTGTGACTGTCGAGGCCGAGCACCGCCGCCAACGGGTGCGCCGACTCCGCCGCGGGCCGCGCGGCGGGAGTCTCGGGTCGCGGTACGGCGGCCACCCGGCGCAGCGCCACCGCGCACGCCTTGAACTCCGGTTGCAGCGAGGCCGGGTCGACCGCGTCGTTGGTGACCGCGTTGATGGTGAGGTATTCGCCCTGCTCGTCGTTCCAATGGAACGGCACGAAGCAATCGCCCGGCCGCACTCGGTCGCTGACCTGCACCGGCAGCACGGCCCGGCCCCGGCGCGAGGCGATCTCGAGCTGGTCGCCTTCGCGCAGCCCGAGCCGCTCGGCGTCGGCCGGGTGCACCTCGACGAACGGCGTGCCGTTCAGCTTGGTCAACTTGTCGATCTTGCCGGTCTTGGTCATCGTGTGCCACTGGTGCTGCAGGCGGCCGGTGTTCAGCAGGAACGGGTAGTCGTCGTCCGGCATCTCCTCCGGCAGCAGGTGCGGTCGCGGCCAGAACACCGCGCGGCGGCTCGGCGTGGCGAAGGCCAGCCGGGGCCGGTGGCCGTTCTCGTCCACGAACAGCGTCTGGCTGACCCCGTCGTTGCGGTACCGGATCGGATTGCGCCTGCGCTCCGGCTCCGGGCACGGCCACTGCATCGGCCCGTCGCGCAGCGCGTCATAGCTCATGCCACGCAGGTCGTAGCCGGTCGCCGGATTCGCGAACCGTTTGATCTCGGCGAACACTTCGGCGCTGGTGGCGAACTCGAAACCGGGAAAACCCATCGCGGTGGCGATGTCGGCGATGATCCGCCAATCCGGCCGCGCGTCACCGGTGGGCGGCACCGACTGCTGCAGCAGGGTGAGGTTGCGTTCGGAATTCACCATCACCGCGTCGGCCTCCGCCCACAGCGTGGCGGGCAACAGCAGGTCGGCGTAGGCGTTGGTCGCGGTCTCGGTGTACGCGTCCTGGGCGATCACCAGTTCGGCCGCCTCCAAGCCCGCGATCACCGTCTTCCGGTTCGACACGGTGGCCACCGGGTTGGTGCAGATGATCCAGGCCGCTTTGATCGCCCCGGCGGCCAGTTCGCGGAACATCTCCACCGTGCCGGGCCCGGCTTCGGTGCGAAGCGTGCCGGGCTCCAGCTCCCAGACGGTCTCCACGAACGTGCGGTCCTCGGCGGAGAGCACGCTGCGCTGGCCGGGCAGGCCGGGTCCCATGTAGCCCATCTCACGCCCGCCCATCGCGTTCGGCTGCCCGGTGAGCGAGAAGGGCCCGCTGCCGGGACGGCAGATGGCTCCGGTGGCCAGGTGCAGATTGCACAGCGCGTTGGTGTTCCAGGTGCCGTGCGTGGACTGGTTGAGTCCCATCGTCCACAGCGACATCCACTCGCCCGCCGCGCCGATCCACTGAGCGGCGGTGCGGATGTCGGCCTCGGCCAGTCCGGTGATCTCCGCCACTCGCTGCGGCGGATAGTCGGCCAGGAACTCCGGCATCGCGTCCCAGCCCTCGGTGTGCTCGGCGATGAATTCCGCGTCGATGTCACCGTTGGCGACGAGCAGGTGTAGCAGCCCGTTCAGCAGCGCGAGATCCGTGCCTGGGGCGATCTGCAGAAAGAGGTCCGCGCGCGCGGCCGTCTCGGTGCGACGCGGGTCCACCACGATCAGCTTGGCCCCGGCCTTGAGCCGATCGGCCATTCGCAGGAACAGGATCGGATGGCAGTCGGCCATGTTCGCGCCGATCACGAAGAACAGGTCCGCGTGCTCGAAGTCGTCGTAGGAGCCGGGCGGGCCGTCCGCGCCGAGCGACTGCTTGTATCCGGTCCCCGCGCTGGCCATGCACAGCCGCGAGTTCGCCTCGATGTGCACCGTGCGCAGATAGCCCTTGGCGAGCTTGGTGGCGAGGTACTGGGCTTCCAGCGACATCTGCCCGGAGACATACAGCGCGATCGCGTCCGGACCGTGCTCGTCCAGGATCGCGCGCAGCCGGGTCGCCGCCTCGTGCACCGCCTCGTCGACGGGGAACGGCACCGGGACCTGGCCGCGCTCGGAGCGCCGGTAGGCGGTCTCCATCCGCCCCGGAGTGCGCATCAATTCCGCGTGCGTCGCCCCCTTGGTGCACAGCCTGCCCGCGTTCGCCGGGTGCAGTTTGTCCCCGCTGACCTTGGCGATCACCGGCTTGCCCGCGCCGCCGGCCGCGGTCGACACCGTCATCCCGCAGCCCACGCCGCAGTACGAGCACGCCGTTCGGGCAGTGCCGTCGCCGCGGCCGGTGACTGTATCGGTCATGCCTCCGATCATGCGGACCGCCGATTGCGCCGGATTTACCTCGCGTTATCGCCAGGTGACATTCCTCCTCACCGCTCCCGAAACCGGCGGTGAGGTGTGATCGAGGTCTCCGCTCAGCCGAGCTTGTAGGCCCGGTGCAGAGCCACAACGCCGCCCGTGAGGTTGCGCCACTTCACCGACGACCACCCGTTCTCGGCGATCCGCATCGCCAGCCTGCGCTGGTTCGGCCATTCGGAGATGGATTCGGCGAGGTAGACGTAGGCGTCGGGATTGCTGCTCACCACGCGGGCCACCTTGGGCAGCGCCTTCATCAGGTACTCCAGGTAGACGGTGCGGAACACGGGGAGCACCGGCGCGGAGAACTCGCACACCACCAGCCTGCCGCCGGGCTTGGTGACCCGCAGCATCTCACGCAGGGCGAGATCGGTGTCGGCCACGTTGCGCAGTCCGAACGAGATGGTCACCGCGTCGAAGGAGTCGTCGGCGAACGGCAGCGCCATCGCGTCGGCCGCCACCATCGGCACGTCACGGAACCGGCCGGCGCTGAGCATGCCCTTGGAGAAGTCGGCCGCCAAGCACCAGGCGCCGGATTTCTGCAGCTCCAGCGTGGACACACCGGTACCGGCGGCGAGATCGAGCAATCGTTCGCCCGGCCGCGGCGCCAGGGCCTTGCGCGTCGCCCAGCGCCAGTAGCGATCCTGCCCCGCGGAGATCACCGTGTTGGTCAGGTCGTATCGCCGGGCCACACCGTCGAACATCGACGCGACTTCCCGCGGCTGCTTGTCCAACGAGGCCCGGTTCGATTGCGTTTTCGCCACGCCAAGACCCTAACTCGCGGTCTGTTACGAACCGACCGTGGCACGCGTCACGCCCGAGCGGGTTCAGGCGGTATGCGGCAACCGAATCCGCGCCCCGGTCACCTCGGCGTAGTGGCCCATCAGCTGGGTGCAGATGGCAGGCCAGGTCCGTGGCAGCACCGACTTCCTGGCCGCCCCCGCGAACCGGGCCCGAAGCTGTGGATCGTGCAGTCCCCCGATGGCACTGGGCAGCAACTCTTCGAAGCGGTCCACCGGAAGCAGATAGCCGTTGCGGCAGTGGGCGATCAGGTCGCGCGGACCGCCCGCGTCCGGGCCGATCACCGGGATGCCCGCCGCCAGCGCCTCCTGCACACCCTGACAGAACGTCTCGTGCTCGCCCGCGTGCACCATCACATCCAGGCTGGCATACGCCCGCGCCAGCTCGTCGCCGCCGAGCTCACCGGTGAACACCGCGGTCGGCATGAGACGGGCCAGCCGCTGGCGCTCCGGACCGTCGCCGACGATCACCAGCTGGATGTCGGGGTCGGCGCCGAGCACCGCGAGCCGCTCCACGTGCTTCTCCGGCGCTAACCGCCCCACGAAGCCCACCAGCAGGCGGTCCCGGCCGGCGAGCCAGGCGGCGCGTAGCTCCTCGGAGCGGGCGCTCGGGGTGAACCGCGCGATGTCGACACCGCGCCCCCACCGGTGCACGCGCGGGATGCCGTGCCGCGCCAAGTCCTCCGCCGCGGCCCGGGAGGGTGCGAGCGTGCGGGTGGCTCCCTCGTGGATGCGCCGGGTCCAGCCCCAGGCGGCCCGGCTCGCCAAGCCGAGTCCGTAGCTCTTGGCGAAGCCGGCGACGTCGGTCTGGTACACCGCGACGGTCGGCAGATCCAGTCGCAGCGCCGCACCGAGACCGCCGGCGCCGAGCAGGAACGGCGAGGCCAGGTGGACCACGTCGGCGTCGAAGTCCTCGATGGCCGAGACGATGCCGGGCTGCGGCAGCCCCACCGGCAGCGAGCTGACCTTCGGCACCATCACCGCGGGCACCCGGTGGACGGGGAAACGTCCGTAGTCGCGCGGGGCGGCGGGCTGCCCGCGCGGCGTGTCCGGCGCGATGATCAGCGCGTCGTGCCCGTGCCGGTCCAGATGCTCCAGCACCCGCAGCACGGAGTTGACGACGCCGTTCATGTTCGGCAGAAACGACTCCGCGACGATCGCTACACGCACGCTCCCAGCCTGAACGGTGCACCGCGCCGCGTCCTCACGCCGAAGTGAAGGACATGGAAAGATCCGGCGAACTGTCGGGGCCCCGGGGCGGCCGCCTCGGGCTGCGTTCCGCGCGGAGGGGAATTCAGCCCTGCGGCGCAGGCCGCCCCACCGGCGCGGTCGCGCGTCTGTTCGCGCGGGAGAGCAACCACAGCGTGGGCAGCGCGAGCAGCCACACCACCACGATGACCGACAGCGCGGGCGGAATGGCCACCCGCACGTCCCGGCCTTCCACGCGCACCAGGTCGGGGTCGCTGCGGCTGTATTCCACGCGAATCCGCTCACCCGCGGTCAGATTGGTCGGATACAGGACGCCGACCTTCGGGTTGTGCGTCTCACCGTCCGGTGTGACATACATGACCGCCGAGCGCAGCCGGCCCGCCGAGAGCACCTCGGCCGTGGTGCTGCCCTTGTCGGAGCTGATCAGATAGTCGTTGCGCCACGCGGCCAGCACCAGCAGACCGACGAGCACGCTCACCGCCGTCGCGGCGATCAGCACTCCGATCCCGGCCCGCCGCAGGCGGATCGGCCGCCCGCTGGACTGACTGGTTTCCGACACCGCCACAGGCTACCCAGCGGCTCGGATACCGTGGCGGCCATGTCCCGAAAATTCAGCTTCACCGTGCCTTACACCGTCCCGGTCGAAGATCTCCACCGGGCACTCACCACCAACGACGTCTGGCAGGCCCGTTTCGCCGACGCCCCGACCGCGACGCTGGATCTGTCGCATCCCGACGGCGCGGGCACCATTCGCATCCATATGACCGAAAAGGCCGCGGAAGACAAGGTCCCCACGCTGGTCCGCAAGGTGCTCAAGAGCGAACTCACCTTCTCCCGCATCGACAACTGGCAGCCGCTGGTCGGCGAGGTCGCCAAGGGCAGCTTCGAAGCAACCACCGGCGGCATCACCACCGCGATGTCGGGGTCCTACGAGATCCGTTCCACCGCGGAGGGTTCCGAGCTGGAGGTGGTCGGCACCGTGCAGGTGAAGGTACCCCTGGTCGGCGGCGCGATCGAGCCGCTCGCCGAACAGCTGCACCATCGGGTGCTCAACAGCGAGCGCAAATTCATCGAGGAGTGGCTGTCGGCGAAGCCGACCGCCTGAGCGGGCGCGTCGCCCCGGTTCGCGCCGGGGCGACGCCGCCGCGGTCTAGGCGAAATCCTGCGGCGAGTATTCCTTCCGCTCCACCAGGACCAGCCAGTTCCCGGAATTGTCCCGGATGACCGCCTCGGTCCCGTAGGGCCGTTCCGCGGGCGGCTGCACGAACTCCACCCCCTTCGCGGTGAGGTCTTCGAAGGTCTTCTGGCAGTTCTCGGTCCGCAGGCCGAGCGAGCCGTGCGTGCCGTTGGCCAGCGCGCGCCGGACGGCCTCGGCGTAGTTCTCGTCCAGCGGCGGGCCAGGGAGCATCAGAGTGATCTCCAGCTCGGGGTGCGCGGGATGCGCGATGGTGACCCAGCGGAAACCGTTGTCGCCCATGGTGACGTCGCTGGTCTCGACGAACCCGAGCTTGTCGATGTACCACTGCTTGGCCGCGGTCTGGTCCGTGACGTAGACCGTGACCAGGGAAACATTCGTAATCGTCGTCATGCGGCCAGGCTATGGCGGACGCCGGGCCGCGGGCTTCTCCGAAATTGCGCCGTTCGCTCAGCCGGGCGGCTTGCGGTCGGAGAGCCCGTGCATGAAGACGAAGCAACCCGGGATGCGCGGCGCGCCGTCGGCGAATTTCCCCTGGTACTGCGATGGCGTGACCCCGACCAGCTGGCGGAACTTGCTGCTGAACGAGCCGAGGCTGCTGTAGCCGACCAGCATGCACACCTCGGTGACCGTGAGATTGGTCGCCCGCAGTAGATCCTGCGCGCGTTCGATGCGCCGCTCGGCCAGGTACGCGGCGGGGGTCAGGCCGTAGACCGCGGCGAACGCGCGCAGGAAGTGATATTTGGACACCCCGGCGGCCGCCGCCAGCTCGTCCAGATTCAGCGGGTCGGCGTAGTGCCGGTCGGCCAGGTCCCTGGCTCGGCGCAGATGCGGGAGCAGATACAGCGCGGGCAATCCGCGCGCCCGTTGTTCACCCATCGCGCCGTCACCGTCCCTAAGCGAACGGCGGACGTTCGTCGAGGCGCATCGACGTCCGGCCCGCGATCCGCCACGCCCGCGCGGTCAGGTCGACGTCCTCGTCGGTCACCAGGTTGCCCATCACCCGGACGGCCGTGCGCTGCAAGTACTTCGACCGCATCACCGGGGGACCGCCCAGCGGCACCATGCGCGGATGGGTGGCCAGGCCCGCGATCCGCCGGGCGACGGAGAACGTGCGTCCGTATCGGGCGCGCAGCACCTGCGGCCAGATCTCGGTGAGGTCGGGCTCGTCCAGCAGATCGGCCAGCAGGTGACCGCCCTCCAAGCCGTAGTCGATGCCTTCGCCGTTGAGCGGGTTCACACAGCCCGCGGCGTCACCGATCAGCACCCAGTTGCGTCCGGCGACGTTCGAGACCGCGCCGCCCATCGGGAGCAGCGCCGAGGCGATCGCGCGCAGCGAGCCCTCGAACTGCCATTCCTCCCTGCGCAGCGCCGTGTAGTGCGCGAGCAGCGGTTTCAACGCGATATGCGAGGGCCGTCGCTCGGTGGCCAACGACCCGACGCCGATGTTGACCTCACCGTTGCCGAGCGGGAACACCCAGCCGTACCCCGGAACCAGCTCGCCTGCGGCGTCGCGCAGCTCCAGATGCGAAGTGATCCACTGGTCGTCGCTGCGGCCGGACTTGATGTAGGCGCGCGCGGCGGTGCCGTAGGCGTACTGCCGATGCCAGGTGCGGCCGAGCAGCCGCCCGACCGGCGAACGCACTCCGTCGGCGACCACCAGCGTGCGGCATGCGATCGTCCGCGTACCGTCGGCCGTCCGCACCGTCACACCGGTGACCCGATCACCCTCGCGGGTGACATCGACCACCTTCGTCCCGTCCACCATGCGCGCGCCCGATTTCACCGCCGTCTCGCGCAGTTTGTCGTCGAGTTCGGTTCGGGGAACCGCGCTCCCGTAGGTCGGAAAGGAACCGCCCGGCCAGCTCAGCAGCGCCTCGCGGCCGAAGCCGGTCATCCGGAGGCCGTGGTTGACGATGTGCGCGCGCACCCACTCGCCGAGGCCGAGCTGCTCCAGTTCGGCGGTCGCGCGCGGGGTCAGCCCGTCACCGCAGGTCTTGTCCCTGGGAAAAACGGCGGAATCGATGAGCACCACATCTCGTCCCGCCCGCGCCGCCCAAGCCGCCGACGCCGATCCGGCCGGGCCCGCGCCGACGACCAGCACCTCGGCCCGGCTGGGCAACGCGTCCTGGTCGCTCGCGGGACTCGCTTCGGGTGAACCCATGCGGTCCATACTCGCAGGGCTGTCTCGCTCATGTCGACGGCGGTCACGCGCGCGTCACGGATGAGTACGAGCGAGGCGTGCGATAGTGACCGAATATCCACAGAGTGACGGTGTTCATGGGCCATCCGACGGGGACACGCTAGGTTCTCTACCGTGGGGTCGGACGCATCGCTGGGAGAAGAAATGAGCACATCGGCCATGAGCGAGCGCGGCGAGCGAATCATGGACACGGCGCACGGCGGGCACGGCGGAGCCGGAGACGACGTGAGCACGGTCGTGGCCGGGGTCGACCTCGGCGACATCGGGCTCGCCGACACGGTGCGCTCCGGCTTGGCTCAGGTGGAGAAACTCCTGGTCGATGAGCTGTCCGACGGTGCGGAATTCCTTCAGGAAGCCGCGCTGCACCTGGCCAAGGCCGGCGGTAAGCGATTCCGTCCGCTGTTCACCATCCTCACCGGGCAGCTCGGCCCGCACCCCACCGATCCCGCCCTCGTCACCGCGGGCACCGTGGTCGAGCTCGTGCACTTGGCCACGCTGTATCACGACGACGTGATGGACGAGGCCCCGATGCGGCGCGGCGCACCGAGCGTCAACTCGCGATGGGGCAACAACATCGCCATCCTCGCGGGCGACTACTTGTTCGCGCACGCGTCCCGGCTCACCTCCACCCTCGGTCCCGACGCGGTGCGCATCATCGCCGAGACCTTCGCCGAACTCGTCACCGGCCAGATGCGCGAGACCATGGGCGCTCGCGAATCCCAGGACCCGGTCGAGCACTACCTGCGCGTGGTGTGGGAGAAGACCGGTTCGCTCATCGCCGCCTCCGGTCGCTTCGGCGGCACCTTCTCCGGCGCCGACCCCGAGCACGTCGAGCGCCTGGCCCGCCTCGGCGACGCGGTCGGCACCGCCTTCCAGATCTCCGACGACATCATCGACATCTCCTCCGCCTCCGAACAGTCCGGCAAGACCCCTGGCACCGATTTGCGCGAAGGCGTGCACACCCTGCCGGTGCTGTACGCGCTGCGCGAGGAGGGCGCCGAGGGGGACCGCCTGCGCAAGCTGCTGGCCCGCCCGCTGGAAACCGACGACGAGGTCGAAGAGGCGATCGACCTGCTGGCCGATTCGCGCGGCATGGCACTGGCCAAGGAGAAGCTGCAGGGCTACGCCGACCTCGCCTACACCGAGCTGTCCGCGCTGCCCGGCGGCCCGGCCAACGACGCGCTCGAGCGGCTGGTGCGCTACACCATCGAACGCGTGGGCTGATTTCGGCGCGGTGCGGGGTTCACCGGAACTTTGCCTGAAGCTTCTATCGTTGAGCTGCTGTAAGGCGACTCGGTGAACGGGGGAGCGGCAAGGGAGACGTATGCACGGGCACGGGTTTGCGAACGGACTGAAGACCTTCGGGCTGATGGTGGGCCTTTCGGCCCTGATCGTGCTGATCGGTGCGCTGTTCCGTAACCCGACGATCCTGGTCGTCGCGATCGTGCTCGCGGTGGGCATGAACGCCTACGCGTACTTCAGCAGCGACAAGATCGCGTTGAAGGCGATGCACGCGCAGCCGGTCAGCGAGCTGGAGGCTCCGGTCATGTACCGGATCGTGCGTGAGCTGGCCACCGCCGCGCGCCAGCCGATGCCGCGGCTGTACATCAGCCCCACGAACGCACCCAACGCCTTCGCCACCGGTCGCAACCCCCGCCACGCCGCGGTCTGTTGCACCAGCGGCATCCTGCAACTTCTCGACGAGCGGGAACTGCGGGCGGTGCTCGGTCACGAACTCTCGCACGTCTACAACCGCGACATTCTCATCTCCTCGATCGCGGGCGCGCTCGCGGCTGTCATCTCCGGTGTGGCCAATCTGGCCATGTACATGTCCATGTTCGGTGGCAACCGCAATGGCGGCGGTCCGAACATACTGGCCGTGCTGCTGGTGTCGCTGCTGGGCCCGATCGCGGCGACACTGATCAAACTGGCCGTCTCGCGCTCGCGCGAATTCCAGGCCGATCAGTCCGGCGCCGAACTCACCGGCGATCCGCTGGCACTCGCGTCGGCGCTGCGGAAGATCGAGCGCGGCGTCCAGGGCGCCCCGCTGCCGCCGGAGCCTCGGCTGGCGGCGCAGTCGCATCTGATGATCGCCAACCCGTTCCGTCCGGGTGAGAAGGTCACCCGCTGGTTCTCCACCCACCCGTCGATGAACGAACGCATCGCCCGGCTGGAGGAAATGGCGGGCGGTCCGCGCCGGTACTGAGTCTCTGCCGCCGCGGTCGTTCATGGCCGGCTGGTCTTCGTATGCACGCGACCGAACCGGCCGCGCGCTGCGTACCGGCGGTCAGCGGTAGTTGACGAACTGCAGCGCGATCCCGAAATCCTCGCCCTTCAACAGGGCGATGACGGCCTGCAGATCGTCGCGCTTCTTGCTGCTCACCCGCAGCTCGTCGCCCTGGATCTGCGCCTTCACGCCCTTGGGGCCCTCGTCACGGATCTTCTTGGAGATCTTCTTCGCGTGCTCGGAGTCGATGCCCTGCACCAGCGAACCAGTGATCTTGTACACCTTGCCGGAGGAGACCGGCTCGCCCGCGTCGAACGCCTTCAGCGAGATGTCGCGGCGGATCAGCTTCTCCTTGAACACCTCCAGCGCGGCCTTGACGCGCTCCTCCGCCTCCGCGGTGAGCACGATCTTGTCCTCGCCGGACCATTCGATCGACGCGCCGGTGCCGCGGAAGTCGTAGCGGGTGTTGAGCTCCTTCTCCGCCTGATGCAGGGCGTTGTCGACCTCCTGCCGGTCGACCTTGCTCACAACATCGAAAGACGAATCAGCCACACTGCGCTCCTGTTCTGACGGTCCGACGGGTGAGCTGAACCGGACGCTTCCAGCCCCCGTCAGTTCTACCCGGAGACCCGAGGGTAGTCGCGCCGCACGGCCGATAGCCAGCCGGTTTGCATTCAGGGTGTGGGTTCGATGTATTCTGCTCAGCGCGCGAAACAATGCGCGAACGGCAGGTTGCCCGAGCGGCCAATGGGAGCAGACTGTAAATCTGTCGGTGAAAGCCTACGTAGGTTCGAATCCTACACCTGCCACCGTCGTTCGCTGAGTGAGCCCTGTACGCAAAAAGCGCGTACAGGGCTCACTTTGTATGTCTTGTGGGGGTGCAACCCCCACGCCCCGCCCGGCGGGCTTCGCCCCCGGACCCCCTTCGGTGGTTCCGTTGGTCACGCATGTTCCAGTGTCTTGTGTGCGGCGATCGACAGACGCCTGTCGTCGGCGCTGTTCGCGACTGTGTGCATCCACCCCTCGGGCATCCGCATCAGCCCGTTCCCGCACGTACCCGCCAGTCGTCAAGCCTGTGATCGGGAATTGTTCGGTCTGAACGCATCGCTTTTTCGTGCCCACGCACGGCGGGAGTCTTACGACCGCGAACCGCCGCGCCCGCGCGGCCAAAAACACAGCTTTGACCACCCGGTTTGGTGGTGAGACCAGTGAGTGTGTAACCTCGTTCAAGACTTCACCGCGCTGAGGTCGGGCGTTCGGAGCTCGGTGCGGAAGTAGTCATGCCCCCTTAGCTCAGTCGGCAGAGCGTTTCCATGGTAAGGAAAAGGTCAACGGTTCGATTCCGTTAGGGGGCTCGCCGGATTGCCGGTGGTGACCGACTCGGCATCGCTCCCGTAGTGCGGGCTCGGCACCATGGCAATGCGACGCCGTGGCGGTGTAGCTCAGTCGGTAGAGCAAACGACTCATAATCGTTGTGTCGCCGGTTCAAGTCCGGCCATCGCTACCACAACCGATACAAGACCATCAGGTACCGGAAAGAAGGCATATCGTGGCCGCGAAGTCCACCGATGTCCGGCCAAAGATCACCTTGGCCTGCGAGCAGTGCAAGCACCGCAACTACATCACCAAGAAGAACCGGCGCAACGACCCGGATCGGCTGGAGCTGAAGAAGTTCTGCCCGAACTGCGGCACGCACCGGGCGCACCGCGAATCCCGCTAGTCCTCCACGCGTGAACTACCGCGTGGTGTAGCGCCGGGAGTCGCATCCCGGTATCTCGGGCCGTGGCACCGCGAGGGCCGGACAGATGTCCGGCCCTGACGCATTTTCACGGTGCGGGTGCGGTGGTGAGCGCTCCGCAGACTCCGGGTGACGGGGTCAGATAGGTACAGTCCTCCCGTGACAATCAACACCGGTACAGACGAAGCGGTCCAGACGGGCGAGGCGCTCGACCCCGCCGGAAACGCCGCGGCGATGGTCGGTCACCACTACCGCGTCGACGACTACTACGAGGTCGGCCGCGAGAAGGTGCGTGAATACGCCCGCGCCGTGCAGGACTACCACCCGGTGCACTGGGACGAGGACGTGGCGCAGGAGTACGGGTACGACAACCTGCTCGCGCCGGTCACCTTCATCTCCCTGGTCGGGATCCTGGCCCAGCGCAAGCTGTTCGAGGAGGTCGTCACCGGTTACGACCTCAGCCAGATCATGCAGACCGACCAGATCCTCGAGTTCCACCGCCCGATCAAGGTCGGCGACCAGCTCACCTGCGACGTCTACCTGCATTCGTTCCGCCAGGCCTTCGGCGGCGACATCATGGTCACCAAGAACATCGTCACCGCGCAGAACGACGAGCTGGTGCTCACCACCTACACCACCCTCGTCGGCCGCAGCGGTGCCGACATCGACCCGAACCTCAACGCCGCCGTCCGCAACGTGCTGATGCACGGCATCGGCGAGGAGGCGCCGGTGCATCACCCGCGCAGCACCCCCGCGGCGACCGAGGCGGCCGCACCGGTCGCGCCCGTGGCGGAGGCGGTGCGCAGCAAGCACGCCATCCGCTTCGAGGACGTCTCGGTCGGCGACGAGCTGCCCGCCCGGACTGTCCGGCTCACCCGCGGCGATCTGGTGAACTACGCGGGCGTCTCCGGCGACGCCAACCCGATCCACTGGAGCGACGAGGTGGTGAAGCTGGTCGGGCTGGAGAACGTCGTCGCGCACGGCATGCTCACCATGGGCCTGGGTGGCGGATTCGTCACCTCCTGGCTCGGCGATCCCGGCGCGATCAAGGAGTACAACGTCCGCTTCACGAGCCCGGTCTACGTGGGCACCGACGAGGCCGCCGAGGTGGAGTACACCGGTAAGGTGAAATCGGTCGATCCGGAGAGCAAGACCGCGGTCGTGGCGATCGTAGCGAAGTCGGCGGGGAAGAAGATCTTCGGCCGCGCCACCGCGACGGTGCAGCTGGCCTGACCAGCTACGGCGACCCGGATTGGCTAATGGCGCGCACGGTAACGTACACTCAGGTTTCTGGGGTCGCCAGCCGCTGCGCGCTGCTCTGAGGGGCTGGTTCCAGGTGATCCGCGAGGAGCACCGACGGGGCCGGCAACTGCCGGAGTGGCGCGCGTGTTGTGTGACACCAGGGCACAACTGAATATCGAACAGTGGTTGGACGGCCACCAGTGTCCAACCGAAGGGGCGTAGCTCAACTGGCAGAGCAGCGGTCTCCAAAACCGCAGGTTGCAGGTTCAAGTCCTGTCGCCCCTGCCCTGATTGCCAGCGACGAGAGAGGATCGACGTGAGCGAGCGTAGCGAGCGAGCCATTGGCACAGCGCGCATCGCGCACGGCGGCACCGAGCGCAGCGAGGAGAAGGCGTGAGCGACGAGCGGGACATTCGCCGCGGCGCACATGCCGCCGACGAAGGCGATGACACCGCCGCGGCGACACGGCCGAGCGGAAAGCGGTCTGCTCGGCGGACTCGCGCTGCGTCTTCTCAGGTCGACACGGGCACGGTCGCCACGCTCGACCGTCCGCGAAAGGCAACCAAGACCGATCGGGCCGAGCGCAAGTCGGGTAATCCGTTCAAGCGTTTGATCAAGTTCCTGCGTGAGGTCATCGCGGAACTGCGCAAGGTGATCTGGCCCAACCGGAAGCAGATGGTCACCTATACGAGCGTTGTTCTGGTGTTCGTGATTTTCATGGTCGCGTTCATCAGCGGGTTGGATCTGGCGTTCATCAAGGGTGTCAACTGGCTGTTCGGCTAGCTGAACAACGCCGACGCCGGTAGCCGATCCCGGGCGGACACGGGTGGCAGTGATTTTGCCGCGCGCCCGGCCCGGCACGCAGAGGATGTACGTGACGACACAGGAAGCGAGTGCCCCAGTGAGCACCCCGGAGAACGACACACACGACAAGTTCCCGGCCGACGACGCGGTGGCCGAGCCCACCGACTCCGTCGAGGAGTTCGCGACCGACGAGCCTGCGGTCGAGGAATCGGAGCCCGCTGAGTCCGCCCCTGCCGTCGACGCCGAGCCCGCCGATCCCGTCGCCGAGATGAAGGCCGCGCTGCGGCGCGCCCCCGGCGAGTGGTACGTCATCCACTCCTACGCGGGCTACGAGAACAAGGTGAAGGCCAACCTCGAGACCCGCGTGCAGAACCTGGACCTGGAGGACTACATCTTCCAGGTCGAGGTGCCCACCGAAGAGGTCACCGAGATCAAGAACGGCCAGCGCAAGCACGTCAACCGCAAGGTGCTGCCCGGATACATCCTGGTCCGGATGGAGCTGAACGACGAGTCGTGGGGCGCGGTGCGCAACACTCCCGGCGTCACCGGATTCGTCGGCGCCACCTCGCGTCCGTCGCCGCTGTCCATCGATGACGTGGTGAAGTTCCTGGTCCCGGCCGCGCAGCAGCAGAAGAAGCCGTCCGCGGCGGCTGCCTCGGCGAGCGCCGAGTCGGCGGGTGGCGAGGTCGCGCCGAAGCCGGTCATCGAGGTCGACTTCGAGGTCGGCGAGTCGGTGACCGTCATGGACGGCCCGTTCGCCACGCTGCCCGCCAGCATCTCCGAGGTGAACGCCGAACAGCAGAAGCTCAAGGTGCTCGTGTCGATCTTCGGCCGCGAGACCCCGGTCGAGCTGGCGTTCACCCAGGTCGCGAAGATCTAGACCAGCTCTATCAGCGGCCGGGGGAATCTGCCCGGTCGAGGATCGCGACACCAGACTTGCAAAGAGCAAGGACAACAAACACCTAGGAAAGAAAGATGCCCCCCAAGAAGAAGAAGCTCGCCGGGATCATCAAGCTTCAGATCCAGGCCGGCCAGGCGAACCCGGCCCCTCCGGTCGGCCCCGCGCTCGGTCAGCACGGCGTCAACATCATGGAGTTCTGCAAGGCGTACAACGCCGCGACCGAGTCGCAGCGTGGCAACGTCATCCCGGTCGAGATCTCGGTGTACGAGGACCGGTCGTTCGACTTCAAGCTGAAGACCCCGCCCGCCGCCAAGCTGCTGCTCAAGGCCGCAGGCGTGCAGAAGGGCTCGGCGGAGCCGCACCGCCTCAAGGTCGCCAAGGTGACCATGGACCAGGTGCGCGAGATCGCCAAGACCAAGCAGGAAGATCTGAACGCCAACGACCTCGAGCAGGCGGCCAAGATCATCGCGGGTACCGCGCGTTCGATGGGCATCACCGTCGAAGGCTGAGCGGAATCGCTCCCTGGTGGGAGGGCCGGCCAGGCCCGATAACCACGTCTGAACTACAACACAGCGGCGCGAGCGACGGGCTCGGAGGCGTAAGCCTGCGTGACCACGGAGAGCCCCGGGAGCGCTGCCGATCGAACAGGACAGAGAATCATGGCAAAACGAAGCAAGGCGTACCTCGCCGCGGCCGAGAAGGTCGATCGCACCAAGCTCTACTCCCCGCTGGCCGCCGCGCGCCTGGCGAAGGAGACCTCCAGCACCAAGACCGACGCGACCGTCGAGGTCGCCGTGCGTCTGGGTGTGGATCCCCGCAAGGCGGACCAGATGGTCCGCGGCACGGTCAACCTGCCGCACGGCACCGGTAAGACCGCCCGCGTCATCGTGTTCGCGGCGGGCGAGAAGGCAGCCGAGGCCGAGGCCGCGGGCGCCGACGCCGTCGGCGCCGAGGACCTGATCGAGCGGATCCAGGGCGGCTGGCTGGACTTCGACGCCGCGATCGCCACCCCGGACCAGATGGCCAAGGTCGGCCGGATCGCGCGTGTTCTCGGCCCGCGCGGCCTGATGCCGAACCCGAAGACGGGCACGGTCACCACCGACGTGACCAAGGCTGTCAACGACATCAAGGGCGGCAAGATCAACTTCCGCGTCGACAAGCAGGCCAACCTGCACTTCGTCATCGGCAAGGCGTCCTTCGACGACAACAAGCTGGTGGAGAACTACGGCGCCGCGCTGGACGAGATCCTGCGTGCCAAGCCGTCGACCGCCAAGGGCCGCTACGTCAAGAAGGTGACGGTCTCGACGAACACCGGACCGGGCATCCCGGTGGACCCGAACCGCACCCGCAACCTCCTCGAAGAGGAAGCGTAAGCAGCAGCCGAGCTGACCACAACGGCGGGAACGCATACGCGTTCCCGCCGTTGTGCGTATCCGGACTAAACAGCCCCGCGCCGTCGTTGGGCTCAGTGTGACCGTTGTTCTCCTGATCTCCGGCAGCACTCGCGCCGCCTCCACGAATTCCGCCGCTCTGCGGACGGTCTCGGCGATCGCCCCGGACGGCGTCGAAACCCGCTGGTACGACGGCCTCGCGGAGTTGCCCGCCTTCAACCCGGACGACGACGGCACCACTCATCCATCGGTCGTCGGGCTCCGTGAACAACTTTCGCGCGCCGACGCCGTGCTGTTGTGCACGCCGGAGTACGCGGGCACCTTGCCGGGCAGCCTGAAGAACCTGCTCGACTGGACCGTCGGCACCGGTGACCTCTACCGCAAGCCGGTCTCGTGGATCACCGTCGCGCCCGCCGGGCGCGGCGATGGCGCGACCGCGACCCTGCGCAGTGTGCTGGGGTACGTGGGCGCCGACGTCGATCCCGGCGTCGGCGAACGAGTGCAGGTGCTGCGCGAGGACGTCGGCCCGGACGGACTGATCGCCGCCGCCGAATTCCGGTCCGGTGCTTCCGCCGTGCTGCGCGGGCTCGTACGGCATGCCGAGCGCGCGAGGCTCTAGAGAACGCTACGCCCAGCATCTTCCAGCCGGGCCTGGCTGGTGTCCGATCGGCGCTATGGCGTCGGATCACCCTGCGAATCAGCCGATTTCCGCCATCCGAGCAGCACGGACTCGCCGGGTTGCGCGCCCCACGGCAGGAAGATCGCCACGAGCACGGCGCACACGGCGACCGCGCCCGCGGCCACCAGCGACGCGGCATGCGAACCTTCGAGCATCGCGGTCTTCATCGCGACGATCAGGTTCTCGCGCTGAGTCTCGAAGAACGGCGGCAGCGGACGTTTACGCATTTCGATCACACTGAGCAGGCTGGCTTTCACCAGGCCCTTCTCGTCGTCGTTCATCAGCCCCGCTGGCACGGCGTCGATACGCGGCGCGATGCGACTGCTGTAGTAGGAAGCCACGATCGAGCCGAGCACGGCGACGCCGAGCGTGCCGCCGATCTCCCGGGTGGTGTCGTTGACCGCGGATCCGGCGCCCGCCTCGTTCAGCGGCAGTGAGTTCATGATCGATTCGGTGGCCGGGCCCTGCACGATGGCCAGGCCGAGCGCCATCGAGACCATCGACGGCAGCACGCCGGTCAGATAGCCGCTGTCCACGGTCACCTGACCACCGAGGTAGAGACCCGCCCCGGTCAGCAGCAGACCGAACACGATGACGGGCGTGGCGCCGAGCCGTTGTGCGAGCAGGGTGGCGATGGGAGCGCCCGCGGCGACCGAGAACGCGAACGGCAAAGAGGCGATGCCGAATTCGAGCGGCGTGTATTCCCGTACGCCCTGGAAATATTGGGTGATGAGGAAAAGGAATCCGAACATCGAGAAATAGCCGACCGCGATGGCCAGCGCGGGCATGGAGAATCGGCGATCGCGGAACAGTCGCAGATCGAGAATCGGTGTGGCGGTGCGCAATTCCCAGGCGACGAATCCGGTGAGCAGCGCGGCGCCGAGCGCGGCGGTGCCCAGCGTCGGCACCGACAGCCAGCCGTGCCGCGGCGCCTCGATGATCGACCACACGAGCGACGTGATGCCGGTGATGGACAGCGCTATGCCGAGCACGTCGAGTCTGCCCACCCGGGACGAGCGCGACTCGGGCACCCAGATCAGCGTCGCGACCGCGGCGGCCAGCGCGGCAGGCACATTGATCCAGAACACCGCGTGCCAGCTGAAATGTTCGAGCAACCAGCCGCCCGAGATGGGGCCGATGGCGATCGCGAAGCCCGCCATAGCGGTCCACGCGGCGACGGCGAGCGCGCGCTCCCTTCGCTCGGTGAAGATGTTGATGATCAGCGCGAGCGTCGCGGGGAAGACGGCGGCGGCGAAGACGCCCATGGCGGCGCGCGCCGCGACGACCGCTCCCATGGAGTCCGCCAGCGCGCCGCCGATCGACATGACGGCGACACCGGCCAGGCCGATCATCATCACGCGCCGACGGCCGTACCGGTCGCCCAGGTTGCCGAAAGCGAGCAACAGTCCCGCGAAGGTCAGCGTATACGCGTCGACCACCCATTGCAGGCCGCTGATGCCGGTGGACAGGTCGACGCCGAGGGAGGGCAGCGCCACGTTGACGATGGTGTTGTCGAGGACGACCAGTAGCTCAGCAAGGCAGATCACGGCCAAGGCGGCGAAGCGGGCGGTGCGTCGTTCCAGCACCTTCGGTGGATCGACTATGGAGGTTGCCATAGTTGGGCAGCCTAGACACTAACTGTCACCTCTAGTAACACTTTCTTGGGCGATGTCGGCCACAGTCGAGTCCGAATGTGAGTCGCGACACAAACTGTCGAACGGTGAACGGGTTTCGATCCGGTTCTCGCGGGGGCCGTTTTGGCAGTTGGCAACCTATGCAGGTACATTGGACAACAGTTATCGACGAGTTCGATCGCTACCCAATCCGTTCTACCGAAGACCGTTGGTCGCCGATCCCGTATGGGTTCGGTCGAAGGTCCGGCGACATTGCCGGCGGCCCACGCAGGGAGAGCCGAGGCTGGGAATTGATTCGGGTCTGTCCCGGATCGGTTTTCTGTTGCGCCCCGGAACGCTCTGCGTTCGGGGCGTTTGTTTTGTCGCCGGCCCCTGATCGGTAGTTCGCGTATACGAACCGACCAATCAGAGAGGAGGCGAAGTATGGCAAAACCCGAGAAGGTCACCGCGGTCGAGGAGATCGCGGAGCAGTTCAAGAGCTCGACGGCCACCGTCGTCACGGAATACCGTGGCCTGTCGGTCGGCAAGCTCACCGAGCTGCGGCGCGCGCTCGGCGCCGAAGCCACGTACTCCGTCGCCAAGAACACCCTGGTCAAGCGGGCCGCCGCGGAGGCGGGCGTGGAAGGCCTCGACGACCTGTTCGTCGGACCTACCGCGATCACCTTCATCACCGGTGAGCCGGTCAACGCGGCCAAGGCCCTGAAGACCTTCGCGAAGGACAACAAGGCGCTCATCATCAAGGGCGGCTACATGGACGGCGCTCCGCTGTCCGTGTCCGAGGTCGAGCGGATCGCCGACCTGGAAACCCGCGAGGTGCTGCTGGCCAAGCTGGCCGGCGCGCTGAAGGGCAACCTCGCCAAGGCCGCCGGTCTGTTCAACGCTCCCGCCTCGCAGGTGGCCCGCCTGGCCGCCGCGCTGCAGGAGAAGAAGCAGGCCGAAGAAGGCGGATCCGCCGCCGAGTAAGACCGGGCGGCACGACCTGCCCCCATAGACATCAACTACCGAAAGGAACCAACAATGGCCAACGTTGACGAACTGCTCGAGACCTTCGGCAACATGACCCTGCTCGAGCTGTCGGACTTCGTGAAGAAGTTCGAGGAGAAGTTCGAGGTCACCGCCGCCGCTCCGGTCGCCGTCGCCGCCGTCGGCGGTGCCGCCGCTCCGGCCGAGGCCGCCGAGGAGCAGGACGAGTTCGACGTCGTCCTCGAGGGCGCGGGCGACAAGAAGATCCAGGTCATCAAGGTGGTCCGCGAGATCGTCTCCGGCCTGGGCCTGAAGGAAGCCAAGGACCTCGTCGAGAGCGCTCCGAAGCCGATCCTGGAGAAGGTCGCCAAGGATGCCGCCGAGGCCGCCAAGGCGAAGCTGGAAGAGGCCGGCGCCAAGGTCTCGGTCAAGTAATTCCCGACCGGAACACGCCGAACGGGCGGTCCCCTTTGTGGGGACCGCCCGTTTGCGTTTTCCGGCAACCTCGCCGCTATTACCGATACCGAAAGGATTGCGGAGTTACTCCGCAGTCAGGTTGGGGTGTGCCCGATCTGTCCCATGCGTTACAGTGACCGAACCCACTGTGACGTGACGCACCGCGATGACCGAGCGCGCGGTTCGCCGGTGGGGCAGCTCGCTGAGAATTGTGGAGGTTGGCGTGGGCGTCGAGGTCAGGACCGAGAGTGTAACCAAGTCTTTCGGTTCCCAGCGAATTTGGCAGGACGTGTCTCTGACGTTGCCCTCGGGCGAGGTCAGCGCGCTGCTGGGCCCATCCGGCACCGGTAAGTCGGTGTTCCTGAAGTCGCTGATCGGGCTTCTGCGCCCGGAACGCGGCTCCATCTACATCGACGGCACCGATATCACCACCTGCTCCAACAAGGAGCTCTACGAGATCCGCAAGCTGTTCGGCGTGCTGTTCCAGGACGGAGCGCTGTTCGGGTCGATGCATCTGTTCGACAACGTGGCCTTCCCGTTGCGCGAGCACACCAAGAAGAGCGAATCCGAGATCAAGAAGATCGTCATGGAGAAGCTGGAGCTCACCGGTCTGCTCGGGGCCGAGGGCAAGCTGCCCGGCGAGATCTCCGGCGGTATGCGCAAGCGTGCCGGGCTGGCCCGCGCTCTGGTGCTGGATCCGCAGATCATCCTGGTCGACGAGCCCGACTCGGGTCTCGACCCGGTGCGCACCTCCTACCTGTCTCAGCTGCTGATCGATATCAACGCGCAGATCGACGCCACGATTCTGATCGTCACGCACAACATCAACCTCGCGCGCACCGTGCCGGACAACATCGGCATGCTCTTCCGCCGCCAGCTGGTCATGTTCGGTCCGCGTGAGGTGCTGCTCACCTCCGACGAGCCGGTGGTCAAGCAGTTCCTCAACGGCCGCATGATCGGCCCGATCGGCATGTCCGAGGAGAAGGACGAGGCGCAGATGGCGCGCGAGCAGGCGTTGGTGGACGCCGGGCACCATCACGGTGGCGCGGAAGAGGTCGAGGGCATCATCCCGCAGATGCGTGCGACGCCGGGCATGCCGGTGCGGCAAGGGGTGCTGCGGCGCAAGGAGCGTGTCCGCGAGATCATGCACACGCTGCCCCACGCTGCCCAGGTCGCGATCCGCGAATCACTTGCGGAGAACGACGACACGCAGGTGATGGCGTACAACAGCGGCGACCTGGCTAATTATCAGGGCGGCGCGTACGACACCACCGTGCGACACAACACAACTAACGGGTAACATCTGCGATCGTGAATTCGACCCTGGCGCGATTGCGAACTCCCCTGGAGTCGGGGTTTGCCCAGGCCGGCAATATATTCGCGCTGCTCCTCGACGTTTTGCGCAAGACATTCCGTCGTCCCTTCGAGTGGCGGGAGTTCATCGAGCAGTCGTGGTTCATCGCGAGTGTCTCGATCCTGCCCAGCGCGCTGGTCGCGATTCCGTTCGGCGCGGTTGTGGCACTGCAGACCGGTTCGCTGATCAAGCAATTGGGCGCGGAATCCTTCACCGGCGCGACCAGTGTGCTGGCAACCGTCCAGCAGGCCGCTCCGGTCGTCACGGCCCTGATCATCGCGGGCGCGGCCGGGTCGGCGGTGGCCGCCGATCTCGGCTCGCGCACCATCCGCGAGGAGATCGACGCACTGGAAGTGCTCGGCGTGGATCCGGTGCGAAAGCTGGTGGTGCCGCGCGTGATCGGCATGATGCTGGTCGCGCTCCTGCTCAACGGCTTGGTCTCGGTGGTCGGCATCGCGGGCGGGTACTTCTTCAACGTGCTGCTGCAGGGCGGCACCCCCGGCGCCTACCTCGCGTCGTTCTCCGCCCTCGCCCAGCTGCCGGACCTATGGATCGGCGAGATCAAGGCGGCGGTGTTCGGCTTGCTCGCCGGCGTCATCGCCGCGTACAAGGGCTTGCATCCCAAGGGGGGCCCGAAAGGAGTCGGTGACGCGGTGAACCAATCCGTGGTTATCACATTCATGGTGCTGTTCTTCGTGAATCTCATCCTGACCCTGGTGTACCTACAGGTCGTCCCGGCCAAGGGCTCCTGACCGATGGCCACGTCGTACCGAACCCCGGTCGCCAAGTCTCTGCGCCGGGCAGGTGAAGTCGCTCGTATGCCGCTCAACGTCATCGACCGCGCGGGCGAGCAGATGTCGTTCTACACGCGCGCCATCGCGTGGATCCCGCGGACCGCGGTGCACTACCGCAAGGAAGTCATGCGGCTGCTGGCCGAGGTCACCTTCGGCACCGGCGCGCTGGCGGTGATCGGCGGCACCATCGGCGTCATCGTGTTCATGTCCGGCTCCGTCGGCGTCGTCGTCGGTCTGCAGGGCTTCAAGGCCCTCGACGCGCTCGGCAGCTCGGTGCTCACCGGCTTCCTCACCGCCTACATCAATACCCGCGAGATCGCGCCGTTGGTCGCGGCGCTCGCGCTCTCGGCGACGGTCGGTTGTGGTTTCACCGCGCAGTTGGGCGCCATGCGGATCTCCGAGGAGATCGACGCGCTCGAGGTGATGGCGGTGCCCGGCGTGCCGTTCCTGGTCACCAGCCGGGTGATCGCCGGATTCCTCGCGGTGATCCCGCTCTACATCGTCGGCCTGCTCGGCACGTTCCTGGCGTCGCGGATGATCAGCATCTGGTTCAACGGGCAATCCAGCGGGTCCTACGACCACTACTTCAGTCTGTTCCTGCCACCGGAGGACGTGCTCTATTCGTTCCTCAAGGTGCTGGTCTTCGCGTTCGTGATCATCATGGTGCACTGCTATTACGGATTCCACGCCACCGGCGGACCCGCCGGCGTCGGCGTCGCGGTCGGTCGTGCGGTCCGCGCCGCGATCGTCCTGGTGAACATCCTCGACTTCTTCCTCAGCCTCGCGATCTGGGGCACCACCACCACGGTGCGGGTGGCCGGATGAGCCGCACGCAGACCTGGCGCTCGACCGAAAAGCTGCGAACTCGAGTGCTGGGCATCGCGTTCTTCGTCGTGGTCGCGCTGTTCCTGTGGGTCACCATCGCGATCTACAACAAGCAGTTCGTGCGAACGGTGCACGTCGACCTGATCACCGACAGTGTGGGCAACGCGCTCACCCGCAACGCGGACGTGAAGGTGCGCGGCATCAACGTCGGCGAGGTGCGCTCGAGCAGGTCCGAGGGCGGCGAGGTGACCTTGAACCTGGCGATCAACCCGGACAAGGCGCAGCAGATCCCGGCCAACGCGACCGCGCGCCTGCTGCCCAAGACGCTGTTCGGCGAGCGCTACGTGGACCTGGTGATCCCGCAAGACCCCAGCCCGCAGCATTTGACCGACGGCGTGACGCTGCGCCAGGACCGCAGCGGCAACGCGGTCGAGGTGAGCAAGCTGCTCGACGACCTGCTGCCGCTGCTGCAGGCCATCCCGCCGCAGGATCTCGCCGCCACCCTCGGCGCGCTGTCGCAGGCGCTCGCCGGTCAGGGCTTCGCGCTCGGCCAGACCGTGGACAAGCTGGACGACGCCTTCCGCCAGGTCAATGTGGTGCTGCCGGACCTGCGGGCGGACCTGCGCAGTTTCGCCGAGGTGGCGGCCACCTACTCCGACGCGGCGCCGCAGCTGATCCAGGCCTTGGACAATCTGCGCACGACCAACGCCACGATCGTGCAGCGGCGCACCGACATCGACCTCCTGTACGCGACGCTGACGCCGACCGCGGCCACCACCACGGAGTTCCTGATCGCCAACCGCGACAACATCATCGACGTGGCCGCCGACGCGCGTCCCGCGCTGGAGCAGCTGGCCTACTACTCGCCGAACCTCGCCTGCTCGCTGGCGAACTTCGCGCAGCTCAAGCCCCGTATCGACCGGATCTTCGGCAAGGGAACCGACCAGCCGGGCTCCCGAGTGACCATCGAACTCACCAACCCCCGCGGCAAGTACCTGCCCAACCAGGACGAGCCGCGCTGGCTGGACACCAGGGGGCCGTGGTGCATTCCCGAGATGCCGCTGGGTGTCGACCCCGGCCAGTACACCGGCGGCCCGAACAACGACGGCTCCTACGCCGTCCCCAGCCGCAACCCCGGTGACCAGGAGATCGGTCATTTGGCGCCACCGCAGTTCGGCGTCCACCCGGCGAGCAAGATGCCGACGATCGCGGGTTCGCCGATGGAGCAGCAGTCGCTCGGCGCGATCTACGGCGCGGCCAACGGCGTCGCCCCGGATCAGGTGCCGGGTTGGGTGACCCGGGCCGGCGCGCCCGCGTTCCGCGGAAGCGAGGTGAGCGTGCGATGAAGGAGCAGCTGCGCGGCCTGGGCGGGTCGCTGACCAAGCTGATCATCTTCGTCGTGGTGACCTTGTTCGTGACCACGATGCTCGCGCTGTCCATCGCCAACTACGGCGGCGGCGGCACGGAATTCAAGGCCAGGTTCAGCGACGTCACCGCGCTCAACGCCGGCGACGAGGTCCGCATCGCGGGCGTTCGGGTCGGAAAGGTCACCAAGGTCTCGATCGTGGACAAGCGCCTGGCCGAGGTGAAATTCGATCTCACCGACCGGGACTGGCTGCCCGCCTCGACCACCGCCACGATCAAGTACCGCAACCTGGTCGGCCAGCGCTACATCGCGCTGGAGCAGGGGACTGGGGAGCAGGGCCGCAAGCTGAACGAGGGCGGCACCATCCCGCTGGAGCGCACCAGGCCCGCGCTGAATCTGACCACGCTGTTCAACGGCTTCCGGCCGCTGTTCCGCACGCTGACCGCCGACGACGTGAACAAGCTGTCCTTCGAGATCATCCAGGTCTTCCAGGGTGAGCAGGGCACCATCCGCGATCTGGTCGCCAGCACGGCGAACCTGACCAACAAGATCGCGGACAAGGACGCCGTGATCGGTGAGCTGACGCGCAATCTGACCGCCGTGCTGGACACGGTCAACCAGCGCGACGACCAGTTCGACCAGTTGATCGTGAACACCGAGGCGCTGATCAGCGGCCTCAACGCCGAGCGCGACACGATCGGGCGCTCGGTGACCTCGCTGGCCAACCTGACCTCGGCGACATCGGACCTGCTCGTGCCGGTGCGCCCGACGCTGCAGGGCTCGATCGCGGGCCTGAGCCAGCTGACCGGCACGCTCGACGAGCGTCAGGACGAGGTGAACGAAGCGCTGTACAACCTTCCGCTGAAGATGGAGAAGCTCGGTCGCGCCGCCAGTTACGGCTCCTGGTTCCAGTTCTATCTGTGCGGCATCGACCTTGTCGTCGGGCCGGGCGCGGTAGACGCGCCGCAGCTGAATCTGCCCGCCGGTTTGCCGACGATCAACCAGCCCCTGTACACCAACGCGGCGCCGCGCTGCCATGGGAAGGCTCGCTGATGGACGACCGCTCTCTGCTCGGCAAGCGCAGCCCCGCGTTTCTGGGCGCGCTCGGCATCGCCGTGGTGCTATTGGTGACGGTCTCGGCGTTCTACCTCGATCGATTGCCGATCATCGGGGCGGGGACCAAGTACACAGCCGAATTCAGCGAGGCGGCGGGCCTGAAGAAGGGCAACGAAGTCCGGGTCGCGGGCGTGAAGGTCGGTTCGGTGTCCGACGTCCGGCTCGCCGGTGACCGTGTGCTCGTGGACTTCCGCACCAAGGACACCTGGATCGGCGACGCGACCACCGCGTCCATCCAGATCAAGACGCTGCTCGGGCAGAAGTACCTCGCGCTCGACCCGCGGGGCTCGAAGCCTGCCGACCCGAGTTCGCGGATCCCGCTCTCGCGCACGGTTTCTCCGTACGACGTGGTGGACGCGTTCACCGACGCGGCGCGCACCATCGATCAGATCGACACCGCCCAGCTGGCCAAGAGCATGCAGGTGCTGTCGGAGGCATTCGAGACGACCCCGCCGGAGATTCGCGGCTCCATCGACGGCGTCGCCCGGCTGTCGGAGACGCTGGCCAAACGCGACCAAGAGCTGAAGAAGCTGTTCGCCGCGACCAGGCAGACCACGCAGATCCTCGCCGATCGCAACGCGGAGTTCGAGCGGCTGCTGGCCTCCGGCGGCCAGTTGCTCGCCGAGCTGAACATCCGGCAGCAGTCCATCAAGCAGTTGTTGTCCGGCGCCCAGACGGTTTCGGCGGAGCTGAGCGCGCTCGTGCACGACAACGAGGAACAGATCGGGCCCGCGCTGACGAATCTGCGCGCCGCCATCGATCTGCTCAATGCCAACCAGCAGAACATCTCCAAGACGCTGGAACTGGCGGCGCCGTTCTACAGCCTCTACGCCAGCGTGCTTGGCACCGGCCGCTGGTTCGACGCGGTGATCGTCAACGTGTTGCCGCCGGCACTGCCCGAGATTCCCGGCTACCGTCAGCCGATCCGTACTTTGGGAGGTAACTGACGTGGCGGACAACTGGCGTAGCGATCCCGTCGGTGCGGTGCGCGGCTCCGGCCGCGGCGCCAAGGTGGGTATCGCGCTGGTCGTCGTCCTCGCCGTGCTGGTGGCCGTGGTGCTGTGGTGGCTGTTCAACCGGCTGACCACCACCAAGATCACCGCGTACTTCGATCGTTCGGTCGGCATCTACGAGGGCTCGGACGTGCGAATCCTCGGCGTGCCGGTCGGCTCGGTGGATTCGGTGGAGCCGCAGGGCGATCAGGTCAAGATCGTGATGAGCGTGGACCGCAAGTACGACGTGCCCGCGGGCGCCCGGGCCGCCCAGATCACCCCCTCCATCGTCTCGGACCGCTACATCCAGCTCACCCCGGCCTACACCGACGGCCCGAAGATGGCGCGTGAGGCGACCATTCCGCGCGAGCGCACGGCAACGCCCGTCGAGGTCGACCAGCTGTACAAGAGCATCACCGAACTCTCGGAGGCGCTGGGCCCGAACGGCGCCAACGCCGAGGGCGCGGTGAACGAGCTGGTGCGCACCGGCGCGGCGAATCTGGCGGGCAACGGAGAGGCGCTGGCCAACAGCCTCACCCAGCTGTCCAGGGCGGCCCGCTACCTGTCGGACGCGCGCGGGGACATCTTCGACACGGTCAAGAACCTGCAGTCCTTTATCACCATGCTGGCCCAGAACGACCAGCAGGTGCGGCAGTTCAACACCCAGCTGGCCGACCTGTCGACCTTCCTCGCCGACGAGCGCCGAGATCTCGGCGCGGCACTGCATCTGCTGTCGATCGCGCTGGGCGACGTTGCCCGCTTCGTCGACGACAACCGGGACCTGATCGCGAGCAACGCCGAAGGGCTGATCCAGCTCACCCAGACGCTGTCCGATCAGCGCGACGACGTGGCCGCCTTGCTGCCGGTCCTGCCGGTTGCGTTGAGCAATCTGATCAACGTGCACAATGCCGAATCGGGCACCCTCGACATGCGCGCCAACTTCCCGGAACTGCAGGACCCGTTCGGTGCGGTGTGCAAGATGCTCGACCTGTCCAAGCTGATGCCGGGCGATCCCAAGTTCGAGGCGCTCGGCAGGCAGATGCGGCCGATTCTCGACCACTGCAAGGAGATCACCGACCAGGTCACCGCCGGGGTGCAGACCCCGACGCTGAATCTGCCGTTCGGCATCCTCAGCGGCGAGAACCAGCAGCGCGACCCGGTGCCGGGCACCGTGCCCGGCACGCCGTCGGACCGGCTTCCGCCGTCCCAGGGAGGGGAGCGATGAGCGTTCGGATCCGTTCCGCCGCGCGGGGACTCGGCGCGGCGGTGGCGCTGGGCCTGTCCGCCGCGCTGGTCACTTCGTGCGCCGCCGACGGCATCTACAGCGTGCCGCTGCCCGGCGGTGCCGAGGTGGGCGAGCACCCCATGCACATCGACATCCAGTTCGACGATGTCCTCGACCTCGTGCCGCAGTCGGCGGTCAAGGTCGAGGGCGTGCCGGTCGGCCGGGTCGAGAAGATCAGCATCGGCAAGGATCAGTGGACGGCCACGGTGCGCACCCTGGTCAACTCGTCGGTGAACCTGCCCGCGAACGCCCGTGCCGAGGTCAGGCAGTCGAACCTGCTCGGTGAGAAGTTCATCGAACTCTCCCGGCCCGCCGCCGATCCGGAGCCCACCCGGCTCGCCGACGGCTCGGTGATCCCGGTCGACCGCACCCGGCACGCCACCGAGGTCGAACAGGTGCTCGGCGCGCTGTCGCTGCTGCTCAACGGCGGCGGCGTCGCGCAGTTGCAGCCGATCGTCACCGAGCTGAACAAGACCATCGGGGGTCGGGAAGACCGGGTGCGCTCGCTGATCGAGCAGGCCAACACGCTGATCGGCGGCCTGAACGAGCAGGTGGACGACATCACCCGCGCGCTGGACGGCCTGGATGTACTCAGCAGCAGGGTCAGCAGGCAGACCGATCAGATCGGCAAGATCCTCGACCAGTTGCCGCAGGGCATCAAGATCCTGGAAGAGCAACGCCCGCAACTGGTCGGCCTGCTCGCCCAGCTGGATCGGCTCGGCGAAGCCGGTTTCGACGTGCTGAACACCTCGAAGGACGACCTGATCCGCGATCTCACCGCGCTGCGGCCCACGCTGCAGGAGCTGGGCCGTTCGGCGCCGGATCTGGTCGCGGCCGTTCCGTTGATCCCGACCTACCCGTTTCCCGACTCGGCGTTGGAGAGCACCTTCGGCGGCAGTGTGAACACGTGGTTGTCGGTGGACCAGCAGATCGGCGTCACGCTGAGCAACCTCGGTGTGGGCAAACCCGATCCGGTGTACATCCCGCCGGTGGGTCCGCCCGTGCCGGTGAACCCGACCAATCCGTACTACAACGGCAACGGCCCGCGTCCGGGCTGGCCGACGGTGTCGATCCTGCCGCTGCCGCCGCTGATGGCGCAGCCACCCGCGCCGGGCGTGCCGCCCGGCCCGGTCGGGGCGATTCTCGAGCAACTCGGCGTAGGGAGTGGTCCGCGATGACCCGTCTGGTGCGGTGGCAGCTCATCGCGTTCGTGGTGATCGCGGTGCTCGGCGTCGTGTACGTCGGCGGCAAGTACATCCGGCTCGACCACCTCTTCGGGCTCAACGAGTACACGGTGAAGCTGCGCGCGGCGCAGACCGGCGGCATCTACAAGGGCGCCGAGGTGACCTATCGCGGCGTGCCGGTCGGCCGGGTGGGCGCGCTGGAACTCACCGGCGAGGGCGTCGTGATGGACCTCGTCATCGACACGAGTTCGCCGAAGGTCCCGGCCTCGGCGAAAGCCGTGGTGGCCAACCGATCCGCGATCGGCGAGCAGTACGTCGACCTGCAGCCCGACTCGGAAGCGGGCCCGTACCTGCGCGACAACTCGGTGATCACCTCGGCGACCCTGCCGGTGCCGGTCGAGGAGCTGTTGTCGAGCGTGGACACCTTCGCGGGTTCGGTGGACCTGAACGCGCTCAACACGACGGTCCGCGAACTCGGCAAGGCGTTCGACGGCAAGGGCGACGATCTGCAAGTGCTGATCGACTCGCTGAACAAATTCACCGAGACCTTCCACGCCACACTGCCGCAGACCATCCAGCTGATCCGCGACGGCCGCGTCGCCCTCGGCACGCAGGCCGAGCAGTCCACCGCGATCCGCGAATTCAGCGACGGCCTGGACAAGCTCACCGACCAGTTGCGCTCCAGCGACCCCGACGTGCGCAGGCTCATCGGCACGGGGACCGACGCGGGCGAGCAGCTCGGCGCGCTGATCGAGGAGAGCGGCGGCTCGCTCACCCAGGACCTGACCAACCTGCGGCTGTTGCTGCAGGCGATCTCGCCGAAGTTCTACGCGATCAAACCCTTGCTGCAGATGCTCCCGCAGCTGTCGATCGGTGGCTCCTCCACCGCGCCCGGCGACGGGACCAGCCACTTCGGCCTGGTGCTCGAGACCAACAACCCGCCCACCTGTACCGTGGGCTACGAGGGCACGTACCGAATCCTGGAACAGATGAAGGCGCAGAACCCGGACTTCGACGACACGCGCGACGAGTTCCCGTTCAACAGGGACGCCAAATGTCTGGTGCCGTTCGGTAATCCGACCGCCGTCCGCGGTGGCGAGCGAGCCGAGTACGCCGACCCGGCCATCGTGCAGCCCTGGGACTCCAACCCCAAAACCGATCCGGAAAAGCTGAACCTGACTCCGGTCGCCGTGCAGTTGTCGACCCTGCTGGGGGTCACGCCGAAGCGGTGACCAGGAGCAATGACGTTAGGGTGTCTCCCGTGACTGACTGGACCGAGCGAACCACGGGCACGCGGCCTTGGAGCGCGACCGAGCCGAGCGACGGCGGGGCGCTGTCGTGACCGCCGATCCGGCCGAGCGATCCGATTCGGTGTCGGACGAAGCCTCGGACACGGCGAAGGCGGTGCCGGACACGTCCACGCTCGGCCGGGTGGTCTTGGCCGCCTCGTCCGCGCTGCTGGTGGTCGCGGTGATCGCTGCCGCATGGTTCGGCGCGGGGTGGGTGCGAGCCGCGCTCACCGACGGCCCGCGCGCCGATGCCCGCGACACCGCTCTGGACGCCGCGCGCCAAGCCGCGCTCAACATGACCTCGATGAACATCGACGACGTGCCCGGCTCGCTGGCCCTGGCCAGGTCCTCGATGACCGGCCCGCTGCTGGACTCGGCCACGAAGAACAAGGACCAGGCCGAGAAGCTGGCCCAGCAGAGTGGGATCGGGATGACCTCGAAGGTGCTCGGCGCCGCGCTCACCTCGCTCAGCAGCGAGGAGGACAAGGCATCGGCGCTGGTCGTCCTGCAGGTCACGGAGAACGGCAAGGACAAGCCGCCCGCCGACTATCGCTACACCTGGACCGTTGACCTGGCCAAGGACGGCGCGGTCTGGAAGGCCGAGCAGATCTCCTCGCTCAGCCAGCCGGTGCTGTTGAACGGCGGCCCCGCCCAGCAGACCGCCGCCCCGGCCGCCGACCAGCCGCCCGCCGCGCCGAAGCCGGGATCGTAGGAGGACCACCCATGACGTCTCGCCGACCGGTCAACCGCGTCACCACCAAGCGCAGGCCCGCCACGGAACCGGCGCGCGCCGGGTCCACGCGGATCGAGCGGCCCGCGGCGGCCCGTAAACCACGCGTGGCGGGCTCCTCCCGGCCCGCTGTCGATCCGGAGGCCGTGGGCGCCGATCGACGCCCTGGCGCGGCCGGATCGTCGCGGTGGCGGGGGTTCGTGCCGCGGAAGCGGAAGACCGATCGCCCCCAGCGGCCGCAGGCGGGACGCCCGCGCTGGGGCGTGATCGCGGCCGTGCTGATCGCGGCGCTGCTGCTGGGCGGTTTCGCGTGGCTCGCCGCGCAGCGGCCCGGGGTCGACACGTCGAACCAGGCGTATGTGGACAACGAGGCCACTCAGGAAGTGCGGGCGGCCGCCGACAATGCCCTGCGGACGGTCTACGCCTACGACGTGAAGAACATCGACGGCTACCGGGACACGGCGAAGCAGGTGCTCACCGGAAAGATGCTCGCCGATTTGGACAAGTACGCCGACACCACCATTTCGGCGGTCAAACAGGCGCAGACCAGCGCTGACGCGAAGTCCGATCCGATTGCTGTGACTTTGCTCACCGACAATCGCGCGGAGTTGATCGTCAACCTGGTGGTGAGCGCCACCAAGGACGGCGTGGCGCAGCAGAGCGTCGCCGGACCCGTGGTCCTGCACATGCAAAAGGTGGACGGTCGCTGGCTGGCCAGCGACATCGTGGACCAGTAAAGGCCGCCGCATGGGCCGGGATGACGCAGCGCGGCAGGCGATCTCGTCGGCGCTCCGGCCGGGCCTGCCACTTGACGAGTTTCGCCCGAACCGTCACGCTATTCACAACAGCGGCAGCTGTCACAGTGGCTTCCAGCGCACCGCGGCTCACGACGCAGCCAGCGAGTTCGGCCCGGCGCGCCAGCCATGCGGACGATCACACGGGTGGTACTTTGACACCCCCGTGTACTTGGGTGTAGGTTTGGACGTTGCGCTGGCTGCCTCCTGTCCATTCCTCGATTCGCACACGTAAGTCCCACCCTTCCGGTGTTACTTCCGTTGGTGCCTGTTCGAGCTTCGTTCGGGTTGTAACCAGCGGAATTCGTAGCAGACAAGCGACGGTCGCGGACCACCACGCGACGCGCGTGAGGTGCTGGAAGGACGCATCTTGGCAGTCTCCACCCAGACCAAGGCAGTTGCCGGAATCCCCGGAGCCCCGTTGCGGGTGTCTTTCGCGAAGATCCGTGAACCCTTGGAGGTGCCCGGGCTTCTCGACCTACAAACGGAATCATTCGCCTGGTTGATCGGTTCGCCCGATTGGCGTGAGCGTGCGGCCGCTCGCGGCGACGTCGGCCTAGTCGGTGGCCTCGAGGAGGTGCTCGAGGAGCTCTCCCCGATCGAGGACTTCTCCGGGTCCATGTCGCTGTCGTTCTCGGACCCACGCTTCGAAGAGGTCAAGGCCTCGATCGATGAGTGCAAAGACAAGGACATGACGTACGCGGCTCCGCTGTTCGTCACGGCGGAGTTCATCAACAACAACACCGGTGAGATCAAGAGCCAGACGGTCTTCATGGGTGATTTCCCGATGATGACCGACAAGGGCACGTTCATCATCAACGGCACCGAACGCGTGGTCGTCTCGCAGCTGGTCCGTTCGCCGGGTGTCTACTTCGACCACAGCGTCGACAAGGGCACGGAGAAGGACCTGCACAGCGTGCGCGTGATCCCGTCGCGCGGCGCGTGGCTGGAGTTCGACGTGGACAAGCGCGACACCGTGGGTGTGCGCATCGACCGCAAGCGCCGTCAGCCGGTCACCGTGCTGCTCAAGGCGCTGGGGTGGACCACCGAGGAGATCGTCGAGCGCTTCGGCTTCTCCGAGATCATGATGTCGACCCTGGAGAAGGACAACACCGCCGGTCAGGACGAGGCGCTGCTGGACATCTACCGCAAGCTGCGTCCGGGCGAGCCGCCGACCAAGGAGTCCGCGCAGACCCTGCTGGAGAATCTGTTCTTCAAGGAGAAGCGCTACGACCTGGCGCGCGTCGGCCGGTACAAGATCAACAAGAAGCTCGGCATCCACGTGGGCGAGCAGGTTGTCGGTTCGGTGCTGACGAAGGAAGACATCGTCAACACCATCGAGTACCTGGTGCGCCTGCACTCGGGTGACAAGACCATGACCGCCCCCGGTGGCGTCGAGGTCCCGGTGGAAGTGGACGACATCGACCACTTCGGCAACCGTCGCCTGCGCACCGTCGGCGAGCTGATCCAGAACCAGATCCGGGTCGGTCTGTCCCGGATGGAGCGCGTGGTCCGCGAGCGGATGACGACTCAGGACGTCGAGGCGATCACGCCGCAGACCCTGATCAACATCCGCCCGGTCGTCGCCGCGATCAAGGAGTTCTTCGGAACCTCCCAGCTGTCGCAGTTCATGGACCAGAACAACCCGCTGTCGGGCCTGACCCACAAGCGCCGCCTCTCGGCGCTGGGCCCGGGTGGTCTGTCCCGTGAGCGCGCCGGCCTGGAAGTCCGTGACGTCCACCCGTCGCACTACGGCCGCATGTGCCCGATCGAGACCCCGGAAGGCCCGAACATCGGCCTGATCGGCTCGCTGTCGGTGTACGCGCGGGTCAACCCGTTCGGTTTCATCGAGACGCCGTACCGCAAGGTGGTCGACGGCCGGGTGACCGACGAGGTCCGCTACCTGACCGCCGACGAGGAGGACAGGCACGTCCGTGCCCAGGCCAACTCGCCGGTCGACGCCGACGGCCGCTTCCTCGAGGACCGGGTGCTGTGCCGCCGGGGCAACGAGGAGAACGAGCTCGTCGCGGCGACCGAGGTCGACTACATGGACGTCTCGCCGCGTCAGATGGTGTCGGTGGCGACCGCGATGATCCCGTTCCTCGAGCACGACGACGCCAACCGCGCCCTGATGGGTGCGAACATGCAGCGTCAGGCCGTGCCGCTGATCCGTTCCGAGGCCCCGATCGTGGGCACCGGCATGGAGCTGCGCGCCGCCGTGGACGCGGGCGACGTCGTGGTGAACGAGAAGGCGGGTGTGGTCGAGGAGGTCTCCGCCGACTACGTCACCGTGATGGCCGATGACGGCACGCGTAAGTCCTACCGGATGCGGAAGTTCAACCGGTCGAATCAGGGCACGTGTTCGAATCAGCGTCCGATTGTGGACGAGGGTCAGCGGGTGGAGCGTGGTCAGGTGCTGGCTGATGGGCCGTGCACCGAGAACGGTGAGATGGCCCTGGGTAAGAACCTGTTGGTGGCGATCATGCCGTGGGAGGGTCACAACTACGAGGACGCGATCATCCTGTCGCAGCGGTTGGTGGAGCAGGATGTGTTGACCTCGATCCATATCGAGGAGCACGAGATCGATGCTCGCGACACCAAGCTGGGTGCTGAGGAGATCACGCGGGATATCCCGAACGTTTCCGATGAGGTTTTGGCCGATCTGGACGAGCGGGGCATCGTGCGGATCGGTGCGGAGGTGCGGGATGGGGACATCCTGGTCGGTAAGGTCACGCCGAAGGGTGAGACCGAGCTGACCCCGGAGGAGCGGTTGCTGCGGGCGATCTTCGGTGAGAAGGCCCGCGAGGTGCGCGATACGTCGTTGAAGGTGCCGCACGGTGAGTCGGGCAAGGTGATCGGTATCCGGGTGTTCTCCCGGGAGGACGACGATGACCTGCCGCCGGGGGTGAACGAGCTGGTGCGGGTGTATGTGGCGCAGAAACGCAAGATCCAGGACGGTGACAAGCTGGCCGGTCGCCACGGGAACAAGGGTGTGATCGGCAAGATCCTCGCGACCGAGGACATGCCGTTCCTGCCCGATGGCACGCCGGTGGACATCATTTTGAACACGCACGGTGTGCCGCGTCGTATGAACATCGGTCAGATCCTGGAAACCCATTTGGGGTGGATCGGTAAGGCCGGGTGGCGGGTCGATGTCGCTGCCGATGGCTCCCGCCCGGACTGGGCGGCGGCGCTGCCGGAGGAGATGCTGGGCGCGCCGGCGGATTCGAATATCGCCACGCCGGTGTTCGACGGTGCGCGGGAGGAGGAGCTGACCGGTTTGCTGGCCTCGACGCTGCCCAACCGTGACGGGGAGCGGATGGTCGATGACGACGGTAAGGCGGTGCTGTTCGACGGGCGTTCCGGTGAGCCGTTCCCGTATCCGGTCGCGGTCGGTTACATGTACATCCTGAAGCTGCATCACCTGGTCGACGACAAGATCCATGCCCGTTCGACCGGTCCGTACTCGATGATCACCCAGCAGCCGCTGGGTGGTAAGGCGCAGTTCGGTGGTCAGCGCTTCGGTGAGATGGAGTGCTGGGCCATGCAGGCCTACGGCGCGGCGTACACGCTGCAGGAGTTGTTGACCATCAAGTCCGACGACGTGGTCGGTCGGGTGAAGGTCTACGAAGCGATCGTCAAGGGCGAGAACATCCCGGAACCGGGCATCCCGGAATCGTTCAAAGTCCTGCTCAAAGAACTCCAGTCACTGTGCCTCAACGTCGAAGTGCTGTCGTCCGACGGCGCCGCGATCGAGATGCGCGACGGCGACGACGAGGATTTGGAGCGCGCGGCGGCCAACCTGGGCATCAACCTGTCGAGGAACGAAGCGGCCACCGTCGACGATCTGGCGAACTAGGCGGTCGGCCGGATGCCGTCACCCACGGCATCCGGCCTCCGCAACGGATTACCCCACTAGTGAACTTTTGCTCGAATTCGACCCGCACAGGGGAAAGGAAGTTACGTGCTAGACGTCAACTTCTTCGATGAACTCCGGATCGGCCTCGCCACCGCCGACGACATCCGTCAGTGGTCCTACGGCGAGGTGAAGAAGCCGGAGACCATCAACTACCGCACGCTCAAGCCGGAGAAGGACGGCCTGTTCTGCGAGAAGATCTTCGGTCCCACCCGGGACTGGGAGTGCTACTGCGGCAAGTACAAGCGCGTCCGCTTCAAGGGCATCATCTGTGAGCGCTGTGGCGTCGAGGTGACTCGCGCCAAGGTGCGCCGCGAGCGCATGGGCCACATCGAACTGGCCGCTCCGGTCACCCACATCTGGTACTTCAAGGGCGTGCCCTCGCGCCTGGGCTACCTGCTCGACCTGGCGCCGAAGGATCTGGAAAAGATCATCTACTTCGCCGCCTACGTGATCGTGGCGGTGGACGAGGAACTGCGGCACAACGAGCTGTCCACGCTCGAGGCCGAGATGGAGGTCGAGAAGAAGGCGGTCGCCGACCAGCGTGACGCCGACCTCGAGGCCCGCGCCCAGAAGCTCGAGGCCGACCTGGCCGAGCTGGAGGCCGAAGGCGCCAAGTCCGACGTCCGCCGCAAGGTCAAGGACGGCGGCGAGCGGGAGATGCGCCAGCTCCGCGACCGCGCCCAGCGTGAGCTGGACCGGCTGGAGGAGATCTGGAACACCTTCACCAAGCTTGCCCCCAAGCAGCTCATCGTCGACGAGGTGCTCTACCGCGAGCTGGTCGACCGCTACGGCGAGTACTTCACCGGCGCGATGGGCGCGGAGTCCATCCAGAAGCTGATGGAGAGCTTCGACATCGAGGCCGAGGCCGAGTCGCTGCGCGAGACCATCCGCAGCGGCAAGGGCCAGAAGAAGCTGCGCGCGCTCAAGCGGCTCAAGGTCGTCGCGGCGTTCCAGTCCAACGGCAACTCGCCGATGGGCATGGTGCTCGACGCCGTTCCGGTGATCCCGCCGGAGCTGCGCCCGATGGTTCAGCTCGACGGTGGCCGCTTCGCCACCTCCGACCTGAACGACCTGTACCGTCGCGTGATCAACCGCAACAACCGCCTCAAGCGACTGATCGACCTCGGCGCTCCCGAGATCATCGTCAACAACGAGAAGCGGATGCTGCAGGAGTCCGTCGACGCCCTGTTCGACAACGGCCGCCGCGGCCGTCCGGTCACCGGACCGGGCAACCGTCCGCTCAAGTCGCTGTCGGATCTGCTCAAGGGCAAGCAGGGCCGGTTCCGCCAGAACCTGCTCGGCAAGCGCGTCGACTACTCGGGCCGTTCGGTCATCGTCGTCGGCCCGCAGCTGAAGCTGCACCAGTGCGGTCTGCCCAAGCTGATGGCGCTGGAGCTGTTCAAGCCGTTCGTGATGAAGCGCCTGGTGGACCTGAACCACGCGCAGAACATCAAGTCGGCCAAGCGGATGGTGGAGCGGCAGCGGCCGCAGGTGTGGGACGTCCTCGAAGAGGTCATCGCCGAACACCCGGTGCTGCTCAACCGTGCGCCCACCCTGCACCGCCTCGGTATCCAGGCCTTCGAGCCGCAGCTGGTGGAAGGTAAGGCCATCCAGCTGCACCCGCTGGTCTGTGAGGCGTTCAACGCCGACTTCGACGGTGACCAGATGGCCGTGCACCTGCCGCTGTCGGCGGAGGCGCAGGCCGAGGCGCGCATCCTGATGCTGTCGTCGAACAACATCCTGTCGCCCGCCTCGGGCCGGCCGCTGGCCATGCCGCGTCTGGACATGGTGACCGGCCTGTACTACCTGACCCGCCTGGAAGAGGGCGCGAAGGGTTCCTACCAGCCGGCCACCAAGGACGCTCCGGAGCAGGGCGTGTACTCCTCGCCCGCCGAGGCGCAGATGGCGGTGGACCGCGGTGAGCTCACCGTGCGCTCGCTGATCAAGGTCCGGTTGACCGACCAGCGCCCGCCGAAGGACGTCGAGGCGGAGCTGTTCCCGGAGGGCTGGCGCCGCGGCGACGCGTGGACCACCGAGACCACGCTGGGCCGGGTGCTGTTCAACGAGCTGCTGCCCGTCGACTACGCGTTCATCAACGAGCAGATGCCGAAGAAGCGCCAGGCGACGATCATCAACGATCTCGCCGAGCGCTACCCGATGATCGTGGTCGCGCAGACCGTCGACAAGCTCAAGGACGCCGGCTTCTACTGGGCCACGCGTTCGGGCGTGACGGTCTCCATGTCCGACGTGCTCGTGCCGCCGGAGAAGGCCGAGATCATGGAGCGCTACGAGGCGCAGTCGGATCAGATCGAGAAGAAGTACCAGCGTGGTGCGCTCGATCACCAGGAGCGCAACAACGCCCTGGTCAAGATCTGGCAGGAGGCGACCGAGGAGGTCGGTAAGGCGCTGCGCGCGCACTACCCGGCCGACAACCCGATCATCACGATCGTCGACTCGGGCGCCACGGGTAACTTCACCCAGACCCGTACCCTCGCCGGTATGAAGGGCCTGGTGACGAACCCGAAGGGTGAGTTCATCCCGCGGCCGATCAAGTCCTCCTTCCGTGAGGGCCTGACGGTTCTGGAGTACTTCATCAACACCCACGGCGCTCGTAAGGGTCTGGCCGACACCGCGCTGCGCACCGCCGACTCGGGTTACCTGACCCGTCGTCTGGTGGACGTCTCGCAGGACGTCATCGTGCGCGAGCACGACTGCGGCACCGAGCGCGGCATCGTGGTGCCGATCGCGGAGAAGCAGCTCGACGGCTCGATCATCCGCGACGCGCACGTGGAGACCTCCACCTACGCGCGCACGCTCGCGGCCGACGCGGTCGACGCGCAGGGCAACGTCATCGTGGCGAAGGGCGCCGACCTCGGCGATCCGGCGCTGGAGGCGCTGCTGGAGGCCGGTATCACCGAGGTGAAGGTCCGCTCCGTGCTGACCTGCACCACCGGCACCGGTGTGTGCGCGACCTGCTACGGCCGCTCGATGGCGACCGGCAAGCTGGTCGACATCGGTGAGGCCGTCGGTATCGTCGCCGCGCAGTCCATCGGTGAGCCCGGTACCCAGCTGACCATGCGTACCTTCCACCAGGGTGGTGTCGCGGGTGACGACATCACCGGCGGTCTGCCCCGCGTGCAGGAGCTGTTCGAGGCGCGCGTGCCGAAGGGCAAGGCGCCCATCGCCGAGGTCTCCGGTCGCGTGCGGCTGGAGGACGACGATCGCTTCTACAAGATCACCATCATCCCGGATGACGGTGGCGAAGAGGTTGTCTACGACAAGCTCTCGAAGCGGCAGCGTCTGCGGGTGTTCAAGCACGACGACGGCACCGAGCGTCTGCTCTCCGACGGTGACCACGTCGAGGTCGGCCAGCAGCTGCTGGAAGGCGCGGCGGATCCGCACGAGGTGCTGCGCATCATGGGCCCCCGTCAGGTTCAGGTCCACCTGGTCCACGAGGTCCAGGAGGTCTACCGCTCGCAGGGTGTGTCGATCCACGACAAGCACATCGAGGTGATCGTGCGCCAGATGCTGCGTCGCGTGACGATCATCGACTCGGGCGCGACGGAGTTCCTGCCCGGCTCGCTCACCGAGCGCGCCGAGTTCGAGGCCGCCAACCGTCGCGTCGTCGCCGAGGGCAACGAGCCCGCGGCAGGTCGTCCGGTGCTGATGGGTATCACCAAGGCGTCGCTGGCCACCGACTCGTGGCTGTCGGCGGCGTCCTTCCAGGAGACCACCCGAGTTCTGACGGACGCGGCGATCAACTGCCGCTCCGACAAGCTCATCGGCCTCAAGGAGAACGTGATCATCGGTAAGCTGATCCCGGCCGGTACCGGTATCAACCGCTACCGGAACATCCAGGTGCAGCCGACCGAAGAAGCCCGTGCCGCCGCGTACGCGGTGCCGTCCTACGACGACACCTACTACAGCCCGGACAGCTTCGGTCAGACCACGGGCGCCGCGGTTCCGCTCGACGACTACGGCTTCAGCGACTACCGCTGATCCGTCAGCCGCAACGACACTCGGCCCCCGCTCCGCTCGGAGCGGGGGCCGAGTGCTTTCGTCCGTCCTCGTCGTGGTTCTACCGAGCAAGTAGCGGCTCGAACGTGGCGCGCGGCGACGGGTTCGCGGTGGACAAAGAGGGCCGGAGCCAGTAGGAAATTAGAACGGGTTTCAGTTCTGTTTTTCGGGAGGTGGCGGTGGACGGCGCGGCGCTAGGGGATCTGGTGGTGGCCGGTTTCCGGAAGCTGGGGTTCATCCAGTACGCCGGGGTCGAGTGGGAGGAGTTCGCGGCGGGGCGGAACGTGGTGTCGGTCGTGCCGCGGGCGGAGCATCTGAACCACAACGGGGATCTGCATGCCGCCGTGTTGTTCGGGATGGCGGAAACCGCCGCGATGGGCGCTTCGGTGTCGGGGATCGTGGACCTGATGGGGGATACGTTCATCGTCGCCAAGGACGGACGCATCGAGTACAAAGCTCGTGCGAAAGGGGATGCGGGGCCGTTCCTCGCCACTTCCGCGTTCTCCGCGGAGACGCTGGCGAAGACGCGGGCGGACATCGAGGCGAAAGTGCCGCTCGAGCTCGAGGTGCCGGTGGACATCACCGACGCCACCGGAAAGACCGTCGCCGCGGCGGTATTCACCGCGGTGCTCCGTCCGCGCCGATCCTGATCCCATCGGAGAACTCGGCAACCTCACCGCTCGCTGTCGAGCATCGCCATCTGCGCCGTCGCAGAGCGTTCGCCCGCGACGCGGTCGGCGGGCACGGCCGATTCGATCGTGGCCAACTCCTCGTCGGTGAGCACGATGTCCAAGGCGTCCACCGCTTCCGTCCAGCGCTCGCGTCGTCTGGTGCCGATGACCGGCACGATGTCCTCGCTGCGGGTCAGCGCCCAGGCGATGGCCAATTGCGCCACCGAAGCGTGCTTACGCGCCGCGACCTCGTCCAGCGCGCGGGTCAGCTCGAGGTTCCGGTCCAGGTTCTCGCCCTGGAAGCGCGGGCTGTGCGCGCGGAGATCATCTGGGGCGAAGGTGGTTCCCGGCTGGATCGCACTGCTGAGCAGTCCGCGCGACAACACGCCGTACGCGGTGACGCCGATGCCGAGCTCGCGGTAGACCGGCAGGATCCGCGCCTCGATGCCCCGCGAGATCAGCGAGTACTCGATCTGCAGGTCCACGATCTGCCGCACCGCCGCCGCGCGCCGAATGGTTTCCGGCCCGACTTCGGACAGGCCCACATGACGCACGTGGCCGGCCTCGATCAGTTCGCCGATGGCGCCCACCGTGTCCTCGATCGGCACGTCCGGATCGAGCCGGGCGGGGCGGTGGATGTCGATGTAGTCGACGCCGAGGCGCCGCAGGCTGTAGGTCAGGAAGTTGCGCAGCGCCACCGGCCGGTTGTCCACGCCGCCGAAGCTGCCGTCTGGCCCGCGCAGCGCGCCGAACTTCACGCTCAGCACCACGTCTTCACGTGGCCGTTCGGCGATGGCCTTGCCGATCAGCATCTCGTTGTGACCGGCGCCGTAGAAATCGCCGGTGTCGATCAGGCCGATGCCGGAATCCAGCGCCGGGATCGGCTCGGTCGCAGGCACGTCGCCGATCTGCGTGCGACGGCCGCTCGCCGCGCGGGCGACGCGGACGTGCTCGAGTTCGTCGCCCGGCTACGGTCGGTGAGCGCCGAGTTCGGCCGGCTCTGGGACGAACACCGGGTGGCGGTGCGGCTTCGGATACCAAACGCATCCTGCACCCGCAGGTCGGCCTGATCGACATCGTCTGTGAAACGCTGCTCGCACCCAACGCCGCCCAGCGCCTGCTGGTCTACCAACCGCGTCCCGGCACGGACGCGGCCGAGAAGCTGGAGCTGCTGCGGGTGATCGGCACGCAGCGGCTGGCGCCCGCCGACCGGCTCGACTAGGGCGCGGTGACGTACTCGAGCGCCGCGTCCACGGCGGGCTGCCCACCGCCGACGACGAATCCGGCCATCGCGCCGATCGCGGCGCCCGCCACCGCGGCGACGGGCACCGTGATGAAGTCCAGCACGAACAGTCCGAGCGGGAAACCGACAACGAAGCCGATGGCCGCGCCGATGCCCGCGCCCGCCAGGATGGACGGCATGGCCTTCTCGGCCTCGGCGTAGAACCGCTCCTGGGCGCCGATATCGCGCAGCGGAGTGTCGGCCATCGCGACCGGCGCGACGGTGAGCCGGTGGCCCGCGTCCTCGAGCACGGGCCGCAGCGCCACGCGCTGCTCCCCGATGCGCAGCGTCATCGGCAGCGCGGCCACCACCGCGCCGTCCCGATCGGAGACGGTCACGACGCGGCCGTCGTGGGTCAGCTCGAACGTCCCGTCCTGGATGGTCGCGACGGCTGCGCGCCGGTCCTCGGTGGCGGCGACCTCGTAGGCGATCTGGTGGAACGATCCGCGCAGGTCGAGCGGCGCGTCATCGGGCGAGGGCTGGGCGTGTGCGGCGCTCGTGGTGATCGCGGTGGCCGCCAGCGCGACCAGGGCCGTTGCGGTGAATTGGGAGATCCTCATCATGCTCTTTCCTTGTGCCGCAACCGTGTCCGGTTCGTCGGGAAAAGATACCGCTCGGCGGGCCCGATCAGAAGTGCGAATTCCCTCTTGACGTCCGCGGCTATCTCAGCAACACTGAACTAGATGGTTCAGTATGACTTCTTGGATGCCTCCTTCGGAGCGCTCGCGGATCCCACCCGGCGTGGGATTCTCGAATGCCTCGGCAGTGGGCCGGCGACCGTCAGCGAGCTGGCGGAGCGCTTCGAGATGACGCTCACCGGCGTCAAGAAGCACATCCAGCTGCTGGAGGCGGCGGGCATGGTGGTCACGGAGAAGCGCGGCCGGGTGCGGTACTGCCGCCTCGGTGCGAACGTCTTCGATCGCGAACTGGCCTGGATGCAGGGCTACCGGCGGATGGTGGAAGCACGGATGGACCGTCTCGGCGAATTCCTCGAGCGAACGGAGCAGGACCGATGAGCACAACCACGAACGACGCCGTCGTCACGACCGACACCGACCGGGCGATCCACGTCGAGCGGGTCTTCGACGCGCCGCGCGAGCGGGTGTGGGACGCCTATAGCAGGATCGAGCTGCTCGCCCAATGGTGGGGGCGTGGCAACCGGCTGGATATCGAGCGCTGGGAATTCCGTCCGGGCGGCCACTGGCGTTTCGTCGAGCACGCCGACGACGGAACCCACGGTTTCGAGGGCCGCTTCCGTGAGGTCACCCCGCAGGAGCGGATCGTGTACTCCTTCGAGTGGGACGGCATGCCCGCCTATGTCGCGATCGACAGCGTCAGCTTCGTCGATCTCGGTGACGGCCGCACCAAGGTGGTCACCGACAGTCAGTTCCACACGCCGCAGGAGCGGGACGGAATGCTCCAGTCGGGCATGGAGACCGGGCTCAACGAGAGCTACCGCGCACTGGACGCACTGCTCGCGCGCGGCTGAGCCACGGACGCTTCGGCTCCGGTCGCCGGTCGGGTGAGCGGGGCCGAAGCGGGTGGTGGCTAGCCCTCGCGCCGGGAAACTCTGAGGCGCAGCCGATCCGGCTTCAATGTGATCGTCTCTTTCACGCGCAGTACGTAATCGGGCTCCGGGGTCAGATCGAAGGTCCGCAGCAGTGTGGCCAGGATCAGCACCATCTCGTGCTGCGCGAACTGGCGGCCGATGCAGGCGCGCATGCCCACGCCGAACGGCCGGTACAGCTCGGGATGGCGGCCGCGCACGCGCTCCGGAAGGAAACGGTCGGGATCGAACTGTTCGGGATCCGCGCCCCACAGCTCGTGCCGATGCAGCTGGAGCAGGACGATGAACACCCACTCGTTCTGCTCGAACGGATAGCGCCCGCCGAGCATCGTGTCCGCACGGGCTTTGCGGAAATATCCGGGCGCGGTGGGCCACAGCCGAAGGGTCTCGTCCACGATGCGCCGCACGTAGCGCAGTTTCCCGACCTGGTCGAAGGCGAGGCTGTCGCCCGCGCAGACCTCGTCGATCTCTTGTCGGGCGCGAGCGGCGATCGCCGGATTGATCGACAGATAGTGCAGCGCGAACGCCAGGACGCCCGCGGTGGTCTCGTGTCCCGCCGTGAGGAACGTCAGGATCTGGTGGCGAACATTGGTCGGGTCGAGCAGTTTTCCCGTTTCCGGATCCGGCACGGTCAGCATCCGGTCCAGGAGATCCCCGTGCTCACCCGCGCCCTCCCGCTGACGCCGTGCGATCACCTCATCGATCGTGCCGTTGACCAGTTCCACGTCTCGCCGGTGCTGCGCACGCTGCTCGCGGAACACCGTGCGTTCGACGAGCGGGTGCGAGTAGGCGGCGCGGTTGATGTAGGTCAGGGCCCGCAGCATCGCGGCGACCACCGGGTGCGGATCGGTGCGGGTGAACGACTGGAACTCGTAGCCGAACGCGGCTCGCCCGATGACTTCCAGCGCGACCTTGTTGGTATCGGCGGGCACGTCGACCCACTCGCCCGCGCGGGCCGTCCAGTATTCGACGAGTTCGGCGGCGCAGGTCCGCATGGTGGCGTGGTAGCCGCGCATGGCGGCCGCGGTGAACGACGGCGCGAGGATGGCGTGGGCTCTGGCCCAGTTCGGTTCGGAGTTGTGCGCGGTGAACAGTCCGTCCCCGGCGACGGTCCGCAGGTCCCGGATCGGCACACCGAGGAATTTGGCCCACAGCGCGTCGTCGTTGATTTCGCGCAACAGGTCCGGCTCCGACACGTAGGTCACTCGGGTCCCGAAGATGTTGCGTTCGTAGATCCCGCCGTATTTCCGCGCGCCGCGCATCCCCCATTGGCTGCTGTCGGTGACGTGCAGATCCCATACGTCGCCGACGATCGGTAGTCGGAAAGGCGGGTGCGGCAGCTCCCGGTCACTCGCCCGGATTCGCCGCTGGGAGTTCGTCGTAGTCATCTCGCTCCGTCCAGTTGTGCGCAAAGGTAGGTCTGTGCCGGGCCCCAATGCCGCGCGATACGGCGCAGCGTCCGAGTTTCGTCGACGATGTCGCGGCCGGGCGCCGAGGCGTGCAGCCGGAGATAGGAACCCGGCTGCGCGCCCTCGGCTTTGCGATGCAGGGCACGCGCGATCTGCACCGCCTCGGCGACCTCGGCGGGCACGTCGGCCGGTATCGGCTCGGCGAATCGCCCGAGCACGAGCAGCGCGTCTCGGATCTCCACCGTCATGCGGTGCAGGCGCCGTCGCGGGTCCAGGTCCGGGTCGGGTTGCGACGGGCGCGGAATCTCGGCGCACGTGGTCACCAGATCCCGCCACATCGGCGTCAGCTGCCGTACGGTTCGCGAGGCCGAGTCGATGCCCAGTCTGCGCGCGATTTCGGTGCCTACCCGGACGCCCGCGGCCAGCGAGCCGAGACCGACCATGTAGACGAAGTTGTTCTCGTTGGCGTGGAACCGGAAGTCGACGAACGCCGCGCCCGTCCCGGTCGCCGCGCAGACCGAGCTGGCGAAGATGGAGACGGCCTCTTCCAGCGTCCAACCACCGACGATCAGGATCAGCAGGTAGGTGAGCTTGTGGGAAGGGCGCAACTGGCCCGCGCGCAGCTCCCGGACACTGGCCGCGAGCACCAGCAGGCCGGTCGCGCCGCACCAGCCGGAGAAGAACGCGAAGTAGGCGACCGTTTGCCAGCCTTCGGTCCGGTCGATGTACTGCCCCAGGGCACGGGCGTGCGCGCCGAAAAGCAGCATCAGCACCATCGAGACGCCCGCCGCGCACCAGACGGCCCGGCGCATCCGCCGGTAGCTTTCCGAGGACTGCTCCGACCACCGTTCCGACCACGATTGCGCCAGCACGATCAGCGGCGCGAAGGTCGCGACGATGAACGTGGTCCCGAGTTGCCTCGTGAACCCCACGCTGAGCAGTCCCGCGTCGGCAAGCGCGTGCTGCACGGACCCTTCGCGCAGGAGCGCCGCGATCACCGCGCAGATCAGGGCATAGGTCACGTGGCGCTCGCTGGGCCGTGACCCGCCGTGCAGCCACACCAGCCGCAACAGGGCCGCCGCCGCGCTGCCCGCGATGATCAGCCACGCGATGACCGGTGGGGCCGAGGAGGTCACCCCTCACCGCCCCAGAACGAGCGCATCGGCCGCGAGGAGCGCCAGCGCGAGACGCCGGACAGAAGCAGGTCCGCGAACAGCTCTGCCTCGTCCTCTTGGTGGTCGGCGAACTCGCTGCGTCCGAGTACCCGCCGGATCAGGGTCGGATCGATGCTCGGCAGGAGCCGTTGAACCCCGGTCAGGCCCGCGGACCCGGCGTTGTGATCGAGCACCATATGGCCGGTCTCGTGCGCGATGATCTGGTCGATATGGAAATCGGTCGTGCCGGCGGCGTAGGCGATCACGTCGACATTCGTGCATTCCAGCCACAGCCCGCACGGTGTCCCGCGGCCCGGCTCCAGGGCCCCCGGTAGCAGGGCCGAAGCGACCGGGATCAGCTCGATGGGCCGCCCGCGCCATTCCCCTAGGGCGGTCAGGAACTTTTCTCTGTTCCAGGGCGACGGAACCAGTTCCATCACGGCCTCGCGCGCAGCCATCACCCGCTGCGTCGATTCGTCCATCGACCCCCCCTCCCACCAAAAACGTTGTGGTGATCGGACTTTACCGCGCCCAGCGGACACCGGCGGAGTCGAGAGGTGGGGGTGGCACCGGACGGCGGCGGTGCCGGTGCACGGCGAGCGAAGCCGAATGGAGTGGGGCCGCGATCAGTCCCGGGCCGGGCCGATGCGGCGCTTGCGCGGTTTCAGATGCAGTCCGGGCAGCGGCGGCGCGGGAATACGCTGCTGCGGGGTATGGCCGGTGATGTCGGCAAAGCGGGTCACGTCGTGGTTCTCCCAATCGGCCCGCGCGGTGACGATGTCCTCATGGCTGCGGCCGACGAAGTTCCACCACATCACCAGTTCCTCGCCGAACGGCTCGCCGCCGATCAGCGCGAAGTGCGCGCCACCGGCGCTGCCGAGCCGGAGTTCGTCGCGTTCGGTGCCCAGGTACAGCAGGGGACCAGGGGCGAGTTCGGTGCCCGCGACCGTGACCTGCCCTTCGAGCACCAGCACCGCGTGCTCGAAACGAGGGTCCAGCGGAAGGGTGACGTCGGCGCCCGGCTCCACCCGCACGTCGGCGCCGACGATCGGTGTGTAGGCGATCGCCGGCGACGTCACCCCGGCCAGCGAGCCGATCAGCACGATCGCCCGGAGGCCGGGTGCGTCGACGATGGGCAGTTCGCGATGCTGCTCGAAGTGCGGGTCGATGCCGGTGCGGTCACCGGGCAGCGCGATCCACAGTTGCAAGCCGTGCCCGGCGGGCGCGCCCTCGACCGCGTACTCGGAATGGGCGATGCCGCGCCCGGAGGTCATCAGGTTCAGCTGGCCGGGTTCGATCTCCACGTCCGAGCCGACCGAGTCGCGATGCCGGATACGGCCCTCGAACGGCCAGGTCACCGTTTGCAGGCCGATGTGCGGGTGTGGATCGATGTCCGGCGGCGCGCCCGTGCGGGTGACCGTCGGCGAGCCGAAGCGGTCGAGGAAGCACCACGCGCCGACGGTCGGCAGATCGCGCTGCGGCAGCACGCGTTCGACGAAGACGCCGCGCACCCCGCCGAGCGGCACTTCACGTGCCGGATACCGCTCCGCGACCGGGCCTGGCCCCGGCGCGGGTTCGCACAGCGTCTCGGCCGGACGTGCGTCCAGATCGCTCACCGAGTGACGCCCTTGCCGATCACGTGCGCGTCGTACTGCGGGTGCTTGTCCAGGTACGCCTTGATGAACGGGCACAGCGGCCGGATCACGCGCTCACGCGCGACGGCGTCCTCGATGGCTTTCTCGGCGAGGACCGAGCCGAGACCCTTGCCGGAGAACGCGCCGTCGATCTCGGTGTGCGTGAACACCGTCTCGTCGTCGCGTTCCTCGTAGTCGGCGAAACCGGCCAGTTCCCCGCCGTGGAACACCTCGTAGCGATGCCGCTCGTCGTTGCGGACGACCTTGGATTCCGAAGCTGCTTCGATCATGTTTCCCTTCTCCTTCCGTGCGCGGACCGGATGTTTGCTGAGAATCGAGACCCGGTTGAACGCGCCGATCGTGGTGGCCACCCAGACGACGACAGACAGCTGATCATCCGTCAGATACCGGCGGGCGGAAGCGTACTCACGCTCGATGGCGGCTTCGTCCGGAAGCGTCGCGGTGACTTCCGCGATCGCCAGCACGGCCCGCTCGAACGGGGTGTACGTGCCACCGCGCCGCCACCCCGGCAGCACCGCGATCTCCTGCTCGGTGGCCCCGGCCGCCGCGGCGGCGCGATAGTGCACGTCGAGGCAGTACGCACATCCGTTGAGCTGGGAGACGCGCAGATTGATCAGTTCGATGATCCGGCGATCCAGCCCCACCGCCGCCGCGGCGGCCCTGACCTCGTTCGCGACACTGTTCAGCGCGCGGAACGCGGTCGGCGTCTGCTTGTCGATCCAGACGCGCTCACGCGGTGTTTCGAGCCTCATATTCATGGGATGTTAGACCCCGCCGGTGAACGGCGCAGACGAGGCCGCCGAATAAGCGGACTTCGGTCCGGAGGTTTGCGGGTCGGTGGCGAGGCATGCGGCGACGCGAGTTCACCCGATCTCGGTGAACCGCCGAAGCTGGAACGGCTCGACCAGAACGTCCTCCAACGCCGTCGCCAAGGTCTTCAGGTGGGGCGTCCGGAAGTGTGCGGCCAAGGCGTCCTCGCCGGTCCACTCCTCCAGCAGCACCATCCGGCTCGGGTCGGTGGGATGCAGGTAGAGCTCGTACCTGAGGCAGCCGTCCTCCGCGAGCGTCGGTTCGATCATGTCTTGCAGCAGATTCCGCAACTGCGCCTCGCGACCCGGCTTGGCGAGGAACCGCACGTTGAGCGTCAACGTCGACATGGGCGTCTCTCCCGTTCTGGTGTGGGTTATTCCCGGCCCGCCGACGTGAATGTCATATCCGCGTACCGGGTTCCGGCGACCTGGCCCGCGATCGGTTCCAGCGTCGCCAATTCGTCGGCGGTGAGCGCGATCGTCGCGGCGGCCACGTTGTCCGTGAGCCGGGTCCGGCTGCGAGTGCCGGGAATCGGGACCACCGCGAGGCCGTGCACACCGGCCTGTGCGTGCACCCAAGCCAGCGCTACCTGCGCCAGCGTGATGCCTCGTGCTTCGGCGATGGCCCGCAGCGGGCCGAGCAGCTCGGCATTGCGGGTGGCGTTCTCGCCGGAGAAGCGCGGCATCGAGGAACGGAAGTCCTTCGCGTCCGTGGAGCCGGTGAACGAGCCGGTGAGGAAGCCGCGTCCCAGCGGGGAGTACGGCACGAACGTCACGCCCAGCTCCGCCGCCGCGGGCACCGCGGTGCGTTCGACGTCCCGGGAGAACAGCGACCATTCCGACTGCACGGCCGCGATCGGATGCACCGCGTGCGCCGCACGCAATTCGGCGCCGGTCACTTCGGACAGGCCGAGGGCACGCACCTTGCCCTCCCGCACCAATTCCGCCATTGCGCCGACCGTGTCCTCGATCGGCACGGCGGGGTCCTTGCGGTGCATGTAGTACAGATCGATGGTGTCGATCCGGAGCCTGCGCAGGCTGCCCTCCACCGAGCCGCGGATGTAGGCGGGGGAGTTGTCGAAGCCCCGGTAGGCCGGGTCGTCGGCCTTGCGGACGATGCCGAACTTGGTGGCGAGTACGACCCGGTCGCGGTGGGCGCCGACGAAATCGCTGAGGAATTCCTCGTTGTGCCCGGAGCCGTAGACGTCGGCGGTGTCGAACAGCGTGACGCCCAGCTCCAGCGCCCGATCCAGGGTCGCCCGGGATTCGGTGAGGTCGCTGGGCCCGTAGAACTCGCTCATGCCCATGCAGCCGAGGCCCTGCGTCCCCACTCGGATGCCGCCGGTGCCCAGTGTGGTGGTGGGAAGCGTGCCGACCGTTGTCATACCTTGATCCCTTCGCTGTCGTGCGTGGCGACCATGGCCGGCGGGTCCGCCTCGACTTTGCCCTCGTACAGGGCGATCTTGTGGTCCAGCACGGCCAGGGTCTGACGAAGTTCATCGATCTTGGCGAGTACCTCGGAGCGGGTGTCCCGGAACATCTCCAGCCGTTGCCGGAGCGTGGTGTCTCCGGCCCGCACCAGCTCGGCGTAGCGGACCATGTCCGCCACGGACATACCGGTCGTGCGCAGGCGGCCGATCAGCGCCAGCCATTCCAGATCCCGGTCGCTGAACCGGCGCTTACCGGAGTGATCCCGGCCGATGTAGTCCATCAACCCGATCCGCTCGTACCAGCGCAGCGTGTCCCGGCTCAGTCCCGAACGCTCGGACACCTCGCCGATCGAATACCGCGGCAGCTCCCGGTCGTCGCTCGCGCTCGCCGGGGACGCGGTTTCGTTCCCGGCCGCGCTGTGTTCTCGAACGCTCACTGCACTCGCCTTTCCCGTTGAACAACGATGACGCTAGTTACCTGGAGTGCACTCCAAGCAAGGGGTTGTGTGCGATTTTCCAGCGCCCGCCGGTCGACGGAAAGCGATCGCGCGCTCAGCTGTAGACGGGCAGTTGCTGGACGGCCCACTTGTTGCCGTCCGGATCGGCGAAGAAGGTGAACAGGCCCCAGCCGAGATCCTGGACCGGAGTGGCGTCCACACCGGCGGCGATCAACTGCTGGTAGGCGTCCTCGGCGCTGGCGACCACCATCTGCATGCCCTCGACGCTGCCCGGCGCCGCCTCGGTGATGCCCTCGCCCAGACAGATGGAGCAACCCGAACCGGGCGGGGTCAGCTGTACGAAGCGCAGGTTCTCGTTGACCCGGTGGTCGTGATCGGCATTGAAACCGATCTTGGTGTAGAAGTCCTTGGCGCGGTCGACGTCGGTCACGGGAATGGCGACGAGCTCGATTTTCCAGTCCATCCGGCGAGCATTCCATCGTGCGCCGACAAAGTCCCGGATTCCGGCTTACGCTGGGGACATGCCTGGAAAGGACATCGACCGCATCAGGGCTCGTTCGGCCTGGGCGACGGTCAAGGAAAGCCCGGTGATCACCGCTGTCGCGATCGCGCCGTTCGCGCTCGCGCTCGGCGTGGTGTGGTGGTTGTTCGGCGGCCTTGCCGCGTTCGCGCTGCTGCTCGTCCTCGGTGGGGTCGTTGTGGTCGGCGGCAAGTTACTGCGCTGACCGCGCGTTCCATCGCGTGCGGTCAGCGCGGGATGCAGAAGTGTGTCAACTCTCCGGTACCTGTGTCGACGTCCGCCCAGGCGCGGTCGAAGCGCAGCACCGCCAGCGCCGAGGTCGGGAACTTCCGGCTGAGTTCGACGGCGGCCGTGCCGTCGCGATTGCCCGCCAGCTCCCACGCCGTCCACGGCATGCCCGGCGCGTGCCCGATGACCAGCAGGGTCGCGACGTCCTCGTCGCTGAGCCGGACCAGTTCGATGAGCGTCTCCGGCGCGGCCTCGTAGATTCCCGCTTCGAAGACGACCGGCGCGGTGATGCCGGTGGCGGTGAGCGTCTCGCGGGTTCGCGTTGCGGTGGAACAGCGCACGGCGTCGATCGGTGGCTGGGTGTCGCGCAACCAATCGCCCGCGAGTGCGGCCTCGCGCCGGCCGCGCGGAGCCAGCGGTCGCTCGTGATCGTCGACGCCCTGCGGATACGCCGACTTGCCGTGCCGCATGAGGATCAGAGTCCGCGCCATGCAGATACGGTAAGGCCTCCGGGCGCGAGGTCTCGACCACACTCGAGGCAAACTGAAAGCGGCATCACATCACGCGTTGCCGCGGGCGATCCCCGTGGCGATCGTGACGGACGCCGCTCATCTGTCCACCACAACCCCATGGGTGGCCACAGCCCACGTACTTCTTCGAGGATCAGCACAATATGGCCTACGTAATCACGCAGCGTTGTTGCAACGACGCCAGCTGCGTCTCCGAGTGCCCGGTCGACTGCATCCGTCCTACCCCGGATCAGCCGGAGTTCGCGACGACCGAGATGCTCTACATCGACCCCGACACCTGTATCGACTGCGGCGCCTGTGTCGACGCGTGCCCGGTGGAGGCCATCTTCTCCGAGGACGACCTGACGGCTTCGCTGGCACGGTTCCGCGACATCAATGCCGCCTACTTCCAACGGCATCCGCTGGAATCGAACTTCGATCCGATCGTCACCCCCGCGCGTCCGCCGAAGGAGCTGGGCACCCTGCGAGTCGCGATCGTCGGCGCGGGCCCCGCGGCCTGCTACGCGGCCGACGAACTGCTGCGCAGGGCCGACGTGGAGATCGAGATGTTCGACCGGCTGCCCACCCCCTGGGGCCTGGTGCGGGCGGGCGTCGCGCCCGATCACCCCGGCACCAAGACGGTCTCGGGCATGTTCGAGTCCGCGTTCCGTCGTGAGACGTTGCAGTACTACCTCAATGTCGAGGTGGGCACGCACATCTCGCACGAGGAACTGCTGCGCCACCACCACGCGGTGATCTACGCGGTAGGAGCCTCCAGCGACCGCAGGATGGGCGTCCCGGGGGAGGGCCTGCCGGGTAGCCATTCCGCCACCGAGTTCGTCGCCTGGTACAACGGCCACCCCGACTTCGCCGACCGGACCTTCGACCTGTCCGGCGAGCGGGCCGTGATCGTCGGCAACGGCAATGTCGCATTGGACGTGGCGCGCGTGCTGACCGTCGACCCGGACGAACTCGCCAAGACCGATATCGCCGACCACGCGCTGGAGGCTCTGCGGCAGAGCAATATTCGCGAAGTCGTCGTGCTCGGCAGGCGGGGTCCGCTCCAGGCGGCCTACACCTCGCCGGAATTCCTGGCGCTCGCGCATCTGAAGGGCGTGGACGTGGTCGTGGACGAGACCGACCTGGAACTGGATCACGCCAGCCAGGCGATCGTCGACGATCCACAGGTGGAGCCGTCGCTGGCGTTGAAGTACACCCTGGCCCAGGAGTACGCCGGCGGCCGCAGGGCGGAAGGCAACAAGCGGATCGTGTTCCGCTATCTGACTTCCCCCATCGCGCTCACCGGCACCGAGCGGGTCGAGTCCATCGAGATCGTGCACAACGAGCTGTTCGAGGAAGACGGTCAGCTCGTGGCGCGGCCGACCGACCGCACCGAGACCATCGACACCTCGCTGGTGTTGCGGTCGATCGGCTACCGCGGCGAGCGGGTCGGCGAGCTGCCGTTCGACGAGCGGCGCGGTGTCGTGCCGAACGAGCACGGCCGGGTCATCGGCGAGGACGGGACGATGCTGAGCGGCGTGTACGTCAGCGGATGGATCAAGCGTGGCCCACGCGGCGTCATCGGTTCGAATCGGACCGACTCCGAGGAGACGGTGGAGCTGCTGCTCGCCGACTTCACCGCGGGCAAACTCGCTGCGCCGCAAGCCGACCGCGCCGCCCTGAAGGCCCTGCTCGCCGAGCGTCAGGCCGACTTGGTCGACCGCGCGGGCTGGCGAGCGATCGACCAAGCGGAGAAGTCCGCGGGCAAGTCCGCTGGCCGCCCCCGAATCAAGTTCACCACCCGGGAAGACCTCCTCAAAGCCGCCCGCGGCTGACGATCAGGACGCCGGTCGGATCCTTGGATTCGACCGGCCACCCCACGCAGGACCTGAACGCGAATCCCGCGTCACTCGACTGGTACGGCCGGGATACCCGGAGAGGCGGGCAGCGGCATGATGCGGACCACTGTCGTGGTGGTTCCGCCGACCACGAACCACAGCCGCAGCACCGGCTGTCCCGTCCGGTCACCCGGCTCGTACCGGCTGCGCACGCTCACATGCTGACGTGCCAGCACCGGCGCCACGTATTCGATCACCGCTCGATGTGGTCCCGCGAGCAGCTTCGGGTATTCGACCAGGAACTGTTCCACCGCCTGCCAGTAACAGGCGTTGTTGACATGGTTGTACTGGTCGATGTCGGTGGCGCGCACCGGGAACGGCAGGTCGGTGTCCGACTCCGGCGGCGTGGCGTCGGTCAGGTACGGCCGCCACCGCAGGCGGTGCTCGGTGGACGTGCGAGCGAGGTAGGCCAGGCCCTCGTCGCTGATCCGCGCGGGCATCCCGGTGGACTCGCTGATATTGATCCAGAAGCCCTCGGTCTCGATCAATCCGCCGTTTCCGCTGGTGATCCGCACGCGCATGTTCGTCCACCGGGTGGACATCGCCGAGCACCACCGCAGCAGCCGCACCTCGTCCGGCCACAGAATCGGGCGGATGACATCAATGACCGTCCGGCGGATGATCCAGTTCGGGTCGGTCCGGTGGAAGAACGTCTTATGCAGGTTTTCCCAGGCGATATCTTGCAGGTAGCGGGCGACGGCATCGAACCGCAACCGGTCATAGGGATCCACATCACCAGCCCGGACGGGCCACGCCGAAGCAAAGCCCATGCCCTCCTGGGGAAGCGGGGCGAGTGGCTGATCGAGTGACACTTGTGCTCCTCGCGCTGCACGGTGTGCCGCGTTTCTTCATGCGGTGCTGTTGTGACGACTTTACGGGGCGTACGTCACACCCTCGCGTCGAGCCGTCCGTACCTCCTTAATAGTCCGCCTGCTGGGACCTGGGCCAGCGGAAATGGGGTCTTCCGTCCGGCGTCGGGAGCGCGGACCCGTCCCATGGGGCGGCGGCGACCGGCGGCGCGCAGGCGCAGGTCACCACGATGGGGGCTCAGTAACCCTGGTAGGCCCCGCCCGAGTTCACGGCGGCGACACCGGGGACGTTGCCGAGCGATCCGTAGCGATCGATCGAGTACCGAACTCCGGCGATGATGTTGTCGACCGGATTCCAGATGTCGTCGTGACCGGGCGCCTTGTATGCGCTGAAGGTGCTGTCGATGGTCTGCATGAGGCCCTTCGACGGATGCCCGGCCACCCAGTTGCTGTCCCAGCGGTTTTCCGCGTACGGGTTGCCGGCGGACTCGTGCTGGATGATCAACGCGATCGCCCGCTCGTCGATGTCCTCGGGGGCGTACCCCATCGCGATGAGCTTCTGCTTCGCCTCGGAGATCCATCGCGCGACGTCACCGCTCGGCAGCGGGCCGGTCGGCGCCGACGAGCTCGGCCCACCGTAATACGGCGTGCCCGACGACGAGCCGGAGTTGTTCTGGCCCGACATCAGCTGGCTCGGCCGGTCCGAGGATGGACTCGCGACCGGGGTGGCCGACGTACTCACCGGTGCGGTGGCCGCGGGCACGGTGGGGGCCGCGGGCACGTTCGCGCTCGGCTCGCCGAGCCCGGCGAAGGCCGCCTCCAATTTTCCGACCGCGCCCTCCACCTGGATCTCGGCCTGGTTCGCCACGTCCTCGGCGGTCTTCAGCGCGTTGGTGAGCTCCCACGTCCGTGTGGCCGCCTGCAGCGCTTCCTGGAAGACGAGCCCCTCCACGTCGGCCTTGTCGGCGTGCGTGCGCAGGTAGTCGATCCGCGTCTTGGCGTCCACGGTGCCGTTGGGCGCGACATCGAAGGGTGGCGTCTGGTTCAGCGCGTCGTCGCGCAAACTCAGTACCTTGGCTCGGGCCTCGATCAGATTCTGCACCTGGGCGGTGAGCGCGGTCTTCAGCTCGAGCAGGGCGGCGCTCACCGCGGAGGCGCGGGTCTTCTCGGTCTGCATCCGGGCGTTCGCGGCATCCCCCGCGGAGCCGGACCACTTGTTCGCGTCGGCGAGCGCTCGGGTGTCGTCGGCGCCCTTGCCGACGGCGGTGTCGAGGCCCCGCGACATCTGTTCGGCGAGCCCGCCCGCCGCCGAAAGCTGCTCCGGCTGCCAGTTCGCGACGTCGGGGATGGTGAGCGTCATGGCAGCTGAAGTCCGATGGCGCGCAGCTTCGCCGCGAAGTCGTCCTCGGCCAGCTCGTACTTGCCCGCCGCGTTGTGCAGGTTGTCCGCGATCGTGGTGAGCCGCGACCCGATCCGCTCCAGGCAGCGGTGCGCGGCGTCGTTCGCGCGCTGGGCCACCGGGCCGAAATCGGTGCCGGGCAGCGCCCCGGCGACGGCGCCGAAACCATCGCCGCCGAGGTCGGTGACCGACGTGGCCTCGGTGCGCAGCGTCTGTGCGAAGGAGCGCAGCGCCGCCGGGTCGACCTGCATCGTCGTCGCAGGTCCGGACTGGTTTTGCTCGACCATGAATCCCCCTTCCCTCCCGACCGTGAGGTCGCGGTCAGCATAGCAAAATCGGGTGGTGCCGATGGGCGTCGTCGAGCCGCGACCGTTATGTTGTCGGTGTGGCGTCGGCACGGATCATGCCGACGCGAGGACAGAGAGGTCAGCACATGCGCGCAGCCCAGGTCAGCAAGCTGGAAGGACCGGAAGCGGTTCAGATCGTCGATATCCCGGAGCCCGCGGCTTTCCCGGGCGGCGTCGTGATCGACGTGCACGCGGCGGGCGTGGCCTTCCCGGACGTGCTGATGACGCGCGGCCTGTACCAGATGAAGCCCGAGCTGCCGTTCGTCGTCGGCGGAGAGGTCGCCGGCATCGTGCGGGAAGCCCCCGAGGACGCACACGTGCGGCCCGGTGACCGGGTGGTCGCGTTGACCATGCTCGGCAACGCGATGGCCGAGACCGCTGTCACGCCCACGCAGATGGTGTTCCGGCTCCCCGACAATGTCTCGCTGGAGGCGGGCGCCGGCATCCTGTTCAACGATCTGACCGTGCACTTCTGCCTGCGCACTCGCGGCAGGCTGGCGGAGGGCGAAACGGTCCTGGTGCACGGCGGCGCGGGCGGCATCGGCACCTCGACCCTGCGGATGGCGGCCGCGCTCGGTGCGGGCCGGGTGATCGCCGTGGTGAGCACCGAGGCGAAGGCCGAGGTGGCGCGCGCCAACGGGGCGACCGACGTGGTGCTCACCGACGGCTGGCTCGCCGCGGTGAAGGAGCTGACCGGCGGTCGCGGCGTCGACATCGTGCTCGACCCGGTCGGCGGCGACCGTTTCACCGACAGCATCCGTTCGCTCGCCTCGGCGGGCCGGTTGCTGGTGGTCGGCTTCACCGCGGGGGAGATCCCCACGGTGAAGGTCAACCGGCTGCTGCTGAAGAACGTCGAGGTCACCGGCGCGGCATGGGGCGAATGGGTGATGACGCACCCGGGCTACCTGCAGGAGCAGTGGGCCGAGGTGGAGCCCCTGCTGGCCTCCGGCAAGATCGCGCCGCCGGAGCCGGTGCTGTACCCGTTGGACAAGGCCGCCGAGGCCGTCGCGTCGCTGGACAACCGGACGGCCACCGGCAAGGTCGTGGTGACGCTGCGCTGACGCACGCCGGCCTGCCCACATCATGAAGCTGTCCGATCGGGTCCTGAATCGGACCCTGCTGGCTCGCCAGCACCTGCTCGAGCGCTCGCGGCTGACTGCGCAGCAGATGTGCGACCACCTCGTCGGGTTGCAGGCGCAGGATTCCCCGCCGCCGTTCGTCGGATTGTGGAGCCGCGTCGCGGCATTCGATCCGGCGACGGTGTCGGACGCGCTGGAGGACCGTTCCCTGGTCCGGATCACCCTGATGCGGGGGACCATTCACATGGTCACGCCGCCCGACGCGTTGCGGATCGCGCCGCACGTGCAGCCGGAACTGGAGAAAGCGCCCTTCCGCAAGGGCTTCAACTACGGCGCCATGGTCGGACTGGATCCGGAGGAGGTGCGCGGGCACGGCGAGGCCGTGCTCGGCGACGAGCCGATGTCCGCCGCGGAGCTGCGCGCCCGCGCCACCGAGGTGTACCCCGACCGAGACCCGGGGGCGGTGGTGCAGACCTGGCTGTATCAACTGCCCGTCTTGCAGACCCCGCCACGCGGGAAGTGGAAGGACAACAGCAGGCCGATCTGGTCGCGGGTCGAGCCCTGGCTGGGCGCACCGCTGGACCCCACATATCCCTTGGCGGAGTTGCTCTTCCGATACCTGTGCGCCTTCGGTCCGGCGAGCACGATGGACATGCAGACCTGGTCGAGGCTGCTCGGCATGAAGCGGGCCGTCGCGGAACTCGGTGATCGGGTGCGCACTTACACCGACGAGCGCGGCCGCACGCTCTACGACGTCGCCCACGGCGAGTTGGCCGATCCGGACATCCCCGCCCCGGTGCGCCTGCTCGGCTGGTACGACAACGCCCTGCTCTCGCACCAGGACCGGACCCGGATCGTGCCCGATGGGGCGCCTCCACCGCTGCGCTCCTTCGCCGCCCAGGTCTCCCCGGTGCTGGTCGACGGATTTCTCGCGGGTCTGTACAAGGTCTTCGCGAACACCGGGACCGCCCGGCTGCGCATCAGTCCCACCCGGAACTGGACGAAGGCGGAGCGCGCCGAGGTCGAGGCGGAGGCGCACGCTCTGCTCGCCTTCCTCGAGGCGGGCAAGCAGGGAAGTGTGGAGATTCTCGACGTGGGGGCCGACCTGCGCCCCTGAGCCGGACGGGCTACGGCTCGCGGGCCGGGCGATACGCGGGCGCCTTGGTGGTCCCGGTCGGGCTCAGCGTGCGCAGCAGCGGCAGTGCCCGGCGTGCCACCACGGTGGACAGCACGATGACGCTGTGCGAGCGCGCCACCGAGGAGGTCCGGTCGATACTCAGCAGCACGGCCTGCAACCCGGCGTGCGAGTCGGCCCCGATCCGGCACAGGACGTCGCCGGTGCCGGTGGTGGCGTAGGCCTCCAGCACGCCGGGGATGCCGTGGAGTTCGGCAGCCACGGTGTCCAGCGCCCCCTGGGCGATCTCCAGCGTGACGAACGCCTGCACGTCGAACCCCGCCGCCGTGACATCGATCTGCGGGTCGTAGGAGGCGATCACGCCGGACTCCTCCATGCGCGCGATCCGTGATTGCACCGTGGCCCTGGCGACCTTGGTCCGGCGGGACAGTTCGAGAATGCCCGCTTTCTGGTACTCGTGCATCGCGGTGAGGATGGCGAGATCGAGTTCGTCCAGCTTCGCCGGTGTGCGCGCCATGACCGCCTCCGTTCCAGCACTCGGACGGGCTCGCTGCCCGCCGCGTCGATGCTATTCAAATTGTCCAGCATCACCCGCCCGTTCCTAGCCGAATTCGCCACACTGCCTATCGCGAGTTGACGCTGTTGCCTACTCCGCAGACTCGGCGATTTCCTTGGAACATGACCATCGAGCACCTGCCGAACGCCCGGTCCGGCGCCGTTCCCAGCGACGGCGAACTGCGCACGCTGGTCGGGTTGGTCGACCACGACGACAGCGGTGACCCGTTCCCGGTCATCGGGTGGGACGCCCTGATCTGGGTTGTCGGCAACGCCACCCAGACCGCGCATTTCCTGCAATCCGCCTTCGGGATGCGGTTGGAGGCGTATTCCGGTCCGGAGACCGGAAATCGCGACCACAAGGCGTTCGTCCTGCGCAGCGGCGCGGCGCGTTTCGTGGTCACCGGAGCGGTGGACCCGGACAGTCCGCTGGTCGCCCACCACGATCGGCACGGCGACGGCGTGGTGGACATCGCCCTTCAAGTGCCCGACGTCGACCGCTGTGTGGCGTGGGCCCGCGCGCACGGCGCCACCATTCTGGTCGAACCGCACGACGACACCGACGACTTCGGCACGGTGCGCTCGGCCGCGCTGGCCACCTATGGCGAGACCAGGCACACCCTGGTCGACCGATCCGGCTATTGCGGGCCCTATCTGCCGGGCTATGTCGCCCGCCGCTCCGGCTATCAGCGGCGCGACGGCGCGCCCACCCGGTTGTTCCAGGCGATCGATCACGTCGTGGGCAACGTCGAACTCGGGCAGATGGACGAGTGGGTCGAGTTCTACCGCCGGGTCATGGGTTTCACGAACATGGCCGAATTCGTCGGCGACGACATCGCCACCGAGTACTCGGCGCTGATGAGCAAGGTCGTCGCCAACGGGAACCACCGGGTGAAGTTCCCGCTCAACGAGCCCGCCGCGGGCAAGAAGCGCTCACAGATCGATGAGTACCTGGAGTTCTACCGCGGGCCCGGCGTCCAGCACATCGCGCTCGCCACCGGCGACATCCTCACCTGCGTGGACGCCTTGCGCCGCGAGGGAGTCGAGTTCCTGGAGACACCCGCCGCCTACTACGAGGACCCCGAACTGCGCGCTCGCATCGGCCGGGTCCGCGTCCCGGTCGAAGAACTCCAGCGCCGTGGCATCCTGGTCGACCGGGACGAGGACGGCTATCTCTTGCAGATCTTCACCAGGCCGCTCACCGACCGCCCCACGGTGTTCTTCGAACTCATCGAACGCCACGGGTCCCTCGGTTTCGGCAAGGGGAATTTCAAAGCCCTGTTCCAGGCGATCGAACGCGAACAGGAGGCACGGGGCAATTTGTGACCGGCTGCTTCGCGGTCCGGCGAAATCCTCGCGCGTGCGGCCGCGCATCCGCCCGGATCACCGGCCGGTGGCTTGTCAGGCGGCGGGCACTCTTGTCGAGCCGCTTCGGCTGCCTCGTCGGTAGAGTTCTTTCCATGCGGATCAAGTCGGCGGTCGTCCTCGCGACCGCCTTGGTGCTCACGCTGGGGGCCTGCGGTTCGGGCGGGGAGTCCGAGGAGTCGGGTCCTTCGCGGCCCGCGCCGAAGGTGGTCGCGCTCGGCCCGTTCGTCGGCGAGTGCGGTCACGTGACCGACGACGAGGTGCGCGATCGCGGCGGCCTCGGCCGGATCTCCGGAGTGTTCCGCAACGCCGTCGGCTGCAACTGGCAGTCGGCCGGAATGGGTTCTCCTAGTATAACTTTCGCTTCTTATCGGGGCAGTCCCATCGAGCGTGAACGGGCGTGGGTGACCGTCAACGGCCGCGCGCCCGATCCGATAACGGTGGCCGGGCGCGACGGATTCGCCGCCTTGGATCCGAGTGGAACGATCTGCGATCTGGCGGTGCAACTCGGGGACGATTTCTTCGAGTGGTCCACCAATATCGGATCGTTCGGCGCGGCGACCGGTAACCCGTGTGACCGGAGCCGCGCGCTCGCCGAACTGACGCTGCAGCGAATTCAGTGAGGGGTGGAGTGTGAACGTCGGTCGAGATCTGTACAGGCGCGCCGCGTCCGCCGCCGTCGCCGCGGCCCTCGCGTTGTCCGTGGGCGGGTGCAGTCAGGTGGTCTCCGGAACCGCGCAGCCGGTCGGCGGAAGCCAGCCGGTCAACACCAAGCTGGACAAGCTGCTACGCGAATGCGAGATCCTCTCCGACGAGCAGATCGGCAAGGCGATCGGGGAGAGCGTCTCGGTCTCGGACGCGTTCTTCGGCGCGGTCTGCATGTGGGACCTGGTCGGCGCGCCCGGCGGCAACGGCATGGCCACGCTGAACTGGTACGAGAACGGAACGCTGAGCAACGAGAAGCAGACGAACAACAAGCTCGGCTACGAAACCACCAACATCACCATTCAGAGTTCGCTCGCGCTGCAGATCCGCAGGCCGAAGGATCCCGACTCCTGCGGTGTCACGGCGAGCGCCCCGGACAACGGCGTGATCGGCTGGTGGATCAACTACCGGCCCGGCTCGGCGCACCCCGACCCCTGCGACGCGGCCAAGAAGTTGATGGAAATGACCTTGAACCTGGCCAGGTAGACGATCACGGAACCGACCCGCTTTGACCCTGTGTCCCGGCCGCGGGTATCGTGGATCGCTGTGCCCGGAAGCATACGGGCAAGTTCGTGCGTGACCGTAGGCCAGCGAGAGCGGCCGACGAATCCAGCGTGCCCGGAATTCGGGCTCCGCGCCGCGCGCGACACGCCCGACCTCGGGACGCGAGAAACGTGGCCGGACGTGCGAGTGAAAGCTCGATGACAGCGGTGTGAACGACGGGCCGGGAAGTGGAAGCCAGCGCGACCACGAACGGCCCCGGGAGCGCCGCGAACTTAAAACAGACATGAAGTCCACACACCGCGTTAACTAATAAGGAAAGCCGGTCTATGCCAACCATCAACCAGCTGGTCCGCAAGGGTCGCCGCGACAAGGTCGCCAAGACGAAGACCGCGGCCCTCAAGGGGAGCCCGCAGCGTCGTGGCGTGTGCACCCGCGTGTACACCACGACCCCGAAGAAGCCGAACTCCGCGCTGCGCAAGGTCGCGCGTGTTCGCCTGACCAGCTCGGTCGAGGTCACGGCCTACATCCCCGGCGAGGGTCACAACCTGCAGGAGCACTCGATGGTGCTCGTGCGCGGCGGTCGTGTGAAGGACCTCCCGGGTGTGCGCTACAAGATCATCCGTGGCTCCCTCGACACCCAGGGTGTGAAGAACCGCAAGCAGGCCCGCAGCCGTTACGGCGCCAAGAAGGAGAAGAGCTGATATGCCACGCAAGGGCCCCGCACCCAAGCGTCCGCTGATCAACGACCCGGTCTACGGTTCGCCGCTGGTTACTCAGCTGGTCAACAAGATCCTGCTGGACGGCAAGAAGTCCACCGCCGAGCGCATCGTCTACGGTGCGCTGGAGCAGGCGCGTGAGAAGACCGGCACCGATCCGGTCGTCACCCTCAAGCGCGCGCTGGACAACGTCAAGCCCGCACTCGAGGTCAAGCCGCGCCGCGTCGGTGGCGCCACCTACCAGGTGCCGGTCGAGGTCCGTCCGGGCCGCTCGAACACCCTGGCGCTGCGCTGGCTGGTCAACTACTCGCGGGCGCGCCGGGAGAAGACCATGGTCGAGCGCCTGGCCAACGAACTGCTCGACGCCAGCAACGGCCTCGGCGCCTCGGTCAAGCGCCGCGAGGACACCCACAAGATGGCCGAGTCCAACCGGGCCTTCGCGCACTACCGCTGGTGACGTCTGCCCGGCCCGTCGTCTGGGTCGGGAGGCACAGCCGGAACGCGGCACTCACCGGCCGCGTCCGGCGTTGACATAGAGGCGACCACAGGGTCGTCCCCGATAATCCCAACTAGCTACGAGCGGGGAAGATTTCCGTGGCACAGGACGTGCTCACCGACCTGAACAAGGTCCGCAACATCGGCATCATGGCCCACATCGATGCGGGCAAGACGACCACAACTGAACGCATCCTCTTCTACACCGGCATCACGTACAAGATCGGTGAGGTCCACGACGGCGCTGCCACGATGGACTGGATGGAGCAGGAGCAGGAGCGTGGTATCACCATCACCTCCGCGGCTACCACGTGCTTCTGGAAAGACAACCAGATCAACATCATCGACACCCCCGGGCACGTCGACTTCACCGTGGAGGTGGAGCGGTCGTTGCGCGTGCTCGATGGCGCCGTCGCGGTGTTCGACGGCAAGGAAGGCGTCGAGCCGCAGTCCGAGCAGGTGTGGCGTCAGGCGGACAAGTACGACGTGCCGCGGATCTGCTTCGTCAACAAGATGGACAAGCTCGGTGCGGATTTCTACTTCACCGTGCAGACCATCAAGGACCGCCTCGGCGCCAAGCCGCTGGTCATCCAGCTGCCGATCGGCGCGGAGGACACCTTCGAGGGCATCATCGACCTGGTCGAGAACAACGCCAAGGTGTGGCGTGGCGAGACCAAGCTCGGTGAGCAGTACGAGGTCGTGGAGATCCCGGACGACCTGAAGGACCGGGCCGAGCAGTACCGCCAGGAACTGCTGGAGACCGTCGCCGAGTCGGACGAGGCGCTGCTGGAGAAATTCTTCGGCGGCGAAGAGCTGACCATCGATGAGATCAAGGGCGCCATCCGCAAGCTGACGGTGACCTCCGAGCTCTACCCCGTGCTGTGTGGCTCGGCGTTCAAGAACAAGGGCGTGCAGCCCATGCTGGACGCGGTCATCGACTACCTGCCCTCGCCGCTGGACGTGGAGGCCACCACCGGCCACGTGCCCGGCAAGGAAGAGGAGCTGCTCACCCGCAAGCCGAGCGCCGACGAGCCCTTCGCGGCCCTGGCGTTCAAGATCGCGGTGCACCCGTTCTTCGGCAAGCTGACCTACGTCCGCGTGTACTCCGGCAAGGTCGACTCCGGCGCCCAGGTGATCAACTCGACCAAGGGCAAGAAGGAGCGTCTGGGCAAGCTGTTCCAGATGCACTCCAACAAGGAGAACCCGGTCGGCGCGGCCTCGGCAGGCCACATCTACGCGGTCATCGGCCTCAAGGACACCACCACCGGTGACACCCTGTGCGATCCGCAGAACCAGATCGTGCTCGAGTCCATGACCTTCCCGGACCCGGTCATCGAGGTCTCCATCGAGCCGAAGACCAAGTCCGACCAGGAGAAGCTGGGCACCGCGATCCAGCGTCTGTCGGAAGAGGACCCGACCTTCTCGGTCAAGCTCGACCAGGAGACCGGCCAGACCGTCATCGGCGGTATGGGCGAGCTGCACCTCGACATTCTCGTCGACCGCATGCGGCGCGAGTTCAAGGTCGAGGCGAACGTCGGTAAGCCGCAGGTGGCCTACCGCGAGACGATCACCAAGCGGGTCGAGAAGCTCGAGTTCACGCACAAGAAGCAGACCGGTGGTTCCGGCCAGTTCGCGAAGGTGATCATCGCCCTCGAGCCGTTCGTCGGCGAGGACGGCGCGCACTACGAGTTCGAGAACAAGGTCACCGGTGGCCGCGTGCCGAAGGAATACATCCCTTCGGTGGACGCCGGTGCCCAGGACGCCATGCAGTACGGTGTGCTCGCCGGCTACCCGCTGGTCAACATGAAGGTCACGCTGCTCGACGGCGCCTACCACGACGTCGACTCGTCGGAAATGGCGTTCAAGATCGCGGGCGCGCAGGCGCTCAAGGAAGCGGCTCGCAAGGCCGGTCCGGTGATCCTCGAGCCGCTGATGGCGGTCGAGGTCACCACGCCCGAGGACTACATGGGCGATGTGATCGGCGACCTGAACTCCCGCCGTGGTCAGATCCAGGCCATGGAGGAACGCAGTGGTGCCCGTGTCGTCAAGGCGCTGGTTCCGCTCTCGGAGATGTTCGGTTACATCGGCGACCTGCGGTCGAAGACCCAGGGCCGGGCGAACTACTCCATGGTGTTCGACTCGTACGCGGAGGTTCCGGCCAACGTGTCGAAGGAGATCATCGCCAAGGCGACCGGCGAGTGAGACCGTCGGGGCGAGTGCCACACTTGCCCCGACAGCCGGGCGTCAGTACGACCCCTTTCAAGTAACCGCACTGCTGCAACTGCACGCACCAACAAGTCCAGGAGGACAAAAAAGTGGCGAAGGCGAAGTTCGAGCGGACGAAGCCGCACGTCAACATCGGCACCATCGGTCACGTCGACCACGGCAAGACCACGCTGACCGCGGCGATCACCAAGGTGCTGGCTGACAAGTACCCGGATCTGAACGAGAGCTTCGCGTTCGATCAGATCGACAAGGCGCCGGAGGAGAAGGCTCGTGGTATCACGATCAACATCTCCCACGTCGAGTACCAGACCGAGAAGCGCCACTACGCGCACGTCGACGCGCCGGGTCACGCCGACTACATCAAGAACATGATCACCGGTGCGGCGCAGATGGACGGCGCCATCCTCGTGGTCGCCGCCACCGACGGCCCGATGCCGCAGACCCGTGAGCACGTGCTGCTCGCCCGTCAGGTCGGCGTGCCCTACATCCTGGTCGCGCTGAACAAGGCCGACATGGTCGACGACGAGGAAATCCTCGAGCTCGTCGAGATGGAGGTCCGCGAGCTGCTGGCCTCGCAGGAGTTCGACGAGGACGCGCCGGTCGTGCGGGTCTCCGGTCTGAAGGCGCTCGAGGGCGACCCGAAGTGGTCGGAGTCGGTGCTGGAGCTGATGGCCGCGGTCGACGAGTCCATCCCGGACCCGGTGCGTGAGACCGACAAGCCGTTCCTGATGCCGGTCGAGGACGTGTTCACCATCACCGGTCGTGGCACCGTCGTCACCGGTCGCGTCGAGCGTGGCGTGATCAACGTGAACGAGGAAGTCGAGATCGTCGGCATCCGTCCGGACAAGACCAAGACCACGGTCACCGGTATCGAGATGTTCCGCAAGCTGCTCGACCAGGGCCAGGCGGGCGACAACGTCGGTCTGCTGGTTCGTGGTATCAAGCGTGAGGACGTGGAGCGCGGCCAGGTCGTCGTGAAGCCGGGCACCACCACCCCGCACACCGAGTTCGAGGGCCAGGCGTACATCCTGTCGAAGGACGAGGGCGGCCGCCACACCCCGTTCTTCAACAACTACCGTCCGCAGTTCTACTTCCGTACGACTGACGTGACGGGCGTTGTGACCCTGCCCGAGGGCACCGAGATGGTCATGCCCGGTGACAACACCGAGATGCTCGTCAAGCTGATCCAGCCGGTCGCCATGGACGAGGGTCTGCGCTTCGCGATCCGCGAAGGTGGCCGCACCGTCGGCGCCGGTCGCGTCACGAAGATCATCAAGTGATTCGCTGAATCGCTGGTAACGGCGCCGCTCCTTCGGGAGCGGCGCCGTTCGCGTTTTCCCGACTTCGCTGCGGGCGGTCCGATACATCCGAGGTAGTGTGGATGTTATGAGTGCTGCCTACGACGTGGTTCCGTTCAGCGACTTACTACATAAGCCCGCGGTCACCACGAGGCTCTTGGACGACGTGCGCGCGTTGCGGTTGCGTCGGCGTGACGCCGATGATCTGGCGCTCATGCGGGTAGCGCAGATGGATGCCGAAGGCGTGGTTGTCGATTTCACCGCGCGACTGCTCGCGGGTCTGGTCCGCCGCCTGGGAGCGGAGGCCGTGCGCGATGTCCTGCCCGACGCCGTTCCCTGGGTGACCTTCCTTCCGGCAGGGGACCTCGATCAGTTCCTCGATGAATTGGTCGCGGTAGCGCGGGGTGCGGCGGCCTTGGAGAACCTCGCTCCACTGGCCACGCTGCTGACACAGTGGCGGCACACAGCCGAGATCCATGCCGACCCGGCGCTGCTGGCGATTCTGACTCGTGAGCCGGAAGGCGATCTCGGCCCGGTCCCGGTGCCCGAGCCGGAGGAGCCTGCCGAATGAGTCCGAAGCGTGGCGATCGCGTCGCGCCCCCTGCGGTCGGCGAAGAATTCGAAGTCCGGTTCGCGACAACCGAAGCCTGTACCGGATGGGAGCATTTGGCGCAGCACGCGGCTGCCAATCTTCGTCGGGCGTTCGACGCCATCCGCTCGAATCCCAGGGCATCGGCAAACCCGGATCGGCAGCACCGTCTCAAGGGTTCGATGGGATCGGCGGTGTGGAAGGGTGCCACTCTCGAGCGCTGGCAGTACGAAGTCACCAGCGGAGGCAGAATCTGGTACCTGATCGATGACGAGCATCGAACCACCTGGATAACGCACGCGGGAACCGGCCATCCGAAGGCCACGGAAGGCTGATCCAGCTGGTAACGGCGCCGCTCCTTCGGGAGCGGCGCCGTTCGCGTTTTCCGGGGACGTGGCACGAGCGCTACGCGGATGCGCCCATCATGGGGCACATCGTTTTTCGAGTGCTCCGGCTCAGCAGGCGTAAGCGCGGCCGACGGTCGGTTCGCGCTCCGCTTCCGGTAGTTCGCGCAGGCAGCCGAGCGGAACGACGCCTTCGCTGCTCAGCTGCACGCCGGTGCGCTGGGCAGGGTTCACGCAGGTGAGGCCGGTTGTCGCGAGGCGGCAGAGGTATTCGCCGAAGGTGACGGTGCTGTCGTACGGCAATGTGGGGCCCTCGCCGTTGATGAAAAGTCCTGGGTCGCCTCGGAATTGACCCACCGTCAACCGCTGCCCGGAGTAGGTCACGTACCCGCCGAACCACTGCCCGTAGCCCTCACCCGGCGCGGGCGCCGGTTCCTTCAGCTCGACCAGGCAGTCGAATCCGTCGAAATCGAACTCGACGCCGGTGATGCAGCTGATCTTGTGGGTGGGGCTGACGAACGCGATGTCGCTGCGCAGATCGGTCATCGGGCCGCCGTCGATCCGCACCGAGTGGAAGCCGGTGAGATCGGCCGGCGACCCTTGCCGAACCCACTCGGTTCTATCCGCCAGATTCCCATTCTTGTCCGGCGCCCCGGCCTGCGACGGCCCGGCCCCTACCTGTGACGACCCCGCCACGGGCTGCGGCTTCCCTGCCGTGACCTGCGCGCATCCACCCAGCAGCAGTACCAGCCCTACCGCAACCACCCACCGCATACCGCTCACAGTATCCCGGTGCCGCAAGAGAATTCACCTCTCGAGCGGATCATGTCATGGCAAACCGATCTCTGCACGACGCGGCGGCTAAGAGGGCGTGGGGGAGTTCGCGGTGGCGACCAACAGGCGGTGCAGCACCTGTGCGGGCGGTGCGGCTCGCGCGGCGTTCAAGACCACGTCGGTGAATGCCTCGGCCAAAGCGCCAGATCCCCGTCACTGAAGCGGAACGCGATGCCGTCGCGAACGTGCTCGGCCAGTTCAATCCCCCAGTGGAGGGATACCGCTACCTCAACGACCCCCAAGGCATGCTTTCTGAACTCCACGTGGTCACCGCGTAGATCCTCGTGATCCGATCGGGGCCGGGCGGCCGAGTCGTCCTTGGCGGCGACGCCATTGAGCCAGTTGTAGGCACTGGAAACCGAGGCATCCCTGATCGCTGTCAACCAAGCCCGCGGCAGTCCCGAAGCCACACCATCTGCGTGGGACACGATCTCGGCTGCACCGATGAATTCTGTGTGGATCCGCCGTCGATACCGCTGGATGCACCGACAGCGGCGGTGGGCCTGTGCTGGGACCGTTCCAGCGCGGGAGGAAACACATGGAGGCAATGATGAGCGTCGACGACCTCGCGCAGCAGCAAACGGTCCGGACAGTGATCCGCACGGGTGAGCAGGTGGCGCAGTGAGCGGTATCAGGGTGTTGGTAGCGGGGGCGAGCATCGCGGGGCCCGCGCTGGTGCACTGGCTGCGCCGGCGGGGGGCCGAGGTGACCGTGGTGGAGCGGGCTCCCGAATTGCGTCCCGGCGGGCAGGCGGTGGACGCGCGCGGGGTGGCCAAGGAGGTCATCCGGCGGATGGGGCTGGACGCGGCGGTGCGCGCGGCCTGCACCGAGACCGCCGGCGCGTACACCGTGGACGTGGACGGGAACGTGCTGGAGACCTACCGCGCGGACGACAACGGCGGCGACGGGTACATCTCGGAGATCGAGATCCTGCGCGGGGATCTGTCCCGGGTGCTCTACGACGACACCCGAGATGGTGCCGAATACATCTTCGGCGACCGGATCGCTGAACTCACCCAGGACGCTGACGGGGTCGACGTGGCCTTCGCCGGCGGCGACCGGCGGCGCTTCGACCTGGTGGTCGGGGCGGACGGGCTGCACTCGGCGCTGCGAGCGATGGTCTTCGGGCCACGGGAGCGGTTCGTCCGCCACCTCGGACACGTGCTGGCCTTCTACAGTGTGCCCAACGAATTCGGGCTGGACCGCTGGCTGATCGACTACCAGGAGTCCGGGCGCTCCGCCGGCCTGCGGCCCATCCCCGACGCCACCCGGGCGATGGCCATGTTCTCCTTCCCTGCGGCCGACCTCGAGGTCGACTACCGCGACGTCGCGGCCCAGAAGCGCCTGCTGCGTGAGCGGATGGCGGGCATGGGCTGGTTGACCCCGCGCATCCTGACGCACTTGGACGACACCCCGGACTTCTACCTCGACCAGGTCGCCCAAGTGGTGATGGACCGCTGGTCGAACGGGAGGGTGGGGCTGCTCGGGGACGCGGCGTTCAGCTCGTCACCGATGTCCGGGGCGGGCACCGGGCTGGCCCTGGTCGGCGCCTACCTACTGGCCGGCGAACTGGCCGCCGCCGGGTGGGACCCGGAAGCCGGGTTCGCCGGCTACGAGAGGCGGATGCGCTCGTTCGTCGAGGCAAACCAGGAGATCGGCCGGTTGCACGTGCGCAGCCGCGACGTCCCTGGCCCGGACACCGAGCCGAGCCCTGATTTCGACAGCGAATGGTTCACCGAACTGATCGAGCGTGCGATCAACGGCGTCGAGCTGCCCGACTACGCCGGGGTGCCGGACTCCGGAGCCCCGGCCGAACCACCGATCACCTCATCGGCCAAGCCGTAGGTGTTCATCGATTGCGTTGTGGCACTCCGGCATCCGGGTGTCGATCGGGGGTGCGCAGGGGCGCGCCGACGTGGTGCAGGTGTCTCAGCGCCTCGCGGTAAGAGGAGATCAGCCCGGTTTCGTGGTAGGGCACGCCGATTTCGGTGCAGTAGTCGCGGACGATCACCTGGGCGTGACGCAGGTTCGGCGTCGGCATGCTCGGGAACAAATGGTGCTCGATCTGATAGTTGAGCCCGCCGAGCGCGAAGTCGGTCAACGCGCCACCCCGCACGTTCCGGGAGGTCAGCACCTGGCGGCGGAGGTAGTCGGGGCGTTCGTCGCCGGTCAAGGTCGGCATGCCCTTGTGGTTCGGGGCGAAGATGCAGCCCATGTACAGGCCGAAGAGGCCCTGGTGGACAGCGAGGAACGCGAAGGCTTTGTCGGCGGGCAGAACCGCGAACAGTGCGGTCAGGTAGGCGGCGAAGTGGCCGAACAGCAGTGCGCCCTCCAATCCGCGGTGTTTGACCGATCGATTTCGGAGCGCACGTACGCCGGCCACATGGAGGTTCAGGCCCTCCAGCAACAGGAGGGGGAAGAACAGGAACGCCTGCGCCCTCCCGATGAGACGAGCCAGACCGCGGCTGGACCGTGCCTGCTGTTGTGACCAGACCAGAATGTCGGGCGCGACATCGGGGTCGAGTTCCTCGTGATTCGGGTTGGCGTGATGCCGGGTGTGCTTGTCCTGCCACCAGCCGTAGCCCAGGCCGATGCCGGCGTTGCCGACGACTCGTCCCACGAGCTCCGTCCGCCGCCGCAACCGGAAGACTTGGCGGTGTGCGACATCGTGCATGACGAGTGCGATTTGCGCGAACGACACGGCCATGAACGCCGCGACCAGCAGCGTCCACCACGAATCGCCGACGAGGACGAACGCCGCCCACCCGGCTGCGAACGCGACCCCGACGAGGCCGAGCCGGACGGCGTAGTAGACGGGGCGCCGGTCCATCAGCCCCGCGTCGGAGATCCGGCGCAATAGACGGGCGTAGTCACCGTCAGCGCCGCGCCGCGTTGACCGTGGAGATGACTCGGGGACCAAGGCAGGTGTCGTCATAGATCTTCCTGAGAGCTGAGTCGGAGACGCCACCTCCGTCCGTCGACGATGCCGGCCGGTCGATGTCGGAGCGGGCGCCGATGTCGATACCCCGAAGCTATCGGCCGGATTCTCGTTACTCGTAATCCCCTGGTATGACATGGAATCAAACTGCGGTGTGAGATCGGATTTCCACCGCGGACCGAGGCGGCTGACCGGTATGTGCTGTGGCCGGCCGACTTTCGTCGATGTTCCTGTGTGAGATCGGGTTCGGCGTGTCGCGCGGAAGGCTGACGCACCGTTCGCGGGTCGGGGGACAGGTCGCCGACTAGACTTCGCCGTGTGCCAAGCTGTCGCTCGATCTCTCGCGCTGGAATCGCATGAGGGCCGTCGTATACGACCGCTACGGCGGTCCCGACGTTCTGTCGATCGCGGAGGTCCCGGTGCCTTCCCCGGGGCCGAAAGAGGTGCTCGTCCAGGTGCACGCTACGTCGATCAACCTCTCCGACTGGGAGACCTTGCGGGGGACACCGCTGTATTCGCGCATCGGCGGGCTCCGGGCACCCAGACGCCCGGTTCTCGGATCCGATATCGCCGGGCGGGTCGAGGTGGTCGGCTCCGAGGTCACTCAATTCGCGCCGGGTGACGAGGTCTACGGCGACAATCTCATGCTCAAGGGCGGGTTCGCGGAATACGCGGTGGCTCCCGAATCAGCGCTGGCCCGCAAACCGGCGGCGTTGAGCTTCGCCGAGGCGTCGACCCTGCCGCAAGCGGGGGCGATCGCATTGCAGGGCACGGCCGGTATCGCAGCCGGTATGTCGGTGTTGATCAACGGTGCGGGCGGAGGCTCGGGAGCGTTCGCGATCCAGTTGGCCAAGAGTGCCGGGGCGCATGTGACCGGGGTGGACAACGCCGCCAAACTGGCGTTCATGCGCACGCTCGGCGCCGACGAGGTCATCGACTATCGCGCAGAGGACTTCACCCGGACCGGACCGTACGACCGGGTACTCGACCTCGTCGCCCACCGGTCGGTCTTCGCCTATCGCAGGTCGGTCGCCCGCGGCGGCCGGTACCGCTGCGTCGGCGGCACCACAGGCGCGTTGCTGCGGATGACGACGGTCGGCGCGGTCGCCGGGATGATGACCGGCCGCAGGCTCGGGGTCCTCGCGGTGAAGGAAGGGCCCGCGCACTTCACACCCCTCGCGGAGTCGTGTGTCGCGGGCCGGATCGATATCCACATCGACCGCAGTTTCCCGCTCGAGGAGACCGCGGTCGCGCTGGCCCATGTCGGCGCGGGGCGCGCACTCGGCAAAGTGGTGGTCGAGATCCGCTGATCGGATAGTGCGTCCCCGACACGTCCGGGCCAGTGCGACACGTTGACCTGTGACGTCACTTTCCACCGATAGCAACCGATCTCGGCGCCCCTTCGCCGCTCTGCCGGCGCGCTCGGAGTTCGTCCGCGACTGGGTGCGGACGATGGCGAAAGCCGAGTTCCACTCAGGTATCGGCAATAGTGGCCCATCGGCGCGTGAGTCGGCGGCATGCGTGGACGAGTTGGGGTGGGTGAAGGTCGGTGAGTTCGGTGTCGAAGGTGGCGAGGATGCCGGCGACACCGGCCCAAGACCAGGCGCCGAGAGTGAGCCGGCAGTGTTCGGTGTCGAGGTGTTCCACGACGGAGCCGCCTGGCGCCCAGCGGGCCACGATGTGAGCGGGCAGGTTGAGCCGTGCGGTGCCGGTGCATGGCCAGAGTTCACCGAGAAGTTGAACTGGATACTCGACTGTACGACGACCCGCCTGGCGACGGACGTGTGGTCTGCGTAGACGAGTTCGGGCCGTTGAACCTGCAGCCTCGCCCAGGTCGCGGCTGGTTTGCTCGGCGAACACCGAAACGTCTGCGTGCGACCTGCAACCGCACCCAGGGGGGCGGCACATGTTCGGTGCCCTGGACCTGCGCACCGGACAGTTGTACTACCGCATCCGCGACCGGAAACGCTGGACGGAGTTCCTGGACTTCCTGAAGTCCCTGCGTCGACGCTGGCCAGCTCAAAAGCTGTATCTGATCGTGGACAATATTCGGTTCACAAGCGTCGCGAGGTGCGGCACTGGTGCGCGGCCAATGATGTGGAACTGGTGTTTACGCCGACCTATTCATCCTGGTTGAACCGCATCGAGTGTGAGTTCTCCGCGTTGCGGTACTTCGCGCTGGGCGGCACCGACCACCGCAGCCATAGCGAACAGGACGACGCGATCGGCTTCTACATCCGCTGGCGCAACCAGCATGCCGAACCGATCCGCGACTTCGCCGTCGGATCGAAGATCCGGCATCCCGATTACCTACCGAAAGTTGCCTGACGCGGCACTAGTTGCAGGCCGTAGCGGACAACCGGCGTTGCGCAGCCCAATGATGCCAGCCTCAATGCCATACGCCGTCACCATTCAAAGACGAGACTCCACCACATCCCCTCAATGGACACGATGATGATCATGGTTATGCCGGCGTAGCCGGGTATAACGCCGAGCCCGGCCAGGAATCGAATCCTCGCGGAATTCCGGGCACGAAAGTGCATGCGTATGGTACTGACAATAACGATCACAGTCCAGATTGCCAGGGCAGCAATCGATCCCGCCGGGATGGCCCATAAGTAGAGGGCTTCCACCAGGGCCATCATGCAGACAAAGGTCAGCGCGGCGCCCGATACGACGCCAAGGATGAGCTGCCAACAGTACCCGAGCCAGGTCGAGGCCGTATTGCGGATGCTCATTTGCCTGCCCATCTGTCCACGTAGCGCTCCTTCAGCCCGTACCGGTCTATGTCGCATTGGGGTTGGTGGACGGATTCATCACTCCGCCGGGGTGTGATCGGCGGCCAGGAATTGATCCACGGCCTGGACGTCGTCGTCGATAGGTTCGAGGAGGCGTTCGTTGAGCACGGGAATTGGGCGGTCCAGCCAAGCGGGGTGTTCGCCCTCGGCGGGCAGCAGGTCGTGTCGTTCGGCGAATTGTTCGGCGAGGTGTCGGACCGACTCGCGCAACGCGCTGACCACCACTCCTTCCGCCAGGCCGGTCAGCTCCTCCAGCAGCGCCCTGACCCGGTCGAGCTGGTCAATTTCGGTGCTGTCGGCCTGGATGTGTGGCCACAGTGTGCGTTCGAAGATGTCGGCGAAGTCGGCCGCGATCTGATCGGTGTGGGCACGCAACCGGACGACTTGGTCGAGCACCTCACTCGCCGGTATTTCCAGTTCAGCGACACGGAGTCCGCTGGTGAGCGCCCAGCGTCGCGCCTGCGGCCTGCCGCGCCGCCAACGGATCAACCCGAGCTGAGTTGCCTTGCGCAGCAAGCTGGGCCGCAGGTCCTTCGACTTGATCATCACTCTGATCTCGCGCAGGCCGAACGGCACCCAATCCTCGGGGCCGCCGGGCAGCGCGAGCAGATCGGCAACCGTCGCACCCTGTGCACGGGCGCTCAGTAGTTCGGTGATCGAGGCGAGCGAGAAGCCGCGATCCTGTAGTCGCTGCACCAACTCGAGGCGCTGCAGGTGCGAGCTGTCGTAGCGTGCGGTGCGGCCGACCCGACGAGGCGCATGTAGCAACCCCTTCGACTGATACATCCGCACGGTGCTCGTCGGCACACCGGCTCGCGCGGCCAGCTCCTCCACGGTGAGATCACTGTCTGTCGCTCGCATGAATCGAGCATTACAGCGTTGATTTATATAGTCAATACTCTTGTAGTAAACGCTCGAAGTATCACGAACTGTGCAGTCGAGGACGGGTCTGGCGCCGATCAACTCTCAAAACCCAGGCCGAGGCGACACTGGCCTCGGATTTCGGTACCGCAATCCCTGACCTCGAAGGCCGCCGGGGAACGCCGCGGCGAACCGGGCCGACTACCTGGCGAAGTCGCAGCGGGTATCGGGTTGGGCGTTGCGAGACGCAGTCGCCGATGGTCGCACGGCATGACCTGGCGGTGGATGGGGTTTCCTGCCAGCTGCCAGTCGGCGCCTTGCACCGGCAGTACAAGGCGGTCGGCGGATCGTCGTCCGTGCAACGTCACTCAGGAGCTGGACTACGCAGATCCGGAGCAGCCTGTCGAGAACTGATCGTTCTCGGTTCCCGGCCCACGATCAACCCGCCACTCCGGCGATTACCGCATCAACCTTCCTGGACGCGGCACTAGCCCGGTGAATCGGGTTGCGACTTGCTCGAGTTGATCGATATCGACGGTGAACCGGCTGCTCATAGATTCAGACTCGTCGAGCCCAGGTTGGTTGCGTCCGGCAGAGTGGTGTACCAGCGATTTCGGAGCGACCGCGTGAGCGTGTCGTAGCCGGATAGTGGGCGGTCACCGCGTGATCCTTCTTGAACCGCCAAGCTCAACGAAGGAGAAGTTCACGCGATGACCTCTGTCGAGCCTATCGACCCGTCGAAGTTGTTGTCCGATCAACTCGCCGTCGCCAGCCCTGACCTGCTGCGCACCATGCTCTCGACGTTCATCCAGTCGCTGATGAGCGCCGAAGCCGACGCGGTGTGCGGTGCCGGCTACGGCGAACGCTCGCCCGAGCGGGTCAACTCCCGCAACGGCTACCGGCATCGTGATTTCGACACCCGGGTCGGCACGATCGACGTCGCGATCCCGAAACTGCGATCGGGCAGCTACTTCCCCGACTGGCTGCTGGAGCGCCGCAAACGCGCCGAACGCGCACTCACCAGCGTGGTCGCCACCTGCTATCTGCTCGGAGTATCCACCCGGCGGATGGAGAAGCTTGTCGAATCCCTCGGGATCACAAGCCTGTCCAAGTCGCAGGTGTCGATGATGGCCCGCGACCTGGACGCCCAGGTCGAAGCGTTCCGCACCCGTCCGCTGGATCAAGGTCCATACACCTTCGTCGCCGCCGACGCCATGGTGCTGAAAGTCCGGGAGAACGGGCGGGTGGTGAACGTGCACTGCCTGATCGCGACCGGCGTCAACGCCGAGGGCTACCGCGAAATCCTCGGTATCCAAGTCACCTCAGGTGAGGACGGAGCCGGTTGGCTGTCGTTCTTCCGGGACCTGGTCGCCCGCGGCCTGACCGGAGTCCGTCTGGTCACCTCCGACGCACACGCCGGACTGGTAGCCGCGATCGGCGCCACCCTGCCCGGCGCGAGCTGGCAGCGCTGCCGCACCCACTACACAGTCAATCTGATGTCGGTGTGTCCGAAAACGTCGTGGCCGTGGGTGCGGACCCTGCTGCACTCGGTATTCGATCAAGCAGACCCGGAATCAGTTGCCGCCCAATACGACCGGATGCTCGACGCGTTGACCGAGAAACTGCCGAAAGTCGCCGACCACCTCGACACCGCCCGCGCCGACCTGCTCGCGTTCACCAGCTTCCCCAAACAGATCTGGCGCCAGATCTGGTCCAACAACCCCCAAGAACGGTTGAACAAGGAGATCCGCCGCCGCACCGACGTCGTCGGCATCTTCCCCGACCGCGCCGCGATCATCCGCCTCGTCGGCGCCGTGCTCGCCGAACAACACGACGAATGGATCGAAGGCCGCCGCTACCTCGGCCTCGACGTCCTGACCCGATCCCGCACCACCACCGACACCAACCCGAATGAACAGGAGGAAACCACCACCCCAGCCCTCACCGCCTGACCACCAACCGGATCAGCGGTGACCGCCCCTCCTACACCACGCCCCTGGACTTGACCCCCAGGTTCGCAGCGGACGCTCCATCCTGCTGCTCGTAACTGCCTGCCACCACCCCGAGTGAACCGGCCAGAGCAGCAAGGGAGTTCAACAACTGCGTACCATTTTCATGGACGGCGAGCCACCCCTCCCCGAACGTGTCCGCAGCTGTTCCGGTCCAGCTGCCGACTAAGCCATCCACTTCCCGTGCAGCGACATCGAGAGCCGACCTCAGCGCTTGAACCAGGTTCGACATATGCTGACCGAGTTCATCGACTTCGTCAGGTACGACGGAAACCCGCTGACTTGAATTCGGTGTCCCCCCAGCACTACTCACGCAGCAATGCTACTCGCGGCCTAGGCTCAATGCCGCAGCGATGACTGGGAAAGCGACAAGATCATCGACCGAATACTCGACGTTGCGAAGAACCCGGACCAGCCGCCAGTCCTCCAGGACAACGGCAACTGGAAGGTCAACGGCACCCGCAACGGCGTCCGAATCGAAGTCATCGTCGCTCCCGACGGCTCAGTCGTGACCGGCTACCCCATCTGCGGCGAGGGTGTAGTCAGGAACGACGCGAATGGCGACCCGATCAAATAGGCTAGGAGAGCGATGAATCCGGACAGGGCGGCACGAGAAGCGTGAAAGCGTCAGCGAGACCCGCAAGCCATCGAAGCTCGTAACCGCCGGCTCAACAAGATTAGTAAGGACTCGCGAGACCTTCTCGAAAGCGTCGCCGACCGCCTGCCGTCTGATCTGGTCGAAAGCTACCGGACCTATAGCGACGTGGGTGAGTGGGCGATGCTCGTCGACGTGCTGTGCGCCAGTCTCGTCAAGCGCCAGATCCCGGTCACTGAAGCGGAACGCGATGCCGTGGCGAACGTGCTCGGCCAGTTCAATCCCCCAGTGGAGGGGTATCGCTACCTCAACGACCCCCAAGGCGTGCTTTCTGAGCTCATAATATCGGTCTTGTCGGGATTCTCCGAGAAAACGCGTTGACCTCCGGAAACACCGACGCTGGTTTGTGCCCTCGGCAGGATTCGAACCTGCGACACCCGCTTTAGGAGAGCGGTGCTCTATCCCCTGAGCTACGAAGGCGTGCTGGGTGGGCTCGGGCCCGCCCGGGACGTTCGCAGTCTACCGGGTGACGGGCCCGGAGTCCGCATCGCTGTCGTTGGGGCGTCGCGGAGGGATCAGAAGCCTCCGCCGTCGAAGCCGCCTCCGCCGTCGAAGCCGCCTCCATCGTTGGACCCGGGATCGTAGCCGCCGCCGTCCGCGGCCGGTCCGCCCTGGAAGTCCTCGCCGTAGCCGCTCTCGAAGCCCTGAGCGTCGTAGCCCACTCCGGACATCCCGGCGAACAGGGACGTGAACAGCAGGGCTGAGCCGATGCCCCAGGCGCCGGCGACCATCGCGGGCTTCCACCAGGGCTCGGAGTACCAGCCCGCGGGTACCGGGCGCCCGGCTACTCGGCCGCCGGGAAAGTAGTTCGGTGTCGACGACGAAGGGCCGGGCGCGGCCGCGACCTGCCTGCCCTCGTATTCGACGACGCGCTTCTCGGTGACCTGCCCCGCGGTGTCCTGGCCGTCGAGGGCCGCGATCGCGGGGCCGGGGTCCATGTTCATCGCGGTCCGCGCGGCCCTGATGTAGTAGAGCCCTTCCAGCGCGGTCTGCTTCGCCAGCCGCGCTTGGGTGGGCGTGCGGGCCTGATCCAGTTGCGAACCGGCCGCGATATGCCGTTCGGAAGCGTCGGCGAGCGCCTGGACGGCGGCGTCGTTGCTACCGCTGAGGCTGTAGACCTGACCGCCCAGCCGTTCGTTCACTTGCCGGGCGTCGGCGAGAGCGTCGGCCAGCGCGAGGGCTCCGCGCTGTTTGCTCTGTCGTATCTGCCACACCAGTGCGGCGATCAGCGCTACAAGCAATAGGGCGATCATCAGCCACGACATGGGCACCTCTTCCGCTCGAGCTCGGACAACGCCAGTTTACTGTCGGCTAGCTGGGGTCTGGCTGGGCGTGCGGTCAGTGTGCGGGCGCTTGGGCTTCCTCGTAGTCGGCGGGGTCGAAAGACCTTGTCTTCCAGCGGTAGAGGACGGTGGCGCCGGGCCAGTTGTTGGTGATCCGGCCGGAGGCGTTGCGGTACCAGCTGGAGCAGAAGTTCCAGGGGGTGTCCTTCAACCGGTTCTGCAGCCAGTCGTCCCAGCGCTGCTCGGTGGCGGCGCGGGCGGCGAGGTAGCGGCCGGGGCGGTCGGTCAGGTACCGCACGACCTGGCGGATGTAGCGGGCCTGGGATTCGAGCATGTAGATGATCGAGCCGGAGCCGACGTTGGTGTTCGGGCCGTACATCATGAACAGGTTCGGGAACTGGGGCACGGAGAGGCCGAGGTAGGCGCGCGCGCCTTCGTCGGCCCACACGTCGGCCAGCTTGCGCCCGCCGAGGCCGTAGATGTTCATCGGCGCGAGGAACTCGGTGCCCTTGAAGCCGGTGCCGTAGATGATGACGTCCACCTCGTGCTCGACGCCGTCGGCGGTGCGGATCCCGGTCGGGGTGATCGCCTCGATGGCGGTGGTCTCCACGGTGACGTTCGGCTGCGCCAGCGCCGGGAAGTACTCGTTGGAGAACAGGCCGCGCTTGCATCCGGCCGCGTAGTCGGGCGTCAGTTTCGCCCGCAATTCGGCGTCGGGGATCTGCTTGGCCCGGTGCCGGTCGGCCAGCGCGATCACCGGCGCCTTGATTCCCGGGATGTCGGTCAGAGCCAGGGCGAGTACCTCGAAGAACGACCAGATGGCGAAGCGCTCGGCGAGGCGGCTGGGCGGGAAGTACTTGAACAGCGCGTGGTGCAGGGGGCTGTACTGGACATCGGCCTTCGGTAGCACCCAGGCCGCGGAGCGCTGGAACAGCGTGAGATGGGCGGCGGCGGGCTGAATGCGCGGGATGTACTGGATCGCGCTGGCTCCGGTGCCGATGCAGGCGATGCGCTTGCCGGTCAGGTCGACGTCGTGGTTCCACTCGGCGGAGTGGAACGCGGGACCGGTGAAGGTGTCGATGCCGGGAATGTTCGGCAACGCGGGGCGCGAGAGCTGGCCGACCGCCGGGATGAGGATGTCCGCGGTCAGTTGCGCACCGTCGGCGGTGCGCACGATCCACTGGCCGGTGCGCTCGTCGAACTCGGCGTCGAGCACCTCGGTGCCGAACCGGATGAAGCGCCGCAGGCCGTGCTTGTCGGCGACGCCCTGCATGTACCCGTGGATGTCGCGCTGTTCGGAGAAACGCCGGGGCCAATCGGATTTCGGCTCGTAGGACCAGGAGTACAGCGGGGAGGGCACGTCACAGGCCGCGCCGGGGTAGGTGTTCTCCCGCCAGACGCCGCCGAGGTCGGTGGCCCGTTCCAGGATGGTGAAGTTGTCCAACCCGGCCCGCCGCAGCTCCAGCGCCATGCCGAGCCCGCCGAATCCGGCTCCGATGATGATGATGGACGGCGTTGTCATGCGTCCAGAGTACGGAAGAGTATCCGCAGGTCCGAAGACATCCGCGGTCACTCAATCGGTATTTTCGGCCACGCGGCGGCGTCAGTTGTCCGCGAGCTGACGCGCGATGACCAAGCGCTGGATCTGATTGGTGCCCTCGAAGATCTGCATCACCTTGGCCTCGCGCATGTAGCGCTCGACCGGGAAATCCTGGGTATAGCCGTAGCCGCCGAAGACCTGGACCGCGTCGGTGGTGACCTTCATGGCGGCGTCGGTGGCGACGAGTTTGGCCACGCTGGCCTGGCGCGAGTACGGCAGCCCCGCGTCGCGGCGGCGGGCGGCGTCGAGGTAGGTGGCGCGCGCGGAGTCGACGGCGGCGGCCATGTCGGCGAGGACGAAACCGAGGCCCTGGTGGTCGATGATGTGGCGGCCGAACGCCTCGCGCTCCTTGGCGTAGGCGACCGCCTCGTCGAGGGCGCGCTGCGCCAGTCCGGTGGCGACCGCGGCGATGCCGAGGCGGCCGGAGTCCAAGGCGCTGAAGGCGATCGAGAGGCCCTGTCCCTCGGCGCCGACACGGCGTTCGGCGGGGAGGAACGCGTCGTCGTAGGTGGCGGTGGTGGTGGGTACGGCGCGCAGGCCCATCTTCTCCTCGGGTTTGCCGAAGCCGAGGCCCTCGGTGTCGCCGGGGACCAGGAAGCAGGAGATGCCGCGGGAGCCTTCGCCGGTGCGGGCGAACAGGGTGTAGAAGTCGGCGCGGCCGCCGTTGGTGATCCAGGCTTTGGCGCCGGTGATCCGGTAGCCGCCCTCGACCGGCGTGGCGCGGCAGCGCAGTGCGGCCGCGTCGGAACCGGCGTGCGGCTCGGACAGGCTGTAGGCGCCGATGGTCTCGCCGGAGAGCATGCCGGACAGCCAGCGCTGCTTCTGCTCCTCGGTGCCGAAGGCGAACAGCGGATGGCAGGACAGGCTGTGCACGCTCACGGCGACGGCCACGGCCGCCCAGCGGGCGGCGAGCTCCTCGAGCACCTGCAGGTACACCTCGTAGGGCTGCGCGCCGCCGCCGAATTCCTCTGGATACGGCAGGCTGAGCAGTCCGGCGGCGCCCAGCGCGGGAAAGACGCCGTCGGGAAAGATTCCGGTCTTCTCGCACTCGGCCACGCGCGGTTCGAGTAGCTTGTCGGCGATGTCGCGGGTCAGCTCCAGCAGATCCCGGGCCTCGGGGGTGGGCAGCATTCGATCCACTGGCATGTCGTCTACTCCGCGGCTCGCTCGAAGGTTCTCGTGATTCACACTAACCGGGCGTCGTCACCGGCTCGTCGGTGCCGGTGGGCGGTCACGCGAACACGGTGGCCGGCGCGCACCGGCGTCGCGATGACCAACCGGTGGACACGGCCGAAGGTCACAGTCTGGACAGGATTGCCGCGCACGCGAGCCGCTCGGTGCACAATGTCCCGACCGTAGCGGCGCGGCACCGTCCGCGAGTGCGCGATCGTGGTTGCCGGGACGCCGGATCCGGCGTGGTGCACGTGCAGCTGTGTGCACAATTGCGCGTGAACTTTCCTGCGGCGCCACAGTGTTCATGCTGGTCGCGGCAGTTCTCTCGGACATGAACCGAAATCGTGCCGATACCTGCGGAATTGGTTTGTCTCATTCGGGTGATATCGGTCCGCTGGGCTGGCGCACTGACGCCACACTCGACTAAGACAAAGACTGTTCGAATTCGGGGTCGACCGGTGTGTCGGCGGCAACGCAGGGGGTGCCGTCGGCACACCGGCCCGGAGCGCTGGTGCGGGGCCTTCGCCTGTTCTAATATCTGCGTATGAATGCAGATAGCCAGGAACTGCGACCGCCGCTCGCGGAGGATCAGGCCGGCCTGGTTGTCGAGGTGTTCCGCATGCTCGCCGACCCCACCCGGGTGCAAGTGCTCTGGGCGCTGGTCGACCGCGAACTGTCGGTCAACGACCTGGCCGGGCAGGTCGGCAAGCCCGCGCCTTCGGTGTCGCAGCATCTGGCCAAACTGCGGATGGCGCGGTTGGTGAACACCCGCCGATCGGGGACGACGATCTTCTATCGCCTGGAGAACGAGCATGTCCGGCAGTTGGTCGTGGACGCGGTGTACAACGCCGAACACGCGGGGCCGGGTGTGCCGGCACATCACCGCGGCGTGGGCGCGGTGCGGGAACTCGCCGGCCGGGACGGGGCGAGTGCGTCATGACCCACCGGCATCATCATCACCATCATCAGCACCAAGCCGGGCACCATCACCGGCATCGGTCGGGGTTGGTCGGTGCACTGCGGGAGGTCTTCGTCCCGCACAGCCACGACGCCGCTGACAGCATGGACGACGCGCTGGAGGCGAGCGCGGTCGGCATCCGGGCGGTCAAGATCAGCCTGGTCGTGCTCGGGTGCACCGCGGCGCTGCAACTGGTGATCGTCGCCGCGTCGGGCTCGGTCGCCCTGGCCGCGGACACCGTGCACAACTTCTCCGACGCGCTGACCGCCGTACCGCTGTGGATCGCGTTCGCCCTCGGACGCAAGGCCGCGACCCGGCGCTACACCTACGGGTTCGGCCGGGCGGAGGACCTGGCCGGCCTTTTCGTCGTCGCGATGATCGCCCTGTCGGCGCTGATCGCCGGATACGAGGCGGCGCGCAGGGTGCTCGATCCGGTGCCGATCGAGCATCTGGGCTGGGTTGCCGCGGCCGGGTTGATCGGGTTCCTGGGCAACGAGACGGTCGCGCTGTACCGGATCCGGGTGGGACGGCGGATCGGCTCGGCGGCACTGGTCGCCGACGGTCTGCATGCGCGCACCGACGGGTTCACCTCGCTGGCCGTTCTGCTCGGTGCCGGTGGGGTAGCGCTGGGTTTCCCGCTCGCCGACCCGATCGTCGGACTGCTGATCACCGTCGCGATTCTCGCGGTGCTGCGGACCGCGGCGCGCGACGTGCTGCGCCGGTTGATGGACGCCGTCGAGCCCGGTCTGGTCACCGCGGCCGAGCGGGCGCTGGCCGCCGAGCCGGGTGTGCAGGGCGTGCGCAGCCTGCGGATGCGCTGGATCGGCCATCGCCTGCACGCCGACGTCGAACTGGATGTGGCCCCGACGATCACCCTCGCGGACGCGCATCGCGTCGCGCACGAGGCCCAGCACACGCTCACCCACGTAATGCCCAAGCTGGACACCGCTGTGGTGCACGCTTATCCGGCGCATACCGAGGCCGCGGTGCCGGGGGCAGTTGGAACCTAGGGCGTCCGTCGCCGAGAGTCGCGATGCTGGGCTGGCTGGAACCCGGGGCACCTGCCATCGAGGGTCGCCGGGGACAGGGGACAACCCAGGACATCCGCTGCCGAAAGTCGGGGCTGGCGGGAAGCCCGGGGCATCTGCCATCGAGAGGCGCGGTGCCGGGGCAGCTGGGACGCGGGGCGTCCGCCACCGAGAGTCGCGATGCCGGGGCTGGCTAGAACCAAGAGCGCCCGCCACCGAGAGTCGTGGGGCCGGGGGCAGTTGGAGCCCAGGGTGTCCGCCATCGAGAGTCGTGGTGCCGGGGATGGGGGAACTCCCGGGGCGTCTGCCACCGAAAGTCATGGTGCCGGAGACAGTTAGAGCCTGCTGCGCCCGTCGCCGAGGACGCGCACCGAGCTGACCAGCGGTAACTGAGGGCGTCCGCCTTCGGATCGGGGCGCGTGGATTCCCCGGTCGGCCTTGCCCGGGGCGGCCTACCGTTGGGTAGCATCGCCGGTGTGATGTGGCTCATGGTCGGTGCGTGCTGAACCATGCTGGTGCGTGTACCGACCCTTGCGATGCTGCCCGACCTGGCCCGACGTAGTCACATCCCGGAGAATCCGAGCGTCGTCGCGTCGACCGCCACGAAGGTGGAACCGGGCGAGGTCGCCGTTGGTCCCTGCTGTGCCGAGCGCATCCGGCAGCGCATGCGACTGCTGTGTCGCAGCGCTGTGCATCCAGCCCTCCACATACCCGTGCCCGATCTGACGCGCGGCATGAACTTCCGCTCCGGGTACGGCCCTATGCCCGGCGGTAGGACGCTCAGGCTGTTCGGCTCCGAAACCCGCCGCGCCTCAGGCCATCTCGGATTCACCCAAAACATGGCGTGGCCTACCCCGAACGCGCGCTGTCGTGCGCAGTGCTCACCAGTGGCGAACCGATTCTGTATCCCCGAGCGACCCGCAGGCTCGGGTCGCTGGACGGGATCGGGTCGGAGACCCCGAAGGTGGCCGAAACCGACTTGGCTTTCTGACGGGAAGTCACCGAAGAAAAAGGAGTTCCGATGTTGAGCACTATGCAGGACGAGCCGTTGTCGCTGGCGACGTTGCTGCGCTACGCATCGACGTTCGCCGGCGATTCGACCGTGTCCACCTGGACCGGGTCCGGCGTGCGCACCATGACCTACCGCGAGGTCGGCGCCGAATCGGCGCGGTTGGCGAACGCGCTGCGCTCGTTGGGTATCGGGGTCGGCGACCGGGTCGGCACGTTCATGTGGAACAACAACGAGCACCTGGTCGCCTACATCGCGGTGCCGGCGATGGGCGCGGTGCTGCACGCGCTGAACATCCGGTTGTTCCCCGAGCAGGTCGTCTACGTGGCGAATCACGCCGAGGACCAGGTGGTGCTGGTGGACGGCACGCTGGTGCCGCTGTTCGGGCAGATCCTGCCGCACCTGACGACCGTCCGCCACGTCATCGTGGTCAATGGCGACGCGGCGACGCTCACCGCGCCCGAGGGCATCCAGGTGCACTCCTACACCGAGTTGCTCGGCGCGCAGCCGGACACCTACGACTTCCCGGTGATCGACGAGCGCTCCGCGGCGGCGATGTGCTACACCTCCGGCACCACCGGCGACCCGAAGGGCGTGGTGTACTCGCACCGCTCGAACTGGCTGCACGCCATGCAGGTCGGCGCGAACAACGGGATGGGACTGCTGGGCACCGACACCATCCTGGCCATCGTCCCGCTGTTCCACGCGAACGCGTGGGGCCTGCCGTACGCGGCGCTGATGTCCGGGTCGAATCTGCTGATGCCGGACCGGTTCTTGCAGCCGGGCCCGCTGCTGGAGTGCATGGCCGCGCAGAAGCCCAGCTTCGCCGCCGCGGTGCCCACCATCTGGGGCGGCGTGCTGGCCGGGCTGGCGGCCAACCCGCAGGACATCACACACCTGCGCGCGGTCGTGGTGGGCGGCTCGGCCGTGCCGCCCTCGATGATGCGCACCTTCGAGGACAAGCACGGCGTGCGGGTGCTGCACGCGTGGGGCATGACCGAGACCTCGCCGCTGGGCAGCGTCGCGCATCCGCCCGCCACCGCGCTCACCGACGAGGACAAGTGGGCCTACCGGGTGACCCAGGGCCGCTTCCCGGCCGGTGTCCAGGCGCGCCTGGTCGCCGACGACGGCAGCGTCGTCGCCAACGACGGAGTGTCGCTGGGCGAGCTGGAAGTGCGCGGTCCGTGGATCACCGGCTCCTATTACTCGCCGGACGGCACGGCGGTCGATCCGGAGAAGTTCGACGACGGCTGGCTGCGTACCGGCGACGTGGGCAAGATCAGCCAGGACGGCTACCTCACTCTGGTGGACCGTTCCAAGGACGTGATCAAGTCCGGCGGTGAGTGGATCTCGTCGGTGGATCTGGAGAACGCCGTGATCGGGCACCCCGCGGTCGCCGAGGCCGCCGTGATCGGCGTGCCGGACGAGAAGTGGGACGAGCGCCCGCTGGTGGCGATCGTGCTCGCCGAGGGCGCCGAGGTGAAGCCCGAGGAGTTGCGCGAGTTCCTGGCCGACAAGTTCGCGAAATGGCAGCTGCCCGAACGCTGGACGTTCATCGCCGAGGTCCCCAAGACCAGCGTGGGCAAGTTCGACAAGAAGCGGCTGCGCAGCCAGTACGCCGACGGCGACCTGGAGGTCACCACGCTCGGCTGAACCCGGCCGCCCGCGTCACCACTTCAGCATCGGCAGTGGTGACGCGGGGTGGGTCCGCAACCGCCGCGCGGCCAGCTGCACGAGTCTGCGGTGGAAGCCGTGGTGCGGATACCGCTTCGCCAGCTCGCGGTAGGTTCCGCGGGAGATACCGAACCGGCCGAGCAGGCCGAGTTCGACGTCGATCGCGTCGGCGCGCCGGAAGATCTCCACCGGATCGTGCGGCGGGCCCGCCGGGCGGACTCTGTGGTGCTGGTCGATCATCGACACCACCAGCTCGGTCAGGTCGTCGCGGTCGATGCTCGCCAGCCAGGCCCGCGCCTGGTCGCAGGAGGGGGCGAGGTAGTCGAAGCTGCCCGCCGACCAGATGCCGATGTCGTGCAGGGTGGCCGCGGTCAGGAACTCCTCCCGGGCGCTCGGCCGGGGTTGCTGGTCGGCGGCCAGCAGGTCGCACAGCGTCAGGACGCGCAGCACGTGATTGGTGTAGGCGACGCGGTCGGGCCCGAGCTGCTGCTGCCACGGTGCGAGCCGGACTTCGACCTCATCGCGAAGATCGTTGCTGCTCATGGCGGTTCACCCTACGTGAACGGCAGCGTCGCGGCCGGTGGCGACGCGCGGCCGCATGCACGAAAAACCCGGCGCGGGCCGAAACGGTTTGCCGCGCCGGGTTATCAGCTCGTGCTGCTCAGCAGTTGCGCAGTTCCGGGTTCTGGTTGAGCAGCTGGGCCCGGGTGCCGATGAAGGTGGTGTAGGTCTCGCCGCCGACCGCGGAGAGCGGGAAAGCGGCGACCCGGTGGCAGTTCTGGAAGGCGAGTTTCACGCCGAAGTGCCGCTCCAGCCCACCGCGAATGGCGTCGGAGGCCATGGCGCGCAGCAGTTGTCCGCGGGCCACCTCGTCCGGCGGTGCGATGGTGTTGTCGGCGTATTCCTCGGTGCCGGAACGCAGTTCACCGGCGACCCGACTCACGACTTCCCACGCGTAGGGCAGCGAGGTGCGGACGACCTCGACGAAGTCGGCGTCATCGACCTCGCCGCGCTCGGCGCGTTCGAGTAGTGCGGTGGGGACATCAAGGGACATGGCGCTCTCCTCCAGTGCTGGACGTCGTGCGATGCCATTCGAGTCTAAACGAAACTCGTTGTCAACAATGCTGGATTCGGCGCGAAAGAGCTGTCTCCAGTGCGGTTTTCGTGGCCGCGGCCAACGTCGCGACCAGTTCGCCCGCGGGTAGCTCCGGTGCCAGCGCGTGTGTCTGACCCGCCCAGAGGTTGACCTCATCGGAGTTGCCCGCCGCTCGTGCTGCGGCCCGCAGCGGGGCGGTGGCGTAGTGGATCTCCGGGTATCCCGCCGGTGCGGTCGCGGTGTGCTCCAGCAGGAATCGGTTGCGCAGCCCGCGCGCCCGGCGTCCGGTGAACGCGCGCGTGAGCATGGTGGGAGTGTCCGCGGCCACGGCGGCGCGGTGCACCTGGTTGGTGCCCGCCTCGGGGCAGCGCAGGAAAACGGTGCCCAGTTGCGCCGCGGTGGCGCCCGCCGCGAGCGCCGCGGCGATGCCCGGGCCCGTCGCCAGGCCGCCGGTGGCCACCAAGGGCAGGTCGGTGGCGGCGGTGAGCAGTTGCAGCAGCGCCAACAGGCCGAGCGGGTCGGTCGCGTCGTCGTCCGGGCGGTCCACGAACGTCGCGCGGTGCCCGCCCGCCTCGGCGCCCTGGGCGATGAGCACGTCGGCGCCCGCGTCGACCGCGATGCGGGCCTCGGCGACCGACGTGACCGTCACCCACACTTCCGAGCCCGCGGCACGCAGCCGCGCGACTTCGGTGGCGCTGGGGCAGCCGAAGGTGAACGACACGGCCGCGACCGGGTCGGCGACGAGGAGATCGAGCTTGGCGTCCCAGTCGTCGGTGTCGAATCGCGGCTCCCCGAGTTCGTGATCGGCGCGGAGTTCGGCGAGATAGTCCGCCAAGTCGGCGGCGGGCGTCGCGGGGCCGGGCACGAACAGGTTCACGCCGAACGGTTTGCCGCTGGCGGCGCGGGTCGCGGCGATGCGCGCCGCGGTGTCGGCGGCGCTCAGATAACCGGCGGCCAGCTGTCCGAAACCGCCCGCCTCGGCCACCGCGGCGGTCAGTGCGGGAGTGGATGGGCCGCCCGCCATCGGGGCCAGCACGATCGGAACGTCCAAGTGGTCGAGGATCACGGATCAAGTCTCGCTCATCTGGACATGTGACCCGAGCCTCACCAGCGTTTTTCCGCTGGAAGGTTGCGGAATGGTCACGACGAGGTAGAGTTCCCGTCACGACGGATGCCAAACCGTTATCGCCCGACTTCATCGGATCGTTATCGAACCGGTGGGACGGGCAGGCATCCCGGACCCTGTTCTACGACCGAGGACTCAGCTTTGTCGCAGCACCGTGTAGGCCCCAGTTCCATTACCGTCCAGAGCCTCCTCGGCGAGGGCGGCGAGGCGGGCCGTCCGAAGCGGCACCGCGCCGAGCCGTCCGCCACCGAGCGGGTGAAAGCCGCCGCGACCGCCGCCGTCGCCGCGGGCGCCCTCATCGGCGCCGCCAGCCAGGCCGCTCCGGCGCTCGCCTACGCGTCGCCGCTGCTGCCCGGTTCACACGATAGCGACGAGGACGAGCAGGCCGCGCCCACCGTCGTGAAGGGCTCGAGCATCCTGCCGGTCGCCGAGGCGAAGGCCGCCGCCGAGCCGGTCGCCGAGGTCGCGCCCGAGCCCGCCGCGGTCGCGGGTCAGATCGCGGCCCCGGTCGCCGCCCCGTTCGGTATTCCCAATCTTCCTCCGGAGATCGCCGGCCCCTTGGCCCAGGCCGAGGAGGTCCTCAAGGGTGTGCAGCAGCAGGTGGCGCCGGCACCCCAGGCGTCCGCGGTGCGCCCGGTGGCCGGTGCGGTCAGCTCCGGCTTCGGCAGCCGCTGGGGCGCCATGCACTACGGCATCGACTTCGCCGACGCGCTCGGTGCGCCGATCCACTCGGTCAGCAACGGCACGGTGATCGAGGCGGGGCCCGCCTCCGGTTTCGGCCTGTGGGTGCGCGTGCTGCAGGACGACGGCACCACCGCGGTCTACGGACACGTGAACGAGATGTTCGTGCACGCGGGTCAGCGGGTGAACGCGGGCGACGTGATCGCCACCGTCGGCAACCGGGGGCAGTCCACCGGTCCGCACCTGCACCTGGAGATCTGGGATCAGGCAGGCACCAAGATCGACCCGATGCCGTATCTGGCCGCCAAGGGCGTGCCTTTGGGCTGGGGCCCGTCCGCGCACTGACTTTTCCTGTCCGGCTTGATATTCCGACGAGCGCTCGGTTGCGCACAGTGGAGCTTCCCGCGTCCCGATCGCGGAGGAAGCGGATCGCGTGCGCGTCTCGTAGAGCGGCCACGCGGACACCGGTCGGTCGCTAGGCTCGGGCCGTGATCGAGCTGGGCGACATCTTCGAGCCTGGGTCACCGCACGGCCGCGTCTACGCCGTGCTGGTGCACCACCCCCGGTCGAGTCTCGCCGATATCGCGCAGTACCTGGGCGTTTCGGAAGACCTCGCGGCGGACTCGTTGGATGTGTTGTGTGAATTGCGTGCCGCGGTCCGCATCGAGTCGCCGGACGGCGAATCGCTGTGGGACGCGCACGCACCGGAATCGTTGTCCGAAGCCGAGGCGCGGCGCAGACAACAGGAGATCAACCAGATGCACGCTGCCGCCGCGCGGCTGAGCGAGACGTTCCGCTCGGTGCGGCGCTCGCCCCGCGGTAACGGCGCGGTGGTGCCGGTGTACGAGCGGTTGGAGATGCTCGCGGATTTCGAGGAGATGCAGACCGCCGCGCGCAGCTGCGTCAAGCTGGTCGAGCGCGGCCCCTATCTCAGCGATCCGGAGCGCGAGCGCCAGTTGTTCGAACTCAAACGGGCCAGGCTCGGCGAAGGCATCCGCTACCAGACCCTGTACCAGGACACCGTCTACCAGGATTCCGAGCGCCTGCGCCACGCCCTGTCCACCAACGCCAGCGGTGCGCAGGCCAGAACGCTGCCGGAGCCGCCGTTCAAATTGATCATCAGCGACGACGAGCGGGCCAGCTTGGTGCTGCACGCCGACGAGCGCAGGCCCGACCCGATGGGGCTGCGCATCACCGGCTCGCCCACGCTCGAGCTGTTGATCAAGACCTTCGACGTCTTGTGGGCGATGGCCGCGCCCATCTCGGTGAATCCGGCCGCGGAGGCGCTGGACGAACGCGACCGCGCGATCCTGACCCTGATGGGACTCGGCGCGACCGACGACACCATCGCGCGCCGGCTGGGGATGTCCCGGCGCACCGTGGTCCGCCGGACCGCCCGGCTGCTGGAGCGTCTCGGCGCGAGCACGAGATTCCAGGCGGGGGTGCAAGCCACCCGGCGCGGATGGTTGTGAACATGTTCACCGATCCGGGTAACCGTGCAACATGACCGGCCCCGCGCCGATATAACGGCAGGCGATCAGGCAAGACACCGATTTCAGGGGGAGTGGGCGGTGTCCGACGAGAGGACAGCACGGAAGTAGGGGGCGCGGACCGCAGTGGCGGCAGCCGCGGCAATCCAATACAGCGCGCGGGTTCAGTGGTCAGTCCCTTATATGATTGCCCGGTCCGCGCTGGCCCCGGATATCAAGCCCTGAGCAGGGTAGGGCCCGGGTCCTGGCTCGATGCGAGAGGTGAATGCACTCGAATGGAAACCGCCCGTCGTTCCGCTCGCGGTAGCCGTCGCCGCAGGTCGGGCAGTCCGCTCTTCGCGCAGCTGCTCACCGCCGCCGTCGAGTCCGCCGCCACCGAGGTCGCGATCCGGTTCAACCCGACGGGAGATCCGGCGGACGACCGGGAGCTCACCTACGCCGAGCTGGACGCGGCGTCCTCCCGGCTGGCCAGGGAACTGATCGAACGCCGGGTCGGTCCCGGCGACGTGGTAGCCATCGGAATCTCGCGCAGCGTGGAGTCGGTGCTCGCGGTCTGGGCCATCGCCAAGACGGGCGCGGCCTACGTGCCGGTGGACCCGACCTATCCCACCGACCGCATCAATCACATCGTCGCCGACTCCGGCGCCACGGTCGGCCTGACCACCTCGGCGCACCGCGCGGTGCTCGGCACCGGCGTGTATTGGATCGAGCTGGACGACCCGGTGCAGTCCGCGCGCATCGCCGCGCGCCCGGAGCATCCCATCTCCTACACCGACCGGGTCCGCCCGTTGGACGAGCGGCACCCGGCCTACGTCATCTACACCTCCGGCTCGACCGGCAAGCCCAAGGGCGTCGTCGTCACGCACAGCGGCCTGGCCGGGCTGGTGACCGCGGAACGTGAGCACTACGGGGTGACCGAAGAGTCGCGCGTGCTGCACGTCTGCTCGCCGAACTTCGATGTCTCGGTGCTCGAACTGCTGCTGGCCTTCTCCTCCGGAGCGACGCTGGTGATCGCGCCGCCGACCGTCTTCGGCGGTTTCGAGCTGGCGGATCTGCTGCGGCGCGAGCGCGTCACGCACATGCTCATCACGCCGGGCGCGCTGGAATCGGTGGATCCGGCGGGTCTGGAGGATTTGCAGGCCGTCGTGGTGGCCGGTGACAAGTTCGGTCCGGAACTCCTCGGCCGCTGGGCAGACGAGCACGAGTTCTACAACGGCTACGGGCCCACCGAAGCGACGATCCTCGCCACGAGCACGCCGCCGATGACGCCGGACGAGCCCATCACGATCGGCACGGCCATCCCGGGAGTCGGCGCGTTCGTGCTGGACTCGCGGCTGCGACCGGTGCCTGCCGGGGTGGTCGGCGAACTCTATCTATCCGGTCCCGCGCTGGCGCAGGGCTATCTGAACCGGCCGGGCCTGACCGCCGAGCGGTTCGTCGCCAGCCCCTTCGGCGCCGACACCGGCAACCCGGGCGCGCGGCTCTACCGCACCGGTGACCTGGTGCGCCGCACCGAGTCCGCAGGCCAGGACGGCGGGGTCATCGAATATCTGGGGCGCTCGGACTTCCAGGTGAAGATCCGCGGTTTCCGCATCGAACTGGGCGAGATCGACAACGCGCTCACCAGCCACCCGGACATCGACTTCGCGGCCACCCTCGGCAAGACGCTGCCGTCGGGTGCGACCGCACTGGTGGCCTACGTGCTGCCGCGGCCGGGAGCCGACGTGGACACCGGCGTGCTCGCCGAGTACCTCGGCGAATCGTTGCCCGCGTACATGATCCCGGCGTCGATCATGACGTTGGAGTCGATTCCGTTGACGCCGGTGGGCAAGCTGGATCGTGCGGCGTTGCCGGAGCCGGTGTTCGCCGCGCGGGCGTTTCGTGCGCCGTCGACGCCGGTGGAGGAGATCGTCGCGGAGGTGTTCGCGGGGTTGCTGGTGCCCGAGGAGGACGGGCGCGTGGGCGCGGACGACGATTTCTTCGAACTCGGCGGGAATTCGTTGTTGGCGGCGCAGGCGGCGGCGCGGGTCGGCGCGGCATTGGGTGTGCGGGTGCCGGTGCAGTTGCTGTTCGAGGCGACCACGGTCGCGGCGCTGGCTGCTCGGGTGGAGCAGCATGCGGGGTCGGCGGCGGGCCGGGCGTTGGTGGCGCAGCCGCGTCCGGAGCGGGTGCCGTTGTCGTATGCGCAGCAGCGGATGTGGTTTTTGAACCGGTTCGATCCCGCAAGTGCGGTGAACAATATCCCGGTCGCGGTGCGGTTGTCGGGGCAGTTGGATGTGGCGGCGTTGCGGGCGGCGGTGCGGGATCTGGCCGAGCGGCACGAGGTGCTGCGCACGGTGTATCCGGATGTGGACGGTGTGGGTTATCAGGTGGTGTTGCCGGTGGGGGATGCGCGGGCGGTGCCGGATGTGATGGTGCGCCGCGCGGGTGAGTCGGAGGTGGCGGCGTTGGTGGCCGCGGCGGTGGGGGAGGGTTTCGATGTGACGGCGGCGCCCCCGGTGCGGGTGCGGTTGATCGAGTTGAGCGATGTCGAGCATGTGCTGGTATGCGTGGTGCATCACATCGCCGGTGATGGTTTTTCGATGGGTCCGTTGACGCGGGATCTGATGAGTGCGTATGTGCAGCGCACCCGTGGTGCGGGCCCGGGGTGGGCGCCGTTGGAGGTGCAGTACGCGGATTTCGCGCTGTGGCAGCGGGAGATCCTGGGCGACGAGGACGACCCGGAGTCCGTGCTCGCGCAGCAGATCGCGTTCTGGCGTAGCGGATTGGCCGGGCTTCCCGAGCAGTTGGAGTTGCCGGCGGATCGGGCGCGTCCGGCGGTGGCGTCGCATCGGGGTGCGACGTTGGCGTTCGAGGTCGATGCGCGGGTGCACGCGGGGTTGGTGCGGGTAGCGCACGCGCACAATGCGACGTTGTTCATGGTGGTGCACGCGGCATTGGCGGTGCTGCTGGCGCGGTTGTCCGGGAGCCGGGATATCGCGGTGGGAACGCCGGTAGCCGGGCGGGGTGAGGCAGAACTCGATGAGCTGGTCGGCATGTTCGTCAACACGCTGGTGTTGCGGACCGAGATCGATCCTGGGGTGGGCTTCGACCGGTTGCTGGGGCGGGTGCGGTCGGTGGATGTGGAGGCGTTCGGGCACGCCGATGTGCCGTTCGAGCGGTTGGTGGAGTTGCTGGATCCGGTGCGGTCGCCGGCGCGGCATCCGTTGTTCCAAGTGATGTTGACCTTCCAGAACTTGGCGCGTACCGAATTGGAGTTGCCGGGGCTGTCGGTGTCGGCGGTGGATCTGGCGGTGCCGCTGGCGAAGTTCGACCTGCAGGTGGCGGTGGCCGAGGACATCGATCGGCAGGGGCAGCCGCGGGGGTTTTCGGCGGCGTTCACCTATGCGACGGATTTGTTCGATCCGGCGACGATGCAGGATTTCGCGGATCGGTTCACCCGAATCCTGGCCGCGGTCGCGGCGGACGCGTCGGTGGTGGTCGGGGATATCGATGTGCTGGCCGCGGGTGAGCGGGAGCTGGTGCTGCACGAGTGGTCCACCCCGGGTGCGATCGTGCCGGAGGTGACGTTGGTCGAGGTCATCGCCGCACAAGCTCGTTCCCGTCCGGACGCGGTAGCGATCCGCTACGCCGATACCACCCTGACCTTCGGTGAGTTGCATCGGCGCGCCAATCAGGTGGCGCGGGCGTTGATCGCCCAGGGTGCGGGTCCGGAATCCTTGGTGGCCGTGGCGGTGCCGCGCACCGAGGAACTGCCCGTCGCCCTGTTGGGTGTGTTGACCGCGGGTGCGGCGTATCTGCCGATCGACACCACTTATCCGGTGCAGCGGCTGGAGTTCATGCTCGAAGACGCCGCCCCGGTTGCCATCCTGACCACCGCCACCGAGCGGGAGTCGCTACCCGTGGGCAATATCCCGGTGCTCCTGCTGGAGGAGACCACCGGCTACGACGACGCACGAGTCCGCAACCGCGAGCGCCTGACGCCGCTGCGTCCGGACCACCTGGCGTATGTCATCTACACCTCCGGTTCCACGGGTGTGCCCAAGGGCGTCGGTGTCGCGCACCGCAATGTGGTGGAGTTGTTCGCCAACACCCAGTCGCTGTTCGAGTTCGACGACACCGATGTGTGGACGTTGTTCCATTCCTTCGCGTTCGATTTCTCGGTGTGGGAACTGTGGTGCGCGCTGGCCAACGGCGGCACCGTGGTCGTGGTCGACTACCTGACTTCCCGCTCGCCGGAGCAGTTCCGTGAACTGCTGATCCGCGAGCAGGTCACCGTGCTGAATCAGACCCCTTCGGCGTTCTACCAGCTCGCCGAGGCCGACCGCGCGGCGCACCATGACGAGGGCAAGTTCGCGCTGCGCTACATCGTGTTCGGCGGTGAGGCGCTGGATCTGCGCCAGTTGCGGCGCTGGTATGAGCGCCACCCGGTCGACGCGCCGTGGCTGGTGAACATGTACGGCATCACCGAGACCACGGTGCATGTGTCGTTCCTGTCGCTGGACGAGCAGATGGCCGACAACCCGGCCAGCGTGATCGGGCGCGCGCTGCCCGGCTTGGACGCCTACGTGCTCGACGACCGGCTGCATCCGGCGCCGGTCGGGGTGGCCGGAGAGATTCATGTCGCGGGCGCCCAGCTCTCCCGCGGCTACCTGGGCCGTCCGGGGTTGACGGCGACGCGTTTCGTGGCGAACCCGTTCGGTGCGCCGGGGTCGCGGATGTACCGCAGTGGCGATATCGGCCGGTGGGTCGGTTTCGGCGGTCAGGCCACCCTCGAGTACGCCGGGCGTGGTGATCAGCAGGTGCAGTTGCGGGGGTTCCGGATCGAGCTCGGCGAGATCGAAGCGGCGCTGCTGCGGTGTCCGGGGGTCGGTCAGGCGGTGGTGCTGGTGCGTGCCGACGAGCACGCCGGGGACCGTTTGATCGGGTATGTGGTGGCGGATGCGGGTGCGAGCGTGGATGCGTCGGTGCTGCGCACCCAGGTCTCGGAATTCCTCACCGGCTACATGGTGCCGGACGCGGTGGTGGTGCTGGAGGCGCTGCCGTTGACACCGAACGGGAAACTCGACCGCCGCGCGCTGCCGGCGCCGGAGTTTGTGTCCGCGGTCGCGTTCCGGGCGCCGAGTTCACCGGTGGAGCAGGCGGTAGCCGACGTGTTCGCCGGCCTGCTCGGTGCCACCGACATCGGCCTCGACGACGACTTCTTCGCGTTGGGCGGGAACTCGCTGCTGGCCACCCGGGTGGTCGCGCGGATCAACGAAGCCCTGGATGCGGATCTGGCCGTGCGGGAATTGTTCGCCGCCCCGACCGTGGCCGCGCTGGCCGCCCGCGTGGTACCCGGCGCCGGCGGCGGCCGCCGCCCGCTGCTGGAACGCGCCGAACGCGCCGAACCGATCCCGCTGTCGCTGGCCCAGCAACGCATGTGGGTGCTCAACCAATTCGACCCCACCTCTCCCGCCTACAACATCCCCATGGCGATCCGGTTGAGCGGCGCCCTGGACGTCTCCGCACTGCGCTACGCGCTGGCCGACGTCCTCGAACGCCACGAATCGCTACGCACCCGCTACCCCGCCGGCGGACCCGGCGGGCTACCGTTCCAAGAAATCCTCACCGTCGCCCAAGCCATGCCCGCCGGACTGGAAGTCACCGTCACCGACGACCCGATCACCCAGATCACCGACCTGATGTCCACCGGGTTCGACGTCACCGAACACGTCCCGGTGCGAGCGCTGCTGCTGGAAACCAGCCCCGAAGAACACCTCCTCGCGGTGGTCGCCCACCACATCGCCGCCGACGGCGCCTCCATGGCACCCCTGGCCCGCGACCTGGTCACCGCCTACCTCGCCCGCATCGGCGGCAACTCCCCCCGCTGGGCACCCCTGGAAGTGCAATACGCCGACTACGCCATCTGGCAACGCCGAGTGATCGGCACCGACGACGACCCCACCTCCGTCGCCGCCCGCCAACTCGCCTACTGGCGCGACCAACTCCACGGACTGTCCGGCGAACTGGAACTACCCCTCGACCGCCCCCGACCCCCCGTGGCCAGCATGCGCGGCGCCAACACCGGCTTCGCGGTCTCCCCCGACATCCACCACGCCCTCAACACCCTCGCCCGCGAACACAACTGCACCCTGTTCATGGTCGTCCACGCCGCCCTGGCAGCACTCCTGGCACGACTGACCGGCGAGACCGACATCGCGATCGGCACCCCCATCGCCGGACGCGGCGAACGCGCCCTCGACGACCTGGTCGGCATGTTCGTCAACACCCTCACCCTGCGCACCCACGTCGAAACCGCACTGCCGTTCACCGCCCTGGTCGACCGCGCCCGCGAAACCGACCTCGCCGCCTTCGCCAACGCCGACATCCCCTTCGAACGCGTCGTGGAAGTCCTCACCCCCACCCGCGCCACCACCCACAACCCCCTGTTCGGGGTCGTACTGTCCTTCCAGAACAACGAACAACCCACCCTGCAACTGCCCGGCCTCACCATCACCACCCTCGACACCGGAACCGTCGCCGCCAAATTCGACCTCCAAGTCAACATCCACCCCCACCACCACCCCGACGGCACCCCCGGCGAACTCGACACCATCCTCACCTACGCCACCGACCTCTTCGACGAACCCACCATCCACACCCTCGGCCACCGCCTCCAACAAATCCTCACCACCATCGCCACCAACCCCCACACCCTCATCGGCGACATCGACATCCTCGACCAAGCCGAGCGAGAGCGGATGGCGGCCGCGTCCGAGCCGGTGAGCGTCGAAGCGCCCGCGGCGACCGCGGGCACGGCGCTGACCCAGGTGCTGGCGGCCGCGGTCGAAGACGATCCGGATGGACCCGCCGTGGTCTTCGGTGAAAACGCGCTGTCCTACCAGGATCTCGATGCCCGCTCGTCGCGGTTGGCGCGGGTGCTCATCGCGCGCGGCTGCGGACCCGGCGCGGGCGTGGCGGTACGGCTGGACCGCGGGATCGAGGCCGTCGTCGCCACCTGGGCCGTCCTCAAAGCAGGCGCCGCGGTGGTGCCGGTCGACGCACTCGACGCGGCACTGCCGGACGACCTGGAGATCAAGGTCGGCGTGACGGTCGGTGATTCGCGCTCGATCGGCGCGGTCGACTGGCTGGCACTCGACGACGCCACTGTGGTAGCCGAGATCGCCGCCGAATCACCGCGCCCGGTCACCTACGCCCACCGCACCCGTGCGTTGCGCGGCAGCGACCCGGCGTTCGTCGGCGCGCAGGTGTTCAGTTACGACGACCTGGCCACGGCGGCCGGACGGCTGCGCGCACGCACCCAGCTGACCTTCGAGTCGCGCACCTTCCAGCACGGCAGCCCGCAGTCACCGGCCGCTGTGGTCGAAGTGGTCGCCGCCGGATCGGTGGGCGCGTCGGTGGTGCTGGTCGACGCGGACGGCGAGCTGACCGAGTCGCTCGCCGACGAGTGGGTAACCCATCTGGTGACGGATCGGATCGGGCTGGACACGCTCGACCCGACGGGGATGGAGGATTTGCACGCGGTGGTGCTCGACAATGGAGTCGGCGCGGTGCCCGCGGGACCCTGGACGAATGTGGCTACGATCGTCGAACTCACCGAGTTGTTCGCCACCGAGTGAGGGCGATTCGCGGTCGGACGCAAGCCGCCGGGTGTGTGACCATGCACACACCCGGTTGGTTTGCTGTATCAGGGCGTCCGCTGGAAATGTGTCATGGACGTGTTCTAACAGGCAGGATGTGCAGAGTTTTCATGTTTCGCTTGTCGGGGAATAGTCTGCCGGCTCTTGGATGGGGGACCAGGAAGCACGAAGCGACCAGGGAACGCGAAACGGGGCTCGCGTGACGCGGCCCGCGCGGGTGCGGCCCACACGTACCCGGCGACCCAGGGTCACCACCCTCCCGCAGCTGATGGCAACCGCGGTCGAGGCCCATCCGACCGGCACCGCGGTTGTCTTCGCCGACGCGGTCAGCTCCAGCGGGCACCTCACCTACGCGGAACTCGACGCCGCATCCACCCGGTTGGCACGTCTGCTGATCGATCGTGGTGTGGGTCCGGAGGATCTGGTCGCGGTGGGTATTCCGCGGTCGGTCGAGTCGGTGGTGGCGGTCTGGGCGGTGGCCAAGACGGGTGCGGGGTTCGTTCCGGTGGATCCGAACTACCCGGCCGATCGTGTCGAGCACATGGTGAAGGACTCGGGCGCCGTGCTGGGCCTGGCCGTCACGCGCGTGGTGGCGGACCTGCCCGGCGAGATCGAATGGCTGATCATCGATTCCGACACCTGCGCCCAGCAGTTGGAGCAGTACCCGACCGAACCGGTCACCTATGCGGATCGGCTGCGGCAGCTGCGCGCGGAGCATCCCGCTTACGTCATCTATACCTCGGGCTCGACCGGCATGCCGAAGGGTGTGGTCGTCACGCAGGCGGGGTTGGCGGGTTTCTGTGCCGAGCAGCGTGATCGGTATCGGGTGACGAGTGCGTCGCGGACGTTGCATTTCGCGTCGCCGTCGTTCGACGCGTCGGTGCTGGAGTTGCTGCTCGCGCTCGGTGGCGCGGCCACCATGGTCGTGGTGGCGCCGACGGTCTACGGCGGTGACGAGCTGGCGGCGCTGTTGCGCCGGGAGGCCGTGACCCACGCGTTCATCACCCCCGCCGCGCTCGCGTCGGTGGACCCGGCGGGTCTGGACGAGTTGCGGGTGGTGGTGGCCGGTGGCGAGGCATGCCCGCCGGAGCTGGTGCGGCGCTGGGTGCGTCCGATCGCCGACGGCGATCGGGAGTTCTACAACGGCTACGGGCCGACCGAGACCACGATCATGACGAACATCAGCGCGCCGCTGGTGCCCGGCGAGCTGGTGACCATCGGCGCGCCGATCCAGGCGACCACCGAGTACGTGCTGGACGAGCGCCTGGTGCCGGTGCCGATCGGTGTGGTCGGCGAGTTGTACATCGGCGGACCGCAGCTGGCTCGCGGCTACCAGTTGCGCCCCGGCCTCACGGCCGTGCGTTTCGTGCCGAACCCGTTCGACCCGAACCACTCTCGGCTCTACCGCACCGGTGACCTGGTGCGCTGGACGCCGAATGGTGAGCTGGAGTACCTGGGCCGCAACGATTTCCAGGTGAAGATCCGGGGTTTCCGGATCGAGCTGGGTGAGATCGACGCGGTGCTGGCCGCGCACGAGACGGTCGACTTCGCGGTCACAGTCGGACACCAGTTGGACAGCGGCGCGACGATTCTCGCTTCCTACGTGCACGCCGCCAGTGGCCGCTCGATCGACATCGATGAGCTGATCGGGCATGCCGAACGCAGTCTGCCGGTGCACATGGTGCCGACCTCGCTCACCGTGCTGGAGGAGATCCCGCTGACGCCGGTGGGCAAGCTGGATCGTCGTGCCCTGCCCGCCCCCCAGTTGCAGACCAAGGAGTTCCGCGCCCCGTCCGGCCCGCTCGAGCAGTTGGTCGCCGGTGTCTTCGGCGACCTGCTCAGCGCGGGCGACGAGATCGGCGCGGACGACGACTTCTTCGAGCTCGGCGGCAATTCGCTGATCGCCACGCAGGTCGCCGCCCGGCTCGGGGCGTCGATCGGCGCGCGGGTGCCCGCGCGCACGGTGTTCGAAGCGCCGACGGTCGCGCTGCTGGCGGCCCGGCTCACCGAATTCGACAGCGCCCCGGCGCGTCCCGCGTTGGTAGCGCTGCAGCGCCCGGAGCGGGTGCCGTTGTCGTTGGCGCAGCAGCGGATGTGGTTTTTGAATCAGTTCGATACTGGTTCTGCGGCGAACAATATTCCGTTCGCGGTGCGGTTGTCGGGTGTGTTGGATGTGGCGGCGTTGCGGGCGGCGGTCGCTGATGTGGTCGAGCGTCATGAGACGTTGCGGACGGTGTATCCGGCGGTGGACGGTACGGGTTATCAGGTGGTGGTGCCCGCCGCGCAGGCCGTCCCCGACCTGACGCCGCACAGCCTTACCGCCGACGAGCTCCCGGACTGGCTGCGCACTTTCGCCGTCGCCGGTTTCGACGTGGCGGCCGAGGTGCCGCTGCGGCTTTCGCTCGCACGCGTCGGCTCCGAGGACTACGTGCTCGCTGTCGTGGTGCACCACATCGCGGCCGACGGCACGTCCATCGCGCCGCTGGTGCGCGACCTGATGACCGCTTATGTCGCGCGGAGCGCGGGCGCTGCCCCCGACTGGGCTCCGCTACCGGTGCAGTACGCCGACTACACACTGTGGCAGCGCGCCGTGCTCGGCGACGAGAACGACCCGCGCTCCGTGGCCGCGACGCAGATCGCCTTCTGGCGCGACGCTCTCGCGGGCATTCCGGATCGGCTCGACCTTCCGATGGACCGGCCGCGGCCCGCGTCGGCCTCCGGGCGCGGCGGGGTATACACCTTCACCGTCGATGCGCCGACCCGGGCCCGGCTCGACTACCTCGCACACGCGCGTGGCGCTTCGCTGTTCATGGTGGTGCATGCCGCCTTCGCGGCGCTGCTCGCCCGGCTGTCGGGTTCCTCCGACATCACCATCGGCACGCCGGTCGCCGGTCGCGGCGAGGCGGAACTCGATGATCTGGTCGGTATGTTCGTCAACACGCTGGTGTTGCGCACCGAAGTCGATCCGGCGGCGTCGTTCGCCGAACTGCTGACGGCGACCAAGGAGCGTGACCTCGCGGCCTTCTCGCATGCCGAGTTGCCGTTCGAGCGGCTGGTCGAGGTGCTCGACCCGGTGCGGTCGCAGGCGCATCATCCGCTGTTCCAGGTGGCGCTGTTCTTCCAGAATATGGATCAGGCGCAGCTCGAGCTGCCCGGTCTGTCGGTCGGCGCGGTCGAATTCGACGGCGCGGTGGCGAAATTCGATCTGCAGCTGACCCTCACGCCGCAGGAAGGTCCGGACGCGGGCCTGGCGGCGATGTTCACCTATGCCGCCGATCTGTTCGACGAACAGACGGTCGCCGAATTCGCGGGCCGCCTGAATCGGCTGCTGCGCGCGGTCGCCGCCGATCCCGGTCGCGCGCTGGGTGATATCGAGCTGCTCAGCGTGGTCGAGCGGGACCGCATCCTGCACGAGTGGAACGACACCCGCTACCCCGTCCGCTCGCAGCTGCTGCTGGACGGTTACCGCCGTGCCGTCGAGGCGCACCCGGACGAGGTCGCCGTGGTGTTCGAGGGTGTGGGGCTGACGTATCGGGAGTTCGATGCGCGGGTGAATCGGTTGGCGCGGTTGTTGATTTCGCAGGGTGTGGGTGCGGAGTCGTTGGTGGGGTTGGCGGTTCGTCGGTCGTTGGATCTCGTGGTGGGGATGTATGCGATCGTTGCGGCGGGTGGGGCGTATGTGCCGTTGGATCCGGATCATCCGGCTGAACGCATCGCGCACATTCTCGACACCGCCCAGCCCGTCTGCGTCGTGACCACCGGTGCGGACGCGGCGGCTCTCTTCGGTGACGTCCCGACCCTCGCCGTGGACACACTGGATCTCGACGGATTCGACGACAGCCCGGTGCGTGCGGAGGAGTTGGCGCGCCCGCTGCTGCCGGACCACCCGGCGTACGTGATCTTCACCTCGGGATCGACCGGCAGGCCGAAGGGCGTCGCGGTCTCGCATGCGGCCATCGACAATCAGATCGCCTGGATGCTCGCGGAATACCCGCTGGGTCCGGACGACGTGTACTTGCAGAAGACCGCGACGACGTTCGACGTCTCGCTGTGGGGCTACTTCATGCCGCTGCGCGCGGGGGCGAAACTCGTCGTCGCCACGCCGGACGGCCATCGCGATCCCGCGTATGTCGCGGAAACCATTGCCGCGCAAGGCGTGACGGTGACCGACTTCGTGCCGTCCATGCTGACGGTCTTCGCCGCGCACACCGCGCCGGGAAGCTGCCCGACCCTGAAGCACGTCTTCGTGATCGGCGAGGCGCTGCCGCCGGAGACCGTGGCGGCGATGCAGGCGGTGTCCGACGCCGCTGTGCACAACCTCTACGGGCCCACCGAGGCGGCGGTCTCGGTGACCTACTGGCCCGCGGCGGCGGACGAGCGTTCCGTCCCGATCGGTTTGCCGCAGTGGAACACTCAGGTGTACGTGCTGGATTCGTGGTTGCGGCCGGTTCCCGTCGGTGTGCCGGGCGAGCTGTATCTCGCCGGTGACCAGCTGGCCCGCGGTTATGTGCGGCGTCCCGATCTGACCGCCGATCGGTTCGTGGCCAACCCGTTCGCCTCGGGCGAGCGGATGTACCGGACCGGCGACCTCGTCGTGTGGCGTAACGACGCCGACGACGCGGTGCTCGATTACCTCGGCCGGACCGATTTCCAGGTGAAGTTCCGTGGTCAGCGAATCGAGCTGGGGGAGATCGAGGCGGCGCTGCTGGCGCAGCCCACGGTGAGCCAGGCGGTCGCGCTGGTCGCGCCGTCGTCGCTGGGTGATCAGCTCGTCGCCTATGTCGTCCCCGCTCCGGGAGACCGGATCGACGCGCAAGCCCTGCGGTCCGCGATCGGTGAAACCCTGCCCACCTATATGGTTCCGGCCGCCATCGTGGCGCTGGCGGAGTTCCCGCTGAATTCCAGCGGCAAGCTGGACCGCAAGGCGCTGCCGGAGCCGACCTTCGAGACCAAGCATTTCCGCGCGCCCGCCACCGCGGTCGAGGAGATCGTGGCCGGCGTATTCGGTGAGGTCCTCGGCTTGGGACGGGTCGGGGCGGATGACGATTTCTTCGCGCTCGGCGGTAACTCCCTGGTGGCCACGCAGGTGGTGGCGCGTCTGGGGGCCGCGGTCGGCGCGCGGGTGGCGGTGCGGACGCTGTTCGAAGCGCCCACGGTCGCGGCTTTGGCGGCGGCGCTCGAGTCCCGCACGCACGGTGAGCGTGGTGTCGAGCTGGGCAGTATCGCCCGTCCGGAGCGGTTGCCGTTGTCGTTGGCACAGCGGCGGATGTGGTTCCTCAACCGCTTCGACCAGACCGATGATGCCGGCGAACAGATCGGTTCGGCGGCCTACAACCTCCCGTTCGCGCTGCGCCTGACCGGTGCGCTGGATGTGGCTGCGCTGGGCGCGGCCCTGAACGACGTGGTCGCGCGCCATGAGGTGCTGCGCACCGTGTATCCGGAGACTCCGGATGGTCCGGTACAGGTGGTGTTGCCCGCCGGGCGGGTTGCCCTGGACCTGACTCCCCGAGTGCTTGCCGAAACCGATGTGGCGAGCACCGTGTACACCCTGGCCGCGACTCCCTTCGACGTGACGGCCGAGGTGCCGCTGCGGGCGACGCTCATCCAACTCGACGGAGCGCCGGATACGTTCGTGCTCGCCGTGGTGGTGCATCACATCGCGGCGGACGCGTCGTCGATGGGTCCGCTGGTGCGGGACGTGATGGTCGCGTACGCGGCGCGCACCTCGGGTGACGCACCGGGGTGGTCGCCCTTGCGGGTGCAGTACGCGGATTACGCGTTGTGGCAGCGTGCGGTGCTGGGCGCGGAGTCCGATCCGGAGTCGGTGGCCGCGCAGCAGATCGGATTCTGGCGTGCGCAACTGGCCGGTCTCCCGGACGTACTGGAGTTGCCGACGGACCGGCCGCGACCCGCGGTGGCGTCCATGGCCGGCGCACGGGTGGATATCGAGATCGATGCCGCGACCCACGCCGGACTCGTGGACTTGGCGCGTGCCCATGGCGCGACGTTGTTCATGGTGGTGCATACGGCGTTCGCGGTATTGCTGGCCCGGCTGTCCGGCAGTTCGGATATCGCGATCGGAACACCGATCGCGGGTCGTGGTGAGCGTGCGCTCGATGACCTGATCGGTATGTTCGTGAACACCGTGGTCTTCCGGACGCGGTTCGAGCCGGGTGAGTCGTTCGCTGCCCTCTTGGGCAAGCAACGTGAATCCGATCTGCGGGCGTTCGCGCACGCGGACGTGCCGTTCGAGCGGTTGGTGGAGGTGCTGAATCCGCCGCGTTCCACGGCGCACCATCCGTTGTTCCAGGTCGGGTTGTCGTTCCAGAACATCGCGCGGACCGCGTTGGAGCTGCCCGGGTTGACGGTGGCCGGTGTCGATGCCGATTTGGATGTGTCGCAGTTCGATCTGCACTTGATCGTCGGTGATGCGTATGAGGAGTCCGGTGCGGCTGCCGGTATCGGTGGGTTCTTCACGTATGCGACCGACCTGTTCGACCACGCGACCGTAGAAAGCTTCGCGGCGCGATTCTCGCGCATCCTCGCAGCCGTGGTCGCCGATGTGAACGCCACCGTCGGCGATATCGAACTGCTCGCCGATGCCGAACGGCACGACGTGCTGGCGCGCTGGAACGCAACCGACCAGAGCGTCGACGCGAGCGCGACACTGGTCTCGCTGCTCGACACCAGTGTCGCGGCGGACCCGCGCTCCACGGCGATCGTCGCCGATGGGGTCGGCGGCGAGCGGGTCGAGCTGACGTACGCCGAACTCGACGCCAGGGTGAATCGTCTTGCGCGGCATTTGATCTCGTTGGGTGTGGGTCCGGAGTCGCGGGTCGCGCTCGCGCTTCGCCGGTCGGTCGATTTGATCGTGGCGATGTATGCGGTGGCGAAGTCCGGTGGTGCGTATGTGCCGGTGGATCCGGATCAGGCTGCCGAGCGCACGAGTTACATCCTGGAGACGGCGGCGCCGGTGTGTGTGCTGTCGAATGCGGATGCTGATTTCGATACCGATGTCGCGCCGGTGGTGCGGATCGATGAGCTCGATCTGTCGGGTGTGGAGGCCAAGCCGGTCACCGATGCCGATCGTGTCGCGCCGTTGCGTCCGGAGAACACCGCGTATGTGATCTTCACGTCCGGTTCGACGGGCCGCCCGAAGGGTGTGGCGGTGCCGCATGGTGCGATCGCGAATCAGTTGCAGTGGAAGAATGTCGAGTTCGGTCTCGACGCGGCGGATGCGATCCTGTTGAAGACGGCGGCGACGTTCGATCTCTCGGTGTGGGAGTTCTGGTCGGCGGCGGTGTGCGGCGGGCGTTTGGTGATCGCTTCACCGGATGGTCACCGCGACCCGGCGTATCTGAACGAGCTCATTGCACAGGAATGGGTCACGACACTGCACGTCGTGCCGTCGATGCTGGATGCGTTGTTGACGGCTGGTATGCCGGATTCGCTGTGGCGGGTGTTGGCGATCGGTGAGGCGTTGCCGGGTTCGGTGGCGCAGCGGTTTTTGCGGGAGAATCCGCGTACCGAGTTGTTCAATTTGTATGGTCCGACTGAGGCGGCGGTGTCGATCACGAGTCACCGGGTGACTGTTGTGGATGGGGCTTCGGTGCCGATCGGTGTGCCGGAGTGGAACAGTCGGGTGTTTGTGTTGGATGCGCGGTTGCGTCCGGTTCCGGTGGGTGTGTCCGGTGAGTTGTATTTGGCTGGTGCGCAGTTGGCGCGTGGGTATTTCGGTCGTGCGGATCTGACTGCGGATCGTTTCGTGGCGAATCCGTTCCAGCCTGGTGCTCGGATGTATCGCACGGGTGACTTGGTCGCCTGGAACGGCAGTGGTGAGCTCGAGTATCGGGGTCGTACGGATTTCCAGGTGAAGATCCGTGGTTTCCGTATCGAGCTGGGTGAGATCGAAGCCGCGCTGCTCGCGCTGCCGGAGGTCGCGCAGGCGGCGGTGATCGCGAAGTCGGATCCGAAGACCGGTGACCGCCTGGTGGCGTATCTGGTGGCGAGCGATGCTGATGCCGGTGTCGATGTGGCGCGGGTGAAGTCCGAACTCACTGCCGGGTTGCCGTCCTACATGGTGCCCTCGGCGTTGGTGGTGTTGGATGCTTTGCCGTTGAATGTGAACGGCAAGCTGGATCGTAAGGCGTTGCCGGAGCCGGAGTTCGAGGTTCAGGCGTTCCGTGCGCCGTCGACTCCGATCGAGGAGATCGTGGCGTCCGTGTTCGCCGAGGTGCTCGGTGTCGAGCGTGTCGGCGCGGATGACGACTTCTTCGCCCTGGGTGGTAACTCGTTGTTGGCGACTCAGGTCGCGGCACGGATCGGCGCGGCGCTGGACACCCGCGTCCCGGTCCGCACGATCTTCGAGGCGGCGACTGTCGCCGGTTTGGCAGCGAAGGTCGAGCAGCACGCGGGCAGCGGCGGACGCAAGGCTTTGGTCGCGGGGCCGCGTCCGGAGCGGATTCCGCTGTCGCTGGCACAGCAGCGCATGTGGTTCCTGAACCAATTCGACCCGGCGTCGTCGGTCTACAACATCCCGGCCGCCATCCGCCTGACCGGAGAGCTGGACGTCACCGCGCTGCGGCAAGCGGTCGCGGACCTCATCGCCCGCCACGAGATCCTGCGTACGATCTACCCGCAGACGCCCGAGGGCCCGATACAGCAGGTGCTCGCGGCGGACGAAGTGCCGATCAGCCTGATCCCCACCCGCGTCGAGGCGGCGGATCTGGTCGCCGCGGTGACCGCGGTCGTCACGGCCGGATTCGAGGTCACCACCGAGGTCCCGTTCCGGGTGGAACTGTTCGAGGTCGCGCCCGCGAGCGCGGACGACCCCACCGAGCACGTGCTCGCGTTCGTCGCGCACCACATCAGCTCCGACGGCTGGTCGCTCGGACCGCTCACCCGGGATCTGGTCCTGGCCTACGAGGCGCGCAGCAGAGGCGAGACACCGGCCATGGCCCCGCTGCCTGTCCAATACGCCGACTACAGCCTCTGGCAGCGCGAGGTGCTCGGTTCGGAGACCGATCCGCACAGCCTGATCGCGCAGCAGGCCGAGTACTGGCGCGGCACGCTCGCCGGTCTGCCGGACGAACTACCGCTTCCGGCCGACCGGCCTCGCCCCGCGCAGGCGTCCTATCGGGGAGCGACCTTCGCCTTCGACATCGATGCCGACCTGCACGCGGAGCTCGAACGCCTCGCCCAGCAGCACAATTCGACGCTGTTCATGGTGGTGCACGCCGCGCTCGCGGTGCTGCTGGCCCGGCTGTCGGGCACCTCGGACATCGCCATCGGCACGCCGGTGGCCGGGCGCGGCGAGGCGGAACTCGACGACCTGATCGGCATGTTCGTCAACACCCTGGTGCTGCGCACCGAGGTCGAGCCGGGTACGCCGTTCGAGGCCCTGCTCGCGGAGGTCCGCCGGACCGACGTCGCCGCGTTCGGCCACGCCGACCTGCCGTTCGAGCGCCTGGTCGAGTTGCTCGATCCGGTCCGCTCGGCGGCGCGGCATCCGCTGTTCCAGGTGATGCTGGTGCTGCAGAACCTCGCGCCCGCGACGCTCGACCTGCCCGGCCTCACGGTGTCCGGCATCGATCCGCAGGTGTCGGCCGCCAAGTTCGACCTGCAGGTCACCCTGGCCGAACAACCAGGTGCGCAGGGTATTTCGGTGGTGGTCGGCTACGCGACCGACCTGTTCGACGAATCGACCGTGCGAAACTTCGCGAGCCGGTTCCGCCGTGTCCTCGCGGCGGTCGCGGCCGACGCCACCGCCGTGGTCGGCGACATCGACGTGCTCGCGCCCGGCGAACGCGATCAGGTCCTGAGCGCATGGAATGCGCGGGGGGCGTGGGTCCCCGGTGCGACGCTGCCGGATGTGATCGCCGAGCAGGCGTGGTCGCGTCCGGAGGCGGTCGCGGTCCGCTTCGGTGACCGGTCGCTGACGTTCGGTGAGTTGCAGCGGCGCGCCAATCAGGTGGCGCGGGCGTTGATCGCCCAGGGTGCGGGTCCGGAGTCTTTGGTGGCTGTGGCGGTGTCGCGGACTGAGGAGTTGCCGGTCGCGTTGTTGGGTGTGTTGGTCGCGGGTGCGGCGTATCTGCCGATCGACACGACGTATCCGGTGCAGCGGTTGGAGTTCATGCTCGAAGACGCCGGGCCGGTGTGTGTGCTGACCACCGCGGAGCAGCGTGAGGCGGTGCCGGCTGGTGAGTTGCCGGTGGTGCTGTTGTCGGAGGCGGGAACGTATTCCGATACGCCGGTGGGTGATGCGGAGCGGGTGGCGCGGTTGCGTCCGGACAATTTGGCGTATGTCATCTATACCTCCGGTTCCACGGGTGTGCCCAAGGGTGTCGGGGTGGCGCACCGCAATGTGGTGGAGTTGTTCGCCAACACCCAGCCGTTGTTCGGGTTCGATGACACCGATGTGTGGACGTTGTTCCATTCGTTCGCGTTCGATTTCTCGGTGTGGGAGTTGTGGTGCGCGCTGGCGCACGGTGGCAGTGTGGTCGTGGTCGACTATGTGACGTCCCGTTCGCCGGAGCAGTTGCGTGAGCTGTTGGTCCGGGAGCGGGTCACGGTGCTGAATCAGACTCCGTCGGCGTTCTATCAGCTGGTGGAGGCCGATCGGGTGGCCGGTGCGGGTGAGCTCGCGTTGCGGTATGTGGTGTTCGGTGGTGAGGCTTTGGATCTGCGTAAGCTGGGCCGCTGGTATGAGCGCCACGACGCCTCGGCGCGGTTGGTGAACATGTACGGCATCACCGAGACCACGGTGCATGTGTCGTTCCTGCCGTTGCGGGAGCGTGATGTGCAGGACGCGGCCAGTGTGATCGGGCGGGCGATCCCGGGTTTGGATGCGTTCGTGCTGGATCGGCGGCTGCATCCCGCGCCGGTGGGTGTGGCGGGTGAGATCCATGTGGTCGGTGCGCAGTTGTCGCGCGGGTATCTGGGCCGTCCGGGGTTGACGGCGACGCGTTTCGTGGCGAACCCGTTCGGTGCGCCGGGGTCGCGGATGTACCGCAGTGGCGATATCGGCCGGTGGCGCGCGGGTGAGGACGACGCTGCGCTCGAGTACGCCGGGCGTGGTGATCAGCAGGTGCAGTTGCGGGGGTTCCGGATCGAGCTCGGCGAGATCGAAGCGGCGCTGCTGCGGTGTCCGGGGGTCGGTCAGGCGGTGGTGCTGGTACGTGCCGACGAGCACGCCGGGGAGCGCCTGATCGGTTACGTGGTCGCCGACACCGGCGTGACCATCGACCCCGCGGCGGTGCGGGCCGAGGTCGCCGGGTTCCTCACCGGCTACATGGTGCCGGACGCGGTGGTGGTGCTGGAGGCGCTGCCGTTGACACCGAACGGGAAACTCGACCGCCGCGGGCTGCCGGCGCCGGAGTTCGGCAGCGGGGTCGGCTACCGTGCGCCGGAGACGGCGACCGAGCAGGCGGTGGCCGCGGTGTTCGCCGAACTGCTCGACGCCGACCGGGTCGGACTCGACGACGACTTCTTCGCCCTCGGCGGCAACTCGCTGCTCGCGGCGCAGGTGGTCGGGCGGCTGCGCGACGCGACCGGAGCGATGGTGCGCGTGCAGTGGTTCTTCACCGACGCCACGGTGGCGGGCCTGGCCGCTCGCATCGACACGGGCGACGCCGACGCCACCGCGGCGCTGGAAGTGCTGCTGCCGATCCGCGCGGGCGGTTCGGCGGCCCCGCTGTTCTGCCTCCACCCGATGTACGGCTTGGCCTGGTCGTACGCGGGGCTGGCCCAGTTCCTGCCCGCCGAGCAGCCGATCCTCGGCCTGCAATCACCCGCGCTGTCGGAGGACGGCGAGCTGCCCGGTTCGCTGGACGAGCTGGCCGAGCGCTACCTGTCCGAGATCAGGACGGTCCAACCGCAGGGCCCGTACCGGTTGCTCGGCTGGTCGCTCGGCGGTGTGCTCGCCCATGCCATCGCCACCCGGTTGCAGGACGCGGGCGAAGAGGTGGAGCTGCTGGCCATGATGGACAGCCATCCGAATCCGGACGTCGTCGGCTTCCGCGCCGCGGTGCGTGGCGCCCTGGCCGAACTCGGTCTGGGCACGGCGGTCGCCGCGGGTGACGATGTCTACGAACTCGACGACGAGGCGTTGGCCACACTGCACGCCATGATCCCGGCGGATCTCGTCGCGGTGACCCCGCAGCGGCTGCGCCGGATCTATCGCAGTGCGGTCCGCTCCGCGGAGCTGATCGCCGAGCACCGGCCCGGGGTCTTCCGCGGCACCGTGCAGTACTTCAGCGCGGCCGTCGCCGACCCCAACGACGAGTTGCGCGCCGCCGCGGCGGACTGGTGGCCGTACGTGCGGGGCATGGTCGTCGACCGGCCGGTCGAGGTCACCCACGCCCGGATGGCCGCGCCGGAGGCGCTGGCGGTGATCGGCCCGCAGCTGGCCGCGCTGCTCGCGGTCGCCGCTGATCGTTCCCGGCCGACGCCGCGACCCGAATCGCGCGTCGGCAGGGAATAATCGTCCCCGGCACTCGCCCTAGGCGTCCGCGCCCGCGACCCGGAACCCCCGGCTCACGGCCGGTTCGCGCTCGGCGTGGGCCGGCGGTTCGGTAACGATCGGCATGCGCGCGTTCGATGATCATGAGGGCGAGAGCATGGTGAACGTGCGCGTGGCGACAACAGACAGGGTAGGCAGCACGATGGTTCGGGCGGTCGGTCAGCGGTGTGACGAGACTGCGGAAGCGGTGCGCGCATGACCCGCCCGGCCCGAGTGCGCCCGACCCGGACCCGCCGCCCCCGCGTCACCACCCTGCCGCAGCTGATGGCCACGGCGGTCGAGGCCAACCCGAGCGGCGCAGCCGTGGTGTTCGCCGACGCGACCAGCACGCTGGCCAAGCTGAGCTACGCCGAGCTGGACGAACGCTCCACCCGGCTGGCACGTCTGCTGATCGATCGTGGCGTGGGTCCGGAGGATCTGGTCGCGGTGGGTATACCGCGGTCGGTCGAGTCGGTGGTGGCGGTCTGGGCGGTGGCCAAGACGGGTGCGGGGTTCGTTCCGGTCGATCCGAACTACCCGGCCGATCGCGTCGCGCACATGATCGTCGACTCCGGCGCGGTACTCGGGCTGGCCGTCGACGAGGTTCGCACCGACCTGCCGGACCGGGTCGAGTGGCTGTCCATCGATACCGCCGAATGCGCGCGGCGGCTGGAAGAGTTCCCCGCCGACCCGGTGACCTACACCGATCGGGTGCGCCCACTGCGCGCGGAGCATCCCGCTTACGTCATCTATACCTCGGGCTCGACCGGTAAGCCGAAGGGTGTGGTCGTCACGCAGGCGGGGTTGGCGGGTTTCTGTGCCGAGCAGCGTGATCGGTATCGGGTGACGAGTGCGTCGCGGACGTTGCATTTCGCGTCGCCGTCGTTCGACGCGTCGGTGCTGGAGTTGCTGCTCGCGCTCGGTGGCGCGGCCACCATGGTCGTCGCGTCTCCCACGGTGTTCGGCGGCGAGGAATTCGCGTCCCTGGTGCGCCGGGAGGCCGTGACCCACGCGTTCGTGACGCCTGCGGCGCTCGCGTCGGTGGACCCGGCGGGTCTGGACGAGTTGCGGGTGGTGGTGGCCGGTGGCGAGGCGTGCCCGCCGGAGCTGGTGCGGCGCTGGGTGCTCCCGGTGTCCGGTGGCCGGACCCGCGAATTCTTCAACGGGTACGGCCCGACCGAGACCACGATCATGACGAACATCAGCGCGCCGCTGGTGCCCGGCGAGCCGGTGACCATCGGCGCCCCGATCCGGGCCGTCACCGAGTACGTGCTGGACGAGCGCCTTGTGCCCGTCCTCAGCGGCGTGGTCGGCGAGCTGTACATCACCGGTGCCCAACTGGCCCGCGGTTACCACGAACGGCGCGCGCTGACCGCATCCCGCTTCGTGGCCAACCCGTTCGAGGCGAACGGTTCCCGGCTCTACCGCACCGGTGATCTGGTGCGTCGGACGGCCAGCGGTGAGCTGGAGTATCTCGGTCGCAACGATTTCCAGGTGAAGATCCGGGGTTTCCGGATCGAGCTGGGTGAGATCGACGCGGTGCTGGCCGCGCACGAGACGGTCGACTTCGCGGTCACTGTCGGGCACAACCTGGACAGTGGCGCCACCATTCTCGTCTCCTACGTGCACGCCGCCCCGGGGATGGCCGCCGACGCGGCCGAACTGGCCGCCTTCGCCGAGCAGACCCTGCCCGCGCACATGGTGCCGACGGCGGTCATGGTGCTGGAGGAGATCCCGCTGACCCCGGTGGGCAAACTGGACCGCGCAGCGCTGCCCGCGCCGCGGTTACAGACCAAGGTGTTCCGCGCGCCGGTCGGCCCATTGGAAGAGCTGGTGGGCGAGGTGTACGCCGAAGTGCTCGGCCCCGGCGCACCGGTCGGCGCGGACGACGACTTCTTCGAGCTCGGCGGCAATTCGCTGATCGCCACGCAGGTCGCCGCGCGTTTGGGAGCCGCCATCGCGGCGCGGGTGCCCGCGCGACTGATCTTCGAGAGCCCCACCGTCGCCGCGCTCGCCGCGCGGCTGGAGCCGTTGAAGGGCGCGGGGGACCGGCACGCGTTGGTGGCGCTGCAGCGTCCGGAGCGTGTGCCGTTGTCGTTGGCGCAGCAGCGGATGTGGTTTTTGAATCAGTTCGATACTGGTTCTGCGGCGAACAATATTCCGTTCGCGGTGCGGTTGTCGGGTGTGTTGGATGTGGCTGCGTTGCGGGCGGCGGTCGCTGATGTGGTCGAGCGTCATGAGACGTTGCGGACGGTGTATCCGGCGGTGGACGGTACGGGTTATCAGGTGGTGGTGCCCGCCGCGCAGGCCGTCCCCGACCTCGCGCCGAAGCCCCTCGCCGAGCACGAACTCACCGACTGGCTGCGCGGATTCGCCCTGGCCGGCTTCGATGTGTCGGCGGAAGTGCCGCTGCGCATCGCCCTGGCCGAAATCGGTCCCGGCGACCATGTGGTCGTGGTGGTGGTACATCACATCGCCGCCGACGGCGCGTCGGTAGCGCCGTTCCTGCGGGATCTGCTCAGCGCGTTCCTGTCCCGGCGCAACGGGGCCAGGCCGTCCTGGCAGCCGCTGCCGGTGCAGTACGCGGACTACACGCTGTGGCAGCGCGAAATGCTCGGTGACGAGAACGACCCCGATTCGGTGGCCGCGGCCCAGCTCGGCTACTGGCGTCGCGCTTTGGCGGGCATCCCGGACCGGATCGACCTACCTTCGGATCGGCCGCGCCCGCCCGTCGCCTCCGGCCGGGGTGCGGAGTACGCCTTCGCGGTGGACGCCTCGGTGCACCGGGGGCTCGCCGAGTTGGCGCACAGCGCGGGCGCCTCGGAGTTCATGGTGGTGCACAGCGCGCTGGCGCTGCTGCTGGCCCGCCTGACCGGCACCGACGACATCACCATCGGCACGCCCGTGGCCGGCCGTGGCGAGCGCGAGCTCGACGGGCTGATCGGCATGTTCGTCAACACGCTGGTGCTGCGCACCCGGATCGACCTCGGCGCGTCGTTCCGTGCGCTGCTCGCCCAGGTGCGAGAGACGGATCTGGGCGCCTTCTCGCATGCGGAATTGCCGTTCGAGCGGCTGGTCGAGGTGCTCGACCCGGTGCGGTCGCAGGCGCATCATCCGCTGTTCCAGGTGGCGCTGTTCTTCCAGAACATGAGCAGGCCCGAGATAGCCCTGCCCGGACTGTCTGCCCGGGTGGTCGAGCTCGACGCCGCGGTCGCGAAGTTCGATCTGCAATTGACCGTGGCACCCGAAGCCGAGGGCGAGGCCGCCGGCTTCACGGCGATGTTCACCTATGCCACCGACCTGTTCGACGAACGGACGATCGCCGAGTTCGCCTGGCGGCTGGACCGGCTGCTGACCGTCGCCGCCGCCGAGCCGGACCGGCCGATCGGCGCGATCGATCTGCTCGCCCCCGTGGAGCGCGAACGCATCCTGCTCGAATGGAACAGCACCCGGTATCCGGTGCCCGCCGAGTTGCTGCTGGACGGTTACCGCCGGGCGGCGGAGGCATATGCCGACGAGGTCGCCGTGGTGTTCGAGGGTGTGGGGCTGACGTATCGGGAGTTCGATGCGCGGGTGAATCGTTTGGCGCGGTTGTTGATTTCGCAGGGTGTGGGTGCGGAGTCGTTGGTGGGGTTGGCGGTTCGTCGGTCGTTGGATCTCGTGGTGGGGATGTATGCGATCGTTGCGGCGGGTGGGGCGTATGTGCCGTTGGATCCGGATCATCCGGCTGAACGCATCGCGCACATCCTCGACACCGCCCAGCCCGTCTGTGTGCTCACGACCTCCGCCGACGCGGTCGACCTGCCGGAAGGCGCCGCGGTACTGCTGCTGGACGCCCTGGACCCGAATCGCTTCGACGACGCTCCGGTGCGTTCCGAGGAACTGGTGCGTCCGCTGCTGCCGCACCATCCGGCATACGTGATCTTCACCTCGGGGTCCACCGGCCGCCCCAAGGGCGTCGCCATCTCGCACTTCGCGATCCAGAACCAGATCAGCTGGATGCTCGCGGCGTACCCGCTCGACGCCGATGACGTGTACCTACAGAAAACGGCGACGACGTTCGACGTCTCGCTGTGGGGCTACTTCATGCCGCTGCGCGTGGGCGCGAAGCTGGTCGTCGCCACTCACGACGGACATCGCGATCCGGTGTACGTCGCGGAAACCATTGCCGCGCAAGGCGTCACGGTGACCGACTTCGTGCCGTCCATGCTGACGGTCTTCGCCGCGCACACCGCGCCGGGCTCGTGCCCCACCTTGCGGGACATCTTCGCGATCGGCGAGGCGCTGCCGCCGGAGACCGTCGCCGCGGTGCGCGCCGTGACGGACGCCGCGGTGCACAACCTGTACGGCCCGACCGAGGCGGCGGTCTCGGTGACCTACTGGCCCGCGACCGCGGCCGACGAACGGTCCGTGCCGATCGGTGTGCCGCAGTGGAACACCCAGGTCTATGTGCTGGATTCGTGGTTGCGGCCGGTGCCTGCCGGCGTGCCGGGCGAGCTGTATCTCGCCGGTGACCAGCTGGCCCGCGGTTATGTGCGGCGTCCCGATCTGACCGCCGACCGGTTCGTGGCCAACCCGTTCGGCCTCGGCGAGCGGATGTACCGGACCGGCGACCTGGTGGTCTGGCGCGCCCCGACCGAAGAACTGCCGCATCGGCTCGACTATCTCGGCCGGACCGATTTCCAGGTGAAGTTCCGTGGTCAGCGGATCGAGCTGGGGGAGATCGAGGCGGCGCTGCTGGCGCAGCCCTCGGTGAGCCAGGCCGTCGCGCTCGTCGCGTCTTCGGCGCTGGGCGACCAGCTGGTCGCCTACGCGGTCCCCGCGCCGGGGTACGCGATCGAGCAGGCCGGCCTGCTGGAGGCGATCGGTGCGACGCTGCCCGCGTACATGGTTCCGGCGGCGATCGTGGCGCTGGCGGAGTTCCCGCTCAATCCCAGCGGCAAGCTGGACCGCAAGGCACTGCCCGAGCCGGTCTTCACCGCCCGGGAATTCCGCGCCCCCGCGACCGCGGTCGAGGAGATCGTGGCCGGGGTGTTCGGCGAGGTGCTCGGGTCGCCCCGAGTGGGCGCGGACGACGATTTCTTCGCACTGGGTGGAAATTCCCTGGTGGCCACGCAGGTGGTGGCGCGTCTGGGGGCCGCGGTCGGTGCGCGTGTGGCGGTGCGGACGCTGTTCGAAGCGCCCACCGTGGCGGCGCTGGCGGCGGCGATCGAGTCGCACACGCACGGTGAGCGTGGTGTCGAGCTGGGCAGTATCGCCCGTCCGGAGCGGTTGCCGTTGTCGTTGGCGCAGCGGCGAATGTGGTTCCTGAATCGTTTCGATCAGACCGATGACGCGGGGGAACAGATCGGTGCGGCGGCCTACAATCTGCCGTTCGCTGTGCGCCTGACCGGTGCGCTGGATGTGGCGGCGCTGGGTGCGGCGCTGCACGACGTGGTGGGCAGGCACGAGGTGCTGCGCACGGTGTATCCGGAGACTCCGGATGGTCCGGTGCAGGTGGTGTTGCCCCCCGGGCAGGTGGCGCTGGATGTGGCGGTGCACCCGATCGGTGCGGCCGAGGTCGCGAGCGAGGTGTACGCGCTCGCGTCGACGCCCTTCGACGTGACCGCCGAAGTGCCTGTGCGGGTGCGGTTGCTGCGGATCGCGGACGCGCCGCGGGAGTTCGTGCTCGCGGTGGTGGTGCATCACATCGCGGCGGATGCGTCGTCGATGGGTCCGCTGGTGCGGGACGTGATGGTGGCGTATTCGGCGCGCACGGCCGGTGAGCTGCCGGGATGGTCGCCGTTGCGGGTGCAGTACGCGGATTACGCGTTGTGGCAGCGTGCGGTGCTGGGCGCGGAGTCGGATCCGGAGTCGGTGGCCGCGCGGCAGATCGGGTTCTGGCGTGCCGAACTGGCCGGTCTGCCCGATGTGCTGGAGTTGCCGACGGATCGGCCACGCCCGGCCGTGGCGTCGTTGGCGGGTGCCCGGGTCGGTGTGGCCGTGGACGCCGCCACGCACGCGGGTCTGGTCGAGCTCGCCCGTGCGCACGGTGCGACGCTGTTCATGGTGGTGCACGCGGCGTTCGCGGTATTGCTGGCTCGGTTGTCGGGTTCGGACGACATCGCGGTCGGCACGCCTGTCGCCGGTCGTGGTGAGCGTGCGCTGGATGATCTGATCGGTATGTTCGTCAATACCGTGGTCTTCCGGTCGCGGGTCGAGCCGGGTGAGTCGTTCGCGGATCTGCTCGCGCGCCGGCGTGAGTCGGATCTGGCGGCGTTGGCGCACGCGGACGTGCCGTTCGAGCGGTTGGTGGAGGTGCTGAATCCGCCGCGTTCCACGGCGCACCATCCGTTGTTCCAGGTCGGGTTGTCGTTCCAGAACATCGCGCGGACCGCGTTGGAGCTGCCCGGGTTGACGGTGGCCGGTGTCGATGCCGATTTGGATGTGTCGCAGTTCGATCTGCACTTGATCGTCGGCGACGGATATGAGGAGTCCGGTGCGGCCGCCGGTATCGGCGGGTTTCTGACGTATGCGACCGATCTTTTCGATCGGGAGACGGTGCAGGGGTTCGCGGATCGGTTCTCGCGCATCCTCACGGCGGTAGTCGCGGATTCCACGGTGCCGGTCGGGGATATCGACATCCTCGCCGACACCGAGCGTGCCGACGTGCTCACCACGTGGAACGACACGATCCACCCGGTGGAACCGGACGCGACACTGTGCTCCCTGCTGCGCCGGACCGTCGCGGCGACGCCGGGAGCGGTCGCCCTGGTCGCGGACCTGCCCGACGGTGAACGCGCCGAGCTGAGCTACGCCGAACTGGGCGCCCGAGTGAACCGCCTCGCCCGCTACCTGATCTCGGTGGGCGTCGTGCCCGAACGCCGGGTCGCGCTCGCGTTCCGCCGATCGGTGGATCTGGTCGTGGCGATGTACGCGGTGGCCGAGGCCGGTGGCGCGTACGTGCCGGTGGACCCGGACCAAGCCGCGGAGCGAACCGACTACGTCCTCTCCGTCGCCGCTCCGGTGTGTGTGCTGAGCAATGCGGAGTCGGACTTCGATACCGATGTCGCCCCGGTGGTGCGACTGGAAGACCTCGAACTCACCGCGGTCGCGAGCGTGCCGCTCACCGATGCCGAGCGGGCCGTACCGCTGCGACCGGAGAACACGGCATACGTCATCTTCACGTCTGGTTCGACTGGGCAGCCGAAGGGCGTCGCGGTGTCGCATGCGGCGATCGCGAATCAATTACTCTGGAAGGCAGCTTATTTCGGGCTGACCCAGGAAGACTCGGTCCTGCTGAAGACGGCGGCGACGTTCGACTTGTCGGTGTGGGAGTTCTGGTCGGCGGCGGTGTGCGGCGGGCGTTCGGTGATCGCCTCGCCGGACGGTCATCGGGATCCGGCGTATCTGAACGAGCTGATGGCGCGCGAGTCGGTCACGACACTGCACGTGGTGCCGTCGATGCTCGACGCGCTGCTGGTGCACCGGGCGGCCGCGAATGCGCGGGACTGGTCGCCGCGGCGGGTGTTGGCGATCGGTGAGGCGTTGCCGGGTTCGGTGGCGCAGCGGTTTTTGCGGGAGAATCCGCGTACCGAGTTGTTCAATTTGTATGGTCCGACTGAGGCGGCGGTGTCGATCACGAGTCACCGGGTGACTGTTGTGGATGGGGCTTCGGTGCCGATCGGTGTGCCGGAGTGGAACAGTCGGGTGTTTGTGTTGGATGCGCGGTTGCGTCCGGTTCCGGTGGGTGTGTCGGGTGAGTTGTATTTGGCTGGTGCGCAGTTGGCGCGTGGGTATTTCGGTCGTGCGGATCTGACTGCGGATCGGTTCGTGGCGAATCCGTTCCAGCCTGGTGCTCGGATGTATCGCACGGGTGACTTGGTCGCCTGGAACGGCAGTGGTGAGCTCGAGTATCGGGGTCGTACGGATTTCCAGGTGAAGATCCGTGGTTTCCGTATCGAGCTGGGTGAGATCGAAGCCGCACTGCTCGCGCTGCCGGAGGTCGCGCAGGCGGCGGTGATCGCGAAGTCGGATCCGAAGACCGGTGACCGCCTGGTGGCTTACCTGGTTGCCGCCGATGCTGATGCCGGTGTCGATGTGGCGCGGGTGAAGTCCGAACTCACTGCCGGGTTGCCGTCGTACATGGTGCCCTCGGCGTTGGTGGTGTTGGATGCTTTGCCGTTGAATGTGAACGGCAAGTTGGATCGTAAGGCGTTGCCGGAGCCGGAGTTCGAGGTTCAGGCGTTTCGTGCGCCGTCGACTCCGATCGAGGAGATCGTGGCGTCCGTGTACGCCGAGGTGCTCGGTGTGGAGCGTGTCGGTGCGGACGACGACTTCTTCGCCTTGGGTGGTAACTCGTTGTTGGCGACTCAGGTCGCGGCACGGATCGGCGCGGCGCTGGACGCGCGTGTTCCGGTGCGTGTGCTGTTCGAAGCCTCCACCGTCGCCGGACTGGCGATCAAGGTCGAACACGGCACCGGTGCGCGCAAACGCGTCCCGCTGGTCGCGGGACCGCGGCCCGACCACCTCCCGCTGTCGTTCGCGCAGCAGCGCATGTGGTTCCTCAACCAGTTCGACACCTCGGCCTCGGTCTACAACATCCCGGCCGCCATCCGCCTGTCCGGCGACCTGGACGTCACCGCGCTGGGCCGGGCAGTCGCCGATATCGTCGCGCGCCACGAGATCCTGCGCACGATCTACCCGCAGACCCCGGACGGCCCGGTACAGCGGGTCCTCGCGCCGCACGAGGTGCCGGTGGACCTGGCTCCCGCGCAGATCGGGGACGAGCATGTCGCCGGTGAAATACAGCGCATCGTCGCGACGGGCTTCGATGTCACCGCCGAGGTGCCGTTGCGCACCAAACTCTTCCAGCTCGCCGGGTCGGAGTACGTACTGGTTTTCGTCGCGCACCACATCAGCGCCGACGGCTGGTCGATGGGCCCGCTGACCAGGGACCTGATGTCGGCGTACGTGGCGCGTGGCGGCGGCCGCGAGCCGTCCTGGGCGCCGCTGCCCATCCAGTACGCCGACTACGCGCTGTGGCAACGCGACGTGCTCGGCGCCGACGACGATCCCGAGTCGCTCGCGGGAGCGCAACTGGCTTACTGGACAGCCGAACTCGCCGACCTGCCCGACGAGCTGAACCTGCCCGCCGACCGGCCGCGCCCGCCTGCCCAGTCCTTCGCGGGCGGCAAGACCGATTTCGTCGTCGCCGCCGACGTGCACGCCGCGCTGGCCGGGCTCGCGCGGCAGCACAACGCCACGTTGTTCATGGTGGTGCACACCGCGTTCGCGGTCTTCCTGTCGCGTATGTCCGGCACCGACGACATCGCGATCGGCACACCCATCGCGGGGCGCGGCGAAGCCGAACTCGACGACCTGATCGGCATGTTCGTCAACACGCTGGTGCTACGCACCCGGGTCGCGCCCGGTCTCGCATTCACCGAACTGCTCGCCGCCAATCGGGAAACCGATCTGCGCGCCTTCGCCAACGCCGACATCCCCTTCGAGCGGCTGGTCGAGGCGCTCGACCCGGAGCGATCGGCGGGCCGCCACCCGCTGTTCCAGGTGGCGCTGTCGTTCGAGAACCTCACCGCCACCAGTTTCCACCTGCCCGGCCTGAGCTTCACCGCGCTCGACCCGGCCGCCGACACCGCGAAATTCGATCTGCTGCTGACCGTGCGCGAGCAGCGGACCGAGTCCGGCGCCGAGGCCGGTCTCGCCGCCGAATTCACCTACGCCCGCGACCTGTTCGACGAGCAGACCGTCGTCGAGTTCGGCCGCCGGTTCCGCCGCATCCTCGCCGCCGTCGCCCGGTATCCCGCCACCGCCGTCGGCGATCTGGAGATCCTGGACGACTCCGAGCGCGCCGACCTGATCGCCCGTATCGGCGCACCCGCCGTGCCGCCGGGCACGCTGCCGGAGCTGATGGCCGCCGCCGTCGCGGCGAACCCGGCCGGAATCGCGGTGGTCGCCGACGACCGCACCTTCAGCTACGCCGAACTCGACGCGGCCTCCGCGCAATTGGCGCGCGCGCTGATCGACCGCGGCGCGGGACCGGATGTGCTGGTCGCCATCGCCATCCGTCGTTCGGTGGAATCAGTGCTGGCGCTGTGGGCGGTGGCCAAGACCGGGGCGGCGTTCGTCCCGATCGACCCGACCTACCCGGCCGAGCGCATCGCGCACATGGTCGCGGACTCCGGTGTGGCACTCGGCGTGACGCTCACCGCCGAGCTGGACAACCTGCCCGCCCTCGCCGGTGGCGCGTGGCTCGTGCTGGACGATCGCGACTTCACCGTCGACGTCGCCGTGCGCTCGGATCAGCCGTTGCGGCCCGCCGAACTGCGCGCGGCGCCGCGCCCGGACAACGCCGCGTACGTGATCTACACTTCCGGCTCCACCGGTCTGCCCAAGGGCGTCGTGGTGACCCACGCCGGGCTGGCCAACTTCAGCGCCGAACAGGTGGAGCGTTACCGGCTCGACCGGTCCTCGCGCGCCTTGGCGTTCGCGTCGCCGTCGTTCGACGCGTCGATGCTGGAACTGCTCCTCGCGCTCGGCGCGGCGGGCGGTCTCGTGCTGGCGCCACCGCTGACCTTCGGTGGCGAGGAACTGGCCGAACTGATTCGCGCCGAGGGCGTCACGCACGCCTTCCTCACGCCGTCGGTGCTCGCCTCGCTCGACCCGGACGCGCTGGCGGGGATGCGGACCATTGTGGCGGGCGGTGAAGCGGTGCCCGCCGATCTGGCGGCCAAGTGGACGGACGTGCCGGAGCGCGACTTCCACAACGGTTACGGGCCGACCGAGACCACCATCATGACCAATATCAGCGATCCGCTGCGGCCCGGCGAACCGGTCACGATCGGCGGCCCGATCCGCGGCATGCGATCGCTGGTGCTCGACAGCAGGCTGCACCCGGTGCCCGAAGGCGTCACGGGCGAACTGTATCTGGGCGGCATCCAGCTCGCGCGCGGCTACCACGCCCGCCCCGGGCTCACCGCCGCGCGATTCGTCGCCGACCCGTACGGTGCGCCCGGCGAGCGCCTCTACCGCACCGGTGACCTGGTGCGCTGGCGCAGGGCCGGGGGCGCGCCGGTCGTGGAATACGTGGGCCGCAACGACTTCCAGGTGAAGGTGCGCGGCTTCCGCATCGAGCTCGGCGAGATCGACGCCGCGCTCGCGGCCCAGCCCGAGGTCGACTTCGCCGTCACCCTCGGCCGGGAAACCGGTTCCGGCGCGACCATCCTGGTCTCCTACGTGCTGCCGGCCAGCGACGCCACGGCGGATCCGGCCGCGCTGACCGAGCGGATCGGGCGCACGCTGCCGGAGTACATGGTTCCGGCGGCGATCGTGGTGCTCGACGCCATCCCGCTGACCCCCGTGGGCAAGCTGGATCGCAAGGCGCTGCCGGAGCCCGCCGTGGACACCCGCGCTTACCGTGCGCCACGCACCCCGGCCGAACTCGTGATCGCCGAAGTGATCGGTGAGGTGCTCGGCGTGGACCGGGTCGGCCTGGACGACGACTTCTTCGCCCTCGGCGGCGACAGCATCGTGTCCATCCAGGTGGTTTCCCGCTCACGCGCCCGCGGGGTGAGTTTCGCGCCGCGTGATGTCTTCGAATGCCGGACCGTCGCCGCACTGGCCCGCGCCGCCGCGGTGGAGGGCGGCCACGGCGACGAGGCGGGCGAACTGCCGCTCACGCCGGACGCGGCGCGGATGCTGGAGGAGGGCGTCGAGGTGCGGGCCATCGCCCTCGACGTCCCGGAGACCTGTTCGGTCGAGACGGTGCGCGGCGCGGTGTCCGCCGTGCTCGACCAGCACCCGATGCTGTGGGTACGGGTGGGTTACGACGACAGCGGCGCGCCCGTGCTGCGCATCCCGGCCGCCGACGAGCGCACGGGCGAGGCGTTCCGCAGGCTGGACGCCCAGCGTGGCGAGACCTCGCTACCCATCGACGACGTGGTGCAGGCGGCCGCGGCCGCGCTCGACCCCGAACAGGGGCGCAACATCTACTTCGTGCTCACCGGCGGTCCGGAGGCGCGCTCCACGCTCATCATCGTGGCCAGCAGCCTCGTGGTCGACGACATCTCCTGGCGGACCATCGCCGACCAGCTCACCGCGCGTTGGAACCGGGCACGCCACGCCGCGCCCGCGGCCGCGGAATCCGGCCTCGGCATGCTCATCCGGGCGTTGGCGGCCAAGGCCTACGAGCCGGCCACCGTAGCCGAGATGGACTGGTGGCGCCGCACGCTCGGCAGCCTCCCGGAGGGCGCGGGAGCCGACGGCCGCGATCTGCGCGCACGCAGCCGGGTCTCGCTCACGATCACGGCGGAGGGCGCGGAGGCCGTCGCCGCCGCCGCGGAGGCCTACCACGCCGGAGTGGACGACATCGTGCTCACCGCGCTGGCGCTGGCCCTGCACACCTCCGCGGGCGAGACCGTCACGCGCGCCATCGGTTCGGTGGTGCGGCTGCCCGCCGATCCGCGCGCGGCCACCCACGCCGACGCCGAGAGCATGGTGGGCGGCTTCGTCACCGAATACCCGCTTCCGCTGCGGCTGACCCGGCTCGACATCGAAGACGCCCTGATCGGCGGTCCCGCGGCGGGCACCGCCATCGCGCAGATCAAGGAGCTGCGGCGGTCGGTGCCCTCGCGCGGTGTCGGTTACGGCCTGCTGCGCCACCTCAATGCCGAGACCGCCGCCGAACTGCGCGGCCTCGGCCGCGGCCGGTTCGCGCTGCGTTACCGGGATCTGCGCCCGGCGCGGGTGCACACCGACATCCCGTCCGACGACCTGCTGCTCGTGCTGACCGTCGACGCCACCGACGACGGCCTGCTGGCCCGCTTCGACTTCGCCGCCGCCGCGTTCCGTGGCGAGGACGTGAAAATGTTCGCCGAGCACTGGATTCGCGCGCTCGGTGGCCTGGCCGAGCACGGATTGCGCCCCGACGCGGGCGGTTTCACGCCGTCGGACTTCCCGCTGGTGCGGCTCAAGCAGCCCGACATCGACCGCTTCACCCGCGCCTACCCGGACCTGACCGACGCCTGGCCGCTCACCCCGCTGCAATCGGGCATGCTGTTCCACGCCCTGCTCGCGGAGAACTCGGTGGACGTCTACACCACCCAGTTCGTGCTGGATCTCGGGGGCGCGGTGGACGCGCGCCGGATGCATGCCGCCGCACAGGCGGTGCTCGACCGGCACGACAATCTGCGCGTCGCCTTCGCCGACGACAGTGACGGCAATCCCGTGCAGATCGTGCAGGATTCGCTGGAGGTGCCGTGGCGGCTGATCGATCTGAGTCAGCTGGAACCGGCCGCCGCGGCGGCCGAGCTGGAGCGGCTCCAGGCGGCCGATCTCGCCGACCACTTCGACATGCGTACCCCGCCACTGCTGCGGTTCGCGCTGATCCGCTCCACCGCCGCCCGCTACCACCTGCTGGTGACCAGCCACCACATCCTCATCGACGGCTGGTCCATGCCGCTGTTGATGAAGGACTTGCTCACGCTGTACGCGCTCGGCGGCAACTCCCGGCACCTGCCCACGGTGCGGTCCTATCGCGACTACCTGGCCTGGCTGGTCGCGCAGGACGCGGAGGCGGCCCGTGCCGCGTGGCGCGCCGCGCTGGCCGGTGTCACCGAACCGACGCCGCTCGCGCCGGTCGATCCCGGCCGCGAGATCTCCGCGGGCGTCGGCGAGGTCGGATTCGAGCTGTCCCAGGCCGACACCACCGCGCTCACCCGGCTCGCGTCGGGTCTCGGCGTCACGGTGAACACCGTGGTGCAGGCGGCCTGGGGTCTGCTGATCGGTCGCACCGTCGATCGCGACGACGTGGTCTTCGGCGCCACCGTGTCCGGACGGCCCCCCCAGCTGGACGGCGTCGAGGCGATGGTCGGGCTGTTCCTCAACGCGATCCCGGTGCGGGTGCGGCTGGACGCGACCCACACGCTCGGCGGGTTGCTGCGCCAGTTGCAGGCCGAGCAGGCCGCGCTGCTGGATCACCACTACCTGGGGCTGAGCGACATCCAGGAAGCCGTCGGCGTGGAAGGGTTGTTCGACTCGCTCGTCGTGTTCGAGTCGTTCCCGGTGGACCGGGAGGGGCTGGACCAGGCCAGCGCCATCGACGGGATGAACGTCACCGGCGTCGGCGCGGTCAACGGCACCCACTATCCGTTCACGGTGCTGGTGGTGCTGGACAGTCAGTTGCGCGTCTCGGTCAAGTACCTGCGCGATCTGACCGGCGAACCGGCGGCTCGAGCGCTCGCCCGCCGGCTCGCGGCGCTGATCGGACGCTTCGTGACGACCCCGCAGGCGCGCGTCGGCGAGATCGATGTGCTGCTCGACGACGAGCGCGCCGAGCTGGCCGCACGCAATGCCACCGACGCGCCCGAACTGCTGGACGGCGCGACGCTGCTGTCGCTGTTCGACGCGCAGGTGGCGCGCACGCCGGACGCGCCAGCGGTGCGCTTCGCCGACACCACCCTCAGCTACGCCGAACTGGATTCGCGCGTACGGTCCTTGGCCGTCGAGCTGATGCGCTGGGGCGTAGGCCCGGAAACGCTGGTTGCCGTGGCCATGCGACGCGGGATCGATCTGGTCGTGGCGATCTACGCGGTGTTGCGGGCCGGCGGCGGCTATGTCCCGATCGATCCGGATCACCCGGCCGAACGCAGCGAGTACGTTCTCGGCAGCGCGGCCCCGATCTGCGTCCTGACCACCACCGCGGACGCGTTCGACACCGCGACCGGTGTCCCGGTGATCGCGGTGGACACGCTGTATCTGCCGCCGTACCAGGGAGCGTGGCCGCAGCAGCACGTCCACCCGGACACCGTCGCCTACGTCATCTACACCTCGGGTTCGACCGGCCGCCCCAAGGGCGTGATGATCACGCACCGGCAGATGGTCAACCAGTTCCGCTGGGCGCAGTCGGCCTATCCGCACGGCGGCGACGACGTGGTGCTGCACAAGACGCCGATCACCTTCGACATCTCCACCTGGGAGCTGTTCTGGCCGTTGCAGACCGGAGCATCGATCGTGGTCGCCGCGCCCGACGGCCATCGCGATCCGGCCTACCTGGCCCGGGTCATCGTCGAGAACGCGGTCACCACGGTGCATTTCGTGCCGTCGATGCTGGATGTGTTCCTCGACCCCGTCGCCAACCCGGCCACGGGCTACCCGTCGTTGCGGCGGGTGTTCGCGGCGGGCGAGGCGTTGTCGAGGGAGACCGCGGCGACCTTCGCCGCCACCGCACCCGGCGCCGCGCTGGTCAACTGGTACGGGCCCGCCGAGGCCACCGTGGTCACCGACCACCCGGTGCGCGATACGGCCGCGGCGGCGATTCCGATCGGTGTTCCGGTGGCCAACACCCGCGTGCACGTGCTCGACCAGCAGTTGCGGCCGGTGCCGCCGGGCGCGGCGGGCGAGTTGTACGTCGCGGGTGTGCAATTGGCGCGCGGCTATCTCGGGGCCCCGGCCCTCACCGCCGAGCGTTTCGTCGCCCATGCGGGCGGCACCCGGCTCTATCGCACCGGCGACATCGTGCGCTGGCGTGACGGAGCCCTGGAATATCTGGGCCGCGGCGACTTCCAAGTCAAGCTGCGTGGCCAGCGCGTCGAGCTGGGTGAGATCGAGACCGTGTTGACCGGTCACCCCCAAGTGCGGCACGCCGCTGTCGCGCTGGTGCGCGGCGCAGGCGGGGACCGGCTGGCCGCCTATGTGGTCGCCGTGCCGGGGGAGTCGATCGATGAGGCCGCGCTGTTGCTGCACGCCCGTGCCGCGCTGCCGTCCTACATGGTGCCCTCGGCGGTCGTCGCGCTCGCCGAACTGCCGTTGAACGCCAGCGGCAAACTCGACCGCAAGGCGCTGCCCGCGCCGCGGCCGGCGGCCCGCCCGTATCGCGCGCCGGGCACGCCGCTGGAGCGCACCGTGCTCGAGGTGTTCGACGAGGTGCTCGAGCCCGGCGACGGCCGGCGGATCGGCATGGACGACGACTTCTTCGATCTGGGAGGCAACTCGCTGGTCGCCACGCGCGCGGTCAGCAGGCTGCGCACGCTCACCGGCGCCGAGGTGCGGGTGCAGTGGTTCTTCACCGATGCCACCCCGGCGGCGCTGGCCGCCCGGATCCTCGCCGCCCTGGCCGACGACCACGACTACGACCAGGATTCGAACGCGGCGCTCGGTGTGCTGCTGCCGATCCGGACCATGGTGCCGCACGACACGGCCGCCGCCCAGCCGCTGTTCTGCCTGCATCCGATGTACGGATTGTCCTGGTGTTACGCCGGTCTCGCGCGCTACGTGCCCGCGAGCACGCCGATCTTCGGCCTGCAGTCGCCCGCGTTGACCGAAGAGGGCTACCTGCCGGAGTCGTTGACCGAGATGGCGCGCCGCTACGTGGCCGAGATCCGCGCGGTGCAGCCGCACGGCCCCTACCGGCTGCTCGGCTGGTCGCTCGGCGGTGTGCTGGCGCACGCGGTGGCGACCGAGTTGCAGGCGGCGGGGGAGGACATCGGGCTGCTGACCATGCTCGACAGCCATCCGGACATCGACGTCACGGACTTCCGGGCGGCGATCCGCGAGGCGCTGGCCGAACTCGGCATCGGCGCGGACGCCCCGCTGCCCCGTGACGGCGACATCCACGACCTGAGCGAGGACGCGCTGGCCGCGCTGCACGCCACCATCCCGCCCGACATGGCGGTGCTCACCCCGGATCGGGTGCGCCGGATCTACCGCAGCGCGGTGCGCTCGGCCGAGCTGATCGCCGAGCATCGGCCGAAGGTCTACCGCGGCCGTCTGGACTACTTCAGCGCGGCCGGTCACGACACCGCGGCGCACGGCTGGCAACCCTACGTCGACGGCCGGGTCGATGATCATCCCGTCGGCGTCTCGCACGATCAGATGACCTCCCCGGCAGCGCTGGCGCAGATCGGCCCCCGCCTGACCGAACTGCTGGATCCCCCGGGGTGGGAAACGACACGGAACATGGGGCGGTCATGATCGGATCGACACCGTTCCGGCATGATGGGGCAACGGTGCGGTAACGAAGTCCCCTTTTGTGACGACTACATAGGCCGTATGGTCGGGCGGGATGTCCTGGCATCCACCCGGCGCGTGGGGTATGCAGAGCGAATCTCGAGACGAAGCGAAGGTGCGAAATTGATACGTCGACAGACCCGGCGCGGTGGCCTGCGGGCCGCGGCCGCGATCGCGGCAACCGCAGTGCTCGCGGGAATGATGACCGGTCTCGGCGCGTCCAGCGCGACAGCTGACCCGATCATCGATTCCAAGAGCCTGCTGGCCGACCCGGTCGCCCCGGACGGTTCGCGTATCACCAAAGCCGAATACAAGGACGCGCGCAGCATCCGCCTGTACGTGTACTCGGCGGCGATGGACGAGAAGGTCATCATCGACGTCCAGCGCCCGGCCGACGCATCCGTTCCGCGTCCCACGCTGTACCTGCTCAACGGCGCCGGCGGCGGCGAGGACGAAGCCTCGTGGCAGGCGAAGACCGACGCGCTGCAGTTCTTGTCGGACAAGAACGTCAACGTGATCCAGCCGATCGGCGGCAAGTGGAGCTACTACACCGACTGGATCAAGGACGACCCGGTACTCGGCCGCAACAAGTGGAAGACCTTCTTCACCGAGGAGTTGCCCCCGCTGATCGACGGCGCGCTGGGCACCAACGGCGTGAACGCCATCGCGGGCCTGTCCACCTCGGGCACCACGGTGCTGGCGCTGCCGATCTCCAAGCCCGGCCTGTACAAGGCCGCCGCGGCCTACAGCGGCTGCGCGCAGACCAGTGACCCGGTCGGCGCCGAATTCGTCAAGCTGACCGTCGAGACCTGGGGCGGTGGCAACACCGAGAACATGTGGGGTCCGGAAGGGTCGCCGGAGTGGGTGGCCAACGACCCGTACGTGAACGCCGAGGGGCTGCGCGGGCTCGACCTCTACATCTCCACCGGCAACGGCCTGCCCGGTCAGTACGACACGCTCAACGGCCAGTACGCCCTTCCCGGCGCATACGGCCTGGCCAACCAGATCATCATCGGCGGTGTGATCGAAGCGGGCACCAACTACTGCACGAACAACCTGAAGAACAAGCTGGACCAGCTGGGCATCCCCGCCACCTACAACTTCCGTAACACCGGCACCCACTCCTGGGGCTACTGGCGCGACGAGTTCCAGCTGTCGTGGCCGGTGCTCGCGAGGGGTCTCGGCATCTGATCACAGCCGCACTGCCGAACGAAGCCGGAATGTCCGGCTGAACTCCACCGACCGCCTGGTTGCCGCGAGCGACCAGGCGGTCGGTTTTTGCGGGCACGGTGCAGGACCGCCGCGGAGAGCAACCGTTCGAACGGGTGATCACCGGAATGCTCGCGATCATCGCGATCGGGTTCCTGGCGAGCGTGGTGATCGCGCCGCCTTCGGTCGCGAGCACCGTGGGCGGTCTCGTGCCGGGGTTCCAGGGCACCGAGAACGTCCTGCTCGCCGCGGCGATGATCGGCGCGACGGTGATGCCGCACGCGGTCTACGTGCACTCCGGCCTGGCCCGCGACCGGCACGGGCATCCGGCCCCCGGGTCGCTGCGCACCCGGCTGCTGCGGGTCACCAAGGTCGACCTCGGGCTGGCCATGGTGCTGGCGGGCACGGTGAACCTGGCCATGCTGCTGCTGGCAGGCAGGCACCCTGCGCGGCCGTGACGTCGAGACCATCGAGGACGCGCACGCCGCGATCGGCGAGGTCCTCGGCCCGGCCGCCGCCCTGCTGATCGCGATCGGTCTGCTCGCTTCCGGTCTGGCCTCGACGTCGGTCGGCGCCTACGCGGGCGCGATGATCATGCAGGGGCTGCTGCACAAGCGGATTCCCCTGCTGACGCGCAGGCTGATCAACTTGATCCCGGCCATCGTGGTCTTGGCCGCGGGGCTCGATCCCACTCGCGCGCTGATCATCTCGCAGGTGGTGCTGTCGTTCGGCATCCCCTTCGCGCTGATTCCCCTGGTGCGCTTCACGAGTGATCGCGCACCACCGTGCTGGCCTGGTCGGTCGCCGCGATCATCTCCGTCCTCGATGTCGCCTTGATCTATCTCACCGTCACCGGGCGCTAGCGGCCCCGCCCGGTGCGGCGCCGATCAGACCCAGTTCTCGATCCAGTACTTCCAGATCCGCGGCGCGTAGGCGTCCAACGGCGGAACCTTGATGTCGGTGCCCGCCAGCGCCGCGCTGGTGTGCCTGCAATCGAACCAGCAGGCGAATTCGCTGTGCTCCAGGACATCCAGCGGCACGCCGACCCGGGGCAGCAGCCAATTGGCGCCGGGGACGCGCAGCATCATGTCCAGGGTGCGCTTGGGCATCACCTCCACCAGGTGCGGCGCGCCCGCCTCGTCGGCGAACAGGTTCAGCGCGTCGACCGCGCTCTGTCTGCGCGGATCAACCAGGTGATAGGTGGTCTTGTCGGAACCGGGGCGGTGGGCGATGTGGTCGAGGGCGCGAGCGACGAAATCGACCGGGACCATGTTGGTCTCGCCCAGTTTGGGGACCAGCACCGGCAGCAGCCTCGGTAGCTGCGCGCCCATGCGCAGCAGACGGAAGAAGTAGTACGGTCCGTCGATCCGATCGATCTCGCCGGTCCTGGAATGCCCGATCACGATCGAGGGCCGGTAGATCCGCCAGCGCAGCGACGACTCCCGCACGATCCGCTCGGCCTCGAATTCGGCCCGTTGCAGTGGAGTGGCCAGTTCCTGGCCGTGATCGAACATGTCCTCGGTGAACAGGCCCTCGGTGGACCCGGCCACCTCCACGGTCGAGACATGGTGCAGCTGATCGACGCTCAGCTCCTCGGCGACGTCCACCAGGTGCCTGGTCCCGCCGCCGCGCTCGGCCAGGTCGTAGCTCGCGGCCAAGTGGAAGACGTGCCGGATGGCGCCGCGATGCTGGGCCAGCCAGGTCGGGTCTATGCCCAGCCCCGGGGCGCCGAGATCGCCGCGTACCGGACGGACGCGGTCGCCGCCCGCCCATTCCTGCGCACAGCAGGCGAACCGGTCGGCCGAGGCGTCACCCGGCCGTACCAGTACATGGATGTCACCCTCGCGTTTCAGGAGCTCAGGGATGAGGAATCGACCGATGAACCCAGTTGCCCCGGTAACCAGGTAAGTCATAGCCGATGAACATAGTCGCCTGCCGGTCGGCCTGTTCCGGCGGGCTGATCAGTCGGCGAAGACCGGCTTGCGCTTGGTGAGCATCGCGGTGGCGCCCTCGACGAAATCGGGGGAGCGCAACAGCTCGGTCTGGCCTGCTTTCTCGGCGGCCAGGGCCGCGTCGAGGGAGATCAGGGTGGCCTGGTTCAGCGCCTGCTTGGTGAGCTCCAGCGCACGGCGCGGTCCGGCGGCGATCTTCGTGACCCCGGCCTCCACCGCGGCGTCGAGTTCGTCATCGGGCACGACCGCGGTGAACAGGCCGGCGGCCGCGGCTTCGCGTGCGGGCAGCCGCTCGCCGAGCAGCGCCATCCGCGCCGCCAGCGGGCGGCCCGCCGCCGCGGCGACCAGCGCGGCCGCGCCGCCGTCGGGCATCAGGCCGATGTTGATGAAGGCCAGCAGCAGATAGGAGTCCTCGCTCGCGTAGACCAGGTCGGCGGCCAGCGCGATGCCGACGCCGACGCCCGCCGCGGCGCCCCGGATGCGCACGATCACCGGGACCGGCGCGTCGACGATGGCGCGTACCAGCCGGTTCGCCGCGTCCATCACCATGTCCGAGGTGATGCCGCGGCGTGCCTCGTCGGCGCTGGCCGACAGATCGGCGCCGGTGCAGAAATCGCCGCCCTCGCCGGTCAGCACGATCGCCCGCACGGCGCGGTCCTCGGCCGCCGAGCGGAAGGTGTCCCCGAGCGCGACCATGGTGTCGTAGTCGATGGCGTTCTTCCGCTTAGGGTTGGTGATCGTGATCCGGAGTACTTTGCCGTCCTGAACCGCCGTGAACCTCGTGGCGGTGGGCTCGGCGGTCGGAACCGCGGAATCGTTGTTGCTCATGTTCGCTCCTAAGCTGCAATTCGGCGGACGCCAAGCCGTGAATAGTGGTTAACTTTGCGAATTGTGGTTAACTTAGGTTCCATTGTCGGGCGCTGTCAACCAGCGCCGCCGGAGAACGGAGAGGTGCATGGTCGCGGATCGCAGCGAGGTCGGCCTCGCTCCCGCGCGGCCCGACCCGGGCAGGAGGGCGGGCGCGGAGGGCGCGTCGTCGGTGCGACGCCGTCCGAAGGACCGGAAGGTCCAGATCATCCGGGCGGCCGCGCGAGCGTTCAGCGAACGCGGGTACTACCCGGTCGGCGTGGACGAGATCGCCGCCGAGGTGGGCATCTCCGGTCCGGCTCTGTACCGGCACTTCACCAACAAGTACGCGCTGCTGGTCGCGGCCGCCGAGGAGGGCGCGCGGCACCTGCTGACCGTCGCCGAGGCCGCCGATGACACCCGGCTGGATCCGCGGCAGCGCCTGGACGCGCTGATCCGCGCGATCAGCGAGCACACTGTCGAGATCCGCCGTGAGGCCGGGCTCTACCGGTGGGAGCGGCGCTATCTCGAGCGCGACGACCGGGTTCGGATCCGGAAGATCTACGACGACCTGAACAGCACCCTGATGGGGCCGATCGCGCTGCTTCGACCCGACGCGCCGTCCGCGGACACGGCGATGCTGGCGGCGGGCGTGCTCAGCGCGATCGCGAGCATCGCCGCGCACCGCACCGCACTGTCGAGCGCGCGGCTGCTGCCGCTGCTGCACGAGATGGCCTGGTCGGTTCTGCGTACCGAGCTGCCGCCCGCGCCGGCCGAACCGGATCCCGGGCCGCCCGTGCGCGGCATCCCGGTGACCTCGAAGCGTGAACAGTTGCTCACCGAGGCCATCCGGATCTTCGGCAGGCAGGGCTATCACGAGGCGAGCATCGAGGAGGTGGGCGCCGCGGTCGGCATCAACGCCTCGAGTGTGTACCGGTACTTCGCGAGCAAAGCCGACCTGCTCGCCGCGGCCTTCTACCGCACAGGCGACCGGCTGGCCATCGCGATCACCGAGGCGCTCGCCGAGGCGGCCAGCCGCGAGGAAGCCGCGCGACGACTGGCCGACCGCTACGCCAAACTGAGTTTCGCCATGCCGGAGATCATGCCGGTCTACTACGCGGAGTTCACCAATCTGCCGCAGGCCGAGCAGCACAAGCTGCGCGCCATCCAGCGGCAGAACGTACTGGAGTGGGCGAACCTGCTGGACGGTGATCCGGTGGAGGCGCGTTTCCGGGTGCACGCCGCCATCAGCCAGGTGATCGATGTGGGCCGGTTGATCCGATTCGATTCCCGGCCCGCGCAATTGGCACGGGTCACCGCGCTCATGGACGCGGTGCTGCTCGGCTGAGCGGTATCCGCCGCTCAGGGGCGGCGGCCGTGCCGGATCCGGAATATCGTCCGGGCCAACCGAAGATGACGCGGGTGCCGATCGAACGTGGACAGGTTCACCGGCGCCCGGTACCGCTTGCGCGTGATGGCCAGGGTCCTGCTGAACTCGCGCAGCCCCTGGTCGCCGTGGCTGTGGCCTTGGCCGTATTCGCCCACGCCGCCGAAGGGCAACGCGGGAATGCCCGCGTAGGCGGTCGAGGAATTGATGGTGACCACCCCGGCGCGCAATTGTTCGGCGAACGCCTCGATCTCGTGCACATCCCTGGTGAACACCGACACCGCGACGTCGGTGCCGACCGCGTTGATCCGCTCGGCGGCCTCGTCCATGCTCGCCACCTTGTTGACGATGAGCACCGGGCCGATGCCCTCACCGGTGATCGCGATGCTCTCCTCCGGCACCTCGGCCAGCACGATCGGCTCGATGTAGGGCTCGCGGATCGACTCCAGACCGCCGACCACCGCGCGGCCGCCGCGGGCCACCGCGTCGCGCACCTGCTTGCGCACCACCTCGACCTGCGACTCCATGATCATCGGGCCGTAGGACGCCTTCCGATCCGCGCCGGGCCGCAGTTTGCGCGCCTGGTCGACGACCAGGTCCAGGAACCGGTCGTAGACCGATTGGGCGACGTAGGCCCGCTGGATGCCGGTGGCGTTCTGCCCGGCGTTGGCCATCGCCCCGAAGACGGCGGCCTCGGCGGCGTCGTCCAGCTTCGCGTCGACGTGCACGACCATGCTGCCCTTGCCGCTGCGCTCCACGACGACCGGTGTCATGGTCTGCGCGCACACCGAGATCACCTCGCGCGCGCCCGCCTCCGAACCGGCGTAGGCGATCTTGTCGACCTTCGCCCGGCACAGCGCGTTGCCGGTGGCCTTGTCTCCCGTGACCACTTGCAGCACCGGCTGGTTCGGTGCGAGCCGGGACCAGCTGTCGGCCAGCCACACGCCCACGCCGGTGGTCAGCTCGTGCGGCTTGAACACCACGGCGTTGCCCGCCGCCATCGCGTAGGCGATCGAACCCATCGGCGTGAACACCGGGTTGTTCCACGGGCCGAGCACGCCGACGACGCCCAGCGGCAGATAACCGACGGTGGCTCGCTGGTTGCGGGTGAGCCAGCTGGAACCGATGCGCCGCCGGTCCAGCGCGCGGCCCGCGTTGCGCGCGGCCCAGTCCAGGTTCTCCACCGCGAGCAGCACCTCGATCGCGGCGTCGGCTTCCGGCTTCCCGGTCTCCTCGCACAGCAGGGTGACCAATTCGCCCGAGCGGCGGACGATCTCGCGTTTCCAGTCCAGCAGCCACCGTCTGCGGCTGCTGAATCCCAGCTCCGCCCACCATTTTTCGGCGGAGCGGGCCGCGCGCACCGCGCGATTCAGTTCGCCGGCGCTCATCACGGCGTAATTGCCCACGACCTCACCGGTGCGCGGATCATAAGACGTCAGCACGTTCGTTCGGCCCGTTCCTCCCGGACGCGCCGCCAACCGTGGCTGCGCGGACTCGGCCATGATCACCTCTCGCAGTGTCGAAACCGGCGTGCGGACCGCTCAGCGGGGCACAGCCGCGGACGAGTGAGTGTGGTCCCCCGCGAAGCAGACTATGGTCTGGCGCGGCGGCCCGACAAGGCTCGGCCGCCGGCTCCCGGCCGCACCGGATCGCGCTCACCAGCGTCGATCCCTTGCGTGACGGACGGGCGGCGAGAAATGTGAGTAAGGACACAATTGGCGCACGCCGAACTGGGCGGCCGGCGAGCCTTCGCTCGGCCCGGCGCGGGTCGGGGCAAGACTTCGTCCGGCGGTGCCCCGGATGTGTCCCCGCGCGCGGCGAAAGGCCAGACCATCGGCCGGTAACATCACGCCGAGCGCGACGGATCACCAATCTGGGCGTGCGCGTGCGCTCGGGCGACGTGGTCGTCGCCGTACCGGCCGATAGTGGAGAGTTGATGCCGAGTTCCAACCAAGCAGATTCGCATGCGGGTGAGCCAGCGGTCCGGGTAGCGGACGTCCGCAAGTCGTTCGGCGACGTGCATGCGCTGCAGGGCGTCAGCTTCGTCGCCGAACGTGCTTCCGTCCTCGGCATCCTGGGGCCCAACGGTGCGGGCAAGACGACCATGGTGAAGGTGCTGTCCACCCTGCTGCGCCCCGACTCCGGCACCGCCGTCGTCGCCGGGCACGACGTGCTGAAGGACCCGGCGGGCGTGCGGCGATCGATCATGATGACCGGTCAGTACGCGGCGCTGGACGAGAACCTCTCCGGCCGGGAGAACCTGGAGTTGTTCGGCAGGCTGATGGGCTTGGGCAAGTCCGTCGCCCGCAAGCGCGCCGACACCCTGCTGGAGGAATTCGACCTGGTGAGCGCGGGCCGCCGCGCCGTGCGCCACTACTCCGGCGGCATGCGCCGCCGCGTCGATATCGCCTGCGGCCTGGTGGTGCGTCCCGAAGTGGTGTTCCTGGACGAGCCGACCACCGGCCTGGACCCGCGCAGCCGCCAGGGTGTGTGGGATCTGGTCACCGCGCTGAAGACGCAAGGCATCACGGTGCTGCTGACCACGCAGTACCTGGAGGAAGCCGATGTGCTCAGCGACAACATCATCGTCATCGACAAGGGCACGGTGATCGCCGAGGGCACCGCCGACGAACTCAAGGAGAAGACCGGCGGCAGCTACTGCGAAGTGGTCCCCTTGGATCCGAAGAAGCTGCGCACCGCCGCGTACGCGCTCGGCGACCTGGTGCCGCCCGCGGTGATGGCCGACCTCGACGGCGGCGACCGGCTGTCCATCCCGGCGCCGGAGGGCGCCGCCACGCTGACCGAGGCGCTGCGCAGACTCGACAGCGCGGGCGTCGACCTGGCCGACATCGCGCTGCGCCGCCCCTCGCTCGATGACGTGTTCCTGTCCATCACCGGCCATTCGGGCGGGCGCGCGTGACCGCTGCGACCGCCCCGGAACACGCCGAGGCCGAGGTGAGCTTGTTCGCCGAGCTTCCCGCGGCGCGGCTGTCGTCGTTCGCGCAGTGGCGCGCGCTGACCGGCCGGATCATCTGGACCATGGCCACCAAGGGCGAGCTGATCGTGGCGATGGTCACGCCGCTGGTGTTCACCGTCGGCTTCTACCTGCCGCTGCGCTACGTGATGAAGTTCCAGGGCGTCGACTACGCCCAGTACGTCATGCCGATCATCGTGTTGCAGACCATGGCGTTCACGATGATGTCGAACGCACAACTGGCCGCGTTCGAGGCGATGACCGGACTGAGCACCCGCCTGCAGACCATGCCGATCGGGACGCTGGTGCCGTTCACCGCGCGCATCTGCGCCGGACTGGTCCGCTCGGTCACCTCGCTCACCGCGGCGGTGCTCTTCGGGCACATGATCGGCTTCCGCTTCGACGCGGGTCTCGGCCAGGCCGTGCTGTTCTGCACGTTCTCCCTCGGCGTCGGCACGGTGCTGGCGATCGGCGCCGACGCGCTGGGCAGCCTGACCAAGAGTCCGGAGTCGCTGAGCCAGGCGCTGACCCTGCCGACGCTGATCTTCGGCATGCTCTCCTGCGGGTTCGTGCCGGAACGCAATTTCCCGGAGTGGATTCGTCCCTTCGTGCGCAATCAGCCGATCTCCCAGTTCTCCTTCGCTCTGCGCGACATGGCGGCCGACGGCGTGACCTGGCAGGTGTTGTGGGTGCCGTTGGTGTGGTTGATCGGGCTCGCCGCGGCGTTCGTTCCGTTGGCGATCTGGGCGAGTGTGAGGCGGTCATGAGTCCGGTGGAATCGACCGTGGAGCGCACCAGCCAGCGGGCCGACGAGGTCGAGGTACGCGCGAGCGAACCGCTGCCGATCGTCCGGGCGAAGCCGGAGGGTTCGCTGGTCACCTGGGTCACGCAGAGCCTGATCCAGTGCAAGAGGCTGCTGCTGGTCTGGGCGCGCGATCCGGCGACGACCATCCAGACGCTGGTTTATCCCGCGCTGACCTTGGTGATGTTCTACATCGTCCTGAACAAGCCGGTCACCGGGGCCACCGGCATGCCCGCCGTGTACGGCACCGTTCCGCTGTTGACGCTGGTCGCCGCGATGTCCGGCGCGGTGGTGAGCGCGCTCGGTTTCAAGACCGAGAAGATGACCGGGCTGCTCGGCCGGTTCTGGACGATGCCGGTGCATCGTGCGGCCGGATTCACCGGACGACTGCTCGCTGAGGCGGTCCGCGTCCTGGTGACCACACTGTTCGTCGTGGCGGTCGGCCTGCTGCTCGGCTTCCGGTTCGATCAGGGGCCTGCGGCTGCGGTGGCGTTCATCGGCATCCCGGTCCTGTTCGGGGTCGCGTTCGCCGTTCTGGTCACCGCGCTGGCGACCGTCTCCGAGGGCGTCATGCTGGTGAACATCATCGGCATCGTCAACACGCTGCTGATGTTCTTCAACTCCGGTTTCGTGCCCGTTTTCGCCTACCCGGTCTGGTTGCAGGACGTGGTGGCGAACCAGCCGATGAGCTGCGCGATCGATGCGATGCGCGGGTTGTCCTACGGTGGCGCGGTCGCCGAGCCGCTGATCAAGACGGTCGCCTGGACGCTCGGGTTGATCGTCGTGTTCGCCTATCCGGCGGTCAGGGGATACCGGCGGGCCGCGGAGACGGGGCCCTAGCCGCAGGCCCTCGCCGTGCGCCGGTCGTGCTCACCGCACCCGGCGTTCGGCCGATTCCCGCGGTTGGGCGAAGTCGTAATCCAGCCAGCGATCCCGGTTGGTCCAGCCGACCAGGTCGTAGCGCCAGCGGAACGGCCAGGTGTTCGCAACCGTGTCGAACAGCACGGCGCCGAGTGCCGTGTAGTCGTCGTGGGCGGACAGCAGCGCGCGCTGGCCGCGCGGGGAGGCGCTGAAGAACGCGTCGAACATGGCGATGGACTGTTCGGTGGTGAGCCTGCCGAGGCCGTACAGGCCGCGCATCCGCATCCAATACACCAGTCGCGCACGCGGCGGCCACAGCGCGGCGATCGGGTCGCGGCCCTGGCGCAGCGCGGTGATCGCGGTGTCGACCAGCGCCAATGAGTCGGCGACGCTGTACCCCGTGCACGGGTGCATCATGCCGCCGCGGGAACCGAAGGGAATGGCGCGCGCGGTACCGCGGCGCGGTGGCGGCTGGTCGAGCGGATAGTGCGCCGCTTCGCTGGATTCGGCGCCGGTGAGGCGGATGCCGTGCGCGGCCAGGCGGTGCAGCGTGCGTTTGCGCAATTCGTGCTGCGGCATGCCGCCGCGCAGGCCGAGGCTGGTCTCCTCGAAGATCACCGTGCCGTCGCCCAGCGGTACGGCGTAGAGGAACGACGGTGGCTCGTCCGGGCCTGCGCCGTTCTCCGGTCGCCAGTCCAGCAATAGACCCTCGCCCTCGACGACCATCGGCGCGGCGGTCTCGGCGTCGACGAAGATCCCGTGCGCGCTCGCCGCCCGGCGCCGTCCGAGCGAAGGCAGCCCGCGGGTGTCGAACACCGCCGCGGCTCGGTGCACCGTGCCGTCGGCGAGTTCCACCTCGTGCGCGTCCACCCGGGTGGCGCGGCCCGGCACCACGGTGGCGTCGTCGAGCGCGAGCGCCGCGTGCAGACCCGGCTTGGACAGCACGCAGTACGGGCGGTCGATGCGGTGTTCGGTCTCGGTCCAGACCGTGGGCGCCGGGATGGTGGTCGCGATGGCCGTGGACGGCAGCCACCCCGGCAACTCGTCCACCCAGCAGGAGAACGTGGGCGGCCACAGTCGCTCGGGCCGCGGGTCGACGGCGGTGACCGACAGCCCGGCGCGCATCGCGCGGTGCGCCAGCGCCCGCCCGGTGGGACCGAGCCCCACCACGCACACATCGACTTCCCGGCCCGCGCTGACACCCATAGGGGCATTCAATCCGCTGGGCCGATGCGAGCGCAACTATCCGAAGCGCGCGAGCCCAAGGAATTCGGGTCTCGCGATATCGGAATAAATCGGCGGTACGACGGCGAGAATTCTGCTTCCGCGCGTGCCCCCAGAATCAGTGGCCCAGCAAGTTCAGTCGTGAAATGGATTGCGGCGCACCATACCGTGGTCTCGGAACGCGAGGCGTTCCGGGATTCGGGATAAGGGGAGTCATGAGAGGAAGTCACTTCCGCCGGTTGGTGTTGTCGGCGGCCGTCATCGGCGCCGCGGCATCGGCGGTCGTGTCGGTGCAGGCGAACGCGGCGCCCGCGGAGTCTTCTATCGTTTCCGTGCGGGAGCACGATGCGCGGAACCTGACCTTGACGGTGCATTCCGCCGCCATGGATCTCGATATTCCGGTCGAAGTGCAGCGCGCGGCGGACACGAGCGTGCCGCGCCCGGTGCTGTACATGCTGCTCGGCGCGGCCGGTGGCATCGACGGCTCCACCTGGGCCACCAAGACCGACGCGATGCAATTCCTCGCGGACAAGAACGTCCACGCGGTCACGCCGATCGGCGGGATGTTCAGCTACTACGCGGACTGGGAGAAGGACGATCCCAGACTCGGTCGCCAGAAGTGGAAGACCTTCCTCAGCAGCGAACTGCCGCCGCTGATCGACGCCTATCTCGGCACCAGCGGACGAAATGGGGTCGCGGGCTTCTCCATGTCGGCGACGACGACCCTCGCGCTGGCCGCGACCACCGGTGACTTGTTCTCCAGCGTCGCCGCCTATAGCGGCTGCGCACAGACCAGCGATCCGGTCGGCCGGGAGTTCGTCCGGCTGACCGTCGAGGAGTGGGGCCTGGCCGAGCTCGACAATATGTGGGGGCCCGCTGACGATCCGCAATGGAAGGCCAACGACCCGTATGTGCATGCGGAGGGACTGCGCGGAAAGTCCATCTACATCGCGAGCGGAAATGGCATACCCGGCGTCTACGACCAGTACGGCGGGAAATACTCCCTGAACGGGCCGTGGGGTTTCGCGAATCAACTCGTGGTCGGCGGGGTCATCGAGGCGGCCACCAATTATTGCTCGCACAACATGAAAGACCGGTTGGACAGTCTCGGAATCCCCGCGCGATACAACTTCCGGCCGGAAGGTACCCATTCCTGGGGATATTGGGAGGACGCGCTGAAGGACTCCTGGCCGACCCTCGCCGCTCCCTTGGGAATCTGATCGGCCGGGATTTCGAGATGCCTCTTCGCTTTCGGGCCGCGCGAGTCGCCGCCCTCATGATGGTCGCGGCCTGCGCGACGCTGCTGCACGCGCCGAGCGTGGCCGCCGCCCCACAGACGCCGGCGCTGGACGGCGCCAACGATTGGTCCTGCCGGCCCACCCAGGTGCGGCCGGAACCGGTCATCCTTGTGCACGGCTCGGGTACCGATGTCGGCCGCAGCTTTCCGTTGCTCGCGCCCGCCGTACGGGCCGAGGGGCATTGCGTGTTCGCCGCGAATCTGGGTGCGGCGCCGGGCGTCGTCGACGCGGTGAGCGGGCAGACCGGTTCCAGTTCGACCGGCATCGGGCCGATCGGCGCCGCCCTGATGGGGCGCGAGCTCTACGGGGTGGCCGACATCGATCGGATGGCGGGCGAACTCGCCGAGGTCGTGCGCTCGGTGCGGGAAACGACCGGTGCGAGCCGGGTGGCGCTGGTCGGCCATTCCACCGGCGGCACCGTGATCCGGCAGTATCTGCGGGCCCGCGGCGCGGACGCGGTCTCGCAGGTGGTGACGCTCGGCACGCCGTATCGCGGCACGACCTGGGACGGGCTGCGCGCGGGCTACCCGGACCTGGCCTCGCTCGGCTTGGGCAACGCCCAGATCGCGGCCCAGGTCTTCGGGACTCCGGGACAGCAGCAGGTGGTCGGGTCACCGTTGCTGAACCGGCTGAACGCGGGGGGCGAGACCGTGCCCGGCCTCCGGTACACGGCCATCGCCTCCCGCGCCGACCAGGTGATCACGCCGCAGGACACCGCCCTGCTCGCCGCGCCCACCGCCGCCGACCGCAATGTCTGGCTGCAGGACGGCTGCGCAGGCAACGCCGCGGGCCACAGCGGCATGCTGGAAGACCCGCGCACCACCGCCGCCGTTCTCTCGGCGCTCGCGGGTGATCAGCGAGCGTTGCCCTGCTGATCTCACCGCGGCCGGACAAGTTTGTTCACGACGAAAACGGAGTAGCTCGGTGGGTCTCGGCATTACTTGTACCGGCCTGCGCCGCGAATTCGCGGGAGTGGCCGTTGTCGATGATGTGACGTTTCAAGCCCCTGCGGGCCGAGTCACCGCGGTAGTCGGTCCGAACGGTGCGGGAAAGACGACTTTGCTGCTGATGCTAGCCGGTCAGTTGCGCCCGCACCGAGGGCAGCTGCGCGTGGAGGACGCGGATCCGAGTGTCGAGCCGTGGGTGGTCCGAGCCAAGGTCGGCTGGGTTCCCGACATGCACGAAGGCAACGAGACGTGGACCGTCGCCGAGACTTTGGCGTATTCGGCGAAAATCGCCGGTCACAGCGGAGACGCGGCCGCGCGCCTTGTCGATCGAGCAGTACGTCTGTCGCGCTTGCGCGAACTCTGTGCCAAACCCGTTCTGCGCCTTTCCCGCAGTGAGAAGAAGTGGCTGGGCTTGGCCAGGGCGCTCGTGTCCGATCCGGCGGCGCTCGTGCTGGACAATCCGATGGCGGACCTGGATGACGACGGCCGTCGCTATCTCGCGGAAATGCTGCGAACTCTGGCGAGGCAGAACATGACGATCGTCGTCTCGGCTTGCGCGAAGGACGGGCTCGCTGGATGCGCGGAGCGAACCTTGCATATCGACCAGGGTCGAGTCGTCGCTACCGAGTGAAGGCATAGCGCTCGTGAAGATCCTGGCCTTCGCTCTCGAAACCGGGCTCCCGGATCGCGGAGGTTCGGCCGCGGCTATTTGGGCGTGACCCACGTGGTGATGTCGGCGTGCACCACCTCGAGGCCGTGCTTGTCGTAGATCGAGACCGGCACCACCAATTCGCGCCCTTCGGTGATGCTCGCGAAATCGGGGACCTCCGGCAGCTTCGCCACCGCCCGCAGACCGGTCTCGGCCTTGGCCAGGTACTGGACGTGCATCGCCTTCGGGATCCACCGGTGCGTCCCGGGCACCGTCGCCTCGCTGAGCATGCCCATCGCGACCTCGGCGAGATTGCACGCCGCGATTGCGTGAAAAGTGCCCAGGTGGTTGTGGATTCCGAACCACTTCGGCGAAGTCACCTCGCACAACCCCGGTTCGAGCCGGACCACGTTCGGCAGCACGGTGCCGAAGTAGGGCACCCGGGCCACCATCCCGAGCGAGAACAGGGCATGCCCCAGCCGGTTGTCCGGCAGCTTCTTCCAGCCGCGGTAGGTCGCGGTCTCTTTCGTCATGCGCATATCTTACTCAAAAGTAAGTTTCTCGCGGCCGACTGCGGCTTCGGAGTGCGCCGGGCGGCTGAGTGCTGTCCGAATCGGGCGCAACGGCGACCGGAGGGGGACGGATTTGAAGTCACCGACCGGGGTCGTGCATACTGTTCGGGTTGCCTTGCACCGGGCCGCGTCTGTTTCCCTGTGAAACGACTGGCCGGGCGAGGTGAGCAGTACCCCATCGTGTACCTCGCCGGGTTTCCGGCGCGGGTACGTCCGGGACACGTTCCAGGCCTGAGATGCTTTGCGATCCGAGGCCGAGGAATGAGCGGACGGGCGACACGCCCGACCGCGTGGACCGGAGAACCATGACAGATGAACAGCGGCGAGGATCGGGCGTGCCCGGTCATTGGTCTCCACTGTGCCGGATCCAGCCCAATAGGGGCCCTGCGTGATCACGCAGGTTGCCTCCTCCGGGCCGGACCGCTCGGGCTGGGACGTCTTCGTGTGTTCGGGCTGTGCAAATGAGGGTGGTCCAGAGGGCTGGTGTAGCCGGCTTCCGGATCACGAAGGAAAGCGGAGAAAAGGACACTTAGCGTGGCGGGACAAAAGATCCGCATCAGGCTCAAGGCCTATGACCACGAGGCGATCGACGCATCGGCGCGCAAAATCGTGGAGACGGTGACCCGCACCGGGGCACGCGTCGTCGGCCCGGTGCCGTTGCCGACCGAGAAGAACGTGTACTGCGTCATCCGTTCGCCGCACAAGTACAAGGACTCGCGCGAGCACTTCGAGATGCGTACGCACAAGCGCCTTATCGACATCCTCGACCCGACGCCGAAGACGGTGGACGCGCTGATGCGCATCGACCTGCCGGCCAGCGTCGACGTCAACATTCAGTGACGGGGACTCGAGACATGACTGACAACAAGAACAGGCCGGCCGCCGGCATCCTGGGCACCAAGCTCGGCATGACCCAGGTCTTCGACGACAAGAACCGCGTCGTTCCCGTGACCGTCATCAAGGCCGGGCCGAACGTCGTCACCCAGATCCGCACCGTGGAGCGCGACGGCTACAGCGCCGTCCAGGTCGCTTTCGGCGCCATCGACCCGCGCAAGGTGAACAAGCCGGTCTCCGGCCAGTTCGCCAAGGCGGGCGTCACCCCGCGCCGCCACGTCGTCGAGATCCGCGTCGCGGACGCCTCCACCTTCGAGGTCGGCCAGGAGATCAGCGCCGACGTGTTCGAAGAGGGCAGCTACGTCGACGTCACCGGCACCAGCAAGGGCAAGGGCTTCGCGGGCACCATGAAGCGCCACGGCTTCCGTGGTCAGGGTGCCTCGCACGGTGCGCAGGCCGTGCACCGCCGCCCGGGTTCGATCGGTGGCTGCGCCACCCCCGGCCGCGTGTTCAAGGGCATGCGCATGTCGGGCCGGATGGGTAACGACCGGGTCACCACGCAGAACCTGTCGGTGCACAAGGTGGATGCCGAAAACGGCCTGCTGCTGATCAAGGGAGCGATCCCGGGTCGCAAGGGCGGCGTCGTGATCGTCAAGAGCGCCGTGAAGGGTGGTGCGCACGCATGACGAGCTCAGCTGTGAACACTGAGAAGAAGTCTGCAAATCTGACGCTGCCGGTCAAGGAGATCGGCGGCAAGACCAACGGCACCGTCGATCTCCCCGCCGAGATCTTCGACGTGACCGCCAACATCGCGCTGATGCACCAGGTCGTCGTGGCCCAGCAGGCCGCGGCCCGCCAGGGCACCCACGCGACCAAGACCCGTGGCCAGGTGCGCGGTGGTGGCAAGAAGCCGTACCGGCAGAAGGGCACCGGTCGCGCCCGCCAGGGTTCGACCCGCGCGCCGCAGTTCACCGGCGGTGGCACCGTGCACGGCCCGCAGCCGCGCGACTACAGCCAGCGCCTGCCCAAGAAGATGAAGGCCGCCGCCCTGCGTGGCGCCCTGTCCGATCGGGCGCGCAACGAGCGTATCCACGTGATCACCGAACTGGTGTCGGGCCAGGCCCCGTCCACCAAGACCGCCAAGAGCTTCCTGGCCGAGCTGTCGGACCGCAAGAAGTTCCTGGTCGTCGTCGGCCGCGAGGACGTCGCCGCGTGGAAGAGCGTGGCGAACCTGCAGAACGTGCACCCGATCGCCCCGGACCAGCTCAACACCTACGACGTGCTCAACAGCGACGACGTGGTGTTCAGCGTCGAGGCGCTCAACACGTTCGTGCACGGCCCGGCCGAGGCTGCACAGGAGGAGAGCAAGTGACCACCATCGCCGACCCCCGCGACATTCTGCTGGCGCCGGTCATCTCCGAGAAGTCCTACGGGCTGATCGAGGAGGGCACCTACACCTTCCTGGTGCACCCGGACTCGAACAAGACGCAGATCAAGATCGCCGTGGAGAAGGTCTTCGGTGTGAAGGTGACCAGCGTCAACACCGCCAACCGTCAGGGCAAGCGCAAGCGGACCCGCTTCGGTTACGGCAAGCGCAAGAACACCAAGCGCGCGCTCGTGACCATCTCGGCCGACAGCAAGCCCATCGAGATCTTCGGAGGCCCGGTCGCGTAAGCGCCCGGGAATCCAGAAAGCAGAGAAGAACTCATGGCAATCCGTAAGTACAAGCCGACTACGCCGGGCCGTCGTGGCTCCAGCGTCTCGGACTTCGCCGAGATCACCCGGTCGGAACCGGAGAAGTCGCTGCTGCGTCCGCTGACCAAGTCCGGCGGCCGCAACGCCCACGGCCGGATCACCACCCGGCACCGTGGTGGCGGGCACAAGCGCGCCTACCGTCTGATCGACTTCCGTCGCCTGGACAAGGACGGCATCCCGGCCAAGGTCGCGCACATCGAGTACGACCCGAACCGCACCGCGAACATCGCGCTGCTGCACTTCGTGGACGGCGAGAAGCGCTACATCATCGCCCCCAAGGGCGTGACGCAGGGCACCCGCATCGAGTCCGGCCCGACGGCCGACATCAAGCCGGGCAACAACCTGCCGCTGCGCAACATCCCGACCGGTACCACCATCCACGCGGTGGAGCTGCGTCCGGGCGGCGGCGCCAAGCTGGCCCGCTCGGCGGGGATGAGCATCCAGCTGCTGGGTAAGGAAGGCCCCTACGCCACGCTGCGTATGCCCTCCGGTGAGATCCGTCGCGTCGACGTGCGCTGCCGCGCCACCGTCGGCGAGGTCGGCAACGCCGAGCAGTCGAACATCAACTGGGGTAAGGCCGGCCGCATGCGCTGGAAGGGTCGCCGCCCCACGGTCCGTGGTGTCGTCATGAACCCGGTCGACCACCCGCATGGTGGTGGTGAGGGCAAGACCTCCGGTGGTCGCCACCCGGTCTCGCCGTGGGGTCAGCCGGAAGGCCGCACCCGCAAGCCCAACCGTCCGAGCGACAAGCTCATCGTCCGCCGTCGCAAGACCGGCAAGAAGCGCTGAAGGAGGAGGTAAGAAATGCCACGCAGCCTCAAGAAAGGCCCGTTCGTCGATGACCACCTCCTGAAGAAGGTGGACGTGCAGAACGAGAAGGGCACCAAGCAGGTCATCAAGACCTGGTCGCGTCGTTCGACCATCATCCCCGATTTCATCGGGCACACGTTCTCGGTGCACGACGGCCGCAAGCACGTGCCGGTGTTCATCTCGGACAACATGGTCGGGCACAAGCTCGGTGAGTTCGCGCCGACCAGGACGTTCAAGAGCCACGTCAAGGAAGACCGGAAGAGCAAGCGGCGATGACGACGACTGAGACTCAGAACCCGACTGCGCGCGCGACCGCCAAGCACGTTCGCGTGACCCCGATGAAGGCACGCCGTGTCGTGGACCTGGTCCGCGGCAAGCGCGTCGAGGACGCCCTCGCCCTGCTCAAGTTCGCGCCCCAGGCCGCGAGCGAGCCGGTCGCCAAGGTCGTCGCCAGCGCCGCCGCCAACGCCGAGAACAACCTCGGCCTGAACCCGGCCACGCTGGTCATCTCGACGGCCTACGTCGACGAGGGTGCGACCCTGAAGCGGTTCCAGCCGCGGGCCCAGGGCCGTGCGTTCCGCATCCGCAAGCGCACCAGCCACATCACCATCGAGGTCGAGAGCATCCCCACCGCCGGTGGATCCACTCGTAACCGCCGGAAGGGAGGGGCAAAGTAAATGGGACAGAAAATCAACCCCCATGGCTTCCGCCTCGGTATCACCACCGACTGGAAGTCGCGTTGGTACGCGGACAAGCAGTACGCGGACTACGTCAAGGAAGACGTCGCGATCCGCAAGCTGCTCGCCACCGGTATGGAGCGGGCGGGCATCTCCAAGGTCGAGATCGAGCGCACCCGTGACCGCGTGCGGGTGGACATCCACACCGCGCGTCCCGGCATCGTGATCGGCCGCCGCGGCGCCGAGGCCGACCGCATCCGCGCCGAGCTGGAGAAGCTCACCGGCAAGCAGGTCCAGCTGAACATCCTCGAGGTGAAGAACCCCGAGTCGGATGCCCAGCTGGTGGCCCAGGCCGTCGCCGAGCAGCTGTCCAACCGTGTGGCGTTCCGTCGCGCGATGCGCAAGGCCATCCAGTCGGCCATGCGTTCGCCGAACGTCAAGGGCATCCGTGTGCAGTGCTCGGGCCGCCTCGGTGGCGCCGAGATGTCGCGCTCGGAGTTCTACCGCGAGGGTCGGGTGCCGCTGCACACGCTGCGCGCCGACATCGACTACGGCCTCTACGAGGCCAAGACCACCTTCGGTCGCATCGGCGTCAAGGTCTGGATCTACAAGGGCGACATCGTCGGTGGCAAGCGTGAGCTGGCCGCCGCTGCCGCCGCGCCCGAGCGTCCGCGCCGGGAGCGGCCGAGCCGTCCGCGTCGGTCCGGTTCCACCGGCACCACTGCGACCAGCACCGAGGCCGGGCGCGCCGCCACCGCGGTGGCCGACGCGCCGGCAGAGACACAGGAGGGCTGACGCATGCTGATGCCTCGCAAGGTGAAGCACCGCAAGCAGCATCACCCGGGCCGCTCCGGCATGGCCAAGGGCGGCACCTCGGTGGCGTTCGGCGAGTTCGGCATCCAGGCGCTGGAGCCGGCGTACGTCACCAACCGGCAGATCGAGTCGGCGCGTATCGCGATGACTCGCCACATCCGCCGTGGCGGCAAGATCTGGATCAACATCTACCCGGATCGCCCGCTGACCAAGAAGCCCGCCGAGACCCGCATGGGTTCGGGTAAGGGTTCGCCGGAGTGGTGGGTCGCGAACGTCAAGCCCGGTCGCGTGATGTTCGAGATGAGCTACCCGAATGAGGAGACCGCTCGTGAGGCCCTGCGCCGCGCGATGCACAAGCTCCCGATGAAGTGCAGGATCGTGACCAGGGAGGAGCAGTTCTGATGGCTACCGGAACACCGGCCGCAGAGCTCCGCGAGCTCACCGAAGAGGAGTTGGTGGCCAAGCTGCGCGACTCCAAGGAAGAGCTGTTCAACCTGCGCTTCCAGATGGCGACGGGTCAGCTGGACAACAACCGTCGTCTGCGCGTCGTCCGTCACGAGATCGCGCGCATCTACACGGTCATGCGTGAGCGCGAGCTCGGTCTGGCCACCGCCCCCGCTGGCAAGGGAGATGCCGCATGAGCGACAAAGTTGAAGGGCAGCGCGGCACCCGCAAGGTGCGTGTCGGTTACGTTGTCTCCGACAAGATGAACAAGACGATCGTCGTCGAGCTGGAAGACCGTAACCGGCACAAGCTCTACGGCAAGATCATTCGCACCACCTCGAAGGTCAAGGCGCACGACGAGAACGAGATCGCCGGCGTCGGCGACCGCGTTCAGCTGATGGAGACCCGTCCGCTGTCGGCCACCAAGCGCTGGCGTCTGGTCGAGGTCCTGGAGAAGGCCAAGTAAGCCTTCGCCACGGCGTGAAACCGCAAGGCCCGCTTCCCGTCCAGGGAGGCGGGCCTTCGCCCTGTCCGATACCTGGGAAGTCCGTCGGAACCGATCCCGATAGGTACTGTCGTGTTGTGTCGCGGGCAGCGAACGGACCACACGTCATACGGCTGCGGGCACGACCGGAACGGCAAGTCGGTCGCGGCTTACGGCCGATGTGGAGGTGTGAGCGGTGGGGTATGTGACTCGGCCAGGCCGACCCGATGACCGGGCGCTGCTGCGGGAGCACCTGCTGAAGACTCGGATCGCGGGGGACGTCGCGACGCCTCGAGAGGGGAATCTCTCGAACTATCGGAAGATGGTGGAGAAGAATCCGAGGTATCAGTTCGGCCTGACACTGCGGGATCGGACCTTCGACGAGACCTTGGCGATGATGGCGCGACTGTGCGGAGTCAGCCCCGACCCGGGTCATCGGCGGGGTGCCGACACCATCGACGCGGACCTGACCCTCGATGCGCTCGACGCGATGGGCGCGCGGATCGGGCTCGCGGCTCGTCGCCGGGAAACCGTGCTCCTGGCGACCGGACATCCGGAGACGCTCATGGGCGTCTATCGCGCTGTCGAGGATGCCTTGCGTGCGGCGGGTTGCGTGGTGCCGACGCCTGCGGCCGGATGGTCCTACCAGGTCCTCGGTTCTTTCGGCCCGCAGTATCGCGAAATCGTCTACAGCTCGGGGGTTGCCGCACTCGGCACCGACGGTCAGCTGAAACACACGCATGACCCGCACCCGATGCGGGCGGTATTGCGGGAGTTGCGCGACGCCGACCCCAGCCGCTGGCCCGACCTGGTCATCGCCGATCACGGCTGGGCAGGGGCGGCGGGTGAGGCGGGCATCGAGACCGTCGGGTTCGCCGACAGCAACGACCCCGCGCTGTTCGCCGGGCAGGACGAGGGCAAGATCGCCGTCACGGTTCCGCTCGACGACGGCGTGCACCCCGACCACTATCAGCCGCTGACCGCCTACTTGCTCGACCGGGCGGGCCTGGGCCGGTGACCTCGAACGGGCTCGGGTGAATTCCGCCGGTCGTCGCCGCGCGCCACGTGTCGTGGACGATGGTCTCGAGGTCGGAATGCCTGGGATACCAGCCCAATTCGGACGCCGCCTTGGCGGGATCGCTGATCAGCGCGGCCGGTTCGGGCGCCGGTGGGCGATGGATCAGCTGGATTCGGCGGCCGGTCCGCCGCTCGACGGCGGCAACGACATCGCGGATGCTGCTGCCACGGCCGCTGCCGATGATGTACTGCCCGAACTCGCCCGGCGGTGACGTGTGCTCGACGCACGCGACGAAAGCGGCTGCGGCGTCGAGAACGTGCAGGTAGTCGCGAACCGCGCTGCCGTCGCCGTTGACCTCCAATGCCGAACCATTCGTCGCGGCGGCGAACGTACGGGGAATCAGGCGCGTGGGATCGGGATCGGCCCCGCCGGCGACGTTCGTCAAGCGCAGCACGGTAGCGGACAAACGACCGGTGCGCGCCTGGGCGCGGATCGCCCACTCGGCCGCCAGCTTGCTCGCGGCGTACGGGTGCGGCGGCGCGTCGGGCAGTCGCTCTGTCATCGGCCGGCGCTCCGGGCTGCCGTAGATCGAGGCGGTCGAGGCGAACACGATCCGAGCGACCCCGGCCGCGACCATCGCGTCCAGCAAGGCGACGGTCCCGCCGGTGTTCACACGAAAGTACCGGAGCGGATCGTCCGCCGACTCTCGCGCACGAGTGAGCCCGGCCAGATGACAGACCGCCGCCACGCCCGCCAGCGCATCTCGCACCCCGCCCTCGTCCAGTAGGTCGGCGACCCGACTCGTGGCCCGGACAGTCGACGCGCCGCCGCGGACCATCGCGATCGGCTCGTGCCCGGCTCTGTCCAGCAGATCGACGACCGCCCGGCCCAGATATCCATTCGCTCCAGTGACGAGGACGCGCACCACACGATCTTGTCATCGAGTGGGCCGGGTTGCTCGGGTCGGGCGACCCAGGTCGCTTTTGCGAAAAGCGGCGGGCACGTTGGTATCAATCCTGATACCATCAGTGTATGGCTTGGACCATGCGATTGCCGGAAGACGAAGAGGCGGCGCTCAACGCGCAAGCGGATGCCGAGGGTCGATCGAAACACGAAATCACTCGTGACGCGGTCCGGGCGTACCTCATGCGGCACCGCAGGTGGGAGTCGCCATTGCTCAGCGATGACGAGACTTTCGATCTGGGTGGCCCGATCGGCAAGGATGACATCCGCAACGCGATGAACCGACCCGCATGATCGTCGTCGCCGACACCTCGGGAATCCTCGCGCTGTTCAATCGTTCGGACCCCGAGCACTTCGCAGTGCGACGAGCCGCTGATTCGGCGGGCGCCATTGTCGTCAGTCCGCTGGCGCTCACCGAGGTGCATCACGTGGCGAGCGTTCGAGCCGGGCGTGAAGTGGCCGACGGTATCCTGGCTCTGATCGCCGACCGGGTCGCGTCGACGCGGCTCGTCATCTCGAGCGTCGATGCGGCGCAACTGCATACTGCGGTAGATATCCGGAAGAAGTATGGCGATCTGAATCTGGACCTGGTGGACGCGGTCTGTGTCGCCTTGGCCGATGAATTCGACACCGACACCATCCTCACACTCGACCGACGCGACTTCCGAACCTTGCGTCCCCTCGGCCGCTACCCGGCGTTTCGGATTCTGCCGGACGATCTGAGCCCCACGTCCTAGCGCCGGATCGGCCTGCGTGGCAGTGCGTTCGCCGCGCCCTTGTTTCGGAGGTGAAGCCTTGGTCGGGGCTTTCGTGGTTGGCTGGGGTGATGTCGGAGTTCGGCCGGGCGCGGTTGGCTGCGGGGGCGTTGTTCGTTCGCGGCGAGGATGTGTTCCTTGTGCGGAAGACGTATGGCAGTGGCTGGGATCTGCCGGGTGGGTATGTGGAGCCAGGGGAGGCGCCTGCGGCGGCCTGCCGGCGGGAGGTCGGTGAGGAACTCGGGATCGATCGTTTCGCTCGTCGGCTGCTCGTGCACGACTGGGCGCCGAGCCCTGGTGAAGGTGACAAGGTCCTCTACGTCTTCGACTGCGGTGAACTCGGCGCCGATGAGCGAACCATTCGATTGCAGGAGTCGGAACTCGATGCCTGGCGGTGGGTTTCGATCGCCGACATCGATGACTACCTGATACCGCGTTTGGCTCGGCGGGTGCGGCAAGCGCGCCTGGCGCACATCGACGGTTGCCCTCGGTACCTCGAACACGGCCGTCCGATAGGGCAGGTCGATTAGTCGAGCGCGGCGCCCCACGCCGGACCTGCCGCGGCCGAGGCTTGCGTTATACGTATACATCTACTTATAGTAAGACATCGGCCCGGATGTTCTGGGAACATCGATTCCGCAGTTGGAGAGACGGATTCGCCTTCGGGCCGGTTGGCAGTAGACGCATGCCTGGATGCGCACTGATCTATGAAATGGGGAACCATGACTACCGATTCGGACAAGGGCGCTGTCGAGCAGTCGGCTGGTGGCGTCACTGTCGTGAAGGAATCCGCCGCGCCGGGCGAGGCGGACGACCTCCGCGAGATCGTGTTGCGGGTGGGGCCGGGTGGCGGGCGCAAGCAGCGCTTCTCCGGCAGGCTGCTCGGTGAATTCCGCGAGTACACCAAGGTCGGGATGAACGTGTTGCGGGTCTATGTGAGCCGCAAAGGCAAGTTCGTGGTGCATCGGCACGAGACGAGCTGGCGCGAAATATCCGTCGCGGTCGACTGGACCGAATGGAAGAATTGGCGCGAGCTGCTGGGGGTCGGCAGCGGCGAGCGCGAGTGGGGTGACTACACGGTGGAGATCGTGGACGAGCCCGCCGAACTGCGAGGCCGGATTCCGGAGCACATCTACCGAACGGCCGTCGACGTGGCGGAGAACCCGACCTCGCAAGACCTGCCGATCTGACCGCCGCTTTCTCGAAATCCGGAAAGGATTTATTCGCACATGTTCGCACGACTGGGGGCCGTGGTCGTCCACAATCCGTGGAAGGTGATCGGCCTGTGGGTGCTGCTCGCCATCGCGGTGGTGGCCTCGGCGCCGGAACTGAAATCGACGACCGATCAATCCGCTTTCCTTCCCTCGCATTACGAGTCGATCCAAGCGTTGGAGTTGCAGCAGAAAGCTTTCCCGGAGAGCTCCGCCCCTGCGGCGATCATCGTGTTCGCCCGGGCGGACGGCGCGCCGTTGACCGAGGCGGACGCCGCGTCGGTCGTGTCGATCGGCGACGACCTGCGCGACGCGCAGATCAAGGACGTCACCGGGGTGCAACCGACGCCGCCGTCGGAGAACCGCCTGATCCAGATCATCGCGGTGCAGATGACGAAGGTGACGAGTCCGAACGACACCACGCAGGGCGACGCCGTCAAGGCGCTGCGCACGCAGCTGAAGGAACGCGTCGCGAGCACCGATCTGAAGGCGGGCATCACCGGTCAGGCGGCGCAGGTGCTGGACCAGACGGAATCCAGCGAGAAGGGCATGGCCATCATCGGCGTGGCCACCATCGTGCTGATCCTCGTGCTGTTGCTGGTCATCTTCCGCAGCCCGGTGATCGCGCTGCTGCCGATCGTCGTGATCGGCGCGGTCTCGAGCATGGTCGGCGGCTTGATCGCCATGATGGCCAAGGCCTTCGACCTGCAGATCGACTCCTCGGTCAATGCCATCCTGGTGGTGGTGCTGTTCGGCGTCGGCACCGACTACATCCTGTTCCTGATGTTCCGCTACCGCGAGCGGTTGCGTGCGGGCGAGGACCCGAAGACCGCCATGGTCAGCGCCGTCAGCCGGGTCGGTGAGGCGATCACGTCCGCGGCCGGCGCGGTGATCATCGCGTTCATGGCCCTGGTGCTCTCCACGCTCGGCATGTTCCGCGCTCTGGGTCCGGCGCTGGCGATCGCAGTGGCGGTCGCGCTGGCGGCCGGGCTGACGCTGGTGCCCGCGGTGGTCTCGTTGCTGGGCACCAAGGTGTTCTGGCCGTCCAAGGCGTGGCGCGCCGAGCCGAAGGGCGCGCGATTCGCCGCGGCGGGCAACGCGCTGGGCCGACGGCCCGGTGTCTTCGCCGCGGCCTCCGGCGGTGTGCTGCTGGTACTGGGGATCTTCGCCTTCGGCTTCCACCCGACGTTCGATCTCAGCTCCGGGTCGACCTCGGAGGCGTCGGAATCCGTCGTCTACAGCAAGGAACTGGTCAAGGGCATGCCCGCCGGGACCACCCAGCCTTCGGATGTCCTGTTGCGGTCAGACGGTGCGTTGACCGCCGAGCAGCTCACCGCTTACCGCAACGCGCTGGCCGGTGTACCCGGGGTGGGGCAGGTGGCCGAGCCGAAGTTGTCCACGGACAAGACGATCGCCGACTTCGCGGTGACGCTCGACGCCGCGCCGGAGTCGGACGCCGCGCTGGACACGGTCGAGGGACCGCTGCGCGACGTCGCGCACGCGGCCGCGCCTGCCGGTACCACGGCCGCCGTCGGTGGCCTGACCTCGGTGTTCGTCGACTTCCAGGACGCGATGGCGCGCGACTACGCGATCGTTTTCCCGGTCGCGGCGATCCTGATCATGATCGTGCTGGGCTTGCTGCTGCGCAGTCTGGTCGCGCCGTGGTACCTGATGGTGTCGGTGTTCCTCGGCTTCGCCGCCACACTGGGCGCCGCGGTGCTGGTGTTCCAGCACTTCCAGGGCGAGTCCGGGCTGATCTTCACGCTGCCGGTGATCATGTACCTGTTCGTGGTCGCGCTGGGCACCGACTACAACATCCTGATGGTCGCCCGGCTCCGGGAAGAGGCCCGCGAAGGCAACGAGCCGAAACAAGCGGCGGCGCTGGCCCTGCGGCACACCGGACCCACCATCGCGGCGGCCGGGGTGATCCTGGCGGGAACGTTCGCGTCGATGATGCTGGCGGGCAACAACGTCCTCGCGCAGATGGGTTTCGCCATCTCGGTGGGCATCGCGATCGCGGCCTTCGTCATGGCGATGTTCTTCACACCCGCGCTCACCGCGATCATCGGGCACAAGGCGTGGTGGCCGGGTCACGGTGACCGCAAGCCCAACGGTTCAGGGGCGCAGCACTCTGCCCCTGCCTACGATCGCGGCGTGGTGGGGACCGCGGTCGGCGAGAGCGGATCGGGACAGGAGCCGTCGAACCGCGGCTGAGCTGTCGACTACCGAGCCGTGCACCCGGAATCCGCCGGGTGCACGGCTTTTCGCGCAACGTCGGCGCGTGCCGACGGACGACCGGATAGCGTTGCCACATGGAGTATCTGCTCTTCGTGGTGGTGGTCGCGATCGTCGTGTTGGCGGTCGTCCGCATCACAGGCAAGCGGCCCGGCGACGCACAGCGACGCCGTCGGCGCGGATGGGGCGCGGGGGACGGCGGTGGCGATTCCGGGGGCGGTTGCGGCGGCGGAAGCAGTTGCGGTGGTGGGAGCAGCTGTGGGGGCGGAAGCAGCTGAGGGACGCCGGACGATAGGACGATGGGCGCGGTCGGCGCTCAGCCGATGACCGCGTAGGGGCGATGAACTTTGATCGCCGAGTCCAGCACACGCGTGACCGCGGAGCGGGAGACGCCGAGCTCGTTCGCGATGGCAGGGGTGGAACCGCCCTGGTCGGCGAGCGTGAGAATCTCCCTGACCTCCTCGATCGGCAGGTTGGACAGGCGTCGGCCGGTGATGGCCCGTGCGAGCGCGGAGATTTCGTCGTCGTCGGTGGCTGCTTCCTCGTGCTCGGCGGGCAACTCGTCGTCCTCGTCGTCTTCCGCGTCGAGGATCGGCAGCGCTTCGGCGCGCGGGCGGGCATGCTCCGGGGCTTCCTCGAGCGCGAGTTGTTCGCTCTCCGCGTCGGCAGAGCGGTCGTTTTGCTCGGCGGACAGCGACTTTCCGCGTTTCGTGGCGCGCGGGGCGGTGGCGTTCGGGTTCACTTGCGCGGCCGTGTCGGTGGTTGCCGGCATCGGATCCACGGCACCGGAACCCGAGTGGCGGACGGTGTCGCTGCCACGAAGCGCGCGATCGACCGGGCGTTCGCCTCTCTCGGGCTTCGCCTGCGGCGGTGCCGCATTGCCCGCCTGTGCCACGGAAGGCTCGTCGAATTCGAATCCCTCGTGCAGGTCATCGAGCGAGATCTGCTGTGGCGCGGATGGTTGGGCAGGGTCGAGACGCGGCTCGCCGTCGACGGGCGCGTCTTCGGCTCGGCCGTGCGCTGCTTGCTCCGCGTCTACCGGGAAGGGCTGTGCGGGTTCGTCCGGTCGGGTCGCAGGTTCGGCGGCGACATCCGAGACGGGATCGGCGACAGACGCCATTGGATGATTCGGTGCCGGAGTCGAAACTTCCTGACCGTTTACGACAGACGGATCTGGGCTTCCGTCCGCGGCGCGGGTGCCCGGCCGGTTTTCGGTGCCGGGCGCAAGGCTGCGCCTCGTGACCGGAAGGGTGTGCGCGTCGATGTCGGTGGAGAACTCGGCGGTGTGGCCGGTGGTGGTCTGCCCGTGGTGTCCATTGCTGGTGGGGCTCACAAGCGGGCCGTCGGTGGTGGGAACGTTGTCGCCCTGCAAAGCGTAAGCGTCGCCGGTGGGGGAGGACTCGACGGCATGCCCATCGGCGGTCGGGCGCACACTGTGCCCGCCGATCTGCAGGGGGTGTGCGTTGCCGTTGGCGACGGATTCGACGGCGTGGCCGTTGGTGGCTGGATGAACGGCGTGGCCGTTGACCTGCCCAAGGCGTCCATTGCCGGGGCCGGGCGCAAGCGGGCCGTCGGTGCTCGAAACGCTGCCGACTTGACGAGGGGGAGCATCGCCCGTCGCGGCGTCAGCGGTGGGCCCATTGGTGACTGGGCGCGCGGTGTGGCCGTTGGACTGCGGGGCCTGTGCGTTGCCGGGGCTTTCGATGGTGTGGTCGTTGGTGATCGGGCGCAGGGTGTTCCCGTTGGCTCGGGAGGGATGTGCGTTGCCGTTGGTGGGGGTTTCGACGGTGTGGTCGTTGGTGATCGGGCGCAGGGTGTTCCCGTTGGCTCGGGAGGGATGTGCGTTGCCGTTGGCGGGCGTCTCGACGGTGTGACCGTTGGCGGTCGGGCGCACGCTGTGCCCGTCGATCTGCGGGGAATGTGCGTTGCCGTTGGTGGGGGTCTTGATGGTGTGGCCGTTGGTGGTTGAACGCACTGTATGCCCATTGGCCTGGAGGTGGTGGGCGATGCCGTTAGTGGGAGTGTGGCCGTTGATGGCCGGACGCCCGTCGTTTCCGTTGATGCGCGGGTGGTAAGCGTTGCCGTTGACAGCGGGCTCGGTGGTCCGGTCGACCGGCAGGACGGTGTGGCCGTTTACGGAGACGTCGTGGGTATGGCCGTTGACGGTGGTTTCCACCGGGTGACCGTTCGAAACCTGCGGAAATGCGGCGTCGTCCGGATCTTCGACCGCATGACCGTCGGTGAACTGTTCGGCCGGGCCGGAAACGGGGGCACCCGCGTGCACTTCGGCGTTTCCAGGGCCGGCCGCCTCGACCGGAGCGTGATCGAGCGCGGACCGATCGAAGGGATGACCGTCGACCGACGCGGTGACGGTATGGCCGTTGATCGGCGGATCGATGGCGTGACCGTTGGTCGCCGACGACTTCGCGTGGTCGGTGCGCGGCGTAACAGGCGAGTTCGAGCCGGCGGACCGGGTGCGCTCGTGGGGACCAGATGGGGAGTCGTATTCCGGCACGCGGCCACTGTTCAGGGGCGCGGTGCCGGTCTCTTCTTCCCAGCGAAATCGGCCGCCGTTCGCGTCCACGCCGCCTCCCGGGAGCGAGTGATGATCGCCGCCATCCGGCCTACCCGGGGTACGGTCCGCGTCGATCCGGATCGGCTGCGGGTCGCGATCGATCACCGGCGCGCCATCGATCAGCACCGCGTACCGCGCGGAGACCCAGGCGTGCAGCCAGATCACCACGCCGACCATTACCGGCGCGATCGCGTACTCGACGGCGCGGCCGAGGTCGCCCGCGGCGAGATGCGGTCCGGTGTTCAGCGCGACGGTAGTGCCGAGCAGTGCCGCCTCGAAGAAGATCACCTTGCCGCGCGCCAGCTCCCGGCCCCACCTGGCGGCCGTCGTGGCCGCGACCATGATGGTGATGATCGGGATCGAGATCATCGCCTCGATGCCGTAGCTCAACCAGTAGAGCGGATCCGACATGTCGCCGCTGGGCACCAAGTTGTGTTGCACGTTGACCCCGGCCCACACCATGCCGAGCACGACCACGGCGATCAAGGCCCGCGACGACCACTCCGCCCGCCGGTAGAGCTGCGCCAGCCGCGCGTCCGCGCTGGACACCCGCCGCCGCGCCGCCAGGGCCCGCCGATGCCAGCGGGCGTCGGCCTCGTCGGAGCGGCGCAAGGCGGCCGCCGATTTGCGATCCCGCTGCTCGGCGGCCAATTCCGCTTCGATCTCCCGGCGCCGCTGCTTGCGTCGCTGCGCGCGAATCCATTCCGCCAGTTCGCGCTCCGCGGCGATCTCGCGTTCGGAGAGCACCTGAAGCAGCGCGGGATCGAGCTGCAGGGGCAATTTGCCGCGCGCGGTCTCGACTTGCTGTGCCAGCGCGGCAATCTCGGAACTACCGTTCGACAGTTCGTCGGGCATCGGCGAGCCTTCCCAAGAGCAGGTGTCATGCCGAGTGGTGGAGACATGAGTGCTCGAACATATGTGTGATCGCCAGTGAGACTAAACCGACCTCTGTTCGTGGTCAATGTCGCGGACAGGTGACCGACGGCGACACGCCGAGCTGCCGAAAACTGCGGTGTTGCTCGATTATCCGGATGAGCGGCCATTTCGTCGGCGCCACCGCGTGTCGAAACTGCGTTCGAATTCCTACCGCGCCGTTGGGTGACTTTCGCCGCTTCGGGCACCGTCTGTGCGGGGAAACCGACGTGGATCCGATTCGCCCGTCGTGAATCCGCGAGAATCAGGCGAACGTGGTGTGCCAAACCAGGGCGGCCGCCAGCGCGCCCGCGCCGTTGACCGACCAGTGCAGGGCGATCGGGGCGAGCAGACTGCCGCTGCGGTGGCGCAGCCAGGTGAACACCACGCCCGCCGCGGCCGTCGCTACGACGGCGAGCAGGATGCCGATGATCTGGCCGGCGACGCCGCCGCCGACGATGCCGCTCAAGCCGCGGTTGCCCGAGGTGAGGCCGAAGGAGGACGCGATGTGCCAGAGGCCGAACATCATGGAGCCCGCCGCGAAGACGCCGCGGGCGCCGTAGACGCGGTGCAGTGTGCCGTGCAGCACACCGCGGAAGGCCAGTTCCTCGGGAATCACCGTTTGCAGCGGAATGACGATCATCGAGGCGATCAGTGCGCCCGAGATGGTCGCGTAGCGATCGGCCAGGAAGAACGGCCGGGTGAGCGGTAGCGCCGCCCCGATCGCGACGACCGTGAGGACCAGTGCCACCGCGCCGAGCGCGTAGAGCGAACCGCGGCGCCAGTGCCGGGGTGAAAGGCCCAGCTCCGACCAGCCGAGGCCGCGTTTGCGGACCAGGGCGAGCAGCACGATCGCCGCGGCGGGCACCGTCACCACGCTTGCCCACGCGGTGGTGAAGTGCGCGATCAGATTGGTGGCTGCCAGGACGAGCACTACGACGGCGACGTCGATGTAGGCGCGCACTCTGTGGCGTTGCTGGGTTGTTGCTGCTAGGTCTGGCTCAGGCATCCCGCACCAGTGTACGGAGTTGCAACAGGTTCGCTATCTGTCAGGACTGAACTGATGGATGTGTCACTTTTCGGGGCTGCCGAGGTCGGCGCCATGCTCGACACGCGGGCAGCACGGGATACTGCCGCGGGGGCCGCGACGGCCGCGCGATAGTGGCTTCGCGCCCGACCGGCCCCGGTGCCGTCAGTGGGCCCACCCGTGCGGATCGGTCCAAGCCTGCAACGTGCGACTGGTCTCGAAGCGGCGTGGCTCGCGGCTGACCGGATCGGTGAACTCGAGCGTAGCGGCCAGCAGCTGCAGTGGCCTGGTGAAATCGTCGACGGGTTTGTCGGTGAGCACCGGGTAGAAGTCGTCGCCGAGGATGGGGATGCCGAGGCTGTTCATATGCAGGCGTAACTGGTGGGTCCGGCCGGTGTGCGGGCGCAGCCGGTAGCGGCCCAGCCCGTCCCGGTGCTCGAGCAGTTCGACCTCGGTTTCCGCGTTGGGTTCGCCCGGCACCTCCTGGGCCGCGAGCACCTGCTTCTCCTTGATGATCCGGCTGCGCACCACCCGGGGCAGGGTGAGATCGGGGTCGAACCGGGCGATCGCCTCGTACTCTTTGCGCACCGTGCGCTTGTGGAACATGGTCTGGTAGGCGCCGCGGCGGGCCGGGTTGATCACGAACAGCACCAGGCCCGCCGTGCCGCGGTCGAGCCGATGCGCCGGGGTCAGGTCGGGCAGGTCCAGCTCCCGGCGCAGCCGCACGAGGGCGGTCTGCAGGATGTGCTGACCGCGCGGGATCGTGGCCAGGAAGTGCGGTTTGTCCACCACCAGCAGGTCGTCGTCGCGATGCACGACGGGGATGTCGAACGGGACCACCGTCTCCTCGGGGAGATCGCGGTGGAACCAGACCGCGCCACCCGGTACGTACGGTGCGTCGGGAGCGATCGGACCGTCCAGGTCGACGATGCCGCCCGCGTGCAGCAGTTCATCGATCCGTGTGGCGGGCACCCGGGGCAGGCGCTCCACCAGATGGTCGCGAATGGTCGCCCAGTCGCCCTGCTCCGGTAGTCGCAGCCGGGCCGGGTCCAAGCCGTGCCGCTTCGGCAACGGCGGTTGTTGCCGCCTTCTCATCGGTATCGACCCTAGCCGCCGGCCTACCGCATGCCGCGACGGCCGGGACCTCAGTGAGCCCGCACCGCGATGCCCGGGTAGTCGAGCACCAAGCCCGACTTGTCGTACTCCAAGACGCAGGCGAAATCGAACTCCGGGGCCGCGTAGTCGAATCTCGGTCCGTGCTCACCGTCGACGATGCGGTCGTAGCGCTGCTCCAGCCGCGCCACCGCCGCGCCGGAGGCGTACACATAGGCCGCGGGTGCGTCCACGCCCTCCCCGACCTCCGGCGCCGACCTGTGCACGGGTAGCGCGTTGGTCAACGCCGAGGACTCCAGGTCCACGTCGAGGCAGCCGTCGAGCAGTGGCGCGGGCATGCCGTCCAGCAGCCAGGACCCCGCACCGTCCGCGTCCAGCACCAGCGTGTTCCAGCCGCCCGGCTTGCGTATGGCCACCTGGGCCCGGCGCGTGCGCCATTCGGTGTCGAGCGCGATCCGGTAGTCCACCGTCCAGGCCGCGCCGTCCTCGACGGCCGTCGTGCAGCCGTCGATCAGCACACCCTGCTCGGTGACCCGGAAATAGGCCACCTCGAACCCCTCGCGTGCGGTGCGATGCCGCCAGGCGGCGGTGGACGGCGGCGGTGCGAAGGTCATCGGATTCAGAATCCGCGCAGCCGATCCGGCGTCACCCGCACGACCACCGAGTACTCGGCGTAGAACTGTTCGTCGGTCATCTCGATCGAGCGCAGGCCCTCGGCGTACTTCTCGGTGAAGGAGGCGATTTCGGCCGCGCTCGGCCGCTGCTCGACGACGCGCGCCGTCCCGGTGAGCACGACGACGTCGCCGCCGGTCTCCGTGCTGTTGAGGTTCAGCGCGACACGGGGATTGCGCTGGATATTGCGTACCTTCGGTTGGCCGGGCTTGCTGAAGATCAGGAATTCACCGTCGCGCCACTGGAACCAGACGGGGTTCGGCTGCGGTGTGCCGGTCGGGCCGACGGTGGTCAGCCAGAGGACGGACTCACGGTTCAGGCGTTCGGCGACTTTCGCGCCGAATTCGGTCTCGGTGTCGACGACGGGGGCGGCGGATCGATCGGATGCCGTGGAGGTCATGGCAGGGACAACGCCGCGGCACCCCGGACGATTCCGCTCGCCGCTCAGCAGCCGATCGGGTAGGCGGGAAGCGGCTTGCGCTCGTCCGGGCAGTCGCAGGCACGACCGCGCGACGCGTTCCATTACGGGGTGGCCCGCTCGTCCAGCACCATCAAGCGAGCCTCGACCAGCGTCCTGCGCGCGCGGCGGCGGACCCGGCACAGTTCGACGCTGCAATCCAGGTGGACCTGCATGGCGCGGTGCGCTTGCCCCGCGGTCAGGTCGCCGGGGTCGCGCGCGCAATTCGACAGAACCGAAAACATCTCCGTGCCATACATATTCGATACTCCTGCGCCTCGATAGTTCCGCTTTCGCTCGAAGTTAGCGATGTGCACGGGCTATCGCACCAGGATGTACTGCCGTTCACGGAGGATTCCCCGGTGCGTCGGCAGTTCGAAAACCTCGGGTCCGAAACGGTTTTCGCACATTGCCGAAATAAGACCGTGTCTTACGTGGTTGTAATTCGTTCGCGTTGTGCCGGAATGTGATGTGCTGCATGATGTTCGACTCGTGGTCGATGAGTTGTCGAGACGTCTGGTCCCGGACGAGTTGTGGGCCCTGGTCGAGCCGTTGCTTCCGGAGTTCACTGCGCGTCCGCAGGGTGGTGGCACCGCCCCGGTTGATGAGCGTGCGGTGTTCACCGCGGTGGTGTTCGTGCTGACCAGCGGTTGTGCGTGGCGGATGCTGTCGCCCTCGTTCGGGGTCACCGTGCCGACGGCGCATCGCCGGTTCAGTGTGTGGACCAAAGCCGGGCTGTGGCGGCGTCTGCACAGCGTCGTGCTGGATGAGCTGGGCGGCGCAGGCTTGATCGACTGGTCGCGAGCGGTCATCGACGCGGCGAGTGTCCGGGCGAAAAAGGGGGACCTTTGACCGGCCCGAGCCCGGTTGATCGCGGCAAGCCCGGCTCGAAGATCCACGTGCTGTCCGACCGCGCGGGAATCCCGCTGTCGGTGGGTATCTCGGCCGCCAACACCAACGACGCTGAAGCGCTGCGGCCTCTGGTCAAAGCGATTCCTGCTATCCGATCGCGGCGCGGCCCGCGCCGACGCAAACCCGGCAAGCTGCACGCCGACAAGGCATACGACACCGCCGAGCTGCGGCAATGGGTGCGAAACCGCGGGATCGGCGTCCGCATCGCCCGCAAAGGCACCGAATCCTCCCAGCGCCTCGGCCGCCACCGGTGGGTGATCGAGCGCACGATTTCCTGGCTGACCGGCTACCACCGCCTCAACATCCGCTACGACCGCGAAGCCACCCACTTCCTCGCCTTGCTCACCCTTGCCGCGACACTGACCTGCTACAAGAAACTCGCGAAATCAGCCACGTGAGACACGCTCTAAGTCGGGGAGGACAACTCCGGGGTGGGCGGGGTCCAGCTCTATCGCATCTTAGTAAGTTAGCCTAGCCTTCCTTGTGATGACGATGGGTGGATGTCGGCGCGCTGCGCCGGGAAGGTCGGGAGGCGAGGACAGATGACGGTGGAGGTCGCGCCGCCGGGGGCGGAGACGGGAAACCGGCCGCCGAAGGCGGTCGAGAAAGAACGCAAGCGCCGGGAGGCGCAGGCACGCAAAGAGATCCTCGCGCCCGTGCGCGGTCCGCTGAATGTCGCGAGCGTCGTGATGGCGGTCGCGTCGGTGTGCACGGTCGTGCCGTTCGTGCTGATCGTGGAGGCTTGCCGCGAACTACTGGACGAGCAGGTGGACACCGATCGGGTGTGGCGTCTGCTGACGATCGCGGTGCTGGTCCTCGTGGTGCGCGCCCTGCTCCAGGCCGGTGCGCTGACCTGGACGCATCTGCTCGACGGGAAGTATCAGCTCGACGTGCGCCGGGCGCTGGCGGCCAAGCTGACCCGGGTGCCGCTCGGCTGGTTCGGCGACCGGAACTCGACCGAGGTGAAGAAGTACCTGCAGGACGACGTCGAGGCACTGCACTATCTCGTCGCGCACGCCAGGCTGGAGTTCGTGGGCGCGCTCGTCGTCCCGATCGTGACCCTCGGCTACCTGTTCGGTGTCGACTGGCGGCTCACCCTGGTACTGCTGATCCCGCTGGTGATCTACGCCGTCGCGCTCAGCAGGATGATGGCTCAGGACAGCCGCGACCGGCTCGCCATATACACCCGGTGGGAGAACCGCGTTCAGGAGAGCACCGTCGAATTCGTCGACGGCATCCAGGTGGTGCGTGCCTTCGGGCAGGCGGGCAAGGCACACACCGAATATCAAGAGGCGGTGGACGCCCAGGCCCGTGCGTTCGACCGGTGGAAGACGCCCATGATCCGGCTGCAGGCCGTCTCCGACATCGTCATCACGCCGGTCTTCATGATGCTGGTGATCGTGCTGTCCGGACTCGCCGCGGTCGGACTCGATTGGGTCGCGCCGCTGGATGTGCTGCCGTTCCTGCTCGTCGGACTCGGTCTCGGCGGTTCGCTGCTCGGTCTCGGCTACGGCGGACAGGCGTTGCGCGCGGCGGGCGCCGCCGCGGTGCGCCTGCACGAACTGCAGCAGACTCCCGAACTGGCGGCCGGGACGGCGGCGGAATCGGGAGTTCCGGATCGGGCGGGGGTGGTGCGCTTCGAGTCGGTCACCTTCGGCTACCGCGACGATCGCCAGGTGCTGCGCGGCATCGATCTCGAACTCGCTCCCGGCACTCTCACCGCGCTGGTCGGTCCGAGCGGCTCCGGTAAATCCACGCTGGCCAAGCTGCTGCCCCGGTTCTACGACGTGACCGGTGGGCGGATCACCATCGGCGGCCGCGATATTCGCGACTACTCCACCGAAGAGCTCTATCGAACGGTCGGGTTCGTCTTCCAGGACGTCCGACTGATCCGCGGCTCGATCCGCGACAACCTCCGGATGGCCGGGCAGGACGCCACCGACGACGCACTCGCGCGCGCCGCGCGCGCCGCGCAGATCCACGACCGGATCATGTCACTGCCGCGCGGATACGACTCCGAGATCGGCGTCGACGCGACCCTTTCCGGCGGCGAGGCGCAGCGGCTCTCGATCGCCCGCGCGCTGCTCGCCGACAGCCCCGTACTGGTGCTGGACGAGGCCACCGCGTTCGCCGATCCCGAGTCCGAGGCCGCGGTGCAGGACGCGCTGGCGGCGCTGGTCGCCGGACGTACCGTCCTGGTGATCGCGCACCGCTTGCACACCATCACCGGCGTCGACCGGATCCTGGTGCTGGAGAACGGAATATTGGTCGAACAGGGCGACCACCAGAGTTTGCGCGACGCCGGCGGCACCTATCAGCGTCTCTGGGAGATCAACGAGGCGGCGCTGGACGCGGTCGCGCTCGTGGAAAGCGAGGAGACTCGATGATTCGCAAGCTTCTCGGACTCGTTCCGGCCGAATACGCCGGGCTCGCCCCCACGTTGCCGGCGGTGATAATCGCCCAGGCGCTGAGCCAGTCCGTCGCCTACCTGCTGCTCGTGCCGGTGCTCGAGTCGCTGTTCGACGGCGATCTCGGCCGGGCGTGGACCTGGGCGCTGTTGATGACGATCGCCGTCGCGGCCATGGCGATCTTCGGTTACTTCCAGACCTCGGTCGGTCTGCGCATCGCGGTGGGGATGCAGCGCGGTCTGCAGACCAGGATCGGCGATCATCTCAACGCTCTGCCGCTGGGCTGGTTCGAAACCCACAGCGCGGGCCCGCTGTCGCGCATGGCCGTGGAGAACGTGCGGGAAATCCAAGGCGCCGTGGCGTATCTGGTCGCCCGGGTGCTCAACGGGATCGTCGTTCCGCTCGGCGTCGCCGTGGGCATGCTGTTGATCGACTGGCGGATCTCGTTGGCGATGCTGCTGGCGGCGCCGGTCCTGTTCCTGGTGAACGGACTGGCCTCGCGCGCGTACCGCAGCTCCGACGAACAGGCCCACGCCGCCGCGGCCGAGGCCGACGCCCGGGTACTCGAATTCGCCCAAGCGCAGCCGGTTCTGCGGGCCTTCGGCGCCGTCGGCGCGGGCAACCGGGCATTGGAGGCGGCGCTGCGCAGGCAGCGGTCGGCGACCGCGCGTCAGGTGTTCACCGCGGTTCCCGGGTTGATCGTGTTCGCGCTGTCGGTCCAGGCGGTCTTCTTGGTGCTGGCCTACGTCGTAGTCGGCAGGGCCACCGGAGGGTCGATCTCCGCGGCGGCGGCGATCGCGTTGATCGCGGTCAGCTCGCGGTTCATCGAACCGCTGAATCAGGCGGCCCAGCTGGGCAACGGGTTGCGCGCCGCGGCGGCGGCCGTCGGGCGGGTCGGCGATCTGCTTGCCGAACCCGTTCTTCCCGAGGCGGAAGCACCGGTGACCCCGGGCGCGCCCGCGGTGGTCTTCGACAATGTGAGCTTCGGCTACCGTCCGGGCGAGCCGGTGCTCAGCGAGGTGACCTTCAGTGTGCCTGCCGGTACCACGACCGCGATCGTCGGACCCAGCGGCGCGGGGAAGACCACCCTGCTGCGGCTGGCCGCCCGGTTCTACGACGTGGACTCCGGTCGCGTCGTGGTGGGCGAACACGACGTGCGCGAACAACCCTCGGCGACGCTGCTGAACCAGCTCTCCCTGGTTTTCCAGAACGTCTATCTGTTCGATCGCTCGGTGGCCGACAACATCAGGATCGGCAAGCCGGAGGCGACCGATGCCGAGGTATGGCGTGCCGCGCAGGCCGCGAGCGTGGACGAGATCGTCGAGCGCTTGCCCGAAGGGTTGGCCACACCGGTCGGCGAGGGCGGCGCGGCGCTGTCCGGCGGTGAGCGGCAGCGGGTTTCGATCGCCCGTGCACTGCTCAAGGACGCCCCGATCGTGCTGCTCGATGAGGCGACCAGCGCGCTCGACCCGCACAGCGAGGCGGTGGTGGTGCGCGGTGTGCACGAGGTGACCAGGGGCAAGACGGTGATCGTCGTCGCGCATCGACTGGCGACCATCGCGCACGCCGATCAGATCCTGTTCGTCGACGGCGGCCGGATCGTCGAACGTGGCACGCACGACGAGCTGCTGGAACTCGGGGGTCGCTATGCCGACTTCTGGAACGAACGCTCCCGCGCCGCGGGCTGGCGTCTGGAACCCGCCGCGGTCTGACGGTCCGGAGAGACGTCGCCGCCCGCTACCTCGGGTAGCGGGCGGCGTTGTCGTTCGGGGCCGGGGTGTGGCTACTTCCAGTACGCCTGGGACTTGATCGCGGTTTTGGGCAGTCCGTGGGTGGTCTTGAGGCTCTTGACGATCGAGCGCGTGGTGGCGCCGTCGCAGGCGACCCAGCCGAATGCGTCTTTGGGGCAGGTGATCTCCTGTGCCTGCTCGCGCATCAGCCGGCCGTCGTCCACGCGCTGCAGCCAAGTCACCTGATGGTGGGGCTTGTTGCGCACCGGAAGGGTCTGGTCCGACTCGTACTGCCATTCCAGCCAGACCCGAGCCGGAGTGTCGCCGATGGCGTCGAGCAGGGAGTTGATCGCGGGCAGCGAGGCGGTGTCACCGAAGACGATGTACTCGCTCGGCGCGGGTTCCGGCAGTGCGAATTTGGAGCCGAGCACGCTCGCGTCGAGTGGATCACCGACGCCCGCGTTGCGCGCCCAGTCCGCGGCGGGGCCGTGGTGCAGGGCGAACTCGATCCAGAACCGGTCGCCCGCGGGATCGGGATCGACGAGGGTGAACGCCCGGTGATGCAGTTTGTCGCTGTCCGCCTCGGGAATCCACACGCGGATCCACTGCGTGGGATGGACGGGATGATCGGCCAGCAGCCCACCGGCATCGAAACCGAGCCGCACGAAATGGTCCGTAACCTCTTCGGTCGATGTCACAGTGAGCCGGTAGTCCTTGCCGCCCCACGCCTTGACCACGACGCCACTGAATCCTCTGCTCATGCAACTGAGGTTAGCCTAAGAATACTTGGCGGTCACGCGGTAGCGGCATTCGGTCCGAAACACCGAAGTGCCCCGCGTGAGGCGGGGCACTTCGGTGGGAGCGGTCGACGTTCAGCAGCCCGTTCCGACGAAATTGCCGATGGTGCACACCGATTCCCGGGTCAGCTTCCAGCTGCCGCCGACCTGCCGCCAGGACACGTCGAAGTACCACGGTTCGTAGCCCTCGGTCGAGGTCAGCAGCTTGGCGTAGACCACGTCGCCGTCGACGCTCACCGGGCCGACGACATCCCAGCGCCAGCTCGCGGGTGCGACCGAGATCAGCGCCGCGGCGCGATCGAAGGCGGGCAGGCCCGCCTCGCCGGTCTCCACTTCGGCGGCCCTGGCCGAGCGCGAAGCGCCCGCGTTGAACAGGACGGCCATCTTGGCGCGCAGTTCGCCGGTGCCGGGCGCCTTGGCGCGCAGCGGGGTGACGAGCGGGGCGGCCTCGGCGACCGTGCTCATGGCGACCGTGCCGAGGGCGCCGGTGAGGACCGAGGCGGCAACAGCGATAGCGCTGATGGTCTTTCGGCTGATTCCGATCATCTGTTCATTCCAATCATTCCGGTGTGCGCTCACCCATGGTCGAGTGGAGCACGCGCCTTCACTGTAAGGTAAGGCTATGCAAACATAGGCGCGCAGGTTCGGTCGATGTGGGCGTGCCCACGGGTGCGGCGCGAGTCGAGAGTGGGAGAAACAGTGGGAACGCTTGTTGTCGTCGGTGCGGGTCCGAAGGCGTTGGCGGTGGCGGCCAAGGCTCATGTACTGCGCGAACTGGGCTTGCCCGCGCCGCGCGTCGTGGTGGTGGAAGCCCACGCGGTGGGCGGTAATTGGCTGCCGAGCGGTGGCTGGACCGATGGGCAGCATCGGCTCGGCACCAGTCCGGAGAAGGACATCGGCTTCCCCTACCACTCCACGTGGGCCCGTGGTCGCAACCGGGCCATCAACGAGGCCATGATGGCCTACAGCTGGACCTCGTTCCTGGTCGATCAGGGCACCTACGCCGAGTGGATCGACCGCGGCAGGCCGAGTCCACAGCATCATGTCTGGGCGAAATACCTGCAGTGGGTCGCTCGTGCGATCGATCTCGAACTCGTCGTCGGCGCAGTGCGATCCATCGCGGCCGCGGCCGACGGGTGGCAGGTCACGGCGGTCGACGCGGACGGCCGCCCGACCGAGATCGAGGCGGACGGCCTCATGATCACCGGGCCGGGCCGCAGCGAGAAAGCGCTGACCAAACATCCCAAGGTGCTCAGCATCGCCGAATTCTGGGATCTGGCGGGTAAGCGCAGTCTGCCCGTCGCCTCCCGGGTCGCCGTGATCGGCGGTGGCGAGACCGCCGGTTCGGCGCTGGACGAACTGATCCGCCACGGCATGCTGTCGATCTCGGTGATCTCGCCGATGGCGACGATCTACACCCGCGGTGAGAGTTATTTCGAGAACTCGCTTTTCAGCGACCCGATCAAATGGGGAGCGCTGAGCGTCGATGAGCGCAGGGATGTCATCAGGCGGACCGATCGCGGTGTGTTCTCGGTTCGGGTGCAGGAGAGCCTACTCGCCGACAATCGCGTGCATCACATGCAGGGCCGTGTGGTCCGGGTGGCGGATCAGGACGGCGCCGTCGCGCTGACGTTGCGCAACGAGATGCGCCCGGATCAGGTGCACACCGCCGACCTGGTGATCGACGCGACGGGCGGCCGTCCGCTGTGGTTCCTGGAACTGTTCGACGCGAACGCCGCGGATCTGCTCGAGCTCGCGGTGGGCGGCGAGCTGACGCAGGCGCGGATCGAGGCCGCCATCGGATACGACCTCGCGGTGTCGGGCCTGGACAGCAAGCTGTATCTACCGAACCTGGCGGCGCTCGCCCAAGGTCCTGGCTTTCCGAATCTCAGCTGCCTGGGCGCACTTTCGGACCGGGTACTCCAGACGGCGACGGTCCGGCAAGCCGCGGCGCGACGCGGGAACGCGGTCTTGTCGGTCGATTGATCAGGTTCGGCACGCGCGCACGGCCGAGATAGGCTAGGCTAACCTTTGTTTTTTGAGGGAAGGTTTTCGGTTCATGCGTATCGTGTCGTTCGGTTTCCAGACCTGGGGTCGTAAGACTCTGCAAGCCCTGATCGACTCGGAACACGAGGTGGTGCTCGCGGTCACGCATCCGGCGAGCGAGCAGTCCTACAAAGCGATCTTCTCGGATTCGGTCGAGGAACTGGCGCGCGAACACGGGATTCCGGTGCACCTCACCGAACGGGCGGACGCGGAGACCATCGATCTCGTCAAGCGGGTCGAACCGGATGTCATCGTGGTGAACAGCTGGTACACGTGGATGCCCGCCGAGCTGTACAACCTGCCGCCGCACGGCACCCTGAACCTGCACGATTCGCTGCTGCCGAAGTTCACCGGGTTCTCTCCGGTGCTGTGGGCGCTGATCAGCGGCGCCTCCGAAACCGGCCTGACCGTGCACCGCATGGACGAGGGTCTGGATACCGGCGACATCCTCGTGCAGCGCTCGATTCCCATCGGCCCCACCGATACCGGCACCGAACTGGTGATGCGCGGGATGGAACTGATTCCCGGCGCGCTCGGCGAGGCGCTGGCCGCGCTGGACTCCGGTACCGCGGTGTGGCGGCCGCAGAACAAGGCCGAGTGCACCTACTTCCACAAGCGCTCCGAGCGCGACAGCCGGATCGACTGGACTTGGCAGGCGGAGGACCTGGAGCGTTTCGTGCGCGCGCTCTCCGCGCCGTACCCGCGCGCGTTCACCCACTACCGCGGCGAGCGCATCGAGGTACTGGCCGCGCGGGTCTCCGAAGCGCGCTACGGCGGCACACCCGGCCGCGTGATCGTGCAGGAGGGCGGCGGCGCGGTGGTGACGGGAGCCGACGCCCACCGGGGCGGCAACCGCGCGCTGGTGATCACCCGGGTGCGCACCGCGGCGGGCGCCGAACACGACGGAGCCGAATTCTTCGCGCGCGGCGGTTATCTCACCGATCAGTGACCTGATCGCCAGACCACCGCTCGTCCGGCATGTCCGGACATCGGGCCCGACAGACGATTCGAAGGACGGACATGGCAGACGACATTCTCGAGCGCCGCAAGCAGTTACTACAGAGACGTTTGCGTGAACAGGGCGTGCAGGCATCGCCGCGGGAGCAGGCCGCACCGGCCCGGCGCGGCGGCGAGCCGAGCGCTTTGTCGGCGGCGCAGCAGCGGATGTGGTTCGTCCAGCGGCTCGATCCCAGCGACACCACATTGAATGTCTGCGTGGCCTACCGGCTCGACGGACTCGAAGATCCGGAGCGGTTGCAGGCCGCGTTCGCGACCGTCGTCGCCAGGCACGAGGTGCTGCGCACCACCTATCACGTCGGTGACGACGGTGAGCCGTACCAGGTCTCCCGCGAGGATGCCGCACTCATCTGGCAGCGGCACGACCTCACCGACCTGCCCGACAGCGTGCTGCAGCGGCGGATCGAGGTCCTCGCGCGGCGCGAATTCGCCCGCCCGTTCGACCTGTCCACCGATCTGCCGTTGCGGCCGACGCTGATCCGGGTCGGCGCGGCGTCCTACGTGCTCGTCCTCGTGGTCCACCACATCGGCTGGGACGACGACTCGTGGCCGGTGTTCTTCACCGAGCTGAACGCGGCCTACCGTGGCGCGGGTGATCTGCCCGAGGTCAGGGCGCAGTATGTCGACGTCGAAGTGCTCGGGCGATCCGGCGGCGACGAGAGCGCCGGCCTGGCATTCTGGCGCGACGCGCTGACCCCCCTGCCGGAACGGCTGGAACTGCCGAGCCGCCGGGCGGGCGGGGCGGGGTCCAAGAACGCCGACCGCGTGGTGCGTGAACTGCCGCGGGAGCTGATGGAGCTGGTGTCCTCGACCGGGCGGGCGCAGTCGGCGACCCCGTACATGGTGCTGCTCGCGGGGTTCCAAGCGCTGGTGCATCGCTACACCGCGGCCACGGATTTCCTGGTCTCCATGCCGGTGACCAACCGTCGCGACGCCAGGGCGGAGGCGTTGATCGGATATTTCGGCAATACCCTGCTGATCCGCGCGACGCCGCGCGGTGCGGAAACCTTCGCGGCGCTGCTGGATCGGACGAAGGAGACCGTGGTCGGCGCCTTCACCCACCAGGACGTGGGCGTCGATCGCGTGATCCAGGCGGTCGGCCCCGAGCGGGTGGCGGGCAGCGACGCCATGGCACAACTGGTCCAGCTCAGCTTCAGTGTGCGCGGCGCGGCCAACGGATTCGACCTGCCCGGCATCGAAGCGAGCGAACTGACCCTCGGCAGCGTCGTCGCGCAGGAGCCGCTCGGCCTGATGGTCGTCCAGGATGGCGCCGGCGCCCGCGTGGAGGCCACCTATCTGGTCGACGAACTCGAACGATCGCTGGTGGTCCAGTTGCTCGACCACTACGTGCAGCTGCTCGACAGCGCACTGCGCGATCCCGCGCAGCTGATCCGCGATCTCGACCTGCTGGGCGCGACCGAGCGGCGCGATCTGCTTGCGATCTCGCACGGCACACTCGTCGACGAGCAGCCGACCACCATGATCGCCATGTTCGAGCGGCAGGTCGGCGCGACACCGGAGAACGTCGCGCTGGTCTCCGATGAGGTCGAACTGTCTTACCGCGCGCTGAACGAACACGCGAACCGTCTGGCGCACTGGCTGATCGGGCAGGGCGTCGGCCCCGAAGACCTGGTCGCGCTGCGTATGGCCACATCGGTCGAATTCGTGGTCGCGATCCTGGCCGTGCAGAAGGCGGGCGCGGCCTACCTGCCCATCGACCCCGCCTACCCGGCCGAGCGGACCGAATATCTGCTCGATGACGCCCGTCCCAAGCTGACGCTGGACACGGTAGCGGTGACCGCGGCCGAACAGGACGCCGCGGCGCTGCCGGACCGCGACCCGGTGGACGCCGATCGCACGACGCCGCTGCACCCGTCGAATACCGCCTACGTCATCTACACTTCCGGCTCCACCGGCAAGCCGAAAGGCGTTCCGGTGCCGCACGAGGCGATCGCCGAGCACCTGTCGGGCTTCAACGCGGAATGGGATCTCACCCCGCAGGACCGGGTACTGCAATCGACCTCGGTGAGTTTCGACGCATCGCTGCTCGACATCTTCGTCACGCTGACCGCCGGAGCGCGCGTGGTGATTCCGAAGCCGAACGCCTACCGCGATATTCCTTACGTGGCGGATCTGGTCACCCGTCACGGCGTCACGGTGCTGCACATGGTGCCGTCCATGCTGGCCACCTTCCTGGTGCTGCCCGAGGTGAACGACTGGCGCACGCTGCGGCGCGTTCCGGTCGGCGGCGAGGCGCTGCCCGGCGAGGTGGCCGACCGGTTCGCCGCCCAGTTCGACGCCGACCTGCGCAATCACTACGGCCCCACCGAGGCGGTGGTGTGCTCGGCGCACATGGAGGTCGAAGGCCCGCAGGGCAACGGCATCGTGCCGATCGGACTGCCGAACCGCAATGTGTACCTCTACCTGCTCGATGACGCCATGCAGCTGGTGCCTTCCGGGGTCGTCGGCGAGATCTATCTGGGCGGACGCCAGCTGGCCCGCGGCTATCTGCACCGGCCCGGCCTGACCGCGGAACGCTTCGTCGCCGATCCCTTCCTGGCGGGCGGGCGGCTCTACCGCACCGGTGACCTGGCCCGCCGCAATGCCGCGGGTGAGATCGAATTCATCGGCCGCGCCGACGAACAGGTCAAGGTGCGCGGGCACCGTATCGAACTCGGTGAGGTCGAGGCCACCGTCACCGACCATCCGTCGGTCGCGCACTGTGTCGTGATCGTCGCGGAGCACGAGATGCTCGGCCCGGTCCTGGCGGCCTACGTCGTGCCGGCTCCGGGCGCCGAGGTAGATCTCGACCAGGTCCGCGCGCACGTGGCGGCGGCGCTGCCGGAATACATGGTTCCCTCGGCCTTCGCGGTGATCGAGGAGGTTCCGCTCACCGCGCACGGCAAGCTGGACAAGCGAGCGCTGCCCGCGCCCGCCTTCGCCGAGGCCCGCGCGTACCGGGAGCCGCGGACGCCGACCGAGGTCCGCATCGCGGGACTGTTCGCCACGCTGTTCACCCGCGAGCGGGTCGGCGCCGACGATTCGTTCTTCGAACTCGGCGGCCATTCGCTGCTCGCGGCGCGGCTGATCACCATGATCCGCGCCGAGTTCGGCATCGAGATAGACATGCGCGTCCCGTTCGACAAGCCGACCGTCACCGCGCTGGCCGCCCATCTGGTCGCCGCCTTCCGCGACGAGTTCGATATCGACCTCGACGAGATCGACGCCTTCGACGAGGACGAGGCCACCGAGCCCGCGCCGGTCGCCGAAACACGCGTGGTGAAGCCCGAGTTGGTGCGCAGGGAACGTCCGGAACGAATCCCGCTGTCCTACTCGCAGCGGGTCTACTGGCTGCAGCGCAGGCTGGAGGGCGCGATCGACGGCGAGAACGTCAGCTACCCGGTCCGTTTCGACGGTCCGCTCGACGTGGCCGCGCTGCGCGCCGCCATCGATGACGTGGTGGCCCGGCACGAATCGTTGCGAACCACCTTCCCCGAATACGAAGGGACGCCGTATCAGCTGGTGGCGCCGCCCGCGCCGGTGCCGGTTCCGCTCGTGGACATCGGCGAGGCCGACGATGTCGACGCCCGGCTCCAGGAGGAGCTGGCCGCGGACTGGGACTACGTCTTCGATTTGGCCGCCGAGCCGATGGTGCGGTTGCGGGTGCTGCGACTGGATGCGCGGACTCACGTGCTGTCCATCCTGATGCACCACATCATCGCCGACATGCGGTCGTGCCAGATCTTCCTGGACGATCTGACCGTCGCCTATCGCGCCCGCTCGAACGGGGCCGCCCCCGGCTGGGCCGAATTGCCCATCCAGTTCGCCGACTTCGCGATCTGGCAGCGGGAGATCTTCGACCGCGGCGCCAACCGCGAGGTCAGTGCCTACGGTCAGGCGCAGCTGGACTACTGGCGCAAGACGCTCGACGGTCTGCCCGACGAGATCGCCGTCGCCCACGATCACCCGCGTCCGCCCGTCCTCGGCCGTAACGGGCTCAGCGCGGCCCGTGTGCTGCCCGCGGCGACCTGGAACGCGCTGCGCGCCAGGGCCGAGGAGGCCGGTGCGACCGAATTCATGCTCTGCCAGGCGGTCAGCGCCGCGGTCGTCAACATTCTCGGCGGCGGCGAGGACGTGGCGATCGGCGCCGCGGTGGCCAACCGGATCGGTCAGACCACCGACGAACTCGTCGGCCTGTTCGCGAACGTGGTGGTGATGCGCCACAACGTGTCGGGCGATCCGACGCCGCGCACCATGCTCGAGCGTGTGCGCAACGCGGCGCTCGACGCGATCAGTCACCAGGGCGTGCCCTTCGAACGTCTGGTGGAGACGCTCAATCCGGCCCGCTCGCTGTCGCGCAATCCGCTGTTCCAGGTGATGATGCACTTCCGGCACCGCCCCGTGCCCGTGCCGTTCACCGCGGACGGGTCGACCATGCTCACCGGTATCGCCGGGTACTACGACGTCTCGTTCATGGACTTCCACCTCGACTACTCGGTGGACACCAATGGCGACCTCGTCGCGCGGGTGGTGGTCAATCCGGATCTGTACGTCGCGGAGACCGGAGAGATCTTCGCCGATGTGCTGGTGGGGGTGCTGCGCGCCTTCGCCGAACAGCCCGACCTGGCCTTCGGCGAGCTCGACGTCCTGCCGGAGGGCTGGGACACCAGCCGCTCGGTGGTCCGGCACGCGGCGCCCGCCGCGTTCGAATCCGGCTACGTCGCACCGCAGACCGAGACCGAGCGCACTTTGGCGGCGATCCTGGAGGAACTGCTCGACATCACCGAGGTCGGCCGCGAGGACGGGTTCTTCGGCCTCGGCGGTGACAGCGTCATCGCCATCAAATGGGCGGCGCGGGCCGCGGAGGCCGGTCTGCCGCTGAGCCCGCAGATGATATTCGAGCACTTCACCATCACGGAATTGGCCGCGGCGGTGGATGAGGCCATCGCGAATCCGCCCGCGGTATCGCCCGACGACGCTGTGGACGAACAAGAGCACGCCCCGATGTCCGCCTCCGGGCTCGACGCGGACGCACTGGCAGCTCTCCAGAGTTCGTGGGCGACGCAACGCTGATCGCCCTGTCGCGGCATGGATCTCACCCGCCCTCGCCCACACGATTCGTCGTGTGGGCGGGGGTGGTGGTGCCTGCGGGGACATGCGCTCGGGGCGTATTAGGTTAGCCAAACCACATCTCTATATCTCGGCGACGGCGTGGGTTACCATCACTCTGAGTTAGGCAAGCCTTGCCTTTTTGGTGGGGTGAAGGCCGTATCGACGACAGCGACGACGTGCGGGCGCCATCCACGGGTGCCGCCGGCGAATTCGTGGCGTCGGCGATACGCCGCTCTGAACGCCGGGATCACCGGGTGTCGATGACGCGGCGAAGGCAGCGAGGCAGGAGAACGGGTATGAGTCAGGCCATTGCGGAGATCGAGGATGTGCTGGCGCTCAGCCCATTGCAGGAGGGGCTGTTCTCGCTGGCCCAGCTGAGCGGTGCCGGGCAGGATGTGTACACCATCCCGTTCGTGGTCGACATCGAAGGACCGCTGGACGCCGCACTGCTGCGCCGTTGCCTCGAGACGCTGCTGCGCCGTCACCCGAATCTGCGTGCGGTGTTCTGGGATCGCGACGTGCCCAAGCCGGTTCAGATCGTGCCGCGCCGGGTCGAACTGCCCTGGACCGAACGTGCGGCGCGGGTGGAGGAACTGGACGACGTCGAAGCCGAGGAGCTGGCACGCCCGTTCGACCTCGGCAAGGGACCGTCCCTGCGCGCCACGCTGGTGACGCTGCCACCGGGCGAGGACGACGCCGCGCGGTGGCGGTTGATCATGACGATCCACCACATCCTGCTGGACGGCTGGTCGCTCGGACTGCTGTTCGGTGAGCTGCGGGCACTGTATCTGGCCGGGGGCTCGGCCGACGCGCTTCCTCGGGTGCGGCCGTACCGGGACTACATCGGCTGGCTCGGCGCCAAGGACATGTCGGCGGCGCAGCGTTGGTGGGGCGAGCAATTGGCCGGTCTCAGCGGACCCCTGATGATCGCCGACGGCGGAACCAGCATGGGACTCGCCCGGGGGGCGACGTCGGCGACGGCCGAGGTGACCCGCTTCATCCTGTCCGCGGACGACACCGCGCGGCTGCGTGGCTGGGCGCGGCAGCACGGACTGACGCTGAACTCCGTCGTGCAGTTCGCCTGGACGATCCTGCTGTCGCGGCTGACCGATCGCCGCGACGTCGTCTACGGCACCATCGTCACGGGCCGTCCGGAGCAGATATCCGGCGTGGAACGCATGATCGGCCTGTTCCTGAACACCATCCCGGTGGTGTTCCGGACGGATCCGGCGGCGCCGGTCGCGTCCGAATGCGCACGCCTGCAGCGCGAATCGGCCGCCATGCGCGATGTCGGATATCTGAGTCTGTCGTCGGTGCAGCGCGCGGCCGGATACAGCTCGCTGTTCGACACCATGTTCGTCTTCCAGAACGCCCCCATGGACGACGCGGTCGGCGTGAATACCGTGGGCGAGGTCACTTTCCGGCCGATGATGGCCAAGAACCTGACGCACTACCCGCTCACCGTGGTCTCGCACGTGCACGGTGACGAACTGGCCGTCGTCGTGGAGGCCGTGCGGGAATCGGTGCCGTATCTGCCGGACGACATCGGCGCGGCCATGCTGGCCGTCCTGCGGCGTCTGCCGGACGCGGCGGATCTGCGCACCGACGATCTCGACGTGCTGCCGGATGCGGCGCGCGCGGAGGCACGCCTGTTCGAAACCACGCCCGAAGTACCCGGGCGCGAGGGTGGGGTGACGGTTTTCGAGCTGTTCGAGCGTCAGGTGAGCGCGACTCTCGACGCGGTCGCCCTCACCACGGACACCTCCGCGCTGACCTACCGGGAGTTGTCCGAACGCGCGAAGGGACTGGCCGGTGAACTGCTCGCGCGCGGTGTCGGGCCGGAAGATGTCGTAGCCGTGCAGCTGCCGCGTGGGGAGCGCGCGATCATCGCTGTGCTCGCCACGCTCGCGGCGGGCGCCGCCTATGTGCCCGTCGACGTCGGACTGCCCGCGGCCCGTATCGAATCCATCCTCCGGCAGGCCGGTCCGAAGCTGGTGCTCGTCTCCGACGGCCACGGCGCCGATCTCGACCCGGCGATCGTGCTCGACCTCGACGAGTTCGACATCGCCGGACGCGCCACCGCCGAATTGCCCGCGATCGCGCGGCATCCGGCCGGCAGCGCCTACGTCATCTTCACCTCCGGCTCGACCGGCGAACCCAAGGGTGTGGTCAATTCTCATGCGGCCCTTGTCGCGTACTTCACCGATCACCGGGAACGGGTGTACCGGACCGCGGTGGAAAAGCTGGGGCGCCCCCTGCGGATCGCGCACGCCTGGTCGTTGAGCTTCGACGCCTCGTGGCAGCCGATGGTCGGATTGCTCGACGGCCACGGCATCCACCTGTTCGACGACGCGGCCATGCGCGACGCGCAGCGCCTGGTGGACGGCATGCGGCGGCACGGAATCGACATGATCGATACCACCCCGTCGATGTTCCGGCAGCTGGTGGCCGCCGGACTGCTCGACCGGCCGCCCGCCGTGCTCGCCCTCGGCGGTGAGGCCATCGACACGCAGCTGTGGGATCGCCTGCGCGGCCTGCCCGGCGTCGCGGTGCACAACTGCTACGGCCCGACCGAGACGACCGTCGAAGCGGTGGTCGCCGATGTCACCGCACCCGGAGCCACCGGCCTCGACGTGCCGACGATCGGCAAGCCGACCGCGGGAACAACCGCCTACGTACTGGATTCCAGGCTCCGCCCGGTGCCGGTCGGCGTGATCGGTGAGCTGTATCTCGCCGGTCCGCAGCTGGCGCGCGGTTATGCCGGACGCCCGGCCGGTACGGCGGGTCGTTTCGTCGCCGACCCCTTCGCCGAGGGCAGGCGGATGTACCGCACCGGCGATCTGGTGCGCCGACTGCCCGGCGGCAACCTCGGCTACCTGGGGCGTGCCGACGATCAGGTGAAGATCCGTGGGTACCGCATCGAGATCGGCGAGGTCGAAACGGCTTTGCGAACCCTGCCGGGAATCGCCGCCGCCGCGGCGACCGTGGTGCGCCGAGGGGATGCGGTGACCCTGGTGGGATTCGTGGTGTGCGAGCCCGGCCGCGCCGCCGATCCGGTCGCCGTGCGGTCGGCGCTGGCCGATCGCCTGCCCGCGTACATGATTCCCGCACGGCTGGTGGTGCTGCCGCGGCTCCCGGTGAACGCCAACGGCAAACTCGACGTGCGCGAACTCGCCGTGCTCGCCGAACGTTCGCTCAGCGGGGAGGGCGCCTCGGCTTCCGCCGAGCCGGATACCGAGACCGAACGGGCTCTCACCGCGGTGCTCACCGAGGTGTTCGACGGCCGCACGCCCGGCGTGACGGACGACTTCTTCGCTCTCGGCATGGACAGCATCGTCGCGATCTCGCTGGTGAACAAGGCTCGCAGGCACGGCATCGCGATCGACGTGCGCATGGTGCTCGCGGCGCCGACGATTCGTGACCTCGCCGCCGCGATCGACAGCCGGGCGAGCGAGGCGCCCTCGCGTGTGCCGAGCGGAGACGACTACGGCCCGGTGCTGCCGCTGCCCATCGTTTCCTGGATGCACCGCCAGCCCCGGTACCGGCGCCTGGCCCAGCACGTGCTGCTCGCGCTGCCCGAGGGCATCACCGGGGCGGACCTCGAAGCGGTGTTGCAGGCGGTGCTGGACGGGCACGACACGCTGCGCTCCCGCCTGGACGAGACGCGGGACGGCCCGCGCCTCGTCACCCGTGAACCCGGATGCGTGTCCGCGTCGGACGTGCTCGCGAGTCACGCATTCGACGGTCCGGCACACTCTTTCGGCGAGGCGCTGACCTCGGCCAGCCTCCTCGCGATCGACGAGCTCGACCCGGTGGCCGGGGAAATGGTGCGCGCGGTGTGGTTCCGGGGTGCGCCCGGTGGCGACATCCTCTTCCTCGCCATTCACCATCTCGCGGTGGATGTGGTGTCCTGGGGAATCCTGCTGGCCGACATGGCAGCGGCATGGGATCAGGTCGTCTCCGGCGCGGTGCCGAAGGCGATCGCCGAACCCACCTCCTACCGGCGCTGGTGTCAGCTGATGTGGGAGCGGGCCGCGCAGCCCGGCGTGCTCGCCCAGCGCGACTACTGGGTCGAGCAGGTGAGTGGCCCGGATCCCGCTGTAGGGAAGCGCAAACCGCTCCCGGCCGATACGTGGTCGTCGCTGCGGCTCACTTCGGCGACCGTCCCCGCGTCGACCACCGCGCAGATTCTCGGCGCGCTGACCAGGGCCGACGGTGTCCGGGAATTCCTGCTGTCGGCCTTGACGATGACGCTGGTGTCCTGGCGGCGCGAGCGCGGCCAGGAGTGGGACGCCGGAGCGCTCATCGGGCTGGAGAGCCACGGCCGGGCCGACACGGTCGTGGGGGCCGACACCTCCGGTACCGTCGGCTGGTTCTCGGCCACCTACCCGGTTCGGCTCGGCGCGGGTGCGAACGCGATCGACGTGGACCGGGCGCAGGCGGAACCGGCCTCGGCCCGCGCACTGCTGGATTCGGTTGCCGCGCACATCGCGTCGGTGCCGGAACAGGGGCTCGATTTCGGGCTGCTGCAATCGGTGCTCGCGGTCGCGGAGTTGTCCGGTACACCGGAACCTCAGGTGGAGTTCAACTATCTGGGCCGGGTGGATCTCGGCGGGCAGGCCGACCGAACGTGGTCGATGATCACCGATCCGGCGCTGACCGCGGCCGTGCCGATCGCGCCCGAACCCGATCTGCCGCTGCGCTATTCCCTCGGCCTGATCGCCGCGGTCCACACCACCGAGAGCGGACCGCAGCTGATGATCACGTGGCGCTGGAGTGCGGCGTTGTTCACGCAGGCCGAGATCGACCGCCTGGCTGCCCTGTGGGATCGCAGCGTCGCGGTTCTGGCGGCGGCGCTCGCCCGGTGCGAGGCAAAAACTTATGATAGCCTTACCTAAGATAGGCCGATAACTGCTGCGTTGCACCATGTATCGAACGGTTTGCGGGTTTGCTTCCGCTGTAGTTGTCGGCGGGAGTTTCGAAAGTGGGTAGCACTATGCAGCACAAACCGGGATGGATCAGAAAGTTTCACAAGCCGGATTCGCCCGAGCGGCTGCCGCTGTTGATCTTTCCGCACGCCGGTGCGGGAGCGTCCGCGTATCGCACACTCTCCAAAGCGTTCAGTGCGCATTACGACGTCATCATCTTCCAGTATCCCGGACGTCAGGACCGTGCCGGCGAACCGGCATTGACCTCGCTCCAGGATATTGCCGCGGGCGCTTTCGCCGAATTCCGGATGTCGAACTACAACCGCGATGTGCCGATTGTCGCATTCGGGCACAGTATGGGCGCGCTCGTTTCCTTCGAATTCGTCAGGCTCGCCCTCGCCGCGGGCGTCGATGTACGGCAGCTCACGATTTCGGCGGCGGTGGCGCCGTCGCGAGCCGAATATCGCAAGCCCACACCGGAAGACGACGACGAGCTGCTCGATCACCTCATCATGCTCGAGGGCATCAACTCCGACGTGCTCGCGAGCCGGGAGATCATGCGGCTGTCGCTGCCCGCCATCAAGGCCGACCACAAGGCCTCCGAGGCGTACCGGTGCCCGGAGACGGTCCGCGTCGCCACCAGGATTCACGCGATCGGCGGTGATCGCGACCCGATCGTCTCGATGGCGGACCTGCACGGCTGGCACCGCCACGGCGACGACGTCGAGGTCACGATGTTCGAGGGCGGACATTTCTATCTGCACAACCACGTCTCTGCCATCGCGGAATTGCTTGCCGAACAGGCGCATCCCGCACCGGCGGTATGAAACTCGAGGATCAGCGGTGACATCAGCAACGGCGCAGGACGTCGATCACATCGTCATTTCCGGAATGGCCGTCGAGGCGCCGGGTGGAATCGACAGTCCCGGATCGTTCTGGTCCGCGCTCACAGCGTCGAGGGAGTTGGTCGGGCCTTTTCCGCGCGATCGCGGCTGGCCGGTCGAGGATCTGCTTTCGGTATCGGAGCTCGACGGATGGAGCAACGTCTGCGACGCGGGCGGATTCCTGGACGACGCAGCGGAATTCGACCCCGCTTTCTTCGGCATCGGCCAGCGCGAGGCGATTGCGACGGATCCGCAGCAGCGAGTCGCGCTGCGCGTCGCGTGGCGGGCGCTGGAGAATACGGGATTGAATCCGGGCGCGCTCGCCGGTGAGGACGCCGGATGTTTCATCGGTTGTTCGCCGATGGAATACGGACCGGTGGCGGCGGAAGTCAACGAATACACCGGGGTTCGGACCATCGGTTACGGATTGCTGAGCGCTGCGGGACGAGTGTCACACTGCCTCGGGCTGATCGGCCCGTCGATGGCCGTCGACGCCGCCTGCGCCTCATCCCTGACCGCGGTTCATCTCGCCGCTGCCGCCGTGCGCGACGGGGATTGCGAATGGGCGCTGGCCGGTGCGGTCTGCGTCATGGGAGGTCCGGGGGTCTTCTACGAATTCTCCAAACTGAACGCGCTGTCGACCGACGGTCACTGCCGCGCGTACTCCGACGACGCCACCGGCACGCTGTGGGGTGAAGGAGCGGGCATCGTCGTCGTCGAACGTGAGTCGCGCGCACGGCGACTCGGGCACCGCGTATACGGCCGTCTGCTGGCCTCCAACCACAATCACAACGGCAAGGGCAAACCGATCCTCGTGCCGCGCACCGATGCTCAGGAACGGTTGATCCGCAAGACCATCGCGCAATCGGGTATCGATCCGGCCGACATCGGCATGATCGAAGGACACGGCACCGCCACCCGCGCGGGCGATCCGGTCGAACTGGTCGCATTGCAGAACACCTACGGCGCCGCCGGTACCCGACCCCTGCTCGGTTCGGTGAAGTCCAACGCCGGCCACGCGCAGGCGGCCGCGGGCATGCTGGGTCTGATCAAGCTGCTGCTCGCGGGCAGGCACGGACAGATCCCGCCGACCTTGTTCTCCGACAAGCCCACTACCCGCGTGGACTGGGACCGGTCGAGTCTGCGGCTGGCCACGGAACTCCAGCCATGGGAACCGAAGAACGGCGTCCGCTACGGCGCGGTGTCCTCCTTCGGCGCGAGTGGATCCAACGCGCACGCGATCATCGCGATGCCCGTTCGTGAGGAGAACGACGATTTCTAACTATCGCCTGCCCGACGGATCGATTCCGGTTCTCCTGTCGGCGGATACCCCCGCTACGCTGCGCGAAGAGGCAGCGTCCATCCTCTCCTACGTCTCGGATCGCCCCGCCGTCACCGTCGATCGCGTGGCGGACATGCTGTTGCGCACCCGGGTCGCGCGGCGTCACCGCGCCTTGCTGATGGTGACCGGCCGCGACGATCTCGACGCGGCGCTGACGGCGGTGCGCGACGGATCCGACCACCCGGCGGTGGTCGGCACCACCGAACCAGCCGCCGCGCGCCGGATCGCCTACGTGCTGCCCGGCCAGGGCAGTCAGCGCCCTGGCATGGGCAGACTCTTCTACGACCGGGTGGAGGCGTTCCGCTTCGAGGTCGATCGCTGTGACGGTGTCTTCCGTGACCTGTTCGGCGAATCCCCGCTGCCGTACCTGCTCGACGCGGAGGCCGAGGCCGACGACAACGCCAGGATCGTCCAGCCCGCCCTGTTCATGCAGATGGTGGGTCTCGGCGCGATGTGGCGATCGGTCGGCATCGAGGCCGCCGCCACGATCGGGCACAGCCAGGGGGAGATCGCCGCCGCCTACCTGTCGGGGACGATGACCCTCGCCGACGCGATCGTCGTCGTCGGTACCCGCGCCCGCGCGGTCGACAAGATCGCCTCCGACCGTTATGCCATGGCGGTCGTCGCCGCCGATCGGGACGAGTGCGAGGACGTGCTGGCGCGTCAGTCCGGGTGGGCGCAGGTGTCGGTGGTGAACTCGCCCCGCATGGTGGGGATCTCCGGCGATCGCGACACCGTGCAGGCCGTCGTGGACGTGCTCGCCGAACGCGGCCGGTTCGCCCGCGTGATCCGGGTCCGCTACCCGGCGCATACCAGCCTGCTCAACGAGTTCCGGGACGTGATCCGCGACGCCGTGCACAGCAGGCTGGACAATGCCCGCTTCCTCGACTCCGAGATCGACTGTCTCGGCGCGACGCTCGGTGATGCGATCACTCCCGATCTCCCCGTCGACGAGTACTGGTTCTGGAATCTGCGCAACCCGGTCCGATTCGACCGCGCCGTCGCGGCCGCGGTCGCGCGGGAGATCGACACCTTCGTCGAACTCGCCGAGCATCCGACCTTGCAGCTGGCCGTCGAGGAGAGTCTCGCCGAATTCGCGGCCGATCGCGCCACCACGGTGAGCGGCACGTCGAGCCGCACGGCGACCGATCTGACCGAATTCACCAGGAATCTCGCGGTACTCGCGGTCAACGACCTGAATTACCGCTGGGAGAGCCTGCGCATCGACCCCGGCGCGCCCGCTCGGCTGCCGCTGCCGGACTTCCCGAATGTGCGGATGAACGAGATGACACTGTGGCTTCCCCACGATGTCACCCTCGGGGGCGCCAGATCGTCCGCCCGCACCGCGGCGTGTGCGCAGGCCGCCCCGGCACAGCCGGAATCGGTCACGGTGGCGCAAGCCGCCCCGAAACCGCAACTGCTCGTGGAAGAGTGGGTCCGGCTGGTGCGGCGGTCGATGACCGCGCCCCGCGCGCTGGGCATCGTCGATCACACCGGTCAGTGCGCCGAACTCGCCGCTGCACTGGTCGAATACGCGACGAATCAGGGGCTGGGCGGACGACTGCTCGATATCGGAGCGGGCAGCGGCGACGGCGATATCGACACCATCGTGGTGTTGCTGCCGAACCTTCCCGAGCTGGACGGTTCCGCCGCGGTCGCGGAGGTCGCCGAGTTCCTCGGCGCGCGGCGCTGGTGGTCGAAGCCCGATGCGGGGGTGACCGAATACTGGCTGCTCACCGTCGCCGGTGAAGCGGCAGTCCCGGGTGACGCGCCGCCGCATCCGGTACACGCAGGCGCGAGCGCCGGCTTCCGTTCGGCGAGCACGGAATATCCCGGTGTCGCGTTCCGCCATCTGGATCTCGCTGCGGACCAGGCGAACGCGCAGGCGGTACCGTCGATAGTCACCGCGCTGCACACGGCCGAGGAGCCCGAGCTCGCGCTGCGTGACGGCAATCTGTACGCCAAGCGGCTCGTCGAAGCGGACCACTCCGCGCTGCTGCGCGGGCCGTCGAACCCGGAGAATGTGGTCATCACCGGTGGCACCGGCAGTCTCGGGCTCGAGTTCTGCGAACACGTGGTGCGCAACGGGGCCCGGCGGGTGACGCTGCTGAGCCGGTCGGGGGAGACCGAGGCGGTCACGCGGCGACTGCGCGATATCCGTGCGCTGGGGTCGGCCGAGGTCACGGTGGTGCCGTGCGACATCGGTGACCGGGCGTCGGTCGCGCGGCTGGCCGACCGGCTCCGGGACACCCCGGCACACCTCGTGATCCACGCGGCGGCGGACAATTCGGTGATCGGCGAACTCGAACTCACCGAGATCACCCACGGTCCGGTCGAGCAAGCCCTGTCCGGGAAGGTCGTCGGCATCGCGAATGTCCTCGATGCGCTGACCAGGGCCGACGATTGCGAGATCGTCCTGTGTTCCTCGCTCGCCGCCACACTCGGCGGACGTGGCACGGTCGTCTACGCCGCGGCGAACCGGATGGTCGACGCGATCGCGCGGCGCCTGGACGCCGACGGTCTGCGGTGCGTGTCGGTGCAGTGGGGTCAGTGGGACGTCTTCGAGGGCAAGGGCGATGCCGACCTCGCGAAACTGGCCGAGGTCGGGTATCTACCGATGGCTTCGCCGGATGCCATCGCCCTCGGCCTCGGCGGGCTGCGTGGCAACGCGGTCGTCGCCGCCTTCGACTGGGATCGCGGGCGCACCGTGCTCGGCGCCTTCGGTTACGGTCCCGTCTTGTCCGGGCTGGAGACACCGATCGCCGTGTCCGCCCCGGTGGCCGATTCCGGCCGCGAGGTCGGCGGCGCGCAGGTGACCGGTGCCGACGTGCCCGCCCGCATGGTGCGGCTGCTCGCCGAGATCATCGGCGCCGACGATGCCGACACGATCGACAGCACCCGGTCGCTGGTCGCCATCGGTCTGGACTCCCTTCAGGCCCTGGAACTGCGCAGGCGCGTCAAGAGCGAATTCCGCGCCGACGTGCCGGTGGGCGATCTCATCGGCGGCGCCTCGCTCGATGACGTGGTCCGGCTCATCGGGGCCGAAGCGGGCGGTGCCGCTCCGCAGGCGGTGGTTGCCGAGGTAGCGCCACCGACGCGGTCGGCGCCGGTGGTGCGGAGTCTGCCCTCGGGTGCGATGGCGAGTGCCGCCGATCGGGTCGCCAGGGCGAAAGAGGCTGCCCAGCACGCCGTTCCGAGCGACTTCGACGCCGAGCGCTTCCGTTCGGCGCGGCACGATATGGATCTGTTCGGACTGCGCGCCATGCTGGCCGCGCTGCGACCGTTCCTGTCCGAAACCGACATTCGCGCCGTGGACGACATCGCGACGCGCATGCGATTCGCCCCGCGGCACCGGTGGCTGCTGCGGCAATGGTTGCAGGCACTGGCCGCGAACGGCTCCCTCGAGGGCGACGTGGATCACGGCTACCGGTACGCGCGGCCGGTGCAGGCGCCGACCAGGCCCAGTCTGGTCGAAGTCTGTGCGGACCTGGGATATCCGCGTCCGCTCGCGACCTTCCTGCAAGCCTCCGACGACCACCTGACCGAACTCGCCCAGGACAGCATGCGCGTCCAGGAGTTGCTGTTCCCCAACGGGGATATGACCACGGCCGAGGCCGCCTACCGGGACAACCTCAGCAGCCGCTATCTGAACCTGGCCGCGGGCCGGGCGGTCGCCGACCTGGTCGACGGCCTGCGCGGTGACCGGTCGCCGGTGCGTGTGCTGGAACTGGGCGCGGGCATCGGCGGCACCACCGACGACGTCACGGCCGCGCTGTCCGGACTGCCGGTGGAGTACCACTTCACCGACGTGTCCACCTTCTTCCTCGAGGCCGCGAAGCGGCGGTTCGCCGACTACCCGTGGATGCGGTACGGGATCGTCGACATGAACGCGGACCTGGCGGATCAGCCGCGCTACGACATCGTGATCGCGGCGAATGTGCTGCACAACGCCCACGACATCGCGGTGACCCTCGGGCAACTGCACGATCTGCTCGAACCCGGTGGCGCGGTGGTGATCATCGAGACCTGTCACGCGCACTGCGAGCAGCTGACCTCCGTGCACTTCCTGATGTCGCCGCGGGAGGATCAGCCGCACGCCGGCCTGACCGACGTGCGGGCGGGCACCGACCGGATCTTCCTGACCGAGCGCGAATGGCGGGATCAACTGGTCGCGGCAGGCCTCACGCCCGAGCTGGTCCTGCCCACGGCTGACCATCCGGTCGCCCTGCTCGACCAGCGAGTTTTCATCGCGGTACGCGGCCGGGGGTAGTGGAGGCGTTCATGTCGGATCAGGCAAGGAGTGACAGCGGAATGGAGTCGGCACAGCGGCCGGGCGACGGCGGAGTCGGCATCACCAAGGAGGAGATCAGGGCCGCGGTGGCCGGCCAGCTCGGTATCGCCGCGGGCGAGGTCGCCGATCACGACGATCTGATCCAGTTGGGTCTCGACTCGATCCGCACGATGAAGCTGGCCGGTGGCTGGCGCAAACGGGGCGTCGATATCAACTTCGCTCAGCTCGCGGCCAGCCCCACGGTGGACGCATGGCACGGTCTGCTGGGGGCGGAGGAGTCCGGCTCGCAGGTCGAGCAGACCCCCGAACCGGCCTCCGCCGAGCCGCAGGCCGACGAGGACCCCTTCCCGCTGGCCACCATGCAGCACGCCTACTGGATCGGCCGTTCCGACGAACAGGAACTCGGCGGCGTCGCGGCCCACCTCTACGTCGAATTCGACGGCGGCCGGATCGATCCCGCGCGACTCGAGCGCGCGGTGGCCGATCTGGTCGCGGCCCACCCGATGTTGCGCACCCGATTCCTGCCCGACGGCACGCAGCAGACCATGCCCGAACCCGGCAGGCCGGTCTTCGCGGTGGTCGACCTGCGGTCGCACGGGCCGGAAGCGGCCGACGCCGCGCTGGCCGAATTACGCGAAGGGAAGACCCATCAGCGCCTGGCCATCGAGGACGGTCAGGTCATCGACATCACGCTCACCCTGCGCGACGAGAACAGCACCCGCCTGCATCTCGACGTCGACATGCTGGCCGGTGACGCGATGAGCTACCGGGTGCTGATCTCCGAACTCGCCGAGCTCTACCACGGCGCCACCGTGACCGCCCCCGGTTACACCTATCGCCGCTACCGCACCGAACGCCAGGAGGACAGCGCCGCCCGCGAGCGCGACCGGCAGTGGTGGCAGCAGCGGTTGCCGGAACTGCCCGGCGCGCCGGAGCTTCCGACCGTTCCGGTCGGTGAGCGCAGCGCACCGCACCGCACCGTGCGCTACGACCACTGGCTGGCGCCGGAGGCGAAGCGGCGTCTGCTCGCCGCGGCCCATCAGCGCGGCATCACCCCGGCCATGGCGCTGGCGGCGGTCTTCGCCGAAACCATCGGAGGCTGGTCGGCGCAGAGCCGGTTCCTGCTGAACGTCCCGCTGTTCCATCGCGAACCGGTCCATCCCGAAATCGACCGGGTGATCGGCGATTTCACCTCGTCGATCATGCTGGAGGTGGATGTCACGGAGAACATGTCGGTAGCCGACCGGGCCCGTGCTCTGCAGCGCAGCATGCACGACAGCGGTGCGCACACGTCCTATTCCGGACTCGAGGTACTGCGCGACCTGGGCAGGCACCGTGGTGAGCCGGTGCTGGCGCCCGTGGTCTACACCAGCGCGCTGAATCTGGGCGAACTGTTCGCCGACCGGGTGACCGAAACCTTCGGCGATCCGGTGTGGATCATCTCCCAGGGCCCGCAGGTGCTGCTGGATGCCCAGGTCACCGAGGTGCGCGGCGGGCTGCTGCTCAACTGGGACGTCCGCGAATCGGCATTCCCCGCGGGGATGGTCGACGCCATGTTCGCCCGCTACACGCAGGCCATCGACCGCCTCGGCGAGGGCGAGGCAGGTTGGAAGGCCGAGGCCGCGGTGCGCTTGCCGGTCGCCCAGGCCGAGGTGCGCGCGGCGGTCAACGCCACCGACGGGCCGGTCAGCGGTCGCTGCCTGCACCAGGGATTCTTCGACTACGCCGCCACGAATCCCGGTGCGCCCGCGGTGGTGTGGGGCCTCGGCGCGGAGGCGGGGGAGTGGAGCTACGGCGAACTCGCGTCACGCGCACTCGCCGTCGCCGGCGCGCTGCACCGTGAGGGGGTGCGGCCCGGCGACGCCGTGGCGGTCCAGCTTCCGAAGGGGCCCGATCAGATCCTCGCGGTGCTCGGTGTGCTGGCCGCGGGCGCGACCTACGTGCCCATCGGATTCGATCAGCCGGTCGGCAGGCGTGCCGAGATCCTGCGGACCGGAGCGATCGTCGCGGCCGTGACCCTTCCCGGCGGCGATATGGGTGTGCCGATCCCGTGCGTCTCCATCGATGCGGCGCGCGAGCACCCGAACCCGCTGGCCGCGCCGGTTTTCCCGGATACCGAAGCGATCGCCTACGTGATCTTCACCTCCGGTTCCACCGGTGTGCCCAAGGGCGTGGACGTGCCGCACCGTGGCGCGATGAACACCATCGACGCGGTGAACGAGTGGTTCGAGGTCGGCAGCGCCGACCGCGTACTGGCGTTGTCGGCCCTGGAGTTCGACGCGTCGGTCTACGACATCTTCGGCATGTTCTCGGCCGGCGGCTCGGTGGTCGCGGTCGATCCCGGGCAGCGCGCCGAAGCGACGACCTGGGTGCAACTGCTTCGCCACCATCGGGTTTCGATCCTCAACTGTGTGCCGAGCATGCTCGACATGATCCTGGACATCGGCGGCGATCAGCTCGGCGATTCGCTGCGCGCGGTCACCCTCGGCGGCGACTGGGTCGGCGCGGATCTGGCGCGCAGGCTGGCGGCCCAGGTCCCGGGCTGCCGCTTCTCCGGACTGGGCGGGGCCACCGAGACCTCGATCCACAACACCATCTGTGAGGTGGTGGGCGAGCCACCCGCGGAGTGGGCGGCCGTGCCGTTCGGCGTTCCGCTGCGCAATGTCCGATGCCGAGTGGTCTCACCGGCCGGCCGCGACTGTCCCGACTGGGTGCCCGGTGAATTCTGGGTCGGCGGTGCGAATGTCGCGGCGGGTTATCGAAACGACCCGGAACGCACCGCCGAGCGATTCGTGGAATACGAGGGCATCCGGTGGTACAAGACCGGTGACATGGCTCGATACTGGCCCGACGGCACCATCGAATTCCTGGGTCGCGCCGACCATCAGGTGCAGATCCGGGGCTACCGAGTCGAACTCGGCGAGGTGGAGAGCGCGCTGCGCACGGTGCCCGGCGTGCGCCACGCCGTGGCGGCGGTGGTCGGCGCGGGCGCGCCCAAACTGGTCGCGGCCGTCGCTGGTGAGCGGGACGACATCGGCGACATCACCGCCGCTGTCGCGAATCTGTTGCCCGCCTACATGATTCCCACCCGGGTGGAATTCCTGAAGCAGATGCCGCTGACCGGCAACGGCAAACTGGACCGGCGCGCGGTGGTCGCGCTGCTGGAACCCGGCGCGGGCGCCGCCGAGAACAGCGCACCACGCAACGACGTCGAGGCCGCACTCGCCGATATCGTGGCCGGAGTCCTCGGCGTGGACACCGTCGGTGTGCACGACGATTTCTTCGGCCTCGGCGGCGATTCGGTGCTGGCCACCACCGTCATCGCGCGGGTGCGGGAATGGCTGGAGGTCGACCACGCGCTGGTCGCGGACGTCTTCGCGACGCGGACCGTGGCGGGGTTGGCCGAGCGGCTCGCCCAACGGGAAGCCGATCGCGGCGTCCCGGAGCGGCTGTCCGCGGTCGCGCGCCTCTATATGGAGGTGGCGTCGATGAGCGACGAGGAGATCCTGGCCCAGGCGTGAGAGCGAGGCCGCCGGTAGCCACGGGCGAGTGGCCTCGGTGCCGCTCGGCCCCTATCGTTCGTTCCATGCACGATCGGACCGGGAAGCACGACATCGTTGCCGCTACCCACCGGGACCGGCGGAGATGACGGCGGTACCGCTGTTTCCGACGGTGGCGATCACGTGTTTCGCCGTCCTCGTAGCGATCCTGCGCTGGATATTCGTCCGGGACAGCGCGACCGATCGTCTGATCAACCGGGCACTGGGGTTCGCCGGGATCGGCATGCTTCTCGCGGTGGTGTCGATTCGAACCGGCGCCCCGGCAGTCGTCACGCACCTGGGCGCGATGGTCGGATTCCTGACCGCCGGCAGTGTGTACGGTGTAGCACGCCTGCTGGCCGGCGCGGATTCCGGCGGCGCTGCTCGGCGGCAGCGCCGCTACGACTCGGTCGCGGTGACCGCGGCGATATTCACCGTGCTGATCGACGTGGCGATCGCCCTGGAGCTGTTGCCTGCCGAAACCTTCTCGCGGTGGTACGCCTTCAGCGCCGCCGCGACCTGCCTGCCGCTGGCCGGGGCGGGCTTCCTGCTCGCACGCGCCGGTATCGGCGAAATCCGTTCCGCCGAAACGCCGCTCGCCCAGCGGATCACCTACGTCGCCTTGATCTGCGTAGGGGCCTTCTGGATTTGTTATGCGGTGGTCGTCGTCGTGCGGGCACCCATGGGAGTCTCGCCGACCGATCAGGGCGAAGGATGGTCGCTGAGCGGATTCGCCTTCTTCGCCGTCATCACGGCGCTGCTGGCGATTCCGCTGGTGCGCATGCTGCTGGTCCGCGTCGGATGGGACCGTGACAGCCGTGATTGCCGGACATTGCAACCACTCTGGGCCGATCTGACCGCCGCGATCCCGCATATCGTGCTGGTCGACGAATCCCACCGCCGCGGACCGGCGCTGCGCCGCTACCGGATGGCGATCGAGATCCGCGACGCGCTGCTGCAACTGCGCAGGCATGCGTCCGACTATCCACCCGACGACATCCGCAGCCACACACTGCGTATCGTGCGCGACGCGGAGTCCGGACTCGTCGCCGACTCCGGCACGGATGTCGCCGCGGGCCACGACCTGGAACTGCGTTACCTGCTGGACATGGCGGCCCGGTGGCCGGAGGCCAAACGCGCCTACCTGGCCGCCGGCCGGTCGCCGCGTCTCAGCGCGGCGCGGGCGAGCCGATGATGATGCTGCCGACGCTGCATTCCTCGAGTTCGTCCACACCCGCGGCGGTCACGAAGGCCGCGGTGTCGCCGAAACCCTGCGCGCACGCGCCCAGACCCATGGCGGTAGCCGCCAAGTAGATCGTCTGCATCAGCACACCGACGTGTTTGAGGATGACGGCGTAGGAGACCTGCTCGTAGGTCCACATGACACGTCCGGAACGCGCGCCCATGACGATGAGCACCTGCGGTTCGGCGCCGTCGGACAGGGTCGCCGAGGTGGACTTCACCAATTTCGCCACCGCCGGACTGTCGGCGGCGGCCACCGGACGCAGCACGTGCTCGACCGAGTCGTAGTGATACATGCCCGGTGCGAGGCCCTCGACATTGCGCACCACTGGATACAGCTCGAGTTCGTAGACGCTGCCCCCGCTGGGGTAGGGCTTGGACACCAGTTCCTCGCCCTCGACCTCCGAGCGGGTGCTCCTGGTCCGGGCCGTGCGATACAGCAGCTCACCCAGTTGGGCCACGGTGACCGGGTTGGCGTCGTCGAAGGCGCGGGTGGAGACCCTGTCCTCGAGCACCGCGGTCAGCGGCGGGTCGGCCTCGCGCAATGCGGCCAGATCGGGCGCGGGCAGTGGCAACGGCTCGCCCGGATAGGCCGCCTTGCGGGCGGGCGGCTGCGGGAATTGACCTTTCGCCCATTCGGTCGGGCCGAAATGCTCCCACGTGACGGTGCGTTCGCCGAGCGTGCTGCGCCGGTGGAACCACAGGTCCGGCGCACTCCAGCTGCGGGTGGTGAACGCGCGCTCCTCGGCGTCGGGGTCGGCGACGAGGAATCCACACCGGAACAGATCGTCGGCGAACTGCGTCTTCACCGCGATCGGCAGCGTGCTGTCGGCCGCGCCCGGTCCGTCGAGCAGCGCGAGCAGTCGCGGATCGTGGATGCGCACGTCGCACCACGACAGCGGATGCTCGAGCACGAACCCGTCCGAATCACGATGCAGCACAGCGAACTTCGACAGCGTCGCCGACCAGGCGGGCCTGCTGTCGGGCTGCGGGCGCGGCTTGCCGAACGGATGCACGCTGTAGAGGTCGCGGCCGCCGTCGCGGACCGTCACGGACAACCAGCCTCCCGCGGCGAGCCGTGCCATCAGCTCGGCCACGTCGTCGCCGTTCGCCGCCTGCGACAGCTCGGCGACGGTCGCCGGTCCCCGGTTGAGGGCCTTGAGCGCGAGCAGTTGTCCCTTGGCCAGGCCGGTCAGTTTCTCGTTGTGCGGAGGATTGAGCAGCACCGCACCGGCGGGCGTGGTCAGGCAGGTGGCCCCGGCCCGCAACGCGAGCCGGGTCTGATCGGAGAAGGTGAGGGTGGGCACGGCGGGCGACTCTTACTTGGCGACCGCGGCCAGCGCCGGGGTCAGCTTGTCGAGGATGTAGGGCACCGACAGCGCGGTCGGCTGGTTCACCGCGGTGATCTCCTGGGTGGTCAGGAACACCACCGAACCCTTCTGCACCGCGGGCAACTCCGCGTATCCCGGCAATTGGCGGTACTTTTCGTCCATGGTCCCGGAGTAGCCCGCCAGCAGCAGATCGGCGGTGATCTCATCTATGCGTTCGGTGGAGAGCGCGAGGCGGCCCCCACTGGACGGCTGCTCGACCAGATTCCGCGGGATGCCCAAGCCGAGTTGCCCGAAAACGCGGGCCGAGCCGTCGTTGGGGTCGGTGAGCACCATCAGCTGGGAGGGGCTGCCCAGCCAGGTGCTGGCGAAGGTCTTGCCTTTCAGTCCCGGATTGGCCGCCACGAGCCCCGCGATCTTGTCCTCGACGCTCGCGATCACCTTGGCGGCGGCATCCTGCTTACCGAGGATCTTGCCCAGGGTGGTGACCTGCTCCTGCCACGCACCGACCGTATCCTTGGTCAGGCCGGGCACGGTGGGCGCGACGCGGGACAGTTCGTCGTAGGTCTTCTGGTCCGCGATGAACGGATCGACCAGGATCAGATCCGGCTCGAGCGCGGCGACCTGCTCGGAGATGGCCGAGATACTGCTGATCGATTTCGCCGAGCCGAGCTTGTCCGGCTGCCACGGCGGGACCGACTGCGCGGCGATGGCGACATTGTCGATGTAGCCGACGGGGACGGTGTCGAGGGCAAGTGCGGTGTCGAGCCACTGGTTGCCGAGGGTGACGATCTTCTTCGGGGTGCCTTCGACAGTGGTTTCGCCCCTGGCGTGGGTGATCGTGATCGACTCGCCGCCGGAGCCGCCGTTGCCGGTGTCCGACCCGCAGCCCGCCAGGCCGAGGGCGAGCGCGCCCGCCAGTGCCGCCACCGCCGTGCGCGCCAACCCGCGCCGGGTCCGAACAGCCTTCATCGTCACCCTCCTTCGTCGAGGAACACCCTCGATCCGGCTCCGTGGAGCCCGACTCAGAATAAGTCAGCCAAGGCTAACCTATCCAGCCGAGTGGCCATATCTCGATCGCCGTCCTGAGCGCGGTCTGGTCCTACCGGTCGCTGCACGAGGTCGGCATTCGGGCCAGGGCACAGCGACTGCCGGGGTGCCCGTCCGCTGATCGGGGACGGCCCTCGCGGTGGCCGGGCGCCGTCCCGAGGATTTACAGTCACCACGATGGACGCTGTACCGGTTTCGTTGGTGATCGCGGTCGTCGTCTTCGTCCTGCCCATGACGATCGGGCGGTGGTTCTTCGTCAACGAGACGAACTCCGACCGGCTGATCAACCGGACATGGGGCTGGAACCTGGCCGGGGTGATGGTGTACCAAGTCGTGGCAGCACTGGGTCATCCGTACTTCGCTCAGTGCCTGTACCTAGGGCTGGGCATGATGGCACTCGCGAGTTTCTACGGGCTGGCCCGGCTCGTCGATGGCGCCGCCGCGAAGGGCGCGCGAGAGCGGCAGCGCCGATACGATTCGACAGCGGCTGCCGTCGCCGCGTCGCTGATCACCGGCGCACCTCTCGCGCACAGCGTCTTTCGCATCGACTACCTGGAAGTCGTCTGGGCGGTCTCGGCGTTTCCTGGATGCATCTCGGGCCTTCTCTTCGGCCGTGCCTGCGTCCGCGAACTGCGTGTCGCGGACTCACCGGCACGGGAGAAGCTCACCTACGCCCTGTTGCTGGCGTTCTCGATCTATTGGACGATCTCGTGGCCGATCCTGCTCGTTCGAGCGCTCGCAGGCACGCCGCCGAGCCGACCGGGGCCCGTGTTGGCCGTGGTGGCCGTCCTGATGCTGGGCGCCATCACGCTGCTGACCGCGATCCCGCTGTTCATTGTGCTGTTGGCGCGAGCGGGCTGGGATCGGACCGGCCGTATCTGTCGTCGGCTGCGTCCGTTGTGGCGCGAATTGACCGCGGCGGTACCGGAAGTCGTCCTACTTCGAGACCCTTCCGCTCCGCGAGATCCCGCCTCACAGCTGTACCGAATGACCGTCGAGATCTGGGACGCGCTCCTGCACTTGAAGCCGTACACGCCCGACGCCGAGGAGCTCGGCTCGTCCGGTTTGAGCGGAGACGAGGTGCGCGCCTTCGCATTTCGAGCGGCGTGGGCCGTGCGAGCGAAGCGTCACGGCAACGCACCGGCGCCCAATGTCTCCGCGCGAGGCGACGCGCGGGCCGAAAGACGCGATCGGGCGGCGGAGCTGGAGTTCTTGATCCGATTGGCTCGCGAATGGCCGAAGGCTGTCGCGATGGTCGGCTATGGACCGGATACCGCGCAAGCGGCCGCCACTGCGGCGGTATCCCAGTAGAACGGCCGCACCTCGGCGATGCGGCCGTCCACGAAGGTGAGCGTCTGCAGGATCGCGAAGGTGAGTTCGCGGCCGGTCGCGCGTGCTCGTGCGTGGACTTCGGTGTGCACCACGGCGGTTACCCCGGTCGCCAGGAAACGTTGGTCGCGCAGGTCGAAAGTCTCCCAGGTCTCGCTCATGGCGCGGAAGAACCGCTCCATGCCGTCGTGGCCGCGCCAGGTTCCGCCATAGGGCAGATTCTCGGCCTGATGGAGCACCACCGAAGGGTGGAAGAACGGAGCGAGCAGCTCGAACGAGGCGCTCCCCGGTCCGCCTGCCGCCAGGTATTCCGCTTCCGCCGCGTACATTCCGGTCAGTACGGTCATCGGGTCGGTCGTGGTCGGTGTCATGCGGCCAGTCTGACCGTGCGGCGGGAGCGGGACCGGCGGTAATCGGACGTCGCGGTGCTCGCCCGATAGAGCCTGTTCCCGCGCACGCGTCGCATGCGCGGGAACCATGGCGGCAGGATCAGCCCGCGGCGACGGGCTTCTGACGGGTGTCGTGGCGCAGGCCGATGGACATGACGTCGGACGGCTCGTCCAGTTCGGTACGGTGCCAACGGTTTCGGGGGGCGACGCAGCCTGTTCCGGCGGTCAGGCGGACCATCGTCTCGCTGTCGCCGACGCGTTCCGGCCGCAGATACAGGCGCAGCGCGCCGGTCAGGCAGCACACCGCTTCGTCGCTGCCGGGGTGCACTTCCCAGTGGTCGGCGTGCACGTCGGCGTCGGTTTCGACGTGGAAGGTCGCGAGTTGCCAGCCGCCGTCACCGGTGCTCATCCGGCGTTCACCGGCTGTGACGTGCCCATCCGGGGGCGCCACCCGCCGCGTTGACCGCGCTCCACACCCCGAGCGCCCGCACGCGGGCCGGTCCCTCGGCAAAGGTGGTGGTCAAGGTCGCCAGCGCGGCGGGAGCGACGGCCAACGCGGTGATCGATGCCGAGGGTGTGGAGAAACTGACCATGCGCCGCCTGGCCACCGAGCTGGGCTGCACGGCGATGGCGCTCTACCACCACGTCCGCGACAAGGAAGACCTGCTCCGGCTGCTGCTCAACGACTACGCCGACCAGGTGGTCTGGCCCGAGCTGCCGGAGGACCCGCGAGAGCGCGTCCGCGTCGCGGCGCGAGCTATGCACGACGTGCTCGCCGCGCGCCCGTGGATCGTCGATATCCTCGCCGCCGAAACCTACCCCCGCCTGGCCGCCCTCGGCTCCGGCTACCTGTCCCTCGCGACCCAGGACACCTACGAACTCGGCCTCGACGCCCTCATCGACGGTCTGCTCCGAAATCGGTGAGCGGGATCCGCCCGACAAATCCCTGAGCGGCATTTCCCTGCGCTCGCGGCAGGCTCGGTCCGGATACAGTTCGAGCCTGCCACAACGGGCAGGCTCGAACTCACCACGCGCCGGGTCGGAACGCGACCGGTCGGCTCAGAACGTCACCCGCTGGTCCGCAGGCAGGAACAGCTTGTCGCCTTCCTTCACCTCGAAGGTCTTGTAGAACTCCGCGAGGTTGCGCACCACCTGGTTGCAACGGAATTCGGCGGGGGAGTGGGTATCGGCGGCCAGGTAGCGAACCGTGAGTTCCTCGGTCTGCTTCTCGCGCCAGCTGCGGGCCCAGGACAGGAACATGGTGCGGTAGTCGGGATCATCGATACCGCGGCGTTTCTCCGCGATGCGGAAGGCGGCCAGCGTGATCTGCAGTCCGCGCAGATCGGCGAGGTTCTCGCCGACGGTGAGTTCGCCGTTGACGTGCTGGCTCGGTTCGAGGCCCTCCGGTACGAGCACGTTGTACTGGTCGACGAGTTGCTTGGCCTTGGCCTCGAAGGCGGCACGGTCCTCGGGCGTCCACCAGTCGCGCCGGTTGCCGTCTCCGTCGTATTTGGAGCCCTGGTCGTCGAAGCCGTGGCCGATCTCGTGCCCTATGGTCGCGCCGACCGCGCCGAAATTGACCGCGGGCAGGGCGTCCTTGTCGAAGAAAGGCGGCTGGAGGTAGGCAGCCGGGAAGACGATTTGATTGGAAGTCGACGAATAGTAGGCGTTCACCGTCTGGGGCGACATGCCCCACTCGGACTTGTCGACCGGGGTGCCGAGGCGGGCGAACGCGCGCTTGACTTCGAACTCGTTGACGGCGAGCAGGGACTCGATCAGCTTGCCCTTGGTGATCTTCAGCTTGGAATAGTCGACCCACTTGTCCGGGTAGCCGATCCTGGGATCGATCTTGTCCAGTTTGGCCAGCGACGCGGTCCTGGTCGCCGGCGACATCCAGGTCGAATTCGTGAAGTTCTCCCGGTAGGCCGCGATGACGTCGGCCAGCATCTCCTTGGCGCGCTCCTTGGCGTCCGGCGGAAAGTGCTTCGCCACGTACAGTTTCCCGAGCTGCTCGCCGAGATGCTCATCGACGATGCCGACCCCGTACTTCCACCGCTCGGGACGCTCGTCCTGCCCGTTGAGCACCTTGCCCTTGAACTCGAAATTCGCGTCGTTGACGGCCTTGGGCAGGTAGGGGGCGAACTCTCGCAGCACGTACAGCTTCAGATAGTCCCGCCACGTGGCGATGTCCACCTCGGTCCACAGCTGACCGGCCGCCGTGAGGTAGGACGGCTGATTGACCACCATCGTCGCGAACAGCTCGCGCGGGCGATCGGTGTTCCCCGCCAGCCACGGATCCCAGTCGAAGCCCGGGGCCAGTGCGGTCATATCCGCCCAGCTGTACACGTTGTACGTCGCGTCGGTGTCGCGGTTGCGCACGTTGTCCCAGTGTGCGGGCGCGATGCGCTGCTCCAGGTCGAACACCCGCCCGGCGGTCCCGGCCGGGTCGGCCAGCCCGGCGCCCGCGGCGAGGCGTTCGAGGAAGATCCGGTACTGCGCGAGCACCTGGGCGTACTCCGGCTTCCGGTAGTACTGCTCACCGAGTCCGAGACCGGACTGTCCGACCGAGGGGATGTAGGCGTTGGAGTTCTTCCGGTCGACGCCGATGCCGAGGCCGATCAGCCCGCCGATCGGCAGCTCGGCCATCACCTTCGCCAGGTCCGGCTTGGTCGTGGCGCCGTCGATCTTGGCGAACAGCGGCGCCAGCGGCGTCATACCGAGGCGTTCGATCTCGTCCCAGTCCAGGCGCGCGTCGTAGAGATCCTTGATCTGCTGCTCCTCCGAGCCCGGCTCCGGATCGCGGATCCCCTCGATGATCTCCCGCAGCTGCTGCTGCGTGCGCTCGGCCGCCTCGCTCGTCGAGCCGAAGGCGACCTTGTCCGGCGGCAGCTGGTACTCCCGCAGCCACTTGCCGTTGACGTGCCGGTACAGGTCGTCCTGCGGCCGGATCGTCTCGTCCGCGCCGGTGAGATCGACGCCGGTGAGCGTCCGGCTCGCGGGTTCGGCCTCGTCCGAGCACGCGACCAGCGCGGCGACGGCCGGAACCGCGCCGAGTGCGATCAGGAAGGCACGACGATCCAGCTTCGCTGGCCGACCGGTAGATGTCACGAGAGTCCTCTCCCCGACGCGGCGTTGCCGCAGATGTACGAAGGCAGCCTTGCAGGACACGGGGCTACCGGCGCGGAGGCAGTCCAGCCCGGATTGGGGAATGGGCACCGCCGCGCGGCCCCGATTTGGGAACGACCTGCGGATTCCCATACACTAGACCGGTTGCCTGCGGGAGCTATGCCCGCAATCCGGCAGTGAACCCCCAGTGGTTGGTTCCGCGTTTCTTGCTCGAACCGAGGAAAACCGCTGGCAGGCGCGCGTCCGGAGGGCAACCGACCATGCCCGTCGGGTCGGCAATCCGGCGTGCACATACGTCCAGGTCAAGGAGGACGCTGAAGTGATTCAGCAGGAGTCGCGACTGCGCGTCGCCGACAACACGGGTGCGAAGGAGATTCTCTGCATCCGCGTTCTCGGCGGTTCGTCGCGTCGCTATGCCGGTATCGGCGACATCATCGTCGCTACCGTGAAGGACGCCATCCCCGGCGGCAACGTGAAGCGGGGTGACGTCGTCAAGGCTGTCGTCGTGCGCACCACCAAGGAGCGCCGTCGTCCGGATGGTTCCTACATCAAGTTCGACGAGAACGCGGCCGTGCTCATCAAGGCGGACAACGACCCGCGCGGCACTCGCATCTTCGGCCCGGTGGGCCGCGAACTGCGCGACAAGAAGTTCATGAAGATCGTGTCGCTGGCTCCGGAGGTGCTCTGACATGAAGGTGCACAAGGGTGACACCGTGCTCGTCATCTCGGGCAAGGACAAGGGCGCCAAGGGCAAGGTCATCCAGGCCTACCCGAAGGAGAACCGGGTCCTCGTCGAGGGCGTGAACCGGATCAAGAAGCACGTCGCGAACTCCGCCAACCAGCGCGGCGCCTCCTCGGGCGGCATCGTGACCCAGGAAGCCCCCATCCACGTCTCGAACGTGATGGTCGTCGACTCCGACGGCAAGCCGGCCCGTATCGGCTACCGGACCGACGAGGAGAGCGGCAAGCGGGTCCGGATCTCCCGTAAGAACGGGAAGGACATCTGATATGACCACGACGGAAAAAGTGCAGCCCCGGCTGAAGCAGCGCTACCGCGAAGAGATCAAGGACGCGCTGAACAAGGAATTCGACTACGCCAACGTGATGCAGATCCCGGGCGTGGTGAAGGTCGTCGTCAACATGGGTGTCGGTGACGCCGCCCGCGACGCGAAGCTGATCAACGGCGCCGTCGAGGACCTGGCCCTGATCACCGGTCAGAAGCCGCAGATCCGCAAGGCGACCAAGTCCATCGCGCAGTTCAAGCTGCGTGAGGGCATGCCGATCGGCGCCAAGGTCACCCTGCGCGGCGACCGGATGTGGGAGTTCCTCGACCGCCTGGTCTCCATCGCGCTGCCCCGTATCCGCGACTTCCGCGGCCTGTCGCCGAAGCAGTTCGACGGCAACGGCAACTACACGTTCGGCCTGAGCGAGCAGTCGATGTTCCACGAGATCGACGTGGACCGCATCGACCGTCCGCGGGGTATGGACATCACCGTGGTGACCACCGCGACCAACAACGAAGAAGGCCGTGCCCTGCTCAAGCACCTCGGCTTCCCGTTCAAGGAGAACTGAGCACATGGCAAAGAAAGCACTGGTCAACAAGGCCAACGCCAAGCCCAAGTTTGCGGTCCGCGCCTACACCCGCTGCCAGCGGTGCGGTCGCCCGCACGCGGTCTACCGCAAGTTCGGCCTCTGCCGCGTGTGCCTGCGCGAGATGGCGCACCGGGGCGAGCTGCCGGGCGTGCACAAGAGCTCCTGGTGAGCTCGCGCTCCTCGTGAGCGCACCGGGATAGCGAGACATCGAGGGCACGGACTCACACCGAGTCCGTGCCCTCGCTGTCTCCAGGAGTTTCCTTGCTATCTCATCGCGGCTGTGCTCGCGGCGCGCCCGCTCGTCCCGCACAGCTGAGGGTCGCGAGTGCCCAGCGAGACCTATGCGGTGGTGTTGTCGAGGTACCGTCGGCGTGCCTGGTGCAGTTCGCGGCTCCACGTTGTTCCTTCGTCGGCCAACCGGCGTTGGAGCGTCCGTGGCCCGACCTCGAGGAGTTGGGCGGCCTCCGCCAGCGAGGGCGTACCTTCGGTGAGGGCGGCCTTCAATGCGGTGCCCACCCGATCCGACCATGTCGGCGAGCGCACGGGCGGCGGCATCGTGGCATAACGGCGCCTGGTCGCCGGGGGAACCCCGGCTGCGTGGTGCGTTTCGAGCGCAGCTGGATGAGGTCCGTCAAGGTCCGACACCAGTCGATCGGTGAGTTCCCTCGATCGGCGCCTCTGGAAATCTCGGGGTGTTTCGCCGTAGCGTGCCTTGAACGCCTGGGAGAACCAGGTTTGCGTGAAACCGCAACGTGCAGCCACCTCGCTGACAGTCGTGTTCTTTCCCGGTTGGGAGAGCAGGTCGCGCGCGGCGCGCAGCGCCTCGTCCTGCCGCACGTCCCGGTAGGTGGTACCGCTCTGCTGGAGGGCGAGCCGCAACTGCCGGGGCGACCAGCCCAGAGCCGATGCCACCGCAGGCAGACGCAAGTCTCCGACACCGACGTGCTCCCGCACGTACTGTCGAACGGCTGCGGCCGTTTCAGCCAGATGGCTTTGTTGCGGGCCCATATCGCCGAGCAGGATCAAGCAGGTCAGCTCAGTGATTCGATCGCAGACGGCGTTGAATTCCCAGTCCGCGAGGCTGGATCGCTCGGCATGCGTTTCGCGGATCATGCTCTGCACGATCCGGCCCAGGCCCGATGCCATGTCGAGCGTCGTTTGCGGTGGTCTGGCGGACGACAGTCGATTGTCGATATCAGCACGCGGTATGCGAACCGCGTTCGTCACCATGCGTGGCATGTAGTACCGAAACGGCTGATCTGGGCTCAATAGCATTGCGCTGCCGGGAGTTACGCGCATTAACCTGTCATTCATTTCAAAGGTGTTGACTCCCCCCACAGCCCGCTGCGGCACGACCAACCAATAGTCTTTACCGCCCTGCCGGGTGTGTGACGGGGTCCGCCAGGCCAGACGCTCGCTGCGTTGGTCGAAGCGCAGGAGAGTGTGAGCAACAGTGTCCTGAACGGTGGCACGGATCCACCAGTTGCGCGGATCACGATACCGGGACTCGGACGGCAGAAAGCTGTCGCTGAGCGCTTCCCACTCGTCGATGTCTTTCGTAACAAGCTCCGTGTACATCATGATGACGCCTTGGCAGATGTGTTATTCGGGACTTGACAATTCAACATCACCTGGGAGGGCCTGTAGCTGTCCGGCATATCCCGCTGTGAGAAGGGGATCAGCGGGAAACGCTGCGACCGATCGGCGTGACCGCCGCTCGATCGCAGCGTCGGTCACGAGCGTCACTCCGTCGGCTACGGACGCCATCGAGCCTCGAAAAGCGCGAAACTCCCCGGCTGTGCCGAATTCACTCCGCACTACGCGCTGGGTTCGAGCAGCACGGGAAGTGTGAGGGGCCCGCAGGTGATGAAATTCGGGCCGTAGATCCGGGTGGGGTCGTCAGCCAGGTTCAATCGCGGGAACCGGTTGAACAGGGTGGACAAGGCGATGTGGCTTTCCAGCCGGGCCAGATGAGCGCCGAGGCAGACATGCGGTCCGCGGCCGAACGCCAGCTGGTCTCGGTGATCGCGGTCGATGTCGAAGCTACCGGCGTCCGGATAGTGCTCCGGGTCCCGCCCGACGCCGCCATACCACCCCACCATGGCTCCCGCGGGAATGTCCACGCCGGCGATGGTGATGTCTTGTACCGCATACCGAGTGGGAAGAATAGCGGCCACCGAAGAGCGGAAGCGCAGCATCTCCTCCACGACGTCCCTCCACCGGTCTTCGGCCTGGGCTTTGGCGAGCTGCTCGGGATGGGTGCACAGCGTGACCACCGCGTTGCCGAGCAGGTGCACGGTGGTTTCGTGTCCGGCCATGAGCACCAACCACAACATGTTGACCAGTTCGTCGTCGGTCAAACTGTTCGATTCATTGGCCTCCAGCAGAGCGGAGGTGAGGTCGTCGCCGGGTGCGCGCCGTTTGCGGTCCAGGAGTCCGGCGAGATAGCCGAGCATATCCGCCATCGCGGCCTGAATCTCGTCGCCGGTGCTCAGTTGCGACATGACCGTGGACGCCCAGATCCGGAATTGTTGTTGTTCGGACGCCGGTACACCGAACAGTTCGCCGATCACCCGCACCGGCAGGGGGGTGGTGTAGCTGGAGGCGAGATCGATTTCGGCCTTGTGGTCGGGAATCTTGTCGAGGAGCTCGGTGGCGATCTGCTGGATTCGGGGCTCGAGCGCGGCGACTCTGCGTGGGGTGAACGCCTGGCTGATCGTTTTCCGCAGCCGTCGATGATCCTGACCGTCCATGTTGATCATGTGGTCGATATCGGTGAGCGCGCGCAAGGGCCAGTCGGCTGGAATCGTGCCGTCCTGCAGCGCAGGACAGTTGCGCGGATTCTTGCTCAACACGGTGCCGTCTCCAGCCAGGACTTCGCTCACCGCTTTGTGGCTGACGGCGAACCAGGCCACGACATTGCCGGGCAGCTCGATCGGAACGATCGGTCCACTCCGCCGGATCCTATCGAAGGTATCGAAAACCAACTCGCCAGCGGTAGGCAGTTGAGCGACGGGCTCGGTCATGATGTCTCCCATGGTGCGTTCGGTCACACGGACACGGCTGACGTGTGCCCGCCCAGTGTCGGCCGCAGCGACGCACCGAACCACCGGATCTGGGAATCGCTGCCTCACAACGAAAGTGCGACGCAGAAGAACGAATATGGGAGCGAGATGTGGCACGACGTTGCTACCACGAAGGGCGCTGCGATGGATCGTCTCCGCCGCAGCGCCCTTCCCGATTTCAGTCAGCAGGTCAATCGCTGATTGTCAAAGCAGCACCTGCGGAATGACATCGGGCGCGACCTGGTGTCGGCAGTTGGACTGCTCGGCGTGTGGCGCCCTCATCACGAGCCGCGGGCCGGGGCGTCCGATGGGCCTGCGGCCGAGAAGCAATGCCACCGGCTGCCCGAGGATGCCGCGCGTGAAGTCGACCCTTCTCTGCGCCGGTTCGGCGATGGTGGAAGAGTTATCGGATCGCCTCGAGCGCACCGGTGGTGAGTTCTTGGAAGCCGAACGGCGCTGCTGGGGGCGGTTTCGGGCCCAGCCGGACGGCCACCACGTTTTCTTCCGGCACCACGGCGACGATCTGGTTGTTGAAACCCAATGCCCAGAATGTGTCGCGCGGAGCGGACGGAACCAGCGGTCCCATACGGGTTTGCTGATCGCCTCGACCGGTGACGGCGAGCGCGGGTGATGCTACGACTCCCTCGGCATTCACCCACCACAGGCGCCCGTAGCCTCGGTTGTGCTCGGTGCTCGGCGTAACCGAGGCCTGTATGTAGTCGGCGTCCACGATCTGCATGCCCTTCCAATTCCCATTGTTGAGCATCAAGACTCCGAAGCGAGCAAGGGCGAGGCAGGTCGTGATGGGTGTCGGTGACGCCGCCCGCGACGCGAAGCTGATCAACGGCGCCGTCGAGGACCTGGCCCTGATCACCGGTCAGAAGCCGCAGATCCGCAAGGCGACCAAGTCCATCGCGCAGTTCAAGCTGCGTGAGGGCATGCCGATCGGCGCCAAGGTCACCCTGCGCGGCGACCGGATGTGGGAGTTCCTCGACCGCCTGGTCTCCATCGCGCTGCCCCGTATCCGCGACTTCCGCGGCCTGTCGCCGAAGCAGTTCGACGGCAACGGCAACTACACGTTCGGCCTGAGCGAGCAGTCGATGTTCCACGAGATCGACGTGGACCGCATCGACCGTCCGCGGGGTATGGACATCACCGTGGTGACCACCGCGACCAACAACGAAGAAGGCCGTGCCCTGCTCAAGCACCTCGGCTTCCCGTTCAAGGAGAACTGAGCACATGGCAAAGAAAGCACTGGTCAACAAGGCCAACGCCAAGCCCAAGTTTGCGGTCCGCGCCTACACCCGCTGCCAGCGGTGCGGTCGCCCGCACGCGGTCTACCGCAAGTTCGGCCTCTGCCGCGTGTGCCTGCGCGAGATGGCGCACCGGGGCGAGCTGCCGGGCGTGCACAAGAGCTCCTGGTGAGCTCGCGCTCCTCGTGAGCGCACCGGGATAGCGAGACATCGAGGGCACGGACTCACACCGAGTCCGTGCCCTCGCCTTCCATGGAGGCGCTTCCACTGCGGCAACACTGATCGGACGCGGTTTCCCGCCGCGAACGCCGCCGTGGAGTGTTCGACCGAAGCTGGAATCCCGCGCCGGCTCACCGTCGGCCGCCGCGACGGTGCCTTCGAGTCGCCCGAGGCGATCACCGCCATGGAACGGCGTCTTGCCAGTCCTTCGTTCCTCTGACTGTCGAGGGATCCGATGTGTGGCCGACCTCGGCTGTGATTTGTCCCGGATATCCAGTTCGATGACACGTTTTGTGTCGATAGCGCTTAACGTCGCGGGGGCGCAACAGTTGGTTCGAAAGGTGGCGGCGAGCGTGACAGGTACCGAGGCGAAGCTCGATGAACTGGTCAAGATCCTGACGATCGCTGCGGAACCGGCGGGTGAGGCCGGTGCCGCCAAGCGGGAGAAGAAGGGCGTTCCGAGTGTTCGCCAGCGTGTGAACATGCTGCTCGACCGCGGGACGTTCATCGAGACCGGTGCGTTGGCTCGTCAGCCCGACCGACCGGATGCTCTCTACGGTGACGGGCTGGTCACCGGTCGCGGTCTGATCGGCGGCCGTCCGGTGGTGGTGATCGCCCACGATCAGACCGTGTACGGCGGGTCGGTCGGTATCACGTCCGCCCGCAAGTTCATGCGGGCGCTGCAACTCGCGTTCGACAACGCATGCCCGGTGGTGACGATCAATGATTCCGGCGGCGCGCGCATCCAGGACGCGGTGGGTTCGATCGCTTCGTTCGGTGATATTTCCCGGGTGTTGGAGAAACTGTCCGGGTATGTGCCACAGGTATCGATCATTCTCGGCAAGTGCGCGGCGGGTTCGGTGTACGGGCCGATCAACACCGACGTGCTCATCGGCACCAAGGATTCCTACATGTTCGTCACCGGGCCGGAGGTGATCAAAGCCGTCAACGGTGAGGACGTCACCGCCGAGGAGCTCGGTGGCGCCGAGGTACAGGCCAAACGCGGCACCCTGCATCACGTGGCCGACACCGAGCAGGAAGCTTACGAGTGGGCGCGCAATTACCTCAGCTACATGCCGACGAGCTGTCTCGAGCAGCCGCCGATCGTGAACCCCGGCCTGGAGCCGGAGATCACTGCTACCGATCGCGAGCTCGACACGATCATCCCGGATTCCGATCGCGCCGGTTACGACATGCACGAGATCCTGCTGCGGATCTTCGACGACGGTGAATTCCACGAAATCCGCGCCGCGTTCGCCCCGAATCTGATCACCGGGTTCGCCAGGGTCGACGGCTCTCCGGTCGGTGTGATCGCGAACCAGCCGTTGGTGCTGGGTGGTTCCATCGACGCCGCGTGCTCGGACAAGTCGACCTACTTCATCCGGCTCTGCGACGCGTTCAACATCCCGCTGGTGTTCGTCGCGGACACCCCGGGCGTGCTGCCGGGCCTCGAGCAGGAAGCCAACGGCGTGATCATCCGCGGCGGGCGGGTCCCGCGTGCGATCATCGAGGCGACGGTCCCGATCATCAACCTGGTCGTGCGCAAGTCCTACGGTGGCGCCTACGGCATGATGGCGGCCCGGCAGGTGGGCGCCGATATCAGTTTCGCCTGGCCGACGGCCCGGATCGCGGTGATCGGCGCCGACAGCGCGGTGGACCTCATCGGCAAACGGCAATTGGCGGCGGTACCGGAGGAGCATCGGGCAGCGGCGCGCGAGTTCATGATCAACCAGTACAACGAGACGATCGCCACCCCGTGGATCGCCGCCGAACGCGGCTACATCGACGCGGTCATCGAACCGGCGCGCACCCGTCTGGAGATCCGGAACGCGCTGCGCCTGTTGCGGGACAAGCCGCCGGTCAAGCCGGAGTTCAACCCGCGCAAGCACCCGGTGTACCCGATGTGATCTTCCCGCCGCCTCTCGCGCGGCGACGGTGAGACCACCGAGCCTGCGCCGAGTAGCGGATCGCAGACGACCCGAGGAAAGGCGCTGCGGCGGATGGTTTTCGCCGCAGCGCCTTTCGCGACTTCAGCTCAGCAGGTCAATCGCTGATTGTCAGGGCAGCACCTGCGGAATGACATCGGGCGCGACCGTACCCACGATCGCGCCGATCACGGCGCCCAGGATGGCGGTGGTCACCACACCGACCACGGCGCACAGCGCGTAACCGACGACGAAGATCGCCAGGGTCGGAATGCAGGTGATGAGGGCGGCGACCGCACCGACGCCCGCACCCGCGGCCGCACCGTTCATGACCGGATCCGGGTACTGCGCTCCCGGATTCGTCGCGATGTCCTTCAACTCCGCGCCCGTCGCTGCCGAGACCTCGGGTGTCGTCACCGACAGCGTGCGGCCGTCCTCGGACACCTTGGCATCCAGGGCGATGGTGGTTCCGGACGGCGTGGCCAGCGTGCGCGGAAGCTCGGTGACCGCCGCTCCCGCCTTGTTCACGACCTTGATCGAGGTCTCGCCGAGCTGGAACGTACCGGCATCCAGCGTTGTGGAGACGGTGCTCAGGTCCGGCGCGACCGTGGCGTGGTAGCCGATGTCCGCGGACGTGCCCGTCGCCGAAATCGCCTGGGCCAACTGCGCCTGCTGCTCGGCGTAGTTGGTGGCCGATGCGGCTCCGGCACCGGCGAACGTAGTCGCCACGGCCAGCGGCAGCGCACCGATGAGCGCCTTACGACCGATGTGCTTTGCAGCGCGATAGAACATTGAATTCATTTCCTCCCCGACCCCCGACACCCCCGACGTGGACGAATCGAACGTCGTATCGTGCGATGTGAACGCACTATTGGTAGCGATCGCACCGTCGACAAGGCAAGTTCTGTGACATTGTCGACATTAGGGAACCAATTGAGCCGCAAGATATTTGGATACGGCATGAGGCTCGGCAAACCAAAAGCGAACGCTGTCGCCGGCCCCGCGGCCGCATCGGGCGATTGCCGCAAAGCTCTTGTTCGGCGCTGTTCAGACGCGCTGCCCCGGACGGGCAGGTCGACATCGTTCAGTGCGTCCCGGTCTACCCGTGCGTTTCGGCGTGGTGCGGCAATTCGATATCCGACCGGACCACGTGATCAGTGGATATGGCGGAACGTCGCCTGCAGGGCGCGGTGCTTTTGCGCAGCGGCGGTGGGTTGGCAACTTGGATGGCGGTGGCCTGTCTCGACGAGATCGTGGCTCCGGCACGTACCACGTGTATCTGCCCGATTCGTTGGCTGGTCGCCGCATCGTTTTGACCAGCGAAACCGCCGCCGACGTCGTCGATGCGGAGGTGGCGATCACCCGTCTCGATACGGAGGCGGTGGCGCTCGTCGAGACAGAAGCGTTGTCTCGGTTGTTGCTGCGCGCCGAGGCCATCGCATCGTCACGGATCGAGGGGTTGGTAGTCGGCGCGCGTCGACTGCTGCGCGCGGAGGCGGCGCGTCAGCTCGAAGGAGAATCATCGGATGTGACGGCCGCCGAGGTGCTGGCGAATATCGATGCCATGGCTGTTGCCGCCAATGCGGTTGGCCCCGGTGAGTCGATCACCGAGGATGTTCTGCTCGAGATTCATCGACCGTTGCTCGCGGGTACCAAGCTCGCACAGCATGGCGGATGTTTACGAGACGTACAGAACTGGATCGGTGGCAGCTCCTTCAATCCCTGCTCGGCCGCCTTCGTTCCGCCACCGCCGGAGCTCGTACCCGAGTTGATGGAGGACTTGATCTCGTTCTGCAATAGCGACGATCTGCCCGCTGTCGCGCAGGCCGCCATCGCGCACGCACAGTTCGAGACGATCCACCCGTTCATCGACGGCAACGGCCGAACCGGTCGCGCGTTGATCCACCTGATACTGCGCCGCCGCGGCGTGGCGGAACGCGTCGTCGCGCCTGTGTCGCTGATTCTCGCCACGTGGAGCGACAGCTACATCGACGGTCTGACTCGCTTTCGGCACGTGGGTGCGCCTGATTCCGATCAAGCTACCGACGATCTGAACATTTGGGTGGCGCGTTTCGGCGCCGCGTGCACTCGTGCGGCGCAGGATGCGACCGACTTCGAGATGAAGGCTGCCGATCTGCAGAGATCGTGGCGGGACCGAGTGGCGCCGGTGCGGGCGAACTCCGCATTGGACCTGCTGCTCGGCAAGCTGGTCGGAGCTCGGGTCCTCACGGTCGGTACTGCGTCGGCACTCATCGGACGCAGTTTTCCCGCTACAAACGCCGCCGTGCAGCGTTTGGCCGAAGCCGGAATTCTCCGCCAGCTCAGCGTGGGTCGCCGCAACAGGGCCTTCGAGTCACCCGAGGCGATCAGTGCTTTCACCGCCCTGGAACGGCGTCTCGCCAGCCCGGATGGAGACACACAAACATCCGGCCCAGCACGTCCGGTGCTGTCGAAGAATAGAGACGGCGGTCCGACACGGGCGAAGTCGAAACCGTCGAAGACATGAAGGAAACTGAGGATTATCGGCTCGATCCCCCTACTGTCCTGAACGGGCTGGTTCATTGACCTCTGCCCACGCAACGGCATCACCGAAGCGGAGCATGGCATCCTGCGCGGTGCGGAGACGCGAGTGTTTTGGAATTCACCGAATGTCTAGAGCAAGAACTGACTCTGCGCTGCCCGCCTCGTGCAAAGTACTACTGCGAAGGAAGATGTCTATTCGGTACCACGACTAGCTTCAGGGTTCGGCGGTGCCTGCGTGAACTCTTCGTCCGACTGGCTCCGCCGAACCCCGCCGCGTCATCGAAGTGCGACCTTGGCGCCGCCGGAAAGCATGCTGTCGTGCAGCTCCAACACGGCAGGAACCGTGCCCGGTGGCACGTCGAACACGATCTTCACCTGGATCGTGAAACCTGGATTCAAATCAGACGTCCATGTATCCGCACCCAACCGTCGCGCCGCGGCCGAGTTGTTCGCATACTCGCGGCCCTGATCATCGATCAGCTTCTGATTGCTGTCGAAGTACGATCGAGGCTCCTTGCCTGTGTTGGTGATGTCGACGTGCACCACCAGGAACTCTCCACGTGCCTTTTCCTCCAGCACGCCGCTACCGACGGATGCGACCGGGGGATCGATAGCGGTCACCTTGAACTCGAATTGGCCGTCACGGACGGCAGATCCAACGGCGGCAACGTTCTTTCCAGCGGGGCTTTTGCCGTCGGTTTCGGAATCGTTGGCCGAGAGTCCGATGATGCCGAAGCAGCCTCCGCAGAGCAGGGTCATGGCGCCGATGAGGATCCACGGCCAGACGGCTCGTTTCTTGGGTTGTTGGGGCGGAGGGTATCCGGGCGAGGGAGGAAATCCGGGTTGCTGGAAACCTGGCTGCTGCTGGTAGCCCGGTGGCGGCGTCGGCATTCCTTGCGTGGGATAGCCGGGGCCGGTGTTGTGTCCGGGCGACGGCGGCGGTTGGGACACGGGTTGACCCCCTGGGTAATAGTATAGGAATTGTTCCGCTCGGTCTGTATGAGTGCCAACTAGGAAGCTTTCGCTGATGCGCAGTCCATGAGGTTCACCGGCTTCGACGCCCCGCCGCTGCACACCCGCCTGAGCTTCACTGCGGGAGTGGCTTGGTCACGCGAGGTAGGTCTGAGGATGCCCGGTTAAGCTGTATCGAGCTCGGACGGCCTGAACGGCAAGTTGTACTTGCAGGAGAGGTGCGACACCCCGAGTGCGGGGTGAAAGGGGGAGGTATGGCATTCGAAGTAGACCCGGACACGCTGCGCGCGGCGGCAGGTTCTATGGCTCTGTTGCCCAGCGAAATCGATCGTGCACCGCACCTGGGCGCTGACCCGGTCGCCGACAAATTGAAGGGCTCCGCCGTCGGGGCGGCCATCAGCAGCAGCGATGGCAGGAGCAAGACGGCCAAAGATGTGTTGCGGGCTCGGTTCAACCAGTTCTCCGCACTGCTGGCGTTGTCTGCCGACAAGTTCCAGAACACAGATATCGACGCGGCCAACCGGCTCGCGGCAGTTCCCGATATCAACTCTGGCGGCCCGCACGGGGGACGGTAAGTCATGCCCACCCCTATCGAAGTGCTGAACTGGGATGTCTCCGGCCTTCAAGCGGTTGCCGACAACGCCACTCGCATCGCGGAAGCGATCATTACGGCATCCAACACGATGCACAGCACGATCTACGGCCTCCCTTGGCACGGCGATGCGAGAAGCGCAGCGGAGGGACGGGCTGATCGGGAGCAGTCCCAGATGCGCGCCATCGCAACCGCTTACGATGACCTAAGTTCTGCTTGTGCTGGTGCCGCTCGCGATATGGCCCACCCGCTTTCCGAGATCCGCTTGATCTTTCAGCACTACGTCGCGCTGCCGGTCACGGTCGGTGACGACTGGAGCATCAGTGGTGTAGAAGACTGGAATTCCGAAACAGGAGTGCAACTTTCAAGACTCGTCGGACTGGTCTCGACACTCGAGACATTCGACGCGCAGTGGGGTGCGAAGATCGCGGCTGCGAATGACGAACTCGCGGTCATGGCGCCCGAGTCCGTGCTCGCAGCGGCCAACGCCGCGATCCAGGCCAACCGGTCCGAGGATTCGAGGGCAGACCCTGAACGCATACGCACCTCTGCTGCGGCGTTTCAGCAGGTTTTCGGTCGGCCACCGACCAGCCCTAACGACTGGACCACTGCGGAGGCGCTGAACCCGAAAAGCTTCGACCCGAAGTATCAGGGAGTAGGGCCGGAGATCCGGGTGGTACGTATCAATCCTGTCCAAGATCAAGGTGTGGTGCGGACCAGTCAGTACATCGAACAGCGCGATGTAACGAGCTTTCCACCCACGAACCGGGACATGGGTGACAATCGGACGGCTGACCCGAACTTCGATCCCGAACACACGCGCGTCGCTACGTATGTGGACTATGAGAACGGCATCGTCGTCATTCGGCAGAATCCATCGGTCGATCAGAATCCCGACGGTAGTCCTGGAGCGTCCAAGGTCGGCACTCCTGAGGCGACCGTATGGCAGACGGACGACGGCACAGTTCGTATCCGCTACGACGCCGCCAATCCGTTTGCGCCCGACATAGCCAGGAATCCTCCAGGGCCGATGTCGGAACATCCGATATCGGTCAACGGCGACTTGGTCTTCGTTCCGGGCCAGGACGGTGTTCAGGTACAAGGCGCTCGATCGGATTACCCTTCCCTCGAGGCTTACCAGGACCGCCCGGATGGCAGCACTCGGACTATTGCCGTGGATCCGGCGGCATCCGGCCGTTCGTGGGGACCGGGTGTGAACTTGCCTTTCCATCATGAGCTTCCCGGTACCGATCCCAATGTCTTCGACCAGTTCAGGACGTACCAGGAGTACCCGGGCGATCAGCCTCCTGGATTCCCGGTGACGACCGATCTTCCAGGGACTGTGGCGGGGACGCCGGACAAGGCTCCGTCGGTTCGCACGATTACCGAGGACGATCATCCGTTGGGCAGGTAGGGTCCGTCGTCCGATTCAGCACCAAGGGCTGCGGCTCATGTTTCAGAGGGAGGGTGAACGATGGTCGGCCTCCGTGCTCTGCGGACGGGTTCCGGGTATTGGACTGCCGCGACTTGGACCACTTCGCTGTGGTTCATTCCTCAGCTGATCGCCGTGGCAGCCGCGATGGCGGTGATCTACCCGGATCGCAATGAGCCACCTGTCGGGTGTTACTTGACCATCTCCGCTGTCGGCGCGCTCATCGGAGTTGGATCGGCATGGTCGAGTTCTCCGAAACTCAGAGGCGTCGCGCTCGGCGTGCTCACCGCGTCCGCGGTGCTGCTTTGTGTACCGGCACTGCGGTTCTTTCCCCTGGCGCTACCGCTGGCGGCGATCTGGATCACGGTCGCTTCCGCCGACGAGGACGAGAGTTCGACCTCTGGGTTCGGCCGAGCGCACTTCGCCGGATGCTCGGTGGCCATGCTGGTGAATGCGGTTCCCCTGATCGCCACGGCGTACTATCTACTCTTCCTGTACGCCTTCGTCTTGGCTGCTGAGATAGTGATTGTCGTCATCCTGTTGCTGTTGCGGGGCAGGGCTCGACAGTTCGGCACAGGCGTCGCGATCTCCTGGCTGGGCCTGAGCGTTTCGATCCTTGTGTCACTGCCCGTGTGGTGACGACAGCGCTGCGATGGCTCGCGGGGATGCGCTTCCACTTGGGCAGTCGTTGCACGAATCCCTCTATGCGCGAACCGATCAGTCGTAGCCTCGGGGTATGAGTGTGGACCGTGGGGACCGGCTGAAGAATGCCCGAAAGCGGGCCGGTATGACTCAACGCGACCTTGCCAATACCTCTGGGGTGTCCCTGTCACAGATCAGGAAGATCGAACAAGGCGATTACGAACCACGCCTCGAGACGTTGCGCAAGTTCGCAGTGGCGCTGAAGGTGCGTACATCGCAGCTACAGGACCAACCCGACTACCAGATCCCCGATACCGACACTGAAGCGCAATGGGAACCCGTGTGGCCGGCGCTGTTCGGGAATTCGCCGCACGCCGACGAGCCAGCGACGGCCGCCGGTGTGCAGGCAACGCTCGACGCCGTGCAGGCGATGATCAGCGCAGACAAGTACCGCGACGTCACTGCGCTGCTCCCCGGCCTGATCCGGGACGCCGATAGTGTCGAAGACGGGCGCTCGATCCGATTCCGCGTCTTGAACATGACGGCCTCGTTACTCGTCCAGACCAGGCAGTTCGAAGCCGCCGACGCCGTGCTGAATCGCGCGATGGACGCGGCCGAGAGCCACATCGAGGCGGCCACGGTCATCGACACCATGCTGTGGGCCTTGCTGCGGCAAGGGCGTCTGGATGACGCTCGGGCGCTGGCGACCAAGTGGGCCGATGACATCGAGCCGCGATTTTCGCGGGCGAGCGCGTCCACGGTGGCGATATGGGGTCGACTTTGGCTAAAGGTCGCCAACGCGGCCGTGCGCGACAACCAGCCAGGTGAGGCTGAAGACGCGATGTCGATGGCGCGTGCGGCTGCGTACCGGATCGGTCGCGAGATCTATATAGAGCGGCTGCTCGGCCGCACATTCGGGCCGATGGAGGTCGCTTACATCTCGGCCGAGTCGTTCGCCATTGCCGGTGAGCCAGAGAAAACGCTCGCTATCGCTGGTCAAGTCCCTGCACCGACGATTGAACCGAACGGAGCCAGCAGGCTTCGGCATCGGCTGGATGTGGCCAATGCTCAGGTGCAGATCGGTCAGTTCAGCGAAGCCCTGGACGGGTTGTGGGGTGTGCAGAGGGCAGCCCCGGAATGGCTTGTGCAGCAGCGCTATGCGCGCGACATCCTCGGCAAGATCGTGACAACCAGGCGGACGCTGACATGGGAGATGCGAGAGCTGGCTGACCGGATCAAGCTCGAATGCTGATATCTGCCAACACATTCGAAATGGCACTTCCGGCGATTCGATCCGGAAGTGCCATGGTTCTTTCGACGCCCCCAGCGTGACTCTCTAGTCAGCACCGCCGCCGGGATCTCGATCCAATTCTCCGGCGCCGGCTGTCCACATCACATTGCGTCAAGGGGGTACAGCGAATGTCGGAACTTGCGGTTGTCCTGGTCGTCGTGGCTGCGGTCGCCGGGGTATTGATATTGCTCTTTGGGTGTTGCCGTGGTTGATCGACCTGGGCGGCGATCCGGATGAGTCGGTACGTGCGAGCGAGATCATTCGGCGGGTCGAAGACGAGCAGCGGTGACGGGGCCGCATGGTTGGGCAGGACTGCGGCAAGCTGAGCTGCGCCTGCCCGGCACCCGTGCATTCTTCGACATCTTCAACGCCCGCACCGAGCCGACGAACGCGCTGATGATGTCGGCCGTAGGGCTGCTCGGCGTATGGGTCCGGCATTACGAGAGCCGCAAGCCTGGACGTCCGATGAGCCAACGGCTCGCCTATCTGATGGACCTGCATATTTGGGCGATCGACCGATATGTGGAAGACATGCTCGAAACGGCTGACCGAGAGGGTTATCGGCCAGCTTCGGACGCCCGGGAGATGCATTACTCATACGGCGAGATGGTCAGCCTGCTCACCGCGGATTTCGTGTGCTGCCGTCGAGAGGAACGGCAACCCGGCGGAATCACCGAGGATCAAGTTCTTCACCACGTGCGGCATTGGGATGGGTTCAACGCCATGGTGGACGCGGTGGCCGCCGGGAGAGTGCGACCGAAGATTCCGCACAGTGCGCGGCACGCGTCTTCGGATGCCGGGCCGCAGGAGAGGGCGTGACCACTCCGCGTCCAGAGGAGCCCGATGTCCACCTGCGCGTCCTGCTCGACGGCATGAGTCTGGACTTCGCCGCCTGCCACACCGCGGCCATGCGGTTCATTCTGGAGTGGCGCGCCGTGCGCGCTGCTGCCGATGTCACCGTTGTTCCCGGCGGCGCGCTCGGCTTGCCGCGATTGCCATGTGAACGCCTCTATCTGGAACCGTGATGCGCCATGATGTGACGGCATGCAGCGGTGTCGGCGCACTCGCCCTGCCTATTCGGCCTCAATCGAACAAGTCGTCGGAACCGAATCGGGTGTCGAGGCGTCGAAGTATGGTGCCGGGCCGTCGTCCGGCAGGCATGATGCTCGGTCGGTCCGCGTGACCACCATTGACAACAATCAGGGGAGTCGAGATGAGAATGGTCGCGAAGTCTGTTACCGCCGGTGCCATCGCCCAGGCGGTGGTTTCGGAACCACGGTCACTGCCTCAGCAGGGCTAGATTCCGAAACGGTAGCCGCGCACTGCTTCCCCTCCCCGAAGGACGGGCACTGCATCACACCGCCCAGCAACGTGAGCTGGGATGAGTGCGAAATGGTTCGCCATGCCGCATCGGACTGGTATTGCCGCGAGGTGGCGCCCGGACACTACACGCTGACGCCTCGCTGACCGAGTCGGCAGGTACTTCGTCGGCCGTCGTCGCAGCACAGCCATGTGAAGTATCCCCGAGAGAACTTCCGGGCTAGTCGACGAAGCGAACGCACCTCCGCCAGCTGATGGGGAGGTGCGCTCGCCTCGAATTGAATCGAGGAATTACTCGCTGCTCAGCGCCTGTGGCCCTGCAGCTCCCATTTGTTGAAGTGAGGGAGGAAGTTGCAGCTCCATTCTCTGAACTCGCCAGCGAATTTGCCCACATTGGCCCTGCCGAAGTTCTCGCACTCGCCCTTGGACCCGAACTGATGCGACCTTCCGTCGACATAGATGGCATGCCAAGTCTCGATGTCGGCAGATGCGGTGCCTGCAGCGCCGAATGCCAAGATCAAAGCGAGAGCCGTGCCACCGATCAGCTTTGAAATCATTTCCTCCCCTTACCTATATGCGACTCAATCGCCGCTGCCCCAGATTACATGATTTACTCTCTGCCGCAACAGTGTTCATACCTGTCTGGCATACCGGGCCACCCGCGCCTGTTGAGCTCCACCTCGAACCCGCGACGAGGCGATGCAGCGAACGGGGAGACTTCGTGGGCGGCATCCGATACGGGACAGGGAATCTACAGTTTACTGAACGCAGCAAGCGAATTTGCCCGATAAGGCAATATGGCACAAATCACAAAATTCGTTGGAACCGAATATGGTGCCGGTGCGTCTATCCGTAGCTCTAGGGTGAGTTGGATAGGTTCGATAATGATTGCGCTTCGATAACCACTAGAAAGACCGGCTGGAGGGACTATGTTTGTGGGTCGAGAATTCGACACGCTTGCTCAGTTGCAAGCAATCGCCGAAGACTCCACTGCGGCGATCCGTGCGACGTGAGTCAGGACGAGTGCGAGTCGGATTGGTCATGCCGCGGCGGACTGGTGCTGGCGGGAGATAGCGCGCGAGGCTACATGGTGCTACCTGGCTGATCGTCCCACCCGAAAGGCGCTGGTCCTTGCCCTGCAGGTGCGCGCCTGTGCAGGAGACTTGTCGGCGCCGTCACGACGAGTCTCGGCGACGCTGCCGGATTGGGGAGCTTGCGTTGTGTGCGTCGCCAGCCGTGTCGGCCGGGCTTGATCGAGCCGACGGTCCAGAACTCGCCCCTAGCCGGTGAGGGTGTCGCTAGTTGCGTCGCGCGGCGACAACCAACCTTTGGGTCCTCGCGAGTAGCGCGTCGTCGAGAGGTCGCGTTTGCCGTCGGCATGTGCGACTCGTGGACGTCGGTGTGTGGCGGGGCGGCATTGATGCGGCGAGGTGCTGGGGTCGGTGTACACCAGGATGTGCTCGCGGGGCGCGGTCAGAACTCCAGGTCCGACCACGGGATGTGGATCGGGAACGGGAAGTCGATGGTGATGGCGTCGGAGTTGTTCGGTGACCACTCGCGGATCAGGAGGTAGTTGGCCGGGTACAGCGGTTGGACGTCGTGTGGGAGCTTGCCGGGGGAGGTTTCCAGTGCGTGCGCGCGGACCCTTGCGATGGTGTTCTTCCTGCGAGCGAGCGTCACTTCCCAATACCAGGGGATGCACGCATCGGCGTAACGCCTCTGCTCGTCGAAAGGATCGATCTCGTTGCTCGACGGAGAACGGATTCGGCCCACGAGTAGCACGTCTTGGGCGTGGATGTCCTGGTAGGGGGCGTCGAGGCGGCGGTAGACGACGACGTCGGGGGTGACGAAGTCCGACTTCCCGGTGTCGCCGAGGAACACGTTGGTTTCGAAGTCCACGCGCCACCAGCTTTGTGGCTGCTCGGCCATGCCGTCGCGTGCGCAGCGCTTGAGTGCGCCGGTCAGCGCGAAGGTGAACGCTTGATGTTCGGCGGGTCCGCGCTGCCGCCAGACGACGCGCCCGTTCCACAGTTCGATCTGCTCGGCGATCTCCTCGGGTAGCTGCTCGATCTCCTCCCAGGTCATGAACTCCGGCAGGTCGGGGCGTTCGACGCCTGGACTCGACATGGTCCTATGCTAGCCCGGTCACCGACCATTTCCGCTGGTCATGAGGGGGACGAAACCGGGCGCTCACCGACCCCGATTTTGCCCCGGTGAACCCCTTGCCTACACTAGAGCGGTTGCCTGGGCACCTCCATGTCCGCATGCGTGCGCTCGGGCGATCGAACCTCCTCCGGTCGGCAAGGGTCGGCCGGACCATCCGAATTGTCGTAGGCCCACCGCGGCCGTGCCGATGCGCACGGCGGCGCTGTATGGGAACCGCGGCGAGAAAGGTGTCTAGGTCGAACCATGACCATGACTGATCCGATCGCAGACTTCCTGACACGTCTGCGCAACGCCAACTCGGCGTACCACGATCAGGTGAAGGCTCCGCACTCGAAGCTCAAGGCGAACATCGCCGAGATCCTCAAGCGTGAGGGCTACATCGCCGATTACCGGACCGAGGACGCACAGGTGGGCAAGACGCTCATCGTCGACCTCAAGTACGGCCCGAGCCGTGAGCGCAGCCTCGCCGGCGTGCGCCGTGTCTCCAAGCCCGGTCTGCGCGTGTACGCGAAATCCACCAACCTGCCCAAGGTGCTCGGCGGCCTCGGCGTGGCGATCATCTCCACGTCCTCCGGCCTGTTGACCGACAAGCAGGCGGCCAAGCAGGGCGTGGGCGGCGAAGTCCTCGCCTACGTCTGGTAAGGGAGGTCAGGACAATGTCGCGTATTGGTAAGAAGCCCATCGCAATCCCGGCCGGTGTCGATGTCGCCATCGACGGCCAGGACATCTCGGTGAAGGGGCCCAAGGGCGCCCTGTCGCTCACCATCGCCGAGCCGATCACCGTCGCCAAGGGCGAGGACGGCCAGCTCGAGGTCGTTCGCCCGGACGACGAGCGCCGCAGCCGCGCTCTGCACGGCCTGACCCGCACCCTTGTGTCGAACATGATCGTCGGTGTGACCCAGGGCTACGAGAAGAAGATGGAAATCTTCGGCGTCGGTTACCGCGTCGCGCTGAAGGGCCAGAACCTCGAGTTCGCCCTCGGCTACAGCCACCCGGTGCCGATCGAGGCGCCCGAGGGCATCACTTTCGCGGTGGAATCGCCCACCAAGTTCTCCGTGTCCGGAATCGACAAGCAGAAGGTCGGCCAGATTTCGGCGGTCATCCACGGCCTGCGCAAGCCCGACCCGTACAAGGGCAAGGGCATCCGCTACGCCGGCGAGGTCGTTCGCCGCAAGGTCGGAAAGACGGGTAAGTGATCATGGCGCAAACCGAAAACCAGAAGGCCAAGCGCATCCCCCTGGGCAAGGACGTGTCGACGCAGCGTCGCCTGTCGAAGACGCGCCGTCACTTCCGCCTGCGCAAGAAGGTGGAAGGCACGACCGAGCGTCCGCGCCTGGTGGTCAACCGCTCCTCGCGGCACCTGCACGCGCAGCTGGTGGACGACTCGATCGGCAAGACCATCGCCGCCGCCTCGACCATCGAGGCCGACGTGCGCGCGCTGGACGGCGACAAGTCGGCCAAGAGCAAGAAGGTCGGCGCTCTGCTCGCCGAGCGGGCCAAGGCCGCCGGTGTCGAGGCCGTCGTGTTCGACCGTGGTGGGCACGACTACCACGGCCGGATCGCCGCACTGGCCGATGCCGCTCGCGAAGGTGGGTTGAAATTCTGATGATCGATAACAAGAACGGAAGGAACGTCTGATGCCGGGACGTCAGAGGCGTGACGGCGGAAGCGGACCCGCCGGACAGAATGGCAGCGCCCCCGAGGGCGGCCGCGGCGACCGTCGCGGTGGTGGCGACCGCCGGGGCGGCGGCGACCGTCGCGACAGCGCCGCGGAGAAGAACCAACTCGAGCGCGTCGTCGCGATCAACCGCGTCTCCAAGGTCGTCAAGGGTGGTCGGCGCTTCAGCTTCACCGCCCTGGTGATCGTCGGTGACGGCAACGGTCTGGTCGGCGTCGGCTACGGCAAGGCCAAGGAAGTTCCCGCGGCCATCCAGAAGGGCGTCGAAGAGGCTCGCAAGAACTTCTTCCGCGTCCCGATGATCGGCTCCACCATCACGCACCCGGTCCAGGGTGAGGCGGCCGCCGGTGTGGTCATGCTGCGTCCGGCCTCGCCGGGTACCGGTGTGATCGCCGGTGGCGCGGCTCGTGCCGTGCTGGAATGCGCCGGTATCCACGACATTCTGGCGAAGTCGCTCGGTAGCGACAACGCCATCAACGTCGTGCACGCGACTGTTACTGCCCTCAAGCAGCTGCAGCGTCCCGAAGAGGTCGCGGCTCGCCGTGGCCTGCCGCTCGAGGACGTCGCTCCTGCCGGCATGCTGCGTGCGCGCGCTCAGGCTGCCGGAGGTGTCAAGTAATGGCAGATCTCAAGGTGACCCAGATCAAGAGCTCGATCGGCGCCAAGAAGAATCAGCGGGACAGCCTTCGGACCCTGGGTCTGCGCGGTATCCGCAAGACCGTGGTCCGCGAGGACAACCCTCAGAACCGCGGGCTGATCAACGTCGTGCGCCACCTCGTGACCGTTGAGGAGGTCTGACATGACCATCAAGTTGCACCACCTGCGTCCGGCTCCCGGCGCCAAGACCGAGAAGATCCGCGTGGGTCGCGGTGAGGGCTCCAAGGGCAAGACCGCGGGCCGTGGTACCAAGGGCACCAAGGCGCGCAAGAACGTGCCTGCCGCCTTCGAGGGCGGGCAGATGCCGCTGCACATGCGGCTGCCCAAGCTCAAGGGCTTCACGAACCCGTTCCGCACGGAATACCAGGTCGTGAACGTCGGCGCCATCGCGAAGCTGTTCCCCGAGGGCGGCGAGGTCGGCAAGGCCGAACTCGTGGCCGCTGGCGCGGTTCGCAAGAACCAGCTGGTCAAGGTCCTCGGCGATGGTGAGATCGGCGTCGCGGTCCAGGTGACCGTGGACAAGGTCACCGGCTCGGCGAAAGAGAAGATCACCGCCGCCGGTGGCACCGTCACCGAGCTGGGCTGACGGTACTCTGCATTACAGCGGCACCGGACGAGTGAAGGCTCGTCCGGTGCCACTGTTAGAGTTCAATTGTTGTCTGCCAAGCCTCGTCGTGGTTTTCGGCGTCCCTTCTGTGTCGAGCAGGGACATCGCTGAACATCCATGTCATGACCATGTCGTTCGCCAGGAGGATCAGTGCTTTCCGCCTTCGTATCGGCCTTCCGGACTCCGGACTTACGGCGGAAGATTCTCTTCACGCTGGGGTTGATCGCGTTGTACCGGCTGGGTGCCTCGCTGCCGTCCCCCGGCGTCGACTACCAGGCGGTCCAGGAGTGCATCGACCTGGTCTCCGGCGGTGAGTCCGCCGGCATCTACCAGCTGATCAACCTGTTCTCCGGTGGTGCGCTGCTGCAGCTGTCGGTCTTCGCGATCGGCATCATGCCCTACATCACCGCGAGCATCATCATCCAGCTGCTCACGGTCGTCATCCCGCGGTTCGAGGAACTGCGCAAGGAAGGCCAATCCGGCCAGACCAAGATGACGCAGTACACCAGATATCTGTCGATCGCCTTGGCGATCCTGCAGGCCACCGGTCTGGTCGCACTGGCGGCCCGCGACCAGCTGCTGCAGGGCTGCCAGCAGGACATCCTGGCCGACACCAGCATCTTCGGCATGATCATCATCGTGCTCGTGATGACCGCGGGCGCGGCGCTGGTCATGTGGTTCGGCGAGCAGATCACCGAGCGCGGCATCGGCAACGGCATGTCCCTGCTGATCTTCGCCGGTATCGCCGCCCGTATCCCGACCGAGGGCAAGGCCATCCTGGACAGCCGGGGCGGTCTGGTGTTCGGCCTGGTCTGTGTCGCCGCGCTGGCGATCGTCGCGGCCGTGATCTTCGTCGAGCAGGGCCAGCGCCGGATTCCGGTCCAGTACGCCAAGCGCGTGGTCGGCCGGAAGATGTACGGCGGCTCCTCGACCTACCTGCCACTGAAGGTGAACCAGGCGGGTGTCATCCCGGTCATCTTCGCCTCGTCGCTGCTGTATCTGCCGAACCTGGTGGCGCAGCTGACGGGATCGCAGAACAACCCGGACCCGAGCTGGTGGCAGGAGATCATCTCGAAGTACCTGGTGAACCCGGGCAACCCGGTGTACATCGCCATCTACTTCGGTCTGATCGTGTTCTTCACCTACTTCTACGTCGCGATCACCTTCAACCCGGAGGAGCGCGCCGACGAGATGAAGAAGTTCGGTGGCTTCATTCCGGGCTACCGGCCCGGTAAGCCGACCGCCGACTACCTCAACTTCGTCCTGAGCCGTATCACCCTCCCCGGCTCGATCTATCTCGGTCTGGTCGCTGTGCTGCCGAACCTGTTCCTCGATATCGGTGCTTCCGGTGGCGTCCAGAACCTCCCGTTCGGCGGTACCGCGGTGCTGATCATGGTGAGCGTCGGTTTGGACACGGTGAAGCAGATCGAGAGCCAGCTGATGAATCGAAATTACGAAGGGTTCCTCAAGTGAGAGTTGTACTGCTCGGTCCGCCGGGCGCCGGTAAAGGCACCCAGGCTGTCCTGCTGTCGGAGAAGCTCGGCGTTCCGCACATCTCCACCGGGGACCTGTTCCGCGCGAATATCAGCCAGCAGACCCCGCTGGGCCGTGAGGCGCAGAAGTACATGGACGCGGGCGACCTGGTGCCCAGCGACGTGACCAATCGGATGGTGGAGGCGCGGGTCAACGAGCCCGACGCCGCCAACGGGTTCGTACTCGACGGATACCCGCGCACGGTCGACCAGGCCGACGCGCTGGAGAAGATCCTCAAGGACATGAACACCAAGCTCGACGCCGTGCTGCGCTTCGTCGTGCCGGAGGACACCGTGGTCGAGCGGATGCTCGCCCGCGGCCGTACCGATGACAACGAGGGCGTGATCCGCAACCGGCTGCGGGTGTACCGGGAGGAGACCGAGCCGCTGCTCGACCACTACGACGGCCTGGTCGTCTCGGTGGACGGTGTCGGCGAGGTCGACGACGTCAACGCGCGGGCGCTGCGCGCGCTGGGCCACTGAGTCGGTTCGCGATGGAGCGCTGAGGCCGGGATGGTCTTCAACCGTAAGAAGAAGGTCGTGCCTTTCCGGACGGCGGGCGAACTGGATGCCATGGCGGCGGCCGGCGCGATCGTCGGCCGCGCCCTGGTGGCTGTGCGCGCGGCTGCCAAACCGGGGGTGTCCACCCTGGAATTGGACGAGGTCGCCGAGCAGGTGATCCGGGACGCGGGTGCGGTGCCGTCGTTCAAGGGCTACCACGGCTTCCCCGCGTCCATCTGCGCGTCGGTGAACGATCGCGTGGTGCACGGGATCCCGACCGCCGAGGAGATCCTCACCGAGGGCGATCTGGTCTCCATCGACTGCGGGGCGATTCTCGACGGCTGGCACGGTGACTCGGCGTGGACCTTCGGCGTCGGCACGATCATCGAGGCCGACCGGCTGCTCAGCGTGGCGACCGAGCTGTCGATGGAAGCGGGTATCGCGGCGATGCTGCCGGGTAACCGGCTCACCGACGTCTCGCATGCCATCGAGCAGGGCACCCGGGCAGCCGAGAAGGAGCACGGGCGCGCCTACGGCATCGTCGACGGCTACGGTGGGCACGGCATCGGCCGCGAGATGCACCTCGACCCGTTCCTCGCCAACGAGGGCGAACCGGGTAAGGGGCCGAAACTCGTGGTGGGGTCGGTGCTGGCGATCGAGCCGATGCTCACGCTCGGCACCACCCAGACCAAGGTGCTCGACGACGACTGGACCGTGGTCACCGTGGACGGCAGCCGTGCGGCACATTGGGAGCACACCGTCGCGGTCACCGAGGACGGGCCGCGGATCCTGACGCTGCGTCCGGAGTAGCGTACGGCGGGTGCGCGGCCGTCGGGCCGTCCGGTTCGGCACACTGCGCGGCGAGGAAACGAGCCGCACCGACGCCAGGGCTCCTGGTCGATCTCGCCGCGTGTCCGCGTGCCGACACCATGCGTCGACACGACCACCGGGCGATACCCAGCTTTCGCTGGATCGGTGACGTCGTTCCTTGCACCCGCGTCCTGCGTGTTCAACCGAAGCGGTGAGCCCGGGGGCGGTGCCCCTGCGGGATGGAACGGTTACCTTTCTTCCTTGGTTCGATACTGTTCTGAACGATGCCGTCAGCGTATGGCCGGGCAGGTAGCGCAGACGTGAGTAGGCCGCTACTCGAATTGGCTTGGCACGCGCCGCAGTTCAGGTCGGTCGGGCCTGTCCGACGTCTCGGCCTGAGTGCGGGGAAACGTCGTGGCCTGGGGATTCGGCCTGCGTAAGTAGCCGCTCAGTCGGCTGCGCGCAGTGTGGATCGCAGAGCCAAAGTTACGAGGGGCAGGTCGAATTCACCTCTGGCGGTCTCCGGCCTGGCGCGCAGATAGCCCATGATCCGGCCGAGCACTTCGGCCCGCTCCTCGGGTGATATCACCAGCGTGTGCGATTGCGTGCCGATGGTCGCGGTCAGGGACTCGGCGGTGCGTCGATGCCGGTGCGGGAAGGTCGACCGTTCGACTTCGTGCTCGACGAACAGCGGGTGTGTCGGAAGCTGGGCCTGTGCGCTCGGCGGCAGGGCCGTGGACACGCTGGATCCGGCGACCTGCTTCAGCCCCGCCACCCAATCCACCGAGCTGTCGTCGGTGTTCCACAAGGCCGCGAGAACGCCGCCGGGCCGCAGCACCCTGATGAACTCCGGATAGGCGCGGTCGAGGTCGAACCAGTGGAACGCCTGCCCGGCGACGATCGCGTCCACCGAAGCGTCCGCGAGCGGAATGGCCTCGGCCGCACCGGCAAGCGCGGTGGCGCTCGGGAACCGGCGGGTCAGCTCGGCGCGCATGTGCTCGTCCGGCTCGACGGCGATCACCGTCGCGCCGACTTCGAGTAGACCCTGGGTGAGCTTGCCCGTTCCGGCGCCCAGGTCGAGAACCGTGAGCGGCCGCCGGTCGGCGACGGCGGCCAGCGCCCATCGGATGGCCGCGGCAGGATAGTCGGGACGATGTTCGGCGTACTCGGCGGCATGAGCGCCGAACGAACTCGCCCTGCTGGCGTGCAGGGCGAACTTTTCGTCGTCGTGATCGGGCGGACTCCCCATACACCAACTCTACGAAGGGGGAGCCGCGACGGAACCTACGATGCGCCGGGAAGTCTGCGCACGCCCGCGCAGACCTCGGCGGCCAGGTCGTCGTAGCCGACGGCCAGCTCGGCCAAGCGCTGCCAGGCGTCCCACAGATCCCATTCCGAGGCGCTGGCCAGCGCCGCGTAGGCGTTCGCGGTGAACTGGGCCAGACGGTCGATCACCGCGCCGACCGTTTCGGTGTGCACGTGCGCCGCACCGTGCGCGGGTGGCAATTGCACCGTGATCCAGCGATCGATGTCGCGAATCAAGCTGGCACGCAACGCATCGATCTCGTCGAGCGAATCGTGAGCCGCGCTGAGCCTGCGCTCGTGCAGGGTGGTGAGTTCGTGCGCACCGCGCAGCAGCGGGTTGGTCTCTTGCAGTTCACCTCGACAAGCTTGCAGTACCTGATGTTTCGCGGGCAGGGCCCCGGTCGTCATCGCCTACCCGTTCTCGTGCAGGATCGGACGGCGTCGACGATGGACGAGCCGGACGGGCGGAAACCGTTCTGCGGAGCCACGATCCAGTGCCGGTAGCCCGCGTCGGCATCGGCGGGGGACGGCAGGGCGATCTCACCGCCGCTGGGCACGATCGAGACGTTCAGGCGGAACAGCTCGGCGAACAGCCGGACGTCGTCGGGTAGATCGGGGCGGGTCAGAAAGGTCCAGCGTTTGGACCGGACGTGAGAGACGATCGGACCCAGCACGATTCGGCGCTGGTTGAGATCGTCGCGCACTTTCTGCCCCAACGCGGCGGGCATCGTGATCGCGCCGACGAATCCGGCGCGGACGACGATTCGGCCGAGTTCCGGATGAACTCCGGCGGGCAGATCGCAGTTGTGTCGATAGTAGGCGCATCGGGCGGTCGGGGTGTCCGCCAACGCCAGTTGGTCCATGGGGCCCTCGGGTAACTTCGTTCGACTTTTTCCAAGCCGCCCGGCCGGTGCTGCGGCATCAGTGCTGTGATCCGGTACACCGTGTGGGCGTTGTCTCAGTAGAGCACTCCATGGAACAAATCAAACATTCCGTTCAATTAGTTCTCGAGAAATTCGTTTGCCTGCCGGTTACCGGTGGGTGTGGTAGCCGGCAGGATGCGACGGACCGCTCCGCGTTCACTTCGGCAGACGTATTTCCTGGTCAAATGACTTGTGTGGATGCGGAGGCGGGAACGGAGGGCATTTTGTTCACCCCGCCGCAACCAGGCGTGCTACCTTGCCGCAAATCTATCCTGCGACGGGGGCGTCCCGGCCGAGCCTCAGGGCGTCGTACGGAAGAACAGGACGCGATCGCCGTGCTCGGACAACGGCGTGTCGACACTGATCTGGCGCAGGCCGCAGTCCGGCAGATAAGTGAGGTTGGCGAACACTTTCGTGTTACCGAATGCCGCGCGCAGTTTGGTCTCGGTCGCCCGGTCGGGGTTGTACAACGCCAGCGTCTCGAAGTTCAAGGGCGCGAGCGGCTTGTCGAGCGGAGCCTGCCCGGCGGGACGACCGAGCGCGGCGTACTGGGTGGCCGCGCCGCGCTCGTACCAGCACAGTTCGTAGGCCACGTTCTCGGTGACCGTGATCGCAGCGACCGGCCAGTCCTGGGACAGGCGCAGTGCCAGCGGGTTTTTCGCCACCGGCGTGAGCTCCCAGTTCAGGCTCATGACCGTCACCCAGCCGCCGTAGGGCTGATCGATCAGCACGATGTCGTCGCCGAGGGTGGGCGAGGTGTTCAGTTCGGGTTCGCGGCTCTTCCACTTCGACTCGTTCGTACCGAGGTAGCTCTCCCGGTCGAGGGGGTAGGCGTCGTCGACGGCATAGGCCGCGATGATCGCGGCGCGTACCTGGGCGATGGCGTCCCGTTCCGGCAGGTACACGCTCAGCGCGCCGAAGGTGGAGCCGATCTGCACGGGCGTCGCCGGTTGATCCTGCTCGGTGCCGGGAGCGAGCGGTCGCAGGCCGACCAGCGCCAGCTTCCAGTTGATCTCCTCGACGGTGGACAGGTCGCCGGAGGATTTGAACATCACCTGCTGCTGGGTGAGCCGTCCCGCCTGTTCCAGCGTGCGGCAGCCCAGTTCGATCAATGCCCGGTGTGACTTCGGAGTGAGGTCCAGGTCCTGGATGCCGCACGCGCGCAACCGGATCGACATGCTGGTCGAGGTGAACGCGGCGTACCGCTCGCGGTACATGGCGATGGCCTGCTTGCGCGACCGGCCGACCATGAGCGTGCGCAGGAGCGTGCTCAGGCTGGCCAGGTATTTACCGGACAGTTCCGGATTGGCCGCAGCCAGGCCGGCACGGATGCGGGCCGCCTCCTCGGTCGCGGCCACCGCGGCGTCCTGGTCCAGCCTGCCCAACCACACACCGCACTTGGACAGGCCGTCGGCGCACGGCCCGGCGACCTCCGGATGGTCCCGCGCGACCTGGCGGTAGACGTCGCAGGCGCGGCGGATCGTCGTTGTGGCCAGTTCCCTGCGGCCGCTGTGCCGCGCCGCCTGCTCGAACGAGCGCAGCGCGTCGTTCAACTCGCCCGCCAAGCGAGCGGTCAGGACCTGGCCCCTGGACAGCAGACGCAGGCGGATCGCCACCGCCTCCTCGGCAGGCGCCAGCGCCTCCCTGGTGCGGTCGCGCGTCGAGCCGTTGGTCTTGGTGGCTATCAACCCCTTGGCGAGTTCGCCGAGCGAGGTGGCCAAGCGCAAGTCGGATTCGACCGTACGGTCGAGCGCCGCGTACCGATCCGCCGCGATCTGACGCTCCATCGCGTCCAGATCCATCGCGCTCCTCGTTTCCAGCATGATCCTCCGCCACCGCGCGGCAACCGCGCTACGCATCCTTCTGCGCACCGAGTTTGTCATGGTTGCCGCCCGCGCGCACCTGTATCCGGCCAGGCTGACCGGGCTGTGCGGCGGGCGGCCACCCGTCCGGCCACCCGGGCCCGCCCGGAAGGCATGATCGAGGGTTGTGCGAGCCCTATTGCAGCGCGTGAGTTCGGCCCAGGTGACCGTCGAGGGCCAGGTCGTCGGCCGGATCGATCCGGCAGCCCGCGGGATCCCGCACGGCCTGGTCGCGCTGGTCGGCGTGACGCACTCCGACACCGAGGCGACCGCGAAGGCGCTGGCCGACAAGGTTTGGCGGTTACGCATCCTCGACAGTGAGCGTTCGGCCGCGGATCTGAACGCGCCGATCCTGGTGGTGAGTCAGTTCACCCTGTACGCGGACACGAAGAAGGGCAGGCGCCCGTCCTGGTCCGCGGCCGCTCCCGGGGCGATCGCCGCACCCCTCGTCGACGTCTTCGCGCACGCGTTGCGCGAACTCGGCGCAACCGTCGCCACCGGGCGGTTCGGCGCGCACATGCGGATCGACTTGGTGAACGACGGCCCGGTGACCCTCATGCTGGAGTTGTGAGTCCTCACGTTGCAGTTCCGAGCCGGTGTCTTGCCCCGAAAATTCGGGGCACCGGCGAGATCTCGTGACTCGGACCGTTCCCCACCTGCTACGGCGTCTGCCCGCAAGCGCCGAGGTAGTTCCCGTTCACGTTGGCGTCACTGGTGATTAGTCATCCGGTGTTACCGTGGCTGGGAAGGAGTCGAGGGTGGAGGAGCGGACGCGATGGCGGACAATGTCGAATTCGATGAGCATCTGTTCCGCAAGGCGGCTCGGAAAACGGGGCATGTGCAGGACCGGGTCAACGGCATCATCGACAGGCTGAGCACGTCGATCGCCGCGCGGGGAAACTGCTGGGGCGACGATACTATCGGCCGCAACTTCGCCAGCGGTCCAGACGGCCAAGGTGGTTACACCACCACTCGGGACAACCTGATCTCGGGCGCTCGTAACGTCGCAAGCACATTCGAGAACTTCAGCGAAGGACAGACCGAGACCGCCGACCTGCTGCGCGACATGGAGCACGGCAACCGCGACGGCATCCGCTGAGCCCGGGGTTACCGACCATGACGAACGAGCAAGCCAAGGCGGACCTGGCCGAGATCCTCGACGGCGTCCAGGAGCAGATGCGGATCATCGCCCGGTTGCAGCAGGAGCGCGCCGAACTCACCGGCCGCGCGACGGTGCGCGGTAAGCGGGTGACGGTGGTCGTGAACGCCGACAACACGGTCATCGACACCCAGTTCGGGCCGAACATCGAGGACCTGAGCTATGCCGAGATCGCCAAGGCGATCACCGATGCCGCGCAGCAGGCCAGCGCCGATGTGGCCCGCAAGACACGGGACCTGATGGCGCCCTTGGACACTCATCGGGCGCGGATGCCGAAGCTGTCGGACCTGGTCGAGGGCATGCCCGACCTGCGCGCACCGGAGCCGGTGCCCGCGCCGACGGCGCCGCCGAACGCGCGCGAGCGCAGGGAGTTCTCCGACGGCAGCGGCATGCGCTTCACCGACACCGAGACCGTAGAACGCGATCGTGGTGGATCGGTCACCGATTCGAGCTGGTGAACTCGGTAGCCGCACCGGGCGAACGAGGTAGCTGCCCATGGCCATCGAGCTGCCTGCCGCACTGAAGTACCTCGAGCCGATCGTCGGCATGGAGTGGCCCGAGGGCAACGAGGACCAGATGTGGGGCCTGGGCGGGGACTGGCGTACCGCCGCGTCCGAGTTGCGCTCGGTGATCCCCGACATCGAGGCGGCCAAGAGCGCGTCGATGACCGCCTATCCCTCGGGCGACGGCTACGAGGAGATGGTCAAGGCCTTCGACAGCTTCCTGACATTCAGCGGCAGCAATCCGCAAGAGGACCAGACGCTGTCGAAGCTGGCCGACTACTTCAAGGAGATCGGCGACGGTGCCTACGACGTCGGCACCGAGATCGAGTACGGCAAGCTGATGTACTGGTCGTCGCTGGCATTGCTGGCGGCCGAGCTGGCGGCGTCGTTCTTCTCCGGTCCGTTCAAGCCCGCGGTGGACGCGGCGGCGATCGCGCTCACCCGGATCGCGGTCCGGCTCATCGGCCAGCGGTTGGTGCAGGCGGTGATTCAGCGGGTCGGGCGGATCGTCGCGAACCGGTTCGTGCGGTTCCTGCTCAGGCATGTCGCGATCGACACGATCCTCGGCACCATGCAGGAGCTGGGCGTGCAGGCCTATCAGGTGGATCAGGGGCACCGCAAGAACATCAACGTCGAACAGGTCATCGTGACCGCCATCAGCTCCGCGGCGGGTGGCGCCGCGGCCGGACCGCTCGGCGAGAAGGTGGGCGATGCGCTGACCCGAAGGTTCGGTCCGGACTTCAATCCGTTCCTACACGGCGCGATCACCGGTACGACGGCGGGATTGGCCGGTGCGGGAGCGGGTTTCGTGGCCGCGACCGCGACGCAGTTCGGGTTCGACGTGGCCACGGACGGGCTGGACAAGGCGCTGCAGAACCTCGGGAACACCCCGGTCGACTGGCGCATGTTCACCGCGGGCGCCTCCAACGGCGCGATGACCAGCGTCGCCAAGGTCGGTTCCGCGCAGATGTGGAACAAGATCATGCCGACCACGATGAGCCGCCCGGATCTGGGAACTCGCCTGGACAATCTCTTCGCCGACGTGGGCGGCCCACGCGTGGGTTTCCGGCCCGACGGCGCGGGAACGCCCGGCGCGGGCGACGGCAGCGGCCTGGCTCCCGGCCCTGGGGTACAGAACCCCGCCGGTACGTCGAGCAGTCCGGGGGCGTCGAACGGTACGGGCACTCCTCGCGCCGGAATGCCCGCCGCGGCCGGGAACGGCACGAATACCTCGACGAGCCCCGCGAGCTCGGACACGTCGCGCTCCGGTGCCGCTGACGGCGCTACTTCGACTGACGGAGAACAGGTTTCGAACGCGGGCTCCGATGGGGCGCGGTCGGACGGGGACCAGGCCACGCGCAACGGTGAGCCCGACTCGGCGCAAGCGTCCGGTGAGTCCGGTGCCTCCGGCGAACGTGCGTCGTCGGGTGAGCGTGCGTCGTCCGGGGAGCAGTCTTCGTCGGGTGAGCGGTCCGCAGCGGGTGAGCAGTCTTCGTCGGGTGAGCGTGCGTCGTCCGGGGAACATTCCTCCTCCGGTGAGCGCTCCACGTCCGGCACCGGCGCGGGACTCGCCGACGAAGGAGGGCACGACCGCCAGGCCGGTGCCGACCGGTCCGAGGAACCGAATATCGCTGCGGGACAGCAGGACAGCGTCGCGGCGGGTGATCCGGCGGGCACGCAGCGCGGCACCGTCGACGGCGTGCAGAACCCGGAGACGCGGTCGGTGTCCGACACGCCGCCGACCGGCGCGACACCGGTCGCGGGCGCCCCGCTGACCGGCCCGGCGGCGACACCGCCCGCCGGGCCGACCACCACGAGTGCGCCTCCGTCGAGCGGTGTGGCGCCGGGGACCACATCCGCGTCGCCCGTTTCGCCCGGATCGAGCGACGCGCGGACCGGGCCGTCCGCGGACCCGCGCACCCAAGGGGCCACGACGGACGACGGAACGCGCAAGGCGCCCGTCGACCGGCCCCGGGCCGGTGTCGCGGACCGCACCGCCGCGACCGGTGACAGGGCCGCGGTGCAGGCGGGCAAGGCCGAGTCCGAGGCGCCGCGAGCCGAATCCAGGCGCGAATCCGGTGAGACCCGGCAGGTCGGGGATAGTCGGCCGACGGATGAGACGCTGCCCACGGGTGAGACCCGGCCGACCGGTGATACCAGGCCGACTGGTGAGACCAGGCCGACTGGTGAGACCCGGCCGACCGGTGAGACCCGGCCGACGGGTGAGGCGCGGCCGACCGGTGAGACGCGCCAGGCTGGTGCGGACCGGTCCGAGGGGGAGACGTCGCGATCTCGCGATACTCCCGAGTCCGAAGACAGCCGCCGCGACGACGCCGAACCGGTTCTGTTGCCGCTCGCCGGTGACTCCGGCGATTCCAGGACGGCGCGCCGTCCAGGTCCCGACACCGATGGCCCGGGTCGCCGGGATTCCGACGAGACCTCCCGGAACGATCCGGATCCCGACGTGCCACAGCAGGACCCGAGAAACCGCGGGGAATGCGCCCGGCTTTCGCTCGAGGAGATTCAGCAGGCCACCGGAAGCGACACCATCCGGCCGCCGGACGAACCGGTCGGCGAGAGTGGCATGTCACTGCGCGACATCCAGCAGGCCGCGGGCGGACGGCTGTGGGACTACCCGGACGGCGGACCGGACCAGTCCCGTCATCAGGGCGTCGCCGACGAACTGCTGCGCATGGCCGCGGGGATGGATCCGCGCGATGTCGCCGAAGGCCGTGGACCGCGCGCCCTCGTGGTGGACGAATACGCCGGCCCGGTGGACGAGCACGGAGTCGGCGCCCACGCCTACACCCTGACCGTGCGCATGAACCCGGACACCGGCGAATTCCGCATCGAGGTGTCCGATCCGGGGGCGGAGATCCGCAGGGGCTTCCCGCCGGACACACCCGCGGAACTCCGGGCGGTGTCGGCGATCCTGTTCGACGGTCAGGGCAAGGCGGTGCCGCCCAGCGGGTCCGACCCGCGGGTGCGACCGACCGACGACCGTCCGATCTACGGCCGCGACGGTGAGATCGCCGGTCGCCGCGGCGACGAGACGCCGAAGCAGTTCCGGGCGCGGATGCGGGCCGAGATGGCCGACATGCACTCCAGGAGGGAAGCCGAGCAGGCGCGGCGCCTGCGCGACCTGGTGGACCGCATCGATGATTCGGATCTGCCGGAAGGAGTGACGAAACGGTCGTTGCGGCTGCGGGCATCGCAGGCGGAATGGCATGCCCGCGAACACCGCAAGAATGCCGACACCTGGTGGCGGGTCGCCGGTGGGCGGCCCGCCGACGACGCTCCGATACCGCCGCGTTCGCCGTCCGACCCGGCGCCGGATCCGGCGCGCTCTCGCGACGGCTCGAATCAGCCGGAGCCGACACGGATTCCGCCGGGTGACCGCGATCCGGCCGCTCAGGACGAAACGCGGCGAGCGGCTGATCCGGTGCCGCCGCGCGACGCCGACGACGTGCCGGAGCCGGGCGATCGGAGGGTGGCGGCGCTGGACCGCAACGGTTCGGTGGACGAGGACGCCGCGCAGCCCCAGCGCGCCCGGACACTCGACGAGACACCGGACTTCCTCGGTGAATCCGACGAGGCCGAGCACCGGTCGGAGCACGGAGCAGGCGACGACGTTCCGGCCGGCATGTACCGCGACGCCGACGGACTGCTGCACAAGCTGGGTGATCGCCCCGACTCCTACCGTGATCCGGACGGCACGTGGCATCACCAGGATGACGCCCCGGACACCTACCGCGACGACACCTTCCGGTTGCGCGACGCGCTGAACAATGAATTCCTCCCCGATCATCTGACGAAGCGGCCCTACCGGTTCCTGGCCGATCCAGGTCCCGAGGACTCGTACACGGTGGTCGATGAGGTGATCGCCGGTCAGATCGCGAAGGTGGTCACCGAGCGGGCGACGTTGCAGAGCCAACGCGACACCGCCAACGACGCGGTCAAGCGGCACATGGCGGAGTTCGGGATCAAGAAGATCAGCGATCTGGCCGAGGAAAAGCTCCAGCCGCGAGTGCAGGCTCTGGAGACCGCGATCCTGGAGTCGTCGCTGAGCGATGCGGAGAAGCTGGCCAAGCTGGATCGCCTCGCCGAGATGGAGCGCAACGCGGCGGAGTTCAACCGGCTCGGTCCGTTGCTGGTGAACGCGTCGAAGACGTTCGGCGAGCTGGGCGGCAAGGCGTTCGCCCTCGATGCGGACGAGCGGCCGGGCGCCGTGCTGCTGTCGCCGTTCGACGGCGCGATCGATGGCGCCGATACCGTCGACATCGCGGTGCTGGTCCCCGGTGTGGACGGTGGGCCGCCCAGGCTGGTGGTGATCGAGGCCAAGGGTGTCGGTTCGCAGCTCGGCGGCTCCAAAGTGGCCGAGGCGCAGCAGGGTTCGCCGGAGTATCTGCGCCGCACGGCGGCGATAGATAAGAATCTGCGGCGAATTCTGACCGAGACGCCGGAGCAGATGCATGCGCGCGGCGTCGATCCGGACAGTGCCGAAGGGCGGGCGCTGCTGCGGGCTCGTGAAGAACTGCTCGCGGCGCATCGGGACGGCACGCTAGAGGTCGAATACCACCTGGTGCACGTCGCCAAGAACGGGGATGTGACCGTCAGCGAGTTCAATCTCGAACGCGACGGTGCGCTCGTGCGGATCGACGTCATCGGCGGCATCGAATCACCCGCGCTGGTGCGGACGCCGAATCAGATGCCGCCCGCCGCCCCGGCCCGTGATGCGAACGCCGCTGCCCCGGCCCGTGATGCGAACGCCGCCGCCCCAGCGCGTGACACCGCCCCAGCACGTGACTCCGACCCAGCCCGTGACGCCGACCCAGCCCGTGACGCCGACGAATCGGCAAGTGATGCAGACGAATCGGCTCTTCCCCCGCAGGACGGCGACAGCGACGCGGCGGCCGCTCGCGACGCCGACCTGCTCGGCGTACCTGGCGAGGACGACTGGTCGCGTCTGAATCCGGAAGAGGTCGGTGCGCGGCTGCAGGAGCACCTGCGCACCGAGATGGGCGATCCCGACTTCGAGGTCTTCGGGTTCGACCTGCCCGGTCTCAACCCCGAGGTGGTGCGGGAATACGCCAGGGCGATGGTCGATCTGGTCGCCCGGTTCCCGAGCGCCGACCTGCGCAGCATCGGGATCGGTGGGTTGCCGCCCCAAGTGATCGGCATGGCGCAGCCGCGGCTGGACGCCTCCGGCCGTATGTTCACCGAGTCGATCATCCTCAGCTACGACCATGCGACCGGTGCGCAGACCTTCCGCGACCGGATGCAGCTCGGTGTCGACAACGGCCGCTTCTCGCCAGAGGTGCTGCGGCGTCCGGTGCGGGCCGTGGTGGCGCACGAATATGGGCACGCGCTGGATTACGCGAGTCAGCAGAGCGCTCGTCATCGGGCCGAGGAATTCCTGCACGAGCGCTATCGGGACGACGACACCCGCCCTCCGGATCTCGGTTTCGAGGACTGGCTGCACCAGCTCAGCGGCCACAGCTTCGACCGCGACGGCAATCTGCGGCCGGAGGAGGCGCTTCCCGAGGCGTTCGCCGATCACGTGCTCCGTGGCGACGATGACGGACCCGCGAGCGCTCCCGCCCGTGCGCTGCACGACCTGCTGACCCGGTTGGCCACCGAGCCGCCGGACACCGGTGACGCGCCTTTGTCGCTCGAACCCGACCACGTCGACCTGCCGAGCGATGGACGTATTGGTCCGCCGCGAGCTACCCCCGAACCCGACGATCCGGACGGTGGTCCGGAGCCGGGCGACCGCAAGGTCGCGCCATTGGCGCGCAACGATTCCGACGACGAGGCGGCGAAACCCCCACGGGCCTCCGCCGCCGACGGCGGGTCGAACAAGCCGCCCGCCGATCCGCCCGCCCGTACGCCGGACGAACCGGAGGACGGCGCGAACAACCGCGACGACGAGTCGGCGGCGAACGAGCCGTACCAGGTACAGGTGTGGCCGCCGCCCGAACAGGGTGGCGACGGCACGGACCGGACGAACGGTGACGAGCCGTCGAACGAGGACGGCGCGCGGCATCCGCTCGATGTCGCCGCGGCGACGGATTGGGCGAACCGCGAGTACGACCGGATGCTGGCCGAACGCCACCGGCTCACCCGCGAAATGGAGTTCTGGCAGGCCAAGCGCGACGACCGGATCACCAGGCTGATGGACGTTTCCGATCCGGAACGGGCGCTCGGCACGCGCGAATCACTGGCCGACACGATGCGGCGGCTGGACGAGGCGGCCGCCCGCCGGACCGTCGACATCGCTCCGCTGGGCGAGGACGCCGGCAGGCAGGTCAGCGAACAGCGCTCGGCCGCCGATCGCGCGCGGCGGCTGCGGGATCTGAACAAGCTGGAGGAGGCCGCCCAGCACGTCATCCAGTTGCGCGAGCGGATCGCGGCCGTCGACAGTCAGCTCCGAGAATTGGTCCGCGACGGCGCCGTCGAGGGCAGGCCGCTGCTGGCGGAGACCCTCGCCGAGCAGCATCGAGCGGCCGCCGAGCGCGCCCGCGAGCTGCTGCGGATCAAACCGCGGCGCGGCATGCGGGACGATCTGGCCCAGCGGCTCGGCCTGGTGGACGAGCAGGGGATGGTCGACGAGGCCGCCCTGGGCCCGGATCGGTTGGCGGAGAGTGTCGAACGGCTCGGGGCCGATCATCCCGACCGGTCCGGCGAGATCGGCATGCTCGACCAGGTGGGCCGCGAGGTCAACGAGGCGCACAACCGGATCGGCCGGATCCAGGATCGGATGGCGCAGCTGGCGGGCGCCGGGCGCCGGGACATCGAGGCCGCCGGGGGCCGGATGGAGACCGACTGGGTCGGCGTGGTCGACGGTGACCCACCCCGGATCATCGTCTACGGTCCGCGGGAACCGTTGCCGGCCCCGGTCCATCGGGGCATGAGCGACCACGATCTGGCGCTGCAGCATGCCCTGCACACCTCCGAAGCCGTGGTGCGCGCGATGACGCGGCCGGACGTCACGGTGGAGTACCGCCGGGTCACCTCCAACCGAGTCGGCGACTGGACGATCGATGGTGACCTGGCCGGGCCGATGCTACGTCACGCGGGCGGCAGCTTCGGGGCGAGAGAACGGGCCACGCCGCCGCGCGGCCTGGACATGGCGATGTGGCGGGCCGCGAACGGGGAGTGGCAGCAGGTCGATCCGTCCCGGCCGGACTGGCAGCAGAACCGTCGCGGGGTGGCCGAGCACGACTACAAGGGTCGCGACCTGCCGGAAGGTGTCAGCAGCTGGGCCGTGGACCAGATCCAGGCGACAGTGCACGACTGGCTCGCCGACCCGCCGCCGCCCGACCCGGCACCGCGTGATCCACACAGCCCACCGCCGCCGGAGCCGGTGAACCAGGATCTGCTGCCGCACATCGTGGGTGGCGGATCACCGGTCAACCCGAACAGCATCCCCACCTACGAAATGCCGTTCGCGGACGCGATCTCGCAGGTGATGCGGGTGATCATCGAGACGGCGAAGCTGTCGGGTTTCACCTGGTTCGCCGATCGGGACAACCCGGGCCGGCTGCGCCCGGGCTTCAAGGGCCATCCGTGGTTCCGCGCTCCGAAGTCCGAGCACCAGCCGTTCGTCCGTCCCGTCGAGCCGGACGATGTCACCGACGACCGGGGCACCCCGGAGCAGTTGCGCGATCGGGCGCGGCAGCGGCGCGAGGACTGGGCTCGCGTCCAGCACTGGACGGACCAGCAGTACCAGCGTTTCCTCGGTGACGCCGACGACGTGGACCGGATCGCCGAGCGGGTGCGCGAGCAGCACCAGCGGGAGCGCGACGCGGCCGCGCGGGAGGTCATCGATGTGCTCCGTCGCCGCGTGCTGCCGCATGCCGCGCTCGACCCGACGGGTGACCTGGACGCGCAACTGAACCGGCTGCGGGACGCCATCGACGTGGCGGACTCGGTGCTGGAGCGAGAGTTCGGCGGCCCGCTCGATGCGGAGCAGCGACGGCGAATCCTCGGCGATGTCGTCGACATGATGGTCGAGGGTGCGGACGCCGATGCCCTGCGCGCCGCCCTGAACGACCACATGCGCACGCGGACGCCCGATCTCACCGCGGACGACCTGCGGCAGATCAAGAAGCTGCTGATGGAGGACGAGCTGTTGATGCTCGATCCGGACACCGGGCAGCTCGAATGGCGGCAAGTGGATCGGCTGGCCCATGTCGCCGAGGCGTGGGCCCGGCTCGCCGACGGCGACCCCTTGCCCGAGGACTTCCGGCTCGTCACCGACGCGCACGCGTGGTCGGAGCTGGCGCGGAGGTTCCGCGAGGAGAGCGACTACAACGTCACGTGGCACGAGATCTACGAGGCTGTAGCGCGGCTCGAGGGGCCGCACTGGGACGATCGGCGCCCACCGCTGTCGGATTGGCGCGCCGACATCCCGTACGCGCCACCGCTGCCCGCCCATCTGGCCGACGCGCCACAACCGGAAAGCTCTGCCGCGCAGCGGCCTCCGGGTACGGACCCGGCGCTGGAGGACATGCTCACCGAGCTCGAGGCGACGGTCGAGCGGATGCGTCAGATGGACGCGGAATGGGAAGCCGCGTCCCACCCTGGGCCGAAGTCGCCGGACGAGTCGGGCGTTCGGCCGGATTCGGATGCCGAGCCGCCGCCGCGAGATGCCGTGCTGGACGGGATGCTCGCGAATCTGGAGGCGACGGTCGAGCGGATGCGCCGGATGGACGCGGAGGCGAGGGCTGCGCTGGATCCGGTGCCGGAGACCGGGGCGGATGTGCCGGAAGGTTCTGGCTTGCGTCGTGATCCGGACGCGGAGCCGGTGCGGGATCCGGTGCTGGAGGGGATGCTCACCGAGCTCGAGGCGACAGTTGAGCGGATGCGCCGGATGGATGCGGACTGGGAGGCCGCCGAGGCCGCGCGGGACCAGGCGCGTCGGACCGACTCGGCACCGCGGGACGAGCCCGGGGAGGACGGTCCCGAAGCCGCCGGCGGGGTGCGACCGAGCGGGCCTCCGTCCGATCCGCCGTCGACGCCGGGGCGGGCGGCGGACGAACCGAGCACGCCGGATCAGGCGCGGCGTCCGGATGGTTCCTGGCGTCCCGATCCGGACGGGCCGATCGATGAGCGGCCCGATTTCCTCGGTGCACCCGACGACTCGCTAGGCCGCGACGGGGATGTCCTGTTCGAGGGCGATCTGCCGGAGGGCGGGGCACCGCTCTACCGCGGCATCCCCCGATTGCTGCCCGACGGCTCGGTCAATCCGGCCTACACCGAGGCGGTTTCGGGCCGCGCGGTGCCGCGGGGAACCGTGAGCCTGTCCGCCGAAGAGCACATCGGTCAGCGTCGCGCCGCGGAGAGCGACACCACGTCGTGGTCGCGCACGCGCTCTTCGGCGGAGGCTTTCACCAACGGCGACGGCGTGATCCTGGAATGGCGCACGGGGCTGCCGCCGGAGGGCGCGTCGTGGAAGTTCAAGCCGATCTTCGACCTGCCGGACCAGTTCGCCCAGGTGCTCATCCAGGGGACGCTGCCCGACGCGCGGGCCATCAGATACCTCAGCGAGGACGCGAATTTCGAGCCGGTCGCGCAGCAGAACGCGGATCAGCAGACGGGCGACACCGCGACGCCGCACCGCACACCGGACGCGGACTCCGCGCCGCACGCTCGCGACGTCGAACTGCTCGGCGCACCGGCCGGCGACGAGTGGTCGCGACTGAGCGCGGCCGAGGTCGGCGAGCGGCTGCGCGAGCACCTGCGGCAGGTGACGGGGAATCCCGAATTCGAGGTGTTCGGTTTCGACGCGGACGGCGTGCATCCCGAGGTGGTACGGGAATTCGCCAGAGCGATGGTCGATATGGCCGACCGTTTCCCGAACGCCGCCGTGCGCAGCGTCGGGCTCGGAGAACTGCCGCCCAAGGTGATCGGGGCGGCGCGGCCCCGGATGGACCCGGTCACGGGCCGCGTGTTCACCGAATCGATCGTCCTCAGCAGCGACTACGCGAGGAGCGCGGAGGGTTTCCGGGAGCGGATGCGCGAGGGTGTCGACCGATACGGGCACTCGCCGACCACGTTGCGCCGCGCGGTCTACGCCGCGGTGGTGCACGAATACGGCCACGCGCTCGACCACGCGGGACAGCAGGCCGCCCGGCACCAGGTGGAGGACGCCTACCTGGCAGGGCGCTACGGCGAAGAATGGCTGGGGCAGCTCAGTGGCCACAGCTTCGATCGCGAAGGCCTGCTGCGTCCGGCCGAGGCGCTGGCCGAATCCTTCGCCGAGGTCGAACTGCGCAAAGCCCTCGCCGCGGACGCCCTGCGCGGCGTGCGGCCCCTCGGCGCGGCCGAATTGGGGCTGCACGAGCTGTTGACCCGCAGCACCGAGAACCCGCCCGAGACCGAGCATCGGCCCGATGCCTCCGAACCCGACTATTTGGGACCCGAAACCACGCCGCTTCCCGGTGATTTTGATGCGACACTGCTGGGCGCCCCGGCCGCCGACGAGTGGTCGCGGCTGAGCCCGGCGGAGGTCGGGCAGAAGCTGCGCGACGACCTGCGCCGGATGACCGACAACCCCGAGTTCGAGGTGTTCGGCTTCGACCGCGACGGTCTCAACGCGGAGGCGGTGCGCGAGATCGCCCGGGCGATGGTCGACCTGCACGGCCGGTTCCGGCAAGTCGACATCCGCCGTATCGGGATCGGCGAGCTGCCGGGCAAGGTGATCGCGGAGGCGAACTCCGGATACGACAACGGACACGCCTTCACCAAGTCGATCACGGTGAGCGCGAAATACCTCGCGAGCGCTCAGGGCTTGCGGCAGACGATGAACAACCGGGTCGACGACGGGCTGTACTCCTCGGCCGTCCTGCGGCGGCCCGCGTACTCGATCGCCGTCCACGAGTTCGGGCACGCGCTGGAGGACGCGGGTGACAACGCGGCCAGGGGCGGAGCCGAGGACCAGCTGCTCGACCACTACATGGACAACCACCCGGACAACCGGACGATGGACGGTTTCCTGGACTGGTTGCGCAGCAACCTCAGCGGCTACAGCCTGACGTCCAGCGGACTGGACTCGTCGGAAGCGTTGGCCGAAGCGCTGGTCCAGGTGGTTGCGCACGGCCGCGACAATGTGGCCGAGCCCGTCCGGATGCTCTACGACCGGTTGATCGACGCGGTCGAGGGTGACGCGCGGCTGCTCGGCGCGCCGTTCGACGACGAGTGGTCGCGGCTGGGCCCCGCGCAGGTCGGGGAGAAGCTGCGGGACACCTTGCGGCGGATCACCGGCAATCCCGACTTCGAGGTTCGTGGCTTCGACCGGGACGGCCTCGATGCCGAGGTGCTGCGGGAATACGCCCGGTCCATGGTCGAGATGTTCGAGCGGTTCCCGCGCGCGGACCTGCGCCGGATCGTCATCGGCGACCTGCCGCGCGGTGTCTTCGCCGAAACCGGGCAGATGATCGAGCGTGGCAACCTGAGAGTGTTCGCGGACGATCTGCTGCTCAACGCGCACTACGCCGCGAGCGCGACGGAATTCCGCAAGGACGTGGAGAAGGGCGTCGAATCCGGGTGGCTCCAGCCGAGCGCCGCGCGCAGGCCCGTCCATGCGATGGCGCTGCACGAGTTCGGCCACATTCTCGACATCACCAGCAGCGGTTACGCCCGGCGCAGACTCGACGCCGCGCTGCTGGGCCACTATCTGTCCAAGCAACTGGGCGCGCCGACCACCGAGGGCTACCTGGCGTGGCTGAAGGACAATCTCAGCGGGTACAGCCTCGACAAGTCCGGACTGCTCAACCCGGCGGAGGCGCTGGCCGAGGCGTTCGCCCAAGTGGAATCGCGTGGCCGGGGGCGGGTCAGCGAACCCGTGCGCGTGGCCTACGACCTGCTGCGTGACGCGGTCGCCCGTGGTGGTCACCGCGGGTGGCTCGGCCGGTTCCTCGACGGGCTCCGGCTGGAGCGGTTCATTTCCCGCAACGAGCCGGGCGGGGTCGAACGGAGTGCCGCCGAAGCCCCGGGCGCGCCTGAGCGGCACCCGATCCGGGTGGAGGAGGGGCCGCCCAGGGACGGGGACGAACCGCGACGCGAACCCGGCGCACCGCACGCCGAACCCGCCGAGCCCGAAAGCCTCGGCGCCGACGAACTCTTCGCTCCCGGCGCCGATGAGCCCGTCGCTTCCGCCGCCGACGAGACCGGCGCCCGCGACCTCGTGCGCGCGGACGAAGGGCAGCCGGCAGGCTGGCAGTACCGGCCGATCGACGTCGCCGCGGCCGAGGTGCGGGAAGTGCTGGCGCGCAGCGAGATCGGCAGGCAGGCGCTCACCCGGCTGCGTGATCTCGGCGCCGCGATCCGGTTCGAGGAACCCGGCGACGGTCCGGGACTGCCGGACGGGTTCGACGGGCGGACGATGGAAGTGTTCATCGGCACCCGTGGGCGCGACCAGCTGGCGCAGGCGGCGGCGGTCGTGCGCGCAGCGGAGCTGGCCAGAGCGGTCGTCGAGGGCAGGCTCGAGGTGACCCCGGCCCGCATCCGCGAGCTGGACCGGGCCGATCACGTCGCCGCGCGCGTGCGCGTGGAGGCCGAGGCGCTCGGCCGCCAAGCCGAATTCCACCGTGAGATGCGCGAAGCCGGTTACGACCCGCACGGCGGGCCGGTGCGCGATCTGGTCGATGCCGCCCAGCGCAGCGCGCTGGAATCGGCCTATCTGGACGCCTTCGACGCGACCGGGGGCGTCGATCGGACGGACGGCCCGCCGGTGGGCGAGCCGTCGCGCCAGGCGATCCGGGACGCGGAGGCGGCCCGGTTCACCGCTCGGCGAGACGCGGTGGCCGCGGAGGTCGACGCGGCGCGTGCCCGGCGCACGGAGGCAATGCGCGGCCTGGCGAGCGAAGCGGATGTGCGAACACGAGCCGCGCTGACCGACACACTGGAGCGGTTGCACGGCCGGACCACGCGCGTCGACCAGTTGCGGGTCTGGCAGGACCGGCTGGCAGAGCTGGAGCGGGCGGCGCTGCGGGTGATCGACCTCGAGGAGCTGCTGGCCGGGGCCGACGCGCAGTTGCGTCACGTGCTCGACGCGGGTTCGGCGGCACGCCGACCGGATTCGACACCGCACCTCGAACAACGGCGCGCGGCGGGCGTGGACGCGCTGCTGGCCGACCCGCGGTTCGATTCGCGGGAGGACCCGCGCGACGGATTGAGCGCCCGGCATGAAGCGGGCGAGGAGTGGGACGCCGCGCACCGCCCGCGTACCTCCGAGGAATACGCTCCCTCCGATCTCGCGACGGCCCGCGAGCTGGCGCGACTCCAGCGGTCGGAGTCGGCCGCCATGCGCGAGCTGTCGCGCATCGAGGCGGACTGGGATCGTGCGTTCCGGCGGCTGAAGAGTGCCTACAACCTGCCCGACGACGAGATCCCCTCCACCCGGCAGGAAATCCTCGACCTGTTCCGGGAACGGTCCGAGCGCATCGACATCTGGAACGGCACCAGCTACGTGCTGCTGCTCGCGGAACTGACCGCTCAGCACGCGCGGGTGAGCGCGGACCGAGCCAGGCTCCTCGGCGAGATCACCGATGTCGTCGTGCGGGACCTGTCGGATCGGGCGGCCCGCGCCGGTGATCCGCCACCCACCGGCATCCGCGTCCACCTCGATGAATCCGGTGTCGCGCAGGTACTCCGCGATTCCGCCGACGCGCCCGCGACAGAACCCCGGACCGATCCGCCTCGGCGCCGGGCAGAGGAGACCTACCCGCTGACGATCACCGAGCACGCGGGCAACATGCTCGACCGGGCGTTGCGCGCACTGTACGGCACTGATCAGGGTAAATGGGCTGCCGACCTGCTCGGTCGGCTCGGTGTGGACATCCGGTTCAGCACCGATCCCGAGGCGAGCATCGTTCGTCTGGACAGCGGCCGCTACGGCCTGCGCCCGGCCGCGGGCTACGACCCGGTCACCAATACCGTCGTGCTCGAATCCGACGGCGGCGCCGACCGGCACGCCGCGGAACTGATCCGGGCGGCACGGCTGGCCGAGCAGGTGAGCGAAGCCGCGGGCGAACCGCTGGCCCGGCTGGCCATGTCCCGCGACGAGTACGTCGACCTGATGCTGGATCGGATGGCCGAGGCGTACGCCCTGATGTACGCGGGGAACGCGGATTTCACCGGCAAGATCGATCTGCACCGGATCGGCGTCGACGACCTGGAACGCGCCTACGCCAAGGCTTACGACGACGCGCTGAAGTACGCGGAGAAGACGTACTGGAAGTCCGGCGTCGTCCGGTCCTACCCGCTCTACCACCGGGCCGCCTTCCGCGCCGGTGTGCGCGCCGTGCGCGAGCATCTGAACAACCTCGGCCCGATGGTCGACTGGCGCAGCTACGGCGACCACTTCGGCGCGGCGTGGGACCGCGCGCACGGCATCGTGCCGGCCGACCGCACCGCCGGAACCGATACCCCGGCGCCCCGCGAGGACACCCGGGCCCGCGTCGCCGAGCGCGCCCGGCATATCGCGCTGGAGATCGAATCCCTGCGCGAGCTGCGCGATCTGGGCGAGTACGTCCCGGTCAGCCCGGCCGAGCGCGCGTACACCGAGGCGTACGACAAGGCGTACACCAAAGCCGACAAGGCGCATCGCCGCAACCCGGCGGCGGCGCCGCCCGAGGAGGTCGCCTACCGGGCGGGCCGCGAGGCGGTCCGCCGCTATCTCGGCCGGGTCGGAGTGGACAACGCCGAGATCGCCTTGGACGTCGTCCGTGCCGCGGGAAATCACGACGAGTCGCGGTGGGGTCATCCGAAGCCGCCGGAGGACGGGATCGCGCCGGACTCCGATGATCTCGCCGATCTGCCGAACCAAGAGATCGGCCGTCCCGACGACGCCGACCTCGCGCGGCGCGTCCTCGATCAGGAATTCGACAGCGAGCCGCGGCCCGAGCGGCTCAGCGACCGCGTCGCGCGGTATCCGGCCGACTCGGAGCCGGGGCGGCGTCCACGCCTGGTCGTGGTCGCCGAGCCCGGCCGGCACATCGACGCCCTGCGCGAACTGGCGGCGAGTCACCCGGAACTCGCCGATGTGCTCTGGGACCGGTCGCACTATCTGGACTACCGCGAGGCGGTGCGCGGGGCCGGTGGCCTGCCGACCATGCACCACATCACGGTCACGGCGGCGGAGGGGCAGTACCGCCACCCGAGCACGGACGAGGCGCGCACGCAGATGCTGGCGCATTATCTGCGCTACCGGGCGGAAGGACGGACCCGTCTCGGGTTCGACGAGTGGCTGAAACAGTTGGGCTCCGAGGCGTTCTACACCTCCGAAGACGCCGAGCGGGCCCGCGGCACCCGCCGCCAGGGCCGGCATGTGCCCGGCAGGCTGGTCGAGGGCTTCCACGAGGCGGGACATCGCACGGCGGCCGACGCCGACCCGCCGCTGACGCCGCCGCACCCGGCCGAGGTCGCCCACCGGTTGTACACCCGCCAGATCCCGTTGCCGGGCGATCCCGGCATCCGCCGCCCGTCCCATCACCAACTGGAGGTCTTCCAGGTCGGGGCAACGCATCTGGGCATCCATCTGGAACCCGACGGCAACGGCGGCTGGCGTGTGCCCGCTCCGGTGTCGACCGGATCGAACTCCGACGTGCTGGCCATACATCTGCAGGGTTTGGCGGCGCCGGATCGCAAGAAGCTGGTCGCCCGGATCGTCGAGCTGCTCAACGACGGCTCGGCGGACCTGTCGGATCGCAGTCAACCGCGCAGCAGGTTCGGCCGGTTCATCGATCGGCTCACGCCGGGCAGGCCGGGGCCGTCGGAAGGCGATGGACTCCACCGCGACGATCGGTCCACCGAGGGCGACCACCCGAACCTCGACCGGGACCGGATGGCCGGCGAGTCCGCGCGCGCGGCGCATCCACCCGAGGACATCGCCGCGGACCTGCCCGATACCGAGGTGCTCGGCGTCCCGGGCCCGGACGAGTGGTCGGCGTTGCGTCCGCAGGAGGTCGGCGAGCGGCTGCAGAATCTGCTGCGCGAAGCCATGGACCAACCCGAGTTCGAGGTGTTCGGCTTCGACCTGCCCGGCCTGGACCCCGAGGTGGTGCGGGAATACGCCAGGGCGATGGTCGACATGTACCAGCGGTTCCCGCACGTCGACCTGCGCGGTGTCGGCATCGGCGATCTGAAACGTGGCGAACTCGGGTGGGCCGACGGGCAGATCGACCAGGTCACGAAGGCGGTCTTCACCAGGGCGATCGTCTTCAGTTACGAGCACGCGACGAGCGCGCGGGGCTTCCGTGCCGCGGTGCACAACGCCGTCGGCAACGACCAGATCAAGCCGATGATGCTGCGGCGGCCCGCCTATGCCGTCGCGGTGCACGAATACGGTCACGCGCTCGATCACGCCGGCGGCCTGGCCGCCCGGATGCGGGCGGAGCGTCTGCTGCTCGAGCTGGCCGCCGAGGACCCCGACGGCGATTTCGGCCAGTGGCTGCGGGAACTCAGCGGATACAGCCTCGACGACGAGGGCCTGCTGAACGATCACGAGGCGGTGGCCGAAGCGTTCGCCGAGGTCGTGATGCGCGACCAGCTGGGCGAGGGCCCGGCGAGCAAACCCGTGCGCGCGCTGCACGACCTACTGCTGCGGCACGCGGAGAATCCGGTCGGGGCCGACGGCGACGTCGACGCGCCGACCAACGACCGCCTGGTGCTGGACACCCCCGACGACCAGGTCCGTGATCTGCTCCGCCGGACCGACTTCGGCAAACAGATCCTGGCGAGCCTGGACAACGGCCCGATCCGCACTCGCTTCGAAGAAACCGCGCCGGACGGGCGGACCGGCGAGTTCCGGCGCCGCGAGCTGGCGGCGCTGGCCTTCACCTCGGGCAACTCGCATGTGCGGCAGGCGCTGACCCTGGCGCACGAATCGCTGCACGCGCAACGTCATCTGCAGCGCACGACGCCGAACACACCCGAGCGCGTCCGCGCGATGACGCGCCAGGAGTTCGTCGACGCGATGGTCGAGGAGGAAGCCGCCGCCGGCGGCAGGCACTTCCGGCTGGCGGCCGAACTGCGGCAGCTCGGCTACGAGATCGCGGAGCATCCGCTCGAGCAGCACTACCGGGAGGCGTTCGAACAGGAACTGGCGGACCGGGGTTGGGACAATGCGGGCACGCGCGCCGAGGCCCACGATCGCGGCGTCGCGGCGCTGCGCGAGCCGCTCGGCCGGACCGAATGGAACAACGGCCGGAACTACGCCGACTACTACGGCAACATCTGGGACGAGGCCAATACCGTCCGGGACGGCGCGGCGGAGGCGGGCAGGCACCATCCGTTCTCGCCGATGACCGCGGACGAACTGTGGCAGGGTGCGCTGAACCGTCAGGACGCGCGGCTGCGGGCGCGCGAGGCTGCCGCGGAGTTCGCCCGACAGGCCGAAGCGGTGTTCGGCGACGGCACACGTGCGGTCTCGCGCTCGGAGATCGAGCGGGCGCTGCGGGCGGCCGAGGCCGAGCTGGACACGACCACCCAGGGCGACCGCGGCGCGCAGCTGCGGCGCAGGCAGCACGATCTGCGCGTGCTCGCCGACCTGGCGGATCTGCGGGACCAGGCCGAGACCCGGCTCGAGGGACAGCGGCGCAGCCTTGCCGCGCTGGCCGCGCGTGGCGTGCTGGGTGCGGCGGTCCGCGGCGAGCCGGGCGCCCGGGTGCTCACCGATCACCTCGCCTATATTCCGGGCGAGCCGGACCGGCTGGTGATCGCCGCGGAAGCCGGTGACCAGCAGCGGGTTATGCGGGACGCCGAACGCGACCCGTTCGCGGCCGCGCTGCTCGGCCGCGACGACGTCGACCGCAGGTTCCTCGCGGTGGAGATCGACGACTTCGGCCGCGTGCTGGTCCGGGCGGCCGTCGAGCCGGAGCCGATCGCGCCGAGCGAGCCGATCGGCGCCGCCACGCCGCGCGACCTGGCCGCGACCGCGGCGGCCGAGCGGACCGCGAAGCTTCGCGCGGAGCTGGCCCGGACCGAGATCGGCAGGCAGATCGATCGGACGCTGACCACGCACAAGGTGCGGATCGAATACGAATCGGGTGCGCCGGATCGCTACTATCCGGCGCAGCGGCGGCTGGTCCTCGATCCCGGGCTGACCGACACCGAGCAGATGCTCGCGCTGGTGCGTGGTGGCACGCTCGCCGACCTGGCCCACGCGCCGGACATGCCCGACGCCGCGAGCGTCCGGACGCAGTCCTCGCGCCGCGATTACGTCGGCGCGATGCTCGATCTGGAGACCGCGGCGCGTCTCATGGAGTTCGCCGCGATCCGCGAGCTGCGGGCCAGGCACGACATCCCGGAAACCGAGCTCGAGCGGGTGTACACCGAGGCGTACGACGCCGCGTACGCGGCCGCCGAAGCGGCCGAGCCGAACGCCTGGCCCGAGCAGCACGAGGATCAGGCGCGCGAGGCCGCGTTCGAGGCGCTGCGTCCGTTGCTGGACGCCCAGCCCCTCGGACCGGACCGGACCTACGCCGATTTCTACGGCGACGCTTGGGATGCCGCCCATGGTGAGCGCTCGTTCGACCAGATCGTGGCGGAGGCGCTGGCCTCGGGCGAGGCCGAGGTGACCGTGCTGCGCGAGGGCGATTCGGTGCACAGCGCCCGGCGCGTCGAGCTGGTCCGGTTCGGCAACGGCACCGAACTGATCCGCAAGCTCGTCGTCAACCCGCGGCACGCCGTCGCCGAGGTGCTGACCGGGGTGCTCGGACGCGCCGTCGACGCGCCGGTGCCCGAGTCCGTGCTGCACGAGCCCACCGTCGTATACCAGCGGGTGATGGCGGGTGAACCGGCCGCGGATCGGCATCGCGACTTCGCCGATCCGCACGAACTCGGTTACGCCGATTCACTTCCCGGCCGCGCCCTCGGGCTGCTGGACACGCTCGTCCGCCTCCCGGATCGGGATCGTCTCGGATGGCTCGCCGGGCCGGACCGTCAGCTCGCCGGTATCGGTCACAGCCGTTCCTTCGAGAACAGCGCCGAGGCACGCGATGCCGTGAGTCCGTTCGCCGAGGGATTCCTCGGCCGCGACGACCACGGAAACGTCCGCTACCGAGACAACGCGCTCACCCGTGAGGCCGTCGACATCCTCACCGAACGGGTCGCCGCGCTGCGGCCGGAGTTCGAGCGCTACGGCCGCGCCGAATGGCACGACCTGGTCATGGAACGGCTGGCGCAGGTGCGTGAACGCGCACGCGACGTCGCCCCGGCCTTGCCGCCGTCCGAGCCGCCGGACTTCACCAGGCCCCCCGGCGGCGACGGCCACACCGTGGTCCGCGAGTTCACTAAGGTCTATTTCTTGCGCGGTCCCGACGACTACGGCATCTACGCCACCGTCGACAGCGAGGGTGTTCTGCGCGTGCGTATGCACCCGAAGACCGAGCCTGCCGACCGCGCCACCATGTTCCGCGACGCGATGGACGAACTCGGGCACCTGGTGACCGAGATCCGGGGCGAGTGGCACCGGGAAGGCGATCCCGCCGCCGACGGCACCGATCTCTACCGGACGCCCGAGGAAGCGGTGCTCGATACCTTCCTCGCTCAGCTGGCCGCCGAACACGGTTTCACCGAAGTCCGCGTGGAGGCAGCCGGTCCCGGCGACAACACCGCGCCCACTCTGCGTTTCACCGAGCCCGAGTTCTCCGGTGCGGATACCCGCGCGACGCCGCACGACGCCGAATCGCCGCGGACCGACAACGAGAACCAGCAGGAACCGGCCCCGGACGACGCGGCGGAGGCCGGCCAGCCGGAGCGCACGGCGAACGAGGTTCGCAGCGAAGAACTGTGGCAGCTGAGCCGGATCGACGTCGCCGCGACCGAGGTCTGGCACCTGCTCGAACACTCCGCCGTCGGTCGCGAGGCGGCGCGGGTGCTGCGCGCGGAGGGCGCCCGGGTACGGTTCGCCGACCTCGGCGACGAGATCGGCGAGGCCGACGCCTTCGACCGCCGCACCATGGACATCCTGATCGACACCCATGACCGCGGGCAGGTGGAGCTGGCGAGCGAACTCGTGCGGCTGGCCGCGCTGACCGAGGCGATCCGCGCCGGAGAGGTGGAGGTCACGCCCTCCCGGATCCGGGGAACGACGCGCGAGGAATATGTCGCCGCCCAGTTGCGCGCCGATGCCGTGGCGACCGGCAGGCAGGCGGAATTCCTCCGTCAGCTGGAGGACGCCGGGTATCCGGGACGGCCGACCGCGCTCGCGCCGGTCGAGGTGAACTACCAGCGTGCGGTGCGCGAGCAGTACCTCGACGCCTACGACGCGGCGGTGTCCAGTGCTCAGGAGGCCGATCCGGCGCTGGACGCCGAGCGATTGCGAGAGCTGGGACGGGCGGCGGGCGTCGACGCGCTGCTCGCCGGTGACCTGTTCGACGCGCCATGGTCCGCCGAGGAGAGCACCAGCGCGCGCAGTGCGCACGGCCGGGACTGGGACGCCGCCCAGCAGCACGAACGCGCCGCCGACGAGTACCGGCCCGCGACCGGGGAGGCCGCGCGCGACACGCAGGAACTCGTGCGCAGGCACGCGGCCCACACCAGGGAGATCGGCCGCATCGACGCGGTGTGGGACCAATTGGTCCGCGGGCTCGACGGATTCGATCCCGAGAACAACGTCTTCGACCGCCGGGCGCTCGCCCAGGATCGCCCGGCTGTGCTCGCGCACCTGCGCGACCTCGCACGCGTGCGCGGTGAGCTCGGCGAGCAGCAGCGGTCCTTGTTCGACACTCAGGTGCGGGTGCTGAGCGAACTGGCCGCCGATCGTGCGCGCGCCGTCGCGGTGCGGGACCAGGTCGCCCTCGAGCTCGCGGCGCGCGTCGGGCACGACCTGATGGACAGGCAGGTTCGCGAAGCCGGTGGCAGCTGGCGCACCGACCGGGTGGCGTGGCTGCCCGGATCACCGCCGAAGGTGTTCGTCGCGGAGACCGGCGACCGGTTCACGCCTGTGACCGGCGCCGAGGCGCCCGAAACGTCCCTGCGGCACACCCTGGTGGTCGAGGATGTGCTCGCCGACCGGGTCTGGGTAGACGTCGACGCGTCCGGTGCGGTGCGGTTGCGGCACGAGCAGACCGATCCGCGCGACGTCTGGTCCGAGGCAGACGGCGGCTGGATGCGGGAGCGGAAGCCGGGGCAGGTCGGCGCCGAGCGTGCACCGGACCGTCCCGTCGGCGACGAGCCGGCACCGGCCGACCACTTGACCGCCAGGGTCGACCGCGTGCTGCGGGTGCTGGACGGCGACAACCTGCGCGTCTACGCGAACATGCGCGGCGAGCGGGTGCGTGGCGGCGGCAATTCCGTGGGCCGCTGGGCGATGGGCGTCATCGACCGGCTCGGCGTCGATCTCCGGTTCACGTTCGATGACACACCGACCGCGCGTGACGGCAGACAGGTGCTGCGGTCCGACGCCGGGTACGTCCCGTCGGCTGCTGTCATCGTGCTGCACCAGAATGCCTCGACGATCGAACTCGCCGAGGCGATCGTCCACGCGGCAGCCATGGCCGAGCAGGCGCGGGCCGGTACCGGGCCGCTCGATCGGCTCACCATGTCGCGGGACGAGTACATCGGCACCATGCTCGACCGTCAGGCCGAGGCGCACGCCAGGGCCTTCGAATTCGCCCGGGTGCGCGAGATGCGCCAGCGGTACGAGATCAGCGCGGACGACCTCACCGCCGACGAGCCGCGCACCACCGAGCACGACGACCGGCTGCGCCGGACCTTCGACGAGGCGCGCAAGAAGGCACGCAAGATCGCCGCGCGTGCCTATCGCGGCAACTCCTCGGTCCGGTCGCCGATGCTCGACGCCGCGGCGTTCCGGGCCGCGGTGCGGGACGTGCGTGCCGCGCTGGTCGAGCAGGGGCCGCTGATCGACGGCGTCGACTACGCCACCTATTACGCCCGGGAATGGGACCGCGCCAACGGGTTCACCGCCGCCGACTTGGAGCACGCTCCCAATTCGAACAGGGCGGACTCGCCCGAGCTGCGGCGCATGCGCACCGGTGATTTCGCGGTGGAACTCGAAACACTACGCGTGCTGCGGGATTCGGGACGTTTCGTCCCGGTCGGGCCCGCCGAGACCGCCTACACCCAGGCCTACGACCGGGCATACCGGAAGGCGACGAACGCCGACGACGGCGTGCCGCCCGAGCGGCGCGCGATGGACGCCGGGCTGGCGGCTCTGCGCAGGTACGTGGACAAGGTCGGCCTGCCCGAGGCCGAGATCGTCATGGAAGTGGCCCGCTCCGCGGCGGACAACCATGAGGAGTACCAGCCGTTTCCGATGGCCGACGATCCGGCGGCGCCCGCCCGGGTCGCCGCCGCCGAGGTCTCCGACGCGGCGGCGGCGCGGCGCGCGATCAACGCCCTGCTCGATCGCGATCCCACCGGCGTCCGCCTGACCGAACGCATCGCGCTGGTGTCCGGTGAGCGGGGCGGGCACCGGCTGGTCGTCGCGGCGGAGCGGGGCGGGCATATCGACGCGTTGCGCGAACTGTCCGTGCGAAATTCGGCATACGCCGACGTGCTGTGGAGCGGCACTCATCGCCTCGAGTACCTGGCGGTCTCGCCGGGGGAGGCCGATGCACCCGCCCGCTGGCTCTCCTCGCGCGAAGCGGAGGGACCGTATCGTGCGCCGGACCGCCACGAGACGATGAAGCAGTTCCTGGCGCAGTATCTGCGCTATCGGGTGGCCCGGCACACCGATCTCGGCTTCGAGGCATGGCTGCGCCAGCTCGGTCCGGAGATGTTCTACACCAAGAAGGACGAGCGGGACGTTGCCGGGAGCGAGGCCTACGAGGGCAGGCAGAACAAGGGCACGTTGCGGCACGACGCACTGACGAACTTCCGCACCGAACCGGAGGTCGGCGAACCGCATCCGGCGGTGGTGGCGCACCGGCTGGCCACCAGGCAGGTGCCGTTGGGCGGCAGCGGACGGGGCGTGTCGTGGCCGCGGACCACGCTGGGCTCGATCGAGATCGCGGACTATTCGTTCGGCATCGTGCTGGAAGCCGATGGCAGCGGCGGGTGGCGGGTGCCCGCCCCGAACGGGGACGGCAGCCTCGACGACGCACTGGCCATGCTGTTCCACGGCATGTCCGACACCAGCGTCAAGAAACTGGTCAAGCGGATCACCCGGCTGCTCGACGACGGCGGGGCGGACCTGATCCGGCGCGAACCCCGGGGACCGCTGCGGCGGGTGGCCGATCGGCTGTCCTTCGGGTCGCGCGACGATGGCGCGCGCGCGATCGACGCGGGCGAAAGGGACCACAACGCACCGCAATTCGATCCGCCGCGGCCGCCCGATCGCGACGAAGGCCGCCGCGCCGAGGCCGACCGGCGGCAGGCGGTGCTCGACCGGCTGGCCGCGCAGAACCGGGCCGCGGTGCGCGAACGCGATGCCGCCCGCGCGGCGGGCGATCCGGACCGGCTGGCCAGGGCGCAGGAGCGCGTCGAGCGGCTGGACCGGGCGATGGCGACGGCCCTGGAACGTGACGCGCTGCTGCGCGCCGATGCCCGGCCGATCACCGATCGTGTCGGCATCCTCGCGGGGGAGCCCCCGATGGTGCTGGTGGTGAATCTCGGCGGCACGGATTCCCCTCGCGCGCTGGCCGATGCCGCGGCCCGGTATCCGGAGGTGGCGGAGGCGCTCGACCGGGGCGCCCGGCCGCGTGAGTTGCGGGTCGACACGGACGGCACGATCAGGGTCGTGCCGATCGCCCCCCGCGCGGACGCGACCGACTCCGGAACCGCCGAGCCGGACCGCACCGCGAGCGGGCATCGGACCGATGTCCCGGCCGAGCCGGGCGGCGCGGACACCGCACAGCTCGTCTCCGGCGCCGGCGGCGCGGAAAAGCCGCCCACCACACCATCTTCGGCTGACGAATCCGGCGACGAGCCGGGTCCGCGGTCGGACTGGTACTTCCAGATGCGGATCGAACAGGCCGACTGGGAAGCGGACATGGCCGCCGACCACGCCGCCTGGCTGCGCGAGCTGGCCGACGACCGCCCGGATGACCGGTGGGCGCGATTGCGCGCCGAACAGGCGGAATGGAACGCCCGGATGGCCGCCGACCGCGCGGCCTGGCTGCGGCTGGAGCAGGCGCAGCACGAGGCATGGACGGCCGCCGTCGAGGCGGATCGGTTGCGGCGCGCCGCCGACGCCGACCGCGACGATCCGTGGGCCGAACTCCGCGCGCAACAAGCGGAATGGGACGCCCGGATGGCGGAGGACCGGGCGCAGTGGTTGCGCAGGTTGTACACGCCGATCGGGACCGCGCCACAGCATGATTCGGGCGCGGGCATACCGGACTCGGCGTCCCCGGCGCGGACCGGCCCCGCTGCATCAGCCGATTCGCCCGCCACTCCGAAACCCAGCACACCACCGCGCAGCGCGGACGAGGCGCGGACCGGCGATACGTCCGGCGTCCCGGGATCGGTCACCGATATCGCGGAGCCGGGCACTCCACCGCGCAGCGCGGATGAATCGCGGACCGGCGATGCCGATGCGTCCGGCGTCCCGGGATCGGTCACCGATATCGCGGAGCCGGGCACTCCACCGCGCAGCGCGGATGAATCGCGGACCGGCGATGCCGATGCGTCCGGCGTCCCGGGATCGGTCACCGATATCGCGGAGCCGGGCACTCCACCGCGCAGCGCGGACGAGGCGCGGACCGGCCGTGCCGATGCGTTCGACCTCGCGTCATCCGCCGCCGACACCCCGGAACCCGGTACATCGCCGCGCGCGGCGGACGAGTCGCGGGCCGGCGATGCCGATGGTTCCGATGACCCGCGGGACCGGATGTCCCCCGAGACCAGGGCGGAATACGACCGGCTCGCGGCGGAACTCGAGCAGGCGCAGGCCCACCGGGACGAATTGCGCCGGCAGCGCGACGACCTCGCCGGGCGGCTCCCGATCGACGGCGCCGACGACTGGGCGGCCCTGCGCCCCGGACCGGACGGCCTGGACCGGACGCTCGAGGACCTGCGCGGCCGGACCATGGCGGTCACCGAGATGCCGGAACGGCGCGCCCGCATCGACGCGCTGGAACAGGCCGCGCGGGACTTCGCCGACGCCGACGCCGAAGTCGCGCGGCTGGAGACGGAACTGGCGAATCTGGAGCTGTCCACCACCCCGCTGGGCGAATACGACCGGCTCGTGCAGCAGCGTCAGAAGCTGACCCGTGAACGCGAGTTCTGGCGGGCCAAGCGCGACGACCGGGCCGCGCGCTGCGACTTCTGGGGTGACAACGTCAACCTGGACGAGTCGGCCCTGCGCGGGGATCAGTTGGAAGCCACCGTCCTCCAGCTGTACGAAGCCGCGAACGTGCGGACGATCGATGACATCGGCGGCCTCGACGACGCGCCGCACACCGACCGCGTCGCGCCGGAGCCGCTGGAGCTCGAGCATCGCAGGCGGGTGATCGAGAAGCTCGCGGCGGCCGCCGAGCAGGTCAACCAGCTCGATGAGCGGATCGACCAGGTGGACCGGCAGATCGATGAGTTGCGCAGGGCCGGCGTGGGAGTGGAACGATCCCGCCCGCAGGACGTGATCGACGCGCTGGAAGAGCTGGCCCAGCAGCGAGCCGACGCGCTGCGCGAGGTCAAGCCGCTGCGTCACGAGCGCGACGACCTCGCCGCCCGCCTGGGCCTGCTGGATTCGGAGGGGCGGGTCGATCAGGCCGCCTGTGAGCCGGACCGGCTGGACCGGACCGTCGCCGACCTGCGCGCCGCGGTCCGCGACGGGCTCGCCGACGGAACACTCTCCGACGACGCGGCCGCAGCTCGCCGGCGCGACATCGACGCACTCGACGCCGTCGCGCGGGAGGTGAACGACGCGCACAACGCGATCGGCCGCATCCAGGACGACATGGCCAGGGTGGCGGGCGCGTACCGCGACCTCGTCGAACGCGGCGGGGGCCGGATGGTGACCGACCGAGTCGGCATCGTCGACGGCGAACGACCGCGCGTCATCGTGTTCGGTCCCCGCCCCGGCCCGGGCGCCCCGCGCGCCGACCACGACGCCGCGCTGGCCGACGCCTTGCGCCGCAGCTCCGAGGTGGCGCAGGCGATCGTGCGGCCGGAGACCACCGTCGAATACCGGCGGGTGCTCGCCGACCGCGCGGACAACGTGCGGGTGGAGGAGATGGATCCGCCCGAGATCGAACGGTTGAGCACCGGATGGATCGGCGGCCGCCGCCTGGATATCACCTCCTGGCGCGACGCCGACGGCGTCCGGCACCACGTCGACCCGACCCGGCCGGACTGGGAGTTCGGGCGCGACCGCGGCGAGCTGCCCAAGAAGTTCACGCCGAAGGATCCGCCGGACGGCGTCAGCGGGTGGGCGATGGAGGACGTCGTCAACGACATCACCCTGCCGACCGACGACGTTCCGCCGGGCAAAGTCCCGGAGAGCACCCTGCCGGTGCACATGCCACAGGCGCCTTCGCAATACGACACGTCGGGTGTGGACCCCAACGATCTGTTCAGCCAGCACTGGGGCGCGGATTCCTACAACGTGGTCCGCCTGCTGCTGATGGCGGCGCAGGTGCCCAAGCATCCCGCGGTGAAGGCGTGGATCCAGCGTCATCCGGAGATCGGCGAGTGGGTGCAGGCGCGGCCGTGGCTGCAGCACCTGCCGCCGTTCGGCACGGTCTTCCGCAACTATGCGTGGTTCGCCCCGCCGCAGCGCAACATTCAGCCGATGCATCGGCCGTGGAACGCCGCGGATCATGTGCCGCCGGGTGACCGGGTCGACATCCCGGAGGGCTTGCAGCGCGAATGGGACCGCGACATCGCGGCCTGGCAGCGGGTCCAGGACTGGGCGAACGCGGAATACCAGCGCTTCCTCGCCGACGACACCGATCTCGACGGGATCGCCGACGGCATCGAACGTCATCGCCGCGCCGAGCAGGAAACCCGCGCACGCGAGGTGGTGGACATCGTCGCTCGGCAGCTGGTCCAGCGGCAGCCGGGCATCGATCCGCTGGGCGACGTCGACGCCCAGCTGAGGCGCATCCACGACGAAATCGACCGGTTCGCGGGCGAACTCGCGGACCGGTTCGCCGCGGACGATCCCGACGCCGTCCGCGACACCGTCGAAGACATTCGCGAACTGCTGGCGGGCGGAGGCGATCCCGACCGGATCACGGCCGCGCTGGCCGAGCACATGCGCGTCGACGCGCCGACATTCACGCGCGAGGAGCTGGCGCAGATCAAGAGCCACCTGATGATCGACGAGCATCGGGTGCGCGACCACGCAGACCCACACGGCCGGTACGTGCACACCCGGATGGATCGCCTCGCCGATGTCGCCGAGGCGTGGAACCGCCTGATCGACGGCGCACCGCTGCCACAGGACTTCGTGCTGCTCGGTGACATGCTCGCCGAGGCCCGATTCCTCGCCGCCAACCCCGGGGCGAGCTGGCAGCAGGCCAACGCCCACGCGATCGCGCTCGGCTTCCACTGGGACGCCGACCGCCCGCCACTGACCGGATGGCGCGCGGGCATCCCGTACGCTCCGGCTCCCCTCCCGCCGAACCGGGGCTACCTGCCGCCCGCGCCGGGCGCACTGGGCGCGACACCGCCACGGCCGACCGGTGGTCCCGCCGGTGGCGCGGACCGCCGCCTGCCCATCGGGGAGCAGACACGTTCGCAGGACGAGGCCGAGTCCGCGTTTCCGGAGACCAGCGCCGATGGTGGTGTGCGGAAGCCTTCGGGGGATCAGTCGGCCTCGGTGCGTCAGGATGAGTCCGACGGGCCAGGTGACGGTGAGCAGGGTGTGCCGAGCGCCGATGGTGGTGTGCGGAAGCCTCCGGAGGTTCCGTCGGCCGCAGTGCGTCAGGATGGGTCCGGCGAGGGCGAGCGCGGTGTGCCGAGCGCCGACGGTGGTGCGCAGAAGCCTCCGGAGGATCCACCGGCCACCGCGCGTCAGGATGAGCCCGACGAGCCCGACGAGCCGGGTGATGGCGAGCGAACCGTGCTGGAGGAGTCCCGGGTCGTGCCTCCCGGGAGCGAATCGCGCGCGGCGCCCGGCAGCGCACGCCAGGGCGGGGCAGGTGACCGTGCGCAGGACGCGCCGGACTCGCAAGCCGCTGCGCGTCCGGAAGACGAGCAGGGTGAAGCCGAACAGCCGCAGTCCCATCCGCCGGTCGAACCCGGACCGTCTCCGTCCGCGCGAGACGATGCGCACCGAGCGCTCGCCGAACTCGATGAGTTGCACCGTCGAATCGACCAGCAGCTCGATGATCTGTTGCGCCGGGCGAGTGCGGATCTGGACCGCAGCCGGCAGCGCGCCCTCGACCGTCTCGCCGAACTCGAAGACGCTCTTGCGCGGCGGTTCGATGACTTGTCCGCGCAACTGGGTACCGACCAGGGTGCGGTGGCCGAAGGCGCGACGCCGCTCGAATCGCCTGCCCCGGCCCGCCCCGACGCGGAGCCGGAGCACTCGCCCGACGCGGCGCTCGAGCGCATCCGCGACGAGTTCGATGACGCGGCCCGCCGCACCGACCAGCGATTCGACGAGCTGCTGCGTGACACGCTCGCCCAGCTCGACAGGATCGCGGCGGACCTCGATCAGCGCTTCGACGCCGCCGTCGCCCGACTCGACCAGCCGTCCGCCGGGCCGGACGATTCTCCCGAGTCCCAGGCACTGGACGAGCTGCACGCGCGCCTGCTGACGGAGCTGGACGAGATCCACCGCCGCGCCACGGACCGCCTCGCCGAACTCGAACGCGAACTCGACGGACCCACCGCCGACCCGATCGATCCGAATACGCAGCCTGCGCCGCCACCCGGTGAACCCGTCACGGGAAGTGCTACGCGCAGGGTGGACCCGAGTTCGCGTGCAGCTGACGGCGCCGTCGAAGGACCGGCGCGTACCGGGGCCGATGCCGAGCCCGCGCGGCCGTCCGCCCAGCGGGATGCGGCTGCGCGCGAATTGGCCGATGCCCAAGACGATCTCGCGGATGCTCGGCGTGGGTTGCCGGTGAACGACGAGGATCTGACGCGGGCTGCGCTGGATGACGCGCTCGATGGTCTGCGTTCGCGCACGCTGCGGGTGGATGAGCAAGGGCCGTGGCTGAACCGGGTTGCGGAGCTCGAGCGTGCCGCTCGGCGTGGGTTCGATGCCGAGGACGAACTCTCCCGGCTGGATGACGCCCTCGCGCAGGCCACGGGGGCCGCCGAGCCGTCCTCGAATGCGGATGTGCAAGAACCGGTTTCCGGTGCGGACGACGATGATCCCGCTCGAGCTGCCGGGCGTGCCGGGCAGTCCTCTGAGGACCCAGGTGCGGACGCGGTTCCGCATGTGGCGGATGCTGGCGCCGGGCAGCCGACGCGTGCCGAGGCCGGTGCTGAGCGGGAACGCTCGGCCGACGAGGCGGATGCACGCGAGTCGGACCTGCGGGCCGAAGGCGACGTGGGTGGCAACCCGCCGTCCGGACCGCCGACTCCGCCCGCGAACGCGGAGCCGCCTACCGGTGGTCGCCCGGAAGGCCGCCGACGCACGGGGAATCCCGTGCGTGATGTGGTCGAGTTCCTGAGGGAACAGCGCGATTGGCCCAACCAGCGCGAGGCCGGTCCGCTCACCGAGGCCGAGGCCGAGCACGTCCGCCTGCTGGCCGAGGCACTGGGTCTCGGCGAGACGTTCACCGTGCTGCGCGATCCGCTGGCGGCCCTGGCGGAACTCGCCGAACTCGCCAGAGCGCGCGGGTTCCTCGATGACGCCGACGGCCCTCGCATGCGCTACCCGGACGACTTCGAGCCCCTCACCAGCGACGAACGCTACGGCGACGAACAGTTCTGGCTGGCCGAGGCACCCGACGACGGCCTGCGCGAGGTCCGCGACGACCTGCGCCGCGCGGGCCTGCCGATCGAGCAACCGCGTCCACCGCAACTGCCCGCGGCTCCCACCGGCCCCGGCTCCCTTCCCCCCGCGGAGCCCGTCGGCCGGGTCACGTCCGCCGATCCCTCCGACCCTGCTCCCGCCGGGCCGGAACACCCCTCTGCGCAGCGAGATGCGGTGTCAGGGGAGTCGGTGGACGCGCAGGTCGGCCGTGCGGAGACTCGGCGTGGCGAGTCTGTACATCCGTCCGCGCAGCGGGACGCGGCGCTGCGCGAGTTGGCGGATGCGCGGGCTGATCTCGCGGATGCTCGGCGTGGGTTGCCGGTGAACGATGAGGATCTGACGCGGGCTGCGTTGGATGATGCGCTCGACGCTCTGCGTTCGCGGACGATGCGGGTGGATGAGCAGGGGCCGTGGCAGGACCGGGTTGCGGAGCTGGAGCGCGCCGCTCGGCGCGTATTCGATGCCGAGGACGAAGTGGCCCGGCTGGATGACGCCCTCGCACAGCCGACCCGGCCGGCCGAGTCGAATGATTCCGGCCGAGAACCGGAATCGGGCCAGGGCCCGCATGCGGCCGAAGGAGCGGCCCGCTCCGGGGAGGCGCCGGCATCTCGCGCCCCGCGCCCCGAACCCATCGACCGGACCCGCGACCGGCTCGCGCGCCGCTTCGCCCTCGACGAGGCCGATCTTTCGCCGGAGAACCTTGGTGCGACCATCGCCGACCTGCGTTACCGGAACCTGTTGCGGGCGGGCATGGTCGAGGCGCTGGCCGCGGCGACCGAGCGGGCCCGCGACACGGTTCACCCCGACCTGCGCGCACAGGCGACGGCGACTCGCGACACCTGGGCGCGGCGGCTCCGCCTCGATCCCGCGGACCTCGACCGCGATCCGGACGCGACGGTGGCGCGGGCCCGCGCCGCGGTGCGCCGCGACGCGGAAGCCATCGCCGACCTCGCCGACGCCGTTCGAGCGGCGCGCAGCCGGACCGGCGCCGAGCCGCCCGAGCCGGGCGAAACCCGCCGCTACACCCTCGAGGTCGACGACGAGCGGGTGCCCGCGCGGCTGGTCGCCGACGAGAACGGCGGCTGGCGGGTCGAGGTACCCGAACGTTTCGACCCGCCCGAGCCCGCGGACACCAACGTGCCCGCACCACGGCAACCGGAGCGGCCGATGTCGCGGTTGCGTCGCCTCTGGGAGGCGTTGAAGGCCGGATTCCGTGGTCAGAACCCGAAGTACCCGTCCGGCTCCGGCGTCGACAGCGCGGGCCAGTCGCTGCTCGGCCACGAAGCGGGGCTGCCGCTCACCAAGCACTACGATCCGACACCCACGCCGGGCGACGAATACGACGTGCTGCAGACCAAGTTCAACCCCGCCCGCATCCTCAAGGAAGCCGTCACCATGTGGCGGAAGCGGGAACTCATCCCGCTGCTGAAGCGCCTGACCTCCCGGGTCGCCGGCCGGGCCGCCGAGTACGACACACCGACCGCCCGCGACGGCGAGGAGTACCGGTACTGGCTGGAGGAGGCCGATCCGGAGCTGGTGCGCCGGGAACTCGGTGTCGAACTCGCGGATTTGAAGCGACAGGCCGAAGACGCGGCCCGTGCGCTCCCGGCGCCGGAGACCAGACCGGAACCGACCGACGGCGAGACGCCCGACACCACCATGGATCAGTCGATGCGACCCGGCGAAGAGCTGCCCGCCAGCACCGGTGAGCTCGCGGACTGGCTGCACGAGCTGTCGGAGGCATCGGCCCGGCGCCAGGAACTGGCCGACGTCCTGGCGGCCGCGGCCGATGCCCTCGGCATCGACCTCGGAGAGCCGAACGCCGAGAACGTCCGCCGGGCTGTCGATCTGCTGCGGTACCAGCAGGTCCGCCGGATCGGTTCGCTCACCGGCCTCGCCGAGGCGTCCCGCCGGTACAACGCCGAACACGAGCGGATCCCCTTCAGCGAGGAGATCGGCTTCTTCGACGCCAACCCGATGAACCGGTTCCTGGGTGAGGTCGTGCGCGCCTTCGGCGGCAATCCCACCCTGCTGAACTGGGAGGGCGTCAACAACGGTGGCGAGCCGAGTCGCGAGTGGGGCGACCTCTACGACACCGACCAGCCGGGACAGGACCAGGGTCTGCGCGCGTTCTTCGAGAATGCGCTGCGCCGCGACCAGATCATGGACGAGCGCTCCGTGTGGGCGCAGCTGCTCGGCACCGATCTGCATGCGCTCGACCCGAATCAGCTGGCGGACACGCTCGCCGAGGAGATGGACCGCATCCGCGAGCACGCGCGCGGCCTGGCCGGCTTCCTCGCCGACGCCGAGGACTTCTTGCTGGCCGACGCCGAGGTGGACGAGCTCACCGGCCTGATCGGCGATATGGCCGGGCGGGAGTGGGTGCTCACGCAGGGCGGTGTACTGCTCGAGGACGGCACCGGGCTCGGCTTGGTCCCCGGCGAGCCGGGCGGGCCGATGCGCTTGGTGGTCGTAAACGGCAGGCTCGACCACGATCGGGTCATCGCCGACGCGCTCGCGGAGTACCCCCGCCTCGCCGAGGCCGTGAACGAGGGCATCGTCGAGGTCCACTACCTGATCAGCGACGTGCAGCCGGGGCGTCCGCTGCCCGAGGGCGGTTTCACCCCGGAACGGATAGCGATCGTCGACGGCGGGGCTACCCAGGTGCGTCACTTCACCGGTGCGGTCGAGGGACGCAGGCTCGAAGCGACGGTGGTGAACGACGGCGACGGCTGGCGCGTCGTGCCCGACGCTCCGGTGGACCCCGACGCGCTCCCCGCCGAGGCGCCGGAGTCGTTGTCGCGGGAGGAGATCGGCACCGCCATCGATGAGCTCACCGCGCGCCTCGGCATCACCGAAGCCGAGCTGGGTTCCCCGCAGCTGCTCGCCGAACGGCTCGCGGTGCTGCGTGACGAGAACGCGATTCGCGCGGGACAGATCGAGGCGATCATCGACTACGCGCGCACAGCCTGGGATATCGACACCTACCACCAGGTCGGCGACGCGCGAAACCTGCTGGCGCACCGGCTCGGCCTCGAGCCCGCGGAGATGACACCGCGGCGTCTCGCCGAGACGATCGCGGACACCGACACCCGCAACGCGCTGCGTCAACAGCGGGCCGAGGCGCTGGTCAAGTACGCGAAGCTGTTGCGCGGCATGGACCCGGACGCGATCGACGCCGCCGACGACCGTCTGGTCCGGCGCCTCGACGCCCTGCCGGGAACAGTGCGGATCACCGGCATAGCGCAGCTCGGCGAGGTGATCGCCAATCTGTCGCAGCGGCCGAACCTGCACCCGAACCTGATCGACGCGCTCACCGGCTATGCAGACGCTCTTGCCGCGGTGGACGTGTTCGATCCGGACACCCACGGCGATCGGGCGATCGATCCCCGCGTGTCGGATATCGAATTCCCGATGCACGACAAAGCCGTTCGCCATCTGCTGGACGTCATCGGCGATGTCGCCCACCTCACCGAGGCCCCCGCCCGCCTCGGCATGCTCGACGGCGAGACCGGCATCCCGCCCGGCCCGGACCGCGGAGCCAGCCGCGACTTCGCGCGGCTGGTAGGCGTGGACCTCACCGACGCGGGCCCCGAACGGTGGGCCGAGGTCTACGAGGTCTACCGCGACGGCAAACTCGACCAGCACGAGCGACTGACCCCCGCCCAGCTCGCCGAGGTACAGGCCGAGCTGCGCGCGGAAGTCGTCCAGCGCGCGGCGGACATCGCAGCCCTCACCGACCTCGTCCAGCGCGCCGCCCGCGCCGACCTGGAGCACCTGTCCGCCCAACGAGACGCGGCGGCGCGCGAAGCAGCGAACGCGCGGGCTGATCTCGCGGATGCGCGCCGTGGTCTGCCGGTGAACGACGAGGACCTGACGCCGGATGCGTTGGACGATGTGCTCGACAGGCTGCGCGGGCGCACGATGCAAGTCGATGAGCAGGGTCCGTGGCAGAACCGGGTCGCGGAGTTGGAACGCGCCGCACGCCGCGTGTTCGATGCCGACACCGAATCGGCTCGATTGGACGACGCCCTCGAGCAGGCCACCCGAGCCGCCGATCCGCCCGCGAGCGGTCGAACCCGAGAGCAGGATTCGCCTGCCTCGGAGGCAGCGGCCCAGGAGTCGGCACGTGCCACCGCCGAAGCTGAACTGGAACGCCTGGCCGCCCAACGGGTTACGGCAGCACAACAGTTGGCGATTGCGCGGGCGGATCTCGCGGATGCTCGCCGTGGTCTGCCGGTGAACGATGGGGATCTGACGCGGGGTGCGTTGGATGACGTGCTGGACGAGTTGCGTGGACGCACGATGCGGGTCGATGAGCAGGGGCCGTGGCAGGAGCGGCTCGCTGGCCTCGAGCATGCCGCCCGGCGCGTGTTCGATGCCGAGGAGGAAGTGGCTCGGCTGGATGACGCCCTCGCGCAGGTCATCCGGGAAGCCGACCAGCCCTCGAACGACCGAGCACAAGAACCGGTGGTGCGTTCGGCCGAGGAGTCCGCGCGTGCGGAGGCGGATGCGGAGCGCACGCGTTTGTCCGCTGCGCGGGATGCGGCGCTGCGCGAATTGGCCGATGCGCGGGCTGATCTCGCGGATGCTCGGCGTGGGTTGCCGGTGAACGATGAGGATCTGACGCGGGCTGCGTTGGACGACGCGCTCGATGCTCTGCGTTCGCGCACGATGCGGGTGGATGAGCAAGGTCCCTGGCAGGATCGGATTGCGGAGCTGGAGCGTGCCGCTCGGCGTGTGTTCGATGCCGAGAACGAACTCGTCCGCGCCGAAAAAGCGGTGCATGACGCCGATCCCGCAGGTGAGGATCAGGCTGAGGCCGCTGCGCGTTTGTCCGCTCAGCGGGATACGGCAGCGCGGCAGTTGGCCGACGCGCAGGCGGAACTGGCGGATGCTCGGCGTGGGTTGCCGGTGAACGATGAGGATCTGACGCGGGATGCGTTGGACGACGCGCTCGACGCTCTGCGTTCGCGGACGATGCGGGTGGATGAGCAGGGGCCGTGGCAGGACCGGGTTGCGGAGCTGGAGCGTGCCGCTCGGCGTTTACTCGATGCCGAGAACGAGCTAGCCCAGGCCGAAGATATGGTGCGCCAAGCCGATCGGGAGCACTCCCCATATCGTTCTCCGCAGGAGGGGGAGCCCGGCTCGCGGGCGGCTCGCGGTGGTGCGGAAAGGACTGGGGAGACGCCGCGTCCGGAGGGTGACGGTGGCGAGGATTCGTCGGAGAGTGGGGCTCGGGCGAATCGCGACGGTGACGAGGAGCCGTCGGGTGGTGCCCGTTCGACCCGCGACGGTGATTCGGAGCCGCCCGAGGATCCGTCGGCTTCGGGCCGCGTGCGTTCCCGTCGCATGCCGCCGAATTGGGCGTTGCGCTCGCACATTCCGCATCCGCCGAAGGACTACGAGTTCGAGATGCCGGGTCCGTTCCACAACGAGGTGGAGCCGTGGCCCGTCCCGCTGCCGCAGCCAGAACCTCCACAGCCGCCGAATCCCCCGCAGCCGCCGAGCCCGCCGCAGCCGCCAGTCCCGCCGCCCCCGCAACCGCCGGTGCCGCCGGTACCGCCGCTGCCCCCACAACCGCCGGTGCCGCCGAACCCGCCGTCGCCTGTGGACCCGCCGCAGCCGCCGTCGCCGCCGGTTCCGCCGGTACCGCCGTCGCCTCCGGTACCGCCGTCGCCGCCGGTTCCGCCGACGCCTCCGGACCCGCCGTCGCCTCCGGTGCCTCCGGAACCACCGACGCCTCCGGTGCCTCCAGTTCCACCGGTGCCTCCGGTACCGCCGGTTCCACCGACGCCCCCGACGCAGCCGCAGCCGCCGGTTCCTCCCACGCCCCCGGCTCCGCCGGTACCCCAAGTGCCGCCCGGCCCGCCGACACCTAACGAGCCGAGGCCGCCGTACCCGACGACGCCTCCGGGGCCACCGCCGTACCCGACGACGTCTCCGGAACCACTGCCGCCGTACCCGACGACCCCGCCCCCGTATCCGTCGGCGCCAACTCCGGGACCGTCCGCACCGCCGTATCCGGGACCACCCGCACCGCCGCCCCCACCAGGTTGGCCGGGTCACCCGGACGGCCGGGGCTACCCCGACGGCACGGTCCCGCCGGTGCCGCCCGGCATGCCCATGCCTCCTCCGATCCCGCCCGGAATGCCGATGCCCCCACCGCCGGGCAACGGCCGACGCACCGACCACCGCGGCCCGAACGGAAACGGGCAGCGGGGCCGGGATCCCGGGCAGACTCTCTTCGTCCGTCCGTTCGCAGGCTTCGGTGTGCCCGCCGAGTTCGACCCGGTGACCGGCGCGCTACGTGCCAACCCGTCGGAGGCGGGCCCGCCCAGCGGCGTCTACGGTGAACTCGGCGGGGTGCCGGTGGTGTTCTATCGACACGGCGGCGGGCTCACCCTGCGAGTCGGTGATCGCACGATCGACCTCGCCGGGCCGGTCAGCGTCGAATGGGGCACCGTCGGGTGGCGGACCACCCGGTTCGCGGTGCTCGTCGACGGTGCCGTCTTCTGCGAGCTGACCTATCGCTCGGTGCCGGAGGAGATGGACATCGGTGCGCTGGTGCGGGCCGTGGTCGCCGATCCGGTGCGGCGCACCGAGATCTTCGCCGGATGATCGGAGCCGACGATGCGAACGAGTAATCATCAACGCGAGGAGGAATGATGCGGATCGACTATCCGACCGACGACGAACTGCGGCAGAACTTCGACGAAATGCTGCGCTCGGTGCTGACCGGCGGTGGCATCCACACCGAGACCGGCCTCGACATGAAGACCGAGGACGCGCTGTGGGCGATCGCCCGCGCGTATCCCGACGTGCCGGACGCGCTGGTCGACGCGGCCCGCGCGGCCTTCGCCGGCCAGCTCGACGGCTCCAATGCCCGCGAGCGCAAAGAGGCGCTGGCCCGCAAGATCGAGGAGCTCGATCGTCGCCGGTCGGCGCGGTGATCATCCGGTGGTCGCCGATGTCACGGCCTAGGGTGGGCGCATGACGGAATGGCGCGCGTTGACCGACAGCGAAATCGTCGCCTTGGCGAGGGGCCTGCGTTCGCTCGACGGCTCCCAGCCGATGGACGCGCTACCCCGGCTGGCGGAGTCGTTCGGCTGGAAGGTGCTGACCGCCCATTCGGATCGGGCACTGCTGGACGTCGGTTTCGGGATGGGCAGCGGCAAGATCCACGGGCGCGAGGGCCTGATCGTGGACGTCAAGGTGCGGGTGACCGATTTCGCCCCGGACGACGCGGAAGGCCGGGCACGCTCGCGGGACACCTTCGCCGCGATGGTCGCCGCGTTGACCGGCGCTCTCGATGCCCCCACCGCCCGGATTCCCGGCGCCACCGCCGAAGTCCGTTGGGCGGGTCCGGAGGCAACTTTGGTGCTGGAGGATCTGGGCCGCTCGGTGCAGCTGTCCCTGGTGGCCAACTCCTGGCTCGCATTGCACGACCAGGCCATCGAGCTGGAGGACCAGGAGCAGAGTTGACCGGGTGGGAAGACTTCGCCGCGGGGCTGGCCGCGGAACTTGCCGCACTGCGCGCCGGATCCATCGTCAAGCTGGTCGAATCCGAGACGGGGCCGCGGCGGCGGTATGCCCAATTCCTCCAGCTCGACGACCTTCTCTCGGCCGAGTTGGTGGATGACGAATGGCTCGACCCCGCCTTGCGCGCCGGCACCGCGGGCCGCGCGGTGATCGCCGATGCGGGCTGGCGGGAACGCGATGCGAGCCACGACAACTGGTGGACAGAACTGCCCTGGCCGAGCCCCTCGGCCGGTTACCGGCGGCTGGCCGACATGGTTGTCACCGGTTTGCGCGACGGGTTCGGCATCGACGCCCCCACCGCCCTGGCCTACACCGCGTGGAACGAACGTTCGGAGAATCGCGAGCTGGACCTGCCGCTGCTCGGCCTGCGGCAGGAGCCCTGACGTGGACCGCGCTCGAACCGGCGTTGTGCCAGGATGGACCGCGAACAGAGCACAGGCATCGTAGTGTGCGCACCGGCTCCGATGCGGTAGATGAGGGGATTTCCGCGACGTGACCAGACCAGGCGGGGAGGCGTCCGACCACATGCCCCGCGACGCCGCGGATGACGGCGATTCCGAGACTCCCGTAGCGCTGCCTGCCGGCCAGGCGTGGACGGCCGACGAGGCGCGGACGGCCGACGCGGCCGCCGCCGATCCGGCCGACCGGTCGGCGGAGGACGCCGAGGCCGGGGAGGAGCCCGATGTCGGCTTTACCCTGTCCGAGGCGGCGCCGGTGGAGGATGTCGCCGAACGCGCCAAGGCACTCATGCACCAGGTTGCTCGCGACCTGGGTGCGGCCGGTCCGCCGGGCTGGCAGCGAGTGCACGCGGTGTTCGCGCTGACGGTGGCCGCGGAGGTGGCGCTGGCCGCCTACTCCGACGACGGGGGCCGCGTCGTGCGGGTGAATCCCGATCCCGGGATCGTGGCGCTGGTCCGGGAGCATCGGCAGCTGGCGGCCGGGTTCGGCGACGGACCTTGGTGGCGTTTGCTTTTGACGTTGACCAGTGCGGGCCGGATCGAGGTCGACTACGACTACGGCGACGAGCCGTTCCCGGACGATCAATTGTTTCCGCCCGAGGTCTACCTCGCGGATCTGGCGGCATATCCCCGGGATTCGCTGCCTGTGTGGCTCGGCGCCTATGTCGGTCACGGCGATCGCCAGTCGCGGCCGCCGCGGGTTGCCGCGGCGCGAGCGCGGGCGGATCGGGAGGCGGGTGTGCGTGCCGTGCCGTCGGAGGACGATCTGCCCTCGTTCCCGCTGATGGCGGCTCGGTGGGCGGTGCTGGCCGCGGCGTTCGTCGCGGTCGGATCACCCTGGGGCCCCCGCTTGCTGCCCTCCCTGAGCTGGTTCGAGGGCGCCAAGCGCAGCGGCTGCTCGCTGTACGCGCTGCCCGGCGGGCGGGCGGTGCTCTCCGGCGGCGTGTGGAACGCGCCGGAACTCGCGGCGGCCTACAACGAAGGCGCCCGATTGCCCGATCTGTACGCGGGTGCGCCGGAGTGGGTGGCCGGTCAAGTGTTGAACCACCGCGCCGCCAGCGGTTTGCTGTCGTTCTGCTACTGGTGGGAGAACGGCCGTTGGTACCGCGGCGAGTCGCCCGGTCCGGACCGGTTCGTCGAAGCGGTGCCGGGCGTGTGGACGTCCGACAGCGTCGTGGACATCGTGACCGGGCTGCTCGGCGACGACTCGACCGCGCCGCCGCGCGCCGCCGTCGGCGCCCTGGTGTCCGCGGCCGAGGCGGGTGTCCTCACGCGGGACACCCTCGCGAGCGTCTTCGGTGACGACGACCGATTCGACGTCGACGGCGCCTTCTTCCAGCTCACCATGGCCGGGGTGACCAGCACCGCGCCGGAGCCGATGGCGCAGGAGGAGGCGATCGCGCGAGTCGCGCGGTTCATCCGCGACAGTGGCGTGGACACCGCGAACTATCCGCCGGAGGAATTGCGCGCCGATCGGATCAGCGTCGGCTGGATGGTCTACGTACCGGTCGAACCGGGCGAGATCGCGATCGGCCGGGCGATCTTCTACCTCGCCGATGACGGTGTGCTGGAACGATCTTCGTCCTCGGTGGCGCCGTCGGCCTACCTCGCCGCGTTCGAACGGCGGTTCCGGGACCGGCACGGCCGGGTGGGCGCGCTCACCTCGCACGACGAAAAGCACTGAGCCGCAGTCGTTCGACCCCATGGTCGCCCGAACGGTCCATAAGGCTGTGTCATCGATCACCCCGGCGGACGCGCTCGTTTGGCTGGGGATCGTGGCGGCGAAATCCGCGTTCTTCCAGGGTTCGAGGGCGAACCTGCTGGTCGGGCGAGGGTGGGCCGCGCCGGAGAGCCACCAGGATTCGGGTCTGTACATGCGGAGGCAACTCGAGTTCCCATAGAATCGTTGGTGCCTCGTAAGACAATATTTGGCATGCCTTAAGAACCGGCTGCCATATTGACGTGTGGCGCACCGCCGGTCGTGGCGCGCCAGCGATGAGGAAGGTCGTCAGCGTATGAGTTGCCGGGCGCAGAAGCGTGATCCCGAGCGCGGGGGCGAACAGGTCACTGCGCCGTGGCGCGCGCATAGCCGACGCCCACGTCAGGGGTGGATTCAGTTGTGCGGGTCGGAGTCTGTGTCTCCGGGATCGGACCTCGGCATCGTATCGCCCCGGGCCGTCGGCACTCATGTCCAGCGCTTCCCACCAGTGACAACAGGGGGAAGGCGCGTGCTGACCGGGGAGCCGGAAGGAGCGTGGCATGTCTGACGAACCGAATCTATGGACCGGCCTGTCCCGTGAGGCCGGGAACGGCACCTTGGAGCTGCGGCCCGGAGCGCTCGAAGGCCTGATCAACGCGGCGAACGGGGTTCGCGTTCGCGTCGCGTCGGTCAAGCGGGAGTTGTCGAAGATCGATTCGCTGCCTCCGTTCGCCGACTTGCTGCTTTCGGCGCAGGCGCTCGCCAGCCGATTTTCGGACAAGGGACGAGAACTCGGTCGCATTCTCGACGACCACATCACCATCCTCGACGACCTGACCGATACTTTGTTCGCGGCAGCCAGGCACTACCAGGGCACCGAGGACACCAGCAGGGTCGATTTCACCACGCTGGAACGCCGGGTGGGCGAGCACAGAGGAATTACCGAAAACCTGTCGGCCCGGCCGGATCCCGCCGGCTTGACCACTGCGGGGGACGGCAGCGGAAACACCTACGCGCATCCGGATTGGAACGAGGTCGGGAACCGGCGCCCGGAGGAGAATCACGGATTGCCGCCCAGCCTGGCGGAGCCGGGTGACGTGGAATTCGAGCCGCGCGGCGCGCGGGCGGACGACCCGGACAACTTCGATTACGCGCAGTATCAGACGATCATCGCGTCGATCACCGATGGCAGTCCGTCCATGCCGATCAAGGTCGCGCAAGCCGCGTCGGACTGGCGGTGGCTGGCCGGGGAACTCAAGGAAACGTTCGACATCCTCAGTAACCAGATGACGAGCAGCCGATCGAGTTGGACCAGCCCGAACAACAACGGCGGCGCCGACCGCGCGCGTCAGGCGATGACCGCGTACAGCACGGGCACCGACCAGCTGAACGCGAACATGAAGCTGATCGGGGACAGCCTCGAATATGTATCGGAATGGCTGTACACCACCGGAGTGCGGCTTCAGCAGGGCGATGACTACCCGCCGCAACGGAACTCGGGGGAGACCGACGCCGCCTATCAGCAGCGGAAAGAAGACGCGGCTGTCCGGAATTACGTCCGTGCGATGGAAGAGGTCTATGTCCCGGGCGTCGAGACAACCGACCAGTTCATCGCGAAACTGCCGGACCCGATTCCGCCGACGACCGGCCAGGTGCCCGGACCAGGCGGCCCGGGGCCCGGTACCGCCAGCGCACCCGGCCCTGGCCCCGGCATGAATTCGGCCCAGCTGCAAGCGATGCAGCGTGCGCAGCAGCAGTCCGAGCAGCAGCGCCAGGCACTCGAAGCCGCGCAGCGCCGAGCGCAGTTGGACGCCGAGCGCCGAGCTGCCCAGCAGCAACAACAACAGCAACAGCAGGCGGCGCAGCAGGCTGCTCAGCAACAGGCCCAGCAGGCGCAGCAGGCAGCGCAGCAACTCGCGCAACAGGCGCAGCAGATCGGCCAGCAAGTGGCCGGTGCGGCGCAACAGGCCGCGCAACAAGCCGCTCAGCAGGCTGCCCAGCAGGCTGCGCTGGCCGGACTGCCCGGCATGCCGAATCTTTCGGACGCGACGAAGAAACTCGAGTCGGCGCTGGCGAAAGGCGCCGGTGGCCCCGGTGGTTCGGCCGGAGGTCCCGGCGCACCGAAGTCGGCTGCGAGTCAGAACCTGGACAAGGCGTCGAAGTTGTTCCCCCGCGCGACGACGAACGGGGTGACCGCAGCCACCGCCGCACGCGCGGGTCTCGCGGCGGGGCAGGGCATGATGGGAGCCCCGATGGGCGGAATGCCGATGGGTGGTCCCGGCGGCGGCGCTCAAGGCGGACAGCAGAAGGAACACAAGCGCGCCGACTACTTGGATTCCACCGAGCACTTGGAAGAGGCGCTGGGCGAGGCGCCACTGGTGGCGAAACCGGTTGTCGAGCAGTGACCGACACGTGGGAGTTCTCCGGTCTCGAATTCGCCGCGGCGTGGAACGCGGTGAAGGAGAGCCTGCCGGATCCGTTCGTCTACCTCAGCGGCACGACGTATTACGACGACGCGTGCCGGGAGAAGTACGAGGCGTGGCAGCGGATTCGGACGCGCTGGGGCCATGAGCTGGAGGAGTTGATGGCCGTGCTCGCGGTTCCCGATATCCGGCTGGTGATCCGTGGGATCGACGGCCGGGATGCGCGGAATGCGAAGGGCTCGATCAGAATGCTCGCCAGCCGCAAGGGAAACCGCGCCTTCCTGGTGACCCAGAAGCCCGGTGCCGAGGGGCGAACCGGGGGATTCACGGTGGTCGAACACGACGTGTTGTCGCTCGGGCACAGCGTGGCCGCCGCATTGCCGAACGTCGATGCCGGTCAGCGGTCTGCCTTCGATCTCATCGAGACCGCCGGCAAGGGCGATGGCCTGGACTATTCCTATGGTCGCTCCCTGGTGAACGACGTCGAAGACCGTGCGGCGAGTCGCAGCGAGTCCTTCGATCGGGCGCCGGCCGCCACAGTCGGCACGATCGTGGTCGAACAGGGGCATTCGCGATTCGGTCCCCGCGGTATCACCCGCTCACATCTGGGCTGGCGCGATCTGGTCGACGACGGGCGCTATGTGATCGTGCCGGGCCGGCCGCCGACGGTGGTCGCGGCGGATGTCAGGCGGCTGGCCGAATTGATCAATGCGCGGATAGTCGAAGTCGTCCAATCCATCAAAGACGAACGAATGTAATGGGGGGCGGCATGCGCGAGATCCTGTTGTCGATCGCAATTTTCGGAAGGGGAGGCCGATGACCGCAGCACAGTCGGGGCAGGCGGGTGAATTTCCCACGGAATTCGTGGCGACGTCGGTGACCGGGTCGATTTCGGTGCGCACCACCGAGATGGGCCTGCCATTGGGAATCAAGGTCGATTCCGATCAGTTGCGCCGGGATCCGGAAGCGCTGGCCGGGGAGATTCTGCGGTTGTGCAAACAGGCGGCGAACCGGGCCGGTCTGGCACGGCGGGCGCATTTGCAGCAACTGGGATTCACCTCGGAGATGCTGGCCCTGACCGGATTACCCACCGAACAGCAGGTGGCGCGGCAGGAGATCATCGATGAGCAGGAGTACGACACCGAACCGCAGAGCTGGCTGCGATCCGTCTGAGCGACAAGGGAATTCGCGAGGTTGTCATGGTCGAAACTATGGACGAGCTCATCGCTCGGGTACAGAATCAGCTCTACCGGCTCACCGATCTCAACGACGCCATGAATGGGATCCGGGTATCCGATACTTCGCCCGACGGCGCGGTGACCGCGGAAGTGGACGGTAACGCCGCATTGGTGGGGCTGAGTTTCTCCGGTGCGGTATCGAAACTTTCGCCGGAGGAGTTCGAGAAAACGGTGGTGGACACCGCGCGAGCGGCCGCGCACCGGGCTTTCTCGGAACGCGGTGCGCTTATCACCGCATTCAATGAGGAGGCCACCGGGTAGTCACCGGATGTTAACCACGACGCGATCGCAAAATGCGGTCTCGGCTAGGTAAGGTTGAATACGAAACGTCGGGGGATGTTTCGGGATTGGACGATGATCATGAGCCACATTGAAGTAGTCCCGGATGCGCTGCGTGTGTACGGAAGCGAATCGGCGGCCATGGCTGCCGGTGTGGGGGCGATCGCCGCGGCCGACCAAGCCGCGACGGTCGCCGCGGTGGTCCCGGTGTTCGGCCTGATCGGCCAGGAGTTCCTCGTCTCGTACGCCTTCGCGCAGGCCAACCACCTGTCGTCGGTGGCGCAGCTCGCCGCCGTGCACGCGGGTACCGCGGTGACGGCGCATCAGGCCGCCGCCACGTACGAGGGCACCGACACCGCGTCGGGCGCGGCCATCGGAGCTATCCGCACGCAGTCATGACGACGCCAGGAGCCACTCCGCCGCCCGGCGCCGATCCGCTGGATCCGGCAGTTCTGGAATTGCTGCGGGGCAGCGCTCTTGCGCCCATGCTGGACATGCCGGTGAACGATGTCCTGCACAGCATGGGTCTACCGCACCTGCCCGAAATCCCGGCCTTCGTGCAGTTGCCGGATCTGCCACCGCTGCCCGCGATCGATCTCGGCGCGCTCATGCGCCCGCTGACCGAGCTGGCCTCCGCGTTCGGCACCGGGCAGCTCGGCGCGCCTGCGGCAGCACCGGCCGGTGCTGCCGCCGCGCCGCCCGCGCCACCGGTCGACCCGACTCAGTTGCTACAGAGCGTGTCCACCGTGATGCAGACCGTGATGCAGGTCGGCTCGTCGCTCGTGCAGACCTTGATGACGGTCTGGCAGGGCATGGCGGCGATGGAGGCCGCGAAGAAGGCCGGTGAGGCGCAGTCCGACGCGGACAAGCTGGCGGCGCAGAGCACACAGGAGAAGTCGGTGCTCGTCAACGCGGCGGGCAGCGTCTTCACGGGCGCCGGGCTGATGTCGGCGGTGGTGGCGAAGTTCTCCACCACCATGGCGTTCGCGCCGCTGCTGGCGGCTTCGCCGGGCGGACAGGGATTCCTGGTCGCCTCCGCGATCGAGGCGATGACCGAGGCGCTGGCGATCACCGCCAAGACGAAGGCCGAAATGGTCGGGCACAGCGCGACCATGACGCAGGCCGGGCAGAAGGTTCCGATCACCAACGCGCCGACGGGTGTGAAGTCGGCCGAACAACTGACCCAGCTGATGAGCATGATCACGCCGCTGATCAGCACGGCGGGCCAGGTGGTTCAGTCGCTGGGGCAGCTGGCGGCGGCGAATCCGTCGTTGCTCGCGCCGAAACCCATCGCGGGCCCTGGCGTGCACGAGGGCACGGGTCAGTCGGAGGAAGGCAAGGAAGGCAGGGAGGGCTCGGCCGCGGGCGGCTCCGGTGGAGCCGGCGGTGTCGGCAGCGGGATCGGTGCGATCGCCTCGCCCGCCGCCCCGCTGAACCCATGGCCGGGAACCCGGGTCGCCGGCGGCTCGCTCGGCGGCACCGGCGCCCCCGGAGCGGTCGGTACCGGCGCGGGAACGTCGTCCGCGGCGTCCACCACCGCGACGAGCACCGGCGCGACCGGAACCAGTGGCGGATACATGCCGATGGGCGCCGGGGCCATGGGCGCGGGCCTGGCCCGCGAGGGGGAATCGACCACCGAGGCGTTGCGCGGCCAGATGGTTACCAGCCAGCACGGCGACGAGGTGGTCGGCCGGATCGAAGGGGTCTCGCTGCCGGTGGTCGGCGCGGCCGACACCACATCGGAACCACCGCCGGATAAGGAACTCACGCTCTGACGCGGGTGCCGAGCAGTACACAGGAGGGTCTCATGAGTGACGCGAGGGGTGAGGTGTACGACAGCGTGCAATTCGACGCGGTCACGGCGGGTAAGGCGTCGTCCGGGCTGGACGCGCTCGCCGACCGGTTGGCGGCGGATCTGCGCTCCGCCGAGGAAGCGTTGACCGTCGTCCCCGCGGGCGGCGACGAGGTTTCCGGCCGGGCCGCGCAGACCGCGAACGACGTGGCGTCGTCGTATCTGGCGAGCGCGCAGGCCAGCGTGCACGAGATGCGCAAGCTGGCGGCCACGCTGCGGCTGCACTCGAACCGGTTCGACGGCATGGAATCGGCCAATACCGCGGATTTCGACACCACGGGCGGCCGGTCCGTCTGATCGGCTCCCGCGTCGTCGAGCAACCGAAAGGTCGTCCCCAGCAATGATCGAACCACCGCAGCCAGGTTTCACCGGCGTGGTGTGGACCGCGCGACCGCCCGAGCGGCTCGCGCGCGACCTCACCACGGGGCCGGGCGCCGTGCCGCTGGCCGAGGCTGTCACCGCATGGTCGCGCCTGGCCGCGTCGTTCGGCGCGGCTGTGGTCGAGTACGAGAAGGTGCTCGCGGACATGCGCGGCGCCTGGCAGTCGGGGCGCAGCGACGAGGTGATCCACCGCGTGACGACCCTGCGGGACTGGCTGGTCGACGCGGCCGCGGCGGCGGCGGCCAACGCCGCCCGCTTCCAGGCCCAGGTCACCGCGTACGAGATCGCCCGGCTCGCGATGCCGAACACCGCGGATCTGGAAGCCATTCAGCAGGTTCAGCGCACGCTCGAGTCGATGAGCGGGATGCTCGGTGCGCCGATCCGGGCGGTCGCGGCGCAGACCGACGCCGAGCAGGACATGGCGAAGGCGGTGGCCTCGCGGGTCATGCAGAACTACGAAATGGCCACCGAACCGCTGGCCATGCCGTGGCAGCATCAGCAGCCGCCCGTGGTGGCGCCGGACCAGGCGCTGACCGCCGAACGCACCGCGTCACCGGCCGAGGTCGCGAAATCGACCGCGGCGCCGTACGGTGCGGTGCCGCTCGGGATGGTGCCCGTCCACGCGATGCCCCGGGTGCCCACCGCGTACCGCGCGCCGGTGTACGCCCAGTCGGGCGCGACGTCCGAAGTCGTGCCGCGCACGACACCGGTTCCGGCGGTGAGCGCAGGCGGCCAGCCCGCCCCGCTCGCTCCCGGCGCCATGGGTTCGGCCGGGGCTGCGCAGGATGGGGCTCGATTCCCACGCGCGGGCCTCCCAGGCGAGGTGAGCGATCAGATCGGGGCCGAGGGCGAAATCCAGGCGGCGCCCGCGGTACTCGGCGGCGCCGAGCCCGCGGCTCGCGCCGTGGCGCCGACGGAAACCAAGCCGGAGACGGGAGGCGCGCAGTGACGTCACTGACGAACGACGCCTTGCTCGTCGTCGCCGAACGGCTCGGGGTGCAGACGCTGCCGCTGGCGTTATCCGTTGGACCGCAACACGATTCGATCGAGGAATACAGAGCCGCCCAGGAACGCGCGGCAGCCGGTCTGACCGGCGACGGTGTGCTCGACGCGGAGGGCGAAGTCGATCCGGAACTGGCCGGTGCGCTGTTCGTGCTGGCCCAGCCGGATTGCGAGCTGGTCGCCCGCATCTACACCGAAGACGGTTCGCGCCGCTTCTGTCTGGCGCGTCGCGGAGAGCGGCACGCGCTCGCCGTGCGCTCGGGCGACAGTTTCGAGGTGGATTCGATCTGGGCCGACGGCTCGGAGGTGTCGCTGGCTCGTCCGCTGCTGGCGGCGCTCGGGCCGTGCGAGCCCGCCGAGATAGCCGGATTCAGCGCGCTCGCCGACGAATTGGCCGACCGGCTGGACACGGCCGAGGGCTCCAGCGGCTACGCCGACGCGATGTACGCGGTCGGTGTCGGCGAACGCGACGCCGCCGTGCTCGGACTGGCGTTCGGCTCCTGCCGGGCCTACGCCGAAATCGTGGCCTACACCTACCAGGACGGGCTGACCAGCCGGGCGCCCGGCGCGGTGGTGGTGTACGACACCGGCCGTGGGCGCATCGTCGTCGCTCCCACGGTCTCGCCGGATCAGCAGATCTGGTCGACGGTCACGACGGGCACCGACCACCGGGTGACTCAGGCGATTGCCACGTTGCTGGAAGGGCTGCCCGGGGGGAGGTGGCTGCCACCGTAGCTCTCGGGTCGCAAGTAACTCGGTTGCCTCACTGCTCGGTGAGATCGTCCGGATCTCACCACCACAAGTTCTGACGGAAGGATCAACGCAATGTCTTACACAACTCTCGGCGACGGCTCGGGGCAGACCTACGGTGTCGAAGAGGGCGGCATCGACAGCGTCGTCAGCCGCATGGAGGATTCGATCTCCACCCTCCGCACCTCGATCAACCAGATCGATGAGTCGGTGCAGGCCGTCGCGCGCGGCTGGCAGGGTGACGCCCACCGCGAATTCAACACCGCGGCCACCGATTGGCACGACGAGGTCACCGCGCTCAACGGCAAGCTCGACCGGCTCTCGCAGGCCGTGACTTCGGGCAAGAACACCATCGTCGGCTCCGACCAGGGCGGTCTGTGACCCCTGGACGGTGTCGCCGTCCAGCCGGATCGCCATCCTCACGACCAGAAGGAAACACCAATGACGATCAAGTACAACTCGCCCGCCATCACCGAGATGGTCGGTGACCTCAACCAGTACGGCTCCAACATGAAGGCGCAGATCGACGAGCTCAACGGCGCCGCCGCCGCGTTCCGCGAGAACCTGCAGGGTGAGCAGGCGGTCACGAACTTCGATACCGCGCACAAGAACCTGACCACCGAGCTGGAGGACACCCTCCAGAAGCTGGACAACCTCGCCGCCAAGGTGGAGAACGCGCTGGGTCGCGCCATCGAGGCCGACGGCAAGGTCGGCGACGGTTTCGCCGCTTTCTGATCGCGCGGACGAACGACGGCCGGCTGGAACGGTAAGGGTTTCCAGCCGGCCGTTTCGTGTGTCCGCCGGTCAGCGCGCCGCCAGCGACTCCCCGATGTAGTGCATCTCGTCCGGCGTGGTGACCATGAGCACCGTCGCGCTGCGTGCGGCCGTGCGCACCGTGATCCGGTTGGGCGCCTGCGGGTCCTGGACCAACGTGACGTCCGCGTCGACCGACCTGCCGGGATCGTCCGGCCGCCGCACGTGCACGATCGTCGCGCCGCCCGCGTGTGCGATCGGCGGGATGCCGTCGAAGACCAGCACCGTCGTGCTCGGATGGGGAGCGGCGGGCGGCGGCGGGGGAGCAGGCGGGTGATAGCTCGCGCCCGCGGCGCGCGGTGCGATCGAAAGTACGTGTGGCGCGTCGAGATTCGCCACCATGGTGTGCCACGCCTCGGGCCGCGCGGTGTGCACGATGGCGTGTGCGCCGAGCGCGGTGGCGCGCAGGATCACCTGCTGGGCCAGGTCCAGGTTGCCGATCACCTCGAGGTGCCGGGTGCCGTCGCCGATCAACGGCACCGCGATGCCCTGGCCGCGCTCGTCGGCGCCGATCAGCTGGCCGCAACCAGCGGTCGGCACCGCGAACCCGGCGAGCGCGGCCAGGGTGCCGCGATAGGCGATGTCACTGCCCCAGCGGCCCGCGTAACCGATTGGCAAGGTGTCCAACAGGATTCGCAGCTGATTGCCGACCAGCTCACGCAACCCGGGCAGTGGCGGCTCCTCCGGCGGCACGACGGTGTCGAAGCGGACGACGGCGTTGAGCACCACGGTGTCGGCGAAATCGGCGTGTCGATCATGGCGGCTCGCGCCCGGCCGCAAGCGCAACGTCACCGTGGTGGACAGGCTGGGCACCGCCCAGATGTCGGCCAGTCCGCGCGGGCCGATCATGTCGGCCGCGATCTGGTACTGGGTGAGGAAGCGGCCTTGGAACTCCAGCGATTTCGGCGATTCGGCGAGCTGGTCGACATCGAAGCCATGGGTGAGCTGGCGCACCGCGGTGTTCATCTCGGTGGCGGTGAGCACCGAGGCGGCGATGTCGTGAGCGGCGAGCCGGTTGGCGACCCGGCGGGTGGCGATGATCGCGGTCCGCAGCGCGCCGCTGCTGCCGCCGCCGCGGTTGTCCACCGCCTCGGCGTTGGCCAGCGGATCCATCCGCAGCACCAGCCAGCAGGTGCGGTGCGCGATAGCGGGCAGCGGGCCGAGGATGCGGTCGTAGAGCTGAGCGGCGACGCCGGTGCCCGCGGTGCGCGCACCGGTGCTCACCACATCGATGCCCGCCAGGGTGAGATCGAATTGATCCAGGCAGCGGGCGATTTCGGGGAGCGGGAGCAGCTGGTCGGTGCTCAGTGAACCGCGATCGAGCAGCGTCAGCGTGTCGGGCGGCGGATCGATCCGGAGCATGGTGAGCAGCAGATCGCCGTCCCAGCGCACGCCGTAACCGCCGCCCTCGGCGAGCGGCACGTCGAGGGCCGGTGCCTGCGCGAGGCGCTCGGCCGGGCGCAGGCCCTGGCGGCGTCGGGCGATCGCGCTGCCGACGCGTTCGGCGGGCGTGCGGCCACCGATCGGTGCGAGACCGGCGAGCCCGGCCACCGCGCCCGCGGCACACGCGCCCCAGATCGAATCGCTGAGCGCGAGAACAATCCAGGCGACAGCGGCGGCGAGTAATGCGACGGGCACGACCACGCGCAGTGGAAAAATGCGAAACAACCAGAATTCCGGATCCCGCAATGTGTCGTAGGCCGACCGGCGTTGAATTCCCGGCTCCGGCGCATCCGAAATTTCGCTGCCGGTTGGTTCGCCGTTCATCGTCTCGTCCACAGTTGTTTATCCCTGCCTCGGCTAGCTGCGGCCACCATTGATCGGCTTCGGATTCCATCGGTTCAGGGCCGTCGGAGAATTACGGTACCGTGTCGAAAGAGATGGTGATCGATAGCTCGATGGAGACCACGTGCCTGCACAGCTGACCACCCGCGCCCAGGTGAACGGATACCGATTCCTGTTGCGCAGACTCGATCACGCACTGGTTCGTCGTGACGTGCGCATGCTGCACGACCCGATGCGCTCCCAGATTCGCTCGCTGCTGGTCGGCGCGGTGCTCGGCGTGCTCGTGGTGGCCGGCGCCGCGATCCTGGCCTTCCTGCGCCCGCAGGGCGCGATCGGCGATGCCCTGATCGTGTCGGGAAAACAGAGCGGCGCGCTGTACGTGGTGGTGCAGCGCGAGGACGGCGGCAAGACCCTGCATCCGGTGCTGAACCTGGCATCGGCGCGGTTGATCACCGGTGCGAACGCCGAGCCGCACGCGGTGAAGGACAGCAAGCTGAACGATCTGCCGCGCGGAGCGCTGCTCGGCATTCCGGGAGCGCCGGGCGCGTTGCCCGGTTCCGCCCAGGGCCACGACTCGGAGTGGTCACTGTGCGAGACGATTCCGCTGTCCGAGGGCGGTAGCGCCGCCGCTTCCTCGGGAGCGACGACGACGGTGGTCGCGGGCAGGCCCGCGCTCACCGACCGGATCCGAACCGCGGGCCAGGAAGAGGCGCTGCTGGTCCGCCGCGACAAGAAGACCTACCTGATCTACGACGGCAAGCGCGCCGAAATCGACCCGGCGAATTCGGTGATGAGCAGGGCGTTGGAGCTCACCGCGCAGCGGCCTCGTCCGGTCGGCGCCGGATTGCTCGGTGCGACGACGCAGGTACCCCCGCTGACTCCGCCGCAGATCCCGCAGGCGGGCGAGCGAGGGCCCGGCCCGCTGGCGGATATCCCGGTCGGCGGGGTCATCTCGGTGTCCGGCGTGGGACGCGACGGCAATTCCGCGCTGTATGTCGTGCTCGCCGACGGTGTGCAGCCGGTGTCGCCGTTCACCGCACAGGTGATCAGGTACGCCGATTCGCACGGCATGCGGGAGATCGCCACCGTGCCGCCCGACGTGCTGGACCGGGTTCCCGTGGTGCGGCGTTTGCCGATCGATGACTTCCCGGTGCGCAACCCCAAGATCCTGCCTGCCGAGGACGCGCCCGTGACCTGTGTGGCCTGGGCGAAGTCGCCGGGCACCGCTCCGGCGCAGCGCGAGGACGACGCGGGCGACGGCCCCGGCGAACGCGCGACGGTCGGCCTGCTGGTCGGCACCCGCCTGCCGATTCCGGAATCCGCGAAACCCGTCGATCTGTCCACTTCCGACGGCGTCGGCGACCGGGTCGACGCGGCCTACATGTCACCGGGCTCGGGGGAGTATGTCCAGGTGACCGGCATGGAGCCGGGCAGCCCGCGCCGGGGCAGCCTGTTCTACGTCGCCGACACCGGTGTGCGCTACGGCATTCCGGACGCCGCCACCGCGAGCGTGCTCGGTCTGGGGAACGCCCCGCGCCTGGCGCCTTGGGCGATCATCGGCCAGCTGGTCCCCGGGCCCACGCTGTCCGCGCGCGAAGCGCTGGTCAGTCACGACTCGCTGCCCACGCAATGACATTAGGCGGACCCGGACACCGGGTCCGCCGAGGCAGCGGGAGACACCAGCGCGGACTCAGTCCGTCCAACCCACGTTCAACGAGGTGAGCAGGCCGGAGAGGGCCAGCTTCATATCCGATGCCTCGATGCGCCGCAGCACCGCCTCATCGATGTCGGTCAGGTCCAGCGATTCGTCGTTGGCCAACCGGAATTCGCGCTCTTCCTCGGCGGCCTCGATCACGTTGCGGACGAAGCGCCCGTTGCCCGCGAGGTCCACGCCGCGGCGCGGCTGCCCGCTCTGGTCGGTGCTCTGCATCGCGTACAGGCGTTCGCAGGCCTGCACCAGCTGCTCGAGGGCACCGTCGGACAGGTCCGAGTCGCGCTTGCGCGCGATGACCTGCCCGATCCGGCCCAATTCCTCGGGGGTGTAGGAGGGGAACTGGAGCCGCTTGGAAAAACGCGAGGCCAGGCCGTCGTTGGCGGTGAGCAGCCGGTCGATCTCGCCGTCGTAGCCCGCGATGATCACGACGAGGCGATCACGGTCGTTCTCCATGCGCGCCAGCAGCGTGTCCACCGCCTCGCGGCCGAACGCGTCGCCGCCCTGCAGGCCGGTCTGGATCAGCGTGTACGCCTCGTCGATGAACAGCACGCCGTCCATGGCGGTATCGATCAGCTTCTCGGTCTTGATCGCGGTGCCGCCGAGATTCTGGCTGACGAAATCGACGCGCTTGGCCTCGACCACCTTGTCGGTCTTCAACAGCCCGACGCCGCAGTAGATCTTGGCGACCACCCGGGCGATGGTCGTCTTACCGGTGCCGGGTGGACCGGTGAAGGCCAGGTGCTGGCCGCGCGGCTGGCTGGCCAATCCCTTCTCGGCCCGGATCTTCGCCAGCTGCGCGGACGACTGAAGCTTGGCCACCTGGGTTTTCACCGAGGCCAAGCCGATCTGCGAATCCAGTTCGGCGCGGGCTTCGACGAGGATCTTCTTCGCCCGGTCCTGGCTCTCGGCCTGCTCCATCTGCTCCATCGACGGTGAGGACGCCGGATCCCACTTGTCGGTCCGCGCGTCGATCACCTCGCGGCTGGTGACGGTGATCCGGTAGGTGCGGTCGCGCATCGCGGCCGCGTTCGCCTCGAAATCCGGCGCCTGCGAGTACACCTTCTCGAACAGCGCCTGGGCTTCCTCCTCGTTGCCCGATTCCCGCAGGCACAGACCGCGGCAGAACATCGCGGTGGAACGGGCGGCCGGGATCGGGCCCGCCTCGGCCTGCTGCATCCGCCGGATCGCTTCACCGAACAAGCCGAGCTGGGCACAGGCGGTGCCCACCATGACGTGCGCGCCCGCCGCCAGATACGGGTCCTCCCAGTCCGCCGAACCGGCGAGCACCGTCATCACATCGGGCCAGCGCTGAGTGTTGTAGTGCAGGACGCCACGCACATACGCGCAGATGCGGTTGTCGATCTCGCCTTCGGTGTTGCTGAGCTGACCTCTGCGAAACGTGTCGAGATCGTCGAGCACCCGCTCGGCCTCGTCGTACTCCTTGTCGGCGATCAGGTGCGCCGCCCAGGCGAGCGTGATCTCGGTGTGGTTGGTCAGCGGATAGTCGATGTACAGGCCGGGCAGGAAGCGGCCGGCGAGTTCACGCGGACGCAGACCTAGCCTGCGTTGCTCGCGATAAAGCGTGCTCGCACTGGTCTTGTGCAGATTGAACAGAACGTCCTTGGTCAGCTCTCCGGCGGCGGCGCGGCCGAGCCAGGCGTCGCACATCGTGGGATCCCACTCCGTGGCGCGTTGAAAAGCCAGTTTTGCATAGTCGAGATCACGTGCGGATTCTTGCCCCTCGATGGACAATCCGAGCGACAGGATTCCGGCGTCGAATGCGCGTTGTGCTTGGCGGTTGCCGGTCATTGCTGTCGAACCCCGAAATCTTCGTTTCTCGTAGTAGAGACGTTCATCTGGATACCAGACTACCGATCGCGCGTGGCCCGGTGCGTCCGTTACATTAGGTTCAGCTGCCGGGAGGTCGCAACGCAAGAGTCGTCTATGTGTGAGAGTGCTTGACGAGTGGTGAAGTCGTTCACTCAGGACGTGTTCCGTCGAATGCGGTTGTCGGGGTGTGAATCGGTGTTCCGGATGAGGGCGGGGGATGGTTTCCGTTGATCGAGTCGGCGAGCGGTACACGAGCCACCGAGCCGGTATTGAGTCGTGTCTCGGTCATCGGTGGCAACACCCAGGTCGATGTCGGGTTGCCGGCCACCGTGCCGATCGCCACCTTCATCGGCGATCTGGTGGCGCTGATCGAATCGCGCAACCCGGAGCGGCCGGAGGCCGAGGACGAGGCGGCGCCGCTGGAGGCGCAGCACTGGACCCTGGCCCGGCTGGGCAGGGAGGCGATCGCGCCTAGCCGCACGCTCACCGAGGCCGAGGTCTACGACGGTGAGCTGCTGGTGCTGCGGTCGGTCGCCGCGAAGGAAGCGCCCGCGCTGTTCGATGACGTCATCGACGCGGTATCGCGGCTCACCGCAGAGGAATTCCAGAACTGGTCCGGTACGGCTGCCCGCTGGATGGGCTTGGTCGTCTCGGCCCTGACCGTGCTCACCGCGCTGGCCGTGCTGGTGGTTTCGCGCGGGAACGGCGATCCGCTCGCGCCCGCACTCGCCCTGCTCGGCAGTGGCATCGCGGCATTCGTCGCGGCGGGCATCGCGGCGCGCAAGTACACCGACCCGGTCACCGCGACCTGGTTGTCGCTGGACGGACTGCTGCTGCTGTTCGGCGGCGCCGCGTTGCTCGTGCCGGGGACGCTCGGCAGTCCCCATCTGCTGCTCGGCAGTTCGGTGCTGCTGGTCGCGGCGCTGCTGGGCTATCGGATAACCGGTACCGGCGCCACGCTGTTCTCCTGCGCCGCGGCGCTCGCGGTGATCGCGGGTGTCGCCGCGGCGATCTACCTGATCTGGCATCCGGGCCTGCCGAAGCTGTCGGCCGGCCTGCTGGTGGCCGGGATCGCGATCATCTCGGCGGTGCCGCGACTGGCGGCCGTACTCGCGCGGCTGCCGATTCCGCCGGTGCCGACCGCGGGCGGCGCGATCGACCCGGCCGACCACGAACCGCGACCGACCATCGAGGGCATCGGCGCCATCGGCGCCAGCGCTCTGCCCTCGGCGGCCGGGCTCGGGGAACGGGCTCGCGCGGCCAACCAGTTCCAGTCCGGCCTGATCGCGGCGTGCGCCGCGAGCGCCGTCATCGGCGCGTTCGGCGTGGCCGATCCGCTGGGTTCGGCACGCTGGCAAGGGATCACGCTGGCGGTCTTGACCGCGATCATCCTCGCGTTGCGCGGCCGCTCGTTCGCCGACCTCGTCCAGGCCGCGACGATGATCGGCGGCGGGTGCGTGACCGCCGTCGCCCTGGTCGTCGGGTTGGCCGCGGGCGACACCGAATACACCCCGCTCGCGGCGGGCGTGCTGCTCGCGTTCGCGATAGGTGTGATCGGCTTCGGGGTGATCGGCCCGCACATCGAGGTCACCCCGGTGACCAGGCGGATGATCGAGATCTTCGAGTACCTGCTGATCGTGGCGGTGATCCCGCTGGTGCTGTGGGTGATGAACATCTACTCGATGGCCCGCAACATATGACCGGCAGCGCCTTCCGCCGGAGAATCATGCGGATGGCTTGCGCCGCAACGGTTGTCGGCGCTGGGATCGGCATGCCGTGGCCGAGCGCGCAGGCGATCTCGCCGCCCGCGATCGATTCCGGCGCGCTCGGGGCCGCGCAGGGTTTGAGCGGGCGGCCCGCGCCGCTGGAACCGACCGAACAGCGTGCCGTCTGCGCCGAACCCGTGCTCACCGGCAGTCCGCCGAGCGAACCTCCGATGGCGCAGCGGGTGCTCGATCTCCCGTCGGCGTGGCAGTTCAGTCGCGGCGCGGGACAGAAGGTGGCCGTCATCGACACCGGGGTGAATCCCCATCCGCGACTGCGCTCGCTGCAACCGGGCGGTGACTTCGTCTCCGACAGCGACGGGACGGTCGACTGCGACGGCCACGGCACCCTGGTCGCCGGGATCATCGCGGCCCAGCCGAGTCCCGGCGACGCCTTCGCCGGTGTCGCGCCGGACGCGGACCTGCTCACCATCCGGCAGTTGAGCCTGGCCTACGAGCCGAAGGACCGCAGCGGCCGCGACGACCCGCCGGGCAAGATCAGCAGCGACGGCTACGGCAGCGTGCTCACGCTGGCGGCGGCCGTCGTCCGCGCCGTCGACCTCGGCGCCACCGTCATCAACATCTCCGAAGTCGCCTGCACCACAGCAGGATCGGACACCGCCGACGCCTCGCTGGGCGCGGCGGTGAAGTACGCCTACGAACGGAATGTCGTGGTGGTCGCGGCCGCGGGCAATCTGCAGCCCGACGGCGCGTGCTCGAAACAGAACGAGGGCTCCGGGTGGGGCTCGGTGGTCACGGTCGCGAGCCCGGCCTGGTTCACGCCCTACGTGCTCTCGGTGGGCTCGGTGGACTCGACGGGCCAGGTGTCCGAGCTGTCGCTGCACGGCCCATGGGTCGCCGTCGCCGCGATCGGCCGCAATATCGTGTCGCTGGACAGCAAGCCCGGTGGCAACGGATTGGTCGACGGTGTCCAGACCACCGAAGGAATCAGGGGTGTGGAGGGCACCAGCTTCGCGGCGCCCTACGTGGCCGGGCTGGCGGCGCTGGTGCGGTCGCGATTCCCGGAACTCACCGCGCAGCAGGTGATGGACCGCATCATCCGCACCGCCCACGGGCCGGGCACCGGACGCGACGACCGGATCGGGCACGGCCTGATCGATCCGCTCGCGGCGCTCACCGCGCAGCTGCCCGAACAGCCCGTCAGCGCGGGGGCCGATCAGCCACGGGTCGTTGCCGCGCCGGTGATTCCGCCCGGCCCGGACCCGCGGCCGCGCCGGATCGCCGTCATCGGCTCCATCGTCTGCCTGGCCTGTCTGGCCATCGGCGCCGCGGTGGCGATCCCGTTCCGCCGCTCGGGGGAGGACCTGAACGCGGAGTTCGATCCGTAGCGCGGCGAGGCATCGACCGCTCGTCGCCGACCGAACGAAGGAAACATGGCTACCGAAGGCTTTGTGCGCCGCCCCCGCATTGCACCGCCCCGGGCACCCGGCGGCGAGGTGGCGCTGACCGCGCCGCCGGAGATCGCGCGCGCACTGCCCGCGCCGCTGATGATGAAACTGATGCCCGTCGTCATGGTGGTCGCGGTGGTCGGCATGATCGCCATGATGGCGATGATGGGCCGCAACATGCTGGCCAATCCGTTCATGATGATGTTCCCGATGATGATGCTCATGTCGATGGTCGGCATGATGGCGGGCTTCCGGGGCGGCGGCCCCAAGCGCGCGGTCGAGCTCAACGAGGAACGCAAAGACTACTTCCGCTACTTGGACCAGGTCCGAAAGGACGTGCGGCGCACCGGCGGCAAGCAACTGGAGACGCTCCGGTGGAGTCATCCCGAACCCGCCGACCTGCCCTCCATGATCGGGACGCGGCGGATGTGGGAGCGCAGGCCCAACGACCCGGACTTCGGGCACGTACGCGTCGGGGTCGGCAGCCACCGGTTGGCCACCAAATTGGCGCGCCCGGAGACGGGGCCGCTGGAGGATCTGGAACCGGTGTCCACCGTGGCGCTGCGCCGCTTCGTGCGCACCCACTCGGTGGTGCATCGGCTTCCGACCGCGGTGTCGTTGCGCGCGTTCCCCGCGATCAACATCAGCGGTCCTGCCGAGGACGCGCACATGCTGGTGCGGGCGATGCTGATGGAGCTGGTCACTTTCCACGGCCCCGACCATCTCGCGGTCGCGATCGTCTGCGCCGATCCGGATGGTCCGGCCTGGTCCTGGGCGAAATGGCTGCCGCAGCTGCAACATCCGACCCAGCGCGACGGCATGGGCTCGGCGCGGATGATGTACCACTCGCTCGGCGAACTGGAGACGGCGCTGGCGGCCGAGCTGCTCGAACGCGGCCGGTTCATGCGCAATCCGCAGCCGACTCAGGGGCGGCTGCACCTCGTGGTCGTCATCGATGACGGCTACGTCAGCGGCAGCGAACGTCTGGTCAGCGAATCGGGCCTGGATTCGGTGACGGTGCTCGACCTCACCGCACCGGAGGGCGGGCTCGCGGCGCGGCGCGGGCTGCAACTGGTCGCCGCCGACGGCGAGGTGTCGGCACGCAGTGCGGCCGGTGTGGAGAAGTTCGCCACCGCGGACCGGGTGAGCACGGCCGAGGCCGAGTCCTTCGCGCGCTCGCTGGCCAGGTATCGCCTCGCTACGGCGGCGCAGATCGTCAGCCTCGGTGAGGGAACCACGACGGACCCGGGACTGATGGCGTTGCTGAAGATCCCGGACGCCGCCCAGATCGACCCGGCGCGGGTGTGGCGCCCGCGCACGGCCCGGGAGCGGCTGCGGGTGCCGATCGGCATCACCCCCGACGGCACTCCGGTGGAGATCGACATCAAGGAATCGGCCGAGAACGGCATGGGCCCGCACGGTCTGTGCATCGGCGCAACCGGGTCGGGAAAGTCGGAATTCCTGCGCACCCTGGTGCTTTCCCTGGTCACCACGCATTCGCCGGACGCGCTGAACCTCGTACTCGTCGACTTCAAGGGCGGCGCGACCTTCCTCGGCCTCGACTCGCTGCCCCATGTGGCCGCGGTGATCACCAACCTGGAAGAGGAACTGTCGCTGGTCGACCGCATGAAGGACGCCCTCGCCGGTGAGATGAACCGCCGCCAGGAACTGCTGCGTTCGGCGGGCAACTACGCCAACGTCACCGACTACGAGAAGGCGCGCGCCGCCGGTGTGCCGCTGGACCCGCTGCCCGCCTTGTTCATCGTCGTCGACGAGTTCTCCGAATTGCTCTCGCAGAAGCCGGACTTCGCCGAACTGTTCGTCATGATCGGCCGGCTCGGCCGGTCGTTGCACGTGCACCTGCTGCTGGCCTCGCAGCGCCTGGAGGAGAACAAGCTGCGCGGCCTGGAATCCCATCTGTCCTATCGCATCGGCCTGCGCACGTTCTCGGCGAACGAATCGCGCGCGGTGCTCGGCATCACCGACGCCTACCACCTGCCGAGCGTGCCAGGTTCGGGGTACCTGAAGAGCGATGCCTCGGATCCGTTGCGGTTCAACGCGAGTTACGTGTCCGGGCCGTACGTGGCGCCGCAGGGAACGGTGACCGGCGAGGACGGCAGCCCGGTCGCCGGGCACCGCCCCGCGTTGTTCACCGCCTCGCCGGTGGAACTGCCCGAGCCGATCGAGGACGAGACGCAAGCGCAGCCGGTGGCGCTGTCGAACCCGCTGCTGGAACTGCCGCCGCCGCCGTCGGCCGCCGGGGCGGTCCCCGGCGCCGACGAGGGCATCCCGGACACGCTGCTCGACGTGGTCGTCAAGCGACTCACCGGGCACGGCCGCCCGGCGCACGAGGTCTGGCTGCCGCCCCTGGACGAATCCCCGACCGTCGACATGCTGCTACCGGACCCGGACTGGCGGTCGCCGGTCAACCGGCACGGCCAGTTGTGGATGCCGATCGGCGTCATCGACAAGCCGTACGAGCAGCGGCGCGATGTGCTCACCATCAATCTGTCCGGCGCGCAGGGCCACGTCGCGGTGGTCGGCGGCCCGCAGTCGGGCAAGTCGACGACGCTGCGCACCATCATCATGGCGACCGCGGCCACGCACAGCCCCGAACAGGCGCAGTTCTACTGTCTGGACTTCGGTGGCGGCAGCATGGCGGGCCTGTCCGGAGTGCCACACGTGGGTTCGGTGGCCGGTCGCCTCGACAGCGACCGGGTGCGCCGCACCGTCGCCGAGCTCACCACGCTGATGCGTCAGCGCGAGGAGCGGTTCGCCGCACTGGGCATCGAGTCGATGGCCGAGTTCCGGCGCCGCAAGTTCACCGATGACCAGCGCGTTCCCGACGGCACCGCCGGAGCGGAAAACCCGCTGGCCGACGACAAATTCGGCGACGTGTTCTTGGTGATCGACGGCTGGGCGGTGATCCGCGAAGAGTTCGACGTGCTGGAACCGCAGATCAACGCCATCGCCGCGCAGGGCTTGTCGTTCGGCATCCACCTGATGATCGCCGCCTCGCGCTGGGCCGAGATCCGTCCGGTGGTCAAGGACCAGATCGGCACCCGCCTCGAGCTGCGGCTCGGCGATCCGTCGGACTCGGAGATGGGCAGGCGCACCGCCCACCAGGTTCCGGTCGGACGCCCCGGCCGCGGTATGACCCCCGACCAGCTGCACATGCTGATCGCGCTGCCGCGCTTGGATTCCGACTCCGATCCGGGCAGCCTGGCCGACGGCGTCGCCGGCGCGCGCACCGAACTCGAGCAGCTGTATCCGAACCGCCGCGCGCCGGAAGTACGGATGCTGCCTTTGCGGTTCGGCCGCGACGAGCTGTTGGCCTCCGCGCGAGCCCAGGGGATCGAACTCGGCCCCACCCGGGTCGTCGTCGGGCTCGGCGAGTCCGAATTGCAGCCGTTGGTGCTGGATTTCGGCGCCGAACCGCACTTCATGGCATTCGCCGACGTGGAATGCGGCAAGACCACCCTGCTGCGCAACATCGTGATGGGCGTGGTCGAGCAGTCGACCACCGAGCAGGCCAGGATCATCATGATCGACTACCGCCGCACCATGCTCGGCGTGGTCGAGGGCGACCACCTGGCCGGATACTCCACCTCGTCGCAGACCTGTGGTCCGATGCTCCAGGAGGTGGCCGGATATCTGGCCAAGCGGATTCCCGGCTCGGACATCACGCCACAGCAGTTGCGGGAACGCAGTTGGTGGAGCGGCCCGGAGATCTACATCGTGGTCGACGACTACGACATGGTGGTGACCGGCAGCGGCATGAACCCGTTCGCGCCGCTGCTGGAATACCTGCCGCAGGCCCGCGACATCGGCATGCACCTCGTCGTCACGCGCCGCAGCGGTGGTGTGTCCCGTGCGCTGTACGACCCGGTCCTGGGCACCATGAAGAACCTGTCGGTGGAGACGCTGATCATGAGCGGGTCGCGCGACGAGGGCAAGCTCATCGGCGACGTGCGCCCGAGCAAGTTGCCGCCCGGCCGCGGGACCTTGGTGTCGCGCAGCCGGGGGATCGAGATGGTGCACATCGCGCACCTCCCGCCGGTCTGACCGGCCCGCGTCGCGGTCGGGTACCCGGCAGGCGTACTTGCTGAATCGGCTACAGCCATCACGCACGCGAGTCAGTTGTTCGGCTGCGGTGGCCGCAACATCGCTGCCGCAGCCGATCGCGCGACCGCAGCGGGGACCGGGACGGGGAGGTCGGGCTCCCAGCTGTCGACCCGCCGCTCGAACAGCGCGCGCGACGGGCCGAGCACGAGCGGCCCCGCGACGCGGACCAGCCGGAATCCCGCCGAGCGGTAGTAGTCGTGCAGGTCGGTATTGGTGGTCCAGGCGTCCAGCCGCACCCACTCGCGTTGCTGGTGGCGGGCGAGCATTCCCGCGTGGGCGAGCATGCGATGGCCCACGCGCAGTCCCGCGAATCGCAGATCGACGATCATGAAATGGACGATCACCGAATCGTCGAGTTCCCACCGCGACCACAGACCGGCGTCGGCGCGGTCGTTGACGGTGATGGTTCCCGCCGGCTCGCCCGCGACCTCGGCGATCCAGGTCTCGCCCGCGTCCAGCGCGTGCCCGACGGCGCGGGCGAAGATCTCGATGGGCAGGCCGCGCCCGGCGACCGTCCACTGGTCGGACCCACGCGCGGTGAGCCACGCCGTGCGCTGCACGCGCAGGCGGCAGATCGTGCCGAGATCGCCCACTGTTGCCTGACGGAGCGCGATCGTCATGGGGCTAGGCCGGACCGGACCCGGGCGAGTCGGCGAGCGTGTTCCGGATGACTGCGGTGCCTTCGGCGTCGCCGAGTTCGTAGGCGAGGCGATTGCCGGTGGCGAGCGAGCGATGCCGGGTGGCCCGGGTGACTCGGGTGTGGTTCGCGCCGATGCGCAGATGATCGAGCAGGATGGTGCCGGTGGCGACGCCGAGCACCAAAGCTTCCTCCGCGTTCGCGGGCCGGGCGACAAGCGTGTCGCGGTGCGCGGTCTCGGCATGGCCGCGGTCGGCGAGGCGGCGGGTGGTGCCCTCCGGAATGTCGTGCGGGGAGTCGATTCCCGTGGCCTCGGCCAGGTCCCGGGGATAGAAGCTGACCTCCCACGACCACGGTTCGTTGTCGAGATACTGGACCACGGTCCTGGCCAGCACCCAGGAGTCCGGGGGGACACCCAGCCAAGACGCGACCTCGGGACTGGCCGGCTCCATTTTCGCGCTGAACTCCTTCGACGGCTCCCGGTTCGCGGCCCGCGCGATCTCCTCGAAGATGTCGTGCGGGGTCTGCGGCCGGTCGGGGCGGATAGAGTCGGTCACAACGGATTCGAGCACTTCTTGGTTTCGAACGATCGTCCCGCGGGAAGTAGCTGTATAGACCAGATTCTCGGTCACCAGAACCTGGATCGCGTTGCGAGCGGTGGTGATCGAGACCTGCATCTGATCGGCAAGCTCGGAATGACTGGGCAGACGATCGCCCGGCTTCCACTTGGCTGCGCGGATCTCCTCGCGGAGGAGGTCTGCGATCCGGTGATACGTCGGACCGTCCGCCATCTTGCTCCTCGGTTGGTCGTGCAGGTAACGAAGTGTACTCTCCGTGACTCCATTCGGCCCGTTAACGCTTGACAGCTGCCTTCAGAGGTTTATTGTAATGAACGTCCTGATCCGGTGTTGTGCGGCGATGACGGCGAGGCAACGTGGCAGGTTCGGATACAACGGTCGTAATGGCCCTCCCAGGCACATCCAGGTGTGTCGATCCTTCGGTGCGCTCTTCGGCGCCGGGGTTGCTTCCCACGTCCGACCTATTGGTTCGGGCGTGTCGCGGGCACCGCGTAGTCGGTGGTCCGCTTCTGTGGTTCGCTCGTGATCTGGCAGTGCTACATGAGCGCCGCGTGGTCGGTCGCGGTGGTTCGGTGGATACCGCCGTGGCGGTGATCCGCGAAATCGAGCGTCGTAGAGTCGAATTGGTGATGGCCATCGACGACTGGGTGATGCGCTGCGTGCCGCAGCATCGGCTCGGCGCCACGTTGCACACCGAAACGGTGGGCGCGGTGATCGATCGCCTCGCCGAGGCGTCGGTGCGCGCGCACCACGCCTTGATGACTCTCGACGCGCACGACGAGTTGTTGCACAACGCGTGGCATCATCTCGCCGAACTCGCGGACGCCTACGACGATCTGGTGCGCGACGTCATGGCGGGCAGGCGGCGTCTGCCCGAGTGGTGAGCGGCTGATCCGCTCGCCCTTACCCGCCGGGCCACGGCCCGGCGGGTGTCAGGGACGGTAGCGGCGGTGATCGGTGGCGAAGTCGTCGGCGACGGTCGCGGCCAACTCGACGTAGGCCCGCTTGGTCTGCTTGTGCAGCCGGTGCAGATCGATCTCGGCGCCCTCGGACATGTGGGCGTCGAACGGGATGATGTGCACGGCGCGGCACCGGGACAGGAAGTACTCCCGTAGCTGCTGGATACCGACATTCGGCGATCCGGCCCGCGGCGAGTTGATCACCACCACCGCATTGCGTACCAAGTGGTCGTGGCCGTGCAGCGACAACCAGTCCAGCGTCGCCGCGGCGCTGCGGGCTCCGTCGATCGCGGGGGAGGAGATCAGCACCAGCGAGTGCGCCAGATCCAGCACACCGGACATGGCCGAATGCATCAGTCCGGTACCGCAGTCGGTGAGGATGATGTTGTAGAACCGCTGCAGGATCCGGGCGACCGCGCGGTACTCCTCTTCGCTGAACGCCTCCGAGGCGGCCGGATCACGTTCGCTGGCCAGCACTTCCAGGCGACTGGTGGCCTGCGAGGTGTGCCTGCGCACGTCCGAATACCGCTGGATGGACGAGTCCAGGAGCAGATCGCGCACGGTGGACCTGGTCTGCAGCGGCACCCGCTGCGACAGCGTCCCGAAGTCCGGATTGGCGTCCACCGCGATCACCCGGTCGCCCCGGACGGAGGCGAAGATCGAGCCGATACCCATTGTGGTGGTGGTCTTTCCGACACCGCCCTTGAGTGACAGCACCGCGATCCGGTAATCACCGCGCACCGGCTGCCTGATCCGCGCGACCAGTTCCTGCAGCCTGCGTTCCTCGGCGGACATGCCGGGGTTGATCGCGCCGCCGGACACGTGATGCACGGCCTTGCGCCACCCGGATCCGGGTGCCCGCTTGGCCCGGCGCATCGGCACGTTGTCCAGCGAAGGGTGGAACTGGCCGCCCGGCTGCTGGGCCTGCGGTTGCGCGTAACCCGGCGGGGTGCCCCACTGCTGAACGCCTGGTTGCCCGTAGTGCTGGGGTTCGGGGTGCTGCGGTGGGGCCGGTGGCGCGGAATGCGGTGCGACCGGACCGGATTCGGGCGCGGAGTTCCGCTCGGCGACGCTGCGCCACTGGTCCGCGGGCTGCTCGACGGGAGCGGTACCGCCGGCGAATTGAGCCGGGCGGCCATCGGGGGCGATCGTTGCGGCGCCCGGGTGTCCCGTGCCGGTCCACTGGTCGGCCGGGGCCTGCGCTTCGGAACCGGGCACCTGCCCACCCGCGAACCGCGGTGGGTATCCGGCGTAGTCGCTCGGGGCGTACGGTCCGGGCTGCGGAGTGCCCGGCTCGTTATGGGCCGGGGCGGGCCGCTGCTGTGGTACCGGTTCCTGGTCGGAGTCCGGCGCTTGCGCGGCAGATGCCGGCGGAGTGACCGGCGCGTTCGGCTCGGCAGGCAGCCGGTGGCGTCCACCGATCGGTCGCGCGGACGCGCCACCGGCTACGGCGGCGGCGGTCCAACCCGACGCCGCGGCGGCGGGATCCCACTGCGATTCGAGCGAATTCGCCTGCGCGGCCACCGAGGGCTGTCCGGTGGCTTCGGTCGGCTGTACAGCAGCCGGGCCACTCGCGGCAAAGGCATCGCCGGGTACGGGCGGCACCGCACCGACCCCGCTCGGTCCGGCGTGCGGAGCGGGTGTGGGTGCGGCGGCAGGTGTTCCGGTAGCGCCGCTATCCGTCGGCCACGCGTTGGACGTCGATCGCTGTTCCGGGGCTGGGGCGGTGGGCGTCTGAACACCTAGTGCCGCAGTCTCGTTCGGCGCGGGGGGAAGTCCGGATGCGCTCGGCTGACCTGCCTGCTCCGGCGCGCTGTGACCGAGCCAGGGCGGCGGACCATCCGCGCCGCGTGGCGACAAGCGCCGCTCGTCGTGCGTCGGTGCCGGTGCCTGCGTGCCGGTTACCCCCTTGTCCGGCCGCTCGTGCGGCGCGGGCGGGTCGGGCAGCGGCGGGAGACGGCGCGGCGCACCCGGCGCGGATGCCTCGGCATCCTCGGGCCGTGGTCCGGCGAGCCAGGGCGGCGGGCCTTCGGAGCCGGCGACGGGATCGGTCGGCGTCGGGGGCTGATCGTGCCGGCCCTGCGCCGGGGCATTCCCGGCCGCTGGTGCACTGGTCCGGACTGCCGGGTCGGCGCCGGCCGGCGGCGCGGCGGTCGGCGCCGCCGAGCCTGCGCTCTGCCGCGCTGCCTGATCGGTGCCCGGCGCAGGTGCGGTGGGATGCCCGCCATGGGGCGGTTGCGTGGGCGTGTCACCGGCGCTCGGCGCTGCGGGGTCGGCACCCGCGGGCCATCCCGGATTCGGGCTCGTCGGCGGTGCGACGGGCTGGCCACTGCTCGTCGGCGGGGTCTGCTGCCCGGGCGGAAGCGTGCCCGGCCATTGGCTCGGCCGCACCGCCGACAGCGCGGCGTCGAGCCGAGGGTTGCCGGTGGACGGCCACCCGCCGGGTTGCGGAGCGAACGGCGGTCGGCCGGTGCCGGTGGCCTGGCCGGGGCCGCTCTCACTCTGCGCCGATCGGGCGGGCTCGTCGTGCGGTGCCGGGGCCGCTCGTTCCTCGACCGCTTGCCTCGGTGGGTCGGGCAGCGGCGGCGGGGGCGGCAGATCGGACCTGCGCTGCGGCGCGGGCGCCTGCTGTGCACTGGGCTGCTCCGCGGCCCTGCTGCCCAGCGGCTGGAACCCGGGTGAGGGCTGCGAGGGGTTGCGGGTGGGCAGGCTGGACTGCGGAAGGGCGTTGCGCTGCGGCGGAGCCTCCCACAAGTTGTCCTGCGCGGGCGGGGTGCTTTCCCGCGCGGGCGGGGTGTAGTCGTGGCCGGGCTGCTGCCCCCAGGCGTCGGGCGGATGCTGACCAGGCGCGGGCACGTCCGGCCGGGGTGCGGGCACGTCCGGCCCGGGTGCGGGCACGTCCGGCCCGGGTGCGCGGGCGGCCTCGCTCAGCTGTCGGTCGTCGTCGGCGGGCCCCTCGTTCTTGTCCCGGCGCCAGCCCTTGCGGCGCTTCTCCGGACGCGCGGCGTCCGGGCGTTCCGCTTCCGGGGACCGATTCTTGAACCGGCCGCGTCGGCGGCTGGGGGAGTCCTCGATCAGTTCGTCGTGTGGGAGATTCTGTACCGGAGCCTCGTAGCCGCTCTGGGTGACCTCGCTCTCGGACAGCCACGGCGGCAGCATCGGCAGGCCGTCGTTACCACGGCTCACGACGTCGCCTCGCTGCGGCTCGGCTCCGTCGGGGTCGGTCTGCCGCTCGACTGGGTCCTGGTACGGGGTGCTCTGCCGGTGACTCGCTCGCTACGCTTACTCACGGCCTCGCCTCCCTGCCGCTAGCTTCGGCCGTGATCAAGGGCGCCGCGCCGGTGCCTCGCTCGCTCCGCCGGCTCACGCATCCCCCTCGATCTGATCGACCCAAATACCTGGACAGCGGCCAGTTTACGCGACAACCCGCCGTCGTCGTGGCCCAGGACCGGACGCCCGCCACGGGTGGGAAGGGGGCTGCGAAACCGCTGGCGACGCGGGTATACAGGGAGGCATTTTTGCCCGATCCGGAACTGATCGGTAAGCTGGAGCGGCGGTGCACCTATGCGCCGCCTGTTCGTGTGCGAGCGGTCCGCTCCGGCGGCCGGTCCATCCGGGCAGACCAGGCAAACAAACCAGGTTGAGCGTAACCGGGATCGCGGAGGACATGGCGAAGAAGGACGGGGCCATCGAGGTCGAGGGTCGAGTTGTCGAGCCGCTGCCCAATGCGATGTTCCGGATCGAGCTCGAGAACGGGCACAAGGTTCTCGCGCACATCAGCGGGAAGATGCGGCAGCACTACATTCGTATCCTCCCCGAAGACCGTGTGGTCGTCGAGCTCTCGCCCTACGACCTGTCGCGCGGCCGGATCGTATACCGCTACAAGTGATCGCGCTCGCTGCGATCGGGTCGGTCCGAACCGGCAGCTCCGGCGTGAGCCGGGGCCGAGTCGAAAGACTCACTACAGAGCTTCCCCAGTCGCCGACTGGGGAAAAACTGTGTTCACACCCCTGTGAACCACAACAGATTGGACGGACGTGAAGGTTCAGCCGAGCGTCAAGAAGATCTGCGAGAAGTGCAAGGTGATCCGCCGTCACGGCCGGGTCATGGTGATCTGCGACAACCTGCGCCACAAGCAGCGCCAGGGCTGAGCGGAGGCGAGACAGACCTCGCCCCCACCCGCCCGAGGCTTGCCGAAGGCGCCGCTCGACGCGACACCAGCCAAGCACCGAACCGCAGTTCGGATTGGCAAGAAGAACTCCCAGCACCAGCCGCACGCTGCGGATATCAGGGTTCGCCCTGGGCGTGCGCGCCTACCACCGGTTCGGAGGCCGGTGCCCCACCAAGACGAGGGGACGGACAGGGAGCAGACCTCCGCAACGATTAAGGAAACTGCCAGATGGCACGTCTCATGGGCGTCGACCTCCCGCGCGAGAAGCGCATGGAGATCGCACTGACCTACATTTTCGGCATTGGCCGTACCCGCTCCCAGGAGATCCTCGAGGCCACCGGCGTCAGCCCGGACCTGCGTTCGAAGGATCTCAGCGACGACGATCTGACGAAGCTGCGTGACTACATCGAGGCTTCGGAGTTCAAGGTCGAGGGTGACCTGCGCCGCGAGGTGCAGGCCGATATTCGCCGCAAGATCGAGATCGGCTGCTACCAGGGCCTGCGCCACCGTCGTGGCCTGCCCGTCCGTGGCCAGCGCACCAAGACCAACGCGCGCACCCGCAAGGGCCCGAAGCGCACCGTCGCCGGCAAGAAGAAGTAGGGATAACCGATGCCTCCGAAGTCCCGGGCCTCCGGCCCCAAGAAGACCCAGAAGTCGCGTCGCCGGGAAAAGAAGAACGTCCCGCACGGCCACGCGCACATCAAGAGCACGTTCAACAACACGATCGTGTCGATCACCGACCCGAGCGGCAACGTCATCTCCTGGGCGTCGTCGGGTCACGTCGGCTTCAAGGGTTCGCGCAAGTCGACCCCGTTCGCCGCGCAGCTCGCCGCCGAGAACGCCGCCCGCAAGGCGCAGGAGAACGGCGTCAAGAAGGTCGACGTGTTCGTGAAGGGCCCCGGTTCGGGTCGCGAGACCGCGATCCGCTCGCTGCAGGCCGCCGGCCTCGAGGTGGGCACGATCTCCGATGTCACCCCGCAGCCCCACAACGGCTGCCGTCCGCCCAAGCGGCGTCGCGTCTAGCGGGAAAGGAATAGCGAACAATGGCTCGTTACACAGGCCCTATCACCCGCAAGTCGCGTCGTCTGCGCGTCGACCTCGTCGGAGGCGACCAGGCGTTCGAGCGTCGTCCGTACCCGCCCGGCCAGCACGGCCGCGCGCGGATCAAGGAGAGCGAGTACCTGCTCCAGCTGCAGGAGAAGCAGAAGGCCCGCTTCTCCTACGGCGTCATGGAGAAGCAGTTCCGCCGGTACTACGAGGAGGCCAACCGCCTCAAGGGCAAGACCGGTGACAACCTGCTGCGTCTGCTCGAGACCCGGCTGGACAACGTGGTGTACCGCGCCGGTCTGGCCCGTACCCGCAGGCAGGCCCGCCAGCTGGTCTCGCACGGCCACTTCCTGGTGAACAACAAGAAGGTGGACGTTCCCAGCTTCCAGGTCACCCAGTACGACATCATCGATGTCAAGGAGAAGTCGCTGGGCACGCTGCCGTTCCAGGTGGCGCGCGAGACCGTCGGCGACCGCCCGGTTCCGGGCTGGCTGCAGGTGATCCCGGGCCGGCTGCGGATCCTGGTCCACCAGGTGCCCGAGCGTGCCCAGATCGATGTGCCGCTGCAGGAACAGCTGATCGTCGAGTACTACTCGAAGTAACACGGCACACGTGCTGCTGGTGCGTGGTCGCCCTCGATGGGCGGCCACGCACAACCCCTGAGACGAGGCGTCAAATAGCGGGCGCCCAAAAAGGAGGATGATCCTAATGCTGATTTCACAGCGTCCGACGCTGACCGAAGAGGTCGTCGCGGAGAACCGGTCGAAGTTCACCATCGAACCGCTCGAGCCGGGCTTCGGTTACACCCTCGGCAACTCGCTGCGGCGTACCCTGCTGTCCTCGATTCCGGGGGCCGCGGTCACGAGCATCCGCATCGACGGCGTCCTGCACGAGTTCACCACCGTTCCCGGCGTGAAGGAGGATGTCACCGACATCATCCTGAACCTCAAGGGTCTGGTCGTGTCCTCGGAGGAGGACGAGCCGGTCACGATGTACGTGCGCAAGCAGGGCCCGGGCACCGTCACCGCCGGTGACATCGTCCCGCCCAGCGGCGTCGTGGTGCACAACCCGGACATGCACATCGCGACCTTGAACGACAAGGGCAAGCTGGAGATCGAGCTCGTCGTCGAGCGCGGTCGCGGCTACGTCCCCGCCGTGCAGAACAAGGCCTCCGGTGCGGAAATCGGCCGGATCCCGGTGGATTCGATCTACTCGCCGGTGCTCAAGGTGACCTACAAAGTCGAGGCCACCCGCGTCGAGCAGCGCACCGACTTCGACCGGCTCATCCTGGACGTGGAGACCAAGAACTCCATCAGCGCGCGGGACGCGCTCGCCTCGGCGGGCAAGACCCTGGTCGAGCTCTTCGGCCTGGCCCGTGAGCTGAACGTCGAAGCCGAAGGCATCGAGATCGGCCCCTCGCCGGCCGAGGCGGATCACATCGCCTCGTTCGGTCTGCCGATCGAGGACCTGGACCTCACCGTCCGGTCCTACAACTGCCTCAAGCGCGAGGGTGTGCACACCGTGGGCGAGCTGGTCGCCCGCACCGAGTCGGATCTGCTGGACATCCGCAACTTCGGCCAGAAGTCCATCGACGAGGTCAAGGTCAAGCTGCACGCGCTCGGCCTCTCGCTGAAGGACAGCCCGGCGTCGTTCGATCCGTCCAGCGTGGTCGGCTACGACGCGAGCACCGGCACGTGGAGCGACAGCGGCACGTTCAGTGACACCGATGGCGGCGAGCAGGACTACGCCGAGACCGAACAGCTCTAGGCCGCCGGGGTAGGCGCCCCGGCCCGGCCTTATACAAGGAGACACCACAATGCCCAAGCCCAAGAAGGGTGCCCGCTTCGGTGGGTCGGCGTCGCACCAGAAGGCGATCTTCGCCAATCTGGCGACGGCGCTCTTCGAGCACGGCCGGATCACCACCACCGAGGCCAAGGCCAAGGCCGTGCGCCCCTACGCGGAGAAGCTGATCACCAAGGCGAAGGGCGGCACTCTTGCCGACCGTCGCGAGGTGCTCAGGGTCATCCGCAACAAGGACGTCGTGCACGAACTGTTCGCGCAGATCGGCCCGTCGTTCGAGGGACGCGAGGGTGGCTACACCCGCATCACCAAGACGCTGCCGCGTAAGGGTGACAACGCGCCGATGGCGATCATCGAGCTGGTCCGGGAGAAGACCGTGACCAACGAGGCCGATCGCGCTCGTCGCGTGGCCGCGTCGAAGAAGACGGAGGAGGCTCCGGCCGCCGAGGTCGTCGAGGAGAAGGCCGAAGCGGCCGACACCGAGACCGCCGAGGCCGAGGCTCCCGCCGCCGACGAGGCTGCCGAGGACAAGAAGGACGCCTGACGCTGAGCGTCGGAGTTCACGTACGAGCCCGCCACCCGCACTGGGTCGGCGGGCTCGTTCGTTTCGACCGGAGGATCATGTGACCGTGGAGGAATCGGTGGGATCGAGTGCGGACCGGCCGCGCGAGGGCGAGCCCGGGACCGAGGTGTCGCGGGTGCGGCTGGACATCGCCTACGACGGCACGGATTTCATCGGCTGGGCGCGTCAACCGGGGCTGCGCACCGTGCAGGGAGTGCTGGAGGACTCGCTGAGCAAGGTTTTCCGCGAGCCGATCCAGCTGACCGTGGCGGGTCGTACCGACGCGGGTGTCCACGCGGAGGCACAGGTCGCGCATTTCGACACCGCCGGGGAACTGGACTCGGGAAAACTGGTGCACCGGATGGCGCGCTTCCTGCCGAAGGACGTGCGGATCAAGGACGCGCGCCTGGCCGCGCCCGAGTTCGACGCCCGGTTCTCCGCTGTCCGCCGCCACTATGCCTATCGGCTGACCACCGCGCCGTACGGGGCGGAGCCACTGCAAGCCCGCAGTGTGGTCGCCTGCCGATCCGGCGTCGATGTCGAGGCCATGCGCGCGGCATCGCGAGAACTACTGGGGCTGCACGATTTCGCCGCGTTCTGCCGGCGCAGAGAGGGCGCGACCACGGTGCGCGAGTTGCAGCGCTTCGACTGGGTGCGCGACGGCGATCTGCTCGTCGCCCACGTCAGCGCCGACGCGTTCTGCTGGTCGATGGTCCGCAGTCTGGTCGGCGCGGTCCTCGCCGTGGGCGAGGGCCGGCGCACTCCGGAATGGGTCGCCGATCTGTTGCGGGAGACGGAGCGCTCCAGCTCGGTCACCGTCGCTCCCGCCCACGGTTTGAGCCTGATCGGCGTCGACTATCCGGCCGACGGGGAACTCGCCGCCCGCAACGCGCAGACGCGGGAGATGCGGTCGGTACCGGTTCCGGACGCCGGTTGCTGCGGCGATTGAACTGTTCCCGGGCTACCCGCACCGTGCGCGGGTGCGGGTAGCGATGATCACTTCGAGGACTGCGGGTACTGCTGCTGCGACTGCGCGCCCTGCTGTTCCTGTTGCGTCGGTGACAACTGCTCGGACTGCCTCGATTGCGCTTCGATCGTCCTCGGTTCCTGGGACGCCCCGGAGATCTGGATGCGGCGCGGCATCGCGCGCTCCGCGATCGGGATCGTCACCGACAGCACTCCGTTGTTGTAGGTGGCGCTGATGTGCTCGACGTCGACGTTCTCGCCGAGCGACAGCTGGCGCATGAAGGTGCCCGCGAAGCGTTCCGAGGCGATCCACTGGACGCCTTCCTCGCTCGGCACGGTGCGTTGCGCCCGCAGGGTGAGCGTGCCGTTGTCGACACTGACATCGATGGAGCCGGGATCGACACCGGGCAGGTCCGCGTTCAGGACGTAGTGATCACCCGCTTTGAACAGATCCATCGGCATGAATCGGGGTGCGCGAGCGGTTCCAGCGCTTTCACCGAGCAACTGCCGAGCGACGGTGTCGATGTCATGGAATGGATCGAATCTGAGCACAACGATCACCTCCATTTCGTTAGTGGCGACGCCTGCCACGGCGGCGGGCGCCGATAGCTGTGCAATCGCCACGTTAGCCCTTTTCGAGCGGAACGGCATCGACCTGATGGGTCGAAGAAGGCCGAGATCCGCCGACACGGAATAGCAACCCGCGGGCCCGTGTTGGCTCCGGACATGGCATTCGACAGTCTCGGACGGTTCGGGGTGTGGCGGGCGTACAACGGGTTCAGCCCGGAGGACGCACGGGAATTGGAGCAGCTGGGATACGGCGCGCTGTGGTTGGGGGCCTCGCCCCCGGCGGATCTGGCAGCGGTCGATCCGCTGCTGGAGGCGACCGAAACGATCACCGTGGCCACCAGCATCGTGAACATCTGGGCGGTGCCCGCGAAGGAGGTGGCCGACTCGTTCCATCGGATCGAGGCGCGCTTCCCCGGGCGGTTCCTGCTCGGCATCGGCGTGGGGCATCCCGAGCACACCGGTGAGTACCGCAAGCCCTACGACGCGCTGGTCGAGTATCTCGACGACCTCGACGCCGCGGGCGTGCCCGCCGAGCGCCGCGCGGTGGCCGCGCTCGGCCCGCGCGTGCTGAAGCTGGCCGCCGAGCGGTCGCTGGGCGCGCTGCCCTACTTCGTACCCGCCGCGCACACCGCGAAGGCCCGCGAGATCGTCGGCCCGGACGCGCTGCTGGCCACCGAGCACAAGGTGGTGCTGACCGACGACGCCCCGACGGCGCACGCCGTCGCCGACCAGACCGTCGGGTTCTACCTCGGCCTGACCAACTACGTGGCGAACCTGCGCCGGTTCGGTTTCACCGACGCCGACTTGGCCGTCCCGCCCACCGACCGGCTGTTCGACGCTGTCGTCGCGCACGGCACGCCGGAGCGGATCGCCGCCCGGCTGTCCGAGCACCTCGATGCCGGCGCGGACCACGTCGCGGTGCAGATCCTCGGCGACAACTATCTCCCGGCGCTGCGCACTCTCGCGCCGCTGCTGACTACGCGCTCCTGACCGATTCGATGCGCGTTTCTCCGGCCCCCGGCTGCTGCCGGGGGCCGGAGCCGTTCGCGGGGATCGTCCTAAGGGACTGTTAGGAAGCATCGAGAGCCGTTCCGCGAGCTTGTGACTGCCGACACACTGATCTGCGACGACGTGATGAGGCGTCGGAGGAGGAGATCTTGTGACTACGACACAGCCCGTGAATGAGCGCCGAGTGGTCGCGAACGTTCTGCGCGGGTCCATCGGCAATCTCGTCGAGTGGTACGACTGGTACGTCTACGCCGCGTTCAGCGTGTACTTCGCGAAGACGTTCTTCCCCGAGAACGATCCGACGGCGCAGCTGTTGTCCACCGCCGCCGTGTTCGCGGTCGGCTTCCTGATGCGCCCGATCGGCGGCTGGGCGCTGGGCCGGTACGCCGACCGGTTCGGCAGGCGCTCGGCCCTGACGCTGTCGGTGACGGTGATGGCGGCCGGTTCGCTGATGATCGCGCTGACGCCCGGCTACCAGACCATCGGCCTGGCCGCACCGGCTCTGCTGCTGGTGGCCAGGCTGCTGCAAGGTCTGTCGGTCGGCGGTGAATACGCCACCAGCGCGACGTATCTGTCCGAGGTGGCCTCGGCGGGCAAGCGCGGGTTCTACTCGAGTTTCCAATACGTGACCCTGGTGGCCGGCCAGCTCGTCGCGCTCGGGGTGCAGATCGTGCTGCAACAGTTCCTCGACGCCGACCAGATGAACGCCTGGGGCTGGCGAATCCCGTTCGTGATCGGCGCTGCCGGTGCGCTGATCGTGATGTGGCTGCGGCGCGGCATGGACGAATCCGAGCAGTTCCGCGCCGAGTCCGGCCGGATGGCGAAGCAGGACGCGAAGGGCGCGACTTCCGGTGCGCCGCAGTCGCGTGGCTCGCTGCGGATCCTGTTGCAGTACCCCCGGGAATGCCTGCTGGTCGTGGGGTTGACGCTGGGCGGAACCGTCGCGTTCTACACCTATACGACCTACATGCAGAAGTTCATGATCAACACCTCCGGCATCTCCAAGTCCACCGTCGCCTGGATCAACTTCGTCGCGCTGCTGGTCTTCGTGGTGTTGCAGCCGCTGGCGGGCGCGCTGTCGGACCGGGTGGGACGGCGCAAGCTGCTGATCTTCTTCGGCGTGGCGGGCACCCTGTTGACCGTGCCCATCATGACGGTGCTCGCGCGCACCACCGATCCGGTCGCCGCGTGGGGGCTGATGATGGTGGCTCTGGTGATCATCACGGGCTACACCTCGATCAACGCGATCGTGAAGGCCGAGCTTTTCCCGACGAAGATCCGCGCGCTCGGCGTCGGGCTGCCCTACGCCCTGACCGTCGCCATCTTCGGCGGCACCGCGGAGACGATCGCGCTGGCGCTGAAGAAAGCGGGCCACGAGTCGCTGTACTTCTGGTACGTCGCCGGATGCATCGCCATCTCGCTGGTCACCTACTACTTCATGCGGGAGACCTCGGCCTCGTCGACGATCGACGCGGATGAGCTCGCCGCGGGCGCCGATACCGGGTCCGGCGCCGCGGCGGCCGAGCCGGGACGGTCGTTGGTCACCCTGCGTGACTGACCGCCCGGCACACGCGCCGGTCCGCCCATTGTGGGAGGATCGGCGCGTGCGGCTTGCGGTGGTCGAGGACGACGACGGCGTGGGAGACGCGCTGGTCGAGGCGCTCAACGCCCGCGGTTACCGCGCCGAACGCATGCGCCGCGGCGTGGATCTGCTGATCGCGCATCGCGCCTACGACGCGGTCGTGCTCGACCTCGGACTGCCCGACGGCGACGGTCTTCAAGTGCTGCGCAGACTGCGCGAGGTGAGTTCGGTTCCGGTGCTGATCCTGACCGCACGCAGCGACGAACGCTCCATCGTGCGCGGTCTGCGCGGCGGCGCCGACGACTATCTGGTGAAGCCGCCGCGGATCGCGGAGCTGGTCGCGCGGCTGGAGACGGTGACGAGGCGGGCAGCGGCCGCGGCCCAGCCCGCGCCGTCGGTGGTGGTCACCGGGGATGTGCGGGTCGATCTCGGCGCCCGCGTGGTCGAGGTCGCCGGTGCGCCGGTGTCGCTGACCCAGAAGGAGTTCGAGCTGGTCGAGGCGCTGGTGGAACGGCCGGGCGCGGCGGTGAGCCGCCAGCTGCTGATGGATCGCATCTGGGGCGACGCTTTCGTCGCGGTCTCGCGTTCGCTGGACGTGCACATGGCGGGCTTGCGGGCGAAGCTGAATCGGCCCGGCCTGATCACCACGATTCGCGGGTACGGATATCGGTGGGGGCAGTGAGCGCGGGCCGAAGGGCCGGAGGTGTGCCATGCGGCGTCGCTTGCTCGTCGCGCTGACGTCGTTCGCCGCCATCGCGGTGCTGGCGTTCGCGGTGCCGCTCTCGCTGACCATCGCGACCAACCGCACCCAGCAGCTGGTGCTCGCGCGCTCCGGGGACGCCGACCGCTTCGCCACCCTCGCCGACGACGCGGTCACGGCGGGGGACAGCCGCACCCTGTCCGACGAGGTCCTGCGCTATCACGAGCTGTACGGCGAAAACGTGCTGGTGGTCGACGCGAGGGGCGCGGCGGCGGTGAACGCGGGCGCGGACGTGAACGATCCCGGCATCGCCGCCGCGGTGGTGGCCGCACGGCGCAATCAGCGCCCGCACGCGGTGGACAAGCTGACGCCGTGGGGCGCGCCGACCGTGCTGGTGGCGCGGCCGGTCGGCACCGGTGTGCAGGTGAACGGCGCCGTGGTGATCGAGGCGTCGACGGCGAGCGCCCGGGGCGACATCGCGCGGGCCTGGGCGGTGATCGTGCTCGGCGGCGTCGGCGCGATGGCGCTGTTCGTGCTGCTGGCGGTGACGATCGGCCGCTGGGTACTGCGTCCGCTGGCGGCGCTGTCGCACGGTGTGGCGGAGTTGACGGCGACGCTGCCCAAGCCGCGCGCCGACACCGTCGCTCCGGTATCGATCTCGGGTAGGTACGGAGGGCCGCCGGAGATGCGGGCGCTGGCGGAATCCTTCGACGCCATGGCCGCGGCCGTCGCCGATTCAGCGGATGCGCAGCGCCAGCTGGTCGCCGACACCGCGCACGCCATGCGCAACCCGCTGGCCGCCCTGACCATCCGGCTCGATTCCCTGGAACCGGCGATCCCGGCGAGCGCGGCGAGCACGTTCCGCAGCGCGAGCGCCGAGGTCGACCGCTTGACCGCGCTGCTCGACGGCCTGCTCAGCCTGGCGGTGGCCGAGACGCCCGCGGCGTTCGACGTCGCGCGCACCGCCGAGGACGCCGACCAGTGCGACGCCGTGCAGGTGGTGGCCGATCGATTCGACGCCTGGTGCTCGGCGTTCGAGGCCGCGGGACAGCGATTGCGGGTAGCGCCCGCGGCCGAGCGCGCGGACGTGGCGGCGCCTGCCGACGTGCTCGCGCAGATGCTCGACGTCCCGCTGAGCAACGCGACGCGGTACGCGGGGGCGGGCGCGCACGCCGATCTGATCGTCGAGACCGAGCCGGGCTGGGTCACGGTGACCGTCCGCGACGACGGCGCGGGTGTTCGCCCGGACGAAATCGACAAGCTCACCACGCGTTTCTTCCGCGGCTCCTCGGCTGCGACCGGTGGTTCGGGGCTCGGCCTGCCGATCGCCGCGGCGCTGGCGCAGGCGCGCGGCGGCGCTCTCACCGTGGCGTCGGTGCCTCCCCACGGTCTCGCGGTGACAATGCGATTGCCTGCGGCGGAGGCCAGATGACCGGTCGAGAATCGATCCTCCGCCGCGGCATCGGCCGGCGTGGCTTCCTCGCGCTGGCCGCGGCGGGCATCGCGGGCTGTGCTCCCAACGGCCGGGGCGCGACGGTGCGGCTGGCTTCCGGCGAGGTCGGCGGCTTCTACTACGCCTTCGCCGGGTTGCTCGGCCTTGCCGCAGAGCACCTCGGCGACGTGCAGATCGACCGGGTCACCACCTCCGGGTCGCAGGACAATCTGAGCTTGCTCGCACGCGGTGAAGTCGACGCCGCGCTGACGCTCGCGGATTCGCTGCCGGAGAACCCCGGCCGGGTGTCGGCGTTGGGCCGGGTCTACGAGAACTACCTGCAACTGGTCGTGCGCGCGGACAGTCCGATCGGATCGGTCGCGGATCTGCGCGGAACGCGGGTGAGCCTGGGTGCGGAAGGGTCGGGCGCTGCGCTGACCGGCGAACGGATCCTGCGCGTCGCGGGCTTGGATCCGGCCGTCGACGTGGCGGTTTCGCATCGACCCCTGGCGGAGGCGGTGGCCGCCCTGACCGCGGGTCAAGTGGATGCGCTGTTGTGGGCGGGCGGCGTGCCGACAGCGCTACTCGCGGTGCCGGGCCGGATGCGACTGTTGGACATGGGCGATCTAGCCGCCCCGATGCGGGAGCGGTTCGGGCCGGTTTATGACAGCGTCGCGGTTCCCGCCGACGCTTATCCCGGCGCCGCCGCCGTACATACGATCGGGGTGGCCAACCTATTGCTGGCCGCGACTTCCATGCCGGAGGAAATCGCGGCGTCCCTCGTGGAACTACTGGTGTGGCACGCGGACGCGCTAGTTCCCACCGAGGCGGCGGGAACGCAGTTCCTCGACGGTCGATCGTTGGTCAGCACCGGTCCTCTACCGCTGCACCCGGGAGCGGCTGGTGTCTATCGACGCTGGCACGGGTGACCGGCGTGCGATCAACTGGTCGAGGACGTGCCAGTGCCATGTGTCCATCGGCTGCCGGACTGGCGGTCGGGCAGCCGGGCAGGTTGCAGCGCTCAGCTGGGCAGGCCGGCCTCTTCCCGAAATCCACGCGGTGTAGACGTCGCCTGGTCAAACGCTTCGATGACGTTGTCAGTCGACCGGCACCACATCTACCCCGTGTGGACGAGTCGCTGGTCCCTTCCGTCGCGAGGTCAGGATCGGACCAGGCGGGCGATGGCGTCGGTGGCTTCCTTGATCTTGGCTTCGGCCTCCGGGCCGCCCGCGACGGCCGCGTCCACCACGCAGTGGCTGATGTGGTCCTCCAGCAGGCCCATCGCCACCGCTTGCAGGGCTTTGGTCATGGCGGACACCTGGGTGAGGATGTCGATGCAGTACTTCTCCTCCTCGACCATCCGCTGCAAGCCGCGCGCTTGGCCCTCGATGCGGCGCAGCCGCTTGAGGTAGTCGTCCTTGGCGGTGATGTAGCCGTGTGTCGCGTGGTCGGCCGCCGTGTGGTCGTGGGGGGAAGCTGCCACCGATGTCTCCTCGCTGCCTGCCGGTCCGGAACTCCGGATCAATACCCCCCTAGGGTACAGTGTGCGGCCCGGCTTGTCAGGTCGGGCGGCGCCGTGCCTGCCCAGCCTGCCAGGCGGATCGGCCGATGACCAGGCCCTGGCTGCCGGATGGAAAAGGGTAACGCCGATCCCGCCGCGCGAGCGACGCGGCGGGACGAGACAATCGAGGTATGAGTTCGCACCCCCGGCCCGCGCTCGCCGTCATCGGCGGCAGCGGCTTCTACGATTTCTTCGACAACGAGGCGACCACCATCGAGGTGGAGACCCCTTATGGCGCCCCGAGTGCGGGCGTCGCGGTCGGAGAGGTGGAGGGCAGGCCGGTGGCGTTCCTGCCGCGGCACGGCAAGAACCACGAATTCGCACCGCACACCCTGCCCTACCGGGCCAACCTGTGGGCGCTGCGCTCGCTGGGCGTGCGCCGGATCTTCGCGCCCTGCGCGGTCGGCAGCCTGCGGGCGGACTGGGGTCCGGGCACGGTCGCGGTGCCGGATCAACTGGTCGACCGGACCTCCGGCCGGCCGCAGACCTACTTCGACGGCGACGGCATCCACGTGTCTTTCGCCGATCCGTACTGCGACGAACTGCGCGCCGCCGCCATCAAAGCCGAGTCCGACGAGCTGCACATGATGCACGCCGCCACCATGGTCGTGGTCGAGGGACCGCGTTTCTCCACCCGCGCCGAGAGCCGGTGGTTCGCCGCGCAGGGCTGGGACCTGGTGAACATGACCGGCCACCCGGAGGCGGTGCTCGCCCGCGAACTCGAAATGTGCTACGCCGCCGTGGCTCTCGTCACGGATCTGGACGCGGGGCTGGAGGAGGGCGAGGGAGTGCACGCCGTGGACGTCTTCGCCGAGTTCAAACGCAACCTCGCGCCGTTCAAGGAACTCGTCCGCCGCGCGGTGGCCGCCGTGGACGGCACCGAGACGTGTGACCGGTGCCGCGTCCACGGGGGAGTGTCGTTGCCGTTCGAACTGCCCTGAGTCCGATGCGGGTGCTGGTCACCGGCGCGGCCGGGTTCCTCGGCGGGCACCTGTCCCGGGCGCTGACCGCCGCGGGACACCAAGTGGCCGGGGCGGATCTGCTGCTCGACCAGGTGCACGGGCCGGACGCGCGAGCGCCGGAAGAGGCCGCGCGAGTCGACGTTCGCGACGCCGAAGCGCTCGCCCCGCTGCTGGACGGGGTGGACGTGGTCTGCCACTTCGCGGGCGTCACCGCGGGTGCGCAGGCCGCCGACTTCGCCTCGCACAACGACCTCGGGACCGCGGTGCTGCTCGGGGCCATGGAGCGGGCGCGGGTCGGCCGCCTGGTGCTCGCCTCATCGATCGCCGTCTACGGCGAGGGCCGCTATCGCGGCGCGCACAGCGGCCCGTTCTTCCCCACCTTGCGTCGCCGAGCCGATCTCGACCGCGGCATGTTCGACCATCGCGCTCCGCACACCGGCGAGGTGCTGACCTGGGAACCGGTCGGGGAGGACGCGCCGTTGCGCCCGCGCGGTCCCTACGCGGCGAGCAAAGTCGCGCAGGAGCACTACGCGCTCGCCTGGGGGTTGGCGACCGGCGGCGCGGTCACCGCGCTGCGCATGCACAACGTCTACGGCCCCGGAGCACGCGCGGGACTGGTGGGGCGGCTGCGCGCCGAACTGGCGCAGGGGCTCGCGCCGCAGGTGTTCGAAGATGGCGGACAGGTCCGGGATTTCGTCTACGTCGGTGACGCGGTCGCGGCTACCGTCGCGGCGGTCGAGCGGGCGCTGCCCGGCTTCGTCGCATTGAACATCGCCTCGGGGCGGCCGATCACGGTGTGGGAGGTGGCCTCGATCATGGCGCGCGCCCGCGGCGGCCCCGCGCCGGTGGTGACGGGCCGCTACCGGATCGGCGACGTCCGGCATTTCGTCGCCGACCCGGCCAGGGCGAGGCACGCATTGGATTTCACGGCCACCGTGGCGCCTGCGCAGGGACTGGCCGAGTTCGCGGCCGCCGACTGATCCGTCGCCACCCGGTCGGCCGGACGCGGCCGCTCAGCTCGGCGCCGGCGCGAACTCCCCGGCGTGGGCGGTGGCCCACTGCTCGAAGGTGCGCGGCGATCGGCCGGTCACCTGCTCGACGGTCGGATAGAGCGTCGCCTCATCGAGCGTGCCCTCGACGAAGAAGCTGAGGAACGCGTCGACATACTCGCGGGGCATGGTGGCGGCGAGCTCGGCCTCGGTCTCGTCGTCGCCGAGTTCCTGCGCCACCAGCGGCCGGTTCAGCACCGCGGCGAGCACCGCGACCTGCTCCGCCGGTCGCAACGCCTGCGGGCCGGTGAGCTCGAGCACCTGACCCTCCAGTCCCTCCCGAGTGAGCGCCGCGGCCGCGACCGCCGCGATATCGGCGGGATCGATCGCGCCGACCCGAACGCCGGGGAACTGCACGCGGACGACGTCGCCCGCGGCGAGCTGCGGCAGCCAGCGCAGCGCGTTCGACATGAACGACCGCGGCCGCAGGAAAGTCCAGCTCAGCTCGGAGGCGCGCACCGCGTCCTCGGACAGCGTCATGTAGCGGGACACGGCGTTGTCCATGTCGCGCAGTGCGGCCGAACCACTGGAGAGCAGAGCGACCCGGCGCACCCCGGCCTTGTTCGCGCGATCCAACAGACCGGGCAGGTCGTTGTAGCCGGGGAGCAGGAACATTCCGTCCACGCCGTCGAGTGCGTCGGCCAGCGTCTCCGGCCGGTTGAGATCACCGGTGACGGCCTCGACACCGGAGGCGAGCGCCGCCTTGGCGGGGTCGCGCACCAGCGCTCGCACCTGTTCGCCCGATTCGCTCAGGGTCCGCACCAGTTCCGCGCCGACATTCCCGGTGGCGCCGGTTACCAGAATCATTTCTACTCCGTGTTCGATTTGCAGCGCCTGCGGCGCTGCGTGTTCGCGGCCCCCTGGTGGCTCGCGTCCGAGCGACCACCCCTGGCGACTTCGTCGCGGACGCGGCGGCCGCTCGGACGCGAGCCGGGCCGCGAACGGCCAATGCTCGGTCTCGCTTCGCTCGGAAGACGGGGTTGGGCCGGTGCTGGTTGCGTGTGGGGGCACGCGCGGCATCTAGTGCTCACCCGTCCAGTTCGGTGTACCAGCGTCCATGACGCTGGCTCGGGGGTGTGATCGTGGGGTTGTGGCTGCGGTGCCGCTACGGGTAATGGTTTCTGTCGGCCATAGGGTATCCGGTGCCCTTGAGACCAGGTATTTGTCAACGACGGGAAGTGTTGCGCCGGAGCAGTTTCGAGTGTGTCGGTGTGGGGCGGCGCCTGGATCGCAGGTGCGGATCACCATGATCGCCCGGTGCTTCGAGCCGACGAGGATCGGGTGATCGGCGTCGAGGTGGCGGCCCGCCAGGGTGATCGTGGTGTGGGGGCGTGGTGGCGTGCGGGTTGTGGTGGCGTGCGGGTGGCGTTGTCCGTGTCGTGGTGCGTGCGGGATGGTCGGCGGCTTTCATCTCGTCGTCTGCGCGCGGTCTCGGCAGACGTCGTGTACCGCGCGGAGGCGTGAGCTGCTCGACCGGATGACCGCCGCCAATGCGCGTTGCGCCTGCCGGCCGTGTGAGCGAGGCCGCGACCCCGCCGCGGGTGGGATCGCCCGGCACGTGCACGTCGGCGGGAGATCGCCCGCGCCGCGAACGTCGGGGTGGCGCTTACGAGCCGCTGGAGCGCGTCGAGCACTTTGCGGTGCACGGTTCAGCCGGCCGGTTTCGCATGGTTCCGCGTGCGGCGGTGACCGACTGTGGACAGGTCCCGAGTTAGGCTCGCGCGGTGGAAACTCCGTTGCGGCTCGAGGTCATCGTGGCCAGTGTGCGTCCGGAGCGGTTCGCACCGGTGGTCGGGGACTGGTTCCTGCGTACCGTGCGCGCCCATCCCGAATTCGACACCGGTGTCATTGATCTGGCACACACCCCGTTGCCGGTCGAGCTCACCGAGAACGAGGCGACCACGGCCTATCGCGCGCGGCTGCGGGATGCCGACGCGTTCGTCGTCGTCACCTCCGAGTACAACCACGGCTACCCGGCGTCGCTGAAGACGGCTTTCGACACCGCGAAACACGAGTGGCGCGCCAAACCCATCGCTTTCGTCTCGTATGGGGGCCTCTCCGGTGGCCTGCGGGCGGTGGAGCAGCTTCGCCAAGTCGTCGCGGAGATCCACATGGTCTCGGTCCGCGAGACGGTCAGTTTTCATCAGGCCAAGAAGCGATTCGACGACACCGGCGACACAAGCGACGGTGCCGCTATCGATGCGGCGGGCCGGATGCTGCGCCAATTGGCCTGGTGGGCACGCACTTTGCGAGCCGCTCGGACCGGCGATCCGTATCCCGGCTAGCGGCTAGTGGGTCGCCACGGCGCGGCGGCCGCGTGGCTGGCCGATGTAGGTGGCTTCGCTGGGGATGGACACCAGCGTCAGATCGACCTGCGCCGTGCCGGTGCGCAGCACCACGTGGTTGCCGATCGCACCCGGTTGATGGATGGCCAGGTCGGGTCGGCTGGCGGGCCAGCCCATCGGATCGCCCGTGACGTAGATGGTGGTGACGCCCGCGTGCGGGGCCGGTGCGAGCACCCCGTCCACCACCGTGGCGGTGAATCCCGCGTCGGACTGGTGGGTTTCGACCGCGATGGTCAGTCGCTCCGGATTTCCGATCGTGGTGACCAGGTTCTCCCATGCTCGCGCCCGGTCGGTGCGGATGAGGATCCGTTCGCCGACCGCGAGCGCGCGGAACACCAACTGCTGCGCCAGGTACAGCTCGCCCGCGACGTACACCGTCGAGATGCCGACGCCGACGATGCGGACCGCGACGCCATTGCCTTCGTCGTCCGATCCGATGAGCTGTCCGCAGCCGGAGGAGGGCAGGTGCAGATCGTCGACCACGTCGATCAGGTGCTCGATCATCGGGACGGTGTCGTCGACGCCGGGCACCGCGATCGGCAGGTGGGCCAGCAGTCCATCGCGGTGGCGGCCGTTCATCGAGACCATGCCCGGCAGTTCGGAGCGCTCCGGCAGCTCGCGGGCGGTCAGCCGCCAGGCGGCGCCGATGTTCACCGACTCGGCCGAATTGCCGGGGCGCAGGCGCACGGCCACGGTGGTGCCCCGGGACGGAGCGACCCACAGCTGGGCGAGCAGATCGGAGTCGAGCCGTTTGGGGTCGACGGCGCTGCCGACGTTCACGCTGTTGCCGATTTCGGCGTAGCGCCAACGGTGTTCGAGCGTGCGCGGGTCGTAGCCGCTGGTGATCTGCAAGACCGCCTTGCGGATCTCGGGCGCGGTGAGGATGCGGGCGTTGCAGTCGGCGTCCTCGAGCGTGCGCATGATCCGCTGGGTGGCGATGGTGACCGCCCGCGAGGCGCCTTCCGCCCCGCCGCCGCGGCGCGCCGTGGCCTCCGGGCATGCCACCGCGTCGAAGCTGATCGCCAGCCACACCGCGCGGTGGGCGGTGGCGGGCAGCGGACCGAGCAGCGATTCGTAGATCTTGCCCGCGGGCGTGCCCGAACGGCTGCGGTGCCCGTGGCTGATGATGTCGATGCCGCTGAGCAGGATGTCGTGCTGGTTCAGGCATTTCGCCAGCTCCGCCAGCGGAAGCAGGTGCGAGGCGTGCACCGTGGTGCGAGCGATCCTGGTCAGCCCGCCGGGCGGGGGGAGCACCTCGACCACCGTCACCACGCGGCTGCCGTCCCAGTACAGGCCGAGTGAACGTCCGTCCGTGCCGCGGTAGTCGACGGTGTCGCCGATCTCGTAATCCCGGCGGGTGAGGTAGCGCCACCAGGTGGCGATCCAGTCCAGCATGGTGCGTTTGGCGACCGGGATCAGCGGAATCAGCGCGACGACGACCGCCACGCCGAACGCGGGAAGCCCCGGCAGACCGGCGAACAGCGCGACGACTCCGACAACCAACCCGATGATCTGCGCGACCAGCAGGTTCTGCATCGAGATGCGCCCGAGCAACGGTCGTGGTCCCGCGCCGGCCGGTTCCGCCATCGTCGTCCCCCAAGTACCCGATATCGGCCGCTCCACTGTGGCCGAGCTGAACAACAGTCCCCGGGAACTGTACTGCGTTCGGCGAACGCGAGCACCGTTCGGGGGAGGAATAGTGCCTCCGAAACCCGCCACACGCATGTGTTCTGGGTTTTCCGGCGAGTACGCGGACGGTCAGATCCAGAGGTGCGCGGTGTCACCGGGGTGCGGCAAGCGGCGCGCTCGAACGGCGGGCGGCCCGTACAACGGTGACAGAAACAAGTAGAAGCGCAACCGCCGATGAGGGCGCAATCCAGAGGAGGAGTCATGGCAGGCGACCGATACCGGATCAACCATTTTTCGCAGTCGAACCCGGCTGGTCCAGGCCAGGGGGATGTTGCGGCGTTGCTTCGGACGATCGCGGCTTCGATCGAGCAGCTCGGCGACGTTTCCGTCCAGGATCTTGTCCTGCACCACGAAATCACGTCTGAGGGCTCGTGGCCTTCGATCACCGTCTACTACAGCCGCCATCGGTCTTCGGTACAAGCACCAGCAGGACGTGATGGTGGCCCATTATGACGCCGGATAAGCACCTGGTGAAAAGGCTTGGGAGGAAACAAAAATTGAAGGAGCAACAGCACTTACCCCGGATTGGTAGCCGGTGCCGATTCCGGTACCCTCCGAGTCGGCGAGAGGGAGTTCTCGCCACAGATATGGAGGGGATTCACCAAGATGAAGCGCACCGCATATAAATTGGCGATCGGGTTCACCGCCGCGATCGTGGCGGGCACGGTCGCCGCGTCGACCGCAGGAACCGCCGCCGCCCAACCGATGCGTACCAAGCACGGCATGACGTACAAGGAGTGCATGACAACGGGCAAGGACAGCTTCCGGCGGATGTACCACAAGGAAGCGGTCTGCGTCGGAGACGGCTACGGGTACTACAAATTGGAGCCCGCACCCGGACAGTGAGTCCGCCCGAAGTTTCAAGATCAGTGGCACATGGCGGAGACCTGTTGTCGCGAATAGCGCAGCCATGTGCCACTGATCATGCTCGGCTACGTATCGTCGCCGTGGAGGCCGAATCTGCGCCGGATGGGGAACGATGCGAGCATTCCCAAGACGAGCAGTGATGTAACGGCGCCGCTTCCGATCAGCGCGACATCGCGGGCGCGATTGTTCGGGGGCGGTGTCGGCGCAGGGATCGGGAGCTGAATACTCTTGGCCGGAGACGGTCGCTTCGGCGGCAACGCATGGCCTACCTCTGCGGTCAACGCCTGAACGGGATCGACAGCGCCGTAGCCGACGTAGGGGTTCCATCCCTCCGCGGGGGCGTGGGCGGTGGCCTGAATCCGTTTGATGACCTCCAGCGCGCTCAACTCCGGGAAACGCGCTCGCACAAGGGCCGCTACACCCGAAACCAGTGGCGTGGCGAAACTGGTGCCTTGAATCGGCCCGAGCCGTCCCTGTTGATTGACGCTGCCGACTTGAACCGCGGTTCCTCTGCTGTTCGGATCGTTGAACAGTGGATCGAGGGAAGTGATGTTCTCGCCGGGCGCCGCGACGCCCAGCCATGGCCCGGGAACGGTGAACGTCGACGGCTGCCCGTTCCCGTTGACGGAACCGACAGCGAGCACGTAGTCGTCATAGCGCGCCGGTGACACGTTCAGGTCTACTTTGCTCCACGGGTCCGCCGCGGGGTCGAGAGGATCGATCACCGCGTTGGTGCCCTTGCAGCTGTCGGAGTTGTTCTCTCCGCTGTTGCCGGCCGCTACCACGATGACCACGTTCTTCTCGATCGCCGCGTACCGGACCGCCGCCCCCAGATCGGTGTCTTCGAAGGGTTCGGAAGTCGGCCTGCACGCGACTTCGGACACATTGATGACGGTGGCGCCCATGTCCGCCGCGCGACGGATCGCCGAAGCCATCGTGCGAGTGGTGCCGTATCCCTGAGGCAATGCGTCGGGCCCCTTGTCCCGGTTCGCGCCCTCCTTCTGATACAGCCTGCTGGTCTGGCGGATGGTGAGTATCTGCGCCTCCGGAGCGACTCCCGAGAAGCCCTGACCGTCGACCTCCGTCGCCGCTATCAGCCCCGCGACCAATGTGCCGTGCGCATCGCAGTCCTCGGTTCCGTCACCGCTGCTGACGTAGTCGCCACCCGCGATCAGCCCCGGCAGTCGCGGATGCCGGGCGACACCGGTGTCGATCACCGCCACCAGTTGGCCCGCGCCCCGGGAGAATCGCCAGGCGTGTTCGAGGTTGAGCGCGCGTTGCGCCTCCGGGGTGGACGGCCCGTTGCCGCCGGACCCGGTGCTGACGCACGGGGTGTTCGACGCCCGCTCGGTCTTGTCCGGCGGCGCCGCCGGCTCGCCCGGCGGCGGCGCCGTATTCGGGCTCACCGTCGGTTTCTCCGCGTGCGCGTGCGGGGTCGCTCCGAATCCGACGGACATGCTGAGCGCGAGAACGCACGCGGCCGCTCCCGTTCGAACCACACGGAAACGAGAGCCGTCCAAGGGTTTCTGGATCATCGAGCCCAGCTCACAGCCCGCGGACGAGTGAGTAGAGATCCGCTACCCAAAAGGCCAGCGGCAGCACGGCGGCGACGAAGGTGTACTCGAGCAGTTCGACGCCGCGGCGCATCGGCGGGGTGGCCGACTGGTTCGGGATGATGATGCCGAGGATCAGCGCGGCGACCAGGGCCACCATCGCCGCGCCGAAGACGGCCAGCGGCTGGTGCATCGCGAAACCGGCGCCCACCAGCATGATCAGCACGATCGCCGCGCCGCCCGCGATGAGCACAACGGCCTGCTCCGCACCGGCGTAGGTGCGGCTGCGGAACATCAGTACCGCGGCGCAGACCAGCGCGAGCGCGATGCCCGGCCAGTACGGGTCGCCGGAGGCCGGGTCGGTGGCCGCGAGCGCGCCGATGGCGGTGACCAGCGTGGTCGCCGCGACGAGACCGGCGAGGTACATGCGGGCGCGTTCCGACTTCACCCGCAGCGCCTCCATGGTCGGCAGCGCGCGGTGATCGTCCGGATCGTCCTCGGTCGGGTCGATCGGGGTGCCCGGCGAAGGGACCGGCGGCAGCGGCAGTTTCGCCAGCAGCATGGATATCCGTGGGGCAAGGGAGAGCCCGACGAGACCGAGCGCCGCCGCGCCGGCGCCGATCGCGCGGTCCGGCTGGCCGGTGAGCAGGCCGACCAGTGCCGCGGGCACCGCGTAGGCGGCGAGCGTGGCCACGCCGATGAACAGCGCGAGACCGACGCCGGTGACCCGCCATGCCAGGATCGCCGTCGCGCCCGCCAGGACCGATCCGAGCAGGACGTGCGCCCAGCCGTAATGGTCCGGCACGAAGAGCATGCCCGCGCTGAAGGCGGCGGGCAGTGCGCAGCCGCCGAGTACCAGTGCGGTGCCGGTGTCGCCGTACATCCTGCTCAGCACCATCGCCGCGACCACGAGCAGGATCGCGACCACCAGCGCGATCGAACCGCCCACCGCGATCGGCAGCGAGCCGGGCGACAGCAGCAGGCCGAGGCAGCCGACGATCATGGTGACCGCCGCGAGCACCGAGCCGGTGATCCGCGCGACGCGGGGGGTCCAGCTGCGGTAATGGTCGGTGTCGGCGATCGCGACGTTGTACATGATGTCGTCGAACAGCGGCGTCGGCGCGGTATGCGAAGCGCTTTCCAGCATCAGCAGTTCGCCGTCGCGGACTCCGTGCTCGCCGAGGCTGAGCGAGTTGGAGAACGGCGGATGGCCGATCCGGGCGAGCACCCAATCCGCGGGCTCGTAGCGCTCGCCCTCGTTGTCGAAGTCGTTGCTGCGGCTGTGCTGGGCGACCATGTCGACCACGCTCGGAATGACCAGCGCGACCGGCACGTCGACCGGTATGGCCATGTCGACCTGGGTGTGCTTGGCCAGAATCGTCACCCGGGCGAGATCGGGAGCGCGGACGATCCCGCGCGCGGATTCTTCGTCGATGTGGTCAAGTCGCGCGTGCGTCAAGCTTCCCCCAACTCGGTCTTCTACCTCGTGATTCCGCAGCCTCGCGGGCCGAGTGCGAGCTTGCGAACCCAGGGTCCGGGCAGCAGAATGCTGGTCGAACTGTACGACATGTCGGCTGTCACCTCTACACTGAGGCCGGATCACAGCTGGCCGAAGGGGGATTCTCGTCGATGAGCACTGTCCGCTTCCAGCGCCGTGCGCGCCGCGAGATGCCTCGAACGCCCGGTGGCGAGGTGACGCTACAGCCACCGCCCGAAATCCCCCGGGTCACACCGGGAAACCTGGTGATGAAGCTGATGCCGGTCGTGATGGTGATCGGCATGGTCGGCATGATGGCCCTGCTGTTCACTCAGGGCGGCGGTATCGCCTCCAATCCGATGAGCATGATGTTCCCGCTGATGATGCTGTTCTCGATGGTCGGCATGTTCGCCGGTCAGGGGGGCGGCAAGGGGCAGAAGGCCGCCGAGGCGAACGAGGACCGCAAGGACTACCTGCGTTATCTCGACCAGGTTCGCAAGGACGTCAACGAGACCGCCGGCCAGCAGCGCGCTTCCGTCGAGTGGAGCCACCCGGAGCCCGGCCTGGTCTGGATGCTCGCGGGCACCAGCCGCATGTGGGAGCGCCGCGCGGGGGACAAGGACTTCTGCCACGCCCGCATCGGTCTCGGCGGCCAGCGCCTGGCCACCAGGCTGGTCGCCCCGGAAACCGGCCCGGTCGAGGAGCTCGAGCCGATCGCCGCCGTCTCGCTGCGCCGCTTCGTGCGCGCGCACTCGACCGTGCCCGACCTGCCGACCGCCATCGCGGTCAAAGGCTTCGCCACCATCGCGCTGGACGGTGACCGCGCCCAGGCGCGGGACATGACCCGCGCGATGCTGGTGCAGCTGTGCATGTTCCAGGCGCCGGACCAGGTGCTCGTCGCGGTCGTCTGCGGCCCGGACACCGCTGCGGAATGGGAGTGGACCAAGTGGCTCCCGCACACTCAGCACCCCGACGCGCAGGACGGCATCGGCACCCAGCGCATGTTCTACGGCTCGATCCGGGAGGCCATGACGGGGCTGCACCCGTTGCTCGGCAACCGGGTCCGCTACTCGCGCAACCAGCCCGCCAACGCGAACATGGTGCACATCGTCTTCGTGGTCGACGGCGGCCTGCTCGAGGCCGAGGACGATCAGCTGCGCGAATCCGGGTACGAGGGTGTCACCATCATCGATCTGTGCGGCTACGCGCCGCGCCTGGCGGTGTCCCGCGGTATCAAGATGATCGTCGAGAACGGCGAGTGCGTCGGCCGCGGCGCCACCGGCAATCAGGAGCGCTTCGCGCTCATCGACCGGATCAGCCCCGAGCAGGCGCAGCAGGTGGCGCGCAGGCTCGCACCGTACCGTGCGGCCACACAGCGCAGCAGTGACGTGGAAACCGATGACTCCGAGGTGATCTCGACCTGGGCGCAGCTGATGGGCCTGGGTGACATCGGGGCCTTCAACCCGGAGCACGCGTGGCGGCCGCGTTACGGACGGGAGCGCCTGCGCGTCCCGTTCGGTGTCGGCGCCGACGGCCTCCCGGTGGAACTGGACATCAAGGAGGCCGCCGAGAACGGCATGGGCCCGCACGGTCTCTGCATCGGCGCCACCGGTTCCGGTAAGTCGGAGTTCCTGCGCACGCTGGTGCTCAGCCTGCTGGCCACGCACTCGCCCGACCAGCTGAACCTGGTGCTGGTCGACTTCAAGGGCGGCGCGACCTTCCTCGGCCTGGACGGAGTGCCGCATGTCGCCGCCGTCATCACGAACCTGGAGGAGGAGGCCGACCTCGTCGACCGCATGAAGGACGCGCTGGCCGGCGAGATGAACCGCCGTCAGGAAGTGCTGCGCGCCGCGGGCAACTTCGCCAACGTCTCGGAATACGAGAAGGCCAGGGCGGCGGGCGCCGACCTGGATCCGCTGCCCGCGCTGTTCGTGGTGCTGGACGAGTTCTCCGAACTGCTCACCCAGCACCCGGATTTCGCGGAGCTGTTCGTCATGATCGGCCGGCTCGGCCGCTCGCTGCACGTGCATCTGCTGCTCGCCTCGCAGCGCCTCGAGGAAGGCAAGCTCAAGGGCCTGGAGAGCCACCTGTCCTATCGGATCGGCCTGAAGACGTTCTCCGCCAACGAATCGCGACAGGTCCTCGGTGTGCCGGACGCCTACAACCTGCCGAACAATCCAGGTGGCGGCTACCTGAAGGCGGATTCCGGCGAGATCCAGCGCTTCCAGGCTTCCTATGTCTCCGGCCCGTACGTCGGCGGGGGCTCGCAGCGCGACATGATCGTGGCCACGCAGTCCGGCGAGATCGACGTCAAGGCACGGCCTTTCACCGCGACACATGTGGACTTCCGTGCCGCGGATCGCGTTCCGCTGCCACCGGAACCGAGCCTGGAACAGGAACACCAGGACGAGGACGGCGAGCAGCTGTCCAACGTGACCATGCTGGTCTCCCGGATCCGCGGCCACGGCCGCCCGGCGCACGAGATCTGGTTGCCGCCGCTGGACGAGGCGCCCACGCTCGACCAGCTTCTCCCGCGCTCCATCCTCACCGGCGAGTACTCCGCGGTGTCCACGCTGCGTGCCCCGATCGGCATCGTCGACCGGCCCTACGACCAGCGTCGCGACCCGATGGTCGTCGACCTGTCCGGCGCCCGCGGCAATGTCGCCATCGTCGGCGGCCCGCAGTCCGGCAAGTCGACCGCACTGCGCACCCTGATCATGGCGATGTCGTTGACGCACACCGCCGAACAGGTGCAGTTCTACTGCCTCGACTTCGGTGGCGGCACCCTGGTCAGCCTCCAGGGCTTGCCGCACGTCGGCTCGGTGGCCAGCCGGTTGGACGAGGACCAGGTCCGCCGCACCATCGCCGAGATGACCACCATCGTGCGTCAGCGCGAGGCGCGCTTCCGCCAGTTGGGCATCGAATCGATGGCGGACTTCCGCAGGCTGCGCGCGATGGACCCGGCCGCGAGCCCGGGCGCCGCCGGTGCGCACGAGGATCCGTTCGGCGACGTCTTCTTGGTGATCGACGGTTTCAGCTCGATCCGCCAGGACTTCGAGATGCTCGAGCAGACCATCATGAATCTCGCGGTCCAGGGTCTGTCCTACGGCGTGCACGTGGTGATCGCGCTGAATCGCTGGGCGGAGGCGCGGCCGGCGCTCAAGGATCAGATCGGCACCAGGATCGAGCTGCGCCTGGGCGATCCGATGGACTCCGATCTGGGTCGCAAGTTCGCCTCGCTGGTTCCGCAGGGGCGGCCGGGGCGCGGTATGACGCCCGAGTGCCTGCACATGCTCACCGGTCTGCCCCGCATCGACGGCAGCGCCGACCCCACCGACCTCACCCGGGCCGTGGCGGACGCGGTCGCCACCATCGCCAGGTTGACGCCGGGCCGGCATGCCCCGCAGGTCCGTATGCTGCCCGAGCAGCTCTCCCGCGAGCAACTGCTGTACCTGGCGGGCGACTGGCCGTCGCAGGTCGACCCGAACACGAAGTGCCTGCGCATCCCGTTCGGCATCAACGAGTCCGAACTGGCGCCGGTGCACATCGACTTCGCGGAGAGCCCGCACTTCATCATCATCGGCGACACCGAATCGGGAAAGACGACGCTGCTGCGTTCGCTGATCGAGGGCATCGCCGCGTCCAACACCCCAGACCAAGCCCGCTTCATCCTCGGTGACTACCGGCGCGGCATGCTCGGTCTGGTCCCGGAGGGATACCTGGCCGGTTACGGCTCGACGGCGCCGCAGTTCACCCAGAACATGAACGACCTGGCCGCCTATGTCAGCAAGCGCACTCCGGGGCCCGACGTCACTCCGCAGCAGTTGCGGGATCGCTCGTGGTGGAGCGGACCGGAACTGTACGTCATCGTCGATGATTACGACCTGGTCGCCTCGTCCGCGGGTAACCCGGTCCAGGCCCTGCTCGAACACCTGCCGCACGCTCGCGATCTCGGCTTCCACGTGATCATCGCCCGGCGTTCCGGCGGTGCGAGCAGGGCGATGTTCGAGGCCACACTCGCCAGGATGCGGGATCTGGGCTCCGCGGGCCTGATTCTGAGCTGCAGCAAGGACGAGGGTGTCCTGATGGGCACGAAGCGTCCGAGCCCGATGCCCCCGGGCCGGGGCACCTACGTCACCCGGAACACCGAGGGCCTGGTGCAGACGGCTTGGATGCCGTCGCTCTGATGTCCGAGGTCGAACTCGTCGTCACCGAGGCGCGTGTCTGGGCGCGGGGCGCCGACACGCACTGGGACGTGCCGCCATCGGTCGTCCTGGGCAGCAACGGCTTCGATCTGGTGGTGGGGCAGCCGCTGAACCCGCGGACGCAGGTCGGCTCGGTAGTCCAGTTCGTGCCCGCCGACGCCATTGCCTTGCCGCCCCGTACGCCCTCGGTCGTGGACGCGATGGCGGCCGTGTTCGCGAATGTGCTGGAGAATCTGCGCATTCCGGCGCCCTGCGCCCGGATGACTTTGATCTGCCCCACCGAATGGGGCGCCGACCGTCGCGATGTGCTGGAACACGCGGCGCGCCGCTGCACGCAGAAGGTCGTGTTCGAGCAGATCGCGGTGCGCTCGATAGCGGCGGACGAGGGCACCAGCCATAGTCGGCGCACGCTGGTCCTGGAGTTCGCCATGCTGACCACCACCGCGTCCGCGGTCATCCGGAGCCATCGCGGCGTGCATGTCGAATCCTGCGAACTCGAGCCCACGCTCGCGCTCGACGACATCACCGCGGAATCACCGGGGTTCGCGAGCTTGCGCGCGCTCGTGGCTCGGCTGCTCGACGGCGGCCTGATCGACCTTGCCCAAGTGGTCGGCCTCGCAGACACCGCGAGACTCGACCTTCTGCGGTCCGCGATCGAGCAGGCCGCGGGCGCTGCCGTCGAGCTGCGTCCGGTCGCCGGTGTGGATCTCGTCCGGGGTCGTCGGCTCGAACCAGGCGATTCACCAGAACCGTCGCCCGCGCCCGCGTCCACCGAGTGGATGCAACCGCTCCGGGAACGCGCCGCCGAGCAGCGGCAATCGCGCTATCGCACAGCTGGTTTCGCGATCGCCGCGATCACGGCCGTGTTGACCGTCGCCTTGGCGGTGGTCGGCGCGGTGGTCTTGTCCGGTCGTGAAGACGACGGAGCTACCGCCGCCCCGGGCACCGAGGCGGCGCCGACCAGCGCCACGCCGCCGGTGGGCACCTCGATAGGCGCGTCACCTGAAGCGTTCGGCCGCATCCGATTTCAGGTTCCGCCGGGCTGGCGAGTCGCTCCGTCGCCGGAAGGCGGACGCGCCCGTGTCGATCTCGTTCCCGAAGCCGGTGCCCGCCAGCGGATCACGATGATGCAGACGCCGCTGGCGGCGGGTTCCGGTTATGAACAGGTCGCCGCGAAGCTGGAGACGCAGATCGCGCAGCGCCCGCCAGGGGTGCTCACCGACTTGAAACGCGACGTCGTGTTCGGGGGCCGTTCCGGCCTGGCCTACTCGGAAAGCCCCGGCGACGGATCAACCGTCCGGTGGCATGTTCTGTTGGAGCATGGCATTCAGGTCAGCATCGGTTGCCAGTATGCGGGAGACGGGTGGAGTCAGTTGGAAACCCCGTGCTCGAATTTCGGAGACTCGGTCCGCGTCGTCCCGTGACCTGCCGTGCGGCGGTGTCGCCTGTAGGCGGTGTCGCCTGTAATGGAAAGCCTTCGAGTGTAGAACGATTCGAGCCCCCGGCACCGAAGTACCGAGGGCTCGAATCAGCCGAGACGGGATCTCAGAAGAGGCCCGCCAGCGCGGTGTCGGTGCCCTGCAGATCGGAGTTGCCGCTGCTGACCATCTTGCCCGCGCTTTCCAGCGTGGTGTTCAGCTGCGTGACCTGCGTGTTCCACTGGGCCTGCAGCGAGGCGAACGCGTCGTTCGCGTCACCCTTCCAGTAGTTCGTCACGAAGTCGGTGACCTGCTTGTGGAAATCTTCGAGCATGGTCATGACGCTGCGCGCCTCGGCCACGATGGCCTGTGCGCCCGCCTCGACCTCGCCGAAGTTGGAGGCAATCCGACCGGGGTCGTTCGCTACCATGGGGAGCTCCTTGTTGTCTGTGGTACGGCTATCGGATCAGGGGAGGTCCAGGCTGGAGGACTGCGCCGCCACCTGCTGGGCGAACTGCTGGTCCTGGTCCGCGAACTTCCGGCCGGCGTGAGCGAGCTTGTCCGACGTCTGATCCAGCTGGTCGTTCAGCTTCCGCGCCTGGGCGAAGTAGCTGTCCATGAACGTGTCGAACGCCTGACGCGCCGCACCGCTCCAGGTGGCGGTGGTCTGATCCGACTTGCTGTTCAGTGCGGTGATCGCGGTCTGCAGATCCTGATGCCGCTGCCGGCAGTTGTCTACAAACTTCGAGATCGCCTCTTCGCTCGCTTCGAGCTGTCCTGCCATTTCGGCTCCTTTCGGTTCCCGTCTCGGCCAACGGCGGAAGCCTCAGTTGGCCTGTACATCTGGTTGGACGCGGTGCGGGTCTGATCGGTTCCATCCGACTCGAGAAAGTCGGCTTCGCCCCACGGGATCAGGGCACTGCGCCCCTGAGCCCGGCTCGTCCGTGGTTTCGGCGGCCACACACGGGCCTGCTCGGAAGACCACGATGCGGTCCGGGTCTGCATGACTTGTCAACGCCAGCGCTCGGCTCCCCTCCTTCCCCCTGCTCGCTGCTGAAATGATCGGCGAGTGGGCTGGCTGCGGTACACCTTACCGAACGCCTAAGTCCGCCGCTACCAGCAGATTGCAGTTCGGCCGCGGTGAAAGCCGGTCGTCCGCAACCGCGAAAAGCTCACGAAGCGGACCTGGTCCCCGCCCTGATTCCCCTCGGGCCGTTCGGGTTCGAGTGTCCCGAAGGGATATCCGACGTGACTCGAATGTTGCTGTCCGCTATTCGGTCGGGCATCGTCAGTGACGATCGGAGGGTACGGACTCGTCCCCGGCGGGTACATCTTCTACAGCGGTTCGGCCGAACTGCACGAGACCCATGCCGAGACTTTGGCCGTACCCGCCGGTGTCACTTATGTCGGCGCGGACGCCGGTTTCGCGGCCTTGTACGACATCGCTCTCCTCAGCGGGATGTGGGGGATGTTCGCCGGTGCAGCGCACGCCTTCGCCTTGATCGGTGGAGAGGACATCTCACCGGTAGAGTTCGCGCCCCTGCTGGTCGGCTACCAGCAGGCGATGGCAGGGTACGCGTACGGCACCGCCGCGCAGCTGGCGAGCGGCGATTACGCCGAGGGAGTCGAGTCGAACGCGACGTTGCTGCGTACCGCGGCCGAACAGGGCGTCAGCCCCGAACTTCTCACGCCCTTCATGGCACTGATGCAGCGCCGGGTCGCAGAAGGCGGCGGGAACGAGTCGACCACCGGCGTCGTGGACCTCCTGCGCCGTTAGCGATCGAAACCCGGAGCCGGAACGAAGCCGCTCTCCGTCGAACTCCCGGTGTTCTCGGCGCCTGGCTGCGTCGATGAACGACGAGTCGGCTACTTCACCCGATTGCGCAGCACCGGCACCAGGCGGTCGAGCAATGTTTGCTGCGAGGACTCGCTCCAATTGCGAAGGGCGGCTACGGCTGCGGGATCGTCCAGTGGAATCACCGTCGCGCGCGTGCCCGCTACTTGGTACGGCAGACCGAGCAGGCCACCGCCACCGGCCTTTTCGTCACTGCGCACGGCCAGCACATAGCCGTCCGGCGCGACCTCGAGCCTGGTGGAGGACGTCAGTTCCCTCGGCGACGCCTCGTCGCCCTGCCGCCCGTAGTTGAAGTTGTAGACGAACCCGAGATCCTCCAGGAACTTGGTCTGTGGAGTGCCGCCCAGGAAGATCGAGACCTGTGAGCCGCGCGGCACGTCCACCATCGTGATCGTCTTCCCCCGGAACACCGGGTTGTCCGCCCGTGCTCGGTCCAGCGGTGACAGCGCGGTCGTGCTGGTCGGTGTGGCGCCCGTGGGCCCGGGAGCGGATCCGTCCCGATTCAGTGCCCAGATACCGATTCCCGCGGCGAGGGCGACCGTCACGACGCCCGCGGCTGCGGCGAGCAGCCAGTTCCTCCGCGCGGGTGGCGTGCCGGTGCTGCCCTGCCCGGAGACGGCGACGCGCGGATCGGTCCGCGGTCGCGGATCGAAAACCTGGATCGGATAGGTCGGGGAAGTATTCGTGGCCACGGGGTTGTAGCCGGGAGTGAGAGCGCTCGCGGCCGCGTCGGTGAATTCCCGGCAGCTGTGGAAGCGTTCGGCCGGGTTCTTGGCCATGGCCCGGGCGAGGACGTGGTCGATGGCGGGCGGCAGACCGGGGCTGACCGCGGTGGCCAGCGGTGGGGGCTCGTGCAGATGCCCCATCATCACCAGCGCGGGTTGCGTTCCGGGGTAGGGATTGCGGCCGGTGAGCAGTTTGAAGAACGAACACGCGAGGCTGTAGACATCGGCGCGGTGGTCGAGCGGGCTACCGGTGAGCTGCTCGGGCGGGGCATAGGCGATGGTTGCGACGAAGCTGCCGGTCTGCGTGAGTTCGGTGGTGTCGTCATTGGCTTTGGCGACGCCGAAATCCGTGAGCAGGACGCGTTCTTCTTCACCGTCGGCGGGGGTGGACAGCAGGAAATTCGCCGGTTTGACGTCGCGGTGCAGCAGACCCTTGCGGTGTGCGTAATCGAGGCCCTTACCCACCTCGGTCGTGATACGCAGGGCCCGCAGCGGATTCATCGCATGCGGATCGCGGGCCAGTTCGGCGGCGGCATCGGTGCCGTCCACGTATTGCATGGCGATCCACAGCTGGCCGTGTTCCTCACCGCGGTTGTAAACCGAGACGATGTTCGGGTGATCGAGCCCGGCGGCGAGATTGGCTTCGCGCTCGAATCGGGTACGAAACTCGTAATCGCGGCTGAGTTCCCCACCGAGCACCTTCAGCGCGTCAGTCCTGGGCAGGCTGGGATGTTTGGCCAGATACACCGTGCCCATCCCGCCCGCGCCGAGCACCCGCAGGATGCGGTACCCGCCGACGATGGTCCCGGGGCTCAGCGCCATATTTCACGATCTCCTGACTGGACGCGGGCCGCTGCGTTCGCCACGCAGCATATCGGAACCGGGTCGCGACGAAAGTGCGGCATTATCGGCTGTTCGCGAAAATGGAATACTGTGCGGCAGCTCGCTGCTGAGCGTCCAGCAGTTGATTCGCCGCGACGAATCCGACGTATTCTTTGTACGCGACGACGCAGGTGAATCGCCGGTCGTCGAAAAGCCCGGACCGGTTCTCCACACACGCCGAATCCGGCAGATGCTGTGGCGGATCCACCGCTGTGGCGACCACCGTCGGAGTGATGCGTTCCGCGGCGACCCGGCGCGCCGCCTCCGGGCTCGCGGTGCGGATGACCAGCGTTCCGCCGGAGACCGCGAATTTCTCGGCGCCCATCGCGGTGAAACGTTGTTTCGCGTAATCACGGTCTTCGGCGTATTGGATGATTCCGCGAAGACCCAAAAGGGCGTGCGAGTCGTCGTAGCTCGGGGATTGGACCTTGGCCGGATTCAGGGTGCGGCTGAGCAGATGCTCGGGGTCCCAGGGCAGCCGCAGCATCTCTTCTTCGGTGAGCGCGGGCAACTGGTCCAGCATCGGTAGCTGGACATCGTAGGCCTTCTCCGCCAACGCGATCAGGGCGTTGCGGTCGGGGGCGTTCGCTGAGACGAGGAACGCCACCACATAGGGACCGTGCGCGAGCACGGTGCGCAGGAACGGCGAGCCGGGACGCCAGTGCGCTCGTGCTTGCGGCTGCCGAGGCAGCGTGACCGGCTCGTTCTGGTCGCGGTAGGCGCCGAGATCGGCGTCGTGGAACTCGGTCGCGGCCTGGCGGGCACGCTCCGGGTCGGGGAACTGCATGACGGTCGTGGCGACCGTCGTGGAGTTGGGCCGGGGCTTGGTGGGCCACCCCGAGGCGAACAGGCTGATGTTCTGGTCGGACCCGTTGGTATGGAACCCGTACATCATCCGGTTCCGCTCCGCGATCGGCTTCATGTCCTCGGGGCGTCCGAGTTCGCCGGGCAGCACCCCTGTGCTGACGCTCGAGGGCGTCCAGCTGTACTTCATCCGGGGATCGATGTCATAGGCGGACGCGACGTGATCGGCCAGCCGCATCGCGGCGACCTTGCCCATGTCGATGAACAGCGGTTGGTAATCGTCGTCGTGCGCGTTCAGCGGCTCGGTGGGGTAGTTGCCGGTGTCGAGACGGCGGACGTCGATCTCGCCGGGATGCGCGGTGCCCGGCATGGTGGAACCACAACCGGTGAGGATCGCGGCGGCCAGTGCGCACGCGAGTGCCGCGGTGGCAGTGCGGAATGTGGTCATGCGGCATTCACCAACAGGGCGTATTGGGCGGAGATGCGTTGCTGCGCATCGAGTAACTGATGTGACCACGCGAATGCGGCGTAGCGGTCGTAGCTCACGGAGCAGTAGAACCGGACGACGACCGTCCTGTTGCCGATGTACTCCTTGCAGCGCGCCGCGGGCAGCCCTTTGGGCGACTCGGTGGCGCGGAACTTCTTCGTCAGACCACCGCGCTCTTCCCGCAGCTGTACGGCGGCTGCCGCGTCGCGTGCGCGGAACAGATCGGTCCCGTCGGTGGCGTACCGGTCCACTCCGGCCGCTTCGATGCTCCTGCGGTCCTCGGCCGAATCGGTGGTGAAGTGCAGAGCGCCCTGGCCCGTGTACGCCCCCGGCGGGTCGATCCAGGAGTCTTCCCGTGGCCGCGGCAGGGCGCGGTTGAGCATGCCGTCCATATCGATCGGCAAGCTCATCAGCTGGTCGACGGGGGTCGGAGTGAACCTGCCGATCGCCGGGACGATGGTGTCGAGACTCTTCTCGACCAGGGTGAGCAGCTGAGGTAGGTCGACCTTCTCCAGGTAGACCTTCGCGTAGTCGTACACCCAGGTGTAGATGACGAATTTCCCGGTGGCGAACCACGACCCGATCGACTGGTCCGTCGGCTGCCAGTGCGCGTGCGCGGCGGGGTACTTCGGGATCTGCACGGGTGTGTTGCGGTTGTTGGCCTCGAAGTCGACGCGTTCCAGGGCCGCCGCCGCGGCGGTCGCCTTCTGCTCGTCGGGGAAGATCAGGATGGCGTTGACCAGGTCCGTGCCCCGGTTGTCCGGCGCGCTGCCCGCGCTGCTGAGGAACCCGGACACGAAATCCGGTGCGGCCTCGCCGAACCGGGAGACGTCCATGATGCGCCCGAGCGATCCCTTCGGATCGAGGAAGACCTTGGCGATGGACGGATTCGCGGAAACGAACGCGGGGTCGATGTCCGACGGCAGTGGCACGAAGTTCGCCAGCCGCTCCGCCTCGATCATGCGCGCCTGCTCCGGATTCTTCGCGGTCCCCAACGCGCGTGGCTGAGTCGCGTAGTTGCCCACGTCGAGCTGCGCCAAGTCGACCGGCGGCGCGGACTGCTCGGGTCCGGCCTCCGAGTCACCGCACGCGCCACCCGCGACGGCGACGACTCCGGCCAGCACCAGGGCACAGGCGGTTCGAATCGATTTCGACATGACGCCGTGCTGCACTTCCCTCCCCTAACTGCGGTAGTTGCGCCGGAATCCTACTTCGCTCACCCGCGATCAGGGACCGCGAGAGCGTGGGCGCCTACCGGTGCTGAACTCAGAAACTGTTCGCCAACAGCGCATACTCCGCGGCGACCTTCTGTCGCACGTCGGGTTCCTTATCACTGGTGACGACTCCGACGTACCGCTTGTACGCGACGTAACACCGGTACTTGTACTCCCGGTCCGGGTCACCCTTGCTGTTGAGCTTCAAGCACTTGGCTCCGGGCACGTCCTTGGGGGCGCTGATGGGGTCGTAGTGGGCGCCTTCGCTCTCCTGCAGGCCGGTGAGCAGCTTCTGGGCGGCGGCCGCGTCGCGGGTGCGGGCGACGTAGCTGTCGTCCACGAGGCCGATGTGATCCACGCCCGCGTCCTCGATCAGGCGCAGGTGGACGGACTCGTCGTCGGCGCGGTGCACCGTGTGGTAGCCGCCGTAGACGGCGAACGCGGCCGGATCGGGAGCGCGGTTCTTGCGGTCGGCCACCGCGACGCGGGCGAGCAGGTCGTCCGGATCGACCTTCAGGCTGTCGAGCTTGTTCACCGGGGTCGCGGCGAACTTGTCCAGCTGTGCGACTTCGGCGGCCAGGGTTTTGTCGACCCACTTCACCAGGTCGTCGCCGTCCGCGGTGGGCCGCTGGATGAACAAGGAGATGACGAATTCCTTGTGCGCCATGAAGGTGCCGACGTTGGCGACGCCCGGCCGCCAGTGGATGAATGCCTCGGGGTATTTCGCCGAGGTGAGTTTGCGGTTGTCCGGCGAGACGGCGATGTCGACGTCCTCGAGTTCGCGCGCGGCGAGCTTCGCGGTGGCCTCGTCCGGGAAGCGGAACACGGCGTTCGTGACCGCGGTGGTGTCCGGCGCCGGGTTGGTCTGGCCGGCGGGATCGGGCCGGTCGGCGCCGCTGGCGGCGTACCCGACGACCAGTTTGCGATTGTCGAAGACCGGCTTGGACACCTTGGCGACGAAGTCGAGCGCCTGCTCGGCGTCCACGACGACGGTGCTGCCGCGGCCGAATTTCAGCGCGGGGTCGATGCGCACGGTCGGGACCACGGCGTCGGACATCCGCATGCCTTCCAACAGCGCGCCTTTGCCGCCGGACTCCTGGCTGTACTCGTGCTTGTCGACGGGATAGGTGCCGACTTCCAGCATGCGTACATCGATCTCACCCGCGGTCGGCGTGCCCTGCACCCCGGCGCAACCGGCCAGCATCCCTGCCAATGCCAGGCAAGACGCGGTGAGTGCGATGCGTTGCGTCCGAACCATCTCAGGCCCCTCGTTCCTCCCGTTGCTGACCATGAAGTTACCCGACGGAGGGCGGGCAGGGGGACCGATGGTGTTCCTATTGCAATACCCTTGTCGGTGTGGCGACGACCCCGCACTGCACCCCCGGTGGAGGCCGATACCGTTGATGGATCGGCAGGTCGAGGTCGTCGTAGGCAGTCACGCCGTGGCCAGGGTCGCGGGCGCGGTCGTCGTCGTCGCGCATCGCGGACCGGGCAGGCCCACCCGGGATTCGCCCGCCGCCGTCGCCCTCGCATCACTGTCCGAACTGGTGCGCGACGCGACCGATCAGGAGCCGGACGGGCCCGGCGCCCTGGTGGCGCGGCAGGCGACGCGCTGGCTCATGAAACACGCCGAGCGGATCAGCCCGGGCGAACCGATCGACTTCGGCATCCTCTCCGCCGCCGAGCACGGTGGCGTGGCGATCTTCCTGCACGGAGCGGTCACCGCCGTGCTGGCCGGTGACGGCGTGTTCGAGCGATACCGCGGCAGCGACGCCGCGTTCACGGTGGATCGGGTCGCGGCGGTGCCCGCACGAGCGGCGGCCTTGTTCGTCGACGACGGGAAGGGCCGGATCCCGGATCTGCCACCGGAGCGCGGCATCGGCCGGCTGGTGGAGGGCATCGCGCAGGCGGGTGGCGCGATCGTCTGGTCGGAGGGCTCCGGCGCCGACGCGTGGAGTGAGGGCGGGGCGTCCCGTCCCGCGGGCGCGCATCGCCGCCCGGAGACGGCGCCACTGCCCACGGCGCGCGTCGAAGCCGAGCAGCGCACCGGATCCGAGCCGCAGCCCGCGCCGCAACCGCGGCACGTGGCCGGACAACCGCGGTACCCGACCGCGCCGTCCACCGCGATGCTCGACGCGGAGGCCGAGCAGACGCCGATCGACCCGCACCACGCGCCCACCCAGGTGGGCGGCACCAATCCCGCGCCGCGGCCCGACCCGGCACTGCAGCGTCGGCTGGAGGCGACCGCGAAGGCCACCGCGCTCACCGTCAAGGTGATGGGATTCAAATGTGCGCGAGCGCATCCCAGCGATCCGCGATCGGCGTTCTGCACCGTCTGCGGCATGCCGGTGGACCAGACCCAGGCGCTGATCGAAGTGGTCCGCCCGCCGCTGGGCATGCTGATCCTCGACGACGGCATGACCTACATGCTCGCCGCGGACGCGGTGATCGGCCGCGACCCGGAGCGTTCTCCGGCCGCGGAGAGTGGACTGGTCCCGCTGCGCGTCGACGACGCCTCCGGCGGCATGTCCCGGGCGCACGCCGAGATACGCCTGGTGAATTGGGACGTCACGGTGGTGGACAGCGGTTCGACCAATGGCACCCGGACCCGGCTGCCGGGCTACCGCGACTGGGTGCGCTTGGCGCCGCACCAATCCATGGTGCTCGTCCCGGGCGCCGAGATCATGCTCGGCAACCGTGTGCTCCGCTTCGAACTGGCCGCGCCGCCACCGTTCGGCCGCTGATTTCCGCCGACGACCTTCCGGCGCCCGCATGAACCATGTGGTCGGCTACCGATAGGTGCCCAGACATTCGGTTGCGGCACCTCTGTTTACGAGTAGCGCGCCATGCAAGTGCTTTCGCCGTTGAGGACTCCCGCGCGGAAGGCGTCGACACGGGAAAAGCCGCTGGGGACGGTCTTGCCCTTCGCGTCGCTCGCGGCCAGCCCGTCGGTGAGCAGACCGGAAACCGCTTCGTCGAGATCGCCCGCGGCGAGTTTGATATCGCCCTGGTTCACCGGCCGCCCCGATTCGGCCAGCTTGCCGGTGACCACTCCGGACAGACAGGCCGCGCGCAGTGCGGTTTTGGCGCCGACCAGACTCTGGCCGCGGCTCTGCTGGACGGCCAGCGTGTATCGCGAGATGAACACGACGTAGCCGTTGTAGTCGCCGGTCACCTTGAGCGGCAGAGGGTCGTCCTCATCGACGCTGGAAGTGCCCCGCTCGGCCAGCGCCGGTATATCTGTCGCGATCGTGTTCTCGGCCGGGCAGTACGAGACCGGTGCGGTGACAACACCGTTGCGGCATTCGATCGTCGCTCGGGAATAGTTGTAGGTCGGCTCGTCCTCGACCGGCAGGATCGCTTTGAGCGCTTTGGTGAGCTCGATCAGGCTTTCCTTCGTGATCGGATGCTCGCCGTGCCCCGCGTCGTCGCTGAACGTCTGCGGCAGGTCGGCGCGGCGCTGATTGATCTCATCGATGTCGATGCCCTTGCAGGCGCGCGGACCGTCGGTGAAACCGATCTGCACGGCCGTGACCCGTTCGAAGGCCGAGCCGTGCACGCTCTCCGGGTCGTCGGGGTCGGAGTCGCGGATGGCGACGGTGGCGGCGAGCACCGAATTGAGGCCGTCGGAGGTGTTGATCGTGAAGTGCGCGGCCTTGCCTTCGGCGACGTGCCGCATGAACGCGCCCGCGAAGCAGTCCGCCTGCTGCTCCTTGACGATCACCGGGTCCTTCGGCCCGACGAGCTTGGCCATGGTCTGCACGGCGTGCCCGTACTCGTGCGCGAGCACCATCACCACGGCCATCTTCCCGAAGGTCTCCTCCATGGTGGGAAGCAGGACCGACCGGTCCCAGCCGATGGAATTGTCCAGACGGCAGTAGGCGGCGTTCACCAAGCGGTAGGTGGTCTCCTTGCAGAACTCGACCGCCTCGCCCCGGGCGGACTTCGCACTCCAGGACAGCAGCTTCTCGACGGGCTTGAACTCGCCCTGGAACTCCTTGCCGAACGCGTCGCGCCAGTAGGTCTGGATGTCGTCGACGGCGTTGAGCGCCAGGGTGTCCACCGGGCCGCTGTCGCCGTTGGACGCGGTCAGCGGGCTGTCGGGTACGCCGGTGCGCGGGCCGCTCGGGCCACTCGTGGTGGGCAGTCCGGCGACCTTGAACGGATCGTGGTAGATGGAGACGGCGTGGCCGTCGACCGAGCGGGTGCACCCGCCGGCCAGCACCAGAATCCCCAGCAGAGCCGCGACAAGCGCGGGCGCGTCGACTCTCGGCAAGGCTCCCCCTAGGTCGGCCGGCACAGCGTTCACATCGGTCGCCGGATCGGGGCAATTGGCGCATCGGGGGCACCGCCGATGTCCGGGCGATGGAATAGTATCCGCTGCATGTCTTCACCGGGGGCGCAGACCATCACCGTGCGCCATGATGGAAACGAACGAGTATTCGATTCGAGCCAGCAGGTCACGATGGGCCGTGCGCCGGAGGTGACGCTGTTCGTCGACAGCCCGCTCGTTTCGCGTGTGCACGCGACGCTGGCCTGGCAGGGCAGCGCCTGGGTGTTGACCGACAACAAGAGCACCAACGGGGTGTTCGTCGACGCGCGCAGGCTGACCCAGCCGGTGTCGATCGACCGCCCCACCCAGGTCCGGCTCGGTGACGCCATCAGCGGCCCGCTGCTGCACCTGCTGCCCGCGAACCCGCAGCCCCCGCAACGGCCTTCGGTGCGCCCGGCGCAACCGGCGCCGCAGCCCGGTCCGGCGCAGCCCGGTCCGCCGCCGCACGCGGTCCGGCGGCCGCCGCAGCAGTTCCAGCGTCCGCAGTACCCGGCGCCCCAGGACGCGCCTGCGCCCGCGCTGAACGTCAACATGACGACCAGGGCCGATACCTCGAACATGCCGCCGGTCCGGGCCAGGGCCAGCACCGCGCCCATCGCCCGCGCCGACCGGATTCCCCAGTCCGGTCTGAGCATCGGCCGCACCACCGACAACCAGATCGTCGTCAACGATCCGCTGGCCTCTCGCAAGCACGCCCGGCTGGTCTCCTCCGCGGAGGGGCTGGTCATCGAGGACCTCGGTTCGGCGAACGGCACCTTCGTCAACGGGCACCGCCAGCAACGGGTGGTGCTGCGCGAGCGGGACATCATCACCGTCGGCAACGTCGACTTCGTCGTCCAGCAGGGCGCACTGGTGCACCGGCAGAAGCCGGTCGCCGAGCAGGGGCTCGCGGTGCACGGAGTCGGCTTCACCGTCGAGGGCAACAAGCAACTGCTCGTCGACGTGAACATGACGGCCAGCCGCGGGACGCTCACCGCGCTGATCGGCCCGTCCGGTGCGGGTAAATCGACGCTGTCGCGCCTGATCGCGGGCACCACCAGGCCTTCCGGCGGCGTGGTCACCTTCGAGGGCCGCAATCTGCACGCCGAGTACGAGGCGCTGCGCTCCCGCATCGGCATGGTGCCGCAGGACGACGTGCTGCACCGCCAGCTCACGGTGCGCCAGGCGCTCGGTTTCGCGGCCGAGCTGCGGCTGCCGCGCGACAACAGCAAAGCGGACCGGCAGAAGGTCATCGACGGTGTGCTGCAGGAGCTCTCGCTCACCGAGCACGCCGACACCAGGGTCGACCGCCTTTCGGGCGGCCAGCGCAAGCGGGCCTCGGTGGCGCTGGAACTGCTCACCGGTCCGTCGCTGCTAATCCTGGACGAACCGACCTCGGGCCTGGACCCGGCATTGGACCGCCAGGTCATGGTCATGCTGCGGGAACTGGCCGACGCGGGCCGCGTGGTGATCGTGGTGACCCACTCGGTGGCGCACCTGGACATGTGCGATCAGGTGCTGCTGCTGGCGCCCGGCGGCAAGACCGCCTACTGCGGCAACCCGGCCGGCGTCGGCGCGGCGCTCGGCACCAGCGACTGGGCGGAGATCTTCGCCAACGTCGCCGCCAACCCGGATCAGGCGTTCGCGGCCTATCGTTCCCGGCAGGCGTTCGCGCCGCCGCCCCCGCCGCCCCCACAGCCGTACGGGTCCGCGGGCAGTCCGCCACAGTCCAGCCGCGGCAAGCAGTTCTCCACCCTCGCGCGCCGTCAGGTCCGGCTGATCCTGGCCGATCGCGGTTATCTGACCTTCCTGGTGATCCTGCCGTTCATCCTCGGCGGGCTCTCGCTGGTGGTGCCGGGAAAGAACGGTTTCCAACGCGGCGCGCTGAAAGCGCTGCCGGACGGCAGCTTCGTGCCCGAGGGCGGCAGCGAAACACAGCAGCTACTGGTGGTATTGATTCTGGGCGCCTGCTTCATGGGCTCCACGCTCACGGTGCGCGACCTGGTCGGTGAACGGACGATCTTCTACCGCGAACGCGCGGTCGGACTGCTGCCCTCGGCGTACCTGATGGCGAAGATCGCCGTGTTCAGCCTGACCGCGCTGCTGCAATCGGCGGTGCTGGTGGGCATCGTGCTCGCGGGCAAGAAGCGTCCGGGCGAGGGGGCGGTGCTGGCCTCCGGCAGCGCGGAGCTGTACATCGATATCGCACTGACCGCGATCTGCTGCGTGGTCGTCGGCCTGTTGCTCTCCTCGCTGGCGAAATCGAACGAACAGGTGATGCCGCTGCTGGTGGTGGCCATCATGGCCCAGCTGGTGATGGCGGGCGGCTTGATCCCGGTCACCGGTCGCGTCGTGCTCGAGCAGGTGTCCTGGCTGTTCCCGGCTCGCTGGGGATACGCGACGGGCGCCTCGACGGTGAACATCCGCGAGCTGTTCCTGAACGCGCAGCCCGACACGCTCTGGCAGCACAAGCCGGAGATATGGGCGCTGGATGTCGGCGTGCTGCTGTTGATCACCCTGGTGCTCGCGATTTTCACTTGGCGTCGGTTGCGACTGAAGAAGTCGGCGGCGTGAGGCGGTCCGAACGGTTCGCGAGCGCCCCGGTGCGCCGAAACGGCGCCGAGCGGCGCGGGAAGGCAACGACGAGCATCTCGGCCGCGGACCGGGCACACTTATGCCTGTGACGGTGCGAGTAGGGGCAGTGCATCTCGGCTGGGATGTGGTGTCCGTGGCCGCCGGTGGCGGTGGGATTCCCATCCGCCCGGTGCAGGTGGAGGGCATGTGGACGCCGCCGGCCTATCTGCTGGCGGATTCGTCGGGCCGGTTGCATACAGCAGGCGTGGAACGCAACAGGCCGGATCTCGGGATGGCGATCGCCGACGTGCGCGACATCCTCGGGCATCCGCAGATCGTGGTGGCGGGCGCGACCTGGCCCGCCGAACTGGTCTTCCGCGCGCGTATGTACAACCCGCTCGCGGAGATCGGCAAGCACTTGCGCGGCAAACCGGACCTGGTGGCGTTGCCCTTCCCGGACAACTGGCCGGACGAGAAGGTGGAGATGTACGCCGCGATGGTGGAACAACTCGACGTCGTCGTGGAGCCGCTACCGGAGAGTGTCGCGCTGTCCGGCTACGTCCGCGCGCTCGGCCTGGTGCAGCCGCCGGACCGGACGATGCCGCGCGGCATCGGCGCGACGGGCGTGTACTCCGACGGCCGCAGCATGCTGGTGGTCGCGGTGCACGGCGATGACGAGCAGCCCACCGAGTCGGTCGACGTCCCGGTCGACGCCGCGGCCATGCGCGACGCCCGGTCGGCGGACGACGTGGTGATCGAGGTCATGGCGGCGGCCCGTTCGATCGGCGCGGACACCTCGACGGTCCTGCTGTCGGGCAACGTGCGCTTCAACGACGCGCTGCGCCTGGCCTTCCAGAACCACCTCGGGCATCGGCTGCAAGTGGCCGACCATCCGATGCACGCGCTCGTGCTCGGCGCGGCGCACCTGCTGGTGAGCGACACGGAAGCAGACGAACCGGAGCCCGCGGGCAGGCACGCCGAACCCGCGCCCGCCCCGCAGCGCCCGATGGAAGCGCGGCCGCAGGCCGAGTACGCCCCGCAGCAACCGGCGCAGCCGGGCCCGGCCGAGGCTGGGCAGCACTCCCAGGAACAGCCGTCGGTCCGGCCGGTGCCCGGCGTCCAGTACGGGCCGGGATACCCCACCCAGCCCGACGAGGCGACCACCAGGATCGGGCGCGACGAAGTGCCCCGCGGTCTCCCGCCGAACCTCGCCGAGCTGGGCAGCCGCTTCACCCGGCCGCCGAGTTCGCCGGACGATCAGACCGGTCGGCCTCCGGCCGGCGACGTCGCGGGCCCGCCGTCCGGGCCGGTGCCGCCGCTCGGCCCGCGGCCTCCCTATCCGGGAGCGGCGGAGCAGCAGCCGTACCCCGGGCAACAGCACCAAGGCGGATGGCAGGCCCCTGGCACCGAGTCCGAGGACGAGGACCGGCACCGCAAAGGCAAGCTCTGGAACAAGATGAAAGGCAACTTGTTCGGAGCCAATACCGTCGTCGGAGCGGTGGCGCTGGCCGTGGTCGCGCTGCCGTCCGCGGGTGATCGGGTGGAGCTGACCGCGCGGCCGGTCGTCCGCGACGCGGGATCGATCGTCTCGGACGAACTCGCCGAGCCCGTCGCGTGCCCGGCCGTTCCTTACGCCATCACCCAGCCCCGACCGGGGGTCACCACCGCCCGGGGAAACCAGAGGGAAGCCCAGCAAAGCGTCGCGGAGTGCGGGCGGCCCGAGGTCGACACCCTGCGGTACCTGGTACCCGGCCCGCCCGGCGCCATCGACCTCGGCCCGCCGATCGAGATCTGACGCGATTTCTTCCCGCGATACCCCGCTGGTATCGTGGCTCGTTGGCGTGTGGAACGTCCGGTCGATTCCTGGTGAATCGCCGTGCGTCCACCGAGTCCCGGGTCTCCACCGGCCGCCGGGAAAACAGCTCGACCACACGCTCGGCTGGCAACACCGACGACAGACAGGGAAGCACTGTGCCTACGTACAGCCCCAAGGCGGGTGACGTGACCCGTAAGTGGTACGTCATCGACGCCACTGACGTAGTGCTCGGCCGTCTCGCCGTCCAGGCAGCGAATCTGCTGCGTGGCAAGACGAAGCCGACCTACGCCCCGCACGTCGATGGTGGCGATTTCGTCATCATCATCAATGCCGACAAGGTCGCCATCAGCGGCAACAAGCGGCAGGACAAGCTGATCCACCACCACTCCGGGCACCCGGGCGGCCTCAAGTCGCGGACCGTCGGTCAGGTGTTGGAGACCCGCCCCGATCGGCTCGTCGAGAAGGCCGTCAAGGGCATGATCCCGAAGAACAAGCTCGGTAACGCGATCGCGGGCAAGCTGAAGGTCTACGCGGGCCCGACGCACCCGCACGCCGCCCAGCAGCCCATTCCGTTCGAGATCAAGCAGGTGGCCCAGTGACCGCTCCCGAGGAATTCAACGAGGACCTCGTCGAGGAATTCGACGCCGTAGAGCCTGTCGAGGACGGCGCGGGTTACGAGGACCCCGAGGTCTCGGCGTCCTACCCGCCGGTCGTGATCGACCGCCCGGTGCAGACCGTCGGCCGCCGCAAGGAGGCCGTCGTGCGCGTGCGCCTGCTGCCCGGCTCCGGCAACTTCGTGCTCAACGGCCGCACCATCGAGGACTACTTCCCGAACAAGGTGCACCAGCAGCTGGTCAAGTCGCCGCTGGTGACCGTCGAGCGCACCGAGTCCTTCGACGTGCACGCCCGCCTGGTCGGCGGCGGCCCGTCCGGCCAGGCAGGCGCCCTGCGGCTGGCCATCGCCCGCGCCCTGATCGAGGTCACCCCGGAGGATCGTCCCGCCCTCAAGCGGGCCGGCTTCCTGACCCGTGACCCGCGTGCCACCGAGCGCAAGAAGTACGGTCTGAAGAAGGCGCGTAAGGCGCCGCAGTACTCGAAGCGCTGATTTCGGCATCGTCGACCTACTGCGTCCGGCACCCTCGCGGTGCCGGACGCGGTACGGTCGTCGCGGCAGCTGTACGAGAGCAGGCTCCCAGCGAACAGCTGGTCGCCTGCTCTCGCGCTGTATGAAGACGCGGCGTTCGCGGGGCCTTCGTGCTGCACAGGCCGGTGCCTCCAGGGCCGACGCTCACGCCACAGATCATCAATGAGGGGCGAGGTATGGGACGGTTGTTCGGCACCGACGGAGTCCGCGGGCTTGCCAACGAGTCGCTCAGTCCGGAGTTCGCGCTGCGCGTCTCCGGCGCGGCCGCGCAGATCCTGAGCCGGGGCAAGAAGCGCGCGCTCGCGGTGGTCGGCCGCGACCCACGGGCCAGCGGCGAGATGCTCGAGGCCGCCGTGACCGCGGGGCTGACCGCGGCGGGTGTGGACGTGCTCTCGGTGGGGGTGCTGCCGACGCCGGCCGTCGCCTACCTCACCGGCCTGTACGACGCGTGCCTGGGCGTGATGATCTCCGCCTCGCACAACCCCATGCCCGACAACGGGATCAAGATCTTCGCCGCGGGCGGGCACAAACTCGACGACGCGATCGAGGACCGCATCGAGGCGCTCGTCGCCGCCGAGACGCCGTTCCGCCCGACCGGCGCAGGCATCGGACGGGTGCGCAACGCGGCGGGCGCGCGGGACAACGGCCTGGCCATCCCGGACCAGTACAGCCTCGCGGGCACCCACGAGCGCTATGTGGAGCACTTGGTGGAGGCCACCGGGCGCGACCTGTCCGGGCTGACCGTCGTGGTCGACTGCGCGCACGGCGCCGCCTCCGAGGTGGGGCCCGCCGCGTACCGCGAGGCCGGCGCCACGGTGATCGCCATCAACGCCGAGCCGGACGGGCTGAACATCAACGACGGTTGCGGCTCGACCCATCTCGACCAGGTGCGGGCCGCGGTGGTGGAGCACGGCGCCGATCTCGGCCTCGCGCACGACGGCGACGCCGACCGCTGCCTGGCCGTCGACGCCTACGGCAATGTCGTGGACGGTGACGCGATCCTGGCGATCCTGGCCCTCGCCATGCACGAGGCGGGCGAACTGACCGCGGACACCTTGGTCGCCACGGTGATGAGCAACCTCGGTCTGCACATCGCCATGCGGGCGGCCGGAATCACATTGCGCACGACCGCCGTCGGCGACCGCTACGTGCTCGAGGAGCTGCGGCGCGGCGGCTTCACGCTGGGCGGCGAGCAGTCCGGGCACGTGGTGTTCCCGCGCTACGGCACCACCGGCGACGGCATCTTGACCGGGCTGCGCCTGATGGCGCGGATGGCGCAGACCGGGCGCACCCTGGCCGACCTGGCGAGCGTGCTGCAGCCCGTGCCGCAGATCCTGGTGAACGTGCCGGTCAGCGACAAAGCCGTGGTCGCACGCGCACCCGAGATCCGAGACGCCGTGCTCGAGGCGGAGCGGGCGCTCGGTGACTCCGGGCGCGTGCTGCTGCGGCCGAGCGGCACCGAGCAACTGGTGCGAGTGATGGTGGAGGCCACCGACCCGGCCCAGGCGCGCCAACTGGCGGACGACCTGGCCAAGCGGGTCGCGGCTGTGTGATTTTTCCAGCGCCTGCGGCGCCGCGAACGGCGCATGCTCGGTCTCGCTTCGCTCGAAACCTGGGGTTCGGGTGCGCTGGGGGCGTTGGTTTCTCGAGTCAGGATTCAGTGCACGCGGTTGGTGGTGGCTGGTTGTAGGTTGGCCGGTGCTGGTGGTTTGTGTATCCGGGTCGTGGCGGCGCAAGCTGTGGTCTCGCAGCGCTCTGAACCGGGGTCTGAGGTGAGCAGGGCGCCTCGCTCTCCGAGTTCAGGATTCAGTGCAGGCGGTTGGTGTGGTTGGCCGCGGGTGGGCTGGTATCGGTGACTCGTCGCGTGCGTGGTGGCCGCTCGGACGCGAGCCGGGCCGCGAACGGTGGATGCCCGCGCTCGAATCCGTAGGTGGGCCGGGGTTTCGTGAGGGGGCATCGGGCGGCTGTGAGTCTCGGCTGTTGCTGGTGGGGGGCGGGGAACTGACTTCGGTTGTGTGGCACTGTCGGTCTCGCCAGAGGGCGATGGTTACGGTCAGTGCGTTTCGGTGAGTACGCCCGCGGTCATGTGCCAGCGGCGGGTTGCGCGGACGGTGTCCAGCATGCGGCGGTCGTGGGTGACCAGCAGGAGTGTGCCGGTGAAGGATTCGACGGCCTGTTCCAGCTGCTCGATGGCGGGGAGGTCCAGGTGGTTGGTCGGCTCGTCCAGCACGAGCAGGTTCACCCCGCGGGCTTGGAGCAGGGCGAGGGCGGCGCGGGTGCGTTCACCGGGGGAGAGTGTGTCGCACGGTCGCAGCACGTGCGGGCCGCGCAGGCCGAATTTGGCCAGCAGCGTGCGTATCTCCGCTTCCGGCAGGTCCGGCAGTTCGGCGCCGAAAGTATCGGCCAGCGCGGTGTTCCCGCGGAAGAGTCCGCGCGCCTGGTCCACTTCGCCGATCTGGACACCGGAGCCCAGGCTCGCTGATCCGCTGTCCGGCTGGAGCCTTCCCAGCAGCATCGCCAGCAGGGTGGATTTCCCGGAGCCGTTCGCCCCGGTGAGCACGATGCGGTCGGCCCAGTCGACCTGGGTGGTGATCGGACCCAGCGTGAAGTCGCCGCGGCTGACCGTCGCCTGGGACAGCGTCGCCACCACCGAGCCGCTGCGCGGGGCGGCGGCGATGTTCATGCGCAGCTCCCATTCCTTGCGTGGCTCCTCCACCACGTCGAGTCGTTCGATGCGGCGCTGGGTCTGCCTGGCCTTGGCGGCCTGTTTCTCGGTGGATTCGGCGCGCATCTTGCGGCCCGCCTTGTCCGAGTCCAGCTTCCTCGGGTCACGCGCCTTGCGGCGTGCGTTGCGGACACCGTGTTCGAGCCAGTTGCGCTGCATCTGGGCACGGGTCTCCAGGCCCGCTTTGGTGTCGGCGTACTCGTCGTAGGCCTCGCGCGCGTGCTGGCGGGCGATCTCCCGCTCCATCAGATACGCCTCGTACCCACCGTCGTACAGCCCGACCTGCTGCTGGGCGAGGTCGAGCTCCACGATGCGATTCGCGGTGCGCGCCAGGAACTCCCGGTCGTGGCTGATCACCATGAGCGGCACCCGCACGCCCGCGACGAACTGCTCCAGCCGGGCCAGTCCGTCGAGGTCCAAGTCGTTGGTCGGCTCGTCCAGCAGCAGGATGTCGAAGCGGGACAGCAGGACGGAGGCGAGTCCGGCGCGCGCGGCCTGGCCACCGGACAACCCGGTCATCGGAGTGTCCAGCCCGCCCGGCAGGCTGGCGGCCAGGCCGAGGTCGGCGGCGACCTCGTCGGCGCGCTGGTCCAGGTCGGCCCCGCCGAGAGCGAGCCAGCGCTCCAGCGCGGGGGAGTACTCGTCCGGCCCGCCTTCGGCGAGGCGCTCGGCCGCGGCGTCCATGGTTCGCTGCGCCTCGGCGACACCTGTTCGGCGGCAGAGGAATTCGAAGACGGTTTCGCCGTCGACCCGCTGTGCCTCTTGGGCCAGGTAACCGACCGTGGCGTCCGGGGGGCTGAGCGTGATGCTGCCCGTTGGCGCGTGCCGGTCGGCGAGCATGCGCAACAGGGTCGACTTGCCCGCGCCGTTCACGCCGACCAAGCCGATCACGTCACCCGGCGCGAGGGTCAGATCGAGGTCGGCGAACAGCGTGCGTTCGCCGTGACCGGCCGACAGGCCGCGGGCATGCAGAGTGGTGCTCACCTGCACGAGTCTGCCGTGCTCGGGGTCGCACCCTGACCTCGCCCCGGGAGAAATCAGGGTCGGTATCGGCCGCCGGGCCGATGGCGGGGCCCCCGGAGCGGGGCACAGTGGAGGTCGTAGCGCTCACCGCCAGAGAGGGAAGACCAATGACCGCACCGACCCGCCGTTTCACCCGCTCCACCCACGACAAGTGGATCGCAGGCGTCTGCGGTGGCCTCGCCGAGTACCTCGGCTGGAACGCCAACGTCGTCCGTCTGCTGTTCGTTGTCTCGTGCCTGCTGCCCGGTCCGCAGTTCATCATCTACTTGGTCCTGTGGTTGCTGATGCCGAAGAAGTGAGCTGGGAGGCTGCGTCGAGCCCGCGCGAGTGACAGGATGGAACGATGCCGCTCGAGCGGTACCGCACCACCGTATGAGTCCCGCTGAGGAGGAGTCATGATCACCTCGGGCGAATTCCCCGGACTGGATATACCCGGAATCGACGCGTCCTCGTCACTCGATGGGCTGGGTGCGATCGAATTGCACCACCCGACCCAGGACATCGACGGCGACGGCACGCTCGACACCATCACCACGACGGGTGAGGAGGCGATGCAGGTCTGGACCGACTACGACCACGACGGCTTCGCCGATCACGTCACCGTGGTGGAGAAGGACGGCGACTACGCCGCATGGGAATTCCATCGCCACCCGGACGGCACCTCCGAGTGGGTTCGCACCGACCGGGGCAGGATCGGCAGCTAGTCTTCGCCGCGGGAGCGGAATTCGGGGGAACCGGGTGTCGGCGTGTTGCGTCGAAGGAAGTACGGCGGCATCCGGCGCGCACGGGATTCGCGTCGGCGCAATGACACTACGAGCACGGAGGGGAATCGTGGGCGGATCGGAGACGGTCGGTGTGCGGACGGGGGAGCTCGGTGCGCTGGGCAGCGACTACCGGAGATCGGCGGACGCGGTCCGCGACCAGGCGAAGCGAATCGCCGACCATCCGTTCGGCATCGGCGGAGAGGCGGGCCGCGGCTACGCGCCGCAGGGAATCGCGGTGCATCAGGGTCTCGAACGGATCAGTGCGTGGCTACGCACGTGGAGTGACGCCACCACCGCGACCGCGGACGCGCTCGGGGCCGCCGTGGTGGCCTACGCCGAGACCGACCAGCAGCGCGCCGGCGAGACGAACAAGACATGAGACCGCCGAATGACCCGTGTTCGCACCCGCGACGCCACACATTCGAGGAGTCGGAATCATGACGGTTTCCTGGCAGGGTAAGTCGATCGACACCCTCTTGGACGAGGGCACCGCGGGGCTGCGGTACTGGATCGAGTTCATGCCGCTGTACGAGGCGGCGTTCGGCGGCAATGGTGGGCGCGGGGATGTCGCCGAACTGCTGGCGATGTACGACGAGCAGCGCGGCATGCGGCTGGACAAGCTGGAGCAGGCGGGCGAGGCGCTGAAAGTCGCCCTGTCCGAGGTCGATCGCCAATGGGACGCGCAGCAGGGCTACACCCGTCGGCTGCCCGAGTTGTGGCAGGGGACGGCGGCCACCGCCGCGCTCGACATGCTCGGCAAACAGTCGGTTCTGGCCGACGAGGACCGGCAGCACGCCCGAGCGGCCATGGCCGTGATCGCCGACATGGCGGCTGCGCTGCGCTCGGCGGTCGCCGCGAAAGCGTTCGCCACCAGGGAGCTGCTGGAGGGCCCGGTGGGCGGCGGCAAAGTCGTCCAGATCGACGGCAAGACTCCCGAAGACGTGAAAGTCGTTGTGGATGTGCACAATGCGCGGGAGTGGATCGACGCGGACCAGGTCCGCGCACTCGGCCGTATCTTCCCGGCGCTGGCCGTGCCGGAGGACAAGATCAACAAAAGTGTGCTCGGCTTCATCAATTCCGACAGCCGGAATCTGCTCACCGGCGCGTACGGGGACCGGGTACGCAGCGTCACCGAGGAGTGGCTGACCAAGACCTTCCGACCCGACTTCGATCGGAAACTGGCGTCCTATGTCGACGTTTGCGCCGAGGTCGACCGCCTGTTCGAGGATCAGTACAAGAATCTGGCCGATGCGCTGGCGCAGGTCGCAGACCGGGCCTACCCGTACCCGGAAACCTCGGCGGCACCGCAGCCCGGCGTGCCCGCCGTCCAGGACGAGCCCAAGGCCACGGGATCTCCCGGGCCGCCCGGCGTGCCCGCCGCCACGATCCCGGTGAGCACCACACCGAGCGGCATCCCCACGTCGACCACTCCGAGCGCTCCGGCCACGCCCAGCACACCGGCAGCGCCGAGCATCCCCGCCACCCCAGAGCTCAGACTGCCGTCGCTGGATGGACTGGCCGCGATCAGTCAGGTGGCGCGGGAGATCACGTCGGTGGCAACGGGTGTCGGCCAGGCACTGAATTCGGGGTTGTCCGCGCTGAGCGGCGCCATCACCAGCGGAGTCGACGACGCGATCGAAAAACTCATGCAGAGCGCCGATCCGAACAGCGCCGAAGCCGACGACGGCGTCGCCGGCGACAAGGACGAAACTCACCGGCCGAAGGCGGAATTCGATCTGGGCGACAAGCACGTGCGGTTCGAGATAGGGCCGGACGGCCAGGTGAAATTCCTCCTCTCCGAGGCGACGGGCGAGGTGCGGGAGTTCACCGTCGAGCTGAACGAGCACGGGATGCCGATCATCTCGGCGACCGACCCGGAAGCCGAGGACGCGCAGCCTCCGGCTCCGGAGGCCGAGGACGCGCAGCATGGGGCTCCGGAGGCCGAGGATGCGCAGCCCAAGGCGCCGGAGTCCGAAGCACCGGAAGCCGAAGCACCGGAAGCCGAGGGATCGAAAGCCGAGGAGAAGAAGGCACCCAGCCCGGCGCCCGCACCGGACACCGATGCGGAGCAACCCGGTCTGCCGGGCGCCACCCCGCCGAGCGCCCGGCGCGAAGAAGACGGCGAGCACTACCCGAAGCCGATGCCGAACCAGGGCGAGCCGGAATCGGACACACCGGTGGACAGCGGCGCGGAACTGGCCGAAGCGGGGCCGCTGGGTGCGGAGCTCGCGGAGGCGGGCCCACTGTGAGCGCGGCCGGATGACTGCCGCCGTACCGGACGAGCGAGGAGGCGCGACATGGTGAACTACGCCGAGGAAGCCAGGCAACTCGGCGCCGAGAACCAGCGCCGAATGTCACTGCTGCTCGATGAGATCCAGGCGATCAACGAGGAGACCGCGGCGACCGGCCGGGAGTTCGCCGACCGCCTGGTCGCCGACATGAACGAATTCTGGGCCACGCATGCGGGCGAACCGGCCGAGGCGGAGGTTGAACAACGGCTGGAAGACGAAGCGCGGGAGCAGCGCGAGGCCATCGCCCGGTCGATGGCCGCCCGCCGGGCCAATCAGACGGTCACTCCGGTCGACGATGAGGACGAAGAGGCCAAGTTCTACCAACGCAAGAGCTGGCTGATCTGACCGGCGCGGCGGCCCGCGGCGTCTGCGCTACCGCCGCAGCAGTGCGGCGAGCTGCCCCACCTTGAGCTTCGGTGGCGCCTCCTCCTGGGGCGCTTCCGGGTCCACGACGGTGGTGTGCGGGATGACCTCGTCGGGGTCCGCGAAGGCACGGTAGGTCTTGTCGCCCGCCAGCGTGGCGAGCAGGTAACCGGCCAGCAGCGCGCGCGTGGTGCGGGCGGTCTTCGATTCGTGCTTGCCCGCGCCAACGGCGGCGAGCACGCGCCTGCCCTCGATGATGCCGTTGTGCGAGGCCTTGTCGACGGCGCGCAGGATGGCGGAGCCGCCCCACGCGGTGGCCAGCGGAATGGCGTTGGAGCTGACCGAGGTGATGTCGGTCGCGCCGGCCAGGATCAACGCCGGAATGTCGAGGTCGGTCGCGCCGGCCTCGGCGGCGGGCGCCGTCGGCGCGGGAAACAGCGCCGCGACGGTGGCGACGTCGCGGCGGCCGGCCGCGAGCACGGCGGCGCCCGCGCCCATGCCGTGTCCGGCCAGGGCGAGGCGCTCCGGATGCACGCTGATCTCGCCGTCGCCGAGCCGCACGCCGGTGCAGATGTCGAGCGTGGTGAGCAAATCGGCGGCCAGGCCCAGATGTGACGGAATCGGCCCGCGCTCGGTGTCCGGGGCGGCGGCCACGATTCCCCAGGAAGCGAGGTGCTCGAGCAGGGTGCGATAGTGGCTCGCCCCGGTCAGCCAGCCGTGTCCGAACGCGACGGCAGGCAGATTCCGCCCCGACTCGGGCGTGAACACCACCCCCGGCTGGCCGGCGATGGCCAGATTGCCACGCAACACGCGGTGCGGGCCACGGCTGGTCAGGGTGCTCAGTAGCGATTTCACAGACGCCGACACGACGTGAACGTTATCCGATAAGTAGTGTGGTGAGCCATGTGCGGAATCGTGGGGTACGTCGGGTACCGAGACGCGCTCGGCGTCGTCGTTGACGCGTTGCGCCGCATGGAATATCGCGGATACGACTCCGCGGGTGTGGCGATCCTGGACGGCGCGGGCGCGCTGGCGGTGGAACGCAAGGCGGGTCGCCTGGCCAATCTGGAGGCCGAACTCGCGGAATCCGGGATGGACCGTTTCGCCGGCACCACGGGAATCGGGCACACCCGCTGGGCCACGCACGGCGCGCCGACCGACCGCAACGCGCATCCGCATCGGGACGACAGCGGCAAGGTCGCCGTGGTGCACAACGGCATCATCGAGAACTTCGCTCCGCTGCGTCGTGAGCTGGAGGACGCCGGTGTCGAACTGAGCAGCGACACCGACACCGAGGTCGCCGTGCACCTGGTGGCCCGTGCGTACGCCGACGGCCCGACCGCCGGTGACTTCGCGGCCAGCGCGCTGGCCGTGCTGCGCCGCCTGGAGGGTGCGTTCACGCTGGTCTTCACCCATGCCGACCACCCGGACATGATCGTGGCCGCGCGCCGCTCCACGCCGCTGGTCGTCGGCGTCGGCAAGGGGGAGATGTTCATCGCCTCGGACGTCACGGCGTTCATCGAGCACACCCGCGAGGCGGTCGAACTCGGCCAGGACCAAGCCGTCGTGATCACCCTGGACAGCTACCGGGTCACCGACTTCGCGGGCGACGACGCCGGTTCGCGCACCCGCCCGTTCACCATCGACTGGGACCTGGCCGCCGCCGAGAAGGGTGGCCACGACTACTTCATGCTCAAGGAGATCGAGGAGCAGCCCGCCGCGGTCGCGGACACGCTGATGGGCCATTTCAGCACCGACCACGACGGTGCGGGCCGGATCGTGCTGGACGAGCAGCGCCTCGCCGACCAGGAGCTGCGCGACTTCGACAAGGTGTTCGTCGTCGCGTGCGGCAGCGCCTATCACTCCGGTCTGCTGGCGAAGTACGCCATCGAGCATTGGACGCGGCTGCCCGTCGAGGTCGAGCTGGCCAGCGAATTCCGCTACCGCGATCCCGTACTGGACCGTTCCACGCTGGTGGTGGCGATCTCCCAGTCCGGCGAGACCGCCGACACGCTGGAGGCGGTGCGGCACGCGAAGGAGCAGAAGGCGCGCGTCCTCGCGATCTGCAACACGAACGGCGCGCAGATCCCCCGCGAATCCGACGCGGTGCTCTACACCAGGGCCGGGCCGGAGATCGGCGTCGCCTCCACCAAGGCGTTCCTGGCCCAGGTGACCGCGAATTACCTGGTCGGGCTCGCCTTGGCGCAGGCGCGCGGCACCAAGTACCCGGACGAGGTCGCCCGTGAGTTCGCCGAACTCGAGGCGATGCCGAAGCTGGTCGAACGCGTGCTGGAGACCGCCCCGCAGGTGCGGGCGATCGCGCGGGAACTCGCGCAGGTGCCGACGGTGCTGTTCCTCGGACGTCACGTCGGCTACCCGGTGGCGTTGGAAGGCGCGCTCAAGCTCAAGGAGCTGGCCTACATGCACGCCGAGGGCTTCGCGGCCGGCGAGCTCAAGCACGGGCCGATCGCGCTGATCGAGGACGGCCTCCCGGTGATAGTGGTGATGCCGTCGCCGAAGGGGCGCGCGGTACTGCACTCGAAGCTGCTCAGCAATATCCGGGAGATCCAGGCTCGCGGCGCGCGCACCATCGTGATCGCGGAGGAAGGCGACGACACGGTTCGCCCGTTCGCCGACGATCTCATCGAGATCCCCAGCGCGCCGACGCTGTTCCAGCCGCTGTTGTCGACGGTCCCGCTGCAGATCTTCGCCGCCGAGGTGGCCCAGGCGCGCGGCTACGACGTCGACAAGCCACGCAACCTGGCCAAATCCGTCACCGTGGAATAGTTCGGCGGCCGCGCACCCTCGAGTGCGCGGCCGCTGCTCCGCGGGACAGGCACCTAAGCGGGCACGGTGGCCAAAGGCTGCGCCGGCACGGCTGGGGCGCGACGTTCCAGGTATCCGGATGTGACCGCGAGGACCAACGCGACCAGGACCAAGCCCACACCGACCCAGTTGGGGGAGGTGTAGCCGAGACCCGCGGCGATCACCACGCCACCGAGCCAGGCGGACACGGCATTGCCGAGATTGAACGCGCCGATATTGACCGCGGAGGCCAGGGTGGGCGCGCCCGCCGCCTGGTCGAGGACGCGCTTCTGTAGCGGTGGGACGGTCGCGAAGCCGAGGGCGCCGATCAGCACGATCGTGACGGCGGCGCCGACCTTGCCGTGCGCGGTGACGGTGAACAGCGCGAGGACGATCGCGAGCCCGCCGAGCGTGAGGTACAGCATCGGCATCAGGTGCCGGTCGGCGAACTTGCCGCCGATCAGGTTGCCGAGGAAGAAGCCGAGACCGAACAGCACGAGCAGCCAGGTGACCGAGCTTTCCGCATAGCCGGTGACCTCGGTCATCATCGGCGCGAGGTAGGTGATGGCGGCGAACACGCCGCCGAAGCCGAGCACTGTCATCGCCATGGCGAGCAGCACCTGGGGATTGCGGAACACCGCGAGTTCGGTGCGCAGCGCGGCATCCGCGGGCGCGGGTTGCGCCGGAACCAGCGCCGCGACGCCCACCAGGCCGATCAGCCCGACCAGCGCGACGAACAAGAAGGTCAGCCGCCAGCCGAAGTACTGCCCTAGCAGCGTGCCCAGCGGAACGCCCACCATCGTGGCGACGGTGAGCCCGGTGAACATGATCGCGATCGCACCGGCGCGCCGGTCGGGGCCGACGAGTGTTCCCGCGACGACCGCGCCGATCCCGAAGAACGCGCCGTGGGCGAGCGAGGCCACGATCCGCCCGGTGAGCATCAGCCCGAAGGTCGGGGCGACGGCGGACAGGACGTTGCCGAGGACGAGCAGCGCCAGCATGCCGAGCAGCATGCGCTTGCGCGATACCCGGGTGCCGAGCCCGGTCATCAGCGGCGCACCCGCCACGACGCCGAGCGCGTACCCGGTGACGAGCAGGCCCGCGGTGGGGATGGATACCGCGTAGGTGCCCGCGATGTCGGGCAGCAGACCGACGACGACGAATTCCGTCGTCCCGATCCCGAACGCCCCGAGGGTGAGGGCGAGGAGTGCGAGGGGCATGTGTGAGCCTCCAGGGACGTTGCGTACGACCTTTACAGGCGGAGACAATAATTGCAGACGCGCTTTAATTGCAAGCGCGGGCAATTGCGCAACCCGTCTACCCTGGAGGCACGATCCCCGACGCGAAGGAACGCCGATGACCGCGGATGCCGCCCTGACCGGCCTGGCCGATGGTTGGTACGCACTCTCGCTGCTGCACGACCGGATCGAGGCGCACATCGAACGGGCGCTGCAATCCGGCCACGACCTGAGCGTTCGGGAGTACTCGCTGCTGCTCGTCCTGAGCCGTCAGCACGACGGGCCCGGCGGCCACCTGCGGATGAACCAGGTCGCCGAGGCCGTGGTGCTGAGCCAGAGCGCCACCACCCGCCTGGTGTCCCGGCTCGAGGATCGCGGCTTGCTCCAGCGCTACCTCTGCCCCGACGACCGCCGCGGCATCTACACCGATGTCACTCCGGCCGGCCTGGACCTGCTCGAGCAGGCCCGTCCCACGCACGACGCCGCCTTGGCCGGCGCCCTCGGTCAAGCCGCCGCCGATCCGGAACTCGCTCCCCTCGTAGCCGCGGTCGAAGCCCTGAACACCAGCTCGGCCCGCGGCGCCCGCCCCCGGGACTACCGTCCGGTGTGAACAGGCGAGTCCGGATCGTTCGGATGCGCGCTATTGGACGGTGACCGACCCGCGCATCTCCGGGTGCAGTGAGCAGAGGTAGCGGTAGTTGCCCGGGGTGGTGAAGGTATAGCTCCACTCGCCTCGGTCGAAGATCGGGCTGTTGATGCCCATCGCCTTGTCGCCGATGCCCTGCACGCTGTGCGGGACCTTGTCATCGAATTTCCAGGTGACCGTGTCGCCGACCTTGATGGTGACGTCAGCCGGGGAGAATTTCATGTCGTCCACCGCGACGGTGGCGGCGGCGGGCTTGCGCTCGCCGGTCTGCTGAGCGGTGGTGGTCGGCCGAGCGGGCTTCCTCGTCGTGGTGGCGGCCGAACCGGATTCGTCGCCACCGCAGCCGGACAGCAGCAGTGCTCCGGCGAGGGCGGCACCCGTGATGGCGCGGAGGGTCCCGGTGCGGTGACGGACGCTTGGCATGATGGCCAAGCGTAGTAGCCCACACCGACGGAGGGAGCGGCGATGTCCACGCAGCGGGGCTATTTCACGGTCGAGGAGGTGCGCGCGGCGGAGGCCGAGCTGTTCACCCGGGTGCCGGACGGCGTGCCGATGCGTCGTGCCGCGCACGGCTTGGCCACGGTGGCGGCGGGCGAACTCCGGGAGCGCACCGGAGGGGTGGCGGGACGAGCGGTCACCTTGCTGGTCGGGTCCGGAGACAACGGCGGCGACGCGCTCTGGGCCGGAGCGCAGTTGCGCCGCCGTGGCGTCGCGGTCACCGCGGTCCTGCTGAACCCGGAGCGCGCGCACGCGAAAGGACTCGCGGCGCTGCGCAAGGCGGGCGGACGGGTCGCCGACGACCCGGGCGACCCCGACCTGGTGATCGACGGCATCGTCGGCATCTCCGGTCGTGGCCCGCTGCGGCCGCGGGCGGCGGAAATCGTTGCGGCGCTGCACGCTCCGATCGTCGCGGCCGACCTGCCCAGCGGTGTCGACCCGGGCACCGGCGCGATCGACGGACCGGCCGTCCGTGCGGAGGTCACCGTGGCCTTCGGCGCGTACAAGCCCGTGCACGCTCTCGCCGCGCCGCAGTGTGGCCGAATCGAGCTGGTTCCCATCGGTTTGGACCTGCCGGAGCCGAGTCTCGTCGCGCTGGAGCCGGCATCGATCGGCGCCGCGTGGCCGGTTCCCGGCCCGTCCGACGACAAGTACACACAGGGTGTGACGGGAATCTGCGCGGGCAGCGCAACCTATCCCGGCGCGGCGGTGCTGTGCGCGGGCGCTGCCGTGGCCGCGACTTCGGGCATGGTGCGGTATGCGGGAACGGCGGCGGCCGAGGTGCTGAACCACTTTCCCGAGGTGATCGCCACCCAGCAGCTCGCCGATGCCGGTCGCGTCCAGTCCTGGGTCTTCGGACCCGGCGCGGGCACCGACGCCGAGGCCGGCCAGCTCCTTGCCGACATTTTGGCAACGGACCTCCCGGTGGTGGTCGACGCCGACGGCCTGACCCTGCTGGCCACCCAGCCGGAATTGGTGCGCGGCCGCACGGCCGCTACGGTCCTGACCCCGCACGCGGGCGAGTTCGCTCGTCTCACCGGCCGCGAACTCGGCCCGGACCGGGTGGCCGCGGTCCGGGAGTTCTCCGATTCCTGGCAGGTCACGGTGCTGCTGAAAGGTCGCGCCACGCTTGTGGCGGCACCGGGCCGTCCGGTGCTGGTCAACGAGGCGGGCGGTTCGTGGGCTGCGACCGCGGGCGCGGGCGACGTGCTCTCCGGCATCATCGGGACGCTGCTCGCCGCGGGCCGCGACCCGGCCTGGTCCGCCGCCGCGTCCGCGCGGGTGCACGCGCTGGCCGCGAACCTCGCCGCCCATGACGACGCGCCCTCGGGAGCCCCCATCTCCGCAAGCGTCCTGGCAGCGCATGTCCGTCCAGCGATCGGAGTTCTGCGTCGCCTCGCCCACCCCTTCTGACCTGGCCCGCAGCCCTTCCCGGCCACCGGGTCGGCACGCTCACGCAGGTCGCTCACTCGGCGACAGACCGCGGCCGCACTATCGAGCCGAGGCCACCCGCAGGTCGCCACGGCGATCCACTCGGTCCGGAGCCGCAGGCTTCTAGTGATCCCCAGTGCGAGTTCGCGAGCACCCATGCCCCGATGCGTCGGCGGAACGACGGTGTCGAAGTCGATGGTCCGGCAAACGCCGTGCCGTCGCGGGCCGGATTTCGGTGCGTATTCGAAGACCTGACGGCTGCCCAGCGAGGCCCGCGTCTATCGCGCTGTCGAAATCGGCGCCGGTCGTGGCGCCGATCACGCGTACCGACCGGCGCGCAAACCGAGTGGAACCGGAACCGAGCGCGCCCATAGACTCGGCCGGAACGAACCCAACGACTGATCTCGCGAGCACATGGGTAACTCGCCGGGTACGCCCAGAACTCACAGGACATCGGACGCAGGGACCGAACGCTCATCCTGTACCACCCCACTGGTACGGCTTGAATCCCCGGAGAGGCGGAACCGACTGCCGTGAATGCGCAAGTGGAAACGGTCATCGACCTGGATGCCATCGCCCACAACGTGCGGATCCTGCGGGAACACGCAGGCGATGCCGCGGTGCTGGCGGTGGTGAAGGCCGACGGCTACAACCACGGCGCGGTCGAGGTGGGCAGGGCTGCTCTCGCGGCGGGTGCGGCCGAGCTGGGCGTCACGACGGTGGCCGAGGCCGTGCAGTTGCGCGCGGCCGGGATCACCGCGCCCATCCTGTGCTGGCTGCACAACACCGACACCGACTTCGCGGCCGCGGTGGCCGCCGATGTGGAGATCGGCATCTCCTCGCTCGCCCACTTGCGCGCGGTCGAGGCCGCGGCGCGCGGCGTGGGCCGTACGGCGACGGTCACCGTGAAGGTGGACACCGGCCTCAACCGCAACGGCGTGTCGCCGGTCGAGTACCCGGCGGTACTGGCCGCGCTGCGCACGCTGGTCGACGAGCAGGCGGTGCGTTTCCGCGCGATCTTCTCCCACCTCGCGCACGCCGACGAGCCGGAGCACCCCAACAACGACGTGCAACGCGCCCGCTTCCTGGAGGCGATCGCCACCGCCAAGGAGCACGGCTTGGAGCCGGAGCTGGTGCACATCGCCAACTCCGCCGCCACCCTGACCCGGCCCGACCTGGCCTTCGACCTGGTCCGGCCGGGCATCGCGATGTACGGCCTGTCGCCGATACCGGACAACGATTTCGGCCTGCGTCCGGCGATGACGTTCCAGGCCCGGGTGGCCCTGGTCAAGCGGGTGGCCGCAGGTGAAGGCGTTTCCTACGGGCACCAGTGGATCGCGCCGCACGACACCACCGTCGCGTTGATCCCGGCGGGTTACGCCGACGGCGTGTTCCGTCCCTTGAGCGGACGATTCGACGTCTGGCTCGGCGGGGCTCGCCGCAGGAACGTCGGCCGGGTGTGCATGGACCAGTTCGTCGTCGACCTGGGCGACAACGCGGCCGGTGTCCGGGAAGGTGACACCGCCGTCCTCTTCGGCGCGCGACCGCATGCCCAGGAATGGGCGGACCTGCTCGGCACCATCCACTACGAAGTGGTGTGCTCGCCGCGCGGCCGGGCCACGCGGCGCTTCATCGGTGACGTGCGATGAGCCGCTTCCGGGTGACCCCGCTGCGTGGCGGGCTGGCCACCGTGGGTGTCGTGGGTGCGCTGGCGGGCGCCCATGCCCTGCGTCGCGCAGGCGCGCGCGTGCTGTGGCCCGCGCGCGGCGACGACCACCGCGACGAGGATTTCGGGCTGATCGATGCCGACCGCGCGGGCACGGTGCTCGCCGATGACGGCGTCGCGTTGGCCACGCGGACCTGCGGCCCCGACGACGCGCCGGTGACGGTGATCTTCGTGCACGGCTTCTGCAACAGCATGGCGTCGTTCCACTTTCAGCGGCGTGACCTGGAAAAGCGGTGGGGCGCACGGGTTCGCATGGTGCTGTTCGACCTGCGCGGGCACGGCCGTTCCGGCGTGCCGAGCGCCGCGAGCTGCACGATCGCCCAGCTCGGGTGCGACCTCGCGGCAGTGGTGCGCGCCACCGCCGCGACCGGACCGGTGGTGCTGGTCGGGCATTCGCTGGGCGGGATGGCGATCCTGGCCGCGGCCGCGCGGTTCCCGGATTTGTTCGCGGCCAGGGTGATCGGGATCGCACTGCTGTCGACCGCGGCCGCCGGGGTCACCGCGGCGGGCATCGGGCAACTGCTGCGCAATCCCGCCATCGACGGCTTCCGGCTGGCGGTGCACACCGCGCCCGCGCTGGTGCAGGCCGGACGCGTCACCGCGCGGCATCTGATCACGCCGATCCTGCATGTCAGCTCGTTCCACGGCCGGGTGAGCCCGACCCTGTCGCGTTTCACGACGCTGATGATCGACCGGACGCCGGTGGAGACCATCGTGAAGTTCCTCCAGTCCATCGAGCTGCACGACGAGTCGGCCGCGTTGCCCGCGCTGGCGGGCACACCGGTGCTGGTGCTCGGCGGCGCCCACGATCTGGTGATCCCGTTCCGCAATTCGCGTGCGCTGGCCGCGGCGCTGCCGGGCAGCGAGCTCATCCGGCTGGAAGGCGCGGCGCACATGCCGCACATGCAGTATCCGGACATCGTCAACGCCGCGCTGGAGCGATTGCTGATACGCGCCGGTGCGATCGAGCCGGTGGCCGGGGACGCTTCGGAGGTGGGCGGTGGCTGATCCGGGGTATCGGGTGCTGCCCACCGTCGCCGACACCGAGGCCCTCGGCCGGGAACTGGCCACGGATCTGCGCGCCGGTGATCTGGTGGTGCTGGACGGTCCGCTCGGCGCGGGCAAGACCGCGCTCACCCGTGGCATCGCGGCGGGGCTCGGCGTACAGGGACGGGTCAGCTCGCCGACGTTCATCATCGCCCGCCAGCACCGCGCCGGGCAGCGCGAAGGCGGGCCGCCGGTGCCCATGGTGCACGTGGACGCCTATCGGCTCGGCGGCGACCTCGATGAACTGGACGCACTGGATCTGGACACCGATCTGCATCAGGCGGTGGTGGTGGTGGAGTGGGGCCGCGGCGTGGTGGAGCACCTCGCGGAGCGCCACCTGCGCGTGCTGCTGTCGCGTACGCCGGATTCGGATGTGCGCACCGCGATCTGGGAATGGGTGGATTAGCTATCGGGTAGCTATGCGTCGGTGACGCTTACCACCCGGTATCGTTGGGCCAATCATGCTTGTACTAGCCGTCGACACCGCGACACCCGCCGTCACAGCGGGACTGGTGGAGCTGGAGCCGGGCGCCGACGTGGCGGATCCCGTCCGGGCACGGACCGTCGCCTCCCGGGTGCGCGTCGACCCCCGTGCCCACGCCGAGGTGCTCACCCCGCAGATCCTCGAATGCCTCTCCGAGGCAGGCCGTTCCAGGACCGAAGTCGACGCGATCGTCGTCGGTGTGGGTCCGGGGCCGTTCACCGGCCTGCGCGTCGGCATGGCCACCGCGGCCGCGTTCGGTGACGCGCTCGGCATCCCCGTCTACGGAGTGTGCAGCCTCGACGCGATCGCCGCCGACGCCGCTGTCGAGCCTGCCGTGCCGCCCACGGTCGACCTCCCGGCCGACGCCGAACTGCTCGTGGTGACCGACGCGCGGCGGCGCGAGGTGTACTGGGCGCGGTACCGGCAAGGCACGCGGGTGGCCGGGCCCGAGGTATGCAAGCCCTCCGACCTGGATACCGACCAGGCCACGGCCATCGCCGGATCCGCTTCGCACGTCGACTTCTTCGACCTTCCCGTAGTCCCCGCCGAGACGCCGTCGCCCGTCGGGTTGGTGCGCGTCGCGGCTGCCGAGCTGCTCTCGCGCAGCGTGCCCGAGCCGCTGGTTCCGCTGTACTTGCGCAGGCCGGACGCGGTGGAGAACGCCTATCGCCGACTCGACCGGACGGGAGCGTGACGTCCGTGGCTTTCCGGATCGAGCCGATGGTGGCCGCCGACATCACCCGCTGCGTCGAACTGGAGCAGCTGCTGTTCCCGGAGGACGATCCGTGGGCCGCCGTGGCGTTCCGGTCCGAGCTGGCCGGTCGGCACAACCGCTACATCACCGCACGCGACGACGACGGGCGAATGGTGGGCTACGCGGGTATCGCCCTGCTGGGTGATGCCGAACACCCCGAGGCCGAGGTGCACACCATCGGCGTCGATCCCCGCTGCCACCGCGCGGGTGTGGGCACCCTGCTGCTCGAGGCGCTGCTCGCCGAGGCAGGCAGGCGCGGTGGACCGGTGTTCCTGGAGGTCCGCACCGACAACGCGGCCGCGATCGCGCTGTACGCCAAGCACGGGTTCCACATCATCGGCTTGCGCAAGAACTACTACCACCCCAGTGGCGCGGACGCGTACACGATGCGCAGGCCCGCGCTGAGCAGCGAGGACCGGCGTTGGCGCACCCCGGACGAGGTGCTGTCGTGATCATCATGGGCATCGAAAGCTCCTGCGACGAAACCGGAGTCGGCATCGTCCGCCGCCACCCCGACGGCACGTGCGAACTGCTCGCCGACGAGGTCGCCTCCAGCGTGGAGCAGCACGCGCGCTTCGGCGGCGTCGTCCCCGAGATCGCCTCGCGTGCCCATCTGGAGGCGATCGTGCCCGCCATGCGCCGCGCGCTGTCGGCGGCGGGAATCGCGAAGCCGGACGCGCTGGCGGTGACCATCGGCCCCGGCTTGGCCGGTGCGCTGCTGGTCGGCGTCGCCGCCGCGAAAGCGTACGCGGCGGCCTGGGACGTGCCTTTCTACGCGCTCAACCATCTGGGCGGGCACGTCGCGGTGGACACCCTGGAACACGGGCCGATGCCGCCGTGCGTCGCCCTGCTGGTGTCGGGCGGGCACACCCACCTGCTGCACGTCACGGATCTGGCCGAGCCGATCGTCGAGCTGGGCAGCACCGTCGACGACGCGGCGGGCGAGGCGTTCGACAAGGTGGCGCGCCTGCTCGGGCTGGGCTTCCCCGGCGGTCCGGCACTGGATGCCGCCGCGGCGAGCGGTGATCCGCGCGCCATCGCCTTCCCCCGGGGTATGACCGGGCCGCGCGATCCGCGCTACGACTTTTCCTTCTCCGGACTCAAGACCGCGGTGGCCCGCTACGTGGAGGCAGCCCAGCGCGACGGCGTCGCCGCCGAGGATCTTCCCATTCCCGATATCGCGGCCTCGTTCCAGGAGTCGGTCGCGGATGTGCTCACCATGAAGGCGGTTCGCGCGGCGCAGGACGTCGGTGTCGGCACGCTGGTGCTCGGCGGAGGCGCGACGGCCAACTCCCGGATTCGCTCGATGGCCGAGGAGCGTTGCGCCGCGGCCGGTTTGACCCTTCGGGTGCCCAAGCCCCGGCTGTGCACGGACAACGGGGTGATGATCGCCGCACTGGGCGCGCACGTCATCGCGGGCGGCGCGGCGCCTTCGCCGCTGACGGTCGCCACCGATCCCGGTCTGCCGGTGTCGGTCAGCATGGTCCGCTGACCTGCTCGAATCCCGGCGAGCGGCCGGTGCTGCCCCGGCCTGCTTTCCCGCGGACCCGGCGAGGTGATCACCGCCGACTCGCAGACCCGGCAGCAGCGCCGACCAGTTCGTCCGCCGAGACCCATCTCGCCGGCCCCTCCTTGGGCTTACCGGAGCAATCGAACTGCGGCCGCCTCAGTTCGGGAGGAACAGTCCCGGGTTCGCCGCCGACCCCGAGTTCCCTCCCGGCGGAAGCGGCAGGCTCGACCGCGCGGGTGCCTGATTCGGTGCCGAGTTCGTGCCGGGAGCCGCGGCACTCGGCGCCGTCGGCGACAGTGTGCGGCTCGACGGCTGCTCGGGCGAACCGGTCTGCGCCGCATTCGGATTGCCGAACAGCGGACCGAGTAGCTCGGGGAACGGTATCGGCGGGAGGTTCGGGTCCGGCCGCAGCGTGGGCTGCGTGGGGGTGATCACCTGCGTGGTCGGCGGAACGCCGGTCGCGCTCTGCGGTCCGCGTTCGGTGGTCGTCGGCGCGCTGCCCGCGCTGTCCACGGTGTGGCCGTGCGTGGTGGCCGCCGCGGTCGACGGCGGTGCGGATGTGGGGGGCGGCAGCTGGGAAGCGCTGCTCGTGGTGCCCGCGGGGGAGACCTCGTCGTCCGAGGTGGGCGCGAACGTCTTCACGCCGTAACCGACGATCAGGCCGACGACCACGAGGGCTCCGGCCAGGGTGCCGAACACCTTGGTGACCGTCCCCGCCGGCGCGTCGCCGCCGAGCGCGCCCACCGGGAACACCGAAGGCTGCACCGAATCCGCGACCAGCGCGGCGCCTTTCGCGGTCACCGCCTCGGGGTCCGGCACGGTGAACACCGGGACCTCCAGCGCGGCGGTGAGCGTGTCGAGCACCGCCGGGATGTTGGCGCCGCCGCCGATGACCGCGACCGCCTGCGGTTGCCTGGGCGCTCGGGCGAACGCGGCCGTGACGAACACCGCCAGATCGCGCAGCAGGTCGGCGATCAGCTCTTCGAAGTCGGCCCTGGTCAGCTTCAGCGGACGCCCGGCCACGTGGTCGATGGTGACCGCGGGCGCGATGGACAGGTGCTCCTTCGCCGCGCGGCCCCGGTTGGTCAGCATGCCGCGGTTGGGCCGGGCGCCGCGCCGGGCGAAGTGCATGTCCACCAGATGGTGGTAGATCAGGTCGTCGATCGCCTTGCCGCTGACGACCGCGGTGCGATCGGAACGGAGCACGGACTCATCGGTCCGGTCGGCGACGGTGACGCTGAGGCCGGAGGCGCCGAGGTCGACGATGGCGACGGTGTCGTAGCGGTCCAGCAGGCCGGTGTGCTTCAGGTAGGTCAGGGCGGCGGTGGCCTCCGGGATCAGCCGCAGGTCGCGCTGTTTGCCGGTGGCCGAACGGATTATCTGCGCCTGCTCCTTGGTGCGGTAGGCGACCGCGACACTGGTCGGTGGATGACCGGTCATCGGTACGGCATCGCGCGGCGCGCCCGCGAACCGCCCACCGATCGGACCGATGATCTCGCGCGTCGGCTGCGTGGTCGGCAGCTGGGTGGTCATCAGCTCGATCGAGGAGGCCACCAGGTCACCGAGATCGGAATGGGCCGCGTCGGCGGAGACGACGCGGTAATCGAAGCTCTGTGCGCCGTTGGACGCGGTGGCGACCAACGCCGAGCACACCACCTCCGCCCCGGCCGAGATGCCGAGGGATGTTCGCATGTTCACCTCCCTTCGAGCGGATGGTCATGGTGTCGCCGACCATCTCGAATGGACTGCCGGACCGCCGTGTGGATGACGCGCGACCCGGACCGGGAAACGAACCGGCCCCTCGTCCGGGTGGGTCGCGGGGACCGGCCATGGATCACGTGTGTATTGCTCTCTGGTGAAGCTGGTAGTGCGAAGATCGTGCTGCGACGCTGCGTGTTTCGGCGGCGCTGTGGTACCGGTGTGCGGCCTCGCCCGCGCCCGCGGGCGACGAACGTGGCGGCCGGACAGCGACCGTCGTCAATAGTGTCACAATCCGTTATCCGAACGTTACTGTTTCTTCGAACTTATCGCCAAGCCGGACCCGTCATGGGCGCGCCGCGCAAAGTTGGCACCGCCCAGCCTTGAGCGCTGGCACTCTCATGTATAGAGTGCTAGTCGGCACTGTGTGTAGTGCTTGTGCCAGCAGCTTGACCACTGGGCAGGGGTCCCGGCACCCGCGACGACGGGGCTATGCGCAGGGTCAGCACCGTGACCAACCGATGAGTCCGGGGCAACAGTCCCGGACGACCGAATCCCCTGAAAGTGGAGGGCTCAACGTGGCGAGCGTGAACATCAAGCCGCTCGAGGACAAGATCCTCGTCCAGGCCAACGAGGCCGAGACGACGACGGCCTCCGGCCTGGTCATCCCTGACACGGCGAAGGAAAAGCCGCAAGAGGGCACCGTTGTCGCCGTCGGTCCCGGCCGGTGGGACGACGAGGGCGAGAAGCGCATCCCGCTGGATGTCCAGGAGGGTGACACCGTCATCTACAGCAAGTACGGCGGCACCGAGATCAAGTACCAGGGCGAGGAGTACCTCATCCTGTCGGCGCGCGACGTGCTGGCCGTCGTCACCAAGTAGCCGATCAGGCACGCATGCGTTCCGCCCCGGTGTCTTTCGCGACCCGGGGCGGAACGCGTTCGGCGCCGACATCCCCGGCACTGAAACACGCGGTGCGAGCGACGGGCCCGTAGGCGTCCGGAGCGCCGCAATCCACTACAGGAGCGAATCCTCATGGCAAAGCAGATCGAGTTCGACGAGAAGGCTCGCCGGGCTCTGGAACGCGGCGTCGACAAGCTCGCCGACGCGGTGAAGGTCACTCTCGGCCCGCGCGGACGGCATGTCGTGCTCGCGAAGTCCTTCGGCGGCCCGACCGTCACCAACGACGGCGTCACCATCGCGCGCGACATCGAGCTCGAAGACCCGTTCGAGAACCTCGGCGCGCAGCTGGTCAAGAGCGTCGCCACCAAGACCAACGATGTCGCGGGCGACGGTACGACCACCGCCACCGTGCTGGCCCAGGCGCTGGTCCGCGCCGGGCTGAAGAACGTTGCCGCCGGCGCGAATCCGATCGTCCTCGGCTCCGGCATCGCCAAGGCCGCCGACGTGGTCTCCGAGGCGCTGCTCGCGCTGGCCACCCCGGTCTCCGGCGAGCAGGCCATCGCGCAGGTCGCGACGGTGTCCTCGCGTGACGAGGAGATCGGCGAAATGGTCGGCAAGGCGCTGACCACCGTCGGCAAGGACGGCGTCGTCACCGTCGAGGAGTCCTCGACGCTGCAGACCGAACTCGTCGTCACCGAGGGCGTGCAGTTCGACAAGGGTTACCTCTCGCCCTACTTCGTCACCGATCCCGACAGCCAGCAGGCCGTCCTGGAGGACGTGTTCGTCCTGCTGCACCGCGAGAAGATCAGCTCGCTGCCGGACTTCCTGCCGCTGCTGGAGAAGGTGGCCGAGAGCGGCAAGCCGGTCCTGATCATCGCCGAGGACGTCGAGGGCGAGGCGCTGTCGACCCTGGTGGTCAACGCCATCCGCAAGACGATCAAGGCCGTGGCCGTGAAGGCCCCGTTCTTCGGCGACCGCCGCAAGGCGTTCCTCGACGACCTGGCCGTGGTCACCGGCGGCACCGTGGTGAACCCCGACCTGGGCATCACCCTGCGTGAAGCGGGCCTCGACATGCTCGGCAAGGTGCGTCGCGTCGTCGTCAGCAAGGACGACACCACGATCATCGACGGCGCCGGTTCCGCGGCGGACGTGGAGGCGCGCGTGGCGCAGCTGCGCCGCGAAATCGAGTCCACCGATTCCGACTGGGATCGCGAGAAGCTCGAGGAGCGGCTGGCCAAGCTGGCCGGTGGCGTCGCGGTGATCAAGGTCGGCGCGGCCACGGAGACCGCGCTCAAGGAGCGCAAGTACCGCGTCGAGGACGCGGTGAGCGCCGCCAAGGCCGCCGTCGAAGAGGGCATCGTGCCCGGTGGTGGCACCGCGCTGGTGCAGGCGAGCGCCAAGCTCGTCGAACTGCGCGACTCGCTGTCCGGTGACGAGGCCGTCGGCGTCGAGGTGGTGCGCACCGCGCTGCAGGCGCCGCTGTACTGGATCGCCACCAACGCGGGCCTGGACGGCGCGGTGGTGGTCAGCAAGGTGGCCGAGGGCAAGGAGGGCTTCAACGCCGCCACGCTCACCTACGGCGACCTGCTCACCGACGGCGTGGTCGACCCGGTCAAGGTGACCCGTTCGGCCGTCGTGAACGCGGCGTCGGTCGCGCGCATGGTGCTCACCACCGAGAGCGCCGTGGTCGAAAAGCCCGCCGAGGAGCAGCACGATCACGGCCACCACGGCCACGCGCACTGAGCGCAGTGCCGCTGCGGAGCAACACCGCAGGCAAGGCCCCCGGACCACGTGGTTCGGGGGCCTTGCCCGTCCTGGCGACAAGCCGAGGCCGTGGCGTGACTTCCGCTGGTGGGCGAGGGTGTTCCGAAGCTCGACGCGCTATCGGCCGCGGGCCGAAGGTCACGGGATGATCCGGGCGTTTCGGCCCGTACGCGCGGAGCGGGAATGCCTGGCGGAACGCCGGATTCAGCTGGCGACCGGGGGCTGTTCGGCGGCGATGGCCGCGAGTAGGCGAGCACGCAGCGACGGCGGCGGAGTGGCCGCCGTGGCTGCGGCGAGCGCGGAGAGCGCTTCTTTCGTATCTCTGACTTCCCGGACGAACTCCGCGCGTAGCACGGGGTCCTCGTTGTCGAGCAATTCCTGCACTTCCTGATGGTCTTCGTCGTCGATCGATCCGAGCGCGACGGTGTGCGCGAGATCGATCTGGCGTTCGTTCATCTCACGTCACCCCCAAACTTTTCTTCAGTCGTGTCAATCCGTCCCGAATCCGGGACTTAACCGTAGGTAACCCTACGTCGAGGTAGGTGGCTACCTCCGCATAGGTGCGCCCGCCGTAGTAGGCGAGCGAGATGGCTTCCCGCTGGGTTTCGGTGAGTGTGGCGAGACCAGCCAGGACGGCCTGCTGTTCGAACCTGCGCTCGACCTCTTCGGTGACCTCGTCGAATTCGTTGCCGAGCACCCGGATCCCGTACGCGACCTCGCGCTGGGTGTGGGCTTGCTCGGCCCGCACCCGGTCGACGGCGCGCCGGTGCGCGAGCGTCATCAACCAGGTGACCGCGGAACCCTTCGCCGGGTCGAAACTCGAAGCCATCCGCCAGATCTGCAGATAGACCTCTTGCGTGGTTTCCTCGGCATATCCGGGATCGTGCAGGACGCGCAATACCAGACCGAAGACGCGCGCGGACGTCCGGTCGTACAGTTCGGCGAATGCTTCCTGGTCGGCCCGGCCGCATCGATGTAAAAGCGCGGCTAGCTCGATACTTTCGGCTGCGCGTGCCGTAACCGCAGAATCCACCGGGGGTGGGAAGGCATCTCTTCGGAACGAGTCGCCCTCTGCGGCTGGCGGCCGCGTTGTCACAACGCTCCATTCTGTGTCATCGGTCACTACCGTAGCGCGCCGCTATGACCTCCCTTCCGGTGGGGTGCCCACAAGCTCTTCATGGGGCCGGCGCCGCGTGGCGAAAAGCGCCGACACGCCGGACATCTCGGAAAGAGACACGCCGTGACACGCCGAGCACTGTCGCGCCGTGCCGGAACCGGCGGGTGCACGGCTTCCGGCCTCCGCTACGGCGGCCGGCCGATCGATCGTGACGATCGGAACCCACGCGCCGACCTCCGGCGATGAACCGGTCACCATGTCGCGTGAGCGGCTCGGCCGAAGCACTGTTGCAGTGGCCCGTTATTTGCTAGGGATTCGACGCCCGTTGGCGTGCGGATGGGAGGAGATTGGTTCAGACGGCCATGCGGCGGCGGTTGCGCCGCGCGTGCATCTCGCGCTCGGTCTCCGACATGCCGCCCCAGATGCCGTAGGGCTCGCTGACTTTCAGCGCGTGGGTGCGGCACTGCATGAGTACCGGGCAGGTGCGGCAGATTTCCTTGGCGCGCATCTCGCGCGCGGTGCGGGCTCGGCCACGCTCGCCGTCGGGATGGAAGAACACCGCGGAATCCTGCCCGCGGCACGATCCTCGCATCTGCCAATCCCAGACATCGGCGTTGGGTCCCGGGAGGTGGGTCGGCATGGGCATGGTGAACTCCTCGTGGTGCGAGCTCGTCAGCGTTGTCGAGCAGTTGTTCTGCAACAGTTCGTGGGCCACGACGCCGTGTCGGCGGGGGTGCCCGGGGGGCTCGCCCTTCGCGGTCGCTGCAATTTCGCGCGGCGCCGTCCGTGGCGATGAGCTACGTTAGGTCCAGCCGCGAAATTCCGTCAATAGTTCGACGCAGCACTTTTCCAAATCTCGCGCTGCCAAATTTAACCTCCGGACTGTTTACTTTTCGTGTCGGTTCCGGCGATACTGTTCGGTTGGCCGTAGGCGGCTCGGTCCTACTTGTGCCGTGCGCTCGATAGTTTTCGCAGGTAGCGGCGATTTCCGCGGTGTAGCGCCGCTCCGGCCGGGACATCGGGCGTATGGCGGCCGTCACTCCGGGCACCGACAGCCTTCGCGGGACGTGGATCCGAAGATGGCGGAAACGGGGCCGGCAGGTTAATTACGCGAAACGCGCATGAATTCCCGACGCGGCAGCCAGGCGATTGCCGGGGCTAGATTTACCTAATGGCAACATCCGCTCGGCGCGGAAATGCGGGAGCGGATGCCGATCGGGTGGTCGATCACCTTTCGTCGTCCCGGCACGCGCGGCGGTCAGGATAGAGTGCGCCCGTGTTCGCGCCCGCTCCGCTCGGAGATCCTCACGTCGCGGTCCTCGCCGAGGCCGCCTTCGGCGCCGATCCGGGTCGCGCCGCCGCCGAGTTGCCGCCCGCTTCCGACGCGCTCGGCCGGTGGTATCGCGCGGTGGTGCTCGGCGGCCAGGGACGTTACGCCGCGGCGCGCGCCGAATTGCGAAGGGTATGCAACCACAGCACCGACCCCGTACTCCTCTCACTGGCGAGAAGTACGGAGGGCTCTTTCCTCCGCCAGCTCGGCTGGCACGAGCGTGCGGCGGCGTTCGACGGCCGGGCCGCCGCGCTGATTCTCACCGCCGATGCCGCGCCGGAGACCGGCGTCCGCGATGTGGCGAACGAGGTGGGTGGCTACCGACCCAGCCGCGCCGACGCGATCTGCGACGCGCTCACCGGGTTGGCCGCCGACGCGCTGGGCACCGGGCGGCTCGCCCTGGCGGATCGGCTGCTGCGGCGCAGCGCCTCGGCGGCGCGCCGGTACGAGGCCGGCTGGCGTCCGGCGATTCGCCTGTGCTGGGTGTCCGCGGAAACGGCTTTGGCGACAGGAGATTCCGAGTCGGCGGCGGCGCACGCGGCGGCCGCGCTGGAGCTGGCCGACCGATCCCCCTCGGTGCGGCACCAGGTGAAGTCACGCCTGCTGGTCGCCGCGGCCGACACGGCGCGCGGCGCGCACGAGCGATCCGGCGTGTCGGCCGAGGAGGTCGCCCAACGGTGCCGCGAGCACGGGCTGCTGCCGTTGCAGTGGGCTTGCGCCATGCTCCGCGCCGGATCGGGCGAGGAGAACGCGGCGGCGGAGGCGGCCGAGTGCGCAGCGGCAATCGCCCGTGGTGGCGGGACATTGCGCCCCCTGGTAGCGGGCAGGTGATCACGGAGACCACCGTGTTGCCCAGTTCCCGGCAACGGGTCGCTATTGTTAGATCCGTTCCGCCCCTTCGGTGGAAGCACTGGTCGTCACCGGACCGTGCCACTTTGTAACGCCAGGAATATCTCTGACGATGACGCACACGGGCGAAGAGTTGGACCTCGCCGTCGCTGCCGCTGCGCAGGGCGACAGATCCGCTTTAGCTCAGGTACTGGAGATGGTCCGCCCGCTGGTGGTGCGCTACTGCCGCGCGCGGATCGGAGCCGCGGAGCGTGGGCAGCTCTCCGCGGACGACGTTGCGCAGGAGGTTTGCCTGGCTGTGATGACAGCCTTGCCCAGGTATCAAGACCAGGGCAGGCCCTTCATGGCCTTCGTTTACGGGATCGCTTCGCACAAGGTCGCCGACGCTCATCGCAATGCCGCCCGTAACAAGGCGGAGGCGATGGCCGAAGTACCAGATGTCATATCCACCGACCAGGGACCGGAACAACGAGCTCTCGAATCCGAGACGAGCAGACAGATGAACCGTTTGCTCGCGACGCTTCCTGAGAAGCATCGGGAGATCTTGATCCTGCGCTTGGTCATGGGTTTGTCAGCGGAAGAAACCGCAGTCGCCGTGGGCAGTACGGCGGGTGCGATACGGGTGGCCCAACACAGGGCACTCGCGAAACTCAAGTCACAAGTGGCGAGGGCAGGTGAAATGTATGGCTAGGGATGGCGAGCGCGGTCGGGGTGACTGGAAGGCGCGGCTTGGATCGCGAAACAGCGGTCCCTACGCCGAGGCGTCCGGTGACAGCGGCCCGGTCGACATCGCCGCGGTACGCCGCGACGATGCTCTGATCGACGCCATCGCCAGCGATGGTCCGGTGCACACCGACAGCGCCGAGGAGTATCAGCTCGCGACGCTGCTCGCGGATTGGCGGGCGGAGCTGATCACGGCTCCGATGTCTGCCGAACCGGACCTGGATGCGATCGTGGCCGCGGTCAACCAGGAGATCGGCGCGCGGCAGGTTCGCATCGGGGCGCACAGCGGCGGGCGACTGCGGCTGCTACGCCCGATCATGGGCGCCGCGGCAGCATTGGCCCTGGTCATCGGCGGCATGACGGCGTTCTCGTACAACGCGGAGCCAGGTGATCCGCTGTGGCGGGTCAAGGAGGTCGTGTTCAGCGAACAGGCCCAGACCACCGTCGTGCAGCGGGCGGACACCGATCTGAGCGAGGCGTCGACGCTGGTGACGCAGAATCCGGTGCAGGCGAAGGTGCGCCTCGAGCGCGCCAAGGAGAACGCCGCGCAGGTCAGCGATCCGGTCAAGCGCGCCGAGCTGATGACCGAGTGGGAGCGGTTGCTCGCGGAGCTGAGCAAGGTGGACAAGGACCTGGCCGACCAGCTCGGGTCGACGGTGCCCAAGACCACCGACCCGCGTGCCACGCCGGGCACCAGTGCGACTACGAAGCCCAACTCGACCAGCGGGGGATCGACGATCCTGCAGCAGCCGGGCGAGCAGACGGACAAGCCCTCCCCATCGGCCGACGCGACCGCGCCGAACGGCGGTGGCACCACCAACGGTGGCGGCACTACGAACGGTGGTGGCACGCCGACCACGGCGCCTCCGGTGACGACGCCGCCGCCTGCGGCGACCACACCGCCGGCGACCGGGGAACCCGCGCCGCCGCAGCAGCCGCCCACCACGGACGTCAAGCCGCCGACGGGTGAACCCACCGCGGATACCGGGAATCCGACGGTGGCTCCGCCGCAACCGGCTACGCGGCCGCCGACGCAGGACAACAACCAGCCGCCGACCTTCAGCGTGCCGGTCATCCCCAACCCGGGCTCGTTCACGCCGCCCGGTCGCTGACCGACTATTTCGAACAAGACACGAACCGATCGCCAGCCAGGCGATCGGCTTTTTGTCTTTCTCGGACCGGACAGTTCGAGAATCCGCGCATCAGAGGGGCACTCGACCGGCGGGACGGGTTTCGGCAAACGATTGGCGCCGTAATGGTGTGCGTCGAAAATCACAGCGGCAAGCGTGAGATACGCGGCCCTCGAAGAGGCCGCGTGCGTTCAGGCCGGGCCCGGTCTCAGCCGTCGAATCCGTCGAACCCGTCGCCGTGGAAGGCCTCGTTCATCGAGGCGTCCGCGTATCCCCGGCAGTAGTCCCAGGTGACATACGCTTCCGGCGTCGGGTCGTAGGCGGGCTCGTGCGGGCGGACCGTGCCGTCGACCAGCAGCTGCAGCAAGTTGGCGCGCAACATATCCCAGTCGTGGTAGTGGTCCTGCCTGCAGTCTTCACAGCTGACCACGAGTCCGCGGATTCCGCGGTGGGCCAGCAGTGCCTCGTAGACCGCGAGGTCGGCGAGATCCTCCTCGACCGCAAGGCGCTCGTGGGGATCCAGCGGTTCACCGGGCTCGATGGCGTCGAGCGCGGCGGACGGGTCGGAGGGGTCTCCGGCGAACGGATCCGGCGGCAAGCCAGGTGGTAGATGGTCACGCACATCCCCACGGTACGCAGAACAGGGTGGTCTGCGCCAGCTATGCGGCCTGCCAGTTTCGGTGGTGGGCTCACTTCGTCGGCGAGTTCACCGGACAGATACCATGGAGCACAGGCTACGGCGGGCCACCACCGCATCGCCGCCGAACGCCACCGTCCATCCCATCAGCCGTCACGGCGCCGGTTCTGCCGGCGCCGGTCGCTATCGACGTCCAGGAGGGGTCGATCCGAATGAGTAATCCCGTACCGGGCGAACGAATCGCAGTCCGCCCTCCTACGGGTGGCGACGATCCGAACAAGATCGCCATGCTCGGCCTCACATTCGACGATGTGCTGTTGCTGCCTGCCGCCTCGGATCTCATCCCCAGCTCTGTGGAGACCTCCAGCTTGCTGACCAGGGAGATCCGTCTGCGCACCCCACTGGTCAGCTCGGCCATGGACACGGTGACCGAGGCGCGGATGGCGATTGCCATGGCCCGTGCGGGCGGTATGGGCGTGTTGCACCGCAACCTCTCGGCGGCCGACCAGGCTTCCCAGGTGGAGACGGTCAAGCGGTCCGAGGCGGGCATGGTCACCGACCCGGTGACCTGCCGTCCGACCGACACGCTCGCCGAGGTGGACGCCATGTGCGCCAGGTTCCGCATCTCCGGGCTTCCGGTGGTGGACGAGACCGGTGCGCTTGTGGGCATCATCACCAACCGCGACATGCGTTTCGAGGTGGATCAGGACCGCCGCGTCGCCGACGTGATGACCAAGGCTCCCCTGATCACCGCGCAGGAGGGCGTGACCGCCGAGGCCGCGCTGGGACTGCTGCGCAGGCACAAGGTGGAGAAGTTGCCGATCGTCGACGGCAACGGGCGCCTGCGCGGCCTGATCACCGTCAAGGACTTCGTCAAGACCGATCAGTACCCCAACGCCACCAAGGACCGCGACGGCCGCCTGCTGGTCGGCGCCGCGGTCGGTGTCGGCGAGGACGCGTGGTCGCGTGCCATGACGCTGGCCGACGCGGGCGTCGACGTGCTGGTGGTGGATACCGCGCACGGTCATCAGGCGCAGGTGCTGCAGATGGTGACCAAGGTCAAGACCGAGGTCGGCGACCGGATCCAGGTGGTCGGTGGCAACGTGGCGACCCGTGCGGGCGCCGCGGCCCTGGTCGAAGCGGGTGCGGACGCGGTCAAGGTGGGCGTGGGCCCCGGCTCCATCTGCACCACCCGGGTGGTCGCCGGTGTCGGCGCACCGCAGATCACCGCGATCCTGGAGGCGGTCGCCGCGTGCAAGCCCGCGGGCGTCCCGGTGATCGCCGACGGCGGCATCCAGTTCTCCGGCGACATCGCCAAGGCCATCGCCGCGGGGGCGTCCACGGTGATGCTCGGCTCGTTGCTCGCGGGCACCGCCGAGTCTCCGGGCGAGCTGATCCTGGTCGGCGGCAAGCAGTTCAAGAGCTACCGCGGCATGGGCTCGCTGGGCGCCATGCAGGGCCGCGGCCAGGCCAAGTCCTTCTCGAAGGACCGTTACTTCCAGGACGACGTGCTGGCCGAGGACAAGCTGGTCCCCGAGGGCATCGAGGGCAGGGTGCCGTTCCGCGGCCCGGTCAACCAGGTGATCCACCAGCTGGTCGGCGGCCTGCGCGCGGCGATGGGCTACACCGGCTCGCAGTCGATCGCGCACCTGCAGGAGGCCCAGTTCGTGCAGATCACCGCGGCGGGCCTCAAGGAGAGCCACCCGCACGACATCACCATGACCGTCGAGGCCCCTAACTACACCGGACGGGGTTAGCCCGCTAGGTTCATGTACAGGACCAACCGGTCCGTGCATGATTGAGCGTGCCCACCGGCTGTGGCGGTGAGCACGCTGCGCGGGAGTCGGCGGCGCGTCTTGTGCTGCCCACCTGCCCCACAACGTAACCACTGGAGGCGCGAGTCTTACGAGCGCCGTTCGCGGCCCGGCTCGCGTTCCAGCTGTCGAAGCGCATGCGCCGCAGGCGCGAGTCTCGACCGCTGGAACGCGAACCATCAAGGGGCCGTGAACACGCAGCGCCGCAGGCGCTGCCAAAATTAAGGAGATTTCGCGTGCGCGACATGGTGGAGATCGGCATGGGCCGGACCGCCCGGCGTACTTACGAGCTGGACGACGTCGACATCGTCCCCTCGCGCCGGACCCGCTCGTCGAAGCAGGTCTCGCTGTCCTGGCAGCTGGACGCCTACCGCTTCGAGATCCCGTTCCTCGCGCATCCCACCGATGCCCTGGTGTCGCCGGAGTTCGCCATCGAGCTCGGCCGTCTCGGTGGTCTCGGCGTGATCAACGGCGAGGGTCTGTGGGCGCGGCACGCGGATGTCGGCGCCAAGATCGATCAGTTGCTCGAGCTGGTCGGCAAGGGTGGGTACGAGCGCGCCGTGGCGCTGCTGCAGGAGCTGCACGCCGCGCCGATGCAGCCGGATCTGCTCGCCGCCGCCGTCGCGCAGGTGCGCGCCGCCGGTGTCACCGTGGCGGTGCGGGTGAGCCCGCAGAACGCGCGCACACTCACCCCGGCCCTGCTGCAGGCGGGCATCGACCTGCTCGTGGTGCACGGCACGATCATCTCCGCCGAGCACGTCGGCGACGGTGAGCCGCTGAACCTCAAGACCTTCATCGCCGAGCTGGACGTGCCCGTGGTCGCGGGCGGCGTGAGCGATCACCGCACCGCCCTGCACCTGATGCGCACGGGCGCGGCGGGTGTGATCGTCGGCTACGGCTCCTACCCCGGTGCGACCACCACCGGCGAGGTGCTCGGCATCGGCGTGCCGATGGCCACCGCGATCGCGGATGCCGCCGCCGCCCGCCGCGACTATCTCGACGAGACCGGCGGACGCTACGTGCACGTCATCGCGGACGGTGACGTCATCACCTCCGGGCAGCTGGCGAAGGCGATCGCGTGCGGTGCGGATGCCGCCATGCTGGGTGTTCCGCTCGCCTCGGCCGCCGAGGCGCCGGGTCGCGGCTGGTACTGGCCGTCGGCGGCCGCGCACCCGTCGGTGCCGCGCGGTTCGCTGCTGCATGTCGACGATCCGTGGGATCTGGGTGGCGAGCCGGTCGGCGACACCGTGCGCCCGAGCTTGGAGCGGGTGCTCTTCGGTCCGTCCGACGATCCGTTCGGGTCGCTGAATCTCGTTGGTGGACTGCGACGTTCGATGGCCAAGGCCGGTTACTCGGATCTGAAGGAATTCCAGAAGGTCGGCCTGAGCGTGCGCGCGTGAGAGGTGCTCGCGTGAACGGGTTCACCGCACGCGGGTCGGTTTCGTCCTGACGCGCAGGAACTGCTGGATCGCGTGGTTCACCGGCTCGGGATGGGTCATCGTCACCGCCAATCGCGCGTCCGCGATCTCGATGAACGTGGCGCCGGACAGCCCGTGGGCCAGTTCCTGGGCGCGTTCGCGGTCCAGGCCGCTGTCGGTGGGGTGAATCACCAAAGCGGGGCAGGAGATTTCGCGGAGGCGATCGAGCACCGAGTCCCGGCTCAGCAGGCAGCCCGCCGCGACCTCGATGCCGCGGCGGTCGCGCACCAGCCACCGCTGGGTCCAGATCGAGCGGTACCACTCGTCGTCGCCGATCAGCCAGGAAGCCAGCTGGTGCACGGCGCGCTCGCGGGAGCCGTCGTCGTACCACTGCTCGAGGAACTTCTGCGTGGCGGTCGACTGCTCGGGTGTGGGGCCGTGGGCCTCGGTGCTGATCAGGATCAGCGCGGAGACGCGTTCCGGCGCGATCAGCGCGGTGCGCAGCGCCGTGAAGCCGCCCTGCGCGGTGCCGCCGATGACGGCCTGTTCGGCGCCGAGATGATCGAGCACGGTCAGCGCGTCCCTGGCCGCGGTCCAGTAGGTGAAGGGTAGGCCCTCGTCCCTGGTGCGGCCGTGGCCGCGGGCATCCCAGGAGACGATCCGGAATTCCGGTGCGAGCGCGGCCGTTTGGGCGGCGAACATGGTGCGGTCCATGAAGAACTCGTGCGCCAGCAGTACCACCGGGCCGTCCCCGCCGCTGTCCTCGTAATGGATGTCGGCATCGATCGCGCGGGCGAAGGGCACGAGCAGAAGGATAACCAGCGAGCCGGGCCGCGCGTGACGATTCGGGCGGTCGGCTCGGCTCCCGCGCGGGCCACTGTGCCGATGATTCGCTCGTTTCGCCGCTCACTAAACTGGGTGGGTGGCACAAACCCAGAGACCGGTCCTCGTCGTCGACTTCGGAGCACAGTACGCCCAGCTGATCGCACGGCGCGTTCGCGAGTCGAGCGTGTACTCCGAAGTGGTTCCCCACACCGCGACGGTGGAGGAGATCGCCGAGAAGCAGCCGCTGGCGGTGATCCTCTCGGGCGGTCCGGCCAGCGTGTACACCGAGGGCGCGCCGCAGCTGGATCCGCGCTTGTTCGAGCTGGGGCTGCCGGTCTTCGGCATCTGCTACGGCTTCCAGGCGATGGCCCAGGCGCTGGGCGGCACGGTCGCGCATACCGGCACCCGCGAGTACGGGCGCACCGAACTCAACATCGACGGCGGTTTGCTGCACGGCGGCCTGCCCACCATTCAGCCGGTGTGGATGAGCCACGGTGACGCGGTCACCGACGCGCCGGAGGGCTTCGAGGTCACCGGCACCACCGCGGGCGCTCCGGTCGCCGCGTTCGAGGACCGCGCGCGCCGCCTCGCCGGTGTGCAGTACCACCCGGAGGTGTTGCATTCGCCGCACGGGCAGCAGGTGCTGAGCCGGTTCCTGCACGAGCTGGCCGGCATTCCGGCCACATGGACCCCGGCGAACATCGCGGATTCGCTGATCGCCTCGGTGCGCGAGCAGGTGGGTGACAAGCACGCGATCTGCGGACTGTCGGGTGGGGTGGACAGCGCGGTGGCCGCGGCGCTGGTGCAGCGTGCCATCGGTGACCGTTTGACCTGCGTGTTCGTCGACCACGGCCTGCTGAGGGCGGGAGAGCGCGAGCAGGTGCAGCAGGATTTCGTCGCCGCGACCGGCGCCAAGCTGGTGACCGTCGACGCGGTGGACAAGTTCCTCGGCGAGCTGAAGGGCGTGACCGATCCCGAGGAGAAGCGCAAGACCATCGGGCGGGAATTCATCCGGTCCTTCGAGGACGCGGTGGGTGAGGTGGTGCTCGAGCACGGCGACGCCGACGGCGCGGCGCCGAAGGTCGAGTTCCTGGTGCAGGGCACGCTGTACCCGGACGTCGTCGAGTCCGGCGGCGGCACCGGCACCGCGAACATCAAGAGCCACCACAATGTCGGCGGCCTGCCCGACGACCTGGAATTCGAACTCGTCGAACCGCTGCGGCTGCTGTTCAAGGACGAGGTCCGCGCGGTGGGCCGCGAACTCGGTTTGCCCGAGGAAATCGTTGCCCGCCAACCGTTCCCGGGTCCGGGCCTCGCCATCCGGATCGTCGGCGAGGTCACCGCGGAGCGGCTGGAGACGCTGCGCAGGGCCGACGCCATCGCCCGCGAGGAACTGACCGCGGCGGGTCTGGACCGGCAGATCTGGCAGTGCCCCGTCGTGCTGCTCGCGGAGGTCCGCAGCGTCGGCGTGCAGGGCGACGGCCGCACCTACGGCCACCCGATCGTGCTGCGCCCGGTCTCCAGCGAGGACGCCATGACCGCCGACTGGACCCGGCTGCCCTACGAGGTGCTCGAACGCATCTCCACCCGCATCACCAACGAGGTGGCGGAGGTCAACCGCGTGGTCCTGGACGTGACCAGCAAGCCGCCGGGCACCATCGAGTGGGAGTGATCTCCCGGCCGCACAGCGGGCGGTAGCCGGACGCCGTCATCGTGCAAGGGAGGTGACGAGCTCAGCGGGGGCGGTGAAAGGCGCTGTACAGGATCAGATGGCCCAGCAGCGCGCCGTGGGCGGCGGCGGGCCGGGGGCGAGGATCCGGCGGTGCGGTCCGCGCGGCCGGGGGCGCCTGATCGGTGGGTTCGCCGGGGTTCATCGGGATTCTCCTGTCGGACAAGGGCGAGGGGAGCGTGGTCCGGGTTTCCAGCGCTCCAGCTCGGGGACGAACGTGGAGCGGCCCGTCCGGATGGACGGGCCGCTCGGCGTGATCAGGGGCGTTTGCGCGGGGAGATCACCAGCACTATGCCGATGACGATCGCGGCGAGCACGACGATCCAACCGATCGGAATCATGCTGGTCGCGGGCCAGGACGCGGGGCCGACGAAGGCCCACGCGCTGACCGCGAGGGCCAGCAGACCCGCGATGAGCAGAGACGCGGCGGGGCCGCGGCGGGATTCGGTCGTGTTGTTCTTCTCGGTTTCAGCCACGCTGCACCTCCACGTTTCCGGCGCGGACGTCGATGTCGAGATCGAGCACCGGCGCGCCGGGAGTATTCGGACCGCTGATCCCGTCGACGCAGAGTGCCTCGGCCATGGTCGCCGTGCAGCGGGTGCGGACGGTCATGTCGGCGGGCAGCAGGACGCGGGCTTCGCCCATCCGGACGTCGAGGTCCAGGGCGCGGTTCTCGGTCAGTTTCACCGAGCGCAGGTCCAGCGTGCCCGAACCCATGGTCACCTTGTAGTTCGCCGCCAGGTCGGCGACGGAGGCCGGCGCCCAGTGGTGGTCGCCCATCGCGGCCTGGTCGAACTCGACCGGACCGACCGCGGAGGCGAGCAGCACGAACCCGGCGAGCGGCGCGGTGAGCACCAGCAAGCCGTAGCCGCGACGCAGGAACGCGCCGAGCACCAGGCCGAGACCGATCACCGCCAGCGCCGCCGCGGCGATCCGGCCGGGTGTCATCCACTCCACGCCCGAGGCCGCTGCCGCGCCCGCGCCTGCTGCCGCCAGGATGGCCAGGCCGATCACCACCGGCGTCAGGCGCGAGCGCGGGCGCTTCTGCGGCGGGGCCACGACGGTGCGGACGGGGGTGGGTTCCGGGAGGTCCCAGGCGAGCGGAGCGACGCCGAGCGGGTCCCAAGACGGTGGGATGGGGCCCCCGATGACCGCGGGGTGGGCGGCCACGGGTCGGTGCGGGTGCGGAGTGTGCCCCGGTCCGTCGGCGGCGTCTTTGCCGAGTGCGACCGGTGACGTTCTCGCGATGGGCGCGGCCGCCGGTTCGTGTGCGGCCGAATCGGCTGGGCCGCTGACGGCCGGTTCGGCTCGATCGCCGACCGTGCTGGGCGGACCGGCCTGGTCGCGGACAGCCGCGTCCGATCCGCTGTCGTCGTCGGCGGACGCGCTCGGTTCGAGCCCAGCAAGGGAGGTTGCCGACTTGTCCAGCACCACGGTTGCCGGTTCCTGCGCGTCTGCCGCGGGCTTGTTCAACGGGACCGTTGCCTCGTCGCCGGTCGCGGCGTGCACCGGTGTCTCGGGTACGTACGAATCCGGCAGCCTGGTGTACGGCGTGTACACGGCGGTCGGCGGCACGTACAGATCGCCGACGGTCCGGGTCGTTCCCGGCGGGAAGACCGCTCCGGGGTAGCCGGTGGCGGTGATCCCGCCGTCGGGGACGCATCCGCCGAACCCTTCGGCGGTACCGGGCGGCGGGTTGGGCGTGCGCAGGTGCAGCATCCACCAGCCCGCCAGCATCAGCGCGAGGCTGATCAGGCCGGATCCGCCGAGGCCGACGCCGACCGGGCCCATCGTGCTGACCGCGATGGCCAGCGCCACGATCAGCACGATGGTCTTGGTCTGTGACTGCGAGCTGGAGCCCTTGCCGACCAGCGACTCGGCCGCGGACGCCTGGTCGCCCACCGCGCTCAGCAGCAGCCAGGCCAGCAGGTAGAGCACGATGCCCGCCCCGCCGAAGATCGTCGAGACCACGAACGCGACGCGCACCAGCACCGGGTCGATCTCGTAGCGCCGCGCGAACCCGGCCGCGACGCCCGCCACCGGTCCCTGTCGCGGCAATCGGACCGGCCGGGTCTGCCATATCTGCTGGACCTGGTCGCCGAAGCTCGTTTTCGTCATGTTTCTCATGGTGTGCCCGACTCCCGTGTCGGCGCATCGGGGGGAACCCTGAAAAACCGCCTGAACACTTTGGACCGATCCACCGATGTAGCAATCATTCAGCTATGCGCGGCGGCTGGCGGCGCGCGGGCGTTTCGGCCTGGTCGCGGCGGGTGCCGTCCAGCAAGATCAGGGTGATTACCGATGGCTGGCAGCTGCGTAACCGTGCCAGTATCGAAGACATGTATCCGTCTGTTCCCGCGTTCGACACTCGGGGGTTCGACGCTGCCCGCGGGCCGGGACCCGCGCTCGCGCCGGTTCCCGGGCCGCCGCAGGTGCGGATGGTCCGCCGTTCCGGTGGCCGGATCGTCGGCGGGGTGGCGGGCGGTCTGGCCGACCATCTCGGCATCGACGTGTTCAAGGTGCGGATGGCGTTCGTGCTGCTGTCCGCGCTGGCCGGGGCGGGCATCATGGCGTACGGACTGCTCTGGATCTTCACTCCCGGCGGCACGGACCAGGTGAAACCGTCGGGGGCGGAGCGGCGGCAGGCGATCGGGCTCGCCATGCTCGGGCTCGGGCTCGCGGTCGCCGTGTCCTGGGTGTTCAGCGGGACCGCGGCGAAGGTGATCGCGCCGATCATCGTGGTCGCGGTCGGCGCGGCGCTGGTGTGGCGGGAGTACGACGTCGACGGGCCGCGTTCGCTGCTCGGGCTGCCCGCGCGGCCTTCGGTGGTGACCTGGTCGCGCATCGTCGCCGGGGCGACGCTGATCGTGGCAGGCCTCGGCGTGGTGGTGCTGGCGCGGATCGACCTGAGCTCGCTCGGATCGGCGCTGCTCGCGGTAGCGGTCACGCTGGTCGGCGCCGGACTGCTGACGGTTCCGCTGTGGCTGCGCATGATGCGCGCGCTGAACGCCGAGCGCGCCGCCCGCATCCGCAACGAGGAACGCGAGGAGATCGCCTCGCACCTGCACGATTCCGTGCTCCAGACGCTCGCCCTCATCCAGCGCCAGGCCGACGACCCGCAGGAGGTGCTGCGGCTGGCCCGCAGCCAGGAACGGGAACTGCGGAAATGGTTGTTCGAGGATTCCGGTCCGGCGCAGTCGAGCCTGGCCGCGGCCCTGCGGACCATCGCGGGCGAGGTGGAGGACCAGCACGGCGTGAAGGTGACGCCGGTGACCGTCGGCGACGTATCGATGGACGTCGACGGCTCCGGATCGGGTCTGCCCAAGGAACACTTCACCGCCCTGCTCGGCGCGAGCAGGGAAGCGCTGGTCAACGCCGCCAAGCACGCGGGTGTTCCGGAGATCGACCTGTTCGCCGAGGCCGAGCCGCACCAGGTGAGTGTCTTCGTCCGCGACCGCGGCTCGGGCTTCGACCTCGCGTCGGTGCCGGAAGACCGCCGCGGCCTGGCCAAATCCATCCGCGGCCGGATCGAGCGCCGCGGTGGTCAGGTGGACATCGTGTCGACGCCGGGCCGCGGCACCGAAGTCCGGATCACCGTGCCGCGCACCGACTCCGGTTGCCGGCTCCCGGACGAAGAGCCCGCTCGAGCTGCTCGCTAGTCGTCCCGACCCGATTGGTTCTCGCGGCTCCGTGGAGCGCGTGAGGTGTGTGCGGGATGGGTGTGGTACGGGTTGGGGGTCAAGGGTCAGTTAGGAGAAGTAGGTGGCCGTGCGGGTCTTTCTCGTCGATGATCACGCCGTTTTCCGGTCGGGTGTGCGTGCTGAGCTCAGCCGGGAGGCGGACATGGAGGTGGTCGGCGAGGCCGGCGGGGTGGCGGAGGCGGTGGCCGGGATCAACGCCGAGCGTCCGGACGTCGTCCTGCTCGACGTGCACATGCCCGACGGGGGCGGAGTCGCGGTGCTGGCCGGCATCGAGCCGGGGCCGGTGTGCCTGGCGCTGAGCGTGTCCGACGCGGCCGAGGACGTGATCGCGGTGATCCGGGCCGGCGCCAGAGGGTATGTGACCAAGACGATTTCGGGCGCCGAACTGGCCGACGGCATCCGCCGGGTGGCCGGTGGCGACGCGGTCTTCAGCCCGCGCCTGGCCGGCTTCGTCCTGGACTCGTTCACCGGGAAGTCCCCGGTACCCGAACCGCCCCTGGACCCCGAACTCGACTCCCTCACCCCGCGCGAGTTGGAGGTGCTGCGGCTGCTCGCTCGCGGCTACACCTATCGCGAGATCGCCGAAGCCCTCTTCATCTCGGTCAAGACCGTGGAAACGCACGCCTCCAACGTGTTGCGCAAAACCCAGCAGTCCAACCGCAACGCGCTGACCCGCTGGGCCCACCGCCGCCGCATCGACTGATCACGCCGCGCGGATCGTCGCGGCGCTTCGCATACGTGCGAGGACGTCAGAGGACGGCGACGATGATCGCGATGATGATGATCAGGCCGATCAGCAGGCCCACGGCGATGGCCAGGGGGGCGTTGCTCGGCTGCGGGTTCTTGGCGCGCTGCGCGGGCGGGGCCGCGGCCGCCCCAGCGAGGTTGCGGTGCGGGCGGGGGAGCGGCGTGGAGTGCGGGCTGCGGATCCCGGACGCCGAATTGCGCGCGGCCCAAGCCGGGATGGTTCCGTCCTCGGTGCGGACGGGCGCCCCGAGAATGTACGGTCCGGTGCCGGGGCCGAAAGCGGCGGTGAGGATTTCGTCCCGCGCCTCGGCCATGGTCGGCCGCCGCTGCGGCGCCGGTTCCAACATGTGCAGCAGCGCCTGGGTGAGCATGCCGCTGCGGGTCGGCGGGATGATCTGCGCCATGGCGGCGCGGTGCACGATGACGTCGCTGTCCTCGTCGAAACCGAACGGCGGCTGTCCTTCGATCGCGGTGTAGAGCGTGGCGCCGAGGGAGAACACGTCACTGGCCTTTGTCGGCTGTGCTCCACGCGCCACCTCAGGGGGCAGGTAGGAGGGGGTGCCGGTGATCACGCCGTCCGGTTCGTCGGATGCCTCGCCCGCACCGCGAGAGATGCCGAAGTCGCTGAGTTTCGCCATGCCCAGGCCGGGGCCGCGGTCGGCGACGAGGATGTTGCCCGGTTTGATGTCCCGGTGCACGATGCCGACCGCGTGTGCGGCGGCCAGCGCGTCGGCGACCTGGGCGCCGATCTGCGCGACCTCGATCGGCGGCAGCGTGTCGACCAGCGCGAGTGCCTTCGCGACACTGCGCGAGGGTAGGTGCTCCATCACCAGCCAGGGTTCACCGGCCTCGAGCACCACGTCGTACACGGCGATCGCGTGGTCGTGCGAGAGCTTCGCGGCGACCCGGCCCTCGTGCATGATCTGGTTGCGGACCGCCTCGGCTTCCTCCTCATCGAGCCCGGCCGTGGTGAGCACCTGCTTGATCGCGACGTCCCGGTCGAGCAGGCGGTCGTGCGCCAACCAGACCGCGCCCATACCGCCGCCACCCAGCTTCGACTGGAGGCGGTAGCGGCCTGCGACGAGGTATTGGGGGCCGACAGTGGGACGAGCGCGTTCGGTCACGGTGCGAGGGTAGCGGAAAATGGGGCTAGCTGGCCTGATTCGTGTTCGCGCACGCGAGGGACATGCGCACGAATCGCGCGCCGCGCCCGCCCTCGGACTCTCGGTTCGGATGCGTGCCGTCCACCATACCGATAAACGGGGGCTGGACGGCGTAGCCAGGCGCACGCCGCGTTCTCGGTCGTGCCTCGCATCGGCCCATGTCACTGCGCAAGGGGAGCCGCGGCCGCGACACTCGGCCGGAACGCTTGACGAAACCTGGGGGTCGGTTTCTACTGAGTCTGTATCGAACGTATATTCGATACCGATCGATAGCTGAATCGGTGCTGCCGCTCGAATCGTGAGGGCCGCTCCGCATGCTTCGCCTCGGGTCCATCGTGGGAAGTAGGTGGTTGAGATGGGTTCGGATGCGATGTCGCAGGGAGGGGTGGATCGGGACGCGCTGCTGCGCGGTGGCGGGCGGCAGGGCGCTCCCACGCTGGATGAGCTGCGCAGACGCATGGCGGCGGTGCCGGGGCGCGGTGAATCGGCAGCGCAGCGCGTCCCGCTCGACAGCGGTTCGCGGAAAGCGGCGTTGCCGGTGCCCGCGGCGCTCGCTCCGCTGTTGCCCGATGGTGGCTTGAGCAAGGGTTCCGTCGTGGCGTACACGGGTGCGAGTTCGCTGCTGGCTGGCCTGCTGGCCGCGGTGACCGAGAGCGGTGGGCATGCCGCGGTGGTCGGCATGCCTCGGCTCGGTCTGCTGGCCGCGGTGGAAATGGGGGCGCAACTGCGGCGGCTGGCCGTGATCAGCGATCCCGGCCCCGATCCGGTGGAGGTGGCCGCGGTTCTGCTCGACGGGCTCGATCTGGTCGTGCTCGGGCTCGGCGGCGGCGCCGTCGCGCCCGCCCGCAGCCGGGTGATCGCGGCCCGCGCCCGTAACAAGGGCGCCACCCTCGTGGTCGCCGACGGTCGCTGGCCCGGCGCGTCCCTTCAGCTCGACGCCCGCGTCGCGGGCTACACCGGTCTCGGCCGCGGGCGCGGACGCTTGCGCTCGCTCGGCTTGACCGTCGAGGTGCGGGGCAAGGCGGGACCACCCCGGCGCGGACGGCTGGATCTGTGCCCGAATGCGGGTCGCGTGGAATGGGTACTGCGCGAAAAGGCGGCTCGGCCAGTGGAAGCCACCGATACCCAGGAGGCGGTGTCGTGAGCGCGGCTGAGGAAGGCAGCGCGTCGCCGTGATCCGGCCGGGGTCGAAGCGGGTGCTGGCCCTGTGGTGCCCGGACTGGCCCGCGGTCGCCGCTGCGGCGATGGCGGGGCTGCCCGCGACGCGGCCGGTGGCGGTGCTGTTCGCCAACCGGGTGGTGGCCTGTTCGGCCATCGCACGAGCCGAAGGGGTGCGCCGCGGCCTGAAGCGCAGAGAGGCGCAGGCGCGGTGCCCGGAGTTGTTTCTCGCGCAACAAGACCCGGATCGGGACGCGCGGCTGTTCGAACCGGTGGTCGCGGCGGTGGCCGCGACGGTGCCCGGCGTGGAGGTGCTGCGTCCCGGATTGCTCGTGCTCGGCGCGCGCGGTGCGGCGCGATTCTTCGGGTCCGAGGAGGCGGCGGCCGAGCGCCTGGTCGACGCGGTGGCCGCGGCAGGGGCCGAAGCGCAGATCGGGATCGCCGACGAGCTGTCCACGGCGGTGATCGCCGCCCGGCGCGCCGCGGTCGTGCCCGTGGGCGCCGGAGCGCGGTTTCTCGCGCCGCTGCCGGTGGGGGAACTCGCGGTCGAGCCGAGCCTGGCCGCCCCGGAACGGGCCGACCTGGTCGACCTGCTGCACCGCTTGGGCTTGCGCCGGATCGGTGATTTCGCCGCGCTTTCCGCGGCGGAGGTCGCCTCCCGGTTCGGGACCGACGCGGTGCTGGCGTATCGCTGTGCCAGGGCCGAGCCGGAGCGCCCGCCCTCCGCGCGGCAGCCGCCGCCGGATCTGGTGGCGGAGTACCGCTGCGATCCCCCGATCGAGCGGGTCGACGCGGCCGCCTTCGCCGGACGCCTGCTCGCCACCCGGCTGCACAGCGCGCTCGCGGACGCCGGGCTGGCCTGCACCAGGCTCTCGGTGCACGCGGAAACCGCGGCGGGGGAGGATCTTTCGCGGATCTGGCGATGTGCGGAGCCGCTCACGCCGGAGGGCACGGCGGACCGGGTGCGCTGGCAGCTGGACGGCTGGCTCACCCGGCGCGACGGCGCGCGGCCCACCGCGCCGATCACCGTGCTGCGGCTGGAACCTGTCGAGGTGGTCACGGCGGGCGCACTGCAACTCGGGTTGTGGGGCGGGGCCGGGGAAGAGGACGATCGCGCGCGCCGGGCGCTGATCCGGGTGCAAGGGCTGCTCGGCGGGGAAGCGGTGCGGGTCGGCGTGCTCAGCGGCGGACGCGGACCCGCCGAACGCATCACCATGGTCGCGCTGGGTGACGAACTCGTCCCCGCGGCCGACCCCGCGCAGCCCTGGCCGGGCCGGCTGCCCGAGCCGGCCCCCGCCGTGCTCCTGCTGAACCGTCCACCGGTGCGGCTGGAAGCCGCCGACGGCGCGCTCGTCAAAGTCACCGATCGCGCCATGTTCGACGCCGACCCCGTCCTGCTGCGCTGGGGAAGCAGGCAGTGGCGGCTGACCGGCTGGGCGGGACCGTGGCCGGTGGACGAGCGCTGGTGGGCCCCCGATTCGGACGACACGGAGTTCACCGCCCGCGCACAGGTCCAACTCGACGACGCCCCCGCCGCCGACAAGGTCCTGCTGCTGGTCTACCACGACGAAACCTGGCGCGCCGAGGGACTTTACGACTGACCGGCCCCAGTGCGCGCCACAGCGGAATCGTGTGATCGGCTCCAGTCACTCTTGGCGGGACCACACCGTCGCCAAGGTGAACGGATGTCCGCGCAGGGCGGCCCATTTCGGCTTGCGCGCCAGCCACGCGTCGTCCACCACTGCCTCGGCGACTTCGGTGAGGGCCCACCCGGCGGCCAGGCCCGCCGACAGGTGCTCGCTGATCAGGTGCAGATGCGTGCTGATCGCCACCGGCTCGCCGGAGGGATCGGTGTAGTGCGTCGGCATTCCGGACACCATGATGAATTGCGGGTGATAGCTGACCAGAACGCAGCGCGCGCCCGGTGCGGCGAGGCGCCACGCCTCCGCGTAGAACGGCGCCAACTCCGGGAGGTGCTCATCGATCAGCGAGGCGATCACCAGGTCGTAAGCGCCCTCCGGCAGGCCGGTGGCCCGCACGTCCGCTCGGGTCAGCGTGGTGTGGGCGCCGCGTTCGGCGGCCAATGCCAGCATTCCCTGGCTCACGTCCACCCCGTCGATGTGCGTGATTCCGCGCTCGCGCAACCAAGTTCCGGTTCGCCCGGTGCCGCAGCCGAGGTCGGCCGCGCGCCGCACTCGGCCGAGGTCCAGTCGCAGTCGGCCGAGCAGCGCGAGATCCATCTCGTCCAGGACAGTCTGCTCGTAGGTGGGCGCCCACCCGTCGTATCCCGTGGCGACGTCGACGGTGCGGTAGTCGCGGCGGTCGAAATCGGCGAAGGAGGGCATGCCGCGAGTATTGTTCCGAGCCGGCTCCCGCGCCAGGCATTTACCGGGCCGCTCGAAACATCTTCGGCCGCGCGGGAGTTCACGAATTACGGGTGCATGCGCCACTCGTACCGCATTTTTCACCGGCGGGTGATCCGTGCTACACCGCGCGGGTCGAGTGCATAACAGCCGGTATTCTCGTTCGTCGTGGATCTGACGGTGGCCCAAGTGGCTTTCGGCGACGTGCGGATCGCCTATCGGGATTCGGGTGTGGGCGCGGTCAGCGACATTCCCGTGCTGCTGGTGCACGGCATGGGCGGCGACGGGCACACCTGGGACCGGTTCGCGCGTGTCCTGGTGCAATCCGGACGTCGTGTGATCATCCCCGACCTCCGCGGACACGGCCGCAGCTCGCACACCGATTCCTATCTCTTCGACGATTTCGGCGACGATCTGCTGCGCCTCTGCGACCAACTGGAGTTGCCCTCGGTGGATCTGGTCGGGCATTCGCTCGGCGGCTACGCGGTGTCGCGCGTGGCGCAGGAGCGGCCGGGGCTGGCGCGCAGGCTGGTCATCGAGGAGTGTCCGCTCCCGTTGCAGTCCGGCGCCGAGGAATTGCGCCTGACCCGCCGCTTCCCCACCGTGCCCGAACTGTGGCACGCCACCTCCAGCCTGGTCCGGCACCCGCGTGCGGTGCTCGCGTTCGACCGCTCCATGACGAAGACGGCGCTCGAGCAGTTCCGCAAGCCGAACCCGGAGTGGTGGGACCGGCTCTCCGACATCACCGCACCCACCTTGCTGTTGTGCGGCGGACCGGGCGGCATGGTGGATCCGGACAAGCTCCCCGTCTTGCGGGCCGGTCTCCCCGACTGCACGGTGACCACGTTCACCTGCGGTCACAGCATCCATCGCGATCGCTACCGGGAGTTCGCCGCGGCCGTCCGGCCGTTCCTGGCGGGCTGACGGGGTGCGTGGCATCCGGAGCTAGCGCCGAACGCGCGGCTTACGCGCTCGTCCTGCTTCTCGGTACGAGACCACCGGGTTCACCAGTGCGTGCCGGGCACCCATCGGGCGGCGCGCCGCAAGGCCGTGCCCGTGACCCGCCGCGCCGCCGATCGGGGCCGTCGCGGGGGAAGCGCATCAGCTGGTTCGGCCGTTTCGTCGTCGAGCGCGGTTTGCTCGCCCTTGGCCGCGGGGGAGTCGGGCAGGGAGCGGTAGTAGCGGTGCAGGACGCGGTCGCGGATCTTCGGGGTGAGCAGGGCGCCGTACTCGGCGATGGTGCCCAGCGGAACGTCGATGCGTTTGGGCCGTTCGATCAGCGCGCGCACAATGGTCGCCGCCGCCCACTCGGGGGACTCGGCGGGGCCCTGATCGCCACTCGGGACGATCATCGGCGTGCGCACCAGCGGCAGGTGGATGGTGGTGAACGTGACGCCGTCGGCCATGGTCTCCACGGCCGCCACCTCGGTGAACTTGTCCAGCGCCGCCTTGCTCGCCAGGTATGCCGAGAAACGCGGCGTGGCCATCTGCACCCCGGCGCTGCTGATGTTCACGATGTGCCCGAACTTGCGTTCCCGCATCTGCGGCAGCAGGGCCAGCGTCAGCCGCAGCGCACCGAAGTAGTTGACGGCCATGGTGCGCTCGAAGTCGTGCAGCCGGTCGGTGGAGCGGTGGATGGCGCGGCGGATCGAGCGGCCCGCGTTGTTCACCAGCATGTCCACCTGGCCGTGTTCGTCCAGGATGCTCTTGACGACGTGGTCGACGGAGTCGGAATCGGTGATGTCGCAGGCGTACCCGTGGGCCGAGCCGCCCGCGGCCCTGATCTCGTCGACCACGGCGGCGAGTTCGTCGCCGCGGCGCGCGAGCAGGAACACCGTGGCGCCCTTGCTCGCGATGGCCACCGCCGCCGCCCGGCCGATGCCGGAGGACGCTCCGGTGATGAGGACGTGCCGTCCGGTGAGGTCGCGGTTGCGGCGCCGGGCGGGCTCAGCGGCTGCGTCGGTCATCGCTGCTCCTTTGCAGGTCTGGTGGCCAAGAACTTACTCCGAAGTAAGTTAACTGCCAAGTGGTCCTGGTCACAGGCCGGGAATGCCTGTTCCCGCCGCTGTGGCGCGTCGCCCGCTGCGGCGGGCGTGTTCGAGAACCGCACGGGCGTGGGGGTTTCCGGGCGCGGGAAACGCATCGAACAACGCTCGAAACGTTCGAACATATGTGCGATACTCGGCGCATGTCGGACGATCGGATGGCGGAGGTGTTTGCCGCGGTGCGGCTCGGTGGCGTCGACCCCGCGGCGGGGCGACGGGCGTTGGAGAAGCTCTGGGACGAACTCGGCGAACACGGCGGAGCATTGCAACGCTGTGTGGTCGCACATCATCTCGCCGACCTTCAGGAGAATGCCGCCGAGGCGCTGCGCTGGGATCAGCGCGCGCTGGCGGCGGTGTTCGGGCCCGGCGTGCCGCTGGACGAAGGTCTGCGCGGCTTCCTGCCGTCGCTCTATCTGAACCTGGCCGACAGTCATCGCCGGGTCGGCGAGTTCGAAGTGGCCCGGATGCAATTGGCCATCGCTCGCGGGCATCTCGACGTCCTGGCCTCCGATGCCTACGGCGCGCTCATTCGGGGTCGTCTACAGGGCGTCGAGGCCGCCCTGGCCGCGGGGTCCGTCGAACGGCTTCGGGCGTCCTGACCTGCCTGTACTTCCTCCGGCTTCGAATGTATGTTCGAGGCGAGGAGGTGAAGTCGTGGGCTGGAGCGACGGTCCGCCCAGCTGGGCGGAGATGGAGCGGGTGCTGTCCGGGCGGGCGAACCCCGGCGCGAGGTATCCGGGCGACGGCGGCGACAGCCCGGCGTGGTCACGTAAACGCGAGGAGTACCGGCCCGAGCCGGTACGCCGAGCCGAGGGGCCGTCGGTCCCGTACGCGGAGCTACACACGCACTCGGCCTACAGCTTCCTGGACGGGGCGAGCCATCCGGAGGAACTGGTGGAGGAGGCGGTGCGGCTCGGCTTGGCGGCGATCGCGCTCACCGACCACGACGGCTTCTACGGCACCGTCCGCTTCGCCGAGGCGGCCAGGGAATGGGGGATGCCCACCGTCTTCGGCGCCGAACTGTCCCTCGGCACGGCACTCGAGCCGCGCGTTCCCGGCGCCGAACGCGGGCACGCCGCCGCCCCCGACTCGGCGCCGCGCACCGGAGCGCCGGACCCGGCCGGGCCGCACCTGCTGGTGCTGGCCCGCGGCCAGGAGGGCTACCGCAGGCTGTCTCGCGAGATCGCCGCCGCCCACATGGCCGCGGGCGAGAAAGGCATCCTGCGCTACGACCTCGATACGCTCAGCGCGGCGGCCGAAGGACACTGGCACATCCTGACCGGATGCCGGAAGGGACACCTGCGCCAAGCCCTCGAACTGGACCTGCGCGCGGGAAGCACCCGGCTGGAGCGGGCGGAGGCCGCGCTGCGCGAGCTGACCGACCGCTTCGGCGCCGACCGGGTGAGCGTGGAACTCACCCACCACGGCGTCCCGGAGGACGACGAGCGCAACGCCCACCTCATCACCTTGGCCGACCGCCTCGGCCTCCCCGTGCTCGCCACCACCGGAGCGCACTTCGCCGCACCGAGCCAGCGCCGCCGAGCCATGGCGCTCGCGGCGATCCGGGCCAGGCAGAGCCTGGACGAGATGGCGGGCTGGCTGGCCCCCGCGGGCGGCGCGCACCTGCGATCCGGGGCGGAAATGGCGCGGTTGTTCGCCGACTGCCCGCAGGCGGTGGCGAACGCGGCGGCCCTGGCCCGCGAATACGCTTTCGATCTGCAGCTGATCGCCCCCCACCTGCCGCCGTTCGACGTGCCCGCGGGGCACGACGAGCAATCCTGGCTGCGCGAACTCACCCTGACCGGCGCCGCGGCGCGCTACGGCTCCCCCGAGGAGAACCCGGAGGCCTACCGGCAGATCGAGCACGAACTCGCGGTGATCAACGACCTGGAGTTCCCCGGCTACTTCCTGGTGGTGCACGACATCGTCAGCTTCTGCAAGGACAACGACATCCTCTGCCAGGGCCGCGGTTCGGCGGCCAACTCGGCGGTCTGCTACGCGATCGGCATCACCAACGTCGATCCGGTACGCAACCAGCTGCTGTTCGAGCGTTTCCTCTCCCCGGAGCGCGACGGTCCGCCGGACATCGATGTCGACATCGAATCCGACCGCCGCGAAGAAGCGATCCAGCACGTCTACCGCAAGTACGGCCGCGAGTACGCCGCGCAGGTGGCCAACGTGATCACCTATCGCGGCAAGTCCGCGGTGCGCGATGCCGCACGGGCGCTGGGGTTCTCGCCCGGCCAGCAGGACGCGTGGAGCAAGCAGGTGAGCCGCTGGACGGGCGTCGGCGCCGAGACGAACACCGGCATCCCCGCCGAGGTGCTGGAACTGGCCGCCGAGATCGAGGGGCTGCCCAGGCATCTGGGCATCCACTCCGGCGGCATGGTGATCTGCGACCGGCCGATCGCCGACGTCTGCCCGGTGGAATGGGCGCGCATGTCCGGTCGCAGCGTCCTGCAATGGGACAAGGACGATTGCGCCGCCATCGATCTGGTGAAGTTCGACATGCTCGGCCTCGGCATGCTCTCCGCCCTGCACTACATGATCGACCTGGTGCGCGAGCACAAGGGCGAGACCGTCGAGCTGCACTCGCTCGACCTGGCCGAACCCGAGGTCTACGCGATGCTTTCGCGCGCCGACTCGGTGGGCGTCTTCCAGGTCGAGTCTCGCGCGCAGATGGCCACCCTGCCCCGGCTGCGACCACGCAGCTTCTACGACCTGGTGGTCGAGGTGGCGCTGATCCGCCCCGGTCCGATCCAGGGCGGGTCGGTGCACCCCTACATCCGCAGGCGCAACGGCGTGGAGGACATCGTCTACGACCATCCGGCGCTGAAGAATTCGCTGGAGCGCACGCTCGGTGTGCCGCTGTTCCAGGAGCAGCTCATGCAGATGGCCGTCGACGTCGCAGGCTTCACGGCCGTCGAGGCCGATCAGCTGCGCCGCGCCATGGGTTCCAAGCGGTCCCCGGAACGCATGGAGCGCCTCAAAGACCGGCTCTATCAGGGCATGCGCGAGCGGCACGGCATCACCGGCGAGGTGGCCGACCGCATCTACGAGAAGCTCTACGCTTTCGCGAATTTCGGCTTCCCGGAAAGCCATTCGCAGAGCTTCGCCTCGATCGTGTACTACTCGTCCTGGTTCAAACTGCACCATCCCGCCGCCTTCTGCGCGGGTCTGCTGCGCGCCCAGCCGATGGGTTTCTACTCGCCGCAGTCCCTGGTCGCCGACGCGCGCAGGCACGGAGTCGCGGTGCACGGCCCCGATGTCAACGCCAGCCGCGCCGAAGCCACCCTGGAGGCGGCGGGCACCGAGGTGCGCTTGGGTCTGGCCGCGGTCCGGCAGATCGGCGAGGAGCTCGCCGAACGCATCGTCGCCGCCAGAGGGGAGCGGCCCTACACGTCCTTCCTCGACCTCACCGGCCGGGTGGAACTCACTGTCGCCCAAGCGGAATCCCTCGCCACGGCGGGCGCGCTCGGCAGCCTCGGCGTCACCCGCCGCGAAGCGCTCTGGGCGGCGGGCGCCGCCGCGGGCGAGCGCCCGGACCGGCTGCCCGGTACCGGCGCGGCCACCACCGCGCCCACCCTGCCCGGGATGAGCGATCTGGAGACCGCCGCCGCCGACGTCTGGGCCACGGGAGTCTCACCCGGCAGCTATCCGACCCAGTTCCTGCGCCCGCGTCTGGATGCCCTCGGCGTCCTTCCGGCCTCGAGCCTGCTGCAGGTGCCCGACGGCTCCCGTGTCCTGGTGGGCGGCGCGGTGACGCACCGGCAGCGTCCCGCCACCGCGGAGGGCGTCACCTTCCTCAACCTGGAGGACGAGACGGGCATGGTGAACATCGTCTGCTCGCTGGGGCTGTGGCGGCGTTACCGGAGCCTCGCCCAGGGCGCTGCCGCCCTGCTCATCCGCGGCCGGGTGCAGAATGCCGAGGGCGTGGTCAGCGTGGTCGCCGAACATCTGCAGCGGATGGATCTGCGGATGGTGTCCAAGTCGCGCGACTTCCGTTGAGCGAGTGCTTTAGAGAAGTGTTAGAAGCGTTCTAGAGAACTGTTATGCGGGGGTGTCCGCGCAGCGTAAACGGCTACTGTGCCAGGCATGAGGAAGTTTGCTGTGCTGTGTGTCGGCGTGCTGGGGTTGATCTTGCTCGCCGGCTGCGGTGACGAGGACGCGAAACCCGCTCGGGACCGGACGTCGATGGCGGTCCCCGGGCCCGCCTCCGCGCTCGTGCCGCCAGGGCTGCACGAGCAGGCGCCGCCGAAGCGGGACAACAACTCCGGCGGCGAACCGATGTCCGACCGCAAGGAGGTGGTCACCGGCAGCGTCGAGATCACCGCCGACGCGCCGGTCGCCGCGGCAGGCACGGTCATCGAGCGGGTGCGGGCGGCGGGCGGGCGGGTCGACAGCCGCACCGAGCAGCCCGGCACCGGCGACACCGAAGCCAGCGCCACCCTCGTCGTCCGGCTGCCCGCGGACAAGACCGACGCGTTCATCGCCGACCTCGACGGGATCGGGCAGGTCACCCGGGTCAGCACCAACCGCGACGACGTCACCATGCAGTGGGAGGACCTGGACGCCAGGATCAAGGCGCTGCAAGCCTCGGTCGAGCGGCTGCGCGCGCTGATCGCAGGTGCTACCAACACCTCCGACCTGATCACCGCCGAGCAGGCGCTGTCCAGCCGGCAAGGTGAGCTGGACAGCCTCACCGCGCAGAAGCGGCGGCTCGATGACCAGGTCGCCCTGTCCACGCTGACCATCGAGATCACCACCGATCAGAAGAAGTCCGACGACGACCCCGACAGCTTCTGGGACGGCATCGTCTCCGGCTGGAACTCCCTGGTGGACTGGTTGCAGGACGCGGTCGTGTTCAGTGGCAAGGCGATTCCATGGCTCGGCTTCCTCGCGGTGGCGGCCGCCGTGCTCTGGGGCATCGTCCGGGTCGTGCGCCGTGGGAAGCCCGCCTCGGGCACGAGAGAATCGGCACCGGCTCCCGCGGAGCCCGTGAGCAGCGCCTCGGCAGGCGCGGAAACCAGCACAGGAGGCAAGCGTGCCGACGGTGATCAGGGCGATCATCAAGCCGAACAGCCGTAAGGGCCCGATGGTGGAAACCCTCGACGACGGCAGCCTGCACCTGTATGTGCGGGCTCCCGCCGTCGAGGGCAAGGCCAACAAAGCGGCCATCGAGTTGCTCGCCGAGCACTACGGAGTGCCCAAGTCCGCCGTTCGCCTGACTGCGGGCGCGACCTCCCGCTTCAAACGATTCGAGATCGATGACTGAGCGTCGATCGCCCTGTCTCGCAGATTATTCGCGAAGTGGCGTGGATCAGACGCCGCCGGGGAAGCCGAGCTGACGCCAGGCTTCATAGACGGTTACCGCGGCCGCGTTGGACAGGTTCATGGAGCGGCGGCCGGGCAGCATCGGGATGCGCAGCCGATCGGTGATGCGCGGGTCCGCGAGGACCTCCGCGGGCAGCCCGGTGGGTTCGGTCCCGAACAGCAGCACGTCGTTCTCGCGGTAGGCCACGTCGGTGAACCGGGTATCGGCCTGCGTGGTGAACGCGAAGACCCGCTCCGGGCGCAACACCTCCCACGCCGCCGCCAGATTCGCGTGCACCGTCACCGACGCCAGATCGTGGTAGTCCAACCCGGCCCTGCGCAACTTCGGCTCCGACAGCTCGAACCCCAGCGGCTCGATCAGATGCAGATGACACCCGGTCCCCGCGACCAACCGAATCGCGTTGCCGGTATTCGGCGGAATGCACGGCTCGTGGAACATCAGATGGAACACCGTTCCAGTCAATCAGGCGCCGCCACCGCCGGGGCGCCGGGTCTACCCGCCAGGGCTCAGCCGAAGCTGCCCGTGCTCGGCTTGCCGATCACGTCGACGGTGATGACGTCGGTCATCGACGTGTAGCCGTGGCGGGGATCACCGGTGGGGCGCTCCCAGGCGCATGCGCCACGCACGTGCATCTGTCCGGCGGGCAGGCTTCCGTTGCCGAGCGACGACTGGACCATCTTGCCGTCCGCGATGGCGAACGATGTGGGGTTGTTGCCGCCGAAGATCTCGCCGGTGTCGTCGTTGTACACCCAGCACACACCCTCGGCGTTCGGGTTGTGGAATTTCGCCGACACGGTTCCGGGCACCGAGAAGACCTCCTCGGTCACCGGAGGCGACAGCGGAGGGGTCGCGGTAGCGGTGGCGCCGGAGCCCAGCGCCATCGCCACGGCCGGAAGCGCGGCGGCGAGAAGGGGAAGTCGTCGAGTGGTCATGATCGACATGCTGTCAGCTCCCCGAACGTGCCTCTGTTTCCAGGGGCGGCAACACAACTGAGCGACAACGCTTTCTGATCCGGCGCGCGAGACGGGATCCGGGCCGGGCGCGGATGTCAGGCTTCGTGGATCCTGATCCGCCGGGGGTCGGGTGCCAGTAGCTGGATCAGCGCTGTGATGCTCTGCTCACCCAGTCCCTCGGCTACCGCTCGGCGCAGCAGGTCGTGCATCGGAGCATGCCAGGACATATCGACGCCCGACTCCGGGCCGAGCCGCTCGTCGTCGCCGATCGCGGCGTGGAACAGCGCGATCGATGAGCCGAGCCGGGTGAAGTCCCGGTTGTCGATCTCGTCGGCCATGATCGGAAGCAGTGACTCGATCATCTGTAGCCATTTGATCGAATACGGCACCATTGTGCGTGCGGCCAGACCGCGCGCGGACAGTACCGCCGCGCCTTCGAAGAATCCGAGCAGTGCGGGGAGAAGTGTGGCACCGACGGCGGATTCGTAGAGAGCGGCGAGGTCCGGTTCGGCGCCCAGATGGACAAGGTCGCCACCGAGTGCTCGCAGTGTTTCGCTGTGCTCGTCGAAGACGGCTTGTTCGCCGCCGAAGTACAGCAATGTGTCCGGCTTTCCGACAGCCGAAGGTACGTTCTTGATCGCGCCACCGAGAAAGCGCGCCCCTCGGCCGCTCGCCCAGCGCGCGAAATCCCGCGCGTCGGCAGGGGCGCCGCTGTTGAGAGTGACGAGGGTTCGCCCGTTCAGCTCGGTCTCGGCGGCGATCAGACTGCCACGGGTCGCCTGAAACGTAGTCAGACACGTGATGATCAGCGGGCTGGCGGCGATGGCATCGGCGACGGCGAGCTGCTGGCGCGCGCCCGCGGCCACCAGCGGAGCCGCCCGCTGCGGGCTGCGATTCCACACAGTGGTCGGATGTCCCGCCGCGAGGAAGGCTTCCGCGAGGGCGGAACCCATCGAACCCGTGCCGAGCACGGATACCGCAGGTTTCTGATCGCTCATGCGACTCCAATCGCGCGCTGTGCGTGAGACTCACGGTCCCGTGACAAGGACCGAGTGTTTGCCCACCCGGCGACAACGACAAGTACGCACTTTCGGGAGCAGTTCCGAACGTTCAGGTAAGTGGCCAGATGGCGGCGAGTAACACCGTGGCTTTTATGGCCGGAGTCACAATCGGCCGCCGTTATGTTCCGCCGATGCCGATAGACCGACGGCATAGTCCGGCACTTCGGTGGGGAAGTGCCGCCCGAGTTGGTGAAGGTCGTCGACGTGATCACGGTGGAGCCGCAGAAGACCTATGCCCGCTGGGCACCGGGGTGCAGCGGCGGCCGGATGCTCTCACCGGCTGAGCACGACGCATGGATGAGGTCACTTGGCAGGTGAGCGGCCGCAACCCGGGCCCCTCAGCCGCCGTCCGGCCGTTCGGCTCGAAGAACCTCCGGCGGACCGGGCGTGGGGGAGTCTGCAAGAATCTGGGTGTGACCGATGCCGACACGCCTATCGCGGAGCACCGGGGTGGTGCCCGGAGTCTGGGGGCGCAGTTTCTGCGCTGCCATCTGCCGATGGCGGTTGTGACGCTGGTCATGGTGGTGGCGGTGGTGTTCGTGGCGTCCGACCGGTGGCGGCGCGGCGCCTTCTTCTTCGGCGGTGCGACGCTGCTGGCGGCGGCGTTCCGATTGTGCCTGCCGACCGCGCAGGTCGGGCTGCTCGCGGTGCGCAGCAAACCCTTCGACGTCGGCGCGCTGACCCTGCTGGGCTCGAGCATCCTGTTCCTCGCGGCCACGATCAACACGCTCGGCGTCGGCTGACAGCTCGAGCGATCGGCGACCCGGCCGGGCCGGGTCGCCCTAGGTGATCAGCGGGCAGCGGCGTATCGCTCGGCGAAAATCGTTCGTTCACGCGGCCGTCGCCCGGGATGGGGCGGGACTGCGTCGCTGTAGCCGATGGTGATCAGCACCGCTATGGCGAGATCCTCGCGGTCGCCGATACCGATGGCTTCCTTCACCAGGTCCGGGTCCCAGCCGTTCATCGGTGCGGAGGCCAGGCCGAGCCCGGTGGCGGCGAGCATCGCGTAGGTGGCCGCGATCATCGCGTTCTTGACGGCGTTCTCCCGCAGCAGTCCGCGCTGCTCCAAGGCCAGGTACTCGGCGCGCGCGTCGAACAACGCGGTGAATTCGGCGTTCCACGCGCCGTTGCGGCCGGCCAGTTCGGCGATATCGGTGTTGTGCTTCCGCCAGGCGGCGGCATCGGCGACGAAGACCAGCACCACCGGCGCCTCCTTCGGCTGCGGCTGACCGAACGCCGCCTTCGACAGCGCGTCACGGCCGGACGCACTGGTGACGACCACGATCGACCGGTCCTGCATGTTCCACGCGCTCGGTGCCTGCATCGCCAACTCGAGCAATTCCTCGATCAGGTCGGGCGGCACCGGGTCGGGGCGATAGTGCCGTACCGTGCGACGTCCTCGAATCGCATCGGCCACCGAAAGTATCTGTGTTTCCATATTTCTTACTATTGGAGAGTCACACTCCAATGGGAAGAAGGCACTTTTCAGTGCGCTACACTCCGATAGGTGCGCACGTATCTCGAAGATTCGGGTCTGCCCGCCGACGTCTACTCCGCGAAGTGCCCCACGCGGGAGGTCCTGGACCACATCGCGGGCAAGTGGACGGTGCTGATCATCGACGCGCTCGCCGAGGGAACCATGCGGTACACCGATCTACGCCACCGCATCGACGGCATCTCCCAGAAGATGCTGACGCAGACGTTGCGTCAGCTGGAGACCGACGGATTCGTCACGCGGACAGTGCATCCCACCGTGCCGCCGCGGGTCGAGTACACGCTGACGGAGCTGGGTCACAGCCTGCGCACGCCGATAGCGGCGCTGCGGGAGTGGATCGAGACCAATATCAACCGAATCGAAGCGGCGCGGCGGGCCGCGGCGCTGTGAGGTGGCGACCAGCGAACCGGTCAGCGTTCGGGTCGCACACCGGTCCGGGCTAGTCGCATGGTCTCGGTCAGCAGTTTCGACACCGCCGCCGCCTCGGTGAGGAACCCGTCGTGCCCGTCGCGGGAGTGCACGATCTCCAGTCCGTCGCAGCCGGGGAGCAGATCGGCGAGCTCCTGCTGGGTACGCAGCGGGTACAGCCGGTCGGAGTCGACGCCACCGACCACGCAGGGCACCGGCGTCGCCGCGAGCGCCGCCTCGATGCCGCCGCGACCACGGCCGACGTCGTGGCGGTTCATCGCCTCGGTCAGCAACACGTAGGTGGCGGGATCGAAACGCTGGCACAACTTCTCGGCTTGGTGGTCGAGGTAGCTCTGCACCGCGTACCGGCCGCCGTTCCACGGGTCCTCGTCGCCCTGCGGTTTGTTCTCGAATCGGTGGTCCAGCTCGAATTCGGTGCGGTAGGTCAGGTGCGCGATCCGCCGAGCCAGGGCCATGCCCGTCGTCGGGGCGCGGCCGGTGCCGTGATAGTCACCGCCCTGCCAGTCCGGGTCGGCCTTGATCGCCGCGATCTGAGTGGTCTGGGTACCGATCTGGTCGGCGGTAGCGCGAGCGCCGACCGCCAGCACCAGCGCCGCGGCGACCCGCTCCGGTGCGCCGACCATCCACTCCAGCACCCGCATGCCGCCCATCGACCCGCCCACCACGGCGGCGAGCCGCTCGACGCCGAGCAGGTCCAGCAGAGCGGCCTCCGCGGTCACCTGGTCGCGGATGGAGATCTCGGGAAACCTCGCGCCCCATGGCTTTCCATCAGGGGCGAGAGTGGATGGCCCGGTGCTGCCCTTGCAGCCGCCGAGCACGTTCGTCGCGATCACACACCATTCGTCGGTGTCCAGCGGCGCGCCCGGCCCGACCATGCCGTCCCACCAGCCGGGCATCTCGTGTACGTCGTCGGGCTTGCCGACGACGTGCGAATCGCCGGTCAGCGCGTGTTCGACCAGCACGACGTTGTCCAGTCCGGGGGAGAGCTCACCCCAGCGTTGCACCGCCAGGCGCACGTCCGGGATGACCGCTCCGTTCTCCAGTCGCACATCGCCGATGGCGATGGTGCCGAGCTGCCCGTCCGAGGGCGGCAGGGCGACGGCGGAGGTCCGGGCGCTCCGTTCGGTATCCACGGTCACGTCGTCGCCGCCGCGAAACCGGCGCGCAGATCGGCCGGAATGTCCTCGAGGCCGACCGCGAGACGGACCGGTTCTGGGGCGAGCCGTTCCTCGGGTGTGAGCTGCGAATGCGTCGTCGACGCGGGGTGAATCACGAGGGAACGCACCTTCCCGATGTTAGCCACGCGGGTGTGCATGGCTGATCCGACCTGAGTGGGGTGCGTAGTCCGGTAGGTCGGCAGGGCGGCCGCATCGATCGGTCCGTCCGGAGTCCGGCCCGATTGCTCGGTCTCGAAGGACCACTGCGTCGGGTCGTGTTCGGCCCCGCGCACGGTGGATTCACTCATGGTTTGCTCCCAAAAGGTGTTCGCCGGTACAGCAGGGGTTAGCGGTGTGAACAACAACACATGCCGGCGACCTCCTGGTACGCGCTTGCTCCCGGCTTTCGGGAGCCAGGTCATCACCCGGAGCACCCCACCGCGGATGGAGGGTTGCCGACCAGCGAGCCGGGGCTTGGCGCTGATACTCATGACCTGCCCGGCATCATAACCGGCGGTCCGTCAGCGTCCGAAATCCTCCAGCGCACGCCCCTGATCGGAGGCAGTCGGCGCGACGCAGCAGCTGCGCACGAATTCGTCGTAGGTCTCGGTGAAGTTGGAGCGCCCGGCCCGGGCCGCGGTGGCCATGTCATCGTCCAGGAACAGGTCGTCCGAGCACTCCATGCCGACGTGGCCGATCAGCTGCCAGGTGCCGACGATGAGCCGCACCGCGCGGGCGTCCGGTTCGGTGCCGAGGCGCTCGGCGACCACCGCGGCGATGGCGGTGTTCTTGTCGTCGGCGTGTTCGAGACTGCGCGCGCTGACCGACGGACTGCTGCGCAGGATCCGCTGCATCTTCTGGAACTGCCGGAACGACAGCGGGTCGGCCTCACCCGCCTCGGCGGCTCGATCGACCACGGACAGGAAGGCCTGCCGCAGCGCGGCGAGTTCGTTGCCGGTGCGCGGCAGCTGACGCAGGGTCTCGGCCACGGTGCGGCCGAAGTCCTGGACCGGCCCCAGCACGATGTCCTCTTTGCTGTCGAAATAGCGGTTGATCGTGCGCGGCGAGACATCCGCGGCGTTGGCGATCTGCTCGATCGTGGTCGCCTCGAAGCCCTGGGCGTCGCACAGGTCGAGGGCCGCCGCGATGATGCGCAACCTGGTCTGTTGCTTCTTGCGTTCGCGCAGGCCCGGGGCGCTCGCGGCAGCTGCAGCGGCGCTCGTGCCCATCGACGTCGATGACTCGAGCATGTCCCGATGGTAACCCAACCCTCCGTTCTTCTGTCCGTAACAGTCAAATGTCGTATTGCGACATTTTTCGCTTGACGACAAATGGCGTCCAATGCCAGGATGGCTTCAGTTCATCGAGGGACGAGGAGATGACCGTGACGGACACGGCGACAGCGGTGCACGCGCCGCACAAACCGGGCGGCTCAGCGCGCTGGCTCGCGCTGGCAGTGATCGCATCGGCCCAGCTCATGGTGGTTCTGGACGCCACCATCGTGACCATCTCGCTGCCGTTCGCGCAGCGTGATCTCGACATCAGCGACGGCAACCGGCAGTGGATGCTCACCGCCTACACGCTGATCTTCGGCGGCCTGCTGCTGCTGGGCGGCCGGATGGCCGACTACCTGGGGCGCCGCCGGATCTTCATCATCGGCCTGATCGGCTTCGCGGGCGCTTCGGCCCTGGCCGGTCTCGCCCAGAACGGTGCGGAGTTGTTCGCCGGACGCGCGCTACAAGGCGCGTTCGCCGCACTCTTGGCCCCGGCCGCGCTCTCGCTGCTGTCGGTGACGTTCACCGAGCCAGGTGAGCGGGCCACCGCCTTCGGCGTGTTCGCGGGTATCTCCGCGGGCGGTGCGGCGCTCGGCCTGATCGCGGGCGGCGCGCTCACCGAGTACGCGTCGTGGCGCTGGTGCCTGCTGGTCAATACGCCGATCGCGCTGCTCGCGCTGCTCGGAGCGCTGGCCTGGGTGGCGAAGGACGTGCCGGCGCCGCGCGTCGGGGGATACGACATGCCCGGTGCCGTCACGGTGACGCTGGGCCTGATCGCCATCGTGTACGGCTTCAGCCGCGCCGCCGAGGACGGCTGGCTGGCCGGTGGCACCCTGGCGCTGCTGATCGCCGGACCGGTTCTGCTCGCCGCCTTCGTGGTGATCGAACGGCGGTCGTCGAACCCGCTGTTGCCGCTGCACATCCCGGGCGAGATCAACCGGGGCGGGGCGTTCCTCGCGGCACTGCTCATCCCGATCGCGATGTTCGCGATGTTCCTGTTCCTGAGTTACTACTTCCAGATCACGTTGGGCTACTCGGCGCTGAAAGCCGGCTTCGCCTTCCTGCCCTTCCCGGCGGGCATCGCGATCTCGGCGGGTGTCACCAGCGCCCTGCTGCCGAAGCTCGGCCCCCGTCCGCTGATGGTGGCGGGCGCCGTGCTGGGTGTCATCGGCTTGGTACTGCTGGCGCAGCTCGGCTACGGCGACAGCTTCCTCGCCGGGGTGCTGCCTGCCCAGGTGCTCATCGCGCTCGGCATGGGCCCGCTGTTCGTCGGGATGCAGACGGTGGCGCTGCACCAGGTGGAGGAAGCGGACTCGGGTGTGGCGTCCGCGCTGCTGAACGCGGCGCAGCAGGTCGGCGGCGCGGTCGGGACGGCACTGCTGACCACCATCTCGGTGCAGGTCGCCGAGACCTTCGCCCAGGACAACCCCGGCATCGACAACCTGGCCGCGCGCGCCGCGATCCACAGCTACGACGTGGCCTTCTACGTCGGCGCCGGGTTCTTCCTCGCGGCCATCCCGATCATCGCCCTGATGATCCGGGACCGGCCGCAGAACCTGATCGAAGGCTCCGAGGAGGGGGCCCGGGTTCCGGTCGCGGTCTGATCCATCGGCGGCGAGGTCCGCGCAACGTCACGGCGTTGTGCGGACCTCGCCGTTTTGCGGGGAAGTTGCCGAGCTCGAACGGAAGGCGGATCATAGCGGCGACGGCGGTTGCGCGGGTGCCCGTCGCGGTGCTGAGAGGCACCGCTGACCTACCAATCGGTAACAAAGGTGGCCCAGCTCACTCCGGGGGCTGCCCGTGCGGTGAGGACTTCGGCAGCAGTACGCTTGTCTTGTTTGCACCACACGTCTCGCGGACAACGCGGGACATATACGTTGTCTGTTGGAACAGCTGGGGTCCGCTCACAAGCGTGTTCGCCTGGCCGTGCAATGAGGGCACCATCCTAGGAGGACACGAAGATCCATGTCCAAGATCAAGGTTGAAGGCACCGTCGTAGAACTCGACGGCGACGAGATGACCCGGATCATCTGGCAGTTCATCAAGGACAAGCTGATCCACCCCTATCTCGACGTGAACCTGGAGTACTACGACCTCGGCATCGAATACCGAGACAAGACAGACGACCAGGTCACCGTCGACGCCGCCGAGGCCATCAAGCGGCACGGCGTCGGTGTGAAGTGCGCCACCATCACCCCGGACGAGGCGCGGGTCAAGGAATTCGGTCTCAAGAAGATGTGGCGTTCGCCCAACGGCACCATCCGCAACATCCTCGGCGGCACCATCTTCCGCGCCCCGATCATCATCTCGAACGTTCCCCGGCTGGTTCCCGGCTGGACCAAGCCGATCATCATCGGCCGCCACGCTTTCGGTGACCAGTACCGCGCCACCGACTTCAAGGTGTTCCAGGGCGGCACCGTCACGTTGACCTTCACCCCGGACGACGGCAGCGAGCCGATCGTGCACGAGGTCGTGAAGATGCCCGAGGACGGCGGTGTCGTCATGGGCATGTACAACTTCCGCAAGTCGATCGAGGATTTCGCGCGGGCGTCGTTCAACTACGGCCTGCAGCAGAACTACCCGGTGTACATGTCGACGAAGAACACCATCCTCAAGGCCTACGACGGCATGTTCAAGGACACGTTCCAGGACATCTTCGACGCCGAGTTCAAGAGCCAGTTCGACGCCGCGGGCCTGACCTACGAGCACCGCCTCATCGACGACATGGTCGCCTCCTCCATGAAATGGGAGGGCGGTTACGTCTGGGCCTGCAAGAACTACGACGGCGACGTGCAGTCCGACACCGTGGCCCAGGGCTTCGGTTCGCTCGGCCTGATGACGTCGGTGCTGCTCACCCCGGACGGCCAGACCTGTGAGGCCGAGGCCGCGCACGGCACCGTCACCCGGCACTACCGCCAGCACCAGCAGGGCAAGCCGACCTCGACCAACCCGATCGCGTCGATCTTCGCCTGGACCCGGGGCCTCGAGCACCGCGGCAAGCTGGACAACACTCCCGAGGTCATCGGCTTCGCGCAGACCCTGGAGGACGTCGTCATCAAGACCGTCGAGGGCGGCCAGATGACCAAGGACCTCGCGCTGCTCGTCGGCGGGGACCAGGGCTACCTGAGCACCGAGGAGTTCCTCGGCGCGCTGGACGCCAACCTGGCTCGCGCACTGCGCTGAGTTCGCGCGGCGCCGTCTCGGGCGCCGAACCGCGGGGCCGAGCCGCGTCGCCTCGGCCGACTCCGGCGCTGGGTGCTCACCCAGCGCCGGGCTGACACAATCGGGCACCCGCCCCACCTCCGGTGGAACGGGTGCCCGGACTGTTTTCGGGGCTACTTCGCGCCGGCCCCGGCTCGATCGAGCAGGCCCGCGACGGCCCGGGTGAAGCTCGCCGCGCCGTTGCCGCGTTCGACTTCGGTGTCGAACAACCGCTGCAGGGGATCGAGCAGGTCGGTCGCCACACCCTGGTCGCGGCTCGTGACCCGAATGTTGGCCAGACCGGCCTGGTTCACCGAGAGATCGGAGAAGTTGACCGGGTACTGCTGGGAGTCGATCTCGGCGGCGAGCACGGGCAGCATGTCCAGCAGGGAGCGCAGCCATGGGACCAGGAAGCCGTCGGTGAACTCGCCCGCGGTGAAGTCCGCGCTGCCCACCATTGCGACCGCCTGGAAAAATCCGGAGAACATGCCGTACATGCCCGCCAGCACGGCCATGTCGTGCAGGCCCGCCAGTCCCGCGTCCGCGCCGAGGTACTTCGCGTTGCCCAGTTGGGCGATGGTGGCGCGGTGTTCGGTGTGTGCGGCGGGGGAGCCGCTGTACATCAGCAGGGTGTCGGGCGTGCCGAGAGTTTGCGGGACGCCGAGGATGCCCGCATCCAGGAAATGCCCGCCGCGGGCGTCGATCGCGCCGGCCAGGTCGCGCGCCTCGTCGGGACGACCGGTGGCGACGTTCAGGACGGTGCGCCCATCCAGGTTGTCGGGAATCGCGCCGAGCAGGCCGCCGGCCGCGCCGGTGTCGGCCAACGCCACCACGACGAGCCGTCCCGCCGCGATCGCCTCGGCCGCCGAAGCCGTCCGCGTGGCGCCCAGCTCGCCGAGTCGCGCGTCCTTGCCCGCCGACCGATTCCACACGGTGGTCGGATGGCCGCCGCGCAGGAAGATCTCGGCGATCGCCGCGCCGATGCGCCCCAGGCCGAGGACGGTGACCGGGGTCCGGTTGTCGTTCATTGGTTCCTCCGTCGATATGTGAGTTCGGGTGGGGCGCCCGCAGATCAGTGTCGGCGCTTCGGGCGGAGGACAGTGAGTGGCAGGACTGACCAGCATCGAACGTTTACTGCCATATGCTGGGACGTATGACCGGCAGAACCGTGGCCATGGCGATCGCTCCCGGAGCACTGCATCCATGGGATCTCTACGAATTGGGAGTGGTGGCGTCGATCTTCGGCACGCCGCAGCCCGATCTGGCCGACCCTTGGTATGAGCTGCGTGTGTGCTCGGTGACTCCGGAACCGGACACCCAAGAGATGGGCTTCGGGGCGTTCCTGCGCCCGCGATACGGCCTGGCCGAGTTGCTGGCGGCCGACACGGTGATCGTGCCGTCCGTCGCGCAGGACTGCGTCACCGCCGAACGCGAACTGCCGGGGGAGTTGCTCGACGCATTGGCCGAAGCCCACCGCCGCGGCTCCCGCATGGTGGCCCTGTGCGACGGCACCTTCGCGCTGGCCGCAGCCGGACTCCTGCACGGCCGCCGCGTCACCGCGCACTGGGAGCACGCGCCGCTGCTGGCCGAGCGCTATCCGAGCGTCGAGGTCGACGGCTCGGTGCTCTACGTCGACGACGACGACATCCTGACCAGCGCGGGCATGACCGCCGCGCTGGACCTCTGCCTGCACTTGGTGCGCCGGGACCTCGGTGCCGCCGTGGCCAACCGGCTGGCCCGCCGCATGGTGATCCCGCCGCACCGCTCGGGTGGGCAGGCGCAATTCGTCGACCTGACGGTTCCGGCACGCGCCGAGGACGACCTCGGTCCGGTGCTCCAGTGGGCCATCGCCCACCTCGCCGAACCGCTCACCGTGGAGACCTTGGCCGCCAAGGCGAACATGAGCGAGCGCACTTTCCACCGTCGCCTGCAACGGTCCACGGGCGCCACCCCGATGCAGTGGCTGCTCGGGCAACGCCTCGCCCATGCCCAATCGCTGCTGGAATCCACGGATTACGGCATCGAGCGGATCAGCCGGATGTGCGGGCTCGGCACCGCCACCAATCTGCGCCGCCACTTCTCCGGTGTGGTCGGAGTATCGCCCGCCGAGTACCGGCGCACCTTCCGGCAGGGCGAACCGGCGGACGTCCGCCCGGGGCGGCAGTTCGGGGTGATCGTGCCCGCGGGTGCACGAGGTCTTCGGCCCGCCCGGGTGCACGCGAGTGCCCCTGGATCCGCGTAGCTCGTCGCCGCGCATCAAGGCGTGGTGGGGCCGAGTGTTCGGCCTTCGACGTGTCCGGGTGCGGCCGCAATCGGACACGCGGGACTCGCCCACGATCAGGGCGCGGCAGGAGCGAGCGGGGGCGGAGGCATTTCGGCATGCAGCGGTTGGTCGGGTAATCGGGAGCGCGGGCCGATGCTGGAGTGTGGCACGCCGACCGGGTCATTCGTCCTTATTGCGGGGATTCTGGGGTTGACCTGCGTCATTCATCGACGTCGCGGTGGGCGAACTCACGTTTGCCCGGGAAGCGAAGACGGCCCGCGAACGGTTACATGAACACGTGACCAGTCCCGTGACCACGAGCACCGCCGCGCCGCCCGAGCGAACAGATTGGCACGTGCCCGCCATGCTGGCCCTTGCCCTCGGCGGATTCGGAATCGGCACAACCGAATTCGTCACCATGGGGTTGCTGCCGGATATCGCGTCGGCCGTCCACGTCTCCGAGCCGACGGCGGGGCACGCGGTGTCGGCCTACGCGCTCGGGGTGGTGATCGGCGCTCCCCTGATCGCCGCGCTGGCCGCGCGGGTGGCACGCAAGCGGCTGCTCATCGCGCTCATGGTGGCCTTCACGCTGGGCAATGCCGCGACCGTGCTGGCGCCCACGTTCGAGACGCTGGTCCTGGCCCGGTTCGTCTCGGGATTGCCGCACGGCGCCTACTTCGGTGTCGCCTCCTTGGCCGCCGCAACCCTCGCTCCGGTAGGACAGCGGGCCAAAGCGGTTGCCGCGGTTATGCTGGGCTTGAGCGCCGCCAATGTCGTCGGCGTTCCCGCGGCCACCTGGCTCGGTCAGCATCTGGGCTGGCGGGACGCGTTCGTGGTGGTCGCGCTGATCGGGATCGCCACCGTGGCCGCGTTGCTGCGCTTCGTCCCGGAACTCACCGGCATCACGATGACCAACCCGATGACCGAACTCGGCGCGCTGCGCCGTCCTCAGGTGCTGTTGACGCTGCTGGTCGGCGCCATCGGGTTCGGCGGGATGTTCGCCGTCTACACCTACATCGCGACCACGCTCACCGACGTCGCGGGTCTGCGGGCCGGTGCGGTGCCGTTGGTGCTGATGCTGTTCGGCGTGGGCATGGTGATCGGCAACATCGTCGGCGGTGTGCTGGCCGATCGCGGCGTGGATCGCGCCGTCTTCGCGGCGATGATCGCGATGGCCGTCATCCTGGGCGGCTTCGTCGCCGCCGCCCACAACCCCTACACCGCGGCGGTCGGCGCGTTGCTCGTCGGCGCCTCCGGGGCGGCATTGGCGCCCGGTCTGCAAACTCGGCTGATGGACGTCGCGGCCGATGCCCAGACGCTTGCCGCCGCCCTCAACCACGCCGCACTGAACATCGCCAACGCCGCGGGCGCCTGGCTCGGCGGGCTGGTCATCGCCGCGGGCCTCGGTTATACGGCTCCGGCCGTGGTCGGCGCCGGCTTGGCCGCGACCGGCGTGTTGTTGTTCGCCGTGACGGTCTGGATCGCGCGGAAATCCCGGGCACAGGTAGCGGCGCGGTGATCATGCCGCAATCGGTCGCCAGGTGATCGCCGGGAGCGGACCGTGACAAGACAACGGTAAGACGACTGTAAGCCGCCCGTTGCACCGTGGCCGTATGGATGCCCACGGTTCTCCCAAGCCGAAATGAAAGGTCCGCTGTCGGCAGCTTGGGATGAGGTTCGCCGAGAACTGCAGAAACTGCTCGGCACCGGGAAGGACTCCGATGGTCGGCGTCTCACCGCGGGTGAGGCACTGGATCAGTTCTATCGGGCAAAGGGCGACACCTTGCGCAAGGGGGCGCAGAGGTTCGACCGCGCCGATAGCGAAGGCGCGGAAGCGGTCGCTCGAAGCGCCCACGATTCGGCGGGATCGACGGCGGCGCGATTCGGAGAATCCGCTACAGTGCCGCTCGCCGAGATACGCCCCGCAGGCGTGTCCCGGTTGATCCGCAACGCGCATCAGCCGACGGCGGTGGAGGCGGAGGCGATGCGGCGAGCCTACGCGGCCCAGGCCACGATCTTGTCCCGGATCGGCGACCGGTCACCGACCTTGGCCGAGGTGCGCGAACTACTGCTGCTGGTCAACCCGACCAGGTCGCGGACCGCGGGCAACTGCATGGAGTGCTCATGGGCGGTGCGCGACATCTTGGCCGGGCGTCCGGCGGTCGCGGGGCCGAGCGGGGCCCAGAAGTTCATCGAGCCCTCGACGGAACGTTTCCATGCCGACAGCCATCGAGAGATCCACGAAGCGATATCCGAGAGGCTGCACCAGCCCGGCCAGAACGCGATCATGTCGGGGAACCGATACTCCGACGCTTTCGGGCATCACTACAACGTCGCCAACATCGACGGCGAGATCTACTATCTCGACGGTCAAGTCGGCACCGTGACGGACGAAAACATCATCCCCGACGGGGATTACTACGTCGTGTTCCCGATGCGCGACAACAACTCCTGAAACGTTCGCGCGGCGGGTGGAATCCGGACTCTGGTGCCTCGCGGTCCGGCGAAGCGGTCCGGCGAGGATTACTCGGCGGGTCGGCCGACCAGGGCGCGGCCGGCGATCTCGTGCAGGTGTGCCGAGGCACGGCGCCAACGGCGCTGCGCCCGTTCGGCATCCGCGTCGATGAAATTCGAGATCAAGATGCCGCGCAGCGCGTCCATGGCCGTGTAGACGAAGTCGCGCGCCTCCTTGCGGCGCACGTCGTCGGGCACGAAACGGGCGACCGCCATCAGGACGGCGTTGTTGACGAACGGCTCGACCTTCTGCATCGCCGCGGCCAGCACCGGATCGGTCCGCCCCGCCACCCAGAGTTCGACGGTCGCGATGAACAGTGGCCCCTGGTGCAGGTCCCACAGGAACTCCAGCGCAGCCGCCACTGGATCGTCACCGGCTTCCACCCGGGACATCTCCCGCATGGCGCTCTCGGCGCGCAGCTGTGCCAGATGGCTGATCGCGGCGACCACCAGATCGGTTTTCGAGCCGAAGTGATGCACTTGGGCTCCGCGCGTCACGCCGGCGCGTTCGGCTACCCGCGGTGTCGTGGTGCCCGCGTATCCGTACTCGACCAGGCAGTCCACGGTCGCGTCGAGCAGGCGGGTGCGCATCTCGGTGCTGCGCTGCTCTTGCGTTCGGCGCTGCTGTTTCACGATTACGCTCCTGGCCACCGCTAGATCCTACACTTACATACAGCACTGTATGTTCCGGACGCCAGGATGGGGTGCCGGCGAGTCGGTGACGCGCAGAATGGGTCACTCGGTCGCGATCGGCGGGGGAGTGTTCGCCTCGGCACTCGAGGAGTTCGACCGGCGGCGCGACCGCTCAGTGATCAGAACACATGCATGTCTCACTGTATGTACCAGGCGATACGCAATTGCCTGGTTATTGCGTGATCGCGGCACTTCCGCCATCGAGCCTTGCTCACTTACATACAAATATGTATGTTTGTTTTCAGCTCGTTCCGGGCGGCCGCCCCCGCGGTGCACGCACAACCTGAGGAGTTCGATGGCGAACAAGGTCTACGTCGTCGGTGTCGGCATGACGAAGTTCGAGAAGCCGGGCCGCCGCCTCGTCGAGGAAGCCGACGGCACCACCCGTGCCTGGGACTATCCGGACATGGCCAGGGAATCGGGTACCAAGGCGCTGGCGGACGCGGGCATCGCCTACGACCTGGTGGAGCAGGCCTACGTCGGCTACGTCTACGGCGAATCCACCTCCGGTCAGCGTGCCGTCTACGAACTCGGCATGACCGGCATTCCGGTGGTCAACGTGAACAACAACTGCTCCACCGGCTCGACGGCGCTGTACCTCGCGGCACAGGCGATCCGGGGCGGTCTGGCGGAATGCACGCTGGCGCTCGGCTTCGAGAAGATGCAACCCGGCTCGCTCGGCTCCACCTGGGACGATCGCGAGCAGCCCATGGCCAAGCACGTCATGGCGCTGGCCGAGATCTCCGAGGTGCTGTTCCCGGTGGCGCCGTGGATGTTCGGCGCCGCGGGGCGCGAGCACATGAAGCAGTACGGCACCACCGCCGAGCATTTCGCCAAGATCGGCTACAAGAACCACAAGCACTCGGTGAACAACCCGTATTCGCAGTTCCAGGACGCGTACACCCTGGACGACATCCTCGGCTCGCGGATGATCTACGACCCGCTCACCAAACTGCAGTGCTCGCCGACCTCCGACGGGTCCGGCGCGGTGATCCTGGCGAGCGAGGCCTTCGTCGACGCCCACGACCTCGCCGGGCAGGCGGTGGAGATCGTCGGCCAGGCGATGACCACCGACTTCGCCTCCACCTTCGACGAGACCGCCAAGAACCTGATCGGCTACGACATGAACGTGCAGGCCGCGCGGAAGGTCTACGAGCAGGCGGGGCTAGGCCCGGACGACTTCCAGGTCATCGAGCTGCACGACTGTTTCTCGGCCAACGAACTGCTGCTCTACGAAGCGCTCGGACTGTGCGGGGAAGGCGAGGCGGGGCAGCTGATCGATGATGGCCGGACCACCTATGGAGGCACGTGGGTGGTGAACCCCTCCGGCGGCCTGATCTCCAAGGGACACCCGCTCGGTGCGACGGGTCTCGCGCAGTGCTCCGAGTTGACCTGGCAGCTGCGCGGTACCGCCGACAAGCGTCAGGTGGACGGCGTCACCGCCGCCCTGCAACACAACATCGGCCTCGGCGGCGCGGCCGTCGTCACCGCCTACCAGCGCGCCGACCGCTGAACCGCGGCCCGGTCCGCGGACGAACTCGACGAGGAGTGCGACACATGGGACACATCGAAGCCACCAAGGACGTCAACGCCACGCCCGAGGCGCTGTGGGCGGTCGTCTCCGACCCGCAGACCTGGGACAAGTGGTTCACCATCCACGAGCGCTTCATGGAGGAGCCGCCCGCCGTGCTGAGCGAGGGCGCCAAACTGGTCGCCAAGATCGTGATGCTCGGCATGGCGAACAAGCTGGAGTGGACCATCGTCTCGGTGGCCGCGCCGCACAGGCTGACCCTCGGCGGAACCGGAATGGCGGGAGTGAAGACCGAGTTCACCTTCGACATCAGGCCCAACGGCGCGGGAAGCACCATCCTGGTCTCCGGTGACTTCGAAGGCGCCTTGATCAAGGGCGCGCTCGGCAAAGCTGTGGAAAAGGACGGCGTCAAGCAGTTGGACCGGTCGCTCGAACAGCTCGACACCCTGGCCGCAGCGGCATGAGCGGTCAGGCCCGGAGGCGGCAGCGCAGCGTGACCACGCAGGGCCCCGCTCGTGCCGGCGGAAGACACAGCATGAGCGGTCAGGCCCGGAGGCGGCAGCGCAGCGTGACCACGCAGGGCCCCGCTCGTGCCGGCAGGAGACACAGCATGAGCGGTCAGGCCCGGAGGCGGCAGCGCAGCGTGACCACGCAGGGCCCCGCTCGTGCCGGAAAGGTGTCGGCATGAGTTCCGATACTGCCGCGGCCCGTGTGGTCGAGTTCGATGACAGCGGTCTGGAAACCTGGTGCGACGAGGAACGTTTCGAGGTCACCGCTGAGCGCGTCGCGGAGTACGCCGCCGCGACCAACGATCCGATCGCCGCGCATCTGGCCGGGACGGTGGCAGGTCCGGTCTTCGCCATCGTCCCGGTTTTCGAGGCCATGATGATGCCGGTCATCGACGTCGCCCCGATGGACATCTTCGGCCGGGTCGTGCACGGGGAGCAGGACTTCCACTTCCACCGCGCGATCCGGCCCGGCGACCGGCTGGTGTCGCGCGCCAAGGCGATCGGCTACACCAGCCGCCCCAACGGGACGACGATCACCATCCGCATCGAATGCCGCACCGAGGCGGGCGAACCGGTCAACGACCAGTACCTCACCGCGTTCTTCCGCAATATCGACGCGGGTAGGACGGTCGGCGAGGCCGCTCCGGCGCACAAGTTCGATGAACGCCTGCGCGAGCAGGAGCCGGTCGCGGTGGTGGCGCAGCACGTCGATGACGACCAGACCTTCCGCTACGCACCGGCTTCCGGCGATCCGGTGCCGCTGCACCTGGACGAGCAGGTCGCCAAGGATGCCGGACTGCCCGGCATCATCGCGCATGGGCTGTGCACCATGGCTTTCGCGTCCTGGGCGGTGCTCACCGAGGTCGCGGCATCGGATGTGCACCGGCTCAGGCGGTTCGCGGTGCGCTTCGCCAAGCTGGTCTTCCCCGGCGACGACCTGGAGACCCGCATCTGGAAGGCCGGCTCGGCCGACGGCGTCACCCGGTACGCCTTCGAGACCGTGCGCGGCGACGACGTCGTGCTCAGCGACGGACTGGCGGAGATCGCCGACTGATCCCGGTGCGGCGGCGCGGTTGCGCCGCACCTTTCCACCCCACGCCGGATTCGGCGGAATTTCAGGAGACAACATGGGCGCACTGGCCGGACGGGTCGCCGTCATCACCGGCGCGGGCCGCGGCATCGGCCGCGAGCACGCACTGCTGTTCGCGAGGGAGGGGGCCGCGGTGGTCGTCAACGATCTCGGCGGCAGCAACGCGGGGGAGGGCACCGACTCCGGTCCCGCCCAGGAGGTGGTGCGCGAGATCGTCGCCGCGGGCGGCACGGCGGTGGCCAATTCCGACGACGTCGCGACCTGGGACGGCGCGCAGAAGCTCGTCGAACAGGCGGTCACCGAGTTCGGTGGCCTCGACGTCGTGGTCAACAACGCGGGCATTCTGCGCGACGCCTTCATCGCGGGCATGGACGAGGCGCAGTGGGACGCGGTGATCGCCGTGCACCTCAAGGGACACGCGGCGGTGCTGCACCACGCCGCGGCGTACTGGAAGCAGCAGTCCAAGGCGGGCAACCAGCCCAAGGCCGCGGTGATCAACACCGCTTCGGCGTCCGGCACCACCCTGCCGAACGCGGGTCAGGCCAACTACGGCGCGGCGAAGGCCGGGATCGCGGCGCTGACCCTGGTGGCCGCCGAGGAACTGGGGCGTTACGGCGTGCGGGTGAACGCGATCGCTCCGATCGCGCGCACCCGGCTCACCCTGTCCACTCCCGGCATGGGCGAGATGCTGGCGGCGGAGGCGGAAGCGTCCGAGGGCGGATTCGACGCCTTCGCCCCCGCCAACATCGCCCCGCTGGTCGCCTATCTGGCCGCCGAAACCTGCCCGATCACCGGCAAGGTGTTCGCGGTGCAGGGCGGCGCGATCTCCGAGTTGGCCGGTTGGCACGATGTGAAGACCATCGAGACCGAGGGTCCCTGGCTGATCGACGACATCGCCGCCCGGCTGCCCTGACCTCGGGGAACGTGAGGAGAACGACGATGTTCGAATGGTCCGAGACCGATGTGATGATCCGTGACGCCGTCCGGGCGTTCATCGACAAGGAGGTCCGCCCCAACCTGGACGCGCTCGACAGCGGTGAACTGCCGCCCTACCCCGTCATCCGGAAATTGTTCGCAGAGTTCGGCATCGACGTGATGGGCGGCGAGGCCGTGCAGAAGATGCTGGCCAAGCAGGCGGCGCGGGAGGCGGGGGAGCCGAAGCCGGAGAAGAAGGCATCCGGCGGCAGCCCGTTCGCCGGCCAGGAATCGCTGATGGCGGTGCTCATCGGTGAGTTGTCCGGGGTGTGCATGGGCCTGGTCACCGCGATGGGGGTGAGCATCGGTCTCGGCGCCACCACGATCATGTCACGGGGGACGCTGGCGCAGAAGCAGCGCTGGCTGGAGGACATCGTCACCATGCGGAAGGTCGCGTCCTGGGCGATCACCGAACCGGACTCCGGTTCCGACGCGTTCGGCGGCATGAAGACCTACGTCAAGCGCGACGGCGAGGACTACCTGCTCAACGGCCAGAAGACCTTCATCACCAACGGCCCCCACGCCGACGTGATGATCGTCTACGCGAAGCTGGACGATGGCGCGGGTGGCGACAGGCGCGAACGCAAGGTGCTCACCTTCGTCCTGGACAAGGGCATGCCCGGCCTCACCCAGGGCAAGCCGTTCAAGAAGATGGGCCTGCACTCCTCGCCGACCGGTGAGCTGTTCTTCGACAACGTGCGCGTCGGCCGGGACCGGCTGCTCGGCGAGACCGAGGAGCACCGGGGCGGCGACGGCCGCGACAGCGCCCGCTCCAGCTTCACCGCCGAGCGGATCGGCGTGGCATTCATGGCGCTGGGCATCATCAACGAGTGCCATCGGCTGTGCGTGGAGTACGCCAAGAGCCGCAAGCTCTGGGGCCAGGAGATCGGTCGATTCCAGTTGGTCCAGCTGAAACTGGCGAAGATGGAGATCGCCCGGATCAACGTGCAGAACATGGTGTTCAACACCCTGGAGCGAGGCAGGGCGGGCAAACCGCCGACCCTGGCCGAGGCGTCGGCGATGAAGCTGTACGCCAGCGAGGCGGCCACCGAGGTGGCCATGGAAGCGGTCCAGCTCTTCGGCGGCAACGGGTACATGACCGAATACCGCGTGGAGCAACTCGCACGCGACGCCAAGTCGCTGATGATCTACGCGGGCAGCAACGAGATCCAGGTGACCCACATAGCGAAGGGTCTGCTCGCACAGTAATTCCCGGGGACGTCAGCGCCCAAGACGACTTCACTCGCGGTGGAAGCGGTGCCACCTCCGGGCGCCCGGCTCGGCCCGTCTCCGACTTCGCCCGAGGCGGGCCGCGAACACGCCGCGACGAAGTCGCGGCCGAACTACACAGCGCGCAGGCGCGTGCGGCTGGCGTAGACGTGCTCGGCGATGAGGGTGGCGATGCGGTCGGGCGCTTCCAGCATCGGTACGTGCCCGACGCCGTTGACCAGGATGCGGTCGGCGGATTCGGGCAGTTCCTTCAGGTAGCGGCGGGCGTAGACGCGGTTGGGGATGACCCGGTCGTACTCCGAGAGCAGCAGCCGGACCGGCGTCCGCAGGGTGGACAGGTCCTCCTGAGCCGGCGCTCGCATCGCGCCGAGGATCATCGGGATCATCGCCGAGCAGTTCAGCGCGGCCGCGAGGGCCGCGGCGGCGTCGCGGCGGGATACCGCGGCGGCGTTCTTGCTCAGCGCGAGCAGGGCGACGCGCTGGGCGAGTGGGTTGCCGATCGCGAATCCGCCCAGCCGCTTGCCGATTTCGACGAGTGGCACCAGGGAGAGGAATTTCAGGTTGATCCGCCACTGGGTCAGCGAGGGCGCGTGCCAGCCGCCCGCGGGCGCGATGAGCGTGAGGGTGCGGGCGCGTCCGCGCCGGGCGAGTTCGACGCCGACCAGGCCGCCGAGCGAGTTGCCCGCGATATGGCAAGTGCGCCAGCCCAGTTCGTCGAGCTGTTCGCAGATCCGGTCGGCGAGCGCGTACACGTCGACCGATCGGCCGTCGCTGGGTGCGCCGCCCCAGTGGCCCGCGAAGGCGGGCGCGAACACTTCGCAGTGCGTCGACAGCCGCGCCGCGGTCTGCTCCCAGGCGTGCGGCGACATCATGAATCCGTGCAGCAACAGCAAGGGATCGCCGGAACCCAGGTGCAATGCCTTGATCGGCTGGGGCTGGTTCGCCCGGGTGGAGCCGCGCGCGGCGGCGGTGGAGGACTGGGAGGCGTCAGACGACATCGTCATCACCCCTTCCTGGACGGCAGTGTCCGGGGGACTTCATCAGACCAGCATTGTACGGTCGTGGAGTGCCGTATATCTCGACAGTGAACGTGAACGGTGTCCGCGCGGCCGCGGGCAAGGGGCTGCTGGACTGGCTCGCGGTCACCGAGGCCGACATCGTCTGCGTGCAGGAGACCCGGGCCACCGACGAGCAGGTCAGAGCCGCGCTCGCGCCGGCGCTCGACGCGGGATGGCAGCTCTCGCACGCCGAGCCGGAGTCCAAGGGCCGCGCCGGAGTGGGCATCCTGTCCCGCCGGGCGCCGAGCGCCGTGCGAATCGGCTTCGGCAGCAGTGAGTTCGCGGCCGCGGGTCGCTATCTCGAGGCCGACTTCGACGACGTCACCGTCGCGAGCGTCTACGTGCACTCCGGTGACGCGGGCACCGTGCGCCAGGACGAGAAGTATCGGTTCATGGCCGAACTCGGTGCCTACCTCACTGCCCGCACCGGAGATTTCGTGGTGGCCGGGGACTGGAATATCGCGCACACCGAGCGTGACCTGAAGAACTGGAAGGGCAACCTGAAGTCGGCCGGGTTCCTGCCGCAGGAGCGGGCGTGGATCGATGAGTTGCTGGCCGCGGGATACGCCGATGTGGTGCGCAGCCTGAACCCCGGGGTCGATGGCCCCTACAGCTGGTGGTCCTACCGTGGTCGCGCGTTCGACAACGACAGCGGCTGGCGCATCGACTATCAGCTGGTGCGCGGCGAACTTGCCGCCCGTGCGAAAGAGGCGGTGGTGGAGCGCGCCGCGACCTATGACCAGCGCTGGTCCGACCACGCGCCCGTCACGGTGCAGTACCGATGAACCGGTCGCCGTTGACCAAGCGCGTACTCGGAATGCTCGGCGCGGTCGCTCTGGTGCTGATCGCCGCCGTGCTGGCTCTGTACGACGGTGGCGATGCCACCACGTCCCCCTCGTCGAGTCGCGCGAGCACCGTCGCTGCGAGCACCGTCACCTTGCCCACCACCGCACCGCGCGGCGGGGACACCGCGTCGCCGGTCACCCAGGCCGTCGGCGTACCGGAGCGCGCGTACGCAACGCTGCGCGAGATCGACGCGGGCCGCTGGCCGGGCTCGGCGAACGCGCCGGGTACCAAAGGGGGCGAGCGATGGATGAACCGCGGCGGCGACCTGCCCGCCACGGACGGCTCCGGGAAGTCGATCACCTATCAGGAATGGGACGTCAATCCCAAGCAGCCCGGCCGGTCCCGCGACGCCGAACGCATCGTCACCGGCAGCGACGGCTCGGCGTGGTACACCGGTGACCACTACAAGACCTTCACGAGGATGCGCTGATGACAAAGACCGTCACGCTGTCGCAGTTCCTTGCCCGTCCCGACGCGGACGATGCGCCGCCCCGTGCCGAACTCGCCCCGCCGCGGGTCACCTTCGGCGCCCTCGCGGTCGACGCGGCCGAGTTCAGCGGGGTGCGCGACAAGGCGCCCCCCGGCTATCTGGTGCGCGAGGTTCGCGGCACGAAGATGCCCACCACCGCCCGCCTGTTCGACGAGTTCGCCGCCGCGTTCCAGTTCCCGTACTACTTCGGGGGGAACAAGGACGCCTTCGACGAATGCCTGCGCGACCTGGACGATTTCCTCGGCGAAGGGGCCGGATACGTTGCCGTGGTGCGCGACTCGGCCGAACTGCTCGCCGAGGAGCCGATCGAGCGCGACTGGTTCGCCGAGGCCATGCGGGATTGCGCGGCTTACTGGTCACGGCGCGACGTGCTGTTCCGGGTGGTGCTGCAGGGCGACGCGCCCGACCTCGAGGATGTGTCCCTGCTCCTGTGACCGGGGCGGTCAGCGCAATTTGCCCACCAGGTCCTCGCCGAGCAGGACGAATACGTCGACGGTGTGCTCGATGAGTTCGTCCCGGGTGAGATTCAAATCGCCCTGGAGCCACGCGGTCAGTGTCTGCACCAGTCCACCGACCAGATACAGGGCGCGGAAGTCGATCGCCGGGTCCGGGGCCGCATCGGGCAGCCGGTAGAAATCCATGCCCTCCGCGGCCACCATCCGCGCGAACGCGCGCACCGTCTCGGTGGTGCGGGCGCGCAGTTCGGGCGTCGCCATGGCCGTGATCAGGGCCGCTTTCGCCTTGCGCGGGTCGTCGGTGAGCAGGTGGACGCCCGCGGTGATCGCGGCGTGTGCGGTCGCGCGCGTGTCCGGCGGTGCGGTGCGCACAGCCGCGATAATGGCCGCCGCGAGTTCGGCGGCGATCCCGTCGAGCAGGGCGGTGAGCACCGCGTCCCGGCTGTCGAAGTTCTCGTAGTAGTACCGCTCGTTGAGCCCGGCCTGTCCACACAGCCCCGACACGGTCAGCTTCGACAGCCCCTCGGTGCCGATGATCTCCAGCGCCGCCTCCAGCAAGGCCGCACGCCGCTGCGCCCGGCGCTCCTCGGCGGAGATGCCTCCATAAGTCCGTTGCGCCGCCACGGTTCGATTCTGACAGACAACAATTCTGGCAGAGGGTATTGCCAGAAGTGGAGATTCTGGTGGATGCTATTGCCAGATGATCTCGACGAGGAGGCAGCGGTGTCCGAGCCCGGCTATTTCAGCGATCACTCGATGGTTCGGCGGGTGATGAGCAAACGGGCGGTGGGCCTGACCTACGGCCTGCGCGCTCTGGTGATCGGCGCGGTGCACCCGCTGCTGTACGTCGGCACCGCCGAGAACACCGAGCACCGGACGACGCCCTACACCCGGCTCGCGCTGACCGGGCATCTGTTCGAAGCGGTGTTCCTCGGCAGCAAGGCCGAGGCCGATCGCGCGCTGGCGTTCACCAGGAAGCGGCACGTCAAGGTCCGTGGCGCGCTACCCGAGGACGCCGGAGCCCACCACCCGGCAGGCACCGGGTACTCCGCGCTCGACCCGCACCTGATGTTCATGACGATGGCCTTCACCTTCGACTCGGCCGAGGTGATGTACGACCTGCTGGTGCGCCCCATGACCGACGGCGAGCGCGAGGGCCTCTATCAGGACTACGTGCGCTGGGGCGAGCTGTTCGGCATGCCCGCGGACGCCGCGCCGGGCAGTTACCGCGAGTTCCGCGCGTTCTTCGACGGCTACCTGGCCTCCGACGAACTGTTCCTCACCGACGAGGCGCGGCTGGTCGGCTCCTACCTGGCCGGGCAGCGCGTCCCCTACCCGCAGGGCGTGCCGTTGCAGCAGGTCACCTCGGTGTTCTACGTGCTGGTGCAGGGCAGTCTGCCGCGGCGGATCCGCACCATGTACGGCATCCGCTGGGGCGTGGCCGAGCAAGTCGCCTACCAGGCGTTCTCCCGGGCGGTCCGCACCGCGCACGTGCCGGTCCCGCTGGTGCCCCCCGTGCTGCGCGGCGCCCTCGCCGGCCCCAGCGCGCCGGTCTACAAAATGCTCTCCAAGCGGGAACACGAACTGGTCAGCGGCGGGCGGCCGAGTATGCCCGGTGTGCACCCGCGCAACTGGGTGCAGCGAAATTCCGCTTGAGCCGCGTGCGAAAATCGGAGGCATGTCCAGTCCTGCGCCCACCCCGGCCGCCGAACGCAAACAGCGGGTTCTGTCCGGGATCCAGCCGACCAGCTCCTCGTTTCATCTCGGGAACTACCTTGGCGCGCTGCAGTACTGGGTGACCATGCAGGACGACTACGACGCGCTGTATTTCATCCCGGACCTGCACGCGATCACGGTGCCGCAGGACCCGAAGGAGCTGAAGGCGCGCACCAAGGCCGCCGCCGCTCAGCTGCTCGCGCTGGGCATCGACCCGAAGAAGTCCACCCTGTTCGTGCAGAGCCAGGTGCCCGAGCACGCCGAGCTGGCCTGGGTGCTCAGCTGCATCACCGGTTTCGGCGAGGCCAGCCGGATGACCCAGTTCAAGGACAAGTCGGTGAAGCAGGGCGCGGAGAACGCGACCGTGGGCCTGTTCACCTACCCGGTGCTGATGGCCGCGGACATCCTGCTCTACCGCGCCCATCAGGTACCGGTCGGCGAGGACCAGCGTCAGCACCTGGAGCTGACCCGAAACCTGGCCCAGCGCTTCAACACCCGGTTCAAGAAGACGTTCGTGGTGCCGGAGGCGCACATCGTCAAGGGCACGGCGAAGATCTACGACCTGCAGGATCCGACCGCGAAGATGAGCAAGTCGGCCTCCACCGACGCGGGCCTGATCAACCTGCTCGACGACCCGAAGGTCACCGCGAAGAAGGTGAAGTCCGCGGTCACCGACACCGGACGCGAGATCCGCTACGACCCGGAGCAGAAGCCGGGCGTCAGCAACCTGCTGGTGATTCTGAGTTCGCTGACCGGCGCGCCGATCGTCACCTTGGAGAAGGATTTCGAAGGTAAGGGTTACGGCGAGCTGAAAGCCGACGTGGCCGACGCGCTGGTCGAATTCGTCACGCCGTTGCGCGCGAAGGTGCAAGAGTACATGGCGGATCAAGGCGAACTCGACCGCATCCTCGCCGCTGGAGCCGAGCGCGCGCGAGAGATCGCGGGAAACACCCTCGCGCAGGTTTACGATCGGGTCGGTTTGCTGCGTCGCTGAACGGCTACCTCACCCTTGTGCGGCCTGTCAGGTGTCGCGCGAGGTCTCTCGGTCGAAGGGGCGAACGGTGCAGGTGATCGACAACGTCAAGGCCGGGATCGAACGCCGGGTTCAGGCGCAGCCGTGGTTGGACCATCTGGTCCGGACGGGAGCGCGCTACCAGCGGCAACGGGGCGACCACTACGCGGCGGGCATCACGTATTTCACTGTGCTGTCGCTGTTTCCGCTGCTGATGATCGCTTTCTCGGTCGCGGGCGTGGTCTTGTCCAACAATCCGGAGCTGCTCGAGGAGTTACAGGCCAAGATCGTCGAGAACATCCCGGGCTCGTTCGGCACCCAGTTGAACGACCTGGTCGATCAGGCGGTCGAGTCGCGGAGCACGGTGGGTGTTCTGGGTCTGGTCACCGGCGTGTACAGCGGGCTGGGCTGGATGTCCAACCTGCGGGCGGCGCTCACCGAGCAGTGGGAGCAGAAGTCTCCGGACGGCAATTGGCTGATGACCAAACTGTCCGATCTGGGGGCGCTGGTCGGTCTCGGTCTCGCCTTCACGGTCTCGCTGGGTTTGTCGGCGGTGGCCTCGAGCTCCCTCGGCAGGCGGCTGCTCGAGAGCCTCGGTCTCGGCGATGCGCCCGGGGCCGGGGTGCTGCTGTGGCTGCTGTCGACCTCGCTCGGGTTTCTCGCCTCCTGGGCGGTGTTCGCGTGGGTCATCGCGAGGTTGCCCCGGGAACCGGTGACGCTGGCCAGCGCCGTCAAGGCGGCTGCCCTGGCCGCGGTGGTGTTCGAGGTGTTCAAGATCGTCGCGCAGATCTATCTGCGATCGGTGCTGAGCAGCCCGGCGGGCGCAACCTTCGGCTCGATCATCGGCCTCATGGTGTTCAGTTACGTCACCTACCGCATCGTCCTGTTCGCCACCGCCTGGGCCGCCACCGCGGCGGAGAACGAGCCGGAAGCGGAGATTCCCGCACCCGGACCGGCGGTGATCGCCCCGCGGGTCAGCGCACGCGACATCTCGGTGGGCGTGGGCGCGGCCTACTTCGGCGCGGGCGCGCTTGCGGCCCTTGCGCTTTCCGGTTTACGCAAGTTGCCCGGCCGTCGTTGACCTGTTCGCTGGTTCGAGCTCCTCGTTCGCCGGTTCGGTCAGCGCCGCCGGTTCGCCTGCCGTGCTCCCAGCAGCAGTACGGCGACCAAGAGGACGCCGCCGATGATCAGCGTGGTTCTGGCGCCGGTGCGACGATCTTCGGCCGGCGGCATAGCGGAGGGGTCGCTGCCCGGCACCGAAGGCGTGGCCCGGTCGCTTCCCGGCGCGGGCGGCGCGGCCAGGGTGACCGCGCTCTGGTCGCGCTGGGGTAGTACCGCACCGGGCAGGTTGCCGATCGAGGCGCTGCGGGGCAGCGCGAATCCGTAGTCGAGCAGCCGGGCGGCCTGGGCCCATGGCCGCAGCGGCTGCACCTCGGCCTGGAGCAAGGTGACGGCGAGCCTGCGGCCGTCGCGCTGCGCGGCGGCGACGAAGGTCTGGCGCGCGTCGTCGGTGAAGCCGGTCTTGCCGCCGAGGGCCCCGGTGTAGTTGTAGAGCAGCTGGTTGTCGTTGCCGATCGGGTAGCCGGGTCGGTCGGTGTCACCCGGGACGGCCGGGTCGGCGGGATAGCCGGGGAAGTCGACCTGCTCGGTGCGGATCAGTTCGGCGAACAGCGGAATGGTCATGGCTTCGCGAAACAGCACGGCGAGGTCGTAGGCCGATGTGCTCATGCCGGGGCCGTCCAGACCGGAAGGGCTGGCCGCGCGAGTATCCATGGCGCGCAACGACTTCGCCAGTTCGTTCATCTTCGCGACGGTCGCGGCGTCGCCGCCGAGTTGCGCGGCGAGGGCATGCGCCGCGTCGTTGCCCGAGGCCATGATCAGCGCCTGCATCAGCTGCCGGTTCGTGTAGCGGCCGCCGGGACCGATGCCGACCCGGGTGCCGTCGACGTCCGCGTCGGCCTGCGTGCCGATGACCGTCTTGTCGAGATTCAACGATCGCAGTGCCAGCGTGGCCAGCAGCACTTTGATCGTGCTGGCGGGCCGGTAGCGCCCGTGCGGGTCCTTCGCCGCCAGCACCTCGCCGGTGTCCAGATCCGCCACCAGCCAGGCCGTCGCCGAGATGTCCTGCGGCGCGGGTGGCGCGGCCTTGGGTAGCACGATGCCGCACTCGCCGAGGCGGGCTCCGCCGATCGGCGGGGAGGGGACCGGCAGCGGCGCCGGGGTGGGCTGTCCGGGCGCGGGCACCTCGGAGGCGTCGATCGGCGCGGGCGGCGACGTCTTCTGGGGGCAGGCGTCGGTGTTCGGGGTGGTGAACGGCGTGGTGGTGCTCGGCACGGCCAGGGACGGCACGGCCGTCGCTCCGATCGCGGCGACGGCCAGCACGGCGCCCGCGCAGAGCAAGGCACGGCGAGTGATCTTCATCGCCGATGAGCCTAGCGAGCGATCCGGTGATCGGCCGCACACGCTGGTGTATGCGAGCGCAGTATTGACAGTAACAATCAAATGGGAGTTACTATCAAAAAGTTGTAGATACCATTTTCGGGGAGGTTCCAGTGCAGAACGACTCGACCCGCCGCTGGCTGGCGCTCGGCGCTCTGGCGGCGGCGATGCTGACCATCGGGCTCGATGTCACGGTGCTGACCGTGGCGCTGCCCACGCTCGCGGTGGACCTGCACGCGAATACCGCCGCGCTGCAATGGTTCAGCAGCGCCTACACGCTGGCCCTGGCCGCGGTGATGCTGCCGGCGGGCGCGCTCGGCGACCGTTACGGCCGCAAGAAGTTCCTGCTCGCCGCCCTGATGCTGTTCGGCGTCGCCTCCGTCGCATGCGCCCTGGCCACCTCGCCCGGTGAGCTCATCGCGGCGCGCGTGGTGCTCGGAGTCGCGGCGGCGGCCATGATGCCGCTGTCGATGTCGGTGCTGCCCGCGATGTTCCCGGAACCGGCCGATCTCCAGCGGGCGCTCACCATCTGGATCACCTCCACCGCGATCGGTCTTCCGCTGGGCCCGATCGTGGGCGGCTGGTTGCTGCGCAACTTCTGGTGGGGTTCGGTGTTCCTGATCAACGTGCCGATGGTCGTGATCGGCGCGCTCGCAGTCGCGGTGCTGGTACCGGAATCGCGCAGCGCGCACCGCTTCCGGATCGATCTGCCCGGTGTCGTGCTGTCGGCCGTCGGCATGCTCGGACTGACGTACGGCTTCATCCGGATCGGCGAGGAAGGCTGGGGCGACGGCCCCGCCTGGGCGACTGTCGCGGCCGGTGTGCTGCTGTTCGGCGCGTTCCTGGCCTGGCAGCGCAGGACCACGCATCCGCTGGTCGATCTAGGACTGTTCGCCGCCGACGGGTTCCGCTGGGGCACCGCGTTTTCGATTGTGGTGAACTTCGCCATGTTCGGCATGTTCTTCACCGTTCCGCAGTACTTCCAGGCGGTACTCGGCGTGGACGCGCTCGGCAGCGGCCTGCGGTTGCTTCCGCTGATCGGCGGCATCCTGGTCGGCAGCAGGCTGGTCGACAAGGTGCTGCCGAAAATGGGCATCCGCGGGGTGATCACCGCAGGATTCACCCTTCTGGCCGGTGCCCTCGTCCTCGGCGCGCTGACCACCGTGGACAGCGGTTACGGCTTCACCGCGCTGTGGCTGACGCTGCTCGGCGCCGGGATGGGGCTGGTGATGCCCGCCGCGATGGGCATGGCGATGGGGGAACTCGACGCGGAGCGTTCCGGCTCCGGCTCCGCGCTGCTGCAGGCGCTGCGTCAGGCCGGCGGCACCATCGGCGTCGCGGTGCTGGGCACTGTGCTGGCCACCCGGTACCGGTCGGAGCTCGGCGCGCTGAACCGCGAACCGATCGCCGACGGCGTCAACGCGGGCGTCGCGACGGCGCGCGACCTGGGTGATCAGTCGATGCTGCACCAGGTGCAGGTCGCCTTCCTGGGCGGCATGAGCGCGATGCTCTGGGCCTGCGCCGCGCTGTGCCTGCTGGCGGCGGTGCTCACGGCGACATTGGTTCGCGCGCGGCGACCCGGCCAGGTGCGCGAGCCGGGTGCGGCAGAATCGATCCATGTCGGTTGAGCTACCCGCGAACGGGACGGCGCAGGGTCTGCGCGAGCGGAAGAAGGAACGGACCCGCCGGACGATTCGCCTCGAGGCTTTCCGGCTGTTCCGTGAGCAGGGGTACAACGAGACGACCGTGGAGCAGATCGCCGCGTCCGCCGAGGTCTCGCCCAGCACCTTCTTCCGCTATTTCCCGACCAAGGAACAGCTGGTGCTCGCCGACGACCTCGATCCGCTGATGATCGAGGCGTTGCAACGCCAGCCGCGCGAGGTCTCGCCGTGGACCGCCTTCCGCAACGCCGTGCTCGAGGTCTTCAGCGGTCTGCCCGCCGCCGAACTCGCGTTCGAGCAGGAGCGGCAGGCGCTGCTCTATCACGTGCCGGAGCTGCGGTCGGCCATCGGCTTGGAGATCATCCGCAGCATCGACCTCATCGCAAGCCTATTGGCCGAGCATGTCGGCCGGTCGGCCGATGATTTCGAGGTGCGGGTGGCGGCGGGCGCGATGGCAGGCGCGGCCCTGGCCATGGCGACGATGACGCCGTTGAATGTCGAGAACATCACCCGCACATTGGATTTCCTGGGCGCGGGCATGCCGCTGAGGCCGGAGCCGCCATCCTGAAGGTCTCGTTCCGCCACGCCCGGCCGGGGTGATACGGACCTAGTGCGTCCCGGCGGCGCTGGCTTGCCGGAACCTATCGGGAGTGTCGTCGTCCATGGTCGCGAAGAAGCCGCCGATCACGTCCTCGATCTCGGCGATCGAGTCCGCGCAGTAGAGAATCGGCTGGTAATGGGTGATGTCGTAGGTCGCGGTCCCCATCTGGGCGATGTCGAGCGGACGCAACTCGGCGTGCCGGAATTCCTCGATCTCGCCGTAGGACGACAGCAGACCCGCTCCGTAGCAACGGACTTCGCCGCGTTCCCGGACGACGCCGAACTCCATCGAGAACCAGAAGACGTCGGCCAAGAACTTCAGCGCGCGGTCGGTGCTCAGCCGCGCTACCGCCGCGCCGACCGTCGTGTAGATGGCGGCGAAGCGCGGGCTGGCGATCTGGTTGGCGTGCCCGATGATCTCGTGGATGGCGTCCGGTTCCGGGGTGTACAGCGGCGCGGAATGATGCCGGATGTACTGCGTGGAGTGGAAGATCCGGTCGGCGAAGGAGCCGAAGAACTCCCGGAGCGGCACCAGGCCCGCGGCCGGGGCGTAGCGGAATCCGGTCAGCGGCGCCAGCGCCGCCGATACCTCGTCCAGTTGTGGAATGTGATCGGTGGGCAACGACAGGGCCTCGGCGGCCGCGAGGACCTCCGCGCTGGCATATTCGCGACGCTTGCGCGCGAGTTCGGCCGACACGATTCGCCACACCTGCTGCTCCTCGTCGGTGTAGGCGATCCGGGGGAGCGGCTTTCCCGGTGCGTAGTCCAGCGCCAACGCGGCGATCGCGTTGCGCCGGGCCCGGTAGTCCGGGTCGTGCACGCCGGGGTGCTCGTCGCTCAGGTGCACGGTCACGTCGCCGTCGCCGGTGCGGGTCACCGGCGAGTACAACTGCGCCTCGCTGAACATATCTCGATGCAAGCACCGCTCGAACCCGGCGACAACAAAAGCCCGTCCAGCTGAGCAATCTGCCTAGCTGGACGGGCCATCCTGCGTGATCACGGCAGTAGATATCCCGAATCGCGCGCCCTGCTGATCAGTGCGCGCCGTGCAGCGAGTGCACCACCGCGTGGCCTTTGCCGCGCCCGATCAGCCACTTGTTGACCGGCGTGGTCACCACGAACGCCACCGCGAAGGCGAAGGCCAGGGTGGCCCAGAACAGCACGGTGTCCAGGTGGGCGTCCATCGCGCCGGGGACGGCCAGGATCACGGCGTTGTCCACGATCTCCATGACCGTGATGGACACCGTGTCGGCGGCCAGCGCGGTGCTGACGGCGGCGGCCAGCGGCAGGCCCGCCCGCAGCACGCCGCGCATGGTGAACGCGTAGCCGAACAGGAACGCCAGCACGATGGCCAGCGCCATCGTCGAGGCGTTGTTCCAGCCCAGCGCGGTGCCGATCACCATGCCGAGGATCTCGCCGATGGCGCAGCCGGTGAGGCAGTGCAGCGTCGCCATGGCCGCCATACGCCAGGTAGCCGAGGAATGGTGCGCGGTGTGCTGCCCGGCGCTGATCGCCGGGTGGGCGGTAGGCGAGGGGTGCTCGCCTGAGAGGTCGTGCCTGTGCTCCATGGCTGGAACTATACCCCCGTAGGGTATTTATGCAAGTCCGAGTTCGCGATTTGCCGGACATGAGCGGGCGCTATGCCGCAAGATGGCGAAAGTACGAAGGAGGGCGCATGAAATCCGTGCGGATCGATCTCGACCAGAATTTGCTCGCCGCGGCGGCCGCCATCATGGGCACGGCGACCAGCGACGCCACCATCAACGAGGCCCTGCGCCGGATCGTCGTGCACGAGCGCCAGCTGCACAATTTGGAAAGGCTCGCCGCGAACGCGTTCGCCGGACTACCGGACGTCGCGATGGCAGACCGCTAGGCGGCTCGCGGGCACTGCTCGACGCCTCCGGTCGGACGGGGCTATCGGGGAGCGGTGGGCCGTTGCTCATCGAGTGCGCGCAGCCAGACCTCTTCGAACTCCTGAGCATCGATCTGGAGAGCGGTGAACTCGGTCTCGGCATTCAGCTCGTCCGGCGTCGGAACCGGAATCTGCCCGAGTTCGGTCGTGCCGGTGCCGCGGCCGGTCTCGGCCCAGTCGCTGTGCCCGTCGCGGAACATCTCGACCTTGCGCACCTCGAAGCCGTCGTCGCCGATCTCGCTGAACAGCTCGACCGGCTCGTCGTCGAAGTCGTGGTGCCATTGCGCCTTCAGGTACCACATCGTCCATCAACTCCCCAGTTCGCGACCGACTCGGAGACCGAACGCCACATCAGCCAGCATATGGGTCGACGTCCAGTGGGTGTGGGGATGAAGTCCGGTGGGCGGGTGGACCGCGACTCGATGGGCGTGGACTGTCGGTGGCCACTGGCAGAATCCCGGGCACTGTTGGCGTGAGGCGAGGGGTGGGAGTCATGGCGGTCTCTCTTGTCGACGTGCCCGTGGCGCAGCGGCCGCGCGAGCGGTTGCTGGCGCTCGGGCCGCACGCGCTGAGCGACGCGGAGTTACTGGCTCTGCTGTTGCGGCAGGGCAGGCGCGGGGCGAGCGCGCTGGATCTAGCGGTGGAACTGCTGGTCGAGCACGGTGGGCTCGCCGGGCTGGCGTCGGCGCGCCCGGAGGAGTTGTCCCGCCGAGCAGGCGTCGGCGTCGCGAAGGCCGCCGCGATCATCGCCGCGTTCCACCTCGGCGCGCGAGCACGCGGCAGGCCGGACACCGCGATTCGGCTGAGCAGCCCGGCCGACGTGGCCGCCGCGGCCCGCCCCCACTTCGCCGGCGCCCGCGTCGAGCGCCTGCTCGTGCTGGTCTGCGACGCGCAGAACCGCCTGCGCCAAAAGGTTTTCGTCGCCGAAGGCGCCATCGACCAAGTCGCCGTCCCGGTCCGCGAAATCCTGAACACCGTCCTCCGCCACGACGGCCGAGCCTTCGCCATCGTCCACAACCACCCCTCCGGCGACCCCACGCCCAGCCCCGACGACCGCCGCACCACCACCCTCCTCACCGAAGCCGCCCGAACCGTGGGTCTCCGCTTCCTCGACCACGTGGTGATCGCCGGTGAGAGGTGGGCCAGCGCTCCGGCTATCCGGTGAACTGTGTGAAGCTTTCGTGCTCAGCGCCCTTCGGTCCAGAATCGCTGGATACGGGCGATCGCTTCCTCCTTGGTCATCACGGCGATGTCGTCCTCGGCGAGACCCACTCGATGAATCAGAAGGTGAACTAGGTCTAGAGGAAGGGATGCTTTAGGCGGCTGGGGGCGACCGCGATTCGGCAATACAGTGTTCAGGACGCACTCCCAGAACGAATCCTCGGTGACGTCCAGTTGGTCTCGCAGAATATGCGACCACAGGGATGCGCCGTAACCTGTGCGGTCGACGGGATGTGAGATACGTGTGCGCAAGATCCTGCCGTCCGGCAGATCCAGTTCGTACGTGACATGGTGCGTCCCAGTGCGGCCCCGTGCATCCCGTATCCGCTCCCACCCCTCGATCTCGCAGAACTGTTCGTGCCGTTTGCGAGTCGGCTGCGGCCAGGTCATCCGGCGGCTCCGACCAGCCATTCACGGAGTTGATCGTCATCGCTGAGGCCTATCAGCTGAATCAGGCCCCAGTTCTCCCGGTGGTTCGGCGCATCCCGCAGTCTGGTTTGCCAGTCGTCGGCGTATTCGCGCAGTGCGGTGATCGTCTCGTCGAGGGCCTCATCGAGCGTGGCGCCGTCGGCAGCCACAGGCAGGCCCGGTAGAAACACCGACCATCCGGCGTTTTCGGCAACCACTTCTGCGCCGGACGGGCATACCTTCGCAAGCATGTAGCGGAGCCGCTCGGCATCGACGACCGCGGCGTACTCGGTGTCGCGCCGTACCGTCGCAACACGTCCTCGTACCGCCGCATCCAGCAGTTCTTTTAGATGGGCTCGTGCGTCCGTGTAGCTGTCATAGTGCACGGTTGACATCAGTTACCTCCCGATCGCTGGATCAATGGTCTCGCGCATTCGTAAGTACGTCAAGTACGCGATGTACTTGCCGATCGCGGCAACCGGGCTGGGGCAGGAAAGGCGAAGGCCGCCTTCCTCGGATGAGATAGGCGGCCTTCGTTTCGGCTGGGCCGAGAGGTCAGCGGGTGAAGAGCAGTGCTCGCTTGACTTCTTGGATGGCCTTGGTGACCTCGATGCCGCGGGGGCAGGCGTCGGTGCAGTTGAAGGTGGTGCGGCAGCGCCAGACGCCTTCGACGTCGTTGAGGATGTCGAGGCGTTCGCGGGCGGCTTCGTCGCGGCTGTCGAAGATGAAGCGGTGGGCGTTCACGATCGCGGCCGGGCCGAAGTAGCTGCCGTCGCTCCAGTACACGGGGCAGGAGGTGGTGCAGCAGGCGCACAGGATGCACTTGGTGGTGTCGTCGAACCGGGCGCGGTCGGCCTGGCTCTGGATGCGCTCGCGGGTGGGCTCGTTACCCGTGGTGATCAGGTACGGCTTCACCGCGCGGAACGCGTCGAAGAACGGCTCCATGTTCACCACGAGGTCCTTCTCCACGGGCAGGCCGCGGATCGGCTCGACGGTGACCGTGATCGACTTGCCGCCCTTGGGCAGCATGTCCTTCATCAGCACCTTGCAGGCCAGCCGGTTTGGTTGCTGATCTCGGCTTCCTGTCGGTGAATCCGCGTAATCTTGCTGCCACAAGGAGCGAAGTACTCTGCGCCAGAGACGGTCTGGCGCGGTAGAGACTGCACGAGGAGGCAGGGTGGATCCCCTCATCAAGGGGCTTTTCAAGGAATTTCGCGAGACGCAGGAACTGCTTGACATGCGCGAATCCGATGCATTCGAGTTATTCGTCGCGACGCTGCTACTGCGTGACGACCTGCTGGATCAGATCGACATGACTGATTTGCTACTTGATCCCGGTACAATCGGCATTGATCTTGCTCTCCTTGAGGTCAATGGTGAGCTTGTTGCTGGTCCAACTGAAGTATCCGCCGTATGCGACAGCAAACGCAGTCTTGAAGTCACTTTGACTCTGATGCAAGTCAAAACATCGACGAGTGTAAATACATCGGAAATCCTCAACTTCGGTGATGCAATCAAAAAGGTTCTTTCCAATGAGGTCCCAGCGCAGCATCCGAAACTATCAGCAATCTCCGAGGCGCTATTTGCGATCTATGACGGCTATGCTTCAAGGCTTAAGGATCGGCCGCGAGTAAATCTTGCTTACGTTACAACAGCTAATGACGACGCCCTTTCTGACAGTATGGTGCAGGACAGGGTTGCAACAGTGCAGAAAGAAGTTCGCAGCCTGAGTTACGTGGGCGAATTGGTATTCGAAGTATACGGCGCGGCCAGTATGTATGAAGCATCTAGGAGAAAGCTGCACGCCAACGAATCGGATATTGTGCTGGAGAAGGCGGTCAACCTACCGCAGATGCCTGGAATCAACCAGGCGATCCTCGGTGTCATCTCGGTAAGGGAGCTTCTAAAGCTTATTGAGAATGAGAACGGGTCGCTTAATGAGCGGGTCTTTTATGACAACGTGCGCGGATTCAAAGGCGAGGAAAATGCGGTTAACCAGCAGATCATTGAGACACTTGGTTCGCCGTCGAGGTCACTTCTGCCCGTGCTCAACAATGGCGTGACAGTTGTCGCTAGGTCGTACGCTCCCAAGCCTGGTGATGCCGTCTCGCTTACTGGCTACCAAGTTGTGAACGGGTGTCAGACGAGCCATTGCATATTTCTTGCAAAGGAGCAGTTGGCCGCAGTCGCGGATTCGGTTTTTGTACCCATGAGGCTTGTGGTGACCGACGACGAAGATGTTGCGACTCGGATAATTCGGGCTACGAATTCGCAAACTGCAGTAAATGACAGCGACCTCATTGCTCTAACAAAATTTCAGAAGCGATTGGAGGATTTCTACTCGCAGGATCCGATGAACGCCGGACTTACCTACGAAAGACGTGCTGGTCAGTTCTATTATCGCGACGTCACCCGCACCAGGATTGTCACGATCAGTGAGCAGATGCGGGCCGTTGCTGCGACATTTCTTGATCTTCCGCATCTGGCTGCCAGGTACCCCGCGCATTTGTACGCCGAAGTTGGCGACTCGATTTTCGATGACAGTCATCGTTTGGCTCCTTACCTCGCTTCCGCCTTCGCCGCGTACCGGTTAGAGACTGCCTTCAGAACAACTTTGGAGCCGGAATTCAAGCCAATCCGATATCATATATTGACTGCTTACAAGTATGATTTGTTTGGCGGAAATTCTGCGAGTTTGAATAAGCGATCGATTGACGATCAAAGTCAGCAGATCGTGGATACGCTACGCCAACCCGACTATGTGGCGATTTTTCGCGAGACTGCCCACAAGATCATTCGCTCGGCGGGTGGTCAGCTGCCCACTGCTGATCGCCTGAAGCGTCAGCCCTTCACGCAGGAGATGATTAGTCACTTCATGCGGGATCGCTAGACGTTGTTGCATAGTCACCTGCCAAGCATCGAGGTGTATGTGCAAGTCAGCGAAGGCATCCCTTGAACTCAGTAGAAGGCATTCGGTTATCGGCTAGGAAGGGGCATCAGCGGGTGGACAGAAGCGCTCGGTTGACTTCTTGGATGGCCTTGGCCGACTCGTTTGCCTCGCTTGTCCTTTGGCAAACGAGTCAGCCCACCGAAGTTCCTGGATGTCGGCGAAGAGTCGGAAGGTCGGCCATGTCGTGACGTCGTAGCCGCCGTAGGCGTGCGCGAAAGACAGGTAGTCAGCTTCGGAGACTCTACGCGGTAACAAGTCATGGGTGTGTTGCCTGTGGATGGTCGTCTGCGTATACGGTCGAACCGTGGCCCGGACGCAGTGGACAATCCACGATGAGCACGTCGTGGACGAGAATCGCCATATCAAGTTGTCGACCGTCGATGTCGAGCTACCCGACGGAGTGAAGTTCACCCAGTATGTGGCACGTATGCCGAGGTGCGCGATGACGTTGGTGCTCAATGAAAGACGCGAGGCACTACTCATGTACCGCCACCGCTTCATCATCGACCGCTGGGTGTGGGAACTACCGGGTGGCTATGTGGATCATGCCGAGAACGTCGCCGCCGCTGCGGCGCGGGAGGTTGAAGAAGAGACGGGTTGGCGTCCACGGTCAATGGAACGGCTGGTTACTTATCAGCCTGCGATCGGCACCTTGGATCAGCCGCAGGACGTTTACCTTGCCCGCGGTGCCGACCTGACCGACACTGAACCCGATGTCAACGAGGCCGAGGACGTTCGATGGATTCCGCTCGAGGAAGCGGCCGCGATGATTGATCGCGGCGAGATCGTCGGCGCAGCGACAGTGGTGGCGGTGTACCGGGCGCTCAGTCTGCCCGCCTAGCGATCGAGAGCACCTGCTGTCGGAATTTGCTGACTTCCGGGAGCGTGGCGTACGGCGCGAGTCGATGGCGAAGGTCTCGAAGGTATGCGAGCGTCCGCTGTGATTCCAGGCTGTGGGCAATCTCAAGGGCCTCGGTGCCGACTCTTACCGCTTCTCGGGGGTCGTCATCGGCGCGGGCAGATGCCAGAAGGCACAGGTTGAGCGCCCGCCCACGGACGTAGCCGTCCGACATGTTCAATGACCGTTCGGCGAAATGTGCTGTGCGAGCCGTGTCACCGAGATCGCGGAAGCAGTGTGCGGTCTTGGCGGACAGATAGGCATCATCGAAGTACTCCAGCCAGGGAGGACGTGAACTATCAGCGCGGGCGAAGGCTCGTTCCGCCGCATTGAGGGAACCGGCGCACGAGGAACTGTCTGCGCGCGCTGCGTGACCATGTGCCTCGATCACGTGGCATTCGGACTCCAGAGCCGCCAGTCCAGCGGTGCGCGCCGAGATACGCGCTGCCCGAGCGAGATCGATCGCGTCGCCCGGTCGGCCGACGTAGATGGCTTGATGACTCATCGCGGCGAGGATCTCAGCGCCGAGTCCGGCGTCTCCTGCGGCGCGGGACATCCGTAATGCTTGGATCAGATAGCGCTGTGCGAGGCCGTGCTCTTCCAAGTCATACGCGGCCCACCCGGCGAGCTTGGTGAGTTCAGCAGTGGTAGCGAACAACTGACGCCCGATCGGTTCGGTGTAGCTGCCACGCAGTAATGGCGCCACCGAACTGTGGAGATATTGAACGATAGTCGAGCGAACCTTGCCGCCACCGACACGATTGTCCAAGTCGCGGAAAGCGGCGTTCATCTTTCGCACTGCGTCGATATCGGACTGGCCGATTCGGCGAAGACCCGAGCAAGAAATCGGATGTTCCGGCGCGGGCATGGTCAGCCAGCGCATCGACGCGGCCGGATAGACCGCCGCGGCGTAAGACGCTCCTATCAAGAAACGTCGTCGCTCCACATCGCTCCTCCATAGCGCAGTCGCGGCAGCTGTTGCCTCCGACAGGCTCAACGAAAATTCCAATCCGAGGTCGGCAGTGCTCGGCCCGCCGGGCATTCCACAGTCGGACGGGATTACACGACGGCCGACTACTTCGGTCAGTACTTCGGCGACCAGTTCCGGCCCAGGCGGCTTCGGCTGCTCACCGGCCAGCCACCGACTTACTGCGGTGTGGTCGTAGCGAAGTTCGACTCCGACCGCGCTTCCGTGCTCGACTACGCGGCGCGCGAGACCTTTCCGACTCAGACCGGCTTCCTCCAGCAGTTCCGCGAGGTGCCTGTTCGGCTGCTTGGGTTGACGTCCCATGTACGGGAGTGTGGCACGGACAACAGCGCGGACGCCATGATCACGCCCGCATTCACACACCCGTTGCACACACCTGCCCGAGTTGCGCGTCTTACCGATGACGGCATGTGCACGGTCTCCTGAAACTGTCCGGCGCCGTTGGGCTTTGTCCACGTCGCACCATAGTGCCCCAAACACTCGAGGTCAGTCATGCACCCATTTGTCGCAATCTTGGTCGTCACGATGCTCGCGGCTGCCGCCGCTTTTTGTCTGGGTTTGCGTTATCTCGAACGCGAGGATGAACCCTCTGCTGCAACGGAACGAACCACGGACGTCTTTCCTCGTGTCTCCGTTGTGGAAGCGCACCGGATCATGCAGCAGTACCGCGAATGCCCCGCCGAAACCTGTGACATCAAACGGCTTGCCTACTGGACTCTGGTGGACGCCGGACACATCACGCCGTCGGTGCGGGCGGAACGGGTCACCCGATGACCATTACCTCGGCCGACGTCGAACAGTGGCGCTATTTCCATCGCAACTGTTTCGTGGAGGGCGCTTTTCGTTCCCTCGACCAGGCTAGATTCGTCCTCAACACGCATTCCGGGCACGGCCCGAGCTGCCTGCAATACCTCGCCGCATCGGCGTACAGCAGCGGCTTGGCGGACGAGGCGCTGGCATGACCCGCATCGGTTGGTTGCGTTGGGATGACGGGACCTGGGCTGCGGTCGACGAGTACGGAATCCCACATCTGATCGGTGTCGACGACTCGGAAGCTGTCGACGATTGCGACGTAACAGCGGATTACCTGCCACCTCGAGTGCTAGCAGAAGACGAATGCCGACAGTTTCCGGCAAACGAGTGTCCGTGATAAATGCAGTCCGCTTCAGGAATCACGAAGGCCGCCTTCATCGGGTGATGAAGGCGGCCTTCGGGTTCGGTGCCGAGAGGTCAGCGGGTGAAGAGCAGTGCTCGCTTGACTTCTTGGATGGCCTTGGTGACCTCGATGCCGCGGGGGCAGGCGTCGGTGCAGTTGAAGGTGGTGCGGCAGCGCCAGACGCCTTCGACGTCGTTGAGGATGTCGAGGCGTTCGCGGGCGGCTTCGTCGCGGCTGTCGAAGATGAAGCGGTGGGCGTTCACGATCGCGGCCGGGCCGAAGTAGCTGCCGTCGCTCCAGTACACGGGGCAGGAGGTGGTGCAGCAGGCGCACAGGATGCACTTGGTGGTGTCGTCGAACCGGGCGCGGTCGGCCTGGCTCTGGATGCGTTCGCGGGTGGGCTCGTTACCCGTGGTGATCAGGTACGGCTTCACCGCGCGGAACGCGTCGAAGAACGGCTCCATGTTCACCACGAGGTCCTTCTCCACGGGCAGGCCGCGGATCGGCTCGACGGTGACCGTGATCGACTTGCCGCCCTTGGGCAGCATGTCCTTCATCAGCACCTTGCAGGCCAGCCGGTTGACGCCGTTGATCCGCATGGCATCGGACCCGCAGACGCCGTGCGCGCAGGAACGGCGGAAGGTGAGCGTGCCGTCCAGGTAGGACTTGATGTAGATCAGCACGTTCAGGAAGCGGTCGGTCGACAGGACCGGCACCTGGAAGGACTCCCAGTGCGCGCCCTTGTCGTCCTCCGGGTTGAACCGGGCCACCTTGACGGTGATCATCACCGAGCCCTCGGGGACCGGAGCGGGCTTCTGCGAAGAGGGTGCTTCGGCAACAGCAGTCATCAGTACTTACGCTCCATCGGCTCGTAACGGGTCTGCACCACCGGCTTGAAGTCCAGGCGGATGTCCGAGAGGAGATCCGAGCCCTCCTTGTAGGCCATTGTGTGCCGCATGAAGTTCACGTCGTCGCGGTCCGGGTAGTCCTCGCGAGCGTGGCCGCCGCGCGATTCCTTGCGGTTGAGCGCGCCGACCACGGTGACCTCGGCCAGCTCGAGCAGGAAGCCGAGTTCGACGGCCTCGAGCAGGTCGCTGTTGTAGCGCTGGCCCTTGTCCTGCACGGTGATCCGCGCGTAGCGCTCCTTGAGCGCGTGGATGTCGGTGAGCGCCTGCTTGAGCGTGTCCTCGGTGCGGAACACCGAGGCGTTGTTGTCCATCGAGCGCTGCAGCTCGGTGCGGATGTCGGCCACCCGCTCGTCGCCGTGCTCGCTCAGCAACTGGGCCAGCCAGTCCTGCACCATCTGCGCCGGGTTCTCCGGCAGCTCGACGAACTCGCTGCGCTGCGCGTACTCCGCGGCGGCGATGCCGGCCCGGCGGCCGAACACGTTGATGTCCAGCAGCGAGTTGGTGCCCAGACGGTTGGCGCCGTGCACCGAGACGCACGCGCACTCGCCCGCGGCGTAGAGGCCGGGGACGACGTCGCTGTTGTTGCGCAGCACCTCGCCGCGGATGCGCGTCGGGATGCCGCCCATCACGTAGTGACAGGTCGGGAACACCGGCACCAGCTCCTTCACCGGGTCCACACCCAGGTAGGTGCGGGAGAACTCGGTGATGTCGGGCAGCTTCTCCTCGAGCACGTCCTCGCCGAGGTGGGTCACGTCGATGTAGACGTAGTCCTTGTTCGGTCCCGCGCCACGGCCCTCCAGCACCTCCAGCACCATCGAGCGGGCGACGATGTCGCGCGGCGCGAGGTCCTTGATGGTGGGGGCGTAGCGCTCCATGAACCGCTCGCCGTCGGCGTTGCGCAGGATGCCGCCCTCGCCGCGGACGGCCTCGGAGATGAGGATGCCCAGGCCGGCCAGGCCCGTCGGGTGGAACTGGTGGAACTCCATGTCCTCCAGCGGCAGGCCCTTGCGGAACACGATCGCCATGCCGTCGCCGGTCAGCGTGTGCGCGTTCGAGGTGGTCTTGTACATCCGGCCCGAGCCGCCCGTGGCGAACACGATCGACTTGGCGTGGAAGACGTGCAGTTCACCGGTGGCCAGCTCGTAGGCGACCACGCCGGTGGCGACCGGACCGCGCTCGGTCTCGGTGAGCACCAGGTCGAGCACGTAGAACTCGTTGAAGAACTCCACGTCGTGCTTGACGCAGTTCTGGTACAGCGTCTGCAGGATCATGTGGCCGGTGCGGTCGGCGGCATAGCACGCGCGCCGGACCGGGGCCTTGCCGTGATCGCGGGTGTGGCCGCCGAAGCGCCGCTGGTCGATCTTGCCCTCGGGCGTCCGGTTGAACGGCAGACCCATCTTCTCCAGATCGAGCACCGCGTCGATGGCCTCTTTGGCCATGATCTCCGCGGCGTCCTGGTCGACCAGGTAGTCACCACCCTTGACCGTGTCGAAGGTGTGCCATTCCCAGTTGTCCTCTTCGACGTTGGCCAGCGCGGCGCACATGCCGCCCTGGGCCGCGCCGGTGTGGCTGCGGGTCGGGTACAGCTTGGTCAGGACCGCCGTCCGAGCACGCGGGCCGGCCTCGATCGCGGCGCGCATGCCCGCGCCACCCGCGCCGACGATGACGACGTCGTAGCGGTGCTCCTGGACAGGACGAGATCCACCAGTCCCGATGATTCGTTCGCTGCGCTCACTCATGCGAGGGGGCCTGTTCCTAACTGATGTTGGGGTCGAAGGTGAAGATGACGTAGGTGCCCACGCCCATGATCAGGATCATCGAGATGGCCAGCAGGGTCTTGAGCCAGAACCGGGTCGAGTCCTTGCGGGAGTAGTCGTCGATGACGGTGCGCAGGCCGTTGCCGCCGTGCAACTGCGCCAGCCACAGCATGCTCAGGTCCCAGAACTGCCAGAACGGGCTGGACCAGCGACCGGCGACGAAGGCGAAGTTGAGTCGCTTCACACCGCCGTCGAGCAGCAGCATGATCGTCATGTGGCCGAGCACCAGCACGATCAGCAGCAGGCCGGAGAAGCGCATGAACAGCCAGGCGTACTTCTCGAAGTTGTTGCTCGAGCGCGCGCGCGGCGAGCGGGGCAGATCCAGACTGGCCGGCCGGTCGTAGGACTTACCGAGAACAGGTGCGCTCATTATCAGTGCTCCGTGAACAGGTAGAAGAACTGGCGTCCGATCGCCGGAACGGCCAGCAGGAACCAGATCGCAAGGATGATCCAGAGCATCAGGCGCTGGTACTTCGGTCCCTTGGACCAGAAGTCCACCAGGATCACGCGGACGCCGTTGAGCGCGTGGAACAGCACGACGACGACCAAGCCCATCTCCATCAACGCCACCAGCGGCGTCTTGTAGGTCTCGATCGCCTCGTTGTAGGTGTCCGGGCTCACGCGCACCAGGGCGGTATCCAGCACGTGGACGAAGAGGAAGAAGAAGATGGTGACGCCGGTGATCCGGTGCAGCGCCCACGACCACATTCCGGGGTCGCCTCGGTACAGCGTCTTCCGCTTCGGCTGGGCCGGAGCTTCAATCGTGGTCATAGAGTGCGATGCCTCCAACGTCGTTGATGGACCCCGGTTGCAGGTCCGACGCCGACGGCGTTGGGGGCGAATGCCCAGGTGGCTGTACTCCGGCCCGTCGCAGGGGAAACCTGAACCGATCTGTTCTGGACTCTAATCCCCCGGCAATCCCGGAACTAATTCGGCGTACCGTGCGTTGCGCGACATCCAATCGGGTTAGGCTTACCTTTCTTGATGTGTGCGGGGTTGCGTCGTGGCCCTCGCGCGGCCGTGATCGGGTCGGTCCGAGAGAGGTTCCCTATGGCGGAAATCGACTGGAAATTGTTGCGCGACAACGCATTTCAAGTCATGCAGCATGCCTATGCGCCGTACTCGCGGTTTCCGGTCGGCGCCGCTGCTCTCAGTGCCGATGGCCGAATTGTGAGCGGTTGCAATGTGGAGAATGTCTCATATGGATTGGGCCTGTGTGCCGAATGTGTACTCATCGGTAACTTGATTTCGGGGGGTGGAGGGCGTCTCACGGCGGTCTCCGTGGCCGATTCTCGCGGCGAAATCCTGATGCCCTGCGGTCGCTGCAGACAGTTGCTCTACGAGCACGGCGGGGCCGATCTGCTCGTCGATCACAAGGCGGGAGCGGTGCCGTTGCGCACCCTGCTGCCGGACGCGTTCGGCCCGGACGACTTGGACGCGGGACAGCTGTAGCCGGTGCTCTCGGCATCGCCGAGGCGGTTGCATCCCATCGGCGAGAACCCGGGTCTGCGCCGGCTCGTGCCAAACTGGCGACCGTGACGGCACTGGACGCGGTTTCGATCATCACCACCAAGCGCGATGGCGGGGAACTGTCGGATGCGCAGATCGACTGGGTGGTCGACGCGTTCACCCGCGGTGTGGTGGCCGACGAGCAGATGTCCGCGCTGGCCATGGCGATTGTCTGGCGGGGGATGACCCGGCGTGAGACGGCCAGATGGACCGCCGCGATGATCGCCTCCGGACGGCGGATGGACCTCAACGACCTGCCACGCCCGACTGTGGACAAGCACTCGACCGGCGGCGTCGGCGACAAGATCACGCTGCCGCTGGCGCCGCTGGTCGCAGCGTGCGGCGCGGCGGTGCCGCAATTGTCCGGGCGCGGCCTCGGTCACACCGGTGGCACCCTGGACAAGCTGGAGTCCATCCCCGGCTGGCAGGCGGACGTGCCGGTGTCGCGGATGCGGGACCTGCTGACCGACCCTGCCATCGGTGCGGTGATCTGCGCGGCAGGAGCCGACCTCGCACCCGCGGACCGGCGGCTCTACGCCCTGCGCGACGTGACCGGCACGGTCGAATCGATCCCGCTGATCGCCAGCTCGATCATGAGCAAGAAGATCGCCGAGGGCACCGCTGCGCTGCTGCTCGACGTCAAGGTCGGCTCCGGCGCGTTCCTGAAGACCTTGGACGGGGCGCGGGAGTTGGCGACGGCGATGGTCGAACTCGGCAGCGACGCGGGCGTGCGGACGGTGGCGCTGCTCACCGCCATGGACGTCCCGCTCGGCCGGACGGCGGGCAACGCTCTGGAAGTCGCGGAATCGGTGGAGGTGCTCGCGGGCGGCGGGCCCGCCGACGTCGTCGAGCTGACAGTCGCCTTGGCCCGCGAGATGGTCGCGCTGGCCGGCCTCGATGCCGACCCCGCCGAGGCGCTGGCCGACGGCCGGGCGATGGACCACTGGCGCGCGATGGTCCGCGCCCAGGGCGGCGACCCGGACGCGCCACTGCCCACCGCGAAACACACCGAGACCGTGCGCGCCGACGCCGACGGCGTGCTGACCCGGCTCGACGCGCTGGGTGTCGGCATCGCCGCCTGGCGCCTGGGCGCGGGCCGCGCACGTCAGGGTGATCCGGTGCAGTTCGGCGCGGGCATCGAGATGCACGCCAAACCGGGCGACGCGGTGACCGCGGGGCAGCCGTTGCTCACCATGCACACCGACACCCCCGACGCCTTCACCGGCGCGGCGGCGGCCCTGCGCGATGCCGTCACCATCGAAACCGACGCCTCGCTCACCTCCGCCCCACTGATCCTCGACCGAATCGTCTCCTGATCCTCCGGCGATCAAGGGGCGAGGACAGCGGCCCCGCCCGGCCGAGCCGTCCCTAACCGGGCTCCCCGCGTATGCGGTCGCACCCACACAGCTCCTCGCGAATCGGCAAATGGGCGGGCGAAGGCAATCCGCGTCGGCGCTCGGGGGATGAATTCTCGGTCCGGTGGCTTGAAACTCCTCCCGGTTCACGGCTGGTGTCGCGGTGAGGCGGCGGCACTCGTCGCTACACCGGGCGATCCTGCCGGATCGTGTGGCGAAGGTCCGGGCGGTGTCCCGCGGTGTACCGGCCCGCATCCGGCGGGCAACGAGATGGTTGCCACGGCCGGACTCGGCTGCCGTTTCGGCGCGGTGCGGCTACCGTCGATACATGACTGGACCGATGCCTCTGACTCTCGCCTCGATCCGCCAAGCGCCGAAGGCACTGCTGCACGATCACCTCGACGGTGGCCTGCGGCCCGCGACGGTGCTCGAACTCGCCGCGCACAGCGGCTACGACGACCTACCCGCCACCGACGAGGCGGCGCTGGCGGCCTGGTTCCGCGACGCGGCCGACAGCGGATCGCTGGAACGGTACCTGGAGACCTTCGCCCACACCGTCGCCGTGATGCAGACCCCGGAGGGCCTGCGCCGCGTCGCCCGCGAATGCGCCGAGGACCTCGCCGCCGACGGCGTCGTGTACGCGGAAGTGCGTTTCGCCCCCGAACAGCACTTGGAGCGCGGACTGACGCTGGACGAGGTGATCGAGCACACGTTGGCCGGATTCCGCGAGGGCGAGGCGGCCGCCGCGGAGCAGGGCCACCCCATCGTGGTGACCTGCCTGCTCACCGCGATGCGGCACGCGGCGCGCTCGCGGGAGATCGCGGAACTGACGGTGCGCTTCCGCGATCGCGGGGTGGGCGGCTTCGACATCGCGGGCGCGGAGGCCGGTTACCCGCCGAGCAGGCACCTCGACGCGTTCGAGTACATGCGCGCGAACAGTGCGCACTTCACCATCCACGCGGGTGAGGCGTTCGGCCTGCCGTCCATCCACGAGGCCCTCGCGTTCTGCGGGTGCGACCGGCTCGGTCACGGCGTGCGGATCACCGACGACATCAGCGTGCCCGGCGCGGTCGAGGACGCACAGCTCGGCCTGGTCGCCAACTATGTCCGGGACATGCGCATTCCGCTGGAACTGTGTCCGTCGTCGAACGTGCAGACCGGCGCCGTGCCGTCGCTGGACAAGCATCCGTTCGACCTGCTGGCCCGGCTGCGCTTCCGCGTCACGGTCAATACCGACAACCGGCTGATGAGCGACACCAGCATGAGCCAGGAGATGCTCAAGCTGGTCGAGACGTTCGGTTACGGCTGGAGTGACCTGGAGCGGTTCACCATCAACGCCATGAAGTCGGCGTTCATCCCGTTCCCCGAGCGGCTGCGGATCATCGACGACATCATCAAGCCCGGATACGCGGTGCTCATCGGGTAGGGGAAACCGTCCTCACGATCGGTTGCCGGGTGCGGCATCGAAGGAACCGCCGGGCCCATCGTGCCGTAAAGGTGCGAATCGGCGATGCGGCCTTGTAGGCGCCCGGCAACCGGTTCGCTAGCGTGACGAACATGGCGACCTTGCGTATTCCCCGCCGTTTCAACGGACCGCCCGACTCCGGCAACGGCGGCTATGTGGCCGGTCTGCTCGCCGAGCAGCGCGACGAGGCGACGGCGACCGTGATCCTGCGCAGCCCCCCGCCGCTGGAGACGCCGCTCGACGTGCGCGAGGACCGGCTGTACGACCGCGACACGCTGATCGCCGAGTCGAAGAGCGGCGGACTCGAGCGGGACGCGCCGCACGCTGTTCCGTTCGCCGACGCGGTAGCGGCCTCGCGCGGCTACACGAGCATCGAGATGTTCGCATCCTGCTTCGTCTGCGGCAGCGGGCGGGCCGACGGGCTGCGCATCGAACCCGGTCGAGTGGACGAGGCCCGGGTAGCCGCGCCGTGGGTTCCCGACGAGACCGTCCCGCTGGGGCCGCCCCTGCTGTGGGCCGCGATGGACTGCCCCGGCGGCTGGTCGCTGCCCGGCATGCTGGAACGTCCCGCCCTGCTCGGCTCGATGACCGCCACCGTGCGCGATGTGCCCCAGGTCGGTGAGCGCTGCGTCGTCGTGGGCGAGTTCCACGGCGAGCAGGGCCGCAAATGCTGGGCCTCCACCGCGGTCTACGGCGCCGACGAACGCCTGCTCGGGCAGGCCGAGCAGGTCTGGATCCGGCTGAGGTGACTACTGCTTGTCGAGCCGGGACTCCAGGTTGCGTTCCAGCTCGCGCCAGGCCTGGGCCTCGGCGGCGAACGGCGGGTTCGGCGCCAACCGGGTGGGGTCGGGGTTCAGCAGGTAGGAGACGTACCAGCCCAGCGGGGTGGATTGCGCCAATGCCTGCTCGACCGTGTCGTCGTCGGCGTAGTCGGCGGCGTCGGTGAACAACTCGACCGCCAAGTCGAGCTGTTCGATGTCGACCGCCTCCGGGCCTTCGGCCAAGTCCTCGGCCAGACCGGGCAGCACGTAGACGTTCTCGTCGGTGACCTCGACCTCGAGTGAGCCGTCCACCGCCGCGGTCTGCACGTCGGCGAACGTGCTCACGCGGGCCAGATCGTGCTCGTGGTCGTCGGCGAGGTAGCGGGCCAGCGCGCGCTCGGAGGAGAACACCGTGATCGCGCCCTTGGTGCCGAGGAAGATCGGTTCGTCGTCGAGGTAACAGCGCAGCGTGAAGACGCTGCCCTCGGACGTGATGATCTTGACCGGGTCGATGCCGACCTCGTGCCAGAACGACTCGTCCTCGTCCTCGTCGTCTTCTGCTTCGAGGTCGACGGGCTCGAACTCCTCGTCCTCGTCGCTGTCGGCCGCGTCGTCGGCGTCTACGACGTTCTCCTCGGCGGCCAGCAGTTCGGCCTCGGCGACCGCGACCGCCTCGGCGTCGACCTCGGGCGTCTGCACGACGGAGTCGATGGCGTCCAGCACATCGTCCCAGCCCTTGGCGATGGCGGCGCCGATCTGGTCCCACAGTTCCTCGCCGTCGCGACCGACGAACGCGCTCACACCGCCGGGCAGCGCGCCGAGCACCGGATGGGAACCGAAGAACTTGGTCACCGTCTCGAGTTCGCACACCTCGCCGATGTTGCGCACCATGCCGAGGGTGTCCTCCAGCTCGGCGACGGTGTCCACGTCCGGATCGCCGGCCGCTAGCTCCGGCACGGCGACCAGATCGAAGGAGAAATTCTCCTCCGGCTCCAGTTCGACCGCCGAGAGACCCGCGACAACCTTCCACGCCGGATGGTCGATGAGGTCGTTGTCGGTGTTGGTACGGATGAACGCGGCCAGCTCCGCCACGGACTCGAAACCGTAGAGGGCGTCCTCGTGACCGAGGAACGCCTCCCACTCGTCGTCACCGTCTCGCCAGCGCGGTGCCCACAAGGTGACGAGATCGCCGTCGGTCAGGCCGAGCTCGATCGGGACGATGTCTCCAGAAGCCATGTGCGGAAGCCTATCGACCTTCCGCGTCAGGCACTATCCGGCCCGCCCCCATTCGCTCCCGCGGGCGGCTGTCCGGCCGGGACGAATGACTCGTTCAGTGTCGCAACGACCTTGGACCGCTGCGCGCCGGCGTCCTCGGCGGCCTGCCTGCACGCCCACACGATCAGCTGCCCGACCTCGGCCGGCGGCAGCGACGTGACCGATTCCGCCAGGTTGAGGCCGACCAGTGCGCCGTCGCTGTTCACCTCGACGCTCACCGCGCCGTCCTCGGAGGTGAAACGCCCGCGCACCTGCTTCAACCCGTACAGCGCGGCTTCCAGCGCCTCCAGTTTCTGGGTAGCCGACGCCACCAGGGCGTCCATTTCCGCGCTCATACCGGCCTCATCCAGCTCGTCGGTCCCGTGTCCGCGTCATCGATCCGGTCCAGTTCGTCCACCGCCTGCTGACGGGTGGGCAGGCCGAGCCGGTCGAGGATGTCCGAGGGCATGCCCGCCTCGGCGAGCAGTTCGCGCCGCCGCGCCCTGGCCGCGATGGCGGAGCGCTGGGTGAGCCGCAGGATCTCGTTCGCGAGCGACTGTGCGCCGTAACGGTATTCGCTGCGCTCGAACTTGATCTCCACCGGCATACCCTGATCGGTCGCGCGGACCGAGATGGTGCCCGACCGATTGCTGCTGGCCGCGACCGTGACATTGGGGACCTGGGGTGGGGTCATGCCGTCGGCCTGTAGAAACCGTAGAAGTCCATGCCTGAGTTCTCCGTTCGAATCGAGCTGATCTGGACCGGGTCACCCGCCTCGACAAGCTGGCCGTTGCCGATCACCATGGCCACGTGGCCGTCCCAGATCGCGAGGTCGCCGGGCATCAGATCACCGGCCGACACCGGTGTGGCTCCGTTACCCTGCTCGGCCGCGAGCCGGGGCAGGTCTACGCCCGCCTCGCCGTAGGCGTACTTGGTGAGCCCACTGCAGTCCAATCCCGCACCCGGGCTGTTGCCGCCCCAGACGTAGGGCGTGCCGACGGCGCCGATCGCCGACCGCACCGCCGTGGCGGCCTGCTCGTTGGGCGCCTCCACGACGCTGCCGTCGGGCAGCGTGATCTTCACGCCCTTGCCGTCGTCGGCCGTCCCCGACGAACCGCTGTCCGGCCTGGGCGTACCCGACGTGTCGGGTGTGCCGCGGGAACTGCGCGAGGACTGCGACTGCAGCGGTGTGGCCATCACGGTGCTCAGCAACGAACCCGCGCTGCCCAGCGCGCCGGATGCGGTGGACACCACCTGCTGCACACCGGCAGCGGGCACACCGGCGAGCGACGGCGTGGTGGGCGGCGGGGTCAGGTCGTTCATCGACGCGGTGTGCGTCTGCAATTCGTTCTGGACCCGGCCGACGACATTGAGCGCCTGGTTGAGATGGTCGATCGCCGAGCCGACGAGCACCGTCAGCCCCTCCGGCGTCGCCAGGACCGGGCCCATGCTCGCCGCGGTGTTCACAAAGGACTGCGCGATGTCGGTGAGATCCTTCTGACCCGTCTCGACCTCGCCCGCGGCCTGGTTCACGACCGTGGCCATCTCGTTGCCGCGATCGGAGATGGTGGCCGCCGATGTCTGCACGCGCAGCGCCTTGGCGGTGGCCGCGTCGGCGGCGCGGCCGTCCCACGCGGCGTTCATTCCGTTGATGCTGTCGCGGCCCATCTGATGGATCTGGTCGACGACGGCCGAGGTGCTGCGTAGCGCGTCGGTGGGGCCGCCCGCGGGCAGCACGCCGCTGCCGAAGCTGGCGAGCAGGTCGAGGATGGGTTGTGCCAGCGCGTTGACGTCGATCACAGGCTCACTCCAGCTCGCCGGCCGCGTTCTGCAGCGCGCTGGCGTGGGCGGCGTCGGTCTCGGTGAGAACCGTGGCCGCGCCGGTGGCCGCGCCGCCCATACTGGTCAGCACCGCCGACAGCTGGCCGATCGCCGCGACGTGGCCCGCGTGCGCCGCGGTATAGGCGGCCATGAAGTCACCGCCGATCAGCCCCATGATCGGACCGAGCAACGCGGGCTCCGCCGCCGCGGCGCTCGCTCCCGCCGTCGCCATCTCACCCGCCATGACGTGGGCGGTCGCGCCGTAGGCCGCAATGCCCTCGGTGTCCGCCGACATCTTTCGCATCAGAGCTTCCCCCATCTGTCGTTCCCAGGCAGAGTACGTCATCCACTTGGTTCGACGCGCGCGGTTCCGGTTCGGTTCCGCCGCTTCGCAAAAAAGTCCGGTGGCGTTCGGCGGCGCGCTCGCGACCGACCTTATCGTTCCCTCATGCGCACCCACACCGTGGACCATCCACTCGTCGCCGCCCTGCTCACCACGATGCGAGACGAGCGAACGGCGAATCCGGCTTTCCGTGCCGCACTGCGTGATCTGACCGGGATCCTGATCTACGAGGCGCTGCGCGACGCGGAGGTCGAGCGTTTCGAGATCCGCACGCCGGTCGCCCCCACCGAAGGCGTCCGGCTGGCCCGGCCGCCGCTGCTGGTGCCGGTGCTGCGCGCCGGGCTCGGCATGGTCGACGCGGCCGCCGAGTTGATCCCGGACGCCAGGATCGGATTCGTCGGCCTGGCCCGCGACGAGGACAGCCACCTGCCGGTGCCGTACATGGAGTCGCTGCCCGCCGATCTCGCCGGGCTGCCGGTCTTCGTGCTCGACCCGATGCTGGCCACGGGCGGCTCGATGCGGCACACCCTCGAGCTGCTCGCGGCGCGCGGAGCCACCGACATCACCGCGGTCTGCGTCGTCGCGGCTCCGGAAGGCGTTGCGGCACTGGCCGACTCGGGACTCCCGGTAAGGCTGGTCACGGCCGTCGTCGACGTTGGGCTGAACGAGAATGCCTACATCGTGCCCGGTCTCGGCGATGCGGGCGACCGGCAGTTCGGCCCGCGCTGATCGGCGGCGGGCGGGTCAGAACCGCTGACAGACCTCACGCAGCGCCGAAAGACGTACGCGCGCGGCCTCCCGCGCGGCCGGGAGATCGGCGTGCGAGCCGACCGGTTCGACCACCTCCAGATAGCACTTGAGCTTCGGCTCGGTGCCCGAAGGACGGACCACCACGCGGGACGAACCGCCCTCGAAGATCAGTGCGTCGGTGCGCATCCGGCCCCGTGCCTGGAGTTGATCGGTGTATTTCACCGGCTCGCCCGCGATCTGGTCCGGCGGGTCGGCCCGCAGCCGATCGACCACCGCCGCTGCGTCGGCGGCCGAGGCGAGTCGCAGCGACACCTGGTCGCCCGCGTGCAGGCCGAATTCCACCGCGTAGTCGTCGAGTTCGTCGTCCAGGTCGCGGCCCGCCGCCTTCAGCCGGGCCACCAGATCGGCGACGAGCACGGCGGCGGAGATACCGTCCTTGTCCCGCACCGCCGCCGGGTCGACGCAATGGCCGATCGCCTCCTCGTAGGCGTAGACCAAGCCGTCGCCCGCGCGGGCCAGCCACTTGAATCCCGTGAGCGTTTCCGCGTAGCGGCCGCCGCGCGCGGGAGCGAGCTTCGACAGCAGCCGCGAGGACACGATGGTCGTCGCCACCAGTGCGCCGGCCGCGGCGGTGCGCAGCACGCAGTCGCCCAGCAGCACGCCGGTCTCGTCGCCGCGCAGCATCCGCCAGGTGCCGTCGCGCCGCGGCACGCCCACCGCGCACCGATCCGCGTCCGGGTCCAGCGCGATCGCCACGTCGGCGCCGACCCGGGCGGCTGTCGCGAGCAGCAGGTCGGCCGCACCGGGTTCCTCCGGGTTCGGGAACGCGACGGTGGGGAAGTCGGGGTCCGGCTCGAACTGTTCGGCGACCACATGGACGTCGGGGAAACCCGCCGCGCCGAGGGCTTCGACCGCGAGATCGCCGCCGACGCCGTGCAACGGGGTGAGTGCGATCCGAATCCCGGCGCGCTCGCCCGATCCGCCGATCCGGGTGGGCAATTCGGCGACGCGGCGCACATAGCGCCGCACCACGTCGTCGTCGGCGGGGGTGACCGGCGTACGGTCGATCGGCTCGGCTACCGCCTCGATGCAGCGCTCGATCTCGGCGTCGGCCGGGGCGATCAGCTGCGACCCGCCGTCGAGGTAGACCTTGTAGCCGTTGTCGGAGGCCGGATTGTGCGAGGCGGTGATCTGTACGCCCGCGACGGCGCCCAGCGCGCGCACCGCGTACGCGACCACCGGGGTGGGCAGCGGACGCGGCAGCAGCGTCACCGGAAAGCCCGCCGCCGCAAAGATTTCCGCGGTCGCCGCGGCGAACTCGGCGGAACCGTGCCTGGCGTCGCGGCCGACCACCACCGCACCGCCACCGAGGCAGCGGTCGCGCAGCCACGCGACGATTCCTGCGGTCGCCCTGCTCACCGTGGTGACGTTCATGCCGTCCGGGCCGTCGCGCAGCGGCCCGCGCAGACCTGCCGTGCCGAAGCGCAGCATCTACACCCGTTCCAGCACGCCGCGCAGCAGTTTGCCCAGACGCGGAGCCGCGGCGTGCCCTTCGGCGAGCACCTCGGCATGGGACAGATGCGCGCCGGTGACCCCGGCGGCCAGGTTGGTGACCAAGGAAATGCCGAGCAGCCGTGCACCGAGGGCGCGGCAGGCGATGGCTTCCAGCACCGTGGACATGCCCACCAGGTCCGCGCCGATCGTGCGCAGCATCCGGATCTCGGCCGGGGTCTCGTACTGCGGCCCGGTGAGGCCCGCGTAGACGCCCTCGGTCAGGCTCGGGTCGATCTCCCTGGCCACCGCCCGCAACTCGGGGTCCCAGGCGTCGACCAGGTCGACGAAGGTCGCGCCTGCCAGCGGCGTGCGACCGGTCAGGTTGAGATGATCGCTGATCAGCACCGGCTCGCCCACCCGCAGGCCGGATCGGATGCCGCCCGCGGCGTTGGTCAGCACCACGATCTCCGCGCCCGCCGCTACGGCGGCCGACACCGGATGCACCACGTCGGCGGGCTGATAGCCCTCGTACAGATGCTGGCGACCCATCAGCAGCAGCACGGCGTTGTCGTCCACCTGGACGGAATGGATCACGCCGACATGGCCCTGCGCGGTCGGCGTCCCGAACCCGGGCAGTTCCGGCATCGGCACCGACGCCCGCGGCGCCCCGATCTCCGCGGCCGCGTCCTGCCAGCCGGACCCCAGCACCACCGCGACCCGGTGGCGTGCCACTCCCGTACGTTCGGCGATCGCCTCGGCGGCCTGTTCGGCAAGCATGATCGTCACGATAGCTGTGTTTGATTTCCAGCGCCTGCGGCGCTGGGTGTTCGCGGCCCCTTTGTGGCTCGCGTTTGCGCGGCCGCCGCTTGCTCCTTCGTCGCCTACGCGGCGGCCGCGCAAACGCGAGCCGGGCCGCGAACGACGCATGCTCGGTCTCGCTTCGCTCGAAACCTGGGGTCGGGGTGATGGGTTGCGTCGGGTGGTTGGGGCGCGATTCCGGGTTGGGTGGAGGCGTGTCGCTTCGTTGCCCCTCTGCCGGTTCGGCTGGGGGCCGGATCGGGGGACGGGGGTGGGGTGTGAGCAACTGCTACCCGCGAGTAGGTAGGTCTGCCGTGGCCCGTTACTCTGCACCGCATGCCGTATCTCGAACGCCAAGGTGAAGTGTTCGTCGTGTACCTCGGCGCCGAGGGAACCACGGACAGCGAGAACCGTTTCCACCCGGACTGGATCGATGAATTCCACGGGCTGCTGGACGAGGTCGAGAGTTCCGAGGGGCCCGCCGCGCTGGTGACCACCGCGACGGGGAAGTTCTACAGCAACGGCTTGGACACCGATTGGCTGTTCCCCAATCTGGACAAGATGCACGGCTACCTCGACCGTGTGCACTCGCTCTACACCCGTCTGCTCGCCTTCCCGCTGCCGACCGTGGCGGCGATCAACGGCCATGCCTTCGGCGCGGGCGCCATGCTGGCCACCTCGCACGATTTCCGGGTGATGCGCGCCGATCGCGGCTTCTACTGCCTGCCCGAGGTGCACCTGGGCATGCCGTTCACCATCGGGATGAACGCCTTGCTCACCGAGCGGCTGACCAACCAGGTCTGCGTGCAGGCGATGACCACCGGCCACCGTTACCCGGCCGACGAGGCGATCGCCGCGGGCATCGTGGACGGCAAGGCCGAAGCCGCCGAGTTGCTCGCGACCGCCGTGCAGCGGGCAGCCGCGCTGGCGAGCAACCGCAAGCCGAACCTGCCGGTGATCAAGCGCGCCCTGCACGCGAAGGCGCTGGCCGGCCTCGCGGTGCCCACGACTCCGGAGAACCTGGCGTTCGGCGCGAACTGACCGGCCGTCCAGGCGCGGCGTGGAGGTCTCTCGAACGGCGTGCCAATGGCCGCTGCGGTCGCCCCTGACGCGCCCAGCGCACTCCAACCCCCGGTTTCGAGCGAAGCGAGACCGAGCTGCGAACCCGCCGCGCCGAAGGAGCGGCAAAACAAACACAGTGCGAGACTGTGTTGCATGCCATCACCGCGCAGCGGGCGCCCGGAATCGCAGCACGACGGCAACGCTGTGCGCGAGGTCGGCGCGGCCGCTCGCAGTGACGCCGCGATCCGCGCCGCGTCCGCCGACCTGATCGGGCTCTCGCACGCGATTCACGCCGAGCCCGAGCTGGCGTTCGAGGAGACCCGCAGCGCGGCCAAGACCATCGCACCGCTCGCCGAGCGCGGCTTCGAGGTGCAGACCGGCGTCGCCGGACTGCCCACGGCCTTCCGCGCGCGCTACGGCAGCGGGCCGCTGACCGTCGGCATCTGCGCCGAGTACGACGCGTTGCCCGAGATCGGGCACGCCTGCGGGCACAACGTCATCGCCGCCTCGGCGGTGGGCGCGGCGCTCGGACTCGCCGAGGTCGCCGACGCGCTCGATCTCACCGTGCTGGTGTTCGGCACGCCCGCCGAGGAGAGCGGCGGCGGCAAGGTGCTGATGCTGGAACAAGGGGTGTTCGACGACGTCGCGATGGCGATGATGGTGCACCCGGGTCCGCTCGACATCGTCGGCGCCCGCTCGCTGGCGCTGGCCGACGTGTCGGTGGTCTTCCACGGGCGCGAGGCGCACGCCAGCGCGGCCCCCGAACAGGGCCGCAACGCGGGCGACGCGGTGACCGTCGCACAGGTTGCCCTCGGCTTGCTACGGCAGCATCTCCTGCCGGGCCAGCAACTGCACGGTATAGTCGGCGACGGTGGCGTAGCTCCCAACATCGTGCCCGGACGTGCGGAACTGCTGTATTACCTACGCGCAGTCGACTCCGCATCCCTCGACGATCTGATGCGACGAGCGTCGGCTTGTTTCGAGGCGGGCGCCCTCGCGACCGGCTGCACCCACGAAATCCGGACGCTCGCGCCGACGTATACCGAGCTGACCCCGGATCCGGAGCTACTGCTCGTCTACCGCGAGCAGATCACCGGATCGGGACGCGTGCCGCTCGCTCCGGAGTTCGAGGCGCAGCGGCCGCTGGGCAGCACCGATATGGGGAACGTCACCAACGTCATTCCGGGCATTCACCCGGTCATCGGAATCGATGCCGGTGGTGCGGTGACACATCAGCCAGGCTTCGCCGCGGCCAGCGTCAACGCCTCGGCGGATCGCGCGGTCATCGATGGTGCACTGGCGCTCGCGCGTACCGCTATCGCCGTCGCCCGCGATGACATCCATAGAGACAGGTTGTTGCAACGGCTAGTTCAACGACAGGAGGACATTCGGTGAGCACAACCGGCCGTTCGGCGGCACCGGCGACGGGCCCGGCAGAGGGCGTCCGTGTGATCACGCAGGACCCGGGGAACTCCGCGGCGCCGGAGACCGTGGGATCCGGGCGGGCAGCGGTGGAGTCGTGGCTGGCCGGTCACACGGTCGATCTCGTCGGGTGGCGCAGGCACATCCACGCCAATCCGGAACTGTCGCGTACCGAGTTCGGCACCACCGAGTTCGTCTCGGCCTGGCTGACCAAGGCGGGGCTCACGTCGCAGCCGCTTCCCGGCGGCACCGGCCTGATCTGTGATATCGGCCCCGACGGGCCGCGGATCGGCCTGCGCGCCGATATGGACGCGCTGCCGCTGCAGGAGTTCACCGGACTGCCCTTCGCCTCCACCGTGCCGGGCGTATCGCACGCGTGCGGTCACGACGCGCACACCACCATCCTGCTCGGCACGGCGCTGGCGCTGGCCGAGGTGCCGCATCTGCCGGTCGGCGTTCGGCTGGTCTTCCAGCCCGCCGAGGAGGTCATGCCCGGTGGGGCGATCGACGTGGTCGCCGCGGGCGCCATGACGGGCGTGGAGCGGATCTTCGCGCTGCACTGCGACCCGCGCCTCGAGGTGGGCCGGGTCGGCATCCGCGTCGGCGCGATCACTTCCGCCGCCGACACCATCGAACTGGTGCTCGACTCGCCGGGCGGCCACACGTCGCGTCCGCACCTGACCAGCGACCTGGTCTACGCGATCGGCTCGGTCATCACCGGCCTGCCCGGCCTGCTCAGCCGCCGCATCGACCCGCGCACCAGCACCGTGATGGTGTGGGGCGCGGTGAGCGCGGGGAAGGCGCCGAACGCCATCCCGCAAACCGGCATGCTCACCGGCACCATCCGCACCGGCGACCACGCGACCTGGTCGCTGCTGGAGCCGATGGTGCGGGAGATCGTCGACGGCCTGCTCGCCCCGACCGGCGTGCGCTACCAGCTGAACTACCGGCGCGGCGTGCCGCCGGTGGTCAACGACGAGCACTCCACCCGCATGTTCGAAGACGCGATTCGGGCGCTCGGGCCCGACGCGCTCTCGGACACCCCGCAATCCGGCGGCGGCGAGGACTTCTCCTGGTATCTGGAGGAGGTGCCGGGCGCGATGGCGCGCCTCGGCGTTTGGTCCGGCGAGGGCGAGCAGCTGGATCTGCACCAGCCGACCTTCGATATCGATGAGCGCGCGCTCGCGGTCGGCGTCCGGGTGCTGAGCAATCTCGTGCTCGGCACACGCTGAGTTCTTTGTCACACCGGCGACGGCGTGGCCGAACCCTCGGGTCGGCCACGCCGTCGCCGCCTGCGCGGGCGCCCGGGTCAGCCGAAGTTGCCCGGGCCGACGTTGCGGCTGTTGCGGGTGCGTAGGGCGTGCACGTAATCCTCTGGCGCGCCTGCCTTTTCGGCCGCGTCGGCGATCACTCCGAGGTAGCGGGCCGAGGGTAGCCCGCCCTCGTAGGCGTCCAGCACGTAGAGCCAGGCCAGCGTGGGCTCACCCCCGCCGTCGGCGTTTCGGGTGACGCGCAAACGGATCTTCTTGTGGATACCGAAGTCCGATCCCTCCCAGCGGTCCAGCCGCTGCTCGTCCTCGGGGGATACGTCGTAGAGCACGACGAACACCCGGGAACCTGGGTCCTCGACGACCGTCGCGAGAGGCCCTTCCCAGCCGATGTCGTCACCGGCAAAGGTGAGCCGCCAGCCCTCCAACCAGCCCGTCCCGGACATGGGGGAGTGCGGACAGCGATCGAGCATCTGCGTCGAGTCCATGTTGGACCCATAGGCGGCATAGATCGGCACCAGCAAAGGGTAGCCAATAACCGGGAGAGACCGCGTTCGATTGCCGCACCTGCGGCGCGGCGCGCGACCGGGAAGGGTTGCGCACCGGTAACGCGGTCGGTAGTGCGAGGTGGTTCCCGGATAACGTTTACCCCGTGCCGGAGATCCCGGCGCGAAGCACGAGCGGAGGTATCAATGACCCGCATCGCGATCATCGGTGGCGGACCGGCCGGCTATGAGGCGGCCCTGGTGGCGGCCCAGCACGGGGCGTCGGTGACGCTGATCGATTCCGACGGCATCGGTGGGGCGTGCGTGCTGTGGGACTGCGTGCCCTCCAAGACCTTCATCGCCTCGACCGGCGTCCGCACCGACCTGCGCCGGGCGCGTGATCTCGGGATCACCCTCGACCCGAACCAGGCGCAGGTGCAGCTGCCCGAGGTGAACGCCCGCGTCAAGGCGCTCGCGCTGGCCCAGTCCTCCGATATCCGCTCCAAGCTGCAGACTGTCGGGGTGACCGTGCTGGCCGGGCGCGGCGAGCTGATCGATCGCGGCAGCGGGCCTGCCGCGCACCGGGTGCTGGCCAAGCTGGCCGACGGCGCGCAGCGGACCATCGAGGCGGAGGTGGTGCTGATCGCCACCGGCGCGCGCCCGCGGGTGCTGCCCGGCGCGGAGCCCGACGGTGAGCGCATCCTCAACTGGCGTCAGCTCTACGACCTGGTGGAGCTGCCGGAGACCCTGGTGGTCGTCGGTTCCGGTGTGACGGGCGCGGAGTTCGTCTCCGCCTATACCGAAATGGGCGTGCGGGTGAAGCTGGTCTCCAGCCGCGATCGCGTGCTGCCCGGCGAGGACGCCGACGCGGCGCTGGTGCTGGAGGACGCGCTGGCCGAGCGCGGCGTCGAACTGGTCAAGCACGCGCGCGCCGACGCCGTGGAGCGCACCGCCGAAGGCATCGTGGTCAAGTTGTCCGACGGGCGCACGGTTTCCGGCTCGCACGCGCTGATGACCGTGGGCTCCACGCCCAACACCGCCGGTCTCGGGCTGGAGCGGGTCGGCATCGAACTCGATCGCGGCGGCTACCTGCGGGTGGACCGTGTTTCGCGCACCTCGGTGCCCGGCGTCTACGCCGCGGGAGACTGCACCGGCCTGCTGCCGCTGGCCTCGGTGGCCGCGATGCAGGGCCGCATCGCGATGTACCACGCGCTCGGCGAGGGCGTCAGCCCGATCCGGCTGAAGACCGTCGCCTCCGCGGTGTTCACCCGGCCGGAGATCGCGACCGTCGGCGTCAGCCAGACCGCGATCGACAACGGTGAGGTTCCCGCGCGCACGGTGATGCTGCCGCTGAACACGAACCCGCGCGCCAAGATGTCCGGGCTGCGGCGCGGTTTCGTCAAGATCTTCTGCCGCCCGGCGACCGGCGTGGTGATCGGCGGCGTCGTCGTGGCGCCGATCGCGTCGGAGCTGATCCTGCCGATCGCCCTTGCGGTGCAGAACAATCTGACGGTCAACGACCTGGCCCAGACGTTTTCGGTGTACCCGTCGCTCACCGGTTCGGTCACCGAGGCGGCACGATTGCTGATGCGCCACGACGACTTGGACTGACCTCGGTTTGGCGCGTTCGGTGCCGTGTCCGGTCTCGGACATCGTGCCCTGCGAACTCGGGGCGGTCACGGGACGCGGGCGGTCTTGCCACCCTTGGCTATTCGCCGCGTTGCCCATCGTGCGCACATGTGGTTCACTCTCGGCAGAGATGCGATCGGAGGCGGTCGCGGGGTTCGGTGTGGGGGGATGGCCCTTTCCAAATCGGCACGAGCGAACGGCCCGGGTCGTTCGACGATCAGGCGTCTCACCCAGGGGACAACTGAATGCGGCCTGCCGGGCCGCACCCGGGAAGGGAATGCGGAAAGTGAAACATCGTAAGCCGAGTCGGGCGCAGCGAGCGATGGCGAGCACCTCGTTGCCACTGGCCACAGCGGCTGCCGTGGCCACGCTCTTCGCTGCGCCGGCGGGGGCGGCTCCCAACGATCAGCCGACCACTCCGCCGACGCCCGCTCCGGCGCAGCCGGGCGTGAACGAGTCGCCGAGCACCCCGGAGACCACGCAGCCGGAGCCGAACAAGCCGGAGTCCAAGCAGGATCCGCAGAAGCCGGAGAGCAAGCCGACGCCGCGTCAGCCCGGCGTCACCACTCCGGAACCGGACGCGGACCCGGATCATGCCATGCCGGACCAGAAGGATCCGCGGCTGTCCAAGCCGACCCAGCCGGGCGTGACCCCGCCGCGTGTCGCGCCGCTGCCGGTCCCCGGACAGCAGAAGCCGAGCGACCCGCAGGCCGCGGTCACGCCGGATCAGGCCGCGCCGCAGCCCGGACCGCAGGCGGCTCCGCAGCCCGGCCAGCAGGCCGCCCCGCAGCAGGGCACCGAGAGCGACAATGCCGAGGCGCGGCAGCCGGAGAGTTCGACACTGGTGCAGCCACAGGCGCAGCCGCGTTGGCAGGCGCCGCGTCTGGAGGCTGCCCCGGCCGCCCCGGTCGTGGAGATGACCGGCCCGCACGCGGAGATCGGCGCGAACGTCGACGGCGGCACCCTGCTGCCGGGCCACGTGGCCAACACCCACCACTTCAGCAACGAGGCGGGTTACGTCGGCACCATCGGCTATCGCACGCCGACCGGTGCCGGTGAGGCGGGCGTCTCGGTGGAGTTCGTCGACAAGAACACCGTCAAGCTCACCACCTACACCGGTGGCGAGGGCCTGGCCTCGAACAACACCACCGCGGTGTTCGACACCACCCAGCTGAACCAGGCCAAGGCCGCGGTGGAGGACTGGATCCGGGAGCAGCCGGGCGGCGCGGCCGCCCTGGAAGCCGCCGCACAGGTTAAGCTTCCGCTTCAGCCGGGCGACTTCGCTCCGCAAACCGCCGAAGTGGGTGGTGTCACCACCCAGTGGGGTGGTTCACTCCAGTACTGACACGAGCTGATTCCGACGGGTGGGGCGGTCGTTCGCGACCGCCCCACACGTGTGTCACGGGAAAGGATTGGGTGTGACCTCCGAGGGTGATGCGAGGAATGAATCCGACCAGTCCGGGTCGGAGTTCGGTCCCCCAGTGGGGGAGTTCGGGCCGCCGATCTCCGAATTCGGGCCGCCTGTCGCGGAATTCGGTCCGCCGATGGGCGCGGACACCGGCCCGGGCTGGCAGGTGCCGCAGCAGTCGACCGACCACCCCGAACTCACCTGGCGCCCGGCGGGTGAGCCGGAGGCGATGTCCGCACCGCCCCCGCAGTATCGCGCACCGGATTCGACGGTCTACTCCGAACGGCCGTCCGTACCGCCCGCGCCCGTCCAGCCCGAGCCGCCTGCCGCGGAGGCCGTGCGCCCGCAGTCCCCGGACGGCAAGCAGGACTCCTGGTGGAACCGGCCGACGCTGGAAGGCGGCGTTCCGAAGCCTCCGCCGCCCTCCGAGTCGAGCCTGTCCTGGGCCGAGGACCCGATCGCCATGCGGCTTGCGCTGGGCGTTCCCGAGACGCCCTCGCCCGCGCGGCGCAACTCCTCGCGGCGCAAGGTCGTGCTGGGGACGCTCGCGGCCGTGGTGGTGCTGGTCGCGCTGACGGTGACCATCCTGGTGTCCAGCGGCAGCGAGGACGGTCAGGACGGTACGGCTGCTTCGGCCACCACCGGCGCCGTGGCGATGAGCTGCCCGACCCGCACCGAGGGCAATGTCACCTTCGGCAACGGGGCGGGGGATACGAGCAGTGGGATCAAGGCGATTCTCGGCTTCGAGCATGCGTACTATTCCGAGCGCAGCGCTACCCGCGCGCACACGTTCGTGGCCCCTGGCGCGAACGTCGAGCCGCCTGCGGACCTTCAGAAGACCATTGACCAGCACATCCCGCAGGGCACGGCCTATTGCCTGCGGATCGCGGAGATGGCCCCCGATCGCTTCAACGTCGAGATCACCGAGCGCCGTCCCGATGGCACCGAGGCCAGGTACTTCCCGGTGATCACGACCGTGAACCTGGACGGACGGACCCTCATCTACCTGATCGACTGAGTTCATTTCTCAGAATGTGAGATTCATATTTCAGATTCTGATATGAATGTGCGACAGTGCCTTATGGCGCATTTCTCGGAGGTGTCCCTGTCGCCGATCACTCCACCGCTGGCCCGGCGTCTCGACGGCCTGACGAGTTCGGCGATTCGCGATCTGCTGAAGGTGGCCGCCCGCGACGACGTCATCAGCCTGGCGGGCGGCCTGCCCGATGAGCAGTTGATGCCGCGGGACCGGATCGCGCAGGCGGCCGAGGCGGCGCTGGCCGACCGCGCGCGACTGCAGTACACCGAATCGGCGGGCTGGGGCCCGCTGCGTGAGGTGCTCGCGGAGCGCGAGACGGTGCGGCTGGGGCGGCCGGTGCCGCTCGAGGAGGTGTTCGTCACCCACGGTTCGCAGCAGGCGCTGTCGCTGCTCGCCGAGGTGCTGCTGGATCCGGGCGCGCTGGTCGTGGTCGAGGATCCGGCCTACGTCGGCGCGCTGCAGGTGTTCCGCGCTGCCGGAGCGCGCATTGTGACGGTCGCGCTCGACGCCGAGGGCATGCGGGTCGACGAGCTGGCCGACCTGCTCGGCAGTGGCGAGCGGCCCGCACTGGTGCACACGGTGAGCAATTTCCACAATCCGCGCGGTGTCACCATGAGCGAACCGCGTCGACGTGAACTCGCCGCACTCGCCGACCGGTACGGATTCTGGGTGATCGAAGACGATCCCTACGGCGAGCTGTGGTTCGATCGGCCGTCGCCGGAGCCGATCGCGACGTATTCGCCCAACGTGATCCGGCTGTCGAGTGTGTCCAAGACGCTGGCCCCGACCTTGCGGGTGGGCTGGATGACCGCGCCGAACGCTGTGTGCAGGGGCGTGGAGTTGCTGAAGCAGGGCGCGGACCTGTGCGGTTCGGCCCTGACGCAGCAGATCGCCGCCGATCTGCTCGCCGACGCCGACTGGCTGGGGGCGCAGGTGGAGGGGATCCGGCGCGTCTACGGCGCGCGAGCGCGGGTCCTGGTGGACGAGCTGCGAGCGCGCTTCGGTGACCGGCTGGTGAGCACCGAGGCAGCGGGTGGCATGTTCGTGTGGGTCGACTTCACCGATGGGACCGACACGGTGGACTTGTTGCCCCACGCCATCGATCTCGGCGTCGCCTACGTCCCCGGCGATGCGTTCGCGGTGGCCGGCGGCCACCGCAATTCGATGCGCCTGTGCTTCACCACCTCCGAGGCGGCGACGCTTCGGGAGGCGGTCGCGCGCTTGGCGCGTGCGATAGGTGAATAGCTTCGGACACAGAGACTTTCGGTTGCCTGCGCGTGGGTTCGCCCGATAGGGTTGCGGACATCCAATAGGAGGGGAGTAATTCGATGATCGTGAAATTTCTTGCGAGCGCTGTGATTGCCGTCGGCATGATTTCGCTGGTGCCGGGTGTCGCTTCGGCACACCACTGCCAGCCGGTGACGACGTGGTGCCATCCGAGCTAGTCGAGTCGTCGGCCGGGAACTGAATCACGCCTACCTCGATCGGGCCGGTTCGATATCGAACCGGCCCGATCTTTGTCTCCGGATCTACGGCGAGAACGGGTGCACGGCGGCAACCGCGCCGGGCGACGTCATCGTTGGACGCGCGCGGTTTTCGCCGTCGGATCCGGCGTGATCAGTCCACCCAGCCGTAGGTGCGCTCGACCGCCTTGTTCCATGCGGCGAAGTGCGCGTCCCGGTCCACCTCCGGCATGGTGGGGTGCCAGGTCTTGTCCGCGGTCCAGTTGTCGCGAATGTCGTCGGTGCCCGACCAGTAGCCGACGGCGAGCCCGGCCGCGTACGCGGCACCGAGCGCGGTGGTTTCGTTGACCACCGGCCGTACCACGGGTACGTCGAGGATGTCGGATTGGAATTGCATGAGCAGGTCATTGCCGACCATGCCGCCGTCCACCTTCAGCGTGGTCAGTTCCAGGCCGAGTCGCTGGGACTCGGCGTCCGCGCGCATCGCGTCGACCACCTCGCGGGTCTGGAACGCGGTGGATTCCAGTACCGCCCGCGCCAGGTGCGCTTTGGTGACGAAACGGGTGAGCCCGGCGATCACGCCGCGCGCGTCGGGACGCCAGCGGGGCGCGAACAGCCCGGAGAAGGCGGGCACGATGTACGCGCCGCCGTTGTCGTCCACGCTGCGGGCGAGCGGCTCGATCTCGTCGGCGGCGGAGATGATGCCGAGGTTGTCCCGGAACCACTGCACCAGCGAGCCGGTGACCGCGATGGAGCCCTCCAAGGCGTACACCGCGTCCGCGTCGCCGAGGCGGTAGCAGACCGTGGTGAGCAGGCCGTGCTTGCTGAACACCGGTGTGGTGCCGGTGTTCAGCAACATGAAATTGCCGGTGCCGTAGGTGTTCTTGGCCTCGCCGGGCGACAGGCAGGCCTGGCCGAAGGTGGCGGCCTGCTGGTCGCCGAGAATGCCCGCGACCGGCACCCCGCCCAGCGGGCCGGAACTGATCGGCGCGTAGACCTCCGAGGAACTGTGCACCTGCGGCAGCATCGACTCGGGGACGCCGAACTCGCGGCAGATCTCCGAATCCCATTGCAAGGAACGCAGATCCAGCAACATCGTGCGGGACGCATTGGTCACGTCGGTGATGTGCCGCCCGGTCAGGTTCCACAGCACCCAGCTGTCGACGGTGCCGAAACACAGCTCACCCGCCTCCGCGCGCTCCCGCACGCCCGGCACGTTGTCCAGGATCCAGCGCAGCTTCGGCCCGGCGAAGTAGGTGGACAGCGGGAGACCGGTGCGATCCTGGTAGCGGGCCGGTCCCGCATCGCCGCCCAGCTCGGCGCACAGCCGGTCGGTGCGGGTGTCCTGCCAGACGATCGCGTTGTGCACCGGCCGTCCGGTCTCGCGGTCCCACACCACCGTGGTCTCGCGCTGATTGGTGACGCCAACCGCGGCGATGTCACCGGCACTGAGCCCACTGCGCTCCAAGACCGCACCGAGGACGAATTCGGTATTGCGCCAGATGGTTTCGGCATCGTGCTCGACCCACCCCGGCTGCGGGAAGATCTGCTCGTGCTCCCGCTGGGCCACGCCGACGACACGCCCCTGCCGGTCGAAGACGATGCACCGACTCGAGGTCGTGCCCTGATCGATGGCGGCCACATAGCGACGCATCCGTGCAGTGTATTTGGCCGCGACTTCGTCGCGGCGTGTTCGCGGCCCCTTTGTGGCTCGCGTCCGAGCGACCGCCGCTTGCTCCTTCGTCGCCGACGCGGCGGCCGCTCGGACGCGAGCCGGGCCGCGAACGGCGCATGCTCGGTCTCGCTTCGCTCGGAACCCGGGGTTGGGGTGCGCCGGGCGCGTTGGCATTCGCGCTCCGGATGAAGCGCACGCTGTTCGGGTGGCTGATCGTCAGGTCGACCGGTACTGGTCAACCGCCTGTGCGGCAGCCGCTGAGGTGTGTGCCGACCTTGTCCGTTGACCAGGCTGTGCGCGCTGGATGCTTGCGGCCGTATTGGGACTCGCGTCGGAGTGGCGGCTGCTTTCCTTCGGCGCCGACGTGGCCAGCCCAACTGTGCGTGTTCGGTCTCTTCGGCTTCGCTCCGGTGGTTCGGAAGGCGGAGGGTGATCGTGAGGCTCGATGCGTGGCCGGGGCGGGTCTCGGTTCGCTGCGATGGTCGATGCGGTGTGCGGTGTTCCTTGCCTCACTGGGGCGTGGATGCAGGTTCGTGAGTCGGTAGGGTGGGGCTTATTACTGGTGAGTAGGTCGGGGCGACACGGATTCGGGTGCGGCGGTCGATTCGCGGCGATTCGCCTAGCCTGGACCTGAAGGCTCGATCGGACACATCCGCGTCGGCTGGAGGAGTCGAGCATGGCCAAGAAACCGGATTCGCAGTTCCTCGGCCCGGAGCAGCGCAGTGCGGCGTGGGAGCGCTTCGGCAAGGATCATTTCGATGTCGTCGTCGTCGGCGGTGGTGTGGTCGGGGCGGGTATCGCGCTGGACGCGGCGACCAGGGGCTTGCAGGTCGCGTTGGTCGAGGCCCGCGATCTCGGGTCCGGCACGTCCAGCCGGTCGTCGAAGATGTTCCACGGCGGGCTGCGTTATCTGGAACAGCTGGAGTTCGGATTGGTGCGCGAGGCGCTGCGGGAACGCGAGCTCACGCTGTCCACCCTGGCGCCGCACCTGGTGAAGCCGCTGCGGTTTCTGTACCCGCTGACCCACCGTGTCTGGGAGCGTCCGTACGTGGCCGCGGGCCTGGTCCTCTACGACACCATGGGCGGCTCCAAATCCGTACCGGGTCAACAGCATCTGACGCGAGCGGGCGCTCTGCGGCTGGCGCCGGGGTTGCGGCGCGACTCGCTGATCGGCGGTGTCGCCTACTACGACACGGTGGTGGACGACGCGCGCCACACCATGATGGTGGCGCGTACGGCCGCCCACTACGGCGCGGTGATCCGCACGTCCACCCAGGTCGTCGGGTTCCTGCGGGAGGCGGACCGGGTGGTCGGCGTGAAGGTGCGCGACACCGAGGACGGGCGTACCGGTGAGGTCCGTGGACATGTGGTGATCAACGCGACCGGCGTATGGACCGACGAAGTCCAAGCCCTGTCGCATCAGCGGGGCCGGTTCCACGTGCGCGCTTCCAAAGGCGTGCACATCGTTGTGCCCAGGGACCGGATCGTCAGCGACACCGCGATCATCCTGCGCACCGCGACCTCGGTGCTGTTCGTCATCCCGTGGGGCGCGCACTGGATCGTCGGCACCACCGACACCGAGTGGAACCTCGACCTGGCGCATCCCGCCGCGACCAAGGCCGACATCGATTACCTGCTGGGACGGGTGAACGAGGTGCTGGTCACACCGCTCACGCCCGACGACATCGACGGCGTGTACGCGGGTCTGCGCCCGCTGCTGGCGGGTGAGAGCGACGAGACGTCCAAGCTCTCGCGTGAGCACGCCGTCGCCCGGGTGTCCCCCGGCCTGGTCGGTATCGCGGGAGGCAAGTACACCACGTATCGCGTGATGGCCTACGACGCGGTGGACGAGGTGGCGGAAGACATTCCGGCCCGGGTCTCGCCCTCGGTCACGGCGAAGGTGCCGCTGCTCGGCGCCGACGGCTATTTCGCGCTGGTCAACCAGACGGTTCAGCTGGCCGAGACCTTCGGCGTGCATCCCTACCGGATCAAGCACCTGCTGGATCGGTACGGTTCGCTCATCGAGGAGGTCATGGCCTTCGCTGAGGACAAACCCGAACTCCTGCAACCGATTACGGACGCACCGTCCTATCTGCAGGTGGAGGCGGTCTACGCGGTGGCTGCCGAGGGCGCCCTGCACCTGGACGACGTCCTGGCCCGGCGGACCAGGATCTCGATCGAGTACGCGCATCGCGGGGCCAATTGCGCGGAGCAGGTGGCTCAGCTGATCGCACCCATCCTGGGCTGGGACGACGAGGAAATCGACCGGGAGGTCCGCACCTATCAGGCGCGGGTCGACGCGGAGGTCCACTCGCAGACCCAACCGGACGACGCCTCCGCCGACGCCCTGCGGATCGCGGCTCCGGAGCCGCGCCCGGAGATTCTGGAGCCGGTGCCATCGGAAGGGTGAGCCGACCGGCATACCCGGCGGGCGCAGGAAGCTGAGCCGGATGGCCGCATGCTGATCCATCGGTGCGGCACGATTGCTCCGCGCCCCCTGGTATCGGCGATGCGCGGGTGAAGGTCGGCACGATGCGGTCGCGGTGTCGCCAGTACCGGCGGCTCACCCCTGGCCTGACCGCAGTCATCGAGCCAGCCCTTGGCGGTTACTTGTGCAACACCGCCCGAGGCGGATCGGCTCGATCAGTCCTCGCCGTCGGGCGTTTCCATCCGCATAGCCCAGGCGACCAGTGAGCGCAGATAGCGCAGCGCCAGCTCGTCCGGGTACTCGATCGGGTCGGTCAGGTGCAGGCGGGCCAGTTCCTCCATGGCGGCCAACAGGATTCGCTCTGTCGGGCCGTTCGGATCCACGGTGACCCCGAGGTATCGGGACAGATGGCGCGCACCGATCGCACGGGCGTAGGCGCGGCCGAGCGCGAGCCGCTCGCGGAGCTCGGGCGGCCCGCCGTCGAACGGGCTGAGCATGATGCGCCAGCTGGTCGGCGCGGCGTGCAGGTAGGCGAGGACGCCCCGGCCGACCCGGTCCACGTCACCGTGGTCCCAGTCCACGCTGCGCACACCGGCGAACGCGATGGCCGACTCGCGATCCAGCAGCGCCGACGTCAGCCCGGACAGATCGGTGAATTGCTGGTACACCAGCGCACGGGTCACCCGCGCCTCGCGCGCGACCCGGTCGATGCTCACCGCGCCGAAGCCCTCGGTGGCGACGATGTCGCGCGCCACGTTCAACAGTTGGGTACGGCGGTCGGCGGCGGACATCCGGCGCTTCGGCCGCGCCCGAGGCGGATCCGGGTGTTCGGCGGTGCCGCGCTCGGACGTGGAGCTGTCCGTGGTCACGCCATCGAAGGTAGCTCGAGCAGCAGATCCACCGCCCGTGCCGCACTCTGCACAGCGCTCTCCATCGTCGCCGACCAGTCGGTGGCGGTCCAGTCGCCCGCGAGTACCACTGTGGGCACCGAGGTCCGCTGGCCCGGACGCAGCCCGTGGGTGCCGACGACCTGCGAGAAAGTGGCTTTCGGCATGCGCACGACCTGCGCCTGCACCACGTTCGCCGCTCGTGCCTCGGGATAATAGCGGCGCAGCAGCGCCATCTGCTCGGCGACGATCTCATCGCTGGACTTGTGGATCTGTTCGTACGCGCCACTGGTGGTCAGGCAGTACAGCCAGGCTTTCGCGGTGCTGCGCCCGGTCATCCGCTGGCGGTCGAAGACCTCATCGATGACGCCGGTGCCCCCGATCAGCGCCTCGAACTCGGCCGTGGTGCCCAGCGGGCGGTCGAGGTAGAGATTGGTGCTGACGATCGGCGTGTAGCCCAGTTTGTCGGCGGCCGCGTAGATCTCGGCATGCTCGGGCAGTTCATCGAGCAGGCCGCCGATGCTGGAGTTGGGCACCGCGCACACCACCGCGTCGGCCGGGATCGTGGTGCCGTCGGCCAAGGCGACGCCGGTGACCCGGCCCTCCGCGATATGAATGCGACGAGCCACGGCCCGATGACGCACCCGCACGCCGTGCTGATCGAAGATCCGCAGCGCCCCGGTGACATACAGGGTGTCCAGGTCGGTGGTCGGGTAACCGATGTCGACGGCCTGCCGGTGCCGCAGGCCGAGCCGGATGCCGGTGGCCAGCACGTCGGCGAACACCTTCGCCGATTCCCGCTGCACCGGCTCCGCCGCGATGCCGAGGGCCAGCCAATCCCACAGCGCCTCACGCGCTTTCGCGGGCATGCCGACCCGGTTGAACCATTGCTCGGTGGTGAGGTCGGGCAGGTCGGCGGGCTGGTGCAGGCACTGCCAGCCGAGCCGGAGCGTGGCGAGGGCCGCGCGCACGCGTTCCAGTGGGTTCGCGTCGGGATGCGCGCCGGACAACGTGCGCAGCGCGGCGATTCCTTTGGTGCGCATGGTGACGCTGCGGCCATCGGGCCAGCGCAGTGTGCCGCCGTGCGGGAAAGCGACGTACTGCCGCGTGCCGACACTGGTGAGATAGCGGAACAAGTGGTCGTAGCCACTGGCGATCACGTGCTGACCGTTGTCCGGCGTATCGTCCACCGCCTCGGCGCGCATGGCGTGGGCGCGGCCACCGAGCCGGCCTCTGCGCTCCAGCAGGGTGACCTGCTTGCCCGCCTCTGCCAGCCAGACCGCCGAGGCGAGCCCGGCCAGGCCGCCTCCGATCACCACGTATCGCCGTGGGTCGCCCATGGTGCCTCCCGTTATAACTGACAAGTTGTAAGTTAAGCTGGGCGGGAGTGACTCGTCAAGGGCGGAGCGGCTTTTGGCCTGATGCGGGTCAGTCAGCGGGGACCGGCTGGCACTGGGGGCAGAAGAAGATGCCGCGTTCTCGTTGCGCCACGCGGTCGTAATCGGGTGCGGTATCACCGAGCAGGTCGGCGGCGAACGGCGTGCCGCAGCGCGGGCACGGACGGTGGGTGCGGCCGTAGGCCAGCGGCCGTGGCGGTGGTTTCGCGGCCGCTTCGGCCAGAATGCGGTGCGCCTCGTTCGCCAGTGCGAGCAGATCGGGGACGTCACCGACCTTGGTCGCGGGGTGGACGCGGCGCAGGAAGCACACCTCACTGCGGAAGACATTGCCTATCCCGGCGAGGTTGCGCTGGTCCAGCAGGGCAACGCCGATGGGCTGGTCGGGGTAGCGCTCCAATCGCCGGACGGCCTCCGCAGCATCCCAATTCGCCCCCAGCAGATCGGGTCCGAGATGGTCGACGACCCGGTGTTCGTCGCCCACCCGCACCACTTCGACGGTGCCGAGGGAGAACCCGACGGCCTCGACGTCCGCCGTGCTCAGGACGACCCGGGCGGTGACGCGGGGCTTGGTCCAGCGCTGTCCACAGTGGAACACGCGCCAGCTGCCCTCCATCTTCAGATGAGTGTGGACGCTCACGGTCGGTGTCCGGATGAACAAGTGCTTGCCGTAGCTGCCGACGCTCTCGACCACCTGTCCCCGCAGATCGACCGTCGCATAGCGAGGTACCCGGAAATCGCTGCGCGTCAGTTCTTTTCCCGCCAGCGCGGCGCGAAGCCGTGCGGCGGCCAGAAAGACGGTGTCGCCCTCAGGCATACGACGGCCCCGGCGCGCTCACGACCTCGTGATTTCGCGGCCTGCCGTTCGAACCCCGGTCTGGTTCGTGCCGGAGGCCAGCGAGGTGAGTACTCACGGGCGGCTCCGGAGACGGAGCCCGCGCGGGGTGGCGGAGAAGCCCGCTTCGGTGAGGAATACGGCGAAAGTGTTGCCGTGCACGGTGTCTCCGTTGACGCGGTCGATCACCAGCGAGTCCACCCGGCGGCGGCGGACCAGGTCGGCGAGCGCTGCTGCTGCGGCGCGGCGGGCCTCTGGGTCCTCGGTGAAGGTGAGCAGGGTCTTGCCGCCCCGCTCCAGGTAGAGGACGAGTTCACCGTCGACGAGCACCACCAGCGCCCCGGCTTTGCGACCGGGGCGATGCCCGCCCTCGACGTCGCTCTTCGGCCAGGCGAGCGCGGCGCCGTACGGGTTCGCGGGATCGCACGCGGCCAGCGCCAGCACGGTGCCGGTCGGCTGCCTGGACTCGGGACGGGCGCGTTCGGTATCGAAGGAACGCAAACGGTCCACCACGTCGGTGGTCGAGAACTGGGCGCCGCCGAGCGAGTCGACGAAATAACCCCGGCGGCAACGACCGCGATCATCGAACTCGGTGAGTACCCGGTACATCAGCGCGAATCCGCCGGGGACGCCCTCGTTCTGCACCGAGCCCCTGGTCAGGACCCCGTATCGCTCCAGGAGCAGATCGGCGGTGGCGTGTGCGCGCACCGTGTTGTCCGACACCCGCTCGGGCAGCAGCGACCATCGCCCGGCGACTGAGGGCGGACCGGAACGGGTGGGCATGCTCGGGCGGGGCAGGTAGGCACGGCCCCGTGGGGCGCGCCGGGGAGTGCGATGGGCCGTGGTGGTGCGGGTCGTGCCGGACAGCAGCGCCCGCACCGGTGCGAACGTGTCCCCGGCGACCATGCCCGCCCAGGCCAGTTCCCACAGTGCGGAGGCCACCGCGGCGTCATCGAGCAGGCCGGTGGCGTCCGAGAGTTGCCGGAAGAAGTAGGCCCCGCCGCTCTGTGGCACCGGGATCAGCCGTTCCGACGGGGTGCCGGAGATCGGATGCCCAACGGCGGCCGCTGATTCCGAGTCGACCGGTGATCGTCGGCCACGTCGGCCGCCATCCGGCCCAGACCCGTTGGGTGTGGCAGCACCGCCGGTGTGACCGGCTGCCTCGGCGGATCGCCGGTGCGCGCCGCGACCGTCGACCGCGCTGCCGGGCGGCGGATCCGGCTCGTCCAACGGCACCGGCACTCGATCCGGCACGGTCTGTTCGGGGTCGGGCGGCGTCCACGGCACGAAGGTCGCGCCCAGCGCGGTGAGCAGCCGAAGCTGCACGTCGGTGAGGTCGATCTCGTCCGGCGGCGCCAGTGTGAACGGCGCCTGCTCGGCCAGGTGCAGCGCGATCCAGCCGTCCTTGGCGGTGATGGCGCCGTGCCCGGACCAGATCACCTCGCCGGTCGCCATGAGTTCGTCGAGCATGGCGGGGGTGTAGTCCCGCACCCGCGCGGGCAGGACGAGCGATTCCCACGCGGAGGCCGGAATCGGCACGCCGGCAAGCTGTTCCACGACGGCCGCCACGCCGTCGACGCCGCGCAGCTCGCCGCTGCCGATGTGCTGCCAGGACGGCAGGAAGCATCCGAACGCGGCGGTCGAGACCGGCTCGACCTCGTGCCTGGCGGCGGCGAGCGACCGGCGCCGCAGCCGGCGCAGTACCTGCGCGTCACACCATTCCGACCCGGCTGCTCCCGGCGTGAATTCCCCCTCCACCACGCGCTTCTCGGCTACGAGCCGGTGCAGCGCGGTAGCGGCGACCGCGGTGCCGAGACCGAACCGGGCCGCTACGGCCTCGGTGCCGAACGGGCCGTGCGTGCGGGCGTAACGGCCGATCAGATCGCCGAGTGGGTCGGCCACCGGCTCGATGAACGCCGCGGGCGTGCCGATCGGCAGCGGGACTCCGAGTGCGTCACGCAGCCGGGCCGCGTCCTCCACCGCGACCCACCAGGTGCGGTTCGCGAAGGAAACGTGCAGTGCCCGCCGGGTGGCGACCAGGCTCTCGAACCAGGCGGTGGGGTCTTCGTCGCAGCGTTCGGCCGCCTCGGCGGCGGTGAGCGGGCCGAGCAGCCGCAGCAGATCCGCCAAACCCTCGGCGTCGCGCGCGTGCCGCTCCGGTGTGAGCCGTTGCAGTTCCCGCTCGGTCTGCTCGATGATCGCGGCGTCGAGCAGTTCGCGCAGCTCGACCCGGCCGAGCAACTCGGCCAGCAGCCCCGAGTCGAGCGATAGCGCGGCGGCGCGCCGCTCGGCCAGCGGACTGTCGCCGTCGTACATGAACTGCCCGATGTAGTCGAACAGCAGGGCGTTCGCGAAGGGTGACGGCGTCGCCGTCTCCACCTCGACCAGCCGTACCTGGCGCCGCCCCACCCGGCCGAGTAGCTCGCGCAGCGACGGCAGGTCGTAGACGTCGCGCAGGCATTCGCGCACCGTCTCCAGCAGAATCGGGAATTCGGGGAACTTGCGCGCCACGTCGAGCAGCTGGGCCGAGCGCTGCCGCTGCTGCCACAGCGGTGCGCGCTTGCCGGGATCGCGGCGGGGCAGCAGCAACGCCCGCGCGGCGCATTCGCGGAACCGGGAGGCGAACAGCGCCGAGCCGCCCACCTGCTCGGTGACGACGTCATCGATCTCGTCGGACTCGAAGACGAACAGTTCGGCGCCGGGTGGGTCGTCGGTGGTGTCGGGCAGGCGAACGACGATGCCGTCGTCGGAGGCGTTCGGCGCGGCGTCCACGCCGAACCGTTCGCGCAGCCGCGCTCCGACGGCCAGCGCCCATGGCGCGTGTACCGGGAGGCCGTAGGGCGAGTGCAGCACCAGCCGCCAGTCGCCGAGTTCGTCGCGGAACCGCTCCACCACGAGGGTGCGATCGGTGGGCAGATGCCCCGTCGCGGTGCGCTGTTCGTCCAGCAGTGTGAGCAAATTGGCGGTCGCGTTGTCGTCCAGGCCGGCGGAGCGCATGAGTCCCGCGACGCGCTCCGGGACCGGAATGTCGCGCGCTCCGCGCCCGACGGATGTCTCGGCCCCGTCCTGTCGCGGCTGTGTCTGCGCGCGTGACGTTTTCGACGGCGCACTCCCGTCGCGTCGAGACGTCTTCCTGCTCGCCGGAGCGGCCGCTTCGGCGGCCCGGTCCTGTGCGACCGTGCGCACGAACTCGCCCAGTGCCGCGCCGAGCTCGGCCGGTCGCCCGAGCCCGTCGCCGTGCCAGAACGGCAACCGGCCCGGCTGTCCGAACGCGGGCGTCACCAGCACGCGGTCGAAGGTGATCTCCTCGATCCGCCAGCTCGTCGCCCCGAGCGCGAACACGTCGCCGACTCGCGACTCGTAGACCATCTCCTCGTCGAGTTCACCCACCCGGGACGCCTTCTCGCCCACCATGTACACCGCGAACATGCCGCGATCGGGGATCGCGCCGCCCGAGGTGACGGCAAGGCGTTGCGCGCCGGGCCGCCCCGTGAGCGTCCCCGCGTCGCGGTCCCAGACCAGCCGGGGACGCAACTCGGCGAACTCGTCGGACGGATAGCGCCCGGACAGCAGATCCAGCACCGACTCGTAGGCCGAACGCGGCAGCGCCGCGTAACTCCCGGTGCCGCGCACCACCTCGAACCACTCGTCGACGTCGACCGGGTCCAGCGCGCACGCGGCGACGGTTTGCTGCGCGAGGATGTCCAGCGGGTGCGCCGGGATCTGGATCGCCTCGATCTGTCCCGCTGTCATCCGCTGCGAGGCCACCGCGCAGTGGATGACGTCGGTGCGATGCTTCGGGAAGATCACCCCGCGCGAGATCTCGCCGACCTGGTGCCCGGCCCGCCCGATCCGCTGCAATCCGCTGGCCACCGAGGGCGGTGCCTCCACCTGCACCACCAGGTCGACGGCGCCCATGTCGATGCCGAGTTCCAGGCTGCTGGTCGCGACGACGCAGCGCAGCCGTCCGCTCTTGAGATCGTCTTCGATCAGCGCGCGCTGCTCCTTGCTGACCGAACCGTGGTGCGCTCGCGCCAGCAGGGGCCCGGCGCCGTGGATCACCTCGGTGGACGCGCCGAGCTGGGCGGGCGGCTTGTGCTCGACCTCCACCGGTTCGCCGAGCCGCGCGGCGTAGGCCTCGTTCAGCCGTGCGGTGAGACGCTCGGCCAGCCTGCGGGAATTCGCGAACACGATCGAGGACCGGTGCTCGAGCACCAGTTCCACGATCGCCTCGTCCACATGCGGCCAGATCGAGCCCGGCTGATCGGACTCGCCCGGCTCGGTCATGTCCGCCACCGGCACCCGCACCGAAAGGTCGAACGTCTTCGGTGCGGGCGGCGCGACCAGGGTGATCGGCGCGTTGCCGACCAGGAATCGCCCGACCTCCTCCGGTGGCCGGACGGTGGCCGACAGCCCGATGCGCTGGACGGGCCGTTCGGTGAGCAGGTCGAGCCGGGCCAGCGACAGCGCCAGGTGCGAACCGCGCTTGGAACCGGCGATCGCGTGCACCTCGTCCACGATCACCGTGCGCACGTTCCGCAGCGTCTCCCTGGCCGCCGAGGTGAGCATGAGGAACAGCGACTCGGGCGTGGTGATCAAGATGTCCGGCGGGGTGCGCAGCATGGACCGCCGATCGGACGCGCTGGTGTCGCCGGAACGGACGCCCACGGTGATGTCCGGCGGCTCCAGCCCCAGGCGCTTGGCGGTTTGCGTGACGCCGACCAGCGGCGCCCGCAGATTGCGTTCCACGTCCACCGCGAGCGCCTTCAGCGGGGACACGTACAGCACGGAGGTACCGGCCTGTTCGGGCCGCTGCTCCCGGGCGGCCAGCTGGTCTATCGCCCAGAGGAACGCCGAGAGCGTCTTCCCGGACCCGGTCGGCGCGACGACGAGCGTGTGCTCGCCCGCCGCGATCGCCCGCCACGCTCCGAGTTGAGCGGAGGTCGGCGCGGGGAACGCGCCGTCGAACCACTCCTGGGTGGCGCGGGAGAACTGGGCCATGGATTCAGTGTGCACCGGCCCACCGACAAGCACGCCCGTACCGTTTCGCGAGCGAAGCCGGAGCAATCGAACGACAGCCGCCGATGCCGGGCCGTACGCTTCCACAGGTGCAAAAAGTGCTCAGACTCGACCTGGTCAGCCATGGGATGACCGAGGCGATGCGGAAGGCACGTTTCCCGGTGGACGAATCCCTCACCGAGGCAGGCCGGCGTGCGATGGCAGGGTGCGGACCGCTCACCGCTCCCCGAGTGCTCACCGGGCCGGAGCGCCGGACGGTGGAGACCGCCGCGCTGCTGGGTTTGCCGGGTGAGGAGGACAACCGGCTGCGCGACCTGGACGCGGGCGCCTGGCGCGGCGGTGAACTGATGTCGGTGCCCCAGGACGAGCTGTACGCCTGGCTCACCGACCCGGCCTTCCGCGGGCACGGCGGCGAGTCGGTGGTGGACGTGATCGGACGGACCAGGTCGTGGATGGCCGAGGTCGCCGCGCAGGCCGTGTCGACCATCGCGGTCACCCACCCGGCGATCATCAGGGCCGCGCTGCTGGTGACGCTGGACGCGCCGCCGAAATCCTTCTGGCGCATCGATATCCCGCCCGGCAGCGTCACCCGCCTGCACTATCGCGGGGAATGGACGTTGCACTTCACGGCCTGACGCTCCGGCCGATCGCGCGACGGGTGGCATTCGAGCCGCGTCGGGCTAGTGTCTGAGACTATGGGTAACAACAATGGGTCGTATCGGCGCGGCCTGGCCATCGGATGCGGTGGCACCGTGGGGGCCGCGTGGATCGTCGCCGCGCTCGCCGCCGCCCGTGACGTGCTCGACTGGGATCCGCGCGAGGCGGATGTGCTGCTCGGCACCTCGGCGGGGGCGGAGACGGTGACGCTGCTCGGCAGCGGCGTCTCGGTCGACGACCTGGTGGCCGCGCAGCGTGGCACGTCGACCGATCCGATCCTGCGCGAGCACCGTGCCTGCGAGCCCGGTCGCTTTCCGCCGCTGCCGCGTCCTCGGCTCGGCTCGCCCCGGCTGTCGCTGCGGCGCCAGGAACCGGGGCAGGCGCTCCTGGCCGCCGCCAGCGGACTGCTGCCGGTCGGCGGCGGCGACCCGAACTGGCTGCAACGGCTGGCCGAGCGGCTCACTCCGGGCCGCACCTGGGTGCCGCATCCGGCGACTCGGCTGGTGGCGATGGACTACGCGACCGGAGAACGGGTGGCCTTCGGCTCGCCGGGCGCCCCCGACACGACCATCGGCGCGGCGCTGCGGGCCTCGTGGGCCGTTCCCGGCTGGTTTCCGCCGGTCACGATCGCGGGCCGTCGTTTCGTCGACGGCGGCGCGGGCTCGACCGCGTCGGCGGACCTGCTCGTTCCCGAGAAACTGGACGAGGTGCTCGTGCTCGCCCCGATGGCCTCGGCGACTCGAATCCCGGCTACCGGGCCTGGGCATTTCCTCGAGCGACAGCTGCGCGATCGGATGAGCGACAAGCTCCTCGCCGAGATCGCGCAGCTGCGCGCGGCGGGCACCAAAGTGCTCTTCCTGGGCGCCACCGCCGACGATCTCGCGGTGATGGGCCCCAACTTCATGGACGGACGCCGTCGTCTCGCCACTTTCGAACACAGCCTGCGCAGTACCCGGCGCGCACTCGAACGAGGAGCCTTCGTATGAGAATTACCGGATCCGGCTACCCGGGCATCGACCTGCGCGAGGCCAGAGTCCTGATCACCGGCGGAGGGCGGGGCATCGGCCGGGCCACCGCGGCAGCGTTCGCCGCGAAGGGAGCGCAGGTCGTGCTCGCGGACGTGGACAAACCCGCCGCCGACGCGGCCGCCGCCGCGATCGGGGCGAGCGCGTTCGAGCTCGACGTGCGCTCGCGCGATCAGTGGGACGCGGTCGTCGCGGCGGTGGGCGGCGTCGACGTCCTGATCAACAACGCGGGTGTGATGCCCGCCGGGGCGTTCCTGGAGGAACCGGACGCGGTCGGCCGGGCAACGCTGGACATCAACGTCTGGGGTCTCATCCACGGCATGCGGGCCGCCGCACCGGGCATGATCGAGCGCGGCCGCGGCCATATCGTCAACGTCGCTTCCCTGGCGGGCAAGGTCCCCATCCCCGGCTTGGCCGTCTACAACGCGAGCAAGTTCGCGGCCGTCGGCCTCTCGGCGGCGACCCGTCTGGAATTCGCCGCGCACGGCGTCAGCGTCAGCTGCGTCCTGCCGTCGGCCGTGCGAACCCGCCTCTCCTCGGGATTGCGGCTCGGCCACGGCATGCCGACGGTCGACCCGGAGGACGTCGCCGCCGCCATCCTGCGCACCTGCGCCACCCGCAAGGCCGAAGTGGCCGTGCCGAGCTACCTCGGCCCGGTGGACATCGCGCTGGCCGCCGCGCCGGAACGCGCGGTACGCCTGGTCCGCGGCCTCTTCGACGGTGATCGCGCTTTGCATCCGGCCGACGAGCAGACTCGCGCGGCGTATGAGCGAGAAGTGCGCTCCATCGACTGACCGAACGAAAAGCGGCCCGGGAGAACATCTCCCGGGCCGCGAAGCGTGTGCGATCAGCAGGTCGTCGCCGCGGGTTCGCCGCGGAACCTGGCCTCGACGTAGTTCCACGCGTCGGCGAATCCGGCGACCGCCGCGGTCATGTGCTCGGAGATGTCGACGGTGTGGAACTGCACCGGCGCGCCGGCCTTGCAGTACCGGTCGGCGACCTCGGCGACGGGCCGGTAGAAGGTGAGTGTGTCGAAGCGGCCCTGCCACAGATAGGTCGGCACGGCCGGCACGCCGTCGAAGTACCGCAGGCTGTTCTCCCGCAGGACGGCGTGCGCCTCCGGGCTGTCCATCAGGCTCTTGGTCGCCGCCATCTGCTCGGCGCTGCGGAAGGCGCCGTGGAACAGCAGGAACCGCCGGCACGCGTCGTGCGTGAATTCGCGGAACCACAGACCGTTCTCGTTGAGCTGATCCGAGATCGGCAGCCGGTCCGGGTATTCCCGCTCCAGTCCCATGGCCGCGGCGAAGGCGAGGCCGAACCCGGGATGCGGGTCGAAGCCCAGCGACATCGCCATCTCCTCCATGTCGGCGGGGATGCCACCGGCCACGGCGGCGGCGAGCCGCAGATCCGGCGCGTAGGTGGGTTGCATCGCGGCGGCCCACGCGGTGGCCATGCCGCCGCCGGAATAGCCCGCGATGGCGACGGGCGACTGGGACAGGCCGAGTTCGGCGACCTTGCGCACGGCCTTCACGCTGTCCAGCGTCATCATGCCGGCCAGTCGCGCGGCGCCGTAGGCGGAAGTCGGACCCAGGTAGTCGGGCAGCGAGATCGCCCATCCGCGTCCGATGGGCAGCATGGCGCCGACCGCGTCCTGCAGTTCACCGTTGAACAGCGAGCGCGACGGGTTGCACTGGGTGCCGAGGGAATTGATCAGAGCTTGGTAGGAGACCAGCGGCGGGTTCTTGACCCCGGCGGGCAGCAGGACCGTCGTGATGCCCATGACGGGATTGCCCTGCGAGTTGGTGGACCGGAACGCCACCTGCCAGCCCTCGGTCCCCAGGTAGGGGCCGGTGTCGATCTTGCGGGTGCGCACTACGTCGCCGGGTGCGTACGCCGCCAGGTCGGACGGCGCGGAGTAGAACAAATCAGGATCGGGGGTGGGATACAACGGCTGAGCCGTTGCCGGCAGGCCGAGCAGGCCGAGCGAGACGATGCTCACCAGCAAGATCGCAATCCTGAACGGAACTCTGGACACGGTTTTCCTTCGAAAGTCAGCCGTCATCGGCGCACCGGCCTGGCGTGCCCGCCGCGGGTGCGCCGGACGGACCGGCACTACACGGAAATCCGCAGCGAACCTCGTTCACTGCGGGACAGAGCAGAAGGAACCGCCGCCGGAACGGCCTGAGCGGTCTCGGCGGACTGGCGCACCTCCTTCGACTCCGGGACCGCCGGTAGCCGCGAAGGCGGCACCATCCGCTGCGAAAGTAGCGCCCGACCGGGAAGAACACCGAATCGGCGAGAGAAAAACCGGACAATTCACAATGCCCGTGGCCCGCCATTCGACAAGATCACTAACGGAGGCGGCCTCCCCGGTCGTCCGCCGGCTCGACCCCGTGTCGCGTGGCTCATGGGAAGCTGAGCACCGTCCGATCGCCCAGCGGGCGTTCCAGATCGACGACCACCACACCGTACTCGCGCTTCTGCTCCGGGTTCGCGCCCTGGCACGGTGGCATGCCGCGATGCAGGCCGCGGATCAGCCGCACATGCACCAGGTCGGCGGATTCCTCGACCCGCGCGGTGAACCCGATGCTCGGGCAGCCGACCGGCCCCGGTATGTGGATCGCGAGCTTGTCGGTGCCGTCTTCGACGTCGTACTCCGAGAAGGGCATCGCCGAACTGGGTTCCAGATCCGCGGCCTGCGGGATGACGACCATCGTTCCGCCCGCGTAGCGCCGGGGGCCGGGGTCGGCCCGCGTCCCGGGCGCCGCTGCCGCGGCCTGATCCGGCGTGGAGGGGACGGCCGGGTCCGGCTGCTGCCCGCACGCGGTCAGCGCCCCGAACGCGATGGCGGCGAGGATCGCCGTGCCCCTCCTGAGCAATGCCATCTCTCCACCTTCACACAGCTGGGCGCGGGGGCGGCGGAGGTATCCCGGTGTGGCACCGGACGGGCTCGCCGAATGCCACCTGCCTGCGACGCATTGGTGTGCGCGCTGTCACACGGACCTCGCACTCTGCTTAGGCTGTGCCCATCGAGATGCTGACAAATTGCGCATATTGCTCAGAGTTTCAGACCAAGGTTGTGCGTTCCGTTCTTCAGGGACACGATATCGGCAACAAGTGCTCAACAAGGCCCAGCGCCGGATCGGCGCCGAGTGGACGGGTGGATCTGTATGACCGAGCTCGCCGACCGCGATCTGATCGCAGCCCCCTACGACCTGGCCGACCGTTACCGCGTCGGTTCGCGGACCGTCGTCCTCACCGGTGTCCAGGCCATCGCCCGGCAGCTGGTCGAGCAGCACGTGCGTGATCTGCGCGCCGGTTCGCGGATCGGCACGTTCGTCTCCGGATATCAGGGCAGTCCGCTCGGCGGCGTCGACAAGATGCTGGCCGGAATGCCGGACGTGCTCGCCGAGCACGACATCTCGTTCGTGCCCGGGTTGAACGAGGAACTCGCCGCGACCTCGGTGTGGGGCAGTCAGGCGGTGCTGCCCGCGGGCGCCGCGACCCACGACGGGGTGGTCGGTGTCTGGTACGGCAAAGGCCCCGGCCTGGACCGCGCGACCGATGCCCTGCGCCACGCGAACCTGTACGGGGCGAACCCGCGCGGCGGCGTCCTGCTGCTGGTCGGCGACGATCCGGCGTCGAAGTCCTCCACCGTGCCCGCGGTGAGCGAGCGTTCGCTGGCGGCGCTCAACATCCCGGTGCTGTTCCCGCGCAACGCCCGCGAGGTCATCACCATGGGCCTGCACGGCGTGGCCCTGTCGCGCGCGTCCGGCTGTCTGGTGGCGCTGAAGATCGTGGCCGACGTCGCCGACGGCGCATGGACCGTCGACGGTTCGGTGGGTGACATCGACATCGTCGTGCCCGAGATCGACTGGGCGGGCGCGCCTTTCCGCTACCGGCAGCGTCCGATGGCCGCTCCGGCCGACAGTCTGCTCGCCGAGGCGGATCTCTACGGTCCGCGCTGGGAGCTGGTGCGGGCCTACAGCACGCGTAACGGGCTGGACGTGATCGAGGTCCACCCGGCGCGCGCCACGATCGGCATCGCCGCCGCCGGAACCACCTTCGACGCGGTCCGCCAAGCGCTGATCGATCTCGGCGTGGACGACGACGCGCTGCACGAGGCGGGCATCCGGCTGCTGCGCATCGGGATGCCGTATCCGGTGGCGCCCGAACGGGTCCGGCAGTTCGCCGCCGGGCTCACCCGGCTGATCGTCGTCGAGGACAAGACCGCCTTCCTGGAGACCCAGATCCGCGACATCCTGTACGGCGCCGCGGGCGCGCCCGAGATCGTCGGCAAGCGCGACGGCGCGGGCCGCCCGCTGTTCGCCAGCGATGGCGAGCTCACCTCCGGGCGGATCGCCGCACCGCTGCGCCGCGTGCTCGACGGTCACGTAGCGCTGAAACGCGCGCTGCCGCAGCCGCTGTCGCTGTCCGTGCTGCCCGCCAAGCGCGCGGCCTACTTCTGCAGCGGCTGTCCGCACAACCGCTCCACCGCCGTTCCGGACGGCTCACTGGCCGGCGGCGGCATCGGCTGTCACACCTTGGTCACCATGTCCGGCCGCGCCGACAGCAAGGTCACCGGGCTGACCCAGATGGGCGGCGAGGGCGCGCAGTGGATCGGCCAGGCCCCGTTCACCGACGTACCGCACCTGTTCCAGAACATCGGCGACGGAACGTATTTCCACTCCGGTCAGCTCGCCGTGCAGGCGTGCGTCGCGGCGGGGGTGAACATCACGTTCAAGCTGCTGCACAACGACGTCGTCGCGATGACGGGCGCGCAGCACGCCGAGGGCGCGCTCACGGTGCCGATGCTCACCCACAAGCTCACCGTCGAAGGCGTCCGCCGGATCATCGTCTGCGCCGACGAGCCCCAGCGCTACCGCAAGCGCGATCTCGCTCCGGGCACCCTGCTGTGGCACCGGGACCGACTCGATGAAGCGCAGCGCGCGCTGCGCGAGGTACCCGGTGTCACGGTGCTGATCTACGACCAGCACTGTGCGGCCGACGCACGGCGGCAGCGCAAGCGGGGCACCCTTCCGGCGCGCCGCACGCGGGTGGTCATCAACGAGGCGGTGTGCGAAGGCTGCGGTGATTGCGGCGTGCGGAGCAATTGCCTGTCGGTGCAGCCGGTGGACACCGATTTCGGGCGCAAGACCCGGATCGACCAGACCTCCTGCAACACCGACTACAGCTGCCTCGACGGCGACTGCCCCTCGTTCGTCACGGTGGAGCTACCCGATCCGGCTGACCGGAAGCCGCGCCCGGCGCAGCGCGGGCCGCAGCCGCCACGACTGCCCGACCTCGTACACGAACCGCCGACGACCACGCAGAACGTCTTCCTCGCAGGCATCGGCGGCACCGGCATCGTCACCGTGAACCAGGTGCTGGCGACCGCCGCGATGCGAGCCGGGTACGAGGTGGCGAGCCTGGACCAGATCGGCATGAGCCAGAAGGCCGGACCCGTGGTCTCGCACCTGCGTTTCGCCGTGCGCGCGCTGGAGCCCGCCAACCGGCTGGCCCCCGCCTCCGCCGACTGCATCGTGGCCTTCGATCTGCTGGCCGCGACCGACAACAAGAACCTGTCCTACGGCCGCGCCACGACCACCGTGTCGGTCGCCTCCACCAGCAGAACCCCGACCGGTGACATGGTCTACGACAAGTCGGTCGCCCATCCGGACGAGGCGGTGCTGCTGGAGCGCTTGGCGAAGGTCTCGCGGTCGGTACGGTCCTTCGACGCGCTGGCCGCCGCGCAGGCCCTCTTCGGCAACACCGCCGCCGCGAACTTCCTGCTGGTGGGCGCCGCCTATCAGACCGGCGGTCTGCGGTTGCCGTGCACCGCGATCGAGGAGGCCATCGAGATCAACGGCGTCGCCGTTGCGGCCAACCTCGCGGCCTTCCGCTGGGGGCGGGTCGCGATCGCGCGGCCGGAGGAGTTCGCCGCGGCGACCGCACGGCGCGTGCCCGAATCCGCCGCGGTGAAGGTGCCCGATGACCTGTTCGACGGGGTGACCGCCACTGGGGAGACGCGGCGCCTGCTGCGGTCGCGGGCCGCCGAGCTGATCGGCTTCCACAGCGCGGCGGTGGCCCGCGACTATGTGCGCACCGTGCAGCGCGTCTGGGATGCGGAGCGGCGCGTCACCGATCGCACCGAGTTCAGCGAGCAGGTGGCGCGCGGCCTGTACAAGTTCACGGCCTACAAAGACGAGTACGAGGTGGCGCGACGGCTCACGGATCCGGCGTTCCTGGCCGAGGTCGCCGCGCAGGTGCCCGGCGGGGCGAAGCTCACCTACCGGCTGCACCCGCCGATCCTGCGCGCGATGGGACGGGAGAAGAAGATCGGAATGGGGCCGGGCAGCCACTTCGCCCTCCGCCTGCTGGCCAAGGGAAAGCGGCTGCGCGGCACGAAGTTCGATCCGTTCGGGTACGCGCACGTGCGACGGGTGGAACGCGAACTGCTCGCGCACTACCGCGCGATGGTGACGACCCTCGCCGACACGCTGGACCGGTCCGGTTACGACCGCGCCGTGCAGGCGGCGGCCCTCGCCGACGTGGTGCGCGGGTACGAGGAGATCAAGCTCGCCAACGTCGCGGTCTACGCCGAGCGTCTGCGGGAGCTCGGTATCGAGCCGCCGCGCCGCTAGCGGGGTGTCTTCTGCGGTGCTGCTCGGTGGCGCGAGCCGCGGCGACCGGCCGTCGGCTGATCATCGGAGCGGCCGGGGACTCCGCCGCCGCGGTCACCGGAACGCGGCGCGGGCGACGCCCGGTGCCACGGTCGCACCTCGCCGTGCCGACTCACCCGGCGTAGCCGGTCACCCTTCCGATCCACTCGATGAAATCCGCGGCGTCCTCGTTGCTGCCGTGGCCCGCGTCCCAGTACATCGCGGCGTCGACCTCGGCGCCGAGATTCTCCAGGCTCGCGGCGAGGTTGCCCACGATCGTCAGCGACGTATCGGTGTCCTTGGTGCCGACGCGGATCCACCAGTGCTTCGCTCGGGCGGGATTGCGCTGTCGGAGAAAGAACATGGGGTTCATCATGCTGATCTTCTCGGGCAGGTCGCTGTCGAGTTGCGCGCTGGGGTCTCCGGTGGCTCGCCGCAGGCTGAACAGGGTGAAGTGCCTGGCCTTGACGGTTGCGCCACCGAACTCGTTGTTCTCGCCCGAGGACAGGTCGAAGGCGTCGAACGCGGGTACGCCCTTCTTCCGCTCACCGACGTGCGCGAGGAAGTTCGGCCAGGTGAACTCCGCCCGATCACCCGCCCAGGTGATCCACGTGTTGGCCGCGAGGTAGCTCGAGCGGTCGGCGTCCGGCAGCGCGGTCAAGTACTCGGTCGCCGCCGGTTCGAGGTAGGTCCGAACCAGGTAACGGCCGTAGTTGTCGGCCGTGACGGGCCCGAATCCGTTCTTGCCCTGCAGTTCCAGTGACGCCTGGTAGTTCGCGAACGCCGTGCCGAGATCCCGCGAGGCAGCGGCGTCGAGTTCGCCCGAGCGCAGTGGGTTGGCGCCCCAATTCCACTCGTAGGCCATATCCGCGTGCTCGAGATCGGTGATGGGGCAGTAGGGCGCGGCGGCGAAGACGGCATCGCTGGCGTCCGCCGCGCCGAGTTCGGCGAGATACCGGTCGTACATCCGGCTGTCCCCGGACACGGCGAGCAAGGCGGACAGCGCGCCTCCCGCGCTGACCCCGGTGACCACGATCCGGTCGGTGTTTCCCGGCACGCGGCCCGAGTTGTGCCGCAGGTACCGGACGGCGGCCTTCAGATCCACGATGGCGGCGGGAGCCACGCCGTAGTACGTGCCGTCGGGGGCGACCAGGTCGCGCCCGCGAGCGCCGGAATCGACGACGACATAACCCGCCGCGAGGGCGAGATCCTGGTTCCTGGCCCGATCACCGCCGTCGTCCGGTTCGCCGTTCGTCACCGACGATGACAGATACCCCGCGACGGAGTTGCTCAAGAGGATGGGCGCCTTGCTCGCGTCGACGGAGCGGCCATCGATCTCGACGGGCACGCTGACGTTCAAACTCTGGTACGCCTTGTCGACCGGCTTCGCGACATAGACCACCCCCGTGTAGCGGCGATAGGTCACCTCTTTGTCGCGATCGAAGGTGGCGACCGTCTTCTTCTCCGTCGTGAACGCGTCGGGGTCGAAGGCCAGCTCGTCCACCGCTTTCGCGCCGCCGTCCAGCACACCGCAGGCGGTGGCGAACATCGGCACGGCGACCGCCGCCGCACATCCCGTGAGCATCGCTCTGCGCTGCACAGCTCTCTCCTTCGCGTTCGTGGCAAAACCACGGGCATCGCGGGCCGCGTCGGCGTCGCCGGAACTTGCGTCGAAACGTCTTACGTGGTGATCAGGCAGCCGAGATCGAAGAATAGCGGCGCGGAGGCACACATTCGCGCAAATCTCCGGCTGCGCGAGGCGGTAAGAGACCCGATCGGCCATCTGTCGGCTACTGTGCCGCGGCACAGGAAGGCGATCGTCGTCCCTGACGGCGACAGCAAAATGGCCCGGGTCGGCGGTGTGAACCGCCGACCCGGGCCTCCAGTAGCGGGGACAGGATTTGAACCTGCGACCTCTGGGTTATGAGCCCAGCGAGCTACCGAGCTGCTCCACCCCGCGTCGTACGGATAACACTACACAGGTGGGTGCGAATGACCGAATCGCCTGGTGGGACGGGGTGGCTCAGCCGAATTCGATGCCCTGGGCGAGGGGGAGCTCGGTGGAGTAGTTGACGGTGTTGGTGGCTCGGCGCATGTAGGCCTTCCAGGAGTCCGAGCCGGATTCGCGCCCACCGCCGGTCTGCTTCTCGCCACCGAAGGCGCCGCCGATCTCGGCGCCGGAGGTGCCGATATTGACATTGGCGATGCCGCAATCGGATCCGTCGGCGGCGAGGAAGCGTTCGGCCTCGCGCTGGTCGGTGGTGAAGATCGCGGACGACAGACCCTGCGGCACTTCGTTGTGCAGGGCGATCGCGCGGTCGAAGTCGTCGTAGGTGAGCACGTAGAGGATCGGCGCGAAGGTCTCCTCCCGCACCACCGCGGTCTGCGCCGGCATGCGCACGATGGCGGGCCGCACGTAGTAGGCGTCGTCGCCGAACCCGTCGACTCGCTCGCCGCCACAGACCAGTTCGCCGCCGTCGGTCACCGCCTTGTCCAGCGCGGCGCGCATCCCGGTGTGGGCCTTCCCGTCGATCAGCGGCCCGACCAGCACCCCCTCGTCGAGCGGATTGCCCACCGGCAGTTGCCGGTACGCCCGCTCCAGCCGGTCCAGCAGCGGGCCGACGACGTCACGATGCGCGATCAGCCGCCGCAGCGTGGTGCACCGCTGCCCGGCTGTGCCCGCCGCCGCGAACACGATGGCCCGCGCCGCGAGGTCCAGGTCGGCGGACGCGGTGACGATCGCGCCGTTGTTGCCGCCGAGCTCCAGCAGGCAGCGCCCGAGCCGCTCGGCCACCCGCGGCGCGACCAGCCGCCCCATCCGCACCGAGCCGGTCGCGCTGACCAGCGGCACTCGCTCGTCGTCGACCAGTCGCGACCCGACGTCGCCGCCGCCCTGGATCAGTTGATGTACTTCGGGATCCGCGCCGACTTCGCCGGCCGCGCGCCGCAGCAGCGCGTGACAGGCCAGCGCCGTCAGTGGCGTCGTCTCGGAGGGCTTCCACACCACGGTGTCGCCGCAGACCAGCGCGATCGCCGTGTTCCACGCCCAGACCGCGACCGGGAAGTTGAACGCGGAGATGACCCCGACCACGCCGAGGGGGTGCCAGGTCTCCATCAACCGGTGGCCAGGTCGCTCCGAGGGCATGGTGTGGCCGTACAGCTGGCGGGACAGGCCGACGGCGAATTCGCAGATGTCGATCATCTCCTGCACCTCGCCCGCGGCCTCGGCGGGGATCTTGCCCGCCTCCAGCGTGACCAGCTCGGCCAGGTCGCTCTTGTGCGCGGTGAGCAGCTGCCCCAGCCTGCGCACGACCGCGGCCCGGGCGGGCGCCGGAACGCCGCGCCAGGCGCGGAAGGCGGTGGCGGCCCGGCCGATCGCGGCGTCGACCTCGGTGAGCGAGCTGGACCGCAGGGTCATCAGCTGCCCTCCGGTGATCGGAGTGCGGGCGGGCAGGTCGCCGGGTTCCGGTGGTCCCGCGGCGAATTCGCGCAGCACCGCCTCCGCGCGGGCGGCGAGTCGCTGGGTGGTCTGGTCGTCGAGTACTTCGGTCATGTGTTGTTCCGCCGTACCTTTCGGCCGCGTCGCGGCGTTTCTGTCCCACAGGGCGGGAGGATGGAGGTCAGGTTTCGGACACGAGGCGGGTCGGCTGAGTTAGCCTTCGCTGATGGCGGATACACCGGCAAGACCCGTACTCGATGACATCGATCGCCTGCTGATTCGTGAACTGATGGCCGATGGACGGGCCACCCTGTCGAACCTGGCGGAGAAGGCGAGTCTGTCGGTGTCCGCGGTGCAGTCCCGGGTCCGCCGATTAGAGGCACGCGGTGTGATCCGCGGGTATACCGCGCACGTCGATCCCGAAGCGCTCGGCCAACTGCTGTCGGCATTCGTCGCCATCACTCCTCTCGACCCGTCGCAACCCGATGACGCTCCCGCGGTCCTGCAGCACATCCCCGGCATCGAGGCGTGCCACTCGGTGGCCGGCGAGGAGAGCTACGTCCTGCTGGTGCGAGTGGCGTCCCCGCGGCACCTCGAGCAGTTGCTCCAGGAGATCAGAGCCACCGCCAACGTGCGAACCCGGAGCACCATCATCTTGCAGACATTCTATGACAGGTAGGGTTAGCTCGGAATTAATCCGTTTTGTTGTAGAGGTTCCGTAAATTTTTACGTACCCTCAGGGGCGTGACCATCGAACTGGAACGCACCCGCCCGGCGGTCACCCCCGCCGCCCGGGTTCGTGAGATCTTGTCGGCGAGCATTCTGGCCGACGGCTTCGACTTGGTTCTCGACCTCAACCGGTCCCGCGGCTGCCGTCTCGTCGACGAACGCGACGGCAGCTCCTACCTCGACATGTTCGGCTTCTTCGCCTCCAACGCGCTGGGCATGAACCATCCCGCCCTGGCCGAGGACGCGCAGTTCCGTGCCGAACTGCTCACCGCGGCACTGAACAAGCCCAGCAACTCCGACATCTACACCGTCGAGATGGCCCGCTTCGTCGAGACGTTCGTGCGGGTGCTCGGTGATCCGCGGCTGCCGCATCTGTTCTTCATCGACGGCGGCGGCCTCGCGGTGGAGAACGCCCTCAAGGTCGCGTTCGACTGGAAGAGCAGGCACAACGAATCACACGGCCGCGCAACGGAACTCGGCTCCAAGGTGCTGCACCTGACCGGGGCGTTCCACGGCCGCACCGGTTACACGATGTCGCTCACCAACACCGATCCGGTGAAGACCGCGCGTTTCCCGAAGTTCGACTGGCCCCGCATCAAGTCGCCTTACCTCACCGACGCCTTCGACGTCGAGGAGGCGGAGGCGTGCGCGCTCGCCCAGGCGCGGCGGGCATTCGAGGAAAGCCCGCACGACATAGCGTGTTTCATCGCCGAGCCGATCCAGGGCGAGGGTGGTGACCGGCATCTGCGCCCGCGATTCCTGCAAGCCGTGCAGCAGCTGTGCCACGAGAACGACGCGCTGTTCGTGCTGGACGAGGTGCAGACCGGCGTGGGCATGACCGGAACCACCTGGGCCTACCAGCAACTCGGCTTGGAGCCGGACGTCGTCGCTTTCGGCAAGCGGACCCAGGTGTGCGGCGTCATGGCGGGTGGGCGCGTGGACGAGGTGTCCGGCAACGTCTTCGCGGTCAGCTCCCGGCTCAACTCGACCTGGGGCGGCAACCTCGCCGACATGGTGCGCAGCAGGCGCGTCCTGGAGGTGCTCGAGCGGGACGAGCTGATCGAACGGTCCCGTCCGCTGGGTGCGCACCTGCTCGAGCGGCTGGGCGCGCTGGCCGCCCGCCGCCTCGATGTCAGCGAGCCGCGCGGGCGCGGCCTGATGTGCGCGATCACGCTGTCGTCGTCCCGGCTGCGGGACGAGGTGCTCGCCGCGCTGCGCGAGCGCGAGCACGTGCTGATCCTGGGCACCGGTGAGCGGGGCATCCGGTTCCGTCCCCCGCTCACGGTCACCGTCGCCGAGCTCGACGAAGCCGTCGACGCGCTCGATCGGGTGCTGACCAGCCTCGAATAGCGTCCGAACAGGATGATCCGGGCATTCCGGTGTGCTCCGGCGCGGGGTCCGCCGGAATCCCGGATCCACCTCCTAGGCTTCGCAGCCATGTCCTCTCGTCTTCACCACTCCCCGAGCAGGTGCGGCACGTGAATCGACAGCGCACGTACCGATGCTGCGCGCCGCACCTCGTGGTCCCTCTCGTCGTGCTGTCCGCGGTGGCGGGCTGCGCCGCCAGCGACGCGGGCACCGTGGATACCGAGGGAAGCCGGGCCGCCGGGACCACCGTGGCCGCACCGACCACCCCGGCCGAACCGGCCACCGATGTGTTCCCGCCGCACATGCGCGATCTGTTGCCCGGGATGCCGCCGCCGCTCTCACCGACCGACGTGTACGCGGCCAACCGCGAGCTCAGCCCCACCGTGGCCGACCATCGCCCGCTGGTCTACGTGCCCAACAGTCGGTCGAACACGGTGTCGGTGATCGATCCGGGCACCTTCCGGGTGATCGACACCTTCCCCGCGGGCGGGTTCGAGCCGCAGCACGTCGTGCCGTCCTATGACATGCAGACGCTCTACGTCACCAACGACATGCCGCTGGGCGGCGGCAGCCTGCGTCCGATCGATCCGCGGACCGGCAAGCCGGGCGAACCCTTTCCCGTCCGCGATCCGTACAACATGTACTACACGCCGGATGGCCGGTACGCGCTGGTCGTCGCGGAAGCGGACAAGTCGCTGGATTTCTACGATCCGCTCACCTGGCAGAAGGCGCATGCCATGGCGGTGCCCGACTGCGCGGGCGTCGACCACATGGACTTCACCGCCGACGGCCGCTTCGCCCTGGCATCGTGCGAATTCATCGGCCGGATGCTGGCTTTCGACGTGGCCGAGCGCAAAATCGTCAAAATGATCGACCTGCCCGGCGGCCGCTCGGGCAAGCCGCAGGATGTGAAGCTGTCGCCGGACGGGCACACCTTCTTCGTCGCCGACATGGCCGCCGACGGCGTCTACCTCTTCGATGCGCACACCTTCGACCAGACCGGATTCGTGCCCACCGGCAAGGGGACCCACGGGCTCTACATCACTCGTGATTCCGCCCGGATGCTCATCACCAACCGGCACGAAGGCAGCGTTTCGGTGTGGGACTTCGCGGCGAAAGGGCTGGTGTACAAGTGGTTCGTGCCCGGAGGCGGCAGTCCCGATATGGGCAATATCTCCACCGACGGGCGCGTCTTCTGGGCATCCGGCCGTCACCATGGCGAGGTGTACGCCATCGACATCGTCAATTGGCAACTCCTGGCGCGCATCCCCGTCGGCAAAGGCCCGCACGGACTCACCATCTGGCCGCAGCCCGGACGCTACTCCACCGGGCACACCGGCGTCATGCGCTGAACCCGCGGTCCCACCGACACCCCGGTGCGCCGGTCAGGACGTGACCGGGCGCAGCCCCAAACCGCCTTCGACGAAGCGGCATACGGACTTCAGCCCGGCGTCCAGCGCGGCTTCGTGGCCTGGGCGCGCCCATCCGCGCACGTTCGCGGTTCCGTCACTCGCGGGCGTCACCCCGATCTCGGCCACCAGTTCGGCGGTCGTCGGTTCGCAGACCGCCCAGGAGAAGTGCGTTTCCTCCGCCCAGCCCGCAGTGCGCCGGGCCACGTAGTCCGGTTCGGTGATGCCGCCCGCCGCCAAGGCGGGGCGGTCATCGATGCGGTCGTCGGCGCGCAGCGCGCGCAGATACCACGCGCCCGCGTTGATCTCGATCGGCTCCATCAGCGCTCACCCGTCCCGTGCCCGCTGCCCGGTGCGGCGGCCGGCGCACCCGGAAACGCTCCCGCGAATTCCGCGACGCCGAGCGGCCTCGCTGGGACATGATCGGATGGCCGCGACGTCGCTTTTGCGCTTTCCGCGGTGCGGACGTGAATTTCGGGTAGCTCGATCATGCGGAAAAGGCTAGCGGGAGGTTCTATCGAGATGGACGAGCTATGGTTCGGCCACTACCGCCTCGACCGGCTGCTGGGCAGCGGCGGTACAGGCGAAGTCTGGCTCGCGCACGACACCAGAGCTGACCGTGCCGTCGCATTGAAGGTGCTGGCCGCCGGATACGCGGCGGATACGAGATTCCGGCAGCGATTCACCAGGGAAGCCCGGCTCGCCGCCCAGGTGCGCGGGCCGCACCTGGTGCCGATTCATTCCTTCGGCGAACTCGACGGCCGCCTGTACATCGATATGGAGTTCATCGAAGGCTCGGACGTGGCCGCGCTGCTGCGCCGCGAGGGGCGGCTGGCGCCCGAGCGGGCGATCGAGATCGTGTCGCAGACGGCCACCGCCCTCGATATCGCGCATCGCGCGGGCCTGGTGCACCGCGACGTCAAGCCGTCCAACATCATGGTGACGCCGGGCGGCACGGTCTACCTGATCGACTTCGGCACCGCGCACCGCAGCGACCAGCCCTCGATCACCGCCACCGGCACCGTGGTGGGCACGCTGGCCTACATGGCGCCGGAGCGGTTCGACGGTACGTCGGGACCCCGGTCCGATCAGTACTCGCTGGCCTGCGTCCTGTACGAGTGTCTTACCGGGCGCAGGCCGTTCGACGGCGATGACCCGCCGCGCCTGTTGCGCGCCCACCTCATGCAAACGCCGCCGCTCGCGTCCGTGCTGAATCCGGCGGTGCCGCCGGAGCTGGACGCGGTGATCGCGCGCGGCATGGCGAAAGACCCGGCCCGGCGGTGGTCCAGCGCCGGTGAACTGGCGTCGGTGGGGTACGCGGCCGTGACGGGCCGCGACGCGACGACGGTCGAACTGTCGTCGTCGGTGCCGACCGCCGTGCTGCCGCCACCGCGCTGGGGGGCCCGGACCGGTGGCTCGTCGCCCCGGGCGCGGGCGTCCATCGGTCCGCGCCTGGCGCTGGCGGCGTTCGGGGCGCTCGCCGCGGCGGCCGCCGGGACGCTGTGGCTCGGCCGGCCCGAGGTGGCCGACGCGGGCCCGGAGGCATCCCCGATTCCGTCCTCGAAGAAGGAAGGCGCGCTCCCACCGGCTCTGCCGTCGCATGGCCCGGCCACACCGGCGCCGGTGCCGATCTCCGCGCCCCTGCTGGTCGTGCCCGGTGCGGGTCAGCCGTGTGACCCGGCGGTAGACGTGCACAGCGTCACCGTCGACGGCCTCGTGCTGACCTGCACTCCGCTGGTGGCCGGGCGGGCGAGCTGGCTGCCGCCGACGGCGGCCTCCACCGGCGTCGCCACCGGGAGCGCCGAAGGCGGCGCGAACGAGGCAGGGCCAGGGCCCCAATCCTCGGACGACAAGCGTGACCGGGGCAAACCCGGCCATTCCAACCAGGGCAGCGGCAGGGACAAGCCCAAACCGAAGAAGTAGGCCGGACCGTCGCGTGACTGTCGTCCAGCACACAGTGGTGCGTGACGCGGGGTGGGGTTACGCTCCGAAAGAGGCCACGTCTTCGGGAGGCCGGCCGACCAGACGTCGACGGTGACTGGAGGTTCGCGATGGGGGAGGTGCGATTCGCGGGTTACCGGCTGGAACGGCTGCTCGGCAAGGGTGGCATGGGGCAGGTGTGGCTGGCGTACGACATGGCGGCGGCACGGCGGGTGGCGTTGAAACTCTTGCCCGCCGACCTGGCCTCCACCGGCGGATACCGCAAGCGATTCGAGCGCGAGGCCGAGGCGGTGGCGCAATTGCGCGACCCGCATGTACCCAGGATCCACCGATTCGGCGAGATCGACGGACGGCTCTACATCGACATGCAATTCGTCGAGGGTGACGACCTGGCGGGCAAGCTCGCGGCCGAGGGGCGGATGCCACCGGCCGTGGCGGTCGGCATCATCGGGCACGTCGCCATCGCGCTCGACGTGGCGCATCGGGCCGGACTGGTGCACCGCGACGTGAAACCGTCGAACATCGTGGTCCATCCCAGCGGCTTCACCTACCTGATCGACTTCGGTATCGCGCACGCTCTCGGCCAGTCGGCCGTGACCACCACCGGCATGGCGATCGGCACCCTCGCGTACATGGCGCCGGAAAGGTTCGGCGGAACGGTGGACGGACGCGCCGACGTCTACTCGCTGGCCTGCGTGCTCTACGAATGCCTCACCGGCTCCCGGCTCTACGGCGACGCCGATCCCGCGCAGCAGATGCATGCCCACCTGATGGCGGCGCCGCCACGAGCCGGTGCGGTGTGCGCCGCCGTCCCCGCCGCGCTGGACGCCGTCATCGCCAGCGGGCTGGCCAAGGAGCCGAACGAAAGGTACTCCACCGCAGGAGAATTCGCGGCGGCCGCGCGCGCCGCGATCGGCGCTTTCGCGCCTGACTCGCGAGCCGTGCCGCCGACGCCGTTCGGATCGCGTCGTCCGCCGACAAAGCCGGTGCCGGAGGTAGCCGGGGCAGCCGTGCCGCCGCAGAGGAGCGACGCGTATCGGCCCGAAGGCGCCGGTCCGGCGAATCCGGCCGCAGGAGAGCGGCATTCGACGCCGATCTCGAAATCCGCTGTCGCGGAAGGCGGCACACCGGGACCCGTGGCCGCGGAGCCGGAACGGCGGCAAACGCCTCACCCGACCAAAGTGTTGCCGGAGCCGGGTCCGACCCCGACGCTCGTGGCGACCAAGCTCGACTGGTCTACGGTCACGCCCAGCCCGAATCCCGCACCGGGCGGGCACGTTTCGAATCCTGGCTCGTCGGTGCGGGGGTATGCCGATCCGCAGCGTCCCGCGGGCAATGGCTATCCGTTTGCCGGGCAGCCTTATCCAGCGGCACGGCGGTGGTATCAAAACGGGTCTGCCGCTGGAGCCGCCCGGCGGGGACAGCCGGGTTGGCATGAACGGTTGCTCGCGCTGCGGTCGCGCGTGCTGACCCCGAAGCCGGGTCCGGTCGTACCGCCGTATCCGAGGCCGGGGCTACCGGCGCGGAAAGTTTTCCCAGCGGTGCAGCGACCGGGCTATCCGCCGTCCGCACAGCGGCGGCCGGGCGTCCCGGTCCCGCGCCGACGGCCGCGCCGCCGCCGCGGCCTGCTGTCGAAGATGATCGGCGCGCTGGTCGTCGTCTTCCTTGCCCCGTTCGCGTTCGCGGCAGGTTGCGTCGCGTTGATCGCGGCGGGCAGCAGAACCGGCGACGCGGGCACGCCCGGGCCTGCACTGCCGCCTTCAGCGGTGGCGGTGGAGCATCCGGGACCGCCCGGCGATGATCGCGCGCCCGACCCGGCGGTGGGCACACCCGTTCGCGACGGCAAGTTCGAGTTCGTCGTGACGAAGGTCGACGCGGGCGTGTCACGGGTCGGGCTACAGACGGCCGCGGGCTCGTTCCTGATCGTCACACTGGCCGTGCGCAATATCTCCGACGAGACGAAGTGGTTCCTCCCCTTGGGCCAGCGCCTGCTGGACACGCAGAGCACCGCCTTCGACCACAACGCCACCGCCACGATATGGCAGAACACCCAGCAGCGCCTCGGCTACTCCTTCGAACTGCGTCCCGGGCAATCCGCGACCACCCAGCTCGTCTTCGACCTCCCCGCGACCGCCACTCCCGGGCACCTCGAACTGCACGACTTCGTGCTGTCCAACGGCGTCCGAGTCCGCCTCGACTGACCGCATTCCCACTGCCGCTGTCGCGCTGCGCTCCGCGAAGCAGAGCACGCGCGAAAGCGGTCAGACGGCGGGCAGGACGGCGGACAGCGCGCTGAGGACGGCTCGGCGGCCGATCTGCAGGGCAGCGGCCAGCAGGGTGGTGTCGCGGGTGGCGCTGTCGATATCGGGAGAGCCCGCGGGCGGGTGGATCTGCAGGACCGAGTCGCCCAGACCGGCGAGCGCCCGGTCCTCGATGTCCTGCTGGCGCGGGCGTTCGAGCCAGGCCCGGTACGCGCCGGGCGCCACCGCGCGCAGATAGCCGCCGCCGACGATCTGGTGCAGGCGCGAAGCCGGCGGACGCCTTTCGTCCACTCGCCGGGTGCGCAGGACCACGGCATGGGTGGCGCCCGCCCGGACCGCGGTGCGGATCGGAACGGTTTCGGAGAGGCCGCCGTCGAAGTAGGCCGAGTCGCCCAGGGCGACCGGTGGACCGGCCAGGATGGGCAGGCCCGCCGACGCCCGCAACGCGCGCATGAGCGTCCGCTTGTCGGTGATGTGCGGATGCAGATCCACCGGTTGCCCGGTGCGGATATCGGTGGCGATCGGATGGAACGTCGTGGTGTTGGCCAGGATCGCCTCGAAATCCATCGGTTCGACGCCGTCGTACACCTGGTGCACGAGATACCGCAGATCGAACGCCGGACGGCCGCGCAGCAGGCGGGCCGGGTCGATGGCGCGGCGCATGATCACCGGATCGGTCCAGGAGCGCATGCCGGGAATGGCGCGCCCACACAGCAGCCAGGCGCCGTTGATCGCGCCCGCCGACGTGCCGTACACCGCGTCGAACACCCCGGCGAGTCCGAGTTCCTCCAGCGCGGACACCATGCCGCTGGAGTACACGCCCCGGCTGCCGCCACCCTCCACCACCAGCGCCAAGCGGTGACCGTCGGCGCGGCTGGAGGTGGCACGGCGCGCGCGGAGCAGCTCCGCGACGGGGGAGACGCTTGTCGAGCTGGTCACCGGATCACGATACGACACCACAGTGTGCGGATCGGGTCCGGCGGAGGCAGCGCACGTGACCAGGCGAGGACCACCTCGTAAACAGTGGGAGCGGGCGCGGACTCCGTCGTCACGCGCCCGCTCCGTGCGGTCTTCGCCGGTATTACTTGATCTCTGCGAGAACCGTGCCCTGGGTGATGGCCGCGCCCGTCTCGACGGACAGGCCGGTGACCACGCCCGCCTTGTGGGCGTTGACCGGGTTCTCCATCTTCATGGCTTCGAGCACCACGATCAGATCGCCCGCCTCGACCGTCTGGCCCTCTTCCACGGCGACCTTGACCACGGTGCCCTGCATCGGAGCGGTGACCGCGTCACCGGAGGCCGCGCCGCCGCCCGCGCCGCCACGCTTGCGCGGCTTGGGCTTCTTGCGGATCACACCCGCGCCGTTGCCCGCCGCGCCGGCCGCGCCCGCGCCGACGGTGAAGTTGCCGGGCAGCGACACCTCGACCCGGCGTCCACCGACCTCGACGACGACCTTCTGCCGCGGCTCGTCCTCGTCCTCCTCGGCCGGAACACCCGCGCCCGCGAACGGCTCGATGGTGTTGACCCATTCGTTTTCGATCCACTTGGTGTAGACCTCGAACTTCTCGCCGTCACCGATGAACGCCGGGTCCTCGACGATCGCGCGGTGGAACGGGATGACCGTGGCCAGGCCGTCGACCTCGAACTCGGCCAGCGCGCGCCGCGCCCGCTCCAGCGCTTGGGTGCGGTTCTCGCCGGTGACGATCAGCTTGGCCAGCATCGAGTCGAACTGTCCGCCGATCACGCTGCCTGCCACCACGCCGGAGTCCACGCGCACGCCGGGGCCCGACGGCTCGGAGTACACGGTGACCGGGCCGGGGGCGGGCAGGAAGCCGCGGCCGGCGTCCTCGCCGTTGATGCGGAACTCGAAGGAGTGCCCGCGCGGGGTGGGGTCCTCGGTGATCTCGAGCTTCTCGCCGTTGGCGATGCGGAACTGCTGGCGCACCAGGTCGATGCCTGCGGTCTCCTCGGTGACCGGGTGCTCGACCTGCAGGCGGGTGTTCACCTCGAGGAAGGAGACCGTCTCGCCCTGCACCAGGTATTCGACGGTGCCCGCGCCGTAGTAGCCGGCTTCCTTGCAGATGGCCTTGGCCGAAGCGTGGATCTTCCCGCGGACCTCGTCGGACAGGAACGGCGCGGGGGCCTCCTCGACGAGCTTCTGGAAGCGCCGCTGCAGCGAGCAGTCGCGGGTGCCTGCGACGATGACGTTGCCGTGCTTGTCGGCGATGACCTGCGCCTCGACGTGGCGGGCCTTGTCCAGGTACTGCTCGACGAAGCACTCGCCGCGACCGAACGCGGCGGTCGCCTCACGCACGGCCGAGTCGTACAGTTCCGGGATCTCCTCGATGGAGTGCGCGACCTTCATGCCGCGCCCACCACCACCGAACGCCGCTTTGATGGCGACCGGCACGCCGTAGGTCTCGGCGAACTTCACGACCTCGGTCGCGTCCTTGACCGGGTCCTTGGTGCCCGCGGCCATCGGCGCCTTCGCCCGCTCGGCGATGTGCCGCGCGGTGACCTTGTCGCCCAGGTCGCGGATGGACTGCGGCGAGGGGCCGATCCAGATCAGCCCGGCGTCGATGACGGCCTGGGCGAAGTCGGCGTTCTCGGACAGGAAGCCATAGCCGGGGTGGATGGCGTCGGCGCCGGACTTGGCGGCGGCGTCGAGGATCTTGTCGAACACGAGGTACGACTCGGCTGAGGTCTGTCCGCCCAGGGCGAAGGCCTCGTCGGCGAGCTTGACGAACGGGGCGTCGGCGTCCGGCTCGGCGTAGACCGCGACGCTGCCGATACCGGCGTCCTTGGCCGCCCGGATCACGCGCACGGCGATCTCGCCTCGGTTAGCTACGAGTACCTTCGTGATCCGCGCGCTGGCATGGCTGGGCACTGAGCCTCCTGTGTGCATTCTTTTTGGTCGCTTCGCCGGGGGATGGGTTGCTGTAGGCTCCGCTCCCGTGATCGACAAACTTACGTCTGGGGCGAGTGTAGGCAGTCTGCCAACAGACGCCGCACTCGGCCAGTCCTACTGAGCAGTAGGTCGCGGATCACAACGTATGCGGGCTGTGTTTGGGACCTCGCCCGGCCCTACCTGCTCCGCATGCGTCGCGCACCACTCCGCGGGGGTACCTCGCCCGGTTCGTTCCCCTTGGCGATCGGCATGCGCACGGAGTTGCCCCACTCGGTCCAGGAACCGTCGTAGTTGCGCACGCCCGGACGCCCGAGCAGGTAGGTCAGCACGAACCAGCTGTGGCTGGATCGCACGCCGACTCGACTGTAGACCATCACCTCGTCCGGATCGGTCAAGGCGCCGTATACCTCGCCGAGTTCGGCGCGCGATCGGAATCGCCCGTCGGCGTTGAGCGCCTCGGCCCACGGAATATTGGACGCGCTGGGGATATGGCCGCCGCGCAACGCCGCCTCCTCGGGGGTGCCCGGTGCCAGGGTGCGCGCGCCGGAGTACTCCTCGGCCGAGCGCACGTCGATCACCGGCTTGCCGAGGTGGGCGAGCACGTCCTCGCGAAAGGCGCGGAAGGTGCTGTCGTCGCGGCGCGCGGCCGGATAGCCGCTGCGCGCCGGGTAGTCGGGCTCGAAGGTCGTGTCGCGCCCCTCGGAGATCCAGGCCGCGCGCCCGCCGTCGAGCAGCCGCACATCCTCGTGTCCGAACAGGGTGAACACCCACGCCGTGTGCGCCGCCTGCGTGTTGTCCCGATCCCCGTAGATCACGACTGTGTCGTCACGTTCTATCCCTTTGGCGCGCATCAGTTCGGTGAAGCGGGTTCCGTCGATATAGTCGCGCGTGACCGGATCGTTCAGATCGCTTCGCCAATCCAGTTTGGTGGCGCCCGGAACGTGCCCGATGTCGTAGAGCAGCGTGTCCTCGTTGGCCTCGATGATCTTGAGTCCCCGCGCGCCTATGTTTGCCGACAGCCACTCCGTGGTTACTAGTCGGTGAGGATGTGCGTAGGAACCGAGTGAGGGATGAGGGTCCGGGGCGACGGGCACGGTGTCAGGGTCCTTCACGCATGGGTGGACGGTGGTGGCAGCGGTTCGGAGTCTCACAGCGATGGTAGGTGTGAGTCGACAGTGACTCTCGTTTCAGATCACAAATCGGATGAGGGCCGAATAAAGGGCACCTACATCCGATAAAGTCTCCCGGGAGGAGGGGTGAGCTATGTCCGATTCTTGGCCGCGGCGGCGACTGCTCGCGATCCTACGTGGCGCCAGCGAGCCTCTCGACGCCCAGGAACTGGCCAGAATCACCGGACAGCACGTCACCACGGTCCGGTTCCACCTCGATGTGCTCACCAGAGAATCCCTGGTCCGGCAGTTCCAGCAGCCGCCGCGCGGCCGCGGGCGTCCGCGCATCGGGTACAGCGCGGTGCAGCGATCGGTCGGCTACCAGGATCTGGCGCAGGTGCTCGCCGATCAGCTCGGCCCCGATCCGCGGCGCAGATCGGAAGCCGCGGTCGCGGCGGGCCGCGCGTGGGGCTCCAGACTCGACGTCGGCGATCATCGGGTGGAGTCGCTGGAAGACGCCAAGGACCTGACCATCACGCTGATGTCCGAACTCGGCTTCGCGCCCGAGCGCGACCCGTCCGCCGAGACCGAGGGCAAGGTGCTGATCCGGCTGACGGCGTGTCCGCTGCGCGAACTCGCGCGGACGCACTCCGAGGTGGTGTGCGGTGTGCACCTGGGCCTGATCGAAGAGGTGCTCGACCGGGGCGGCGCGCGCGGCGCGATCGACGTGCGGATGCATCCTTTCGTCGAGCCGGAGTTGTGCGTGGCTCGACTGGAACTCATCGCCGCGCGGCGCGAGGAGGCCGCGGACGCGGCGACGATGTCCACGGGCGGTGACGCCGAGGCGTTGACCGCGCCGTCAGGCCGTGTGGCCCCACAGTTGCGTAACGCCGATCCCAATATCGCCAAGCAGTCGGCGCAGCAGTGGTAGCCCGATGCCGATGACGCTGGAGGGATCGCCATCGATGCGATCGACGAACCAGCCGCCGAGCCCGTCGAGGGTGAACGCGCCCGCCACCTGGAGCGGCTCGCCGGTCGCGATGTAGGCGTCCAGCTCGTCCGGTTCCGGCTTGGCGAAATGCACGGTGGTGCTGCTGCAGTCGACCGCTTCCGCGGTGATCTGGCCGTCCCGCATCCGCAGCACGCAGTGACCGGTGACCAGATCGGCGCTGCGCCCTGCCATGTCACCCCACCGAGCGCGGGCGACCTCCGGTGTGTGCGGCTTGCCCTGCAACTCGCCGTCGACGAGCAGCATCGAATCGCAGGCCACCACAACGCAATCGGCAGCCAGTTCGGGGATGTCGGCGGCCACAGCGGCCGCTTTGGCGCGGGCGAGCTCCACCACCACCGTTTGGGGTGGCGTGCCCTGCGGAAGGGCGGCGGCGACCGCGTCCTCGTCCACGGCGGAGACCCGGACGATCGGGTCGATGCCCGCCGAGCGGAGAACCTCCCGGCGGGCCGGGGACGCGGAAGCCAGGATGAGGCGGGTCACCCGCGCAGATGGGACAACTGTGGGAAGGCGTACGGGGAGAACGGCGAAGAGCCGCGGTGCATCAGGGTGGGACGGCCCCACATGTCGGGCGGGCCGCCGGGGCCGGTCGGCGCGGTGCCGTTCGCGACCGCGGACAGCACACACACCAGCGCGGCGAGCTCCTCGTCGGTGGGCGAGCCCTTCACGACACGGAAGAACGGCTCAGCGGTGGCCTCGGCGGGTAGCGCGGCCGCGTTCGAGGTGGTCGCACCGCCCTCGTCCGCGATCGGGTCGACTGTGAGATCCAGCTCGACGGCGCTCAACACATCTTCTTCTGCCACGGTCGTCACAGTGCCAGGTCCTCTCTTCGCCTCGATCAGGTGAACTGATCAGGCTGTTCCCGTTTTCCGGCAAGCTATGGATGAAGCGATCATCCTCGGATTCACTTGTTGCCTCTTCGCAACAAGGCGGTACACGCCAGGGTAAGTGGTACCGAGTCTGATGCCACCCTTTGTGCGCGGCCTATCGAGGGTATCGCTAGATCACAGCGGGATGTTGCCGTGTTTCTTCGGCGGAAGGGTCACCATCTTGCGTTCGAGCAGTCGCAGCGCGGACACGATCTGGCCGCGGGTGTGCGACGGCGGGATCACCGCGTCCACGTATCCGCGCTCGGCGGCGACGTACGGGTTCACGAGCGTGTCCTCGTACTCGTTCTGCAGCTCGAGCCGCAGCGCATCGACGTCTCCGCCTTCCTTGGCGGCCTGCTGCAGCTGCTTGCGGTAGACGAATCCGACGGCGCCGGAAGCGCCCATGACGGCGATCTGCGCGGTCGGCCAGGCGAGGTTCACATCCGCGCCCATGTGCTTGGAACCCATGACGTCGTAGGCGCCGCCGTAGGCCTTGCGAGTGATGATCGTGATTTTGCCCACAGTGGCCTCGCCGTAGGCGTAGAGCAGCTTCGCGCCGCGCCGGATGATGCCGTTGTATTCCTGCCCGGTGCCGGGCAGGAACCCGGGCACGTCGACCAGAGTGATGATCGGGACGTTGAACGCGTCGCAGGTGCGCACGAACCGCGCGGCCTTCTCCGAGGCGTCGATGTCCAGGCAGCCCGCGAACTGGGTGGGCTGATTCGCCACGATGCCGACGCTGCGCCCGTCGATGCGGCCGAAGCCGACGATGACGTTCATCGCGCGCTCGGCCTGCACCTCGAGGAACTCGTCGTCATCGAGCAGGCGACGAATGACCTCGTGCATGTCGTAGGGCTGGTTCGGCGAGTCCGGGATGATCGAGTCCAGCTCGAGATCCTCGTCGGTGAGCGAGTCCTCGATCGCGCCCGGAATCGGGTCGGTGGCCGGGAACCGCGGCGCCTCGGCGCGGTTGTTGCTCGGCAGGTAGGACAGCAGATCCTTGACGTAGTCCAGCGCGTCCTGCTCGCCGGAGGCGACGTAGTGCGCCACACCGGACTTGGTCATGTGCGTGTGCGCGCCGCCCAGGTCCTCCATGGTGACGTCCTCACCGGTGACCGTCTTGATGACGTCCGGGCCGGTGACGAACATCTGGCTGGTGCCGTCGACCATCACGACGAAGTCGGTCAGCGCGGGGGAGTACACGTGCCCACCCGCGGCCGGGCCCATGATCAGCGAGATCTGCGGGATCACGCCCGAGGCCTGGATGTTGCGGTGGAAGATCTCGCCGTAGAGGCCGAGGGAGACCACGCCTTCCTGGATGCGCGCGCCCGCGCCCTCGTTGATCCCGATCAGCGGGCGGCCGGTCTTCAAAGCCAGGTCCATCACCTTGACGATCTTCTCGCCGTAGACCTCGCCGAGACTTCCGCCGAACACCGTGACGTCCTGGCTGAAGATGCACACGTCGCGGCCGTCGATGGTGCCGTAACCGGTCACCACGCCGTCACCGAGCGGACGGTTGTTCTCCAGCCCGAAGTTCACGCTGCGATGACGGGCCAGGGCGTCGAGCTCGACGAAGGAACCCTCGTCCAGCAGGGCCAGGATGCGCTCGCGGGCGGTCATCTTGCCCTTCGCGTGCACCTTGTCGACCGCGGCCTCACCCATCGGGTGCTTGGCCTCTTCCAGCCGATTCCGCAGGTCAGCCAGCTTCCCGGCGGTGGTGTGGATATCGGGGGAGCCCGCCGGACCTGACGCGGGCTGCTGCTGGACACTCGTCATGGCTTCGGAGTGTAACCAGTACCAGTGCGTCCTTACTAACCCAGACCGTGCTACCGGCGAGTAGAAAACCGCAGCTAGATCAAATTTCTCAGACAAACTTCCTGGTCGGTAGCAGGCTTGGGAAGGCGGAAAATGAGTATCGCTCGCCGGTGGGGTCCGGATAGCGTGGGGGCGACGGATTTCCGGGCTCAGGGGAGGAGCGCGTCATGTGGGAATGGGGTAGAGCGTTCGCCGGATACGGCGCCGCCACGGCGTGGACGCAGACCACCGAAACGACGCCGAAGTACGGCGATCCGGAGTACTGGGCCGAGACCGCCGAAGGCGAGCCGGAGGAGGGCGACGGCGCGGGCATGGCGGCACGCGACCCGATCGTCTCCGGGTACGACCTGGCCGGGTAGTGCCGTCGACTGCGAGTAGCCTGCCGGTGTGCAGAGGCCACCGTTGGATGCAGAGCAGTTGCGGCGCAGCGCCGTCGAGTCGCCCGAACTGGCGTTCTTCTCGCGGATCGACGTGGTCGAGTCGACCGGGTCCACCAACGCGGACCTGATCGCGCGGGCGGCCGATCCGGACGCCGACCACGTCGTTCTGCTGGCGGAGACCCAGGTGCAGGGTCGCGGCAGGCACGCACGGAGCTGGGTCAGCCCGCCCCGTGCTCAGCTCGCGATGTCGCTGCTGGTGCGGTTGCCCGGGATCGGCCCGGCCTCGCTCGCCTGGCTGGCGCTGCTGACCGGCGTGGCCGTGGTCGACGCGCTGCGGACCACGGCCGGCGTGGCCGCGGAACTCAAATGGCCCAACGACGTGCTGATCGAGGGCCGTAAGGTCGCGGGGATCCTGGCCGAGGTCGCGGCGGGCGCGGGCGGTGGCGCGCCCGCCGTCGTGATCGGCCTCGGGCTCAACGTGAGTCTCACCGAAGCAGAACTGCCGGTGCCGCACGCCACCTCGCTGACCCTCGCCGGCGCGCGGCAGACCGATCGCACGGTGCTGGTGCGATCGCTGCTGACCGAGTTCGCCCGTCGCTTCACCGCCTGGCGTGACGCGGACTGGGCGATCGACGAACTGGCCGCCGCCTACCGTGAGCGGTGCGCCACGATCGGCACCGAGGTTCGCGCCGAGTTGCCCGGCGGCCGGGCACTGACCGGCGTCGCCGCGGACGTCGACGACTACGGCCGCCTGCTCATCGGCGGCGAAGCGGTGTCCGCGGGCGACGTTACTCATCTGCGCGCGCAGTACTGAGCGCGCCGACCGGCGCCGGGCGCGCGCTCCCCGGATCGCCCGCCGACCGGACAGCGCGCGGTGGGCCTCAGGCGTACTGGCCGATGCCGCGTGTGGCATCGCGGGCGAGCGCGCGCTCGCGCTGCTCTTCGAACTTGATCACGTCCTTGCCCAGCTTCTCCACGAACTCGCCCAGTTCCTGGCGCGCTTGCTCGCCGCGTGGCCCGAGATCGGTGCGGTCGAAGACGTTCCACTGTTTGAGGACCGGCTGAACGACCTCCTCCAAGTGCTGGCGCAGGTCGTAGATGCCGTGCTTGGCCATCAGCACCCCGTAGCGGCGGAAGTTGGGCATCCCGGCGCCGGGCATCAGGAAATTCGTCAGGATCTTGGTGATCGCGGGCAGCGCCTGGTCGGGCACCAGGTCCAGCGCCGCGCCGCACAGGTTGCGATAGAAGATCATGTGCAGGTTCTCGTCGGCGGCGATGCGCTGCAGCATGCGATCGGCGACGGCGTCGTTGCATGCCTTGCCGGTATTCCGGTGCGACACACGGGTGGCGAGTTCCTGGAAGGTGACGTAGGCGACGCTTGTCAGGAATCCGCCCCAGCCGTCCGGCGACTGGACGCCGTTGCTCATGTGGATCATCCTGGCTTCTTCCAAGGCGACCGGATCGACGGCTCGGGTCACCACCAAATAGTCCCGCATGGCGATGCCGTGGCGGTTCTCCTCCGCGGTCCAGCGGTCCACCCAGACGCCCCACGGGCCGTCCTCGGAGAAGTTCTGCGCGATCTCCCGGTGGTAGGAGGGCAGGTTGTCCTCGGTGAGCAGGTTGGTGATCATGGCGACCCGGGCGACCTCGCTGAGCTTCGATTGCTCCAGCGCCCAGTCCGCGCCGCCCAAGGCGGCGAAATTGCGGCCCTGGCTCCATGGAACGTAATCGTGCGGATTCCAGTCCTTCGCCATGGAAAGGTGCCGATTCAGATTCTGCTCGGCGACCGGTTCGAGTTCGGTCAGGATTTGCAGCGGGGTCAGGTCCTTGGTCACGCGTTCCTCCACGGTCGGAATCGGTGATGATGGTGATCCGGGCGTTGCGCGATACAGAGAGCCACTGCGCGGAATAGTCACACGCAGGCTGCTGATTGTGCAGTATGACGCGCTGCGGTGTCAGCCGATCCGGGATCTTCACGCGGTAGGGTTTTCGGCATGGGTTACCCGGAGGATGTGCTGGCGCCCGACGAACAGTTGCTGCTGCATCGCCATCCGCATTGGAAAATGCTTTTCTGGCCGATCGTGACGCTCATCGTCGCCACGGCGCTGGCCGGTTTCGCAGGGGGGCTCGCCTCACAGAAGGCCGAGGGCACCACACGCTCGGTGCTGCTGCTCGCGGTGCTCGTGGTGTACGTGGCGATTCTGCTGTGGCGTTGTCTCGCACCGATTGTCAGCTGGACGTCGACACATTTCATCGTCACCGACCGGCGGGTGCTGGTGCGCCAGGGCGTGATCACCCACAGCGGCATCGACATTCCGATGAGCCGGGTCTCCAGTGTGCAATTCCGGCACGGGCTGTTCGACCGGTTGCTCGGCACCGGCACGCTGATCATCGAGTCGTCCTCCTCGGAGCCGCTGGAGTACGACGACATCCCGGCCGTCCAGCAGGTGCACGCGCTGCTGTACCACCAGGTGTTCGAGGTGGAGCGCCACCGGGACGGCCGGGACGACCGTCGCAGCTACCGGTGAGCCCGTAACCTGGGCGTATGACCGCTGTTCTGCTGGCCGAGGACGACGAGGCCATCGCCGCCCCGCTGTCGCGCGCGCTCGGCCGCGAGGGTTACTCGGTGACCGTCGAGAGTTTCGGCCCCGCCGTGCTGCAGCGGGCTCTGGAAGGCGGCCACGACCTGCTGATCCTCGATCTCGGCCTGCCCGGCATGGACGGGTTGGAAGTCTGCCGCCAGGTGCGCGCCCGCGGGGCCGACCTGGCCGTGCTGATGCTCACCGCGCGCACCGACGAGGTGGACTTCGTGGTCGGGCTGGACGCGGGCGCCGACGACTACGTCGGCAAGCCGTTCCGGCTCGCCGAGCTGCTCGCCCGGGTGCGAGCGCTGTTGCGGCGCAGCGGAATCGGCGATGACACGGTCGAGGTGGGCGGTATCCGCCTGGAGCCCGCCGCGCGCCGGGTGCTGGTCAACGGGGTCGAAATCGGTTTGGCCAACAAGGAATACGAGCTGCTCAAGGTGCTGATCGACCGGGCGGGACAGGTGGTGCCGCGCGAGACCATCCTGCGCGAGGTCTGGGGCCACGCGGAGTTGCGCGGCTCCAAGACCTTGGACATGCACATGTCCTGGCTGCGCCGCAAGATCGGCGACGAGGGGCCCATGGCGGAACGCCGCATCGTCACCGTTCGCGGTGTCGGATTCCGGCTGAACACCGACTGACGTGCGCCGCCGCATCCTGCGTTCGATGCTCACCGTGCTGACTCTCACCACGGTGGTGCTCGGTGTGCCGCTGATCTACACGGCGTGGTTGTGGGTGGAGGACATCACGCGCAACGACCTGCAGAACCGGCTGGACCGCATCGCCGCGGAGATCATCGCGCAGGAGCGCGACGGCATGGTGTCCGGCGAGCTGGACATCCGTTCGGTGGCGCCGCTGGTGCCCGAGAACGGCAGGCTCACCATCGTCTATCCATCGCGCACCGACAACGCCTCGCGCCGCGATATCGGGGTGGCCGAGGTAGCGGACCCGCTGATCGAGTCGCTGTCGATGGGCACGTCCGGGTCGCTGCGCCTGGAGGTGCCCTCGGCCCCGATGCACGCCATGCAGCGCCAGGCGGTCGCGGTGGTCGCGCTGGCGGTGCTCGCCTCGCTCGGCGCGGCGGTCTCGGTCGCGGTGGTCACCGCGCGGCGGGTGGCCGACCCGCTGCGGGACGTGGCGGCGCGCGCGGCGCGGCTGGCGATGGGTGACTTCCGGCCCGACCCGCGCAGGCACGGCATCGCGGAGTTGGACCGCGTCTCCGACGTGCTCGACTCCGCGACCGTGGAGATCGCCGGACGGTTGCAGCGCGAACACGCCCTGGTGGCGGACGTCTCACATCAGTTGCGCAGCAGGCTGACCGCCGTGCGGCTGCGGCTGGACGAGCTGTCCGCGCACGCCGATCCGGAGGTGGTGCACGAGGCCGAGGAGGCGATGGCCCAGGTCGACCGGCTCACCGACGCGATCGACGACCTGGTCCGCGCCTCCCGCGACGAAGACGCGGCCGATCGCGATCCGGTGCCGGTGATGGCCGAGTTGCGCGGGGTGGTCGCCGAATGGACCCACCCGTTCACCGAGGCGGGCCGGACGCTCACCCTCACCGGTGACGAGTCGCTGCGCGCCCCGATCACGGGGTCGCGATTGCGCGAGGCGGTGGCGGTGCTGGTGGACAACGCCCTCATGCACGGCGGCGGGACCTGCACGGTGTCGGTGCGCACGGTGCGGCCGGGAGTGGGCCGCGAGCCGCTGGTGTGCGTGGAGGTGGCCGACGAAGGCCACGGGGTGCGCGACGAGCTGGCGCCGCACATCTTCGATCGGGGCTTCTCCGCGGGCGGTTCCACCGGTGTGGGGCTGGCGCTGGCGCGAGCGCTGGTCGAGGCGGACGGCGGGCGGCTGGAATTGCAGCGGCGCAGGCCCGCGCTGTTCGCGGTGTTCCTCGGGTCCTCGAAGGTCCGGCCGGCGAACGCGGGGGCGCCCGAGCCGCGGTGACTTCAGTTGCGGCCGAGTTCCTCTTCCACGAGATCCACGAATTCGGCTTCCAGTTCGCTCATTTCGTCCGGGAAGACCCAGCGGCGCATCGCCCAGAAACGGAACGCCATCTGCAGCAGATTGCCGATGACGAAGGCGCTGATGAAGTCGGCGATGTTCTCGACCGTGAAGCTCACGTTGGGCTGGCGCAGGTCGAAGACGTAGCTGGAGATCCACAGCGGCGTGAAGGCCAGCACGACGCCGACACCGCTGACGCCGAAGAAAAGCAGCGCTTCGTGATGCCGTTCCCGGCCGCCGCGATTCTTGAACGACCATTCCCGGTTCAGGATGTAGGACGCGATGACCGCGATGACGCCGGAGATGATCTTGGCCGTCACCGGTTTCTCCGCGAGCACCGTCCACTTCAGTGCGTAGAAGATGCCGCTGTCGATCACGAACGTGGTCGCGCCGACGATCGCGAACTTGATCAATTCCCGATGCCGGTACGCGATATCCTGCAGCGGCTTGGGGAGGACGCTGACCACGTCGTCGACGAATGACACAAGACCGGAGTGTACCGGTACCGATCATTCCCGCCGGACATGACAATATTGTCCGACGTGAGCGCACGTTCCTTCGATCCATCCGCCATGCCCACCGTGACCATGATCGGTGGCGGTCAATTGGCGCGCATGACCCACCAGGCGGCGATCGCGCTGGGCCAGCGGCTGCGCGTGCTCGCCGAGAACCCCGAGGACCCGGCCGCCCAGGTGAGCCCGGAGGTGGTGCTCGGCAGCCACACCGACCTGACCGCCCTGCGCAAGGCGGCGGTCGGTTCGCACGCGCTGACCTTCGACCACGAGCACGTGCCGACCGAGCACTTGGAGGCGCTGGTCGCGGAGGGCGTGAATGTGCAGCCGCCGCCACGAGCGCTGGTCTACGCGCAGGACAAGCTGGCGATGCGCACCAAACTGAGCACGCTCGGCCTGCCCGTGCCCGCGTTCACGCCGGTGACCTCGGTGGACGACGCGGTGCGGTTCGGCGAGGAGCACGGCTGGCGGATCGTGCTGAAGGCGGTGCGCGGCGGCTACGACGGGCGTGGCGTGTGGATGCCCGAGTCCGCGGAGGCCGCCGCGGCGATCGTCACCGACCAGCTCGCGCACGGCGTGCAGCTGCTCGCCGAGGCGAAGATCGACCTGAAACGAGAGTTGTCGGCCATGGTGGCCCGTTCACCGTTCGGGCAGGCGGCGACCTGGCCGGTAGTGGAGACCGTGCAGCGCAAGGGGCAGTGCGCCGTGGTGATCGCGCCCGCGCCCGACCTGCCGGAGGACACGGCCGCCGCGGCGGAGACCATGGCATTGAACCTCGCCGGGGCACTCGGTGTGGTCGGCGTCATGGCGGTGGAGCTGTTCGAGACCACCGACGGGAAGCTGCTGGTGAACGAGCTGGCGATGCGCCCGCACAACTCCGGGCACTGGGGGATGGACGGCGCCCGCACCGGCCAGTTCGAACAGCATCTGCGCGCGGTGCTCGACTATCCGCTGGGCGACACCACGCCGCTGGCGCCGGTCACCGTGATGGCGAACATCCTCGGCGCGCCGCAGGCTCCGGCGATGTCGATGGACGAGCGGCTGCACCACCTGTTCGCCCGGATTCCCGAGGCGAAGGTGCACCTGTACGGCAAGGGCGAGCGTCCCGACCGCAAGATCGGGCACGTCAACATCCTCGGCGACGACGCGGCCGAGGTACGGGAGAAGGCCGAGCGTGCGGCGCACTGGATGTCGCACGCGGTATGGACCGATGGATGGGATCCGCATGAGTGAAGCAGGGGTTGTGACCCCGGCGGTCGGCCTGATCATGGGCAGCGACTCCGACTGGCCGACCATGGAGGCCGCCGCCGAGGCGCTGGCGGAGTTCGGTATCCGCTTCGAGGTGGGTGTCGTCTCGGCGCACCGCACCCCGCAGCGCATGCTCGACTACGCGCGCGACGCCGCCGACCGCGGGTTGAAGGTCATCATCGCCGGTGCGGGCGGCGCGGCCCACCTGCCCGGCATGGTCGCTTCCGCCACCCCGCTCCCGGTGATCGGCGTGCCGGTCCCGCTCAAGTACCTCGACGGCATGGACTCGCTGCTGTCCATCGTCCAGATGCCCGCGGGCGTCCCCGTCGCCACCGTCTCCATCGGCGGCGCCCGCAACGCCGGCCTGCTCGCCGCCCGCATCCTCGCCGCCCACGACCCAGCCCTGCGCACCCGTATGGAACAGTTCCAAGCCGGGCTCGAGCAGATGGTCCTGGAGAAGGACGACGCACTGCGCACCAAGCTCCTGGGCTGAGCCGCACGCGGTGCGGGAAGTTCCGCTGCGTGGGGGACCGATGCCAGCGCGGAATCGAAGCCGCCGCAGCGGCAGGCGAACCCGCGATGATGTGCCTACGCGCGGATGGCGTGCCTGCACGCATCCGCGCCGCGCACCGGTGGGTCACCGAGCGCCGCGCCGAACTGGAAGGCGCGTTGTAGTCGACCGGCTGGTGGTCAGATGCCGAGGTCGTGGCCGAGCAGCGCCAGTTCGTCCATCGCGGCCCGGCTCTCGGCATCGGCTCGTCGCCGGTAATGCTCCAAGTCGTCGTAGCGAATTCGGCGGTGCGGCCCGACCAGGCGGGACGGGATCTCGCCTGTATCCAGGAGTGCCGCAACGAAGGGCTGCGACACGTTCAGCATGTCCGCTGCCTGCTGGGTGGTGAGTTCGGCATACGAGGGCACCACGGCGAAATAGTCGAAACGATCCGGCGTGGGGAACTTGTGCCTTCGGCCCCTGACTACGGTGGGTGCGTGACTACAGGGGATATCGCTCGGACGCGGGGAGGCGACGACACCGCGCATTTTCGGCTCACGGTGGTGGATCAGGCGTTGCGGTTGTTCGCCGAGAAGGGGTACGAGGCGACGACTGTGGACGAGATCGCGGAGGCGGCGGGAATCTCCCGGCGGACGTTCTTCCGGCAGTTCCGGTCGAAAGAGGACGTGATCTTCGCCGATCACGAGTCACAGCTGGCGCAGGCTGCGGAGTTCCTATCCGCGTCGCGCGAGGACCCGTGGGAGGCGGTGTGCGCCGCGGTGGTGCTGGTGTTCGAGCGATTCACGCAGTGGCGGGAGATCGCGGCACGGCGGTATCAAGTGGTGCGCCGGGTGCCCGCGCTGCGGGAGCGGGAGATCGTCACGGTGTTCCGCTACGAGCGGTTGTTCACCGACTACCTGCGCGAGCGGCTGCCCGAGGTCCCCGATCTGGCGCGGGTGCAGTTCACCGCCGCGGTGACGGCGACGCACAACTATCTGCTGCGCCGGATGGTGCGCGGAGAGTCGGACGCGGGCGCCGCGGACCTGCGGGTGGAGCTGTCCGCGATTCCGCGCGGCGCCGGGCGTGCCGCGAACGCCGACGAGCTGGTCGTCGCGGTGTTCCCCCGGGACGCACCGCCCAGGCAGATCGCGGACCTGCTGGTCCGCAAGCTCGGTACGCTGTGACCCGGCTCGGGGTGCGACCAATCTGACACTGAGTGCCACACTGTATACGCATGTGAAGAGCGTCCATGTGGGTATACTTGACCAAGATGTGGCACTGAGTGCCGATACGCTGACTTCGCTCGGCGGAAATCAGCGATCACCACCGACGACCAGGAGTGAGCCCGATGGCGGGAAACCCCGATTTCGACCTGTTCAAGCTCGAGGACTTCCACGATGAGCTGCGCGCCGCGATCCGTGCTCTCGCGGAGAAGGAGATCGCCCCGCACGCCAAGGACGTCGACGGCCACTCCCGCTTCCCCGAAGAGGCGCTGACCGCCCTCAACGCCTCCGGCTTCAACGCCGTGCACGTGCCCGAGGCCTACGGCGGCCAGGGCGCCGACTCGGTGGCCACCTGCATCGTGATCGAAGAGGTCGCCCGGGTCTGCGGCTCGTCCTCGCTGATCCCCGCCGTCAACAAGCTCGGCACCATGGGCCTGATCCTGAACGGCTCCGAGGAGCTGAAGCAGAAGGTACTGCCGGACATCGTCAACGGCGAGATGGCCTCCTACGCGCTGTCCGAGCGCGAGGCGGGCTCCGATGCGGCCAGCATGCGCACCCGGGCCAAGCGGGAGGGTGACGACTGGATCATCAACGGCTCCAAATGCTGGATCACCAACGGCGGCAAGTCCTCCTGGTACACCGTGATGGCGGTGACCGACGCGGAGAAGGGCGCCAACGGCATCTCGGCGTTCCTGGTGCACTCCGACGACGAGGGCTTCGTGGTCGGCCCGCTGGAGCACAAGCTCGGCATCAAGGGCTCGCCCACCGCCGAGCTGTACTTCGAGAACTGCCGGGTGCCGGGTGACCGCATCGTCGGCGAGCCGGGCACCGGCTTCAAGACCGCGCTGCAGACCCTCGACCACACCCGCCCCACCATCGGCGCGCAGGCCGTCGGCCTCGCCCAGGGCGCGCTGGACGCGGCCATCGCCTACACCAAGGACCGCAAGCAGTTCGGCAAGTCGATCGCCGACTTCCAGAACACCCAGTTCATGCTCGCCGACATGGCAATGAAGGTCGAGGCAGCCCGCCTCATGGTGTACACCTCGGCCGCCCGCGCCGAGCGCGGCGAGCAGAACCTCGGCTTCATCTCCGCCGCCGCCAAGTGCTTCGCCTCCGACGTCGCCATGGAAGTCACCACCAACGCCGTCCAGCTGTTCGGCGGCGCGGGCTACACCACCGACTTCCCGGTGGAGCGCATGATGCGTGACGCCAAGATCACCCAGATCTACGAGGGCACCAACCAGATCCAGCGCCTGGTGATGTCGCGCGCGCTGCTGAAGTGATGTTTCGCTGAAGACCGACTGCCGTCCTGGTTTGTGCACCGCGACGGCTGTCGGTCTTCTGGTCGGTTGTGTCGTTCCAAGGCTCGAGGTGGTGTATTGCGCCTCAGGCGCGGGCTGTCGAGAGGCGGGGCTATCTCGGGCTCGGCCGGAGCCGGACGGTCAAGGTGCGCGTCACTTCACCAAGTCTGCGTACTCCCGGTTTTCGGCGATGTACTTCTCCACGTACCAGCAGGTGGGGATGACGGAGAACCCGGCGGCGCGGGAGTCGTCGAGGGCGAATCCGACGACCTGGGCGGCTACTCCCCGGCCCCGGAATTCGGGGAAGGTCATGGTGTGGTGGAAGTCGCGGACTTTCGGATTCTCGCGTTCGGCGTAGTCGGCGTACCCAGCGAGGGTGTCATCGATGTAGATCTCGAAACGGGTGTCGGCGACGTTGTGCTCGAGCCTGGTCGTCATGTTCGGGTAGAACTCCTTGTCGGCGGGGTATGTTCCGTTGCGGCGGTCACAGGATCGCGCCGGGGTTGAGGATGCCGTCGGGGTCGAGCGCGTCCTTGATGCGCCGGGTCAGGGCCATCACGTCGGGGCCGAGCTGATCGGGCAGCCAGGCCTTCTTCAGCCGCCCGACGCCGTGCTCACCGGTGATGGTGCCGCCGAGGGCGATGGCCAGGTCCATGATCTCGCCGAAAGCGCGGTGCGCCCGCGCGGTGAGGTCCGCGTCGGACGGGTCGTGCACGATCAACGGGTGGGTGTTGCCGTCGCCCGCGTGCGCGATCACCGACACTGTCACCGCGTTGCGTTCGGCGATCTCGGCGATGCCGGTCACCAGCTCGCCGAGCCGGGGCAGCGGCACGCCGACGTCCTCGAGCAGCAGCGGCCCGAGTTTCTCCACGGCGGGAATCGCGAAACGCCGTGCGGCCGCGAAGGCCTCGCCCTCGCTGGGGTCCTCGGTGTGGAAAACCTCTGTCGCGCCTGCCTTCTCGCAGGCGGCCGCCATGATCTCGGCCTCGCGCCGGGCGAATTCGCCAGGTGCGTCGGAACGCGCGACCAGCAGCGCGGCCGCCTGCCGGTCCAGGCCCATGCGCAACTCGTCCTCCACGGCGTTGATCGACACCGAGTCCATGAACTCGAGCATCGACGGCCGCAGTTCACCGGTGATGGTCAGGATCGCCTCGGTGGCCGCGGTGAGCGTGGCGAAGCTCGCGACCACCGTGCTCTGCGGCGGTTGCGCGGGCAGCAGACGCAGGGTGAGCTCCGTGATCACCCCGAGCGTGCCCTCGCTGCCGACGAACAGCTTGGTCAACGAGAGCCCGGCCGAGTCCTTCAAACGCGGTCCGCCCAGCCGCACGACAGCGCCGTCGGCGAGCACGACCTGCATCCCGAGCACGTAATCGGTGGTCACGCCGTACTTGACGCAGCACAGCCCGCCCGCGTTGGTCGCGGCGTTGCCGCCGATCGAGCAGATCTCGAACGAGGACGGGTCGGGCGGGTACCACAGGCCGTGCTCCGCGACCGCGCGCTTGACCTCGGCGTTCAGCAGGCCCGGCTGCACCACCGCGGTCCGCGTCACCGGATCGACGGAGATCTCGCGCATCCGCTCGGTGGTCAGCACGATCGCTCCGTCGACCGCGGTCGCGCCGCCGGACAGCCCGGAACCGGCTCCGCGTGGGATCACCGGGACGCGGTGCGCGGTGGCCCACCGCAGCGTGGCGGCCACGTCTTCGGTGCTGGTGGCACGCACCACGGCCAGGGCGGTGCCCGCGTCGGGGTCGCGCGCCCAGTCCTGCCGGTAGCCGGCGATCAGGTCGGCGTCGGTGAGCACCGTGCCGTCGGGGAGAGCCGCGATCAGGTCATGCAGTTCCACAACCTTCACGCTAGCGTCCGGCGCCCGAGATTTGCTGATCGGCCGACCCCTGCGCGTGTGGCAAACGAAAGCCCCGGAATGTGATGTCACCCGCCACAGTGGTATTACCGCCTTCGGAAGACCAGAATGCCGACAGGGGCTTGCCGCCACGCCATGGCGCCTGCAGTCCACGCGGCTCGCCGCGTACCACTTGGAGGGATGGAACGGATGCAGGGCGAACAACCGAGTCGCCGGGAATTGGTCGCCGCGATGTTCTCCAGCGAGTTCGTCGACGGCGGTATCGATCCCGACGTGCTGCGCCGGGTGCACGCGGGCGAGCACGAGGAATGGCTGAACGCGCTGGACCGTTCGGGCGTCTTCGGCAAGGAGGCGCTGGCCGACCTGGCCGACATCTGGCGCCGCGACCCCCGTGAGTTGCTGGAGGCGCTGCTGGCGGAGGCCGACGACGTCGCGCGGCGGCGCTGCCTCGCGGCCTGGTCCGGTCTGGACCACAGCGCCGACGGCCCCGGCCGGGCACAGATCAGCTGAGCCACCGGGCGGTCGCCACCCGCTCATCTGACGGACACCTACCGCTGGCACGCTGATCGCGTGCACGAGCTGTCCGAGACCGCCGACACGATCGCCGATCGGTTCACCCATTGGTGCGAGGCCGTCGTCGGCCGTTTGCCATTCGGGCTGAATCGTCTTGTCCCGCCGACCTTCCTCGGCTTCGCGTTGATCAACAGCGGCACCTTCGCTGTGGACTTGGCGCTGCTCACCGTCTTGCACGGCTGGTTCGATCTGCCGATCTGGTTGTCGGTGACCGTGGCCTACGTGTGCGCGTTCGGACTCGGCTTCGTGCTCAACCGCACGTTCAACTTCCATTCGCACGCGCCGGTCGGCAGGCAGGCCGCGGTGTACGTCGTGGTGGTGATCGTCAACTATCTCGCGTTCATCCTCGGCGTCGGCAGCGGACTCGCCGCGCTCGGCCTGCAATACCACGTGTCCCGCTTGCTGGCGGGCGCGTGCGAGGCCGTCTACATGTACAGCGCGATGCGCTGGGTGGTCTTCCGCCGCTCGGTCGAGCCGAGAGCGGAACTGATACCCGGCGCGAACTGAGGTGCCGGGCGGGAGCGCCGCTCACCCGTGGCGCGGGCGGGCAAGCGCGTCGTCCGACCGCGCCGTGTTCTCGAGCAGCGCGGGCCGGTCTGCGGCTGCCGACTTTCATTACGTCACAGGATTGATCAGCACTTCGGTGCGCGGACCGTCGACGACGATCGCGTCGTCGTCGGTCAGCGCCCAGTGCTCGACGCCTTCGGCGCGGTAACGGGCCGCGAGCCTTGTGCAGTGACCGTCGGGGTCGGTGGCCGAATCGATGTGCGGCACGATGCGGCGATCGACCAATCCCAGCCCGTCCCACCGCGGTTCGATTCCGCAAGCCGGTTCGACCTCGGCCGGATCGTCGGCCGATTCCAGGCCGTGCAGGTCCGGGGTCAGCACGCAGGCTCCGGCGCTGTATCCGGCATAGACGAGAGCATCGGAGGCGAGCAGCCGGGGGAGGACCCGGTCCGCGCCGCTGCGGGCGAACTGGGCGCGCAACACGAAGGTGTTGCCGCCGCGCACCCACACCAGCGGGAATTCGGCCAGCTTCCGTTCCAGCTCGGCTTCCCGCCCGACGTACTCGCGCAGGTCGAGCACCTCCGGCCGGTAGCCGAGCTGGCGCAGCGGTGACATATCGCTGGTCACCGCGCCCGCCCACGCTTCCGGCCAGGCGTCGCAGGCATTCGGTATCAGCGCGACCCGGCCGGGCGGGCCGGCGAGCGCGACGAGCCGGTCGTAGTGCGCCCCGAAGCGGTAGCTGGACAGGAAGAGTCGCACCGCGGGTCAGATGGTGAAGGCCAGGTGGCGGATCAGGCGCTGTCCGAGTTCGCCGTCGCCGTGGATGGTGATCTCGTCCAAATGCTCCTCGGCGGTCGTCCGGCCGCCGCCGAGCCGCACGAAAAGCCGCGAGTCCAAACCGATCTCGACGGTGGACGGTTCGTCGAACGCCTCCACGTAGCTCGCCCGGCCCGCCACCTGGATGCGCAAGGTTCTGGCCAGCGGACCACTCAGCGCGAAGGTGATCCGCGCACCGTCCGGCGCGTCGCCCTTCTTGACCACCACGCGCGGGATGCTGCCCGCGAACTCGTCGAACGCCAGCTTGCCGCGTGGCCCGCCTTCCTCGACCGGCACGCCGAGCGCGTCGGCGATGTCGAGTTCGTGCATCCAGCAGTCGAACAGCCGCACCCGCATGAACCTGCCGTAGGTCACCTGCCCGATCGGCGAGACCGTCTCCTTCTCCCACTCGGCGTCGCTCATCGCCGCGAGCGCCGCACGCCTGCGCTCCACGACCTCGCGATAGAGCTCGAGCAGCCGGGCGCCGGGCAGCGGGCGCAGCCGGTCGACCCAGATCTCGTTGAGCACCGCGGTCTCGTTGCGCACGTAGGGCAGTGTGCGCACATCGGTCTTGGCCCTGGTCGGGTCGTGCGCGGGCGGGCGATCGCCGAGCAGCCAGGACTCGGTGCCGATGATGTGGGCGACCAGGTCGAACACGGTCCAGCCCGGCAGCGACGACGGAGTGCGCCAGCGGCCCTCGTCCAGTGGAGCGACCAGCGCGTCGATCGCCTCCCATTGGCGCGACAGCAGGCCGATCAGCGTGGCCCGGTCCAACGTCTCGGTCATCCGTCGCTTTCCTTTTCCGGGCCTTCGCCCTCGTTGTCCAGTGCCGCGATGCCGTCCCGGATGGCCGCGGCGGTGCCGACCGGGTCGTGCGGACGCCGCAGCAGGAATCCCTTGGCGAACCGCAGCGTGTCGCCGTGCCTGCGCGGGATCACGTGCAGGTGGACATGCGCGACGGTCTGGAACGCCGCGGTGCCGTCGTTGAGCACCAAGTTGGCGCCGTCGGCGGCGAGGCTGCTGCGCCGGATCGCCAGCGCGAGCCGATGCCCCGCACGGAAGATCTGGGCGCCGAGCTCGGCGTCGAGATCCTCCAACTCGGCGGCGTGCCGTTTCGGTATGACCAGCGTGTGCCCGCGGGCGACCGGCCGGATGTCGAGGAACGCGCAGAGCGTGTCGTCCTCGTACACTTTCGCCGCCGGTGCCTCGCCTGCCACGATGCGGCAGAAGACGCAGTCGTTCACACGCTGGACCATACGGCGTACGAGCGGAGCGGAACACCCCCGGAGTGCCGATCCGTATGACGCGCGTCACGGCGCAGCGATCGGCTGACCCCGTGACCAGGTGCCGAACCTCGAGGTTGGTAACGAACTTCTCCGTACGGTCTTGCCGTGTTCACCTGCAGAGACGACGATCACAGATCGACAAGGGAAAACGGGCAGACCGGGCGAACAGTCACTCGACGGCGTACGAACTCGCTCCGCGGCGAGCGGAGGGCATCCGGCGGCTCGGCGCGACTCGTCCGGCGTGTGTGACGGGCATCTCAGCTGCGCTCACCGCGGGCCAGGTACAGTTGCGAGGATTTAGGCGAACTTACTCGACAGTAACATCGTCTGAGCGTCTACCCGTTGCCTGAAGCTCGGTAAGAGAAGGAAGTCTGACAAGTGGAGACAACGCAGAGCGTAGGCGATCCATCGCCGCGCGGCGCGCGTGTCGGTGTCGTTCGCGAATCGAACGCGGGCGAGCGACGTGTCGCTTTGGTGCCGAAGATCATTCCGAGCCTGCTGAAGCAGGGCGTGGAGGTCGTCGTCGAGGCCGGTGCCGGGCAGGGCGCGCTGATTCCGGATGAAGCCTATGTGGAAGCGGGCGCGTCGATCGGTGACCCGTGGTCGGCGGATGTGGTCGTGAAGGTGGCCCCGCCCAGTGACGCCGAGGTCGGCAAGCTGTCGTCGGGGCAGACGCTGATCGGTTTCCTGGCGCCGCGCAACGCCGAGAATCAGATCGGTGCGTTGAAGTCGGCGGGGGTGCAAGCGTTCGCGGTGGAGGCGATTCCGCGGATCTCGCGTGCGCAGGTGATGGACGCGTTGTCCTCCCAGGCGAACGTCGCGGGTTACAAGGCGGTGCTGCTGGCGGCGTCGGAGTCCACGCGGTTCTTCCCGATGCTGACCACGGCGGCGGGCACGGTGAAACCGGCGACGGTGCTGGTGCTCGGTGTCGGCGTTGCCGGGTTGCAGGCGTTGGCCACGGCCAAGCGTCTCGGTGGACGCACGACCGGGTATGACGTGCGGCCCGAGGTGGCCGATCAGGTGCGGTCGGTGGGTGCGCAGTGGCTGGATCTGGGGATCGATGCCGCCGGTGAGGGCGGGTATGCCCGCGAACTCACCGACGAGGAGAAGGCAAAGCAGCAGCAGGCTTTGGAGGATGCGATCAAGGGCTTCGACGTGGTGATCACGACCGCGTTGGTGCCGGGGCGTCCCGCGCCCAGGCTGGTGACAGCCGCGGCGGTGGAAGGCATGAAGCCCGGCAGCGTGATCGTGGATCTGGCCGGTGAGACCGGCGGCAACTGCGAGCTGACCGAGCCCGGCCAGACCGTGGTGAAGCACGAGGTGACCATCGCCTCGCCGTTGAATCTGCCCGCCACCATGCCCGAGCACGCCTCGGAGCTGTACTCCAAGAACATCGCGGCGCTGCTGGAGTTGATGCTGGTCGACGGCCGACTCGCGCCCGATTTCAGCGACCAGGTGCTGGCGGATTCCTGCGTCACCCGTGACGCGACCGAGGCGGCCGAGGCGGCGGAGCCAACTGCGGCGGAGTCGCCTGCGGCGGAGTCGCCTGCGGCGGAGTCGCCTGCGGCGGAGTCGGCCGAGGCGGCGGAGTCGGCCGAGGTGCAGGACGCGACCGAGGCGAAGGTGGAGAACTGATGTATACGGAACTGCTGGCGAACATCGCGATCCTGGTGCTGTCCGGGTTCGTCGGTTTCGCTGTGATCTCCAAAGTCCCGAACACGCTGCATACGCCGTTGATGTCGGGCACCAACGCGATTCACGGCATCGTCGTGCTGGGCGCGCTGGTCACCCTGGGCAAGATGGACGACCCGTCGATCGGTATCCAGATCATCCTGTTCGTCGCGGTGGTCTTCGGAACCCTGAACGTGGTGGGTGGTTTTGTGGTCACCGACCGGATGCTGGGCATGTTCAAGGGCAAGAAGCCGGTCGCTTCCGGTGACGCCGAGAAGGCGGGGAAGTAAGCCATGGACAACCTCGTCAATATCCTCTACATCATCGCGTTCGCGATGTTCATCTACGGTCTGATGGGCCTGACCGGGCCGAAGACCGCGGTGCGCGGCAACTGGATCGCCGCGGTCGGTATGGGGCTCGCGGTGGTCGCGACGTTGATCGCGGTTCGCGACACCGGCAACTGGATCCTGATCGTCGCCGGGCTCGTGATCGGTGTCGTACTCGGGGTGCCGCCCGCGCGGTACACGAAGATGACCGCGATGCCGCAGCTGGTGGCCGCGTTCAACGGCGTCGGCGGCGGCACGGTCGCGTTGATCGCCTGGGCGGAATTCCTCGATACCACGGGATTCTCCGCTTTCAAGCACGGTGAGGAACCGACCGTGCACATCATCGTCGGGTCGCTGTTCGCCGCGATCATCGGTTCGGTGTCGTTCTGGGGCTCGCTGATCGCGTTCGGCAAGCTGCAGGAGATCCTGCCCGGCAAGCCGATCGGGGTCGGGAAGCTGCAGCAACCGTTGAACCTGCTGCTGCTGGTCGTCGCGGTCGTCGCCGCGGTGGTGATCGGCATCGGGGCCGCTGACGGTGGCGCGCCGTGGTGGTGGATGGTGCTGCTGCTGCTCGCCGCCGGTGTGCTCGGGTTGATGGTGGTGCTGCCGATCGGCGGCGCGGACATGCCGGTGGTCATCTCGCTGCTGAACGCGCTGACCGGTTTGTCGGCCGCGGCAGCGGGTTTGGCGTTGAACAACACCGCCATGATCGTGGCGGGCATGATCGTCGGCGCGTCCGGCACCATCCTGACCAACCTGATGGCCAAGGCGATGAACCGGTCCATCCCGGCGATCGTCGCGGGTGGCTTCGGCGGCGGCGGAACCGCGCCGGGCGCCTCCGGTGGTGAGCAGAAGCAGGCCAAGGCCACCTCCGCCGCGGACGCCGCGATCCAGATGGCCTACGCCAACCAGGTGATCGTCGTCCCCGGTTACGGCATGGCGGTGGCGCAGGCACAGCACGCGGTCAAGGAGATGGCCTCGTTGCTGGAAGCCAAGGGCGTGGAGGTCAAGTACGCCATCCACCCGGTCGCCGGTCGCATGCCCGGCCACATGAACGTGCTGCTGGCCGAGGCCGAGGTCTCCTACGACGCGCTCAAGGAAATGGACGACATCAACGGCGAATTCGGCCGCACCGATGTCGCTTTGGTGATCGGCGCCAACGACGTCACCAACCCCGCCGCCCGCGAGGACTCCTCGAGCCCGATCTACGGCATGCCCGTGCTCAACGTCGACCAAGCCCGCAGCGTCATCGTGCTCAAGCGCTCGATGAACTCCGGCTTCGCCGGCATCGACAACCCGCTGTTCTACGCCGACCACACCTCGATGCTGTTCGGCGACGCCAAGAAGTCCGTCGGAGCGGTCACCGAGGAACTGAAGGCCCTGTAGTCCAGAGGTCGAGCGCGAAGCGCCCCGCCACCGAGAGTCCGTCGGTGGCGGGGCGCTTGCGTAATTCGATGGACACCGCGGCCCGCCGCCCCGGATCATTCTCGAAGTGTCCGCACGTCATGAGCCTCTTCGGTTGATCGGTTCCGGCGAGCCCTCGGCCGATCCCGCCGAGCGGCTGCCGTGGACCGTCACCGTCGATTCCACCTACTCGATCCGCGATGCGATCGATGCCCTCGCGCTCGGTCCGTTCCTGCGCGGCGATCACCCCTGCGCGCGCACCGCGCACCTGGAGCGGGTGCGGCCGGACGCGCCACTGCGCCCCGAACGCGGCCGCGTGGTGCGCACGGTGCGCGACAACGACAGCGGGGTGACGCTGGTGGTCGGCCCCGGCTGGTCGCTGCGGTCGGTGCGCTGGTCGGGCGGCTCGGCGATGGTCGAGGTCACCGCCGTCACCGACACGCTCGCGGACGAAGTGCTCGCCGAGGCGGTCCGCGACGCGGCAGCGCCGCCGGAGGTGGGCGAGACCGTGGAGATGGGCTTCTGGCACATGCACAACCACGGCCCGCAGCGGCGCGCGCGCTCGATCTCGGCGCCCGAGTGGCCCGCGATCCGCGGCAACTACACCGGACAGGTCGCCGCCGCGATGGATCGTCTGATGTCGCTCACCGCCGACGACGTCCGCGGCAGGCTGGTGCTGCTGCACGGTCCGCCCGGCACCGGCAAGACCACCGCGCTGCGCGCACTGGCGCGCGCCTGGGGCGCCTGGTGCCAGTTCGACTGCGTGCTCGACCCCGAGGTGATGTTCGGTAAGCCCGGTTATCTGATGGACGTGGCCGCGGGTGCCGAGAACGCCGACGAGGACGCGCCACGCTGGCGAATGCTGGTCCTGGAAGACTGCGACGAGCTGATTCGCGGCGAAGCGAAGGAAGCTGCCGGGCAGGGGCTCTCGCGATTGCTGAACCTGACCGACGGCATGCTCGGCCAGGGCCGGGACGTGCTCGTCGCCATCACCACCAACGAGGACCTGTCCCGGCTGCATCCGGCCGTGACGCGGCCGGGCCGGTGCCTGGCGCGGATCGAGATCGGGCGGCTGTCTCCCGCGGAGGCTGCGGCGTGGTCGGCGCGGGAGCAGGAGGGCCGGGCCACGGCGTTTCCGGATGGCGCGAGCTTGGCCGAGCTCGTCGCGGCGCGCGACGGCGAGGCGCGAATCGACGCCGCCGCACAGGATGCGGTCAGCCCGGGACTGTATCTGTGAGCCGGGCCGAAGGGCTCGGCTTCCGAAGCCGTTGCGGCGGTTCGTCGGTGCGACCGGTCGGTAGGAGGAACCAGCCGGTATCTCGCACGGCGGTGCTCGCGCCGATCGGCTAGATTCCATGGGTTCGCCCGTCGCCCCGCGCGCACGGAACCACGCGAGACCCGGGGAGGGGATCCATGACCACACCACCGCACAATCCGTATCCAGGTCAGCCCGGCGGCCAGCCGGGCTACCCGCAGCAGCCGCCCGCCGGTGCGCCGCAGGGCTTTCCCGGCCAGCCGGGCTTTCCCGGTCAGCCTCAGGGCTACCCGCAACCTGGCCAGCCGCAGCCGGGCTATCCGCCGCCGGGTGGTTTCCCGCAGCAGCCGGGCTACCCCGGTGGCGGTTTCCCGCCGCCCGGACCGCCGCCTCGGCAGAATCAGAGCGGCGGTGGCGGAATCGGGAAGATTCTGGCCGTCCTCGGTGTCGTCGTGGTGCTCGGCCTGCTGGTCGTGGGGGCCCGCACCGTGTTCCGCTCGGACGGCGAGAAGATCGAGATCGGTCAGTGCGCGAAGTTGTCGGGCACCACCGTCAAAGCCGAGTTCGCCACCAAGGAATGCTCCGATGCGGAAGCCAACTACGTGGTGGCGCAACGGCTGGACGGGGCGAACGCGGAGTGCCCGACCAAGGATTACGCCAGCTACTACCAGACCGGCAGCAACGACTACACGCTGTGCCTGCGGCTGAACGTCAAGGAGGGCGACTGCATCGACGGCGGCTTCCTCGGTGCCAGCACCAAGGTCGCCTGCGGTTCGTCGGCGGACTTCAAGATCGGCCGGATCGTGCGCGGCACCGCGGACAAATCCGCGTGCGGTGCGAAGGCCACCGAGAACGACACGATCGTCTACCCCAAGCCCGACCCGATCACGCTGTGCCTGGTGTCGCCCAAATAGCGATCGGCGGGTCGCGAGCCCGGACCGATGCGGAATATCGGCGCGCGGTTGCCGCGGGCCAGATGCTCGAGCTGGCCCCGGGTTCCTGAAATGGTCAGCGCGCCGGCGTACGCGGTGCGGCCACGACGCTCGCGTACCGGCAGCACAGCAGTACGGCGGTCATCGGCACGACCATGGCCGTGGTCAGCGACATCACGGCGGTGAGCCAGCCGATCACCGTGGGACCGGCGAGCAGGCCGAGGTAGCCGATGCTGAACACCCGGGACATGTCGGTCGCGGCCGTGGCGGAGCCCAGATTCCCCGCCGCGGTGAAGATCTGCGGGATGCCGCCCGCGAGTCCTAGCCCGGCCATGGCCCAGCCCAGCAGGGTCAGCGGGATCCAGGGCGAGACGACGATCACCGCCAAGCCGAGGGCGGCGACCAGCGAACCGTAGCGCACCACCGCGACCCGGCCGACCGCGTGGCTGACCCGGTCGGTGGCGAAACGCCCGATCGTCATCGTGGTGGAGAAGGCTCCGAAGGCCAGCGCCGCTGTCGCGGCATCGGCGCCCAGGTGTTCGCGCAGCTGCAAGGTGCTCCAGTCGGCCGCGACGCCTTCGGCCAGCAGCAGCGCGAAGGCGATCGCGGCCAGCGCGAACACTTTTCGGTGACGATCGCGGATCTCGAGGCGAGCGGTGAAGCCGCGCCGCACCCGGTGACGGTCGAACGGCTGCGCGGTAGGCGCTGCGTCGTATCCCAGCGTCGGAGCTTCGTGCCGGGGGAGTGGCGTGTCGTACCAAGGCGCCGTGGTGTCCTGCCGGGGTGATGTCGTCTCGTGGTCGAGCGGCGTGACGTCCGGTTCGGGCGCGTGCGTGGACGGCACACCGTGGGACGCCGGTTCCGCGCCGGGCGTGGTTTCGCGCAGCAATCGCGGCACCAGGGTGAGGGTCAGGGCGACACCGCTCACCGCGGCGACGATCAGGGTGCCCCGCACATCCCAGCCCGCCCGGAGCGCGGCGGCTCCCAGCAGTGAACCGAGCAGGCCGCCGCCGGAGAACAGCGCGTGGAACGCGGCCATGATCGGACGCCGGTACGCCCGTTCCACAAGCACCGCCTGGGTGTTCATCGAAACGTCGAGTGCGCCGTTGCCGAGACCGAAGCAGGCCAGGGCGAGCGCCAAGGTGACCGGTCCCGTGGCGAGGCCGGGCCCGACCACCGCGACCGACCCGAGGCACGCCGCCGCGCCGACCAGCGTCGCGCTGCCGAACCGATCGGCGAGCGGACCGGCCAGCCGCATGCCGACGATGCCCGCACCGGCCATCAACAGGATGAACATCCCCAGTGTCGATTTCGAGACCCCCGTGCGGTCGATGATGACCGGGATGTGCACCACCCACATGGCGAGCAGGAAACCGCTCAGGGCGAAGACGGTGAATACGGCGGCGCGCGCGACCCGGATCGGACGATCGACCGTCGGGCTCCCCACCATTTCGACGGTACCGGGGAACCCCCGGGAGCAGCCAGCCTCGCCCGCGGAATCGGTCCAGGGCACCGTCGACCTGGTCGTGCGACCGTGCGGGACGCTCGACACTGCGCGTCTCGTCCGCGAGCGAGCCTGTTCATCATTTCAACGTCTCAGGCTGCCGGGACATTCCAGATTCCGGTGGCCGCCGTCGCCATGACGTAGTCGGCGAAATCCTTCGGGTCGCGGCCGAGCGCCCGGCGTATCCCGTCGGCCGGCTCGGCGTTGCGCCCGTCGAGCACCGTGCCGAAGAGGTAGTCGAGCAGGCTCACCGTGTCGGCGGGCACCCCGGATTCGGTGAGTCCGGCCACGAAATCCGTACGGGAGATGGGCACGAAGGCGATCGGCCTTCCGGTCGCCGCGGCGATCTCGGCGACCGCTTCGCCGAACGTGATCGCGCGCGGGCCGGTCAGCTCGTAGATCTGGCCGGAGTGCCGGTCCGAGACGAGCGCGGCGACGGCCACGTCGGCGATGTCGTCGGCGTGTACGAACGGCTCGGGCACATCTCCGTTGGGCAGGGCGAGTTCCCCGGCCAGGACGTAGTCGGTGAACGCGCCCTCGCTGAAATTCTGCGCGAAGAAGCTGCAGCGCACGATGGTCCAGTTCAGGCCCGATTCCCGCACGACCTGCTCGCACTCGACGGCCTCCGGCTCGCCCCGGCCCGACAGCAGCACCAGCTTCCGCACGCCGGAGCGCGCGGCGGCCGCGGCGAACGCGCGGATCACCTCGGGCGCGCCGGGGACCGCGAGATCCGGCTGGAACGCGACGTAAGCGGTGCGCACGCCGGTCAGCGCGGCGGGCCAAGTGGCGCGGTCGGCCCAGTCGAACGGGAGGTCCGCGGTCCGGGAGCCCACCCGGACCGGATGCCCGGCCGCCCGGAGCCGGTGGACGACGCGGCGGCCGGTCTTGCCGGTGCCGCCGGTCACGAGGATGAGGTGCTGGTCGGTGCTGGTGTGTGTCATGGGTTCAGTACATCCGCCTGGGTCGAGACGGAACATGGCTCAGCGGCTCATGATCATGCGTGATCGTCTACTGTGGGAGGGTGGATGCGCTCGCCAGTCTGCTCGAAGGTCCTCGCGCCCGCGGCGCGTTCCTGATGTGTTCGCTGCTGGATCCGCCGTGGTCGCTGCGCATCCAGGACGAGGCCCCGCTGACCGTGCTGTCGATGATCCGCGGCGCTGCGTGGATCGTCACCGACCAGGGCGCGCCCCGGCAGCTGGGCGCGGGCGACGTCGCGATCTTCCGCGGGCCCGCCCCGTACACGGTGGCCGACGATCCGGCGACCGAACCGCAGATCATCATCCATCCCGGTCAGGTGACGAAGACGCCGCAGGGCGAAATCTTGTGCGAGACGCTCAGTCTGGGCGTCCGCCAGTGGGGAACCGACCCGGAGGGGGCCACCCTGATGGTGACCGGCACCTACGAGTCCGCGGGCGCGGCCAGTCGGCGCTTGCTGCGCGCGCTGCCGCCGGTCCTCGTATTGCAGCGCGGCGACTTCGACAGCCGGGTGCTCGACATCCTGGTCGACGAGGTGACCAGGGACGAGCCCGCGCAGAGCGCGGTGCTGGACCGCCTGCTGGATCTGGTGCTGATCGCGGCGCTGCGCGCCTGGTTCGCCCGCGACGACGCGCCCGCCTGGTATCACGCCTACGGTGATCCGCTGGTCGGCAAGGCCCTGCGCCTGCTGCAGCACAATCCGGCGCACGGATGGACGGTCGCGGGCCTGGCCGAGGCGGTGGGGGTATCGCGGGCCGCACTGGCGCGCCGGTTCACCGACCTGGTGGGCGAACCGCCGATGGCGTTCCTCACCGAATGGCGGCTGGCGCTGGCCGCCGACTTGCTCCAGGAGTCCGACGCCACCATCGAGGCCATCGCCCGTCAGGTCGGCTACGGCAGCGCCTTCGCGCTCAGCACCGCGTTCAAAAGGCACTTCGGCGTCTCCCCGCGCGACCATCGGCACAGCCGTGTGCGGTCAGGCCAGGAGGAGGGAGCCCGCGTAGCCACGTAGGGCCCCGCACGCGGCGCGATGGACACAGTCGTACACCCACTGAGCTATCGTCGGCCGGGTGACGCAGCAGTATCCGGTGCTCTGGCCGGTGCCGACCCGGTGGGCCGACAACGACCACTACGGGCACGTGAACAACGTGACCTACTACTCGTACTTCGACACCGCGGTCAACGCGTGGTTGATGCACGCCACCGGAACCGACATCCGCGACCTGCCCGCGCTCGGGGTGGTGGCGCAGACCTCCTGCCAGTATCTCGGTTCGCTCAGCTTCCCGGATCAGTTGCAGGTCGGCTTGCGCGTCTCCCGGCTCGGCCGCTCCAGCATCACCTACGACCTGGCCATCTTCCGCGAGGCCGACGGCGCGCTCGAGCTGTCCGCCACCGGTGTCTTCGTGCACGTCTACGTAGACGCCGAGACGCGCAAGCCGGTGGAGATCCCGGAGGTCATCCGCGCTGCCGCCGCCGGACTCGTCACGGGCTGATCCGCGCGAACCGCTGTGGGGCGGGGGTTCACACCCGGCTGAGCAGGGTGAGGGGGTCTTCCAGGAAGCCCGCGGTGGTGGCCAGGAAGCGGGCCGCGAGTTCGCCGTCGATCACGCGATGGTCGAAGCTGACGCCGAGCGTGGTCACCCACCGAACCGCGATCTCGTCCCGCACGACCCACGGCTGCCGGCGGATCGCGCCGAGGCACAGGATCGCGGACTCGCCCGGGTTGACCAGCGGTAGCCCGGTGTCCACCCCGAACACTCCGACGTTGGTGATGGTGAACGTCCCACCCCGCAGGTCGGCGGGGGTGGCGCTGCCCGCGCGGGCGGTTTCGGCCAGCCAGCCGATCTCGCGGGTGAGATCACGAAGGCTCAAGGTCTGCGCCTCTTTGAGATTCGGTACCAGCAGACCGCGGTCGGTGGCCACCGCGATGCCCAGATTCACGTAGCGCTTGGTGACGATCTCCTGTGCGGCTTCGTCCCAGAAGACGTTCATGCCGGGAAAATCGGCGAGCGCGGCCAGCGCCGCCTTGGCGACCAGCGGCAGCGGCGTCAAGGTCAGACCCGCGAAGGGTTTCGTGCTGCGCAGGTGGTCGAGCAGTTCCATCGAGGCGGTGGCGTCCACCGTGACGAACGTGGCGGCCTGCGGGATGGTTCGCGCGCTGTGCAGCATGGCCGCCGCGGTGCGCTTGCGGATGCCGCTGATCGGAGTGCGTTCCTCGCGCGCGGCCGGACCGACCACGCCGGGGCCCGCGGCGGCGGGCGCGGCGGCCGGTTCGGCCGGATGCGGCTGGGAGACCGGCACCGCGCCGCGCACGTCGTCGACGGTGACCGCGCCACCCGGGCCGGAGCCCGCGACGAACCACAGATCGATGCCCAGTTCGCGAGCGAGTTTTCGGGCGGCGGGCGTCGCCGCCGGGCGCGTCGCACCGAGCGCCGAACCCGGCATTTCCGGTTCGTGGGTCTCGACGTCCGCTTCGCCCGGCTGCGCATCGCTGTGTGATCGTGCCTCGGGAGCCCGTCGCCGCCGAGACGCCTTTTCTTCCTCAGGGCCGTATCCCACCAAGACCGACGCACGGCCCGCTTCTCGCTCCACCCGAATGAGCGGTGCCCCCACCTCGACGGTGTCACCCGGCTGCGCGAGCAATTCGACCACTCGGCCCGCGAAGGGCGACGGCAACGAGACGACAGCCTTGGCGGTCTCCACATCGGCGATGGTCTGGTTCAGTTCGACCGTGTCACCGACGGCCACCGCCCAGGACACCAATTCGGCGTCGGTCAGCCCTTCGCCGAGGTCGGGCAACCGGAACTCCAGCACGGACGCCGAAGGGCCCGGACGGTCTTCCACGTGAGCACCTTTCACTACGGCGAACCGCGCCTCACGCGGCGAGGGAACGGTCGACCGCGTCGAGAATGCGGTCGGGGTCGGGCAGGTGGTGCTTCTCGAGCTTAGCCGGGGGGTAGGGGATGTCGAACCCGCCGACGCGCAGCACGGGCGCCTCCAGGTGGTAGAAGCAACGCTCGGTGATCCGCGCGGCGATCTCGGCGCCGAGCCCGGCGAATACCGGCGCCTCGTGCGTGACGATCAGCCGCCCGGTCTTCGTCACCGACTCCTCGATGGTGTCGAAGTCGATCGGCGAGAGGCTGCGCAGGTCGATCACCTCGAGCGCGTGACCCTCCCGCGCGGCGAGTTGCGCGGCCGACAGCGCGGTCGCCACGGTCCCGCCGTAGGCGACGACGGTCGCGTCCGAACCGGTGGTGCACACTCGCGCACGGTCCAGCGGCAGCCCGCCGTCGCGGTCGAGCGCGGCGAAGTCGACGTCGGCCTTGTCCCAGTACCTGCGCTTGGGTTCGAAGAAGATCACCGGGTCGTTCAGCGCGATCGCCCGGCGGATCATCGAGTACGCGTCCGCCGGGTTGCTCGGGGTCACGACACGCAGCCCTGCGGTGTGCGCGAAATAGGCCTCCGGTGACTCGGAGTGGTGCTCCACCGAACCGATGCCGCCGCCGAACGGGATGCGAATCGTCAGAGGTGCGCGCACTTTTCCCTGCGTGCGGTAGTTGATCTTGGCCACGTGCGAGACGATCTGGTCGAAGGCAGGGTAGACGAAGCCGTCGAACTGGATCTCGCACACCGGCCGGTAGCCGCGCAGCGCCATGCCGAAAGCGGTTCCGACAATGCCGGATTCGGCCAGCGGCGTATCGATGACGCGGTTGTCGCCGAAGTCCTTCTGCAAAGTGTCGGTCACCCGGAACACCCCGCCGAGGCGGCCGATGTCCTCGCCCATCAGCAAGACCTTCGGATCGTCCTCCAGCGCGCGGCGCAAGCCGGTGTTGAGCGCGCCGGCGAAGGTGGTGATCATCGCGGGACTCCTTCTCCTCGTGCGGAGGCCCCGCCGGGATCGCCGGCCAGGTACTCCGTGTACGCCCTGCGCTGTTCGGTGATCAGCGGGTGCGGGCTGGTGTAGACGTGCTCGAACAGCTCGGCCGGTGCCGGATCGGGCAGGTCGACGGTCGCGCTGCGCACCGCGCGCGCGACCGCGTCCGAACGCTCGGCGACGCGGCCTTCGAACGCGTCGTCCCAGTGGCCCTCGCGCTCGAGCAGCTTGCGGACGCGATCGATCGGATCGCGCCGCGCCCACTGCTCGGTCTCGGCGGCCGAACGGTAGCGGGTGGGGTCGTCCGCCGTGGTGTGCGGACCCATCCGGTAGGTGAGCGCCTCGATGAACGACGGGCCGCCACCGGAACGCGCTCTGGCCACCGCCTGCCTGGTCACCGCGAGCACGGCGAGGACGTCGTTGCCGTCGACCTGCCTGCCCGGCATGCCGTAGCCGTACGCGCGGCGCGCGATCGGCGTCGCGCTCTGCACCCGCACGGGTTCGCTGATCGCCCAGTGGTTGTTCTGGCAGAAGAACACGACGGGCGCGCTCCAGCTCGCGGCGAAACCGAGCGCCTCCGCCAGATCGCCCTGACTGCTCGCGCCGTCGCCGAAATAGACGATGGTGGCTATGTCGGCGCCGTCCAAGTGCGCCGCGAAGGCGTAACCGGTCGCGTGCAGGCCCTGGGAGCCGACCACGATGTTGGGATTGGTCATGTTCACCGGGTGCGGGTCCCAGCAATGGTGCGCGACGCCGCGCCACAGCCGGGTGAGATCGGTGGGCGGCACACCGCGGCAGTAGGCGACCGCCATCTCGCGATAGCCGCAGAACACGTAGTCGTCGGGGTGCAGCGCGTGCGCGGAGCCGACCTGGGCGGCCTCCTGCCCGAGCAGCGGCGCCCAGAGCCCGAGCTGGCCTTGCCGCTGCAGCGCGGTGGCCTCGATGTCGATGCGGCGCGTGACCACCATGTCCTCGTACAGTGCCCGCAGCTCGTCCGGCCCGATGTCGGCGACTATCGCGGCGTGCTCGGGGTCGAGGACGCGGCGACCGTCCGGCTGCACCAGCTGCACCGGATACTCGGACTTTGCCGACATGGGTGATCGCCTCCTCACCAGGTCGTTGCGGCACATCGGAATGTGTCCTACCTCACAGCATCCCCTCGAATGCGAACTGCGCAAGTGGCCGACCGGCGGATGGGCAGAATGCTCAATTACGACCGGTGGGCTGATGTCATACTGCGTGGTATGACCAGAGAAAACGTCGGCGTGAGCCTGGACGCCACCGACGCCAGGCTGTTACTGGAGCTGGTCGCCAACCCCCGGGCGACGGGTGTCGAGCTGGCCGCCCGGCTCGGCCTGTCCCGCAATACCGTGCAGGCAAGGTTGTCCCGCTGGGAGGCCGGTGGCGTGCTCGGCAGCTTCGAGCGGCGCGTCGAGCCGCGCGCGCTCGGCTATCCGCTCGCGGCGTTCGTCGCGGTCGTCGTCGACCAGCACCGGCTGGACTCGGTGGTGGACGAACTCGCCGAGGTGCCCGAGGTGACCGAGGTTTGCGGCATGACCGGACTCACCGATCTCACCGTGCGGGTCGTCGCGCAGGACGCCGACGACCTGTATCGCATCGCCGGGCAGATCCTCAAGATTCCCGGCGTGGAGCGGACCAATATGGCGCTGGTGATGCGCGAACTGGTCGGGCCGCGCACCGCTCCGCTGCTGGATCGGCTGGCCGGCGGGCTTTCCGGCGGCGGGCCGGTGACCTCCCGCTAGGGTGCGGGGATGGAGATTTCGGGCAAAGTTGCCATTGTCACGGGCGCGGGGGCGGGGATCGGGGCGGCGCTGGCAGGCCGGCTCGTCGCCGCCGGCGCGCGCGTGGTGCTCGCCGACCTCGACGCGGCGAGTGCGGCCCACGTCGCGGAGTCTCTCGGGCCAGGGGCGGTCGCGGTCGGCGGGGATGTGGCCGACGAGGCGGTGATCCGCGCGACGATCGACCGCGCCGAGGCCGAATTCGGCCCGGTGGACCTGTATTTCGCGAACGCGGGCATCGGCGGCGGCGCGGGCCTGGACAGCACCGACCAGCAGTGGGCGGCCGCGCTCGAGGTCAACGTTCTGGCGCACGTCCGCGCCGCGCGGCTGCTGGTGCCCGGGTGGCTGGAGCGCGGCGGCGGCTACTTCGTCGGCACCGCGTCCGCGGCGGGGCTGCTCACCCAGCTCGGTTCGGCGCCCTACGCGGTGTCCAAGCACGCGGCCGTCGGTTTCGCGGAGTGGCTCTCGGTCACCTACGGCGACCGGGGGATCCGGGTGAGCTGCGTGTGCCCGATGGGTGTGGACACCCGGTTGCTGCACGGCGGTCTCGTTCCGCCGGAACACGCCGCCGAGGCGGAGCTGGCGGTGAAGGCCGTCACCAGCGCGGGTGCGGTGCTGGCACCGGACGAGGTCGCCGACATCGTGCTCGCCGGGGTGGCGGAGGAGCACTTCCTGATCCTCCCGCACCCCGAGGTGCTGAAGATGTACCGCCACAAGGGCTCCGACTACGACCGCTGGATCGACGGAATGCGCCGCTTCCAGGCCGCCCTCCGGGCCTAGGAAGTGTCCTCAAAGCCATATGAGCAGGGTGGGCAGGTCGAGCATGCCGCGGTAAGAGGTTGCGGTTTTGTCGTATCGGGTGGCGATGGCCCGATATTGCTTGAGCCGGTTGAAGCAACGCTCGACCACGTTGCGGCGCCGGTAAGCGACCGGGTCGAAACTCGGCGGGCGACCACCAGCCGGGCCGCGACGACGGCGGTGGGCCTGCTGATCGGCACGTTCGGGAATCGTCGCAGCGATCCCGCGTCTGCGCAGATGCTCCCGGATCGCTCGTGAAGAGTAGCCCTTGTCGGCCAGCACCCGACGTGGCCGTGTCCACGGCCGGCCCCGCCCGGGGCGTGGCATACGGATACCGGCCAGCACTCGAGTGAACACGGTGCAGTCGTTGACATTGCCGCCGGTCAGCACGACCGGCAACGGCCGCCCCAGCCCGTCACAGGCCAGGTGGATCTTCGTCGTCGGTCCACCACGGGAACGGCCGATCGCGTGGTCAGCGGGCTCGTCGCCTGCCTCGGGGTAGAACCCGGTCTCCGCCGGTATGGACCACCCGACCGCGGCGGGCACCGGCGGCGTGCTGATGCGCGCGCACGATCGTCGAGTCCACCGACACCTCCCGATCCAGCTCGGCGACCGCTTCGGCGACCACCCGAACCCGCGCCACCAGCAGCGCCAAGGTCCCGTTGCGCGACCACCGCCAGAACCGGTTGTAGACGGTCTTCCACGGCCCGTACCGCTGCGGCAGGTCCCGCCAAGCGATCCCGGTCTTGGCCTTGTACAACATGCCGTTGACAACCCGCCGATCATCCACCCTGGGGCGGCCCTTAGCCCCCGACACCGGCAGCAACCCCGCCACGACCTGCCACTGCTCATCAGTCAACTCATGCCTGCGCACCACAACGCGACATCAAAACAGAACACCACCGGCCACAAAGCAGATCCGCCGCAGCAACTTTGAGGACACCCCCTAGGCGGCTGCCTCGCCTTCGCTCGGCCCGGCGCGGGCTGTGGACGGACTTCGTCCGGCGGCGCTCGTTAGGCGGCTGCCTCGCCTTCGCTCGGCCCGGCGCGGGTCATTGCGGCTGGCGCAGCACTTTCCGTACCACCAGCCCGGCGAGCAATGCCCAGAAGGCGGCGCCGATGCCGGCGAAGCCGACCCCGGAGGCGGCGATCACGAAGGTGATGACGCCTGCCTCGCGGTGTTCGGAGCGCAGCGCCGCGCCGAGCGCCGCGGCCAGGGTCGCCAGCAGGGCCAGGCCCGCGACCGTTTCCAGCGTTCCGGCCGGAGCCGTCGCGATCAGCGTGACCAGTGCGGCGGAGCCCAGCGCCAGCAGCAGGTACATTACGCCCGCGGTGAATGCCGCGATCCAGCGCCGCTTCGGGTCCGGGTGGGCGGCGGGCGCCGCGGAGAGCGCGGCACTGATGGCGGCGAGGTTGATGGCGTGCCCGCCCGCGGGCGCCCCCACGACGGTGCCGAGACCGGTGACGGTCATCGCCGCGCGCCATGGCACCCGGTAGTCGAACGAGGCGAGCACCGCGGTGCCCGGAATGTTCTGCGACGCCATGGTGACGATGTACAGCGGGATCGCGACACCGATCAGCGCCTGCCAGCTCCAGTGCGGCAGCGTCAGTTCCAGCCGCGGAGCCATGGCGCCGATGTCGAGGTGCCGGTGCTGCACCGCGATGCTGATCGCGGCGCCCGCCGCGGCGGTCGCGAAGGCCGCGATCACCGCCCAGCGCTGGGCGTACCGTTGCAGCACGAGCCACACCAGGATCACCGGAACCACCACCGCCGGACTCGTCTGCACGGCCCGGACCGGTGCCAGGCACAGCGGCAGCAGTACTCCGGCCAGCATGGCCTGCGCTATCTCCACCGGAATCGCGGCGACCAGCGCGCCCAGCCGCTGCCACAGTCCGGTCACCACGATCAGCACACCGGCGACCACGAACGCCCCTACCGCGGCGGGCCAGCCGCCCGCCACCGCACCGGTCCCGGCCAGCAGCGCCGCGCCGGGCGTGGACCAGGCCAGGGTGATCGGCATCCGATAGCGGTAGCTCAGCGCCATCATGCCGATCGCCTGCGTGAGGCACAGCGCGAGCAGACCCGACGCCGCTTGCGCGGGGCTCGCCCCGACCGCGGTCAGCCCGCTCAGCACCACGGCGAACGAACTGGTGAAACCGACGAGCGCCGTCACCGCGCCCGCGCCCAGCGGCGGCACCAGTCCGGCCCGCGACCGTTGCGGTTGCTGCGTCGCGGTGGCGGGGGTGGTGGAAACGTTCGGCATCGGTCGGATATTGCCCCTGGTCACGAGGGTGTGTCGCCTGCCAGTGCCGCGAAACTGGCCTGACTTGGCCCCGGTCGTGACGTGCGACACGAGAGTATGGCCACACCGGCACATCCGGATGCGTAGGGTAGGGGAGTCGGTGCGCGAGGACGCGATTCGGGACGAGGAGCTGAGTTGAGCGCGGTACTGATCTCACCGGGCGAGCTGCGGGAAGCTTTGGCGGACAAGCGGCTTCGCCTACTGGATGTCCGATGGGCGCTGGGCGACCCGGACGGGCCGCAGCACTATCTCGCCGGGCACATTCCCGGCGCTGTGTTCGTCGACCTGGAAACCGAACTGGCCGCGCCGCCCTCACCCGCGCGCGGCAGGCACCCGCTGCCGGATCTCGCGCAGCTGGAGAAGTGCGCGCGCAGCTGGGGGCTGTGCGAGGGCGACCCCGTGGTCGTCTACGACGCGACCGGCGGCATGGCCGCCGCCCGAGCCTGGTGGCTGCTGCGCTGGGCTGGTATCGCCGACGTGCGCATTCTCGATGGTGGGCTGCCCGGCTGGATCGCCGCGGGCGGCCCGGTCGCGACCGGAGCCGAAACGGACCCCGAACCGGGGGATGTCGTCTTGAGCCCCGGCCACCTGCCGGTGATCGACGCCGACGCGGCGGCGCGCTGGAAGGGCGTGCTGCTGGACGCGCGGGCGAGCGAGCGCTTCCGCGGTGACGTGGAACCGATCGACCCCCGCGCCGGGCACATTCCCGGCGCGCTGAGCGCTCCGACCGCCGACAACCTCGACGCCGAGGGGCGCTTCCGCGCCGCGGAGGAGCTGCGCGAGCGCTTCGCCGGTTTCGGGTCCGGGCCCGTGGCCGTGTACTGCGGTTCCGGTGTGACGGCCGCCCACCAGATCGCGGCGCTGGCCGTCGCGGGCTTGGAGGCCGCCCTGTATCCCGGGTCGTGGTCGCAGTGGTCGAACGATGCCAAACGGCCGGTCGCGACCGGCAGCTAGCACGCGCCCGCGCCGCGAGGGTTCACGCAGGAGGCGGTGGTCGCGGCTCGCCCGCGCCGAACGGTCCTACAGCCAGGCGCGAGCCAGGAGATCGTCGTCGGCGACCTCGCTCGCCGGCGGCGGGAATCGGGTGGCCGCGATCGACTCGACGTGTATCCCGTCGTGCCCGATCACCCACGAGCCGCCGCGCTCCTCGCATTCGGCGATCTTGGCGAAGGCGGTGAGCAGGAACGTGATCGCCTCGCGCGGGTCGGCGGTGCGGGCCAGCCGCTGGGATTCACCTGGCCGCGACAGGTCCAGCCACACGCCCGCCTGCCCGTCGAGCCGCATGCCGACGATCTTGTCGGCGTGCACGAAGGTGAATTTGCGCCGTTCCCACGCGGTCGTCGGGGTGAAGCTCTGCTCGAGAACCTGGAGCAGAATCGTCATGCTGCTTCCTCCGCTTCTCTTGCCACAAAGCTGCGGTTATTCTGCGATGACCTGCGGATATTCCAGTATGTTCCGGTATCGCGCAGAAATCCACAACGGTCGGGCCGCGGTGGGTGCGGCCGTGTCGTACCAGCCTGCTTGGATGGGCTGATGCTGCACGGACTGTGGTCGCCGGGATCCGGGTTGCTGCTCTGGCACGACTCGCCGGTGGCCGCGTCGTCCGCCGAGCTCCCCGATCCGCTGGGCAGCGTGCTGCGGGCGTCGAAGTTCCGGCACCGTGCGGAGGTCCTGGTGGTCGCGAACGGCGTCGCCGCGACCGAGCAGGTGCGCGCGCACGCGCTGGCTCCCGTCGCGGCCGTCGCGGCCCTGCGGCAGCGGCTGCCCGCCGAGCTGGTCTCGGGGGATCTGCGTTTCCTCGCGCACGTCGCCCACGGCATCGAACGCTGGGTGCGCGCCGGGCGTGTCGTGCCGGAGCTGCGCCGCGAGGACGGCCAGTGGTGGGTGCGCTGGCGGCTTGTCGGCGGCGAGCGGCAACGCGCCTGGCTGGCCGAACTCGCGGTCGCCATGCCGCAGGCCCTGCGCGTGGCCGGGCGTCCGGCGGCGCTGCTCGACGACATGGTCACCGAGCTCACCGATCCGATCGCGCGGGCGCTGGCCGACCTGCCGGATTCGCCGCATCCCCTGGTGGCCGCTCTGGCCGGGGACACTCCGCTGGACAACGGCAGCTATCAGGTCGCCGAGCTGCTGGAACGCTGGCGGGCCAGCCTGACCGGCGACGAACCGGAACTGGTGCTGCGCCTGCTCGAACCGGATGGCGAACTCGGCGTCGCCGACGAGTCGGTGGCGCTGTGGCGGCTGGAGGTCTGTCTGCGGGTCACCGGCGAGGCGCCCAGAACCGTGCCGCTGCACGAGGATCCGAACCTGCTGCGGATCGCGGTGGACAAGCTCGGCGCGGCGCAGCGCGCGTATCCGAGGTTGCGCGACCTGCCGAGCGATCCGCACAGCATGGATCTGCTGTTACCCACCGAGGTGGTGCTCGACCTGGTCGCGCACGGCGCGCACGCCCTGCACGCCGCGGGAGTCCACCTGCTGCTGCCGCGCGCGTGGAATGTCGCCGAACCGAGCATGCGGCTGCGGGTGGACAGCGCGGTGCCCGCCGCGGAGAGCACCGTCGGTCTGCCTGGCCTGGTCTCCTACCGCTGGGAGCTCGCGCTCGGCGACATGGTGCTGACGGCGGCCGAGATGCAGCGGCTGGTGCGCGGCAAGTCCGATCTGGTCCAGCTGCGCGGTCAGTGGGTGCAGGCCGATCACAAGGCGCTGGCCGCCGCGGCCCGCTACGTCGCCGCGCACACCGACGACTCGCCGGTCACCTTCGCGGACATGCTCGGCGAGATCGCGGTCTCCCGGGTGCCGCGGGTGCCGATCACCGAGGTCACGGCCTCGGGGTGGGCGGCGGACCTGCTCGACCGCGCGCGCGAGCCGGTAGCGGTCGCCGCGCCAGTCGGACTCAAGACCCAGCTGCGCCCGTATCAGGAACGCGGCCTGGCCTGGCTGGCCGCCATGAGCCGGATGGGTTGCGGCGCGATCCTGGCCGACGACATGGGCCTCGGCAAGACCGTCCAGGTGCTCGCCTTGCTGGTGCACGAGCGCGAGACGGCCGAAGCCGCGGCCGAGCCGCCCGGCCCCACCCTGCTGGTGTGCCCGATGTCGGTGGTCGGGAACTGGCAGCGCGAGGCGGAGCGGTTCGCGCCCGACCTGCGGGTGTGGGTGCATCACGGCGCGGGACGGCGGGCAGGCGCCGAACTCGACGAGACGGTCGCCGCCGCGGACTTGGTGGTCACCACCTACGCGCTGCTCGCGCGCGACGCCGAGGAACTCGGCAGGCAGCACTGGGCCCGCGTCGTCCTGGACGAAGCGCAGCACATCAAGAACGCGGGAACACGGCAGGCGCGGGCGGCGCGGTCGCTGCGCGCGCGACATCGGCTGGCGCTCACCGGCACCCCGGTGGAGAACCGGTTGGAAGAGCTGCGCTCCATCATGGATTTCGCGATGCCGAAGGTGCTCGGCAGCCCGCAGTCGTTCCGCGCGCGCTTCGCGGTGCCCATCGAACGCGAGCGCGACCAGAACGCGATCAGCCGCCTGCGCTGGCTCACCCAGCCGTTCGTGCTGCGCCGGGTGAAGACCGACCCCGCGGTGATCAGCGACCTGCCGGAGAAATTCGAGATGACGGTGCGGTCGAACCTGACCGTCGAGCAGGCCGCGCTCTACCAGGCGGTCGTGGACGACATGCTCGCCAAAATCAAGGACGCGAAGGGCATGGCCCGCAAGGGCGCCGTGCTCGGCGCGCTCACCCGGCTCAAACAGGTGTGCAATCATCCCGCGCACTTCCTGGCCGACGGGTCGAGCGTGCTGCACCGCGGCGCGCACCGATCGGGCAAGCTCGCCCTGGTCGAAGACGTGCTCGAGGCGGTGCTCGCCGATGGCGAGAAGGCTCTGCTGTTCACCCAGTTCCGGGAATTCGGCGAGCTGGTGGCGCCGTATCTGGTCGAGCGATTCGGCGCCGAGATCCCGTTCCTGCACGGTGGCGTGCCGAAGAAGAAGCGCGACGCGATGGTCACCCGGTTCCAGGCGCCGGACGGACCGCCGCTGATGCTGCTGTCGCTCAAAGCGGGCGGCACCGGGCTCAACCTCACCGCCGCCAATCACGTGGTCCACCTGGACCGCTGGTGGAACCCCGCGGTGGAGAACCAGGCCACCGACCGCGCGTTCCGGATCGGCCAGCGGCGCGATGTGCAGGTGCGCAAGCTGGTCTGCGTGGACACCATCGAGGAGCGGATCGACGAGATGATCAACGGCAAGCGGCAACTCGCCGATCTGGCCGTCGGCGCGGGGGAGAACTGGATCACCGAGCTGAGCACCGATGAATTGCGCGACCTGTTCGCCCTCGGCGCGGCGGCGGTGGGCGAATGAGTCCCTTCGTCGACTACTCCGAGTACGGGAAGAAGCGGCCGGTGCGCGGCGGAGTGGAAGCACGCAGCAGGCGCGGTGGCTTCGGGCGCACCTGGTGGGGCAAGGCCCTGGTGGACTCGGTCGAGCGGATGGCGGAGCCGGGCCGGCTCGCGCGCGGTCGCAATTACGCCAGGTCGGGCCAGGTGGTGAACTACCGGATCGAGCCGGGTGCGGTGACGGCGGAAGTGCAAGGCAGCCAACCGCGCCCGTTCACCGCGGTGTTCACCGTGCGCCCGCTGCGCGAGGAAGAGATCGCGGAGCTCATCGAGACCATCCGCTCGGCACCCGGCATGCTGACCGAGATCGCCTCGGGCGCATTGCCGACCGGGCTCGGGCCGCTGCTGCTGCCGAGCACCGCGGCGGAGCTGGATTTCACCTGCACCTGCCCCGACCCGGGCTGGCCGTGCAAGCACGTGGCGGCGGTCTGCTATCTGCTGGCCGAACGGCTCGACGAACACCCGCGCGAGATCCTGACTCTGCGCGGACTCGACCTGGACACACTGATCGGCGGTATCGAGCGTGAACCGGGACCGCCCGTTTCCGACGACCCGTATGGTGCAAACATCCCTCTGCCGGATCTGCCCAGTGTCGAATTCCGGCCTGCGCCCGAGGATTTGGATCCGGTGCTGCTGCGCAGGGCGCTGCGGATGACCTCGGCCGACGAGACGACCGCCGCGACCGGACTGCGCGAGCTCACCGCGCTGTATCAGCGGTTCGACCGCTGACATTGGTCGGCACCCAGCATCGGGGCTGACGGTTACCGCCGGACTGTCGGGGCGGGATCTAGACCGGCGGAGCGAAGGGACCGGAGACTTCCCGATGCCGGGTGCCTTATCAAGTCTCCCGCCGCTCGACCCCGATACGGAACTGCCCTACAGCGCCCGCACACTGCCCTTGCGCCGAACTTGCCGAACCGCCACCGCGCGCCACCGGATCGTCGCACGGCCGCGCCCGGCGCCGGAGAAGGGGCCCGAACAGGGCAAATGTTCGGATAGGCTGACAGTGTGGCAGGGAAGAGTCCCTTGGGCGGGTTGCCTCGCGACGACCTCGGAACTCCGGTGGACGTCCGCACACCGCCGCGCCGGGTGGTGTCGCTCGTTCCGTCGCTGACCGAAGCGGTGGCGCACACCTGTCCGGAGGTGCTGGTCGCCGCGACACAATGGTGCACGCACCCAGCCGATCTGGCGGTCGAGCGGGTTCGCGGCACCAAGAATCCGCACGTGCGGCGCATTGTCGAACTCGCACCCGACCTGGTGCTGTGCAACAAGGAGGAGAACCGCCGCATCGACGTCGAACGCCTGCGCGCGGCGGGAATCCCGGTGTGGGTGACCGCGATAGAGACCGTCGACGAGGCCATCGTGTCGCTCACCCGGCTCTGCGTGGAGGCGCTCGGCGCCGACATCCCGGCATGGCTGCGCCGAGCCGAATCCGCTTGGGCGCCACCACCACCCGTATCGGTTCGCGCCGCCGTCATCCCGGTCTGGCGCGATCCGTGGATGGTGGTCGGACGGAACACTTTCACCGGCGACATAGCCCGTCGGTTGGGCCTGCGCCTGGTGCATGCGGATCGCCCCGCCCGCTATCCGCACGTGTCGGAGGCCGAACTCACCGCGGGCGTCGACCTCGCTGTGCTTCCCGACGAGCCCTATGTCTTCACCGAAAACGACGGACCCGAGGCTTTTGCGGACATCCCGGTCGCGTTGGTGGAGGGCCGTGCCCTCACCTGGTACGGGCCGTCGTTGGTGACCGCTCGCGCCACGCTCACCGCGCAACTGGCGCGGGCGGCTCAACGCAGTTCGTAGTCGAACCAGATGTGGTGCGTGCCATCGGCGTCCACGCTCAGTCCGCCGGTGCCCGTGATACCGGTGAGGTCGCCGGTACCGCTGCCGGGGACGATCGCGCAGAACTCGTTCGTGCGGTCGGAGCCGCTGGTGCTCGCGACGTGCAAGAAATTGAAGGTGCCCGCGACGCCACCGAGCGCCCCCTCGAACGACTCCATCGCCGTATAGCTGCCCACGCCCGTGGCCTGGTCGAACGCCGCGGTGAAGACAGTCGACGAGCGGCCATCGATCGCGCCGCCGAACTGCTTGGTGATGAGGGCGACACCGACCGGCAGCGCGGTGGTGATCGTGGGATCGGGCACCACCTCGGTCGGGTCGAAGGAACTCACGGAGAAGGTGCCGGTAACTTTCACGCGGCAGATGCTAGCCAGGAGGGCCGACAGCATCGGCAGCTGCGCGGCTTCCGCCACTCAGTCCGCGATCCGGTACACGCGCTGCGCCGTGGTCCGGAAGACCTGCGCGAGTTCCGCCGGTCCGCCGCCGTGGCCGGTGACGGCGGCAGCGACAGCCTCGATGCTGTTCGCGATGCTGGTGACCGGCTTGTCCACCGGGAAGTTCGAGCCCCAGATCAGCCGGTCCGCGCCGAAGACGTCCAGGGCGTGCTCGACCAGCGGGCCGATCCGGTCGAGCAGGTCCGCCGCGGGCGTCGGCGTGCCGCGCGGCGGGATCGGATGCCCCAGAATCGGCATCATCAGACCGCTCACCTTCGCGACCACGTTCGGCCGCGCGGCCAGGGCGGCGAGATCGTCGCGCCACCGCACCAGGAGTTCCCTGCGCAGTCCCGGATGCCGGCCGGTGTGTTTGCCGACGCCGCCGAAGATCCCCGCGGGCGTGCCGAGGTGGTTCAGCACGATCGGCACTTCGGGATAGCGCTCGGCCAGCGTGGTGACGTCGGGAATAGCGTGCGAGTACACCCACGCTTCGAAGGACAGGCCGCGCTCGGCCAGCTGGGCGAAGCCGTCCAGGAAGGCTTTGGTGGTGAGCTTGCCCGGCGTGTGGGTGAACGACCGCACGCCGGGATCGGGGTGGTGGGCGGCCATCGTGCGGATGCCGCGCAGCAGCGGTGACGCGGCCGCGTGCGCATCCAGCAGCTCGGCGAACCCCGGCGCCGCCGGGTCGCCGCCCGCGAGGATCGCGCCGAGGCGTGGCGCAGCCTCCAGCGGCAGCCCCGCCACCCAGGCGGTCTCCCCGGCCTTGCCCAGCGGTCCCGGCTGCGACCATTCGACCTCGATGTGCGCGACCACCTCGACCGGCGCGTTGCCGGCGTCGGCGCGGTAGTCGAACGGAAGGTAGGGCCGCAGATAGGCGACCGGATCCCCGACGAACTCGCGATCCCGCCGCGGTGCGAGGCGTTTCGCCGCGTCCACCGGCACCGGCAGCAGCCGGAGCAATTTCGCCAAGGCACTGAAATCCCGGGGTGTGGTGAACGGATCCCACTGGTGGATGTGCGCGTCGATGATCCGAATTTCCGAAAGATCCATGTCTGCCATCCCAACCACGCCGAAGGTTTGCTCGGCGATTGTCACACGCTCCGGGCGGGCCGGGCCGGATTATCGGCGGGACCCGGCCCGGTCCTCACACGTTGCGGCGGTACTGCCCTCCCACGGTGAAGAACGTGTCCGTGATCTGCTGCAACGTGCATACCCGCGCGGCCTCCATCAAGACCTCGAAAATGTTGTCGTCGGTGCGGGCCACGGCTTCGAGCCGGGCGAGCGCGGCGTGCGCGGCATCCCGGTTGCGCTGCTGGAACTCGCGGACCCGCCGCAACTGGGACTGCTTCTCCGCCTCGGTGCCGCGCGCCAGTTCCAGCTCCCGGTGCGGCTCGTCGTGGGAGTTGCGGAAGGTGTTCACCCCGATGATCGGCAGCGAACCGTCGTGCTTGCGCTGTTCGTAGCGCATCGATTCGTCCTGGATCTTGCCGCGCTGGTAGCCGGTCTCCATCGCGCCGAGCACGCCGCCGCGTTCGCTGATCCGCTCGAACTCGCTCAGCACGGCCTCCTCGACCAGATCGGTGAGCTCGTCCACCAGGAAACTGCCCTGTAGCGGGTTCTCGTTCATCGCGACGCCCCACTCCCGGTTGATGATGAGCTGGATGGCCAGCGCGCGGCGCACCGATTCCTCGGTCGGGGTGGTCACCGCCTCGTCGTAGGCGTTGGTGTGCAGGCTGTTGCAGTTGTCGTAGATCGCGATCAGCGCCTGCAGCGTGGTGCGGATGTCGTTGAAGTTCATCTCCTGCGCGTGCAGTGACCGGCCGGAGGTCTGGATGTGGTACTTGAGCTTCTGCGAGCGTTCGTTGGCGCCGTAGCGATCCCGCATGGCGACCGCCCAGATGCGCCGGGCCACCCGGCCGATCACCGAGTACTCGGGGTCCATCCCGTTGGAGAAGAAGAACGACAGGTTCGGCGCGAAGTCGTCGATGTGCATACCGCGCGCGAGGTAGGCCTCCACGTAGGTGAATCCGTTGGCGAGGGTGAAGGCCAGCTGGCTGATCGGGTTCGCGCCCGCTTCGGCGATGTGGTAGCCGGAGATCGACACCGAGTAGAAATTGCGGACGCCGTTGCGCACGAACCATTCCTGGATGTCGGCCATCATGCGCAGGCTGAACTCGGTGGAGAAGATGCAGGTGTTCTGGCCCTGGTCCTCCTTGAGGATGTCGGCCTGCACCGTGCCGCGCACCGTGGCCAGCGTTCGCGCGCGCAGCTCGGCCGCCTCGTCCTCGGTCGGTGGCCGCCCCTGCTCGGCCGCGAAACGATCGAGCGCCTGATCTATCGCGGTGTTCAGGAAGTAGGCCAGGATGGTGGGCGCCGGGCCGTTGATGGTCATCGACACCGAGGTGGCCGGGGCGGTCAGGTCGAAACCGTCGTAGAGCACCTTCATGTCGTCGAGCGAGGCGATCGACACCCCGGAGGTGCCGACCTTGCCGTAGATGTCGGGTCGCTCGGCGGGATCGTGCCCGTAGAGCGTCACCGAATCGAACGCGGTGGACAGCCTTTTCGCGTCGGAATGCTCGCTGAGCACCTTGAACCGGCGGTTGGTGCGGAACGGATCGCCTTCGCCCGCGAACATGCGGGCCGGGTCCTCGTTATCGCGTTTGAACGCGAACACTCCCGCTGTGAACGGGAACCGGCCGGGCAGGTGCTCGGCGCGCAGGAAGCGCAGCAGCTCGCCGTGATCGGTGCAGCGGGGCAGCGCGACGCGCGGAATCGAGTTGCCGGACAGGGTCTCCCGGCGCAGCGGGGTGTGGATCTCCCGGTCGCGCACGCGGACCACCTGTTCGTCCCCGCGGTAGGACTCGGCGAGCGCGGGCCACTCGGCCAGCAGCGCGGCGTTCGCGGGCGTCAGATCGGCGCGGGCGCGTTCGGCCAGTTCGGCGACCGCGGTGTCGCCGGGCAATTCGGCCGCCACCTGCTCGAGGCGTTGCAGCCGTTGCGCGGCGAGCGCTTGGGCGGCGGTCTCGGCGTGGTAACCGCGCACGGTCTCGGCGATCTCAGCCAGGTAGCGCACCCGCGCGGGCGGGATGAGCTGGGCGAAGCGCGTGGAGGTCCGGGTGTCCACCCGGGGCAGGGCGCCGGGCTCGAGCCGCAGGCCGTGCTGCGCGAGCAGCCCCGTCAGGTGCTGGTAGAGCGCTGTCACGCCGTCGTCGTTGAACGTCGCCGCGCTGGTGCCGAAGACCGGCATGTCCTGCGGCGCGGCGTGGAACTCCTCCCGGTTGCGGATCAGCTGACGGGCCACGTCGCGCAGCGCGTCCGCCGCGCCGCGGCGCTCGAACTTGTTGATCGCCACCACGTCCGCGAAGTCCAGCATGTCGATCTTCTCCAGCTGGGAGGCGGCGCCGAACTCGGGCGTCATCACGTACATCGACACGTCGACGTAATCGGTCACCGCGGCGTCACCCTGACCGATGCCGGGCGTTTCCAGGATGACCAGGTCGTATCCCGCTGCCTTGCAGGCGGTCACGATGAGATCGATGTTGTCCGGCAGTTCCCGTCCACCGCGGGTGGCCAGCGAGCGGAAGAAGACGTGTTCGCCGTCGAGCGCGTTCATCCGGATGCGGTCGCCGAGCAGCGCGCCGCCGCCGCGCCGCCGGGTCGGGTCCACCGCGAGGATCGCGACCCGCACCTTGTCCTGCTGATCCGAACGCAGCCTGCGCACCAATTCGTCGGTGAGCGAGGACTTTCCGGAGCCGCCGGTGCCGGTGATGCCCAGCACCGGCACGGTCCGCGCGGACGCGGCGTCGGCCAACTCGAGCCGGTCTTCCTCCGGCAGCGCGTTCGCCTGCAGGCAGGTGATGACGCGGGCCAAGGCGGCGCGCTCGCCCGCGAGCACCGCCTCCGGCACCGGCGGCTCGGCCGCGAGGTCGATATCGCACGCGCGGATCAGCTGGTTGATCATGCCCGGCAGACCGAGCCGCTGTCCGTCCTCGGGGGAGAAGATGGTCACGCCGGACGCGGCCAAGCGCGCGATCTCCTCCGCGACGATCACGCCCCCGCCGCCGCCGAAGATCCGCACGTGCTCGGCTCCGGCTTTCCGCAACGCGTCGGCCAGGTATTCGAAGTACTCGACATGACCACCCTGATAGGAGCTGACCGCGACGCCTTGCGCGTCCTCGGTGAGCACCGCGTCGACCACCTCGCTGACCGAGCGGTTGTGGCCGAGGTGGATCACCTCCGCGCCCTGGCTCTGCAAGATGCGGCGCATGATGTTGATCGCCGCGTCGTGCCCGTCGAACAGGGCCGCTGACGTGACGAAACGAACGGGATGAGTGGGTGCGTAGAGCGCGCTGCTGTCGGCCACGGAATTCCTCCGGCGAGTCCATTGGCGCCCGATACTAGGACGTCAAACTAATCCTACGGTGACTGCGATCACATCGCCAGGGAGCCGAGTTGTGCCGGTCCGCGTGTCCCCCCGGCTGCCCAGGGGGTCCGAGTCCGGTTCGCGTTGTGGCGGCGGCCGACTCGGACATACTGGGCGCATGGTGAGGGATGAGAGGGCAGGCGCCGCGCTGGGGCGGCTGGTCGCCGAGGGCGTGCTGTCCGCGAGCCAGGCCGACGCGGTGCTCACCGCGCTCGCCGCCGAGCGGGCGTCGGCGGTGGCGCGCGGGAAGGTGCTGGCCGAGATCGCCGCGTATGTCGGGGCCGGGCTGCTGTTCGGCGGGATCTTCCTCGTGGCGTCCTCATCCTGGGACGATCTCGGGCGGCCGGTCCGGGTGGGTGTGCTCGCCGTCGTGTCGGCCGGTCTGCTGCTCGGTGGAGTGTTGCTCACCGGCGTGCGATCGCGCCGCACGAGCATGCACAGCGCCCGCGCCCGGCTGGCGGCGGTCCTGTTCGCGCTGGGTTCCGTCGCGCTAGCCGGGTCCGTCGGCACGGCGCTGGAGGGCGGCGGCTCCGATGCCGCATGGGTTTTCGCGTGCGCGGCGGGAGCGGTGATCGCGGTGCTCGGTTACCTCGCGCTGCCGTCGGTCGTCGGAATGCTGGTCTGCGCGTGTTTCGTGCCCGCGGCCGTCGCGGGGCTGCTGACCGAGGTGCTCGATCTGGACGACACCTGGGGCAGCGTGGCGGTGCTGCTGCTCGGTGGCGTGTGGTTTGCGCTGACCAGGCTCGGAGCGTTGATCGATATCCGGGTCGGATACCTGATCGCGATCGTCACGTCCGTCGCCGCCGCGCAGAGTGTCGACATCGACGGCCGGACCTGGGCGTACGGACTCACGGCGCTGGTGGCCCTGGTCTGCTTCGCCCTGTACGCGACCCAGCGGTCGGCGGTGCTCGTCATCGGGGGCGGTGTGGCGATCGCGCTGGCGGCGGGCGAGGCGGTCTCGGACTGGACCGACGACTCGCTGGGCGCCGCGGCCGTCGTGGTGGCGATCGGCGCGATCACGCTCGGCCTCGGCGCATTCCGCCTCGTGCGGCCGTGGCGGGAGAAGAAGGCCGATCCGGTCGTGAAGTCATAGACCGCCGTCCTGGCCGGTGCGGTCGGAAGCCGCGGGCAGATCAGTCGGCTCCCAGCCGTGGGATGAATCACATCCGACCTGCGGCCTGTCAATACTTGGACATCCAACTATAGGATGACCGCATACCGCGCAGCGGTGTCCCGATCGGCTACCAGAACAGGACTGGCATGGTTCGCGAACTCACCCATTTCATCGGCGGACAGCATGTGCCGGGCACTTCCGGCAACTTCGGCGACGTCTTCGATCCCAACCTCGGCCAGGTGCAGGCGCGGGTGCCGCTGGCGAGCAAATCCGAGGTCGAAGCGGTCATCGCGAACGCCGAGGCCGCGCAGCCGGTGTGGGCCGCCTTCAACCCGCAGAAGCGGGCGCGCGTGCTGATGAAGTTCCTGACCCTGGTGCAGGACGAGATGGATTCGCTGGCCGCCCTGCTGTCCTCCGAGCACGGCAAGACCATCGCCGACGCCAAGGGCGACATCCAGCGCGGCCTGGAGGTCATCGAATTCGCCGTCGGTATCCCGCACCTGCTCAAGGGCGAATACACCGAGAGCGCGGGCACCGGCATCGACGTGTACTCGATGCGCCAGCCGCTGGGTGTCGTCGCGGGCATCACCCCGTTCAACTTCCCGGCCATGATCCCGCTGTGGAAGGCCGGTCCCGCGCTGGCCACCGGCAACGCGTTCGTCCTCAAGCCCTCCGAGCGCGACCCCTCGGTGCCGCTGCGGCTGGCCGAGCTGTTCCTCGAGGCGGGGTTGCCCGCCGGCGTGTTCAACGTCGTCAACGGCGACAAGGAAGCCGTCGACACGCTGCTGCACGATCCGCGCATCAAGGCCGTCGGCTTCGTCGGCTCCACCCCGATCGCGCAGTACATCTACGAGACCGCGACCGCGAACGGCAAGCGCGCCCAGTGCTTCGGCGGCGCGAAGAACCACGCGATCGTCATGCCGGACGCCGACCTCGACGACGTTGCCGACCAGCTGATCGGCGCGGGCTACGGTTCGGCGGGCGAGCGCTGCATGGCCATCTCGGTGGCCGTCCCGGTCGGCGAGGAGACCGCCGACCGCCTGGTGGCCAAGCTGACCGAGCGGGTGCACAAGCTCAACGTCGGCCGTTCCGACGACCCCGGCGCCGACTATGGCCCACTGGTCGGCCAGGACGGCGTGAACCGGGTGAACAACTACGTCCAGATCGGCATCGATGAGGGTGCCGAACTGGTGGTGGACGGACGCGGTCTGGTCGTGGAGGGCGCCGAGGACGGCTACTTCGTCGGCGCGACGCTGTTCGACAAGGTGACTCCGGAGATGCGGATCTACCGCGAGGAGATCTTCGGTCCGGTGCTCAGCGTGGTCCGCGCCAAGGACTACGAAGAGGGACTGCGGCTGGCCAACGAGCACGAGTACGGCAACGGCGTCGCGATCTTCACCCGCGACGGCGACACCGCCCGCGATTTCGCCGCGCGCGTGCAGGTCGGCATGGTCGGCATCAACGTGCCGATCCCCGTGCCGATCGCGTACTACACCTTCGGCGGGTGGAAGCGCTCCGGCTTCGGCGACCTCAACCAGCACGGCCCGGATTCCATCCGCTTCTACACCAAGACCAAGACGGTGACCCAGCGCTGGCCCTCCGGCCTCAAGGAGAGCAACGCGTTCGTCATCCCGACCATGGACTGACGCGGATGTTCGCACTCGACGACGACGAGAAGGCGATCCGCGACACCGCGCGCGGCTTCGCCGACGAATTCCTCGCCCCGAACGCGCTGGAATGGGACGAGCAGAAGCATTTCCCGGTGGACGTGCTGCGCAAGGCGGGCCCGCTCGGCCTCGGCGGCATCTACGTACGCGACGACGTGGGCGGCTCGGCGCTGCGCAGGCTCGACGCCGTGCGCATCTTCGAGCAGCTGGCCACCGGCTGCCCCGCCATCGCCGCCTACATCTCCATCCACAATATGGCGACGTGGATGATCGACCGCTACGGCGACGACGACCAGCGCAACCGCTGGCTGCCCCGGCTGACCGCGATGGAACTGCTGGCCAGCTACGCGCTCACCGAGCCCGGCGTCGGTTCCGACGCGGCGGCGTTGAGCACCAAGGCCGTGCGCGACGGCGACGACTACGTCTTCAACGGCGCCAAGCAGTTCATCTCCGGCGCGGGCGCCACCGACGTCTACGTGGTGATGGCACGAACCGGTGACGCGGGGGCGCGCGGAATCTCGGCATTCATCGTCCCCGCCGACACACCGGGCATCACCTTCGGCGCCAACGAGAAGAAGATGGGCTGGAACGCGCAGCCGACCCGTCAGGTGATCTTCACCGACGCCCGGGTCCCGGCGGCGAACTTGCTCGGCGCGGAGGGCGACGGCTTCCGCATCGCGATGAACGGGCTCAACGGCGGCAGGCTCAATATCGCCGCCTGCTCGGTCGGCGGCGCGCAGGCGGCGCTGGACAAGACGGTTCCGTATCTCGCCGAGCGGCACGCGTTCGGCAAGCCGCTGCTGCGCAATCAGGCGCTGCAATTCGAACTCGCCGATATGCGTATCGCATTGGAGGCCGCCCGCACGCTGCTGTGGCGGGCCGCCGCGGCGCTGGACGCCGACGCGCCGGACAAGGTCGAGCTGTGCGCGATGGCCAAGCGCTTCGCCACCGACGCGGGCTTCGAGGTGGCCAACAAAGCCCTGCAACTGCACGGCGGCTACGGCTACCTCACCGAGTACGGCGTGGAGAAGATCGTCCGGGATCTGCGGGTGCACCAGATCCTCGAGGGCACCAACGAAATCATGCGGGTGGTCGTCGCCCGCTCACTGGTGGTAGGAGCGGCATGAGCGGTCAGGCCCGGAGGCGGCAGCGGAGCGTGACCACGCAGGGCCCCGCTCGTGCCGGCAGGAGACACAGCATGAGCGGTCAGGCCCGGAGGCGGCAGCGGAGCGTGACCACGCAGGGCCCCGCTCGTGCCGGCAGGAGACACAGCATGAGCGGTCAGGCCCGGAGGCGGCAGCGGAGCGTGACCACGCAGGGCCCCGCTCGTGCCGGAAAGGACAGAGCATGAGCGAATCTGAAGTTCTCTTCGAACAGCGCGACGGTCTCGGCCTGATCACGCTGAACCGGCCCAAGGCCATCAACGCGCTCAATCACCCGATGGCCCTTGCCATCACCGACGCGCTGCGCGCCTGGGCCGAGGACGACGCGGTGCGCACCGTGGTCGTCACCGGCGCGGGGGAGCGCGGCCTGTGCGCGGGCGGCGATATCGTCGCGATCCACGCGGACGCGAAAAGCGGTGCCGCGGGGGCCGATTCGCCCACCGGGCGGTTCTGGCGCGACGAGTACGTACTCAACGCACTGATCGGCCGCTATCCGAAGCCGTACGTGGTGGTCATGGACGGCATCGTGATGGGCGGCGGCGTCGGGCTCTCCGGGCACGGCAGCCACCGCATCGTCACCGAGCGGTCCAAGATCGGCATGCCCGAGGTGGGCATCGGCTTCGTCCCGGACGTCGGCGGCACGTACCTGCTGGCCCGCACCCCGGGCGAGATCGGAACGCACGTCGCGCTGACCACCGCGCGGATGAGCGCGGGCGACGCCATCGCGGCGGGCTTCGCCGACTATTTCGTCGCCTCCGAGGATCTGCCCGCCCTGCTGGAGACGCTGCGCTCGGAGAGCGCGGACATCGCGATCGCCAAGTTCGCCACCGACGCGCCGGATTCCGCGCTGGCCGCCGGGCAGAGCTGGATCGACGCCTGCTACGCGGCCGATTCCGTGGAGGAGATCCTCGCGCGGCTGCAAGCGCACGACGCGCCGGAAGCGCGGGCGGCGGCCACCGAGATCCTGGCGAAATCGCCGGTCGCTCTGAAGGTCACGCTGCGCTCGCTGCGTGCGGCACGCACCGCGCCGGGCCTGGAGGCGGTGCTGAACGAGGAGTACCGGGTTTCCATCGCCTCGCTGGCCTCGCACGATCTGGTGGAAGGCATTCGCGCCCAGGTGATCGACAAGGACCGCAACCCGCAGTGGTCGCCCGCCACCCTGGAGGCGGTCACGGACGCGCAAGTGGACGCATACTTCGCCGAATTGGGCGATCGAGAGCTGGGTTTGACCCCGGAGGTGGCGTGATGAGCAAGCGAATCGGATTCCTCGGCCTCGGCCACATGGGCGGGCCGATGGCGGCCAACCTGGTGCGGGCGGGCTACGAGGTGCTCGCCTTCGACCCGGTGCCCCCGGCGCGGGAGCAGGCCGAGCGCGACGGCGCGCTCGTGGTCGGTTCGGCCACCGAGGCCGCCGCGGCCGACATCGTGATCACCATGCTGCCCAACGGCAAACTCGTCCTCGACGTGTACGCCGAGCTGCTGCCGGTCGCCGCGCCGGGCACGCTGTTCATCGACTGCTCCACCATCGACGTAGCCGATGCCAAGCTCGCGGCCGAACGCGCCGCCGAGGCCGGGCACCGCGCGCTGGACGCACCCGTTTCCGGCGGTGTGGCCGGCGCCGCGGCGGGCACGCTGACCTTCATGGTCGGCGGCGCCGCCGAGGACTTCGCCGACGCGCTCCCGGCGCTCGAGGTGATGGGCGGCAAGGTCGTGCACTGCGGCGGCTCCGGCGTCGGGCAGGCCGCGAAGATCTGCAACAACATGCTGCTGGGCGTCTCGATGATCGCGCTGTCGGAGTCGCTGGTGCTGGGCGAGAAGCTGGGGCTGAGCCATCAGTCGTTCTTCGACGTGGTCTCCACCGCCTCCGGCCAGAGCTGGGCACTGACCAGCTACTGCCCGGTTCCCGGCCCGGTGCCGACCAGCCCGGCCAACAACGACTACCAGCCGGGTTTCGCCACGGCCTTGATGTCGAAGGACCTGGGTCTGGCCGCGAACGCATTGCGCGAGAACAACATCGACGGGCAGCTCGGGTTGCTCGCCGCGGCGATCTACGAGCGCTTCAACCAGACGGATGCCGGACGGGACTTCTCGGCTATCGTCACCGATATCCGTAACCGTTCCGACCAAGAGGGTGCATGAGGAATGAACGCATCGCAGAGCGATTCCGTGGCGGGCGACGGCCGGGCGACGGGCGGGCGTGAGTTCGAGACGATCCTGCTGGAACGCAAGGGCCGGGTCGGCTGGATCACGCTGAACCGCCCCAAGGCGCTGAACGCACTGAACGCGCAGGTCCTCGACGACGTCATCGCCGCGCTCGACGAACTCGAGCACGACGACGAGATCGGCGCCATCGTGATCACCGGCTCGGAGCGGGCCTTCGCGGCCGGCGCCGACATCAAGGAGATGCAGCCCAAGTCGTACATGGACATGTTCATGGACGACTTCTTCGCCCGCTGGGACCGGCTGGCGCAGTTCCGCAAGCCCACCATCGCCGCCGTCGCGGGCTACGCGCTGGGCGGCGGCTGCGAGCTGGCCATGATCTGCGACATCCTGCTCGCGGCCGACACCGCAAAGTTCGGGCAGCCGGAGATCAAGCTGGGCGTGATCCCCGGTATCGGCGGCTCGCAGCGGCTGACCCGCGCGATCGGCAAGGCCAAGGCCATGGACCTGGTGCTCACCGGCCGCAACATGGACGCCGAGGAGGCCGAGCGGGCGGGCCTGGTCTCGCGCATCGTGCCCGCCGCGCAACTGCTCGACACCGCCCTCGAGGTGGCCGAGACCATCGCGTCGATGTCACTGCCGGTCGCGATGATCGCCAAGGAAGCGGTGAACCGCTCGTTCGAGACCACCCTCGCCGAGGGGCTGCGGTTCGAACGCCGGGTCTTCCACTCGCTGTTCGCGATCGAGGACCAGAAGGAAGGCATGAGCGCCTTCGTCGAGAAGCGTCCCGCGAAGTTCACCAACCGCTGACGCCGGTACCGCTCGGCCGGGCGGACCCGTCGCAGGCTATCCGAAGCGTCCCGGCGTGGGCGCGACGATCTCCGCGGGCGTGGGCGCCCGGTCTCCTTCCGGCTGGGTCGCGTCGTTGTCCGTGGCGAGCAGGCCGGCGATGGTGGCGCCCAGGGCAACGGTGACCGCGGCCGCCGCGATGAGCTTGCGCCGGTCGACGGTGACGGGGACCAGCGTGGCTCCGGCGCGCAACCGGGCCATCCGGACCACGCCGCCGCGTCGTTCGGCGGCCAGCAGCACGGCGCCGCGCGCGGAGACGAATTCGGGCTCCGGGTCGTAGATGATCGGCAGGTCGATCAGTTCGGCCAGTTCGGCGCGAATGCTGGGGCTGCGGGTGCAGCCGCCGAGCAGCACCATCGCCTCCGGCCGCACGCCGGTCTCGTCGATGATCTGGCGCACGAACGACGCGGAGTGGTGGATGCTCGCGGCGCACAGTTCGGCCAGGTCGCTGCGGGTGAGCACGGTCCGGTCGCCGGTGTCGTCGTCGATCGCGGTGACCACCCGCGCGTCGCTCAGTTCTTCGCGGTGACGCCGGATGGTCGTCGTGTCGGTGAGCACGCCGTCGCGGGCCAGCCGCCAGCGCAACAGCGTGTCGTAGCCGTCGCCGCCGAGCACTGTGCTGCGTTTGCTGGACAGGATCGTGTCGGTGCGGCAGTCCGCGTGGGTGATGGTCAGTCCGGAGCTGCCGAGGTCGTAGAGGATCACCGAGCCGCTGTCCGGCAACTGCCCGGTGAAGCGCAGATAGCGCAGCTGGGCGAGCGGTTCGTCGATGATGGTCACGCCCCGGTCGGCCACTCCGGCGCGGATGGCGTCGGCGTGCAGCGGACAGCGGCACGTCACCGCCGTTCCCGAGATCAGTTCGTCGCGCCGGTGGGCGGCGCGGTTCATCTGACGGATCGCCTCGAAGACCGATTCCTCGACGCCACCGCCCGGGCGCCGCGGCACTTCGCAGCGATCGATCGGGGGTAGGTGCGGCTGATCGGAGTGTGTCAGCATCGCATGGGCGCCGCCAGCGCCCGCCGATACACCCAAGACCAGCACCATGAGTCCATGGTGGACCTTTTCGCTTCCGCTGCCAAGACGGCATGCCCGGCAATTCGCCGGTTGGATGCCCGTATGTCACTCGACGGTCGGTCCGATGAGGTACTCGACCGACCGGTACGTTGAATTAGTCTGTGGCCGTAGCCGACCAGCGCGCCGTTCCCTCGGCGGTGTCGAAGTCGCCCGCGGCGTGTCGGAATTCGGCGAGCAGTTGCAGGAGGGTATGCAGCCGTTCGGGCGGGAGCCCGGGAAGCGCGAAGACCTTCGCGTTGAGCTCCTCGGTCGCCTTCGCCACCAATTCGCGTCCGGCGTCGGTGATTTCGATCAGGGTAGCGCGCCGGTCGCTGGGATGCGGTACGCGCTCGACGAGCTGCGCCGCCTCCAGCCGGTCCACGGTGTTGGTCACGCTGGTGGGGTGCACCTGCAAGCGCGCGCTGGCTTTCGCCATCGGCAAGGCCCCGGTTTTGCTGAAGTTGAGCAGCATGAGCAGCTCGTAGCGGGAGAAGGTCAACCCGGTGGGTTTCAGCGCCTCGTCCACCCGCGCCATCACGATTTGCTGAGCCCGCACCAGAGACGTCACCGCTGCCATGCCGTCGGCGACATCGCCCCAGCCGTGGCCGACCCACTGACGGTGGGCCTCCTCGATCGGGTCGTTCGGAAGCGGGCGTGGCCGAGACATGTTCCGATCATTCCATGCCACCGCACGGGGACGGGGACATCCGACCAGCCTTCGGATCAGCGTGAGCGCAATGGTAGGCCGGGCCTATTCGCCACGGGCACTATCTAGGGCGAGGCGGGCGTGGCTGAGTGGTTTAGGCAACGGTCTGCAAAGCCGTTTACGCGGGTTCGATTCCCGCCGCTCGCTCCACATGTCCTCGGTGCTCGGCTCGGTGTACGTCACCGCTGAGCCGAGCACTTCGAGGCGTATCGGGGTGGTCCATGATCACGGCAGCCCGCTGTTGGATGTGGCTTCAGGCGGCATTCGGCTCGGCGTACGCCACCGCCGAACCGAGCACTTCCAGACGCACCCGCCGGCCGGTGGCCGGAGCGTCGACGCTGGCGCGGCGTACTCGCACCGGGGTGGTGGCGCCGTCGAGGCCGATCGTCAGGATGACGTCGGCGCCGCGGAATTCGACCGCGCTGACCTGCCCGCTGTCCGGCTCGCCCGCCGAAACGGTGCGAGCCACAAGCTGTTCCGGCCGCAGCATCACGGTCACGGTCCCGGCGGGGGCATTGCGCTGCACCGGGATCCGCCCGAGCGCGCACTTGGCCACGTCGGCTTCCACCACGGCCTCCAGCAGCACGCAGTCGCCGAGGAAGCGGGCGGTGAACAGGTCCTTCGGCGTGGCGTAGACCTCCTCCGGCGTGCCGACCTGGGTGAAGCGCCCGTCCCGCATCACCGCCACCTGCTCGGCGAAACTCAGCGCCTCCTCCTGGTCGTGGGTCACCAGGATGCTGGTCATACCCGCCGCACGCAGCGTGTCGGCCACGGCCTGCCTGGTCGTCGCGCGCAGCCCCGCGTCGAGCGCGCTGAACGGCTCGTCCAGCAGCATCACCGACGGCTTGCGGGCCAGCGCGCGGGCCAGCGCGACGCGTTGCTGCTGGCCGCCGGAGAGTTGATGCGGCCGCCGATCGGCATAGGACGCGTCCAGTGAGACCATCTCCAGCAGCTCGTGCACCCGCTGCCGGTTGCGGCGGCGCAGGCCGAGTCCGTAGGCGATGTTCTGCCCGACGGTCAGATGCGGGAACAGCGCCCCGTCCTGCGCGACGTAGCCGATGTTGCGCCGCTGCGGCGGCACCGTGCCTCGCTCGCCCACAACGGTTTCCGCGCCGATCGACACCGAACCCGTATCCGGCGACTCGAATCCGGCGATGACCCGCAGCAGTGTGGTCTTGCCGCAACCGGACGAGCCGACCACGGCGGTCGCGGTGCGGTCCGGCACGTCGAGACTGATCTCCCTCAGCACGCGGGTGTGACCGAAGGTCTTCGACACATCGGCGACCACAACGCGACTCATATCCCGGCCGCCTTCCGCGAGTTGGTGAACAGCAGATACGTCACCGGCACGGCGGTGACGATCATGATCAGGGCGTACGGTGCCGCGGCCGCGTAGTCCAATTCGCCGGACAGGCCCCAGAACCGCATCGCCAGCGTGCGAGTTCCGTTGGGCGCCAGCAGCAGCGTCGCGGTCAATTCGGTCGCCACGGCGACGAACACCAGCGCGGCGGCGGCAGCCGCGGCCGGCGCCGCGAGACGCAGCGTGACGAGAAAGAACGTCGCGGGCCCCGACTTGCCCAGCGAGCGGGACGCCTCCTCCAGGCCGACCGGCACCTGGGCGAGCCCGGCGCGCACGCTGACCAGGGCCCGGGGCAGGAACAGCAGGAGGTATGCGGCGATCACCATGCTCGCCGTCTGGTAGAGCGCGGGCGCCCACCGAATGGTCACGGTCACCATGGCCAGCGCGATCACGATGCCGGGCAGCGAGCTGGTGATGTAGTTGGCGCCCTCGACCAGCCGGGCGAACGCCGAGGTGGAACGCACCGCGATCCACGCGACCGGGAACGCGCACAGTGTGGTGAGCAGCGCGGCGACGGCCGCGAGCGCCACCGTCTGCCCGAGTGCGTCGCCGATGTCGGTGAGGTCCCATATCGCCGTTCCGCCGATGCGCAACCAGCGCACAATGGTCCACAACGGCACGCCGAGCGCGCCCGCCGTCACCGCGACGAGCACGGCCAGGACCGGTACCGTGCCGGCGCCCAACCGGATCCGAGTCGCGGCGCGCGGCGCCCCGCTGCCGATTCGCGCGTAGCGCGCCCGGCCGCGCAGCCCGGCCTCCGCCCCGAGCAGCGCCAGGCAGCACAGCACGAGCACACCGGCGAGCATGCTGCCCGCCGGACCGGCGAAGCTGGATTGGTACTGCTCGAAGATGGCCGTGGTGAACGTGTCGAACCGCACCATCACGAAGGCGCCGTACTCGGCGAGCAGATGCAGTGCGATGAGCAGCCCGCCGCCGAGGACGGCCAAGCGCAACTGCGGCAGCACGATTCGCGCGAACACCGCGACCGGACCGGAGCCCAGCGCGCGCGCCGACTCCTCCACCGCGGGGTCCAGTCGGCGCAGTGTCGCCGCCGCGGGCAGGTAGACCAGCGGGAAGTAGGACATCGTCGAGATCACCACACCCGCCCACAGCCCGTGCACGGCCGGGAAGACGCTGACCCAGGCATAGCTGTTGACGAACGCGGGCACTGCCAGCGGCGCCGCGAAAACCGGCCCCCACCAAGACTTGCCCGGAACGTCGGTGCGTTCGACCACCCAGGCCAGCCCGACGCCGAGCGCCACGCAGATCGGCACGGTGCACACCACCAGAGCGGCCGTATTACCGAGCAGTTCACCGACTCTGGGCCGGAACACCAGCTCGGCCGCCTGATCGAGGCCGGTGGAGAAGACCGTCGAAACGATGTATCCGAGCGGTACGAACGTCGCCGCCACCAGCAGCAGCGCGACGATCGTGACGACCGGCCCCGGCCTGCCCACCCTGGGTGCCCTCACAACGGTCCGCAGCGCCACGACTACAGCAGACCCGCTTCGGTCATCAGCTGGGCGACCTTCTTCGAATCCAGCTTCGACGGGTCGACGGCCGGGGCCTGCAGGTCGGCCAGCGGCGGCAGCGCCGGGTTCGCGGCCACGCCGCCGGCGACCGGGTACTCCAGCGACGTGCCGTCGCGCAGCACCTCTTGCCCGGCCTTGCCGACGATGAAGGCCAGGAACTTCTGCGCCGCCTCCTGCTTCTTGCTCGCCTTCAGCACGCCGCCGCCGGAGACGCTGACGAATGCGCCCGGGTCCTGGTTCTTGAAGTAGTGCAGGGCGGTGTCGGCGCTGCTCTCCTTGGTCTTCGCCTGGTCGCGGTACCAGTAGTAGTGGTAGATGACGCCGCCGTCCGGGCTACCGGAGTTGACCGCCTTCATGGTCGCGACGTTGTTCGGGAAGGGTGTCGCGTTCTCCTTCATGCCCTTCAGCCAGGCGCGGGTGACGTCCTCGCCCTTCAGCGCGAGCAGGGCCGCCACGATGGCCTGGAAGTCGGCGCCGGACACGCCCGCGCCCCAGCGGCCTTTCCACTGCGGCTGCGCCAGATCGAGCAGCGATGCGGGCAGCTGCCCCGGCTGGACCTTGTTCTTGTGGTAGACGAAAACCGTTGAGCGAGCGGCGACGCCGGTCCACTTGCCGGTGGACGGCCGGAACTGCGCGGGCACCTGCTCCAGGGTCGCGGCGTCCACGTCGGCGAACAGGCCCGCGTTCTCCACCAGCGCCATGGCGGGCGAATTCTCGGTGAGGAACACGTCGGCGGGCGAGGCCGCGCCCTCGGCAACCAGCTGGTTGCCCAGCGCCGTGTCGCCGCCCTGGCGCAACGTCACCTTGATGCCGGTTTCCTTGGTGAACGCCTCGGCCCACTCCTTGGTGAGCGATTCGTGCTGCGCGTTGTAGACGGTGATCTCGTTCGCGTCGTCGGAGGAATCGGAGCAAGCCGTGCTGCCGAGCGCCGTCACCGCGACGGCCAATCCGGCGGCAATCGTCTTCCATCTGACCGGCTTCATCCTCGTCCTTCCGACCGCGTCCCTCGTACGTATGTTGAGGCTAGCCTAAGGAAGGTACCGCGTTCGACGTGCGGAAACGGTTCCCGGATCTGGCGAATCCCCTCGCCCGCTACCGCAGCCCCGAGAAGTCGCGCAGCACAACGTGATTGCGGTCGGCACAGGTGCCGAGCGTGTAGTCCGGGAGTAGCCCGAAGTACTCGCCGCGGGTGAGCGCGCTCCAGCGCCGCGCTTGCTCGGTGCGGGTCTTGTAGAAATTGACCATGTAGCCGCCTTCGTAGAGACGCAGCAGGCTGTAGCCGCCCGGATACTCCTTGACCGCGGCGACCTCCAGGAACTCCACCGCACACGACGCGTCCGGTCTGGTGCGGCGGTTGCGGTGGGTATGGCCGCTGTGATGCAGGAAGACGCCGGGCGACCGGGTGTAGAGCGTCTGCAGTTCGGCGCTGTCGCGTCCGTCGAGGACGAATCCCGGCCCGGCGAGGTTGGTCAGCCCGGACTCGGTGGTGACGGGGTGGTGGCCGAACAGCAGCGTCGGCCGGTCCGGATCGGCGCGCAGGCGTTCGGCGAGGTGATCGAACTGGGGCCGTTCGATGGATCCGCCCGCGCCGTCGAGCCGGCTGGTGTCCACGCCCAGTAGCCGCAGGCCACCGATCTCGTGTTCGACCAGTTGCTGACGCGCGGAGAAGACGTCGGCCCAGCAGTCCCGGTGATCGACGGGAGCGGTCGCGCAACCGGCGTATTCGGCGCCGATGTGCGGCCGGTCGTGGTTGCCACGCACGGCCAGGTAGTCCCGGCCCAGGGCCCCCCACGCGTCGAGGCGGGCCCGCACCTTACGTGTGTCGTTTTCGGAGGCTTCGGCGGTCAGGTCGCCCGCCAGCAGCAGGCGTTCGGCCCCGCGGTCGGGGCGGCGCAGGTCGTCCAGGACGGCGGCCAGCATCACCTCGGGATAGGGCGCGAGGTCAGGGGCCTGCCGGAAGCCGGGCGGCAGGTCGCCGACGATCAAGCCGCTGATCTGCTCGCCGTAGTGCACGTCGTTGGCCAGCGCCAGCGTGCGCAGCCTGCGGCCGGGCGGCGGAACCAAAGTGGTGAATTCGCCGCGAGCTTCCGGTGCGGCGGGATCGGAGGTGGTCAGCGACAGCGCCGGCGTGGCGCGCAGGCCCGCCGACCAGGCCTCGAAACGGTAGGCGCGGCCCGGTTCGAGCCCCTCGATCTCGGCGTAGTGGAACGGGGTGGGCCGGTCGTCTGCGAAGACCGGCACCGGGTCGCGCGCAGCGTCGGCGGGGCCGATCCGCACTCGGGTGTCGGCGTCGACCGGGATCAGCCGCCCGGCCGGGTCGGGGGCGAGCGTGGTCCAGGTGAGGATCACCGAGGTGTCGGTGATGGTCACCACTTCGAGATCGGTGGCGACGGCGGAATTCGGCTGTGCCCGAGCTTTCGTTCGTCCGGCGAGGGGAAGCAGTGCGGCGAGGCCGAGTGCCCCGAGAACGGTTCTGCGGTTCGGCCCGCAGCAACTCATGGGTGCGTGCATTCGCTCAGCGCGTGCCCTCCGCAGAGCAGACCTTCCACTTGCCGTCTTCCTTCTTCAGGTGCTCGGTCGTGCTGGTTTCGGTATCGGGCTGTTCGCCGGGCACCGCGACGGTGAGCTTGCCGGTGACCTTCGCGGTCGCGGTGTCTCCGGTGACGACGACGTCCTCGATCCTATCGATGGTGACCGAAACGGCGGTGCTGTCGAATTCGTTCCTCTCGCGCTCGGTCATCGCCTCGAAAGCGGCGCGCTCGCGGGCGCACGCCTGCTCGGCTGCCGCGCTGAAACCGCGGGTGTCGAGGGTCTCGTAGAAGTCGCGAATCGACAACTCGATCCGCTTCTCGTCCGAGGCGAGCGGACCTCGGCCCTGCGAGGTCAAGAACACGCCCGTGATCACCGCCCCCGCGATCACCAGGGCGACTATCGCCACCAGGCCGACGATCAAGCCGGTGTGGCTCTGCTTCGGTGGTTGCGGCGGGTATCCGGCCGGCGGATAACCGGGTGGCGGATAACCCGGGCCCGGCGGCGGGCCCTGTCCAGGAGACGGCTGTTGCGGGTACTGCGGTTGCTCATCCGGCGGTTGCCCGCCCGGCGGGTAAGCCATGTCGTCGTCCTCCGGTGTCTACCCCCGGTGCCTGCATCGCTACGGCAACGGCGTGCCCGGGCCACCGGAAACCAAACCGGACGGGACCGTTCGCGAGGTTGCCGTGACCCATGGCGAACGGTCTCCCCGGCGCGGTCAGGCGGTCAGCGCGGCGTGCCAGCGTGCGGTGTCGGTGTACTGGTGCAGCCGCGTGATGCGTCCTTCGTCGTCCACCTGCCACAGGTGCACGAATTCGGCCTCGTATTCGCGGCCGGTGCCACGCGCCGCGCCACGATAGTGGCCCGTCACCACGACGGTGCCGTCGGTGGTCTCCTGCCAGGTTTCGTCGTACGGGGCGGTTTCGAAATCCCGGGCTACCGCGCCCCAGATTCGCGCCATCGCCGCGAGCGGCCCGTGGAAAGAGCCCCCGGCGCCGCACGGCATCCCCGGTGCGGTCCGGGCTTCGAAGTCCGGGTGCAGCAGCGCCAGGATCGCCGGTCCGTCACCCGTCTGCGTCGCCCGGTAGAAACCCTTGACGACCTCGAACTTCGCGGACATGTCGTACTCCTTCTAATATGATCGTTCTAGAACAATCATATTAGATCTTCCGCTGCGACCCGAGCCGGAGATGTGGTCGTCGTCATGCCGTCCGATTTCCGGTCGGGGTTGCCTGGTGCTTGCCGCATATGTCCGGCTAACATTCGAACATGGGTTCGATAAGCGATGAAACGCCGCGAACCGAAGGCACGGAACCGGAGCTGGTCTACCCGAACCGGACCGGCCACTACTACCGGACGCTGACCTACCCGCCGCGGCCGGTCTGGGTGCGGCTGGACGCGATCCTGGTCCGCGACCCGGGGCTTCCGCGGCATGTGAACGGCGCGGGCGTCATCATGCGCGGCGAGCGCCCCGGCACCCTGACGCACTGGTTGCCCACCGTCGACGGCGACTGGGTGGGCCGGGTGACCTACAGCATCCAGTTCGCCGACGGCCGCCCGGACCTGCACGTGCGCGACCAGTTGGTCCCCGCCTATGCCCTGCGTCCGCGGAAGTCCGCCGCTCCGGGACTTTAGGCCGAACCGTGCGTGCGGAGGCTGGAATGCCGTGCGAGCTGTGATCGAGCACGTAGCCTCGAGTTTGCCTGTCTTGTCGGAAATTCGAAGATCCCTGTGAGCGCCCATAGCGAGCCCGTTTGCCGCGGTGCGCAGCGCCGGACGGGTGGGTTGTCCGGCCGATTGTTGCCCGGTTGTCGCCGTAGGGGGCCGGTGATACGTTGCCCGGCATGGGATTTCAGTTGCCGCATCCCGAGGTGCTGTGGGCGCGTGTGACCGTCTTGGACGTGATCACTTCCGCGACCCACACCGATCGGGTCGCGAGCGGACAGGAGATCGGGCAGACGGCCAGAGTGGAAGGCGGCCGGCTGATCAACGACGACGGTGAGGGCAATTGGTACTCACTGGTCAGATATCCCGGTGACCGCGCGCTGCTATTCGGGAGGGACGAGGACAACGAGGTCACCGGGACCTCCTACGATCCGCTGGCCGCGGCGCCCGCCTGGGTGCGTTCGGTGGAACCGACCGCGCAGCTGCCCGGTGGGCTGAGCGGTCCGGTCAGCTTCGTGCGCTGGTGGGAATTCGGCCGCTGGCAGCACACGCCGACCGACCTCGACGACGGCCTCGAGTTCAGCCTCAGCGCCGCCTCCGACCGGGAGGACTTCACCGGCAGCGTCATGAGCGCCGCCATCCACGCGAAGTGGGTGGAGATGGACTACGAGGCGGGCAAGCTCACCGCCCTCACCGTCGACCCCACCGCCCTGCACGCCCTGTGCGACGCCGCCGAAAACGGCACGGTCACCAAAGCCCACTTCTACTTCCTCCAGCCCGGCCTGACCGCCCCCGCCTTCACCTACCTCACCAGAGCCGGCGTCCTGACGGCCACCGACAAGCCCACCGAACCCCTGCCGTAGCCGAGCCGCAGACGGCACCCGACCCACTCGAGCGAAAGGGCTCCCGACTAGTCGGGAGCCCTTTTCTCGTCTGCGAGTGGGCCTTTCGCGCCTCGTCCGCGCGCGGTGCGGCGATTCAGGTCGCGTACATGCCGATCACCGGCTTCCTCGACGGCTCGAGGGTGCTCAGCAGCGTACGCATGACGTCGGCGCCGACCGCGACGCAGCCCGCGGTCGGCCTGCCGGCCTCGACGTGGACGAAGAACGCCGAGCCCTGCTTCGGCACCACCGGAAAGCGGTTGTAATCGATGACCAGCGCGTAGTTGTATTGCGGGTCGGTGCGCCCGAGGTTCTCGCTGAGGGCGGTGTCGAACGGACAGCCGCCCTCGGCGCATTGATACTTCTGGTTGTACAGCGGGCTCTCCGTGTCGGACACCCACCACCAGGTGTTCGACGGATCCACCGACAGGTACGGAAGCTTCGCGTCTACGTCAGGTAACCGGCCGAAGCCCTCGGTCAACGCGAAGGTGCCCTCCGGCGTATACGCCGCCCCTTCCCTTGCCTCCCGCGAAATCCCAGCCGCGCCCACCCAGGCGGGCACCGCCAACGTGCGCTCCCACCGTCGAAGCCGGTCCCGCTGCCACAGTTCCAACGTCCCCCGGTCGGCCCCCGCCGGCGCCGTCACCCAAACAACTTGAGTCCCCGAAACCGCATCCGTATCGAACGGCGGCCGCTCCCCGGCGATCTCGAACCACAAGCCACCCCCGAGCACCGCCACAGCGACCGCGACAACTCCCACCACCACCCAACGCCGCCCAGCCCCAACGCCGACCAATACGTTCACCTTCCGTGCGTAGACGAGTCACGAGTGGCACAAGGCTGCGTCGACCGCCCACCGTGGTGTGCCACTCGTCATCATTTCCTACGGAAGCCGGCGCCGGTTGTCCTTGCTTACGAGTCGTTAAGGGTTTCTTTAGGCCGGTCGGTGAAGGTGCCTTGATGATCACAACCCGTCTTGCCCTGCTCGGGCTGCCCGTGCTCATGCTGGCCGCTAGTGCTGGTCTGGCGACGGCTCCCACTGCCGTGGCACAACCCCCGTTGCCGACCTACACCTGCAAGTACACGCCCATCACGAGCTACTTCGTGATATTCAGCTCGATGCGAGCGCGCAAGTGTGCCGCGTCGCCGGGTGCGCCGCTGGACGGTAACCACTTCTACCCGGTCCGGATGGAGAACAGCGTCACCGGCGAAAAATGGGAGTGCGGTGGGGCGTTCCCGTACCTCGGCAAGCCGATCCATCCGGGAATGGGATCCTACGACGCGGAGGCGGTGCTCAACGCCGGGGTGGACGCGAGTAACTGTCGCTCGATCTGACCGCGCCACGCGAGCGAGATAGCCGTTCGCGAGTCACTTTCCGCAAATGCGATCGATTTCGATTTCGAATAGGAACCGCGATGAGCACAACCCGTCTGGCCCGCCTGGGCCTGCCTGTACTCCTGCTGGCCGCTACCGCCGGTCTGGTGACCGCCCCCACCGCTGCCGCGCAAGTTCTACCGACCTACACCTGCAACTACACGCTCGACTTACCGCACTTCGGATCCGTGAAAGGCCGTGAATGCACGGCCTCCGCGGGAGCTCCTTTGAGCGGCCACCACTGGATTACTTTCCAAATGCAAAACAGTGGTTCGGGTGAAAAATGGGTGTGCAATAGCGTCGAGGCGGCTCTGGTCCCGTACTACCTGGACGGCAAGATAGATCCGGGCTATGAGGATTTCGAGCGGGCATACGGCCGTGGGGCAGACGCGAGCGTCTGTCACCGCCTATTGGACTGAACCCGGCTACACGGCTTTCAGTCCTCGGCTGGTCGGGACCACCGCGTGACTCCCGGTAACGCCGACCCTCCCTAAAACATCGGACGTGCGTACGATATGGCCCGGGGGACCGGGGCACCCGTACGCGGGCACTGTGGATCTCCTCCCTGCTCCCGGGTGCCTTCAGGCAGATCAGGGGCGTGGTGAATACGTGCACTGATGTTAGAAAGGATCTGCCGTTGTCCTCGGCAACCACATCGACTACTCCGCGCCGGATACTGGCCCGCGCAGTTGTCGCCGGCGCTATCGCCGCTGTGTCCCTGTCCATATCTACGATTCCGGCCTCGGCCGATCCAGCGGCACCCGTCGTGGTCGGCACCGAAATCAAGCATGACCGTTGGGACGACCGTCCCGGCTTCCCCGGCAGTGACCGCGGCGATGATTGGTGGGGAGATCACGACCGTGGCCGCGGCAATGATCCGCTGTGGCGCATGTTCCACAAGCTCATACCGAATGGTGTGTTCGGCAGCAGCTGATGCGGTCACATCCATCGAGCTAGGCTGAGATGCAGACGAGGAAGGCCCCTGCTGGCGAACGAGCCGACAGGGGCCTTTCTCGTGCGTGCCCTCGGCAGGATTCGAACCTGCGGCCTTCTGCTCCGGAGGCAGACGCTCTATCCCCTGAGCTACGAGGGCGGGATAGGACTCGGTCGGGGCCTGGAAGGCGGTCCGATCGGGCTGGGTCAGCCTATCGTATCGGCCGCCGTCCGCCAAAAAGCGCGGACGGCGGCGGGGTTTCGGTCAGGGGAGGGGGGCGGCGCCGCGGGTTCTGAGCATGGTGGTCATCAGCTCGGATTCACCGCGCTGGGTTTTGGCCATGGTCTCCGCGAGGGTGCGCACCGCTGTGGTGGCCGCGTGCTGGGCGGCGTAGTCGATCATCGGCAGCCCTCCCTCGTGGTGGCGCAGCATGAGCTGCAGGAACATGGTGTCGAGGGCGGGGCCGGTGGCCTGGCGCAGCGCGGCGAGTTCGGCGGGCGTGGCCATGCCGGGCATGGCGGACACCGGACCGGAGTGGTGCGGCTCGTTCGTTCCGGAGTGGTCGTGTCCGCCCATGGGCTCGGTCATCCAGCCCATGAACCCGTCCACGCCCTGCGCGGGCTCGCCCCACAGTTGCAGCCAGCCCTGCATGCGCCCGATCTGGCTCTGCTGGGTGGTCAGGATGTCGTAGGCCAGACGCCGTACCTCGGTGTCGGTGGAACGAACCAGCACCACCCCCGCCATCTCGACGGCTTGTGCGTGATGCGCCGACATGTCCTGGCTGAAACCGGCGTCGACCGCGCCCGGGTCCTGCTCCGGCGAACCGTCCAGCGGAATTCGCGCCAGCACGCCGATCGCGAAGCCGATCAGGATGGCGCCGATGATGCCGAGGGTCAGCAGCGCCGTGCGCTGGCGGCGGAACTGTCCGCTGAAACCGGCCGACGCGTCGCGGTTATCGGATCCGTCCGGAACGTCGTGCCCGCTGGATCCATCGACTTCGTGCTTGTCGGACATAGTGGCTCGGCGCTCGTCGGATCCGGCGGCTCGGTGCTCGCCGGGCGTGCGGGATTCGGGCGCGCCAACCCCCGGAGCTTCGCGGTCGGCGGGTACGGGTACCTCCGAAGTGCCAGCCCTGGCGGTTGCGCCGCGAGAGTCGGTCCCGGCCGGTGCTTCGGGAGTGGCCGCCCCAGCGGGTGTCTTGGCGGTGGCAGCTCCGGCGGTTGCTTCGGGAGTGCCGGCCCCAGCGGATGCTTCGCGAGAGTCGGTCCCGGCGTCTTCACGATCGCCGGACACTACTGCCCCGCGCCGGGTGCGGGCTGGGCGGGCGCGGGCTGCGCGGGCGCCGGAGCGCCGGGCATACCGGGCAGCCCGGGGAGTCCGGGAACGCCGGGCACACCCGGAAGGCCGCCGGGCGCACCACCGAGCTCGGTCGGATCCGGCTGCAGGCCCCTGCCGTCCATCGGTACCGCGTCGGGTCCGGGCGGCGTCGGGTCGAACGGCGGCGGGTTGTCGGTGTCGAAGACGATGGTCGAGCAGTCGGCGCCCACCTCGGGGTAGGTGTAGTTGTTCAGCCGCAGGGCGGTGATGAACTGGCCGACGCGTTTGTCGTCCGCGCTGTCGAGCTTCAACTGATGACCCCAGGACTGCAGCGACACCGCGGAGTCGAGGCCGGGGTAGGGCGACATCAGCGTGTACGGCTTGCCTTCGACCTTCGCCTTCAGTGTCTCGATGCCGTCGGCGTTCACCTTGTCCGGGTTGTAGGCGATCCAGACCGCGCCGTGCTCGAGTGAGTGCACCGCGTTCTCCACCCGGATCGGCTTGTCGTAGACCACGCCGGTGCAGGTCGCCCAGGACTGGTCGTGCGGGCCGCCGAACGGCGGCGCCTGGTCGTAGGCCACCCGCTGGTTCGAGCCGATGTGCAGGCCCGCGGGGTATTCCTTCTTCACCACGCCCGCGATCCCGTCCGACGGGTCCTTCTTCTGCGCGCTCGGCGTGTACTTCTCCAGATCGGCCTTCTCCCGGTACTTGGGGACCAGGTTGTAAGCCAGCGCGCCGATCAATGCGATGATTACTACGGCCGCGCCGATGGCCAGCCAGGGGACCTGGCGATTCTTCTTCGGAAGCTGCCCTTGTTTGCCCCCCTTGCGGGGACCCGACAACTTCGCCGCGGCCTTGGCGGCCTTGGCCGATTTGGCGCTGGGACTGCTAGGCATCGCTCAGTGTGCTCTTTCGACGTGGATGGATCCGCTGGCTGCGCAGTGCCCACCCAGAGGTGTACACCCGCCAAGACCATAGGATAGAGACTCGTGACTCCAGCTGACCTTGCAGATCTCCTTCGCTCGACCGCGGCGAAGGTGCTTGTCGAACGTGGACTGGACCCCGCGGTCCTGCCCGACGAGGTCACCGTGGAGCGTCCGCGAAACCCGGAACACGGCGACTATGCCACGAATGTCGCGATGCAGGTGGCCAAGCGCGCCGGAACCAAGCCTCGTGACCTGGCCACTTGGCTGGCCGACGCACTGGCCCACGCGGACGGTGTCGCCGCCGCCGAGGTCGCCGGGCCCGGCTTCCTGAACATCCGCCTCGCCGCCTCCGCGCAGGGCGCGATCATCGAGCGGGTGCTCGCCGCGGGCGCCGCCTACGGCACCGCGGACACGCTGAAGGGCACCCGGATCAACCTGGAGTTCGTCTCGGCCAACCCGACCGGCCCGGTGCACCTCGGCGGTACCCGCTGGGCCTCGGTCGGCGACGCGCTGGGCCGCATCCTGGCCGCGCAGGGCGCCGACGTGGCGCGCGAGTACTACTTCAACGATCACGGCGCGCAGATCGATCGGTTCGCCGCCTCGCTGGTCGCCGCCGCCACCGGCGCGCCGACTCCGGAGAACGGGTACGCGGGCGCTTACATCGGCGAGATCGCCGACAAGATCATCGCGGCGCACCCCGACGCGCTGAGCAAGCCGGAGGGCGAGCGCCTCGAACTGTTCCGCGCGGTAGGCGTCGAGCTGATGTTCGCGCACATCAGGGAGTCGCTGCACGAGTTCGGCACCGACTTCGACGTCTACTTCAACGAGAGCTCGCTGTTCGCCTCCGGCGCGGTCGAGCAGGCGGTGCAGCGGCTGAAGAACTCCGGCGACCTGTACGAGAAGGACGGCGCCTGGTGGATCGCCAGCTCGGAATACGGTGACGACCAGGACCGGGTGGTCATCAAGAGCGACGGCAAAGCGGCCTACATCGCGGGCGACATCGCCTACTTCCAGGACAAGCGCGCCCGCGGCTTCGACCTGTGCATCTACATGCTCGGCGCCGACCACCACGGTTACATCGGCAGGCTGAAGGCCGCCGCGGCCGCCTTCGGTGACGATCCGGCGACCGTCGAGGTGCTGATCGGGCAGATGGTGAACCTGCTGCGCGACGGCGTCGCGGTGAAGATGAGCAAGCGGGCGGGCACCGTGGTGACGCTCGACGACCTGGTCGAGGCGATCGGCGTGGACGCGGCGCGATACTCGCTGGTGCGTTCGTCGGTGAACTCGAGCATCGACATCGACCTGAACCTGTGGGCCAGCCAGAGCAACGAGAACCCGGTCTACTACGTGCAGTACGCGCACGCCCGGACCGCGTCCATCGCGCGCAACGCCGCCGAGTTCGAATACGACGCCGTCACCCCCGATCTCGCGCTGCTTTCGGCCGAGGAGGAGGGCGAGTTGATCCGCACCCTCGGCGAGTACCCGCGCGTGGTGGGCAGCGCGGCGAGCCTGCGTGAACCGCACCGGGTGGCCCGCTACCTGGAGGAGCTGGCCGGCGCCTACCACCGTTTCCAGACCAACAAGAACCTGCGCGTCCTGCCGCTGGGTGACGACCCCGTCTCACCGACGAACGCCGCCCGGCTCACTCTGGTGAACGCCACGCGCCAAGTCTTGGCCAACGGCTTGGGTCTGCTCGGCGTCAGTGCGCCGGAGCGCATGTGACCGGCCGGCCGACCAGAGCGAGGAAGGAAGCACCAGTGAGCGAGCGCAGCGAGGACAAGGCATGAGCGCACATCCCGCCGGTCCCCGGCATGCCGAGATTCCGCACGCGCCGAATCTGCCGGAGCGTCCGAGCGATCCGAAGCAGATGATCGACCTGCCCGCGAACGTGTGGCCGCGCAACGCCGTGCGCGGCGAAGACGGGGTCCTCCGCTTGGCCGGCGTGCCGGTGCACGAGCTGGCCGCCCAGTTCGGCACCCCGCTGTTCGTCGTCGATGAGGACGACTTCCGTTCCCGCTGCCGCGACATGGTGCGCGCCTTCGGGGCGAACGCGCGGGTGCACTACGCGTCCAAGGCGTTCCTGTGCGGCGAGGTCGCCCGCTGGATCCGCGACGAGGGCCTCTCGCTGGACGTGTGCTCCGGCGGTGAACTCGCCGTCGCGCTGCACGCGGGCTTCCCCGCCGAGCGAATCGCGTTGCACGGCAACAACAAATCGGTCGCGGAGCTGGAAGCCGCGGTATCCGCGGGCGTCGGCCACGTGGTGGTCGACTCGCTGATCGAGATCGAGCGCCTGGAAGCCGTCGCCGGCCGTGCCGGTGTGGTGCAGGACGTGCTGGTGCGCGTCACCGTCGGTGTGGAAGCCCACACCCACGAATACATTTCGACCGCGCACGAGGACCAGAAGTTCGGTTTCTCGATCGCGGGCGGCGACGCGATGGAGGCGCTCGCGCGCGTCTTCGACGCCGACAATCTGCGTCTGGTCGGCCTGCACAGCCACATCGGCTCGCAGATCTTCGAGATCGACGGCTTCGAGATCGCCGCGCGGCGCATGCTCGGCCTGCTGCGCGAGGCCATCGACAAGTTCGGCGTCGAGCGCACCGCGCAGATCGCGACGCTGGATCTCGGTGGCGGACTGGGTATTTCGTACCTGCCGTCGGACGACCCGCCGCCGTTGGACCAGTTCGCCGCGAACCTGCGCGAGCTGGTCGCCGCCGAAGCGGAACGCGCCGGGTTGCCGACGCCGGTGATCGCGGTGGAGCCAGGCCGCGCCATCGCGGGCCCCGGCACGGTGACGCTCTACGAGGTGGGCACCATCAAGGACGTCTCGCTGGACGGCGGTCTGCGCCGCCGCTACGTGAGCGTCGACGGCGGCATGAGCGACAACATCCGGCCCGCGCTGTACCAGGCCGATTACGACTGCCGCCTGGTCTCACGGTCCTCGCAGGCCGGGCCGGTGGTCGCGCGTGTGGTCGGAAAGCATTGCGAGAGCGGCGATATCGTCATCCGGGACACCTGGATGCCCGCCGATGTCGGCCCCGGCGATCTGGTCGCCGTCGCCGCCACCGGCGCGTACTGCTACTCGATGTCCAGCCGGTACAACCAGTTGACCCGTCCCGCGGTCGTCGCGGTGCGGGACGGAAAGCCCCGCCTGATCCTGCGCCGGGAGACGGTGGCGGACCTGCTCAGCTTGGAGGTGGAAGCGTGACGGCGAACGCGAACAAGGGTGCGTGGGGGACCGATCGCCCGATCGGTGTCGCGGTCCTGGGTATGGGCAATGTCGGCACCGAGGTCGTGCGCATCCTGCGCGAGCACGCCGAGGACCTGCGTTCCCGCGTCGGCGCCCCGGTGGTGCTGCGCGGTGTGGCCGTGCGCAACCTCGACACCGACCGCGGCATCCCCGCGGACCTGCTCACCACCGACGCCGACGCACTGGTCGCCCGCGACGACGTCGACCTGGTGGTCGAGGTGATCGGCGGCATCGATCCGCCGCGCCGGTTGATCCTGGCCGCGCTGAACGCGGGCAAATCCGTGGTCACCGCGAACAAGGCGCTGCTGGCCGACTACACCGGCGAGCTCGCCGCGGCCGCCGAACGCAGCCGCGCCGACCTGTACTTCGAGGCCGCCGTCGCGGGCGCCATCCCCGTGGTGCGCCCGCTGATCCAGTCGCTGGCAGGCGACCGGGTGAACCGGGTCGTCGGCATCGTCAACGGCACCACCAACTTCATCCTCTCCGCGATGGACGAGACCGGCGCCGACTATTCGGCCACGCTGGCCGAAGCCACCCGGCTGGGCTACGCGGAGGCCGACCCGACCGCCGACGTGGAGGGTTACGACGCCGCGGCCAAGGCCGCGATCCTCGCCTCCCTGGCATTCCACACCCGGGTCACCGCCGCCGACGTGTACCGCGAGGGCATCTCGCGGATCTCCGCCGAGGACCTGGAGACCGCCTCGGCGCTCGACTGCACGGTCAAGCTGCTGGCTATCTGCGAGCGCGTGGACGCGGGCCCCGGCGAGCCGGGACCGGAGGACGGCGGCAAGGAGCGCGTCTCGGTGCGCGTCTACCCGGCGCTCATTCCGCGCAAGCACCCGCTGGCCGCGGTGACCGGCGCCTTCAACGCGGTGGTCGTCGAGGCGGAGAACGCCGGGCGGCTGATGTTCTACGGGCAGGGCGCCGGTGGCGCCCCGACCGCCTCAGCAGTGCTCGGCGATCTGGTGATGGCGGCGCGGAACAAGTTCTACGGGGGTCGCGCTCCGGGCGAATCGGTTTATGCTGAGCTACCGATCGCGCCGATCGGCGATACGCCCACCCGCTATCACGTGAACCTGCAGGTCGAGGATCGTCCTGGAGTCCTGGCCGCGGTGGCGGGTGAATTCGCCAATCACGGGGTGAGCATCTCGACCGTCCGTCAAGAAGGGCACGGCTCGGGTGCGCGCCTGGTCGTGGTGACCCACCACGCCGTGGAATCGGCGCTCGCGGAGACCGTGGCCGCCTTGGCGGATATGGCATCCGTCACATCCGTGACCAGCGTTCTGAGATTGGAAGGCACCGAAGAATGACCACAGTGTCGCGCAGCGACGCCACGAGGGGTGGCCGGGAGACGGGTGGGCGCACGACTGGCGTCGCGCCGCAGGCAGGGGTGCACTCCCGCTGGCCGGGCCTGATCGCGGCCTACCGCGACCGGCTCGCGGGCGCAGCCGACTGGGAGCCGGTCACGCTGTACGAGGGCGGCACGCCCCTGGTGCCCGCGCCGCACCTGTCCGAGGTGACCGGGTGCGAGGTCTACCTGAAGGTCGAGGGCCTGAACCCGACCGGTTCGTTCAAGGACCGGGGTATGACGATGGCGATGACCGACGCCAAGTACCGCGGCCAGCAGGCCGTGCTGTGCGCGTCCACCGGCAACACCTCGGCATCCGCCGCGGCCTACGCCACCCGCGCGGGCATGAGCTGCGCGGTGCTGATTCCGCAGGGCAAGATCGCGATGGGCAAGCTGGCCCAGGCCGTCATGCTCGGCGCGAAGATCATCCAGGTGCAGGGCAACTTCGACGACTGTCTGGAGCTCGCCCGCAAGGTCACCGCCGACTTCCCCAGCATCGGACTGGTGAACTCGGTGAACCCGGCGCGCATCGAGGGCCAGAAGACCGCCGCCTTCGAGATCTGCGACGTGCTCGGTAAGGCGCCCGACGTGCACGCCCTTCCGGTCGGCAACGCGGGCAACATCACCGCGTACTGGCGCGGCTACCGGGAGTACTACGCCGACGGTGTCACGGGTGGCCTGCCGCGCATGCTCGGCGTGCAGGCCGCGGGTGCGGCCCCGCTGGTCAACGGTGCCCCGGTGAAGGACCCCGAGACCATCGCCACCGCCATCCGGATCGGCGCGCCCGCTTCCTGGAACGGCGCCGTCGAGGCCAAGGAGCAGTCCGGAGGTGCGTTCCGCGCGGCCACCGACGAGGAGATCCTGGACGCGTACCGACTGGTCGCGGCCACCGAAGGAGTGTTCGTCGAGCCCGCGTCGGCCGCCAGCGTGGCCGGTGTGCTCGCCGCCCGCAAGGAGGGCTGGCTGGATTCGGGCCTCACCGTGGTGTGCACGGTGACCGGCAACGGTCTGAAGGATCCCGACACCGCGCTGTCGGGCATGCCGCAGGTGCAGCCGATCTCGGTCGACCCGGTCGCGGTCGCCGCCGAACTAGAGCTGGCCTGAGTTGAATTCGCGTGACAGCCGGCTCATGAGCGCGACGCTGCCCGCAGGTCTGACCGTGACCGCGCGGGTGCCCGCGTCCACCGCGAACCTCGGTCCCGGGTTCGACTCGCTCGGTATGGCATTGGGGATCTACGACGAGATCCAGGTGCGCACCACCGATTCCGGGCTCACCATCCGGATCGAGGGTGAGGGCGCCGACGACGTGCCTTGGGGCCCTTCACATCTCGTGGTCCGCGCGATCGAACGCGGTCTGGAGTCGGCCGGAGTTTGGGCCGACGGTCTCGATGTGGTGTGCCGCAACGTGATTCCACATTCCCGTGGACTCGGGTCGTCGGCCTCCGCGGTGGTCGGCGGCCTGGCCGCGGGGTGCGGCCTGGTCGCGAAGCTGGACCCGGCGCTGGCCACCTCGGCCGACCGAATGGTCCAGTTGGCCGCCGAATTCGAGGGTCATCCGGACAACGCGGCAGCCAGTGTGCTCGGCGGGATCGTGGTCTCGTGGACCGAGAGCGAGCATCCCGCCGACGAGGCGCCGGGCACGGAATACCACGGTCGCGTCTACCGTGCGGTGCGGCTCGAGCCGCATCCCGCGCTGCGGCCGGTCGTGCTGATCCCCGAGGAGCGCTCGTCCACGGCGCACACCCGCGGCCTGCTGCCCGACGTGGTGCCCCACGGCGACGCCGCGTTCAACGTCAGTCGCGCGGCACTGGCGGTGGTGGCGCTCACCCAGCGTCCCGACCTGCTGATGCCCGCCACCGCCGACCGCCTGCACCAGGCTCAGCGTGCTCCCGCGCTACCGCTGACCACCGCCTGGATCACCCGCCTGCGCGCGGCGGGGATGGCCGCCACCGTCTCCGGTGCGGGCCCCACCATCCTGGCCCTGGGTACCAGCGAATTTCCAGCGGAACTCCGCGAACTGGCGGCGGCCGACGGCCTGCGCGTGGTGGAGCCGGGAATCGCCGAGGGCGTCCTGGTCGACTGACGGCGAGTCTGTCTTGCCGAGATTCGCAATGGACAGCTATCCTGGGCAAGTCCGTACATCGTGCGCATCAGACGCCGGTGCTTCATCAGGGCAATCGCTCCAGCAGGCTCCAGGCTCGAGCCTCCAGGCCATGGGGGTGCTGCGTAGCTGCGCAACTGGAATGATCTCTCCCCACCTTTCACCAACGGTGGAGAAGCCGCCGGTCCGGCGGGGCAGGTGATACGGCACAAAGCGCCCGGACGGACGCATCCCAGTCCGGCAGAATGCCCGGGCTGCGGGACGAACCCTCGAAACAGCACACGGCAATCGAGGGAAGGAAAGGATTTCCGTGACAGATACGGACCTGCTCGCGACACCCGGCGTGGAATCGAACCCGACGGGCGACCGCGAAAGTGAATCCGGACAGATTTCGAAGATGATCGAAAACACCGACGTCGCACGATCGGGGCTGACTGGAATGTTGTTGCCGCAGTTGCGCGCGCTTGCGGGGGAGCTCGGTATCCGAGGCACCTCCGGAATGCGCAAGGGCGATTTGATCGCCGCCATCAAGGAAAATCAGGCCGGAAAGTCGGCGAAGGCGGAAAAGCCCGCCAAGGGCGAGGCCAAGTCCGCGGCAACCGCCAAGGCCGATGCCCCCGCGAAGAACGCGGCTCCTGCCGCGTCGGCGCCCGCCAAGGCCGAGCAGGCGACCCTCGACGTGACGCCCACGGCTTCGGCCGCGTCCACCGAGGCTCCCGCCCCGGCGAAGAAGGCTCCCGCCGATTCCGCGCCCGCCGCCGAGCCGGCCTCGTCCACGGCCACCGAGACCACCGAGGAGTCCGGCCGGGAGAGCGGCCAGCGTGGTCGTGGCAGGCAGCGGCGTGGCCGTGACCAGGCGCGATCCGCATCCGCCGAGACGGCTCCCGCCGAGACGCGTGCCGACGAACCGAAGCAGGACAGCGAACAGGGCGGCGAGCGCCGCCGCGAGCGTGGTCAGGGCGAGCGGCAGAGTGAGCGTGGTCAGGGCGAGCGGCAGAGCGAGCGCGGCCAGGGCGAGCGCGGCCAGGGCGAGCGCGGCCAGAGCCAGAACGGCAGCGCGGGCGGCCGTGGCGGCGACGACGAGGAAGGCGGTCGCGGACGACGCGGACGCCGCTTCCGGGAGCGTCGTCGTGGGCGCGACCGCGACGGTGGCGGTAGCGGTGGCGAGGCCCGCGAGCTGGAAATCCGCGAGGACGACGTCCTGCAGCCGGTCGCGGGCATCCTCGACGTGCTGGACAACTACGCCTTCGTTCGCACCTCGGGTTACCTGGCCGGGCCGAACGACGTCTACGTGTCGATGAACCTGGTCCGCAAGAACGGTCTGCGCCGCGGCGACGCCATCACCGGCGCGGTGCGCGCCCCTCGTGACGGCGAACAGGCCAACCAGCGCCAGAAGTTCGATCCGCTGGTGCGGCTGGACACGGTCAACGGCGGCGACGTCGAGGCGGCCAAGCGCCGTCCCGAGTTCGGCAAGCTCACCCCGCTGTACCCGAACCAGCGCCTGCGGCTGGAGACCCAGCCGAACAAGCTGACCACTCGCGTGATCGACCTGATCATGCCGATCGGCAAGGGCCAGCGCGCCCTGATCGTGTCGCCGCCGAAGGCCGGTAAGACCACGATTCTGCAGGACATCGCCAACGCGATCGCGACCAACAACCCCGAGGTCTACCTCATGGTCGTGCTGGTGGACGAGCGTCCCGAAGAGGTCACCGACATGCAGCGTTCGGTGCGCGGCGAGGTCATCTCCTCGACCTTCGACCGCCCGCCGTCGGACCACACCTCGGTCGCGGAGCTCGCCATCGAGCGCGCCAAGCGCCTGGTGGAGATGGGTCGGGACGTCGTCGTGCTGCTCGACTCGATCACCCGGCTCGGCCGCGCGTACAACAACTCCTCGCCCGCCTCGGGCCGAATCCTCTCCGGTGGTGTGGATTCCACCGCGCTGTACCCGCCCAAGCGGTTCCTCGGCGCGGCGCGCAACATCGAGAACGGCGGCTCGCTGACGATCATCGCCACCGCCATGGTGGAGACCGGTTCGACCGGTGACACGGTGATCTTCGAGGAGTTCAAGGGCACCGGCAACGCCGAGCTCAAGCTGGACCGCAAGATCGCGGAGCGGCGAGTGTTCCCCGCGGTGGACGTCAACCCGTCCGGTACCCGCAAGGACGAGCTACTGCTCAACCCCGATGAGGCGGCGGTACTGCACAAGCTGCGCCGCGTACTGTCCGGCCTGGACTCGCACCAGGCGATCGATCTGCTGATCGACCGACTGAAGAAGTCCAAGAACAACCTCGAGTTCCTGATGCAGGTGAGCAAGACCGCGCCGGGCGCGCTCGACGAATAGCATTGGGCTCGTCCGCCTCTCCGGGTATGCAGGCCGTACCGGCCGGGTGCCGGGGAGTTCATCAGTTGTCGCCATGACAACGGCCGAAAGGGTCCCGCTGGTGCGGGACCCTTTCGGCGTCCGGGGGGCGAAGAAGGCCCGGCCGACCGTGGCCGCGCCACTGATCAGCAGAGCGAGGATCAGTGCGCAATGCCCGATATCGGGCTCGGCGGAGGCGGATCGCGCGGTCTGGATGTACACGGCGTTCTCCGGCGTCGGAGAGTGCGCGTTGTCGGGGAGTGCGGACAAACCGACGGCGACCGAGAGAGTCAGTAGAACGAAGATCGCGGCCGCGATTCGGATGTTCACGGGGTCTCCTTCCTGTCTCGGCACGCCGATGTGCACCCAGGTATGCAACTCTATGAACGGATCTGTTCGCATTCGTGAGTAGCGGACTACCCGACTTCAGCGTCCCGGAGGCGGCGCCGATTCGCGTGCCCGGACTTCCAGGGGCGCGAACGATGGGGGAATACCTAGGGCGGGAACAAACCACTCGCCGGGGGCGTTTTGGGAGCGTAACGGCAGTTCTGGCATACTGAACGGTCGTTGCGTCTGCTCAGGTGAGCAGAGCTCCCGCCTAGTCGGTTCCGGTTCACGCTTCGCGCGAATTCGCGTGGGCGACCCGGCGACCAAACTCGAGAGGACACCCATGAAGGCAGGAATTCACCCGACGTATGTCGACACCACGGTCGTCTGTGGTTGCGGCAACACCTTCCAGACTCGCAGCACCAAGGAGTCGGGACACATCACCGTCGAGGTCTGCTCGCAGTGCCACCCGTTCTACACCGGCAAGCAGAAGATCCTCGACACCGGTGGCCGCGTGGCCCGCTTCGAGGCCCGCTACGGCAAGCGTGCCGGCAAGAAGGCCGACGCCAAGTAGCTTCCCCGCCGACGCCCGGTCCTGCTCGCAGGCCGGGCGTCGGTGTTTTGTCTGGACAGCTACCAGGGAGAAGGAAGCACTGTGACGCAACCGTCCGCCATCGACGACATTCTGGCCGAGTACGCGGGCCTGGAGACGCAGCTGGCCGATCCGTCGCTGCACAACGATGCGGGCGCCGCGCGCCGGGTCGGCAAGCGGTTCGCCGAACTGGCCCCGGTCATGGCGACCTATCGCAAACTGGAGACGGTGCGCGGTGACTTGTCCGCCGCCCAGGAACTCGCCGCCGACGACGCCGCGTTCGCCGCGGAGATCCCGGATCTGGAACGGCAGGTCGAGGAGCTGGAACAGGCCCTCGCCGACCTGCTGGCCCCCCGCGACCCGCACGACGGCGACGACGTCGTACTCGAGGTCAAATCCGGCGAGGGCGGCGAGGAGTCCGCGCTGTTCGCTTCCGACCTGGCCCGCATGTACGTGCGGTACGCGGAGCGGCACGGCTGGAAGGTCGAGATCCTCGACGTCGCCCTGTCCGACCTGGGTGGCTACAAAGAGGCGACGCTGTCGATCAAGAGCCGCGACGCGACGCGTGACGGTGTCTGGTCGCGATTCAAGTTCGAGGGTGGTGTGCACCGGGTGCAGCGCGTCCCGGTGACCGAGTCGCAGGGCCGCATCCACACCTCGGCGGCGGGCGTGCTGATCTACCCGGAACCCGACGAGGTCGAAGAGGTGCAGATCGACGAGTCGGATCTGCGCATCGACGTCTACCGCTCCTCCGGCAAGGGCGGCCAGGGCGTCAACACCACCGACTCCGCGGTGCGCATCACCCATCTGCCCTCCGGCATCGTGGTCACCTGCCAGAACGAGCGTTCGCAGCTGCAGAACAAAGCGCGCGCCATGCAGGTGCTCGCGGCGCGGTTGCAGGCGCTGGCCGAAGAACAGGCCGGCCAAGAGGCGGCGGCGGGCCGGGCCAGCCAGATCCGCACGGTGGACCGCTCCGAGCGGATTCGCACCTACAACTTCCCGGAGAACCGGATCACCGACCATCGCATCGGGTTCAAGGCGCACAACCTCGACTCCGTGCTCGACGGCGACCTCGACGCGCTGCTGGATGCTCTGGGGAAGGCGGATCGCGAAGCGCGGATGGCCGCGGAATGATCGTCGGTCAGGCAGAGTCGGTGTCATGTCTATGACCCGAGTCGCGCTGCGTCCCGTCATCAACGACGCCGTCGAGACGTTACGGACCGCTGGGGTGCACAGTCCGCGGGCCGACGCCGAGCACTTGGCGGCGCACGTCCTCGGCGTGGAACGGACGAGGCTGGCGCTGACCCCGCTGGTGCCGCCGGAAAAGCTGGACGAGTTCCGCGCGCTGGTCGACCGCCGGGCGCGGCGAATCCCGTTGCAGCACTTGACCGGCACGGCCGTGATGGGCGCCCTCGACCTCGCGGTCGGCCCCGGCGTCTTCGTGCCGCGCCCGGAGACCGAGCTGTTGTACGCGTGGGCGCTGGCGCAGCTGGAGGCGCTGCCGCACGATCACCCGCCGATCGTCGTCGACCTGTGCACCGGGTCGGGAGCGCTCGCATTGGCCGTCGCGCACGCGCGCCCCGACGCGGATGTGCGCGCGGTCGAACTCGATCCGGCGGCGCTGGTCTGGGCGCGGCGCAACACCGACGACCGCATCGCCGCGGGCGACACCCCGATCACCCTCTACGCCGACGACGCGACCGATCCCGAGCTGCTCACCGACCTGAACGGCCGGGTGGACATCGTGGTGTCCAACCCGCCCTACATCCCGGAGGGCGCGTCCCTCGACCCGGAGGTGGCCGAGCACGATCCGTCCGTCGCCCTCTTCGGCGGCCCGGACGGGCTCACGGTCATCCGCGGGATGATCCCGAACATCACCCGGTTGCTGCGCCCCGGCGGCGCCACCGCCATCGAGCACGACGACACCAACGGCTCCGGCGTCGCCGCCCTCCTCACCGCCACCGGCGTCTTCACCGACGTCGTAGAGCACCCCGACCTGGCCGGAAAACCCCGCTTCGTCGCCGCCACCCACACCTGACCCGCGCCTCACGCCGGTCCATCCGCATTCGCACGTGGGCCGGCCGGCTCTTCCGCACCCGAGCCGTGCAGCCGCTCGGAAAACGAGGGAGCGGCTACATCCCAACGGACTCGCGGCCAGCATGCTTCGCAGCCGCAGCCATCATCGATACTGGTCAGACCTGGGTGCGGCCCCTGCCGCACCCAACGCGACAACTGATTTCGCGAGCACATGGGTAACTCACCGGGCACGCCCAAAACTCCCTCGGCACCCGAGGTGGGACCTGCGCGCAACCTCCGTTCCACCCCACTAGTACGGCCTGAATACCCGGAGAGGCGGGGGAGCATGCCAGGATGGTTGCCGTGAGTACCGTCTACGACTGCGCGGATCCCGACTCGCGCGCCGCCGGACTGTCCGCGGCCACCAGCGCCCTGAAATCCGGTCGACTGGTCGTGCTGCCCACCGACACTCTGTACGGCCTGGCCGCCGACGCGTTCGATGCCACGGCGGTGAGCTCGCTGCTGGCGGCCAAGCGCCGCGGCCGGGACATGCCGGTGCCGGTGCTCGTCGGTTCCTGGCACACCATCGACGGACTGGTGTTCTCGGTGCGTCCGCAGGCGCGCGAGCTGATCCGGGCGTTCTGGCCCGGCGGTCTGAGTCTCGTTGTGCAGCAGGCGCCTTCGCTCGCGTGGGATCTCGGTGACACCCGCGGGACGGTGATGCTGCGGATGCCGCTGCATCCGGTCGCGCTGGAACTGTTGCGCGAGGTCGGTCCGCTGGCGGTGTCCAGCGCCAACGTGTCCGGACAGCCACCGGCCAAGACCGCGGCCGAGGCCCGTGACCAGCTCGGCGAGTTGGTCGGCGTCTACCTCGACGGCGGCCCGGCCGAGCACGCGGTCGCCTCCACCATCGTCGACCTGACCGCCGACCAGCCGCGCGTGCTGCGTGTCGGCGCGGTGCCCGTCGCCGATATCGCCGAGGTACTCGGCATGTCGCCGGAAGCGCTCAGCGGCGCCGCGCAGCTCGGATGATGGGTTCGAGCGCCGTCGTCCCCCTGCGGGAGCTGCTCGTCGTGCTGCTCATCTCGGCGGTGGTGACGTTCCTGGCCACCGGCGGAGTGCGGGTGCTGGCGATCGGCTTCGGGGCGGTCGCCGTGCCGCGCGACCGGGACGTGCACGTCAAGCCGATTCCGCGAATGGGCGGGGTCGGCATGTACATCGGCGTGGTCGCCGCGGTCTTGTTCGCCCACCAATTGCCCGCGCTGCGCAGCGGTTTCGACTACAAGCCCAACATCCCGATCGCCGTGCTGGTGGCGAGCACGGTCATCGTGCTGGTCGGCATCGTCGACGATCGCTGGGGCCTGGACGCGCTCACCAAGTTCGCCGGCCAGGTGACGGCCGCCGGCGTCATGGCCGTCATGGGATTGGGCTGGTACGTCGTCTACAACCCGTTCAGCAACACCACGGTCGTGCTGGACGGATTGCAGGGCGGCCTGGTCACGGTGGCGGTCACCGTCACGCTGGTCAACGCGATGAACTTCGTCGACGGGCTGGACGGCCTGGCGGCGGGCCTGGGTCTGATCGCGGCGCTGGCCGTCTTCGTGTTCTGCCTGGGACTGATGAACGAGCAGGGCGGCTCGGTCGACACCTACCCCCCCGCGTTGCTGGCCGCCGCGCTCGCGGGCGGATGCCTCGGCTTCCTGCCGCACAATTTCCAGCCCGCGCGCATATTCATGGGCGACTCCGGCTCGATGCTGATCGGATTGATGCTGGCCGCGGTGTCGACCGGCGCTTCGGGGCGAATCCCGCTGCAGGGGTACGGCCCGCGTGACATCGTCGGTCTGCTTTCCCCGTTGTTGCTGGTCGGCGCCGTGATGTTCATTCCGGTGCTCGATCTGTTGCTCGCGATCGTGCGCCGGGTCCGGGCGGGCGTGAGTTTCTCGACGCCGGACAAAATGCATTTGCATCATCGCTTGCTGCAGATCGGCCATTCCCATCGCCGCGTCGTGCTGCTGATCTATTTGTGGGTCGGCGTGCTCGCGTTCGGCGCGGTCGGCACGTCGCTGATGGATCGCACGCTGGTCGTGTTGCTGATGGCGGGCGGGCTGGTATTCGCGTTGGTGATCACCGCGATTCCGGGGCTGCGGCGTGGGGACCCGGCGGGTGACGGATCGGCGTCCGGGTAAAGTCGTCGGCTGTGAGCTTCACACCCCGACCTGTCCCCGGCCCCGACGCGCCGCTGCGCTCCGCGCTGCGCTACGGACTCATCGGCCTGGGCGTGCTGGTGGTCCTGGCGGTCGCGCTCGGCGCCGCCGTCGCGGGAACCGCCGGAGTGTGGGGTGCGCTGCTGGGCGCCGCGATCGGCGGTGGCTTCATCCTCACCACCGCGGCCGTCGTGCTGTTCGGCGCGAAACTGCCGCCGAGTACTGCCGGACTGATCATGCTGGTCAGCTGGGCGGGCAAGGTCCTGGTGGCCCTGATCGTCGTCGCGATCCTGCAGCGATTCGACTTCTACGACCGGGTCGTCCTGTTCCTCACGGTGGTCGGGGCGCTGGTGATCGTGCTCGGCGCGGAGACGTACGGCGTTGTCCGGCAGAAGGTTCCATACGTGACGACGACCGACCCCCAGAGCGCTCCGGGTACCCGGGAGTAACGAAAACCCCCACCCCCTACACGCTGTCGTAGATGACTTGGTAAAGTGTTGGTAAGCAAGCGACCAAGTCGGGGATCGTTGAGGGGTCACCGCCGAGATCCACCGCCTGGGCCGCTATGCTTACTGCCGTGCCGGGCTCCGAGGGGTTGTTCCGGTTCTGCATGTCGACGAATGTCGCCGACACACGTACAGACGCCTGGTGGAAATCAAAACCACCGCCCAGCTGCTGACGAACTTCGAGCCGACCTGAGTCGACCAAATTGATCGTCAATGTCCGATCGAACCGCGGGAATGACCGTACCCGCGGCCCGAACACGGGAGAGAACGCTGAGCGTCACCACTCTGGCGGCCGAGTTCCATGCGCCGTCGCTTACCGACTTCTTCCCTCCAGCTGTGCTGTTCGAGGGAACACCGTTCGAACTCGATCGATTGATGCTGATCCGCATTCTGATGTCGTTCGTTCTGGTCGGCGTGATGCTGCTGGCCTTCCGTTCGCCGAGGATCGTGCCGCGCGGCCTGCAGAATGTCGCCGAAATCGGCTTGGTCTTCGTCAAGGAGCAGATCTGCGAAGAAGTTCTCGGCAAGGACACCGGACGCAAGTACTTCCCGCTGATCGCGACGATCTTCTTCACGGTCCTCTTTCTGAACTTCTCCGGCGTCGTTCCGGGGTTGAACATCTCGTCGAATGCTCGAATCGGCATGCCGCTGGTGCTGGCCGTCGTCGCGTACCTGGCGTTCAACTACGTCGGTATCAAGAAGTACGGCTTTCTCACCTACATGCGCAGCAGCATCGTCGTTCCGAATGTTCCCCCCGCGCTGCACGTGCTGCTGATTCCGATCGAGTTCGTCTCGACCTTCATCCTGCGTCCGTTCACGCTGACCGTCCGACTCATGGCGAACATGCTGGCCGGCCACATCATGCTGGTGCTGTTCTTCAGCGCGACCTGGTTCTTCCTGTTCGACGCCGCCGCGTGGATGAAGGTGTTCTCGCCGTTCTCACTGATCGCGGGACTCGGGTTCACGCTGTTCGAACTGTTGGTCATCTTCCTGCAGGCTTACGTGTTTGCGCTGCTGACCGCCGTATACATCGGACTCGCACAGCACGCGGCCGATCACTGACCTGACCGACAACTACCGGAAACCTGCTGCACCACGCCGACCGGCGGGTGAGCAACAGAAAGGGAATGGAAGACTCATGAGCCTCGCTTACCTGGCCCAGGAAGCCGCCACGAACGAGAGCACCTTCAAGGGCCTGGGCGCCGTCGGCTACGGTCTCGCCGCGATCGGCCCCGGCATCGGCGTCGGCATCGTCGTCGGCAAGGCGATCGAGGGCATCGCGCGCCAGCCTGAGCTGCAGGGCACCATCCGTACCAACATGTTCCTCGGTATCGCGTTCACCGAAGCCCTGGCCCTCATCGGTCTCGTCGCCGGCTTCATTTTCTGATTCCGATGTACGAGTCAGTTTTGCTCGCCGCGGCGGAGGGAGAGGAAGTGAATCCTCTCGTCCCCGAAACGTACGACATCGTCTGGTCGATCGTCTGCGTCGTCATCATCGGAATCCTGTTCTACAAGTACGTGGTTCCGCGCCTGATGAAGACGCTCGACGAGCGTTCCGAGAAGATCGAAGGCGGCATCGCTCGCGCCGAAGCCGCGCAGGAAGAAGCTCAGCTCACCCTGCAGCAGTACCAGCAGCAACTGGCCGACGCCCGGCTCGAGGCCGCTCGCATCCGTGAGGACGCGCGCACCCAGGGCCAGGAGATCCTTGCGCAGATGCGCTCGGAGGCCCAGGCCGAAGCCGACCGCATCATCGCGGCGGGCCACACCCAGCTGGAAGCCCAGCGCCAGCAGATCCTGACCGAGCTGCGCTCGGAAGTCGGCCGCACGGCCGTCGATCTGGCCGAGAAGATCATCGGGCAGTCGGTGTCCGACGAGGCCAAGCAGGCCACGTCGATCGACCGGTTCCTCGACGAACTCGATCAGTCGGACGCAGGCATCGGGGTCGGAAGGTAACGACGCGAAAGTGAGAAGCATGTACGCAGCGAGCCGCGAGGCCAGTGCCCGGTCTCGGGAGGCGCTTCGGGCCGCTCTGACCGGAAGCGACAGTGCCGCGGCCACGACGGGGTCGGAACTGTTCGCCGTTGTCGCCGTGCTGGACGACCAGCGTTCGCTGCGTGTGGCGCTCGCGGACGTGTCGGTGCCGGGTTCCGTGCGCGCGGAACTCTGCGAGCGGGTCTTCGGCGGCAAGGTCAGCGCTGCCACGCTGGCAGTGCTGACCACCGCGGTGGCCCAGAACTGGTCGCGCACCTCCGACCTGGTGGCCACCTTGGTCCTGCTCGGCCAGGAGGCGTTGCTGGAGTCGGCGGCCCAGCGTGGCCGGCTCGAAGCGGTCGAGGACGAACTGTTCCGGCTCGGCCGGATCATCAGCGACAACCCGGAGCTGGAGCAGGCGCTGTCGGATCGATCGCAGCCGGATTCGGCCAAGCGTGAGCTGATCCAGCAGCTGCTGACCGGCAAGACGGAGGCCATCACCCTGACCCTGGCGGAGCAGGTGGTGACCAGGCAGCGGTCGAGCATCGGCGCCGCCTTCGACGAACTGGCCGACCTCGCGGCGGCTCGCCGCGATCAGATCGTCGCGCATGTGCGCGCCGCGATCGGGCTCACCGAGCAGCAGCGTGACCGGCTGGCCGCCTCGCTGCGGCGCATCTACGGCAAGGCGACCACGGTGCACATCCAGGTCGACCCGAGTTTGCTGAGCGGAGTCGTGGTGCGCGTCGGTGACGACGTGATCGACGGCAGCGCCCTCGGCCGACTGGAGAAGCTGCGCCGGGCACTGGCCTAGCGCGCTTCCACCACCCCGACATTCCAGACCCAGACAGCGAGAGCAGGAAGAACATGGCGGAGCTGACGATCTCCTCCGATGAGATCCGTAGCGCGATCGAGAGCTACACCCAGAGCTACACCCCCGAGACCTCCATCGAAGAAGTCGGTGTGGTCACCGACACCAGTGACGGCATCGCGCATGTCAGCGGCCTGCCTTCGGCGATGGCCAACGAGCTGCTCGAGTTCCCGGGCGGCGTGCTCGGCGTCGCGCTCAACCTCGAGGACCGTGAGATCGGTGCGGTCATCCTCGGCGAGTTCGCCGAGATCGAGGAGGGCCAGGAGGTCCGCCGGACCGGTGACGTGCTCTCGGTTCCGGTCGGCGACAAGTTCCTCGGCCGCGTGGTGAACCCGCTCGGCCAGCCGATCGACGGCCTCGGCGAGATCGAGTCCGAGGGACAGCGCGTGCTCGAGCTGCAGGCCGCGACCGTGCTGGAACGCCAGCCGGTCGAGGAGCCGCTGGCCACCGGCATCACCGCGATCGACGCGTTGACCGCCATCGGCCGCGGCCAGCGTCAGCTGATCATCGGCGACCGCAAGACCGGTAAGACCGCGGTCTGCATCGACGCGATCCTGAACCAGAAGGCCAACTGGGAGACCGGCGACCCGAAGAAGCAGGTGCGCTGCATCTACGTCGCCATCGGCCAGAAGGGCTCCACCATCGCGGGCGTGAAGGCCGCGCTGGAGCAGCACGGCGCGCTGGAGTACACCACCATCGTCGCCGCCCCGGCCTCCGACTCCGCCGGCTTCAAGTGGCTGGCCCCCTACACCGGTTCGGCCATCGGCCAGCACTGGATGTACCAGGGCAAGCACGTGCTCATCGTGTTCGACGACCTGACCAAGCAGGCCGAGGCCTACCGCGCCATCTCGCTGCTGCTGCGCCGCCCGCCGGGCCGCGAGGCCTACCCCGGTGACGTCTTCTACCTGCACTCCCGGCTGCTGGAGCGTTGCGCGAAGCTGTCCGACGAGCGCGGCGCGGGCTCGATGACCGGCCTGCCGATCATCGAGACCAAGGCCAACGACATCTCGGCGTTCATCCCGACCAACGTCATCTCCATCACCGACGGCCAGGTCTTCCTCGAGTCCGACCTGTTCAACAAGGGCGTCCGCCCGGCGATCAACGTCGGTACCTCGGTCTCCCGTGTCGGTGGCGCCGCCCAGACCAAGGGCATGAAGAAGGTGGCCGGCTCGCTGCGTCTGGAACTGGCGCAGTACCGCGAGCTGGAGGCGTTCTCCGCCTTCGCCTCCGACCTGGACGCGGCCTCGCTGGCCCAGCTCGAGCGCGGCGCCCGCTGGGTCGAGCTGCTCAAGCAGGACCAGTACTCGCCGGTGCCGGTGGAAGACCAGATCATCTCGATCTACTTGGTCGACCGCGGCCACTTCGACTCCGTCCCGGTCGGCGACATCCGCCGCTTCAACGCCGAACTGCTGGAGGACCTGCACCGCAGCGCCGCCGACGCGTTCAAGGCGATCGAGGGCGGCAAGGTGCTCGACGGCGAGGCGGCCGAGCAGATCGAGGCGGCCACCAAGAAGTTCTTGGGGACCTTCCTCACCTCCGACGGCACTCCGCTGGTGAACGAGGCCGAGGCGGGCCAGCTCGACCACGAAGAGGTCGAGTCGCTGTCGGTGACCCGCAAGCACGTCGAGAAGTAACGCGAGCCCGCCAATGCGCTATTCGATCCGCGGCAGGAGCCAGGGGCACGAAGGAGGAAGCGTGCGCAACCTCGTCGTGCCCCGCGAATGCCGCCAATCCAACGCAGGGAATGAAGGGAGTGTGAACCGCTGATGGCAAGCTTGCGTGAATTGCGCTCCCGCATTCGTGGTGTGAATTCGATCAAGAAGATCACCAAGGCCCAAGAGCTGATCGCGACCTCGCGCATCTCCAAGGCCCAGGCCAGAGTCGCGGCCGCGAAGCCGTACGCCGAGGAGATCACCAAGGTCCTCAGCGAGCTGGCCGGCGCGTCGAAGAACCTTTCGCATCCGCTGCTGACCGAGCGCCCCAACCCGCGCCGGGCGGCCGTGCTGGTGATCACCAGTGACAGCGGCATGTGCGGTGGCTACAACTCGAACGTGCTCAAGCGCGCCGAAGAGCTGATGACCACCCTGCGCGACGAAGGCAAGGAGCCGGTGCTCTACGTCATGGGCAACAAGGGCCTGACGTACTACGCCTTCCGCGACCGCCCCTACGTGTCGGCGTGGACCGGGTTCTCGCAGCAGCCGAAGTACACCGATGCTTCGGCCGCCTGCCACCACCTGGTGGACGCCTTCATGGCGGGCTCCGGCGGCGCGGTTCCCGCGCCGAACGGAACGGGCGACATCGCCGGAGTCGACGAGCTGCACGTGGTGTACACCCGCTTCGTCTCGATGTTGACGCAGACCCCGGAGGTGCGCCGGTTGGCGCCGATCCAGGTGAGCTACGTCGACGAGAACTTCGACCTGGGCGAGGACATGGTGTCGGATTCGCCGACCGCGGATGTCCACGCGCAGTACGAATTCGAGCCCGACGCCGACGTGCTGCTGGCGGCGCTGCTGCCGAAGTACGTCAATACGCGTATCTACGCGTCGTTGCTCGAGGCAGCGGCATCCGAGTCCGCGGCTCGGCGCACCGCAATGAAGGCCGCCACCGACAACGCCAACGAACTCGCGAGTGTGCTCCAGCGCGAGGCGAACTCGGTGCGTCAGGCCCAGATCACGCAGGAAATCAGCGAAATCGTCGGCGGCGTGAACGCGCTGGCGTCGAGCTCGGACCGCGACTAAGCGCCATCGCGGCCTGAGCGACGGGCACGTAGGAGGAAGCGTGCGTAACCACGAAGGGCCCCGCGAGGGCCGCCGATCAGACCCAGCCTGAGGCACGGGCCGGAAGCGGAAGCGTGCGTAACCACCAAGGCCCCCCGAAGGCCGCACATCGACACGGAGAGAACCAACACCAATGACCGCAGCTGTCACTCAAGACAACACGAGCCGGACCGGCGCCGCCGCGGGCCGCGTCGTCCGGGTCATCGGGCCCGTCGTGGACGTCGAGTTCCCGCGCGGAGCCATCCCCGAGCTGTTCAACGCTCTGCACGCCGAGATCACCCTGACCTCGGTGGCCAAGACCTTGACTCTCGAGGTCGCTCAGCACCTCGGCGACAGCATCGTGCGCACCATCTCGATGCAGCCCACCGACGGCCTGGTCCGCGGCGCCACCGTGACCGACACCGGCAAGCCGATCTCGGTGCCGGTCGGTGACGTGGTCAAGGGCCACGTCTTCAACGCGCTGGGCGACTGCCTGGACACCCCCGGCCTCGGCCGCGACGGCGAGCAGTGGGGCATCCACCGCAAGCCGCCGTCGTTCGACCAGCTCGAGGGCAAGACCGAGCTGCTCGAGACGGGCATCAAGGTCATCGACCTGCTCACCCCGTACGTGAAGGGTGGCAAGATCGGTCTGTTCGGCGGCGCCGGCGTCGGCAAGACCGTTCTGATCCAGGAGATGATCACCCGTATCGCCCGGGAGTTCTCCGGTACCTCCGTGTTCGCCGGCGTCGGCGAGCGCACCCGTGAGGGCACCGACCTGCATCTGGAGATGGAGGAGATGGGCGTCCTGCAGGACACCGCTCTCGTCTTCGGCCAGATGGACGAGCCGCCGGGCACCCGTATGCGCGTCGCCCTCTCGGCCCTGACCATGGCCGAGTACTTCCGCGACGTGCAGCACCAGGACGTGCTGCTGTTCATCGACAACATCTTCCGGTTCACCCAGGCCGGTTCCGAGGTGTCGACCCTGCTCGGCCGCATGCCCTCCGCCGTCGGTTACCAGCCCACGCTGGCCGACGAGATGGGTGAGCTGCAGGAGCGCATCACCTCGACCCGTGGCCGGTCCATCACCTCGCTGCAGGCCATCTACGTGCCCGCCGACGACTACACCGACCCGGCCCCGGCGACCACCTTCGCCCACCTGGACGCGACGACCGAGCTCTCCCGCCCGATCTCGCAGAAGGGCATCTACCCGGCCGTCGACCCGCTGACCTCGACCTCCCGCATCCTGGAGGCCTCGATCGTCGGCGACCGGCACTTCCGGGTGGCCAACGAGGTGAAGCGGATCCTGCAGAAGTACAAGGAACTGCAGGACATCATCGCCATCCTCGGTATGGACGAGCTGTCGGAAGAGGACAAGGTCCTCGTCGGTCGCGCCCGTCGTCTGGAGAAGTTCCTCGGCCAGAACTTCATCGTGGCCGAGAAGTTCACCGGTCAGCCGGGTTCGGTCGTGCCGCTGGAGCAGACCATCGACGACTTCGATCGTGTCTGCAAGGGCGAATTCGACAGCTACCCGGAGCAGGCCTTCAACAGCTGCGGTGGTCTCGACGACGTCGAGGCGGCCGCCAAGAAGATCCTCGGAAAGTAGTCACCGATGGCGGAAATGTCAGTCGATCTCGTCGCTGTCGAGCGACTGCTCTGGTCCGGCCAGGCGTCGTTCGTCAGCGCGCAGACCACCGAGGGCCAGATCGGCATCATGGCCGGGCATGAGCCGTTGCTCGGCCAGCTGGTCGAGGGCGGCACCGTGACGATCGTGGACACCGACGGTCAGCGCATCGTCGCCGCGGTGCACGGCGGATTCTTCTCGGTCACCGCGAACTCGGTCCGGGTGCTCGCCGAGTCGGCGGAGTTCGCCGACGAGGTGGACGTGGAGGCGGCCCGCCGGGTGCTGGCCGACTCCGACGCCAGCGAGGAGCAGCAGAAGGCGGCTCAGGCCCGGGTGCGCGCGGTCGAACAGGTCGCGAACGCGTAACCGACAACCTGTCATCCAGAACAAATGCTGTCGGCGGTGAAGAGTCCCTTCACCGCCGACAGCGTCTTTCAGGCGAGTCGGACACGGCCGGGCCATTTGTAAACTCGGGGCCGTGATTGAATGGCCGCACGCGGTGTGCACATCACAGCTCGCCGGGCGCACAGCCTGCCTGCTCACGAAGAGCCTGTGAACACCGCCAATCGGATGCCGTGTCGACGACATGGCGGCGTAGCGAAGGGACGTACGGCATTGCAAACCGGGATGGTTCTGCTGATCATTCTGGTGCTCACGCTCGTGTTCCTCGCGCTCGCCTCGACCTACCGCCTGATCATGTTGCGCCGCGGCGGAACTGCCGCGATCATGCGCGTCCTCCCCGCTCGTGGCGGTCAGGGGTGGCGGCACGGCCTGATGCGCTACGACGAGGATCGACTCGTCTTCTTCAAACTCACCAGCCTCAAACTCGGCCCGGACTCCACCATCCGGCGGCAAGGCATCGAGATCGGTGATCGGCGTGGTCCCCGCGGCGACGAGTACGACATCATGACCGACGACATCGCCGTGATCGCGGTATCCGATCGCGCGGGCGACTTCGAACTGGCCTTGGATCGCGACTCGCTGACCGCTTTCCTTTCCTGGGTGGAATCCCGCCCGTCCGACCGCACCCGCCGGATGCCGGGACTGTAGTACGCGCGTTCCCGCCCGGGCTTCGTCCGGCTGCTCCCGCTAGGGTTGTGCTGTGAGCGTGCATCTGACCCGGATCTATACCCGGACCGGCGACGACGGGACCACGGGATTGAGCGACTTCTCCCGGGTCGCGAAAACCGACCCCCGCTTGGTCGCCTACGCCGACTGCGATGAGACGAACGCCGCCATCGGTGTGGCGATCGCGCTCGGCGGGCCGGAGGAGACGATGCTCGTGGTGCTTCGGCAGATACAGAACGATCTGTTCGACGCCGGCGCCGACCTCTCCACACCCGTGGTGGCGGAGCCGAAGTATCCGCCGTTGCGGGTCACCCAGCCCTACATCGACCGGCTCGAAGCCTGGTGCGACGAGTTCAATGCCGAACTCCCGGCGCTGGATTCGTTCATCCTGCCCGGCGGTACGCCGTTGGCGGCCCTGCTGCACACCGCTCGCACGGTCGCCCGCCGTGCGGAGCGCTCGGCCTGGGCCGCGATCGAGGCCCATCCCGAGGACACCGGCGTCCTACCCGCCAAGTACCTCAATCGGCTGTCGGATCTGCTGTTCATACTCAGCCGGGTGGCCAATCCCGGCGGCGATATCCTGTGGAAGCCCGGCGGACAACAGCCGAGCGGCCTGATCGCGTAGCACCGGAGGCGAGTACCCGAGCGATCACGGGGTATGGCCGGCAAGGCGACGGATCACCTCGCCGGCCCGCGGAACGCTCACCCCGCGGCACTCGCTCGAACGGCGAAAATGTCCGGAGGCGAGGGGAGTCGTGGAGACGCGGCACCGTAGTGCGCCGCCCCAACTATCCTTGCACCAACAGTGCGCCGAATACGCGGAGAGGCGGCATGGAACGGTTTTTGGTTACCGGCGGAAACAGACTCGTCGGTGAGGTCACAGTGGGGGGCGCCAAGAACAGCGTCCTCAAACTGATGGCCGCTGCGTTGCTGGCCGAGGGCACCACCACCATCACGAACTGCCCGGACATCCTCGATGTGCCGCTCATGGGTGATGTCCTGCGCGGACTCGGCTGCGACGTGACCATCGACGGGGGGGTGGTCGCCATCACCACGCCTGCCGAGCCGAAGTACCACGCGGACTTCCCCGCGGTGACTCAGTTCCGCGCGTCGGTGTGCGTGCTCGGCCCGTTGATGGCGCGGTGCAAGCGCGCCGTCGTCGCGCTGCCCGGTGGTGACGCGATCGGCTCTCGCCCGCTCGACATGCACCAGGCCGGTCTGCGCCTGCTCGGCGCGACGAGCGAGATCGAGCACGGCTGTGTGGTGGCAAGGGCCGACGAACTGCAGGGCGCCCGGATCCGCCTGGACTTCCCCTCGGTCGGCGCGACCGAGAACATCCTCATGGCGGCGGTGCTCGCCGAGGGCGAGACGGTGATCGACAACGCCGCGCGCGAACCCGACATCGTCGACCTGTGCAACATGCTCGTCCGGATGGGCGCGCGGATCAGTGGGGCGGGCACCTCGGTGCTCACCATCCAGGGCGTCGAACGCCTCTCGCCCACCACCCACCGCGTCATCGGTGACCGCATCGTGGCCGCGACGTGGGGCATCGCCGCCGCGATGACTCTCGGGGACATCCGCGTCACCGGCGTGAATCCCAAACATCTGTCGCTGGTGCTGGACAAGCTGCGCTCCGCGGGAGCGCGCATCTCGTTCGAAACGGACGGCTTCCGGGTGATCCAGGCCGAGCGCCCGCGTGCCGTGAACTTCTCGACGCTGCCGTTCCCCGGTTTCCCGACCGATCTGCAGCCGATGGCGATCGGGCTCGCGTCCATCGCCGACGGCACCTCGATGATCACCGAGAACATCTTCGAGGCACGCTTCCGGTTCGTCGAAGAGATGATCCGGCTCGGCGCCGACGCGCGCACCGACGGGCACCACGCCGTGGTGCGCGGGATCCCGCGGTTGTCGAGCGCTCCGGTGTGGTCGTCGGATATCCGGGCCGGCGCCGGTTTGGTCCTCGCCGGTCTGGTCGCCGACGGCACCACCGAAGTGCACGACGTCTTCCACATCGATCGCGGGTATCCGAATTTCGTCGAGCAGCTGCAGACCCTGGGCGGCGATGTGGTGCGTGTCGGCGCTGCGGATTGAGCGCCGATTCCGTCCGGGTCGGCCGCACGTTACGAACGTTTCCGCGAAAATGCGTGCTGACCAGGGGATTTGACATCGTGCACGCAGACACGTAACTTATTCCAAGTCAGAGCGACACGGACACCGACCCGGGGCCCAGAAGCTGAGCGGAAACGCTGAGCACGCGGCCAGGGAAACGAGGTAGGACGAGGAGCGCCTGACGCTCACACTGGCTCGAACGAGACCCTGGTTTGCAACCGGGTTCCCGACTGAGCTAAGCTGGAAAAGTTGCTTCACCGATCAATCGGCTCAGACCGAACGATGGTGTGTGCGTGTGTTCTTTGAGAACTCAATAGTGTGTCGATGAATGTCAGTGCCAAATGTTTTATTTGGTTCCGGCTCTTCCCGCTCCCCGTGTGGGAGGGTCGGACATTTTAGTCAGCTTTTTGCTGGCGATTGTTTTGCTGGGTTTTCGGACTCTGGTTATTACTTTTGATTGCGCCTTTCGGGGTGTGATTTGAGTCTTCAACGGAGAGTTTGATCCTGGCTCAGGACGAACGCTGGCGGCGTGCTTAACACATGCAAGTCGAGCGGTAAGGCCCTTCGGGGTACACGAGCGGCGAACGGGTGAGTAACACGTGGGTGATCTGCCTCGCACTTCGGGATAAGCCTGGGAAACTGGGTCTAATACCGGATATGACCTGCTGTCGCATGGCGGTGGGTGGAAAGATTTATCGGTGCGAGATGGGCCCGCGGCCTATCAGCTTGTTGGTGGGGTAATGGCCTACCAAGGCGACGACGGGTAGCCGGCCTGAGAGGGCGACCGGCCACACTGGGACTGAGACACGGCCCAGACTCCTACGGGAGGCAGCAGTGGGGAATATTGCACAATGGGCGAAAGCCTGATGCAGCGACGCCGCGTGAGGGATGACGGCCTTCGGGTTGTAAACCTCTTTCGACAGGGACGAAGCGCAAGTGACGGTACCTGTAGAAGAAGCACCGGCCAACTACGTGCCAGCAGCCGCGGTAATACGTAGGGTGCGAGCGTTGTCCGGAATTACTGGGCGTAAAGAGCTTGTAGGCGGTTTGTCGCGTCGTCCGTGAAAACTTGGGGCTCAACCCCAAGCTTGCGGGCGATACGGGCAGACTTGAGTACTGCAGGGGAGACTGGAATTCCTGGTGTAGCGGTGAAATGCGCAGATATCAGGAGGAACACCGGTGGCGAAGGCGGGTCTCTGGGCAGTAACTGACGCTGAGAAGCGAAAGCGTGGGTAGCGAACAGGATTAGATACCCTGGTAGTCCACGCCGTAAACGGTGGGTACTAGGTGTGGGTTTCCTTCCACGGGATCCGTGCCGTAGCTAACGCATTAAGTACCCCGCCTGGGGAGTACGGCCGCAAGGCTAAAACTCAAAGGAATTGACGGGGGCCCGCACAAGCGGCGGAGCATGTGGATTAATTCGATGCAACGCGAAGAACCTTACCTGGGTTTGACATACACCGGAAACCTGCAGAGATGTAGGCCCCCTTGTGGTCGGTGTACAGGTGGTGCATGGCTGTCGTCAGCTCGTGTCGTGAGATGTTGGGTTAAGTCCCGCAACGAGCGCAACCCTTATCTTATGTTGCCAGCGCGTAATGGCGGGGACTCGTGAGAGACTGCCGGGGTCAACTCGGAGGAAGGTGGGGACGACGTCAAGTCATCATGCCCCTTATGTCCAGGGCTTCACACATGCTACAATGGCCGGTACAGAGGGCTGCGATACCGTGAGGTGGAGCGAATCCCTTAAAGCCGGTCTCAGTTCGGATCGGGGTCTGCAACTCGACCCCGTGAAGTTGGAGTCGCTAGTAATCGCAGATCAGCAACGCTGCGGTGAATACGTTCCCGGGCCTTGTACACACCGCCCGTCACGTCATGAAAGTCGGTAACACCCGAAGCCGGTGGCCTAACCCCTTGTGGGAGGGAGCCGTCGAAGGTGGGATCGGCGATTGGGACGAAGTCGTAACAAGGTAGCCGTACCGGAAGGTGCGGCTGGATCACCTCCTTTCTAAGGAGCATGTCTGCGCGATCGCCTCGAACAGTCGAGTGTGGTCGTGCCAGAGACCGCTTATGTCCCCGACTGTGGGACTGCGGGAGCTCATGGGTGGAACGCTGGCATGTGCCTCGAAGATGCTGGGAGCCTGAGTGCTTCTGGTTCGGGGATGTAGTCGACACACTGTTGGGTCCTGAAAGAACAGGCGTTCTTTCCAGGCAAAAAATACGATCCGCCCGGATTTCCTTGATACCTCGGGGTTTTTGATTTCGATGGTCTTGGAGTTCGATTCGGTGTGGGTGTGTTGTTTGAGAACTGCACAGTGGACGCGAGCATCTTTGTTAGTAAGTGTTGAAGAGCGTACGGTGGATGCCTTGGCACCAGGAGCCGATGAAGGACGTAGGAGGCTGCGATAAGCCTCGGGGAGCTGTCAACCGAGCTGAGATCCGAGGATTTCCGAATGGGGAAACCCGGCACGAGTGATGTCGTGTCACCTGCCGCTGAATATATAGGCGGTTGGGAGGGAACGTGGGGAAGTGAAACATCTCAGTACCCACAGGAAGAGAAAACAATTGTGATTCCGTGAGTAGTGGCGAGCGAAAGCGGATGAGGCTAAACCGTTCAGATGTGATACCCGGCAGGGGTTGTCTGGGCGGGGTAGTGGGGCTCACTTTCTCGATTCTGCCGAGTCGAGCGACAGTCAGAAAAGTTCGTGTTAGTCGAAGTGGTCTGGAACGGCCTGTCGTAGAGGGTGATAATCCCGTAGACGAAAACACGTGCTCTGTTGTAGTGGGTGCCCGAGTAGCAGCGGGCCCGTGAAATCTGCTGTGAATCTGCCGGGACCACCCGGTAAGCCTGAATACTCCCTGGTGACCGATAGCGGACTAGTACCGTGAGGGAAAGGTGAAAAGTACCCCGGGAGGGGAGTGAAATAGTACCTGAAACCGTGCGCTTACAATCCGTCAGAGCCTTCCCTTCGGGGTGGGGTGATGGCGTGCCTTTTGAAGAATGAGCCTGCGAGTCATCGGTGTGTGGCGAGGTTAACCCGTGTGGGGTAGCCGTAGCGAAAGCGAGTCCGAATAGGGCGTGTGAGTCGCATATCATGGACCCGAAGCGGAGTGATCTACCCATGGCCAGGGTGAAGCGACGGTAAGACGTCGTGGAGGCCCGAACCCACTTAGGTTGAAAACTGAGGGGATGAGCTGTGGGTAGGGGTGAAAGGCCAATCAAACTCCGTGATAGCTGGTTCTCCCCGAAATGCATTTAGGTGCAGCGTCGCGTGTTTCACACCGGAGGTAGAGCTACTGGATGGTCTAGGGGGCCTACAAGCTTACCGAAATCAGCCAAACTCCGAATGCCGGTGTGTGAGAGCGCGGCAGTGAGACTGCGGGGGATAAGCTTCGTAGTCGAGAGGGAAACAGCCCAGATCGCCGGCTAAGGCCCCTAAGCGTGTACTAAGTGGAAAAGGATGTGGAGTCGCGAAGACAACCAGGAGGTTGGCTTAGAAGCAGCCACCCTTGAAAGAGTGCGTAATAGCTCACTGGTCAAGTGATTCTGCGCCGACAATGTAGCGGGGCTCAAGTACACCGCCGAAGCCGCGGCACTCCAGCATTATTCTGCTTTCGAGCCAGGAGCTGGGGTGGGTAGGGGAGCGTCGTGTAGCCATGGAAGCAGCAGTGTGAGCTAGTTGTGGAGGCTACGCGAGTGAGAATGCAGGCATGAGTAGCGAAAGACGAGTGAGAAACTCGTCCGCCGAATGACCAAGGGTTCCTGGGCCAGGTTAATCCGCCCAGGGTGAGTCGGGACCTAAGGCGAGGCCGACAGGCGTAGTCGATGGACAACGGGTTGATATTCCCGTACCCGTGTATCCGCGCCCAGTGGCGAATCAGTGGTGCTAAGTGCCCAAATGTGGATGGACTTCCTTCGGGAAGCTTGAAGCGGCTGCGCACGACCCCTGCTGTAGTAGTCAAGCGATGGGGTGACGCAGGAAGGTAGCTGGGCCAGGTGATGGAATACCTGGTGTAAGCCTGTAGGGCGAGTGGTAGGCAAATCCGCCATTCATACAGCCTGAGAGGTGATGCGTAGCCGATTGAGGCGAATTCAGTGATCCTATGCTGCCGAGAAAAGCCTCTAGTGAGTTGGTACACGGCCCGTACCCCAAACCGACACAGGTGGTCAGGTAGAGAATACCGAGGCGATCGAGAGAACTGTGGTTAAGGAACTCGGCAAAATGCCCCCGTAACTTCGGGAGAAGGGGGACCACGTCTGGTGACCGGCTTTACGCTGTGAGCTGGGTGTGGTCGCAGAGACCAGAGAGAAGCGACTGTTTACTAAAAACACAGGTCCGTGCGAAGTCGTAAGACGATGTATACGGACTGACGCCTGCCCGGTGCCGGAAGGTTAAGAGGACCGGTTAGCGCCTTCGGGTGCGAAGCTGAGAATTTAAGCCCCGGTAAACGGCGGTGGTAACTATAACCATCCTAAGGTAGCGAAATTCCTTGTCGGGTAAGTTCCGACCTGCACGAATGGCGTAACGACTTCTCTGCTGTCTCAACCACAGACTCGGCGAAATTGCATTACGAGTAAAGATGCTCGTTACGCGCGGCAGGACGAAAAGACCCCGGGACCTTCACTATAGCTTGGTATTGGTGTTCGGTACGGTTTGTGTAGGATAGGTGGGAGACTGTGAAGCGGGCACGCCAGTGTTCGTGGAGTCGTCGTTGAAATACCACTCTGGTCGTATTGGACTTCTAACCTCGGACCCTGATCGGGTTCAGGGACAGTGCCTGGTGGGTAGTTTAACTGGGGCGGTTGCCTCCCAAAATGTAACGGAGGCGCCCAAAGGTTCCCTCAGCCTGGTTGGCAATCAGGTGTCGAGTGCAAGTGCACAAGGGAGCTTGACTGTGAGACTGACAGGTCGAGCAGGGACGAAAGTCGGGACTAGTGATCCGGCACCGGCATGTGGAAGCGGTGTCGCTCAACGGATAAAAGGTACCCCGGGGATAACAGGCTGATCTTCCCCAAGAGTCCATATCGACGGGATGGTTTGGCACCTCGATGTCGGCTCGTCGCATCCTGGGGCTGGAGTAGGTCCCAAGGGTTGGGCTGTTCGCCCATTAAAGCGGCACGCGAGCTGGGTTTAGAACGTCGTGAGACAGTTCGGTCTCTATCCGCCGCGCGCGTCAGAAACTTGAGGAAGGCTGTCCCTAGTACGAGAGGACCGGGACGGACGAACCTCTGGTGTGCCAGTTGTCCTGCCAAGGGCACTGCTGGTTGGCTACGTTCGGAAGGGATAACCGCTGAAAGCATCTAAGCGGGAAGCCTGTTCCAAGATGAGGTTTCTCACCACCTTTGAGTGGTTAAGGCCCCCCACAGACCATGGGGTTGATAGGCCGGAACTGGAAGCACGGTAACGTGTGGAGGTGACCGGTACTAATCGGCCGAGGACTTACCAACAAAGGTTGCTACGCGTCCACTGTGCGGTATCTGAAACAACACACAGACCGCTTACACCCTCCCACGGGGTTCCCTCACCTTTTCGGTGAGCGGTTCGTGTGGGGTGGGTGTGGGGGGTGTGGATAGTTTCATAGAGTTACGGCGGCCATAGCGGTAGGGAAACGCCCGGTCCCATTCCGAACCCGGAAGCTAAGCCTGCCAGCGCCGATGGTACTGCACTCGACAGGGTGTGGGAGAGTAGGACACCGCCGGAACATCTTTCCCGAAAGGCCCTCGACATCAGTCGAGGGCCTTTCGTCGTTTGTTCGGTAGAATTGTGTTTCGCAGCAAATTCGCAGGGAATGCGAGAGTACGTAGCGCGCGGAGACCGAGAATGGTCGGCGGTATGGAGCCGCCCGCGCGAACAACGGAGGTTTGCATGTTCGTCGCGACGACGCCGGCTCGGTCGGCGGCGCTCGACCCCGGCACACCGGCGCGATCGCTATGGTGGCCGCCGAAGCTGCCCGCCACGGCTGTGTACCTGTCGGGCCTGATCGCTGTCTCGGTGGTCTTCTCGGTACTGAGCGACTCCGCGCAGACGAGGATGGTCCTGCACGCGAGCACGAACCTGCACAACCTGCTGAACGGTCGCGTCGGGACGCTGCTGGCCAGCGCGTTCGTGATCGGCGACGTAGTGGCGGCCTGGGTCATCATCCCCCTGCTCGCTTGTCTGCTCGCCCTCGTGGAACTGCGCTTCGGCGCGCTGCATGCGGTGCGCGTCTTCCTGGCCGGTCACATCGGCGCCACGGTGCTCGTCGCGGCGGGCCTGTGGATCGGGGTGGAAGCCGGGTGGGTACCGGCGAGCATCCGCTGGGCCGAAGACGTCGGCGTGAGCTACGGCGCCATGGCGCTCATCGGCGTGCTCGTTGCCGCGGTGCCGTACCGGTGGCGGATCGCCTGGGCCACGATGTGGTTCATCGTCGCGGTCGAGGGCGTGCTGATCGGGCAGACCTTCACCCACGTGGGGCACCTGGTGGCGTTCACGATCGGGGCCGCGGTCGGATTCTTCATGGCTCGGGCCGAGACCATCACCCGGCGGCTCACCCGGGTGGAGACCGCCTTGCTCTCCGGAAGCGCGATCCTCGCGGCGATCCTGCTCATGGGCTGACGGCAGCCACCGAAGGGCGCTCGCCTACAGTGCTTGGGTGCGCCTAGTGATTGCTCGCTGTCAGGTCGACTACGTGGGGCGACTCACCGCCCATCTTCCGATGGCCCGCAGACTTCTGCTGATGAAAGCGGACGGCTCGGTGCTCGTGCACTCCGACGGCGGCTCGTACAAGCCGCTGAACTGGATGAGCCCGCCCTGCCGGCTGGAGGAACGCAACGGCGACGCGCAGTTGCCGGACGGAGCGAAGGCGCTCTGGGTCGTCACCAACAAAGCAGGCGAAGAACTCCGCATCACCATCGAGGACATCGAGCACGATTCCTCCCACGAGCTCGGCGTCGACCCGGGCTTGGTGAAGGACGGAGTGGAGGCCCACCTCCAAGAACTGCTCGCCGAGCACGTGCACACGCTCGGCGCCGGTTACACGCTCGTCCGCCGTGAGTACATGACCGCGATCGGGCCGGTGGACCTGCTGTGCCGGGACGCCGACGGCGGCACGGTGGCGGTCGAGATCAAACGGCGCGGTGAGATCGACGGCGTCGAACAGCTGACCCGGTACCTCGAGTTGCTCAACCGCGATCCGCTGCTGGCTCCGGTCGTGGGCGTCTTCGCCGCCCAGCAGATCAAGCCGCAGGCGCGCACGCTCGCCGAGGATCGCGGCATCCGCTGTCTCACACTCGATTACGACGCCCTGCGCGGCACGGAGAGCAACGAATTCCGCCTCTTCTGAACTCAGAGGGCCGTGCGGGGCTCGCGGGCGCGAGTAATACGCTTGTCGCATGCCCCGCCGGAAGCCGCGTTCGGATCGCCATGCTGATCGCTCGTGGGCCGGTGGGGCACTAGGCGACGTCTTCGGACGGACCGAGTCAGGTCCGGACGGGGACGAGACGTATGTGGTGCGCGCCATCCCCGGCGCACGTGCGATCAAGACCTATCGGTGCCCCGGCTGCGACCACGAGATCCCACCCGGCGTCGCTCATATCGTCGCGTGGCCGGCGTACGGCGGAGAAGACGACCGCAGGCACTGGCACCACGGCTGCTGGAACGGGCGCCGAACCCGCCGGATCACTCGTCGGTGGTCCTGACGCATCGAGCCGCGTCCCGAGACGCCGTCATGACGGCCGTACGCTTGGGCACCTCTACACCGGCTGGACGAATCGAGCGACTGCGCAACGACCTGTCCCGTGTGCATGAGCGGTGTTCAGACGGCTGGACGGTACGCACGCGACCCGGACGAGCGGTGGGGTCCGGATTGGGCACGTCGCAGCTGACGTAGACGAGCCGGTGGTGTCCGGACGGTTGGACAGTTCGCGCCTGACGACGATTGCGGCGACGCGAGAGCTTGCTGGCTACGTGCGTCGTCGGCCCCGCGGGAAGCGGCACGAATCCCCGGTCCCTGCCCGAGCGGTGCCGTAATGGCATCCCCGAACGTCGTTACAGCCGCGGATCCGCTGGGTGCGGAATTAGGGAAGGCCGCCCTGGTGAGGGGCGGCCTTCGGTGAATTCGGTGGAGATTGCTGCTGTCGCCGTTGACCCGACGTCAGTTGCTGATGTCGGCGCTCTCGCGCTCGTCCGAGTCGATGTCGTCGTCCTCGGTGGCGACCTCGGGGATCGCCTTCTGGCGCGAACCGGTGACCGACTTGGTGTTGCCGCCGATCGACTTGCGCTGGTCCGGAACACCGTCCAGCAGTTCGCTCTCCCGGTTGACCGCGGCGAGCATCGCGGGCACCGAGTCGAGCTGACCGCGGATGCCGAGCAGCTGGGCGAGCACGCGGCCGCGCAGCACGCGCATCTCCTCGGCCAGTTCCTTCGCGTGCGCGATCTTGCGCTCGGAGGTCTGGGTGGCGGAGGTGATGAGGCGGTTGGCCTCGTCGGTCGCGTCCTTGATCCGCTGGGCGGCCTCGGCGCGGCTGGTGGCCTCCAGCTCCTCCATGGCGCGGGTGAGCTTGGTGCGACGCTCGGCCATGGTGGCCTCGAAGTCCTGCTGGGTGGCCTTGCGCTTCGCGTCGGCTTCCTTGCCGATGCGGTCAGCCTCGGCCTGGGCGGCCTCGATGATCTTGGCGGACTCGGTGCGTGCGTTCGCGAGGGTCTGCTCGAACTCGATCTCGAGCGCCTCGCGCTTCTCCTTGGTCTCCGCGAGCAGCGACTCGTACTTGCCACGCATCTCGGTGGCCTGCTGCTCGGCGATCGACACCATCTCCGCTGCCTCGGCCTGGGCCAGGGCACGGACCTCGGACGCCTCGTCGGAGGCGAGACGGAGCATGCGGGAGATGCGGTCGGACATGCCTTCCGCGGTGGTCGGCGGCACCGAGAGTCGGTCGACCTCCTTGCGGAGTTCGTCGATCTCGTCGCGCGCGTCTTCCAGCTGGCTCGCGAGGTTACGTGCTTGTGCCGCAGCGGCATCGCGGTCGGTGGCGGTGACTCTCAGTTCCGCGTCGAAGCGGTCGAAGTAATTACGCACCTCGTCTTGCGCATAACCCTTGCGCACAACGGTGAAGGGCAGTGCAACGAAGCGATTGCGATCGGACTCGGGTGACGACATGGCACACAAACTACAGCCTGAAGACAGCCGATGGTGACTCGACTGCGAATGTCATTCCAACGAGTTTTCCCGACTTGACGTCGATACTAGTGCGTAACATGAGCGCTCGGTTCGACCAACTCGATCAGCACACCTCCAGCATCCTTCGGGTGGATGAAATTGATGCGGGAATCCGCCGTTCCATGCCGCGCAGCCTCGTACAGCAAACGCAGACCTTTGGCGCGCAGGTACGCGGAGACGGCCTCGATGTCGGTCACCCGGTAGGCCAGTTGCTGCAAGCCGGGCCCGCTGCGGTCGATGAACTTGGCGATGGTCGACTCCGCGTTGAGGGGGGCCAGCAACTGCAGGGCGGTGGCGCGATCCGGCGCACCGGGCAGCGACAGCATCGCCTCGTGCACGCCCTGGGCCTCGTTGACCTCCCGATGGGTCTCCACCATGCCGAGGTTCTCGGCGTACCAGGCCACCGCGGCGTCCAGGTCCGGCACCGCGATGCCGACGTGGTCGACCGCGGTCACGTAGTCCGCGGGGATGAACGATGACTGTTCGATAACGTTGCTCACCATTCGAAAGTAGCGCGACCTGGCACCGGTCGCGCGGGGCACACCCGCTACCGTTGAGTAGAACACCTGCTCTCGCGCTACCTCGCGGGGGGGCGCGGGCAGGTCCGATCTACGAATGCGAGGCTCGTCGTGACCACTTCCGTGATCGTCTCCGGTGCGCGTACCCCGGTCGGCAGGCTGCTCGGGGGTCTGAAGGACTTCAGCGGTTCCGATCTCGGCGGGTTCGCCATCAAGGCGGCGCTGGAGAAGGGCGGTGTCGCGCCCGACCAGGTCGACTACGTGATCATGGGCCAGGTGCTCACCGCGGGCGCGGGGCAGATCCCGGCCCGGCAGGCGGCGGTGGCGGCGGGCATTCCGATGGACGTGCCCGCACTGACGCTGAACAAGGTCTGCCTGTCCGGCATCAACGCGATCGCCCTCGCCGACCAGCTGATCCGGGCGGGCGAGTACGAGATCGTGGTCGCGGGCGGGCAGGAGTCGATGAGCCGGGCGCCGCACCTGCTCGAGAAGAGCAGGGAAGGCTTCAAGTACGGCGATGTGACCCTGCGCGACCACATGGCCTACGACGGCCTGCACGACATCTTCACCGACCAGGCGATGGGTGCGCTCACCGAGGCGCGCAACGAGACCGACCGGATCAGCCGGGAGGACCAGGACGCGTTCGCGGCGGCTTCGCACCAGCGTGCGGCGGCGGCGTGGAAGAACGGCGTCTTCGACGACGAGGTGGTTGCGGTCGCGGTGCCGCAGCGCAAGGGCGATCCGGTGCTGGTGACCACGGACGAGGGCATCCGCGCCGACACCACGGTGGAGTCGCTGGGCAAGCTGCGACCGGCCTTCCGCAAGGACGGCACGATCACCGCGGGCACCGCCTCGCAGATCTCCGACGGCGCCGCCGCGGTCGTCGTGATGAGCAAGGAGAAGGCGCAGGCGCTCGGGCTGAGCTGGATCGCCGAGATCGGCGCCGCGGGCGTGGTCGCGGGCCCGGACTCGACGCTGCAGGACCAGCCCGCCGCCGCGATCGCCAAAGCCTGCGCGCGCGAGGGCATCTCGCCCGCCGACCTGGACCTGGTGGAGATCAACGAGGCGTTCGCCGCGGTCGGCATCGCGTCCACCCGCAAGCTGGGCATCGACCCGGAGAAGGTGAACGTCAACGGTGGCGCCATCGCCATCGGCCACCCCCTGGGCATGTCCGGCGCCCGCATCCTGCTGCACCTGGTGCTCGAGCTGAAGCGCCGCGGCGGCGGCGTCGGCGCGGCCGCCCTCTGCGGTGGCGGCGGCCAGGGCGACGCCCTCATCGTCCGCGTCTGACCTTTGCGGGGCGACACCCCGCGCCGCATCGTCAACGGATGGCCGCCCCGAGATGGGCGGCCATCGGTCGTCCCACCGCACGGCACGCGGGGACACGGCACAGTGTGCGCCCGGTGCGACCAGCTGACCGGAGTGTCACGAGCAGCGGTCGCCGCACCAACTACGAACAGCGATCCCTAGGTCACCACCCACGTCGGCCCGCCGCCGCTTTCGGGGGAAGCGAGCCCTAGCTGTGTCCTTCGCGACCGGCTTGCGCTGGAGTGATCGCTGTGTCGGTGGCGAAGTCCTCACCAGTGGTTGCCTCCCGCCCATAGTGAACCCTGCTCCGCGTGTTACTGCCGCCCTGCGTGGCCGGGTCGGCCCGACCGGAAATTTTTGGGTGGAGCGAGATCGAGTGTGTGCCGTTCGCGGCCCGCAGCTCGAAGGACTGCTGTGTCGATGGCGAAGTTGTCGGCAGTGGTTGTCTCCCGCCCGCGGTGAACTTGCGCTCCGCATGTCGCTCCCGCCCTTATGGCCATGTCCGGCTCGGCCTGCAGATTTCGAGTCATGCGCCATTTCCCCGCACCTCAGAGAAGTGCTGTGTCGAGGTCGCCAGCAGCGTTCGTTCGGCCACTATGGACGGCGAACCTCGGGTCCGCAGGGGCATCGTTTACGCGACCACCACAGTCCGACCACAGGTTTCGAGCGAAGCGAGACCGAGCATTGTCCGTTCGCGGCCCGGCTCGCGTCCGAGCGACCAGGGGGCCGCGACGAAGTCGCCAGCGGCGGTTGCTCGGACGCGAACCACCAGGGGGCCGCGAACACCCAGCGCCGCAGGCGCTGGAAATTAGACACAGCTCACTACGACAGTGCGTAGTGCATCCGGCAGAATGGGGCGCATGGGCAATGTCTTCGACCTGAGCACGGTGGCCAAGCGGTTTCGTTTCATCGCGGTGCTCGAGGCGATCTCCTGGTTTCTGCTGATCATCGGCATGGTGTTCAAGCGGATTCCCGAGCCGGTGCTGTGGCCGGTCAAGGTGTTCGGCATGACGCACGGCATCGTGTTCGTGCTGTTCGTGATCAGCGCGATCGTGGCGGCGCGCGAGCTGGGCTGGAACCTCAAGACCACCGCTCTCGCGTTGCTGTCCAGCATCCCGCCGTTCTGCACGGTGCTGTTCGAGGTCTGGGCGGTGCGCACGGGTCAGCTGGGTGAGCTGAGTGTCGCCGGTTCGGCCGAGTCCGGGGCGCCCGCATCCGCCACGTCGTGACAAACTGGAAGTCGTGAATCGACCAGCCGCACGCCGTCCTTCGCCCGCTGTCGCCGCCGCCATGTCCGGGGCGGTCGATCTGTCCAGCCTGAAGCAGCCCGCGGGAGGCGCGGGCGCAGCCGCCGACGGCGACCACGCGGTGTCCGAGGCCGACTTCGAGACCAGGGTTCTGCGTCGTTCGATGCAGGTGCCCGTGGTGGTCGTGCTGTATTCGCAGCGCAGCCCGGGCAGCGTCGAACTGGTCCGGACGCTGGAGCGTCTGGTGGCCGCCGATGCGGGCACCTGGGACTTGGCTACCGTCGAGGCCGAGGCCAACATGCGCATCGCGCAGGCGCTGCGGGTGCAAGGCATTCCGACGGTGATCGCGATCGCGGCCGGGCAGCCGCTGGCCGATTTCGAGGGCGCGCAGCCGGAGCCGCAGGTGCGGCAGTGGCTGGACGCGGTGGTCGACGCGGTGGCGGGCAAGCTGGAAGGCGGCGGGCAGCCGCAGCAGCAGCCTGCCGAGGACCCGCGTTTCGCGGCGGCCGAGGCGGCGCTGGAGCGGGGTGACCTGGCCGGCGCCGAGGCCGCCTACCAAGCGATTCTCGACGCCGAGCCCGCGAACGAGGAGGCCAAGGGCGCGCTGCGCCAGCTGCGGTTCCTGGCTCGGGCGCAGGAGCTGCCGGAGTCGGCCATCGCCGACGCCGACGCCGACCCGTCGAATGTCGAGGCCGCGATCCGGGCCGCCGATCTCGAACTGTTCCAGCAGCGGCCCGAGGCGGCCTTCGACCGGCTGATCGCCGTCGTCAAGCGGACCTCCGGCGACGACCGCACCAAGGCGCGTACTCGGCTGCTCGAGTTGTTCGAGCTCTTCGACCAGGCCGAGCCGTTCGTCGTGGCCGCACGCCGCAAGCTGGCCGCCGCGCTGTACTGAGTCCACCGCACTGAGACCACCGCGCGACTGAGTTGCGCGCGGCGCGGTCGCGAAACGGATCGCCGCGGCTCGCCCCAGTCGCACGGTTGTTCCTGGCGGGGGCGCGCGGCGAGCTGGTCAGCCGTGAGCTACCTGCCCGCGCACCCTTGCTCGATCACTCGAGCGAGTGAACCTGCCGTTCGATACCCACCCGGTTCTCGGTCGGGCCGCGCTGTCGATCCATTCGCCGCGCCTGACGTGGAGCGCCTGCGGCACGTGCTCCGGGTCGCGTACGCAGAAAATGGCTCGCCGTGCCGGTGCGGCGGAGCGGGCGCACGTTCGGTGCTGTTGACGAAGCGGTCTGTGAGCCGCTACGCGGGGCGGAGCCAGACCGCGCTGTGCGGCGCGAGCGTCACCGCGGCCGAGGCCGGCCGGTCGTGCCACGGCTGGTCGGTCGCCGTCACCTCGCCCAGGTTGCCGAGGCCGGAGCCGCCGTAGTCCGCGGCGTCGGTGTTGAGGATCTCCAGCCAGCGGCCCGCGTGTGGCAGGCCGACCCGGTATCCGTCGTGCGTCGACCCGGAGAAGTTGTAGACGCAGGCCACCACGGAGCCGTCGGAGCCGTGGCGCAGGAACGCCAGCACGTTGTTCGTGTGGTCGTTCGCCTCGATCCAGGCATAGCCGCCCGGGGTGGTGTCCTGGCTCCACAGGGCGGGGTGGGCGCGGTAGACCGCGTTCAGGTCCCGCACCAGCGCGCTGATGCCCTGGTGCAGTGGATTGTCCAGTTCCTGCCAGTCCAGGCCGCGATCGTGCGACCACTCCCGGAACTGGCCGAAATCCTGGCCCATGAACAGCAGCTGTTTACCCGGGTGGGCCCACATGTAGGCCAGCAGCGCCCGCACACCCGCGGCTCTGGCGAAATCGTCACCCGGCATCCTGGTCCACAGGGTGCCTTTGCCGTGCACGACCTCGTCATGGCTGATCGGCAGCACGTAGTTCTCGCTCCAGGCGTAGACCAGCGAGAAGGTGACCTCGTTGTGGTGCCAGGAGCGGTGCACCGGGTCGCGGCCGAGGAACCCGAGGGTGTCGTGCATCCAGCCCATGTTCCATTTCATGGTGAAGCCGAGACCGCCGACGTCGGTGCCACGAGTGACGCCGGGCCAGGTGGTGGACTCCTCGGCGATCGTCACGACGCCGGGATGGTGGCGGTGCAGGGTCTCGTTGAGATCCTGCAGGAAGTCGACGGCCTCCAGATTCTCCCGGCCACCGTGCACGTTGGGCTCCCACTCGCCGTCGGCGCGGGAGTAGTCGAGATAGAGCATGGAGGCGACCGCGTCGACGCGCAGGCCGTCGATGTGGAATTCCTCGATCCAGTACCGGGCGTTGGCGACGAGAAAGTTGCGCACCTCGTGCCTGCCGAAGTCGAACACGTAGGTGCCCCAGTCGAGTTGCTCGCCCCGGCGCGGGTCGGCGTGTTCGTAGAGCGGGGTGCCGTCGAAGCGGGCCAGCGCCCACTCGTCGCGCGGGAAGTGCGCCGGGACCCAGTCCAGCAGGACGCCGATACCCGCCGCGTGCATCCGGTCGACGAACGCGCGGAAGTCGTCCGGGGAACCGAATCGCGCCGTCGGCGCGTAGTAGGAGGTGACCTGGTAACCCCACGATCCGCCGAACGGATGCTCGGCGATGGGGAGCAACTCGATGTGGGTGTATCCGGCGGACTGCACGTACTCGGCGAGCTGCTCGGCCAGCTCGCGGTAGCCCAGGCCGGGCCGCCACGAACCGAGGTGCACCTCGTAGACACTCATCGGGGCCCGGGTCGGGTCGGTGGACGCGCGGCGCTCGAGCCACGCGCGGTCGTCCCAGGCGTGATGGCTTTCGGTGATCACCGAGGCCGTCGCCGGTGGGTGTTCGGTGGCGAAAGCCAGCGGGTCGGCGTGGTCGACGCTCCGTCCGTCGGCGCCGTGCACGCGGTACTTGTATTTGGCGCCGGGCCCGACGTCCGGAACGAAGACCTCCCAGATCCCGGACGAGCCCAGCGCACGCATGGGCGCGGTGTGGCCGCTCCAGCCGTCGAAATCGCCGATCACGGTGACGCCGCGCGCGTTGGGCGCCCATACCGCGAACGACGTGCCCGACACGTCCCCGTCGAGGGTGGTGTAGCGGCGCGGGTGCGCGCCGAGCACGTCCCACAGGCGCTCATGGCGGCCTTCGCCGATGAGGTGCAGGTCGAGTGGGCCCAGCGTGGGCAGGAAGCGGTAGCCGTCGGCTGCGACGATAGTCTGGCCGCCCGGATAGGTCGTCACGACGCGATAGTCCATGATCTCCGGGTACGGCAGCACCGCCGCGAATACGCCGTGGCCCACGAACTTCAGCGCATGGTCGACGCCGCCGACGCGCACCGACACGGTTTCCGCGTGCGGGCGCAGCACCCGGACGGCGGTGCCGTCGGGATGGGGATGCGCGCCGAGCACGGTGTGCGGGTCGGCATGGGTGCCTGCCGCGAGCAGCATGAGGTCGCGCCGTTTCATCGCAGCGTCCTGCGGTAGGCCAGCTCGGTGCGCGCCTGCTGCGACACCGGAGGCAGGGTGATGATGTGCGCGGCCGCACGCGCGGGGTCCAACCGCACGTAATTGGTCTGCGCCCAGTGGTATTCCTCGCCGCTGACCTCGTCGTACACCACCGGATGGTCGTGCCACTCGCGGCCGATCGCGGGCAGGTCGAGCGAGAGCATGCCCCACTCGGCCCCGTACGGGTTGAGGTTCACCACGACCAGCACCGCGTCGCCACTGGCGGGGTCGATCTTGGAGTAGGCGAGCAGCGCGTCGTTGTCCACATGGTGGAAATGCAGGCAGCGCAGTTGTTGCAAGGCCGGGTGGGCCCGGCGGATCTCGTTGAGTCTGGTCAGCCAGGGCTCCAGCGATTCGCCGCGCGCGAGCGCCTCGGCGAACGGGCGCGGCCGCAGCTCGTACTTCTCCGAGTCGAGGTACTCCTCGCTGTCCGGACGCACCGCCTGATGCTCGAACAGTTCGAAACCGGAGTAGACGCCCCAGGTCGGTGCGAGGGTGGCGGCCAGGACGGCCCGAATGGCGAACATGCCCGGCCCGCCGTGCTGGAGGCTCTCGTGCAGGATGTCCGGGGTGTTCACGAAGAGGTTCGGACGGGCCTCGTCGGCCTTGGCGGCGAGTTCCTTGCCGAACTCGGTCAGCTCCCACTTGGCCACTCGCCAGGTGAAATAGGTGTAGGACTGGCTGAATCCGCGCCGGGCCAGCCCGTAGAGCCGGGCCGGCCGGGTGAACGCCTCGGACAGGAAGATGACGTCCGGGTCGGTGCGCCGCACGTTCGCGATCAGCCACTCCCAGAAGTCGGCGGGCTTGGTGTGCGGGTTGTCGACGCGGAAGATCGTGACGCCCAGCGCGATCCAGTGCCGGACCACGCGCAGCACTTCGGCGTAGAGGCCGTCGGGATCGTTGTCGAAGTTGACGGGATAGATGTCCTGGTACTTCTTCGGTGGATTCTCCGCGTAGGCGATGGTGCCGTCGGGCAGGGTGGTGAACCATTCGGGGTGCGCCTGCACCCACGGATGATCCGGCGCGCATTGCAAGGCGAGGTCGAGCGCCACCTCGAGGCCGAGCCGCCGCGCCGCCGTGACGAATTCGGCGAACTCGGCTTCGGTGCCCAATTCCGGGTGCACGGCATCGTGGCCCCCGTGTCTCGAGCCGATCGCCCACGGCGAGCCGACGTCGCCCGGCTCGGCGGTGAGCGCGTTGTTGCGGCCCTTGCGGTTGACCTCGCCGATCGGGTGGATGGGTGGCAGGTACACCACGTCGAAGCCCATGGCGGCGATGCGCGGAAGTTCTTCGGCCGCCGTGGCGAAGGTGCCGTGGACCGGCTTGCCGGTGGCGTCGCGTCCGCCCGTGGAGCGGGGGAAGAACTCGTACCAGGAGCCGTAGAGCGCGCGGTGCCGTTCGACCAGGACGGTGTGCTGCGGCCCGCGGGTGACCAGGTCGCGCAGCGGCGTGGCGCGCAGGATCTCGGCGACGTCCTCGGTGAACGCCGGGGCCACCCGTGCGGGCAGTTGGTCGTCGCCGCGCAGGGCGGCCGCGACCGCGCGCAAGCGCTCGAACTGCCGCTTCGGGACGGCCTGGGCCGCGCGTTCGAACAGGCGGGCGCCCAATTCCAGGTCGTTGGCCAGATCGGCGGCGCTCTGCCCCACGGCCAGCTTCGCCTCGATCGCCGATCGCCAGGTCGCGATCGGATCGCTCCAGCCTTCGATGCGGTAGGTCCACGCGCCGGGCGCGTTCGGGGTGAAGGTCGCGTTGAAGACGTCGGGCTCGTAGTCCGGCGTCATGCGGACGCGGATCGGTCGCGACGCGCCGGGCGCGCGGACGACCAGTGTGGCGGCGACCGCGTCGTGCCCCTCGCGCCACACCACGGTGCGCACGGGGAAAACCTCGCCGACCACCGCTTTGGCGGGCCGGCCGCCGGGGATGGACGGGGCAGTGTCATCGATAGCGATGCGGCCGGTCACGGGACCAACCTACCGGTAGCCGGGCGTGCGGATCGGATCAGCGAGCTTTTCGTTCGCCGCCGAGGCTCGCCGCCCTGACCTCTGAGCTGGGTGTTCGACTCAGCGCGCGTCGGCGGCGAGTCCGAGGCCGAGGGCGACCAGGATCGCGCCGAGCGCGCGTTCGACGCGCTGCCGGATGCCGGTGCGGCGCAGCAAGGCGCCCGCACGGTCGGCGACCACGACCACACCCACGCACCAGGCGGTGTCGACCACCAACTGGATGAGCGCCAGAATCACCACGGTCGACAGCACCGGACCGTCGGACGGCAGGAATTGGGGAAGGATCGTCAACCCGAAGACCGCCGCCTTCGGGTTGGCCGCGATCGAGAGCAGCGAGGCGCGGAAGGCGGCCGCGGGCGTGCGACCCGCGGGGAGCATCTTCGTCATCGCGCCGCCGAACTCGTCGCCGTCGCGCGCCCCTCGCCATGCCTGCACGCCGAGCCAGATCAGGACCAGCGCGCCGATGACGTGCACGGCCGTGTTCATGGCTCGGTTCGCGACGAGCAGCACGGACAGCCCCGCCCCGCCCGCCAGCGTCCAACCGAGCACGCCGATTTCGTTTCCGGCCACCGCTGCCAGACCCGCGGTGCGCCCGTCACGCACAGCGCGCTGCACGAACAGGGCGGTTGCCGGTCCCGGCAGTGCGGCGAGGAGCAGGCAGGCCGGTAGGAATTGCGGAAGAACCTCGACCCAGTGCGGCATCAACCGATGCTGTCACCCCGGCCCTGCTCAGGCCACACATTTCCGTCACCCCGTTCGGTGACGATGGCAATTCACGGTCGGGGAGACCGTGAGAGGCCCGGGCGGCCACGGCCGAAGAGCTGTGCGCGCGTGGCCACCTGGGTGCTCACCCTGCCACTCCGAAGCGCAGCGAGCGCTACGGCATGACCACGCACGCCATGCCGAGGTTGATTCCGTCGCCCACCGTCATCGCCGGCGAGGTCCACACCGGCCCGGCGCCTTGCACAGCGGAAATGGTGTGCTGCCCGGCAGCGTCAGGGATCCAGGTGGTGGTGGCCTGGTTGCCGCTCACCGGTGCGGGGTTCGGGGAGAAGGTGCCCGCGGCGCTGTCGGAGAACTGGACGGAATCGGCGGAGGGGATGTTGTCCACCGTGGCCGTCACCCGGTATTGGCAGTTGGTTCCGTAGTTCCCGAAGCCGAGACTGATGCCTTGGGCCGAGTTCGCCGTCGCCGTAGTGACGGCGGCCCCGGCGGCGGGTGCGGCGAGAACGAGTGCAGCCGTGACGGCTCCGAAGCCCGTGATGGCCGCTCCAGCGCGCGACCAGCGCACATCGCGGGCGCGATTTGGGTGTGCAGTCATCCACATCTCGATCACTCCCGTACTGATTCGGTTTGGTGCGGCCGGTTGGTCCGCACAGCTTGTGGGTTTGCCCCGCGTTCCGGAGTTCACAAGCGAGCGCGGGTCTCGATCGGGTAGCGGGACCGGCGGCGCCGGGCGCGTCACGTGGCCGTTCCGTGACGGTAGAAAGCGTTACGCCAGATCGGGCGCGCGGCCTTCTTCGGCGCGCTCGATCACGAAACACGCTGGTCGGAAGGTTGTTCCGGGTCGTGGTCAGGCAGGGCGGGCGCCGTGGGTGCCGTGTAGTTTCTACCCAATGAAGGCATTGCGTCGATTCACCGTCCGTGCCCATCTGCCCGAGCGTTTGGCGGCCCTGGGTGAGCTCGCCACGAATCTGCGGTGGTCCTGGCACCCGCCGACGCAGGACCTGTTCGCCGCGCTGGATCCGCGGCGGTGGCAGGAGATGGGGCACGATCCGGTCCGGATGCTCGGCGAGGTACCCGCGGCGCGGCTGGACGAGCTGGCCGCCGACCCCGGCTATGTCGCTCGTGTCGACGCGGCGGCGGCGGATCTGCGCGATTACCTGGAGGCGCCGGGCTGGTTCCAGCGCAGGGCCGGGGAGGAGGGCGTGCGCGGCATCGCCTACTTCTCGATGGAGTTCGGCGTCACCGAGGTTCTGCCGAACTACTCGGGTGGTCTGGGCATCCTGGCCGGTGACCACCTCAAGGCCGCCTCCGACCTGGGCATACCGCTGATCGGTGTGGGCTTGCTGTACCGCTCGGGGTACTTCCGGCAGTCCCTGACGGCGGACGGCTGGCAGGCCGAGCACTATCCGGCGCTGGACCCGCAGGGCCTTCCGCTGCGGGCACTCACCTCCGCCGGGTCGCCGGTGCTCATCCACGTGGCCATGCCCGACCGCAGGGTGTTGCGTGCGCGGGTGTGGATCGCGCAGGTCGGCCGGGTTCCGCTGTTGCTGCTCGACTCGGACATCGCCGAGAACGATCCTGAGCTGCGCGCGGTCACCGACCGGCTCTACGGCGGCGACCAGGAGCATCGCATCCGCCAGGAGATCCTGGCGGGCATCGGCGGGGTGCGCGCGGTGCGGGCGTACACCGCGTCGGCCGGACTGCCCGATCCCGACGTCTTCCACATGAACGAAGGTCACGCGGGTTTCCTCGGCGTCGAGCGCATCCGCGAATTCGTCGCGGCCGGACGGGATTTCGATTCCGCGCTGGCCGCCGTGCGGGCGGGCACGGTGTTCACCACGCACACGCCGGTCCCGGCGGGCATCGATCGGTTCCCGATGCCGATGGTGCGCCGCTACTTCGGCGGCGCGCACGGCGAATCCGAATCCGCGCTGCTGCCCGGCCTTTCCGTGGACCGCATCGTGGCGCTCGGCCGGGAAGCCGATCCCTCCGTCTTCAATATGGCGCACATGGGTCTGCGGCTCGCACAGCGCGCCAACGGCGTCTCGAAGCTGCACGGCGAGGTGAGCCGGTCCATGTTCGCCTCGCTGTGGCCGGGCTTCGACCCGGCGGAGGTGCCGATCGGCTCGGTCACCAACGGTGTGCACGCCACCACCTGGGCCGCGCGGGAATGGGTGGACAAGGCGCGCGAGCACATCGGCGCGGAACTGCTCGAGGAGGGGCGCGGCTGGGAACGCTTGCGCGACGTCGATCTCACCGAGTTGTGGTCGACCCGCAATACCCTGCGCGGCATCCTCGTCGACGAGGTGCGCCGCAGGGTGCGCGCGTCCTGGCTGGAGCGTGGCGCCGCGGAGGCCGAACTCGGCTGGGTGAACGGTGTCTTCGACCCGAACGTGCTGACCGTCGGGTTCGCGCGCCGGGTGCCGACCTACAAGCGCCTCACCCTGATGCTGCGCGACCCGCAGCGGCTGCGCGCCCTGCTGCTGGACCCGCGGCGGCCGATGCAGCTGGTGGTGGCCGGCAAGAGCCACCCCGCCGACGACGGCGGCAAGGCGTTGATCCAGCAGGTGGTCCGCTTCGCCGACGATCCCGAGGTGCGGCACCGGATCGTCTTCCTGCCCGACTACGACATGTCGATGGCTCGCTACCTGTACTGGGGCTGCGACGTCTGGCTGAACAACCCGCTGCGCCCGCTGGAAGCGTGCGGCACCTCCGGCATGAAGTCCGCGCTGAACGGCGGCCTCAACCTCTCCATCCGGGACGGCTGGTGGGACGAGATGTACGACGGCGAGAACGGATGGGCCATTCCGACCGCGGCGGGCGTCCGTGACGAGCACCGCCGCGACGACTTGGAGGCGGCCGCGCTCTACGACGTGTTCGAGCGTGCGGTGGCCCCGCGCTTCTATGAGCGCGACGCCGCCGGGATGCCGGTGCGCTGGGTCGAGATGGTCCGCCACACTCTGCAGACCCTGGGACCGAAGGTCCTGGCTTCCCGGATGGTCCGCGACTACGCGGTGGAGTACTACGCTCCCGCCGCCGCGGCGTATCAGCGGGCGACGGCCGACGATTTCGCGGTCGCGGGCGCCATCGCCGAGTACCGCCACCGGGTGGAGTCGGCGTGGCCCGCGGTGAAGGTGATCCAGGTGGACAGCGCGGGCCTGCCGGATACGCCGGTGATCGGCGCGCGGCTGGCACTGGCCGCGCGGGTGGAACTCGGCGGATTGAGCGTGTCGGATGTGGTGGTGCAGGCGGTGCTCGGCCGGGTGTCGGCGACCGACGACCTCTCCGACACCACGACGGTCCCGATGACGCACAGCGGGTCGGACGGCGGCGCCGAGCTGTTCACCGTGGACACCCCGGTCCCGCTCTCCGGAGCGGTCGGCTACACCGTGCGCGTGCTGCCGCACAACGACTTGCTGGCCTCCGACGCCGAGCTGGGCCTGGTCTCCGCCCCGAGCGCCTGAGGCCGGTGGCGCTGGTCACGGTGCGGCCGTCGCGAGTTGCCCCTGGCAGTGAACCGTCGGCTACCGTGCCCTGGCACGCCCGAATCGTTCTCGACTGGAGTCACCCATGGTCACCGACGTTCTGCACCGGACCCGAGGACGCCTCGACGGGTACTTCGGGGTCCGGTCGGCAGGCTCTACCGTCAAGCGCGAACTCATGGCGGGAACGGTCACGTTCCTCGCCATGTCGTACGTGCTCGCGGTCAACCCCGCGGTGCTCGGTGATCAGGGAGCGCTGGGCGACAAGGGCATTCCCATGCAGGCGGTGTTCACCGCCACGGCCGTCGCGGCGGTGTTCGGCACGCTGGTCATGGGATTGTGGGCCCGGTATCCGATCGCGCTCGCGCCGGGTATGGGGCTCAACGCGTTCTTCGCGTACACGGTGGTGCTCGGCATGGGGATTCCGTGGCAGGTCGCGTTGTCGGGCACGTTGCTGTCCGGCGTCATCTTCTTCGTCCTCGCCGTGACGAGGATCCGCGAGCGCATTCTCGATGCCATCCCGATGCAGTTGAAGCTCGCGGTCGGCGCCGGCATCGGATTGTTCGTGGCGTTCCTCGGCCTGAAGAACGCCGGGATCGTGGTGAACAGCGACGCGACGCTGGTCACGCTGGGTGACTTCACGAAGGGCACCACGTTGCTCGCGCTGTTCGGGCTGCTGGTGACCGTGGTGTTCCTCGTGCGGGGCTGGCACGGCGCGGTGCTCTACGGCATCGTGCTGACCACGATCGTCGGCATCGTCAGCGGTTTGGTCGACCTGCCCAAGGGCGTGTTCGCCGCGCCGAAAGGGCTCGAGCAGACCTTCGGTCAGGCTGTCGTCCATCTGCCCGACGCGTTCACCGGCCAGATGGCCGTGGTGGTGCTGACCATGCTGTTCGTCGACTTCTTCGACGCGTCGGGCACGCTGATCGGCGTCGCGAACCAAGCCGGTCTGCTGGACGAGGACGGCAAACTGCCGCGTGCCGCGAGCGCGCTGGCGGCGGATTCGGTGGGCACCATGGCGGGCGCCGTGATCGGTACCTCGACCACCACCGCCTACGTGGAATCGACGGCGGGCGTCTCGGCGGGCGGCCGGACCGGGTTGACCGCGGTCGGCACGGCGGGCTGGTTCCTCGTCGCGATGTTCTGCTATCCGATCTTCGCGGTGGTCGCGGGCTCCGCCGAGGTGACCGCGCCCGCGCTCATCGTGGTCGGCATCCTGATGGCCCGCGCGCTCGGCCAGATCGACTGGAATCTTCTGGAGTACTCGGTGCCCGCGTTCATCACTGTCGTGATGATGCCGCTGACGTACTCCATCGCCAACGGCCTGGCCATGGGCATGCTGCTGTACCCGGTGGTCATGGCGGCGAAAGGCCGGTTCAGGGAAGTGCATCCGGCGATGTGGGCCCTGATGCTGGTGTTCCTCGGCTACTTCTTCTTCCTCGCGGAGTAACCTTCCGCTCGCTTGCGCGCTGAACCATCCTTGCCACCGGACCGTGGAATAAGACCGAGGGGTTGGGCAGTTGGGCCTCTTGATGAAAGAATCGGACCGCAGTCCGCTTCTTTGCGGAGGTAACGATCATGTCCGAGCACGACTTGCAGGGATGAGGACCAGCATGACCATCAAATCCGTACTGGAACGACGCGGCACCGACACCGGGTTGGACGGAATCTCCACCGACATCGGCCTGCTGATCGTGCGAGTCGTCTTCGGCGGCTTGCTCGCGGCGCACGGGGCGCAGAAACTCTTCGGCTGGTGGGGTGGGCCCGGCCTGCAGGCCAACGCCGACGGCTTCGAGCAGATGGGTTACAACCCGGGCAAGGTGTTCGGGACGCTGGCGGGCCTGACCGAACTCGGCGGCGGGCTGCTCCTGCTGCTCGGCCTGCTCACGCCATTGGCTGGAGCGATCGTGCTGGGCACGATGATCAACGCGATCAACGTCACGTGGTCCATGGGTCTGTTCGGCGGTTACGAAATCGGCCTGCTGTTCGCGGTGGTCGGTGCGGCGCTGCCCTTCACCGGGCCCGGCAAGTTCTCGTTGGATGCCGGGCGCCCCTGGGATCGCCACGGATTCGTGTGGGGTGCGGGTGCGCTGATCCTCGCGGTTGTGACGGGCGTGCTCACGCTGATCCTGAAGTGGGCGCTCTGAGCCTGCGGCACAGCCGGATTCGCGGCGCGGTGACCTCGGTCGCCGCGCCGCGGTCGTTTGTGTCCTTCGTCATGTCACACCTCGGAGTGCTGGATCGTCGTCGTGATGTTGCAGCACTTGTCGACCGAGCGAGGAGAAATGATGGGCGTCGAAATCAGCAACCCCGGTGAACTGCACGATCCGACCGGCTTCGGTTACAGCCACGTGGCAGTGGCGCGCGGTGAGTTGGTGTTCATCGCGGGGCAGTACGACTCGGACGCCGAGGGGCGCACCACCAGCACGGAATTCGCGGTTCAGGTGGACAACGCGTTCGCCAACCTCGGAATCGCCCTGCGCTCGGCGGGATTGGACTTCGCGGACGTGGCGCAATTGCGGACGCATATCGTCGACCACGATCTGGACAAGCTGGCCGTGCTCGGCAAGAAGATCGCGGCGATCTGGGGTGAGCGGCCGCCCGCGCAGACGCTGACCGGCGTGGCCGCGCTCGCGCTGCCGGGCATGCTGTTCGAGGTCGACGCGGTGGCCGTGCGCGGCTGAGATACCACGGTGGGGCCGGGGCCAGGTGATGGCCCCGCGCCGCGTGCAGGGCTTGGCGCGGGGACCGGTCGGTACATTCGGTGCGGGAATTGGGGGTACACCGAAGTACCGATCCATAATCTACTTCCGTCTGGAAGTAGATGCCGGGAGGTGTGTTCGGTATCACACCGTGGCGGCAGCCGCGAGCCTGCGCAACGCCTGTACCACGACCTCCGGGTCGGCCGTCTCCCAGTACGGCGGCAGCGACGCGCGCAGGTATCCGCCGTAGCGGGCGGTGGCGAGGCGGGAATCGAGGATGGCGACCACGCCCCGATCATCGACGCTGCGCAGCAGCCGGCCGGTGCCCTGGGCGAGCAGCAGGGCGGCGTGACTGGCGGCCACGGTCATGAACCCGTTCCCGCCCCGCATCTCCACGGCGCGTTGCCGGGCCGCCAGCAGCGGATCGTCCGGGCGGGGGAACGGTATGCGGTCGAGGATCACCAGGCTCAGCGATGGCCCGGGCACGTCGACGCCCTGCCACAGCGACAGCGTGCCGAACAGGGAAGTCTCCGGGTCGTCGGCGAATTTCCGGACCAGCGCGCCCGTCGAGTCGTCACCCTGGCACAGCACCGGGGTCGGCAACCGGTCGCGCAGTGCGTCGGTGGCGGCGCGGGCCGCGCGCATCGAGGAGAACAAGCCGAGGGTGCGCCCGCCCGCCGCCGTGACGAGCCGCTCGATCTCGTCCAGGTAGGCCGGCGCCAGCCCGTCGCGGCCCGGCGCGGGCAGGTGCTTGGCGACGTAGAGAATGCCGGACTTGGCGTGGTCGAACGGCGAGCCGACGTCGAGCGAGCTCCAGCGCACGGTGTCGGCGTCCGAGGGCGCCTGCGCGCCGTTCGCGGTGGCCGGATCGGTGCGATTGCCCGACTGGGCCGGCAGGCCCCAGGTGAGCGCGAGCCCGTCGAACGAGCCGCCGATCTGCAACGTGGCCGAGGTCAGCACGACGGTGGCGGTGCCGAAGAGCCTGCTGCGCAACAGCCCGCCCACCGACAGCGGCGCCATCCGCAGCGAGCGGCGCGCGACGCCGCGGATCTCGTCGGCGGCCAGCCAGATGACGTCACGCCGGGCGGCCGGGTCGGGCTCGTCGAACGCCGTGAGCGCGCGGACCGCGCTGTCGTGCACCTCATCGATCGCGGCCAGCGCCATGTTGCGGGCGGCGGAGGTCTCCGGATCACCCTGCGGGGTGCCGCTGCCCTGCGGCGCGAGCGCGGTGCGCGCGTTCCACGCGGCGTCGCGGATCAGGGCCAGCACCGGGGCGACGCCGTCGGGGAGGGTGTCCCAGCGAGTCGCGGGCAGCTCCTCCAGCACGGTGTGCCATGCCTCGGCGGCGCCCTCCAGGCGATCCACCTCCTGCTCATCGATGAGCTTGGCGCAGCGGCGGGCGGCCGCGCTGATCGCGGCGGAGGCCAGTTCGGCGGTGGCCACCCCGGTGACCCGGTCGACCAGTTCGTGCGCCTCGTCGATGACCACCACGTCGTGTTCGGGCAGCACCTGGATGCCGCTGATCGCGTCGATGGCGAGCAGCGCGTGGTTGGTCACCACCACGTCGGCCTGCGCCGATTCGGTCCGCGCGCGCTCGGCGAAGCAGTCCTGGCCGAACGAGCAGCGCGACTTGCCCAGGCACTCCCGCGAGGACACGCTGACCTGCCGCCAGGCGCGGTCGCTCACGCCGGGGGCGAGTTCGTCGCGGTCGCCGGTCTCGGTGTCGGAGGTCCATTCGTTGAGTCGTTGCACTTCGCGCCCGAGGCGGGAGATCGCGAACGCGTCGAACAGCTCCGCCTCGGCCGGCTCGTCGGGCAGCGCGCTGTTGATCTTGTTCAAGCACAGATAGTTGTTGCGGCCCTTGAGGATCGCGAACTTCGGCGTGCGCCCCAGCGGGGCACTCAGCGCGTCGGCCAGCCGGGGCAGATCGCGATCGACCAGCTGACGCTGCAACGCGATCGTCGCGGTGGAGACCACCACCGTGCGGCCGGTGCGCACGGCGTGGCGCAGGCTCGGCACCAGATATGCCAGCGACTTGCCGGTGCCCGTGCCGGCTTGCACCGCCAGATGCTCCTTGGTGTCGATCGCGTGATCCACCGCCGCGGCCATCGTCACCTGCCCGGCGCGCTCCTTGCCGCCGAGCGCCTGCACGGCGGTGGCCAAAAGGTCGGAAACGGGCGGCAGTTCGGGCACGCGAGCAGCCTACTCGGCGCCTCCGACAGAGCTGTCCGGTCGCCGAGACCGGACGGTCTACCGGCTGATGCTGCCCTCCAGGTCGACGCCGGCACCGCGCATGCGGTCCAGCGCGGCGCGGGTGGTGTCGGGACTTACGCCCGCGGTGAGATCGAGCAGGACACGGGTGTCGAAACCCTCGATGCGCGCGTCCAGGGCGGTCGCGCGCACGCAGTGGTCGGTCGCGATGCCGACCACGTCGACGGCCTCGACACCGCGGTCGTGCAGCCAATCGGCCAGCCCCGTGCCGTCCTCGGTGGTGCCCTCGAACCCGGAATAGGCCGCGGAGTAGGCGCCCTTGGAGAAGACTTGCTGGATCGGCCCGGTGGTCAGGGCGGGGTGGAACTCCGCGCCGGGTGTGCCGACCCGGCAGTGCGGCGGCCAGCTGTCGAGGTAGTCGGGCTCGTCGGAGAAGTGGGCACCGGGATCGATGTGGTAGTCGCGGGTCGCGACGACCGCGCTGTATTTCGCCGCCGCGAGGTGCTCGCTGATCCGGGCCGCCACCGCGGCGCCTCCGCTGACCGCGAGCGACCCGCCCTCGCAGAAATCGTTCTGGACGTCGACGATGATCAGTGCCCGGGTCATGGCGACCTCCCGCGGTATGGCCGAATGTCTGCTCCAGATTCTGCCGCTCGATCGGACGCTCGGTTCACCCGACTCGCGGGGAATTCGGTCCCGATGTAAACGCGGCCGCCGCCCACGGTGATTACCGAGTGCACCCTGTTTCCAGTCTCGGTTCGCCGCCTTCCCCATGGAGACCACCCATGAGCCCTGCCAACTTGCTCCGCAGTGTGACGATCGGCACCACTGTGTTTCTGGCGGTCTTCTTTTGGGGCTCCCGGCCCGCCGAACCGGCGGCATGGGTGTGGTTCGCGATCACCGGGGTGGTGTTCGCAGGGCTCTTCGCCGTCGGACTGCGGCTGGTGTGCCGCGTCGACGAACGCAGACGCTGACCTCAGACGAAGGTGGTCACCACGGCGGGCTCGCCCGCCGAGAGCTTGAGGCCCTCCCAGGGCAGGCTGATCAGTCCCCGGGCCACCAGGTCGCGGCTCTCGGCGAGGGTGGGCAGATCCTCGACCGGCTCACCCCCGCGGACCAGCGGCACGAGCGGGTCCCTGGCCTGGAAGCCGTTGCCGGGCGGCACCGGCCCGGCCGCGGGGTAGACGACCTCCTCGACGATCGTGCCGGTGTCGCGGGCCAGGCGGATCACCTTCTTCGTGCCACCGCGGGACTGCTTGTGGCTGCTGCGTTTGGCCACCGGCACCCCTTCGACCTCGACCAGCTTGTAGACCATCCCCGCTGTCGGTGCGCCCGAGCCGGTGACCAGCGCCGTGCCGACGCCGTAGACGTCGACCGGTTCGGCGCGCAGCGCGGCGATGGCGTACTCGTCGAGATCACCGGAGACCACGATGCGGGTCTTGGTGGCGCCGAGCGCGTCGAGCTGGTCGCGCACCTGCCGGGCCAGCACGCCCAGATCGCCGGAATCGATCCGTACCCCGCCCAGCTGCGTGCCCGCCACCTCGATGGCGGTCGCGACGCCCTTGGTGATGTCGAAGGTGTCCACCAGCAGTGTCGTCCCGACGCCGAGGGTCTTGACCTGGCTGCGGAACGCTTCGGCCTCGTGCGCCCCGTCGGCGCCGCTGTGCAGCAGGACGAACGCGTGCGCGCTGGTACCCGCGCCCGGAATCCCGTAGCGACGCACGGCCTCCAGATTGGAGGTGGCGTCGAAACCGGCAAGGTAGGCGGCGCGTGCGCAGTCCGGGGCCGCCATCTCGTGGCTGCGCCGTGAGCCCATCTCGATCATCCGGCGGCCGCTCGCGGCGCTGACCATACGGGCCGCCGCGGCCGCGATCGCGCTGTCGTGGTTGAGAATCGACAGGATCAGCGTCTCCAGCACGACACACTCCGCGAAACTGCCGCGCACCGACAGGACCGGGGAGCCGGGAAAATACAGCTCGCCTTCGGCGTAGCCGTCGATATCGCCGGTGAACCGGTAGTCACGCAGCCAGTCGAGCGTCCGCCGATCCGAGAACGAGGCCGCGACGGACAGTTCCGCCTCATCGAACCGGAACTGGCGCAGCGTGTCGAGCATCCTGCCGGTACCACCGACGACGCCATAGCGCCGGCCATTCGGCAAACGTCTAGCAAACACTTCGAAGGTGCACTGGCGATGCGCCGAACCATCGGCGAGCGCTGCCGCGAGCATGGTCAGTTCGTACTGGTCGGTCAGCAGTGCCGTGCTGGTGACGCCGTCGCGCAGGTCCACGCTGTCACTGTAGACAGAACGGTCGGCTCATGGGGTCCGGCATCGGTCCGGTGAACCGGCGAAACGCGAATCGGGGCTGCGTGGGTGTTGTTTATCCGGAGTCGAGTCGTACCCTTGACCGTATGGCCTTGTGCAACACAGTCCGGGGTGACGTCGTTGTGGACGCCGCGAACGCGACATTGTCGGCGGCACAGGCGACACCCGAAGCGGTCGAGTACACCGAGATCCTGGAGGCGGAGGACCGCCCCTGGGTGACCGTCGTCTGGGACGATCCGGTCAATCTGATGCACTACGTCACCTACATCTTCCAGAAGCTGTTCGGCTACAGCAAAGCGAAGGCGACCGAACTGATGCTGAAGGTCCACAACGAAGGCAAGGCAGTGGTCTCGTCCGGTTCCCGGGACAAAATGGAGCACGATGTGCAGCGGCTGCACGCCGCGGGGCTCTGGGCCACCATGCAGCGGGACGACTGACCCGGACGACTACCCTGACGCCGTGCGCAAGTGGAGCAGGAAGAACTCGCTGAGCGGTCTCAAACTGCGTTCCGAAATGGACGCACGTGAGGCCAATGTGCTTCGGTCCCTGGTCGGTGCGGTCTCCGGGCTGCTCAACGAGCGCGCCGAGTCCGCCCCCGACGACGACTTGGCCGCTCTCACCGGACTGCGCTCCGGCAACACCGTCCCGCCGGAGGACCCGCGGCTGCGCAGACTCCTGCCGGACTTCCACCGCAACGAGCCCGGCTCGCCCGACGCCGAACGCGCCGACCTCAACAGCGCGCTGCGCGGCCTGCACGAGCCCGACATCATCGACGCCAAGCTGGCGGCGGGTTCGGTGGTGCTGGACACCGTGCCGAGCGCGGGCGGCAAGATCGTCCTCACTCCCGAGCAGGCCGACGCGTGGTTGACCGCGCTCACCGACGTGCGGCTGGCGCTCGGCACGGTACTGGACATCGACGCCGACACGCCCGACCATCTCGACCCCGAGGATCCGCGCGCCCCGCACCTGGACGTGTACCACTGGCTGACCTGGATGCAGGACTCGCTGCTGCAGGCATTGGCTCCCTGACCTGCCGCGGTGCGAAGATCGGCGCGACGTGATCAGCAGATTCGGGCCGTGAGGAGCACAGATGGCGAATGCCGCGCCGGGACAACGTAATTCGATCACCGACGTGACCGGAGTGCTGGTCGGGCACCACCACGTCCTCGACCCGAGCGCCACACTCGGCACCGGGGCGGCGACCGGATGCACAGTCGTGCGGGTACCCGGTGGCGCGGTGGCGGCGGTCGACGTGCGCGGAGGCGGACCGGGAACCCGCGAAACGGATCTGCTCGACCCGATGAACACCGTCCGCCAAGTCGACGCGATCCTGCTCACCGGCGGCAGCGCCTTCGGCCTCGCCGCGGCCGACGGCGTGATGCGCTGGCTGGAGGAGAACGGTGCGGGCATCGTGATGGACCCGGCCGAGGCGAGCCGGGTGGTGCCCATCGTCCCCGGCGCGGTGATCTTCGATCTGCCGGTCGGCGCGTGGGACATCCGGCCGACCGCCGAATTCGGCTATCGCGCGGCCGAGGCGGCCGGGGTCGATTTCGCTCGCGGCTCGGTCGGCGCGGGCGTCGGCGCACGCGCCGGATCGATCAAGGGTGGGATCGGCACGGCCAGCATCGTGCTCGGCGAAGGCGCCGCCGCCGGAATTACCGTCGCCGCGCTGATCGTGGCGAATCCGGTCGGCTCGGTGTTCGATCCGCGCACCGGGCTGCCCTGGGGTTGCGGTACCGACGGACCCGACTACTTCGGTCTGCCTACGCCGACCGCGGAGCAGTTGGCGGAGGCCAATGCGCTGCCGGTGAAGGGCACCGTGCTCAACACCACGATCGGCATCGTCGCCACCGACGCGCCGCTCGATCCCGCGGGTTGCAAGCGGGTCGCGGTCACCGCGCACGACGGATTGGCCAGGGCGATCCGCCCCGCGCACTCGCCACTGGACGGGGACACGCTCTTCGCGCTGGCCACCGGCACGGCCGAGGAGGACACGGACCTTCCGCTGCCGCCCGCCTTTCCGGCCGATCTGCTCATCCTGGACGAGATCTGCACGGCAGCCGCCGTCTGCGTCGAGCGCGCCATCGTCGACGCGATCCGCTCGGCGGAGACGGTGGCGGGCATCCCGGCCTACCGCGATCTCTTCGGTGGCTGAACGGGCGATGCCCGCAACCGGGGCGCCGTAGGTGTCGGTATCGAGTGCGCGGTCGGATGTGCTGGTGGGGGCCGAACCGGGGACCGGGCGACGTCGCCGGGGGAATACCCGAATATTCTGGCTCGTTGTCGACTGCGATGGGTCGGCGTGGTGGAAAGGTGTGCGACTCGTGCTGGTGATCAGGGCCGACCTCGTGGAGGCGATGGTGGCGCACGCGCGCGCCGATCACCCGGACGAGGCCTGCGGTGTCATCGCGGGACCGGAGGGCTCGGACCGTCCGGAGCGCTTCATCGCCATGGTCAACGCCGAGCGTTCGCCCACCTTCTACCGCTTCGACTCCGGTGAGCAGTTGAAGGTGTGGCGCGCGATGGACGACGCCGACGAGATGCCGGTGGTGATCTACCACTCGCACACCGCCACCGAGGCCTACCCGAGCCGGACCGACGTGTCGTACGCCTCCGAGCCGTTCGCGCACTACGTGCTGATCTCCACCCGTGACCCCGAGCAGCACGAGCTGCGCAGCTACCGGATCGTCGACGGCGAGGTCACCGAGGAGCCGGTGCGGATCGTCGACGCGTACGAGAACTAGACCCGATGCCCGTTCGCGAAACCGAGGAGTACCCATGCCGGTAACCGTGTCCATCCCGACCATCATGCGGGGCCTCACCGGAGGTGAGAAGCGCGTGCAGGCCGAGGGCGCCACGCTGTCCGCGCTGATCGATGATCTCGAGGCCAATCACCCCGGGCTCGCCGAGCGCCTGCTGAAGGACGGCAAGCTGAACCGCTACGTCAACATCTACGTCGACGACGAGGATGTGCGCTTCGCGGGCGGGCTCGAGGCCGAGGTGCCCCAGGACGCCAGCGTCACCATCCTGCCCGCCGTGGCCGGAGGCTGACCCGTCTCGTGGCGCGTTACGAATCGCTGATCGCGACCCTCGGCAACACCCCGCTGGTCGGCCTGCGCACCCTGTCTCCCCAGTGGGACGGGGACAACCACGTGCGGCTGTGGGCCAAGCTGGAGGATCGCAACCCCACCGGCTCGATCAAGGATCGGCCCGCCCTGCGGATGATCGAGCAGGCCGAGGCCGACGGGCTGCTGCGACCAGGGTGCACCATTCTGGAGCCCACCAGCGGGAACACCGGCATTTCGCTGGCCATGGCCGCGAAGCTCAAGGGGTACCGGCTGATCTGCGTGATGCCGGAGAACACCTCGGTGGAGCGGCGGCAGTTGCTTACCATGTTCGGCGCGCGGATCATCGATTCTCCCGCGGCGGGCGGCTCCAACCAGGCCGTCGCGCTGGCCAAGCAGATCGCCGCGGAGAATCCGGACTGGGTGATGCTCTACCAGTACGGCAATCCGGCGAACGCGGCGGCGCACTACGAGACCACCGGCCCGGAGATCCTCGCCGACCTGCCCGAGATCACGCATTTCGTCGCGGGTCTCGGCACCACGGGCACGCTGATGGGGACCGGCCGTTTCCTGCGGGAGAAGCTGCCCGGCATCGAGATCGTCGCGGCCGAGCCGCGTTACGGCGAACTGGTCTACGGCCTGCGCAACATCGATGAGGGATTCATCCCGGAGTTGTACGACGAGAGCGTGCTGACCACCCGTTTCTCGGTCGGCCCGTACGACGCGGTGAAACGCACCCGCGAACTGGTGCTCGAAGAAGGCATCTTCGCCGGCGTCTCCACCGGCGCCATCCTGCACGCCGCGCTCGGCGTCGCCCGCAAGGCGGTGAAGGCGGGCACGCGCGCCGACATCGCGTTCGTGGTCGCCGACGGCGGGTGGAAGTACCTGTCCACCGGGGCGTACGACGGCACGCTCGAAGAGGCGGAAGAGCGGCTCGACGGCCAGCTCTGGGCTTGATTTCCCGGCCGCGCCGGTACCCTCGGTGAGGCGGGGCCACGACCCCGCCACGGCGAGGAGGTGGCCATGACCGGCGCGGGACTCGGGCCGTCGTTCGACCCTGATCGGATCGCGGCGATGCGTGCGCAGCTGGGCAAGCCCGTCGGCGTGCCGGGGCCGCCCACGGCGCAGGCGACCGGAGGCTTCGGCGCGATCAAGCAGTTGTGGTGGCGCGCGGGGGTGCTGACCGCCGGTTTCGTCGGGGTGCTCTACGGGATCGAAGGGGTCGATACCGTCGTCGACGGACGGCTCGACGCCGCGGGCATCGCGCCGCGCCGGGCCGACGGGCTGACCGGCATCTTGTTCGCCCCGTTGCTGCACCATGGCTGGCCACATCTGATCGGCAACACGCTTCCGGTGCTGGTGCTGGGCTTTCTCGTGTTGCTGGCGGGCATCGGGCGCGGGCTGGCCGCGACCGCGATCATCTGGCTCGTGGCCGGGCTCGGCACCTGGCTCACCGGAGCGACGGGCAGCCTGCATGTCGGCGCGTCCTCGCTGGTATTCGGCTGGCTGACCTTCCTCATCTCGCGTGGCTGGTTCGCCCGCAACATCGGGCAGATCGTGCTCGGCCTCGTCGTGCTGGCGCTCTACGGGTCGCTATTGTGGGGCGTGTTGCCGGGAGACCCCGAAATCTCTTGGCAGGGGCACCTATTCGGCGCGTTGAGTGGATTGCTGGCCGGCTGGGTACTCTCTGGAGATGCACGACGAAACCGCCGCGGGGATCGAGCCGGAATCGGCGCGTCGCCGCGGTGAGCACGCGGCCCGCCGGAGAATGTGGGGGATCCTTTCTTGAGTGAGAATTCCGCGTGGCAGCATGGGGGAATGCGCCTTACCGTCCTCGGGTGCTCGGGCAGTGTGTCCGGCCCGGACTCTCCTGCGTCGGGTTACCTGCTGACCGGCCCGGACATGCGGCCGATGGTCATCGATTTCGGTCCCGGAGTGCTCGGCGCGTTGCAGCGCCACGCCGATCCCGGTGAGGTCGACATCCTCCTGACCCATCTGCACGCCGACCACTGCCTCGATCTGCCCGGTTTGCTGGTGTGGCGCCGCTACCACCCGACCCCGCCGGAGGGGAAGGCGATCGTGCGCGGCCCCTCGGACACCTCGCTGCGCATCGGCAACGCCTCCGCCGAGATCGGCGGCGAATGCGACGACTGGTCCGATGTGATCGACATGCGGCCGTGGGTCGAAGGCGAGCCGATCTCGTTCGGGCCGGGCCACACGGTGACGGCGCGCCGCATGTACCACCCGCCGGAGTCCTACGGTCTGCGGATCGTCACCGCGGCCGGACGCACCTTCGTCTACACCGGCGACACCGCACTCTGCCCCCAGGTCCACGAACTCGCGCAGGGCGCCGACGTCCTGATGGCGGAGGCGTCCTGGACCCACGACCCAGCGAATCGGCCGCCCGGCATCCATCTTTCGGGCACCGAGGCGGGCCAGATCGCCGCCGAGGCCGGCGTGAAGGAATTGCTGCTCACCCACATTCCTCCGTGGACCTCCCGCGAGGATGTGATCGCCGAGGCGAAAGCACAGTTCGCCGGCCCCGTACACGCCGTGGCCCCCGGCGAGACCTTCGACCTCTGACCGTCTCGGCCTCGGATCACCGCCGCGAGAAAAAGGGCGCACTCCGAACGCGCCAACCACACCATTCCCGGCCTGGCACCCGTGTCTCCGCATCGATGCCGCGGTGACCGCCGCACGTCCCGGGCGCACTGCCGTCACCGATACTCGCGCGGACCCCATGGCCAGAACTCTTGAACTGGAACTGTCCCGGAGCTAGCTGCTTGTCCTCCGCGAGTGGCGAGTGGCGAGTGGCGTGGTTCGGCTCGTCGGGTCCGGTACCGGCCCAACTACGTCAGTCGAACGAGGCGAGACCGGGCGTTGTCCGCTGGCGGGGCATGGCTCTCCCTGTCGTCGCACCGAGGCCGCCGGAGGCTGCCGTACCTTCCGCGCACACGGCCGTAACCAGCAGGGCACCATCGCCAGAACCCTGAACCTGAACCCCGATCGCTTTCAGGAACCGACGGCCCTCCGATCCTCGGCAAGCGCTCAGTAGCAAGCCTCATCACTCGACGCAACCAGCACCGGCCCAACCACGTCTTCCGAGCGAAGCGAGACCGAGCATGCGCCGTTCGCGGCCCGGCTCGCGTCCGAGCGGCCGCCGCGTCCGCGACGCAGTCGCCAGCGGCGGTCGCTCGGACGCGAGCCACAAGGGGGCCGCGAACACCCAGCGCCGCAGGCGCTGGAAAAACCAACACAGTAGGCTGTGGCCGTGTCGAGACGAGCCGATGGCAGGGCGGACGATGAGCTCCGCGAGGTCCGGATCACCCGTGGATTCACCACGCATCCAGCCGGTTCGGTGCTGGTGGAGTTCGGTCAGACGCGGGTGATGTGCACCGCGAGCGTCACCGAGGGGGTGCCACCGTGGCGGCGTGACTCCGGATTGGGCTGGCTCACCGCCGAATACGCGATGTTGCCCGCCGCGACGCACACCCGCAGCGGGCGGGAGTCGGTGAAGGGCCGGGTCGGCGGACGGACCCAGGAGATCAGCCGCCTGGTCGGCCGCTCGCTGCGCGCCTGCATCGACCTGGCCGCGATCGGCGAGAACACCATCGCGATCGACTGCGACGTGTTGCAGGCCGACGGCGGTACCAGGACGGCCGCCATCACCGGCGCCTACGTCGCGCTGGCGGATGCGGTGACCTACCTCGGTGCGGCCGGTGCGCTGGCCGACCCGCAGCCGATCTCGTGCGCGATCGCCGCGGTGAGCGTCGGCGTGGTCGACGGCCGGGTGCGCTTGGATCTGCCGTACGAGGAGGACTCGCGCGCCGAGGTCGACATGAACGTGGTCGCGACCGACACCGGAACGCTGGTGGAGATCCAGGGCACCGGTGAGGGCGCCACGTTCCCGCGCTCCACGCTGGACAAGCTGCTCGACGCGGCGCTCGCGGGTTGTGAGCAACTGTTCGTCGTGCAGAAAGAGGCGCTGGCGCTGCCGTATCCCGGCGGGCTTCCGGAGCAGGCCGAAACGAAGAAGAAGTGATGACCCGCCGTCTGCTGGTTGCCAGCCGCAACGCCAAGAAGCTGAACGAGCTGCGCCGCATTCTCGACGAGGCGGGTATCGCCGGAATCGAGATCGTCGGGTTGAACGACGTTCCCCCGTACGACGAGGCGCCCGAGACCGGCGCGACATTCGAGGAGAACGCGCTGGCCAAGGCCCGCGACGGCGCCGCGGCCACGGGATTGGCCTGTGTCGCCGACGATTCCGGCCTCGAGGTGGACGCGTTGAACGGGATGCCCGGCGTGCTGTCGGCGCGCTGGTCCGGCAAGCACGGCGACGACGCGGCCAACAACGCGCTGCTGCTGGCGCAGCTGTCCGATGTGCCGGACGAGCGCCGTGGCGGGCGATTCGTGTCGACCTGCGCGCTGGTGGTGCCAGGGGGCGTGGAGACCGTGGTGCGCGGCGAATGGCCCGGCACGATCGGGCGCAAGCCGGTCGGCGACGGTGGTTTCGGCTACGACCCGCTGTTCACTCCGGAGGGCGGCGAGGTGACCGCGGCCCAGTTGACGCCCGCCGAGAAGGACGCGGTATCGCATCGTGGACGGGCGTTGGCCCAGTTGACGCCCGCGCTGGCCGCACTCGCCGAAGGCTGACGCGGGCGGCGATCCGCCGGGTCAGACGCCGAAGTTCTGCTTGACCTGCTTGGCGTTGACGTGCTCGACGAAGAACGACAGCAGCGGGATGGTGCCCGCGAGCAGGGTGCCGACGGTGCGCAGGACCGGCCAGCGGACCTTGACCGCGAGGTCGGCGGTGAACAGCAGGTAGACGAAGTACACCCACCCGTGCACCACGGCGATCCAGCTGGGGGTGTGCATGTCGAAGCCGTATTTGGCGATCATCTCGCCGGTGAGCAGCAGCAGCCAGAGACCGGTGATCCAGGCCAGCGCCCGGTAGCGCAGCAGTGCCGGACCGATTTTGGCGGCGTTGCCTGCCTGGGCCGGGGCGGTGGTGGTCTCGGTGGAATTCTCGCTGGTGGTCAACCGGCGCTCCTCTCGCGGGTGTGCAGGCCTGCCGAGCGGACCTGCTCATCGATGTCGTCGGCGTGCAGCGCGGCGAGGTACCGGTTGTACTCGGCGAGCACGGGGTCTTCGGCCCGGACGGCCTTAGGGCGCTCGGGCAGCAGGCCCGGCGGGAGCTCCGTGAGGGCGGCCGGTTTCGCGGCGCGCCCGGCCGGGGCGGAAGTGCGCCGTGTGGCGTCGGCGGAGTCGTCCTCTTCGGCGGCCGCCCGCTCGAGCCGGACGAACCGGAAGTAGGCGAAGACGGCGAATCCCGCGAACAGGGGCCATTGCAGCGCGTACCCGAGGTTCTGGCCGGTGCCGGTGGCGGAGTCGTACCGTTCCCACTGCCACCAGGCCAGCGCCAGGCAGCCCAGCGCGGCGAAGATCACCAGCGCGATGAGGGCCGGGCGATTGTGTGCCGAGCGGCGGGGTGAGGCGGACACGGCTACTACGGTACCCGTTCTACTACGCGGGCCGTAGTGCCAGGTACACCCTGCCGAGCACGCTGTGACCACGATCATCGCGGCAGTGCTCGGCCCGAGGTAAGCGCTTGTTCCGTGTCTGTGGACCGAGGGGAGCGAGGCGAGCGGATCGTCCGTGCGCGACGGCCGCAGCGCCTGCTGCCGTGCCACGTGCTCGACAGCCGGGCAGGCCCGCCGGAATCCCCGGAGCCCCGTTGCCGTTGACCCCGGAGACGGCTTGCCGGTCGAGGAGTTCAGCGTGCGGACGAGACGCTGACGGCCTGCCCGCGGGAACGCTCGGGCCGCTCACTGGGGGCGATCCGCTGCGATCGAGCGGCCCCTCGGTCGCAGGAGTGAGCGGCCCGTCTCGGACGACGGCGGTCCTGTCGACCGCCGACGAGTTCGGTCGGCTCAGAACGAGTAGATGACCCCGGTCTTGCGCTCGGACTCGGCCCACAGCCGCTGCCACAGCTCCCTGTTCTGGGAGAGGCGGGTCGACGACGCGGCCTTGACCGGTCCCTGCGTGCCGAACAGCCAGGTCGGCCCCCAGTAGACCTCCGGGTCGGCATCGGGCATGGTCGCGGCGAACAGCGTCGAGTGCGCGGCCTTGGCGGGTGAGTGTCCGATGAGGCGGATGAACGGCTTCGAGATGTAGTCGAGCGGGGTTTCGGTGTGCGCGAAGAGGTCGGTGGCCGAGACACCGGGGTGCACGCCGTAGGAGCGCTTGGCCGAGCCGGACTCCGACAGCCTGCGCTGGAGTTCGCGGGCGAACATCAGATTGCACAGCTTGGCTTGCGCGTACGCGAGATTGCGCTGGTAGCGGCGGTTCTCGTAGTCCAGGTCGTCGATCCGGAGCTTCGGGGTCTGCTTGTGCGCGATGCTGGAGAGCGTGACCACCCGGTCGGCGATCCGGTCCAGCAGGAGGCCGGTGAGCGCGAAGTGTCCGAGGTGGTTGACACCCCATTGCGTTTCGAATCCGTCCTTCGTCCGCGAGAAGGGGAGGTTCATCAGGCCCGCGTTGTTGATCAGGACGTCGAATTCGCCGCTGTCGTCGGCGAATCGGCGCACCGAGGCCAGATCGGCCAGATCGAGTTCGGCTACCCGGACATCGCCGTCGATGCCGCCGGCGACCTCTTTCGCCTTGACCGGGTTGCGGCAGGCCATGATCACGGTCGCGCCCTTGGCGGCCAGGACTTTCGTGGCCACGGCGCCCAGGCCGCCGTTCGCTCCGGTGATGACAAAGGTGCGTCCCGTCTGGTCCGGGATCTCAGTAGGTTTCCACGCCATGACTCAACCTTACTTTGGAGTAAGTTGCGGGGGAAGGTGTGAACGTAATTCCTGTTCTGATCGTCTCAGACGCAAGGGCTCGTGTCGTGGAACACCGCCGCGACACGAGCTTTCGCGCGGGGATCGCTAGCGGCCACTGCCGATGGGTTGCTGGAAGGCGGCCGCGAGGACGGCGCCCGCCGTCTCGCTCCATACTTGCCAGGTGGCGGGGTCCAAGGTCATCGAGCCCACATCGGTGACGGTCACGCCCTCGGCGACCGGTATGCCCGCGAAGCGGTCCTTCAACCAGAGCATGGCGCGCGGCGCTCCGATCGGGTCGAGTGTCAGGTGCTCGCTGAAATGGTCGCGGATGTACTCGACCCGCGCGCCCGGGTCCTGGGCGTAGGTCGCGACGAGTTCGTCGACCGGTCCGACCGGGATCAGCCAGTCGGCATTGGCCTGGTACATCAGCATCGGCATGTCCGGCACGGCCTGGCCCAGCTTCGTCTTGTTCAGCACGTCGACCACCGCAGGTTCGGTGAACGGATCCTTCGCCAGCATCCCGAGGTTGTCCGCGAACGGGAACAGCGCGGCCTGGTAGCTCGCGCAGAGCTGTTCCTTGCCCGCGATCATGAGCTTGCCCAGGCCGTTGGCATTCTCGTCGAGGAATCTCCGCAGTTCGGGATACTCCCGGGAGACGCCGAGCGCGCCCGCGAAGATCAGCCCCGCGGAGAGATTGCCGTTGGCCATCCGCAACGCGGCCGACAGGTCGGCGGGAATGCCGCCCTCGGCGGTGCCGACCACATGCAGTTCGGGTGCGTAGCTTCGCTTCAGTTCGGCGGCCCAGCCGGTGGCGATGGCGCCGCCGGAGTAGCCCATCATCCCGACCCTGGTCGCGGTCCCGGACAGTTGCATCGGCGCGAAGTTCTCCGCGGCGCGAATGCCGTCGAGGGTGATGCGCCCCGCCAAAGGCCCTGCGGCGTAGGCCGAGTCGGGCCCCTGGTGATCGGGGACCACTACGGCCCAGCCCTGGGCGAGTGCCGCCTGCACCTCGAGGAATTGCGCGGCCACCAGGGTGGAACCGGTCAACGTCGCCGGGATCAAACCCATCTGGAGCTGGTACGACGGCATGCAGTAGTTGCCGGTCGAGTCCTCCGCGATCTGGTACGAGAACAGCGGCCGGTCGGCGACGTGACCACGGGGCTTGATCACCGTGGCCACCGCGGGGATCGGCTCGCCGCGGGAGTTGGTGGAACGGTAGGACAGCTGCCAGGCGTCCACGTTCACCGGGATGAGCGACAGGTTGGCCAGGTTGACTTGGCGTGCGGCGATGATCCGGCCGGGCGCCAGGTCCGTGTAGGTCTCCGGGGCCGGGCGATAGAACGCCGGGTCGAAGCCGGGCGGCAGCGGTGGAACCGGGAAGGGCAGCGCGGGCTGGATCACCGGATCGTTCGGCGCCGGTTCGGCGGACGCCGGCCCGGCCGGAAGGAAGGCCAGCCCCACGGCCGCCGCGGCGAGGGCCGCGAACAGCTTCGGTGCGGACTTGCGGGAAATGATCACGCGAGAACCTCTTCGTTCTTCGAGCCACATATGTGAGCCCCATCGGTTTCAGACTAGGCGCGAGTATGCGGTGTCATGACCCGCATCACAAGAATGAATCGCGCCGCAGCCTCGGCCGGCGAGATAGTTCGTGGTCGCCGCGATTTCGCTACGGTGAGAGATGTGACGGCGACAGTGGGCAGGCAATACGGCGGACGTGCCGTCGTGGAGCGCAAAGCCGAGCGGCGTCAGCGGTTCCTCGCCGCGGCCACCCGGATCTTCGCCGAGCGCGGCTACGCGAATTGCTCCCTGGCCGACGTGTGCGCCGCCGCGGGCTTGTCCAAGCGGCAGTTCTACGAGGAGTTCCACGCCAGGGAGGACGTGCTTGTCGCGGCCTATGACCGGATCCAGGACGAGGCCGCGGCCGCCGTGCTGGCCCGGCTCGGGGAACTCGACCCCCGATTCGACCTGCCCGCAGCGATGACCGCCGTGGTGACGGCCTACCTCGAATCGATCGGCTCCGATCCGTACCGCGCGAAGGTCGCCTTCATCGAAGTGGTCGGGGTGAGTGACCGGATGGAGCGGCACCGTCGCGAACGTCGTCACGCCTGGGCGGCGGTGCTGGAGTCCCGGGTGGTGCCGGTGGTGGCGTCCGGTTCCCGCGTGCGGGGTGCGCCCGGGTGGGGCGCGAGCGCTCTGATCGGCGCGATCAACGGGCTCGCGCACGAGTGGGTGCTCGCCGACCCGCGCCCGACGGCGGCCGAACTCGTCGATCTGCTCGTCCCGATCGCGATGGCGCTGATCGAGCGGCCTGCGCAGAGCTAGCCGCGCACGGCGTAGTCGCCGACCGCCTGCTCGAGCGTGTCGAACGCGGCGCCGATGTACCGGGTGAGAGCCGTGGCGATGTCGTCGTTGGATTCGCCGTCCAATGTGCGGCGCAGGGTCTCGTCGAACAGCACGCGATGTACGCCGCCGAGCAACGCGGCTGCCACCCGGGGCGTGATATCGGTGTCGGCGGTGCCGGTTTCCGCGGCGAGCGCGGCGGCCAGTGCTCGTTCGCGCTCGTCGTGGAACTCTCGCAGCCGGGCCACCAGCGCGGGGCTGTCGGTGATCATGCGGGCGAACTCGGGTCCGGAGAAGCCGACCACCGGATCGTGCCGGGCCACAGCGGCCAGATAGTCCCGCCGTAGCGCCGCGCTCGCGGACTCGCCGGACGCGCGCTCGCGCACCACGCGGGCGAGCTGGTCGACGAATACTTCGTGCAGGTCGAGCGCGAGATCTTCCTTGCGGGGGAAGTAGTTGGTGACCGTCATCTTGGCGACCTGCGCCGCGGCGGCGATGTCGGCGATGGTCACCTTCTCGAAGCCGTGCTCGAGGAACAGCAAGGTCGCGTGGTGGGAGATGTTGTCCCTGGTCTGTTGCTTTTTTCTGGCACGAAGCCCGAGGTCCTGCGCGGTCATGCCGCCACTCTAGCTGAAGTCGACCTAAAAATCGTCTTGACATATTTTTATGTTCGTTCTAAGTTTGTGCTCGTTATCGGAACGAAGGGACGGCACCATGCGCCACGGACTTGTCGAAGCGACCTCGGCTCACATCAGCTCCAGCACCGACCGAAAGGGACCAGTCGTCATGGCCGACAAGGCCACCGCGCACACCGTCGTCGAAACCGCGGTTCGCCTGCTCCTCTCCGAAGGAGACGGTGCGACCGGCGCTCCCCGCCTCACCGGCGCCGTGCGCACCGCGCCGCCCGCGCGCTCCTATCCGAGGCCGCGGCGCCGCGAACGTAAGGGTGTCGAACCGAGCCGGGGCACCAGCGGTTATCGCGCCAAGCCGCAGCGTCCGCTGCGTATCCCGGGGCGTGGCTGACCGCTCGCCGCTCCAACCCACCGTTCGGCGGCGTGTCCCCGCACGCCGCCGAACGGTTCGCTCCGCCAGGAAGGACGTTCCATGACCCAGCTGTGCACCCGCCCCGTCCGCTTCGCCGGCACCGTCAGCGACGACCCGATCAAGGACTATCTGCGGCTCATCGGCCGAACCCCGCTGCTCACCGCCGCGCAGGAGGTCGAACTCGGCGAGCGGATCGAGGCGGGCGAGCAAGCCGCGCTCCGCCTCGGCGATGCCGGTGCGGCCGCCGACCTCGACGTGCGGGAGCGCCGGGAACTGCGCCGCCGGATCGCGGACGGCGAACGCGCCAGGGACCGTATGGTCGAGGCCAACTTGCGCCTGGTCGTCTCGATCGCCAAGCGGTATCCCACGCCGACCGGCATGTCGCTACTGGACCTGGTCCAGGAAGGCACGCTGGGCATGATGCGCGCGGTGGAGAAGTTCGATCACCGGCGCGGGTTGAAGTTCTCCACCTACGCGACCTGGTGGATCAAGCAGTCGATCGGCCGAGCGCTGGCCGATCAGAGCCGCACCATCCGCATTCCGGTGCACGTGGTCGAGGTGCTCAACCGGCTGAACCGGGCGCAGCGGGCGCTGGCCCAGCAGCTGGGTCGCGCGGCCACGGTCGCGGAACTCGCCGCGGAGCTGGAACTGTCCGCGGGAAAGGTGCGCGAACTGCTCGATCTCGCTCGCGAACCGCTGTCGCTGCACACCCCGGTCGGCGACGATGCCACCGAGTTCGGCGCGCTCATCGCCGATACCGGGCCGGACCCGTCCGAGTCGGTGGCCGCGTCGGCGCTGCGCGATCAGCTGAACCGGGCACTCGGCGGGTTGACCGACCGGGAGGCGGCGGTCATCGCGTTGCGCTTCGGGTTGGGCGGCGCGGAGCCGAAGACGCTCGACGAGGTCGGCAAGACCTACGGAGTGTCGCGCGAGCGTGCTCGCCAGATCGAGGCCAAAGGCATGACGAAACTGCGGCAGCCCGCGCGGGCCAAGGCGCTGGAGGGCTTGCTCGGCTGATTCGCTGCCGTGTCGCTGGATGTCCATCGAAGCGGCGAAGTCCCATACTGGGCTGATGGCCGGTTCGGTTGCTGTCGCCGCGGACCCAGCGGCCCCGATGGGCAGGGCCAAGACCAACGTCGTGTTCGGCACGATCGTGCTCGGCATGTTGATGGCGGCGCTGGACCAGACCATCGTCTCCACCGCGCTGCCCACCATCGTCGCCGACCTCGGCGGGGCGGGGCACATGGCCTGGGTGGTCACGTCGTACCTGCTGGCCGAGGCGGTGGCGACGGCGCTGGCGGGCAAGCTCGGCGACCTGTTCGGCCGCAAGCTGGTGTTCCAGGTCAGCGCGGTGATATTCATTGTCGGCTCGATGCTCGCCGGTCTGGCCAACGGCATGCTGCTGCTGGTGCTGGCCCGCGGCGTGCAGGGCTTCGGCGCGGGCGGGCTGATGGTCACCTCGATGGCGCTGATCGCCGACATCATCCCGCTGCGGCAGCGCGGCAAGTACCAAGGCGCGCTGGGGGCCGTGTTCGGCGTGACCACGGTGATCGGCCCGACGCTGGGCGGCTTGTTCACCGATCACGCCAGCTGGCGCTGGTGCTTCTACGTCAACGTGCCGGTCGCCGTGGTCATGATCGCCTTGGCGGCGCGCACCCTCCCACGGGTGCGCGCCGCGGCCAAGCCGATCATCGACTACGCGGGCATCGGTCTGGTGGCCCTCGGCGTCTCCAGCCTGATCCTCGCGTTGGAGTGGGGCGGACAGCAATACGCGTGGGGTTCGCCGACGATTATCGGATTGTTCGCTGCCGCGGTGTTCCTGCTGGCCACATTCGTCGCGGTGGAGTTGCGGGCCGCGGAACCGATGCTGCCGATGGGGTTGTTCCGCAGCCGGGTGTTCACGGTCTGCTCCCTGCTCAGCTTCATCGTCGGCTTCGCGATGCTCGGCTCGATGACCTACCTGCCCGCCTACCTGCAGTACGTCGACGGGGTTTCGGCCACCATGTCCGGCGTGCGCACCCTGCCGCTGGTGGCAGGCCTGTTCGCCACCTCGATCCTGTCCGGGCAGGTGGTCGGCAAGACCGGGCGCTACCGGTACTTCCCGATCGCGGGCACGCTGGTCATGGCGCTCGGCCTGTACTCGATGTCGACCATGGACCGGACCACCGCCACGTGGCTGGAGTCGCTGTACATGCTGATCCTGGGCCTCGGCCTCGGTCTGGCCATGCAGGTGCTCACCATAGTCGTGCAGAACACCGTGCCCTATGCCCAGTTGGGCACCGCGACCTCCGGCGTCACGTTCTTTCGCACGCTCGGAAGCGCCTTCGGCACGGCGATTTTCGGCACGCTGTACAGCAGCGAAATCGAGCCGAACCTTGCCGCTGCGCTGGCCCGCGTGCGTGTGGTGCCGCCGGGCGTCGCGGCCGACCCGCAAGCTTTGCGCGCACTGCCCGCCGAACAGTCGGCCCCCATCATCGACGCGTACGCCGACTCCATCGGCCACGTGTTCTTCTGGGTCGTGCCGGTCGCGCTCGCCGGATTCGTGATCGCGTGGTTCCTGCCCGAGGTGCCGCTGCGCGACAGCGCGCGGGCGGGCGCGGGGGACGTGGGCGAGGGGTTCTCGGTGCCCGACTCTCCCGATCGGCTGGTGCAACTGGAGCGCGCGATCGCGGGCACCGTGCGCAAGGCGCGCGCCGGGGACGTGATCGGACCGCGCATCCTCGCCGAGGCGGACAGCGATCTCACGCGGGGCGAGGCATGGGCTCTCGGGCAGGTGTATCTGCGCGAGCGGGTCACGGGCGACGCCACGCTCGCGGCGATAGCGCGGGCGCACCGCCTCCCCGAGGAGGTGATCGAGCCGATCTACGACCAGGTCGGCGCGGAGGGGTATCTGACGCGGGACGCGGACCGGTTGCGGCTCACCGACTCCGGTGCGGCCGAGATGGATCGGATCAAAGCGGCTTGGCGACGCTGGCTCGACCGCAGACTCGACGACTGGAACGAAGCCGATCCTGTCGACCGCGCGCTGCTGGATCGGGCGCTGACGAACATCGCCACGAAGTTGCTGGAAGACGAAGCGCGCGAGCAGGAAACGGCGCGCGTCTGACTGCTTGCGCCCGAATACTCGTGCACGTATATTCGTAGACGAGTAAGGAGGCGCCGCGATGAAGAAACGCAAGGTGGACAACCTGCTCGCGCTCGCGGTGCTGTCCGTGATCGTCGAGCGCCCGATGCACCGGTACGAGATCGCGCAGACGTTGCGCGACCGGGGCAAAGACCATGACATGGCGATCAAGTGGGGTTCGCTGTACACGGTTGTGCAGAACATGGCCAAGGTGGGTTTTCTCGAGGTCGTCGGCAGTGAACGGGAGGGCGCCCGGCCCGAGCGGGTGATCTACCGGATCACCGACGCGGGCCGCGCCGAGATGGCCGATTGGACCAGGGAGCTGCTGTCGAGTCCGGAACCGGAACCGCACCGGTTCGTCGCGGGTCTGTCGATGCTCGCGGTGCTTCCGCCCGCCGAAGTGGTCGAACTGCTCGGTACCCGGCTCGAAGCGCTGGCGCGGACCATCGAGACCGTGCGCCGCGAACTGGGCGAACTGGCGGGCACGCTGCCGCGCCTTTTCATCATCGAGTCCGAATTCGGGCTGGCCATGCTGGAAGCCGAAGCGGCGTGGACGCGTTCGCTGCGCGACGAGCTGACCGAGGGCGCCTTCCCCGGGCTGGTGCAGTGGCGGGAATGGCACGAACGCGGCATGCGTCAGTCCGAGGTCGCCGAGCTGGTGGAGAGGGGGATGGCCGAGAACTAGCCGAGACCGGACCCGGCGAGGTGCGGCAACACCGCCGCCGGGCCCGATCGAACAGTCTCGAACCGCGCCCGCGAACGCGCACCCGGCTACAAGGCTGGCAACCACAGGATAACCGGGTGGGTGGCGCGTGGGTCGGTTCGGGGAACCGAAAACCCGAATCGCACGAATCCTGGAGACACCTATGTCCACAACACGTACCGCCCTGGTGATCGGTGGCGGCATCGCCGGCCCTGTGGTCGCGACGGCCCTGCTCAAAGCGGGTATCGAAGCCCGCGTCCACGAGGCCTATCCCGGCCCGTCCTACGGCATCGGCAGCGGGCTCGCGCTGGCGCCCAACGGCATCGCCGCCCTCGACATCATCGGGGCGGGCGATCCCGTCCGCGCGATCGCGCAGCCGGTGACGAAGATGAACATGGCCGTAGGAGACAAGGTGCTGGCGCTGCCGGGCCTCTCCGACGTGCCGCCGCTGCAACTGGTCGATCGCAGCGAGCTGCACCAAGTCCTGCACCGGCACGCGATCGCCGCGGGCGTTCCGTTCGAGTACGACAAGCGCCTGGTCGACGTGCACGAGGACGCGTCGGGCGTCACCGCCCGTTTCGCCGACGGCAGCACGGCCACCGCCGACGTGCTGGTGGGCGCGGACGGTATCCGCTCGGCCGTGCGCACGCTGATCGACCCGAACGCGCCGGGGCCCGATTACACCGGCATGCTCGGCTTCGGCGCGATCACCGAGTGCGACGCCGACATCGCGCCCGACACCATGACTTTCGCGTTCGGCAAGCGGGCGTACTACCTGTACTGGCCGGTCGGGGACGGACGGGTGGCGTGGGGAGCAAACCTGCCGCACAAGCAGTATCTGTCGCTCACCGCGGCGCGGGCGGTGCCGAACGCGCACTGGCTGGAGATCCTGCGCGAGACCTATCGCGACGACACTCCTGGCGGCGAACTCGCTCGTCGCACCACCGAGGAGCAGTTGGAGGTGGTCGGCGCGCTGCACATCATGCCGCCGGTGCCGCACTGGCATCGCGGGCGGATGGTGCTGGTCGGCGATGCGGTGCACGCCCCGTCGAACAGCTCCGGCCAGGGGGCCTCGCTGGCGATCGAGAGCGCCGTGCAGCTGGCCCGCTGCCTGCGTGATCTGCCCGCCGCGGAGGCGTTCGCCGTCTACGAGCGCTTGCGCCGCGACCGCGTGGAGGGCGTCGCGGCTCGCGCGGCGAAGATCAACCACAGCAAGACGCCGGGGCCGGTGGGGCGCAAGATGATGCAGCTGCTCATGCCGCTGATGGCCAAGACGGTGATGAAACCGGAGAAGTCCATGGGTCCCGAGCAGCGCTACCGGATCGACTGGGACGCGCCCGCCGACGGCGAATTCGCGGCGGTCTGAGTCCTGCTGAGCGATCCCGCCGGTCCGGCCGACCGGCGGGATCGCTCATTCGGTGAGCGTCATCCCTCGCAGCGGCCTGCCGCGCGGTCGCGCAGGATCCGCGTGGTCTGCTCGTCGCCGGGCAGGAACGCCTCCAGTTGCAATTCGGCGAGGGTGACGTCGACGGCGGTGGCGAACGACGTGAGCGTGGTGATCAGACGCAATTCGCCTTCGTCGCAGCGCAGGCGCAGGGGCACCGCGAAACCGAGGTGGTCCGGCCCGGGTTCGGCTTGCGGCAGATAGGTTTCCAGCTCGTCGATCAGTGCGTCGAGGGCGGGGTCGGGGCTGCGGGTCAGCCGGTTGCGCAGCGCCTCGGTGACATGCCTGCCCCATTCCGGCAGGTTGAGCACGCGGGCGGCCAAGCCGTCGGGATGCAGGGCGAGCCGCAGGACGTTGACCGGAGGCTCCAGCAGCCAGGGGGCGGCGCCCTCGGTGAGCACGTCGAAGGCGGCGTTGGCGGCGAGCAGGACGCCGTAGGGCCGGACGACCAGCGCCGGGTAGGGCAGATGACCGTCCAGAATGGCCCGCAGAGCCTCCAGCACCGGCGCCAGTTCCACGGTGTCGAGTTCCGATTCGGGAAAGATCGGCGCGTAGCCCGCGGCGAGCAGCAGTCCGTTGCGTTCCCGCAGCGACAGCTCCAGTGATTCGGCCAGCCGCACCACCATGGTGCGACCGGGGCGCGAGCGGCCCTGCTCCAGGAAACTCAGATGTCGTTGGGTGGTGTCGGCGCGGATCGCGAGGTCGAGCTGGCTGACCCGGCGCAGGGTCCGCCAATGCTTGAGCTGCCGGGCGAACCCGGTGGACTGGACCGCCGTCGTCATAGCAGCAGTATCGGGCGGGTGGCCGGTCCTTGGCCATACCCTGCGGGGAATCGCACACGGGCCGGACGACGGCAAAACTCTGCGGCATGAGCAAGCAACTCGATGAGCAGGAACTGTCGCGATTCACCGAGCGGTACATCGCGCTGTGGAACGAGGCCGACGCCGAGGCCAGGCACGAGCAGATCAGGCGTCTGTGGAGCGAGGACGGCGCCCAGGTGCTGGTGGACCCGCCGCAGGCGATGCGGGAGGCATTGGCCCAGTTGTCCTTCCCGATCCCGACCGTACAGATCCGCGGCTACGAAGCGCTGGACCGTCGCGTCGATCGCGCGTACGACGAGTTCGTCGCCCCTGGCGAGCACGTCTTCGTGGGGAAGGGCCCCGCGGTGCGGCTGTCGGTGAACCTGATCGGCCTCACCTGGCACATGGTGGCGAAGGCGGACGGGGCCGTCGTCGGCGGCGGGTACGACGTGATCGCACTCGACGACGAGGGCCGGATCCGGTGGGATCACCAGTACATCGGCGTCGCGTGACGAATGCCGTTGTCTATCCCCAGGATCCGTCACGGGGCGCGGACGGGTCGACCGCCGCGTCCGGCGCGGCCGGGCGAGACCGTCTCGACCATCGCCCGCGCGGCGGTGGCGAACTGCGGACAGCCGAGCGGATTTCGAGTTCCCCAGGTCTCAGGGGCAGGCGGTGAGGATCCGCACCATGGCGTCCTTCTCGGCCGGGGTGACCCAGAGCTGGTAAGCCGCCTTCACCTGGACCTGCCTGGTCACGTAGGCGCAGTGATACCCCTTGATCGGCGGCAGCCATTCGGCCGCGTCGGAGTCGCTCTTGGACTGGTTGGTCGGCCCGTCCACGGCTTGCAGGTTCAGTGGGTCGTTGGCCAGGTCACGGCGGCGTTCGGCGGACAGTTGCTGTGCGCCTTTCTGCCAGGCGTCCGAGAGCGCGATGACGTGATCGATCTGCACGTCGTCGGAGGACTTCGTGCCGCGTTTGAAGTTGATGGTCTTGCCGGTGTACGGGTCGGCGAGGGTCCCGGTGGCGACGATGCACTTGCCCGACTTGAAGGTCACGTCGGTCAGGTCGCGCTGCAGGATGTCGTTGCGGGTGTCGCAGCCGTTGCCGCCGCCGGGCACCGAGACATTGTCCGACCACGGAGGCCCGAATTCGTCTCGGCTGTAGCCGGTTTTGGGTGCGCGATCCGCGACGCGCAGGGAGTTCAGGAGGGCGAGAGCGTCCCGTCCTGGAATCGCGGCGGGCGCGTCGGCGCAGGCCCGGCCGTCGGAACCGCACCGTGCCGCCGTCGACTCACTGGGCCGGATGGAGGAACATCCGACGAGTCCGATGGAAGTCGCGACCATGACACCGATCAGAGCCAGCCGCTGCGCTGTGGACTTCATCGAACTTCCTAACGCCGAATCCACTTGAAACTGTAACCGGCGTCAAAGTATCCAGTCCGGGTGTTCGCACAACCGATTGGCGCGTATGAGATTCGGCACAGGCGGTCGATATCCGGCGGCCCACAAGGCCACCGGGCCGGAAAGTGGGCCCGCCCCCGAATCGCCGTGCCGGCGCCGATTCGGGGGCGGTCTATCACGAGGAGACCTGTGGAGCCGCGCGGTTGTGCGGATGGTTGTCCACTCCGAATTCCGCACTGGGACGACACCACGGGGCTGATGAGGGGGAGGTCCCGAGGTGTCGAGCCGCGCCTGTTCCGGACTCGCTCGTGACGATCAGGGCGATCGGGATCCGGTCGGTGCCGGTGACCCGAGAGGCCGTACCCTATTGGGCGCCGGCACGCATTCGCTCCATCTCGATCTCGCTTGATTCTACGTACCAAGACAGTAGATAGGCGAGAAGTAGATTGGCAAGTTCGTTCTGATGGTTCAAAAGATTTCTCAGCCGATCTTCAGTTTCGACCATGCATCTACTGTATGACTACGGATGTCTCCTCGAGATGACGGCGCAGCGCGGGCGTCGTCCACCCGCTCGATCCTGTGACGATGCTCACGTCATGTCCGGTCACAGACAAGCGAAATCGTGTGTCGAAACGGGTGCAGGCAAGCAGACCTGGACCCGGAAGGACCACATCATGCCGACCGTCGACGTACTCGACTCCTTCATCCACTTCCGCGATACCGGTGTGGGCGACACCCCTGTGGTGTTCCTGCACGGCAATCCGACTTCGTCGTACCTGTGGCGCAACGTGATTCCGCACGTCGCCGACCGGACCAGGGCGCTGGCGCCCGACCTGATCGGTATGGGGGAATCGGGCAAGCCCGGCGGCGACTACCGGTTCACCGATCACGCCGCATACCTGGACGCCTGGTTCGACGCACTCGGGCTGGATCAGGTGGTGCTGGTCGGCCACGACTGGGGTGGCGCGCTGGGCATGGACTGGGCCGCCAGGCACCCGGGGCGGGTGCGCGGAGTCGCGCTGATCGAGACGTTCCTGCGGCCGATGCGCTGGGACGAGCTGCCTGCGCTCGGCGCCGAGTTGTTCCGGAAGTTCCGCTCGGCGGAAGGAGAGCGAATGGTGCTGGAGGAGAACACCTTCATCGAGTTCAATTTGCCGAGGGGCGTCGCCGACCTGTCGCCCGCGGATCACGACGTGTACCGGGCGCCGTACCCCACACCGGCCGCACGCAAGCCACTGCTGGTGTGGCCGCGCGAATTCCCGCTGGACGGAGAGCCCGCCGACGTGGTCGCTCTGGTGCGCAACTACGGCGCCTGGGCGGCCGCGACACCCGAGGTGCCCAAATTGCTGATGGCGCTGGAGAACGGCGTCGGAATGGGGGCGGCGGAGGTGATCGACTGGGCCGCGAGCTCATTCGCGAGCGCCGAGGTCGCGCCGATCGGTCCGGCCGGGCACCACGCGCCGGAAGACCGGCCGGACGAGATCGGCCGGGCCGTCGCGGCGTGGCTGGACCGGCACGCCCTGATCGGGGCCGCCGCCGGCTCGTGACCCGCGCCACGGGGTGACCCGGCGCTGCTTGCGTCGACCGCGACGCAGGCCGAATGATGGCCGGATGAGCACGCAGCACGAGCGGGGCGCCGCGGACGAGCAGGTCATGGTCGCCCGCGCGGTCGCGGGCGACCGGGACGCCGTCGCCCAGGTGGTGCGCCTGCTGCAGGACCCGCTCTACCGGCTGGCGCTGCGGATGGTCTGGCGGCCCGCCGAGGCCGAAGACGCGACGCAGGAAATCCTGGTGCGCGTTCTCGGCCATCTGCACACCTGGCGCGCCGAAGCGAAGCTGCTCACCTGGGCTTACCGCATCGGCGTCAACCACCTGCTGAACCTGCGGCGGCAGACTCCACAGGAGGCCGCGCAGGTGAGCTTGGACGCCTACCGGGACGGGCTGGCCGACGGCTTGTCGGAGGCGGACTATCGCGGACCGGAAGCGGTGCTGCTGACCGCGGAAGTGCGGCTCACCTGCAGCCAGGGCATGCTGCAATGCCTGGCCCGCGACGAACGGGTCGCCTTCGTGCTCGGCGAGGTCTTCGAGCTGAATTCGTCCGAGGCCGCCTGGATTCTCGACGTCACTCCCGCCGCCTACCGAAAGCGGTTGGAGCGCGCCAAGAAACGGCTCGGGAACTTCCTCAACGCGACCTGCGGCCTGGTCGACCCGCAAGCGTTCTGCCGCTGCTCGCGCCGGGTGGACCGCGCGCTCGCGCTGGGACGGGTCGACCAGCGCCGTCCGGTGTACGCGCGCCATCCGGTCAGCCCGGGCGGGCGCACCGCGGTCGCGGCCGAACAGCAGATGATCCGGTTGCACGATGCGGCGTCGGTGCTGCGCGCGCACCCGGACTACGCCGCGCCGCAAGCGAAGATGGACGCCATCGCGGGGCTGCTCGGTTCCGGCCGCTTCCCTCTGCTCGACGAGAAGTGACCGGCTCGGCTCGCGCCGCGGCGATCGGCTCTGCGCCCGGTCTACTCGTCGTCGGTGGGCTGGGCGGTCGGCGGAACCCCGGTGTCGAGGAAGCGGATGAGCCGATCGATGCGTGCCGTGTGGTCGATACAGCGTTCCAGGTGATGGCCCAGCAGCGCGATATCGATCGCGACCTCGGTGGACGGTTGGGACTCCGGCTCGCGCAGCATGGCATGCAGTTGCTGGTGCAGCGTTTCCATCGGGCGCGCGGTCGGCGTCTGCTCCTCGGCCTGCGCCTGGTGGCCCGCGACCGCCTGCGCGGCCGACGCCGTGCGCTGCGCCGCCAACTGCCCCATCGCGGCGAGGACGTCCAGGATGGGTTGCGTCGCCACGTGTCCCGGATGACTCCGGTACACCTGGTCGGCGACCCGGCTGGCGAGCCAGCCGATGCGGGACAGTTCACCGGCGATCTGGATCGCGGTCACCACGTGCCGTAGGTCGCGCGCCACCGGCGCCTGTAACGCCAGCAGCACCACGGTGCGCGCCTCACACGCGCCGTACATCTTCTGCAACTGCTCGTCGAGCGCGAAGACCTCGTAGGTCGCGGTGAGGTCGGCGTCGACGAGCGCGTCGGTGACACGCTCGACGGCGTCGTGGGCGAGCGTGCACATCAGCGTCAGATCTTTCGTCAACGCGATGAGCTCGGCAGTGAACTGAGTGCGCACCGCCAAATTCTCACCTATCGACCGGTGCGGGGTCGATTCCTTGCCGGATGTTCTTCGGTAACGACCTCGCCTCGGTTCGGCGCCCGAGGCCACGCCGCGATCGCCGACCGCGCGGCGCGGGCGCTTGGGTCGCGTGGAAAACCCTGGCCCTGCGGATTTTTCGGGCAGAGCGGGCGTCGGCGCAGCCACCGGCTCGGCGCACGGGACCGAGGCAGTCGCGCGCGTCCACGCTGCGCGATCGGGCTGGTCGGCGCGGACCGGGACGAGTTGCGGAGAGTTATTGCCGGACCGGAGAATTATGGCGCACATCACAGAGAGTCGTTGCGGCGCACGCCGACTCGTCCGATTGCTCACCGCATGCCCCGCCCTGCCCCCTGGCGGCGGCGCGGACGGTCGATCCTGCCCGGTGCCGCGATCAAGTGTTTGCGATCCGGTGCCTGTGCGCGCGGTGGCCGTGCGCGCGTCTGCCCGAGCCCTGCTCAGCGCCCGAATCGCGCAGGCGCGAAGCCTGCCCGCGAATGCTGCCGGTGTTACCGTCGCGGCATGCCGAACTTGCGCGACATTCAGCATCGGGTGGTGACGGCGTTCCAGCGCCGGGTCGGCAACCCGATCCTTCGCACGCTGCCCGGGCAGACCCTGCTGGAGACCACCGGCCGGGTCAGCGGACAGCCACGGACCACCCCCATCGGCGGGCGGAAGATCGGGCGGGAATTCTGGTTGGTCGCCGAGTTCGGCGAGCGCTCGCAGTATGTCCGGAACATCAAGGCGGACAACCGGGTCCGGCTGCGGCTGCACGGGCGGTGGCACACGGGCACCGCGCACCTGCTGCCCGACGACGATCCGCGTGCCCGTCTCGCCGCCCTGCCGCGGGCCAACAGCGCGGCCGTCCGGCTCGTCGGCACCGATCTGCTCACCCTCCGCATCGATCTGGACGACTGAGCCCGGGGCCGGGTGCGTAGAGATTGATCACCCGCCCGGGATGCGGATAGTTTGCTGGGACGATGGTGGGCATGATCCGTGTGTTGACCGCCCGCTGGACCGTACTCGTACCACTGCTCGCCGTGCTCGCCCTCGCCGTCACCTGGGGCCGCAGTCTGCCCGGTGTCGCGGTGACGATCGTGGTGGTGGCGTTGATCGGGGCGGTGCTCTCCGCGGTGCACCACGCGGAGGTGGTCGCGCTCCGGGTCGGTGAACCGTTCGGCTCGCTGGTGCTGGCGATCGCGGTCACCGTGATCGAAGTCGCCCTGATCCTCACGTTGATGGGCTCGGGCGGCGACAAAACCGCCACCCTGGCCCGCGACACGGTCTTCGCCGCGGTGATGATCACCTGCAACGGCATCTTCGGTCTCTGCCTGCTGGTGGGCGCCCTACGCAGGCGGGTGGCGGTGTTCAACGCGGAAGGCACCGGTGCGGCGCTGGCCACCGTGGCGACCTTGGCCACGCTCAGTCTCGTGCTGCCCACCTTCACCACGAGCAAGCCCGGTCCGGAGTTCTCGCCCGCGCAGCTGGCCTTCGCCGCGCTGGCCTCGCTCGCGCTGTACGGCTTGTTCGTGATGGTGCAGACGGTGCGTCATCCGGACGACTTCCTGCCGGTCGAGGCGGACGGCGTCGTCGCCGAGGGTGACGAGCACGCCGAGCTGCCCAGTGCGCGCGCCGCGCTGGCGGGCCTCGGTCTGTTGCTGATCGCCCTGATCTGCGTGGTGGGGCTGGCGAAGGTGGTCTCGCCCGCCGTCGAATCGGCCGTCGAGTCGGCGGGCCTGCCGCAATCGGCGGTCGGTGTGGTGATCGCGCTGCTGGTGCTGCTGCCCGAGACGCTGGCCGCGGTGCGCGCCGCGCGCCGCGACCAGGTGCAGATCGGTCTCAATCTCGCCCTGGGTTCGGCCATGGCGAGCATCGGCCTGACCATCCCGGCGATCGCGGTGGCGAGCATCTGGCTGGAGGGCCCCTTGGCGCTCGGCCTCGGCGCGACCCAGATGGTGCTGCTGGCCCTCACCGTCGTGGTGGGCGGGCTGACGGTCGTTCCGGGTAGGGCGACCTTGCTGCAGGGCGGCGTCCACCTGGCTGTGTTCGCGGCCTTCGTCGGCCTGGCCGCCAGCCCTTGACGCCGGTGAACGCGGAACCACGAAGCGGTCGGCCCACGCGTGCTGGGCGCTGCACGATCCACATCGCCGCCTCGCACTCGCGACGGAATGAACAGCTCAGTGCGGGTATTGCGCCGCGTATCTCGCCCGTTCCAGCTCGCGGCGCCGGGCCCGCCGCGGGTTCTCCAGATCCGCGGGCAGCCCGTGTTTCGCGAGCCGGTGCGCGCGGTTCATCGGCATGAACGCGACGGTGTAGAACAGGGCCAGCAGCAGCGCCAGCAGGACCATCGCGCCGCGCAGCCACAGTTCGCCGGGGAACAGCAGGAACGCCGCGAACAGGGGCGTGAACGGCACCATCCCGCGTGCGATGTGCCGGATGGCCGCGAACCTTCCGGTCAGGTCGTCGCGCACCCACTCGCGCATCGAATCGGGCAGGCGGCGTCCGAAGGCGTAGCCGAGCCACTGGAGCGGATCGGGCCGTCGTCGCTGTCGGGTCATGCCTGCACTCCTCGGTCGGTGGCGGGGGAGCCGGACTCGGCGAGCACCGATCGGCGGGCCGCCTCGTTCACCCGGGTGAGGACGTCGCGCAGCTCCTCGAGGTCGGCCATGGTCACGCCCAGGCGGCGCACGACGGCGGGCGGGATCCGCTCGGCCTGCTCGCGCAGTTCGGCTCCGGCCCCGGTCAGGTTCACCACCAGGTTGCGCTCGTCCCGGCTGTCCCGTTCGCGGCTGATCAGCCCGGCCGCTTCCAGGCGTTTCAGCAGGGGAGACAGGGTGGGGGAGTCGAGCTGGACGGCCTCGGCGATCGCCTTGACCGACATCGGCGCCTCGCCCCACAGGGCGAGCATCACCAGATATTGCGGGTGGGTGAGCCCGAGCGGCTCGAGCAGCGGCCGGTAGACGGCGAGCACCGCGCGGTTGGCCACCGCCAGCGCGAAGCACACCTGCCGGTCCAAGCGCAGGGGATCGTCGATCTCGGTCTCCATCGGTCCTCCTTGTCCGCGCTCCAAGTTAGCGCATGAACAGTTAGTGCGTTAATTGATGTGCGCGACATCTCCGCTCGAGATCCCGGTACGGCGGCGGGTGCTCGATACCGTGAAATCCATGGACAACCACCCGGGTCCGCTACGCATCGAGGAATTGGACGCGGTGCGTGGGTTCGCGCTGTGCGGCATCCTCGTGGTGAACATCTGGCAGCTCACCGGGATGGCGACGACGGACGAATCGGGCGTGGTGATCCCGGTGCGGCACGCGCTGTCGGTGCTGTTCGAAGGACGTTTCTTCCCGATCTTCGCGTTCCTGTTCGGGATCGGTTTCGCCCTGCTCATGGACACCGCGGCGGAGCGCGGCGAGCGGCCGCGGCTGGTCCTGATCCGCCGCCTGCTCGCGCTCGGCGTCGTCGGCCTGATCCATCAGCAGTTCCAACCGGGCGAGGCGCTGCTGCCGTACGCGCTGGCCGGGTTGGTGATCCTGGTGCCCGCGTCGGCGCTGCCGAACTGGGTGGTGCTGCTGGCGGGCCTGGCAGGCACCTTCGGCGTCGCGCTGGCCCTCGGCGGCGGGTTGGCCCTGGTGCCCGGGTTGTTCCTGCTCGGCCTGGCCACCGCACGCGCCGGGATCGTGGACACCTTGGACGAGCGGGGTTGGCAGATCTTTGCGGTCTTCGCTCTCGCCCTGCCCGCCGCGATAGTGGCGGGCAGGTGGGAGTACCGCACGCCGTATCTCGAGCTGTGGTCCACCCCTGCCATAGCTGTGGCGGGCCTGATGGGCGCACTGGCTTATCTCACCGGGCTGCTGCTGTTGCTGCGCATCGAACCCGGCCAAGTGCTGGCGGAGGTGTTGCGGCCGATGGGCCGCATGGCTTTGACCAACTACGTCGGCGCCACCGCCCTGATCCTGCTCGCCGCACCGCGTCTGGGACTGACCGGCTCCGACGACTACGCGACGGTGCTCGGGCTGGCGGTCACGATCGTCGCGGTGCAGGCGGTGTTCAGCGCCGGGTGGTTGCGGTTGTTCGAGTACGGCCCGCTGGAATGGGTGTGGCGGTGCGTCACCTGGTGGACGGTGGTGCCGATCCGGCGGGCGCGGGTGCCGAGCCGTCGGTATTGAACTCAGCGCCCAGCGGCGGGATCGCCGGTCTTCTCCAGCGCGGCCAGCGTCGTGGAAACCAGCGGCGAGGTGTCGAATTGCACGGCGACCTCGACCAGCCAGGCCAGCTCGGCGGCCAGCGTGGGTTGGCTCGGCTCGGCGAAGGATTCGTCGTCGCCGGCGGGTGGCAGGCCGAGCCGGTGCGCCCGCAGCGCGGCGGCGATGCGGGCGGCCTCGATCGCGGCGGCCCGGGTGTACCACGGTACGGCCAGTTCGGTGGCCAGGCGCTCGGCGATCGCCGTCGCCTCGGCGGACAGGTGCGGTTGCAGGCGCAACAGCCAGTCCCGGATCTCGATCACCCTGCGGTATACCCGGTCTCGGGCCGCCGTGCTCCGGTCCGGTGTGGGTGCCAGTTCCGGGTCCACCTCACGCAGGGCCAGCCACAGCGGACGCAGCCGCGGCAGCGCCCGCAGCCGGGCGATCGTGTGCAGCAGCCACGGCGCCAGCGAGGGGCACAGATAACCGACCAGCATGACGGTCGCGCCCAGGCTCGCGAACGCGGGCGCGACGTCGGTGTTGAGGCGGCGCAGATCGAGGTCGAACCACGCCGCGCCGACCGCGATCACCTTGCCCGCGCTGTAGCCCAGCGCGACGGCGCTGCCGACCGCGAGCAGCCGGAGGCCCCGCCGCAACCAGAGCCGGTCGACCTCGCCGATCCACCTGCGGCACAACACGATGATGCGGATCAGCGCCGCGGAGTACACCGCGAGGTAGAAGCCGAGGAAAGCCACCGCCGATGGGACCTTCGCGTAGTGGGCGTCGAAGTCGGTTGGATGGCTCTCGTCGTGTACCGGGGCCGCGGCGAACAGCACCGCCAACACCGCGAGCACGAGCACCGGCAATATGAGGACGCGCCGCCCGGTCCCGCCGTCCGGCTCCTGGGGCGCCACCATGAACCCGGTCCACACCACCTGAGCGAGCACGGCACCGGCGATGGCCCCGTACACCACGAGCGAAGCGAGATTGGGAATGCCCGAGACGTTCCCGATCCAGGTATAGGTCTGCGGCACAGCCGCTTCGAATCCGATCCCCGCCGCGAGAATGGCGAATGCGACGGCCCAGCGTGCGGCACTACCCGGGTTGCGAACGGCGAGGGTGACCCGCCAGAGGAAGGCGGCGAAGGCGAAGGCGGCCACGCCGCCGTAGACCAGTCCGAACCACATCGGCTCAGCCCTGCCCCGGGCCCAGCGCGTCCAGCAGGCGGCGCGCGGCGACCGGCGCGGAATCGGGCAGGACCCATTCCTCCCTGGCGGTCCACTGCGTGATGTGGTGGGCCATCAACATATTCGCGATGTGCTCTGCCTCGCGTTCCTGGGGCTGCGCGTAGCTGGTGCGCCCGAGCATCCGCCGCACGACGGCGGGGTCGATGTTCGGCGCGAGCAGCCGCACCGCTTCGCCGCCGCCGACGTCGACGGTGCGGTGCCCGGCGAGCAGATGGCCGAGCTCGTGACAGACGATGTGGTCCTGGTGCACCTTCGAGGTGTTGCGCTGGTAGGCGATGAAGTCGATCGCGTCGGTGACCAGCAGGCCGCCGGTGAGTCCGGTGACCGGGAAGCTCTCCGGACGCAGGCGCAGCGGCCGGGCGCGGCGCTCGGCCACCGCCTCGGCCAGCTCGCCGACGGTGAACCGGCCGGGCAGCCCGAGACCGCGCAGTTGGCGGCGCAGCCAGCGACGATCCAGCACCGGCTGGTCACCTCCGTCCTTGCTCCACGCCGCGACCCGCATCGCTCACTCGCGTTGTTCGTTCTCGATGCGCCGCAGGACATCCAGCATCGCCAGCACCGACTCCGCGCGGACCGTACCCTGTTGCAGCCCGTCGCGCAGCACCAGCTCGAGCACCTCGTGCTCGGCATTTCCCTTGAGCGCGTTGATCAATGCCAGCTCGCTGCCCCGCGCCGCCGCCAGTTGCGGATCGGTGAACGGGTCCAGGCTGTCGAGCCCGAAGTAGCCCCGGAACACCTCGAGCGTCTCGTAGGACGGGTTCACCGCCTGTCCGGTGCGCAGCTTCCAGAGGTAGTTGGCGGACAGGCTCGCCCCGGTGGTGCGGTGGATGTCCTCGGCGAGCGCTCGATGGGTGATCTCTTGCGGCCGTCCGTCTTTGCTCGCCGGCGGGTGCATTCCGTTGATGAGCGTCGTGAGAGCCCGCGTGAACGGGTGTGCATCCTCCCCCATGATCAGCGTGTCTCCTGTAGTTGACAGCGTGTGTGTCGTAGATCATACTCGTCCGTGCTCCGCCGGCGCATGCCGGTGTGGTCGCCCCGAAGGGGTGGGTGACCGCGAGAGGCCCGGCATCCGAGAGCGGGAGCAGGTGGGGCGATCATCGTCGCTCGCCCCATCTCATCGCCAGATCCACCGGCAGCGCCAGTGGACCTCGATGACGAAAGCCGGAGCGCCAGACGATCTCTCGCTCGTCCACCGCCAGGGCCGAATCCGGCCACCGGGCGAAGACGTGATCGACGGCCGCGGCGGTGACGGTGTGCACCAGCGCGTTGCCCAGGCAGGCGTGCACGCCGTAGCCGAGCGCGAGCTGGGCGCCGCGGTCTCTCCTGAGCTCCAATTCCCTGGGCCGGTCGAAGATCTCGGGATCGTGATTGGCCGAGGCCAGGCACAGCAGAACGGTTTGTCCCGCGCGAATCGTCGTGTCGCCGATGGTCAGCTCGGTCACTGCGAACCGTGGCCCGGCCAGCACCTGCGGCGACAGGTAGCGCAGCAGTTCGTCCACGGCGGACTGTTTGTCTTCTGTCGCACGCCACACCCGCAACTGATCGGGATGGCCCAGCAACGTGAGCACCGAACCGGCGATCAGGTCGGCGAGCACCTCGTACCAGACGAACAGCAGATAGAACAGCAGTCCGGCCAGCTCGTCGGCGGTCGGCGAGCCGGAACTCCGGTGCGCGGCGACCCACCGGCCGAGCGCCGTATCGGGCCGCGCCGCCGCGGTGGCCTCGGTGATGATCGCGTGCATGGTGGCCAGGGTGTCGCGGGCGCGCGGTGGCGATTGCGACGGAAGCAGTGTCGAATTCGCCCAGTCGCGAAGACGTTCCGAGACCGGGTCGTCGAGGCCGAGCAGCTCGCTCAGCACGGCTGCGGGGAGGGGTACCGCCAACCGTTCGACCAGATCGACCGTCCCGCCCGGATCACCCGCGCGCAGCAGCGAATCCACCAGGCTCGGAGCGAGCGCGGTCCACTCGGCCAGCCTGCGCGGCGACAACTCGGCGGTGACCATGCTGCGCAGCCGGGCGTGGTCGGCCGCGGCGGCGTTGAGCATCTCGTCCAGCGGTGGCGGGACGGGGAAACCTCGGTAGTCGTCCCCTTGCGCGTGCCGGGCCTGAGTGGAAAGCCGTTGATCCAGCAGTCCGGCCCGCACGTCGCGGTAGCGCGTCACCAGCCAAGCCGGAGGACCGTCCGGCGTCCGGACGCGGTGTACGCCCCCGGTGTTGCGCAGCCGATCGAGCGTGGGCCACGGGTCTCGCGCGAATTCGGGGTCGAACACGTCCGTCACCCGGTCATCATCGCGCACCGTATGGTGCGCACGGGCGGCCGATGGTTACCGCATGGGCCGGCGATGCCGTGGAGTGCGGCGGAACGCTCCGATCAGGAGGCGGAGGCTCCGGTCTGGCGGATCGCGTCGAGAACCTCGCCGTAGGTCAGCGTCGTGGAGTTCACCAGCACGCGTTCCGACGGGACGTCGATGTCGACGGAGTCGATGCCGTTGACGCCGCGCAGTGAAGATTCGATCGCCGACGCGGACTCGCGGGTAACGTTGTGCAGAGTAACTGTGTACGTCATGCATTTCGCATTGCCCGATTCGTCCCGATCAAACTTTTCTTTTCGCCGCGTTTGATCGCCTGGACCCCGGGAATTGCGGTGTTGTCATACGACTCGACGCCACAGGGATTGTCATGATCATCATCATCGGGCTCGTCGCCCTGATCGCGGCCGTGATCATCGGAGTTGCCGCCGTAGTCGGCAACACCGGCCCCGCTCAGCAACTGACGAGCGATTTCGCGGTATTCGACTACCACTTCCAAGGTTCCAGCGGAGCGCTGTTCGGCTACGGGGTCGCGCTCGGCGCGATCGGGATGTTCGGACTGGCGCTCGTCCTGACCGGTGCCTGGCGGGTGACCCGCCGCGGCATGGTCGCGCGTCGTGAGCTGGCGCAGTCCCGTCGCGAGATGGCGGCGGTACGGCGTGATCTGGCGACAGACACCTCCGTACCGGTCAAGGGCACTGCCCAGGAACCGGCCTGGCGGCGGTGGCTGCGTACACCCGGTTCGGGCGGCACCCGGACCGATCGCGGCGCGACGGTATCGACCTCCAAACCCGTGACCGCGAAATAGTTATCGAGAAAAGGAATACGACAATGATTATTCTCGGCCTCATCCTCCTGGTTCTGGGCTGGCTGCTCGGAATTTCGTTGCTCACCACGGCGGGCATCATCGTGCTGATCATCGGGCTGGTACTGCTGGTGGCCGGTTCGGTGGGCCGTCCGGTGGGCGGCCGCCGCTGGTACTACTAGAGGAATTCGCCATGAAGTTCGAAGATCGCCTCGCGCACCAGGTGCAAGCGACCAGGGGCAGCATGAAGAAATTTCTCGGCAGAGCGACCGGGAACTCCCGGCTGGAGGCCGAGGGACGGCGTGAGCAGGCTCGCGGCAACGTCAAGCGGGCCGCGGACAAACTGCGGGGCGCGTTCAAGCGCTGACCGCGTAACCGGCGACCGGTGCCGGGCGAAGGCCGACAGCCTCCGCCCGGCATCGGCGTGCGTCGGGACGGATGCGCAACAGCGCTGCGCCGGAGTCAGATTCCGGCGACGTCGGCGAGCTGCCCGATGCCATAGGTGACGGCCATGGCCAGCGCACCGCCCAGCACCACCCGCAGCACCGCCCGGCCCCGTGAGCTTCCGCCCAGCCGGGCGCTGACCGACCCGGTGAGCGCGAGGGCCGTGAGCACGGCCGCGAAGGTCACCGGAATGCGCGCGGTGACCGGCGGCAGCAGGATGGCCAGCAACGGCAACAGCGCGCCGAGGGTGAACGCCACCGCCGAGGACAACGCCGCCTGCCAGGGGTTGGTCAGCTCGGCGGGATTCAGGCCGAGTTCGGCCTCCGCGTGCGCGGTGAACGCGTCGTGCGCGGTGAGTTCTTCGGCGACCTTCCGCGCCGTTTCCGGCGTCAGCCCCTTCGCCTGGTAGATGCCCGTGAGTTCTGCCAGCTCGTAGTCCGGCTCCTCGCGCAGTTCGCGGCGTTCTTTCGCCAGCAGGGCCCGCTCCGAATCACGCTGGGTGCTGACCGACACGTATTCGCCCACCGCCATCGAGATCGCGCCCGCCGAAATACCCGCGATGCCCGCCGTGAACAACGCCGCGGTGTCGGTTGTCGCCGCGGCGACGCCGACGACCAGCCCCGCCGTGGACACGATGCCGTCGTTGGCGCCGAGCACACCCGCGCGCAGCCAGTTGAGCTTGGCGGCGAAGCCGTCGCCGTGCGGTTCGTGCGGATGGGCGCCGGAGGCGCTGTTCGTGCGAGCCATGAATGCACCCTAATGACACCGCGACGCGCGGACGGGACCCCCGTGCCGCCCCGGGTGATCGGTCAACCGCCCGGCTGACGGGGAACCGCCGGCGGCTGCGGAAGCATCGTGCGGTGGATGATCTGCAGGATCAGCAGGAACAGGACCGAGAGCGCGGCGGTGGTGTAGTCCCCGAGCAACATCGCCAGCACCGCGAACCCACCGAACACGGGGAACTCCAGCAGAGCGCACCAGCGCAGGATCCGCAGCCGCCTGGCGTTGGCGGCCAGCCGCTGCACGCCGTCGTCGATGATGGTCAGCGCCGTCTCGTAGCGCACCATGCCGTCGCCGACCTGGACGAACATGTGCACCGCCTGGTCGCGGCTCAGTTCGCCGAGCCAGGCTCGGTCGATCAGCCGCTTGCCCTCCTCGGCGACCTCCTTGATAACCGCGTCCATGCGGCCCCCTTCCCAGTCGTTCCAGGAGTCTAGCGGCCGAATCGTGCCTTCCCAGTGGCGATTCAAGCGGGTGGGAAGACGTAGACGCGCTCCGGGACGATCCGCACGATCAGCCGGTGCGCCTCGGGTTCCGGCGGAGGCGTGGCGCCGCCCATGTACTTGGCGTACATCGCGGTGAGCAGGGTCTTGTCCGGGTCGTCGGTGATCTCGGCCCGGCCGCGCACCTCCACGTACCGGCCGTCGGCGCGGCTGAGCACCAGCAGGCTCACCCGGGGATCGCGCACCATGTTGCGGGTTTTCAGCCTTCCCTCGATCGTGCTGAACAGCAGGGTGTCGCCGTCGTAGTCGACGAAGATCACCGAGGACTGCGGACGGCCGTCCGCGTTCGCGGTGGCCAGGACGGCGGCGTGGGGGCCGTCGATCAGGGTGCGCACGATGTCGTCGAGTGGCATGGGAATTCTCCTCGGTCGATGCGGGAATCACGGTGATCCCCGTCAGGTGGACTTCCGTCGCGAGCCGGAGGAATCGGGGTAAGCGATTCTTTTTCGCGTCCCGCTCGGTCTCATCTGTGACGGCTCACGCTCGGTGGACCGGGAAAGGACCTGCGGATGACCACGACCAGCGCGCTGCCCGACGCCGAATTCACTCGCCGCACCCAGCCGTATCGCCGGGAACTGCTCGCGCACTGCTACCGCATGCTCGGCTCGGTCCACGACGCCGAAGACCTGGTGCAGGAGACCTATCTGCGGGCTTGGCGCTCCTTCGACACCTTCGAGGGGCGTTCCTCGGTGCGGACCTGGCTGTACCGGATCGCCACGAATGCGTGCCTGACCGCGCTCGGGCACCACGGGCGGCGCGTGCTGCCCTCCGGTCTCGGCGCACCGGGCACGGACCCGTCCGCGCCGCCGGTCGCCGCCGCGGCGGACGTCCGGTGGCTCCAGCCCCTGCCGGACGCGCTGGTGACGCCGGAGTCGGCGGACCCGGCCGGTGTGGCCGTAGCTCGCGACAGCCTGCGCCTCGCGCTGATCGCCTGCCTGCAACACCTGAACGGCAGGCAGCGCGCCGTGCTGCTGCTGCGCGACGTGCTCGGACTGCCCGCGGCCGAAGTCGCCGACCTGCTGGACACCAGTACCGCGGCGGTGAAGAGCACGTTGCAGCGTGCCCGGGCCCGGCTCGCCGAGGTCTCGTCGGTCGCCGAGCAGGCGGTGGCGCCGAGCGATCCGGGACAGCGCGCGCTGCTCGAGGAGTACCTGATCGCGTTCCGCCGTGCCGATCCGGCGGCCATCGAACGACTGCTGCACCGCGACGCCGTTCTGGAGATGCCGCCGTCGGGCACCTGGTTCGCGGGCAAGAAGACGTGCGTCGACTACCTGGCCCAGCAGGTCCTCGGGAGCCCCGGCGAGTGGATGCTGTTCCCGGCCGCGGCCAACGGGCAACTTGCCGCGGTGGCCTATCACCGGGAATCCGGCTGCGACTACCGGGCTTTCGGCGTCGCGGTGCTCACCACGACGCAGGACTCGATCATCCGGATCACCGCATTCGGCGACCCGGATCTGGTCACGGCCTTCGGATTCGCCCCGGTGCTCGGGCTGACCCGCTAGGCCCGGTCGCGGCCAGCACGATCGTCTCGGATGCCGATCCACGCGTAGTCGCGCGCCCGGGTAATCGCGACGAGCTTCTGCCGGTCGGCGAGTTCGGCTCGTTCGCGGCTCGCGCCCGCGCCGGGCCGGCCGCCGCCCGACCAGGTCGGGTGGAAGACGGCCGCGAAGTCGAGGCCCTTGGCGCGGTGGACCGTGCCGACCTTGACCGCGGCCACCGGCGTGCCGTCGTACTCCTCGAGGCGCAGCGTCGCGATGCCGACGGCGTCGAGCGCCCCGGCGAGCCGGTCGGCCGAATGGCGTGTCCTGGTCAGCACGGCGATGTCGGACAGTGGTTTCCCGCACTCGCGGATGCCGTGCACCAGCGCGGCCTCCAGGTACTGGTCCGGTCCACGCCAGATGTGCACCAGTCCGTCGGGCAGGGCGACGTCGGCGTCACGCAACAGCACACCGGGCGCGTCGTCGAAATCGCCCAGTGCGTTCACCGCTTCGATGCCGGCCGCGTTCTCCCACACGCGGCGGCGATTGCGGTAGTTCACCCGCAGGATCTCCCCGCGCCCGCGCAGGCTGATGCCCGCGTCGGCCATCCGCCAGCCGCCCGCGTACACCTGCTGCTGCCCGTCGCCGAGCAGCAGCAGCGGACTCGATCCGTTGCCCCCGGCGATGGCGTGGGCCAGCCGCAGCCCGGCCAGCGTGATGTCCTGCACCTCGTCCACGACGACCGCGTCGTACGGTTGTGCCAGTGGTTCGTTGCGTATCTCGGCCAGCGCGACGGCGATCACGTCGCTGTAGTCGGAGATGCCGCGTCTGCGCATCTCGGTCACGTAGGGGACGTAGAGCTTGCGCCATACCTCGGCGCGCCGGTCGGCGTCGAGGCGCACGCCGTCGCGTCCGAAGCGCTCGGTGCGCTGATAGACGTCGAGATCATCGATCTCCCGGCCCTTGATGACCCGGTCGATCTCCTCCCGCCAGTAGCTCCCGTGCGGCTCGATGTCCTCGAAGTCCGCTCTCGCGCGCTCCCAGACGCGGCCGAAGACCTGATCGGCTCCGTGCGGATCGAGTCTGGGCGCCGCTATCCGGTGGCCGAGGAAATCCAGCGCCCAGGAATGCAGTCCGGCGAACTGGACCCGGCCCTCGGTCCCCGGTGCGAGCCGGCGGAAGTAGGTTTCCTGGCAGTTCGCCAGGGTCTTGACGAACGTGGTGTACAGCTGACGTCCGGTGGATCGCTTGGCCTGCCTCGCCATGCGGTGCAGCGCCACCACCGTCTTCCCGGTGCCCGCTGGCCCGGTCACCCGTGCTGGGCCGGTGTACGTGCGGTTGACCAGGAGTTCCTGTTCGGGATCCAGGAAGGTCATCCAGTGCTGGAACGGCATCCGCAGCGCGGTGTCCCGTTGCGGAGCAAGCACCTCCGACCGTTCGAGCAGGGCGAGATCGGGTGGGCCGTCCTCTTCGATCTCCAGCAGGTCGTATTCGCGCGCGGACTGATGCGCGATCGTGTTCGCGATCGCCTGTACCCGGCTCGGGCGCAGCCGCCGGCTTCGTGCGCGGATCACCCGATCGAGCTCGCCGGGCCCGGCGACGGCGAACCGGCCGTCCTCGCGCAGGCCGACTCCGGCCGGGACGAGCAGGACGATCTGCACGTCGTGGGCGACCACCTTCTCCCGCCCGAACTGCAACTTGCCTAACCTCGCTTCGACGTCGCGACGGATGTCGTCGAGCTCGGCAGGTACGTTGTCGACGAAGCGCAACGCGAAAAGGCCCGTGCCGCAGACCAGCAGCGCATGCGCGTGGTCGGCAGGCACGCGCCCCGCGTCCCGGTGCACGAGCAGGTACCGCCCCGGCTGTGCCAGCGCGTCGGCGAGGAATGCTCCCTGATGCGAGGTGAAGCCGGGGATGCGGGCCAGCGTGTCCGCGACACGGGCAAGCCAGGTATCGGTGCTCATGGGTCCCCCTTCGGTGCACACATACCTCGTCTTCGACGGTAAAGACCCGGCGTCGAGGAGGGAATGGACCGATCACTTTCCGCGCCAACCGTTACCGAATCGGGCGAATCGGACGCCGGACCGTTGTCGACTCGTCACCCGAAAGTGCTGTGCGACTATGTTCTTCCGTGCGATCCGGTGCGGCGCAACGCGGTAGGCGTTGTGCCCCACCATCTTCGGGCGCATCGGGTGAACGTCGCCTGCTCCGACAGCCCGATCAGCGAGGCGACCTGACTCATCGGCATATCCGTCGTGGTGAGATACCGGCGCGCCGCGTCACGGCGGACCTCGTCCAGGATCGCGGCGAACGAGGTGCGCTCGGCCGCGAGACGTCGTTGCAGGGTGCGCGGGTGCACGGTGAGCAGCCGGGCGACAGCGCCGATCTCGGGCGTGGACGTGCCGAGCAGTTGCCGGACGGCGGCGCGCACCTTCGGACTGATCGCCGCGTCCGCGCCGCCGGACTGTTCGGCGAGGAACGCGATGGCCAGCCGGTGCAGGTTCTCGTCACCGCCGGTCAGCGGCCTGCTCGCCAGGCTGCTCGGCACCCGCAGCGCCGCGAACGGCCGCTCGACGCGCACCGGGGCGCCGAAGAACTCCTCGTAGTCGGCGAGCGGCGCCTCCGGCCGATAGGGCAGCTCGACCGAGCGCAATCCGTAGCGGTCGTCCACCAGACGGTGAATGGTGCGATGCACGAACGCCAGCCCTAGGTCGGTGCCCTGGACGGGGGTCGGCAATCCAGGCTGCATGCCGTACCGCAGCGCGATCACTCCGCGATCGCCGTAGGGGTCCGGTTCGAGCGTGAGGCTGAGCGAGCGCGCGTGCAGGAACAGATACCGCGCCGAGCATTCGAGCACGTCGGCCAGCGACGGCGAATTCCGGATGGCCAGCGCCAGCGGGCCGAGCATGTCCAGGTCCTGTCGCTGGGAGATCCGCAAGCCCAGGTCGGGGCAGCGCAGCTGGTGCGCGGCCAGCTCCAGCACGCCCGCGACCCGCTCGTCGGGCACGAGCAGGTCGTCGGCGTCCAGCGCGGCCACCGGCAAGCCGCACGCCGTGGCCAGCGCTTCGGCGTCCCCGCCCAGCTCGGCCACGGTGGCGCGGAACCCGCGCAACCCCGCGGACCGAATCACCGACATGTCGTCGAGGATCAAATACTTGTCGCGCAAAGTCAAGGAAGCCATCCGCACGGCTCGCACACTGGAGACATGACCGAGACCGTCGCAGTACCGGAACACCTCGATGTCGTGATCGTCGGCGCCGGACTCTCCGGTATCGGCGCGGCCTACCGGCTGCAGACCGAGTGCCGGGGCAAGACCTACGCCGTCCTGGAGGCCCGCGACGCGCTGGGCGGCACCTGGGACCTGTTCCGCTACCCGGGGATTCGCTCGGACTCCGACATGTTCACCCTCGGCTACCCGTTCAAGCCGTGGCGCGACGCCAAGTCGATCGCCGACGGTCCGTCGATCCTGCGCTACATCACCGAGACCGCGACCGAGCACGGCATCGACCGGCACATCCGTTACCGCACCAGGGTGCTCGCCGCCGACTGGGACAGCGGCACCGCCCGCTGGACGTTGACGCTCGCGCAGCGCGACGCGTCGGGCGGCACCGAGACGCGCACGCTCACCTGCGGCTTCCTCTACGCCTGCGCCGGGTACTACGACTACGAGCAGCCGTACACGCCGGAGTTTCCCGGCATCTCCTCCTTCACAGGCGAGGTGGCGCACCCGCAGTTCTGGCCCGAGGACTTCGACTACCGCGGCAAGCGCGTCGTCGTGATCGGCAGCGGCGCCACCGCGGTCACGCTGGTTCCGGCCATGGCGCAGCAGGCGCAGTTGGTGACGATGCTGCAGCGCACGCCGACCTGGATCAGCGCCGTACCCGGCCGGGACAAAGTGGCCGACAAGGTCCGCGAACTCCTCCCGCCGCGGCTGGCACATCGCGTGATCCGCACCAAGAACATCCTCTTCGGCATCGGCTTCTATCAGTACTGCCGACGGCGTCCGGACGCGGCGCGCAAGCTGCTCACCGGCCTCACCACGCGCATCCTGAAGGACGACAAGGCCGTCGCGGAGCACTTCACGCCCAGCTACAACCCGTGGGACCAGCGGCTGTGCGCGGTCCCCGACGCGGACTTCTTCAAGGCGATGAAGAAGGGCAAGGCCGAGGTCGTCACCGACCACATCGATACCTTCGTGCCGGAGGGTATCCGGCTGAAGTCGGGCCGGGTGCTGGAGGCGGACGTCGTGATCACCGCGACCGGGTTGAAACTGCTGGCCTTCGGCGGTATCGCTCCCAGTGTCGACGGTGCGCGAGTCGAGTTGTCCGAGCAATTCGTCTGGCAGGGGACCATGATCACCGGCGTGCCCAACTTCGCCGTGTGCATCGGATACACCAACGCCTCGTGGACGTTGCGCGCAGATCTCACCTCCCGGCTGATCTGCAAGGTGCTCAACCACATGGATCGCAAGGGCTACGCCGCCGTGGTGCCGCGGCCGCAGGGCGAGCTCGCCGAGCACCCGCTGCTGGACCTGGCCTCCGGTTACATCCAGCGCTCCATCGGCGACTTCCCGCGCCAGGGCGATCGTCATCCGTGGAAGGTGCGGCAGAACTACCTGCTCGACTCGGCCACCACGCTGCGCACGGACTTGGACAAGACGCTCACCGCCACGCCGAAATCGGCGGTGCGCCGGCCGGTGCCGGTCGCCTAGCTCGGCAGGCGTGCGGGGCGCGACCTATCCCGCGCGGAGAACGACGATGCCCGGGGTGGACCGGACGTACTCGGCGAAGGGCGAGTCCACCACCTTGTTGTTGCCCGCGAGCGAAGACGCGTTGCGGAAGACCGCGCCCGCGGGGGTCATGACGAAGATGCCGACGTGGGTGACGTCCAGGCCCGGTTGGTCGGTGTAGGCGCCGATGTAGTCGCCGGTGCGAAGCCTGCTCACGACGTCCTGGTCGACCGCGGCACTGGGCACGTAGGTGATGGCGCGATCCACCACGGGCAATCCGGGCAGATGGTCACCGCCGTCGGCTTTCGCGTTGAGGTGCTTGGTCACCGTCACCGCCCCGGGGCTCAGGGTAGCCGTGATGTCGGTGGCCGCGACTCGGGCGGTGTGGGACCAATCGCTGAAGAAGTGTTTGCGCTGGCGGAAATCGACTCGGCCGCCGGCATACCGGGTTTCGATCAGATTCGTCGTGAACTGATCGCGATCGGCCGATCTGCTGAGCGCCTCGACATAGTCGAGATAGGTGAAGCAATCCACCCGGCGGAAGTCGATGACCAGCCGCTCGGGCTCGGTCGCCGACCCGACGAGCATGTTCGCGCCGTACGGCGTACCGAGGAACGGCCGCGACAGCAGCTCGATCAACTCCGCCTTGCTCGCCGATGCGGGCGCCTGTGCACGCACCGAAAGCAATTCGTCGAGCTTGCGCGCGGTGGCGTCGTCGAGGTGCCCGGCCGGTGGCGCGCCGAGCGCCGCGGGCGGTATCGATACGGCGGCGCAGGCGAGGGCCGCCAGGACGAGCAGTACGCGAGCGATGGTGCGCAAGACGCCTCCAGCAGAGGTGATCGGTACACGACAGCGACATCCACGGTAGCGGGCGAAGGACAGCCGGGCTCCACGATGACCTAGCGCTGCCCAAACACCCCTCCTGTTGGACTGGACGCCGGGTCACGTCGCGGTGGCCCGAAGGTCCAATCGAAAGGGTTATCCGACATGACGAGATTCGTTCGAGTCACCATCGCTCTCGGCGGTCTGGCCGCCGTGGGTGCGCTGCTGGTTCCGGCGACCGCCTCCGCGCAGCCGGGCCCGGGCGGGCTGCTCGAGACGACGTGCAGTTTCGCGCAGATCGACGCCGCCGTGCATGCCCAGTTCCCCGATCTGGCAGCAAAACTCGACGCGCACCCCGAACGCAAGGCCAAGCTGGGAGAATTCCTCGGCCTCCCGGTCGACCAGCGCAAGCAACGCGCCAAGGAGTTCCTGGACAAGCACCCAGAGGCGAAGGGCAGGTTCGAGGAGCGGCGCGATTCCCCGCAGGCTCAGCAGCATCGCGAGAAACTGCGCGTCCTCGCCGACACCTGCCACAACTACTGAGCAGGGCACGGGCGAGGTGTCGGACTCGCCCGTGTGGCAGCGGGCGGTAGCCGCGCTACCCTCCGGCGGAGGGGAGTTCGACGGTCACCGCGAGCCCGCCGTCCGGGCGCGCCGCCGCGCGGACCGTGCCGCCGTGGGCCTGCGCTACCGAGCGCACGATCGACAAACCGAGTCCCGCGCCGCGGGCGCCGGAGTCGGCCAGACGCTCGGAGGAGGTCAGTCTGCGAAATGGTTCGAAGAGACCGTCGACTTCGAATGCCGGAATCGGTTGGCCGCTGTTCTCCACCGTGAGTACCGCGCGCCCACCGATCGTCCGGGACCGGATCGTCACCCAGCCGTCCTCAGGAAGGTTGTAGCGCACGGCATTGTCGAGCAGATTGTGGACGAGGCGTTCCAGCAGCAGTCGATCCCCGAGCGCAGGTGCGGGCTGTAGGTCTGCGGTGATGCCTGCGCCCGGTCGATCGGCGAGCGTCCCGACCGCGTCGGCCGCGATCTCGGCGAGGTCGGTGCGGCGATGTTCGGTCAGCCGCTGTTCGCTGGTGGCCAGCACCAGCAGGCCGTCGATCAGCCGTTCGTGGCGGTGGTTGACTTCGAGCAGCGTGGCGCCGAGCCTGCGGGTGGACTCCGGCACGTCCGGGTCTTCCAATGCCACCTCGATCAACGTTCGGTTGATGGTCAGCGGGGTGCGCAGCTCGTGGGAGGCGTTCGCGACGAACCGGCGCTGGCCGTCGAACGCCCGGTCCAGGCGCTCCAGCATCGCGTCGAACGTGTCCGCCAGATCTTTGATCTCGTCCTGCGGACCGTCGAGGGCGATGCGCTCGTGCAGGCTGGTGTCGGCCACCCGTCGTGCGGTCGCGGTGATCCGCTGCAGGGGATGCAGCGCGCGTCCGGCCAGCAACCAGCCGAACCCGCCCGCGGCCATGCCGACGGCGCCCAGGGACACCAGCGACCACATCAGCATGGCGCGCAATGTGTCCCGCCGATTCCGCTGGGCCTGCTCGGTCAGCGCCTTGTACAGGTCCGTGGAGACCGGAGCCCGGTTCCGTTCCGCACGTTCGACGAGATACTCACGTACCACCTGCTGCGCGCCGACGCCGGGCCGTCGCTCCAGGAACTGGTTCAGATAGAAGTACATCAGCGCGATCAGCACCGCGCCGGCCAGGAAGAACGCCGTCGCGTACAGCATGGTGAGCCGCAGCCGGATGGTGCGCCCGCTCATCGGATCCGGTATCCGACGCCGGGCTCGGTCTCGATCACCGGCGGGTCGCCCAGCTTCCGTCGCACGTTCATGATCGTGTACCGCACCACGCCGGTGAACGGGTCGATGTGCTCGTCCCAGGCCTTCTCCAGCAGATGCTCGGCCGAGACCACGCCGCCGTCCGCCCGCAGCAGTTCGGCGAGCACCGCGAACTCCTTGCGCGACAGCGCGACCGGCTCGCCGTCTCTGGACACGGCGAAGCGGTGCGGGTCCAGCCGGATGCCGGACCGTTCCAGCACCGGGGGAGCGGCGCTGCGCGCGCGGCGCCCGAGCGCCTGGATCCGGGCCACCAGCTCGGCGAACGCGAACGGTTTCGTCAAATAGTCGTCCGCGCCCAATCCCAGACCCGCCACCCGTTCGGCCACGGCGCTCGCGGCCGTCAGCATCAGGATCCGAGCGGCGCCGCCGGACTCGACCAGCGTGCCGCACACCGCGTCGCCGGGGACCCCCGGTAGATCTCGGTCGAGCACCACCACGTCGTAGTCGTTGACGCCTGCGCGCTCCAGTGCCGCGCCGCCGTCGTACACCACGTCGACCGCCATGGCGTGGCGGCGCAGCCCGTCGGCGATCGCGTCGGCCAGCAATTTCTCGTCCTCGACCACAAGCACCCGCACCCCGCCATCGTGCCCCCTTCCGCTGTTGGGTGGCTGTTAGTTCAGGTGGCCGGGCAGGTCTTCTGGGTAGGCTCGTGACGACCCGGCGCACCCGACTCCCAGGAGACACGTCATGGCAGGCGACTGGAATGCCCAGATCATCGAGGAATTCCGCGCCAACCAAGGCAAGGTCGGCGGTCCCTTCGCGGGCCGCGAACTACTGCTGCTCACCAGCACCGGCGCCAAATCCGGTCTGCCGCGCACCAATCCGTTGGCCTTCATCCGCGACGGCGCGGACATCGTGGTCATCGCCTCCAAAGCAGGCGCTCCCACCCACCCCGACTGGTTCCACAACGTGCGGGCCAACCCCGAGGTCACGCTCGAAATAGGCACCGAAACGCTCGAGGCGACGGCGACTCCGGTCACCGAGGGGCCGGAGCGCGATCGCCTCTACGCCGCGATGGTCGAGGTCATGCCGGGTTTCGCCGAGTACCAGGAGAAGACCGACCGGGTGATTCCGGTGGTCAAGCTGACCCCGCGCTGACCGAGGCACGGGCGTGCCAGGTGGCCGAACGTCACCCGCTCGGTAGCTGCGCGCACGGCTCGCGCCCGTCAGCCGACTACGCCACGCCCACCGAGGACAGCAGCATGGGCAGGGCGGCGCGCATCTGGATCTTCCAGGCGTCCCAGTTGTGACCTTGATCCGGGACGTACCGCTCGTCCACCCGCGCCCCGAGCTGTTGCAGACGGTCCGCGAAGCGGAAGTTCTGCTCGTAGGCGGCGGACTCCACCGGATCGCCCTTGCCGTAGGAGACGAACAGCGGAATGCCGGTGAGGTCGGCGGCCCGGCTGTACGGGTTGTTGGCGACCCAGATATCGCGGTGGACGGCGTAGTCGCCCCAGACCCGTTTCCAGTCCGCGGCGCAGCCCTGGCCGGGCTTGTCGGGTTCGCCGGGCGCGCCGGAGTCGTGCAGCGGGTCGACGTTGCCGCTGAAGGAAGCGGCCGATCGGAACCAACCCTGGTGCGCCGCGGCGAATTTCATGGCGCCGAGGCCGCCCATGGAATTACCCGCGACGGCGCGTGTCGCATTGGCGCGGTAGCCCGTTTCCAGCAGGGTGCGCACGTCCTCCAGGAGGTAGCTCTCCCATGCGGGTTGACCGCCGCGACCATCGTTGTACCAGTTGGAATAGGCGCTGCACCAGCTCGTTTCGGGCAGCACGAAGATCGCGTCCTTGCCCGCGGTGAGCGCCTCGAGATCGCCCTTGTCGGTCCAGGACTTGTGGTCGTCGAAGCCGCCGTGCAGCACCCACACGGTGGGCCAGGTCCGGGCGGCGTCCTTGGACCAGCCCGGCGGGAGGAGCAGCCGGACCACCTTGACCGACCAGTCCGGGCCCTCGAGGTCGGGCGAGGAGAGCCCGATGTCGAGAATCCGGTCGCTGACCCGGGTCTCCCAGCGCACCGTCGGCGCCGCCTGGGCGGGCTGAACGGACAGGAATGGCACGGTGAGGCCCGCGATGGCGGTGGCGATGGCGAGGGCAATCCGGCTCAGGCGACGCAACGATCGGACCTTTCACTCTGCGGTCGTATCGAAATGTTCACTCTCACAACTGAATCTAGAGCACGGAGGGCTCTGTGAACAGTGCTGTTCGCAAATAATCTCGGCGCAGGCCGCTCTGCTATGCGCCACCAGCATGTTCCTGCCCGGTAGCGCCGAGCCGAGCGGATCAGCCTGCGGTGATTCCGGTGATCAGCGTTTGGTCGGTACCGGTCCGGGTCGTGATGAACTGCGTGAAGGTGTTCGGGTCCTCGTCGGGAAACTGCTGGGTCAACCGGACTTCCCACCGCGCTTGGCCGTCGGGGCCGTCACCGGCCCGGGAGATCTGGACGCAGTACCGGGTGCCCGCCGGCACTTGGTTGATACCGCGCTGGATCTGATCGGCGGGCGCCACCGCCGCGTCGGGGGCGACCACCGCGCGGGCCCGGTATCCCGACCGCTCGGCGTAATAGGCGTACTCGAAGGCGAAGATGGCGTCGGGGCCGCTGCCGGTGCCGCCCGGATCGGTGCCGGAAACGACATCGGCGGTGCGCTTCTGCTCGCATCCCGGCGTCGCGATGGCCCACGGTGGCTTCACCCGGGACGTGGACGTGGAGGGGACCGCGGCGGGTCCGGCCGCGCGTGCGGGCGACGTGACCGCCGCCTTACGCGAATTCGAACCGGAACCGTAGATCATGGCCAGGCCGATCGAGACGGTGGCGACCACGATGGCGAGGACGATCAAGACGGTCAGCGTGCGATTGCCGCGCTGTTGATCCGTGCGCCGCGGATGGCGCACCGGGGTGCCGGGATGGCGACCGGATCGATTGACTATGGCGGGCGCCTTGACAAGGCCGTCCTCGACCCCCGGCGGTTCCGCGGCAACGGGCGCGCTGCGCTGCTGCGCGGCCTGCGGTCGCGGCGCTCGCACGGCCGGTGGCGCGGGATCGAGCCATTGTTCCCACTCGCCGAAGTGCGGCCGGGGACTCTGCCGCTCCGGCTCGCGCGACGGCTCCGCGGCCTCGTACTCCGGCTCGCGGCGCCGGACCTGCTTGCGACGGCCGGGCGAACGACGTCGCTTCGACGGCTTGCTCGCGGGAATGCGCAGCATCGGCAGCCCCGTGTCGAACGGATTGCTCTGGCTCGCGCCCTGACTGGGATGGTCCCGGTCAGGGGGTGTCATCGTCGAATTCGCCCAGCACCGGTACGACCGCTGTCACAGCGGACGGGATGGTCACACCGAGCTGTCCGTCGCGCGGCTTGTGCTCGTGATCGTTGCCGCCGGGCGGCGGAGCGGGCGGCAGCACCATGCCGCCGCTGTGACCGGGCTGACCGGGGTGGTCCGGACGGCTCGCGGGCGCAGGCGGCGTGGAGTCGGCGAACGGCGCGACCGTGGGGGCGGGCCTGCTTTCCGGCTTGGGCACGTCCGGCCGCGCGGCGGGCGCGGAATTGCCGGGCGGGTTCACCGAACCGGGACCGGTGGACGACGGCTTGTGGTCCTGCGATCCGCCGAAGTCGAACAGCTTCGAGGAGTTCTTCGAATCGTCGCCGCCGGTGCCGGAGTTGGTGGTGGAGCCGGGGTTGATCAGTTCCGGGATCGCTTTGTCCGCGGCCGCCGCGACCGTATCGATGCCGTGGATGCCGACCTCGGCGATCTTGTCGATGATGTGCGTGCCGATGTCGACGCCCGCGTTGATGGCCGTGGTGCCGAGTTGCACGCCCGCGGAGATCAGCGCCTGCTGCAGCTGGAGCTGGGCGGCCAGCGCCGGGTCCATGGGCTGCGTGGTGGCGGGCGTAGTGGTGCCCGGTACGACTTGCTGGGTGCCGCCGGGGTAGGGCCCGGTGCCGCTGGGGTGGGGCCCGGTGCCGCCGGAGTGGGTGGCCTGACCTTGGCTGACACTGACACCGGACGGGCTGGTGACCGTGAGCGGCCCCATCTCATCGAGTTTCCTGGTGTGATCGTCCATTTCGGTGCGCGCGGCCGTCACGGTGGTGAGCGCGTCGCGCAGCGCCAGGCTGGCGCGGGCGATGACGGCGTCGGTCTCCGGCGCCGAACTCGCGTTGTCCAGGATCTCCCGCGCGTCGCGGCGGAAGTCCGCGATGATCTGGTCGACCCGCCGTGCCGCGCGCCCGGACGTGGCGTGCGCGTCGGCGAGGACGGACAGATAGGCGGGCCCCCGATCGGAAATGTCGCCGATCTGGGTCTGCGTGGTGCGCAGCGCGGGCACCGCGTTGTCGGCGGCGCGGGAGGTCCAGGTCGACTCCAGCGCGTACAAGCCTTCGCGGTGCGGACCTTCGGTATCGGCCACCTGTGTGGACGCGGCCGCGAGCGCGCCGGTCGCAGCCGCGCTCGGCACGCCGACACCGGTGCCGAGCGAGGACCGCAAGGTCAGCAGTGGGCGCACCAGCGCGGCGATGATCGGCGGATCGGCGCCCGGTTCGGTGCTCTGCGGCCGGGTGGCCTCGGCGGCGGGCTGGGTGGCGTGCGCGCGTTTGCGCAGTCCCATCAGGCTTCTCATGCCAGTGCCTCCCCGGAGCGGGTGATCGCGGCGGCCGTCGCGGCGTCCACATCCTGGGCGTCCTCGCTGTAACCGCGCAGCACCTGGCCGTAGGCACCGACCAACTGCCCCGCGGTCGACAACGCTTCCGCGTGTTCGGATACGGCGGCGGAGAAACGCGCCGCGAATTCCGCGCCGACGAGCCCGAGATCGGCGGCCAGCCGATCCGGATCCACCGCGCCGGAGGCGACCGTGGCCGCCGACGCCAATTGTTTCGACACCGCGTCCGCTATCGCGGTGTAGGCGGCCACCGCCGCCGGGTCGAGCCTGAGCGTGTCCACTGTTCCCCTCCCGGATCCCAGTCTGTCGCTGCCGCGCCAAGATTCACCGCCAAGCGTACTGTGCCGGAGGGCTGCTATGCGCCCGATCCTCGGTGGTCTGTTCCCCGCGACCGCCGCCCGCGGCGTCCGGGCCGCCCACCGCGATCTCTGCCGGATCCGTCCGAGAGCGCGGACGTGGCGTCGCGCGGTGGGCCGACCTCCCTGTTCACGAGCCCTCCTCGACGGCCCCCACCTGAGCGGATGCCCACGTATCGAGATTGTTATGCGAAACAACAAATTAGCTGTTGTGCCCTGTGTCACAGTCGAATATGTTGCTGTGAACAACATTCGCTCCACTCCGACCGGCCCCGGGACTTCCCGGGGCCGGTGATGAAAGGCCCACTCATGCGTAAGGGCATGTTCAGCGCCGCGGCGCTGTCGTTCGCGCTGCTCGCCGCCACGCTCACCGCGTGCGGCGACGACTCCGCGGAATCCGGCGGCGGAACCCAGATCGGCGTGATCCTCCCGGACAGCAAGACCTCCGCACGCTGGGAGACCGCGGACCGCAAGTATCTGCAGCAGGCTTTCGAAGCCGCGGGCGTCAAGGCGGATATCCAGAACGCGCAGGGCGACAAGAACGCCTTCCAGACCATCGCTGACCAGATGATCACCAACGGCGCCGCGGTGCTGGTGATGACGAACCTGGACAGCGGCACCGGCAAAGCCGTTATCCAGAAGGCGAAAGCGCAGGGGGTCACGGTGATCGACTACGACCGGCTCACCCTCGGCGGCGGCGCCCAGTACTACGTCTCCTTCGACAACGTGAAGGTCGGCAGCCTGCTCGGGGAGGGCGTCGCGCAGTGCCTGACCGACCGCAATGCCGCGCGCCCGGTGGTCGCGTACCTGAACGGCGGGCCGACCGACAACAACGCCACCCTGCTGAAGACCGGTTACGACGGAGTGCTGAAGCCCCGGTTCGACGCCGGACAATACGTCAAGGGGCCTGATCAGGCTGTCCCGGAGTGGGACAACACCAAAGCGGGCACGATCTTCGAGCAGATGCTCACCGGCCGGCCGGACATCGGCGGCGTCGTCGCGGCCAACGACGGATTGGCCAACGCCGCGATCGCGGTGCTGAAGAAGCAGAAGCTCAACGGTCAGGTACCGGTCAGCGGGCAGGACGCCACGGTGCAGGGCCTGCAGAACGTGCTGGCGGGCGACCAGTGCATGACCGTCTACAAGGCGATCCAGAAGGAGGCGGAGGCGACCGCGAAACTCGCGGTGGCGCTGGTGAAGGGGGAACAGGGCACGACCAACGGCGCGGTGCGCGATCCGGAGTCGAATGCCGACGTGCCGTCGGTGCTGCTGGAGCCGAAGGCGATCTACCCGCGCGACGTCAAGGATGTGGTCGCCGACGGGTATGTCACCAATGCCGAGTTGTGCACCGGCGAGTTCGCGAAACTCTGCGCGGACAACGGGATCTGATATCGCACGCCCCTTCCGCAGTTCGATGAGGGGATTGCGGAGGGGGCTCCATTCCTGCTCGAGGAGTTACCCCATGTCCGAACTGCCGGTCATAGAATTACGCGGAGTCCAAAAGAGCTTCGGCCCCGTTCACGTCCTGCACGAGGTCGCCTTCAGCGCCTATCCCGGCGAGGTCACCGCCCTCGTCGGCGACAACGGCGCGGGCAAGTCCACGCTGGTCAAATGCATCGGCGGCACCCATCCGATCGACGCGGGCGAGTTCCTCTTCGAAGGCTCGCCGGTACAGGTGCACAGCCCGCGCGACGCGGCCGCGCTCGGCATCGAGATCGTCTACCAGGATCTCGCGCTCTGCGACAACCTGGACATCGTCCAGAACATGTTTCTCGGCCGGGAGCGCAGGCGCGGTCTCGTGCTCGACGAATACACGATGGAGGAACTGGCCGGAAAGACGCTGGCCGGCCTGTCGGTACGCACCGTCAAGTCGGTCCGGCAGCAGGTTTCGAGCCTGTCCGGCGGTCAGCGCCAGACGGTGGCCATCGCGAAAGCCGTGCTGTGGAACAGCAAGGTGGTGATCCTCGACGAGCCGACGGCCGCGCTGGGCGTCGCACAGACCCAGCAGGTGCTCGAACTGGTCCGCAGGCTCGCCGACCAGGGTCTGGCGGTGGTGCTGATCTCGCACAACATGAACGACGTCTTCGCGGTGTCCGACCGGATCGCCGCGCTCTACCTCGGCCGGATGGCGGCTCAGGTCCGCACCTCCGACGTGACGCACGCGCAGGTGGTCGAACTGATCACGGCGGGCCGCAGTGGCGCGCTCGGTCTCGAGACGAGCGGAGTCGCCCGATGACCGCGGTGGCGACCCAGCGGCGCCCGGCGGCGGCGCCGGTGACCGACCTGGTGAGCGACTACGTCGGCCGGGTGCGCGGTGGCGACATGGGGGCGCTGCCGTCGGTGATCGCGCTGGTCGTGCTCTCGGCGATCTTCTGGGCGGCGCGCCCGGTCTTCATGTCCGAGGCCAATTTCGCCAATCTGTTCACCCAGGGCGCGGCGATCGCGGTGATCGCGATGGGACTGATCTTCGTGCTGCTGCTGGGCGAGATCGACCTGTCGGCCGGATTCACCAGCGGCGTCTGCGCGGCCGTGCTCGCCGTACTGCTCACCGACAAAGGGTGGCCCTGGTATCTCGCGGTGCTGGTCGCGCTGCTCACCGGTGTGGCGATCGGACTCGTGATCGGCACGGTCGTGGTGAAGATCGGGATACCGTCGTTCGTGGTGACGCTGGCGGCGTTCCTCGCGTTGCAGGGCGTCGCACTGAAGATCATGGACAACGGCCGCAACATCTCCATCCGCGACGAGACGATCGTCGCGATCGCGAACAAGAACGTCCCGCCTGCGATCGGCTGGGCGCTGTACGCGATGCTGGTCGCCGGGTTCGCGCTCGTCCAGTACCGGAAATTGCGGGCCCGCAGCAAACTCGGGCTCACCGGCACGACGGCGCGCACCGTCGTGGTGCGTGTGGCGCTGCTGGCGTTCGTGGCGGGTGCTGCGGTGCTGGTGCTCAACGGCGAGCGCAGCCGCAATCCGGCGTTGCACTCGCTGGCGGGGATGCCCATCGTGGTGCCGCTGATCGTGGCCCTGTTGCTGCTGTGGACGTTCGTGCTGGACCGCACCGCGTTCGGCAGGCACATCTACGCGGTCGGTGGCAACGCCGAGGCCGCCCGGCGGGCCGGCATCGCGGTGGATCGCGTGAAAATCACCGCCTTCGTGCTGTGTTCGACGATGGCGGCGGTGGGCGGGCTGATCGCCGCCTCGCGCGCGAACTCCGTCGATCCGAACACCGGCGGCAGCGACGTGCTGCTCACGGCGGTCGGCGCGGCGGTGATCGGCGGCACCAGCCTGTTCGGCGGCCGCGGGCGGATGCTGGACGCGGTGCTCGGCGCCGCGGTGGTCGCGGTGATCAACAACGGGATGGGGCTGATGGGCTACAGCGCCGGTACGAAATTCGTTGTGACAGGATTTGTGCTGCTCTTGGCCGCCGGAGTGGACGCGCTCTCGCGTAAGCGTGCGCTCCTGCATCGATGAAACCCAGCCCCGTGACGAAAGCCCGGTGAATGCGAGCAGCACCTTCTCCCGAGGAGATCCGCACGCGCAATCTCGCCGCGCTGCTGCGGAACGTCCACCGTGACGGGGCAATGTCGCGCGCCACGCTCGCCGAGCGAATGGGATTGAACCGCAGCACGATCCTCGCGCTCACCACGGACCTGGCCGCGGCGGGCTTGGTGAGTGAGGAACTGCCCGGCCAGACCGGACGGGCAGGCAGGCCATCGCTGGTGGTGCGCCCGCGGGCGGAACGGGTGTACGTCGTCGCGCTGGATGTCAGCGCGGACCGCCTCGCCGCCGCTCGGGTCGGGTTGGGCGGCTCGGTGCTCGATCGCACCGAGAGCACCCGTCCCCGCGGCGCGTTCGACCCCGGCGATGTGATCGCCGCGCTGGTGACCATGGCGCGGGCGATGATCGCCGCGGCCGCGCCGGACGCCGTGTGCGTCGGCGTCGGCGTCGCGTTCTGCGGCATGGTCCGCGAGGAGGACGGCGTGGTGCGGTACGGGCCGAACCTCGGCTGGGTGGACGTCGCCTTCGGCGCCGCGATGACCAGGGAACTCGATCTCGGCCTGCGGGTCGCGGTCGGCAACAACGCCAACCTCGGCGCGCTGGCCGAGCGGGAACGCGGCGTCGGCGTCGGCTTGGCCAATCTGATCTACCTGCACGGTGACGTCGGCATCGGCGGCGGAATCATCGTCAACGGCGAGTTGCTCGGCGGGGAAGGCGGTTACGGCGGAGAAGTCGGGCACATGATCGTTCATCCGGGTGGGCGGCCCTGCGCCTGCGGTTCCCGGGGCTGCCTCGAGGCCGAAGCGGGCGAACTCGGGTTGATCGCGGCGGCGGGCCGTAGCGATCCCCCTGGGCAGGCGGCGGTCGACGCGATCGTCGATGCCGCCGCCCGCGGCGACACGACAGCACGGGACGCGCTGCGCCAGGTCGGCGAATGGCTCGGATACGGCGTCGCCAATCTGGTGAACGTCTTCAATCCGTCGGTGGTGGTGTTCGGCGGCGTGTTGCGGGAGATCTATCTGGCGTCGGCGGCGCAGGTGCGCAGCCGGCTTGCTGTGCACGGCCTGCAAGCCGTTCGCGAACGGGTTCGCTTGCGCACCAGCGCACTCGGCGGCGACGCGACCCTGATCGGCGCCGCGGAACTGGCCTTCACCGATGTGCTCACCGATCCGTTGCAGACGTTGTCCCGCACGTCCGCCGCGCGCGCCTGACGGGCAGGTGCGGACGCGACCGGCGTTATACGGCGCCTGCCGCGCTGAACTGCGACAGGTGTGTGGCGAGCAGCCGGACCCGCACCCGTTGTTCGTCGGTGGTTTCCTCGGGGTGATGGATCTCGATGCTCAGTCGGTCGTCGAAGGTGCTGATGATGATGGTGCCGCTCGGCTGCTGCAGCCGGTGCCCGGTCTTGTCCGGTTTGCCGAGCATGATCGAGCGGAAGTCGGTGATGCGCAGGTCGTCCGGAACCCGCGGTCTGCGCACGCGTCCCCAGTTGGTGGCGAGCACGATTCCCGGTGCGCGCGGCGGAGGGCCCGCGGCGATCTCGGGGATGTGCAGCGGGGTCTGCTGCACGACGCCCGCGTCCACTCCGGCGCGCAGCGTGTCGCTGATGCCGCGAGCCAGCTCCACGAGCGACGTGCCGGTCCGCGGTGCCGGGACGAAGTTCGCGAAGCCGAGTACGTTGGTGCCTTCTGTCGCCGCGATCGGCGGCGTCACCCGGGTGCGCAGGTCGACCGAGTAGGTGTAGGCCAGGTCGGCCAGGGGCAGCCTGCGCAGCTCGGCCTCGGTGAGCATGATCGCGGCGGAGGCGAGGCCGTTGATCGTGGTGTTCTCCCGATGCCCCAGTTCGACCAACGCGGCGGTCTGCTCGCGGGTCAGCCTGCACCGTGCCGTGCGGGGCAGAAGGTAGTCGGGATCGTCCGGGCCGGAATACATCTGGGCGACGCCCATCGGGCGGTGCGGCATCACGGGTGGGTCGGTCTTGCGCACGCCGCGCTCGCGGAGCAGGTCTTCCACCGAGCGTGGGAAGCCGTGCGGCTCCAGTTCGGGCGGGCGGCCACGGACGAGGTCGGTGTAACACGACCACAGCTCGTCGAACACCGCCAGCGAATGATAGGCATCCGCGACACTGTGGTGGGTCACCAAGGTGACACCGGCGGCGGCGCCGTCGCGGACCACGCACAGCGAGCCGAGCGCTCTGCGCTGATCCAGCCGTGCGCCGGTGAGCAACCGCTCGGGATCGCCCTCGGCGACGGTCATCTCCGCTGCGGCGTCCGGGGATTCGAGCAGGAGGTGCCCGCCGTGGCCGTCCGGCTCCAGATGGGCGCCGAGGATCGGGCGGGAGCGAACCACGGCTTCGAACGCCGCCGACAGCGCGGCGAGATCCAACCGGCCGTCGACCCGGATCGAATAGCCGACGAGGACTTCGCTGTTGGCGAAGATCGCCTCGCTCGGTGCCAGCGGACGGATGACGGTTGCTGCGGTCATGTCGCTTCCTCCACCTGAGCCTGTCCCAGAGGCTAGTCCGAAGCCCGGACGCGCCAGGCTCTTTCGGCAGCATCATCTGTGTCCTGTATCGGGAGATGGAGGACCGCTGTTTCGCGTCGTTGCCACAACGACACCTTGCCTGGACCAGACGCCCCGGCGGGGAGCCCAGCGTTAGCTGCCACGCGTCTAGAGTGATACTCTAGAGCCCTGCTCTAGAGGAGGCTGGAATGACCGAACTCGTCACCTACCGGCTCGACGCCGGGGTCGCCACGATCACGCTGGACGACGGCAAGGCGAATGTGATGTCGGAAACCATGATCGGAGCCATCGCCGCCGCCCTGGATCGAGCCGAGGCCGACCGGGCCGTCGTCCTGCTGACCGGCCGCCCTCGCATGTTCTCCGCCGGCTACGACCTGGCGACGTTCTCCCGTTCCGCCGACGACATCCGCCGCACCCTGCGTGCCGGAGGCAACTTGGTCCATCGGCTGCTCGGGTTCCCCTATCCCGTCGTCGCGGCGTGCCCAGGGCACGCGATCGCCCAGGGCGCGTTCACCCTGCTGGCCACAGACGTGCGGTTCGGCGTCGCGGGGGACTTCAAATACGGTCTCAACGAGGTCGCGATCGGACTGACCATCCCGCATTACGGCGTGGAGGCGGCGCGGCATCGGCTCACCGCACCGGGCTTCGACCGGGCGGCCGACACCGGTGTCCTGGTCGGTCCCGAGGAAGCCAGGGAACTGGGCTTCCTCGACGTGCTCGCCGCCGACGCCGACGATCTGCGCGAGCGTGCGACCGCCGAGGCGCAGCGTTTGACCGGCATAGACTTCGCCGCGCATACCGGCACGAAGTTGCGGGTACGTGCCCAGGTGCTCGCCGCGGTGCGGTCCGGCATCGACGCCGAATTCGGGGCGTAGCCGCTCGTGCGCACCCGCGAGCGGATCCTGGCCGAAGCGACCGAACAGCTGCTGGCCAAAGGCTATCCGGCGTTCACGGTGGCGGGCGTGCGCGATCGGCTCGGTTTGTCCAGCGGCAGCATGTTCCACGCGTTCGGTTCGAAGGCCGAACTGGCGGCCGCCGTCTACGTCGCCGGGATGCTCGACTATCAGCGCGCGGTGCTGGACCGCCTCGACGCGCCCGGCATCGACGCCGAGCAGGCGATCCGCGCGATGCTCGCGGCCCATCTGGGCTGGGTGGAGGACCATCGTGAACTCGCCCGGTTCCTGTTCGCCACGCTTCCGGACGAGGTTGCGCGCAGTGCGGAGCCCGAACTGGCACAGCACAATCGAACCTTCTTCGGCGCGCTGGAGCGCCGCTACCGTGAGCTGCTCGCAACCGCGGACGTGGGCGGCGACGGCTATCCGGTGGCCCATGCGATCTGCGTTGGACCGGCGCAGGAGTACTGCAGGCAATGGGTGCGCGGACGCGTTTCGGCGCCGCCGCGCACACTGACGGCGACCTTCCAGGATGCCGCGCTCGCCGCGCTCGCCACGCTGATTCGCCGACCGCTCGCCGGGACTCAGGTCGCGGATACCTGAAGCTGGGTCGTCGCAGCGTGTTTCGACATCGGTGCGACGAACTCGTGGTCCTGGAGCGGTTCGACAGCCGGTCGAGCGGTCCCCGATCCGCGAGGTCGACGCTCGGACGAGTGGTCGATCACACCGGAGCGGCAGGATCGGATTCGGCGAATACCGGACTCGGGACCGCGCGGAGCCCGGGTGGGTACAACCGGACTCGGGACTGCGCGGGGGCCCGGGCGCGGAGTCCCGAGTAACGGTGCTGGGTCGATGCCCGTGCCGGTTGCGGATCTGCGATGGGTGATCAACAGTGGTTGTCGAGTTACGGTGCGGCGACGGGAGGCCACCATGGACCGTGCGGACGTCGTTGTCGTCGGTGCGGGATATGCCGGGCTGTGCGCGGCGCGGACCTTGCGGGCGTCCGGCCGGGATGTCGTCGTCCTGGAGGCGAGCGATCGCGTCGGCGGTCGCACCCTGGCCGCGCGCGTCGGCGACGGATGGGCAGTCGATCTCGGCGGCCAGTGGATCTCGGGTGCGCACACGCGATTCGCCGCGCTGGCCGAGGAGTACGGCGCGGCGATGTACGCACCGCCGGAGGGGATCGACCTGCTCGTCGAGGGAGTGGTCCGGCGACCGTTCATCGGAGCGCGGCCGCCACTGCCCGCGCTGGTCCTGGTCGTGCTCGCCCAGGCCATGTGGCGGCTGGAACGCATGGCCGCCCGGATCGACCTCGCGCGCCCGTGGACCACGCCGGGCGCGGATCGGCTGGACGCGATGACCGCGGCGACCTGGCTGCGCCGGAATGTGCCGGAGCGGCGCGCGCGGAACCTGGCCGAGGTGATGATCGGCGAGGAGCTGTGCGTAGACGTCGGCAGCATCTCGATGCTCGGTTTGCTGACCACGATCCGCTCGGCGGGCGGTGTCGAGGCCGGGATCACCGCCGAGACGGTCACCCGCCTGTTCGTGGACGGCGCCGACGGGCCTGCGCTGGCCATCGCCGCGGAACTCGGGGACGCGGTGCGTCTCGGCGCACCGGTCACGAGTATCCGTCAGCGGGCGGACGGCGTCCGGGTGAGCGCGGCATCCGGTGACGTGCGCGCCGAGCACGTGATCGTGGCGGTGCCGCCCACCCTCGCCGGACGCATCGCCTACGATCCGCCGCTGCCCGCCGCGCGCGACCAATTGACCCAGCGCATGCCGATGGGCTCGGTCCTGAAAGCCTTCGCGGTCTACGAGCGCCCCTTCTGGCGCGACGACCGGCTCACCGGCCAGGCGCTGAACCTGCACGATCCGGTACCGGTGACCTTCGACGCCACCCGTCCCGGCGGTCCCGGCGTGCTCGGCGCGCTGGTGCCCGGCCGGGCGGCGCAGCGGCTGGCCGCGCTTCCCGCGAGCGAGCGGCGCGCCATGATCGTCGGCTCGCTCGTGCGCGCCTTCGGCCACGCCGCCCGCGAGCCGTTGGAGTGGCACGAAAAGGTCTGGGCCGACGACCCGTACACGCGTGGCGGCTACGGCGCCTTCTTCCCGCCGGGCGTGTTGACCACCCTCGGTTCGGCCTTGCGCCATCCGGTCGGCGCGATCCACTGGGCAGGAAGCGAAACCGCCATGGAGTGGTCGGGCTACATCGAGGGAGCGATCCGATCGGGCGAGCGCGCGGCCGCCGAGGTGCTCGCGGCGGACCGATCCGCGGCCACCGCGTGATTGCCGACGGGTCGCCATAACGCTGGCTCCGGCCGAGCCGAGGGATCACAATGGAAAGGTGTTCCAGCGGATCGTGGTGGGTTACGACGACTCACCCGGCGCCAGAGCCGCCTTGACGATGGCGCTCGACTTGGCGACGGTGCATCACTCCGCGCTCACGGTGGTGGCGGTCGAAGAGTATCTGCCGCACTACGGCCCGGTGGTCGGCGAGATCGAGGACGAACGCTCGATCGGCGAGCAGACCTGCCGCCGGTGGCTCGGCGCCGCCACGGAATCCGCACAACAGCGCGGCATCGCGGTGCAGCCTGAGATTCGCGCGGGCCAAGCGGCGAAGGAGTTGGCCACGGCCGCCGCCGAGCACCAAGCCGACCTGCTGGTTCTCGGCCGCAGCGGGCATTCGGGCATCTGGGGCCGGTTCATGGGCAGCACCGCGGAGAAGGCCGCACGGCACGCAGGCTGTTCGGTATTGGTCGCGCACGACGGCGACGGACCGCCCGAAGGCCGGTGAGGCGCCGCGTCGTGACGGCGGTGGCGCCGCGCCGGGCCGGTCGTGTTAGAGATGTGCGTGGCCGGTGAACTGACCGAGGAGCCGATTCACACCGCCGAGCGCGCCGGAAGCCGCGCGCGATGGCGGGAATTCCGGCGCTCCCAAGGTGTGGTGCTGGTGGTCGTCGCCGCGGGTGGCGCGCTGGGCGCGCTGGCCCGCTACGGTCTGGCCCAAGGGTTGCCCGGCCGGGCCGGACACATCCCGTGGGCCACCTTCGTCACCAATGTCTCGGGCTGCTTCGCGATCGGCGTACTCATGGTGGCGGTGACCGAGATCTGGACGGCACACCGGTTGCTGCGCCCGTTCCTCGGCGTGGGCGTGCTGGGCGGATTCACCACTTTCTCCACATATGTCAACGAGATCCGCGAGCTCATGCGTCCGGAGACGATCGTCGCCGCGGCCTGCTATCTGGCGGGCACCCTGATCTGCGCTCTGCTCGCGACGCTCGCGGCGATGTGGCTCACCAGGGCGGGTTACGAGCGCGCGCGAAGGAGGACGAAATGACCGTGCTGCTGGTTCTTTCGGGCGGCGCGATCGGCGCGCCGCTGCGGTATCTGATCGACCGGGCGGTGCAGAATCGCCGCGACAGCCTGTTCCCCTGGGGCACGTTCCTGGTCAACCTGATCGGCTGCCTGATCCTCGGCGCGCTCAGCGGAGCGGGGACCGCGCTGGCCGCGCCGCTGTTCGCGCTGCTCGGCACCGGATTCTGCGGAGCCCTGACCACCTACAGCACCTTCGGCTACGAGACGGTGCGATTGACCGAGCGGGGCGCCTACTTCTTCGCGGCGCTGAACGTGATCGTCAGTGTCTGTGCGGGACTGGTCGCCACGGTGTCCACCTACGCCGCGGTGCACGCCCTGTTCGGCTGACCAGGCCGGTTTCGCCGAACCGATATGGGACGTGATCCAGTTCACTCGGCCGGCCTACCGCGAGCCGGTCAGGGTCGGCTAAGCTCTGGGTCGACAGATGCAAATATGCGCATACATTTCGGTGACGGGAAGGGCTGGACCGATGGGACACGAACATGGTCACGCGCACGGACACGGAGTGTCCGGTGAGGCCGACCGCAGATGGCTGACCATCGCGCTGGCCCTCATCGTCGGATTCATGTCGGTCGAGGTCGTGATCGGCGTGCTGGCGAACTCGCTGGCCCTGCTGTCGGATGCGGCGCACATGCTCACCGACGCCGCGTCCATTGTGCTCGCGCTCATCGCGATCCGGCTGGCGGCACGGCCCGCGAACGGCAAGTACACCTACGGCTACAAGCGCGCCGAGATCCTCTCGGCGCAGGCCAACGGCGTCACGCTGCTCGTGCTGGCGGGCTGGCTCACCTATGAGGCCGTGCGCCGCCTGCTCGAGCCACCCGAGGTCACCGGTGGTCTCGTGCTGGTGACCGCGCTGGCCGGCATCGTGGTCAATATCGCGGCTACCTGGGCCATCAGCAAGGCCAACCGCTCCAGCCTCAACGTGGAGGGCGCGTTCCAGCACGTGCTCAACGACCTGTACGGGTTCATCGCCACCGCCGTTGCCGGGCTCGTCGTGCTGACCACCGGCTTCGCCAGGGCGGATGCCATCGCCACGCTGATCGTGGTGGCGCTGATGGTCAAGGCGGGGCTCGGGCTGGTGCGCGAATCCGGCCGGATCTTCCTGGAGGCGGCGCCCGCCGGGGTCGACCCGGACGCGCTCGGGCGCAGGTTGGTGGACATCGAGGGTGTCGACGAGGTGCACGATCTGCACGTCTGGCAGATCACCTCCGGCGACATCGCCCTTTCGGCGCACGTGCTGGTCCGCGCGGGCGCGGACTGCCACGGGCTGCGCCAGCGGATCGAGCAGGTGCTCGACCACGACTACGGCATCACCCACACCACGCTGCAGGTCGACCACACCCACGCGGTCGACGCCGCGCCGGCCGCGGACGTGCAGCGCCTGCTGCTGCCGGTGCTGGAGGACCACTGCGACGACGCGCACGGCCCGGTGCACCGCGACCGTCCGTCGTCCGCGGCGGGTATCGGCGCGCCCTGATCTACCGGGCGCCACGCGCGTGCACGATGCCGGGCGGGATGTCGCGCAGCACCGGAAGGCGCTCGAAGAGGGGAAGGCTCACCGCGAGAGGACCGCGGGAAGGGCCGAAGGACGACACCGTCACCTCTGCCACCCGAGGGCTCCATTCGCGCAGCAGCCGCGCCGCGCGGCTGCGCTCGACTCCCCACGGCATCGGCGGCGCGGTGTAGTGCGGCGTTTTGCGGAAGCCCCGCATGGTCTTGCGAGAGAACCACGGCGGGATGATGTCGAACATCAGCTGCACACCGGGCAGCCGGTCGAAGATCGTGGTGCACAGGCGCCGTACTTCGTCGGGCTCGAAGTACATGAACAGGCCCTGCGCCGTGACGAAGACTCCGCGTCCGGCGTCGATCTCATCGAGCCAGGCCGGGTCGAGCGCGCTGATCGGCAGATGACGACAGCGCTCGCTCGGCGGCAGGAACCGCTCCCGCAGCGCGATGCCCTCGGGCACGTCCACGCACACCCACCGCACTTGTCCGTCGTCGCACCGCTGGAATTGGGTTTCCAGCCCCGACGCGAGTTCGACGACGGTGCCGCCGGGATGCGCGGCCAGCCAGGGACGCAGCGTCTGGTCGAAACGCAGCGACCGCACCGCGTGCGTGCCGTCGGGTGCGCCGAAGGCCCGCGCGTAGTCGTAGTCGAGCGCGTCGAAGATCTGGACGCAGTCCGGGTCGCGCAAGATGCCGTCCGCCCGTTTCGCTTCCGACGCCCGGTTGTAGAGCGTCCACAGCATGGTCTCCGGGACTCCTGCCAATTCGACGTCGGCGCCCATGATTTCGTCCTCTCCGGCCCTCGGCCGTGTCCGCTCGCGATACTCGAACCAAGCAAACTTAGCCTAACCTAATTCGGGCCGGGTGAGTCAGCGATCGAGGCGCGGGAACGGCTGCTCGCACTCGATCAGGTAGGCCAGCTCCAGCAGGGTGCGCTCGTTGCCGCGCGTAGCGGCGAACTGGACTCCGATCGGGAGCCCACCCTCGGTCAGGCCGGCCGGAACGGTGATCGCCGGCGTTCCGGTGATGTTGTTGATCGGGGTGAAACAGACGTAGGCGCGCAGGCGGTCGATCAGCTCCTCGAACGGCACCGCCGGGCTGAGATGGCCGAGTTGCGGCGTGGTGTGACCGAGCGTCGGCAGCAGCAGCGCATCGTAGGGTCTGAGCGCCCGCTCGTACGTGGCCGCCGCTGCCCGCAGCCGGTAGAGCGTGAGCGGCGCGTGCAGGGCACGGCGCAGGAAGAGCGCACGGAGGCCGACGGTCAGATCGTCCACCCGGCGCGCGTCGAACCGGCGGTCGAGAAATCTTCCCGTCGTGCTGATCGCGGCCGCGAGCAGACCCCAGTAGTGCAGGAACGCGGTTTCGATCGCCGCGTCGAACGGCAGGGGCACCGGCTCGACCGAATGGCCGCTGGATTCCAGGACGTGCGCGACCCGTTCGACGGCTGCCCGCGTCGGACCGTCGGCGAGCGGCCCCGCGAGGTTGTCGAGCACGAGCGCTATCCGCATTCGCCGGGTCGACGGTCCCTCGACGCGGCCGATCGGCTTCAGCGCGGGATTGCGCCAGTAGCGTTCGGCCGCCTCGGCATAGACCGCCGTGTCGCGCACCGTTCTGGTCAGCACTCCTTCACTGACGATGTCGACCGGCAGCGCGCGGGCCAGCCCGGAGACCACGTGCCGTCCCCGCGTCGGCTTCAGGCCGACCAGCCCGGCGCAGGCGGCCGGAATCCGGATCGATCCGCCGCCGTCGTTGCCGTGCGCGATCGGGACGACGCCCGCCGCCACCAGCGCGGCCGCCCCGCCCGACGAGCCGCCCACCGAATAGCCGGTGTGCCACGGGTTGCGGGTGGGCGCGGCGTGCGGCGGCTCGGTGCTGGCGTTGAAGCCGAACTCGGGCATGGCGCTCTTGCCGAGGACGGTGAGGCCGGTGCTGAGGAACTGCCGGGTGTAGCCGCTGTGCGCGCGGGCGGGTCTCGCGCGGAACGCGGCCGTGCCCTGGTTGGTCGGCATGCCCGCCACGTCCGTGTTGTCCTTGACGAAACTGGGCACGCCGTAGAACGTGCCGGTCCGCTCGGCGGGCAGCAGTGGATTCGCATAGCTCGGGTAGGCGACGGCCGCCAGCCGCTCGACCTGCTGGGCGCGCGCCACGGCGGCGGCGGTGAGTTCGTGTGGTGCAACCGCCCCGTCGCGCACCAACTCGGCCAGGCGGACGGCGTCGTGATCAGCGAGCGCGTCGTCGGCGAAGGCGTGGACGCGCGGGGGTAGCGGTATTTGAGCGTCGGCGGTCATCTCCCGAATCTAATGTGTGCACCAGGCAGTTCGTCCAGACCAGAAAGGACAGCAGGTGGCCGCGACATACCCGGATCCGGTGCCACCGAAGGGTCGGGTGGGCTCGCTGTTGTTCGCCCTGCCACCCGCGGGGCGGCGGTGGAGTGTGGCGCTGCGCGCTGCCGTGGCGTTCGCCGCACCCGCCGCGATCCTCACCGCTCTCGGCCGTCCGGACACGGCGGTGTTCGTCATGTTCGGCGCGTTCGCCGTGCTCTACGGCGAGGGACGGCCGTTCCGGGTGCGCGGCTGGGTCGTCCTCGCGGCCGGCCTGGCCCTGCTGGCCGCCTGCGCGGTCGGCGCGGTGGTCGGCGCCGTGCTGGACACCGGACTCGGTGCGTCCCTGCTCTTGGTGATCGTGGTGTCCGCGATCGCGGTGGTGGCCGTCTTCGTCATCGACGCGCTGCGGCTGGGGCCGCCGGGTGCGCTGTTCTTCGCGCTGGTCTGCGCGGGCGCGATGAAAGCCGTCGAGTCCGGGGCCGCGGTGGCGACGCTGTTGGTCAGTACGGCATGCGGTGTCGTCGCGTCGATCATCGTTTCGATGGCCGGGGTGCTGCGTGACCGCCGCAAACCCGAACGCACGGTGGTCGAGGCCGCGGTGCGCGCGGTGGACGCCTACGTGGCGGCACGGGAAGCGGGGACGCCCGCCATCGAGCTGCGCCACCGGGCAGGTGCCGCGATGGCGGACGCGTGGGCCGCGGTCTACGACGCCGGTCCGCCCTCGGACCCCGGGGAGGCCGCGCTGCTGGCCACCCTGCAGGACGCGCGGCGCAGGCTCGCCGGGCACGCTCCCGCCGACGACGACACCGAAGATCTGCTGGTCGATCCCTTGGTCTCGTTCGCCCGCCCTGGTATCGGCTTCCGGCTGGGGCGTTCGCTGTCGTTGTCCTCGCACGCGGCGATCAGCTCGATACGCGTTGCCGCGGGTTGCCTGGGCGCGGGTGCGCTGAGCGCGCTGCTCGGTCTGGAGCGGCCGCACTGGGCGGTGCTCAGTGCCCTGATCGTGTTGCAGACGGGGCCGGACCGGGTGCGCGGGCAGGTGCGTGCCATCCACCGGTTCGTCGGCACGATCGCGGGCCTCGGACTGTTCGCGCTCATCTACCAGCTCGGGCCGACCGGGTACGCGCTGATCGTTCTGATCGCCGCGTTGCAGTTCTGCATCGAGCTGTTCGTGCCGCGCAACTACGCCCTGGCCGTCGTCTTCATCACGCCGGTCGCGCTGATCGCGGGCGGGGTCGCCACCACGGGCGGGCCGATCGGACCGGTGATCCGGGACCGGCTGCTCGAGACCGTGCTCGGTGTCGCCGTCGCCGTGCTCGCGCTGCACGGCGTGGCGCCGCGCGGGCACCGGCGTACCTTCCACTGGTTGGAACACCGGGTGCGCACCGCCGCCCGTGACCTGCTCGACCGGCTGCGCCGCAAGCCGATGGACGCCGAAGCCTGGGTGCTGGTCCAGCACTTGCAATTCGAGCTGGTCGGCGTGGTCCGCAGCGGCATCGACTCGGCGGCCGACGACCCCGACTGGACCCGCGAATACTGGCCGGAGCACACGGCCGTCGCACACTACGGCCACGATTTGCTCGCGGCCTGCTGGGTGCTGGTACCCGGCCAGTGGCTGGCGGGCGTGGACGGCTGGGCGGCCCGGCTCGCCGCGGCTCGGTCCGGCCCGGACGCGACGGCCGGGCCGCCTGCTAGCGTTCGGCGCATGCACGACAGCGTGACGGTTCGGATGGCCGCCCCCGCCGACAAGATCTGGGCACTGGTCAGCGACATCGAGAACACCGGGCGGTTCAGCCCGGAGACATTCGCGGCGGAGTGGCTGGGCGGCGCGACCGGTCCCGCGGTGGGTGTGAAATTCCGCGGTCATGTCAACCGCAACGGGTGGGGGCTGAAATACGCGACGGTGTGCCGGATCATCGCCTGCGAGCCCGGCCGCGAGTTCGCGTTCACCGTGCTCGGCCCGCGCGGCATCCCGATCAACACGTGGCGCTATGTTCTCGAGCCGGTCGACGGCGGCACCGACGTCACCGAGTCCTTCCAGCTGCACGACAACCCCGTGCTGCGGCTGTACTGGTTGTTCGCCGGATGGACGCGCAACAAGACCAATGTCGAGGGGATGCGCGAGACGCTGAACCGGATCAAGGCCGTCGTCGAATAATCCCGGTTCACAGCCGCCGGACCCGGGCGGTGACCTGCCGCGCTACCGGGGCCGGATCGCCGCGAATTCGATGGGCAGGTGCGCGGGCCCGCGCAGATTGACGTGTTCCCGATACGGCGGCGGGTCCACGGTCAGCGCCGGGGAATCGACCCGTTGCGCGAACCGGGTCAACGCCACTCGCGCCTCCAAACGGGCCAGGGGAGCGCCGACGCAGAAGTGCGCCCCGAGGCCGAAGGCCAGGTGGCGGTTCTCGCGCGCGGGGTCGAATCGGTCGGCATCGGCGAATACCGCGGGGTCGCGGTGCGCGGCGGCGATCAGCAGCACCACCAGATCGCCGCGTCGGATGTCCGTGCCGCCGATGGTCAGATCGTCGGCGGCGATGCGCGGGATCAACTGCACCGGCGGATCGAAGCGCAGCGTCTCCTCGATGACGCCCGCCGCCCGGGCCGGATCCGCGCGCAGCGCGGCGAGTTCCTCCGGCCTGCGCAGCAGGGCGAGGGTCGCGTTGGCGATCAGGTTCACCGTGGTCTCGTGCCCGGCGACCAGCAGAAGGGCGCAGGTCGAGATCAGTTCCGCATGCGTCAGCGCGTCGCCGGCGTCTTCGGCCGCGATGAGTTCGGACAGCAGATCCTCGCCCGGTGTGTGGCGACGGCGATCGGTGAGATCTTCGAAGTAGGCGTGCAGTTCGGTGCCGGCCCGCTGGATCTGCGCCGGGTCGGCGCGGAATTGCGGTGCCGCGCGGGAAGTCGGGTCGAGTGTGCGCGACAACAGCGCGGACCAGGCGCTCAGCCGCGCTTCGTCCGCGAGCGGGACGCCGAGCAGTTCGCAGATGACGGTCACCGGCAGCGGATAGGCGAAGTGGTCGACGGCGTCGAAGCTCCCCTGGCGGGCACGCTGGTCGAGCAAGTCGTCCACGACCTCGGTGACCCGCGGCTCCAGCCGCCGGACCACGCGCGGGGTGAACGCCTTGGCCACCAAGCGGCGCAGGCGGGTGTGATCGGGCGGATCGAGGAACAGGAACGAGGGCTTCGCCCGCGCCGCGCCGTCTTCGCGCGTCGCGTCGTAGATCGGCATCGAGCCGAGCTGCAACCGGGCCAGTGACCGGTCGACGCTCGCGCGCGGATCGCGCAGCATGGCGGCGCAGTCGGCGTAGCGAGTCAGGACGACCACCGGGGCGGTGCCGATCCGGAACGAACCGGCGTCGCGCAGTCGCGCGAAAAGGGGATAGGGATCCGGCCGTACGGCGGGGTCGAGCAGGCGCACGTAGTCGTCGGTCGGGTGGTTCGTGGTCGTCATCGACACTCCCAGTCGTCCGGCCCGGAGGGGGCATCGGTCCTGGTGGTATTATTCCGATACCATCAGTAGGAAAGCAATACCGGGCGGAGATGCGAAGATGTCGCCATGACACTGCGGCGCCCGGTCGACGATTCGGTCACCCGCGTCGTCGAACTGCTCGGCGACCGGTGGACCATCCTGCTCATCGCCGAGGCGTTCTTCGGGGTGCACCGGTTCAGCGATTTCGCCCGCAATATCGGCATCACCAATCGCAACCTGCTCACCAGCCGCCTCCGCATGCTGATCGACGCGGGGATCTTCACCCGCACCGACCACGGCGGCGGGCGCGTCGACTATCACCTGACCGCCGCGGGCCGCGAGCTCTATCCCATCGTCACGGCGATGATGGTCTGGGGCGACAACCATCTCGTCGGACCGGAGGGCAGGCCGATCGTCCTGGAACATCGCAGCTGCGGGCAGGAGACCTCGCCGATGCTGGTCTGCGACCACTGCCGCGAACCGATCGACCCGCGCGACGTCGAACCCAAGGCGGGCCCCGGATTCCACCAACCTCCGGGCGCTGAACAGGCCGAGTGACCCGGGCTCAATCCAGCGCGTTGAGCAAAGCCTCGGCCAGGTACAGCGGTAGCAGTAGGTAGTACAGCAGCATCGCCATCGAGCCGGCTCCGATCGTCAACGCGGGTCCCACGCCGTGCCGTCGCGGGTACGTCGCGCAGGGATTGGAGACCGGGTGGTCTCGCGAGTGCAGGAATGTAGTTCAGGTAGAGGACGTCGGCAAGACCGGACCGCGTGTCGGCGTGCGGCGGCTACCGCAGCGCGCTGCCCTGCACCCACTGCTCCCAGGGCAGGCCCCAGTCGCCGTTCTGCCAGACCTCGAGCGGGGCGCCGCCGGTGTTGCGGATCTCCACCACGTCGCCGGGGACGGAGAAATTGAAGAACCACTGGGCGTTCTCGCCGCTGAGGTTGAGGCACCCGTGCGAGACGTTGGTGTTGCCCTGCGCCCACACGGTGGAGTCGAGTTGGTGCAGGTAGATGCCGTCGGTGCTGATCCGGGTTGCCCAGCCGATGGCCTCCTTGTAGCCGAGGCGGGAATTGATCGGGAGGCCGTAGGTGGACGAATCCATGATCACCGGATTGGCCTTGTCCATCACCGTGTAGATCCCGGGCTGGGTCCAGAACGTGATCGTCTTGCCCGCCACGACCTCGCTGCCGCCCATGCCCATCGAGGTCGGCATGGTGCGGATCAGCCGCCCGCCGTCGAAGACCTGGATCTGCTTGGTCGCGTCGTCGGCGATGGAGACGTGCGAGGCGCCGATGGTGAACGTGGTCTCGGTGTCCTCCTGGCCGTAGAGCCCTCGGCCGAGTTCCTGACCGTAGATGTTCGCCGCCACGGTGACCTTGGTGCCCGGCGTGTAGTACTGCCTCGGACGCCAGCGCGCGTTGCGGTCGTCCAGCCAGTACCAGGAGCCCTGCACGGGCGGGCCGGTGGTGACCGACAGGTGCTTCTCGGCGGTGGCGCGGTCGGGAATGTCCTCGTCGAAGTGCGCCACCACCACGGTGCCGACGCCGAATGTGCCGCCGTCGGACAGTGGCGTGCCGCCGGTGGTGGTCAGCGACACCTTCGTCTGGTTGTTCGGCGTCAACGTGGAGAACGTGGCGGTCCTCGGGCCGGTCTTGCCGGTGACCGTCAGCCCTTCCGCGGTGACGGTGTAGGTGCGGCCGTAGCCGAGCGGTTCGGTGGGTTTCCAGGCCGTTTTGTCCGGCGTCAGCACCCCGTCGATCACCTTGCCCTGTTCGTTCGTCATGGTGACCGAGGTCAGCTGGCCCTCCGTTGCGCTCACCTGCACCGGTGCCAGCGGATCGACCTCGCCCGCGCCGGAGGCGGGCGTGATGGCGATCGGCACGGGCGCCGAACCGGTGGCTCCGGGTGCGCCATCCGGCGTAGACGAGGACGAGCACGCCGCCACGATCACCGCCATGACCAGGGCGAACCCTGCTATGGCCGCGGATCGGACGCGACTGGCCGCCATGCATTCTCCTGTGTTTCGCCCAGCGCAACGAATGGCGCATCCGCGCCTTGCTATCCCCCCTCGCAGTCTACCGACCGAGCACCGACGGAACCCGTCCGACGAGCGACCCACGGCAGATTCCCAGCCGCCACACAGCAAGCGATAACCGGTGGCTACCGGCGCCCGTGCGCCATAACGTCACGGCGCATGCAGATCGACTACCAATGGCGAGGCGCGCTGGCCGACGGCGAAATGGTGGAGTTGACCAGGTCGCACGGCGGCATCCCCGACCCGGGATGGTGGGACCGCGCCGCACGGCACAGTCTCGGCTGGGTGACCGCACGGGCCGCTGACGGCACGCCGGCCGGATTCGTCAACGTGGCGTGGGACGGCAGCGACCACGCGTTCCTCCTCGATCCCAAGGTCAGGGCCGAATGGCAGCACCGCGGCATCGGCACGGAACTCGCGGCCCGGGCGGCGGAGGGTGCGCGGGCGGCGGGCTGCACCTGGTTGCACGTCGATTTCGAGGATCGGTTGGCGCCGTTCTACTTCGATGCCTGCCGTTTCCGGCCCACCGCAGCGGGGCTGGTGCGACTGCGCGGCCAAGGGTGACGGCCGAAAGTACCGATCGGGGCGGCAGCGGTGCGTGCCATGCTGAGGGCCGGAGTCGACCGAGGGGAACGAATGCAGAATCGCCCATCGGCAGCGGAGTTGCTGGAATCGCTCGCCGAACTGCTCGAGCAGACGCTGCTGCCCGCCCTGCCCGCGGGGCTGCAGCACAAGGCGCGGGTCGGGGCCAATCTCGCCAGGATCGTGCGCCGGGAGATCGAATCCGGCCCCGCCGCGGCGGAGCAGGAGCGTGCGCTACTCGCCGCGGTGGCCGAGGGGGATGACGAACAACTCTGGGAGGCGCTGGTTTCCGTGGTGCGGGCCGATCTCGCGATCGCCAAACCCGGGTACGACGCCTGGGCGGGCGAGTGAGCGCCGATCTGGCACGCGGTTTGACCGAATTCCTCACGGCGGGGAGCGGCCGGCCGGTGACGGTGTCGAACGTCGAAGTCCTCTCCGCGGGCGCTCGCCGCCGGAACGTCGCCTTCGACGCCGTTACCGGAAGCGGGACACGACGCTTGGTCGCGACCATCGTGCCGAGCGCGATCGAACTGGTCCCGGTGGACGTGGAGGCCGCCGTCCGGGAACTCGCGCGCACCCACGGTGTGCCGGTGCCGCCCGTGGTCGCGATCTGCACCGACAGCGCCTATGCCGGCGGGCCGTTCGTGGTCTCCGAGCGGGTGGACGGAGAGACCGTGCCGCGCCGAGTGCTACGGCTGACCGAGGCGGCGGACCTCGGCGAACGAGTCGCCGAGCAGTTGGGCGAGGCCATGGGGCGCCTGCATGCCATCGACCCGGCGAGCGCGCCCGCTCGGCTGCCCACGGCGGCCGCCGATCCCGAGCGTCAGCTGAGCGAGGCCGTCGAGCAGGTGCGCGCGCTCTTGGCGGACCGGCCGGTGTTCGCCCTTGCCCTGCGCTGGCTGGAACGCCACTGCCCACCGCCGCCGTCGCGCACGGCGCTGCTGCACACCGACATGCGCAACGGCAATATCGTCGTCGGTCCCGACGGCCTGCGCGCGGTGCTCGACTGGGAAGGCGCGCAGCGCCACGGCGACCCGATGCGCGACGTGGCCTGGCCCGCGCTGCGCATGTGGCGCTTCCGCGCGGACGAGCGGGAGTTCGGCGGCCTCGCCGGTCGCGCGGCGTTCGTGCGCGGTTACTCCCGCGGGGGCGGCGACTTCGACGAGGACCGATTCCGCTGGTGGAAGGTGATGTGCACGCTGGCCTGGGGTACCGGACTCGCCGGGCAGGCGGCGGCGCATTCCGACGGCAGCGTGCGCGACATCGTGATGGCGGCCGGCGGTCGCCGGGTGTCGGAAATCGAATGGGACCTGCTGATGCAGATCCGACCCACTGCGAAAGGTTAGGTGCCGCGATGGATTTCGAGTTACCCGCGGAACTGGTCGATTACCTGGCCGAACTCGACGCGTTCATCGAACGGGAGATCACGCCGCTCGAGCAGACCGGTGACAATATCCGGTTCTTCGACCACCGCCGCGAGGACGCCCGCACCGACTGGGAGCGCGGCGGCCTGCCGAACGCGGAATGGGAGGAGTTGCTGGCCGAGGTCCGCAGGCGCGCCGACGCCGCGGGGCACCTGCGCTACGCGTTCCCGGCGCGATACGGCGGCCGGGACGGCACCAATCTGGGCATGGCCGTGATCCGCGAGCACCTGGCCCGGCGCGGTCTCGGCTTGCACTGCGACCTGCAGAACGAGCACGCCATCGTGGCCAACAACGTCGGCCTGCTGCTCATGCTCGAATACGGCACGCCCGCTCAGCGGGCGCAGTGGGTGGACGGGTTGGCCGCGGGGACGAAGTTCTTCGCCTTCGGCATCACCGAGCCCGAGCACGGCTCCGACGCCACCCACATGGAGACCTCGGCGGTCCGCGACGGCGACGGCTGGGTGATCACCGGACAGAAGACCTGGAACACCGGCGTGCACATCGCCGACGCCGACCTGATCTTCGCGCGCACCTCGGGCGGCCCCGGCGACGCGGCGGGCGTCACGGCGTTCCTCGTGCCCATCGACGCGCCGGGCTTCGTCGTCGAGGAGTATCTCTGGACCTTCAACATGCCCACCGATCACGCCCGCGTCGCGCTCAACGGCGTCCGGGTGCCGGACACCGCCGTCTTCGGCGGCGAAGGACGCGGCTTGGCGGTGGTCCAGCACTTCTTCAACGAGAACCGGATCCGCCAGGCCGCGTCCAGCCTGGGTGCGGCGCAGTACTGCATCGATGAGTCGGTGGCCTACGCCAAGCAGCGCAAGCCCTTCGGCAAGCCGCTGGCCGCCAACCAGGCGATCCAATTCCCCCTGGTGGAACTGCACACCCAGTGCGCGATGCTGCGCGCCCTCATCCACAAGACCGCGTGGTCGATGGACACCTACGGCACATTCGCGGTCTCCGAGCAGGTCTCGATGTGCAACTACTGGGCCAACCGGTTGTGCTGCGAGGCCGCCGACCGAGCCATGCAGGTCCACGGCGGCCTCGGCTACTCCAGGCACAAGCCGTTCGAGCACATCTACCGCCACCATCGGCGCTACCGGATCACCGAGGGCGCCGAGGAGATCCAGATGCGGCGTGTCGCGGGCTACCTGTTCGGCTTCATGGGAAGCAAGGCGCCCAAGGGAGTGTGACGCGGGCGGTTCAGAGACGGCGGATGCGGGCCAGCCACGCGGCGGCGTCGACCTGTCCGGACTCGGAGATCTCCAGCTCGGCCGCTTCCTGAGCCACCAGGTCGGTGACTCGTCCGCGGTACCGGGCTTCCCGCAGGTCTTCTACCACCCAACCGTCGCGGAACGACTCCCGAATCAGTGTGTCGCTGATCCGAGGGCCGAACCCCGGCTCGGCATCGGAGAGCGCGAGCACATGGACGGTGCCGCCCGGCTTGCAGACCGCGTGCAGGCTGCGGACGTACGCGGCGCGCGCCTCGTCCTCGGTCCCGAAGACATGGAACAGCGCGCTGTCGACGATCGTGTCGAACGCGGGCGCCGAACCGGGCGGGTCACCGGCGAAATCCGGCCGGTCGCCGAGCGCCAGCGCGTCGGCCACCTCGAACGCGGCGGCGGGCACACCCTGCTCGGCCGCGTTGGCGCGCGCGTACGCCACCGCACTCGGCGACATATCGATCCCACGCACGTCGTATCCGAGCCTGGTCAGCAGAATCGTGTGCTCACCCGCGCCACAGCCCGGATCGAGCACCCGGCCGCGGATACCCCCCTCGCGCTCCAGCGCGACGATGGCAGGCTGCGGCTCGCCGATCACCCAGGGCGCGGTGTCGTTGTCGTAAACGGTATTCCAGAAATCCGCTGGACGAGTCATGCAACCACTGTCCATCCTCAACCCCACTCGAGGTCAACCTGCCACGCCGTCCGAGGCGCGCCCGAGCTGTCCCGCGCAGACCCCGAAGTGCGCGATGCTCTGACCAGGTCTGGTCGAGGTGGGCCGAGTCTGCGTCGGAGCGGCGTGGGTGGGTACGCGCGCCTTATGAGCACACCGAATGTCGATCCGACGACGGCGGAGTCGATGCAGCAGGACGCGGATTTCGCCGACGAGCACACCAAGCCGACGCACGCCGATGAGCACCCCACCGGAGAAGAGCTCGAGACCGACGAGTCGACTCCGCGCGGGCACAGCGGATCGGACGAGTAGCAACGCGTGGCACGGCCGGCGTGCGGGACCGTGCCACGCGACGGACTCAGACGACGGCGACCAGCCGGGCCGCGTTCGCGGACTCGTCGTCGGCCGCCTGATTGGCGGCCAGTTCGGCGTGCACCCGGTCGCGGTAGCGGGTGATCTCACGCTCGGTGGCGGCGGCGTCCCAGCCGAGGTGAGCGCCGATCAGCCAGGCCACCTCTGGGGCGGCGGCCAGCCCTCGGTCGGCCGCTTCGATGGAGACGCGGGTACGGCGGGTGAGCACGTCGTCCAGGTGCAGGGCGCCCTCGTGGGTCACCGCGTACACCGCCTCGGCGCCGAGGTAGCCCGGTGCGCCGGTGAGCGGCTTGCCCAGTTCGGGTTCGCGGGCGATCAGGTCGAACAGGTCGGTGATCGCCGAGCCGTAACGGCCGAGCAGACGCTGCACCGTCGCCCTCGGCAGGCCCGCGCGCTGCGCGAGGCTGTCGGAGTCGGCGGCGAGTTCCTGGTATCCCACCGCCCCGAGGATCGGCAGGTGTTCGGTCACCGAGGGGGCCACCGCCCGGCCGAGCCCGGCCACCGCCGCGTCCACGACGTCGGCGGCCATCACGCGGTAGGTCGTGTACTTGCCCCCGGCGATCACGAACAGCCCCGGAGCCGGTTCGGCCACCGCGTGCTCCCGCGAGAGCGTCGCGGTATCGGCCGACGCGCCCGACAGCAGCGGGCGTAGTCCGGCATAGGTGCCGACGATGTCGTCCCGGGTGAGCGGCTCGCGCACCACCCGGTTGACGTGGTCGAGCAGGTACTGCACGTCGGCGTCGCTGGCGGCCGGGTGGTCCTTGTCCAGCGACCAGTCGGTGTCGGTGGTGCCGATGATCCAGTGCCCGTGCCACGGGATGACGAACAGCACGCTCTTCTCCGTGCGCATGATCAGGCCGGTGTCCAGGTTCAGCCGGTGGCGCGGCACCAGGATGTGCACGCCCTTGGACATCCGGACGTGGAACGGGAACTCGACGCCGGTCATCCGGTTCATCTCGTCGGTCCATACGCCGGTCGCGCTGATCACTCGCCGCGCGCGCACGGTGTGCACGCGGCCGGTCTCCAGGTCGGTGACCTCCGCTCCGACGACGCGTTCGCCGTCACGCAGCAGAGCCGTCACCTTGGTGCGGGTGAGCACGGTCGCGCCGTGCTGTGCCGCGGTGCGCGCGATCATCATCGTGTGCCTGGCGTCGTCGACCTGCGCGTCGAAGTACCGGATGGCGCCGGTCAGCGCGTCTTCGCGCAGCGCGGGTGCCAGCTCCAGCGCGCGCGTGCGGGACAAGTGCCGGTGCATCGGCAGCGCGCGGGCGCCGCCGATGGTGTCGTACAGCGCGACGCCCGCGCCGATGTAGGCGCGCTCCCACACCCGATGCCGCAGCGGCAGCAGGAACGACACCGGGCGCACCAGGTGCGGGGCGAGCCGGTGCAGCAGCAGGCCGCGTTCCTTCAGCGCCTCCCGCACCAGCCAGAAGTCGAGCTGCTCCAGGTAGCGCAGTCCACCGTGGATGAGCTTGCTGGAGCGGCTCGAGGTGCCCGCGGCGAAGTCCCTGGCCTCCACCAGGGTCACGGTCAGGCCGCGGGCGGCGGCGTCGAGGGCGGCTCCCGCGCCGACCACGCCGCCGCCGATGACGAGCACATCGATCTCGGTGTCGCCGAGTGAGTTCACCGCGCGGGCGCGGTACTGGAGGTCCAATCGTGCGGACACAGCGGTATCTCTCCTTGTTTCGGTGTTATTCGGGTAGGACGGCGTCGCCCCTCATTCGTCGACGTCGATCCAATCGAGGGTGCGGGCGACGGCCTTCTTCCAGCGCGCGTAGCCACGCTCGCGCTGCTCGTCCGACCAGGTCGGGCTCCAGCGCTTGGCTTCGTTCCAGTTCCGCTCCAGTTCGTCGGTGTCGCTCCAGAAGCCGACCGCCAGCCCCGCCGCGTAGGCCGCGCCGAGGGCCGTGGTCTCCGCGACCACCGGACGCGACACCGGGACGCCGAGGAAGTCGGCCTGCAACTGCATGCACAGCTCGTTGGCCGTGACGCCGCCGTCCACCCGCAGCACGTCCAGCCGCACGCCGGAATCGGCCTGCATCGCCTCCACCACGTCGCGGGTCTGATAGCAGATCGATTCCAGCGTCGCCCGCGCTAGATGGGCGTTGGTGCTGTAGCGGGACAGGCCGACGATCGCGCCGCGCGCGTCCGAACGCCAGTACGGCGCGAACAACCCGGAGAACGCGGGGACGAAGTACACCCCGCCGTTGTCCTCGGCCTGCCGGGCCAGTGATTCGCTCTGCGCCGCGCCGGAGATGATGCCGAGCTGGTCACGCAGCCACTGCACCGCCGAGCCGGTCACCGCGATCGAACCTTCCAGCGCGTACACCGGCTTCTCCGAGCCGAACTGGTAGGCGACCGTGGTCAGCAGGCCGTGCTGCGACCGCACGATCTCGGTTCCGGTGTTGAGCAGCAGGAAGTTACCGGTGCCGTAGGTGTTCTTCGCCGCGCCGGGGCGGAAGCAGACCTGCCCCACGGTGGCGGCCTGCTGGTCGCCGAGCACGCCGGACAGCGGGACCGCGCCGCCGAACGGACCGTCGGGGCGAGTGGTGCCGAAGAGCTCCGAGTTCGCGGAGGGCGCGATCCTGGGCAGCATCGCGCGCGGGACCCCGAACAGCGACAACAGCTCGTCGTCCCAGTCCAGTGTCTCCAGGTCCATCAGCATGGTGCGGCTGGCGTTGGTCGGATCGGTGACGTGCACGCCGCCGTCGACCCCGCCGGTCAGCTGCCACAGCAGCCAGGTGTCGGTGGTGCCGAAGAGCGCGTCACCGCGTTCGGCGTCCTCGGCCACCCCCGGCACGTTGCTCAGGATCCAGCGCAGTTTGCCGCCGGAGAAGTAGGTGGCGGGAGGCAGGCCCGCCTTGCGCCGGATGGTGTCGCCGTGCCCGGCTCGCTCCAGTTCGGCGGCGATGCGATCGGTGCGGGTGTCCTGCCAGACGATGGCGTTGCAGTAGGGCCGCCCGGTCTTGCGGTTCCACACCACCGTGGTCTCGCGCTGGTTGGTGACGCCCACCGCGGCGAGGTCGCTCGCGACGAGATCGGCCTTGGTCAGCGTGGTCTGGATGACCGCGCGGGTGCGCTCCCAGATCTCGGTCGGATTGTGCTCCACCCACCCGGGACGTGGCAGGATCTGCTCGTGTTCGAGCTGGTGGCGGGCCACCTCGTTGCCGCTGTGGTCGAACACCATGAAGCGGGTGCTCGTAGTGCCCTGGTCGATGGCGCCGACGAACTTGCTCATCGCGGTCCTTTCGGAAAGTGCTGTCGGAGAGAAGGATTCAGAACAGGAACTGAGCGGCGATACCGGCGAGCGCTCCGCCGACGAGCGGCCCGAGCACCGGCACCCAGGCGTATCCCCAGTCGGAGTCCTTGGGCCCCGGTGTCGCGTGGGCATCGGCAGATGCGGTCGGCGCGGGAGCGCCCGCACCCGCGGGCACCATGACCGCCTCGGCGGGGGCGTGCTTGCGTACCGGCAGCAGCGCATGCGCGAGCCGCGGACCCAGGTCACGAGCGGGGTTGACGGCGTATCCGGTAGGGCCGCCCAGTGAAGCGCCGATGCCGACGACCAGGAGTGCGGCGGCGGCCGGGCCGAGCCCGCTCGGGGTGTGGCCGAAGGTGAGGATCACCAGGACGAGGGTGAACGTGCCGATCGCTTCGGTGGCGAAGTTCCAGCGCAGGGCGCGAATCGCGGGTCCGGTGGCGAACACGGCGAGCTTCTTGTCCGCGTCGGTCTCGGCGTCGAAGTGGCGTTTGTAGGCCACGTAGGCGATCGTCGCGCCGACGAACGCGCCGACGAATTGGCCGCTCAGGTACGCGAGCGTCGCGGAGCCGGAGATCGCGATGCCGGGGGCGAACTCGTCGGCGCCGCTGAACAGGATGCCGACGGTGACCGCGGGATTGAGGTGGCCGCCGGTCTTGTAGGCGACGTAGACGCCGGCGAGAACGGCGAAGCCCCATCCCACGTTGATCAGCAGCCAGCCGCCGTCCAAACCTTTGGACTTGGTCAGTAATACGTTCGCGACCACGCCGACCCCGAGCAGTACCAGCACTCCCGTGCCGAGTGCTTCGCTGAGAAAGATCGAGCCGAAGTTCATCGTTGAGCCTCCGTTCACCCCGCAGGCCGCGGACGCGACCGTGCGTGAAACGGAAATTACGGCGGAATGCCGGACCCGGATACGGCACCCGTTCGACAATGTCGAACGGCCCGACTGGTTGCCGGAAGGCAGCGCCACTACCGTCCGACGCGCTAGGAGGATGTATGGCGCAGCTCACACTGGGTTTCACTGATGTTGCCCAGGTATCACCAACCGTTCGACATTGTCGAATCACGTCGCGGGGGATAGGTTTCCCGACATGCCGGGTGCGATCCAATCGATCGAGCGGGCGGCGGCCGTCCTACGGCTGCTGGCCCGCGGCTCCGGGCGTCTCGGCGTCGGCGACATCGCGGGTGCGCTCGAGTTGCCGAAGCCGACCGCGCACGGCATCCTGCGCACCCTCCAGGGTGTCGGGTTCGTCGAGCAGGACCCGGCTACCGGCAAGTACCAGCTCGGTGCGGCGCTGCTGCACCTGGGCACCAGCTACCTCGACGCGAACGAGTTGCGCTCCCGCGCGATCAACTGGGCCGACGCGCTGGCGGCGCGCACGGGCGAGTCGGTCCGGATCGGCGCGCCGATGGATGGCGCGGTGGTCGTGGTCCACCACGTGTTCCGGCCGGACAACACCGAGCAGGCGCTCGAACTCGGCGAGCTCCTGCCGCCGCACGCCACTGCGCTGGGCAAGGTCCTGCTCGCCTACGACACCGACCTGGCCGCCACGGTGCGCGGCGCCGAACTGGCCCCGCTCACGCACCGCACCCTGGTCGACCGCGCGGCGCTCACCAGGGCGCTCGGCGGTGTCCGGCAGGCCGGATGGGCCGGCGACACCGAGGAATTCCGGACGGGGGAGGCGGGTATCGCGGCGCCGATCCGGGCGCCCGGTGGCCTGGTGGTCGGCGCCATCGGCATCACCGGCGCGGTGGACCGGCTCTGCGACGCCCAGTTGCGGCACCGGCCCGCGCTGGTCGGTCAGGTGCTCGACGCCGCTCGGGCGGTATCACGGGATCTCGGTGCGGGGCACTGACCGCCGCCGTCGGGTGGACGACCGGCGGATTTCGACCAGGAGCAGCCGAGCATGAAGCAGCGTTACGTGCTGGCGATCGATCAGGGCACCACCTCTACGCGGTGCATCCTGTTCGATCAGCGTGCCCGGCTGGTCGGCGTCGCCCAGCGGCGGCACCGGCAGCATTATCCGCGTCCGGGGTGGGCCGAGCAGGATGCGCTGGAGATCTGGCGCGATGTCGAGCGGATCGTGCCGCAGGCGATGCGCGATTCCGGCGTCGCCGCCGACCGCATCGCAGCGCTCGGCATCGCGAACCAGCGCGAGACCACCGTGGTGTGGGACCGCCGCACCGGGATACCGATCGGGCGCGCCATCGTCTGGCAGGACGTGCGGACCGACGAACTGGTCCGGGAACTGGAGGGCAAGCCGGGCGCCGCCCGGATCCGCGAACTCTGCGGCCTGCCGCTGGCCGGCTATTTCGCCGCGCCGCGGCTGCGCTGGATCTTGGACTCCGTGCCCGGGGTGCGCGAGCGCGCCGAGCGGGGAGAGGTGTTGTTCGGCACCATGGAGACCTGGCTGATCTGGAACCTCACCGGCGGTCCCGACGGCGGGCTGCACCTCACCGATGTCACAAATGCCAGCCGCACCCTGTTGATGAATCTCAGCACCCGCACCTGGGACGCCGAACTGCTGGAGTTCTTCGGCATCCCCGCTCGGATGCTGCCGCGCATCCAGCCCTCGATCGCGTCCTACGGCACGACCCGGCGGGTGGTCCCCGGCATCCCGATCGCCGCCGCGCTGGGCGACCAGCATGCCGCGCTGTTCGGCCAAACCTGTTTCGCGCGTGGGGAAACCAAGTGCACCTACGGCACCGGCGGATTCCTCATGATGAACACCGGACCCGAGCTGGTGCGGTCCGAGCACGGCCTGCTCACCACGATCGGCTACCAGATCGGCCCGGAGCCGGTCTACGCGCTGGAAGGCCCGATCGCGGTCACCGGTTCGCTCGTGCAGTGGGTGCGCGACAACATCGGCCTGGTCACCAGCGCGCCGGAGATCGAAACCCTCGCCCGCACCGTCGAAGACAACGGCGGTTGCTACGTGGTGCCCGCGTTCTCCGGTCTGTACGCGCCGCATTGGCGCGGCGACGCCCGCGGTCTCATCGCCGGGCTGACCTCCTACATCACCAAGGGGCACATCGCCCGCGCGGTCCTGGAGGCCACCGCTTGGCAGACGCGCGACGTGGTCGAGGCGATGAACGCCGATTCCGGTCTGCAGGCCGCGGCTTTGCGCGTGGACGGCGGCATGACCTCGAACAACCTGCTCATGCAGATCGTGGCCGACGTCCTGGACGTTCCGGTGTCGCGTCCCTTCGTCGCCGAAACCGTCTCGCTCGGCGCCGCGTACGCCGCGGGCCTCGCCGTCGGCTACTGGCCGGACCTGGAAGGATTGCGCAACAACTGGCGCCTCGCCGCCCAATGGGTGCCACGGATGGACCCCGAGTTGCGGGAGGACGAGTACGACAACTGGAAGCGCGCCGTCGAGTTGACCTTCGGCTGGGTCCGGTCGAAGAAGCGGGCGCGGCAATGAGTCCGGGTCGTGGCCGCGTGCTGCCGGGGCGAGCGCTCGGCACTCGTGTCGGGACAGTGGGTTAGCGTCGAGAGCATGCGGCTTCACGTGGGATGTGCGATGTGGACGCACGCGGCTTGGCAGGACAAGCAACTCGAGCCGGGGGAGCGGCTGCGCTGGTACGCCGCGTGGTGCAACGCGGTCGAGGGCAACACGACGTTCTACGCGACGCCTGCGCGGCGAACGGTGGAATCGTGGGCGAGTCAATGCGATCCCGCGTTCCGGTTCGTGCTCAAGCTGCCCAAGCCGATCACCCACGAACGCAGGCTGGTCGGCGCCGAGCACGACCTGCGGTCGTTTCTCGGCGTGATGGAGCCGCTCGGGGAACGTATCCACGCACTGTGGGTGCAGCTGCCGGGCTCGTTCGGTCCGACGGATCTCGGTGCGCTGGCCGGATTCCTGCGGCAGGCGCCGCGCTCCTACCGGATCGCCGTCGAGGTCAGGCATCCCGCGTTCTTCGCCGACGAGCAGGCGGCGCGCAGGCTCGAATATGTGCTGTCCAGGGTCGGCGCCGAATGGGTTCCGTTCGACACCACCGTGCTCTTCGACGGTTCGCCCACCAGTGCGGCGGAACAGGAGGCGGCGGCGAAGAAGCCCCGGGTGCGGCGCAGGATGCGCGCGCTGACCGAATACCCGATCGTGCGGTATCACGGCCGCGACGACGTGCGGCGCACCGTCGAGGGCTGGCAACCGTGGGTCGGCACGGTCGCCGAATGGTTGCGGGAAGGCCGGTCGCCGACGGTGTTCCTGCACACGCCGGACAATGCCGGCTCGCTGGAGCTGGCCCGCCGTTTCCACGACGAGGTCCGGGCCCGGCTGCCCGAGCTCGACCCGCTGCCCGAGCCCGCCGCGGCGGAGCCGATGACGCTCTTCTGACCGGAAGAACGCCTCCCGCGGAAGCTCGAAGCTCCCGCGGAAGGCGTCCGACGCGCTCAGGCCTGCAGGCCGACCTCCACCTCGAGGGTGAGTGTGATCTTGTCGCCGATCACCGCGCCGCCGTCGGGCAGCGGCATGTCGATGGTGATGCCGAAATCGCGGCGGTTGATCACGGTCTTGGCCTCGAAGCCCGCGACCGGCCCATGGCCCATGCCGGGGTTCACGCCGAGGAATTCCACCTCCAGCGAGACCGGCTTGGTGACGCCGCGGATGGTGAATTCGCCGTCCACCACGAAGTCCTCGCCGTTCACCCGGAATCCGGTGGACTTGAACGTGGCCACCGGGAACTGCTCGGCCTGGAAGAAGTCCGCGGTGCGCAGGTGCGCGTCGCGCTGTTCGTTGTCGGTGGTGACCGAGTCGACCCGGATCTCGGCTTCGGCCGAGGCGCTGCCGTCCTCGCCGATGACCAGTTTGCCGGAGAAGTCGGTGAAGCGGCCGCGCACCTTGCTGACCATCAGGTGGCGTACCGAGAAGCCGAGCGTGGAGTGGGCGGGGTCGATGGCCCAGGTGCCCGCGGTCAGAGCGTTGGTGGTTCCGGTCGACATGATGTTCTCCTTGATAGTTGAGATTTAAACTAGTTCGGTACGGAGCGGTCGGGGGTAATTCGGGGAGAGATCAGTGAGTGCCGAGCAGCTGTGCGAACGGTACCGGGTCGTCGTACGGATCGGTGGCACGCGGTCGCGGCGTGTTGGTCAGCATGGCGGCGAATTCCGCTGCGGCACGGCCTATTCGGGTGCTCAGCCCGCCCTCCGCCGCGGAGGCCCAGTCCTCGGACGCCGCGTAGACGGCAGTCGGCGCGACCACCGCGTGCAGGTAGCTGAACATCGGACGCAGTGCGTGCTCCAAGGCGAGGGAATGGCGCGCCGAGCCGCCGGTCGCGCCGAGCAGCACGGGCATCCCGGTCAGCGAATCCGGCTCCAGGACGTCGAAGAACGTCTTGAACAGGCCACTGTAGGAGGCGTTGAAGATCGGCGTGACGGCGATCAAACCGTCGGCGGCGGTCACGGCATCGATTGTCGCGCGTAGGTCGTCGGCCGCGAACCCGGTCAGCAGATTGTCGGTCAGATCGCGGGCGTGGTTGCGTACGTCCACGACGTCGACTGTCACCTCGCCGCCGGTCGCGGTCAGCGCCGCGCCGGTGGCGGCGGCGAGGCGATCGGCGAGCAACCGGGTCGACGAAGGCTGCGACAGGCCCGCGGAGACGACGGCGATGCGGGTCATCGGGTCGCCTCCACCGCTGTCTCGCGGGCGGCCACCAGGCTGGCGTGCGTCGGCGCGTCCGGAACGTGCGCCGGGCGCAGCGCCGCGAATTCCTTGCGCAGCACCGGGACCACCTCTTCACCGAGCAGGTCCAGTTGCTCCAGCACGGTCTTCAGCGGAAGGCCCGCGTGATCCATCAGGAACAGCTGGCGCTGGTAGTCGCCGAACGACTCGCGGAAGGTGAGCGTCTTGTCGATGACCTCCTGCGGGCTGCCCACGGTGAGCGGGGTCTGCTCGGTGAACTCCTCCAGCGACGGGCCGTGGCCGTACACCGGCGCGTTGTCGAAGTACGGCCGGAACTCGCGCACGGCGTCCTGGGAGTTCTTGCGCATGAACACCTGTCCGCCCAGCCCGACGATCGCCTGGTAGGCCGAGCCGTGGCCGTAGTGCTCGTAGCGCTGCCGATACAGCGCGATCAACCGCTGGAAGTGCTCTTTCGGCCAGAAGATGTTGTTGGCGAAGAATCCGTCACCGTAGTAGGCGGCCTGCTCGGCGATCTCGGGGCTGCGGATCGAGCCGTGCCAGACGAACGGCGGTACGTCGTCCAGCGGTCGTGGCGTGGAGGTGAACGACTGCAACGGCGTGCGGAACTTGCCCTCCCAGTCGACCACTTCTTCGCGCCAGAGCCGGTGCAGCAGGTGGTAGTTCTCGATCGCCAGCGGGATGCCGTCGCGAATGTCCTTGCCGAACCAGGGGTAGACCGGCCCGGTGTTACCGCGGCCCAGCATCAGGTCCACGCGCCCCTCGGCGAGGTGCTGCAGCATCGCGAAGTCCTCGGCGATCTTCACCGGGTCGTTCGTGGTGATCAGCGTCGTCGCGGTGGAGAGCTGGAGCCGCTCGGTCCGCGCCGCGATATAGCCGAGCATGGTGGTGGGTGACGACGGCACGAACGGCCGGTTGTGGTGCTCGCCGGTGGCGAACACGTCCAGCCCGACCTCTTCGGCCTTGCGCGCGATCGTCACCATGGCGGTGATGCGCTCGTGCTCACTCGGCGTCCGGCCGGTCGTGGGGTCGGTCGTCACATCACCGACCGTGAAAATTCCGAACTGCACGACGCCTCCTTCGTTCTCAGTCTGGCTCAATTTGGTGGATATGGCAACCAAAGGAACCGGGCGGGGTGCGCGGGTATTCCCGGGGTGGCGGTGTGGCGTCGGTTACGCCAGGTATTCCGCCAGCCAGGTGCGGGTGAGCTCGCGCGTGACCTGGGCGCCTGCGTCGAGTTCAGTGGTGCCGAAGGCGTGGTCGAGAAAGGGGAGTTCGACGTAGCGGTGCGGGATGCGCGCGGTCGCGAGCGCGGCGGCGTAGGCGGCGGTGTGCTCGGCGAGCACGAGATGATCGCCGGCGCCCTGGATCAGCAGCGTGGGCGGAGTGTTCCCGGTGACGTGCGCCGCGGAGCTGGTCGCGGCGTAGCGCTCGGGGTGTTGCTCCGGCGTTCCGCCGAGGTACTGCCGGGCAGCGTCGACGCCGAGCGCGGTCTCGGTACCCGACGCGGCCAAATCGACCGCGGGGTACAGCGCGATGGCCGTGCGCACCTTCGGCAGCTCGGCGGTGCTGGCGCAGCTGGGCCGCAGGGTGCCCGCGTTGATCTTGTTCGCGACGTTGATCGCGAGATTGCCGCCCGCGGATTCGCCGAACGTGGCGACCCGCCGCATATCCCAGTTGTACCGCTGCGCGTTCGCCGCGGCCCAGGTCAGCGCGCAGGCGATATCGGCGTCCTGCGTGTCCCAGCGGTGGTGGTCGTCGTCGGAGAGGCGGTAGTCCACGTCGAGGACGGCGTATCCGTTGGCCGCCAGCCAGGTCGTGTAGGCGTCGGTGCCACGGCTGCCCGTGACGAAAGCTCCGCCGTGGATGCTCACCACCAGCGGGGCCGGTGCGGGTGCGGGCGCGGGCAGGTACAGATCCGCCTGGATCGGCTGCCCGTCCACGGTCCCGTACGTGACGGTCTCGTCGGGCGCGTCGCCGACCGTACTGAACGGGACGAGCGGGGCGAACGGAATCCAGACGCCCGCGGCGTCGCGCGCCGCGAACACCAGGGTCGTACTGGTCAGGACGGACAGGACCAGACCGGCGGCGGCCACGCCGGTCACCGTGCCCGCGAGGCGCCGTCCCCGCCCGCCGGTGCGGAACGCGATCAGCGCGAGTCCGGTCGCGAGCACGGCGAGCACCATGTTCCACGAGCCGAGGGCGTCGCGGACCGCGCCGAGCAGGAGCACGGCCGACTGGACGATCGCGTTGCGCAGCAGGGGCATCGACCAGGAAACCGGCGCGACCGCGAGCAGTTGGCTGAGCGCGAGATACCCGGCGAGCACTCCGGCGAGCGTCAGCAGCGCGACGCGAGCCGTTCGACGAGGGGACGCGGATTTTCCGGGTACGGTCACGTCCGCTCCTCGCTCGTCGGTCATCCGGGATCTCCGCTTTCGTGTCGGGGCTTGCCGATTCCAACATAGGGCCGCCTTCGTGCCCGCCGACTCCCGGTGGTGGTCCGTCCGGCCGGAATCGGGTAGCCGACTACGCGCGCTATCCGCCTGAGCCGTCCGCAGAATCGCCGCCACAAAGGGTTCGACCACCGGTTTCGAAGGGGGATCTGTATGGCTGGATATCGCGAGTGGTTGGCGCCTGCGCCGAATCCGGAGCCGCCGTTGGACAGTCGGCGGCGCGCTGAGGCGGAGCGCTCGGTGCGCGATCCGGCACCCGCTCGAGCGCTGACGTGCAAGCCGCGGCCGCACGCGGCATCCGCTCGGTCCAGTGCGGGGGTGCGCGGTGCGGTGCGCCGCGGTCACGCGTCGCAGGCGCCCACCGATGACGAGACACACTCGGCTGCTCGCCGGTTCGCCGAGTCGGCGGTGCGCATCGTCCTCGAGGTGCTCGACCGCAGGCGGCCCGTGCCGCAACTCGCCGTGGTCGCCGACGCCACGGTCGTGGCCGCGGTGCGCACGTTGATCGATACCGGTCTCGTGCCCGGTCGCGCCCTCGGCGCCGCGGTGCCGGCCCGGGTGAGCGTGGTTCTCGTGGACGCCAAGACCGCCGAGGTCGTCGCCGCGTACGGCCGTGGCGGGCGCCGTTTCGCCTTGGCGGCACGCATCGTGCGGACCCGCTCGGCAGGGTGGCGGATGACGGCGCTGCGTATCCGATGACAGCCTGGACGGTCAGCCGAGTCTGGCGGTCGGCCGAGTCTGGCGGTCGGCCGAGTCTGGCGGTCGGCCGAGCCGAACGGTCAGCCGCGCTGACGGATCGGCGGGCGATGCCGGACCAGTAGCCGTCGATAACGGTGCGCAGTACGCCGAGATCCGGCTCGCCCGTGCCGAATGCGACGAACAGCGGTGCGAAGCGCTCGGCGCGTGGATCGGCGAGCCGTGCCGCGGGCGCTTCGCTCACCGACGCGGGACGGCGGCGGCTCGGGTCGTGCCGGCCGAGCCGCCACCGTCCGCCGGGTGTCCGGCGATGTGCTCACTGTGCCCAGCGGGGCCGTCGCGGAAGTTTCGGGCGCGGTCGCGCGGCGGCGCGCTCGCTGACTCAGGCCTGCGATGCCAGCCAGTCGTGCATCCACGACAGCGCGGTCTGTCCGCCGTCGACGGGATAGCTGCCGTAGGCGGTGTGCGCCTGCGAGCGGTAGAACTCGTCGAACAGCCGAGCCCGTTCCTGGTTGGCCGATTCCGACAGCTGGCTCTGCAGCAGCGTGATGCCGCCGTTGGACATCAGATCACCGACGATGGCGCCCATTTCGAGCTGGTAGCGCCAGAGGTAGGCCGGATCGGGATGGGAGGTCTGGGCCAGGAAGCCCGCGAAGCGGGTCACGAAATCGTCCGCGGCCGTGGCGCAGTACAGATCGCCGATCGCGCAGATGGTGCGGGTCTGCGGAGTGACGAAGCCGAACCCGCCGATGCGGGGACCGCCCGCGCCCGCGCCGCCCACCGGCGGCCCGACCAGCGCGTCGGTGGGGGAGCGGCGCGGGTCGGAGATGAGTCCGACCGCGGCGATCCGGTGCGGCGGCACGACACCGAGACCGGTGCCGATCTCGGCGGCGAGATCACCGGCGGCGTCCGCGCCCTGGCTGTAGCCGAGCAGCGCGATTCTGGTCGCACCGCACTCCCTGCCCATCGCCGCGATCATGCCACGCGCGTTGTCGGTCGCCTCGCGCTTGGAGGCCCCGTATACCTCGCTCTCCCAGGGGAATGCGGTCGCGGCGTAACTGACGTAGTCCACGCGTGTCGAGGGCGGCAGGCCGCGGGTGACTCCGGCCAGCATCCCGGGTCCGGGACGCTCGCCGTCCAGTTGGTCGGAGGTCTCCCAGGTGCCCGGGATCGCCACCACGTACAGGCTCGGGCAATCCGGTGCGGCGACGGCGGGTCCGCTGCCCGGTCCCGCACACGACAGCGCCATCGCCGCGATACCGATGGCCGCCGAGATCAACTTCGATCGCATGGCGTTTGCTCCTGGTAGTCCACGCGCCGCAGGCGCTCCCCGGCAGGAATCGGCCTCCGCCGGCGCCGCGCGGTGGTCGAACCCGGCCCCGTCGAAGGCTGCATTGAGACTCGGTGGTCTCAAAGTGCAGCCAGGATAGCGACCATGTGGGAGACGGCACAATCAGAGGCGCAAGTGACGCGTGTCACAAGCGATTCGGCTACGGCGACGCCCGGTGATTGCTATCGATCCTGTGCGAGGAGAACTGTCATGGCCTCCGCCCACTGGTCGATGGTTGCCGTGGCGGCGCGCTCGGTGCTGCGCAGCGGGCGGGACATCGCGGTGCCGCGCAGTATCGCGATGGTGAGGTCGCGCACGGCCGGATAGCGCGGATGGCCGACGACGTCGGGACCGAACAGCGCATCCACCACCCGCCGCAAGTCGCGCCCGGCTTTTCGTTCGGCCGCGCGCAACGCTTCGGCAAGCGCGGGATCGGTCCGCGCGGCCGCCCACAGTTCGAACTCGGCTTGCGCCGCCGGCCGCGCCATCGACTCGTACAGCGCGGTCAAGGCGCGCACCAGGGGGTCGGTCCCGTCACCGAGCCCGGCCGCGATCTCTTGGACGGCCGCCTCGTTGCGTGCGACCAAATGGCTGACCAGTTCGGTGATCAATGCGCCGATGGTCGGGAAATGATGCAGCAGCGCCCCGCGGCTGACGCCCGCGGCACGCTGCACCGACAAGGTGGTCAGTGCCCGGTAGCCCTGCTCGGCCAGCAGGTCGGCGGCGGCGTCGAGGATGTGGGCGTGGGTCGCCCGTTTCCGCTCCGCGCGTACTCCGGCCATTCCGGCTCCCTCCGTCGGCGCGAGAATTTCACAGTCACTGTTGACTGTCAAATGGCGGGTGCGCCAGACTGCGGGGGACGGTTCCGGACCAGCGTCGAAGGGAAAGCGATGACCGACAGTGACATCCAGGCCGATGGCGGATCGGGCGCTTGGTATCGCAATTGGACCGAAACGGCGGACTCGCCGTGGGCCGGACGCCCCGAGCCGGACGGCGCCCGCGAGTACCGCACGCTGACCTACCAGCGGGACGGCCGCATCGCGCGCATCACCTTCGACCGGCCGGAGAAGGGCGACGCGATCACTCCCGACACACCGCACGATCTGGCGCACGCGGTCGAACGCGCCGATCTCGACCCGCGGGTGCACGTGATCCTGCTGTCCGGGCGCGGCAAGGGGTTCTGCGGCGGCTACGACCTGAGCATGTTCGCCGAGCAGGGTTTCGGGGTGGCGGGCGGTCCGGGCGACGTGGCGGGGACGGTCGTCGACCCGGTGGTGCAGGGCCGCAACCACGATCCGGCGCAGACCTGGGACCCGATGATCGACTACGCGATGATGAGCCGGTTCAACCGCGGTTTCGCCAGCCTGCTGCAGGCGAACAAGCCGACCGTGGTCAAGGTGCACGGCTTCGCCGTGGCGGGCGGCAGCGACATCGCCCTGTTCGCCGACCAGATCATCTGCGCCGACGACGCCAAGATCGGCTACCCGCCCACCCGGGTCTGGGGTGTGCCCGCGGCGGGCATGTGGGCCCATCGCCTCGGTGACCAGCGCGCCAAGCGACTGCTGTTCACCGGCGACTGCCTCACCGGAAAACAGGCGGTCGAATGGGGTCTGGCGATCGAGTCCTGGCCCGCCGACGAACTCGACGCGCGCACCGAGGAATTCGTCGCGCGGATCGCGCGCATGCCGATCAACCAGCTGATGATGGCCAAACTGGCGCTCAACTCGGCGCTGTACGCACAGGGAGTGGCCAACTCAGGCATGATCAGCACGGTCTTCGACGGCATCTCCCGGCACACCAGGGAGGGTTACGCCTTCCAGACGCGCGCCGCCACCGCCGGTTTCCGCGAGGCGGTCCGGGAACGCGACGAACCGTTCGGCGATCACAAACGCGGCCGGTCCTCGTAGCCCAGCCGCACATCGTGCGCGACCTCGCCGCCGCTCACCGTGACCTGGCTGGTCACCGGCGGGTAGCCGCGCGCGACGACCGTGTAGTCGCCTTCGGCGAGATCGGTGACGACATAACGCCCGTTCTCGTCGGTGCGCGTCGTGGCGGTCAGCACGCCCGCCGCGTCGAGCACGCTGATCTGCACGTCGGAGACCGCCCGGCCGGCGTCGGACCACGCCGACCCGGCCAGCACCGCCATCGGCGTGAGGTCGATGTCGTGGTGCAGCAGCCCGCTGTCCGGCACGGTCAGCGCGGTCGCGCTCGGACGCATGTGCTCGGCGACCGCGACCAAGGTGTACGTGCCGGGCACCACGCCATGGCACAGGTAGGCCCCGTCGGCCGCCGCGGTCGCCGACCCGACCACCTCGCCATCCAGGTCGGTCAGCGTGACGGTCGCGCCGGGCAGCGGCTCGCCGAGGGTGGCGGATCGGACCACGCCGGACAGCTCGCCGGAGCCGAGCAGGGTGATGTCGAATTGCAGCGGCCGGTCACCCACGGTGACGTTCACCGCGGTGGGCTGGTGCCCGGCGGCCGACACGATCAGCACGTAATTGCCCGCGTCCGGCGCGCTGACGAGGTAACCGCCGTCGCCGCCGCCGCTGGTCCGCGCGGCTTGCCGCCCATGGTGGTCGATCAAGGTGAGCGCGGCGGCGGGCACGGGGCGGCCGTCGGCACGATGGACGTAGCCGCCGAGCGATCGGCTTTCGTACTCGGTGTCGTCGAGGCTCGCCTTCGGCTCATGCCGGTAGCCGCCGTTGCCCGCGGGATCGCCCGCGGCGTGGCCGCTCGCGGCCGCGGCGAGCACCGGTTCCGGCTCCGACAGCGCCTGCGCGGCGCCCTCCCAGACCTGGTCGGCGTCCCAGTGTGATGCTTCGGCTTCGGCCTCGTCGGTCGGTGCCTGCGCCGGGACGTCTTGCAGCGGGATCTCTTTCATGAACATCAGCACCACGCAGGCCAGCAGCGCGACCCCGGCCGCCGCGTAGAAGACCCCGTGCATCGCGTCGGTGAAGCCGGTGAGGATAGGGATCCTCACCTCGTCGGGCAGCGTCGCGATACCGCTGGTGTTGGACTGGATGCCGCTGAGCTGGTCGGGGCCGAACCCGGGCGGCAGCGCGCCGCCGAACGCGTCGATGATCCGGTGCGGCAGCAGATTGAACAGAATGGTCAGGAACACCGCGACGCCGAGCGTGCCGCCCATCTGCCGGAAGAACGTGGCCGACGCGGTGGACACGCCCATGTCCGAGCGGGGTCCGGCGTTCTGCGCGGCGATGATCAGCGTCTGCATGCAACAGCCGAGCCCGAGCCCGACCACCGCGCCGTAGACGAGGGGTTGCCACAGTGGGCTGTCGTAGCGCACCTGGGCGTACAGCAGCGCGCCCACCGCGACGATGAACGTGCCCGCCACCGGAAGGATCTTGTAGCGGCCCGTCTGCTTGGTGATCCGCCCTGCCACCTGCGAGCCGACCGTGATGCCGAGCACCAAGGGCAGCATGAGCAGACCGGCCTTCGTCGGCGAGTAGCCGCGCACGACTTGGAAGTACTGCGGGACCATGGTGATAGCGCCGAACATCGCGACACCGACGATGAATCCGCCCGCGATGGTGACGCTGAACGTCGAGTTCTCGAACAGGCGCAACGGGATCAGCGCCGAGTCCTTCATCAGGAACTCGACCAGCACGAACAGCAGCAACCCCGCCGCCCCGATGCCGTAGCACAGCAGCGACCGCTCCGAGGACCATCCCCAGTGGCGTCCCTGTTCGGCGACGATCAGCAGCGGCACGACGCAGAGCGTCAGTGTCAGTGCGCCCAGCCAGTCGATCCGGTGGTTCTGGCGTTGGTGCGGCACGTTGAGCACCTTGGCCACCACGAGCAGGGCCAGCACGCCCACCGGGACGTTCACCAGGAACACCCACCGCCAGCCTTCGATGCCGCCCAGTTCTTCGTAGTCGGAGAAGAAGCCGCCGAGCACCGGGCCGAGCACGGTCGCCGTGCCGAAGACCATCATGAAATAGCCCTGATAGCGCACCCGTTCCCGCACCGGGACGATATCGCCGATGATGGTGAAAGCCAACGACATCAGTCCGCCCGCGCCCAGGCCCTGGAACGCGCGGAACGCGGCGAGCTGGTACATCGAGGTGGCGAAGGTACACGCCACCGAACCGATGACGAACAGCCCGATCGCGGTGAGGTAGAACGGCTTGCGGCCGTAGATGTCGGCCAATTTGCCGTACAGCGGCGTGGTGATCGTCGCGGTGATCAGGTAGGCGGTGGTCGCCCAGGCCTGTTCGTCGAAGCCGTGCAGGCTGTTGGCGATCTTGACGATCGCGACGCTGACGATGTTCTGGTCGAGGGCGGCCAGGAACATGCCGAGCAGCAGCCCGGACAGGATGGTCAGGATCTGCCGGTGGGACAGTGACGTGTCCGCGCCTGCGTCCGGGTTCCGCGGAGCCCGGGTGGTGGAATTCGTCATGGATGAGCCCTATTTCGGATCGGCTTGATGTCGGGGAGTGGTCTCTATTCCTGCGGTGAGCCGGTCGAGCAGAACGGTCAAGGTGTCGCGGTCGGCGGCGGGCCAGTCGGCCAGGATGTCGGCCAGCCATCGGTTGCGCAGCGCGCGGTTCTCCTCGAAGACGCGCACGCCCTCCTCGGTGGCCGCGAGCACGCACGCGCGTCCGTCGACCGGGTCGGTGCGGCGCTCCACCAGGCCGTGCGCCACGAGCGATCTGCTCTGCCTGCTGATGGTGGACGCCTCGGCGTGCAGCAACTCGGCGAGCCTGCCCGCGCGCTGTGGTCCCTCGTGCACCAGGCAGAACAGCACGGCGTAGGCGAGTCGCTCCAGCCCTTCCGGCCCGGGCCGGGCCGGTTGCCACTTCGACCGATTGATCGCGCGCAGGAAACGGACCATCCGCTGACCGAGTTCGTCGGCGGCCGCGAGGTCGGCCGCCGACGCGCGGCGCTCGCGAGCGGTTGCGGACATGACACTCACCTCGACGTTCCCCACCGGCAGATTAGTTAGCAACCTCAACTAGTTGCTTTCGGCAACGATACATCTGGTTTGCCGACGATCTGCGAGGTGGGCCGGTCCGGTGCGCGTTGCTACCGTCGATGGCGTGTCCGAGTCGCTTGTTCGCTTTCCGGCCGCGCTGCCGTCCGATTGCCGATGGGAGCCGGTCCGCGGCGGGGAGTCCGGCGCCGACGTGTTCCGGTCCGCCGACGGATCCCGCTACGCCAAATGCGTCGGCCCCGGCCTGGTCGCTGCCCTCGCGCTGGAGCGCGACAAGATCACCTGGCTCGACGGCCGGGATATTCCCGGTCCTCGGGTGCTGGACTGGCGGGCCGGCGACGAGGGCGCCTGCCTGGTCACCGGTGCGGTCCCCGGCGTCGCCGCCGACGCCGTCTCCGCGCAGACTCTTTCCCAGGCGTGGGAATCCATCGTGGACGCGGTGCGCCGCCTGCACGATGTGCCGGTCGCGGAGTGCCCGTTCGACCGGGGCCTGGCACGGATGTTCGCGATCGCCCAGGACGTCGTCGTCCGAGGTGCGGTCCATCCCGAGTTCCTCTCTGCGGAGCAGCAGGACACTCCACCCACCGTCCTGCTCACCAGGCTGGCCACCGAGCTCGAGCCGAGGATGACGCAGGAACTCGCCGAAGCCGTGGTGTGCCACGGCGATCTGTGCCTGCCCAACATCATCCTCGACCCGGACACGGACACCGTCGCCGGTTTCGTCGACCTCGGCCGCCTCGGCATCGCCGATCCGTACGCCGATATCGCTCTGCTGCTGGCCAATTCCCGGGAGTCATGGCAGGACGAACGGCGCGCCGAACGCGCCGACCGGATCTTCGCCGATCGCTACGGCATCGATCTGGACGCCGCGCGTCAGCGTTTCTTCCTCCACTTGGATCCGCTGACCTGGGGTTAGCCGGTCGCCGCAGGCTCCAGGTTGCCCGCCTGCCGGTGCGACCGAACCGCACCGACCGCCCGGTCCTGATCAGCGGGTTTTCGGCGCTGTGCGTGGCTCATCCTTGCCTGTTGAGCATTCGACCGACAAAATCCAGGGAGATATGCAATGTTGTTATTGCGCAACGGCATTGAGAGGGAACCCACGGTGGCCGAGTAGGCACCGTAAAAGGGGGTGCGGCGAGATCATGTCGTCGAACAGGTCCGAGCACAACGGACTGCTGCGCGCCCGGCCGGGCCGTGACCGGCGCGAACGCGTGCCCACCTGGCCCGGAATGCTCTCCGCCCAAGAACCGCCGCCCCGTTTGCGCGGGGACCGGCATCGGGCGCCTCGCTCCCGGCGTCGCGCTCGGCGCGGGCCACGCCGCGCCTGGCTGGTCGGCGGTGTCGGTGTGGCCGCCTCGCTCGCCGCCGCCGCGTTGGTCCTCGTCTACACGGACGCGGCCTCCGCCCCACGGCAATCGGCCACCGTGGCGGACCCGGTACTCGGCGGCGGCCCCGGTTGCGAGCCGACCCGCGGCGAACAGTTGGTGCGCGGCAACGGAACCGGCTCGACAGCCTCGGGACCGGATGTGATCCTGGCGTTCCAGCACGCCTATTACGTGACCCGCTCGGGAGCGGTCGCACGATCGCTGACGGTGTCGGACGCCGCGGTGCCACCGGTCGCCGTGATCGACGCGGGCATCGCCTCCGTCCCGGCGGGAACCCAGCATTGCGTCATGATCACGCCGATGCTCGACGGACGCTACGACGTGGTCATCACCGAGCTGCGGCCCGACTCCGCCAACCGCACCTACCGTCAGTTCGTCACCGTGGCCGACACCGGCGGCGAATCGACCATCGTCAAGATCGCGCCGCCGAACTGAGGCTCGTCGGATTGCTCTTGGGCTGCCCTACTCGAGCCCGGCGACTTTCCGGCAGCGCCAGTCCAGGTAGTTGATCAGCATCCAGAAGTCCTTGAACGCCGGGTTGGTGGTCTGCCCGTGGTGGTAGCGGTAGTAGATCTGCTGGGCGATCACCGCGAGCCGGAACAGCCCGAACACCTCGTAGAACGGCCAGTTCTCGGCGGAGCGGCCGGTGCGCGCGCAGTAGTGGTCGACGATCTGCGCGCGGGTGAGCATGCCGGGCAGGTGACTCGGCTGACGGCGGGCAGCCCGCATGGTCTCGTCGTCGTCGGCCTGTACCCAGTACGCCAGCGCCCCACCGAGATCCATCAGCGGATCGCCCAGTGTCGCCATCTCCCAGTCGAGCACGCCGACGATCGCGCCCGAGCCCGACGGGTCGAGCACCAGATTGTCGAGCCGGAAGTCGTTGTGGATGACGGTGGTGGCCACGTCCGCGGGCCGGTTGGCCTCGAGCCAGGCCATCACCGCGGCGAAATCGCTGACATTGTCGGTGCGGGCGTCCACGAAGCGCCGCGACCAGCCCGCGACCTGGCGGCCGACATAGCCGGTGCCCTTGCCGATTTCGTTGAGCCCCGCCGCGACCGGGTCGACCTCGTGCAGTTCGATCAGGCAGTCGAAAGCCGTGGTGGACAAACGCCGAGCCTGGTCGGGCGACAGACTCGTCCCCTCCGGCAGATCGCCACGCAGGATCGTGCCCGCCACCCGCTCCATCACGTAGAACTCGCTGCCGATCACACCGGGATCGGCGCAGCGAGCCACCATCCGGGGAACGTAGCGATAGTGCGGACGCAACCGCTGCTGCACCAGGTACTCCCGGCCCATATCGTGCGCGGAAGCCGCCTTCTTGCCGCCGGGCGGGCGGCGCAGGATCAAGTCGCGATCCGGGTAGCGCAGCAGATACGTGAGATTGGATGCGCCACCGGAGAATTGGCGTACCTCGGGCGGCTCGCTCAGACCGGGCACCTGGTCGGCGAGCCAGGCGTGCACGGCGGCGACGTCGAAGGCGTCCTCGGCGCGGACGGCGGTGGCCTCCGCGGCGCTCACCGGTCGGTTCCGTATTTGCGGAGTTCCTGACGGGCGATCACGCCGAGATGCACCTCGTCGGGGCCGTCGGCGAAGCGCAGCGAGCGAATGCCCGCGAACGCGCGTGCCAGCGGGAAGTCGTCGGAAAGCCCGGCGCCGCCGTGCAGTTGCATCGCCATGTCGAGCACCTCTTGGGTCATCCTCGGCACGACCGCTTTGATCTGGGAGACCTCGCTGCGCGCGCCGGCCAGGCCCTTGGTGTCCAGCAGCCAGGCGGTGTGCAGGACGAGCAGCCTGGCCTGATCGATCGCGACGCGGGCGTTCGCGATGCGCTCCCGGTTTCCGCCGAGGTTGGCCAGCGGCTTGCCGAACGCGGTGCGCGAAAGACTGCGGCGGCAAGCCAATTCGAGCGCGCGCTCAGCCAGGCCGATGGCGCGCATGCAGTGGTGGATGCGGCCGGGGCCGAGGCGGCCCTGCGCGATCTCGAAGCCACGTCCCGGCCCGGCGATCACGGCGTCCAGCGGAAGCCGCACATCGGTGAAGGTGACCTCGCCGTGGCCGAAGGGCTCGTCCAGATAGCCGAAGGTGGTGAGCATCCGTTCGACCCGCACGCCGGGTGTGTCCACCGGCACCAGCACCATGGAGTGGCGCTGGTACGGGTGCGCTTGCGGGTCGGTGAGGCCCATGAAGATGACGAACGCGCAGTTCGGATGGCCGATGCCGGTGCTCCACCATTTGCGGCCGTTGAGCACGATCTCCTCGCCGTCCACCACGGCGGTCGCGGCCATATTGGTCGCGTCCGAGGACGCGACCTCGGGTTCGGTCATGCAGAACGCCGAGCGGATCTCGCCGTCCAGCAGCGGCCGCAGCCACTGCTGCCGCTGCTGGGTGCTGCCGTAGTGCAGCAGGACCTCGGCGTTGCCGGTGTCGGGGGCGTTGCAGTTGAACACCTCCGGCGCCCAGCCGGAAGCGCCCATCGCCTCGGCCATCGGCGCGTACTCGACATTGCTCAGGCCGGCGCCGAGTTCCGGATCGGGCAGGAAGAGATTCCACAGGCCCGCCGCCCGCGCCTTCTGCTTGAGCTCTTCGACCACCGGCGGGACCGCCCAGGGCGATTCCCGCAGGAAGGCGGCGTGCTCCTCGTCGCGCGGCTCGATCTCGTCGCGCACGAACTGCCGCACCTGATCGGTGAGGCGGACGGCTCGGTCGGAATGCGTGAAGTCCATACCCATCCTCGAGGCTCGCTGAGCATTGCTCAACTTCCGGTCGAGTCATTGGTAGCATATTATTGAGCATTGCTCAATAGAGGAGGGTGGATGACCGAGGTTGCCGCGGAGCCCGGCGGCCGCCGCTCGGCGGACGACCGGCGCCGACAATTGATCGGCATCGGCCTCGGCATGTTGATCGACCGCCCCTGGCACCAGATCACCGTCGACGCGGTCGCGCAGCAGGCGGGCATCTCACGCGGCCTGCTCTTCCACTACTTCCCGACCAAGCAGGAGTACTACGCGCAGCTCGTCCGGGCCGCGTCGCAGCGGTTCCTGCGCGCCACCGGCCCCGATCCGGATGCCACGGACCCGCTCGCGTCGATGATCGCGAACTTCGTGAGCTACATGCGCAGGCGCAGTGGCCCCCTGGTGGGTCTGCTCCGCGCCGCGGGGCAGGACCCGGTGCTCGAGGCGATCATGGAGCAGATGCACGACGAACTCACCCACCGGGTGTTCGCCGCTCTCGGCGGGCCCGCGCCGTCGACCGCCGAGCGCCTGGTGGTGCGCTCGTGGTGGGCGATGGCGGAGGATCTCACCGTGCAGTGGCTGTCGCGCGACGACGTCGATCAGGACGGGCTGGGCCGACTGCTGTTCGGCACGTTGTCCCGGGTGCTCGACGCGGTGCGGGACGAACAGGCCGGTCGCCTCTGACCGGTTCGCTCTTGTCCGAGAGTTACCCGCGGACGCGATATCCGCGATTCGGATGGAATTCGCCGGAATGGCCATGGCCGATGGGCTGCTGCGCGGCGGCAGAAGAAGTGCTCGCGACCGGCGGAAATCACGCCGGGCCGCGTGTGTCGTCCGCGGCGCGCCGAATAGTTCCGTGAGATGGCAAATGAACAGTTTCGCCAGTAGCGGTGGATCGACTATGAATGAAACGTGCCGTTGCCATTCGTGATCACTTGTCTGCCATCGACTCTCCCGTGCGGGGAGCGCTGATGGTCATCGAACATCCCATCGAGGACGAGGTTACACAGCTGGCGAGGCGGGTCGAGAAGGCCCGTGGACGGCTCGCCTACCAGTTCGATCCCGCGCTCACCGAGGCGCTGTCGGAGGACGAACTGCATGCCGAACGTGAGCTCGCCGAACGGATTCGCACCCAGGAGCGCGGACAGCGCTGGAAAGAGGCGCAGGCCGCCGCCGCGGCATCCGACCGCGCAAGGCAGACCACCGAAGCGATCGAGAAGGCCGACATGCGAGATCTCCTCCTCGCCCGCAAGGCGATTGCCGCGCAGCGACGCGAATCCAGCCCGCACGCGAAACTGGCCTCGCTCTACCGGCATCGGTCCTGGTCGCTGCGCGCGCTGGCCGGTGTCGTCGCGGCGGGCATGCTGTGGTCGGCGGTCAACGTCCAGCAGAACATCGCGCCCGGCGGGGCGACCGATCCGCTGTACTGGTTCAGCTACCTGCTCGAAGGCATGATCAGCGTCTGCCTGATCATCATCATGATCGGCACCAACAAGGTCGCCGAATGGGGTGTGGTCGACAACCGCCGTCAGGTCGCGGCGGCCGAGGTCGCCCTGCTGGCGCTGACCGTCAGCCTCAACACCTATCCGTATCTGCGCACGGGCGCGTGGTACGACGCGGCCGTGCACGCTATCGCCCCGGTGATGATCGGTGTCGCGCTGCTCATCCATGACGCCGCGAGTGCCCGTTACGGTCTCGCCATCGCCAGGGCCACCGAGCAGGTTCGCGACCTGCCGGACCCGGCCGAGCAGATCCGGCTCACCCTGCCCAGGTACCGGATGCCGGTTGCTCCGGAGGCGCCCGCCGTCCCGCGCGAATACGTCGAGCACGAGCCGCAGCCCGTCGTTGCGGCCGCCCCGGTGGAGGTCATCGAGCAGGAAGTGGCGGAGGTTGCCGAAACCGACGGCGTATCGCAGGATTCCGACGAACAGCCCACGGTCGCGGTGCAAGCCGAGCAGAAGCGGACTCCGGTCGAGACGCCGCGCAAGCCGGTGCTGCCCGAGTCCATCGAAGACCTCGACGCGATGGAGGTCGTCGCGGCGCGTCCCAGCGCGACGGTGAAGGTCAAGGACCTGGACACCACGATCGCCGCCAAGACCGGCGCGTCCGCCACCAACGGACACAAGCCTCTGGCGAGCGAGCCCGTAGCGCCCGCGCCGGTTTCGTCGGTCAAGGCCGACGAGCGACCGGTCACGCGAGTGCCCGCCGAAGAACCCGCCGCGGCGAAGGTGGTCGTGCGGGAGACGGCTCCGGCCAAGCCGCGCACTCCGGTGGCCGAGGCCGAGGTTCCGACGGCCGAGATCCCGGCGGTCACCCGACGCCCGCTCGCCGACGTCAAGAGCGACAGCCCGGCGCCGGAGTCCAAGAACGGCAAGGACATCGCCAAGCCCGACATCGCGCAGCCGCCGACGGCCCGCACGCCGGACATCTACGACACCGGTTCGTTCCGCGTCGCCGACATCCTCGAACAGGAACTCGCCGAACTGCAGGCCGAACGCCGCCGCGCCCGCACCAGCAGGCAGCGCTCCGCCTCGACCGCGGGCCGCGAGTCCTAGCGAGCCGCGTTTCATCGACGATGCCCGTCAGCGCATTACGCGCCGACGGGCATTGCCGTTTCTCGGGGTACCGTTGCCGTGCGGACCTCTGGCACGACGCGACCGCGACGACGATCTTCGCAAGGGCTGCCTCGGAGACAGGTTCCGGCGCTGCGCCCCTTCGCCGCACCGGAACCCGACTGCTGAGAGCAGATCCGCCCAGGGCAGCGCCGGGCCGGTTTCGTGCCGGGGATGCGGCACCGTGGGGTCATGGCTCACGATGACAAGACCCCGATGTTCAGCTGGCGGGCTCGGGAGCAGCTGCTCAGCCGCCGGATAGTCGTGCTGGACGGCGCGCTCGACGACGACAACGGCACGCTGCTGATGACCCAATTGCTCACCCTCGCCGCCGAAGACCCCGAGGCGGGCGTCTCCCTGTGGATACATTCGCCTGGTGGCTCGGTTCCGTCGATGCTCGCCATCCGCGACGTGATGCGGCTGGTTCCGTGTGAAGTTTCCACGCTCGCCCTCGGATTGGCTTGCAGCGCGGGTCAGTTCCTCTTGTCGTCGGGGAGCAAGGGCCGGCGTTTCGCGTTGCCGCACGCCCGGGTGTTGATGCACCAGGGGTCGGCGGGTATCGGCGGCACCGCCGTCGACGTCGAGGTCCAGGCCGACGACCTGCGCTACACCGTGGACACGGTGCTCGGCATCATCGCCGAGGACACGGGTCAGCCGTTCGACCGGATCTACGAGGATTCGCTGCACGATCGCTGGTTCACCGCGGCGCAAGCCAAGGAGTACGGCTTCATCGACCACATCGTCGACTCGTTCGGGCAGATCGTCCCGCAACGCCAGCGGATCGGGATCTCGGCATGAGCGGTCAGGACTGGAGGCGGCAGCGGAGCGTGACCCCGCAAGGCCCCGCTCATGCCGGAAACGGATACAGCATGAGCGGGCAGGACTGGAGGCGGCAGCGGAGCGTGACCCCGCAAGGCCCCGCTCATGCCGGAAACGGATACAGCATGAGCGGGCAGGACTGGAGGCGGCAGGGGAGCGTGACCCCGCAAGGCCCCGCTCATGCCGGAAACGGATACAGCATGAGCACCTACACCATCCCCAATGTGATCGCGCAGCATCCGCGCGGCGGCGAGCGGATCACCGACATCTACTCCCACCTGCTCGCCGAGCGGATCGTCTACCTCGGCACGCCGATCGACTCGGGCGTCGCCAACGCGCTCATCGCGCAATTGCTGCACCTGGAATCGGAGAGCCCGGAACAGGAGATCAACCTCTACATCAACTGCGAGGGCGGCGATCTGTCCTCGATGCTGGCCGTGTACGACACCATGCAGCACATCCAGTCGCCCGTGCAGACCACCTGCGTCGGCCAGGCGATCGCGGTCGGGGCGGTGTTGCTGGCCGGTGGCGAGCCCGGCCGACGCGCCCTGCTGCCGCACGCCAGGGTGGTGCTGCACCAACCCGCCGCGCGCGGGCAGGGAACGATCCCCGATCTGATCCTGCAGGCCGACGAGTTGGTGCGGATGCGAGCGGAGATCGAGTCGATCCTGTCGCGGCACACCGGGCAAACGGTGGAGCGGCTACGGCGCGACACCGACCGCGACCGGGTCTTCACCGCGTCGGCCGCGGTCGAGTACGGCCTCGTCGACCAGGTCCTGGGGCGGCGTGACTGACGCGGCGACATCCGCCTTCGCTCCGGCCATGCGCGGCCTGCGCCCGGCTAGGCCGCCAGCAACATGAGCGTGGGCCCGGTGCCGGAGCGCGGCGCCGACCGTTGCAGGAAGGCGACCCGGCGCCGGGCGCGGAGTTCATCCGCCACCTGACCGGTGATCTCGCCCAGCGTGGTGCCGAGAGACCCGGCCAGGGCGGCGATCATCTCGCTGGACGGCTCCTTGCGTCCACGCTCCACCTCCGAGAGGTACTGCGGGGAAATGCCTGCGCGCCGGGCTGTTTCGACCAGCGTCTCGCTCCGGTCCTGCCGCAGCGTGCGCAATTGTTCGCCGAGCACCTCGCGCCAGAGGGGTTCCGGGGGCAGCTGCGGTTCCGGCTGCCGAGGCCGGTCGTCGCGTCCACCGGGGATCGAGTGAAGTCTCGGGTGCTCGGTCATGGTCCGAGCGTACGATCCCGGGCCGCCGGTCTGCCCGCCATTACGCTCTGGGCGTACGAGCGGGCGTTTCCGGCGCGGGAGTGCAGGGGTTCGGCGTGGTCACCGCCGCGATCGGGCCGGACCGAGGATGATGGGGAACCGTGCCCGAGAATACGAAGGTCTCCGATCTCAAGCCCCGCAGCCGCGACGTCACCGACGGCCTGGAGAAGTCCGCTGCCCGCGGCATGCTGCGCGCGGTCGGCATGGGCGACGAGGACTGGGAGAAGCCGCAGATCGGCGTGGCCTCCTCGTGGAACGAGATCACTCCCTGCAACCTGTCGCTGGACCGGCTGGCCAGAGGGTGTAAGGACGGCGTCTTCGCCGGTGGCGGTTTTCCCATGCAGTTCGGCACCATCTCGGTGTCCGACGGCATCTCCATGGGGCACGAGGGGATGCACTTCTCCCTCGTCTCGCGCGAGGTGATCGCCGACAGCGTCGAGACGGTGATGCAGGCCGAGCGGCTCGACGGTTCGGTGCTGCTGGCCGGGTGCGACAAGTCGCTGCCCGGGATGCTGATGGCCGCGGCCCGGCTGGATCTGGCGAGTGTGTTCTTGTACGCGGGGTCGATCCTGCCCGGCATCGCCAAGCTCTCCGACGGCAGCGAACGCGAGGTGACGATCATCGATGCGTTCGAAGCGGTCGGCGCCTGCTCCCGCGGCCTGATGAGCCGTGCCGACGTCGACGCCATCGAGCGGGCGATCTGTCCCGGCGAGGGCGCCTGCGGCGGCATGTACACCGCCAACACCATGGCCAGCGCGGCGGAGGCGCTGGGCATGTCGCTCCCCGGCAGCGCGGCGCCGCCCGCGACCGACCGTCGTCGTGACGGTTACGCGCGCCGCAGCGGTGCGGCCGTGGTCGAGTTGATCCGGCAGGGGATCACCGCATCCGACATCCTCACCAAACCCGCCTTCGAGAACGCCATCGCCGTCGTCATGGCATTCGGCGGCTCCACCAACGCCGTGCTGCATCTGCTCGCCATCGCGCACGAGGCGAAGGTCGACCTGAGCCTGGACGATTTCGCCCGCATCGGTCGCCGGGTGCCGCACCTCGCCGACGTCAAACCCTTCGGCAAGCACGTGATGACCGATGTGGACCGGATCGGCGGCGTGCCCGTCATGATGAAGGCGTTGCTCGACGCCGGTTTGCTGCACGGCGACTGCCTGACCGTGACGGGAAAAACGGTGGCGGAGAACCTGGCCGACATCACCCCGCCGGATCCCGACGGCAAGGTGATCCGGGCGATGGCGTCGCCGATCCATCCGACCGGCGGCATCACCATCCTCACCGGCTCGCTCGCGCCCGATGGCGCGGTCGTCAAGTCGGCAGGCTTCGAGTCCGACGTCTTCACCGGCACGGCACGGGTTTTCGACCGGGAACGCCTGGCGATGGACGCTCTCGAGGACGGCACTATCGCGGCGGGCGACGTGGTCGTCATCCGGTACGAGGGCCCGAAAGGCGGTCCCGGTATGCGCGAGATGCTGGCCATCACCGCCGCTATCAAAGGCGCGGGTCTCGGCAAAGACGTCCTGCTGCTCACCGACGGGCGGTTCTCCGGCGGCACGACGGGTCTGTGTGTCGGGCACGTCGCACCGGAAGCCGTCGACGGCGGCCCGATCGCGTTCGTGCGCGACGGTGATCGCATCCGCCTCGAGGTCGCCGCGGGCACCCTGGACCTGCTGGTCGACGCCGACGAACTCGCTCGCCGCCGCGAGGGCTGGAAACCCCTGCCGCCCCGCTACACCCGTGGCGTCCTGGCCAAGTACACGAAACTGGTGGGCTCGGCATCGATCGGGGCAGTCTGCGACTGACGGCCGCGTCGTGGCCGAGCGCTAGGCCGGGCAGCCACATGGTGCCCGGCCGCGCGCTGGACGGGTAGGCGCACTGTCCCCCCAGCCCGCGCGGCAGACGGGTATCGGTCGTCTTGCCGCGCCCTCGACTCGGTCCTTCATCCGAGCACGGACTGTCTGCATTAAGCTACTAAATCGTAGCTACGGTTGCATAGCTACTAGTTTGTAGCTATGTTTGCTGGCGTGAACGCGATGAAGCCCCCCGAGAAGGGCCGCCGCACCAAGCTCGAGTTACGCGCCGACTGCCATAAGGCCGTCATCGCCGAGGCCGCCGAGGCGGGCGTTGGACGTCTGGCGATGGAGGGGGTCGCGCGGCGCGCAGGCGTCGCCAAGACCTCGCTGTATCGGCACTGGGCGACGGTCGAGGAGTTGCTGATCGAGGCGCTGGCGCAGGCGTACCCCGTCGAAGTGCCCACCCCGGCCGGCGGCAACCTGCGCGGGGACCTGCTGCGCGCATTGGAGCAGTTGACGGAATGGTTGTCCGGTCCGACCGGCTCGGCCACGGCCGCGATCCTGAGCGAGCGGCAGCGGCGGCCCGAGTTGGTCGAGTCGTTGTACCGCAATGTCTTCGACCTGCGCGGCGGCCGGTTCACCCGCACCGTTCTCGACCACTACGCGGCGCTCGGTGAGATCGACGCCGCACTGGTCACGCCGATAGTGAGTGATATCGGCGAGGCGCTGGTGATCAAGCACCAGATCGACACCGGGCAGTGGCCCGGCGAGCGCGTCCGGGCGGCGATCGTCGACGAAGCCCTGCTCCCGGCACTCGGATTCCCATCCCCCGCAGCGAAGCGAAGGACGAAATGACAGGCGCACCAGTAAATTCGATCCACGTCGATTGGGCCGAGATCACCGGCGTCTCGCGCACCACGCTGACCACGCACCTGTGGACAGCGCCGCCACTGCGCCGAAGCTCACCGATCCACGACAAGGCGTTCGACGCGCTCCGCGCGCTCGATGCCGACCTCGTTCGATTCCTGCCCTGGTATTCCCACCCGCGTATCGCCGTCGCGGAGCTGAATCCGCCCACCGCGAGCGAAACGTTCTGGAGCTTCGAGCTGCTCGATCCGCTGGTCGAGGACTTCATGGCGGCCACGGGCGGCAGGCCCGTCGTCGCGAACTTCGCCACCATCCCGGCCTGGATGTTCCGCACCGAGGAGCCGGTTGCCGTAGCAGAGGACCCGGACGAGATCCACTGGGACTACGAGCGGGGCACCGAGTTCCGCGACCCCACGTTCACCGAGGTCGCGGACTACTTCTACCGCCTCGCCAGCTGGTACATCGCGGGCGGGTTCACCGACGAGCTGGGGCGCCGTCACGAGTCCGGGCACCACTACCGCTTCGCCTATTGGGAAGTGTTGTGCGAACCCGACTTGGGGCACCGGATCGCACCGGCGGACTACACGAGGCTCTACGACGCGATCGTCGAACGTCTTCGTCCGCTGGACCCCGACATGAAGTTCGTCGGTTTGTCGCTGAGTCATATCCACCGCGAGCCCGAGTACTACTGGCATTTCCTCGATTCGGCCAACCATAGGCCCGGCGTCCCGGTCGACGCGTTCTCCTATCACTTCTATGCGTCGCCGGACATCCGCAACCCGTTCGGCCCGGAGGGCAACGCGCCGTACGCACACTGGCGCGACATCTTCTTCGCGCGGGCCGACGGATTTCTGGAGCAAGCGCGGTTCATCGACGGCATCCGGCGCAGGCTCGCCCCGGCCGCGAAAACGTTCATCAACGAAATCGGTACTTATCCGGCTGACGTGATGAATCCGAGCCCGGAGATCCCCGAGGAGTACTGGGCACTCAGCGCCGCGGTTCAGTCCTATCTCTGGGCCGAACTCGTCGCGCTCGGCACCGATCTGGTCGGGATCGCCGAGTTCATGGACTACCCCGGCATGATCCCCGGCACCTCGCTGATCGACTGGGAAACCGGTGCTGAGAACCTTCGCTACGAGGCCCTGGCCTTACTGCTGCGGCACTTCGGCCCTGGCGACGAGCTCGCCGCCGCCGCCACCGCCTTCCCCGATGCGCGGATGCACGCACGGGCCTTCGTCACCGTGTCCGGCGATCGAAAACTCGCGGTGATCAACAAGTCCGGCACGCCGCTGACGGTCACCCTGGCTTCCCCGTCCGCCCCGGTCGCCATCGAACAGATCGGCTCCAGCGGTCTGCGAGTCACACCGCTCACCGACGCCGTCCTGGTGCTCGACGGCTTCGCCACGGCCGTGGTCACCTGCTGAGAACGAAGCCGGATAACCGCTGTCTTCGATGTGGTCCGGCGCTCTCGATCGCGCCCGGTCGCGCGGACCGGGCGCGCTGCGGAGCCCCGCGCTGAGGGAATTCCTGCCGCGCGGAGCTCCGAGGCGGTACTACTGGCCTGCGGCTGCCCGGACGATCAGGTCACTGACCGCGTCCGGGGCGGAAACCGAGACCGCGTGAGAGGCCGAGATTTCGACGGTCACGGCTCCCGCGCGTTCTGCCATGAACCGCTGCGCTTCCGCCGGAATGTTCTTGTCCTCGCTGGTGACCAGCGCGAACGACGGGATGGTCCGCCAGGCGGCGGCGGTCGCCTGCTGTTGCAAGGCCTCGAGGGCGACCGGACGCTGTGTCGCCGCCATCAGTTCGGCGGTGACGGCGGGCACGTCGGCGGCGAACTGCTGGTGAAATTCCTCCGGCCGGATGTAGAGCTCGGTGCCGGTGCCCTCGTCGGGCAGCGGATAGGAAGCGGGCCTGGTGGTCGGCCCGAGCGTCGAGCCGGGGAACTTGTCGGCCAATTGCAGCGCGCTCTCGCCCTCGTCGGGGATGAATGCGGCGATGTAGACGAGCGCTTGGACTTCGGTCTTCCCGGCGGCAGCGACCGTGATGACGCTGCCGCCGTAGGAATGGCCGACCAGAACGTACGGTCCTTCGACAGAGTCGAGGACCGAGGCCACGTACGCGGCGTCACTGTCGAGGCCGCGCAGCGGATTGGCGGCCGCGATCACGGAATGCCCCTGTGCGCGCAGGCGTTCGATGACTCCGTTCCAACTGGAAGAGTCGGCGAACGCGCCGTGGACCAGCACGATGGTCGGCGCGGGAGAACTGGTGGGCTCGGTGCTCACGAATGGGGTTCCTTCGAATTCGATCGTCGGGTCGTCAGGCGGAGTGCAGGGCCGCCCGCAGCGTGGCGACGGCTTGCGCCACCGCGGCTTTGGCGGCGTGCGTGTCGTGCAGCGAGTTCACCATCACGAAGTCGTGCACGATGCCGCCGTAGCGCACCTGGGTGACCGGCACGCCCGCGGCACGCAACTTGCCCGCGAAGGCTTCGCCCTCGTCGCGCAGCACATCGGCTTCGGCCGTGATGACCAGCGCAGGCGGCAGTCCGGTCAGCTGCTCGGTGGTAGCCCGCAGCGGCGATGCGGTGATCTGCGCACGATCCTCGGCGCTGGTGGTGTACTGATCCCAGAACCACTTCATGCCCTCGCGGGTGAGGAAGTAGCCCTCGGCGAACTGCTGGTAGGAGCCGGTGTCGAAGTTGGCGTCGGTCACCGGATAGAACAGCACCTGCTGAACGAAGGAGACGTCGCCGCGCTCCTTGGCCATCAGCGTCAGCGCGATGGCCATGTTGCCGCCGACCGAATCACCGGCGATCGCGATCCGGGACGAGTCGAGCCCCTTCTGCGCGCCCTCCGCGGTGACCCACTGGACCACCCGGTAGGACTGCTCGTTGGCCACTGGGTAGCGCACGTCCGGCGACCGGTCGTATTCGGGGAAGACCACGGCGGCGTGCGCGCCGACGGCGAGATCGCGCACCAGGCGATCGTGGGTGTGCGCGTCGCCGAACACCCATCCCGCGCCGTGGGTGTAGACGATCACCGGGAGCGTTCCGGTGGTGCCCTGCGGTTTGACGATCCGCACTCGCACCGAGCCGGTCGGCCCGCCCTCGACGGTGATCCATTCCTCATCGATCTCGGGCTTGAAGATCGGCGAGTCCTGCACGCCGTCCACCGCTTTGCGGCCCTCTTCGGGCGGGAGCTGGTAGAGGAACGGCGGCTGCGAGGTCGCGTCGACGAACTCCTGCGCCGCGGGTTCGAGCGGGATGCCCAGCGGGTTTCCTGACATGATCGTGCCTCTCTCTACGGGGGTGGGGAACTGCTGTGGCTCAGGCCGAGCGAGCGATCGCCTCGGTGATGACGGCGACGACCGCGTCGGGGTGGGTCTGCATCACCAGGTGTGGTCCGTCGATCTCGACCACGGCGCGGAATCCGGCTCGCTTGTAGCCGAAGCGTTCGACGTCGGGATTGATCGTGCGGTCGGCGCTGGACACGATGCCCCACGCGGGCTTCGTCTTCCACGCGGCCGCCGAGGCGGGCTCGTTGAACGCGAGCGCCGACAACGGCCGTTGCGAGACGGCGAGGACCTTGGCTTTCGCCGGATCGAGACCGGCGGCGAAGACCTCGGGGAAGGCGTCGACGTCGACCGAGACGTCCGTGCCGGGCTCGGCGCCCGCGACCGGGTAGGGCGCGTAGACGAGATTGGCGGCCAGGTCGGAATCCGGGAATCCGCCCTGCAACTGCCCCAGGCTCTCGCCTTCTTCCAGCGCGTAGCCGGACACGTAGACCAGCCCGACGACATTCTCGGCGACACCGGCGACCGTGATGACGGCTCCGCCATAGGAGTGCCCGGCCAGCAGCACCGGGCCGTCGATCTGCCGTACGAACGACTCGATGTAGGCCGCGTCCGCGGACAGGCTGCGATTGAACACCGGGGGAACCACGACCCGATGGCCCTGAGCGAGCAGCCGTTCGGTGACGGGGGACCAGCTCGAGGCATCGGCGAACGCGCCGTGCACCAGAACGACGGTGGGACTTGCCGGGGCGGACATGGCGTTCCTTTCTCCAGCGCTCGATGGGTGGGCGCTGGGGATGACTCAGTCTCGGCCGGAAGGCCCGCCCGGCGCCCCTCCCCACGGGCCACAAAAGCCTCTGATCAGGACACGGCCCGCGCCATCGTCTGCTCCGGCCCGCCGGTCGATCCGGTCGATCGGAAGCGCTGCTGATACTTGCGCGGGGAGATGCCCAGGCGGGTCACGAAGGCCCGGCGCAGCGCCTCGCTGGTGCCGTACCCGGCCGCCATGGCGGCCTCCGTCACGCTGTATCCGGCGTGCAGCATGTCCCTGGCCGTTCCGAAGCGGATGAACGCGACGTATTCCGCGGGCGAGCGCTCGAGTTCCGCACGGAACAGCCGGGTGAGGTGCCGGACGCTGACTCGCGCATGGGCGGCCAGGGTCTGCACCGTGTGTGGATACGCAGGGTCGGCGCAGATCAGGTCCACCACGCCGCGGACGAGGGGGGTGCGCGGCGCCGGTCCGCTCAGCGACGCCGAGAACTGTGACTGACCGCCCGCGCGCTGCATGTAGACCACCATCGACTGCGCCACCTGCCGCGCCACATCGGCCCCGTGGTCCTCCTCGATCAGTGCCAGCGCGAGATCGACGCCCGCGGCCACCCCGGCCGAGCTGTAGAGATTGCCGTCCCGCACGAAGATCGCATCCGGGTCCACCTCGATCGAGGGGTACCGCCGCGCGAGTTCGGTCGCGAATTTCCAGTGTGTGGTCGCACGCCTGCCGTCCAACTGCCCCAGCTCGGCGAGGACGAACGCGCCGCTACAGATGGAGGCCACCCGCCGTGTGTTGCAGGACAGATGCCGCGCGGCCGCCAAGACCTCCGGGGTCACGAATTTCCCCAGGGAGAGCTCACTTCCCGGAATCACCACCGTGTCGAAACGGCCCGCGTCGGCGGCCGCGCAACTCACCTCGACCCGCGCGCCGATCGAGGTCTGGGCGTCCTTGCCGTCGGCCGAGACCACGACCACCTCGTACCCCGCCACCGACTGGTTCGCCTCGACGAACACCTCCGCGGGCCCGACGAAATCGAGCATCTTGACGCCGTCGAAGACCAGAACGCCCACCCGTCTGCGGGGCCGGGTGGCGAAATTGGAAGACATGTCCACCAGTATTGTGGAGGCACACCTCCAGAACAAGGGGTGTGGGATACCTCGCAGGTCGATTGGTACGGTGAGCACATGGGACGGCCGCGACAGTTCGATGAATCGAACCTGCTCGACGCCGCGACCGAGCTGTTCTGGTCGAAGGGTTTCGACAGCACTTCGGTGGAAGATGTCTCGCTCGCCACGGGCATCGGGAACGGGAGCATCTACGCCGCTTACGGCAGCAAGCGTGGCCTGTTCCTCGCCGCGTTCGAACGCTATTGCGAGGGTCGGGCGCGCCTGGTCCGCGAGGCCATCGGTGCGGCGGGCGGTTCGGCGCGATCCGCGGTGCGCGCGCTCTATCAGGCGATCATCGAAGACTGTGCCGCGCAGCCGGATCGGCGCGGCTGCTTGATGATCAACAGCATCGCCCATCTCGGCACCCGGATCCCCGAAGTCGCCGCCATCGGCGCCCGGACCACCACGGCGATGGAGCACGGTGTCGCCGACCGGCTGCGGCCCGCGATGCACGACGCCGGAGACCACGACGAAGCCGCGCTCTCCGCCCTCAGCGCCACGGTCGTCGTGGTCGCGCAGGGGCTGATTCAGTTGAGCCGCTTGGGAACTCCCGTGCAGCGCTTGCGCGAAATCGCAGACGTGTCGAGTGCGGCCCTGCCGCAGGCCTGGGCCGACCAGCTCGTCCACTGATCCGGCGCCATGGGATCGACCGGCTGCCGGACGATCCGCCTTGCTCTCGTCCGAGTGGCGAGACCGATTGGCCCGCTGACGAATTCGGTGACGCGCCGTGGCTCAGGGGAGCGGGGTGGCCGCGCGGCCGTCCGTGACGCGCAGGAGGTCGAGTTTCCCCGCGTCGCTGCTCGCGCCTGCCGCCGTGTAGGTGACCATGCGGAGATCCGCGCCGGGAACGACGAGCACGTCGCAGTCGAGGGTGATCTCACCGACCTCCGGATGCCGGATCGTCTTCCGGTCGCTCGTGTGCTGGGACGCCGTCGCCGTCGCCCAGAGGTGGGCGAAGGCGACGGACGTGGTGCGAAGCTCTCGGACGAGGCGATCGAGCCCGTCGTCGGCGGGGTAGCGCGACGCCGCGTCTTTGAGATCGGCGACGATCGACGCCGGGAAGGCGTCTTCCGCTCGGTCGGACCGGAAGGGGCGGACCGCGGCGCGAGCCGCGCCGTTACCGAAAACGGCGCGCGCGAGGTTCCGCTCCGCGGCCGGGACCAGGGCGGGGTCACCGTGCAGGGCGCTCCACATGCCGTTCCACCACACCAGCGTCCAGTCGGCGGTGAACACCCCGATCGGGACATCGCCGAGCCGCGCGGCGAGCCGTTGGATGCCCGCGGGCACATGCGTGCCGATCGTCCCGTCTCGGGGCGGCAGCAGCCCGGCGCTGCGGTACAACTCGTCGCGCTCGGTCCGGGAGAGTTGCAGGGCGCGGGCGAGGGCGCCGACCACCTGAGCCGAAGGGTTGCGCGCGCGTCCTTGCTCCAAGCGCAGGATGTAGTCGACCGAGAGCCCGGCCAGCTGCGCGAGCTCCTCGCGGCGCAGTCCAGGGGCGCGACGGCCGGCGGTCACCGCGAAGCCCGCGTCGGCAGGCGACAGCCGATCGCGCCAGGCGTGCAGGAGCTCGCCGAAAGCGGAGCGAGAGGTAGCCACCCGTTCATTCTCGCCTCTGCGGGCCCGGCCGGCCTGGGTACTGCCGGTCCTAGTGACCGGCGCGGCACTGGCAGCCGACGGGGGTCGGCGACGAAGGTCGATATGCCCGACCGGGGCGCTGCCACATGCCAGTGAAGGAGGACCTCATGCGGTCGACCATCGTGATGACCGGGGCGAGTCGCGGGATCGGCCGGGTCGCCGCGGAGCACATCCTTCGCCAGGCGCGGGAGGCGCATCTCGTCGTCGCCGCCCGCGGGTCCACCGGCGCGCGGCTGGCCGCCGAACTCGGCGGGGATGGGCGCCGGGTCTCGCACGTGACAGTGGACCTGGGCGCACTGGACAGCGTGCGGTCGGCCGCGGACGAGATCCGCGCCCGGCTCGACGGTGGCGATCTGCCCCCGCTGCACGGTTTCGTGGGCAACGCGGGAATGCAGTACACGAACGCGCTGACCGCGGGGCGCGACGGTTTGGAGGCCACCTTTGTCGTCAATGTGCTCGCGAACCATTTGCTCGTCCGCCTGCTCGAGGATCGCTTCCGCGCCCCGGCCCGGATCGTGGTCACCGTGAGCGACACCCATTTCGGTGATCTCCGGCACAACTTGGGGATGGTGCCCGGCCCCGTCTGGCAGTCACCGGCCGTGCTCGCCCGCCCAGGCGCGTTTCCGAAGCCGGGCACCACCGCCGCCGGACGCACCGCGTACTCGACGAGCAAACTCGCCGCCATCTACCTGGTGCACGAGTACGCGCGGCGCCTGCCCGCCGGGATCGACGCCATCGGCTTCAACCCGGGGTTCGTCCCCGGCACCGACCTCGCCCGCAATGCGGGGCCGGTCTCCCGGTTCGCGATGCGCCGCATCCTGCCGGTGCTGGCCGGCACGCCGTTGGCGACCAGCCGCGCCGCCGCAGGGCGATACCTCGCGGACGTGGTCCTCGGCGCCACCGTGGCCCCCACCGGCTCCTACGTCGATCGCGGCCGCGTGTCCCGGTCGTCGCAGGAGTCCTACGACCAGCGGCGCGAAGCCGGACTCTGGGCCGCGGCAGAACGTCTTATCGCGCCCTACACCGCCTGAGCGACATCGGCCGCCGCCGCCTACCCGGCCTGTCGTGGATGGTCTGCTGCGCGTATCCGCTGAAACGGTGGCGCCGACCGTGCCCACCAAGGGGTGCTCGGCCCGCGATCGGTCAGAGGTAGGGGAAGCAATCGATGTCGCGGTGGGTGAAGCACGGCTGCTCGACCGGTCGCAACCAGCGGGCGGGAACCCGTAGTGGTTCGACCTCGGGCAGGCGCACCGGCCGGTCCTCGCCGTCGAACAGGGTCCCGCGCACTCGGAACACCCCGACCGGCAGACCCAGCTCGTTGGCCTGCTCGGCGGTCAACACCACCGCGATGCGCGAGTTCGCGGTGATCCGCAAGCCTTCGACGATGGCCGGATCACTGGTGCCGTCGACCTCGGTCACGGTGAGCCGGAACCGGCCGCCCCGCAGCCACGACCATGCCCAGGTGAGCGAACCCGGCTGGTCGCAGTCGGGGTACCGACTGCGCGGTAGACGCTGCGGGACCAGCACCATATAGGTGCACCCGACCTCGATATCGCGGGTCCGCATACTTTCAGCGTGACGGCGCACCGGCTCCCTCGCAAGGAAACCGGCAAATCAAGCGCCCCAGCTGCGCAGCGGTCGAGCACGTCGCTCGGTGGGCGGTCGCAGGCGCGGGGGTAGGCGACGGCGCAGCACGTTCACCCAGCTTGTGCGGAGGGTGGCGTCGTCCAGGTACAGCGCGGTTGTGTCCCAGCGCTCGCCCGGATCGGACCGGCTGTCGAGCCCGGTGGCCGACTATCGCATCGCCTGCGCGCCGACGCCGGGCTGGATCGGACCGCCGGTGTGAGCACTCGTCACCTGGCTGCGCTGGGTCACCGGCGGGGCAGCCGCCCGGTTCACAATCGGCGTCCGAACGCTTATTCGGGCAAGCACGGCCGCCGCATTTCTGGTGGCGCTGCTCGACCCGGCCTACGCGGCCGAGCGGATGACGGCGATGGCCACAATTTCGTCAGCGTATGACGCGAGAGCCGAACTTCGTACCGCCTATCCGTCCCAAGGTGGCATTCATCGATGGCGCTCGGCGAAACGCCGCTTTCACGCGGTCCAGTACGGGGGAGAGGGGGCGAGGATCAACGTCCTGAAGTGCCTCGGTGAGCAGGCCGATGAGGTCGGCGCACGAGTCGTAGCGGGCACCGGGCTCCTTCTCGAGCGCCCGGTGCAGGATCGCGTCCACTTCCGGCGGGATCCAGCGCCTACGGCGGGAGATCTCGGGTGGTGGATCGTGCAGCTGGGCCTCCGCGGTGGCCATGAGGGTGCCGCGGGCGAACGGCGTGTGGCCGGTGAGCAGTTCGACAGCCGAACAGGCCAGCGCGTATTGGTCGGTCGCCGGGGACACCGTGCCCGCCCGGAGCAGTTCCGGCGCGGCGTACGGCACCGATACCACGACGAAACCGTTGGTCGCCAAAGGCGGTTCGGGCCGGTGCAACCATCGGGCCGAATCGAAGTCCGAGATCTTGACCGTCGCGGGCTCGTCCGTGCCGACCAGGACATTCGCCGGTTTCACGTCGAGATGGACTACGCCGTTGGCGTGCGCGAAATCCAATCCTGCTGCGACGTGGGTCAAGACGCGCAGCGCCCGTCGCAGATCCGGGGCTCGGTGCGGCGCCGGCACCGCAGTCGAACCTGTCGCACCCGCCACGTACTCGTGTGCCGACCACAGCCTGCCGCCGCTCTCCCCATGCGTGTACATCCGCACGATGTCGGGGTGCCGCAGCGCCGAAAGGATGTCGAACTCGTGCACGAATCTCGCCCGCGCCTCGGGCGATCGGCTGTCCTCGGGTCCGAGGATCTTCAGCGAGACCGGCCGCGATCCGTCCGGGTCCCGCGCCAGATACACCTCGCTGCTGCCGCCATGCCCCAGGCGGGCCTGGACGATGAATCCCGCAAACTGGTCACCTGGTTCGAGCGGCACCGCCTCACCATAGTTCGCCGTCATCGGCCACACGCCCGGCTTTGCCCATGTGTGCCCGACGGCACTGGCGGATTCAGGTCATCGGCCGCGCGGGCGCTGTCTGTTCCGCGTCGCGGCCGCTCGGCCGGGTGGCAACTTGTAGGGTTGGCTCGGCAAGTCATGAACACTGGTTCGGGGGAGCGCTGATGCCTTCAAAACCCACTACGCGTTGGCAGGTGAGCGGTTACCGCTTTCTGGTCCGGCGGATGGAGCATGCCCTGGTGCGCCGGGATGTGCGCATGCTGCACGACCCGATGCGCTCGCAGTCGCGCGCGTACGCGGCCGGTCTGATCCTGGGCTGTGTCGTGCTCGCGGGCTGCGGCGTACTTGCGCTGTTGCGCCCGCAGGACAAGATCGGCGACAGCAAGATCCTCATCGGCAAGGATTCCGGTCAGGTCTACGCGTCGATCGACGGTGTGGTGCATCCGGCGCTCAACCTCGCGTCGGCTCGCCTGGCGGTCGGCGATGCGGCCAAGGCGGTCATCGTCAAAGAGTCGGAGCTGTCGAAGCGGCCGCGCGGCACGCTGATCGGCATCCCGGGCGCGCCTTCCGCGCTGGGATTCGACACCAGCGGCAAGGGCCGTTCCTGGACGGTGTGCGACGAGCTGAAGACCGACGGCTCCAACGCGTTGAGCAGTACGGTCATCGCCGGCGATCCCAGCCTCGGTGAGAAGGTGGGCGTGCTGGCGCAGGAGCGCGCCCTGCTGGTGCAGGGCAAGGACTCGGCTTATCTGATCTATGCCAACCGCCGTGCCCGCGTGGACATGGCCGACCGTGCGATCACCGACGCGCTGAAGATCCGCGGCATGACCCCGCGCCCGATCAGCCCGGGTCTGTTGAACGCGATTCCCGAAGTGCCGCCCATCGAGCGCCCCAAGATCGATGATCCTGGCGGGTTCCCGCTGAAGCCCATCGATAACCGTCGCAACGGCGACGTGGTTCGCGTCATCAGCGTGAACCAGCACTACGTGGTGCTGAGCACCGGGCTGCAACCGATTTCACCGTTGACCGCCGACATCATTCGCAATTCCAATCCCACCGCGGGGAACTACGAGATCACCGACTACGCCCGCTCCCACACCGACCTGGTCGGCACGCTGCCCGTGCAGGACTACCCCGAAACCGCCCCGGCCATCGTGGACATGAAGGACCAGCCGGTGCAGTGCATTTCGTGGAAACCGCTGCCGGTCGCATCGGACAAGGCCGACGGCACCCGCCGTGCCGAGCTCTCGCTGATCACCGGGCGCGCGCTGCCGATCCCCGACAACGCTCGGCCGGTGCAACTGGCCCAAGCCGACGGCACCGGCGCGAACGTGGCCCAGTTCTACACCAAGCCCGGGTCGGGCATGTTCGTGCAGACCACGGGTATCGAACCCGACAGCCAACGCAAGGACAGCCTGTTCTACATCGCGGATACCGGAGTCCGATACGGCATCAAGGACGCCGACGCGCAGAAGGCTCTCGGCATGGACTCCGAACACGCTACGCCGGAACCCGCGCCGTGGCCGATCGTCGGTCTGCTGCCCGGCGGCCCCGCCCTCGGCCGTCAGGACGCGATGGTCGCCCACGACGGTGTGGCGCCGGACGCCAACCCCGCCAAGCAACTGGTGCAGTCCAAATAGCGGCGGCCGCGACGCCGTTCAGGAGGGGTGACCAGGCTCACGATTAGCTGTCGGCGGCTTGTGAGAAGTGGTCCTGACCAGCAGTTCGCGGTCGTTGTGTGCGGTGCGGCGGCGGAATAATCGAGTGATTTGTGTCGGTGCAGGCCGGAATACTGACCCGCGCCCGATGAGTTCGAGCAGTTGACGGCGTCTGCACCACTGTGGCGCCGGGACGCGAATCGATGACTGGGCAACGGGCCACATAATCCTGACGACGACCCACACTCCGGAGGTAACCGATGTCCGCCGAACCATCCGCTCCCGCCTCGGGAGGGCGGACACCGACCGTCATCCGGGTGCTGGTCCTCGCGACGTTCGTGGTGATCTTGAACGAGACCATCATGATCAACGCCATCCCGCGGCTGATGGAGGATCTCGCCATCACCGACCGTGCGGCGCAATGGGTATCGACGGCGTTCATGCTGACGATGGCGGCAGTCATCCCCACCACCGGCTGGTTCCTGCAGCGTGTCTCGACCAGGACGGCGTACACGGCGGCGATGGGGGTCTTCCTGGCCGGTACCGCGCTGTCCGCGGTCGCGCCGTCGTTCGCGGTGCTGCTGATCGGACGGATCATCCAGGCCGGCGGTACGGCGGTGATGATGCCGCTGCTGATGACCACGCTGATGACCGTGGTCCCCGAGCGCGACCGTGGCAGGGTGATGGGCAATGTCACCCTGGCCATTTCGGTGGCGCCCGCGATGGGTCCGGTGATCTCCGGTGCGGTGCTGCAGATCGCCTCGTGGCGTTGGCTTTTCGTGCTGGTGCTGCCGATCGCGGGTGTGATCGCCTGGCTGGGTCTGCGTCAGCTGGAGAACGTCGGTGAACCGCAGGCCGGGCAGATCGATGTGGCCAGTGTGGCACTGGCGGCGCTCGGCTTCGGCGGCCTGGTCTTCGGGCTGAGCCGATTCGAGAGCGGCAACCTGGCAGGCCCGGCGCTGATCGTGGCCGTGGGCGCGGCGCTGATCGCCGCGTTCGTGTTGCGTCAGCTGCGCCTGCAGCGCACCGGCACTCCGCTGCTGGACCTGCGGGTCCTGCTGTCGGGCACCTACACCAAGGCGCTGATCCTGATGTCGGTGGCGTTCATGGCGATGCTCGGGTCGATGATCCTGCTGCCGCTGTACCTGCAGAACCTGCGCGGCCTGAGCCCGTTGGCGACCGGCTTGCTGGTGATGCCGGGCGGGTTGGCGATGGGCCTGCTCGGACCGACCGTCGGGCGTCTGTTCGACCGGTTCGGTGGTCGCTGGCTGGTGATCCCGGGCTCGATCGGGATCGCGGCGTCACTGGCCGGGTTCACCCAGATCTCGATGACCATGCCGTACTGGCAACTGCTGGCCCTGCACATCCTGCTGATGGTGGCGCTGGCCGCGGCCTTCACCCCGGTCTTCACGCTCGGCCTCGGCGCGCTGCCGCACCAGCTGTACTCCCACGGCAGCTCCATGCTCGGCACCCTGCAGCAGGTCGCGGCCGCTTTCGGCACCGCCCTGGTGGTGACGGTGATGTCGGCGCGCGCCACCACGCTCGCGGCGGACGGTGTCGATGTCGTCTCCGCCCACCTCGACGGCATGCGCCTGGCGTTCGGAGTCTCGGCGGCCCTGGCACTGATCGTGATCGTCATGGCGGTGCTGTTGCCGAGCCGGTCCGCCGACCCGGAAGCCGCCGAGGAGCCCGAGCCCACGACTCCCGAACTGGTCAAGGGCTGAACACTGTTCGGCGGCACGAAGCCGCGCGTACCGCACCGACTCTGCGGGCGGTCCGGAGAACCTGAGCGACGGCGCGGACGGGGCGCGCCGTCGCTTTCGGCGCGGCGGCCCCGTCCGGCGGCGCGAGCTTCAGCCCGCGGGCGGAGTCGGCGGGTAGTGCGAGCGCCTGCCGGTGACCAGGTCGCGGATTTTGTCCACCACGGCGGCCACCAGGCCCACCGTTTTCAGGGCGCCGGGGCTCGATGGGGTGCCCGGATGGGGCCTGGTCGGGGCCATGGCCTTGGCCGCGGCCATCTTGCGGCCCAATTCGTTCGACTTCTCCGGTGATATCGCGTCCGCGAAGCGCGGCCACACCTGAGACTGCTCGAACTCGATGTGCGCGCGGGCCGCCGGAATGAACTGGGTCAGCGCATCCTCGAACACGTCGCTGCCCGGCTCGCAATCCTTCAATCGCTGCAGCAACCGCTTTGCTTCGCCCTCCTGGGTGATCGCCTGGTCAGCGAGATCGTTGCCCTCCGGGACGTTCCGCCGGATTTCGGGCCAGAAGAAACTGCTCCTCGACCGCCTCGTGCTGTGATTCCGCGATCACGAGGGTGGTCACCATGTCCCCGCGAGCGCGCACCTCCGCTTCGCCGCTACCTCGTCCGCGCTCCGGGGACATGGCCTATCGCCGGTCCATGCCCGGTGCCCCTGTCGGCAAGGTGCCCATGACCGGTGTCGCGGAGATCGAGCGCCAGGGAGAACTGGCCAATCGTGTTCAGTCCGAATGGGCGCGAACTCCAGCGGCCGAGCGGGCCGCCGCGCTGCGTGCCGGCGCCGTCGCGCTGCGCGCGCATGCCGACGAACTCGCAGAGCTGAACCATGCCGAAACCGGACGCCCGCAGTCCGAGAGCAAAGAGGGCGTGCTGGCCGGTGCCGCGACGTTGGAGCAATACGCCGAATTGGGACCGGTGCAACGAGGAAAGAGCTTGCAGGGTGACTACGAAGCGACCGACTTCATGGTGTGGGAACCGCGCTGCGTCGTCGTCGCCCTGACGCCTTGGAACGATCCTGTCGCCGTGCCTTGCGGATTGCTCGGCGCGGCCCTGGCCACGGGAAACACGGTCGTGCACAAGCCGAGCGAACGCGCACCGCATACCGGAGGTCTTGTCGGCGATCTACTCGCTGGAACACCGGGCCAGGACGCTGGAACTCGCTCATGGAAGGGAGTGACCGGATGGCCCGCGCAAACGACTGACAGTCGTTTATCAGCCGATCATCGAGGTCGCAGCGCCGCCTCGAGCAATGGATCGAGCAGTGCGTCGGGGAGCCGGTGCATGAGCACCCGCCGTGGGTCGGGCCGGACCGAGTAGCGCCTGCGCGGCCGGGATGCGGTGGCGGCCTTCCATACGGCGCGAGCGAGGACATCCGGGTGGTGGGCACGGCGCTGTTCGCCTTCGGCGAGGGCTGCGACCTTGCCGGTCAGTTCGGCGAAGTGAGTGGACCGCTCGCGCGCCCGTTCGAAGGTGGCGCGGATGCCGTGCACCATGTCGGTGCGGAAGGGGCCCGGTTGGATGATGCTGACCGGGATGCCGAGGAACATCAGTTCTCGCCGTAGTGCGTCGGAGTAGGCCTCGATGGCGTGTTTGGTCATGGCGTAGGGCCCGTTGAGCATGAGGGCCTTCTGCCACCCGGTCTCGGAGCTGATGGTGATCACTCGCCCCCGGCGCCGGTGCACCAGCGGGAAAGCGGCTCGCACCACGCGGTGGGTACCGAGCACGTTCACCTCGAAGATGCGTTGCAGGTCCGCGTCGTCGACCTCGACAAGGGCGCCGACGAACATCGTCCCGGCGAAGGTCACCACCGCGTCCAGCCCGCCCGGCGCGTGCTCTTCGGCGCTGGTCAGTGCCGCGGCGACCGAGGCGGTGTCGGTGACGTCGAGCGTGAGCGGGATCGTGTTGGGCGCGGGTGCGGGCGGGCGCAGATCGGCGGCGAGCACCGTCCAGCCGCGGCGGGCGAACAGGGCCGCGGTCGCGCCGCCCAGCCCGCCACCGGCGCCGGTGATCAGCACGGTTCTCTCGGTCATCGAGCCTCCTTACATCAGCGAGACTCCGGCCCGCTCGGCATAGAAGTAAAACATGTTTCAAGAATTGATTCAATCAATGATTGAACCGAGTTCCGGCTGTCACCGGCCGCCCGACGCGGTCAGCGAGTCCGGTCGCGGGCTTGGCGACCGCAGCGGTGATGGGGCGCGTGCTCGTCTGTTCGTGTCGGTGCGTACCGCTAATCTGCTCGCATGGTCGGACCGGACGCGGCGCTGCGCCGACTGACGCGAGAAGCGGGAAAGCTGCTGCAGCCGTATGGCTTCGATGGCTCCGAGGCCAGATGGACGCGGGTCGTGCCGGGCGGTGTGGCGTCCGTCGGCCGCACCCGGACCCTGCGTACCTGGACAGGCGGGCAACAAGAGCTGAAATTCGGTTTGAACCTGAGTGCCACACCGACCGCCTGGTGGGAATTCTGTAACCGGCGCAATACCGAGCTGGGTCTCCCGATAGCGCCGCTCGAGCAGGCGACCGGCCCCGGGCTGATCGACGACCACGGTATGCCGGACGATCTGACCGAGTTGTGGGCCCTGCGGGTCGACCCGGCCCGACCGGGCCAAGTGCTGCAGGCCGACGTCGACGCCATCCGCGCCCAGCTGCCCCGGCGGGTGCACGCCTACGCGCGCCGGGCGCTGCGACTGCTCGAACCGGGCCGCTACCTCGACGAACTGCTGGCCCTCCCGGACCCGCGGATCGAAACCTGGGAGGCGATTGTCGTCCTGCTCGCCTCTCGCGGACCAGGACCGCAACTGGAGGACGCGCTGGTCCGCTACCAGGCATGCTTCGCGGAGCCGGACACGTCGGCCTATGCAGAGAACGTCATCGCATACGCACAACGCCGTGCGGCTCAGGTTTGAGCAGTGACGAGTAGTAGGCCATTTGTGTGTCGCAGTGAACGCTTTGATAGCGCGGCCCACAAGCGCCGGTATCGGTCACCGGCATTCCGAATCGGCGCAGCGGAATATTCGGGTCCGGCGTAAATCCGTCGATGTGCGCCGAGATTCACCGGCGTGGGGCGGTGTTTTCGTCGGTAATCGCCGGTAGAACTTGATCATGCCTGATCAGATCCGATTTGCGCGGTTGGCGCTGGACCAGGTGGCCGCCGAGCTGGACCGAACCGCTTTCGGTGGCGGCTACCTCACCGCCGAGCGTATGCGGTTCCTCGCGACCAAGGTCCGCGACGCGGGCCAGGTGTACGACAAAGCCGTCGGATCGGCGGAACCCGCGGGCTGAGCCGAGCGTCGTTCGCGGCCGAAAGAGCGCCGGACCCGCGCTGTGCCTGCGACGATCGCGTCCTTTTCCCGCCGGAATCCGAGCCTCGGCGTTCTTAGCGTCGGTGCAATGGAAACAGATCTCTTTCCCGGCGCAAGGGGCGCCACCGCGTTGCGGACGCCCGTCGTCTGGTTCATGGCGCTCGCGGCCGCGCTGGGTACCGCCAGTATCTATCCGCTGCAACCGGCCATCGCCGAGGTGGCTGGTTCGCTGCACACCTCACTCGCGGCGGTCGGCACGGCCCTGGCATGCGGACCGATCGGCTATCTGGCCGGACTCGCGCTTCTGGTACCGCTGGTCGACCAGTTCGCGCCGCGCCTGGTGATATCGGCCCAATTCGGCGCGTTGGCAGTCGCATTGGCGTTGAATGCGGTTGTCGGTTCGCCCTGGCTGCTCGGCTTCGTCGTCGGCCTGATCGGGGCAGGATCCTCGGCGGGCGCCCAATTGAGTTCGATCGCCGGGCGTTTCGCGCAACCATCGCGGCAGGCCACGGCACTGGGAATCGTGACAGCGGGCATTTCGGCGGGGATTCTCGTGGGCCGGATCGCCGGAGGGTGGCTGACGGATTCGATCGGCTGGCGCGGAATGCTGTTCGTCTTCGCAGTGGCTTGCGCCGCTATCGCTGCCATCGCTCGCTTCGTCCTACCCGCCGCGGCGGGAAGTGCCACCGTCGGCTATCTGGCGACGCTGCGCGAGATTCCCGGACTGTACACCCGGTTTTCGGCGCTCCGGGTGGCGGCAGGTCGCGGCGCCCTCTGGTTCTTCGCCTTCTGCACGATCTGGGCCGGACTCGCGGTCGCGCTGTCCCAGCCGCCGTTCTCGTATTCCGCCGAACGGATCGGCATGTACGCCTCAGCTGGGCTCCTCGGCGTTATCGCCACCCGCATTTCGGGGACGTGGACCGATCGCATCGGCGCGCATCGAGTGATCCTGGCCGGGCTCGTGCTCGCCATCGCCGCCGCCGTGGTCCTGAGCGTCTCCCTGCCGCGCACCGTCGTAACCCTCATCTGCCTGGGCCTCTTCGACGCCGGACTGTTCGCAGCGCAGGTGGCGAATCAGAGCACGGTGCTCGCCATCGAGCCGGCCGCACCGGCCCGCTTCAACAGCGCCTACATGGTCGTCTACTTCATCGGCGGCAGCTTGGGCACCGCCGCCGGTGCCGCCGCTGTCGGCTGGTTCGGCTGGCCTGCCACCGCCGCCCTCGCCGCCGCGGCCATCACAGCCGCCACGGCCGTGACCCTGACCACTTCGCACACGCGGCCTTAGCTATGCACGGGCACCCCTCCAGGCAGCGACTCGCTCCGACCGTGCGGTTCCGTCGCAACGACCGAACTCGGAGCGGGCCTCATCTCGCATAGAGCGTTGTTGGCCGCACGGATACGGAGATGGGCTGGTCCCGAGCCCCGGGGGGTGGAGGGTGCCCACCCCCCGGGTGTGGGTGGGGTGCCCTCAGGGGGTAGGCACCCTGTACCCACCTCGGACGGTAGCGGTTTGCGGGTCGGCCGCGCGGCGAATCCACTGCGGCGTTCCGCGTGGCACGACATTGTCCGCATTGCCCTCTCCCGACCGATTGCTCGCCACCGCAGTCGGTAGCGACCCTTCAGCAAGCGGATTCAGAGAGCTTTCCGCCGTCACCTCGCGAGTGCCGACCGAGCGTAGCCAAGGCGATCACACTTCCGGCATGCACGACCGGTCAGCGGAAGCCGGTCGCGTGGTCCTTCGCCCACTGCGCGAAAGTGCGCGCAGGGCGCCCGGTGATCTCCTCGATGATCGTCGACACCTGCGGCGGTGCAACTGTTCCGGCTTTCCATCCGGCCAAGACGGTCTCGACGGCGAACGCGGGCATGGTCTCGCTCAGTGCCGCACGCGCCTGTTCGACGGAGACCACCTCGAAGGCGATCTCGCGGCCGATGGCCTCACCAATGTGCCGCACCTGCTGACGCAGAGTCAGTGACTCGGGCCCCCACACAGAGTAGGCGTGGCCGTGGTGCCCCGGCTCGGTCAAAGCGGTCACCGCGATTGCTGCCAAGTCCTGCTCGTGGATCGGCGCTGTTCGCGAATCGGCGTACGGCATGCGAACGACGCCCTCGTCGCGAATGGACTTCTGCCACCACCAGAGTGCGTTCGTGGCGAACATCCCGGGCCGGATGAATGTCCATTCCAGACCGGACTTTTCGATGGCGGACTCGACGATGGTGTGCATTCGGGCAATCGGGTTGTCGGCATCGTTTTGCAGGACTGCCCCGGACGACAGAAGTACCACGTGCCGTACTCCGGAGGTCTCGGCTGCCGCCACGAAACCGTCGATCCCGTCGGGTTTGGCATAGAGGAACACGCGCTCCGCGCCTTCGAGTGCGGCGGGCAGCGTTTCAGGGCGCTCCAGATCAGCCGCGACGACCTCAGCGCCCGGCGGGAAGTCCGCCCCCTCGGGTTCCCTGCTCGTCAGACGGACCTGTTCGCCCCTCGAGATCAGGCCCGCCGCGACGTGGCGGCCGACATTGCCTCTTGCTCCGAAAACGACTGTGACCATGGCGGCAGCGTAGGCCCTGCGGGTTTACTATCAGTAAGGACATACCTCTGGGTAAGCTCCGGATATGGCAGTACGTTCGCAGGTCCGAAACCCTCCCTGGCCCATGACGAGTGACGCATTCAACAGTGAGTGCCCGGCGCGCGAGGTGCTCGACCACATCACCAGCCGCTGGGGCATGCTGATCTTGACCGCCCTGGGCGGCGGTCCACTACGGTTCTCCGAGTTGCACGGCATGATCGGCGGAATCAGCGAGAAGATGTTGTCGCAGACACTGCGCACGCTCGTACGGGACGGGCTTGTCGCGCGCACCGTGGAGCCCACCACACCGCCGCGGGTCAGCTACGAACTCACTTCCCTCGGCCAGGGGCTCACCGAGTCGTTGTTGCAGTTCCTGGAGTGGATCCGTCAGCACACGGCCGATGTCGTGGCCGCCCAGCACCGCCACGACGAGCAACGCGGTTGACTTCCTGACGCGCGATTGCGCTCCACCACTGGCGATTACCTACCCACCGCAGGTGGTGAGCTTCTCGTCCATCAACAGTTCGTAGGATCTGCATCGGTCGCTCGGATCGTATAGGTCGGTCTTGATCAATAGCTCGTCGGCGCCGGTCTCACGAACGAGTGCCCGCAACTGCGGCAGCACGGTTGCGGTTCCCCCGACGAACACGCCGGTCAACTCGTGCTGTGCGTTCCAATTCTTCGAATACCCATGTGCCTCAGCGACTTTCGGACTGGGTAGCCGTATCGGTTGGCCCTGCCGTCGCCGGGCGATCTTCATTCTGAGCGATCCGGCCAGCCACTGGGCTTGCTCGTCGCTTGCGGCGACGATCACCGCCACACTGATCGAAATCCGCGGAGTCGGGCATATCGAGGACGGCTGGAACGTCTGCAAGTAGGTGCGGACCGCCTCCACGGTGTTCATCGGCTTCAGATGGTGCGCGGCGGCGAAAGGGAGCCCGAGGCTTCCAGCGATCCGGGCGGTATGGTCGCTGCTGCCGAGCAGCCAAATCTCGGGCCTGTTGCCTACAGCAGGCACAGCCGCCGCTCGGCCGTCGGCGTGCTCCGTGTCGAATAGCGCCAGCAGTTCTCGGATCTGATCTCCGAACGATTCGGCTGTGCGGTCGTGCTCGCTGCGCACGCGGTCAGCGATTTCACGCGGTCCGCCGAGGGCACGTCCGAGTCCGAGGTCGATACGCCCCGGGTGGAAAGCCTCCAAAGTGCCGAACTGCTCGGCGATCACGAGAGGTGCGTGGTTGGGCAGCATCACCCCGCCTGCTCCGACTCGTATCCGCCGTGTCACCGAGGCCACGCGTTCGGCAACAACTGCTGGTGCTGCGCTGGCCACCCCTGACATCCCGTGATGCTCGGGAACCCAGTACCGGTAGTAGCCGAGTTCGTCGACGAACTGTGCCAGTTCAACGCTGTTACGCAGCGCCATGCGCGCGTTCGATCCCTGCGGGATAGGTGCGGTATCCAGAACCGAGATGCGCACCTCGCGAGAAGAATTCATCGTGCCGAGCACCTTTCCGCGCCGTGACCCCGCGCCGGCCCAGTGGGTTGCCGAGCTGGTTGTCGAGCGTAGTAGGCGGCCTCCATTTCCGCTGGTGGGACGTCGCCGCAGTACGGGTAGAGGCGGCGACGGTTGAACCGGTCGACCCTTCGGCGGTGACGAATTCCACGTGATCGACGGTGCGCCACGGGCCGCGCTGGGACACGAGGCGCGGGGGCACACTCACCCGGCATTCGCTCGAGCGAGCGCTTCATCGGCGAGAGCTACCGCCGCCTCGTCCGGCGCGTACGTGGCCAGCGCGGCGATGAGCTCACGGATCTCGCTGCGAATCGACGGTGGCAGCTGGGCGTGGCGGGCGACGTCGAGCTCGTTGGCGATGGTCAGGATGACGAAATCACGGAGTTCGGATCCTTCGATCGTCTTCGAGCCGCCGGTGAATCTGTCGGTCACGGGCAAGGGTCGTCGGCCGAGCTCACGGTAGGTGCGCGAGCGATCGCATGCGCCGTAGAGGTACACCAGGGCCGCCGCGTCAGGGCCGATGACGTGGTGCAGCCGTCGGCGATCCGTGGTCGGCAGCAGGGCGTGCCGGAGTCCGTCGGTGCCGTATGACGCGTGACAGATCGACGCCAGCCGGGTTCGTGGCGCGGCGTTCCATTCGACCGTGAGGGCGTGCACCCGGCGGAGGTGCTCGAACAGGGTCCCGCCTGGGTGATTGATCTGTTCGGCGCCGAGCGTGCGCTGCAGCTCGAACGCGCATCGGACGACGTCGTCGGTACCGAGCCACTTGGTCGCGTGCGCTGAGACGATGCGCGCGAGTTCCGCCGGGGCGTCGCGAGCGACGAGATGCCCGGCGTCCGGTATGCGGGTAACGGTGACGCGTCGGTTGGCCATGCACAGCCGGTCCACGTCGGCGTCGCCGAGCGGAGACCGTGATCCTCCCCGCACGAGCAGGATGGGCAGGTCCGATGCCGCGACGATCGCGTGGAGTTCGGAGCGGGACGCGAGAATGTCGTCGGCGAGTTCGGTGTTGCGCGCGAGGAGCCCGTGGTCATCGAGCCAGCGGCGGGCCCGATCCGCATCCACATCAGGAACGACGTCCACGAGCACGAGGCCGGCGGCGTGCTGCGCGACGGACGGCTCCGCCAGGGCGGCGACGGCGGCGAACCCGCCGAGGGAGGCGCCCACCACGACGATCGGCGCCGGTTCGCGAACCACCATCTCGATCACGTCGTCGGCGATCGCCCGCAAAGTGGTTGCCCGCCCGGTGCTCTCGCCGTGCCCGCGCAGATCGAAGGCCACCGTCCGCAGTCCGCACTCGGTCATCCCCTCCGCGACCGGTGCCCAGACGTCGCGACGCTCTTCGCCCGCGTGAAGCAGCAGGACCGTGGGGCCCTTGCCGGTCACCGTGGCTCGAAGTGTGACGTCGCTCAGCGTGAGGCTCATGTCTGTCATCGCCGATCCACCTCCGTGCCGAATTTCCCTCTCAGCTCCGTGCTTTCGAACATCGACATGCCCTCTCCGGTCTACCTTGAGCTGTCGAGGTAAAGGTACGCAGTGAAACCTTGGCGAGTCAAGGTAATGTATGGTGGTGACCAACCCGAGAACGCGCAGATCGCCGGACGAAGCCCGCCGGTTGATCCTCGATGCCGCGGCTTCGCTGCTGACCGAGGGAGGCGTCGCCGCTGTACAGGTGCGCGCGGTGGCCGCGCGGGTCGGCATGACCGACGCCGGCGTCACGCATCACTTCGGCAATCGCGAGAAGCTGCTCGCCGAGCTCCTCCGTCACGGTGGACGCCGGCTTCGAGCCGCGCTCCAAGACGTCATCGCCACATGGCTGGAGCACGGCACCGATCTCCTCGACCTCGTCGAGTCTCTCGAGACCGTGTACCGGCGCGGCTACGGCGAACTAGCGGTGGCGCTGCACGCGGCGGGATGGCGCGACCGAGGCGCCGGCATGCTCGACCCGGTCGTCGACGCCCTCCACCGGAGTCGGCCCCCCGGAAGTTCCCTCGACGAGACACGACTCGCGGTCGCGGCCCTGCACCAGGCGATGGCAACCGAGCCCCTCTACGGCAGCGACTTCCGTCGCAGCGCCGGCCTCACCGGCGCCGCAGCACAAAACTCAACCGCTCACCTGCGCTGGTGGGCAAGCCAAATCCAACGCGCACTCGACATCGAACCGGCGCGGCGTTGACCGAGAGCGGTCAGCGCCCATCGGTATCCGCGGTGCACCCTGAATGCGGTGTACGTGCGTAAAGGATGATTCGCGGGTAGTTCTCGGCGGGTGAGCGACGCGGGCGGACGGTGTGATTTACGCGAACGCCTTCGGTTGCGTCCACGTGCCGACCTTCTGGGTCGATCTCTGGGCGCAAGCATCAGTGCCCAACCCGAAAGCCGGTGGAAAATGGGGCATCCTCACCAGCGTCGCGATCGTCATCGCAGTGTGCAGCATGGCGGTCAACAGCGTGGCCCGCACCGAGGCGCTCGCCCGCCTGGCGCTCGTTGCCACGGTTTTCGTCGCGATTTCGCGATCGCCACCGCGCTCTACCTGAACAGCGAGGGCGATGACCTGACACGAGTCGTTTCGTACCCGGCACCCGGGTTCCGTCAAATGCCAGCCCAGCGCGGTGAACGTGATCTTGTCGAGGATCCGGCCTCCCTCCCCGCAGAGCAGAGTCCATAGGCGAGATCGTCATCGGCGGGACGGACCGCGCGGTTCGTGACCAGCGGTCCGTCAACAAGTTCCTGCAACGGCGACCGCAGCGGGATGACCGGCGCGATCACGGCCGACCACCCCTCCTGGTAGTGGTGCCAGCAAACTTTTCAGGGAGGTCACAACTGTCGCGATGTGGCAGATGTGCCAGCAATCGGTCCAGGTCGGAGCGCGTTTCCGCGGGTGGTCTCCGTGTGTGAGAGTGCACTCCAACACGCGGCACGAAAAAGTGTCACCTCTGACGGGAATCGGTGCGCGAGAGGGGACTCGAGTACGGAGGCGCAACAGTAGTGGTGCGAACGTGTATGAGAGTGGTCCCCAATCTAGGTCGCTGGTCGGTAGCAGTCAAGCACGATGTGGTCTTGCCTGTATCGGATGCGGAGTACTGGAACAAGTTTCGAATCGGCTAGCTGATTGCTGATGCCGAATGCCTAGAGCCGTGCCGGATGCGCAGCGGACGGGTCCAACACTGTGGCGCGGGTGGGCGCGGCGTTTGGCGATCGCCCCGAGAAGGTATGGCGGGACAATACGTTCGAAGTGACGGCAGGCGGCTGGCACTCCACAGTTTGCGTATCCCGGATCAACGACAAGCGTTCACTGTGTGATGTGTTAGCGCAGTTGGGGAATGGTTCCTGTGTTCCAGGATCGACACTCGTCACCAGGGGCGGTAGCATCCATCTGCATGGGCGATGGGGGGATACCACTCTCCGGCCAAGATCTCTCGGTCGTGCCGGACAAGGTTCGTGAAGTCGGCACGTATGTCTATGAGCTGGCCGAGGCGCTGCAGGCGGCACTGGATTCGGCGGCGAAGGATGTAGATGCGCTGGTCAACGGTGGTTGGACCGGAGATTTGGCGGCGGAGTTCGGCGATGGCTGGTCGGACATTCGTGACGGCGGCATTCAAATCATTGCTGCGCTGTCGGGGATGGCTGGGAAGCTCGGCGTAACTGCCGATACGTATCAATCGCACGACGAACGCATTGCGTCGACGCTGCAGACGTCGAGTTTGGATCTGCCATGAGCAGCTCTCAGTTTTCGGTCAACTTGGCTCATCTCGATGAGATCGTGGCCCGGTTGTCCGGGCTGTCGGGGTTCATCAGCGAACGGCTCGACGGGATCGATGACAAAGTCGCGGGGCTTACGGGAACCGGCTGGGAGAGTGCTGCGGCGCAGGCGTATGCCCAAGCCCATCGCGAATGGGCTGCGGGCGCACGCGATTTCGTTGACGGCATCCGCGATATCACCGATGCGGCCCGCGAGGCGCATGAACGCTACTCCCATGCCATCGACCTCAACTACAAGATGCTGACAGGGGGATGAGGTGGGGGATCTGTCCACTGACTGGCAGATCTACTACGACGCTGCCAGCAAATGCCATGAACTCGCCGCCGACCTCCGAATTGCAGACACACCCCTACACGATGCCCTCAAAGGCGAATGCGAGGGCATGGCTGGCGACGCCCCTGGCTGCGAGCAGTGGGGCAGGACCTATGACCGCCACGCGCAGGAAACCCTGCAAACCTGCACCAACCTCGCGGACGCTCTGACCAACTTCGGTTACGTGCTCTACGCCACTGGCTACAACTACGGCAAAGCTAACGGCGGCACCCCGACCCGACCGCGCGTCAACGCGCTATCCGAGTACAAGGTGTCGTTTCCGACATCTGTCGGCGCCAACGGTGATGGAATCGGCCAGGACGGTGGAAGCAAGGAGTTCTACGACGAACTGCTCGAGAAGGTCAAAGAGGAGTTCGGAAAACTCCCCAACGGGGACAAAGACAAACTCGCAACTGCCTCGAGCAGATGGAAAGCCTTCGCACAGCACGATGCCGTAACCAAAGCCCCGGAACGCATCAAGACCATCACAGGTCTGTTCGACAACATCACCGACAAGAAGAACTTGGATCCACTGCTCGGGCATCTGAGCACCCTCGGTGCGGGCGCGGACCATCTTGCCGCTGCATCGATGAACATCGCCGCGCCGGTCGGGGAGTACCACACCGGAACCGAAGATCTCCGTAACGGCATCCAAAAAGCCGTCACCAATGCCTTGTGGGCGGCCGGAGCCATCGTCATTACGGGTATCGCGGCGTCGTTGTTCACCGCATGCCTCAGTGATGTCGCGGCCGCCGGGGGAGTCGTCGTGGTGGTCGGAAACACGGTCAGAACCATCAAATCCGTCTACGACGGTATCAAGATCTGGCAGGTTCTCGCCGCCGCGGCAGCAGGCACCGGCGCTGCCGCCGTAGTGACCAGCTTCGACAAGATTCCCTCGATTGGCGACACTCTGACCAAACTCGGCGCCATCATCGCCTTGAAGGTCTATGTCGACGACGAGGCGACACCGCCGCTCAAGTTCGAGCCGTCGCCGAAGCATGGCCCGCAGCAGCGGGGGAACGCTGCACCTGAGCCCACGCATCCTCAGGAAACCCTTGAAAGGTCGGTCCAGATCAAGGAAACCTCCAGCCGTAGAGTGGGCTACGACCCCGAGACCGGTGAGTTCGATGTCTTCGATGAGACCCACAACGACTCCGGCATCTATCACGGTCATCAGAGGAAGTGGGAGGAACTCACCCAAGAGATGCAGAATGCTCTGGTGAAAGCCGGTGTGGTGAACAGGAAGGGCAAGCCGCTATGAGTACCTATCAACGGCTGGATCCGATCGAGCGCAATGAAGCCATCGCGTTGCTCGAATCAGGTGAGGGCCAGGTGGTGGCCGAAACCATTCTCCGATTGGCGCTCCATGATCCAGATGCAGCATGGGTGACCGAGCGGGCCTTGGCCCTCACCGACAGTCCAGACGACGACGTACGTAACAGCGCGTCCACCGCCTTGGGGCACATCGCTCGTATCCATCGCAGCATCGACCGCGACCGTGTCGTGCCCGCCCTCCAGCGCCTTCTGGATGATCCAAAGACCGCTGGCCGGGCTGACGACGCTTTGGACGACATCGCAATGTTCGCCCCACCTGGTGCAGGCGCAGGCTGAGCCATTTGCCGGCCGTCCACGGTGACCGCGGACGCGCCGAACCAGGTGACTTCCAATTTGACTCCACCGAGGCCGGACACCAGGTCAAGATCGCGCTGTGGTGGAGTCCTGCACGCTGCGCTCACAGTATCTGCTGTGTCTGTGCCACAGGTAGCGTAGCGGTGCGACCCGGCATGGCCTGCGCTCTGCCCCCGAGCATTCCCCGGCTGGTCGCCAGCACCCGCACGCCAGGAGCGGTAGCCACGATTCTGCCAACCAGCTCCGCACAGGTGTTCACTGGCATCCAGTCGTCGAGCGAGTGGGCTTCGGAACTGCGCGTGTCGGGCCGATGGACGCCGCCTTCCGAGAACGTGACCGCATCGACCGCATCCTCGCTACGCCTCGGTAACCCGCTCGGTGGCCGCGGTCTAGTGCTTGGATGAGGGACGACTCCGCGGTGGATGCTCGCATGAGGTCATCCTGGTAGAAGTGCATGACAGCTCCACCAGGATGATCGTCATAGCGTGGACCGGTCACATATCCAGCCACCGGTGGCTGATCTGCACGATCAGTAGGCCGAGCGCGGCGGCCGTGCTGCGGAGCAGGGCATAGCCGGCGAGCCTGGCCAGCGCTCGCAGGGTGTGGATGGCTTTGCGGTGGGACATGTTTCCTCCTTCAACGAATCGGCACCGGTGTGGTGACCTGGCCACTACTGAGCCATCCAGTGCATGGTTCCAGCGACATTCCGGACGCCCCCCAAGATCGGAAAATAGGCCGATTACGCTGTTCACGGTGTCAATCTTGGGGCCAGAACAGGTATCCGGCGCGGATCCGCATCGGATGGTTAGACAGCAGAACGAGGCGAGGGGGTCAAAGGAACTCAGAGCGCAGGCGGCCTTCACGGCTGCATTGAAGGAACTCAAGGCCAAGGCGGAGCTCAGCGACAACGGGCGCATCATCCGCTATGGCCGGCAACAGTTTCCGCCGGTCTTGTTCACACCCCAGACGCTTAGCGATTGGTTCACTGGACGGTCAGTGCCCTCCGACAGCCGGAAGTTCAAGGTCTTGATCAAATATCTGCAGGACCAGGCACTGAAGAACTCCGGTCGGCAACCCACCGATCTGCGGCGGTGGGAGCAGTTGCGGCTGCGCGCTCGACAGGAACGCCGTCAGCAGCGAAAAGCCACCCAAGGAAGGCCCGAGGCGCTGCCGCACAATGGCCCAGATCGACCCAGCGGCGGACTGCTGCGGCGCATGGTGGGAGGTCCCAGTCGGGTTCCTCTACTCGACGAGGTCGAATGTGCCTTGTACGTGCAGGCGATACTGCAGACACCGGAATATCGCGTGCAGGCAGTGACCTATGTGGATGTCGACGGCCTACTGGCGATCAATGCCGTGTACGGAGACCAGGTAGGAGACCTCGTCCTGGACGAGTGCGGTGACCTGATCCGCCGCTACTACGAGGACAGAGGCGGATCGGTGTGCCGACTGCGAGGCGATCAATTCGTCGTGGCCCAGACAGGATTCGCGGGTCTGGAGGCAGAGTCGCATGCGGTAAAGGTGGCACAGCTGATCCGAAGGCACGATTGGTCAACGATTTCTCCGGGCCTGTTCGTCAGTGTCGCGGTCTCAGCGGCGATCAGGTCGGCTCGCTCGGACGGGAGATGGTACGACGACGTGCCCACAGTGATTCTGCGGGCGATCTTGGGCGTCAAGGAGGCCAAGCGGCTCGGTACGGACGTGACTTTCGCTCCCCGGGCCTTGCCGCGCCTATCCGGGACTGAGAGACAGCGATGGGAGCGCCGCCTCGGCCAGATAGCCAAGTACTTGTCGGATTGAGGTTCCGACTTATATCTCCGGTAGCGGTTTCGTGGTCGGGGTAGCTGCCCGTAGCGTGCCGCGGCGGGTCGGGTGGTTTGACTCCTGAGGTTCCTGTCGCCGAATGATTCTCGGCTGACTCTGCGGGGGTATGTCGCGCCACCCGGCCTGCGTTCGCGGCGTGACCGATGGGATCGGTCGGGGATTCCTACGATAACGCGCTGACGGAGAACTTCTTCTCCACGCTGACGACCGAACTGGTCTACCGCCGGTCGTGGCGGACCCGCGACGAGGCCGAGAACGCCCTGTTCTCCTACATCGACGGCTGGTACAACACCCAACGCATTCAGAAGAAGCTCGGCTGGAGATCACCCGACGAGTTCGAAGCCAGCTACCATCACCCTGTTCCAGCCGAAAGCTGGTAATCCGCCCTCCAGCAATGCGGGGGTGCCTCTCTATTTTGTCAAGCTGCAGAGGAACAGTCGGCAGGATGTCGACGTCTGTGAGCGTCGTCGGCGATCATGATTCGCCAGATGGTGTTGGACAGGTGTCGTTTCAGGCAGCGCATGGCGGCACGGTGGGACGATCCAGCGGCGACCTTGCGGTCGTAGTAGGCGCGTCCAGCGCTGCCCGGCATTCGGACCTGGACCATGGCGATGGTGTGGAGCGCAGCGTTGAGCTGCCGGTCGCCGTAGCGGCTGAGCCGGTGGCGCCGATGGTCGGCGCTGGCGATCTCAACGGGCGCGGTTCCGTTGTAGGTGGCATACGCGGCTGCGGTCGCGAACCGGGTCGCCAGGCCGGTGCGGCCGATGAGCCGAGCCGCCAGCACCGGACCGATACCGTCGATTGTCCGTAACCGAGTGCCGTGCTCGTCGAGCACCTGATCGATGTCGGACTGGTTGGTGGTCAGCTGCCGGTCGAGGCGTCGAATGTCAGCGATGAGATCCTTGCACAGACTAACGCGAACCCGATCGGACAGCGTTTGTGCCCGCAACCCCCGCAGCGCAGCGGCGGCGGTGTTCGCGCTCAGGCCGGTCGGGGCTCCGCCGGCCAGTAGTTCCCTCAGCAGTGCATGCAGCTGGTTGACTGTGCGGGTCCTGCTGGTGGAGAGGTTGTTTCGTCTCTCGTCCAGCATCCGCAGCGCATCGGAGTGCTCGTCGGGCACGACCGGGCGGCCTTCACCTTGGAGTGCGGCGACGCAGGCCGCTGCGGCAGCATCGATCCGGTCGTTCTTGCGTCGGCCGCCGCGGGACAGCTCCCGCACCCGCGCCGTCGCGGTGGTTGGCATATCCAGCACCGTTTCACCACGTGCGATCAGCCATCGGGCCAGATGGCGTCCGAGCCCGTCGGCGTTCTCCACCGCCCACCGCCGTTGCGGCCACCGCCTGGCCCACGCGATCAGTCGCCGGTATTCGGCCAAGGTGGCCTCTATCCGGACCGAACCGAGATCGATGTTTGTGCTCGGGTCCACCGCGGTGGCGGTGTGAGTGCTCTTGTGCGGATCGACACCGATGACGACCATGGGTAACGGGTCCCTCTCTGCTGTCCGGGTGGGGATCCGCGGCGGACAATCCGACTTCCAGTACCTTTGCCCGTACTTGTGGTCATGCCTCTCTTCGGTCACGCCGCGAACGCAGGCCGGGTGGCGCGACATACCCCCGCAGAGTCAGCCGAGAATCATTCGGCGACAGGAACCTCAGGAGTCAAACCACCCGACCCGCCGCGGCACGCTACGGGCAGCTACCCCGACCACGAAACCGCTACCGGAGATATAAGTCGGAACCTCACGTCGAGGTCGGTCTTGGTCGGTTCGTCGAGGCGGCGATCGCTCCAGGTGTCGAGCAGGCGTTGCAGATGAGTGTTGTAGGTGCGCAGCGTGCCCGGTGAGAGCCGCGCCCGCACCTTCGGAATGACCTCGCCGAAAGTCGGCACCGCCTCGCCGGTGGTGACGAGATCGGCAGGAGAGATTCCCATCCGGGTCAACAACAGTCGCGCGGCGGCGACTGTCTCCGCGTTCGGTGCAGGGTGGGTGAGGGTCGTCATCACTGCACCGCCTGGGCCTGGTTCAGGCTGGGCGCGCACAACTCGTCGAGCGCGGCGGGCGGGTGGATCAGCAATCGCTGACTTACGCGGTGCCCGATCAGCAGTGCTCGGTCGCCGATGAACAGGCTCACCCGCCGCCGGAGCCGGTACGGGATGCGGAAGAACCCGCCTGCGGTCATAGCGACCGGTCCGTCCACGGTCGGCCGGGCCGACAGCACGCCCGAGTCGAGACAGGCCAGTTCCAGACGCGTATCCGGGCGCCAGCCCAGTGCGGTGAAGGCGTGCTTGTCCAGGACACGGCCTGCCTCGCCGAACGGTGCACATGCCGTAGACGATGTTCCGGTCCGCGACGCGCACAACCGGGGGCGCAGAGAGCGGGCCGTGGATGAGTTCCTGCAACGGCGACTGCGGTGGGACGACGGGCGCGATCACCGGCAATCACCCCCGCCAGCAAACCTTTTCGAGGTCGCCGCGACGGCGGAATCCGGCAGATACGCCACAGATCGGCGCAGGTCAGAGCAACGATTCACTGGTCATCCTCCGTGTGTTCAAGTGCACTCGCACACACGGCACGTGAGAACCGCAGATCTGTTGCGAATCTGTGCGCGAGAGGGGACTTGAACCCCTACGTCCGTGGACACCAGAACCTAAATCTGGCGCGTCTGCCAATTTCGCCACTCGCGCTTGATGGTACGACCGTCCAAACTCTACCGGGCGTTTCGCCCATCGCGAAGCATTGGGAGGGTGTGGCGTACTCGTCAGTAACCTTACCTGGGATTATAACGATTTGGACAACCGCAACGTGAGGGGCGCTCATGTTTCGTACGCGTTGGTAACCCGATGGACCAGCGCGTTCAAACATGAGGCGGAGTCATGTTCATCACTGTTCTGGTACGTACGTACTCGAATACTCCTAAGTAATGGCGTCGCCCTGGGGTAAACGTGAGGATTTCCTCATGATTTTGTGCCATCCTCGCCGGTATCAGGCCGATCACCCGCGATCACTCGTGAACCGGTAGGGACCGGCGTGTCGCCGAGGCATGTCGCATGGAGAAGGAAGTCGAAGCGTCTTGACGATCAACGAGAGCACCAAGACCGAGTCCGGACAGAGCACGAAGGTGGTAGCCGCCGCCGGGAAGGCCGCGTCGGGCGGGGCGCGGTCGCCGCTGTTGGATCGTCTGCTCGCCGGCGCGCCGTACGCGCTCGCCTTCGGCGGGCAGGGTGCGCAGTGGCTGAGTGAGCTGGAGGAGATCGGGCGCGACAGCGCGCTGGAGCCGGAGCTGACCGCGCTGGTCAACGAGGCGGCCGCGTTGCTCGAGCCGGTTGCGGCACAGTTGCTGGTGGTCCGTCCGGTCGGCTTCGACCCGATCGGCTGGATGCTCGAGAACGAGCTGGCCGACACCGACGAGGGCGAGGCATCCGCGGCCCCTTCCGAGCATGTACTGCGCTCGGCCGCGGTGTCCATGCCCGGTGTGCTGCTGACCCAGGTGGCGGCCGTGCGGGCGCTGCGTTTGCAGGGTCTTGATCCGGCCGAGCACGCGCCGGTCGCGATCGTCGGACACTCGCAGGGTCTGCTGGCGGCCGCCGCGGTCGAAGCCGGTGGCGCTCGTGACGCGGAGTTGCTCGCGGTGGCCCAGATGATCGGCGCGGCAGCGGGTTTGGTGGCACGGCGGCGCGGGCTGATGCCGGTGGGTGATCGCTCGCCGATGGCCGCGGTGTCGAACGTCGACCCCGAGCAGCTGCGTGCCGTGGTGGCCGAGGTGTGCGCGGGAGTCGATCCGGCCGCCTCCGTGGTGATCTCGATCCGCAACGGGCGGCGCCGCGCGGTGCTGTCCGGACCGCCCGCGCAGCTGGAGCGGGTGCACCAGCGGTGTGCCGAGATCCACGACGAGCAGGCGCGTGAGCGCGACGCCAAAACGCGTGGTGGCTCGGTGTTCGCTCCGGTCTTCGAGGACGTGGCGGTCGACGTCGCGTTCCATCACCCCGCGCTGGCCGACACCGTCGACCTGGTGAGCAGCTGGGCCACCCAGTGCGGCTTGGACGCCGAGCTGGCGGGCCGGCTGGCCCGGGAGATCCTGGTCGACCCGATCGACTGGGTGGACGTCGTCGAGGGTGTGATATCCGCAGGCGCGCAATGGATTCTGGACCTCGGCCCGGGTGATCTGCTGTCTCGCGTCACCGCGGGCACATTGAAGGGCACCGGTCTGGGCATGGTCGCGGCCGCCACCCGTGCGGGCCAGCGCAGCCTGCTCACCCCAGGCGCCGCGCCGGAGCCCGCGACCCCGTGGTCGGCGTTCGCGCCGCAGCCGGTGCGGTTGCCCAACGGGCGCATCGTGGTCGAGACCGCCTTCACCAAGCTGACCGGGCGTTCGCCGATCCTGCTCGCGGGCATGACGCCCACGACGGTCGACGCGAAGATCGTCGCGGCCGCGGCCAACGCGGGCCACTGGGCCGAGCTGGCCGGCGGTGGCCAGGTGACCGAGCAGATCTTCGCCGACCGGGTGGCCGAGCTGAAGAAGCTGCTGCACCCGGGGCGCTCGGTGCAGTTCAACTCGTTGTTCCTCGACCCCTACCTGTGGAAGTTGCAGCTCGGCGGTAAGCGGCTGGTGCAGCGGGCGCGCTCGGCGGGCGCCCCGTTCGACGGCGTCATCGTGACCGCGGGCATTCCGGAGCTGGAGGAAGCCGTCGCGCTGATCCAGGAACTCACCGAGGTCGGCATCTCGCACGTCGCGTTCAAGCCGGGCACGGTCGCCCAGATCCGGGCCGTGCTGCGGATCGCCGACGAGGTGCCGGACTACCCGGTGATCATGCACATCGAGGGCGGCAAGGCCGGTGGGCACCACTCCTGGGAGGACCTGGACGATCTGCTGCTGGCCACCTACGCCGAGCTGCGCAGCCGCGCCAACGTGGTGGTGTGCGTCGGCGGTGGCATCGGAACCCCCGAAAGGGCGACGGAGTACCTCACCGGACAGTGGGCGGTCCAGCACGGCTACCCCGTGATGCCCCTGGACGGTGTACTGGTCGGCACGGCGGCCATGGCCACGCTGGAAGCCACCACCGCGCCGGAGGTCAAGCAACTGCTGGTGGACACTCCCGGCACCCCCGACTGGGTCGGCGCGGGCACCGCGTCCGGCGGGATGGCCTCGGGCCGTAGCCAATTGGGCGCCGACATCCACGAGATCGACAACGCCGCCTCGCGCACCGGCCGTCTGCTGGACGAGGTCGCGGGCGACGCCGACGCGGTCGCGGCGCGCCGCGAGGAGATCATCGCGGCGCTGAACGCCACCGCGAAGCCGTACTTCGGCGACCTGGTCACCATGACCTACCAGGACTGGCTGGAGCGCTACGTCGAGCTCGCGGTCGGCCTGGACCGGCGCAAGGACTTCGACTGCGGCAGCGACCTGGGCGACGCGATCGCCGAGGCCACCAGCTCGGTGTGGCTGGACATCACCTGGCGCGACCGGTTCGCGGAGATGATGCGCCGCACCGAATCCCGGCTGCATCCGGCCGACCGCGGCGAGATCCCCACGCTGTTCGCGAGCGACGAGGACTTCGATGACCCGGTCGCCGCGCTGTGCACCCTGAAGGACGCCTACCCCGCGGCGGAGCAGACCCTGCTGCATCCGGCGGATGTGCCGTTCTTCGTGGCGCTGTGCAAGACCCCGGGCAAGCCGGTGAACTTCGTGCCGGTCGTGGACGCCGACGTGCGCCGCTGGTGGCGCTCGGACTCGCTGTGGCAGGCGCACGATCCGCGCTACTCGGCCGATCAGGTGTGCGTCATTCCCGGCACCGTCTCGGTCGCCGGTATCACGCGGGTCGACGAGCCGGTCGGCGAGCTGCTCGACCGCTTCGAACAGGACACGGCGTACTCGCTGGTGCGCGCGGGCGCGGTGCCCGCAGCGGTGGACGCGCGCCGCACGGCGGGCGTCACCAGCGGCCCGATCGACGCCGTCCTCGCCGCGCCGGACGTCCAGTGGGCAGGCCGCACCACGATCAGCCCGGTGCACCGGCTCGGCGATCTGTCCGAATGGGTCGTCGACGGCACGGGCGCGGTGCATCCGCCCAGCGGCGCGACGCTGGTCGAGACCACCGGCCCCGAGCCGGAGCACGCCTACCTGGAGTTGACCGTTCCGCTGCTGGCGGGCAACGCGGTGCGCATCCGGATCACCGTGCCGGCCTCGGTCCACAACGGCGGCGCCCCGGTCGTCACCGAGGCCGACGCGCACGAGGCCATGGCCGCGCTGCTCGCCGTTGCCGCGGGCCAGGATCTTCCGGAGGTCAAGGGCAAGGTCGCGCACGTGAACCTGGCCTGGACGCCGGACCTGATCGCCGATCACGCCGGCGTCACCGGTTCCGGCCTGCCCGCCTCGCTGAGCACGCTCGGCCGGACCGTGCCCGACGTACTGGTCGGCGCCTGCTGGCCCGCCGTGTTTGCGGTGCTCGGCGCGACCCGCACCGCCAAGGGCGAGAGCGTCATCGAGGGCATGCTCGACCTGGTCCACCTCGACCATCAGGTGCACCTCGCCGCCGACCTGCCCGCCGAGACCAGCGTGCTCGCGGTGCGCGCGGAGGCCGGGGAGACCCTCGACACCGACCTCGGCCGTGTCGTCGAGGTGCACGTGCGGATCACCGCCATGCTGGACAAGCCCGAGACCGGGATGTCGATGCCGGTGCTGGCCACGCTCACCGAGCGGTTCGCGATCCGCGGGCGCACCGGCACCGGCGAACTCACCGATCCGCCACGCGCCGGGGGCACGGTGTCCGACGCGGCCACCGACACTCCGCGCAGGCGTCGTCGCGATGTCACGATCGTGGCTCCGCGCAGCATGCACGCCTTCGCCGCCGTCTCCGGTGACCACAACCCCATCCACACCAGCGATTCCGCCGCGAAGCTCGCCGGGCTCGGCAGCCCGATCGTGCACGGCATGTGGTTGTCGGCCGCCGCGCAGCACGTCGTGTCGGCGGTCGATCCGGCAGGCTCGGTGCCCGCGCGGAGGGTGACCGCGTGGACCACCCGCTTCCTCGGCATGGTCCGCCCCGGCGCGGCGATCGATGTGCGCGTCGAGCGCGTCGCGGTGGACGCGGGCAGCGAGATCGTCGAGGTCTCCTGCCGCACCGAAGGCGAACTGGTGATGACCGCGACCGGTCGCACCGCGGCGCCGAAGACGGTGTACGCCTTCCCCGGACAGGGCATCCAGCGCAAGGGGATGGGGCTGGACGCCCGCTCCCGGTCGAAGGCGGCCAAGGAGATCTGGGAGCGCGCGGACAAGCACACCCGTGCCGCGCTCGGCTTCTCCATCCTGGCCGTGGTGCGCGACAACCCGACCTACCTGAAGGCGCGGGGCGTCGAGCACCGGCACCCCGACGGCGTGCTGCACCTGACCCAGTTCACCCAGGTCGCCATGGCGACCCTCGGTGTCGCCCAGGTGGCGGAACTGCGCGAGGCCGGCGCGTTCGTCGAGGACGCGCTGCTCGCGGGCCACTCGGTGGGCGAGTACAACGCGCTCGCCGCCGTCGCCGGAGTGCTTCCGCTGGAGGCGGTGCTCGAGGTCGTGTTCCAGCGCGGTTCCGCGATGCACGAGCTGGTGCCGCGTGACTCGCAGGGGCGCAGCGACTATCGGATGGCCGCGATCCGGCCCTCGCAGATCGGACTGCCCGACGGCGAGGTCGTCGACTTCGTCAAGGAGATCGGTGACCGGGTCGGGGAGTTCCTCGAGGTGGTCAACCTGAACCTGCGCGGTTCGCAGTACGCGATCGCGGGCACGGTGGCCGGGCTGGACGCGCTGGAGCAGGAGATCGACCGTCGCCGTGCCGAATTCGGCGGCAAGCGGGCGTTCATCCTGGTCCCCGGCATCGACGTGCCGTTCCACTCGACGGTGCTGCGCAAGGGCGTGCCGGAGTTCCGGCAGAAGCTCGAACAGCTGCTGCCGGTGGACCTGCGCCCGGAGGTGCTGGTCGGCCGCTACATCCCGAACCTGGTGCCGAGGCTGTTCTCGCTCGAGCGGGCGTTCGTCCAGGAGATCGCGGACCTGGTGCCGTCCGAACCGCTCGCGGAGGTGCTGGCCGACTTCGACAGCTGGGCGGCCCGCCCGACCGAGCTGTGCCGCGTGGTGCTGATCGAGTTGCTCGCCTGGCAGTTCGCCAGCCCGGTGCGCTGGATCGAGACGCAGGACCTGCTGTTCACCGACCCCATGCACGGCGGCCTCGGCATCGAGCGGTTCGTCGAGATCGGTCTCGGCGCGACGCCGACGGTGGCCAACCTGGCCTCCCAGACGCTGAAGCTGCCCGCGTTCCGCGGCGCTACGGTCGAGGTGGTCAACATCGAGCGCGAGGCGGCGATCGTCTACGCGACCGACACCGATCCCGCGCCGGTCGACGAGCCCATGGAGGAGTCGCCCGCCACCGCGCCTGCGGCAGCGGCAGCGGCCGCCCCGGTCGCCGCGCCCGCCCCCAGCTCGGGCGGCCCGCGTCCGGATGACATCGCGTTCACCGCCGCCGACGCCACCCGCGTGCTGATCGCGCTGTGGACCAAGCTGCGGCTGGACCAGATCGGTCCGGTGGACACCATCGAGGGCCTCTGCGACGGTGTGTCCTCCCGGCGCAACCAACTGCTGGTCGATCTCGGCTCCGAGCTGTCGCTCGGCGCGATCGACGGCGCGGCCGACGCCGACATGGGCGCGCTGTCCGCGACGGTGGAGCGGCTGGCCCGCACCTACCGTCCCTTCGGCACCGTGCTCACCGACGCCATCGGCGATCATCTGCGCAAAGTCTTCGGCCCGTCCGGCAAGCGCCCCGCCGCCATCACCGATCGGGTGAAGAAGGTCTGGGAACTCGGCGACGGCTGGGCCAGCCACGTGACGGCCGAGGTGTCGCTGGGCACCAGGGAAGGCACCAGCGTGCGGGGCGGTGACCTGGGCGGGCTGGTCTCCGGCGCGCTGGGCGACGCCGCCTCGGTGGACGCGGCCATCGACGCCGCCGTGCAGGCCGTCGCGGCCCGCCGCGGTGTCGCGGTATCGCTGCCCTCGGCGGGCGGCGGTGGCGGTGCGACCGTCGACGCCGCCGCGCTGGGTGAGTTCACCGAGCAGATCACCGGACGCGACGGCGTGCTGGCCACGGCCGCGCGCGTCGTGCTCGAACAGCTCGGCCTGTCCGAGCGGGTCTCCGCGCCGGAGGCGTCCGAGGACTCCCTGGTCGATCTGGTGTCGGCCGAACTGGGTTCGGACTGGCCGCGTCTGGTCGCGCCCGCGTTCGACGCGCGCAAGGCGGTGCTGCTGGACGACCGGTGGGCCACGGCGCGCGAGGATCTGGCCCGGCTGTGGCTGGCCGACGACGCGGGCAGCGCGAACGGACCGGTCACCGGTTTCCTCGGGGCCGGCGAAGCCGTTGCCGCGCAGGCGAACTGGTGGCGGCAGCGGGCGATGCACGAGGCCCGTTCGGTGCTCGCCGGGCTGTACGAGCGCATCGCCGAGGCGGCGCTGAGCGCCGAAGAGCCCGGCCTGTGGTCCTCCGACATCGCGGTGATCACCGGCGCCAGCAAGGGATCCATCGCCGCGGCGGCGACCGGCATCCTGCTCAGCGGCGGCGCCACGGTGGTGGTGACCACCTCGGCGCTGAACGACGAACGCCTCGCCTTCTACCGGAAGCTGTACCGGGACAACGCCCGCCACGGCGCGGCCCTGTGGGTCGTGCCCGCCAACATGGCGTCCTACCAGGACGTCGACGCGTTGATCGACTGGATCGGCACCGAGCAGGTGGACAGCGCGGGCGGTGCGAAGATCAAGATCAAGGACGCGATGACGCCGACGTTGCTGCTGCCGTTCGCGGCGCCGCGGGTGGCCGGTGACCTCGCCGACGCGGGCGCTCGCGCCGAAATGGAAATGCGAGTGCTGCTCTGGTCGGTCGAGCGGCTGATCGGTGGACTGTCCAAGCTGGGCGCCGATCACGACGTCGACGCGAAACTGCATGTGGTGCTTCCGGGTTCGCCCAACCGCGGCATGTTCGGCGGCGACGGCGCCTACGGCGAGTCGAAGGCGGCGCTGGACGCGGTGGTCGCCAAGTGGCGGGCCGAGAAGTCGTGGTCGACCCGGGTCACCCTGGTGCACGCGCTGATCGGCTGGGTGCGCGGCACCGGCCTGATGGGCCACAACGACCCGATGGTCGAGGCGGTCGAGAAGGCGGGCGTGCAGACCTGGTCCACCGCCGAGATGGCCGCCGAGCTGCTCAAGTGGTGCACGTCGCGGGCGCGTCAGGTGACCGCGAGCGGCCCGCAGCAGATCGACCTGACCGGCGGATTGGCCAGGGCCAAGCTGGACCTGCCCGAGCTGGCCAAGCAGGCCGCGGAGCAGGCGGAGGCGCAGACCGACGCCGACGCCGACGCCGGGCGCACGATCGCAGCGCTGCCCGCGCCGCCGACGGTGACCTCCGCGCTTCCGGTGCCCGAGTGGGGCGAGGTGACCGCGGATCCGGCCGACATGGTGGTCATCGTCGGCGCGGGCGAGCTCGGGCCGTACGGCTCGGCGCGCACCCGCTTCGAGATGGAGGTCTCCGACGAGCTGTCGGCGGCGGGCGTGCTGGAGCTGGCCTGGACCACCGGCATGGTGGCCTGGGAGAACGACCCGAAGCCGGGCTGGTACGACACCGACTCCGGCGACTACGTACCGGAGCACGAGCTGGCCGAGCGCTACCACGACGCGGTGGTCGCCCGCTGCGGTGTGCGCCGCTACGAAGACGACGGCGCCATGACCGACAACTCGGCGCCCCTGATGACCTCGGTCTTCCTCGACCAGGATCTGTCGTTCACGGTGGGCGGCGAGGCCGAGGCCCGCGCCTTCCACGCCGCCGATCCGGAGCACACGGTCATCACGCCGGTCGCCGATTCCGGCGACTGGACCGTGACGCGCAAGGCGGGCACCGAGATCCGCGTGCCGCGCCGGGCGAAGCTGTCGCGCACCGTCGGTGGCCAGATCCCGACCGGCTGGGACCCCACCATCTGGGGCATCTCGCCCGATATGGCCGCCTCGGTGGACCGGGTCGCGCTGTGGAACATCGTGTGCACGGTGGACGCGTTCATCGGCTCCGGCTTCAGTCCCGCGGAACTGATGAGCTGGGTGCACCCCTCGCTGGTCGCCAACACGCAGGGCACCGGCATGGGCGGCATGTCCTCGATGCGCTCGCTGTACATCGACAACCTGCTCGGTGAGTCGCGCCCGAACGACATCCTGCAGGAGGCGCTGCCGAACGTGGCGCTGGCGCACGTGGTGCAGTCCTACGTCGGCAGCTACGGCGCGATGGTGCACCCGGTGGCGGCCTGCGCCACCGCCGCGGTGTCGGTCGAGGAGGGCGTCGACAAGATCCGCCTCGGCAAGGCCGACCTGGTCGTGGCAGGCGGTTACGACGATCTCGGCATCGAAGGCATCGTCGGCTTCGGTGACATGTCGGCCACCGCGGATTCCGCGGCCATGAGCGCCAAGGGCATCAGCGACCGGTACTTCTCCCGCGCCAACGACCGCCGCCGCGGCGGGTTCATCGAATCGCAGGGCGGTGGAACGGTGCTCCTGGCGCGCGGCAGCGTCGCGCTGGAGATGGGCCTGCCGGTGCTGGGCGTTGTGGCCTACGCCCAGTCCTTCGCGGACGGCGTGCACACCTCCATCCCGGCTCCGGGCCTGGGCGCGCTGGGTGCCGGTCGCGGCGGGACCGAATCCAGGCTGGCGGTCGAATTGCGCAAGCTCGGCGTGACCCCGGACGAGATCGCGGTGGTGTCCAAGCACGACACCTCCACGGCCGCCAACGACCCGAACGAGTCCGAGCTGCACGAGCGCCTCGCCACGGCCATCGGACGCTCGGACGGCGCTCCGCTGTTCGTGGTGTCGCAGAAGACCCTCACCGGGCACGCGAAGGGCGGCGCGGCGGCTTTCCAGCTCATCGGCTTGTGCCAGGTGCTGGAGCAGGGCGTCATCCCGCCCAACCGCAGCCTGGACTGCGTCGACGAGAAGATGCGGCCGTACCCGCACCTGGTGTGGCTGCGTGAAGCGCTGCACCTGGGCGATCGGCTTCCGCTGAAGGCCGGTCTGGTCACCTCGCTCGGCTTCGGCCATGTGAACGGTCTGCTGGCGATCGTGCACCCGCAGGCGTTCATCCAGGCCATCGAGCCGGGGCGGCGCGACGAGTACCAGCGCAGGGCGCAGGAGCGTCAGCTGAGCGGCCGCCAGCGGTTTGTGGAGGCCATGTGCGGCGGCGCGCCGCTGTACGAGCGTCCGGCCGACCGCAGGCTCGGCGGGGAAGGCACACCGTCCGGCCGAGCCCGGCAGCTGGAGGCCGAGATGCTGCTCTCGCAAGAGGCGCGCCTGGCGCAGGACGGCGCGTACCGGGCGAACGGCCCGGGATGCGCGTAACCGGTAGCGCGGCGGGGCAACCCGTCGCGCCGGGTTCGCGCCCGGGCTCGCCGAGTAGGTCGTAGGCTGCCCGCCTATGACGATCCTCGGTATCGGCTTGGACTTGGTGACCATCTCCGAGTTCGCCGAACAGCTCGAACGCGCCGGAACCACCATGCTCCGGGAAAGCTTCACCGCGGGTGAGCGGCGCTACTGCCAGAGCAAGGGAACCGATCCGGCGCGCAGCTACGCGGCGCGGTGGGCGGCGAAGGAGGCGGTGCTCAAAGCCTGGGCATCGTCGCGGTTCGCCCGCCGCCCGCAGATCGGGGACAACCCCTATCCGCTGATCGAGGTGGTCAACGACGCGTGGGGCAGGCCGAGCATCAAGCTGCACGGCCTGGCCGCCGAGTTCCTGCCCCGGGTCCGGGTTCACCTGTCGCTGACACACGACGGCGACACGGCCGCCGCGATGGTGGTGCTCGAGGACCCGGGCGAGCTGGCCGACCTCATCGAAGGCCGCGACAGCGCGGGCTGAGCCGCGCGGTGGTCCCGGTTCCCGCCGGGACCACCCGCTATCGTTCGCTGCCGGTGCGCGATTCCTTCTCCGCGACGAGCAGGTAGGCGACCATCAGCCGCTTGAGTTCGGCGACGGCTTCGACGCTGCTCTGCTCGTCCTGCACCGAGAAATTGAGCATCGAATAGACCACGTGCACCAGCACTTCTGCCATCATGGTGCGCCGTACCCGCGGGGTGCGCGGGGTGAGCGGCCGCAGCATCTGCGACACGACCTCGGCGAACTGCTTCTCGTGGATCGCGCCGGTGGCCCGGGTGGACGGGGTGGACTGCATGGCCAGCCACACTTCCCGCCGGGACGGGTCGGTCATCCAGAGGTTGGCCAGGTGGTCGACGAACTGGTTCATGTGCCGCAACCAGTCCAGCGACGGGATCTCGCCGTGGAAGTCGGCCAGCTCCTGGGAAACGGCAACCAGGTCTTGACGATTCAGCTCACAGACGATGACGTACTTGTTGGCGAAGAACTGATACAGCGTGCCGATCGGCACCTCGGCCCTGGCCGCCACCTCCTCACAGGTGAACGACTCGAACCCGACCTCGACGAGCAGTTCCCTGGACGCCTGGAGTAAGGCGTCGAACTTTCGTTTGCTGCGTTCCTGCGTCGGCCGGCGTCGCGGCATGAGCTCCTGTGGGTCGTCCTGCAGCTCCAACGCAGGGTCCAGACGGTGCTTCGACCTGGCCTCCGCGCGTACTTCCACGCATCCAGGCTAACGGTAGGGGCACGCCTGCGATACGCGCGTCCGCCGTTCGAGTCCAGGCGGCTGGATTTCCGCTACCCATCCGTAACCGATGTGGTGCCGAACACTTACCGAGCGCGCGTGCATCGCGACGTGTGTTCCGAGCAGGGGAATCCATGGGGCTCATGGCTTTCGGCAAATCCATGAGCTCGGTCAATGCGCAGAGGGAAGGCGTGATCAGTGGTAGCTGAATCTGTGGTGACTCTCGGCGTTTCCACCGAACGCGGCGCCGTGCACGCGGTGGCGCTCGCGGACGGCAAGAAGCTGGCCGATCGCGTGCTGCTGCGTCGGGTGGAACGAACGGACGGTGACGGTAAGGCGGAGGTGGCCGCGGCGATCGAGACCGCGCTGGACGCCCTGGCCGCAGGCCTCGGCTCGGACCGGGAGATCGGCGGCGTGGCGGTCGCCTACCGGGACGCCGCCGAGCGGCGCGCCATCGTGACCCGGTTGGCGACCGGTCCGTGGCACAGCGCCTCGATGGTCTCGGCGAAGTCCGCCCATCTGAGCGCGGCGAGCATGATGACGTGGCTGGACGCCTACGACAACCTGCTGATCTGCGAGGTGGTGCCCGGCTACCAGGCGTTCACCCTGGTCGATCGCGGCCGCCGCCGGGTGCTCGCCGCGGTGGGGCAGGCGGGGCGGGCCACGCCGCGCTCGCTCAGCCTGGGCGTGGCGGCGGCATGGGATCAGCTGGAGGCGGCCGCCGCGCGGCCGCACGCGGTGGCGCTGATCGGCTCGGCGGGCGCCGGGCCTGCGGTGCTGAAGGCGTTGGAAGCCTTCGGGGCGCCGGTGATCCCGTGCACGGTGGGCGCTTTCGCGTCCGCCGCGGGTGCGGCGTTGAGCGCGCGACTCGAGCAGGACGGTTACGTCGAGCCGGTGAGCGAGCCGTACCGGGCGCGCGGCGGAGTCGCGGTGTTCGCCGCGGCCGGTGTGCTGGCCAGCGGAATGGTCGTCGGCGGGAGCTACCTGCTCAACGATTCCTCGTCGCCCAGGCCGACCGTCGTTCTGGCGGACGGCCGCATCGAGAGCGCCGGTGCGGTCCATCCGGGAGAGCCGGTCCAGGCCGGGGGCGCCGGGGCACACGGTTCGTTCGACGGACCACAAGACTCCGGCACGACCGGAGCGCAGTTCCCGGAGCAACGCTGGGGCGCCGCCGCGCGCAATCGTCCGCTCCCGCTGGTGCCGGTCGAGGCCGCGAACGAGGCGGAGACGAGCGAGACCGCGCCGCTTGTGCCGGGCACCGGGATCCCGGCCGAAAGCAAGGTGGGCGCGCCCAACGGCGCGCTGCTCTTCCCCGGCGAGGCCCCGCCGCCCGCCGCGTTCACCCCGGAAGCCGCGGATTGGTGGGACGAACACCTCCGCTTGATGGCGCAATGGGCCGCCCAGCAGGTGTGGCAGAGCTGAGCCACCCGAGCGGGGCTCCCGAACTCGGCCCGGCGCCACTGCGGCGCCGGGCTTTTCGCTGCCCGCGGATTACACCGACAGGTCGCGGCGCAACTTGGCGACGTGGCCGGTGGCGCGGACGTTGTACTGCGCGACGGCGACCTTGCCCGCTTCGTCCACCAGGAAGGTCGAACGGATGACGCCGACGACGGTCTTGCCGTACATCGTCTTCTCGCCGTACGCGCCCCACGCGGTGAGCACGGCGCGGTCGGGATCCGACAGCAGCGGGAAGGTCAACTGCTCGGCGTCCCGGAACTTGGCCAGCTTGGCGGGCTTGTCCGGCGAGATGCCGACGACGTCGATGCCCGCGCCGTCCAGGTCGGCCAGGTTGTCGCGGAAGTCGCAGGCTTGCTTGGTGCAACCGGGGGTGCTCGCGGCGGGGTAGAAGTACACGATCACCTTGCGTCCGCGGTAGTCCGACAGCGAGACGTTCTTGCCGTCGGCGTCGGGCAGCGTGAAGTCAGGGGCGGTGTCGCCGGGGGCGAGTCGTTGGGTGGTGGTCACCTCCAGCACGGTATCCGAACGTCGCGACCGGAGATCCTCGCGCGGCCGGATAACGCGGCGCGGGGGCGGATAGACTCGTCCGCGAGCCCCTGGGTGCTCCACGAACGGCCGAGCATGCGGCGTGCTTCGTGCCCCAGGTGCGGCAATCGACAACAGGAGGGTGGAACGTGGCAAGGGATACCGAGCGGATCGAGCAGGAGATCGAGGCCGCCCGCACTCGGCTGGCGAGCACGCTCGACGAACTCGCGGTACGCGCGGACCCGCATCGCATCGCGGACGACACCAAGCACATCGTGGTCGCGAAGCTGAACGAGCCGAAGGTGAAGTACAGCCTGATCGGCGCCGCCGCCCTGTTCGTCGGGCTGGTGCTGCTCAAGATCTTCCGCTGAGCTGGAAAAACGACGACACCCGGTGGGCGCTGCCCACCGGGTGTCGTCGTTTTTTCCACCTTCGGTTCAGACCGTCGGGCAGGCGAAGCCGTCACCGTCGGGATCCAAGTGCGGGCCGAAGCCCGGTTCCCCGCGGAACAGCGGCGCCCGTCCGGCGTTGCGAGCGTCGTCGCAGTTGGCGAAGGCGCCACCGGCCGAACCGGTCTGCGACAGACCGGCCGAGCCGGTCGCGGCGGAGCCGGTGTCGACTGCCGATGAGCCGGTTCCGGCGGAACCGGACGGGGGGGCGGCTAGGGCGGCGGGAGCCGCGAGAAAGGTCAGTCCCGCGACGGCCGCGCTGACGGAGAGCCGGCGAACGTTCATGTATTCCTCTATGTGGTTGCTGCGGTGGATGGGGCGTCCGACCGGACGCCGCATCCACTGTTGTGACGGGCCGCTCTCTTGTCAACCTCGGGGGGACGGAACTAGGGCATTAGGGGATTGCGCCCGCGACGCCGTTCAGGCGGTCGTCGCACCGCCGCCGATGTGCTCCGCCGGGATGTTTCCCATGCGTCCGGCCTGGTAGTCCGCCATCGCTTCGATGATCTCCGCGCGGGTGTTCATCACGAACGGCCCGTACTGCACCACGGGTTCCCGGATCGGTCGTCCGCCGAGCAGCAACACCTCGAGCGCTTCGGTCCGATTGTCTTGGCGCGCATCGGCTGTCACGGTGATCGCGTCTCCGCTGCCGAAGACCGCCAGCTGCCCTTCGCTGAGCGGTCTGCGCTCCGCGCCGACCGTCCCGCTGCCGGACAGCACGTACGCCATCGCCGTGAACTCTTGCGGCCACGGGGTTTCGAGAATTCCACCGGGTGTGATCGACGCGTGCGCGTAGGCGATCGGGGTGTAGGTCGAACCGGGACCGGTGAAGCCGCCGACCTCCCCGGCGATGAGCCGGATCAACGCGCCGCCGTCGTGCGAACTCAGCAGGGTCAGTTCGCGGGCGCGCAGATCCTGGTAGCGCGGTGTCGCGAACTTCAGTGCGCGCGGCAGGTTGACCCAGAGCTGGATGCCGTGGAACCAGCCGCCCGAGGCGACCATCGCCTCCGGGGGGACCTCGTCGTGCAGGATGCCGGAGCCCGCGGTCATCCACTGGGTGTCGCCCTCGCCGATGACGCCCCCTCCACCCTGCGAGTCGTGGTGCACCATGGTGCCGTCGAGCATGTAGGTGACGGTCTCGAAGCCGCGGTGCGGATGCCAGGGCGCGCCCTTCGCCTCGTGTGGTTCATAGGCGACCGGGCCCATCTGGTCGAGCAGGATGAAGGGGTCGGCCGTGCGCAGGTCCATGCTCGGGAACGGCCTGCGCACCTCGAATCCCGCGCCCTCGCGCTGTTTGTGGGCGGTGACCACGCTCCGGACCGGCCGTGCGCGCAGCGTGACGTCGGGGCGGGCCAGCCGCGGCAGGACCATGATGTCGGGAACGGTGACGGCGGGCATCGGAACCTCCTGGAGAGTTGGTGTCCATGTCAACCAACCGTGACTACACTTCATTCCCATGGTCCGGTGGCTGAATGACGACGAGCAGGCGACCTGGCAGGCCTATGTGCGGCTGCGCCAGCGTTTGGATGGGGCGATTTCCGCTGGGCTGGCCGAGGACGGCCTGTCCCTGGCGGACTACGAGCTGATGGTGGCGTTGTCCGCGGCCCCGAACGGTTGTCTGCGCGCCAAGGAGCTGGCTGCCGAGGTGTGCTGGGAGAAGAGCCGGTTGTCCAAGCATCTGGCCAGGATGGACGCCCGTGGACTGGTCGAGCGCAGGCCCGCGGAGGAGGATGCCCGCGGCATCATCGTCCAGCTCACGCCGGACGGGCGGGTCGCCCTGGAGCGGGCCGCGCCGAACCACGTCGATCTGGTCCGTCGCGTCTTCGTGGAGCCGATGACGGCGGGCGAGGCGCGGGTCCTGCGCGCGCTGGCGGACAAGGTGGTCGCCGAAGTGGAGCAGGTGACCGAACTCGGCGCTTGATCGGCGGCGCTCGTTCCCGCGGGGGACGGCGCTAATCTGTTGCGCGCCCCCACCATCGGCGCCACCACCGGCGGGACGGCCGTGCTGTGCGCTCGTCGGACGGTGCCCGCGAAGGCGGGGTGGTTTCCCCGGGCGGGTGGGCACGCAGCGGCCGTGCCGCCTCGCGCTCATCGCGCCATTGCGCGACGATCTCGTCCGCGTTCACGGGGGCGATCGGGACGTACGGCCCTTCGGGCATCCGCAGCCAGTCCACGATGCGCTGGTTGAGTTCGCTCACCGTGGCGCGCACCTGCCGTTCGGTGGTCGAGTCACGCACGGCCTCGGGGAGGTGCTCGATATCGCGCCGCAGTACGAGCGACGGCGGTAACAGGGCATCGCCGCTGACTCCCTCGCGGCGCAGATACCCGCGCAGCCACCAGTCCTCGTCGTAAGCCGAGCCGGCCCCGGGAATCGGTTCACCGGCGCCGGACAGGTTTTCGAAATCGCCGCGCTCGGCCGCCTCGCGGATCTGCTTATCGATCCACGATTCGAAGGTCTCCTTCGGCGGCTTGCGCTCGGTCATCGCGACGGCAGTGTCGGCGGGTGCATGAGACCAGTCTACGGAAGCCTGTAGTAGGCATGGGAAATGTTGTGCTGCAGCATATTTCGCCAGAAGCTCAGTTCCAGGGCGTGATCGGCGGCTTCACCCAGAGCAGCTTCTCGTCGGTGTGTTCACGCCGGGCCGCGGGATGCTCCGGATGGCGGGCGGCCCAGCTGTCCTTCTCCGTCAGCAGCTGCGCCACCGTCGTCCAGGTCTCGTCGGTGCTCGGCGGATTCGTTTCGGCGGCCCTGGCCAGCTTGCGCCGTACCGGCGCGGGCATCGCGAGCACCTCGGCTCCGGTGATGCCGCGCTGCCAGAGGTAGCTCGCCAGCCGTCGCGCTTTCTCGGCGCGGCTCTTGGCCGCCGTGTCGCTGTGTGCGTAGTCGGTCATTGCCTGTCCACGGGTCGCAGGTGCATCACGATAGTGGACGCAGTCGGACGTCGTCCGTCGGTTGCCCGCGCATGGGCCGGAAGACGCCGCAGCCTCCCCATCGGCGGATGAGGAGGCTGCGAAGCGAGATGGACTCAGTACGCGCTGTTGACGTTGTCCATCGAGCCGTAGCGGTGCGCGGCGTAGTTGCAGGCGGCGACGATGTTCGCGACCGGATCCCAGACGTCGAAGGGCGTGCCCGCGACGTGGTAGGCGGCGAAGGTGGGGTCGATCACCTGCAGCAGGCCCTTGGACGGGATGCCCATGGCGGCATTGGAGTCCCACAGGTTGATGGCCTGGGGGTTGCCGGTCGACTCACGCATGATGTTGCGGTAGATGCCCTCGTAGGTGCCGGGGATGTTGTTCGCCCGCATGATGTCGAGCGCCTGGCGGATCCAGCCGTCCAGGTTGTTCTCGTAGACCGGCGGGGCCGGGGCGGGCATCGGTGCCGGAACGGGCTCGGGCGCCGGAGCGGGCGCCGGGGCAGGGGCGGGCAGCGGCGCGGGGATCGCCTCCGCGGCCGGTGCGGCGACCGGAGCGGGCGCGGCCGCGGGCTGCTGCTCTGCCACCATGGCGATGCGAGACGGGACGCTGTCGTCGGCAACGGACGCCGCGGAGCAGGCGGCCACGGCAACGACACCCGCGGCCGCGACGGCGACGGTGATGGTCTCGCGAAGCGAGGGGCGGCGAAGGGTGGAAAGGCGTCTGTCAGGCATTGCGAATCGGTTCCTTGTTCGGGGACATACTCGATCCGGCCGCGGTAGGGCAGCACGGATCCTGCGGCGCGTACGCTGGTAGCGTTCGCCGAAACGGCCATGTGCTGTTGTGTGGTTTTGTTGTGGGGGACATTCAGGTCCCCGGAACGCGACGTTTCGTGCGTGCGGCGCCGGATCGCCCTCGGTGGGCTCGGCCGCGGTGTCGCGCGGGACTCGCATCCTCGATGCGACGAGACGGGCGGAAGTATGGGATTGCGGGTCCGTTGGCGGATTCCGCTCCGCTGATCACGTGGCCGGCTTGCTTGGCCGTGTGATCGTTACCGAATCGGTGTCTACAACTCCTCGGGCTGACCAAACTTCAGGTCGCTTTGTGACCTGATTGCAGAATGGTCACGCTTGGTTAACGAAGGGTGAACGAATCTTTAACGGAAGGTGCTGCCGATCTTGGAAAGTCCAGGATGCGGTTGCCGAATCGTTATCCAAGCTGGGAGTTTGCTGCTAAACATCTTGTGTGGTAGATCACAGAATTTTTCGCACGCTGGACTGGATTTTGGCGGCTGAAGGGGCGTATCGCTGTCCGAATTGAGACCCGTGGTGCATCTGGGAAAAAGTCCAGGTCACGGTGATGTCACGGAATTCCGGGAGTGCGGAGAGAGAAAAACCGTGCCCTTGCCAGCTGATGACTGGCAAGGGCACGGTTTCTGTGTTGTGCGCCATCAGGGACTCGAACCCCGAACCCGCTGATTAAGAGTCAGCTGCTCTGCCAATTGAGCTAATGGCGCTTGCCCGTGTTCCGGTGCGGGACAAACCTTAACAGGCGGGGGCCGTAGAAGTGAAATCGCGTCCTGACCGGCGCCGACGTGATGTGCTCCCGCGCCGGTAACACCGGGGGTCGCCGAGTTGATCTACAGGTGGTAACGCTGCAGTGACGGACGTGGTGTTCACATTGGCCTGGACGTGACGCACTGGCAGAATGTCCGGTTGTGGTCTCGACCGCCCGCGTACACGGCGGGGTGAGCGGCGTGGCGGTCGGCATCCGAAGCCATCGGTGTGTCCTGGAGCACCGAGACTTTGAAACGGGGTTGAAAATGAGTGGTGGTCAGGGTCGGCGGAAGTCGGCCAGACGGTGGTCGATGCGCACTATCGCGGGACCGGTGATCGTTGTCGCCGTCGCCGCGCTGGCGTTGACGGGATGCTCGGCGTCCGACGCCACCGAGGCGGCGCAGGCGGCCATCGACCGCAACCCCATCACCGAATTGATCAAGCCCAAGCTGATGTCGCCGGTGAAGGACGGCGAGGTCGGCGTCTCGCCGGGCGTTCCGATGACGTTCAAGGTGGAGGACGGCAAGTTCACGAACGTGAGCTTGGTCAGCCCGCAGGGCAAGACCGTGAACGGCAAGCTCGCCGCCGACGGAAGGTCGTGGGAGACCACCGAGGTGCTCGGCTACGGCAAGACCTATCAGTTGAAGGCGGACGCGATCGGGCTCGGCGGCGCGAACTCCGCGACGCTCAGCTTCACCACGAGCTCGCCCGGTAACCAGACCAAGCCCTACCTGGTCCCGGGAGAGGGTGAGATCGTCGGTATCGGCCAGCCGGTGGCCGTCCAGTTCGACGAGAACATCCCCGACCGCAAGGCCGCGCAGGAAGCGATCAAGATCACCACCGAGCCGCCGGTGGAGGGCGCCTTCTACTGGGTGAACAATCGCGAGGTGCGCTGGCGGCCGGAGCATTTCTGGGCGCCGGGGACGAAGGTCACGATCGACGTGAACGTCTATGGACGTGATCTCGGCAACGGTCTGTACGGCCAGGACAACATCCATTCCTTCTTCACCATCGGCGACGCGGTGATCTTCACCGCCGACGACGACACCAAGCAGGTGACCGTCGAGCAGAACGGTCAGGTGATCCGGACCATGCCGACCTCGATGGGCAAGGACAGCACGCCGACCGACAACGGCATCTACATCGTCGCCGACCGGCACGAGAAGATCATCATGGATTCCTCCACCTACGGCGTGGCGGTCAACTCGCCGGACGGGTACAAGACGCCGGTGGACTTCGCGACGCGACTGTCCTACAGCGGCATCTTCTTCCACTCGGCGCCGTGGTCGGTGGGTGCGCAGGGGTACAGCAACACCAGTCACGGCTGCCTGAACCTCAGCCCGGCGAACGCGCAGTGGGTCTTCCAGAACGCCAAGCGCGGTGACATCACGATCGTGAAGAACACCGTGGGCGGCACCCTCTCCGGCGTGGACGGCTTGGGTGACTGGAACATCCCCTGGCCGGTCTGGAAAGCGGGCAACGCCGACGACAATCGCTGAGCGGCAACGAACGCCGAACGGGCCACCGGAGCGAATCCGGTGGCCCGTTCGGCGTTTCGGAAGGTGGTCAGGGCAGCATGTCGCAGCCCAGGTGGGCGTTGCCCAGGATCGCGATCGCGCTGCCGGTTGCGGCGCACAGCAGCTTGCCGCCCGCCGAACCGCTGCCCGCGGAGCCGGTGGTGGCCAGGCCGCCCGCCGATCCGCTCGACGCCGAGCCGGAATCGGGTAACGGGGGAAGCCCGATGCCCGCCATCGCGGTTCCGCTGGATCCGGTGAGCAGGGTGGCGCCTACGAAGGCTGCGATAACCGCAGAACGCATCACGAGGTGTGTCTTTCTGGTCGAACCGGGAGTGCGCCCCAGCGACGCCGTCCCACGTGCACCGCAGTCTACGGACGCGCGCGAGGTTCTGGAGCGTATTCGTTTCACATCTTGAGCGACGTCCGGCCGGGAAAGAACTTCGGACGCAATGGAAAAGGCCCGGGCGGCTCCGATATCTCGAAGCCGCCCGGGCCCTTGGGGTGAGCGACGGGACTCGAACCCGCGACAGCCAGGATCACAACCTGGTGCTCTACCAACTGAACTACGCTCACCATCGCCGGTGAAAAACCGGCGGGCTAGATATTAGCGTGTCAACCCGCCTACGCCCTAATCGGTTTCTGGCGAGCCGTTGACCTGGGCCGATTCGGTCCGCACTTCCGCGATCTCGGCGACCTCGGCGGCGACGGCGGCGATCTCGGTGGTGGAGGGCCCGGGCGGCGCCACGAACGCGGTTCGCCGGTAGTACTCCAGCTCCCGGATGGACTCCTGGATGTCGGCCAGCGCGCGGTGGCTCAGCCCCTTCTCCGGCTGACCGAAGTAGATGCGCGGGTACCAGCGGCGGCACAGCTCCTTGATCGAGCTCACGTCGACCATCCGATAGTGCAGGTGCGCGTCCAGCAGGGGCATGTCCCTGGCGATGAAACCGCGGTCGGTGGCGATGGAGTTACCGGCCAGCGGCACGGTGCGCGGGGTGGGGATGTATTGGCGGATGTAGTCCAGCACGCGCTGCTCGGCCTCTTCGAGGGTGACCGTGGAGGCGCGGACCTCGTCGGTCAGCCCGGAGCGCGCGTGCATCTCGGCGACCACCGCGGGCATCGCGGCCAGCGCGTCGTCGTCGGCGTGGATGACGATGTCCACGCCCTCGCCGAGGATGTTCAGATCACTGTCGGTCACGAGCGCGGCCACCTCGATCAGCTTGTCGCTGTCCAAGCGCAAGCCGGTCATCTCGCAATCCATCCACACCATGTATTTGTCGGACACTCGTGCAACATTAGCCGGGCCGAGGTCCGGGGCTCGCCATGCGGCACGGCAACCGCAAGGCTACTGATGCGGCCCCGGATCCGAACCGCGGGGATACAGTGCTCCCAGATCGGCACTCGGCGTTTTCGGTGCGACAGCAAACACTGCGTGACGCAGTTCGAGTCGAACCAGGACGGAGGACGCGCGATGAGTACCCCGCAGGAGAAGGCGGCCGCGGCGCGCAAGGCCGCCGACGAGGCGGCGCGGATCGCGGCGGAGGCGGCCGCGGCGGCGGAGGCCGCGGAACGCGAACTCGCCGAGCAGACCGCGAAAGCGGCGCGAGCCGAGCCGGTCGCCGAGGCGAAAGACCTCCCCGCCGCGCAGGAGATCGCCGCGGGCTACGCCTTCGGGGGCAGTGCGCTGGAGCTGGGAGCCGTCGTGGTCGACGGCACGGTGGACCCCACCGCCCGCGTGCGCATACCGACGCGGATGATCAACCGGCACGGCTTGGTCTCCGGGGCGACCGGCACGGGCAAGACCAAAACCTTGCAGGGCATCGCGGAGCAGCTGTCGAGCGCCGGGGTTCCGGTGGTGCTCGCCGACATCAAAGGCGACCTGTCCGGCTTGGCCGAGCCGGGGCGGCAGAGTGAAGAACTCACGACACGCGCCGCGCAGACCGGCGCCGATGACTGGGCGCCGACCGGCTTCCCGACCGAGTTCGTCGCGCTGGGCGCCACCGGCACCGGGCTGCCGATCCGCGCGACGATCACCTCCTTCGGCCCGGTGCTGCTGAGCAAGGTGCTCGGGCTGAACGAGACGCAGGAATCCACCCTCGGCTTGATCTTCCACTGGGCCGACCGCAACGGTCTCGCGCTGCTGGACCTGAAGGACTTGCGCGCGGTGATCACGCATCTCACCAGCTCCGAGGGCAAGGAGGACCTCAAAGGCATCGGCGGCGTCTCCGCGGCCACCGCGGGAGTGATCCTGCGCGCGCTGGTGAATCTGGAGGCCGACGGCGGCGACACGTTCTTCGGCGAGCCCGAACTCGACCCGGCCGACCTGGTGCGGATCGTGGACGGAAAGGGCGTGATCACCCTCTTCGAGCTGGGCGCGCAGGCGGCGCGGCCGGTGATGTTCTCCACCTTCCTGATGTGGGTGCTCGCCGACCTGTTCCAGACGCTTCCCGAGATCGGCGACGCGGACAAGCCCGAACTGGTCTTCATCTTCGACGAGGCCCATCTCCTTTTCTCCGACGCCTCGAAGGCTTTCCTGGAGCAGGTGGAGCAGACCGTCAAGTTGATCCGGTCCAAGGGCGTCGGCGTGTTCTTCTGCACCCAGCTGCCCACCGATATCCCGAATCAGGTGCTCTCCCAGCTCGGCGCGCGCATCCAGCACGCGCTGCGCGCCTTCACCCCGGACGACCAGAAGGCGTTGGCGAAGACCGTCCGCACCTATCCCAGGACCGCCGTCTACGACCTGGAGCAAGCGCTGACCTCGCTCGGCATCGGCGAGGCGATCGTGACGGTGCTCTCCGAGCAGGGCGCGCCGACGCCGGTGGCCTGGACCAGACTGCGGCCGCCCCGATCGCTGATGGACACCATCGGCGCGGACGCGATCACCTCGCGGGCCCTGTCCAGCCCGCTGGCCTCGAAGTACGGCCGGGCCATCGACCGGGAGTCGGCCTACGAGATGCTCGCCGCGAGGATGGCCGCGGCGGCGCGGGAGCCGCAGGCCACTCCCGTTCCCGGGCGCGCCGCCACCCGCACGGACGAGGAGTCCGCCGCCGAACGGATCATGAACAACCCCGCGGTGCGCGGCTTCCTGCGCTCGGCCGCCACCGCGGCCGGCCGCCAGATCACCCGCAGCTTGTTCGGCACCAGGCGCCGCTGAGCGGCCGGGCGCGCAGGCCGGTCAGCATCCGACGTCGCGGGCCAGCAGGTCCGCGGTGGTCTCCCTGCGTACCAGTTGGCGGGCGCGGCCCTGGCGGACGGCGATGATCGGCGGCCGCCCCACGCTGTTGTAGGACGAAGCAAGGCTGTGGTGGTAGGCGCCGGTGCACGGCACCGCGAGCACCTCGCCGGGCCGCAGGTCGGCGGGCAGTCGCACGTCGGTGGCGAGGACGTCACCCGCCTCGCAGAAGCGACCGGCCACGGTGGCGGTCATCTGCGGACCGCACGGGTGCCGGTTGGCGACCACGACGTCGTAGCGGGCGCCGTAGAGCGCGACGCGCGGGTTGTCGCTCATTCCGCCATCCACGGTGACGTAGGTGCGCCCGCCTTCGACGTGCTTGATCGAGAGCACCCGGTACAGCGTCACACCGGCCCGGGCGACGATGGCGCGGCCGGGTTCCAGGGCGATGGCCGGGCGCGGAAAGTGGTGGCGGGCGCAGGCGGCATCGAGGGCGTCCTCCAGGATGTCGCCGAGTTCGGCGAGGTTCAGTTCGGCGTCGCCGCCGCGATAGGCCACCGCGTGGCCGCCGCCCAGATCCAGTTGGGTCAGTACGACGCCGTAATCCTGCCGTACCTCAGCCATCGCGCCGACCATGCGACGCACCGCTTCGCCGTAGTGGTCCGGGTCGCAGATCTGCGAACCCAGATGACAGTGGAAGCCGACGAGCGTCAGATTCGGCTGGCGCAGCACCCTTTCGATCGCCTCAGCGGCCGAATCGCTGCCGAGCGGGAAGCCGAACTTCTGGTCGTGCACACCGGTGCGCACCGCGGGGTGACCGTGCACATCGATCCCGGGGGACAGCCGCAGTAGCACCCGCTGCGGTGTCGTGGCCAGGGCGGAGAGCAGGGTGATCTCGGTGAGCGAGTCGATGACGATCCGGCCGACACCGCTGCGGACGGCGGTCGTCAGCTCGTCGAACGACTTTCCGTTGCCGTGCAGGACGAGGCGCGCGGGGTCGACGCCGGCCGCGAGTGCGACGGCCAGTTCGCCGCCGGAGCATACGTCGACCGAAAGCCCTTCCTGGGTCACCCATTCCAGAACGGCACGGGTCGTCAGCGCCTTGCCCGCGTAGATGATCTCGGCCTCAGGGAAGGTCTTGCGGTAAGCGCGGCAGCGGGACCGCACTTCCTGCTCGTCCAGGACGTAGGTGGGCGTCCCGTACTGATCGGCGATGTCGGCCAGCGTGACGCCGCCGACAGTGATCCCGCCGTCGCCGTCGTAGTGCGTGTCCCGGGGCCAGATCGCGGAATCCAGGCGCGAAGGTGATCCCAAGGACGGGAGAATGTCGAGCAGCGTCACGGTGTTCTCCTGGGTCGTCCCCGCTTTCTCGGATTGCGGGGCCGATGCCAGGACTACGCCGGGTGCGGGGCCGGTGGGCTGGTCGTTTGCGGATCCTTGACCACTCGGCGTTGCTTCTTGACAGCTCGCTGACGCCGGTCGCTCAGTTGCCGAGCTTCTTGTAGAACGCGCCGGCGATGGGTGCGGTGACCGCTCGCGGTCCGTACTGGCCCGCCACACTCATCCCCTTGCTGATCAGGCCGGGAACCACGCGCATCTTGTTGCGCGCGAGCGCGTCGATGGACACCTTGGCGGTGTATTCGGAGGAGACCCACATGAAGTCGGGCACCATCCGGTCGACGATGGACGCCTCGGCGGGGTCCGGGATCTCGGTGCGCACGGGGCCGGGCGCCAGCAGGGTGACGTGCACGCCGGAGCCCTTCAGTTCGCCGCGCAGCGATTCGGAGAAGGTGTTGGCGAACGCCTTGCTCGCTGCGTAGGTGGCATTGTTCGGAATCGGCATATTGCCCGCGGCCGAGCCGCTGATCAGGATGCCGCCGCCGCCACGCGCGAGCATGCCGGGCAGCACGGCCAGGGTCAGATCGTGCACGGCGACGGCATTGAGCTCCATTTGCGCGCGCTCGTAGGCCGGGTCGAGTTCGGCGACGGCGCCGAAGGTCGCGATGCCCGCGTTGTTGCACAGGATGGCGATGTCGCGGGCGGACAGTTCCTCCACCAGCGCGCCGCGCTGGTCGCGGTCGGCCAGGTCGACAGGGCGCACCTCGGCGGTGATGCCGTGGGCGAGGGTCAGCCGCTGCGCGAGCTCGGTGAGCAGTTCGTCGCGGCGGGCGACCAGGATCAGCGAGTAGCCGCGAGCGGCGAGCTCGGCGGCGAGCGCGGTGCCGATGCCGGAGGAGGCGCCGGTGACGACCGCGCGGTTCTCGGAGGTGGGGGAGGGCAGGCTCACCCGGTGCAGCCTAGGCGATGCGGCGACGGTGGCCGGGCATCGAGCCCGGCCACCGTGCTCCGTCAGAGCCGTGCGGCCAGCCTGGTGCCCTGGTCGATGGCTCGTTTGGCGTCGAGTTCGGCGGCGAGTTCGGCGCCGCCGATCACGTGCGGGCGGACACCGGCGGCGCGCAGCGGGGCCTCCAGATCGCGCACGGACTCCTGCCCCGCGCAGACGACGACGTTGTCGACCGGGATGAGCTGGGGCCGTTGCCGTTTCTCGCCGAAGCTGATGTGCAGGCCGTTGTCGTCGATGCGTTCGTAGTTCACGCCGCCGATCTGCTCGACGCCCTTGGCCTTCAGCGCGGCGCGGTGGACCCAACCGGTGGTCTTGCCCAGGTCCTTGCCGAACGGGGTGGTTTTGCGTTGCAGCAGGACGACTTCGCGTGCGGCGGGGGCGGGCCGCGGCGTCGCGAGCTGTCCGGGGACCTGCTCGTCGTCGGAGGTGACGCCCCACTCCTCTTTCCACTCGTCCACTTTGAGGGTGGGATGCCCGTCGACCGTGAGGAATTCGCTGACGTCGTAGCCGATGCCGCCCGCGCCGATCACGGCGACGCGCTTGCCCACCGGCTTCTCCTCCCGGACCAGTTCGGCGTACGACAGCACCATGGGGTGGTCGATACCCGGAATGTCGGGAACGCGCGGCTGCACGCCGGTGGCGAGCACCACCTCGTCGTAGTTCCCCGCGATCAGTTCGTCGGCGCCGACCCGTTTGTTCAGGTGCACCGTGACGCCGGTCAGCTCGAGCATCCGGTTGTAGTAGCGGATCGACTCGCTGAACTCCTCCTTGCCCGGGATGCGGCGGGCGATGTCGAACTGGCCGCCGATCTTGTCGTCGGCCTCGAACAACTCGACGCGGTGGCCGCGTTCGGCGAGGTTCACCGCCGCCGAGAGCCCGGCCGGTCCGGCGCCGACCACGGCGATGCGCTTGGTACGGCGGGTCGGCAGCAGCGTCAGTTCCGTCTCGTGTCCGGCGCGCGGGTTGAGCAGGCAGGAGACGGTCTTGTGCTGGAAGGCATGGTCCAGGCAGGCCTGATTGCACGCGATGCAGGTGTTGATCTCGTCGACGCGGTCCTGTGCGGCCTTGTTCACCCACTCCGGGTCGGCCAGGAAGGGGCGGGCCAGCGAGACGAGCTGCGCGTCGCCCCGGGTCAGGATCTCCTCGGCCACCTCGGGCATGTTGATCCGGTTGGACGCGCACACCGGAATGCTCACCCGCGCGGTGATCTTCGCGGTGAACTCGACGAAGGCCGCGCGGGGCACGGAGGTCACGATGGTGGGCACCCGCGCCTCGTGCCAGCCGATATCGGTGTTCAGGATGTTCGTCCCGGCGGCTTCGAGTTCCTGTGCCAGCGCGACGATCTCGTCGAAGCTCTGCCCCTGCTCCACCAGCTCGGCCATGGACAGCCGGAATACGATGACGAAGTCCGGGCCGACCGCGGCGCGGGTGCGGCGCACAATCTCCACCGCGATCCGGCGCCGGTTGCGCGGCGAACCGCCCCACGCGTCGGTGCGCTTGTTGGTGCGCGGTGCGAGGAACTGGTTGATGAAATAGCCTTCACCGCCCATGATCTCGCAGCCGTCGTACCCGGCGAACTGGGCGAGCTTCGCGCAGCGGGCGTAGTCGTCGATGGTTCGCTCGATGCCTTTGGCCGACAGTTCGCGCGGCCGGAACGGATTGATCGGCGCCTTGATCGACGACGCCGACACACTGCCCGGCATATAGGAGTAGCGGCCCGCGTGCAGGATTTGTATGGCGATCTTGCCGCCCTCCGCGTGCACCGCCTTGGTGATCGTGCGGTGCCGGTAGGCCTCGGTTTTGTTGGTCAGCTTGGCGCCGAAGGGCAGCAGCCAGCCCGCACGGTTGGGCGCGTAGCCGCCGGTGATGATCAGGCCCGCACCGCCGCGTGCGCGTTCGGCGAAGTAGGCGGCCAGCTTGTTGGTGTCCCAGGCGCGGTCCTCCAGCCCGGTATGCATCGATCCCATCACCACTCGGTTGCGCAGGGTGGTGAAGCCGAGATCGAGCGGCTCGAACAAATGGGGGAAGGAACTCATCGGTGAGGTCGCCTTTCTCCGTCAATCCGCGTGCGGGGCTGTCGCGCGCGGGTGCAGTGCGTGCAGTACTTCGTCGCACCATTCGACGAACCCCGACTCCACGCGGATGCCCGCGCGCAGGACGAGGTACTGGTGCAGGGCCGTCCCGCCGAGCCGGTCCGGGGCGGGGAAGTCACGTTTCTCGATGTGCCGGTACAGCTCGAGTCGCTGGGCGTGCTGGTCGCGGTGGCGGGCCACCTCGGCGCGCAGCGCGGTGATGTCGCCGTAGGCGGCGGCACGGATCTTCACCGCGAGTTCGTTGCGCGGGGTGCCCGAGTCGCTCGGCTCGGCTATCCAGCGCGCGAGTTCGCCGCGCCCCGCCGCGCTCACCGAATACACCTTCTTGTCGGGCCTGCCCTCCTGCGTCACCGACTCGCCGTCGACCCAGCCGGACTCCTCCATGCGTTTGAGAACGCGATAGATCTGCTGGTGGGTGGCGCTCCAGAAGTAGCCGATGGACTTGTCGAAGCGCCGCGCCAGCTCGTATCCCGATCCGGCGCGCTCGGTGAGCGATACCAGCAACGCATGCTCCAGGGCCATGCGGCGAGAATAGCCGTGACACTCGGTACTATGCAACTCGGTGCATAGCGACTCGCGCGGTCCGCCACGGATGTGGCTGAGGGCCGACTTCGAACGTCCGTGCGCATTAAGCTGCGCGCATGACCGAGGTGAATGCCCGGGCGACGGTCGGGCAGGCTGCCGGGCGCGGGCAAATGGTGGCGTGGGGGCTGTGGGACTGGGGATCTTCGGCATTCAACGCCGTGATCCTCACCTTCGTATTCTCGGTGTACCTCACCGACAAGGTCGGCGACGACCTGCCCGGCGGGGTCTCCGCCAGCGCCTGGCTGGGCTGGTCGCTGGGGATCGCGGGATTGATCGTCGCCTTGACCGCGCCGGTCAGCGGCCAGCGCTTCGACGCCTCGGCGAAACGCAAACGCTCCCTTGGTGTGCTGACCGCGTTCACCGTCGCGGCGATGACGCTGATGTTCTTCGTGCACGACGACTATCGCGACCTGTGGCTCGGTCTGGTGCTGCTGGCGTTCGCGTCGGCCTGCTTCGAACTGGCGAACGTGCCGTACAACGCGATGCTGCGGCAGGTGTCCACCCCGCGCACGGTGGGCCGGGTCTCCGGATTCGGCTGGGCGATGGGCTATTTCGGCGGCATCTTCCTGCTGCTGATCTGCTACTTCGGCTTCATCGCCGGCGAGGGCGACAACCGCGGGCTGCTCGGGGTGCCCACCGACGACGGAATCAACATCCGCCTGGTCGCCGTGCTGGCCGCCGTCTGGTTCGCCGCCTTCGCGCTGCCGGTGCTGTTCGCGGTGCCGGAACTGCCCCGCACGGACGCCGATCCCGGTGCGGCGAGCGCCGGATTCCTCGGCTCGTACCGGGTGCTGTGGCGCGACCTGAACGAGCTGTGGCGCACCGACCGGCGCACGGTCGGCTTCCTGGTGGCCAGCGCCGTGTTCCGGGACGGTCTCGCCGGGGTGTTCACCTTCGGGGCGGTGCTCGCCGTGCGCGTCTACGGCATTGCCGACTCGGACGTGCTGTTGTTCGGCATCGCGGCCAATGTCGTCGCGGCGCTGGGCGCGATCGTCGCGGGACGCTTGGACGACCGGGTGGGGCCGAAGATCGTCATCGTGTGGTCGCTGGCCGCCATGCTGGTGTGCGGGCTGGCGCTGCTCGTGGTGTCCGGTCCGCTGATGTTCTGGATCTTCGGCTTGCTGCTCACGGTTTTCGTCGGTCCCGCCCAGGCGGCGGCGCGCTCGTTCCTGGCCCGTCTCGCGCCGCCGGGGCGCGAGGGCCAGCTCTTCGGCTTGTACACGACCACCGGGCGCGCGGTGTCGTTCCTCGCGCCGACGCTGTTCGGTCTGTTCGTCTGGCTGACCGGCGCGGACCGCGCGGGCATCGCGGGTCTGCTGGTCGTGCTCGCGGCGGGGCTCGCGGTGCTGCTGCCGGTACGTCCGCCGGATCGGATCACGGCGAGCGAGGGTGACGCCGAGCGGTCCCGATCCGCCGGGTGAAATCGCGGCCCGAGGGCCGGATCACCGGCGTTTCGGCGGCCGCCAGCCGCCCATGCCGAGCGCGATCAACCGCATCTGCTGGACGGTGCGATCGATGATCGCCTGCTCGTCGCGCGGCGCGGCCGACACGTAGGCGGCGATTCCGTCGGTCACCGTGGTGACCATCAGGTCGGCGGCGATCTCCAGGTCACGCGGCGTCCAGGAGTCCAGGGCCCTGATCCGGGACAGATCGGCGACCAGTTCCCGCACGATCAGCTGGATCTCCCGTGCGATGGCCGTGCGCAGCGCCGCGGACCCGCCGTGGCGCTCCCTGGTGAGGAAGCCGAACAGCTCCCGCTTCGGGCCTACCTGCGCGAACACGAAGCGCACGGTGTCCGACAGGCTGGCGTCCGCGTTGCGGCGGACTTCGCGCAGGGCCAGCCGCAGCGCGGTGACGCCGTCGTCGACCAGGGTGGCGCCCAGGTCCTCCAGCGACGCGAAGTGCCGGTAGAACGCGGTCGGCACGATGCCCGCCGAACGGGCGATCTCACGCAGGCTGAGCGCGGCGAATCCGCGGTCGGCGGACAGCGCGAGGGTGCCGTCCAGGAGTGCCTGCCTGGTCCGCTCCTTGCGTTCGCCTCGGGTAGCCGCCTGCTCACTCATCCCGGTGAGCATACATCCGTTCACCATTCGCCCTATCCCTAGATGTAGTTCGAGTCACATGTTTCGCCGGTTGACACCGGGCCCCCGTCATCCGTCACACTAGTTGAGTGTACAGACGTGCACTGAAATTGGTCGCACGTCGTCAGCCCCGACAAGAGGCACGGAGAACGAATGGTGGATCTCATCAACCTGGTGCAGACCCTGACCTCGCCCCACCCGCTGGACCGGTATCTGGAACTGGTCCGCCCCACCCTCACGGTGCGGGACATGCGGGCCGAAATCACTCACGTGCGCCGCTCGGCGCCGGGTTCGGTGACGCTCACCCTGCGTCCGACCCGGCACTGGAAGGGCCATGTCGCCGGACAGTATGTCCAGATCGGCGTGGTGATCGATGGTGTCCGGCACGTGCGGTGTTACTCGCCGGTGAATGCGGAAGGTGGTCGGGATCGTCGGATTCAGTTGACCGTCAAGGCGCATCCGGACGGCTTGGTGTCGCAGTACCTCTACCGCCACGCCGCTCCCGGCATGGTGGTCGATCTGACGCCCGCCGACGGCGTGTTCCGGTTGCCCGAACCGCGGCCGGAGCGCGTCTTGCTGATCAGCGGGGGCAGCGGCATCACGCCGGTGCTGTCCATGCTGCGCACGCTGGCCGCGGAGGACCATCCGGGGGAGGTCGTGTTCCTGCACTACGCGAAGTCGCCGGCAGTGCTGCCGCACCGAGCCGAACTGGACGCGATCGCACGGCGGCACCGCAACTTTCGCATCGAGCTGCGGTATCCGCACCGCATCCAGGACGTGGCACCGCGGGTCGACCCTGATGCGCCGTGGGTGGACCTGTCCCCTGTGAAGGGCAGCGGGTACTTCGACTACGACGAACTGGAGCGCGTCGCGCCCTGGTTCGCCGACGCGCAGACCTACGTCTGCGGCCCGCAGTCGCTGATGGACGCGGTGCGCACGATTTATCAGGCCGAGCAGCTGGAGGACCGGCTGCACACCGAGGAGTTCACGATCGCGCTCGCGCCGGCCGACGCCGCGGAAGCGCACGGCACGGTGAACTTCTCGGCCAGCGGGGTGAGCGCGCGCAACGACGGCGCCACGCTGCTGGAACAGGCCGAATCCGCCGGGCTCAGTCCGGAGTACGGCTGCCGCATGGGGATCTGCTTCTCCTGCACCGCGGTACGCCGCTCCGGCTGCACGCGCAATCTGCGCACCGGCGAGACCGACAGTGACCCCGACCAGCCGATCCAGCTGTGCATCACTGCGCCGGTCGGCGACGTCGAGGTCGACATCTGACCCGAAAGGGAGCCAATCATGACCATCCTGACCGAAACCGACAACGGACCGCTGGTCCTGAGCCCTGATCAGATCGAGGAACTCGGCCGCGAACTCGACGAGCTGCGCGCCGCGATCGTCGCCGATCTCGGCGAACGCGACCGGGAGTACCTGTACTCGATCATCAAGGCGCAGCGCGGCTTCGAGATCGCCGGGCGCGGCCTGATGTACCTCGGTTTTCTTCCGCCGTTCTGGCTGGCCGCGGTGGCGGCGCTGAGTGTGTCGAAGATCCTCGACAACATGGAGATCGGCCACAACGTGATGCACGGCCAGTACGACTGGATGCGCGAGCCCGGCCTGAATTCCCGGGTGTTCGAGTGGGACACGGTCTGCCCGGCCGACCAGTGGAAGCACTCGCACAACTACCTGCATCACACCTACACCAACATCCACAACAAGGACCGCGACATCGGCTACTCCATCCTGCGCATGGACGAGGCCCAGGAGTGGAACGTGCTGCGCCTCGGGCAGCCGCTGTACGCCTTCGTGCTCATGATGCTGTTCGAGTGGGGCGTGATGGGCCACGACCTCGAGGTGGAGAACATCCTGGCGGGCAAGAAGAAGTGGCCGGAGGTCAAGCAGCTGCTCCTCGGCCAGTGGAACAAGGCCGGCAAGCAGGTGCTCAAGGACTACCTGGTGTTCCCCGCGCTCACCGGGCCGCTGTTCTTCCACACCCTCGCGGGAAATGTCACCGCCAACCTGGTGCGCAACGTGTGGGCCTTCGCCATCATCTTCTGCGGTCACTTCCCGGCCGGCGTACAAACGTTCACCGAGGAGGAGACCGCCGACGAGACCCGCGGCGAGTGGTACATCCGGCAGATGCTCGGCTCGGCGAACATCACCGGAAGCAAACTGTTCCACATCATGTCCGGCAATTTGTCGCACCAGATCGAGCACCACCTGTTTCCGGACCTGCCCGCCAGCCGTTATCCGGAGATTGCACCGACCGTGCGCGCATTGTGTGAAAAGTACGGTTTGCCGTACAACACCGGCTCGCTCGGACAGCAGATCGGCTCGGTATGGAAGAAAATCTTCAAGCTGGCCCTGCCGCCGCGCTGGGTCCGGAGCGAGCCGTCTCCCGGTGTTATCGTGATGCGTCAGCCGAAGGCGAGCGAAGCGGGCGTGTGAATGATCGGGAAATTCGAAAGCAACAAGGATCTCATTCAGGAATTGACGTCCTCCGGCGCCCGGCACGTGGGCAATATCGCCAACATCATCACGGGCACCGTCGCCGAGGTCACCCGGGAGATCGGTGAGTGGATCACCGACGCGATCGAGATGAACGAGGCGGCCGCCGCGGCTCGCCGGGACGCGGCGGCGCAGCAGGATCTCGATCACGACCTCGGTGCGGAGACCGAAGTAACGGTCACGAAGCCGCCGGTCGCAGAGACGGAGGGGTTCCTCGACGCCGAAGTCGTGGAGCCGGGGGTCGACGAGCCGCGCTGATCACCACACCGGCAGCCTGCGTCGGTGTGCGACGACGTCGGCGATCAGATCCTGATAGCCGTCGATCAGCTCGGCCAGCCTGGTCCACTGCAGGTGGGCTTCCCCGCCCGCCTGCATCGGATGCGGCTGAGTCGTGACCTCGTCGTCCAAAGAGTGTCGAGCCGCAACCCATTTCGCCGCAATTCGATCGATGACCGCCCCGAGCGTTTCGGTGTGCAGCGAGGCGCCCTCCCGGTGCTGCACGTTCGCGGCGACCCAGGCGTCGATCCGGCCGACCCACTCGGCACGGCAGCCGTCGATGTCCTCCACTTGCCTGCTGCACGCCGCGACATGAGTGCTGGAGGCCCCCGGTTCGTGCGCTCGCTCGAGTGCCCGCTGCCGCCGCTCGTGGCACTCGACGAGTTTCCGGGCGGCGTGCAGCACGGTGTGCAGGTGCTGGTCCTCGCCGGGTTCGCGAATCGCGCGAAACAGGGCGGCGGGCGGTGGCAGCTCCTCGGCTCCGAAACTGCGCTGAGCGTATTCGGTGGGCATGGCATACCTCTGCGACACGATGAATCCTGGGTACGCCAGGGCCGAGGGGGATTTCGGGGAGGGGCGCCCCTCGGCTCCGGCGCAGTCCCGCAACCGGACGCCATCCCACGGTCCACCAGCACGGCAGAGAAACCGGGAAATCCGCGACGATGCGAGAGAAGACGGTCCGGGATATCGGGACACTTTCAGGAAAGCGCGGTAGCGGAATCGGCGCAATACTCTGCCGGACGAATCCGAAAGCTGCCGGGAAATCGTTATGTTCCGTTACGGATCGGTCACCCGGTCCGCGCCCGCGGCATGCGCATCCGCCAATTATCGAGCGCACGATGGGCAACCGATCCGATCCGACCGCTGCGCGTGGCCGCCCGATCCGCTAGCCTCGGTGTTCGTGCCCGCCTACGTGTCATCGCCGGAGTTGACATTCGGCTTTATGTTCGCGCTGGAAGATCCCGAGCGAATCGCGGAGGTCGTGCGCAACCTGATCGTCCGCAAGACGGTCTCCGTCTTCCGGCTGGCCCGGCTGTCCGATGACGACGGCCCGCCGGAGCGCTACGTGGTCAACTGGGCGGTCATCCCACAGATCTCGATCACCACCGCCGCGCCGGATCAGGAGGAGTTGCGGGCCACCCGCACCATGCTGGTCAACGCCTTCCTCAGTGAGGACGGCGAGGTCAGCCTCTATTCGGCGCAGGCGAGCGGACCTGCCTGACCGGATCGTCCGTAGGGCCGGAAACCATTGGCCCACAAAATATTCCAGTTGAGCTGTGCGCCACGGGCGCGCGCGTGCCCGCGGCACGCCGAGATCGGCCGCGCTCAAGGGCTCGCACGGAATCGGCAGCTCCTCAAAGGGAGTCGGGCTCTGTTTCCCCACCGGCCGCCGTGCACCCCTATTCGTTGGCGTGTCGGTATCAGATGGTGCCGTTCCCGATCGGACGGATACGCGATAATCAAGGCACTGTGGCTTGGATCACAGCAATTGTGAGGAGCGTCGATCATGGAACCCGAGAAGCCCGTCGTGCCGCTGGACCCGATTCGCGTCCGGGGCGATCTGGACCCCACGCTGTCGCGATGGATGTGGCTGGTCAAGTGGCTACTGGCCATCCCGCACTACGTCGTGTTGCTCTTCCTGCATATCGCGTACGTGGTCCTCACGATCGTCGCCTTCTTCGCGATCCTGATCACCGGCAAGTACCCGCGCGGACTGTTCGACTTCAACGTCGGCGTCATGCGCTGGGGGTGGCGGGTGAGCTTCTACGCGCTCTCGGTGCTCGGCACCGACAAGTACCCGCCGTTCAGTCTGCGGCCGGACGCGGACTACCCGGCCGACCTGGAGATCGACTATCCGGAAACGCTGCACCGCGGACTGGTGCTGGTGAAGTGGTGGCTGCTGGCCATTCCGCACTATCTCATCATCGGGGCGGCGGTGAGCGGCGGCCTCTTGATCGGCGGCGGTGACGACTGGGAGGGTGCCTCGATCTCGTTGCTGGGCATCCTGCTGATCGTCGCGCTGATCGCGTTGCTGTTCACGGCGCGCTACCCGCAGGGCGTCTACGACTTCGTGATGGGCATCAATCGCTGGATCGTCCGCGTGCAGGCCTACGCCGGCCTGATGCGGGACGAGTACCCGCCCTTCCGTCTCGACCAGGGAGCCCGCGAGTCCGACTGAATCGGTAGCGCCGACCGCGTCGAGTCCGCCCGCCGCCTCAGCGGGCGGACTCGTATATCCGCCGGACCACGTCCTCGATCTCCGGCTCTTCGATCGACAGGTCCCGGACTTCGGCCCGGTCCGACACGGCGGCCAGCAGTTGCGCGGCGGTGATCTCTTCCGGATCGAAGGCCAGCCGCTGCCGCATGCCGTCGCCTTCGGTGCCCAGCAGCTGAGCCGCGGGGAGATCGTCGAGGTCCGGCGCCGGTTCGGCCAAGTCGACCACCAGGACCCGGCGCGCGCCGACCGTGGCCGCCAAGCCGGTGAGCGAGCCGTCGTACACCAGGCGGCCGTGGTCGGCGACGAGCACTCGCCCGCAGAGCCGTTCGATGTCACCCATGTCGTGCGTGGTGAGCAGCAGGGTCGTGCCGCGCTCGGCGCGTTCGGCCCGGAGGAACTCGCGCAGCCGCTGTTTGGACAGCACGTCGAGACCGATCGTGGGCTCGTCGAGAATGACCAGCTCGGGTGAATGCAACAGTGCCGCGGCCACTTCCGCGCGCATGCGCTGGCCCAGCGACAGCTGCCGCACCGGTGTGTCGAGGGTGTCGGCCATTTCCAATTGCTCGATCAGCTCGTGTGCGCGTTTGCGTGCGGCCTCCGGCGCCAACCGATGGATCGCGGCCAGGATCGCGAACGATTCGCGCAGCGGCAGATCCCACCACAGCTGCGAGCGTTGGCCGAACACCACGCCGATCCGTCCGGCCAGTTCGCGGCGCTGCCGCACCGGGTCCAGACCGCAGGTGCGCACGGCGCCGGAGGTGGGCACCAGGATGCCGGTGAGCATCTTGATGGTGGTGGACTTGCCCGCACCGTTGGCGCCGATGTAGCCGACGGCGGCGCCCCGCTCGATCCGGACGGTCATCCGGTCGACCGCGGTGAGCGTCTCCCGCCGCCTGCGCCAGCGGGTGCCGTCCTTGCGATACAGGGTGAACTGCCTGGTCAGTTCGTTCATGTCGATGATCGCCTCCGGACGCCCCGTCCTCATCCGCCGCCTCCCTGGTAGTGCCGTGTGCCCGATCGCCACAGACCCAGCGCCAGCAGCCAGACCCACAGTGCGGCGACCGGCGTCAGCCAGGCCAGCCAGGCGGGCAGCAGCGGCGGGCCGGGTAGTCCCAGCAGCGCGAGGGTGGGGAGGTAGGCCGTGAACGACACCGGGATGGCGAACCCGAACAGCAGCCGCATCGGGGCAGGGAACACCGACGCCGGTTGCGTCGCCGCGAACGAGCCACCGTAGGTGAAGCTGTTGGTGAGTTCGGAGCCGTCGATCAGATAGAACTGCAATCCGGCCGCGCAGACGAACATCCCACCGAACAGCGCGATGCCCCCGACGAGCGTGAGCGTCAGCAGCGCGGCCGTGACCGAGGACCACTCGATATCGTTGCGCGCCAGGCCGACTCCGAGCGCGACGATCGAGACCGAAGCGCGGGCGAACCTGCGCAGCGAGATGTCGCTGGTGATCAGTTGCAGCAGGAGTGGTTGCGGCCGAAGGTGATAGGCGTCGAGCTGGCCCATCCTGATCAGTACCGGCAACGTGTCGAGGTGCCCGAACAGCACCTGGGACAGGGCGAAACTCGAGTGACTCAGCCCGAACAGCAATAGGGCCGCGTCCAGGTCGAGCCCGCCGAGGACGCGCGCGGTGCGGAAGATCAGCCACACTTCGGCCAATTCGACCAAGCCCACTATGAAGGCGCTCAAAATCTCGGTGGCGAAGGACAACCGGTAACTGCGCTGGGCTCGGATCCTGGAGCGCAATACCGCCACGTAGGGCGTCGACCACGACCCGGCGCGCGGGGGCGCGACCTCAACCACCCTGTACCTCCAGCCTGCGCCGCCCGGCGACCAGCAGTACGCGCCCGGCGATTCCGGCCACCACCACCCAGAACACCTGGACGCCGACGACCGAGAGCGCCTGTGCGCCGGTGACGCGCCCCGAGAGCACGTCGACCGGAGACTGCAGGATCGAGGGGAAAGGCGTGGCGGCCGCGATCGCGCCCAGCCACGAAGGGAACATGTGCACCGGCACGAAGAGTCCGGCCAGGAAGGTGCCCGAGGTGTAGTAGAGCAGGCGGATGCCGCGGGTCTCCACGACCCAGAATCCGATCAGCACCATGACGAACCGGCACAGGAACGAAACCACCACGGCCAGCAGCACGCTCACCACGCCGAGCAGGTACGGGCCGGGCGTGACCGGCATCGCCAGGCCGAAGGTGAGTGTGCCGACCAGCACGCTCGGCACCCCGCGCGGCAGGAAGGTGCACGCCGCTCGCCCGAAATCGTCGGCGAGATAACCACACTGGATATCGACCGGGCGCAGGAAATCGATCGCGATGTCGCCGTTCTTGACCCGATCGTCCAGCTGTCCCAGCGGTCCCATGAACTGCATCGCGCCGAGCAGGCCCTGCGAGAGCCACACGTACGCGCCGATGCTGCCCTGGTCGTATCCGCCGAAGTCGCCCGCGGCGTCCACCGCGGCCATCAGGACGGCCGCGCGGACGAACCCGAACACGCAGTTGGTGAACAGCCCCGCGAACATGGCCAGTTTGTATTGCCACTGCCTGCGGAATCCGGCGCCCACGAGCGATGCGTAGAGGGCGACGGCGCTGCGAAATCGCTTCCCGACGGCACGCTGTCCGCCCCCCTCCGGTCTGCCGCGCACAAGAATTTGACTTTACTGACCGCGCTGAGCGCGGGGAAGGCTTCGGCGTTGTTTGCGGAAAAGTGCCACATCCAGCCGTCTACGGTGTTAGAAACACTGTCACTTCAGATTTTGGAGCGCTCGCGCACGACGAGTAAGGATCGCCGATGACCGTCGCCGAGATGACTGTTTTCGAGGCACTCGAATCGAATGTGCGCGGGTACTGTCGCTGCTGGCCCGCGGTCTTCGATACCGCCAGCGGAGCGTGGTTGCGGGACGAGACCGGCAAGGAGTACCTGGACTTCTTCGCGGGGGCGGGCTCGCTCAACTACGGCCACAACAATCCGGTGCTGAAACGGGCGCTGCTCGACTACATAGCCGGAGACGGCATCACCCACGGGCTGGACATGTCCACCGTCGCGAAACGGCGGTTGCTGGAAGCCCTGCGCGACACCGTCTTCGGCCCGCGCGGACTGGACTACAAAGTCCAGTTCCCGGGGCCGACCGGAGCGAACGCGGTCGAGGCCGCTTTGAAACTCGCGCGGAAAATCACCGGTCGGCAGACCGTGCTGAGCTTCACCAACGCTTTCCACGGCATGTCGCTGGGTGCGCTGGCGGTGACCGGAAACGCCGCCAAGCGGTCCGGCGCCGGGGTTCCGCTCGCGCATGCGATGCCGATGCCCTACGACGGATATCTCGGGATCGCCGACGACTTGCTGTGGATGCGCCGGGCGCTCGACGATCCGTCCTCCGGGTTGGACAAGCCCGCCGCGGTGATCGTGGAGACGGTGCAGGGGGAAGGCGGCATCAACGTCGCCCGCGCGGAATGGCTGCGTGGGCTGGCCGAGCTGTGTTCGGCCCGCGGCATCCTGCTGATCGTCGACGACGTGCAGATGGGCTGCGGCCGCACCGGACCGTTCTTCTCCTTCGAAGTCGCCGGTGTCACGCCCGACATCGTGACGTTGTCGAAGTCGATCGGCGGCTACGGTCTGCCGATGGCGCTGGTGCTGTTCAGACCGGAACTCGATCAGTGGGCGCCCGGCGAGCACAACGGCACCTTCCGTGGCAACAACGCGGCTTTCGTCACCGGGCGCGTAGCGCTCGAACACTTTTGGTCGGATTCCGCACTAGAACGCGCGACTCTGGCCAAGGGGGAGCGGATCGCACGGGCGCTGAGTGAGCTGGCCGTGGCGTTCCCGGGCGTCACGACGCGCGGGCGGGGCCTGGTGCACGGTGTTGTTTTCGGGGACGCGTCGTTGGCGGAGAAGGTCGGTCAGGCCGCTTTCGACCGCGGTTTGCTCGTGGAGACCTCGGGCTCGGCGGACGAGGTGATCAAGCTGATGCCGCCGTTGACGATCACCGACGAAGAAATCGAGCACGGCATTCAGCTGCTGGCGGGAGCTATGGAGGCGGTCTGCGGCTGAACGTCGATGGGCGTGTCGCGCGCAGCGCTGCTTACCGGCGTGTCGTCGACGACGCCCGCGCCGCTGCTCGGGAAGGGAGGTCATCGGGAATGACCGAACTGCCTGGTCCTGCAACCGCCTCGCAAGTCTCGGGGTGGCCGCGGCTGGATCGCCGACACTGCCGCGGCAGGGCGATGCACCGGGGCGAAAAATTCTTCGTGTTTGAGCGACCCGCTCTGTGGGTAATAGCACTGGAGACCCGCATAGCTGCAGGTCTCCAGTGTTCTGCGCCCCCGGCAGGAATCGAACCTGCGACCTAGGGATTAGAAGGCCCTTGCTCTATCCAACTGAGCTACGGAGGCAGCGGGTTCCACGATGGCCGACATTGGCCGTGCTGTCCAGCGGGTCGATTATAGCGACCGTCCAGGTGCTCAGATTCTTAGCGTTAGCAACGTTTCAGCCATCCCGAGACAGTAGGTGACGCGCCCGTGGTGGTGCGCGGCCCACAATATCGGTACAAACCCGACCGGGCCACGGAATACTCGCCGAACTACGCTCAGTCGTATGCCGTCCGCCGCCACCTCGTCCGTCGCTCCCGAAGCCGAGACCACCCGGTCCGGGGCGACGTTCGCGACGGTCACCGCGCTGGCGGGCGCGATCGCGGCTGTGGTGGCGGCGCTGGTGGTGGGCCTGTCGGCGGCGCAGGCACTGAGTCTGCTCGGCATTCCCGATCCGGGCGCGCCGACCACCTACGGCCTGCCCGCGGTGCGGGCGCTCGCCGATCTTTCGGCGGCGCTGACCGTCGGTTCCCTGCTTTTCGCGGCCTTCCTCGTGCCGCCGCAGCCGAACGGGCTGCTGGACGTGGGCGGGTACCGCGCGGTGCGCCGGGCGTCGAACTTCGCCGTGGTCTGGGCATGCTGCGCGGCGCTGCTGGTGCCCCTGACGGTCTCGGATACCACGGGTCGACCGGTGGGCGAGGTCCTGCGGCCGGAGGGTCTGTGGCGAGCGATCGGTCAGATCGAGCTGGCCGGAGCCTGGCGCACGACCGTGATCTTCGCCCTGATCGTCGCCGTGGGTGGCCGGCTCGCGTTGCGCTGGGGCTGGACTCCGGTTCTGCTCGGCGCCGCGATCGTCACCATGATGCCGCTGGCGTTGACCGGGCATTCGTCCTCGGGCGGGTCGCACGATGTGGCGACCAACAGCCTGATCCTGCACCTGATCGCGTCCGCCGTGTGGGTCGGCGGCCTCTTCGCGGTGCTCGCGCACGCCCTGCGCGGTGGGGCGTACACCGACGTGGCCACCCGGCGCTTCTCGCTGACCGCCACGGTCGCGTTCGCCGTGATCGCGATCAGCGGCGTGATCAACTCCTGGGTCCGCGTGCCACCGGAGGAGCTGTTCACCAGCACCTACGGCAGGCTGGTGCTGGCCAAGGCCGCCGCGTTGGCGCTGCTGGGCGTGTTCGGCTATCTGCAGCGCCGCGCCGCGTTGCCCGCTCTCGCGGCCGATCCCCGCGACCGCTCGGCGCTGGTCAGGTACGCGGGCGTCGAGGTATTGATCTTCGCCGCGACGATCGGTCTGGCGGTCGGGCTCGGCCGCACGCCGCCGCCACCCCCGGATTCCGTCCCGACCCCCGTCGAAGTGGAACTGGGCTATGAGCTGGCCGGGCCGCCGAATCTCGCCCGGATGCTGTTCGACTGGCGCTTCGATCTGATCTTCGGAACGCTGTCGCTCGTGCTGGCCGTGCTGTACCTGCTCGGGGTGCGGCGGTTGCGAGCGCGGGGTGACGCGTGGCCGGTCGGGCGCACGCTCGCGTGGCTGTCCGGTTGCGTGGTGCTGCTGGTCGCGACCTCGTCCGGAGTCGGCAGGTACTCGCCCGCGATGTTCAGCGTGCACATGGGGGCGCACATGGCGCTGTCGATGCTCGCGCCGATCCTGTTCGCGCTGGGCGGTGCGGTGACGCTGGCGCTGCGCGCGCTGCCGCCCGCGGGCCGCGGTGGCGTGCCGGGGCCGCGCGAATGGCTCCTCGCCGCGGTGCACAACCCGGTGTCGCGTTTCCTGACCCACCCGATCGTCGCCTCGGCGATCTTCGTCGCCGGGTTCTACGCGCTGTACCTGGGCGGCATCTTCGACACGTACGCCGACTCGCACGCGGCCCACCTGCTGATGAACCTGCACTTCCTGCTCAGCGGCTACCTGTTCTACTGGGTGGTGATCGGCATCGATCCCAAGCCGAGGCAGGTGGAGCCGCTGACCAAGCTGGCCATGGTGTTCGGCTCGCTGCCGTTCCACGCCTTCTTCGGCGTCGCGCTGATGAGCATGACCACCGTGCTCGGCGGCTGGTTCTACCGCGGTCTCGGCCTCGGGTGGAACGGCGATCTGCTCGGCGACCAACGCACCGGCGGCAGCCTCGCCTGGGCGAGCGGTGAGGTCCCCTTGGTGGTGGTGATGCTGGCTTTGCTGATCCAATGGTCCCGCAGCGACCATCGGCTCGCGCAACGCACCGATCGAGCCGCCGAACGCGACAACGACGCCGCACTCGCCGCATACAACGCGATGTACGCCGAACTGGCCAAGCGAGATGGAGAAGTGCGTAAGTGAGTGAACGCGCCAGCGTGGTCTCCCCACACAGGCCGGTAGGGCGGGTGGAACGGTCGGACGTGCGCTCCGCGCGCAAGCGGCTGGCCGGGCAGATCCGCAAGACGCCGGTCTTCCACACTTCCGTGGCGAGCCCGTCCGGCCCGGTCCCGGTGACGATGAAGCTCGAGCACCTCCAGCACGGCGGGACGTTCAAGGTGCGTGGCAGTCTGAACGCGCTGCTGGAGTCGGGCGGCGGCATCGATCATGTGGTGATCGCCTCCGCCGGCAACGCGGGTATCGCGGCCGCGCTGGCCGCGGCGCGGCTGGGCAAGGCCTGCACGGTCGTCGTCCCGGAGACGGCGCCGCATACCAAGGTCGCCGCGATGTGGTCGCACGGCGCCGAAGTGCTCTGGTACGGCACCACCTACGGCGAGGCTTTGCGGCACGCCACCGAGTTGGCCGCCGAACGCGGCGCGTTGCTGCTGCACGGCTACGACCTGCCCGCCGTGGTCGCCGGTGTGGGTGTGGTCGGGCTGGAACTCGAGGAGCAGGTGCGCGGGCGGCCGCCGGTGCTGGCGGCAGTGGGCGGCGGCGGACTGGTGGCCGGGATCGCGGCCGCGCTGGGGCGCCGTCAGCAGGTGATCGGGGTGGAGCCCGAGGGTGCCGCGATCCTGCGGGCGGCGCTGGATGCGGACGGGCCGGTGGACATCCTCGGTTCCGGCATCACCGTGGACACCCTAGGCCCCACGCGGATCGGCGACATCGCCCTCGACGTCGCGCGCCGCCACGGCGTGCGGTCGCTGCTGGTCACCGACGACGCGATCGGCGCGGCGCGCGAGTATCTGTGGCGCGAGTTCCGCATCCTGGTCGAACTCGCCGGGGCCGCGGCGCTGGCCGCGGTGCACAGCGGCGCCTACGTTCCCGCGCCGGACGAACGGCCGGTGATCGTGCTCTGCGGCGCCAATACCGACGTGGCGGTGTTCTGATCGCACGGGCGTGAAACGCGCGCTCTTCACACTCCGGCGGGTTGTGCACATTTCCGGATCGGATCGCTCGGCGCCCGCGAATCCGGCGCACCCTGGAAGAGCCTCCTGGAGGGGGAGGAAATTCCGGGCAGACCCGGATCCGAATGTGAAGGGGCGTAATCATGTACGAGGCCAATGCGACCGTGATCGGCACGATCGCCACCCATCCGGTCAAGCGCGACCTGGCCAACGGCGAGCAGGTGGTCACCTTCCGGCTGGCGAGCAATTCCCGCCGGCTGGATCACGCGTCGGGGCAGTGGGTGGACAACGGCACGCTGTATCTCACCGTCAGCTGCTGGCGCCGGTTGGTGGCGGGTGTCGACGCCTCGCTGCGGCGCGGCGATCCGATCATCGCCTACGGTCAGCTGCGCTCCCATGAGTACCGGAGCAGGGACGGCGTCGAACGACGGGATCTGGAGATGCGGGCCAGCGTGGTCGGACCGGACCTGTCGCGCTGCGCCGCGCAACTGACCCGGTTGTCCGACCTGCCGTCGCGGAATACTTCCGGGGCCGCGAGCGCTGAAGGTCGGGTGCCGGTCGGCGACGCGCCGGGGGAGAATGTCGCAGCCGCCGGTTCGGCGCCGCCCCGCGGCAGCGCACCCGAGCCCGTCGACGCGTGATCGCACGACCGGTTTCCGTCCCGGCGGCAGGGTAGCTCTGCTTCGTCCCCTCATCTCTCGCACCGATAGGCTTCACACTTATGGCTGAGTTCATTTACCAGATGAAGAAGGTTCGCAAGGCGCACGGCGACAAAGTCGTGCTCGACGATGTCACCTTGAACTTCCTTCCCGGCGCCAAGATCGGCGTCGTCGGCCCGAACGGCGCAGGTAAATCCAGCGTGCTGAAGATCATGGCCGGACTGGACCAGCCGAACAACGGTGACGCGTTCATCGCCGCCGGCGCCACGGTCGGCATCCTGCAGCAGGAACCTCCGCTCAACGAGGAGAAAACCGTCCGCGGCAATGTCGAAGAGGGCATGGGCGAGATCAAGGTGAAGCTGGATCGCTTCAACGAGATCGCCGAACTGATGGCCACCGACTACTCCGACGAGCTCATGGAGGAGATGGGCAAGCTCCAGGAGGATCTGGACCACGCCGACGCGTGGGACCTGGACTCCCAGCTCGAGCAGGCGATGGACGCGCTGCGCTGCCCGCCGCCGGACGAGCCGGTCACCACCCTCTCCGGTGGTGAGCGCCGCCGGGTCGCGCTGTGCAAGCTGCTGCTGAGCAAGCCCGACCTGCTGCTGCTCGACGAGCCGACCAACCACCTCGACGCCGAGAGCGTGAACTGGCTCGAGCAGCACCTGGCGCAGTACCAGGGCGCCGTGCTCGCGGTCACCCACGACCGGTACTTCCTGGACAACGTCGCCCAATGGATTCTCGAGCTGGATCGCGGCCGCGCCTACCCGTACGAGGGCAACTACTCCACCTACCTGGAGAAGAAGGCCGAGCGGCTCGAGGTGCAGGGCAAGAAGGACCAGAAGCTGCAGAAGCGGCTCAAGGAAGAACTCGCCTGGGTGCGTTCCGGCGCCAAGGCCAGGCAGGCCAAGAACAAGGCCCGGCTCGGCCGGTACGAGGAGATGGCCGCCGAGGCCGAGAAGATGCGGAAGCTGGACTTCGAGGAGATCCAGATCCCCGCGGGCCCGCGCCTGGGCAACGTGGTGGTGGAGGTCGAGCACCTGGACAAGGGCTTCGGCGACCGCCAGCTGATCAAGGACCTGTCGTTCACCCTGCCGCGCAACGGCATCGTCGGCGTGATCGGGCCGAACGGCGTCGGTAAGACCACGCTGTTCAAGACCATCGTGGGGCTCGAGCAGCCGGACAGTGGCGAGGTGAAGGTCGGCGATACGGTCAAGCTGAGCTACGTCGACCAGAACCGCGCGGGCATCGACCCGAAGAAGACGGTCTGGCAGGTGGTCTCCGACGGTCTGGACTACATCCAGGTCGGCCAGCAGGAAATGCCCTCGCGCGCCTACGTGAGCGCGTTCGGCTTCAAGGGCCCGGATCAGCAGAAGCCGGCCGGCGTGCTGTCCGGTGGTGAGCGCAACCGGCTGAACCTGGCGATGACCCTCAAGCAGGGTGGCAACCTGATCCTGCTCGACGAGCCGACCAACGACCTCGACGTGGAGACCCTCGGTTCGATGGAGAACGCGCTCGAGAAGTTCCCCGGCTGCGCCGTCGTCATCTCGCACGACCGCTGGTTCCTCGACCGCACCTGCACCCACATCCTCGCGTGGGAGGGCGACTCGGACAACGAGGCCAAGTGGTTCTGGTTCGAGGGCAACTTCGAGGCGTACGAGGCCAACAAGGTCGAGCGGCTCGGCCCGGAAGCGGCCCGCCCGCATCGGGTTACGCACCGCAAGCTGACCCGCGGCTGAGTTCACGACGGGTGGGTGCGCGGTTCGGCCCGCACCCGCCCGGGACTTACTCGCCGCATCGGCCGGACGTCGCGTTCGTCCGAGCGTCCATCGCGGTGCCGGCGAGATTATTTCGTTGTGTGCGACTCCCTCTGCCGGTGCGAGGGAGCGCTCGGAGCCGGAGCGGGTCTCAGCCACTGCCGGCGTTTGCTGATGTATCGGCCACGGGGAGATCAGGGCGGAAATCCACCGCGAAACCGAGGAGAAGCGCCTCGGCAAGGCGGGGCGGCGAGGTTTCTCGCCGAACGCGGAACAGGAGTGACACCTACCCGCGCGTAGCCCACTAGGGTGGAGTCGTGAATGCGCAGGCGCAGTTCGAGCAATCGGTGGCTTCGACCGCCGATGCGGTGGCCGAGCTGACCCGAGGTACCGGTGCGGCGCCGCTGCCGCCGCGGATACGACCTGTAGCGCTCACCTGACGCTCGCGGGTCCGATTCTGTGCTGTGCCCGAGGTCATCCCGTCCGATCTCGGCACACGAGCGGCGAACTCCGCGGTCGTGGTGAACACCCGGATATCGAAAGGGAATTCACCCACGCGTTATCGGCGCACAGTTACCCTCGGACCGGCGTCACTTTGTTACGGAACCGATATCCGAGGGAGTTGGCGAAAAATGACCGTCTCGTCCGAATTGTCCAGCGCGGCGTGGGCCGCGGGTTTGCCGCAGACCTTGCGCGGCGAACTCGCTGCGCTCGAGGAGGCATACTTCCGCCACGTCGACGCGGGCGATGTGGACTGTGCGATCACCGGCATCACCCAGATCTTCCGCAGGCACCTGGAATTGGGCGTCACGCGTCGCCCCGGCCGTGCGCTGGTGCGGGTGTATCACCCGGATGACGGCTCGGGGATCGGTGCGGCGCTGCAGGTCGTCACCGACGACATGCCCCTGCTGGTCGAGTCCATCAGCTCGTCGCTGAGCCGGATCGGCGTCAGCGTCAGCGAGATCATCCATCCCATCTTCGAGGTCGAGCGGGACGAGGACGGGCGCCTGACGCACGCCGCCGCGCACGAGGTGGACGCCACCGGCACGGCCGGGCTGCGCGAATCCTGGATGCACGTGCAATTGCATCCGTCGACCAGCGCGGCGCTGCTGGCCAAGGTCGAGAGCGCGGTGCCGGATGTGGTGGACGACGTCCGTCAGGTGATCGGCGACACCGAAGCCATCGAGGACGTGCAGGGCAAGCTGGCCGACGACCTGGATCTGGCCGCACAATCCGGGTCCGCGCCCTTCGAGCGGGTCGAGCTGACCGACACCGCCAAGCTGCTGCGCTGGCTGGCGAAGGGAAACTTCACCCTCCTCGGTTACGCGCGCTATCGGCTGAACAGCGACGAGGGTCGCGAGCTGTCCACCATCCTGCCCGCCACCTGCCTCGGCGTGCTGCGACCGGACGTCGGCACCGACTTCCACGTGCCGGTCAACGGCGGCGACCGCCCGCTGCTCACGCTGACCCAAGGGCTGGTCCCCGCCACCGTGCACCGTGCGGTGTACCCGTACTTCGTCAGCGTCGCCGACTTCGACGCAAGCGGATCGGTCATCGGTGAGCACCTGTTCATCGGCGTCTTCACCGTGACCGCCGTGCACGAGAACGTTCTGGACATACCGGTGATCGAACGCCGGGTCCGCTCGGCGATCGAGGAGAGCGGATTCGACCTGGATTCGTTCTCCGGTCAGGCGATGCTCGAGGTCATCCAGTCCTTCCCGCGCACCGAGCTGTTCTCCGCCGACGCCGAGACGCTGCGCCGCACCGCTACCGCGGTGCTGAGCGTGGGCCTGCGCCGCCAGGTGCGCCTGTTCCTGCGCGCGGACACCTACGGCCGCTATGTCGCCTGCCTGGTCTATCTGCCGCGTGACCGGTACACCACCAGCTCCCGGCTGGAGATGCAGGAGATCCTGGTCCGCGAACTGGGTGGCGTGTCCATCGACTATTCCGCGCGGGTGGGCGAAAGCGACTTGGCCCGAGTCTATTTCACGGTGCGCATGCCGGAAGTCGAGTTCGGCGCCCAGCGGCAGGCGCCCCCCGTGGCCGACACTTCCGAGCCCAACCGGCTGCGCCTGCAGAACCTCCTCGCCGAGGCCAGCCGCACGTGGGACGACCGCCTGAACGACGAGGTGAGCACGTCGACGGTGATCGATCCCGCTGTCGTGCAGCGGTACGCGGAGGCCTTCCCCGAGGGCTACAAACAGGATTTCGCCGCAGCTCGCGCGCTGCGGGACATCGTTCGCCTGCAGCGACTGCGTGAGGGCGGTATCGACCAATACCTCTACCGCAAGCCGGATTCGGCGCCTGGTTCGTGGCGCTTCACGCTCTACATCGGGGGCATCGGTATCTCGTTGAGCCAGGTGCTTCCGGTGTTGCAGAGCCTCGGCGTCGAAGTGGTGGACGAGCGGCCATATCAGATCGAGCTGGAGGCCGCGGCCGACGGCGGCGCCGGAGGCGAGCGATGGATCTACGATTTCGGTCTGCTCGCCCGCCCCGAGTTGCTGCGCAGTTCGCTCGACCGGGATCTGGACGCGGAACTGCTCGAATCCTCTCAGCGCGCCGGCGTGCTGGACGCGGAGGTGCGCGGGCTGCGCGAGCGGTTCGTGGAAGCGTTCGAGGCCATGTGGTACGGCCGCGCGGAGGCGGACGGGCTGAACGAGCTGGTGCTGCGTGCCCGGCTGCCGTGGCGGGCCGTTTCGATCCTGCGCACCTACGCGAAGTACTTGCAGCAGGCCGGTTTTCCGTACAGCCAGGCGAACATCTGCCGCGTGCTGCTCACGTATCCGGACATCGCGCGCCTGTTCATCGACCTTTTCGCTGCGCGTTTCGACCCCGACACCGTCTCCGCCGAGCACGCCGCCGAGTTGGAGACCCAGGTGCGTGGGCGGATCGACGAGGTGGTCAGCCTGGACGCGGACCGTATCCTCCGTGCGATCCTCGGCCTGATCACGGCGACGCTGCGCACCAACTACTACGTGACCGACGCGGACGGCAGCCCGCGCGACTTCGTCTCGGTCAAGGTCGAACCGCACGCGATCGCCGAACTGCCCAAGCCGCGCCCGCAGTTCGAGATCTTCGTGTACTCGCCCCGGGTAGAGGGTGTGCACCTGCGCTTCGGGCCCGTGGCGCGTGGTGGTTTGCGGTGGTCGGATCGTCTGGAGGATTTCCGTACCGAGATCCTCGGTTTGGTGAAGGCGCAGGCGGTGAAGAACGCCGTGATCGTGCCGGTGGGCGCGAAGGGCGGTTTCGTGGTGAAGCAACCGCCTACGGCTACCGGTGATCCGGTGGCGGACCGGCAGGCGTTGGGTGCGGAAGGCGTCGCCTGCTATCGCACGTTCATTTCGGGCTTGCTGGACGTCACCGACAATGTCGACCGCGCGACCGGGGAGGTATTGCCTCCCGCACGGGTGGTGCGCCGGGACGGTGACGACACCTATCTCGTCGTGGCGGCCGACAAGGGCACCGCGACGTTCTCCGATATCGCCAACGATGTGGCGCAGAGTTATGGTTTCTGGCTCGGTGACGCGTTCGCTTCCGGTGGTTCGGCGGGTTATGACCACAAGGCGATGGGCATCACCGCCAAGGGCGCGTGGGAGAGCGTGAAGCGCCACTTCCGTGAGATGGAGATCGACACTCAGACGCAGGATTTCACTGTGGTGGGTGTCGGTGACATGAGTGGTGACGTGTTCGGCAACGGCATGCTCCTGTCCGAGCACATCCGCTTGGTGGCCGCCTTCGACCATCGCCACATATTCCTCGACCCCAACCCGGACGCGGCCGTCTCCTATCGGGAGCGGCAGCGGATGTTCGCGTTGCCGAGGTCGTCGTGGGCCGACTACGACACAGCGCTGATCAGCCCCGGCGGCGGCGTGTGGGACCGCACTGTCAAGGCGGTGCCGATCAGCCCGCAGGCCAGGGCGGCCCTCGGACTGGGCGACGACGTCACGTCGCTGTCGCCGCCGGACCTGGTCCGCGCGATCTTGCTCGCGCCGGTCGATCTGCTGTGGAACGGCGGTATCGGCACCTACATCAAGGCGAGCACCGAGACCAACGCCGAGGTGGGTGACAAGTCCAACGACACGGTTCGCGTCAACGGAAACCAATTGCGGGTCAAGGTCGTGGGCGAGGGCGGCAACCTGGGTGCGACCGCGCTCGGGCGGATCGAGTTCTGCCGCAACGGCGGACGGATGAACACCGACGCGCTGGACAACTCGGCGGGCGTGGATTGCTCCGACCACGAGGTCAACATCAAGATCCTGCTCGACGCCGTGGTCTCCAGCGGCGAGCTCGCCGTCGCCGAGCGCAATCCACTGCTGGCCTCGATGACCGACGAGGTCGCGCAGATGGTGCTGCGGGACAACGTGGCGCAGAACTTCCTGATGGGCATCTCGCGCACCGAGGCGGCGCAGATGTCGAGTGTGCAGACGCGGCTGATCGAGGATCTCGAACATCGCCGCGGTCTGGACCGTGAACTCGAGGCGCTGCCCTCGGATCAGGAGATGAAGCGCAGGATCGAAGAAGGCTCCGGACTGGCGTCGCCGGAGCTCGCCAACCTCATGGCGCATGTGAAGTTGTCGCTCAAGGGCGATCTGCTCGATTCCGACCTGCCCGACAGTCAGTACTTCGCCGCGCGCCTGCCGGATTACTTCCCGACGCCGCTGCGCGGCCGATTCGGAGCGGCGATCAAGCGGCACCGGCTGCGCCGGGAGATCGTCACCACGATGATCGCCAACGAGATGGTCGACTACGGCGGGATCACCTACGCCTTCCGGCTCGCGGAAGAGGCCGGCGCCAGCCCCACCGATGCGGTGCGCGCCTTCGCCGCGGCCAGCGGAATCTTCGACCTGCACCAGATGTGGACGGCCATCCGCGCGTGCGACGCGCCCACGTCGGTGCGCGACCTGCTCGAGCTGGAGACGAAGCGCACGCTGGACCGGGCGTCCCGGTGGCTGCTGAGCAACCGGCCGCAGCCGATCGCGGTGGGCTCGGAGATCAGCCGGTACCGCGCCGATGTGCGCGAACTCGCCCCCAAGGTGGCGGGCTGGCTGCGCGGGCACCACGTGTCCATCCTCACCGACCGGTCCGCCGAGCTGATCGCCCGCGGCGCCCCGACCGATCTGGCCACCGAGGTATTCGGCCTGCTCAACCTCTTCCCGCTGCTGGACATCGTGGACATCGCCGACATCACCGACCGGGACGGCGACGAGGTCGGATCGCTGTACTACGCGCTCAACGATCACCTCAAGATCGACTGGCTGTTGCAGGCGGTCAGCCACCTCGAACGCGGCGACCGCTGGCATGCGCTGGCGCGGCTCGCGCTACGCGACGACATGTACGGATCGTTGCGCTCGCTCACCCTCGACGTGCTCTCCGGCGGCGACCCCGAGGAGACGGCGGATGAGAAGATTGCATACTGGGAGTCGAAGAATCAGTCCCGCCTCGGCCGAGCCAGGGCGGCACTGTCGGAATTGTTCGAGTCCGGAACCCACGATCTCGCCACGTTGTCGGTTGCAGCGCGGCAAGTGCGGAGCATGGTGAGCGGGGTGGGCGCTCAATCGGAGGTACCACGTTGACGAGTTCGGTGAACCGGAACGGGACGGCGGCGGGCAGCCTCGTGCTGCCCAGGCGTTTTCACGCCAAAGTGGATGTCAGATGGTCGGACATGGACGTGTTCCAGCACGTCAACCACGCCCGGATGGTGACGCTGCTGGAGGAGGCGCGAATCCCGTGGCTGTTCGAGGACGGCCGCCCGACCGCCCCGCTGCGCGAGGGCTGCGTGCTCGCCGACCTGCGGGTCCGTTACCGCGGCCAGTTGCGTCACGAGGACACGCCGCTGGATATCGCCATGTGGATCGAGCAGCTGCGCGCGGTCGACTTCACCATCGGTTACGAGGTGCGGGCCGCGGGCGCCGCGCCCGATTCGCCCGCGGCGGTGGTCGCGTCCACGCAGATCGCCGCGTTCGACATGTCGGCGCAGCGGTTGCGCAGGCTCACCGACGCCGAGCGTGATTATCTGTCCGAGTGGATGGAGTGAGCGACCGGCGTCGGTGATCATCGAATGCCTGACGGCGGAGCAGCCGTGATATCGGAACAGCGGGTACTGCACGTGCCCGATCCCGCGGAGCGAGAGAATCTCGCCACGTTCCTGACCAGGGCCGTGCGCTTGGACCCGGCGGCGGTGGTGCGCCTGCGCCGTCGCGGGGAGAACTACGTCTCCGCCTGGGTGGCGACGGGCTTCGAGGCGCTGGCGATGCGCACCGTGGTCGCCGAACTCGGCGTGGACGACGTGACGGTCGGCGCCGATGTCGTGCTGGCCGGATCGGCGAGCGGCAGTCCGATCGACCTCGGATACTCGATGGACTCCGCGTGGCGTGGCGCGTTGCCGCCGACGGACGGTTTCTCACACGTGGAGGACGTGCCGGCACGCACCCTGGTCGAACTGGCCGAGCAGGGTGCGCAGCTGGCGAAGGAGCACGGCAGCGGCCACGGTCCGCCGGCCTCGCTGCTGGATCAGGCGGTGCTGACCGTGTCGGGCGCGGGCACCCGGGTGCAGGTGCCGATGCGGGTCGTCTTCGCGCTCACGGCGATGGATTTCATTCCCCACTCGGGGGATAAGGCCGATCCGCGCCGCATCCCGCCCGCCGAGATCGTGCGCGTCCGTGCGACCAGGACATGGCTGCGGCTCGACGCCCGCTACGGTTCCGTCGCCCGCCGCATCGGTGGGGGGATTCCCCTGCTGCCGCAATGACCGCGCCGCGGGCCCGAAGGCGGGACGGGTTCGGAAGTGCGCGAATTCCCGTGAATTCTCTTGCCGCTCGAGTTGATTCGCTGCCGCCGGATCAGTTGACGACTCGAGAACGGACGCGGCAGGCTTCCCCGCCGCACGCGACGAACTTCGCCGGTGTGCAGGGCGTAAGGGCCATGGACGAAATGCCCGGTAGCACTTGCCCGCCCGGGAGCGATCGATGAGATAGGCGGCGCCGTCGGCAGGAGGGGACGGCGCCGCCTTCGTCGCCGAAGCATGGTGGCAGGGAAAAGGTTCCGGTCGGTCAGGAGACGCCGATCAGGCGAAGCAGTGCCGTCGTCGCGGCGGCGGCGAGGATCACCACCAGGATGGGCCGGTGGAACCAGGCCAGCACGCCGCCGACGAGAACGCCTGCGGGCACGGCGAATCCGAGGCTCGTGGTGCCGAGCGGCAGCGTGGTCACCGCCACCAGTGCGGTCAGCAGTACGACGGCGGCGATCTCCAGCAGGCGCACCACGCGCGCAGGAGGGCGCACTCGGTCGCGTAACGCGGGCCCGGCCCAGCGGAGCGCATAGGTGCCCGCGGCCAGGGCGACGATTCCGGCGGCCAGCATCACGCCGCTCCCGCCGTGGTCGCTGGTTCCGGTTTCTCCCGTGCCGCGACCAGCACTCCGGAAAGGGCGAGCAGCACCGGCAGTCCCGTGGGCAGGAACGGAGTTGTGATCAGCGCGATCGCGGTGCCTGCGCACACCGCCGCGAGGGTAGTTCGGTCACGCAGGGCGGGCAGGACCAAGGCGAGCAGAACCGCGGGAAACATCGCGTCGAGTCCGAGCACCGAGGTGTCGGTGACCACCGATCCGATCAATGCTCCGATGGCCGCGCCACCGGGCCAGGCCAGAAGCACACCCGCGCCGGTGATCCAGTACGCGGCTCGCCTGCGGTGTGCGTCGGGCTGTGCGATGGTCATGGCGACGGACTCGTCGTTCATCAGATGGACGCCCAGCGGTCTGCGCCATCCGGTGCCCACCGCGTCGGGAATCGACAAGCCGTACGGCACATGCCGCGCATTCACCAGCAAGCCCGCCAGCACTGCCGCGATCGGGCTACCACCTGCGGCGACAATCCCGATGAACAGGAACTCCGAACTCCCGGCGAGCACCACGCAGCCGAGCAGGATCGGAAGCCAGACCGGAAAGCCCGCGCTCACCGCGGTCGCTCCGTAGGAGATCCCGATGACGCCGACAGCGAGCAGCACCGCCGCGATACCCGCCAGTGTGTCCTGATCCAGTGTTCGCCATATCGAACGCATGTTGTTTATAGTGAACATGGCGCGGCGCTTCGTCAATGTGGTTTTCTGTCGGAATGACGCGGCAGGACGCGACGACCACACCCCAGGCGGTGATCGCCGCCGCGCTGCGCCGCGAGCGCACGCGGGCCGGGTTGTCGTTGAGCGAGGTCGCCAGCCGGGCGGGCATCGCGAAATCCACATTGTCGCAACTGGAATCGGGAGCCGGGAACCCGAGTCTGGAGACGTTGTGGGCGCTGTGCGTCGCGCTGGACATGCCGTTCTCCCGATTGCTGGACCCGCCGCGCCCGAGCGTGCACGTCATCCGTGCAGGGGAGGGCCCCGTGGTCGCGGCCGAGCAGTCGGAATACCGGGCGACCCTGCTGGCGGCCGGGCCCGCCAATTCCCGCCGCGACCTGTTTCGCATCACCGCGGAACCCGGGCATGCGCGCCGATCGGACCCGCATATCGCCGGGGTAGTCGAGCACGTGCTGCTCGCTGAGGGGCGCGCGCTGGTCGGCCCGGTCGACGCGCCCGTCGAACTACACCCCGGCGACTACATCGCCTACCCGGGCGATCGGCCGCACGTGTTCGAAGCGCTGGCATCGCCCACCTGGGCGACGCTGGTGGTGGAGTACACCTGATCGGTCAGGCCGCGCCTTCGCCGAGGTACTGCAACCACACGGGGTCGAGGTCCGTGGTGGTGGACAGCAGGCGCCAGTGCGGGCCCTTCGGTGAGACCAGCGGAGATCGCAGCGTCCAGCCCAGCTCGCTGAGCAGCTTGTCGGCCTTGCGGTGGTTGCACGGCGCGCAACTGGCGACGCAGTTCTCCCAGGAATGCTCCCCGCCGCGGCTACGCGGGATGACGTGGTCGATGGTCTCGGCTTTGCCGCCGCAGTAACCGCACCGATAGCGATCCCGGTGCATGAGGGCCGCCCTGGTCATCGGGACCCGGGCCCGGTACGGGACGTGGACGTAGCTGCGCAGGCGGATCACCGAAGGAATGAGCACCGACGTCTCGGCGGAGTGCACTACCGGCCCTTCGTCGTTGTGGTGAACGGCGTCGGCCTTGTCACAGATGAGGAGGACGATCGCGCGGCGCGCGGACAAAGCGGTGAGCGGCTCATAGGTGGCGTTCAACAGCAGCACCCTGGTCTTGAGCCAGTTCGTGCCCTCGACTGGCGGGGCGACGGGGCGGGGGCCGTGGTCGTGATGGCCACGATGTCCACCCGGATGATGTTCGGACAAGATGTGCAGCGGAGTAGCCCCCGACCCACGGTTGTGGACGTCGGCGGGCTGGAGTTGTCGGTGTGCTCGCGCCTCGTGTGACCGGGCGCTGTGCCGCTGCTTCATCTCGACCTCGATTTCATGATTGGCAGGATCATGTGGTATCTGCAAAGCAGAGACTGTCCCCCAGTTGACCATGGAATGTCGGGCGATGCACGGTGATTTTCGACAATGTCCGGTTAACTGTGGCTGAAGTGCCATTTCGGGGCGATGTTCCGGTTGCCGAGCGGCGGCGCAAGGGCAGTGCGGCGGCGGTGCCCCGGCGCGGGCACAATGGACACCGGCGCATCCGGTGAATCGAGAGGGTCTATGACTTCGGGCGAGCAAACGGCGACGTCGTTCTATGAGGCGGTCGGTGGGGCGGAGACGTTCCGGCGGCTCGTCGCGACGTTCTATCGCGAGGTGGCCACCGACGAGGTGCTGCGCCCGCTCTATCCGGAAGAGGACTTGGTTCCGGCGGAGCGCCGGTTGCGGATGTTCCTGGAGCAGTACTGGGGCGGTCCGCGCACGTACTCCGACGAGCGGGGTCACCCGCGCCTGCGCATGCGGCACATGCCCTTCACCATCGGGCCGATCGAGCGGGACGCGTGGCTGCGGTGCATGCGTATCGCGGTCGCGGAGATCGAGCCGGAGACGCTGGACGACGAGCACCGCAAGGCGCTGCTGGACTACCTGGAGATGGCGGCCAACTCCTTGGTGAACGCGCCTTTCTGACAAGGTGATCGCCGGTGGGCGAACGAGTTCGCCGGAAATGTGTTTTCTACCGCGTTGAGGTCGCGGTGAATTCGCTGGTGAACAACAGGTGACTGCGGCGTTGCCGCCGAGAGTCGTGGCAGCGGCGGTATTCTCACCGCGTCAGGCTGCGGTGCTGAGTGTTTGCCTGCAGTTCGCAGCTGCGCGTCGCCTGGGGGCTTTCACCACAAAACTTTGGCACTATTGCGGATGTGAGTGATGCACCAGCCTTAACGGCGCCGGCGGATCCCACCACGCAGCCGTGGTGGCGGTCGGCCGTGTTCTACCAGGTTTATCCGAGATCCTTCGCGGACTCGAGCGGCGACGGGGTCGGTGATCTCGGCGGCGTCCGGGACAAACTCGGCTATCTCGAACTGCTCGGCGTCGACGCGTTGTGGATCTGTCCGGTGATGCGTTCGCCCATGGCCGACGGTGGCTACGACGTTGCCGATCCGCGCGACATCGATGAGCTGTTCGGCGGGCTCGCCGCGATGGACGCGCTGATCGCCGCGGCGCACGCCCGCCGGATCCGGGTGACGATGGACCTGGTGCCCAACCACACCAGCGACCAGCATTCGTGGTTCCGCGCGGCGCTGGCGGCGGCTCCCGGGAGCCCGGAACGCGACCGGTACATCTTCCGCGACGGCCGTGGACCCGGCGGCACCGAGCCGCCGAACAACTGGCCGAGCATCTTCGGCGGGCCCGCCTGGACCAGGATCACCGAACCCGACGGCACACCCGGCCAGTGGTACCTGCACATCTTCGCCCGCGAGCAGCCCGACCTGAATTGGGCCAACCCCGAGGTCGCCGCCGATTTCGAGCAGACGCTGCGGTTCTGGCTGGACCGGGGCGTGGACGGGTTCCGGATCGATGTGGCGCACGGCATGGCCAAGCCCGACGGCCTGCCCGACATGCCGGAACTCAGCGTCTCGGCCATGCTCGCGCACGACGACAGCGACCCACGCTTCAACAACCCCGCCGTGCACGATATCCACCGCCGGATCCGCAAGGTGGTCGACGAGTACCCCGACGCGGTGCTCATCGGTGAAGTGTGGGTGAACGACAACACCCGCTTCGGCGAGTACGTGCGCGCCGACGAACTGCATCTGGCCTTCAACTTCCGGCTCGCGGAATCGGCGTTCGACGCCGAGGCGGTGCGCGACGCCGTCGACAACTCGCTCGCCGCCGTCGGACCGGTTTTCGCCGTACCGACCTGGACGTTGTCCAACCACGACATCGAGCGCGAGGTCACCAGGTACGGCGGCGGCGCGCTCGGGGTCGCGCGGGCGCGGGCGATGATCCTGCTGGAACTCGCGCTGCCCGGCGCGGTGTTCCTCTACAACGGCGCCGAGCTGGGGCTGCCCAACGTCGACGACCTGCCGGAGGAGGTGCTGCAGGACCCGGTGTGGGAGCGCTCCGGGCACACCCAGCGCGGCCGCGACGGCTGCCGGGTGCCGCTGCCGTGGGAGGACGCCGCGCCGCCGTTCGGGTTCACCACCGGGACGCCCTGGCTGCCGATTCCGCCCGACTGGGCGTCGCTGACCGTCGAAGCGCAGCTGGAGGAGCTGGGCTCGACGTTGTCGCTGTATCGCCTGGCAATCGAACTGCGCTCCGGCCGGCCGGAATTCGCCGGGGACCGGATCGAGTGGTACGGCAGCCCGCCGGGTTGTCTCGCGTTCCGCCGTCCGGGCGGACTGGTCTGCGTACTCAACGCCTCCGACGCGCCCATCCAGTTACCGCCGGGAGATGTGCTGCTGGCCAGCGCGCCGGCCGAGGGCGGCCAGCTGCCGCCCAACGCGGCCGCCTGGTTGGTCTGAGGCGCGCCGAAAGTCCCAGCTCGAGCCGGGTGGAGCCGACACAGACGGCCTCCCGGCTCGACCGGACGGAGAACTACTACAGAGCATCGTCTACCTTTGACCCGTGAGCATTCTCGAGACAGTGCTGATCTTCGCCGGCATCCCGCTGGTGATCTACGGCGTGATCGCCGGATTGTCGTTCCTCGGTAAGCCACTGCCTGGCGAGAAGCCGGTCCACTTCGCCCTCGGCCAGAAGTGGACCCAGCAGCCGGTGCTGTGGAGTGCCACTGAAGAGGTGATCGGCTCGGGTCACCACTTCGCGGAAACGCCGCATGGACAGCATGCGGCCATCGAGTCCACCGAGGTGGAGCTGATCGGAGGACGGGCAAGTGGCAGGTTCTAAGTGGCCCGCGGTGGTCGAAGCCGAATTGCCGCACGGATACGCGATCACCAGCAGCGGGCGCGTCTCCGGCGTGCACGAGGCGGGCGACGTGTTCAAGGAAGCGCCGTTCAACGATGATGAGCGGCTCACCATGGACAACGTGCTCACCGAGGCGACCCGCGCGACCAAAGTGCGGTTCAACGTCTACATCGGCGATCTGGGTGCGGACCCGGCCGCGGGTGCGGACGCGATCTTCCCTGGCACGCCGGAGGCGGCGCACTCGGTGCTCATCGCCGTCTCGCCCAACGACAAGGCGATCGAGGTGCGCTCGGGCCGCGCAGTCGCCGACCGCGCGAACGACCGCGTCTGCCAGCTCGGCGTCACCGCCGCGCTGAGCTCGTTCCGGCAGGGCCAGCTGATCGACGGCCTGGTCTCCGCGGTTCGCGTGATGGCAGCGGCGATCGGGAGATAGCGGTCCGCTCCCATCCGTGTCGTGATCCGGCGCGTCCACCCGATCATCGGGTGGACGCGCCGGTTTCGTTCTACGGCTGGGCGTCGAAGGCGCGGGCGCGCAGCGAGCGTTCGATGCCCGCTTTGCCCTCGCTGACCAGGCGGCGCAGCGCCGGAGGGTGGTCGCCCGCGAGGAACTTGTCGGCGACGGCCACCGCGTCCTCGCTGATCGCCCAGTGCGGGTAGAGCCCGACCACAACGGTCTGAGCGACCTCACTGGAGCGACGTTCCCAGACGCCGGGGACCTCGGCGAAATACCGTTCCACATAGGACGTGAGCAGCTCGCCCTGCCCGGCGGGCGCGAAGCCGCCGACGATCGAGCGGGCGGTGATGTTCGGCACCGAGTCGTCACCCATCACCGTCGCCCACGCCTGCTCCTTCACCTCGGCGATCGGACGCGCCGTCGCCGCGGCGGCCGCTTGGCGCTTGCCCGCGGCGGTGGAGTCGTTGGACAGCTCCTGATCGATGACCGGCGTATCGAGCCCGTCGGCATCGATTTCGCCCGCCGCCGCGAGCGCGGACACCAGCCGCCACCGCAGGTCGGTGTCGATCGCCAGACCGGGCAGCCCGACCTTCGCCGGATCACCGTCGAGCAGTTCGCGCAGCACCTCGGTGTGCCAGGCCGACAGCTTCGCGCCGGTCAGCGCGTTGACGAAGGCCAGCTGGTGGTCCGAGCCCGGCTCCGCTTCGCGGGCCAGCTCCAGCAGCCGGTTCGCGTATTCCGGCCAGCCGGTGGTCGTGGCCCACTCCGGATCGGCGTAGCTGCTCAGCGCGGTGTTGGCCTGCATCAGAAGCCGCTGCACCACACCGATCTCGCTCTCGGCGCCGACGCCACGTTCGACCAGAGCGACGAAGTCGCGGGCGCGGAACTCGGCCTGGCGCGTCATCTCCCAGGCCGCCGACCAGGCCAGCGTGCGCGGCAGCGGCTCCGCGATGTCGGCGATGCGGTTGACCAGCACGTCGAGCGAATCGGCGTCCAAACGGATCGAGCAGTAGGTGAGGTCGTCGTCGTTGACCAGCACGAACTTGCCGCGCGGCACCCCGACCAGCGCGGGCACCTCGGTCCGCTCGGCGGCGTCGAGGTCGAGCTCGACGCGTTCGGTGCGCACCAGCTTTCCGTCCTGGTCGTCGTACACGCCGATGGCGAGACGGTGCACCCGCCGTTCGCCGGCGCCCGGCTGCGCCCCCTCCTGCACGACCGCGAACGAGCTGAACCGCCCGTCGGCGTCCACCTCGAAGTCCGGGCGCAGGATGTTCAGTCCGGTGGTCTTGAGCCACTGCGAGCCCCAGGTGGACAGGTCGCGCCCGGACGACTTCTCCAGCGCCGACAGCAGGTCGTCGAAGGTGGCGTTGCCGTAGGCGTGGTCGGCGAAGTACGCGCGCAGACCGGACAGGAACGGCTCCAGGCCGACGTAGGCGACGAGCTGCTTCAGCACGCTGGCGCCCTTGGCGTAGGTGATGCCGTCGAAGTTCACCTCGACGGCGGCGAGATCGGGGATGTCCGCGGCGATGGGGTGGGTGGAGGGCAGCTGGTCCTGCCGGTAGGCCCAGGACTTCTCCACGTTCGCGAACGTGGTCCAGGCGTTGGTGTATTCGGTGGCCGCGGACTGGCACAGCACCGAGGCGAAGGTGGCGAACGACTCGTTCAGCCAGAGATCGTCCCACCACTTCATGGTGACCAGGTCGCCGAACCACATGTGCGCCATCTCGTGCAGCACGGTCTCGGCGCGCCGCTCGTAGGACGCCCGGGTGACCTTGGAGCGGAAGACGTAGTCCTCCAGGAAGGTCACCGCGCCCGCGTTCTCCATCGCGCCCGCGTTGAACTCGGGGACGAACAGCTGGTCGTACTTGCCGAACGCGTACGGGACGCCGAAGTTCTCGTGGTAGAAGCCGAAACCCTGCTTGGTCTCGGTGAACAGCCGCTCGGCGTCCATGTGCTCGGCCAGCGACGCGCGGCAGTAGATGCCCAGCGGGATGCTGCCGTGCTCGTCGGTGTAGACGTCGGTCCACTGGGCGTACGGACCGGCGATGAGCGCGACCAGGTAGGTGCTCATCTTCGGGGTGGTGCGGAAGACGTGCTTGCCCGGGTCAGCCGCGAGCGTCTGCACGACGGCGGCGTTGGAGATGACCTGCCAGTCTTCCGGCGCGGTGACCGCGAGGTCGAAGGTGGCTTTCAGGTCCGGCTGGTCGAAGCAGGCGAACATCCGCTTGGCGTCGGCGGTCTCGAACTGTGAGTACAGGTACACCGCGTCGTCGGCAGGGTCGATGAAGCGGTGCAGGCCCTCGCCGGTGTGCGAGTACTCGCAGTCGGCCTCCACCACCAGCTCGTTGCGCTCGGCCAGGTCGGGCAGCGTGATCCCGGTCGACTCGTCGTAGCCGGAGATGTCCAGGGCGGCGCCGTTGAGCACCGCCGAGCGCACGCCACGCGCCACGATGTCGATGAACGTGCTCGCGCCGGGCGTCGCGGTGAAGGTCACGGTGCTGCGGGAGAAGAAGGTCTGCTCGCCCGGTTTGCCCGCCCCGTCGGTGAGATCCAGCTCGACGCGGTAGTTTTCGACCGAAACCGTCGCGGCGCGTTCGATCGCCTGGTCGCGAGTGAGGTTGGGTGCGGACATAAGGCTCCTTCGTGGTCGAAGAACTGGCACGGGCGACAACCACAATGCCACCTCGGTGTGGCAGGCCGCGCGGGACTTTCCCGACCAACCCTAGTGACACCCGCCCCCTCCACGCCGGTACCGCGCCCAGACCGACGGCGTGACGGCCGCGGTCCGGCGGCGGCGGTATTCTGCCTGGTGCAGCGCAGGTTCACCACCACGGATTCGGAGGCTCGACGTTGAAGCATGTGCACGCCGGGAAGGTGCGTGACCTGTACGAGGACGGCGACACGCTGTTGCTGGTCGCGTCCGATCGGGTGTCGGTGTACGACGTGGTGCTGCCGACGCCGATCCCGGACAAGGGCGCGCTGCTGACGCAGTTGTCGAACTGGTGGTTCGAGTACTTCACCGACGTGCCCAACCACGTGGTCTCCGCCACCGACGTGCCCGCCGAGTTCGCCGGCCGCGGCATCCGGGTCAAGCCGCTGAAGATGGTGCAGGTGGAGTGCATCGCGCGCGGCTACCTGACCGGGTCGGGGCTGGTGGAGTACCGGCGCACGGGCTCGGTCTGCGGGGTCGCGCTGCCGCCCGGGTTGCGCGAGGGCGACAAACTGCCCGAGCCGATCTTCACACCGACCACCAAGGCCTCCGAGGGGCACGACGAAGCGATCACCTTCGCGGACGTGGTGAACCAGGAGGGACGCGAGGTCGCCGAGCGGCTGCGCGAGCTGACCTTGCACCTCTACACCCGGGGCGCGGCGCACGCCGCCGAACGCGGCGTCATCGTCGCCGATACGAAAGTCGAATTCGGCTGGGACGGCGATGTCCTCACTCTCGGCGACGAAGTGCTCACCTCGGATTCCTCGCGGTTCTGGCCCGCCGACGAGTGGGAGCCGGGCCGGGTGCAGCGCTCGTTCGACAAGCAGTTCGTCCGCGACTGGTCCACCTCCACCGGCTGGGACAAGGAGCCGCCCGGGCCGGAGATCCCCGCCGACGTGGTCGCGGCGACGCGGCAGAAGTACGTGGAGGCCTACGAACTCATCACCGGCCTGACCTGGGCGGGCGTGGCGCGCTAGCGGTCAGTCCGGCAGGTGCTCGGCCAGCCGGTCCAGGCAGGGCCGCTGGCCCGCCACCAGCTTGTCGCGGGCGGTAGCCGTGTCGAACCATTCGGCGCGATCGATCTCGGGGAACTCCGCGAGCCGGCCGGAGCGCGGCGGCCATTCCAGCTGAAAGGTTCCCGGCACGACGGCGGCGGGGTCGAGATCGCCCTCGACGGCCCAGACGGTGAGGGTCTTCTTGCCCGCGCCGCTGCCGTAGCGCACTTCGCCCAGCGGCAGCCAGCTGCCGTCCGGGACCGGCAGTCCCAGTTCCTCGGTGAACTCGCGGCTCGCCGCGAGACGGGCGTCCTCGGTCTCCGGCTCGTACTCGCCCTTCGGAATCGACCACGCGCCCAGATCTTTTCGCGCCCAGAACGGGCCGCCCATATGCCCGAGCAACACCTCGACGGCTCCGTTCGAGCTCCGGCGGAACACCAGAACTCCGGCACTGTGTTTGTCTGCCACACGCGTAGTCTGCCCCGGCTGCGCGTCACGTCCGCCCGCGACCACCGGCGCGTCGTCGGAGCGACCAGTGCCCGATAGACGCACGGCCACCGCCGTGCTCCGCGAGGTCCACGGGGAGTGGCCCCTACGCAAACGCCGGTCGTGCTTCGGTGCGGCCTTCGCTCCGGCAGGTGAGCGGCGGGGATGGGCGTCGTGGACTTATCGGGGCTCCCGTCGATCGTCCGCACCGCCGGATGAGTGGGTTGGAAGCGCTCACCCCGCCGGATTCGCACGGGCGTCGTGGCGTAGCCGTGCCGCACGGATCGTGAGGTAGTCGCGCTCGGGCACGCTCGTCGTGCGGGCGGCGGCCTTGGTGTAGCAACCGACGGCCGCGTCGAGGTCACCGGCCAGCTCGTGCAGGTGGCCGCGCACGGCGTCGAGCCGGTGCGTATTCGCCAGGTGCGCGTCGAGTGTCCCGGCCAGTGCGAGACCGGCCTGTGGCCCCGCCACCATCGCCGTCGCCACCGCACGGTTGAGCGTCACCATCGGATTGTCCGAGAGCTGTTCGAGCCGGTCGTACAGCGCCAGGATCTTGGGCCACTCGGTGTCCTCCGAGCGCGCGGCCTGCGCATGCAGCACCGCTACGGCTGCCTGGATCTGATAGGGCCCGCGCAAACCGTGCGCCAGCGTGCCGGTGATCAGGGTCGTTCCTTCGGTGATCAGCGCTCGATCCCACAGCGCACGGTTCTGTTCGGCCAGCGGGATGAGTTCGCCGTGCGCCCCGGTGCGCGCCGCGCGACGGGAGTCGGTGAGCAGCATCAGCGCGAGCAACCCGGCGACCTCGGTGTCCTCGGGCAGCAGCCGGTGCACCGCCCTGGTGAGCCGGATCGCCTCGTCGGACAGATCCGTACGCTGCAACGCCTGCCCCGAACTGCTGGTATGGCCTTCGTTGAAGATCAGGTACAACACGTGCAGGACCGCGCCGAGCCGCTCCCGCCACTGCACGTCACCCGGCTGCGCGAAGGGGCGCTCGACCGTGGCGAGTTTCTTCTTCGCCCTGGTGATCCGTTGCGCCATCGTCGCTTCCGGCAGCAGGAAGGCGCGGGCGATCTGGTCGGTGCCGAGCCCGCCCACCGCGCGCAACGTCAGGGCGATGGCGGCGGCGGGTGACAGCGCCGGGTGGCAGCACAGGAACAGCATGGTCAGCGTGTCGTCGGTGTCCACGGGGACGGCATCGGTCACCTCGCGGTCGAAGGCCGTGGTCTCCCTGCGCCGCCGGGCCACCTCCGCGCGCACGGCGTCGGCCATGCGACGCTGCGCGACCTGGATCAGCCAGGCCCGTGGATGGTCCGGCTGGCCCTCCCGCGGCCACTGGGTCGCGGCCGCCAGCAGTGCTTCCTGCAGCGCGTCCTCGGCGGTGTCGAAGTCGCCGAACCGGCGGACGAGCGTTCCGAGGACCTGCGGCGCCAGTGCGCGCAGCAGGTCCTCGGTGCTCGCCGGGAGCGGTGTGTCGTCGGGCACCGCACGCCGGTCGCTCATTGCTCGGTGGCGGGGGCGCCCATCACCGCGCGAACTTCGATGTACTCGCCAATCGGTTTACCGCCCGGCCCGGGCGCGGCGGAGGCCTGCGCGGCGATCTCGTAGGCCCGTTCGGGGCTGTCCACATCGACGATCCAGTACCCCGCCAAGAACTCCTTGGTCTCCGGGAAGGGCCCGTCGGTGACCACCGGCGCCGACCGCCCGTCCGAACTGACGACGCGCGCCTCGTCCGGCCCGGCCAAACCCTGCGCGTCCACCAACTCGCCCGCCTCGGCCAGCTGTGCACCTAGTGCGCGCTGGAAGTCTATGTGCGCCCGGATCTCTTCCGGGGACCATTCGCTGATCGGTGTGTCGCAGTGGGCGGTGGGGCCGTGGGTCTTCAGCAGCATGTACTTCATGATTCGTTTCCTCTCCTCCGGCGCTCGGCCGTGTGGAGCGTCTCGGTGACGCTCGCGAGGAGGTCGCAGCCCAGTGTTCGGATTCGACACATCCTCTCAGTGATTCAGGTCACAGATCCGTCGTCGTGTCGGCCAGCCGGTCCGGATCGACCGGTTCGCCCGCCAGGATCAGTTCCTTGATCCGGTCGGTCACGTCCCAGACGTTCACGTTCATCCCGGCGAGCACACGGTCGGCCGAATCCAGCCAGAACGCCACGAACTCGCGCGCCGCCGTGTCGCCGCGCACGACCACCTTGGCGTACTCCTCCGGCGCGGCGAACCCGGTGTACTCCATGCCCAGGTCGTATTGGTCGGTGAAGAAGTACGGCAGCCGGTCGTAGGCGGCCTGCTTGCCGAGCATGGTGGCGGCGGCGACCGCAGGTTGGTTGAGTGCATTCGCCCAGTGCTCCACGCGGATCCGCCTGCCGAGGACCGGGTGCTGCTGCGCGGCGATGTCGCCGACCGCGACGATATCGGGATCACTGGTGGCCAGGCGCTCGTCGACGAGCACGCCGTCGTCCACCGCGAGCCCGGCATCGGCGGCCAGTTCCACGTTCGGGCGCGCGCCGACGGCGACCAGCACCGCGTCGGCTTCGATCGTGCTGCCGTCGGCCAGCCGGACGCCGTTGGCGACATCGGTCGCGATGGCCTCCTCGGTGGTGATCGCCTCGACCTGTGCCTCGAACCGGAAGTCGACACCGTTGGCCCGGTGCAGGTCGGCGAACACCTGGCCCATCTCCGGACCGAGCGCCGCGCGCAGCGGCAGGTCGCCGCGTTCGACGATGGTCACCTCGACGCCGGCCGCGCGAGCCGCCGCCGCGACCTCCAGGCCGATCCAGCCCGCTCCGATGATGACGATCCGCCGCGCGCTGCCGAACAGCTCGATCAACGTGTCGGAGTCCTCGATGGTGCGCAGCGTGTACACGTTGGGCGCGTCGGCGCCGGGAACGGGCAGCGTTCGCGGCGTGGAGCCGGTGGCCAGCGCGAGCTTGTCGTAGGACAGGGTGGAACCGTCGGGCAGGGTGATCGTCTTCGCCGCCGGGTCGAGCCCGGTGACGGTGGTGCCGAGCCGGACATCGATGTGGTGGTCGCGGTACCACTGCGCGGGGTCGACGATGAACTCGGGGAACGACTTCTTGCCCGCGAGATGCTCCTTCGACAGCGGCGGCCGCTCGTAGGGCAGGTGCTCCTCGGCGCCGATCAGCGTCACGATTCCGTCGAAATCCTTGGCCCGCAAGGCTTCCGCGATCTTGGCCGCGCCCAGTCCGCCGCCGACGATGACGAAATGCTGGTCAGAACTCATAGCGGACTCCTTCTCCGAAGGGAACCAGGCTCCTGCCGACCAACCCTACTGGCAGCCGTACGGGCGGCTCTGGAAAACGGCGAGCCGGGTGGGAACGAATCGGGAGCCGCCGTGGTTGCTCGGTAGGGCGGCGACGTGTGCGTGCCGTCCGTCCGCATGCGATCGAGAGGAAGCCGCCCGTGACCGACAAAGCTGCCAAGGACGTCGCCGATTTCTGGTTCGACCCGTTGTGCCCCTGGTGCTGGATCACGTCCCGCTGGATCCTCGAGGTCGAGCAGGTGCGCGACATCGAGACCAGGTTCCACGTGATGAGCCTGTCGGTGCTGAACGAGGGCAAGGACGTGTCCCCGCAATACCAGGAACTGCTCGAGACGGGCTGGGGCCCGGTCCGCGTCGCGATCGCCGCGGCGCAGGAGCACGGCGACAAGGTGCTCTCGCCGCTGTACACCGCGATGGGCACGCGTATCCACAATCGGCGTGCCGAGTACGAACGCGAGACCAGCAAGGAGACGCTCGCCGCGGTGATCGCCGACTCGCTGGCGGAGGTGGGTCTGCCCGCCGAGCTGGCCGCGGCCGCCGACAGCACCGACTACGACGAGGCGCTGCGCAAGAGCCACCACGAGGGCATGGACAAGGTGGGACCGGATGTCGGCACCCCGACCATTCACATCAACGGGACCGCGTTCTTCGGTCCGGTCCTGTCCCGGATTCCGCGCGGCGAGGAGGCGGGCAAGGTCTGGGACGGTGCCGTGGCGCTGGCCTCCTACCCGCACTTCTACGAGCTGAAGCGCACGCGGACCGAAGCGCCGTCGTTCGACTGAGTACTGGGGCGGGTGGCTCCGCGGGGCGCCCGTCCCGGTCAGAGCACGGATTTCGGCGGACTCGCCGGTACCTGAGCGTAGGAACTCGGATAGCCGCCCATCGGCGCACCGGCGCCCTTGGGCCGCTCGGGGCGCATGAACAGCTTTCCGTGCCTGCTGCGATCGCGCAGCGCCCACATCCGCCAGGTGAGCACCGGGTGGCTGGACAGCGCGTTCACCATCCAGACGAAAAAGCCCTTCTCCGACGGCGCCCGATCGGCCATCTCGTCGAAGCCGACCAGTCTGTTCATGTACTTGCCCGCGGCCAGGGTGCCCATGGCGCCGGGCGCCCCGGTATGCCGGTGACAGAAACCGTGGTTGTCGGCGGTGTACTCCTGCGCACGGATCAGACTGCTGCCGATGATCGGCAGGAACGGCACGAGGAACATGCCCAGCTGCCGCCAGTACGACGTATGCCCGGCCGCGATGTGGCCGACCTCGTGGCCGATGATGAATGCCAGCGCGTCGGGTTCGCGTGCGGCGCCGCCGATCTCGAACAGGTCGCTGTAGACCACCACGTAGCGCCGGAAGCCGTGTCCGCTGGCGAACGCGTTGATCTGGCCGTTGCCGAGCACGACGTACGCGTCCGGCACCTTCGCCATGCCGAAGCGAGCGGCGGCCTCCGCCACCAGCCGGTAGCCCTCGGGGAACTGGGTGGGTGACATCTTCACGCCGTTCACCCGCTGGCTCGCGTAGTTGATACCGCGACCGAACCACAGCAGCAGCGGGGCGGCCGCGAACGCCAGGACGTACTGGTCGAAGTTGCCGGTCGCCAGCAGCAGCAGCGCGATCAGGTAGGCGAACACCGTCAGCACCACCACGAGGACGAGCATCGGGATCTCCCAGCTGTGCCGAGCGGGCATGCCGAACGGCGACAGACCGCGGGGCTGGCGCTGCGGCGGCGCCGGCGGCAGGACAGGAACGCCGGGGTAGGAGTCGTACGGCGCCCGATACGGAGCCGGGGGTGCGGCCGGATACGAGCCCAAGGTGTACGGCCCGCCGGAGGACGCGGCGGGCGACTCCTGAGCCGGGACCCACCCGCCCTGCGGGGCGTACGGGTCGGCCTGTCGGCCCGCCTGACCGGGCGGCTGGGGTTCGAACGGCTGCATGGGATGAACTCTATTCAGTTGCCGGGAACGGGGTCGGCGCGTCTGCCGTGTCACGGGGCCGTGTGGCCGCGAACACAACTGGCGTATCAGTCGATTCGCGCAGGCCTGCCGTGGTGTTAATCGCGGGGCACGCCCTCTTGCCGTCCGCGCCGTGGCCGCCTGACACAATGCCTGCCATGCGCGTTTACCTGGGTGCCGATCATGCCGGTTTCGAACTGAAGAATCACGTCAAGGCCCATCTGGAGCAGGCGGGTCACGAGGTCGTCGACTGCGGCGCGCTCGAATACGACGCGCTCGACGACTACCCCGCCTTCTGCATCGAGGCGGCCCGCCGCACCGTCGCCGACCCGGGCAGCCTCGGCCTGGTGTTCGGCGGCAGCGGCAACGGCGAGCAGATCGCCGCGAACAAGGTGCCCGGCGCTCGCTGCGCGCTGGCCTGGAGCGTGGAGACCGCGAAGCTGGCCCGCCAGCACAACAACGCGCAGCTGATCGGTATCGGCGGCCGGATGCACTCGACCGAGGAGGCGCTGGCCATCGTGGACGCGTTCGTGGCCACCCCGTGGTCGGACGAGGAGCGCCACCAGCGGCGCATCGACATCCTCGCCGAGTACGAGAAGACCGGAGTCGCCCCGGCGGTTCCCGCGTACTGAGCGCACCGCGGTTGTAACCGGCTGTGCCGGAAGGACATACGCTGCACCGCCTCGCGCGGCTGCATCAGCGTCGCCTCGCGGGCGGTGTGGTGCGCGTATCCAGCCCGCAGGGCAAGTTCGCCGAGGGCGCGGCCCGGGTGGACGGCCGGGTGCTGATCAGGTCCGAGGCGTGGGGAAAACACCTGCTGCACCACTACGACTCCGGGCTGGTCGTGCACGTGCACCTCGGCCTGTACGGAGCGTTCACCGAATCCGAGCTGCCGATGGGGGAGCCGGTGGGTCAGGTTCGGATGCGCCTGTTCGGCGGGCCGGACGGCCAGCCCGGTTTCGGCACCGATCTGCGCGGGCCGACCGCGTGCGAGATCCTGCTCCCGCCCGAGGTCGCCGCGCTCACCGACCGGCTCGGCCCGGACCCGCTGCGGCGCGGCGCCGACCCGGACCGAGCATGGCGGCGCATCCGTCGTTCGCGCAGACCGATCGGCGCCCTGCTGATGGACCAGCAGGTGGTCGCCGGGGTCGGCAATGTCTATCGCGCCGAACTGCTGTTCCGGCATCACATTTCGCCGCATCGTCCCGGCACGGATCTGTCGGTCGGCGAGTGGTCGCAGATGTGGACCGATCTCCTCGCGCTGATGCGGGTGGGGGTGCGCGTCGGCAAGATGGTCGTGGTGCGACCCGAGCACGATCACGGCGAGCCCTCGTATGCTCCCGATCGTCCACGCACCTATGTCTACCGCCGCGCGGGCGCTCCGTGCCGGCTGTGCGGCACGCCGATCGCCCATCAGGTGATGCAGGCGCGAAATCTCTTCTGGTGCCCCGCCTGCCAGCCCAGCTGACCGGACGGCGGCCGGCCGCGGACCGATCAGCCCGCGACGGCGGTGTCGATATCCGGCTCGTCCGCGATGGCGAAGCGGCGTCCGCCCGCCGTCTTCGCCGAGTACATGGCGCGATCGGCGCGGCGGAGCAGATCTGTGAAGTCGAACGGGCTTCCCGGCGGGTTGTAGGCGGTGCCGACGCTGGCCGAGACCGGAACCGGCCCAGCCGACGACCAGACCGGGTCGCGCAGTGCGGCCACGATCCGGTGTGCGAGGTCGCCCAGGGTGTTGCGGTGCGGGTTGGTCGCCAGCACGAACTCGTCGCCGCCGTACCGGCAGATCACCGTGTCCGGGGGACAGGCTTCGCGCAGCCTGCTCGCCAGCTCGACCAGCACCTCGTCGCCGATGGCGTGTCCGTATCCGTCGTTGATCTGCTTGAACCGGTCCAGGTCGATCAGCAGCAGTCCGACGCCGCGGGTCGGATCGGTGGCCATCATGCGCACCTTGTCCTGCAGCAGCGTCCGGTTGGCCAGGTCGGTGAGGGCGTCGTGGGTGGCTTCGTGGCGCAGCCGGTGCTGCAACGCGGCGATCTCCTGCACCCGCAACGACACCTTGGCCGACAGGTTCTGCTCCTGCTGCGCCAGCGCCCGCTCCTGCAGCGCCTGGGCGTAACTGTCGATGGCCTGGCTGGCGATGAACGGCCAGCGTGTGGCGACCAGGGAACCGGGCGCGCCGGAGGGAAAACCGAGCAGCCAGCGCGTGGCCTGCGCCAGCATCCGGATCCGGTCGAATGGCTCCTCGGCGAGCCTGGCGCCGAGCATCCGTGCTTCGGGCACCGGGAAGGGCTCGGACCTGGCGAGCGTGAGCAGGCGCTCGACGATCTCCACCAGCACCGGCTCCAGCTGGTGGGGCGCCGTGCCGCATCCGGGCTCGGCGCAGACCGCCCGGGCCCACGCTCGGGCCATGGCGGCTACCGGGGGCTCGATGTCGGTCGACATCGGACTCACCCGGTATGGACGACGTCGGTACCCAGGTGCCCTGTACTGACACAGGCGCCGGCGTCACCCCGATCGTTCCCACTGCTACGCGGTTGTGTCCACCTGGTTCGGCGCACGTTCACCGCCCCCTTTCCAGATACCCCCGTCCGGCAAAAAGGATCCTAGCAAGCCACTCGGCATCGAAAAGCGCCGATTTGCAACGTGTTCTCGATACCTCGCGAATGGCGATCGGGTGTGTGATCGTTCCCGACGCGTTGGTGTTACACCCGTTTTTTGTTCGCTGCAAAATCGCGCCGCGACGCGCTGGCGACACGCTGAACGAGGTGTGCTGACAGCGGTGCGCCGCTGATCGTCCGGGCCGACCCCGCGCCGCCGCTTTCACGAGAATCTGTTCTCGCACGCGAGGGCCTCGTCTTCCGTGTCGTGTTCCCGATGATTGTCCTGTGCGGTCGCGCCGCGGTGGGCGCATGCTCGTGGTCTTCGCGTCGACACGCGGCGGGCCGCTGCGGACGCCGTCCGCGGGTGGCCGCGGCCGCGCCGACGGCTGTGCGGTGTGCTCCCGGGCGGTGCGGCGGGTCGCCGGTCGCCACGGCGGGGCGCCCGGAGGCGAGGTTGCCGCGCGAACAGCCGACAATTCGCGGGACGGACTCGCGCTCGGGGCGGATCGCGGCCATTCGCTCCGAGCGCGGTGGGCGCAGCTCTGCGACACGCCGAGCGCGTCGGCCGTGACGGCGAGTCGTGCGGTCCTCATCGGAATTCCCTCGAGTGAACTTCCCGGCGTGACAGGTGGCGGTGGGCCACGCTTCCCCGACGGGGTCGTCACGTGTCATTCGAGTTTCGCCCACCGGAATCCGACACGCCAGAGTTTCAATGAAAAATAACCTCTAAAATTTCTGTCAGCGCGCCGCTGCGCGCCGGTGGGACCGCCGTGCAAGACTGGACGCGGCAACCCTGGAGCGCTCCGGCGGGCAACCTGCGAGATCGCGCTGCGCGGGGGGCTGATTGGCGTTTCGGGAACCGGGTTCGGTACAGTCGGATCGCACACGGCATCGTGGCGATCCCATCGGTGTCGTATGCCTGCGGGTGTAGTTCAATGGTAGAACCTCAGCCTTCCAAGCTGATGGTGCGGGTTCGATTCCCGTCACCCGCTCCACGGAGCAATCATCCTCGTCGGCGGCCGCCCCGCCGCCGCGAGGGACACGGGGTGTAGCGCAGCTTGGTAGCGCATCCGCTTTGGGAGCGGAGGGTCGCAGGTTCAAATCCTGTCACCCCGACCATCGTTCGGGGGGCGAGGGTTCGCGTCGTCAGGTTGATGTTCCGCTTCGGCGTCTTCGATCGTTCGGATCGGCATGCGTAGGTATGCCAGAGGGGTTCGCCCTACCGGGGTACAGCCCAGGGGTGCTGATTTCGCCGGGGGAGTTTCGCATCGCCACTGCCGCCCGCAGGGGCTGCCGTCGGGCATCTTGTGGCAACTCTTCGGCACAGGTCGTGCGTAGGTGACTTCGTCGATTCGCCGGCCAATGTGTTCGGCGAACAAGACCGGGGATACGAGACATTCGGCCCGCCGCTGCCGACGAGCTGTTAAGACGTGAACGCGTTTGTCTACGTAAGTATTCGACAGTGCCGGATGGAAATACCAGAACAGCAGACGGCCGCGGAAGTTCGCGGCCGCGCTGTTACTGCTCGGCCTGCGCCTTGGGCCCGGAGGCCACCGAGGATGGCGGCAACTCGGAGTGCCGGGCGAACGCCTGATCGATCAGTTCGGAAGCAGCGCGGGTGACGATCAACCGGGCGATCGCCAGGTCGGTCTCGAGCTTGGTGCGGTCCCGGGGGGTCCGCGCGGATTCCTCGTAGGTCTGCCCGGCCAGCCGGTAGAACAACTCGGTGGCGAAGCGGTCGGCGATGCGATCGCAGTCGGTGCGGAGGCGCTCGACCAACTGGAAGGTGTCCTGCATCGGGAGCCCGGTGTCGGTGAGCCGAGTGGCCAGATCGCAGCATCGCGGGTTGGTGACCCGGTAGGCCTCGAGCGGATCCTCGCTGGAGGCCAGTGCCTGCTTCGCGTAGTCCGGCAGCTCGGTGTAGCTGTCCTGAGGTTCGGTGGTGGCTTCGGACTCCGCTTCGGCCGCGTTCGCGTTCTTCACCCCGAGCACGTCGGCGAGTCCGTCGCCGCGGTCCCAGGCTTCCAGCAACTCCCTGATCCCGTTCAGCTTCATGCCCCGCCCCAGCAGGCGGCTGATCGTTTGCAGCCGGTTGAGGTGGTCCGACCCGTAGTACCCGATCCGCCCGCGCACCTCCGGCGAGGGCAGGAGACCTCGCTCGTGGTACACGCGGACGCTGCGCACGGTGGTGTCGGCTGCCCGTGCCAGTTCGTCGATCGTGAATTCAGAGTCTGCAGCCATGTTTAAAAGGAAACCATAGTCGGGCCTCCGTGGAAAACGTTCCGTTTCATAACGTGCCGTTAAAGACGGTAGCTGGGTGTTGCTTCAAGGTCAACGAGCCGTTACATAGCGGTACAAGAGGTTGTGTGCTGGGCAACAGTGGGCTACCGTGCGTAGACCAGCTTATCGCGGCTGGGTTCCGGGGACTGTTGAGCAGCCCTGATGACCGTCCGTTCCATGGGCCACGCACCTGCCAGAGGTGTGTGCTCGGCATCCCCGGAGATGGCTATGAGCATTACGCGAACCCTTCCGATGGACACGGGATCCATTGCACCGGCAAAGATCTCGTCGATTCCGGCAAAGTCGAACCTGCGGCCCCCGTGCGCCGATGTCCCCGACAACTGGGACATGGACACCGGCAATCCGGACGCCTGGCGAGCGGCAGTGCGCACCTGTCAGAGTTGCCCGCTGCTCGTGCAGTGCCAGCAGTTGGCGCAGACCCTCACGACCCGCGGCGACGGTCCCCGCGCGATGATCTGGGCCGGCGTCGCCTATGACAACTCCGGCGGCGTCATCGAGAACTTGGACCGGCACCGTGCCGCTCCGATCGACCACAAACGCCCCATGCGCATCATCCGCAATGGGCCTCGCCCACTGCGCACCGTGTCCACCCTTCCGGCTCCCCGTCGGCACATCGTGCTCGGGCAACCCCTGAAGCCGACCGGCACCGACGGTCTGTGACTATGCTGCGTGAACCTATTCGCGTCGAGCCCTTCGGTGGTGCGTAACTCATGACAGTGCTGGCATTGGAGATCGGGTCGTCGGGTTTCGCGGCGACCAGGGTCGCCGACGATGTCGGCACCGACGACATCCGAAGGATCCCGATCCCGGCGACGGGCGCCTGGGACCGATGCCAGGAGCTGCTGCTCGAGGTCGCGGGCGGCGACCAGGTCACCGCCCTCGGCATCGCTTCGGCCGGGCCGATCGACATGGCGGCCGGGGTGATCGCTCCCGCTGAAGTTCCGGAATGGCGAGCGGGTTTCGGCATCGTCCGAGCCGCCCGGCAGCTGTTCCCGGAAGCGCAGGTTCCGCTCGCGCTGGACGGCGTCTGCCTGGCGCTGGCGGAGCGAGGTTTCGGCGCGACGAGCGAAGTGATGGACAGTCTGGCGATCAGCGTCTCCGATCGGATCACCGGTGGGGTCGTGGTAGGCGGCTTCAGCTTGGTGGGGCGTACCGGCAACGCGGGGCATGTAGGTCATGTCCTGGTTCCTGGCTTCGACGATCGGTGCTCCTGTGGCGGCCGCGGATGTCTGGAGGCGGTCGCCGGCGGCTTGGCCGTGGTGCGCTGGGCGCGGGAGCAGGGCTGGGCGGGCACATCGGTACGAGAGCTGCTGGATGCCGCTCGCGTGGGCGAGGACATCCCGGCCGCGGCGCTCGGCCGGGCGGGCACTGCGCTCGGCCGGGCGATCGCCTCGGTGGCGGCATTGCTCGATATCGACCTCGTGGTGCTCGGCGGCTCGCTCGCCGGAGCCGGCCCCGCGTTGTGGAAACCGCTGGGCGAGGCCGTCGCCACGCATGCCAGGCTGAGTTTCCTACCCGGATTGCGCGTGATTCCTTCGCAGCTCGGGGACACTGCGACGATCTTGGGTGCGGGTGTGCTGGCGCTGGCCGGAAGGAACGCCTGATCTATCGCGAAACGGCATAAGCCCTGGGCTAGATTACGTTTCGGCTGCGTGCGAAATTAGCCATGAGAATGCCACGGGCCTCGGACGACGGCTGCGGTTGATCTTGTGTGCGGGTTTGCAGCGGATGTGCCGTTGGGCTGCGCGCCGATACGAGCGCGGCTCGACCGAACTTAACGTGAACAAAATGAACACGCCTACGTGTGTGCCATGAATATGACGGAGACTTCATGAGAACAGACGGTTCTCTCGCAGGTTGATTGAGCCGCTAAATAACGGTACATTGCCTGAGTCACAAGATGTCTGATCCGGGTTGAGGCGGACCCGGAGGAACGGCTGGTCGGGCAAGTGCGAAGCGAAGTGGCGCAGTGATTCCATGGGTGACGATCGAGACGTTGGCGCCGGATGGCATGTCCGTGGCCTCGGTGGGGGATGCACCGCGTGAGTTCGCGAACTGGCAGCGGGTGTTGCAGCGGACGCTGTCCAAAACGCCCGCGTTGTACGACAAGCTGACGACGGCGGGCCTGACGGAGGCGATCCATACCGCGCACGACCAGGCGCGGGATGTCGACCTGGCCATTCAGACGCGCGCGGGACGGCACCAGCTACTCATCCGTCCGATCTTCGGCCCGGCCGGCGACGTGCACGCGGTGCGACTGTGGCTCGGCCCGGCCTCCGAGCGCGTGGCTGTGCCGCGCCCCGCGGTCGGCGCCATCTGGGACCTGAGCAGTCAGACGATCCAGCAACCCAGCGGCATCACGCGGCTGTCCGGCAGCACCGCCGAACAGTACGTTCCGAGGATGTCGATCGCGGAACTGTTCCACCGGGTCTCGAGTTTCGATCGGCACGCCGAGGTGCTCGACCTGCTCTACGACCCCAAGCCCGGTGAGCGAATGCAATTCGATACCACCGTGGTGCACGGATTCGGACGCCCGGCCCAGTGGCGGATCACCATCCGGGCGCGCGACGACGAGCGCACGCGCGGCGCGTGGTGGCTGATCGAGGACGTGACGTCGGAGAACGCGCCCGCGGCGTGGCCCACTCTGGAGCGCATCGGATTGCGTGAGGCGCACCGCCGGGCGGGTACGCATCTGGCGGTGATCCAACTCGAGCACACCAGCATCTCGCACTGGCTCACCGACCCGGCGCCGTGGGTGCGGTGGGACTACCTCTTCCGGCCCGTCGACGTCTTCCATCCGGAGGATCGTCCCAAGCTGGCGGAACTCGGCGACCGGCTGCGGTCGGGTGACAGTTGCGGTGTGACGCTGCGAGTACTCAACTACGGTGGCGGTTACACACCCACCTCGCTGCTCCTGTACCCCTATCCCGGGTACTCCAGCAGACAGCTGGCGATCGCTCAGTTGGTCCGGGTCGCCGACGACGTTCCGTTGCTGGAAACCCATCGGCAGGTGCTGGAACCGCGGCAGCGTAGCGCGCCGATCGGCTATGACGAACAATTGCGGCATTGGCTTGCGGGGCGAATGAAAAGCAGTCCGGCCTGCTGACGATTGATTCCCAGGGGTGGGAACTGCCGTCCGGTTGGGAACGCCTTTGCTCTCTACCATCTCGGGAGTGAGGACAGTGGTTCGGGGACCGGCAGATTCGGGTGAGGCACTGCTTCGCCGGATGGCCGCTCGCCGCCGTCGCGACAACATCGTGGTCGCGGTGCTCGCCGTACTCGCCGTACTCGGCGGCGGCCACGCGATCCTCAGTGTCTTCGACGAAGGACCTCCTGCGCCGTCGGATGATTCGACGACGGCGATTGTCGGGCGCGCGCATTTGGTCGGCTCTTTCGCCGAGCAGTTCGTCGTCACCTACCTCGCCGCCGTTGCGGGGCAACAGGATCGGATCGGCGAATTCGTCGGCTCCAATCAGCAGATCACGCTGCCTTCATCGGCACGCCAAGTCTCCGACCCGTCCGTCGTCTATGTCTCGCGCGTCGTCTCGACGGGTGCACTCGATGTCTGGTCGGTGACAGTGTCGGCGCGAGTTGGCAAAGCCGGCGCCGCCGCAGCGCCGGAGCAACGGCACTTCTACCGTGTCGCGGTGTCGGTCTCCGATGGGCGGCTACGTGCGCTGTCGACGCCCGCGGAGGTCGAGCCTCCGGCGAAAGGCGTCGATCTCAAACTGGCCTACGGTGCGCCCTGCGCACCGGACACGCCGCTCGGGCAGGTCGCCGCGGGTTTCCTGAGTGCGATGCTGGCCGGAAAGGGTGACGTGGCGCGTTACACCACGCCGGATGCCGGGTTGGCCGCACTGAAACCTCCTCCGTTCACCGCCGTCGAGCTGGCCTCGCTCACCACGGATGATTCGAGCTGCGGCTCCGGCGGCGCGAAGGCCCAAGTGCTGGCCACCGTCAATCCCAAAGCCGATACCGGCGCCGCCGCGACACTGTCCTATCCGCTCACCATGATCCGCAATGCCGGTCAGTGGCAGGTGGTTTCCATAGATCCGATTCCTGCCTTGTCGAGTCCACTGGCAGTGGTCTCTGGTGGGGATTCCCGAGGCGGAGCGCCGCCCACTTCGACCTCGCCACCCTCGACGTCGGTGACGATTCCGCCGGCGACACAGAACTGATCCGAGAGGCAGCCCGATGGGTAACTTGAGCAACATCCTCTATGGCATCCTGATCTTTGTCCGATGGGGCGGAATGATCATCATCGCCATCGTCACCATCGGTGTGGTGATTTCCGAGGCGGCAAAATCCAGGCTGTCGCCGGCGCGGATCATCGTCGTCTTCGGATCGGGGTTGATGGCGGGGGTGGTGATCTGGATTCTGCCTACGACCATCAACTACGCGCGAACGGACGCGAACCTCATCGTTCCCGATCACCCCATCGGTGGCTATCGATGACCCAAGTGATCAAGGTGTTCACGCCGATCAAACGTGTGCCCACGATGATCGGCAAGGCGCAGAACGGGCAGAAGCTCCCGTTCGGCCCCTACACCCTGCCCCAGGTCGCCGCCGCCGTGGCGATGATGTCGGTGACGTCGGTGGGCGCCATGACGTTGCCGCTGAACCCGGCCGTCACCTTCATCACGGGTCTGGCCTTCACCATCCTGGTGGTTTTCGTGCTCGGGCTCGTGCCGTACACGGGCGTCCGGATGCTCTCGCGCGCCTTCTGGCTCAGCAGGCTCCTCGTCTACCGCAAGCCGGTGTCGGCCTCGGGCATGCCGATCACCAGTGACTCGGTGCGCCACACCATGTTCATCGAAGAGACCGTGGTTCTCTTGCTGCCCGACCGCCCTGGCGCGGTGGTGGCCGCCGTGCCGAAATCCGGCATCCGCCTGCTCGAGGTGGTGAGTGGGGGCGGTAAGGCCACCGACCTGTGGCGGCGATTGAACGGCAACGACAACGGCACGGCCTCCGGAGAAGGTCCCTGATGGCACTCGGACGAGATCTACAGCCCACCGCGGCGATTCGCGGCAATCTCCAGTTCACCCATTCGGGTCTGGTCACCGCGACCTATTTCATCAATCCACTCGGCTACGGCTTGCGCAAGGCCGGTGACAAGTACGACGTGAAGATGGCGCATCACGCGCTGGTCACCAATTTGCCGAGCGGATCCCTGTTGCTGGGCATCCAGGCGCGGCTGAACACGATCGACGTGCTCACCAAGATGGTGGAGGGTGTCGACCTGGACGAGTGCGAGGACTACGCCGACGAGGTGGTGGCCTCCTACGAACGCGTGCACGCGATCATGCCGCAGACCCGCATATTCCTGTTGTCGATCCCGGTCGGAGCGAGCAACTCCAGCATCTCCGCGCTGTCGCGCCTGTGGCGTGGCAGCACCCCCACGATCGATGCGACCGCGATCGCCCGCGCCGACCTGGACGAATACGACGAGAAGGCGAACGAGATCCTGTCCAGGATCGGCGGTGACTTCGATCCGGTTCCGGTGCCCGCGGCACTGTTCCAATGGCTGTGGGAGCACTATCTCTCGCGCGGCGCCGCGGGGGATCCGGTGGCACCAACCCGTGCGGGCGCGCTGGACGACGCGACGGCGGCGGTGTTCCGCTCCGCCGCGCTCGACGAGGGGGCACAGGCCGACAGCAACCGGCGTATCCGTCCGTCGTTCGTTCCTGTGATCAAGGTGGTCCAGCCTGATTTCGAGTACCGCCCGTCCTACCAGGCGATGCTGACGCCGCATTCCTTCCCCTACGCGGGCATGACCTTTCCCGGCGGCAGCGAGTTCCTCAACGTGCTGGAGGGTCTCGGCGACGTCACCGTCGACTGGGGCATGCGGATCTCGACCAAGCCCGCCGAACAGGTGTTGAAGAACAACGAACTCAGTTTGCGCAGGCTCGGCGAGCAGATGGATCAGCGGGACCAGGAGGTCTCGTTCGCGCAGAACACGTTGGCCTCGAAAGCGCGCATGCTCGGCGAGTACAACCAGCACTTCGAGGTCAACGGCGGGGAATCGGAGGTCTCGTTCACGACCGTCATCGCCATCGGCGGACCGTCGCGGGACGCCACGATGGACGCGGTCAACACGCTCAAGCGGCGCTACAAGCGGTTCCAGGTCGATATGACCGCTCCGGTCGGCGCGCAGGTCGACCTGTGGTCGATGCTGATTCCCGGCAGCCCGCCACGCCGTGCCTTCGACGACTTCGCCCATATCGTCCCCTCGGACATGTGGGCCGGTTTCGTGCCGTTCACCACCAGTCAGATCGGTGACGACAGCGGGCCGGTGATCGGGGTCAACCTGCTGTCGGGACATTTCGAGCCGATCCACTTCGGCATCATGGAGGCCGCGCTGCACGACCTGTCCGCCTCGTTCGCGGTGACCGGCGAACTCGGTTCGGGCAAGTCATATTTCCTGAAACTGATGGCGGTGCTCGTCCACGACATGGGCGGGCAGTTCCTCGCCATCGACCGCAGTCAGGTCGGTGAATGGGAGCACTTCGCGCGGTCGATCGACGACGCGGTCATCATCGACCTGGCCAATCCCACGGTCTCGCTGGATCCGCTGCGGTTGTTCAACCCGCGGATCGCGGGTGAACGCGCGCTGGACTCGATTCTTCCGCTGCTCGATCTGTCGCCGACTTCCGGCGCGGGCGCGGCGGCGAGCAATCTGCTGTCACCCAGAGGCATGGCCGAGCACAAGATCAAGAGCCTGCTCGACCTGTACCATATCGTGCGCCGGTTACGGGAGCATCCCGAGCGGGGCGAGGAATACGCCGATCTCGCGGCGCGGCTGGGCACCGTGGTGGAGCGGGTGCCGGTGCTGTTCGATCCCGAGCTGCGACCGCTGCGCCTCGACGCCGCCGCGACCGTGGTCCGCAGTCACAACCTGCAACTGCCGAGCGCCGAGGAACTCACCACGCCGCACCTGTACAACCGGTTGCCGCTGACGAAGCGGCTCGGCACAGCGCTGTACGAACTGGTCGGCGTGGCGGCGCGGGAGGCGTTCCTCTCCGACAACGGCAGGTTCGGCCTGCTGGTCGGCGACGAGGCGCACCACTTCACGCAGACTCAGGTCGGCTCGGCGGTCACCTCGGACTTCAGCCGCGACGGCCGTAAGCACCTGGCCGCGATCGGCCTCGCCTCGCACGACCCGGCCACCGACTTCCAGGGCGCGGCGCACAACCTCATCCCCAACCGGTTCGTCTTCCGGCAGCGCGACGAGACGTTGGCACGCAACAGCTTGGAGTGGCTGGGCGTCGATCTCGAGGAAGCGCCCTTCCTCCTGCAGATCTTGCGCGAAGAGACCTCGCCACCCGTCGGACCCGGTCGTCAGATTCCTGAAGAGCGTCGTGGTGAGATGTTCATGCGTGACGCGTTGAACCGCATCGGTCGCGGCAAGGTGCTCGGTCCGGCGCGTCCGGACCGAGCCGCGGCGATCACCAGCACCCCGACGAGTGTCACTGGTGCGCGTTCGGCCCTGCCCGAGCGATTGGGACGCTGATGAGATCTGCGCTCGCCTCCAGAATTCGCGCAGACCAGTCTTCCTTCGGGATGCCTTGGGAACCGCAGTTCTGGGACGCGGACCGCTGGCGACCGCAGATGGTGTTCCGGCGTTTCCGGGCTTGGATCAATGCTTCCCGCCGTCGCCGCCGGACCACGTGGATCGTCATCGCACTCTTCGTGCTGTTCGTCTTCCCGGGCCTCGTGCACGCGGTGTCCATCGCGCAGACGGGCACAGTCACCACGGGTTCCACACCCAACAGTGCGACCAGCTGGATGAATGTCAAAGACTCCTATGGAGTCAATGTGTCGAGCTACATGTTGGTGGTTGATCGCGGCGGAGTGCTGAACATCGGGAATTTCGCGCTGTGGATCATCCTCATGCCGCTGTTCGCGGTATGGCAGCTCTTGACGATCACCGGGGTCTGGCTGCCCGGCAAGGCGCTGGACTTCCAGTGGCTGAATCTGATCAGCGCGCCGTTGCAAGCGATGGCCCGCAACCTGACGGCGCAGATCGCGACGCCGCTGCTGGCGTCGACGGCGCTTGCGATCGGTGCGTTCTTCGTGGGCTACTTCATCGTTCGCGCCTTTTACGCGAAGGCCGTTGTACAGGTCGTGACGATGATCGCCTTCGCGATCGCGGGCGTGTTCTTCCTGACCAACCCGCTTGCGGAGGCGTTGTCCGACCACGGTGTTCTAGTGCAAGGTCGTAACGTCGGGCTTTCGGTCGCGGCGGGTCTGAACGGGGACAGCAATCCCAATCCGGACCAGTTGGTCGGCACGCTGCAAGAGACCATGGCAACCAATATCATCCGGCTCGGGTTGCAGGTCTGGAATACCGGGCACGTGGTGGACAACAACCCTTCTTGCCGGGCGGCGTGGTCCGCCGGCATGGCGGCGGGCAGCGAAGACCGGGTGCGGAACGGGATGAAGTCGTGCGGCGACAGCGCCGCGTACGCCGCGATGGGGGATCCGAGCGTCGGTCAGATCGGAGCCGGACTGCTGCTGTTGCTGTGCGCGCTCATTCTCCTGGCCTTCGCCGCGTACCTGTCGGTCAAGATCATGTGGGCCGCGCTCGACCTCATCTACTACGGGTTCGCGTCGATCTTCGGGTTCGCCGCCGGTGGCTACATCTACGGTCCGACGCAGACATTCACCGTGCGTTGTGTGGTACACGGCTTCATCGCCGGCGGGAAAATGGCCTTTTTCGTCATCGCCCTCGGAATCTACGAGCTGTTGCTGGGCAGCCTGTTCCGAGCGGCGAACGGTCAGATCATGGTGGTGTTCGTGATCGGGGCGGGCGTCGAGATCGTCGCCATCGTCCAGGTGCGGCGTCTGAGCAGGAATATCGACGAGGCCAACGACTGGGTGACCCACCGCATCGGCGCTGCGATCCAGAATCCGGGATCGGCGCAGGGTGCCGGTGGCGGCTCCCCACTGGGTATGGGTTTGGGCATGGGCAACTCGGGTGCCGCCAACTCGCTGACCCCGCTCGCGATGCTCGGCGCGATCAGCACCATCAACAGCTCGCCGGTCACGGCTTGGATGGCCGGTGGCCGCCTCAACCCCCTCAATCCTTTTGCGCGAGTTGACCAAATCGACAAGAGGAACAAGGCGAGAGGTCTGAGGACGCGCGACCTGAGGGCGGCCGCGCACGGTGCCGCGTACGACCGTGTGGCTGCTGCCGAATATGCCAGGGAGGGGATAGGCAGGTCCGGGGCGCGCCGTGATAGTGAGAGGTCTGCCGCTTACGCCGCGGAGAATGTCGCGCATATGACCGGCATGATGGGCAGCGTGCAGTACGCCCTCCGGATGGCCGGTATCGGTTGGGGTCGAGGGCAACGGGCGACTATCGCGCGCGCGGATATCATCCGGCACGCGGATGACGAACCGCTCGCATCGAAGCACCTCGGCCGGGTCGTCGCGGCGCACAAGCACTTCGAGCGGGACTTCCATACGAATCCGAGAATGATGATGGCCAGGTTCCACGGGTTGGAGGCCAGCGTCGACCGGTACCGAGGTGATTACCAGGGCGGTGTGCGGATTTCGGAAGAGCTGGCCCAGCTCGGCAGGGAATACATCGACAATCCAACCAAGCAATGGGTCGATGCGTTGCAGGCCCATGCAGCGGGGCCGATCACGGACCCTTCCGTCGCGCGGCTGCGGCTCAATGGCCAGGACCTCAATCAGAACGATGCGGACAGGTTGAGGCAGTGGATCTCCAACGAGCATGCGCTGCGGGTCCAGGCGGCCACCAACTGGGTAGCCGAGAATCCCCAGGACTTCGATCGGATTCGAAGACTGCGTTCCGAAATCGACAGAGCTGCCCAGACCGACCAATGGTCGGCGGGCCGGAATATCACCGGTGCTGTCTCGCTCCCGCAGCCGGACCCCGCAGCAAATGCGCTGCCCGACATTCCGGACAGGATCCTGAATCCCCTCAGAAACCCGCGGGGCCGTTGATCAGCCCTCGATAGCAGCAAGACAGTGCGGCAGACATCACAGAAAGGCACACCATGATCGGTCGTCTTCTGACGCTCGTACTTATGCCGCTCTGGATATGGGTAGTGCTGGGGGGCGTGGGCGTCATGCTCGTGCTCATGATGGGTTTGGTCGTGGTCATCGGCGGCGCGACGTCGGCGATCGCCTCCGACCTGAACTATCAGTGCGACAGTGCGGTGGGGCCTGACCCCTCGCAGACGGTGACCCCCAGCCGCGCGACCACGGCGGCACGGCCGACTGCGAAGAGCGCACCGGGGGGTGGAGTGACCTCCACTCCCACCACGAATCCGTACGCGGAGCTGACCATCGCGCCGGACGACACCAACGCCTCCGATTGGCATCGTGCCTGCGCCACGGCGATGAAATACGCGCCGCGCCAGGACCCTGCCTTGCTGAACGTCAACGCGGGCATCGGTGTGGAGTGTGCGCGTGAGCTCGCTCTGGCACAGCTGACGGCGAGTGGCACCAGGAACGACTCCGGTAGCCGAGCAGGCGCAACGGAGTTCACCAGATCTGTGATCTACCAGGCATCGGCCGCGCAGACGACGGGTCGATGCGCGACTACCGAGGGCGCGGTGGCACAGCCGTCGGCTGTGGACGGCGCGGGACAGTCGAGCGGTCCGGCGCGGCGGGCATGTGGACAGCTCGGCGAAGCATCGGTAGTCGTGTTGCCGAACACCATTGCGGCACAGGCCGCGTGCGGCCAGCGAGTGGATCCCGTCGCGGTCTCGGCGGGCGATCTGGTGTTCTGGAATTTCCGAAACAACGCGCCGGCCCAGGTCGGCATCGCGGTCAGCGACAAGCGGCTTGTCACCACCGATGCGACGACCGGGGCGTTCGTCGAACTGACCATCCCGACCACGAACGACATGCGGGTGAAACGAGTACTCGGCAGCGGGATGTGATGAGTAAGCGATGCCGCCAACAGAGGTAGACCCACAGTTAGAAACCGGCGAGGATGCCGAGGCACCGCCGGTACCGATGACGCCGTGGTCCAACCGGCCGGATCAGCAGCGGCCGCGAGCGGGCGGGGTGCCGGGTTCGCCAGGCGGTCCCGCCCCTGGACCGGGACAGTCTCCTGGACCGGGGCAGCCGGGTTCCGGTCAGCCGAATGGTGGCGGCGACGCCGGGGTCCCGGGTTCGCCTGGTTCGCCGGGTGTTTCGGGTTCGCCGTCTGTGCCTGGTCAGCCGGTGCCTGGCCAGTCTGGTGTGCCGGGTCAGCCGGTGCCTGGTGTGGGTGTGCCTGGTGAGCCGGTGCCGGGTGGTGTGGTGGCTCCGCGGGTGGAGTCGGTGCCGGGTGGGGGTGGGGGTCGGGAGGAGGAGCCGGGGCCGGAGCCGTTGGTGGATCCGGGGTTGGTGGCGGGTGTGCTGCCGATGGCGGGGATGATGGCGATGGGGATGTTGCCGATGATCGCCTCGGCGTTGGCGGGGTTGGGTGGTGGTGGTAGCGGTGGGGGTTCGGCGCCGGTGGCGGCGGGTACGGGTAGCGATGGTGCGGCGGGGATGTCGCCGGAGGCGGCGCGGGCGATGGAGGTGTTGAAGCAGTTGGAGGGGGTGTACGGGGAGGGGGAGCCGGCGGATCCGCAGGCGCGGGAGTTGCCGGGGCAGTCGGGGGGTTCCTCGGGTAGTGGTGCGACGACGCGGGCGATTCGGGCCAAGCAGTTGTTCCAGCGCAACGCGGCGAAGGCGTTCAACAATGTGGACAACCAGTTGGTGTCGTATGTGCGGGGTTTGAAGGGGTCGAACAAGGTCGACAAGAAGGCGATCGTCAAGCTGGTGCGTGAGGTGAACGTGGCGTTGGCGGAGTTGGGGCCGCAGGCGTACACGAAGGCCGGGCAGCAGAAAGTGCATCAGATCCTGACCGCGGCGTTGCTGAAAGCGCAGTCGATCGTCTCGGGTGGGAACGCCACCTCCAGCGACACCGCTGCCGCGATCAACCGGTTGACCAAGCAGTACCTGTACAACATCGCGGGCAAGAACTACCAACCATCCACCGGATCCACCGGCAGCACCGACAACATTCCCGGGGGCTCCAACGCCAATCCGGCGGACGTCTATCGCTACCTCATCTCGAAACACGGACTCACGCCTGCGCAGGCCGCGGGGATCGTGGGCAATATTCAGGTCGAGTCGGGTTTCAAGACCAGCGCGTACAACCCGGGCGAAGGCGCTATCGGTCTGTGCCAATGGCGGGGTGGACGACGACAGGCCCTGGAGCGATTCGCGGCAGCTCGCGGGAAGCCGGTCACCGACTGGAAGGTCCAAGTCGATTTCATGATGGCCGAATTGCGGAGCAACGAATCCACCGCGTACGGATATCTGCGGGCCGCGCAGACGCCCGCCCACGCGGCGGCGGTCTTCGATCAGTATTACGAAAGAAGCTCCGGTGAGGCGAGAGGGCAGCGCATCGCCTACGCGAACAGCATCGCCTCGGCGATGCGTAACGTCGCTGTTTGACCTCGCCCGGCCTTCGCCGGTCGCTCAGTGCCCTCTTTCACCCGACGCTCTCTTTCACCGACGCTCTCTTTCACCGATGCGCCGCGCGGCTGTCCGCGGTCGCGTGCCGGGACGTGGGCACCGGTATTCCCGCAAGCGGGAACAGCATGGGCGTACTCCGGAGATACCCGCATTAAGCTGCGGATACGCTTCGAGACGAGTGCCGGGGAAGAGGCATTCCGAGTCGGGTGAGCCGACAGCCGGGCAAGGCACGAGTTCACCGCATCGGCGCGGATTACCACAGCGCTGCCGTGTCGGCTGCGAACTCCTCCGGCTCCAGCACGCACCGATCGTGTCCGGCGATCGGCAGCGCGCGTACCGGGATCCGGCGGAAGGTGAATCATGGCTGCCTCTGTGGTCACCGTGCGTAGTGTCCGCGCGCAGCGAGGGAACTGATGGCTCCGACGGATCGCCCTGGCCCCGAGCGAGATCCCGATGATCCCGGCGATCCTCGCGACGTGCGTGCGAGCGCCACCACCGCGCCGCACCGCCCCGCCAAGTCCGCGACGCGCGGCGCTCCCACCCCGATCCCGCGGCCGCAGCCAGGTGCGGCCGCCGCGGCGGCGCCGGCCGGCGCGACGGCTCAGGGGCGCACCCAGAACGCACCGTCGGCATCCGAGACGACGTCCCCGGCTTCGGGTTCCACCTTCGTTCCGCGCTCGGACGCGCTCGGTATGGCGGGCTCGTCCACGCCCATGACGGCCGCGGCGATGGGCGCGTTGGCGGCCATCGCCGCCCAATATGGTGACGGTCCGCCGACTGCCGTGACGGGACAGCCGTACGCGCCGCCCGATCTCGACGCGGCGCGACCGAGCGGACCTGTCGTGTGGGACGGTGCGCTCGGTGCTCGGTACGCCGACAGCAATCTGAATCGAGCACGCCACGGCGATGCGACACAGTCGATGAACGCCGAGCTGGAACGCATCCTGGGTGGCGCCGTCGACAACAGCACGCAGGGACGCGCCGCGATCGGCGCGATCATCGCCGAGGTGAACACCGCTCTGACCGCGCTCGGCAAGATTCAGGACGCCAACGCGAGCAGGCAGTTGGTGATCTCCACCTTGGACAACGCCCTGCAACGGGCGGGAACCGTGCTCGGCCAGGGGCAGGCATCCACAGTACTGACTGCCGATCGGGTGGCTGCTCTGGCGGACCGCTACCTGCGCGAGTCGCGTCCCGTCCAGCCACGGCGGCCCCGCCGGACGTCGCACTCCGGCATGCACGGGCCCAGCGGCGGTCCACCACGCACGCGGCCGTCGGGCCGGCAGGGGCAATGGATCAACGAAGCCTTGCAGGTGTTGCGCCAGCATGGCTACGACACCCGCCAGATCGATCCGTCCGACATCGCGGCGATCATCCAGCACGAGTCCGGCGGCAATCCGAACGCGATCAATCTCTGGGACAGCAACGCCGCCGCCGGAATTCCGTCCAAAGGCCTGATGCAGACCATCGATCCGACGTTCAACGCGTATTCCGTTCCGGGACACCGGGATATCTGGAATCCGGTGGACAACATCGTCGCAGGCGTGCGATATGCCATCGAGCGCTACGGGTCGGTGAGCAATGTGCCGGGTATCGTGCAGATGCGCGGCGGCGGCTCGTACGTGGGGTATTGACGCAGGTCGCCACCGGGTGCGCCCGTCGGACGGTGAGCGTGCACGGGAGCGAGCGGCTTTCCAATTTGCGGAGCCGGGTCGCGGATCGGTCGTTTGTTCAATTCGATTGCGGCAGAGTGAAACTCGTGTGCTGAAGTTCTTTTCTCCCCGCACCGGGCAAATACCGGAAGATGTCCGAAAGATGAACAGACAGTTGCGCTATAGGGTTGCTGCGCAACAAGAGTTGCGCCATGCTGGAGTCCATGGCTGCGCGTTCCTCTCTGAGCCGGTCGGCACGACCGGAACGCGACTCGGATGATCCGGAGGGTTGCTGTCCGGGCGGCGTTGCATCGTGGGTGCGCGCCTGCCTCGGCGATCGGTCCCGGCGCCGCGGAATCGCGTGGGTTCTCCTGATCCTGTTCGCGCTCTTCGTCTTTCCCGGTCTGCTCGGCGCGGTCGCGACCGCGCAGAACCAGGCCGCCTCGGCGGGCACGTCGGAGATCGATGGCCTCAGCTGGATGAACATCCGCGACTCGGCGGGGGTTCCGTTGTCCAGCTACACTTTCGCCACCGACCGTGGCGGCCCCTTGAATCCGGGCGCAACGATCCTGTGGGCGATCCTCGGGCTGGAGTTCATCGGCTACCTGGCGATCGTGACGTCGGCGATCTGGCTGATCGGCTACGCGTTGAGCTTCCGCTGGATGGATTGGTTCGCGGCGGCGCTGCGGGGCGTGGCGGATGCGCTGACCGGTCAGATCGCGACGCCGATCATGTTGGTGACGGCGGCGGCCATCGGCGCGTTCTTCGTCGCCTGGTTCGTCGTGCGCGGGTACCACGCCAAGGCCGCGGTGCAGGTCGTGACGATGGTCGCGGTCGCGGTGCTCGGGCCGGTGTTCCTGGCCGAGCCCCTCTCGGAGGTGTTGTCCTCACACGGCTTGCTGGCACAGGGCCGCGATCTGGGCATCTCCGTGGCCGCGGGGTTGAACGGGAACGAAAGCCCGAATCCGTCCCAGCTGATCCCGGCGATGCAGGAGACGCTCGCCGACAATTTCGCACGGCGTCCGGTGCAGGTGTGGAACTTCGGGCACGTGGTGGACGAGAGCCCGTCGTGCCGCGCCGCCTGGTCGGCGGGCATCCGGGCCGGCGACGACGACCGGGTGCGCAGCGGCCTGAAGACCTGCGGCGACGCGGCCGCGCACGCCAAGGCGACCGATCCGAGCATGGGCCAGGTGGGCACCGGACTGCTCCTGCTGCTGTGCGGCGGGATCCTGCTGGTGTTCGCGGCATATCTGGGCATCAGGGTCATGAAAGCGGCGATGGACGCGATCTACCACTGTTTCATGACGATCTTCGGCTTCGCCGCGGGTGGCTTCGTGTACGGACCGACGCAGACATTCCTGGTCCGCAATATCATCGACGGATTCATAGCCGCGGCGCGAATGGCCGCCTACACCATCTTCCTCGGCGTCTATGTCCTGTTCCTCGGCAATCTTTTCCAGCAGGCCCGGGGTCAGGTCATGGCGGTGATCATCGTCGCGGGCGCCGTCGAGGCCATCGCGATATCCCAGCTGCGCAGACTCGATCTCAGCCTCAGCAGCGGAAACGACTGGGTGGCCAATCGATTCGCGGCGGCCATCCAGGGACCGTCTCGGCCCGGTGGCGGAGGTGGGGGAGGCGCGGCGCTGGGCATGGGTGGTGTGCAGGCCGCGGGCGCGATGCGCGGGCGCGGGCTGGTCGCGGGAATGTCCGCGCTGAACACGATCAACATGTCGCCGGCGACCGCGTGGCTCCTCGCGGCCACTCCGAACCCGTTGAGCCCGCTGTCGCGCCGGAAGAAGCGGAAGGAACTCGATAGTTTCGTCACCTCGCCGATGCTGCGGCAGATGCACGAGTACAACAACGCCGCTCGGGCGAACTGGCGGTTCAAAGCCGCCGGGCGACTGCGCGGTGTGGACGGCGGCATCAGGTCCGCTCTCGGTGTGGCCAATGTGCTCGATGGCCTCGGTGACAGCAAGGTGCCGGACGCGATGATCGCGCCGACGCTGCGGGCGATGCACGCCGACGATCAGCAGGTGGTCGATGCCCAGCGGGCGGTGGCGGTCCAGAAAGCCAGCATGTCGCAGAATCCGTTCGGCTTCGCCCCTTTGCAGAAGGCCGTCGCCGCGGCACGCGCGGTGGAGAGCCACGTCGGCATCGACGCGCATCCGGCCTTCGCGGCGCAGGCTGTGGTCGCGGCCGACAACTTCGTGCGCCACTCCATCGCGCCGATGAACCCGGTCCCCGACAGCCATCCGTTCGTGCAGCGGGTGCTGGCGGCCGTGGACGACGAGCAGCGGCTCCGAACGATCACCCCGGACGATTGGCGCGACGCCGGGCGAGACGTGCGCCAGCACATCGGGCGGCACCTGGCCCTGGAGCATCAGGCCGCCGCGCAGAACTACTACGACGACCAGAGCGATGCCAACCGGCGGCTGCTCATGCGGTCGACCAGACGGATTTCCAACCTCGACAGTTTCGACCCGGACGCGGGACCCGACCCGTGGGATCCCTAGGCGGAGGTGTGGGCAGACTGACAATATTCGCCGATCGGTGGTGTGAGCGAAGCCGTCGCGGGCAATATCGAACGAATGGATCGGCAGTCGGCCTACACGGCCATCCGGTAGGGCGCACGTGGCCAGCGAGGCACCCAGCACATTCCGGGAATTGCGTGTGCTGTTACAGCGGCGATTTCCCGAACTCGCCGACGGGCAGCAGCGGATCGCCAGGCTGGTGCTCGACGACCCGGAGGGCACCGCGTTCCGCAGCATCGGCGAAAGCGCGGAGCTGGCCGGAGTGCATCGGTCGTCGCTGGTGCGGTTCGCGACCATGTTCGGCCTGTCGGGCTACCCGGACCTGGTTCGGCTCTGTCGTCAGCAGCTCGCCGCCGAAGCGAACGTGCATCGTGAGCGCGCCGCCGAACCGACCTTACGTGACCAGTTCCTCACCACCGTGTTAGATCACGACACCGCCAATGTGGCGCGGGCGTTCGACCGGATCGATCGTGACGAGTGGGACCGGGCGGTGCACGCGGTGGCCTCGGCCGAGACGGTGCACGTGGTGGGTTTGCGGGTTTCGCTGTCGGTGGCCTATCAGGTGGCCTACCTCTTGCGGGCGATCCGGCCCGGCGTCAAGCAGATCAAGGCCGCGGCCGGGCTGCTCGTCGATGAGCTGGGCGACATCGGCGCAGGCGACGCGCTGGTCGCGGTGTCCATTCACAGATACGCGCGTGAGACGGTGCAGGCGGTGGAATGGGCGCGTCGGCGTGGCGCCACGACTATCGCATTCACCGACGGGCCGTCCTCTCCGTTGGCCCGTATCGCCGACGTGACGTTCTATGCCGAGACGGGCGGGCTGACGGATCTGCCTTCCCTGACCGCGCTCACCTCGGTGGCGCAAGCGCTGGCTTTCGCCGTCGAGCACCGGCTGGGCTCCCATCGGCGCTCGGAACTCACCCCGGACGAACGATTATTGGAGGAATTCGCCGTGTACGAAGATCATCGTGCGCGAGGTGTCTGATCGGACGCGCTTCGGGCGCATACGATCCGACGATCAGGCCCAGCGTGCCGCGGCGTAACTGCTCGGCAGTTTGCGGTACTGGACGTGGCCACCGGTGCGCGGAGCTTCGACGCACATGCCGTTGCCGATGTACATGATGACGTGGCCCGGGTTGTTCGCCCCCTTGAACGAACTCGACGGGAAAATGAGATCACCGGGCCGGATATCCCTGGGATTCACCTTGGGCAATGTCCGGTATTGGTCGGCCGCGACTCGCGGAATCCGCACACCGGCGGCTGCCGCCGCATATTGCATCAGGCCGGAGCAGTCGAAAGCGTTCGGTCCTTCCGCGCCGAAGACGTAGGGGTCGCCGAGTTGGGCGAGCGCCACCTGGATGGCTTTCGCGGCGGCTCCGGTCGCACCGGTGCTGCCGGTGCTGCCGGTGGATCCGGTGGATGGTTGGTAGTTCTTGCCCGCGATGTTGTACAGGTACTGCTTGGTCAACCGGTTGATCGCGGCAGCGGTGTCGCTGGAGGTGGCGTTCCCACCCGAGACGATCGACTGCGCTTTCAGCAACGCCGCGGTCAGGATCTGATGCACTTTCTGCTGCCCGGCCTTCGTGTACGCCTGCGGCCCCAACTCCGCCAACGCCACGTTCACCTCACGCACCAGCTTGACGATCGCCTTCTTGTCGACCTTGTTCGACCCCTTCAAACCCCGCACATACGACACCAACTGGTTGTCCACATTGTTGAACGCCTTCGCCGCGTTGCGCTGGAACAACTGCTTGGCCCGAATCGCCCGCGTCGTCGCACCCTTACCCGGCGAAATCCCCAACTGCTGCTGCAACTCCCGCACCTTCGGATCCGACGGATCCGCCTCCCCATACACCCCCTCCAACTGCTTCAAAACCTCCAACGCCCGCGCCGCCTCCGGCGACAAACCCGCCGCACCATCGGCACCCGAGCCCGACGCCACCGGCGCCGAACCACCACCACCATTCCCCCCACCACCCAGACCCGCCAACGCCGAGGCGATCATCGGCAACATCCCCATCGCCATCATCCCCGCCATCGGCAGCACACCCGCCACCAACCCCGGATCCACCAACGGCTCCGACTCCTCCTCCCCACCCCCACCCGGCGCCGACTCCACCCGCGGAGCCACCACACCACCCGGCACCGGCTCACCAGGCACACCCACACCAGGCACCGGCTGACCCGGCACACCCGCGGGCGGCCCTGCCTGCCCAGGCACAACCTGACCCGGCACGCCCGACGGAACCGAAACACTCGGCGAACCAGCCGAGTTCGACTGTCCGGCGCCACTGGATTGACCGGGCGCCGGAGCGCCCGACTGACCCGGCGGAGGGGAAACGCTCGGTTGTCCCGGTATGGGCGTACCCGGCCGCGGCCGTTGCTGATCCGGCCGGCTCGACCACGGCGTTACCGGCGCGGTCTGCTGTTCGTCCGTCGCTTCCGGATCTTTTGCCTCGACCTCGACGCCCGCGGGCCAGATTTCAGCAGAGGTCATGATCTTCCCCTGGTTGTCGGTGCCTTCGGCAGGTGGAGGATGCCCGATCGGTAGGTTCGAGCAGCGGGTGGCGAAGGTACATCCAACCTTCCTCATAGGTTGCTGTGAACTAATCGGCGGCCTGGACAATTCGCGCATGCCAGTGTAATTGGAACCGGACCCGCTGCCCGGTTCTACCAGTGCCGTGCTTCCCGGCGTTGGGAAGCCTCGACAATGGAGACGTCGAAAGTAGGTCTCCTCATGGTCGATCGTCGCGTACGCCGCTGGGTTCGATGATGAGGAACTCGATCGAAAGGCGGACTTTGCCGTGGTGAGGCACGAGCCTTGCGAGCCTTTGACCCAGGTGGCGCCGGCCGCGATGGGCGCAATTGAACACCGGTCGGCCGGTCGGCCGGTCGTCGTGGGCCGGCGCTCGGCCTAGCATCTGGGAGGTGATCTCATGGGCTTCTTCGGTGTGCCATGGAGCGATGTCGGTAAGTTCGCGTTGACCACAACGTTGACCGTTGCCGGTGGCGCGCTCGGGTCGGTTGTTCCTGGGGTCGGCACGGCGATCGGCGTCGCGGCGGGCAGCGCCCTGGCCGGCTTCGCGACGGAGACCCTCTGGAGTGTGGCGGTCGAAGATCAAAACTGGGGGGACGCGTTGAGCGATGGTGCCGAAACCGGCGCCTTGTCATTGCTCGGAGGCGGGGCCGGTGGTGCCGCCCGGGGTGCGTTCGCGACGCTGGGTGGGCGCAATCTGGCGAGGCGGATGCTCGACGGTGCAGTCCACCCGGCTGTCCGTAACCCGGCCGCGAATATCGGAGCCGCGTGGACTGCACGAGGAGCGTCCTTGAATGGGGCCCGCGGTTGGTTGGCCGGTGCCGGCATGGGTGCGGGTCTTTCCGGCGTCGGCCATTCAGGAGGGCCGGGCTCGGCTCCGGGACAAGGGCAGTCGTATCCGGCGACGCTGCCGACCAAGCCACTCAATGCATCGACAACGTTCAGCACTAGCTGAAGGGTGGCGTTATGGCCGACATGCACCCGATGCTGATGCCCGACCGAAAGAAGATCCAGGAGGGAAATTACCCGGCTGAATGGGTCTTCTCGGTCTTCACCGATTCCTGCTTCAAAACCCTGTATCAGAACTTCGACGGGATCTGGAAGAGTCTCGGAAAAGATTCCAAGAGTGATCCCCCCAAAGCGCCCGAGGTGCCACAGGTCCCCCCTGCGTCTGTCGGCAGTTTCACGAACTACGCGGAAGTGGCGGTGAAACTCCAGCGGTCGTATACCGACCTGAACGGCAACGTCACCAAACTGGTGAACTCGATCCGCGAATCCGGGAAGTGGTCCGAGGCAGGGCAGAAGGCGACCAACAAGGTAATCGATGAAAGAGTCGTGGCGATGGCGCCTACCGCCCCACCTCAAGGCATACAAATCGACAACTACATCTTGACTTGGGTCACCGACGCCAACGATTCCCTTGCCAGCGAGATCGATACCGTCAAGCAGGGGCAGAGCGGCGTGGCCAAGGACATCGATGATCAGACGAAGATGATCAAGGAACTGCAAGATCAGATAAAGAAACTGGAGGCGGCGGCGAAAAACCCGGCGGCCACTCCGCCCGCCGTCGACACGTCGAATTGGCCGACGACCCCCGGTGTCACCGACCCGACGATCCCGCCGGCGGTGGACAACAGTGCCTTCCCCCCCGGCCTGGACGGTTTGGACGACCCGACCAGCCCCGGCACGACGCTGCCTGATCTGGACACCCCCGGTAGCCCCGGCTCGACCGGTCAGACGCCCAGCAGCCTCGACCCGAGCGGGACCACGCCGGGCGTGACGACACCCACCACGCCGAGCGTGCCGCAGACCCCTGTGTCGTCACCGATGGGCTCCGGCATGGACATGATGAGCTCCATGCTGCCGATGATGATGCAGCAGGCGATGATGCGAAACATGGCCGACCGGGACTTGAACAGCCGCCGGGAGGAACTGGATCCGCGCCGCTTCGAGGACGAACTCGACCCGGTGTCGCCGCCGCCGGTCACGGCGCCGGTCACGGCGCAGCCCGCGACCGTGCAGACCGCCACGACGGCTCCGGCGACGCAGCACAGTGGGGCGCCCACCGGCACACCGTCTTCCACGCAGCCCACGGTGGCGCCCGGCCGGACGCCGGGGGCGGATGGCAGCGTGATCTACACCTTCCCCGACGGACGTACGCAGAAGGTGTCCGCGATGGTCGCCCAAGCGCTCGACGGGGCGTTCGGCAACGCCAGCGGAACCGACGCGCAGAAGGCGTACGAGAAGACGCCGGCGAAGTGGTCGGACAAGAAGCAGATCGGCGACCGCGTCGATCCCTACCAGCTGATGACCGGAGACGTCGCGACGTGGGACAAGCGCACCGCGATCCTCGTGGTGTTCGGCTCCGACGAGGGTGGCACGCTGGAGGCCGTCGTCAACGGCGAGCTGAAACCGTTCACTCCGGAGATGTCCGACGGCGCTGGTGAATTCGGTCAGTTCGCCGGATTCGTCCACCCGAAGGGCATCGAGTTGACCGCGCCGGCGGAAGGGGGCGCGCCCCCGGCGACGCCGGGCTCGGCCGATCAGTCCGCGAACGCGGCAATGCCGGTTGTCGCGGCGGGCTGATCGCGCGAGCAAGTGCGGCAGCGGCAGATGAGGAGAGGAGGTCGCGATGGCGCTGAAGGTGGATCCGCAAGAACTCGTCGCTGCGGCGTCGAAGCTCGCCGCGATGGCGCGCGACACCGGGGCGGCGCTGCCCGGTGGATGGGTCGTGCCCGCGGGAGCTGACCCGATCTCGGCCGCCGCCGTGCCTCAGCTCAACGCGCAGGCCGCGTCGTTGTTCAACGGAATGGCCGGTGTGCTCACCGATATCCAGCGCACCGCCTACAACATCGGCGCGGCCGCCGCCGACTACACCGAGGCCGACGACCGCAACGCTCGGACCATCAACGGCAGCGGCGGCGATCTTCTCGCCAACCCGGTCGGTGACGTTCAGGAGATCGGGCAGCGCCGCCCACCCGCGCTCCGGTTCCCCGTGGCGGGCGGCGCCGTCGATCCGTTGACCTTCGCTCGGCAGTTGCACTCGGGCCCCGGCCCAGGTGCGGCAAAGGGATTCGCGGACGCGCTGCGCAAGTTCGCCGGGGGCCCGCATCTCGCGGCCGTCGAGGAGGTGAACTCCGCGGCGAAGTCGATGCAGCATTGGGAACCGGTCGGCGCCGCGGCAGCGACCGAACTCGGCCAGCGTCGCGGGTGGCTGGACCAACTCGGTGCCGGGCTCGGGCTGCTGGCCGATGGAATCGACACCTACAGCGACGCGTTCCGGACGGCGAAGGCGAAACATCCGACGCCCGAGGAGATCATCGCCGCCCGCAAAGAGCTGATCGCGGCGATGCGCTCCAAGAACGAACTCGGCATCCAGGCCGCCCTGGCGAAATTCAATGAGCAGAACGCTCGTTCGGCGGAGACGATCACCGGATACTCCACCGAGGTGGGTTCGAAGGTCGGCGCGGGTGAGGCCGCGAGTGAGGGCACCGGCAAGGGCAACGGTGGCGACAGCAGCGCCCTGAACCAGATGCTGCCCGCCCTGATGAGTGCGATGGCCTCGGCCGGAATGCCCCTGAGCCAGCTCGCGCAGTCGGACACGGCGGCGGCCTACGATGACTACGGCCTCGACGAATACGGTTACGACGATCTCGGGATCCCGAGCGGACTCGGCACGGGCAGCCCGAGCGGGATGCCCGCCGGCAGCCCCGGGGCGGGCATCCCGGATGTCGAGGCCGAAACCGTCCAGGTGAGTGCCTTGCCGGTGGCCGCTTCGGCCAGCCTGGGTTCGGGCATGCCGCGGACATCGGTGATCGAACCGCTCGGCGCGTCGTCGGCCGCCAACGCGGCCGCCGCGCGCGGCGGATCGCCGATGATGCCGTACATGCCGATGGCGCCCGGCATGGGCAACGGTGGTGGCGGCAACAACGAACGCAATCGGGTCGTGGCATGGCATCCCGACCGCTTGATGTACGTCGACGACACACCGCACACCGAAGCGGTGATCGGTGAGCGGCCCACCATCGCGCCGACCGTGACCCCGCCGACCCCGGCACCGAGCAATCAGACACCGACCCAACCCGGAGGTAACGCATGAGTGAGCGCAGCGAGGTGAAGTCGTGAGTGCCATCCACCCGGATGTGCAGGCGGCCTTGGACGCCGCGCGCGATCTGCGGCATCGGATCGCCGAGATGCGGGAGAAGATCGACAACATCCGCGCTCGCAGGCCCTCGCCGAGCGGCGCGGTCATCCCGGAGGTCGACGCCATGGGCAGGCTGACCGATCTGTATCTGGCCCCGGGTACCGTCGCGCGGCTCACCTGCCCCGAACTGGTCGCCGAGATCATGTCCGCGATCCGGGAAAGCACCGCCGACGCCGCGCGGCAGTACCAGAGCGTCATGGAGACTCCGGTCGAGGAAACCCAGCAGGCCGCCACCGCTTCGGGGCAGACCGGATGACCGAGCCCGCCCCGGAGGTCACCGTCGCGGATACGGTGCGGTGGTTGCACGACGAGGGGCTGGTCCGTCTGGCCGGGGTGGCGGACGGTATCTCGGAGACGATCGTCGCGTACACAATCGACGTCGCCACCGGAACCGTGTCCGCGCACCCAGCGACCGGCGGCGGAGTCGGTGCGGATGTGGTCTCCCTGGCCGCGGACGACCTGCCGTACCCGGTGGGCACCGCGAGGCGACTCGTGATAGTCGGTGTCACGACCACGGATACGGTCCTCGTGATCGACTTGGCGGCGACGCTCACGATCGCGATCAATGCCGACCGTCCCGCGCAGGCGGCCCGCTCCTGGGTGCTGCAACTGCTGCTGAACCCGGAGGTCACCATCACCACCAACAGCGCCGACGTCGCGATCGGCACCAGTGCGCGGCTGCGGCAGAGTTTCATTCCGGGCGGCGGCGCGACCCTGATCAATGTCGACGACAGCCGGCCGCCGGTCACGGCGGTGACCTTGAACGCGACCACCGAGGGTCCCGATCATCTGGACGTGGCCCCGGACGGCACCGGCGAGATGTATCTCGGCGCTCGGTTCTGGCAGTTGCGCCAAGTCATGCGCATCGAGGACGCCGCCTGGTCCGTGCTGGCAGCGCGCCTGGAATCCGCGGCCGACGAGCTCGACCATCCCTTCAATTCCCCATCCGGCGAACAATTCTCGGAGAGCAGCCGATGACCGACATGCACTCGATCGATGTGGACGACTTCGACGACGAGCAACTCGACACCACCCCCCCGGACTGGCGGAACCTGACCTACGAGGTGTTCAACCCCGATCACTCCGTCGGGGTCGGGTGCGACCGGGACGGGGAGATCATCGGTCTGTACATCACCGACGACGCCCGCGACAACGGCGACGAGTGGTTGGCCTCCCAGATCGTGCGGCTCGCGCGGCTGGCGCACGCGAAGTCGCGCGTGGGTCTGCGTGCCGAGATGGAGCACAAGGGCACCCGTCCCTACACGATCGACTCGTTCGATCTTCCGACCGAGGCGTCGTATCGCGCCATGGAGGAATCCGAGTTCCGGCGCGACACCTGAGAGAGGACAGCCACATGACCGACAAGTTCGATACGGACGACCCGAACGAGGTGGTCGCCTCCATCGCCCGGTGGGGAACATCGGCGACCGCGTCTGGTGGACAGGCCAAGGGGATCATCGACGGCTTCGAGGCGCCGCGCCGCCCGGAATCAGAGCTGGACCGCCAACTGGTGGCGAAGATGCGGTGGATGAAGACCACTTTCGAGCGCGCCGTACGGAGAAACGGCCGTCGGGTGAACGCGACGACGCAGTTCACGACCCAGGCTTCCTACACCCACGGCGACGCCGATCGCGCGGGCGCCGCCGCGGTGCGCCGCCGCAGCGGATCCGTCTGATTCTCCGATGGAACCGGAGCGCAACAGTCCGTACTGGGACGCGATCGTCGGCGACAACTGGCCGGCGATCTCGCCGGGGGACTGGAGTGCGCTGGAACGTCTCGCACGGGACGGTGCGGCGGCGCTGGACCTGCTCGACATCGAAAGCAGACGCCGCGACTTCGACGAACGGGTGCGCTCCAGCGCCGGTCTGCAACTGGTCAAGGACGACCTGCTGCGCCAGAGCAGGAACCCGCAGGCGTTCGCCGACGCGTTGGAGGCCGCCGCGGACACCTTCCGGGAGTTCTCCGATCTGGTGTATCGGACCCGCAACAAGATTCTGGACATCGTCGAAGACACCACCGCGCGGGCCGACGCGGCCAAACGCGCGGCCGCGGCGGAGGACGACGAATCCGACGCGCAGGCCATCCGGAACCGGATCCCCGGTATGGTCGCCACCGCCAGGGACGCGGTGGAGGATGTCGCCCGGGCCGCGCTGAATTCGATCAGTCCGCAGGGCCTGCCCAGTCTGGGAGTGATCGCCGACGTGCTGGGGCAGCCGGGACCGTGGGGCCCGGGGCACAACGGGGGCCCGGACGACTACCCGGAGCACCGGCCCGCGACAGACCACTCCGGCCATCCGCGTCAGGACGGACCGAAGCAGACACATCGACCGCAGGACGTTTCTCCGATCCCGCTCCCGCTGCCGCCGCAGGCCGTAGCCGACGAACCGGCCGCCGATCCGATCGGGCCGCTGCCGCCCGGTGCGGAATTCGGTGAGCGCCCGGATCTCGTTCCCACGCGGGACACGTCGTCCGGTCCGCCGTCGACGAATCCCGAGGGCGACCAGTACACGCCTGGCGGGACGACGACCGTCCCCATCAGCAATACGCCCGGCGCGGTGCCCCACGACGGACCAGGCGTGCCCTCGGTGGGCGGCGCGCCGCGCGGGCCGGTGACCGACAGTGGGCCCGTCGCGTCGGACCGGGATGTGCAAGCGGACGGCGACCATCAGGAAGCGTCCGGACCGGAGGGAAGGGACCCGGAGCGGAGGGACCCGGAAGCCTCCGTCGATCGAGCAGAGTCCGTGAGCCAGGATCGGCCGACGACCGCTTCGGCGACGGAATCGAACGAAGCGGCCGGACCCGAACGATATGCCACCTCTTCCGCGCCCGCGGCGGACCCGACCGCCTCGGTGCCACCGCCATTCATACTTCCGCCGCCGGTCGTGGCGCCACCTCCCGCTGTCGCGGCCCAGGCGCCGGCCGTGTCGGGCAATCCGGCCGGACCGGCGGTCTCCGCCCCTGCGGCACAAGCGGGCTCGGGCCCGCCGCCGGTGCAGCCCAAGCAGACCGTGGCCCCGGCCGAATCGCGCGGACCGGCCGTCGCGCCCAAGGTCACGGCAGGCAGCTCGGGGCCGCCCCCTGGCTCTGTCGGAGCGGTCAAGGCGCAGGCGCCGGAGCGGAGCGAGCAGCGGACCGATGGGGGAAAGGGAGAGGCCGAGGGCAGCGACGATTCGATCCGCAACGTGGTCGGCGCGGCCATGACTTCGGCCGCCGCCCCGGCATTCGTCTTGGGTGAGCGGGTCGACGGCGACTTGGTGCTGGCCAGGACACTGCTGAGCGGTGTCCTGGCCGCCGGTGGCGACGCGGTGCTCGGGCTCGGCTGGGCGGTTTCGGTGATGCGTCATCAGAGCGGGATCAGCGCGTTCGTCACCTCGAACGAGGGCCGCGGCTGGATGCCCGCGGGGATGTACCTGCCGCGGGAGATGTCCACGCCCTGGGTCTGGGATGTCTCCGAGGCCGCGTGGGAGGGCGTCGCCGACCCCGCGCGTGTGCTGGCGGAGTTCGCCATCGCCTGGGGGCGCAAGTCCGGTGCTCGGCTGACCGCCGTCGTCTCGTCGGAGGAGATCGGCGCCGAGTTGCGACGACAGTTGGGTGAGGTACCGGCCGTCGGCGAAGTGGGCGCCTCGTCGGCGATGGACTTCAGCGCACCGAGGCCGAGTCTGGTCGACCGCCTCGAACTGGTCGGGGCTCCCGCGCTGGTGTCGCGGGCCGTGTCGGCACCGGAAGCGGAGATCGGTCCGCGCCGCTGGGAGCTGGCCTCGGACGCGCACGTTCGTGTCCATCAGGCCGGTCTGGGCTCCCCGGCCGCACTGGGGGCGCCCGCGGTGCGCGAGCGGATCCTCACCGCGCTGCGACAGCGCCGCGAGGTGCCGCAGGAGTGGTGGGAAGAACTCAGGGATGCCGACGACCTGCTCACCGCGACGATGCTGTCGCGGCGCGCCGATGTGTCCAGGGTCGCGCTGGGCGACTTGCGCGCCGACCAGTCCGACGGCCGGTACGCGTCGGAGATGAACGCCCTGCGTGCCATGGTTTTCGAGCGGCGCTGCGATGAACTCGTACTGCTGCTGGCCGAGGACGCCACGCGCCAGAGCTTGCGCGACGCGACGTACGCGCACGCGCAGATCGTGGGCCACCCCGCCTTCGTCGCACCGACGCCCGCTCAGGCCGTCGATCCGCCCCGCCGTCCGACCATCACGGCGGGTCCAGGTCGTTGAACAGAACGGAATCGGGCGTCGCCGCAATCGAAAGATGATGTGGCGCAACGGCGGTCGAACGACTCGCACTGCCAGGAACGGCAACGCGCTCCCCATTCCTGGGAAGGATCGACAATAGGGGGACGCGTGGTGGGAAAGGATCTGATCGAGCATGCCGAACAGCATGGAAATCGACCCTGCGGTTTTGCGTCAGCTGGCCGACCAACACGACCGGGTCGCGCGCGATACCAGGGAATGGGCCAAACCCCCGGCGGACTGGCTCGCGAACTTCCTGCCCACCTACGGCAAGATCGCCTATCCGGTGTACGAAGCGCTGGAGCGGTACTACGACGCCCGGCAGCGTGCGGGCGAGGCGCTGGCCTACGAACACGAGCGCACCCGCGACTCGTTGCGTGCGTCTGCGGACGCCTACGAGCAATCCGACGAGGATTTCGCCTCACACATCCGGCAGGTGGGCGGCGTCACCGATCAGCCGTCCCCGACGATGCCCGTCGGAAACTCGACCGATCCGTTCGGCCCGACCGGCCCGACGTCACCGGTCACGGCAGGGCCCGGCGACGGTCCCGTGCCGGCCGGTCCCACGGCCGCCGGTCCCGCGCCAACCTCGGTCGGCCCCGATGGCACCCAGAACAACCCGCTCGGCACTTCGCCGGGTGGCCCGAACGGCGCGTCGCCGACGGGTGTGCCCGGTGCGACCGCCGGTCCGACGGATTCGGCGGGCACCACCAACGGCGCCGGCACGCCGAACGCGGCCGGCCCGACCACACCGGGTGGGCCGTCGAGCAACGGCGTGACAGCGCCGGCCTCGGCCGGCGTTCCACCCACCGGGGTCGGGCCGCTCAACGCGGGCCCGGACGACCGAGGCGCAACGCAGCCGCCCAGCGGGGCGACCGGCCGGGCGGACCTGCCGCCCATGCCGGTGCCGGTCGCGAGTCCGTTCGCCGCCGCCGTCGCCTCGGCGAAGGACAAGGAGGCCGAACCGGCGTACGTGGTGGGCAACCAGGTGAACGACGACCTGGTCCTGGCCAGGACACTGCTCGGCAGCGTGCTCGCGGCCGTGGATTCCCCGGTCGGTATGGCCTGGTCGGTGGCGGTGATGCGCGGTCCAGGGGGAACGGGCGTCTTCATCACCTCGAACGAAGGCCGGGGTTGGTTGCCCGCGGGGCTGTTCCTGCCGCGTGAGGTCTCCACCCCCTGGAATTGGGACGAGTTGCTCACCGCCGACGACGGCAGCGGATCGCCGTGGGAGGGAGTCACCGATCCGGCCCGAGTATTGGCCGAATTCGGTCTGGCCTGGGGCGCGAAGGCGAATGCGCAGTTGTCGGCCCTGGTGTCGTCCGGACCGATCGACCCCGGTTTGCGTTCCCGATTCGGTGAGGCGGCGATGGAAGGGCTGGTCGGTCCGTCCTACGACGTCGACCTGCGGGAGTTCACCCCGGACACCGCCGACCGGCTCGGTCTGACCGGTTCGATCGCGGGCCTGGAACATGTTTCGTCGGTACCCGACGCACAGGTCCTCGCCCGCTGTGTGGAGCTCGCCGCGGACGCCCACGGCCAGGTCGGCCGCTCCGGATCGGTACCCGGTGAAGCCGCCGCCTCGCGCCGGGTGCGGGAACGGATTCTCGCCGAGGTCCAGGCCGGAAGGCCGGTCCCGCGCGAGCTGTGGGACGAACTGCGCGACGCCGACGATCTGCTGGCGGCCTCGATGCTCGGGCAGCGGGTCGACGTGGGCCGGGTGGAGATCGGGCAGCTGCGGTTGGACGCCGGAGTCTCCCCGTTGCGCAGCATGGTCTTCGAGCGCCGCTGCAACGAGTTGGTGCAACTGCTGGCGAACGAGCCGAGCAGGCAGACGCTGCGCGACGCCGTCTACGCACACGAACAGATCACGTTGCATCCGCAGTTCGTCTCGACCCCGGCGCCCGTGTCCACCGCCGTGCAGCCCGAGCGGGTCGCCCGGCCGGCGACGGCTCCGGCGGTCGCCGCACCGGAGGTCGCCGGTGGGCCGCCGCCCAGTGTCGTGGTCACGCCCTCGGCACCGCCGGTGGTGGCGCCGCCGGAGCGATCGTGAAAACCTCGCATCCGTAGGAGATTCCGGCGATCCGGGCCGCGGTGTGGTGGATTTCTTCCGCCCCGCCGCGTCCCGGATAGCAGCGCTTCTCAGCGATGCGAGTGCATCACGAAAGCTCGGCTGCGGCCTCAACCGGTGACGGCAAGGCACGCTTCCCGGGTGGACTGGCAATTGGGGACGAAAGGCGGCAGCGGCCGCCCAGCGAGGAATGCGGGTCCGGCCATGTACGGCTGCCGGTAGCACCGGCGTCGTGCTGGCAGACCACACCGCTGTGCGCATGGTGACAGACGCGGTCCGGCAGCGAGGATCGAGCATGCGATCCGACCGGCCTGCGCCGAATTTCTACAGGGCTTCCACCCGCCGCACATGGTGTTCTACGCTCGTCGCGGTTGCCGACTGACAACGACGAACCGGAAACGCAGGCAATCCCGCTCGGCACCGGCCGAAAGGCCGATCGGGGACTACGCGTCGATGACGGGGCTTGCTTCCTGATCCGCTTCGTCTTCGGCCGCCACATCCTGTGTGGTCCCGCTGCCCGGCCGATCGGCCGAGGACGCGTCCCTGGTCCGCCGAACCGGGATGACGCCGGGCGCCACGGTGGTGGCCGGAGCCCCGTTCTGCTCGGCGGGCGGCGCGGTATTCGCCGCCGGGGCCGCGGTGACGCCGCCGGGCTGCGCGGTGGCCGGTTGCGCGTTCGGATCGCCCGGTGGCGGCGCGGCCGCGGCCACGGGCTGATCGCCCGGTGGCGGCGCCTGACCCGGTTGCCCAGGAGCGCCGTTCTTTTGGTTCTGCGCGGCCTTCTCCGCCTTTTCCGCCTTGTCCTCTTCGGCCTTCTGCAGCATTTCGGGTATCTGCGAGACCAGCGGCATAGCCGCCATCGGCAGCATCGCGAGCATCGGCAGCAGCGACGACAGTCCGCCGTCACCGCCACCACTTCCGCTGCCGCCCGACGCGCCGCCTGCGCCGCTCTGGCCGTTGCCGCCCGAGTTGCCCTTTCCGCTGCCGTTGGCCATGTCCTCGTTGAGGTCGGCGATCGCGGTGACCTTGTCGTACACCGCCTCCACGGCGGCGGCGACCGCTTTGAGCAGCGGAAGCTCCTGCGCGGGCTTGAGTTTGGCGGTGCCCGCGGCCTTCAACTTGGTATTGAGCTCCGCCACGATGGTCTTGATCGACCGCAGGGCCTGGACCTGTTCGGCGGCCACGGTGACGGACGTCTTGACCACCTTGTCGTCCATTTGCAGCAACTTCAGCTGCCGGGCCTCGACTTTGTCGATGGTCTTGCGGTATTCGTCGTCCGCCTCGCCTTTGCCGAGGGTTTCGTAGACCGCGGGTTTGAGCAGGTCGGCGACTTTCGGCGGGGGCGTGGTCATACCGCGGCCGAGCAGGTCGACGGCGGTCTGAATGGCGGTGTCCGCCAGCGCGATGAAGGCGCGCAGACCTTCCGACGCGCCGGGCGGACAATGCAGGTCGACCAACCAGAAGTGCTTCGCCTCGGCAGCCACGCTCGCCAAGGGGGTGGACGCCGTAGTCGCTTTCACGGTTTCCGCCGCCGTTATCGCCATACCGTCGCCACCGCCTCTCAGAAGTCACAACCATTGTCACGGCTTCCCGATTCTGGGAAGTGGCGCATAGTTCGATTACCCACCCATGAATGGGAATACGGCCGAATCGGTTCGGGCGACACAATAACTGGAAGAGTGTGAGAGGCGGTCGGTGATGAGCGATGGCGAGTCGGTCGAATGGCACCGGCACTGACGAACGACCTGGACGGAGTGCTCCGATTGCTGCTCGCGCTGTACGGCGACGGCCAGCCCACAGGCCAGGCGGCGACCGCGACCCAAGCGCTGGCCGCCGATCTGCGCGCCCATTCCGGGGCGGTGGCGCTGCGATACGGCGAGGCTCAGGGGATGCAGCTGTCGGTCGCGGAATCGCATGCGGGCAAGGACAGCATCGTGCGCAAAGCCGTGGGCGAGTCCAGTGACGGAACGGTCAACGGCCGTGGCCGCCTGACCAACCACATCGCGGATTTCCAGGCACGGATGCAGGCCCTCGCCTCGGTGGGCGATACCCGCTTCAGCGGTCCCGCGCTGCTGAACGCCGCGCAGACCACCATCTCCAATGCCACGAAGCAGGTCGATGCCGACGTCGCCGCCGCACGCCAGCAGGCAGCGCAGATCATGCCGCCCGCGACGCCGCCCACCAGGCAGGCCCGGCACGGCACCGCGCCGCGGCGACGGCGTCGAACGCGCTCCAGGTCCAGCTCCGCTTCCCGGCTGCGCCGCAAAGGCATGGTGCGCTCGGACGGGTCGACGGGCAGTAACGCGGTGCTGGCCGCCAGCAACTGGCTCGGCACGCCTTATGTGTGGGGCGGGGGCGGTGCGGGCGGGCCGAGCGGCGGCGGATTCGACTGCTCGGGCCTCACGCAGTACGCCATCGCCCAGGCCAGCAACGGTGAAGTGGTGCTGCCCCGCACCACCTACGAGCAGATCTACAGCGGCACCCGGGTGCACCCCGACGACGTGCGTCCCGGTGATCTGGTGTTCCCCGCCGGATCGTTCAGCGCGCGCGGGCCGGAGCACGTGCAGCTCGCCGCGGGCAACGGCATGGTGATCGAGGCGCCTTACACCGGTTCGACGGTGAAGTGGTCCCGCATGCCGAGCGAGGCCGTCGTCGTGCGGGTCCTCTGACGCGGTGGCGGGGCAGAGGATCACAGCGTGGCCGTAGACATTCCCAGCGAGGTCGCGCTCTTCCTCAACATCTGCGGCATTCCCTACCCCGACATCAACGAGGACGATGTGCGCGCCCTCGCCGGACATGTGCGCACCTTCGCCGCCCAGGTGCAGGACACGCACGATTCGGCGACCGGCGTGATAGATCAGATGGGCGCCTTCTACTCGGGTGAGTCCTACCAGCAGCTGGTGGCCACTTGGGCGAGAATGAGCTCCACCCACATGCGGCAGCTCGAGAGCGCGTGCGAGATCGTGGGGCAGGCACTCGAGGCGGCGGCCACGGTGATCACCGTGGTGAAGGTCGCCGTGCTGGCCGAACTCGCCGCGCTGGCCGCGTCCTACACCGCGATCATGCTGACGCCGCCGCTCGCGCCCTCCGCGCCCTTGGTGGCGGCCGCGGCGCGGCGGCTGTGCGAGCAGATGTTGCAATACCTGGTCGGCTACATCGTCGCCGAAGTCATCGGCAAGGCGATCGAGCCGCTCGAACAGGCCATCGCAGACATGGTCGACGGAATCGTCTACGACGCGGCCCGCGACGCGCTCGACGTTCCGCCGTCGAGCGGAACCCGGGCCTTGCACATCGACTCGAACGAGGTGCAGCGCTTCGCGAAGGTGCTCGATGATCACGCCGACGACATCATGCAGCACGCGGCGAACTTCGCCGAGAATGTCGCGAAACTCGATTTCACGACAGCATCGCGATTCGACGACACCTACCCCGCCGCGGCCGACACCACCTCGACGGGCGTCAGGCCGCCTGTCGGTCCCGCCGCGCCGACGGCGGAGTCCTCGTTGCGGCCCCCTGGGACTTCCGAGTCACGCTTCGGTCCGAACGTGCCGATGGGGCCGAGTGGCATTGCCGGAGACAGCACCCACGATGCCCGCGTCCCCGTCAGGGCGAACGCGGTCGATACCGGCGAAAAGCAGGCCGATCGAAGCGGAAACGCAGCCGACTCGAGTGCGCGGGGCGGCATCGCGGAACCGTCGGTCCCGCAGGGCGGGACAGAACACCGGAGTTCGATCTCGGAGCCGGCGAGGAGCGCTCCGCTCTCGGGGGTGCTCCCCAACAGCCCGGACCCGGGTGCGGCAGAACGATCCGCGGGACTCGGGACTCCGCGCCCGGTGTCCGCGCATGCCGCGTCCGAGGCCGGAACCGTGGCGGCGCGGGATGCGGCGCTCACCGATTCGGTGGGGCCGGCGTACGACGCCGAGGCGCACCGGCCGGGCGCGGCGCTCGATTCGCCCTCGGCCGCAGGCCATCTGCCGGTCGACGGTTCGGTTTCGGGCGCTCCACCGGGCGTCGCGCCCCTGGCCCAGCAGAGCCCCGGAGCGGCGGGCACCCCTTGGGGACGCGTCGGCGGGCAACCGGCTCCACGGAGTCCGCTGCCGCGCGAGGCCGCCGAACGACCGGCGAAGAACCCTCCGAAAGTGCCTCGGCCCGCGGTCACGCCGTGGAGCAAGGCCCGCCGCACCCGGGACGTTCCCGCCGCGGTGCACGCTCCCTCCGCCGGTCGCCCGCCAGTGCACGTGATCCGGGAGAAGGAGGCCGAAGCGGGCGGCGCCGAGAACGCCGGGCTGGCCGACGCGAAGGCCCCGTCCGGGGTTACTGCCCCGCCATCAGATCGCATGCACCCGCCCGGGGCGCGCGGCTAGATCCAGTAGGGAGCGCAAAATACCCATTCCCAATGACGGGGAATGGGTCGCTGAGTCGATGTGGCAACAGTGGTAGACGTAATCACACTGCGGTGGCTGATGAATGCCTAGGGTGTCGTACCCCCACAACGGCCGGTGGCCTGCCGGTGCCACCGGCCGTTGCTTTTTTGGGTTCAGATCGTCGGGATGAGGGACCGGCGATCTGTGTTCAGACAGTACCCTCTTCTGTCGGAACGTTCAATAGCGTGCACCTAAATAACGGCAAGAAATTTTCGGACCTGCTGCGACCTGCGGCGCGGCGGCTGGGAGACCGGATCGCGGCTGGCCAGCCGCCGCCGAAGGGGCCGTCTGCAGGCGGATGATTGCCGACCCCGCAGGTAAACATACCGTTACATGACGGTACGTTCAAAATTGGCATGTGGAGTGGGCGCGTAGCGGGGGAGCGGGGTTTCGAGGGTGAGCCGGTTGGTTGCCGAGCCCGGAGGGCGTAGCTCACCCGTGGCAGCGTCGGCCGAACTTCCCATTGATGGGAAGGGTTCGTGTCCGCGGCGTGACCGCCGGAATCTATCGTTCGAGCAGGGTGGTTCGGCGGAAGGGAAGTCCGAGTGTCAGCGGCCGAGGACGCGTTCTACACGGGTGTTCAGAATCTTGGGTTGGTCGCCGGTGGCGTGCGCAACGAGCAGCACGCGGCGGCGGCGTTTCGGGCCGCCACCGACCTCGACCCGGACATGTGTGATGCCTGGCTCGGGCGCGCCATGGCCGGAGAGGTCACCTCGGAGGTGATCTACGGCGCCTACCGCTCGGTGCACAACCTCTATCGCGACCAGCAGCGGGCCGGTCTGGTCGACCGCGCTCTGTGGTGCCAGGTCGAGATCGGCATGTACGGGTTGCGCGTCGCGATGGCCGATCGCGACCAGATCGCCATCGCCCAGGCCTGCTCGTACGCCGAAGGCGGCGAATGGCAAGAGGCCGCGGCCATTCTCGACGAGGTCCCCAGCGACGACGTCGCCGACTTCGTGCGCATGTCGCTGTTCTTCCGGACCAAGCGGTGGCCCGACGTGCTCGCGGCGCGCAACGCCCGGCCGGTGCTCGAAGACGGGCTGCTGGACATCGCCGCCGAATTGATGACCGCCCAGTCGCTGGCGCACCTGGGCCGTTTCGGCGAAGCCATGCCGCGCGCGCAGCGGATCGTCGAGGACAGCTCCTCGGGCAATCTGTCCTACATCTGGGCGGACGCGCACTTCCTGCTCGGCATGCTGATGCGGCACAACGGCGATCACGACGCCGCCGACAAGGTCCTCAAAGGACTGCAGGGCTCCGCGCTGTGGCCCGAGCGCGAGGAATGGCAGCGCGCGGTGCGGGACAAGAGCTACCGGTTCGAGGTCGCCACCGAAGCTCTTATCGCGTCCCGCACGAACAAGTGGGACCCGAAGACCGGGGACGACCCGCGCGAAGCGGCTGCCAGCGCGGCGCGCGCGGAGCGCGAGAGTCTCCTCACGGAGGCCTCGGATCTGCTGCAGGCGCAGATCGGCATGGATTCGGTCAAGGAACAGGTCGACCGGCTCAAATCCGGTGTGCTGATGGATCAGGTGCGCGCCAAGCGCGGGCTCGCGGTGGATTCGCGTTCCCAGCACCTGATCTTTTCCGGTCCGCCCGGCACCGGGAAGACGACCATCGCGCGCGTGATCGCCAAGATCTTCGCCGGGCTGGGTGTCGTGGAGAACGCGGAGGTCATCGAGGTTTCCCGCAACGACATGGTCGGCACCCACCTGGGCCACACGGCCCCGAAGACGAACGCGCTGATCGACTCGGCGCTGGGCGGTGTGCTGTTCATCGATGAGGCGTACACGCTGATCCAAGAAGGGCTTTCGGGCGGCGATGCGTTCGGCAAAGAGGCGGTCGACACGCTGCTGGCCCGGATGGAGAACGACCGCGACAAGCTCGTCGTGATCATCGCGGGATACGAGGACCAGATCGACCGGTTCCTGGCATCCAACGACGGCCTCGCCTCCCGGTTCACCAAGCGCATCCGTTTCGCCAGCTATGACGCCGACGAACTGGTGCAGATCGCCGATCACATCGCGCGGAAGAAGGATTCGATCCTCTCCGAGCAAGCGCGCGAGGTGCTGCGCCTGCGCTGCGAGGAGCTGGCCGGTCAGAGCAAGAACGGCCGTCGCCTGATCGACCTGGCCGGCAACGGCCGTTTCGTGCGAAACGTGGTCGAGGCCGCGGAGGCCGAGCGTGACTACCGCTTCACCAGGGAGAACGCGGACATCGCGGCGATGAGCGACGAAGAGCTCATGACCATCGACGCGTTCGACGTGTCCGCGGCGCTGGAGGGTTTGGCGCCGTCGGCGCGGGTGTGAGCGTCCCCTGACCCAGCATTCCCCGTACTGGGAACAAGGGTCTTATTCATGCTGTAACCGGTGGTTACGGTGTGGCGGCAGGGCGGCGGAAGGAACGAGAACCGGTGGCGCGCTTCCGGGTTGTGACCAAACACCAGATCTCTGGTTGGCGTTTTCTGCTGCGCCGGATCGAGCATGCGCTGGTCCGTCGAGACGCGTCGATGATCGATGACCCGCAGCGCGGTCGTTCCACGGCGCTGTCCATCGGCATCGCGCTCGCGTGCGTGATCATCGCGGGCGCCGCCGTGCTGGCGTTCTTCAAACCGGCCAAGAAGGTCGGGGAGGCGAAGATCGTGGCGGAGAAGGACACCGGCGCGTTGTTCGTGCGGCTGAACAATCGGCTGTTCCCGGCGTTGAATCTGACCTCCGCTCGATTGATCGTCGGTTCTCCCGACAACCCGGTGAAGGTGTCCAGGGACGAGCTGTCGAAATATCCACGCGGGCCCTGGGTCGGCATTCCCGGTGCTCCCAGCAGCATCGTCGACACCGGCGAGCGGGACTCGTCGTGGACGGTGTGCGACACGGCGCGAACCGGTGCGGCGGCACCGGTGAACCCCGCCACCGGACTGCCGACGGTGAGTCGCTCCGCGGTGCGGACGACGGCGATCGGCGGTCCGCTCACCGTCGACGGCGACGCCATCCGCCAGCTGGGCGAAGGCGAGGCCCGTCTGCTGCGCGACGACACGACGACCTGGCTGGTGTACGGCGACGCGGAGAAAGGCGTGGTGCGCGCCGCGATCGACCTCGCGAGCACCGCGGTGGCGATGGCGCTCGGCATCGATTCGACCGCTCCGGTGATGGCGGCGTCCAAGGGCCTGGTCAACGCGATTCCCGAGGCGCCGCCGCTGCGAGTGCCCGACGTACCCGGCGCGGGCGAGTCGATCACCTTGAACAACGGATTCACCACGCCGGTCGGGTCGGTGCTGACCGTCTCGACGCCGGACCACGGTGTCTCCTATTACCTCGTCTCACAGACGGGTCTGGTCCGGATCAGCTCCGTCTTGGCGGCGATGGTCCGCAACGCGAACTCTCAAGGCGCGGTGTCCACCCGCACTGTCGGGCCCGACGTGATCGCGGCCAATCTGCGCCCGGGGCAGTGGCCGGGCACCGCGTCCTACCCCACCCGCCCCATCCGCTTGGTCGACCCCGAACGGTCCGGCGTGACCTGCTATCACTGGTCGCGCTCGGGGAACGATCCGAACGCGGCCACCGAACTGCTGGTGGGCAGGCAACTGCCGCTCACCCAGGACGAGCAGGGCCGAACGGTGGACTTGGTGACCTCCTCCGCTTCGCGTGGCACTACCGCGGACGCGGCCTATCTGCCGCGTGACACCGGCCGTTTCGTGCAGGTGACCGGCGCCGAACCGGGATCACCGCTGCGGGAAGCATTCTATTGGGTCTCCGACAGCGGTGTCCGCTACGGCGTCATCACCGATCCCAGCGGCATCACCGGCGATCCCACCTTGACCGCGCTCGGGATGCGGACCCCGGTCCCGGCGCCGTGGAACATCATCTCGCTGTTCGCGGTCGGTCCCGCCCTGTCCCAGAAGGAAGCTCGCATTCAGCACGACGGCATCCCGAACAACAAGATCGTCGCCGGGCTCGGTGGTTCGTAGTGACCACCACTCGTCGATTCGTCCGACCCGCCCGGACGGTGCGCGGTCCCAAAGCCCCGGCCGTCACCGAGCTGCGGCTGCAACCGCCGACCGAGCTGCCCAAGCCGGTCCCGGCGTCCCGGCTGCGCATGATCATGCCCGTGGTCATGGTGGCGGCCATGTGCGGAATGATGGTCATGATGTTCCGCGGCGGCGGAGCCATGAATCCGATGATGCTGATGTTCCCCGCCATGATGCTGGTGTCGATGTTCGGCATGATGGGCGGCGCGTTCGCGGGCAACTCCGGCGGCGGCGCGGCGAGCCTCAACGAGGAACGCAAAGACTACCTGCGCAGTATCACCGACAACCGCAAGACGGTGCACGGGGCGGAAGCCGAACTGTATGCCTTCCTGCGCTATACCCATCCCGGCCCCGAGGAGATCGCCCGCCTGATCGGCGGCAAGCGGATGTGGGAAGTGCAGGTCGCGAGTCCGCAGTTCCTGCGGGTCCGGGTCGGCCGGGGGCGCATCGCCAATCAGGTGCGCGTGATCGTCCCGGAAGCCGCGCCCACCTCGGATCTGGACCCGGTCGGCGTCGTCGAGCTGACCCGGTTCGCCAAGGCCTATTCCACGGTCGGCGGCATGCCGGTCGCGATCAATCTGCTGTCGGCGCCGCAGGTCGGCATCGACGGTGAGGCGCAGCTGGTGGCCGGGCTGGTCCGCGCGATGATCGCCGAGGTCGCGGTGCTGCACGGCCCGGACCAGGTGGCGGTCGCGGCGGTGCTGTCGGATCCGGACGCGCCGGAGTGGTCCTGGCTGAAATGGCTGCCGCACACCCAGCATCCCAATGAGACCGACGCGATCGGTTCCAGCCGGATGGTCTATCGCACCGTCGCCGAGCTGCGCACCAAGGTGCTCGCCGGGCTCAATCGCGGTCCGTTCTCGGCGAATTCGCAGCCCACTCTGGATCGGACGCACTACCTGCTGATCGTCGACATCGGCGGGCCCGCGAGCGACCGTGACATCTCCGGCATCGATGGCTGCACCTGGTTGCGGCTGGGCGCCACGGAGCAGAACCTGCCCCGCGCGCTGCGCTTCACCGTGACCGAGGACCGGTCGCTGAACGAGGTGACCCCGCGCGGCTTGCGTCGCGTCGGAGTCGCCGACACGCTGTCCACGGCGGCGATGACGGCCATGGCGCGCAGTCTGTCGCCGTACCGGTTGTCCACGGTGGTGGAGGCCGTTGCCGCCGAGCAGGCCAGTGGCGGCACGTCGTGGGAGGAGATGGTCGGCATCGCCGACCCCGGCGCCATCCGGGTCGAGCAGGCGTGGATCCGGCGGCGCGACGAGGACCGGGCACGACTGAACATCCCGTTCGGTCATGATCCGGCCGGTGGTGTCACCTACCTCGACATCAAGGAATCGGCCGAAGAAGGCATGGGCCCGCACGGCATGTGCATCGGCGCCACCGGATCGGGTAAGTCGGAATTCCTGCGGACCCTGGTGCTCTCGGCAGTGACGACACACTCGCCGGACGTGCTGAATTTGCTGCTCGTCGACTTCAAAGGTGGCGCGACGTTCCTCGGATTCGACCGGCTGTCGCACGTGACGGCCGTGGTGACGAACATGGAGGAAGAAGCCGACCTCGTCACCCGTATGGAAGACGTCATCAACGGTGAAATGGCGCGGCGGCAACGGATTCTGCGCGACGCGGGCAATTTCGCCAGCGTGGCCGACTACGAACGCGCCAGGGAGCAAGGCGCGGACCTGCGACCGCTGCCCACCCTCCTGATCATTCTCGACGAGTTCGCCGAATTGCTCGAGCAGTACCCGAACTTCTCGAAACTCTTCGTGGCCATCGGCCGGTTGGGCCGATCGCTGCGCATTCACCTGCTGCTCGCGTCGCAGAAAGTGCCGGCCAACCGGATGGGCGAGCTGGAAGCCCACCTTTCCTACCGGATCGCGTTGCGCACCAACCAGACCAGTGACTCGCGTGACGCGATCGGCACCGCGGACGCCTACCACCTGCCCAAGAAGCCGGGTTCGGGTTACCTGCGGGTCGGCTCCGGTGAACTCCAGCGGTTCCAGGCCGCGTACGTAGGGGAGAAGTACTCGCCCCCGGCGCAAGTGTCCGCGGCCTCCGCGCAGCGCGCCCGACGGCCCGGTGGGGGATACCGGCCGCCGCAGCGCTTCACCACCGGCCATATCGTCGACACCCGGCCCGTGGTGGTCGAGCCGGTGGTCGTCCAGGCGACGCCCGAGGCCGCCGACGGGGATTCGATCACCGTGATGGAAGCGGTGTTGCAGCAGTTGGCCCGGCACGGCCAGCCGGCGCACAAGATGTGGCTGCCGCCGCTGATCACCCCGCCCACGCTGGAGCGGATGATCCGCGCGGTGCCGCAGGGGGCGTTGCAGATGCCGTTGGCGCTGGTCGACAAGCCTCGTCAGCAGCGTCAGGACGTCTGGTCGGTCGACATGTCCGGCGCGGGTGGGCATATGGCCATCGTCGGCGGTACCCAGTCCGGTAAATCGACCGCGCTGCAATCGTTCATCCTGTCCGCGGCGCTGACCCACACCCCGGAGCAGGTGCAGTTCTACTGCCTGGACTTCTCCGGCGGCGGGTTGTCGGCGTTGGCGAACCTGCCGCACGTGGGATCGGTCGCCGCGGCCCGCGACGGCGACCGCATCCGGCGCACCATCGCGTTGATCACGAATCTGCTCGAAAGCAGACAATCGACGTTCGCCGAGTTCGGGATCGATTCGATCCGGAAGTTCCGCACGCTGCGCGACGCGCCGGGCGGGCCGCCTTGGCTGGACCGCGATCCCTACGGCGACGTCTTCTTGGTCATCGACGGATGGGACGTGGGGTTCGGCACGAACGGCCCGTACTACGACGAGTACACCCCCGTGATGGAATCCATCGCGCTGCAGGGCCTGAACTACGGCATCCACCTGGTGGTAGCCAGTTCACGCTGGATCGCCATCCGTCCCGCCATCAAGGACCTGATGCAGACTCGCGTCGAGATGCGCCTGGGCGACCTGGCCGACACGACCTTCAATGTCCACCGCAATGTGGTCGCGGCGATCCCCGCCAACCGGCCCGGTCGCTGCATCTCGACCGACGGCCTGCACATGCTCACGGCGTTGCCGCGCATCGACGGGGTGGGCGAGCCGGACTCGGCCCCGGAGGGCCTCGCCGCGGCGAGCGCCGAAGTGGCACAACGCTATCCCGGCCGCCGGGCGCCGCAGGTCAAACTGCTGCCTCCGCAGGTGAGCATCGAGGAGGTGCGCGCCGGTTGGCCGGCGCCTCAGACGCTCGCGCAGCGCCTCGTCGTGCCGTTCGGTCTGCGGGAGTCCGATTTGCAGCCCGCGACGATCGATTTCAGTGTGTCGACGCACTTCATCGTGCTCGGCTCGACCGGCTCGGGGAAGTCCACCACCCTGGCCGCCCTGCTGGCGTCCATTCAGCGTCAGTACGATCCCTCGCAGGCGCGCGTGCTGCTGATCGACTACCGGCGCAGGCATCTGGAGACGGTGCCGCAGGAGATGCTCATCGGCCATGTGACCAACGAGCGGGATGTGCGCGACGCCTTGCCGCCGCTGGTGGAGAAGATGCGCTCGCGGCGCCCACCGGAGAACGTGACCACCCGGCAGCTCGCGGAGCGGTCCTGGTGGTCGGGGCCCGAGGTCTTCGTCGTGATCGACGACTACCACATGATCGCGCAGCGTGGTGCGATGAACCCGCTGGAACCGCTGAAGGACATCCTCGTCGACGGTCGCGATACCGGCTTGCACGTCATCGCGGCGCGCAACATCGCGCAAGCGGATACCGCGTTGTACGACAACGTGATCGGTCAGATGAAGAACCTCAACTCCTCGGGTCTGATCATGGACGGCTCCAAACTCGACGGCGTATTGATCAGCGACGTGCGAGCCACCAAGCAGCCGCCGGGACGGGGAATCTACGTGGAGCCCATGAGTTCCCGCCGAGATCTCGTCCAGGTGGCCTGGGTACCTCAGCAGATGTGAGTTCGGCGTGCGTCCCAAGGTTGGGAATAACTTACCGTTTTCCTTAGCAGCCGCTCGATCCGAGCTGGTAGTCACGCTCGATTGGAGTCTCGCCATGGCACTCCCGGATCTCGGCAACACGCCGCCGGATGTGCGGGAGGCCGTGACCGACCCCCGGTGGACGCTCGGGTCCATCTCCGGCGGCGCCACCACTTCGCGGAAACCGGCGAAGCGGCAGCCAGGCGAGGCGACCGCATGCGGGGTACGGCTGAACAATGGTGGAGGGCACCGCGGTGCAGCCGCGCGAAGGCCGGTTGTGCGGTGCCGTCGCGCCGAAGACGGGACGCCACCGGAACGACGGGAAAAGCGAGCTCCGGCGGCGGTTTTCGTTCCCGGAGAAACCCAGGAGGTGCCGGTACTGGAGAAACCCCCTGTAATCGGTGTGGTCGAGGACTTCGATGGCCCGAATCGCGCATCGACTATTCCGACGCACACGCTGTCAACGTCCTCGGCGAACCCGTCCGAGGCAAGGTAAACGCCTTAAAGGATAGGAACAGATATGCCCATCGGCTACACCGGCGACCCGTCCGAGATCAACGCTGTCGCCAAGAAGTTCTTCACGCACGCCGACACCTTCAAGAACCACATGGGTATTCTCGAGGGCGTCAAGATGGAGTACGCGCCCGCCGTCCAGGGCGCGACCGGAAACGCCATCCAGCAGGCGATGCAGGGAGCCCTCGACAAGGGCGGGAAGCTGCACGCGACCTTCATGGAGATTGTCGACGCGCTGAATGCCGCCGGCGCGACCTTCGACAGCCAGGACCAGGAGAACGCGTCGCAGGTCAACAAATACAACCTCAATTTCTGATGCCGGATCTGCAGCAGAAAAAAATCGGGAAAGGTTTCGGAAAATGGCTTTGAAGAATGATTACGATGCCGTCGAGGGCCTGGTCATCCGTACCGACAAGGTGCTCAGCGACATGACGGTCGACGCTGGAGAGCGGGACACGCTGGCCAAACTGCTCGCGCAGAACTTCCAGGGTGACGCCGGTACCACGAACGGCGACCTGCAGACTCGCGTCAAGCAGCAGATCGACCAGTACAACGAGGCGCTGATGCAGCTGAAGGCGGCCACCAAGGGCGTGTCCGGCATCGACGGTCAGTTCCGCGTGGTGGACCAGGGTCAGGCCATGCGGTTCTCGCAGATCGGGCTCTAGCGACTCCGCGGTTCGAATCACCATCCCGGTCCCGGCCGATCGTCCGGTGTGACGCGAGCCGGTCCGGCGATGGTCGATTCGAACGCTGTCGCGGCGCTCGGATCACTGCCGAGTTCTCGAGAAATACTCGCTGTCGCCCTCGACGAGTTCGTCCACACGAACATCGTCGAGGGCGATCGCATGTCATGGATACTGTTCGGTGAGGGCGTGAAAACGTGCCGGGGACTCGTGTCACGTGACGCACCACTCGCATGGGGCGGGAATCTGCGGGTGACGACGATGCTGCCCGCAGGGTGAATGCGAGTTCGACTCGATATTCCCAATGCTGGGGATAGCTTAACGTTCTGATTGCACCGCTCGATGTCGAAGTACTACTCGCCAAGAGTGGGTACCGGTTGTTAGGAGACGTCCATGCATCTCGCTGTCGATTGGGATCATCTCCCCGTTATCGCTTCCCAGCTCGGCGTCAGCGCGGAGGATCTGATGCTGATGCTCGGAGCGGCCGCTCCCCTCGCTGTCCCGGCCCCGCCGGGTCTCGATGACGTGAGCGCGCTCATCCCCACCGCGTGCGCCAAGCAAGCGGGGTTGTTCTTCCCCACCACGGCAAACGGAATCGCCCTGGGAACCGATGGCGCGGTCGCTCTACCCGAGGTAGGCGCCGCCTTCGCGGTCGGCGACGTGGCCGGCGGCGGCCAGGTGCTCAGCAGAGTAGCCGCGTTCTAGCCGCGGACAGCGCGAGCGAAAGCTGACGAGATGCTTGCTGTGGTACTCGGCGCGCTGGGGCCGGAGGGGATCATCGCCCCCGTGCTCGCCGGCGATGGGGTCGCCACGACGCGGGCGACCGCGAAGGCTTATTCGGCTATGGCCATGCGGTTGAATGCCGCCGCGGCCAACACCGACAGTTCGATGCTCCAGATGAGCGGGACGTTCCAAGCGCTCACCGCGGACCAGGCGCAGGCGGCCTTCCGCAAACACTCGGCGTGGTTGCGTGAACAGGCGGCGGTGGCCGAGGCAACCGGCCAGTTGCTGGACCGAGCGGCTGACATCTCCACCACGGCGAAGGCCGCCATGGGGGTCCTCGCTGCCAAGGCAGCCCAGGTCCGGATACAGGAGGGTATCGCGCTCGGCGGCGGCTTCGGCCCGTTGAGCGGGGCGGCGTTCTTGGAAGCCGAAGCCGAGTTGATGGCGCTGCGGGGGGCCGCCCTCGGGGTGATGGCCGGTTACGCGGCGGCGCTGGTGCCCACACTGGCCGCACTGCCGCCACCGCTCGAGGCGCCGCCGATCGTGACCGGCGGCCCAGGGCCGGGCCCGCAGACGGACTACGCGTCCTACGACAACGCGACCGACTACAAGGGTAGCGACTTCACCCAGACCGATATCTCATCCACGTCGACGGGCGACGGGCCGACCGGATCGGACAACAGCACGGGATCGGGCGGGGATCAGAACCCTACCGATACAACTAAACCCACCGATCCGACTCAGCCGACGGATCCGACTCAGCCTGCGGATCCGACTCAGCCTGCGGATCCCATGGACCCCGCCACCAATCCCGAGCAATTGTCGCCGGACCCGAACGCCAATGGCTGGTCCGGAGATTCGGGAATGAACGGCGCGGGGGACGGAGACCTGGGCCAGTCCTGGTTCTATGACACGTCGCAGAACTCGCCGACGTTGGCCGCGTTGAGCGGTGGGGCCGGAAGCCTGGTCGCGCTGAACATGGCCCGTGGCGGCCTCGGATCGATGCCGGGCGCTGCGACCGGATTCCGGCTGCCCGCCGGCTGGAATGCCGGAGCCGGACGGGCATTCGGCGCCATGCCGCAACAAGCGACGTCCGGACCGATGGCCCGGAAGGGCCCGCCGCGTGGTGCGCTCGCGCCCAAGGCGCGAATGCGACGACGCCGCGACGACGAGAAGAGGTCGTCGAAGGTATTCGTACCGGGCGAACCCCAGGATGTTCCGGTACTCGAGCAACCTCCCGTCATCGGGGTCATCGAGTACGAGGACCGGGACAGCCGAGACGAGCCGATGCTCGAATCCGTGCTGGCGGTGGGCGTTATCGAGCGAAACGACAACGAAGACGAAGCGGTGCTCGCCTCCGTAGAACGTCCTCGGTGAAGCGCGCCGAGGTCGAGATCCAGGTCGAAGGAGATGATCACAATGCATTCGAGGAAGGTGTGGAAGACGATCCGGTCGCAATCGACCTGAATGTCGACGCCGCCCTGCTGTTACAGCATCTGGTCGGCATCGAGTCCTATCCGCCGGTATTGGCGCTGCTGCCGAACATCTACCGCATCGAGGATCGGGATCGGGTACACGCCGTAGTCGCCGCGCAGCTCACCGAAGTGGGTGTGCTCCAGGACGGGCGCGTGCACCCGGTCGTCGAGCATTGGCTGCGGTGCCTGTACCGGCCGGACGTGGAAATGGTGGTACGGATCCTGGACACCGGTTTGGATGGCGAGCGGAAAGGAATGCTGCGGATGTCGCTGGTGCGCGCGGGCGAGACCCATGTGCTCGCGGTGCGCTCCGACGACCATGTCGTCATCCAGTCGGTGTTCCAGCAGGACGACCAGCTCGACACCTTGCCGGCCGCCGTTCTGGCCGCGCTCGGTCCCGCACCGGCGTTGCAGTTCGAGCCGATCGCCGCGACGGTGGAGCAATTCGGTGAGATTCCCGACGACCAGGACGAACGGCGGCGTGCACTGGTGGAACTCGGGGCGGAACCGCACGCCGCCGCGGTGCTGAGCCGAGTGCTGGACGAGGTGGTCCGACGGGCGGAGGTGGTGCTCATCGAGCACCACGACGGCAGTTCGGCGCAGCCGGTATTCAGCGTGAACGTGGTGGATACCCTGTCGGGGCGAATCATTGTGACTCCGAGCGTCGCGATGGACGGACGGAAGTGGGCGAGATATGCGCCTGGCGATGACGCGGCCTTGCGGTCCGGCATCGGAGCGCTGGTCGACCTGCTGCCCGGTCGAAGTTGGTTCGACACCAGCAGAGTGAACTGAACGTCGGACCGTGGTTGTGGAGAGGACGACGGAAATGAACCGAGCACCGAGCAAAAACGGTCATTCGGCCGAGGCCGCGCGGGCGCACGGCGGCTACGACGCGTTCTTCGCACCTACCGGCGAAATGGCGGACGCTGCCGTCGCGCAGGGGCCCGCCGCCGAAACGCGTCAGGATGCCGACACGTTCACCCACGTCGAACCGCCGCGTGAGCCACAGGCGCCCACCGTGGCGGAATCCGAGCACCGCTCACCGGGCGTGGTCGCGCCGCCGCCCCCCAGCGCGAGCGTTCCGCCGCCGCAGGTGAATCCCCGTCCGCCGCAGGCGAGCACGCCGCCTCCCCAAGCGAGTGTCCCGCCGCCGCAGGCGAATACGCCGCGGAACTTCCCCGCCGCCGCGCCGACCGAGGCGCCACCGCAGGCGGCCCAGCACCCTTCGGCGCAGCAGCAGGTCGCCCAGCAGTACGCGGCCGAACGGGCCGCCGAGCCCGCCCAGGCGATCGCCCGCAACGAGGCCGCGTCCGCGAACCAGGACTGGGCGCCGGGAGCGGCGACGCCGTGGGTTCCCGAGCGCATCGACCGCTCGACCCATGAGCCGATGCCTCGGGTGGAGGTACTGCCCGCCGCGCTCAGCTCGATCGAACTGCTCGCCGACATCTCCGCCGCGAAGCGGGCGCAGCTGCGCTCCAACTCCGGTATGCGAGGTGCGCTCAACAAAGTCGGGTTCAACCTCGGCCTTTCACCCGCGGAGCAGCGCGCCGAGGACCGTAAAACGCGAATCAGGCGCCAGCTCACCACCACCTATCAGATCGCGGTGATCAGCGTGAAGGGTGGCGTCGGCCGCACCACCACCGCGGCGACGCTCGGCTCGACCTTCGCCAGCCTGCGCCCGGACCGAGTGGTCGCGATCGACGCGAACCCGGACTTCGGCGATCTGTCGACGCGCACCTGCCGGCATCCGTACGGCCTGACGCTGCGGGACCTGGCGCAGTCGCAGAACCTGGACGCGTTCTCCGCGGTGCAGTCGTTCACCTCGATCAACTCGGCGGACCTCGCCGTGATCGCGTCGCCGTGGAGCACCGAGGCCACCGAGGCGCTGTCGGGCCGCGAGTACAGCACCGCCGTGGAAATCCTGCGCAAGCACTTCAATTTGCTGGTGGTCGACTGCGGGACCGGCGTGCTCGATTCGGCGACGGCGACGGTGCTGCAGACCAGCGACGCCGTCGTGGTCGTCACCCCGGCCACTGTCGGCGGCGTGACCGGTGCGGTGGCCACCCTGAACTGGCTGAGTTCGCATGGCATGCAACATCTGATCGCCAAGTCGATCGTCGGCATCGTGCATCACCAGCCGCTGAAGCCGACCGTCGAGGTGGACGCGATCGAGAAGCTGTTCGAGACCGCGCAGCGCCCCACCTGTGTGCTGCCCTACGACGCGCATCTGGCCGAGGGCGGCGAGATCGACCTGCGGCTGCTGGAAAAGGAGACCGTGCTCGCGTTCGAGGAGCTGGCCGCTTGGCTGGCCGATGGATTCCCCGGCTACCTCTCCGGCGGTGCGGACAACTCCGGTGACCGCGGAGGGTGGCGATGAGTACTGCCGTCGCGCCCGCGCCCGCCGGGACGCAGCCGTCGGCGGAGGTCGCTCGGGCTCGGATCGCCGTGATGGTGTCCAGCTACCAGGTCGACGTGGTGGTGCCGACGAAGTTCACCATCGAGACCTTCATCGACGATCTGCTGGTCGTGCTGGCTTCGGCGATCGATGACGAGAGCGTCGATTTCACTCCGCCACAGGGCCAGTGGAGCCTGGCCCGCCCTGGCGAGGCGCCGATCCCGCGCTGGCGCAGCTTGGCCGACCACGACATCGCCGACGGCGCCGTGTTGATGCTGTCGGTCGTCGAATCGGCGGAGGTGTTCACACCGCTGGTCGAGGACATCACCGACGCGCTCGCCTTGATCAACGAGCGCGAGTTCGCCGAATTCGACGCGAACACCGCTTCGATCGTGGGGCTGACCGTGCTCGGCGTCGGCGCCTCCGCGGTGGCCGCGATGCTGGCCTGGTCGTGGACGATGACCGGTTCGGCCCTGTGGTGCGGGTTGCCCGCGCTGCTGCTCGGCGCGCTGTGCTGGGTGGCGGCCGCGCTGGCCCGGCGCCGCAGCGCCCCGGCGAAGATCTGCCTCGGCCTGTCGCTGGCGGCGACGCCGCTGCTGTTCGCGGGCGGAGCCATGCTGGTGCCACCGGCCTACGGCCAGCCCGGCCCGTTCGCGGCCGCCAACTTGGCGGCGGGGGCGGTGGTCGCGGCGGTGGCCGCCGCCACCATGATGCGGGTGAGCGGGCTGGGCATCGCCACCTTGATGGCCGTGACCGTGCTCGGCGTCACGGTGACTCTGGCCGCCCTGCCGCTGACCTATGTGGACCTGTCCGTCGGACAGGTCGCGGGTGGCGTGGTGTTCGTCGGAATCGTGTTGCTCACCATGGCGCCACGCCTGGCCGTGGCCATCGCGCGGATCCGGCCGCCGGATCTGCCGGACCCGGGCAACGAGGTCGCGCCGACGACGCTCACCGACATCTTCGACGCGGAGACGGTGCGTGACGGAGACGAGCACACCGTGGACAGCGAACAGCAGCGCCACAACGCCGAGGCCGGTATCGAGGGCCGCGCCCGGCTGGCGGTCACCAGCCTGCGCGGCCTGATCGCCGCGATCGCGACGGTGCTCGCGGTGTCCGCGGTGCTCACGGCCGCGGTCAGCCCCGGTGGCATCCGCGAGATCGTCATGGCCGCCGCCATCGCGGGCCTGCTGGCGATGCGCTCGCGCTGGCACCCGGATCGGGTGCAGGCGATCGCGCTGGTCGCAGGCTCCGCCGTCACCGTGTGCGGCGTCGGCTTCGTCCTGATCGGCGCCTACGAGAGCCCGGTCGCGCGTCTCGTGGTCGGCCTGGTGGTGGCCACAGCCGCGTGCGCGGCGTGCGTCGCCGCTCTCCAGTTGCCCGGCAAGCGCCTGTCTCCGGTGACCCGGCGCGTCATCGACCTGGTGGAATACGCGCTGATCCTGATGGTTCCGGTGATCGCGTTCTGGATCATGGGCGTCTACACGGCGATGCGAGGAATCTGATGAAGGTCGGCAGTGCCGCGGTCGCGGTTCTCGCCGGGGTGATGCTGGCCGTCACCGCCGCCCCCGCCGTCGCGCTGGAGCCGCCGCAGGTCGTGGTGGGCGTGCCGCCCGCGGACGACCCGCCGGGACCCGAGCAGCCGATGAAGCAGGAGAAAGGCTGTCTGGCCGCGGGTGTGCTGCCCGACAGCGACCTCACCCGCACTCCGCCACCGGAACTGGCGTTGGATCTGCGCCGCGCCAGGGCGCTGAGCCGGGGCGCCGGAGTGACCGTCGCGGTGATCGACACGGGCGTGCAGCCCCATCCGCGCCTGCCCAACCTCGTCGGCGGTGGCGACTACCTCGCGGCCGGTGGCGACGGGCTGTCCGACTGCGACGCGCACGGCACGCTGGTCGCCGGGATCATCGGCGCGACACCCGATCCCACCGACGGATTCGCCGGTGTGGCGCCGGACGCGCGGATCATCTCGATCCGCACCCGTTCCGGTGCGTTCAGCCCCGAACGGCCGAGCTCGGATCAGAGCCAGCGAATGGCCGTCGAAATCCGGACGCTGGCGCGGGCGATCACGCGCGCCGCGAACCAAGGCGCGGGGGTGATCACCGTGTCGCTGCCGATCTGTATGCCGGTGGACGCGCAGGTGGATCAGTCCATGCTGTCGGCGGCCATCGGCCATGCGGTGCACGTGCGCGGCGCGCTGATCGTGGCGGGCGCGGGCAACAGCGCGGGCGCCGCCAATTGCGCGCAGAATCCGGAGATCGACCCGGCTCGTCCCGCCGACCCGCGCAACTGGCGCGACGTGAAGACCATTTCCACGCCGGGTTGGTTCGGCGCCGACGTGCTCACGGTGGGATTCACCACGGCCAGCGGCGCGCCCATGCCGGATTCGCTGACCGGGCCGTGGGTTTCGGTCGCGGCGCCGGGGACCGGCATCGAATCGCTCGGCCCCGGCGGCGGTGGCCTGATCAACGGCGTCGGCGAACCGGACAAGCTCGTGCCGGTCGGCGGCGCGTCGTTCGCCGCGGCCTACGTCAGCGGGGTGGCAGCCCTGTTGCGGTCGCGCTTCCCCAACGAGACCCCGCGCGAGATCGCCGCGCGCCTGCAAGCCAGCGCGCACGCCCCGGCGCGCGGAATCGACAACATGGTCGGCGCGGGCATGATCGACCCGCTCGCCGCCCTGAGCTACCGCACGGCGCCGCAGCAGCCCGCCGGTCTGTTCCGGTCCGCGGAACTGCCCATGCCCCCCGCGCCGCGCGCGAAGGATCTGCGGCCCGCGATCACCGCGACCGTCGTCATCCTGGCGGCCGTGCTGCTCGGTCTCGCGGGTAGTCACCTGAACTCCGTGATGCGGAGGCGCCGGTGAGCTTTCCGAGCGTTCGGGTCGCCGGCGTCGAGCGTGGTCCGTTCGCCGCCTTCGTCGTCGTAGGCAGCCCGCTACTGGCCGGGCTTTCGGCCAAGACGCCATGGTGGGTGAGCGCGGTGGTGGTCACGGTCCTGGTGGTGACGGTGACCGTCCGCGTGAACGGACGGACCGGTGTTCGCTGGCTGCTCGACTGGGCGGCCTACCGTACCGGCCGGACCGCACGGGCGCAGGAACGGACGCAGCTCGCGCAGATCCGGGACGTGCAGGTCGCCGCGGGCGTGTGCGGCGTCAACGAGGTGGGCGACACTCTCATCGCGATGATCCAGCTCGCGCCCAACCTGGATCTGCCGACCGTCATCTCCGAGCGCACCCTCTACACCGAGGACACCATTCCGGTCGATCTGCTGCTGCCGATGCTGGACCAGTTCGGCGTCGCGGTGGACATCGACATCGTCACGACCGGTCAGCGCGTCCGCTCCTCGGGCAGCTACAGCATGCTCTACGACCAGCTGATCGGATCGCACCCGGTGGTCGGGGACCGGCTGACCTGGCTGGTGGTCCGGCTCGACCAGGAACGCAACCTGGCGGCGCTGAGCAAGCGCGGTCCGTGCGCGGTGGTCGCTCCCAAAGCGCTGGCCAGCGCCACGCACCGGATCGCGGGACGCCTGCGCGAGCGTGGCATCGCCGCGCACGCCCTGCCCGCCGCCGCCCTACGGGACGCGACGCGCCTGCTGCACGCGGGAGTCGAACTCTCCGATCTGCGGGAAACCTGGAGCAATCTGCAGTCGTCGGTGCCCGGCAGGTGTGTGACCAGCTTCCTGATCGACTGGACCCGCCTGGGCGGGGTCGGCCTGGACGATTGCTGGACCTGGAACCGTGGCCGCACCACGCTCGTGGTGAGCCTGACCGACGATACGGCCGGTCCGCGCGCCCTGGTCCGGTTCATCGGCCCCGCGGTCACCACCGAACCGCCGGACTACCTGCGACTACTCGGCGGCGATCAGTCCACGGCCTTGCTGGCGTCGTTGCCGACCGGCGCCTCGGTGCGCGCCCTGCGCGGCTTCGAGTCCGGCGCCGACGTCGCGCCCGAGGATCTTGTCACCGACCTGGCCATCGCGATCGGCCCCAACGGCCAGATCCTGGGCTCGATCAGCGGTCAGCCGCGGCACACCTTGGCGCTGCCGCTGTTCGACCCGGCCCGGTTCAACCCGCGCAGGCGCACCATCGACGTGCAGGCCATGCTGCCGGTTGCCCAGCAGATCATTCTGCGGGCGATGGTGGTCGGCGCGGACGTCGAGATCCACTCGGCGCGACCGGACAGCTGGCGCCAGCTGGTGACCGCGGTCGGCGACCAGCGCTCGATGCGACTGGCCGATCCGGGTGCGGATCACCCGGGCGCACCGGAGGCCGCGGAGCCGGCCACCATCGCGGTCTTCGACCACCTTCCGCCGCGTGCGTCGAACGCGCACACGACGGTCACCATCAGCGAGCCCGGCGGTCCGCGCAGGCGTGCGGTCGATCTCGCGATCAAGCAGGTCAGCGCTACCGCGGTGGACGTGAGCATCCCGATGCGAACGGTGCGGGTCGACCTCATCGAGCCGAGAGGCGAAACACGTTATTTCGATTCCGTCGACGGACCGCCCGCGCCTGGTGCGGGGGCATCGGGACCCGTGGTTGCACCCCCGCAACCCGGTGGCCGTCGCGTGAGCTGATGGGAGTGGTCGGTTAATGTCTATCACCGTGGTAGCGGACACCCATCCCGATGGCGGCGATATCCCTCATCCGGACGTCGGGGACGCGCTAACCCCGAGACAGGCCGCGGCGGCGATCTTCTCCAGCCGGTTGTCGGAGCTGATCGCGGAGTCCGTCGTCTCGACCGAGGACGGGTCGACGCGGTCGCTGACGCTCTACTCGCTGGCACAGCACCTGGAATTGGCCTACCCGGACGTGCCGGTGTCGCAGTCCGGCCTCTACCGGCTGATCCACGGTGACGCGATCCCGCGCCTGGACTTGGTGATCGCGCTGGCACGGGTGTTCGACGTGCCGCCGGAGTACTTCGTGACCGAGGAGAAGAAGCGCTGACCAGACGGGCCGGCTGTTCTCTCCAGCGGGAATAGCGTGGGCTCGGCGGGTGGCTCGGTCCGGATACGATCCGGACCATGCCCGCCGAGGACCCGGGAGACGTCTTTCTCCGTCATCGAGGCGCGGTCCTCGACGCGCTGCTCTCCGATCCTTCGCTCGGGTCTTCCGCCGCGCCGCGCGCCGACAGCGCGCCGCTCGGCGACACGGAGGATTTCGGCGCGGGCGCGGAGTTCGGCGCCGCGTCGCTCGGGTTGCCCGACCTGGATTCGGAGCCGCAGGAGGTCGCCCCGCGGCGGCGCACCGGTGACGGCCCGAAGGCGAGCGAGCGTATTCTCGCGCTGCTGAACGGGCAGGCGCAGGAGCCGGCCCCCGGAGTGGAACTCCGGAACGACTACTCCGCGGTGGCCGCGCGATCGAACGCGCCGGCCGACCCGGAACCGCAGCCGGAACGCGTATCCGCCACACCGGCCGACCGGCTCGCGCCCGCGCAGCAGATGGCCAAGGACGTGCTCGTCCAGCTGCGCAAACCCAGGGTGGCGCTGATCGTCGCCGCGGTGGTCGCCGTACTGCTGGTGCTGCTGCTGGTCACCACCGGCGGCCAGGAGAAGAACACGGCACAGGACCAACTTCTGGTCGTCACGCCGCCGCCGACCTCGGCGCCGCCCACTACCTCGGCCGCGCCCGCGGCGGGCTCGATCATCCAGCCGAAGTCCGCGGACTCGAAGTGCCCGCCCGGCAGTACGTCGGCGATGGACGCGTTCGGCGGGCAGACCGGCAAGGCGTGGTCGTGCGTGCGCGCCTACAAGGTCGACGGCCAGGTCATCACCATCGACCTGGGCAAGACGTATCAGATCGACTCCATCGGCATCGTGCCCGGCTGGGATCACATCAGCGCGGACGGCACCGATCAGTGGGCGAAATACCGCACCGCGAGCCGGGTTTCCTACCAGTTCGACGACGGCAACAAGACCGTCTACACGCAGCCGACCCTCGATCAGCGGACGCTGGTGGTGACCAAGATCGAGCCCGCGGTGAGCGCGGCGAAGATCGTACTGACCGTGCTGGAGTCCAAGGGCGATCCGTCGATCAACACCACCGCGATCTCCTCGATCGTCATCACGGGGCGCTGAGGTGTCCACGCTGCCCGAACTGGTCTGCCAGTACTGCTCGCACCGCAACACCGGTGCGGATTCCCGCTGCGCGCACTGCGGTGCTCCGCTGCGCTCGGCCGCGGACGCGGCGAAGTCCGCCGTGGAGAGGGTGCCGACCCAGGTCGCCGAAGCCGCCGAGAAGGTCGGCGCGGGGACGAAAAGGTTTGTGGACAAGACCTATCCGCGCTGGCAGTGGCAGGCGCTCGGGGTGGGCCTGCTGGTGATGATCGTGGCCGCCGTCTTCGGTGTCCGGTCCTGTTCGCTGTCCCTGCCCTCGCTTTCCGGGGCCACGACGCCCGTGCAGGCCATGCCGGACACGTTGCGCTCGGCGGCTACCTGCCAGCGGCTCGACGCCGGTGGGCAAGGGGAGAAGTGCGTCGTCGCGGCCGGTCACCCGATGCTGTTCGGCGGCATCGCAGGCGGGCGGGACATGATCTTCTACGTCGAACTGGCGCAGCAGGATCGCTTGGCGGACAGCATCTCTCGATGGCGCGGCTCCGGCGGCGTCGCCCTCGTCGACGGTCCCGTCTATGCGGCGATCGGACCCTCGGCAACCGTCTGGTACGCGGATACCCGGACGGGTCTGCGGTTGGAGACGGGCACCTTCGCCGGGCGGGCCGCCGCCCAGACGTTCATGTCGCGGGCGGGACTGGTCCGCTGAGCTGACCGCGCCTGCTCCACCGGAGGCGCGGAAAATCCCTGATCCGGACGCACGCAACCCATGCCGGCCGCAGCCAATTATTGTTACACTATTGATTGTGCCGTTATTCAGCGGTACGTTATTTGAGGTACGAAACACGTACGAGCGCAGTTCTCGGGAAGGCAACGGATCGATGGTGGCAACCACCCAGCAGACGATTTCACCGAAGCGGTTCCGCGATGATCCGACCGATCTGGAGGCGGCTTACTTCCGGTGGATCCAGCCCGGATCCTCGGCGTCGGCGATCACGGATCGGGCCGAACGGATCTTCCGGCAGCATCTGGAGCTGGCGGCCACCCGCGCGCCCGGCTCGGCGACCACCCGGGTCTACCGGCCCGACGACAGCGCGGGGCTCGGCGCCGCGATTCAGATCGTCAACGACGACATGCCGTTGCTGGTCGACTCGGTCACCGCCGCGCTGCGCCGCCTCGGCGCGACGGTGACCGAAGTCGTGCATCCGGTGTTCGACGTCACGCGCGACGCCGACGGCCGGGTGCTGTCCATCGCGCCCCGCGACGGCGTGGCCGAGACGGCCGGAGCCGCCGAGGGAAAGCCCCTGCGCGAGTCGTGGATTCACGTACAGCTGGGTGCGGGCCTGTCCGACGAACTGGTGGACCGGATCGAACAAGCGTTGCCGCCACTGCTGGCCGACCTGCGCCGAGTGGCCGTCGACACGCCGACCATGGTCGAGGTGCTCAACAACGTCGCCGACCAGCTCGATCAGGCCGCGCAGTGGGCCGGTGACGCGGAGATCCCGCAGACCGCCGGGCTGCTGCGCTGGCTGTCGGACGGGCACTTCACCACGCTCGGCTACGGCTACTACCACTTCCGCCGCTCCGCGCCGAGCGCGAACGCCGACTTCGTGCCGTGGCAGCTGCCGGGCACGGGACTCGGCGTTCTCGGCAACGGCGCCGACGCCGAAATCAGCGTGCCCGTGGTCGGCGCGAAGCGCACGGTCCTGCGCATGGCCAACGGCTCGGTGGACTCGCTGCTGCCCGGCTCTCGCGACCTGTACTTCATCAGCGTGGCCGACTACGGGGCAAGCGATCCGAGCGGCCGTGCGTCTTGGGGCGACACCGTCAAGATGGTCAAGGGCGAACACGTCTTCGTCGGCACTTTCACCGTCGCGGGCCTGCACGAGAACATCCTCGACATCCCGATCATCTCGCGGCGCGTGCTGCAGGTCATCGAATGGGCGGGTTTCGGCCTCGATTCGTTCTCCGGTCAGGCGATGCTGGAGATGATGCAGTCCTTCCCGCGCGTGGAGCTGTTCTCCACCGACGCGCGCAGGCTGTTCGAAACCGTCTCCGCCGTCATGAATCTGGGCCTGCGGCGGCAGGTGCGGTTGTTCATCCGGCGTGATTCGCGCAGCGACACCATCTACTGCCTGGTCTACATGCCGCGCGATCGCTACTCCACCGAGGTGCGCCTGCGCATGGGCGAGATACTGCGCGAGCAGTTCGACGCCGAACAGATCGCCTACTCGGCGCGGGCCACCGAATCGGAGCTGGCCGTCGTCTACTTCACGGTGCACCGCAAGCCGGGCGCCGACGCCGCCGACATCTCCGAGGACAATCGCGAGCGGATCCAGGAACTGCTGCTGGCGACGACCTGGACCTGGAGCGACCGGCTGGTCGCCGAGGCGGCGGGCGTGCCCGATGTGCCGCAGGCGCTGGTCACCGATTACGCGGCGGCCTTCCCGGCGAGCTACCAGCAGGAGCACGAGCCCGCGCACGCGCTCACCGACCTGCGGCGCCTCGAGCGGCTGTCCGACGGCGCGATCGACACCGATCTCTACCGTCAGGGCGAGTCCGGCTCCGCGGAGTGGCGATTCACGCTCTACGTCGCGGGTGAGGGCGTCTCGCTGAGCCGTGTGCTGCCGGTTCTGCACAGTCTCGGTGTGGAGGTGGTCGACGAGCGGCCCTACCGCATCGCGCTGGCGGACCGGCCGGACCGCTGGATCTACGACTTCGGGCTGCGCGTGCCCGCCGCGGCGCTGCGGGACGCGCTCGACAGCGAGCCGCTCGCGCAGGCCGGGCATTCCGTCGACGCAGCCTCGCTGCCGGAAACCAGTGTGCGACGGCGTTTTCCGGATGCCGTCACCGCGATGTGGTTCGGCCGCGCCGAAGTCGACGGACTGAACGAGCTGGTGCTGCGTGCCGGCCTGCACTGGCGTGAGGTGGCCCTGCTGCGGGCCTACGCGAAGTATCTTCAGCAGGCCGGATTCGCCTACACCCTGGGCAACATCACGCGCGTCCTGCTCAACCATCCGGCGACGGCGCGGTCGTGCATCGACCTGTTCGCCGCGTACTTCGACCCGGACGGCATCGGCGCGGAAGCGTCCGACCGGGCCATGGACATCGCGCAGCGGGTGCAGACCGAGATCGACGCCGTGGTCAGCCTGGACACCGATCGCATCCTGCGGGCGCTGTTCGGCTTGATCGAGGCGACGCTGCGCACCAACTACTACCGGCGCGACGAGGCGGGTGCTGCGCTGGACTACCTGTCGGTCAAGCTGAATCCGCACGCGATCGCCGAACTGCCCAAACCGCGCCCGCAGTTCGAGATCTTCGTGTACTCGCCGCGCGTGGAAGGCGTGCACCTGCGCTTCGGATCGGTCGCGCGTGGTGGTTTGCGGTGGTCGGACCGGCTGGAGGATTTCCGTACCGAGATCCTCGGTTTGGTGAAGGCGCAGGCGGTGAAGAACGCCGTGATCGTGCCGGTGGGCGCGAAGGGCGGTTTCGTGGTCAAGCAACCGCCCACGGCCACCGGTGATCCCGTCGCGGACCGGCAAGCGTTGGGTGCGGAAGGCGTCGCCTGCTACCGCACCTTCATCTCCGGCTTGCTGGACATCACCGACAACGTCGACCGCGCGACCGGGGACGTGCTTCCCCCCGCGCAGGTGGTGCGCCGGGACGGTGACGACACCTATCTCGTCGTGGCGGCCGACAAGGGCACCGCGACATTCTCCGACATCGCCAACGACGTGGCCCTGAGCTACGGCTTCTGGCTCGGTGACGCGTTCGCTTCCGGTGGTTCGGCGGGTTATGACCACAAGGCGATGGGCATCACCGCCAAGGGCGCGTGGGAGAGCGTGAAGCGCCACTTCCGTGAGATGGAGATCGACACTCAGACGCAGGATTTCACTGTGGTGGGTGTCGGTGACATGAGTGGTGACGTGTTCGGCAACGGCATGTTGCTGTCCGAGCACATCCGTCTGGTCGCGGCGTTCGACCACCGCCACATCTTCCTCGACCCGATTCCCGACGCCGCTCGTTCCTATCGGGAGCGGCAGCGGATGTTCGCGTTGCCGAGGTCGTCGTGGGCCGACTACGACAAGTCGCTGATCAGCTCCGGCGGCGGCATCTACGACCGTTCCGCCAAGGCTATCCCGGTGACCCCGGAGGTGCGCGCGGCACTCGACCTCCCCGCGAACGTGACCACGCTGTCCCCGCCGGAAATGATCAAAGCCATTCTCCTGGCCCCCGTGGATCTGCTGTGGAACGGCGGTATCGGCACCTACATCAAGGCGAGCGCCGAGACCAATGCCGACGTGGGCGACAAGTCCAACGACGCGGTGCGGGTGAACGCCGACCAGCTGCGGGTCAAGGTGATCGGCGAGGGCGGCAACTTGGGCGCTACGGCGCTGGGCCGGATCGAGTTCTGCCGCAACGGCGGACGGATGAACACCGACGCGCTGGACAACTCGGCGGGCGTGGATTGCTCCGACCACGAGGTCAACATCAAGATCCTGCTCGACGCCGTGGTCTCCAGCGGCGAGCTCGCCGTCGCCGAGCGCAATCCACTGCTGGCCTCGATGACCGACGAGGTCTCCGACCTCGTGCTGCGGGACAACATCTCGCAGAATTTCCGGCTGGGGATGTCGCGGGCCGACGCGGCGGGCATGTCCGGCGTGCACGGCAGGCTGATCAACGACCTCGAGCAGCGCCGCGGTCTGGACCGTGAGCTGGAGGCGTTGCCCACCGAGGCGGAGCTGGCCCGCCGCGCGGCCGAAGGGACCGGGCTCACCTCGCCCGAGCTGGCGAATCTCATGGCGCACGTGAAGCTGTCGCTCAAGGCCGACCTGCTGGCCGGCGACCTGCTCGACAGCGCGGCGTTCGCCTCGGTGCTGCCGGCCTACTTCCCGGCGCCGCTGCGCGAACGGTTCGCCTCAGCGATCGGCAGGCACCCGCTGCGGCGCGAGATCGTGGCGACCGTCGTGGTCAACGAGATGGTCGACTACGGCGGGATCACCTACGCCTTCCGGCTCGCGGAAGAGGCCGGGGCGACCACCGACGACGCGGTGCGCGCGTACAAGGCGGCGGTGGAGATCTTCGATCTGCACACCCTCTGGGAGCGGATCAGGCAGACGCCGATGTCCACGGCGGCGCGCAACGAACTGGAGCTGGAAACCAAGCGCACGCTGGACCGGGCGTCACGCTGGCTGCTGTCCAACCGGCCGCAGCCGATCGCGATCGGCGCCGACATCGCCCGGTACCGTGAGGGCGTGCGCGCCCTGTCCGGCCAGGTGCCCGCCTGGCTGACCGGCGAGCTGACCGACGATCTCGCCGAGCGTTCGCGGCGGTCGATCTCCCGCGGCGCGCCGCGGGAGCTGGCCGAGGAGGCGTTCGGGCTGATCCACCTGTTCCCGCTGCTGGACGTGATCGATCTGGCCGACATCGCCGAGCGCGACGCGGCGGAGGTCGCGGTGCTGTACTACGCGCTCAACGAGCACTTCCAGATCGAACGGCTGCTGACCGCGGTGAGCAAACTGGAGCGTGGCGGGCGCTGGCGGGCGCTGGCGCGCCTCGCGGTCCGCGAGGATCTCTACGATTCGCTGCGGTCGCTGACCCTCGACGTGCTCACCGCGACCGAACCGCAGGACAGCACCGCCGAGAAGATCGCGTACTGGGAGTCGACCAACCGGTCGCGGCTGGCCCGTGCGGGTGCGTCGCTGGCGCAGATCTTCGCCGCCGAAACGCACGATCTCGCCGCGCTCTCGGTGGCGGCGCGGCAGGTCCGCGGCATGGTGAGCGGCAGTGAGTCGACGGCCGTGTCAACGACGGTCGCGGGCTGATCTCCCGCACGATGCCCGGAGGCAGGCGCGCTCGGCGTCAGCCTCCGGGCATCGGCGTTCCGCAATCGCCGCAGAACTTGGCGTTGGGACTGGATTCCGCGCCGCAGCTCGGGCAGTGCCGCGGCTGCGGCGTGAGGCGCGCTCCGCAGTTCATGCAGAACTTCGCGCCCGCCGGATTGGCGGACTGGCAAGCGGCGCAAGTGGTCTGGCCCGCTTCCGGCGCGATGGCAGGCGGCGGCGCGGAGGAAGGGCCGCCGACGTGCTGGCCGATGGCGTTCAAACTCAATGCCGCACCGAGGAACCCACCTTCGGCGCCGTGGTGGTGACCGTGCGCGAAACCCTGGCTCGCACCGAGCGCGAGCTCGCCCGCGGCGTAGCGCTGGAAATCGCCGGTGAGGCGGATGTACTTGACGTCTTTGGCGAGTCGCTTCAGCCGGTCGGCGTCCTCCGGCGCCAGACTGATGTCGAAGTTGCCCAGCCGTGAGATCCGCAGCCCGTATTCGTACAGCGCGGTGTTGGTCTGGCGCAGTACCGCGCTCTCGATCGGCTGCAGCTGCGCCGAGAGGCCCAGCACCTGCCAGTCGCCGCGCGAGATACCCTGCGTGACGGCAATTTTCATCGACTTGAGGAGCAGGTCGGCGCACCAGCTCTGTACTCGGTCCTGATCGGTGAGATCGGCGGTGCCCGCCAGCGCGGTGATCAGCTCGGCCGGATCGCGGACGGTGAGCGCGAACTCGCCGAAGACCCGCAGCGTCACCACCTGCTCGCTGACCGGGTCGAGGATGTCGGCCAGCCGCCCGCCGAAGCGAATCCCGGGAAACTCTCGCGTGGAGACGAAATACAGCTCGGCCCGGTAGTAGTTGCCGCCGGTGACGGTGTCGACGAGCGCGCCGAGCACCGGTAGCTCGTCGGCGTCGATGCGGTGGCGTCCCGGGCCCATCGCGCCCACCACTTGCCCGGACTTGACGAAGAGGGCGAGCTGGTCTGCGTTGACCATCGCACGGGTGTAGCGGCGGATGTTGACATCCGGCCACTTGTAGACCAGCTGATTCTTGCGGTCCTCCGGGACCGCGACGAACTCCCGCTCGAACCAGGCCATCTGCGCTCCCTCATCCGGTATATATCTCATCGAGCGTACCGATAACCGGTGGTACGTTCAACGAATAACTTCGGGATCGCCGCTGCTCGGGCGCCCTTTTCTCAAAGTCTTTGATGTCCAGCGTGTTACAAGATGTGGATCGCTATTGAACGTGCCGCTGTCTAACGGTACATTGATCGAAGTTATGATCGCCGTCACCTGAAAGGCCATCGACATGACCACAGTTCGACCACCCGCGGACGCGCCCGCGCAGGCTGCCGCGCTCGAAGACGAGGACTCGGGCTACCACAAGTCGCTGCGCCCGCGTCAGCTGCAGATGATCGCGATCGGTGGTGCGATCGGTACCGGGTTGTTCCTCGGTGCGGGTGGCCGGCTGGCCAGTGCGGGACCAGGGCTCTTCCTCGTGTACGCCATCTGCGGCGTGTTCGTGTTCTTCATCCTGCGGGCGCTCGGCGAGCTGGTGCTGCATCGCCCCTCCTCCGGATCGTTCGTCTCCTACGCCCGTGAGTTCTACGGCGAGAAGCTGGCATTCGCCGTCGGGTGGATGTACTTCTTCCACTGGTGCATGACCGGGATCGTAGACATCACCGCCATCGCGACATATGTCCATTACTGGGGAGCGTTCGAGGCGATACCGCAGTGGCTGATCGCCCTGGTCTCCCTCGCCGTCGTGGTGAGCATCAACCTGGTCTCGGTGAAGTGGTTCGGTGAGCTCGAGTTCTGGGCCGCGCTGATCAAGGTGATCGCGCTGGTCACCTTCCTGATCATCGGCACGGTGTTCCTCGCGGGCCGCTTCAAGGTCGACGGGCAGGTCACCGGCCCGAGTGTCATCTCGGACAACGGCGGGCTGTTCCCGTCCGGACTCCTTCCACTGGTCCTGGTCACGACCGGTGTCGTATTCGCCTACGCCGCCGTGGAACTGGTCGGCACCGCGGCCGGTGAGGCGGAGAACCCGGAGAAGATCATGCCGCGCGCGATCAACTCCGTGATCGCCCGGATCGCGCTGTTCTACGTGGGTTCGCTGGTCCTGCTCGCGCTGCTGCTGCCCTACACCGCGTTCAAGAACGGTGAGAGCCCCTTCGTCACGTTCTTCTCCCGGCTCGGCGTGGACGGCGCCGGTTCGGTGATGAACCTCGTCGTGCTGACCGCGGCGTTCTCCAGCCTGAACGCGGGCCTCTACTCGACCGGCCGCATCCTGCGCTCGATGTCGATGAACGGCAGCGCGCCCACCATCGCGGCGCGGATGTCCGGCGGCGGCGTGCCCTACGTCGGCATCCTCGCCACCGGTGCGGTCGCGCTGATCGGCGTCGGCCTGAACGCGGTGGTGCCGGAGCAGGCCTTCGAGATCGTGCTGAACATGTCGGCGCTGGGCACCATCTTCGCGTGGACCGCGATCGTGGTCTGCCAGCTGCAGCTGTGGCGCTGGTCGCGCACCGGCCGCGTGGAACGGCCGTCGTTCCGGCTGATCGGCGCTCCGTACACCAGCTTCGCCACGCTGGTGTTCCTGGCGACCGTGGTCGTGCTGATGGCGTTCAGCGACGACCACGTGCAGCGCGGTGCGGTGATCGCGATGATCGTCATCATGGTTCCCGCGCTGGTGGGCGGCTGGTTCCTCGCCCGCAAGCGAGTGCTGCAGATCGCGGAGATCCGCCAGGGCATCACCGGTCAGTTCCCGGTCCTGGCCGAGCGGCCCCAGCGCCGCGCGACGAGCGGCGACAACACCGTGGTGATCCTCGACAAGCCCGACGACGAGGAGTGAAGCAGTATCCGCCCCGGGCCGTGCGCCCGGGGCGGATCTATTCCCAATGCCGGGAACAATACTCGCGCGCATCGACAGGCGGCGGACCAGAATGAAACCGCGATTCAACGGCGGGTCTGAGAGGTTCGTATGCCGGAGCACCCCAGCGCATCCGACCGCCCACTTGCGCATCCATGGGCGAATCGGCGAATGCGCGGCACCGACGTGCCTCGGCGAACTTCCCACCCCTGGGCAACTCGGCACCTGCTCAAAACCGAGGTGCCCCTCCCCAACCCATGGTCGACACCGCGGTACGTCGAGAAACAACGTGCCCTGGCCGTCGACTCGGCTCCCAGCGATGTCGAACCGGCCACCGGCCCGGACATCGCCGGTGAGCACACCATCGGCACCGCCGAGCTGCTGCTCGGCCAACTCGAGTCCGAACCCGGTTCCGGGCGCAGCGCGCGCTCGCGGCCGAGCGTGCGAAGACTGGGCGGCGGTCTGGTGTCCATGCCCAAGGTGAGCCCGCTCGATCCGCGCACCGCGGTCATGCAGAACCCGGAAGTGCCGGAGCACAAACGGTTCTGCTGGAAATGTCAGCAGCCGGTCGGCCGCACCACCGACGCGGGGGCCGGCGCCGTGGAGGGTGAGTGCGGCCGATGCGCCTCGCCGTTCAACTTCCGGCCCTCGCTCCAGCCGGGGGAGATGGTCGCCGACCAGTACGAAGTCCAGGGCTGTCTGGCCCACGGCGGGCTCGGATGGATCTACCTCGCGGTCGACCGCAACGTCAGCGACCGCTGGGTGGTGCTGAAAGGGTTGCAGAACCCGCTGGACTTCGAGGCGCACGTGGTCGCCCTCGCCGAACGCCAATTCCTCTCCGAAGTGGCCTATCCCGGCATCGTCAAGATCCACAACTTCGTCAAGCACCGTTCCGGGCGCGACGTGGCCGACGGCTACATCGTCATGGAGTACGTCGGTGGGCGCTCGCTGAAGAAGATGCTGGATCTGCGTGCACCGGACCGCATTCCGGTCTCCGAGGCGATCGCCTTCATGATGGAGATCCTGCCCGCGCTGGACTATCTGCACTCGTTCGGCCTGGCCTACAACGACCTCAAGCCCGACAACATCATGGTCAGTGAGGACGAGGTCAAGCTGATCGACCTCGGCGCGGTCGCCGCCATGGAGTCCTACGGCAGCATCTACGGCACCCCCGGTTTCCAAGCGCCCGAGATCACCGACACCGGCCCGACGGTCGCCTCGGACATCTACACCGTCGGACGGACGCTGGCCGCCTTGGTGCTGGACATGCCCAAGAACGCCAACGGGCACCAGCTGCCCGGCATCCCCTCGCCGGAGGATCAGCCGCTGCTGCGGGAATATCCTGCGTTGTACCGGCTGCTGTGCCGCGCGACCGATCCGGATCCGCGGCGCCGCTTCCCGACCGCCTACGCGATGTACGGCCAGCTCGCCGGTGTCCTGCGCATGGTGCTCGCCTACGACACCGGTAAGGAACATCCGCAGTCGTCGCTCGAGTTCGGCGCCATGCGCGGAGATTTCGGCATCGAGACGTTGATCGGGCAGACCGACGGTATGACCGACGGACGGCACCGCCTGCCCGCCCTCGACGCGCCCAGCGTGGTCGCGGCCCTGCCGGTTCCGCTGATCGACAGCGAAGATCCGAGCGCCGACCTGCTCTCCACGCTGCTGCACGGCGATCCCAGGCACGCACTGGACGCGCTGCGCCGTACCGCCGACCGGATCGTCTCCGGGACGATCCCGGAGCCGGAGACGTTCGAACTGGAGGGCACGCTGACCGCGGTGCGCGCCCACCTCGACCTGGGCGAAGTGGTGCCCGCTTGCGATCGGCTCGCCGATCTGCGGCCCGACTACGGCACGGACTGGCGCCTCGAGTGGTACTCCGCCGTCGCCGCGCTGCTGGACGGACAGTACGAGCGCGCCTACGAGTACTTCGATCTGGTGCACAGCATGCTGCCCGGCGAGATCGCCCCGGCGCTGGCCCTGGCGGCCACTGCGGAACTCACCCTCCAGTCCCTCGGGGACGCCGCGGGCGAGCACTGGAATCGGCTCGCCGAGGAGTACTACCGCACGGTGTGGCGGACCAACCACGGCGTGGTGAGCGCGGCCTTCGGCTTGGCCCGCAGGCTCGCCGCCGATGGTGGGTTGCTGGAGGCCGTGGAGGTGCTGGATCAGGTGCCGGAGGCGTCGCGGTATCAGAGCGTGGCGCGGATGACCGGATGTCTGCTGCTGGTCTCGCAACCGATTCCGGAGACCACCGAAGCCGACCTGCTCGAGGCGGCGGCGCGACTGGACGCGGCGCCGGACGAACCGCGGGCGCTGCAACTGCAGGTCATCGTGGTGGGCGCGGCGCTGGAGTGGGTACGGGCGGGCGGCCAGGCGGCCGAGCCGGAGGCGACCCTGCTCGGCTTCCCGTTCACGACCATGGGTCTGCAGCGCGGGCTCGAGTCCAGCCTGCGGGCGCTCGCGCGGATCGCCCCGCATCGTCTGCACCGTTACCGGCTGGTCGACCTGGCCAACTACGTGCGGCCGAAGTCGAGGTGGTGACCGGCCTCAGGTGGTGCGCGCGGCCAGCATGAAAAGCGCTGGCGCGGCCAAGATCACCAGCAGCCACAGCCAATTGCCGGTGGTCACCGCGAGCACTACGGAGAAGATCACCGCCGCCCCGGCCAGGACGACCAGACGGGGCAGGGGGTTGACCGGGATGACCTCGGGTGCGGGCGGGGTGCTGCCCGGGAGGTCGGCGAACAGTTCGGCCAGTTGACTCTTGCTGGTCGCGGCGGCGACGACCGCACTGAGTTCGTCGAACTCGGTCAGGCTCAGTCGGCCCGCGCCCAGGTGGTGGGTCAGCTCGCGCATCGCGCGCTCGCGGTCGGCGAGACTGGCCGGAGGGCCCGCGGATTCACCCATGCCGGAAGGATAGGCGCAGCGCCGCAGCGGGGCATCGAGTGGATTTCCAGGGGCGGGAAGGGCCGCAGGCGGGCGCGCCTCGCAGGGCGGATCGCCCGGGCCCCGACTCTGTTTGCCAATTTGTTGCCGGAGACCGGTCGGTCGCCCGGACAATGGCCGTGCACCGGCGGTCGCCCCGTGTTGCGATGTGGTTTCCTTGAGGTATGACTGCGGGTGTGGAGTACACGATCGACGAGCTGGCGCGGGAGGCCGGTACGACCGTGCGCAGCCTGCGCGTTTACCACGAACGCGGTGTGCTGCCGCCCCCGCAGGTCAAGGGCCGTACCGGGTTCTACGGCGCCGACCACCTCAACCGGGTGCGGACCATCAGCAGGTTGCTCGATCGTGGGATCAAGCTCAACGGCATCAAGGAATTGCTCAACGCCTGGGACCGGGGTGACGACCTGGGGGACATCCTCGGTGTGGTCGAGCCCGGCGCGGACGAGACGTTCACCGCCGACGCCGGTGACACCATCGCGGCGACCGAACTCGCCGAGCGTTACAGCGACGTCCCCAACGGTCTGGCGCGGGTCGTCACCGCGGGTCTGTACGAACCCGTCGACGCGGCGAACTATCGGATCGCCGATCCCGGATTGGCGCACAGCCTCGATCGCATGGCGGCCGCGGGCATCCCGGCCGACGAGGCGCTCGGCGAGCTGGAGAAGCTGCGCGCCGACGCGGACCGGATCGCCCGCCGCTACGTGGACCTGTTCCGGCGGACCGCGTGGGCGTCGTTCCAGGATTCCGAGCGTGGCCCGGAGCAGGTCGCCGAACTCGCGCGGCGGCTGGAGGAGACCAGGGCGATCCCGGCCGACTCCGCGGCGGAACTGGTAAACCAGCTGGTCGCAAGGTATCTCGGTCAGGACGCTGAGCTCTCGGAGACTTTGCCGCAGCCCTGATCGGCCGGCGCCGTGCGGTCGGGGCGACCGGAAGTATCTCTGTTTCAGATTCCCATTATTGGTGATACGTAGCAGTAACGTGCCGTTGATCAGCGGTATATTGGTGTCGTCCGCCGCGCGCTCGCAGTTCAGCGAAGGTACCTACGGTCGTCTACTTAAGTATGTCTTGCGGCCACCTACCGATGCGCCGAAGTGTCGCTCACCCCGACAATCTGACTGTCGCACAAGGGCAGCAGATGGGTGTGGGCACATGGGAACCGTGACACTGTGGATGCAGATGTCGCTCGACGGCTTCGCGGAGGGGCCGGATCAGGAAGTCCACTGGCCGGTGGTGGACGAGGAACTGTGCTTGTCGTTCCTGGACGAATTACGCTCGGCCGACCTGTTCCTCTACGGCCGCAAGACCTACGAGATCATGGCGTCGTTCTGGCCGACGGCGGACGTGGACCCGGCGATCTCGGAGTTCTACGTGGATTTCGCGCGGTGCTGGAAACAGACGCCAAAATTGGTCTTCTCCCGCACGCTGGCCACCGCGGGCTGGAACACCCGCGTGGTCAGGGACGATCTCGTCGAGGAGATCACGGCGTTGCGCGCGCAGCCGGACTGCGACATGGTCCTGTTCGGCGGCGCGGAGACGGCATCGGCGTTCATGAAGCACGACCTGATCGATGAGTACCGGTTGTTCGTGCATCCGATCCTGCTCGGCGGCGGGATTCCGCTGTTCCCGACGCCCGCGGTGGTCTCGGGGCTGCAACTGGTCGACGTGATGACCTTCGACAGCGCCGTGGTCCAGATGCACTATCAGCAGATGGCCTCCGCCGGGTAGCAACCCACACGAAAAGGAGCGGGCCGCCCGCAAAAGCAGGGGCTTGACCTCGATGTAACCTCTGATTGCCGAGCGCGTTGCCGCGTCGTCGGCTAACTTTCGTTTTATGTCCCTGGTTCAGGCACGTGGCGACGTGCTGCCTGCATCCACCAGTGAATTCATCGGCCGGGAAACCGAATTGGACCGGCTGGGCGCGCTGCTGGACGGCGACGCCCGCCTGATCACCCTGGTCGGCCCGGGCGGGATCGGCAAGACGCGCCTAGCCGCGGAGGCGCTGCGCCGCGGCGCGCCGGCCCGGCGCAGGCCGGTGTACTGGGCGCGGCTGGCCGCGCTGGAAGCCGACAGCACCGCCACCGCGCAGGATGTGATGCAGTCGGCCGTGCGCACCGACCCGAGTTCGCCACCGACCCGCGCCGCACTGGTACGCACCTTCACCAGCGGTGAGCGTTCCGTCGAGCGCGCGGTCCTGGTGCTGGACAACTGCGAACACCTGCTCGGCGCGGTCGCGGCGATGATCGCCGAGTTGCTCGAGGCCGCACCCGGGCTGACCATCCTGGCCACCAGCCGCGAACCGATCGGCTGGGTCGACGAATACATCCTTGCCGTGCCCCCGCTCTCGCCGCGGCAGTCGCTCGAGCTGTTCCGGCAGCGCGCCGAACTCATCGGACGGGCGATCCCGGACGAGCGCGAGCAGACCGCCGTCGCCGCGCGGATCTGCCGCCGGGTCGACCACAACCCGCTGTTCATCCGGTTGGCCGCGGCGCGCCTGCGGCATCAGCCACCGGTCATGGTGCTGCGCGAACTCAGCGGCGACGCGGACGACAAACGCCTGCACTGGACGCACGGGGCCCGGGCGGGCGCCGAGCAGCGCCACCGCGGTGTCTACGACGTGGTCGCCTGGTCTTTCGCGCTGTGCAGCCCGTCCGAGCAATTGCTGCTGGAACGGCTGTCGGTCTTCGCCGCCGGATACGAGACCGACGACGAGTCGCTACGAGGCGCCATCGAACTCGACGCCGCGATCGCGGTGTGCGCCGACGACATCCTGCCCGCGCGCGAGATCGAACACCTGCTGGAGCGGCTCACCGAACAGTCACTGCTGTCGTCGCATCTCACCGCGACCACGGTCAGCTGGTACCTGGTGGAAAGCGTCCGGGTGTTCGCCCGCGACCGGCTGCGCCGTCGGGACCGCGCGGAATTCGACCGCCTGGCCGCCCGGCACCGCCGGTATTTCCGGGACAAGGTGGTCGCCGGACAGGCCATCTGGCTCGGCCCGCAGGACCGGGCCTGGCTGGCGTGGGCGCGGTCGGCCTGGAACGACATCGTGCTCGGCATCGAATCCGGCTTGGCCGACCCGGCGGAGGCCGTGGTAGCGCTGGAGACCGCCACCGTCCTGCTCTCGATGAAGGTGCCCTACGTCAAGTCCGGCGCCGGCGCTTTGACCCGCTTGACCGAACGCGCCCTGGAAGTCACCCGGGCGGCCGGACTCGGTCCGTCCGAGCTCGCCGATCTCGCCACCGCACTGCTCGGTTGGATCTCGCTGTGGCAAGGCCGCACCGAGCACATACCGCAACTGCTCGCGGACCGCGCCGCCCTCCCCCCGGACGCGGGCCCGCGCTACACCGACATCGATTTCGGGCTGCCCGCCCCGGTGGAGTGGATGTGGGGACTCGAGCTGATGCTCGTGCGTGGCGACTCGCGCGCCATCACCGTCCTCACCCGTGCCCGGCGCAAATTCGCCGAGCAGGGCGATCGCATCGGCGCCGAGCGCAGCGACGTGTTCGTGGCGTTCTGCTCCGCGCTCGTCGGTGACCGGCGGCAGGCGCTGGAGAACACCGCCCGATTCCTGGCGCGGTCGGTGTCGTCCGGATCGACCTTGTCCAGAGCGTGGGCCGAGATCGCGCGCGCGGTGGCGCTGGCCAAGCACGGGTCGGCCGCAGAGGCGCTGACCCTGACCCAGGGCGTCCTCACCCGCCACCGCTGCGAGCAGGACACCTGGACGGCGAGCTGGGCGGTGGGCGCGCACATCGTCGCGCTGGCCCAGGTCGTCGTCGAGCGGGCCGAGGGGGGTGATCGCGCCGCGGCCGCCGACGCCGCGACGGAGATCGCTTACCTGATGGGCGGTTTCAAGACCCGGCAGCGTTCGATGGGCATCGTCGTCGACCGGGTTCCGCTGGTCGCCGCCGAGATCCGCCGCGCCGTCGAGGCCTCCCGCGCGGTGCTCGGCGACCGGGCCTACGCCTCCGCCGAACGCAGGACCCGGCTGCGTCCCGAGCTGGACGCGCTGCTGTGTCCCACCGAGGATCCGGCGTCGGCCGCCCGGAGGCCGGACCGTCCGGTCGCTTCCCGGCCGGTGTCGCGGCGGCCCGGCTCGCGCTGGAGCGATCTGTCGGAGGCCGAACGCGATGTCGCGGTCTTCGCTGCGGCGGGCTGGCCCAACAGCGCGATCGCCGGCGCTCGGCGCAGCTCCGTCCGGACCGTCGACGCCCAGGTCGCCGCCATCCGGCAGAAGCTCATGATCGCTTCCCGCGCCGACATCGCCGTCCACATTCCCGACGAACTCGCCGCTCGAGTCAGGTACGAGTCCGAGCGGCGGCCCAGCCGTCGCCGCCGAGGGGTGACCAGGGATCGGTAGTACTTGCGAACCCTTCAGCCCGGCCGTGCCCACTAGGCTGCCCGAGCGGTGTTTTCCCGGATCGGTAGGTGTGTCGGCATGTCGGAGGTGAACAGTGGTGGCGGCAATGGCCCCGCCGCGCCCGGTGAGTTCGTGGGCAGGCATGCCGAACTACGGCAGATCGATGCCCTGCTGAATTCGTCGAGCGCCCGGCTGATCACCTTGGTCGGGCCCGGCGGCATCGGCAAGACGACGCTGGCGGTCGAAGCCGTGCGGCGGTATCGCGGCGCGGCGCGGCACGCGGTCTACTGGACCCGCCTGGCCCGGCTCGCGGCCGGCGTGGAGACCGGGGCGGTGGCCGAGGAGGTCCTGCTGTCCGTCGCCAAGAACGGCATCGCGGGCCGCTCCGCCTGGGACGGCTTGATGGCGACCTTCACCGAGGGCGCCACCGACGACGAGACCCATCGGACCATCCTGGTGCTGGACAACTGCGAACACGTGCTGGGCGGGGTGGGCCCGCTCATCGTCGGCCTGCTCCAGGCGGTCCCCGGGTTGACCATCGTCACGACCAGCCGGGAGCCGGTCGGCTGGATCGATGAGCACCTGGTGACCGTGCCGCCGCTGTCCAGCGTGCACGCCCTCGAATTGTTCCGGCGGCGAGCCGAGCGCACCGGCAGGCCGATTCCCGAGGACCCAGGGCAGCTCGCCATCGCCACGCGCATCTGCGGGCACGTCGACAACAATCCGCTGTTCATCCGCTTGGCCGCGGCGCGGCTGCTGCACCGGCCGCCCGCGATCGTGTTGCGCGAGCTCTCCGGCGACCTCGATGATCGCCGCCTGCAGTGGACGCACGGCGCCCGGGGCGGCGTCGGGGAACGGCACCGCAGCGTGCGCGACGTGATCGCCTGGTCCTACGGTCTGTGCACCGCGCCGGAACAACTGTTGCTGGACCGCCTGTCGGTGTTCGCCACCGGATGCGATGCCGACGACGGCGAAACCCCTTCCGGCGGAGCCGAACTCGACGCGATCGTGGCGGTCTGCGCGGACGCGGCGCTGCCCGCGGAGGAGATCGGCGGACTACTGGAGCGCCTGGTCGAACGCTCGCTGCTCTCGGCTCACATCACCGCGGCCACGGTCCGCTACTACCTGTTGGAGAGCGTCCGGGTGTTCGTGCGCGACCGCCTGTCCACCCGCGGCGACCACTTGGACCAGGCGCGCCTGCTCGCCCGGCACCGGCGGCACTACCGGGACCGGGTAGCCGCGGGCCCGGCCACCTGGTACGGCCCGCGCGAGCAGGAGTGGATCGCGTGGGCGCGGGCGGCCTGGGACAACATCCTCATCGCCGTGGAGACCAGTCTCGCCGATCCCGAGGAGGCCGTGGTCGGCCTGGAGACCGCCGCGACGCTGATGGCGTTGCGCGTGCCGTTCATCACCGGGTCCAACCGCGCCATCACCAGCCTGACCGAACAGGCGCTGGAAGTCACCGCGCAGGTCGAGCCGCCGCCCACCCGGTTGCGCATCAACGCGACCGCGCTGGTGGGATGGATCGCCATCTGGCAGGGCAGGCACGCTTACACCGCACAATTGCTGGACGAATGCGCCGCGGAGTGCCTGACCGACCCGGCCCTGCGCCGCGGCTGGCGCGACACGACCGCGACCGACGTCGGCCTGCCCGCCGCGGTCGAGTTCACCTGGGGTCTGGAACTGCTGCTGATCCACCTCGACCTACGCGCGGTCGACGTGCTGGCCAGGGCGCGCCGGAAATTCGCGGCATTGGGTGACCGGGCGGGGGAGCAGCGCAGTGAACTGTTCGAGGCGCTCACCTACGCGAACCTGGGCACCGCGGACGTCGCGCTGGGGGCCGCGCGCAGGCACCTGGACCGGGCCGTCGCTTCCGACGCGGGCTGGGCGACCTCATGGGCGGAGCTGGCCTGGATGATCGCGGTATCCCGGCACGGCGATCCGCGGGAGGCGGTGCGACTCGGGCAGTCCACGCTGGAGCGCCTGCTGACCACGGGAGACACCTGGACGGCCGGCTGGGTCGCGCATTTCAGCATGATGGCGTTGACCTACCTGCTGACCGCCCGGATCGAAGCGGGTGACACCGACAGCGCCGAAGCATGCGCCGCCGCCACCGAGATCGCCACTCTGCAAGGCGGAATCGCGACGCTGCACCGCTCGATGGGCATCGTCGCCGACCGCGTGACGCTGGTGGCCCGCGGCACCGCCCAGGCCGTCGCGGCGGTCACCGCGGTCATCGGCGCCGAAGCCCATGCGGCGGCGGTCCAGCGCGGCGCTCGCCTGCGTCCCGAACGCGACGAACTGCAATTGCTGCTACTGGGCAGATTGCCCGCCGACCAGTTGCCGAGCCCCCGGCCGCAGGTCAGGTCGACCGCCTCGCGCTGGGGCGAATTGACGCCCGCCGAACGCGAGGTCGCCGTGCTGGCGGCGGCGGGCTGGGCCAACAGCGCGATCGCCGCGCGCAGGGGAAGTTCGATCCGGACGGTCGACGCCCAAGTCGCGTCCGTGCGCCGGAAGCTGATCGCGGCCACCAGGGCCGATATCAGCTGGCACGTACCGGATCACCTCGGCGAGCGGATCCGGCTGGAGTCCGAGCGAAGGCCGGCGCGAACGCGAACACGCCCGTAACCGTCGCGACGGTTACGGGCGTGTGAGAGCGGTGGATCAGGTCAGGGAGCCGTCGTAGCACAGGCTCGACGACCGCCAGGACCGCTCCGGTCCGGTGCCGGGATCGAAGGCCCACTGGTCGATCGATCCCGCGGCTTTCCACCACACGGAGCCGCGTCCGTCCGAGACCACCTGGTAGACGTCCTCGGAGCCTTCGATGAGCTGGCTTCCGACGCAGTAGTCGTTGTATTCCGTGCCGTACTGGCGTGCGCCGGGGCTGAACAGGCCCGCGGGGTGGGCGTATGCGCCCGGGTTGGGCACGGTGCTGGCCTGCCGCACGGCGTGTCCGCGGTGCCAGTAGGGAGCGCCGATTCCGTCGGTTCCGCAGGCGAAGGTCCAGCCTCCCGCGACGACCGTGGTGCCCTGGCCGTAGGCGCCACCGGCCCAGAGGCAGGCAGCGCCCTGAGCCTCGGCGGTGCCCGCGCCGAGGCTCAGGCCGCCCGCCGCCACCGCTGCCGCCGCCAGCAGGGTGAGCGTCCGTGCCGTGCCGCCGCGCTTGTGACACGCGGTCGTCCGGCGAAGCCCGTTGATCTTGATCATGAGTGTTCTCTTTCGTGCTATCCCGGCCGGAGTGGATTTCCGGGATGGTGATACTTCAAGTAATGTGCCGATAGGTAGCGGTACGATCAGTCCAGGCGGACGTCACGGAAGGTTTCGGGTGCGAGGGAGCGTGCTGGGCCTGTGGTTACTGGCACCAGCTGGCCTGCGGGCGGCAGACGGTGTAGCCGTTGCCGTCCGGGCGGGCCACGCGCGACCAGCTCGAGCCGTTGGAGTTGTCGCTCGTGACGGTGCCCGGCGCGGCCTGGTTCTGCCGCTGGCGGTAGTCGCGGATGGCCTGGTCGGCCTCCTCGGCGTCGAGCCGATCGCTGTTGCGGTGGTGCTGGCCCATGGGGTCGATGTGGTGCCAGCCCGTGGTGTCGCCGGTGCCGTTGCGCGGGTTCGAGGGACCCGAGTGCGACTCCGCACCCGCGATCCCCGCGGCGCCCGCGGTGAGCACGCCGACGATCGCGGCACAGGTGAGCAGTCGCCGAGCGGCGTGGGGGGTGGTCTTGGCGGTCATCGTAAGTCTCCGTTCGGAATTCGCGCTGTGCGTGGCGGCACGGTGCGCGAGGCGGCGGTGCGGCGAACGTCGGTGGTCGGAGTTGCCGCGCAAGGTGGGGGCGGGGGAGGGATCGGGGCGGCATCCGTCGCGGGGGTGTCGTCCGCGGGGCGGTGTCGTTCGGCTCGGTCCCGGTCGTCGGGATGGGAGGAGCCCGGCCTGTCGTATCCGTGGCGGCCCGGGTCTGCGGGGCGCGGTGCCGCGACGGTCGCGTCGGGCCCGGCCAGCGCTTCGGTCGGCGCCGGGGTGTCCGGCGTGGCCGCAATCGCGCTCACGATCAGCGGGCGGACGAGCCAGGTCTGTGTCCGTCGCTGGTGCGGCGTGATGCCGGTCATCGTTCGCGTCCGTTCATCTCGCCACCTCGGGATCGGGGATCGGGCCGGTGAGGTCCGATCGGCGGTTCCCTATCTATCGTGCCGTTGGATAACGTCACATTAATCGACGGGTCGATGTCTTGTCGAGTGCTTTCTCACGCCTGGGAACAGTGAATGGTCTTCCGTCGCGGAGTCGACGTCGTGACCAGCGGTGACGCTCGCGACTCACCACGCGGGCAGCGGAAAACTTTTCGGGCGATCCGGAAGCGGCCCTGCGCATGGTGATTCGAACCCGTACGCGAAGAGGGCGCCCGCCGGGATGGCGGACGCCCTCTTCTTCTCGGATCGCCGCTACGGTCCTGGCCGTAACGGCTTATGTCGTTGTCGGAACGCCCGCACGCCGCTACTGCATGGCGAGCGTGCGGGACGGGTCGATCAGGCTTCGGTGACCGCCGCGTAGGCGGGAGCCACCGGGTCCTTGGCCGCGGTCGCGCGACTCGGCTTCGCGGCCGCGGGGTCGCGGAACGGGGCCTCGATCATCGCGCGCTCGCGCCACAGGTAGTACAGCGCGGCGGCGAAGATGGATGTGCCGATCACGTTGGCCAGGAAGTGCCACCAGATGCGGTAGGTCGCCGCACCGGCTCCGGGGTCGAGCAGGCCGAAGATGGTCGACAGGCCGATCGCCTTGGTGCCGAACGCGACCGTCAGCGTCAGCGCGAGATGCTCGAGCCCGTGGATGCCCTGCATCAGCACGCCCATGCGACCCCACTTGCGTGCCTTGCTCTCCAATGCGTGATGGGTGACCAGGGCGATGCCGACCAGTCCGGCGAGGAAGTGGAAGTTGCCCACCAGGTGCAGCAGTTCCATACCCAGCGCAGGCTTCATGTGGTTGACCTGACCGAAACCGTTGGCCAAGCCGGTGCCCCACGGGGTCATCCACGCCGGTGAGTTCGGATGCTGGATCCAGTACCCGACCTGGGCGACGTGCTCCTGGAAGTGGCCGATCTGGGCGATCACGCCCAGCGCGATCACACCGAGCGCGGTGCGGAACATCCACGGCCGCAATGGTCTACGCAAGGCGACGACCAAGACGCCGACGGCGGCCCACATGACGACCATCCAGGCCACCATCAGTATCGCGCCTAGGATTTCCAACCCGGTTGCTTCGGCTGCATGGTTCATGGGGAACCGCCCTTCTGCGCGCCCTCCGGCAACGGCGACGGATGGGGAGTTGCTACGGAAACGCGTTGCACGCGTTGTCCGCAACATACAAGGTGAGCGGGGTATTTGTCCGAACGTTCCGGATATCCTGGACTTTTCACGATTCGGTGCGCGTCATACCCGATGCGTATCGGATCTGCTCACGCCGGTGCGAGGAACCCCTCGACGATGCGGCGGGCGCGGTCGGCGGCCTCTGTATCGCCGAGCCGCAGCGCGGTATTGGTCGCGCAGAGCACCGCATCGATCTGGAAGGCGGCCAGATCGGCATCCAGCTCGGCGATCTCGCCCGCGGTCGCCGCCGCGCGCAACTCTCGCGCCAGCAGTCGCACCCAGTCCCGCTGATCCCGGAACAGGGCATCGTGCACCGGCCCCGGTTTGCTGTCGTACTCGGCCATGGTCGCGACACGGAAGCATCCACCCGCGAACAGCGGCGTCTCGGCGTAGACCATCCAGTGCTCGATCAGGGCGCGCAGCCGCGCCACCCCGTGCGGTTCGGACCGGGCCGGTTCCACCACGGCCGCCACGAACCGGTCGCGCGCGTGGTCGACCGCGGCCAGTTGCAGCGCTTCCTTCGTGCGGAAGAGAGTCTGGATCCCCGCCTTGCTCAGCCCGGTGTCCGCGGCCAGCCTGCCGAAGCTGAGGCCCTCCAACCCGTTCAGCGAGGCGATGTCGACCGCGTGCCGCAGCACGGTGGCGCGAGTTCGCGCGCCGCGCAGCAGCCGCTTGTCGGTGATCTCGGCGTTTCGCTGGACACCTTCCATACGGTCGATCGTACTTTCCACCCGGCACCTTGCGCCCGACCGGCCGTAGCGGTGACGAGGCCGGCGACCGGGCCGCAGGCTCAGGCGTCCTGGTAGGGCCAGCTCCAATCGGCGACCTCCGGAATGTCCTCGCCGTGTTCCCTGGTCCACGCTCGCGCTGTCCACCGCGCGTCGACCATCTCCTGCCGCAGCCTCGCCGCGCGCTCGCGCAGGCTCGGCACGCGGTCGATCACGTCCATCACCAAGTGGTAGCGGTCCAGATCGTTGAGCATCACCATGTCGAACGGAGTGGTCGTGGTGCCGCGCTCCTTGTAACCGCGCACATGGAGTCCGCCGTGGTTGGCGCGCCGATAGGTCAGGCGGTGGACCAGCCACGGGTAGCCGTGGAAAGCGAAGATCACCGGCCGGTCCCGGGTGAACAGCGTGTCGAACTCGCTGTCGGGCAGCCCGTGCGGATGCTCGTCCCGCGGCTGCAACCGCATCAGGTCGACCACGTTGATCACCCGGACACGCAGATCGGGCAGTCGTTCGCGCAGGATCGCGGCCGCGGCCAGGGTCTCCAACGTGGGTACGTCGCCGGCGCAGGCGAGCACCACGTCCGGTGCGCTGCCCGCTTCGTCCCGGTGACAGGCCCACGGCCAGATGCCGATCCCGCGGGCGCAGTGCTCGGCGGCTTCGGTCACCGACAGCCAGTCGGCCTGCGGCTGCTTGCCCGCGACCACCACGTTCACGTAGTGCCTCGACCGCAGGCAGTGGTCGTAGGTGGACAGCAAGGTGTTGGCGTCCGGCGGCAGGTACACCCGCACGATCGAGGCCTTCTTGTTCATGACCACGTCCAGGAAGCCGGGGTCCTGGTGGGTGAAGCCATTGTGGTCCTGGCGCCAGACGTGGGAGGACAGCAGATAGTTCAGACTGGGAATCGGGCGCCGCCACGGCACCGCCGCACTGGCGTCGAGCCATTTGGCGTGCTGGTTGAACATGGCGTCCACGATGTGGATGAACGCTTCGTAACAGGTGAACACGCCGTGCCTGCCGGTCAGCAGATAGCCCTCGAGCAGCCCCTGGCACATGTGTTCGGACAGCACCTCGATCACCCGGCCCGCGCGGTCGAGTTTCTCGTCTCGGGCGTCGATCTCGGCCTGCCAGTTCCGGCCGGTGACGTCGAGGATGTCCTGGAGCCGGTTGCTGGCCAGTTCGTCGGGCGCGAAGGTGAGGAAGTTGGCCGGATTGTTCCTGGTGACCTCGCGCAACCAGGTGCCGAGCACCCTGGTCGCCTCGTGCCGGGTGGCGCCGGGCGCGGGCACCTCGACGCCGAAATCGCGCCAGTCCGGCAAGCGCAGGTCGCGCACGAGCGTGCCGCCGTTGGCGACCGGATTGGCGCTCATCCGACGATCGCCGTGCGGTACCTGATCGGCCAGTTCCGGCACCGGTCTGCCGCTGTCGTCGAAGAGGTCTTCCGGCCGGTAGGCCCGCATCCACTGCTCCAGCACCGCGCGGTGCTCCGCGTCGGTGCGGGCGCCGGGGAGCGGGACCTGGTGCGCGCGGAAGGTGCCCTCGACCTGGTCACCGTCCACCGTCGGCGGACAGGTCCAGCCCTTGGGCGTGCGCAGCACGATCATCGGCCAGGTGGTCCGCGCCCCGTCGGCGCCGCCGCGTGCGGAGCGCTGGATCCGGCCGATGCGGTCCATGCTCGTGTCCACGGCCGCGGCCATCGCCTGGTGCACCGCCGCGGGGTCGTCGCCCGCGACGACGATCGGCTCGTAGCCGTATCCGCGCAGCAAGGCGAGCAGTTCCGCTTCCGGGATGCGCGCGAGGATGGTCGGGTTGGCGATCTTGTACTCGTTCAGCGCCAGGATCGGCAACACCGCGCCGTCGCGGGCCGGGTTGAGGAACTTGTTCGCATGCCAGCTCGTAGCCAGCGGTCCGGTCTCCGCCTCGCCGTCGCCGATCACGCAGAACACGGTGAGATCGGGGTTGTCCAAGGCGGCGCCGAACGCGTGCAGCAGCGAGTAGCCGAGTTCGCCGCCCTCGTGGAAGGAGCCGGGCGTCTCCGGCGCGCAGTGACTCGGCACCCCGCCGGGGAAGGAGAACTGGTGGAACAGCGCACCCATGCCCGCGGCGTCCTGCGAGATGTGGCTGTAGTACTCGGAGTAGGTGCCCTCCAGCCAGGCGCACGCATTCGGGCCGGGGCCGCCGTGCCCGGGGCCGGCGACGAAGACGGCGTTCAGGCCGCGCTGCCGGATCGCGCGATTGGCGTGCGCCCAGACCAGATTCAGGCCCGGCACCGTGCCGAAGTGTCCGAGCAGCCGTGGCTTGATGTGCTCGGGTCGCAGCGGTTCGCGCAGCAACGGGTTGGCCATCAGGTAGACCTGGCCGACGGCGAGATAGTTGGCCGCGCGCCACCACGCGTCGATCGAAGTCAACTCGTCGCGGGCCAGTGGGCCCGGCACGTCCGCCAGCCGGTAGGGACGCGGGGCGACGGTACGGCCACCGGTACTGCCGACGTTGTCCGCCGAAGTATCGCCGCCTGCACTTGCCATATGGGTCATGCGCGGACTCTCCTCACATTCGGGGCATCGGGGACAGCGGCGTCTCGAGGGACCACTGTCCCGGGGTCGTGCACGGGCGCCGATCGCAATCGGCAACGCCGGATGGAGAATTCACCGCCAGCCTAGCGAGCTTCGCCGCGGCGGGCGCGTCGCACGCGCGTCGCGGGAGGGTCGTGCGCCCGGCCGAGCGGACCGGGCGCACGTGGTCTAGGGTCCGCGGCATGCACATACTGGGAAGGATCATCGGGATCGGCGCCCTCGCCGCGACGACCATCGCGCTGGCGGCCTGCGGCTCGGACGACGAACCGACCGCCGCGACCGTCTCCCCGACGAACACCACCGCGGCGGTGGGCCCTTCCGCCGCGCAGCGCCCGGCCACCCCGAGCAAGGGCCGGGAGTGCACCGCCGACGACATCCGCGTCACCGGCGACTTCGGCGCCGCGCCGACCGTCACCATCCCGGACGACTGCGACCCGCCCAAGCAACTGATCACCAAGGACCTGATCGAGGGCGGCGGCCCCGGCGCCGAGCCCGGTCAGCCGCTGACCATGAATTACGCGCTGGTGACCTGGTCGGACAAGAAGACGCTGGACAGCTCGTTCAATCGCGGCAAGCCGTTCCAGCTCGACCTCGGCGCAGGCCAGGTCATCGACGGCTGGGATCAGGGGCTCGTCGGCGTCCGAGAAGGCTCGCGCCGACTGTTGATCGTGCCGCCGGAGCTCGGCTACGGCGCGGGCGGGCGCGGCATCGCGCCGTACGAGACGCTGGTCTTCGTCACCGACGCGGTCTCGGTGGGGAAGTAGCCCCGGCCCGCGCGGCCCGCCGAGCCACCGCCGGATGCAGGCCCGCTCGACCGGTCAACTAACCTGGTCGGGATGCGTGGCGTACGCCGCACCCCTCGTCGTCTCGGCCGAGGCCGGGACTCCGGTTCGGATCGGCGCCGGTGGGGGAGCGCGGCAGCCAGCGTAGGGCCGCCTCGTCCGCCATTCCGACCCCGGAGTGCGGGGTGGCGCGCCGCACACCGAACGTCAACCAGTACGAACAACGAACAAGGAGCATGTCCGTGAAGAGCACCGTCGAGCAGCTGAGCCCGACCCGGGTCCGGATCAATGTCGAGGTGCCCTTCGATGAGCTGAAGCCCGATTTCGACCGTGCGTACAAGGCGCTGGCCAAGCAGGTCCGCATCCCCGGTTTCCGTCCCGGCAAGGCGCCCGCGAAGCTGCTCGAGGCCCGCCTCGGCCGTGGCGCGATCCTGGAGCAGGTCGTCAACGACGCGCTGCCCGGTCGCTACAGCGAGGCCGTCACCACCTCCGAGGTGAAGGTCATCGGGCAGCCCGAGATCGAGATCACCAAGATCGAGGACGGCCAGGAGCTCGCCTTCACCGCCGAGGTCGACGTGCGTCCGGAGATCGCCCTGCCGGATTACGAGAGCATCGCGGTCACCGTCGACTCGTTCACCGTCGGCGACGAGGACATCGAGGAGCAGTTGCAGTCGCTGCGCCAGCGCTTCGGCACCCTGGCCGGTGTCGAGCGTCCGGTGCAGGACGGCGACTTCGTCTCCATCGACCTCTCCGCGACCGTGGACGGCGAGGAGGTGGCCGAGGCCGCCACCACCGGCCTGTCCCACGAGGTCGGCTCCGGTCAGCTCATCGAGGGCCTGGACGAGGCGCTGGTCGGATTGTCGGCGGGCGAGTCGAAGGAGTTCACCTCGAAGCTGGTCGCGGGCGAGCACGCGGGCAAGGAGGCGGTCATCACCGTCACCGTGCAGACCGTCAAGGAGCGCGAGCTGCCCGAGGCCGACGACGAGTTCGCCCAGCTGGCCAGCGAATTCGACACCCTGGAGGAGCTGAAGGCCGACCTGCGCGGCCGCGTCGAGCGGGTCAAGAAGGTGCAGCAGGCGGGCGAGATCCGCGACAAGGTGCTGGAGACCTTGCTCGAGCAGGTCGAGGTGCCGCTGCCCGAGGCCGTGGTGCAGGCCGAGATCGACGCCGTGACCCACGACGCGGTGCACGGCTTCGATCACGACGAGGCCAAGTTCGCCGAGGCGCTCGAGGCGCAGGGCAGCACCCGCGAGGAGTTCGACACCGACACCAAGGAGGCCGCCGAGAAGTCGGTGAAGACCCAGCTGCTGCTGGACGCGATCGCCGAGGCGGAGGGCACCCAGGTCGGCCAGGAGGAGCTCACCGAGCGGATCCTGTTCCAGGCGCAGCGCTACGGCATGTCGCCGGAGCAGTTCATCCAGCAGGTGCAGCAGGCCGGCCAGCTCGGCGCGGTGTTCGCGGACGTGCGCCGCGGCAAGGCGCTGGCGGGCGTGGTCGGCAAGGTGACCGTCACCGACTCCGCGGGCAACCCGGTGGACACCGCCGAAATGTTCGGTGAGCCCACCGATTCCGCGGACGAGGACAACGCGGGCGAGACCGCCGCGGCGGACGCCGAATAATTCCATGGAATGTCGGTGTGGTCGACGCCCGTGAGGTGCGCTGATTGCGCTGTGAGCGAAGAAAGGGCGGTACCGGGAGTTCGGTGCCGCCCTGCTTCGTTAATGTTTGTGACGGCAAGTTGGATACGCCCGGGCCGATCGGGTGCGGCGTACCCAACCAGTGATGGCTATGTGGCAATCCGCAACGAGCCGGCGAGAGAAGGCAGGTATCCGTGACAATCAACCAGGCAGGGGTCATGACAACCGCGACTGCTGGTCTCAACCTCAGTGATTCGGTGTACGAGCGCCTGCTGCGTGAGCGCATCATCTTCCTCGGCACGCAGGTCGACGACGACATCGCCAACAAATTGTGCGCGCAGATCCTGCTGCTCTCGGCGGAGGATCCCACCAGGGACATCTCGCTCTACATCAACTCGCCGGGCGGCTCGGTGACCGCGGGCATGGCCATCTACGACACGATGCAGTTCGCCGAGTGCGACATCGCCACCTACGGCATGGGCCTGGCCGCGTCGATGGGGCAGTTCCTGCTCACCGCGGGCACCAAGGGCAAGCGCTACGCGCTGCCGCACGCGCGCATCATGATGCACCAGCCGTCCGCGGGGATCGGCGGCTCCGCGGCCGACATCGCGATCATGGCCGAGCAGTTCGCGCACACCAAGCGTGAGCTGAACGAGTTGCAGGCGCTGCACACCGGCAAGTCGGTCGAGCAGGTCACCACCGACGCCGACCGCGACCGCTGGTTCACCGCGTCCGAAGCCCTGGAGTACGGCTTCATCGACCACGTGATCAGCCACGCGAACCAGGCCAACGGCGCCAAGAAGTAACGCACCGGATCACCCACAGGCCCCCGGACACCTCGAACGTCCGGCCGCCGCACCGACTTTGGAGACGAAGATGGCCAATTCGATCGACCCGCGCGCCGGCCTGTCCGGCATCGCACCGCAGAGCCCGCAGGCGCGCTATATCCTGCCGTCGTTCATCGAGCACTCGAGCTTCGGCGTCAAGGAGTCCAACCCGTACAACAAGCTGTTCGAGGAGCGCATCATCTTCCTCGGCGTGCAGGTGGACGACGCCTCGGCGAACGACGTCATGGCGCAGCTGCTGGTACTGGAGTCGCTGGACCCCGACCGCGACATCACCATGTACATCAACTCGCCGGGTGGCTCGTTCACCTCGCTGATGGCCATCTACGACACCATGCAGTACGTGCGCGCCGATGTCGCCACCGTCTGCCTGGGCCAGGCCGCCTCGGCCGCGGCCGTGCTGCTGGCCGCGGGCACCCCCGGCAAGCGGGCCTGCCTGCCCAACGCGCGCGTCCTGATCCACCAGCCGTCGCTGGAGGGTGGCATCCAGGGTCAGGTGTCGGACCTGGAGATCCAGGCCGCCGAGATCGAGCGCATGCGTCGCCTGATGGAGACCACGCTCGCGCGGCACACCGGCAAGGACGCCGACACCATCCGCAAGGACACCGACCGCGACAAGATCCTGACGGCCGAAGAGGCCAAGGAGTACGGGATCATCGACACGGTCTTCGACTACCGCAAGCTCAGCGCGCAGAAATAAGTCGCGAATAGTCGTTTCCGGCCGGGCCGGGACGACAGGGCGAATTGCCGATCCCGGCGGCGGTTCGCTTGGAAATTGCTTCGCAACAGGGAATTCCGGCCGGGAAGTATGCCACGCGGTATGCTGCCCGGCCGGACCGCTCACGCGCCGCCGAGGTTCGAGAATTCGTTCGAACCTCGCGACGGCGTGTCGGGCGGTCGGGAGGTCTCGATCGCCGGTCCGGCGGGCGGATCGTCTTTCGGCGTCGTGACAACACGCACAACCCGCGCGAGAAACATGCGCGAGTTGTCGACCTCCATCCCGAACACCGGGTACGGTCGACCTAGGGACCTTTGCTCCCGGTTGACAGCACTGCCCACCGGTCCAGGATCAGCCGATGCGTTTGCGGCTGCGAAAGTGGTGGACAGCTGGCAACCTGGACGGACGGTTGCACGCGGACAAGGAAGTAGGGACCCACGAGATGGCGCGCATCGGAGATGGCGGCGATCTGCTGAAGTGCTCGTTCTGCGGAAAGAGCCAGAAGCAGGTCAAGAAGCTCATTGCGGGACCAGGGGTGTACATCTGCGACGAGTGCATCGATCTCTGCAACGAGATCATCGAGGAGGAGCTTGCCGAATCGAGCGAGGTCAAGCTCGATGAGCTGCCCAAGCCCGCCGAGATCCGGGACTTCCTGGAGAACTACGTCATCGGGCAGGACACCGCCAAGCGCACTCTCGCGGTGGCCGTCTACAACCATTACAAGCGCATCCAAGCCGGTGACAAGGGTCGCGACAGCCGCGGCGAGACCGTCGAGCTGGCCAAGTCCAACATCCTGATGCTGGGCCCCACCGGCTGCGGCAAGACCTATCTGGCCCAGACGTTGGCGAAGATGCTGAACGTTCCGTTCGCCATCGCCGACGCCACCGCGCTCACCGAGGCCGGGTACGTCGGCGAGGACGTCGAGAACATCCTGCTGAAGCTGATCCAGGCGGCCGACTACGACGTCAAGCGCGCCGAGACCGGCATCATCTACATCGACGAGGTCGACAAGATCGCCCGCAAGAGCGAGAACCCGTCGATCACCCGCGACGTCTCCGGCGAGGGTGTGCAGCAGGCGCTGCTGAAGATCCTGGAGGGCACCCAGGCGAGTGTGCCGCCGCAGGGTGGGCGTAAGCACCCGCACCAGGAGTTCATCCAGATCGACACCACCAATGTGCTGTTCATCGTGGCGGGCGCCTTCGCGGGGCTGGAGAAGATCATCTCCGACCGTACCGGCCATCGTGGCATCGGATTCGGCGCCGAGGTGCGGTCCAAGGCCGAGATCGACACCACCGATCACTTCGCGGACGTCATGCCGGAGGATCTGATCAAGTTCGGCCTGATCCCCGAGTTCATCGGCCGTCTGCCCGTGGTCGCCTCGGTGACCAACCTGGACAAGGAATCGCTGGTCAAGATCCTTTCCGAGCCGAAGAACGCGCTGGTCAAACAGTACGTCCGGTTGTTCGAGATGGACGGGGTGGACCTCGAGTTCACCGATGACGCGCTGGAGGCCGTCGCCGACCAGGCGATCCTGCGCGGCACCGGCGCGCGTGGTCTGCGGGCGATCATGGAAGAAGTCCTGCAGCCCGCCATGTACGACATCCCCAGCCGCGACGATGTCGCCAAGGTGGTCGTCAACGCGGACACCGTCAACGACAACGTCCTGCCCACCATCGTGCCGCGCAAGGCGCAGCGGGCGGAGCGCCGGGAGAAGTCCGCGTAGTTCGGGTGTGGCGGCGTTCTCGCGGGGGTACCTCTTCGTGAGGGTTGAGCAAACAGCTCAGTTCCGGCGTGGGTTTCGTCCGGGGCGCATCATTCCCGTGAGCACCTGTGCGAGATTGCCGCGGGCGACAGGACCGAGGTCCTCATGTCGACAGGCTTGGCCAACCCCACGTACGTTCTCCCCGCCGTTCGCAACGCCGATCACCCGGCCGAGCGGCTCAAGATGTCCGTTACCGCCCCGAGCGACCTGGTCACGCTGTGCGCGCTCGCGGGCGAGGTCGACCACTTCACCGTCGAGGTGTTCCGCCGCAGGCTGATCGGTTCGCTGGGCGCGGCGGCGCCGGTGGTGGTTGTCGATCTGTCCAAAGTCACGTTCTTCGGCGTCCCCGGACTGCAGGTGCTGATCGACGCACGCTCCGTGCTCGCGCAGACCGGTCGCAGGCTGCGTCTGGTCACCGGTCCGCGGTGCGTGGACCGGCTGCTGCAGCTGGCCGGTGATCGCGCGCGCTTCGAGGTCATGCCGAGCCTCGCCGACGCCGTGCTCGCCGCCGCCTGAACCGCGCGCCGGTCGTTACGATCGGTTCATGTTTGCCAACCGGCGCTTGGAGCGCAAGGTCGACGCATTGCACGTCAAGCTCGATCTGATCATGACCCATCTGGGCATCGAGGCACCGGCGCCGGTCGCGCCGGTGCGCGCCGTGCCGTCGATTCCGCGCGGCGACGGCATGGCGGAGATCGACGCACTACTGGTGCAGGGCAAGAAGATTCACGCGATCAAGCGGTATCGCGAGCTCACCGGCTGCGGGTTGAAAGAGGCCAAGGACGCGGTCGAACGGCGATACCCGTACTGACCTGCCGGGACCTTCGTCGCGCCGCTGCGCGGGACCGCTCGGCGTGCGCGAAGTACCGCCTAGCTGTGCGCGCCGTGGACCAATTGAGCGTGGAAACTCACCGGAAGGTCGGCGCCGGACCGAGTGTCTTCCGGGGAGCGTTCCGGCAAGGGCTCGTGCCCGATCGGGTCGGGCAGATTCCGTACCTGCTCGGTGGCGTAGCTGATCGCGCGCCCGTATCGAGCGCTCGCGGCGTCGTGGATGAGCAGTGCGACGCCGATCATCACCGGAGCGACCCCGTGGACGGCGGCGTCGAACCACCGCCCCTCGCTCACGTAGGGATAGGTGTTCAGAGCCACGGTGAGTGCGAGCAAGGAGACTTCGGCCGCCGCCACTTGGCTGCGGTTGTCCAGCACACCCCACTCGGTGACCTTGTTCGTGCCGATCATGATGATGATCAGCGACACGCTGATCATCGCCTCGAGCAGGTAGCTGAACCAGTACAGCGGGTCGGTCGGCCCGCCCGGCGCGATGTTGTGCTGGACGTTGACCGCCGACCACAGCATTCCGGCGGCGACCACGCCCGCCAGCGAACCGAGCGACCACGAACGGTGCCGGTACAGCGACGCCAGCCTGGCGTGCGGGCTGGACGCGCGGCGCTGTGCGGCGATCGCCTTGCGCGCCAACAGCAGATCCCTGATCTCGGCCTTCTCGATGGCCTCCGAGGTGTGCCGCGCCCGGTCGGATGCCGCGGCGGACGCCTCGGCCTGCTTCCAGCGCTGATCGCGATCCTGGGTCCGGATCCGTTCGGCCAGTTCGCGTTCGGCGAACAGTTCGTCCTCCGACAGAGCGCCGGTCAGTGCCGGGTCGAACTGGTAGGCGAGGCGGCCGCGGGCCTTCTCGACTCGTCTCGCCAGCCGTGCGACGTCGTCGTCCGGGGTCTGTTCGTCGAGCATGCGGCTCCAAACTGTCGGGCGGAGGGGAACTCGAGAAACCGAGGACGCCGGTACGGCCTACCGTTCAGCCGAGCTCGCAAACGATAGCTCGCCGGCCACGGCGCGGCCGGCGAGGTCAACACCTCTTATTCTTAGTGCATTCCACGCCGCAGCGACAGTCCGGAGTGCCCGCGACGCTGAAGTACCGGGCCAGCTGGACCTTTCTTACAGCGCCGCGGCCACTTTCACGCCCAGGGCACCCGGCAGGACTCGGTGCTGAAACCCTGCGCGGTGATCCCGAGTGCCGAATTGAACCGGGCGCGTGAATTTTCCAGAGCGATGTGATAGCTGAGCTCGATGACGCCTGCTCGGCCGAAGCGCCGCTCGAGGTCGGCGACCTGCTCGTCGGTGGCCGCGGTCGGCGTGGCGGTCATCGCGTCGGCGTAGGCGATGGCGGCGCGCTCGTCGTCGGTGTACAGCGGCGAGGTGGCGTAGTCCGCGATGTGCTCGAGCCGTGCGACGTCCAGTTCGCCCAGGCGCATGAGCATGGCGCCGAAGTCGACGCACCACGAACAGCCGATCGTCCACGCCGTCCGGTAGACGGCGATTTCGCGGATCACGGCGGGCAGGGCCGAACTGGCCTTGTCCACCATGGTCTCGTGGACCGCGTTCGCGGTGAGCAGCTTCGGATGGTTGGCGGTGACGGCGAAGGGCTCCGGCACTTCCCGGAAGCGGCGCTTGGCCAGCCGGTACAGCAGCTTGGTCATCGGTCCGGCCTGCTGCGGGGTGACGGCGGCGATGCGGGTGACGCCCATGGCGGTCTCCTTCGATCAGCGGATCTGGTTCCTACTTCTCGGACGAGAGACCGTGCCGGAATGTGATGGGCCGCGGCTGTGACATGGCACACCCGGCGGCCCTGCGGGTCACTCGGGCTCGACCCGCATGTCCTCCTGACTCCAGTAGGCGCGCATCCCGGTGATCCGGCCTTCCTCGTCGAACTGCATCACGTCGATCGGCGAGAGGACGAAGCGCTGCCCGCCGACCTTGGTGACGATGGTGAACGGGAACGCGGCTTGGTTGCCCGCGATCCTGATGTCCTCGGGCCGCAGTTCGGTCTCTCGATCGAGTGCGGCGATCACCTCGTAGAACTCGCGGATGGCGTCGTGGCCGCGCTTGGGCGGGGTGCCGACCGGGTCCTCGACGATGGCGTCGGGCGCGTACAGGTGCACGATCTCCTCGGTCGGGCCCGAGCCGACCAGCTTGACGTACTGCTCGACCACGTCGCGGATCTGCTTGGCCATCGAGTCTCCTTTGAAGTGAAACGTGTTCTAGTTTTCAGCCTAGCAAGTTCGCGCGCCCGATTCGATCCCCGTGTGCTCGGTCCAGCACGACGATCCGGACTCCGGTGGACAGCAGCGCGGTGGGCGACAGTCCGAACAACGCGCGGAACGCGTCACTGAAATGAGACGGGCTGGCGAATCCGGCGGCGGCCGAGGCGACGGTGAGGTTCGCGCCTTCGGCGATCGCGCGTCCGGCGCCGAGCATCCTGGCCCAGAGCCGGTACCTCCGGAACGAGGTGCCCGCCTGGGCCGAGAACAGGTGCAGGAATCGCGACTCCGAGAGGTGCGCGGCGGCGGCGAACCGATCGGCGGTGAGTTCTCGCTCGGGATGGATCAGCAGGGTCGCCATCGCCTCGGCCACGCGGTCGTCCAATGCCGGCACCGGCGCAGCACCGACGAGCTCCGCCAGGGAACACGGATCGGGACATGCGTCGCGCGCGGCCGCGACGAGCGCGGTCTCCGCCCGGTGGTCCAGTCCGAATTCGTCGTGCCACCGGATCATCCGGTCGCGGCATGCGTGAGCGGTGCGCGATCCGGGATCCAGATAGCAGAACATCATATGGTCGCCGCCCGCGAGCACGCGATGTACCCGGCGCGGCGGGATCAGCGCGCTGCGTACGGTGCGCGCGACGTCGTCGGCCTCGAGCGTGAACGGGGCGTCCACCCCGACCGCAAGGCAGTCGACCGCGGTCGAATGCGCCGCCAGGCGCAGCGACGGTCCGCGATAGATCGCCTGCCCGGCCCACAGCCACAGTGCCGCGGACGCTCCCGGCGGAGTGCTCGGGTCCATGCCGCCATGCTGTCACGGCCGGGGGAACCGCGACGGCGGTCTGGTGTGTGACGCGGGTAGCGGCGCCGTCGGAGCGGGCCGACTGCGCCGGATTCGGGGGATCGCCGTTGATCCCCCACCTGGTTCGCCGTTGAACCGTGACCCGCGCTCGGTGTTCGCTGACTCTGTCGGGAATGGTGCACCCGGTGTTACTGCGCGGCGGCGGCCGCTTCGGAATAGTCGCCGTACCGAGGCGCACCGGCGTTGCGGTAGGTCCCGATGACGATGCCGCTGCCGGTCACGCGCGAATCCGTGAGCCGCAGGCCGGTCGGCTGGACATCGGCGCTGAACAGGCGCTTACCGGTACCGAGAAGCACTGGAAAGGTGAGCAGGTACAGGGTGTCGATCAGCCCGTGTGCCAGCAGGCCGCGCGCGAGGTTCCCGCTGCCGTGCATCTGGAGTTCCCTGCCGGGCCGTTGTTTCAGGGCGGTCACCTCGGCGACCAGATCGCCACGCAGTAGCTCGGCACCCGCCCATTCGGTGCGCTCCATGGTCCGGGACGCGACGTACTTGGGCAGTGAGTTGAGCTTCGTGGCCACCGGATTATCCGGATCGGTGACCTTGGGCCAGTAACCGGCGAAGATCTCGTAGGTCCGCCGTCCGAGCAGGAACGCGTCCACCCGGTCGAAGACCGAATCGACGAACGCGCCGAAATCCTCGTCGCCGAACGGCACCGACCAGCCTCCGTGGGTGAAACCGCCGCTGGTGTCCTCCTGCGGACCGCCGGGCGCCTGGCACACGCCGTCCAGCGTGACGAACTGGGTGAGGGACAGCTCCATGACGTGGTGTTCCTTTCGTCCTTTTCGCCCGTCGGGCGTCGGCCGTTCACCGATTCCGACGGCGTGGAGCGAGGAAATTCATCGCTATTTCCGCTGTTCGTGCCCCGGTGTGTCGAGCTTGCGCTGTCGGTGCCGTGCTGTTTACTCGGTCCGGTCAACCAGATGTTCGAGTGACGAGTGGAAGCGGAGGAGACATGGCACTGCCTACCATGACCGCAGAGCAGCGCACCGAGGCCCTGGCCAAGGCGGCCGCGGTCCGCAAGGCACGCTCCGAACTGATCGGCAAGGTGAAGGCGGGCAAGGTTTCGGTCGCGGACCTGCTGAAGAAGGCCGACTCCGACGAGCTGGTCAAGAAGACCAAGGTGGCCGCGGTGATCAAGGCCCTGCCCGGTGTCGGCCCGGTGAAGGCCGCCAAGCTGATGGACCAGGCGGAGATCCCCGAGGACCGCCGCATCGGTGGTCTCGGCGCGCGGCAGCGCGCGGCGCTGCTCGACGCGCTGAAGGACTGACGGCGGAGAACTCGCAATTCTACGGACGCACCGGATCACGCCCGTGGTGATCGCCCACGGGCGTCCCGGACTCGCTGGACCGGGTCGCCGGTCAGCGGGATGCGCGAGGTCCGCGGCGGGGGAAACGCAGTGTGATCGGTTGCGGATCCGACAGCGGCAGATTCCCGCGCGGCGGAACGAAGACGCAGACCGCTCCGCCGACCACGAGCAGGAACGCCGCGATCAGGCTGGTGGTGAAGCTCGCCGCGCCCAGCTCGGCCGGCTTGTGCAGGACGTGGTACAGGAAGTGAGGGACACCGAAGGTCAGCCAGCCGACGCCCGCGATCCGGGCCGCCGTGGTGTCGTCCACGACGAGGGCGGCGATCGTCACCGCGGTCAGCGCGAGGAAGAAGGCCCCGACGTCGGCGGCCAGATGGTGGTTGTAGGGGCCGTCCGCCGCCACCCACCGCGCGCCGAACCCCGGAAAGCTGGTGTACCAGGAGTGCGGCGCCAGGGTGGCCCAGAGGCCGATGACGGCGCCTTGCACCGCCAAGACGGCCAGCACGATCCGCGTGAGCAGCAGGCGGCGGTACTGCGCGAACCGCATCCGTACCCGTAGGCCCTCGGAGTTCCCCTGCACCGAGATCCGCATCGGCCGCTCCGTTCCCGCCGAATCCGTTCCGGCTCCGTGCAGTCACGGTAAAACGCGTGTCCCTCGCGGGCAATAGTGAGTCAGGCCAACCTGGAACTCGCGCCAGGATCGGCGCGGATCCGCTCGGGGGCGCTGTAGACGTTCATGGTGTCGCCGCGAAGGAAACCGACCAGGCTGAGTCCGGCCTCGGCGGCGAGATCGACCGCGAGCGAACTCGGCGCCGAGACCGCGCCGAGCATCGGGATTCCGGCCATGACGGCCTTCTGCACCAGTTCGAACGAGGCCCGCCCGCTGACGATGAGCACCAGATCGTGGGCGGGGACCCGGGTTTCGCGCAGCGCCCAGCCGATCACCTTGTCCACCGCGTTGTGCCTGCCGATGTCCTCACGCACCGCCAGCGCATCGCCCTCGGCGGTGAACAGTCCCGCGGCGTGCAAGCCGCCGGTGGCGTCGAACACCGATTGGCGGTCGCGCAGTACGCCGGGCATGGCGGCCAGGGTGTGGGTGTCCACCACGGGGCCTCCGGCGGGTAGCGGGAATCGGGTGCGGGTACGCACCTCCTCCAGGGCGGTCTTGCCGCACAGTCCGCAGGCTCCGGTGGTGAGGAAGGCGCGGGTCGGCACCGGGACGGGGGTGCGCAGGGTGACGTCGAGGACGTTGTAGGTATTGCGGCCCTGGTCGTCGGTGCCCGCGCAGTAGCGCGCCGCGACGATGTCCTCGCCAGAGCCGATCATGCCTTCGCTCAGCAGGAATCCGTGCACGAGGTCGATGTCGTCGCCGGGGGTGCGCATGGTGACCGTCAGCGATCGCCCGTCGATGCGGATCTCGAGCGGTTCCTCTACGGCGAGGGTGTCCGGACGCAGGATCTCCCCGGTAGGCGAGATCCGGCGCATCCGGCGGCGGGCGGTGACGCGGCTCATGCTGCGAACCTTCCGGCTTGAGCGGGGCGCTGCGTGGTTACGCACTGCTGTCTCCCGGCATGAGCGGTGCCCTGCGTGGTTACGCGCTGCCGCCTCCGGGTCCGATCGCTCATGCCGGATCCCGGTCGGCATGAGCGGGGACCGGCTTTCCGCCGATGCTCGGCTCGAATCGGATGGTGACCGCTTTGGAGACGGGTGTGTTGGACCGTTTCGCGACGTGGTCCAGCGGCACCAGGGGATTGGTTTCGGGGTAGTAGGCGGCGGCGTTGCCCCGCGGCGTGGGGTAGGGAACCAGGCGGAAGCCTTCGACGCGGCGTTCGGTGCCGTCGGTCCATTCGGAGACGACGTCCACCAGGTCGCCGTCGGTGAAGCCGAGCGCGGTGATGTCGTCGGGGTGCACCAGGACGACTTTGCGGCCGTTGTGGATGCCGCGGTAGCGGTCGTCGAGGCCGTAGATGGTGGTGTTGTACTGGTCGTGGCTGCGCAGGGTTTGCAGGATCAGCCTGCCCTCGGGGACCGGCAGCCAGGTCAGTTCGTTGACCGCGAAGTTGGCCTTGCCGGTGGCGGTACGGAACTCGCGGGTGTCGCGCGGCGGGTGCGGGAGCTGGAACCCGTTGCGCTGGCGGACTTTCCGGTTGTAGTCGGTGCAGCCGGGAACGACGCGGGCGATGGCGTCACGGATGGTGTCGTAGTCGCGGGCGAAGCGCGCCCACCCCACGGCGTGATCGGCGCCGAAGAGCTCCGCGGCGAGTTCGCAGACGATGGCGACTTCGCTGCGCAGCTGATCGCTGACCGGCTTCAGCCGACCGGTGGACAGGTGCACCATCGACATCGAGTCCTCCACCGACACATGGTTTTTGGTGCCGTCCGGGGCGAGGTCGAGGTCGGTGCGCCCCAGGGTGGGCAGGATGAGGGCGGTGCGGCCGTGCACGACGTGGCTGCGGTTGAGTTTGGTGGAGACCTGCACGGTGAGCGCGCAGCCGCGCAGCGCGGCTTCGGTCACGGCGGTGTCGGGGGTGGCGGAGACGAAGTTGCCGCCCATGCCGAAGAAGACTTTCGCGTGTCCGTCGCGCATGGCGCGGATGGCCGCGACGGTGTCGAAGCCGTGCTCACGCGGGCTGGTGATGCCGAACTCGCGGTCGAGGGCGTCGAGGAAGGCGGCGGGCATCTTCTCCCAGATGCCCATGGTGCGGTCACCCTGGACGTTGGAGTGGCCGCGTACCGGGCACACACCCGCGCCCGGCTTGCCGATCATGCCGCGCAACAGCAGCAGGTTGGTGGCCTCCTCGATGGTGGCCACGGCATCGGCCTGCTGGGTCAGCCCCATCGCCCAGCACAGGATGATGTTGCGGGAGCGGGCGAACACCTCGGCGGTGTGCTCGAGTTCGGCCGTGCTGAGGCCCGTCGCTTCCAGCACGGTGGCGAGATCGACCGCGCGCACCTGCTTTTCGTATTCGGCGTACCCCGCGCAGTGGGCATCGATGAACGCCCGGTCGACCACCGTGCCCGGCGCGCGATCCTCGGCTTCCAGCAGCAGGCGGCCGAGCGCCTGGAACAGGGCCATATCCCCGCCGAGGCGGATCTGCAGGAAGTCGTCGGCGATCGGCACGCCGGTGGTGACACCCTTGACCGTCTGCGGATCGCGGAAGGCGAGCAGCCCGGTCTCCGGCAGCGGGTTCACCGCGATGATCCGGGCTCCCTCGGCCTTGGCGGCGGCGAGCGCACTGAGCATCCGCGGATGGTTGGTGCCCGGATTCTGTCCCGCCACGACGATCAGGTCGGCTTTGGCGAAGTCGTCGATGGAGACCGAGCCCTTGCCGATCCCGATCGAACTCGACAGTGCGGCGCCGGAGGACTCGTGGCACATGTTGGAGCAGTCCGGCAGGTTGTTGGTGCCGTAGCTGCGCACCAGCAGCTGGTACAGGAACGCGGTCTCGTTGCTGGTGCGGCCGGAGGTGTAGAACACCGCCTCATCAGGCGAGTCCAAGCCGCGCAGCGTCTCCGCGATCAGCCGGTAGGCCTGCTCCCACGCGATGGGGGAGTAGTGGGTGTCGCCGGGCCGCAGCACCATCGGGTGGGTGAGCCTGCCCTGCTGGCCGAGCCAGTAGCCGGACTTCTCGCTCAGCTCGGCGATCGAGTGCGCGGCGAAGAACTCCGGGGTGACCGTGCGCAGCGTGGCTTCCTCGGCGACCGCCTTCGCCCCGTTCTCGCAGAACTCCGCGGGCCTGCGATGACCGGTCGGCTCCGGCCAGGCGCAGCCGGGACAGTCGAAGCCGTGCACCTGGTTGACCCGCGCCAGCGTGCGGGCGGTGCGGATGACACCCATCTCCTCGACCGAGCGTTTCAGCGCCACCCCCACGGCGGTGACACCCGCCGCCTGCTCTTTCGGCGGGGTCACCGTCAGCTCGGACTCGTCGATGTCCTGGCTCGGTCCGTTTCGGCGCATTCCGCCATTGTGCTCTCCACGCGGCCGGGAGCGGGCGGGGACCGGTTGTCCGCCCGGTGGTCCGGTGTCGGCGCGGGTCAGGAGCGGCGGCGTGCGCCTGCGATGTCGGCCGTGCCCGTGCGCTGGTCATCGCCGCGGTAGGTGAGGACTCGCTCGCTGATGCGGACGCGCCAGCCCGGCGGGAGTTCGGTCGGGGATGTGCTGATCCGAGTCCACTGATCGGTGCCGGGAGCGGCGATGAAGGTGCCGGAGGTGGCGGCGGCGTCCCGGACGTACACCTTGCCCGCGTCGACCGACACATAGGCGTGCACGCGGGAGACGTGGCGGTCACGCTGGATGACGATCGGGGTAGCGGTGGCGGCGCGGACCGATTCGTCCACCTGCGGCCCGCGTCCGATGACATAGGCGCGGTTCAACGGGTACGCGGCCCCGTCTTCGGTGACCAGGGCGCCGACGGCGGATTCACCGGACGGCGCGGCCGGGCGCGGGACTCGCGCCCCACCGTTCTCCGGCGCTTTGCGCAAGGCGACCGGCTCGTGCGCGGGCTGCACCTGCGACCACGCGAGCGGTCGATCCGCGGCGGGCCGGGGCGGACGCGGTTTGGCAAGGGGGCGAGCCGATCCGGTCGGCCGGGCGGGCGGCGCCACAGGCGCGACCGCGTCGGAAGCGCCGGTCGGTTCGGGCGTCGCCGTGAAGCCGGCCGCGGCCGTCGGCTCCGGCTCGGCCTGTGCGGAAGGTTCGGATGGCCGGGGCTCGACGGTCTTCCCGGCGCTGCGCACCGCGGCGTGCAAGACGAAGCCGCCGCCGGGGACCACGCCGGCGCGCAAATCGGTGCGGGGCAGCGCGGTCGGTGGGGCGCCGGTGCCCGCGCCGATCGTGATGCGGCGTACCGGTTCGCGCACGATCTCGTCCACCCAGGTGAAGGCACGCCCGCCGTCGATGCGGCGGGTGCCCTCCGCGCCCTGGATCTCCGCGGTCACCGCTCCGCGCAGCAGGATCAGCATGCCGTCGTCGGTCGGCGCGACGACTCCGAACGGCGGTAGTTGGACTTTGCTGCCGAAGATCACCGCGGCGAGGCGCTGCGCCAGCGCGGCGCCGGGGTGATCGCCCTCGGCCACGGCTTCGATGGTGCCGAGTATCCGGTCCGTGGAGGTGGTTTCGGCACCGAGATAGGCGACGACCGCACCGAAGCGGGCGACCAGTCCGTCGCCCGGTGCGACACCCACGGTGGACGGTTTCTTGCGCACCCGCGCCCTCCTTCCCGGCGCACTACCGGCATTCCGAAGCCAGCATAGAGCGTCGGTGGCGGCCGAACCGGGGGCTTGAACCATCACCGAGCCGATTCCTGGAACGCTCCGATGTGCTGTCGGTTCCTCGAATCACGCGCTGCCGTCCGGGTTCTCACGCGCGGTTCCGCACGCCTGTGCGACGGCTGTGAGCTGGGCGTTGTGGTCTTTTCCGCAGCAACAGACAGTCATGTGTGAAATTTTCTGCTGTGTCGTGGATCACGTATCGGGTGTTGCCGCGGTCAGTTCCGGGCCCCGGTAGTGCGGACCGTGTCGTCGGCGCTCCTGCTGTCCGTTCGTATGTCCCGTTTGCGACGATCCCGCTCCCTCATCGCTCGAACTGCGGTACGCGCTGGGGCACGATGCACGCCGGTGTACTGCGGCACGGCCCAGCGCACCGTGACGCAAGCACGCCCAGAACGCGGTGCGGGAGCACGCGCCGATCACCCGAACGGCGTTCGTTGCTGGTTATGCTCGGCGCATGAGCGCAGCAGCCGTCAGCCGCCGGTCCCGCCCGGCCAAAGCTCCGCTGAGTCGCGAGGTGATCATCGAGACCGGCCTGCGCATCCTGGACCGGGATGGCGCGGCGGCGCTGACCATGCGCCGAGTGGCGCAGGACTTGGACACCGGAGCCGCCTCGCTGTACGTCTACGTCGCCAATCGCGACGATCTGATGGCCGCCATGCTCGACCACGTCCTCGGCGCTGTCCCGGAGCCCGCCGGAGCGGATTGGCGCGAGCGGCTCACCGCGCTGGTCGATGCCATGGTCGCGGCGATGAGCAGGCACGAAGGGCTGGCGCTCGTCGCGCTCGGCGCGATCCCGGACAGTCCGAACGCGTTGCGGCTGGTGGAACTGATGCTCGGCTCGCTCACCGAGGCGGGACTGGACGACCGAACCGCCTCGTGGGCGGTGGACCTGCTCTTTCTGCACATCACCGCGTCGGCGGCCGAACAGAGCGTGCACAACGTCGGCGGCGGTACCGAGCAGGAGTACCTCGCCGGGATGCGGCGACGCTTCGCCGAACTGCCCGCCGACCGCTATCCCCTGGTCGTAGCCATGCGGGACGCTCTGCTGGCCGGTGACGGCGACGCGCGGGCGGCCTGGGCGGTGCGGGTGCTGCTCAACGGCATTCTCGCCACGCGGGCGGAGTGAAATTCGCTGGTTCGCGCGGCGATGCGGAGGCAGAATGAGCCGGTGATCCGGCCGGCGACAACCGCAGACCTTCCCGTGCTGCAAGACATCGAAACCGCGGCGGGCAAGCCGTTCGCGGAGATCGGGATGACGGCCGTGGCCGACGACGAACCTCCTTCGCTGGCCACGCTGGAGGAGTTCCAGCAGGCCGGGCGCGCCTGGGTGTGGACCGACGAGGACGTGCCGATCGGCTACCTGGTGCTGGGGGTGGTCGACGGCAACGCTCATATCGAGCAGGTATCGGTGCGCCCGGACTACGCCGGGCGCCGGATCGGCAAGCGTTTGATCGATCGGGCCGCCCGCTGGGCCGCCGCCGTGGGCCTGCCCGCGATGACGTTGACCACGTTCACCGAAGTCGCCTGGAACGGGCCGTACTACCAGCGGCTCGGCTTCCGGTACCTGGCGGCGGACGAGGAGACGCCGGGGCTGCTCGCGTTGCGGGCCGCCGAACGTACTCACGGCCTCGACCGCTGGCCGCGCGCGTGCATGCGCGCGGAACTGGCCGCGTGGTCGATGGAATGACCGCCCGCTGCGCCGGACGAAGCGACGTGCGCGTCCGCTAGCCGACTGCGGCGACCGCGGCCGGGGCGGCGGCCGCGCGCTCCTCGGCGACCAAGCCGATGCGTGTGCGCCGATCCAGCAGATCCTCGGCGTCGAGCGCACCCTCGTGGGACACCGCGAACGCGAATTCGGCGCCGAGCACGTCGATTCCGGGCGCGACCGGCTCGGCCAGTGCCGGATCACTGCGCGCCGCGGCCTGTACGGCGGCCGCCTCACTGCCGTAGCGCTCGATCAGCACGGGCGGGGCGTCGATGTGGTCGCGCGCCGCGCCGGAGACCGCGCCGACCAAGGGAAGCTGCCGGGTGCGGCAGGGCTCCGCGGCGAGACCGCCGTGCGCGACCGCGGCGTCGATCACGTCCTCGGCCATTTTCCGGTAGGTGGTGAGCTTGCCCCCGACAACGGTGATGATCCCGGTGGGGGACCGCAGTACCGCGTGTTTGCGGGAGATGTCGGCCGTGCTGTCGTCGGCGGTCTGCAACAGTGGCCGCAGTCCGGCGTACGAGCCGCGAATATCGTCGCGGGTCAACGGTTCACGCAGGGCCGGATTGATGGTGTCGAGCAGGAACTCGATCTCACCATCGGTGGGCTTCGGCTCGTCGGGTACCGGTCCCGGCGCGTCCTCGTCGGTCAAACCCAGGTACACCCGGCCGTGCGCGGCGGGGAAGGCGAAGACGAAGCGGCCGATGCTGCCGGGTACCGGCACGGTGAGCGCGGCGGTGAGGCCGCCGAAGGAGGCGGCGGAGAACACCAGGTGGGTGCCGCGGCTGGGCCGCAGCCGGATGCTCGGATCCACCTGGTCGGCCCAGACGCCGGTGGCGTTCACCACGGTGCGCGGTCGCACCGTGAGGGTCTCGCCGGTGCGCGTGTCGCGCAGGGTCGCCGAATCCCCGGACACCGCGAGCGCTTCGACACGGGTCAGCACCCGCGCGCCGTGGGCCGCCGCGGTGCGCGCCAGCGCGACGACCAGGCGGGCGTCGTCCACCAGCTGGCCGTCCCACGCCTGTAAGCCGCCGCGCAGGTCCGCGCGGCGGACGGTCGGCGCGAGCCGCACGGCCTCCGCGGCGGTGACGCGCCGGGACCGGGGCAGGATGGCCGCTGGGGTGCCCGCGCCGCGCCGCAACAGGTCACCCGCCAGGAAACCGGCGCGCACCAGGGCGGCCTGCGCTGCGCCGATGCCCGGCAGCAGCGGCACCAGTTGGGGCAGCGGGCGCACCAGATGCGGTGCCGTGGTGCGCATCAGGATGCCGCGCTCCACCGCGCTCTCATGGGCGATGCCGACCCGGCCGCCTGCCAGGTAGCGCAGGCCGCCGTGCACCAGCTTGGAACTCCACCGGCTGGTGCCGAAGGCCAGATCGTGGCGCTCGACCAGGACGGTGCGCAGCCCGCGGGCGGCGGCGTCCAGGGCGGCCCCCGCGCCGGTGACGCCGCCGCCGATCACTAGGACATCGATCTCGGCGCCGTCGCCGAGGCGGGCCAGGTCCGCGGCGCGGCGGGCGGCGTTCAACGCGGAGTCTCCGGTGCGCACCGAATTCGTGGTCATCACAATGCCTTTCCGATCCAGCAGGAAGCGTTGGAGCGCGTGCTCGTCACGGTCGCTTTCGGTCGCCGTTTTCGGCGGCGGCGTGGTCGTCGAGATAGCCGTCGATCGCGCGACGGAGTTCGGTGTCGAGGTCCTCACCGGCCAGCAACGCCGCGACGGTGCCCGCCGATTGCACCGCCGACTGGGCGATCAGCAGCAGCATCGTGGCCATCCGCTCCGGATCGCCGTCGCGAATGGAGCCGTCCTGCTGGCCTTCCCGGATACTCGCCGCGAACAGCTCGATCAGCGCGTGCTGGTTGCGCCCGAGCCGCCCGAAGACGTAGGTGAGCATCAGATCGGTGTCGGTGCGGAAGATCTTGTCGAACAACGGATTCGACCGAACCGTCGCCGCTCCCGCGACCACGCCCTCGACCAGCCTGGCGCGCGCGCTGCCGGCGGCGGGCATCGTCTCGGCGACGATGCCGCGCAGCTCGCGGACCAGCAGTTCGGCCACCAGCGCGCCGGTATCCGGCCAGCGGCGGTAGACGGTGGGCCTGCTGACGCCCGCTCGCCGCGCCACCTCGGTGAGCGTGGTGCGGCGTACGCCGAACTCCTGCACGCAGGCGCGCGCCGCGTCCAGGATCGCCAGGTCGATCGCCGAGAGCGAGTTCTCGGCGGAGCCGTCAGGAGCGTTCAAGGTGTCACCCGGTTAGTCGATGGGTCCGCGGGGCGCCGACCAGGAAGTATGGTTCGCATGCTTGTTACTGATTGACAGTCTATGTCAAACTGTAACGCATGGTGGAGACGCAGCAACATACCGGCGGCGATCCGGCTGCCCCGGCAAAGACCGGCGTGAGCGCATCAGCGGCGGGTATGGTCTGGGATGCCTGGGGAATCCCGGCTGGGCACCAGCCGCTGTCGGAGCGAATCCGTGGTCTGCTGACGCAGGTCTTCGGAGTGTCCGGCAATACGGTGGCGCGCCGCGATGAGGGCGACGTGCCACTGCGCGAATCGGCGCTGACGCAGGCGCGGCAAGCCGGGTTGATCGAGGTGGTCGGGCCCGGCAACGTGTCGACCAACCACCTCGATCGGTTGCGGCACGCCGGAGGAAAGAGCACCCCCGATCTGCTGCGCCGCCGGGCGGACGGCCCGCAGGACGTCCCGGATGCCGTCGTCTTCCCCGCCGACCACGATCAGGTCCTCGCCGTGCTGGCCTACTGCGCGGAGCACGCCGTGGCGGTGGTCCCGTTCGGCGGCGGCACCAGCGTGGTCGGTGGGGTCGATCCCGTGCGCGGTCGTTTCGGCACCGTCATCGCGCTGGACCTGCGCAGGCTCGACGGCGTCACCGGAATCGATCCGATCAGCGGCACCGCCACACTGGGAGCGGGACTCACCGGTCCGCGCGCGGAGGAACTGCTGGGCGCGCACGGACTTTCACTCGGCCACTTCCCGCAGAGTTTCGAGTTCGCCACCATCGGCGGCTTCGCGGCAACGCGGTCGTCGGGCCAGGCCTCGGCGGGTTACGGCCGGTTCGACGACATGGTGCAGCGGCTGAAGATCGCCACGCCCAGCGGCACCCTCGAACTCGGCCGCGCTCCGGCTTCGGCCGCGGGGCCGGACCTGCGCGAGCTGTTCGTCGGTTCGGAGGGCACGCTCGGTGTGATCACCGAGGTCACCCTGCGGGTGCACCCGGTCCCGGAAACCGTCGCGTATCAGGCGTGGTCGTTCCCCGACTTCGAAACCGGCGCCGCCGCCTTGCGCTCGGTGGTGCAGGCGGGTGCGGCGCCGACTGTGCTCCGGCTCTCCGACGAGGCGGAGACCGGGATCAACCTCGCCCGCTCGGGTGATATCGGCGGCAACCCGGTCGCCGGATGCCTGGCCGTCACCACCTTCGAGGGCAGCGCGGCGCATGTCGCCGCGCGCAGCGCCGAAGCGGCCGCTGTGCTGGCCGCGGCGGGCGGCTCGGCCCTGGGGGAGACCCCGGCCCGGGAATGGGAACACGGGCGTTTCGCCGCGCCCTACCTGCGCGACGCGCTGCTGGATGTCGGCGTGCTCTGCGAAACCCTGGAAACCGCCACCACCTGGTCCGAGCTGAGCGCACTGAAGGCGAAGGTGACCGCGGCGCTGTCCGATTCGCTCGGCGCGCAGGGGACGCCGCCCCTGGTCATGTGCCACATCTCGCACACCTACCCGACCGGCGCGTCGCTGTACTTCACCGTCGTCGCCAAGCAACTGGACGACCCGCTGGCCCAGTGGCAGGTCGCCAAGCGCGCCGCGGGCGACGCCATCGTCGCGGCGGGCGGCACCATCACCCACCACCACGCGGTGGGCACCGACCACCGCCCCTGGGTGCCGGACGAGGTCGGCGACCTCGGCGTGCGCGTGCTGCGCGCGGTGAAGGCCGAACTCGACCCGGCGGGCATCCTGAATCCCGGAAAGCTGGTGCCGTGACCGAGTATTCGCCGGTGCGCAGGCTCACCGTGGTGACCAATCCGCTCGGCAGAGGCGGCGATGCGGCGAGCGCCGCGATCGCCCGCCTCCGCGCGGGTGGCGCCGAGATCACCGAGGTGTGCGCCCCTTCGGTCGCCGAAACGGTTCGGCAGGTGCGGGACTCGGTCGCGGGTGAGGCGCGGCCGGACGCCGTGGTCTGCGTCGGCGGCGACGGCCTGATCAACGTGACGCTGCCCGCCGTCGCGGAGACCGGCATCGCACTCGGCATGGTTCCCGCGGGGACCGGCAACGATCTGGCCAGGGAACTCGGTGTGCCGACCGACGATCCGGTCGCCGCCGCCGCTGTCGTGTTGGGCGGGCGGACCAGGACGATCGATCTCGGGCGGATCGAGTCGTCCGGGCCGCCCATGTGGTTCGCCACGGTGACCGGCACGGGCTTCGACGCGCGGGTGACCCTGCGCGCCAACGCGATGCGCTGGCCGAAAGGCCGCCTGCGCTACACCGTCGCCGCGCTGGCCGAGATCTCCAGGCGGTTCACCGTGCCCTACCGGGTCGAGCTGGTCGGCGCGGTGACCGAAGGGCTGACCAACCCCGGCGCGGGCTCCCTGCTGGAGACCGAGGCGGTGATGGTCGCGGTCGGCAACACCCGCACCTACGGCGGCGGCATGCTGATCTGCCCGGACGCGGTCATGGACGACGGCCTGCTCGACCTGACCGTGGTCGGCGCGTTGTCGCGCAGGGAGATGTTGCGCCTGCTGCCCGCCCTGTCGGCGGGCAAACGCCAGGATCACCCGGAGGTCAGGCAGTTTCGCGCCTCGGCGGTCACGCTCAGCGCGGCGGGCGCGCCCGCGACCGCGGACGGGGAACCGGCGGGCCACCTGCCGATCACCATCCGCGCGGTTCCCGCGGCGCTGACCGTCTTGGTGCCCTGACCGCAGCGGCGGCCTCGCGTGCCGGTCAGCCGAACGTCACGCAGCGCAACCGGTCGACGGCCGCGCGGTCGACGATGACCACCGACCGTGACGCACCGGCCGGCGACCGATGCTCGGTGACGACCGCGCGCATGAGTTGCCGCCAGCGCCGCACGTGCAGCCGGAAGGACATGTGATTGATCCGCCTGCCACGGCTGTGCTGACCTGCGCGCGCCACCGCCGCGGGCACATCGAGCATGAGCAGGTGCAGTTCGCGGTCCGCCGCCCAGCGCGCGATCAGGGCCCGTGCCCAGCCGAAGGTGGCGCAGTCGTGGATCACCACCGGGCCGGTGACCTCACGCAGCGCGGTGCGGATCGCCAGGAAGTGCGCCGCGTGCACCAGCGGACGCCACAGCAGGTAGGGCAGCCACCACAGCCGGGGCCGCCAGCGATTGCGCGCCTGCATCGAGTCGAGCACCAGCACCCCGGCGGCACTGCGCGACGGCGCGTCGGCCGCCGAATCGGCGCCGAAGAACTTGCGCAACGCGGTGCTCTTGCCCGCACCGGGCACGCCTGCGACGATCAGCGCCGCCGAGACCGGGTACCGGATCTCTTCGATCGCGTGACCGCGGAGATCGTGCAGCGTGTCCGGGACCAGGATCGGCAGCCGGGGTTCCGGGGCGGACGCGGACACGGCTTCCAGCGGGGGGTTCACCTCTCCCAGCGTGCGCAGTGGATACGGGTTCGGCAACCGGGAAAACCCTGGTTTTCGCGGAGGATTCACCGGAGGAGGCGTGCCAGGGGTATCCACCCTCTCCAGAGTGCTGGGTTTCAGCGCATTCGGCAATAACGGACATTTCGGACAATGGCTGTTCACTCGCGTTTTCGGCCCGCCGATCGCGCGCGAAGATGCATTCGTTCGCCCTGGGATCCGAAAAGGCTCAGGATTTCCGTCGGGCCCCGGCCCGCGCTGCCGAACCAATGCGGTTGACGGGTATCGAATTCCGCCGCCTCGCCGGGGCCGAGCACCAGGTCGTGCTCGCCGAGCACCAGCCGAAGCCGTCCGGACAACACGTAGAGCCACTCGAAACCCTCGTGCACCTTCGGGTCGGGTTCACCGCGCTCGGGCGGAATGATGATCTTGAACGCCTGTAGCGGCCCCGGCTGCCTGGTGAGCGGGACGATGGTGAGCCCGTTCATCTTCCGTGCTGTGGTGTGCACGCGCGGATCGGCGATCTTGGGAGCGGCGACCAGTTCGTCCAGCGGCACCTGGTGGGCCATCGCGATCGGCAGCAGCAACTCCAGGCTGGCCTTTCGCTGACCGGACTCCAGGCGCGAGAGCGTGCTCTTGGAGATCCCGGTGCTTTCCGCCAGCGCGGTGAGTGTGACGTTGCGGCGGGTGCGCAGCGCTTTGAGTCGCGGGCCTATGTCGGCGAGAGCCTGGGCGACGGCCGGTGGTGTGGACATCTCACCAGTGCACCGCGTCTTCCCGATTTTGGCAACATTAGTTGCTGAAGTGCCATGAACGACTGCACTGTGTCGGTGGAGGTGATCGCGGAATGAGCGAGACATACGATGTGGTGATCGTGGGTGGCGGCGCGGCGGGACTGTCCGGGGCGCTGGTCCTGGCCCGGGCGCGGCGGCGAGTCGCGGTGGTCGGGGGCGGTGCGCCGCGCAACGCGCCCGCCGGGCACATGCACGGATTCCTGTCCCGGGACGGGATGCCGCCCGCCGAGCTGCTGGCCCACGGAGCCGCCGAGGCCGCGGGCTACGGCGCGGAACTGATCGATGACGTGGTGATCGACGCGGAGCGGACCGGGGAGTCGGACTACACACTGCGGCTCGGCGGCGGCGCAACGGTGCGGGCTCGCCGCGTGCTCGTCGCCACCGGGCTGCGCGACGAACTGCCGCAGCTGCCCGGAGTGCGTGAGCGCTGGGGCCGTGACGTGCTGCACTGCCCGTACTGCCACGGCTACGAGGTCCGTGACCAGCCGATCGGCGTGCTCGGCGGGCCGGAACCCGGGGCACGAGCCCGCGCGGTGCACCTGGCGCTGCTCCTGCCGCAGTGGTCGGACGATGTCATCTTCTTCCCGAACACGATGCCGCTCTCCGACGGTGACCGCGCTCACTTGGACGCACGCGGGGTGCGGGTGCTCGACGGCGAAGTGGCCGGATTCGCCGTGGACGACCGCTTGCGCGGCGTGGAACTTGCCGACGGGCGAGCGGTGCCGAGGACGGCGATGTTCGTCGCGCCGACCTTCCGTGCCAACGATGCCGTGCTGGTCACGCTGGGCTGCGCCTTCGGCGACAGCGGCTGGGTGGTGACGGACGCGACCGGGCGCACCAGCGTGCCGGGAGTCTGGGCCGCGGGGAATGTCAGCAATCCGGCCGCCCAGGTGATCTCCGCCGCGGGTGCCGGTTCGACCGCCGCGATCGCGATCAACGGCGACCTTGTGCTGGCCGACGCAGGCGCCTTCGCCCGATAAGGGGAATAGCCGGGGTACAAAATGCCGGAAGCTGAGAATTACTTATGGATTCCGAGTGCGGCCTCGGATCGCCGGTAAGCTTCTGACATAGGCGGAGTGTTCGGTGTCCCTCATCCACCGAAGACTCCGCCTTTCTTTGTCTTCGATGTGAAATACCGCCTGTACGGTTCGTATCGATCGACCGCGGCCCTGGTTCCCTATTTCCGGTCCGGGGCCGACCGGTGAATCCGCGCGAACCGGCGCCCGGATCGACCGACCCGAAGTGGGTCGATCGGCGCGCTCTAGAATCGCGGGGTGACCAGCGCAGCCCCTGACAACACGCGTAATCGTGCCGATGCCCTCCCCAAGAGCTGGACGCCCAGCGAGGTAGAGGCCGAGATGTACGAGCGCTGGGTAGCCGCTGGCTATTTCACCGCCGACCCGGCCAGCGGCAAGCCCGCGTACTCGATCGTGCTGCCGCCGCCGAACGTCACCGGCACCCTGCACATGGGCCACGCGCTCGACCACACCCTGATGGACACCCTCTCGCGCCGCAAGCGCATGCAGGGCTACGAGGTGCTCTGGCTGCCCGGCATGGACCACGCGGGCATCGCCACCCAGACCGTGGTGGAGAAGCAGCTGGCGGTGGACGGCAAGACGAAGGAAGACTTCGGCCGCGAACTGTTCGTGCAGAAGGTCTGGGACTGGAAGCGCGAGTCCGGCGGCGCGATCCAGTGGCAGATGCGCGCGCTCGGCGACGGCGTGGACTGGAGCCGGGACCGCTTCACCATGGACGAGGGCCTGTCGCGCGCCGTGCAGACCATGTTCAAGCGGCTCTACGACGCGGGCCTGATCTACCGCGCCGAGCGACTGGTGAACTGGTCGCCCGAACTGCGCACCGCGATCTCCGATATCGAGGTCAAGTACGAGGACGTGCAGGGCGAGCTCGTCTCGCTGCGCTACGGCTCGCTCGACGACGGCGAGCCGCACGTCGTCGTGGCCACCACCCGGGTGGAGACGATGCTGGGCGACACGGCGGTGGCCGTGCACCCGGAGGACCCGCGTTACCGGGCGCTGATCGGCACCACCCTGGAGCATCCGATCACCGGGCGGCAGATCCCGATCATCGCCGACGACTACGTCGACCCCGAGTTCGGATCGGGCGCGGTGAAGATCACGCCCGCGCACGACCCCAACGACTTCGAGATGGGTCTGCGGCACCGGCTGCCGATGCCGACCATCATGGACGAGCGCGGCCGGATCACCGGCACCGGAACCGAATTCGACGGCATGGACCGTTTCGAGGCGCGCGTCAAGGTGCGCGAGCGGCTCGCGCGGGAGGGCCGGGTCGTCGCGGAGAAGCGGCCGTACCTGCACAGCGTCGGGCACTCCGAGCGCACCGGCGAGCCGATCGAGCCGCGCCTGTCCATGCAGTGGTGGGTGAAGGTCGAGTCGCTGGCCAAGGCGGCCGGTGACGCCGTGCGCACCGGCGACACCGTGATCCATCCCAAGAGCCAGGAGCCGCGCTGGTTCGGCTGGGTCGACGACATGCACGACTGGTGCATCTCGCGTCAGCTGTGGTGGGGCCACCGCATCCCGATCTGGTACGGCCCCGAGGGCGAAGTGGTGTGCGTCGGGCCGGACGAGGCGGCGCCCGAGGGGTGGGTGCAGGACCCGGACGTGCTCGACACCTGGTTCTCCTCCGGCCTGTGGCCGTTCTCCACGATGGGCTGGCCGCACGCCACCGCCGAACTCGAGAAGTTCTATCCCACGAGCGTTCTCGTCACCGGCTACGACATCCTCTTCTTCTGGGTGGCGCGGATGATGATGTTCGGCACCTACGTCGCCGAGGACGCCGCGCTCACCGTGGGCAAGGGCGGCGAGCGGCAGGTGCCGTTCAAGGACGTGTTCCTGCACGGCCTGATCCGCGACCAGTTCGGCAAGAAGATGTCCAAGTCGCGCGGCAACGGGATCGACCCGCTGGACTGGATCAACGGCTTCGGCGCCGACGCCACGCGGTTCACCCTCGCGCGCGGCGCGCAGCCCGGCGGCGACCTGTCGGTCGGCGAGCCGCACGTGCTCGCCGCGCGCAGCTTCGTGACCAAGCTGTTCAACGCGACCAAGTTCGCGCTGATGAACGGCGCGCGGGTCGGCGAGCTGCCCGACCGCGCGCTGCTCACCGACGCCGACCGCTGGATCCTGGACCGGCTGGACGCGGTGCGCGCCGAAGCCGACGCCGCGTTCGACGCCTACGAGTTCGGCAAGGCGTGCGAGGCGCTCTACCACTTCGCCTGGGACGAGCTGTGCGACTGGTATCTGGAGCTGGCCAAGGTGCAGTTCGCCGCCGACGGCGCGCGCGCCGAGGCGACCCAGCTGGTGCTCGGTTCGGTGCTCGACGCGGTGCTGCGCCTGCTGCACCCGGTCATCCCGTTCGTCACCGAGTCGTTGTGGCAGGCGCTGACCGGCGGCGAGTCGGTAGTGATCGCATCGTGGCCGCAGCCCTCCGGTGTCTCCGTGGATCAGGAAGCGGCGCAGCGCATCTCCGACACCCAGCGGTTGATCACCGAGATCCGGCGATTCCGCAGCGACCAGGGTCTCGCGGACAAGCAGAAGGTGGCGGCCAAGCTGATCGGGGTGGACGAGGCGGGCCTCGGCGAGCAGGCGGCGTCGGTGGCGAATTTGGCCCGGCTCACCGAACCCGGCGCCGACTTCGCCGCGACCGCGTCGGTGGAGGTCCGCCTGAGCGCCGGGACGGTCACCGTGGAACTGGACACCTCCGGCGCGGTCGACCTGGATGCCGAACGCCGCAGGCTGGAGAAGGATCTCGCCGCCGCGCAGAAGGAACTGCAGGGCACCGCGGCCAAGCTCGGCAACGAGGCGTTCCTGGCCAAGGCCCCCGACCACGTGGTCGACAAGATCCGTGGCAGGCAGCAGATCGCGTCCGACGAGGTGGCGCGCATCGGGGCGCGACTGGCGGAGTTGAGCGGGAAGTGAACCACGAGCCGGAACCGCAATACGGCGACGACGAGCGCCGTGGCGGCGGGGCGCGGCTCGGGTCCGGGCCCTCGCCGGTGGAGCTGGCCGAGATGGCGCTGGTCGAGGCGGAACTCGACCAGCGCTGGCCGGAGACCAAGATCGAGCCGTCGCTCACCAGGATCGCCACGCTGATGGACCTGCTCGGCTCGCCGCAGCAGAACTATCCGGCGATCCACATCGCGGGCACCAACGGCAAAACCTCGGTGACCAGGATGATCGACGCGCTGCTCACCGCGCTGCACCGGCGTACCGGCCGGATCACCAGTCCGCACCTGCAGCTGGCCACCGAGCGGATCAGCATCGACAACGCGCCGATCACGCCCGCGCGGTATGTGGAGATCTACCGGGAGCTGCTGCCGTACGTCGAGATGATCGACAAGCAGTCGGCGGCGGCCGGGGGACCGGCCATGAGCAAGTTCGAAGTGCTCACCGGCATGGCCTTCGCCGCTTTCGCCGAGGCGCCGGTCGATGTCGCGGTCGTGGAGACGGGCATGGGCGGCACCTGGGACGCCACCAACGTCGTCGACGGGCAGGTCGCGGTGATCACGCCGATCGGCCTGGACCACACCGACTACCTGGGCCCGGACCTGGCCTCGATCGCGGGAGAGAAGGCCGGGATCATCAAGCGGGCCCCGGACAGCCTGGTGCCGCGCGACAACGTCGCGGTGATCGCCGAGCAGGACCCGGAGGCGATGGAGGTGCTGCTGCGCCGCGCCGTCGAGGTGGACGCGGCGGTCGCGCGGGAAGGTTCCGAGTTCCGGGTGCTGGCCCGCCAGATCGCGGTCGGCGGGCAGCAGCTCGAGTTGCAGGGGCTCGGCGGGGTGTACGACGACATATTCCTGCCGCTGCACGGCGAGCACCAAGCGCGCAACGCGGTGCTCGCGCTCGCGGCGGTGGAGGCGTTCTTCGGCGCGGGCGCGCAACGGCGGCTCGACCTCGACGCCGTGCGCGCCGGTTTCGCGAGCGTCACCAGCCCCGGGCGGCTCGAACGGATGCGCAGCGCGCCGACCATCTTCATCGATGCCGCGCACAATCCGGCGGGCGCGCGAGCGCTGGCCGCGACGCTCACCGAGGAGTTCGACTTCCGCAAGCTGGTCGGCGTGGTCGCGGTGCTCGGTGACAAGGACGTCGACGGCATCCTCGCCGCGCTGGAGCCGGTGTTCGACGAGATCGTCGTCACCAGCAACGGTTCGCCCCGCGCGCTGGACGTGGAGACCCTGGCCGACCGCGCGGTGCAGCGCTTCGGCGACGAACGCGTGGTCACCGCGGTGACGCTGCCCGACGCACTGGAAACCGCGATCGCGATCGCCGAAGAGGTCGGCGAGCCGGGTGAGATGGTGTCCGGTGCGGGTGTGGTGGTCACGGGGTCGGTGGTCACGGCGGGCTCGGCTCGGGCGCTGTTCGGAAAGGACCCGGCATGAGAGGCACAACCGAAGGCGGCGGTGTGCGTGACCACGTCGGGCCCGCGACTGCCGAGGAGGGCACAGCATGAGCGAATCGGCCGATAAGGACGAGCAGCCGGTACCACCGCCCGCGACCGACCCGTGGAAGGGTTTCCGCGGGGTGATGGCGGGGACCTTGGTGCTCGAGGCGATCGTCGTGCTGCTGGCCTTGCCGGTGGTCGCCGACGTCGGTGGCGGGGTGACCTGGATGTCCGGCACCTACCTCGTGGCGCTGGCGGTGGTGATGTTCCTCGGGGCCGGGTTGCAGCGCCGGTCCTGGGCGCTGCCGTTCAATCTCGCGTTGCAGGTGTTCGTCCTGCTGGGCGCGTTCATCCATCTGTCCATCGGCGTCATCGGTGTGGTGTTCGGCGTGGTGTGGGGCTTCATCCTGGTGCTGCGCGCCGATGTGCGCGGCCGGATGGAGAAGGGCCTGCTGCCCAGCCAGCGTATCCAGCGGCAGTAGCCGCCTGCCCGCCGCGGCGCCGCGCGGCCACCTGCGATGATCGCGCTGGTCGTGGGCCGGTTCAGTCCGGCGTGGCGCTGCCCACCGCACCGCGAGATCGATCAGTCCGACCGCTGGTGCGGCACCCGGAACCGTGCCGGATAGGCTTGCGCCGTGACTGAGCAGACGTTGGTACTCATCAAGCCGGACGGTGTGGCCCGTGGCCTTGTCGGCGAGGTGCTGGCACGCATCGAGCGCAAGGGCCTGAAGATCGTCGCCCTCGAGCTGAAGCACGTGTCCGAGGAACTGGCCGAGGGCCACTACGCAGAGCACGCCGAGAAGCCGTTCTTCGGCTCCCTGATCGAGTTCATCACCTCGGGTCCCGTCGTCGCGGCCATTCTGGAGGGCCCGCGCGCCATCGCCGCGTTCCGCCAGATCGCCGGCGGCACCGACCCGGTCGAGAAAGCCGTGCCCGGCAGCATTCGCGGAGACTTCGCTCTCGAGACGCAGGAGAACCTGGTCCACGGGTCCGATTCACCCGAATCGGCCAAGCGCGAGATCGCCCTCTGGTTCCCCGAGCGGCCTGCCTGACCGGGTCTCGATCGCCGTGCCCGCGCTGCCGCGACACCTGCGTTCGCGCCGCGGGCCGGACCGAGTCGAGCGCCGATGGCGAACGCCCGGCGCGCGGTGTGGGATACTGGCATCGGCTGCTTTCGACGCCGACTGTTCGTGCAGGTGCGCGAACGAGACGTGACGAGCGCAGCCGGATGACACCACGGTTCGATGCCGATCATCGCTGCCATGGACAAACGGCCTGGTTAGGGGCCCGCTGTTCGCGTCGGCATGCTGGATGAGCGCTCGATCCGCGGAGTTCAGCCATACAGCCAGGCGCCGCGTGACCAGTTAGCCCGAACGACGAACAACCGAGGAAATAACCGGGCACGCGGGGCGAGACCACTTGACCTCGCGCCCACCGGGTGCGAGTCGAACGGACAGCGCCCCCGCGTCGGCCGCGTCACTCCCGCCGGGAGGGACGCGCCCGGGGGCCCGAGGAGACTTCGTGGCCGATCAAGAGCCGCTGGAAACAACATCACAGGATGCCGAACAATTGCCGGAGCGAATCCGAGTTCATGCACTCGCCAAGCTGCTGGGGGTAACGAGCAAGCGCGTCCTGGCCAAGCTGACCGAGCTGGGGGCCGACGCGCGTAGCGCGCAGTCGAACGTCGACCGGGCCGTCGCGGAGTCGGTGCGCGACGCCTTGGTGACCGTCGAGGCGGACGCCGAGCAGCCCGCCGCACAGGCGGAGGCCCCCGCACCGGCGCAGCCCCCCGCGCCCGCCGACGAGGCCCCCGCCCCGGCGGCGGCCGAGCAGGCGGTACCCGCCCCGGAAGCGCGGACCGAGACCCCGTTCACCGGTACGGGCGTCATCTTCTCCGCACCGGATGTGGTGAGCGCCACACAGCCGTCGACCGGCGCCGCTGTGGCCCCGCCCACCCAGCTCTTCACGCACTCGGTGCGCCCGGAGCCGGAGCCGGTCGCCCCGACGGTGTTCGAGTCCGCGGCCGTCGTACAGGCCCCGCTGTTCCTGCCGCCGGATGCCGCGGCCGCCGAGGCGGCGCGCAGACAGCGACGCGCCGAACGCGAAGCCCGGCGCACCGAAGAGGCCGCGCCCGAGCCCGTCGAGACCGCGCCCGAGCCCGTCGAGGACGAGACCGAGGCAGGCGAGGACGAGACCGAGTCGGCCGACCAGCAGGGTGACACCGACGGCCAGCCGCGCCGCAGGCGCCGTGGCCGCCGTGGCCGTGGCCGTGGTCGTGGCGAGCAGCAGTCCGACGGCGACGGCGACGGCGAGGAAAGCGAGTCGGACACCGAGACCGAGGACGAGTCGGCTCCCGAGACCACCGAGGCCGCCGAGGCGGAATCCGGCGAGACCGCCGAGGGCGAGGACGAGGACGGCGTGCCGGAAGGCTCCAGCCGTCGTCGCCGCCGCCGTCGTCGCCGCAAGGTGGCGGGCGACTCCGGCGAGAACGAGCCCGCCGACGACGATCCGCCCAACACGGTCGTGCACGAGCGCGAACCGCGCAACAAGAGCCGCAGCCGTGTCGCGGTCGACGAGGTCCAGGGCATCACCGGCTCCACCCGGTTGGAAGCCAAGCGGCAGCGCCGTCGCGACGGGCGCGAGGCAGGCCGCCGCCGCCCGCCGATCCTGACCGAGTCGGAATTCCTGGCCCGGCGCGAAGCGGTGGACCGGGTCATGGTCGTGCGCGAGAAGTCCTTCCCGGACCACCCCACCGCGACGCAGGTGGCCGTGCTCGAGGACAACGTCCTGGTCGAACACTTCGTCACGAGCACCGGCTCGGCGTCCATGGTCGGCAACGTCTACCTGGGCCGGGTGCAGAACGTGCTGCCCAGCATGGAGGCGGCGTTCGTCGACATCGGCCGCGGCCGCAACGGCGTGCTGTACGCCGGTGAGGTCAACTGGGAGGCCGCTGGGCTCGGCGGCAAGGAGCGCAAGATCGAGCAGGCGCTCAAGCCGGGCGACCAGGTGCTGGTCCAGGTGAGCAAGGACCCGGTCGGCCACAAGGGCGCCCGCCTGACCACGCAGATCAGCCTGGCCGGACGGTTCCTGGTGTACGTGCCGGGTGGCACCTCCACCGGGATCAGCCGCAAACTGCCGGACACCGAGCGCAAGCGTTTGAAGGAGATCCTGCGCGACATCGTGCCTGCCGACGCCGGTGTGATCATCCGCACCGCCTCCGAAGGCGTCAGCGAGACCGAACTGGCCCGCGACGTGGACCGGCTGCAGGCGACCTGGCGCACGATCCAGGAGCAGACGGGCAAGGACAACAACGCGCCCAAGACGCTGTACGAGGAGCCCGACCTCCTGGTCAAGGTCATCCGCGACCTGTTCAACGAGGACTTCTCCAGGCTGGTCATCGAGGGCGACCGGGCCTGGAGCACGGTCGAGAAATACATCGGCACCGTCGCGCCGGACCTGCTCGCCCGAGTGTCCCGGCACGACAACAACGGCGTCGACGTGTTCGAGACCTACCGGATCGACGAGCAGCTGGCCAAGGCGCTGGATCGCAAGGTGTGGCTGCCCTCGGGCGGCACCCTGGTGATCGACCGCACCGAGGCCATGACGGTGATCGACGTGAACACCGGCAAGTTCACCGGTTCCGGCGGCAGCAACCTGGAGGAGACGGTCACCAGGAACAACCTGGAGGCGGCCGAGGAGATCGTGCGCCAGATGCGGCTGCGCGACATCGGCGGCATGATCGTGGTCGACTTCATCGACATGGTGCTGGAGTCCAACCGCGACCTGGTGCTGCGCCGCCTGACCGAGGCGCTGGGCCGGGACCGCACCCGCCACCAGGTCTCCGAGGTCACCTCGCTGGGCTTGGTCCAGATGACCCGCAAGAAGCTGGGCACCGGCCTGGTCGAGGCGTTCTCCACCACCTGCGAGCACTGCCACGGTCGCGGCATCCTCGTGCACGCCTACCCGGTGGAGCCCGGTTCCGGCGAGGAAGCCGCCGGGCGCCCCCGGGAGAGCGGTTCGCGCAGGCGCCGTGGCCGGGACAAGGGCGCGGCCGCACCCGCGCAAGCTCAGCCTGCGAACGGGTCCGGTCCCGCGGTCGAACAAACCGAGGAGGAAGCGGCCGTCAAACGGGCGCATCCGGTGGCGCTGGCGATGGCCGCGCACCACTCCGACGAGCCCGAGCAGGAACCGGCCGAGGCCGCGAGCGCCGAGGGTGCCGTCGCCGAGGAGCGGGTGGTCGAGGAAACGGTCGAGGCCGCGGTCGCGGTGCCCGCTGAGGAGCCGGAGACCGAGCCCGCCGAAGTCGTCGAGGTCGTCGAGCAGGTCGAGAAAATCGAACCGGTGCGGGCGGAGGAGGCCGCCACCGCAGGCCGAGCCGCTGACGAGCCCGAGCCGGTTACCGAGCCTGCCCCGGTTACCGAGCCTGCCCCGGTCACCGAGCCTGCCCCGGTCACCGAGGCGGCCGCCGAGGCCGGTGCGCAGGCGACCACCAACGGTGCCGCCGAACCCGAACCGGCCCGTCCGGCGCGTCGCCGGCGGGTTGCCCGTTCGGCTGCCGCGCCCGCCGCGGACAGCTCGGGAGCGGTGTTCGTGCTGCCCACCGCGGAGCAGGCGCCCACGCCCGCGGTCGACTACTCCCAGCCGCAACCGGTCGAATTGCCGCAGCGCAGCCGGCCACGCAGGCGGGCGGTCGGCCGCCCGGCAGGTGCGCCGGACGCGTAGGAGCGAGTCGTCACTCAGCGCGCATGGCCCCCGCCGGTCTCTCCGGCGGGGGCCACGTGCGTCCCGCCGGCGAACCGGTGGCATGCGGGTAGGGCGCGCTCGGACGCCGGTTTGGTCGTCGCGGTAGCCGTCCTGTAATCTTGGACAGTCGCTGCCCGGTGACAACATATTTTGTCTTCGTGGCCCGGTTCTCGCAGTTCGATACCGAGGGTCACCAGGCGCCGAGGCGGTGGCGATTACCAGACCAGTCGTGTGGCGGTTTCCGGTGGCATCAAACCGGAGGAGTCGCCGCGTGAGCAAGTGCCGAGCACTATAGAGGAAGAAGGGCAGCCGACCGATGGCAACGTACGCGATCGTCAAGACCGGCGGAAAGCAGTACAAGGTCGCGGTCGGTGACCTGGTGAAGGTCGAGAAGATCGAGGGTGCGCCGGGCACCGCCGTGGCGCTGGATCCGGTTCTCGTCGTCGACGGCGCCGAGCTGACCACCGACGCCGCGAAGCTGGCCGAGGTCTCCGTGGCCGCCGAGGTGGTCGAGCAGACCAAGGGCCCGAAGATCCGCATCCACAAGTTCAAGAACAAGACCGGCTACCACAAGCGCCAGGGCCACCGTCAGCCGCTGACGGTCCTGAAGGTCACCGGCATCAAGTAAGACATCCCGAGGAGAACCAGCTATGGCACACAAGAAGGGCGCGTCCAGCTCCCGGAACGGACGCGATTCCAACGCCCAGCGACTCGGCGTCAAGCGCTTCGGCGGCCAGACGGTCAAGGCGGGCGAGATCCTGGTGCGTCAGCGCGGCACCCACTTCCACCCCGGCGTGAACGTCGGCCGTGGCGGTGACGACACCCTGTTCGCCCTTTCGGCGGGCGCGGTCGAGTTCGGTACCAAGCGTGGACGCAAGACCGTCAACATCGTGGCCCCGGAGCCGGTTCAGGCCTGACCGCCGAACCACTTCCGGATATACAGCGAGCGGGTCAGGGTCTCGAAACCCTGGCCCGTTTTTCGTGTTCTCGAACGACCAGCCCCGAGTACGACCAGTCCAGAAGGAGGATGATTCGGCGTATGTCCAAGTTCATCGACCGTGTCGTACTGCATGTGCGTGCGGGTAACGGCGGCCACGGCTGCGCCTCGGTGCACCGCGAGAAGTTCAAGCCGCTCGGCGGGCCCGACGGGGGTAACGGCGGCAACGGCGGGGACGTGATCCTCGAGGTCGACTCCAACGTGCGCACCCTGCTGGACTTCCATTTCCACCCGCACGCGAAGGCGGGCAACGGCAAACCGGGTGAGGGCGGCAACCGCGACGGCAAGCAGGGCAGCGACCTGGTGCTGCAGGTGCCCAATGGCACCGTGGTGCTCGACGACGACGGCAAGGTGCTGGTCGACCTGGTAGGTGCGGGCAACCGGTTCATCGTCGCCCGCGGCGGCCGCGGCGGGCTCGGCAATGCGTCGCTGGCCTCGAAGGCCCGCAAGGCGCCGGGCTTCGCGCTGCTCGGCGAGGACGGCGAAGAACTCGACCTGGTTCTGGAGCTGAAGTCGGTGGCCGATGTCGGGCTGGTCGGCTTTCCCTCCGCGGGCAAGTCGTCGCTGGTCTCGGTGCTGTCGGCGGCCAAGCCGAAGATCGCCGACTACCCGTTCACCACACTGGTCCCCAATCTCGGCGTCGTCGCCAGCGGCGACACCACCTTCACCGTCGCCGACGTACCCGGCTTGATTCCGGGGGCCAGCGAGGGCCGCGGCCTGGGGCTGGACTTCCTGCGGCACCTCGAGCGGTGCGCGGTGCTCGCCCATGTGGTGGACTGCGCGACGCTGGAGCCGGGGCGCGACCCGGTGTCCGACGTCGACGCGCTCGAGGCCGAACTCGCCGCTTACAAGCCCGCGCTGAGCGCGGACGCCGTACTCGGCGACCTGGCCGACCGGCCGCGTGTGGTGATCTTGAACAAGATCGACGTGCCCGACGCCGCCGAACTGGCCGAAATGGTGACCCCGGAGTTCACTGAGCGGGGCTGGCCGGTGTTCGAGATCTCCGCGGTGAGCCGCGCGGGCCTGCGTCCCTTGACCTTCGCCCTCGCCGACCTGGTGCGCAGGTACCGCGAGGAGCATCCGCAGGCGGCGCCCAAGCGTCCGGTCATCCGTCCGATCGCGGTGGACGAGGCAGGCTTCAGCGTGATCGCCGACCCGCAGGAGCCGGGCGGTTTCATCGTGCGCGGCACCCGGCCCGAGCGCTGGGTGCGACAGACTCAATTCGACAACGACGAGGCCGTCGGTTATCTGGCCGACCGTCTGGCCCGCTTGGGCGTGGAGGACGAGCTGGTGAAGCTGGGCGCCGAGCCGGGAGCGCCGGTGACCATCGGCGCCGTGACGTTCGAGTGGGAGCCGCAGATCTCGGCGGGCATCGACATGGTGCCCACCGGGCGCGGCACCGACATCCGGCTGGAGCAGTCCGACCGGGTGAGCGCGGCCGAGCGCAAGCACGCGTCGCGGGTGCGCCGCGGGCTGGTCCAGGACGACGAGGAGTAGGGCAACCGCCCTGACTACCGTGGATTCGATTGTGGTGCAGGGAGTTCGGTGGCGATGCAGGTAAGGTCTATTTCCGCCCAGGCGGATTCGCCGGGCCTGAGCGACGCCCGGCTGGCGATCGCGGCGGCGCGCCGGGTCGTGGTGAAGATCGGTTCGTCGGCGCTGACCAGTCTGAAGGGCGGCCTGGACACCGCGCGGCTGGATCGGCTCGCCGACGCGGTGGAGGCGCGGATGCGCGCCGGATCCGATGTGGTCGTGGTGTCCTCCGGCGCGATCGGCGCGGGTATCGCCCCGCTCGGCCTGTCCAGCCGTCCGCGTGATCTGGCGACCAAACAGGCCGCTGCGAGCGTCGGGCAACTGGCGCTCGCGCACGCCTGGGGCACCTCGTTCGCCCGCTACGGCCGCACGGTCGGCCAGGTGCTCTTGAGCGCCGACGACTTCGCGCGCCGCGAGCACCACCGCAACGCGCAGCGCACCCTCGATCGCCTGCGCTCGCTCGGTGCGGTGGCCGTGGTGAACGAGAACGACACGGTCGCGACGGAAGAGATCCGCTTCGGCGACAACGACCGGCTCGCCGCGCTGGTCGCCCACTTGGTGGGCGCCGACGCGCTCGTGCTGCTGTCGGATGTGGAAGGACTGTACGACGGCGACCCGCGCAAGGGCGCGGCCACGCTGATTCCCGAGGTGCGCAGCAGCGCCGACCTGGACGGCGTCATCGCGGGCAGCGGGGGCGCGCTCGGTACCGGTGGCATGGCGTCCAAGTTGTCGGCGGCGCGTCTGGCCGCGGACGCGGGCGTGCCGGTGCTGCTGGCCGCCGCCACCTCGGCCTCCGCCGCGCTGAGCACCGGCACCGTCGGCACCGCGTTCGCCGCACGCCCGGTGCGGCTGTCCGCCCGGAAGTTCTGGGTCCGGCACGCCGCGGACAGCCGCGGCGCGCTGCTGATCGACGACGGCGCCGTCCAAGCGGTGGCGCACCGGCGCCGGTCGCTGCTCGCGGCCGGCATCGTGGGCGTCCGGGGCCGCTTCTACGGCGGCGACGTGGTGGATCTGGTGGCCCCCGACAACCGGATCGTCGCCCGGGGCGTCGTCGAATACGACAGCACCGAACTGGCAGGCATGCTCGGCCGCTCCACCGCCGAACTCCCCGACACGATGCAACGCCCCGTCATCCACGCCGACGACCTGGTCAAGGTCTGATCGCATAGCGAATGCCCGGCCGCGTGGGCCACGCGGGTCCGCGCGTTCGCTCGGCCGCGGCACCACCCATGACCGAGAATCCATTCGGTCGTGCACCCGCAAGCATGTTTCACGGGCGGCGGATCTCCGGCAAGCGCTGGTCGCTGGCGGACTGTTGTGGCGAGGCGAGCCGGACCAGGCCCGGCCGTTCGCGAAAACCGGCTGACGCCACGGTGTTCTGTGGTGGCCGGGGTGGTCGAGACGGCGTGACGACGGCATCCGTATGCGGGTGCGCTGTGGTCGAGTGCCCGCGGCTGTAAATCAGGGTGGCGCGATCGGGCGGTACGGGTCGCGGACCGGTATGGGGTTTGGGTCTGTCGGTTCCTGATGAGGGCCTGCGGTGGTGCGGGAGAGGTCGGGGCAGGTCTATCCCGGCTTCGCTTGCTCCTCTATGCCGTACGACTTTCGCGATGGGTGGATCTCGGTTGTAGCAGGACACGGCCATGCACGGGATCGACCCGTCGGCCATCCAATAGCTGCGGTGCTCCGTGGCGGATGGGGCCCGGCGATCGGCACGGCGCTGTGCCTGTCGCGACTCGAATGCGCTGGGGTCGAGCGTCTTCGGCGCATATCAGGGATCGCGGTGATCGCGCGATGGGTCGGCCGCGTTGCCGTGCAGCGCCGTGGTTGTAGGCCGGAGCGGGACGCGACAGTTCGCGGCGGCTGTCGGCCAGAACTGTGCCGCCGGCCTGGCCGAAAACTGCCGACGGCCACCGCCGTGGTGACGGTGTTCGAGGATCGGCCGTCAGGACGGGACGACGCCGGGTTGGTTGGTCGTGGGTATCTGCTGTTGGTTGCCTTCCACCGGGCCGGTGACGCCGGGTTGGCCACCGGGGTCGGGCATCGGGACCTCGGGGCCGGCAGGACCGGGTACCGGGGGCTGCGCGGGGGGTGGGCTCGGTGGTGCGGGTGGAGGGGGTGGCGGCGCCGACGGGCTCGGTGGCGGGGCCGGTTCCGGGCTCGGCGGTGCCGGTGGCGGTGCCGACGAACTCGGCGGTTGCACTGGTTCCGTGCTCGGTGGTGTGGGTGGAGGCGGTGGCGGTGCCGACGGGCTCGGTGGCGGGGTTGGTTCCGGGCTGGGCGGTGCGGGTGGTGGCGGTGCCGACGAACTCGGCGGTTGCACTGGTTCCGTGCTCGGTGGCGTGGGCGGTGGCGGTGCCGATGAGCTCGGCGGCTGCACGGGCTCCGGGATATTCGGTGTGGGAGAAGGACTCGGTGGCGTCGGTGTGGTGGACGGCGCCTGCTGTGTCGGCGGAGCCGGCTGGGGGGACGGTGTCGGCTCCTGGGACGGTGTGGGGTGTGGCGTCGGTGTCTGGGTGGACGGCGCCTGCTGCGGCGGGGGAGCCTGCTGTGTGGGTGGCGCCGAAGGGGGCTGCTGAGTCTCCGGCTTCGCCTGGGCGGGTGGTGCCGGATTGTGCGACGGCTCGGACGATTCCGGCGCGGCAGGTGCCGGTTGCGGTGTCTCCGGCGACCATTGGCCATTCGGTGACGTTTGCTCGGGCGTGGCGTATCTGGGTGCGCCAGGGGACACCGACCGCGGCGCGGACGGCGCCGTTATCGCGGGGGGCGGGGGCAGCGCGGGCACGGCGGTACCCGCCGCGGAATAGGCGGGTTTGTAGACCATGTTCATCGCGAGCACGGCCTCTTGGCGCATCGCCTCCTGCGCCATCTGCGCGTTGATGACGTGCGCTGCTTCCAGCAGTTGCGCGATCGCGCCGACGGGTCCGGAAGCGCCGGGCGGCACCACCGCCAGCTTCACCGCCTCGGCGGCCGCGGCGACCCCGCCGAGCCGGGCGCCCACCTGGCCGAGCACGGCGGCCAGCTCGTCGGCCGACGCCGCGAAACTGCGGGCGGATGCCTGGGCGGCGTCGGCCGCGGCGCCTTTCCATTCGGCCGAGTCCATCACGCGGTCCGCACCGCCGCGGGTGAGCGGGAACGATGTGGTGAGCGCCCCGGCCACCTCGATCCAGATCGCCGACGCGCGCAGTACCTGCGCCGCGTCGATCTGCTGTGCCTTCGCGTAGATCTCCTCGTGGCGCAGCGACTCGAAGTGCTCCATCGAGTTGATGTAGGTGGGATCGGAACCGGTCATCGGGGCAACCTCGTCTGGACCGCGCGCAGGGCGGCGGCGCCGGCGGCGTCGGCCTCTTCGAACAGTCCTCCGCTGATCAAGAACGCTTCCTTCATGCGGTAGGCCGCCTCGATGTAGTGGTCGAGCAGAGCCGCCGCGTCACGCGCCTTGTGGCTGAAGCCCGCCTGCAACTGCTGGGCGGAGACGAAACCACCGAAACCTCCTAGGTCCGCGGCGGATTCGAGGCGTTGCTGTAGGTGGATCAGCCGGTCGGCCTGCCGTTCGTACATGTCGGCGCATTGCCGAGCCGCCGCCGGATCGAACTGGACGGTCCCGGCCTGCGCGGCCTCCTTGAATCGCGCGATATCGGCTCGGCTGGTCTCGATCGTCATCGCTCACCCCTGAGATCGGTCGGTCCGCCCCAGACTAACCGGAAGCCGAGTGCCGGGTCAGTAATAGTCGGCGCCCACGGCCGCCGAAACGAGTTATACCGGGATGCGCTTTTGCAATTGGATGGCGATCTGCTCGGCGGATGCGGGGGCGATGCGCACTTCGTCGCCCGCTTTGATCAGGTATCTTCCGTCGTTGCGCACGTCGATCCAGGTGTAGTGGATCGGTGGTGGCGGCGTCGGGCGATCGAGCCGCGGTTCGATTCTGATGTGACCTTCGGCGGTATGCGGCTCGAGCAGCAGCTTGCGAATCCGCGGCGCGGCCTGCTGGCGCGCGCGCACCGTCTCCTGGTCCCGGACCGCGTCGCCGGACGCGACCCGGGCGGGTTCGCGGCCCGCGGGAGTCTTCGGCAGCAGCGCCGCGATCCGGCGGCCGAGTTTCGCGCTGTGCCCGATCGAAATACGCACGTGCCCACCGAAATCCGGGCTCGCGCCGGGTTCCTGCACCGCGAGCACGGCGCGGTCGTAGATGGCGGCGGCCAGCAGCCGCAGTTCGCTGCCCGGCTGGTGCGCGCCGCCGATCGCCACGATCCTGGTGTGCGGCTTGGCCAAAATGCGCAGGCAAGCCGAGAGGTCGGGGTCGGAGCCGACCGGCAGCCGCTCGGCGAGGACGATGCGCAACTTCTCCGCCTCGTCCTCGGTGCGGGGCGTCTCCAGGATGCGCAGCGGGTACGGGTGTCGATCCAGGTCGGTCTCGCGCCAGATATGGGCGAACTCGTCCGGAGTGAAGGTCCATTCCACGGCCGCATCACATCCTCACGAACCCGCCGATGCTGCTCGTAGCCTAGCGGTTCCGACGTCCGGACCGCAGATCTCCCACGCGAGCACGCCACGGTCCCGGCGGACGTGCCCGGTATCCAATCTGAAAACCGTGATTTCGTGACGGTGTCGCGCTCGACCGCGCCCTGCGATTCTGCTGGAATATCCGAAAGGGTTCGCCGGACGTACAAGGGGCGAAACCCCGCACAGCAACAACCGGGTACGGCCGAGATATGCCGAGGAGGATTGCGGTGCACACCATGATGCGGCGCGTGGGCGCGGGAACCGGTCTGCTGTTTCTGGTCGGCGGTGTCGCCTTGGCCGGAGCCGGGCCCGCCGCCGCCGAGCCGACCGGCTGCTACGTCGACCGCGGCGTCACCGACGCGGCCGCCCTGTGCCACAGCGGCGAGGGCGTGTCGGTGCTGGACGCCGAGTGCTTCGGTCTTCTCCTGCCGTCGGTGCGGTCCGGGCCGGTGCTCGGCTACTACAGCGGCTTCGAGTCTCAGGAGACGCCGGTCGGCAAGCCGATGCGCGTCACCTGCATGGCCGACGGCGCCGTAGGGATCGCCACCCTGGCGTTCGTCGTCCCCGCCCCGGCGTTGTAGCGGGAAATTCGTTCGACCGGAGCGGGTTTCGCCGTTCGAGCGGTCAACTCGGCCGGGCCTCCAGCACGTTGTCCGGAGAGGCCGTCGGCACGCACCGAATCAGCGTGAAGCCGTGCCGGGCCAGGAACTCGCGGTACTCCGCTTCGGTCCGTTCCCGGCCGCCCGTATTGACCAGCATCTCCAAGTCGATGAATTTGCTCGGGTGCGGTGCGGTGTGCTCCGGGACGACCAGTTCGACGATCAGTAAGCGGGCGTCGGGAGCCATGGCCGCTCGCAGTGTGCGCAGAATTCGCGCCGCGTCCGGTTCGGCCCAGTCGTGCAGGATGTGCTTGAGGATGTAGGCGTCGCCGCCTTCGGGAACCCGGTCGAAGAACGATCCGCTCTCCACCGCGCAGCGTTCGGCGAGGCCGAGCTCGGCGAGCCGGGCGGGCGCCGAGGCGACCACCTCGGGCAGGTCGAAGAGGACGCCACGCGATCGGGGCGCACGGCGCAGGATTTCGGTGATCAGCGTTCCTTCGCCGCCGCCGACGTCGACCAGGGTCTCGTAGCGGCCGAAATCGTAGGCGGCCAGCAGCGGTTCCATCGCCAGGGTGGCGATGCTGGTCATCGCGCGGTCGAACAGCTCGCCCAGTTCGCGGTCGTGCTGGACGTATTCGAAGAACGGCATCCCGTCGAGCTTCTCGCCGACCGGCTCGCCGGTGCGCACGGCCTCGACCAGGTGCGTCCAGTGGTTGCGGTGACCGGGCGAACCGAAGAACAGCACGGCGTCGCGCAACGATACGTCCGCATCGCGGCGCAGAGCCCGCGCCATCGGCGTCAGTGCGTATCGTCCGTCGCGCCGCTGCGTGAAGATGCCGTGACTGATCAGCAGCCGCAGCAACCGGCGCAACGCGTCCTCGTCGGCGCCGACCGCCGCCGCGAGCTGCGCGCCCGACCGCGGTCCCGCCGCGAGCTCGTCGGCCACGCCGAGCGCCGCGGCGGCATGGATGGCCTGGGTGATCCATCCGGCCGCGATCAGCTCCATCAGCGCGACGTGGCCCGGCACCAATTTGCGGAACGCGACGGCCAGCGCGCCGCGCACCGATTCGACGGCCCGTACCAGCGGCAGCGGAGGGATTCTCGGTCGGTCGGACGCCACGGCGACTCCATCCGTCGAAGGTCGGCACTCTGCGCTTTGTCTAGGAGGGTACGTCGCGACCGGATTCGCTGCGCTGTTTCTCTCGCTCGGCCGCCGTGGCGAGGTAGTCGCCGAGTTCGCGCCGCAGCGTGACGTCCATCGAGCGGGCGAGCGTGGCGTGCACCGAGGCCACGGCGAGTTCGCGCATCTTGTTGAGCATCGTTGTGGTGTCGGCGATTTCGCTGCTGGTGTCGGGCATCCAGCCGGGGCCGTGCTCATCGATGATGTGCTGTTTGGCGGCGGTGATCATGATGTGGGTGATGTCATCGATCCGGTCGGCCACCTTGGCGTAGATCTCGACGAGCGTGCGCAGTTCGAGCCCGTATTCGTGCAGTTCGGCGAACGAGGTGAGCAGCTGGGTCTCGGTGAACACCACAGTGTCGCCTTCCAGCCGGACCAGTTTCATCTCGCGCAGCCGGTCGACCAGCTCGTCGGCCTCGGAGCCGAGAATGGTGCCGATCAGCTCGCGGGGCACCTCGAAGGTCTCGTCCTTGGCCCAGGACGCCGTGACGGCGTGTTGCAGGCCGAGCACCTCGGTGAGGTCCTTGCCGGTCTCCCAGCTGGTGATGAAGTCGGCGATGTGCGCGGTGGTGAAGCCGCGTTGCAGCAGCGCGTCGATCAGGCGCAGCCGCTCCAGGTGCGCGTCGTCGTAGATACTGGCTCGGCCGTCCTTGCCGACCGGTGGCGGCAGCAGACCGCGTTCCTGGTAGGCGCGCACGTTGCGGGTGGTGGTGCCCGCGGCGCGCGCGAGGTCATCGATCCGGTACTCCGGCGTCGACCTCACCTCCCTCGCTGACCACGGCGCCGATGGACCGGCGGCGCGCTGCTGAACTCCCTGCGGACCGAGTCTATCGTCCGCGCCGCCGGTTCCTCGGCACCTAGGAAACCGGTGCGACCCGTGGTTGCCGCTGGTCGGCGCTGGATTCGACGACGAGGTAGTCGTCGAGATCCACCGCGCGCAGCTGGTGGACGTACTGGGTGGCGAAACCCGGATACATCGTGGCGTTGAAGCCGTCCTCGGTGAGGTACCAGCTGCGGCATCCCGAGTTCCAGGTGGTAGCCGACAGCTTGCGCTGGATGGCTGCGTTGTAGCGGTCCTGGCGATCCCGCCGCACGTCCAGCATCCGCAGATTCCGGTCCAGGATGAGGCCGATCGCGCCGACCAGATAGTCGATCTGGGCTTCCATGTAGACCAGCGCCGAGTTGTGCCCCGGCCCGGAATTGGGTCCGAAGGTGAGATACAGGTTGGGATATCCGGAGACCGCGACGCTCTTGTAGGCGTAGGCGCCACGCGACCATTCGTCGGCGAGGACCCGGCCGTCGCGCCCGACCACCGGCACGGGCGTCCCGGCCTTGGAGACGTCGAAGCCGGTCGCGAAGACGATGCAATCCGCCTGGTGCTCGATGCCTTCCGCGGTGCGGATGCCGTGCTCGGAGATCCGGGCGATCGGCCAGGTGATCAGCTTGCAGTTGTCCCGCTGCAGGGCGGGGTAGTAGTCGTCGGTCATCAGCAGGCGTTTGCAGCCGGCCCGGAAGTCCGGGGTGAGCTGGCGGCGCAGCCAGGGGTCCTTGACCTGCCTGCGCAGCTGCGCTTTGCCGACCAGCTCGACCACCCTGGTCAGCGGCGTGTTCCAGACCACGCCCAGCGCCACCGACTCGTGCCCGTAGAACCAGGCGCGCCGGGCCAGTTGTTCGGCGGCCGGCACCCGGCGGTAGAGCTCCTTGGTCAGGCCGTTGGTCTGCCGGTCGACCCGCGGCAGCACCCAGCCCGGCGTGCGCTGGAACACCTTCACCGAGGCGGCCTTCTCGACCAGTTCCGGGATGATCTGGACCGCGCTGGCCCCCGTGCCGACGACCGCGACGCGTTTACCGGTGAAGTCGTAGTCGTGATCCCAGCGGGCGCTGTGGATCTTGTGGCCCTGATAGGTCTCGATGCCGCGAATATCCGGGAGACTGGCGTTGGCCAGCGGCCCCGACGCCAGCACCACGGTGCGGGCGAGGATCGGATGCGCGCGGCCTTCGACCGCGATTTCCCAGACCCCGGCCTGCTCGTCGAACACGATGCCGGTGACGTTGTGCCCCAACCGCAGGTGCGGGCCGAGCCCGAATTCCGCGGTCATCGCCTCGATGTAGCCGAGGATCTCGTTGCTCCCGGAATAGGTGCGCGACCAGTTCGGGTTGGGCGCGAAACTGTAGGAGTACAGCCGGGACGGAATGTCGCACGCCGCACCGGGATAGGTGTTGTCGCGCCAGGTGCCGCCGATCGCGGCGCCGCGCTCGAAGATCGCGAAATCGTGGATTCCGCGCTGCTTCAGCCGGATGGCCGTGCCGATGCCGGCGAACCCGCCGCCGATGACGGCGACATCCAAGGTGTGCGTGCTCATCGGGTTCCCTGTCATGCCGCGGGCTCGTAGGTCAGTTCCTTCGACCAGGTCGGGTTGTTGCGCAGCAGTGCCTTCGGCATCAGCCCGGTGATCTTCACCAGCGCGTCGGCCACCACGTGGTAGGGGTGACCACGATCGATCACCCAGCTGCCGTGCATCTTCACGATCTGGTACATCGGGAGTCGTCGGGCGAATTCGCTGCGCTCGCCGACATTCGCGTAGCGCTTGAGCGCGCCGTAGAGCTTCTCCTCGTCGACGCCCATCGCGACGATGTTGTCGCGCATCTTGTTCAGCAGCGGCACGTAGCTCAGCACGCCGATGATCAGCGAGGGCTTGGCCCAGCCGCCGACCAGGTCGATGAGCAGCTTGCGCATCTCGCCGTGCCCGAGCAGATCCATCACGGCGAAATCAACGGCCAGATGGCGGGATTCGTCGGAATTGATCTTCTTGAACGCCTCCTGGCAGACCGGGTCCTCGATCTCGTCCATGATGAACTTGATCAGCGCGCCGTCCAGGGCGACCTCCAGCATCGGGATCACGGTGCCGAGGAAAGACAGCGACATGTCGTCGGAGTACTTGTCCAGGAAGTCGATCACCAGCTTGACGTTGACGTTCGGCTGCGGGATCTCGTCGCCGTCGAGCATGCCCCACCGGCGCATCAGCGCCAGTTCGGCGTTGGCGTGCTTCTGCTCCTCGGCGTGGAAGTAGCGGTAGATCTCGCGCAGCGTCTCGTTCGGCGCCTTCTTGGCCATCGCCGCGAAGCCGCGCGCGCCGACGTTCTCGATCCACATCAGGTCGGCCATGAACGGCTTGAGCTTGGCGTGCAGTTCGGGCGTGATCGTCTCGGCGCCCGGCGCGTCCCAGTCGATGTCGGCCAGCGCCCACTGGCGATCCTTGATCTTGCGGAGCATGTCGTCGAAGTCCATCGCGATGGCCATGTCAGACTCCTGTCTTGTCGGCGACCGTCGTACGGTCGGTGGTGGTCGAGTCCTCTTGGGGCAGGAGCCGATCCAGGAGCCCGAGGACGAAGGTGTACTGCGCGGGGAAGTACCGCTTGAGCAGCCAGACGACGTGCGCGTCCAATTGGGGGAGCACGTAGAGCTGCCCGCGGTCGTGGGCGTCCAGGGCCGTGCGTGCGACGCGCTCTGGCGAGAAACCGGTCCAGCGCATGAGGAAATCGGCCAGTTGCGCCGACTCCCTGGTGATCCGGCCGTCACGGGCGACGTTCGTGCGCACGAACGTCGGGCACAGAACCGTGACCGCGACGCCGGAACCGCTCAGCTCGGCGGCCATGGTCTCCGACAGCGACAGCACGCCCGCCTTGGACACGTTGTAGGCGGCCATCGAGGGGGCGGCGGCGAATCCGGCGGCCGAGGCGACGTTGATGATGCCGCCGTGCCCGGCGGCGCGCAGGCGCGGAGCGAAGACCTCGCAGCCGTGCACCACGCCCCACAGGTTGATGCCGAGCGCCCACTGCCAATCATCGAAGCCGATGCGGCCCACCGGTTTTCCGCCGATGCCGACGCCCGCGTTGTTGACGACGAGGCTGACCGGGCGCTCGAACAGAGTTTCGGCGAACCGGGCCAGCAGCTCCACGTCTTCGCGCTGTGCGACGTCGCAGCGGAAGGCGTGGGCGGCGCCGGGGTGGGTGCGTTCGATCAGGGCGACGGTCTCGTCGGCACGCGCCTCGTCGATGTCGGCGCAGATCACCCGGCCGCCACGGGCCGCGATCTCCAGCGCGAACGCCCGCCCGATGCCGCTGCCCGCGCCGGTGACCACGGCTCGCGCGCCGTGCGTGCGCCGGGCCCGGCCCAGCGCCACCAGCTTGTCCAATCCGAACATCTCAACTCACCTTTTCCGTACCGGAGGTAGCGACCAGCGCCGCGCGCAGGAAGTCGGCGGCGCGGGCGATGGCCTGATCGGCCTCGGGCACCACCAGGGGAAGGGCCTGGAAGACGTGCAGTTGCCCCGGCCAGACCTCGAGTTCGCAGCTGCCGCCGGCGCGCCGGACCATCTCGCACAGCGCTCGCGCGTCGGCGGCGAGCATCTCGGTGCCGCCCACCTGCACCAGGATCGGCGGCAAGGCCAGACCGTGCGGAACGGCCAGTCGCAGGCGCGGCGCGTCGGCCGGGTGCCCGGTGGTGTAGGACGCGGGCAGCCTGCTCGCCGCGGCGGCGGAGATCAGTGGATCGGTCCGGACGCGTTCCTGCTCGGCGGCCAGGCCGAGGGTCAGGTCCAGCAGCGGGGAGAACATCGCGACCGCCGCGGGCTGGGGCCACCGGTGTCGTCCGTTCTCCACGAGCAGGTCGAGTGCGAGGTGCCCACCCGCGGAATCGCAGGCGATCACCAGGTCTCGCGCGGCGATGCCACGGCCGAGCAGCCAGCGGTAGCCTGCCTCGACGTCGTCGGCCGCGGCAGGGAACCGGTGTTCGGGCGCGAGGCGGTAGTCGGTGAGGAAGACCGGAAGCCCGGTCTTGGCCGAAAGCCGGGCGGCGAGAGCGCGATGCGTACGGGCCGAGCAGATCACATAGCCGCTGCCGTGGATGTAGTAGACCGCTCGCGTCCCGAACGGCACGCCGGCCGCCCGCACCCATTCGCCGCGAACCGCACCGGACCGGACCTGCGTTACGGACGTCCCGGGTGGAACCGGACCACCGACGGTCATCAAGGTGGCGATGAGCTTGCGCGCGAACCAGACGCCCGGCGTGTTCATCGGAACCGCGCAGTTCAGCGGACGCAGGGCGAGCCGAGAGGCTGCCGCGGCCACAGTGGCGCGGGCCGAGGGCGCGGCGGGGACGCCGGGTACCGAGGTCCTCGTTGACCTTGTCATGCGTTCAGAATCAGTCACCAATGTGCCAGTTGTCAATGGCACATTTCTAAGAGGCTGATTGTTTGCGTCTGTGCTGCGCGCATCGTGCAGCGCCTGAACGGAGGAGTGCGGCTGTACAGTGACGTGTGGCGATATTGGACGACGATGAGATCGCCGCCGTCACCGTCGGCGATTTGCGGCCGTATGCGGTCAAGGTGGTGCTCGAGGAATACAACCCCGCGTGGCCGGACTGGTACGCCGGGGAAGAAGCCGTCATTCGCGCGGCGCTGGGCGCGGTGGCTCTGCGGATCGAGCACACCGGCTCCACGGCGGTGCCCGGTCTCGCGGCCAAGCCGCTGATCGACATCCTGCTGCTGGTTCCGGACACCACCGACGAGCCCGCTTACGTTCCGGCTCTCGAGGCTGCCGGGTACACGTTACGGATCCGGCAGCCCGGCTGGTATCAGCATCGCTGTCTCGTCCGCCGTGTGGATACCGGCGCCTCGCGGGACGTGAACCTGCACGTGCTCTCGCCGGAGTCGGGAGCGCCGGAGATCGAGCGGATTCTGGCCTTCCGCGACCGGCTCCGCACGCACGACAGCGACCGGGAGTACTACGAGCGGAACAAACGTCAACTCGCACAACGCGACTGGAAGTTCGTCCAGCACTACGCCAACGCCAAGAGCGCGGTCATCGAGGAAATCCTCGGCCGGGCGCTGTCCGGCTGACGGTCGCGATGCGCGCGGATGTCGCGGTCGCCGAGATGTTTTCGTCAGTACCCGCGCGCGGGATCGATCGGCGCCAGTAGCTGTCCTCCTTCGAGGAACCGCTTGACGTTCGCCTCGACGTGATCGGCGAAGGCCGCGAACCGCAGCTGGGGCGGGTTCGAATCATGCGGCGTGACAATCGCGTTCGGTAGCTTCCAGAGCGGATGCCCCGCCGGGAGCGGCTCGGGGTCGGTGACGTCGAGCGCGGCGCCGCCGATCGCGCCGGAGGACAGCGCCGCCACCAGCGCGTCGGTGTCGACGAGGCTGCCGCGCGCCACGTTGACGATCCACGAGGACGGCTTGAGCCGCGCGAGTTCATCCGCACCGACGAGATGCCTGGTGGCGGGTGTGGCGGGCGCGGCGACCACCACGTGATCGGTGTGCGGCCAGACCCGGCCGAGATGATCGGCGGAAATCGTCTCGACCGAGGATGGAATGCCCGGGCCGGTGACCGGCCGCCCGCTGCGGTTGACGGCGATGATGTGCGCGCCGAGCGGGACCAGCATCGGGATCAGCGCGCGGCCGATGCCGCCCGCGCCGACGATCGTCACCGTCTTGCCGCGCAGCGTGCCGACGTGGGGAAAGAAGTCCTGTTGCCGCCAGTCCGTCGCGCGCAGGTGCTCGGGCAGGTACCGGACGCCCGCGAGCAGCAGCATGAGCGCGTGCTCGGCCACGCTCGCCGCGAAAGCGCCTGCGGCCGAGGTGAACCGGACACCGGGATGCCGGGCGATGATGCCCGCGGTGAACCAGTCCTCGACGCCCGCGGCCGGGAGCTGCACCCACTCCACGCGGGCGGGCAACTCCTCGGGGAACTCCTCAGGATCGCCGACCCAGATCAGCCCCTGCGCCTCGTCGAGGCCGGAGACCACGGCGCCCGCCTCCAGCACGGCCTTCTCCACCAGCGTGGGAGGAGGGTCGGTGGGGCCGATCGCGATGGATACTGCCGGTCGGTTCATGGACGGACCTCCTTCGGAGCAGTAGGACGTGGTCGCGAGCGGGGTGGACGTTGCGACCGTAGCACCGCCGGGCGTGCGCCGATCGGTCGCGGGACGCCGGTCCGGATGGGCGCTAGGCCTCGCGCCGATCCGTCTGCTCCTCGTCGAGCTCCACGTCCACTTTGTCCCGCTCGGCCCACTCCAGGAGAGGATCCAGGTGGAACACCGCGTCGTCCATGCCCGCGTGCAGATCGCCGAGTTCGGCGAAGCGAGCGGGAACGGTGGACATGGTGAAATCGCGCGGATCGATGTCGGGAATTTCGTCCCAGCGTACCGGGGTGGAGACCGTGGCGGCCGGGACGCCGCGCACAGAGTAGGCGGCGGCGATGGTGTGGTCGCGTGCGTTCTGGTTGTAGTCGACGAACAGCAGCTTCGGATCGCGGTCGCGGCGCCACCAGGTGGTGGTCACGTCGTCGGGTGCGCGGCGCTCGACTTCCCGGGCGAAGGCGAGCGCTGCCCGGCGCACATCCTGGAAACCTCGGTCCGGCGCGATCCGCACGTACACGTGCAGGCCCTTGCCGCCGGAGGTCTTGGGCCATCCGACGGCGCCGATCTCGTCGAGCACCTCGTGCACCACTCCGGCGACGCGCTGCACCCGCGACCACGGGCAGTCCGGCATCGGGTCGAGGTCGATGCGCCACTCGTCGGGGCGCTCGGTGTCGGCGGCGCGGGAATTCCACGGATGGAACTCGACCGTCGACATCTGCACCGCCCAGACGACGTCGGCGAGCTTCTCGACGCACAGCTCGTCGGCGTGCCTGCCATAGCGCGGAAAGTACACCCGCACAGTGGGAATCCAGTCCGGCGCGCCCGCGGGAAGCCGCTTCTGATGCACCTTGTCGCCCGCGAGTCCTTTGGGGAACCGGTGCAGCATGCAGGGCCGGTTGCGCAGCGCGTTGACGATGCCGTCGCCGACGCTCAGGTAGTACCGCACCAGATCGAGCTTGGTCGCGCCGGTCTCCGGGAAGTAGACCCGGTCCGGATTGGAGATACGGATCGTGTGGTCGTCGACCTCGAGTTCGATCGCCGACCCCGCGGATTTGCTTGCCACGAATCGACCTTAATGGGCAGAGCCGGACGGGGCCGGTCCGAAGCGCCGCGGGGTGTGGCGCGGCGATGGCGAGGCATTCCCACAGCGGGCGGCCTCGGGCCGGTACCGGTCGTCGCACCGCTCTGGTATGCATACGAATATGAGCAAGGCGACGCGCGTGACCGTCACATTGGATCCGCAGGTGGCCGAGTGGGCCAGGGAGGTCGCCGATCGCCAGCACCGCAGTCTGTCGGCGGTGATCAACGCCGCGCTGCGCACCACGCTCGTGCACGACAGCCTGACGGCGCTGGTCATCGACGACGAAGCCGAGCTGGCCGCCGCCTACGACGACGTCACGCTCACCCAGGCCGCCGAAGACGACGCCAGCGGCGCCGCATGAGACGCGGTGAGATCTGGCGCTACGCCCCGACGCTCAGCGACGGAACTCCTTTCCCGCGACGCATGACGGTCGTGCTGGTGTCCGACTCCGCGGTGATCACCTCGCGCTATCGCTGGCTGCAAGTCGTCCCGTTGCGCGACGCGGACCCCGGCCACGTGCTGGCCACCCACACCGAGCACGGCTGGGCCGACACCCTGAAACTGCACCGCGCCTACCGCCCCTGGCTCACCGAACACCTCGGTGTGCTCACCCAGGCCGAGACGGAATCACTCGACGCACGCTTGCGGGCGACGCTCAGTCTTTGATTGCAGCGCCTGCGGCGCTGCGTGTTCGCGGCCCCTTGGTGGCTCGCGTCCGAGTGACCGCCGCTTGCTCCTTCGTCGCCTACGCGGCGGCCACTCGGACGCGAGCCGGGCCGCGAACGGCGCATGCTCGGTCTCGCTTCGCTCGAAACCTGGGGCTGAGCTGGTGTGGTGCGTAGGCGGTGAGCCTCGCGGCCTGATTTTTGCCATCGTCAGGGCGGGGTGGGGTCGGCACTTGTGCTTCGTCACGGAGGCTGCGATTACTTGGACGTTCATGGTGGGCGAAGCTCGCGCAAACCTCGCTGTCGCTTCGTTCGAGACTTGCGGCTGGGAGGAGAGGTGGGGGACTGGTCGCTGTCTCGTCGCAGGCACACCCGATGGACGCCGGTGAGCGTGTTCGACGGTGCGGTGCGACATGTCCTGGGGGCAGGAGACCGGCCCGCGTCCGCCGAGGGCCGTCGTTATGTCGGGGTGGCCAGGGCGAACGGCAGGATGGCGTCGGCTCCGGCCGCGCGGAGCGCGTGGGCGGCGACGGTGAAGGTCCAGCCGGTGTCGGTGACGGTGTCCACGAGCAGGATCGGGCCCGGCACCTGGGTGAGGTCGGGGATCTCCCACGAGTCGAACAGTCCGGCGACGCGATGCGCGGAATTGGCCGCGGAGACCGGCGGCCTGCCCGGGCGGGTGCGCAGTGTGCCGAGGTCGTGCAGCCGGCCGACCTCGGCGAGCCGGGCGGCGAGGGTGGCGGTGAGTACGGGGTAGCGCGGGGATTCCAACGCGAGCACCGAGGTCGGGCGGGCTGCCCAGTCCCACTCCCGCAGAACGGCGATGCAGGCGTCGAAGACCGCGTCGGGAACCGGGTCGTCCGGTCCGTCGAGCAGTACTCGCAACCGCTGCCCCCAGCCGAGGTCGGTCAGCCTGCCGAGTACGCGACCGGTCTCGGCGCCGCCGGTGATCTTGCCGGACAGCGGGATTCCGAGCTTGGCCATGCCGGTGGGCCACTGCTTGCGCGGTGCGAGATCGATGCCGGGGCGGTCGAGCCGGGCTTTGGTCGCGGCGACCGCTTCGGCGGCCACGGTGCGGTCGGGGCGACTGCCGGTGCAGTTGTCGCAGCGGCCGCAGCCGGGCGAATCGGCGGATCCCGCGGACAGCCCGGGGTCGTCGAGCTGGCGGCGCAGGAACTCCATGCGGCAATCGGCGGTCGACTGGTAGTCGATCATGGCCTGCTGCTCGGCCTCACGCGCGATGGACAGCCGCTCGTAGCGCTCGGTGTCGTAGGTCCACGGCTCGCCGGTGGCGATCCAGCCGCCGCGGACGCGGCGTACCGCGCCGTCCACGTCGAGCACCTTCAGCACCATTTCCAGCCGGGAGCGGTTCAGTTCCACCAGCGGCTCCAACGCCGCGGTGGACAGCGCGCGGTCGGAGTCCAGCGCATCGAGCACGGCACGCACGATGTGCTCACGCGGGAAGGCGACGGAGGCGAAGTAGCTCCAGATCCGGGTGTCCTCGGGGCCGGGAAGCAGGACCACCTCGGCGCGGTCGGTGCCGCGCCCGGCGCGCCCTACCTGCTGGTAGTAGGCGATGGGCGAGGAGGGCGCGCCGACGTGCACCACGAACCCGAGATCGGGTTTGTCGAATCCCATGCCGAGCGCGGAGGTGGCGATGAGCGCCTTCACCTCGTTGTTCAGCAGCGCCGCCTCCAGTGCCTCGCGTTCGGCGGGGTCGGTCTGGCCCGTGTAGGCGGCGACGGTGTGGCCATGGGAGTTCAGCACGTCGGCCAGATCGTGCGCGGCGGCGACGGTGAGGGTGTAGACGATGCCGGAACCGGGCAGCCGGTGCAGGTGGCCACTGAGCCAGGCGGTGCGTTCCACGGCGTCGTCGAAGCGGACCACCGACAGGTGCAGCGACTCGCGATCGAGCGTGCCGCGCAGCACCAAGGTGTCGGTGCCGATCTGGGTGGCGACGTCGGTGACCACCCGGTCGTTGGCGGTCGCGGTGGTGGCGAGCACCGGGACGTCGGAGCCCAGGTCGGCGATCAGCGTCCGGATGCGCCGGTAGTCCGGCCGGAAGTCGTGGCCCCAATCCGACACGCAGTGCGCTTCATCGATCACCACCAGTCCGGCGTCGGCCGCGAGCCGGGGCAGCACCTGGTCCCGGAAATCCGGGTTGTTCAGCCGCTCCGGGCTGACCAGCAGGACGTCGACCGCGCCCGCCGCGACCTGTGCGTGGATCTCGTCCCACTCGGTGACGTTGCCCGAATTGATGGTGGCGGCCACCACCCCCGCGCGCTGCGCCGCCGCCACCTGGTTGCGCATCAGCGCGAGCAGCGGCGACACGATCACCGTGGGCCCGCGCCCGGCCCTGCGCAGCAGCTTGGCGGCGATGAAGTACACCGCCGACTTGCCCCAGCCGGTGCGCTGCACGACCAGCGCCCTGCGCCGCCGGACGACGAGCGCCTCGATGGCAGTCCACTGGTCCTCCCGCAGCGCAGCGCCCGCCCCGGCCAGTTCGCGCAACAGCTGTTCGGCATGCTCGCGCAGGTCGGGGGCCGTGAGGTCGATCGAGGACGCGCCGGTGGCCGTGGTCATGCGCTCCATCGTGCCCGACGGCTCCGACAGGTGAGCCCGCGCCCGACCGTTGCTGGGCGGCGGGACGTGCCAGCCGATGGTCCGGTGAGGGCGGCGCCACTTCCGGCTGCCCACCGGCCGGGTGAACACCGAGTCGGAGCTGAGGGTGAGGCAGTCACGCCGACCGGGATCGGTGAGCGCGGCGTCACTTCCGATCGCCCACCTGCCGGGTGAACACCGAGCCGGAGCCAGGGGTGAGGCGGTCACGCCGACCGGGAGCGGGGGTACGCGCGAGCAACCCCGATAAGCGGCCGGTGTGACGTTCGAGTGGCGCGCCTGGGGCTGATCGCGCAGCCAGGACGACGGTCGTGCTCAGCCGGGTCGCGCGGTCTCCGCCGCCAGCGCGACCAGCCGGGCGCGGACCAGGTCCGGACGCTCCTCGGCGATGAAGTGGCCGCAGTTCTCGACCAGTTCCAGGCGGTAGTCGTCGGCGCGGGCGGTCTCCTCGGCCGCGAGCGACGGATGGATCGCCGCGTCCTGGACACCGAACAGGGCGCGGATCGGAACCGTCGCCCGGCGTCGTTCGCCGTGTCCGGCCGACCGGGGTACTTCGCGCAGCAGGAAGGTGCGATAGGTGTCGGTCGCGGTGCGGGCACAGACGGGGTCGCGGAAACGGTCCGCGTACGCCCGGGTCACCTCGGGGCCGAATTCCTCGCGATTACGGACGGCGCCGGCGAAGACGAACTGCTCCAGGAAGCGGGTACGCCGGTGCAGGTAGTCGCCGAACGACGCGACGGCCGGTTGGTAGACCAGGAACCGCCACGCGTGCGGGAGGAAGCCGCGCGCCGTCTGCCACGGGTGGGCGATGTTGAGCGCCAGCAGGGCATCGAATCGCTCCGGCTTGCGCAACACGAGCAGGTGGGCGATGTAGCCGCCCCAGTCGTGGCCCACGAGCAGTACGCGCTCCAGGCCGAGCGCATCCAGCAGCGCGAGCAGGTCGGAGGCGATGTCCTCCTTGGCCCACCGGTGCGGCGCGGGACCCGACCAGCCGTAACCGGGCAGGTCGGGCGCGATGATCCGCAGTCCTTCCGGTGGATCGGCGAGCAGATGCCGGTAGGCGTAGTGATGCTCGGGCCAGCCGTGCAGCGCCAGCACCGGACGTCCGTCCACCGGGCCCGCCTCGGTGACATGGAAACGCACGCCGCGGGCGATCACCTCCGACCGCCGCACGCCGGGGATCTCCGGCGGGCCTGCCGCCGGGTCGGAGTCCGGAGGAGTCGAGAAGAACGAGGGCCACGAGGGCATATCCGATGATATCGAGGAAGTCGTCGGCAGATCCACGTCGACAGGTGCGGGCGCGTCGGCGTCGGTGCAGCTCGCCGCACTCCCTGGTGGCCGATGGCACAAGCGCCGGACCGGGCCGCAGTAACCGAGTCGGCTGGGCACTGACGCTCGACTTGTCTGCTCACCGGGGAGCCGAGTTCGTCGCTCACCTCGTGGCGACCCGGAGCGCGACGCGGCGCCGGGCGAGCGCGACTCGCCCGGCGCGAAGCCCGCTACGCGGCGGTCAGCCCTTGACGCAGAGCACCTGGCGCAACGTCGCGACCACGTCGACCAGGTCCCGCTGTGCCTCGATGACCTCGTCGATGTCCTTGTACGCCGCCGGGATCTCGTCCACCACGCCCGCGTCCTTGCGCGACTCGACGCCCTCGGTCTGCGCGATGAGATCGGCCACGGTGAACTGCTTCTTGGCCGCGTTGCGGCTCATCCGCCGCCCCGCGCCGTGCGAGGCGGACTGGAACGACGCCGGATTCCCCTTTCCGCGCACCACATACGAGCGGGTTCCCATCGAGCCGGGAATCAGCGCGAGATCGCCCGCTCCCGCCCGCACGGCGCCCTTGCGGGTGACCAGCATCGGCACGCCGTCGATGATCTCCTCCGCCACATAATTGTGGTGGCAGCTGATCGGCTGCTCGAAACGCACGCCCCGCGTCGCGAACTCGGCACTCACCGCACGGCAGACCAGGGCCAGCATCACCGCGCGGTTGCGCGCCGCGTACTCCTGGGCCCAGGTGAGGTCACGCCGGTAGGCGTCCATCTCCGGCGTGCCGGAGACGAAGACCGCCAGGTCGCGGTCGGGCAGGTCGACGTTGTGCGGCAGCGTCCGCGCGATCGCCATGTGCCGCTCGGCGAGTTCCTTGCCGATGTTGCGGCTGCCGGAATGCAGCAGGATCCACACCCGGTCGTCCTGGTCCAGGCAGACCTCGATGAAGTGGTTACCGCCGCCGAGCGTGCCCATCTGCTTGTGCGCCTTGGACTCTCGTGCCTGTACCCGGTCGTCCAGCGCGCCGAACGATCCCCAGAAGCGGTCCCAGCCCGCGCGCAGTGTGGCGGTGCTCGCGCCGAGCCCGGCCACCTGTGCGCCGAGCCGGGTGACGTCGACGGCGTCGCGGTGGGCCTGGAAGCCGACCGGCACCGCCGCCTCGATCCGCGACCGCAGCGAACGCAGGTTGTCGGGGAGATCGGCGGCGGTGAGGTCGGTGCGTACGCTCTCCATGCCGCAGCCGATGTCCACGCCCACCGCGGCGGGCGACACCGCGTCCTTCATCGCGATCACCGAGCCGACCGTGGCCCCCTTGCCGAGGTGCACGTCCGGCATCACGCGGACGCCGTGGACCCATTTCAGCGCGGCGATATTGCGCAGCTGCTGGAGCGCGGCCTGCTCGACCTCGTGCTCGGGGGCCCACATGAGCGTCTGCGCCTTGGTGCCGCGCAGCTCGACGGGAAACATGGTCTCGATCCTTTCGTCGGTCTTCGTCTCCAACGGTAGGGACCGAGCGCACCCGGCGCACCCCAATATCGAACCGGTCGGAATGCCCGGATGTCAGTGGGTGGCCGGGGCGAGGCGAGCGCGGTAGACGCGCTCGGCATTGCCGTGGGCGATGGCGCCGACCAGGCCTTCGGCGTCGGCGGTGGTGATCGCGTCGTCGGCGATCCACTCATCGATCAGCTTGCCGAGCCCGCGCCGCCAGAGCAGGGCGCCGAGATAGTGCAGCTCCGGAAGCCCGTAACCGTCCGAGGCGTAGAGCAGCGACCGGAACGGGGCGAGTTCCAGCGTCTCGGCGAGCACGGCGCCCGCGCGCTGTCCCACATACGGGATGGTGAGCCCGAGATCCAGATGGACGTGGTCGAAGACGTGCGCGAGGTAGGCGGCGTGGCGATGGAAGGGCCAGCAGTGCAGCAGCGATACCGAGAGGCCGGTGCCCGCGGTCCGGCGCAGGAAGTCGGTGAGCAGCGCCGGGTCGCCGCGCCGCAGGCGCAGATCGGGGTCGCCGAACCCGGTGTGGAACTGCAAGGGGATGCCGAACTCGGCGCCGATCCGCGCGCCGAGGCCCACCAGCCAGCCGAGTACCTGCGGATCGGTGAGCCGGTGCTCGGGCGCGAAACTGGTCGGCGGATGATCGCGCAGCGGGAAATCCAGACCGCACCGATAGGCGACGATCGTCTTCAGCCCCACGGCATGGGCGGCTCGCGCCCGCAGCTCGGCCTCGATCCGCTCGTAGACCCCGGACACCGCGCCGACTTGCGCCACGACTCGCTCGGCCACTTCCTCCAGCCGGACGATCTCACGCACCTCGCCGTCCACCAGGCCGGCGAAATCGGCTGTGCCGCCGCCGATCCCGGTGTCCAGGAACCACCTGGTCACGCCGGTCGCGCGCAGCAGCCGCGCGGCCACCTCGCGCGCACCGAGCCGGGCGCGATGACGGAGGTAGACGTCCGGGCTCACCTGGGCGGGCAGGTCGAGCGCCGGGGCGCACCACCGGCGCACCGCGAGCCCGAGCGCGGAATCGAAACTTCCGTGGGCGCCTTCGCCGAGCAAGCGCTCGAAGCCGGGACGGTCGAGCCCCTCGGTGGTGACGCCGTGACAGTGGTGGTCGGTGAGCGGAACACCGTCGGTGAGCACGGTCAGAACCGCCAACGCGTCAGCGCGACGAGCTCTTCGGCGCTCGCCTCGGCATACCGCTCGGCTTCCGCGCGCCGCACGGTGAGCAGCGCGTCGTGCAGCTCGGCGCCCATCGCCGCGGCGAGCACCCGGGACGCGGCGAGCTGATCGGCGGCTTCGGTCGGTGTGGTCGGCAGTCGGCGCACACCCGACATCATGAGCGCTTCGGCGTCGAAAGTCACCGGGTCCCCGGTGATTTCGGTGGGCAGGCGCAGCTGTTCGGCCACCCCGGCGAGTCCGGCCGCGAGCACCGAGCCGACGATCAGGTACGGATTCCCGGTCGCGTCGAAGCACTTGATCTCGGCGTTGGCCGCCCAGCCCTCGGTGCCGCGCACGCCGGTGATGAAGCGCAGCGCGGCCTCTCTGGTCTCGCGACCCCAGCACTGCCACACACCGGCCCAGCGCGAGGGCGCCAGCCGCAGGAAGCTCACCGGATTGCCCGCGCCGACCGCGACCAGCGCGGGGAGTTCCCGCAGTATCCCGGCGAGGAACGCCTCGCCGGTCCGGCGCATCCCGTGCGGACCGTCACCGTGGGCGAACAGCGGCCCTTGCTCGTCGTGCACCGACAGGTGCAGATGCGCTCCGGAGCCGGTGCCGCCGGGTTCGATGCACGGCGCCAGCAGTGCGCGCCAGCCGTGCCGCGCGCTCACCTGACGGATCGTGTGCCGGACCAGCACGGCCTCGTCCGCGGCGGTGACCGGCTCGGACGGCTCGATCGACAATTCCAGTTGGCCGAGCGCGTATTCCGGGTGGAACTGGTTGACGGTGATGCCCTGCCGTTCCAGCACCGCGACCAGGTCCGCGGCGTACTCGGCGACCTGGCCGAGCCGCACCATGCCGTAGGCGGGGCCGTGGATCGCGGGGGTGAAGCCGTCGGTGTCGTCGGCCCGGCCCACGGACCACTCGGTCTCGAATGCCATGGACAACCCCAGCCCCGCCGCCTGCGCCGCCTCGGCCTGGCGCGCCGCGAAGTGGCGCTGGCAGGCGGCGAAGCGGGTGCCGTCCTGGGTGTACTTGTCGGTTGGCGCCCACGCCCAGCCGGGCTGGCAGGCCAGTTCGGTCAGCATGGTCAGATCGGGGATCAGCCGCAGATCCCCGTCGGGGCCACCGAGATAGCGCCCGACCGCCATCAGGTCGTCGAAGGCGAAGGTCTCGAAGCACGGGGACACGCCGACGCCGTACCAGGACGCGAGGTCCAGCCGTTGCTTGGGCACCGCCTTCACCCGCGTGATGCCCGCGTTGTCCACGAAGCTCAGCGCGACCATGGCCGCGTCCAGTTTGCCGACCAGGGCGGTGTCGCCGTCGGCGGGAATGCGATCCGGCGTGGTGGCCATGCCCCCACGATATCGGCTCGGACGCACCGGCAGCCGGGTCGGCGCGCGCGACGCTACTCGGCGGCCAGCGCGGCGGTGATCTCTTCGCGGGTGGGGATCGAACTGCTGGCGCCCAGCCTGGTCGTCGCCAGCGCTCCGGCAGCGCAGGCCCAGGTCAGAGCCCATTCCGGACCCCGATGCCAGGCCGCCGCCAGCGCGCCGGTGAAAGCGTCGCCCGCCCCGGTGGTGTCCACGACGTCCACTTGGGGGCTGGGCCGCGACAGGCGCGCACCGGCGGGTCCGCGATAGTCCGCGCCCGCCGCGCCACGGGTGACCACCAGGTGCGCAACCGGATCGAGGTCGGCGCCCAATCGCTCGGCCTCGCCCGAATTCACCACGGCCACATCGACATCGGCCCACAGCTCGGCGGGCAGCCGGCGGACCGGCGAGGGGTTCAGCACGACCGTCGTGCCGTTGGCCCTGGCGTGGTGCGCCGCGGCGGCCACCGTGTCGACCGGAATCTCCAACTGGCACAACAGGATGTCGGCTGCCGCGATGGCCGTCAGGTCGTGCTCGGTCAGGCCGGTCATCCGCGCGTTGGCGCCGCCGACGACGATGATGCTGTTCTCGCCGTCGCCGTCGACCACGATCGTGGCGACGCCGCTCGGCCCGGCGACTGTGCGCAGCCGGTCGGTGGACACCGCGGCATCGGTGAGCGTCCTGCGCAGCTCGGCGGCGAAGACGTCGGTGCCGATCGCTCCGAGAAAACGCACCTCGCCACCCGCGCGCTGCGCCGCGACGGCTTGATTGGCCCCTTTCCCGCCCGGCACCATGGCGAAGCCGGTGCCCAGCACTGTTTCCCCGGGCTCGGGCCTGCCTCCGGTCGTGGTCACCAAGTCCATGTTGATGCTGCCGAGCACCACGATCGCGGGAGCGTCCGATTCGGCCGTCATACCGCCGGACGGTAGTCGCCGGACTTGCCTCGCGCACGCACCCGCACGGCGTCACCGAGCCGTCCAGCGGGTGGGATCGGCGCCGGACCGGGTGCGTAGGCTGTAGTGCATGACGGTAGGAACGACCGCCCAGCCGGATGTTCGTGAGGTGGTGCACGAGGCCGCGCGCAAGGCGAGGGTAGCGTCGCGGGTGCTGGCCCAGCTGACGACCGCGCAGAAGAACGACGCCCTGCACACCGCCGCCGACGCGCTGCTGACCGCCGCCGACCGGATCCTCGCCGCCAACGCCGAGGACATCGCCGCGGCGCAGGCGGCGGGCACCGAGGAGTCGCTGCTGGATCGCCTGCGGCTGACCAAGGCCCGCATCGACGGCATCGCGTCCGGATTGCGGCAGGTGGCCGGACTGCCCGACCCGGTCGGTGTGGTGGTGCGCGGCTCGACCCTGCCGAACGGCCTGGAGATCAAGCAGGTGCGCGTCCCGCTCGGCGTGGTCGGCATGGTGTACGAGGCCCGGCCCAACGTCACCGTCGACGCGTTCGGTCTCGCGCTCAAGTCCGGTAACGCCGCCCTGCTGCGCGGCTCGTCCTCGGCCGCCCGGTCCAATGCCGCGCTCGTCGTCGTGCTGCGTGAATCGCTTGCCGCGCAGGGCATCCCGGCCGATGCCGTGCAACTGCTGCCCAGCGAGGACCGCTCCAGCGTCACCCATCTGATCCAGGCCCGCGGCTTGGTCGACGTGGTCATTCCGCGCGGTGGCGCCGGGTTGATCAACGCGGTCGTCCGCGACGCCCGGGTGCCCACCATCGAGACCGGCACCGGCAACTGCCACGTCTACGTGCACGCCGCCGCGGATCTGGACATGGCCGAGCAGATCCTGATCAACGCCAAGACCCGCCGTCCCAGCGTGTGCAACGCGGCCGAGACCGTCCTGATCGACGCCGCGCTCGCCGACACCGCGCTGCCGCGGCTGACCGAGGCGCTGGAGAAGCACGGCGTGACCATCCACGGCGACCTGCCCGGCCAGGTCCCGGCCACCGACGCGGACTGGGGCGAGGAGTACCTCACCCTGGATATCGCGCTCAAAGTGGTCGACGGCCTGGACGCGGCGGTAGAGCACATCAACACCTGGGGCACCGGCCACACCGAGGCCATCGTCACCGGCGACCTCGCCGCGGCGCGCGAGTTCACCAGCCGCGTCGACGCCGCCGCCGTGATGGTGAACGCCTCCACCGCGTTCACCGACGGCGAGCAGTTCGGCTTCGGCGCCGAGATCGGCATCTCCACCCAGAAGCTGCACGCGCGCGGCCCGATGGCCCTGCCGGAACTGACCTCCACGAAGTGGATCGTCTGGGGCGAAGGCCAGGTTCGGCCGGTCTGACCCGCGCGGGCGGCGGTCGCGACCGCCGCCGAGTCGGCGCGGGCGCCGCGCTGCCGTAGCGTGGGGAGTGGTCTGGAAGGAAGGTGCTCGGTGGTGTCGGACAATACGGTTCAGGAACCGGTCTTCTCGTCGGTGGAAGACGTGATCGAGCGATTGGCGAGCACGGGCTACCTGGCGGACAAGGCCACCGCCACTTCGGTGTTCCTCGCCGACCGGTTGGGCAAGCCGCTGCTCATCGAGGGACCGGCCGGGGTGGGCAAGACCGAACTCGCGCGCGCGGTCGCGCAGACCTCGGGCGCCGAGCTGGTGCGATTGCAGTGCTACGAGGGCGTCGACGAGGCCCGCGCGCTGTACGAGTGGAACCACGCCAAGCAGATCCTGCGCATCCAGGCTTCCAGCGAGAACGACTGGCAGGAGACGAAGGCCGACGTCTTCACCGAAGAGTTTTTGTTGTCGCGCCCGCTGCTGACCGCGATCCGGCGCACCGATCCCACGGTCTTGCTGATCGACGAGACCGACAAGGCCGACGTCGAGATCGAGGGTCTGCTGCTCGAGGTGCTCAGTGATTTCGCGGTGACCGTGCCGGAACTGGGCACCATCACCGCCAGCCGCAAGCCGTTCGTCGTGCTCACCTCGAACGCCACCCGCGAGCTGTCCGAGGCGCTCAAGCGCCGCTGCCTCTACCTGCACCTGGACTTCCCGGACGAGGAGCTGGAGCGGCGCATCCTGGCCAGCCGGGTGCCCGAGCTGTCCGCCGCGGTCGCCGCGCAGCTGGTGCGGATCGTGCACGTGCTGCGCGGCATGCAGTTGAAGAAGCTGCCCTCGGTCGCGGAATCGATCGACTGGGGCCGCACACTGCTCGCTCTCGGCCTGCGCGACCTGGACGACACCACCGTGCGCGCCACCCTCGGTGTCGTGCTCAAACACCAGAGCGACCATCAGCGCGCGCTGGCCGAACTGAAGCTGGCCTGAGCCATGTCGGCGGGATCGGTCCCCCCGGATGCCGCACCGCTGAGCGCGCCGCACGGGCTGCCCGGGCATCTGGTCGGCTTCGTGGAGGCGCTGCGAGCGCGCGGGATACCGGTCGGGCCTTCGGAGACGGTGGACGCGGGCCGCGTGATGACCGTGCTCGACCTGATGGACCGCGAGGTCCTGCGTGAGGGTTTGGCCTGCGCCCTGCTGCGGCGCACCACCCACCGCGCGATCTACGACGGGCTGTTCGACCTGTGGTTCCCGGTCGCGCTCGGAGAACGCACGGCGACCGAGGACGAGATCGAGATCCCTCGCACGCCCACCGGTGACGTCGACATCCCGGCGCTGCGCGAGCTACTCGCCGAACTGCTCACGCAGGAGGCGGCGACCCAGCAGCTGGAGGCGCTGGCCGCGCAACTGGTCGAGCGGCTCGGCCGCTATCAATCCGCGGGCGGCTCGTCGTTCTCGGCGTACAAAACGCTGAAAGAGGTGCAGCCGCAAACGCTGCTGGCGAAAATTCTGGCCGGACTGTCCCTCGGGCCCGACACCAGCGATTTCGACATGGAGGTCGCCCGCCGCGCGGCGCGGCAGCGGATCGCCGGTTTCACGGCCTCCGTCGAGGCGGAGACCAGGAGGCGGGCCGCCGAACGATTCGGCCGCGAGCGGGTGGCGAGCTACAGCGTCGCCCGGCAGGCCGAAGAGGTCGACTTCCTTCGTGCGTCCCAGGCCGAACTCGCCGAGCTCAAACGCGGTGTCCAGCGACTGGCCCGCATCCTGGCCGCGCGCCTGGCCGCGCGACGCAGGCACGCCCGCCGCGGCGAAATCGACTTGCGCCGCACCCTGCGCAAATCCATGTCGACCGGCGGGGTGCCGATCGATCTGGTGAACCGTAAGCCGCGTCCCGGCCGCCCGGATCTGGTGCTGCTGTGCGACGTCTCCGGCTCGGTGGCCGGTTTCAGCAACTTCACGCTGCTGCTGGTGAGCGCGCTGCGCGAGCAGTTCTCCCGGGTACGGATCTTCGCGTTCGTCGATCAGGTCGATGAGGTGACCCGGTTCTTCGATCCGCACACCCAGCTCGAAGAGGCGATGACCAGGATTTTCACCGAGGCCGACGTCACGGGCCCGGACGGGCACTCCGACTACGGCCACGCGCTGGCCGGATTCGCCAGGGACTTCCCGGATGCTGTCACCAGCCGCACGTCGCTGCTGATCCTCGGCGACGCCCGCACGAACTACCGCGACCCGCGACTGGCCACCCTCCGGTCGCTGGTCGAAGTCGCCAAGCACGCGCACTGGCTCAATCCGGAACGGCAGGACCAGTGGGGCTCCGGCGATTCCGCCGCGGACAAGTACCGCGATGTCATCGAAATGCACGAATGCCGCTCGGCGAAACAGCTCACCGCGGTCGTGTCCCGGCTGCTTCCGGTGTAGGAGACGAGCATGGACGACGCCGCTCTGCTGAGCTACTGCCTGGCCAAGCCGGGCGCCTGGCAGGACGAGCCGTGGGAGGGCGACGTAGTCGCAAAGGTCGGCGACAAGATCTTTGCTTTCCTCGGCGCCACATCGGTCGGCCTCAAATGCGGACGGTCCCGCGAGGAGGCCGACGAACTGGTCCGGGTGTACCCGGACGACGTGGCGGCGTCGGCCTACATCGGGCGGTACGGCTGGAACGTCGTCCAGCTCGCAGGCGCCGTCCCGGATAACGAACTGTACGAGCTGGTCGATCTCTCCTACGACGCCGTCGTGGGCAAACTGCCGAAATCCAAGCGCCCCACCTGAGGCGAAAGCCTTCCTTAAGGGAACCTTTGGCGGGTGCCGACAAGATCGGCAGCCATGGTGAACAGAACGCCGCACGATCCGGCGGCGGCGCACAACAACTATTCGTTCCAGGTCGACCTGCGCGGGATAGTCGATCTGCTCTCGCATCACCTCTACTCGAGCCCGCGGGTCTATCTACGCGAGCTGTTGCAGAATGCCGTCGACGCGGTCACCGCGCGCACCTTGCAAGACCCGGGGGCGCCCACTGCGATCCGGCTCACCGTGGACGGGTCCGGCCTGCGGCTCAGCGATCCCGGTGTCGGCTTGACCGAGGCCGACGTCCACCGGTTCCTCGCCACCATCGGCCGTTCCGCCAAGCGCGACGACATCGAAGGCGCACGACGCGAGTTCCTCGGGCAGTTCGGGATCGGACTGCTGGCTTGTTTCACCGTCGCCGAGACCATCCGGGTGGTCAGCAGATCGGCCACCGACCCGACCGCACCGCCCGTCGAGTGGCTGGCCGCCGCCGACGGCACGTACTCGGTGCGTTCGCTCGACCCGGGGGAACACCCGGAGCCGGGCACCATGGTGTGGCTCGCTCCGCGCCGGGGAGCGCAGGCGTGGTTCCAGCCCGAGCGGGTGATCGATCTGGCGCGCGAGTTCGGGTCGCTGCTGCCCTATGAGGTGACGGTGGAGGCGGACGGTGTCGTGACGACGGTCACCGAAGGCGTTCCGGTCTGGCGTCGCGGGTATCCGACACCGGGCGAGCGCAGGGCCGCGTTGCTCGCGTACGGTCACCGGACGCTGGGCTTTCCCCCGCTCGACGTGATCGACCTCGATGCCGGTCCGGCCGGAGTCAGCGGCGTGGCGTACGTGCTGTCCCAACCGGGGAATCCGTCCGAGAGCAGTGCGCATCGGGTGTACCTCAAAGGGATGCTGCTGGGCGACGCGGTGCGCGGCGTGCTGCCGGACTGGGCGTTCTTCGTGCGCTGTGTGATCGACACCGACATGCTGCGTCCCACCGCGTCGCGGGAAGGGCTCTACGAGGACGAGCGGCTCGCCGTGGTCCGGGAAGTGCTCGGCGACCGGATCCGGGACTGGATCACCGAGATCGCCGCCGAACAGCCGCAGCGGCTGGCCGCGTTCCTGTCCGTGCACGCCCTCGGAGTGAAGGCCCTGGCCTCGCATTCTCTCGACCTGCTGCGGATCATGTTGCCGCACCTGCACTTCGAGACCACCGACGGCCGGGTGCCGCTCACCGAGTTCGCCCGCGCTCACCGGACCGTGCGGGTGACCGCGACGGTGGAGGAATTCCGTCAGGTGGCCGCGACCGCCGCCGCGCAGGGGATCGGCGTGGTCAACGGCGGCTACGCCTACGACCGCGAGCTGGTCGCGCAGCTGCCCCGGCTGCTGGCCGGCGTCGAGGTGGTGGAACTGGACGCCGACGCGATCACCGCGGCGCTCGACCCGGTCGACCCCGGAGAGGAACTGGCGCTGGCCCCGGTGCTCGCGGTGGCGCGCACCACGCTCGACTCCTTGTCCTGCGACGTGATCCTGCGCGCTTTCCATCCGGTCTCGGTGCCCGCGCTCTACCTCGACGGCCGCGCCGCCCGTAACGAACGCGCCAGGGCGCAGACCGCCGAGGGTGCCGACGAACTGTGGACCGAGATCCTGGGCGCCCTGGCCGTCGCCACGCCGCGGGCGCAGCTCGTGCTCAACCACCACAGCCCGATCGTGCGCAGACTGGCCCGCATCGGCGACCCGGGCTTGCTGAAGACGGCCGTGGAATCGCTGTACGGGCAAGCCCTGCTGATGACGCATCGTCCGCTCAGCGCGGCCGATACGGCATTGCTCAACCGCGCTTTCGGCGAATTCCTCGGCTGGGCCACACAACGCGCCGCGGGCCGCGGCGAAGAGACGGAGTGAGCATGGACGCCACCGAGATCGGCGCGACGCTGTCGCAGGTTTGCGGCCTGCCGCACGGCCGAACGCGGACCGAGCGTTTGGAAACCCTGGCAGCGGCCGCCAAAGCGGGCTCGGACCGCGCGCTCGAAGGCAGGGTGCTGCTGGAGCTGGCGAAGTCCTACACCTATGCGGGCGAACGCGATCTGGTGCCCGTCGCCTATGGCAGGTTGCTGCGCATCTACGACGATCACCCCGCCGAACTGGGATCGATGACGTATTCGGTGCACTGGTACCTGAAATGGATGACCTGGGGGATGATCGACAACCCGTCGATCCCGTTGGCCACGATCGACCGCTGGTTCGGCGAGCTGGAGAGCCGTTATCGGCAGCGCGGCTACAGTCTGCGCCCGGTGCTGGCGCTGCGCTCCGAACTCGCCCGCAAGATCGGTGACACCGCGGCGGCCGCCACGTGGCTGGCGGCGGCGATGGCCGCCGCACGCGACAGCATGTCCGACTGCGAGGCCTGTGAGCGCAGCGAATGGGGCGTGACGAGCGTGTACCTGGGCGAGGACGAAGCCGGGCTGGCGCACTGGCGACCGGTCCTCGACGGCGAGCGCACCTGCGCCGAAGAACCGCACCGCGTGCTGGCCGCGGCACTGCTCCCGATGGTGCGCACCGGTCGCGTCGCCGCCGCGCGCGGCGCACACCTGACCGGGTATCCCTTGGTCCGGCACACCGAGGACCTGCGTCCCTCGGTGGCGCTGCACGTGGAATTCTGCGCGCTGACCGGCAACGAGGCGCGCGGGTTGGAGATCCTCGCCGAACACGCGAGCTGGCTCACCGATCCCGGCGCCGACGCGGGCGCGCGGCTCGCGTTCGCGACCGGCGCGTGCGTGTTGTTGCGCAGGTTGGTCACGCTGCGGCTGGGCGAGCTTCCCCTGGCGGACGGGACGGTCGAATCGGTGCGCGCGGACCTCGAGGTCGAGATCGGCGCGCTGTGCGCGCGCTACGACGCCCGCAACGGCAACAGCGCGGTGAGTCTGCGCACCGCCGCGCGGCTCGCCGCCCCGCCACTGCTCGACCGGTTGCCGCTCGGTGTGCGCAGCGCCCTGCCCCGCACCGGAAGCGGTCCGGACGCGGTCGCGGCAGCCGACGACTTCTCCGGCGACCGGGCCGCGGAGGTGCGCAGGCTGTCCGAACTCGGCGCCGCTCGGCTGGCCGATATGCCCGAGGAGGCGGAAGCGTATCTGCGCGAAGCGCTGGCGCTCGGTACGCCGGTATTGACCGGCGAGGAAGCCGCCCGGCTGGGTGCGCAGCTGGTCATCGCCGTGGCCGGTCAGCCGGACCGCGAGCTCGATTTGGCCGACGCCGCGGTGCGCGCCGCCGCACGCTGGGAAGGGCTGTCCGAACCGGACGTGCTGCACCACACCGTGGTGGCCGCGCGCGCGTTCCATCGCGCCGAGCGCCACGGCGAGGCGGTCGCCCTGTTCGAGCAGGCATTGGTCAGCGGCGCCCTGCCGTATCCGTCCGGTGAACTGGCGGCGGTCCGCGCGCAGTTCGGCCGGTCCCTGCTCGCGCTGGACCGGCACCGCGAGGCCGCGCACCAGTTCCTCGAAGGGGCGCGGCTGGTCGAGCACGTTCCGGAGCGCACCGACCTGCACGCCGACCTCGCCTGGTCGGCCGCCACCGCGCTTGAGTACTGCGGGCAGGACCAGGAGGCGGTGGCGGCCTATCACCGGGCGGCCGAGCTGTCGGCCCGGCTGGGTGAGGTGGCGGCGCGGGCGCGCTGCCTGCGGTCGGCTGCCTGGCTCCAGGTGGCCGGTGGAGCCGATCCCGAGCGCTGGCTCCCGTCGATGCGGGCGCTGACCGCCGAATTGGCCGCGCTGGCCGACCGGTCGGCCGAGGCGGCCGAGGAGCTCGCGCACACCCGCGATCAGCTGGCCCGGATGCTGGAGATCGGCGGCGTCACGGAGACCAGCGCCTGAACCGGGCGGCCGGAGTGCGGGCGGGCGTCACCAGTTCGGCGCCCGCCTCGCTTACCGGCCCGTGCGGGCCGCACGCCACCCGTTAAGCTCGGCAGTCATGCACGAGAGAGGTCGGCGCGTCCGCAAGCTCGGTGTGATGGGCGGCACGTTTGACCCCATCCACCATGGGCACCTGGTCGCCGCCAGCGAGGTCGCCCACCGGTTCGACCTGGACGAAGTGATCTTCGTCCCGACCGGACAGCCGTGGCAGAAATCGCACGCGCAGGTCAGCCCGGCCGAGGATCGGTACCTGATGACCGTCATCGCGACCGCGTCCAATCCCCGGTTCTCGGTGAGCCGCGCGGACATCGACCGCGGCAAGGTCACCTACACCGTCGACACCCTGCGGGAGATGCGATCGCAGCATCCCGGCGCCGAGCTGTACTTCATCACCGGTGCGGACGCGTTGGCCAGCATCCTGACATGGCAGGATTGGGCGGAACTGTTCGAACTGGCGAAGTTCGTCGGGGTGAGCCGTCCGGGGTACGAGCTGAACACCGATCATCTCGCGGAGTATCTGCGGGATCTTCCGTCCGATGCGGTGACCATGATCGAGATCCCGGCACTGGCGATCTCGTCGAGCGAATGCCGTCGCCGCGCCGCCGAGAACCGGCCGGTGTGGTACCTCGTCCCCGACGGCGTGGTGCAGTACATATCGAAGCGGCACCTGTATGTGCCCGGAGCAGCGGAAGGTAGCTGAGCGTGAGCGAGCACAGCGAGGTGCGGGGATGACCGCGTCGGTCGAGTCGGTGGAGATCGCGCAGGTGGCCGCGCGGGCCGCCGACGAGAAGCTGGCCTCCGACGTGGTGGTGCTCGACGTGTCCGAGCAGCTGGTGATCACCGACTGCTTCGTGATCGCGTCCGCGCCGAACGAACGTCAGGTCAACGCCATCGTCGACAACGTCGAGGAGAAGCTGCGCGCGGCCGGGCACAAGCCGGTCCGGCGCGAGGGCACCCGCGAAGGCCGCTGGGCGCTGCTGGACTACGTCGACGTGGTCGTGCACATCCAGCACAACGACGAGCGCAATTTCTATGCGCTGGAACGGTTGTGGAAGGACTGCCCCGTCGTGCCGGTCGCGGGCATCACCGGGGCCGCGCCACAGACGCGCGCCGCGGCGACGGAGGACGAGGCGCGATCGTGAGCAGACACGCCGGCGTGCGCACCCTGATCCTGTTGCGCCACGGGCAAACCGAATGGAACGCCACCGACCGCATGCAGGGCCAGATCGACACCGATCTCACCGAACTCGGTCGCAGGCAGGCCAAAGAGGCCGCGCGCGAGCTGGTTTCGCGCAACGCCATCGCCATCCACTCCTCGGATCTGCGCCGGGCCTTCGACACCGCGACGGCGCTGGCCGAGCACACCGGGCTCACCGTCGTCCCCGACGTCAGGTTGCGGGAGACCAACCTCGGCGACTGGGAGGGCCTGACCCACCTGGAGGTCGACGCCGACTACCCGGGCGCGCGCATGGCATGGCGGCTGGACGCGAAGTACACCCCGCCCAACGGCGAGAGCAAGCTCGAGGTCGGCGCGCGGTCGCTGCCGGTGGTGCAGGAGTTGCTGGTCGGGCGGCAGGACTGGCCCGGCCGGACTATCATCCTGGTGGCGCACGGCGGGCTGATCGCCGCCCTCACGGCCGCGCTGCTCGACCTGCCGCCGCAGAACTGGCCCATCCTCGGAGGACTGGCCAACACCAGCTGGGTGCAGCTCAGCAGTCACGGCCCTAGCATCGAACAGCCCGGCTGGCGTCTGGATGTGTGGAACGCATTGGCGAAGGTAGCACCGGATGTCCTCTGAAGAGCCGATCAGATCGGTCCCGGACGAACTGTTCCGTAAGGTGTCGGCGAAAGCCGAGCGGCAGTTGCCGGACGCGTTGTTCGGCGGGCCGCCATCGTCTCCCCGCGAACCCGAGGCGTCCCCGGGCGCGGTCGCGGAATCCGGCGGGTCGTCCGACCCGGCCGAGGAATCCGACGCGGAGGACGACGGATCCGCCGAGGTCGCCGCGGACCTCGCCACCGAGGCGGAGCCGCAGGTCCATGTGGGTGGCGACACATCGCCGGTCGACACCGCGAACGACGCCCCGGGACCGATCGCCGACTCGGCGGAAGCGCTCGAAGAATCGGTTGCGGCGGACGGGTCCGTGGGAGATGAATCGGTTGCTACGGCGGCGGACGGGTCTTCAGCCGACGCGATCGCCGTATCGCCCGTGCCGCCCGACGCGGCAGTGGAGCCCGCCACAGTGACGACCGGACCTGTCGACTCCGGAGAAGCCGAACTCGCTCGAACCGAGTCGGTCGCCGCCGCTTCGGAATCCGTGGCGGGTGACGAGCCCGCCGGAACGGAGGAAGCCGTGCGCCCGGTGCTGCTGGTGATCGCCGACTCCCTCTCGTATTTCGGGCCCAAAGGCGGACTGCCCGCCGACGATCCGCGAATCTGGCCGAATCTGGTGGCAGCCGAACTCGATTGGGACGTCGAGCTGGTCGCACGGATCGGCTGGACCTGCCGCGACGCCTACTGGGCGCTGATCGGCGATCCCCGGGTGTGGGCGGCGGTGCCGCGCGCGGGCGCGGTGGTCTTCGCCGTCGGCGGCATGGACACGCTGCCCTCGCCGCTGCCGACCGCGCTGCGCGAACTGATCCGCTATGTGCGCCCGCCCGCCCTGCGCCGCGCGGTTCGCGCCACCTACACCTGGCTGCAGCCGAAGCTGTCGAAACTCGGCAGGCCCGTGGCGCTTCCGCCCAAGGTAAGCGTCGACTACCTGGAACAGTCCCGCACCGCGCTGGCGCAATTGCGCCCCGAGCTGCCCGTTGTCGCGGTGCTGCCGTCGGTGCACGACTGCGCGGCCTATGGTCGGGTGCACTCCGGGCGCCCGCGGGCGGTCGAGGCATTGCGCGCGTGGTCGGGGCGGACCTCGGTGCCGCTGGTCGACCTGGGTGAAGCGGTGCGCGACAACATCTTCTCCGGTGCGGCGAACCCGGACGGCATCCACTGGGGCTGGGACGGCCACACGGCGGTGGCCAACGCGATGGTCAAGACCCTGCAGGAGGTTCGGTAGTCCGTGGCAGTCGTGGTCGTCACCGATTCGTCCGCCGGTCTCCCTACCGAACACCTCGACGAACTGGATATCGCCGTCGTCCCGCTGCACGTCCTGGTCGGCGACCGGGCGATGCGGGAAGGCGTGGACCCCGTCGACATCGACTATGCCTCCGACACCGTGACTACCTCGGCCCCCTCGCCCGGGGAGTTGCGCGAGGTCTACGAGCAGGCGTGGGAACGCAGCGGCGGCGACGGCGTGGTCGCGGTGCATCTTTCCCGCCGGCTGTCCGGGACGTGGGAGGCCGGTCGCCAAGCCGTGCGGGACATGGACGCCGCCGACCGGGTCCGCCTGGTCGACTCGCTGGGAGCCGGGCTGGCCACCGGGCTGCCCGTGCTGGCAGCCGCGAGGCGGGCCAGGGCCGGGGCGCCGGTGGAGGTCGTCTACGACGCGGCGGTCGCCGCCTCGGCGCGCGCCCGCACGTTCATCCTGGTCAATCGCACCGAGCAGTTGCGCCGCGGTGGCAGGCTGTCGTCGGCGGCGACGTTCTTCGGCAGCGAGCTGGTCACCAAGCCGCTGCTGCACCTCGTCGAAGGGCGGCTGGAGCTGCGCGAGAAGGTCCGCACGCGGTCCAAGGCGTACGCGAAACTCGTTGCCGCGGCGGTCGACGCGGCCGGTGCGGACGGCGCCGCGGTGGCCGTGCAACACCTCGGAGCCGAGGACGCCGCCCATACCATCGCGGATCAGCTGCGTGAACTCGTTCCCGGCATCAGAGAACTCATCGTCGCCGAATTCGGGCCTGCGCTCGCGGTGCACCTCGGATTGGGAGCACTCGGCGTGCTCGTCGTCCCGGGTGGCTGCCACTGAGCGCTGCCGAACCGGCGCCGGGACAACAAATCTCGGTGATTCGAATGCGAGCGGGCCGCCGGACGCGTGGTTAGCGTCGGGGCATGAGTGTGTCGGGGCCGCCGGTTCGTCCGCCGCTGACCGTGACCTCGGTCGACTGGGAACATCCGGACGCGGTGACGTTGCGCGCGGAGATGGCTGCCGAGGTCGGTCCGCGCTACGCCGACCTGGCGCGGCAGCTGCCCACCAACCCGAACGCCGTCGATCCGGCCACCGTGCACAGCACCTTCGTGGCGTACTCGGACGGGCCGGTGGGCCACGCCGCGCTGCGGTGGAACGCGGCGGACCTCGAGGTGAAACGAATGTTCGTCCGCCCCGCGCACCGCGGCTCGGGCGCCGCGGCGTCGCTGCTCGCCGCCGCCGAAGATGCCGCCCGCACGGCCGGACGCCCCCGGTTGATCCTGCAAACCGGGCATCTGCAACCGGAAGCCGTACGGTTCTACGAACGCAGCGGCTACCAGCGGATCGCGATCTTCTCGCCGTATGAGGTTCTGCCGCTGTCGAACTGCTTCGCGAAAGATCTGGGCTGAGCCGATCTCCTGATCGTTGCTGAGCGGCAGTTCACCACCGCATGAGCGGTTGGCTACCTGCTGAACGCAGTGGTGCAGGCGGGCCGCGCCGCTCGAGGCTGGGCGTGACGGATCCACCATCCAGCGGGTCTGCTCGTGTCATACCCGATCTGGAGTCGGCCCTGTCTTTCGGGGCAGGTCCGGACGCTCAGACAAGGCTTCGGCGCGCCTAGTCCGGGAGGTCCCTATGCGAAGTCCACGGTGTGTTCGGCCGAGTCGCCGACCGGTCGAGGAAGAGTTGTGCACAGCGCCGCGGTTATCAACAGGCTCGTCGAAAGGCCTGGTCGGACCGAATTCTTCGCCGTGCAGCGGCACTATCGTCGCCGCCATGTCAGGACAGGACGAACGCGAGCGGGTACGACGGCGATTGGGTGAGCTGACCGTCCGGGTCGGCGCGAGCAGGACGGCCGGTGTGGGCACCGGGGCGGCAGAGCGCGGACCGTCCGGGAGGGAGGCGGCACGATCTCCGAGGAGCGAGTTCGGGCGACAGGCCGGGCAACCGGATAGGCCGCGGCTCGTGGATCCCGGCCGAGCCGTCATATCGCGTGAGGGGAAGTCGGCTCTGGTCGCAGGGCCATCCGTATCCGGCGAAAGTCCGTCGCGGTCGGCGGAATCCGGAGCGAAGACGAGCAGTACGCCGCGTGTCCTTCGACGCGCTACCGGGTCCGGAGAAGCAAAGCCCGCCTCCCGGAACGCCGAGACGGGGGTGAACATTCGTGCACCCGAATCCGAGGGCGAAGACGGCCGCCGATCGGCACGCGCAAGCGGCTTCGCCGACGACGCTGCGCAGGTGGGTGAACCACGGCCCGAGGACGGTTCGGGCGAAGCGGGAAAGTGGGAACTCTTGCGGCTGCCCGCCGCCCAGGCTCCCGGCCGGGAGGACGACGACGATGTCGGTCGGGTGCGGTCTCCTGGCTGGCTGGAGGAGCCGGGTCGGCGGCAACGCCTTGTGCCCGAACGGTTCCGGGGCATGCGGATCGATCCGGGCCGTCGTGGGGTGCGCACGCTGGCGTTGGCCGGGTTCGCCGCGATGGTGATCGCCGGGGTGATCGTGTTCCGCGAGCGCCCGATCGCCCACTCGGTGCCGCCGTTGGCGGTCCGGCAAACCGTTGCGCTGGAAACCCCCGGTGCGGCTGTGTCGGCGAGCGCGGCTGACGGTCGTGCAACTCCGCGGGAGCGTGTCGCCCCCGGCCCGCCGGTGACCGAACTGGTCGTCAGCGTGGTCGGCCTGGTTCAGCGCACCGGTCTGGTCCGGCTTCCGGAGGGCTCGCGCGTCGCCGACGCCCTCGCCGCGGCGGGCGGCCCGAGCGACGGCGCGGACACCAGTGGCCTGAATCTGGCCCAGCGATTGGCGGACGGCGACCAGGTGCTGGTCGGTCCGGCCGTGCCGAGCGCCGGTGCGCCGCAGCAGGGCAGCAGCACGATCGGTGCGGGCGGGCGTCCACCGTCCGGGTCCGCTGCCACCACGGGGCGTCCGTCGGCCCCGGCGGGCCGGGTCGACCTCAATACGGCCTCGGAGGCCGAACTCGATGCCCTTCCCGGTGTCGGGCCGGTCACCGCCCGCGCCATCGTCAGCTGGCGAACGAGCAACGGGCGCTTCACCTCCGTCGAGCAGCTCGGCGAGGTCGACGGCATCGGCCCGGCCCGGCTGGCCCGGTTGCGTGATCTGGTGCGGGTATGACCGCGGGCGGCTTGGTCGAGTCGGTTCGCCGGGCGCTGGGGTCGCGTGCGGGATTCTCGATGGGCGGCGGCGGGGCTGTCCGAGGTGCGGAGAAGGGCGGCGCCGAGCCTTTCCGGAGTTCGACAGAGGGCGTTGCGGCGGAGGAACCCGGCATCGCGCAGGTGCTGGACGCTCGTCTGCTACCCGCCGCGTTGTGCTGCTGGGGCGCGACCATTCTGGCGCTGACGGCGGGGTGGCGGGCCGGGGTGCTGTTGGCCGCCATGGCGACGATCTCGGCTATCGGATTGTGGGTGCTGCTGTTGTGCGCAATTGCGCACCGCCGAGAACGCAGGCGAGCGGTAGCGGTGGTGGCGCTCGCGGCCGTGGTGCTCGGTGTGGGGTTCGCGGCCGCGGCGGCATGGCGGGAACATCGAGTGGCGACGCACCCGCTCCGCGCGCTGACGGGGCAATCGCTGCGGGTGGTCGTCACCCCCAAGGACGACCCGAAGCCACTGCGCGCCACAGTTTCCGGGGCCGAGCGGCTATGGGTGGTACGGGCGGATCTGCGGGAGTACCGGCGCGGCGGCGGGACGGTACGAGCCGGTGGCGCGGTGGTCGTCCTGGCTACCGGACCGGAGTGGGCCGACCTCTCGCCGGGCAGGCCGGTCGAATTCCGGGCCCGGGTGGATCAGCCGCGCCGACCCGATCTCACCGTCGTGACGCTCCACGCGCAGGGAGCGCCCGGCGTCGCCGGGCCGCTGCCCGGGTGGCAGCGCGTCGCGAATTCGGTGCGCGCCGATTTCGCGGCGTCGGCCGCGCGGGCACTGCCGCCCGGCGCCGCAGGTCTGTTGCCCGCGCTCGTCGTCGGTGACACCTCCGCGCTGTCCGACGATGTGCGCGACGACTTCGAGGTCGCCGGGCTGCAACACCTGACCGTGGTGAGCGGGGCGAATTTCACCATCCTGCTGTCGGTCGTGCTGTTTCTGGTGCGGCTGCTGACGCTCGGTCCGCGCGCCGCCGCGGCCGTCGCCGCCGCGGCGCTGCTCATGTTCGTCGTCGTCGCTCGGCCGGACCCGAGTGTGCTGCGCGCCGGTGCGATGGGCGCGATCACCCTGCTGGCCGTGCTCACCGGTCGCCGGAAACAGGCGCTACCCGCGCTGTGCGCGGCGATCATCGCGCTGCTGGCCCTGTGGCCCGGACTCGCCGTCGACGCGGGATTCGCGCTGTCGGTCGTCGCGACGGGCGGCCTGATCCTGCTGGCGCCGAGCTGGGCCGACTGGTTGCGGGCCAGAGGATGGTGGCGCATGCCCGCGGAGATAGTCGCGGTGTCCGCGGGGGCGTTCGTGGTCACCACTCCGATCATGATCGCGCTCACCGGGCGGCTCAGTCTGGTCGCGGTGCTCGCGAATGTGCTCGTGGCCCCGGTCGTCGCCCCGATCACCGTCATCGGAGCCGGCGGTGCGGTGCTGGCGTGTCTGTGGGCACCGCTGGCCGACTTGGCGCTGCGCTGCGCGGCACCACCGCTGTGGTGGTTGCTCCGGGTGGCCGGATACGCGGCCGCGGTGCCCGGCGCGTCCGTCGCGGTCCCGGGTGGTCTGGCGGGCGGGCTGGTCGCCGGCGTCCTGGTGGTGGTCACGATCGCGGCGTTGCGGGTACGAGCCGTGCGACGCATCGCCGCGGCGGTAGCGCTCGGTGCCGCGGCGGTACTGGTCCCGGTGCGACTCTGGCACCCGGGTTGGCCGCCGGACGGCTGGGTCCTCGCCGCGTGCGACGTGGGCCAAGGCGACGGCCTCGCCTTGGCGGTCGGCCCCGGCGCCGCCGTCGTCATCGACGTAGGACCCGACCCGCGCCCGATGCGCACCTGTTTGGACCGGCTGCGTATCTCACGCGTCCCGCTGCTGATCCTCACCCATCCGCACGCCGACCACATCGGGGGACTCACCGGCGCACTGCACGGCCGCGCGGTCGACGCGATAGCCGTCGGCATCCACGAACTCGACGGGCTTGCGGCGCCTGTCCGGCCAGAGCACGCGCGGCCGTCTCCCGCGGCAGACGGCGGCTGCGGTTCCGCGCCGGCCGCGGATGCCGACGGGCACGCCGATGCCGGGAAGGGGCACGCGCTGATCACCCGCGCCGATCCTCTGATCGGTTCGCCAGGATCACAGGGGGTGTCGGCAGACAGCCGTATTCGCCTTGTGCGCCCACCCAACCGGGTTCGAACAAGCTGCGGCGCAGCCGAACCGGAGAGCGAACAGGCCGCAGGGTCGTTCGGCGACGCGCGCGTCCCGGTCTCTGGGCCGGCTCGAATCGTGGCCGTCGCCAAGAGGGCGCAAGTGCCGCTGCTGGAATTGTCGGCCGGACACGTCCTGAGTTTCGGCTCGGTCGAACTCGAGGTGCTCGCGCCGTCCAGGAACGGGCCGCGGCCGGTCCGGGGAGCCGAAACCGAAAACGCCAACGACCGCTCGATCGTCGTCACCGCCCGCACGACCGCAGGCCGGATTCTGCTCACCGGTGACATCGAGGCCGACGGCCAGCGAGCGCTCATGCGCGCCGGAATCCCCATCCAGGCCGACGTCCTCAAACTGCCGCACCACGGATCACGCACCACCACCAGAGAATTCCTCGACGCGGTGCGTCCTCGCCTGGTGCTGGTCAGCGTGGGCATCGGCAATACGTTCGGACATCCCCACCCTGCCGTTCTCGCAGACCTGTCCGCTCTCGGTGCGACGGTGGCCCGGACGGATCGGCGAGGCGATATCACGGTCATCGGTGGCGGGCCACAACTGCGCGTGACGAGTTCACGGTGACCGCGGTTCAGGACTGCTCCGCGGATCCGGTCGCCGTGCCGATCATTTCGTTTGCCGCACGCGGATCTTCACCAGAGCGGTCGGCAGGTGCTCGTGTTGGGCCGGTCTCATATATTGATCCGCACGTGCTCGGTGGTCGCGGTAGGTGTCGGTCCGGGACCGTAGGATCGGCCTGTGGACGAGCGCGATGAGTGGAGCAATGCGGCAGAGCCTTCGGGCGCGACGCCCTCCGGCATCGAGGAGACGCTGTCGTGAGCGAGCGTCCGGCGCCGGTGCACTTGGTACTGGGGGAAGAAGATCTGCTGATCGAGCGGGCGCTGGCGGCGCTGACCGCGCAGGTGCGGGCGTTGGCGCCGGATCCGGACGCCGTGCCGGTCGATCGCTTGCGCGCGGGCGACGCGAGCACCGCCGAGCTGGCGGAGTTGCTGAGCCCGTCACTGTTCGCCGAGGACCGCGTGATCATCCTCGACTCTGCTGCCGAGGCGGGCAAAGACGCGGTCGTGGTGATCACCGAGGCGGCGCAGAGCCCGCCCGAGGGAGTGGTGCTGGTCGTTCTGCACTCCGGCGGCGGACGGGCCAAAGCGCTGGCACCCGCCTTGCAGAAAGCCGGGGCGGTCACCCACGAGTGCGCCAAACTGACCAAGGCCGCCGAGCGCGTCGAGTTCGTGCGCGGTGAGTTCCGCACCGCCGGAGTGCGGGTGTCCGGCGAGGTCGTCCAGGTGGTGCTGGAGGCGGTGGGCTCGGACCTGCGTGAGCTGGCCGCGGCATGCGGGCAGCTGGCCGCCGACACCGGCGGCAAGATCGACGTGGCGGCCGTGCGCCGGTACTACTCGGGCAAGGCCGAGGTCTCCGGGTTCGACGTCGCCGAGCTCGCGGTGGCGGGGGATCGGCCCGGCGCGATGGAGGCGCTGCGCTGGGCGAACGACCGGGGCGTTCCGCACGTCTTGCTCGCCGACGCGCTCGCCGACTCGGTGCACACCATCGCGCGCGTCGGCTCGGCCGGGCGCGGCGACCCGTTCAAGCTGGCCCAGCAGCTCGGCATGCCGCCGTGGAAGGTGAAGAAGGCGCAGGCACAGGCCCGCAGCTGGACCCCGGCGACCATCGGCTCCGCCCTCCAAGTGGTCGCGAGCCTCAACGCCGACGTGAAGGGCGGCGCCGCCGACGCCGGTTACGCGCTGGAACACGCCCTCACCCAGATCCTGGACCTGCACGGCGCGGGCTGAGCACCGATCTCGTCGGTCCGCGCCGACCTGCCCGCTTCGTAGAACGGGTCGTCGAGCCACCGGGCGCCCGCGTGCGAAGGTTTTCTCCTTGGGTGACCGCGTGGTCAGTCCAAACAGAACTCATTGCCCTCGGGGTCGGTCATCACGATATGGCCGGCGTCCAGAGGGGGCGCGGGCTCATGGCGGCGTACCCGTGTCGCTCCCAGCCCGACGAGCCGAGCGCACTCGGCCTCCAGTGCCGCCATCCGTTCTTCTCCCTGTAGCCCGGGAGCCGCCCTGACGTCGAGGTGGACGCGGTTCTTGGCGACTTTGTCCTCCGGTACCTGCTGGAAGAACAGTCGTGGGCCATGTCCGTCCGGGTCCTCGATGGCCGATCTGGTGTTGCGCTGCTCGGGCGGTACGCCGACACGGGCGAGGAACTCCTCCCACGCGGCCAGCGGGTCGGCGTCGGCGGGCAGGTCGACGCCAGGTGGGCCTGGATGGACGTAGCCCAGTGCGTCGCGCCAGAAGGTCGACAGTGCTCGCGGGTCGTGGGCGTCGAAGGTGATCTGGATCTGACGGCTCATCGGGTTGCTCTTCCGTTCGTGGCGAGTCGGGTGTGCAGGTAGAGATCGCGCAGCAGGCAGACCTCGGACAGGTGGTGGATCAGTTCGCGGTGAATGTGGAGCACCAAGTCGGCCATGGGCGATTCGGGAAAGGGTTCCTTCGCGCCGATCGGCGCCCGTAGCCCGGCGTCGCCGAGGCCGCGCACGCCGGTCAGCCAGATATCGAGTTGGTTCTCCAGCTGGTCGAGTGCGGCGGCCGCGCTGCCGGCGTATTCCCAGGTCTCGTACGACGCGGCGGGCGCCCCGAAGTGCGCGGCGTTGCGCGCGGCGAGCACGCCGACGATGACGTGACCGAGTCGCCAGGCGATCGTGGTGAACGCCGCGGGGACCGGATGCGGGAAGACGTAGTCGATCGTGAAGTCTCCGGAGCCGATCGGCACGGGTGCGGTCGAGTCGCCGCGCGGCCGGACGCTCCAGGCGTCCGGCACCGGTGACCAGAAGTACTCGTCGTCGGTGAGACCGTCCAGCCGCGAGCGGAGCTGATGGTTCCAGTGGTGCTCCCACTGCTCGCGCAATGTCCGGTTCCAGTCGAGTTCGTCTGTGCCCATGGCGCTAGCCTGGCACCCCTAGCGGACAGAATCGGTCCGCTATCTCCGGCACGCTGGGCGAGGTGAACATGGCAGGCGGTGACGAACGGGGTACGACCGAGCGAGTGCTCACTCTGCTCGGGCTGTTACAGCAGCGCCAGGTCTGGACCGGCCCCGAACTCGCCGACCGGCTCGGGGTCACGCCGCGCACGATCCGGCGCGATGTCGAGCGGCTACGCACGCTCGGCTATCCGGTGCAGGCCAGCAATGGCGTCGGCGGTGGCTACCAGCTCGGGCCGGGGCAAGACCTGCCACCGCTGCTGCTCGACGACGAGGAAGCGATCGCCACCGCGGTCGCACTGCTCGTCGGCGCGGGTGGCGCGATCACCGGTGCCGGTGACGCCGCGCTGCGGGCGCTGACCAAACTCGACCGGGTGCTGCCCACCCGCCTGCGGCACGAGGTGCGCGCGCTGGCCGACTCGGTGGAGTCTTTCGGCACAGGCCACGCGCCGGTCGACCCGGAGGCGCTCATGGTGCTGGCCAGAGCTTGTCGCGACGAGGTCGAGGCCGGCTTCGACTACCCGTCCGGGAGCCGGACACGGCGGCGGGTCGAGCCCTATCGCCTGGTCGCCTCCGACCGGCGCTGGTACCTGCTCGCCTACGACCTCGATCGCGACGACTGGCGCACCTTCCGTGTCGACCGAATGACCGATGTGGCCGCTCGGACCTGGCATTTCCGTCCGCGTGCCGCGCCCGACGCGGCGACCTACGTCCAAGAGGGTGTGGCGTGCCGGGTCTATCCGCACCACGCACGCTTTCTCGTGCACGCGTCGGCCGACACCGTGCGCAGGCAGATTCCGGCGTCTGCCGCCGTCGTACGTCCGCGAGACAACGAGCGCTGCGAAGTGCTCAGCGGCGCCGACAACAGCCTCGACGTCGTGCTCGCGCACGTGCTGCTGCTCGGGCACAACTTCGAGGTGCTCGACCCTCCGGAGCTCGCGGCACGCTGTCACACCTTGGCGGAGCGACTGCGGACGGCCGGGGCGACGCTGTCACCGATGCCGCAGGCAGAGGGTTCGTGAGCTCCCGGCATCGCCGGAACTTCCTGGACAGACCCTCAGCGTACGGTGGATCCGAAATAGGCAGAGCGTGCTCCTGGAGAAGGCGCCGCTCGGGCGGAGCCGAAAGATGCTGTGCGCCATCGCGTGCGGCCACGGCTCGGTGCGAGCGCTGGACTACAGCGCCTGCGCGAGTCGTTGGACACCTGTCCCGGTCACCCCCGCGAGCCCGGCCGCCCGACCGGTCGCCAGGAGCAACAGATCGCTCAGGGGTCCGTGGATCTCCTCCGGCCCGCTACCGGCCGACCACTCCGCATCGGTGGCCACCACACGCACGCCGCGCAGACGCTTCTTGCTGCCGTAGAAGGGGCTCCGCAGCACGTGCTCCAGCGCGACGACGGCCTGTTCGGCGGGCATATCGCGCCGCCTCCCGAGCGGCCGGGCGATATCCTGCCCGTGGATCATGGTGTCCACCAGGGGATCCAGTGGCCCGGCGCCTGGCGCTCGCCGACTCCATCCGGCGCCTTCGCGCAGCTGCGCGATCAACTCTGCGGGTGTGTAGCGGCTCGCGCGATCGCGCGCCATCCGCTCGGTCATCCGGTTCCAGTCGCCTCGTGCCCGGACGACTCCGGCGATGGTCGCCCCGAGAGTCACCCGATTGGACAGGGTGAGGTGGGCCGAGACGTCGTGCACGGTCCAGCCGGGACACAGTGAGTCGGCCGCCCACTCGTGGTCGTCCAGGTCGTCGAGGAAGTCGGCGACCCCGAGACGTTCGGCGCGCGTCCACATCATGATCTTGTCCAGGTCCATCGTCGCCCTCCGCGGTCGGCGCTGTCACCGATACGGACGAAGTGACGAGCCGGAATTCATCGGATCGTGGTTCTCGTCACGACGTTCGAACCACTGCCGCGGTGCTACCCGGCATCCACAGCGCACGACCGACCTCGGGCAGCGCATGCGGCGGTAGGAGATCGACTCGCACCGCCGCACGGAGCGACGATCAGACGCGCCCTTCGATCTTCAGGTCGCCGAAGGTGACGCTCTGGGTCATCGGGCGGTTCAGGAACTCGTGCGGGAAGCCGAGATCCACCGCGCTGGCCCGCTCGAGCCGGGCGAGCTGGTCCGCGTCGAACTCCACGTCCAGCGCGCCGAGGTTGTCCTCCAGCTGCGCCGCAGTGCGCGCGCCGATGATCGGCGAGGTGACCGCGGGGTCGCGCAGCGTCCAAGCCAGCGCGACTTGTGATGGCGTCCGGCCGATTTCGTTGGCGACCTGCTTGACCACCTCGGCGATGGCGAGACCGCGTTCGGTGAGCGAGCCGTTCGCGGCGGCTACGTTCTTGCGGCTGCCCTCTGGCGAGCCTTCCGCCTCGTGGGCGAGATCGGCGGGGCCGTACTTGCCGGTGAGCACCCCGCTGGCCAGCGGAGACCACGGGATCACGCCGAGGCCCAGTTCGCGCGCCATCGGAATGAGATCGCGTTCGACGGTCCGCTCGATCAGGCTGTACTCGATCTGCAGCGCGATCAGCGGTGACCAGCCGCGCAGGTCGGCGATGGTTTGCATGCGGGCGACCTGCCAGGCCGGGGCGTCGGAGATGCCGAGGTAGAGCACCTTGCCCGAGCGCACCAAATCGTCCATCCCGCGCAGGATTTCCTCGACGGGGGTCAGGAAATCCCAGGCGTGCAGGTAGAGCAGGTCGATGTAGTCGGTGTTCAGCCTGCGCAAGCTGGCCTCGACCGAACCGATCATGCTCTTGCGGTGGTTGCCACCGGAATTCGGGTCGCCCGGGCGGCGCAGCATGGTGTATTTGGTGGCCAGCACCAGGCTTTCACGACTGTCCGCGGTGAATTCGCCGAGCAGTTGCTCGGAGGTGCCGTTGGTGTACTGATTGGCCGTGTCGATGAAGTTGCCACCCCGCTCGACGTAGGTGTCGAAGATCTTGCGGGCTTCGTCCCGGTCCGCGCCCCAGCCCCAATCGGCGCCGAAGGTCATGGTTCCCAGGGACAGTGGAGACACCCGAAGGCCCGAGCGGCCGAGCAGCCGGTAGGTGTCGAGGGTGCGGGCTCCGGACATGTCCAGCTCCTTGTGTTTCGCGATGCCGTGTTGTCGATACACAGTCTTCAGCGGCGCACGAGCCCCAGTAAGGGAAGCTTCTTCCTGGGAAAGCCAGTCCTAGGCAGCCGTAGGATCGGCGGTGATGACTGGCACGGTGAATTCGGCACAGCGCCGCGAGCTCAGGCCCGGAGGCGGTAGTGCGCGTGACCACGCAGGGCCCGGGAGCGGCGCGGATTCAACACAGCGCCGCGAGCTCAGGCCCGGAGGCGGTAGCGCGCGTGACTACGCGGGGCCCGGGAGCGGCGCGGACCGAGTGCAGGAGATGGGCGCGTTCCTGCGGGCCCGCCGGGAGCGGCTGACGCCGGACGATCTCGGATTGCCGCAACGCAGGCAGACGCGCCGGACACCGGGGCTGCGGCGGGAAGAGGTCGCCGAGCTGGCAGGCGTGAGCACCGATTACATCGTGCGGCTGGAGCAGGGCCGGGGGCTGCGGCCCTCGGTGGAGGTATTGCACGCGCTGTCGCGGGCGTTGCGCCTGAACGACGACGAGCGCGCCTATCTGTTCGATCTGGCGCGTCAGCGGCAGCCGGACCACGGCAAGCCGAGCACGGTGCCCGCGGCCGCGCTGGCGATGCTGGTGTGCGATCTGTCGCCGCTGCCCGCGATGCTGGTGAACCACCGCTACGACATCCTGGCCTGGAACCGGGAGATGGCGGCGTTGATCACCGACTTCGGCGCCCTGCCGGAGCGGCAGCGCAACTCCATGTGGTTGTGCCTGCTGGACCCGGGCATGCGGGATTTCTACGTCGAGCGTGAGCGCATCATCCGGGAGGGCATCGCGGATCTGCGCGCAGCGTGGGCCGCGCACCCCGACGACCGGGCGCTGGCCGACCTGATCGCCGAGTTCACCGCCTCCAGCGCCGAGTTCCAGCAGGCCTGGGCCCGCCACGACGTACGGGTACAGGGGCGGGGAAACAAACCGTTGCGGCACCCGGTGGTGGGTCCGCTGGTCGTCAGCTACGAGGTGCTGATGCCCGTGCAGGACCCCGACCAGCGGATCATCATCTACCGCGCCGCAAACGCGGATTCCCAGGCGGCGCTCGACCGGCTCGTGGCCGGTCTGGATGCGCCGTGACCAGGGCTATTCCGCGGAACTCAGCAGCAGTTCCCCGTCGTCGTCCGCGTCCTCGTAGCGGCCTTCCCACTCCTCATAGGGGGGCACGTCCTCGTCCCGCGTGACGATCCACTCCAACGAGTAACCGCCGTCGTCGTCGGGAACCAGCACATTCTCGATCTTCAGTCCGAATCCGAGCACCTCGGCCGCGCGGATCACGTCCGGCAGATCCTCGGCGCGAACGACCGTCTGATTGGCATACACGGTTACCATGCGCCGAATGGTAGCTGGAACCTCTGACACGGCGCGGGTCGAATCCCGAAACCCTGTGGCGAAGGCGCGCCGGGCACGACAAAAACCGCCGTGGTCATCGGGGCCACGGCGGCTGCGTCACAGCGGGGCGGTACCGACGTGCGGTACCGGGTAGATCAGAGCTTGTTGAAGGCCAGCGACAGAGCCGACTTCTTGTTGGCGGCCTGGTTGGCGTGGATGACGCCCTTCGAGGCGGCCTTGTCCAGCTTGCGGCTGGCGAACTGCAGGCGCTCGGCGGCGGCGTCCTTGTCGCCGGTGGCCGCGGCCTCGCGGAAGCTGCGGATCGCGGTGCGCAGAGCGGACTTGACCGACTGGTTGCGCTTGCGCGCTTCCTCGTTGGTGCGGATCCGCTTGAGCTGGGACTTGATGTTGGCCACGCCGGTTCCTCGTGTTCCTGTCTGGTTGGTCTGCCCTGGGAAAAGTTTGTCGAGCGCGCGACACACCCGGAGTGAACGGGTAACGCAGCGCCGAAGATCGAGGGTACCAGCCGCGGTCCGGCGCACGAAATCGACACCGGACCGGCGGCGGCGCGACCCACCTCGAAGTCGTTGTAGAGCGCACCCGACTCGCGTAGCGTCCTGTCCAGCAACCGTTGCTGTCGAGCGGCTCTGTTGTCGAAGCGGTACCACGACTCGTCCGAGCACATGTCTGGAACGCGGAAGGTGGACAGATGTCTCCTACGGCCCAGGAAGTTGTCGAAGAGGCTGTCGAGAACAAACCGATTCCCGAGAGCAAAAAATGGGGCGCCGAGGCGCTCGGGACCTTCGTCCTGGTGATCGGTGGCGTCGGCACCGCGGTGCTGGCGGGGGAGAAGGTCGGTCCGCTGGGCGTCGCACTCGGCTTCGGTCTGTCGCTGATGTTCCTCGTCTACTCGATCGGGCCCATCTCGGGCTGCCACGTCAACCCGGCGGTGACCGTGGGGCATCTGCTGCTCGGCCGGCTCAGTGCCGTGTCCGCGGCGGGCTACGTGATCGCGCAACTGATCGGCGGGCTTCTGGCTGGTCTGGTCCTGTTCGCACTGGCCAAGAACTTGCCGTCGTACGACCGGTCGGTGGACGGGCTCGGCGCGAACGGGTGGGGCAAGCACAGCCCGGCGGCGATCCGGGGGCCGCTCGGCGAGGTGGTCGTGCAGAACGGGTTCGGGATGGCCGCGATGATCATCGTCGAGGTGATGCTGACCGCACTGCTGGTCTTCGTGGTGCTGTCCTCGACCGACCAGATCTCCGACGTGCCGCTGGCCGGTCTGTCCATCGGCGTGACGCTGGCGGTGATCCACCTGGTGTCGATTCCGGTGGACAACACCTCGGTCAACCCCGCCCGCAGTCTCGCCGTGGCGCCCTACCAGGACGGGGCGATGGGGCAGGTCTGGGCGTTCATCGTGTTCCCGCTGATCGGCGGCGCGCTCGGCGCGTTGCTGTACGGCCTGCTCTACGGCCGTTCCCGCGAAATGATCTCCTGACGCGCGGCGCGTCGTTCCGGCCCCGGTCGCCTGGCCGGGGCCGGAACGCTCTGCCCGGTCAGCTCGCCGTACGCTCCTGCGGCCCGGCGCATACCAGGGTCACCAGCGCCGGGATGGGGAACAGCAGCAGAAAGAGGTTGGGCACCCACCACAGCGGGCTGAAATCGCCGCGCAGCGTCCAGAACGCGATGGCCTGTAACCCGGCCACGCTGGTCAGCGTCAGCGATACCGTCATCAGGGTGCGCCAGCCGGGTGTGCGGCACAGGCTTGCCAAGCCCGTGACGCTCGCGGCCAGGTCCAGCACGACGAACGAGTAGTTCCAGTCGCTGAGAATCGGATCGGTGTAGTCCTTGTACGCCCACTCGGGCGGGATCACCTGAGCGAACGCGATCGTCCAATAGAGCAGGAAACCGACGTCGGTGATCAGCATGGCGATCTTGGTCGGTCCGAGTACGCGTGCCATGGCGGAGGTCAGTGCCAGGAGTATTCGGCGCAGAGCCGGTGGGCGACCAGGTCGAACGTCTTGCGCGCCAGGATCGCGCCCTCGCGGCGGATCCCCGCTTCCGGTACGTCGAGCACCCGATCGAGCCGCACCCAGCTCGGGCGGCCGTCGTGATCCCACGCCCCACTGCCGATGCCGATCCAATTGCGGTCGAATGCGCGTTCCGGATTCGACGACAGCATCAGACCCAGCAGCGTGCGGCGGTCGCGCCCGACCACCAGCACGGGCCGGTCCTTGCCGTTGCTCGGGTCCTCTTCGAACGGCACCCAGGTCCAGACGATCTCACCGGGGTCGGCGCGGCCGTCCAACTGCGGGGAGTAGACGATCTGCCGCGCCCGCTCGGCGGTGGGGACCGGAATCGACGCGGCGGGCCGCACGGAGACCGCGCCGGGCGCGCGCCGCTGAGCCAGCGACCCCACCAGCCGGTCGACCAGCCTCGGGCCCTGCTGCTTGACGATCTTGGGACCCTGCTGCTTGGCGATGAGACCGATCTGCTTGCCGAGGGAGTTCCAACTTCGGGGCATCCCTGGAGAATAACGGCGCTCCCGCCGCTTCTCACCTGCCCGGGATCCGTTGTGTCGCCGGGCGCATTCACGACGCGAGCAGGCCGTGAGGTCGGACGCACGCGCCCATCCTGTACCGACCAGACAAATCCCACTCGTGCCACGCCGGCCGGTACACGACGAGCCCGCCGCCCGACCACCCTCTCGGCCCGCCGGGTGCGAGTCTTACGAGCACCGTTCGCGGCCCGTCTCGCGGCCGAGTGACCGAAGCGCATGCGCCGTAGGCGCGAGTCTCGGTCGCTCGGACGCGAGACTTCTCGGGGCCGCGAACACGCAGCGCCGCAGGCGCTGCAAAAACCAACACAGCATCATGGGACGATGGAGGGCAGTTTGCCGATACCCATGAGGAGTGGAGTGCCCGCCAGCTTCGCCGACACCACGTTCACCGATCCCGCCCGGATCCGGAACTTCTGCATCATCGCGCACATCGACCACGGCAAGTCGACGCTGGCCGACCGGATGCTGCAACTGACCGGTGTGGTCGAGGAGCGGCAGATGCGCGCGCAGTATCTGGACCGGATGGATATCGAGCGCGAACGCGGCATCACCATCAAGGCCCAGAACGTGCGGCTGCCCTGGAAGCCGCGAACGGGGGAGCACGCGGGCACCGATTTCGTACTGCACCTCATCGATACGCCCGGCCACGTGGACTTCACCTACGAGGTGTCCCGCGCGCTGGAGGCGTGTGAGGGCGCGATCCTCCTGGTCGACGCCGCGCAGGGCATCGAGGCGCAGACGCTGGCCAACCTGTACCTGGCGCTGGACAAGGATCTGACGATCATCCCGGTGCTGAACAAGATCGACCTGCCCGCCGCGGACCCGGAGCGTTACGCCGCCGAACTGGCGCACATCGTCGGCTGCGAGCCGTCGGACGTGCTGCGCGTCTCCGGCAAGACCGGCGAGGGCGTGACCGAGCTGCTCGACCAGGTGATCGCCCAGGTGCCGCCGCCGGTCGGGGACGCCGACGCGCCCGCCCGCGCGATGATCTTCGACTCGGTCTACGACACCTACCGTGGCGTGGTCACCTATGTCCGCGTGGTGGACGGCAAGCTGACCCCGCGCGAGAAGATCAAGATGATGTCCACCGGCGCGACTCACGAGCTGCTGGAGATCGGCATCGTCTCGCCGGAGCCCAAGCCCACCCAGGGTCTCGGCGTCGGCGAGGTCGGCTACCTGATCACCGGCGTGAAGGACGTGCGCCAGTCCAAGGTCGGCGACACCGTGACCAGTGCTCGCGGCGGCGCGTCCGAACCGCTCACCGGATATCGCGAGCCCCGTCCGATGGTGTACTCCGGCCTGTACCCGGTAGACGGCTCCGACTACCCGGACCTGCGCGACGCGTTGGAGAAATTGCAACTCAACGACGCCGCCCTGACCTACACGCCGGAGACCTCGGTGGCGCTCGGTTTCGGCTTCCGCTGCGGCTTCCTCGGCCTGCTGCACATGGAGATCACGCGCGAGCGCCTGCAGCGCGAGTTCGACCTCGACCTGATCTCGACCGCGCCGAACGTGGTGTACCGGGTGGAGATGGAGGACGGCGCCGAGCACGTGGTCACCAACCCCTCGTACTGGCCGGAAGGCAAGGTCCGCAACGTCTACGAGCCGGTGGTGAAGTGCACCATCATCTCGCCGAGCGAATTCATCGGCTCGATCATGGAGCTGTGCCAGTCGCGCCGCGGCGAGCTCGGCGGCATGGACTACCTGTCCGAGACCCGCGTCGAGCTGCGGTACACGATGCCGATGGCGGAGATCATCTTCGACTTCTTCGACTCGCTGAAGTCGCGTACCCGCGGCTACGCGAGCCTCGACTACGAGGAGTCGGGGGAGCAGGAGTCGCAGCTGGTGAAGGTGGACATCCTGTTGCAGGGCGAGGCGGTGGACGCGTTCAGCGCGATCGTGCATCGCGACGCCGCGCAGGCCTACGGCCACAAGATGACCACCAAGCTGCGCGAGCTGATCCCGCGCCAGCAGTTCGAGGTGCCGATCCAGGCGGCGATCGGCTCGAAGATCATCGCGCGCGAGAACATCCGCGCCATCCGCAAGGACGTGCTGGCCAAGTGCTACGGCGGTGATATCAGCCGCAAGCGCAAGTTGCTGGAGAAGCAGAAGGAAGGCAAGAAGCGGATGAAGACGATCGGCCGCGTCGACGTCCCGCAGGAAGCCTTCGTCGCGGCGCTGTCCTCGGACGCCGCTTCGGACAAGCCGAAAGAAAAGAAGTAGGCGGCTAGCCCGTCGCGCGCAGTCGCACGCGCAGGCGGGCGCCCCCGAGCGGGCTTTCGTCGAGTTCCGCCGTGCCGGAATGCAATTCGGCCTGCTGGCGGACCAAGGCCAGCCCGAGACCGGAGCCGGGGGAGCCGGGCCCTTTCACGAAGCGGTCGAAGGCGTCCCCGCGCAGCGCCTCGGGGACGCCGCGGCCGTCGTCGTCGACGACGATTTCCACGCAGTCGCGCGGGCCGGATCGGGCGCTGACGACGACGGTTCGGGCATGACCGTGCTGCACGGCGTTGGCGACGGCATTCGTGACGATGAGCAGCACGCCGCCGGGCAGGCCGGTCACGGTGACGGGGGCGCATTCGGCGAGTTCCACCCGGACCCCGGGGTGCCTGCGGCGCGCGTCGTGCACCGCCCGGTCCAGGGTGTCGCAGAGATCGAACGGCTCGAAGACGTCCGGACCGGTGAGCTCGCCGACCGCCAGGCGTTCCAGATCGGTCAGCGTGTTCTCGATCTGCTGTTCGGCGAAGAGCACCTCGGCCAGGATCGCGCCGCGCTGCTGCGCCGGAATCTCCTTGGTGGCCAGCACCTGTAGATCGGTGCGCAGGGCGGTCAGCGGCGTGCGCAGCTCGTGCGCGCAGACCGCGGCGAAGTCGCGAGCGCTGGTCAGCGCGCGGTTGGTGGCGCGGTGGGCGGCCTCCAGCCGGGCCAGCATGCGGGTGATCGCGTCGGAGAGTTCCTCGGCTTCCCGCGCGCCGCGGCCGGACAGCGGCGGCAATTGCTCCAACGTGTCGATGCTGTGCGTGGCGTTGGCCAGCCTGCGCAGCGGCCGTGCGGCGAATCCGGCCAGGTACCAGCCGAGCAGCGCGGCCAGCAGCGCGCCCGCGACGCCGATGCCGAGGCCGATGCGCTGGCTGCGATGGATGGCCGCCGTCACGACGTCGCGGTCGGGATCGAGCGCGACCAGCACGCCGGGCAGTCCGTCGACCCGGGCGATCGCCGCGTCGCCCGGTATACCGGGAAGCCGCGCGTCCGCCGCGTCCGCGGGGGCCTGCTCGGGGGACAAGGTGGCCGCGGAAGGTGGAACCTGTTGCGCAGGACCGGCTTTCAGAGGCGGTGCGACGCGCACCGCCATCGAGGAGACGGTCTCGTCCAACTGGCGTTCGCCGGTGGCGCCGAGCAGGGCCGTGAAGGTGACCGTCAGGGTGAGCGCGACGAGCGCCGCGACCACCCCCGATACCACGGCCACCCGGGTACGCAGCGACGGTGACCCGCTCATGGTTCCTCCCGGAGTACGAAGCCGACGCCGCGCACGGTGTGGATCACCCGGGACGCGCCGTCCGCCTCCAGCTTGCGCCGCAGATAGGAGACGAACACGTCGACGACATTGGTGTCGGTGGGGAAGTCGTATCCCCAGACGGCGGACAGGATCTGCTCGCGGCCGAGCACGATCCCGGTGTGCTCGGCGAGCAGCGCGAGCACCTCGAATTCGCGCTTCGTCAGCTCCACCGGTCTGCCCGCGGCCAGCACCCGGTGCCCGGCCGGGTCGATGCGCACCTGCCCCACCGTGCGCACCCCCTCCGGCCGCCGCACCGGCTTCTGGCTGCGCCGCAGCAGCGCGTTCAGCCGTGCGACCAGTTCGCCGAGATCGAACGGCTTGGTCAGGTAGTCGTCGGCGCCGCGCTCCAGGCAGGCGATCCGGTCGCTGACCGCGGTGCGCGCGCTGAGCACACAGATCGGGATGTCGTTGCCCATCGCGCGCAGCGCGGTGACCACGCCGACGCCGTCGAGTTCGGGCAGGTTGACGTCGAGCACCATCGCGTCGGGCGTGGCGGCGCGGACCATGCTCAGCGCCGCCGCGCCGTCGACCGCGGTGACGACCTCGAAATCGGAAAGTTCCAGTCCGCGCCGCAGCGACGCGAGGAGGCGAACCTCGTCGTCCACGACCAAGATTCGTTGTCCGGCCATGGGGTCAATCTAATCCCACAGTCTGAGACGGCAGGCGGTGCGGTCGACTCGGGCAGGGCCGGTGCGTCCTGCGCCGAGACTCCGCCGGTTGATGCGCCCATGATGTGGTCTCCTGCGCGTCGATGCTGCCGAACGGGTGGTTCGCCGAATTCGACAGTAGGGCGCGGATCTTCAGCACTCCTCTGGCAACTCTTAGAGTTCTATTAGTTTTCCCGGCCGCGTTCGCCGCCGCACGCCGTCGCGGTCAGGACGCATTCGATCCGGCCTGGTAGTGGCGCGTATTCCAGACGGCGCGCGTTGGGGAAGGCCACCGGAAATAGGGCTTCCGATCCGGTAATTCGGATGGCAGGGTTGTGTTGCTCACCACAGTCGTATTCTCTACAGTCCTGGAGAATGTGACAGGCGAGTATTCCCGAAATACTGTTGGGTGATCTTCACTTGGTCGGACCGGCGCGGTGAGGATGCTGGAGAACCGAGAGTGGAGCCTTTTATGACGCGTGATCTGCCCTTCGACGAGCACACCGAAGGGGCCGAGCGCGCAGGCGACACCGCCTACCGTGTGGCCACCGGCGTCGCGCGGGTCGCGCGGGCGGGCGCCTACGTCACCGGCGGCGCCCTGGTGGCCGCCAACGGCGGCGGCGTTCCCGCGCAGCCCGGCGAGTCCCGCCTCGACAGCTGGCAAACCGGCTGGGCGCACAGTACCGATCCCGATCCCGATCAGCCGAGCCCGGTCGTCACCTTCCCGGACCCGGTCGTCGAGCCCGCGCCGTTCGCTTCGCACGGCTCGAATGTCCCGGTGGCACATAAAAACCCGGCGCCCGGCTCCCTGCCCGCGCCCGAGTTCACCATTCCGGGCACCGGTGCCGGGCCCGCCGGATCGCTGCCCACGTTCGGCGACGACTACAGCGGCACCGACGCCGGGTTCCCGCTACCGACCTTGCCCGGCGGCGACGCGGGCGGCCACGGGATGCAACTGCCCGGACACTCCGGAGGCGGTGTCCCCGGACTGGGCGGCATCCCCGGTGCGGACGGCAGTTCCGGGACCGGACTGACCATTCCAGGGACCGACGGCAACGTCTCCAGCGGTTTGCCGGTGCCCGGTGCCCGGTCCGACTCCGCGAACGACCTCGACGCGCCCGGCGGCCACGGGTTCGGCCTGCCGGGCCACGGGCTGGGCCAAGCCGGGCACGGCTTCGGCCTGCCCGGGACGAACGGCTTCGTCGCGCCCGGCTCCACCGTCTTCGACCTGCCCGGCAACAGTGGACTCGGCGTGGCGCCCACGGCGGGCGACCCGTTCGACGGCGTCGGCCAGGACGGCGATCTCGGGATGTTCGTCGGCACCCAGTGGTCGGTCGACTTCGGGATCGGCCCGAACGGGATCTACTTCACCTCCGAGATGAAGGTCGACGCCGCGGCCGGGCACGTCGGCGACCAGCTCGACCAGTACACCGACTGGCTGGCCGATGGCATCCACGTGCCGGACGGCACCGAGCGCCCGGTCACCGACCCGCACGCGCCGGGCAACGGCCATTCCGGTCTGCTCGGCGGACTCACGTCACCGGGCACCTCCGGGACGCAGGCGTCCGGCGTAGCGCAGTCCTCGTCGGCGGGAGTCGCGCAGTCGCAGGCGGCGTCCGGCGTCGCGCAGCCGCTGGCCGCCTCGGCGCCGGTCGCGCCCGCCCATGCTGCCGCTGTCGCGCCGGCCGCGTCGGTGGCCCCCGCCGTCCCGGCTCCTGCCGCCGCACCCGCGGCGGTCGCGGCCGCTCCGGTCGTCGCGGCCACCCCGCTGCAGACCACGATCCAGCCCGATGCCGCCTCGACCCCGATCGCGAATGTGCTCGCCGCGCCGGAGGGCGCGTCCGTGCTGACCGCTCCGGCGGCGGCGGTCCCCGCGCTGTTCGACGCGGTACGGCCGACGCCCGCGGTGAAGCCCGCGCCGGTGACCGACCCGCAGCCGTCCCATCCCACCCAGCCGTCCACGCCGACGGGGACCGCGCCGACGACGATCGTGAAGACCACCCCGACGCCGAGCGTTCCGGGCGACGTGACCACCCCGTCCGTGCCGAAGACGCCGGATCTCGACGTCACGAAGCTCCCGGGCGCCACCACGCTGCCGCACGGAGGCGTCACCACCCCGGACGTGCCGACCACCAAGACACCGGGCGCGACGGTCACCAAGCCCCCGGCGCCCGGCTCGACCACCCCGGACGACGACGTGACGACCCCGGGTGGCGTCACCGGCCGGCCCAGCACCGGCGGCACCTCGAACAGCCCCTACCCGACCAACGACGCCTACCCGACCGCCGACGTCCCGACGCACGACCTGCCGACCGACGACGTGCCGACCGTGAGCAGGCCGTCGCAGCCGACGTACTCCGCGCCGGACCAGCCGACCTACAGCGCCCCGGCGCACGCGCCCACCGTCGAGCCGCACACTCCGATGGCGCCGACCCAGGTCGCTCCCGTGCCCACCCAGGCACCGATCAAACCGCAAGTGATCGACCCGAAGCCGCAGGGGATCTCGGCGCCGCTGGCGGCCGACACCTCGGTGGTCGCCGAGCACACCTACGACCACTCCGCACTCACGCTGGTGTCCTATGGCGGTCTCTCGAGTGGGTTGCTGCCGGATCCGGCCATAGCGGATATGCACCACCAGGCGTCCGGTGTGTCGGACGTCTCGCTGATGTAGCAGGGCTACAAGAGTCGGCGAGGTCTGCGGAGCGTCCGCAGGGGGTACCAGAACAAGAGTCACCGAGAGTAAGGAGGAGGGTTGTCTGCCGCTGCCGGGCTGAAGGCTGCGACGGTGAAACATCCGGACGCGATGGCCCCGCTCATCCGAATACTCGACGAGCTGCGGGAGACGGCCCGATGCGCGGGACGCGACGACCTCGGCAGCCGACTGAGCATGGTCCGCGCCAGGGTGAGCGATCCCCGGGTGCGACTCGTGGTCGTCGGCCATCCGAAGAACGGCATGAGCACGCTGGTCAACAGCTTGGTCGGTGCCTCGGTCAGTGCGACGAACAGCGATCTGAGCGTCCCGGTGATCGTCGAGTACGGCCCCGAGCCGACCGCGACGCTGGTGCGGCAGACCGAATTCGGCCGCACCGAGCGCCAGTCGGTCGACCCGCTCGATCCCGGTCCGGCGCTGGCCACCCAGGGCGTCGTCCGCGCCGAGTTCACCCAGCCGAGTTCGCTGCTCGCCGACGGTGTCGTCGTCATGGACGCTCCCGGTGGGCTGGGTGACAATCGCACCACCTGGTCGATGATCGCCGCGGCCGACGCCGTGCTCTACGTCGGTGACGCGAGTGCCGAGCTGACCATGGAGCAGATCGCCGAATTGCAGCGCATCCAGCAGATCTGTCCCACGGTGGTCTGTGTGCTGAACAAGATCGATGTGTATCCGCACTGGTCGCACACCCAGCAGCGCAATCGGGAACTGCTCGACTCGGCGGGGCTCGGTTTCGCGGTGGCGCCGGTGTCCGCGGAATTGCACCGGCAGGCCGGGATGACCGGTGATTACCAGCGGGACATCGAGTCCGGCGTGCCGCAGCTGATCGATCACCTGCGCGACTACGTGGTCGCCCGCGCCGACGCGGTGGCGCTGGAAGCCGCCGTCCAGGACATCCGCTTGGTCTGCGATCACTTGGCGCTCACGCTGCGCACCGAGGCCGAGTCGCTGCGCGATCCGCGGCGCAAGGCCGAGATCACCGACCAGCTCGTGCGCGCCCGCGACGAGGCCGACCAGCTGCGCCAGCGCACCGCGAACTGGCAGGTCACCCTGGTCGACGGCGCGACGGAACTGATGGCCGACATCGAGCACGACCTGCGCCACCGGCTGCGCAGCCTGATCCGCGACGCCGAGGCCGAGATCGCCCAGACCGATCCGGCGCGCCGGTGGAAGGAATTCGGCGCCGATCTGGACGCGCGCATCTGCGAGGCGGTCGAGGAGAACTTCGCCGTGGCACACTACCGCTCGATGGAGCTGTCCGAGCAGGTGGCCGCCAAGTTCCCGGCCGACAACCGGACCGCGCCGCTACCGGACCTGCGCCTGACCAATCCCGGTGAGGTGCTCGAAGCGGTGCAGCCCCTGGAGCCGTTGGAGAGCGCGAAGGCAGGGGTGACCCAGCAGTTCCTCACCGGTCTGCGCGGCTCCTACGGCGGCATCCTGATGGTCGGTCTGGCCACCAGCCTGCTGGGCATGTCGCTGGTGAACTGGTATTCGGCGGGCGCGGGCGTGCTGCTGGGCGTCAACGCGCTGTGGGACGATCGCAAGAACCGCAAGCTGCGCCGCCGCGCCGAGGCCAAGGTGGCGGTCGCCCGCCTGATGGACGACGTGATCTTCCAAGTCGGCAAGGAGTCGCGCAACCGCTTGCGCGCCATGCAGCGGGTACTGCGCGACCACTTCACCGACATCGCGACCGAGGTCTCGCGCAGCGCGGACGACGCGCTGCGCTTGGCCGAGGAGAACTACGGGAAGTACGGCGACCGCGGGCCGGAGCGGATCGCCGACCTCGAGGCGCGGCTGGGCAAACTGCGGGTGCTGCGCGACGAGGCCGACGGGCTGGTCCCCGCGTAGGCCGATCGCCGGGTCAGACCGGATGGCCCTGCGGGGTGTGCGCGGGCTGGAACCGGCCCGCGTGCCGGGAATCCTCGGCGCGGATGACGTGGGTGACGGCGTTGATCAGCGCAAGATGGGTGAACGCCTGGGGGAAGTTGCCCAGGTGGCGGCCGCTGCGCGGATCGATCTCCTCGGCGTACAACCGCAGCGGGCTCGCGAAGCCGAGCAGCCGTTCGCACAGGTGCCGGGCGCGCTGGATCTCACCGATCTCGACCAGCGCGGAGACCAGCCAGAACGAGCAGATGGTGAACGCGCCTTCCTCGCCGCTCAAACCGTCGTCGGTGGTCTCGGTCCGGTACCGCAGCACCAAGCCGTTCTCGGTGAGCCGGTCGGCGATGGCGAGCACGGTGGCGCGCACGCGGTTGTCCTCGGGCGGCAGGAAGCGGGTGAGCACCACCAGCAGCAGGGAAGCGTCCAGAGTGTCGCCGCCGTAGACCTGGGTGAACACGCCTTCGGAGTTGACGCCCTTGGCCAGGACGTCGGCCTTGATCTCCTCCGCGATCGCGTACCACTCTCCGGCGTGCTCGTACTGGCCGTGCAGCTCGGCGAGTTTCGCGCCGCGGTCCAGCGCCACCCAGCACATCACCTTGGACGAGGTGAAGTGCTGCGGCTCGCCGCGCACCTCCCAGATGCCCCGGTCGGGCTCCTGCCAGTGCTCGATGGCGGCGTGCACTTGGCGGACCAGCAGCGGCCACAGGGTCTCCGGCACCTGCTGGCGCGACTTCACGTGCAAGTACACCGCGTCGAGCATGGTGCCCCAGATGTCGTGCTGGGCCTGGTTGTAGGCGTTGTTGCCGATGCGCACCGGCCGGGAATGGTCGTAGCCGCTGAGGTGGTCGAGGCTGAGCTCGTCGAGCTGCCGTTCACCGCCGATGCCGTAGAGCACCTGCAGCGGAACCGGGTCGCCGTTCTCACCGGTGGTCGCGTCGTTGAGGAACGCGAAGAAGTCGTCGGCCTCCCGGTCCAGGCCGAGCGTGTACAGGCCCCACAGCGCGAAACTGGCATCCCGCACCCAGGTGTAGCGGTAGTCCCAGTTGCGTTCCCCGCCAGGGGTTTCCGGCAGGGAGCTGGTCGCGGCCGCCATCAGCGCGCCGGTCGGCGCGTAGGTGAGGCCCTTGAGGGTGAGCGCGCTGCGCTGCAGGTAGTTGCGCCACGGGTGATCGGGGAACTTGCCGAGCGTGATCCATTGGCGCCAGCATTCGGTGGTCTGCCACATCTTGTTGGCGGCCTCCTCGAAGGTGCGCGGCGGGGGCAGCTCCGACCAGGTGAGCGCGACGAAGACCTCGTCACCCTCCGTCATCCTGGTGCGGGCGCGGGCCTCCCGGCCCTCCAGTCCGAGGCGCAGATCCGTGGTGAGCACCAGCGTCGGGCCTGCGCTCGGATCGTCGCTGCGCACGGCGGTCGCCTCCTCGTACACCTTGCCGGTGTACTCCCAGCGGGCGGTGGCGCGGTGGAAGTCGAACGCCGGCTCACAGCTCACCTCGAGCTCCACGGTGCCGTTCACGCATTTCACCGTGCGCAGCAGCAGGTGCTCGGCATCCCAGTCCATCGGGGTGCGGCGGTGGGTCTTGCTGCGCTGATCGTTGTTGTGCCAACGGCCGAGCACCAGCGCGTCCCGCACGATCAGCCAGCCGGTGCCGGTCTGCCAGGTGGTCTCCAGGATCATCCCGCCGGGCAGGTAGCGGCGGGCGGCGGGCACGTTGACGCCGTAGGGTCCGACCCGGAAGTGCCCCGCGCTCCGGTCGAGGACGGCCCCGAAGACGCTCGGCGAATCCGGCCGCGGCACACACATCCACTCCACCGCGCCGTTGCTGGCGACCAGGCAGTTGGTCTCGCAGTCGGACAGGAAGGCGTAGTCGTCGATCGGCGGGTAGGCGCCGTGCCGGTGCGGTGCGGACAGGCTCGTCGGCTCGGACAAGCTCGTCGGCAGGCCGTCGGAGTCGTTCAGGGTGAGGTCATCGGAGGACGCCATACCCCATCTTCGGGCCGATGCGCACCCGGCGTCCACCGCTCGGCGCCACGGGTCGGCCGCCGTGGCCGGATGGGCCCCGTGGAGGCGGCCGCCGGACGCACTAGGCTGGAACCGTGCATCGCATCGCAGGATGGTGGGACGGCTTCGAGCTGTGGGTGGCGGGACTGCCGTTCATCCCGCAGTTCCTCGTCGTCCTCGTGGGCATGGTCCCGATCAGCTTCGCCATCGCCTACGGGCTCGATCGCGTACTGCGTGCCGTGCTGCGCATGGTGGACCGCAGGTACGGCGCCGATCCGGCACCGGCGCGGCCCGTCCCGGCCGGCGCGGCGATGCTCGAGCCCGAACAGGTCACCGCGGCCCGCACCCCGGTGCAGAGCGGGGCGCACTGATGCCTCGCTCGCGGGTTCAGCTCGCCCTCGTCGCCCTGCTCGTGCTCATCGTCGTCGCCTGGTTGTTCACCCGCTGAAGGTCAGCTCGCGCCGGTCGCCGAACCGCCTTTCGCCGACCTCGTGTGCGACGGTGCTCGCCGCCGCTCCGGCATCCCGGCCCAGCGTGCGCACGACTGGTCGAAGTTCGCGCGGTAGGTGCGCAGCACCACGTCGAACCCCGTCGGTGACCGCGAGGTAACCAGAGCGGTACGGTCGGCGGGATGCTCCCCGGTGCGGGTACTGATGCCGGAGAATTCGGCGCGGAGGCGGTCCGGACTACTGGTCATGGGATGAAAACCCCCTCTTCCAGCGACTCTTCGATTCGAACTCCGTCGTCCGCTCTGCTAAAGTCTGCCCGTGTCTTCGAGCGCCGTCCCGCAGGTCCGCCATGAATTGGCGTTGATTGCTGTCGGTGATCTCGCGGTCGCGGATATCTACTGTCGCTGATCGGCAACCGGGCACGTCCGCGTCTCGTTTCCCAGTAGACTGGCGCGCTTCTCGTGGATCTGCTCTGCTTCCCGGCGGCCCGTTGGGCCGATAGTCGCGCCACTGCCGTATCACCCGACCGGCAGGTCTGCTGAACCAAACAGATGGTCGCCGCCACCGATGTATTTCCGGACAACTGGCGGTCCGCAAGAAAGGTCCACCCCGATGGCTCGCAAATCTTGGCTCTCGCCGCGCCGACGCTACAGCGCCGTTGCCCTCGCCGCACTAGCGGCGGTCGCGCTGACCGCGTGCGGCGGCGGAGCCAGCGACACGGTCGGGGGAGACAATGCCGACGGCAGCGGCGGTACCCTCAATCTCTACGCCTACGCCGTGCCGAAGCCCGGCTTCGACAAGGTGATCCCCGAGTTCAACAAGACCGAGCAGGGCAAGGGCGTCCAGATCCAGCAGTCCTACGGAGCCTCGGGTGACCAGTCCCGCAAGGTGAAGGACGGCGCCGAGGCCGACGTCGTGAACTTCTCGGTCGAGCCGGACGTCACCCGCCTCGTGGACGCGGGCCTGGTGGACACCAGCTGGAACGCCGACGCCACCAAGGGAATCCCGTTCGGCTCGGTGGTCGCGATCGTCGTGCGCAAGGGCAACCCCAAGGGCATCAAGGACTGGGACGACCTGCTGAAGCCGGGCGTCGAGGTGGTCACCCCGAACCCGTTCAGCTCCGGTTCGGCCAAGTGGAACCTGCTCGCGCCGTACGCGGCCAAGAGCGACGGCGGCAAGAACCCGCAGGCGGGCCTGGACTACCTGAGCAAGCTGGTCTCCGAGGAGCACGTGAAGGTGCAGCCGAAGTCCGGCCGCGAGGCGACCGAGACCTTCCTGCAGGGCACCGGTGACGTCCTGCTGAGCTACGAGAACGAGGCGATCTTCGCCGAGCGCAACGGCGATCCGATCGAGCACATCGTCCCGCCGGTCACGTTCAAGATCGAGAACCCGTTCGCGGTGCTGAAGAACAGCAAGAACCAGCAGAAAGCCGTCGCCTTCCGCGACTTCCTGTTCACCCCCGAAGGCCAGAAGGCCTGGGCCGACGCGGGCTTCCGCCCGGTGGACCCGAAGGTCGCCGCCGACTACGCCAAGGACTTCCCGACCCCGCAGAAGCTGTGGACGATCGCCGACCTCGGCGGCTGGAAGACGGTGGACAAGGAGCTGTTCACCCCGAACACCGGCTCGGTAGCGGTGATCTATGACAACGCGACCAAGTGACCGGGTGACCCCCGTTACACCGGATACTGGACGACTGTGACGAACAGCAGTAGCGCCGGGACCGCGCAGGCGGACGGTCCCGGCGTCTCCCACGCCGCGCGCCAGAGCCGCCGCTGGAACTGGTCATGGCTGCGCGTGACCGGCTCGGTCGGCCCGCTGGGCATCGCCACCGCGGTGCTGTGGCTGAGCATCATCGTGTTGCTGCCGCTGGCGGCGCTCACCGTGACGAGCTTCGAGGACGGCTGGTCCGGCTTCGTCGACGCCGTCACCGCGCCCGCCGCACTGGACTCGCTGCGCATCACCGTGCTGGTCTCAGTGGTGGTGGCGCTGATCAACGTGGTGATGGGCACGCTGATCGCCTGGGTGCTGGTCCGCGACCAGTTCCCCGGCAAAAGCATCGTCAACGCGCTGATCGACCTGCCGTTCGCGCTGCCGACGATCGTGGCCAGCATCGTGCTGCTCTCGCTGTACGGGCCGCAGAGCCCGATCGACATCCACCTCAACGCGACCCAGCCGGGTCTGGTGGTGGCGCTGGCGTTCGTCACGTTGCCGTTCGTGGTGCGTTCGGTGCAGCCGGTGCTGATCGAGGCCGATCGCGAGGTCGAGCAGGCGGCGCTGTCGCTGGGCGCGAACAACTGGACCACCTTCCGCCGGATCGTGCTGCCCGCGCTGACGCCCGCGATCATCAGCGGCGGGGGCCTGGCCTTCGCCCGCGCGATCGGCGAATACGGTTCGGTGGTGCTGATCGGCGGTGCGATTCCGCGCAAGACCGAGATGGCCTCCCAGTACATCCAGAAGCAGATCGAGATCGACCGGCCGGTGAACGCGGCGGCCGTGTCGGTCGCGCTACTGGCCATCTCGTTCGCGACGCTGCTCGTGCTGCGGCTGCTCGCCGAACGCAGCGCCCGCAAGGAACAGGCGGCTCGATGAATCTGTCTCCGTCGACCCGCGTCTCGTTGCGGACCGTGGCGCTCGGCTACCTGTTCATCCTGCTGGTCCTGCCGCTGGTCGTCATCCTGTGGCGCACCTTCGAGCGGGGCGTCGGCGCGTTCGTCGACTCGATCACCACGCCCGCGGCGATCTCGGCGTTCCAGCTGTCCATCCTGATCGTGGCGATCGTCGTACCGGTCAACGTGATCTTCGGCATCGTGACGGCGCTCGCTCTGGTCCGCGGAAAGTTCCCCGGTCGCACCCTGGTTCAAGGCATCGTAGACCTGCCGTTCGCGGTCTCGCCGGTGGTCGTCGGCGTCTCGCTGATCCTGCTCTGGGGCGTCGGCGGGTGGTTCGGCGGCTTGGAGGACTTGGGCTTCAAGGTCATCTTCAACCTGCCCGGCATGGTGATCGCCACCATCTTCGTCACGCTGCCGTTCGTGGTGCGTGAGGTCGAGCCGGTGCTGCACGAGATCGGCGACGACCAGGAGCAGGCCGCGGCCACACTGGGCGCGTCCAAGTGGCAGACGTTCTGGCGGATCACGCTTCCGGCGATCCGCTGGGGCCTGACCTACGGCGTGGTGCTCACCGTGGCCCGCGCGCTCGGCGAGTTCGGCGCCGTGATCATGGTGTCCTCGGCGCTGCCCGGCAAGTCGCAGACGCTGACGCTGCTCGTGCACGGCCGCTACATCAACGACCACAACACCTTCGGCGCCTACTCCGCGGCGACCTTGCTGATGGGCATAGCCCTCGTCACCCTTCTGCTGATGACTCTCCTCGAACGTAAGCGGGGCGCAAAGTGATTACCGTGATCAACGCGAACAAGAACTACGGCACGTTCGCGGCCCTCGATGACGTCACCATCGACATCCCCTCCGGGGAGCTCACCGCGTTGCTCGGCCCCTCGGGCTCGGGCAAGTCGACGCTGCTGCGTTCGATCGCCGGGCTGGAGTCGCTGGACTCCGGTGTGGTGAGCATCGCGGGCCGCGATGTCACCCGGGTGCCGCCGCAGAAACGCGACATCGGTTTCGTGTTCCAGCACTATGCGGCGTTCAAGCACATGACCGTGCGCGACAACGTGGCCTTCGGCCTGAAGATCCGCAAGCGCCCGAAGAACGAGATCAGCAAGCGTGTAGACGAATTGCTCGGCATCGTCGGACTCGACGGCTTCCAGCACCGCTACCCGGCGCAGCTGTCGGGCGGCCAGCGCCAGCGCATGGCGCTGGCCCGCGCGCTCGCCGTCGATCCGCAGGTGCTGCTGCTGGACGAACCGTTCGGCGCACTGGACGCGAAGGTTCGCGCGGACCTGCGCACCTGGCTGCGCCGCCTGCACGAGGAGGTCCACGTGACCACCGTGCTGGTCACCCACGACCAGGAGGAGGCGCTCGACGTCGCCGACCGGATCGCGGTGATGAACAAGGGCCGCATCGAGCAGATCGGCACCCCCGAGGACGTGTACGACCGGCCCGCCAACGAGTTCGTCATGTCGTTCCTGGGCGCGGTGGCCCGGCTGAACGGACATCTGGTGCGGCCGCACGACATTCGCGTCGGCCGTGACCCCGGCATGGCGCGCGCCGAGCACGAGGGCACCGCGGAGTCCGCGGGGGTCACCCGGGCGACGGTCGAGCGCGTCGTCCATCTCGGTTTCGAGGTGCGCGTGGAGTTGCGCAACGCCGCGACCGGCGACCTGTTCGCCGCGCAGGTCACCCGGGGCGACGCGGAGGCGCTGCGGCTCTCGGACGGGGAGACGGTCTACGTGCGTGCCACGCGGATCCCGGAACTGCCCATGCACTAGATGTACTGACCCGAGAGGTTGGGGACGCGGGCCGCTGGTGGATGTCCGCCGAGTGCGGTGTGGCCGCGGTGGCGCGCAGGACCACCAGGCGGCCATCGACCGGCAGATCGGCGACGGTCCGACGGTGATAGCTGTGGAGCTTCGCCGACGCCGCGCCGCGGCGCGAGCACATCGCAGGGCCCGGCGCCGTCCTGGCCCGAACAACGACCCGCGAACCCGCGTCGACAACGTCATCGATCACCAGCGCTGACAAACCCGAGAACGCAAGTTCGATAGCAATATCCACCACACTCACCGAGGCATCGTGCCGTCAGACCATCACCTCGAGCCACCGGCAGTGAGCCAGAGCCGTTTACCCGACACTCCCAGTCGGTCAGGGCCGAGTCAAACCGTCACACCGGGGCCACTTCAAGTTGACATAGCCACTTTGGGTGCAGGCGCCAGCGCCCCGGCCCTCTCTTCTCCGGTTGGTGAGAGTCCGGTGAGGAAGGATTACCGGATCGCCTCGAGCACACCGGTGGTGAGTTGTTGGAAGCCGAACGGCGCTGCTGGGGGCGGTTTCGGGCCTAGCCGGACGGCCACGACGTTTTGTTCTGGCACCACGGCGAGTATCTGGTTGTTGAAACCTAATGCCCAGAATGTGTCGCGGGGAGCGGACGGAATCAGCGGACCCATACGGATTTGCTGATCGCCTCGACCGGTGACAGCGAGCGCGGGTAATGCTACGGCTCCCTCGGCATTCAACCACCACAGGCGCCCGTAGCCTCGGTTGTGGTTGGTACTCGGGGTAACCGAGGCCCGTATATAGTCGGCGTCCACGATCTGCACGCCCTTCCAATTCCCATGGTGAAGCATGAAGACTCCGAGGCGAGCGAGGTCGAGGCAGGTCGTCTTCAGGCCCATGAACGTCATCGCTCCGCCGGAAAGATCCCGTCCGAGTCGGGAAGCATCCATCCCGAGTGGGCCGAAGATGTGCTCCTCCGCATAGTCGGATGGATGCACCCCGGTCGCTGTCTGCAGGACCTTCGCAAGCACCTGCACCGCCGAGTTGTTGTACACCCACTCGGTCCCTGGCGCGGCCTCTTGGCCGAGGCCGATAGCGAACGCCGACTTGTCTGCCGCCCTCACTGCCATCTCCCGGTAGTCGATTGCAGCATCCCATTCCCGACCCGAGGTGTTGGTGAGGAGATGTTCTACCGTCACCCCCGCCGAGGGTGTGTCACGCCACTGGGGTATGTAGTCGGCAACTCTGTCGGACAAAGACAACTCGGCACGCCTCAGCGCGACACCGACCAGAAGCCCAGTCAACGACTTGGTCACCGAGAACGCCTCTGTGGGATTCATATCCGGACCCGGCCCGTGCTCATCGACCACGACCTTGTCGTCGCGCACAACCGCCAGACACGACGAGCTGGCTGCCTCCGCCTCGGAAACGAGGGTAGACAACACCACAGGGTCGAAACCCGCATCGGCTGGGTCCACCTGCTTCCATCCCGAACCAGGAAAGACGGCCTCGGCACCTGTTGCTTCCGGGCGAATATCAGATGATGTGGAAGGCATGGAGCAGGCCGCCGCAACGAGGGCGGCGATTGCCGCGGCGACCACGCGCCGCCGCCGCACCGATGACGGCCGGCCGATTGACTCGGCCGACGAGCTAACTATTTGAGCCGAAACTATGTCATTTCCTCCAGGGTCGTGTAGCGGACGTGTGGGGCGTGGAAGTAGCCGCGCACGATGTCGGGTTGGCGTTGTCGGCGGTGCAGGAAGCGGCGGGTTTCGTGGGCGAGGTCGTCGCGGGAGCGGGCGCGGGCGGGGTGAACGTGCCGTTTGATGTCGGCGTTCAGGATCTCGTCGGGGTTGAGCTCGGGACTGTAGCCGGGCATCAAATGCAGCTCGACGCGGTGAGCGTTGGCGGCCAGCCAGGCGGTGACCGCCTTGCTGCGGTGCACCGGGTGCCGGTCGGCGATGACATGGACCTTGCCCGGCCTGGCGGGCGAGCCGGTCGAGAAAGGTGATGAACACCTTCGCGGTGAAGCGGCCGGTGAACACCGAAAACCACAGTGCGCCACGAAAAGCGATGGCGGACATGATGTTCACGCGCAGGCGTTTGCCGCTGACCCGCACCACCGGTGTGCTGCCCTTCGGCGCCCAGCTACGCCCCGGCGGGGCAGTGTCGCTGCGCAGCCCGCACTGATCGGTCCACGCCACCACGTGCCCACCGATCGCCGCGAGACACCGAACACTTCCGCCGCCTCGCCGTAGCTGCGTACCCGCTCCGACTCCAGCGCGGCCACCACCCGCAACCGCACCACCTCCTGCGCAGCGGGCGACAACCGCCGCGCGTCCTGATCACTCACACAACCCTCAACGAGCAAGGCAACCAAGAAGTTTCAGTTCAAATATCTGGAGAAGTGGGTATCGCGGGAAATCCATAACTCAGTTCTCGATCCTTCGTATCCATCTGTCCGACGCACGTAACAACTCCCATCGACACCGGGCCAGGGGCGCATGAGCCTCGCTCTTGGGCACGAGCCTGCAGAGGGGTCGGCCCGCAACAAGGTTCCGGACCCGCCTAGTATAGGCAAGGAGCTTGTCTATACAATAGCGGAAGTAAGCTGATGTCTCGATCCAAGTTGGAGAGCTATCTTGAAAATACTAAAGTGCCTTGCTAATCTCCGAGCTGGAGGTGTGCCGCCGAGTCGGCGCCCTGGGATACTGTCGGCGGTATTGGCGGCGGTCCTGGGATGCGCGATGGCCGTACCGGCTGCGACAGAGCCTGCCCCCGCTGCGGCCGCTCCCGACAGCAGTGTCGCGGATAACCTTGCCTGCGGCTGGAGCCCGCGGATGGGTGCAGGCACGGTCAACGCCGCCTTCCCGGACACATTCGCAAACTATTGGACGACTATCCTGCCAGCGATTCCCGGGGGGATCCTGACCATCCGTGGCACCTTTCCCCATGCGCGGTACATGTCGTTTACGGCTTACTCCAAGCGAGAGGTGATCGGAGCGCTCAATGATCAGGTCATCACCGCCGATGCCGGCAGCGTCAACCCGTTCGGCAGCGGCGCCGATCGCGAGGCCTCGGCGCGCGAGTACACCGTTCGCGTCGTAGTGGGCGCGCCGCCTCCGCAGCCGGAGGCCAACACCCTCTACCTGGGTGAGGTCACGGGCGTTATCCCAGTCGCCTACCGCGTCTACCGGCCTGACACGGGGCTCGATTCCACGGGCGGCACCAATCTGCCCCACCTCACCTTCGCTCTGTCCGATGGTGTGGAGCACGAGCTGTCCGACTGTGTCGCTGACGCCACGATCTACGATCCACACGCCCTGAATCCGCCCGGACCGGTGCGGCTGCCCGCCCGAAGGACATCACCGCACGGATCGGACTGGATACCTGCCGCAGGTGGCGGCTACTACCCCAACCCGGACAACAAGTACCTGGCCACCCTCCTCGAGCCGAACCGAGTGGCGGTGATCCGGGGAAAGCTGCCGACCACCCCGGCCACGTACCAAAAGCAGTCGATAATGGGCTCGGGGCAAGTGCGGTACTGGTCGCTGTGCAGCAATAACCCCGTCTCGACCGCCGTTGCCGCATGCGTCGTCGATGACGAGACGACTATTGGCGCCGACGGCTTCTACACCATCGTTGTGTCACCCTCGAACGATCGGCCGGCGAACACCACCGGCGGCTGCGGCATCGGATGGCTGCCCAACGACTCCGGATCGAACCTGTTGATTATGCGAAATATGCTGCCGACCAAGGATTTTCGGCAATCGATCCAGAACGCTGATCCCGCCGACCCGAAGTCGGGCATGGGGCCGTATTACCCCGAGATTCGTTACACGTCCAAGGCCGAAGTAGAGGCTGCGGGCTGCCCGGCCCGGTAAGCGGCATAGCCGCGGCGCAGAATCCGCAGGTTGACGCACACCATGACAGTGAACAACGGAACCCCTGCGAGTAGGTGCGCGATCCCGAGAGCGACAACATTGTTCGCGAAGTACAGCGGTATGTGCACCGCCGTCCGCAAGCCGATTATGGCCGCCCAGACGGCGGTGCACTGCCGATAAGCCCGCAGCAAGTTCCGGTCCCGACGCCATGCCGTCCCGCCGACCACCGGCCCGACGAGCACACCGACAAGAGGACGGCGTCCCAGCAGCGAAAGCAGCAGAAGCACTCCCCATGCCATGCCGCGCAGCATGTGCGGCAGATAGAAGTCGACACCGCGGCCTGTGGTGACAGCCAGCAGCCCCGACAACACTGCGAGCGCGAGTCCGCCGACGGCTTGTCGTGTGGGCTGCCCGAAGATCATCCGAGCTGATACCGAGCCGCCACCCCAGATCAATGCCGACCACACCGAAACCGGCACATCCTGAGTCACGGCATACACCACGCCATACAGCAGATGCGGCGACGCCACGTCCAGCAGACCACGTTTACCAGCGACAACATCCGTGAGCGACAAGTCCGGCGACGTGATCAGCGCGGCGAACCCGATACGCATTCGGGCAATCCGGCCCGCCAATGCCTCACGCATAAGCCGCGACTACCATACGACCCGTAGTCTGCGCAGACCGGGCGCACCCCTGCCAGGCTTGACCGGCGACCCCGGCGGGCATTCACCCGACATGCGCGAACATCGCGATCGACACCAGCGAGTGGAGGGCGATCGCACGGCCACGGTCAGCACCCTGGTGCGCGATTCCGAGGGACTTTCGAGTGAATACTTCGTGAAATGCATGATCGACCATCCATTGGGGGGCCTGCGGAGGAGCGCGGAACAGCACTGCTGTGGGGTGACGGATTCGTCCTGGTCGCCGCCCGACTATTATGCAAGGAACCTGCCATATTGCAAGTGGCAGAATACGCAGGGTGAGCGAACCCCCCACCAGCCCTCCCTCGGCCGCGCCACCAGGCTTGGTTTACCGCCTTGCCCGTTTGAACAGCCTGAAACTGTCTGAAGCGTTCGCCGACAACGGCATGCCTGATCTACTCCCACGGCACGCCCTGCAGTTGCTCCCTCTCCTGTTGGGTGGCGGTGTGCGGGCGTCGGATCTGGCGGCCAAGCTCGGAGTAACGCGTCAAGCCGCCGCGCAGGTCGTTGGGACACTCGAACGCGCAGGCTACCTCACCCGGATCGACGACCCCGGCGACCGCCGCGCGAAGCTGGTCTGCCTCACGCCACGCGGCCGCATGGCCACCCGCGTGCTGCACCGCAGCATGCGAGCACTGGAACGAGACTGGGAGAGCGTTCTCGGCCCAGAGCGGATGACCGAGCTGCATCGCACCCTGACCATTCTGGTGAACAGACAGGGCTGAACTGGTCCGGCCACACACCGCGGTTGATGTCCGGACACCTAGCTGTCGTCCACTCGAGAACTGTGCCAGTCGACATCACGCACCACTTCACGCATCTTATCCGCGGCGCCACGAACCTCGTCCACCGCAGTTCCGAGGGTCCTGTCTATGGCCTCGGCCAGGTCTGCCTGGGTTCGGAGCGGAATCCTGTTTCCAGCGCCCACGGACGCAGATTCCAACATCTCGTTGAGGGACAGAACGGAGTCCTCGATGCGCCCGAGCGACTGACTGAGGACGGTCGAAACCTTACCTTTCGCATCGCTCACGGCCTCGGAAGAATTGGCTATCAACTCCCTTACGCCCTCTGCCCTTTTGACCACATTCATATATCTGTGGTGAAGGAGAGAATTTCCACTGATCTCCTCCAGCCTGTCCAACCGCAACTCGTGCCGCTGCACGAACACTGCCTGGGAGGGGTCGGCCGGAGTGCCTGGACGCAGCAGGTCCGCTAGCCTGTCGATCGCCGACTCGCCCGTTTTTATAGCGCATCTCAGGAACTCTGAGTATTCGCCGACCGGGAGATGCAGAGGAAGCTCGATATCGCGAGTTATATACCTGGGGAAAGATGTCGCTTCGTCAGCCACAGCCGTCGATCCCATCTGTGCGATGGCAATCGCATCCGGCGCCCGCTGATGCCGCCCAGTTCGCAGATTCGCTGCGATGCGCGATGCCGATCAAGTCGATTCGAGTTCCCGGTTCACCGGAGAGCTTCGCCGAGAACCCACCGATGGGGGCCGCGCCGATGACCGCATGCATCGCGGCCAACCCTGCCGATCGTCCACCAGGCCGATGGGGGCACACCGCCGTGGCCGGTGCCGCATCGCCGACAAGGCCCTTGTACTTACACACGACCATCTCCTCTGCAACGACTGCTGGATTCGCCAGATATCCACATTATAGGCAAGATGCTTGTCTATTCTATCCCATCTGCGCCAACCCTCCGCCGTCTGTGACGCGGCGCTTGGACCAGCCTGTCCCGAGTTGTCAATGCTGCGTGCCTGCGTCCACTTCCGGACGTGGCCGCGGGGTCAGGCGACCGAGTCGTTGCGGCGGCGCCGGTGATAGGTCCGTTCGATCCAAGTGACCGAGTATGAGATCCCCGATAGGGGCCGGCTCGCCGCCTGAACTACACACCCCGCGAGTCAACCGACACGGGGCAGTCCCGCTGTAGGGGTCGAATGAGCTGGGGCAGCCCGGCTGCTGGTGTTCGGAGCGCCGAACGACGGACCGTGACCGATAACGCCCACGTGCACATGACCGGCGCGCGTGGGCGCGGATTTTACTTCGGTGCCACGCTCGCAACGGTGTCGGCATGCCGGGCTGGCAAGGGTCCGTGTTCAATCGGTTTGCATTCCCCGGATCATCTTGTGGAGTCGGCCCGTAGGACCGGAAGCTTCCCGTGATCAAGTGTCGCGAGTTGGTGGTGACTAGTGGTTCAGATAGGCGAGGGGGCCGATGAGGCACCGGGCCGGAAATAGCCGCACCATCCCCGCGTTGTCGCGTTCACGCGCCGCACCAGGTCATCGAGGGGCTGGTTCGGTTCGACCGCCGGATCGTCCTCAGTTTCCGCTGCACGGCCAGCACGGCCTTCTTCGACGGATACGTAGGTGGGCAGTAGTCCTGTGCGGCGCTCAGTCTCCTATTTCGTGGACGACGGCCTCGGCGCGTGCGTGCAAGACCTCGTGCAGGACCATTCGGGACATGGACGTGTTCGACATGTGCCCCTCCAAGGTGAGCACCATGTGCGCGGCGGCGCGGCGGCATTCCTGGACCAGGTCGACGAACGCCGGTGGGAGTAGTCCGCTCTGCGGTGATGGTTCATGGAACACGGTGGCCAGCTCGTAGCCGAGTGACCTGGCGGCGGCCCGCAAAGTGTCCTCACCCGCGTCACGGTCGCAATCATGGATCAAGTCATCGCGCATGTACCCGTAGGCGAGAGGTAGCAGTGCAGTCATCATAGATAGACCTACTTACCCGCGCGGCTGCTCGGAGACGTGCGGAGTCGGGCTGCCGAGGGGCTGCTGGGGGTGCAGGATCGGACGGCGGCGGCGTTGCGGTTCATGATGTGCCGGATGTGGTGGTTGAACAGCCATGCGCGGAGGCCGCGGATGTTGGTTCCGTGTTGGCGGTAGAAGGTGTCGGGGTCGTGGTAGGTGCCGTAGTCGTTGTTGACGCCGGTGGATTGGATGGCGGTGTCGGTGCCGTTCCAATCGATGGGTGGTTGGGTGAGGTTGGTGGTGCCGACGCCGTAGCCGAGGAACCGGTCGCGTCGGTCGGGGAATTTGGCGCGGATTCCGTCGAGGTATGGGCGGTCGAGGATGACCCCTTCCAGACCTACCCACCGTCGCTCGTGCTGCACTTCGGCCCAGCTGTGGATGATGTCGCGGGGTGCGATGTGGTAAAGCGCGCCGGTGAGGATGCCGCGTTGCAGGCTTTTGTGGATGGTCGCGCCGTGGAAGCGGGTGGGCACGTCGAGGGCGCGCAGCAGCGCCATGAGCAGGGTGGTTTTGGTGTTGCATTGGCCGTAGCCGTCGGCGAGCACGGCGGAGGCGGGGATGTCGTCGGAGGCGTTGTAGCCGAAGGGGATTTCGTCGCGGACGAAGGTGTAGACGGCGGCGATGCGGTCGGGTGTGGGCAGGTCGGTCCAGCCGCGCTCGCCGATGAGTTGCTGTAGCCGGGGGTGGTTGTAGTCCAGGAACGTGGTGGGGCGCAGGTGGGGGTCCATGATCTGACGGTAGGTCGGGTCGGGGTCTCGGGCTTGAATGTTGCGGTCGTTGTGGGTGCGCTCAGCTGCCGCCGAGGAGTGTGGTGTTGTAGAGCAGGGTCGAGGGCGCCAGCCCGAAGTTGGTGCGGAACACCCGGCTCAGGTGTGCCGAATCGCTGAACCCGGCGTGGCTGGCGGCGGTGGTGAGGTCGGCGCCGCGGCACAGTTCGTCGACCGCGCGTTGGATGCGCATCCATAGCACGTAGCGGCGGAAGGGGATGCCGATCTGCCGGGAGAAGGTGTGGGTGAGCCAGGTCGGCGAGACGTTTGCGTGCTTGGCGGCCGAGGATAGCCGTGGTGTGCCAGAGATTTCGCCGCGGAGGTAGGCGAGGGCTTGCGCGACGGGCGGCGCGAGCGGTGCCGCGGGGATGGCGTCGATGCCGAGGGCAGTGATCAGACCCTCGCACCAGGCGATGGCCTCTTCGGCGGTCATGTCGGTTTCGGGTGGCGCGAACGTCGCGAGTTGCTGTGTCAGATCGGTGCCCGCCAGGTCGACGGCGCGGTGCTGTAGGCCGGTGCCGCGGCGACCGGAGCGGTCGATCAACACCAGGGCGATCCGCCCGCCGTGGGCGTCGAATCGATGTGCGGTGTCGGCAGGGATGAGGGCGGCTCTGACCTGCCTGCGATGCTCGCCCAGTTCGATGTCGAGCTCGCCGTCGAGGCCCCAGACGAATTGGATTGCGTGATGGGCATGCTCGTCAGCGGCCGCACCTGGGCCGAGATAGACGATGACGCCGGGTGCGACGATGACCCGACCCGCCCACCTCGGGGGGCAGCCGACGCGCCGGGTCGACGGCTCGGGCGGGCGGGCGGTTGCGACAGGCCCGGTCATGGCGTCGCGTTGGCCGCCTGCATCGGCGGGTGCGGTGGGCTGACTGGTCATCCCGAGTGGGTTGGGCTACCAGGACAGCCGCTTGCAGCGTTCGGCCATGCTGGCGGCTTCGACCTGCAGGGTGTGCGCGCGCGCCGTGGTTGAGGTGGTAGGAGTCGGCCAGGAGTTCCGGTGCCGCGACCATTCCGCGCGGTACATCCCGTAGGAGCGGTCGACCCGCCGGGGCGCGGGGCGGGCCACCAGGATCGCCACCAGCGCCATCACGACACCGAACACGTGCGCGGAATCCGACAGCAACGCCAGCGATGAGGTCGACAACCCGACGACGAGCTGGGTCACGAACGTGACCAGACCCAAGCCGATCGCCAGGATCAGCCGCCGCACATATTTCCCGGAGGCGCTACCGGCATCCGCCACCGACACCCCGTGATCATGCCCTCGCCCCATGTCGACCTCCTCGCGCACCCGTGCCGACCTCTGTCCGCGCATCACCTTTCATCGCGCCGCGATGGAACATCCCGCCCGCCGAAAGCATGGTAACATTCGCATGTGACATTCTAATGTGGGAGGTTGTCCACGATGTCTGTTCAATTGCCCGTGCTGGCAAGCCGAGGCGAAGCTGGGACCTGACCGGAGTTCGATGGTTGTTCTTCGCGCCGTTCGCGGTCTACGTCGTGCATACCTTGGAGGAGAGACCGGGGTTCGCGGCGTGGGTGTCGCAGCATATCGCGCCGATGTCGATGGAGGCCTTCGCCCTCGGTCACATCCCACTGATCCTGTTGATGCTGTGGTGTTCCTGGCGGGCGTCCCGGCCCGAGGCGGGTGCGGGTTGGGTAATCGCGGCCGTGGCGTTTGGGGCGCGGGACTGGTATCGACCCGTATCAACCGGTCTGTATTCCCCTGATCGCATCTTTTGGTCGCGACCGGTTTCCCTGGCGGGGTCCGCCGCTGGTGAAACCCGCGGCCTCGAATGCCGTCCGGCGGCGATGATGGCGAGCATGAGCCTGCTCGGATCATTAGGAGACAGAACCTGGCGGGTTCGAGGGAGCCCGGCGCGTCCTCGCTTGGCTGAGAGATGCAGCGCTGGAGGGTTGCTGTGAGATCGGACATTTCGGTGCGCGCATCCCTTCCCCGGCTGTGTCGCGATTGTCCGCCGGGCCCGGGCGTGCGTGGCTGCCGTAACGACGATCGACTCGGCCCCTGCGGGCGGTGCCGGAGCCACTGGCATCGCCCGCTCGACAGACTGTCGCCTCGGTTAATATCCCGCACCTTCCTGTGCTGACTCGTCGCCGCGAGTCTCCGCATGTGGGAATGGTTCGCCGATCGAGGCTCGGCCTGGAAGCGGGAAACCGGCAAACTTCTACCGGGCACCGTCTATCCCCGCGTGTCGCAAGGAAATCCGACTGGACGGCATGCGTAGCGCTGGTGTGCCAGGTGAGGGTGTCGCGGAGCGCGCACGCGGCGCGGTCGCGGACAGGCGGCTTGCGGACAATCGGTTGTCCGGGGTTGGCATGAAGATCGCGGAGTGGTTGCCTGGACGACGTTCGAAGCAAATCGGCACGGCGATCGGGTGGATTGCGATGGCGGTTGGTCTCGGGTTGAGCATCGGTACGGTGAACACGGTTTCCGTTCTCGCGGAGGAAGGTTCGGCCAAAGCTCCGCCGGGGCGACGCAAAACGCAGCGCCCGCAGACCATCACGCGGCGCACCACGCTGACCTTCGACAGCACCGGCGTGGCGAAGGTCGGCATGATTCCCCGACACGGTCGCGCGGTCACCGAATTCGCTGACCTCACGCAGCGTTCCAGCACGTGGGCGCGGGTTGGCAATCGCGCGCTCGCACCGGCGGACCTCGTCGCCACGGTGGCCAAATGCCTGGTCGGCGAGGCGGTGCAGGATCAGCCGCCGGGTGCCGCCGGGCTCGGCATCGCGCTGACCTATCCGGCCCGCTACGCCGATGAGCAGGTGGACGCGCTGCGTGCGGCACTGGACGGGGTCGACCTCGGGCAGGTCGCGCTGGTCGCCGAACCCGTCGCCGCGGCGGCCTGGCTGGAAGCCGACCGCGGTCCGCTGATGCCCGGCCTCGCGCTGGTCTACGATCTCGGCGGCGCCGGGCTGGACGTCACCTTGGTCCGCGTGGGCGCCGGGTGCCCGCACAATCCGATCGTCGGCGTCTCGCTGCGGTCGACCGAATTCGGCGGACGCGCGTTCGGCGCGTTGATCGCCGCGCATGCCGGACCGGGCCTGACCTCGAACTCGGTCTCGGAGTCGGTCGCCGACGGCATCGCCGGTGAGCTGCGCGCCCGCCATGTCCGGGAGTCCATCGAACTCGTCTACCGCTGTCTGCGGGTCGCGGACGTGACCATGGCCGACGTCGACTGCGTCCTGGTGGTCGGAGGTGCGGCGCGACCGGCGGAGGTGGCCGAGGTGCTCGCCGCGGAACTGGCCAGGCCGGTGATCACCGCGCCGGACCCGGAGCGGACCACCGCCGACGGCGCGGCGATCATCGGCAGGCGGGCGGCTGCCGCGGCCGAGGCCGCGGCCGAGCTGCGCCATGCCAGGCGCCGCCGTGCCCGTCGTCGCGCCGCCACGCGTGCCCTGATGCTGTCGCGCCGCACCCGGCGCAGGCTGGGCCGGGTGATGGTCGTCACCAGCACGTCGGCGGTCTTCGGGTTCGGGACCTCGATCTTGGCGGCCGGGGACGGGGTGCTGGTGAGTTAGGCACAGGGGGGCCGCGATGAAACAGGGCCGTCCGGCGGTGCGCGTGATGAGGGCGCGCATCGCCGGACGGCCCTAGCAACTGTCGGGTTGACGTAACTCTCCGTTGGTGTAACTATGGGATACAGTTAAACGGTTCCATCGAGGAGAGGCAGTGACGACGATGTCCGCAGCCGTGACACCCGCAGTCGATCCCGATCTGGAGAAGGCGCAGGAGTACGCCGCGAAGCTGCTGCTGCTCTCCGAGGGATCGGTCAACAAGCACTTCGACCCGTTCGAGGACATCGACTGGGATAACCCCGACTTCGCCGCCGACGCGGGCGAAGAGCGCTGGATCCTGCCGGTGTCCGCCGACACCGTGGCCCGCCACCCCTGGTACCAGGCGCTGTCGCACGAACAGAAGATCGCGGTCGGCAAGTACCGGCAGGCGAACATCGCGAAGGTCGGCCTGCAGTTCGAGTCGATCCTGATCAGTGGCATGGTCATCCACAACTTCGGCCTGCCGAACGGTTCGCCGGAGTTCCGGTACTGCTCCCACGAGATGATCGAGGAGCACAACCACACCCTGATGTTCCAGGAGATGGTCAACCGGATCGGGCTGGACGTGCCCGGCATGGGCCCGCTGGTCAGCAAGTTCAAGTACCTGGGCGCGCCCGTGGCGGCCTGGTTCCCGAACCTGTTCTTCATGGCCGTGCTGGCCGGCGAGGAACCGATCGACCACATCCAGAAGCAGATTCTGCGCTCGGGCGAGGACGTGCACCCGATCATGCGCGGCGTGATGGCCATCCACGTTGCCGAGGAGGCCAGGCACATCTCCTTCGCGCACGAGTTCCTGAAGAACCATGTGCCGCATGCGAAGCCCGCGCAGAAGTTCGTCCTCTCGCTGGCCATGCCGATCGTCATGTGGATCCTCGGTCGCGCCATCGTCACCCCGCCGCGCTCGTTCTTCACCGAGTTCGACATCCCGGAGAAGGTCCGCAAGGAGCTGTTCTACGGCTCGAAGGAGGCCAAGCAGGTCTTCAGCGACTACTTCTGCGACGTGCGCGCCCTGGCCAAGGACATCGGGCTGATGAACCCGGTCGCCAAGGCGGTCTGGAAGGCGCTCGGGATCGACGGTCCCAGCACCCGGTACCGGTCGGAGCCGCTGCGCGCCGCGAGCAAGGTCGCCTGAGCCGGTATGCCGTACGTCGTCACCCAGTCCTGTTGCAGCGACGCGTCCTGCGTGTACGCCTGCCCGGTCAACTGCATCCATCCCACGCCCGACGAACCGGACTTCCGGACGGCGGAGATGCTGTACGTCGACCCGAAGGCGTGCGTGGACTGCGGCGCCTGCGCCACCGCGTGCCCGGTCGACGCCATCGTGTCATCGAAGAAGCTGACCGCTGAGCAGAAGCCGTTCATCGAGATCAACGCCGATTTCTACCGGCAGACCCGGCCGCGCCCGCTGCTGGCGCGCCCGGTGCCCGCGGCGCGGATCGACACCGAGGGCGCGCCGCTGCGGGTGGCGATCGTGGGGTCGGGGCCGTCGGCGATGTACGCCGCCGACGAACTGCTGACCCAGCCCGAGGTATCGGTCACCGTGTTCGACCGGCTGCCGGTGCCCTACGGGCTGGCCAGGCACGGCGTCGCGCCGGACCACGACAAGACCCGCAAGGTCGGCGAGCTGTTCGACGTCATCTCGGCGCAGCCGGGCTTCGGTGCGTACCTGAACGTCGACATCGGCGCGCACATCTCGCACGCCGAACTGCTCGACCACTTCCACGCGGTGATCTACGCGGTCGGCGCGTCCTCCGATCGCAAGCTGGGCATCCCGGGTGAGGGTCTGGCGGGCACCGTGCCGGCCACCGACTTCGTCGCCTGGTACAACGGGCATCCCGATCACGCCGACCACGCCTTCGATCTGTCCGCCCGGCGCGCCGTGATCGTCGGCAACGGCAATGTGGCCCTCGACGTCGCCCGCGTGCTGACCAGCGACCCGCAGACGCTGGCGAGCACCGGCATCGCGCCGTACGCGCTGCGCGCGCTGCGGGAGAGCGAAATCGAGGAAGTGGTCGTGCTCGGCCGGCGCGGCCCGCTCGAATCCGCCTTCACGGTGCCGGAATTCGTCGGCCTGCTGGGCTGCGATGTGGACATCGTGGTGGAGGGCGAGCTGCCCGAACGCGGCCCGGAACTGCCCTTCCACGTCGAACAGAAGCTAGGTCTGCTGCACAGTGCGCGCACGCGGCCGGTCGGGGAGCGCAAGCGCATCGTCTTCCGCTATCTGTCCGCGCCCACCGAGATCCTCGGGACCGATCGGGTGACCGGCATCGAGGTCGGCCGCAACGAGCTGGTCACCGATCCGGACGGTCGCGTTCGTGCCGTCCCCACCGGGGAGACCGAGCGGCTGGAGGCGGGCCTGGTGCTCACCTCGGTCGGCTATCGCGGTGTCGCGCTGCCGGGTCTGCCGTTCGACGAGCAGGCCGCGGTGATCCCGAACGTGGACGGCCGGGTGGTCCTGGAACGCGCGGGCGGGCCGGTGGTCACCGGCACCTACGTGACCGGCTGGATCAAGCGCGGGCCGACCGGTTTCATCGGCACCAACAAGTCCTGTGCGCAGGAGACCGTGCGGCAGCTGGCCGCGGACTTCAACGCGGGCCGCCTGCCCGAACCCGCCGGTACCGCCGCGGAGTTCGATCGGCTGGTGCGGCTGCGGCAGCCCGCCGTCCGTGCCGGTGGAGCAGCCGCGGCACGCCCCGGCCGCGTTCGCCGCTTGCTGGCCCGCGCCTGACGAACCCCGCCTCGGGATACCCCGGTCACACCGGTATCCCGAGGCGGTCCCACGTTCCGGAGTTCAGCGCGCGGTGAAACCGCCGTCGATGGCCAGCGCGGCGCCGGTGACGAAACTCGCTTCGCCGCTGAGCAAGTAGGCGCAGAACGAGGCGATTTCCTCCGGCACGGCGATGCGGCCCACCGGGTGCAGCGCCGCGATGGCGGCCACCCCTTCGGGCGTCGCGCCCATCGAGTTCCGGAACGCGGGCGTGTCGACGGCCCCCGACACCAGCGCGTTGACCCGTACGCCCTGGTCGGCGGCCTCGAGCGCGACGGCCCGGGTCAAGCCGACGACTCCGTGTTTGGCGGCCACGTACGGCGCCACCGAACCCATGCCGACCACACCGAGATTCGACGCGTTGTTCAGGATCGCGCCGCCGCCGGAGGCCGCCAGCGCCGGAACCTGATGCCGGAGCCCGTAGAACACGCTGGTGAGATTGAGCTCCAGGTCGGCGCGCCAGCCCGCCTCATCGATCTGCGCCACCGGGCCGAAGGCGTGCACGGCGCCCGCGTTGTTGAATGCCGCGTCCAGGCGACCGAATTCGGACACCGCGGCGTCGGTCAGCCGGGCCACATCCTGTTCCACCGTGACATCGGTCGGCACGAACAGCGCACGGCCACCGGCCGCGCGGATGTCCGCGACCATCTGCTCGCCCGCGTCCTTGCCCCGTGCGCCGAGCACGACCGCGGCGCCTTCGCTCGCGACCCGCATCGCCACCGCTTTGCCCACACCCGAGGTCGCCCCGGTGATCAGTACGACCTGCTCGGCGAATCGTGTTGCCATCGTCGGCATTCCCTTTCCGTTTGCGCGATCTCACCTCCGTGGTGGGATCCGCTGTCGAGTCAAGCCGGGCGCACGCGGCGATGCTGGCGCGAATCGGACGTCTAGTTGATGCGTCATTAATTCGCGGCAGGGCTGCCCTTCGCGCCATTGAACGGCGCTGGCAAAGTGATGGTTACCGACCAGTTGGTGTCTGTCACGAGGTGTGTTTACGCGGGGATAAACAGTCCGCTGGTCGGATTGCAGCCGGGATAACGAGATCGCTGTAAGGTAGCGGAATTGAAGGGGGTGCAGTACGTCTGGCGGTGTCGAGCGGACTGGACAGTTGAGTCGACTCGTATTCACCTGGTAATTCGGGCGATTGTGGCGTCCTATCGAACTCTTCGTATCAATTGCGCATCCGTGTGGACGCGAAACAGCTAACCTGTGGTGGCTGTTTGGAAGACGACCGCGGCCACCGGAAGATCCGTGTGATGGACGTGGTCACGGTGCGTTGACGGGATAGCGAATGACTACAGGTCTGGGTTTCAGCATCGGTGCAGTGAACTCCGTGACGGCTTCGGTCAGTGCGGAACGACCACGCCCGGCGGTGCGGTCTCGGCGCACCGCGGTGACCTTCGACAGCGCGGGCGGACTACGCCTCGGCGGGATCGCGCAATTCAGCACGGCGATCACGGATTTCGCGGACCTGGGCCGGGATCCGGACACGGTGATCGTCGGCGGCCGCATCTGGTCGCCGGCCAATCTCGTCGCGGCGGTGGTCAACGAGCTGCGGGCGGTCGAGCCGGAGGCTGCCCAGGCCGGTGTCGTGACCACCTACCCGGCAACGTATTCCGATAAGCAGGTCGCGTTGCTGCGCCAGGCGCTCGACCTATCCGGGGGCGGCGACGTGCACCTGGTCCCCGAACCCGTCGCTGCCGCGGAATGGCTGGAGCACGAGCACGGCCCGCTGCGGACCGGCTTCGTGCTGGTCTACGACCTCGGCGGCACCAGCCTCGACGTGAGCATCGTGCGCGTCGGCCCCGACTGGGACAACCATCCGATGATCGGGAAGCCGGTACGCTCCTACGACTTCGGCGGCAGGCCGCTGGGATCGATGATCGCTCGGTACGCCCCCGACGCGTCGGCCGCGTCCGCGGGACTGTCGATGACGTCGATCGTCGACATCGACGGGTTGCGCGTCACCCATGTACAGGACTCGCTCCCACTGGTCCGCGACTGCGTGCGTGCGGCGGACATCACCCTGTCCGATATCGGCTGCGTCCTGCTGGTGGGCGGCGCATCGCGTCCCGCCGAAGTGGCACGCGCTCTCGCCGAACTCGGTCGGCCCGTCGTGATCTCGTCGGACCCCGGCCAGACCGTCGCCGCCGGGGCCGCTCTCATGGCGGCGCGCACCATGGCGCTCGGCGCGTCGGGTGAACGCGCCGTGGCGCCCCGCGTCGCGGTGTTCTCCAGCGCGGCAGTGGTCTCCGCGGTCGCGATGTCGGCGGTGACCGTGTTCGGCGGCCCTACCGTGCCGGAGCTGTCACCGATGCTCGAGCGCCTCCCGGACCTCGCGGCGCCGAGCGACAGCCTGCTGGTCGACGTCGGAAGCGAGCGTCTCGCCGACGCGTGGTCCTGGATGTCCGCGCCGACCACACGGAACTCGGGCCGGGCATTGCCCGCGTTCCTCGCGCAACGGACCTCCGCCTACACCCGATTCATCACGCCGGCTCCGCGCAGCGCCGGTTACGGTCCTTCGATGGCCGAGTCGCAGCTCGGCTCGCACCCGCGAAACTGCTGCGCCCCGCGCGGATCGCGCTACGGGGGGTATGGCGATCCCGCCTACTTCGTGAACCCACTGCCGTTCGGCCCGGTCATGCGTCCCGCACCCGCAGACATCGCGCAGCCGCCCGGTGGAGGCGGGCCATCGACCCCCGGCCAGCCGGGTCTGCCGCTGCCCGGGCAGGGGACCGGATTGCCCGCGCAACCGCCCGCACCGGGCCAGATTCCGGCTCCCGGCGCCGGGACGCCGCCGGTGGGGACGCCGGGCTCGACCGTCCCCGCACCGCAGAATGGTTCGACGCCCGCGGAGACCGGTCCGGGTTCCGGTGGGACTGCGCCGGGGAACTCGCCGGGCGGTCCGTCGAACGGCACGTCCGGCTCGACGGGTGCCGGTGCGGCATCGGGTGAGCACGGCGGCTCCCCCGGCACGAGTTCGTCAGGCGATTCCTCTCCTGGAGGTACCGGGGGATCGTCGTCCGGAGAGGGCGAGGGAACCTCCTCCAGCGGAACGTCGTCCGGAGGGAGCTCCAGCGGTGGGACCGCGTCCACCGGTGGTTCTACGAGTGATTCTTCCGCGAACGGGTCGTCCGATCACTCGGCCGGTGGGTCCACCGGTGGGTCGTCGGGTGGCAACTCCTCGACGCATGGTTCGTCGCCGGGTGGTTCGGGTGGCAACTCCTCGTCACATGGTTCGTCGGGTGGTTCGGCGGGCAACTCCTCGTCGCACGGTTCGTCGGGTGGTTCGGGTGGCAACCCCTCATCGCATGGTTCGTCCTCGGGTGGTTCGGCCGGTAATTCGTCGTCGGGTGGCTCGTCCCCGACCGGTGGCTCCGCATCTGGCGGGCGCGCGGGCGGCGCGTCGTCGCCGGGTGGGAACTCCTCGGGCGCTTCGTCGTCCAGCGGCTCACGGGGCCGGTCCGGCTCGGTCGGGGGCTCGTCGGCAGGCGGGTCGTCCGCGGGTGGCGCCGGAGGTGCGGGCGGCGCCGGAGGCGGAGCCCGCGGCCGGTAGCGGCCGACGGTGAATTGTCCGGCCCGCGTGCGGGTCTCGCGGCCCCGGATTCGCTGACGGGTGCCGCGCCATCGATGCACAATGGGCTGATGGCCTCCGGGGGTCCCCAGCTGATCGCGCTGGACGTGGATGGGACGCTGCTGGATACGGGAACACCGGTCAGTACGCGGGTGGTCGCGGCGGTGCGCGCGGCCGTGGCGGCGGGTGCGCATGTCGTGGTGACGACGGGTCGCACGCTGCTCACCACCCGTCCCGTGCTCACCGAACTCGGTCTGTCCGAGGGACATGCGCTGTGCTCGAACGGCGCCGTGCAGATCGACGTGGCCCGAGGGGAGCCGGTCGCGATCCAGTCCTTCGATCCCGCACCGGCGATCACCGCGTTACGCGCGCTGTTTCCCGCGATGATCTTCGCCGTGGAGAAGGTCGGCGTCGGCACCTGGGCCACCGGAGCCGGTCCCGGCGAATACTCCCTCGGCGAGTACCTGCTCGTCGACCACCACGTGTTGAGCAGCGAACCGACCCCGCGCCTGAACGGCTGGTGGCCGGACGGTTCACTGGAGGAGATGTTGCGAGCGCTGCGCTCCCTGCGCGTGCCGGGGGCGAGCTGGGTGCACGGCGAATTCGGGCCGTGGGTCACCGTTTCCCGGCAGGGCGTGTCCAAGGGGTGGGCCCTGGAACAACTGCGCATCGCCCTCGGTGTGCCGGACGAAGCGACGCTGGCCATCGGCGACGGATACAACGATCGTGAGATGCTGCGCTGGGCGGCGCATTCGGTCGCCATGGCCAACGCGCCCGCCGATATTCGCGACCTCGCCGACGAAGTGACCGGCCACGTCCTCGAGGACGGCGTCGCCACAGTGCTGGAGCGCTGGTTCCGGCCCTGAAGAATCGCGAGCCGAGGGCCGGCGCCGCCTGGCCGCGTGGCAGGTTTCCGCTGTGCGGCACGGCGTCGGGGCTCATCGGCTTCGCCCGACGCCGCGCCGTCCCCGCTTCCGGTTACGCGGGACCGGTTTTGGCGAGGACTTCCAGGTAGTGCGGATTCGACATGAGACCGAGAACGTTGCCGAACGGGTCGACCACGGCGGCGGTGACGAAGCCGCCCTCGCCGCCGTTTCCCCTGGGGGTGACGGGGTCGTAGACCGTCGCGCCGAGTTCCAGCAGCCGGTCGAATGTCGCCTGCAGGTCGTCCACGTGCCAGTTGACGATCGCGCCGCCGGGTGCGTTGTGCGCGCCCGCCGGTGCGTAGGCGCGGTTCACGATGCCGAATTCGTGCTGGTAATCGCCGATGCGGAACTCGTAGTAGCCGCCCGCGACGTGGTAGTAGGGCTCAATGCCGAAGAACTGCGTGTACCAGTCCTTGGCGGCCTCCAGGTCGTCGGCGTAGAAGGTGCTCGTCGCCATTCCGCGCAACATGGTGGTTCTCCTTCGAGTTGTCGTCTCTGGTGCTTGTAGAACCATCATCCGAGTCAAAGTGCGCACCGAATGAGCACTTTCCGCGGCAGAATTGTGCCCATGCGAGCGGACCGATTGGTGGCGATCCTGCTGATGATGCAGACCCGTGGCCGGGTGACGGCCGCGCAGGTCGCCACGGAACTGGAGACCTCGGTGGCCACCGCGCGCCGGGATCTCGAGGCCCTCTCCGCCGCTGGTGTGCCGGTGTATCCGCAGCCGGGACGCGGCGGGGGATGGTCGCTGGTCGGCGGTGCGCGCACCGATCTGAGCGGGCTGACGGCGGGGGAGGCGCGGGCGTTGTTCCTGCTGGCAGGTCCCTCCGCGGGTGCGGTGCCGGAGGCGAGATCGGCGCTGCGCAAGCTGGTCAGGGCGCTGCCGCAGACTTTCCGTGGCGACGCGCAGGCAGCCGCCGACGCCGTGGTGATCGACCCGGCGCGCTGGGGTGCGACCGATCGCGAGCTGCCGCCGGTGGTGGCGTTGCTGCAACGAGCTGTCGTGCAGCGCAACAAGGTGCGGCTGCGCTATGCGAACCGCACCGGCGAGCGGTCCGAACGTCTCGTGGATCCCTGGGGCCTGGTGGACAAGGACGCCGTCTGGTACCTGGTCGCCGGAACCGAGCGGGGGCAGCGGACGTTTCGCGTCGACCGGATCTCCGAGGCGTCGCTCACCGACGAACCGGCCCACCGCCCGGACGATTTCGATCTCGCCGCCGCCTGGGCGAGGGTGGTGGAGGAGATGGAGCAGCGGCGGGCGACCACCGCCGCCACCGTATTGATCTCCGAACGCCTGTTGCCGATCCTGCGTGACCAGCAGGGCAGGAACTGCGTCGTGGACGGCCCCGCCGACGACGGTCGCGTCCGAGTCCGCGTCACCGCCCCGACCGCCTGGATGCTCGCCCAGCAGCTGGCCGGTTGGGGCGGCTCCATCGAGGTCCTCGGTCCGCCCGAGGTCCGCGCCGAACTGGCCCGCCTCGGCGCCGAACTGCTCGAACGCTATGGACCGGACAGTGGGCCCGGCGCGACATTCTGATCCGGTGCGGTCGGGGGCGGACATCGGTCGTGATGCGGTGGAGGCACCCCCCGCCGGTGCCTCCACCACGCCGGTCCGGTCAGCGCCGCGCGGGCACGTGCTCGGCCAACGTACGCACCATGTCCGAGGCGAGGACGGCGTGCCCGCTCATGCTGAAGTGGATCAGGTCGGCGCTCATCAGATCGGGGCGCAGGCGCAGCGGGTGGTCCCAGAGTTCGAGCAGCAGCGCGTCGTAGCGGCCGGCCAGCTCACGGACCAAGTCGTTGAGCGCGGCCATCCGCTCGCGCATCGGACGCATCGGCGCCATGCGCTCGACTTCCCAGACGTCGGCCAGGGTGAAGGTGACGATCTGCGCTCCCGTGCGGGCCAGCGTCCCGAACAGTGTGTCCAGATTGGCTCGTAACTCGGCGGGATCACCGCCGGGCAGGAACAGATCGTTGCCGCCGCAGCTGAGATGCACCAGGTCGGGCCGGAATTCGAGCACCGACGGCAGCTGCTCGGCGAGAACCTGGGCGGAGGTGGCGCCGATCCGGCCGGTGTTCAGGTAGGCCAGGCCCGGGCGCACCGCGGTGAGCACGGCGGCGACGCGGTCGGCCCAGCCCACCGGTTCGTAACCCGGGCTCGGATCGCCGACGCCCTGCGCGATGGAGTCGCCGAGCACCGCGTAGCGCTGCCACGGGGCATCGGCGAGCAGGCGTCGCTGTTCGGCAGGAGGCAGCAGCAGGGGATCGTTGGCTTCGGTGCGGATGACGTTGTCGCTCATGATGTTTCCCTAGCTGTCGATGGAGAAGGAGGGGGTGCGGGCGGGCAAGGCGGCAAGGCATGCGGACACGGCGGCGATGCCCGCGCACACGGCGAAGAGGGTGTGGAACGCGCCGAGCGGATCGTCCGTCCGCGCCGCGAACACGGCGGCGAGAACGGCCACGCCGAGCGCACCGCCCACCTGCCGCGCCGTCAGATTCATGCCGGTCCCGGCGGCGAACTGCTGCGGTGGCAGGGAACTGGCGGCTGCGGTGCCCAGCACCGTGACGACGAACCCGATGCCGCCACCGCCGAGCACGCCGGCCGGAATCCAGGCCGACCACAGGGCGGGAGTGGAACCGAAGGCATCCGTGCTCATCCACACGGTGCACGCCACGAACATCAGCGCCCCGAGCACACCGAGCCATCGCCTGACCGTGGGCGAGCCGACCCGTCCCGCCACGGTGGCCGTCACCATCGAGGCCACCGCGCCGATGGTCATCGCGCCCGCCGAGCCGAGCACCGAGTAGCCCCAGATCGTGTCCAGGAACAGCGGTCCCGCCAGCAACCAGGCGAACATGGCGGCGCCGAAGACGAACGAGGTCGCGTTGGCCAGCGCGTACGACCTGCTACGCCAGAGGTCCACGGCGACGGCGGGATCGTGGTGCCGCGCCGAACGCGCCAGTGCGGCGACGACCAGCAGTCCGCCACCGATCAGGGCGGCCAGGGTCCCCGCCGAGGTCCAGCCCCAGCGCTGCCCCTCGGTGACGCCCGCGACCAGTCCGCCGAGACCCAGTGCCACCGCGACGGTGCCGATCGGGTCCGGTAGCGCGCCGCCGGAAGGGCGAGCGTCCGCCGGAATACGGGTCGCCGCCGCGATGAGCAGCAGCGCCACCGGCACGTTGATCACGAAAACCGCCCGCCAGTCGAATCCTTCGACCAGCGCGCCACCGAGCGCGGGACCGACCACGGCGGCGAACCCGCCCGAGGCCGACCACGCCCCGATGGCCGCGCCGATCTTCTCGCGCGGCGTGGCGGCGAGTACCGAGCCGAGAGCGGACGGGACCATCAGCGCCGCCGTCGCGCCTTGCAGTATCCGGCCTGCGACGAGCCAGCCCGCCGTAGGCGCGAGACCGCACAGCAGGGAGGTGAGGGCGAAACCGGCGAGCGCGCCGAGGAACAGCCTGCGCCGCCCGAGCGTGTCGGCGAAGCGGCCGGCCGGCGTGAGCAGCGCGGCGAAAGCGACCGCATATCCGCTGACGACCCAGGTCAGCGTGGTAGTGGCCGTGCCGGGGAAGTCCCGGGCGATCGAGGGGAAGGCGATGTTGACGACCGAGAGGTCGAGGAAGGCGATGAACGCCGCACCGCAGGCGATCAGCAAGGTGCGGGTAGCCGCGGTCGCGGTCGGCGGGCTGTCGAGCCGCACGGACGCGTCGGTCATGGGAAGTCCTTCGGAGCAGGGAAACAAAACACACGATCGTTCGTTCAGTTAAACTACGACCATACGTTCGTATGTGCAACAGCGGAGTGAAAGAATGAGGTCATGAGCGAGTCCGTCACCACAGGCCGGTCGTACGACACCGATCAGCGGTTGGCCAAAGGCGCCCGAGCGCGGGCGTCGATCGCCCGCCGCGCCGCCGACGTGGCGTCCGTCGAAGGGCTCAACGGCCTCAGCATCGGCCGGTTGGCCACCGATCTGGGCCTGAGCAAGAGCGGCATCGCCACGCTCTTCGGCAGCAAGGAGAGTTTGCAGCTCGCGGCGGTGAAGTGCGCGCGGCAGGTTTTCATCGATGAAGTCATCACCCCGAGCCGGGGCGAACCCGCCGGACTCCCGCGCCTGCGCGCCCTGGTCGAGCGCTGGTTCGGTCAGGTGGCCCACCCGGCCTTTCCCGGCGGGTGCTTCCGCGTCGCGACCCTCGCCGAGTTCGACAGCAAGCCGGGACCGGTGCGCGATGCCATCGCCCAGGATCGCCGAGACTGGCTCACCTTCCTGGTCGAGGAGATTCGCCGCGCGCAGGACCAGGGCCATTTCGGTGCACGCAGCGCCGAAGCGGTCGCCTTCGAACTGGACGCGGTGATCGCCGCGGCGCACACCGCCCGGCAGATGGGGGACGATCGGGGCGTCGCCACCGCCCGCGCCATAATCGACGACCTGCTCGGCTGAACCGCGACAGCCGGGCGATGGTCGCCACGGCCCGGCCGATCTATCGGGGTCGATCCGACGCCGTCGGCGTCCACGATGTGCGGCCGGATGGTGCCGGTGGGCGTGCGGGGCTTTCGATCGGCACCGCAGCCGACGAGGAGAGCACTCCGGTCAGGCCGAAAGGGCGCGCGTCTCCTCGATCGCCGCGTGATAACGATCCAGGACGACCTGGGTGAGTGCCGGATGCGCGCCGAGGACCTCGGCGTGGATCGCCTGCGGCGCCGCGTGGGCCAGGCGATCGGTCAGCAGACCGGGTGCGAGGAACCAGGGGGCCACCAGTACCTGGTCCGCACCGCGGGCGCGCAGCCGCGAAACCGCCTCGGCCACCGACGGTTCGGTGGTCGCGAAGCAGATCTCGGTGCGCCAGCCGGTGCGGGTCGCGAGCCGGGTGGCGACCTCGGCGGTGCGGGCGTTGGCCGCGGCCGACGACGAGCCGACCGCCGCGACCGCGACGCCGAGGCGACGACCCGCCGAGGCGTGCCCGCCACCAGCGGCGAGGACACGGTCGCGTAGAGCGCCGATCAGCCCGGCGTCGGCGCCGAGCACGTCGGCCTGGGTCAGGTGCAGACCGAGCCGGCGGCTGCGGGCGGCGGCGAGCAGGCCGGGCAGGTCGACCCTGGCATGGAAGGCGCTGCCGAGCAGCAGCGGTGTCACCACCGCGTGCGTATGTCCGTCGGCGGCAACGGCGTCCACGACCTGTTCGACCGACGGAGCGGTGAGATCGAGGAACGCCGTCCGGACATCGAGGTCTGGCCGCGCGGCCGCGAGAGCGCCGACCACCTCCGCGACGGTCGCCGCCGAGCGCGGATCACGACTGCCGTGCGCTACCGCGATCAGCGCGGGTGGCGGCGCCGTAGTCGCACCGAACGCGGCCGCGCGGTGACCGGCTCCTGATGTCGCGCAGCCCGAACGACCCACCGAAGCGCTCGCGCGCAGGACCGGCGGGGTATCGAAACGGGCTCGCGACACGGTCACGTCAGGCTCCGGTGCCGACCTCGACGGCGGTCAGCACGTCGCCGACCAGACCGGCCGCCAGCGTATTGCCACCGGCCGGGTCGATCAGCAGGAAGCTGCCGGTGTACCGGTTCACCCGGTAGTCGTCGGCCGCGATCGGCTCGGCGAGCCGCACCGAGATGCGCCCGATGTCGTTGAGTTCCAGCGACTCCGGGTTCGGATCGGCGACCAGGCGTTGCTCATCGAAGCGCTCCAGCAGCGCGCCGACGATCGCCTGGGTGGTCCGGGTGCCGTGCTTGAGCAGCAATCGCGCGCCGGGCCGCAGCGGCTTGTCGCCCAGCCAGCACACGGTGGCGTCGAAGGTGTCGACCGGCTCCGGCGCGTCGGCGGTCGAGGCGATGATGTCGCCGCGGGAGACGTCGACGTCATCGACCAGGATCAAGGTGACGCTGCGCCCGGTCTGCGCCACCGCGAGTTCGCCGTCGGGGGTGTCGATCCGCTCGACGGTCGTGCGGACACCCGAGGGCAGCACCACGACCTCGTCGCCCGGAGCGACCGTGCCCGCCGCGATCTGCCCGGCGTACCCCCGGTAGTCCGGGTGTTCGGCGGTGCGCGGCCGGATCACGTACTGCACCGGGAACCGCAGGCCCAGCGCGTGATTGCCGGTGCTGTCGGCGTCGACCGGCACCGATTCCAGGTGCTCGATCAGCGAGGGGCCGTCGTAGTAGGGGGTGTTGTCCGACCGGGTGGCGATGTTGTCGCCGTGCAGCGCCGAGACCGGGATCTCCAGCACGTCCTCGCTCGACCAGCCCAGAGTGCTGGTGAGTTCGCTGAACTCCGCGGAGATGGCGGCGAACACACCGGCCGCGTCGTCCACCAGATCGATCTTGTTCACCGCGAGCACCAGCTTCGGCACACCCAGCAGCGCGAGCACGGCGGCATGCCTGCGGGTCTGCTCGATGACGCCCTTGCGCGCGTCGACGAGCAGGATCACCAGCTGCGCGGTGGACGCGCCGGACACGGTGTTGCGGGTGTACTGCACGTGCCCGGGGGTGTCCGCGAGCACGAAAGAGCGCCGCGGAGTGGCGAAGTAGCGATAGGCGACATCGATGGTGATGCCCTGTTCGCGTTCCGCGCGCAACCCGTCCACGAGCAGCGAGAGATCCGGGGTGGCGAGACCTTTGTCCACCGACGCGCGAGTGACGGCGTCGATCTGGTCGGCCAGAACGGATTTCGTGTCGTAGAGCAGGCGTCCGACCAGAGTGGACTTGCCGTCGTCGACAGAACCGGCGGTGGCCAGCCTCAATAGGTCGGACATGTCAGAAATAACCCTCTCGTTTGCGGTCTTCCATCGCGGCTTCGGAAACCCGGTCGTCGCCGCGGGTCGCGCCGCGTTCGGTCAATCGGGACGCGGCGACCTCGGCGAGGATCGCCTCGTTGTCGGCGGCGTCGGAGAGCACGGCGCCGGTGGAGGATCCGTCGCCCACGGTGCGATAGCGCACCGACCGGGTCTGGAGCACCTCGCCGTCGCGCGGGCCGCCCCACACGCCGGGCGTCATCCACATGCCGTCGCGCTGGTACACCGGACGCTCGTGCGCGTAGTAGATGCTCGCCAGATCGATGTCCTCGCGGGCGATGTAGCGCCAGATGTCGAGCTCGGTCCAGTTGCTCAGTGGGAACACGCGCACGTGCTCGCCCGGCGCGTGCCGCCCGTTGTAGAGATTCCACAGCTCGGGACGCTGGCGCTTCGGGTCCCACTGACCGAAGGCGTTGCGCAGCGAGAAGATCCGCTCCTTGGCGCGCGAGCGCTCCTCGTCGCGGCGGCCGCCGCCGAACACGGCGTCGAACCGGTGCTCGCTGATCGCGTCCAGCAGCGGGACGGTCTGCAGCGGGTTGCGGATACCGTCGGGGCGCTCGGTGAGCCTGCCGTCGGCCAGGTAGTCCTCCACCTTCGCCACGTGCAGGCGCAGGCCGTAGCGCTCGACCACTTTGTCCCGGAACTCCAGCACCTCGGGCAGGTTGTGCCCGGTGTCCACGTGCAGCAGCGCGAACGGCAGCGGCGCGGGCCAGAACGCCTTGAGCGCCAGATGCAGCAGCACAGTGGAGTCCTTGCCGCCGGAGAAAAGGATCACCGGCCGCTCGAACTCGCCCGCCACCTCGCGGAAGATGTGGATCGCCTCGGACTCCAGCGCGGCGAGGGTGTCGAATTCGCTGATGCCGAGCGAACGCTCGCCTCGGATGGTTTCGGTCATGCTGTGTCCTCCGGTCATGCTGTGTGCAATCCGCATTCGGTCTTGGCGAGCCCGGCCCAGCGGCCGCTGCGCGGATCGGATCCCGGCTCCGGCTTCCGTGTGCACGGTGCGCAGCCGATCGACGGATACCCCTCCTCGACCAGGGGATTGACGAGGATGCCGTGCTTTTCGATGTAGTCCTGCATCTCGTCGTCGGACCACGGGGCGATCGGATTGATCTTCACCAGTCCGAATGCCTCGTCGAACGAGATCAGCGGCGCGTTCGCCCTGGTCGGCGCCTCCACGCGGCGAATGCCGGTGACCCAGGCGTTGTATCCCGCCAGCGACTTCTGCAACGGGAGGACCTTGCGCAACCGGCAGCACTCGTTCGGCTCACGCGCGAACAGATCCTTGCCCAGTAGCTGATCCTGTTCGGCCACCGTGTGTTCCGGCCGGACGTTGACCACGTTCACCCCGTACACGGCCTCCACCGCGTCCCGGGTGCCGATGGTCTCGGCGAAGTGGTAGCCGGTGTCCAGGAACAGCACGTCCACGCCGGCCCGGATGCCCGCGGCCAGGTGCACCAGCACCCCGTCCTGCATGTTGGAGGCCACGATGTAGTTCGTGCCGAAGGTGTCCTCGGTCCACTGCAGGAGTTCGGTCGCCGAGGCGCCGTCCAGCTCGGCGGCGCCGCGCGCGGCGATGGCGCGGAGCTCGTCCTCGGACAGCTTTTCCGCGAGTTCGGTTGTCACAGTTGATCTCCCGTCGACACTTATCTCAGGTCGGCCTCGTCGGCGCGGACCGCCCACTGGGCGAACCGTTCGCCGTCCGCACGGTGCTTGACGAAATTGCGCACCACCCGCTCGACGTAGTCGCCGAGTTCCTGAGTGGTCACTTTGTGCTGGCGCAGCTTGCGTCCGAAGGCGCTGTCGAAGCCGAGGCTGCCACCCAGGTGAACCTGGAAGCCCTCCACCTGATTCCCGTCGCCGTCGTCGACCAGCTGACCCTTGAATCCGATGTCGGCGATCTGGGAACGGGCGCAGGAGTTGGGGCAACCGTTGATGTTGATCGTGATCGGAACGTCCAGCTGCGCGTTCAGATCCGCCAGCCGCTCCTCCAGTTCCGGCACCAGCGCCTGGGACCGCTTGCGAGTCTCGGCGAAGGAGAGCTTGCAGAACTCGATGCCGGTGCAGGCCATCAGATTGCGCCGCCACAGCGAGGGCCGCGCCTGAAGGCCGAGGGGCTCCAGCTCGTCGATCAGCGTGTCGACCTTGTCGTCGGGAACATCGAGCACGATCAGTTTCTGATACGGGGTGAACCGGATGCGATCGGAGCCGATCCGCTCGACCGCCGCGGCGACCTCGGTCAGAACGGTGCCCGAGACCCGGCCCGCGATGGGGGAGAAACCGACGGCGTTGAGCCCGTTGCGCAGCCGCTGCACGCCGACGTGGTCGATCGGCTTGGTCGGCTGCTCCGGCGCGGGGCCGTCGATCAGCTTGCGCTTCAGGTACTCGTCTTCCAGCACCTGGCGGAACTTCTCGATGCCCCAGTCCTTGATCAGGAACTTCAGGCGCGCTTTGGTGCGCAGGCGGCGGTAGCCGTAGTCGCGGAACACCGACACGACGGCCTCCCAGACGTCGGGCACCTCGTCCAGCGGCACCCAGACGCCCACCCGCTTGGCGAGCATGGGGTTGGTGGACAGGCCGCCGCCGACCCACAGGTCCAGACCGGGGCCGTGCTCGGGGTGCACCACACCGACGAAGGCGACGTCGTTGATCTCGTGCACCACGTCCTGCTGGCCGGAGATCGCGGTCTTGAACTTGCGCGGCAGGTTGGAGTACTCCTTCTTGCCGATGTAGCGGCGCACGATCTCATCGATCGCGGGCGTGGGGTCGATGATCTCGTTCAGCGACTCTCCCGCCAGCGGGGAGCCGAGCACCACGCGCGGGCAGTCGCCGCACGCCTCGGTGGTCTTCAAGCCGACCGCCTCGATCCGCTTCCAGATCTCGGGGACGTTCTCCACCTCGATCCAGTGGTACTGCACGTTCTCGCGATCGGACAGATCGGCGGTGTCGCGGGCGAACTCGGTGGAGATCTGGCCGAGCGTGCGCAGCTGGGCGACGTTCAGCGCGCCGCCGTCGCAGCGGACGCGCATCATGAAGTACTTGGCCTCGAGCAGGTCGATGTTCTCGTCGCCGGTCCAGCTGCCGTCGTAGCCCTGCTCACGCTGGGTGTACAGACCCCACCAGCGGAACCGGCCGCGCAGGTCGCCCTTGTCGATGCCGTCGAATCCGGTCTTCGAGTAGATGTTCTCGATCCGGGCGCGGACGTTGAGCGGATTGTCGTCCTTCTTGGACTGCTCGTTCGGGTTCAGCGGCTCGCGGTAGCCCAGCGCCCACTGGCCCTCGGCCTTGCGGCGCACGGGCTTGCCGGTACGCACGCGCGGTCCGGTGGAGGTCGCCTCGGGACGCGGGCGGTCCGGGCGGACGCGGCGTTCGGAGGCCGGGCGTTCGGTGCGCGCGCGGTGGCCCGGCTGGGATTCGGGCGTGGGCTGATCGGTCGGACCGGCGTCGGTGCTCGACGTCATGGGGTCGCTCCTGCGGGGTGGGTGGTACATCCTGCTGAGGGCGCGAGGGGCTGACTCACGCCTGCGGTGTCAGCGGGCCGATGAAGTCGGGATCGCCGGGGATTCCGGGGATCGGGCGCGCTGAGCTACCGGAGGGAACCGGGCAGACAGCAGGCGCTGCAGACGCGCTTGTAATCGACGTGGCGACGTGCCACAAGTCGTACTCCCAAAGCGCGCATGCGGCCTATTGTGCCACGTCAGCGATGGCCTTCCGACCCCGCATTCGGTATTTCCCGCTGATTGGCGGGAAATCCCCTGGACTACGGACCAGGTTTGTGACGGCAGTCATAGTAAGGAGGCCGAAAGAGGGGGTGATACGGCCGCCTCGGCGGGTGTGACGCCTCGCACGCCGCTTGACCTCGAGCGCGGTCGAGGTAGCACGCTCGGCGCTATGAGTACCACAGTTGCCGACACCGCCGCCGAGATCGAGGCCATCCGCGCGGTCGTCGCGCGCGTCCAGCACATCCAGCAGAACGAACTGGTCGACGAATTCGCCGCGCTGTTCCGGGCGGACGCGATCTGGACCACCGGCCACGGCAAACGCCTCTTCGGACGCGCCGCCATCGCCGAGTTCACCGCCCAGGTGCTGCCGGGAGCGAGTGCGCACGGCACGGCGACCTACGAGATCGAGCACATCCTGTTCATTCGCCCGGATGTGGCCGCGGTCAAGGTGCGCCAGCGCTATTTCACCCCGGAGGGCGCCTTGGACAGCGAAGGCACCCCCATGTACGTGATGTCCAAGGAGGACGGCCGCTGGTTGCTCACCGCCAACCAGAACACCCCCGTGCTGGCGGACTGAAGCCGCCGTCGTTCGCCCCGCCGGCCTCTCGGGCCTGCGATCGGAGAGGCCGCCGGGTGTCCTGAGCCCACGATCCCGCCGGTCGCAGGCGCGCCGCGCGGCATGATCGGAACCAACGATCCGGGGTCGGCCGGGGCGCTGCGGAGTCCCGGGCGTCGGCGCGCATCCGGCGGCGTTCACACTGGACCTGTGAGTTCTTCCGCCGCGTCTGCCAGCACCGACACCTCCGCGCCGGTGCTGCGCGATTTCGGCGCCGGGCCGTTCGGGATCTACGTGCACGTGCCGTTCTGCGCTACGCGCTGCGGTTACTGCGACTTCAACACCTACACCGCGGGCGAACTCGGCACGTCGGCCTCGCCGCAGTCATGGCTGGCGGCATTGCGGGGGGAGCTGGCCACCGCCGCGCGGGAGTTCGCCGCGTTGCCGAGCGCTACGCCCGAGGTCGCCACCGTCTTCGTCGGCGGAGGGACGCCCTCACTGCTCGGCGGCGACGGGCTCGCCGCGGTGCTGGACGCCGTGCGCGCCGAGTTCATCCTCGCCGCGGGAGCCGAGGTCACCACGGAATCCAATCCGGAATCCACCTCGCCCGAATTCTTCGAGCGCATCCGGGCGGCCGGATTCACCAGGGTGTCGCTGGGCATGCAGTCCGCCGCGCAGCACGTCTTGCGGGTGCTCGATCGCACGCACACCCCGGGCCGCGCGGTGGCCGCCGCGCGAGAGGCGCGCGCCGCCGGCTTCGACCACGTCAACCTGGACCTGATCTACGGGACGCCGGGCGAGCGGGACGCCGACCTGGACGCCAGCCTGGACGCGGTGCTCGGCGCGGGCGTCGACCACGTCTCGGCCTACTCGCTGATCGTGGAGGACGGCACCGCGCTGGCCCGGCGGGTGCGCCGCGGCGAACTGCCGGCGCCGGACGACGACGTGCTCGCCGCCCGCTACGAGCGCATCGACGCGCGCCTGCGTTCGGCGGGGCTCGGCTGGTACGAAGTGTCGAACTGGGCGGCGGACGACGCCGCGGTCTGCAGGCACAACCTCGGCTACTGGGACGGCGGTGACTGGCTCGGCGCCGGGCCGGGTGCGCACAGTCATGTCGGCGGCGTGCGGTGGTGGAACGTGAAGCACCCCGCGCGGTACGCGGATCGAGTCGGTGCGGGCGGGTTGCCCGCCGCGGGCTGGGAGGCGCTCAGCGCGGACGAGCGCTACCTGGAGCGGGTCATGCTCGCCGTCCGGCTGCGCAGCGGCCTGCCCCTGGCCGAGCTGACGTCCTCCGCCACGCCCGCGATCGACCGCGTGATCGCCGACGGCCTCGCCGTGCGTTCGCCCGGCGATCGGCTCGTGCTCACCGACCGCGGCCGCCTCCTCGCCGACGGCGTCGTGCGCGAACTGCTCGGATGATCCACCCGGCGCGCTCCAGACGAAGCGGTCCGACCTGGCGATTCGGGCACGACCACCCCGGAAATCGCACTCGCGCAACCCGTAACGCGGGCGGTCCCGCGCCCGGCCGGGCGGGCCCGACCCGAGCCCGCGGCTGCGGTGGTTCCGCGAACCGCGCCTCCGATTCCGGTAACGCGGCGCCGAACGGCCGCGTAGTCTGCGACCAACCCCCAAGGAGACCAATGGCGTCGGCACGGCACATCACCCTTATCCATGAACCGGGCGAATTCGCGGAGGCGCGAGCGGCGGAGAAAGCGGAGAATGCGCGCCAGTGCGCCGTCGCCGCCCGCACCGTGGCCAGCTACGCGCAGAACGCCACCGACTGCGAGTCGCTGCTGGCGATGCTCGGCCTCGACGCCCTCGCGGGCAAGCAGGCGAGAACCCCAGATCGCGGCTGACCGCTACGGCTCGTCCGTGGCGAGCGCGATCCCGCGCCATTCCCGGGGCGAGAGTCCGTAGGCGGTGTGAAAGCGCCGGATCGCCGCACACCTGTTCCAGCCGCTGGCTGATGATCCACTGTTCGAGGCTGTATTCCGCGTTCGCGCAAACCTTGTACAGCTGCCGGACCGACATGGTGTGCGCTTTGGCGATCTGTGCGGCGCCGAGGCCGGGGTCGGCCAGGTCGCGCCGGACGTAGGCGCGAATCCGGGACCGCAGCATGTCGGCGGTCGGCGCGACGGAGCTGTTGCCATTGTCGCTGTCCGCCGACAACAGCAGGCCCCCGGATCAATTCGATGCCGGTGCAGCCGGACAGCGCGGCCGCCGGCCGGCGCTGAGTGTGTCGGCGTCGGCGGTCAGCTGGGCGATGTGACCGGCCACTAGCCGGTAGCGCGGGCTGTCCTGCACCCTGGTCGCGGCCTGACTGATCGGGTCCGCGGGCAGGCCGAGCACTGAAAGTCGTTTTTCCGGTGGTTGCCCGTAATACGCTGTCGAACGGCGATCGACACAGAACGATCGCGGTTCGCCGTAGGAGGCAGGGTTGAAGCGACGTCCGATGGTATTCATGCACGGCCCCGGAGGCGTCACAGTCGTATTGCTCTGAGATTGCTGGCGAGCACTCCTTCGTGCTGCCCGGCGAGCCGTAGTCCGATCCATCCAGAGCGAAGGGAACCGTCATGCCGACGATCACCACCACCGATGGCGTCGAGATCTACTACAAGGACTGGGGTTCGGGGCGTCCCGTGGTGTTCAGCCACGGCTGGCCGCTGAACGGGGACGCCTGGGAAAACCAGATGAACCTCGTCGCGAGCCACGGCTGTCGGGCCATCGCGCACGACCGGCGGGCACACGGCCGCTCCAGCGACGTGTGGGACGGGCACGACATGGACCACTACGCCGACGATCTCGCCGCGTTGCTGAACGAGCTGGACATCACGGACGCGATTCTGGTCGGGCACTCGACCGGTGGCGGCGAAGTGGCCAGATACCTGTCCAGGCACGGCACCACGCGGGTCGCGAAGGCCGTGCTGCTGGGCGCGGTGCCGCCGTTGATGCTGAAGACCGGCGCCAATCCGGAAGGGACGCCGATCGAGGCGTTCGACGACATCCGCGCGGGCGTGGCCGCTGATCGGTCGCAGTTCTGGAGGGACCTGTCGGTCCCGTTCTACGGCGCCGACCGCACGGAATCGAAGGTCTCTCAGGGACTGCGGGACCACTTCTGGCTGATGGGCATGCAGGTGGGGCTCAAAGCCGCGCTGGACTGCGTCAAGGCGTTCTCCGAGACCGACTTCACCGCCGAGCTGCCGAGCATCGATATCCCGGTGCTGGTCGCGCACGGCGACGACGACCAGATCGTGCCGCTCGCCGCCGCGGGCGCCAAGACGGCGAAGTTGCTACCGCGAGCACAGCTGAAGGTGTATCCCGGCGCTCCGCACGGACTTTGTGGCGACTACGAGAAGGCGTTCAACGCCGATCTGCTCGACTTCGTGAAGAGCTGAGGAGGACAGCCATCCGATGACGAACAAACGCAACCTGCGCGGCGCATGGGCGGCGCTCGCCGTCGTACTCGCCGCCACCGTCTCGGCCGGGCCCGCACAGGCGCAGGCGCTGCCGACCATCGTGCTCGTGCACGGCGCCTTCGCCGACACCACCAGCTGGGACGGCGTCGCCGCCGTGCTGCGCGAACAGGGCTATCGCGTGGTGACGCCGGAGAACCCACTGCGCGGACCTGCCTACGACGCCGCGGCCGTGCAGCGCACGCTGGACACGATCAGCGGTCCGGTCGTGCTGGCGGGGCACTCCTACGGTGGTTTCGTGATCAGCAACGTGCGCGATCCGAAGGTCGAGTCCCTGGTCTACGTCGCCGCTTTCGCACCGGTGCAAGGCGAGGTGGCCCAGTCGGCGCTCGACCCGATCCGCTTTCCGGGCAGCCAGTTGCTGCCGCCCGCGCTACAGGTGAAAGTCGTCGACGACGCCACGGGCGTCGCCGGGAAGAACGTGGACGGCTACGTCGCTCCCGACAGTTTCAACGCCGTCTTCGCCCAGGACGTCGGTCCGGCGACCGCGGCCGACATGATCGCCCATCAGCACTCCATCGCCGTGAAGGCCAATCTCGAACCGTCCGGGCCGCCCTCGTGGTCCGGCACCCCGAGCTGGTATCTGGTCTCGGGAGCCGACCGGGTGATCCCCCCGTCCTCCCAGCGCTTCATGGCCCAGCGGATGGGGGCGCTGACCAGCGAGATCGACGCCTCGCACGCCTCGCTGGTCTCCCGGCCCGACGCCGTGGCCGCAGTGGTCCGAGCCGCCGCTGCGCGCTGACCGCCGCACCAGGCGGGACGTGATCGTGGGTCCGCCGACCGCACGGTCACGTCCCGCTCGGCGGTTTCCGGGCCGGTGGGTGGCGGTCCTGCCGCCGTCACCGGGAGCGTTGCGGGCGAGCGATTCGGCTTTCGACATTTAGACTGGATAACGAGACGAACCGTGATTCGCCCGCGTTGGCTCGTGGGCGCGGGGCGTGCGCGCCGGGTACGGCGCGACCGGAGACGCAAGCGAGGAGGTGGGGCCGATGTCGAGCACCGAGGATCGGCGCTTCGAGGTCCTGCGCGCGATCGTCGCGGACTATGTCGCGACCAAGGAGCCGATCGGGTCGAAGACGCTGGTCGAGCGGCATAATCTGGGTGTTTCCAGCGCGACGGTACGCAACGACATGGCGGTGCTCGAGGCCGAGGGTTACATCACACAGCCGCACACCAGCTCCGGCCGCATTCCCACCGACAAGGGCTATCGGCAGTTCGTGGACCGGATCTCCGAGGTGAAGCCGCTGTCGCCGGCGGAGCGCAGGGCGATCATGGAGTTCCTGGAGTCCGGCGTCGACCTCGACGACGTGCTGCGCCGCGGCGTCCGCTTGCTGGCCCAGCTGACCAGGCAGGTCGCGGTGGTGCAGTACCCCACGGTGTCGGCGTCCACGGTGCGGCACATCGAGGTGGTGGCCCTCAATCCCGCGCGCCTGCTGCTGGTGGTGATCACCGACACCGGCCGGGTCGACCAGCGTCTGGTGGAACTCGGCGCGGTGATCGACGACGAGGATCTGGCCGCGCTGCGCGGCATGCTCGGCGGGGCGATGGACGGCAAACGGCTGGCCATGGCCTCGGCGGCAGTCGCGGAACTGCCCGAGCACGCGCCGGTGCGGCTGCGCGACGTGCTGGTGCGGGTGTCCACGGTGCTGGTGGAGACGCTGGTGGAGCATCCGGAGGAGCGGTTGGTGCTCGGCGGCACCGCCAACCTGACCCGCAACGTCGCCGACTTCGGCTTCCCCGGTTCGCTGCGCGCCGTCCTGGAGGCGCTGGAGGAGCAGGTGATCGTGCTCAAGTTGCTGGCCGCGGCGCAGCAGCCGGGAACGGTCACGGTGCGTATCGGCGAGGAGACGCAGGTCGAGCAGATGCGCGGCGCCTCGGTGGTGTCGACCGGCTACGGCGCGGCGGGTGCGGTGCTCGGCGGTATGGGGGTGCTCGGCCCGACGCGGATGGACTACCCGGGCACGATCGCCTCGGTGGCGGCCGTGGCCCGCTATATCGGCGAGGTCCTCGCCGAGCGCTGAGGCGGAAACCCGGTCGGCGACGCCACTGCTACGCTCGACCCTTCGGGCGGATAAAGTTGAGTGCACGAGACTAATGCTGTTGTCGGCGCGCTTCCTACGCGGCGCGGCACCGGCGGCACCGTCGAGAACGACCAAGGACTAGAGAACTCAAAGTGGCACGGGACTACTACGGACTGCTCGGCGTCGCGAAGAACGCGACCGATCAGGAGATCAAGCGGGCCTACCGCAAGCTGGCGCGTGAGCTCCACCCCGACGTCAACCCCGACGAGGCGGCGCAGGCCAAGTTCAAGGAAGTGTCGACCGCCTACGAGGTGCTGTCGGATCCGGAGAAGCGGCGCATCGTCGACATGGGCGGCGACCCGCTGGAATCGGGCGGCGGCGGCGCCGGCTTCAACGGCGCGGGCTTCGGCGGACTCGGCGACGTGTTCGAGGCGTTCTTCGGCGGCATGAGCGGCACGACCGGCGCGCGCAAGCCGCGCGGTCGCGTCCAGCCGGGCGCCGATTCACTGATCCGCACCCGGCTGAGCCTGGCCGAGTGCGCGGTCGGCGTGACCAAGCACCTGACCGTGGACACCGCGATCCTGTGCGACATCTGTCAGGGCTCGGGCACCAACGGCAACTCCAAGCCGGTGCGCTGCGAAACCTGCGGCGGCGCGGGAGAGGTGCAGTCCGTGCAGCGGTCCTTCCTCGGCCAGGTGCTGACCTCGCGCCCCTGCCCGACCTGCCGGGGCGCGGGCGAGACCATCCCGGACCCGTGCCACAAGTGCGGCGGCGACGGCCGGGTGCGGGCGCGCCGCGAGATCGCCGCGCCGATTCCGGCCGGTGTGGCGAACGGCATGCGGGTGCGGCTGGCCGCGCAGGGCGAGGTCGGCCCGGGCGGCGGTCACGCGGGTGACCTGTACGTCGAGATCGTGGAGCAGCCGCACGACGTGTTCGTCCGTGACGGGGACGACCTGCACTGCACCATCCGGGTGCCGATGGTCGACGCGGCGCTGGGCACCACCGTCGTGATCGACACGATCCTCGACGGCCCCACCGAGCTGACCATTCCGGCGGGCACCCAGCCCGGCGAGATCTCGGTGCTGCGCGGTCACGGTATGCCGCGGCTGCGCTCCGGCGCGCGCGGCGACCTGCTCGCACACCTGGACATCGTGATCCCGGCCAAGCTGGACAGCAAGCAGACCGAGTTGCTGCGCAAGTACAAGGGAATGCGGGAGCGCGAGCGCGCCGAGGTGATGTCGGCACAGTCCGAGCACAACAGCGGCCTGTTCGCGCGGCTGCGGGCGTCGTTCAGCGGGCGCTAGGTGGCCGCGACGGTCTTCTACCTCGACGAGGTGCCCGAGCCGGGCGCGGTCGCGGTGCTGGACGGCCCGGAGGGCAGGCACGCCGCCACGGTGCGCCGCATCCGAATCGGCGAGCCGATCACTCTCTCCGACGGGCGCGGTGTGCTCGCCGAGTCGGAAGTCGTCGCCGCGCAGCGCGACCGGCTCGAACTCGCGGTGCGCAACCGGGTGCTGGCGGCTCCGCAGGCGCCGCCGGTGACCGTCGTGCAGGCGCTGCCGAAATCCGATCGTTCGGAACTCGCGGTCGAGCTGATGACGGAGGCGGGCGCGGACACCATCATCCCGTGGCAGGCCGCGCGCTGCGTCGCGAACTGGGAGGGCAAGGCGGCCAAGGGGGTCGAGAAGTGGCGGGCCGCGGCCCGCTCGGCCGCCCGGCAGTCCCGGCGGGCCTACATCCCGGCGGTCGCCGATCTGCACCGCACCAAAGCCCTGCTGGAGTTGGTCCGCGCGGCGAAAGCCGACGGCGCGGTCATCGCGGCGCTGCACGAGTCCGGCTCCGCCCGCTTCGCCGAATTGCCCTTCGCCGAGGCCACCGCGATCGTCCTCGTGGTAGGCCCGGAAGGCGGGCTGGACGACGCGGAACTCGCCGCCTTGGCCGAGGCGGGCGCTGAGGTGACCTTGCTCGGCCCGACGGTGCTGCGTACCTCCACCGCGGCAGCGGTCGCGCTCGGCGCGCTCGGCGCGCTGACCCCACGCTGGTGAACGCCCCCGAGGGCGGACGGCTTCGGGATGCGGCGCATACTCCATCGCGTTTCCGTGACTTCACCGAGGATCGGGCGCGGCGACGTGGTGGAATCCCGTGAGGAACCGGGCCGGTCGGCGGCTTATTCACTGGGCGGTGTCGGTGGGGCGCGTTAAACTTCTCTCCATACAGCAGCAGTCGAGACCGGAAAGCAGGATATAGCCACTTTTGAGAACACAAGGCGAGATCGGCGACCCGACCACCCCAGCGGCGGGCATCGGCGCCGGCGACAACGGTTCGGGTCCCGCAGCGCGCACCGTGCGCTCGAGTATCGAACTCGCTCCCGAATCCGTGTTCCCCTTCCTCGGTTCGGCCGACCAGAACCTCCGTGAACTGGAAACGCTGCTCGACGCGGACATTCACGTCCGCGGCAATTCCGTAACCCTCACCGGCAAGGCGGCCGACGTCGCCCTCGCCGAGCGGGTCATCGAGCAGTTGGTCGCGCTCACCGGCCGCAACCGCGTGGTGACTCCCGAGGCGGTGCGGCACACCGTCTCGATGCTCACCGAGGGCTCCAGCGAGTCCCCCGCGGAGGTGCTCAGCCTGGACATCCTGTCCCGGCGGGGCAAGACCATCCGGCCCAAGACGCTGAATCAGAAGCGGTACGTCGACGCGATCGACACCAACACCATCGTGTTCGGCATCGGCCCGGCCGGCACCGGCAAGACCTACCTGGCCATGGCCAAGGCGGTCCAGGCGTTGCAGACCAAGTCGGTCAACCGGATCATCCTCACCCGCCCGGCGGTCGAGGCGGGAGAGCGGCTCGGCTTCCTGCCGGGCACGCTGAACGAGAAGATCGATCCGTACCTGCGTCCGCTCTACGACGCGCTGCACGACATGATGGACCCGGAGGCCATTCCCAAGCTGATGGCGGCCGGTGTCATCGAGGTCGCGCCGCTGGCCTACATGCGCGGACGTACGCTGAACGACTCGTTCATCATTCTCGACGAGGCGCAGAACACCACCGCCGAGCAGATGAAGATGTTCCTCACCCGTCTCGGGTTCGGATCGAAGATCGTGGTGACCGGTGACGTCACCCAGGTCGATCTGCCGACCGGCGCGCGGTCGGGTCTGCGCGCGGCCAGCGAGATCCTCACCGAGATCGATGACATCCACTTCGCGGAGCTGACCAGCAGTGACGTGGTCCGCCACCGGCTGGTCTCGGACATCGTCGACGCCTACGACCGCTTCGAATCGGAGACGCGGCCGCCGGTCGCCCCGCATTACGGCGGCAATCGGGCGCAGCGTCGTGCGGCGAGCCGGGGGGACCGGCGGTAATTCGTTTCGCCGGGCGGGGCTCCGCTCCGGCGACGCGATCGCCGGGATCGTAGTCTGTTCGGGTGAGCATCGAGATCGCCAACGAGTCGGGTATCGACGTGCCCGAAGAAGAGCTGGTCAGCGTCGCGCGGTTCGTGATCGCCCGAATGGACGTGCACCCGGCCGCGGAGCTGTCGATGGTGCTCGTCGATCTCGACACCATGGCCGACCTGCACATGCGCTGGATGGACCTGCCCGGTCCGACCGACGTCATGTCCTTCCCGATGGACGAGCTCGAGCCGGGCGGACGGCCCGACAGCCCGGAACCGGGCCCGTCCATGCTCGGCGACATCGTGTTGTGCCCGGAGTTCGCCGCCGGACAGGCGCGCAAGGCGGGTCACGATCTGGACCACGAACTCGCGCTGCTCACCGTGCACGGCGTCCTTCACCTGCTCGGCTACGACCACGCCGAGCCCGACGAGGAGAAGGAGATGTTCGCGTTGCAGGCCCGGCTGCTCGAGGAGTGGTACGAGAGCCTGCGCGAGGCGCGTCGGCGCGCCGAACTCGCCGAGCGCGACGCGCGGTTGCTGGGTAAGGCGGGCTTCACCACACCGGGTGACTCCCTGGGCTCCGCGTGAACTCTTTGACCCTCGTTCTGCTCGCGGTCCTGCTGGTCTCGGTGGGCGGGGTGTTCGCGGGTGTGGATTCCGCGCTGAACACCATCTCGCCCGCCCGCGTCGAGGACTTGGTGCGCGCCGACCGGCCCGGGGCGATGCGGCTGACCCGAATCGTCGCCGACCGGGCGCGCTACGTGAATCTCATGGTGCTGCTGCGGATTCTGTGCGAGATCGGCGCCACCGTGCTGCTGGCGGCGGGCCTGATGACGGTCTGGGGCAGGAACTGGGCGCTGCTGGTCACCGCGCTGGTGATGGCGCTGGTGTCCTACGTGGTGATCGGCGTCGGCCCGCGTACGCTGGGTCGTCAGCACGCGTACTCGATCGCGCTCGCCGCGGCGCTGCCGCTGCAGTTCATCGGCGCGCTGCTCGGTCCGCTGAGCAGGCTGCTGATCCTCCTCGGCAACGCGATCACCCCGGGTAAGGGTTTCCGCAACGGCCCCTTCGCTTCCGAGATCGAGCTGCGCGAAGTGGTCGAGATGGCCGGTGAGCGCGGCGTGGTGGCCGACGACGAACGGCGCATGATCCAGTCGGTCTTCGAACTGGGCGACACACCGGCGCGTGCCGTGATGGTGCCGCGCACCGAGATGGTCTGGATCGAGGCGGACAAGACCGCGGCGCAGGCGATGTCGCTCGCGGTGCGGTCGGGGCATTCCAGGATCCCGGTGATCGGCGAGAACGTCGACGACATCCTCGGCGTGGTCTATCTGAAAGACCTTGTGCCGTATGCCGATCGCAGCCGCAAGGTGCGGGTGCGCGAGGTGATGCGGCACGCGGTGTTCATGCCCGACTCCAAACCGCTGGACAGCCTGCTGGACGAGATGCAGCGCAGGCGCAACCACATGGCGCTGCTGGTGGACGAGTACGGCGGTATCGCGGGCCTGGTGACCATCGAGGACGTGCTCGAAGAGATCGTCGGTGAGATCGCCGACGAGTACGACACCGACGAGACCCCGCCCATCGAGGATCTCGGCGACGGTCGCTACCGGGTCTCGGCCCGGCTGCCGGTGGAGGATCTCGGCGAGTTGTACGGGCTGGAGATCGAGGAAGAGGACGTGGACACCGTGGGCGGCCTGCTCGCCCACGAGCTGGGCCGGGTGCCGCTTCCCGGATCGAAGGTCGAGGCCCACGGGCTGGTGCTGCGCGGCGAAGGCGGAGCCGACGCGCGGGGCCGGATGCGGGTGAACACCGTAGTTGTACGCAAAGCGCGCGAGAAGGTCCCCGCAGGGAAGACCAACGGCGACAATCCCAATGGCAAGCGCAAGGCCAACGGATCGGAACGGGAGATCCCGGCCGATCGCGACGAGGACGGAGACACCGAATGACCGAACTGGACGCGGAGGACAACAAGCTGGTCGTGCTGGCCCGCGGCGCGCTGAGCCGCGCCGGCGGGGCGAGCGGGGCGGCGATCCGGGACACCGACGGCCGCACCTACGCCGCGGGCGAGGTCACGCTGACCGCCCTGCGGCTGACAGCACTGCAAGCCGCGGTGGCCGCCGCGTTGTCCAGCGGCGCCGAGGGATTCGAGGCGGCCGTGGTGGTCGGCGGGCGATTGTCCGACTTCGGTGTCACCGCGGTGCGGGAGGTCTCGGCCGAGGCGCGGATCATCTTCACCGACCGCGACGGCGCGGTGTTCGAGATCGTCGACGACTCCGCGGACGCGGTGGACGCGGTGAGCGCCGACGCGGGCGAGGTCCGCGGTGGCTGACGCGCGGGAGAAGGGCGAATTCCGTTCCGGATTCGTCTGTTTCGTCGGTCGCCCGAACACCGGCAAGTCGACGCTGACCAACGCGCTGGTGGGCGCGAAGATCGCGATCACCTCCTCGCGCCCGCAGACCACCCGGCACACGATTCGCGGCATCGTGCACCGCGAGCACACGCAGCTGATCCTGGTCGACACCCCCGGCCTGCACCGCCCGCGCACCCTGCTCGGGCAGCGCCTCAACGACCTCGTCCGCGACACGTATTCCGAAGTCGACGTGATCGCGCTGTGCATACCGGCCGACGAGAAGATCGGTCCGGGTGACCGCTGGATCGTGCAGCAGATCAGGCAGATGGCGCCGAAGACGACGCTGCTCGGCGTGGTCACCAAGATCGACAAGGTGAGCCGTGACCAGGTCGCCGAGCAACTGCTCGCCGTCTCCCGGTTGCTCGGCCCGGAGGCCGACGTGGTGCCGGTGTCGGCGGTCAAGGGCGAGCAGGTCGAGGTCCTCGTCGACGTCATCGCCTCGAAGATGCCGGAGGGACCGGCGTTCTACCCCGACGGCGAGCTCACCGACGAGCCCGAGGAAACGCTGATGGCCGAGCTCATCCGCGAAGCCGCGCTGGAGGGCGTGCGCGACGAACTGCCGCACTCGCTGGCCGTCGTCATCGAGGAGGTCCTGCCGTACGAGGAGCGCGAGGACATGCTCGACGTGCACGCCCTGCTCTACGTCGAGCGCCCCAGCCAGAAGGCCATCGTCATCGGCAAGGGCGGCTCCCGGCTGAAGGAAGTCGGCACCAACGCCCGCAAGCAGATCGAGCACATCCTCGGCACCCGCATCTACCTGAACCTGCACGTAAAGGTGGCCAAGGACTGGCAGCGCGACCCGAAGCAGCTCGGCAAACTCGGCTTCTGACGTCGCTCACCACCACGCGTCGGGGCGGTGGCGGTGCCACTGGAGTTCGGATTCGAGCTGGGCGGCCAAGGAGATCAGCAGGGGTTCGGAGTTCGCCGTGCCCATCAGCTGGGCGCCGACGGGGAGGCCTGCGTCGGTGAATCCGGCGGGGACGTTGACGCTCGGCCAGCCCAGGACGTTCCACGGCCAGGTGTAGGGGCAGGCCGCGGTGATGAGGTTGTTGGTGGCGTGGACGCCGATGCCGTCGATCTCCTCGACTCGCGGCGGCGCGGTCGCGGTGGTCGGTGCGAGGACGACGTCGTAGTCTCGGAAGAAGTGGCCGATTCGCCTGTGCAGCAAGGGTTCCAGCTGCCGTGCCGCGTACAGGGCGGGCCCGTCGAGCACGCGCCCGATCCGGGCGTTGGCGGTGGTACGGGGATCGACCCGCAGGCCGGGCGTCCGGTGGTACACCCGGCGGATCCCGGCGAGCGAACGCGGCAGGAACGACGCGCCGATCATCACGCCGTAGTGCAGGTCGGCGACGGTCACGGTGTGCCCGAGAGCGCGCAGGGTGTCGGCGGTGCGCCGCACCGCTCGCTCGATCTCGGGATCCAGCGCGGTTCTGGTCGCGGTGAACGGAATGCGCAGCGACAGGGCGATGCGCAATCTGCCAGGATCACGGCCGACCGCGTCCGAGGCGGTGATCGGGGCCGGTGTGTGCAGGTCACCGGGGTGCGGCCCGGCCGCCGCGTCCAGCAGTAGCGCCGCGTCCGCGACGGTGCGCGCCAGCGGCCCGTGCACGGTGAGCCCGTAGAACGCCTCGGCCTCCGGCCAGGTGGAGATCCGCCCACGCTGTGGCTTGATGCCGACCAGGTTCGTCCACGCCGCGGGGATGCGGATGGAGCCCGCACCGTCGGAACCCAGGGCGGCGGGGACCAATCCGGCCGCGACGGCCGCCGAAGCTCCGCCGGAGGAGCCGCCCGGCGTCCTGGTGCGGTCCCAGGGGTTGCGGGTGTGCCCGAACCACGCGGCGCTGGTGAACGGCCACTGCCCGAGTTCGCAGGTATTGGTCTTCCCGACGATCACCGCGCCCGCGGCGCGCAGGCGGCGGACCGATTCGGCGTCCGCGGTCTTCGGCGCGAAGTCGCCGCCGCACCCGAACGCGGTCGGCTCGCCCGCGATATCGGTGTCGTCCTTCACCGCGACGGGCACGCCCAGCAGCGGCAGCCGTTCCCCCGCGGCCAGCCGCCGGTCGGCGTCGGCGGCCTCCGCCAGCGCGCGTTCCCGGCGCACGACCCGGAAGGCGTTGAGCGTGTCCTGTGCCGCGTCGATCCGGTCCAGTGCGCCGCCGACGGCCGCGGCCGACGTGATCGCGCCGCCCGCGATCGCGGCCGCCGATTCGGCCAGCCCCAGCTCGCGGGTGTCGGGCGGCAGCCGGGTCGGATCGGACACGGTCATGTCAACTCCCTGTCGTTCGATTTCGATCAACCGTAGCGGCCAATTGGTCAAGCGTCCATAATGTGTCGTAAACGCGGATGCGGGCCGGTCCGTCGATTCCGTGGGCGAACAGCCCCGTACGAACCCGCGAGTTGGCGGGAACTCGATTTCCCGCCGTGCAAGATCTTGCTCACCGAAGTCGGGTCGAGGTGCGAATTGCACTCATCCGGCGTGGTGTGGATCAGAGTTGGTACAGCGCAGGCATTTTCGTAGACCGGATGCTGACCGAATGCTTGGCTCGTCCTGTGCGATGCCCAGAATGCGAACAATCGAATCCCGAAGACGCCACGTTCTGTGGGAACTGTGGTGCGCGGTCGCGCGGAACGGAGTCAGCGGAATCGCCGAGGCAGGCCGACGATAATACCGGTGAGGTGCGCGGGGAAGAAGCGACCCGCTATCTCTGCGCCGCGGTTCATTTCGACAGTGCGCTGGCATCCGAGGTCGTCGAGAAAGTGCTCGAGGAACCGTTGCGATCGGTGGCCCGGTCGCCGGGTGTCGATCTCGTCGCGGTGGCGAAGCACGCGGTGGCCGCCCGGGAGCGACAGCTCGCGCGCAATCTGGTGATGATCGCGACGATGGTGGTCGTCGTCGGGAATCAACTCGCCGCGGCCGATTTCGACGCCGGGCCGCTGGGTCTGCTCTTGATCCTCGATCCTTTCCGCTTGTTGTCGCCGCTGCCGTTGGGAGCCCTTCTCGTCGGTTGGCTCGCCGTGTGGGGTGAAGGATGCAGCGCTCGCTGGGGCGGCACGGCGAATTCGTTGCGGCGCGGTACATTTCGTTCATCCGCGGCTCCGGTTCCGCGCAAGGCTTCGGTCCGGCAGCAGATCGAGCACGTGGCGGCTTATTCCGACGGCAATGTGACGGCGTATCACGGCTACCAGCCGTTCCTCGGTCACGGCTGGCCGCTTTCGGCGTGGTCGATGGCATTGGACATCACGAGGCCGGGATCGGATCAGGAGCCGGTCCGGCCGTTCACCGCGGTCGAGTTGAACGAACGCCTCCGCAAGGAGATCACGCAGCTCGACATGCGCGGGCTGAATGTCTACAACCGGCTGTTCGTCAACGGCGGGGATATCCACCACGACGGGCGATTCCTGCCGGACCCCACCGGCAGGCCGGTGGATCGCGTGCCGGAGACGACGATCGAGGCGCTGATGACGGCCCCGGAGGACCGGGCGCGTCCCTATCTGACCGCGGAAATCGTCGGCTGGGGCGGGGAGGTGGTGTGGACCGCGTTCGTCCGCCTCGCCGTCAGCGCGTCATCGCTGTTCGTGGAGGCGAACTACTGCGCCCTGCCGCCGTTGCGGCAGGTGTACCACGAGATCGATGATCTGCTGCTGCGCCCGCGGCCGGGGCAGGTGCTGCGCCTGGCCTGGCGCAGCCTCCTGAGCCTGCCCCGGACCTACTGGCACGCGGTGCCGGACGCCATCCGGCAACTGCTCGGTGATGTCCGCAGGGAACGTAAGCACGCCCGCCAAGTGAGTGAGGTCAGCCAGGTGTTCACGTTCGATCACGGCGCGTTGATCAGCGTCCGCGAGGCGGCAGGCGATCTGCGGGTCGACCGGCGTGGCCGCTCGATCCGCTACCACCGCTACTTCCAGTTGCTCGACCAGGAGATGTTCACCAAGACGGTCGAGAAGAAGATCTTCGAGACACTGGCTCAGTTCCTGACCGAACGAAATGTCGATCCGGACGAACTGATTCGCCGTGGCGAGCAGATCATCAACAGCAGCGTGACGATCAACGGCGACGCCACTCTGCTGAATTCCGCTATCGGCGGCGTTTCCGCGCGGGTCGCTTCCGCACCCGCCGAATCATCGAGAAATAGTCCACTGCGCAGAAGGGAAAGCGAATGAACAAGAATGTCGGCAGTAATACCGGAGTTTCCATCGGTGGGGGCGCGCATCTGAGCGGGTCCGTCGTCGCGGGCCGTGACGGCACGGTCTCGAACACCACCGCCGGGGCAGCCGCGATTCCGGTTCCGCAGACGGTGGCCGAATTGCGTTCCGCCCTGGACGATCTGCTCGATCGGATCGGCCGGTACGACGCGGATTTGCCGGACCGTCAGCTGGTCGAGGAAACGACGCGGCAGGCGGTGGCCGAGGCGGCGAAGGAACGACCGAACCGGCTGGTGCTCTCGGGGATCCTGCACGCGGTGGGGCGGTCGGTCGCGGGCATCGCCTCCCTGGCCACGCTGGTGAGCGCGCTGGAACTCGCCGTCAAGGCCGTCCTCGGCTGACTGATGAGTGGTGCGGGGTAATCCATGGCGAACTGCTGGAGATGCCGGGAATCGCTGTCCGGCGGGCGGCAACGGCACTGCACCGCGTGTGGCGCGGGTGTGTGCTGGAGCTGTGGGCAGGAGCCGGTCGGCGGGCCGGGGCGATTCTGCATCAGGTGCGGCGCGAGCGCGGCCGCGCTGGTGCGGCCGCCGAATCGGACGCCGCCGGTCGTGGCCGCCCCACCTCGCCGGAACCCCGCCGTCATCACGGGCGGAGTTCTGCTCGCCGCCGCTGTGGTGGCGGCGGTGGTGCTGGTCGTGGCGCCCGGCGACAAACCGGCCGACCAGGGACCGTCGGCGGTCGGACTCGCGCTGACGACCACCGGCGCCCGCACCGCCTCGCCCACGCCGTCGCGCACGGGCGTCCGCACCGCCACGAGCGCGCCGTCGCGCAGTAGCGCGCGCTCTACGACGACGCAGGCCCCGGCGACCGGGCCGGCGCGGACCGTCACGGCGTACTTCGACGCCATCAATCGGCGGGACTACGGCCGCGCGTGGGAGCTGGGCGGCCGGAACCTGGACACGAGCTACGAGCACTTCGTGGCAGGTCTATCGACGACCGCGCACGAGGCGGTGCGGATCACTTCGGAGAGTGGGGACATCGTGCATATCGAGCTGTCGGCCCGCCAGACCGACGACTCGATGCGGACCTATACCGGCTACTACGTCGTACGCGACGACGTCATCGTCGACGCGGTCATCCGCTGAGGGCGGGCGGAAAATCCAGCTATAGACATACATACCGTATGTATGTAAAGGTGGATGTATTCGTTCGGACTGGGAGGACCACATGGCAACAAGCACATCACTCGGGCGCACTCACGAGATGGACCTGTCCGGCGGCCGCATTCGCTATCACGAGACGGGAGAGGGCGCTCCGGTCGTCTTCGTGCACGGCCTGCTCGTCAACGCGGACCTCTGGCGCAAGGTAGTGCCCGCCGTCGCCGCGGCCGGATACCGCTGCCTGGCGCCGGACTTGCCCCTGGGCTCGCACGAGATCCCGGTACCGGACGCGGAGCTGACTCCGGTCGGCGTGGCGGACCTGATCGCCGCGTTCCTCGAGCGTCTCGACCTCACCGACGTCACCCTGGTCGCCAACGACACCGGCGGCGCGATCACCCAGGTGCTGCTCACTCGCGACCGGTCCAGGATCGGCCGCGTCGTGCTCGCCTCGGTGGACAGCTACGAGGGCTTCCTGCCGCAGCCGTTCACGGCGCTTCCGCTGCTGGCGAAGGTCCCCGGGTCGATCCGTCCGTTGACCGAGGCGCTGCGCATCCGGGCGCTGCATCGACTGCCCCTGGCCTTCGGCTGGGTCACCAAACGGCCGATTCCGCCGGAGATCACCGACTCCTATCTGCTGCCGAGCCGGAACTCCTCCGCGATTCGCAAAGACCTGCGGCGCTTCCTGAAGTCGGCGCACCGCCGATACACGCTGGAGGCCGCGCGCCACTTCGGCGACGTCGACATCCCGGTGCTGCTGGCCTGGGCGCGCGAGGATCGGCTGTTCCCGGTGACGTTCGCCGAACGGCTGGCCCGTGATCTGCCGAACGCGACGCTGAAGCTCATCGACGACTCCTACACCTTCGTGCCGGAGGACCAGCCCGAGTTGCTCGCCGAATCGATTCTGGAGTTCACTCGGCTGCATGCCACGCCGTAGTCAGGAAGACCGCTCTCGGGCCACCAGAGCCGCGCTCGAACAGGCTGGACGCCGCCTGTTCACTGAGCGCGGCTTCGCGGGAACCTCGGCCGAAGAGCTGGTCACCGAGGCCGGGGTCACCCGGGGCGCGCTGCACCACCACTACGGCGACAAGCGCGGCCTGTTCCTCGCGGTGCTGGAGCAGATCGAAGTGGAGACCACCGAGGAGATCGAAAAGGCCATCGCCGCGGTCGACTCCGATGACGTGATGGCGGGCATGGCCGCGGGGCTCGGTCTGTTCCTGGAGATCTGCCAGCGCCCGGCGATGCTGCGGATCGCCCTCACCGACGCTCCCGCCGTGCTCGGCTGGCAGGCCTGGCGCGAATTCGAATCCGCTCACGGCCTCGGCTTGATCACCGCACAGCTCGAGCGCGCCCGCGCCGCGGGGTTGATCGCCGAGGCCCCCGTTCCGGTCCTGGCCCAGCTCGTCGTCAGCGTCGTCAGCGAGGCCGCCCTGATCGTGGCGCACGCGGCAGACCCCGACCTCGCGCGTGCGCAGACCCAGCAGTCGGTGCTGCTGTTGATCTCCGGACTCCTGCGTACCAGCGGCTGACGGCTCGCCTGCGCCCGGCGCGCGCCGAGGACGGATCGATAGCGCCGCTCGATCGGATGTCGCGGTGCCTGCCTGCCCGGCTCCGGCTGTTCAGGGCCTTATCCTGCGCATATGACGGAGCAATCGGCGCGGTCGGCAGGTCGATTCCGGTGGCGCGTGACCCTGCTGACCGTGGGTCTCGTGCTGGCGGCGTCCGGTGCCGCGACCCGGCCGTTCAGCTGGCCGGCGACCGCGATCGTGGCGGTGGCGGCGCTGGGCGCGATGGTGCCTGCCGTCCGCGCGCGAATCCAGCGGCCTCCGCGCACCGCCCGGCTCGGGCGCGGGGTCGCTGTGTGGTCGGCGCTGCTGGTCGCGGCATCGGCATGGGAGGTCCACGCACTGCTGCGCCAGCCCGCCCTGAACCAGCCGAGCCGAGAACACCCGAGCTTGTCCACGCTGCTGGATCCGGCGCTCGAACAGTGGCCGCTGCGCTTCGCCGGATGGCTGGTGTGGCTGGCCGCCGGATGGTGGCTGGTGTCGAGATGAGCGACCGGGCCATAGTCATCACCGGGTTCTGCCTGCTCTTGGCAGTCGCGCTGGCCGCGGTCGCGGTCACACGGTTGCGCCGGGATCAGGTCGCGTCTCTGGGGGAAACGATCGTGTACCTGACCAGCACCCGGACCACGAAGATCACCGCCGTACTGGTCTGGGCCTGGCTCGGCTGGCACTTCCTGGCGCGGTGACCCCGCACACCGAACCGCCCCCGCGTCGCGCGGTCTGTCGCTGCCGACCGGCAATGAAGCCCAGCAGCCACGCCGAACCGCATGCCGCATGCCGTATTTCGTATGCCCGGAGCCGGAGCCGGAGCCGGAGCCCGGACACCAACGCGCCGACTCACAACGCGCCCGGCTCACCCCAACCCCAGGTTTCGAGCGAAGCGAGACCGAGCATGCGCCGTTCGCGGCCCGGCTCGCGTTTGCGCGGCCGCCGCGTACGCGACGAAGGAGCAAGCGGCGGCCGCGCAAACGCGAGCCCCAAAGGGGCCGCGAACACGCAGCGCCGCAGGCGCTGCAATTAGACTCAGCACGTGCGTTTGTATCGGGACGAGGCGGTAGTGGTGCGCCAGCACAAGCTGGGTGAGGCGGATCGCATCGTCACGCTGCTCACTCGGCAGCACGGCCTGGTGCGGGCGGTCGCCAAGGGGGTGCGGCGCACCAAGTCGAGGTTCGGGGCCCGGTTGGAGCCGTTCTCCTACATCGATGTGCAGCTGTATCCGGGGCGCACGCTGGACACCGTCACCCAGGTGCACACGATGGAGGCGTTCGCCGCCGACATCATCGATGATTACGGGCGCTATACCACCGCGTGTGCCGTGCTGGAGACCGCCGAACGCCTGGCGGGCGAGGAGCACGCGCCCGCGCCCCGGCTGCACGCGCTCACCGCTAGCGCCCTGCGCGCGATCGCGGCCAAGCAGCGGCCGCACGAACTGATCCTGGACGCGTTCCTGTTGCGCGCCATGGGTTTCGCGGGCTGGGCGCCCGCCTTGGACGAATGCGCCAAGTGCGCGACGCCGGGTCCACATCGCGCTTTCCATGTCGCGGCCGGTGGCGCGGTGTGCGTGCACTGCCGCCCACCTGGCGCGGCGACACCCGGCCCCGGCGTGCTCGACCTGCTGGTCGCGTTGTTGCGCGGGGACTGGGAGCGCGTCGAGACGACACCGCACACGGTGCGCAGGCAGGCCAGCGGACTGGTCGCGGCGCACTTGCAGTGGCATCTGGAACGTCAGCTGCGCACGCTGCCGTTGATCGAGCGGTCCGGGGCGCCGCAGGACACGGTGCGACCGGACGAAGACCGTCCCCAGCCCGCGCCGCCTACTCCACGAATTGCAGCTCTACCTGGGGCAGCTCGCTCATGACGCGGGCGCACACCGCGCGATGCCAGGTGGCCGGGTAGCGGGTGTCCGGCTCGTGCTTGGCGTAGTCGTCGTTGGTGCGGTAGGTGTGCAGGCGGGGCGAGATCTCCCCGGCGTCGATGGCTTCGACCATCGCCTCGACCACCTGTTCGGTCTCGTCGGCGAGAGCGGCGAGTTCGCGAGCCACGCTGTCGGGAATCTGGAAGGCCCCTTTCTCCCATCGCTCGACAGTGCGCTCCGCGACCGCGAAGAATCGCGCGCACCAGGGGACCGGGAGGCCGAGTAATTCGCGAGTGGCCCGGAAACCTGCCGCCGTCCCGGTGCCTGGTAAATCGGTCACGTCCGAGAAACCCCTCCCCAGTATCACGATTAGGAAAGAATAAGTCACCGGTGCCGGTGGGAACTGGGGAATTCATCAGGAAGCAACGCGGCGGCAGGGCAGCGGCGGCGATCGGGCAGTATGGAGGCCGTGATCCTCCGCCGAGACTCCGCTACCGCGACCGAGCTCAAGCCCGCGGGCGTCGTCCGCCCGCCCTCGCCGCATCCGTCGGGAGCTCGACCGCCGCAATTGCCGCCGGAACTGGTGCCCAGGCATGTGGCGCTCGTCATGGACGGCAACGGTCGCTGGGCTCAGGAACGCGGATTGCCCCGCACGGCCGGCCACGAGCGCGGCGAGGCGGTGCTGATGGACACCGTCGAGGGCTGCATCGAGATCGGCGTGAAGTGGCTGTCGGCCTATGCCTTCTCCACCGAGAACTGGCGGCGCAGCCCCGAGGAGGTGCGCTTCCTCATGGGCTTCAACCGCGACGTGATCCGTCGCCGCCGCGACGAGATGCACGAGATGGGCGTTCGGGTGCGCTGGGCGGGTCGCCGCCCGCGCCTGTGGCGCAGTGTGATCAAGGAACTGGAGATCGCCGAGGAACTCACCAAGGACAACACGGTGATGACGCTGACCATGTGCGTCAACTACGGCGGCCGCGCCGAAATCGCCGACGCGGCAAGGGAGATCGCGCGCCGGGTGGCGGCGGGTGAGATCGATCCGGAGAAGGTCACCGAGGCGACAGTGGCGAAGTACCTGGACGAACCGGACATGCCGGACGTGGATCTGTTCCTGCGCCCCTCGGGCGAATTCCGCAGCTCCAACTTCCTCCTCTGGCAGTCGGCCTACGCCGAATTCGTCTACCAGGACACGCTTTTCCCCGATTTCGATCGGCGCAACCTGTGGGAGGCATGTCTGCAGTACGCTGCGCGGGACCGCCGTTTCGGCGGCACCAAGTGAACGGCGGCACGGACATGGACGCAGCGGTGACCCCGGACCAGGAGCTGCAGGCACGGGCCGGAGCCTGCCTGTCGAGCTACGGCATCGACGTGCGCGTCGACCCCGAAGGGTCGCTGGGATTCGAGTACGAGGGCGCGCTGTGCTCGCTGCGCGCGGTGAACCTGGCGCCCGGCCTGGACGTGGTGAGCCTCACCTGTGTGCTGGCCTGGGACCGGCCGCTGAAGCCGCAGCTGCACAAGCGCGTGGCCGAGCGCAACAACGCGCTGCAGTTCGGTTCGCTGACTGTGATCGGCCGCGGCCGGCTCGCCGACGTCATCCTGCGCTACACCTTCCCGGCCGCGGGCCTGGACGACCAAGCCCTCACCACGATGCTGCTGCTCGTGCTGTCCAACGCGAGCCGAGCCAGGCAAGGCCTGCTGCTGCCCTGACTCCGGCCACCACCACCGCGCGGTGCCGAGTTCGCGCGCCGCATGCGCCTGCCAGCTGCGTCGGCCGGATCAGCCGACGTCCGTGTGGGCCGTTTCGCCGTAGGGGAGCAGGGTGCGCACGCCGCGCGCGAGCGTCTGCGGGTCGAGGTCGCCGAGGATGAGGTGCTGGAGGATGAATCCCGGCAGCAGCCCGATGATCGCTTTGGCCACGGCGTCGACGTCGGCGTCTTCGGGTAGCCAGCCCTTGTCGCGCATGCGTTCGGCGTAGGTCACCCACAGCGCGCGCATAGCGAGCATCGTCTCGCGGACCATCACCGCCGCGCCGGGATGCACCAGGGCCAGCGCCCAGGCTTGCGGTGCCAGCCGCACCGGCCCGTCCGGCCCACTGCGCCGCACCACCTCCTCGGCGATCATGGTGATCAGTTCGGCGGGCGTGGGGAGCGGTTCGCGACCGATCGCCTGGTCCATGGCGATGCGCAGCGACACCGTCGTCTCCGTGGCGAGTGCGGTGACCAGTTCGTCCTTGCTCTTGAAGTAGCGGTACACCGCCCCGGCCGAGAGTCCGGATTCCGCGAACACGTCCTGCATGGAGGTCTCGTAGAACCCCTTGCGCGTGAAGCAGCGCCGCGCGCCGTCCAGGATCTGTTGCCTGCGGCGTTCGAGGTGCTCTTCGCTGACTCGGGGCATGCTCCAAAAATAAAACGAATATCCGTTCTTGACAACCGAGATGCTCCGTGCGACGGTAGGCGCAACTAAAAAGAACGAGCATTCGATTTTTAGGAGTGTAGGCCATGAACACCAAGCAGCGGGCGTTCGCTCTCGGTCTCGGCGCCGCCCTGCTCCAGGCGCTGATGCTGATCGCGTTCGCCTGGCCGGCCGCCAACATCGCACCCCGTGACCTGCCGCTGGCCGTCACCGGCCCGCAGGCCGCGATGGTCACCGGCAAGCTCGCCGAGCACAGTCCCGGCGCCTTCGAGATCAGCACGCCCGCGGACGAGGCCGCCGCACGTGCGGCGATCGAGGACCGGGAGGTCTACGGGGCCATCGTCACCGGCGACGGGCCGCCGCGCGTGCTGGTCGCTTCCGGCGCGAGTCCCGCTGTCGCGCAACAGCTCACCCAGATCGGGCAGCAGCTCTCCGGCGCTCCCGCCGCCCGGGTCGAGGACGTGGTGGCGGCCGACTCGGATGATCCGCGCGGCGCCGCCTTCGGTGCGATGGTGCTGCCGCTGGTGATGTCCGGTATCGCCGCCGGGGTGCTGCTGGCACTGTTGATCCCCGCGCTCGGCGGCAAGGTGATCGGGCTGGTCGCCTTCGGCGTCGCGGGCGGTTTGCTGAGCATGGCGATCATCCAGGGCTGGATGTCCGTGGTGCCCGGCTCCTACTTGGTGCTCGCCTCGGTGGCCGGACTGGTGTCGTTCGCGGTAGCGGGCGCGGTCGTCGGACTCGCCGCCGTGCTCGGGCGCCCCGGCATCGGTATCGCCGCGCTCACCATGCTGCTGATCGGCAATCCGTTCTCGGCGGCCACTTCGGCGCCCGAGCTGTTGCCGCAGCCGTGGGGCGCCGTCGGACAGCTGCTACCGCCCGGCGCCGCCGGGTCGCTGCTGCGCTCGGTCGCGTTCTTCGACGGCGCCGCCGCGACCGGCCCGCTGGTGGTGCTGCTGGTCTGGAGCGCAGTCGCGCTCGCACTGCTGGGCGTGGGCGCGCTGCGCGGTCGTCCGGCCGACACCCCGGCTCCCACGCGGAACCCGGTGCCGGTCAGCTGAATTCGGTCACTGCGGCGGGCCGCCCTCGGACGGGAGCGGCCCGCCGTCGGTGCCGAAAGTCATCGATTCCCGACCGTTCGCGAGCGACCTGGCCGTCATCTGCGCCGGGTCGCCTTCCCGTGTCGCGATGGCGAATTCTGCGGCGCGGTTCGGCCGACCGCGGGGCCGCATCGACGGTGTCGAACAGCGCGGACCACATGATTCGGCCGAGGCCGCGTCAACCGGACGCCCTGGGCAGCGGATCGATCACCCGTCGCGTCGGCGCGGCGTCCCGCATGTCGTGCAGGTGCCGAACACTTCGAGGGTGTGGCTGATCTCGGTGAAGCCGTGCTCGTGCGCGATCGCCTCGGCCCACGCCTCCACCGTCGGGCCCTCCACCTCCACGGTGCGGCCGCAATGCCTGCACACCAAATGGTGATGGTGGCCGGTGGAGCACTGCCGGTAGACCGACTCGCCGGAGTCGGTGCGCAGCACATCCACCATGCCCGCGTCGGCCAGCGACTGCAGCGTCCGGTAGACCGTGGTCAGCCCGATGCCCTCGCCACGTTTGCGCAGCTCGTCGTGTAGATCCTGGGCGGAGCGGAACTCGTCGATGTCACCGAGCAGCGCGGCGATGGCGCTGCGCTGCCTGGTGCTGCGGATACCGACCGGTTTCTGTGGAGCGGCCGTGTTGTCTGGCACGAATCACCCTTCCTCGGCGTGCGCGACGGCGTCGACGACGATGTGCGCCAGATGGTCGTCGACGAGTTCGTAGAGCACCTCGCGACCCGAACGCTCACCGTGCACGACACCGGCGGCCTTGAGGATACGCAGATGCTGACTGACCAGTGGTTGCGTGACCCCGAGCGCGTCGACCAATTCGTGGACGCAGCGGGGCGACTCGCGCAACTGCAGCACGATAGCAATCCGCACCGGCGCGGCCAGCGCCCGCAACAGCTCACCCGCGTCCTCCAGTACGGTGCGTGCGGGCACCGGCGCAGGGCCGGGTGACCGATACGGGTTGTGCGGCGGAGCCGCGGCGGTCTCGGCGGTCATGTCACCAACTCCTTAATGGAAAGCATTACCAGTTTGCGTATGCACAGGTGCGCATGTCAAACGGGCGCGCCGAACCGTGCGGTTGAAACCGGCGCCGAGCCTGCCGATAGGCTGGGCACAATCGCAGCGTCGACGCAAAACTATCGTGTCGAGGCAACAAGAATCCGACTCGCAGTGGATGGAGAATTCTCGCGTGGCACCCAAGTCGAAGGTGGACACCGTTGCCAACCTCGCCAAGCGCCGGGGTCTGGTGTACCCGTGCGGTGAGATCTACGGAGGCACCAAGTCGGCGTGGGATTACGGTCCGCTGGGTGTCGAGCTCAAGGAGAACATCAAGAAGCAGTGGTGGCGCGCCATGGTCACCAGCCGTGAGGACGTCGTCGGCCTCGACTCGTCGGTGATCCTGCCCCGCCAGGTGTGGGTGGCCTCCGGCCACGTCGGCGTGTTCAACGACCCGCTGGTCGAGTGCCTGAACTGCCACCATCGCTTCCGGCAGGACCACCTGCAGGAGGCGTACGCGCTGAAGAACAAGATCGACGACCCGGACACGGTCTCGATGGAACTGCTCGCGTGCCCGAACTGCGGCACCGTCGGCCGCTGGACCGAGCCGCGCGACTTCAACATGATGCTCAAGACCTACCTCGGCCCGATCGAGTCCGAGGAGGGCCTGCACTACCTGCGCCCGGAGACCGCCCAGGGCATCTTCGTCAACTTCGCCAACGTGATGACGACCGCGCGCAAGAAGCCGCCGTTCGGCATCGCGCAGATCGGCAAGAGCTTCCGCAACGAGATCACCCCGGGCAACTTCATCTTCCGCACCCGCGAGTTCGAGCAGATGGAGATGGAGTACTTCGTCAAGCCGGGCGAGGACGTGGAGTGGCACAAGTACTGGATCGAGACGCGGTTCTCCTGGTACACCGATCTCGGCATCACCGCGGAGAACCTGCGGCTGTTCGAGCACCCGAAGGACAAGCTGTCGCACTACTCGGCGGGCACCACCGACATCGAGTACCGCTTCGGCTTCCAGGGCAACGAGTGGGGTGAGCTGGAGGGCATCGCCAACCGCACCGATTTCGACCTGAAGACGCACTCCGAGCACTCCGGCACCGAGCTGAGCTTCTTCGACCAGACCACCAACGAGCGCTACATCCCGTACGTCATCGAGCCCGCGGCGGGCCTCACCCGCTCGCTGATGGCCTTCCTGGTCGACGCCTACGCCGAGGACGAGGCGCCCAACGCCAAGGGCGGCGTGGACACCCGCACGGTGCTGCGCCTGGATCGCCGCCTCGCGCCGGTGAAGGCCGCGGTGCTTCCGCTCTCGCGCAACGCCGATCTCACGCCGAAGGCGAAGGATCTGGCCGCGCGGCTGCGCAAGAACTGGAACGTCGAGTTCGATGACGCGGGCGCCATCGGCCGCCGCTACCGCCGCCAGGACGAGATCGGCACGCCGTTCTGCATCACCGTCGACTTCGAGACGCTCGAGGATCAAGCGGTGACCATCCGCGAGCGCGACACCATGACCCAGGAGCGCATCGCGTTGGACAAGGTGGAGGGCTACCTGGCCCAGCACCTGATCGGCGCCTGAGTTCGCTGTCGCGTCCCGTGGCCGTAACCGGCCGCGGGACGCTGTCGTTCAGCAGCTCTTCTTGCGCGTGGTGATGCCGATCGTGGTCGGAATGAGCAGCGCGAGCCCCCAGGGTACGGCGACCCAGAACGGCCAGAAGTAGCCCGCGCCGGTGGCCAGGTAGATCGCCACGCACAGCGCGTTGACGAACACCCACGGTGTCCACATGATGGTGATCCACTGCGGAATGCCTTCGGCGCGCGCCCGCCGCGATTGCCGTTGCGCGGGAAGGTCGGACAGCAGCGGCGTCAGTTCGCCGTAGGTCTTGGCGGCGTACACCTGTTGCAGCCGTTCGTCGAATTCGGGCAATGTCAGCCTGCCCTCGTTCATCGCCAGCCGCAGTTGGTCGACGATCTTCTCGCGGTCGGCGTCGGACGCCCGCACGTGGTCCTGACTCACGGTGTCAGCCTAAGTCACTCCGCCGAGGGTGCGGGGTGACCTTCCGTGCCAGAGGGATTCAGCGGAACGTCCCAGAACGCCAGCTCGTGCCGCAGTCCTTCGCGGAACAGATCTTCCGCGCGTGCCGGGTCGGCGCCGGACTCATCGATCATCTGCGCGCAGCGGCGGGTGAGGGCGGCGAATCCCGGATCGGCGTAGGTGTCGACCCAGCGGCGGTAGCGCGGTTCGGCGGGCGGGCGCTGGGCCAGCCGTGCGCCGAGCGTCGAATACCCCCACATGCACGGGTAGAGGGCGGCGAGGCCCTCGCCGTAGGACGCGGCGGAGTCCAGGAGAAACGCCGTGTACGCCGCGCACGGCGCGCCTTTGGCTGCGCCGTCGAGGTCGGCGCCGAACTCGGCCGCCAGCGAGCGGTGCAGTGCCAGTTCCTCGTGGTAGGTGGCGTGCGCGAGGTCGACCAGGTCGCCCAGATGGGCCGCCGGAGCCTGCCACGCGAGGCGGGCGAACACGCGGACGTAGTCGAGCAGGAATAGATAGTCCTGCTCCAACCAGGACCGGAACACCGGCTCGGGCAGGGTGCCCTCGGCGATCCCGACCACGGTGGGGTGGGCCAGCTGTGCCTCCACCGAAGGCAGACCGATCTTCTCCAGATGTGCCGCGAGACTCATACCGGCAGTCTTCCGCATTCGTCCGCCTGGTCGGTTTGCACCCGTGCCGGTGGTGCCGCACCCTTGCGGAATGTTGTGGGATGAGGACGCTCCGATCCGGCCGCTGGCGCCGTCGGAGCAGCGGTTCGTGCGGCACGGCACCTACACGGGCCGGTCGGTGTCGGTGCGGGGCGAGCTCGACGTGACCGCGTTGCGGGAGGCATTCGCGGCGTTGCGGCGCGCGTATCCGGTGATCGGTTGTCGCATCGCGGAAGACGCTGCGGGACAAGGTCATCTGCTCGAAGCGAACGAGAGCGCATGGGTACCGGTTTCGGTACGGGAAGGTGACGTGGCGGCGATCGTCGTCCCCGCTGTGGATCCCGCGGTTCAACTGGCTTATCTGGACGTGGTGGGCGCGGGCGCAGGCGAATGGCGTGTCACTCTGTTCGCTCACCACAGCGTCGCCGATGCGGGGCATTGCGTCGAACTGCTCGCCAGACTATGGGACTGCTACACCAGCATTATCGAGAACCGGCCTACAAGCCTTGTTCCGCAAGGGATTCCGCAATCGTTGGAGTGGTATGTCGCCGAGCGTGGCATCACCAGGGCCGCAGTCTCCGGATTCGAGGAGGTGACCAAGCCGCTTGCGCCCGAGGAGAGGAGCGTGCCGCCCGACAGCCCGCAGCCCGCGCCGAGCACGCTCGCCCGCCCTCCGCGCGTGCGGCTGGACCGCGACGCCACCGCGCGGATCGTGGATCTGGGCCGCAAGACCGGTGTGACGGTGAACGGCCTGCTCACCGCGGCGCTGTTGCGGGCGTACGGGCGGGCCGCCGCCGGTGGCGCGACCCAGCTGGGCTGCCTGTACCCCGTGGACCTGCGCACCCGGCTGGAGCCTCCGGTCGCCGCCGCGGCGGGCACCAACATGGCCGGGTTGACTTCGTTCGCGGCGGAAGTGGACCCCGCGGCGAACGTTCTCGAACTGGCCCAGCGCGTTTCATCCCGGTTGACGCACGATCTGGCCGAAGGCGTCGTGCAGCAGTCGGTGCTGCATTTCCCGGACTACTACGGTGGCACGAGGATCCACTCACTGGCCGGGCATATCGCGGTGACCAACACCGGAGTAGTGCCCGCGTTCCGCACGCCCGCCGGTCTCGAACTGACCGATTACGAGATCGTCTATGTCTCCGCGCATCCCCGGCCCTCCGCGGGCGCGTCGGCCGCGGTCACCTATCTCGTCTACACCTTCACCGGCAAGCTGACCGTCGGCGTGCTCGGTGGCGGTACGCACACCGAAGACCTGCTCGAGGAGGTACGGGCCGAGCTGACCGCGTTGTCGGCAGTGTGCGCGGGCTGATCCGCCCGGGGCAGGCCGTGGCGGCCGAGTTACGCGGCAGCCACGGCCTGATCTCATTTCGGCTGGACCGGCTCCTGCAACTCGGTGACCCAGCCCGTGGTGTCCTCGGTGTAGACCAGGGTCACCTCGCGGCTGGGCCCGGTGATGCGGTAGCCGTTCTCGTCGATCCAGCGTCCGAGCGCCTGCCAGGGTTCCAGGACCAGGTCCATGCTGCCACGATGCACCACGGTGGCGGCCCGGTCGATCGCGGGCAGGTCCACCATCGCGAAATCGTGTCCGCCGTCCGGATCGAGGTCGACGGGCATCGCGGCGTGGGCGAGAATCGTGCCGTCGTCGCGCTGTTCGTAGTACGCGATACCGGGACCGACCGGCGTGACCTCGGCACGTGCCAGCCGCGCGCACAGGTCCTCGAACAACGGACCGGTCACCGGCCCGATCGACCCGGGTTCGAAGTCGCCCGCGACACCGGTCACCTCGGCTACGCGGACGGCGGGGACGGATTTGATCACCACATCGTGGGCAGGCATGAAGCCCTCCTTCTCGATGACTCGAAGCCTCGTCTCGACCTGGGTCAGGCGGGCGCGGTCGCTGGTGATGCGCTGCTCGAGCTCGGCGCGGCGGAGCATCAGCATGCCGCGCAGTTCGGCGCCGCCCACCCGCTCGTCCAGGATCCGGCGCACCTGTTCGAGGGTGAAGCCGAGATCCTTCAGCGCGACGATGCGATTGAGCCGTGCCAGCTGTCCCGCCTCGTAATAGCGGTAACCGCTGGCGGCGTCGACCCGGTCGGGCCGCAGCAGCCCGATCGCGTCGTAATGGCGCAGCATGCGCACCGACACCTGTCCGTGCCTGGCGAAGTCTCCGATACTCAACATGACGGGTCCTGGTCTATGGCCTCACACGGTGTCAGGGTCAAGACGTGGTCAGAATCTTCCGCCGCGACCGATCCGCCGGGAGCCCGACGAACCGCCGTACGAGCCAGGGCTCCAGCCGCCCCCGGATAGCCGTCCGCCACCCGCCGCCCCGCGTAGCAGCCCTTCGAGCAGGATGCCGCCCAGCACCGCCCCGGCCTGCGCGCCGCCGGAGGGCCCCTGGCCCGCCTCCCAGGCCCGCACACTTGCCTGTGCCGCCCGCAGTGCGCGCCCGGCCAGATCCGCCGCCGTCTGCGCGTGCCGCAGTGCCACTGCCGGATCGCTCGCGCTCAGCCGCCGCGCCTCGTCGAGGTTGCGCTGTGCTTCCGAGAGCCGGGTGCGCGCTTCGGCGTCGACGCCGCCGCGACGAGTGGCGAGGTAGTCGGCGGCCGCACCGATCCGCGCGCCCGCGTCGGTGAGCGCGTGACCGAGCCTGCGCGCGAGGTCCTCGGCGGCGAGTTTGCGGTCGGTGGCGGCGGCGAGAGCGCGGTCGAGGGCGGCGTCGGCGGTGACCGCGTCGTGGAAGGCGCTCAGCGGGTCGGTGTCGGCCGCGGCGGTCGCCTTGTCCAACACGGACTGCGCGGCGGTGCGGGCATCCGATAGTTCCGGCCCACCGTAGCCGGAGAGTTCGGCGGCGGAGGCGATGTCGCGGCGCAGTTCGTCCAGCACAGCGGGCAGGCCGTCGCGGGCCTGCCGGATGGCGCTGGACGCGTTGTCGACCGCGTCGAGCAGGGCACGCGCCTGACCGATCGCGGCTTCGGCCGACCGGATGGCGGCGACCGCGCCGCCCTGCTGGCCGACCGGCTCGGCGAGGGCGGACCGTCCCGCGTCGATGTTCTGCTCCGCGAAGGCGATGCGCTCCCGCGCCATCCGCACGTTGTCCTCGATCGGCGCGAGCACACTCGCCGGATGAGTGGCGGCGAGCCGGTTCAGTTCGGCCTCCGAATCCGGGACCCGAGCAGTGAGGTCGACGATGTCCCTGGTCAGAGCGTCCAACCGCACCGGAGCGTCGAGCAGCAGATCACGCATGGCGTCGAAGGCGGCGACCTGCGCGTCGAGTTCCCGGTCGGCGCGGCCCACCGTGCCGATCAGGTCGACCAGCAGTGCGCGCTGTTCGTCCGGCGTCTCGGGAATGGCGTCGTCGAGGCGCTGGCGGATCGCGAACGCCTCGGCGGCAGCGGCTTTCGCGCTGTCGAGTGCGGTGCGGAAGGGGACGGTGGCGGTGGCGCCGAACTCGCCCGTGGCGAGGTCGAGTTCCTCGCCGCTGGTGCGCACCGCGTTGTCGATCTCCACGAGCGCCTCCCGCGAGCGGGCGTGCAGCGCGTCCAACGGCAACGCCGACAGCACCGTGGCGTTCTCCGGGTCCACCTGCCGCGCCGCCGCCAGCTCGGCCTCGGATCGGTCGCGCCGCCGTTTGCGCGCGTACCACAGGAGGCCGCCTGCCCCGAGGGCGACGAGCAGACCCAGGACGAGCAGCGCGCGGACGCTCACCCCGCCGCCGCGCATCGCCGTGTCCAGTCCGTCGGCCGTCGCGGCCCCGGCATCGGCCCAGCGGCCGTCGCGCAGGGCGGGCTCGACCTCCCGGATCACGAGGCCGTCGAGTTCGGAATCGCTGACGCCGCTGGGCAGTTCGCCCGCCAACCAGTACGCGCGGTCCTCGGTGGCGACCGCCAGCAGGAGGTCCCGCTCGCCGAACCCGGACATCGACGCGGTGCGCGCGGACCAGTCCTGCGGAGTGAGTCCGTCGAAGTCGCGCACGTACACGACCCACAGCCGGACCTGCTGGTCGGCGTAGAGCTGGTTCACCGCATTGCGCACCTGGTCGCGCTGGCGCTCGTCGAGCGCGCCGGCCGGGTCCTCCACATAGGTGTCCATTCGCAGCGGTGGTTCCGCCCCGGCCGTCGCGGCCCCGGACAGTGCGATCGCGGTGAGCAGAACGCTGATCGCGAGCATGCGAGCGAAGCGGAACCGCGGCGGCGATGACATGGCACGAATCTAACTCGCTAGCATCGTTTCGTGATCACCATCGATCGCCCGTACAGCGGCCACGTGTCCCCGGATTCGAACCCGCAGCAGCGCGATGTCCCCGGCGCCCGCATCGTCAAGATGTCCGTCGGCGGCATGGACAACAACTGTTACCTGGTGCAGTGCACCGGCACCGGCGCCGCCCTGCTCATCGACGCCGCCAACGAGGCTGCTCGCATCGCTGCCCTCATCGAGCAGGAGGCGCCGGGACAGGTCGAGCTGATCGTCACCACGCATCAGCACCGGGACCACTGGATGGCGCTGCGGGAGACCGCCGCCGCCACCGGCGCTCCCACCGCGGCCCATCCGCTCGACGCCGATCCGCTCCCGATCCGCCCGGACCGGCTGCTCGCCGAAGGCGACGCCGTCCCGGTCGGCGACCTCGTTTTCGAGGTCATCCACCTGCGCGGCCATACGCCGGGCTCGATCACCCTCGCGCTCACCGACGGGACGGGCCGCACTCACCTGTTCACCGGCGACTCGCTGTTCCCCGGCGGCATCGGGCGCACCACCTCCCCGGAGGACTTCACCTCCCTGTTCACCGATGTGTCGACCAAACTCTTCGACCGATACCCCGACGACACCCTGGTGTACCCGGGCCACGGTGACGACACCACCCTCGGTACCGAACGCCCCGACCTTCCGGCCTGGCAGTCCCGCGGCTGGTAACCGGCCTGCTCGCAGGGGTGATCGGCGCTCTGAATGCATTCGCCCGGTGCGCGGAGCCGCTGAGCGTTCCGAGCTCGAACCGACGGTTACCGGACCGTGATGCCGCTCCTGGCAGACTTGGGGCGTGGATTTGCCAACGATGCGCACCCGAGCTCTCCCGGCTCCCGACCCGGCCGGGCCGCACGGCTTCGGCGCGGGGTTGCTGCGCTGGGCACGGCGCCTGGTCATCGGTTCGGTGGTGATGGGTGCGGTGCTGGTCGGCGGTACCGCGTTCCGCGTGTGGCAGGTCGCGCGCATCGAGGACTACACGAAGGCCGACGCGATCGTCGTGCTCGGCGCGGCACAGTACTCCGGAACGCCGTCCTCGGTGTTCGAAGCGCGACTCGACCAGGCGTACAAGCTGTTCCGGGCCGGTGTCGCGCCGCGGGTCATCACCGTGGGCGGCAAGCAGGAGGGCGATCTGTTCACCGAAGCCGCTTCGGGCAAGAACTACCTGCAGGCGCGCGGCGTGCCCGGCGACAAGATCCTCGCCGTCGAAACCGGTTCGGACACCCTGCGCAGCGTCGAGGCCGTGGCGACGGCGATGCGGGCGCGGGACATGTCGTCGGCGGTGCTGGTCAGCGATCCCTGGCACTCGCTGCGCACCCGCACCATGGCCAGGGACGAAGGTCTGGCGGCGTGGACCGCGCCGACCAGGACCGGCCCCGCCGTCTACACGCGCGAATCCCAGGCGCACGGCATCGCGCGGGAGACCGGCGCCCTGCTCTGGTACCAGCTCACCCACTTCTCGGCGGACTTCACCTACACGGCGGGGCAGTGAGACGAGATGAGCGCCCGATATACCGATCACGACACCGAACGCCTCGTCGTCGAGGGCGCCAAGATCGCCGGGCTCGGCCCGCCGCGCAGTGAGTTCGAAACCGGCCATCGCACCGAGTTCGCCCGTGACCGCGCCCGCGTGCTGCACTCCGCGGCCCTGCGCAGGTTGGCCGACAAAACGCAGGTCATGGGTCCGCGCGACGGAGACACCCCGCGCACCCGGCTCACCCATTCCCTGGAAGTAGCCCAGATCGGCCGCAGCATCGCCGACGGTCTCGGCTGCGATCCGGACCTGGTGGACCTGGCCGGGCTCGCCCACGACATCGGCCACCCGCCTTACGGCCACAACGGGGAGAAAGCCCTCGACACCTTCGCCGACGCATACGGCGGGTTCGAAGGCAACGCGCAGAACCTGCGCATCCTCACCCGCCTCGAACCCAAAGTGCTCGAGCCCGACGCCACCAGCGCGGGCCTCAACCTCACCCGCGCCGCACTCGACGCGGCGATCAAATACCCATGGGGGCGAATGGGTCCCGGCACCAAGTTCGGCGCCTACGAGGTCGACCTCGAGCGCCTGGAGTGGATCCGCAAGGGCGCGCCGGACCGTCGCCGCAGCCTCGAATGCCAGATCATGGACTGGTCCGACGACGTCGCCTACTCGGTGCACGACGTCGAGGACGGCGTCATCGCAGGCCGGATCGACCTGCGCGCGCTGGCCGACACCACCGAACAGGACGCGCTGGCGGCGCTGGGTCAGTTCCAGCACTCGCTGGCGGCCGACGAACTGATCGCCGCCGCGCAACGGCTGTCGGAACTGCCGGTGGTCGCGGCGGCGTCCGGCTACGACGGCACGTTCACCGCCTCGGTCGCGCTGAAGCGCCTCACCAGCGAGTTGGTCGGCCGCTTCGCCACGGCGGCGATCATGGCGACCCGGGAGGTGGCCGGGCCGGAACCCGTGTCCCGATACGCCGCCGACCTGGAAGTGCCGCGCATCGTCGCCGCCGAGGTGGCACTGCTGAAAACCGTCGCGCTGCGCTACGTGATGTCCGACTCCGCGCACCAGTTGCGGCAAGCCGCGCAGCGCGAACGCATCCTCGCCGTGGCCGATCGGTTGCTGGCGACCGCCCCGGACAGTCTCGATCCGGTGCTGCTGCCGTTCTGGGATGCCGCGCGCGACGACACCGCCCGCGTGCGCGTCGTGGTGGACCAGATCGCCTCCTACACCGAAAGCCGCTTGGAGCGGGTGGCGGTCCACCTGAACGCCTAGACCGGAGAATGCCCGGCGGCCCCGACATCACGCCGACAGATCGGAGGACTCCGGCAGGTCCGTGGGCTGCGGCGGGTCGGTGGACTCCGGCAGGTCGGTGGACTCCGCGCGCGCCATCTTCACCAGTGCCGCATGCAGTTCCTTCGCCGACGCCCCCGCGCGATCTCCACGCAGGACCACCTCGGTGAAGCCCTCCACCAGAGCCCGGCCCGGGTCCAGCAGACCGGCGCCACTGCCGCCGCGGAGAAGGGACTCGTTGATCAACGTTCGCAACGCTTCTTGACGAGCCCGGAAACCACCCGCGACGTCCAATGCCCTCGCGAATTCCCGGACGACCGTCGAATACACCGGCCGCTCGACAGGCCCGCGCTTGCGAAATATTCTTCGCGTTTGCTGCGGAGCCGCCCCGCCCGGCGACTGCGGGGCAGCTCTATCCAGGAAGATCCACACCTCAGCCGATCCCTCCGCGATCGTCGTGGGTTGCGGCCGCGGACGCGATTCCGGATCGTCGGTGAGCTCCACCCCCCGCAGCGGAATCGGGTATTTCGCCAGCAGGTCATCGATGGCGGAAGCAATCTCACGGACCGCCTGCACGTCGACATCCGCGCCATCGAACCCGACGCACTTCAAGCCGTGCCGCTCCGACATCTCCTGGGCGATCCGACTCACCTCGGAGATGTCGGAAGTGCCGGTCTGCGGCGGGGGGCGGTGGCTGATGTCGATCCGCTCGCTGGGTGCGGGGGCAGGCCGCTGTTCGGGGCCAGCTGTCTGCTGGATGGCCGGGTGATTCGGAGCGCCGCTCTCGTTGTTCGATGCGGGGTCGGTTCGCTGGATGGTGGTGCGGACGTCGGTCCTTCCGCCAGCCGCGATGTCGCCTGTGGCCTCGAACGGCCGGGTGGGTGCGGAGTTGTGGGTGGCGTCGGGCCGTGAGATGGGTGCTGGGCCCCATGGGGTGGCGGACTCGGTAGATCTGGGATCGGTCTGCTGGATGGTGGTGGGGTCGTCGGTCCTTCCGTCGGCTGCCGTGTCGTCTGTAGCTTCGAACTGCTGGGTGGGTACCGGACGCCGCGGGGTGGCGGACTCGGTGGATCGGGGAGCGGTTCGCTGGACCGATGCCGATGCGAGGCAGTTCGCCAGGTCGATCGGTGAGATGAGTTCGGGGCGGTGCTCGTTACCGGCTCGCGCCGGGGGGCCGTCCGCGATGGTGGGTGCCAGGCGGCTCGTGGTGTCGGTCCGCTCGATCGCCACCGGTTCGTCGGCGGTGCCGATCGGGGGGCCGGGTTCGGCTCCATGCGCGGTGTCGGTTTCTGCGACGGATGGGGAGGCGTCTGCGATATCGGGCTGCCCCGAGTCGGCCTGGGGGACAGCTGAGCTGGAGTCTTTCCGCCTCGACACGAGGTGCTGTGGGGCGTCGGCGCGTTGTGCGCTCGTGCCCTGTATGTGTTCGGTTCGCCCGCCAGGCGGGCGGTGATGCGGAGTAGCGCTCTCTGCGACGGGTACGGCGCCGGTGCGCTTGATGGGCGGAAACCCGTCCGCTATCAGCGGGACGGGCTCGTGGCGCGGTGCGGCGTCGGCCTTTGTCGGGTGGTCAGCAGCACGGCTAGGCGTTGTGCCGGCCTGTCGCGTGAATGCAGGGCCTGGGGTGATGGAGGTCCGTCCGGCCGACCGGGGCTCATGGAGATTGTCGATCTGTGGGATCGGTGCTCCGCCGGTGCGCCGGATCGGCGCGGAGTCGACGACATCGGTCGGTTGGATGGCCGCCGCATCGGCCCGCTGGCTGGGTGCGGGGTGGTCGGCGTACTCGGTCCTCCGAATCGGCGCCGAGTCGGCTGTGACCGCGACTTGTGGGGCCGGGACGTCGTCGGCGCTATCGGTTCGCCGGACGGGGCCGGAGTCGCCGACGGCGCCGGTCCGGCCACGGGTGAACTCGAATTCCGAGCGACGCGACGCGGCCGTTTGCCATGCGGGCGCGGGCAGTTCTGCGATCGGGACGCCTGCCGTGCGGGGCGCGGACACTCGAACCGGCGTGCTGGGCACGGTCGGGCACGGCCTGACGACGCGCCTCGACCAGGGCGTCGCCGGAGGTCGTCGCGACCACGGAGTGGGCATCGCCGTGCGATCGGATTCGGCCGGCGATTCGGCGACGGGCGCCTGGGCGATGACCGCTTCGGCGCGCGCCGGAACCGGCTGTTCGCCGTGGTGGTCGCCGCTGACGAGCGCTTCCGCGGACGCGATGGTTGCCTTCAACTCGCCGACCGTGCGCGCGGCCTCCGCGATGAGTCGCTCCAGGGTCGACACCATCGCGCGCAGTTCGCCCGTGTCGATCCGCGACGGCTGACTCACGATGTCTCCCGCTTGTCCTCATCAGGTCTTGCCGCGGTGCGCTGGCCTGCGCCGACACTCTGATCTCCGCATGGCCGAAAGCAGACTGTGGTGCCGGTTATTGTCACTCGAGTTCACCGGACCTCTCGGGGCTGGGAAGATGGACGACGATGGCGAGTCGCCGAGCAGCTATCGGATCGCAACATGCGCTGATCGTCGTTGCCCGGCCGAAACCAGGGGGGCTCCAAGCGATCACGATGTGGACACGTATCCGGAGTCAGACGACCGCACCGAACGGCCCTATCGCGGCGTCATCACCCGTCGCCCGTTAGCGGCATCCAAATGCCTTGCGCGGCAATATTATCCCCGTCGTCCCAGGTTGGCTACCATGGAAGGGTGCGGATCGGAGTAGGACTCTCCACCGCGACCGGCGCCCGTCAGGCGGGCATGGAGGCCGCAGCGTTCGCCCGTGATCAGCTCGCGGGTGCGGCGCCGTCCCTCGCCGTGCTGCTCGCCTCCCGGGCGCACACCGACGAGGCCGTGGAGGTGCTGTCCGGTGTCCACCGGACGGTCCGGGTGCCCGCTCTGATCGGGTGTGTGGCGCAGGCGATCGTCGCTGGTCGCCGCGAGATCGAGGACGAGCCCGCGGTGGCGGTGTGGCTGGCTTCCGGACTGCCCGCTGCCGAGACCTTCCAATTGGACTTCCTCCGGACCGCGAGCGGCGGGCTGCTCGCCGGTTACCGCTTCGACAAGGCCGCACGCGACTTCCACCTGCTGCTGCCCGACCCTTACTCCTTCCCCGCCGACCTGCTGCTGGAGTACGTGAACACGGACCTGCCCGGCACCGTCGTGATGGGTGGGCTGGTGAGCGGCGGTCGAGGGCCAGAAGGCAGCCGGCTGTTCCGCGACCACGCCGTGGTGACCTCCGGTGCGGTCGGCGTGCGTCTTCCCGGCTTGCACAATGTGCCGATCGTCTCGCAGGGCTGCCGCCCGATCGGTTACCCCTACACCGTCACCGGCGCGGACGGCACCGTCATCACGGGGCTCGGCGGGCAACCGCCGATCGAGCGGTTGCGCGAGATCGTCGCCGTGCTGCCGATCGACCAGCAAGAACAGCTCGCCCGCGGCCTGCAGATCGGCTTCGTGGTGGACGAGCACCTGGCCGAGCCCGGTCAGGGCGACTTCCTCATCCGCGGCCTGCTCGGCGCCGATCCGTCCAGTGGAGCGATCGAGGTGGGCGAGGTCGTCGAGGTCGGAACGACCGTGCAATTCCAGGTTCGCGACGCGGTCGGGGCGGACCAGGACCTGCGAGCCGCCCTGGCGCGGGTGCGGACGGACCTTTCCGGGCGTCCCGCCGGCGCGTTGCTGTTCACTTGCAACGGCCGCGGCCGCCGGATGTTCGGGGTGGCCGATCACGACGCCACGGCGATCGAGGACGTGCTCGACGGCATTCCGCTCGCGGGCTTCTTCGCCGCGGGCGAGATCGGGCCCATCGCGGGTCGCAACGCGCTGCACGGATTCACGGCGTCGATGGCGCTGTTCGTCGAATGAGCGTCGAGCTGAGGGTCTACGCCGAGCTGAACGACTTCCTGCGGCCCGACGAGCGGTACACCGTGCTGCGGCGGCCGTTCCGCCCGCATCAGACCGTCAAGGACGTCATCGAGGCCGCGGGCATCCCGCACACCGAGGTCGACCTGGTCCTGGTCGACGGGCACCCGGTCGACTTCGACCATCAACCACCCATCGGCGGGCGGGTCGCCGCGTATCCCGTCTTCGAGACACTCGACATCGGGGCCGTGACCAGAGTTCGCCCGCACCCGTTGCGCGCGCCCCGGTTCCTCGCCGACGTGAATCTCGGCGGCCTCGCCAAGCTGATGCGGTTGATGGGCCTCGACGTGCACTGCCGGTGGGACGCCGAGGACGCCGAACTCGCCGAGGTGTCGGCGGCCGAGCACCGGATCCTGCTCACCCGTGATCGGGGGCTGCTCAAGCGCCGCAACGTCACACACGGCGTCTACATCCGGTCCGACCAGCCGGTGGAGCAAGTCGTGGAAGTGATCCGGCGGCTCGACCTCATCGCGTGCCTGGCGCCGTTCACCCGCTGCCTGCGCTGCGGCGGTGCCGTGGCCGAGGTCGCCAAAGCCGAGGTCGAAGATCGGCTGGAACCGCTCACCCGGCGTTACTACGACACGTTCCGGCAGTGCCACGCGTGCGGGCGTGTCTACTGGCAGGGCTCGCACCAAGCCCGGCTGGCGCAGACGGTCGCGGCGATCCGCACAGAGCTGGACCGGGCCTGATCGACCGGGCGAGCGGATTCCCGCCGGGCGGCCGCGCCACCAGGTTCGGCCGGAACGCGCTGTGCGGAGCCGCCCGGGCGCGTCGGCCCCGCGTTCGCCTAGACTCACTGCCGTGGCCGGACGACTTCCAGATCGCGATATCGCGGCGATACGCGAACGCGTCCGGATCGAAGACGTGGTGGGAGAGTATGTCGCGCTCAAGCGCGCCGGCGCGGATTCCATGAAGGGTCTGTGCCCGTTCCACGACGAGAAGTCGCCGTCGTTCCACGTACGTCCCAACCACGGCCTGTTCCACTGCTTCGGCTGCGGTGAGGGCGGCGACGTATTCGCCTTCCTGCAGAAGATCGAGCACGTCGGGTTCGTCGAGTCGGTCGAGCAGCTGGCCGACCGGGTCGGGTACCAGATCAACTACGAGGGCGGCGGCACCTCGGTGCAGCGCGACCGCGGCACCCGGTCCCGGCTGGTCGCGGCGAACGCGGCCGCACACGAGTTCTACATGGCCCAGCTACGCGAGCCCGGAGCGGAAGCCGCGCGCAACTATCTCACCGAGCGCAACTTCGACGCGGCCGCCGCGCACCATTTCGGCTGCGGCTACGCCCCCGCGGGATGGGACGTGCTGACCAAGCACCTGCTCCGTAAGGGGTTCGACTTCAAGGAGCTGGAGGCGGCCGGGCTGTCCCGGCAGGGCCAGCGCGGCCCGATCGACCGTTTCCACCGGCGTCTGCTGTGGCCGATCCGCAACCTGTCCGGTGACGTCATCGGCTTCGGCGCCCGCAAGCTCTTCGACGACGACACCATGCCCGGCAAGTACATCAACACCCCGGAAACGTTGCTGTACAAGAAATCCCAGGTGCTCTTCGGTCTGGACCATGCCAAGCGCGAGATCGCCAAGGGCCACCAGGCCGTCGTGGTCGAGGGCTACACCGACGTCATGGCGATGCACCTGGCCGGGGTGAAAACCGCCGTCGCGGCGTGTGGCACCGCCTTCGGCGACGAGCACCTCGCCCTGTTGCGCCGCCTGCTGATGGACGACAACTTCTGGCGCGGCGAGATCATCTACACCTTCGACGGTGACGCGGCGGGCCAGGCAGCGGCGCTGAAAGCCTTCTCGGGCGATCAGAAGCTCGCCGGTCAGACCTACATCGCGGTCGCGCCGGACGGGCAGGACCCGTGTGAGCTACGGCAGCATTCCGGCGACGCGGCCGTGCGCGATCTGGTCGCCCGCCGAACGCCGCTGTACGAGTTCGTGATTCGCGGACTGCTGGCCGATCACAATCTGGACACCGCGGAGGGGCAGGTGGAGGCGTTGCGCCGCGCGGTGCCGGTGGTCGCCCAGATCAAGGACAACGCCCTGCGCAAGGCCTACGCCACCAAACTGGCCGGCTGGGTCGGCTGGGACGACATCCAGACCGTCGTGCGCCGGGTCGGCGAGGAAGCCAAGCGGCATCGTAATGGTGGCGGGCGCCCGGGAGTACCACCTCCGGCCGCACAGCGCGACGTAGTAGCCGAACATCCTGCGGCACGGCCGAATCCGAACGATCCCACGCTCCTGCCGCAACGCCAGGTCCTGGCGGCCGCGCTCCAGTACCCGGCGATGGCGGGCGCTGGGTTCGACGCGCTCGAGTCCGAAGCCTTCACCCACCCCGCCTACGCGGTCGTGCGCATGCTGATCGCCGAGGCGGGCGGTACGGCGGCCGGACTGGGCGGCGCGGAGTGGGTCAACGCCGTCGCCGACCGCACCGACGACCTGACCATGCGCGCCATGCTCTCGGAGCTGGCCAACGAGCCGCTGCCGGTGAAAACGGAGGCCGACATCCCGCGCTTCGTCGCCGGTGTCCTGGCACGCACCCAGGAGGCCTGGGTCGGCAGGCAGATCGCCGAACTCAAGTCCAAGCTGCAGCGGGTCTCCTCGACCGAACAGCCGGAGGCCTACTTCGCCCTCTTCGGCGACCTCGTCGCCCTGGAGCAGTACCGCAAGAGCCTGCTCACCCAGGCGATGGGCAGTCACGGCGATTTCGCCACCGGGGCCTAGCAGGCTTTCTCACGGATGCGTGATTCCTCGCACATCGTTCGACGTGGGCGAGGAATCAGGTCGTTGTGCGGTAAAGCTCCAGGTCAGCGGCGGAGCTGGTCGTGCGGGACCAGGACGGTGGTCCGCTCGTCCAGCGGCTCCATCGGCTCCAGGCGGGGGCGGGTGCTCAGCTTGTCCGCTAGTTTCTGCCTCCCGACGAGCACGAGCTTGCGGGTCACCGGGCTCTCGGTCAGCGCGCGCGTCGCGGCGCTGATCTGTTCGTAGCGAGCCCGCCCGGCCTTGCTGCCGAGTACGTAGCCGGCCGCCACGCCGATGATCAACCGCAGCATCTCGATGTGCTCCTCCCAGTTGCCAGTTCGCCGCCCCCATCCTGCCCGACGCCCCACACGCCTGTCGATCCGGCTACCCGGTAGCGAGCCACCCGTCCCCACCGACAAGTCAGCAGGTAGCGGCGCGATTTGGGCTCCCGCCCAGCGATACGCTAAAGTTTCTCCTCGGCCCGCCCGATACCAACCGGACGAGCCAAGGGCAATCCCCTATAGCTCAATTGGCAGAGCAGCCGACTGTTAATCGGCAGGTTTCTGGTTCGAGTCCAGATGGGGGAGCATAAAACGGCCTCTGACCAGCAGATACTCCTGCAAGGTCAGGGGCCGGATTTGTGTCCGAACATGGCTAACCCGTCAGATCTGTGTCGTCCTCAGCCGCGGACCGCAAGCGTTCGAGGTCCTCGATCGTCAGGCGTTGGGATGGGTCGGCGCGAGTCGCTGTGGTGAACCGGACGCCTTCATGTTGGAGGATCTGCCGGGGGTTGTCGGTCCGATCGACCTCTAGCCACCGGAAAGCCGCCGATATTTCTCCCTGCGCATTCAGGACACGATGCGCATTGGGCGCAGACACCGTCGCCAAGCGATTACCTAGTGGCTGAGCGGCGGTGCCGAGAACCTTCGCAAGATCTCCATACGTGGTCCAATGTCCGGCAGGCAGCAGCACCAGCAGACGGTTCAGCGACTCCCACAGCGGGTTGTCATCCGTGCTGCCGTGCCCCCCGGCAACGGGGCCCGGCCACGCGGTAATGATTCGCTGAGCGAGTTCGCGACCGCGCTGTTCGATCTGTTTCGGCCCCCAGGCTGAGTGCCGCGAGATCTCCTGATTCATCCGGATGCTGCTGGCCTGCAAGGTCTCGCGCTTGCGGTCGAACTGGTGGTTGCTGAGATTGACGTTGTATCCGGTCAACGTGAGATTTCCCAGCGTGTGCACCAACTGATCGTGGAGGTCATCGACGTTCTCTGCGCCGTAGGCCGCACCCAACTCCTGTCGCCATTGTGGTGACAAGGTCCGTGGCATCACATGTTCGATGGTCAGCGACTCCGTAGCCACTGGTTCTCTGGAGGCGAACAGTTGCTCGATCCATACCATTATGGTTTTTCGCTGTGCGGCACGCCCCGTCGTGTAGAGAGGCGAAGTCAAGATCGCCTCTGTGAGGATTTCGTCGGTGGCGTAGTGTTTGCGCCCTTCGGACAGGTAGCGGTGCAGTGCCTCATCGACCGGAAGCGAGGCGTCGAGTTCTTGGACCGCGGCGGGGAACAACCGGTTCAGGCCCTGGGTGGCTCGACCGACGAGGAAACGACGCACCAGCAGCGATTCGATGTAGAGCAGTGCCCCAACGACTTGCTCGGAGGTGGCGTCGCCGCGGTCGCGGAGCACCAACAGATGCAGCACGAGCGGTGCAGGGGTGGTGGAGTCCCACTCGGCCAGACGAGTAAGGCGCTCTCGCACGGCAGGATCGGTCTCCTCTGCCGGGTGAAGCATCAGTCGGTACAGGCGGCCGAGACGAGCGATGCGTTCGATCTCGGCAACGATTTCGTCTTCCGTGGTGAGCCTATCCAAGCGAGCCTGCTGGCCTGCGAAGGTCTGGGTCTGTTTGACCTGCGGCTTGGCGTGCAGGAGGTCGAGCCAGAAAAGTGTCTCGATTCGATCGTTGTCGACCAAGGCATTCTGCAACGGCAACCAGTGGATGCGGTAGACCTCGTCGCTGCGCGTAGGCAGCCGCATGAAGAGGTAGTTCCGCAGCAGATCGCCCTGTGTGAGTTTGAGTCCGGTGTTGTTGAGGGACTGAAAGATTCGGTGAACGTTGTCGCCTGCGTGGGTGCTGATGGATACCACCGACAGACCTGAGGTAACAGCGTGAGCGATCTGCACCGCATCGTATGATGCGTCTGGATCGACTGGCTCGGCCAAGCGGGCCCGGAAGAACCGGTAGGCCGCACCGATGTTGTCGTCGCCGCCAGCCGTTGGCAAAGCGTCGATCACTGCAGCGTAGGACTCTCGATCGGCCTGAGTCGGAAGAAGCTTCAGGCGATACGGATCGTCCTCGTACTGGTTGGTCAGCAGCTGGTTATGAATTCGATCGGTATCGCGGCGCGTATTGCTGTCGAGTTCGCGCAGGTGATCACGAATCGCAGCGAGCAGCAAGGTCAATGTTGTCAGACGCTGCTGACCGTCGACGACGAGGTACCGCATGATCGATCCTGCGACACCGCCTGGCACCGGTGCCAGTACCACCGAACCGATGAAGTGAGTTGTGTCGATGTCATCGGTTCGGTCTTCCGCCAGCTGGGTGACGTCTCGCCACAGCTCTTTGAAGTTGTCCGGACCCCACTGGTACGGCCGCTGATACAGCGGAACCAGATATTGCGAGGTGCCCTCGAGGATTTTCTGCAGACTGGTCTCCTGCGCAGCGACCACGACGCATCGACTCCTAAGCGATAGTGCGATCAGAGGTGATCCGGGCCCAAGGCTGGGACTGTAGTTGACGACTGCTCTGGATGCGCGAGGAACAGCGAACCTCACAGACGTCCTGAAGCCGTGATGCTCTGGCAGTGACGAACTTTCACGGTCAAAGTTGTCGGTCGGTTGCGCTACGGTTCTGTTCGCTGCCAATCGATCGGCACTGTCGAGCAGGGGGAGACATGGCAAGACGGCGTCGCCACTCCGACAATGTGGCTCTGCCGCTGATGTTCGGAATCGCCGGGTTCGTGGTTCTGGCCCCGGCGGTGCGATTCGCGAGAGACAACCTCGTGGTGGTGATCGCGGCGATCGTAGGGCTCGTTGCGGCGGCCGGAGCCGTGGCGGTGATGTGGAAGTCGCGCATCCGACGGCGTCAGGAACTCGAGGACAAGCGTCTACGCGCCGTGCTGCCGTTCCACAGCATGAACGACAAGCAGTTCGAGCACGCGTTGGCTTCGCTGTGTCGCGACAGTGGTTGCCGCCAGGTGGAGGTCTCTGGCGGCTCGGGGGACCACGGCGCTGATGTTGTGGCGTTGACTCCGGACGGGCGCAGATTGATCCTGCAGGCCAAGCGGTACAACATCACACGCCGGGTCGGGGACAAAGAGATGCAGCAACTGGTCGGCGGATTGATGACCTGGCACCAATTCGATATCGCTGCCCTGGTCGCGACGGCGTCATTCACCGCGCCGGCTCGTGCAACAGCCGCCCGGAACGGCATCCGACTCGTCGACAACCGCGCGCTGGCCGCATGGAATTCCGGGACCGGTCCTGCTCCCTGGGATTGAGGTTCCAACTCGGTGCTCATGGTCCGAGCGCGGAAGCCGCGCTGATAGCCGTTTCGCGGCGTCCGACGCGCGGCACAACCGACTCAGGATACGACTGCACTGCGACGGACATGGAGCAACGACCGTCCTCCGTAGAGACACCACACCGCGATCACCGGATCGCAGATCGCACAGCCCAGGGACGAGTCGTGGGCGAACGGGATGATCGGGTTGCCTTTGAAGTGGTGGAGCAGGTCCCAAGCGGTGTGCAGGAGCCAGGCGATGCCGATGAAGGTCCAGGATTCGAGGCCACGGTACGCGCAGTAGGTGGTGACGGCGGTGAAGGCGAATTCCCATCCGCCGAAGCCGCCGCCGCTGAGGTATGCGGCGCCTGCGCCGGCGACCATGATGGCGTTGAATCGGCGGCGCTGTGGTTCGGGGATGAGGGACATCGCCAGCGCGTACAGCAGGCCGATCAGCACTGGTGCGATGTAGGTCATCATTGGGTGACTCCTCGTTCGGTGGGCGCTTCCGGATTCCGAAACTATCCAGTCGAACGAGCGTCTCCCAGTGGCATTTACGACACGTCCTCACGGAAACTCGCCAATTCTTCGGTAGCGGTGCGAATGTGTACGCCCGCGCGTTCTGGAGGGGACGCGAAAAGCCCCTGTGAATCGCCGGTGGCGACGGTCACAGGGTGATTGATCCTTCCTGGCCCGGGTATGCGGCGGGTGTCAGCCGACTACTGATTGGGAGGTATGTGATGCCGGAGCATCAGAGCGGACCACGGGAAGCTGTCGAGGGTGTCGTCGAGGACATCAAGGGCAAGGCCAAGGAAACCGCTGGCGTCATCACCGGTGACGAAGACCTGAAGAAAGAGGGTCGCGCGCAGCAGGACAAGGCCGAATCCCAGCGGGAGGCGGCGCAGAAGGAAGCCGAGGCGGCGAAGGCGCGTTCGGAGGCCGACCTCGATGAGGCGCGACAGAGCGCGTACGAGAGCAGCAAGGACGCCTAGTTCCCGGTGCGGCGGTAGGGTGGAACAACCCGTTCCCGGTCGGCGGCGATCTGCCGCCGCCGGGCCGCCATCGCCTCCGCGGGCGAGGAGCCCGCGGTCAAGGCTCGAAATATGGCTGCCGCGTCCTCGATCGCGTCGCGCGCGCCGACTCCTTCGGCAGGCGTGATGGCGTGATCGGCGTCGCCACAGAGGATTACCGGGAGCCGTGGGGGAGCAGCGGCGGCGAAAGGCACATTGCGGGCGTTCGAGATGTGCACCGTCTGCGTCTGCGCGAGCAGAAGATCTACGACGTCGGAGATTCCCGGGGCGACAGTACGAATGAGTTCGGCCCACTGCGCCACCGGATGGAATCCGATGCTCTCCGGGGGAAGGGGCGGGCGGGTGACCCGGGCGAACCAGACGGAAATCGTTTCGTCCCAGAAGTGGCCGAACGCGCCGGTCGGGCGGCCGTCTTCGCCGATTCGTCCGTCGAAATGCAGCACCGTGCTTTTGGTGCGCAATGCTTGTGGCTGCTCGGTGCGGCCGTAGAAGACGATCTGACCGGCGTATTCAGGGATGCGCCCGGGTTCGATGCGCTGTCGTACAAGGGAGTCGATGCCGTCGGCGGCGATGACGAGATCGTCGGTTGGTAGAAGGATGGATTTCCGCCGCGGCGGTTCACCAACCGCACAGCACACTCGATGGGTGGACAGCCCGCCCTCCGAATCGAGCCCACTCAGCAAGTACTCGGCGCAGGCACACCATTGAACCGAGCCTCCAACCATCCGAGCGCCGACGGTATCCCGAGCACCGCGGTGGACAAATGGTCCGGGCTCACGAACTTCTCGTATTGGACCGGCACCCCCGCCTGGCAGTATCGCCGCACCGTCGCGTCGATCGACTCCACCGGTATCAGAGCGTCGTGCTCCGCGCGCCACTGGTAGAGCGGCGCGGTCGGAATGCCCTCGTAGAGTTCCAGGCTGTTCTCCTCGAGCACGCCGCGTGCGCGCTCGTCCTCGGCGAGCGAATTCGAGGCCGCGACGTCCACGATGCCGCGGCCCGCGCCTGCCAGCAGGATCTCGTTGGTGCAACTGTCGGCGATCCGGTCGCGGAACGACAACCCGGCCGAGTTCAGGTTGTCGCTCACCGGCAGCCGCGCCGGGTACTCCCGCTCCAGCCCGATGGCGGCGGCGAAGGCGAGGCCGAATGCGGCGTGCGGCGCATAGCCGAGGCCCTCGATCATTTTGACCAGGTTCATCGGCACCCCGCCTGCGGCGGCGCCGATGATCGGCAGTTCCGGCGCGTAGGTCGGCGCCAGCGCGGCCGCCCAGGTGGTCGCCATGCCGCCGCCGGAGTAGCCGAGCATGGCGACACGGCTGTCGGCCAGTCCCAGTTCTGTCACCCGCCGTGCGGCGCGGATGCCGTCCAGGGTGATCATGCCGCCGAGCTTCGCCGCACCGTAGGCGCTGGTGGGCCCGAGATGATCTGGCAGAGCGACCGACCAGCCGCGCAGCAGCAGCCCGTTGAGTGCGGGTGCTTCGCGCACCGCCAAGTTGGGGTCGCTGGTGTAGAGCACGCGGGAGACCGCGCACTGGGTGCCGAGTGCGTTGATGATGTGCTGATAGGACAGCAGCGGCCCACCCGGGGCGGGGTTCTGCGGCGTCAGCACGGTGGTCGTGGCCGCGATCGGCTCGCCCGCCGAGTTCGTCGAGCGGAACTTGATCATCGTGACCGTCGCGCCGGGGAACGCGAGGAGTCCCGGCATCGGCCGTACCGCGAGGACGTCGCCCGGCGCGGTGCGGTCCAGGTCGGCCGGAGTGGCGTAGAACGGGTCGGGATCAGGTTCGGGATAGATCGGCTGCGCCGCGGCCTGCGGGGTGATCAGACCCTGCGGTGTGATCAGACAGAGCGCGGCCGCGGCGGTAGCGATGACCAATCGAAGCATGGCTTTCGTCGACTCCCATTCGTCACGACGTGTTGTTCCGAAACGCTGGTCTGCTGAAGTCGAATACTGCGGATACCGGTCGCCTGCGGCCGATGCCCGGACCTGCACACTTTAGGGGACGATCGGAAAAGGCCGAGGTAGCCGCGCCGCCGGGTGACGGCCGGGCGCGCCGCCCACCGGTCGGTTACCGTGACCCGGTGCTTCTGCTGGTCGTCGGCGTGATCCTGCTCGGTGTGTTCGGAGTGCGATTCCGCAGGGACCGCAGGCGGTTGGGGCACGGCGTGTATCTGCTACTCGGGACGGCGTTCGTCGGCGCGTGGGTGGTCGGCCTGGTCGCCGACGGTGATCTGCCGGTGGTGCTCGCCCCGCTGCTCGTGCTCTTGTCGCCGCTGGTGGTGCTGGTGCTGGCCGGGTTGTCGATCGCGAACGGCACGCAGTTGGTACGCCGGGAGGGCTGGCGTCTTCCGAATCTACTGCCGCTCGGACTCGGCATCGCGCTGCTGGTGCCGTATGTCGTGCTCGCCCTCGCCTTGCACACCGAAAACCTCTGGTTCGTGGTCCTTCTGGCATCGTTGACGATGGCGATCAGCTACATCGGGTTCCTGTTCGCGGCATTCCTGGTGTATTCGCTGTGCTACGGCTTGCTGCCCTACCGTCCCGGGATGGATGCGATCGTCGTGCACGGCGCCGGGTTGGTCGACGGCGACGTGCCGCCGCTGTTGGCGGCGCGCCTGGATCGGGCGATCGAGGTCTATCGCGGCGAAGCCGAGGGCGGACGCGCCCCGCTGCTGATCGCCAGTGGCGGTAAAGGATCCGACGAGGAGGTCTCCGAGGCGGCGGCGATGGCGGATTACCTGATCGAGCACGGTGTGCCCGACGACCACGTGATCCTGGAGGACCGATCGGGCACCACCGAGGAAAATCTGCTGTTCACCAAGCGGCTGCTCGGCGAGCGCGGCCCGACGACCCGAATGGTGCTGGTGACCAGCAATTTCCATATTCTGCGCACGGCGATCCTGGCGCGTCGCCTCGATCTCGACGCCGAGGTGACCGGCGCCGGGACCGCCTTCTACTACCTGCCGAGCGCGTTCCTGCGCGAATTCGCCGCGCTCCTGGTGGCCTACAAATGGAGCACCGTGATCGCGTGCGTCGCGCTGGTGTCGCTGCCGCCACTGGCCCTGCTCGCCACCCGCGGCTGACTCAGCTGCCGAAACTCTTGTGCGGAATGCCCACGGTCAGGCCGCCGTCGATGACGAATTCGGCGCCGGTGGAGTACGACGACTCGTCGCTGGCCAGGAACGTCACCAGGGCGGAGACCTCGGCCGGGTCGGCGGCGCGGCCGAGCGGGATCTGCAGGAAGTCCTCCGGGATGTTCTCCGTCATCGGGGTCCGGATCAGGCCAGGGTGCACGGAATTGACCCGGATCCTGTACTGCGCCAGCTCGAGCGCGGTGGACTTGGTGAGCCCGCGCACGGCGAACTTGGTGGCCGTGTAGCCGTGCAGTCCGGGGCTGCCGCGCATGCCCTCGACGGAGGAGATGTTGATGATCGACCCGCCGCCGGCCTCGATCATCGCGGGCGTCGCGGCCTGCATGCCGAGGAACGTGCCGGTCAGGTTGATGTCGATGATCCGCTGCCATTCGGCCAGCTCGAACGCGACGAGCAGGTTGCCGTTCGCGATGCCCGCGTTGTTCACCAGCACGCTCAGCGAGCCGAACCGCTCCACCGCCTCGCCGACGGCGTTGCGCCAGTCGTCCGGCTCGCGCACGTCGAGGTGCACGTAGACGGCGTTGTCGCCGAGTTCCGCGGCGACCGCGGCGCCCTCGTCGTCGAGCACGTCGCCCAGCACCACCCGCGCGTCCTCGGCAACCAGCGCCCTGGCGTGCGCCGCGCCCATGCCGCGCGCTCCGCCGCTGATCAACGCCACCTTGCCGGTCAACCGCCCCATCCGGGAACCTCCGTCTCTCGAACGTCGTCTGTAACATGTTGCAGAAACACGCCGGTGTGGGCGCGTCTCGCGACACTAACCCAGGCGGGCGCTCGGCGGTCGCCGGTGTCGCTGTGTCCGGCAAGTAGGTGGGCGGTCGCGGCACCTGTCCGGCTCTGTCGCGCGAGCCCGGAACGGCTACGGCACGAACCTTCGCCTCGGTGCCTTCCGGATAGCGCCTCCCGGACGGGCGGTGCGCGAATGTCGAGGCGGTCGCGCTGACCATCGAACGGAACGGTGCCGGGCAGGCTGGTCCGCATCGCCGGGACGACCGCGCGCCCGCCCGGTGTGCGGCTGTGCCATGATCGTATAGAACGCGTTCTAATCATGTCCCCGATGTGACCGCTCGGGAGGTGCGCCATGACGAACTCCGGCCGAAGCGTGACGCGGTTCGGCGGACGGTTCCGGGTGCCGGACATCGCCGAGGTGCCCGGCGGCCGCCTGGTCGATCTGCCGGGGCGGGGCCGGACCTATGTGGTCGACATTCCGGGACCGGAGCACGCACCCGCGCTGGTGCTCCTGCACGCCACTGCCTGCACCGCCTACCTCACCTGGTTCCCGTCGCTGGCGGCGCTGGCCCAGCGGTACCGGGTGATCCTGTTCGACCAGCGGTGGCACGGACGCGGCATCCGCTCCGAGCGTTTCACCCTGGAGGACTGCGCCGACGACGTGGTGGCGGTCCTCGACGCGCTGCACGTCGACCGGGCCATGTGCGCGGGGTTCTCACTCGGCGGAATCGTCAGCCTGCTGGCCGGGCGCCGTCATCCGGACCGGGTGAGCGGTCTGGTGCTCTGCGCGACACCCTATCGATTCCGGGAGAAGTGGCGCGAGCACGCTTTTCACCGGACGTTCGGCGTCTTCGCCGCCGCGGTGGGGCCGTATTCCTACCGTCGTGCCGAGAAGCTCGCGGGCCGTCTGCCCGAGCTTCCGCAGGTCACCTGGACCCGGGGGCGATTGGATCGCTGGGCGCTGGACGAGTTCCGCAGCACCAGCGGGTGGGCACTCACCCAGGTTCTCGCCGTAGTCGGGCGCTTCGACGCGACCGCGTGGTTAGGGGACCTGACGATGCCGACAGCGGTGGTGATCACGACCCGGGATCGGGCGATTCCGGTCTATCGGCAGATGGAGATGGCGACCATGATCCCGGGAGCGAGCAAGCACCTGGTGGCGGCCGGGCACGCGTCCTGCGTGCTGGAGGCCGATCGTTTCGTGCCCGTGTTGCTCGAAGCCTGCGAGACTGTCGCCGCGAAGATCTGAATGGTGCGGTCCTGCCCGGCGGCGGTGGCGGACAGGGAACCGGCGCTCAGCCCGATTTTCGCGCCGCGGAGAGCAATTCGGCGACCCCGCCGGGCACGGCGTCGGCGAGCGCCGCGAGATCGGGCACCAGTTCCTTGCACGCGATGAAGCCGAAGTTGAGCTTGTCGTTGTTGGACAGCACGGTGACCGTCAGGCCCGCGCCGTGGAACACCGGCCCGAACGGATACATCCCGTCCACCCGGACGCCGAGGAAGTACAGCGGCATCGGAGGGCCGGGCACGTTCGACACCACCAGGTTGTGCACCACCGGGTGCATCTCGGCCAATTTGAGCGAGGAGTACATCCGCGCGGCGAGCCGGAAGGTGTTCGGCGGGGCGTATTTCGACCAGTCCTGCAGGAAGTCCGCGCCCATCGCTTCGTGTTCTTCCTTGGCCCCGCGATTGTTCTCGGCCACTTCACGCAGGCGTTGCACCGGGTCGGCGACGTCGGTGCCGAGCCGCGCGAACAGCGTGGACACCTTGTTGACCCCCGCCGTGTGCCGGGTCGACTCGTGTACCGACACCGGAACCGACGCGATGAGCGAGCGGTCCGGCAATTCGTCGCGTTCGGCCAGATAGGTGCGCAACGCACCGGCGACCACGGTGAGCACGACGTCGTTCACCTTGACGCCGAACGCGGAGCGGATCTCCTTGATGGCGTCCAGTTCGGCGTCGGTGAACGCGACCGCGCGATGCGGAGTGATGGCGAGATTGAACGGCGTGCGGGGCGCGGAGAACGGTATCGCCATGCCCGCCTTGTTCTCGCGGCGGCGCTGCGCGAATCCGGCGACCACGCCGACCGTCTTCGGCAGCATGCCGACGATGCCCGCTCTGGCCGGGAACTTCACCACCGCTTCGGCCAGCATCTGCCAGTCGTTCGGTTTGGGCTCGGGGCGCCACTCGTCCTCGGGCACGGTCTTCGTGACGCCCGGCTCCGGGTCGCACAGATGCATCATCAGGTTGGCGCCGGTGATGCCGTCCACGGCGGCGTGGTGGTATTTGGAGACCACCGCGACCTTCCCGTCATCGAGACCTTCCACCACGGACATCTCCCACAGCGGGCGGTCGCGGTCCATGGGACGGCTGGCGATGTCCCCGACGAGTTCGGCGAGTTCGCGGCGCCCGGCCGGCGCCGCGATCGCGATGCGGCGGACGTGATAGTCGAGGTCGAAATTCTCGTCCTCCACCCAGACGGGGTGGTCGAGGTTGAGCGGCACCTCGTACACGCGGCGGCGCATCTGCGGAATCAGGGGAAGTCGCCGGGCTAGTTCGGCCTTGAAGCCCTCGAACGAGTAGTCACCCGACGACGGGTCGAGGATCAGCAGCGCGCAGACGTGCAGATGCTGGGTCCCGGTTTCGAGGTAGAGAAAGCTGGCATCCAATCCGGTCAATCGTTCCATAGCAAAAGCCTACTAGAACGCGTTCTAGTTTTGTGCCGGAAACGGCCGGTGTGACGACTGTCGCGAAGTCGTGTCACCGTACAGCGCCGGGTGCCGCTTTTGTGTGTTACTGAAAGTTCTACATATGTGTATAGTCCTTGCTACGGACATGTAGGAATCGCGCGCGATGGCGGCGAGCGAGGATCGAGGAGTATCGATGAAGCTACTTCGCAGGGCCGGGCGTCGGCCCGATACGGACCCTGGCGCCGTGGCGCTGCACGCCCGCAACGTGCGATTCGACTGGGCGGGCACGCCGCTGCACTGGATGCCCGCCGAGCCCATCGCCTCGCACCTGATCAATTCGCTGAATCTGCTTCTGCCCGAGGGCGAGCGCATGTTCTGCGCCGCGTATGCCGAGGCGCTGCCGTACGTGCGGGACGAGAAGCTGCGCGAGGCGATGCTCGGGTTCATCGGTCAGGAATCGATGCACGCCGAGACGCACGACAGAGTGCTGCGCGACGTGCTCGCCGTGCACGGCATCGATCCGGAGCCCTACCTGCGACAGGCCGAGTACCTGTTCCGCCGGACACTCGGGCCGAGGGATGTCGAAGGCGTCGCCGAGCGGCAGGTGATGATCGAGCGACTGGCCTTCATCGCGTGCCTCGAGCACTTCTTCGCCTACCTCGGCGACTGGGTGCTCAACGCGGATCTGGAGCGGTTCGGCGCCGACCCGCGCATGGCGGACCTGTTCCGCTGGCACGGGGCGGAGGAAGTCGAGCACCGCCACGTCGCGCACGACGTGGCGGTCTATTTCGGCGCCGGATACGTGCGGCGGGCGGGGCTGATGCTGCTGGTGTTCCCGATCTTCCTGACCTTGGTGGTGCGCGGCACCAAGTTCATGGTCCATCAGGACCGCGACCTGCCCGACCTCGACTATCCCCGGTTGCTCGCGCGAGTCTTCGGCGCCATGTGGCGCGGCGCGTTGCCCGGGGTCCCCTCGCTGCTGTGGAGCGCGCTGAGCACCTTCAAACCGGGCTACAACCCGGAGACGGTCGGCTCCACCGCGCAGGCGGTGGCCTACCTGGCCAAATCCCCGGCAGCGCAGGCGATCGCCTCGTGAGGCTGCCCGTTCCCGACCGGCTTCCCGCGGACCTGTTCGGCAAGCGTGATCGCGACCGCGCCGTGCGGGTGCTCGACGCGGTGGCCTCGGCGCGACTGCGCTGGACCACCCTGGTCAACCGGCGCGATCCACGTCCGAGGGTGGACGATCGGCGGCTCGCGTTGGTGGTCACCGAGCGGCGGATCGAGGCGCGCGACCAGGACGTGGTGAGCCTGGTACTGGCCGCGCCGGACGGGCGCGTGCTGCCGCCCTGGCGTCCCGGCGCCCACCTCGACCTCGAGCTGCCCTCCGGCCGGCTGCGGCAGTACTCGCTGTGCGGCGACCCCGCGGACGTTCGGGCCTACCGGGTGGCGGTGCGCCGCATCCCGGAAGGCGGCGGTGGTTCCGTGGAGGCGCACGAGGCTCTCCCGGTGGGGTCGCCGATCGTGGTACGCGGGCCGCGTAACGCGTTTCCGTTCGCCGTGCCCGGCCACGGATCCCCGGCCGCGCGTTTGCATTTCGTCGCGGGCGGCATCGGAATCACGCCGATCCTGCCGATGGCGCGGTTGGCGCACCGGCTCGGGATCGAGTGGACGATGGTGTACACCGGGCGCAGCCGCGACACCTTGCCGTTCCTCGAGGAGATCGCGGGATTCGGCGACCGCGTCGTCGTACGCACCGACGACGAGCAGGGGCTTCCCGACGCCGCCGCCCTGCTGCCCGGCGTCGGCCCCGACACCGCGGTCTACTGCTGCGGCCCGGTGCCGATGATCACCATCATCGCCGAAACCGTGCGCGAAATGCCCTATGTGGAATTGCATTCCGAACGGTTCTCGCCGCCGCCGATCGTGAACGGCAAGCCGTTCGAGATCCAATTCGCCTCCACCGGGGAGGTTCTCGAGGTCGCTGCGGACCGCAGCGCGCTCGACACGATCCTCCAGGCCCGGCCCGACCGCCCGTACTCGTGCAGGCAGGGCTTCTGCCGCACGTGCAAGATCCGGGTGCTGGCAGGCGAACCCGACCACCGCGACACCGTGCTCACCGCCGCCGAACACGAGGCGGGCGAGATGCTCGTCTGCGTCTCGCGCGCCGACGGTGGGCGACTCGTGCTCGATCTGTGACCCGACCACGGTCAGTCAAGGAGAAACCCGATGACCACTACCGAACCGCTCCCCGCGGTCGAACGCACCGTGTGCAGCGGCGAATTCGACCTCGCCGTCTACGAATACGGTGATCCCGCCGCGGAAACCGTCGTGCTGGTGCACGGCTGGCCCGATACCCACCACCTCTGGGACGCGGTGGTGCCGCTGCTGGCTCGCCGGTTCCATGTGGTCGCCTACGACACCCGCGGGCACGGGCGCTCCACCCGCACCCGGCGCACCGAAGACTTCCGGCTCGACCGCCTGGCCGCGGATTTCTACGCCGTCGCGGACGCCGTGAGCCCCGACCGGCCCGTGCACGTGCTCGCGCACGACTGGGGTTCGGTGCAGGTATGGGAAGCGGTGTGCGAGCCGCGTGCGGCCACCCGGGTCGCGTCGTTCACCTCGGTGTCGGGGCCGAACCTGGACCACATCGGCAAGTGGATTCGCAACCGGCTCTCGCGTCCGACGCCGCGCAACATATGGCAGCCGTTCACGCAGTTGCTGTCGTCGGCGTACACCTTCTTCTTCATGACCCCCGCGCTGCCGCGCGCCGCCTTCGGCCTGATCGGTACCGAACGCATCTGGCGGCGGGTCGTCTCGATCATGAACGAGACCGCGCCGTCGAACGTGCGTCTGGGCCCGAGTTTCCGCGCCGACCTCGTCGACGGCTTGCTGATCTACCGCGCGAACATCGTGCAGCGCATGCTCGCGCCACGTGAGCGGCACACCGAGGTGCCGGTGCAGCTGATCGTCGCGGGCCGTGACGTCGCCGTACGTCCCGCGGGGTTCGACGACGAACACCGGTGGACCGAGCGGCTGTGGCGGCGGGATGTGCCCGCCGGGCACTGGATGCCGTTTTCGCATCCGGAGCTGCTGGCCACCGCGACCACGGAACTGATCGACACGCTGGGCGGCGCGGCGCCGCCCCGGACCTTGCGCCGGGCCGAAACAGGCCGGGCCGCAAGGCCGTTCGATGATCAGCTGGTCGTCATCACGGGTGGTGGCAGCGGCATCGGCCGTGCCACCGCGCTCGCCCTGGCTCGCCGCGGCGCCGAGATCGTGCTCTCCGACATTGATCTCGCAGCGGCGAAGGAGACCGCCGAGCTGATCACCGCCGGACACGGCGTGGCGCACGCCTATCAACTCGACGTCGCCGAGGAAGGCGAGATGCAGGCGCACGCCGCGACGGTGCTGGACAACCACGGCGTCCCCGACATCCTGATCAACAACGCCGGGATCGGCCAGGCCGGTGCCTTCTTCGAGACCTCGGCGGCCGACTTCGACCGGGTGCTGCGAATCAATCTCGGGGGCGTGGTGAACGGCTGCCGTGCCTTCGGGCCCGCCATGGCCGAGCGTGGCCTCGGCGGGCACATCGTGAACCTCTCCAGCATGGCGGCCTACAGTCCGCAGCAAGGATTCAGCGCGTATTCCACCAGCAAGTCGGCGGTGTTCATGTTCTCCGACTGCGTGCGCGCCGAACTGGCCGCTCGCGGAATCTCGGTGCACACGATCTGCCCGGGCATCGTGCACACCAATATCGTGGCGCGCACCCGGTTCTCCGGCGTCAGCGCGGAGGAGGAGAAGCGCAAACAGGAGCGTTACGACAACCTGTACCGGATGCGGCGTTACGGCCCGGAGAAGGTGGCCGAGCAGATCGTGCGCGCCCTGCAGCGCAATCGCAGCATCGTGCCGGTGACGCCGGAGGCCCACCTGCAGTATCACTTCGGGCGGCTCGCGCCCGCCGTCGTGCGGTTCCTGGCGGCGCGGGTGAAGCTGACCTGACTCAGGAGGCGAGGGTTCGGGCGAGTTCGGCCTCGACGGCCACGACTCGCTCGAGCCCGATGCCCCACGGGTGCTCGACACCCACCCGCCGATCCAGATCCCAGAGCACGCATTTCTCGCCCGGAGCCGCTACGAACGACCACGCCACCACGGTGCGGCCGAGTTGCTCGGCCATGGTTCCGTGCGAGTCCACCGGCGGCCCGGCGCCTTCCGGGAAGTGATGCAGGAAGCGGCCGTAGGCTCGCGCGCAGAAGTCGGCGTAGCGCTTGGTGCACAGGATGAATCCGTGCCATGCCTCGTCCACCGCGTGCGATGGCATGCCGATCACCTGGTCGTCGCGCATGGCGGCGCCGCAGCAGAGCAACCACTGCCGCAATCCCTTCTCCACCAGCTCTCGTGGTTGCCAGGGGCAGGTCTTGTAGACGGCCTCGGGCAGTTCCAGGGCGTCGACGGCGGCGCGCACGGCCGCGAGGTCGATCTCACCCGCTGGAGATCTGCGGAACCTGAAGTTCACCACAGTTCACTGTACGTGCGTGCCGATCGGCCGCTACCGTCGTGACATGAGCGCACTCATCGTTCTTTTCATCCTGTTGATGGTGCTGCTCCTCGTGGCGGTTCCGATCATCGTCGTAGTCGTCGTCATCCGCTCGCAGCGCAATCAGTTCCTGCCGCCGCCACCCTATGGTCCGTGGCGCGGCGGGAATCGGAGCGGAGGATATTACGAGGGGGGATCCACAGACCCGTTCTGGGCAGCCGGCGGCGCCGGTTTGATCGGCGGGTTCGACCAGCCGCACGGCGGTGGGGGCGGGCATCACCACCATGGCAGTAGTTGCGGCGGCGGAAGCGGTAGCAGCTGTGGCGGCGGAAGCAGCTCCAGCTGTAGTGGCGGCAGCAGTTCCAGTTGCGGCGGGGGCAGTAGTTCCAGCTGTGGCGGGGGAAGCAGTAGCAGCTGCGGCGGCGGTTCCTGACGCAGGATTTGACCTCAACCCTTCTTAAGGTTCCATGCTGATCTTCGTCCGAGACAGCAAGAAACTACGAAGGGTGTGTCATGCGGGCTGTACAAGCCGATGAGTTCGGTGGACCGGAAGTACTCGTGGTGCGCGAGCTGCCCGATCCGGTGGCCGGACCGGGCGAGGTGGTCATCGATGTGGCCGCCGCGGATGTGATGTTCCTGGACACCCGGCTGCGCAGCGGCTGGGGCACCGACTTCTTCGCGATCGAGCTGCCCTATGTGCCCGGCGGCGCCGTCGCCGGGGTGGTGGCGTCGGTCGGCCCCGACGTCGACCCGGGCTGGCTGGGCAAGCGGGTGTCGACGCCGACCGCGGCCAGCGGCGTCGGCGGCGGCCTGCCGATCGGCGGATACGCCGAGAAAGCGCTGGCCAAGGCGGACACCCTCGTCGCTCTGCCCGACGGGCTCACCCCGACGCAGGCCGTCGCGCTCGCCCATGACGGCAGGACGGCGCTCGCTGTCTTCGACCATGCCGCCGTGCAGCCGGGCGAATGGGTCCTGATCACCGCCGCGGGCGGCGGACTGGGCATCCTGCTGATCCAGCTCGCCCGTGCGGCGGGTGCGAACGTCGTCGCCGCCGCGCGCGGCGCCGCGAAGCTGGAACTCGCCGAGCGGCTCGGCGCGAGCGCGGTGGTCGACTACTCCGCCCCCGACTGGGCGGCGAAGGCACGCGCCGCGACCGGGGGAGCGGGCGCGCACGTCGTGTTCGACGGGGCGGGCGGCGCGCTCGGCGAGGCCGCGCTCACGGCCGCCGCGGACGGTGGGCGTTTCCTCGGATATGGCGCTGCCGCAGGGGAATTCGCCGCTCTGGACCGGGAGGACGCGGCGGCGCGCGACATCACCGTCTATGGGCTGTTCGATATCACCGGCGCGGATATCGATTGGCAGGCGCTGGCCCGGCGGGCTCAGGAAGAGGTCGCGGCGGGGCGCTTGCAGGTGGTCATCGGCCAGACCTTCCCACTCGACGGAGCGGATCGGGCGCATGCCGCCATCGAGTCCAGGGCGGCGGTGGGGCGCACTTTGTTAACAGTGTGAACAAAGCGACGAACTGGACAATCGACGTAGTGCGCGGTTCGAACGACGGCGCTAGGGTGCCGGGGTGGAAACTCTGCTCGTCGTCGGTATCGTCATCGTGGTCCTCGGCTTCGTAGTCGCTGTAGTGCAGTTCGCCAGCCGGCCACCGAAGGAAGCCGAGCCGTGGGACGACCATGACGACGTCGAGGACTACGAGGACGACTGGGACGAGGATTATCGCGACGACTGACCCCGCCCGGCGGGGGTCAGTACCACGACCGCGATGGGCCGCTTGGTCAGCTTTTGATAAGCGCTGTAGCGACCCCGATTCACCTTGTCGACGATCGCCCACCGCCGGGCGTAATCGGGATCATCCGGCAGCGTCGCCCGGGCCCGCACCGTCAGTTTCCGCCGCCCGACCTGGATCTCGCATTCCGGTCGCGCTTTCAGGTTCGCCAGCCACCCCGGGGGCCGCGGCGACCCGCCGTTGGACGCCGTCACCAGATAGTCCCCACCGTCGCGCGCGTACGTCAACGCCGAAGTCCGCTCCTTACCGGACTTGCGCCCCACCGTCCGCAACAGCAGCGTCGGATTGCCCAGCAGCAGCCGATGCCCCACCAGCCCGCCACTGTTCTCGTACACCCACTGATGCGCCTTCAGCACCTTCGTGAACAGACCGGCCATACCTGACCCTCCAGTAAGTTTCCGACCCGCCCACCCTAAGCGATCCCCCTCCGACTGGTCCCCGACCCACCGAACCCGGTAGCATCCCCAACGCTCGCGGTTCCCCGCGGCATGGGGCGGTAGCTCAGTCGGTTAGAGCCGTGGACTCATAATCCATTGGTCGCGGGTTCGAGCCCCGCCCGCCCCACAAATATCTCTGATCTGCGAAAACGCTGAACTCTACAGCTGAGTTGATCTAGAACAGCGCTCCGGCAGCAATGGATTTTGCCGATAGGTCGGGCTTGGGGCTGGAACCTGGACGGCATCCGAGAGCTTGCGGAGGACCATTACGACGCCTGGCTGGTGTGTGCGGTGTGGGTCGTGTGGACGGTCTGTCGAGCCGACCTGGGGCGCAGATGATCTGAGTGATACTGGCGGTATGAACGGGACATGGGAGGCGTGGGGTGGGGTCGCGATCGCCGCGATTACCTCGATACCGCTAGCCGGTCTCGCGGCCTGGTGGCTGGCTGGGCGGCGCGGGTGGCGTGCCGCGCTATGCGACGTCGGGATGGTGACGGGTACCGCGCCGTGGTTGTGGATGGTCCTCACGCCGACGGGAACGGGCCGTTCGGTGACTCTCGTGCCGTTGCGTGATCTGGCCGAGGTACTGGCCGACGACAGGGTAATCGAGCAGTTCGGTGGGAATCTGCTGGTCTTCGCCGCACTCGGCTTCCTGTTGCCGGTGCGCCGAGCCTGGTTCGCCCGCTCGTACCGCATCCTGTTGGCGGGAGCGGCAGCTTCGATCGCGGTGGAGACTGTGCAGTTCGCCCTCGCTATCGGCCGTCACTCATCCGTCGACGACGTGCTGGTGAACGCGGCCGGTGCATGCCTGGCGGGCCGGCTCTCACGACAGTTGTGGGCGCCGCGCGCGGTGACCGACCGGTCCGAGCCAGCGCTACCTGAAGAGCCGAAAGGGGCATCGTCTCCGAGCAGGATGGTCTCGGCCAGCCCACCGTCCCCGAGTATGAAGATCATCGACAAGCGTGTGGCCGCTGGGTCGACGCGAACCATCCGCGATGAGCCGTGAGAGCGACACAGCGGCGGCGTGGGGTGACGAACGCAACCGGCACAAGTCGGGCTGCCTGTTGACCATCAACGGGTAGCGTCGCTGACGCTTGAACGGCTCGCGCGGTGGCTGACGATCGAGCAAGCAATCGTGCTCAGATCGAAGTTTGGGACACCTGGCTACAGCAGACTTCGGCGGTCGAGAACGGTCCGCCCCGGTGTGCAGTAGGTCGAACTACGCCGTCGACTATCGTAAGGCTGTCGGAGTTCCGAATTGATCTCACAATCCATTGGTCGAGGGTTCGAGCCCGCCCGCCCCACAAATACCCGCTGACCAGCGGGTTTTGTTTTCGCGGTTGTTCGCGGACACAGGTTGCCGCTGCGGTGAGGTCGCCAACCCGGCCGCGTCGTCTCAGCAGATGCTGGAACGCCGCGCCGAGGCCGCCGGCATCGAGCACATCCACCCTGCTGCGCCACTAATTTTGGAGTGCACCATGGGCCGTTGTCGCCGGAGTACGCACGCGGCCGGTACCGGTCGCTGCTGTGCTTCAAGTACCCCGGGGCGGAGGAGAGGGCACAATCAGTGAAACATCGCTCGGTACAACCCATCTGACTTCCCGCGACTCCGAACAGGTTCGAATTCGCCGCCGATTGGTTCGGTGCGAAAGCAGATGGAGAACTCTACCGAATCCACCCGACGGCGGCACGTTCCTTCCCACCTGGCTCCGACATGCCGGAGCCATTCCCATCACTGGCGGATGTCGTCGGCGAATACATACTCGGCAGTGCCGATCGAGGTCCTTGATTGCAGGAGCGCTGGATGTGGGAGAGCCTGAAACGGGCGGTCGTGGGGCCGGAGTTGCCCTCCGAGCCGACGCTCCGGTCGGTTCCGACTCATAGCCGGTTCGGCACCGCGCGATTCATCGAGCTGTGGTATCCCCGAAGCGTCACGGTCGAAGTTGCCGGCGCACCGCGGCTCACTGTGCGGGACGAAGGCCTGCCGCGCCGCCTCGCTACGAGTGTGGTCCCACCGAGGATCCTTGCGACCAACCGACGAAGCGTGACGCTCATGGTCGAGAACGATCCGGCGGTCATCTCGGCGGGCAAACGCGGCATGCGACGACGCACATACCGATGCGACGCGCTCGTGCGAGGAGTCGCTTACCGACTGATCCCAACTGGACCCAAGCGCGCCACACTTTTCGCGGGGGAGTTCCCTGTCGGTCGGTTCAAAACGTCGAAGGTCAATCACCCACCCGAAACCATCTTCTGGGAACCGACAGCCACGCCACAGGACGTCGTCGTCGGAATGCTGCTCGGCTCGGCACTCGGCATCGGCGCCAACGGATTCTTCCGAAACCTCCTCCGCGACCTCGACTTCGTACCCACCCCTTGAATCGGGGGAGTAGAGCCTCGGATTTGTTCCCGACGATCCGGGGCTCGGGCACCTTCTGAGCCAGGGGGGAACGCAGCTTCGGTAGCTGGTTGCGATGTAGGTAGCCGCGAACCGTAGCGCGGCAAACGGCGGGCTGGCTGCGATACACCGCTCGTCGAAATCGGTGGCGGATTCGAGCCCCGCCCGCCCCATAGAATGACCTCTGAGCTGTGCAAACGCTGAAGTCTAATCAAAGGAGTGGCTAGTCGATCTTGGCCATCACATGCTTGACGCGGGTGTAGTCCTCCAGCCCGTACATCGACAGGTCCTTGCCGTGCCCGGACGACTTGAACCCGCCGTGCGGCATCTCGGCGATCAGCGCGGTGTGGGTGTTGATCCATACGCAGCCGAAGTCGAGTGCGGCCGACACGCGGAGCGCCCGGGACAAGTCCTTGGTCCATACCGAGGAGGCCAGGCCGTATTCGACGCCGTTGGCCCATCGGATCGCCTCGTCTTCGTCGGTGAACGCCTGCACGGTGATCACCGGGCCGAAGATCTCGTTCTGGCTCAGCCGGTCGTGCTGAAGCAGCCCGCCGATGACCGTCGGCTCGACGTAATACCCGTGGTCGCCCTGCCGGTTCCCACCGACCACGACCGAAGCGTGATCGGGCACCTCATCGAGGAAGGCGAGCACCCGCTGTAGTTGGTTGGCGTTGTTGACCGGTGGAACCCAGGCTTCCTCGTCATCGGCCGCCTTGCCGAAAGTCGTTGTCGCGCTGCTGGCTTGCTCGGCCAGCGCCGCGGTCAGATCATCGGTCACCGACGCGTGACCGAGCACCCGGGTGGCTGCCGTGCAATCCTGCCCGGCGTTGAAATAGCCCGAGGCCGCAATGCTTTTGGCGGCAGCGGCGATATCGGCGTCGGGGAACACGATCACCGGCGCCTTGCCGCCCAACTCCAGATGCGTGCGCTTCAGCCGGCCGCCGGCCGACTCCGCGACCGCACGGCCCGCGGCCACCGAACCGGTGATCGACACCATCTTCGGGGTCGGATGCGCCACCACTGCCGCGCCGGTCACCCGGTCACCGGTGACTACGTTGAGCACGCCTGGCGGCAGGTGTTCGGAGGCTAGTTCGGCCAGCATCACCGTGGTCACCGGGGTGGTGTCGCTCGGCTTGATCACCACCGTGTTGCCCGCCGCGATCGCGGGAACGAACTTCCAGATCGCCATCATCATCGGGTAATTCCATGGCGTCACCTGCCCGATGACGCCGATCGGTTCCCGGCGGATCCACGATGTATGGCCCGCGAGGTACTCGCCGGCCGACTTACCCTCGAGAACCCGCGCCGCCCCCGCGAAGAACCGGGTCTGGTCCAGCATCTGCGGGATCTCCGCGGCCGAGGTGAGGTGGTTCGGCTTGCCGGTGTTTCGGCCCTCTGCCTGGACAAGCGCGTCGGCGACATTCTCCAGCTCGTCGGCGAAATCGAGCAGCGCCTGCTGGCGTTGCGACGGCGTCGTGCGCTTCCAGTCGTGGAACGCCCTGTCCGCCGCTGCGTACGCGTTGTCGATGTCCTGTTCGTTGGACGCCGGGGCGGTGCCGTACTGATCGCCAGTGGTGGGGTCGATGAGCGCCATCGTCGCACCGCTGACCGAGTCGACGAGCTTGCCGTCGATGAAGTTCTGGACCACTGTCATGATGGGGCTCCTCGGTTGCTTTTGTCCGCAATCCGCTGGCGCGGGCGTTCGGTCGCCTTGACGTCTGATCGACTCGTCTGCTACTGCCAGTCCAGTAAGATTTCGATGTATCGATCACCGATAAGGATTGAGCTTACTCTTTGTTACTGCTGAGGACGATGCAGTCGGAGCCTTGCTGATTTGCGATTATCGGCATAGTTTCAGTCTCTCACTGAGACGCCCTTTTCTCTGCTGCAATGTGATTCGGTTTCCGAAAACATATGTGCCACTGCCCCTTTCGGGCTGGTAGCGTACAGTGGGAGTCAGGTGGTAATGTTGGATCGCTGTTGCGTTCGCGAGCCATGAAAACGGTCGACAGAATTTGAGCGCCGATAGGTCCCCGCGGCAAACCAAGCGGCTCTCGAAGCTCCTGAGCTATGGCTCTCGGCATCGCATCGGAACTCCTAATTCGACTACCAGGTTTCAGGGAGAACGCTGCCGATAGATCATTTATTGCTCACGGGTGGCAGACTACCTGTTGTACGACTTTATGGACGAAGGGTCGGTGAAAGCTCGATCCGCGGGCGCTCAAGAAGACTTCACTCCGGCATTCCCTCGCAATGAATTGGGTGGACAGTGTGCTCGTCCGACTGCCGGACGTGGTAAATCGCTGCCGCTGGAAAGCTGCGCCCACCATCGCCGGACACCCTGATTGATCGGAGTAGAACCTGTGTGGTGTCTAGCGCGGCGGAGAACGGCGTGCTCGACTCGGTTTGCCTCATCGAACCGGCTGCATCGATGCGGGCCGAGCTGGTGACTGGCCGATGATGCCCGCCGTGCTCGATGCCATCGCGGTGCCGCGGCTGACCGGTGATCTGCCGCGGCGCCGTCCTACCCGGCTACTCGCCGACGAGCCTTACTCATCGGCGAGTAATCGGTCCTGATGCGTCGCAGGCGTATTCACGCTGTCATTACCGAACGCGCCGACCAGATCGCCCACCGGACGGCGAGACCGCGTCGGGGGGGGGCGACCGCCCAGGTTAGACTCAATCGCTTACTGGCGGCGCAACGTCGTTGAACGCGCCTTAGCTGAGGCGGCTCGCTGAGTGGTAGCGATCTCGGACGCGGCCTTGCTGTCAGAGATAGACGTCGGCGCTTCGGTTAGCCGGCGCGGAATACGTCTGTCGTGCCATCGCCCGTGAAATCGCCGAACGCCAAGTCCGCGACACGGTACTTGGAGGTGTTGATTTCTTTCCATTTTCCGGTTCCGCCTTCGGAGATGAACCAGTTGGTGCCGTCGGCGCGGAAGACGTCTGTTTTGGCGGTGCCGGTGAAGTTGCCGAAGGCTAAATCTTCGATGCGGTACTTGGAGGTGTTGATTTCTTTCCATTTTCCGGTTCCGCCTTCGGAGATGAACCAGTTGGTGCCGTCGGCGCGGAAGACGTCTGTTTTGGCGGTGCCGGTGAAGTTGCCGAAGGCTAAATCTTCGATGCGGTACTTGGAGGTGTTGATTTCTTTCCATTTTCCGGTTCCGCCTTCGGAGATGAACCAGTTGGTGCCGTCGGCGCGGAAGACGTCTGTTTTGGCGGTGCCGGTGAAGTTGCCGAAGGCTAAATCTTCGATGCGGTACTTGGAGGTGTTGATTTCTTTCCATTTTCCGGTTCCGCCTTCGGAGATGAACCAGTTGGTGCCGTCGGCGCGGAAGACGTCTGTTTTGGCGGTGCCGGTGAAGTTGCCGAAGGCTAAATCTTCGATGCGGTACTTGGAGGTGTTGATTTCTTTCCATTTTCCGGTTCCGCCTTCGGAGATGAACCAGTTGGTGCCGTCGGCGCGGAAGACGTCTGTTTTGGCGGTGCCGGTGAAGTCGCCGAAGGCTAAATCTTCGATGCGGAACCTGGAGACGTTTATTTCCTTCCACTTCCCTGTTCCACTTTCCGAGACGTACCATGCCGGCGGTTTGGGATAGATTGATGAAGCGAATCCTGCGTCCTGATCATTGATGTCGGTGCCACCCTCGACGGCAATACCATCTCGCATAATGGATGCCGGTAGCCAGTAGCACATGATGGAATGCGGATCTGCCTGCTCAGTTGCGATGAGCGCCGAGTTCTCCAGTGGGGTCAATACTTGTGAGATCACCATTTGCTCTGACCAGCCAAAGCGCGTGGCAAAGAATTGGATAGCTTTGTCTCTGTCGATGCGATTTACAATCTGCGAGCGCTTATGCTCGTGCGGAAACCCCAGCGTGTGCCCCGTCTCGTGCCGCACAACGCGGAAGAATTCGGAATCCGGGAAACTCATCGTGAAGCCCTCGAGGTTCATCGTTGGATTCCCTGCTTCAACCTGAAGGATGTCAGTCCCAAGAAATGACCAGAATCCACCTTCTCGGCCATCGGCGCGAGCGATGCGCACTTGTCCGTCGACCGCTGTCTCCCGAAAGTTCACATTGGCCCAGGTCCCCCAGCTGTTCATGTGCGAGAGGATTCGAGACCGCAGGTCGGCGGCAGGATTATCGAGGAACTGTACAGTTAGCCGTACCCCATTGCTGCCCCAGTACTTACCGGTTAGGGCGGCAAGATGACCCGGGTCCATGACCGCATCAGGGACCGCAAGTTCGAGCATCTGTAACGCCGGCGCGTTGGCCGGGTTGATCCCGCTAGCTCGTTCGGCGGCGACGGGCCAAACCTCCTCCGGGAGGAGCTTGATCAAGCAGCTGTTGTTGTTCATTTGCTTCTCCGTTCTTGCAGTGATTCTTCTTGTCAACTGAGTCAGCAGCCCCGTCCGGGTTGCTAGCATGAAACTGACATTTTCTAGAATCACTTGTAGATACGCTCTTGGCGTGAGTAGTGGCTACCCGCATTAGATGATCATGGCTTTATAATGGATGCAGGTACGGCCGGAGTAGCTGATCGGCGGCCTGGTGCGCCGGAGGGTAGATCGCTCGATGGCGGGCGCTAACGCCACTAAAACGCCGCTACCAGACGCTGGTCACCCACCATTGGGTATCCCATGGCCGCCGTCGGCGGGTGCTCATCTTCAGCAAGTGGCCGGTCAGTCGCTTCCCGGTACGCCGGTTGTTGTCACGTTGCGTAACCGGCTAGCGACCCTCTCGCCCTTCCGTGGCTTGGCCCTCCGCATCGCGCTCCTGGAGATACCGCTGTGCAGAAAGCTTGTGCGGGCACGCCGGGGTGCAGGTCGCGTGGAGCTTGAACAGGCCCTGCGCGTGCTGCTCATCGGCGGGACGATTGCTGTCCTCGCAGTAATCCTGGACCCATGAACGCCGTGTCGTCATCGCTGCTCGTCCTTCAATCGCGCGAAGATCTCACGCGCCGGTACCGACTCGTGCGGATCGTCGCCCAGCTGAAGTAGCCAGGGAAGAACCCAGAACACAAGGATGAGCAGCCCGCCGACAGCGGCTATGACGATCAGGACGGTTGCGAGCTCTGCGGTCATTCGGTGACCCTTCGGTGCGTTGTGGTGGTCGGCGGGCACCGGGCGTCGGGGATTCGGGGGTCAACCCGACGCCGGGGCCTGCGGATACCTCGGCCTGGGTGAACCCATGCGAAGCGGCACATCGTGTGTCACCGTGGAGGCATGGACGACGCCGGGATCGGGGAACGTACCGCCAGGGCGCGCAAACTCGCTCGGCTTACACAGTTACAGCTTGCGCAGAGGGCGAACGTGTCGCTGCTGCGCAAGGTCGAGCGAGGCACACGCCCCGCCTCGCCCGCGTTCATCGCGGCCGTGGCCGGTGCCCTCGGTGTGAACATCGAGGACCTGACCGGACAGCCCTACACCCCGGCGCGCGACGACGCCGGGGCTCACGCCACGATCCGCGAGTTGCGCCGAAAGATCCTGGCGTTCAACGACGAACCGCTGAGCGCGCCGACCACCTTGGAAGAGCTGACCGCGGCACTGCATCGGGTTCAGGAGAGCAGGCGCCGGGGCCGGTACGGCGACCACACCGCCGAACTGCCGGACGTGATCCACGGTTTGCACGTGCTCGCGAGCGACGAACCTCCCGGGCATCGGCTGGAGACTATCTATTCGACGCTCGCCTACGCCTATAACAGTGCGTCGTCGATCGCCTATCGGTACGGCTACCTCGATCTCGCCGGGTTGGCCGCAGAGCGCTGCGTGTGGGCCGCTGAACGCAGTGGTGACCCGGCGTGGCCGATCGCGGCGGAATACCATCGTGCGCTCATTCTGCTGTACTCCGGCGCGTACGCCGGTGGGCTGCGGGTCGTTGAACGTGCGCATGCCGTCAGCGAGAAGCTGCCCACAACACCGGAGTCCTCGCGGTACGGGGCGCGTTGCACCTGCGGGGAGCGGTACTGTCGGCCCGTGCGCTCGACGCCGAAACCGCCGACGCGCATCTGCGGGAAGCACGTCGGATCGGACAGGTGATCAGCTCCGATCGGTATCAGGAGTACGGGACCGGGTTCCATCTGCCGAACGTCGCAATCCACTCTGTCGCGGTGCCCGTAGAGTTGTCCGATGGTACGACCGCGGTCGCACGCGCCGAGCAGATTCGGTTACCGGCATCGGTATCGCCCTCCCGCGCAGGGCATCACTGGATCGACGTGTCTCGCGCGTGGTTGCTCCACGGGGATAAGCATCGTGCCCTCACCAGTCTCGACCAGGCGCGCCGGCTCGCGCCGGGGCTGACGCGCAACCATCCCCAAGTCCACGAGACCGTGCGCGTACTCGCCCACGCCCGCCGCGGAACCGACGACCTGGCCCGATTCGCGAAGTGGGCCAACGTCAAGATTTGAGCTGTCCGGCGCCCCAGGTGTGCTTGGCCCGCCGTTTGATCGACACATGAGCGAGCGTTCAAGATTTCGATCGCACCGCAGAGCGGACCTGAACCTGCAATCAAGGTCGCGCAGTTTCTATTGTCGATGATCGCCGCTCGGTAGGTGCCGACGCAGGGATCCGCTATCGATGCGTCGTTCAGTCGAAGCGCCACAGGCTGTGGTGCAGATCATTGTTCGAAGCCTGCTGCCCAGCACACGGGGCCTGACAGTCTCTCATCGCGGCGGCGCGACTTCGTAGGCATGACACTGCGCCGCTGCCATAGTTACGCTACGCAGGGTGTCAGTGGGGGTTCGGTGCACGTTCTGGGCACTGCCATGGCACATCTTGGGGTTGGGGGTTGTCTTCGGCGACTTTTTTGAAGGCGCTCGATCGTGAGACGCTGACGATGGAGTTGTCGGCTGGAACGATGACCGCGAATCCGTTGTCCTGGGACCATTTTGCGGGCACAAGTACCCATAGGTCGCCGCGGGCTACGAGGACGCGGAAACACTGGTAGCGGAATCGTGGAGGCTGTTGCGGTTGGGCCTCGACCAGTGTCTCCGCTATCAGGTTTCTCGGCACGTCCAAACGTTCGTCCGTTACGACGGAGACGACGGACTCTCTCGTCCAGAGTTCGTGGGCAGAGGTTTGGGCGGCGTTGTCGCCGAGCCGGGTGGCGAAGGAGTTCATCACGGCGAAGAGGGCCAGGAGGCTGACTGCGATCGCGATGGTTTGGTTGACTCGTGTGGTCGGTGCCGCTCTACGTGTACCCTGCTCGGTCATCGATGCGGACAGGACCCAATAGCCGACCACAATGAGAAGTCCACCCAATCCGAGCGTGGTGGGTGAAAACGCCCAGGAAATGACGGGGGACTTGGGCGTGAGCCAGGGCACCACTACTCCGGTGATACCGGTGGTGATGAAGACTGCTCCGAGCGTGAGGATGGTTCGGCCGGTGTTGCGAACCAGGCGTGGTCGTTGTCCGCTCCGGATGAAACGTCCTGCGTAGGTGCCTACCCAGGCAGCTGAGAACCACCCGACCAGCAGTAGTAATAGTGGTGCGTACAGCACGCTGACGCTCCCCACTACGTAGTCGCTGGAGGCGAAGCCGAGGGCGTCGCAGTCGACGCCGAAATGGGCCAGTTTCTTGCGGGTGTAGACGTAGCCGAAGTAGTAGCACAGCGCCGTGATGATCGTGGTCGGGGCGACGACCGCCCCGATGAACCCCACCCATCGTTGGAGCATCGCCGGGGACGCGGCTGGCTGGTCGGTCATCTCACGGACCTTCTGGCGTGCCGTTGGGTGCGGGCGTCGGCCCACCGGGGATGACCTGCGTGGTCGGCGGAGTGCCCGTTTCAGCCGGTTCCGGGGTCCTGCTCTCTGGCAGCGGTGGAGTGGAAGGGCGTACGTAGCCTCCCGGAGTAGGTGGTCGCCCACCGGGTGTACGGGTATCGAGCGGTTCCGCAGTCGGGAACCTATTTCCGTCAGGTATCGGCACTGGAGACGACGGCGACGCTGGAACAGAATCTGCGGGCGAAACCGTCACCCCGGGCTGCGTCGCAGCCGGCGTAGATGTCCCCGAAGGGGAGGCCGACTTGGGCGGTGGGGGTGGGTCGATGTTGTTGCCTTCGCAAGCCGTGAAAACGGTCGCTGAGAATCCGAGCACCGAAATCTTCGCGGCAAACCAAGCGGCTCTCGCAGGTCTCGAACTATGGCTACTTGGAGATCGCATCGAAACTCCTGATTCGACTACTCATGCTCAGGGAGAACCCTGCCAGTGGAAACTGGATTGCTCACGGGTAGCCAGCTACCTGTACTTCGGCTTGGTGGACGAAGGGGCGGTGGTAGCTCGATCTGCGGACGCAGGTCACACTCGTAATGACTCATTCACTCGCTACCGGTACCCGGGACAATTTCCAGAAGTCGGCGTAATGCCCTCCGTGACGCAACAGCTCCTCGTGACTGCCCTGCTCCACGACCCGGCCGCCGTCCAGGAAGACGATCTGGTCAGCGCGTTGCACGGTCCGAAGACGGTGCGCCACCATCACCACCGTCCGCCCCGCCATCAGGCGCTCGATGCCCTCGTGGACGGCTGCCTCGTTCGTCGGGTCCAGTGCGGAGGTCACCTCGTCCAGCAGCACGATGGGCGCGTCCTTCAGCAGCGCTCGGGCGATCGAGACACGCTGACGCTCGCCTCCCGACAGGAGTGCGCCGCCTTCGCCGACGTTCGTTGCCCATCCGTCGGGCAGTCGCTCGACCACTTCGTCCAATCGCGCCGCGGCCGCTGCCGCCCGGACCTCGGCGTCGGTGGCGTCGGGACGGCCGAGTCGTACGTTCTCCTCGATGGTGCCGTCGAAGAGGTAGACATTCTGGAAGACGATGGCGTACTGCGCCATCAGCGCCTCGGTGCTGATGGCCCGGACGTCCACACCGCCCACGCGCACCGCACCCTTATCCACGTCATAGAACCGTGCGAGCAGTTGCAGCAAAGTGCTCTTACCGGCCCCCGACGGCCCGACAACGGCGAGGCGCCGGCCCTCCGGCACGGACAGCGACACGTTGTCGATCACCGTGCGGCCGCCATGCTGGAAGGTGACGGACTCGAACGCCAGAGCGTGGCCTTTCGGCGGGATCGGTTCGAGAGCCTCCGGTAGGGGCTCGGTGCGCAACACCATGTCGAGGCCGGCCAGCCCCACCCGCGCGCCCCGCAGTTGGCCGCCGATTTCCGAGAGCGAAAGCAGCGGATCCGCACATCGGGCAGCCAGCACCAGGATCGCCAAAACCTCTGCTACACCGATGTTCCCGCCGAGCGCGAGGTAAGCGCCCAACGCGAGCAACGCGGTGAACACGGCCTGCACGGTGAGCGTCAGGCCCACGATGCCGGGCAGTGCCGACAGCATGGAACGGCGGGCCGCGCGCTCGAGTCCCGACAGTGAGTCGTCGAGCAACCGGAAGCGTTCGGCGGTCCGGCCACCGGCGCGCAGTACGGGCTGGGCCTGGAGATATTCGATGACTCTTCCCGTGGCCTCCTTGGTACGTTCGGTGCGCTCCGCGTCGGCAGCGGCCATCGAGCGCCCCGTCCAGATCTGGATCGCCGCCACGACCGGTACGGCGGCCAGCGCGGCCGAGCCCATCTTCCAGTCGAAGGCGAGCATCACGAGCAGGATCGTCAGCGGAGTAGCCACGGCGGAGATCAGAGGCGCCAGCAGATGAGCGATCACGCTCATCGCTTGCAGCACACCCTCGCTGGCCAGGACCGACACCTCCCCGACGCGACCGGCGGTGAACCAGCCGAGGGGCAATCGAGCCAGGCGATCGCCGAAACGGTGATAGACACCGCGCAGCAGCGTGGTCCCGACGCGGAAACCGGACAGATCGCTGCGATAGCGCAGCGCCGCATAGCCGGCGACGGCCGCTCCGAACGCGATCAGCCAGGGGCGGGCGTCCGTGGGCGTGCTTCCGAACAGTGCCCGCAACACCGGAACCAGCAGTGCGTAGGACAAACCCTCGGCTATCGCGGTTGCCGTCATCAGGGCGACCGTGCGGCGCACGGGCTGGGCGTACTCGTCTCCGAGCACGCGCAATAGCGTTCGAATCATCGGGGCTCGTCTCCTTGCAGTGTTCGATCGGTGTCGTGCGCGGTGGCGATCCGCCTCCATGGCCCGAGTTCACGCCGCAGCACGCCACCCAGGGTTTCGGCCCCATCGGTGAACGTGACTCGGTGGGATTGCCAGAATTCGGCGAATTTGCCGTTGCGCGCCAGCAATTCGGCCGGCTTGCCGCGTTCGACGATCGACCCGTTCTCCAGCAGCACGACGGTGTCGGCGTCGGCGATCGTCTCCAGGCGATGGGCGATGACCAGGATCGTCCGATCGCCCGCCAGCGTCGCCAGTGCCCGGCGCACCGCCTGTTCGGTGTGCGGGTCGGCGAAAGCGGTCGCTTCGTCGAGCACGAGAACGGGGGTGTCGGCCAGCAGTGCGCGGGCGAGTGAAATCCGCTGCGATTCACCGCCGGACAGTTGAACGCCCGCACCGAGCACCGTGTCGTAGCCGTCGGGCAGCTCGAGGATTCGATCGTGGATGTTCGCCAGCTGGGCGGCGCGCACCACGGCGGCGCGGTCGGCATGGGGCACTGCCAGGGCGATGTTGTCCGCGACCGACGCGCGCAGCAGGCGAACGTCCTGGAAGACGAACGAGACCATCCGGTAGAGCTCACGCCCGGCGACTTCGCGGAGATCGACTCCGCCCAGGGTCACCGAACCGTGGGCCGGGTCGAAGAACCGCGGCAACAGCTGCACCAGCGTGGATTTGCCGCTCCCGGACGGTCCGACGATCGCGGTGACCGTGCCCGGCTCGAGGACCAGGTCGATGCCACGCAGTACTTCCCGACCGGCGTCGTACCCGAATCGCACGTCACGCAGTTCCACCCGGTGGCCCTGTGGCGCGACCGGGCGCGCGGGCTCCGGCAGCGAGGGCACGGCGAGCACGTCGCGGATGCGCTCGACGGCGCGGCGGGCGGCCTGCAGATCGTCGAATCCGTGGCCGAGTGCCGCGATCGGAGCGGTCAGGCCGAGGCCCAGCAGCAGGAACGGCAGCAGGTCGGCCGGGGGGAGCGAACCGTCCGTGATCAGAACCGTCCCACCGATCAGGACGATCAGCAGCACGAACGGCGGCGACAGCACCACCTGCATTCCCGCTGCGATCCCGGCGAGACCGTGCACCATCCTCAGAAATGCGTCCGCGAAATCGTCTGCGGCCATCCGGAATTTCCGGTGCGCACGCTCGCCGGAGCCGAACGCCTTCACCACCGAGATGCCCTGCACGAACTCGACGGCCGCGTTCGCGATCCGGCTCATCCCCGCGTCGAACTCCTTCTGCTCGCGCAGCCGGGTCGGGGTCATCATCAGTGGCACCAGCGCCACGGCCAGCACCACCGGAACGAGCGTGATCAGCGTGAGCCGCCAGTCGATCGTGAACAGGTAGATCAGCGACACCAGCGGCACCACGAACGCGGCGACCAGATCGCCGGGAGTGTGGGCGATGAGCGGGTGCACGGCACTCACGTCTTTACCGACGATCTTCGCCAGCTCGCCGGAGCTGCGCCGGGCGAACCAGCCGATCGGTACCCGGCCCAGCCGCGCGGCCAGTCGCCTGCGGAATGCCAGTTGCACCCGGCTGTCGAGCAGGTGCCCGATGCCGGACGACGCGGCCGTGAACAGCAGCCGGGCGAACAAGCCGACCGCGCCCGCGAGCACGATCATCCAGACATGACCGTGATCGATCGGCCCGGGTGCCAACAGTGTTCGACCCAGTTCGACGACCGCGAGCAATGGCGCCAGGCCGGCGATGGCGCCGATGATCTGCAGGACGACCACGGCGGCGAACCCGCCCAGATAAGGGCGCAGAAGTGCCGTCACGCTGTTTTGCGCCGAGGAGTCGACATCTGCTGGGGGTGGGGTGGACTGCTCCCTCGCCTCCGCGAGGTCGATGGTGGTCATCGTTCTCCTGTCTTCGTCAATCTCTTCGCGCTGGATAGCGGCGGGTTCGTGTGCGGTCGCGTGCGCCCATGGATGGAGCCGACGCGGGTCGGTCGGTCAGCCGTCGTTGCCATCGAGCCCCCGGGGATCCAGAGCAAATCTTGACAGTGGAAAGATAAGTTGGTGCGCGCAAACTTGTCAATGTCTAGATTCCGAGTAGCTCGTATCCCCGGCCAGTGCTCGGCGCAGCGCTGCGGCGAGTTCGGCGGTCTGGCGCTGGGACACCTGAGCGGACAGGATCGCCTGCGATCCGTGGAACGTGCCGGGCCACTGGTGCAGCTCGACCGGTACGCCCGCCCGCAGCAGGCGCAGGGCGTAGTCGATGTCTTCGTCGCGGTTCGGGCAGAATTCCGCGGTGGCGATGTAGGCAGGTGGCAGGCCGGACAGGTCGGTGGCCCGCGCCGGGGCGGCGTACGGCGTGGCGGGCGTGGAACCCAAGTAATGTCCCCACATTTGGGCGACCTTGGCGCGAGTCACGAAGGGTGTGTCGGTGAAATTCCGCGCCGACCAGGACTGCTGCCGGTCGTCGAGGACCGGTTGGTTGAGCAGTTGGAAGCGGATCGGCGGCCCCTGGTGGTCCCGCGCCCGCAATGTCACCGCGGCCGCGAGTCCCGCGCCGGCGCTGTGGCCTCCGATCGCGATCCGCGCCGGGTCGATGCCGAGCTCGGCCGCGTGCTCGGCCGTCCAGGTCAGCACCGTGTAGATGTCGTCATGCGCGGCGGGGAACCGGTGTTCGGGGGCCAAGCGGTAGCCCACCGAGATCACTGTGGCGCCGGAGCCCTTGGCCAGCAGCGCGCCCCACGGATGTTCGGTGTCCAGATCACCCATGACGAATCCGCCGCCGTGCAGCCACAGGATGGCGCCCTGTGCCCGGTGCGGCCGGTAGATCCGGATCGGCACATCGGAATCGCCCGGCACCGTGCGATTTTCGATCTCCAGGTCCGCGGTGTCCGGTACGGCGACCGCGGCGGACAGCGCCGCGAGGTTCGCGCGGGCGGTGAGCGGGTCGCTCAGATCGGCCGGGGGGAACAGCGGGAGGAATGCTTCGAGTTCGGGATCGATGATCATGCCGACGATCGTCGCGTCCGCCAGGCCTGCTCCGCTTCCGGCGACAGGAGTCGCTGTCTACGTGAATGCGCGTACGAAGATCACGGTCAGCTGCGTCGGTCGTCGTACCGGTCCGTGGTCGAACGGACACGGGCGTACCGAAATATGTCCAGCCGCAATGACGTCGGTGCCGTCAGGGACGGACGAACCGCCGACAACTACGCGGTGAAATCACTCAGTCCGGTCTGGTAGGCGATCACGACCAGCTGCGCGCGATCGCGCGCACCCAGTTTCACCATCGCGCGGCTGACATGGGTGCGTGCCGTGGCGGGGCTGAGAAACAACGCGGCGCCGATCTCGTCATTGCTCATGCCCTGACCCACCAATGCCAGCACTTCGCGCTCACGGTCGGTCAGCACCGCGAGCCGGTCTTCGGCGGACTTGGCAGCCCTGCGCTGCGCGGTGAACTGGCTGATGAGGCGGCGGGTGACCCGAGGCGCGAGCAGCGCGTCACCGGCGGCGACCACCCGGATGGCGTGCAAGAGTTCGGCGGGGCCCGCGTCCTTGAGCAAGAACCCGCTGGCACCCGCCTGCAGGGCGTCGAAGACGTTCTCGTCGGTGTCGTAGGTCGTGAGGATCAGCACCTTGACCCGTTCCAACCCGTTGGCCTCGGCGATCTGGGCGGTGGCGCGTATGCCGTCCAGCCGTGGCATGCGGATGTCCATGAGGACGACGTCGGGGCGGCCGGCGCGGGCGAGTTCGACGGCTTCCGCACCGTTGGTGGCTTCACCGACCACCGTGATGTCGTCTTCCAGGTCGAGCAGGACCTTGAAGCCGGAACGGACCAGACGTTCGTCGTCGGCGAGCAGCACCTTGATCGGTGGTGTGGAGTTCACAGGCGCGATCCGACCGGGGCGAGGGGGAGCCGGGCGGTGACCTCGAACCCGCCGTCGGGACGCGACGTCGCGTCGAGTTCACCGCCGAGCAGCTGGCAGCGTTCCCGCATTCCGACGATGCCGCGGCCGGTCGTGGGTGAACTGCCGGCGCGGGGCGGAACGTGCGCGGTGTCGCGGCTGCCCGCATCGATCACCCGTATCCGCAAGGCGTCGATGCCGGGTTCGAGCGCCACCGTCACCCGGGTGGGGCCGACGTGGCGGATCACGTTGGTGATCGATTCCTGCACGATGCGGTACGCGGCGCTGCCCACCGCGCTCGGCAGCGGTGTCACCGGGGCGGTCTGCTCGAAAGCGATGTCGAGCCCGGCATCGCGGGCCTTGCCGACGAGTTCATCGATCTGACCGAGACCGGGATAGGGTTCGCGCTCGTCGCCATCGCGCAGTACACCGAGAATGGCACGCATCTCGTGCAGCGCACGAGAGCTGGTCTGTTCGATGGTGCGCAATGCTTCGCGGGCCTGTTCCGGTCGCTTGTCGAGCACGTGTGCGGTGACACCTGCCTGCACATTGATGATGGCGATGGCGTGGGCGACGGTGTCGTGGACTTCGCGGGCGATCCGCAGTCGTTCGGCGTCGACTCGCGCCCTGGCTTCTTCGTCGCGGGACCGCTCCGCCAGCTCTGCCCGTTCTTGCGCATCGGCGGCGATGACCCGGCGGGATCGGACGGACTCGCCCAGCGTCGTGCTGATCACGGACGCGCCGATCCGGAAGAACACCCATCCGATGGCCACGATCGGCTCGACATCCGCCGCGGCGATCAGCCAGCCGACGGCGAGCACCGTGATGCCGCCACCGGCGATCATCAGCGAGCGCCGCCCGTCGCCGTAGGCGGCGAGGGTGTACAGGGCGATGAAGAGCGCGAGATAGGAGAGCCGGTCGGGGAAGTCGAAACCGAAATAGATGAGGCTGGCCAGCGCCGTCACCACGAACACCGGGACCGGCCACCGGCGGCGCGCGGCGACGGCCACGCCGCTCACGAACAGCAGGGCGTATCCGACGCCCGAGACCGGCGTCGAGACCGGCTCGAGCGGCACCGGGATCGCGGCACTCAGAACCTGGATCACGGTGACGAACAGCGCCAGCGCGATATCCGAGACCCAGTCGGGCCGAGGCGAGGACCGGGCAGACAGCTGTCGCGACACCGCCCGCAGAACCATGCCGTGAGAGTACGGCATCCGGGAGCGCTCGCACCCCGCCTCGTGTGCGCGATCGGCTACGACGACCGGCGCAGCCGATCGCGATGTTTCTACGCGCATTCGCGTAGACGGCGACTCCCGTCGCCGGAAGCCGGGCATGCCCGGCCGCCACGACGATCGACGGCATGAAAAGAGCCTTCACCGGCCTGGCGGCCCTGCTGCTGCTCGCCGTCATCGCCCAGTTCTATCTGGCGGCCAGCGGTGCGTACGACACCGCGCCCGTCGAGGAATCCTTCCAGCCGCATCGCACGCTCGGGTACGTGATCCTCGTCTTCGCGCTCGTGCTCACGATCGCCGCCGCCATCGCCCGGATGCCGCGACGGCTCGTCGGGCTGGCCGGTCTGGTCACCGGGTTGGTGATCGGTCAGTCGGTGATCCGGGAAGTCGCCAGAGCGTTCGGTGACGGTTCGAGCGGCCATCTCGTCTTCGGCGTGCACGCGATCAACGGGCTGGTCATTATCGGCGTGATCGGGATGATCGTGCGGCAGTCGCGGAAGGTAGCGCGGAAACCCGTGCGAACGGCGTCATGACGACAGCCACCTGGATCCTCGTGGACCATGCCCTCGCGCTGCTGAGTGTGGTCGTGTGGTTCGCGGCAGGCGTCACCATGTCGCTGCGGCGGGCCGGGCTCGCCCTGGCTCTCCTGGTCGTGGCACTGCTGGTGACGTCGGCCAGGGCGGTGTCGGTCACGGCGCTGGCCGGTCGGGGGTGGTGGTTCGTCCAAGAGAAGGTGCTCCTCGGGCTGCCATTGCTCGTGGTGGCCGCGTCGGCGGCCACGGTGATCGCTGGTCCCCGGCTGCTCGCGCAGGCCAGGGATACCAGGCCGCCGCAAACCCCCGATGTGGCAGGCGTCGTCGCGATGCTCACCGCGGCTTATGCCGCGCTGGCGGGTTTCGCGGTGAGCTTCCTCATCGGATATCCCCTCAGCTTCGGCATCGTGCTGATCACGATCGCCCTGGTGGCGGCGAGCGTGCTGCTGACCGTGCGGGTGTTCGGGACACCGAGCGTGGACAGTGCCGGCGAGCCGGATATCGATGACCGGCCCGAGGTTTCGCGCCGCCGCTTTCTCGGCGTCGCCGGTGCGGTGGTCGTGGTCGGGGCGGCCGGTACCGGCGTCGGCCTGTCGGTGCGGTCCGCCGCGTCGGTGACCGACGGAGGCGGTCCCGGTCCGGCGTCGCACGCGGCCGTACCGGTGACCGACCTGCGGGGCGCCGAGACACCGGCACCGGGCGGTGTCCGGCGCGAACACGCATTGGTCGCCCGGAAAGCCACCGTGCGCTCGGAGTCCGGACGCGACATCGACGCCTGGACCTTCGGCGGCACGGTGCCCGGCCCGCAGATCACGGCCACCCAGGGGGACCTGATCGAGGTCAAGCTGATCAACCACGATCTGGGCGACGGAGTGACGCTGCATTGGCACGGCTACGACGTGCCGTGCGGGGAGGACGGTGCCGCGGGCCTCACCCAGGACGCCGTGGCACCCGGTGGCGAATTCGTCTACCGGTTCCGCGCCGACCAAGTGGGAACCTACTGGTACCACACCCATCACGCGTCACACATCGGCGTACGCCGGGGGCTTTTCGGTGCCCTCGTGGTGAAACCTCGCGCGGAGGACACCGAACAACTGGATCTGACTCTGCTCGTGCACACTTTCGACGGCACCGCCACCATCGCGGGCGGCGCCGAACGAATCGCACCGCCGGGCACCGCGGTACGGCTGCGGCTGATCAACACCGACTCCGATCCGCACATGTTCGCGCTGGCGGGCGCCTCGTTCCGGGTGGTGGCCGTCGACGGCCGCGACCTGGAGCAGCCGGGCGAGGTCACCCGGACCGCACTGCGGCTGCCCGCGGGCGGCCGCCACGACCTCGTGTTCGTCATGCCGAGCACGTCCGTGGCACTGGCGGTGGACGATCGCGCTGCCACAGTGTGGTTGCGGCCCCGGGCCGGCGCTCCGGACGGCGAGCCGTCCACCCAGGACATCGCCCGATGGCCCGAACTCGACCTGCTGAGGTACGGAACCCCGGTCCCCGTCGCGTTGCGCACCGCCGCTGCCGACCGGCACTTCACCCTGGTTCTCGACCGTGGGGCGGCCATGGTCGACGGTGCACCGGCGTACGCGCACACCGTCAACGGCCGTGGCCACCCCTCGATCCCCGATCAGCTCGTCGCCGAAGGCGACATCGTCCGGTTCACCGTGGTCAACCGGAGCCGCGAGACGCACCCCTGGCATCTGCACGGCCATCCGGTGCTGATCCTGTCCAGAGACGGCACGCCGTCGTCGGGCAGCCCACTGTGGGTCGACACCTTCGACGTTCGTCCCGGCCAGGTATGGGAGGTCGCGTTTCGCGCCTCGAATCCGGGCATCTGGATGAACCACTGCCACAACCTGCCGCACGCGCACCAAGGGATGATGCTGCGTCTGCGCTACGACGGTTTCACCACCCCGTTCAGCGGCATGCACACCGTCGGATCGAGCCACCACCGCTGACGACCGCGCCACTCCGGTGCGCGGTCGATGAGGAACCCCGTCGGCTTCGTCGGCCCGCGGAAGCCGGCTCGCGGTGGCGCCCGAGATCACCCTCGGTGGGCGCGGTTGCGCAGGCTGGACGGTCAGCGGGGGGTGAGCCGGATCAGCGGGTACTCCCGGCCGGATTTGCGCTGGTACTTCGCGTAGCGGGGCTGAGCGGTGACGATCCGCTGCCATGCCTGCTCGCGCTCGGCGCCCTCGAGGCGGCACGGGGCCACCGGCACGGTGCCGTGGCCGGGCAATTCGATCGACGCTCGGTCGGGATGCGCCATCAGATTGACGTACCAGTCCGGGTGCCTGCTGCCGCCGCCCGACGCGACGATCAGCCGGCCGTCCGCACCGTCGGAGAACCACGTCACCGGCGATTCGCGCTGCTGGCCGCTGCGGCGACCCACCGTGTGCAGGATCAGCAGGTCCATGCCCATGAACTTGCCGCCTTTGCGCCGGATACGGGCGTTCGTGCGAACGTTCATCTTCCGCTGGAACCACCGGGACAACGCCCCGGTCGTACCACGCTTGCCTGCTTTCTGGTTCTGTGTCATCCGCTTACCTCCAGTCGGTTCTCGCGACAGCCACGAGAAAGCTCGATCCGGTCTCTGCCAGTGACGCTAGCTCCGGCTCCTCGACCGGTGCTTCTCGATTCCTGATCGGTCTGTGGTCTCGGCACTGCGACCGCCGCGAAATAGCCCACGGGTAGCCGACTGCGACATTCTCGCGAAGCCGGTGTGTGAAGGGCAAGAGCATGTTGACGGATGAAAGGCGTGCCGGGCAGAATCGGCCGCGTTGGTACGGGGGGTGGAGGAGTTATGCGCGTAAAAACCGATATACATTTCGCCGTCGCCGTCGATCCCGCACAGGTCTTCGATGCGGTCGCGGCGATCGAATTGCTTCCCGAATGGTCGCTGTATTCGGATGCACGCGTGGCCTCTCGCGACGAATCCGGCAGGCCGCAGCGGGTTTACGTCACCGCGGACACGTTCCTCGGCAGGTCCGATCTGCAGGTGCTGGAATACGAGTGGACCGCTGACCGGGTGTCGTGGCAGGTCGTGGACAGTTGCAACGGGCTCGGCGGCGGTGGCTGGTTCGAAGTGTCGCGCGACGGTGCGGATACCCAGGTCTGGTATCACACCGAGGTGCACTACTCCCTGTTGCTCCCAGGACTTCTGCTCAAACGCAGCGTTCGACGAGAGAGCGAAACCGTCGTGCAGAACTTCATCGAATTCGCCGAGGGATTCAGCGCACCTCCGAATTCTCGCGCGGTATAGCGATCACGTATCGCACCCGGTCGGCCTCACCAACGGATGTCCGCGACCGCGTCCAACGGGGTGGCCACTTCTTCCGGTGCCAATCGCAGATCCGCGTCGCGCAGCACCTGCGGGAAGTGGAAGCGGGCCCGCTGTTCGATCTCGGACAGCGCGACCTGGAACACGCGGAACTCGTCGAGTTCGAGTGCTTCGAGCTGCTCCAGGTTCTGGGTCAGCAGGAAGCCGCGGGCCTTCAGCTCGCCGTTCTCTTCGAACGCGATGACTTTCCAGAACTCGCGGGGGATCTTGACCTCCCGGAATTCCCGGTCGTCGTCGGTGCAGACCGGCCCCCCGAATGCGCTGACCTTGAGGTCGTCGACGTCGACATCGGCGAAGACGGCGTCCTCGAGCCGCCCCCAGATCCCGTCGCGCGCGCTCTGGTTGAAATCGTCCATCTGCGGGGTGATGTTGGTGTAGAAGAACGAGTCCTTGTTGGCTTTCGCCGCTTCGGGCAGGCTGCCCCAGAGCAGGTCCGCGCGCCGCGCGAGGTGACCGCGATCGAGCCGGTTGTCGCGGTACAACTCGTTGCCGACCTGGACATCCGCGTCCAGGCGCGGATCCTTCACGAAGTCGATCTTCTTTCGCGACAGCTTCTTCATCGACGCGCCATCGATGTTCCAGGCCACCCAGATGGCGAATCGGCGTGAGCGGCGCATCGCGAGGGAGAAGTGCGTGTAGTGCAGGACGTCCGCGCCGTCGAGTGCGGTCGCCACGTCGGGGCGGAGCTCGGCGTCCACCTCGGGCAGCGGCACCGGTGCGGCGAGGAAACGAGGGTCGTAGCCTGCGACGACCGCGACTTCCTCCGCGACGGGCGGGGTGAGGGTGATCCCGAGCTTCTCGAACACCGATTGCGGCAGGCAGGCCAGCGCGTGCTCGTCGGTGCTCGGCCGCATTTCGCCGCCGAAATGCAGTCCGGCCAGCACGGTGCTGGTCTCGCCGTCGGCGGACTTGAACATCCAGGCCGATCCCGAGTCGCCCCCGCTGCTGATCTCGCCGTCGACCGGCGGGTTCGCCGGGTCCGGTCCGATCTCGAAGCCGCCGATGCTCTTCGTGCCCACGTCTGGGTAGCTGAGCTTCGCGACGACGTCCACGCGGCGCACGATGCCGTGGGTGATCTGCGTGGTGCGGCCGCTCTTGATCACCTTGTCGCCCAGTTCGGGTTCGCCGAGCCGGTCCGGGGTGACGCCGAGCCCGCTGATCTCGGCGCTGAACTGCCGGTTCTCGATGGCGGCGACGGCGCAGTCGCCGGCCGTGCCGAGATGGGAGCGGACGAGCCGGCCGAGCCGATTGCGGTCGATCCGGTTGTCGTCTCGCGGGCCCGGCTGCACGACGTCGTCGCCGAGCGCCCCCTCCGCGGTATGCAGGACGTGCCAATTGCTCAATACGTACGGCGTGCCGTCGTCTCGGTCGTAGACGACGCACCCGATCGTCCCCGCCGTGCTGGTGGGATGGCCGACGCTGACTCCGGGAACAATCGGATCCAGGCGCGTCTTTCGTTGCGGCGCAAGCGCTTCGCCGACTACTTTGAAGGCGGGCTCGAATTTCCGCGGTAGGACATCGGTGGGCACTTCGATCCCGTCGACGGTGACGGTTTCCGGAATGGTCTTCGTGCCCAGCGCTTCGAGTGCCTCCGGCTCGGACACCTTTTCGTTCACCGTGAACTGCACCGCGATCTCACCGGTCGATTTCCCGTCGACCTGCTTGTAGCCGACGCCGATCGAGGAAATATTAGGGTCTTCGAGGAAATCCTCCCCTTTGGTGCGGATGAATGTGCGCAGTGCGCCGAGAAGGTGGTCGTTCTCGGCGTGCGACCGGCCGGTCGGCGAGTTCTTTTTGGCAGGCATGGCGGACTCCGTGTTCGAGGTGAAGCATGGCGGCGACAACGGTGTCGCACCAGCTATTGCCATCATCGGATCGCCGCGCGAGCCGTACACGAGTAGCGAACTACTCGAACCCAGGGCAGAACGGAATGCCGCGAAAAGTTGGTCGATTGGAGTGCTGTCGGATTCAGCGACGTTCGGCGCGGTGGGTCGCGCTCACCGGTGTTCGGCAAGAGCCGTAGCCGTCGCGGTCACGAGGGTGACCGATCCAGCCCGGTCGATTTCGGGAAGTCTGCGGGTCGGTTCGTGTTCCAGGTCGGCGCGAAACTTCTCGCGCACCGCCGAGCCCTGTTCGGTCGCGACGGCGCGAGTCACCCGGCGGTCGCGGGGATCGGTCTCCCGGACGAGCAGTCCTCGGCGCTCCAGCCGGTCCACCATGCCGGTGACGTTGGTCTTGTCGCAGCCGAGCATCCGTTCGTCAGGATTTCCCGGCCGCACGCCGCAGCAGGTTCTCCGCTTCGGCGGGTGGTGTGGCGGCGGGGATGACGAGGAGCGTCGCCTGGGCGCCGTTCGTGCCGATCAGATGCATCGTGCCGGGCGGTTGACCGGAATCGGGTCCGTGTACTTCGATGCCGTCCTGGCTGTCGATGCGGCGTTGGGTGAGGCTGACGGCGTTCCAGTCGAAGCTGACGCGTGCGGTGTGTCCGAGGCGTGGCGTGAGAGCGCTGATCAGGTCGTGTAGTTCGGCGGTGAGGTTGTCCGTCCATGGCCACCAGCCGCCGTCGACCTCCTCGGGCCCGGTTCCGGATTCGCGCAGTAGCAGGCGCGGGGTGCGCGTGGGTGCCTCGAAGGGTTGCCTGCTGGGCTGGGGCGGGCCGGTGGAGGGGGACATGTCGAAGTGGTTGGTGATCGGGCGGCGGATTCTGATTCGGGGCATGGCGTGTTCCTCTGGTCAGCCGGTGGGGGTGGTCGCGGCTTCGGGTGCGACGGCGGCCATCAGGGCCGTGTGGGCGATGTCGTCGTCGGTGGCCGATGGGATGACGCGGAGCACGAGCAGGTCGTTGTCGCGGCCGAAGACGTACATCGTGTTCCACAGTTCGAAGGGATAGGAGTCCAGCCGGACGATCTGACCACCGTGGACGGTGGTCTGCCGGGGTGTGTCCGACCAGCAGGTGGGGTCGTAGACGACTCGCCAGATGGGGCCGAGCCGCACGGTCAGGACGGCGAGCAGGTCGGGCAGCTCGGCGGTCAGTTCGCTGGAGCGGGGCCACCATGCGCCGTCGATGTATCCGCCGCGTTCCGCTTTCGGCTTCAGCCTCAGTCGAGGGGTGTAGTCGGGCGGAACGTCATGCCGCGCGTAGGGCGCATGCGTCTGTTCGGATGTCGTGCTCGCGCCGCTGTTTCTGTTGTGGAATCGCATGTCGTTCCTTTCGCTGGGAGCATCGCGTCGTCGGCCGATGGTGGCGCGATGGCTCGGGATCGCCGGGCGGCGCGGACGCCGGTAGGGCGGCCTCGTCGGCGGGTCGGTGGCAGCTGAAGTCGGGCGCATAGAAACCGATGGCGGCCGCGAACCTGCGGACACCGAGTTCGGTACTGATCGGCGAAGTGACCGGCGCAGTAGCCGTGTACCTCCAGTAGACGCCGCATGCGTCGCGATGTCAACGTTGTAGGTCTACACTCATCACAGCACGTGTTGTCATGGCGTTGGAGGCATGGGAATGGCCGAACCGATCGATCGCCCGAGCTCTCGCTCGGGGAACCGACGGCCCGACCGCGCCGCCACCGGCCGGGGCAACGGTCCGATCACCAGGACGACCGTGCTGTCCGCGGCGCTCGAGATCATCGATCGGGACGGTGTCGAGGCGCTGTCGATGCGGCGGTTGGCCGAGGCGGTCGGGCGGGATCCGATGGTGATCTACCGGCATGTACCGAACAAGGCGGCTGTGCTCGACGGTGTGGCCGAACTGGTGCTGGCGCAGCTGTCGGTCGATCCCGCCGCCCCGGACTGGGCGGCGCAACTGCGGGCCCTCGCCCGGGATTTCCGGCGACTGGCGCTGGCGCATCCGCAGGTGGTGCCGTTGCTGGTGACCCGGCCGTTGGCCACGCCGTTGGGGCTGCGCCCCTACGCGGTGGTCCACACCCTGGAGGACGTCCTCCAGTTGCTCACCCGTGCCGGGTTCTCGGGCGCCGACGCGCTGCACGTCTACCGTGCGGTGTTCGGCTTCCTGTACGGGCACGTTCTCAACGAGTTGCAGGAGATCGTGGAGCGTCCCGAGGAGACCGACGACGTACTGCGGCTGGGCCTGTACCGCCTGCCGATCGCGGAGTTCCCGCTGCTGCGCGAACTCGCGCCCGTCCTGGCCGCCTACGACGGCGAAGCCGAACTCGAACGCGGCCTCGACATCCTGCTCACCGGCCTGAGCGTCACTTTGCTCCAGCCAGGTCAGGCGCGGTGACCCGTGATGTCACCAATGTACGTCTACGATGTAGACGCGCGTTGTAGCCGACCGTAGACTGGCGACAACCGGTTCACGCATCCGCTGTCGGCCGATCGAAGAGTCCGTGGCCGAGCCGCGCAACCGGAAGACGGGAACTCTCCGATGACCATCAGGGACAAGATCGCGCACCAGGTCCGGGCAGGCCGCTCGCGCTTACGGACGCTGCTGGCCAAGACCGACGAAGACAGCCGTCGCAGAACGGACGTCGGTGGCAGACGTCCCGGCGGCACCATCGCACTGGCCGGACGCAAGCTGAAGCAGGCGTTCACACGCTGACTCCGACCTCGACGGTCCGGAGATGCCAGCCCTTCACGGCACGTGCTCCACAAACTCGAGGTAGTAACGAATGGCAATCACGCAGGTCGCGGCCTACGCGCATTTGAGCGACACGGATATCGAAGCGATGGGGCGGGAGTTCGATGCGATTCGCCGTGACATCTTGGATCGGCGCGGTGCCGGGGACGCCGCCTATATCCGCCGGACCATCGCGTTCCAGCGAATACTGGAAGCCACGTCCCGGCTGGTGATCGGCGGTACCCGGACCAAAGCCGGCTGGCTACTGGGCACCACGGCGCTGGCGGCGGCGAAGAGCATCGAGAACATGGAAATCGGCCACAATGTGTGCCACGGACAATGGGATTGGATGAACGACCCGGAAATTCATTCCACGACATGGGAATGGGATATGGCGGGTCTGTCCTCCCAGTGGCGGTATTCGCACAACTATCGCCATCACGTGTACACCAATGTGGTCGGCATAGACGACGACATCGGCTTCGGCGTGATGCGGGTGACCCGCGATCAGCGGTGGAGGCCGCGGTTGCTGTTGCAACCGCTGCAGAACCTGTTCCTGGCGATGACTTTCGAATGGGGCATCGCCCTGCACGACTTGTACTCCGAGCGCGCTCGCACGCCTGACCCGGCGGAGAAGGCCGCCCAGACCAGAGGGCTGATCCGGAAAATCGCGCGGCAGGTCACCAAGGACTATGTGCTCTTTCCGGCGCTGAGCGGGCGGCGCTGGCGGCGCACGCTCGCGGCGACCGTCGCCGCCAACGTACTGCGTAACGTCTGGGCGTATGTGGTGATCTTCTGTGGTCATTTCCCGGACGGTGCGGAGAAATTCACCGAGGCCGCCGTGGAGCAGGAGACGAAGGCGGAGTGGTATCTGCGGCAGATGCTCGGCAGCGCGAACTTCGACGCCGGACCGGTGCTGGCGTTCATGAGCGGGAATCTGTGCCACCAGATCGAGCACCACTTGTTTCCGGACCTGCCCAGCAACCGGTACGCCGAGATAGCCGTGCGGGTGCGCCGGGTATGCGACAAGTACGACCTGCCCTACACCACCGGGCCGCTGATCCGGCAGTATCTGCTGACCCTGCGCACCATCCACAAGTTGGCCCTCCCGGACAGCTTCCTGACCGCGACCTCCGATGACGCACCGGAGACCGCATCGGAACGGAAGTTCGCCGCCGGCCCGGCGACCGGAGTCGACGCGTCTCCCCGGCGCGGCCTGCGTACCGCGTTACTGCTCACCGGTCGGCTCCGTCCCTAGGGTGCGGTCCGATCGGGCTTATCGGCCTGGCGGCGCGTCGACCGGAAACGAGCACCGAGGCCGCGGTCCGCGCGCTCAGATCTCGATGTGCGAGCCCATGATGCAAGGCGCGCTGATCCGAACACCACGCCGAGCGCGGCGACCACCACGGCCGCCCGCACCGTGTCGCGCGAATTCGTTCCGGCGGCCACCGGGGGTCGTGCCGCATCGGACCTCGACGGGTGCTGGTGATCGGTCACGGCGATCCTCCTCGCGCGGCCTGCTCTGCGTATCCGGCGCTCGTGCCGGACGATACCGCTCCCGGCGCCGGTCCGGGACGAGGTTCCGTCGCGCCACCGCGCGGCGTGGCGCCCGGCTCAGTAGGAGAGTCGCGCCAGGCGGATTTCGGAGATCGACATTCCGCGGCGGCGGAACAACCCGCGCAGGGTTCCGGCATTCAGGTAGCCCACCTTGGCCGCCACCGCGTCCACCGTGAGCGGTGTGCTGCGCAGCAGATGCACGGCGCGTTCCAGGCGGATGTCGTGCACGAAGTCGGTCGGCGACATGCCGAGTTCGGCGTGCGTGGCCCGCTGCAGGCTGCGTTCGGTGACACCGATGGCGCGGGCGGCCTGGGCGATCCGGAAATTGTCGCCGAGGTGTTCGCGGACCCAGCGTTCGAAGGCCGCGGTGACGGAATCGCCTCGGGCGATGATCTCGGGAACGATGAACTCGCGTTGCGGGCGGCCCGCGCCGACCGCGAGGTAGCGCATCGCGCGCTCGGCCAGCGCCGGGCTCTTGGCGGCGATCAGCGACAAGGCGAGGTCCATGTGCGACAGCGCCGCACCGGCGGTGGTGACGCCGTGGCCGCGGCACAGGGTTAGGCCTTCGTTCAGCTCGACGCGGGGATAGCGGCGCCGGAAGCTGGGCCCGAGCCACCAACTCGTTGTCGCGGGTGAACCGTCCAGTACGCCTGCCTCGGCAAGGAAGAACGTCCCCGTGCAGGCGCCGGCGAGATGGGCTCCCCGTTCGCGCGCGGCGACCAGGCGGTCGAGGACGGGACGGCTGGCCGGTGCGGAGATGAGGTCGATCAGCGCCGTGGCCTCCAAGACGTTCACCGCGGGCACGATCATCAGCTCGAACGCGTCACCCAGCTCGTCGAGCGGGACTGTCGGCACGGTGTTTCCGTTACCCGAGCGCACCGTGGCGCCGAACGACGTGCTGTGGACGCGCCACGGCTGCGGCGGGTCGGCGAGTTCGCCGCGCACGCTGTTGGCGGTGTTGAAGGTCTCCAGCAAGGCGGCGTATCCGAAGTCGGCCACGCCGTCCACTATGAAGACAGCCACGTCCATGTCGGGAACAGTACCGAAGATGTCGTTTGCGACACTCGGATCCGCCGGAATTCTGTCCTACTGTCATCGCGAGACGGCTCGCCTCCGGCGGCATCGGCCCCGGGCGTCCTTCGAACCGGCCCTACCTCTTCGCACCTGGGAGTTCGCGTGACCATGATCGAAACGACCGGGACCCACCACATCCGGTTGACCGTGACCGACATCGCCCGGTCCCGCGCCTTCTACCAGGATGTGCTCGGCTTCCCGATCGCCGCCGAATCGCCGGGCAGCCCGGAGGATCCGGCGGTGCGTACCGACCCGATGCGCCTGTTCGGCGGGGTGGTGTTCCAGGCCAACGGCATGTTGCTCGGCCTGCGGCCGGTGGCGGCGGCGACGGACCGGTTCGATTCCGAGCGTGTGGGTTTGGACCACCTCAGCTTCGCCGTCCCGGCGCGCGACGATCTGGTGGCCGCGGCCGCTCGTCTGGCCGAAGCGGGCATCGAACACGGCGAGATCAAGGAAATGGCCGATTTCGGGATCGCGATCCTGTCGTTCTCCGATCCGGACGGTATCCACCTCGAACTCACTGCGCCCCTGTGAGTTTGGACGGGCCCCACGCGGGCATGCCCGATCCGGAATGAACGCTGTCCTGATGAAGGCTTCGACGACCGGTCGCGGAATCGGTGTGGTCGTGCCGAGGAGGTAGGCCGATGCTGGTCCAGCGTGCGCGCCCGCGGAAGGTGTACGAGGGTTCGGTGCTGCCGAGTCCGAGCAGTTTGCTGTGCGCACTGGGCGGTCAGCATGTGCAAGGGCCGGTGAGCCGGTGGGCGCGCGAGCTGACCGAACTGCATCGGCGCCGGCGCGAGGACGCGGAGAGCTGGGCCGAGATCGACGGGCGCCGGGCCGAGGTGGTCGACCGGATCGACACGTGGGCGACGCTGCACCTGCCGTCCGCCACGACGGCCGCGCGCCTGCACGACGCGAGCCTGGGCGAGGTGATCGACCGGATGGCCGCCGTCGCGGAGAAGGCGTTCCATCTGCTCATGCACGACGATCCGGGGGGCGAGCGCATGCACGCGGCATGGACCCGGCTGGCCGAATTGGAGATCGCCTACGCGGATCTGGTGCACGCGGTCACCGACGGCCGTCGCCGCCTCCCGCCGAAGCGGACACAACCGGCGGCGGCGCCGGTGACCCGGTGATCCATGAGCGGCTCGCGGACTCGAGACCTGGCTCAGGCGCGCAGTGCGGTCGTGCCGGGCAGACGCGCTGGTCAGCTTCGTGATCGGTGGTCGCGCGGAGTGGCCGTGCCCGCGTCGGGGCCCTGGATGACTCGCCGCGGCGGGCGGAAACGCGCGCGCTGTGCGGTGGCCGATCGCGGCGAGTTGACGAGAGGGCGTAGGCTGGGCGCTCCGAAGGACGGCGCGACTTCTGGGAGCGGTGCATGAGCAAGGCTGAGGGGACTCCTCCCGCCACGACGCGGACCGGCACGATCAGTGTGCGGGTGCCCGCGGTGTCCGAGCAGCTGGCCATGTTGCGTGCCTTGGCCGAGACCGTCATGCTCATGGCCGATTTCGGCATCGATGAGGTGACCGATATCCGGCTGGCGCTCGACGAGGTGGCCAGCGCACTGGTGCTGGACGCGGTGGACGGTGCGGAGCTCGAGTGTGCGTTCGGCTTCGACGGCGACGCGGTGGACGTGCGTGTGTCCACCGTCACGGTGTCGGACGCCAGCCCGGACGAGTCGAGTTTCGGCTGGCACATCGTGGCGACGTTGACGAACTCTGTCTCGTCCTCGCGAGGCGCGCACGACTCCGCCGCGGGCGGCTACCCGACTGTCGTCGACTTCCGTTGGGTGCGCGGCGGCTCGAATAATGAGTAGCGAGTCGAATCCGGTCGCGCCCAAGCGTAAAGCGCGGGGAGACAGCTACGACAATATCGAGCCGCTCTTCGCCGAACTTGCCGCGCTGGCCCAGGACGACCCGCGCCGGGAAGCCGTGCGCGCGGAAGTGATCGAGCGCTGTCTGCCGCTGGCCGAACACATCGCCCGCAAGTTCAGTGGGCGCGGCGAGAGTTTCGAGGATCTGCTGCAGATCGCCCGGGTGGGCATGCTCGCCGCCGTCGACCGCTTCGATCCGGGACACGGCGCGACATTTCTGTCCTTCGCCGTGCCGACGATCATGGGCGAGGTGCGCAGGCACTTTCGCGACTACGCCTGGTCGGTGCGAGTGCCGCGGCGGCTCAAGGAAATTCAGTCCACCATCGGTCCGACGGTGGAGATCCTGTCGCAGCGGCTGGGCCGGATGCCGCGGGCCAGGGAGATCGCCGAGGAACTCGGCGCGGACCTGAACGAGGTGACCCAGGCGCTCATCGCGCGCAACGCCTACCAGACCTCCTCGATCGATGCCGCTTCGGACACCGACGACGCGGAGTCCGGCGGTCCCTCACTGCTGGACTCGCTCGGCGCCGAGGACCCCGACTTCGGCACCGTCGAGAACTACTTGGCGGTGAAGCCGCTGCTGGCGGCGTTGCCGGAACGCGAGAAGCAGGTCCTGGTGATGCGCTTCTTCGATTCGATGTCCCAGGAGCAGATCGCCCAGCGGATCGGCTGTTCCCAGATGCAGGTGTCGCGGATTCTGTCGAAGACCCTGAAATCGCTCCGCGAGCAGGCGCTGCGCGACTGACGCGGATATCGCGGACCTGCCGTCCGGCGCTCACTCGCCGGTCAGGTCGGCGTGATAGTCGCGCATCGCCAGCACGACGGCGACCAGGACGCGGTGCGCGGCGCGCAAGTCTTCGCCGGGAAGCTCGGCCATCGCGGCGCGGGTCCGCCGCCCGAGCGGGGTGAAGAAGCCGCGGGCTACGTCCATGCCGTGCTCGTCGTAGTGCAGGATGACCCGTCTGCGATCGGACGGGTCCGTCGCCCGGCGCAGGTGACCGGAGTCGATCATGCGCTCGACCAGATAGGTCACCGCCGGCGAAGAGATGCCCATCAGCTTGCCGAGCCCGCCCGCGGTCAGCGGCGCGCCCTCGAGCTCGGCGGTCGCGACGTGCATCAGTGCGCGGAAGTCGTTGGCGCGCAGCTCGTTGGACCGCGCGAAGACCTGTCCGATCTGCTCGGAGATCGCGGTGAGCGCGCGGATGTCGGCGGCGATGTCGGCTTCCAATTCATCACGGTCCGGCTCGTCGGCGTTTGATTCCTCGATCAACGGCGCATCCTTTTCCACACGGGACGTCAGCGTAGTGGAGCTGATGTCTCGATTGCTTAATATTTAAGTTTCTGAGAGAGTTGCCGGGTGAGCGCTTGGGATCGCTATGCATCGCTGGTCACCGCCCGGACCTCGTGGGTGCTGCTCCTGATCCTCGCCGCGGCCTCGATAGGCCTGATCGGCGCGGTGGGGGAGAACGAGACCGCCGGGCAGGCGCCGACGGCGCTACCCTCCTCGGCGGAGTCGGCACGGGTCGAACAGGCGCTGGGCGAGTTCCCTGATGCGGGGACGGCCGCGGCCATCATCGTCGTCACGCGCGCCGATGGCGGTGAGCTCACCGAGGACGACCGCGGCGCCACCGCCGCGGCGGTGGCCCGCGCCGCGGGGCGCACGCCGGGGCCGGGCGACCTGCTCGCCGCACCGGACCGCAAAGCGGAGATCGGGCAGGTGCCCGTCAACGCCGACCTGAGCGGATTCGCGCTGACCGATCGCATCCGGGACATCCGGGTGGCCGCCAGGGAGGGCCTGCCCGAGGGGCTGAGCCTGCAGGTGACCGGGGGCCCGGCGTTCGGCGCCGACATCGCCGACTCGTTCTCCGGCGCCAACGTCACCCTGCTGGCGGTGACCGCGGTGGTCGTGGCGGTGCTGCTGATCGCGACGTATCGCTCCCCGGTGCTGTGGCTGGTTCCGCTGCTGGTGGTCGGGGCGGCCGACCGGGTGGCCACCAGCGCCGGAACCGCCTTGGCGCGGCTGACCCCGCTGACCTTCGACGGCTCGACTTCCGGCGTCACGAGCGTGCTGGTGTTCGGTGCGGGCACCAACTACGCGCTGCTGCTGGTGTCGCGCTATCGCGACGAACTGCACCGCGAGCCGGATCACCGCACGGCGTTGCGGCAGGCGGTGCGGCGCGCCGGACCCGCGATCTTGGCGAGCAACGTGACGGTGGTGGCCGCGTTGCTGGTGCTGCTGCTCGCGTCGGTGCCGAGCACCCGCAGTCTCGGCGTGATGGCCGCGCTCGGGTTGCTGGTGGCGGTGGTGTTCGTCCTGCTCGCGCTGCCCGCCGCGCTCGCGCTGTGCGGGCGCAATGTGTTCTGGCCCTTCGTGCCGCAAGCCGATGACCGCGACACGGCCGACGAGGGAGTGTGGCACGCGATCGCCGCGCGCGTGGTGCGCAAGCCCGCGCTGATCGCCGGAAGCGCGATCGCGGTTCTCGCGGTCTGCGCCACGGGATTGCTGTCGACGCAGGTGGGGCTTTCGCAGACCGAGCAGTTCCGGGTGCGCGCGGAGTCGGTCGATGGGTTCGACGCACTCGCCGCGCATTTCCCGTCGGGCTCCTCCGATCCCGCTATCGTTCTCGCGCGCGGCGCGGCGGCGGCGGGGATCGAGGAGGCGTTCCGGCGCACCGAGGGCGTGGTGCTGAGCTGGCAGACGGGTGCCTCGCCGACCGGGCTGACCCGGTGGTCGGTCGTGCTCGACGCGCCACCGTCGTCGGCCCGCGCCTTCGAGACGATCGAGACGCTGCGCGCGTCGGTCGCGCAGGTGCCGGGAGCCGACGCGCTGGTCGGTGGCACCGACGCCCAGGCTCTGGACGTCCAGAGCGCCGCGAGCCGGGACCGCAAGCTGATCATTCCGCTCATCCTGGTCGTGGTGCTGGTGGTGCTGCTCGTGCTGCTGCGCGCGGTGCCCGCCGCGCTGCTGCTGGTCGCCGTCACGGTGCTGAGCGCGCTGGCCGCGCTCGGATTGGGCAGTTGGATGAGCGAGCACGTGTTCGGATTCCCGGCGCTGGACATCAGCGTGCCGCTGTTCGCGTTCCTGTTCCTGGTCGCGCTCGGCGTGGACTACACGATCTTCCTCGTTACCAGGGCCCGCGAGGAGACGCCGCGATACGGCACCACGCACGGCATGGTGCGCGCGGTGGCGGTGACCGGCGCGGTCATCACCAGCGCGGGCATCGTCCTGGCCGCGGTGTTCTGTGTGCTCGGGGTGCTTCCACTGATCACGCTCACCCAGGTCGGCATCGTGGTCGGCCTCGGTATCCTGCTCGACACGTTCGTCGTGCGCACCGTGGTGATCCCGGCGCTGTTCAGCCTGATCGGGCGCAGGATCTGGTGGCCGAGCGAACTGCGGCTCGTCGAGGAGGACGGCGATCGGCCCAGCGCTCCCGCTTCCTACGCAGATCAGTCGGCCGGCGACCAGCCGGGGCCGCGGAACAATTAGCCGCTTCGGGCGCGCCATGTCGGCGCGCTGCGTAGGTCGAGGTCCACTCGTGGGTGGCGACCTTGGCGGGATCGAACGTCTGAATGTCTCCCAAGAAAAGCGGATGACCGCTCGGTGCGGTCATCCGCTCTGTCGTACCTTCGCCTTCGCTCGGCCGTGCGAGGCGCTGCTCCGCGTTCACTGCGACCGAGCGTGGCGCTCTACCGCCTTCGCTCGGCCGTGCACGGCGACTGCGCCGTTGCTCCGGCCAGGTGTGGCGCTGGGGACGGACTACATCCGACAGCGTCCACCAGCGTCGGTCAGTGCTTGAAAGCGTCCTTGACCTTCTCGCCGGCGTCCTTGAGGTCCGACTTGACCTTGTCGGTGCGGCCTTCGTCCCGCTTCCCCCGGTCGCCTGCCGCCTCGCCGAACTTTTCTTTGGCTTGACCAGCGACTTTCTCGGCCTTGTTCTTCGCCTTGTCGACTGCGCTCATGTCACAACCTCCTTGTGAAGAGACCGGCCGGCCATCTTCAGCCGGTCTCCTTCGCGATAGCCCGTTATGGCGAGGCCAAACGTCCGGGCCTTTCGCGCAAAGCAGAAGACCCGGCGGAATTGGAGCCCACAAGGTGATCTCGTCCCGCAACGCACCGGGAAAGCGGATTACGCGGCCGGAACCGTAGGCGGTGTGAGAAGGCCTTGCAGCACGCCGACACCCGCGCCGACGGCCGCGCCAACGGCAATGGCCGGTGAGGCGACGAATCCGTAACCGATGGCGGCGCCGAAGGCCATTACGGCCACCGTCCCGGTCGGAAACATCGGGATACCCGCGATGGCGCCGCAGACAGCGCCGATGACCGCACCGATCGAAGCGACCGGCGCGGCCACCATGCTGCCCACCGAAGCGCCGATGGCGGTGGAACCGAGGAGGTCGGCGGCGATACGGTCGGAGCGCGAGGGCTCGAAGCCCGCCGAATCCAAGGTCTGCGCGAGGCCTGCTTCCGGGACCGCGATCGCGTCGTTGAAGATCTTGCCCTGTTCAGGAGTCAGGAAGTCCGGCCGGCCGATCACCACCGAACCGACGCGCAGCGTGCCGGGCGGCGCCTCGATCGGCGCGACGGCGGGAGCCGGTGCCGCGGGATTGGGCAGGTGCAGCCGTTGCGGGATGATCGGAGCGAGCACGTTCGGGTCCGGCATGGGCCGGTTGACGCTCAGGTCGTTGCGGCCGGCGGAAATCGGAGGCGCGGGGGGCGCCGCTTCGGGCGGAACGAATCCGGGGTCCGCGGGATCGGCCGCCGGGGCGATGACGCCGACGGCAGGCGCCGGGGCGAACGGAAGCTGGATCGAGATCTCCGGCACCAGCGGGTCGGCGGTGGCCGTCGCGGCGCCGACCACCGACAGCGGGATGGCGCCCGCGACGACCAGAGTGGCGGCGCGGCGTAAGAAGGGGTGCGCTGGAGTTTCGGGTACTGCTATGCCCATGGACTTACCCACCTCATTCTGAAGAGGACATATACCTACCTTTCTAGTTCGATTCAGAAAGCCTTACGGATGCGCGAAGGTTCGATTTCTTTTCGATCGCATCGTGCGACCGCGACGAATAACGATGGCGCCGTGGGTATCCGATGGCATTTGCCGTTGCGGCCCGATTCGTCAATGGAACTCACGAAAATCGGCTCGAAACGGGTTTTCGCCCTGCTGTACGGCTTTTGATCCACATCGCGGACAGGCAGAGCGCCCCGGGGTCGTTCGCCCCGGGGCGCGATGCGTCAGGAAGCCGCCGCGAATCCGGCGCGCAGATCGGCGAGGATGTCGTCGATACCCTCGATGCCGACCGCGAGCCGGACCAGGCCGGGCGTTACGCCCGCGGCCAGCTGCTCTTCCGGCGTGAGCTGCGAATGGGTGGTGGAGGCCGGGTGGATCACCAGCGAGCGCACGTCACCGATGTTGGCGACATGACTGTGCAGCCGCAGCGCCTCGACGAACCGCTTGCCCGCGTCGACGCCGCCGGCCAGCTCGAAGCCGATCACCGCGCCGGTGCCCTTCGGCGCCAAGGCGCGGCCCCGCTCGTACCATGGCGAGGACGGCAAGCCCGCGTAGGACACCGAGGTGACCTCGGAACGGGTGGTGAGGAATTCGGCCACCGCCTGCGCGTTCTGCACATGCCGCTCGACCCGCAGGCTCAGTGTCTCCAGGCCCTGGCTGATCAGGAACGCGTTGAACGGCGATACCGCCGAGCCGAGGTCGCGCAGCAGCTGCACGCGCGCCTTGAGCGCGTAGGCGGGTGCGCCGAGGTCGGCGAACACGGCGCCGTGATAGCTCGGGTCGGGTTCGGTGAAGCCGGGGAACCGGCCGCCGGTCCAGTCGAACTTGCCGCCGTCGACGATCACGCCCGCGATGGCCGCGCCGTGCCCGCCGAGGTACTTGGTGGCGGAGTGCACGACGATGTCGGCGCCGTGGGCCAGCGGCTGGATCAGGTACGGCGTGGCGACGGTGTTGTCCACGATCAGCGGAACGCCGTTGTCGTGGGCGACGCCCGCGATCCCCGGAATGTCCAGGATGTGGTTCTGCGGGTTGGAAATCGTTTCGCCGTAGAGCGCCTTGGTGTTCGGGCGGATGGCGGCCTTCCACTGCTCGAGGTCGTCGGGATCGTCGACGAAGGAGACCTCGATGCCGAGCTTGGGCAGCGAGTAGTGGAAGAGGTTGTAGGTGCCGCCGTAGAGCCTGGGGCTGGAGACGATGTGGTCGCCCGCTCCGGCGATGTTGAGGATCGCGAAGGTCTCCGCGGCCTGCCCTGAGGCCACCAGCAGTGCGGCGACGCCGCCTTCGAGGGCGGCGACGCGCTGTTCCACCGCGTCCTGGGTGGGATTCATGATCCGGGTGTAGATGTTGCCGGGCTCGGCCAGACCGAACAGCGCCGCCGCGTGCGCGGTGTCGCGGAAGGTGTAGGAGGTGGTCTGGTAGATCGGCAGCGCACGGGCGTTGGTGGTGCCGTCCGGAATCTGTCCGACGTGGATCTGCTTGGTCTCGAAGCTCCAGTCCTGGGACGGGTCGGGCTCGGTCATCGGGGTGGTCCTCCTTGTGATGGGCGATCGGGTTGGGGCAGCGGCTAATCGGTGATCAGGGTGGTATCGACCGGAGTGCGTCCGGTGGTGAGATCCAGCACGGGGCAGTGCGCGTCGACGGCCTGCTGAAGTTCGGCGTAGCGCTGCTCGGTGTCGGGTCCGCTGATGCGCACGGTCACCCGCACCGCTTCGAACCCGGCGCGGACGTTGTCATCCAAGCCGAAGAACCCGCGCACGTCGAGATCACCTTCGGCGCTCACCGCGAGATCGTCGATCGTGATGCCGAGGCGCTGGGCCCAGAACCGGTAGGTCACCACTTGGCAGGCGATGAGCGACGCCAGATACACCTCGACCGGATTGGGCGCGGTGTCCGCGCCGCCGAGCGCGGGCGGCTCGTCCACGCGCACGGTGTGCTTGCCGAGGCTGATCGTGCTGCCCACCGTTCCCTCCGGAGTTCCGGAGGCACGGAACACCACCAGCGCGTTCGCCGGGTCGTCCGCCACGGCCCGTGCGGTGGCGTCGGCGATGTCGTTGAGCGGGGTGCTCAGATCAGTTGTCATGTCCACTGACGCTAGGAACCGCAGCGGGTGACGGCGATAGTTACATTCGGACTGAATGCAACAATGGTGCGCGGCTTTTCGCGCGGTGCGGTCAGTCCGCGGTCTCCGGCTCGGTTTCCGGTTCCGTAAGCGAGGTGGTGGCCGCATCGATCTGCTCGCCGACGTAGCGCAGGACGACCGCGGCCATCGCGACCACGGGGACCGCCAGGAACGCGCCGACGATCCCGTACAGCGAGCCGCCGGCGGTGACCGCCAGCAGGACGATGACCGCGTGCAGCTGCATGCTGCGGCTCTGCAACACCGGTTGCAGCACATTGCCCTCCAGCTGCTGCACGGCGACGACGATGCCCAGCACGATCAGGGCGGTCACGAAGCCGTTGCCCACCAACGCCACCAGCACCGCGAGCGCACCCGCGACGAACGCGCCGACCATCGGGACGAATCCGCCGAGGAAGGTGACCACCGCCAGGACCAGTGCCAGCGGCACCCCGAGGATGACCAGGCCCGCGCCGATGAGTACCGCGTCGACCAGGCTGACCAGCGCCTGGGTGCGGATGAACCCGCCGAGCACGACCCAGACCCGGCTGAGCACCTCCTCCAGGTGCTTGCCGCTGCGGCTGCCCGAAACGCTGTGCAGCCAGGGCAGGAAACGCGGTCCGTCCTTGACGAAGAAGAACACCAGCACCAGCACCAGGAACAGCGTGATCAGCACCGAGGTCGCGGTGGACACGCCGCTGAACACGCCGGTCGCGATCTGCTCCGAACTCGACTGCAACCGGGAGACGATCGCGTCCACGGCCGAATCCAGTTGCTCGTCACGAATTCTCAGCGGCGGACCCTGTAACCAGTCGCGCACCTGTTCGACGCCCGCGCCCGCCTTGTCGGCCAGTTCCGGCGCCTGGTCCACGACCGACGGCACGATCAGCGCGATGACACCGGCCAGTACACCGATCAAACCGACCACCGCGATCGAGGCGGCCGCGGCGGGCGGCAGGCCGTGCGAGGTCATCCAGCGCACCGGCGGCCACAGCACCGTGGCGATCACGATCGCCAGCGCCACCGGCAGGATCACCACCCACAGCCGGGCGACCAGGAATCCGAGCACCCACGCGCCTGCCGCGATGGCGACGATGCACAGCGCCCACTTGGCCAGCCACAGCAGGCCCACACCGATGACGTCGCCGCGATCCCGCAAGGTGGGCTTGTCCGGTCCGTGGCTTTTGCTACGTTCGCTCACCGGCCCAGTCTGGCACGCGGTGGCGGATCGGTCAGGGCCCACGGCCGGTCGCGCGAGCGGGACGCTGTTTGACCCGGCGGCCCCGGGTCATCACCGGAGCAGGTCATCGGAAGGGTGGTTGTCGTGCGATGTGTGGTGTTCGGTGCGACCGGCTACATCGGCGGACGACTGGTACCGGAGTTGCTGCGCGCCGGTCACACGGTCCGGGTGCTGGCTCGCACGCCGGGCAAGCTCGCCGAGGCGCCGTGGCGCGATCGCGTCGAGGTGCTCACCGGTGACGTGACCTCCGTCGCCGACGTGCGCGCCGCGCTGGCCGGACAGGACGTGCTGTACTACCTGATCCATTCGCTGACCCGCGCCGACTTCGACACCGTCGACCGGGAGGCGGCCACGCTGGTCGCCGCCGAGGCGGCCGAGGCAGGCCTGACCAGAATCGTCTATCTGGGCGGCATCATCCCGGGTGCGCAGCGGTTGTCGCGCCACCTGGCCTCCCGGGCCGAGGTGGGCGAGATCCTGCGGGCGGGCGCGGTGCCCGCCCTGGTGCTGCAGGCCGCGGTGATCATCGGCTCCGGCTCGGCGAGTTTCGAGATGCTGCGCTACCTGACCGAGCGGTTGCCGATGATGGTCACACCGCGCTGGGTGCGCAACCGGATCCAGCCGATCGCGGTGCGTGACGTGCTGTATTACCTGACCGAGGCGGCGACGCTGCCCGAAGGCGCAGGCGGGGCCTTCGACATCGGCGGTCCGGACGTGCTGACCTACCTGCAGATGATGCGCGGCTACGCCGAAGTGGCGCAGCTGCCGCGGCGGCTGATCGTGCCGGTGCCGGTGCTGACGCCGTGGTTGTCGGCGCAGTGGGTGAATCTGGTGACCCCGGTGCCGCGCGCGATCGCCGTGCCGCTGATGGAGTCGCTGATCAACGACGTGGTCTGCCGCGACCACGCGATCGCCGATCTCATCCCGGATCCACCGGCGGGCCTGACCGGTTACCGGCGAGCGGTGACGCTGGCGCTGCGGAAGATCCGTGATCTGGACGTGCCGACCAGGTGGTCGGACGCCCACCCGCCGGGCGCGCCGTCGGATCCGCTGCCCACCGACCCGGAGTGGTCGGGCGGCTCGCTGTACCGGGATGTGCGGCAGCGCCACACCGACGCCGACCCGGCGACGCTGTGGCGGGTGATCGAGGCCATCGGGGGCGAACACGGCTGGTATTCGTTCCCGCTGGCCTGGTCGCTGCGTGGGTGGATCGACCGGCTCGCGGGCGGCGCCGGTCTCGGCCGCGGTCGCCGCGATCCGCACCGGCTGCACGAAGGCGAGGCGCTGGATTGGTGGCGGGTGGAGCGGCTCGAGCGTCCGCGGCTGCTGCGCCTGCGCGCCGAGATGCGGGTGCCGGGCCGGGCCTGGCTGGAACTCGCGGTCGAGCCGGACGGCCCCGGCGCCACCTACCACCAGCGCGCGCTGTTCGAGCCGCACGGGCTGGCCGGGCACCTGTACTGGAAATCCATCGCGCCGTTCCACGCCGCCATCTTCGGCGGGATGGCGCGCAATATCACCGGCGCCGCGGAATCCGCCCGCGCGTAACGCGCCCGGAGCGAAGACTCCGCATCCTCCCGATTGTGGACTTACGCTGGTCCCGGTGGGGATTTCGGAGTGACGACGGCTGGGAGTCTCGGTGGGTGCGGCATTGATCAAAGGTCAGAACGGGGCATTGGACGTGGCCCGCGTGCTGGTGTCGGTGCGCACCGAGGCACCGGTCGACGTGTCGGCGCTGCTGGTGACCGAAGCGGGCCGCGTTCGATCGGACGCGGACTTCGTGTTCTTCAACCAGCCGCGCGCGCCGGGCGTGACGCTGGATCAGGGAACGCCTGCCGCGCTGTCGGTTTCACTGAGCGATCTGCCCGCGGACATCGCGCAGCTGCGCGCGGTGCTCACCCTGGACGATCCGGAGCAGACCTTCGGCCGGTTCGCACCGCCGGTCGCCACGGTCGCCGACGCGGCGGGAAACGTGCTGTACGAATACCGCATCGAGGGCCTGGGTAGCGAATCCGTGGTGATCGCGCTCGAACTGTATCGCCGCCAGGGCGTATGGAAGGTGCGTGCGGTCGGGCAAGGTTACGCGGGCGGCTTCGCCGCGTTGGTCACCGATCACGGCGTGAGCGTCGACGACGAGCCGGTCCGAGGCGAGGCCCCGTCAGCGCACCCGGCCGCGCCGGACCCGCAGGCCATGGTCATTCCGACAGCGGATGTCTTCACTGTCCCCGGCGAGGCGAAGCTCTCGTTCGACAAGCGCGCGAAGCTGGACCTGCGCAAGCGCGCGGTCGCGAAAGTCCTCATCGACAAGGACGCTTTCGGGATCCGCGCCCGCGTCGTGCTCGTCATCGACAAGACCGGCAGCATGAAGCGGCAGTACCACGACAAGGTGGTGCACCGCGTCGTGCAGCGGATGATTCCGGTGGCCACCCAGCTCGACGACGACGGCACCCTGGAGGCGTACCTGTACGCGCTTTCCTTCGCCAAGCTGCCCGACATCACCGTCGAGCGCGGCGACGAGTGGACACGAACCTTCCTGCATCTCACCGGTACCCACGCGGGCATCGACTACGACCGGCTCGGCGGCCGCAACGACGAACTGCCGATCATGCGCGACGTCATCGACTCGTTGCGCCCGGGCGGCCGCCCCACCCTCGTGTTGTTCTTCACCGACGGCGGCTTCGCCAAGAAACGCGAGATCGCGGCGCTCATGCGCGAAGCCTCGCAGCTGCCTGCCTTCTGGCAGTTCGTCGGTCTCGGCCGGGCCAACTACGGCCTGTTGCGCACCCTGGACGAGCTGTCGGACCGGGCGGTCGACAACGCGGGATTCTTCGCCCTGGACGACATCGATCAGGTCGACGACGGGCAGCTCTACGCGCGTCTGCTGGGCGAGTTCCCGGACTGGCTGCGCGCCGCGCGCGCCGCGGGCATCCTGCGCTGACCCGCGAGAGTGCGCATCGGCGGCCTCGCGGCGAACAGCGCAGAGCTGCCCTGCCCACTGCCCAGCACCCCGCATGTCATAGCGAACAGCTATGGGGTGGGGTTCGGCGCGCCTCGAATCAGCCGATGACAGCGTTCATGATGGTGCCCGCACTGGTGGCGATCACCCCGCCGATCATGGCTCCCGCCACCATCTTCGGCGACTCGAGCCCGCCGCCGGTCCACTTCTCCCAGGCGAAGCGGCCACCGGCGTAGATGATGCCGCAGATGCCCGACAGGAGCACGAACCACGTCAGGTAGCGGACCAGTTGGAGGAACTTGTCGGAGATCGGCGGTGCTTCTGGTGTGGGGTTGCCGATCTGCGCCAAGGTGTCGTAAGCGGCGGCCAGTATCATCGTCGTTCGCTCATTCTGGATTCGGGACAGGGGCAAGGGATTCGCTGAGGAGATCGTATCCGTTCGCTCGCCGCGATGCAGTCAGGTCCATGTAGCGCAGTGAAGTTCGCGTTTCGCGTTGCCTTGCCGGGGTAGGCGAACCTCGGGATCATCGATGACGCGCGGCGGTCGAGAACTTGCCGTCGCGTATCGCCGGATCCGCCGACGACTGCTCGCGGGTGATCCGGCGTGATCCCCCTGCTGGTTCCGCGGCCGGTCGCGGGCGTTCCGGGCAGAGCACACCGCCCCGCGGTCCGTGCCCGTATCCTGGTGCGTGGCCGAATTCATCGGTGGTCGAACAGTTTTCGCAAAGCGGCTGGTCGGCGGCAGGGTTGTATTCGAGCGTAGAGGGAGTAGACGGTGAGCATCATTCTGGCGTCGGTCGGCGATTCGTTCACGACGTTGGCGCAGATCGGCAATCCGACCCCGGAGGCGCCGCCTTTGGCGGACAAGCTCTTACAGTTCGTGCGGTACCTCACCTGGTTCGCACTGGCGTCCGGCATCGTCAGCATCATCTACGCGGGCGGCAGATTCGCCTGGGAGAAGTGGAGCGGCGGCGGGTTGCAGTCGCCGAAGATGATCGCGGGGGCGATGCTCGGCGGGGTGGTCGCCACCAGTGCGGGCACCATCATGAACACCGTTCTGGAGTTCTGAGCGCGGGGGCCGTGCGGCGATCCCTCGGGCTCGTTTCGTCGGCGACGACGAGTGTGCCACGAACGGATCGCCGTGGGCCGCCGAGAGAACTCGGTCGCGATGCCGGGCGAGCCCTGTCCGCGGCCGAGGCGCCGACCGGAACCGGTCGGAGGTCCTGCGATTGCCTCCTTGACCTGCAATTTCGTCGCGGAGTGTGGCTATACTCCGGTACGGATCTCGCGGTGCCCGATATGATCGGAGGCGGAGCAGGATCATGAACGACAGGCCCTACGGCAAGGTCACGGTGTCGCGGCGCACCGCGTTCGGCATCGCGGCGACGTCGATGGCCGCGTTCGGGTTGTCGGCCTGCGGCGGCTCCGACGACGAGGACTCCACCCCTGGCTCCGTTCCCGGCGACGCCGCCACGATCGCCAAGGACGCCTACGAGTTCGGTTATCCGCTCGTGTTGATGGACGTGACGCGCACGGCGGCGGAGGAGACCACCCCCGTCAACCGGTTCGAGCACGCGGCGTCGTTGCCCACTCCGGCGCAGCGAGAGGTGGTGCGACTGGACCGGGACACGCTGCGTTCGACCGCTTGGCTCGATCTGACGAGCGAGCCGATGGTGCTGAGCGTCCCCGTGCTGGACAGCGGCCGGTTCTGGCTGGTGCAAGTGCTGGATGCCTGGACGAACAACGTGCGCAACCTGGGCAGCGTCCGGCCGGAGGCGACGTCGGCTGCCCTGTCGTACGCGGTGACCGGTCCGGGCTGGTCGGGCGCGCTGCCGGACGGTCTCGCCGCGCTGCCGGTGCCGACGCCGACGGTGTGGCTGATCGTCCGGATCCAGGTCGACGGCGAGAACGATCTGCCGGTGGTCCGCTCCCTGCAGCAGGAGGTGAAGCTGGTTCCGTTGAGCGCGTGGATCGCCGGTACCGAGCCGCCCGCGCCCGCCGCGCGGCGTGGGCGGGCGAGCGCGCAGCCGCCGCCGGAGCGGGTCGCGGAGATGGACGCGGGCGTGTTCTTCGATCGGATGTGCCAGTTGATGTCGGTCAATCCGCCTGCGGCCGAGGACGCACCGGCCATGCGGCGTTTCGCGGAGATCGGAATCCGGCCGGGCGGCGCGGTCGAGGGCGTCTCGGACATCGATCTCGCCGCCGCCGTGGACAGCGCCGAACAGCAGATTTCGGTGTATCTGGGGGCGCGGACGGTCAACGAGAACGGCTGGCTCGTCGACCCCGACGTCGGGCGCTACGGCACCAACTATCTGCTGCGCGCCGTCGTCGCCCGGATAGCCCTCGGCGCCAGCCTGGCCGAGAACGCGTTCTATCCGACCCTGTTCGCTTCGACGGACGCCGGGGATGGTGCGGGCCGATTCCGCCTGCACTTCGCGCCCGGCCAGCTGCCACCGGCCGACGACTTCTGGTCGCTGACCGCCTATGACGCCGACAGTTACCTGGTGTCCAATCCGGCGGGGATCTATGCCGTCGGCCACCCGGCTCCGGTAGTTCTCAATCCCGATGGGTCCTCCGACATCGCCCTGCAGTACACCGACCCGGGACCGACCGTTCCGGCCGGGAACTGGCTGCCCATCCCGGAGTCCGGTCAATTCTCCTTGACGCTGCGCCTGTATGCGCCGAAAGCGGAGGCCATCCAGGGGCGATGGCGTCCGCCGCCGCTGGAGCCCGCGTCCTGATCCGGTCTCCGCGCGCGGGGGATCATCGAAGCGTTCCCGGTCGCTCATCGACGATCAGCGGACCGCGACACGTCGCCGCGATCTGCGGCGAACAGGTCGCTGGGCGGGACATGTGGCCGCAGTAGGCGCGCTGACCAGCAATTTCCCTCTGGGTGGCGACTATAATCCAGGCGGATCCGGCACGGTACCCGATCGGATCGGAGGCGGAGCAAGATCATGGGCGACTGGACCTACCGCGATGCCGCGCTGTCGCGGCGCGCCGTGCTCGGCATGGCGGCGACCTCGATGGCCGCCCTCGGCGTGGCGGCGTGCGGCGGATCGGACGAGGACGGTTCGGCCGACACCCGCCTTTCCGTCACCAGCGAGGGCGGAATGGTCGCCAAGGACGCCTGCTTGTTCGGCTTTCCGCTGGTGCTGATGGATGTCACCCGCGTGGCGGCCGAGGCGACCACGCCGCCCAACCGGTTCCGGCACGACACGTCGTTGCCCACCCCGGCCTACAAGGAGGTGGTGCGGCCGGATCCCGACACCCTGCACTCGACCGCTTGGCTCGATCTGACGAGCGAGCCGATGGTGCTGAGCGTCCCCATGATGGGCGGCGGCCGGTTCTGGCTGGCGCAAGTCCTCGACGCCTGGACGAACAATGTGCACAATCCGAGTAGCCGTCGGCCGCAGGCGAAGTCGGCTGTGCCGCCGTACACCTACGTGGTGACCGGCCCGGGTTGGGCGGGCCCGCTACCCGACGATCTCACTCCGCTGCCGGTGCCGACGCCGACGGTATGGCTGATCGTGCGGATCCAAGTCGACGGAGACGACGACCTTCCGATCGTTCGCTCGTTGCAGCAGGGGTTGAAACTGGTCCCGCTGAGCGTCTGGAAAGCGGGCGAGCAGCCTGCCCCGGCTGTCCCGCCGAACGGGCAGGCGAACGCCCAGCGCCCGGTCGATCAGGTCATGGGAATGGACGCGCGCGCGTTTTTCGACCGGATGTGCGCGGTGATGTCGATCAATCCGCCCGCTCCCGAAGACGAGCCCGCCATGCGGCGCTTCGCGACGATCGGAATCCGGCCGGGCGGCGCGGTCGAAGGCGTCTCCGAGGAGGAACTGACCGCCGCGGTCGAGACCGTCGAGCGACAGCTCCCGGTGACTCTGGGTCCGAACACGATCAACGACAACGGCTGGGTCGCCGATTTCGGGGCCGGCCGGTTCGGCACCGACTATCTGCTGCGCGCCGTCACGGCGTACGGCGCTCTCGGCATCCCCTTGTCCGCGGACGCGCACTACCTCTTCACGGCGGTTCCCGCGGGCTCCGGCCCTTTCCGGCTGCACTTCACGCCGGGCGAGCTGCCACCGGTGGACGCTTTCTGGTCGTTGGCCGTCTACGATGCCGCGGACTATCTGGTGGCCAATCCGGCCGAGATCTACTCGGTAGGTCACCATGTCCCCGTGGTGCTCAATCCGGACGGCTCCCTCGACCTCACGCTCCAGCACGACGATCCTGGTCCCAGCGTCCCCAAGGGCAACTGGCTGCCCATCCCGGCGTCGGACCCGTTCTCGGCCACCCTGGCGCTGTTCGCCCCGAAAGAAGCTGTCCTACAGCGGCGCTGGCAACCGCCGCCGCTGATCGCGCTGCGGTGAGCTAGTCGTCGCCCGCCCAGCTCCAGCGGGGGACCTCGCGGATCGGGTGCAGCTCCGCGTCGCTGGTCGCGTGCGAATTCTGTTGCGCCACCTGCGATCCGAACGCGACATGCGCATAGACCGCCGTGCGGAATCGATCGTCCTCCAGTAGTCCGGCTTCCTCGAAGGTCTGCATGTACACCTCGACGAAGCGTTCTCGCTGCTCATCGGTGATCCGCAGGTTACGGTGCACCGCGATGATGTATTCGAACCCGAGTTCCCGGGTGAAACGATCCGGACCACCGAAGGATTCGGCGGTGAACCAGGTGAGACGGTCGACGTGCTGCGGCAGTCGCTCGGTGAACAACGTCTTCAGCACCGGATCGGTGAGCGCCTTGTCGTAGAACGCCGCTTCGACGCGATGCAGCACCTCGTCGCCGCCGACGTGGTCGTAGAGACTGGGCATGGGACCTCCGGCCGGGGTGTGGGCTGAGTTCTCATTACAGGCAGTCCGTCAGCCGCTGTCCAGGCGAACCGGGGTATTGGCCGATATCGGTCACCTGCGCGAACCGACCGGTCGCGCCTATGGGCGGGCAAAAAAGTAAACGGGTTTTACTAAACGCTGTTCACGAAGGGTGGTTCTGTGGTTGCATCTCCCTTGACCGTGTGCCCGACGTCGTTGTGAGGTCTGCGCCCAGACCGTAGGAGTTAGCCATGACCGTGACCACGCCCTCGATCCCGACGGGATTCGATTTCACCGACCCCGACCTGCTCGCCTCCCGCCTGCCCATCGCGGAGTTCGCCGAACTGCGCCGCACCGCACCGGTGTGGTGGTGCGCGCAACCCGATCGGGCCAGCGGCTTCGACGACGGCGGGTACTGGGTCGTCTCCAAGCTCGCGCACATCAAGGAGATCTCGAAGAATCCCGAGGTGTTCTCCTCGCACCAGAACACCGCGATCATCCGGTTCAACGAAGAGACCACCCGCGAGCAGATCGACATGCTCGGCGACATGCTGCTGCTCAACCTCGACCCGCCCAAGCACACCAAGACCCGCCGCATCATCTCCAAGGGCTTCACCCCGAGGGCGGTGGAAAGCCTGCGCGCCGCGCTCACCGAACGCGCGGCGCGGATCGTGCACGAGGCCAAGAAGTCCGGTAGCGGCGACTTCGTCGAGCAGGTCGCCTGTGAACTGCCGTTGCAGGCCATCGCCGAGCTGCTGGGCATTCCGCAGGAAGACCGGAAGAAGATCTTCGACTGGTCCAACCAGATGATCTCCTACGACGACCCGGAGTTCGAAGGCGACCACCAGGCCGCGACCGCCGAGGTGATGGGATACGCCTGGAACATGGCCGAGCAGCGGCGCGCCTGCCCCGCCGAGGACATCGTGACCCAGCTGGTCAACGCCGACATCGACGGCGAGCACCTCGGCTCGGACGAGTTCGCCTTCTTCGTCATCCTGCTGTCGGTGGCGGGCAACGAGACCACCCGCAACTCGATCACCCACGGCATGAAGGCGTTCGTGGACCACCCGGAACAGTGGGAGATCTACCGGCAGCAGCGCCCGCGCACCGCACCCGACGAGATCGTCCGGTGGGCTACCCCGGTCACCGCGTTCCAGCGCACCGCGACCCAGGACACCGTGCTCGGCGGTCAGGAGATCAAGCAGGGCCAGCGGCTCGGATTGTTCTACAGTTCGGCCAATTTCGACGAGGAGGCCTTCGCGGATCCGTTCACCTTCGACGTGCTGCGCGACCCGAACCCGCACGTCGGTTTCGGCGGCACCGGCACGCACTACTGCGTCGGCGCGAACCTGGCCCGGCTGCAGATCGATCTGATGTTCAACGCCATCGCCGAGGTGATGCCCAACCTGCGGCAGGTGGCCGATCCGGTGCGGCTGCGGTCGGGCTGGCTGAACGGGATCAAGCGCTGGGAAGTCGAATACGCTTGAATCGAACGGTGCAACAGTCCAAACCACGGGGTCGTGCGCCGGTGGTGACCGACACCGACATCCGGCGGGTCGCCAGCGCGCTGCTGGTCGAACGCGGGCCCGATGCGGTCAGCTTGCGCGCCATCGCGCGGGAACTCGGTGTCACCGCGCCCGCGCTGTACCGGTACTACGACTCGCTGGAAGACCTGCTGGAGCAACTGCGGCTGGACTTCTGCGCCGACCTGGCGGCGGAACTGACCGCCGAGATCGCCACGCTGCCCGACGACGGCGCCGTGCAGTTCTTCGCCATCTGCCGTGGCTTCCGGCGCTGGGCGCTGACGCACACCAGGGAGTTCACCCTGGTGTTCGCCTCGCCCGGCGCCGGGCAGGCCCGCGCGCTGCGCCGCTTCGACGAGCCCTTCGGCCGGATCTTCCTGGCCGCGGCGGGCAGGCTGCTGGCGAACTACGACATCGTCACGCCCTCCACCGACGTCATCCCGCCGGAGTTGCGCGAGGATCTGGTGCACTTCCAGACCGAACTGCTGGCCGCGCTGTCGGAGTCGAGCCAGAAATTCCCCGCCGAGAAGCTGGATCTCGGGGTGACGTATCTGATGATCCAGATCTGGGCGCGGCTCTACGGGCACGTCACGCTCGAGGTGTTCGGGAACTACCCGATCCCGCTGGACAAGCCGGAGATCCTGTTCGACGCGATGCTGGCCGACCTGGGGCGCACGGCGGGCCTGCTGCCCGACTGATCCCGGCGCTCGCGCTAGATGCGAGCCCCCTTCGCGCGGTTGCACGCCCGGCACAGGATCTGGAGGTTCGCCGCGCTGGTCGCACCGCCGCGGCTGAGCGGGATGACGTGGTCGAACTCCAGGTAGTGCCCGTCGCCGCATTCGACGCACCGGCCGCCGTCGCGCTGCCACACCTGCGCCTTCACCTCTTGCGGGATGCTGCGCGTGTCACGCTGGCCGGGATTGAGGACGAGACGTTTGGCCACGCGCAGCGCGCCTTCCAGCGCGGCCGAGACATAGTCCGGATCGTCGACGGCGAACGTCGCGCCCCCGCGCGCGGAGGTGGCCGCGAGCACCACCACTCCCTGCTCCGTGTGCACGGACACCACGCGCGACCACGGCATCTCGATGCCGGTGTCGGCACCGACGAAACGCAGCTTCTTGTTGCTGCCGATCAGCCTGCCCTCGGTGAGCTTCGGGCCGCGGGCGAGCTGGCGCACGTGCGTCGCGGGCAGGTCGAGGTGCACCGTCTCCTCGGGGTCCAGATGCAGGCCGGGCGTGCGGACGACCGGCAGATCGCCGGTGCGCAGCCGGTAGAGGGTGTTCCCGCGATGCATCCGCCGGCGCAGGTCCTCGATCAGTGGTCCGCCGAGCCCGAGTTCGGTGACCGCCTGTTCGAACAGCTCCAGCTCCGCGTGGTGGACTTCGGCGTCGGCGAAGGCGAAGGTGACCAGCCGCTCCACATAGCTGAGGCCGACCTCGCGCAAGGCCGTGCGCCCCGCATCGGCCTCGATGCGCTGGTAGCGCAACGATGCCCACAATGCCGCCCACTCGGGGCCACGCGGCCCATGGGCGGTGAGCACCCGCCATGCCCGTGTGTGCCAATGGATGAGGTATTCCTCGATCTCCTGTGCACACCGCTGGCACGGGGCCAGCCCGCCGAACAGCTTGCGGCGGAGCGGGTTTCCGCAACGAGAGCAGTGCCTGCCGCCTGCGGGGTGGGGCAGATACCGGTCCTCGGTCCAATCGGCGCCGTCCCACCAGCGCATGCGCTGCGGATATTCCGGATCAGGGTGCCAGTCCGCGTGTTCGGGGTTGGGCGGTGGCGGGGGAGCTGATGGTGCGGTTTCGGGGGTGTACCGGTTGAGGTCGACCGTACGGTGAGTGTGCGGCAGGGGAGCGGTGTCCACGCGGTCGAGCACCTCGGTGCGTGGCCGAACGGGTGTGTCGGGGCCGGGGAGCGGCCCGTCGAACCGCCCGGGTGAGTTCTCGGCCTGGCCGTGCTGCTCGCCGATGCGTTGCACCGGACCACGTTCGGCGGCGCCGTTCGGTGCGTCCGTTCGCTCGGCCGCGGCGGAATCCCCGTTCCTGCGAGCCTGGAACGCCCCGTGCGGGATGTGCCGGGCATGGCGGTCGAACCGGTTGGCGGAATCGAGGCCGGACTCGGTCCCGCTCGCGGATCGGTCCGGAAGTCGTTCCCGCGCAGGTGTGGCCGATCGGTGCACCCGGAACGGGTTGGTGGGATGCGTGGTGCGGGCCGGCGCCGAGGGATCGTCGACCTGGACGCCGAATTCGCTGATCAACCCGGCCAGTCCACTCGACCAGCCCTGGCCGATGGCGCGGAACCGCCACTGCCCGTCGCGGCGGTAGAACTCGCCGAACATCAGCGCGGGCACCGCGTCCGCGTCATCGATCTCGTACGTCACGACCGCCCCGTCGACGGAGTGCACGGCGACGGTCAGTCCGTGGATGTCGCCGAAGGTGCCCCCGTCCACCGAGCCGGAGACGACGATGCGATCGACGTCCGCTTCGGTGCGCGGCAGCGACACGCTCAGCCGCGCGGTGCCCGGCGCCGGTTCCTGGTCGAGGGTGACCGCCTGGGAGACGTGCCGCGGTGCGTTGTAGAACACGAGGTCGCGGTCGGAGCGAACCGAGCCCGACGCGTCCAGCAGCAAGGCGTGCGCGTCCACCGAGTGCTCCGATCGCCATGAAACAACCACGGCTAGAAGAGATGTCGGTACCGCTGCGTTCGCGCCCTTGCTGAGATTCATTGTGCTCGAACTATGCCACGACCCTCCGACACGCCGAACTCGCGAGGGGACGTCCTTCGGCGGGGCGTGCGGCACAGTGGTCTCATGACGAACCCGAAGCGCCCGGGTCGTAAGCCCCCGACCCCGAAGTTGCCCGGTGGGCGGGTGCCCGGCCCCGCCGACGTGCTGGCCGCCGCACAGGCCGCGGTCGAAGCGGCACAGACGGCCGCGGGGCAAGCGCTGGAAGCCGCCCAGTTGACCGCGACGTCGGCGTTCGACACGGCGGTGCGGCTGCCGCCCGCGTCGGCCCAGCTGGCCGCGCAACTGCCCGGCCTGGTCGAGAACCTCTCGACCGCGATCGAGCGGCTCAACTCCACCATCGATCGGCTCGATCGCACCTTGGCCCTGGCCGATCCGGCGTTCGCGGCCTACGACCGGCTGCTGCCCAGGCTGGAAGCGATGATCTCGCTCGGCGAGGACGTGCTCGGCCGATTGGCGAAGGTGCCCGGCGTCGCCCTGCTCGGCAAGCTGACCGGTCTGAGCGCGCCGGAACAACCCGCCGCCGAGCCACCGCGGCGAAAGTCCCCCAGGCGCCGGAGCTAGCCGGGTACGCGCTCAGCGGTGCGCGTGGTCGGCGGCGGCGCGCAACGTGGCGGCGGCCTTGATCAGGACCTCGTGGTATTCCTCGGCCGGATCCGAGTCGAGCACGATGGCGCCGCCCGCCCCGATCCGCCAGTGCCCGCCATAGCGGACGGCCGTGCGGATCACGATGTTGAGATCCGCGGTGCCACCGAGCCCGAGGTAGCCGATGGTGCCCGAATAGACACCGCGCGCCTCTGTTTCCAGCGCGTCGATGATCTCCATGGTGCGCAGCTTCGGCGCGCCGGTCATCGAGCCGCCGGGGAAACACGCGCGCAGGCAATCGACCACGCCGACCTCCGGGCGAAGCCTGCCGCGCACCGTCGACACCAGTTGATGCACCGTCGCGTACTGCTCGGTGGCCATCAGCTTCGGAACGTACACGCTGCCGATCTCGCAGACCCGGCCGAGATCGTTGCGCAGCAGGTCGACGATCATGAGGTTTTCCGCCCTGGTCTTCGGGCTGTCGGCCAGCTCACGGCGCAGGCGCTCGTCCTGCTCGGGTGTCGCGCCGCGCGGCGCGGTGCCCTTGATCGGTTTGCTCTCCACGATGCGGCGGCGGTCGACCTTGAGGAACCGCTCCGGCGACGAGCAGGCGATGTCGAGGTCGTCGAAGCGCAGGTAGGCGGCGTACGGGGCGGGGTTGCACCGGCGCAGCGTGCGGTAGAAGTCGAGGCCGTCGGCCGCGGCGGCGGGGATCGTGGCGCTGTCGGTCAGGCAGATCTCGTAGGACTCTCCCGCGTGCAGCCGCTGCTGGCAGACCGCGATATCGGCGAGATAGCGCTCCCGGCCACGGGTGAGCAGTGGCTCGACGGCGTCGCTGTCCTGCGGCACCTCGAGCGTCGGCGGATTCGACCAGGTGGGAAGGGTATCGAGGATTTCGCGGGTGTCGCGCAACCAGTCGGCGCCGGATCGGGCGGTGGCCACGTCGTCGCTCAGCGCGAGCAGGTGTGTCCGCCCGCCGACGTGGTCCACCACCACCATCCGGTCGGCGAAGATCCACTGCGCGTCCGGGGTCGGCGCACGGTGCACCGCGTCCCCGCCGCAGTCGGCTTTGACCTCGTAGCCGAGGTAGCCGACGTAGCCTCCGGCGAAATCGAAGGGCAGGTCGGGCAGTTCCAGCCTGCGCGCGCGCAGTTCGGCGGACAGGAACTCCAGGATGCCGCCCGGTGCGGTGCGCCGGTGCCCATCGGAGGACTCCACCGTCACCGCGCCGTCGCCCACGCGGTAGCGCAGCACCTCGGCCAGGGGACCGCTCGCGTCCCCGAGGAAGGAGAACCGGTCCGCCCCGGGTTCGACGTGCTCGCTGTCCAGCCAGAACGCCGTGGGGGAGTTGCCGTACAGCTGCACGAACGCGCTCTCGGTATCGATCGGCCGCTCGATCACGGCCCGCTGGAGCCGGAAGGTCCGCGCCGCCGGGAGGTCGGTGCGCACCGGATCCGTGCGTGCGGCGGGGGATTCGGCAGGGCGGTCCAGTTCGAACGCTCCGGCGGGGAACTGCTCGGGTGCGAGCGGCAGGTGGGTGCCGGTCGCTGCCTCGGGGCGTGCCGTGGGAAGCGGGGATCCGCTCGTGACAGGCACCGCGGCGCCCGCGCGCTCGATGCCGAACGACCGGCTGCGCGAGGCGAGAGCACGCCGGCTCCCCTGCGTGGCGGTGAGTTTCGCGAAGTTGCGCAGCAATGCCCTGCCGAATTCGCCTGCGATGGATTCCGGGTGGAACTGCACGCCCCACTGCGGTCGCGTGCGGTGCCGCACGCCCATGATCACGCCGTCGCCGGACTGTGCCGTGATCTCCAGTTCGTCCGGCAGCGGCCGCTGCGCGCACAGCGAGTGATAGCGCACGGCGGTGAAGCCCTGCGGGATACCGGTGAACAGGTCCCGCTCGTCGTGCTCGATCCTATCGAGATACCCGTGCCTGGCGGCGGGCGCTGCCGCGACCACGCCGCCCGCCGCGACCACGATGCCCTGATGGCCCAGGCACACCCCGAGTAGCGGCAGGTCGCACTCGCGGATCACCGCCGCGGAGATTCCCACGTCGCGCGCCACGTCCGGCCGCCCGGGGCCGGGCGAGACGACGATGTTGTCGAAGCGCTGCGGATCCAGGTCGGCGACCGTGCGCGCCTCGTCGTTGCGCACGACCGTCGGCTCGACGCCGTTCACCTCGCTGATCAGCTGATACAGGTTGTAGGTGAACGAGTCGTAATTGTCGATCAACAGCGTGTGCATGGTTCTGGAAACCCTACGCCGCGCCGGTCGGAGCTAACTGTTGTCGTCTGCCTTCAGTTCTGGTCGGCCGGTGGTGCACAATGTGGGACATGTCTGTTGCGCAACCGGTCGATGTGGATCCCGCGGTCGTCGACTTCGCCGTTGTCGGAAAGTGGATGGATGAGCAGGGTCTGCCCTCCGGCGAGTTCGAGGACGTGACCGCGCTGGGCGGCGGAACGCAGAACATCATGCTCCGCTTCGGCCGGGGCGGCCGGACCTATGTGCTGCGCCGCGGGCCGAAGCATCTGCGCGCGAAGAGCAACGACGTGATCCGGCGCGAGGCCCGGCTGCTCGGGGCGCTCGGCGGCACCCAGGTTCGCGCGCCCCGGGTGATCGCGGCCTGCGCCGACGAGGCGGTGCTCGGCGCGGTTTTCTACCTGATGGAGCCGATCCACGGTTTCAATCCGCAGAACGAGCTGCCCGACCTGCACGCGGGCGATCCGGAGATTCGCAGGCAGATGGGTCTTTCCGCGGTCGAGGCCATCGCACGGCTCGGCGCGCTGGACTATCAGGCGCTCGGGTTGGCCGATTACGGCAAGCCGGAGGGCTTCCTGGAGCGTCAGGTGCCACGCTGGCTCGGTGAGCTCGAGTCCTATTCGGCCAACGAGGGCTATCCCGGGCCGGAGATCCCCGGTGTGGCGGCGGTCGGTGAGTGGCTGGACCGCAATCGTCCCGCCCAGTGGACCCCGGGCATCCTGCACGGCGACTGCCATTTGGCGAACATGATGTTCTCCTTCGACGGCCCGCAGGTGGCGGCGATGGTCGACTGGGAGATGTCCACCATCGGCGACCCGCTGCTGGATCTGGGCTGGCAGATCGCCACCCGCCCGGAGCCGGGCACGACCGGCGCGGCGCTGGTGGGCAAGCTCGGCGCGGTCGGCGGGCTGCCGACGGCCGAGGAGATGATCGCGCACTACGGGCAGTTCTCCGAGCGCGACCTGAGCGCGATGCCCTGGTACACCGTGCTGGCCTGCTTCAAGCTCGGCATCGTCCTGGAGGGCACCCATGCCCGCGCCTTCGCGGGTAAGGCTCCCAAGCAGGTCGGCGACTTCCTGCACGCGATCACGCTGGAACTCTTCGGGCGGGCGCAGCGGCTGATGGAGTGAACTGTCGGGAAGTTGCCGACAAGTGACCGGATATCGGTGGAAGGTGTCATCCGGCCGCGCCTAGGTTGAGCGCATGCCGATCGTTCCCGATGTCAAAGACTGGACCTGGGTGCTCGAGCGCCCCTGTCCGCAATGTGGTTTCGACGCTGCCGCGACCGCCTACGAATCCGTCCCCGCGCTGACCAGGGATGCCGCCGACCGCTTCGCCGCGGTGCTCGACCGTCCCGGCGTCCGCACGCGTCCGGATGAATCGACCTGGTCCGCCCTGGAATACGGCGCGCACGTACGCGACGTGTGCCGCCTGTTCGACACTCGACTCGCTCTGATGCTGGCCGGTACCCCCGAGGACGAGCCCCCGCGTTTCGCGAATTGGGATCAGGACGAGACCGCGGTCGCCGACCGCTACAACGAGCAGGACCCGGCCCGGGTGGCCGCGGAACTGGACGAGGCCGCCGAGCGGGTGGCGCGCTGCTTCGAATCGGTGCCGCCCGAGCGGCGTGGTCTGCGCGGCGCGCGCAGCGACGGAGCGCTGTTCACGGTGGAGTCGTTCGCGCGGTACTTCGTGCACGATCTGGTGCATCACGTGCGCGACGTCCGGGGCTGACTCATCGCGAAACTGTAACGCGTTCGGTTCTGAGGTCACGCTATACCGACGATTTTTTCGACCAGTACTAGAACGCGTTACATTTTTCTCGTACTGTGGGTGCAGTCACATACAAGCACGTGCATGCGAGAGGGTCGACAGGAATGAAGACGAAGGGCGCGATCCTGTGGGGGATCGACCAGCAGTGGTCGGTGGAGGAGATCGAGGTCGGTGACCCGGTCGCGGGCGAGGTGCAGATCCGGATGGAAACCGCAGGTATGTGCCACTCCGACCATCACATCGTGACCGGTGCGACCCCGATGCCGTCCTTCCCCGTCATGGGCGGGCACGAGGGCGCGGGCGTGATCACCAAGCTGGGCCCGAACTGCCCGGCCGATCTCCAGGTCGGCGACCACGTGATCCTGTCGTTCATCCCCGCCTGCGGCCGCTGTCCGGCTTGCGTGGCAGGACACATGGCGCTGTGCGACCTGGGCGCGGGCCTGCTGATGGGGCAGGCCATCAGCGACGGCACCTACCGCATCCAGGCCCGCGGCGAGAACGTCATCCCGATGTGCCTGCTGGGCACCTTCGCGCCGTACATGACGGTGCATCACACCTCGGTGGTCAAGATCGATCCGAGCATTCCGTTCGAGGTCGCCTGCCTGGTCGGCTGCGGCGTGCCCACCGGCTTCGGCTCCTCCACCCACGTCGCCCAGGTGGCCCCGGGCGAAACCGTGGTGATCGCGGGCATCGGCGGCGTCGGCATGAGCGCGCTGCAGGGCGCGGTGCTGTCGGGCGCCTCGAAAGTGGTGGCCATCGACCCGAACCCATGGAAGCGCGAGCAGGCGCAGAAGTTCGGCGCCACGCACACCTACGAGAGCATGGCCGCCGCGATCATGCCGCTGATGGAGGCCACCGAGGGCCGGATGGCCGAGAAGGTCATCCTGACCATGGGTGAGATGCACGGCGAGTACATCGAAGAGGGCCTGATCCTCACCTCGAAGGCGGGCACCCTGGTGGTCACCTCGATGGGCCGGATGGACGAGAACGACGTCAAGCTGAACAGCTTCCTGCTGTCGATGCTGCAGAAGACGGTGAAGGGCTGCATCTTCGGCGGTGGCAACGCCCGCCAGGACGCGCCGCGCCTGCTCGCGCTGTACAAGGCGGGCCAGCTGAACCTGGACGACATGGTCACCCGCAGCTACTCCCTGGAGGAGATCAACCAGGGCTACCAGGACATGCTGGACGGCAAGAACATCCGCGGCATCATCAAGTACACCGAAGCGGACTGGTAGATCGCCTCAGCGTCGCTCGGCGAGCGCGGTGGCGATCCGTGCGATCAGCTCGTACGGCACCGGTTCGCCGAGCCGGAACCGCAGCGTTCCCTTGCCCGCCCGGTACGGCTCGAGTTCGCGTTCCAAGGCCGGATCGCCGTCCGGGATCGGGTAGAGGCTCACATGCTGCTTCCAGCCCGCGAAGTGCACGACATTGCGGCCGTGCAGCTTGAAGGTGGGGATGTCGTAGCTGATCGCCTCGGTGGCGTCGGGCAGCGCACGCCGGATGGCGGCACGGATCCCGCTGAGGATCTCGCGCACGTCGTCCGGGAATCCGGCCAGATACGCGTCGATGTTCTCGGGCTGCTCCGCCACCAGGGTCTCCTCGGTTCCGCCGATCGGCTACCGCTGTTCGAGCGCGGCCAGTCTACGGAACCGGGGTGCTCAGATCGCGCAGCGCAAGAGGGCGTCGCGCAGGTTTCGGCTGCGCACGTCGTCGAGCACCGCGAGGCCGAGCCGGTTCATCGTGTAACCGAAACCCAGACCGGTCGCGGGGTCGGCGAAGCCGAACGAGCCGCCGAGTCCGGTGGTGCCGTACGCGCGCTTGTCCGAGCCGAAGCGGAACGAGCCGCGCGACTTACGGAAGCCCAGGTGGTAGCGGCTCTTGGTGTGCAGCACCAAGTCGTCGGCGGGGACGTCGTCGGCGGTCTGGGCCGCCGCGAGCCGGTCCAGCAGCGCGTCGTCGATCGGCAGCGCGCCGGTGCGACCGGCGGCCGCGCCATAGACCTTGGCCAGCGCGCGGGCGTTGCCCACCCCGTTGGATCCCGGCAGTTCCACTTCGAGGAATTCGCGGCGGGTGGCTCGTGCCGGCGCTCCGCAGCGCGGGTTGGTCAGCGCCGCGTAGGACAGCCCGCGTTTGGCGTAGATCTCGGCGCCGATGCGCAGGGGGAGATCGCGCTCGTAGCGCAGCACGTCCACGCCGCGGGTTGCCGACATCGTGGCGATGCGGTCCATGCCCTGTTCGGCGGGCAGACCGATGAAGAAATCCGCACCGAGCGGTCCGGCGATGTCTTCGGCGAAGATCCGTCCGAGCGTGCGGCCGCGCGGATCGACCCGGCGCAGCAGTTCGCCCTGATACAGGCCGAGGGTGATCGCGTGATAACCGTGCCTGGTGCCGGGACGCCAAGCGGGTTTCTGCTCCGCGAGAATGCGCGCGAGGCCGTCCAGGTCGGCGACCTGCGCCAGGCGCACGGTCTCGCCGAGGCCGGACAACCCCGCCTGGTGGTCGATCAGCTGGCGCACGGTGACCGTGTCCTTGCCGTGCGCGGCGAACTCCGGCCAGTACTTCGCCACCGGCTGCTCGTAGTCGAGCACTCCCTCGGCGACCGCGGCGGCGACGGTGAAGGCCGCCATGCCCTTGGTGGAGGAGAACACCGGCACGATCGTGTCCCGCTCCCACGGCAGCGTGCGCCTGCGATCGCGGAAGCCGGCCCACAGATCCACCACCGGGCGCTCGCCCGCGTAGACCGCTACGGCGGCGCCGATTTCCCCGTGGCGCTCGAAGTTGCGGCGGAAGGCGTCGGCGACCGGTCCGAAACCGGACGCGACGTCACCGTGAACAGTGGGCTTTTCACTCATGGTGAGTCGATGGTAGTCACGCGGTTCTCGTAGGCTCGCAGGGTGCGTTCACTCGAGCAGATTCGGGAATGGCCGGTACGGCACGCGGCGTCCGCGGTGGTCACCGCCGACGGTGCTACCGCGAGCGAAGGTTCGGTCGAGCGGGTGTTCCCGCTCGCGTCGGTGACCAAGCCGCTGGTGGCCTACGCCGTGCTGGTAGCGGTGGAGGAGGGCGCGGTCGAACTCGACCAGCCCGCGGGGCCGCCCGGCGCGACGGTGCGCCATCTGCTGGCACACACCTCCGGGCTCGCCTTCGACACCACCGACGTGCAGGCGCGGCCCGGTGTCAAGCGGATCTACTCCAGCGCGGGCTTCGAGGTGCTCGCCGCGTTCGTCACCGAGCAGACCGGAATCGCGTTCGACGAGTACCTGCGCGACGCGGTGTTCCGGCCGCTGGGCATGACGGATTCGGTGCTGGCCGGTTCGGCCGGGCACGCGGGACGCTCCAGCGCGGCGGATCTCGCCCGCTTCGCCGCCGAATTGCTGAATCCGCGGTTGATCTCGGCGCAAACGCACGCGGAGGCCACCTCGGTGCAGTTCCCGGGTGTGAACGGTGTGCTGCCCGGCTATGGTTCGCAGCGCCCCAACGACTGGGGGCTGGGCTTCGAGATCCGCGACGGCAAGACGCCGCACTGGACCGGTGGCACGAATTCGCCACAAACCTATGGACATTTCGGCCAATCCGGGACATTTTTATGGGTTGACCCGAAAACGGGGTTGGCGTGTCTCGCCCTGAGCGACGAGAATTTCGGCGACTGGGCGCGCGCGGCCTGGCCACCACTGAGCGATGCTGTCATCGCGGAGGTGACCGCCACGCGCAACACGGTTGCGAAGTAACACGTGTAACTTCGGGCACTCCAGTACACTCGGGCAACGCCAGTTCGACGAATCGTTGGGGAAGACGTTCCTCGTCGAAGCTGGAGGTGTTGGTGGTGCGCGCATCGAGTCAGTTCGCGGACGCGACGGCGGGTGTGGTCTACATCCACTCGTCGCCTGCCGCGCTGTGCCCGCATGTCGAATGGGCACTCACCTCTGCCCTGGGCGCCCCGGCGAAACTGCGCTGGACCGCCCAGCCGGCCGACGGTCAATTGCGCGCCACCAGTGAGTGGATCGGCCCCGTGGGGACCGCCTCGAAGATCGCCCAATCGTTGCGCTCCTGGCCGGTTCTGCGCTTCGAGGTGACCGAGGACCCCAGCGACGGCGTGGACGGCGAGCGCTACAGCTTCGTTCCCGGCCTCGGTCTGTGGCACGGCTCCACGAGCGCCAACGGCGACGTCATGATCGGCGAAATGCGCCTGCGCGCCATGCTCCAGGCCACCCGCGAACTCGGCAAGTACACCGCCTACGACCTGGCCGCCGAAATCGACCGCGCCCTCGGCACCCCCTGGGACGAGGACCTCGAAATCTACCGCTACGGAACCGATTCCGGCGCCGAGGTCACCTGGCTGCGCCGGGACGTGGGGTAGGTCGCGCCGCTCCGGTTCCGGCAGCCACCCGGGATCTACGGTCCATCATCGACTCGCTGCGACGCCGATCGCTCGGACAAACTCGAACGTCGCCCCGCATTCCCGAGGGCGGTCGTATCAGCAGTGCGTACGAGCACGGCCGGATGCGGGGCGGCAATGGTGAGAGCCGTTCGGCCCAGTCCTATTTCGCGGGCGGACCCAGACGTCCGAGAACGGCGAACATGGTGACCGAGAGGTGGTAGTCGCCTCGGGCGATCCCGGCTTCCATGGCGGCGGACAGGTCGTGACGTTCCTGCTCGGTGATCGCTCCGTCGGAGCGGGCGCGCTCGGTCATCTGGGCGAAGAGCGGGCGGATGGTTTCCGGGTCCCAGATCACCGCTTCCGATCCGATGTCGTCGATCGCGAAACCGGCGGCGGTGAGCAGGCCGCGCAGGCTTCGGCCCGACTTGGGGTTCGGGGTGGTCGCGAGCATCGACGTGCTCAGGCGGGCGATCACGTCGTCGTCGCCCGGATGGGCGATCGCGGTGTGCCAATCGCTGTCGATGAGCAGCACCCGCCCACCCGGCCGCAGGACCCGCGCGATCTCGGCGGTGGCGGCGGCCGGGTCGTCGAGGTGCTGGTAGACGCGTTCGCAACGGACCGCGTCGAAGGAATCGTCCGGGAAGGGCAAGCGGTAGGCGGTGCCTTCCACGAAACGGGCGCGCACCCCGGCGGCCTCGGCCCGCGCTCCGGCGACGGCGAGCATCGCGGGATTCGGATCGACACCGACCGCCTCGCCGTCCGGCCCGACGCGCTCGGCGAACGCGAGCACCTCGGACCCCGTCCCCGCACCGATATCCAGCGCTCGCTCACCAGGCCCGACCGCGAGAACGTCATGCCCCCATCGCCGCATCCGCCGAATGCCCGGCAGCGCTGCCTGAAGATCGAGGATGGCAACCAGCAGGGCCATCGGGTCGTCGGCGGCCTCGCCGGGCCGTTCGGACCGATCAGCGGGTATCGCATCCGTGTGGAACGACGGTGCCGGACGGGGCGTCACGTTTTCGGTCGGCATGCCCCGACAGTAGTCGCCGCACCCGGCGGCGAAAGGCGCTCCGACAAGCTGTACCGCAGCTCCGCTTCGAGTCGCGGGTACCCGAGGTCACACGTCGAGCGTGTCGCGACGCCGGGTGCCCGGCGTCGGCCCACCAGAACTGGCGGCTGTCGTCTGCTCGTCGGCGGACGTACTGTCGTCACACGGTCGGGGCCGGATAGCAAGGAGTCGACCATGAAGCATGCCGGTATGCGCGTCATCGCGGCCACCGCGATCGCACTGACTGTCGCGACGGCTGTGCCTGCCACGGCAACCGCCGAAATCACCGCCCAGCCGGTTGCCTCGGCGGTGGATCTGCCCCCGGGAGTTGTCGACTCGGTACGCGGCGCGATCGCCAGCGTGTTGTTCTTCGGCATTGTCGGTTTGTGCTTGGTCCGTGTCCTCCCACCGGACCAGTGCCATTTTTTCTGAGTGTGGCTCCGACACCGACTCCGTATCGTCGTCGCTCGCAGTCCGGTGAGCGCGGGCAGAAGCTGATCTATCCGGTTTGTTGGTGACCGTTACCGGGTAAGCACCCGTTTGGCTCGGGATTCGACGAGCCCACGTTCTGAGTTGGTGCGCGAGTGAAACGCCCGTGCAGGTGCATGGTGCGGACCTTCTTTCGGTAGCTGAGCGGGTGTGAACCCGCGAATGGTTCGACCGGCCCGACGACAAAGGGAGCGTCAGATGACCGAATCCGGTTCCGCGGATCTCAAGAAGCGGCATCGCGCCATGTGGGCACTGGGCGACTATTCGGCCGTCGCCACCGAGGTCATCCCGGGGCTCGGCCGGCGTCTGGTGGAGGCTTGCCGGATCGGCCCGGGGCAACGGGTGCTGGACGTCGCGGCCGGATCCGGGAACGCCGCGATCCCGGCCGCGGAGACCGGTGCGAATGTCGTGGCGAGCGATCTCACGCCGGAGTTGTTCGAGGCGGGTCGGCGGATCGCCGCTGCCAGGGGCGTCGACCTGCAGTGGCAGGAAGCCGACGCCGAGGCATTGCCCTACGCCGACGCCGAGTTCGACGCCGTGATCTCGTGTGTAGGTGTGATGTTCGCGCCGTTCCACCGCGCGGCCGCCGACGAGATGGTGCGCGTGGCCAAACCAAGCGGCACGATCGGGCTGATCAACTGGACGCCCACCGGATTCATCGGGCAGATGTTCGCCACGATGAAACCGTTCGCTCCGCCGCCCCCGCCCGGCGCGCAGCCGCCTCCGCTGTGGGGCGACGAAACGCATGTCCGGGGTCTGTTGGGTGACCGCGTCACCGACCTCGAGTTACGGCGCGAGAACGCGGTCATCGACCGTTTCGCCGACGCCACCGAGTTCCGCGACTTCTTCAAGACCTACTACGGACCGACGGTCGCGGTGTACAAGGCCATCGCCGGGGAACCCGACAAGATCGCGCAGCTGGACGGCGCACTCGCGGAGCTCGCGGCCCGCCACGATGTGGGCAACGGGCGAATGGAATGGGAGTACCTCTTGGTCACCGCACGCCGATCGGGGTAGGCGGGCGAGCGCGGCCATCAAGAGGCGGCGAGGGGGTGATGCCGCGTCGGATCGTACTGCTCGAAATAGGACTCACCCACGGCGAACATTCCGCGTTGCGGCAGCCAGAAGTCACCCAATCTGGTCTGCTCGGCCAGTGGCCCGGGAGGACCGATGTCGATGCCATCGATCCGGGCACTGCTGTTTTCGACGGTCCACAGCATCCGGGGGTTGGCCAGGAACCACTGACCGTTCGGGGAAGTCCCGCGCAGCCGCACCCGCCCGACGCCCAGCGCGGGGCCCGCGACCAGCGACATGAGGGACAAGACGGCAGGCCGTCGCCATAGAGCGGCAGGCATCATGCGACCGAGACCCGTCATCGCCACCGTCGCGGCCGATCGTCCCAGCTCGAGATCCCACTCGATCCGGTCGCGCACCTGCACTGTGAGCGCGGAGGGACCCGTCCAGGTCACCGAGATATCTGCCATTCGCGCGTCTTCGAGCGCTGAGCCGAAATAGCGGGCGCAACTGGTGTCCGGGGAGACACTGCTGTAGATCACCCACTTGCCCGCGGGGTCTCGATGCCACACCGCGTCGTACCCCGCACCGACGGAGCTGGCCGGGAAATGCCGCAGCGCCAAGTAGTGGCCGCTGGTGAAGGGCATTCCCATCACCCCGTAGCCGGAGAATCGCTCCTCTTCCGCACCCGGTGGGAGCGCTTTGTCGATTTCTGCGATCGATCGTGGGCTGTCGGTCATCGCCAGCCTCCTCGCGGAGTGGACTTGTGCCGATTATTTTACGTCTCGCGGAGAGGGCGGACGGCTGCGGCCGCATCCACGACGTGCTCACCAGCTGGGGGCACGACAGGCCGGCCGTCGGCGGCCACACGGTCGGCGGTGTCGATCCAGTAACGCCGTGCCGGACCGATCTCGGTGTCCAGGATGCGCTCGAGAACGCCGCCTTGGCGCTCGATGGTGTTCGCCGAGGCGATGTTGTCGGCCGCGCAGACGATCAGCACCCGATCCATTCCCAGTTTCCCGGCCTCATCCAGCGTCCGGCCCAATGCCCAGGTGGCCAGCCCGCGCCGACGCGCGGACGGTCGGATGCCATAGCCGATATGGCCTGCCCATCGCACGAAGTCGTCGAAACCGTGCCGCAGAGCGATCCCGCCGAGCACCTGATCGCCTTCAACGATCCATCGGTACGTGCAACGCGCCCTGCCTGCTTCGACCCCGACCTGACCCGATTCGTCAGCCAGCCGGGCCACCCAGGCCGCGAAACCGGTCGGCGAGTCGACCTCGTCGGCCGGCCGCAGCCCGAAGCCATCCTCGTGCCGGCCGGGACCCCACTCGTCGTACGCCTCGAGCCAAGCGGTGTGCAGGCGCGTAGTAGGAGCGATCAGCCCGGGCATATCGCGACGATACCGATTCGGGGTGAACGACGACCGCCCTCGCACCGCTCGGCGCGAAGCGGAAACCGCCTGATCGGAGGCGGGTGGTCCTCCCGGCGCGCAGGCGGTCGTAGTCGTCGTGCTCGAGGCAATCGGCCGGCGCCGTGCGGCGCGCCTGTACCGAGTCGTCGTCGGCCTTTGGGAGTATCCAGTTCGTGTCGGATTGGGTGGAAGTGAGCCTCGCTCGTGAGTCGCTGAACGCCGGCGACGATTCGCGCCCGCACGGCCAACGCTGGATGTTTCCGGCCACGTCCACGATCCACGAGTTGGTGATCTGGATCGCTGCGCACTACGTGCCGCGGATACCCGGCGTTCACCACTGGGAGCTATATATCGATTCGGACAACACCCACGACGGCTGGATCTGCACAGGAAGCATGGGTTGGCCCTTCTGGGGGTGCCCCCTCGGCGTCCTGTACACGCACACTCACGATGTGGGTCCTGTCGAGGAGCTGGAAGACAAGGTGGCCCTGTACCTTTCAGGAGATTGGAAATTGGGCGGGCTCGCCCGCACGTCGCGCCTGAAAGTGACAGCCGCACATACCTATAGAGACCCCGCAGAACCGACAAAGGTCGGCAAAATCTACGAAAGCCGATCCTTTGAGGGCGGCCGCCCGATCAGGGTGGATTAGGTTCTGTCTCCCGAAAGGTCTCCAGCTGCCTGCCATTTCCCTCGACGCATCCCGCTCTTGGAAGGCGGAGTCGGAGAAGTTGTCGCGGTTGTCGCGGTGTCCTACGACAGGCGTTCGAATGACGGGCTGTCGATGGACCGGCGAGTATCGCCAATCGGGACGCGCCGGGCCTTATCTTCTCCCACCCAGTCATGGGGTAAGGGCTACCACGTCGAGCCCTTGCTGATCTTGGCCGCGTTCCCCGTAGATCTGCGCGTGGCGGAGCCCCTCAACGTCGCGCATGATCCGCCACTGAATCCTGCCCCACGTTTGCCCCATACGACCTGCGTGGGGCGAGTCGTCAAACGCCGAGTATGAGTCCTACCTGCATCTTCTTCGGTGGGCGCAGAGGGGATCGAACCCCCGACCGCTGGTGTGTAAAACCAGTGCTCTACCGCTGAGCTATACGCCCGTGCCGTTACCGGCGGCTTATGAATCTAGCGCGGCGAGCGCTTTCTCCCAAGCTGCCTGGTCACGGGGCTCGCCGGGGCCGTTCATCTCGGCGAAGCGGATGTAGCCCTCGCGGTCGACGACGAACGTGCCGCGATTGGGGTAGCCCGACTTCTCGTTGAAGACGCCGTAGGCCTGGGCGATCGCGCCGTGCGGCCAGAAATCCGACAGCAGCGGGAAGGTGTAGCCCTGTTCGGCCGCCCAGATCTTGTGGGTGGGCGGCGGGCCGACCGAGATCGCGATGATCTCCGCGTTGTCGTTCTGGAACTTGGGCAGCTCGTCGCGCACCTTGCACAACTCACCCTGGCAGATCCCGGTGAACGCGAGCGGGTAGAACACGATGAGGACGTTCTTCTTCCCCCGGAAGTCCGAGAGGGTCACTTCCTGGTTGTTCTGGTCCTTCAGCGTGAAATCCGGCGCGAGAGTGCCAACCTCGAGCGGCATAGCGAATCCTCCATCGTGTCGGGTTTCCACCGGGCGGCCCTCCGAGACCAACCCTGGTGGAAACCATAGCGCGGTGGCTCAGCGCTGCTTCGAGGGCGCCTTGGGCTGAACCAGCCTGCTACCCGTCCACGAGCCGAGACTGATCGCCGAAGTCTGCGTCAGACCGGCGGTCGGTGCGGATTCTGCGATTTCGCTCGGCTCGACATGGCCGGGCTGTCCGGTCTTGGGGGTGAGCACCCAGACGAAACCGTCGTCGGCCAGCGGGCCGATCGCGTCCATCAGTGCGTCCACCAGGTCACCGTCGCCATCGCGCCACCACAGCAGCACAACGTCGATCACCTCGTCGGAGTCCTCGTCTACGAGTTCGCCGCCGACCGCGTCTTCGACGTCGGCCCTCAGTTCGTCGTCGACGTCCTCGTCCCAGCCCAATTCCTGGACAACCAAGCCGTGTGTAATGCCAAGCTTCTGAGCGTAGTTCTGCGCGTCCGCCGCGGCGACCACGGTGGTGTCCTCCTCAACTCCCGACAGTAGGTAGTTGCAAGCGAACATGGTTATGGCCTTCAGCGCAAGCCGATCCGGCGAAATAGCTACGGAATGTCGCGTTGCGATGGTGTGTCAAGGGCTTTCTCAGCGTTTCGGACACGAGTCGCGCACGACGTTGCGCGCGTCGTTGACCCGCCTGCTGGCGTCGTTGAGCGCCGCGACCGGGGCGGTGTAGGTCATCGTGCGCGTCTCGGCGGCGAGTGCGCGGGCCGCGATCACGTACTCTGTGAGCTTGGCCGCCAAGTCCGCGGGTAGCGCGTCCTTGGCGGAGTTCACGCCGCTCTCCACCTTGTTCGCGGCGTCCTCGAGGGTCTGCGCCGCCGAGTCGCGCTTGGTGACGTAATCGGGCGCGTTCGAATCGTGCGCGTCGACGAACTCGTTGTACCTGCTCACGCCCGCACCGGTGGTGCCGGGGAACTGGCCGCAGTTGTCGGCGATGGCCTTGGCCTCGGCTGCCGCGCGCCGGGAGGAGGTCGCGGCCGCCGACGAGGACGCCGCTTCGGTCTTGTAGGCCGCCAGATCGCTCGCGTTCGGACCGGCCACGCCGTCCACCTGGTTGGCACATCCCGCGACGACCAATCCGATGGCAACGGCTCCGGTGGCGCACACCATTCCGAACCCCCGTGGGTTCAGCAGCTTCATCGTCCTCCCGCTCCTCAGGGCTGCCACGCTCGACTCACCTTGCCTGTCGAACGGTACTGGATTTACGGCTGACATGATGATTTGGGACGCGTCATCGGCAAGGATGGATGGTGCGCCCGAACCTTTCGTAAACGGGCGGTCCGCCAACCAGCGAAACCGCCCGGGGATACCGACGCCATCAGCATGTCCACCCCTGTACGAGGAGCAGATTTGACCGACCTGATCCACTCTGCCGCACCGGCGAAATCCGCCGGTACCAACCCCGCCCCCGCGCCCGCCGCGAGCCGCGATCCGAACGGGTCGCACCCGCCGCAGCCGGGCGGGCGGGTGCGGGTGATCCGCGAAGGGGTGGCGTCCTACCTACCGGACATCGACCCGGAGGAAACCAGCGAATGGCTCGAGTCGTTCGATGAAATGCTCGACCGGGAAGGTCCCGGCCGTGCGCGTTACCTCATGCTCCGTCTGCTGGAGCGGGCCGGTGAACGTCGCGTCGCCATCCCATCCCTGACCTCCACCGACTACGTCAACACCATTCCCACCGAGAACGAGCCGTGGTTCCCCGGCGACGAGGAGGTGGAGCGGCGCTTCCGCGCCTGGATCCGCTGGAACGCCGCGATCATGGTGCATCGCGCCCAGCGGCCCGGGATCGGCGTGGGCGGGCACATCTCCACCTACGCGTCCTCGGCGGCGCTGTACGAAGTCGGCTTCAACCACTTCTTCCGTGGCAAGGATCACTCCGGCGGCGGCGACTCGATCTTCATCCAGGGGCACGCCTCGCCGGGCATCTACGCCCGCGCGTTCCTGGAGGGCAGGCTGTCGTCCGATCAGCTGGACGGGTTCCGGCAGGAGTACAGCCACGGCGGCCCCGGCCACGGGCTGCCGTCCTACCCGCATCCGCGCTTGCTGAACAACTTCTGGGAGTTCCCGACGGTGTCCATGGGCCTGGGCCCGATGAACGCCATCTACCAGGCGCGGTTCAACCACTACCTGCACGACCGCGGTATCAAGGACACCTCCGACCAGCACGTGTGGGCCTTCCTCGGCGACGGCGAGATGGACGAGCCGGAGTCGCGCGGTCTCGCGCACGTGGCGGCCATGGAAGGTCTGGACAACCTGACCTTCGTCGTCAACTGCAACCTGCAGCGCCTGGACGGCCCGGTGCGCGGCAACGGCAAGATCATCCAGGAGCTGGAGTCGTTCTTCCGCGGCGCGGGCTGGAACGTCATCAAGGTGATCTGGGGCCGCGAGTGGGACGCGCTGCTGGGCGCCGACCGCGACGGTGCGCTGGTGAACCTGATGAACAGCACTCCCGACGGCGACTACCAGACCTACAAGGCCAATGACGGCGCCTACGTGCGCGACCACTTCTTCGGCCGCGACCCGCGGACCAAGGCGCTGGTGCAGGACCTGTCCGACCAGGAGATCTGGAACCTCAAGCGCGGTGGTCACGACTACCGCAAGGTGTACGCCGCCTACGCGGCCGCGATGGCGCACAAGGGCCAGCCGACGGTGATCCTGGCCAAGACCATCAAGGGCTACACCCTCGGCAAGCACTTCGAGGGCCGCAACGCCACGCATCAGATGAAGAAGCTGACCTTGCAGGACCTCAAGGACTTCCGCGACCTGCAGCGGATTCCGATCAGCGATGCCGAGCTGGAGAAGGATCCGTACCTGCCGCCGTACTACCACCCCGGTATGGAGGCCCGCGAGGTGCAGTACATGCTCGACCGGCGCAAGGCGCTCGGCGGGTTCCTGCCCGAGCGGCGCGCCGCGGCCAAGCCGCTGAAGCTGCCCGGCGACGAGGCCTACCGGTCGGTGCGCAAGGGGTCGGGCAAGCAGAACGTGGCCACCACGATGGCCCTGGTGCGGCTGATGAAGGAGCTGCTGCGGGACAAGGAGATCGGCAAGCGGATCGTCCCGATCATCCCCGACGAGGCCAGGACCTTCGGTATGGACTCCTGGTTCCCTTCGTTGAAGATCTACAACCGCAATGGCCAGTTGTACACATCGGTCGACGCGGAATTGATGCTTGCCTACAAAGAGAGCGCCGTCGGGCAGATCCTGCACGAGGGCATCAACGAGGCAGGCTCGACGGCGTCGTTCACCGCGGCGGGCACCTCGTACGCCACGCACGGCGAGCCGATGATCCCGCTGTACATCTTCTACTCGATGTTCGGCTTCCAGCGCACCGGTGACGGACTGTGGGCCGCGGCCGACCAGCTCGCCCGCGGGTTCGTGCTCGGGGCGACCGCCGGGCGCACCACGCTGACCGGTGAGGGCCTCCAGCACAACGACGGGCACTCCCTGCTGCTCGCCTCGACCAACCCGGCCGTGGTGACCTACGACCCGGCGTTCGCGTTCGAGATCGCGCACATCGTGCGGGACGGCCTGCGCCGGATGTACGGCGGCGGCACCGCGCCCGAGGGTGCGGCTCCGCTGCCCGGCACCCATCCGCACGGCAGCGCGGGTGAGTTCGGCGGCGAGGACGTCTTCTACTACATCACCCTCTACAACGAGCCGTACCCGCAGCCGGCCGAGCCGGAAGACCTCGACGTCGCGGGTCTGCTCAAGGGCATCTACCTGTACAAGCGCGGGGGTGAGGGCGCGGTGCGCGCCCAGATCCTGGTCTCCGGCGTCACCGTGCCGGACGGCCTGCGCGCACAGGCGCTGCTCGCGCAGGAGTGGGGTGTGCAGGCGGACGTGTGGTCGGTGACCTCGTGGGGCGAGCTCCGCAAGGAGGCGCTCGACAAGGAGATCGCCGCGCTGCGCAATCCGGGCGCCGATCCCGGCGTCCCGTACGTCACCGAGGCGCTGTCGCGGGTCGACGGCCCGTACGTCGCGGCGACCGACTGGATGCGCGCGGTGCCCGATCAGGTCCGCAAGTGGGTACCCGGCGACTTCACCACGCTCGGCACGGACGGTTTCGGCTTCTCCGACACCCGCCCGGCCGCGCGACGGGTGTTCAACGTCGACGCGCAGTCCATCGTGGTGGCCGCGCTGGCCGGTCTCGGCCGCACGGGCGGGATCGATCCCGCCAAGGCGGTCGAGGCGGCGGCGAAGTACCGGATCGATGACGTCGACGCCGCGCCGAAGCCCGCGGCAAGCGCCGAAGAAGAACTCGCGTAGCGGAACATTGGATGGTGGATCGTAAACCGCCGCGGCCGCGACGGATCTCCGAGGGCTCTTCCGAGCACGAGGTGTATCTGCCGACGGGCGCGCTCTCCCCGAACCGGCAAACCCGCGACCCCCTTCCGGACACACTGCTCAAACGGGTGAAGCAGTTCTCCGGCCGCCTCTCCACCGAGGCGGTGGGGTCGATGCAGGATCGGTTGCCGTTCTTCGCCGATCTGGACGCCGCGCAGCGGGCGGGCGTGCAGATGCTGGTGCAGACCGCGGTGGTGAACTTCCTGGAGTGGCTGCAGGACCCCGACAGCGACATCCGGTTCAGCCTGGATGCCTTTCAGGTGATCCCGCAGGACCTGGCGCGGCGGTTGACGCTGCGCCAGACCGTGGACATGGTCCGCGTCGCCATGGAGTTCTTCGAGCAGTGGCTGCCCGCGCTCGCGCGCAACGACCGGCAGCTGGTGGCCCTCACCGAGGCGGTGCTGCGGTACGGGCGTGAGCTCGGGTTCGCCGCCGCCTCGGTGTACGCCAGCGCCGCCGAGTCGCGCGGCGCGTGGGACACCCGGCTGGAGGCGCTCGTCGTCGACGCCGTGGTGCGGGGTGACACGGGTCCGGACATGCTCTCCCGGGCCGCGACGCTGAACTGGGACGCCACCGCACCGGCGACGGTGCTGGTGGGCACCCCGCCCGGCGAGCAGGGCGTCTCCTCGGTGGGGTCGGTGCATGCCATCGCGGCGCGGCACGGGCGGGCCGCGCTCGCGGTGGTGCAGGGCGCCAGACTGGTGATGGTCGTCTCCGGGCACCTGGGGGAGACCTCGCACGTCCCCCCGTTCCTGGCCGACCTGCTCGCCGAGGTGTTCTCCGACGGTCCGGTGGTGATCGGGCCGACCACGCGCACCCTGGGCGCGGCCCACGCCAGTGCGGTGGAAGCGCTGGCCGGAATGGAGGCCGTGGTGGGCTGGCGCGGGGCGCCGCGGCCGGTGCACGCGGCGGAATTGTTGCCGGAACGCGCTTTGTTGGGTGATCGAGCTGCGATCGACGCGCTGAACGAGTACCTTGTCCTACCGTTGGCCGCGGCGGGGTCGTCGCTGGCGGACACGCTCGATGCCTATCTGGATTGTGGTGGAGCTGTCGAGACGTGTGCGCGTCAGCTGTACGTCCATCCAAATACGGTTCGGTATCGGCTCAAGCGCATCGCCGAGATCACGGGCCGTGATCCGATGAATCCTCGGGACGCCTACGTGCTCCGGATCGCCGCCACAGTGGGTCGTTTGACACGAACCCGTAACGAATCGTCAACATCTGCCCCAGAGGACCCTCGGGTCTCGCTCGGTCACGAGGGGCTGTAACGCATCCGTCGAATCGGTCGATTCGGACAGCCCACGTGGACTTTTGTGGAACCCCCACAAAAGCGCTTCCGAACCTTCATTCGCGTCGACATCTCGTGCGGCCCGCCTCACAGTGTTTTCTTAGAGGCGTGATCGCGTTGTTCGCCCCTGGACAGGGCTCCCAGACACCCGGCATGCTCGCGCCCTGGCTCGACCTTCCCGGCGCGAACGAGCGCCTCACGCTGTGGTCCAAGGCCTCCGGCCTGGATCTGGTCCGTCTCGGCACCACCGCGACGGCCGAGGAGATCACCGACACCGCCGTCACCCAACCGCTGGTGGTCGCCGCGGCGCTGCTCGCGTTCGCGGAGATCTCGCAGGACGCGCTTCCGGCCGATACCATCGTCGCCGGGCACTCGGTCGGTGAACTCGCCGCCGCCGCGGTCGCCGGAGTCATCTCCGCCGACGACGCGGTCCGGCTGGCCGCGATCCGCGGAGCGGAGATGGCCAAGGCGTGTGCACTGGAGCCGACCGGTATGTCCGCGGTGCTCGGCGGCGACGAAGCCGCCGTGCTGGAACGGCTCACCGAACTCGACCTCGTCCCGGCCAACCGCAACGCGGTGGGCCAGATCGTGGCCGCGGGTCGGTTGGACGCTCTCGCCGAGCTCGCCGCGAATCCCCCGGAGAAGGCCCGGGTTCGGGCGCTGCCCGTCGCGGGCGCGTTCCATACGGCGTTCATGGCCCCGGCGCAGGAAGCTGTGACCGATGCCATAACGAAGATCACGCCGAACGAGCCGACCAGGGTCCTGCTCTCGAACTTCGACGGCAAGCCGGTCACGTCCGGACAGGACGCGATCGACAAGCTCGCCGCGCAGGTCACCCGGCCCGTTCGCTGGGATCTGTGCACCGAAACCGTCCGGCGAGCCGGCGTTTCGGCAGTGGCGGAACTGCCGCCGGCGGGCACCCTCGTCGGTATCGCGAAGCGGGAGCTGAAGGGCACGCCCACGCTGGCCCTGAAGACCCCGCAAGACCTCCCCGCGTTGGCTGAGCTGACCGTGTCCGGCTAGCTTTCCTCCGCGACCGAGCATTCAGATGCGAGGTCGTGACCGAGAGGCGGTAACTATTACCGCGCTCGATCCGAAAAAAACCAGTAGAGCCCTACAAAGTATCAAGAAGGGAGCCACGAAGTGGCCGCTCTGACCCAGGAACAAATCGTCGAGGAACTCGGCAAGATCATCGAAGAGGTGACCGGTATCGAGCCCTCCGAAGTGACGATCGAGAAGTCCTTCGTCGATGACCTGGACATCGACTCGCTGTCCATGGTCGAGATCGCGGTTCAGACCGAGGACAAGTACGGCGTGAAGATCCCCGACGAGGATCTGGCCAGCCTGAAGACGGTCGGCGACGCCGTCGCCTACATCCAGAAGCTCGAGGCCGAGAACGCTGACGCGGCCGCGGAGCTCAAGGCCAAGTTCGACGCCGAGTAGGGCCGAAACAGTGACCACTCCTTCCACCTTGAACGGGAATTTCCCCAACGTCGTCGTAACCAGCCTTGCGGCGACCACGTCGATCGCGGGTGACGTCGATGCGACGTGGAAGGGACTCCTCAACGGCGAGAGCGGCATAGACGTTCTCGAGGATTCCTTCGTCGAGGAATACGACCTTCCGGTCCGCATCGGCGGCCACCTGAAGGTCCGGCCCGACACTCTGTTGTCTCGTGTCGAATGCCGGCGCATGGCGTACGTCGAGCAGCTCGCGACCGTGCTCGGTCGCGAGGTGTGGCGGAACGCGGGCAGCCCGGAAGTCGACCCGGAACGACTGGGTGTGGCCATCGGCACCGGATTGGGGGGCGGCGACGCCCTCATCGATTCCGTGGACAAGCTGAAGAACGGCGGCTATCGCAAGATTTCCCCGTTGGCTGTGCAGATGGTCATGCCGAACGGCCCCTCGGCCGTTGTCGGTCTCGAACTGAAGGCCAGGGCAGGAGTGGTCACTCCGGTCTCGGCATGCTCGTCCGGCTCCGAGGCCATCGCCAATGCCTGGCGCATGATCGTCATGGGTGACGCCGACATCGTCGTCACCGGTGGCGTCGAGGGCTTCATCGACGCGGTGCCGATCGCGGCGTTCACCATGATGCGCGCCATGAGCACCCGCAACGACGATCCGAAGGGCGCGTCGCGTCCCTTCGACAAGGATCGCGACGGCTTCGTCTTCGGCGAAGCGGGCGCGCTCATGGTCATCGAGACCGAAGAGCACGCCAAGGCCCGCGGCGCGACCATCCACGCGCGACTGCTCGGCGCAGGCATCACCTCCGACGGCTTCCACCTCGTCGCGCCCGACCCCACGGGTGACGGCGCCGCGCGGGCGATGACCAGGGCGATGCAGTCCGCGGGGCTGACCAAGAAGGACATCACGCACATCAACGCGCACGCGACCGCGACGCCGATCGGCGACACCGCCGAGGCGAACGCGATCAGCAAGGCCGTGGGCAACCACGCCTCGGTGTACGCGCCCAAGTCGGCGCTCGGTCACTCGATCGGCGCCGTCGGCGCCCTGGAGTCCGTGCTGACCGTGATGAGCATTCGCGACGGCATCGTTCCGCCGACGCTGAACCTGGAGAACCAGGATCCGGAGATCGACCTCGACGTGGTGAAGGGCGAAGCCCGCCGCCAGGAGATCGAGTACGCGATCAACAACTCCTTCGGATTCGGTGGGCACAATGTGGCGCTCGCCTTCGGTCGGGCATAGCCGCGCGATCGACTGCACACGATCCCGGCGGGGTCGGCCATTCGCACTGGCCCGGCCCCGCCGCGGTTCGCCATACGCAGCCGCAGCAGCGGCACACTCATCGAGTTGAGGAGACCACGCGATGACAATCATCGCTCCCGCGTTGCATCAAGAGACGGCGACCGACCCGCGCGATCCGCTGGGTCGACTCCAGCGCTTCTTCGATCCCGGGACCATTCTTCCGCTCCATCCGCGTGACAAGTCCGGCGTGCTCGCCGCCATCGGCGAGGTGGACGGCGTCCGCACCGTCGCCTACTGCTCCGACGCCACCGTGATGGGCGGCGCGATGGGCGTGGAGGGCTGCAAGCACATCGTCGACGCCATCGACACCGCCATCGGCTCCGGCGTCCCCGTGGTCGGCCTGTGGCACTCCGGCGGCGCTCGCCTGGCCGAGGGCGTCGAGGCGCTGCACGCGGTCGGCCTGGTCTTCGAGGCCATGGTCCGCGCGTCCGGGCTGGTGCCGCAGATCTCCGTGGTGCTCGGCTTCGCCGCCGGTGGCGCCGCCTACGGCCCGGCGCTGACCGACATCGTGATCATGGCTCCGGAAGGCCGCGTCTTCGTGACCGGCCCGGACGTGGTGCGCAGCGTGACCGGCGAGCAGGTGGACATGGCCACCCTCGGCGGACCCGCGACGCACGGCAAGAAGTCCGGCGTCACCCACATCGTGGCCGACGACGAGGCCGACGCGCTGCACCGCGCACGCCGGCTGGTGTCGATGTTCGCCGAGCAGGGCGAGTTCGACCTGGTCGCGGCCGAGCACGGCGACGTGGACCTGAAGGCCCTGCTGCCGGAATCGGCCAAGCGCGCCTACGACGTCAAGCCGATCATCCACGAGCTGCTCGACAACGTGGACGGCGAGTCGTCGTTCGAGGAGCTGCAAGGGCTGTACGCCCGCAGCATCGTCACGGGTCTGGGTCGCCTCGGTGGCCGCACCGTCGGCGTGCTGGCGAACAACCCGATCCGGCTCGGCGGCTGCCTGAACTCCGAAAGCGCGGAGAAGGCGGCGCGTTTCGTGCGGCTGTGCGACGCGTTCGGCATTCCGCTGGTCGTGGTCACCGACGTGCCCGGCTACCTGCCCGGTGTCGGCCAGGAGTGGGAAGGCGTCGTGCGGCGCGGCGCGAAGCTGCTGCACGCGTTCGCCGAGGCGCGCGTTCCGCGGGTCACGCTGGTCACCCGCAAGATCTACGGTGGCGCCTACATCGCGATGAACGCCCGCTCGCTCGGTGCGACGGCCGTCTACGCGTGGCCCGGTTCCGAGGTGGCCGTCATGGGCGCCAAGGCCGCGGTCGGCATCCTGCACAAGAAGGCCCTCGCGGCCGCGCCGGAGGAGGAGCGCGAGGCGCTGCACGAGCGGCTCACCGCCGAACACGAGCGCATCGCGGGCGGCGTGGAGCGCGCCATCGCGATCGGGGTCGTCGACCAGGTCATCGACCCGGCGAAGACCCGCAGCACCATCGCCGCGGCACTCGCCGCGGCCCCGGCCCGCGCCAGCCACCACAAGAACATTCCGCTCTGATCGACCCACCGAAGCGGGCCCCGGCACTCCCGGGGCCCGCTTCGCGTTTCCGGCCCTCGCGGAACGGCCCGGCATCGGGCAGCGCTGACCACGGGTGCCGCTTCGCCCGGTCGAGTGGCTGAGTCGATTCAGTGGTGGGGTGTCCTCGTCCGAAACGGACGGGATCGTGAGCTTTCCCGGGGCGGGCTCGGGGGAGTGGTCGGTAGCATCGGGAGGTGCGCTACGAAGAACTGGCCGACGTGCCGTGCTCGATCACGCGCCCCCTCGTGATCTTCGGTGATCGCTGGACTCTGCTCATCCTCAAGTCTTGCTTCTCCGGCATCCGGCGGTTCAACGCTTTTCAGAGCACGCTGGGCATCTCGCGCAGCAGGTTGCAGGATCGGTTGGACCGGCTGATCAACAACGGCATCCTGGTCAAGCAGAAGGCTGCCGTGGGCGCGCACGAGGAATACCGCCTCACGCCCAAAGGCCACGACATCTACCCGATCCTGCTGGCCATCCGTGATTGGGGCGATGCCTACATGGCGCCCGAAGGGCCTCCGGTGCGCTACAGCCACCGCGAGTGCGCGGGCGAGGCGCACGTCAAACTCGAATGCGATACGTGCGGAAGCGAACTCACCGCCCGCGAGGTCACCCCGGAGCCGGGGCCGGGCTTGCTGAACGTCACCGGCGCCGACGTGACCGCGAACAGCACGCGCTAGAAATCGTCGCGGCGGCGAACGCCGTGCGGGCGACCACGCTGGGCGCGGTCGCGCGGTGATCAGTCGGCGAACCAGGTGGCGACTTCCTCGGGCTCGGCCCGGGTGGTGCGGAAGCCGTTGACGGGATGGTCGAGGTCCGGGTATCCGAACGAGATCCCGGCCACGACCTTGCGATGTTCCGGAATACCGAAGTACTCCCGGATGAAGGGGGAGTACGAGGCCAGCGCGGCCTGCGGCGCCGCGCCGAGACCGAGGCTCTGTGCGCCCAAGAGGAAACTGCCGATGTAGAGGCCGCAGTCGACCGCCCCGTAGACGCCCAGATCCGCCTCGCTGGTCACGATCGCCACGTGCGGCGCGTCGAAGAGTTCGAAGTTCCGCACGGCCTGTCGCATGGTCTTCTCGTGGTCGCCTTTGACGATGCCGACGCTGTCGTAGAGTTGCTTCCCGCATTCGCGCCTGCGGTCGCGGTACACCCCGGTGTATCGGCCGGGGAACTCGAAATCCGGTGCGGGCGTGGCGGTCGCGATGTGCTCGACCAGCTCCTTCCGGAAGCGATCGGTGCCCGCGCCCTCCGTCACCACGACCTGCCACGGTTGGGTGTTGCACCACGACGGGGTCCGCTGGGCCAGCCGCAAGAGGGCGCGGATGGTGTCGCGCTCGACGGGCTGGGAGCGGAACTGCCTGCAGGTCCACCGTTCGTCGAGCACCCGGGTCAGCGCCGTGAAGTCGTCGGTCGTCACTGTCATTCCCCCGCCTCCTTATCAGTCCTATTTCGAGACCAAAGCTAGCATCGAACACTGCGACGCGAAAGCCGGGCGGCCGCACGGTCGCCGAGGGCGGGCGCGTCGAGCGCGACGCGCGCAGCCGTGCGATCCGGTTGTCCGCGTTGCGGCAATCGGCGCGGCGGGACGAGGCAGAATCCCGATATGGCGTCCGAAGCCCCCGCCGCGCGGGACCGCAAACGGCACGGCAGGCATTACACGCCCCCGGTGCTGGCCCGGTTCCTCGCACAGCGGCTGTTACGCCAGGTCGCGCCCTCGGACGCGGGCGTCCTGCGCGTGCTCGATCCGGCCTGTGGTGACGGCGAGTTGCTGCTCGCGGTGCATCACGAGATCGCGGCGCGATTCCCGGGCACCCGGCTGGCGCTGACCGGCTACGACCTCGATGCCCGAGCGCTCGCGGTCGCCCGCGAACGCGCCGGTGCGGAAGGGATCGCCGCGCGCTGGCACCGAGCCGACTTCCTCGCGGTCGAATCCCGGCTCGCGGACGCCTCGTTCGACGCGGTGATCACCAACCCGCCGTACGTGCGCACCCAGCAATTGGGCGGATCGACCGCGCAGTTGCTGAGCAAGCGCTTCGGCCTGCGCGGCCGGATCGACCTGACCCATCCATTCGTCGCGACGCTGCCTCGGTTGCTGGCCGACGGGGGCGTGCTGGGGTTGTTGTGCGCCAACCGCTTCCTGACCACGAAGGCGGGCGCGAACATCCGGCGGCTGCTGCTGACCGACCTGGCGCCGGTCGAGCTGTACGACCTGGGGGACACCAAACTCTTCACCGCCGCTGTCCTGCCTGCGATCACCATCGCGCGGCGCGGGAGCTACGGCGACGGCTGCCGCTATGTCTCCGCCTACCAGGTCAGCGGTGCGACGCCTGGTGAGAAGACGCTTTTCGAGGCGCTTGCCGACTCGGACGGCTCGATTGTCGAGTTCAACGGCCGGACCTTCGCCGTGGAGGTCGGCGAGTTGGTGACGGCGACGCCCAGGGACGATTCCGGAATTCGGGGCGGCGAGAGTTCGACCGGCCGCACGGCGACACCCGGGAGGAAAGCGAATCGCCGGGACGTGTCCCACGAACCGGATGTCGCGTGGCGGATGTCGCACGACGCGGTCGATGCCTGGTTGACGAAGGTAGCGGCGGCGACCTGGCGCAATTTCGGTGACCTGGCACGTATCCGGGTCGGCATCAAGACGACCGCCGACCACGTGTTCATCTCCGATCGCTGGGCCGAAGCGCAACCGCGCCCGGAATCGGAATTGCTGCTCGACCTGATCACCCACCACGACCTCGCGCCGTGGCGGGCGGTCCGCGTGCGCGACGTTCGCGTGCTGTATCCCTACGACCTGGCCCGTTCGCGCCGGACGCCGATAGACCTGACCGAGTTCCCCGGCGCCGCCGCGTATCTGCTGTCGCATCGGGAGACGCTGGCCGGGCGACGCTACGTCGTCGAGAGCGGTCGACCCTGGTACGAGATCTGGGTTCCGCAGCGCCCGCACTTGTGGCGCGAGCCGAAACTGGTGTTCCCGGACATCAGCGACCGTCCGCGTTTCGCGCTCGACAGCTCGGGCGCGGTGGTCAACGGCGACTGCTACTGGATCTCGCTGCCCGATCTGTCGGAGGTGCCCGCCGAGGCGACGCGCTTGGCGTACCTGTTGATGGGCGTGGCCAATTCGGAGCTGGGGCTGCGGTTCTACGACGCGGTCTGCGGCAACCGGTTGTACTCGGGCAGGCGGCGCTGGATCACCCAGTACGTGTCGCGGCTGCCGGTGCCCGATCCGGCGTCCGCCCGGTCGGCGGAGGTGATCGACTTGGTGCGCGAGTTCGTGCGGGGCCGGGCGCCGGACCCGGCGGCACAGGCGGAACTGGACGAGCGGGTGGCCGCCGCGTTCGGCGTGCGGTTACGCGCTCACCCGGACCCCGACCATCGGCAGCAGGGTGCGGCGGGCGAACTCGCGCGCGGCGCTCTGGTCGCTGACCGGGATCAGGCCGTCGGGGGTGAGGGCGAGCGAGAGCGCGAGCCGGGCCATGATCTCGGCGACCAGATCGGCGTCGAAGTCGTGCGTGCCACGGGCATCCCGTAGTCCACGCAGTTTCTCGGCCAGGTAGTCCCGGCCGACGGCGAGTATCGGTCCGGCTTCGGTGGTGAGGCGGGGCAGGATCAGGTCGGGTTCGGTGCGCAGCAGCCTGCGCAGCAGTTCGTTGCCCGCGATGGCGCGGATGAACGCGACGAAGATCTCGACCAGCTGGTCGTCGGTGCCGGAGACGGCGTGCACCTGCTTGTCGATGGCGGCGACGAAGCGTTGCGCCTCCCGGACGCTGACCGCCTCGACGAGGTCGTTCTTCGATTCGTAGCGCCGGTACAGCGTGGCCGGGCTGATTCCCGCGCGGCGGGCGATCTCGCCCATGCTGGTTCGTTTGATGCCGAAGTCGAGGAATGCCGAGAGCGCGCTTTCCAGGAGCTTTTCCCCGTCGGCGACCGGCTTCTCCAGAATGCGCTGCAGTATGGGTGAGACGGTTGGCATCGGATCTCCAGTGGTTTCGGCGGCGGTGGCCGGCCCGTGGCCGGTAGACGCGGCATCGCGACGGGTGCGGGCGGGACGTCCATTATTTCATCGGTTCCGCACGGCGTGATCGGGCATTGCCGAACCGCGCCGCCCTCGGACAATAGGTCGCGTGTCCAGGTTTGGCTGACTAGCCTGTGGACGGTGTCCGGCCGCACCACCGGCCGGTGCGGAAAGGGGTTGGGCCATGGGGTATTTCGCGGATCGCGTCGTGGCGATCACCGGTGCGGGCTCGGGGATCGGCCGGGAATTGGCCGTGGCGTCGGCTCGTGCGGGGGCGTGGCTGGCGCTGTCGGACAAGTCGGCGGATGCCGTCGCCGAGACGGGCGTGTTGTGCGCCGCCGCGGGCCGGGAGCCCGAGGTGAGCACGGTGGACGTCACCGACCGCGCGGCCGTGTTCGAGTACGCGGAGCGGACCGTCGCGCGGTTCGGGCGGGTCGAGGCGCTGTTCAACAACGCGGGCATACTGCATGTCGGCAGCGTGCTGGAGTCACCGTTCAGCGACTTCGAACGGGTGATGGCCGTCGATTTCTGGGGTGTGGTCAACGGAACCAAGGCGTTCCTGCCGCATCTGCTGGCCGCCGAGCGCGCGCATGTCGTGAACATGTCCTCGGCCTTCGGATTGGTGGCGGTGGCACGGCACGCGCCGTACAACGCGGCGAAGTTCGCGGTGCGCGGCTTCACCGACTCGCTGCGCCAGGACATGCGGGCGGCGGGCGGCAACGTGCGGGTCACCGGCGTGTATCCCGGCGGCGTGCTCACCGGGATCGCCCGCTCGGCGAGTGTCGCGCCGGGTGTCGACGCGGCGCAGGTGGTGCGCCGATTCGAAGGGCACGTGGCGCGCACCCGTCCGGCCGCGGCGGCGCGGACCATTCTGCGCGGGGCGGCGCGCGGCGAGGCCAAGGTCCTGGTGGGACTGGACGCCGTCGTTGTGGACCTGGTCACAAGAATCGCCGGGTCGTACCACGAGAAGGTGCTGGACATGGTATTCCGTTCGTGACCGCGCGCAGGGTACGCGGTCACGGATGGGGATGACGAAATGACAACTGGCCGAACGTATCTCACGTTATGGTGGATGACCGCCGCGCCGCATCGGGACGGCACGCCGAGGCGCGAGCGGTGACGAAGTGGATTCTGCTCGAGTGTTTTTCGGGTTCGCCGGGGCAGGTGATCGCCGTGGGGTCCACGCCGAAGTCGTTCGTGCCGCTGACCAACATCGTGCGCAATCCGCTGTCGCTGGCCGACGCGCGGGCGGCGCTGCGGCAGGCCTGCGCCACCGGTGCGCCGGTCGCGCGGGCATCGGACGACGGCAGGCGCACGGTGCGGGCCGAGCCGCTGCTCATCGCGCCGCGGCAGGCGCATGCCGTGCGGCTGTGGGTGGGCCCGGCGCCGGAGCCGGTCGCCGCCGCGGACCCGATGGGCGCGTGGTACTTCGATCTCACGACCAACCGCTCGGTGCGCAGCGACGACCTGCTGGACCTGTACGGCGTCGCGCCGCGCGACCGCGCCGCCGAGCTGGCCATCGCCGGCGCGTTCACCCGGCTGGTCACCAACCGTGACGAGAGCGAGGCGCTGGCCAAGATCGTCAACTCGGCGCCGGGCACCGAGCACCAGGCGGTCTGGACCATCCGGCGCGACGACAACGCTCTGCGGGCCGGCCACTTCGCCTGCCGGATCGTCGCCGAGCCGGACGACGCCGGCGTACGGCACGTGCTGCTGCGCGGCGTGACCCAGGACATCGGCGCCGCCACCACGGTCTCCGCGGCCCCGCCACCGGCGATCCTGGAGTACGCGGTGCTGGAAGCCGCCACCGAGCCGGGCGAATACCGCGCGATCGTCAATCTGCGCTCGTTGCGGCTGATCCGGTGGATCGGCGCGCCCATGCCGGAGATCGCCTGGGAGGACCTTCCCTGGCAGCCGAGACCGCAGATCCATCCGGACGATCTGGTCACCGCGCAGGCCATGTCGCGCGACCTGGCGCGGCATCGTACCGAGGGGACGGTGCGCTTGCGCCGTCTCGACGGGGGTTGGCAACGGGTGCGGGTACGGGCCGCGCTGATGGCGCTGGATCAGCACACCACGGCCGGACTCGCCACGGTCACCGCGGCATCATGAACCGCGGTGACCGTGGCGTCGAAGTCATTGGCGCGGCAGATCCAGCTCGGCCATTTCCTTCTCGATCGCATTCGCGGCGAAATCCACACCGCGCGAACGCAATTCATGAACCCGGCGCTGGAGTGCCTCGACTCCGCCGGGTTGGGCCGCGATGTCGGCGACGCTGATCCGGCCCATGGGCCGGTGCACGCCCGACTGCACGTACGACACCGTGTTACCTCCTGCCTGCACGCTCGCCCACCCATCGACCCGGGTGGGTTCACCACTGCGCTACAAGTCGCACGACTACCGTGTCGACAGGAGAGCCCGGGTCGCCGGGCACGCTGGCAGAATGCTATCAGCGATTTCTGCTGGACACCTGACCAGTGTGTTCCGTTTCACACCGCATTTCCCGTGCGATGTTGAGTTGTATTTGCTAGGTAGACAGTCGCATTCAGGCGAATGCGATCTTGTTCCTCGGCGCGGAGTTCCCGGCGCACCTTGCCGGGCACGCCCGCCACGAGCGAGCCGGGCGGGATCTTCGCGCCCTCCGGGATGAGCGCGTTGGCCGCGATCAGGCTGCCCGATCCGACGACGGCCCCGTTGAGGATGGTGGCGCCCATGCCGACCAGTACGTCGTCGCCGATCGTGCACCCGTGCAGGATCGCGTTGTGGCCCACCGACACCCCGGCTCCGACGGCAAGCGGGAAGCCCGGGTCGGCGTGCAGCACGCAGCCGTCCTGGATATTGCTGCGCGCGCCGACCGTGATCGTCTCCAGGTCGGCGCGCAGCACCGCGCTGTACCAGACGCTGACCTCGGCACCGAGCCGCACCCGGCCGATCACGGTGGCGTTCGGCGCGATCCACGCGCTCTCATCGATCTCCGGCGCATGCTCGCCCAGCTGAATCCGCATGTTCATGAACATAACGGGCGCGTCCGGGTGAGCGTCCGCAGCCCGCGGCGAGGCGCGGTGGCCGCTCAGCCGCGCCCCTGGAAGCTGGTGCGATGGGCGGCCGGGCTGGTGCCGAGAATGCGGTGGAAGTGGTGGCGCAGGCTCACCGCTGTGCCGAAGCCGGTGTCGGCGGCGATGCGTTCCACGCTGTCGGCGGTGGACTCGAGCAACAGCCGCGCCCGGTCGGTGCGCTGCAGCAGCAACCACTGCTGCGGGCTGCTGCCGGTGCGGTCGCGGAAGCGGCGGGTGAAGGTGCGCCGCGACATGAGTGCGACCCTGGCCCAGCCGTCCAGGTCGATCGGGTCGCCGAGATGGGTCCGCGCCCAGACCATGGCGCGTTCGATCGGATCGTCCTGGGCGGCGTCGGGTACCGCGACCGGGATGTACTGCGCCTGTGAGCCGCTGCGGTGCGGTGCGGTGACCAGCGCCCTGGCCAGCTCGGTGGCGGCTTTGCTGCCCAGATCGCCGCGGACCAGGTGCAGGCAGCAGTCCAGTGCCGCGGCCACGCCGGCCGATGTCACCACGTCGCCCAGGTCCGACCACAGCGTGTCGGCGCGGACGCGGACCGCGGGAAACGCGCGGGCCAGTTCGGCGGCGGCGGCCCAGTGCGTGGTGACCTCACGTCCGTCGGCCAGCCCGCTGGCGGCCACCGCCCAGGAGCCGAGGCACAGCCCGACGATCCGCGCGCCGCCCGCGTGGGCGGTGTGCAGCGCGGCGCGCAGGTCGCCCGACAGCGGCATGCCGGCTCGCCAGCTCGGGATCACGACCGTGTCGGCGCGGGTCAGCGTATCGAGGCCGTGCCGGACATCGATGTCGAATCCGGCGGGCGTAGTGAGGCTTCCAGGTTGCTCGGCGCACACGTCGACTCGATACGGCCCGGACCCGTCCACCCCTATCCGCCCGAAAACGAGGCTGGGTACCGACAGGTGGAATGGACTGATCCCGTCGTAGGCGAAGACGGCTACGGTGCGCATGGCCCGATCTTAACGATGAGCGGCTCACGGGCCACTGTCGGTCGGCGCGCGCGCCGGACAAGATCAACGGCATGAGCGACACGATCGAACGCACCACCCTGGAAGTCCTGCACGTCGGCGGCCCGACACTGCGGTTCCGCTACGCCGGCCGCACGTGGCTGACCGATCCCACCTTCGACGAGCCCGGCGACTACCCCGGGCCCGTCACGCTGCACAAACTCGTCGGACCCGCGGTGTCGCCGCAAGAGGTCGGCCCGGTGGACGTCGTGCTGCTCTCGCACGACGAACACGCCGACAACCTGGACAACTCCGGCCGCGAATTCCTGGGCACCGTGCCGACCGTGCTGTCCACGCCGGGCGCGGCGACCAGGATCGAGGGTGTACGCGGCCTGGAGAACTGGGAGACCGTGACGGTGCACGGGGTGCAGGTGACCGGCGTGCCCGCCCTGCACGGCCCGGAGGGCTGCGAACCGATCACCGGAATCGTCACCGGGTTCGTGCTGCGGGCCGAGGGAGAACCGACGGTGTACGTCTCGGGGGACAACGCCTCCGTCGACGTGGTGCGGCGCATCGTCGAACGGATCGGCCGGATCGACATCGCCGTGCTCAACGTCGGCGCCGCGAACGTCGGCCGCTTCATCGAGGCCGACGTCACCTTGAACGCGCGCACCGCCCTGCTGGCCGCCGAAGTGCTCGGCGACGCCGTGATCGTGGCGGTGCACGGCGAAGGCTGGGCCCACTTCAGCGAGACGCTCGACTATCTGGGCCGAGCGTTCCGCTACGCCGGTCGCGCCGACCAACTGCGCATACCGCCCTTGGGGCGGGCGGCCACCGTATGACGCCCGCGCGGTCGCTCAGCTGAGCAACGTGCCGAGAAACCGGCGCGAAGGGCGGGCCCCGGGTGGTCGGCGTGCGCGACCGGCGCGTCGCTCGTGGCGCGGGCACGGTGGCGGGGCCACGATGGCGGTATGAGGATCGGAGTACCACGGGAGGTCAAGGAGCAGGAGTTCCGGGTAGCCCTGACTCCGGCGGGCGCCGGGGAACTGGCGGGCCAGGGACACGACGTGCTGGTGCAGGCCGGCGCGGGCGTCGGATCGGGGTTTCCCGATGCCGAGTTCGCCGCGGCGGGGGCGCGTCTGGTCCCGGACGCCGACCAGGTGTGGCGGGAAGCCGAACTGGTGCTGAAGGTGAAGGAGCCGATCGCGCAGGAGTATCCGCGGCTGCGTCGCGGGCAGGTGCTGTTCACCTTCCTGCACCTGGCCGCGTCGCGCGAATGCACCGACGCCGTGCTGCGCTCGGGGATCACCGCGATCGCCTACGAGATGGTCCGTGCCGCCGACGGATCGCTGCCGCTGCTGGCCCCGATGAGCGAGATCGCGGGCAAACTCGGCGCCCAGGTCGGCGCGTACCACCTGATGGCGCCGCTGGGCGGCGCCGGACTGCTGCCCGGCGGCGTCCCCGGCGTGCGTCCGGCGGAGGTGGTGGTGCTCGGCGGCGGCGTCGCGGGCTCGAACGCGGCCGCGGTCGCGGTGGGCATGGGCGCCCGCGTCAGCGTGCTCGACACCAACCTGCACCGATTGCGCGAACTCGACGCACGCTTCGCCGGGCGGGTGATCACCGTCGCGTCGAACGCCGCGGAGATCCGGCGCGCGGTGCTGTCGGCCGACCTGGTGATCGGCGCGGTGCTGGTCCCCGGTGCGCGCGCGCCGAGACTGGTCACCGACGACCTCGTCGCGGGCATGCGTCCCGGCGCGGTGCTGGTGGACATCTCCATCGACCAGGGCGGCTGCTTCGCCTCCGCGCACCCGACGACGCACGCGGACCCCACCTTCCGGGTAGCGGACGCGCTGTTCTACTGCGTGGCCAACATGCCGGGAGCGGTGCCGCACACCTCGACGATCGCGCTGACCAACGCGACCCTGCCCTATGTGCGCGCGATCGCCGCTCTGGGCTGGAAAGAGGCGTGCGCCGCGCACCCCGATCTCGCGCACGGGCTCACCGCGGACGCCGGGCGGCTGCTCTCGGCCGAAGTCGCGGCCGCGCACGGGTATTCGAGGCCGCTCGGCGTCGCGGGCTGACTACTCCTGCTCGGCCCGGCCCTCGCCGAGGTACCAGTCCGGCTCGCCGCTGGTGGGCAGGTCGCGCAGCTTGTCCGGGTTGCGGACCACGTCGATCGCCACGATATGGCCGTCGTCGACGGTGAAGGAGAAGACGCCCGTGTGGGTGCCGTCGAAGACCACCAGCCCGGGCTGGCCGTTGACCAGCACCGCGCGGCCCCAGGCGCCCGCTGCGGACGGCGCGTGGTACCAACCGAGCAGCAGCTTGGCCACCAGTTCGGCGCCGTGCACCGGCTGCCGGATCGCGGGCACCTTGCCGCCGCCGTCGGCGGTGAGGCTCACGTTCGAGTCGAGCACGCCCAGCAGCGCGCTGAGATCGCCGGAACGCCAGGCCAGCGCGAAGGCCGACACCACCTTCTTCTGCTCGTCGGGCGAGGCCGGGAAGCGCGGCGTGCCGTTCTCGACGTGCTTGCGGGCCCGGGAGGCGAGCTGACGGACGGCGGCCGGAGTGCGACCGACCACGTCGGCGACCTCCGGCCCGCTCATGCCGAAGACGTCCTGGAGCACGAACGCGGTGCGCTCGGCCGGCGACAGGGACTCGAGCACCACCAGCAGCGCGGTGGTGACCCGCTCGTCCTGGGTGATCCGGTCGGCGGGGTCTTCCCAGGTGGTCACCTCCGGCTCCGGCAGCCATTCGCCGACGTACTGTTCGCGGCGGATGCGCGCGGAGCCGAGGTGGTCGAGGGCGAGGCGGCCGGTCACGGTGGACAGCCAGGCGCGCAGGTTGTCGATCTCGCCCGCGGCGCCCGCCTCGTACTGGCGCTGCAACCGCAACCACGCCTCCTGCACCACGTCGTCGGCGTCGCTGAGGCTGCCCAAGGTGCTGTAGGCGAGCCTGCGCAGATACGGCCGGTGCTCCTCGAACTGCCGGGCCAGCTCGGCTTGGTCGAGGGGCTCGCGGGAAGGCTGTTCGGAGGTCACTTCTGTTCGCCCGTTCGTCGTTCGGCCCCTGCGGGGGCGAGTCTATGGTGCATCACCAGGACGACGACGCAGGGGAACAGAGTGTGACACGGCCGTAGGGGACGAGCCGTGTGCGCGGCGCCGGTCGCCCACCCGATAACCTCGCCGGGTGCAGAAGGGGACTTCCACCGCGATCGGGTTGCTGCTCGGATTCGCGCTCGACCGGTCGTTCGGCGATCCGCGCCGGTGGCACCCGGTGGCCGGATTCGGTTCGGCGGTGGCGGCTCTGGAGTCGGTGACCTATGCCGACCGGCGCGCGGCGGGACTGGTGCACGAGGCGCTCGCCGTCGGCGCGGTGGTCGGACTCGGCGTGGCCGCACGGCGCGGCGGGGTGGTGTCGACCGCGGTCGCGACCTGGACCGTCCTGGGTGGACGCAGTTTGGCCCGGACCGGTCATGCGATGGCCGACCGGTTGGCGGACGGCGACCTCGACGGCGCTCGCGCGCTGCTGCCCTCGCTGTGCGGTCGCGATCCGCAGGCGCTCGACGCGAACGGACTCGCCCGCGCGGCCCTGGAGTCCATCGCCGAGAACACCTCCGACGCGGCTGTGGCCCCGGTGCTCTGGGGCGCCGTGGCGGGCGTCCCGGGTTTGCTCGGCTATCGCGCGGTCAACACGCTCGACGCGATGATCGGCTACCGCAACGAGCGCTACCGGCGTTTCGGCTGGGCGGCCGCGCGCGTCGACGACGTGGCCAACCTGATCCCGGCTCGCCTCACCGGTTTGCTCACCGCCGCGCTCGCCCCCATGATCGGCGGGCGGCCCGCGGCGGCTCTCGACGCCTGGCGCAGGGACGCCGCCGGGCACCCCAGTCCCAACGCGGGGGTGGTGGAAGCATCGATGGCCGGGGCGCTCGGCGTCCGGCTGGGTGGCCGCACGCAGTATCCGCACGGCGTCGAACTGCGACCCGTCCTCGGCGACGGTCCGGCCCCCACCGTGCACGACCTGCGCCGGGCAGTTCGTCTATCCGAGGCCGTGCAACTCACCGCCGCCCTGTTGGCCGCCGCCGTGGCGGCGACCAAGCGCTGAGCGGTTTCGCGCGGGTACCTCGGCGGGCGGCACCACCTCGAGCCGGAACATTTGCGGGTGGTACGTGATCGGCGGGCCGCCGATCACGTACCCGCATTCCGCAGACCGTCGGTATCGGCGCGTCGACCTGGGATGGCGCGATGTCGACTCGGGGCTTCGAACAGTGCCTGCTCCGGCACGGTGAGGAGCACCGGCTGCCGCTCGGCCCGCGTGCGAAGTCCCCCCGCCGCGTCGGGCATCCTCCGGTGGTCCTCCGTGCAGAGGACGGCTCGCGGCGAGCATCCGCCGGGCCGGAATCAACCGCGGCCGCGGCCGTAACGGTCGGCGAGGCGCGCCTGGGTGGTCGGTGCGGCGGGCGGGCTCGGCGTGGTCGCGGGAATCGGCTCGGAGCGGGCTGGTTCGGCGGGGGATGCCGCGCGGGGTGGCTGTGCCGCGGCCTTTTCCTTCCTTCGTTCCCGGATCTCGGCGTAGACGAAGTAGCCGAGGCCCAGGGGAGCCATGATGCCGAAGGCGAGCCATTGAAGGCCGTAGGACAGGTAGGGCCCCGCCTCGAGTCGGGGCAGGGGGGTGGGGGTGAAGGCGCCCGGTTGGTTCTCGCTCAGCTGCAGGTAGCCGCCGCGGTCGCCGGTCGGGAGGGCGGTCAGGGTCTGGTTCAGCACCGTCGACTCCTGGGTGGTGTCGATGGAGTACACCTGGCGGTAGCCGTCCTGGACGCTCGGGTCCTTGCCGGGCGTGACGCCCTCGGACATCCGGACGCGGGCCTCGATGCGCTGCGGACCGGCGGGCGGCTCGGGGATCCGCGGCGGGCGCGTGCCGTCGACCGCCGACACCAGCCCGCGGTCCACGAGCAGCACGCGGCCGTCGTCCAACCGGAACGTGGCGAGCGCCGCGTATCCGGGAGCACCGTCGAGGTGGCGCAGCCGCACCAGCACGGTGGAGTCCGGTACATAACTGCCGGAGGCGGTGACGCGCCGCCACTCGGTGGGCGTGCCGCTTCCGGTCTCGGACAGCACGGCGGTGACGTCGACGGGCTCGGCCTTCACCGAGTCGGCGATCAGCTGGTTGCGGTGCGAGGTGGCCGTGTTCTTGCCGAGTTGCCACGGCGCGAGCACGGTGAAGCACAGGTAGGCGAACGCGGCGACGAGCACCGCCAGGATCAGCCAGCTGGGGCGCAGCAGGAAGGCGAGCCTGCGCATCAGGATCGCTCGTCGGCGACTAGGCGCGGATCGGGCGGCTCGGCGGCGGCCAGTTCGGCGCGCACCCAGTCGAGCAGACCGGGCACCGCCGCCTCGATCTGAGCGCGCACGAGTTCGAAGTCGGCCGCGTCGCCGTAGTAGGGATCGGCGACGTCCTCACCGTCGGCGTCCGGGTCGAAGGCGCGCAGCAACCGCAGCCGCTCGGCCGGGATGCCCAGGCGTGCCAGGTCGCGCCGGTGCGAGCGGTCCAAGGCGATCACCAGGTCGGCGTCGCTGTGCGCGGCGCCGAACACGGCGGCGATGTGGCCGGTCGGGTATCCGTACTTGCGCAGGGTCGCGCTGGTGCGCGGGTCGGCGTCGGCGCCGACGTGCCACGAACCGGTGCCCGCGCTGCTGACCCGTACCCGATTGGCCAGTCCGGCCCGGTACAGGTGCGACGCGAAGATCTTTTCCGCCATCGGAGAGCGGCAGATGTTGCCGGTACAGACGAACGAGACGTGCAGCTGACCCACGCCTGCCATTCTGGCCGGTCCTGCTACCCGGCCGCCACGTAGGGTGTGTTCTCGTGGCCGAGGACACCGTCGATCGCGCGAAACTGCGTCACCACGGCGACGTGGACGCGCGGGCGGGCATGCTCGATTTCGCGGTGAACGTGCAAGGGATCGCGCCGCCCGAGTGGCTGCGGCGCCGTCTGGCCGCGCGGCTGTCCGATCTGGGCCGCTATCCGAGCGCCGAGGACGCCGAAGCCGCCCGCCGCGCGGTCGCGGCCCGGCACGGCCGCGTTCCCGGCGAGGTGCTGCTGCTGGCGGGCGCCGCCGAAGGCTTCGCGATGCTGCCCCGCCTCGCCCCGCGCTCGGCCGCGGTGCTGCACCCGTCGTTCACCGAGCCCGAACTCGCGCTGCGCGAGGCCGGCGTCCCAGTGACCAGGGTGGTGCTGCGGCCGCCCTACCGGCTGGATCCCGCGGCGGTGCCCGTCGAGGCCGATTTGGTGGTGCTGGGAAACCCGACCAACCCGACCTCGGTGCTGCACCCGGCCGACACCATCCGCGCCCTGCGCAGGCCGGGGCGCGTCATCGTGGTCGACGAAGCCTTCGCCGACGCGGTGGCGGGCGAGCCGGAATCCCTCGCCGCCGACTCCGCGCCCGACCTGCTCGTGCTGCGCAGTCTCACCAAGACCTGGGCGCTGGCCGGTCTGCGCTGCGGCTATTTCCTCGGGGCGCCCGACGTTCTCGCGCGCCTGGACCACGGGCGGCCGCACTGGCCGCTGGGCACCCTGCAATTGGAGGCGATCACCGCCACCGCGAGCCCGGCGGCCGTCGCCGAGGCCGCGCGCGGCGCCGAGACGCTCGCGGTGCATCGCGCCGCCATGATCGAGCGTCTGACCGGCGTGGGCGTCGACGTCCACCTCCCGGCGGAGGGCCCGTTCCTGCTGCTGCGCGTGGCGGACGGCGAATTGCTACGCAAACATCTGGCCGCCGAGGGCATCGCGGTCCGTCGCGCGGACACCTTCCCCGGCCTCGGCTCGGATCATCTGCGGGTCGCGGTCCGTGGCGGCGCGGAGGTCGATCGGCTGGTCGCCGCGATCCGGTCGGCGGATGTCCGGTGAGCGCGTTTCGGCCGCGCGAGGCGGGTCGCGGACCCGATGCCGAGCGCCGAGCGGACGCGGGCGCCGCACGGCGATCTCGGGCGCCCGGTGCGCGGGAGGCCGCGCGGCGCTCGAACCAGCACCGGGCAGTCGGGGAACGAGCGAAGCAGTGCAGGAGCGATGTGAAGGAAGGTGGACGATGACCACGCTCGCGGATCTCATCGGGGTGCTCGACGCGGCCTACCCGCCCGCGCTGGCCGAGTCGTGGGACTCGGTCGGCCTGGTCTGCGGTGACCCGGCCGAGGAGCTGACCCGGGTGCTGTTCGCGGTCGACGCGACCGCGGCGGTCGTCGACGAGGCGATCGACTGGCGCGCGCAGGCCCTGGTGGTGCACCACCCGCTCCTGCTGCGCGGCGTCGACACCGTCGCGGCGAGCACGCCGAAAGGCGCACTGCTGCACCGGCTGATCCGTTCCGGTTGCGCGCTGTTCACCGCGCACACCAACGCCGACTCCGCCGCTCCCGGTGTCTCCGACGCGCTCGCCGCGGCGCTCGGTCTCACGGTGACCGGACCGCTGGACGCGAAACCCGAGTCCGCCGTGGACAACTGGGTGGTCCAGGTACCACGCACGCACACCGAGGCCGTGCTCGCCGCGCTTTTCGCCGCCGGTGCGGGCGGGAGTGGGAACTATTGCGACTGTGCGCTGCGGGTGCCCGCGACAGGGCAGTTCCGTCCGGTGGCCGACGCGGCTCCGGCGCAGGGCACGCTGGGCGAACTCCAGCACGTCGACGAGGAACGGATCGAGGTGGTCGCCCCGCCCGCGGTGCGCTCGGCCGTGCTCGCCGCGCTGCGCGCCGCGCATCCCTACGAAGACCCGGCGTACCACATCAGTGAACGCGCCCAGTTGCCGTCGTCGCTCGGCATCGGCCGGGTCGGCACGCTGCCCGAACCGGAAACGTTGCGCGCGTTCACCGATCGCGTGGCCCGTTCGCTCCCGCACACCGCGTGGGGCGTTCGCGCCGCGGGCGACCCGGACCGCACTGTCTACACCGTCGCGGTGTGCGGGGGAGCGGGCGACTCCTACCTGAACAGGGCCACCAGGCTCGGCGTCGACGTGTATGTCACCGCCGACCTGCGCCACCATCCGGTCGACGAGCACTTGCGCGCGGGCGGTCCCGCATTGGTCGACGCCGCGCACTGGGCCACCGAATTCCCTTGGTGCGCGCAGGCCGAAGCGCTCGTCCGGAGCGCACTGCCCAGCCTGGAGACCAGGGTGTCCACCTTGCGCACCGACCCGTGGACGGTGCGTTCGCCCAGCTGAGCACCGAGCGTCTGCGTCCGATGCCGTTGTCCCGGCGACGAACTGAGCACGGCGTGTCGGGGCGTGTCCGCCCGGGGCCGTAAAGGGTTGGGCGGTTCGGGTGAATCGAGTAGTTCGTGCGGGGTACAACTACCGCATGAACTTCCCGGTTGATTTCGGGCTCGTGCAGATCGGGCTGATCCTGCTGCTGGTCGTCGGTGTGGCGCTGATCGTCTCCGGTCTGGTCGCCGCGCGCCGGGTGGGTATGCGGCCGCTGCTCGCGCGCGGGACGGGCGGGCTCGCGCTGCTGCTGGTCGCTGTGGTGTTGCTGTGGATCGCGACCCTGCTGCAGACGTATCTCGGACTGACCGGTGAGATCAAGGCGGCCCATGTGGTGGCCAAGCCGGTGCCGGGGCAGGAACACCAACTGGACGTCGACCTCACCCTGTACGGCGACGACGACCACCCCGAACAGCGCAAGACCTACCGGGTCGAGGGCGATATGTGGGTACTGCAATCGGGCATCGTCGAGCTGGAACCGTGGGTGAACGCCCTGGGCTTCCATTCCGGCTACCGGATCAGCCGCCTGTACGGCCAGCGCCTCGACGGCGTCGCGACCACGCAGAACCAGATCTTCCTCAACGAGGGCGACCAGGACTTCTTCGCCGACATGCGCGAGGGCCGCTGGTGGACCGAGCCGTTCGTCCGCTCCGCCTACGGCAACGCCGTGATCGCGGTGCCGGGCGAATACGACGTCTACATCTCCCGGGATGCCATCAAAACCCGCACCGTCGGCGGCTGACGCCGGTCCACCGGCCCGGCGGGGTACGGTTGAACACCAGTCCCGTCCACCCCCTCCAGGAGTTTGTCCGCGTTGAATGTCGAACCCACGATCCAGGCCGCACTGCTGCGGCTCGCCTCCGTCGACGCCGAGCTGACCCGGATCGCGCACCGGCGCACCGTGCTGCCCGAGCAGCAGGAGGTGGCCCGGCTGGAGGCCGAGCGCAACGCGCACAAAGACGCCGCGGTGGCGGTGGAGATCGTGCTGGACGACCTCGACCGCGACATTCGCAAGCTGGAGGGCGAGGTCGAGGCGGTGCGCAAGCGCGAGGACCGCGACAAAGGCATGCTCACCGCGGGAACGGTGAACGCCAAACAGCTTTCGGAGATCCAGCACGAGCTGGGCAGTCTGGAGCGCCGCCGCTCGATCCTGGAGGACGAACTGCTCGAGGTGATGGAGCGGCGGGAGGCCTCCGCCGCCGACCACGAGCACGCGGGCGCCCGGCTGAGCAAGACCGAGGACGAACTCGCGGCCGCGCAGCGGCATCGCGACGAGGCGCTGGCGGATCTGGACGTGGCGCAGACCCGCTGTCACAACGACCGTGCCGCCGTGGTGGCGAAGCTGCCCGGTGAAGTGCTCGCGATCTACGACCGTCAGCGCGAACAGCACGGCGTCGGCGCCGCGCTGCTGCAGGCTCGCCGCTGCGGGGCGTGCCGTATCGAGCTCGATCGCGGTGAGATCGCGCGCATCGCCAAGACGGCGCCCGACGTGGTCGTGCGCTGCCCGGAGTGCGGCGCGATTCTGGTCCGGACCAAGGAATCGGGGCTGTGAGCTCACCGCGAGCGGGTGCCGGGGAAGCCCGGCGATGAGTTTTTCGGAAGTGATCGTCGAAGCCGATGGCGGTTCGCGGGGCAATCCCGGTCCGGCCGGGTACGGCGCGGTGGTCTACGACGGCGACCACGTCCGGGTGCTCGCCGAGCGGCGGGAATTCCTCGGCATCGCGACCAACAACGTCGCCGAATATCGCGGAATGATCGCCGGATTGGAGGCGGCGGCGGAACTGGGCGCCGAGTCGGTGGTGGTGCGCATGGATTCCAAGCTGGTCGTCGAGCAGATGTCCGGCCGCTGGAAGATCAAGCACGCGGCCCTGATCCCGCTCGCCGACCGCGCCCGCAGGATCGCCGCCGGGTTCGCCCGGGTGACCTACACCTGGATCCCCCGCGCGGAGAACTCCGCCGCCGATCGACTGGCGAACGAGGCCATGGACGAGGGCACCGGCGTCGACCGTGCGACCGCCGCGGACACGCGGTCGACCGAGGCCGCCGATCCGGCGCTCGCGGTGACCGAACACGACCGGCCGAGCTGGATCGACGAAGTCAGGGACGCACACCCCGAGCAGGCGAAACCCGCGGAGTACAGCCCGGGCTGGACCGGCGCGACCGGTCGTCCCACCCGGTTGCTGCTGCTTCGCCACGGCCAGACCGAGTTGTCGGTGCAGCGTCGCTATTCCGGTCGCGGCAACCCACCGCTCACCCCGCTGGGCCGGGAGCAGGCCGCCCGTGCCGCGAAGATGCTCGCCGCCAAAGGCGGCATCACGGCCGTGGTCAGTTCTCCGCTCGGCCGCGCCAGGGAGACCGCCGAGGCGGCGGCCGCCGCGCTCGGAGTTCCGGTCGAGGTCCACGACGGGTTGATCGAGACCGACTTCGGCGTGTGGGAGGGACTGACCTTCGCGGAGGCCGCGCGGCGCGACCCCGATCTGCACGCGCGCTGGATCGGTGATCCCGCCGTCGCCGCGCCTGATGGGGAGAGCTTCGAGGAGGTCACGGAGCGGGTGGACGCGGCTCGGCGCGACCTGCTCGAGCGGTACCCCGGCGCCAACCTGGTGGTGGTCAGTCATGTGACCCCGATCAAGACGATGCTGCGGCTGGCCCTCGATGTCGGTCCTGCGTTGCTGTATCGATTGCATCTGGATCTGGCGTCGCTATCGATAGCGGAGTTCTATCCCGACGGCGGGTCTTCGGTGCGTCTGGTGAACGATACGTCCTACCTCTGAGGACGCCGCCGAGCCCGAATCGAGGGCATATGCGGTGCGCGGAGCGCGAATTATGCCCTATTGCAACACATTTGCGTTTCACATTTGAGCGATGCGGTGAATCTCACTTCAACTCTGCCTTGCGCGCCGAGTAGCGGTAGGCTTCCGGACGGTCAGGCACAGGCGTCCTACCGGGTTGCCTGGTCGGGGTCGACGCAGCGTCCTCGGTCAGTGCTGTTCAGGGGACGATGGCTCGCGGGCAGTGACGCCCGCAGGCCGCGTCGTAGGAAGCTCCTGTGCCGTCGAGTGGTTCGATGAGAGTGCAGGTTCGATGAGCAGTCCGATCAAGGTTGTCGTTCTCGGGGCGGGGATCGGAGGGCTCACCACCGCGGCCGCCCTGCGGCATGCGGGTTTCGGCGTCGAACTCTACGAAGCGGGGCCGGAGCTGCGGGCCCAGGGATTCGGACTTTCGGTGCAGGCCAACGGGATCAACGCGCTGCGCACCCTCGGCCTCGGCATCGATGAGCAACTGCTCGAACGCGGCGGCCGGGTCGAGACCTTCCGTTTCTGCAACCCCGACGGCAGCCCGATCCGGGTGCTTCCGGTGCACCGGCTCGATGCCCAGCTCGGCGCCCCCGCCGTGGCGCTGCACCGCACCGACCTCCATGACGTACTGCTGCGCGCGATCGGCGACACGCCGACTTACGTTGGCGCGCAGGCCACTCGCTTCGAGGACGAGGGCGAACACGTCCGCGTCGAATTCTCCGACGGCCGGGTCGCCGAGGGTGATCTGCTCGTCGCCGCCGACGGCATCCACTCGGTGGTGCGCGCTCAGCTGCACGGTCGCGCCGAGCCGCGCCCGGGCAATTTCGTGTGCTGGCTGGCCTGCATCCCGTTCGAGCATCCCAATGTCGCCCGCGGGCTCTCGGCCCACTTCTGGGGCACCGGAATGCGTTTCGGCATCCACGACATCGGCCACGGCCGGGTGTACTGGTGGGGCACCAAGACGCTGCCCGCCGACGAGGCCGCGAACTGGCAGGGCGGCAAGGAGGACCTGCTGCGCGCGTATGCCGATTGGGCGCCGGAGGTGCGCGCCTGCATCGAGCAGACCGACGAATCGGCGATCCTGGCCGTGCCCGCGCAGGACCGTCCGCCGCTCGCGCAGTGGGGCCGCGGCCGGGTGACGCTGCTCGGCGACGCGGCGCACCCGATGCTGCCCAGCCTCGGCCAGGGCGCCAACGCGGCCATCGAGGACGCGGTGGTGCTGGCGAGCGTGCTGCGCAACTCCCTGGATCCGGTTGCGGGCCTGCGCCGTTACGAGAAACTGCGCGCCGACCGCACCGCCATGTTCGTCAACGGATCGGCCTCGCTGGCCAAGATCGAGCAGACCACCGACCCGCGTCTGGTGCGGGTGCGCGACACTTACTTCCGGCACGCGCCCACCGAATTCTTCCTGCGTGAGCTCGGCAAGCCGATGTCCTTCCCGCCGCCGGACGGGCCGACCGCCCGGCTGCCGCGCCCGCTGTCACCGGTCGAGCGCTGGCATTGGATCGCCGATCAGCTCGCGCCGCTGCACATCCTGTCGCGCGTGCGGATCCGCGGGCACGTCGAGGTCGAGCAGATCCGCGCAGGCTTGGACGAGGTGCAGCGCCGACATCCGCTCCTGCGGGTCGCCGTCGCCGCCGAACCGGACGGCACCGCACCGCGTTTCGTGCCGGTGCAGGCGCCGATTCCGCTGCGCGTGATCGAATCCGAGGACAGCACGAACTGGCTGACCGAGGCCGACGAGGTGGAACTGCGCGAGCCGTTCGACTGGCGTACCGGCCCGCTGGCCAGGGCGGTGCTGATCAAGGAAACCGACGGCACGAACGAGCTGATCGTCACGCTGCACTACGCCATCGCCGACGGGGAGAGCGCGCTGTCGGTGGCCAAGCAGGTGCTTCAGGTGGCCGCCGGGGAAGCGGCCGACTTCGCGCCCGCGCCGGTGCGGCCGGGGCCGGAGGAGCTGTTCCCGCCGCGTTTCCAGGGAGCTGGCGGTGCGCTGCGCACCGCGGGTTCGTTCCTGCGCGACCAGAAGTCGCAGCTGCGCAAGCCGCGCAGGCTCGAGCCCACCTCGCTGGCGCCCCCCGCGCAGCGGCGCAGCCGGGTCGTGCATCGCAGCCTCGACGCCGACCGGCTCGACGCCCTCACGGCAGGCTGCGCCCGCCACGGCGTCGGCCTGCAGGCGGCGCTGTCCGCGGCGCTGCTGATCGCGGCGGCCAGGGAAGCGGGCACCGAGAAGGCCGTCTGGTTCACCGTCGGCAGCTCGGTCAACTTCCGCGGCCATCTCGACGGCGCCGCCGCCGACACCGAGGTCGGCACGTACCAGGGCATGATCGCCACCCCGGCGAAGTACGCGCCGTGGGCCTCGCTGTGGGAGATCGCCGCCGAGATCGAGCGCGAGTACGGCGCGCGGATGCAGCGACGCGATCACCTGTCCGCACTGAATCTGCTGAAGGTGGCCGCACCGAAGTCGGTGGCCGCCAGCGCGTCCACGGTGAAACTCATGGACACCCGCGGCCCGGGTCATCTCTGTATGACCTACCTGGGCAGCTATCCCTTCCCGGACAAGGTCGGCTCCTGGCAGCTGGAGGGGGCGCAGTTCGTCTCCGGCATGTCCGTCAGCGGTTTCATCATGGCCACCGCCAACGCGACGCACAACGAGCTGTCCTTCAACATCGGCTACGTCGAGCCCGCGGTCTCGCGCGATCGAGCCGTCCGTCTCGCCGACGAAAGCGTGCGCGCGTTGCTGTCGGCTTGCTGACCTGCCCGCATACACCGCGATACAACAGCAGAGTCGCGGCATCGGCACAGCCGATGCCGTGATTCGCGATATCGATAACTGGATAAGTGTGGTAGCAGCTTTGCGTGTCAGCGATCAGGGTGGGCTTGGGTAGATCCGCGCACGGCCGGTGCCGCGACTGTCGCGATAGGAGTGACTGTGACATCCGAACCGAGTGCTACTTCCGAGAGACCTCCCGAGGCCTGGCCGGTCAGCGCGTACCAGCGAGACGTGTTGTCGGTCGCCTACCGGTATGCCCCGGCGCCGGTCACCAGAAACGCCTACTGCGCGTTCCTCGACGAGCCTTTCGATATGGCCAGGTTGCGGGCCGTGGTGCGCAAGGCCCTGCTGGGTGACGACGCACTGCGGCTGAGGTTCGAATTCTCCGACGGCCGTTTCTGGCAGTGGGTGTCCGACGAGCTACCGGAAGTCGAACTGGTCGATCTCAGCTGGGCGTCCGACCCCGCCGCCGCCCGCCGGGACTGGGTGAACCGGGCCAACGTGACACCGTCCCCGCCGCGGCAGCCGTTCCGGATCGCCGCGCTGGTCGACGGCCCCGACCACTTCCATCTCTACGTGGCGATGCACCACGCGATGATCGACGGCTGGGGCGTGAACGCGCTGTGGAGCGCGCTGGTGGACAACTACAGCCGCACGGATCTGCCGCTGGAACTGCTCGCCGAGCCGGACCCGGCGACCGAGCAGACCGACCGCGGCGCGGCCACCTACCGCAAGATCGCCGCCGAGCACGAGGAATATCTGTCCTCGCCGCAGTGGGTGGCGGACCGGGACGCGCTGGTGCGCCGTTTCGAAGGCGTGGTCCCCGCGCTGTTCTCCGGCCGTGCGAGCACCCCGAACGTGAACCGGGGACGCAGACGCGTGGTCGTGGAACCGGCGTTCCTGGACCGGATCCGGGCCACCGGCTTCTCCGTCTTCGCGTTCACCGTCTCGGCGCTCGCCGCCTACCTGACCACCATCCACCGCTCCGAGGAGGTGGTGATCGGGGTCCCGATGCTCAACCGGAACAGCGCGGAGACCTTCCGCACCTCCGGGCACCGGACGAACGTGGTGCCGCTGCGCATCCGGGTCGACCCGGCCGAGCCGCTGTCGGCGGTCGTGACCGAGGTGGCCGCGCAGATCCGGGAACTCAAGCGCTACGAGCGTTTTCCGTACGGTGACCTGGCCCGTGCGCTCAACAGTGATCCGACGGCGCCGCCGCTGTTCGACGTGGCGTACTCCTACATCAAGATGCCGCCGTCGGATCACCTCGACAAGATCCTCGGCACCCTCGACATCGTCAATCCGGGCACGGTGCTCGAGGCGCTGAACATTCTCGGCGTCGAGCATGCCCGCGACGGCTCGCTGAACCTCCAGCTCTACTACGACCGAGACGTCTTCGACGCGAACTTCCCGTTCGAGTCGGTGGTGCGCGGCATCGGCGCCCTGCTGGTGGCGGCGCTGGACCGGCCCGGCGCGCCGGTCTCGGCGCTGCCGCTGATGCCCGCTCGCGAGCTGGCCGCCATCGCGGCGTTCGAATCCGGTCCGCGCGAACAGTTCCCGTACACCACGATCGACCGGCTGTTCGCCGAGACGGCCACCGGGCATCCGGAACGAGTCGCGATCGAACCGGTCGCGGGCTCGGGGCAGCAGCCGCTGCGCTACGGCGAACTGTCGGCGCTGGCCGACGGATTCGCCGCCGAGCTGCGCGCGCTGGGCGCGACCGGCAACGAATGCGTGCCGGTGGTGCTGACCCGCTCGACGGAGATGCTCGTCGCGATCTTCGGCGTGCTGCGCGCGGGCTGCGCGTACGTGCCGCTGGACCCGGACTTCCCGGCCGCCCGCATCGAAACGGTGCTCGCCGACTGCGGGGCGCGCTTCGTCGCGGCGGGGCCGCGGCATCGAGCGGTCTTCGACAAACTGGGCGTCACCCGGATCGCCGTGGGCGATATCGGCCCGGCGCGCGGCGTCGAACACGTCTCGCACCCGGCGGATCTCAGCTATCTCATCTACACCTCGGGCTCCACGGGCGTGCCCAAAGGCGTGATGATCGAGCACCGGTCGGTGGTGAACCGCCTGACCTGGATGCAGCGGCGCTATCCCCTGCACGCCACGGACGTGATCCTGCAGAAGACGCCGGTCACCTTCGACGTGTCGGTGTGGGAGCTGTTCTGGTGGGCGATCACCGGCGCCCGGCTGGCGCTGCTGGAACCGGGCGGGGAGCGCGATCCGCGCCGCATCGCCGAAGCGATCGCCGCGCACGCCGTGACCGTGCTGCACTTCGTGCCCTCCATGCTGGCCGCGTTCGTCGACGAGCTGGCGGCCGATCCGGCGACGGTCGCGCGGATCGGCAGCGTGCGGCGGGTGTTCTGCAGCGGCGAGGCATTACCGCCTGCGCTGGTGCGCCGGTTCCACGCGGTCTTCGCCGCGGCCGGTGCCACAGCGCCGCAGCTGGTGAATCTCTACGGCCCCACCGAAGCCACCGTGGACGTCTCCTATTTCGACTGCCCGGCCGAGGACCCGCTCGACGTGGTCCCGATCGGCCGCCCCATCGACAACATCGATCTGCTCGTGCTCGACGACACCGGCCGCCGGGTGCCGGTCGGCGTGCCGGGAGAGCTGAACATCGCCGGCGTCGGCGTGGCTCGCGGCTACCGAGGCAGGCCCGAGCTGACCGCCGCGGCGTTCGTCGACGATCGCGCGGTGCCCGGACGCCGCCGCTACCGCACCGGAGACCTGGCGCGGTGGCTGCCGGACGGCAACCTCGAGTACCTGGGGCGGTTCGACGATCAGGTGAAGATCCGCGGTAACCGGATCACGCTCGGCGAGGTGCACAACGCCATGCTCGGCTGCGCCGGGGTGCGCGCGGCGGCCGTGGTGGACGAGGTCTCGGAGGCGCACGGCGTCCAACTGGTCGGCTATTTCGTCGGAGCCGACGTCTCCGGCGAGGAGATCGCCGACCAGCTCGCGGCCACGCTGCCCCGCTACATGGTGCCGTCCCGGCTGATCCGGGTGGACCGGATCCCGCTGACCCGCAACGGGAAACTGGATCGCCGCGCGCTCGCCGCGCAACTCGTCCTCGGCCACGGCGCCGAGCCGTTCGCCGGCGGCGGCGAACCGCGCACCGAGGTCGAAACCCGGCTCGCGCGGGTCTGGCGAACGGTGCTGGGCGTCGAGTCGATCGGCGTACACGACAACTTCTTCACCCACGGCGGCGATTCCATCCTCGCCCTGGCCGTGCGCACCGCCGCCGAACGCGCCGGTCTCTATTTCGACGTGGACGCCTTCTACCAGGCGCCGACCATCGCCGAGCTGGCCCGTGTGGTGCGCGACGACCGGCACGGTGGCCGCGGGCACATCGGGACGCCCCTGCAGACGGTGCCGCTGATCGACCGCGCCGCACTGCACCAGGTCGAGGACGCGTTCCCGGCCACGGCCTTGCAACTGGGCATGCTGTATCACAGCATCGAGCGCGCCGACTCGGTCACCTATAAGGACGCATTCCGTTATCGGCTCGAAATCCCTTGGGATGCACCGCAATTCCGGGAAGCGGTGGACCGGCTCGTGCGGCGCCAGCCCGCGCTGCGTTCGTCGTTCGAACTGAGCAGGCACTCGGTCCCGCTGCAGGTCGTGCACGTCGCGCCGTCCTACGAGCTGGAGATCGTGGACCTCGGCGATATGGACGAGGCGACCGGCGAAGACCTGATCGAGATCTATCTCCAGGAACGCACCCACGCCCACTACGACATCTCGGTCGCCGCGCTGTTCGCCATCCGGGTGTTCGTCCGCCCCGGTCCTCAAAACCCGGTCGGCACGGTGGACCTGGTGCTGAGCTTCCACCACGCCATCCTGGACGGCTGGAGCGTCGCCACGTCGGTGCTGGAACTGCTGCTGGACTACCTGAACCACATCGGCATGACCAGGACCCGGATCGAGGCCACGCCGCATCCGGCCACCGTGCTCGCCGAATACGCGCAGGCCGAGCAGGGCGCCGCGCACGACACCGCGGCCCGCGAGTACTGGCTCACCGCCCTCGCCGGAGCCGAACCCACCGCGCTCACCGCGCTCGGCGTGCACCAGCCGGTGGGCGCAGGCGTGCCGCAAGCGCGTGCGCTGGTGCCGCGTCGGCTGGCCGAGCGGGTCTCGGCGTTCGCCGCGCGCCACCAGGTCCCGGAGAAATCGGTCTACCTGGCCGCGCACTGCCTGGCGTTGCGGGCGCTCACCGGGCGCGCGGACGTCACCACCGGCGTGGTGAGCCACGGCCGCCCGGACCGTGCCGGCGCCGAGCGGGTGGCGGGGCTGTTCCTCAACACGCTGCCGATCCGGTTGGACAGCACCGCGACCACCTGGCGCGCGGCGGTGGAACAGATCGCGCGCCGGGAACGCGAGGCCTATCCGTTCCGCCGCTACCCGCTGCGGTCGATCCTCGCCGACGGCGGGCCGGTCTTCGAGACGGCGTTCAATTTCGTCAACTACCACGTCTTCCAGCCCATGCTCGTGCTGGACGGCGTGCGCCTGCTGGACTTCGACGTCCGCGAGGAGACCAATTTCCAGCTGCTGGTGACCGCGGCGACCGACCCGCGCGACGGCCGGATGTGGTTGCGGGTCAACGGAGATCACACCCTGACCGCCGAGCAGTGCGAGACGGTGGCGCTGACCCAGCTGCGCATGCTGGCAGGCCTCGTCGCCGACCCCGACGCGGTGATCGACCGAGGCGTCGGCCCGGCCACCGCCCGTGACGTGGGCACACTGGTGGCCGAGGCCGCCGCGCTCAACCCCGGCCGCGTCGCCCTGGCCGGTGACGACGAATCGGTCACCTACGACGAGCTGATCGAACGCTCCGATCGGCTGGCGCGCCGCCTGGTCGGACTCGGGGTGGCGCCCGGCGACCGGGTCGGCATCCTGATGGGGCGCCGTCCGCAACTGGTGCTGCTCGTGCTCGCGCTGACCAGGATCGGGGCCGCGTGCGTTCCGCTGGATGTCAGCTACCCGCGGGCCCGGCTGAATCTCATGATCGACCGGGCCCGCCCGCACCGGGTGATCGCCGACGCCGCCTATCGCGACATCGTGGACGACGCCGCCTTGGTCCTGGACACCGCCGCGCTCTTCGACGACTCCGCGCTCGACGCGGATGTGCTCCTGCCCGACCATGTCTCGCCCGACGCGGTGGCCTACGTGCTGTTCACGTCCGGGTCGACCGGTGAGCCCAAGGGGGTCGCGATGCCGCACCGCGGCCTGACCTCCCTGGTGGACTGGCAGAATCGCGCGGCCACCGGCACCGGGCTGCTCAGCACACTGCAGTTGGCGCCGTTGAGTTTCGACGTCTCGTTCCAGGAGATCTTCACCACCCTCGCGGCCGGGTCCACCCTGCGGGTGAGTTCGGCCGACCTGCGATCGGATGTCGAGCAACTGCTGAACACGGTGGTGGAGGAGGGCATCGAGCGGCTGTTCCTGCCGTACGTGGCCCTGCAGGCGTTCGCCGAGGCTGCCGTGGGGCGGCGGATGTTCCCGACCGAGCTGAAGGTGCTGATCTCCTCCGGCGAACAGCTGCGCATCACCGACGAGATCCGCGCGCTGTGCAAGGTGGTTCCCGGCCTGGTGCTGGAGAACCAGTACGGCCCCACCGAATCCCACGTCGCGACCAAGTTCACGCTGACCGGGCCCGCCGACGAATTCCCCGCTCTGCCGCCCATCGGCCGCGCCGTCGACGGTGACACCGTGGAACTGCTCGACAGCGCGCTGCGCCCGGTGCCGAACGGTGTGATCGGCGAGATCTATCTCGGCGGCCGCAGCATCGCCCGCGGCTACGAGGGGAGGCCCGCGCTCACCGCGCAGCGGTTCGTCGCCACGCACGCGGGCGGAATCCGCTACCGCACCGGTGATCTCGGTGTCCGACTGTTCTCCGGCGACATCGTCTGCCTGGGCCGCAGCGACAGCCAGGTCAAGATCCGCGGGTTCCGGGTGGAGCCGGCGGAGGTGGAGCTGTGCATCCTCGGTCTGGTCGAGAAGTTCCCCGGTATCACCGAGGCCGCCGTGGTGGCCCGCGGTTTCGGCGGTATCGACGGTTCGCTGATCGCGTTCCTGGTCGGCGCGGCCGAACAGACCGACTTCGCCGCGCTGCGGCACGACCTGCGCTCGGTGCTGCCCGCGCACATGGTGCCGTCGCGGTTCGTCTGGCTCGACGAACTGCCTCGCACGCCCAGCGGTAAACGCGACGACGCCACGCTGCGCGCCTACGGTGAGGACACCACGGACTCGGTGGCGGCGCGGCGGGAACCGGCCGACGAGTACGAGCGGTCGGCGGTCGGGTTGCTGGCCGAGTACGCGGGGCTGCGCGCGATCGGCGTGGACGACGACTTCTTCGCGGCGGGCGGCACCTCGATCGGGGCGATGCGCGTGGTGATGGCGCTGTCGCGCCGCTGGGGAGTCGAGGTGCCGCTGGACGCGTTCATCGGCGCGCCCACCGCCGCCGGACTCGCCGCGCTGGTGCGGTCGGGCGACGTCCAGCGCACGTTCGACCCGCTGGTGCCGATCAGCGTCGGTGGCACCAAGCCACCGCTGTTCCTGGTGCATCCGATCGGCGGCAACGTGCTGTGCTACCTGGCTCTCGCGCGATACCTGGACCCGGACCGTCCGGTGTACGGGTTGCAGGCGGCCGGGGCGGATTCGGGCAGCGCGCCGGAGAAATCCATCGCGGCGATGACCGAGTCGTACCTGGAGGCGGTGCGGCGGGTGCATCCGGACGGTCCATACCACCTGGCGGGCTGGTCGTTCGGCGGTTATGTCGCTCTGGAGATGGCCCGCCAGCTTCCCGAGCACGAGGTGTCCAGCGTGACGCTGCTGGACACCATGGCGCTGCGCGCCCGCGCGCGAACGCCGATCCCGGAGGAGAAACTGATCCGGTGGTTCTTCCTCGAACTGCTCTGGTACGCGCGGGGAAGCCAGTCCGCCCTGGTCGATTTCGAGCCCGACGTGCACAATTCCGAGGAGTTGTTCGCGGCGATGCTGGAGGAGTCGGTGCGGTCGGGCATCCTGCCCGCCGACAGCTCGCCGCAGGCGATCCGGCGGCTCTACGAGGTGTTCTTCGCCAACTACTCCGCGATGCTGGACTACAAACTCGAGCCGTACGACCGTGACATCACCCTGTTGCGCGCCACCGAGGGCCTGCCGCCGGGCGTCGACCTGGCGCACAAGACCGTCGGCAGCATGTTCGACAGCGCCGACAACGGCTGGAAACGGTACGCTGCGCGCCGGTTCACCGTGATCGACGTGCCGGGCGATCACTTGAACATGATGACCGAGCCGAACATCGGCGAGCTGGGGCTGCGGCTGGACGAGGTGCTCTCGGCCGCCGACCCCGATCTGGACCGGGAATGGGACGAATCCATGCTGGACGCCTGAGGTCCGCTCAGGGCTTCACCGCGGCCGCCGCTGCGCGCAGCACGGCCGCGGTGAAGTCGTCCAGGGGATAGAACAATTCGATGGCCAGCTCCGACAGGGTGACATCGGCCGGAGCGCCGAAGGTGGCCATCGTGCTGAACATCGACAGCTCGCCCGCCGGGGTGCGGATCCGGATCGGCACCTCGAACGGGCCCGGCGGCGCGCCGTCCTCGGCCTCCGTACCGGGCGCCTCCGGTGGGGCGGGGTAGCGGGACACCTCGTCGTACAGCGCGGCCAGCTCCGCGTCGCCGGTCGCGCTGACCTGCCTGCCCAGCCGCTCCAGGAACGATTCGCGCACCTGGGCGAGGTTGCACAGGCGGGCCGAGAGGCCCTCCGGGTGCAGCACCAGCCGGTACACGTTGGGCCGCGGCATCCGCACGTGCTCGGGGACGCCATCCATCAGGACACTCATCGCCGCGTTGCCCGCCACCACGTTCCACAGCCGATCGATGACAACCGCCGGGTACGGTTCGTGTGCGGTCAGCATGGTGTCCAACGCGGCGCGGACCGAGGTGAGATGGGCGTCGTCGAGGCTGCTCTCCCGGTAGGCGGGCGCGAAACCGGCCGCCACCAGCAAGGTGTTGCGTTCGCGCAGCGGCACCTCCAGCGTGTCGCACAGCCGCAGCACCATCGCGCGGCTGGGGGCGGCCCGGCCGGTCTCGACGTACGACAGGTGCCGTGCGGAGGTGTCCGCAGCCAGCGCCAGATCCAGCTGGCTCAGCCTGCGCCGTTGCCGCCATTCGCGTAGCAGGATGCCCGCTCTCGACGGGGTCTGCACTGATGTCACTCGACCAGCTAAGCACCCGGTCGCGCGGTGCGGCCATGACCTCCGAGGTTATTGAGACACCCACCTTCGGTCAGCAGGGTTGGTGCCGGGAGCCGATCGGCCCCGGCAGTTCGACTGACAGGAGTACGAATGAGAACCACGACCCTGGCCGACCGCGCCGCGTTCCTGCGCGCCGCGCTGCGCGTGGACGGCTGGAGCACCGGACTCTTCGGCGGTGTGCTGCTCGCCGGAGCCGGACTACTGCGCGACCCGCTCGGACTGCCGATCGGCTGGAGCATCGTGTTCGGCGTCGTCATGGTGGGCGGCGCACTCGCGTTGCTGTCGATCGCCCGGCGCCCGGCGATCTCCGCGCGCCACGCGCAGGCGGTCGTCGCCGTCAACGCGCTGTCGGCCGTGGGGATGCTCGGGCTGGCCGGCTCGGATGTGCTCGCCCTGACCGGTCTCGACGTAGTGGTCCTGCTGGTCGGCGCGGCCGCGGTAGCGAGCTTCGCCGGGCTGGAATTCGCCGGGCTGCGCAGGCTCGGGTGACACCGGAATCGTTCCCGCCGCGGGGTGACCGGACAGCGACGGGCCGGAAATCCGTTGCGCACGCCGACACCGAGCACGTAGAGAAGTCCCGATGGACGTCTACACACCCGAGATCAGGTTGCTCCTTCCCGACGACTGGGCGGTGTTCCGGCGCGTCCGGCTCGCGGCGCTGACCGACGCGCCGCAGTTCTTCGGTAGCACGCTGGCCGAGGCGCAGGCCCGCACCGAGAGCGATTGGCGGCACCTCCTGTCGGATCGGGCGCAGTTCCTGGCCGAGTGGCACGGTAACGAGGTGGGTACCGTCGCGGGCATGCTCGACCCGGAACGCGGTGGCGTTCACCTGATCTCGATGTGGGTGGCGCCGCGGGCGCGGGGAACCGGTGTGTCCGACCGGCTGGTTCGCGCGGTGCTGGATTGGGCGGTGGCGGGCGGGCACCAGGTGGTCCGCTTGGAGTTCGCCGAGCACAACTCCTTCGCCGAGCGGCTGTACCTGCGCCACGGCTTCGTGCGGACCGGGGTGGTTGGGCCGGTCGCCCCGGGCGACCCGCGACGGGAATTCGAGATGGAATGGCGGCCGCTCGAGTCCGGTTTGCCCGCCCATACGCCGGGTATCCGGGCCTCGACGGCAGCCGAGACATCCGTCCCGCATCGCGACGCCGAGGACAGGAGACAGCGATGAACGATCGCAAACCCGCGGACAAGGGGACCGACGACGCACCGGGCACCCCGGAGGTCTCCGGCACGTCGCCCGATGCGGTGCAGCCGTCCAACGGCGTGGCCGCTGGAGCGAGCGGGGACGCGGAGCCCGGCGCGGGGCGCGGAACGGCGGATGCGCCTGCCGCGGCGAGCGGTGCCGATGCCGGAGTACCGGACGCCGAGCCCAGCGCAGGTGATGCGGCACAGATTCCGGAGACGGGCCGTGCCGCGGGTGGGGAGCCGGAGACGGTGACCTCGGCGCAGATTCCCGAGGTCCCGGCTGCGCAGCCGGGCGGTGCCGCGAGTGCGGCGGGGGAGCCGGAAACGGTGACCTCGGCGCAGATCCCTGAGGCCGCGAAGACGGGCCACGCCCCTGGCGCGGCAGGAAATGCGAAGCCGGAATCCGCGCTGCCGTCGGCCGCGGACGACAGCTGGCACGACACACCGATCGCGGAGTCCGTGCGACGCGCTACCGAGCGCGCCGAGCAGGTGCAGGCGGACGCCGCCGCCGCGGGCGAACGTGGCGCGGCGGGACTACCCGGACCGGTGAGCGGTCCGGGCCGCACACTCTTGGAGACGCTCCGCGACAAGCCCATCCTCGCCGCGATACCCGCCTCGGTCCTGGCCTTCATCTTCTGGCGCGCGTTCCGCGGCCGCTGACCCGCGTCAGACGCGACGTCGATAGACCTGCCGGGAGCCGCCCTCCGGCCCGGCAGCCGTGTCCTCGGCAGGGTGGAAGCCCAATTTCTGGTAGAACACCCGCGCACCGCTCGACACCGCGCCGGGATGATCGGGCCCGAAGGTGACCGCCTCGAGCGTTCCCGGATGGAGCACATATCGGCGGATCGCATCCGTGGTCAACGCCCGGCCGATGCCGTGCCCGCGCGCCTGCTCCGCGACCACCAGCCAGTGCACCCGATAGACCGGCGGCTTCGCGCCGAACATGATGCCGCCGAGCACCTCCGCTCCCGCGGACCGGGCGACGAGCGCCGTGCCGCGCTGGACGTGCCGCAGCACCGCGGCACGGAAGCCGGCGTCGTCGGCCGCCGCACCGAACCAGTGCTCGACCTGCCCCGCCAGTTCGAGGAATCCGGCGAGGTCGTCCTCTCGCGCAAGCCTGACAATCATTCGCGCCATGGTGACATCATCGGCGGCCGCCGTCGACTCGAGGCGGCCTCACTCGGCGGTGAGCCGCAGTGCGGTGTCGAGTTTGGTGAGGAAACGTCCGAAGTGGGGGTCGGCGTCCGGAAGGGCGAATTCGCCGACATCCCACCAGCGCTCACCGTCGAACTCCCGTGGATCGAGGGTGTGGCCGGAGGTGCGGTCACCTCGGATGACGTACCAGAGGCTGACGTCTTCGTGCGCGGTGCCCGAACCGACGGTGGTGGTGACAGTGAGGAACAGCGGAACAGGCCCGACCAGGTCGAACCGTGCCTCGATGCCGATCTCCTCGGCCGCTTCCCGCCGCGCGGTCTCGAGCGGATGCTCGCCGGGATCGACATGCCCTCCGGTCGGCAGCCACAGCCCGGCGAGGCGATGCTTGCCCAGCAACACCGCCCGTGCCTGCGGATCGACCAGCACGACATAGGAAACCAGGTGCCGCGGTGGTGTGGCCGGTTTGACCCGCCGGAAGATGTCGTCGGTCGACGCCAGCCAGGCCCGCGTCGTCTCGATGTGCCGTTGCTCCACCTCGTCGAGCGGCTCGATTCGATTCACGACCTCGGCGACGGCAGCGGTCGCTGAATTCATGGCTCGGGACTTTAGCGCCGGGCACCGACAACCTCGGCCAGCACGACGAGGCGATGCTTCGCGGCGCAGCGGGGCGATCACCGCCGGGCGGAATGCTCGGGATCGACTCCGTTCACGATGCGCCACCGAAAATGTGGCCCGGCGACAAAGCCGGGCCACGATCACCTAGGGCCGCAGCACCGACACCAGGAATTCCGTCTGGTCGTAGACGGTCTTCTCGAAGACCTCGTCGAAATAGATGTCGAAATGCCCGGCCGGATAACGCTTCACCACCGCGTGCTTGGTGCGTTCGGCGGCACGCAGCGCCGATTTCACCGGCGCCACGGAATCGTCGTCGCACAGCGCGTACAGCACCGGCATCTTGAGCGCCTTCGCGCGTCGCCCCGGCGCGTCGAAGAGTGCGGAGAATGCCACGCGCGCGGCCACTTTCGGCTCGTAGGTCTCGCTCTCGTCGGTGAGCCTGCGGAACCCTTCCGGCACGTCCGGCGCGCTCATCAGCGCCGCGGAACGCTTGCGTCCGGCGAGCCGGATGCCGACCGGCTTGCGCCGGATCGGCCCGAGCAGCAGGTCGGTGGCCGCGATGGCGGACACCTTGATCAGGCTGATCGGCCCCTTCGCCAGCGCCGAGGACAGGCCGCTGGTGAACGGCACCTGCGCGACCACGGCCGCGATGTAGGCGTCGTCCGGCGCCACCGACAGCACGTGCCCGCCGCCGAACGACGTGCCCCACAACGCGATCCGGGTCGCATCGATGCCGCGCAGCGTGCGCGCGAACGCGATGGCGGCATGCCAGTCTTCGCGCTGCCGTGCGATGCTCAGCAACTGGCGCGGTGTGCCCTGGCTGGCGCCGAAATGCCGATAGTCGAATACCAGGACCGCCATCCCCGCGGCAGCGAAACGCCGCGCGTACCGATCCAGTCCCATTTCCCGATTGGCCCCCAGGCCGTGTCCCATCACCACTAGCGGGCGGGGTTTGGGTGCGCCATCCGGGCGATATAGCCACGCCGCGCACTGTTCGCTTCCGGAAGGGAAGCCGACCTCGACACGTTCCATGGCCACCAACCGTACCCAGTATCCTGTTCTGGCGGACGAGTTGGTCGGGCGGCCGCGGCGCTGGGAACGGGCACGGTCGTGCCGCCGCCCGGCGCCGAGGAAAGTCCGGACTCCACAGAGCAGGGCGGTTGCTAACGGCAACCCGGGGTGACCCGCGGGACAGTGCCACAGAAAACAGACCGCCCACGGCCTTGACGGGCCGTGCGGTGAGGGTGAAACGGTGCGGTAAGAGCGCACCAGCGCCCCGGGTGACCGGGGCGGCTAGGTAAACCCCGCCCGGAGCAAGGTCGAAGGTCACACCGTTCGCGGTGCGGCTGCGCAGGCGCTCGAGGGCTGCTCGCCCGAGCCTGCGGGTGGACCGCTCGAGGCACCCGGCAACGGAGTGTCCAGATGGATGGTCGCCCCCTGGCCACACGGCCGGGGACAGGATCCGGCTTACAGACCAACTCGTCCGCCCGCTACGGCCTGCTTCGCACACCGGCTCGATTCCTCACGCCGAGCGCGCTGCGAGGAATCGGCGGGTGTGCGAAGCACGCCTGGCAGGAACTCAGCACATGAGTTTGGCCATTTGGTAGATCGCTTTGGCTTCCTCGGGGCTGGGTTGAGTGGTGCCGCCCGCGCGCTTGGTGATGTTCGCGACGACCTCGTCCTCGGATTTGCCCGCTTTGATGTCGCCGCACGTTTCGGACAGGATGCTCGCGATCTTCGCGTCGTCCTTGCCGTTGGCCAGCTTGGGGAACGCGCCGCGGAAGCTGACGACGAACGCCCCCGCCTTGACACTGTCGACCTGGGCGGTGGCCTGCGCCGCCGTCGTGGTGGCGGGGGAGGTGGCATCGCTGGGCTTGTCGTCCCCGCAACCGGTGAGGAGCAGGGCGAAGAGGGTGGCGCTGGCCGCGAGCGCGGCGGTAGTTCTGGTCACGCAGCGGGATGCTAGCGGCCGACAACCACCGTCGCCTCCCGTCAGGTGAACGGGAGGCGACGAGTAGTGGGAGAACAATCGCGCGGTCAGACCGGGTTGATCACGAAAACCTGAGCCCAGTACGCGGCCTGCTCGGGGCCGAGCAGAGGCAGCAGGTAGTCGAACAAAATTGATGACATAGGTGTGGAACTCCCAATTGTCGACGTACGGGACATTTTCCTGAGGCGCGGGCGAACGCGACGCCCGTCACGGCGGGCCACGTTAGCAGCGTGGGCGCACTCGCGCCGTCAGGCGAGATCACGGTCTGTCCGATTCGTGCGGAACTGGCCCTGATCGTGATCGACGTCATAAAGTAGTCGCCGTTGGCAAGGCGCGGTGCGGGGCAGCACCGGGCCGTTCATACTTCTATCGCGGGAAAGCAGGTCTCAACACATATGCGAGTAGTTCGCTCCATAGTCGCCGGCGCATTGGTCGCAGGCGCCGCTTCGATTTTCGCGGTGCTGGGTGCGGGTTCCGCCGGCGCCGTCGCGGTGACCCCGCTGCCGGGTGGGGTCCAAGTCGACCTCAGTCCCGCCGACACGGTATTCGTGCACCAGAACAACGTCGGCCTGGCCCTCGCCGGGCTGCCGCACCCGTCCGCCGCCTCGTTCGGTCAGGCGCTGGACGCGGCGGCCGAGGTGTCGTCCTCGGTGCCGGGTGGCCGGGTCACGTTCACCGTCTACGGGCCGTTCGACCAGTTGAACGGCACCATGCTGGCCCTGCAGTAGGACCGGCGCGGAAGCGTGGAACTGCACCAGCGGATCGTCTCGGCGCCGGTCGATTTCGGCGCCATACGTTCCGAGTTCGGGCTGGCCTCGGCATATCCTGCCGAGGCCGGCGCGGAGGCCCGCGACGCGGTGGACGCGTTCGCGGGTGCCCGGGTCGATCGCACGGACATCCCGTTCGTGACGATCGACCCACCCGGGGCCATGGATCTGGACCAGGCCCTGCACATCGATCGCACCCCCAGCGGCTTCACCGTGCACTACGCCATCGCCGACGTGGGTGCCGTGATCCCGCCCGACGGCGCACTCGCCAAAGAGTCCGGCGCCAGGGGGCAAACCTTCTATCTACCCGACGGCACGGTGCCGCTGCACCCGCGCGCGCTGTCGGAAGGGTCCGCGAGCCTGCTTCCCGACCGGACGCGTCCGGTCGCGCTGTGGACCATCGAACTCGACGAGCAGGCCGAACCGGTGCGGTTCACCGTGGTACGGGCGCTGGCGCGCTCCCGGGCCCGGCTCGACTACTCGCGCGTCCAGGCCGACGCCGAGGCCGGTCGGCTGCATCCGTCCATCGCGGCCCTGCCGGACTTCGGCACGCGGCGCGTGGAGGCGGGGCTGGCGCGCGGTGCGATCGGACTGCGGCTGCCTGCGCAAGCCGTCGTCAAGGACGAGCGCGCCGACGGGCACTGGCGGCTGGTGGTGGAACCGCGCACCGCCGCCGACGACTGGAACGAGCAGGTCTCGCTGCTGACCGGTATGTGCGCGGCGCAGATCATGCTGAACGCGGACGCGCCCGCGGGTGAGCGGGTAGCGCTGCTGCGCACCATGCCGCCGCCGTCGGATTCCGCGATCGATTCGATGCGCCGGACCGCGCAGGCGCTGGACGTGGCCTGGCCCGCCGGCGAAGCGGTCGGGCGGATGCTGGCCCGGCTGGACCCGAACACGCCCGCCGCGCTGGTGCTGATGTCCGAGGCGACGACCTTGCTGCGCGGAGCCTCCTACACCGTCGTCGACGGCGCGGCAGGCGAGCCGCTCGCACCGGCAGTGCTGCGCCACAGTGCGATCGGCGCTCCGTACGCGCACGTCACGGCCCCGCTGCGGCGGTTGTCGGACCGGTTCGCGACCGAGATCTGTCTGGCCCGGTGCGCGGGCGCCGAGGTGCCGAGCTGGGTGCGGGACGGGCTGGCGGGCGCGGCCGAGGCCATGCGGCGCAGCGACGGCGTAGCGGGCAAGATCGAACGCGCCTGTATCGACCTGACCGAGTCCACCCTGCTGGCGCGGCGGACCGGCGCGGAGTTCGACGCCGTCGTGGTGCGCGAGGCCAACGGCAATCGCCCGGCCGTGGTCTTCATCGCCGATCCGCCGGTGCTGGGGGCGTGCGCGGGCGGGCCGCCGGAAGGGGAGACGGTACGGGTGCGGTTGGTGACGGCGGACCCGAGGGAACGGAAGGTGTCCTTCGCCTACCCTGCGTGAACCGGTGCGGTCACCCGAGGCGACTCATCCCAGCAGCGCGGCGGCGGTGGCCGGGTAGCGGCTCAGTTCACGACCGGCCGCCGCGTCCTCCGCGGCCGCGAGAATGTCGTAGAGGCCCGCATCCTCGTCCGCCGCCGCGGCTTCGGCCGCCCGGCGCACGATCGCGCTGTGCGACTCCACCGCATCGCGATGGTCGCCGAGCACGGTCTGCAGCTTCTTCGCTCGGCGGCCTCGCTCGGCGGCTTCGTCCCCGATCACGTGCTCCGCTGCTTCACAGGAATAACGTAAACGCTTGGCGCTCTTGCGAATATCGTGCAGCAGCTCGACCCGTTCGTGCGGGTCCACGGTGGGTTCGGCGCGGACGAGGGACGCCACCCGGTCGAGATCACGCCGCAGCACCTCCCCGAAGACGTCCGTCGCGGGCGCCTCGGCGCGGGAGTGGCGCAGCGGCGGGGCCGTGCGCCACCGGTCCAGTTCGCCGCGCAGCTTGCGGTAGCGTTTGCCGTCCAGCGCGGCCAGCACCTCGTCGTGCGCCGCGCGATAGCGATCCCGCTCGGCGTTCACCAGGCGTGCGGTGACCGCGTCGAGATCGGCCGGCTGGGCCTGCTCACCGTGCTCGGCCAGCAGCGCGGCGAACCGTTCGGCGCGCACCTCCGCGTCCCGCGCCTCGCCGAGCAAGCCGGCCAGCCACTTGAGTTCGGCGTTCATCGCGGCGGCCGGTTTCTTGGCCAGCAGGGTGCCGTAGGAGCGCAGCACGCTGCGCAGCCTGCGGGTGGCCACCCGCATCTGGTGAACCGAATCCTCCGCGTCGGCCCTGACCTCGGGCTCGGCGGCCGAGAGCCGGTCGATGTCGTCTCGAAGTGCGCCGATCAGTGCGTCCGCGGCCGTGGTCACCGTGCTCACACGCACTGTCGAGAATCGGTCGGTCGCTTCCACGAGGTGATGGGTGATGCCGGGCTCGTTCGCCGCGTGCCCGGCGTCGTCCACGATGTGCAGGACCGACCCGGGCCAGGCTCGATGCAGTTCCCACGCGCTGACCGCCGGACAGACGATGTCGTGGCGGCCCTGCACGATCACGGCGGGAATGTGCCTGATGGCGGCGATGTCGCGCAGCAGCTGGCCCTCGTCGAGGAACCCGCCGTGGCGGAAGTAATGGTTCTCGATTCTGGCGAAAGCCAGCGCGAACCGGGGCTCGGCCGTTTCGGCCACTCGATCCGGGTGCGGCAGTAGCGAACTCGTCGCGCCCTCCCAGGTGGACCAGGCGATCGCGGCCGCGCGGGCGAGGTCTTCGTCGGGCGAGTGCAGCAGCCGGTGGTAGACCTCGACCAGGTCCTGGTCGCGTTCGTCCTCGGGGACCGGCGCGAGGAATTTCTCCCACTCGTCCGGGTAGACGTAACCCGCGGCACCGTTGTAGTACCAGTCGATTTCCTTGCGGCGCAACAGGAAGATTCCGCGCAGCACCAATTCGGTCACGCGTTCGGGGTGCCGCTGCGCGTAGGCCAGCGCGAGCGTGGAACCCCAAGAGCCGCCGAATACCTGCCAGCGTTCGACGGCCAGATGTTCGCGCAGCGCCTCGATGTCGGCGATCAGGTGCGCGGTGGTGTTGTGCTCCAGACTCGCGCCGTCGGCCAGATGCGGGGTGGAGCGGCCGCAACCCCGCTGGTCGAACAGCACGATGCGGTAGGCGGCCGGATCGAAGAATCGCCGGTGGAACGGCGCGGTGCCGCCACCGGGGCCGCCGTGCAGGAACACCACGGGCTTGCCGTCCGGGTTGCCGCTGACCTCCCAGTACACCGACTGGCCGTCGCCGACCGCCAGCATGCCGGACTCGTAGGGCTCGATCGCGGGATAGAGGGTGCGCATCGGGCCGGCCGGATCAGAACGCCAGACCGGAGGCCAGGTCCGGGATGCCCAGCGCCTCCACGGCCTGCTGACGCACGTCAGCGCAGCTCTTCGTGGTGACGCGGTCGACGATCGCCTTGTCGCCCAGCACCGCGGCGTTGATGCCGCCGTTGCGCAGCGCCCATTCGTGCACCAGCGCGTTCAACCCGATCTTGCCGAGGGTCCCGCCCTGGATGCGCCAGTTGGACAGCTCCGGCCGGATCATGTCGCACAGCTGGATCGCGGCCGCGTCGGAGATCTCCGGGCTGGCGGGCGTGACGCGGCCGGAGGTCGTGCCGGGCGTGGCGGTGGCCGACGCCGTGGTCGAACTCGAGCTGCCGGTGGGCTCCGGACTCGTCTCGCTGCCGCAAGCGGTCAACGCCGCGGCGGCGAGAGCGCCCGCCACCAGCAGGGTGCTGCGTGAAATCCAACGGCTGTACGGCATCGGTACCTCTGGTCGTGTCGGTATTGTCGGCATCGAGTCTGCCATTGATTTCACCGACCGGCCCGAACCCGCCGATTTCGCTGGGAATAGTTCAGAAGTGCCCGCGCAACTCATCGAGCGTGGTCGCAGCGGTCGGCCGGGCAGCGTGAGGGGTGCGCGCTGCCCGGCCGGTCGTCGTCTCCTCGGAGCCGCCGGTCAGAAGCTGTGCTCCGGGCCGGGGAAGGTGCCCCGGCGCACTTCGTCGGCGTACGCCGCGGCGGCGGTGCGCAACTCGTCGCCGATGTTGCCGAAGCGCTTGACGAACTTCGCGGTCTTGCCGCTGGTGTAGCCGGCCATGTCCTGCCAGACCAGCACCTGCGCGTCGGTGTCGGCGCCCGCGCCGATGCCGACGGTCGGAATGGTCAGCTTGCGGGTGACCTGCCCGGCCAGCTCGGCCGGAACCATTTCCATGACCACCGAGAACGCGCCCGCCTCCTGGACCGCGATGGCGTCGGCGATCAGCTGCTCGGCGCCGTCGCCGCGGCCTTGCACCCGGAATCCGCCCAGCGTGTTCACGCTCTGCGGAGTGAAGCCGATATGCGCCATGACCGGGATGCCCGCCGCGGTGATCACCGCGATCTGCTCGGCGACCCGCTCGCCGCCCTCCAGCTTCACCGCGTGCGCCCCGCCCTCCTTCATGAACCGGGTCGCGGTGGCCAGGGCCTGCTGCGGGGAGGACTCATAGGTGCCGAACGGCAGGTCGGCCACCACCAGCGCGTGTGGTGCGCCGCGCACCACGCCGCGCACCAGCGGGATGAGCTCGTCCACGGTGATCGGCACGGTGGTGTCGTAGCCGTAGACGACGTTGGCCGCGGAGTCGCCGACCAGCAGCACGGGAATGCCTGCCTCTTCGAACAGCCGCGCCGAGGAGTAGTCGTAGGCGGTCAGCATCGCCCAGCGCTCGCCGTCGGCTTTCATCTGCTGCAGGTGGTGCACCCGGGTCTTGCGCGCCTTCTTGGGCTCCGCGGGCGCCGCACCGTAGGCAGGGGTTTCCGAATGGGATACGGACATCATCGTCCCTTTCGTCTGTGTCGCCTCGGGGCCCGTCCGGGTCCCCGGGATTGTCTGACGAGATTCAGTGTGCCACCCGCCACGGTGCCGGATTAAGGCCGATGACCGGTGCAATTGGTCACAGCGGCGCGTGGGCTCGCCCGGGTCGGCGTCCAGGTTGGCTCGATGGCAATATCGAGACATGTCGACGGTGCGGAGTAGGCGCGGTGCGCTCGTGGTGGCGGTGCCGGCCTTGGTCGCGGTCCTGGTCTCGGGATGCGCCGTCACCCGCACCGAATCGGGTCAGCCGATGCCGGCCGCGCCCACCGGACTGGAGAAGTTCTACGGCCAGGCCGTGCAGTGGGGGGACTGCGCCGACTTCGGCGGCCCGGACGACCGACTGCCCCCGAACACCCAGTGCGCGCGGATCACCGTGCCGGTGGACTACGCGGCGCCCGACGGCCCGACCGCGCAGATCGCGGTGTCCCGGATCCAGGCGACCGGACGGCGCGTCGGTTCGCTGCTGATGAACCCGGGTGGACCGGGGGAGTCCGGGCTCGCCATGTCCTCACTCGCCAACAAGACGCCGCTGGCCGAGCGCTTCGACCGGGTCGGTTTCGATCCGCGCGGCGTCGGGTCCTCCACACCGCTGATCGTCTGCCAGACCCCGCAGGAGCAGGACGCCGAGCGCGCCGAGCCCCAAGAGGACTACACCCGGGAGGGCATCGCCGACGCCGAGGCCGACAATCGCGAGTACGCCGACCGCTGCACCGAGCGCACCGGGAAGGATTTCCTCGCCCACGTGGGCACCCGCGAAGTGGTGCAGGACCTCGACGTCATGCGTGGCGTGCTGGGCGACGCCGAGCTGACCTACATCGGGTACTCCTACGGCACCAAGATCGGCTCGGCGTACGCCGAGAAGTTCCCGGACCGGGTGCGCGCCATGGTGCTCGACGGCGCCATCGACTCCTCACAGGACCCGGTGCAGGAGTCGCTGCGGCAGGCGGCGGGCTTCCAGAAGGTGTTCGACGCCTACGCCGCGGACTGCGCGAAGCAGCCGGACTGCCCGCTCGGCGCCGATCCGGCGCAGGCGGTGGCGCGCTTCCGCGCTCTGGTGAACCCGCTGTGGGACAAGCCCGCCCCGACCACCGATCCGCGCGGGCTCACCTACGGTGACGCGCTCACCGGCGTGCGGCAGGCGCTCTACACCGACGAGCTGTGGAAGGTGCTCACGCTGGGGTTGTCCGAGCTGCGCGACGGACGCGGCGACACGCTGCTGGCGCTGGCCGACATCTACGACGGCCGCCGCGACGACGGCAGCTACTCCAACACCACCGACGCGTTCAACGCCATCCGGTGCGTCGATGACCCGCGCATCAGCGATCGCGCGGTCACAGCACGCCAGGACGCGGAGTACCGCAAGGCCGCACCGTTCCTGGACGACGGCCGCGCCACCGGGGCGGCTCCGCTGGAGCTGTGCACCGCGTGGCCGGTGCCGAACACGAGTGAACCGCACCGTATTTCCGTGACGGGCCTGCCGAAGACGGTGGTGGTGTCCACGACCGAGGATCCGGCCACGCCGTACCAGGCCGGCGTCGACCTGGCCGCGCAGCTGGGCGCCGCGCTGATCACCTACCAGGGCAACCGGCACACGGTGGCGCTGGCGGGCGGCGTGGCGTGTGTGGACGACGCGGTCACCGCCTATCTGATCGACCTGACCGAACCCTCTCCTGGCCTCACCTGCTGAACCCCGCGCCGGTTGCTGACGGGGTGACGGCGCCCGGTTCGCAGCGGAAATCTCACAAACCGGACGATCCGGCTGTGCGGAGTCTTTCGAAAAAATCCAGGTCAGCAATCTTAAGCGTGTATGTAACACAGATTTAACGCCGGATGCTTACGCTCGCGGACATGGATCGCCAGAAGGAATTCGTGCTGCGGACGCTCGAAGAGCGGGACATCCGCTTCGTACGTCTCTGGTTCACCGACGTCTTGGGTTACCTGAAGTCCGTCGCGATCGCCCCCGCCGAGCTGGAAGGCGCGTTCGAAGAGGGTATCGGTTTCGACGGCTCGGCCATCGAGGGCTTCGCCCGCGTCTCGGAGGCCGACATGGTCGCCCGGCCGGACCCGTCGACCTTCCAGGTGCTGCCGTGGGCCACCAGCAAGGGCCACCAGCACTCCGCGCGCATGTTCTGCGACATCACCATGCCCGACGGCTCGCCGTCCTGGGCCGACCCGCGCCACGTGCTACGGCGCCAGCTGAACAAGGCCGGCGATGTCGGCTTCAGTTGCTACGTGCACCCCGAGATCGAGTTCTTCCTGCTGGAGAACGGTCCGCAGGGCGCAGCGCCGGTACCCGCCGACAGCGGCGGCTTCTTCGACCAGGCCGTGCACGATTCGGCGCCGAACTTCCGCCGCCACGCCATCGACGCGCTGGAGTCCATGGGCATCTCCGTGGAGTTCAGCCACCACGAGGGCGCACCGGGCCAGCAGGAGATCGACCTGCGCTACGCCGACGCGCTGTCCATGGCCGACAACGTGATGACCTTCCGCTACCTGATCAAGGAAGTGGCCATCGACGAGGGCGTGCGCGCGACCTTCATGCCCAAGCCGTTCGCCCAGTACCCGGGCTCGGCGATGCACACGCACATGAGCTTGTTCGAAGGCGAGACCAACGCCTTCCACGACCCCGACGACCCGATGAACCTGTCGGAGACGGCGCGGGCGTTCATCGCGGGCATCCTCGAGCACGCCCCGGAGATCAGCGCGGTCACCAACCAGTGGGTGAACTCCTACAAGCGCCTCATCCACGGCGGCGAGGCGCCCACGGCCGCCTCGTGGGGCCGGTCCAATCGCTCCGCGCTGGTCCGCGTGCCGATGTACACGCCGAACAAGTCTTCCTCGCGCCGTGTCGAGATTCGCAGCCCAGATTCCGCGTGCAACCCCTACCTGACCTTCGCCGTCCTGCTCGCGGCCGGTTTGCGGGGCATCGAGAAGGGCTACACGCTGCCGCCGGAGGCGGAGGACGACGTGTTCGCGCTGACCGTCGCGGAGCGGCGCGCGATGGGCTTCCGTGAGCTGCCCGGCACGCTGGACGAGGCGCTGCAGGCGATGGAGCGCTCCGAACTGGTCGCCGAGACCCTCGGTGAGCACGTGTTCGACTTCTTCCTGCGCAACAAGCGCCGGGAGTGGGCGGACTACCGCAGCCAGGTCACGCCGTTCGAGCTCAAGGAATACCTGGGGTTGTAACCCGGGCGATGTCCGTGGGCGGCGTGCCCCCGGTCCCGGCCATGTAATTTGAGAACCATGGTCCGGCCACCGTCTGCGCGCTCCGCCGTCCCTGGTGTCGGCCGGCTCGGGTTGCTCGAGCCGTCCGCTGCCGCGTCGCTGCGCGACCTGGGCTGGGACAACGTCGAGAGCATCCCCGTGCTGTGGGCGCTGTCCCGCGCACCGGACGCCGACCTGGCGCTGAGCACCCTCATGCGGCTGCGCGAGAGCATCGGAAATGGTTGGGACGCCATCGATTCGGCGATCCGCACGGATACGTCGCTGCGTGGCAGGCTGTTCGCGCTGCTCGGCTCGTCCAGCGCGCTGGGTGATCACCTCGTCGCCGAGCCGTCGGCCTGGGAGGTCCTGCGGCGCAAGGAGTTGCCCGATCGCGACGAGCTGATCGCCGATCTGCTCGCGGTGGTCGAGGCGGAACCCGAGCAGGGGCCGAACGCGGCGCCGCTGCTGTTCCGTGCCGGGATCTCCGGCCCCGAAGTGGTGGCGTCGCTGCGCAGGCGGTACCGGGACCAATTGATGCTGCTGGCCGCGCTGGATCTGGCGGCCACCGTGGAGAACGAGCCCGTGCTGCCCTACCAGGTGGTCGGCAGGCAGCTCACCGACCTGGCCGACGCCGCCCTGACCGCGGCGCTGGCGGTCGCCGTGGCGCGGGTCTGCAAGGACGCCCCGGTATCGGTGCGGCTGGGCGTGCTCGCGATGGGCAAGTGCGGCGCGCGCGAGCTGAACTACGTCAGCGACGTCGACGTGGTCTTCGTCGCCGAACCGGCCGACGCCACCGCCACGCGCCTGGCCGCGGAGATGATGAGCGTGGCGAGCCAGGCGTTCTTCGAAGTCGACGCGGCGCTGCGGCCGGAGGGCAAAGCCGGGGCGCTGGTGCGGACGCTGGATTCACACGTCGCCTACTACAAGCGGTGGGCACGGACCTGGGAGTTCCAGGCGCTGTTGAAGAACCGCCCGGCGACCGGTGATCTCGCGCTCGGCGAGCAGTACCGCGCCGCGCTGATGCCGATGGTCTGGCAGGCGTCGGAACGTCCCGACTTCGTGGCCGACGTCCAGGCGATGCGCCGGCGGGTGGAGGATCTGGTACCCGCCGACCTGCGCGAGCGTGAGCTCAAACTCGGGCACGGCAGTCTGCGCGATGTCGAATTCGCCGTGCAGCTACTGCAATTGGTGCACGGGCGGGTGGACGAGACGTTGCACGTGCAGGGCACGGTCGAGGCGCTGACCGCGCTGGCCGCGGGCGGGTACGTCGGTCGCGACGACGCGGCCAATCTCACGGCGTCGTACGAATTCCTGCGGTTGCTGGAACACCGGCTCCAGCTACAGCGGCTACGCCGCACCCATACGCTGCCCGCCGCCGACGACGAGGAAGGCATGCGGTGGCTGGCCCGTGCCGCGCACATCCGGCCCGACGGCAGACAGGACGCGGTCGGTGTGCTCAGCAGCGAGATCCGCCGGAACGCGGTACGAGTGCGGCGATTGCACGCGAAGTTGTTCTACCGGCCGCTGCTGGAATCGGTGGCGCGCCTGGACTCCGACGCGTTGCGGCTGAGCCCCGAGGCCGCGATCCGGCAGCTGGCCGCGCTGGGCTACGCGGCGCCGGAGCACGCGCTCGGTCATCTGAAGGCGCTGACCGGCGGCGTGTCCCGCAAAGGCCGCATTCAAGCCCTGCTGCTGCCGACGCTGCTCGAATGGCTCAGCGACACACCGAATCCCGATGCGGGACTGCTGGCCTACCGCCGGGTGTCGGAGGGGCTCGCCGACCAGATCTGGTTCCTGCGCGAACTGCGCGACGAGGGAGCCATCGCGCAGCGGCTCATGATCGTGCTCGGCTCCTCGGCGTATCTGCCCGATCTGCTGATCAACGCGCCCGAGACCATCCGGATGTACGCCGACGGACCCGGCGGCCCGCTGCTGCTGGGCCCGCAGCCCGACGAGGTGGCCCGCGGCATCCTCACCGCCGCCGCCCGCTACGATGACCCGAAACGCGCTGTGGCCGCGGCTCGTTCGTTGCGCAGGCACGAGCTGGCCCGGGTGGCGTCGGCCGATCTGCTCGGCATGCTCGAGGTGCCCCAGGTGTGCCGGGCGCTGTCGTCGGTGTGGGTCGCGGTACTCGAAGCGTCGTTGCTGGCGGTGATCCGGGCGAGCGAGGCGGAGCGGGGTGCGCCCGCGCCCGCCGACATCGCGGTGATCGGCATGGGCCGGCTCGGCGGCATGGAACTCGGCTACGGCTCCGACGCGGACGTGCTGTTCGTCTGCGCCCCGCGGCCGGGCGAGGACGAGACCAAGGCCGTGAAATGGGCCACCGGGGTGGCCGACCGGGTGCAGCAGCTGCTCGGAGCGCCGAGCACCGACCCGCCGCTGCACGTGGACGCCGGGCTGCGCCCAGAGGGGCGCAACGGCCCGCTGGTGCGCACGCTGGGCGCCTACGCCGCGTACTACGAGCAGTGGGCACAACCCTGGGAGGTGCAGGCGTTGCTGCGCGCTCATCAGGTGGCCGGTGACGAGGCGCTCGGGGTGCGCTTTCTGCACGTCATCGACAAGGTGCGGTACCCGGAGGGCGGTGTGTCGGCCGAATCGGTGCGCGAGATCCGGCGGATCAAGGCCAGGGTGGACGCGGAGCGGCTGCCCCGCGGCGCGGATCCGGCCACGCACACCAAGCTCGGGCGCGGCGGCCTGGCCGACATCGAGTGGACCGTCCAGCTGATGCAGCTGCGCCACGCCCACGAGGTGCCCGGCCTGCACAACACCTCCACGCTGCAAGCGCTGGACGTGATCGAGCAGACCGAGCTGCTGGACGCCCACGACGTGACGCTGCTGCGGGACGCGTGGCTGACCGCCACCAACGCGCGCAATGCCCTGGTTCTGGTGCGCGGCAAGCCGAGCGACCAGCTCCCGGGCCCCGGGCGCCTCTTGTCCGCCGTCGCGCGCGTCGCGGGATGGCCCAACGACGACGGCAGCGAATTCCTCGACCACTACATGCGCGTCACGCGGCGCGCCAAAGCTGTCGTCGAGCGAGTCTTCGGCGCGTGACGGTTCCGCGCGCACCGGGTCCCACATCGCCGCACGGCCGGACTCACGATCCGAGGGCGAGGCCGGTGCGGGCCGCCCGCTGTTCACCCCAGTCGTAGAGCGCGGTGAGGACGGGGACGAGGGTGCGGCCTTCGTCGGTCAGGGTGTACTCGACCTGCGGAGGCACCGTGTCGAAGACGGTGCGGCGGACCAGGCCGTCGGATTCCAGTTCGCGCAGTTGCTGGACCAGCATCTTCTCGCTGGTGGTCGGCATCCGCCTGCGCAGCTCGCCGTAGCGGTGCACGCCCTCCTTGAGGTGGGCCAGGATCACCGGCTTCCACTTGCCGCCGATCAGGTCGACGGTCACTTCCACGGCGCACTGGTAGCGCTTGTCGGGCACGCGGTGGACCTCCTGGCTACCTACTCACCGAAAAGTGCGTTCTTGTAACACTGTAATCATCACGATTCCATGGATGCCGTTCAAATCGACAACCGCAACCATGGAGCGAAACAGCAATGAAGGTCATCGTTTTCGACCGATTCAAGCCCGGCGTCACCCTGGAGACGATCAACCCGTACCTGCCCGAGGAGGTCGCCAACGTGTGGCGGCTGTGGAAGGCGGGCATCGTCCGGGAGAACTACGCCCGGGCCGACGAGCCCGGCGTGGTCATCGTGTTCGAGGTCGACAGCGTCGAGGAGGCACAGAAGTACGTCGCCGACTTCCCGCTCACCAAGGCCGGGTACCTGGAGTGGACGTACGTCCCGGTGCAGGCGCCGTTGCCGCTGGAAGCGCTGATGGACCCGGCCGTCGATGTCGCCGAGCCCTACGACCGGACCGCGTGAGCATGCGACACGCGTTCGGCCTGAGCATCCCGCAGACCGTATCCGAGGCCTGCGATCCCGCGCGGATGGCGCTGCTCATCTACGACATGCAGGTCGGCATCGTGCGGCAGATCCCGGAGGGTGAGCAGATCGTCCGCGCGTGCGTGCGGTTGCGCGACGCCGCGCGGGCCGGTGGTTTCCGGGTGTTCTATACCCGGCACATGTCGCTGCCGGTCGCGGCCTCGGGTGTCGCGCAGCTGCGCACCGCGATGTCCTGGCAGCGGGTGGACGACCCAGCCGCCCTGCGCTCCAGCTTTCCGCAGGGCTCACCGCAGTTCCAGTTGGCGCCCGAATTGACGCCCGGACCGGACGAGGTGGTGTTCGACAAGATCACCATGTCGGCGTTCGCGTCGACGCCGCTGGACTTCGCCCTCCGCGACAGCGGCATCGACACCTACGCCGTCGCGGGCATCGCCATGGAAGTGGGCATCGAGCCGACGGTCCGGCACAGCCTGGATCTGGGCTATCTGCCGATCATCGTCCCCGACGCCTGCGGAGCGGGCCACCCGGAAGCCGCCGAAAGGTCCTACGCCACGCTCGAATTCGCGGGAGGATCACTGACCACCGACACGGCCGAACTGAGCGATCTGATGAGTCGCCGCGCACCGTGACGCACGCGACGCGATCCATCCGGTGTCCCTCGGCCGGGCCGCTATCGCGCGGAAGGTCGAATCTCCTGCGCCGGTACTCCGCCGCACCCGCATCGCGCCGACGACCGGGCCGGTGATGCTCAGGAGGGCCGCGACCCGCGCGGGGTAGCGGTCCTCCCACCGCAGCCTCGCAGTCGGAACATGCGCTTGCCGATCCCGTCTGGGGCATCCGCCGCGCGTGCCGCCGACCGAGTGCTCGGAGTATCGGTCAACGCTTGGAAGCGGTCGACGAACTGGCGTATGGCCAGCCGGTCTTCGTCACCGAGCCCGTTGGCGGCGGTGACGGTGACCATGGTGCCGGAGTCGATCCGCAGGATGTCCCAGGCCACCGGCAGAACGGGCGCGTGCACGCTGCGCCCGTTACTGCTGATCGTGATGGACGAACGAGATACGCCCGGAACGAAGGCCAGGTCTTCGGCGACCTCGGCTGTGAGCGGCCCCTTCGCCGGGAATTCCTCGACGTACATCCTCGACCTCGTCACGTCGCCGACAGTAGTGAGCCAGTGTAGACGTGGGGCGGATCTCACTCGAGCCACACAGAACCCACACCTGCGCTCCACCGCGTCTTCGAAGACATTGCCTAGGCTCGACCGCATGCGTGAATGGATGGGCCGGGCATTGCTCGGTGTGGGGTGGTGCGCTGTCGCTGTGGGCGCCGTCGGGATCGTGCTGCATTTCGGCGCGTGGCAGCAGCGCTGGCTGGTGTTGCTCGCCTCGGGGGCGTCGTACCTGATGATCGGCGCGATCGCCGGCGTGGTGCTGCTGCTGATCGCGCGCGGGTGGCGCAGCGCGGCCGTCGCCGGGGTGCTGGCCGTGGCGGTGTTGTGGACGCTGGTTCCCGTGTTCGTGCCGGAGAGCCGGGCCGCGAGCGGTCCGCGGTTGACCGTCATGCAGTCGAATCTGCTGTTCGGCGGCGCCGATCCGGCCGCCGTGGTGCGCGCGGTGCGGGACAACCACGTCGACGTGCTGACCGTCGACGAACTGACCGAGGCCGCGGTCGAGCGGCTGGCGGGCGCGGGCCTGCTCGGCGAACTGCCCCATCGCTACACCGAGCCGACCCGCGACGGCGGTGGCGGCACCGGCATCTACAGCCGGTACCCGCTGCGTGACACCAGGAAGTACGACGGCTACATCCTGCACAACATCTCCGCGACGATGGATCACCCGGAACGCGGACCGATCACCGTCTTCGCGTTCCATCCGGTCCCGCCGCCGTTCGACTTCCCCGCCTGGACCGCGGAAATGCGCAAGACCCGCGAAATCCTCGACGCGCACCAGGGCTCCGCTATCGTGGGCGCCGACTTCAACGCGACCCGCGACCACACCGCCTACCGCGATCTGCTGCGTGGCCGCTTCGCCTCGGCCGCCGACCAAACCGGGGCCGGTCTGCTGCCCACTTACCCGGAAGACCGCAGTTGGGGCCCGGTGATCGGCATCGACCACATCCTGCTGGCGGACGCCACCGCCGAAGACCTGCACAGCCTCACCGTCCCCGGCTCCGACCACCGAGCCCTCATCGCCCGAATCCGGCTCCACTGAACGGCGCTCCGCTATGATGCGCAGGTTCCGGTGTTGCCGATACCGCAGCGTCCATGGGTTACCGCTCAGCGCTGGGCCTGCCGGGTACCGAAAGAGGGGAGCCCGCAGAGTGAGTGATATCGAGCGACTGCTTCTCCGTCTGTCGGCCTATCTGAGCGAGGACTTCTCGATAGACAGTGCCCGCGAGGTCCGGCGCCGGCTCGACGCCGTTCGCAATCGCGTTCCCTTCCCGCCGCCGGACACCATCGAGCAGACGCCGTTACGAAACCTGTTCGACTACCTCGAGCTGAAGAGCCACGATGCCGTCCTGGGCCGCACCGAATGGCTTCACGGCGAGCTGGCGGAGATCGATCGAGAACTGTTGGGGGCATTGGCCGAAACTCAGCGCGGTGGCCTGACCGAGCACGACATCGAAGAGATCGACAACCTCTTATGGGAGCTACGCGACCGTATCGACACTTTCGGGCCGATGGACGACGGCCGCTGGCCGCTGCAATGCCTCATCGCCTACGTGGATGCGGAGATCAAGCGCTCCCTGGAAACGAACTGAACGCCTGGGCTGCTCATCATCTGACAGGTCCCTGCGGAAGGCCGGACTGCCACGCCGTGCCGGTTCAGACTCCCGGTGGGAGTAGTGGTACGAGTTCCTCTGCCAGTGCTGTCAGGGTTGTGCACGGATCGAGCGCGACATCGTGAGACAGGTAGAGCGACAGTATTCCGCCTGTCATTTCGACCCTCAGCACACAGAATCGTTGCTCCTGCGGTAGGGATTGGATTTTCGCGGAGCGCCCCGCAATACGGATCGTTTGGAATGTGTGGGGGGCCGTGCGGCCGACCTCGCTGAGCGGTGCGTTGCTTACTCCCACGGCGAGGTGATACTTCGGGCTCTGGTAGAAGCATCCCAGAGAGACGTAGTCCTCGATGCGGTTATCGGTGCTCTCTGGGTTGCTGCCGAACTGGTGTCTATCTAGGAATGGTTGCGGCATTTGGCGGCAGGGATTGAATATATTGTCGAACATATAGGCGGTCGATGTGGTGTCGACAGGGGCGGATTTGTCCCGTGTGCAACCGCTCAATGCCGCACAGAGCAGGACGCAGATTATCGCTACCCGTGACGGTTTCCTCATTTCTTCGCCGGTTCCACAGGGGGCTGTCCTGTCATGTAGTACGTCATGTCTCCAGGTTTTCGCGCCATGCCGGAGAGAATTTCGAAGGAATGCGCGTTCACGTAAGAGCGAGTGAAATCCAGCAGGTTGCGGTCGTCGAGGAACCGGTTGAGCGTCGGCTGCAGCGAGGGGGCCATGAAGGGGGCGACGTCGAGCGGTTTGCCGTCCGGGCCGACGAATTCCGGTGGCAGCTGTCCGCTGGCGTGCAGTGTGGTGAACAGTTGCTGGATAATCTGCTGGTTCGCTTCGGCGGTTGCCTGAGACCGGTCGGGATATGTGGGATATTCCTTCTCTGGTTCGGGGTTGAACTTCTCCATAGCGGCGTTGTAGCCCTCTTCCTTGGCGACTTCGAGCACTTGGTTGCCGATCACGCTTACTGGTGTCCGGCCGGGAAGTTCAAGGTTGTCCAAGGTCAGGGATTTGACGATGTCGCCGACCTTCTGGCGCATCTCGTACGTGTCCTGCTTGGCGCTGAAATCGTCGTCGGCGGTCTTTTCCAGCTGGTAGGTGAGCGCGTTCAAGGACGCATTGGTGGTCCGCGCGTCCAGCGTCGCGAGTTCGGGTGCGTGGATGTTCAGCCACTTTTGCGGGTCGCCGCCACCTTCGGTGATCGCCCGGTCCAGCATCTCGGCTTCGTAGGCCTGCCGGGCGAATTCCAGATTGAACCTGCCGGTCTCGGACTGGCTGCCCAGGAACAGCAAACGGTCGGCGTCTGTCCTGTCGAGGATGACATTGGCCTGGTCGCCTGGAGTCAGCGGATCGTCGTGGATCTCGGTCCTATCCGCATTGGGGTTCAGATAGGTTTCCATGTTCGTAGCCAGAACATGCGAAAGCCCGTCCGCCAGCTTCGGATTGGTGACGAACGCCTTCGCGTTGTCCTCGAAAACCGTGCCGTCCTCGCCAGCCTTCAACTTCGGTCGTCCGGAATCATCAAGCTCTTCCGGTGCGAAGATGTTCGGCAGCTCCGCCAGCGCACGCTTGGCCAGCAGTCCTTCCTGTCCCGGCTTGTCGGTTCCATCGGCGATCCATTCGTACAGCCCCGCAGCGGTTTTGCCGTCGTCGTCCCACTCGTGGGAGAAGACGGTCGAGGTGAATTTCTGCGGGTCGAACTCCTGCGGGTTGTACAGGTTGTCCGTGGCGCCGAAGGACAGGTCGCCGGGGATGTCCTGGCCGGTGTTCGGATCTTTGCCGGTCAGCAGGGCGTAGCTGGATTCGTTGTTGCGGGTGCTCGTTTCCAGGAACTGCCGGCTGGCTGCCTCGACCTTGTCCAGGTCGCCCTTGTCGAAGCCGGGCGGATAGCCGTGCCAATCCTTCTCGCCGGCTTCGACGTATTCGGCGAGGCTGGCGCTCTGTCTGCCCAGTTCGATGCCGAGAGTCCGGCCGGGTTCGTATCCGGGATTGGCTTGGGTCAGCAGTTCGGCGAATGCGGCCTGCTGAAGCATCTGCTCCTTGACGGGGCGTTGTCCGTCGATCACCATGTCGTCGCGTTCTTCGTAGCGCCCGGACACCAGTTCCCGTACGCCGGGCGGGAGGTCAGCGTAGGAGCCGCGTCGCGTGCCGGAGCCGATCTTCTCGTTCGACACGACCATGAGCGAGTTGGCCAGGTTGTCGCGCTTCATCGCCGCGACGGGATCACCGGCCTGTTCCCGCTCCAGCAGTCGCTGGTTCAGCGCGAGGATGCCGTCCTTGCCCGCTTCCTGGTACAGCGCCTTGTAGTAGTCCTGCACGCTGGCCGGGACGGTGCTGATCTCCTCGCCCGCGGCGAGGCGGCGCAGTTCGTCCGGACTCAGCACGTGCTCGGGCATGTCGGAGGCGATCTGGTCGATGGCCGCGGTATCGCCGTTGCGCGCCGCGTCCGCGAGCGCCTTGCCGTCCTGCTTGCCGAACCGGGCTGCCTGGTTGTCGGCGTCGGCGACGTCGAGGCTGGAGCCGAGGAGGTCGCCGCCCGATCGGATCTCGAGCGCTTGGTCGCCGATCTGCTTCGCCAAATCCTCGACGGCGTCGCGGAACGGGGAGAACGCACCGTTGATCGCATCTTGATGGGTGCGGATCACCTCGGGGTCGACGCCTTCTTTGTCGAGCACCTTCCAGGTGTCGTCCACCATGAGCTGTGCGGCGCGCGCGTCGTTCAGCTTCGCCAGCAGCGTGTCCCGGAACCCGGCTACCGCACCGACTCCTCGCGTCAGGATCTCGATCAGCTCGTCGATCTCGTACCCGAGCTTCTTACCCTGATCGTGGTCCTGGCCGACCCGGTTGTAGGCGGCGTCGTAGGCGACACCCTGCCAGTCGTGCCGGACCTCGTCGAAGTGCTTGCGCGCGCTGTCGAGCTGCTCCGTCAGCGTGGATCGGGATTCGGCGAGTTTGCCCGTCCATGTGTTCAGCGCCCCGAGATCCCAGCGCTCGACGTCGCCGGGGCTAAGCATGGTGCACGTCCATGGCGTGCATCATCTGGGCGAACTGCTGATCGCTGGTCTGCAGATTGCCTGCCGCGTCCTTGGACTTGTTCGCCACCTCGCGCAGCCGCTCGGCGACACGCAGGTACGCGCCCTCGACGAACTCGGCGGCCAGTTCGATCGCTCGCGGGATATCCGACCCTGGCGCGGCCGCTTGCAGGCCCGCCGCAGAGGTTCGTACATCGATGCTGTCGATAGTGTTGCCCGCGGCGAGCAGTTTGTCCGCCATCGCACGGATTTGGTCCACATCGGCTTGCAGCAACTCCGCCCCCTCCTCCTCGAAACTGGCGACGAATTTAGCATGACGACGGTCGACCGTTCGCGCCGCTGAACGTCGCCGACGCGGCCTTACAGGTGGACACGGTCGCCTTGCGAGCGGCTTTACCGCCCGGGACGGTCAGCGGCAGCGGAAAGGGGCGGAGGAGCCGGTCCGGGCCGAGATCCACTTCGGGGGATCGGCAGCGGAGGTCTGTATGGCATTCAGCCGCAAGTTTTTTCGTATGCGGCGTTCAACCACAGCGGGGCGCGGCCTCGGTTTCCGCACGCGGGCGCGCTGTTTCGCGACAACTGCGTGGTGATTGATGCGCGCGACCGATTTACCGCGATTACGATATGAGCGCTCGGCGGGCCCGAGACGCGGTACTCGGGGAGGCGGGTCGATGGCGAAGAAGAAGCGATTCGGTGTGGTGGCCGTGCTCGCGGTGGTGGCGATGGTGCTGGCCGGATGCGCGCAGGGCACGAACGGTCGTCCGGCGCAGCAGGTCTCGCCGCCTGCCGACACCTGGGAGCTGGCCGGATCGATGACGGCTTCCGGCCCGAACGGTCCGCGCAAGGGCGTGCCGGACGCGCCGCTCACGGCGGACAACGGCGACGGCGGCGCGATCGACAAGCTGGCCCTGAATGCCGTCGCCGACGTCCAGGAGTTCTGGACCGCCCGGTACCCCGAGTACTTTCCCGGCACCTTCAAGCCGGTGACCAGGTACATCTCCTGGGATGCGAAGGCGCCCAAGACGCAATCGGTCAAGTTCTGCAAGTCCGACACCTACCAGGTGGTGAATGCCGCCTACTGCGGTGGCGACCACACCATCGGCTGGGATCGCGGCGTGCTGCTGCCGAAATTGGTACAGAAGTACGGCGAGATGGCGGTGGTGATGGTGCTGGCCCACGAGTACGGCCACGCCATTCAGGGGCAGGCGAAGCTGGCCGGTTTCCTGACTCCGCCGCTGGTGCAGGAACAGCAGGCCGACTGCCTCGCCGGTGTCTTCCTGCGCCATGCGGCGGAGGGGGATTCGGCGCACTTCACGCTCAACACCACCGACGGCCTCAACGCCGTGCTCGGCGCCACGGTGGCCGTCCGTGACCAGGATCCGAACGATCCGGACAACGTGCACGGGTCGGCCTTCGAACGGGTGACCGCGGTGCAGATCGGTTACACCGACGGCGCGGACGGCTGCAAGAAGATCTCCAGGAAGGAGATCGCCCAGCGCCGCGGCAACCTGCCCACCACCTTCGAACCCGGTGAGGAGCAGGCGCAACTGCCGGTGGACGCGGCCGCGCTGACCAGCCTGAGCAAGGCGCTGGCCGAGATCTTCCCGATCGCGCGGCCGCCGCAGTTCGATTATTCCGGGGTGGGCCGCAGCTGCTCGGAGGTCACGCTCACCCGGCCGGTGTCGTACTGCCCGAGCGCGAACCGGATCGGCACCGATGTCCCTGCCCTGGCCCGCCGTGGCGGACCGATGGCGGGGGAGGACCCGCTCTCGGCGGTCGTGGACGGCGACTACAACGCGTTCGTCGTCTTCGTGTCGCGGTACGTGCTCGCCGTGCAACAGGATCGCAAGCTGTCGCTGACCGGTGCCGAGACGGCGGGCCTGCGCACCGCCTGCCTCAGCGGCGCGGTGACCACGAAGCTGAGCGAGCCGGGCAGCGATCCGCACCTGTCCGCGGGTGACCTGGACGAAGCGGTCTCCGGCCTGCTCGCCGACGGGCTGGCGGCCGCGGACGTGAACGGCAAGGTCGTGGCAAGCGGCTACCAGCGGTTGGAGGCGTTCCGCACCGGCGTTCTGGACGGCGAGAGCGCCTGCCTGGCCAAGTTCCGGTAGCCGGACCTACACCGGCAGCGATCGCAACGAGCTGAGCGTGCTTGCCAGCGCGCGGGCCGCTTCGGCGCCTTTGGTCACGAAGTGCTCGGTGAAATACGTGACGTGCTCGCTGTGCTCGTGGAAGTGATGCGGGGTGAGCACGACCGAGAAGACCGGCACGTCGGTGTCCAACTGGACCCGCATCAGCCCGTCGATCACCGCCGAGGCCACGAAGTCGTGCCGGTAGATGCCGCCGTCCACCACCAGCGCGGACGCGACGATCGCCGCGTACCGGCCGGAGTGCGCGAGCCGCTTGGCGTGCAGCGGGATCTCGAAGGCGCCAGGCACCTCGTAGACGTCGATCGTGGCGGGATCGAAGCCGAGGTCGGCGTATTCGGTGCGGAAACCCTCGTACGCCTTGCCGACGATCGAGCTGTGCCAGCTGGCACGGATGAACGCGATGGATCCGGTATTGCTCATGCCGGGATACTACGGTTCGGTAAGGTGCGCTTCCAGCCAGCCGACAACATCATCGAGCACCTTCTGTTGCTCGGGCTCGTTGAACACCTCGTGGTAGAGGCCCTCGTAGCGGATCACGGTGAGGTCCTCGGACCCGGCGCCCCGCTCGATGAGATCGGAGCTGGACGGCGCGGCGATCGAGTCGGCGGTGCCGTGCAGCACCAGCAGCGGCACGGTGAGCCGCGCCAGCCGCTGCTTGACCGTGTTCGTCGCGTTCAGCATCTCGGCGCCGGTGCGGGCGGGCAGCATGCCCCGGTAGACCAGCGGATCGTTGTCGTAGGCCGCGACCACCGCGGGGTCGCGGCTGATCTGCGACGAATCCAGCTTCAGCACACCGAGATTCGGAGTGAACCTGCTCAGCACCGGCGCGAGCATGCGCTGCACCGGATTGCCCACCGGGATGTCCAGCGGCGGCGCGGACAGCACGACGCCCGCGACATCGATCGGCGCGCGGGTGGCCAGATACAGCGTGATCAGGCTGCCCATCGAGTGCGCGAGCACGAAGCGCGGCACGCCCGGCTGCTCACGGCTCGCGATGGCCAGCATGGCGGCGACGTTGTCGGCGGCGCCCTCCATGGAACCGATGTTGGCCTTGCCGCCCGCGGACTTCCCGTGCCCGATGTGGTCGAGCGCGTAGACCGCGAAACCGGCGGCGACCAGGCGCTGCCCGACGTGGGTGTAACGGCCGGAATGCTCGGCCACGCCGTGCACCAGGACGATCACGCCCCGCGCGGCGCCATCGGGCAGCCACGCGCGCCAGGCGACCCCGCTGCCGATGCCGTCGAACTCGCCGGTCTCGGTGCGGATCGTGGGCGGCTCGGCGGGCGCGGTGTCGCCCGCCTTCGGCTCGGTCGTCATGCCTCGGCTCCTGCCGTCGATGGCGCGCCGACCGTCGCGAAATGCTCGATCAGCCGCCGGTTGAACTCGATGAGTCGAGCGTAGTTGACCCGGGAGAGGCGTTCGTCGGTTCCGTGGATCGAGGCCAGGTCGCGCTCGTCCAGCACGATCGGCGCGAAATTGCAGCGGGTGGCCGCCAGGTCGTCGTAGTGCCTGGAATCGGTCGCGCCGGGAACGATGCCGGTGGTCACCGCGATGCCGGGGGCGACGGCGCGGGCGAGCTCGGCGATCAACTCGAAAGTGGGGCCGGGTCCGGTGATCTTCGACGGTTCCGACGACATGCCGACCAGCTCGAATTCGATCCCCTTGTCGCGCACCACTTTCCGGCAGTGCGCCAGCACCGAGGAAACCGTGTCACCCGGCAGGATGCGGAAGTTCACCATCGCCTCCGCCCGCTGGGGCAGTACGTTGGCCCGCACGCCGCCGCGGATCACCGTCGGCGCCGTGGTGGTGCGCACCATCGCCTCGGTCTGCGGCTGGGTCGCCATCACCCGGGTGATCGCCGGTCCCGCGATGCGCGCGAGACCGAGCAGGTGCCGCCGCGGTCCCGGCATGACCTCGCGCAACCTGGCCAGCATGTCGGCGATCACGGGGGTCAGGCGCAGCGGCATCGGATGGTCCTGGATGCGGCCCACCGCCCGCGCGATCCGGCCGACCGCCGTCTGCTTGCCCGGCATGGACGAATGGCCGCCCACCTCGGTCACCGACAGCCGGACCGTCGCGTAGCCCTTCTCGCCGAGCATGATCGTGGCCACCGGCTGCCGCACCCCGTCGACGATCCCCGAGGTGATCACCCCGCCCTCGTCCAGCAGCAGATCCGCGTGCACGCCCGCCTGCCGCAGATGCGCGGCCATCCGCTCGGCGCCCTCGCCGCCGAAGACCTCCTCGTCGTGCCCGAAGGCCAGGTACACGGTGTGCCGGGGCCGCAGGCCCGCGGCGAGCGCCGACTCGACCGCCTCCAGGATGGCCAGCACGCGGCTCTTGTCATCGATCGCGCCACGGCCCCAGACGAATTCGTCGTCCACCACCCCCGCGAACGGCGGATGGGTCCAGCGCTGTGGGTCGTCCACGGGCACCACGTCCTGGTGCGCGAGCAGGATCGCGGCCACTCGGTCCGGTTCGGCGCCCGGCCAGCGGTAGAGCCGGCTGTGCGCGAACTGCTGTAGCTCGAGTTCGGCGTGCACGCGGGGGAAGGACGCCCGCAGGTGCGCGTCGAGGCGGTCGAACGCGTCGGTGTCGGCGTCGCGCGGGTCGTCGGTGGACACGGTCGCACACCGCAGCGCGGCGGCGAGGCGCTCGGCGGTCAGGTCGTCGACCGGGTCCGTCATCGGTCACCGGTGCGGTCGGGCAGATTCATGGGCACCGTTGCATTGTTCAGCACACTCGGATCGAGGGCGATCGTCTTCTCGTTTCGCCACTTCACGATGCCTTCGGTGAGCCCGCCCGGCAACTCGGGACGACGTGTCGCGATCAGCAGCGGCAGCTCGACGCTCGCCGCCGTCACCGTCACGGGAGCGAAGGCCGGTGCGTGCGACCACACGTCGTCGACCACGTCGGTGACCCGCACACCGATCCGGTGGCCGGCCGCGATCGGCCAGTCCTGCGCGAGCAACCGGACCTCGGCGGTGTCGCGGACGGGGGCGATGCCTCGGGTGATCACGGTCGCGCGCAGGTCGGGTGCGATGTCGTAGAGCTCGACGGCGACCGTCGCGCTCGCCGGGCCGCTCAGCCGGAGGGTGGCCGTCGGGATGCCGGACAGGTGCTGGTCCTGGGCAAGCGGCGCGGAGACCGACCAGATTTCGCGGTCCGGCCCGGGGACGAGGCCACGGTCGGTGTAGTCGCCGGGTCGCAGCGCCACCGAGAACCGCTGGGCGTCGGCGGGCGGCCACGTGGTCTCCGCGCGCCAGCGGCCGTCGAACTGGCCGACGGTGATCCGCGGGCCGGGGATCCGCACGTCCCGGCCCGCGACGTGCTTGTCGAAGAACGCGAGCAGCTCGGTATCGAAGTGCGGTGTGCCGCACTTGTCGTGGCAGGTGCGGTGCCCCCACTGGCCGAACCAGGCCCGGTGGTCGCCGGGCCCGAGGCCGTTCCACAGGTCGAACACCCGGTAGGCCCGGGTGTTGTAGTCCACGAAGCCCTGACCGAGGAACAGCGGAATCGTGTTGCCGCGCAGTCTCGCCACCAGGTCGCGGTCGCGCCAGAAGGCGGTGTCCGCGTCGTGATCGCCGATCTCGGCCAGGTACTGCTGATAGCACGGCCACGGCAGCTGCGTCGCGTTCGCCTGGTATTCGCCGGAGTCCTCCGGACGCGGCGGGGTCGAGGCGATGAGCAGATGCTCCAGCCCCGCGAAATCGGCGGGGCGCACACCGCTCTCGGTGATCGGCTTGCCGGAGAACTTCCACGAGACGCCCTGCATGTACAGGTAGGAGTACGGGTCGACGACCGGCTCGAACGCGCCCACCGCGGCGAGGCCCTTCGGTGCGGTGGCCAAACCCATCAGGCCGGTCCAGGCTTCGTACGAGGTGCCGAACAGCCCCACCTTGCCGGTGGACCACGGCTGGCTCGCCGCCCACTCCACGGCCGCGGTGACGTCCGCGCGCTCCCCGGGCCCGCCGAAGTCCGGGCAGCCGTTGGAGCCGCCGAATCCGCGCAGGTCTACGACGACGTAGGTGTAGCCCGCGTTCAGGAACAGCTCGGCGGTGAGGTTGTCGGTGGACGGGCCGCCGGTGAGGCGCGGCTCGCTCAGGTACGCCAGGTGCGCGCGGTACGGGCTGACGGTGAGAACGACGGGCGTCCGGGTGTCGTCGGAGACACCGGCCGGGCGCAGGATGTCCGCGTGCAGCCGGGTGCCGTCCTTGCCGTCGATGTACGCCTGTTTCCACTGGTAGGGCACCGGCAGCGGTTCGGCGACCGCGGTCACCGGGGTGATCGCGGCCAGCAGCAACAGCAGGCCGCACAGGGCGCGCGACAAGACGGCTCGTTCGGTCACCATAGGACTATCGAGTGTGCCCGGACGGCCGTCCAGCCCCCGGAACCGGGGTGGTCGCCCAATCTCCGGGCGCACACTGTCTGGTGTTCATCCGGCCAGACCGGCATCGGCGCTATGCCGGAGCGCGATTCCGGGTCCGCCGACGCGTGGCGACGATCAGACGGGCATCCCGAAACGATCGGCGTCGGCGCACCAGCATCGGCACGGACTTCCTCGAGCGGAGACGAAAGCCATCCTGCGATTCGAAGCGCGAACTCAGACTTACCGCGCGCTCACTCGGCCTTCGACCTTCGGCATGCCGGTTCTCGAGAGGAAGTGGCCGGAATCCCGGCGGGATTCGCGCAATTCACGCACGCCGCGACGCCGTGCCATCCTAGGAAATGCATCCGCGTATCGCTTCGGCGACGAAGACGAGTCAGGGACTGCTCAGGAAGGGCTTACCGGGCCGAGACGCCGCAGGTCGGGGCGGTGCTGCACGGATGAGACGGCGGATATGGACAATGGCTATGACCCGGGCCGAACTGGACGGCGGCGCAATAAATTTCGTCTGGTGTCCCGGGCCCGTCGGCGTATGATCAGGCCAGTGCCGATACCCGGGGGAAGAATGAGCGAGTCGGCGACCGCGGACTGGGAACGGTTCGTGCAAGCGCTGGCGCACTGTCTTTCGGAGCTGCCCTCCCGGGCGACTCTCATCATCGCCGCACCCGGAAATCGCTATGTCCAATTTGTCCAATACGACATCAAATTGTCCGCTGAACTGGCGGGGAACCATTACCTGAGCAACCCGATCCCGGAGGCCGCCGCGCAGGAGTTGCGGACACTGGGCTGGCACGAGCCCGCGGTGCGGCGCGACGCGGACAACTGGACCAGGACCCTCTTCTGGCCCATCGCGCCCAACAGTCTGGTCGAGTTCGCGCGCTCGGTGGCCGTCGGCCTGCGCGACGCCCTCGGTGTGGCCGCGCCGGTCGAGTTGCGCGCGATGGGCTGGACCGAGGCGTCGGGTGACCTGGATCTCACCGCGCTCGGCCCGATCGCCCGCCGCGGGTAGCGCCGCCGTCGGCCGCTGTCCCACGGCATAGCCGCGACTACCTGGGCACTATTCTGAGAGACATGGCAGCAGGCAAGCCCACCAAGGAAGCGAAGGCCGCGGCGAAAGCGGCCCGCAAGCAGCAGTCGAGAGAGCGCCGCAAACAGCTCTGGCAGGCGTTCCAGATGCAGCGCAAGGAAGACAAGCTGCTGCTGCCACTGATGATCGGCGCGTTGGTCGGCATCACCGCCGTCTTCGTCGTGATCGGCTTGATCTTCGGGCTGACCTTGTTCCTCGTCCCGCTGGGCGTGGTGCTCGGCGCGCTGGTGGCGTTCATCATCTTCGGACGGCGGGTGCAGAAGAGCGTCTACCGCAAGGCCGAGGGTCAGGCGGGCGCCGCGGCCTGGGTGCTGGACAACCTCCAGGGCAAGTGGCGGGTGAGCAACGGCATCGCCGCGACTACCCAGTTGGACGCGGTGCATCGGGTGATCGGCCTGCCCGGCGTGGTGCTGGTCGCCGAAGGCTCCCCTCAGCGGGTCAAGTCGCTGCTCGCCCAGGAGAAGAAGCGCACGGCCCGGTTGATCGGTGACACCCCGATCTACGACGTCGTCATCGGCAACGACGAAGGCCAGGTTCCGCTCAAGGACCTGCAGCGCTACCTCACGAAGCTGCCGCGCAACATCGACACCAAGCGGATCGACCTCATCGAAGGCCGGTTGGCCGCACTCAGCGCGCGCGGTGGGCCCGCCCTGCCGAAGGGGCCGATGCCCGCAGGCGCGAAGATGCGCGGCGTGCAGCGGACCATCCGCCGCCGCTGACCCGCTCCTCGCACGTGCACCAGCTACCGGCGCGCCGCTCGACGGCGCGCGTGTCCGGATGCCGCGTCACTTGCGGGTGAGCAGCCAGACGACCCGGTCGTAGGCGAGCGCGTGATAGACGATCACCAGCACCGCGAGCGCCGAACCCCAGTGCGGCAGGCCGGCCGACTGCAGCGCGAGCGCCCCGCCGCCGAGGACCGAGAGCTCGATCACCAGGCGCGCCGAGCCGGATACGGCGACCCTGGGCTGCCCGTTACGGCTGGGGTCGCCGGGCACCGAGAAAGCGCCCCACACGACTGCCGCGATCACCGGCAGCGCCACCACCAGCAGAAACTTCCACGGCCCTTCGAACGCGCGCCAGCTGAAGACACCGAAGGAAGCGACAGCAACGAGCTCGAGCAGAAAACGGACGACGAGCATCACCGGATTCAACGACACCGGCGCAGCCTAGTGGTGTGACCCGGCGGCCGACGGGCTCGATGCCGGGCGGCTCAGCGCGAATGCACCAGTGCGGTGCCGGTCGCACGATCGTGCATTCCGCGGCCGTCGGCGTCGGTGAACAGCGCGGGCACCACGAACAACAGCAGTACCTGTCTGGCCAGCGCGCGGACGAAGCCGACCGGTACCGGCGCGTCGATGCGGACCGTCCGCAGCCGCAGGAAGTACTGCCCCGGGGTGAAGCCGAACAGGGTCACCGCGCCGACGCCGATGACGAACCAGATCAGCAGCGTCAGGCTCGACGCCGACGTGCTCCGCGCGATGAGCGCCGCGATGCCGAGCGCGATCATCCAGTCCACGAACAGGGCGGCGATCCGGCGGCCCATGCCGGCCAGCGAGCCCGCTCCGGTGTTCGGGAGGCCGAGGTGCTCACCGGGGAACTCGGGAGTTGCCGGGCCGCCGGAGTCGGCCGGGGGTCCGGAGAGCCAGGAGCCGGTGATGCGTGCCATGCACCCAGAATAGGCGGGCCCGTACCGGCGTCCCGTACCGCATAAGCGGAGTTCAGCGTCGGCGCGCGCCGCGGCGGGGGCAGGACTACCATGCAATTCGAGTCCGGGTGGTCAGTACCACGCGGCCTGACGCACGTGTAACACCGGCGAAACACATCCTTGACTACAGGGAAACACGGCATCCATAGCGTCTGGTCGCGACGAACCCATGCAAGCGACACTGGCTGGGAACCGATCCGTAAGGAGAACAAGTGACGTTCAGCACGGCCGACGAGGTCATCAAATTCATCGCTGACGAGGACATCGAGTACGTCGACATCCGGTTCAGCGACCTGCCCGGTGTGCAGCAGCACTTCTCGATCCCCGGGAAGGCTTTCACCACCGACCTCGCCGAGGAAGGGCTAGCGTTCGACGGCTCCTCCGTTCGTGGGTTCCAGTCCATCGACGAGTCGGACATGCTGCTGCTGCCCGACTTCTCCACCGCGCGCGTGGACCCGTTCCGCGCCGCCAAGACGCTGAACCTGAACTTCTTCGTGCACGACCCGTTCACCCGGGAGGCCTACAGCCGCGACCCGCGCAACATCGCGCGCAAGGCGGAGGAGTACCTGCGCTCCACCGGTATCGCCGACACCGCGTACTTCGGCGCCGAGGCGGAGTTCTACATCTTCGACTCGATCCGCTACGACTCGGCCATGAACGGCGCCTTCTACGAGATCGAATCGGTCTCGGGCTCCTGGAACACCGGTGCCGAGTTCAACCCGGACGGCACTCTGAACCGTGGTTACAAGGTGCGCAACAAGGGCGGTTACTTCCCCGTCGCGCCGTACGACCACTACGTCGACCTGCGCGACAAGATCGCGACCAACCTGCAGAACGCGGGCTTCGAGCTCGAGCGCGGCCACCACGAGGTCGGCACCGCCGGTCAGGCCGAGATCAACTACCGGTTCAACACCCTGCTCGGTGCGGCCGACGACCTGCAGCTGTTCAAGTACATCGTGAAGAACACCGCGTGGGCCGAGGGCAAGACCGTCACCTTCATGCCGAAGCCGCTCTTCGGTGACAACGGCTCGGGCATGCACGCCCACCAGTCGCTGTGGAAGGACGGCAAGCCGCTGTTCCACGACGAGGCCGGCTACGGTGGCCTGTCCGATATCGCCCGCCACTACATCGGCGGCATCCTGCACCACGCGCCCTCGCTGCTGGCGTTCACCAACCCGACCGTGAACTCCTACCACCGTCTGGTGCCGGGCTACGAGGCCCCCATCAACCTGGTGTACTCGCAGCGCAACCGCTCCGCCGCGGTCCGCATCCCGGTCACCGGCAACAACCCGAAGGCCAAGCGCATCGAGTTCCGCGCGCCGGACTCCTCGGGCAACCCGTACCTGGCCTTCGCCGCCATGCTGATGGCCGGCCTGGACGGCATCAAGAAGAAGATCGAGCCGCTGGCCCCCGTCGACAAGGACCTCTACGAGCTCCCGCCGGAGGAGGCCAAGAACATCCCGCAGGCCCCCACCAGCCTGGCGTCGGTGATCGACCGCCTCGAGCAGGACCACGACTACCTCACCGAGGGCAACGTCTTCACCCCCGACCTCATCGAGACCTGGATCGACATCAAGCGCACCCAGGAAATCGCCCCGGTGAACCTGCGGCCGCACCCGTACGAGTTCGAGCTGTACTTCGACGTGTAAGTCGCTACCGGCTCTGCCTCGCGGGGAGGACCCGACTCGGGTTCTCCGTCCGCGGTGGGTTTCGTCGAGTCCGCCCGCTTCGCGATCACTTCGTGAAGCGGGCGGACTCGTCTGCGTTCGGGAGCGGGTCGGATCGCTCGGATTACCGACAAACTATGCGGTGCCCCAGGTCGGTGTGCCGTAGACGTTGAGTTTGTCGATGCCGTGGTCGGCGGAGAAACCGAGCCCGATCGCCGAGTAGCGCCAGGTGGCTCCACAGCATTCCGCTGCCTCGGCGAGGGCGTTGACCGCACGGGTGCTGCCGTGGTGCCGGGACGCGAGTTCCGACACGAGTGGAGTGAAATCCTCGTCTCGCCGTGCGCTCAAGTGGAGCCCGAAGCCAGAGCCACCCGCACCGCGTGAGCAGCAGACGAAGAAGTTGTGTCGGTGGAGTTCGGCGGGGTCGACTCCATGCCGAACCAATTCGGACAGTACTTCCCACGCCTGATGTCCGAAGTTGCGGACCAGTTTCATCGGCGCGGCGACATCGGTGTACCGAGTCTTCAGGTAGACCTTGTGATTCACCTCGCCCCGCGCGTCCACCTCGATCGCGGCAGCAATGGGGGTGATGATTCTGTCTTCGTCAGGTACTGACGCTAGTCCGGCGAACCCGGGCCATTCGGTGCACAACCGGTTCATCGCTCCCGGCACGATCTGCAGACCGCCGTACACCTTCAAACGGGCGGCATGTTGTGGTGCCGCGGGATGATGGACTATCCCTATCCAGGTGGCGGAGCGGTCCCGTGTGGAGACTTTGGCAGGATCGGGATACAGCGTCGCGACGAAGGATTGCAGCATGGCCGCTACCTTCTCGTCTGCATTCGGCAACCACGCGACGAGATCACGGATCGCGGTAAGTTGAGCGGCGACGCGGGATCCGAACACCATCTCTTGCGTCGCGGTCTCGGTGACATACCGGATCGCCGACGTGAATCTCCCTTTGCCGCCGCTCACACTGGCTTCGAACGGGGTGCCGGAGATCGTCAGCGTGCTGGCTCGCTGACCGTCCGGCCCCTTGGCGTCCAGCTGTCCGCCACAGGCGCGTGCCATCATGGCGCGGATGGGCGCGGGGTCACACCGCAGCATCAACCGCTCGGCCACGTCCACCAAAAATTCTCCGGCAGCTTCCGTCGTATCCATCTCGACCGACACTCGATTCCTCCGCATCTCGTTCCTGGCGGTGCGTGTCTGTGAATTCGGCTGGGCCGGTAGGTCAGGCATGCAGGGCGGTTCTGACGAGCGGAAGATGGGCGTTCACGTGCTGCAACCGGTGCGAGTCGCGCAGCTGTGCCAGCCGATCGAGATCGGTTCCGTAAAGTCGCTCGGCCAGCGCGTCGTCGAGGTCGTGGACGCCGTAGAGGTAGGGACGCCCCCCTAATTCGCAACAACGATCCATGAGGCCGCGAAACTCGTGGCGGACGGCGGCGGCCGTGGCCGGGTCGCGGTCTATCCAGGTGTAGACGCCCAATCCGATCGAGACGGGGGTAGTGCCAGCCGGAGTGAAGGCGAACGAAGTCGCATCCGCAGGACGGCGCACGATCAGGATGTACAACTCCGTGCGAACACGGTCGATTGGCGGGCGGTGTCGTAGCGCGTCGACGGCCGCGACCATCTCCGCGAGCCGCCCCGCAGGCACTACGTAGTCGGTCCACAGGCGCACTTGGCCCGAGGGGTGGGCCGACATCTCGGCCGTGTCGGGATGTCCGATGAGGGGCAGGTCGCGTACGACCGAACAGTTCTCGGCGCCACAGCGCTTCAGGTCGCCGCCGACCCATCCGGTGGTGGAGCCGAGCGTGCCGCGGCGCAGGAACGCGCAGTGGATGTCGACATCGTCGCGCTGGGCGATCTGTTCGGTGTGCTCGACCAGTTCGGCCAATGTGGCATGGTGTGCGCGGTGGACGTGCGTATATCGGACGTATGGCACGGTGCGCAGCACCGCCCGTTCGATCAACCCCACCATGCCGAGCCCGCCGAGTGCGAACCGGAACAGATCTGGGTGCTCGGTACGAGAGCACCAGCGGCTTGCTCCAGTTCCGTCGACCAACTGGATCGACTCCACGTGATCGACTTGCATGCCGTGTCGCACCGAGTTGATCCCCGCGCCGCCCACCGAAAGGGTGCCGCCCACGGACATGTGCAGGTAGTTGGGTAACACCGGTACGGCTCTGCCGCGGCGGTTCAGGTACCGCTCCAAGCCGTACCAACTCATCCCGGCGGGCACCTCGATCAACCCGTCGCCGACATCGCGTACTTGCTGTGCAGCGGTGTCCGGCGCGTAGGTGACGAGCAACTCACCATCTGTCACGGTCTGTCCATCACAGGAATGTCCCGCACCGCGCAATGTCAACGGTCGACCGGATCCGAGCAGTGCGGCAGGGAACGCGGAGGGCATCCGGTGCACGACCTTCGGGGCGGCGCGTTGTAGGCCGCCGAAGTCGGTGGCGAACTCGTCGATGGGGGCCTCGCGGGAAATTTGGCGGTCGCAGCTCGGGGAATGCAGCTCGCACAGAGTATGGGTGCTTCCCGCAGTTGGGAATAGCGCGCGGTCGTGGTGTCGCATCCTGTAGGGCAGGCAGCGCTCGACGCCTGGACGCTCGTCAACGGTGTTGCCGAGTATGTGAGTGAGAAGGGGCTCGCTGGTCAGTTGCTGCACGGGCGGGCGTTCGGCCCGCGAATGAGTGAGGATCCATTGAGAGACATTCATCCCAACGTGCGTGCCGCACTCGGCATGGCGCGCGAGTTGCGGCACCGAATAGCCAGCATGCGTGAGCGGGCTGACGCGATCGTCGCGCGCCGCCCCTCTCCGAGCGGCTTGGTCGTGCCCGAGGTCGATGCGACGGGACGACTACTGGACCTGTATCTGGCGCCCGGCACGTGCGCGCGATTCGACAACGCGGAGCTGGCTGCCGAGATCATGGCTGCCATCACGGAGAGCGCCGAGGACGCTCGGCGGCAGTATCAGATCGCGATGAACAGCACCGACAACCTGCCGCGGCCGCTCGCGGAGGTCATGCGGGAATGGCGAGCCGAAAAGGGGTCGGACCAGCAAGTTCCCAACTTTGGGAAGGCGGAAGAATAAAGCTCAGATAGCTGGCGGGAGGAATCGACCGAGCATGCCCAATTACCTGGATGTGGAGCCGGATCAGCTGCGCAGGATCGCGAAGCAGCACGATCTGGCCGCCGGGAACATCCGGAAGTGGGGTGAAGTCCCGCACGGCTGGCTCGCCGACTTCGAATCCGGTTACGGCATGATCGCCGATCCGGTGCGGGCGGCTTTGGTGGACTACTACAACCGGCGACATGAAACCGCCGAGCGCCTTGCGGCGAACCACGAGCGGTCACGAGACGAATTGCTCGCCGCCGCGGACGCGCTCGAAGACGCTGATCAGTCCGGCGGGCAACGTGTCGGCGGTGCCGGTGACTTCGGCAACGGAGTTCCCCGGGGTGGTCCGGCACCAGGCGGCTCCCCGGATCCCTCCACACCAACGGAGAGCAGCCCGGGTGTGCTCCCTGCGAAGGACACGCCGTTCGCGCCGCCCTCCACCCCCACATCGCCTGCTACCTCGCCCGCCACGACGTTGCCTGACGCGCCGAGCATCCTCGGCGAGGAAACCCGCACCGACGACCAGCCGTTGATGCCCGCCAACGCTTCGGCTCCGCAGACGTACGGCACGCCACCCACCGAACTCATCGCACCGGTCGGCCCGGTGCAGTACGCGGCTGGCGAATCGGAGCCTTCCATCGACGACCGGACCGTCACTCCCGCCGTCGACCCGGGCGGTACCGCCACCGTGGCTGTCGATTCGAACAGTGCCGCAGGCACAGTTGGCGGGCTCGACGCGCTACCGGTGGCGAATTCGCTCGCGGCGGCGGCTGCCGTCACTGGCGCGGGAATCGCCGGAGGGATGCCCGCACCTCTGGCGACGGGTCCGTTCGTGGCGGCGGCCCACCTCTCCGAAGACAAGCGAGCGCTCCCGTTGTTGGTGGTGGGGGAACGGGTCGAAGACGACTTGGCGCTGGCCCGCACCCTGCTCGGCGCTACTCTTGCCGCTGTCGCTGATTCGGCGCCTGGCTTGGAATGGGCAGTGGCGGTAGGGCGGACCCCTGTCGGGCCCATCGTCGTGCTGACCTCCGCTGAAGGTCGCGGCTGGCTGCCTCCCGGACTCTTTCTGCCCTGTGAGGTCAGTCTCCCGTGGAGGTGGGACTTCGTCTTCGGTGGCGCGGCGGGTCGGCAGACCGTCGCGGCTTTGGAAGGTACCGCCGACCCGGCCAGGATGCTCGCCGAGTTCGGCGTGATGGTGGGCGGTCGCAAGAATGTCCGGATCAGCGCCCTGGTGTCCTCCGGGGCGATCCACGACGATCTGCGCGCGGCCCTCGGTGACGATGTCGCCCTCGAAGGCGGGGTATCCGCCGCCGAGTCTGCCGTCGACTTCACTTCGCCCGGTGTCGGCTTGGTCGATCGGCTCACGTTGGCCGGCTCGGGCGAGTTGCTGCAACAGGCGGCGACAGTGTCCGACAGGGAAATCTGGGCCAAGTGCCTCGAGTTGGCGCGAGCGGCGGATGGCCGGGTTCGCGCTGCCGTTTCCGGCATCGACGGAGAGACCTACGCACATCGTGCCCACCGGCAACGCATCCTCGACGCGCTGGAGGCGGGTCAGCCCATCCCCGCGAGTTGGTGGGATGAAGTACGGGCTGCCGATGACACGATGGCGGCGGCACTGCGATCGCAGCGAGTGGACGTGTCCCACCTTCCTGTCGGCGAAGTTCGCCCGGATGTGTCCGGCGCGGAAGTCTCTCGCGACATGTTCTTCGAGCGTCGTGCGGGAGAAGTGCTGCTGTTGCTCGCCGCTGGTGAGCCCGGCCGGCAGACGCTGCGTGATGTGCTCTACTCGTACGGCCAGATAGCGGAGCATCCGCTGCTACCTGCGGCGCACGCGATGGAAACGATCGGCGTACGTCCCGCGCCCGCGGATACCGGAGCGGGACGCAGTGTGGGGTCCGATGCTTATGGCGCCGGTTCCATCAGCGTAAGTCCCATAGGCGTCGGCGGGCCTCCCGCGTCCATTGCCGAGTTGTGGAACGGATCGAAAGTCTCCGGGGGCTCCGGCGAGAAGAGAACGGGCTGATGGGTAAAGCAGAGGATGCCGCCGACAGGTTCAACGAACTCGGCGAGACAAACACCTGGGATTCCACGAATTTCGATGGAAACGAAGGCCGGGAAGCGATGGACACGCTCCTCGCATTGAACTCGACCGAGTTCGAGCAAGCTTTCGGTAAGCTCGACAGTGTCAAGGTCGCCGAGCTCCTGAAGGAAATCGACGGCGATGTCATGTCGGACAAGAAATATACCGGCCTCCTGGCGGCGCTGAAAGACGGAAAACCTGATGCCTACCTGAAAGTCAAGAAGCAGCAGGAGCAAGATGCCGAGCAGCCCAAATTCGCCGATGGCTATGGGTGGGAACTTCCCGACGAGAAAGAGCATCTGCATCGGGTCGATCTGTATCAGCCGAAGGGCGCCAGTGCGGCGCTGATCAGTCTCATCGAGGACACCGAGTTCACGATGCAGTGGGGATTCGACACATTGGGCGTGCGTGATCCCAAGGCCGCGCCCGACTTCACCAACGTGCTCGATGGCCAGCAGGTCACGACCGCGGACGGTTGGTCACAGGTCAGAAACACGCACGAGACGCTGAAGGAGCAGTTGAGCAAGCGTCAGACCGAGTACAAGGACGCGCACAAGAATGTCAACGGCGACACCAACGACTCCGCGATCCTCAATTCGGATACCTTCAAGAAGCTGAAGAAAATCAAGGACGATCTCAACGAGAAGCTGCAATTCGAATTTCCGGGCGCCAAGGTGGTCGACGGAAAGATGGAATACAGCTTCAAAGGTGCCGACAACATGCCGGACAAGATCGTTGCCTACGAGAAGAACAAAGAATCGGGCAACTACTACCTGACCGCCGAAGCGGAGCAGTCGTATTACGTCAGGCATATCGACGCGGCCGCCGAGAGTTGGGACAATGAGTACGAGAACGCCACCAAGGAGTTTCAGAAAAAGGCCGCGGACATCGATGGTCAGAACACCGACGCCGGCAATACGAACACCGGTAATACCAATACCGGCAATACGAACACCGGTAATACCAATACCGGCAATACCACGAATGGCAACACCTATGTGCCGCCTGGTCAGGATGGAACCACGCAACCGTCGGGCACCACGAACGACGACTGGAGTTCCACGTACGACGACTTGCTGGGCGGCTCTACGGACACCGATGGCTCGCTGACCGATCCGAGCACGGGTACGACCACGGGCACCCTGCCCATTTCGGACACCGGAAGCACCGACCCGTCCACGAGTTCGGACCCGCTCGCCGCCGCTCGTGCTGCGTTGCAGAACGTCGCCGGGACCGGGACCGGGACGAATACCGGTATGAACACCGGCGCGAACACCGGCTCTGTCGCACCCGCTGCCAACGCCGCCGGCGACAACGGTATGGCGAATGCGATGCAGCAGATGGCGATGATGAGCGCCATGAGCGGGATGATGAACCAGGGGAATCGTCAGCCCGACGACGACCGGGCCTATGAGCGAGCCGTCGCGGAGCGGGACCGGGAGCGGCGTGAGGAGCGGGAACGCGAACGCAACCGCAACCCTCAGGCGACCACCGCGACTCAGGCGGTTCAGCAGACGAGTCCTCCTGGCGTGACGGCGCCCACGTACGCGGGCGCTCCGCCGGCGGTGACGACACCGGGCGGAATGGTCGACTACAAGATCGGCAATTCGACGGTGCAGGTCTCCCAGCCGGTCGCGGAGGCTTTGCAGCGGCAGACGCAGAACACCGCGACGAATGCGGTAGCCGCGTACGACGGAACCGCGGGCGCGTCGACGGCGGACCACCCGTGGGCGACGGTTAACGATGTCGCTCAGTTGAAGACCGGCGATGTCGTGCAGTGGGAGAAGCACAGTGCGCTGATCGTGAAGAACGAGAACGGCCTGAACATCCTGGACAATGGTCAACTCATTCCCTTGGACCCCAACAACCCGCCGCTGACCGAAAAGTACGGAAGTTTCACCGGCTACGCGCACCCGACAGGTCTGGACGTCGGTTCCAATACCGTCGACCCCGGAGCACTGGCGCCACCTCCGCCGACGGTGAGCGCGGCGCAGCCTGCCGGACCGCCCCCCGTTGGGCCGCCACCCCAGGTCTGAGCAACCGGCGACCCGGCCACTCGGCGGCGCGAAGCGATCGCCCACGACCCTCGAACACCGCGCTTCAGAACTCGCGCAGGTTACCGCTCGACGGCACCCTCGCCGTCCACGGGGCTATGAGCGGATCACGCGCGCGCTTTCTCCCCGCGCACCGACGCGGCGACTTGGTTCGGCATCGGCTCGTGGCGGGCGTAGCTGCGAGTGAAATCGCCCGTTCCGTGCGAGATCGAGCGCAGATCGATGGCGTAGCGGCTGAGTTCGAGTTCCGGCACTTCGGCGTGGATGCGGGTGCGCCCGGTGCCGTGCGGTTCGGTGCCGAGAACGCGACCGCGGCGGCTGGACAGGTCGCTCAGAACCGGTCCGACGTACTCGTCGGAGACCAGCACCCAGACTCCCGCCAGCGGCTCCAGCACCCTGATCCCGGCGGCGGCCGCCGCCTCGCGCAGGGCGAGCGCGCCTGCGGTCTGGAACGCGGCGTCGGAGGAGTCGACCGAATGCGCTTTGCCGTCGAACAGGGTGACGCGCACGTCCACGAGCGGGTAACCGGCGGTGAGTCCGCGGTTCGCCTGCGCTCGGACGCCCTTCTCCACGGACGGAATGAACTGGCGCGGAACGACTCCGCCGACCACTTTGTCCACGAACTCGATCCCCGACCCCTCGGGCAGCGGTTCGACCTCGATTTCGCACACCGCGTACTGTCCGTGCCCGCCGGACTGTTTGACGTGCCTGCCGCGCCCGGTCGCCTTGCCCGCGAACGTTTCCCGCAACGCCACCTGATGCTCGGTGACGTCGACCTGCACGCCGAACCGCGTCCGCAATCGCTCCAACGCGACGTCGCGATGCGCTTCGCCGAGACACCAGAGCACCAGCTGATGGGTCTGCGGATTGTGCTCGAGGCGCAGCGCCGGATCTTCGGCGGCCAGCCGGGCGAGGCTCTGCGACAGCTTGTCCTCGTCGGTTTTGCTGTGCGCGCGAATGGCGATGGGCAGCAGCGGGTCCGGCATCGGCCACGGCTCGATACGCAAGGGGTTGTCGGTGGACGACAGGGTGTCGCCGGTTTCGGCGTGACCGAGCTTGGTGACGTAGGCGATGTCGCCCGCGATCGCCTGCCGCAGGGGACGTTGCTGCTTGCCGAAGGGAGCGGAGATCGCGCCGACCCGCTCGTCCAGCTCGTGGCTCTCGTGGCCCCGGTCCTCCAGGCCGTGCCCGCTGACGTGCACCGTGTCGTCGGCGTGCAAGGTGCCGGAGAACACGCGGACCATGCAGACCCGCCCGACGTACGGATCCGACGCGGTGCGGATGACCTCGGCGGCCAGCTCGGCGGCCGGGTCGCAGCGCAGCGGATGGGGTTCGGCGCCGTTGCTGGCGGTGATGACGTGCTCGGCCGGTGTCGGAAAGCCGCCGGTGATGAGGTCCAGTAGCTCGACCGTGCCCAGTCCCTGCTTGGCCCCTTCGGGGGCGGGCGCGGCGAACAGCACCGGATGGAAGCTGCCGCGGGCGACCGCGCGCTCCAGGTCGGCGACCAGCGTGGCCAGGCTGATCTCCTCGCCCTCGAGGTAGCGCTCCATGAGGCTCTCGTCTTCGCTCTCCGCGATGATGCCCTCGATGAGCCGGTTGCGCGCGTCCTCGAGAGCGGGCACCTGATCGGGGGCCGGGTCGCCCTGGACCTCTTCTCCGGAGGAATAGTCGCCCACACAGTGCGGCAGCAGCTCCACCATGCCGGTGACCGGCCGGTGACCGTCCGGGTTCTTCGGCCCGTACACGGGCAGATGCAGCGGCAGGATGTTCTCCGACGATCCGCCGCCGAGCACAGTCCGGCAGGTTTCGGTCATCACGTCGAACTCGTCGCGCGCGGTGTCCAGGTGGGTGATCACGATCGCGCGCGGCATCCCGACCGCGGCGCACTCCTCCCACAGCGCCCTGGTCGCCCCCGCGATCCCGTCCGCTCCCTCGGCGGCCGAGATGACGAACAGCGCCGCGTCGGCCGCGCGCAGCCCGGCCCGCAGCTCGCCCACGAAGTCCGCGTATCCCGGCGTGTCGACCAGGTTGATCTTCATTCCGTCCCACGCCACCGGCACGACCGACAACTGCACCGACCGGTGCTGGCGATGCTCGATCTCGTCGTAGTCCGACAGCGAGGTGCCGTCCTCGACCCGCCCGGCGCGATTGACCGCCCGCGCGGTGAGCGCCATGGCGTCGACCAGCGTCGTCTTGCCCGAGCCGCTGTGCCCGACCAGGACCACGTTGCGGATCTGCTCGGGCCGCTCCGCTGTCACCACGCCGCCGTTGCCCGCGGCAGCTCCGTTGGTCTTGTCCACCATGTGTCTCGCTCCCTTTGCTGACACCTGCCGTACCTCAACCTTCCCACCGGGCGTCGCGTTCCGTCCACGAATCGGCGGATCAGCGTGTGAAGGCGGTCAAGGGCAGGCGGGAGAGGACTCGCCGGTCGCGAGGATCGTCCGGCAGGCCCAGCCCGTGGCGATGTACCAGGATCCGTCGCGCGCGACGAACGGGACGACGGCCGGGACGCGGCCTTCCGGGCTGCCGAGAACGGCGGTCGCGAGCAGCTGACCGGGGCCGACCTCGGTCACTTGGACGACCGTCGTGGTGACTGGCGCGTAGACCCGGGATATCCGAGTGATCAACTCCGGATCCTTGTCGTCGTCGGCGATCCGCAGCGGCTTCTCCGCCACCGAGACCGCCGGGTCCAGCGTGCGCCGCAGGCGGTTGTCGAGGTCGGCGACCGCAGGGATCGGCGGGCTCGGCCGGCTGTTCGCCCGATCCTCGGGCACCGTGCCCGGGTACAGCTGCCGGACGATGCCGAACCAAATGATCGATGCGGTGAGCCCGAGCAGGGGCGGAGAAGTGAATTCGTTGACCGCGACGGTGACGCTGACGTCCAGCTCGGGCAGGTAACCCATATGGGTGGCGTAGCCAGGTACCGCCCCGTTGTGGCCGATCCAGCGGCCGAACTCCGCCATGCCCTGTCCGTAGCGCAGGTCCCCGGTGAACTGGGTCCTGGCACGGAAGGTCTCCGGTTTCAGCAGATCGCCGCGGCCCAGCATGCGGGCGTAGTCGGCGAGGTCGGAAATCGTGGACACCATCGTGCCCGCCGCACCGGCAAGCGCCGGGGTGGTGCGCGCGGTGACGTCGGTGGGAGTCTCGTCGAAGTGCGCGTACCCGCGGCTGTCCGGTGCGGGCATGCTGGCGTCGGTGGGATATGTCGTGGAGCGCAGCCCGTGCGCGGCGATGACATCACCGATCACTTCGTGCACCGGTTTTCCGAAGACCTTCTCGAGCACCAGACCCAGCAGGTAGTACTCGGAGTTGGAGTACTCCACGCGACAGCGTGGCGGCATCGCCCTTTCCGGGTGCGCGATGATGGCGCGCAGACGGTCGCCCTCATGCCATTCGGATGCCGGAGTCTTCGCGACTATTTGCTCGGCGAAGGCGGGCTCTTCCCGGATATCCCAGACGCCGCCCTGCATGCCGAGCAGATCACGGAGGGTGATGGTGTCGCCGTAGGGCACTCCCGGCACATACCGTGCCAGCACGTCGTCCAACGAGAGCTTGCCTTCGTCGGCCGCGCGCAGCACCGCGGTGGCGGTGAACGTTTTGGTGATGCTGCCGATCCGAACATGATCCGCCGCGTTCATCGGGCGGGCGGTCGCGAGATCGGCTGTGCCGTACGCCCTCACGAATGTCCCTCGTTCGGGGTCGTTCACCGCCACCAGTGCCCCGGGGGCGAGCCGCGCGTCCATTTGCGGCCGCACGATGTGATCGATCTGCCCGGCTGTCTCGGCTGGAAACCTTCGGTCCTGACGCTCGTCCGACGCACACCCGACCAGCAGCGCCGCCGTCGTCAGCGCCACGGCGATCGCCGTCAACGATGTGGATCGTCCACCCATCGAGCCGTCCCCCCATTTCGATAGTGCTTCTGTCAGTCTGCCAGGACCGCGAGCAGCCGGTTCCTTCAGAGACGCCCCCCGCACATCGCGCGAGACGTGCGAGGAACGTTTCGTCCGGGAACTTCTGTCGCTCAGGACAGCCGGCGGATGTCCCCGCGCACGCGGTAGAAGCCGCCGCGCGCCGACTCGGCTATACCGTCGACCACGTAGCGAGCTCCGGCTCGGCGAATATCTTTGGGGAACTGGACGTTCCAGCCCTGCCGATACCCAGGCGAGACGACCCGCACGCGCAGCGAACTGCCGTGGTCGACGCACTCCACGATGACGCCCGACCCGGCATCGGAGGTGACCTCGACGGTGTCGCTGGGCACCACGGCGGAGATCTCGGGAGCTTTCACCGACACCGTTTGTGGCAGCACCCCCTGCTCGGCATCGCGGATGGCGGCCTCGCTGACGTCGAGACAGGCCAGCGTGCCGGTGGTGGTGACCAGGTACAGCTTCTCGTCGTGGTACTGCATGGAATAGGCCGAGCCGCAGCCGGTGGCCAGCTTCCACACGCGATTCCCGGCGGCGTCGAAGCAGTACACCGACGAGTAGTTGTCGCCGGCGAAGACGTAGCGGCCGTCCGGTGAGGTGGCGCAGGAGAAGACCGCGGCGTCACACTGGTAGGTGCGTTCGGCCCGGCCGCCCTTGGCCACCATGCGGACCTGGTTGCGCGCGGTGCCCGCGTAGACGGCATCGGATTCCTGCCAGCCGAACAGGACTGGGCCGCCGGTGGCCTGCTGCCAGAGGGTGTTTCCGCTGTCCAGGTCGTATTTGGTGATTCCGCCGGAATGTCCGTGGTAGACGCCGTTGGCGTCGATGCGCACCATCCAGCCCGAGTCGCCGGTGCTGCGCCGGGTCCACAGCGACTCCTCCTCGTAGTCGATCACGGTGATGCCGCCTTGGCGGTCGGAGACGCCGAGGACGCCGTCGTGGATGTCGAGCCAGTAGATGTCGACATCGGCCGCGATGTCGTAGGACGCCCGCGGCACCTTGCCCGACAGGTCGTAGACGCGCCCGTCGTCGCATCCGGCATAGATCCAGAAATCATCGGCCACAATGCATTTCACGGCATCCGGCAGCCGGTACCGGCCGGTGACCACGCCGTCCGGGGTCAGGGTGAACACGTCACCGCTCTCGTTGCCCACCCAGCAGCGGCGCTCGTCGACGAAGATGCCGAAGGCCGCGGCGCCGGAGTCGAAACTCCACAGCACGGGCGCGGCCTTCGCGGTGGAGCGGCCGCTGGTGATCGCCCGCCTGGTCACCGGGCGGGCGGCCCGGGCCCCCATCACCGCGGGCGCGTAGCCCTTGCGCACCTTCTCGCCGACCTTCTTCGCGGCAGCGGCCCGCGCCTTCTCCTCGCTGGCGAACGAACTGACCTTCGTCTGCCCTTGCTCCCCGATGCGACCGAAACGGACACTCACTTGCGTGCCCGCGACGATCACCTCGTAGAACTTGTGCGCGGATCCGCTGTCCTCGGACAGCTCGAGATAGGTGGTTCCCCCGATTGTCATAGCGCCTCGCCTGTTTTCGTCAGATCAGAACGGAACGAAAGTTAGCAAGGGGTACCGACATTCGGCGGATCGTCGCTCGATCGGCCGACCTGGCGGGGGCCGGGTCTGGCAGAATCGTGCCGGGCTCGTCACGAGGGGGAACACACCATGGTGTTGACCGCGCGCTTCCAGCCGGGATCGACCAGCCGTCCGTTCGTCGACCGTGAACTGGTACTGGCGCGGTTCGACGCACTGCTGGCCGACGCCGCCGAGCAACCGCGCGTCATGCTGCTCAGCGGTGTCGGCGGTATCGGCAAGTCCCGGTTGGTCACCGAGCTGCGAGCGCGCGTCGAGCGCGGACATCCGGCGGCGGTGCTCGATCTGCAGGTTCCGAGTCATCGGCAGGCCGCGGACGGTCTGGCCGTGCTGCGCGTCCAGTTCGGCGCGCAGAAGATCAAGTTCCACCGCTTCGACATCGCCTGCGCGGTGCTGTGGCAGCGCATGCACCCCCACCTCCGCCTGACCTCCGACTCGCTGGCGCTCGCCGAGCACAGCGAGATCCTGACCGAGATCCTCAACGACGCCACCGGGATCCCGGTCTTCGGTACCGCGACCAGGCTGCTGGATCTCGGCGCGCGCCGGGCCATCCGCACCCATCGGATACGCCACGATCCGGTCCTGCAGGAACTCGACCGGTTGAGTCTCGCGAGCTTGGAAGAAGCCGTCTCCTACCTGTTCGCCGAAGACCTCAAGAGCGGAACGGAAGGCAGGCAGCCCTATGTGGTCTTCCTGGACGCTTACGAAGCCTTGATGGGTGGCACCGATCGCGAAGGCCGGGCGGCGGCATCGGACGCTTGGTTACGCGATGTGGTCGCCCAGTTGGACACCGGGCTGGTGGTGATCGCCAGCCGTGAGCCGCTGGGGTGGGAGCGGCACGATCCGGAGTGGTCGACCCGGGTCCGGGCGGTGCCGGTGGACGACCTGCCCGCGGACGCGCGTTTCGAACTGCTCGACGCGTCCGGGATCGAGGATCCCGCCGAGCGGGCGGCGATCGCCGACGCCAGCGCGGGTGTTCCGTTCTATCTGCATCTGGCCATCGATGCCCGCACCCGTGCGGGTTGGGTGACGCCCAGCGAATTGGTCTCCCCGGAAACGATTCTCGAACGCTTCCTACAGCACGTGCGGCCCGAGGAAGTGCGGATGCTGGAACTGCTGGGGCTGCCTCGCACCTTCGATCGGGAGATCTTCATCGCGGTGGCCGGGCAGTTCGAGCTTCCGCGGCACGTCGCGGCGTGGAAATCCCTGATCGCGTACTCGTTCGTGTACGCAGCGGACGAAGGCGACGAGAGCGAGCGCTTCCAGCTGCACCAATTGATGGTGGACGCACTGCAACGGCGCTTGGATCCGGAGATTCGGCGCACCCTGCACGCGCTGCTGCACGACCTCTGGTTCGCCCGTGCGGAACGACCCACCGGCCGGGTCGCCGCCTTGCGGGAGGCGGGCTATCACGGCGTCCGGTCCGGGCTGCTGTCCGCGGTGACGTTGCTCGGATACGTCGACCGGATCGAAGCGGCAGGTGGCAGTCAAGGCATCGGCGGCGTGATCAGTGATCTGGACCGCTACCTGAGCGATCCGCGTGAGAACCTGGCAGGTATGGCCGAACTGTCGGAACTCACGCGGTGCCTGGAAGCGGAAGCGGCGGTGCTGCTCGGCGACGCCAAGCAAGCCGATCGGCTCACCCGGGACGTCGCTTTGGATCGGACCGGACCGATCGCGGAGCGATTGGCTGTCGCCGCGGCGAATGCGCGCCGCATCCTCGGCGACACCGACGATGCCTTGGCGATCTACCAGGACGTGTGGTCGCGCGGATCGGGGCGGGCGCGGCTCGTCGCCGGGCAGTGGGCGGCGGACCTGCACATGTGCCAGGGTCGGTTCGGCCAGGCATTGACCATGTGCGAGGAACTCGTGGCGATGGCGGACGACGACGACCGCGAGTTCCTCGGAGATGTGGCGCGGTTGCGTCACCTGACCTACCGGCTCGCGTTCGACACCGACCGCGCCGCACAATATCTCGCCGAGGCCGAAGCCCATTACCGGGCCGCGGGCAGCGTCGTCGGACAGGCCAATATCGCGACGAATGTCGCGGAGCTCCTGGCGCTCACCGATCCGTCGCGGGCGATCCAGGCCGCCGGAGCGGCGATCGTGCAGCAGCGCGAGCTCGGTGCGTTGCACGAGCTCGGAAAGGCCTACACCGCACTGGGTTTGGCGCGTTTGTCGCTCGGCGAACTGGACGCGGCCGAGCACGCGCTCACCGAAGCGTGCGGGATTCTCGAGCAGGCCGGGTACCGGTCGGGCCGGGCCAGGGCCGAATTGTTCCGCGCGGGCGTCTCCGCGCGCCGAGGGCGCCGCGACGAGGCCGTACGCAGTGCGCGATGGGCCATCGCGGAATTCGAGGGCGCGAACGTCTACCCGGGGTTGGTGCTCGTGGCGCGAGCGGTCCTGGCGCTGTACGGCTGGACCGAGCCCGACATCTCCGAAGCCGCCGCGGCCGCGCGATCGCGCATCCAGCCGCCGACGCCCGGATCAGGCCTGGACCGCGATGCGGCACGGGTGATCGCACGGGTCCTTGGCGTCGACGCGGAGGTGATGTACGACGCCGCACTGTCCCGATCGCAGTCGTCTGCCGGGTATTACAACCACAACGTGCGCGTCGACGGGGTCTCCGGTGCGGTGAACGTGCGCATCCCCGTCGAAGGCGCGGATGTGATGGATCTGCGCCAGTGGCCCGAAGCCGCGATCTTGATCGCGATCGAGCCTTTCGTCGCCCCGGCGCCGAAGCTGCGGTGGGAATCGGCCCGCCCCGCCTACCAGATCCACGACTTCATCGACGGCGACCTGCTGGATCGGATCGCGCCGCGCGGCGTCCCGGTTCCGGCACATGTCCCGGCGGATGTGGCGGCGCTGTTCGCCGGACTGCGCCGTATTCCGCGGCAGCTGTTGCCTCCGGTCGAGCCGGACTGGGACGAGGAGCCCGCCGGATTCGCGCGGCGATTGTCGGCCGTGACCGCCCGGGTGCACCGCGAGAGCAGCACGGAATTCGGGGAACTGTACCGCCGGTTGGGCGTCCCCGACCGGCCGCTCGAGGCCGTACTCGCGTCCTGGAACACGCTCGAAGCCCGGCCGTTCCGGATGGTGCATGCCGACGTGCACCGGAAGAACATGATCGTGCGCGACGGGCAGGTCGTCTTCCTCGACTGGGAATTCGCCCTGTACGGCGACCCGCTGTACGACGTGGCCACTCATCTGCACAAGATGGGCTACCTCCCGCAGGAGCAGGAGGCGTTCCTCACCGAGTGGATCACCGCCGAGCCCGAGGCGGCGATCGGGGAGTGGCGCCGCGACCTGCAGACCTACCTCGATCACGAGCGGGTCAAGTCGGTCATCGTCGACGCGGTTCGCTACCGCAAGGTGCTCGCGCAGGGAGACGCGGACGGGGCGGCGGAGGCGGCGCTGGTAGCCAGCATGGTCGGCAAGTTGCGGCTGGCGCGGGCTGTGTGGGGCCACAGTGAGCCGGTCGACAGCGGAGTGGTGGAAGCCGCACTACGCGGGTGAGATCGGCGCGTGCCGGGCTCAATTGGGGGCGGCGCCGAGCGAGATGCCGGTGATGAAATCGGCGTTGATCGTCTGATCGGGGTGTTGCCGCCCGTAAACGGCGATGGCGGCGCCGACGCGGATATCTTTCGCCCGTTTGGCGACCAGGACGTACACCTTGGTGTCGGCGTCGGTGCGGACCTTGACGCTGTTGCCGGTCACCGCGTTCTTGACCACCAGGGTCGTCCCGTCGTTGGCGGTGACCTTCCCGACCGTCACCGCGACACCCGTTCGTTCGATAGGGCGCGGGGGTACGGGAGTGGTCGTGCGCACGGTGGACGGCGGTGGCGTGGTGCTCGGCGCAGCCGCCCGGGTCGTCGTGGGTGACGCCGCCGTTTCCGTCGGAGGGCCGAGGAGCAGCCACCCGGACACCACCAGGATCAGCACACCGACGCAGAGTCCGACGAAGGCGGCCGCACCCGAATTGTGCAACCGGTGCGGCTCGTCGTCCAGACGTCGTGGGGGTAGCGGAGGCATTCCCATTGCCGCTGTCCTCGAGCGGGATTCGTGCTTCAGTGGCCGCGAGCCGGGATGCGGGGTGGAAGGGATGGATACCGCTGCTTCGCCCTCGGCGGTCGACGATGACCCGGGCCTGCTCGAAGCAGCGGTGATCGATCTCGTTCGCGCTCTGGAAATAGTTGCCGCCGAGAGTGTTTCGGGATCGCCCCCGAGCCGCGCCAGCCGGCCCACTTCCGCTGCCTTGCGACCGTGCGTACTCCAGCGAGGCATGATCCAAGCGTAAATATCTCTACGCCGCGATTGTTGTCACTGGCGGGAGTAGCGGTGTGACCAGGGCGAACCGGTGATCATCGGCACAGTCGGTCGGTCGCGCGGTGGCGGCACCCGGCGCGCCATCGCAGGCGAAGTCGAACATCACTGTGCGGCAACAGATTCGTTCGGAAGTCGTCGCGTGGCAGGTCGCTCCGAGCCGGGCGGTTGCACGAAGGATTCCGGCCGATCGGTCGCTTACCGTGTCGGTGACGCTCCAGGAATCGATGGAACCTATCGGCCGCACGCTGCGTCAGAGTCAGGTGTAAAGACAAGTCGAATCCGCGATGCGTGCGGCGGGGTTGTCAGTCAATAGGTAGCTGCGAAGTGGGAGGTGTGAGTGGCCGCATTCGATGTGAACCGCGCTGCGGAGGACTTTGCGCAGATGGCAGCGGATTTCGAGCGCCGGGCCGGAAGGTTTCAGGAGTTGGAGGGCCGGATGCGGGAGCTGACGGTCACCGGGTCGGGCAAGGATCGTCGCGTCGTGGTCACCGTGGACAGCAGCGGTGTGCCCACGGCGATCACCCTGTCGCCGAGTTCGCGCGGGATGGATCCGGCGGTGCTGTCCGCGGAGATCATGTCCTGTCTGCGGCAAGCGCATTCGACATTGCGCGCGGAGGTCACCGGGCTGGTGCGGAGCACCGTCGGAGACGACCCGGCGGGCGTCGCGATCACCGAACAGTACGCACAGCGCTTCCCTGACCCCGATCCGCCCACGGTCGAACCGTCCGCACACCGCACTTCGCATCCGTCCGGTGACAACCTCTCGATGGCGGCCCCCTACTTCCCGCCGCAGCCGGGACCGGCGTCCTCGGATACGGCCGCCCCGCGCAGCCGCAAGCCCGACCGTGACCAGATCGTCGTCCCGGACGAACCGGATCCGGAGACCGAGTACTACAACCGTTCCTGGCTGGTGTGACTGTGACGAATCCTGATGCGATCTCCGTAGATCCAGCCGAAGTGCGCAGTCATGCCGGAAAGCTGCAAAAGCTCATGGAGAGCTTGACGTTGTCGCTGGAAGCCGCCAGCTATCTCGGCGCAGCCGATGACGGATTCGGCGAGATACCCCGGCCTCTCGTGCAGTTGGTGCTCGAGGACAAACATCGCAACACCATCGATGTGATCCGCAAGCTCGCCGAGGACGTCGCGGCGCTGCCCGGCAAGCTCGACACCGTCGCCGCGGCATTCGAAGACAAGGACGGCGCCTTCGGCAGGTCGGTGACCGAACTGCGCGAGACCATCGCCGACGCACCGGGAGGGCCGAAGTGAGCACGACAATCGGTGACTGGCTCAACGAGAACACTCCCGGTTTCGACGACCGGAAGAAACCCGAGAACAATCCACTGATCGCCGAGGGGACCGACTACCGGGAGGAGTACTTCCAGGAAACCGTCTTCTGGATGCACGACATCGGTCTGAAGCAGGATCGAGAGACCAGGTTGCCCGGGGTCTTGTCCGGCACGATAGCCGGGGACGCATGGGAGGCTTACGCCAATTTCCGGAACGCAAAGACGTTCGAGGCGATCACCGGCGGCATCGCGGTAGGCGCGACCGTAGCGGACGCAGGGTTCGACCCGTTCGGATTCGTGGGCGATCAGATCGCCGGATGGATGCTCACGCACGTCGAGCCATACCGCAAGGTGCTGGACGGGCTCGCCGGAAACGACAAGATGGTGGGGGCGTATTCCGAGAGCTGGAACCGTATCGGCAAAGAGCTGACCGACATGAGCACGACGTGGCAGTCGGGTCTCGCGGCCGACATAGCGACGTGGACCGGGAGCGCGGGTGACGCCTACCGGACCCGGGCCACGGACCTCATCGACCAGATCGCGGGCGCGGGCGGGGTGGCGGCCACGCTCGGCGAAATCATGGACACCGTGTCGAAAATCGTCAAGGCGTTCCGAAAGATGGTGCAGGACATCCTGACCAGCCTGGCCGGAGCACTGATCGGGTACACCGTCGAACTCGCGGCGTCCCTCGGCGCGGCAGGGCCACATGTCGCCGCCGCGGTGGTCGCCAGGATCGGGCGCGATGGTTTGAAGATCTCGAAGCTACTGCTCGACATGGCGAGTGCCTTCAAGGACGTTCAGACGCTCACCCAGGCGGTTGCCGCTGTCATCTATGCCCTTTTGGGCAAGGAAAACCAGCCCGCCCAGGGCTGACGATCTGGATCCGGCTTCGCGAAGGCATTCTTTGCGAATATCCGGCGTCGAAGAAGGGGTCCACGCACTGTGAACGATCAGCACGCGCCGTATGCCGGCGGTCCCGGGCGCCAACCGTCCGCACCCCCACCCCCAGGCGGACAGGCGGGATCGGGTGGCGCCCAAGCGCACCATGCGGGCTTCGGTGGCCCGCAGCAACCTCGACAACCCAGTGCAGGTGCTCTGCAACAGTCGGGCCAGGCGGGTTGGGGTGATTCATTGCCACCCGCGCAGTTGGGCACAGGAACGGCGCCGCAACGGGGACCGGAAGGCTTCGGCGGAACACCGCATCGGAACGGTAACCCACCGTCGCACAACGTATTCCATCCGCAGCCGTATGCGCCGGAGGTCCATTCCTATGGTGGGGCCACATACCATGTGCCGCCGCCGATACATACCGTTGACCGGCCGAGACTTCGGTTCTTCCAAAACGTCGAACGTCACCCGGTGGACGCCTACCAGCCTGAACCGGGCGAGACCGGGATCGTGGTCGACACGTCCTACTTTCGATGGTGGATCGCGGGGCCTGTATACGCGTCCACCGGACCGCGCATTTACGTGAACGGCAATGAAATACCGAACGCCTCTTGGGGTCCCACTTATATCCCGGTGGCACCTGGGCTCTACCGCATCGAGGTTCTGACGCGGGGTGTCAACCTTCTCATCAGATTCTTCGTCCGGGCGTGGGACTTCGATATGGGTCCGGCGGACGCCGTCGTGCCGGTAGAACCTGGATGCCGAACGACCGTCTACTACCGCTCACCGGCGTTCCATCTCCTGCCGGGCGCAATCGCCCCGAAACCGCCGAGGTGGCCGGGTCTCAACTGGATCCGCACCAGCTGGGTGGTCTTCGGCGCATTGTTCGCCCTGATGCTTACGGCGGTGGTGCTGAACATCCTCGACTGAGCTGTCGAAACGTCTGCCGCTCTGGCCACTGTGCAGGCAACAGTGCTGGTGCGGCTCGGTAAAGAACGCGGGCGGCAGATCGGCGAATCGATGAGAGGGTGACGACGGTCAGGCGGGGCGCAGCCCGAGAGCAATGGTGATCAGCCGGCCCGGTTGCTCGCGGAGAGGCAGGTCGATTGGATTCGAACGTGTCGCGGTGATCCTCTGCTTAGGTGAAACTCGGATCGTTCTCCTCACGAAAGCTTTTGACCGTTACATGTACCACCCGGTCGAGTTGTGTTCGTACTTCGCCGGTGCCGACGGGGACAGCCTTGATGGTGTCTCCGCTGCGCACGAGATAGCGGCCGTCGGGATAATCCATCACGTGGAAGCCGCGGGCTGGTGCCGGGCGGTTGTCCCACGCCGGGCCCGCGTATACCGCGATGTGGGCGACGGTGGTGCGAGGGCGTTCGAAGAATTGTTCGGCTCGGACGCGGGGGGTGGGCGGCGCGCCCACGCGGTACGGTTCCTCGTCCTCGGCGTCGAGTTCGTGCCGAGAGATCTCGATGCCGGGGCCGCTGCCGCGTGCGGCATCGGGCAGCAGGTCGATGACCCGACGGCTTGCGACCTCGGCATCGATCAGCGACATATGCACGGCCCCACCTCGATCCGGCGACGAGGTCGGTTCCTGTACCAGCAGAACAGCATGCCGATAGTGCACGGCCGCGTGGACGCGCAGCTTGTCGTTCCCGCTGAAGCCTGCCATCTCGATACGTGCCTCGGGTTCGGCCAGCACACGCAAAGCGCTGTACAGGGACTCGTCGAAGCGACGGTGCAGTCCGGCGGCTTCGGACTTCCACTCCGACTCGTAATCGGCGACCGTCTCCGCGGTGGATCGGTACTGCAACGGGTATGGCAGCACGTCTCGGTCGACGGCCCGCCACAGCACGGTGAAGCCGAGCGCTGTGAACGACCAGTCTCTTCGGCTCATGACGCCGGATCCTTCGTCGTGCACCACGGTCGCGTCGTGCGTGGCACGGCGTCGATACTCGGCTCGCTCACTCGCCGATCACCGGTGGCACCGACTTCACCCTGTTCTCCGCCCCGAGACCGGTGAGTTCCTCGCCGTTGCGCTGATTCACCAGGTAGTCCTTCGTCTGGTGTTCCTTGTCATCATCGCCGTTTCCGCGAGCACCCGGCGCCATCATGCCCGGCATTCCGCTCGTTCCCGGTCGACCGATGCCGGGACGCGCGGAGGCGGCAGCGGGAACGCCGCTCGGCACGGCAGGGGAACCGTTGATGCTGCGGCCCGGCGCGGGGGTTCCGAGGCCGGGAACGCCTGGGCTGGGTGTGCCGGGGCTCGGCGTGCCAGGAGATCCTGGACTCGGTGTTCCGGGGCGAGCCAGTGATGGATCCGGGCCGGGGCTGGTGCTTGCCGGTTGGGTCGACGGGTTCGTGCCTGCGGGCGTGGTCGTTGCCTGGTCTGCTGAGTTCTCCTGCTCAGCAGCCGGATTCGTGCTGGACGGGGCGGTGCTCTCTGGCGTGTTCTCAGTACCTGGTAGTTGCGATGGGTCCACCGTGGTGGGTTTGTCGCCGGCGTCGTTACCGGATGACGACGGCTGCCAGCCGTTGTTGGGTGCGGACGGCTGGTCACCGGAATTGTGCACGGGGTTGTACGGCTTAGGTACCAGCGGAACGCCGCTGTCGGCTTCCCGAACCGCGGGATAGAAGACGTTCTTGACGACGTTCACGGAAGCATCGTGCGCAACGTCGTCGCGATGCTGGTTCAACTTCCACGTGGGGCCCGGCACCCAACTGGCGATGTCGCTGGTCCACGTATGCCCTGGCGCTTCCTGCACGGCGGGCCGGGTGACCTCGATACCCGATCGGATGATCTTCACCTTCTCGGCAACGATCTGCACCGAACCGATCAGCCCACTGGACCTGTCGACGTATTCCTTCACCCCGTCCGCCGCAGCCTTCGCCGCCGCCCCTCCCATTTGCCTTCCATGGCCTTGCTGATCTCCGGGGCGAAACCCTGCAAACCCTGCTCCAGCCGGTTGCGAATGGACTCCCACCGCTGGTGCAGTGCGACGACATCGGTGATCGACATCGCTTGCACACGTTGATAGAGATCGTCGATGCCGTCCGGATTCTTGTACGCGCTCTCCGGAACTTTCGGCGACTGCGTCTGCAAATCACTGCCAGCGCGCATGATTTCGGCGATGCGATTCCGCGCGATGGCCGCGTCGGGGCTCTCGTCGCGCGAACCACTGTCCGGCGGGCCCGATTTCGACTGCTCGAGCAGGGCGGCGCCGATCGCTACCAGGAATGGCAGGCCCATGAGATTCCCCCGGTCAGTTCAGCAGATTGCTCGTGTCTTGCGCATTGGAATCGTCCTGTGCGCCGATCCGGTCCACCGAAATCTGGATCGTATCACGCATCAGGGTCAGTACCTCGATGTGCTCCTTGAGGGCGGAGTCCACATCGCCTTCGCCGCCGATTGCCTTGGCGCCCAGCATGTTCGCCAGCTCGTCTGCGCAGTCGAAGTCGCCGAGTCCGGTGACCATCTCGACATCCTTCAGGTTTGCGCGAAGAGTGTTGTAGAGCTGAATTTGGCGATCACAGGCGTCCCAGCACCCTTTCGCGGCCGAGCGGTCCAGGTAGAGGCGACCCGCCTTCGCTTCGTCAGCGAGGTAGCGCCAGCGCGATACCTCCTCTTCCATCGCCATAGTTGATCTCCTTGATCAGCGCGGGAATATCGGGACCAGAGTCTCAGCGGCTGTCATTGCCCTGGTGCATGGCGCAATCACATTCTTTGACGATGCATGGTTGTAGATTGTAATACTCAGTGCGCCATCGCTGGCCGGAAAGACCAGGTCGCAATCTTCGTCGAACTTGTCCTTAGCCCGACGGTACTGAACGCCGCTACGTCCGCCGACGGAAATATCAGTGAATCCGACGTTTCCTTCTTTTCTTTTGAAGTCGTCGACGGAGTGGATTGTCGACCAGACGCCGAGTGCAAAGTCCGCACCGCTCCAGGTGCAGTGCTTCCATCCGGGCTCTTCGACGCCGGCGACCCCGGACTCCCTTGTCGACGGACTCACACCGATCTTCTGCAGGACTTGATCCGAAACCTGCGTGCACGGGTCCCACAGGGCGGCCGTGGCTGCCGAGATGTCGGTCGTCGTGCTGGGCGTGGCAGTCCCGTTCGTGCCCGCGTCGCATCCCGATGCGACCAGCACCACCCCGGCGAGCGCCACAACCGTCGCCGTCGTCCGTCGTCCCACCGAAGCCTCCCGATATGGGCTGTCGAAGTCGTCCCTGAAGTCTATGACGCACTCACGGGCCCTCCGGTTCCACCGGATTCGGTTCGTTGGATCGGAAGCTATGGCGAACCTTGCGCCATCGGATCGACGCGCGGGAGCGCAGGGCGGTAATCGGAGCTACGAGTGATCGCGCGGCCTGTCAGGCCCCTGGAATCCAGAGCGATGGCGCGGAGTCGAACTCGGGTTCGCGCCGATGATCGACTGCACGACGGTGCTGATGTGTGGGCGGAACGCGTCGCGTGGTGCGACGACCCACCAGCGGTATCCGGTACGTTCGTCGGCGGGGGAGGGCAGCAGTATCTCGCCGCCGTTGGGGACGATCGTCGCGGAGGCACGCAGCAGCGCGACGAAGATGTCGCGGTCGTTGGCGAGCTGGTTGGTGTCGTCGGGACGGACGAGGATGGTCCAACGCCCGGAGCCGTGGGCGATGACGGGGCCGAGCAGGTATTGCTCGGAGAGGTCGGCGTAGACCATTCTGCCGAGCTGTTCAGGGACCGTGACCGCGCCTATGTCACCCGCGCGCAGAGTGATTCGTCGCGTTTCCTCGTGCACGTAACATGGCAACCCGTAGACGTGTCGGTAGTGCTGGCAGCGGGTCAGCGTCGCATCAGCGGCGGGATCTGATCTCATGGCTGCCCCGACAGTATGGATCGGGCGGAGAGTTGAGCTTGTTCGGTCCGGTCGGATCGCATCGGCGCAGGCTCCGTTCTGATTTCGAGGATGGATGGTGTGGCGCGCGAAGAGCGATCAGTCCCACAGCTGTGCGCATGGGAGGTGCGGGAGGTCGTCGCGCAGGTTGTCGTCGACGGTCACCGTGATCTCCGGAAAGCGTTGCGCCAGTGCGCGTGCGACGCTCTCGGCCTGGTCGGCGCTCGCCTGGTAGTCCAGGCGCAGCGGTCCGGTTTCGATCTGGATGTGGCGGCGTCGGTCCGGCGGTCCGGGGCCGGGAGCAGGCGCCTTCACTGCGGCCTGCTGGTGTCCGGAACCATTCGCCCGGCCTCTATCAGCACCTGCCGGGCAGCCGCTTTGCGGGCGCAGTGTTTCGCGCGGCAGGCCACATGGGTTTGCATCACCTCGTGGGCTCGGCCGACCGTGAACGGCTTGCTCGGCGCCTGATGCGCGGCGTCGAACAGGGCGATGAGCTGATTCATGGCGAGGGAATTGGTGGACACGTGACGCCTCTCTGAGTCGAGCACCGGTCGGTCGGCGGCGCTCGGTGCCGGGGGCTTTCGCCACCGCCCCGCCACTCTGGTGGGCCGGTGCGCCGCAGAGGTGCGGCGTCGGCCCGGCACCGGGCGCCGCGACCGAAAGTAGGTCGCGCGAACGGCGAGGTGAGAGGGCGGATTCGAGTTTCGGTTCCGGCTATGTCACGAGCCGTATATTCTGCCGGGACATCCGCTTTCGCGGTGAAAGCTGTGGGGAAATCGACCGACGATCGGGGGGATGCTGGGCTATGCCTATGACCACTGGCGAAGTGATCAGGCGGATCAGGAAATCCATCGGCATGACCCAGACCGAGCTGGGCGCGCTGATCAACTTCTCGCAGCCCGCGGTCTCGGGTCTCGAGCGGGGCGGTCCGGCCTCGCACGACGTTCGCGTCCTGCGGCTGGTGTCCCGTGCGCTTCAGGTTCCGCTTGCCATACTGGTAGTGGAGTCGGACCAGGAGGCAGATGTGGACCGTCGCAATTTCTTCAGAGCAGGGGCATCGGTAAGCGCGGGGGCCGCCATGATGTCGGTATCCGCCCCGGCCGACGCCGCGTCGGCGTCCAGCGTGAAAGTCGGCGCGAGCGATGTCGAAGCCATCACCGAGAGCGTGAACCAGATCCACGAACTCGATCTGGTGGTCGGCGGCGACCGATTGTGCCGGGTGGCGGCCAATCAAGTCCGCTATGTCGAGCAGCTTCTCGACCACGGCAGCTATACCGAGGCGGTGGGCCGGGCGCTCACCAGCGCGGCCGCCGAGATGATGACCGCCGCCGGGTGGGTGCACTACGACGCCGGTCGCCTCGATGCTGCTCGGCGGTATTACGCGGACGCAGCGAACGCCGCGAATGCGGCCAATGACGGGATCGCGGCGGCGCATGCGCTGGGGAACGCCAGCTGCCTCATGATCAGTCTGCCCGGCGAGATGCGAAGGAATCCGTTGGCGGTGCAGTATGCGCAAGCCGCGTCCCAGGCATCTCTTCGGGAGGGCGGGCCGAAACTGCGCGCGTTGATGGCGATCCGGGAAGCCGAAACTCATGGAGCACGTGGAGACAAAACCGCGATGACGGCGGCGATCAGCCGCGCTTTCCGCGCGTATGAATCAACTCGCGGGCATGATCCCGAGTGGGTTTTCCTTCCCGAATCCGAGCTGAACCTGGTCGCAGGCAAAGCCCAGATGTGGGTGGGCGAGCACGAGGCAGCTACCGCCCACATGCAAGCCGCGATCGGCAGCTCGTCGGCTTGGCCGCGAGAACGGGCGGCCGGGCAGCTCAATCTTGCACGCAACTTGGTCGACGCCGGTGATCTCGCCCGAGCATGCTCACTGCTTATCGACAATTACGACACCATCGCCGGTCTCGCTTCCACACGTCTGCACCAGCGCATCGACGCCATCGCGACCATGGTTCGCGCCCACTCCGCGGTTCCCGAGGTTCGAGCATTCTTGGCGAAGCGAGCGGCACTGAGCTGAATCGGCGCGCATGGACCCACGCCGAAGGAATAAGTGCCCTTGTCCTCGTCTCAGCGGGTCCTCGGCCGCCCCGGCGCATTGACGAAGCCGCTCCTATGCCGTGCAAAGCATTTCAGATGAACTGTGTGAACCGGTGACGCATCCATTTCGTGGAGCGACTCACTATCCACCGCCGCCGTGTGGCCCGGCCGAGGCGGTCGTGCTTCCGGAACGAACGCCACCCGGATCGGGCCACTGAGCTGACATAGATCCGTCGCACTGGAGCATTCGGTCCTCGCACATTCACAGGATGTGCGAGGACTGAATCCGGGTGCCGCCGAGCTCAGTAGGCCCCGTTGACGTTGTCCATCGAGCCGTACCGGTGAGCCGCGTAGTTGCACGCCGCCGTGATGTTGGCGACCGGGTCCCAGATGTCGAAGGCGGTGCCGTCGACGTGGTAGGCGTTGAAGGTCGGGTCGATTACCTGGAGCAGGCCTTTGGAAGGGGTGCCCTTCGCGGCGTTGGAGTCCGAGAGGTTGATGGCCCGGGGATTGCCGCCGGATTCGCGCATGATGTTGCGGTGGATGCCCTCGTAGCTACCCGGAATGTTGTGGGCGCGCATGATGTCCAGCGATTGGCGAATCCAGCCGTCGAGGTTGTCCTCGTAGACCGGAGGCGGCGCGGGCAGGAAGCCGGGGGCGGGCAGCGCGGGCAGCGGAGGCAGTTCGGGCAGTCCGGGCAGCGCGAAGGCCAGGGCGTCGATCGGCGCGGCGGCGGCGACCGGCTGGGGTGAGGACGGAACGCTGTCCTCCGCCAAGGCCACGCCGGAGGATGCGCCGACGGCGAGGACGCCGAGTGCGGCAACCACGAAGGCGCCGTTGCGGAATGACAGATGACGGAAAACGGAGTGGCGTGCGTCAGGCATGGCGAAATCAGTTCCTCGATAGTGCAGCGATTCAGCCGCAAGCGGCAGCGGGTATCGACGACGGGCATCCGGCAGGGAAGGTCGCCCGTCCGAGCTCATGTACTGTTTTCGGATTTTGTTGTGAAAGCCAGGGCGACGAATTCCTGGCGGCGCGACGCGGTGAGCTACCCGGGATCGATGCCCGTGGGGTGCCGCTGTCATGCGGGGGAGAATCCGGTAGCGGTCCAGGCCACTGATTTCTCAGGTCTCTCCGACCCGGATCTCAGCTTGATCACGGCGGGTGAACGCACGGCAAATAGGCAGTTAATGAACGATATCTGCGATCTTGAAATCGCCTGATCAGCGGCGTATCCATGCTGTCTGATCAGGTAGTTTGGTGACAAACATGATCTGCGTCACATGAACGAATTTCGGTAACGAAATGCGACATGGAGCGATTCGACCCCGGCAACTCGGCCGAATCGGTACGAGTTCCGACGAGCCAGGCCAAGATATCGGTAATTCCTTCGATGCCCGACCGAAACTCTCATCCTTCGTCGTCGGTGTACGCGAATAGAAATTGATCTCGCCAATGCTCTGCTTCGGCCGGACCGGAGTGAACGTCGAGATCCGCCGAGTGAACGGAAACCCGTTGCCGCTTGGGGTCATACGGAGTGGCTGGATCGAGCGCGGTAGTGCCGGAGATGGCCGACGCAGTGGCCCTGGGTCGGAGCCGGTAGACGGACGGCAGTCGTGACGAGGGCATTGCCGGATCGGGATGGCGTGCCGCATCGACACGGGACGCCTCTCAGGTGCCTACTCTCGGACCAATGTCGCACGCGTTGAACTAAGATACGATCTTAGTAAGATTTGACCTCAGTTAGGAGTGAAGGGTGGAGTTCACCGGAAGAGCCACCGACCTCGACCTGCTCGACCGTCAGCTGAACTCGGTGATCGAGGGCACCGGTACCACTCGCGGGCGTGCGGTCATCGTGACCGGTCGGAGACGCGTCGGGAAATCACGGCTCGTCCAGGAGTTCTGCGATCGCTCGAAGCGCGCGTATGTGGTCTTCCAGGCGACACGTGGTCGCAATCCAGTCGCCGAGCGGGAGGAATTCACGGCCACGATCGCCCAGTCCCCACTAGGCGACGCGGAACTGGTGAGCGGGTTGCAGCCCGGCGACTGGAATCAAGCTCTCCGATCCCTCGCTATCGCGTTGCCGCAGGACGCGCCCTGCATCGCGGTGATCGATGAGGTGCCGTGGCTGGTCGAACAGGATCCGGAGTTCGAAGGCGCGTTGCAGACGGTGTGGGATCGTCACCTGTCGGCCAAGCCGGTGCTTCTCGTCCTGGTCGGTAGTGACATCTCGGTCATGGAGGCGCTCGGATCCCGCGATCGGCCGTTCTTCGGGCGCGCGACGAAAATGACGGTCGAACCACTGCACCTGGCCGACGTGCAGGCGATGACCGGCCTCGGTGCCGCCGCGAGCATAGACGCGCAGCTGATCACCGGCGGGTTCCCGGAAATCGTCCGCTCATGGCGGCCGGGAATGAGCCGGACGGATTTCCTTCGCGACGCGGCGGCGAACCCACTGGCTCCGCTGTTGGTTGCAGGCGAGCTGTCACTGCTCGGTGAGTTCCCGGAAGGGATGCGCTCGCGCGCGGTCCTGGAAGCCATCGGCAGTGGAGAACGGACCTTCAGCACCATCGCCGCACAAGCCGGTGGGGTGAACGCGCTTCCCGCGGGGACCCTGCATCCGCTACTGAACATGTTGCAGGCCAAGCGAATTGTCGCCAGCGACCTTCCGCTGTCCACGAAGCCGGACACCAAGAACAAGCGGTACCGAATCGCCGACTCCTACCTCCGCTTCTGGCTGGCCTTCCTGCAACGCGGCATTCCACTCATCGAACGCGGCCGCGGCGACCTCGCACTGGCCCGAATAGAACGCTCGTGGACAACTTGGCGTGGACGTGCCATCGAACCCTTGATCCGCGAATCCCTGCTGCGCCTGCTCCCCGACGATCGATGGCCCGAAACCGAAACGGTCGGTGGCTGGTGGAACCGGCAGAACAACCCTGAAATCGACCTGATCGGCGCCGACCGCGAACCTGTCGCCAAGGCAATCCATTTCGTCGGCTCCATCAAATGGCTCGAAGACCGCCCTTTCGACCGCCACGACTACGACACCCTCGCCCGATCCCTGCCGGCGCTACCGGGTACCGATCACGACACCGCGCTGGTAGCCGTCTCCCGATCCGGCATCGCGGACAATCTGCCGCTGGCTGGGCACTGGGGTCCGGAAGACCTGGTTCGGGCGTGGCGGGGTTGACCCGGTCTCGGTCAGCTCCCGAAGCGGGCCAGCACCGAGCTGGCTTCCTGGGAGGCGGTGCCTTCCTCGGCGAGGTGAGCCATTTCCGGGGCGATTTCGCGACCGTGGTGCGCCATCGCCTGGGCATACAGCCGACCCGCCCGGTAGGAGGAGCGGACCAGGGGACCGGCCATCACGCCTGCGAAGCCCATTTCCTCGGCCGCCTTGGAGTGCTCCACGAACTCCTCCGGCTTCACCCAGCGGTCGACCGGGTGGTGGCGCGGGGACGGGCGCAGGTACTGGGTGATGGTGAGGATGTCGCAGCCCGCCTCGTGCAGGTCGCGCATGGCCTGGGTGACTTCCTCCGGCGTTTCGCCCATGCCGAGGATGAGGTTGGACTTGGTGACCAGTCCCGCTTCCCGTGCGGCGGTCAGCACCGCGAGGGAGCGCTCGTAGCGGAACGCGGGGCGGATGCGCTTGAAGATGCGCGGGACCGTTTCGAGGTTGTGCGCCAGCACTTCCGGGCGCGCGGAGAAGACCTCGGCGAGCTGGTCGGGGTCGGCGTTGAAGTCGGGGATCAACAGTTCCACGCCCGTGTGCGGGTTGAGACGCTTGATGGCGCGGACGGTTTCGGCGTAGAGCCAGGCGCCGCCGTCTTCCAGGTCGTCGCGGGCGACGCCGGTGATGGTGGAGTAGCGCAGGCCCATGGCCTGAACGCTTTCGGCGACGCGGCGGGGCTCGTCGCGGTCGAGGGCGGCGGGCTTGCCGGTGTCGATCTGGCAGAAATCGCAGCGGCGGGTGCACTGTTCGCCGCCGATCAGGAAGGTGGCCTCGCGGTCTTCCCAGCATTCGAAGATGTTGGGGCAGCCCGCTTCCTCGCAGACGGTGTGCAGACCCTCGCGCTTCACCAGGCCTTTGAGTTCGGAGTACTCGGGGCCCATGGTGGCGCGGGTGCGGATCCACTTGGGTTTGCGCTCGATCGGGGTTTCCGCGTTGCGGGCTTCGATGCGCAGGAGCTTGCGGCCGTTGGGTGCGGCAGCGTTGTGTGGTGTCGGGGTGTCGACTGCGGTCACTTGATCGACCTTACGCCGTCGCACTCGGGGGCTGCGGGGTGGTGTCACCAGGGATGACACGCGCGATGTTGTGCTCGCCGACCGGCAGGTCGCCGTCGAGAGCGCGAACTATGGCGTCGGCCACCAGCGGCTTGATCTCGGCGACGGTTACTTCCCGACCGAGCTCGCGGGTCAGGGTGGTGACGCCCGCGTCACGGATGCCGCACGGGACGATGGCCTGAAAGCCGTCCAAGGCGGAGTTGCAGTTGAACGAGATGCCGTGCAAGGCGACGCCGCGCTGCACGCGCACGCCGATCGCGGCGATCTTGCGTTCGGCGTAGAGCTCGGTGGCGGGCAGCCAGACGCCGGAGCGGCCCTCGACCCGGCCGCAGACGAGGCCGAGGCCGGTGCAGACCCTGATCAACGCCTCCTCGAGGCGGCGCACGTAATTGACCACATCGACCGGCTCGGCCAGCCGCACGATCGGGTAGCCGACGAGTTGGCCGGGACCGTGCCAGGTGATCTTGCCGCCGCGGTCGACCTGCACCACCGGGCTGCCGTCGATCGGCAGATCCTCGGCCTCGGTGCGGCGACCCGCGGTGTACACCGAGGGGTGCTCGAGCAGCAGCAGATGATCGGATCCGGTGCCCTCGGCGCGCTGGTCGGCGATGGTGCGCTGCAGCTCCCAGGCGGCGTGGTAGTCGATGAGTCCGAGATCCTCGACCACGATCGGGGTCGTATCGAATCGGGCGGACAGGGTGGTGCGCGTGTCGGTCACAGCCATGACGGTACGCCCCGGGGATAGGCCACTTCCAGCACCTCGATGTGGGAACCCCCACAGGCGGAGGCGAGTTGCCGGGAGAGAGCTGAGGGATTGCGGCGGGATGCGGTAGGCGCAGCGCGGCCGGGCCCCGGACCGCAGTGGTTCAGGCGATCTCGACGGGCAGGGTCAATTGCATGAGGGTCAGGTCCATCCAACGGCCGAATTTGTGACCCACTTCGGGGAGGACGCCGACAGTGTGAAAGCCGAAGCGCTCGTGCAGAACGATCGAACCGGTGTTGCCGGATTCGATCGCGGCGATCATCGCGTGCACCGTGCCGCCCCGGCGGGCACGGGCGATCAGCTCGGTGAGCAGGGCGGTGGCGATGCCGCGCCGGTGGAAGCGTTCGTCGACGTAGACGGAGTTCTCGACCGTGTAGCGGTAGCCCGATTTGGTGCGCCAGGGGCCGTAACTCGCGTAACCCGCCAGTTCGGCGTCGATCTCGGCGACCAGCACGGGCAGCCCCGCGCCGGTGCGGGCCCGGAACCAGCCGAGACGCTCGTCCAAGCCGACCCGCTCGGTGTCCCAGATCGCGGTGGACGCGGCGATATTCGCGTTGTGGATGTCCAGGATCGCGGGAAGGTCCTCGGGCGTCGCGTCCCGGACGACGGTGGTGGGCCTGGTGTCGAGTCGGTCGGTCATCGAGCGTCTCCGGGTCGTCCCACCACGTCGGCCAGCGCGGCGCCGATGGTGGGATGGTGGAACTGGTAGCCCGCTTCCTCGAGGGCGGTCGGAATGGCCCTCGGCCCGCGCAGAATCGCCTCCTCCGCCATCTCGCCGACCAGCGCACGCAGCGCGAAGGCCGGGACCACGAGGGGAGTGGGACGATGCAGCGCCCGGCCCAGCGCGCGACTGAATTCGGCGTTGGTGACCGGTGCGGGGCCGACCACGTTGACCGGACCGGACACCGTGTCGTGGGTGAGCGCGAAGACGATCGCGCCGATCTCGTCGGCCAGCGAAATCCACGGCGTGTACTGGCGGCCGTTGCCCAGCCGCCCGCCCAACCCGAGCGCGTACAGCGGGTGCAGCATGCCGAGCATGCCTCCGGCGCGCGACAGCACCACGGCGCTGCGCAACAGCACCGTGCGCACCCCGGCGGCCGCGGCGGGCTCGGTGGCTTTCTCCCAGTCCCGGCACAGGGCGGCCAGGAAACCCGTACCGGCGGGGGCGGTTTCGTCCACCACCCGATCGCCGGTATCGCCACCGTAGTAATGCACTCCGCTGGCGTTGAGCAGCACGGGCACGCCCGCGGCGGCGACCGCGCCGGCCAGCACGTCGGTCGGCGTGATCCGGCTGTCGCGCAACTCCTGTTTGAAGCTGCCGGTCCAGCGGCGCCCGCCGACGCCCGCACCGCACAGGTTGACCACCGCGTCGGCGCCGCGAAGCGCCCGCTGGTCCAGGTGGGCGCGGACCGGGTTCCAGGCGAATTCGTCCGGGCCCGCCGCTTTTCTGCGGACCAGCCGGGCGACCTGGTGCCCGTCGCGGCGCAGAGCCGCGACGAGCGCCGTCCCGATCAACCCGGACGAGCCGGCGATCACGACCTTCATACGTGCGGCGGAACCTTCCTCACAGGCCGAGGTCGGCCTCGAACGCCGCTTCCTCGAGGCGGTGCCGGATCGTGGTCAGGAAACGACCGGCGTCGGCGCCGTCGATCAGGCGGTGATCGTAGGTGAGCGGCAGGTAGCACATCGAGCGGACACCGATGGACTCGTTGCCGGTCTCGTCGGTCACCACCACCGGGCGCTTGACGATCGCGCCCGTGCCGAGCATCGCCGCCTGCGGCGGAACCAGGATCGGGGTGTCGAACAGCGCGCCCTGGCTGCCGATGTTGGTGATGGTGAAGGTGCCGCCGGCCAGCTCGTCGGGCTTGAGGCCGCCGTTGCGGGCGCGATCGGCGATGTCGGCGATGGCGCGCGCCAGGCCGGCCAGCGAGAGGTCGCTGGCGTTGTGGATCACCGGGGACAGCAGACCCTGCTCGGTGTCGACGGCGATGCCGAGGTGCACCGAGGCGTGGTAGGTGATCTCCTTGCTGGACTCGTCGTAGCTGGCGTTGACGTTCGGGTGCACGCCCAGCGCCTCGACGACGGCCTTGGCGAAGAACGGCAGGAACGTCAGGTTGACGCCCTCGCGCTCCTTGAACGTCGACTTGGCCTGCTTGCGCAGCGCGGCGATCTTGGTGACGTCGGCTTCGTGCACCTGGGTCAGCTGCGCGGTGGTCTGCAGCGACTCGCGGGTCTTGGTCGCGGTGATCTGGCGGATTCGGTTGGCCTTCTGCACCGTGCCGACCAGGTGGGCCAGCTGCGCGCGCGCCGCGGCGGGGGCGGCGGTGGGCGCCTTCGCGGCGGCCGGTGCGGACGTGGCCGGAGCGGCAGCGGGGGCAGGCGCCTTCTTCGCCTCGGCGGCGGCCAGCACGTCCTGCTTGCGGATGCGCCCGCCCACACCGGAGCCGGTGACGCTGGCGAGGTCGACGTTGTTCTCTTCCGCCAGCTTGCGGACCAGCGGCGTGACGTACGGGGTTGCGCCGTTGGAGGATTCGGCGGCCGCGGCTGCGGCGGGCGCCGGGGCCGGTTCGGGCTTGGGGGCCGGAGCGGGGGCGGGAGCAGGAGCGGGCGCCGGAGCAGGAGCAGGAGCAGGAGCGGGCGCGGCGGCAGCCGGGGCCGGTTCGGGCTTCGGGGCGGGCGCGGGAGCCGGGGCGGGAGCGGGGGCCGGGGCGGCGGCCGCGGGGGAACCGCTGCCGATCACGCCGAGCTGTCCGCCGACCGCGACGACGTCGTCTTCCTGGGCGGTGATCTCCAGCAGGGTGCCCGCGACGGGCGACGGGATCTCCGTGTCGACCTTGTCGGTAGAGACCTCGAGCAGCGGCTCGTCGACGGCGACCTCGTCACCGACGGCCTTCAGCCAGCGGGTGACGGTGCCCTCGGTCACGGACTCGCCGAGTTCCGGCATCTTCACCGACGTGCCGTCACCGGACGACGCGGGCGCGGCCTGGGCGGCGGGCGCGGACTCCTGGGCGGGAGCAGCCTCGGGCTCGGCCGCGGGCGCCTCCTCCGCTGGGGCTTCCTGCGCGGGCGCGGCGGCTTCCGGAGCGGGCGCGGGCGCGGACGAAGCCGCCTCACCGGGCTCGCTGATGACGCCGAGTTCGCCGCCGACCTCGACCACGTCGTCTTCGTTCGCGACGATCTTCGACAGCACACCCGCCGCGGGGGACGGGATTTCGGTGTCGACCTTATCGGTGGAGACTTCGAGCAGCGGCTCGTCGACCTCGACCGTGTCTCCTTCCTGCTTCAGCCACCTGGTCACCGTTCCCTCGGTGACGCTCTCACCAAGAGCGGGCATCTGGACGGAGAAGGCCATGTCCGTTGACTCCTCTGACTGCTCGACGGGGTTCTACAACAGTTGATCTCGCTGCGGACGCCCGCCGCGGGTCGCGCCGGGAGTCCGGAAGCCACCGATCATTGTGGTGGCACCGGAGATCCGTGTGGTTCTTGTACCGCGGTCCATCCTTGCACTCGTACGCAAGCCAGGTAGCACAGGGCGGCGAACTGCACAGAGCTGGCAGTATGGGAAGACCGGCGGTGAACATTCTCCGGTGCAGGAAAGGAGGTCGGCGTCGTTGGGTTTGCTGGATCGTTTCCGTGGCGGCGCTGCCCGGGCTGGCGGCGTTCTACGTGGGGGTTCGGTGGCCGGGCAGGATGCCCGCTATCTCTCCGAATGGGTGCGCACCCACGTGGGCGTCGAAGGCTACATCGAGCCGAAGACCACGGTGACAGATGTCACAGTCGTTCTTATTGCCGCTGATGGTGAATGGACCCGCCGGATCGTCGGCGAGCGCGGGGCGCAGCGGCTAGCCAAGGATTTGCACATCCCCGTCTACGACGTGCGCAAGACTGGGTATCCGCAGCGGATGCGCGACTACGACGCCCGGAAACGGGTGGAGCGGCGGCGCGAGCTGGAACGGGATCTGTACGACCTCTGAGCCGTCGATATGTCCGTTCCGCCCGGTTCTCGCGCGGGCTCGTCAGGTGCCCGCGACGACGGGCGAGCCGCTCTGCGAACCGTTGGGGGCAGGCCGCCCCACGCGTCGTCGGCCCGGACTATTCCCGCACCGGCCGCACCGGCCGCACCGGCCGCACCGGCCGCGCCGAGCGCGCGCCGGCCGCGCCGATGCACCGCTCATCGCGCCCTTGCCGCGGTTCCATTCGGCGCGGGGAGTCTCGGGCGGCCGCCCGGTCGCCAACCGGTGAGCGCGCGACCGTCCTATCCGTCCCGGCGGGGCCGGAGCGCGTCGTCCGGAGATCGCCCCGGACGACGCACTCGCGAGTTCACTCGGCGGCGATGTCGTCGAGCACGGCGATCAGCGTGCGGACCGGGACGCCGGTGCCGCCCTTGCCGATGTAGCCGAAGGGGCCGCCGGTGTTATAGGCCGGACCGGCCACATCGAGGTGGGCCCACTGCACGTTCTCCGGGACGAACTCCTTGAGGAACAGCCCCGCCGAGAGCATGCCGCCCCAGCGGTGCGGCGCGACATTGGCCAGGTCGGCGATCTTGGAGTTCAGGTCGCCGCGCAGTTCGGCCGGAAGCGGCATGGCCCAGCCGTTCTCGCCCACCTCGCGGGAGATGCGGGCCACCCGATCGCGGAATTCGTCGGTGCCCATCACGCCGGGCGTGCGGGTGCCGAGCGCGACCATCTGCGCTCCGGTCAGGGTCGCCACGTCGATCAGGTACTCCGGCTCGTCCTCGCTCGCGCGCACGATCGCGTCGGCGAGGATCAAACGGCCCTCCGCGTCGGTGTTGAGCACCTCGACGGTGACCCCGCCGTACTGGGTGAGCACGTCGCCGGGGCGCTGCGCGGTGGCCGAGGGCATGTTCTCCGCCATCGGCACCGTGGCCGTGACGGTGATCGGCAGGCTCAGCCGGGCGGCCAGCAGCGTCGTCGCGATCACGGCGGCGGCGCCTGCCATGTCGGAGGTCATGTTCTCCATGTTCTGCGCGGGCTTGATGGAGATGCCGCCGGTGTCGAAGGTGATGCCCTTGCCGACCAGCGCGACCTTCTTCGGGCCGCCCGCGTAGGTGATCCGGATCAGGCGCGGCGGACGCGAGGAGCCCTTGCCCACGCCGAGCACACCGCCGTAACCGCCCGCTTCCAGCGCCTTCTCGTCGAGCACCTGCACGGTGAGGCCCGCCGCCTCGGCCAGTTCCCGGGCGCGGGAGGCGAACTCGGCGGGGAACAGGTGGCTGGGCGGGGTGTTCACGAAATCCCGTGCGGTGGCGACGGCCTCGGCGGTGAGCTGCGCGCGGAACAGCGCTTCTTCACCGAATCCCGCCTCGGGCACCAGCAACTCGACGCGGGCCACCGGACGCTCGTCCGGCTTGGGCGCGGACTTGTCCGAGCGGAACGGCGTGAACGTGTAGGCACCCAGGTAGAAGCCTTCCGCGGCGGCGCCGATGTCGAGCCCGGACAGCGTGGTCACCACCAGTTCGGTGCCGGACAGCGCGCGGGCGGCCACACCGGCCGAGCGGCGGATCTGCTCGGCGTCGAGTTTGTCGGCGGACCCCAGGCCGACGGCGAGCACGCTGGACACTCCGGCCAAGCCGGACGGCGCCGGGATGCGGGTCAGTTCCTCGGCCTTGCCCTTCGCCCCGACCGTGCCGAGCTGGTCGAGCAGTTCCCCGCGCAGTTCTGCGGTGAGCACGTCGCCGAACAGGTCCTCGGGCACGATGGCGGGGCCGTCCTCCGAGGAGGTCAGTCCGATGACGAGCACATCGGTGTCCGCGCCGATGGTCTCGGTGCGTGCCAGTTCCGGTCCGAGCGAGCGATCTGCAACAGCGGTCATTGGCACAGGCTATTCGCTCCGTTCCGGATGACGCACCGCGACGCCGTCGAGCAGGAGTTCCACCGCGGCGACGAGCAGGTCGTCGAAGTCCATCTCGAAACCGGAGTTCTGGTCGGCGAGCAGACGATGCAGGACGGGGCGGATCGCCGGGTCCAGCCACTCGGCGAGGTCGTGGTGCGGCATCGCCTCGGCGGCGTCGCGCGGATCACCGAAGCGGTCGACGCGCTCGGAACTCCACAACAGCGCGAGTCCCTGGACCAACCCCGACAGCGCGAGGTAGATGGTGAATCCGGTGCGCTGTGTGAGGCCGGGGTGGTCGAGAGCGGCGAAGTTTCGTTCCAGGACGTCCAGCAGCGCCGGGCCCAGCGGCGGACGGGTGCGCGCCAGGAGCGGCAGCATCCACGGATGCCTGCGGTAGAGGCGCCACTCCTCGTGGGCCTCGTGCCGTAACCGGGGCCGCCAGCCGGTGCGCTCGGCGGGCGGCGGCGGAATCTCATCGAGTACCAGCTCGGCCATGCTCGCCAGCAGCGCTTCCCGGTCGGGGAAATGGCGGTAGAGGGCCGCCGTCGCGACACCGAGCGCGCCGGCCAGGCGGCGCATGGTGAGGCCGTCGATCCCGTCGCGGTCGGCCAGCTCCACCGCCGCGCGGGTGATGCCGACGGCGGTGAGCCGCGTCGGGCGGGCGGCGCGGCGCACGGGGATCGCCGCGCGGCGGGCGCGGTAGGCGCGGGCCTGACAGGAACGGGAGCAGTACTTGCGCCGACGGCCGAGCGTCGGCTGGACGAGTTCGTTCCGGCAGAGCGCACAGGTCATTCCGATGCTTCCATTTCGACACACGAACAGGTGTGACGAAATATTAGCGAGATGGCTCTGACCTGCCTAGATTTGCGAATCAATACGGTGTTCACAAGGAAAGGAACGCGATGGAGATCACCACTCGCCAGGCCGGGGCCGAGGACCGTGACGCGCTGATCGAGGCATTCGGCATCGCCAGTGCGGACGAGGTGGTGACCACGTGGGTGCTCGAAGGCCAACCCGAAGGCGGGTTGCGCACCGCGTTCGTGCCCGGTCTGGTCGACCGAGCATTGCGGGACGACGAGATCTGGGTGGCGGGCGCGGGTGCGGAGATCTGGTCCATGTCGATCTGGCAGCACGTCACCTCGGTCGAGCGGTTCGCCGCCGAAGCCGCCGAGACGCGGACCATGGCGCAGCAGGCTCCCGACGTGCGCGTGCTCCAGCGGCTACAGATCGTCACGGACCTGCTGGCCCGGGAACACCCCCGCGAGTTCCCGCACCGATACCTGCAGGTGATCGTCACGATGCCGGAGCATCGCGGCAAAGGAGCCGGTGCGGCGATTCTCGCCGACCGGTTGAAAGCGGCCTCCGAAGCGGGCGTTCCGGCGTTTCTCGAAGCGAGCACCGAACGATCCGCTCGGCTCTACCGCCGCTGCGGATTCGCCGCGACCGGGACTACCCACACCCTGCCGGAGAACGGTCCGACACTGATTCCGATGTGGTTCCGGCCCTGACGCGGGGCGAGGACCACGGCTACGCGCCGCGGTCGGCGGATAAGCTCGGCGGGTGACCGAGACGAGCCTCCTGCAAGGACCCATCCACGCCGTGCACGTCGAGCTCGGCGCCACCTTCGCGCCGTTCGGCGGCTGGGAGATGCCGGTGTCCTACGCGGGCACGGTGACCGAGCACCAGGCGGTTCGCACGGCGGTGGGTCTGTTCGACGTCAGCCATCTCGGCAAGGCGACGGTGCGTGGCCCCGGCGCCGCGGCGTACGTGAACTCGGCGCTCACCAACGATCTCGGCCGCATCCAGCCGGGCAAGGCGCAGTACACGCTGTGCTGTGCTCCTGACGGGGGAGTGATCGACGACCTGATCGCCTACTACGCCGGTGACGACGAGATCTTCCTGGTGCCGAACGCCGCCAACACCGCGGCGGTCGTCGCGGAGTTGCGCAAGGCCGCGCCCGACGGCGTCACCGTCACCGACGAGCACCGCGAGTACGCCGTGTTCGCCGTGCAGGGCCCGCGTTCCACCGAGGTGCTGAGCGCGCTCGGCCTGCCCACCGACCTCGAGTACATGGCCTACGCCGACGCCGTGTGGGACGGGCGCCCCGTCCGGGTCTGCCGCACCGGTTACACCGGCGAACACGGCTACGAGCTGCTGCCGCGCTGGGGCGACGCCGAACCGCTGTTCGGCGCCTTGATCGAGCGGGTGCGCGCCGCCGAAGGCCAGGTGGCCGGGCTCGGCGCCCGCGACACCCTGCGTACCGAGATGGGCTATCCCTTGCACGGGCACGAACTCTCGCTGGAGATCTCCCCGGTGCAGGCGCGCTGCGGGTGGGCGGTCGGCTGGAAGAAACCGGAGTTCTGGGGCAAGGCCGCTCTGGAGCAGGAGAAGTCGGACGGCCCGCGCCGAATCCTGCTCGGCCTGAAGGCGCTCGACCGCGGTGTGCTCCGGCAAGGGCAAACCGTGCTGAGGGGCGGCGAACCGGTCGGCGAAACCACTTCCGGCACCTTCTCGCCCACCCTCAAGGTCGGCATCGCGCTGGCCCTGCTGGACACCTCGGCCGGCATCGAACCCGGTACCGAGGTCGAGGTCGACGTCCGCGGCCGCCGCCTGCGCTGCGAAACCGTGCGCCCACCGTTCGTCCGCACCAACACCAAGTAACTCCCGCCGCGGGGCGGCCGCGACGGCGCGGTGGCGACTTTCGCCGCCCCGCCGCGCTCGCCTGGTCCCCCGTGGTCTGCGCCGTGCCCCGCGGGGGACCAGGGGCGCGGACCGTGGCGAAATCGCCGGAATCGAGCCGGATAGGATCGTCGCCATGACCGCTGCCGCACAGTTCACCCGTGTTCCGCATCCCGCGCCACTCGCGGCGCAGCGGCGACAAGAGGTACTGGCGGAGCCGGGGTTCGGGCGGTACTTCACCGATCACATGGTCTCCATCGATTACGTCGGCGGCACGTGGACGAACGCGCGCGTGGAGCCGTACGGCCCGCTGGCGCTGGACCCCGCGACCATGGTGTTCCACTACGGCCAGGCCATCTTCGAGGGGCTCAAGGCCTACCGTCAGGGTGACGGCAGCGTCTCCTGCTTCCGGATTGATGCCAACGCCGCGCGTTTCCGCAGGTCGGCTCGCCGTATGGCGATGGCGGAGCTGCCCGACGAGCTGTTCATCGAGTCGGTGCGCCAACTGCTCGAGGTGGACCGGGACTGGGTGCCCGCGGCGGGCGGCGAGGAATCGCTGTACCTGCGGCCGTTCATGTTCGCCACCGAGGCCGGACTCGGTGTGAAGCCCGCCGCGGCGTACAAGTACCTGTTGCTCGGTTCCCCGGCGGGGGCGTACTTCCCGCGCGGTGTGAAGCCGGTGCGGGTCTGGCTGTCCACCGAATACGTGCGCGCCGCGCCGGGCGGCACCGGCGAGGCGAAGGTCGCGGGCAATTACGCCGCTTCGCTGCTCGCCCAGGCCGAGGCAACGGCCAAGGGATGCGATCAGGTGGTGTGGCTGGACGCGTGTGAGCGCCGCTACGTCGAGGAAATGGGCACCAACAACCTGTTCTTCGTCTTCGGGTCCGGTTCCGAGGCGCGGCTGGTCACGCCGGAACTCTCCGGCTCGTTGCTGCCGGGCATCACTCGCGATTCGCTGCTCACCCTTGCCGCCGATTCCGGCTTCCCGGTCGAGGAACGCAAGATCTCGGTCGAGGAATGGCGCAAGGGCGCCGAATCCGGTGAGATCACCGAGGTTTTCGCCTGCGGGACCGCCGCGGTGATCACCCCGGTCGGCTGGGTCCGTTCCGGTACGGGCGAGTTCACCATCGGCGGCGGAGAGCCCGGCGCGGTCACCATGGCTCTGCGCGACACCCTCACCGGCATCCAGCGCGGCACGTTCGCCGACAAGCACGGCTGGATGCGGCGTATGTGACTCAGCCCGGCATCAGCATGTGCCACTGCTCCAGCGTCTGCGGACGCATGACGTAGTTTTTGTCCCGGACAGTGGACAGTGCGGCGCTGGGTTCCTGCGAATACCAGTGGCCCGGGTAGACGACCGGGTCGCCCGCCAGTCCGGCCAGGTAGCGCAGGCTGCGGAACATTTCGTCCGAATCGCCGCCGGGGAAATCGGTGCGGCCGCAGCCGTCGACGAACAGGGTGTCGCCGGCGATCAGGCGGTTGTCGAACAGGAAGCATTGGCTGCCCGGAGTGTGTCCGGGCGTGTGTAGTAACTCGATGTCGAAGGCCCCGACGGTGACCTTGTCGCCGTGCTCGTGACCGGTCAGTTCGCTTTCGGCGATACCCGTGACATTGGCCACCCACGGCAGCTCTTTGGCGTTGACATGCACTGGGACGCTTGTCTTTTCGAGGAGTTCGCGCACCCCGCGCAGGGTGAAGCCGAGCATCGTGCCGCCCACGTGATCGGGGTGGTGGTGAGTGGCGAGCACGCCGCTGAGCCGCAGACCGTCTCCCTCGGCGATGTCCACCAGGTCACCCGCCGCGTATGCCGGATCGATCACCACGCATTCGCCTGTTTCCCGATCGCCGATCAGATACGCGAAGTTACGCATCTGCGTCGCGATCGGATCGCCCACGGCGTAGTCGCGTCCCGACAACAGCTGGCGAAAATACAGGCGTTCAGAAGACATACCGCCCACCTTATTGCCCGACCCAGACGATCCGCGCGCCGCGGCCGGAAAAATTCCAGTGACCCAGACTCTCGGGCGGTTCCGAACTGGACCAATGTCCAAGTCGGCATGTCGAATCTACGGCGCAGGCGGGTCAGACGGTCTGGACCGCGAGGGACAGGACGGCCGCGGTAACCGCTACGGTCGTCTCGACCGCGGCGCCGAGGACGTCACCGGAGACTCCGCCGAAGCGGCGGGCGCAGTGCCGGACCAGGATCGCCGAGGCGGCCAGGCCGAGCGTCACGGCGAGGGGCCCGAGCCAGGGGTAGCCGGAGACGGCGAAAACGGCGAGGGCGACGGCGGCCACCGGCCAGCACACCGCGGCCACAGCCGATTGCGTGTCCGCGACCAGAACGCCGAACCCGGTGCCCGGAGCGGCGGGAATGCCCCGGCAGGCCAGGATCACCGCGACACGGCCGCTCGCCACGGCGAGGGCCACCGCGAGCCATCTGCCCGAATCGGCCAGGGCCGCGAACGAAAACGCTTGCACCCCAATGGTGAACGTGAGCCCCGCGACACCGAAAGGACCGGCCCCGCCGCTCTTCATGATCTGTCTGGCCCGCTCGGGCGGCCCGTAGCTGCCGAGCCCGTCCAAGGTGTCGGCCAGGCCGTCCAAGTGCATACCCCTGGTGACCAACGCCAGTGCGCCGACCGTCAGCAGCCCGGCCAGCGAAGCGCTCGTTCCCGCCCGGGTCAGCGCCCAGAGCAGGCCCGCGGCCCCCGCGCCGAGTAGCGCGCCGACCAGCGGCGCCAACAGGATCGCCCGCCGCGCCGCGGATCGATCGACGTCATCGGGCCCCCGTACCGGCAGTACCGTGAGCCAGGAGATCGCCAACCGAACCCCGTTCACGCCCAACCTCGTTCGGCAGGCGGTACTCGGCGCGTGTTGCCGGAAACCTGGTCGATGACCGGCGGCGGTGCCGGGTTCTCCCGCGTCCCACCCGGCGTCGACGGGTGGAGTAAGGCGGCGCAGGGGCGGGAAGACTTCACTTGCGCAGGTTCGGCGCGGGGGTTGCCGGTTCGGGTTCCGCGGTGCTGACGCCCGCCTCGGCGAAGGTGGACATCTCCGTGAGAGTCGCCACCGCCGAGCGGAGGATGGGAAGTGCTGTCAGGGCGCCGGAGCCTTCGCCGAGGCGCATGGTCAGGTCGACCAAGGGTTCGAGGCGCAGATGTCGCAGCGCGAGGTCGTGTGCCGGTTCGGTGGACCGATGGCCGGCCAGCCACCAGGCGCTCGCACCCGCGGCGAGGTCTTCGGCGACCATCGCCGCGGCCGTCACGACGACGCCGTCGAGGATGACGGGCGTGCGCCGGGTGGCGGCCTGGGCGAGGAACGCGGCCATCGCGGCGAAGTCGGCGCCACCTGCCACGCGAAGGAGTTCGACCGGGTCCTTCACCACCGGGCGGGCGCGGCGCATCGCATCGCGGATGGCGGCGACCTTGCGGATCCATCCGGCGTCGTCCACGCCGGTGCCGCGGCCCACCGCGGCGACCGGTTCGGTATCGGTGAGGCTGGCGATGAGCACCGTGGCCGGAGTGGTGTTGCCGATCCCCATGTCGCCCGCGATCAGCAGGTCGGCGCCCGCGTCGATCTCCTCGTCGGCGATGGCGCGGCCCGCGGCGATCGCCGACTCGACCTCCGCGGCGGTGAGCGCGTCCTCGCGATCGATCGACCCGCTGGAGCGACGCACCTTGTGCTTGGAAACCTGCGGGTCGGTGTCGGCGTCGACGGAGAGATCGGCGACCCGGACGGTCGCGCCCGCCACGGCCGCGAGCGCGTTCACCGCGGCCCCGCCGCCCAGGAAGTTCGTGACCATCTGCGCGGTGACCTCGCTCGGATACGCCGACACCCCGTGCCGCGCGACGCCGTGATCCCCGGCGAACACCACCACCCGAGCGCGCTCGAACTGCTGGGGCGGGCACGCGCCCTGGCAGGCCGCCACCCAGTTACCGAGTTGCTCCAGTCGGCCCAGTGCCCCATGCGGTTTGGTCAGCTGTGCCTGCCGCTGCTCGGCCGCCGCACGAAACTGTGCGTCCGGAGGCGCTACCGGTCCGAATCCGTGCGTCACTATCGAGCCTTTCGGTCATGGCGGTTCCGCCGACTACGCCGCCCAATCTTGCCATTGCCCGCCCCGCCGTCGGCTGGACGTCCGGCCCCGCCGCACCCGCTCGGCAGTGCCGCCGGGGCCCCGAGCCGCTCGATGGCTTGCTCCGATTCCGGCCAGCGGGGTGCGAATGCGCGGTTGCGATGTGTGCGGAGATGTTCAGCGCGGGCCTGACCTCGCCGCTTGACGGGCTGATCGGTGCGGGACGACTGCCCGGCAGTCGGCTCCTCGCAGGGCGGGCACGTGCGAGGGGGCCTGTTGCTATTTGAGCCGGAGCGGGAGACCGGCGATGACGAAGAACGCTTCGTCGCAGACCTGGGCCAGGCGCTGGTTGAGGGTGCCGATCTCGTCGCGGAAGAGGCAGCCGGAGCGCGTGGCGGGGATGACGCCCATGCCGACCTCCGGGCTGACGATCACGAGATCACCGGTATAGGCGGCGACGGCGGCGACCAGCGCGTCGGTGTCGGGGGAGACCGTGCCGCGCGGGGCTTCCCAGGCGTCGCGCGCGTCGATGCGGGCGGTGAGCCAGGTGCCGATGTCATCGATCAGGGTGCAGGCCGAAGGCGTGGATTCGGTGAGAATCGTTGCCGGATCGGCGCTTTCGATGGTCGACCAGCCCGTCGGGCGCCGCCCGCGGTGCTTGGCGATGCGCTCGGCGAAATCATGGTCGTCGGGATCGGGCATCGCGGTGGCGAGATAGCGCACCGGGCCTCCCGCCCGCACCGCCAGGTCCTCCGCGAACGCCGACTTCCCGGACCGCGCGCCACCGAGAACGAGGGTGCTTCGTGGCGCTGCGGACGTGGGGTTTTGTGACACGGGTGCACGGTATCAACCGAACAGCGGACCGCTGCACGTCTGCGGCTCCACCGCACCCCGGCGTGCCGCGCCGAGACGCATCTCTCGCGGACCGCCATGACACCGGGCTGAAAGGTGCTGGGGAGCTCTGGTCGGGACGCCGCGCGGGCGGATCGAGGTATCCGATCCCGAAGCGTGGTTGTGCGGCCGCCGAGGCAGCATTTGTCGATCCGTCTCGCCCTGGCAAAGCCGGGCTAGGGCGCGTCTCGCGGACTCCAGGGGCATCCGCCCGCCGGGAGTGTGGTGGCAGCTCTGGTCGGGACGCCGCGCGGGCGGATCGAGGTATCCGATCCCGGAGCGTGGTTGTGCGGCCGACGACCGCAGCATTTGCCGATCCGTCTCGCCCTGGCAGGCCGGGCCAGGACGCATCTCGCGGACCCAGCGGCACCAGGTGGAGTCGCAACTCCTATCGGGGACGCCGGGCGGGCGGAGCTGAACACGGGCCTCGGCGAAATCAGGCCGGTTCTTCCGGGCTGCGGCCGAAGTGGCGGCGGTATTCGGTGGGAGCGATGCCGACCAAGCGTTGGAAATGGTGGCGCAAGAGGGCGCCGGAGCCGAAGCCGGAGCGGGCAGCGATGTGCTCCAGCCCGAGGTCGGTTTCTTCGAGCAGCTGCTCGGCCAGTAGTACGCGCTGGTTGGTGAGCCATTTCACCGGAGTGGTTCCGGTCTCGGCGGCGAAGCGGCGGGCGAAGGTGCGAGTGGACATGTTGGCGCGGGTGGCCAGGTCTTCGACGGTGTGCGGCAGGTCGAGATGCTCGTTCATCCAGGCCAAGGTGGGGGTGAGGCTGTCGGAGGTGCAGGGGGCGACGGGGCGTTCGATGAACTGGCGCTGCCCGCCGTCGCGCTGCGGCGGGACCACCATGCGCCGCGCGATCGCGTTGGCCACGCCGCTGCCGAGTTCACGCCGCACCAGGTGCAGGCAGGCATCGATGCCCGCGGCGGTGCCCGCGCTGGTGATCAGATCACCTTCGTCGACGAACAGCACGTCCGGATCGACGGTCGCTTCGGGGTACTCGTCGGCGAGTTTCTCGACATAGCGCCAGTGGGTGGTGCATTTGCGGCCGTCGAGCAGTCCGGCCGCCCCGGCCAGGAAAGCTCCGGAGCACACGGTGAGCACCGTCGCCCCGGCTGCCGCCGCGTCGCGGACGGCGGCCACGACCCGCGGATCGAACCCGCGGTCGGTCGCGGCGGCCGGGATGGCGACGAGATCGGCCGCCGACAGCTCCGTGAGCCCGTACTCCGGTGTGACGGTTATCCCCGGACTGGTCGAGTGCAGCGGGACGCCCGGCTGCGCGCCGCACACCCGGAAATCGAAGGCGGGCAGTCCGTCGGCCGTACGGTCCAGCCCGAAAACCTCACAGATGACCCCGAATTCGAACATGGCCATGCGTTCGGACAGCACCACGGCGACCTTCGACAGCATGCCGCCAGTCTACTGGCCGTATTTTTACGAACAATGTCAGTACCGCCACTTTCGGCGGTAAATCATGGAACGCAAAATTACTGCCATGGCTACTTTCCTCGTCTCCCTGGCAGTCATCGTGGCTTTCGCCACAGTCATCGCCCGCAGCACGGGGCGCGCGGGCTCGTCGGACGTCATCGACCGCGACGCGCAGCGGCTGCACTCCGAGCTGACGGCAATGCTCGGCCGGGACAACCACCACCGCTGAGCAGGATGGAACGGGCCGCCTCGTAAGCAACGCGTGCAGCCATGTGCAGCGCGCCGTCGACGGCGCCGCGGCCAGGAGCGATGAGCACGGCGGTCAGTCGGCGGGCTGCACAACCCTTGTATGCCCCCTTCGCGCCGCCCCCGGCCCAACCCACCCGATTTCGAGCGAAGCGAGAGCGAGCATGCGTGTTTCACGGTCCGCTCACGTCCGAGCGACCGCCGCGTCCGCGACGCCGTCACCGGCCGCGGCCGGGCCGAGTCAACAGCCGACCACTAGGACGAACCGCGCGCATCGATAGTGAGTTCCATACCTACGCGCCCAGCGCACCGCAACCACAGGTTTCGAGCGAAGCGAGACCGAGCATCCGCCGTTCGCGGCCCGGCTCGCGTCCGAGTGGCCGCCGCGTCCGCGACGAAGTCGCCAGCGGCGGCCGCTCGGACGCGAGCCACAAAGGGGCCGCGAACACCCAGCGCCGCAGGCGCTGGAAAAATCACACAGCGTCGCCCGGGTTGACGCGCGGTTTCGGGGCGCGCATCTTGCGGATCTGGGAGGCGCGGACGAAGGCGTACCAGCCGAGTCGGTAGCCGATGTCGGTGGTCTCCGGGAAACGCTCCCTGACCCGGCCGTTCACGACGCGGCCGAGCAGGAAGCCTTCGATCCCCATGAACAGCATCATCACGAGCATGGCCAGCGTGACGATGGTCTGCAGCGCGGGCGCGACGAACATCGACAGGATCAGCACCAGCGCCATCGGCATGAACAGGCCGACCAGGTTGCGCCGGGCGTCGACGATGTCACGGACGAACGCCCGGACCGGACCCTGGTCGCGGTGCGGCAGGTATTTGTCCTCGCCCGCGAGCATGCGTTCGCGTCGATCCGCGGCGGCCTCGCGCCGTTTGGCGGCGGCCGCCTTGCGCTCCTCCTTGGTGCCCTTCGTGGCCTTGCGCCGGGCTCGGGCTTCCTTCGCGGTGAGCGGAGCGGGTGCTACCGGTCCGCGGCGCTTGCTTTGTGCGTCACGGCGTTTCGGGGTGGGTCGGCCCTTGCCCGCGGTGGCCGTCGTGGCCGTGCGGGTGGTGCCCGCGGCCGAGTCGCCGTCCGTGACCACCGTCGATTCGGCGGTCGCGTCGGTGGTGCTGGACTCGCCGCGACGGAACAATTTCACATCGACCAGGCTATTCGATGGGCTGCGCGGCGGGAAATGCGGTCCGATTCGCCGGGAGTGTGCGGGCTCACGCAGGTTGCGTGTCACCGCGGATCAGGTGATGGCAAGATGGAGGAATAGCAGCCGGCCGAGTGGTGTTGACAAACACGACCCGTGCGCTGTTCACGGGTTGACCACAGGTTCCTCGAGGAGAGTTCATGACTGTGCAGAACGAGACCGCCACCCACGGTGTGACTCTGACCGACGCCGCCGCCTCGAAGGCGAAGGCACTGCTGGACCAGGAGGGACGCGACGACCTGGCGCTGCGGATCGCGGTGCAGCCGGGTGGTTGTGCCGGCCTGCGCTACCAGCTGTTCTTCGACGACCGCTCGCTCGACGGCGACCTGACCGTCGACTTCGGCGGCGTCAAGCTGGCCGTCGACCGGATGAGCGCGCCGTACGTGCAGGGCGCCTCGATCGACTTCGTCGACACCATCGAGAAGCAGGGTTTCACCATCGACAACCCGAACGCCACCGGCTCCTGCGCCTGCGGCGACTCCTTCAACTGAGCCTGCTCGCCTTCCGGGGCTCGAGGCCGTACCGGTCGGGAGACGTAGGTCTCACGTTCAGGTCGTGCGTCGGGTGCCGCTCGAGTTCTGGGCGGTCCCGACGAGTTACCCATGTCTCGCGAAATCAGTTGCCTAATTTGAATATGCGCGTGCGCAGCTGCGCCCGAATCGGTGAGGCGGATCCGCTACGGTGAGATCGAGATCGGGACTTCGTCGTCCCGGTCTTGACCGCCTGCCGCCTACAGTTGAAGGGCCCAGCCACGTGTCCATCGCCGTTTCCGCGTCCATTGCGACCGACCACCTCATGCGTTTTCCCGGACGGTTCGCCGACGTACTGCTGGCCGACCAGCTCGACCACGTGTCGCTGAGCTTCCTCGTCGACGATCTGCAGATCCGTCGTGGTGGCGTCGGCGGCAACATCGTCTACGCCATGGGCCTGCTCAATCGCGCGCCCCTGCTCGTCGGTGCCGTCGGCGCCGATTTCGGCGAGTATCGCGCCTGGTTGGAGAAGCACGGCGTGGATTGCTCCACCGTGCTGGTGTCCGATCGTGCGCACACCGCCCGCTTCGTCTGCACCACCGATGACGACATGGCCCAGATCGCGTCGTTCTACCCCGGCGCGATGAGCGAGGCTCGCGACATCTCCATCGCCGAGCTCGCCGAGACCCACGAGTTCGACCTCGTCCTGGTCGGCGCCAACGACCCCGAGGCGATGCTGCGGCACACCGCCGAGTGCCGCGAACTCGGCATTCCGTTCGCCGCCGATCCGTCCCAGCAGTTGGCCCGCCTGGACGGCGACCAGTCGGTGCAGCTCATCGACGGCGCCGCGTACCTTTTCACGAACAAGTACGAGTGGGCGCTGCTGCTGCAGAAGACCGGTCTGAGCGAGGAGGAGGTCGCCCAGAAGGTCGGCATCCGCGTCACCACCCTGGGCGCGGAGGGGGTGCGGATCGTCGACCGCGACGGCACCGAAGTGACCGTCGGTGTGGTGCCCGAGACCGAGAAGGTCGAGCCGACCGGTGTCGGCGACGCCTTCCGCGCAGGCTTCCTCACCGCGCACACCGCCGGGCTGAGCCTGGAGCGTTCCGCGCAGCTGGGATCGCTGATCGCCGTGCTCGTGCTGGAGACCATGGGCACCCAGGAGTGGACGCTCAACAAGGAGTCCGCGCTGGAGCGCCTCACCCAGGCATACGGCCCCGAAGCCGCGGCCGACATCAAGCCGCTGCTGTAGTTATCGGCACTCACCACAATTCGACACACTGGGGCCCGCCGTCATCGACGGCGGGCCCCAGCTGTACACAGCGCGATTACCGATCGGGCAAGCTATAGCGAAACGGGGTAGACCGGTTCCTGGATCTCCGGCTTGATCCGGTCTTCGACGAAGATGCCGTGCCACACCATGAACACCAGCAGTGTCCACAGCCTGCGGCTGTGATCGGCGGTCCCGGCCCGGTGCGCGACCAGCATCTCGCTGATCGCGGCCTTGTTCAGTAGGTGGTCGGTCTGCGACTCGGCGATCTGCTGCTGAGCCCAGTCGTAGAGTTCCGTCCCGCGCAGCCAGTGCCGCAGCGGTACCGGGAAGCCGAGCTTGGCGCGGTGCAGCACGTGCGCGGGCACGATGCCCTCCAGCGCTTGGCGCAGCGCGTACTTGGTGGTCTCCTTGGTGATCTTCTGGTCGAACGGCAGGCCCTCGGCGACCTTCAGCACCTCGGAGTCCAGGAACGGCACGCGCAACTCCAGCGAGTTGGCCATGGTCATCTTGTCGGCCTTGACCAGGATGTCGCCGCGCAGCCAGGTGAACAGGTCCAGGTGCTGCATGCGGGCCACCGGGTCCCAGCCACGGGACTGGGCGTACAGCGGCGCGGTGACGTCCTGGTGTGTCCACTCCGGCCGGAACTCGCGCAGCACCGCGCGCAGCTGCGCGTCGTTGAAGCTGCGCGCGTTGCCGTAGTAGCGCTCCTCCAGGCTGAGCGAGCCGCGGTGCAGCAGGCTCTTGCCCCTGGTGCCTTCCGGAATCCGGTCCGAAAGCCTGCCCGCCAGCCTGCGCAGTCCGCGGGGCAGCTTCTCGAACGGTTTCAACGACAGCGGTTCCCGGTAGATGGTGTATCCGCCGAACAGCTCGTCGGCGCCCTCGCCGGAGAGCACCACCTTGACGTGCTTGCGCGCTTCCTTCGCCACGAAGTACAGCGGAACCAGCGCCGGGTCGGCCACCGGGTCGTCGAGGTACCAGACGATCTCCGGGATCGCCGCGGCGAACTCGGCGGGGGAGACCACCTTCACCACGTGCCGCGCGCCGATCGCCTCGGCGCTCTCGGCGGCCACGTCCACCTCCGAGTAGCCCTCGCGCTCGAACCCGGTGGTGAACGTGATCAGCTTCGGGTTGTGCCGCATGGCCAGCGCGGCGACCGCGGTGGAGTCGATGCCGCCGGACAGGAACGAGCCGACCGTGACGTCGGCGCGCATGTGCTTGGCGACGGAGTCCTCGAGCGCCGCGGCGATCTCCCGGTAGCGCGCCGCCGCCGAACCCGGCGTGAACGGGCGCACCGCGAACTTCGGGGTGAAGTAGCGGGTGATCTCCGCAGCCGCGCCGGGCCGCACGGTGGCGTAGCTGCCCGATTCGAGCCTGCGCACGTCCTTGTGCAGCGTCTCCGGCTCCGGCACGTATTGCAGCACCGTGTAGTGCTCCAGCGCCCGCGGGTCCAGCGCGTCGCTCAGCCGCAACGCGGGCAGCAGCTCCAGCAGGCTCTTCTTCTCGCTGCCGAACGCGGTGCCGCCCGGTCCGGTGGCCAGGAACAGCGGCTTGATGCCGAACGGGTCGCGAGCGAGGAACAGCTCCCTGGTCTCGGTATCCCAGATCGCGAACGCGAACATGCCGCGCAGGCGGCGCACCGCCTCGGGGCCCCAGTAGTGGAACGCCGCGACGATGGCCTCGCTGTCGCCTTCGGTCCGGAAGATCTTTCCGTCCGGGAACTCCTCGGCATGCGCCTCGGTGAGTTCCGCGCGCAGCTCCAGGTAGTTGTAGATCTCGCCGTTGAAGGTCAGCGCATAGCGGTCGGGCTGCCCCGGCGGGCCCCAGCGCAGCGGCTGGTGCGAGTGCTCGATGTCGATGATGGACAAGCGGTTGAAGCCGAAGATCACCCGGTCGTCGTGCCAGGTGCCGCGCTCGTCCGGGCCGCGGTGCCGCACGCAGTGCAAGGCGTCGTAGACCTGCTCCACCGTGTCGGGTGCCGCCTCGTCAGATGCCAGGAATCCGAGCAGTCCACACACGGCGTCGGCAACCTCATTTCTCGCAGTCGGGATACGCGCTCACCGGATGGCGCGCGAGGGGACGAAATCTAGTGTCCGAGTATGCCGCACCCACCGGATTCGCGCGTCGTGCGCATCGCGTCCCGGCCGGAATCGCTGGTGACGGTGATCCGGGTGCGCTCGGCGAGGTGTCGAAGCCGACCCGACGACGAACGGGGGGTGCGTTTGGTCTACGCTGCGTAGTACTCAGGTCTCTCTCAGGCGACCCGCGCGGACGCGCTGGCCCGGAGGGCGTCCTGAAACGAGCTTAGGACGTATCGTCGGGGCCGATCGCAGCCCCGCACGATGCACTGTCGGAATGTGTGGCGACCAGGAAGGCGTGAGCGTGGCGCACAAGGCGAGCGAAGAGATCGGGGCACGACCCGCCCGGGGTCGGCAGGGCCGCATCCTTCGGCGGGCCGGGCTGGCGGTGTCCTTGGGGATCACCGCGCTGCTCGTCTCGGGCTGCTCGATCGACAATGTTTGGCTGCGGTTCGGCTGGCCCTCGGGTATCACGCCGCAGGCCACCCGGATGCGGGAACTGTGGACCTGGTCGGTTGTCGCCGCGCTGGCGATGGGCGTGCTGGTCTGGGGCCTGACCTTCTGGACCGTCGCGTTCCACCGCAAGAAGGCGGACTCCCCGGAGTTCCCGCGCCAGACCGGCTACAACGTGCCGCTGGAGCTGACCTACACGGCGATCCCGTTCGTCATCATCGCCGTGCTGTTCTACTTCACCGTGGTCGTGCAGAACTACGTGCACGAGAAGGTGGCCGACCCGGATGTCACGGTCGACGTGACCGCCTTCCAGTGGAACTGGAAGTTCGGCTACCGCAACGTCGACTTCAAAGACGGTTACAAGTTCGACGGCATCGACACCGCGCGTGAGTCGCTGAGCCAGGAACAGCTCGAGGAGTACCAGGAGCGGACCGAGGACGGTCACCCGCAGCCGGGCCCGGTGCACGGCAAGCCGGAGAACGACATCCTGTCCTACCTGCACTACGACAAGGTCGAGACGATCGGCTCCAGCAACGAGATCCCGGTCCTGGTGCTGCCGACCGGCAAGGTCATCGAGTTCCAGCTCGCCGCCGCCGACGTGATCCACGCCTTCTGGGTGCCGGAGTTCCTGTTCAAGCGCGACGTGATGCCGAACCCGAAGGAAAACAACTCCGACAACGTCTTCCAGATCACCAAGATCGAGAAGGAAGGCGCGTTCGTCGGCCGCTGCGCCGAGATGTGCGGCACCTACCACTCGATGATGAACTTCGAGGTCCGCGCGGTCACGCCGGAGAAGTTCACCAAGTACCTGGACGCGCGCCAGGCGGGCAAGACCAATGCCGAGGCGCTGGAGTCCATCGGTGAGTCCCCGGTCGCCACGTCCACCACGCCGTTCAACACCAGGCGCGATACCAAGAGCGCGGCCTCGGCCGAGAGCAAGTGAGGATTTGATCTGACATGAAGATCGAAGCGCGGATTTTCGAACTGCTCACGGTGTTCTTCATCATCATCGCGGTGGTGTACGGATTCTTCACCGGCCAGTCACGCACCGGCGTCGAGTGGGCGGGAACCACCGCCATGGTGCTGACCGCGGGCCTGTCGCTGATCATCGGCACCTACTTCCGGTTCGTCGCCCGTCGTCTCGACCTGCGCCCGGAGGACTACGAGGACGCCGAGATCGTGGACGGCGCCGGCGACCTGGGCTTCTTCTCACCCGGCAGTTTCTGGCCGATCACCCTGGCCGCCGCAGGCTCGGTGACCGCCCTCGGCCTCGCGTTCTTCCAGTTCTGGCTGATCGGCATCGGCGTGGTCTGCGTGCTCGCGGCTGCCGCGGGGTTGGTGTTCGAGTACTACCTCGGGCCGGAGAAGCACTGAGCTGAAGACCTGCTGAAACGGCCCCATCGGAGATCCGGTGGGGCCGTTTCGTCTGTACGCATCTCCGATCGAGATTCACCCGGAATAGGTGAAAAAATTCTCGACTCCGGGTTCATACACTGCTGACCGCAGCTATTGGATCAGCGCGGCCTGAAGCTCAATGCCGGTACGCCCGCACGGTGAGGAGGAGACCATGACTCAGTTCCTTGATGGCTCGGGCCTGTACCAGATTCTCAATCCACAGGCCGGCGGTGCCGCGATGGGGCAGAATGTATATCAGGGCGACCACGACCGGACGTTCCCGCAGCTTCATCGGGCTCATCCTAGGTTGACGCGCGAGGGCGGTTCCCATCACGAGCAACATCTGCGAGGCCCGCGCCCGCACGGTCGGGTGAGCGTTCGTTGCGAAGAAAGCAGCAGTCGGTTCCGATGCCGGTCGGCGGGCGTGCCGCCAGTCGCCGACCGGACTGTACATGTGCGCGGTGGGCGCGAGCCGACCGCTGCTCACAGAGGCAAACGGGCCACTGCCCAATCACCTATCAGAAGATCGCGGTCGGTTGCTGAGACTTACGTGCGCATAGCCGATTGCTGAACCACGCAGCTCGGGAGGCGGCGGGTTCCTGCGGTGAGTTCAAGGCTAGGTCGCCGTAGCCGAGTGAGAGTTCTGCAAGTTGTTGCCATACGTAGTGCATATGCGGCTGCCGTGTGTCGCAGTTCAATGCGGTATGGGCAAGCACGGAGTACTCGGCGAGTCGGTCGACCACCGCGCCGATCGTCTCGGTGTGCATGTATGCCGCTCCCAATGCCTGCGGTGAGGAGGACGCCACCCAGCGGTCGATATGCCGCATCAGTCTTGTGCGATGGTGGTCGATGTCCTGCCGGGCCGGGTAGCGAGTATTCAGGCGTGCTTCGTGGAGTGCGGCGAGTTCGTACGCCGCCTCCAGGACGGGTGCGGTTGACGGATGCACCCGGTGCAGGCGTCCAGGAGAGAGTTCTTCGACGGAAGAAGTGGCCCGCTGCTGTTCAACGTTCGCTCCCCGTGTCCGATGGGTGAAGCTTGTCATGTGCGAGCGCGGTGAGTCCGTCGAGAACTTGTTGAAATGTCTGCGGTTTCGGCAAGCTGGCGCAGATCGAACGTCGGTCGGTGTCGGTGTTCTCGGTGGGGAAGGAGATGCCGCGCACGTACGCCCGCTCGCGTGGGCTCAACTTCGGCGGCGTGATGCGGCCGTGGTAGACGAGCATGTAGTACGCGACCCACTTCCACGCGCAGAGATCGATCCGGCAGGCGCGGTGACGCTGCATCTGCCGATGAGCGATTGCGACCTCGGCGATCGCGCAAATGCTCGGTGGCGCAACAAGGGTAGCTTCACTCATCGGGTCGCCCCGATTTCGACATCGGCCGAACGCGCCCAAGTGCTTTGCGGGCAAACGGTTTCCAAGTCGTAGCCTTCGTCGCAGATCAGCGCCGGACGGTTGTTCACCTGCTCCAGGTCGAACACAAAGATGATTTCCACGCCGAGCCCGGCGGCCATACCGAGCGCATACCCGATCGGGTCGTGCTCGTCGGCCGGCGGCCGGACCGTGTACACGTACTCGAATCCCAACGAACGTGCGTGGCGCTGCACCTCATCGGCGTGACGTGGTGCGTGCGATCCGGATACGTCGGTACGCACAAACCCGATGGCCTTCGGCCGAGCGCTGATCGACGGCGCCATTATGTCAGCGGTAGGTGGATTGATGATGCGGGTGTAGTTCATAGTGCCCCCGGAGAATCGGTCGTTGGTTGGATCGTTCGGCGTCCGGTGCCCTCGACGAACGAGCGTGGTTCGTGCGACGGCTTACGACTGTCGGGCTGGCTGAATGGCCGAGCGGATCCGCCGTCACGGTCCTGGCCGCGCCGCCTGACCGACCTCTCGGAAGGTCCCGGACCACACAGTCCGGGACCTTCCGCGCGTCGAAGTCCACTACGTCGAACTTGGATGGACGGTGGAGGCGATGTAGAGAACGTCGAGTTAGGTGCCAGTCGCGTCATCCTGACGCTCTCCGGCTGGGCTCCTTCCGATCCGGAGTCCCATGGCTCGTGCCGCACCGTCAATCTTCCGCCTTCAGGTGGTGCGTGCGTCCTGTCGTGGATCAGCTGGGGACCAACCCGTGGTTGGCCGTCGGATTAGCGCTGGGGAGGTGTCGCGGGGCTAGGGTATGTCGGCAAGTTGTGAGCACTGGTCGGGGGAGCACTTATGCCTTCAAAACCCACTACTCGTTGGCAGGTGAGCGGTTACCGCTTCCTGGTCCGGCGGATGGAGCATGCCCTGGTGCGCCGGGATGTGCGTATGCGGGGCACTGAGAACTGAGCAGGATTGAGGTCGAGCCAGGCGGCGCGGAGAGCGTCAGATGGTCAAGTCCAGGGGCGTGGTGTAGGAGGGGCGGTCACCGCTGATCCGGTTGGTGGTCAGGCGGTGAGGGCTGGGGTGGTGGTTTCCTCCTGTTCATTCGGGTTGGTGTCGGTGGTGGTGCGGGATCGGGTCAGGACGTCGAGGCCGAGGTAGCGGCGGCCTTCGATCCATTCGTCGTGTTGTTCGGCGAGCACGGCGCCGACGAGGCGGATGATCGCGGCGCGGTCGGGGAAGATGCCGACGACGTCGGTGCGGCGGCGGATCTCCTTGTTCAACCGTTCTTGGGGGTTGTTGGACCAGATCTGGCGCCAGATCTGTTTGGGGAAGCTGGTGAACGCGAGCAGGTCGGCGCGGGCGGTGTCGAGGTGGTCGGCGACTTTCGGCAGTTTCTCGGTCAACGCGTCGAGCATCCGGTCGTATTGGGCGGCAACTGATTCCGGGTCTGCTTGATCGAATACCGAGTGCAGCAGGGTCCGCACCCACGGCCACGACGTTTTCGGACACACCGACATCAGATTGACTGTGTAGTGGGTGCGGCAGCGCTGCCAGCTCGCGCCGGGCAGGGTGGCGCCGATCGCGGCTACCAGTCCGGCGTGTGCGTCGGAGGTGACCAGACGGACTCCGGTCAGGCCGCGGGCGACCAGGTCCCGGAAGAACGACAGCCAACCGGCTCCGTCCTCACCTGAGGTGACTTGGATACCGAGGATTTCGCGGTAGCCCTCGGCGTTGACGCCGGTCGCGATCAGGCAGTGCACGTTCACCACCCGCCCGTTCTCCCGGACTTTCAGCACCATGGCGTCGGCGGCGACGAAGGTGTATGGACCTTGATCCAGCGGACGGGTGCGGAACGCTTCGACCTGGGCGTCCAGGTCGCGGGCCATCATCGACACCTGCGACTTGGACAGGCTTGTGATCCCGAGGGATTCGACAAGCTTCTCCATCCGCCGGGTGGATACTCCGAGCAGATAGCAGGTGGCGACCACGCTGGTGAGTGCGCGTTCGGCGCGTTTGCGGCGCTCCAGCAGCCAGTCGGGGAAGTAGCTGCCCGATCGCAGTTTCGGGATCGCGACGTCGATCGTGCCGACCCGGGTGTCGAAATCACGATGCCGGTAGCCGTTGCGGGAGTTGACCCGCTCGGGCGAGCGTTCGCCGTAGCCGGCACCGCACACCGCGTCGGCTTCGGCGCTCATCAGCGACTGGATGAACGTCGAGAGCATGGTGCGCAGCAGGTCAGGGCTGGCGACGGCGAGTTGATCGGACAACAACTTCGACGGGTCGATAGGCTCGACAGAGGTCATCGCGTGAACTTCTCCTTCGTTGAGCTTGGCGGTTCAAGAAGGATCACGCGGTGACCGCCCACTATCCGGCTACGACACGCTCACGCGGTCGCTCCGAAATCGCTGGTACACCACTCTGCCGGACGCAACCCGTCAGATCGAGGTGCCGGTCCGCTTCATGCTGACACTATCCGGCTGGGCTCCTAACCTTCTGATCCGTAGTCAGATGCTGGCGGGGCCCGTGTCGATGACAGCCGAGGCGGGCTGAGCGGTCAGAGGTTGCGTGGACTGCCGAAGTGGTTGCAGCCCGCGGCGATCGGCGGCCAGGACACGACCCTTGCGGCACGCCCGACAGCTGTAGGAGCGATGGTGGGTGCGCAGGTGGCCGCAGGGGATGGCGCTGACGATCACCCGGTTGGGTCCAAATGGGTGGCCAGCGGGGCAGATGTCCGGTTAGGGATGCGCCCACCGGAGCGGGTGCAGGTGGCCCGACGACGCGGACCGATTCGAGTGCGCCTGCGGGTGCGAGTGCGCCGATTGCGACCCGAACCCGCGATCACCAGCCGAACAATTTTCACCGGCGCCTGCTCGAAGTCGGTCACACCCCGATCCTGCCCGCCACGGATGGAGTGATCACCACATATTGCGGTCGCGGCACCCCAGCCCTGTGGGCAATGAGAGATTCGGTATCAGCGTGCGCCGCTGAATCCGCTGATGAGGTATTTGGACGGACCCGCGGGATTGCCCCCTCGATCGAACCAGCCCGTGGCCGGCCAGTTTGGATGAGACCCGAGAAGAACGTGCGCGGCAGTCGGTGTTATGCCGATGACAAATATCGACTCGGGAAGCCAACCATCCGCGGTGTCGATCATCTTCATGTGGATGCGCAGATTCGCGTGGTCAATGCTCGCTCCGGATACGTCGAACCTGTAGCTGTCGGTTCGGCCTCGTGCTCTCTCATCGTGTGGGAGCTCAGGGAAGCGTAGGACGAGATCTTCCCCCGGCCGTTCGATTTGGAGTTCGAAGTTCGCGTCCGTGTCAGCGGTCCCTACGTTCTTCGTTGTGTGGACGACGAATATGGTGTTGACCTGAACCATCGCTGTCTTCCTTCCATGTGGGGCTATGCAGTCGCCCACAAGCGTTCCTGGGCCTTTCCCGGTTGGCGCGAGTACCCAGCTACTCGTTTCGAAGTGAATCGAGGTCATCGAGGTGGAGCCGAAGTCTGCGCACGGGATAGTGCCTGACACGGGAGTTCAGGATCCGCCGGATCCCGACCACTGCCAATTGGGGTACACCCCAGCACCACAGCCGTGACCGGCCCGGAAAGTGTCAGAATAGAGTCCATCTCCACATTTCTTGACGCATGTCCTCTGGGTTCTTAGACTTCAACTTGACATTTCAAGTCGCAGAGAGGTCAGTCATGCGCGTCGGCTATATCAGGGTGAGCACGGTCGACCAGAACACCGTCCGTCAGCTCGACGGGATCGACGTCGAGCGCACCTTCACCGACAAGGCCTCCGGGAAGGACACCGCACGCCCACAGCTGGACGAGCTGATCGCATTCGTCCGCGACGGCGACACCGTGATCGTGCACTCCATGGACCGCCTCGCCCGCAACCTCGACGACCTTCGCCGGTTGGTGCGCACCCTGACCGGCAAGGGCGTGCGGGTGGAGTTCGTGAAGGAGTCGCTGACCTTCACCGGCGAGGACTCGCCGATGGCGAACCTGCTGCTGAGCGTGATGGGTGCCTTCGCCGAATTCGAACGCGCCCTCATCCTCGAACGCCAACGCGAGGGCATCGCCGCGGCGAAGGCCCGCGGCGCCTACACCGGCCGCAAACCAGCCCTCACCGCCGAGCAGGCCGCCCAGCTGCGCGCCCGCGCGGCCGCCGGAGTGTCGAAAGCCGCGCTGGCCAAGGAATTCGGCCTCAGCCGCGAAACCGTCTACAGCTACTTGCGGGCCGACGCCGCCACGTCTTGACCTGCGGAGGTTCCGGGTCCATCTGCCGGAGTAAGAAGTGGTGAGAGCTCCGTGTGGTGACATCCCCCATCGGAGCTGATCGCAGCGATTCAGACGGCTTCGGCGTTCGATGCCTGCGGTAGCGCCGTGGTGTCGCTTTCCGACTGTGTATCTGCTGTTTTCGGGTGGCGGCGCAGCAGGATCGGAGCTGCGAGCGCTGTCGCTGCGAATGTGCCCACGCCTGCGACGACGAGCGCACCGGCCGGGCCGACGCCGGATACCACGGGAGCGCCGAGGAGCGTGCCGAGCATGGTGGCGCCGCTGTTGAACGAGCCCATCGCCGCGAAGGCGCGGCCCTTGACCTCGGCGGGCACATGCGTGCTGATCAGCACGCTGATCGCTGAAACCTGCAGCGAGTTCGCCACACCCGCGGCCGCGAACCCGATCATCGCCCCTGCCAAGGAATGAGATGCTCCGGCACCGGCCAGGCCGGCTCCCATCAGTAGACCCGCGACGACCAGCATCCGCGCCTGACGATTCGGCGGGATCCTGCCTGCTATCCACGACGAGGTGACCAGCCGGCCGACGACGAACGCGGTGGTGGCCACGCCGAACATCACCGGCGAAGCGCTGAGCGTGTCGCGGACGTAGAACACCTCCGCCACAGTGAAGATGGCGGTGAACACGATGGCCACCGCCAACGACGCCATCGCGGCGCGAACTACCGCGTCCGAGGCAAGCAGGACCGGGGCCTCGGCAACCTGCTTCCACCATGTCGGGCGTTGCGCACCGGTCTTCGGCGGCATGCGGCGAAGGCCCAAAACAGCGATCAACGCCACCAACACGCAACTCGATGCCGCGTCGAGAATCATCGTGACCGAGAACCCCAGCAAGCCGACCGCCGCACCGCCCAAGGCCGGACCGGCAAGGATCCCGGTCATGCGCGCAGCGTCCAGGGTGGCGTAGGCGCGCGCGGGGTTGGATGCCGCGACTTCGTCGGCCTGTTCGGCCAGCAGCATCATCGCCGGGGCGTTCAACGCCGACAAGCATCCGGCCGTGAACGCCAGCCCCACGATCACCGCAACCGGCAGGGAACCCGCGGCTGCCATCGCCAGCGTCACCACCGCCTGAGCCAGCAAAGTCGTCGTCAGCAAGCGACGTGACTCGATGCGGTCCACCGCCGGCGCGAGCAGTGGAGCCAGGAACACACCCGGCACGAGACTGGCGAACAGGAACGCCGACACCCACAACGCCGAGTGGTCCTGCAACAGCAACAGCAACGCTATCCGCGCCACCGAACCGCCGGCAGCGGAAATCCCCAGCGCTGCCGCCAATACTGTCAGTCGCACAGAATCCCCCTACATCAAGATGCAGCAAATTTTTGGACACCTGCATCATCGGACGTGCTTTCCAAAATCGGCAATATGAGACGCAGCGGCACAGCGATCGGTTCCATGAATTTCGAGCCTTCCGGAGTGCGCCTTGTGAACAGGAGGCTCGGGACTCCACCGACATCTACCGCCGACGGCGGTAGGCTTAGCGGTATGGCTGGACGGAAGACGTCGGTGTCGTTCGACGAGGAGACCTTAGAAATCCTTGCCCGCCGGGCAGAGGAGGAAGGACTGGACCGCTCGGCCTACCTTTCGCAGCTAGTTCGCCGTGACGATCTGCGGCGGCGGCTCGCCGCCGACAGCGCCACCTTGAACGCCGCCGGATACACCCCGGACCGCGCGACCGCCGTCACGACTGGCTTGATCGCGCAGCGGCGTACGGCCGGCTGATGGCCGCACCCCGATTCGGCGAGGTCTGGCACGCCCCGTCGGGCTCGGTGCTGCCCGGCGGAATGCTGTGCCTGATCGTCAGCTCCGATGACTACAACCGAATCCGCCGCCAGTACATCATCGTCGAAGTGGTCTCCGACCCGCTGTCCGGCGATGCCATCATCTGCGAACTCGGCTCCTTCGGCGTCGCCCTCACCGGCGCACCGTTCACCGTCGGCCCGCAATGGTTCGCGGGTTCCGAAGAGCCGGTCGCGGTCGTGGACACCGAGATAACGCGCCGAGCCGCAGACCAGATCCGCGCCATACTCGGCCCCTGAACGCGGTGTTCGCTCCCGACCGAAGCGTTGGAGCCCGGAGATGCTTAAGACATCTCCGGGCTCCAACCCGCTCCCCCACGGCTGCTCGACACGTTTCTTGCACACCGCGAACCGCCCGAAGTCCTGCGACTCCCGCCCCAATGACCGAGTGTCGGAGAACCGAACGTTTTACGACACCACGAAAACCCTGCTATCGACTGGTCGATCGGCAAGGAGAAGCGACTCGATGAGTTCCTGCATCAGGAGATGAGAGTTGCCCGCAGGAACTCGATTGTTTCGGTCACGATGCCCGCCACGTTCGGGTGACCGTCGAACCCGTGTTCCGCATCGGGGACGTTCCGGTAGACCACCTCGGCACCGACCTCGGCCATCCGGGTGTACAAGCGCTGGCTCTGGCGTGCGGGTACGAGCGTGTCCTTCTCGCCGTGGACGAGCAGACATGGTGGCAGGTTCGGCCGTACGTGCGTGATGGGACTGGCCTGGGCGCAGAGATTTGGAATCTCTGATGGCCAACCGCCCAGCCAGGGAGAATACGGCAGCTCACCGCCCGCGCCATCCATATCCAGGATGTCGGTGATCGGATACCACGCCGCCACCGCCCGGACGTCGGTCCTCGTGAACGCCGTCATCAAGGCCAGAAGGCCGCCGGCCGAGTCACCCCAAACCCCCATGCGATCGGCATCGAAGCCATACCTCTCGGCCTGCGCGCGCAGGAACTCGATCGCAGCCCCCGCATCGTCCTTCTGGGCCGGCCAGACCGCCTCTTTGCTGAGGCGATAGTCGATCGAGGCGCAAGCGATCCCAGCCTCGACCAGGCCGGTGAACACGGAGTTGTCCGGAATCGTGCGATGCAGCCATCGTCGATCCCCCGAATGGAAGGAACCGCCGTGTATCCACACCACGATCGGAGGACTGTGCACCCCTTCGGGGAGGTACAGGTCCAGCAGCAGTGGCCTATACCCGCGGACGACCGAATACGTGACTTGCTCGTACACCCCCACGCTGAACAGGATAGGCCGGGCCTGGCCTCCCGGATGGTCGGGTTGATGCTGCCGTGTAAGCGGTCTGTGTGCGTCAATCGATCGTTTCCGAACAGCTCTGGCGTGCCCGGGCGGGCGGCGTAACGTCCAGGGCGCGGCCGCTGATACGCCAATCAGCCGGTGCGAACCGGCACAGCTAGCCATGGCAACACGAGTCCATCTTCTGGGGTTGCGTGACCTGCAAGGCCGTGACCTGCAGGTATATTCCGCCACATGACGACTCCTTTCCCGCAGTGGCAGTGGGGTTCTCCGCACAATCCCCTTTTGAGCGTGGTGGAAAGGTTCGCCGCGACCAGACCCGGGTCCTGGGTGAGCCGTAAGCTCGCGCCGCTGGATCGCTGGCTGCTGGAACGCACCGATGCCAAGTACACCCTTCTGGGCCCGGTCGGCGCGCCCGTCATCCTGTTGACTACTGTGGGCCGCAAATCTGCGCAGCCGCGCACTCAGGCGCTGCTATACGTGCACGATGGCGACACCCTGTACGTCATCGGCAGCAACTACGGCCAAGCCCACCACCCGTCCTGGACCGCCAACCTCCTCGCCGAGCCGAGCGCGACTGTGACCATCGCGGGCGAGCAAATAGCGGTAACCGCCACTCCCATCGAGGGCGCGGCCAAGGGGCCTATATTTCAGCGCTTCGTAGAGGTGTGGAGCCCGTATGCCAAGTACCGCGACCGAACCACCCGCGATCTACGCATCTTCGCGCTGACCCGCGCCATACCCGACCCGACTCGTCCAGCGCCCGGGTGTCGGTAAAGACGATCGTTTTACGACACCTCATTTGAGACCGGATTCCGCGACCGCCGATGTCAGGTCCAACCGTGGCCAGTGAGGGGGTCTCCGAACCTTGTATCGAGACGGGTTCCCGGGTTGTCGGTCGCCACGAGTTGGTCGGATCGAAAACGCTTGGGCGGCAAGAACTCCGATTCGGCCGCCGGTGTCGGTGGTGTGCTCGATACTCAGCACATGATGACGCTGTTCGTGCTCGGGGCGGTGCTCTGGTTGTCCTGCTTCGCCGCATTCCTGGTGGGCGCCCGATTCTTGACGGTGGGACGGTCTCGAACGTCGGCTGCGGTGTTCCTCTTCACCTTCCCTTTCTCCGGCCTGGGTGCCCTGATGATGATCCCTGCCGTGCCGAGGATCGATGAGAGCTCAGTCGTCCAGAATGTGCTGCTGATCGCCCTGCTGGTCTTGTGGGCGGTGTTCAGCCTGCTCTGCACTAGTTTCTACCTGCACTTGTTCCTGCTCGTCGCCGACAAGTCGAACGCTCGACCGTTCTTCAGCCGGCGGGTGAGCTGAACTTCCGCTACCAGGCCACCACACGCCTGGAGGCCACCCGCACGCGGCTACGCGAACTGGGCATCCGCATCGGCGGCCCGCGGCGCTGCCTGACCTGCACAAAGGCGAGGAAAGAGAGAAGCCCCGGAGCAATCGGCTCCGGGGCGTTCCCATGTGATTCGCGGCAGCTCTTGTCTCCCGCATTCAACCGCCATATTACCCGGGTAACGACATTTGTCCCCCGACAGTTGTCGAAAGGGGGAGGGTTGAAACTGAGCCGTAGGTGGGTCACGCTCTGCTGATGCCTGCACACCGCGCGGTGACCGTCGAGGTCAGCCGTTACCTGAGCAGCCCTCGCATGGCGCCCCACCTGACTGCCGCTTCCGGTGACCGCGATCTGGCCTTGGCGCTCTACCAGTGGAACCTTCAGCTCGCCGCCGCCCTGCAGGAAGTCCTAGGTGTCGTCGAGGTGGTGGTCCGTAATGCCATCGACGAGCAGCTGCGAGCCTGGAACCCGACCCGCGGCCGCGACTACATCACCGGCCGCGCAGAGCTGCTGTCGGCTTGGCGCCGTAGGCGCCAGCGCCTGCGGGTGGTCGACCACCCAGGTCAAGCCGGCGTCTTCGCGTAGCCAGGCGTACACGTCGAACCACAGCCCATCCACACGCACGGTGACCGCGTCCCCGCCGCTGGTGTGGGCCACACCCCGCCCGTGCAGCTCGGCACACAGCAGCGCCCGCCGCAGCCGCCGCGCGTGCACGACCTCGTGACGCAGGCCGCGCCACCACACAGCGAGCACACGCCGCCGAGTTCCTTGCGGTGTCTTCATCAGATGTCCTCGATTCGGATGGTGGCGACGGTGAAGAACCGCACCGCGCCGGAGCTGGTGGTCTTGCGCTGCCAGATGCTGGTGCGGGTGTACCCGGCGGCGATGAGTGCAGCGTCGAGCGCGTCGAGGCTGACCGGGGAGCCCGGGTCGGTGGGAACGGATTCCCACCGGCAGCTGACGTGGCGGCCGTAGACGCTGCCGTCGTCGCTATAGAACAACTCGCAGGCGTCGAGATCGGCGACCGCACCAGCGGGATCGTCCAGGCGAGCGATGATGTGTAGGTCGACGGCTTCGGTGTCGGTCATCGTCCGATCTCCTCGCGCTGGGCCTGGCGGCGGCCGCCGACAGCGGGCATGGGCCGGGACTGGCCTTGTCCTGCGGTGCGCTCGGGTCGAGTGGTGCAGGCCCGCGTCCCGGGGTTCGGTCCGCGGCCGGCGGCGGCGGCCTGACGCTGGGCGATCGCGTCGTCGCGGGCGGCAACAGCGTGGGCGGACTTGTCCCTCCACTGCTGGCGGCGAGCGGCAGCGCCGCGCCCGAGCTCCCCGGCCTGGCGGGCGCGGTCATCGACCAGAGTCCGGATCTGCTGGCGCACTTCCGGCTCCACGCCCGCGCGGGCCAGTGCCTTGACCAGCTCGGTGCGCTTGATCGTGTACTGCTGGCGGTCCAGATCCACGCCGGTGCCTGGCGATCCGGCGGCCACGCTGAAAACGGAGTCGCTGATCGCGGACACCTCGAAGCGCAGCCGCTCGTCCTCGCGGCTGCCCGGGGTGACCGCGCCGGTGGCGTTGATCAGCTCAGTGATCTCATGGCGGGTCGCGGTGGACAGCTCGGGTTGATCTAGCCGGGCCACACCGCGAAATCGACGGGCTGGCCCGCCTGGATGGCGCGGCCGACGTCGCGGACACGTTCCTGGTCGTCAGCCGTCAGCACCGAGATCTGCTTGCCGACCTCACGCGCGGCCTTCGGGTTGCGCGCAAACTGCTCCAACAGCCCCGCCACCCGGCCACGGGCTTTCCTCACCCGGGTCGACGACCACCGGAGTGGTGAGCAGATCCACCCGCGAGGTTTCCCCGCGCACGTAATCCACCACGAACTCCACCCGCGCACGGTCCTCGGCGGTGAGCCGGGCGGCGGCGAGGTCGACGTCGAGCTGCTCGCGTTGCACCTTCTGGCTCAAGCGGTGCTCGTCCGGATCCAGCGGGTCGACTTCGGGTCCGCGCCACGCCACCACGGCCTGGGTCGCGGCGTCTTTCGCGGCTTCGGGCATCGGCAGGGCGGTCACGAGGTCGATCGCGGCGGATTCCCGATCCCACACGCTTGCGGCCTCGGCGTAGCGCTGGAAGTGCGCGGCTTCGAAGTCGGGGTCGATGCTGAATGCCTCGGCTACTTCGCGAAGTTCGTAGCGCACCGCTTTTTCGGACGATCGCTTCGGTCACACAAACGGGTCCGCACGGTCGCGGTGGCGGTGGGGGACCTCGGTGTCGTTCTCTTTCAGAGGTCGGGCACGACCGCTGACTTCGGCGGAGATATCAAGTTGGTCGTCACGCGGCGGCAGAACCTCGGTCGGCACGTCGCCGCGACTATGCCCGCTTCACCTGCCGGTGCCGCGAGCCGAATGACCGGTTACACACCCCGCGTGCGTGGTGAAGAACCTCCCACGTCATGGCGGCCATCCGATTGCGGGCACCCCGCCGAAGAGCGAATTCGTGCACTGCTACGACTGCCCCGCACGGCGGAAGGGCATCTGCGAGTCGAACGCTACCTGCGCGACCGGCGACCACACCCACCGTCGTATGTGAGCTGGATAGACATCCGGGACGACCAACCAGCCCACGGCCGCTATCTCATCAGTGTCGAGAACACCGAGACGGTAGTTCTGTCGGCATCCTCCGATGTCATCGCCGATAAGTTGCACCGCCGAGCGGATCTAGGGGAGTAGTGCCGGTGGACAGGCTGTCGCCTACTCCGCCTCGTACCGCAGCGCGTTCTCCGAGCGGCAGATCTCTTCGATGCCGGAGACGATGTCGCGCAGCAGTTCCGAGGGGAGGGCGGCTGGCCGCAGGCGGCAGGTGAAGGTGATCAGGCCGTGGTCTTCGGGGGGCAGGCCGCGGGCGGCGGATTCGGCGCGCAGGTAGCGCGAGCGGACGCCGTAGGTCATCGCGGAGATGACGGTGAAGCAGCCGGTGCGTTCCCGGTGCCCCGAGAACAGGTCGTGGAGGCGGTAGAACACCGACGTATAGCTCGACAGGGGCGCGAAAACGCCCACCCGGTAGGCGGGGCCACGCTCGGAAGAGCTGAGCGCTGTATCGGCCAGATATTCGGCGTCCCGCAGGGTTTGCACCTTCGGCGCGAACAGCACCGCGCCCGCGGCCGCATTGCGCACCGGCATGCCCGCCTTGCCGGGCGCCGCGGAGGCGATGGCGCCCAGCGACTTACGTGCCCGGGAGCCGACCTCGCGCCGGGCTCGCAGCCCTCGGGTGGGCGCGGTCGGGTACAGGCTCGACCACTGACCGAAGCGCACGGTGCCCAGCTGCACGTGACCGGTGCCGACCGGCCTCGCCACCTTCAGCGGCGCCGTGTCGACCCAGCGGCCCACCTGCAGCTCGGCGTTGCCGGGCCGGGCGATCTCGGCGTAGGCGTGCTCGACGAAGGAGTCGAAGTCGAGGAACCGGTCGGCGTTGGTGGTCAGCCAGGTGCGCTCCTTGTCGATCTCGATGGCGTCCAGGGTGAGTGCGGTGATGATGCCCGCACGGCCGCCCGCGCCCAGGATCCGCTGGAACCGCTCGGTGTGGTGGGTCCGCCCACAGGTGCCGATGCGCCCATCGGTGTCCACGTACTCCAGATCGACGATCTGATCGATGAACAGGCCGTGCTTGTGCGACGCCGTGCTGACGCCGCCGACCGAGGCGAAGCCGCCCGCGGTGATGTCGCGGTGGTCGCCGACGATGGGCAGGCCGAGGCCGTGCGCGCCGAGCCTGCGGTCGATGTCGGAGAGTTTGGCGCCCGCCTGCACCCGCACGGTGCGCCGGCCCAGGTTGATGTCCAGCACCTGATTCATCCGGCGCAGCGACACCACGGTCGGCTGGGCGGGCAGCGTGAGGCCCTCATCGAGCAGCTCGCCGCCGCGCACCATCAGCCGTTCCGATCGTCCGCGTGAATCCCGCACCGTGCGAACGACATCTGCGGTGTCCCGGGGGAGGTACTCCTCGGCATGGGAGACAGTTTGCGGCGTGCTCATGGCAGAAAAGCTAACCACAGCGCGGCCCGCGCCGCTTCCCCGAACTCGAGGGCTACCGCGACGCAGGCGCAAGGCTCTTGCTGAACAGGACGGATCCGGCGGCATCGCACAGGTCGACGGTCAGTTCCCTTGACTTTCCGTCGATGCGCACTTCGCCGAAATGCTGGAAGGCGTCCAGGGGCGAGCTGTTCTGCACCGGCGGCGCGTGCACGTAGACCGCCTCCGGGCCGAACGTGCCGTCCAGCTGGTTCGGGCCGAACGCCCCCGCGTTCAGCGGGCCGGAGACGAACTCCCAGAACTCGTCGAAGTCGGTGAAGACCGCGCGCTCGGGGGAATAGCGGTGCGCCGCGGTGTAGTGCACGTCGGCGGTGAGCCAGACGACGTTGGCCACCTTGTTCGCCCGGATCGATGACAGCACCTCGGCGATCTCGCGTTCCCGCCCCGAAGGTGCGCCCTGGTCTCCGTTGGCCGGGCCTTCGTAGGCGGTGGTGTTCTTCTGTTCCCCGTCCGGGACGATCACGCCGAGCGGCAGGTCGCTGGCGATGATCTTCCAGGTGGCCGTGGAGGAGCGCAGACTGTCGCTCAGCCATTTCGTCTGCGCCGGACCGAGAATGCGACCGCTGGGTCCGTTGTTGGCGTCGTTGATGTCCTTGTTCGCGCGCATGTCCAGCACGAAGACATCCAGCAGTGGGCCGTAGGCGATCTTGCGGTACAGGCGACCGTCCACCGCTTCCCTGGGTTCCAGCGGCATCCACTCGTGGAAGGCCTGCCAGGAGCGGGCGGCCAGGGTGTCCATGCTCCGTTCGGAGTAACCCTTGGACTCGGCGACCAGCCCGCCCGGGTACCAGTTGTTCACCGTCTCGTGGTCGTCCCACTGCACCACCTGGGCGACCGAGCTGTTGAAGCGCCGGTAGTTCGCGTCGGTCAGGTTGTAGGCGTAGTTGCCGCGGAACTGATCCAAGGTCTGCGCGACAGCGCTTTTCGCCTCACTCACGACATTGCGCCAGATCCGGCCGTCCGGCAGAGGAACCGATTCCTTCAGTGGTCCGTCGGCGTAGATCGAGTCGCCGGAGTGCACGAACAGGTGCGGGTCGCGGGCGGCCATGGCGGCGAAGATCTTCATGCCGCCCAGCTCCGGGTTGATGCCGTAGCCCTGGCCCGCGACGTCGCCGCTCCACTGGAGCCTGATGTCCGCCGCGGCGGTGGGCGCGGTGCGGAAGACGCCGGTGACCGGTTCGGAGGTGGCGCCGTCCTCGCCCGACAGCGTCACGCGGTAGTGCACCTGCTGTCCCGCGGGCAGGCCGTTGACCCGCACGCGGCCGGTGCCGTCGGAATCCGGCGTGAGCAGCGGTCCGGTGAAACGCTTGGCATCGGTGAACGACTGCGTGGCGGCGGTCTCCACGATCAAGGTGGCGGGCCGATCGGCGCGGGCCCAGATCAGCGCGCCGTCGGTGCGCGGGTCACCGACCGCTACGCCATGGGTGAGCACAGGCCGCTGCCGGACCAGCCCCGGGCCGCTGTCCGACGAGCACGCGGTCAGCGCGGGGGCCGCCACGAGTCCGAGTGCGGAGGCGCGTAGGACGGTGCGCCGGGATGGGCCTGAGGGCGAGCCGGTCATAAGGCCACCCTGGCGCAATCACGTCAACGTCACGTGAACGCGCTGGGTCCGCGCGGCCAACAAGCGCGCTCGTTCGTCAGTGCGCCAGGCGCGCCAGACGGTGGTGCAGTTCGCCCGCCCAGTCCACGCCGCCCAAGTGCTGGTAATCCACCCACAGGGCATCGAAGACGTCGCGGCCCTCGGAGATCCAGCCGCCGCGCTTGTCCGCCTCCAACACCACGCTCATGCCGGTTTCGGTCGGGACGAAAGTCACCTCGAGCTGGTTCAGGCGCGGGTAGTGCGGTGAACCGGCGAACTCGATCTCTTGGTAGAACGGCAGCGTCTGCGGTGTGTTGTGCACCCGTCCCGACTCCACGTCCGCGCTGCGCAGGTGAAATCCGAGGCGTTCCACGGCTTCCAGCACGACGTGCTGTGCGGGCAGCGCGCCGACGCCGATCGGGTCGGTGTCGGCGGCGTCCACCGCGCCGTGGATCTCCACGATGGTGCGCAGCGAGACGACCGTGCCGGGCAGGTGGCGGCCGTTGTAGAAGGTGATCGGCGTCTCCATCGGCGCGCGTGCCGCGAACCGGAAATCCAGCACCGCGCCCGGAGGCAGATGCAGCGGGCCGTGCACCCCGGTGCGGCCGAACGCGATATCACGAACACCTTCGTGATCCTCGTACTCCTGCTCGGCCCTGGTCACGAACTCCACGGCCACATAGGCGATCTCCTGAGCGACCGCACCGCCCCGCAACCGGATGACGCCCTCGACGGCACCCCCGGGCTGCACACCCGGCGTGAACAACTCGGTCTCCACTTCGGCCCCACCGACCCCGGCCGCCGCCAGCAACTTCTTGAACATGCTCCGCAGTCTCCCCGCCCTTGCCGAAAGAAACCTTGGCGTTTCCTTATGTTGTGGGCAACCTCATCGCGCACTGCCTCTGAGTCGCTGCCCGCACGTCCGGCCACCGTGACGTGTTCCCTATTGGAATACTCGATGGCGCAGCACATTCGCGTAACTGCCAATGCTGCAGTCTCGGAGTCGCGAGGCACCGCAGCCGCCGACTCCAGAAGGGGGTGGGTGTGGGACAGTCCGCTGGAGGACGGGCATCGTCGGTGGCGCTGCTCGTCGCAGGAACAAGCCTGTGGGGATTGTTCAGCGCCGGGCTCGCCTTGCTGGATTCCGATCGGGCGGGGCCGCTGGTGGCGATGAGCGCCGCGACTCCGCTGTTGATAGTCGCCGCAGTCACCGGCCGGCGGCCCGGCCGCGAGCTGCGCTCGCACCCGAGGATCTATATCCAACTGGGCCTGCTCGAGGCCGTGAACATTTCGCTGTACGTCGCTGCCTTGTCCATCGGTCCGGTACCCGTGGTCGTCGCGCTGCACCTGGCATCTCCGATCATGTTGCTGGTCCTGGCGGTGGTCACCGGGAAGCGGGCGATGAACGTCCGGATCGTGGTCGAGCTGCTCCTACTGGCATCCGCCATCGTGCTGGTCTCCGCGCGGCCCGGGGCGGAGATCGGTAGCGGCAGTGCACTGATCGGTTGCGGTCTGGCACTCGGTAGCGCGGCCGCGGTAACCGCGTTGATCGTTCTGGTAGCCCGAGAGTCCCAGGACCGCGACCCGACCGTCTCGGCCGGGCTGCAATTGGCCGTCGCCGGTGTGCTCACCGCGCCTTTCCTCCTGACGACGACCACGTGGGACTGGGGACGAACGCTGGCCGAGCTGGGGCTCGGCGCAGCCCTGCTCGGTCCGGGCTTCGCACTGTACTGGCGAGCGATGCGGCGCCTCAGCCCGCCGATCGCCGGTGCGCTCGGTGTGAACGAGGCCGTCGTAGCTTCGATCGTGATCGCGGCACTGGACAGATCGCAGCTCTCGCTACCGACGGTGCTGGGTGGGGTTCTCGTTGCCGCAGCGGTTCTGCTGGACGCCGAAGAACGGATATATTGACGATCATCGTCCGGGCGGTGAGACGTATTGCCCACGAGGGCAGTGGTTTTCATCGTCCGTAAGGGGGCACTGTGTCATACGTAGACGACCGCATCGGTCTGGCTGCCGACTGGTTCGGCAGGAATCTCGTCCAGCACGATGACGGGTATGCGGGCTGGGGATGGTCAACCGACGTGCCGCCCAATCCGCAAGACACCGCCGAGGTCGTCTGCGCTTTATCCCGGGTGAACCGGCCCGTGCCGGAAGCACCAGCGGTATTGGCACTGGTGCGGCGCGACGTGGTCCGCCACAGCACTCGCGGCGAGTGGGAGTTCCATGCGCCCGTAGACGCGGCCTGGCGGTTGCGCGCTCTACGATGCTTCGGTATGGCCGCCGCGGACGCCGATCTGGTGGCCTGCCGCAACGCGTTGCTCACCGCGCAGGACGCCGACACGGGTGGCTGGTCGCTGGCCGACGGTGTCTCCGCGGTCTCGGTGACGGCCACGACGGCGGCGATCCGGGCGCTGGTGGAGTTGTCCGCGTCCGACGACGAGGCTGCGCGTGCTGCGCTGCGCGGCACGAGCTTTCTGGTGTCCGCGATGCTGGACGAAGACCCGCGTGTCGACCCGAACTACGCGGCGGCGCAGATCGCGAGTTTGCTGGCGGTACCGGAGATCGCGGTGCTCGGCGGCACCCGTGTGCGCCGAGCCCATGAACTGGCGACAGAACGGGTGCTCGCCGCGCTGGACACCGGCCTTGGCAAACTCGAGGAAGAACAGATACGTCGTGGCAGCGTGGCCCAGACCTGGCATCACGCTACCTTGCAACTGTCGGTTGCGGCGCTGGCCACTTCGGGTGACCGTTGGATCTTTCACCCGACCTTCCGCAGGGCGTTTATCGAGTTGCTCGACTATCAGCAGTTGTCACCGATCCATCGAGATCGCGGTGGATTCCGCACGTCGCGTGAAGGCTTCATCACCTCGTATGCGACCGCGCAGGCTGTGCACGCACTCGCTCAGGTGCGGTCCGAGGTCGGCGAGTGGGTCAACCCGGCAAAAGTATTCGACATGTTGTGTCGGCGCGAAGGTGTTCATCACACGGACCCGCAGGAGGTCGTCCCGGTCGGCCGTGCGCCGATGGTCATGAACAGTCCGGCAGGAGCAGCGTTCCTGGCGATGGGCGCCGCGTCCGGTTCCACCATCGTCACCCTGGCCTTGATCTTCGCCGAACGCTTGGGGGATATCGCCAGTCGGGCGCTGGTCTCCTGGGGCACGCTCTTCGTCTTCCTCGGAATCTACGGTTTCGCGGCCACCCGGTTGAATTCGATCCCCAAAGGGAAAGTCGGTGCCGTGGTATTCGCTGCGTTTACGGCGATCGTCTTTCCCGTCGTCGCTTTTCTGCTCGCATAGCGCGTCGCCCGCATGAAAAGGCCCCGAGACCCACAGTCTCGGGGCTTAGGTCGGGGGAGAGGATCAGCCTGCCGCGGTGTGGGGGATGCGGACGGACACGGCTTCGGGGCGGCTGCCGCTCGGGACGTCCTTCTTCAGGCTGTGGGCGTAGACGTCGACGTATTCCTGGCCGGTGAGCTGCATGAGTTCGTACATGACCTCGTCGGTGACGGCGCGTTCGACGAAGCGGTTGCCGCCCATGCCCTCGTAGCGGGAGAAGTCGATGGGCTCGCCGAACTTGACGGTCACCTTGCGGCGGCGCCAGCGGAACGGTCCGGGCGGGCTGACCTCGTCGGTGCCGATCACGGCGACCGGGATGACGGGGACGCCGGTCTCCAGCGCCAGGCGGGCCAGACCGGTCTTGCCCTTGTACAGGCGGCCGTCGGGGGAGCGGGTGCCCTCCGGGTAGAGGCCGACCAGGCGGCCCTGATCGAGCAGCTTGCGCGCGGCGTTCAGCGCGTCCTCGGCAGCGTCGGCGCCGCTGCGGTCGATCGGGTACTGGCCCGTCGCGCTGAAGAAGAACTTCTGGAACCGGCCCTTGATGCCGGGGGTGGTGAAGTACTCGGCCTTGGCGAGGTAGTTGATCCGCCGGGGGCTCAGCAACGGAGCGAACAGCCAGTCGGCGAAGGAGAGGTGGTTACCTGCCATGATGGCCGGCCCGTCCGCCGGAATGTTCTCCACACCTTCGACCGTCGGCCGATTGTAGAGATGGATGAACGGTCCCAGCAGCACGTACTTCAGCAGCCAGTAGAACATGACGTCCTTCCCCCGGGACCGGGATAGTAGCGGGCACCTGCGTCAAATGCCGACTTTACCGCTGGTGCAAGATCACATCCAACCGCAGCGGCGAATCTCACCACACTACGGCCCCGACGCCGACCGATGGTCATGGTCGGCGTGTCGCCCGGCCGACCGGGGTGCTGGGCGCGGCCTCAACGGCTGGTCCGCGCGATCCGCGCGGACTTGCGCGCCCCGGTGGACAGGGCCGCCCTGGCGAGGTCGGCGGCGCCGATCATGCCCGCGGCCTCACCGAGCTGGGTGGTCCGGATGCGGGCCAGCGGCCGGTGTCCGGCGCCGGTGATCGTGCGCGCGTACTCCTCGCGCGCCTCGTCCAGGAACAGCGGCGCCGAACTGCTGACACCGCCCGCGATGACCACCAGATCGGGATCGAAGATGTCGCTGACGAACGCCAGCCCCAGCCCGAGCCAGCGCGCGAAGTCGGCCATCACCCGGGTCGCGAGCGGGTCGCCGTCCTGCGCCGCGCCCGCGACCCGCCGACCGGTCAGCGAGCCTGGATCGCGCGCGACGTCCCTGGCCAGCACAGAGCGCACCGGATCACTGGCCAGCAGCTCGATCGCGGTGTCGGCCAGGGCGGTTCCGCTGCAGTAGCGCTCCCAGCACCCGTGCTTGCCGCACGGGCAGGCGCGCCCCTGCGGAACCACTTGCAGATGACCGAGTTCCGGCGCGACGCCGTGCGTGCCCCGGTACAGCTGGCCGTCGATCAGCAGGGCGGCGCCGATGCCGGTGCCGATCGCGACGAGCACCACGTTGTGCCCGCCCGCGGCGGCGCCGAACCGGTATTCGGCCCACATCGCCGCGTTGGCGTCGTGCTCCAGGATCACCGGCAGTTCCAGCCGTTCGCTCAGGCGCTGGGCGACCGGGGCGTCCTGCCAGGGCAGGTGCGGGGCGAACCGCACCGTGGAGCGGTCGCCGTTGATGAACCCGGCGACCGCCAAGCCGACCGCGCCGACGGGGTGCCTGCCGGACAGGTCGCGCACGGCCCGGTCCAGCGCGTCCTCCAGCGCCCGCGCGGATTGCGGCGTCGGCGCCTGGACCGTGTCGAGCACCTCGCCGCTGTCGTCGATCACCGACGCCCGAATGTTGGTGCCGCCGACGTCGATTCCCACGGTCAGCGGTCGCGTACCGGCCATCTGGTGCGTCATACCTTGATGTTCACGGGAATGTCGACATACCGCGGGCGTTCGTCGTCCGAGCGTGGACCGTGGTGATGGGGCGCACCGGTTTCCGGATCGGCGCCGGTGGGCATGACCGGTTCGACCGGCACCCCCGCCAGCGCCTCGCGCAGCACGGTGACGATCGCGGTGCCGTGATCGGCGACCGCGGCCAGCACCTCGTGGTGCTCCCCGCGCACCAGCGCCGCGGCCGCGCACACCGGGCACCAATTGCAGCTGGCCCACTCGACCTGTCCCTCGGCGGCGGCCCGCCGCAGCACCGGCTCGACCCGTTCCAGCACCGCCTCGGCCAGCAGCTTCAATTCCGCGGCGAATTCGGCGACACCGTCCGCGTGTGGGCCGGCCGCGTCGCCCCCGGGCGGGTGCGGATCACCGGTCATGGTCGTGACTTTCGGACGCGTGCGCCCAGACCAGCGGATCGGGCCGGAAGCGGACCACCAGGTTTCCGTCATCGAGCTCGGCGCTGTCGACCGTGCACCGCCGCAATACCGGCGCCAGGCGCACCCGGCGCCGGACCCCGTCCGCTCCCACGATCAAATCGTCCTCCACTCGGCCAAGGCGCAACGTGGCGGCGTCGACCACCGGCAGGTGCATGCGCAGCGCGTACACCGCGTGCAATCCGGTGCCGGATTCCCGGAGAACCAGCGGTTCGCCGGAACTCGCGTCGACCTCCGTCTGATTGTCGCTCAGCATAAGCGCAGCGTCGCCGGTGCCGCCCGCCGAGTCCGTCGCGTACGACAGCGCGGCCAGCGAGTTCAGCCCGATCGGCTCGGGACCGGTGTGCTGCGCGATCACCACCGGGATACCCCGCATCTTGCTCCGCAACTCGGCGATGACGTCCGATTGCTCGCCGCAACGATTCGAATACCAGTGCACTGCCGGATGTTCGGCTCCGGCGGGATCGCCGGGCGGTGCGAGCTCGGGCAGCACCTTGTTCACCACCACGGCGTCCAGCCGCAGGCCCAGCAGCGCCGCGGCGGAACGCACCCGCTCCGATTCGGCCACCGCCACCCGCTCGGCGACGGTGATCAGCCGCGCGCCTGTGCGCCGGTGATCGGCGAGCAGGTCGCGAACCTCCGTAACCGCCTTGACGATCCGTTCCACCGTCGCGGCGAGCACGGCGCGGCGCAGGTCGGTGCCGGTGGCGCTCATCGCTCGCGCGTGCGGGGGCCACATGCGTTCGACGTAGCCGAGCAGGGTGCCGGGCGCGGTGACGATGCGCAGCATGTCCGCCGAGGGCGGGCAGTCGACGACGATGAGATCCCACTCGTCGTCCGCGGTGAACTGGGTGATCTCCACCAGCATCAGCAGTTCCTGCACACCGGGTAATCCGGTCAGCTCGGCCGGGTCCAGCGCGGCGAGGTCGAAACCGTGCTCGTGCCCGCGGCCGGTGGCGACCATCCGCACTACGTCCCGGAACCGGTCCTCGAGCAGCGCGAGCGAGTCCAGCTCGATCACGTCCAGACCCGGCAGCACGGTGGCGACGCCGGGCACGGCGCCCGGGTCGTGCGGGAAACGGAAGCCCAGCGCGTCGCCGAGCGAATGCGCCTGGTCGAGCGAGGCGACCAGCACGCGACGGCCCGCTCTGGCCTCGGCCATGGCGGTGGCGCACGCGAGCGTGGTCTTGCCTACGCCACCCTTGCCGATGAACAGTTCGACCCGGGTCTCGTGCGCGGTCAGCCTTCGACCCGTTTCTTCAGTTCCTTCAGCGCCGTGTCGGTGATCACTTTCTCGGCCTTGCGCTTGAACATGCCGATCATCGGGATGTTCAGGTCGACGGTCAGCGTGTAGAAGACCTCGGTGCCGCCGCCGGGCCGATCGATCAGCTCGTAGGTGCCGTTCTGCGCCTTCTGCAGATCGCCGCTGAGCAGCCGCCAGCTGACCGCCTTGCGGTCGGCGCGCCAGTCATAGGACAGCACATAGGTGTCCTTGACCACTCCGGCGTCCAGCACGAACCGCGCGGTCTTGGCCAAACCGTCCTCGCCCGCCTCCAGCACCTCGACCGACTTCGCCGCCGATACCCACTCCGGGTAGGACTCCAGATCGGCGATAACGGACATCACCTGCTGCGACGGGGCCTCGATGACGATCGATCTCTGGGTCCTGTCGGCCATGCGGACAGCGGTTCCTTTCAGCGTCGGTGCTGGTAGATCACGCCAGGGGCGCGGGAGCGACACCGGCGGGGCGATCGGCCTCCAGCCGGGACTTCACTTCGAACGCCATGTTCTTCCCCGCGACCCGGCGTGCCCGGTTGGCCGCGGCGAGCTTGCCGACGGGCAACGCGGGCTGCGGCTCGGCATGCAGGAAGTAGTGCAGGATCACCCCGTCGAGCGAGGGCTCCAGCCACACCTCCATGGTTCCGGTCAGCGCTCCCGTCACCGCCCAGCGGATTCCTTTCTCGGCCCGATCCTCCCGGACCGCCAAGTCCAGGTCCGGCCACCAGCGGCGCCACGTGTTCGGTCCCGCCAGCAGTTCGGCCACGGCGGCCCCCGAAGCGGCGACGAACGTCTGATCTGCGACCTGGATACTGCTCACTCCGCTGAGCGTAGTAGATGCGACGCGGATCACCGCAGCAGCTGTCGCAGGCGCGCGCCCAGGGTGTCCCAGCGCCACTGCTGCTCGACGAACGCACGCCCCGCCGCGCCCATCCGTGCCGCGGCGTCTGGATCGGAGAGGATCGCCACCAGCGCGTCCGCGATCTGCGCCACGGACCGGCCGTCCACCACGCGACCGGTCTTGCCCTCGATCACCGTTTCCGGCGCGCCACCGGAATTTCCCGCCACCACCGGGACGCCGGACGCGGACGCCTCCAGGTAGACGATGCCGAGACCCTCCACGTCCAGTCCCGCGCCCCTGGTCCGGCAAGGCATCGCGAAGACGTCGGCCAGTGTGTGATGCGCGGCCAGCTCGCCGGATGGGACGCGGCCGGTGAACACCACGTCGTCGGCGACGCCCGCGGCGACCGCGAGGGCGCGCAGCTTGTCCTCGAAGGGCCCGCCGCCCGCGATCACCAGCACCGCGCCGTCGACCCGCTCGCGGACCTCGCGCATCGCGAGGATCAGCGCGTCCTGTCCCTTCCGCGGCACCAGACGCGACAGGCACAGGATGGTCGGACGGTCGCCCAAGCCGTAACGGTCGCGCAGCTCGGCCCGTGCGGCCGGATCCGGACGGAACACCTCGGTGTCCACGCCGGGCGGCAGATACTCCAGCGCCGCGTTCGCCCCGAACGCGGAAGCGAACCGGCGGCGGGTGTAGCGGCTCACGTAGGTGACCACGTCGGTGTGCTCGCCGATGGCACGCAGCGCCTGCCTGGCGCCCGGCAGCATCGACCAGCCGACCTCGTGGCCGTGGGTGCTGGCCAGGATGCGTTCGGCGCCCGCGCGCCGCAGCGCGGGCGACATCAGCGCCAGCGGCGCCGCCGCACCGAACCACACCGTGTCGCACTTCTCGCTGCGCAGCAGACGCGTGGCGCGGCGCAGCACCAGCGGCGTCGGCAGCATCAGCGTGGTGGGGTGGCGAACCACCTGGAACTTCTGCTTGGCATCGAACTTCAGATGGCTGTCGCCCCGCCAGCGCGGAGCGTAGACCACCAGGTCATCCGGGGGCAGCTCACCGGCCAAAGCCTGCAGATATGACTGGATACCGCCCGGCCGCGGCGGGAAATCATTGGTAACCAGCAAAGTTCGGGCCATGCGCAACAAAATACTGGGTCTGATTTGCAGCGCCTGCGGCGCTGCGTGTTCGCGGCCCCTTTGTGGCTCGCGCGTCGGGGTTGCGGTGCGCTGGGCGCGTTGACAGTCGAACTCAGGACATAGCGCACGGCTGTTCGTGGGGGCTGGAACCTGTCGTCGGTGTGCGCTGGGGATTCACCCGGGGGATCTACGTCAGTCGGTCTGGGCTCGGAGCCAGGTGCGCCAGTCGTCGATGAACTCGGTGCGGGTGGCGCCGAGGACTTCGCGGAGGATGTGGTCTTCGGTGGCCGGGGTCTGCTTGCCCGCCGCGATGCGGTGGTAGAGCTGGACGAGGCGGGGCCGATCGTATTTCTCGGCCACGAAAGCGCAGATCGACCAGGCCTTCTCGTAGGTGAGGGCGGCGTCGGGGCCGGAGAAATCGGCGTCGGTGGGCAGATCGCCGGGAAGCCGGCCCGCGTGCGCATGGGCGGTGAGGGTCGGAGCGACCTCGGCGAAGCGCAGCGCCTCGCGATGGTGCGCGGTGTAGTCGGCGAAGCCTTCCAGCATCCACAGCGGGGCGCCGTCGACGGTGTCGGCGCGGGCCGCGATGTGCGTGAGTTCGTGCCGCAGCAAGCTCGCCATGCCCTCGGGATCGAGGCGGCGCCCGGTCTCGGGACCGAAGACGACGCGCTGACCGGTGGGCCGGCTGCCCGGGGGGAACGGGTCGGCGATCGAGGCGGCGGCGACCTCGGCGGGCAGCAGATCGGCCGAGCGCACCAGAGCGGCGAACTCGGACGGGGACGAGGCCACGACGACGAGCGCGGACTGCGCCCATCCCGGACCCCACACGTCGGTCACTGCGGTGACGGCATCGGCGAGTGCGCGCTCCAGGACATCCATCTCGACCCGCTGGCCGGGATGGCCGACGACCAGGGACTGCCGCCCGTCACCGGTCGGCACCTGGCGGGCGACGATCGGCCCGAACGGTTCGACGATGCGTCGCACCTCGGCCAGCCGGGGATCTGCGGCCGCGGCCTGACCCACGGCCTCGGCCGTACCCGGTTCAGCGGCTCGCAGTTTCGGCGGCACCGTGTTCGGCAGCATGATCAGCGCGACGCACACGCCGGTCAGCGCCATCACCATCGCGACGGTGAGGCAGAACTCGAATCGCCGCCGCGCCGACCACCAGGCGCGCAACTTCCGCATTCCACTCATCTGCGGACTCCGGCGCGGCGCGCGTCGGCGAGGCGCCGTGCGGCGGCCGGTGTGACGAATCGACCGCGCGGACCGCTCATCGTCGTCCGTTGCCGGTCGGTTGTGCCGTGGATGGCGCTTCGCCGCTGGTTGGCTCGCTCACGACGCCTAGTATCGCCGAGCCGAGTGGTAGGGCGTCGAACTGATGGGTGCGACCGCGACGGGAACGCCGAAGGTGGAGGCGTGCAGCATGAGTCCGTTGCCGGCGTAGATGCCGACGTGCGAGATGTCGGAGTAGAAGAACACGACGTCGCCGGGCTGCAGATCGTCCTTGGCCACGGGGGTGCCGTAGGCGGCCTGCTGCGAACTGGTCCGGGGCACGTTCTTGCCGACCTGCTTGAACGCCCACTGGACCAGACCGGAGCAGTCGAACTGGTTCGGACCGGTGGCGCCCCAGACGTACGGGTCGCCGACCCGCGTGAGCCCGGCGGCCAGCGCACTGGTGCCGCTGCCGGGAACGAGGCCCTGCAGGAGGGTGTCGCGGTCGAAGCCGGGCGGGAACGGCGAGCCGGCCAGCGCCGACTTGTCCTTGGCCGACAGCGCGCCCCAGGCCGCCACCACCTCGGCGACGGCGCCGCCGAGGTCGTCGCGCTTACGTTCCAGGTCGATGCGCACCGCGTCGGCTTTCTGCGCGGCGGCGCGGGCGGCGTCGGCGGCGGTGCGGGCCGCCGATTCGGCCGCGGTCGCGGCGTCGGTGGCCTTCGTGTAGTGCTCGAGCTGCTCGGAGGTCTGCGCGGACACCACATCCAGGGTGGACATCTGATCGAGCAGTTGTTGTGGCGAGTCGCTGACCAGCACGGCGAACAGTCGATTGGTGCGGGCGCCCTGGTAGGCGGCGATCGCGGTGCGGTCGATGACCGGCTGATACCGGCGGACTTCGTCGCGGGCTCGGTCGACCATGTCGGTGCTGGCGGCGAGCCGCTCGTCGGCGCCGCGCTGCACGGCGAGCTTGGCCTCCAACTCGGCTTCCGCGCCCAGTACCTGCTGGTTGAGCTGCTCGGACTGACGAGACAGATCGACCATCCGCTGCACGGCTTCGGTGGCGGTGGTGGGAAGCGCTACCGGATCCGCTCCGGCCGGACCGCCGCTGTAGAGGCCCGCGGCCAGCATTCCGGCGGCCAGCGCCCCTCCCACCAGACGTTTGGTGTGCCGTCTCCGGTGATGTGCAGCCACAGCCCGCGGTGCCCCGTTCTCTCGTGAAGCGATCTCTCGTGAAACCGACGCAGAGACCTTCGTGAACTCCGGGGTTTGCGCGTCGAAATCCCGGGGCAGTCAGTGAAAGGTCTCGGTTAGGTTACGGAACGGCCGTGGTCGATGTCCAGTAGAGAACGAAACGATCACAGGGCCGTGTTGCGGTCGGGCCGCGCGATCGCGGCCCGACCAGCTGCTTCTCAGAAGCGGCGAGCGCCCACGATCGGCATCGAGGAGATCGGCGCCACCTGCACGGGCGTGCCGGAGGTGGCCGCGTGCACCACGTTGCCGTCGCCGGCGTAGAGACCGGAGTGGCCGCCGCCGTAGAACGAGACGAGGTCGCCCGGCTGCAGGTTGTCCAGCGACACCGGGCTGCCCGCGGCGAGCTGCGCGCCGCTGGTGCGCGGGAGTTCGACGCCCGCCTGGCGGTAGGACCACTGGACGAGGCCGGAGCAGTCGAACGAGTTGGGGCCCGCGGCGCCGTAGACGTACGGCGAGCCGACCTTGCTCAGCGCGGCGTCCAGGGCGACCTCGCCGGAGGACTTGGGGGCGGCGAACGGGAGGGGAGCGGGACCGGGCAGTTCGAGGCCCGGGAGAGCCTGCGGGACCGGGATCTCGTTCGGAACGTCGAAGGTTCCCACGCCGGGGATGGTCACCGGCTGGGCCGACGCGGGGGCTGCGGGCAGCAGGAACGCGCCGATGGTGGCAGCGCCGACGGCCCCGGCGGCAACAGCGCGCTGTGCGTGACGCTTGACGGCGTTGGTCGTCATGATGCGGTACTCCCAATCTGCCTCACGACGCCGGCACCCGGTGGTGCCGCGGGACTTCGTCGGCACCGCACCGATCGGCGCGGCGGACTCCGTGAGGTCTCGAAAAGGTTACGAACACATCACGGTCATTTGTAAAGCCGCGGGGAATGCGAAAAGGCAATGCTCAACAAAATGTCGGCGAATCGGTGTGAGATATGTCCCATCGAATCACGAAAAGATAACGACGGGGAAATGTCGTGTCGAGACCGGGTTCGGATGGGTGGATCCGGTCGGCGGCACTCCGGCGTTCGATGGAGCGTTTTGCCAGGTAGCACCAGAGAATTTGCCGTAGATCCGGGTATGGTCGCCCGTTCGTACGCTGTAGAGCCGTACGTGGCCGACACACCCGGCCGCGGGCGATCCCGTTCCCTGGGGCGCGCCGCAATGTTTGATACAGTTTTCTCCCTTATGTGATCTGGGTCTCTTTCGGGTATTTCTAGATCATTTTCCGGGTATCGCCCGAGAATCCGCACGGTGTTATTCGCGCATCGCGTGCTGTGCTCGCGCGCCCGTTTCTGTCGGACCGCGGCCCTACGCTGCACGCCGTGCCCGACCCCGCGCCGCGCCCGGCCGCCGCTCAGCAGCTGGCTTTCGACGAGCTCGACACGCCCCTCTACGACACCACGTTCGTGGTCGTGGACCTGGAGACCACCGGGACGAGCCCCGGCGCCGACGGCATCACCGAGATCGGCGCGGTGAAGGTGCGCGGCGGCGAGGTGCTCGGCGAGTTCGCGACGCTGGTCAACCCGGGGCGCACGATTCCGCCCGCGGTCGTGCACGTCACCGGCATCACCACCGCGATGGTGTACGCCGCGCCGCGGATCGAGGCGGTGCTGCCCGGCTTCCTCGAGTTCGCCGCGGGCGCCGTGCTGGTCGCGCACAACGCCCGGTTCGACATGGGGTTCCTGCGCGCCGCCGCGGCGCAGTGCGACACGCCGTGGCCGCCCACACAGGTGCTGTGCACCGTGAAACTGGCGCGGCGGGTACTGGGGCGCGACGAAGCGCCCTCGGTGCGGCTGAGTTCGCTGGCTCGGTTGCTCGGTGCCGCCACCCAGCCGACCCACCGCGCACTGGAAGACGCCCGGGCGACCGTCGACGTGCTGCACGCGCTGATCGGGCGAGTCGGCAACCAAGGCGTCCACAGTCTCACCGAGCTGCTCGACTATCTGCCCGACGTCACGCCCCGGCAGCGCTCCAAACGGGTGCTGGCGGCCGACCTGCCCGCTTCGCCCGGGGTGTATCTTTTCCGCGGTCCTTCCGATGAAGTCCTATATATAGGGACGGCCGTGAACTTGCGCCGCCGTGTCCGTAATTACTTCACCGGTTCGGAGACCCGTGGCCGGATGAAAGAGATGGTGTCGCTGGCGATTCGGGTCGACCATGTGGTGTGCGCGCACGCGCTCGAGGCGGGAGTGCGCGAACTGCGGCTGCTGGTGGCACACGCCCCGCCCTACAACCGCCGGTCGAAGTTCCCGAAGCGGGCCTGGTGGCTCACTCTCACCGACGAGCCGTTCCCCCGGTTCTCGGTGGTGCGCGAACCGGCCCGGGACGCGTTGGGGCCGTTCAACTCCCGCAACGACGCCGTCGATCTAGGGGTGATCATCGCCGAGTTCACCGGGCTGCGCACCTGTACGACGCGGCTGTCCCGGAAGGCGATGCACGAGTGCCCGCCCGCACTCGTCGGCGGGTGTCCGGCGGGCTCCGGGGGAAGGGCGCTGGGCGAAGCGGAGTACGCACCCGCACCCGCGCTCGTGCGCGCGTTGTTCGCCGGGCGCAGCGACGCACCGATTCGGCTCATGCTCGATCGGATCGAAACGCATTCGCGTGCGGAGCATTTCGAGGCGGCCGCCCGGCTACGCGACCGTGCCGCGCGGGTGGTGCGCGCGCTGCGCCGTACCCAGCGACTCGCCGCGCTGGCGCGCATAGCCGAACTGATCGCCGCGCATCCCGACGGCAACGGCGGCTGGGAGTTCGCGGTCATCCGCTACGGCCGCCTCGCCGGTTCCGGCGCCGCGCCGCGCGGTGTGCCGCCGATGCCCATCGTCGAACAGATCGTGGCCGCCGCCGAAACGGTGCTGCCGACAGTGGTTTCCGGCCACACCGGCTCTCCTGCGGATGACGCCGCCCCACCGCTGCGGGGCGCCGTACCGGAGGAAGTGGCGCTGGTCGTCCGCTGGCTGGCGCGGCCCGGGGCGCGGATCGTGCGGACCACCGAGGGGTACCACGAGCCCCTGTTCGGTGCGGCGCGGTGGCTGGGCTGGGCGGAGCTCGCCGACTCGGCGGTCCGCGCCCAACCGACCGAGCAGGTCTATCTCGACCGCTTAGGCTGAGCACCATGATTACCGCGATCGTCTTGATCCACGCCGACAACGGCCGCATCCCCGAGACCGCGCAGGCGGTCGCGGACACCGAGGGCGTCGCCGAGGTCTACTCCTGCGCGGGTGACGTGGACTTGATCGCCATCGTGCGGGTGCGCGATCACGAGCAGATCGCCGAGGTGGTCACCGGGCGGATCGACAAGACGCCCGGTGTGCTGCGCACCACGACGCATATCGCGTTCAAGTCGTACTCGCGAGCCGAAGTCGAGGCCGGGTTCTCGCTGGGCGAGTAATCCCCGCTCAGGACTCGGACCGGGCGCACCGCGAAACAGGCGGTGTCGTTCGGCGCGAGCACTTCGACCACATCGCCCTCTGCGGCCCGCGGGTCGTACCGGTGCGCGACGCCGTCGGCGCGGTTGCAGATCTCCACGTCGAACCAGTCGACGACCTCGAGGCAGCGACGGGGTCTTCGTGCGCGAGGCCGTCGGCGAACAAGGTGCCCTCGGGCGCATTCGCCCCCGGGGCGGCAGCGCGGGACAGCACGCCTCGACCTACCGAGCGTCAGCTGTCGCCGAGCGTCTGCGTCAGCTTCGCCCAGCGCTCCAGCAGCGCGGCCGCGTTGCCCGCATCGATCGCCTCGGCGGCGCGTTCGATGCCCGCGGCGAGCGCGGCGTGCAGGTCCGCGTCCGGATCACTCGCGCCGCGCGACCAGTCGTAGGCCACGATCGCCGCAGCCGAATTCAGCAGCACCGCGTCGCGGACCGCTCCACCGTGACCGGCGAACACGTCGCGGGCCACGCCCGCGTTCACCTCCGCGTCGCCGCCGCGCAGCGCGTCCAGGTCGACCCGGGGGATGCCGATGCGGGTGGGGTCGATGGTGGTCCGCCGCGTCCGTCCGCCCGAGACGATCCATGCCTCGGTGGTGTCCGAGGTGGTGATCTCGTCGAGCCCGTCGTTGCCGCGCACCACCAGGGCGCTGGCACCGCGTTCGGCGAATACGCCCGCGATCACCGGGAGCAGGTCGGCGAACGCGCAGCCGACCAGCCCGGCGCGCGGCTGCGCGGGGTTGGTCAGCGGTCCGAGCACGTTGAAGACCGTCGGGATGCCGATCTGGCTGCGGGCCGCCCCCGCGTACCGCAGGGCGGGGTGGAACACGGCCGCGAAGCAGAAGCCGATGCCGACCTCCCGCACACAGTGCGCCACCGCCTCGGGACCGAGCGCGAGCTTCACGCCGAGCGCCTCCAGCACGTCCGCGCCGCCGCTCTTCGACGACGCGGCCCGGTTGCCGTGCTTGACCACGGGCACCCCGGCCGCGGCCACCACGATCGAGGACATGGTGGAGATGTTCACCGAGCCGGAGCGGTCACCGCCGGTGCCGACGATGTCGACCGCGTCGCCATCGATCCGCACCAGCCGGGCGTGCTCGAGCATGCCCGTGGCCAGGCCGGTCAGCTCGGTGGGCGTCGGGCCCTTGATCTTCATCGCGACGCCGAACGCGGCGATCTGCGCGGGGGTGGCGTTGTCGGACATGATCTCGTTCATCGCCCACGACGTGTCGTCCGCGGCCAGGTCGCCACCGTCGGCGAGGACTCCGAGCACCTGGGGCCAGCTGCGCACGCTCATTCCACTTCTCCCGTCACACTGGTTTTCGCGCACCAGTCTCTTCTCGAGGAGCCTAGCTGTGTTCGATCGGCCGCGACTCCGTCGCGGCTGTGTTTGTTTTGCCAGCGCCTGCGGCGCTGGGTGTTCGCGGCCCCCTGGTGGCTCGCGTCCGAGCGGCCGCCGCTGGCGACTGCGTCGCGGACGCGGCGGCCGCTCGGACGCGAGCCGGGCCGCGAACGGCGCATGCTCGGTCTCGCTTCGCTCGAAACCCGTGGTCGGGGTGCTGTGGTTCCGGGCGCCACGGTCCTGGAGGGACCGCCCAGAGGCGTGGGTCGGCGCGTTTACGCGTTCATGGGTGCGGCCGCGGTTGCAGGGCGTCCCAGCCGTCGGCGGTGCCGTCGTGACGCTGGGCGAGGCCGGCCATGCGCGAGCGTTCCTGGGCGCAGTGCAGGGCGTCGAGCCGCTGCACGCGCTGGAGGATCACCGTTTCGAGCGCGTCGGCGGCCGGGCCGTCCACCTGGGGCGCGGGGGAGTAGCCGTCCTGTGCGGCGATCGCGTAGACGGCGTCCACGTGCTGGGGCGGGATGCGCAGGTGGTGGCGCAACACCGCGGGTGCGTCCGGCGTCAGTCCGGTCGCGCGCGCCAGCGCGGTCGAACATGCCTCCGCGTCGTCGAAGCCGGACGCGACCACGACCAGGTCCGCGCGGTGGGGGTCCAGCGCCGTCTGCCGATCTCGCCGCAGTAGCCGCCGCCACAGCCGGGATGCCATATGCGCCTCCATCTCAGGTTCTCCTTACCCTCGCCTGTCATGCTGTCCGGGCGTTCGTCCGCGGTGCGACCCGTTCCAGGCTCGCGCACACCGCTCGCCCCACGCGCTCACCTGGTCGAGAGCCTGTCCTTCCCTGCGTTTTCCGACACGGAGGAACGAGTTTCGTACCCGGGTACTGGCGTCGTACTACGACGAGTCATACTTACCCCCGTGACGACCGCAGTAGGGACCCCAGGATCGGCCATTACCCAGCGTGTGCATTCGCTGAACCGGCCCAACATGGTCAGCGTCGGTACCATCATCTGGCTGTCGAGCGAGCTGATGTTCTTCGCCGGCCTGTTCGCGATGTATTTCGTCGCGCGCGCCCAGGCGAACGGTAACTGGCCGCCGGAGCCGACCGAGCTGAACCTGAAGCTCGCCGTACCGGTCACGGCCGTGCTGGTCGCGTCGTCGTTCACCTGCCAGATGGGCGTGTTCGCCGCGGAGAAGGGCGACGTGTTCGGCCTGCGCCGCTGGTATGTCGTCACGTTGGCGATGGGCACGTTCTTCGTCCTCGGCCAGGGCTACGAGTACATGAACCTGGTGCACGAGGGAACGTCGATTTCCAGCAGCTCCTACGGCTCGGTGTTCTACATCACCACCGGCTTCCACGGTCTGCACGTCATCGGTGGTCTGATCGCGTTCGTGTTCCTGCTGCTGCGCACCAAGGTCAGCAAGTTCACCCCGGCGCAGGCCACCGCCGCGATCGTCGTCTCCTACTACTGGCACTTCGTCGACATCGTGTGGATCGGGTTGTTCGCCACGATCTACTTCGTCCGCTGATCGTGGACGTCGCGCCGCCGAGCGGGCGCGGCGAGACCCAAGATCTTTCGCACAAGTCGGTTCCGTCTACTCCAAAGGGACACAGATGAGTTCATCTCCCCCGTCAGCGCCAGAGCCCGCCAGCCCCGGGAACGGCCAGGCCAGCAGGACGCGCAGGCAGCGCCGCGTTCGCCGTCGCATCGCGGGCGGACTTGCGCTGCTGGTGGGTCTCGTCGGAGCAGGCTTCCTGGCATCGGCCCTGACGCCGGACCCGCAGCGCGCGACCGCGCACCAGGACCAGTCCGCGCTGATCCGCGAGGGCCAGCAGCTCTACGACACGTCCTGCATCACCTGCCACGGCGCGAACCTGCAAGGTGTGGCCGACCGCGGTCCCAGCCTGATCGGCGTCGGCGAGGCCGCCGTCTACTTCCAGGTGTCCTCCGGCCGCATGCCGATGGCTCGCAACGAGGCCCAGGCGCAGCGTAAGCCGCCGAAGTTCGACGCCCACCAGACCGACGCGCTGAGCGCCTACGTGGCGGCCAACGGCGGCGGGCCGACCGTGCTCCGCGACGCCGACGGCGAGATCGCCCAGGAGTCGCTGCGCGGTGCGGACATCGCCCGCGGGTCGGAGCTGTTCCGGATGAACTGCGCGTCCTGCCACAACTTCACCGGACGCGGCGGCGCGCTGTCCTCCGGTAAATTCGCGCCGCCGCTGGCGCCCGCCAGCGAGCAGCAGATCTACGCCGCGATGCTCACCGGCCCGCAGAACATGCCGAAGTTCTCCGACCGCCAGCTGAGCCCGGAGGAAAAGCGCGACATCGTCGCCTACGTCAAGAACTCCTCCGAGGAGCACAGCCCGGGCGGCTGGGATCTCGGTGGATTCGGTCCCGCGACCGAGGCCCTGGCCATCTGGGTGGTCGGCATCACGCTCGTGGTCGGCGCGGCGATGTGGATCGGATCCCGGTCATGACCGGTCAGCGCCCGGAGTCGGTAGCTCGCGTGACCACGGAGGGCGCCCCGGTCATGCCGAAAGGACACAGGTCATGAGCGATAGGGATAAGGAGCGAGACGACATGGGTCGCCCGGATGAGGGCCACGACGCGCACCAGTCGAAGGAGCAGCCGGTGAACGCCCCCGCGGCGGAGCCGACCGAGGCCGACCTCGACAAGATGTCGCGCGACGAACTGGTCAAGCTCGGTACCGAGCGCGACGGCGTAGACGTCGCCTACCGCCGCGAACGCTTCCCGATCCCGGGCACGCGGGCGGAGAAGCGTGCCGAGCGCGCCGTGACCTTCTGGTTCGCGGTGTCCGGCATCGCGGCCGCGGCGCTGGTCGGCGTGTTCCTGTTCTGGCCGTGGGAGTTCAAGAGCAAGGAAGATGAGGGCCACGCGGCCTACTCGCTGTTCACCCCGCTGGTCGGCCTGACCTTCGGCATCTCGGTGCTGGTCATCGGCGTCGCGGTGGTGCTGATCCGCAAGCTGTTCATCCCCGCCGAGCTGTCCATCCAGCAGCGGCACGACGGTCCGTCGCCCGAGGTCGAGCGCCGCACCCTGGTGGCCGAGCTGCAGGACGCGCTGGACACCTCCACCCTCGGCCGCCGCAAGATGATCACCCGCACCGCGGGCGCCGGCGTCGGCGTGCTGGGCATCGGCGCGCTGCTGGTGTTCGTCGGCGGCATGATCAAGAACCCGTGGGCCAAGGGCGACAAGTCGCCGCTGTGGGTCTCCGGCTGGACGCCGGACTTCCCGGGCGAGACCATCTACATCCGCCGCGACACCGGTCGCCCGGAGGACGTGGTGCTGGTGCGTCCGGAGGATCTCGACGCGGGCGCCATGGAGACGGTGTTCCCGTGGAAGGAGAAGTGGCGCGGCGACGAGCACGCGACGCTGGATTCCCTGCGCGGCATCCGCAACGCCGTCATGCTGATCCGCCTGCGCACCGAAGACGCGCAGAAGGCGATCAAGCGCAAGGGGCAGGAGAGCTTCAACTTCGGCGACTACTTCGCCTACTCGAAGATCTGCACCCACCTCGGCTGCCCGACCTCGCTGTTCGAGCAGCAGACCAACCGGATCCTGTGCCCCTGCCACCAGTCGCAGTTCTCCGCGACCGAGTGGGGCAAGCCGGTCTTCGGTCCCGCCGCTCGCGCGCTGCCGCAGCTGCCGATCACCGTCAACGCTGAGGGCTTCCTGGTCGCCAACGGCGACTTCATCGAGCCGCTCGGCCCGGCCTACTGGGAGCGCCGTTCATGAGTCCTTCTGCCGCAGCCCAAGCCAACGAGGCGGACGAGCGGTATCGCGCCGCCGCGTTCATGAAGCGGTCGATCAACAAGGTCTTCCCGACCCACTGGTCGTTCCTGCTCGGCGAGATCGCGCTCTACAGCTTCATCATCCTGCTGCTGTCGGGCGTCTACCTGACGCTGTTCTTCGACCCGTCGATGAGCCACGTCGTCTATGACGGCGCGTATCAGCCGTTGCGTGGTGTGACGATGTCGCGGGCCTACGAGACGGCGCTGAACATCACCTTCGAGGTCCGCGGTGGTCTGTTCGTACGGCAGGTCCACCACTGGGCGGCCCTGCTGTTCGCCGCGTCGATCATCATCCACCTGTTCCGGATCTTCTTCACCGGCGCGTTCCGCAAGCCGCGGGAGGCGAACTGGGTGATCGGTTCGCTGCTGCTGATCCTGGCGATGTTCGAGGGCTTCTTCGGGTACTCGCTGCCCGACGACCTGCTGTCGGGCACCGGCCTGCGGGCCGCGTTCGGCGGTATCACGATGAGCATCCCGATCGTCGGCACCTGGATGCACTGGCTGATCTTCGGTGGTGACTTCCCCGGCGACATCATCATCCCGCGCTTGTACATCGCGCATGTGCTGTTGTTCCCGGGCATCATCCTGGCGCTGATCGCCGCGCATGTGGCGCTGGTGTGGTATCAGAAGCACACCCAGTTCCCCGGCCCTGGCCGCACGGAGAACAACGTGGTGGGCGCACGGATCGTGCCGGTGTTCGCCGCCGACCAGGGCGCGTTCTTCGCCTTCACCCTCGGCATCGTGGGCATCATGGGCGGCGTGTTCCAGATCAACCCGATCTGGAACCTGGGCCCGTACAACCCGTCGCAGGTGTCGGCGGGTTCGCAGCCGGACTTCTACATGATGTGGACCGACGGCATGGCCCGGTTGATGCCGCCGTGGGAGCTGTACATCGGCAACTACACCGTGCCCGCGGTGTTCTGGGTCGCGCTGATCATGGGTCTGGTGTTCACCGTGCTGATCGCCTATCCGTGGATCGAGAAGCGGCTCACCGGCGACACCAGCGCGCACCACAACCTGTTGCAGCGCCCGCGTGACGTCCCGGTCCGGACCGCGATCGGTTCGATGGCGATCGCGTTCTACGTGGTGCTGACGCTGTCGTGTGTCAACGACATCATCGCGCTGAAGTTCGACATCTCGCTGAACGCGACCACGTGGATCGGCCGCATCGGCCTGCTCGTCGCCCCGCCTGCGGCCTACTACATCGCCTACCGGTTCTGCCTCGGTTTGCAGCGCAGCGACCGCGCGGTGCTCGAGCACGGCATCGAGACCGGTGTGATCAAGCGTCTGCCGCACGGCGAGTACATCGAGGTGCACCAGCCGCTGGGCCCGGTGGACGCGCACGGTCACCCGATTCCGCTGGAGTACCAGGGCGCCCCCGTCCCGAAGAAGATGAACCAGCTCGGCTCGGCCGGCAAGCCCGGCACCGGCAGCTTCCTGCGGCCCGACCCGCAGGAGGAGAGCGATCGGCACTTCGAGATCGAGCACGAGGAAGAGCACAGGCAGCTGAAGGTGCTGCAGCGGGCTCAAGAGGCGGCCAACGGCAAGCACGGCCACTGACGCCCGGCACGCGACGGCCCCGAGTCGAATCTTCGACTCGGGGCCGTCGCGCGTCACGGCGCGCGCGTCACAGGCGTGGCGTCGCGCGGCGAGCGGCTTCGATGGCGTCGAACTTGGCGAGGTTGTGCCGGGCGTCGGCCAGCGCGTCGTGCGCGTCCGGCGGGATCGGCGGTAGCTCGGGACGGCCGTGCGCCTCCCAGTGCTGGCGCAACTCGTTGGTGTAGCGCGGCAGTGTGTTCGGCAGATCCACCATGGAGCCCCACAGCTGGCACAAGGCGACATGGTCGTAGGCGGCAACCCAGGCCCACAGCTCCGGTTGCACGGTCGGCCGCGGTACCAGGAACGCGTACAGCTCGTCGCGGATCCGCTCGCGGCTGCGCCACAGCGGCGAGGACGGCGAAGGCAATTGCGGAAGTACGTACTTGCGGACCCACGGCCCCGCGCGCTCGGCATCGAATTCGGTGGACACCGCGTAGTACTCCCTGCCGTCCTCGCAGACGACGCCGATGGAGACCAGATCGATGGTCACACCGTCCTCGATGAATTCGCAGTCGTAGAAATATCGCAGCGAGATCGGTCTCTCCTCGGCTTCCGGTGCCGTTGTGGCAGGTACGGGTTCCTGGCAACCCTAAGGTGATGGGCGGGGCGGCGTGTGCAAGGGCCCATGCGGTGGAGATTTCCGCCACCTTGGTGCGGCCCTTCAGCACTGCTACCGGCTATCCCCGCAGGGGTAGCGGTCCGTATTCTGAAACATGTGAACTGGACCGTCGACGTACCCATCGATCGCCTGCCGGAACTGCCGCCGCTGCCCGCAGAACTGCGCAGGCGGCTGGACGACGCGCTGGCGCGACCCGCGCTGCAGCAGCCGTCCTGGGATCCGGAGCAGGCGGCCAAAATGCGCACTGTGCTGGAGAGCGTGCCGCCGATCTGCGTGCCCGCCGAAGTGGAGGAGCTGCGCGAGCAGCTGGCCGAGGTCGCCCGTGGTGAGGCGTTCCTCATGCAGGGCGGCGACTGCGCGGAGACGTTCGCCGACAACACCGAGCCGCACATTCGCGGCAACATCCGCACCCTCCTGCAGATGGCGGTCGTGCTCACCTACGGCGCGAGTATGCCGGTGGTGAAGGTCGCGCGGATCGCCGGTCAGTACGCGAAACCGCGCTCCTCGGACGTCGACTCGCTCGGGTTGAAGTCCTACCGCGGCGACATGGTGAACGCGCTCGCCGCCGACGCGGCGCTGCGCGAGCACGACCCGTCGCGCCTGGTGCGGGCCTACGCCAACGCGAGCGCCGCGATGAACCTCGTGCGCGCCCTCACCGGCGCCGGCATGGCCGACCTGCACAAGGTGCACGACTGGAACCGTGACTTCGTGGCCAAGTCGCCCGCAGGCGCGCGCTACGAGGCGCTGGCCGAGGAGATCGACCGCGGCCTGGCGTTCATGACCGCGTGCCGGGTCAACGACCCGAGCCTGAAATCCGCCCGGATCTACGCCAGCCACGAGGCGCTGGTGCTGGACTACGAGCGCGCCATGCTGCGGCTGAGCGAGAACGCCATCGGCGAGCCGGTGCTCTACGACCTGTCCGCGCACTTCCTCTGGATCGGCGAGCGCACCCGTCAGCTCGACGGCGCGCACATCGCGTTCGCGGAACTGGTCGCCAATCCGATCGGTCTGAAGATCGGCCCGTCCACCACGCCCGAGCAGGCCGTGGAGTACGTGGAGCGGCTGGATCCGAACAACGAGCCGGGCCGTTTGACCATCGTCTCCCGCATGGGCCACAGCAAGGTGCGCGACGTGCTGCCGCCCATCATCGAGAAGGTGCAGGCCACCGGTCACCAGGTGATCTGGCAGTGCGACCCGATGCACGGCAACACGCACGAAGCGTCCACCGGCTTCAAGACCCGTCACTTCGACCGCATCGTCGACGAAGTGCAAGGCTTCTTCGAGGTGCACCACGCGCTGGGCACGCACCCGGGCGGCATGCACATCGAGCTCACCGGCGAGGACGTCACCGAATGCCTCGGCGGCGCCCAGGACATCTCCGACCTGGATCTGTCCGGCCGCTACGAGACCGCCTGCGACCCGCGGCTGAACACTCAGCAGTCGCTGGAGCTGGCGTTCCTCGTCGCCGAGATGCTGCGCTGAACACGCGGACCGGGCGCTTCTGCGCCCGGTGCCGGAACGAAACCTAGGGCAGCGCCACGATCGTGACCGTGTCGCCCGCTTCGAGGTTGACTCCGATGGCCGGGGTCTGCGAGACCACCAGCGAGCTGTCCGACTTGGCCAACTGTTTCACCTCGACCTGCAAGCCGAGGCTTTCCAGCTTGGTGCGGGCGTTGCCTACGGTCCACCCGCGCACATCGGGCATTTGCAGGGCGTTGGACACCAGCAGGACGACGCCGTCGCCGGACTGGATGGTGGCGCCCGCGGCCGGCTGGGTGCCGATCGCCTTGTCCGCTTCGACGGCGCGGTCGAACTGGGTCGTGGTCTCGCGAATCGCGATGCCGGCGTCGGTGAGGATCTTGGTGGCCTCGGCGGTCGATTTGCCCCGCACGTCCGGGATCTTCACCGGTTTGGACCCCTTGCTGCGATACACCTTCACCTGCGCGCCGAGCGGCAACACCGTCCCCGGCCTCGGCTCCACCCGGGCCACCGTTCCCTTGGGCGCTGAACTCGACTCCTCCCCGGCGTCGACCGGTTGCAAGCCGTTGTCCCGGATCAACTGATTGACCTTCGACGTCGGATCACCCGCTTTGACGTCCGGCACCTTGGGCTTGCCGTTGGAGACCAGGACGGCGACCGTGGAGCCCTGGGTGATCTTGGATCCGGCCGACGGGTCACTGCCGACCACGCCGCCGACCGGGATCGTGTCCGACGCCTTCTGCCGGATCTCGGTCTCGAACCCGGCGTTCTGCAGGGTGGCGACCGCCTTGTCGGTGTCCAGCCCGGCGATCGGCGGCACGGCCGTGTAGCGGCCCACACCCAGCCACCAGCCACCGATACCCACCACCAACGTGAGAATCGCGACGATGGCTACCCACAGCCACACCGTGCGCCGCGACCGGTTGAGTTCGTCGGCATAGGGCGGATACGGCGACGCGGGGTGGGCTTGGCGCACCGGTTGCGGACGGTCGTAGGCGTCCGGCGGGTAGTCGAGCCGGGGCCGCTGGGCGGTGACCACTCTGGTGTGCTGCACAGGCTGCGCTGCGTGAGGTTCGTGGGCCGACGCCCCGGCGAATTCCGGCCGGTCGTCGTGATCCGGCTGGACGGTTCGGTAGCCGGCGCTGAGATGTTCGGCGGACTCCTGTGGCGCTGGCACCCGGTAGGAGGGCAGTTGCAGTGCGACGCCGATCTGCCGCAGCGCGGCGGCCATCTCGTTCGCGTCCGCGAACCGATGCGCCGGCTCGCGCGCGGTGGCCTTGGCGACCAGTTCGTCGAACTCCGGCGGCACCCCGGAGATGAACCCGCTCGGGCTCGGCACATCGTTCTCGATGCGCTGATAGGCCACCGAGATCGACGTGTCGCCGGTGAACGGAACCCGGCCGGTGAGCAATTCGAAGATCAGCAAGCCGAAGGAGTAGACGTCGCTGCGTGCGTCGGCGGAGCCGCTGGTGACCTGCTCGGGCGACAGGTAGGCGGCGGTGCCGAGGATGACGCTCGCCGACGTGGTGTTCGCCGCGGCCACCGCGCGCACCAACCCGAAATCGGCGATCTTCACCTCGCCCGCGTCGGAGATCAGCACGTTCTCCGGCTTGATGTCGCGATGCACCAGACCGGCCGAATGCGCGACGCCGATCGCCGCGAGCACCGGCTCGGCGACGGCGCGCACCGCGTGCGGCGGCATCGGGCCGCGTTCACGCAGCAACTCGCGCAGTGTGCCGCCCTCGACCAGCTCCATGATCAGGAACGGATGGTCGCCGTCGACGCCCTGGTCGTACACCGCGACCAGCGACGGATGCTTGAGTTTGGCGACCGCGCGCGCCTCGAACTCGAACCGGGACAGGAACTGCGGGTCGCCGGCGAACTTCGGATCCATCACCTTGATGGCGACCGGCCGGTCCAGGCGGGTGTCGACCCCGCGGAAGACCATCGACATTCCGCCGCGGGCGATCGGCGCATCGATCCGATAGCGCCCTTCCAGCATCTGGCCGATCAAGAGAAGTCCTCCGGCTTTCACAAAGTTCGCCGCTGGGTGCGGCCCCCACGATGGTATCGACTCCCACCACCCCGGGTGTCTCACGACGTGCGGCGCGGCACCGTCTACCGTTGTCCGCGTGAGTGCATTTCCCTGCAGTGACGACGTCCTTCCGCAGTCGGTGACCTTGGTGCCGCTGCCGGAGGTGGCCGACCGGCTCGGGCTGGTGGTGACCCGGGTCCATCAGATGCTGCGTGACCATCAACTGATCGCCGTCCGCAGAGACGGTGTGGCGGGCGTCCCGGAGCGTTTCTTCGACGACACCGGCGAGGTCGTGAAACACCTGCCCGGCCTGATCACCGTGATGCGCGACGCGAAGTACACCGACGAGGAGATCCTGGAATGGATCTTCACCGAAGACGAGAGCCTCCCCGGCAAACCCGTCGACGCCCTGCAAGGCCCCTTGGCCCGCGAAGTCCTGCGCCGGGCGGCCGCGGATCCGTTCTGAATCTTTGGCCGCGCGGGCGCGGCGTGTTCGCGGCCCTCTTGTGGCTCGCGTCCGAGCGACCGCCGCTTGCTCCTTCGTCGCCTACGCGGCGGCCGCTCGGACGCGAGCCGGGCCGCGAACGGCGCATGCTAGGTCTCGCTTCGCTCGAAACCGGTGGTTGAGCTGGTGTGGTTGCGTGCTGCGGGGACCGTGTCGTGCGAAGGTTTGCCGTTGCGGGTGGTCGAGTGTTCGCGGCTGCTCCTTCGTCGCGTACGCGGCGGCCGGTCGGGCGCGAGCTTGGCGGTGTTGGTTTTTAGCGCCCGCGAACGGGCAATGCTAGGTCTCGCTTGCTCGAAACCGGTGGTTCGGCTGGGTGGTTGCGTGCGGTGGGGCGAGTGTTCGCCGCTCGCTCCTGTGTCAACCGCTGGCGGTGGTGCCAGGAACTGCTGGGGCGCGGCGGACAGATAGGCGCGGCTCGGCCTACGGTGCGGAGAGGCGGGGGAGTCGGTTGCGGAGGGTCGCGGTGGTGAATTCGGTGGCGGCTATGCGGAGCCGGTGGTGGCGGGGGACTACGGCGCGGTGGTCGAAGACGGCGTAGTCGCTGCGTTCGATGTGGCGCAGGATGTCGGCGTAGAGGGTGGCCGCGGTGCGGATGGCGGGGCGCACTCGTGGTTCGAGCAGGTCGATGCCGGGTTCGGCACGGCGGTAGAGATCGCGGTTGACCGCGATGAGGTGGGCGAGGGCACGGCGCACGCGCGGATCGGTGCGTCCGGTGCTGTGGCACTCGCGCAGCAGGTCGTGGTCGACGCCGAACGCGGTGAGGGCATCGGCGGGCAGGTAGATCCGGTCGCGGTCGAGGTCCTCGGCGACATCGCGCAGGAAGTTGGTCAGCTGGAACGCCTCACCGAGCGCGGCGGCGGACGGCTCGGCCTCGTCCACCGGGACGACCGTGCCGAGCACCGGGAGCAGCTGCAATCCGATCGCGGCCGCGGAGCCGCGCATGTATTCGCGCAACTCGGCCATGGTCGCGTAGCGGTTCCGGAAGCCCGGCGCACCCGGCGCGTCCATGCGCATGGAATCCAGGAACGTCCAGAAGTGCTGTGCGGCAATGCCGTAGCGGTGGATGGTGTGGGTGACGGCGGCCAGCACGAGCGTGCGCGGCCGTTGGTCGGCTTCCCATGCCCGGCCGTGCTCCGTATCCGCGGCAGACGGGAGCGGAGCACTGCTCGGAGTGCCCGTCTCACTGGGGCCCGATCCGAGCGCGGCGCGCAGGTCCCGCTCGATCAGGTCCAGTTCCGCTGCCGGATCCGCGTGCGCCGCCGGCCGGCCAGCACGGTCCACGACGTCGTCCACCATTCGCGCGAACGCGTAGAGCGCGTGCACCGCGGGGCGGCGCTCGGCCGACAGCAGCCGAGTGGCCAGAAAATACGTCCGGCCGTGGGTGGCGGCGATCTGCCTGCACTCGCGGTAGGCGAGCGGGAGCAGGACGGAATCCGGTAGACGGCCTTCGGTCATGGAGTGGCGGGCGAAGCGGCGGTGTCGCGGGAGGTGACCGCGACATTGCTCGGCGGTGCGGCGCGCAGCCGCAGTGGGTCCACCGTGCGCAGCGACAGCGCCGCCACCACCGCGGCGAAGGTGGCCGCGACGACGTGCCAGAAGTTGTACAGGCCGATCGAACCGTCCGGCTGGAAGACCAGCATGAGCCAGGTACACACGCCGACCAGGCCCATCAGGGTCGTGGTGGACAGCGCGAATCCGGCGGCCAGCGCGAGCGGCCACGAGTAGTACCAGGGCAGTGCGGCGGGCGAGAGGATGACGATCGCGACGAACGCGATCAGGATGCCCAGTACGGCCTCGCGTTCGCTGTGCCGGAATCGCCACCAGGTCCAGGCCAGCACCGCGACCAGCGCCAGCGCGCACATCGCGCGGGTCACCTCGAGTACCGATTCCAGGCGCAGCGGGGTGATCCAGGTGGTCGCGTGCGCCATCACGGTCGGCAGCGACAGCCAGTTGATGATCTTCTTCGACCCGGACAGCGCGGTCAGCCAGCCGATGCCGACCCCCGCGATGGCGGAGGCGGCGACGAACACGACGGCGAACACGCTCAGGCCGAGCCCCGCGATCTTGGCGAACATCAGCGCCGGATGCGGCATGTCCTCGGTCGGCTCCGCGGCGTCGCCGGGTTGCTCGTCGGCAGGCAGGTGCGCCGGATCGCGCCCGACCCGCTGTGCGGCGCGGCGTTCGCGTTCGTGCAGCATCCAGATCCACACCAGGAACGGCAGCGCCACGCCCGCGGTGGCCTTGATGGCCACGCCGATCGCGACGACCACGATGCCCGCGACGTGATGGCGTTCCAGCACCAGTGCGATGCCCGCGCACATCAGGCCGACCATCAGCATCTCGTTGTGCACGCCGCCGATCAGGTGGATCAGCACCAGCGGGTTGAGCACCGCCAGCCACAGCGCCACGGTGGGCTTGCCGCCGAGGTGCTTGGTCAGATACGGCACGGCCCACATCATCAGCGCGAGGCCGGGCAGCATGACCAGCCGCATCGCGATGGTGCCCGCCACCACGTTGTCGCCGGTCACGGCGGTGATGGCACGTCCGAGCAGCAGGAAGACCGGGCCGTAAGGCGCGGTGGTCGTGGTCCACACCGGACTCACGTTGTCCAGCAGCACACCGGGATTCGCCACCGGCCCGACCTGGTAGGGGTCGAAACCGTCGCGCAGCAGCGCGCCCTGGGCGAGGTAGGAGTAGGCGTCGCGGCTGAACATCGGCACGGCGAACAGCAGCGGCGCGATCCAGATGCCGACGATGGCGCGCAGTTCGTTGAGCGTCACCTCCGCGCCGGTCCGGTCGCCCGTGCCGATCGTGGCGCGCCCGAGCCGGACCCAGGCGGTGATCATGAGCAGCACGCCGATCCAGATGCAGATCGTGGACAGCGCGTAGCCGTGCCCGAAGCGCAGCCAGGACAGGTGCATGGCCTCGAGCAGCGGATCCCGCTTGCGGACGCTGCCCGCGCCGAACCCGCCGAACGTGATCATGATCGCGCCGAAGAAACCGAGCAGGGCGGCGTGACCCTCCGGGCTTCTGGCGAAGTCGGCGGAGGCGCGCATCCACCACAGGACGCCACGGGGGGTGGCCGAATCGCGGTGTGCGGAGGCGGGCGACTCGGGGTCGGTGACACCGGTGGAGGCGGCCTCAGCGGTGCGCGTTTCGGGGGATGCCATCTGGTGTCGGTCCCCCCGAGTGGTCGGCGGTCGCAACCGCGAGCGAATAGGTCGGCGCTTAGTTTACGGCGTCGCCTCGAACACTATCCGGCTGGTGCGGGGGGTTCCACGCGAAGCGCGCCCGAACTCGCCCGCTATGCGGTTTGCCGCCAGTTTTCCGGATAACAGTGCGGTCGGCACGCCGACGCCGGGAGTGGTGCCGCAACCGGCGATAACCACGTTGTCGCTCGAACGCGGGAAATTGCTCGGTCGAAACGGACCGGTTTGCCGGAAAAGGTGGGCTGCGGAGAACGGCGTGCCGGCCAGCATGCCGTGGTCGAACCACGTTTGCGGCGTGTCGAGCCGATCGACGGCGAAATGCTCGGCGATGCCCCGATAGCCGCGCGCTTCCAGCACGGAGAGCAGCTCGCGGAGGTAGGCGGGGCCCAGTCGCGGCCAGTCCAGCGGCGCCGATGACAGATTCGGGCAGGGCGCGAGCACCGAGAACGGTTCGTGTCGTTCGCCGCCGCGGGTGATGAACAGGCCGGAATCGGTCAGGGCGGGCCGGGTCAGCAGGAGGGAGGGGTCGCTCATCAACTTGCCGCGGCCGCGCCGGGCGGTGATCTCGGCGAACGTCCGGTCCCAGGCCTGGCCGAACTCGATGGTGTGGTGCGCCTGCACCGGCCAGCGCGCCGCGACCGCGGCGGGGACGGTGCCGTGCGCGACGACCGCGGACGGCGAGGCGCGCAGCCCGCGCCGGGGTCGCACGCCGAAGCGGTCGAGCGACCCGAGGTCGGCGGTGAGCACGAGCGCGTCGCAGTCGAACGAGCGCCCGTCGGCGGTGCGGGCGCGCCGGGCCCGCCGGCGGGCATAGTCGATCCCGGTCACTTCGGCGTTCAGTTCCAGCGTGCCGCCCGCCTCGGTGAACGCGTTCGCCAGCGCCGCGGCGATCGCCCGCATGCCGCCCTCGGGGAAGTAGACGCCGAGGGAGGTGTCCATGTGCGGGATCGCGCCGTAGACCGCGAGCGCCCGAGCGGGCGGCATACCCGCGTAGAGGGCCTGGAAGGTGAACAGGCGCGCCAGGCGCGGATCCCGCACGAACTTGCGCACCTGCGGGCCGAGCCTGCCGAAGCCGCCGAGTCGCGCCAGATCGACCAGCGCGCGGCGCTTTTCCCGCAGGCGCACCAGATCCAATGGCGAATCGAAGTTGGTGTCCATGAACTCGGTGAACTCGGCCGCGTAGACCCGTGCCAGCCACGCGCGCAGGCGCCGGTATCCGCGTGCCTCGGCCGGGCCGCAGGTCCGCTCGACCTCCGCGGCCATCGCGTCCGGATCGGCGAACACCCTGATCTCGGCGCCGTCGGCGTACCGCGCGTGATAGCCGGGCGCCAGCCGGTGGATGCGCAGCGGAGGCAGACAGGTCTCCGGCGTGCGGCCGACGGCGGCGAGCGCGTCGGTGATCAGCTCGGGCAAGGTGAGCACGGTGGCGCCGGAATCGATGGCGTAGTCCCGGCCGCGGTAGCGCCCGACCCGGCCGCCGGGGTGGTCGGCCCGCTCGAGCACCGTGACCGTGTGACCGGCACCGGTGAGATACAGGGCGGCCGACAGGCCGGCCAGTCCCGCGCCGACGACGACAACGCGATCGGTCGGCCCCGCAACGGTTCTCATCCGGTTCCTCTCTGTGTCGCGGCGCCGGCCATCGCTCTCACGCCGCCCGCTTGGTCGCGGCCAGGGCCATCGCGCGCAGCCGTTCCTTGGCCACGGCCGTCGCCGAGCTGGATTCGACGGCGGCCAGCCCGCTGTCGGTGAGTTCGGCGATCCGGCGTTCCACTTCGTCGACCGCCCCGAGTTCGACCAGCAGTGCGCGCAGCCGCTGCACCTGCTCGCCGCTCAGGTCGGTGCCGATGCTCGCGCGCAGCAGCGCGGCCGCGGCCGGATCGGTCTCGTCGGCGCGGCGCAGCGCCTCGGCCAGCAGCACGGTGCGCTTACCTTCTCGCAGGTCGTCGCCGGAGGGCTTGCCGGTCACCGCCGGGTCGCCGAACACGCCCAGCAGGTCGTCGCGCAGCTGGAAGGCGATGCCGATGGCCGTGCCGAAGGTGCGGTAGGCGCCGATCAGCCCTTGATCGGCGGCGGCGATGGCGGCGCCGAGATGCAGCGGGCGTTCGACGGTGTAGGCGGCGGTCTTGTAGCGGTTGATCCGCAACGCGGCCTCCACCGACTCGTCGCCGCCCGCCTCGCCGTTGACGTCGAGCAGCTGGCCGCCGAGCACCTCGGTGCGCATGTCGGCCCACACCGGCGCGAACCGGGCGACGGCCGCCGGAGCCAGACCCGACGCGTGCACCATGTCGTCGGCCCAGGACAGCGCCAGATCGCCGATCAGGATGGCCACGCTGGCACCGAAGTGCGCCGAGTCGCCCGCCCACCCGCGGTCGCGGTGGCGCTGCTCGAAGTCGACGTGCACGGTGGGGAAGCGGCGGCGGGTGCGGGAGGAATCGATGATGTCGTCATGGATCAGCGCGCACGCCTGGACGAGCTCGAGCGCGGAACAGGCGGTGAGCACCGCGGTGGCCTCGGGCGCGTGCGGATCGCCGCCCGCGCCGAGCCACCCGGTCCACGCGAACGCGGGCCTGGTGCGTTTGCCGCCGCGTAGGACGAACTGTTCGAGCGCGTCCGTGGCCTCGACGAAGACCGGGCCGAGGCGCTCGGTCGTCGGACGCCGGGTGGCGAAGAACCCGGTCAGGGCGTCTTCCACGGCGGTGACGAAGGCGGGGGTGCCCGGCTGGGGCACGGCGGGGCGCGGCGTCTGAGTCCCGGTTCCGGCGGACAGAGGAGCCTCCAAGGTCGTGCGGATGATGGACGCACGGGGTCGCGGAGGGTGCCCGGGCGCTGCGGGTGATTCGGGGCCGAGCGGAAACGGTCGCGCGTGTCGCCCGGCGTGGCGAACGGGTCGCCCGATGCGAAGAATACGCGGGGTGTGCGAGCGACCCCACGGGGCCGCCACCGGCCACCTCTACACTGAACCGGTGACTTTCGACAACGTGCGGGGAAGCTCGACCCCTGGCCGGCCGTCCCGGACGCACCCGAACGTCTCTGGAACACCTTCGGTCGTACAGAGGCTGCGGGCTCACACGGGGGGCGCGGTGCCGTTCTCCGTGGAGTTCAATCCGCCCCGTGACGCCGCCGCCGAGGCGCGGCTGTGGCGCGCCGTGCGGCAGTTCGAGCGCATGCACCCCGCCTTCGTGTCGATGACCTACGGCGCGGGTGGTTCCACTCGCGACCGCACCGTCCGCGTGACCGGAGAGCTCGCGCAGGAGACCACGCTGCTGCCCGTCGCGCATCTGACCGCGGTGGACCACAGCGTCGCCGAGCTGCGCTCGCTGGTCGGCGCGTACGCCGACTGCGGCATCCGCAACATCCTGGTCCTGCGCGGCGACCCGCCCGGCGATCCGCTCGGCGAGTGGCACAAGCACCCCGAGGGCGTCTCCTATGCCGAGGAACTGGTGCGCATCGTGCGTGACCTCGGTGATTTCCACGTCGGCGTCGCCTCGTTCCCGCAGGGCCACCACCGCTCGCCGGACCTGGCGACCGACACCGCGTTCCTGGCCGCCAAACTGCGTGCGGGCGCGGAGTATTCGATCACCCAGATGTTCTTCGACGTCGAGCACTACCTGCGCCTGCGCGATCGGCTCGTGGCGCTGGACCCGATCGAGGGCGCCAAGCCGATCATTCCGGAGCTGATGCCGATCACGTCGCTGCGCACCGTGCAGCGCGCCGAGGAACTGTGCGGCAGGCCGCTGCCCGCCTCCGTGCTGCGGCGGCTGCGCACCGCGGCGGGCGACGGGCACGAGGAGAACGCCGCTGCGGTGCGCGCGGCAGGCATCGAGATCGCCACCGAGATCGCGCAGCGGCTGATCGACGAGGGCGCGCCCTGCCTGCACTTCATCACGCTCAATTTCGCCAAGGCGACCAGCGAGGTGCTGACCAACCTCGGTTACGGCGTCACGGCCGCACCGGTCAGCGCCTGAGCGCATCCCCCCACGTGGACCGTCCGGGACGGCGTGGCCGAGCCGATCCGGCGATCACCGCGGTGGCATCGTCGCCGCGAAGCATCGGCCCGCGCGCCCAGGCTCCGGCCGGTGCGCGCGCGGGCGCGCCGGCCGGAACCGGTTCAGGCCGCACGGGCGGCGCGCAGCCCCCATGCCTCGGCGAGCAGCCGATGCGATTCCAGGCGGTCGGCGTGCCGATGGGTGATCGAGGTCACCAGCAGTTCGTCCGCGCCGGAGACCCGCTGCAGCGCGGCGAGCCGCTCCGCGACGGTGCCCGGTGAACCGACGAACTGGGTGGCCAGGCGATCGTCGACCAGGCGCCGCTGCTCGGCGGTGAGCGGGGCGACGGTCGCGGGGTCGAGATAGTCGGCCGCGCCTGCGCCGCTGCGGATGCTGTAGACCCAGTGGCCGTAGCTTGCCGCCAGCCGCTGCGCGGTCGCGTCGCTGTCGGCCACGACCACGTCCGCCGAGATCACCACGTACGGCTCGGCCAGCTCGGCGGACGGGCGGAACGCCTTGCGATACGCCGCGATCGCGTCCAGCGCGGTGCCCGGCGAGACGTGATAGGCCGCGGCGAAGGGCAGCCCGAGCCGCCCGGCCAGTTCCGCGCTCTCACCCGCGGTGCTGCCGAACAGCCACAGCCGCACCTGCGCGCCCTCACCCGGAACCGCGTGCAGCGCGACGCCTTCCGCGCTGACGAAGGTGCCCTCCAGCAGGGCGCGCACCTCGCCGACCTGCTCGGCGAAGTCCAGCGGCTGCGCGCCGCGCTGCTGCAACGCGCCCACGGAGGCGATGAATTTCGACCGGTCCAGGATGCGGCCCGGGTCGAACGGCGGCGGAACCACCACCCCGTCACGGATCTCGGTGCGCCCGGTCACCGTGTCGACCACCGGCTTTCCGCCTTCGGTCCGCGCGGTTTCCGCCCCGAACCGACTGCGCCGATGACCCGACCGGCCCAGACCCAGGTCGAGCCGCCCGGGGTACAGCGCGTCGATCGTGCCGAACGCCTCCACGATCGAGGCCGAGGTGTGCTGCCCCACCTGCACCGCCGCCGAACCCACCCGGATGCGCTGAGTGGCCGCCGCGACCAAGCCGATCAGGGTGATCGAGGAGGAGCTGGCCACCGAGACGAAGTGGTGTTCGGCCAGCCAGTACCGGTGGTAACCCCACTGTTCGGCGTGCCGGGCCAGATCGACGGTGTTGCGCAGCGCCTGCTGCGCGGTCGAGCCCGCGCTGATGGGGGACAGGTCCAGGATCGATAGCGGGACGGTCATGCCGCACGTCCCTGCCGTGGATCCTGTTCGCCCGCCTCGATGGCCACGCGCAGCCGGTTCTGCGCGGGCGCGACCGGGCAGGTCGCGAAATCGGTGAAGGCGCACGGCAGATTCGCGGCCCGGTTGAAGTCCAGCACCACCGTGCCGTCCGGGCCCGGCGTACCGACGGTCAGCGAACGCGCCGCCGGGTAGGTCGTCACACCGCTGGTCGCGTCGGTGAACAGCACCCGAAGGTCGTTCCGGTCGCCGAACGCGACGACGCGTTCGGTCACCTCGCCGACGCGGAATTCGATGGTGCCCGCTGCGCTGTGGTGGTGCTCGAGGCCCTCTAACACGGCGCCGGTGATCACGGTCTGCTGGGTTTCGAACGGGGTGAACCGCCCGGAGACCACCCAGCGCGGATCGGGCCGGTAGGCCGGGATGCCGTCGAAGGTGAGCAGGGCGGGAGCGGCCGGGTCGTGCACCCGCACGGCGTGGCGGCCGCTGCGGCGGATCACCTCGAGCACCCGCCGCTCGTGCGACACGTGCAGGCCGGGCGCGCCTTCGACGGGTGTGACGATCTGCACGCCCGCGATGCCCACTCCGTCGAATTGCAGCCGGTCGGCCGGTTGTGCGGTGATGAACACCTTGCCGTCGGTGACCCACCAGGTGCCGGGCACGTCCGGCAGCCGCTCGGGGCTGTCGGTGAGCCAGTGCAGCCCGGTCAGGCTGAGAAAGCCGAGCGGGTCGCGCAACCGGTCTTCGCGCGTGTGGTGCCAATGCGCCCATTCGGTCTCGAAAACGCTGGTGATGCTGGTGGTCATGACGCTTTGGCTCCTTCGTGGGCGGTGGTGCGACGGTGCGGGTGGTGCGGGTCGAGGTGGCCGCGCGGGGTGAGGTGCGGGCGCAGGACGAACTCGGCGTCGGATCGCGCGCGGGTGTCGAGCGGGTGCGTCATCAGGCCGTGCCCTCCGCGTCGATCTGCCGCCGCAACGCCGGGTGTGTTCCCGCACCGGCGACGTCGGGCGCCAGGAACAACGCCTCCTGCCACAGCGCGGCGGATACGCCGCGCGAGGACCGGACGACGCGGCGCTCCCGCTCGGCGCGAACAGGTGCGACGGCGTGCACCCGGCCGCTACCGGAGGTGTCGGCGGTACGCGGGGCGCGCAGGCGGGTGCGCCACCAGCGGGACGGACCGGCCTCGGGGGCGGCGAGGTCGGCCGGAATCTCCGGCGCGGGTGACGTTCCGGCGTCGGTGGCGGCCGGTTTCCGGTGGAAGGCGGAGTACACCATCAGAGCGATCCTTTTCGGTCGGTGCCACCACGTGTCCGGCTTGTGGCCGATGGTGGGTTCCGGGAGGTGGGGACGGTTGGTCGCGGAGGACGGGAGGGCGGGCTCCGGGCGGCTGCGGCACGGCGCCCAGCGCGCCCGCCGGTTCAGTACCCGGCTGTGGCGGTAGGCCGGATCCGGCATCACGCCACGCCTTTCGCGGCGGGGATGGCCGACAACAGCTCGCGGGTGTACTCGTGGCGCGGGTTGTCGAAGATCTCGGCGGTGCGGCCGGATTCGACGACGCGGCCGTGCCGCAGCACCGCGACGTGGTCGCTGATGCGGCGCACCACCGCCAGATCGTGCGAGATGAACAGGTAGCTCAGCGACAGCTCGGCCTGCAGACGGTCCAGCAGCTCGAGGATCTGCGCCTGCACCGAGGCGTCCAGCGCGGAGACGGGCTCGTCGAGCACCAGTAGCTCGGGATGCAGCGCCAGCGCCCGGGCGATGGCGACCCGCTGGCGCTGTCCGCCGGAGAGTTCGGCGGGTCGGCGCTGGGCGAACTCGGACGGCAGCGCGACCTGTGCGAGCAGCTCCGCCACCCGGTCCCGCCGCCCCGCGCGATTCCCGACCCCGAACGCGCGCAACGGTTCCTCGATGATCGCGCCCACCCGCCAGCGCGGGTCCAGCGAGGCGTACGGGTTCTGGTACACCACCTGGAAGCGTTTACGCAGTGCGCGCAGTCTCGACCCGCGGGCCTTCGACAGCGGTTGCCCGTCGAAGGTGACCTCGCCGCGGTCGGGTTCGGTGAGCCGCAACGCTATCCGCGCCGTGGTGGACTTGCCCGATCCCGATTCACCGACCAGCGAGAGCGTCTCGCCGCGGCCGAGTTCGAAACCGACGCCGGCCACCGCGGTCACGGTGTGACCGCCGTGCGCGCGGAAGCTCTTGTGGATCTCGCGCAACACCAGCAGCGGCTCGCCCGCGCGCGGCTTGGGCGCGCGATAGTCGCCGGGAGGGGCGAGGCTCGGCGACGCCGCGAGCAGGCGCTTGGTATACGGGTGGCGCGGCGCCGCCAGCAGCTCGGCGGTGGGGCCGCTCTCCACCACTTCGCCACCGCTGAGCACGACGAGCCGGTCCGCGCGTTCGGCGGCGACGGCCAGATCATGGGTGATCAGCAGCACCGCGGTGCCGCGCGCCGCGATCTGCTCGGCGAGCCGGTCCAGCACCCGGCGCGCGACGGTCGCGTCGAGCGCGCTGGTCGGCTCGTCGGCGATGACCAGGTCCGGCGCGCAGGCCAGCGCCGCGGCGATCAGCACCCGCTGGCGCTGACCACCGGACAACTCGTGGGGATACTGGGCCGCGCGCGCTTGCGGCCGATCCAAGCCCGCGTCGGCCAGTAGGTCGATCGCCCGCGCCCGAGCCGCCTTGCGGTCGGCGCGCCCGTGCACGAGCAGTGCTTCGGCCACCTGATCGCCGACGCGGCGGACGGGGTTCAGCGACAACCCGGGGTCCTGCGGGACGAAGCCGATCCGGGCGCCGCGCAGCCGCCGCAGCGCGCGTTCGTCGCCGGTGTCGACCACCGCCCCGTCGAAGGTCACGGTCCCACCGGTGATCTCGGCGTTCGCCCCGAACAGCCCGATCACGGACTGGGCGAGAGTGGACTTGCCGGAACCGGATTCGCCGACCAGCGCCACCACCTCACCGCGGGCTACGGTGAGCGAGACGCCGGCCAGCGCGGTGATCGGGCCTGTTTCGGACCGATAGCGAACCCGCAGGTCCTCGATGCGCAGCAGCGGTGACGCCGTGGCGCTCATGGCTGTTCACCCTTCGCGATCGCGCGGCCGAGGCGCTGGGCGGCGAGCACGACGGCGATGATGACGAAGCCGGGCAGTGTGGTCATCCACCATGCGGTCGCGAGGTAGTTGCGTCCCTCGGAGATCAGCGTGCCCCACTCGGGGGTGGGCGGCTTCGCACCGTAGCCGAGAAAGCTCAGCGCCGACACGGCCAGCACTGCCATGCCGAATTCGACCGCGGCCAGGGCGAGCACCGGCTGGTAGGAGTTGGGCAGCACGTGCCTGGCCAGCACCGTGTACCAGCGCACGCCCGCGGCGTGCGCCGCCTCCACGTACACCGCCTGGCGGACCCGCAGCACTTCCGAACGCATCACGCGCGCGAAGTTGGCCACCAGCGAAACGCCCACCGCGACGGCCACGTTGCCGGTGCCGAAGCCGAGCGCGGTCACCAGCGCGAGCGACAGCAGCAGCGCGGGGACCGACAGCAGTACGTCGACCAGCCGCATCACCACCGCGTCGACCACGCCGCCGATCGCGCCGGACAGCAGCCCGAGCAGCGACCCGGCGACCAGCGCGATGCCGACGGCGGCCAGCGTGGCGGTCAGCGAGAGACCGGCGCCGTGCACCATCCGGGTGTAGAGGTCGCGTCCGAGGTTGTCGGTGCCGAACCAGTGTTCGGCGCTGGGGGACTGGAACTTCTGCGCGGGCACGCCGGTCAGCGGGTCGCCGCCGGCGAACACCGACGGCGCCAGCGCCCATCCCACGGCGAGCAGCGCGACCGTAGTCGCGATCAGCAATCCAGCGTTGGCGCGCAACGTCTTCCAGCTCACGGCCGGTCGCCGCAGGCGGGGCAGTACCGCTCTGCGCTGTTCTTCGGTCACGCCGACCACGGGTGCGCACCTCCTCGGCAAGCGGCGCGTCGCGCACCGGTACGGACGGCGGGAGCAGCGTCAGGCACGGATGATCGCCTCCTCGGTGGCGTTCGCGGCGGTCTGCTCGGACTCGCCGCTCGCGCCGCGTGAACGGGCCGCGATACGCGGGTCGAGCAGCGGATACAGCAGGTCGACCGCGAGATTCACGCTGACGAACACCACCGAAGTGAGCAGCACGATGCCCTGCACCACCGGGATGTCCTGGGCCAGCACCGCGGTCTGGGTCAGTCGCCCCACGCCTTGGCGGGCGAAGACCGTCTCCACCACCACCGATCCGGCGAGCATGTTGCCCACCAGGACCCCGGCGATGGTGAACGCGGGCACACTGGCCGGGCGCAGCACGTGCGTGCGCCGCACCCACCAGCGCGATCCGCCCTTGGCCAGGGCCACGTCGACGAACGGCTGACGCCAGGTCGTCTCCAGACCGGCGGTGAGCACCTGCGCGATGACCGCGCCGATCGGCAGCGCCAGGGTGAGGGCGGGCAGCACCGTGCCCGCGAACCCGTGCCCGCCGAACGCGGGCGCCAACCGCAACTGGAACGAGAACACCTGCAGCAGGAGCAGTCCGGTCCAGAAGGTCGGCACCGAGACACCCAGCGAGGGCAGCGCGGCCAAGGCGTTGCGCAGCCACGGCCGACGGGTCTGGGTCGCCGCGAAGGCCAGCGTGACGCCACCGATGACCGCGAAGAGCAATGCGGTGCCGGTCAACTCGAGCGTGGCGGGCAGCGCGTCACCGATGGCGTCGGTGACCGGCTGCCCGGTCGCGATGGAATGCCCGAGATCACCGCGGACGGCATGGCCGAGGGCGGTCCGATACTGTTCCCACAGCGGCCGATCCAGACCGTAGCGGGCCTGCAACTCGGCGATGGCGGCCTGGTCCACCGGTGTGCCCGAGCCGCCGCCGTCGGCCGCGATCGAGACCGGGTCGGCGGGCAGCAGATACAGCACAACGAACGACAGCGTGAACGCCGCCCACAGCACCCAGATCGCTTGCAGCGCCCGCAGGGCCAGATAGCGTGCCATGACTATCGTCCGCTCAACCAGGTGTCGAAGAACTGCAATCGCGCGGAGGCTTCGAACTTCAGGTCCTGCGTGTTGCCGCCCGCTCCGATCGCCTGGGACAGCTCCACGGTCGGGATCAACAGCCCCGCGTCGAGCACCTGCTGCTGCGCGGTGCGGATGAGCCCGTTGCGCGTCGCGGTGTCAACGGTGCTCACCTGGCCGGTCAGCGCGTCGTCCAACGCGGGGATGGGGCCGCGCGCGTTGAGATTGCGCCCTTCGAGACCGAAGTTGGTGCGCAGGATGTCGCCGTCGGCGCGGGTGGTGTTGCCGTAGAAGGTGTCGAAGTCCTTGCTGCCCTGCCGCGCCGTGGTCTCCGCCACCGACGCCAGGTCCAGCTTCAGCTCGACGCCGACCTGCCGCAGCTGCTGCTGCACCAGCTCGAGGATCGCCTGGTTGCCCGCGAACACCTGGCTGAAGAGCACCGAGAACGACAAGCGCTCACCGTTCTTCGTCCGGACGCCGTCCGCGCCGGGCACCCACCCGGCCTGGTCGAGGATGGTGCGCGCTTTCGCCGGATCGTAGGCCAGGCGGGCCGAGAGGTCGGTGTAGCCGGGTGTGCTGCCTGCCAGGACGCTGGTGGCGGGCCGGAATTGCGGGCCGAGCACGGTGTCCACCAATTGCCTGCGATCGATCGCGGGCAGCAGTGCTCGGCGCACAGCGGGATCGCGCAACGGTCCGCGGGTGACGTTGGGCTGCAGGCCGAACGGCACGCCCGGGTTGGCCGTGCTGAGCACCCGTCCGCCCGCCGCCTCGATCTGCGGGGCGTCCTGCGGTAGCGCGTCACTGATCGCGTCCAGCTGCCCGGACGCGAGACTGCCGGTGCGCACGCCGGATTCGGGCACCACGGTGAACTCGATCTTGTCCAGGTAGGCCTCGCCGCGGTGCGCGAACACCGCAGAACCCCAGTGGTAACCGGTGCGCTTGGCCAGCATCACCGCCGCGTCCTGGCGGTAGGCCGCATAGGTGAACGGCCCGCTGCCGACGTTGTCGCCGAGGCAGCGCTGCTCGGCGGGCTTCGCCGTGGTCGCGTCGGCCAGGATGCCGAGCTGCGCGGTCGAGGACGCCTGCAGGAACTGCGCGTTGGGCTTGCTGAACTCCACCCGGACGGTGAGCCGGTCGACGGCCGTGGCGCCGACATAGTTGGTGAGGTAACTGCTGCCCAGCGGCGCCTTGCCCGAGCCGAGCCGCAGGATCGAATCGAAGGTGTTGCGCACCGAGTCCGCGGTGAGCGGCGTGCCGTCGCTGAAGGTGACGCCGTCGGTCAGGCGGAAGGTGAAGACCTTCGCGTCGGGGGTGGCCTCCCAGCTCTGCGCCAGCCACGGCTTCAGCTTGCCGGTGGCCGGATCCTGGTCGGTCAGCGAGTCCACGATCTGCCGTGCCACGTACACCGTCTGGTTGGTGCCGGCCTGGGCCGGGTCCGAGCAGGTCGGCGCCTGGGACAGGCCGTAGCGCAGGGTGCCGCCCGGCCGGGGCGGGCCCGCGTCGCCGCCGGGCGCGGCCGAATCGCTGCCGCAGGCGGCCACGGTGGTGGCCGCGGCGAGCGCGCCGGCCAGCGCGAGGATTCGGTGACGGGTTCGGGTCACGAGACAACTCCAGATACTTCGGTGCGGGCGAGCTGTTCGCCCTGGCGGGGATCGGCGCCGGCGACAACGGTCGCCGACGGTCGGCTGGGCATGATGCGGCGCTGCCGGGTCATCGGCTCACCGCTTCGTCGGCAGGCCGGGCGGGTTGATCCGCGATTCGGTGACCGCCTCGCTGTGCAGCCCCCAGCGGTCGATCACCTGCTGGTAGGCGCCGTGCTCGATGGCGTGGACCAGCGCGTGCACGAACTGGGCGAGCAGGATCAGCGCGACGGCACTGACCACCCAGCGCCAGGGGTGCCGGGTCTTGGCCACGGTGGGGGTCGGGGCGGCGTCGGCGGGAGCGGCAACGAGGACGAGTGTGCCGGTCGGATCCGGTTCGCCCGGCGCGGCCGCCGCGGGGGTGGCATCGGGTGCGGTGGACGCGCTCATGCCCGCGCCCGGCGTGCGCTCGGTTTCGGCGCGACCGCGTACGCGGTCGGCCGGTCCTCGATGATCACTTCGGTTCCTCCATCGGTCCCGGCGGAAGCACCCGCACCCGGTGACCGGGGGGTTGCTGCGACGTCGACGAGCCAGGTCTCTCGGTCGCTCTGGATGGTTGGCGCCGACCCCCCGTCAACCGGTGACCGGGTCGAGCCGAATCATGATGCCCAGCAAGTGAAGCCGGGAACAAGAGAAGTAATCACCGTGAGCGTAGATCTTGTCGCACCCGGATTCATCGGATCTTTGTAGTAACCAGGCATGCGCTGCTCTGCCGAAGGGTGGTGCGAGCCCACCGCGTCATCGCCGGCGAGGTCCAGTACCGAATGCCGACGGCCCGATGCAGCATACGGCTCTTGCCGAGGGTGGGGAATGCGGCGGGTTCGTTTTCGGGCAAACGGGACTCGCCACAAAATTGCTGTTCGTAATCCATACTGCTGGACGCGTTTGCCGGAGTACTGTGCCCCTCGATCGTCCCGCCGATGAGGAGGTTTCGTGATCACAATGCGCTCTCTGACCCAATTGTCCGCTGTCGTGTCCGGTTCCATCGCTCTCGTGCTCGCCGGGCCGGGCGCCGCGCTCGCGGCTCCGGATGCCCCGATTCCCGCGTTCTCCGACCACTCCGTACAGGTGGCCGCCCCCGGCGACCTGTTCGGCGCCTACCAAGCCGCGCTCGACGCGCTGCGCGCGCTCGGAATCGCGCCGTTCGCGTACCCGACCGCGTCGGCGTTCTGCCTCGACAACACCACGGGCGGTTTGGCGCCCGCCGTGGCGGGCGCCATTCCGGGACCATGGCCGAAGAACACCGTGCAGATTCCAGGCCAGGACCTCAGCGCCGTCAAGGCTGGGCAGGCCATGTTCACCTTCGTGCCCTACGGCCTCGGTCCGGACGGCCCGAACACCGCGGGCATGCAGGTCGCCTGGCTCAACCTGAACACCGGCCGCGGCGGCACGGCCGCCATGGGGCCGCTGTCGGAGGTCGCCCGCGCGATGATCCCTTCGTCCGTTCCCGCCGACCTGCGGCCTGCGGCCGAGCAGGCGATCCGGGACTTCCTCTTCGCGGCCCTGCCGATGGGCGGGGTGCGCGCGGTCCCGGTGGACACCGGGAAGGGCACGGTGCTCGCCGCGGTGTTCGGCACGGTGCAGAACGGCGCCAAGTCCTGCTTCTTCTTGCCGACGGTCGGAATCACGCCGGTGCCATGAGGTCTCGGCCGCCGCGGCGCTGACCGCTCAGCCGAGCGAGCGACCTTTCCAGCGCGCTGTGCCGCGGCGGCGGGCCCGATGCGAACGCGCCCACAGCAGCAGATACGCCGCCACCGACACCGGATGCGCGGCGGCGGCCAGCACATCCGAGGCCCGCAGCGGACCGCCGGTCTCGGTGGAGCGGGCCAGCAGCCGCCCGCCGACGGCGGCCAGCCAGCCGATGGCGCCCGTCCGCCGGACCGCGCCCCTGCCGAGCACTGCGGCCACTGGCGGCACCCAATAGGCAAGAGCGGCAACGAGTCCCACCGCCGCTCCGCCCGCGATCGTGCCGTCGTAGGCCGACCAGAGCCAGCGGGTGTAGCCCGCGTCCAGCTCAGCGGCGCCGCGATACATCCTGGTGCCGGCCAGCGGCCCTGCGGCCACCAGAACGGTGGAGTGACCGGCGCGCCGCAGCGTACGGGCGATGTTGAGGTCTTCGGTGATGCTCCCGGCCACCGCCGCGTGGCCACCCACCGCGCGGTACACCGCGTTGTCGAACACGAGGAACTGTCCGCACGCCACCGCCGTCGAGGGCCGCAGGCTCCGGTCGGACACCGCGACCGGCAGTGTGGAGGCCCACGACCAGCACAGCAGCGGCTGCACTATGGCCTCTGCGACCGAACCGGCTACTTGCGACGGCCACGGCGAGACCAGCGCGGCTCCTCGTCTGCGCAGAGCGCCGACCGCCGCGGCGATCGCCGCCGGGGCCAGTCGCACGTCGGCGTCCACGAAGATCAGCACCGGCGCCGTCACCTCCTCGGCCAGCCGGACACAGGCGGCGGCCTTCCCGGTCCAGCCGGGCAGCGGGCCGGATTCGGTGCGCAGCAGGGTGAAACGGGAATCGTCCCCGATCGCCGCGCGGGCGGCTGCGCCGGTGTCGTCGGTGGACGCGTCGTCGAGGATGCGCACCGTCAGGCGCGGTACGCCCACCTGGGCGCGTAGGTCGGCGATCAGGTCGGGCAGCCGGTCGGCCTCGTTCCGTGCCGGGACGCAGACGGTGACGGGTTCGATCACCGTCGTCGGGGTGTCCGCCAACCGCCGCAGGGTGATCCGGTTGTACAGCGCGATACCCGCGCCGAGCACGGCCAGCGCGGTAGCGCAGGGCGGCAGCAGCGAGGTCGCGCGCAACGTCTTCGGCAGGTCGGCACTCACCATGTGCGCCACGCTATCCGGCACACCGACCTACCGCTCAGCGATTCTGCGTCACCGAGCGCCACCAGCGGCTCATCGAGAAGCCGACTTCCGGCGCACCGGGCGGGGCGGGGTTGCGGTCCATGTAGGCCAGCGCGGCGACGATGGCGGCTACCGCGAGGGTGATGCCGCCCGCGATGCCCGCCCAGCCCGCGAACGAGCGGGTGTTCGGGTCGGCGTAGCTCACCTCGGCGCTGGGCCTGGAGACCTCGCCGGGCGGCAGCCTCCAGGAGACGACGTTGTCGCCGTCGCGGCTGCCGTTGGTCTTGGCGACGCGGGCCGGAAACGCGATGGTGAACTGCACGTCGGAGCCGTGCGGCGGAACGGATTTGAGGTCGACGCGCCCGGTCATCTTGACCAGGTCGCCGGTGCGCTGGAATTGCAGCTGGAACATGCCCTGGGTCTGCTCGGACAGCTGGCCGAGCTGCTGCACCTCACCGAAGGACAGATCCTCGAAGAACACCTGGCTGCCGGTGTAACCGTCCTGGGCGTACGGCTCCACGCGCACCTTCGCGGCCAGCGTCTCGGGAGCCTTCAGCTGCGGGCCCTTGTCGCCGGAGTCGGCGGGCACCACGGCGGCCACGAGCCGCCCCGACACCCGGTCGTTGGACGAGACGCCCATCGACACCTGGACCCGCAGGCAGCTAGCGAGCATCGGCACCAGCATCGCCGCGAGCAGAACGGCCGCCGCGACACGCACGCCGCGGCGTCGGGCCCGCCGCTGCGGGAGGTCCGGGGCATCGGGCTTCGTGGTGACGGGACTCGGCTGCACGGGTGACATCGTGCCAGGCCGTCGGCCCGGAATGAAACGCACCAGTCGCAACGCGCGTCGGTCTGCCGCGCCGGGTGGACCGCACCGGGTCAGCGGCGCGCCCGAGCAGCTACGACCAGTAAGGGAACGCCGAGCACAGCCATACCGGCGAAGCCGTAACCGGCGGAGGGCAGAAGGCCGAGGAACACCGCGTGGGCCAGCGCCGACCCCAGCCAGGTCCACAGGAACAAGGTCACCGGGACGACGCGTGCCGGCGCGCGACCGTGTTCCGGCGGCGTCCGTACCGGATCCGGCGCCGCTTGCTCCCAGGCCGCCAGCAATCCGCCCATCACGAGCGCGACGCCGAACCAGCCCAGGTAGTTCGTCACCGGAATCCAGTCCAGCCCCGGTAGTCCGGAGTGGGTGTCACACCAGGTCCACTGCCCGTCGGCCACCATTTGCGGATCGAGGAACAGATCCCAGCCCACCGCACCGACCGCCGTCGTCACGATCCGTACCAGCGTGTGCCGCGACAACATCCCGGCCACCACCCATACCGGGTAGATTCCGCCGGTCCAGGCCAGCGGCACGATCAACGGCACCGTGAGCAAGGCGGGACCGAGCCGGTCGACGGCGTACTCGTAGCAGCCGAACGGCACTCCGGTCGCGGTGCCGATCACCTCGGCCGTGAGCCCGAGACCGGAGACGACGACCAGGAAGCCGATGGCGTACCGCAGTCCCCTGGTCGCGGTGGCGTGTGCCAGCGCGGCGCCCGCGGACAGCAGCACGATCGCGACGGTGATCCGGTCGCGCGCGCCGCCGGTGGTCAGCGGATATCCGATCTGCGCGACGATCGCCGCGGCGGCGAAGACGAGGGGAAGGAGAAGGCGCACCGAGCGATTCCAGGGCACCGGGTCCGTGGGGTGTTCCTGTGTCGACGCGGTCTTTCCCGGCAGCAGTGCCGGCTCGCCCGAGTCCGTCATCGTCGCGGCCACTGGCGTAGCCGACGCCGTTTCAGGTCGCGCAGCGCGAGCGCGGCGGCGGTGCGGCCGCTCGCGCCGGAGACACCGCCGCCGGGGTGGGTGGACGCGCCGGTCAGATACAGCCCCGGCGCACCGGGCACCCGCTGCCCCGCCAGTTCCGGCAGCGGCCGCCACAGCATCATCTGGTCCAGCGACATCTCCACGTGCATGACGTTGCCGCCGACGAGCCCGAGCTCGCGCTCCAAGTCCACCGGCGTCTGCACGTGCGTGCGCGACACCGTCTGCGCGAAACCGGGTGCGTACGACTCGACTTCGGCGATGATCCGGTCGCCTTCCCGCTGCGCGAGGCCGGCCCAGTCGGCACCGGAGGCCAGTCGGTACGGGTGCCACTGCGCCCACAGCGACAACTGATGTTCACCCGGCGGCGCGATGGTGGGGTCGAGGGCGCTGAAGCTCATCGCCAGCACCACCGGCCGCGGCGGCAGGTCCCCCGCCAGCGCCGCGCCGTGCGCACGGCGCAACTGCGCGCGGTCGGACACCAGGAATTGCAGGCCGCGGGCGGAGTGATCGATCGGGCTGCCGGGATAGCTGGGCAGCGCCGAGGTGGCGGCCCGCACCACCATCCCGATCCCGGGACCGACGCGGATGCGCCGCCGCCAGTCGTCGAGCACCGCGCCGTCGAATCCGCCGTCGCGCAGCAGCTCCAGCGTGGTCAGCACATGGCTGCCCGCGATCACGATGTCGGCGCACAGCTCTCGGCCCGACCCGGTGCGCACCCGCCAGCGGGCGCCGTCGCGGCGCAGGGCCGCCACCGCGTCGCCCGCGGTGACCGCTCCGCCGTCCGAGCGCAGCCGCGCCACCAGCGCCGTGGTCAGCACTCCGCTGCCGCCGACCGCCCGCCCCGGCGGCAGGGTGTGCATGAGCGCGGCGAAGCCCACCATCGGCGCCGTGCCCGGCTCCGACATCGGCGGCCCGGACTGCGCGCCGAACCAGGCCAGCGACGCCTTCAGGCGCTCGTCCTCGAAGAAGGCGTCCAGCAGCGCGTCCCCGGATTGCAGGAATTCCCGCGAGAGGGCGCTGCCGCCGTCTTTCGCGTCCAGTCCCCAGAACGACCGCACGAGCCTGCCCGGCGTCGGTCCGCCACCGAAGGCTCGCATCACGCGGGCGCTGCGCGGACCCCAGACCTGGACGAACCGGCGATAGGCCGTCGCGTCCGGGCGGCCGCAGGCCGCCGCGATCGACGCGCAGGTCGCTTCCAGGTCACGGTGGAACACGATGGCGGGGCGGCCCGCGTGCGCGGGCGTGAAACCCCATGGGTCGCAGTCGATGTATCGCAGCCCGAAGCGGTCGAGTTCGAGTTCCTCGACGATGCCGGTGTGGCGGATCATGATGTGCGCCGACGAGCCGCGATCGACCCGATGGCCGGGGAACCGCTCGACCGTCGACACCGCGCCGCCGAGCACCTCGTCGCGTTCGAGCACCTCGACCTCGTGGCCGGCGCGAGCGAGATAACACGCGGCGACCAAGGCGTTGTGGCCCGAGCCGACGACGACCACCGTCACGTGACCCTCACAGCGGCAGCCGCCTGCCGAGGATCGCGAACGGACGGTTGTCGCCCGCGAACACGAAATTGCGGACCACGTCGGTGAATCCCTGCCTGCGGTACAACCGCCAGGCGCGGTTGTCCTCACCGGCCACCTCGGGCGTCGACAGCAGCACGGCGCGCTCGGTGCGGTCGCGCAGCAACCGTTCCAGCAGCGTGGCGCCGATGCCGCGGCCCTGCGCGGTCGGATGCACATGCAGCTCGGTGAGCTCGAAGTAGTCCGAGAGCAGTTCGCGCGTGGAGTGTTCCGGCCAGCCCGAGCGCCGCATTCCGCTGTGCACCTGCTGATGCCACCACTGGTGCGCGGCGCCACGATAGCCGTAGGCGATCGCCACGATCGGTGCGCGGCGCAGATCGATCCGGCCGGAGTCGTCGGGCAGCACCGCGGCGACCGCCTGCCAGCCGGGCCGGGTGGTGTGCTCGGTCCACATCGGTGCGCGATGGTTCTCGGTCCCGCGCGGATAGTCCATGGCGGCCACGTAGACCGCCAGTGCGTCGTGCAGCCGGGAGCGCAGAGCCGCCACCGAGAGATCGATGACGGCGGGTGCGGGAGTGTGATTGGGCTTGACGGCGGTCATGGCTCTCGTCGGTCGCGCGGACGCGGAAGTTTGTCGGTGGGCGTCTCTATATTGAAGCTCAATTCAAACGTTCGAATACCTGTTCGGTCCGAGCGGTTGCTGGAAAGCGGTGGGGGACGCCGCCTCCAGCGCGGATACGGGCCAAGGTACGCGATGGTGGAAGGACGGCGATGTCTGGTCGAGTGGAACATCCGGGCCGGCCCGGCCGGGCCGGCAAGCTGCTGGAGCGCGCGGACGGGTTGCTCATGCAGGCGGCGGGGGAACGAGATCCGCGGGAGCGGTTCCGCACCGCCTACCTGGCAGCCCTGCGCGGCGCGGGCGCGGTGATCGCGCTCACGGGCGCCGACGCCGCACCCCGCGCGCGTTCGCGCAACGCGTGGGTGCTGATGCAGCGTGCCGCGCCCGAGTTCGTGATGTGGGCGGACTACTTCAGCGCGCGCTCGGAGACCCGGGCCGCGCTGGAGGCCGGGCTGGACCGAAAGGTCGACGAACACGAGGCCGACGAGTTCTCTTCGCGGGTGGCGGCATTCCTGCACGACGTGGAGGATCTCCTCGCGGCGTCGGCTCGGTTGCGTCCCGCTCCGGGAGTCACCGGCGGCATGACCGCTTAATGCGGGCTGAAGACGGACTACGCCGACTGAGCCCATAAGGTGGTCTGGCCCTGATCGAACTCGTATCATTGGTGACAGATGGCCGCCAAGGTCGGCTATCTGTCGCCTACCCGGAGGCGACAGCCACGCCTAGTGCCGGGGGAGGTACCGTGCCACTCTCCGAGCACGAGCAGCGCATGCTCGAACAGATCGAGAGCGCTCTCTATGCTGAGGACCCCAAGTTCGCCTCGTCCGTCCGCGGCGGACGGCTTCGTTCGACCTCGAGTCGTCGCAGACTCCAGGCCGCGGCGTTGTTCGTCCTCGGCCTCTTTCTCCTAGTCGCAGGCATCGCAGCGCCCGTGAAGCCAGGCGGCTTCCCGATCATCAGCCTGATCGGGTTCATCGTGATGTTCGGTGCGGGCGTGCTCCTGCTGGTCGGCACCTCCAAGAGCGCCGCCAAGAACGACCGCTCGGGCGGCGAAGCCTCCGCCGGTGGCGCGGGCGGCCGTGGGCGCCAGCGGAAGTCCGGCGGTTTCTCCGAGCGTATGGAGGATCGCTTCCGGCGGCGTTTCGAGCAAGAGTAGCTCGCTCGTAGCCTGACAACTTCAGCATTACCGGCGACGCCGCACCGTAGAGGTGCGGCGTCGCCGGTTCGTGTGCGCGGCCGAGCGCGCCGCGAATGATCTTCGGGCGGGACTTCCCCCTTCCCCCACACCTCCCCACAAACTTCCCCCACGATGCCCCCGCGCACGGGGCGCCAGGGCGTTTGCTGGGTGTTTTCGGGGGTTTGTCCGTGGGGCCTGCGCGTGTCGGCAGAACTCGTGAAAGTTCTCCACGGCGGTGATAGCTGGGATGACCTGCGGAATCGTCTGGGTCGGGAGCCAGATCACCGCTTGTTTCGATTGAAAGTGGGGGAAAGTGGGGTAATGTGGAGCGCGCAGTACTGAAGGGCCGACCATCGAGGTGATCGAATAGGGAGGTATCGAGATGTTTCTCGGTACCTATACACCTCGCTTGGACGACAAGGGGCGACTCACGTTGCCTGCGAAGTTTCGAGACGATCTGGCGGGAGGGTTGATGGTCACGAAGGGGCAGGACCACAGCCTTGCCGTGTACCCGAAGGAAGAGTTCACCGCGCTCGCTCGGCGTGCCGCGGCCGCGTCTCGAAGCAACCCGCAGGCACGCGCGTTCGTCCGGGCCCTCGCGGCCGGAACGGACGAGCAGCGTCCGGACGCGCAGGGCCGGATCGTGTTGTCCGCCGACCATCGTCGCTACGCCAACCTGCAAAGGGATTGCGTGGTGATCGGTTCGGTCGACTTCCTGGAGATTTGGGACAAGCAGGCGTGGGAGTCCTACCTCGCCGAGCACGAGGAGGACTTTTCGCAAGCCAGAGACGAGTCGCTGGGCGGAATCTTCTAGCCGCGGGCGAACGAGTGCCACGCGGTCTCTGCCCGGACGCGGACCCTGACGTACTTCCCCGACGCCAGGTGCCGAGGTTCGGTCAGAGACCACGGGGCATTCGTATCCGTATCGAAAGCACTGTGTATCAAGGCGACCCGTGTGCGGTGCGCGACGACGCGAGGCAGGACTCCGGGAGGTCGAGGTGAACCGTGAACAGCGCGGTCCCCGCCATGTTCCGGTTCTGCTCGAGCGAGCCGACGCGCTGCTGGGTCCGGCCCTGGCCGAGTCGGGTGCGGTCTACGTCGACGCGACCCTGGGCCTGGGTGGCCACGCCGAACATTTCCTGAGCACGTACCCCGGCATCCATCTGGTCGGGCTCGACCGCGACACCGCCGCGTTGAAGCTGGCCGGCGAGCGGCTCGAGCCGTACGCGGACCGAGTCACGTTGGTGCACACCCGCTATGACGGCATCGCCGACGCGCTGGCCGAGGCAGGGCTGCCGCCCACCGGTTCGGTCTCGGCGATCCTGATGGACCTGGGCGTCTCCTCGATGCAGCTGGACGAGGCCGATCGCGGCTTCGCCTATTCCGTCGACGCCCCGCTGGACATGCGGATGGACCCGACCCGCGGGCTTACCGCCGCCGACGTGCTGAACACCTACAGCCACGGCGATCTGGCCCGGGTACTGAAAACCTACGGCGAGGAACGTTTCGCGAGCCGGATCGCGGCCGAGGTCATCCGCCGTCGCAAGATCAAACCGTTCAGCACGAGCGCCGAGCTGGTGGAGCTGCTGTACGCCGCGATCCCCGCGGCCACCCGCCGCACCGGCGGGCACCCGGCCAAGCGCACGTTCCAGGCGCTGCGAGTGGAGGTCAACGGGGAGCTCGACTCCTTGCGTGCCGCGCTGCCCGCCGCGCTCGCCGCGCTGCGTGTCGGCGGCCGGATCGTGGTCATGTCCTACCAATCGCTGGAGGACAAGGTGGTCAAGCACGAACTCGTCACGCACACCGCGTCCAGGACGCCGGTGGGCCTGCCGGTCGAGCTGCCCGGGATGGGGCCGGAGTTCCGGATGCTGACTCGCGGGGCGGAGAAGGCGACCGAGCAGGAGATCGAGGACAACCCGCGGGCGGCCCCGGTGCGCATGCGCGCCGCCGAGCGGATCCAGGAGGCCGGGTGAGGAAGCTGTGCGCGGCGCCTCATCGCGTCGGCTGTGTGCGGATGTCCCGCAGAGATATCGGAGGCCGGATGAGACAGCATCGCGCTGTGCTTCCGCGGCGTCCCGGGAGGACAGAGGAGGGGAATCGATGAGCGTGCGGACGCGGACCGTCGAAGCGCCGGGCCGGGTCGCCCGGCGGGTCCAGGATGCCGAACGGGTGAAGTCGGGCGCGGCGCAGCGCGCCTACGCGCGGCGGCGCCTGCGTGCCGAAAGCGGTTCGGACACCGCCTTTCTGCCCACTGTGCGGCGCTCGGCGATGGCCGCGCGCATTCCGTTCGTCACGGCGATCATCGCCCTGCTCGGTTGCGGTCTCGCGCTCACGTTGCTGCTGACCACGCGCGCCGCGGAGGACAGCTATCAGCTCGGCGACGCGCGGGCGACGAACCGGCGGCTGGCCGACGAGCGCGCCGCGTTGCAGCGGGAGGTGGAGGCCGCCGATTCGGCGCCGGAACTGGCCGCGCGAGCACGCGAACTCGGCATGATCCCGGCCAAGGATCCGGCCCGCCTGCTGGTCGGCCCGGACGGCTCGGTCACGGTGATCGGCAAGCCCGCTCCGGCCCAGGGCACTCCCGTGCCCCCGCTGAACGCCTCGCCTTCGGCGCGGCCGTGGGGCGAGCGGGTGGTTCCCGTCACCACCACGCCCGGTGCCCCTGTACCGGGTAGGCCGAGCGCCGGATCGCAGAACCCGCAGGTGAACGCGGCGCCCGCTCCGGGAAGTCCGGTCCCGAGACCGCCCGCGGCAGTCGTCCCGCCACCTTCGCCGCTGCCCGCGCCACCGGTCGAGGCGCCCCAGCCACCTGCGGAAACGGTGCCGGGATCCGACGCGGAGCAGCCTGAGACGGCAGCCGGTGGAGTGCCGCAGTGACGCACCCCAGGCCCGCGCCGCGCCCGCGGCGCGGGCCGTCCGGCGCCCGCGCCGCGGGCAGGCCACGCCAGCCCACCACCGCTGTCCCGGACGGTCCGCTGCGGTTACGCCTCGGCGTCGGCCGGGTGGTCATGCTCGTCGCACTCGCCGTGGTCGCGCTGCAATTGCTGTGGGTGCAGAGCGTCGCGGCGCCCGGATTGTCCGCGCAGGCGGCCAGCCAGCGCACCACCCACCAACCGGACCCGGCCACCCGTGGGCCGATCACCGACCGCAACGGCAAGTCGCTGGCCTTCACCGTCTCCGCGAAAGCCTTGACCTTTCAACCGGTCCGGGTTCGCCAGGACCTGGCCGAGGCCAAGGCCGAGAACGACAAGGCGCCCGACCCGGACCAGCGGCTGCGCGACATCGCGCGCACCATCCACGAGAAAGTGAAGGACGCGCCGTCGGAAGCGGACCTGTTGGCGAAGCTGCGCAGCGACGAGTCGTTCGTGTACTTGGCGCGCAACGTGGACCCGAGGATCGCGAGCGAGATCATCGAGAAGTTCCCCCAAGTCGGCTCCGATCATCAGAGCCCCCGGGTGCACCCCGGCGGCTCGCTGGCGGCGAACGTCATCGGCGCCACCGGATGGGACGGCCACGGCACGGTCGGGCTCGAGTCGTCGCTGGACTCGGTGCTGGCCGGTACCGACGGTTCCTACACCTACGATCGCGGTTCCGACGGGGCGGTCATCCCCGGCAGCTGGCGGGACGAACAGCCCGCGGTCAACGGGTCGGCCGTCGAACTCACCCTGGACTCGGATCTGCAGTACTACGTGCAACAACAGGTGCAGCAGGCCAAAGACATGTCGGGTGCGGGCTCCGCTTCGGCGGTCGTCCTGGACGCCAAGACCGGGCAGGTCCTGGCCATGGCCAACGACAACACCTTCAACCCGGACCTGGGGCCGCAGAAGTGGGCCGACACCGACCTGAGCAACCCGTCGGTCACGGACGTGTTCGAGCCCGGCTCGGTGAACAAGATCGTCACGGCGGCCGCCGCCGTCGAGTACGGCCTGACCGATCCGGACGAGGTGCACCAGGTACCCGGTGCGATCCAGATGGCGGGTGTCACCGTGCACGACGCGTGGACGCACGGCGTCGAGCCCTACACGACGACGGGCATTTTCGGCAGGTCGTCCAACGTGGGCACGCTCATGCTCGCGCAGCGAGTGGGCGAGGACCGCTTCGCCGACATGGCGCACCGGTTCGGGCTCGGGCAGCGCACGGGCATCGGCCTGCCGGGAGAGAGCGCGGGCCTGATGCCCGACCGAGACCAGTGGTCCGGCGGCACCTTCGCGAATCTCCCGATCGGGCAAGGTCTTTCGATGACCACGTTGCAGATGGCGGGCATGTACCAGGCGATCGCCAACGACGGCGTCCGTATTCCGCCCAGGATCGTCCGGGCGAAGATCGCGCCGGACGGCACACGCACCGAGGAGACCCAGCCCGACGGCGTGCGGGTGGTGAGCAAGCAGACCGCCGCCACGCTGCGCACGATGTTCCAGGCGGTGGTGCAGCGCGACCCGATGAACGCCAACCAGAACGGCACCGGGTGGCCCGCGGCCATCACGGGCTACCAGGTGGCGGGCAAGACCGGCACCGCGCAGAAGGTGGACCGGAATTGCCGGTGCTACTCCACGTCGTCGTTCTGGATCACCTTCGCGGGCATGGTTCCGGCGGACAATCCGCGGTACGTGATCGGACTCATGCTCGACGCGCCCGTCCGCAGTTCCGACGGCTCCGGTGGCGGTTCGGTCGCTCCGCTGTTCCACAACATCGCCTCGTGGGCGCTGCAGCGCGACCGCATACCGCCGTCGCCGCAGCCGTCCAGGCAATTCGTCCTGCAGGCGGGGTGATCCGGCCCCCTGGCCCGGCGCGAGGCGGGCGTGTGCGCCGCGGCTGCGCCCCGCGGTGTCCGGACGCCGCGTGGCGCGGTCTCGGCCGGGTGGGCGAACCCGTAGGGTGCGGGGGCGACCTCCCCGCCCTTGCGATGGGGCGCATGGTCCCGCCGTGACCGGTCGCCGGTAACCTGACACGTCGATCGATGCCCCCGAAAGGAGCCTGGTTTCTGTGCAGTCCGGTCAACCGCGCGCATTGCGGCCAGAGCATTCGCCGTCGACGCCGCTGGCGTCGCTGGCCGCCGTCATCGGGGCCGCGACGAGCCCCGACTCGGCCGCGCGCGGCGTGTCGGTCACCGGCATCGAGCAGCGGTCCGACGCCGTGCTCCCCGGGGACCTGTTCGCCGCGCTGCCGGGCGCCCGCGCGCACGGCGCCCGTTTCGCCGCGGACGCGGTCGCCAAGGGCGCGGTCGCGGTGCTGACCGACGCGGCGGGCGCGCAGCTGGCCGGCCCGCTGCCGGTACCGGTGCTGGTGCGGGAGAACCCGCGGGCCGTGCTCGGCGAGCTGTCGGCGACGATCTACGGCAATCCGTCCGAGCGGCTGCGCATCGTCGGGATCACCGGAACCTCCGGCAAGACCACGACCTCCTATCTGGTGGAGGCGGGCCTGGCCGCGGCCGGGCTGTCCACCGCGCTGATCGGCACCATCGAGACCAGGATCGGCGGCAGGCGGGTGCCGAGTGCCCTGACCACGCCCGAGGCGCCGCAGTTGCACGCGATGTTCGCGTTGATGGTCGAGCAGGGCGTGGACGCGGTGGTGATGGAGGTGTCCAGCCACGCGCTGACGCTGGGGCGGGTGGACGGGGTGCGTTTCGCGGTCGGCGCGTTCACCAACCTGTCCCAGGACCACCTCGACTTCCACGCCGATTTCGACGACTACTTCGCCGCCAAACGCAAGCTGTTCGAACCGGATTCGCCGGTCGCCGCGCGCACCGCCGTGGTCTGCGTCGATGACGAGTGGGGCCGACGCCTGGCCGCCGGTCTGCCGGACCCCGTCACCGTGTCGACCACCCGGACCGCCGCCTGGAGCGTCACCGGCGCGGTGTCGGCGCACGGCGGCGAACAAGACTTCACCGCGGCCGGTCCGCACGGGGAAATCGCTGTGCGCCTGCGGCTTCCCGGCCACTACAACGTCGCCAACGGCCTGCTCGCGGTGGCGGTCTGCGCCGCGGCGGGCGTCGAGCCGTCGGTCGCCGCGCCCGCGTTGGCGACGGTGGACGTGCCCGGCCGGATGCAACGGGTGGAGCGCGGGCAGGACTTCCTGGCGATCGTCGACTACGCGCACAAGCCCGCGGCGCTGGAGTCCGTGATCGCCACGCTGCGTGGACATCTCGCGGCCGACACCGCGGGACGGCTCGCGGTGGTGATCGGCGCGGGCGGCGACCGGGACGCGGCGAAGCGGCCGCTGATGGGCGCCGCGGGCGCACGGGGCGCCGACCTGCTGATCATCACCGACGACAACCCGCGCACCGAGGACCCGGCGGCCATCCGCGCCGCCGTGGGCGCCGGTGCGCTGCAGGTCCCGGAGACCGACCGCGGCGAAGTGCGCGAGATCGGTGACCGGGCGGAAGCGATCGCGGCCGCGGTGGAGTGGGCGCGCCCCGGTGACGTGGTGCTGATCGCGGGCAAAGGACATGAGGCAGGGCAGGAGATCCAGGGCGTGAAGCACCCGTTCGACGACCGCGACGTACTCGCGGCCGCATTGGAAAGACGTTGTCCGCAAGGCAACCACGCGGAGGACTTGACGGTTTCATGATCGAGATGACACTGCGGGAGATCGCGGAGGTCGTCGGCGGCACGCTGCACGACGTCGCAGACCCGGAGGTGCGCGTCACCGGCTCGGTCGAATTCGATTCGCGCCGAATCGGTTCCGGCGATCTGTTCCTGGCGTTGCCGGGCGAGCGTTCCGATGGTCACGACTACGCGGACGCGGCGATCGCCGCGGGCGCGGTGGCGGTGCTGGCGGCGCGGCCGGTGGGCGTGCCCGCCATCGTGGTCACCCCGAGCCGGGGCGCTGTGCCCTCGAGTTCGGTTGCCCTGAGCCATGATTCGGACGGTTCCGGCGCCGCCGTGCTGACCGCGCTGGCCGCGCTGGCCCGCGCCAGCGTGTCGCGCCTGGCCGCGGACGGCGGCCTCACCGTCGTCGGCGTGACCGGCTCGTCCGGCAAGACCTCCACCAAGGACCTGCTGGCCGCTGTGCTGGCACCGCTGGGCACGGTGGTGGCTCCGCCCGGCTCGTTCAACAACGAGCTCGGTCACCCGTGGACCGCACTGCGCGCCGACGCGGACACCCGGTTCCTGGTGCTGGAGCTGTCCGCGCGCGGGCCGGGGCACATCGCCGCGCTGGCCGAGGTGGCGCCGCCGAGTATCGGCGTGGTGCTCAACGTCGGCACCGCGCATCTCGGCGAGTTCGGCAGCCGCGAGGCCATCGCGAAGACCAAGGGCGAGCTGGTCGAGGCGCTGCCGCCGACCGGGCTCGCCGTGCTGAACGCCGACGATCCACAGGTCGCCGCGATGGCCGCGCGCACGTCGGCGCGGGTGGTTTCGGTCGGGCAGGCCGCGAACGCCGAGATTCGGGCCACCGACATCCGGCTCGACGACCAAGCCAGGGCCGCGTTCACGGTGCACACGCCCGAGGGCAGCGCCCCGGTGCACCTGGCCGTGCACGGTGAGCACCAGGTGGGCAACGCGCTGTCGGCGATCGCCGTCGCGCTGGCCTGCGGCGCCGACCTCGAGACCGTCACGGCGGCGCTGTCCGGCGCGCGCGCCGCGTCCGCCCGCCGGATGGACGTGCGAACCACCACGGACGGGATCACCGTCGTCAACGACTCCTACAACGCCAATCCCGACTCGGTCCGCGCCGCGCTCAAAGCGCTGGTGAGCATGGCGCGCGCGGGCGGGACGCCCCGGCGCAGCTGGGCGGTGCTCGGCGAGATGGCCGAACTCGGCGCGGAGTCCGTCATCGAGCACGACGCCATCGGACGGCTCGCGGTGCGTTTGGACGTCAGCCGCGTGGTCGTCGTCGGCACCGGAAGACCTGCCCGCGCGCTGCACCAAGGGGCGGTGATGGAAGGGTCGTGGGGCGAGGAGTCGATTCTCGTACCGGACATCGAGGCGGCGATCGCACTGCTGGACAAGGACCTCGCCCCCGGTGACGTGGTGCTGGTCAAGGCATCGAAGTCGGTTGGCCTCTGGGAGGTCGCCGAGCATCTGACCGACCCGGACGCCGCGCTCGCACGCGGCGGCGCGGCGGACACCCGGGTGGGGCAGGACACGGAGGCAGCAGGATGAGACAGATTCTCTTCGCCGCGGCGATCGCGCTGACGGTCTCGATCCTGCTGACGCCACTGCTGATCCGGTTGTTCGCCAAGCAGGGGTTCGGGCAGGAGATCCGGGTCGACGGTCCCGCCAGCCACCAGGCCAAGCGCGGCACGCCGACCATGGGCGGCGTCGCCATCCTGGTCGGCATGTGGGCCGGCTACCTCGGCTCCCACCTGATCGGCATCGGCTACGACGCCGACGGGCCGTCGGCGTCGGCGTTGCTGGTGCTCGGCCTGGCCACGGCACTGGGCGCGGTGGGTTTCATCGACGACTTCATCAAGATCCGCAAGCAACGCAACCTGGGCCTGACCGCGGCGGGCAAGTATCTCGGCCAGCTCTCCGCGGCCGTGATCTTCGGCTTTCTCGCCTTGCAGTTCCGTGGCGCGAGCGGGCTGACTCCCGCCAGCAAGCACCTGTCCTATGTGCGCGACATCAGCACGGTGACCATGGGCGTGGTCGTGTTCCTGGTGTTCGTCTGCTTCGTGGTCGTCGCCTGGTCCAACGCGGTGAACCTCACCGACGGACTCGACGGGCTGGCCGCCGGCTCGATGAGCCTGGTGCTGGGCGGATACGTGATCATCACGTTCTGGCAGTACTACCACGCCTGCGAAACCAAGCCCGAGGCCGGCTGTTACAACGTGCGTGACCCGCTGGATCTCGCCCTGGTCTGCGCCGCGGGCGCGGCGGCATGCGTCGGGTTCCTGTGGTGGAACGCCGCGCCCGCCAAGATCTTCATGGGCGACACCGGTTCGCTGGCGCTCGGCGGCCTGCTGGCCGGGCTGTCCATCACCACCCGGACCGAGCTGCTGATGATCGTCATCGGCGCGCTGTTCGTCGCCGAGACGGCGTCGGTGGTGTTGCAGGTCGCGGTGTTCCGCACCACGCGCAACCGGTTGTTCAAGATGGCGCCGTTCCACCACCACTTCGAGCTCAGCAAATGGGCCGAGACGACGGTGATCATCAGGTTCTGGTTACTGGCCGCGATGGCCTCCGCCGTCGGGCTCGGGCTGTTCTACAGCGAATACCTCTCCGCGGTCGGGTGAACGAGATGGTCGAACATTCTCCGCGGGCCCTGCGCACACCAGGCCCCATGCTCGAATTCCTCCGCGGTCGCGACGTTCTGGTGGCCGGCTGGGGTGTGTCGGGACGCTCGCTGGTCGAACCGCTGCGCGACATCGGCGCGCGCCCGGTGGTCACCGACGGCGGCGCCGCTGCCCTGGCCGAGGCCGCGGAACTCGGGCTGGACGTGGCCACCGGCGCGGAGCTGGAGAACGCCGACTGGAGCCGGTTCGCGCTGGTGATCACCAGCCCGGGCTGGCGGCCGGACTCGCCGGTGCTGGCATCGGCGGTGGCCGAGGGCACACCGGTGTGGGGCGATGTGGAATTCGCCTGGTGGGTGGATCAGGCCAGGATCTACGGTCCGGTGCGCAAGTGGCTGGTGATCACCGGCACCAACGGCAAGACCACCACGACCCAGATGACCCACGCGATCCTGCGCGCCGCCGGAATCGCCAGTGTCGCCTGCGGCAACATCGGCCTTCCCATCCTCGACGCGTTGCGCCGCAACCCCGGTCCGCAGGTGCTCGCGGTCGAGCTGTCGTCGTTCCAGCTGCACTGGGCGCCGTCGGTGCGCCCGGAGGCGGGCGTCGTCCTCAACGTGGCCGAGGACCACCTGGATTGGCACGGCGGCCTGGACGCCTACGCCGCGGCCAAGGCCAGGGCGCTGGTCGGCCGGGTCGGCGTGGTCGGCCTGGACGATCCGGTCGCGGCCGCGCTCGCCCGAAAGTCCAAAGCTCGCCGGACCGTGGGTTTCCGGGTCGGGGTGCCCGCCGACGGCGAGCTCGGCGTGGTGGACGGCAAGCTGCTCGACCGCGCGTTCACCAAGGCCGCGATCCTGGCCGAGGTCGGCGACATCAGCCCGCCCGGACCCGCCGGCGTCGCCGACGCACTGGCCGCGTCCGCGCTGACCAGGGCGATCGACGTCGCTCCGCAGTTCGTGCGGGAGGGCTTGATCGAGCACAAGGTCGGCCCGCACCGCGCCGCGTTCGTGCGCGAGCTGGCCGGTGTCGATTTCGTCGACGACTCCAAGGCCACCAATCCGCATGCCGCGCGCTCGTCGATCCTGGCCCATCCGCAGGTCGTCTGGGTGGCCGGTGGCCAGCTCAAAGGCGCGCACGTCGAGGACCTGGTGGAGGAGGTCGCCGACCGGCTGGTCGCGGCGGTGCTGATCGGCGCCGACGCGCCGGTGCTCGCGGCCGCGCTGGCACGACACGCACCCGAGGTCCCCGTCATCGAGCTGGTCTCGGGAGACGATGCAGGGATGGGTGACGAAGCGTCGAGAACCGCCGCCGCCGACGCCGTCATGGCGCGGGCCGTGCGAGCGGCCGCCGGTTTCGCCCGCCGCGGCGACACCGTTCTGCTGGCTCCCGCCGCCGCGTCACTGGACATGTTCGCCGACTACACGCACCGCGGCCGCAGCTTCGCCGCGGCGGTGCACGCTCTGGAAGACGGTGACCTGGGGACCACCGACCTCGGGGGTTTGCGATGACTGCCGACCGGGGCGGGTGCGGCGTGGACGCCCACCCCGGTCGGCCGAGTCACCTCCGCGGACTAGCAGGCTCCTTCGGCGTTCGCCCAGTCGATCCGCTGGAATTCGTTCGGCACGCCGATCTCGGTTTCGCCCGGCCCGACGCAACGGGTTTCGTGCCGGTCGGGGCCGATGTTCGCCCAGTGAATCTTGATTCGAACGTTGCCGCTGCCACAGTGGTTGTACCAGTGTCGACCGCGCTCGGTGTAGAAACCACAACCACCCGCCGAAGCCGTGGGCGCCTGGACGACAACGACGCCGGTCCATGCCAACGCGGCGATACCAGCCGCGGCAAAGGCGTGCCTGCAATGCATTCGGCCGCAGGGTGTCACAACGGCGGTCTGGGAGCGACGACAAAGAGCAGGCCGGGGGCGCATTGTGAGTCCGGGTAGCGGCGCGCGCGGGGCCGCCAAGGCGGCCGGCACACGACAAGTCGGCTCGCAACCACGGCGTGCCCGAGCATTGGGTATGGGCCCCGGGGCGTGGCTGGCGCGGCCGCTTGCGTCGTTCCACCTGATCGTTACGATCGCCACGCTGTTGACGGCTCTCGGACTGGTCATGGTCTTGTCGGCATCCGGAGTCGTGGAGTACGCGGGAGGTGGGTCGGCGTACTCCTTGTTCATCCAGCAGACGTTGTTCGCGGCGATCGGCGCCGTACTGTTCTATCTGGCTCTGCGGGTTCCGCTGCGCCTGTTGCGCCAAGCCTCGTTCCCACTGTTCGCGATCTCGGTGCTGGCGCTGGTGCTGGTTCTCATCCCGGGTATCGGTACCCGCGTGCAGGGCGCACGTCGTTGGTTGATATTCGGTCCTGTTTCGGTGCAGCCGTCGGAGATCGTGAAGGTGACCCTGATCGTATGGGGCGCACATCTGCTGGTTTCTCGGCGAGCGAGCGGTTCGAGTTTGCGTGACATTCTGGTTCCGCTCGTCCCGGCCGGTGTGCTGGTGTGTTTGTTGATCGTGGTTCAGCCGAACCTCAGCACCACGGTCGCGGTGGGAATCGTCCTCGGCGCCCTGCTGTGGTTCGGCGGCCTGCCGGTCCGGCTGTTCGTGACGATCGCGGTTTCCGGTGTCGTGGCCGCGGGTGTGCTCGCGATGTCCGCTGGATATCGGTCGAATCGAGTTCGGTCCTTCTTCAACCCGGGCTCGGATCCGCAGGGCGACAACTACCAAGCTCGCCAGGCGCTGTATTCCCTCGCCGACGGTGGAATCTGGGGCAGAGGTCTGGGACAGAGCCGGGCCAAGTGGAGCTACTTGCCGAACGCGCACAACGACTTCATCTTCGCGATCATCGGGGAGGAATTGGGCTTCCTCGGCTGCGCACTGGTGCTCGGGCTTTTCGCACTGTTCGTATACACGGGATTGCGCATCGCCAGCCGGTCGGCGGATCCGTTTCTCCAAGTGCTCACCGCCTCCGCGACGACGTGGATCGCGGGACAAGCCATGATCAACATCGGGTATGTGGTGGGTTTGTTGCCGGTCACCGGTCTGCAGCTTCCACTGGTGTCGGCTGGTGGCTCGTCGCTCGCGATCACGTTGCTCATGTTCGGCCTCATCGCCAACGCCGCCCGGCACGAGCCGGAGGCGGTGGCGGCGCTGCACGCCGGACAGGACGGTCGTTTCAGTAGGCTGTTGCGGTTGCCCAAACCCGAGGTGTACGCACCGGCTCGGGCGAGCGCGGCCCGCCGCGGCCGTGCGCCCCGGACGACCGATCGCGGACAGTCGGCGCTGCCGCCGGGCAGGCGCGGGCGGTCCGGCGCGGAACCGCCGCGGCGCCGCTCGCCGGAGAGCCGCGGTACCAGCTCGGCGCGCGCCACCAGGGCTTGGGAACCCAGCTATCCGGTCAATCACGCAAGAGAACGGGGAAGATCTAGGTGATCTCGGTAATCGTCGCGGGCGGCGGCACGGCGGGCCACATCGAACCGGCACTGGCGGTGGCCGACGCGTTGCGGCGGCTCGACGATTCGATCCGGGTGACGGCACTGGGCACCGAACGCGGTCTGGAGACTCGCTTGGTCCCCGAACGCGGCTACCCCCTCGAGCTCATCCCTCCGGTCCCGTTGCCCCGCAAACCCACTGTCGACCTGCTGCGGTTGCCCGGTCGGGTGCGGGCCTCGGTCGCCGCGACCCGTGCGGTCATCGATGCGGTCGAGGCCGACGTGATCGTCGGTTTCGGCGGGTACGTGGCGCTTCCGGCGTATCTCGCGGCGGGCGCGGGCGTGCTGCGGCGCAGGCGCCCGGTTCCGGTGGTGGTGCACGAGGCGAACGCCAAGGCGGGCATCGCGAACAAGGTCGGCGCCCGTCGCGCGGCGCGGGTGCTCGCCGCGGTACCGGACTCCGGGCTGGCGAATGCCCGAGTGGTGGGCATTCCCGTGCGCGCCTCGATCACCGGCCTGGACCGCGCCGCGCTGCGTGCTGAGGCGCGGGCGCACTTCGGCCTGCCGCCGGAAGGACCGACGCTGCTGGTCTTCGGCGGTTCGCAGGGCGCGCGGACCCTGAACGAGGCGGTGTCGGGCGCCGCGCCCCAGCTCGCCGCGGCGGGCATCTCGGTGCTGCACGCGCACGGCCCCAAGAACACTCTCGACCTGGACGACTCCGCCGCGAAGGGGCCGAACGGCGCCCGCTACGTGGCGGTGCCGTACCTGTCCAGGATGGACCTCGCCTACGCCGCCGCCGACGCGGTGGTCTGCCGATCGGGCGCGATGACCGTCGCGGAGGTCTCCGCGGTCGGGCTGCCCGCGTTCTACGTGCCGCTGCCGCACGGCAACGGGGAACAGGAACTCAACGCCCGGCCGGTGGTGCGCCAGGGGGGTGGCAGAATTGTCCCCGATTCCGAGTTGACGCCGAAGTACGTGATCGATGAGGTGATTCCGCTGCTCATGGACCCCGCACGGCTGACCGAGATGGGCCGGGCCGCCGCAGGCGCCGGGCACCGCGACGCCGCCGACGAAGTGGCGCGGATCGTGGCGGAGGTGGCGCGCCGATGAGCGACACCACCGCCGACCGGGCGACGCCGGATACCGACACCGAACGGACCGCGCTGCCGCCCGAACTGGAACGCGTGCACATGGTCGGCATCGGCGGGGCCGGAATGTCCGGCATCGCGCGCATCCTGCTCGCTCGCGGCGGTTCGGTGTCCGGGTCGGACGCCAAGGAGAGCCGGGGCGTGCTGGCGCTGCGCGCTCGCGGCGCGCAGGTGCGGATCGGGCACGACACCGGCGCCTTGGATCTGCTCCCTGGCGGTCCGACCGCGGTGGTCACCACGTACGCGGCCATCCCGAAGACCAATCCGGAACTCGTCGAAGCCAACCGGCGCGGCATTCCGGTGCTGCTGCGCCCGACGGTGCTGGCATCGCTGATGCAGGGGCATCGCACCCTGCTCGTCTCCGGTACGCACGGCAAGACCTCCACCACCTCGATGCTCATCGTGTCGCTGCAGCACTGCGGGTCGGACCCGTCGTTCGCGGTGGGCGGGGAGCTGAACGAGGCGGGTACCAATGCCCACCACGGCACCGGCGACATCTTCGTGGCCGAGGCCGACGAGAGCGACGGCTCGCTGCTGCAGTACGACCCGGACGTCGCCGTGATCACCAACATCGAGTCCGACCACCTGGATTTCTTCGGCTCCGACGAGGCCTACGTGCAGGTCTTCGACGACTTCGCCGACCGGCTCGCCGCGGGCGGCCTGCTGGTGGTGTGCCTGGACGATCCGGGCTCGCGGGCGCTGGCCGAGCGAGTGGGCGAGCGCTTGGCCGAGCGGAACGTCCGGGTCCTCGGTTACGGCTCGGGGGACCTCGCGGACGCGCCGGTGCCGGTGGGCGCGCGGCTGCACAGCTGGGAGCCGCGCGATGTCGGCGGGCTCGTGCAGTTCCAGCTCGCCGACGAGGCCGCGCCGCGCACCCTGCGCCTGTCGGTGCCGGGCAGGCACATGGCGCTCAACGCGCTCGGCGCCCTGCTCGCCGCCCACGCCACCGGCGCCGAGGTGGGTGAGGTCATCCAGGGCCTGGAGGGGTTCGGTGGCGTGCACCGCCGGTTCCAGTTCGCCGGACGGGAGAACGGCGTGCGGGTCTTCGACGACTACGCCCATCACCCGACCGAGGTGCGCGCCGTGCTCGGCGCCGCCGCCGAACTGGTCCAGCAGGAGGCGCGCGACGGCGCCCGGTCCAGGCAGGGCCGGGTGATCGTGGTCTTCCAGCCGCACCTCTACAGCCGGACCGCGACCTTCGCGCAGGACTTCGGCGCCGCGCTCAGCCTGGCCGACGAGGCCGTCGTGCTCGACGTCTACGGCGCGCGGGAGAAGCCGCTGCCCGGCGTGAACGGAGCGCTGGTGGCCCAGTCGGTGACGAAACCGGTGCACTACCAGCCCGACATGTCGCGGGTCGGCCGCCAGGTCGCCGGTTTGGCGTTGCCGGGCGACGTGGTGATCACCATGGGCGCGGGCGACGTGACGATGCTGGGCAGTCAGATTCTCGACGGACTACGGGCGCGGCCCCAGCACGGTCGGTGACCAGGCGTGCGCGGGGTCGGTTCGGCGCGCGCGGCCGGGCGCCGCGCGGGTGATCGGTTCGGCGCGATCGACTGGCGCCGAGTTCGCCTGTGGGGATTGCCGGCCGTGTGCGTCCTCGCGGTGATCTGTGCCGTCGCCTGGTTCACTCCGGCGCTCTCGGTGCGTACGGTGCGGATCGAGGGGGCGGTGGCGGTTTCCGAACAGCAGGTGCGGGATGTGCTCGAAATTCCGTCCGGACGTTCGATGCTGCGGATCGACACCACCGCGATCGCGCGGCGGGTGGCGAGCATTCCGAAGGTGCGCACGGCGCGGGTGCAGCGCGTATTTCCGTCCACCGTCCGGGTGACGGTCGTCGAGCGCACCGCGGTGTTGTTCTACGACAGCCCGGAGGGCGCGCATCTGCTCGATGCCGACGGCGTGGAATTCGCGATCGAGCCCACGCCGATCGGCGTGCCGAAGTTGGTCAGCGAGCACCCCGGCGCCGCCGATCCGGTGACCAGGGCGGCGGTCTCGATACTCGCCATCGTGCCGCCTGCGCTGGCCGTTCAGGTGAGCGAGGTTGCCGCACGGTCCATTTCGGATATTTCGCTGAATCTGAAGGACGGGCGCACGGTACTCTGGGGCGGGACCAACGACGCGGAACGGAAGTCGGCGGTCGTGTTGCCGTTGTTGACGCGCCCCGGAACGGTGTTCGATGTGTCGAGTCCCAATCTGGTCACGGTAAAGTGATCAACACCCATTGCGCCCAGCGAATATTCGGCGGTCCGGGAGCTGTTCCGGCGCCGAGCGCAGGGCCGGGGGGCAACCGTTCACCATACGACGTGTGGAGCGGCGAGACGAGCGGGATCAGGCAAGATTCTGGCTCTCGTCTCGGCGCGCCTGCGCGCGTATCGCGTCGGCTGCGAATAGCGTTCCGCACCAGTCGGATACTTGACATAACGCTAACCCTATGGTTGAGCTTTAGGGTTTGCCCCACCGCGGTTCGCTTTTTCGCAGCGACGCCACCCGCGGAACGGGCCGAGGCGGAGTGCCGGGAATCCGAAAACGACAGGCTTTAGATCGAAGGAAGGCGAGAGCCCATGACGCCCCCGCACAACTACCTTGCGGTGATCAAGGTCGTCGGTATCGGCGGCGGCGGTGTGAATGCCGTCAACCGGATGATCGAGCAGGGACTCAAAGGTGTCGAGTTCATCGCGGTCAACACCGACGCCCAAGCGCTGCTGATGAGTGATGCCGACGTCAAACTCGACGTCGGCCGCGAGCTGACCCGCGGGCTGGGAGCCGGCGCGGACCCCGAGGTCGGGCGCAAGGCCGCCGAGGACCACAAGGACGAGATCGAAGAGGTGCTCAAGGGCGCCGACATGGTCTTCGTCACGGCGGGTGAGGGCGGCGGCACCGGTACCGGCGGCGCCCCGGTCGTCGCGCAGATCGCGCGCAAGCTCGGCGCGCTGACCATCGGCGTGGTCACCCGTCCGTTCTCTTTCGAGGGCAAGCGGCGCGGGAACCAGGCCGAGGTCGGCATCAACCTGCTGCGCGAGTCGTGCGACACGCTGATCGTCATCCCGAACGACCGGCTGCTGCAGCTCGGTGACGCGGCGGTGAGCCTGATGGACGCGTTCCGCTCCGCGGACGAGGTGCTGCTCAACGGTGTGCAGGGCATCACCGACCTGATCACCACCCCCGGTCTGATCAATGTCGACTTCGCCGACGTCAAGAGCGTGATGTCCGGGGCGGGCAGCGCGCTGATGGGTATCGGTTCGGCGCGCGGCGAGGGCCGCTCGGTGAAAGCGGCCGAGTCCGCCATCAATTCGCCGCTGCTGGAAGCGTCCATGGACGGTGCGCACGGCGTGCTGCTGTCGATCGCGGGCGGGTCCGACCTCGGGCTGTTCGAGATCAACGAGGCGGCGTCGCTCGTGCAGGAGGCCGCGCACATCGAGGCCAACATCATCTTCGGTACGGTGATCGACGATTCGCTCGGTGACGAGGTCCGGGTCACCGTGATCGCGGCAGGCTTCGACGGTGGCGGGCCCGCCCGGCGCACCTTCGAGACCCCGGGCCGCAGCACCATCGGCACGGCGCGCTCGGGCGAGATCGGGCAGAGCCGCGCCAGTGAGATCGCGGCGCGCGGCAGCGACAGCACCCCGAGCACGTCCGGTGCGAGTGCCGTCGGCCGCGGCGCGGTGCCGAGCTATCGCGACACCGAACGGGCGCGCACCCTGGCCGAGCCGACCGTGGCGAGCAACTCGCGATCGCACATTACGCCGCCTGATGCCGGCGACGATGACGACGACGTGGACGTGCCTTCGTTCATGCGGAGGGGCTAGCGCTGGAACGAGGTTCCGGCGCAGGCCGGGACCGAGCTGAAAGAGCGATCCCGGCCGGCGCCGGGACGCGCGAGCGGGACACGGGGGTGGTGTCGGCGAAGTACGACGACCGACAAGCAATTTCAGGGGGGAGCGCAGGCCGGGAGACGGCCCTGCGCGATCTATCGGGGGAAGATTCCGCCTCTACCTGGGCATTTCGACGGCCTTCGCCGAGCGCCATTAGGCTCGTGGCCATGACTATCGCGCCGACCATCACTGTCCGACGGGTCACCACGACCAGGTCCGGAGGCTACTCGGCGCCACCCTACGACTCGTTCAACCTCGGCGACCACGTCGGCGACGATCCGGCGGCGGTGCGGCGCAACCGCGACCGGCTGGCCGACGGCATCGGCCTGACGCCCGAGCGGCTGGTCTGGATGGAACAGATCCACGGCCGCAACGTGGAGATCGTCGACGGCCCGCGCGCCGAGCCGGTCCCCGCCACCGACGCGCTCGTGACCACGGTGCCCGGCCTCGCGCTGGTAGTGCTCACCGCCGATTGCGTACCCGTCCTGCTGTCCGACGACGAGGCGGGCGTGATCGCCGCCGTGCACGCCGGGCGGATCGGCGCCCGCATCGGCATCGTGCCGCGCGTGCTGGAGGCGATGGTGTCGGTCGGTGCTCGCCTGGACCGGATCGGGGCGTTCCTCGGGCCCGCGGCCTCCGGCCGTCAGTACGAGGTTCCCGCCGCGATGCGCGCCGACGTCGAAGCGCACCTGCCCGGCAGCGCGACCACCACCGTGCGCGGCACGCCCGGCCTCGACTTGCGCGCGGGCATTTCCCGCCAGCTCGCCGAGGCAGGTGTCGGCGGAATCGCGGTCGACCCGCGCTGCACCATCGAGGACCACACCTTGTTCAGTCATCGCCGTGGCGCGCCGACCGGCCGGATCGGCGGAGTGATCTGGATGGAGGCCACCGTATGAGCCGGGGCGCGATCCGCGACCAGGGCGAGGTGCGGGCATGAGCGCCGAAACGGGGATCGCGGTGGACGGCTCGCTCGCCGCACGTACCGCCGAACTGTCGGAGAACCTGGCCGGTCTGCTCGCCCGCATCGACGCGGCTTGCCGGGCGGCGGGCCGGGCGCCCGATTCGGTGCGGCTGCTACCGGTGACGAAATTCTTCCCCGCCTCCGATGTGGCGATTCTGCACCGGCTCGGCCGGCGCGAGTTCGGCGAATCGCGCGAGCAGGAGGCCGCCGCCAAGGTCTCGGCTCTGCGTGAGCAAGGCCTCACCGACCTCCGCTGGCACATGATCGGGCGGTTGCAGCGGAACAAGGCACGCAGCGTGGCCCGGTGGGCGCACACCGTCCACTCGGTCGACAGCGAACGTCTGGCAACCGCTCTCGACGCCGGTGCGGTGGCCGCGCTGGAGGCGGGGGAGCGTACCGCACCGATCCAGGTGTTGCTCCAGGTGAGCCTGGACGACGACCCGGCGCGCGGGGGTGTCGCGGCGGACGATCTTCCCGTGCTCGCAGAACGGATTGCGAACTCTTCGGGATTACGTTTGTCGGGTCTGATGGCCATTCCGCCCTTGGGGGTGGAGTCTGATGCCGCATTTGCGCGACTTGCGACGTTGCACACGTTGTTGCTCGCCGTTCATCCGGACGCGACGGAGCTTTCCGCGGGAATGTCGGGCGATCTGGAATCCGCGATCGAACACGGTTCGACGGTTGTGCGTGTCGGTACCGCCTTGATGGGTATGCGACCGATAACCTCGGGCTAGCAAAGAAACCTCATCAGTCACATTCGACACATATGCTGGCAACTGAAGAGGGCTGAGCAAGACTTCAACACCCGGCCGCCACCGGGGCCGAAGGAAGGTCGACCAATGAGCACGCTGCACAAGTTCAAGGCGTACTTCGGCATGGTTCCGCTCGAGGATTACGAAGACGACTACGTCGACGACCGCGCCCCCCGGGGCGTGGACGAGCGCGGTGCTCGTCGGCCCCGGCCCCGTGACTACACCGACCGCGACGGCTACGTCGATCGCTACGGCGAAGATCGATACGGCGCGGGCCGTTTCGACGACGTCGACTACCCCGAGCCCGCCTACAAGTCGCCGTACAAGCCGGGTTACTCGGTGTCTCGTCGCGACGACTACGGCGACGAGCCCTACGGCGACGATCGCTACGACGCGCCCCGGCGTCCCACCCGGATCGACTCCGCCCCGTCGGGCCGGTTCCGCGCGGGCGGAACCGCGCCGCCGCTGCGCGGTGCCACCCGTGGCGCGCTCGCCGTCGATCCCGACGCCGAGGAGCGCAGGCTGGAGGAGCGCGTGCGTCCCGAGCCCGCCCCGGTGCGGCGGCCCGGGATCTTCGAGGACGGAGGCCCCTTGTCCAAGATCACGACGCTGCGCCCGCGCGACTACAGCGAGGCTCGGATCATCGGCGAACGCTTCCGTGAGGGCAACCCGGTGATCATGGACCTGGTGGATCTGAGCAACGCCGACGCCAAGCGGCTGGTCGACTTCGCCGCGGGTCTGGCCTTCGCGCTGCGCGGGTCGTTCGACAAGGTGGCGACGAAAGTGTTCCTGCTCTCACCGGCGGATGTCGACGTATCAGCGGAAGAACGCAGACGCATCGCGGAAACCGGCTTCTACAACCAGAAATAAGCTCGTGATCTAGGGGGTGGAGCAGACCGCACGCAGGTTGTGCGGCGCGGTCATTTTGCGCGAAGCGATTTTTACGGCAGAGTGAAGTCGTGGCCTTGTTCGCGGTGCTGTACTTCGTACTGTTCATCTTCTGGCTGTTGCTGATCAGCCGGGTGATCGTCGAGTTCATCCGTAGCTTTGCCCGAGACTGGCGTCCTACCGGTGTCGTGGTCGTCGTCCTGGAGGTGATCTTCACGATCACCGACCCTCCGGTGAAACTGCTGAGGCGGTTGATACCCCCGGTGTCGCTGGGCGGAATTCGCCTGGATCTGTCGATTATGGTCCTGCTTTTCATCGTCTTCATCCTGATGTCGATCGTGGGCAGGCTCGGGCAACCGGTAGCTCCGGTGTGACAGAATGGGCCGAGAAGACAGCTTGCTAGATCTGCTAGATCTCCAAAAGACGCGTGAAGGGATCCTTCCATGCCGCTGACCCCAGCCGATGTGCACAACGTCGCGTTCAGCAAACCGCCGATCGGGAAGCGCGGCTACAACGAGGACGAAGTCGACGCGTTCCTGGATCTGGTCGAGCAGGAGCTGTCGCGTCTGATCGAGGAGAACGCGGATCTGCGCCAGCGGGTCGCCGAACTCGACGCGGAGCTGGCCGATGCCAAGAAGAACCGCGGTCCTGGCCTGGTGAACGCCGCGAAACCGCCGGTCCCGCAGGCTCCGCCGCCGCAACCGGAACCGATCAAGCCTCCGGTTCCCGCGGCGCCGCCCGCCCCGATGCCGGCCGCGCCGGTGGCCAAGGACGCGCCCGGTGCGGACGCGAACCTGCAGGCGGCCAAGGTGCTCAGCCTCGCCCAGGAGATGGCGGATCGGCTGACCAGCGACGCGAAGTCCGAAGCGGAAAGTTTGCTGTCGAATGCCCGGGCGAATTCCGAGCGACTGGTCGGAGACGCCAGGACGCGGTCGGAGGCCATGATCGCCGACGCTCGCCAGAAGTCGGACGCGATGCTGTCGGACGCGCAGACCCGCTCGGACAGCCAGCTGCGCCAGGCCAAGGAGAAGGCCGACGCGCTGCAGGCGGACGCCGAGCGCAAGCACACCGAGATCATGGCGACCATCACCCAGCAGCGCAGCGTGCTGGAGAGCCGGATCGAGCAGCTCAAGACGTTCGAGCGGGAGTACCGGGTGCGGTTGAAGTCGTACCTGGAGTCGCAGCTCGAGGAGCTGGAGAACCGTGGCTCGGCCGTTCCGGTCGACGGCGGCGAAGCCTTCGCGGATGCCAACACGGCGAACAACCTGGCGCCGGCTTCCTTCGCCAAGGGCGGTAAGTAACGCGCCTCGCCCCAGCACAGCAGTTCGCATACCGTTAGAGGAACTGTCGAGCCGCCCGGCATGCCTTGGGGGTCACCATGCTCGTCTTGACACTCGTCCTTGCCGCGATCGGCTTCGCCCTGCTCGTGGCCGCGCTCACGACCGGATCGGTGATCTGGGCGTGGGGCTGCATCGTGGTGTGCGTCATCGGTGCGATGCTCTTGCTGGTGAGCGCGTTGTCCATGCGGAGTCCGGATGGTGATGCTCCGCCGCCTCCCGGTCGTCATGCCAAACGGTGAAGGCGTCCGCGCCGGCTCAGCGCTGACCCGCCTCATCAAATGAGTTGACCGCTGAGGCTAGAATCAAACATGAATACGGCGTCGATCCGGCTATCACCGGGGAGCCTTCGGAAGAACGGCGGCACGGCCTGCGGGGCGGCCGCTCAGTAGAACCGAACGGGTGAGCCCGTCACAGCTCGTGAACGAGAGGTCCGGTGCTCCAAGCCGGACAAGCGGGGTGGTACCGCGGTTTCGGCGCACCGGGCGCCGTCATCGTCCCCGTGCCAACGAACACGGCACGAGGAGACGCATCCGCCATGGCGGACCACACTTCCAGCAACAGCGCGTACCCGCGCGTCGACCTGAGCGTCGGCAACGGGGCGTCGTTCCCCGAGATGGAGCGCCGCGTGCTCGACGCATGGGCGGCCGCCGACACCTTCCGCTCGAGCATCGAAAACCGTTCCGGCGCAGCGGAATTCGTCTTCTACGACGGGCCGCCCTTTGCCAACGGTCTGCCGCATTACGGACATTTGCTCACCGGATACGTCAAGGACCTCGTTCCGCGTTTCCAGACCATGCGCGGCAAGCGGGTCGATCGGCGGTTCGGTTGGGACTGCCACGGATTGCCCGCGGAAATCGAAGCCGAAAAGCAGCTCGGTATCACGGACAAATCACAGATCGATGCGATGGGCCTCGCGGAATTCAACGCGGCCTGTAAGTCGTCGGTGCTGCGCTACACCGGGGAATGGCGCGACTACGTGACGCGCCAGGCTCGCTGGGTCGACTTCGACAACGACTACAAGACGCTGGACACCGACTTCATGGAGTCGGTGATGTGGGCGTTCAAGTCGCTGTACGACAAAGGACTGATCTATCAGGGTTTCCGGGTGCTGCCTTACAGCTGGTATGAGCAGACGCCGTTGTCGAATCAGGAAACCCGCCTCGACGACGCGTACAAGATGCGCCAGGATCCGGCGGTCACCGTCGACATCGCGTTGCGCGTGCCCGCGGAGCATCCGCTGCACGAACTCGACGGTGCCAACGCGCTGATCTGGACCACGACGCCGTGGACGCTGCCGTCGAACCTGGCGATCGCGGTGCACCCCGACGTCCGCTACGTGCACCTGCGCGCGGCCGACGGCAAGCGTTACCTGCTCGCGGCCGAACGTGTTTCGCACTACGCGCGGGAGTTCGGCGAGGACCCGCAGGTGCTCGGCGAGTTCGACGGCGCCGCGCTGGCCGGCCTGTCCTACGCGCCGCCGTTCGACTTCTTCCTCGGCCACCCCAACGCGCACCGTGTGCTCAACGCCGACTACGTGACCACCGACTCCGGCACCGGGATCGTGCATCTGGCGCCTGCCTTCGGTGAGGAGGACATGGATGTCGCCACCACGCACGGCATCGAGCTGGTGCAGCCGCTGGATGCGGGCGGCAGGTTCACCTCGATGGTGCCGCCGTACGAGGGCATGATGGTGTTCGACGCCAATCCGGTGATCATCAAGGATCTCAAGGCCGCCGGAAAGCTGTTGCGGCACGAGACGATCGAGCACTCCTATCCGCACAGCTGGCGCTCCGGGCAGCCGCTGATCTACATGGCCGTGCCGTCCTGGTTCGTCGCGGTCACCAAGTTCCGTGAGCGGATGGTCGAGCTGAACAAGCAGATCACCTGGGTGCCCGAGCACATCCGCGACGGCCAGTTCGGCAAGTGGCTGGAAGGCGCGCGGGACTGGAACATCAGCCGCAACCGCTACTGGGGCAGCCCGATCCCGGTGTGGGTGTCCGACGATCCGGCCTATCCGCGCGTCGACGTGTACGGCTCGCTGGACGAGCTGGAGCGCGACTTCGGTGTGCGCCCGGCCGATCTGCACCGCCCGATGATCGACGAGCTCACCCGGCCGAATCCCGACGACCCGACCGGCAAGTCGACCATGCGCCGGGTGCCGGAGGTGCTGGACTGCTGGTTCGAATCCGGTTCGATGCCGTATGCCCAGGTGCACTACCCGTTCGAGAACAAGGAGTGGTTCGACAGCCACTTCCCCGGCGATTTCATCGTCGAGTACAACGGGCAGACCCGCGGCTGGTTCTACACGCTGCACGTGCTGGCGACGGCTCTGTTCGATTCCCCGGCGTTCAAGACCGTTGCCGCGCACGGCATCGTGCTCGGCGACGACGGCCTGAAGATGAGCAAGTCCAAAGGCAACTACCCGGACGTCAACGAGGTGTTCGACCGGGACGGCTCGGACGCGATGCGCTGGTTCCTGATGAGCTCGCCGATCCTGCGCGGCGGCAATCTCATCGTCACCGAGCGCGGCATCCGGGAAGGAGTGAGCCACGCGCTGCGTCCGCTGTGGAACGCGTGGACCTTCCTGCAGCTGTACGCCTCGAAGCCGGGGGTGTGGCGCACGGATTCGCCGCATGTGCTCGATCGCTACATCCTGGCGAAGCTGGCGCGAACCAGGGACGTCATCACCGCGGCGCTGGAGGCCTACGACATCGCGGGCGCGTGCGAGGAACTGCGCTCGTTCGCCGACGCGCTGACCAACTGGTACGTGCGGCGCTCGCGGTCGCGGTTCTGGAGCGAGGACCGCGACGCGGTGGACACCCTGCACACGGTGCTCGAGGTGGTCACCCGGCTGGCGGCGCCGTTGCTGCCGCTGATCACCGAGGTGATCTGGCGCGGGCTGACCGGCGGCGACTCGGTGCACCTGGCCGATTGGCCGAAGGAGGGTGAACTGCCGGACGATCCGGAGCTGGTCGCCGCCATGGACGAGGTGCGCGTGGTGTGCTCGACGGTGCTGAGCCTGCGGAAGGCGCAGAACCTGCGGGTGCGGCTGCCGCTGGCCGAGGTGACCATCGCGGCGGCCGACGCCGAGCGGCTGGCCCCGTTCGCCGACATCGTGGCCGACGAGGTCAACGTCAAGAAGGTGGACCTGACCACCGACGTGGACTCGCACGGCCGGTTCGAGCTGGTGGTCAACGCCCGCGCCGCGGGTCCGCGCCTGGGCAAGGACGTGCAGACGGTGATCAAGGCGGTGAAGGCCGGGGAGTGGTCCGAGGACGCCGACGGCACCGTCCGGGCGGCCGGAATCGCCCTGCTGCCCGAGGAGTACACCCAGCGCCTGGTCGCCGCCGAACCCGAGTCGACCGCGGCGCTGCCCGGTAACGCGGGTCTCGTGGTGCTGAATTCGGTGGTCACCGAGGAACTGGAGGCCGAGGGCTGGGCGCGGGATCTGATCCGCGACCTCCAGGAGACCAGGAAGTCCGCCGGGCTGGACGTCTCCGACCGCATCACCGTGGTGCTGGACGTGCCCGCGGACCGGGCCGTGTGGGCCGAGACCCATCGCGACCTGATCGCGGGCGAAATCCTCGCCACCACGCTGACCTTCGGCGACGCGGGGCCGGAGGCCGCCGATCTGGTCGGCGGCGTGCGCGCGAGGATCACCAAGGCCTGAGCGCCGGATACCGAGCGAGCCGGGGCGGGACCGAAAGGTCCCGCCCCGGCTGCTGTTTGCGAGTGACCACCGCGCCGCATGTTCTGCGGCCGACCCGGGTCCACTCGAAGTCGTCGGTCGAACTCACTTCCCTCCAGCGGAAACGGCACCCAGTGTAGTGATGTAGATCACATGCTGAGAATTTGCTGATTCCCGACAATTCGCCGAAATCCCAGGCACAATCTGCGATGTCGCTGCTGTGACCCAGGCGCTTTCTGGGGGCGGCAGTTCCTCTTTCTGGCATGTCTTACTTGGGAAATCGGCCGTGCCGGTAACGCGTCCGGCGCGGGTAGCCGCGGTTTCACATCGGTGACCGCTGCTGATGCCATGTGTTAGCCAGGCCGCCGATCGGTGGTCAGTCAACCGCGCCCATGGAAGGGGCGAGTACGTGCCGAGAAAATCGTTGCACCGCATCGCGCTCGGATTCCTGCTCTCGATCGTCGCCATCCTCCTGCTCGCCGGACCCGCTTGGGCCGACACCGGCAGCGCCTCCGGCAGCGGGCCGGGCAGCGCCTCCTCCGGTTCGGCCTCGGGCAGCGGCCCCGGCAGTGAATCCGGCAGCGCCAGCGGCTCGGCCGCCTTGCCGGTGCCCAGTGTGTACGGTCTCGGCGCGCTTGCCGCGGCGACGACGCAGATCGGCAAGCCCTACGAATGGGGCGGGACCGGCCCCTCCAGCTGGGACTGCTCGGGTCTCGTGCAGTGGGCGTACCGTCAGGTCGGAGTGAGCATTCCGCGGACTACCTGGCAGCAGGCGAAGGCGGGCACGCCGGTTCCGCGGGCCGCCCTGTCACCCGGCGACGTGGTCGTGCTGAACAGCGACGGCTCGCACGTCGGCATCTACGCCGGTGGCGGACAGGTACTCAACGCGTACGACTGGGGTGTGCCGGTCGGATTCACTCCACTGACCGAATTCGACATCTACGCCATCCGCCGCTTCTGAGCGCGCACCGGCCGGGGAAGTGCCGGTGCGCGACGGCGTTACTCGATCACGATGGCAGCGGCCCCGATCCGTGCACCCGGTCGGGGCCGCGGTGGCGCCGAACGTACTCGGGCGAGGTGCGTGGCCCCGGTTCCGGTCAGTCGCCGAGATCTTCGGCGAGGGTGCGCAGCAGCGGACTGTACTGCGGATGCGCCAGGGCCGAGGCGAACTGCGCGACCAGGTAGTCGGCCGGGTTCCCGGTGTCGTACCACCGGCCGCGGATCACCTGACCGTAAACCGGATTGGCGGCCGCGTGCACGTTGATCGCGTCGGTGAGGTACACCTCGCCGGTGCGGTGCTCGTACCACGCTTCGGTCTGCGTGCGCAGCTCCTCGATGATGCCGGGAGTGACGACGTAGCCGCCGATCGCGGCGAAGGACGAGGGCGCGTCCTTCGGCTTCGGCTTCTCCCGCAGTCCGGTGATGCGCAGCAGGCCGTTGCCGTGGTCGTCGGCCACCACCGGCACGCCGTAGCGCTGCGACTCGGACGGGTCCATCGGCATCAGCGCGAGGACGGGGGCTCCGGTGGCCTCGTAGGCGTCGATGAGCTGCTGGGCGCGCGGCACCTCGGCGACGAACACGTCGTCCGGCCACAGCACCAGCATCGGCTCGTCGCCGAGATTGCGGGCGGCGTTGAGCACCGGGGTGCCGTTACCGTACGGCCCGTGCTGGTCGAGGTAGGTGATGTGGCCGAGCCGGGACAGCTCGCCCACTTCCTCGACCGCGTCGGCGAAGGCGGTCTTGCCGTCCGCGCGCAACTGGTCCACCAGCGCGGGGTTGGGACGGAAGTGGTCCTGGATCAATGATTTTCCGCCGCTGACCACGATGGTGATGTCGGTGATGCCCGAAGCGACCAGCTCGCGGACGGTGTGCTCGATCACCGGCTTGTCACCGACGGGCAGCATCTCCTTGGGGATGGCCTTGGTCAGCGGAAGCAACCGGGAGCCGATACCAGCGGCCGGGATGACGGCCTTGCGGATATTCATGAGTCCGATCATCACATATCGGACCGCCGGTCCGGCTCCGTCCCCGCGGTACGTCGGCGTTTGTTTCCAGGACGGTCCAGTACCCGGCTCGGCGCGGAAAAGGGCAGATCAAGGCCACGGAGGCGAACGGGAAGGCGTTGCCGGGACCGGACGCGGCGGGCGCCGCCACCGGCAGGGAACCGACAGCTAGCGCACAGCCACCGGACAGCGTCACCGCCTGCCCCGAGCTGTCGGTGGCCGGGCGTACATTGCAGCCGTGCGTACCGAGAACCCGAGCGTCGAGCGCGCGCCGGCGGCGGCGACCCGGACCGGCCCGCACGGCGACATCGCGGTGAGCGAGCAGCATCCTCCCGCCCTCGCCGACGCCGACAGCGCCGCCCGGCGATGGGTGCTGCACATCGATATGGACGCGTTCTTCGCTTCGGTCGAGCAGTTGACCCGGCCGACCTTGCGTGGCAGGCCGGTGCTGGTCGGGGGGACCGGCGGGCGCGGGGTGGTGGCCGGAGCCAGTTACGAGGCGCGGGTGTACGGCGCCCGCTCGGCGATGCCGATGCATCAGGCGCGCAGGCTGGTCGGCGTCGGCGCGGTGGTGGTGCCGCCGCGCGGGGCGGTCTACGGCGTGGTGAGCGGCCAGGTCTTCGACGCGCTGCGCAGCCGGATCCCGGTGCTGGAGACGCTGTCGTTCGACGAGGCGTTCGGCGAACCGGCCGAGCTGGCCGGCGCGACGGTGGCGCAGGTGTACGCGTTCTGCGCGGAATTGCGCGCGGTGGTGCGGGAACGGACCGGTCTGACCGCCTCGGTGGGCGCCGGAACCGGGAAGCAACTGGCGAAGATCGCCTCCGGCTTGGCCAAACCGGATGGAATCCGGGTCATCTCGCCGGTCGAGCAGCCCCGTCTGCTCGCGGGTCTTCCGGTGCGCAAGCTGTGGGGGATCGGGCCGGTCGCGGAGAGCAGGTTGCGCTCCCTCGGCATCGAGACCGTCGGCGCGTTCGCCGCCCTGCCGGAATCGGAGGCGATGTCGATCCTCGGCGGCAGCGTGGGCGCGGCGCTGCACCGGCTGGCTCGCGGCATCGACGACCGCCCGGTCGCCGAACGCACCGAGGCGAAACAGATCAGTGCCGAGACCACGTACGAAACCGACATCGTCAGCCTCGACCAGCTCCGCCCGGCCATCGAGGACATGGCCGCCGCGGCGCACCGGCGCCTGACCGGTGACGGCCGGGCGGCCCGCACGGTGGTGCTCAAACTGAGGAAATCCGATATGAGCATCGTCACCCGTTCCTTCACCCTGCCGTACGCCACCGAGGACCTGGCCACGCTCACGGCCGCCGCGCAGCGGTCGGCGCTCGACCCGAGGGAACTGGGGCCGATCCGGCTCGTCGGGGTCGGCTACGGCGGCCTGTCCACAGTCCGCCAGGAGTCGCTGTTCCCCGAACTCGATCGCGGCCCGGCCGCCGCGAGCACCGTCGCGGAACCGGAACCGGAACCGGCGCTGCCCGCCGACCTCGGCGAGGCCTCGCGCACCGTCGCGCCCACGCTGCCCGTCGTCGTGTGGCATCCCGGCATGGACGTGACACATCCCGAGCACGGCCACGGCTGGGTGCAGGGCGCCGGGCACGGTGTCGTGACCGTGCGCTTCGAAACCCGTTCCACCGGTCCGGGTCCCGCGCGCACCTTCGCCGCCGACGATGCCGCGCTCACCCGGGCCGATCCGCTGGGCAGTCTGCTCTGACGCAGCCGTGCCGACGGCTCGACATACCCCCGCCCGACGCGTACGTTCGCTGCCGACGACATTCGTCGGTTCCGTGTGGATCCGGGCGGCGCCGCCCGGTGCCGGTAGCCTGGGACCTCGTGCAGCGCCGCCGGTTCGGGTGGCGGCTGCCACGGTGGAACCGACACGCACCTCTCGAACGCAAAGGACGAGCAGTTGAAGCTTCGTAAGACTGGACGCATCGCGATCGCCGGACTGGCCATCGTCGCCGCGCTTGGCCTGACCGCCTGTGGTGGCGACGACAAGGACAGCAAGCCCGCCGCCAAGACGTCGACCAGCGCCAAGGCGTCGGCCGCCGCGAGCGCGAACCTGCCGCCGGTCCCGACCCCCGCGGAGCTGAACACCGCCCTCGCCCGTGCGCTGGACCCGGCGGTGCCCGCCTCCGAGAAGCTGGACAACGTCCAGGGCGCCGAAGTCGATCCGACGCTGCCGGACCGCCTGTCCCAGGCCGCGGCGGGCGCCGACGTGAAGATCGAGGTCACCGACGTCACCTCGTTCGGCGACAGTGTGAACGCGAAGGCCAAGTTCATCCTCAACGGCCAGGAGAACATCGTCGACGTGCCGTTCGTCGCCGACAACGGCAAGTGGAAGATCCAGAAGGCATGGGCTTGCACCATGCTGACCAACCTCGGCCAGCAGTCGGCGGCTTGCAGCTGATTTCGCACGACCGGTCGGGCCGGTCGCCGGGATTCGTCTCGGCGGCCGGCCCGTCTTCGCGCGGTCGCCTACAACTTCAGTACCTTCAGGTCCGGCATCGCGTCGTAATCGCCATCCTGGGTCACGATCGGAATATCGTGTGCCAGCGCGGTTGCCGCGATCCAGCTGTCGTTGATCGGGACCTTGCGTCCGGCGGCCCGGAGGCGTGCTACCAGCAGGGCCCAGTATTCCGCGACGGCCTCATCCAGCTCGAGTGGCTGAAACCGCTGGGCCAGCTGGTAGGTCGCCAGCCTGCGGGCCGACACTTCGGGACTCGAAGCTCGCAGCACTCCGAGGCGTAGTTCACCGAGGGTGACGACCGACACGCCCCATTCGTACCCGTCGAACCGGGTCGGATCGAAGCGCTCCGCCTCGATGCCGATGAATATCGATGTGTCCGCCAGTGCGCGTTGCATGTTCACCACGGCAGGTCGTCCGTCGTGTCGGTCAACGTCTCGCGGAGTTCCTCCCGCAGGCCCGTGGTATCCGGGCCGAGACGAACCAGTTCTCGGAGGACTTCCGATGCGGGCACCCACTGCCGCCGCCGAGGCAGCGGGATGATCTTGGCGACCGGGCGGTTGTCCTTGAGGATTTCGATCTCCTCGCCGGCCTCGACGCGGCGCAACACCTCGGCGGTGTGATTTCGCAGTTCACGAGCGGGCAGCGCAGTCATGCTACAAGCGTAGCTATCCGCTACGGGCGTAGCAAATGAAGCCGTCGGACGTGGCTCATGGTATGGACTCGGCATCGTTCGCGTGTGGGTCGGATTCGGTGACATCGTGCGATGCGCGGCGTGCTCGCCGGGTTCGTAGCAGCACGTCGGTGGTGAAGATCGCCAGCGCGGCCCAGATCAGGGCGAAACCGGCCCACCGGGAGGCGGGCATCGGTTCGTGCGCGATGGCGACGCCCCAGGCCATCTGGAGTGCGGGCGTGAGGTACTGCAGTAGGCCCATGGTGGACAGCGCGACCCGCTGGGCCGCCACCGCGAACAGCAGCAGCGGAACGAGGGTGACCGGTCCGGTGGCCGCCATCAGCGCGGTGTGCCCGGGGCTGGAAGTGAATTCGCTGTGCCCGGTGACCGCGAGCCCGATCGCGAACGCCAGCGCGAACGGCACGGCGACGATGCCCTCGGCGGCGATGCCGCGCAGCGCGTCCAACGGGATCACTTTCTTCACCAGACCATAGGTGGCGAAGGAACAGGCCAAGGCCAGGGCGATGATCGGCGGCCTGCCGTAGTCGACCGTGAGCACGGCCACCGCGGTCGCGCCGAGCGTGAGCGCGGCCCACTGGGCCCCGCTCAGCCGCTCGCGGAAGATCACCACGCCGAACGCGACGGTGACCAAGGGGTTGATGAAGTAGCCGAGCGCGCACTCCACGATGTGACCGGAGATGACGCCGTAGACGTACACGCCCCAGTTGAGCGCGATCGCGGCGGAGGCGACGGCCGCCAGGCTCCAGACCCGGCCGCTGATGCCGCGCAACTCGCGTAGGCGCCCGCTCACGGCGAGCGCCGCGAGCACGACGACCAGCGTCCAGATGATCCGCTGCGCCACCACCTCACTCGGGCTCGCGAACGCCAGCAAACCGAAGAACGCGGGGAACAATCCCCACAGGAAGTACGCGCTCGTTCCGAACGTCACACCGGGGATGGACCTGCTTCGCCGCACGAGGACGAACGTAGTTGTCACGTAGCCTTGCGGTCATGTCGATTACCCTGCAGGCCTCGGGCGCCACCGGACTCACCGCCGCCGAGGTCGAGCAACGCCGCCGTGACGGGCGGACCAACGACGTCCCGGATCGGGCGAGCCGCTCGGTTCGCGACATCGTCCGCGCGAACGTCTTCACCAGGATCAACGCCATCCTCGGCGTCCTTTTCGTCCTGGTGCTGGCCACGGGATCGATCATCGACGGCATGTTCGGCCTGCTGATCGTCGCCAACAGCGCGGTCGGCATCATCCAGGAGATCCGGGCCAAACGCACCCTGGACCGGTTGGCCATCGTCAGCCAGGCCAAGCCGACCGTCCGCCGCGACGGCGCGGCCGTCGAGGTCGCGCCGCACGAGGTCGTGCTCGACGACCTGATCGAACTCGGTCCCGGCGACCAGATCGTGGTGGACGGCACGGTCGAGGAGTCCGCGCAGCTCGAGGTGGACGAGTCCTTGCTCACCGGCGAGGCCGATCCGATCGACAAGGCGATCGGCGCCACGGTGATGTCGGGCAGCTACGTGGTCTCCGGGTCCGGCGCCTATCGCGCCACCAAGGTCGGCCGGGACGCCTACGCGGCGCAGCTGGCCGAGGAGGCGAGCAAGTTCACCCTGGTGCACTCCGAACTGCGCAGCGGCATCGACAAGATCCTGAAGTTCATCACCTACCTGCTCATTCCCGCGGGGCTGCTGAGCATCTACAACCAGCTTGTCTCCAGCGAGGAGACCTGGCGGCCCGCGGTCACCGGCATGGTGGCGGCGCTGGTGCCGATGGTGCCCGAGGGACTGGTGCTGATGACGTCGATCGCGTTCGCGGTGGGCGTGGTGCGGCTCGGGCGGCGGCAGTGCCTGGTCCAGGAGTTGCCCGCGATCGAGGGGCTGGCCCGCGTCGACGTGGTGTGCGCGGACAAGACCGGCACGCTGACCGAGAACGGCATGCGGCTGTCGGACATCAAGACGTTGGCGAGCTTCGACGACGGCGAGGTCCGCACCGCGCTGGCCGCGCTGGCCGCCGACGATCCGCGGCCCAACGCGAGCGTGCAGGCGATCGCGGAACAGCTGCCGGACGGTCCCGGCTGGCAGCGCACCGCCGTCGCGCCGTTCTCTTCGGCCAAGAAGTGGAGCGGCTGCTCCTATGGCGAGCACGGCGACTGGCTGCTCGGCGCGCCGGACGTGCTGCTCGACCCGAACTCCGCGGAAGCGCGAGTCGCGGAGGAACTCGGCGCCTCCGGTCTGCGCGTCCTGCTGCTGGCCCGCGGCGACCGTCCGGTGGACGCGCCGGACGCGCCGGGCGTGGTACGGCCCGCCGCCCTGGTGGTGCTGGAGCAGAAGGTCCGGCCCGACGCCCGCGGCACGCTCGACTACTTCGCGAGCCAGGATGTGTCGATCAAGGTCATCTCCGGCGACAACGCCGTGTCGGTCGGCGCGGTGGCCTCCTCGCTCGACCTGCCGGGCGGCGACCGTCCGATCGACGCGCGGGAGCTGCCGGAGGACCGCGACGGACTGGCCGACGTGCTGGATCGCAACACCACCTTCGGACGCGTCCGTCCGGACCAGAAGCGCGCCATGGTGTCGGCTCTGCAATCGCGTGGCCACACCGTGGCGATGACCGGCGATGGGGTCAACGACGTTCTCGCGCTGAAGGATTCGGACATCGGCGTGGCCATGGGCGCGGGCAGCCCGGCGACCAGGGCGGTGGCGCAGATCGTCCTGCTGGACAACAAGTTCGCCACGCTGCCGTACGTGGTCGGCGAAGGGCGCCGGGTGATCGGCAACATCGAGCGGGTGTCGAACCTGTTCCTCACCAAGACCGTCTATTCCGTGCTGCTCGCCTTTCTGGTCGGCGCCGCCGGGGTCGGCTCGCAGATCTTCGGCTATGAGCCCATCGGCTACCCGTTCCTGCCGCGCCACGTCACGATCGCGGCCTGGTTCACCATCGGCATTCCGGCGTTCATCCTCTCGCTCGCGCCCAACAACGAGCGCGCCCGTCCGGGGTTCGTCGGGCGGGTCATGCGGTTGGCCATCCCGTCGGGCGTGGTGATCGGCGGGGCCACCTTCGTCGCGTACCTGATCGCCTACGCCGGGCCGAACGCCGGTGAGGAGCAGAAGGTGCAGGCGGGCACCACCGCCCTCATCACGCTGATCATGATCGCGGTGTGGGTGCTGGCCATCGTCGCCCGGCCGTACGTCTGGTGGAAGGTGGTGCTGATCGCGGTGTCGGTGGCGGCATACGTCTTCTTGTTCACCGTTCCGTTCACCCGCGAGTTCTTCAAACTCGACCCCTCCAACCTCGCGCTCACCGGTGCGGCGGTGGTCTGTGGCCTGGTCGGCATCGTGCTCGTGGAGGCCGTCTGGTGGGTGAGCGCGAGGTTGCGCGGAGACGAGCGGCAACTGTTGCCGAGCTCGCCCGGCGGGGCCGCCTGACAGACTGGACGCCTGACTCGGCGCGCCACGAGAAGCCTTGTGCGAGGCGACCATTCAGAGTTGGAGTACCTTCTGGAGATTATGGAGGTACTGCTGCACCAGATCGACGCGTTCGCCGACGCACCGTTCTCGGGCAACCCGGCCGCGGTGATGCCGCTCCCGTCGTGGCTGCCGGATGCGTTGCTGCAACAGCTGGCCGAGGAGAACAACCTCGCCGAGACCGCGTTCTATACGTCGCAATTACCTCCCGAGGCGGGCGTGCCGCCGGGCGAGTGGCCCGCTTTTCACCTCCGGTGGTTCACACCGCGGGTGGAGGTCGCCCTGTGCGGGCACGCCACCCTGGCCAGCGCCGCGCAGATCCTGGTCGACATGCATCCCGGCGAGGACCGGGTGAGTTTCTACACCCGCAGCGGCTGGCTGCACGTCGACCGCACCGACGACGACGAGTTCGTCCTCGATCTGCCTGCCGTGCCGAGCATTCCGGTGCAGCCCGATCCGGCGCTCGTCGCGGCGCTCGGGGTGCGCCCGGTGCGCGCGTATTCCGGCACCGACGAGGTGCTCGTCGTGGCGACCGAACAGGAGGTGCGCGATATCGCGCCGGTGCTCTCGGCGTTCCCCGCGCTGCCGCGCGGCACAATCGTCACCGCGCCCGGCGACTCGGTCGACTTCGTCTCCCGGTTCTTCGCCCCCGGCGTGGGCGTCCCGGAGGATCCGGTCACGGGCTCCGCGCACGCCCAGCTGGTTCCGCTGTGGAGCGAGCGGCTCGGCCGCACCGAACTGCGGGCCAGGCAGCTCTCGCGCCGCGGAGGAAGCTTGCGGTGCGAACTGACCGGCGACCGGGTGCTCCTGTTCGGACGATGCCGCCGCTACCTCGATGGAGTCGTCACCCTGCCGGACTGAGACCGGCGAGCGACGCTCACGGCTCCGGGACAGGCCCGTCGTCAGGGCCTGGCAGGACCACGTCGCGGTAGTCGGGCAGCAGCGGTACCACCGCGAAGCTGCCCGCCACGGCGTCGGGGGGGAGCGCCTGGACCGCGCGGATACCGTTCTGGACGGCCAGGTTCCGCAGTTGCGCCGGGGTACCTCGCACGACGAGCCCGACGACGCAGGCGCAGCCGCCCCGCAGTCGTGCGGCGGAGACTTCGACCACCCGCGCGGAGCGGTCGTCGGCGGGTCGCGGTAGCAGCCAGGCCGCGTACGGCGCCGAATCCACCGCCGCGGCAATGCCTTGCGGGACCGGCACGACGACCAGGGGCGTCTGCACGCGGGGAATCGGCACCCGGTAGAGCACCTGGGCGATGCGCAATCCGCCGCTGTGCGCGGGAATCTGTGCGGGGACCAAAGGTTCGGTGAACGACACCAGCGCCCAATGCTGTTCGTCGTCCCGCGCGGTCAGCGAATCACCGGACCGGGCAAGGTAATCCGCGACCTGCTCGCCCCGGTCGGGTCCCAGCCGGTCGGTGGACACCGGGGCTCGGTACGGCGGATTCAGCGCCCCGAGCGCGAAGACCAACGCGACCAAGGCGACCGCCGCCGCGCCGAGGAGCACCCGGCGCCACGGCGGCACCCGGCGCTCAGGCATCGCGCAGGACGTCCAGCGCGTGTGTCAGGTCGTCGGGGTACTCGCTGGTGATCTCCAGGTAGCGGCCGTCCGCGGGATGCTGGAAACTCAGCGCCCGGGCGTGCAGCCACTGGCGTTGCAGCCCGAGCCGCTCGGCCAGGCGCGGGTCCGCGCCGTAGGTGAGATCGCCGCAGCAGGGGTGGCGGATCGCGGAGAAATGCACCCGGATCTGATGGGTGCGCCCGGTCTCCAGGTGGATGTCCAGCAGGCTGGCCGATTGGAACGCCTCGACGGTGTCGTAGTGCGTGATGCTCGGGCGACCGTCGGCGGTGACCGCGAACTTCCAGTCGTTGCCGCGGGCCCGGCCGATCGGGGCGTCGATGGTGCCGCTGCTCGGGTCCGGATGCCCCTGCACCAGCGCGTGATACCGCTTGTCCACGGTGCGCTGCTTGAAGGCGCGCTTGAGCACCGTGTACGCGTGCTCGGACTGCGCCACCACCATCACTCCGGAGGTGCCGACGTCGAGGCGGTGCACGATGCCCTGCCGTTCGTGGGCGCCCGAGGTGGAGATGCGGTACCCGGCCGCGGCCAGCCCGCCCACGACGGTCGGCCCGCTCCAGCCGACGCCGGTGTGCGCGGCCACGCCGACCGGTTTGTCGACCGCGACGATGTCGTCGTCGGCGTAGAGGATCTTCATGCCCTCCACCGGTTCGGCCTCGATGGTCAGTTCCCGCTTCGGCTCGGGGAAGACCACCTCGAGCCAGGCGCCCGCGGTCAGCCGGTCGGACTTGCCCGCGGCGAGGCCGTCGAGTTGCACCGAGCCTTCTTCGGCGAGCGCGGCCACCGCGGTGCGGGACAGGCCGAGCAGCCGGGCCAGGCCCGCGTCCACGCGCATACCGTCGAGCCCGTCGGGGACGGGCATGGTCCTGGTTTCCCTCATGCCGCGCTGCCCTCGCTCGCTGCGCCGGGCTTGTCGTGGCCCACCCGGGTGCCGTTCGGTTCGAAACCCAAGACGGTCAGCACCACCAGCAGGATCGCCCCGCACACGATGGCCGAGTCGGCGACGTTGAACACCGGCCACCAGCCGACCGCGACGAAATCCACCACGTGTCCCTGGAGCGGGCCGGGCGCACGGAACAGCCGGTCCATCAGGTTGCCGAGCGCGCCGCCGAGCACCAAGCCCAGGCCGATGGCCCACCCCAGCGAGCGCAGTGTGCGGCCGATGCGCACCACACCGACGACGACGGCGGCGGCCACCAGGGTCAGCAACCAGGTCATGCCGGTGGCCATGGAGAACGCCGCGCCCGGATTGCGCACCAGGCTCAGGCGCGCGAAATCACCGATGATCGGCACCGGATCGCCCGGTGTGAGGTTTGCGACCACGAGGGTCTTGGTGAGCAGGTCCAGGCCGAGCACGACGGCGGCGAGGACGAGCAGCGTCCGCAAGCGCTGTGGTGGAGCCGACGAGGTCGTCGGATCGGCGGTGTTCGCAGGGCTTTCCTCGGGCGGCCGGTCGTCACTCACGCCGACCATCATCTCTCGAGCGTGATCAGGCCCGGTGCGCGCCGTCCGATTGCCGCGGTCCGCGGCCGGCGGTCGTGGTCGCGCGGCACGCCGACCGGCGCGTGCCCGCATGTCCCAGCCCACGCTCAGGAAGCGGTCGTACCCTGATGCACGTGACGGTGTTGTCTTCCCCCCACCTTCCTCGGATCGCGCGCTCGGGTGTGCTGCTCATGGTGCTCGCGGTCGGGCTCTCGGCGTTCGGTGTCGGTTGCGGCGACGGCGCCGAATCGCTCGGCGAACCCGACGGAACCGAGCCGCTGGGAATCGGCAAGGAAGTGACGGTGCCGATCGCGGCCGCGGTAGCCACGGTCGAATCGGCCGGTGCCGAGCCGAGGTCGCTGCTGCGGCCGGAGTATCCGGCGGGCACCGCGCAGCGGGTCACGCTGTACACCGCGCACCACATCGAACAGCAGATCGACGAACAGCCGAAGCGCGACTTCTCCACCCCCGCGCTGACCATTCCGATGACCGCGCAGACAACCGCGGAGGGCATCGATCTGACTCTCGGCACGGTCACCTCGCCGGACCCGACGCTGGCCAAGGCGCTGACCAAGATCGGCGGCTCGCACGCCGGGTTCGATCTCAGCGATCTGGGCACGATCACCGCACTGCGGCTCGAGCCTGCTCCGGACGCGTCCAACACCGCTCGCGCCGCCCTCGAGCAAGCGTTCTACCAGGCCGTCTATCGCTCGATCGCCTTTCCGGACGAGCCCGTCGGCGAGGGCGCGGTGTGGACGGTGCGCCAGGAGGTCACCGGCGGCGTGCTGCTCGACCAGGTGACCACCGCGACGCTGAGCAAGCGCGAGGGAGACCGGCTCACCATCGAACTGCACGTCACGCAGAAGCCCAAGTCGCCGGCGTGGAACCTGCCGAACAACGCGGGCACCCTGGACATCCGGGACTACGTGATGCAGGGCGCGGGCACCATCACGGTGGACCTCGGATTGCCCCTGCCGGTGGCGGGGTCCATCACCGTCGGCGGTCATCAGGCCTACCGCGACCCGAACAGCGGCAGCACGCTGCGGCAGACGATCGATACGCAGGTGTCGTGGACCGAATGATCCCTGCCCGCGGCCTGTTGGCGGCGCTCGCGCCCCTTGTGGTCGTCGCCGGATGCGGCTCGCAGGACCATGCGGCGGCCGGGCCGCCCGATCTTCCGGCGCTGGGGCCGGTGGTGGCCGCGGCCCCGGTGACCACGGGCCCCGAGACCGATTCCGCACGGCTGCGCGATCGCTTGCTCGGCGACGCCGACCTACCCGCGGGCTTCACCGCGCTCCCGCCGCCCGCCGACGCCGAAGGGGGCGCTATCGGCGCCGCACCGACGAATCCGGCGGAATGCGGGAAGGTGCTCGCCCCGATCGGGACGCAACGCACCGGCGCGCTCGCACAGGCATCCACGCAATTCGCCGGACCGAATTTCTCCAGCATCGATATCGACGCGGCCAGTTATTCGCCGGACACTGTCGGGGCCGCATTTTCGGACGTGCAGGAAATGCTGCGTCGCTGCGCGCACTATGCCAGCGCCGACGACTCCGACATCCCGGTGGTCTACCGCATCGGCGGGCTCGACCAGCCGTCCGCGGGCGATGCGGGCGCCCCCTTCCAGGTGCGCACCACCAGCGACGACCTGACGCTCGGGTCGTCGGTGACGATCGTCCAGGTGGGAAGCACGTTGGTGCAGGTCGCGGTGACCGCACCGGAGTCGGTGGACCCCGGTGTGCTCAGCGCGCTCACCGCGGCCCAGGTGCGTCGGCTGCGCGGTGTGGCGGGTCCGTGATTTCCGACGATCCGGCCACCTGCGGCGGTCGCGGGAATAGGCTCGACATGGTCCGACACAAGCCTCGACCGGAGGTTCCCCATGTCTGATGTCAAACCCATCCCCGATGGATATCCGGTGGTCTCGCCCGGGCTGGCGATCGACGGTGCGGCGGCGGCGATCGATTTCTACAAGAACGTCCTCGGCGCCACCGAGCGCATGCGAATGCCCGGGCCGGGCGGCAAGATCGCGCATTGCGAGCTGATGTTCGGCAATTCCGTCGTCATGCTCGGCGATCCCGCGCCCGATATGGATTTCCTCGATCCGAAGACGGTGGGCGGCACCCCCGTCAACCTGTACGTGTACGTCGAGGATGCCGACGCCGCCTTCGCCGCCGCGCTGGCCGCGGGCGCCAGGGAACTCACGCCCGTGACCACGCAGTTCTACGGCGACCGCAGCGGCGCCTTCGAGGACCCGTGGGGTCACCGCTGGACGGTGGCCACACACGTGGAGGACGTGCCGCCCGACGAGATGGACCGCCGGATGGCCGAGTTGTTCGGCGGCGCCTGAACCCGGCCGTTCGATTCACCCCGCGACAACCGAATCACCGTCGACCCGAATGTTTCGCGGGGAGAGGGGTTTGGTGGCCGGGCCGTTGGCAACTGAGCCGTCCAGCGCGAACTTGCTGCCGTGGCAGGCGCAGTTGATGGTGCCCCCGGACACCGAGGCGAGCTTGCATCCCGCGTGCGTGCACACCGAGGAGAGCCCGAGGAAGCTGCCCGGGCTGGGCTGGGTGACCACGGTGTCACCGACGATCACGCCGCCACCGACGGGGATGTCCGCCGTTCTGGCGAGCGCGTTCGCGGGCCGGCCCGCGTCGGCCGGCCGGTCTGCCGGAGCGGCGGGAGCGGGATTCGGCGTGGCGCAGGCGGCGAGCGCCGCAGCGGCGGCGACGCCCGCACCGGCGGCAACCACAGCGCGGCGGCTGTGGGGTTGTTCGTCGAAGGTCATGTCGGGTCGCTTCATCGGATCTCCTCGAAGGCGCGGCCGACATTGTGTCGGTGCCGCTTTCGCCTCGTCAACGGAGTAGGGCAGCCCTACGGTTCACTCCGGTGTGCTCATCCGTCGCTACCGGGCGTGTCTGGGGACAGCGGCGCGGCCGAGGAGGGTGCGGCGGACCCGGACCCCCTCATCTGCTTTGTGGCCGGGTCCGCCGCTCCGGTGTGGTTACCCGCGGGCGATCGATTCGAACACCTTGGGGTCGACCAGGGTGGAGGTGTCGCCGAGTTCGCGTCCTTCGGCGATGTCGCGTAGGAGGCGGCGCATGATTTTGCCGCTGCGGGTTTTGGGGAGTTCGGGGACGATGTGGATTTCGCGGGGTCGGGCGATGGGGCTGATTTCGCGGGCGACTTCGTTTTTGAGGTCGTTGATGAGTGTGGTGCCGGTGTTTTGTGTTTCGGCTGTGAGGATGACGAAGGCGACGATGCCTTGGCCGGTGGTGGGGTCGGTGGCGCCGACGACGGCGGCTTCGGCGACGGTGTGGTGGCCGACGAGGGCGGATTCGACTTCGGCGGTGGAGATTCGGTGGCCGGAGATGTTCATGACGTCGTCGACGCGGCCGAGGATCCACAGGTCGCCGTCGGTGTCGAGTTTGGCGCCGTCGCCTGCGAAGTACCAGCCTTGTTCGGCGAAGCGTTCCCAGTAGGTGGTTTTGTAGCGTTGCATGTCGCCCCAGATGCCGCGCAGCATGGACGGCCAGGGTTGGTCGAGTACGAGGTAGCCGTTGGCTTCGGTTTCGCCGCGGTGTACTGGTGTGGCTTCTTCGTCGACGACTTGGGCGGAGATGCCGGGTAGTGGGGTCATGGCGGCGCCGGGTTTGGTGGCGGTGACGCCGGGTAGTGGGGAGATCATGATGGCGCCGGTTTCGGTCTGCCACCAGGTGTCCACGATGGGGGTGCGACCCGCGCCGATGACTTCGCGGTACCAGCGCCAGGCTTCGGGGTTGATGGGTTCGCCGACCGAGCCCAGGAGCCGGATGCTGGACAGGTCGTGGGCGGCGGGGATTTCTCGGCCCCATTTCATGAAGGTGCGTACCAGGGTGGGGGCGGTGTAGTAGATGGTGACGCCGTATTTTTCGATGATCTGCCAGTGGCGGTGTTCGTCGGGGTAGTTGGGGGTGCCTTCGTAGACGATCTGGGTGGTGCGGTTGGCGAGGGGGCCGTAGACGATGTAGCTGTGTCCGGTGACCCAGCCGATGTCGGCGGTGCACCAGTAGATGTCTTGGGCGGGTTTGTGGTCGAAGACGGTGTGGTGGGTGTAGGCGGTTTGGGTGAGGTAGCCGCCGGTGGTGTGGAGGATGCCTTTGGGTTTTCCGGTGGTGCCGGAGGTGTAGAGGATGAACAGGGGGTGTTCGGCGTCGAAGGGTTGGGGTTGGTGGGTGGGTGAGGCGGGGGTGATGGTGTCGTGCCACCACAGGTCGCGGCCGTGGGTCCAGGGGACCTCGATGCCGGTGCGGCGCACGACCAGGACGTGTTCGACGGTGGTGGGGTCATCACCGAGTGCTTCGTCGACGGCGGCTTTGAGGGGGGCGGGGTTGCCGCGTCGCCATTGTCCGTCGGTGGTGATGACCAGGCGTGCGCCGGCGTCGTCTACGCGTTGGCGCAGCGCGGTGGGGGAGAAGCCGGCGAAGACGACGGAGTGGGTCAGGCCCAGGCGGGCGCAGGCGAGCATGGAGATGATGGCTTCGGGCACCATCGGCATGTAGATCGCGACCCGGTCTGTGGTGGTGAGGCCGAGTGCGGTCAGGGCGTTGGCGGCCCGGCAGACCTCGTCGTGGAGTTCGCGGTAGGTGATGGCGCGGGAGTCGCCGGGTTCGCCTTCCCAGTGGATGGCGACCTGGTCGCCGTGTCCGTCCAGGACGTGGCGGTCCACGCAGTTGTAGGCGACGTTGAGTGTGCCGCCGACGAACCACTTCGCCACCGGCGCCTCACTCCAATCCAGCACCTGTGTCCACGGCTGCTCCCAGTGCAGCCTGCGGGCCTGCTCGGCCCAGAACTCCAGCCGATCGGCCGCCGCCCGGTCGTACAACGCCGCGCCCGCGTTCGCCGCCGCGGCGAACTCCGGGTCGGGCGGGTAGGCGGTGGTGTCGCGGTCATCGGTGGTTGCGCTGGTCACGCGATATCTCCTAACGAAAGAGCGAGGGGGACGAGGAATGCCGGGCAGCGATCAGTGCGCCACCGCCTTTTCGGCGCCGACGCCGGTGAGCGAACGAACCTCCATCTCCGCCGCCTTGGCCGTATCCTCGGACTTGCCGCCGACGAAGGTTCCGATGACGCCGAGCACGAACGCCAGCGGGATGGAGACGATGCCCGGATTGGACAGCGGGAACCAGTCGAAGTCCGAGCCGGGGAGCATGGCGGACTTGGAGCCGGAGACGGCGGGGGAGAACACGATCAGCACGATCGTCGAGATCAGGCCGCCGTACATGCTCCACAGCGCGCCGGTGGTGTTGAAGCGCCGCCAGAACAGCGAGAACAGGATGGTCGGCAGGTTCGCCGACGCCGCGACCGCGAACGCCAGCGCCACCAGGAAGGCGACGTTCTGTCCGTTGGCCAGGATGCCCAGCGCGATGGCCAGCACGCCGATCACCACCGCGGTGATGCGGGAGACCCGGACCTGTTCGCGCTCACCGGCTTTGCCCCGCTTGATGACGCTGGCGTAGATGTCGTGCGCGAACGACGCCGACGCCGTGATGGTCAGGCCGGCGACCACCGCGAGGATGGTGGCGAAGGCGACCGCGGAGATCACGCCGAGCAGCACCACGCCGCCGAGTTCGAAGGCCAGTAGCGGCGCGGCCGAATTCTGCCCGCCCGCGGCCGCCAGGATGCGGTCCGGCCCGACGATCGCCGCCGCGCCGTAGCCGAGCACCAGGGTGAAGAGGTAGAACGCGCCGATCAGGCCGATCGCCCAGACCACCGATCGCCGCGCCTCTTTGGCGGTGGGCACGGTGTAGAAGCGCATCAGCACGTGCGGCAGGCCCGCCGTGCCGAGCACCAGTGCCAGGCCGAGGGACAGGAAGTTCAGCTTCGAGGTCTCGCTGCCGCCGTACTGCGCGCCGGGAGCGAGCACGTCGCGCGCGGCGACCGCCTTGTTCGCCGAACCGGTCACCGCTTCCTGCGCGCCGCCGAGAATGTCGGAGAAGTTGAAACCGAACTTGGCGAACACCATCACGGTCATCAGCGCCGCGCCGACGATCAGCAGCACCGCCTTGATGATCTGCACCCACGTGGTGCCCTTCATGCCGCCGACCAGCACGTACACGATCATCAACACGCCGACCACGGCGATCACCACGGACTGCCCGGTCTTGTCGGAGATGTCCAGTAGCAGTGCGACGAGACCGCCCGCGCCCGCCATCTGCGCGAGCAGGTAGAACAGCGACACCGTCAGCGTGGACAGTGCGGCGGCGGTGCGTACCGGGCCTTCTTTGAGCCGGAAGCTGAGCACGTCGGCCATGGTGAATTTGCCGGTGTTGCGCAGCATTTCGGCGACCAGCAGCAGCGCGACCAGCCAGGCGACCAGGAATCCGATGGAGTAGAGGAACCCGTCGTAGCCGTAGACCGCGATGGCGCCCGCGATGCCGAGGAAGCTCGCGGCCGAGAGGTAGTCGCCCGCGATGGCGATGCCGTTCTGCGGGCCGGAGAAGCCGCGCCCTCCGGTGAAATAGTCGGCGGCGGTGGCGTTGTTCCGGCTGGCCCGGATCACCACGATCATCGTGATCGCGACGAAGACGCCGAAGATGGCGATATTGGCGACCGGGTTGCCGACCGTGGCCGCCGCGGCGTAGGTGTGCACGGTGTTCACGCGCGGTCTCCCTCGAGGTAGGCGCGGATGCTCGCCGCCCGCGGATCCAGTTCCCGGTTGGCGAACCGGACGTACAGCGCGGTGATGGCGAAGGTGGAGACGAACTGGCCGAGGCCCAGCAGCAATCCGACGTTGATTTCGCCGAACACCTGGCGGCTCATGAAGTCGTGCGCGTAGGCGCCGAGCAGCACGTAACCGAGGTACCAGAGCAGGAACAGTGCGGTCATCGGAAACACGAAGCGGCGCAGGCGCGTTCGCAGTTCCTGGAATTGGGGGCTCGCCTGGACTTCAGCGAATTCTGCTGCGCTCGGCGCGCGCCGCGGTGCGGTGCCGTCGAGGTCGATACTGGTCATGATGGTCCTACCGAGTGACGTGGCTTACTTCTCGGGGACGGTAAGCCAGGCATACGGGCCGCCAGTAGGCTGTGGTGTGGGTCACTCCGTGAAGGTGGCCGAATCTGCGGTGAGCGGTCGATGCGGCGCGACGAACGGTCGGCCCCGGTGGCGGGCGCGGGGGTCGCCGATCAGTCCGAGCGCAGGCTCCGCTCGCGGTCCGCGCCCATGCCCAGTCGTTCCGGCGCGTGCATCCGGACGAAGATCCGGCTCACGGCCCTGGCGTCCAGCCGCCGGGTGAACGCGCTCACCAGCACCATGGTGGCGAACGCCAACGGCACGCTGATCGCTGCCGGGTAGCTCAGGAGCGCCGCGGGCCAGCCGCCCGCCACATCGTCGGAGAACCCGCCGGTGACCGAGACCGCGGTCGCGGTGCCCGCCGCCAGCCCGCCCGCGACCAGACCGGCCGCCGCGCCCGCCGCGGTCAGTCCACGCCACCAGATGCCGAGGACCAGCAGCGGGCACAGCGTGGAGGCGGCCACGGCGAAGGCCAGGCCGACGGTGCGGGACAGATCCAGCGACACCACGGTCAGCGACAGCGCCAGCGGGACAGCCCCGGCGGCCAGCGCCGCGGTGCGGAAGTCGCGAATCCGCCCACGCAGCATGTCGGTGCTGAGCACACCCGCGATGCTCACCAGCAGTCCGGACGAGGTGGACAGGAACGCGGCGATCGCGCCCGCCGCGGCCAGCGCGGCGAGCAGCTGACCCCCCAGCCCGGCGACCACCGATCCGGGCAGCAGTACCACCGCGGCGTCGGAGGTTCCGGTGATCAGCAGTTGCGGCACGTACAGCCGCGCGAAAACGCCCAGCAGGACCGGGAACAGGTAGAACAACCCGACCAGGCCGATCACGGCGAGCGCCGTGGCGCGGGCCGCCCGCCCGTCGGGGTTGGTGTAGAAGCGCACCAGCACGTGCGGCAGGCCCATGGTGCCGAGGAAGGTCGCGAGGATCAGCGAATAGACCTGATAGGTCGGATGCGGTCCGCCCAGCCCGCCGCCCGCCGCCAGCCAGCCCGCACCGTCCGCGGGTGCGCCCGCGACCACCGGCACCGCGGCCCCCGCCTCGAGCTCCAACCGCGTGCCCGCGGCCAGCTCGTGCGTGCCCGGTGTCAGCGGCACCGGGCCGTCGACCGCGCGATCGTCGAGGGTTCCCGTGATCGACACCTGCTGCGGCGCGCCGACCCGCACCACCACGTCGGTGGTCACGTCGACCGTGGTGCGTTCGGACACCACCGGCGGCGCGGGCGCGCCCAGTTCCCGCTCGTCGGCGAGGAAGTGCCCGAGCAGCACCAGCGCCGGGAGGGCCACAGCGGTCAGTTTCAGCCAATACTGGAACGCCTGGACCAGCGTGATCGAGCGCATCCCGCCGCCGACCACGTTGGCGAGCACGATCGCGCCCACGGCCACCGCGCCCACCCAGTCCGGCACCCCGAGCAGGATGTGCAGCGTCAGGCCCGCCCCCTGGAATTGCGGGATCAGGTAGACCGCGCAGATGAGCACCACGACGGTGGCCGCGAGCCTGCGCAAACGCAGTGAGCCCAAACGGAATTCGGCGAAGTCGGGCACCGTGTACGCGCCGGAGCGGCGCAGCGGGGCGGCGACGAAAAGCAGCAGCGCCAGGTATCCGGCGGTGAAGCCCACCGGGTACCACAGCGCGTCCGCTCCGTATTTCGCGATCAATCCGGCGACACCGAGGAACGATGCCGCGGAGAGGTATTCGCCGGAGATCGCCGCCGCGTTCCAGCGCGGCCCCACGCTGCGCGACGCGACCAGGAAGTCGGAGGTGGTGCGGGCCAGCCGCACGCCGTACGCGCCGATCGCGACGGTCGCCAGCGCCGCGAGGACGAGCGCCGCCACTGTCAGCGCGGGCGCCGCGCCCGACGTCACGGCGCACCCGCGGGCAGGTCGGCCGGATCCACGCGATCCCTCGTACCCGCGACATATCGGCAGGCGGGCGCGCGGGACGGTTCGATGGGTGATGCGGCCCGCGTCGTCGGTGTGGTCGGAGCGCCTAGGTCCGAGGGAGTTCGCGCCGAACGCCGGATCCCGCAGCTCTTGTCGGGTGCGGCCGGGTCGGTGCGGTACCCGGTCCTCGCGGTATCTGGGGTGGTGGGTGTGCGAAGCGGTTCGGTGGGCGATGCTGCCCGGGTGGCCGATGTGGTCGAGGCGCCTGTGCCCGAGGGAGTTCGCCGCGAACGCCGGATCCCCCCGCTTCGGCCGGGTAACCGGCGCGTATGCGCGCCGGTCGGACCGCACGTTTGATCAGATCCCACGTTCGTGCGGGCGAAGCCGATCGTCCGCACCGCGGAAGGTACTCCGGCCGGGCGCATCGTCAGTCCTCGGCCAGTTCGAGGAAGTCCTGCTCATTGCGTTCGGCCAGGCGCACATACGTCCGGCCGATCAGGAACAGCAACGGGTACACGGCCCCGCCGAGCAGCAGCCACGGCAACCGGATGCCCAGCACCGTGATCGAGCCGATCGAGCCGGTGCGGAACAGCACCGGTAGCGCGCACAGCAGCGCGATGCTCACCAAGCCGACGCGCAGCGCGAGCCCGAGTTGCGCGCGGATCAGACCACCGATGAGCGCTTCGCCGAACTCCGTCTGCTCGGCGACCTCGACTCTCGTGCGCACCCGCCGCGCGCCCCGCCGCTCGGAGAGCACGACGCGTGCGCGTACCGGGCGCTGCGGCCCGGTCACTGATTGCCCCAGCGTTGCCGGGGTGGGTGCACCAGCCGATGTTTCAGCTCGCGCACCTGTCTTCGGCTGACCGGCAACTCGACCGCCTGCGCGTCACCCTCGGCCCGCAGGCACACCACCGTTCCGGAGCCCACCGTGCGCAGCCCGGTGACCAGCCGCAGCGCCACCAGATACGACCGGTGCACCCGCAGGAAGCCTGCGTCGTGCCAGCGGGCCTCCAGCGCCGACAGCGGAATCCGCACCAGGTGCGATCCGCCGCTGGTGTGCAGCCGCGCGTAGTCCCCGTCGGCTTCCACCCAGCTCACGCTGGACCTCGGCACCAACGTGGTCACCCCGCCCAACTCCACGGGAATGACCTCGCTCGGATCGGTGCGCGCCGCGGCGGCGGGCGGGTGCGGGGCGGTGCGCGCGGCGGCGATCCGCCGCACCGCCTCCGCGAGCCGTGCCTCGCGCAGCGGCTTGAGCAGGTAATCCACCGCGCCCAGGTCGAACGCCGCGATCGCCCGGTCGTCGTGGGCGGTCACGAAGACCACGGCGGGCGCGCTGGCGAACTCCGAGAGGATGCCCGCCAGCTCCATCCCGTCCAGGCCGGGCATGTTGATGTCCAGGAACACCGCGTCGATCGGATGGGCGCGCAGCACCCGCAGCGCGCTGGTGGCGTCGCCCGCCGGGTGGATCTCGCCGATCTCCGCCCGCGCGCGCAGCAGATACACCAGCTCGTCCAGAGCGGGTTTCTCGTCGTCCACGGCGAGCACGCGCAGCGCGCCCGCCGGTCTGCCGGTAGCGCGGGTCACAATCGCTCCATCGTAAGGGCCCGCCGTCGGGCCGCGAACAGCATGCCCCCGGCGCGACCAGCTCCGCTCTCCGGCGTCGGCGCGCTGCATCCTCATGTCCGGATGGCCGCGCTGCCTGCGGGCGCCGCGCGCTGCCTCCTCATGCCCGGATGCCAGGAGAGCGGGGTCCAGTGCCGTTTGTAGTGCCCCTGCGGTACCGGCCGATCGGCGTCCTTCTCGGCCGCCGCGCCCGCCGCCGGCTTCGTTTTGCCGGTGCCGGTGCCGGTGATGTACCGGATGGCCTCGCCGCCATGAACGACCACCTGGCACGTGACCGCGGCGGTGTGTCGCGCCACGAACTCGACCTGACCAGCCGCCGCGAGATCAACCGTAGCCGGTGCAACCGCGCCAGCCGTGGCCACACTCGATGCGGGCGAACTTCCGATTCGTCCGACCCTTCATTTACTCAGAGGTTTCGGGGTTCCACTATTTCGAAGGACTTGGCCGAGTACCGGACGGCTGCTCGCGGGGGTGGCGTGTACGGGGAAGTACCTTCGCAATCCTCGGCGTGGAAGTACTCGGACACGGTGGTGAATCCGTGCGGTAAGTAGTGGCGAGGCGGGGCAAGATTGCGAGTGGGCTGGGAGGCCGGGGTGAGTGGGACGGAATGGGAGATGTTCTGCTCGGAGGTGTTTGCCATCGCCGAGCGTTACGCCATCCAGACGTTTTCGAATCCCGGCACCCTGGTGCTCTCCAGCGGATCCTCGTCCACGGAAGCCGAAGTGCGCGGGGCCAATCCACACATCGAACTGGTGGATATGGGCGACGCCGCGGTGCGCATCGAAACGGGCTGGTGCGTCCGCGCCATCGCCGACTACGAAATCCAATTCGAGGACAAGCCGTCCCAGGCGGCCGCGGCGGTCGAGGCGATCATTCTCGGGGGCGCCGAAGAGTATGTGATCACCGATGACGACGACCGGTGGGTGGCGTTCGGGTGGTGTATTCGGGGCAAGGATTCCCTGATGTCGCAACCCCCGCACATCACCTCGGGACGAAAGGCGGTTCGTCGGCTCCTGCCGTGGCGGTCGGCGTGACCAGCGGGTGTCAGCTCTGCTTTCGGGCGTTGTAACTCATGCTCGGATGCCCGCGCGGAATTTGGGGACGCGCAGGCTGACCTTCGTGCCCGCGCCGGGTGCGGTCTCCACGACCAAGCCGTAGTCGTCGCCGAAGGCCGCGCGCAGCCGGTCGTCGACGTTGGCCAGGCCGACGTGCGCGGACTCGCCGGAGCCCGCGGGCCCGGCCGCGACGGCGTCCAGCGCGCCGGAGCGCAGCAGGTCCGGGTCCATGCCGACGCCGTCGTCCTCGACGCTGATCACGCAGTCGGTGCCCGCGTCGGTGGCGACGATGCTGACCGTGCCGCCGTGGGCGGCGCCCGCCAGCCCGTGCCGCACCGCGTTCTCCACCAGCGGCTGGAGCGCGAGGAAGGGCAGGACCACGCCGAGCACCTCCGGTGCGATCCGCAACCGGACCTGCAGTGCGTCACCGAAGCGGGCGCGTTCCAGCGCGAGGTAGCGCTCGATGTTGCGCAGTTCGTCCGACAGCACCGTGAACTCGCCCGCGGCGCGGAAGGAGTACCGGGTGAAATCGGCGAATTCGAGGATCAGCTCGCGGGCCCGCGCCGGGTCGGTGCGCACGAACGAGGCGATGGTGTTGAGCGCGTTGTAGATGAAGTGCGGGCTGATCTGCGCGCGCAGCGCGCGCACCTCGGCGCGGTCCAGCCGGGCCCGCGACGCGTCCAGTTCGGCCAATTCGAGCTGGCCGCAGGCATAACGCGCCACCTCGGCGACCGCGCCGAGGCGGCCTGGTCCCGGCTGTCCGGTGCTCACCACGCCCAGGACACCGGCCACACCGTTGGATTCGATGAGCAGCGGTTGCGCGATCAGCGTGCGTCCCGCGTGTTCACCCCGGCCCGGTCCGGCGACGAGCACCGGACGCTCGCCCGCGACGGCGCGCGCGGCGGCTTCGCCGAAGTACTCGGCCAGTTCGGCGTGCGGGCCGTCCCAAGCGAGCAAGGTGCCGTCGGGATCGGCCAGCGCGAGCGCTTCGGCGCCGGTGAGCGCGCGCAGGTGCGGCGCCGCCTCCCGCGCGGACTGCTCGGTCAGCCCCCGCCGCAGCGGTACCGCCGCCAGCGACGCGGTGTGCAGCGCCGAATGCACCGCCCGCTCGGCGGGGGTGGTCACCACTCTGCGGGTGCGCGACCAGATCAGCAGCGCACCGGCGATCAGCGCCGCCGCGGCGACGACGGCGAGCGCGGTGGTCATGGTAGGCGTCGGCGCACGGATTGCATGGGCCGATTATCGCGTCGGCCGGATCCCGCGCGGCACGCTGGCAGGTCTAGGGCCGAGATCCGGCCGCGAACGGCGGGACCGCACGGTATCCGGGCGGCGGCGCGGGGCGGCCGGTGATGGTTCAGCCCTGGTACTGGGATTCCGCCGGTTCGGAGGTGCCAGGTGCAGGGCAGGTGCGTTGCGCAGGTGCCGACGGTCGGGGGTCTGCGGCCGAGATCCGGCCGCGAACGGCGGGACCGCACCGTATCCGGACGGCGGCGCGGGTCGGGCGCGGTGGACTCGGGCGCCGGGGCAGCGGGTCGGTCCGATGCCGACGGTCGCTGAGAGCGGCGGGTCTGCGGCCGAGATCCGGCCAGGAACGGACGGACCGCGCCGTCACCGGGGCGGCGCGGTCCGTTCGGTGGCTCAGCCCTGGTACTTCGGCACCGAGAACTCGACGGTTCCGGGGGCGGGGAAGTGCGCCGCGCCGATGTCGACCGTCGCGGTGAACTTGCCGATGCCGGGCACGAACAGTGCGGAGTGGCCGCTGTTGCCCCAATAGCCGGGGCCGTGTGCCACCACCTGGAACGCACCCTCTTGACCGGTGTCGACGTTGCGCCACTTCAGCGTGAGCGGCAGCGTGCACGGTCCGGCGCCGACCAGGGTCGTGCCCACGGTGAACGCAGCCTGGTTGGGATAGGCGTTGCCGTTGACCGACATCTCCACCTGGCCCACGCACGGCCCCTGGGCCAGGGTGTACACGGTGGCGAACGCGGCGGGGGCCGCCGCGGCGGGCGCGGCCGTCGCGACGAGTGTGGCCACCACGGCGGCGGGAGCGAGCAACAGCGCTGTCGTCGATTTCATCGACACCTCCACGATCTCGGGAAAATCCTTGCCTGCCATGCTCATCCGTCCCCGACAAGCGCTCGACGTCGTCGTGGGGAGGGAAGCAGAGCCTACCGCCGCCCGGCGGCCACCGTTCGCGCCTTTCGGCATTCGGCAAGCTTCCGACACTCGCGGAAATCGGTCGTCCTGCGGCGAGTCCCCAGGACGCGCCGGTGATCTTCCCCACCGACACGCCGGTCGCCTGAGTCGTGCCCGCGTGCCGGTCCAAAGCAGTCGGTGGGCCCGCCTAGAATCGGTCCAGCCAACCCCCGTCGAGACCTTGGGAGGAAGGACCGTCTTGGCCGCCTCGTCCGGATCGTTCGTCCATCTGCACAACCACACCGAGTACTCCATGCTCGATGGTGCGGCCAAGATCTCGCCACTGTTCGCGGAGGCGAAACGGCTGGGGATGAACGCGGTCGGGATGACCGACCACGGCAACATGTACGGGGCCTCGGAGTTCTACAACTCCGCCAAGAAAGCCGACATCAAGCCGATCATCGGCATCGAGGCCTACATCGCGCCCGCCTCCCGGTTCGAGACCAAGCGCGTGCAGTGGGGCGATCCGAGCCAGAAGGGCGACGACGTCTCCGGCTCCGGCGCCTACACCCACATGACCATGGTCGCCGAGAACGCGACCGGCCTGCGCAACCTGTTCAAGCTCTCCTCGCTGGCCTCCATCGAAGGCCAGCTCGGCAAGTGGGCGCGCATGGACGCGGAGATCATCGCCCAGTACGCCGAAGGCATCATCGCGACCACCGGTTGCCCCTCCGGCGAGGTGCAGACCCGCCTGCGCCTCGGCCACGACCGTGAGGCGCTGGAGGCCGCCGCCAAGTGGCAGGAGATCTTCGGCAAGGACAACTTCTTCCTCGAGATCATGGACCACGGGCTGTCCATCGAGCGCCGGGTCCGCGAGGGATTGCTGAACGTCGGCAAGCAATTGGGCATTCCGGCGCTGGCCACCAACGACTGCCACTACGTCACCAAGGATCAGTCGAGCAACCACGAGGCGCTGCTGTGCGTGCAGACCGGCAAGACGCTGTCGGACCCCACGCGGTTCAAGTTCGACGGTGACGGCTACTACCTGAAGTCCGCCGAAGAGATGCGCGCGCTGTGGGACGCCGAGGTGCCCGGCGCCTGCGACAACACGGTGCTGATCGGCGAGCGGGTGCAGTCCTACGACGACGTGTGGGCCTTCAAGGACCGCATGCCGGTCTTCCCCGTCCCAGAGGGCGAGGACCAGGACTCCTGGCTGCGCAAAGAGGTCGACCGCGGCCTGGCGCGCCGGTTCCCCGACGGGGTGCCCGAGGAGTACTACACCCGCGCCTACTTCGAACTCGACGTCATCAAGCAGAAGGGCTTCCCCGCCTACTTCCTCGTCGTCGGCGACCTCGTCAAGCACGCGCGGGAAGTCGGCATCCGGGTCGGCCCCGGCCGTGGTTCGGCGGCCGGTTCGCTGGTGGCCTACGCGCTCGGCATCACCAATATCGACCCGCTGCCGCACGGCCTGCTGTTCGAGCGGTTCCTCAACCCGGAGCGCCCGTCCGCGCCCGATATCGATATCGACTTCGACGATCGCCGCCGCGGTGAGATGGTCCGCTACGCCACCGAGAAGTGGGGCACCGACCGGGTCGCCCAGGTGATCACCTTCGGCACGATCAAGACCAAGGCCGCGATCAAGGACTCCGCGCGCGTCCAGTTCGGCCAGCCCGGCTTCGCGATCGCCGACCAGATCTCCAAGGCGCTCCCGCCGCCGATCATGGCCAAGGACATCCCGCTGTCGGGCATCATGGACCCCGACCACGAGCGGTACAAGGAAGCCGCCGAGGTGCGCGAGCTCATCGGCAGCAACCCGGACGTGGCCAAGATCTACGAGACCGCCCGCGGCCTCGAGGGCCTGATCCGCAACGCCGGTGTGCACGCCTGCGCGGTGATCATGTCCTCCGAGCCGTTGATGGACGCCATCCCGGTGTGGAAGCGGCCCCAGGACGGGGCGATCATCACCGGCTGGGACTACCCGTCCTGCGAGGCCATCGGCCTGTTGAAAATGGACTTCCTCGGTCTGCGCAACCTCACCGTGATCGGTGACGCGCTGGACAACATCAAGGCCAACCGCGGCATCGACCTGGACATGGACAACCTGCCGCTGGACGATCCCGCGACCTACGAATTGCTCTCGCGCGGTGACACGCTCGGCGTCTTCCAGCTCGACGGCGGCCCCATGCGCGACCTGCTGCGCCGCATGCAGCCCACTGGATTCAACGACATCGTCGCCGTGCTCGCGCTGTACCGGCCCGGCCCGATGGGCATGAACGCGCACAACGACTACGCCGACCGCAAGAACGGGCGGCAGCCGATCAAGCCGATCCACCCGGAGCTGGAGGAACCGCTCAAGGAGATCCTCGCCGAGACCTACGGCTTGATCGTCTACCAAGAGCAGATCATGTTCATCGCGCAGAAGGTCGCCTCCTACTCGATGGGCAAGGCCGACGCGCTGCGCAAGGCCATGGGTAAGAAGAAGCTCGAGGTGCTCGAGGCCGAGTACAAGGGCTTCCACGAGGGCATGACCGCGAACGGCTTCTCCGAGGCCGCGGTGAAAGCCCTGTGGGACACCATCCTTCCGTTCGCCGGCTACGCGTTCAACAAGTCGCACGCCGCGGGCTACGGCCTCGTCTCCTTCTGGACCGCCTACCTCAAGGCCAACTACCCGGCCGAGTACATGGCGGGTCTGCTCACCTCCGTCGGCGACGACAAGGACAAGGCCGCCGTCTACCTCTCCGACTGCCGCCGCCTCGGCATCACCGTGCTGCCGCCGGACGTCAACGAGTCCGAGCAGAACTTCGCCTCCGTCGGCAAGGACATCCGCTTCGGGCTCGGCGCGGTGCGCAACGTCGGCGCGAACGTCGTCGCTTCGATCATCCAGGCACGCAAGGAGAAGTCGAAGTTCACCGATTTCTCCGACTACCTGAACAAGATCGACGCGATCGCCGCGAGCAAGAAGGTCACCGAATCGCTGATCAAGGCGGGCGGATTCGACTCTCTGGGGCATCCCCGCAAGGGCCTGATGCTGATCCACTCCGACGCCATCGACGCCGTGATGGCCACCAAGAAGGCCGAGGCGATAGGTCAATTCGACCTGTTCGGCGGCTTGGACGCGGATGAATCGGTGACCTCGGTGTTCAACGTGAAGGTGCCCGACGAGGAGTGGGAGTCCAAGCATCGGCTCGCTCTGGAGCGGGAGATGCTCGGCTTGTACGTGTCCGGGCATCCGCTCAACGGCGTCGAGCACGTGCTCGCGGCGCAGGCCGACACGCAGATCCCCGCCATCCTGGAAGGCGACATCAAAGACGGCACCCAGGTGACCGTCGGCGGCATCCTGGCCTCGGTGAACCGGCGCATCAACAAGAACGGCCTGGCCTGGGCCTCGGCCCAGTTGGAAGACCTCACCGGTGGCATCGAGGTGCTGTTCTTCCCGCAGTCGTACTCGGTGTACGGGATGGACGTCGTGGAGGACGCCGTGGTGCTGGTCAAGGCCCGCGTCTCGGTCCGCGACGACCGGATCTCGTTGATCGCCAACGATCTCGCCGTGCCCGACCTGTCCGCCGTCGGGGTGGCCAAGCCGCTCGCGGTCACCGTCACCACCCGCATGTGCACACCGGACAAGATCGGTGAACTCAAGCGGGTCCTGTCCAGGCACCCCGGCACGTCGGATGTCCATATCCGGCATGTCGGCGCCCGGGACAAGACCACGCTGCTGAAACTCGATGAACGCTTGCGCGTCTCACCGTCCTCGGCACTGATGGGCGACCTCAAGGCACTGCTCGGACCAGGTTGTCTGACTGCTTGACCACGCGATCACCGAACTGAGCGTGATGCAGCGAGTCTTCCAGTCTGTCCGACCATCATCGCCGCGAAGCCCGGAGCCGGAGAGTTCCCAACTCCGGGGCTTCCGGTTCAGCGCCGCGAAGGCGCCATCGACATGCCCACGATGATTCCGGTGTGGCCCTTGTGATACCAGCCGTAGGGGTGCCCGACGAGCAATCCGCATCGCTGCACGATCTCCGGGGCTCTGAAGTCGATGTGCGCCAGTGAGTAGGTGATCAGCACTTGGTATCCCAGGCCGACCGCTTCCTTGAGCGTCCACGGGATCGGGTCGGCTCTGTCGGCGATGATCGTCCGGTCCACCTGGAGCCCGTAGGCCGAAGCGAGTCTGCCGCAGTGAAGTTCCTGTACGTCCCGAGTCTCTACCTTGCCGAACAGATCGGCTCGCAAAAAGATGATCGCCGTAGGCATAGCGCGCTCCTGGCCTAGTCTTGGTACGCGCCCGGTGCAGGGTCCGGCGAGATGACCGTCTCCGAGATACCGGACCATCGCTGCTTGGCTCTCCGGGCCTCCAGGCGATGTCCCCCAGTGCTATAGGGGCTGGCCTGCACCGGGCGCTTCCTCAGTAGATGTGAGCCACACCGGCATTCGCAGGGCTATCGTGGTAGATCTGCGGTGGAATCGCCACCATTTCATGACAAGGCATTCCACCGTGGGGCATGCCATATTTCATGCATCCAGTTAGCAAGGGGGAACGAAATGACCGCTGGATCTACCTTGCCTAGGCGAGCCTTGGGCCGCCAACTGCGAGAACTGCGGGAGCGCAACGTCATCTCGCAAAACGCAGCCGCGCGGATCATCGAGACGTCACCTCAGACGTATGGTCGATTGGAGGACGGCAAGGTCACCAAGACCACCGATCTGATCATCAACGCCCTAGCCAATGCATTCAACGCCAGCGACGAGGAACGCAGACTATTGCTGGACCTCGCCCAGGAAATCCGAGAGGCCCCAACGTCCAAAGGCGGCTTGTGGCGAGCCCACGCGGACGTGATCCCGAAAGCTTTCAATCACTATCTGGCGCTGGAGGAGGCTGCGCGCCGCATCGTCACGTGGCAAACGATCTTGATACCGGGGCTGTTGCAGACCCGCGAATACCGTCGTGCGCTTGTGTGGGCCGAGCGTCCGAACGTGCCGTCGGAGGAGGTAGAGCGTGTGCTGGACTTCGTAATGAAGCGGCAAGATCTGTTGAACGACAGCGATTTCCATTTCGACGCAATTCTCTCTGAGGCCGTCTTGCGCTATCTGGTGGGCGGACCGGGGGTCACCTCGGATCAGTTCCGGCATCTGGTCGAGCTGTCCGAGATGTCGAATGTCTCGCTGCGTATCGTGCCGTTCGATGCCCAGACCCCGGTTGCGTATATCCCTCGATCGCCGTTTGTCATGTTCGATTTTCCGCCGCTGCCGACGTCGAGGCAGGTCGAGCCGCCGGTCGTCTACATCGAGGGTTACGTTGGGGATCTCTATCTGGAGCGCGACGTCGAAGTGGCTCAGTACGCGGACGTCATCCATAGGCTGGCGCAGGTAGCGTTACCCGAAGCAGCATCTAGAGATTTGGTGCTGGCGAGCATGAAGGAGCTGATGAAATGATCGACCTGTCCGGTGCCCGCTGGTTCAAGAGCACCCGAAGCGGGGGAGCTAAGGATTGCGTGGAAGTCGCCTTCCTCGACCGGGGCATGGTCGGCGTGCGAGACTCCAAGAACCCCAGCGGCCCGGCATTGGTGTTCACACCCGGCGAGTGGGATGCCTTCGTCGCTGGTGCGCACAGTGGTGAGTTCGACCGCTCGTAGGCATCCGGTTGCATGAACGTAGGCCCGGTCTGCTAGCGGATCGGGCCTTATTCGTGTCCGGAAGTCCTTGCCGCCTGCTGCCCGGATGCGGTGGTGGCCGATCCGTCCGCTCGATCGGCACGGCGACCGCGGCGACGCACTTGCGCTAGCGGCCGCCGAGGGTGTTCTGGCTCGACCGCGCTGATGATCCGCTGGCCTGAACGAGATCACGGCCGGACCACAGCAGCGGCCCTGCATCCGATCTGCGCGTAGTCGAGCCAGGGCCGCTGCCTGTGCGCGAGGGAGCTACCGGACCGCTTCGACCAGTGCGGGGGCGGGTGAATCGGCCGTAGCCCGCATCGCATGCTTGCGGTGCAGGGCATGGCTGCATGCGACGACACCCAGCGCCGCGATGCCGAGCACCGCGCCGATCCAGGCGACCGCGTCGTAACCGAGGCCCGCGCCGATCGCCAGGCCGCCGAGCCACGGGCCTGCGGTGATGCCGACATTGAACGAGGAGATGTTGGTGGCTCCCGCCAGGGTGGGCGCGTCGCCCGCGAGGGTGAAGACGCGGCTGTTCAAGGTCGGGTTGATGCCGAAACCGAAGGCACCCAACAGGAACGACAGCACGACCACGGGCACGGCGTGCTCGGTTGTGAGGGCCAGCAGCGCGGAGGTGAGCACGCCGCCGGTGATGCCGACGTACAGGCTGGTCAGCGGGCGGATGTCGGCGGTACGTCCGCCGATGGCGATGCCGAGCAGGGAGCCGAGTCCGTAGATGCCGAGCACCACCGGGATCCAGCCGTCCGCCAGGCCCGTGGCGCGCGACAGGAGCGCGCCGAGGTAGGCGAAGGTGACCATCAGCGCGGCGATGGCGAGCGCGGTGGTGGCGTAGGACAGCCAGAGCTCGGGGCGCAGCATCGTGCGCAGTTCGGTGCGCAGCCGCGGCGGTGCGGCGGGGCGTCCGCCGGGGATCTTCGCCAGCACCCCGATCATCGCGACGGCCGACAGCAGCGCGACCGCCCAGAACGCCGCACGCCAGCCCAGTTGCTGGCCGATCACGGTGCCGGCGGGGAGTCCGATGAGGATGGCCAAGGTCAGCCCGCCCGCGACGATGCTCATCGCTTTGCCGCGCGCGGTGGGCGGCACCAGGCTGATCGCCGTCGTCGCGGCCACCGCCCAGAACCCGGCGTAGACGAACGCGCCGACCACCCTGGTCGCGAACAGGACCCAGTAGTCCGAGGTGAGCGCGCCGACCACGTGGGTGCCGACGAAGACCGCGAGGAAGGCCAGCAGCGCGGTGCGCCGCGACCAGCGCAGCGTCACCACCGCCAGCACCGGTGCGCCCACCAGCATGCCCAGGGCGAACGCCGAGATGAGCAGGCCCGCGCGTGGCACGGAGACGCCCAGGTCTCCGGCCATTTCGGTGAGCAGGCCCGCGAGCATCAGCTCCGAGGTGCCCTGGGCGAAGATCGACAGACCCAGGACATAGATCGCCACGGGCATCGGTACCTCCTTGTTTTGTACTGATCTATCCAAAATGAGGGCGCGGCAGAACCGTCGCCGAAAAGGCTTGACTCAGAGAGCGTCGAGGGCGGTGGTCGCTATGGCGGCCAGCGTCTCGCGGTCCGCGCCGCCGCGTGCGGCGACCCGCATGCCGCCGATCGTGGCGATCACGAAGTGAGCCAGCGCGGACGGGTTCTTGTCCGCCGCGATCTCGCCCGCGCGCCTGGCCGCCTCGAACACGTCCGTCAGCACGGCGAGCCGTCGCTCGTGGTCGGCGGCGAGCACGGCGGCCAGTTCGGGGTCGCGCGGGGCCAGTTCGATCGTCGAGTTCACCACGAGACAGCCGAGCGGGTCCTCCTCCGGGGCCTCGACGATCTGCCACAGCAGTGCGCGAATCTTGGCCCGCCCCTCGGCCAGGCTGTCGAGCAGGTCGAACGTGGCGGCGTTCTTGGTCGCCATGTAGTGGCGCAGGGCGCGCCCGAACAGGTCGCGCTTGCTGGTGAAGGTGTTGTAGATGCTGCTGCGGCCCAGTCCGGTCGCGGCGCAGAGGTCCTCGGTGGAGGTCGCCTCGTATCCCGCGCGCCAGAACGCGTTCATCGCCGCGTCCACCGCGCGGTCCTCGTCGAACAACCTGGGTCGTGCCACGGACTCAGGCTAGCACAGTTTTGAACAGATCGTTCCAATACTGTCGGAGGCAGTCGCTGTCTCGATTTCCAAGCGGCTGTTAAGCATTCGATAGGCGGGATCGCGGACAGTGCTGGGACAAGGTTGTCCACCAAGGAAAACGAGGATCATCATGCAAGCCATCTTCCGCAGCCTGCGTCTGCTCGTACTCGGCGTGACGGTGCTCGCGGCCGCATTCGCCGTCGCGACGGTCGGCGCGGGCGCCGCGAACGCGGGTTCGGTCTACGAGATCAAGTTCGCGCCGGGAAGCGATCGCGCGTCGATCGACGGAGCGGTGGTCCGTGGCGACGCCGACACCTATGCGTTCGAGGCGCGCGCGGGACAGACGCTGATCACCGAGCTCACCTCGGTCGAAGGCAACGCGCGGTTCACCACCACCGCCCCGGACGGGAGCGTCCTGTGCCTCGAGGAGACCTGGAGCCGGATCACCCTGCCGCGAAGCGGCTACTACACCATCTCGGTGGAACCGAGCCGAGGCAACGCGACCTACACCTTGTCGGTGCGCATCGTCTGATTCTCACGGCGACACCGCGACACCGAGCGTCTGGGCGACCAGAAAGCGGGGAGCGTTCTCCCCGTAGAACGACTCGGCGTCGCGGATCTCGAAACCGGCGCCTGCCACCAAGCCGCGAATGTCGCGGTTCAGGTGGCAGCCGCCGAACAGTCGTTTCTGGACCGGGTTCAGCCGGTTCTGCCACACCCGCACCTTCTCGTCCGGCGCCAGCCCGTGTTCGACGAAGTGCAGGGTTCCGCCGGGAACGAGCACCCGGCGCACCTCGGCGAGCGCGGCGGCGATGTCGGGAATGGTGCACATCGTCCAGGTCGACAACGCGCAGTCGAAGGTGTTGTCCGAGAAAGGCAGCGCCTGGCCGTCCAGTCCGGCCCGCTCGATCGGCACGGTGGCGGCGGCGACGCGGCCGCTCGCCAGCCGCCAGCCCAGATCGGCGGGCTCGACCGCGCGCACCGACGCTACCGGCGCCGGATAGAACGGCACGTTCAGGCCCGAACCGAAACCGAGTTCCACGACCCGTCCGTGCAGTCCGGCGCACGCCCGCTCGCGCAGCGGGTCCAAGTCCCGCATCCCGCAGGCCAGGTTGACGATCCGCGGCACCACGTGCTCGGCATAAACGCCCATGATCTCCACTCTGTCAGGAATCGTCCCCGGGAACCAGAGGGAGCCGGAGGGCGGGCCTGCTCCCGGGGCCGGTGTCCGTGTCGGGCGGGCCGGGCGTGCCTGTGCGATGCTGGCGCGGTGGCTGTGTTCGAGGTGTGGGCGCCGCGACCGGGGTCGGTGCGGCTGGATCTGGAGGGTGTCGTCCACTCGATGAGGCGGTCGCCGGACGGGTGGTGGCGCGCCGACCTACCCGCCGCGAGCGGGGCCAGGTACGGCTTCCTGCTGGACGACGATCCGACCGTGCTGCCCGACCCCCGCTCACCCCGCCAGCCCGACGGCGTGCACGCTCGCTCGGCCCTGCACACCCTCGATCCGGCGGCCTGGACCGACGCGGGCTGGACCGGGCGGCCGCAGGCCGGGGCGGTCTACTACGAGCTGCACATCGGGACCTTCACCGCCGAAGGCACCTTCGACGCCGCGATCGAGCGGCTCGATCATCTCGTCGCGCTGGGCGTCACCGTGGTGGAACTGATGCCGGTGAACGCCTTCGACGGCACGCACAACTGGGGCTACGACGGCGTGCTCTGGTACGCGGTGCAGGAGAGCTACGGCGGGCCCGACGGCCTGCAACGGTTCGTGAACGCCTGTCACGCCCGTGGGCTGGCGGTCTGCCTGGACGTCGTCTACAACCATCTCGGGCCCTCGGGCAACTACCTGCCGCGCTTCGCGCCCTACCTGACCGACGGGCACAACACCTGGGGGCGGAGCCTCAACCTCGACGGGCCGCAGTCCGATCACGTGCGCGCCTACATCATCGACAACGCACTGCGCTGGCTGCGCGATTTCCACATCGACGCGCTGCGCCTGGACGCGGTGCACGCCCTGGTCGACCGCACCGCCACCCACTTGCTGGCCGACCTGTCGGTCGCCGTCGAGCGCCTCGCCACCCACGTACGCAGGCCGCTGACGCTGATCGCGGAGAGCGACCTCAACGATCCGACGCTGATCACCCCGCGCGCGGCCGGTGGCTACGGCTTGACCGCGCAGTGGAACGACGACCTGCACCATGCCGTGCACACCGCCGTCTCGGGTGAGCGGCAGGGTTATTACGCCGATTTCGGCTCGCTGCGCTGCCTGGCGCGGACGCTGAAGCACGGGTTCTTCCACGCCGCAACGTATTCCAGCTTCCGGGGCCGGACGCACGGCCGCCCGATCGACCGTGGCCTGATCCCGGGAAGCGCGCTGCTGGCCTACACCTGCGACCACGACCAGATCGGCAACCGTGCGCTCGGCGACCGGCCGAGCGCCTATCTGACCGACGGGCAGCTGGCCGTCAAGGCCGCCCTCGTGCTGTGCGGGCCGTTCACGCCGATGCTGTTCATGGGGGAGGAGTGGGGCGCGGGCACGCCATTCCAGTTCTTCACCTCGCACACCGACCCGGAGGTCGCCGCCGCCACCGCATCCGGGCGCAAGAAGGAGTTCGCCGCACACGGCTGGCCCGCCGGTGAGGTGCCCGACCCGCAGGATCTGAAGACCTTCCTGCGCTCCAAGCTCGACTGGACCGAACCCGACGAGCCCGCGCACGCGCGGCTGCTGTCCTGCTATCGCGCCCTGCTCGCCCTGCGCCGCGGCCGGGCGGAACTCAGCGATCCCTGGCTGACGCACGTCTCGGTGGACTACGACGAGGCCGCGCGGTGGATCGTCGTGCATCGCGGCACGCTGGCCCTGGTGTGCAACCTGGGCGAGGACCAGGTCGCGGTGCCCATCGCGGGCATCCCTCTGCTGTACTGGGAACCCCCGACGATCGGGCCTTCGGCGACAACCGTTCCCGGCCACTCGTTCGCGCTGCTGGAGACGGCGCCGCCCGGCCCGCGTTGAGGGCGTGGGATACCCACTCCACGCGGTCTTTTCCGGCGATTTACCGGCGGCGCCGGATAACGGCCGTACAACTGTCCGAGACAGGCGCTTTGCCGGAATCGGTCCGCGCCATTACCGTGGAGAGATGAGCAACGTCGCTTCCGGGGACCTCGCGGTTCTTCCCCCGGGGATGGGCGGCAGCGCCGCCGCCGAATTCGCACCGTTCGTGCGGGCTTTCGCACGGACGTTCGGCAATCGCCGGGGTGCGGGCGCGGCGTTCACGCTGCACCGGCACGGAGAGCCGCTGGTGGACATCTGGGTCGGCTCTGGTGGTGACGCTCCGTGGACCAGGGATACCGGCACGATCATCTTCTCCGCCACCAAAGGGATCGCCGCCACCGTCGTGCACCGCCTCGCCGACCGCGGCTTGCTCGACTACTCCGCCCCGGTCGCGGAGTACTGGCCGGAATTCGGCTTCAACGGCAAGCGCAAGATCACGGTGCGTCAGCTGCTGACCCACCGGGCGGGGCTGTCCGCGCTGGCCCCGATCGCCACCGGGGGACTCGCCGACGTGCTCGACCACGAGCTCATGGAGCGTCGCTTGGCCGGGGCGAAGCCCGACCGCCTGCTCGGCGTTCCCACCTACCACGCGCTCACCTTCGGCTGGCTGGTCGGCGGCCTGACGCGCGCGATCACCGGCGCCGGCCTGAGCGAACTGTTCCGTACCGAGGTGGCCGAGCCGCTCGGCATCGAGGGCCTGTACCTGGGCAGGCCGCCGGCCGACGCGCCGATCACCTACGCGCCGCTGGCAGGCACCCAGCTGAGCCTGCTCGGCAAGCCGCTCGGCGCCGCGGTTCTGGGCCGCAGCCACCGGATTCCGGGCGCGCTCGGCGCCGCGACGCGCTGCCTGTTCCTGCCCGGTCTGGAAGGCATCCTCGAGGGCGTCAGCCCGCCGATCCTGGACACCGAACTCGGCGCGGGCAACGGGGTGTGCACCGCGCCCGCGCTGGCGAAGATGTACGGCGCGCTGGCCAACGACGGCATGCTGGGCGGCCGCAAGTACCTCGGCGGCCACACCATGAAGGCACTGCGCCGCATCGAGACCTATCAGCCCGATCGCGCGCTGTTCTACTTGCCGATGATGTGGCGACTGGGCTACCACTCCCTGCCGATGCCGGGCGCCCACGCCGGGTTCGGGCACATCGGCCTCGGCGGTTCCTTCGGCTGGGCCGAACCCCGGCTCGGCCTGTCGGTCGGCTTCGTGCACAACCGGCTCTCCGCCGCTCAGCTCAGCTACGACCAGTCGGCGGCCTTCTGGCTGCTGCCCCTGCTGCTGAACTGCCTGCGCGCGAACCGGCGCCGGATACCGGCCACGGCAGCGCCCAAGGCTGCCTGAGGCGCGGAACTTCGGGTTCGGGTCAGGTACTCGAGGCGGCCTGGCGCGCGGATGTCCGGGTTCGGGTCAGGTACTCGAGGCGGCCTGACGTGCGGATTTCTGGGTTCGGGTCAGGTAACCGAGGTCGCCTGGCGCGCGGAAATCCGGGTTCAGGCCAGGTACCCCGAGGCCGCTCGACGCGCGGATGTCCGGGTTCGGGTCAGGTGCTCGAAGCGGCCTGACGTGCAGATTTCTGGGCTCGGATCCGGAGCCCAGGGATCGCCGGACGCGCAGCCATCTGAGCTCGGGTCGGGTACCGAGGCTGCCTGACGCGCGGATATCCGGGCTCGGGTCAGGAACCCAGGGCCCCTGAGGTGCCGAAATACAGGTCAGGTCAGGTAGCGGTACGCCGGAGAATCCGGCTCGAGGCGCTCGCACTGGATCGGGGAATGCCGCATCCGTTCCAGCAGCGGCCCGAGCCCGTCCGGCGCGCCGAGTTCGATGCCGACCAGCGCCGCGCCCGTCTCGCGGTTGTTGCGCTTGACGTACTCGAACAGGGTGATGTCGTCGTCGGGGCCGAGCACCTCGTTGAGGAAGCGGCGCAGCGCGCCGGGTTCCTGCGGGAAGTCCACCAGGAAATAGTGCTTGAGGCCGCGATGGACCAGGGAGCGCTCGATGATCTCGCCGTAGCGGGACACGTCGTTGTTGCCGCCGGACACCAGGCACACCACCGTCGAGCCCGGCTCCACGGTGATCTCCGCGAGCGCCGTGGTGGTGAGCGCGCCCGCGGGCTCGGCGATGATGCCCTCGTTCTGGTACAGGTCGAGCATGGTCGTGCAGATCGCGCCCTCGTCGACCTGCATCATCTGGAAAGCGCCCGCGCCCCTGGGCGATTCGGTGATGGTCAGCAACGGCAGCGAGGCGTGCGAGACCACTCGCCCGCCGAACCCGGACACCGCCGCGTACGGCACGGAGCCGACCCGGCGCACCGCGGCCCCGTCCACGAACGGGTCGATCTCCGGCAGAGTGACCGGACCGCCTGCCACCAGGGCCGCGGTCATCGAGGCCGCGCCCGCGGGCTCCACGCCGAGGATGGCGGTGCGGGGCGAGCGCGCACGCATGTAGGTGCCGATACCGGCGAGGCAGCCGCCGCCACCCACGGGCACGATCACCAGGTCGGGCGGGTCGGCGAGCTGCTCCAGGATCTCCGCGGCGATGGTGCCTTGACCGGCCGCGGTGCGCGCGTCGTCGAACGGGGGGACCATGGTCGCGCCGGTGCGCTCCACATCGGCCGCGGCGGCGGTGGCGGCGGCGTCGTAGGTCTCGCCGACCGCGATCAGCTCGACGAACTCGCCGCCGTGCACCCGGATGCGGTCGCGCTTCTGCTTCGGCGTCGTGGTCGGCACGTAGATGCGGCCTTTGATCCCCATCGCCTGGCACGCGAACGCGACGCCCTGCGCGTGGTTGCCCGCGCTGGCCGCGACCACACCCGCGGCGCGCTCGTCCTCGGTCAGCTGCACCACCAGGTTGTAGGCGCCGCGCAGCTTGTAGGAGCGGACCGCGCTGAGATCCTCGCGTTTGAGGTAGACGTTCGCCCCGGTCAGTTTGGACAGTCGCTCGCTGCGCTGTAGCGGGGTCGGCTCGATGACGTCGGCAATTCGCTTGGCGGCAGCATCGATCTCGTCCGCGGTGAGCGCGGGACGAGAAGCGGACAGTGCGTCGAGGACATCAAGCGGATCGGACACCCCGAACATGCTGCCACCCGCCGCGCCGGTCGAGTGCGGCGGGTGGCAGTGAAACCCGTGCTACCTGCGCCGGAGCTACCGGGGAGTGAGGACGAAGACCGGGATCTGACGGTCGGTCTTGGTCTGGTAGTTCGCGTAGTCCGGCCACACCTGGACCGCTCGATCCCACCACTGGGCCTTCTCCTCGCCGAAGACCTCGCGCGCGGTGTAGTCCTTGGTGACCGTGCCGTCGCGCAGCTCGACGTGCGGTTCGGCCTTGATGTTGTAGTACCAGACCGGGTGCTTCGGCGCACCGCCCAGCGAGGCGACCACGGCGTATTCCCCGTCGTGCTCCACCCGCATCAGCGGTGTCTTGCGCAGCTTGCCGGTCTTAGCGCCTTTGGTGGTGAGCAGGATGATGGGCTTGCCCTGCAAAGTCGCACCCTCGGTGCCGCCGGAGTTCTCGTACTTCTCGGCTTGTTCCCGTGCCCAGTCGGATGTACTCGGTTCGTATTCACCTGTCAGTGGCATGTCTGCGGCAACGCCGCGCCGATCCACTGTGTTCCCGGCGACAAAAGTTCGCTGGCCCGAACTTCCGGTTCCGACTACCCTGAGGAGATGGCAGTCGTCCATCCTCCGGCCCGCAGCGCCACGATAGATATCGCCGGCAGCGCGTGGCCGGTCTACAAGCTCGACGCGCTGTTCGTCGGGCTGGCGGCTTTTCTCGTCCTGGCGCTGATCACGGGATCTCTGCAGATCGCGGTGCTCGTCGCGGCCGCGCTCGGTGCGGCGCGCTGGCTGATCGGGCTGGCCTCCGTGCGGCGCGATGAGCCGGGTCAACGGCACTCGTAGCGAGCGCGATCAGGGGCCTCGCCGGCTACCCGAATCCTCGTTCGACGGTGTGCGAGCACCCGTAACTCGTTCGGCGTCACCGGGTCGCAGCGCTTCGCCCGCGCGCCGACTCGCGTATTCCGGCAATGCCATTAACGCTGTCCGGTCCGTTCCGCGATGAATTCGAGTAGTCGAGTACGCGGGTTTCGGTGGGACACCAGCGAGAGGATCAGCGCATGAAACGCCTGGTTGTATGTTGCGACGGCACCTGGAAGGCCGAGTCGAGCAGCACGGTTTCGAACATTGTCAAAATCGCGCAGACGATCCGGTTCGACGCGCCGGGACCGGAGGGGGAGACGATCCAGCAGTGGGTCACCTACGTCTCCGGTCCCGGCGCCCGCGGTTTTCTCACCGATCGGCTGGTCGGCGGCGCGTTCGGCCTCGGGCTCGAGGCGAACCTGTCGTCCGCGTACTGGCATTTGGCCCTGAACTGGGAAAAGGGCGACGAGATCTACATCTTCGGCTTCAGTCGCGGCGCCTTCACCGCGCGCAGCCTGGCCGGCCTGATCAGCCGTATCGGCATCATGACCCCGGAAGCGATGATCGCGGGCAAGTACCCGGAGGCCCTGCGGATCTACCGGCAGCGCCCGCCCGCGCCGACGCCGGAGAACCCGGACCCGCCCGAACCCGAGCAGTGGCGGGAGTTCCGCCGGGAGAACTGCAGGCGAGCGAAGATCGATTTCCTCGGCGTGTTCGATACCGTCGGCGCGCTCGGCGTGCCGGGCGTCACCTCGCTGCGGCACCGGTTCCACGATGTCAAGCTCTCTCGCCACGTGCACTGCGCCCGTCAAGCGCTGGCCATCGATGAGCGGCGGCGCAACTTCGAACCGTCCCTGTGGGAGGTTCCGGTCGAGCCGACCGTGAAGTACCGGCGCGGGTTCGAGCGGGTCAAGCAGGTGTGGTTCCCCGGTGTGCACAGCGATATCGGCGGCGGCTACGCCGAATGCGGCCTGTCCGACGCGACGTTGCAGTGGATGGTCCGCGAGGCGGAGTCGGTGGGGCTGGCCTTCGATCGCGATCGGCTGGCCAAGTTGTCCGAACGCTGCGACGCCACCAACGGGGACCACATGCGGCTGCACGATTCCCTGGGCATCGGCTACCGCATCCTGAATGTGCTCCGGACGCTGCGCAATCCGCGCAGCCGCCGCTTCCACTGGGATTCCTGGCGCCGGATATCCACGCCCACCGACCAAGGGGTCCGGCTGGCCACCAGCACCCAGGACGCGCTGGACTACCATCCCGCGAACCTGCGGCGCTGGCGCGAGGAGCTGGGCGGGGTGATCCCGGAGAAGACCTTCGAGCAGATCCGCGGGGTGTTCGCCAAAGAGATCGTGCGCGCTTCCGCGGTGGCCGACGCGCCCCCGCTCGAGCTGTCAGCGCACCAGTAGCGCGACGGGCAGCCGGCCGAACATCTTCTCCAGCCTCGCCCGGCCCTGGAAGGTGTGGCCGGTCAGCCGGTCGGTCCAGCTGCCCGCGGGCAGGTCGAGGAACGTGTCGCCCCACCCGCTCTCGGCCAGCCCCACGCTGTGGCGGGTGGCGGCGACGATGACCTCGGGCGCCTCGCCCGTGCGGCCGCGGGCGTAGGAGACCACCTTGGCGGCGTGGTCGCCGGTGGCGAACAGCGGGCGGTAGGCGCCGCCGACGAAGCAGTCGGGACGTTCGCGGCGCAACCACAGGGCATAGGCGACGATCCACATCTTCGCCGCGCCGGTGGTGTCCAGCGCCGGTGTGCCGGTGAGCGATTGCAGCATGCCCGCGCGGGCGGCGAAGTCCACCGGTCTGCGGTTGTCCGGGTCGACGAGGGAGTCCTCCCACAGTTCGCAGCCCTGGTAGACGTCCGGGATGCCCGGGCCGCACAGTTGCAGGAGTTTCTGCGACAACGCGTCGGACCAGGCGTGCGGCGCCAGCTCGTGCACCAGGTCGCCGAGTTCGGAGCCCACCGGTCCGTCGATCACCGCGTCCAGCCACGCGTGCACGGCGGACTCGAACTCGGCGTCGGGCTCCTCCCAGGAGGTCTTGGTGTTCGCCTCCCGCATCGCTTTCTCGGCGAACGCGTGCAGGCGCTCGCGCAGGCCCGGCACCGACGCGGCCGGTCGCCCGTCCGCGGGCCACACGCCGAACATGTTCTGCAACAGGAACAGCGCCGTCGCGCCGTCCGGGGCGGGAGTGGTCTCCAACCAGGAGTCGACATTGCGTGCCCAGGTCTCCGCGGCCTGCGACAGCACGCCGATGCGGGCGCGCACGTCCTCGCCGCGCTTGGTGTCGTGCGTGGACAGCGTCGTCATGGTCGCGGGCCAGAGCTGCGCGCGCTGGCTGTTGGACAGATGGAACTCGTTGAGCGAGTGGCCGAAGCGCGCCGGATTGCCGCCCACCTCCTGCAACGAGACCAGCCGCGCGGCCTGATAGAACATGGTGTCCTCGACCGCCTTCGCGGTCACCGCGCCGCAGACCTGGCTGAAGCGCACCGCCGCGCCCCCGTCGGCGGCCAGCGCCGCGACCAGGACCGCCAGCGGCGCGGTGAGCTCGCTGTTGCGCTTTTCCACCTCGGCGATCACCGCACCGGCCATCCCGGCCAGCGGCGCGTAGTCGGCCCGGTACACCGGCATGAACGCCAGCACCTCGATGGTGGCGTTGGTCAGCGCCATGGTGTCGAAACTCTCGGCGTTCGCGTCCTGTTTGATCGCGGCCACCAGCCGCCGGACCTCCGGCGCCAGCACGCTTTCCGCGACCGCCCGCTTGATCCGGTGCTCGGTCTCGCCGATCCAGGCCCGGTCGCTGCCGTGCCCGGCGACTCGCCGTGACAGTTCGGTGAGCGCGTGTTCGCCGCGCGGATCGACCAGCACGCCGCCGAAATCGGCCAGCGCCTCGTAGCCGGTGGTGCCGTCGATCGGCAGCGTCGCGTCCAGCGGCTCGCGGTTGGCCAGGATCTTCTCCACCAGCAGCAGCCGGTGCGGGCCGATCACCCTGCGCAGCCGGGTGAGGTACCCGGCGGGGTCGGACAGACCGTCCGGATGGTCGACCCGTACGCCGTCGATCAGGTCGTGCTCGCACCACGCGGCGAGTTCGCGGTGGGTGACCTCGAAGACCTCGGGGCTCTCCTGACGGATCCCGGCCAGGCTGCTGACCGCGAAGAAACGCCGGTAGGTGCACAGCCCGGCCTTCCAGCTCACCAGGCGGTAGTGCTGCTTGTCGTGGATGCGCAGCGCGTTGTCCCCGTCGGTGCCCGGCGCGATCGGGAAACGCAGGTCGTGCAGCGCGAGCATGGGTTCGGCGCCGGAGCGGTCGACGGTCAAGGCGGCCGGGTCGTTCTCGCTCTGCAACACCGGCAGCGCCAGGCGGCCGCCCGCGCCGTTGCCCGGGCTCCAGTCGATGTCGAAGTACGGCGCGAACCTCGACTCCTGGCCGTTCCGCAGGACGTCCCACCACCAGGCGTTCTGCCGCGGATCGGCGACCCCGACGTGGTTGGGCACCAGGTCGACGATCAGTCCCATGCCGCGGCTGCGCACCTCGTCGGCGAGAGCCTTGAGTCCGGTCGGTCCGCCGAGGGCGGCGGAGACCGTAGTCGGGTCGGTGACGTCGTAGCCGTGCGTCGAGCCGTGCGCCGCGGTCAGGATCGGCGAGAGGTACAGGTGGGAAATGCCCAGCTGCTGAAGATATTCCGCGATGGCGCGCGCTTCGGCGAAGGTCAGTGCGTCCGGCCGCAGCTGGAGCCGGTAGGTGCTGCGGATCGTGGTCTGGCGGGCGGGCTTGCGTCGGAGGGACACCGGGTCGGTCACGTATATCTCGGAGGAGTCGGGTGCGTTCATCGGCATTCGGGTCAGGTGGCCTGGCGGAGGACGAGGAGACAGCGGGCTCGGACGGTGACGGTCGCGCCCCCGGCATAACCGGCGTCGGCCAGGCCGGTCGGCGTCGAGCAATCCAGTGCCACCGACCATTCCGCGCCCTCGCTGGTGCGGGGTAGCACGAAGTCGATAGCCGCGTCGTGGGCGTTGAAACACAGCAGGAACGAATCGTCGGTGATCCGCTCGCCGCGCGGGCCGGGCTCGGGGATCGCCTCGCCGTTGAGATAGACCGCCATCGACTTGCCGAATCCGCTGTCCCAGTCCGCTTCGGTCATCTCCTCACCGGACGGGGTGAGCCACGCGATGTCGCGGGCGTCGTCCGCCGAACGGATCGGGCCGCCCGCCAGGAAGCGGCGGCGCCGGAAGACCGGATGCTCGGTGCGCAACGCGATCACCGCACGCGTGAATTCGAGCAGATCGGCGTTCTCTTCGCGCAGCGACCAGTCCATCCAGGCCAGCGGCGAGTCCTGGCAGTAGACGTTGTTGTTGCCGTGCTGGGTGCGGCCCATCTCGTCGCCGTGCGCGAGCATCGGCACACCCTGGCTGAGCATCAGCGTCGCCAGCAGATTGCGGCTCTGCCGCGCGCGCAGCGCGAGGATCTCCGGGTCGTCGGTCGGCCCTTCGACACCGCAGTTCCACGAGCGGTTCCAGCTCTCGCCGTCCCGGTTGTCCTCGCCGTTGGCCTCGTTGTGTTTCTCGTTATAGGACACCAGGTCCCGCAGGGTGAATCCGTCGTGCGCGGTGACGAAGTTGATGCTCGCGCTCGGCCTGCGCCCGGTGGCCTCGTACAGGTCCGAGGAGCCGGTGAGCCGAGAAGCGAACTCGCCCAGGGCCGCCGGTTCGCCGCGCCAGTAGTCGCGCACGGTGTCGCGGAATTTGCCGTTCCACTCCGTCCACAGGCCGGGGAAATTGCCCACCTGGTAGCCGCCCTCGCCGACGTCCCACGGTTCGGCGATGAGCTTGACCTGGCTCACCACCGGATCCTGCTGCACCAGGTCGAAGAAGGTCGACAGCCGGTCCACGTCGTGCAGTTCGCGCGCCAGCGTCGCGGCCAGATCGAAACGGAATCCGTCGACGTGCATCTCCAGGATCCAGTACCGCAGCGAGTCCATGATCAGCTGCAAAGTGTGCGGGTGGCGCACGTTGAGGCTGTTGCCGGTGCCCGTGTAATCCATGTAGTGCGAGGGGTCGTCGTCGACCAAGCGGTAGTAGGCGGCGTTGTCGATGCCGCGGAAGCCGATCGTCGGGCCGCGGTGGTTGCCCTCGGCGGTGTGGTTGTAGACCACGTCGAGAATCACCTCGATGCCCTCGGCGTGCAGCGCCCGCACCATCGCCTTGAACTCGGTGACCGCCGAGCCGGCGCGGTCCATCGCCGCGTACCCGTTGTGCGGCGCGAGGTAGCCGAAGCTGTTGTACCCCCAGTAGTTCCGCAGCCCTTGGTCGAGCAGCACACGGTCGTGCAGGAACTGGTGCACCGGCATCAGCTCGATCGCGGTGACGCCCAACCCCTTCAAATGCTCGACGATCGCCGGGTGCGCGATGCCGGAGTAGGTGCCGCGCAATTCCTCGGGCACCTCGGGGTGGGTCATCGTCATGCCCTTGACATGCGCCTCGTAGATGACGGTCTCGTGGTAGGGCCGGTTCGGCGCGCGGTCGGCGCCCCAGTCGAAGTAGGGGTTGATCACCACGCCGGTCATCGTGTGGCCGAGCGAATCCAGTCCGTAGGTGTGCAGCGAGGGATGATCGTCGAAGTCGCCGTCGAAGGCCTTGCCGTACGGATCGAGCAGCAACTTGCTCGCGTCGCAGCGCAATCCACGATCGGGGTCGTAGGGGCCGTGCACCCGGAATCCGTAGCGCTGACCGGGATCGACCCCGGGAAGATACGCGTGCCAGACGTAGCCGTCCACCTCGTCGAGCGAGATCCTGGTCTCGGCGCCGTCCCCGTCGACCAGGCAGAGTTCGACCGCGTCGGCAACCTCCGAGAACACCGAGAAATTGGTGCCAGCGCCGTCGTAGGTGGCCCCGAGGGGATAGGCGGTGCCGGGCCAGACACCCAGTGGTGTCGCGTCGCCGGGCGCTGCGTCGGGCTGAGCCATGGCAACGACAGTAGCGGCAGCCGGGCGTCCGGATGCGCGGGTGGTTCTGGCTGGGTGGATCAGGGGAGGTCGGCGGCGTTTTCCGGCCGGCGTCGCGGATAGCCGGGGCGTACCGCGACGCGTGCCGGACCGCCGAGCACGGCACACCGCAGCAACACCGGGATGCCCGCCGGACAGCCGTCCTGAAAGTCCCACGACAGGGCGAGGGCGAACGGGTCGCGCCGAGTGGTCGGCGGTCGGCGACGATCCGCCGCCCGAAGACCGGTCGGCTACCCGGGCGGTCAGTCCGCGGGCGCGAGTGACCGCCGCCAGGTCTGGCCCACCAGGTCGTGGCCCCAACTGTGATGCGGGCTCTGCTCGACCAGCTCGAATCCCGCGCGCTGGTAGACGCGCCGTGCGGCGGTGAGCACGTCGTTGGTCCACAGCACGATCTCCCGGTATCCCGCCGCGGTGGCGAAGCGCAGGCATTCGTCGACGAGCGCCGAGCCGACGCCGAGGCCGCGCGCGGTGGGTTCGACCAGGAGCAGCCGCAGCCGCGCGGTGGTGTCGTCCTCGCGGACGCAGAAGATACTGCCGACCGGGCGGCCGTCGGCTTCCGCGATCCAGACGCGCTCACGTTGATCGTCGCGGGAACTCAGGTAGTCGGCCACGATGCGCACGATCAGTTCCTCGTAGGTCGCGTCCCAGCCGTATTCGTTCGCGTAGAGCTCCGCGTGGCGCTGGATCACCCAGCCGTAGTCGCCGGAACGCGGGGCGCGCAGCGTGAGCGTCGGCGTGTCGGCGGGCTGGTCCAGGATCTGCTGGATGGTCCGCATCGCGTCGAGCAAACGGGCCCGGGTCGCGGGCAGACGCGCGTCGAGCAGGGCGCCGACCTCGTCGCTGGAGCGCTGGTCGAGCGTGGCGAAGACATCCCTGCCCCGCTCGGTCAGCCGGACCTCTTGACGGCGGCCGTCGCTGCCGGAGCGATTGCGTCGCACCAGGCCGGACTGTTCGAACCGGGCCAGGATGCGGCTGAGGTAGCCCGCGTCCAGGTCGAGGGCGTGCCGCAGCGTGACCACCTCGGTCGCGTCGGACGCCGCCAGCTCGAACAGGACGCGCGCTTCGGTGAGCGAGTACCGGCTGTCGTGCAGTCCTTCCCGCAGCACGCCGATCACCCGGGTGTAGTGGCGGTTGAATTCGCGGACGGCGGCGATGTCGGCGGGGGCAGCGGTCACGGCGGCTCCAATCTTTGACTTCGTCAAAGAATATCGGCCCGCCGCGGCGTCGGGTGCGAAATGCCCGTACTCCTCCAGGCGCCCTTCGGGACCGCGCAGCTCGGATGCTAACTTGAACGGCGTTCAAGCCGCCCCGGCGGGCCGGGGCCGTGACGCGAGGATTCCTGTGGCACTGACCCCCGACGAGATCACCGCCCTCGACGCCGAACACGTCTGGCATCCCTACGGCGGCTTTCCCGCGACGACCGAACCGCTGGTGGTGGCCGCCGCCGCGGGGACAAGGCTCACCCTGGCCGACGGGCGCGAGCTCGTCGACGGCATGAGTTCCTGGTGGGCGGCCATCCACGGTTACCGGCATCCGGTGCTCGACGCCGCGCTCGTCGCCCAGTCGCGGCGCATGAGTCACGTGATGTTCGGCGGGCTCACCCACGAGCCCGCGGCCCGGCTGGCCGAACTACTGGTCGAATCGACACCCGCCGGACTGGACAAGGTGTTCCTGTGCGACTCCGGCTCGGTGTCGGTCGAGGTCGCGGTGAAGATGTGTTTGCAGTACTGGCGTTCGCTGGGCAAGCCGCAGAAGCGTCGATTGCTCACCTGGCGCGGCGGATATCACGGCGACACCTTCACACCGATGAGCGTGTGCGACCCGGAGGGCGGCATGCACTCGCTGTGGACCGACATCCTGGCACGCCAGGTGTTCGCGCCGGTGCCACCGAGCGAGTATCTGCCGGAGTACGTGGCGCAACTCGAGCACCTGTTCGCCGCGCACGCGGGCGAACTCGCGGCGGTCGTCGTGGAACCGGTCGTGCAGGGCGCGGGCGGGATGCGCTGGCACCACCCCGGTTATCTGACCGACCTGCGCAGGCTGTGCGACGAACACGGCGTGCTGCTGGTCTTCGACGAGATCGCGACCGGATTCGGCCGCACCGGAACGCTTTTCGCGGCCGAGCACGCCGGGATGAGCCCGGATGTGATGTGCGTCGGCAAAGCGCTGACCGGCGGTTATCTCACGCTCGCCGCCGCGCTGTGCACCGCGCGGATCGCCGAGACGATCAGCGCGGCGCACGGCGGGCTCATGCACGGGCCCACCTTCATGGGCAATCCGCTGGCCTGCGCGGTCGCCGTCGCGTCCATCGAGCTGCTGCGCTCGCGGGACTGGCGCGGCGAAGTGGCCCGCATCGAGGCGGAATTGACGGCGGGTCTCGATGCGGTGCGCGGTCTGCCCGGCGTGGTCGAGGCGCGGGTGCTCGGCGCGATCGGTGTGATCGAGCTGGACCGTCCGGTCGACATGCGCGCCGCGACCGAGGCGGCGGTCGCGGCCGGGGTGTGGCTGCGTCCGTTCCGCAACCTGGTGTACGCCATGCCGCCGTTCATCAGCACGTCCGGCGACATCGCGACGATCACCGCGGGTATGCGCGCTGCGGTGGCCGCGCAGACCGGTGGCTGACCGGTCAGGCGATCCACGGCGGGACGATGGTGCCGTCGCTGTCGGGCCTTCCGGCCCGGGCGCCCGCCGGTGCGGTCACGATGGCGGTGAAGCCGCCTGCGGTGCTCACCTGCCGCAGGACGTTCGGCGGCAGGATCACGGTATCCCCTTCGGCGGCACTGAGTTCCGCGCCGTCGATGGCGACGTCGATCCGCCCGGCGAGGACGGTCCAGATCTGTTCGGTGTCGATGAAGTGCAGCGGACCGGTGGTGTCCGCGGGCACGTCGACCCGCCACAGCGCGAGCTGCGAGCCGCCCTGGGTGGGCGAGGCGAGCGTGGTCATGACACCGCCGGGGGTCTCGGTGCGCCGGGTGTCGGAGTGTCGGATGACGGTCATGGGGTTACCACCTAAGATAGACAACATGGTTGTCCATATAGTCAACGAGGTTGTCCATCATGTCAAGTGACGCGGGCGGATACGAGTTGCCGATGCGCATGCTGCTCGGCTTCCGCGCCGTGGTCGATGAGGTGCACGCCGAACTGGCCGAGCACGGTCACGCCGAGTTGCGCCCCCTGCACGGCTTCGTCTTCCAGGCGGTCGGCCGCTGCGGTGGTCCCTACGGCTGCACGGCCGCCGACCTCGGGCGCGCGCTCGGCGTCTCGAAACAGGCCGCGGGCAAGCACATCGAGGCATTGGAGCGGCTGGGCTACCTGCGGCGTGGGCAGGATCCGACCGACGCGCGGCGCAAGGTCTACACGCTCACCGGCCGCGCCGAGGATGTGCTGACCCGATCGGCGCGCGCTTTCGACCGAATCCACGCTCGCTGGGCGGATCTGCTCGGTGCGGACCGGCTCGCCGAGTTGGAGCGCGATCTGCGCGTGCTGACGCCGGGCGAGGTGTTCCGGCTCGATACGCCGAATTGGTTCAACGGTCCGTGAGCCGGCCGGGTGCGCCGCGGGTGTCGGAATTCCCCGGACGGTCGCTGTCGGACACCATCTCCCACACTCGGAAGATGCAGTGGTAATCGTCCGACCAGCCGCGCACCATCAGCAGGTAGGTATCGCCGTCGCGCAGGACGATGCGGCGTCCGCGCAGCTTGGGGTGCTCGGGGGTGTAGGTGGGCAGTACGCCGGCCAGCTTCGCCAGTGCCTGGGCGCGCGTGCCGACCACTTCCGCGAGAATTCGGGGTGACCAGCGCTTTTGATCGCCCGAGCCCGTAGTTTCCTCGACGACTATCGCCCACCGCGGCATCCGGCCGTATTCCTCCCCGGTGAAGCTTCGTCACCGCAGGCCGGTGACATCACCAACGATGGGCTCAACGGTACCAGCGGGCCGGCGGGTGGGTGCATTGAACGGTGTTCAAGTATGCTGCGGAGCTGTGACTACCGATCCGTTGAGCTGGTTGGACGAGCGCGCCACCGCGCGGGTGGCCGCGGGACTGCGCCGTGAGCTACGCCCGCGCGCCGCGCAGTCTCCGTCGATCGACCTCGCCTCCAACGACTATCTCGGTCTGGTCCGCCACCCCGAGGTGATCGAGGGCGCGATCGAGGCGGTGCGCCGCTGGGGTGCGGGGTCGACCGGGTCGCGCCTGGTCACCGGCACCACCGCCGAGCACGAACTGCTGGAAGCCGAGCTGGCCGAATTCGTCGGCGCCGAAGCCGGACTGGTGTTCGCCTCCGGGTACGCGGCCAATCTCGGCGCGGTCACCGCCCTCGCCGGGCGCGGCTCGCTCGTGGTCTCCGACGCGGGCAGTCACGCGTCGCTGGTGGACGCGTGCCGGTTGTCCCGCGCCCGGGTGGAGATCGCGCCGCACCGCGACGTCGCGGCGGTGGACCGGCTGCTGTCGGAGCGCGCCGAGGAACGTGCGCTGGTGCTGACCGATTCGGTGTTCAGCGCCGACGGCGATCTCGCGCCGCTGACCGAACTGCACCGGGTGACCAGGGCCAACGGGGCGGTGCTCGTGGTGGACGAGGCGCACGGGCTCGGCGTGCGCGGCGCGGGCGGCCGCGGGCTGGTGCACGAGTCGGGCCTCGCCGGGGCGCCGGATCTGGTGGTCACCGCGACATTGTCGAAATCGCTTGCCGCGCAGGGGGGTGTGGTGCTGGCCAGTGCGCGGGTGCGCGCCCACCTGATCGACGCGGCGCGCACGTTCATCTTCGACACCGGTCTCGCGCCCGCCGCGGTCGGCGCCGCGCGGGCCGCGTTGCGCCTGCTGCGCTGCGAACCCGAGCTGGCCGGGCGGGTGCTCGAACGCGCCGCCGACATCGCCCGGCTCGCCGGTGTGCCCGCGCCGGATTCGGCGGTGGTGTCGGTGGTGCTCGGTCCGGCGCAGGTGGCCTTCGACGCGGCCCAGGCGTGCCGGGCGCGCGGGCTGGACGTGGGCTGCTTCCGTCCGCCGACGGTCCCGGAGGGCACCTCGCGCCTGCGGTTGACCGCGCGGGCGAACCTCACCGCGGCCGAACTCGACTCCATCGCAACGGTGTTGGGTGAGGTTCTGGCCGAGGCGCGAGGCGCGGTGCCCGCATGACCGTCCTGCTGATCACCGGAACCTCCACCGACGTCGGCAAGACCGTCGTCACCGCCGCCGTGGCCGCCGTGGCGCTGGCCGAGGGGCGCTCGGTGGCGGTGTGCAAACCGGGCCAGACCGGTGTGGCGGTCGGCGAACCCGGTGACCTCGCGGCGGCACAGCGCCTGTCCGGCGTCACCCGGACGCTCGAACTCGCCCGCTACCCGGACCCGCTGGCGCCCGACACCGCCGCGCGCCGAGCCGGCCTGCCGGAGCTGACGCTCGCCGAAACCGCCGCCGCCGTCGACTCGCTGGCCGACGCCGATCTCGTGCTGGTCGAGGGCGCGGGCGGATTGCTGGTGCGCCTGGGCGATTTCACCCTGCTCGACCTCGCCCAGAAACTCGGCGCGCCCGTCCTGGTGGTCACCGCCGCCGGGCTGGGAACTCTCAACCACACGGAATTGACCACCCGCACACTGCAATCCGCCGGGGTGCGGTGCACGGGCCTGGTGATCGGGTCCTGGCCCGCCGAACCGGACCTGGCCGCCGAGTGCAACCGCACCGATCTGCCCCGCGTCACCGGCGTCGACCTGGTGGGCTCGGTGCCGGAAGGCGCGGGCGGCTGGGACCGGGCGCGGTTCACCGCCGCCGCCCCGGGCTGGTTCGACCCGGCTTGGTCACCCTTGCGCTGTCAGTGACACCTACCACGGTCGGTTCATTCGGCTGGTCCCGCACGAGCGGGTGGTGCGGATCCTCGAGTTCGAGACCGGCGAGCCCGCGTCGGCTGGCGAGTAAACCATCACCTCCACCCTTCCCGACGCCGAGGCCGGCGCCGATGTCGACGCGGTGCACGACGGGCCGCCGGACGCGATCGCGCCCGAAGACAACGAACCTGGCCTGCGGATCTCGCTGGGCGAACTCACGGCCATGGCCTAGTGCTGCAACGGCAGTCAGGTGAGTGGGTGTCCGCGTCGTCGGTAGTGGGATAGGCGGGCTTGGTGTTGTCGGCGGCGTCGCCAGTTCGACCATGCCCAGACGCGGTGGGCGCAGCGGAGGGCGGGTAGGAGCAGGGCGGTGGTGAGGCGTCGGGTCTCCGGTAGCGTGAGTGCGATCATGTCTTGATCGCTGTCGCTGTTTCCCCTTTTGCGGCAATCGCTTTCGTTCCGGCGAGCTAGGACAGGGCGAGCATCGACCGGGTGATGTGGGCATACCAGGCCCGTCAGCTGCGGACCTGGTAGTGGTCCAGGTCGGCTTCGTTCTCGGCTTGCTGGAAGCAATCCTCAATCCGTCACCGAGCCCCAGCGATCCACGCCAGATCAGCGATCGTGGACCGGCGCGGCCCGTAACAGACCTGGTAGGCGATCTGGGCAGGGGCGCAGACACTGCGCCGGGCCAGCACCCAGTGCCCTCGCCAGGGCTTCCAGCCGATGCGGATCGGGACTTTCGCCCAGTCGTAGTCGCGGGGTCCGTGCGCCGGCACCGGCCGAGATCCGCTGCCGGGCTCGGGCCGGGAGCGCGGCAACGAGCTCGTCGGCGCGGGCCTGGCCGAAACCAGTCGTCGCCGAGCGCGACTTAGCGGAGTGGTTTCTTCTCGTTCATAATTGCGCCGCGAGGCGGGTGCCTTGGTCGATGGCGCGTTTGGCGTCGAGTTCTGCTGCCACGTCCGCACCGCCGATGAGATGGGCTGGGATGCCGCGCGATGTCAGTTCGTCGTACAGCCCTCGGTTGGGCTCCTGCCCAGTACACAGGATGACGTTGTCGACGTCGAGGACATGCTTTTCGCCATCCAGGATGTAGTGCAGACCTTCGTCGTCGATCCGGTGGTATACAGCGCCGGCGACCATCGAGACACCCCGGTGCTTCAGCTCGGTTCGGTGGATCCAGCCGGTGGTCTTGCCCAGGCCGGCACCGACCTTGGTGGTCTTGCGTTGCAGCAGTGTCACGGTGCGGCGGGACGGCTGTCGCCGAGGGGTGTCCAGGCCGCCCGGGTTGGTGTGCTCGCTGTCGACGCCCCAGGTGGTGAGGAAGGTGGCGATGTCGTGGCTGGCATTGTCGCCCGGATCGGTCAGGAACTCGGCGACGTCGAAGCCGATGCCGCCCGCGCCGAGGATAGCCACACGATCACCCACGTGCGCCTTGTCGCGCAGGACGGCCAGGTAATCCAGCACCTTGGGATGGCCAACGCCAGGCAGGTCAGGGACACGCGCGGTAACACCGGTGGCGACGACGACCTCGTCGAACCCCGCCAGGCCGTCGGCGTCCACTCGGGCTCCCAACCGGACTTCGACGCCGGTGCTCGCGAGCTGATGGCGAAAGTAGCGCAACGTTTCGTCGAACTCCTGCTTGCCCGGCACTTTCCGCGCCACATTGAGCTGGCCCCCGATCTCCTCGGCGGCATCGAACAGCGTCACGCGGTGGCCGCGCTCGGCGGCGTTGACCGCGAACGCCAAGCCTGCCGGGCCCGCGCCGACCACAGCGAGTTGTTTGACGTAGCTGGTCCGCGTGAGCACCAGTTCGGTTTCATGGCATGCGCGGGGGTTGACCAAACAGGAGGTGATCTTCAGGGAGAAGGTGTGATCCAGGCACGCCTGGTTGCAGCCGATGCAGGTGTTGATCGACTCCGGGGCCCCGGCCGCGGCCTTGCCGACGAACGCGGGGTCCGCGAGCAACGGCCGGGCCAACGACACCATGTCGGCATACCCTTCGGCCAGCAGGTGTTCGGCCTTCTCGGGGGTGTTGATGCGGTTGCTCGCGACCAAGGGCACCGACACCTTTCCCATCAGTTTCTTGGTGACCCACGCATAGGCACCGCGCGGCACGGAGGTGGCGATGGTAGGGATGCGTGCCTCATGCCAGCCGATGCCGGTGTTGATGATGGAGGCGCCAGCCGCCTCGATTTCCTCGGCCAGCGTGACGACCTCGTCGAAGGTTGAACCGTCCGGAATGAGGTCGAGCATCGAGAGGCGATAGACGATGATGAAGTCCGTGCCGACAGCTTCGCGGACAAGGCGAACGATCTCGACCGGAAAGCGCATGCGGTTCTCGTAGGGGCCGCCCCATTCGTCGGTCCGCTTGTTGGTGCGCGCGGCGATGAACTCGTTGATCAGGTAGCCTTCCGAGCCCATGATCTCGACGCCGTCGTATCCGGCGGCCTTGGCCAGGCTCGCGCAGTGAACGTAGTCGGCGATGGTTTGCTCGACTTGCGCGGCGGTGAGTTCATGGGGGATGTGCGGGCTGATCGGTGCCTGAATTGCACTGGGCGCGACCAGGTTCGGGTGGTAGGCATAGCGGCCGAAGTGCAGGATCTGCATCGCGATCTTGCCGCCTTCGGCGTGGACTGCATCGGTGACAACTCGGTGGCTGGCGGCCTCGGCCGGTGTGGTGAGCATGGCACCGCCCGGGTATGGCCGACCTTCCTCGTTGGGAGAAATACCGCCGGTGACGATCAGGCCGACCCCACCGCGTGCGCGCTCGGCGTAGAACGCAGCCATCCGGTCGAAACCGTTGGGCGCCTCTTCCAGACCCACGTGCATGGACCCCATGAGCACGCGGTTGCGCAGGATGGTGAATCCCAGGTCGAGAGGCTGCAGCAAATTCGGATACGCCACAAAGTTCATCATCGACTCCATTAGGCAATTATTTGACTACTCAAAGTTATACGGTCGCCTCGCCCGATGTCCAGCTGTGACATCATGCGTGGCAAGGACTGGGGCATGACCGATTCGTAATCGGTGGCAGCCGGAAACTTGCCCCGAGACAGGGACGGCGTCAGTTCGACCGCAGGATTACACTGCGGTCGACATCGAGAGCCGGACGCTCCGGTGTCGGTGAAACCGTCAGGATGTGGCCGAGGCCGTCCGTCGTTCGATGATGCCGATGGCGAACTTGGCCCATCGAATGTTCTCTTGCTCGAAGGAGATGCCGCGCAACAGCGTGAGGTATGGACCGACACGCTTGGCCTCGGCCAGATATGCCTGTTCGCTGCGACCGTCGAGCCAACGCATACGAAGGCGTTCGTAGCGGGCCAATTTCGCGGCCGACCATTCACCGAATTCGATCACTGCGGCATGGACGACCGGGCTGTCCTCGTCGGTCATGCCTTGAACCTTGACCAGCAGTTCGTCGCGGATCGCGGCCGGCTTGGCAGGCTGGGCGATATAGTGCCGCAGCGTCTCGCGGCCGGCCTCGGTGATGGAGTGCAGCCGTTTGTTGGGACGGCGCTCCTGCTGCACCACACGGGTTTCGATCAACCCTTCGGTGGACATCCGCTCGAGTTCACGGTAGAGCTGCTGAGGAGTCGCCATCCAGAAATTGGCCATCGAGACGTCGAAGCCCTTCGCCAGCTCATAACCGGAAGCTTCGCCATCGAGCAGAGCGGCCAGCACCGCGTCCCGTAGCGCCATCAGCCTACCGTAACATCATTGCGATTAATCACTTAATTGCCCTACCAAGACATCCTGCGCGGGACTCGGCTCACCTCTCGCTTCGGAATGCCTGGCTGGGCCCGATGCCGGTAGAAAGATCTCCTCGTTCGCCAGCCAGCGCGCCGCACGCAGGCAGCAGCGGTGCCCGCCCTGTCACCCATGCCGCAGCTTCAGTGGCCGCCGAGGCGAAACGGGCCAGTGACCGCGAGCGGGCTCGGCATGCTCATCACCTCCATCCACAACATTCGACGAATGCCTGACGGCTGAGTCCGTGCCTGTTGTTGCGAGCAAGGAGTTGATCGACTTGCTGCCGACATGCCGGTCCCGTGCAGCACGATTCATTGGCGAACTACCGGCTGACGCTGGCCACGCCGGCCGCGAGAAAACGGGCGCCGTTGACCGCCTCGGCGGTGCCGGTGCGGTCCAGGTATGGGGTGATCCCACCGTTCCAGAACCCGAAGCCACCACCGAGGATCAGGCACAGATCGATGTCCTCCGGGGCCGCGACGACGCCCTCCTCGAGCATGATCCGAATCTCCTCGGCGATCGCCCGCCTGGTCCGCTCGAGCACCTGTCCGGCGCTCGACGGGGTATCGGCTTGCGGCCACAGCGCGGCGACCTCCGGATCGATGGCTTGCTTGCCGTCGAGGTAGGTCCACACGCCGGGTTTGCCGGCTTGGACGAGTGCCTGCAGGCCCGGAGAGCTGGCGTAGCGGTCCGGGTATGCGCAGTGGAGGGTCTCCCCGGTGTGCAGCGCAATGGCCGGTCCGACAAGCGCGAGCAGCGCGAACGGCGACATGGGCATGCCCAGCGCTTCGACGGCGTTGTCTGCTACCTCGAATGGAGTGCCCTCGTCCACGGCGGCTACGAGTTCGCCCAGGGTGCGAGTGATGAGTCGGTTGAAGACGAATCCCGGAAGGTCGGCGCACAGCACGGCGGACTTCTTCAGCGCCGTGGCGAGGGCGAACGCCGTCGCGAGGGTCGCGTCGTCGGTCTGCGCGCCTCGGATGATCTCGAGTAGCGGCAGCACTGCGACGGGGTTGAAGAAGTGAAAGCCTACGACGCGCTCGGGGTGCTTCAGGTCCGCAGCCATTGTGGTGATGGACAGCGACGATGTGTTCGTCGCCAGGACGGCCTGCGGCGAGACATACTGCTCGACCTCCGCGAACACCTGTTTCTTGACGTCCATGCTCTCGAAGACCGCCTCGATAACGAAATCGGTGTTCGCGAAGGCGGCCTTGTCCAGCGAGCCGGACACGAGACCCTTGAGACGGTTCGCGGCGTCGACGGACAGTCGGCCTTTGCCCCGCAGCTTGTCGATCTCGGTGTGCACGTAGGCCACACCCTTGTCTATGCGCTGCTGGTCGATATCGGTGATGACTACCGGGACCTGCAGTTGGCGCACGAACAGCAGGGCGAGCTGCGTGGCCATCAGGCCGGCACCGACGACGCCGACTCCGGTGACCTTGCGGGCCAGTGATTTCTCCGGTGCGCCTGCGGGGCGCTTAGCACGCTTGTTGACAAGGTCGAAGGCGTACAGCCCGGCCCGGAACTCATCGGATATCAGCAGGTCGGCGAGTGCCTCGTCTTCCGCGGCGAAGCCGCTCGACAGCGACTCGGGGTCGGTGATGTCGGTGTGGCGGGCCAGCTCGAGCAGGTCGACCGCGCGGGCCGCAGCGGGGGCGAATCCTCGTGTCTTGGCCGCGACGATCATCTTGGCGCGCTCGATCGCCGCATCCCAGCCGGCGCCGCGATCGATCTGCGGCCGAGTCGGAATGATCTGCCCTGAGAGGACCTTGGCGGCCCAGGCCAGCGACTGCTCGAGAAAATCAGCGGAGTCGAGCACAGCGTCGGCGAGGCCGAGCTGGGCGGCTTGCCGGGCGCGGATGACCTTCCCGTTGTTCAACGGGTTTTCCAGGATCAAGGTGACCGCGCCCTCTGGACCGATCACATTCGGCAGCAACTGTGTGCCGCCCCAGCCGGGGATCAGTCCGAGCATGGTCTCGGGCAGGCCCAGGGCGGGCACATTGTCGGCATAGGTCCGATAGTGGCAGTGCAGGCCGACCTCGAGACCGCCGCCGAGAGCCAAGCCGTTGACAAAGGCGAATGTCGGCACCGTCGAATCGCGCAGGCGGCGCAGCACGCTGTGGCCGAGTCGGCCCAGCTCCACGCCCTGCTCCCGTGTGGTGATCGCGGGCACACCCTTGAGATCGGCGCCGGCGGCGAAGATGAAGGGTTTGCCGGTGACTGCGACGGCGGCGGGCTCGGCGGCGAACGCCTCATCCAGCGCCTCGTCGAACGCGAGTAGACCGGCGGGTCCGAAGGAATTCGGTTTGATGTGATCGAGCCCGTTGTCGAGTGTGATCAGCGCGACGGGGCCGTCGATGCCGGGAACGGTGATGATCTTGGTGTAGGCGTTGGTGACGACTTCGTCAGCGAACACGGAAGTAATGTCGCTCATGATGTCAGTTCGTTCCCTCGTAGTTCGGGTTCTCCCAGATCACGGTGCCGCCCATGCCGAGACCGACGCACATGGTGCTCAGGCCGTAACGCACCTCGGGATGCTGGGCGAACTGGCGCGAGAGCTGGGTCATCAAGCGCACACCGGACGAGGCGAGGGGGTGGCCGCAGGCGATCGCACCGCCCCACTGGTTGACCCGCGGGTCGTGGTCGTCGATACCGAAGTGCTCGAGGAAGGCCAGTACCTGCACAGCGAAGGCCTCGTTGATCTCGAACAGGCCGATGTCGTCGATGCTCAGGCCGGTACGGGTGAGGACCTTCTCGGTCGCCGGCACCGGACCGATGCCCATGACGGCCGGGTCGACTCCTTGGAAAGCGAAGCCGACCATCCGCATCCCGATCTGCAGGCCGAACTCGCGGGCGGTGTCCTCATCGGCGAGGATGCACGCCGTCGCGCCGTCGTTGAGACCGGCGGCGTTTCCGGCCGTGATGCGACCGGCGGGCCGGAACGGGGTCTTGAGTTCGGCGAGGTGCTCGAGCGTGGTGCCGGGCCGCGGCGGCTCGTCCTCGATGGCCAGACCCCAACCGTGCGCCGACCGAGTAGCCACGGGCACAAGGGTTTCGGCGATCCAGCCCGCCTTCTTCGCGGCATCGTACTTGTTTTGGCTCGCGACCGCGTAGGTGTCGGTGCGGGCCTTGGTGATGTCCGGAAAACGGTCGTGCAGATTCTCGGCGGTGTTGCCCATGACCAAGGCGCTGGGATCGACGAGCCGGTCGGTCAAAAACCGCGGGTTCGGTTCAGCGCCCTCCCCCATCGGGTGACGGCCCATGTGCTCGACACCTCCGGCGATCACGACGTCGTACTGGCCGAAGCCGATGCCGGAGGCGGTGGTCGTGACTGCGGTCATCGCTCCGGCGCACATCCGATCGATCGCGAAGCCCGGCACGGTCTCGGGCAGCCCGGCCAGGATCGCGGATGTGCGGCCGATGGTCAGGCCCTGGTCACCGGTCTGCGTGGTCGCCGCGATGGCGACTTCGTCGATGCGAGCGGGGTCGAGTCCAGGGTTGCGGCGCAGCAGCTCTCGAATGGTCTTGACGACGAGGTCATCAGCACGGGTCTCGGCATAGATGCCGTTCGGGCTCGCCTTCCCGAACGGAGTACGCACGCCGTCGACGAAGACGACACTGCGTTGAATTGTGGTTGTTGAAGCCACGAGTTTCCTCCCGGCGGAGCGAAAACCTCGCCCCTTGAATGTGAGTGTGAAACCGTCAGGAGCCCGCGAGGGGCCGGATGTTCGGGTACTCAGAAAGCGCCGTCGGGCAAATCCATGAGTGTCCCGCTCACAGATGTCACCACTCGCCGTGCGGAGGACAGATCCGGCAGTACGGTCCTGCCGAAGAAGTCGGCTACAGCCACCTTGCCTTCGTAGAAGGCTCGATCCTCCTGGGATGGTTCGCCGGCGAGCGCGGCGAGCGCGATCTCGGCTTGTTCGAGCAATCGCCACCCGATCATCAGATCGCCGAATGCCAACAAGAACCGCACCGAGCCGAGCCCGATCTTGTACAGCTCACGCGGCTGTTCCTGGGCCGCCATGAGATAGCCGATGAGGCATTCGGTCATTGCTCGTACGTCGCCGAGTGCCGTGGCCAAAGCGACGCGCGCTTCGCTCAGGCGTGGGTCACCGTTGTCCCGTTGGAGGAAGTCCGAGATCTGGTCCTGCAGGTGCGCCAGAGCGGCGCCTTGGTCGCGGGCGATCTTGCGGAAGAAGAAGTCCAGTGACTGGATGGCGGTGGTGCCCTCGTACAGTGAGTCGATCTTCGAATCGCGGATGTACTGTTCGATCGGGTAGTCCTGCAGGTAGCCCGAGCCCCCGAAGGTCTGCAGCGAGTCGGTCAGATACTGATAGGCGCGCTCGGAGCCGACGCCCTTGACGATCGGCAGCAGCAGGTCGTTCACCCGGCGGGCGAGATCGGCATCCGCGCCGGAGACTTGCTCGGCGCTGACCGGATCCTGATGCGCGGCCGTATACAGGTAGACAGCGCGCAAACCCTCGGCGTAGGCCTTCTGCACCATCAGACTGCGACGAACATCGGGATGGCGAACGATTGCCACGCGCGGGGCGGTCTTGTCGGCCATTTGCGTCAGGTCAGGGCCTTGCACCCGGGTCTTAGCGTACTCGAGTGCGTTGAGGTAGCCGGTGGACAGAGTAGAGATTGCCTTCGTACCCACCTGCATCCGCGCGTTCTCGATCACTTTGAACATCTGGGCAATGCCGTTGTGTACGTCGCCGACCAACCAGCCTTCGGCGGGAATCCCGTGGCCGCCGAAGGTGAGTTCGCAGGTTGCCGACACCTTCAAACCCATCTTGTGCTCGACATTGGTGACGAACACTCCGTTTCGCTCGCCGAGTTCCCCAGTGTGCGGATCGAAATGGAACTTCGGCACGAAGAACAGGCTCAACCCCTTGGTGCCCGGCCCGGCACCCTCAGGACGTGCGAGAACGAGGTGGAATATGTTCTCCGCCAGATCGTCGGACTCGGCTCCGGTGATGAAGCGCTTGACACCTTCGATGTGCCAGCTGCCGTCGGCTTGTTCGATCGCCTTCGTGCGGCCGGCGCCGACATCGGACCCGGCATCGGGCTCGGTCAGCACCATCGTCCCGCCCCACCGGCGATCGACGGCGATCTTCGCCCAGCGTTTCTGCTCGTCATTGCCGACCCGGAACAGGACGTCGGCCATCACAGGCCCCAGCATGTAGAAGAAGACACCAGGGTTGGCGCCGAGCAGCAGTTCGTTGATCGCCCACGTCACCACCCACGGGGCGGCAGTGCCTCCCAGTTCCTCGGACATGCCGAGCAAAAACCACTCCGAGTCCTGCCAGGTCAACAACGACTTCTTGAAGCTGTCCGGCAGAGCGACCGAATGTGTTGCCGGATCGAAGACCGGCGGATTCCGGTCGGCATCGACGAACGAGGCGGCCACCGGACCTTCGGCCTGCCGCGCAGCTTCCGACAGCATCGAGCGGACGGTGGCGGAGTCCAAATCTCCGAAGTTTCCGGATCGCAGGATGGCGTCAAGGTCCATCACCTCGAACAGGTTGAACAGCAGGTCGCGGACATTGCTCTTGTAGTGACCCATGAAGACCTTTCATGACGCAGCACCGTGCTGGATCAGCAGACCACAGTGCATCTATGAATACTCAACAAAGTTACTATTAATCGTAGACACGATACGGGTGCAGTAGCAAGCGCCCACATTCCAGACCGGGCCAGTCGCTCACCGGCAATCTTCAGCCGCTCGTCCACGAGCGCACTTACTTCACCGCTGTCATGCACGATCTGCGATGGCCCGGGGTCGGCTAGTCACCGATGATGTCCTGATCCGCGAACCGCCTGAGCTATCTCATAGTCGTATCCGCGACTAGACATATAAACGACTATGCCGCCATCAGCGCGGACGACCTCGATCGACGTCGCTGGACTCAGCCGCTGAACCGATCGACTCGGTGCCGGGTACGGCGGTGTCGAGGTAGCCGGTTGGCGCGGGACATAGCGAGGCGGCACGCTGATCGGTAGCGGGGTGATGGCGACCATCTGCACCCGTGCCTACAGTGGGATGGATGCCGCCGATGGACGAGAGGCACCCGTCCACCGTCTCCGACTGGGACGACGCGCGACGCCGAACTCGGCTGCGGGACACGAGCCCGGGGCACGGGTGGGAGACGTTGCGCCGCACCAGGGTGACGCTGCTTCGGGTGGCCGCACTGCTGCTGGCCGGACTCGTGGTGTTCGCGCAGTACTTGAAGTACGACGTCGCGCCGGAACAGGCGCGGCTGGCGCGCACCGAGCCTGCCATCCTGCCCGTCGCCCCGCCGGTTGACCCGCAGAACTGGGACACCGTCGTGGTGGACCTGGTCGGGCTCGGAGGGCTCGACGCCAGTGACACCGCCGCCGCGCTGCCCGCACTGCGCAGGATGGGCATGGTGTGGGCGATCCGCTACGACAACCGAGGTCTCGACACGAAGGTGATCGCCGACCTCGTCGTCCGCGCCGCCGAGCTGTCCGGGCTGCGCAACGTCGTGCTCGTCGGGCACAGCATGGGCGGTGTGATCGCGCTGGAGGTCGCCGAGCACATCCACCGCGAGAGCGACCGGCGGTTGGTCGGGGTGATCCTGGACTGCACGCCGGTCGACCTGAACGCCGTGCGCCCCGAGAGCCGCGGCCGCGGTGAGGACATGCTGCGCTGGATGGGCTGGCTGCCCGGCGCCAGGGAGAGCCGCACGCTGCGGCTGGCCGTGGAGACCTACGCTCGCCGGGACCAGTTCCTCGATCGCGGCTACGGGCTGCCCGGTATCCGGCTCGGCAAGCTGGGCGCGGTGCTCGGGCAGGTGATGCGCGAGAAGATCGTCTCCCGCGATGCCGCGAGCAACGGTTTGATCGAGTCGCAATTCACCGCCATCGTGGCCGGTGGCGCGACGGACGATCTGCGCACCCTGGCCGAACCGGTGGCCGGGAAACCCCCGCCCGCCATCGTTTTCATCCGCCCGCGCGACGCGAGCGCCGATCGCGTGGTGGACGTCGAGCACTCCCATCGCGTGCTGATCGAGCGGTCCGGCGGAGTGGACGGCACGCTGCTGGTGGTGCTCGCGCGAAACACCGGGCACGCCAACCCGATGCAGCGCCCCCGGGAATACAACACGGTGATCGAGCAGCAGATCCTGCCGTTCGTGCAGCGCTATCAGGAGCAGGTCCGGTCGACCATGGTGGCCGCGCCGCCCCGCTGACGGGATTCGAACCAGGCTGAGACAAACCGTTCTCCGGCCGGTCCGGGCTTGCTGTAATTCGCCTATGTTCCGACCCAGCACGTTCCGGTCCGGCCGCCATGGCCGCACGACCGCCGCATTGCTCGCCGTGGCAACCGTTGCGACACTCGGACTCACCGGCTGCACGAAGGACGACGAGCCGGTCGGTCCCACTGCCGACGGACCACTGCCGACCGAGATCCCCGCAGGCACCACCCTGGTGGCCGCCGACCAGTCCGAGCGCTTGCAGTCCGTTCTGCGCTTCTCCGGTGAGCTCGACAAGCTCCCGTTCAAGGTGGAGTTCGCCAACTTCGTCGGCGGGCCCGCCATCCTCGAGGCGTTCCGCGCGGGCGCCGCCGACGTGGCCCAGGTCGGCGACGTCCCGCCGATCCACGCGCTGGTGGCCGGGCAGGACGTCCCCATCATCGCGTCCTATCAGACCAGCACCACCGCCCTGAAACTCGCGGTGGCGCCGGGCAGATCGGTGCCGAAGCTGGCGGATCTGAAGGGCAAGAAGATCGCCTACGCCGAGGGCACGGCCCAGCAGGCGGCCGTGCTGCGCGCCATCGACAAAGCCGGGCTCACCACCTCCGACGTGCAGCTGGTCCGGCTGCAACTGGCCGAGTTCCTCGACGCCGTGCGCACCGGCCAGGTCGACGTCGCGCCGCTGATCGAACCGAACGTCACCCGATTCCTGCGTACGCCGGGCACCTCGCTGGTCCCGGACGCCGAGACCGAGGGCATCTACGGCGGCCTCGCCTACCTGTACGCCCGCCGCGCCGTCGTGCGGGACCCGGCCAAGGCGGCCGCCACCCGCGCGCTGGTCGGTGCGTTCGTCCGGGCCTACCAGTGGGCCAACACCCACCCGGAGGAGTGGGCGCGCCGGTACTACGTGGAGAACCAGAAGGTCAGCGCCGACGACGCCAAGCGCATCGTGGAATCGCTGGGCACCTACGTGTTCCCGCATCTGGACCAGCAGCTCGTCGACCGTCAGCAGGCCACCATCGACGCCATCGCCGAAGCGGGTGAGCTGCCCGAGAAGGTGCGGGCGTCCAACGGCTTCGACCTGCGTTTCGACGCCGCGGTCACCGAGGCCGTCACCGCGAGCGGCGCGTCGTTCGAGCCGAAGGCACGCTGATGGCGACCCTGGACGCCGCGGTGCTGCGCCGCATCGGCCTCGGCCGTTCGGGAGCGGAGCCGGTACTGGCCGAGCGCAAACCGGCCCGGCCGCGCCTGGGGCCGGGCCGTCCGATCCCGTTCGGCATTGCGCTGGGGCCGACGCTGCTGATCGCCGCGTGGGTGGCCGGTTCCGCCTCGGGCACAGTGGATCCGGAAACCCTCCCCGCGCCCTGGACGGTCGCTGGAACCGCCGGTGACCTGCTCGCCGACGGCCGTTTGCAGAGCAACCTGCTGACCTCGGTGCAGCGCGCCGCGATCGGGCTCGGGCTCGGCGTCGCGATCGGCCTGGTGCTGGCGCTGCTGGCCGGGCTGAGCCGGCTCGGGGAAGCCCTGGTGGACGGGCCGATCCAGATCAAGCGCGCCATTCCCACGCTCGCGCTGATCCCGCTGTTCATCGTGTGGTTCGGCATCGGCGAGGAAATGAAGCTGCTGGTGATCACCACCAGCGTGGCCGTCCCGATCTACCTGAACACGCACGCGCACCTGCGCAGCGTGGACGCCAGATACGTGGAACTCGCGCAGACGGTGGGGCTGTCGCGGTGGGGGTTCGTCCGCCGGATCGCGCTGCCCGGATCGCTGCCCGGCTTCTTCACCGGCCTACGGCTGGCCGTCACCATCTCGTGGCTGGCGCTGGTCGTGGTGGAGCAGGTCAACGCCACCAGCGGCATCGGATACCTCATGACCCAGGCCCGTACCTACGGCCAGATCGACATCATCGTGGTCGGCCTGGTGATCTACGGCCTGCTCGGCCTGTTCGGCGACATCCTGGTGCGCGCCGCGGAAAGGAAGGCGCTGTCATGGCGACAGACACTCGGGGACTGAACGTCGTGCGCGCCCGGCGGCTGCGCCGCGGCTTCGGCGACCGGGTCGTGCTGCGCGACCTCGACCTCGACATCGCCCGCGGCGAATTCGTCGCGCTGCTCGGCCGCAGCGGTTCGGGCAAGAGCACGCTGCTGCGGGCACTGGCCGAATTGGACTACGACGTACCGGGTTCCGGTGAATTGAGCGTGCCCGCCGAGCGCTCCGTGGTGTTCCAGGACTCCCGGTTGCTGCCCTGGGTGCGGGTGCTGGAGAACGTGACCCTCGGCCTCGGCGGTGCGGACTCGGCCGGTCGCGGTCGCGCGGCGCTGGCCGAAGTCGGGCTCGCCGGACGGGAGAAAGCCTGGCCCAAGGAGCTGTCCGGCGGCGAGCAACAGCGCGTCGCCCTGGCGCGTTCGCTGGTCCGCGAGCCCGAACTGCTGCTGGCGGACGAGCCGTTCGGCGCGCTGGACGCGCTGACCAGGATCAAGATGCACGCGCTGCTGGAGGACCTGTGCGCGAAGCACCGGCCCGCCGTCCTGCTGGTGACCCACGATGTGGACGAAGCGGTGCTGCTCGCCGACCGCGTCCTGGTGCTCGACGACGGGCGCATCGCGGTGGACCAGCGCATCGATCTGGAACGTCCCCGCCACCATGGCGATCCCGCGTTCCTGCGGCACCGATCCCTGCTGCTGGCCAGCCTGGGTGTCGACGCCGCGGACGCGCCTACCGACGAGAAGAAAGCCTCATGACCGCACCGCGCCAACTCAGCCTCAACGCCTTCATCTATCCCTCCGGCCACCACGAAGCCGCCTGGCGGCATCCGTGGAGCAGCCCGGAGCGAATCTACGACGTCGCCTACTACCAGGAGATCGGCCGCACCGCCGAAGCCGCGAAGCTGGACGCGGTGTTCTTCGCCGACGGCCCCGCCCTGCGCACCGAGGTCGAGCACAACGCGGCCGCCGGCCTGGAGCCGATCACCCTGCTCACCGCGATCGCCACGGCGACGACGCATCTCGGCCTGATCGCCACCGCGTCGACCACCTACTACGAGCCCTACAACCTGGCCAGACTGTTCTCCACGCTGGACCACATCTCCGGCGGCCGGGCGGGCTGGAACATCGTCACCACCGGCACCGATCTCGCCGCGGCGAACTTCGGCCTGGACAAACACCCCGACCACGCCGAACGGTACGCGCGGGCGCGGGAATTCGTCGACGCCGTGATCGCGCTGTGGAACAGCTGGGAGGACGACGCGATCGTCCTGGACCGAGCTTCCGGCGTGTACGCCGACGCGGAGAAGATCCACCGGATCGACTTCGAAGGCGAGTACTTGCGGGTGCGCGGGCCGTTCAACGCGCCGCGCACCCCGCAGGGTCACCCGGTGCTCGTGCAGGCGGGCTCGTCGAACGACGGCCGGGCGTTCGCGGGCAAGTACGCCGAGGCGATCTTCACCGCGCATCAGCGGCTCAGCGACGCTCAGGCGTTCTACGCCGACATCAAGGGGCGCGCCCGCGGCTTCGGGCGCGACCCCGAGCACGTCAAGATCCTGCCCGGGATCAGCCCGTTCATCGCCGACACCGAGGCGGCGGCCAAGAAGCTCGAACGGGAGTTCAACGAACTCACCGTGCCGGAGTACGGGTTGACGCAACTCGAGAGCATCGTCGGCATCAGCCTGCGGCACCTGCCGCTGGACGAGCCGATTCCGGTCGAATTGTTCGACGCGGCAGGCGATGTCACCGACAACGGACAGAGCCGGTTGCAGGTGGTGGCGGGCATCGTGCAGCGGGAACGGCCGACCGTGCGTGGCCTGCTGCACCGTCTCGCCGGTGCGCGCGGGCACCGCGTGTTCGCCGGAACACCCGAGCAGGTCGCCGACACCATCGAGGAATGGTTCCGGGGCGGCGCCGCCGACGGCTTCAACGTGATGCCGCCGTACTACCCGGGCGGACTGGAGATCTTCGCCGAGACGGTCGTGCCGATCCTGCAGGAGCGCGGGCTGTTCCGCACCGAGTACACCGGCACCACGCTGCGTGACCACTTCGGCCTGCCCCGCCCCGACAGCCGCTTCGCCCAGCAGCCCGCGCTCACCCGGTGAGCGGCACCGCCGACACCGACTGTCCCAGCCGATCACCGGCGCACCGAGCCGGTCGACGACCGGCGAAGCCGGTGCGCACCACGGGCCGTACACGCGCCCGATGCGTGGTCGACCGGCGCCGCGTCCCGGATCACGCGGATGACCGGCTGCGGCGTGCCCGAATATCGCGGGTTGCTATGGGCTGTCGCCGAATCATGCAAGGGGCGGCCGCAAATGAAGTTGTGTGGGGGGCGGCGGTCACCGCGCGACGCCGTGCCGAGTGGCGGCGGGCTGCTGCCGTTGCGGTCGGTAGGCGCGGGTCGTCCTGCGGACGAGCTGACTCCGTTCGTTCCGGCGGCGCGGTCTTCGCCGGGATGGCGGACGGCGTTCGGCCTGCCGCCCCGACAGCGGCTTCGGCGGCAGGCGACCGGTCGGGGCAGCGCTCGGCGGGCGGCCTCGGGACGTTCCGGGCGGTTGCCGCCGATCGGCGGCGCGGCGGTGAACGAGTGATCCGCCGTGGTCGGTGAGATCGCGGGCCGGGTGCGGCTGCGGTCGCTGACCTGGACCGTTTTCGTGCCGATGGTGGTGTACGGCATCGGGTCCGGCGCGGCGGCGCCGATGTACGCGCTGCGCGCGCTGGACCTGGGCGCCTCGGCCGGACTGGCGGGGGTCATCGTCGCGCTGTCCGGGTTGGGCATGGTGCTCACCGACCTGCCCGCGGGACGGGTCGTCGCGAGCATCGGGGAACGCGGCGCGTTGGCGGTGGGTTCGGTGCTCGGGGCCGTCGGGGTGCTCGCGGCGATCGTCGCGCCGAATGTCGGTGTGCTCGCGCTGGGCATGCTGCTCAACGGCGCGGCGGGTGCGGTGTGGGGCCTGGCTCGCCAGTCCTACCTGGTGGCCGTGGTTCCCGTGGGTGATCTCGGGCGCGCGATGTCGACGCTGGCCGGTTCGATGCGGCTGGGCTTCTTCTGCGGACCGTTTCTCGGTGCGGCCGTGGTGCACTCGCTCGGACCGAACGGTGCGCTGTGGTTGCAACTGGTGACCACGGTGATTTCCGGCGCGGCCATGGCGGCGATCCGATCGCCCGACGGGTCGGGCGGGGTGGGCGCGCGGCATGCGCTGAGCGCGGTCGTGATCGAGCACCGCAGAACCCTCGGCACGCTCGGCCTGGCCGCGTTGCTGGTCGGCGCGGCACGGGCGGCGCGGCTGGCGCTGCTGCCGCTGTGGGCGGCGTCCATCGGGTTGAGCGCGTCGACCACCAGTCTGCTGTTCGGTGTAGCGGGAGCGGTGGACGTGCTGATGTCCTACCCGGCCGGAGTGTGGCTGGATCGGTACGGCAGGCGCGCTACCGGCGTGCCGTCGATGATCCTGTTCGCCCTCGGTTTCGGCGCGCTGCCGTTCACGTCCTCGGTGCTCGGTCTCGGCTGCGCCGCCGTGCTGCTGGGACTCGCCAACGGAGTGAGCAACGGGCTGATCATGACGGTCGGCGCCGATGTCGCACCCGACGGGCAGCGCGCGGAGTTCCTCGGCGCCTGGCGGCTCACCCACGACATCGGGATGTTCGCCGGTCCGGTGGCGGTCGGCGCGATCAGCGCCCTGACCGTGCTCGGCGGGGCGGCCGTCGCGCTCGCGCTCACCGCCGCCGCGGGCGCGTACGCGATGCACCGCTGGTTCCCCGGCGTTGTCCAGCCGCGGTCTCACGCGGAAACCGGGTAGGCGCTGCACCGGGTCATCGCGGCCGAAGCCAAGTGATCTCTTGCGTGACGGCGGGAGTCGGTGCGCGCCCTGTCCGCGGCACTTCGCAAATCGGCGGTGGTTCCACGGATGGGCGGCGGCTCTACGGATGGGCGGTGGTTCCACGGGTGGGCGGCGGCTCCGCAGACCGGCGGCGGCTCCGCAGACCGGCGGCAGCTCGCAGACCGGCGGCAGCTCGCAGACCGGCCGCAGCTACACAGACCGGCGGCAGTTCGCGGATCGGCGGCAGTTCGCGGATCGGCGGCAGTTCGCGGATCGGCGGCAGTTCGCGGATCGGCGGTAGATCGCGGATCGGCGGTAGATCGCGGATCGGCGGCAGCTCGCACACTGGCGGCACCTCGCAGACCGGCGGCACCTCGCAGACCGGCGGCACCTCGCAGACCGGCGGCAGCTCGCACACTGGCGGAAGCTCGCAGACCGGCCGCAGCTACACAGACCGGCGGCAGTTCGCGGATCGGCGGTAGATCGCGGATCGGCGGTAGATCGCGGATCGGCGGTAGATCGCGGATCGGCGGCAGGGTCAGCGGACGCGGGTGCCGAGCAGGTGGCGCACGCCCGCGACGAATAGTTGCAGGCCGAAGTCGAATCGGGCTGTGGCGTCGGGGGTTTCCGCCAGCGGCGACGCGTCGTCGGGCAGGGCGCCCACGGAGTCCATCTGCATCCTCGACTGCTCGTCCACGGTCTCGCCGAGGACGTAGTAGAGCAGGGTGAACGCCGTCAGTTCGGCCTCCTGGCGCGGCATGCCCGCGCGAATCACCGCGCTCACCAGACGTTCTCGGCCCTTGCTGGTGGTGAGCCGGGAAGCGTAGGTCGCCGAGACCAATTCGGCGCCGTCGCGATAGGCCAGCAGGCAGTCGCGCAGCCGGTGGGCCAGTTCGGTGATCTGCCCGGACCATTCCTCGGCCTCGATCGGGTCCTCCATGGGCGCGAGAATCTTGTCCGCAACCGCGCCGAGCAGTGCTTGCTTGTTGGGGAAGTGCCAGTACAACGCTCCGGGCTGGACCTGAAGCGAGCCGGCCAGTCTGCGCATGGTGAGGTCGGCCAGGCCGTATCGGTCCAGAATCGCGATGGCGCCGTCGACCACGTCCGCCCGGTGCAGCTGCACTCGATGTCCTTCCCGTCGTGCTTTGACTCACTCCTACCGCTACCCTAGCCTGAACACCGTTCAAGTTGCACGGCCACCTCGGCCGGACGAAGGGATTCGTGCAGTGACCCAGGCACCGGTAGACACCGGCATTCTGTCGATCGCCCGCGAGCAGGTGCTCGAGCGCGGAGAGGGGCTGAACCAGGAGCAGACCCTCGAGGTGCTACGCCTCGGTGACGACCGGCTGGAGGAGTTGCTCGCCCTGGCTCACGAGGTGCGCATGAAGTGGTGCGGGCCCGAAGTCGAGGTCGAGGGCATCATCAGCCTCAAAACCGGTGGCTGCCCCGAGGACTGCCACTTCTGCTCGCAGTCGGGCCTGTTCCAGTCCCCGGTGCGCGCCGCGTGGCTGGACATTCCGAGCCTGGTCGAGGCCGCCAAGCAGACCGCGAAGACCGGCGCCACCGAGTTCTGCATCGTGGCCGCCGTGCGCGGCCCGGACGAGCGCCTGATGGCGCAGGTGGCCGCGGGCGTCGAGGCGATCCGCAACGAGGTCGACATCCAGGTCGCCTGCTCGCTGGGCATGCTCACCCAGGAGCAGGTCGACCAACTGGCCGCCATGGGCGTGCACCGCTACAACCACAACCTGGAGACCTCCCGGTCCTACTTCCCGAACGTGGTCACCACGCACAGCTGGGAAGAGCGCTGGGACACCCTGCGCATGGTCCGCGAAGCGGGCATGGAGGTCTGCTGCGGCGGCATCCTCGGCATGGGCGAGACGTTGGAGCAGCGCGCCGAGTTCGCGGCGAACCTGGCCGAACTCGAACCCGACGAGGTTCCGCTGAACTTCCTCAACCCGCGGCCGGGCACCCCGTTCGGCGACCTCGAGGTGCTGCCCGCGTCCGACGCGTTGCGCGCCGTCGCCGCGTTCCGGCTCGCGCTGCCGCGCACCATGCTGCGCTTCGCGGGCGGCCGCGAGATCACCCTGGGCGATCTGGGCGCCAAACAGGGCATCCTGGGCGGGATCAACGCCGTCATCGTGGGCAACTACCTGACCACCCTCGGCCGTCCGGCCGAACAGGACCTGGATCTGCTCGGTGAGTTGAAGATGCCGATCAAGGCGCTCAACGAAACACTCTGACCCGACTCGGTTGCGACGAGGAGGCAGGCGAGCATGGGTACTGTCATGAACATGGACGAGCGCTACAACCCGTTCACCGGCAAGCGAATCGTGCCGGGCCTCGACGACGCGATCCCGGCCGCCGCCGCGCTGGGCCTGGAGCCGCCGCGCTTCTGCGAACAGTGCGGCCGCCGGATGATCGTGCAGGTGAGCCCGGACGGCTGGTGGGCGAAGTGCTCGCGGCACGGCGTCCTCGACTCGGCCGAACTGGAGCGCCGCTAGTGGCGGCGCCGTCCCGGGACGAGGTGCGAGCGGTGGCGCTGGCCACCGTCGCCGTGGTGGCGGTCAGCGCGATCGCGGGTGCCGGATGGGGCCTGCTGGCGCCGACCGAGCGGCTGCTGGTGGTCGAGCCTGGGCGCGGGGTCGCGTTGACCGGCGAGAGCGCGCATCAGTTCGACGCGCTGGCGTTGTTCGTACTCGCGGGTGCGGTGCTCGGTCTGCTCTCGGCGCTGGCCGTATGGCGGTGGCGTTCGGCGCGCGGGCCGCTGCTGCAACTCGGCTTGCTGGCCGGTTCCGGCGTGGGCGCGGTGGTGATGGCGCGCGTGGGGGAGCAGGTCGCCGAATGGCTGCATACGCGCCCGCACGACCCGCCGGTCGGGCAGATCGTCGCCTTGCCGATCGAGCTGGGCAGTTCGCTCGCGCTGATCGTGCAGCCGTTGATCGCCTCGTTCGTGATGCTGTTCCTCGCCGCGCTCAGTACTTCGGAGGATCTCGGCAGCGGCCGCCGCACCGCCCGGCGCGGGGAAGATGCCTTCGGTGCCCAGGGCGCTTTCCCGCCCTACGGTGCGGCTGCGAGCGGGGGAGAGCTGCCCTATCGTGGCTACGAGCCTGCCGCGGAAGGGTATTCGATGCCTGAGTACCGCCCACGGCGCTGACGCGTCGCCGCGATCGGAAGGCGTTCCGAACCACCCTGGGGTCGGAAAACGGCTGTGCGGGAAGGAATGGGACGTGGCCTTTGTGGGTGGCGGTCCGGTCGTAGAAGAGCTCGACGCCAGGTTCTGGCGGGTGACCGAACCGCTCGTCTATCGCGGCGCGACCGAGGAATTCGTGGTTCCCGCCGGTTTCCGTACCGATTTCGCCTCGGTGCCGCGCGCGCTGGTCTGGCTGATTCCGCGGTACGGCAACTACACCCGCGCCGCGATCCTGCACGACTACCTGCTCAGTTCGAACGCGGTGAGCGTGGCCGACGCCGACGGCATCTTCCGCCGGTGCCTGCACGAACTCGGGGTGTCGCTGCCGCGGCGCTGGATGATGTGGGCGGCCGTGCGCGCGGCCCACCGGCTGCGCGGCGCGAGCACGGGCGATGTCGCCCGGTTCGTCGTCGTCGCCGTTCCCTCGGTGTTCTTCCTGGCTGTCCCCGCGACCGTGGTGACGGTGTTCCTCGTGCTGTTCTGGCTGGTGGAGCTGGTCTTCTGGGCCGTAGCGCGGGTGGCGCAGCGGACCGAAGCCCCGCCGCCGGACCCGCAGATGAAGACCGCCTGACCGGTCACGCCGAAAGCCCTTGTCCCACGGCGCTTTCGCGGCGCGGCGCGGACGCGTTTCGCGGTCCGGGCGGTACACGAGCTACGGTGCGGGAATGGCCGACGATCCGCACAGGCTTCCCACCCTCGTCGTCGTGAGTGGCCCTCCCGGGTCCGGCAAGACGACGCTCGCCCATGCCCTCGCCGCCGCGATCGGCTGCCCGGCTATCTGCCGAGACGAGATCAAAGAGGGAATGGTCCACGCGACACCGGACTTCGCACCGGGCCCGCGGGACGAGCTGAACCTCCGCACCCTGCCGGTGTTCTTCGAGACGCTCGAACTGCTGCTGCGGGCGGGCGTCACGGTCGTCGCCGAAGCCGCCTTCCAAGACCGGCTGTGGCGTCCCGGCTTGACGCCCTTGCAGGCGCACGCCCGGCTGCGCGTCGTCCACTGCGCGGTCGACCCGGTTCTCGCGGCCGCCCGCACCGCCCAGCGCCGCCGGGACGATCCACGCCGCCGCGCCCATTCCGACCCCGACCACCCCACCCCACCACCCGCCGCCTTCGAGCGAATCGCCCTCGACGCCCCCACCCTCGAAGTCGACACAACATCCACCTACCACCCCGCCCTCCCCGAAATACTCGCCTTCATCAACGCCCCTTCATGATCAACGGCACATGGTCGAGAGCCCTTCTCGGCGGATGCCGCAGCGATGTGCCGCTGATCTCGATTTCCCGCGGGCGATCGACCACGTAGCGTTCGGGTATGGCGGAGTTGGTATTGGGGCCGGTGTTGCGGCACGTCGACGCGACCTCGGCGACCGTCTGGGTGGAAACCGATGACGCGTGCGAGGTGGACGTTCTGGGGCGGCTCGCCCGCACCTTCCAGGTGGGGGAACAGCACTTCGCGCTGGTCTCGATCGGCGGACTGGAACCCGGCGCGTCGATTCCCTACCAGGTGCGGCTCGACGGTGTGCCGGTGTGGCCGGAGCCGGACTCGGAGCAGCCGCCCTGCCGCATTCGCACGCGGACCGTCGAGAAGATCCTGTTCGGGTCGTGCCGGGCGGCCAAGGCCGCGCCCGGCGTGCTGGAGGCCGACAAGTTGGGGGTGGACGCGCTGGACGCGTACGCCCTGCGCATGATGGGCTCGCCCGAGCGGGAATGGCCGGACGCACTGCTGCTACTCGGTGACCAGGTCTACGCCGATGAGCCGACACCGCGGATGGCGGAATGGCTCGCGCGGCGGCGCGGCGGGCAGGAGCCCCGCGGCGAGGTCGTGTCCTTCCGCGAGTACGGCGAGCTCTACCACGAATCGTGGGCGGACCCGGAGATCCGCTGGCTGATGTCGACCGTGCCGACGTCGATGATCTTCGACGACCACGACGTGCGCGACGACTGGAACACCTCGCGCGCGTGGCGCGAGCAGATGGCGGCGAAGCCGTGGTGGCGCAAGCGCATCCGCGCCGGGCTCGCGTCCTACTGGGTGTACCAGCACATCGGCAACCTCGGCCCGGACGAGCTCGCGCGTGACCCGCTCTACCGCCAGGTCACCACGGCGGGCGAGGACGTGCGGGACCTGCTGGAGGATTTCGCCGAGCAGGCCGACAAGGAGGTCGACGGCCGCAAACCCGCTCGCTGGAGCTACCGCCGCGACTTCGGCCGGATCCGGCTGCTGGTGATCGACACCCGCGGCGGCCGAATCCTCGACGGGGAGCGGCTGATGGTCGGGCCGGAGGAGTTCGACTGGATCGAGCGCAACGCCGCGGGCGACTTCGACCACCTGCTGATCGGATCGTCGCTGCCCTGGCTGATGCCGCCCGCGCTGAGCCACTTCCAATCGCTCAACGAGCGTGCGGCGAATCTGCCCGGATGGCGCGGCCGGCTCGGCGAGAAGGTCAGGCAGGCAGCGGATCTGGAGCACTGGCCGGCGTTCCGCGCGTCCTTCGAACGGTTGTCGCGCCTGATCCATCGGCTGGGCAGTGCGCCGGACGCGCCCGCCACGATCTGTGTGCTGTCCGGGGACGTGCACCACAGCTACGTCGCGAGAGCCACCTTCGCGCAGTCGACCGAATCCCAAGTGCTGCAACTGGTGTGCTCACCGGTGCACAACGAACCGCCCAAGATGTTCCATCCGGCGTTCGCGCTGTCGTGGACGGCGCCGATCGCGTCGGCGCTGCGGTGGCTCGCGGATCGGCGCGGGATCTCACCCGATCCGGTCCGATGGCGGAAACTCAGCGGCCCGCATTTCGGCAACTCGATCGCCTCCCTCGTCGTCCGGGGCCGCTCCGCCCGGTTCACACTGGAAACCGCGCAGTCGCAGGAGGGGCTGGTCAAGGTAGCCGAACTGGAGCTTGCCGACATGCGATGATCCCGCGGCCCGCGTTCTCGACCACCGGCAAGGTGCGTGCGAGACCCCGCTGAACTCGGGACCGCAACGAGCGGGGCTGCCTGGTACTCAGGACCAGGCGCGCTCGAACCCGCGGTCCGCCGCCTGCGCAGGTCGGCACGCACCACCCCCCGTGCACGCAAAAGCCCCGCACCGTTATGGTGCGGGGCTCCTACCTAGCTACGTCGATCAGATCGCGCGGACGTCCTGAGCCTGCGGGCCCTTCTGTCCTTGGCCGATCTCGAACTCCACGCGCTGCCCCTCTTCAAGGGACTTGAATCCCGAGCCGGACACGGCGGAGTAATGAACGAAGACGTCGGCGCCGCCACCATCTTGCGCGATGAAGCCGAAGCCCTTTTCGCTGTTAAACCACTTCACACTGCCTTGAGCCATTGCTTTACTTCAATCTTTTCTGTAGATGAGCCAGGCGAACACATTGATTACCTGATCTCAGTGGTCCACCCTGCCACGATCCGGCGCTTTCCGATACCGCTCAGCCCCGTTTGTGAGCCAACCGACACGAGCGGTCCCCGCCGATCCCGCAACGTGACTCTCCGGATCGGGCCTTGACGGCGGCCGAATCGCCTAGTCCGGCGGCTTCGGGCCGGTCGTCTCCGGCCTGCCGACGCGGAAGCCCCGCGGTGGTCGGGGAACCCTGTCATCCGCACGGAAAACAAGTGGAGGTGGACCGGTGGCGGGGATATGGTGGGCGGCCGAAGCAGCCGAGAACGTGTCGAAAGGAGGCCGGCCATGCCTCGAGATCCAGTAGTGCCCGAGACGCCTCCTGTGGCGCGGGACCGCGCGGATCTAGCGGCTTGGCGGCGGCGGGATGCCTTGCGGCGCAGCAACGCTGCGCGTCCGATACCCAGCAAGCGGCAGTATCGCCGCCGCTCCAAGCACGGCAAAGCGGACACCGCCTACTGACTCGAAGCGTCACTCTCCACCCCGTCGCCGCAACCTGCACGCCTCGCCGCAGTCTCCACCGCTGGTTCCCGGCTCGGTCTTACGCGTATTCGCCCGGCGGTGCGGAGGCAAGCGGGTGTGGGACTGCCCCTTCGTTCGACGGTTCAGGAAGGGCCGGGCGGGCGCAGCGCCGCGAATTCGTCGGTCACTCGCAGGCCGGAGTCGGTGAAGCGGTAGACCGCGGCGGGGCGCCCGCCCGCGCGGCCCGGGGCGGCCGTGGCTCCGGTGGGCGTGATCACTTTGCGGCGCGAGAGCACGCGCTGGAGGTTCGTCGTGTCGACGTCGTATCCGAGCGCCGCGCAGTAGATTTCGCGCAGAGTGGACATGGTGAACCGGTCCGGCGCGAGAGCGAAGGCGATATTGGTGTACGACAGCTTCGCGGCCAGGCGGGTGCGGGCGTGATCGACCACCGTGCGGTGATCGAAGGACATGTCCGGTAGCGCCGAGACCGGGTGCCAGGCGGTGTCCGAGGGCAGTTGGGGGTCGGCGGTCAGCGGCACCAGGCCGAGATAGGCCGAGGCGATGCGCCGCGGGCTCGGCACCCGGTCGGGGGCGCTGAACACCGAGAGCTGCTCCAGGTGGCTCAGCTCGCGCACGTCCACCTTCTCGGCGAGCTGGCGGCGGGCGGAGGTGTCGAGGTCCTCGTCGTCGCGCAGCCGGCCGCCCGGCAGCGACCAGGTGCCCTTCTGTGGGTCGAGCGCGCGTTCCCACAGCAACACCGCCAGTTCCGTCCGCTGGTCGGGCGGGCAACGCCGCAGCATGCCCTCTGGCCCCTCCGCTGGGGCGTGACCTGCGACGATGCGGCTCGGAAAGCGACGAACCTGGAACACCGCGGTGAGCGATTCGTGGATGGTGCTACTATGGGCCACGTTTTCGATTATAAGTCGAAAACCTGGTTTGGTGCGAATCGGCCGAGTATCCGAGCGCACGAGGAAGGGAGCCATCCATGGCGACGACGGGTGCGAAACTGGCGCCTCCGCTGATGGGGCAGGTGTTCGACGGGCCATCGGGGTTCGCTGGTGTCGAGGCAACGCCGGAGTGGGCGCAGGAAGTCAAGCGACTGGCCAGGGAGCGCAACGCGACGATTCTGGCGCACAACTATCAGTTGCCCGCGATCCAGGACGTGGCCGATCACGTCGGGGATTCGCTGGCGCTGTCGCGGATCGCGGCCGAGGCGCCCGAGGACACGATCGTGTTCTGCGGCGTGCACTTCATGGCCGAGACCGCCAAGATTCTGAGCCCGGCGAAGACCGTGCTCATCCCGGATCAGCGCGCCGGGTGTTCGCTCGCCGATTCGATCACGGCCGACGACTTGCGCGCCTGGAAGGCCGAGCACCCGAACGCGGTGGTCGTGTCCTACGTGAACACCACGGCCGAGGTGAAAGCGCTCACCGACATCTGCTGCACGTCGTCCAACGCGGTCGACGTGGTCGCCTCGATCGACCCGGATCGCGAGGTGCTCTTCCTGCCGGACCAGTTCCTCGGCGCGCACGTCAAGCGGGTCACCGGCCGGGCGAACATGCACATCTGGGCGGGTGAATGCCACGTGCACGCGGGCATCAACGGCGACGAGCTGACCGAGCAGGCGCGCACCCATCCCGACGCGGAGCTGTTCGTGCACCCGGAATGCGGCTGCGCCACCTCGGCGCTGTATCTGGCGGGCGAGGGGTCGTTCCCGGCCGACCGGGTGCACATCCTGTCCACCGGCGGCATGATCGACGCGGCCAAGGCGGCGAAGTCGAATCAGGTGCTGGTGGCCACCGAGGTAGGCATGCTGCACCAGCTGCGCAAGGCCGCCCCGGGTATCGACTTCCAGGCCGTCAACGACCGGGCGTCGTGCAAGTACATGAAGATGATCACCCCCGCGGCGCTGCTTCGCTGCCTGGTCGAAGGTCGCGACGAAGTGCACGTCGATCCGGAAACCGCTGCGCTGGGCCGTAATTCGGTGCAGCGGATGATCGCGATCGGCAATCCCGGCGGCGGTGAATGAGCTCGACCCCGGTGGGTCGGCCTCCGGCGGAGGGCGGTGTCGCCGGTGGGAGCGCTGACCATCGCGCCCGCGCCGGGAGCACCGACGCCGATCGCAAGACAGAGAGCCAGAGAGGCGCGGGCCGATGACATCCCGGGTTTCGATCGACTGGGAGGCCGAGGCCGACCTGGTCGTGATCGGCGGCGGCGTCGCGGGACTGACCGCGGCGCGCACCGCGTCACTGCGTGGCCTGCGGGTGCTCACGCTCAGCAAAGGCGGTCCGACCGACACGTCCACCCAGTACGCCCAAGGCGGCATCGCGGTGGTGGCGCCGCACGGTGACTCGGTCGAATCGCACGTGCACGACACGGTGGAGGCGGGCGCCGGACTGTGCGACGTGGACGCCGTGCGCTCCATCGTCGAGGGCGGGCAGGCCGCGGTGGCCGCGCTGACCGACCTCGGCGCGGTGTTCGACCTCGGACGCGACGGCCAGATCTCGCGGACCCGCGAGGGCGGGCACAGCACCCGCCGGATCATCCACGCCGGTGGCGACGCCACCGGCGCGGAGGTGCAGCGAGCGCTGAACGAGGCCGGTCTGCCGGTGCTGTTCGGAGCCGCGGCCGGTGAGATCGTCACCGGGCCGAACGGTGTGCGGGGCGTGGTCGCGGTGTCGGAGAAGGGATTCGGCGTCGTCCACGCACCCGCCGTGCTCCTGGCCACCGGCGGGCTCGGACAGTTGTACGCGCTGAGCACCAATCCGCCGGGCGCCACCGCCGACGGCGTCGCGCTCGGGCTGTGGGCCGGAGCGACCGTCGCCGATCTCGAGTTCGTGCAGTTCCACCCGACCGTGCTCTACACCCCTGGCGGAGTGGGGCGCAGGCCGCTGATCAGCGAAGCGGTGCGCGGCGAAGGTGCGACGCTGGTGGACACCGAAGGCAATGCGGTGACCGCGGGGGTGCATCCGCGCGGCGACCTCGCACCCCGCGACGTCGTCTCCCGTGCCATCGCGGCGCGCATGCGCGCGCTCGGCGCCGAGCACGTCTACCTCGACGCTCGATCGATCGACGGCTTCCCGCAACGGTTTCCGACGATCACCGCCTCGTGCCTGGCGGCGGGCATCGATCCGCGCACGGATCTGATCCCGGTCGCACCGGCCGCGCACTACCAGTGCGGGGGAGTCGTGACCGACACGCACGGCCGTACCGGAGTGCCCGGCCTGTACGCGGCCGGTGAGGTCGCGCGCACCGGTCTGCACGGGGCGAACCGGTTGGCGTCCAACAGCCTGCTGGAGGGACTGGTGGTCGGCGAGCGGGCGGGGGCCGCCGCCGCCGAGCGGCTCGGTGAGCGGGCCGGGGTGAGCGAGATCCCGGCTCGCGCCGCCGCATACGCCACCCGCGACGTGGTGCAGGGCCTGATGACCACGCACGCCTCGGTGGTCCGCGACCGCGCCGGTCTCGCCGAAGCGCTCAAGCGGCTCGACGACGTGGTCACCCGCCGCGACACGCGCACCGCCGACGCGCACCCGATCGCCGCGATCGAGGACGCCGCGCTCACCCTCGCGGCACGCGCCCTGCTGCTGGCCGCGCTCGCCCGCACCGAGAGCCGCGGCTGTCACACCCGGTCGGATCACCCGGAGGCCGTGCGCGAACTCCGCCACAGCCTTCCGATCCGGCTGAACGACGACGGCGTGCCCGAGTACGCCCCGATCTCCTGAACACAGCCGCCGAGCAGGATTCCGGCAGGACCGCCGACCCCGCTCGGCGAGAGAGGAACACTTCGATGGCTTTGGATGCCGCCCTGGATCGCGACGAGGTGCTGCGGATCATTCGCGCGGCGCTGGACGAGGACCTGCGCTACGGCCCCGACGTCACCACGACGGCCACCGTGCCCGCCGACGCGGTGATCAAGGCTTCGGTGGTGTCGCGGGAGCCGGGCACCGTCGCCGGAATCGACGCCGGATTGCTGGTGCTCGACGAGGTGATCGGCGCGAGCGACTACGAGATCACCGATCGCGTCGCCGATGGCACCCGAGTGTCGCCGGGGCAGTCCGTGCTGACCCTGATCGCGCCGACGCGGGAGCTGCTCACCGCGGAGCGCACCATGCTCAACCTGGTGTGCCACCTGTCCGGCATCGCCACGGCGACCGCCGCCTGGGTGGACGCCGTCGCGGGCACCCACTGCCGCATCCGGGACAGTCGCAAGACGCTGCCCGGATTGCGCGCGCTGCAGAAATACGCCGTGCGTGTGGGCGGCGGTGTCAACCATCGCATGGGTCTCGGTGACGCCGCGCTGATCAAGGACAACCACGTGGTCGCCGCGGGGTCGGTGGTCGAGGCGCTGCGCGCGGTGCGCGCCGCCGCTCCCGACATCGCCTGCGAGGTCGAAGTGGACAGCCTCGAACAGCTCGACGCCGTGCTCGCCGAGAACGTGGAACTCGTGCTGCTGGACAACTTCCCGCTCTGGCAGACGCAGGCGGCCGTGCAGCGCCGCAACGCCGCGTCCCCGCAGACGAAACTGGAGTCTTCCGGGGGTCTGAGCCTCGACGTCGCCGCCGACTACGCCCGCACCGGCGTCGACTACCTCGCGGTCGGCGCGCTCACCCACTCGGTCCGGGTGCTCGACCTCGGGCTGGACATGTAGGCGGCGTCAGATGTCGCGCACCATGGTGCGCTGATGCACCCGCCGGCCGTGGTAGCGCAGGCCGGGGACCAAGGGCGCGGTGCCGTGCGCGGTGAAGCCCATGCGCTCGAAGAACCGGACCGCGCGGATATTTTCGACCAGTGTCTGCAAGTGGCAACCGGGTGAGCCGGCTTCGGTGAGCCGCTCGAACCAGCGGAGCATCAGCCGATCCGCGGCCCCGGTGCCCCTCGCCCGCGGCGCGACGTTGATATGCAGGTGGCCCGGCCAGCGCTCGTCATGGAAATCTCCCGCCGTCGGGGCCCGGCGGATCGCCGCACCGGCGACGTCGGCGATGCTGCGTGCGAAGAACCCGGCCGACGTGCGGCGGAAAATCAGGCGATAGCGGCGGATCGCCTGCTCGATCCGCTCGCTCTCGCTGGGAAAGGCAGCACTGTCCACGCAGCCCGTCAGATACCCGGCCAGTTCACCCCCGGACTCCGCGACGAACAGCGACTCGGGTTCCAGATCCATATACGGCTCCAGATAGATCGCCGCCTCGGACTCGGGATGCCCCCACAGCGACTCGCTCGGCGAACCCGCCCCGGCCCGAACGAACAAGGCGCGCAGTGCGGCCCGGTCACTCTCGGTGAACCCGCGAATCTCCATGCCGCCCAAGCTACCCGGTACCGGGCGGCCGATCCGGTCAGTGGTTCAGGCGGTGAGCTCGCGTTCCAGTGGGGTGCGGAACCGGGGGATGGTGCGTACCTCGCCGAACCATTCGGCGATCCGTTGCGCTTGCGCGCAGATGAGCGCTTCGGCGTCCGCGCCGACGTCTTCGAGCAGGCGGTAGACGATCTCGCCGTCCTTACGTTGTGCCCAGCCGCCGACGATTCGTCCGTCCCACCAGACGGTGGGGCCGACATTCCCGTTGCGATCGAACAGTTTCGGGGCGTGGGGGCCGAGATACCACTCGCGGGCCTGCCAGCCCATCGGCGTCGGATCGAGGGCGGGCAGCAACGCCGCCCACGGCTCCGGGGCGGCGACCGGTTCCACGTCGTCGGCCAGCAGCACACCGGTCGCGCCGTCCAGGTCGACCTCGGCCAGCTCGAGCGCGCCGAGCGCCGCGCGCACTTCGGCGAGCGTCCACCCGGTCCACCACTTGACGTCGGACACCGGCGCGGGGCCGAACGCGCGCAACCACCGGCGGACCAGTTCGGCGCGGGCTTCGGCGGCGGGAAGCGTGGGGACGCCGTCGGGCAACCACGATTCGACGGGCGACCAGGTGTACTGGCTGCTGGCCCAGCTGCCGTTCGGCCGCCCGCGCACGATGCGGCCTTCACAACCGAGTGTCACCAGGACCCAGGTGGTGATGTTCGTCGGCTTCGAGTACGCCTTGTCCGGCGCGGTGTTCACCTGGGTGCGCAACCGCGGGACGTCCTTGCTCAGCTGTGCGCCGGTCGCCGCGCCGCGGGCCAGCAACGCTTCGTGCGTCTCCGCTTCCACCTCGGCCCACCAGCCCGGCGTGTCGCCGTCCCCGATGCCGGCCTGCGCCAGGTACTTGCCATAGGTGCGCCGCTGCTTGTGTGCCAGCGCGTCCGCGCACGAGGCCTGCAGAACCGGGACCAGATCCACCGGCACGACGAACATGGTGCGGCGCATGGCGAGCATCCGCAGCAGCGAACGGTCTTCGTAGATCGCCTGTTCGACATCCGAGGGGCGCAGGCCCTCGGCACGGGCCGCGACGGAGAGGAATACGGTCGCCGGATCGGTCGCGTGCAGGGCCACCATCGAGCGGGCGATGTCGGCGACCCGCCCGGACCGCTCCGGCGCCGCCAGCCGGTGCCGCACCGCCAGCCGAGCGCGCCGCTCGGCGGCATCAATCGAACGCATAGGCGAATCGTAGCGTTCGCCACCGGGGTTCAGAGGCCGAAGCGCTCCGGCGCCAAGCGCAGCGTCCGGCAGGCGTCACGGACGGCCTCGACCGTGGCCGGGCCGCATACTCCGGACGCGCTGCCGGTCAGGATGCCGATCCGGATCACCGCCTCCGCTTCGACCGGCTCGGCCCCGGCCTTGGCGATCTGCCGCAGCACGTGCGCGCAACCGCGAACATGGTCGTTCGCCAGCCGATTGCAGTTGTCCTCGAACAGGGCGCGCAAGTCGTCGACCGGGAAGTTCCGCAGGACCGGGTCGGCCGTGACGAGTTCGGCGACGGCGGCGCGGTCGGCCGCCTCGGTCGCGCCGTCGCCCATCGCGACCAGCGCGCACAGGGCGACGGCGGCATCGCGAAAAGTTCCGCCGCGCAGTGCGTTCCGCTCGGCCAGCAATTGTTCGCGCCACCTCGCGGCGTTCTGCGCCAGCGTGCTGATCAGGGTCGCGTCGGGGGTGAGGCGGGGTACGTAGGCCATGGCGGACTCCATGAGAAGACGTCCGAACGCGCGGACCCGTGCCGTCCGGACTCGAAATGAATATCCGGACCGTAACAGGACCCGCACGCCTGGTCCTGCCCCCAAAAATCGGGATCGGTCCTCGGTTCCCAGGCGCGGACCGGGTCGAGCAGGCCGGGAAAGCGTGCTTCGAGATCGCCGACCCGGACCTGGCTGCGACGTTCCGGTCGGTAGCGCCGCCGTGGGTGACGTCCGCTTCGCGCAGCACCCGGACACGACGGTGACGCCGTGACATCATCCGAGTATGCGACGGGCATATCCGGTACTCCTACTGTGCTGCGCGCTGGCCGGCGTGCTCGTAACGGGAACTCTTGTGGCGCCGCGCGTTTCGGCGGATGCGCCGTGCATCCCCGGGGTGGCGGTGCGCCCGGTTTCGCTGACCGTGGACGGTGAGACGGCGACCGGGCGGGTCTACGAGCCCTATCGGTGCGCCCAGGGTGACGCGGCCGCGCAGGCGCTCGTGGTCGCGGTGCACGGGCACGACGGGTCGTCGGCGGATTTCGCCGGATACCTCGATTCGATCGCGCGGCGCACCGCCACCCCGATCCTGTCGATGGACCTGCGCTCCGACGGCAGCGTGTGGCGCACCGGGGAGTGGAATCTGTGGGCGGGCTGGCGCGACATCGTCGCCGCGACCGCGTGGTACCGGGACGCCAACCCCTCGATCGCCCGCACGGTGCTGTGGGGGTGGAGCCAGGGCGGCATCACCAGCGGTCTCGCGGTGGCGCACGGACCGCGCGGGATGTTCGACTACTGGGTCGACAACTACGGTCCCGCCGACGATTTCACCATGTGGCTGGGCGCGGTGGCGGTGGATCCGGCACTGCCCGCGCAGATCGAGCGCGACGCGGGTGGTTGCCCGCCCACCGTGTGCCCGCTCGCCTATGTCGAACGCTCGCCCGCACTGCTGGCCGAACGGATGGACCTACGGCGCGCGTTTCTCGTCCACGGCACCGCCGACGACGTGGTGCCCTACGCCACCAGCATCGAGATGCGCGCGGGCTTGCGCGCCGCGGGACGGCCCACCTCGATGTACACCGTCGTCACCGGGCGCGATCTGAACGGGCGGGTGGTCGCGGGCGACCACAGCGTCGGACCGGCCTTCTTCGAGGGCGGCTGCGTCGTCGAGCGACTGCTGCTCGGCGCGGAACCGGTCGACGGCCCGGACCGCGACTACCTGGTGGACGTCGCGCACGGCGTCGTCACCGCACCGCCCGCCCCGCCGGGCGCGAAGTGCGCGGCGTGAGCGGTCGGACGGGAACATGATCGTGTTTCCGCGCGGTTGACCGAGAAGACCGACGACGAAGCGAGGACGTGATGAGCAAGCCGACCGACCCGGCCTACCACTGGAACGGAGCGGAGCTGGACCTGGACGCCTATCTGGCCCGGATCGGATTCGCCGGCGAGCGCGCCCCCACCGTCCGGACGCTGCACGAGCTGGTGCGCGCGCACACCACCGAGATCCCGTTCGAGAACCTGGAGATCATCCTGGGCCGGTCGATTCCGCTGGATCTGGCGACCTTGCAGGACAAGCTCGTGCGGCGGCGGCGCGGTGGCTACTGCTACGAGAACGTGGGATTGTTCGCCGCCGCGCTGGAACGGCTCGGGTTCGGCGTCACCGGCCTCAGCGGGCGCGTGAGCATGGGCGCGGGCACGGCCTTGCGGCCCGCCACCCACGCTTTGCTGCGCGTGACCACCGCCGACGACGATCGGGTCTGGCTGTGCGACGTCGGCTTCGGCGCCGGACCGCTCGTGCCGTTCGAACTGTCCGCCGAGACCGGCGAATTCGCCGCGGGCGAATGGAAGTTCCGGCTGGAGAGCACGCGCGGCGAGCTGGGTTCCGACTTGTGGGTGCTGCACCAATACGGCCGCGACGGGTGGGTCGACCGGCACAGTTTCACCCTGAATCCGCAGTACCGCATCGACTACGCGGTCGGCAACCACTTCGTATCGACCTCGCCGCGTTCCCCGTTCACCACCCGGCCGTACGCGCAGCGCTTCCGCCCTGATGTGCACCACGTGCTGGACGGCACCACGCTCGTCACCGAGTACCCCGACGGCACGAGCGACACCAGGGAACTCGAACCCGCGGAGCTGCCCAAGATCCTCACCGAGGTGTTCGACATCGACCTCACCGACGCCGACGCCGCCGCGCTCGCGCAGGCCCCATGGTCGGGCGACTGACCTCGTGATCCGCTCGGCGCGACGCCCGGCCCGATAGGGTCGTCGGCGTGCGTACCAACCGGAAGTCCCTCGTCCTGTTCGCCGCACCGATTCTCGTGCTCGCCGCCTGCTCGTCCGGACCGGACCAGCCCGACACCGTCGCCGGGCAGTTCGCCGAGGCGCTCAACCGCGACGACGTCGCCGCGGCGGCCGCGCTGACCGACAACCCGGCCCTGGCCGCGGACACCCTCGGCGCGCTCTACGAAGGGCTCGGCAAGGACGTGCGCTTCGAGGTCCGCTCGGTCGATGAGAACGGTTTCGCGCTGGCGGCCACCTGGAAGCTGGGCGGCGACGGCAAGTCCGAGTGGACCTACACCACCAACGGCACCGCGGGCGACGACGGGTCGGGGTGGCGGGTGAAGTGGGACCCCGCCACGGTCGCCCCCGGGCTGGCCGCAGGGCCGTTGAGCTACAGCAGGGTCTATCCGAAACCGGCCCGCATCCTCGATTCCACCGGTGGCGAACTGATGACCGAGCAGATCGTCACGCTGGTGAATGTCGGCCCCGGCGCCGACCTCGCCGCCGTCGCGGACCTGCTCGGCCCGCTCGCGCCCGGACTCACCGCGCCATCGCTGCAAGCGGAATTGGCCGCGGCACAAGGGAAATCGATCACCGCCATCACCCTGCGCGAAAGCGATCTCGCCCCGGTCCGCGATCGTCTGACCGCGCTGCCCGGCGTCGTCCTCGCCCCGCAGACCCGCCTGCTGACGACCGACAAGGCGCTGGCCGCACCGACCCTGTCCGGACTGGCCGAGCTGTGGCAGGAGTCCGCCGACGCGAGCGCGGGGTGGGCGGTGCGCGCCCAGACGCCGGAGGGCACCCAGCGCGTCGCGGGGACGGACCCGACGCCCACCGCGGACATCGCGACCACGCTCGACCTCGGCTGGCAGCGCGCCGCGGAGGCCGCCCTCGTCCCGGTCGCCCAGCCCGCCGCGATCGTCGCCCTGCGGCCGTCGACCGGCGAGGTCGTCGCGATCGCGCAGAACGCCGCCGCCGACGCGCAGGGCCCGATCGCGCTGACCGGGCTCTACCCGCCGGGTTCGACGTTCAAGACGGTCACCGTCTCCGCCGCGCTGCAGGCGGGAACGGTGACACCCGACACCGTGCTGCCCTGCCCCGGCACCGCGAACATCGAGGGCCGCCGCATCCCCAACGACAACAACTTCGATCTGGGCTCGGTCCCGCTGCACACCGCGTTCGCCCGCTCCTGCAACACCACCATGGGCTCCCTCGCCGTGCAATTGCCCGCCGACGCGCTGACGAAAGCGGCCGCACAACTCGGCCTCGGGATCGACTACGTCACACCGGGCCTGACAACTGTCACCGGGAAGGTGCCCCCGGCAGGCACCTCCGCGCTGCGGGTGGAGTCGGCGATCGGTCAAGGGCAGGTGACAGCGTCGCCGTTCGGTATGGCCATGGTCGCCGCGTCCATCGCGCGTGGCGCCGCGCCCGCGCCCACCCTCGTCGCAGGCAAGCCGGGCACCCCCGACCGCGCTCCGGACGCACTGCCGCCGCAGGTCGACGACCAGCTGAAAGCCATGATGCGCGAGACGATCACGGACGGCACCGCGACGCAACTGCGCGACATTCCCGGGCTGCTCGGCAAGACCGGCACCGCGGAGTACATCGATGACACTCACGCGCACGGCTGGTTCGTCGGTATCGACGGCGACCTGGCATTTGCCGTGTTCATCAGCGATGCGAGCAGTTCGGCGCCCGCGGTGGACGCGGCGGGCCGGATGCTGCGCGCTCGCGAATAGTCCGTTTCGGGCGATTCTGGCCCGCGGCATGGCCCGGCTGGCGCGTGCGAGCCGCCGGGAGCCCGCTACACTCATCCCCGGGACCGCGTGAGTAATCAATATGCGGGATGTCACGATTTCGAGAAGGTTCGGAGTAGGCGCCATCGATACCGGTCAGTTGATCGCGGAGCATTACCGCCTGGTCGAGCGGATTGGTAGCGGCGGCACGGGCGTGGTCTGGCGTGCCGTCGACGAACGCCTCCAGCGCTCCGTGGCCGTCAAGCAGATTCACATCCAACCGAGCTTGCCCGAGGCCGAACGCATCGTGGTGCGCCAACGCGCGATCCGGGAAGCCCGCAACGCCGCCCGTTTCCAGCATCCGAACGCCATCGTCGTGTTCGACATCACCGAGCACGAGGGCGATCCCTGCCTGGTGATGGAGTACCTGAAGTCCAAGAGCCTGGCCGCCGTGATCGGCGCCCAGGGCACCTTGCCGCTGACCCAGGTCGCGCGGATCGGCGAGCAGGTCGCCTCGGCGCTGATCGTCGCGCACCAGGCGGGCATCGTGCACCGTGACGTGAAACCGGGCAACATCCTGCTCGATGATCACGGGACGGTGAAGATCACCGACTTCGGCATCTCCCGCGCGACCGGCGACGTGACGCTCACCGAGACCGGACTGATCTGCGGCACCGCCGCCTATCTCGCGCCCGAGGTCGCCCGCGGCTCCGATCCCAGTCCGGCCTCCGACGTGTTCGCGCTGGGCGCGACGCTGTTCCACGCGCTCGAGGGCGAACCGCCCTACGGTGCCGGCTCCAATCCGCTCGCGGTGCTCTACGCCGCCGCCAACGGCCAGCTGAGCGAACCGCGCAACGCGGGCCCCGCGACGGATTTCCTGCTCGACCTGCTCAGCCCGGAGCCGTCCGAGCGCCCGAGCATGCGGGCGGCGCGCGACCACCTCGCCGCGTTCGCCGACGCCGGTCCCGCGCCGGTTTCCGTCGGGTTCGTGCCTGCCAGCGAAGCGTTCGCGCGGCCGAGGGCGGGCGACTCCGAATCGGCGACCCGCACGCTGCGGCCGTCGGCGATGGCGTCGGCGCCCTACACGCCCACCGAGCGCCAGCCGCGTCCCCGTCCCACGCCCGCGCGGCCGGCCAATTCCCATCCGGACACCGCGGCCCATCCCCGCACCATGGCGCAGCCGCGCCCGACGCCGAGGCAGGGCTCGGGAGGGAAACGGCGCGCGGTGCTGATCGGTGCGCTGATCGGCGCGGTCGTCGTGGCCGGAGCAATTCTGGTGAACACGCTGAGTTCGTCGGGTTCGACCACCAACGCAGCGCAGGACAGCACGTCGTCGGTGGTCTCCTCGACCCGTCCAGGCGGCAACACGACGTCCGCCGCGGCCCCGGTGGGGGAGACGAAGAGTGTCGGCAAGGCCGACCCACGGCAATCCATCGATTACGTGGTGGACTTCTTCAACAATCTGACGTACTTGAGCTTCTCCGCCGCGTGGAAACAGCTGACCCCCGCAGCCCAGCAGGTGTACGGCAGTCAGCAAGCCTTCGAGACCTACTGGACGCAGAACCGGGTCACGGGCTTCAACACCGTCGACACGGTCGGTGGCGGTAGCGGTACCAACGCGGACGGTTCGGTGGACGTCAATGTGGCCAGCGTGACCTATGGTGGCCAGACCAAGTCCGTGACGCTTCGGGTGATCAATCCCGGCAACGGATCTGTTCTGATCGACAGCGACACGCATTGACGCCGGCGTCCGAATTCTGAGGTGCAGCCGGAAGCGGCTGCCGAACGCCCGGGTTCGCTGTGGGGGCATGAAGCCGCGATGAATCTCGCCGCCCCGGACCACGCGGATAACGGTTGGCGTCGGCCCATTAGGCTGGTAGCTGCAACTTTCCTGTTGCGGAATCCGCTGGAGACAAGGACCGACACCACATGACAACCCGCATCGAGCTCGCCCGCGTCGATCTGCGCGGTCGTACTCCCTCCGTCGCCGAGCTGCGCGCCGCGCTGCCGCGTGGGGGAGTCGACGTGGACTCGGTGCTGCATCAGGTGCGTCCGGTGGTGGAGGCGATCCGTGATCAGGGTGTGTCGGCGGCCCTGGAGTTCAGCGAGCGCTTCGACGGAGTGATCCCGCCGACGGTGCGGGTGCCCGCGGCCGAGCTGGAAGCCGCGCTGGAGCGGCTGGACCCGGCGGTTCGCGCGGCGTTGGAGGAGTCCATCGCCAGGGCGCGCAAGGTGCACGCCGACCAGCGGCGCACCGACAAGACCACCGAGGTGGTGCCGGGCGGCACCGTCACCGAGCGCTGGGTGCCCGTCGAGCGGGTCGGCCTGTACGTGCCGGGCGGCAACGCCGTCTACCCGTCCAGCGTCGTGATGAACGTGGTGCCCGCGCAGACCGCGGGCGTCGGCTCGCTGGTGGTGGCCTCGCCGCCGCAGGCGCAGTTCGGCGGGCTGCCGCACCCCACCATCCTGGCCGCCGCGCAGCTGCTCGGCGTCGACGAAGTGTGGGCGGTCGGCGGCGCCCAGGGCGTCGCGCTGCTGTCCTACGGCGGCGTCGACACCGACGGCGCGCAGCTGGAGCCGGTGGACCTGATCACCGGGCCGGGCAACATCTACGTCACCGCGGCGAAGCGGCTGTGCCGCGGCCTGGTCGGCATCGACGCCGAGGCGGGCCCCACCGAGATCGCCATCCTCGCCGACGCGACCGCCGATCCGGTGCACGTCGCCGCCGACCTGATCAGCCAGGCCGAGCACGACGTGCTGGCCGCCAGCGTGCTGGTCACCGACAGCGAGCAGCTGGCCGACGCGGTGGACGCGGCGCTGACCGCGCAGCTGACCGTGGTCAAGCACGCCCACCGGGTGAGCGAGGCGCTGCGCGGCAAGCAGTCCGGCACCGTCCTGGTCGACGACATCGAGCAGGGCCTGCGCGTGGTGAACGCCTACGCCGCCGAACACCTGGAGATCCAGACCACGGACGCGCCCGCGGTCGCGGCCCGGGTGCGCAGCGCCGGAGCGGTGTTCGTCGGCGCGTACGCGCCGGTCAGCCTGGGTGACTACTGCGCGGGCTCCAACCACGTGCTGCCCACCGCGGGCTGCGCGCGGCACTCCTCCGGCTTGAGCGTGCAGACCTTCCTGCGCGGAATCCACGTCGTGGAGTACACCGAAGCGGCACTGAAGGACGTCGCGGGCCACGTGGTGGCGCTGGCGAACGCCGAGGACCTGCCCGCGCACGGCCAGGCCGTGCAGGCGCGTTTCGAGGCGCTGTCGTGACGCGCGCGGTGAGCGCGCCCGGCGCGGAGCTGACTTTGGACGAACTGCCGCTGCGGGAGAACCTGCGGGGCAAGAAGCCCTACGGCGCACCGCAATTGACGGTTCCCGTGCAGCTGAACACGAACGAGAACCCGCACCCGCCGAGCCGGGCGCTGATCGACGACGTGGCCGAGTCGATCCGCGCCGCCGCCGCCGACCTGCACCGCTACCCGGACCGCGACGCCGTCGCGCTGCGCACCGACCTGGCGCGGTATCTCACCGCCCAGACCGGCATCGCGCTGGACACCGGCAACGTCTGGGCGGCCAACGGCTCCAACGAGATCCTGCAGCAGCTGTTGCAGGCCTTCGGCGGGCCGGGCCGCAGCGCACTGGGTTTCGTGCCCTCCTACTCGATGCACCCGATCATCTCCGAGGGCATCGACACCGAGTGGATCGAGGCCAAGCGCAGCGCCGACTTCTCCCTCGACATCGACCACGCACTCGCCGCCATCGCCGAGCGCAGGCCCGACGTGGTGTTCGTGACCAGTCCGAACAATCCCACCGGGCACAGCATCCCGCAGCACGATCTGGCGCGCATCCTCGCCGCCGCGCCCGGCATCGTGGTGGTGGACGAGGCCTACGGCGAATTCTCGGCACAGCCCAGCGCCATCGGGCTGATCGCGCGGTTCCCGGCGAAACTCGTGGTGACCAGGACGATGAGCAAGGCGTTCGCGTTCGCGGGCGGGCGGCTCGGCTACCTGGTCGCCGCGCCCGCGGTGATCGAGGCGATGCTGCTGGTGCGGCTGCCCTACCACCTCTCGGTGGTCACCCAGGTGGCCGCCCGCGCGGCCTTGAGGCATGCCGACGAGACCCTCGGCAGCGTCGCCGAACTGGCGGCGCAGCGCGACCGGGTGGCGGCGGCGCTGCGGGAGCAGGGGTACGACGTGATCCCCAGCGACGCCAACTTCCTGCTGTTCGGCCGCTTCGCCGACGCCGCGCGCACCTGGCAGCGCTACCTCGATCACGGCGTGCTGATCCGCGACGTCGGCATCCCCGGCTACCTGCGCACCACCATCGGCCTCGCCGCCGAGAACGACGAACTGCTGCGGGTCAGCGGCCTGCTGGCGGGCACCGACCGCGCACCGCGATGAACCAGCGCCGGGAAACCCTCGGCGACAACCCCGATTGGACATGAGCATGAGCAGGACCGCCCGGGTGGAGCGGGTCACCAAGGAATCCAGCATCCTCGTGGAGCTGGATCTGGACGGCACCGGTAAGACCGAGATCGCCACCGGCGTGCCGTTCTACGACCACATGCTGACCGCGCTCGGCGCGCACGCCAGCTTCGACCTGACCGTGCGCGCGGAGGGCGACATCGAGATCGAGGCGCACCACACCGTCGAGGACACCGCGATCGTGTTCGGTCAGGCACTCGGCAAGGCGCTGGGCGACAAGACGGGCATCCGCCGGTTCGGCGACGCCTACATCCCGATGGACGAGACACTGGCCCACGCCGCGGTCGACGTGTCCGGCCGCCCCTACTGCGTGCACACCGGCGAGCCGGATCACCTGGTCCACACGGTGATCCCCGGCTCCGGTCCCGGTGCGCCGTATTCCACCGTGCTCAACCGTCACGTATTCGAGTCGATCGCGCTGAACGCGCGCATCGCCCTGCACGTCCGGGTGCTCTACGGACGCGATCAGCACCACGTCACCGAGGCCGAATTCAAGGCGGTGGCACGCGCACTGCGCGCCGCGGTGGAACCCGACCCGCGGGTGAGCGGGGTCCCGTCGACGAAGGGAACGCTGTGACCGCGAAATCGGTGGCGCTGCTGGATTACGGCTCCGGCAATCTGCACTCGGCCGAGCGGGCGCTGGCCAGGGTGGGCGCGCGCGTCGAGGTGACCGCCGACCCGGAGGTCGTGCTGGCCGCCGACGGTCTGGTCGTGCCGGGCGTCGGCGCGTTCGCCGCTTGCATGGCGGGATTGCGCGGGGTGCGGGGCGAGCGTCTGATCGGTCAGCGTCTGGCGGGCGGGCGTCCGGTCCTCGGCATCTGCGTCGGCATGCAGATCCTCTTCGAACGGGGTGTCGAGTTCGGTGCGGAGACCGACGGATGCGCCGAATGGCCCGGCACGGTCGAACGGCTGTCCGCTCCGGTGCTGCCGCACATGGGCTGGAACACCGTCTCCGCTCCGTCCGACAGCGTCCTGTTCGCGGGCCTCGACACCGGCACCCGCTTCTACTTCGTGCACTCCTACGCCGCGCAGACCTGGGATCTCCCGCCCAGTGACCACTTCGCCGCGCCCAAACTGACCTGGGCCGAACACGGCGTGCCGTTCCTCGCGGCGGTGGAGAACGGCGCGCTGTCGGCGACGCAGTTCCACCCGGAGAAGTCCGGTGACGCGGGCGCGCACCTGCTGCGCAACTGGGTGAACTCGCTGTAGGGCGAATCCCGCGCACCGGGGGCGCGCGGGACTTGCCGGGTCAGCGTGAGCGAACCTTGCTGACCAGCCAGCGTCCGTCGACGTTGTCCACCGTCACGGTCATGGCCATGCGGCTGGTCTGCGGGAGACCATCGGTTTCGTCGCTGGTCACGGTCCGGACCACGTCGACGTCCACCTCGGCCCGGTTGTCGTCGCCGGAGACGACACGACAGTCGGCCGAGTTGGCCTCGGCGCGGATGTGCGCGGCCTCCGCGCTCGACTGGATATTGCCACGGAAGTTCTCGAACTCGGCGCGGAACTCTCCGGTGCTGAGGTCGAGCATCCGGCGGGCGTGTTCGCCGAACCGCGCGTAGTCGTATGTCGCCGCGGCGGAGCCGAATTCGCATCCCGCCAGGCGCGCCTCCTCGGGCGGGGCGGCGGTGGCGGCGGGTGCGGCGACGAAGGCCGCGGAGCAGGCTGCTGCCGAAAGCGACAGGGCGGCAGCGATTGTGGATCGTGACATGCACTTCCTCGGTGCGAGGTGGAAGCGGCGACCGGAGGTGATCGCCGAGCGGAGACGATACCGCCCGCGCCGCCCGTGCCGCGGCGATCTCGCGGCGGGCTTCACCTCGGTGCTCTCGCCGCGAGCATCCGCCGCGCTACAACTCGGACCGGCGACGGGCACGGCTCCCGCTGCCACGTTGCTCCTGCCGGTTTCGCGGCGCGAGCATCCGCCGCGCTCCCGGTCGGGCAGGCGACGAATCACCGCGCTCGCTACGGAGAGCCAGTGGTCGAGTTCAGGGCCGATTGCGGCGCACCCGGCGCCTCCATCCGAGTCGGGTGTTCGAACTCCGGCCGACGACCGGGCCGGCAGTTCCCGGGTAGACCCTGACCCGTCTATGGGGGCTCGCTCCGGATCCGCAAGTTGCGGCCCGGACCTACGGTCGAGGGGAGGAGGTCGATATGAGAAGCGCCACTGTTCCGCTGACGATAATCACCGGGTACGCTGTCGTCGCGTGTTTCGCTTTCGGGACGACCGCGGCCGAGACGCTGCTGCTGTATCCCAACATCTTTCACGACATTCCCGCATCGCTGGAACTGACCGAGCGATTCATGAGCACCGTCGCCGTCGGTGACGTCATGCGCCCGCTCGGCGCGGCGCTGACGCTGTGCGCCTTGATCGCGGGCGCGGTGTCGCTGGCCTACCGGGTCGGACGCCGATGGCTCGGTTTCTCGCTCGCCGCTCTGCTCAGCGGGCAGTTCCTGCTGTCGATCCTCTATTTGTGGCCGCGCGCGTCGATCCTGTTCGACGACCGGAACGCGCACACGCTCGCCGAGATCGAACGCGCGGCGGCGGAGTTCCAGATCGGACAGGGCCTGCGGATCGCGGCCGCCGCGGTGACGGCATTGTGCGCGGTGCTAGCCGCCCTGGCGTGCTACCGCGTACGCGTGCTCGCCGCCCGCTGATCACGGCCGGGTGCCGGTGGACCAGATCGGGGTGGTCTGTACCCGGGACAGGCGCCAGCCTTCTGCGGTGCGCACCGCGTCGAAGCGGTAGATCTCGCCGAGGGTGTATCGCGGCTGCGGAATCGTCCCATCGGCGGAGGCGGGCGCGAAGGTGGCGATCAGGTTGGCCCGGACATCGGCTGCGTCGCCGCGCAGATCGATCAGCACATTGCCGATGACGTGCTGGATTCGCTTGTCGTCGCCGTGGTTTCGGCTCGCTTGGGCGATCAGCGCGTCGCGGCCCTCGGCGGTGCCGCCGGGGGTCTTCGCGGTCGCGTCCGAGGTGTAGATCGCCCGGAGGTCGTCGAAGCGGCCCTCGTCCAAGGCGCGGCCGAGCCGGTCGACCAGAGCGGTGATCTGCTGGCGGTCCAGCAGCTCGCGTACCTCTGGCGCAGGGGTCGCGGAGGCGGAGGTGCATGCGGCGGTCAGGGCGGCCAAGGGGAGGGCCAGCACAGGGAGGACCGAGCGAATCTTGCGCATCGAGGTAGCCTTTCGAGCAGAACGTTGGCAACTCCAACGTTGGTGTTGCCAACTTATCAAACCGTGGGGGACGCCAACAAGTCTTGTTAGGGTGGCCGCATGGACATCGCGCACGAAGGCGCGGCGGGACGGCTCCGGGTCCTGCCCACCAGGCTGGTCAATCAGGTCGCGCTCGTGGCGAATCGGGCGACCGAGCGGGCGCTGGAGCCCACCGGCTCCCGGCGGCACCACTACGCGCTGCTGGCCACGCTCGGGGAGTTCGGTCCGGCCAGCCAGGCGGAGCTGGGCAGGCGCACCCGCATCGACCGCAGCGACGTGGTCGCGGCGGTGAACGATCTCGCCGCCCGCGGGCTGGTCGAGCGCAGCTCCGATCCCGCCGACCGGCGCCGCAACATCGTCACCCTCACCACCGCGGGCGCCCGGCACCTGGACGAGCTCGACCAGCGCCTGGCGGTCGCCCAGGACGAGTTGCTCGCCGGCTTCTCCACGGGGGACCGGCGCACCCTGGTCACCCTGCTGACCCGCATCCTGGACGCCCACCGCGGCTGACCGGCGCCGGTGATCGAGGTCCCATTCGCCCAGGCCCTGCACCCGGACGCGACCGGGTAACCACTAGGCTGCTCTCGTGAGTCTTGTGCTGCTACCCGCCGTCGATGTCGCCAACGGAGAGGCCGTGCGCCTCGTGCAAGGAGAGGCCGGAAGCGAAACCAGCTACGGCTCGCCTCGCGAGGCGGCGCTGGCCTGGCAGGAAGCCGGCGCGGAATGGGTGCATCTGGTCGACCTGGACGCCGCCTTCGGGCGCGGCTCGAATCGGGAGCTGCTCGCGGGCGTCGTCGGTGAGCTCGATGTCAAGGTGGAACTGTCCGGCGGCATTCGCGACGACGAGAGCCTGGAGGCGGCCCTGGCCACCGGCTGCGCCCGGGTCAACCTCGGCACCGCCGCGCTGGAGGACCCGGTGTGGTGCGCGAAGGCCATCGCCCGGCACGGCGAGCGCATCGCCGTCGGTCTGGACGTGCGCATCATCGACGGCGAGTACCGGCTGCGCGGCCGCGGCTGGGTCAGCGACGGCGGCGATCTGTGGGAGGTACTCGAGCGCCTGGAACGGGACGGCTGCTCGCGGTACGTGGTGACCGACGTGACCAAGGACGGCACGCTCACCGGCCCGAACCTCGACCTGCTGCGTGAGGTCTGCGCGGCCACCGACGCCCCGGTCATCGCCTCCGGCGGCGTGTCCACCATCGCGGACCTGGTCGCGATCGCCGAACTCGTGCCGGACGGCGTCGAGGGATCGATCGTCGGCAAGGCGCTCTACGCGGGCCGGTTCACCCTGCCCGAGGCGCTGGCCGCGGTGAGATGACCCAGGAGCTGTCGAGACTGCTCGCGGAGGCGAGCGAGGTCCTGGACTCGGTACGTTCCCGGTTCATCGAGGGTATCGGCGCGCCGAGCGCGGTCGCCAAGGGTCGCAACGACTTCGCCACCGAGCTGGATCTGGAACTGGAGCGCACCGTCTCCGCCGAGCTGCGGCGGCGCACGGGCATCGAGGTGCACGGTGAGGAGTTCGGCGGCCCGCAGCTCACCTCCGGCACCGCATGGGTGCTCGACCCGATCGACGGCACCTTCAATTACTCGTCCGGGCATCCGCTCTCGGGCATGCTGCTCGCGCTGGTGCGCGACGGGGAACCGGTGCTCGGCCTGACCTGGCTGCCGCTGCTCGGCCGCCGCTATGCCGCCATGACCGGAGGCCCCGTGCTGCTGGACGGGAAGCCGCTGCCGCCGCTGCCGCGCGGCAAGCTCGCCGAGGCCATGATCGGCTTCGGCACGTTCAACGTCGACTCGAACGGCCGCATCCCCGGACAGTTCCGCTTCGACCTGCTGGGCCCGCTGAGCAGGTTGTCCTCCCGGGTGCGCATGCACGGCTCGACCGGCATCGACCTGGCGTTCACCGCGTCCGGCGTGCTCGGCGGCACGATCGTGTTCGGGCACCATCCCTGGGACAACGCGGCGGGCGTCGCCCTGGTGCGCGCGGCGGGCGGGGTGGTCACCGATCTGGTGGGCCGGCCGTGGACCATCACCTCCGGCTCGGTGCTCGCGGCCGCGCCCGGCGTGCACGAAGAACTGCTCGACATGATCTGCGCGGTCGCCGATCCGGCGGCCGCGGAGGAAGGGTGAGGCAATGACGTTGGCCGTACGAGTGATCCCGTGTCTGGACGTCGACGCGGGACGGGTGGTCAAGGGCGTCAACTTCGAAAACCTGCGCGACGCGGGTGATCCCGTCGAACTGGCCGCCCTCTACGACGCGCAGGGCGCCGACGAGCTGACCTTCCTCGACGTGACCGCCTCCACCGGCGACCGCGGCACCATGATCGACGTGGTGACCCGCACCGCCGAGCAGATCTTCATCCCGCTCACGGTGGGCGGCGGGGTGCGCACCGTCGAGGACGTGGACCGCCTGCTGCGCGCGGGCGCGGACAAGGTCTCGGTGAACACCGCCGCGATCGCGCGGCCTGAGGTGCTGCGCGAGATGTCCGAGCGATTCGGCTCCCAGTGCATCGTGCTGTCGGTGGACGCGCGCACCGTCCCGGAAGGACAGCCGGACACCCCCTCCGGCTGGGAGGTGACCACGCACGGCGGCAAACGCGGCACCGGCATCGACGCGGTCGAATGGGCGGTGCGCGGCGCTGAACTCGGGGTCGGCGAGATCCTGCTGAATTCGATGGACGCCGACGGCACCAAAGCCGGTTTCGACCTGCCGATGATCCGTGCCGTGCGGGCGGCCGTCACGGTTCCGGTGATCGCCAGCGGGGGCGCGGGCGCGGTCGAGCACTTCGCCCCGGCCGTGCACGCGGGCGCCGACGCGGTGCTCGCGGCCAGCGTGTTCCACTTCGGTGACCTCACCATCGGCCAGGTCAAGGATTCGATGCGGGCGGAGAAGATCGTCATCCGGTAGCGACTGGCGGGAATCCGCCGAGTCGGAAGGCGGACCGGACCGGTGCGGTTGCATCGGGCATGAGCATCGGAATCGCGCTGTCCCCGTTCGCCCTCGACGCCACGGACAACGCCGTGGACGCGGCGGTGTCGCTGGGCGAGTCGGCGGCCGCCGCCGGAGTGTCGTCGCTGTGGTTCGGCCAGACGTTCAGCCACGACGCCATCGCGCTGGCCGGGATCGTCGGCCGCGCGGTGCCCGAACTCGCGGTCGGCACCTCCGCGGTGCCGATCACGGCGCGTCATCCCCTGTTGATCTCCGGTCAGGCGCAGACCGCGCAGGCGGCCACCGGCGGCCGGTTCACCCTCGGGCTCGGCCTCGGCGCGAAATCCTTCGCCGAACCGGCGTTCGGCGGTTCCTTCGACCGACCGATCACCCGGCTGCGCGAGTTCCTCACCGCGCTGCGCGCCGTGCTGCACACCGGCACGGTGGACTTCCACGGCGAGACGCTCACCGCCGCCGCCCCGCTGCCCGCCGCGGTGGCCGGGGCGCGCCCGGCCGTGCCCATTCTGGTGGCCGCCATGGGACCGCAGGCACTGCGCGTCACCGGTGAGCTCGCCGACGGCACCCTGCTCTTCCTGATCGGCCCGAAGGCCCTGGCCGAGCACGTCGTCGCGCCGCTCACCACCGCGGCCGAACGGGCCGGCCGCCCCGCCCCGCGGATCACCGTCCTGGTCCCCGGCGTGGTCACCGCCGACGTCGAGGCCGCGCGTGCGGCCGCCATCGCCCAGACGGCGTTCTACGACGACATCCCGTCCTATGCCCGGGTGATCGAGCTGTCCGGCGCGTCGCGGGCGGCGGATCTCGTGGTGATCGGCGACGAGGAGCTGATCGCCTCCCGCGTCGCGGAGTACTTCGCGGCTGGCGCGACGGAGGTGGTCTTCTCGCAGACCGATCTGACCACCCCGCAGGACCAGCGGCGCACCTGGGAGGTACTCGGTGACCTGCGGCGCGCGCGCGTGCGCTGACCTGTACTCCGGGCGCGCCTGCTCGCGCCCGCCCCTGTTATAACGGTGCTATGAGTCTCGATCCCGCTATCGCCGCCCGTCTCAAGCGCAACGACGCCGGGCTGGTGTCGGCCGTCGCGCAGGAACGCGCCACCGGTGACGTGCTGATGGTCGCGTGGATGGACGACGAAGCGCTGGCGCGCACGCTGGAAACCCGTAAGGCGACGTACTATTCGCGGTCCCGTCAGCAGTACTGGGTCAAAGGCGAGACCTCCGGTCACACCCAGTACGTGCACGAGGTACGGCTCGACTGTGACGGCGACACGATTCTGCTGGTCGTCGATCAGGAGGGCGCGGCCTGCCACACCGGCACCCACACCTGCTTCGACTCGGACGTGCTGTTGGCCGCGCGGTCCTGACCCGCGCCGGGCTAGGCGCCGTTCGGGCGGTGGTCGTCCCGATTCGCCTTCGCCGGGGAGAGTTCGCCGAGCTGGTCGAGCGCGCCGACGAGCCGCTCGGCCAGCAGCTCGCCGAGCTCGGCGAGCTGGGCCTTCTGCGCGTCGTCCAATCCGTCGAAGACCAAGTGCCGCACGGCCGCCAGATAGCCCGGCGCGGCCTCGACGACCTTCAGGTATCCCTCGTCGGTGAGCACGGCGTGCACGCCGCGCCGCCCGGCGGTCGCCGAGCGCTGGGCCCAGCCCATCCGCTCCAGCTTGGACACCACGTGCGACAGTCGCGATAGCGATGCATTTGCCTTGTGGGCAAGCTCACTCATCTGCAGTCGGTGCCCCGGTTCCTCCGACAGCAGGGTCAGTACCCAGTACTCGAAATGCGTCACGCCGGACTCGCGCTGGAGCTGCGTATCCAAGGCTCCTGGCAGCCGCGTCATCAGCGCTACGATCGAGCGCCAAGCTCGTTGTTCGACCGGGTCGAGCCACTTCGTCACTGTGTGCCTTCTTTCGAGCCAAGTGACGTGGTTGTGTTCGTAGTCCTAGTGATTGTCGAAAAACTTGTGCACAGTCACCCGCGACATCGAGTTTGCCACGACTTCGCTCGACCGGCATAAAGATGCTGGGTGAGGTGAGTTCACTCACACGTGCGGTGGTGGCGTGTCCTCGGCTTTCGGTGTGGACGGGTGGGTGCGGCGCCATCTGCGCAGCAGCAACAGCGCAACCGTCAGGAGGAACAGCAGCGTGGCGATGACGGCGCCGGTGAGCGCGGCGCCGCGGAAGGCGGGCGCGTCGACGTCCAGAACTCGCTCACCCGCGTGCGCGGCGCTGCTGTTGCCGAGCACGATGGTCAGCGTCATCAGATTGGGAAGCGCGAACAGGATCGCGACTATCGCGGCCGCGCCCGCGAGGAACCTTCCCGCTTTGCGCCGCCAGACCTGAACGGCGAACAACAACAGGAAAAGCGTGACGGCGGTGCAGATTCCGCCATAGAACAGACCCCAGCCGATGCCCTTGGTGAAGCTACCGTGCACCGCCGACCCCACCCGCTGCGCCCACCAGCGCGGGATGAACGCGGACAGCAGGAAGTAGAGGACGACGAGGACAGCCAAGAGCGCGGCGCCCCCGATGATCCGTGTACGCCAGACGGCTGCCGTAGGTTTGCGCCCGCCCGGCTGAACCTCGGTCGAAGTCATGCGGCCAGCCTAGGCCGCGCCGTCGCCGGACAGCGGCTGCGCGACGGCGGCGCGTCGCGCCTGCTACCTGGTGCGCAGGTAGTTCAGTGCTTCGTCGGCATGCACCGCCGCGCGCAACTCGCCGGTGATGACCTTGCGGATGGTGCGGTCGGTGTCGATGACGAACGTCTGCCGCTTCACCGGCGCGAGTTTGCCGAGCAGGCCGCGCTTCACGCCGAACTTCGCGGCGACGGCGCCGTCGGCGTCGGAGAGCAGCGGGTAGCCGAGGCGCTGCTTCTCGGCGAATCCCGCCTGCGTGTCCACGTTGTCGGTGCTGATGCCGACACAGGTCGCGCCGATCGCGGCGAATTCGGCGGCGAGGTCACGGAAATGGCAGGCCTCGGCTGTGCACACAGGGGTGTTGGCCGCCGGATAGAAGAAGAGGACCAGTGGGCCGTCCGCCAGTAGCTTGTCGAGCGAGCGGAGGGTGCCGGACTGATCGGGAAGCTCGAAGTCGGGGGCGAGCTGTCCTTGCTGCATACCCGGGAACACTACCGGGCGCTTGGTCGAATCGGGTACCTCGCTCGCCGGCGGCGGACGAACCCGGTGCTCGTGCCCGTCGATGCGCCGCCGCGATCGGATCGCGTCGGTGGCCGGGCACGAACCGGTGGTGCGCGGCGCGGCTACGCGCCGATGAGCGCTGCCACCTCAGGATTCTTGATGGCCATCACGTCGAGGATGCCGTGGGCCCGCAGGAACGGCTTCAGCTCCTTGATGCGGTGACTGTGGACGGCGTACTCGTCGGGAAAACGGTTCTTGTCCAGGGACTCCAGTGCTTTGACGTAGGTGACGAAGGACGCGAGCGCGTTGCTCGGGGCGGCGTTCGTGCCCGCTGCCCGTGGAGCGCGCAGGTGCGGGACACTCTGGCCCGCGACGTGCCGAGGGCCCTCGGGCGCTACCGATTGCGAGGGGTACATCAGTTGTTTCCTCTCGAGATGGATACCGCATGCGACGTGGAACGGGCGCGAGTGTAGTGAGCGCCGCCACACCTCCCGCGGGCGCGTGGGAACCGGACGGTCGACCTGATTTGTCGGATTTGTCGCGGCCGTGGCCGTGTCACCGGCACCGCTCACCGGTCGATCGGCCCGGCCTGGGATGATGAGTGCATGCCAGGCGCGTCCACTCCCACCACCACGACCCGCGAGCAGTTCCACCAGCTGGCCGCGGAGCATCGGGTGGTCCCGGTGACCCGAAAGGTGCTGGCGGACTCCGAGACTCCGCTGTCGGCCTACCGCAAACTCGCGGGCGACCGGGCGGGCACCTTCCTGTTCGAGTCCGCGGAGAACGGGCGGTCCTGGTCGCGCTGGTCGTTCATCGGCGCGGGCAGTCCCTCGGCGCTGACCGTCGTCGACGGCGCGGCGGCCTGGCTGGGCAGCATCCCGGCCGACGCCCCCTCCGGCGGCGATCCGCTGGTCGCGCTGCGCGAGACGCTGGAGCTGCTGCGCACCGAGCGCCTGCCCGGGCTGCCGCCGCTGACCGGCGGCATGGTCGGCTACCTCGGCTACGACGCGGTGCGCCGGATAGAGCGGCTGCCCAGCCTGGCGCTGGACGACCTGCAGCTGCCGGAGATGGTCTTGCTGCTGGCCACCGACCTGGCCGCGTTCGATCACCACGAGGGCGCCATCACGCTGATCGCCAACGCGGTCAACTGGAACGGCACCGCCGAGCGCGTCGACGAGGCCTACGACGACGCGGTGGCCCGGCTGGACCGGATGACCGCCGCGCTCGGCGTGCCCGCCGATTCCACCGTCTCGGTGTTCGACCAGCCCGAGCCCCGCTACCGGCGCAGGCGCACCACCGAGGAGTTCGGCGCCGGCGTGCGCCGCCTGGTCAAGGAGATCGAGGCGGGCGAGGCTTTCCAGGTGGTGCTGTCGCAGCGTTTCGAGATGGACTACGACGGGGCGCCGATCGACCTGTACCGGATGCTGCGCGCGTCCAATCCCAGCCCGTACATGTACCTGCTGCACATCCCGGACGGCGAGGGCGGCACGGCGTTCTCGATCGTCGGCTCCAGCCCGGAATCGCTGGTGACCGTGAAGGACGGTGTGGCGACGACCCACCCGATCGCGGGCACCCGCTGGCGGGGCGGCACCGAGGAGGAGGACCTGCTGCTGGAAAAGGGCCTGCTCGCCGACGAGAAGGAGAACGCCGAGCACCTCATGCTCGTCGACCTGGGCCGCAACGATCTGGGCCGGGTGTGCGAGCCGGGCACCGTGCGGGTCACCGAGTACCGGCACATCGAGCGCTACAGCCACGTCATGCACCTGGTGTCGACGGTGTCGGGCCGGTTGGCGCCCGGCCGGATCGCACTGGACGCGGTGCGGGCGTGCTTCCCGGCGGGCACCCTGTCCGGTGCGCCCAAGGTGCGCGCGATGGAGCTGATCGAGGAGCTCGAACCGACCCGCCGCGGCGTCTACGGCGGGGTGGTCGGATACCTGGACTTCGCCGGAGACGCCGATACCGCCATCGCCATCCGCACCGCGCTGCTGAAGGACGGCACGGCCTACGTGCAGGCGGGCGCGGGCGTCGTCGCGGACTCGGATCCGGAGTACGAGGACGTGGAATCGCGCAACAAGGCGATGGCGGTGCTCAAGGCGATCGCGGCGGCCGGAACGGTGCGGGCCTACGGCACGCAGCCCGATGCGGCGAACGGCGGACCACTATGACGGCTGCCCACCCCGAAGGCGAACCAGGCCCGGCCGAAAGCGTTTCCGGCCGGAAGTACCCCGTCGGGCCGGTCGTGCTGCTCGCCATGGCCGCCGCGGCGCTGTGGGCTTCGTCCCGGATGACCTGGGTGACGGTGTCCTCGTCGGACGGTCTCACCCAGCCGCGCACCGATCACCTGAACGGCGGGGTGTGGTTCGGCGCGCTGACACCGCTGGCGCTGGTGCTGCTCGCCTCGATCGCGGCCGTGCTGGCCACCCGGGGCTGGTTGCGCCGGGTAGTGGGCGTGCTGATCGCGTTGGTCGCGGCGGTGGCGGCGGTGCCCGCGTTCGCCCTGCTGACCAGCTCCGGCAAGACCGCCGAGCGAGCCGCGGCACTCGCCGAACTCCCGGCGCGCGCCCAGGTCGAGACGGCGACCACGTCGGCGTTCCCGGCCGTGCTCGCGCTGCTCGGCGCGATCGCCGCATTCGGCGCGGGCGCGCTGCTGGCGCGCATGCCCGCCGAGGCGGCGCGGCTGTCCGGCAAGTACGACAATCCGGTCTTCCGGCGCGCCGACGCCACGGCGGAGGTCGCCCAGCGGCGCGCGCGGTCCTCGGACGAGCCGTCCGCGCCGCACCTGTCCGAGCGTGTGCTGTGGGACGCGCTGGACGCGGGCACCGACCCGACCGAGGAAGCCGAGGCCGGGCAGCCGCCTCGGGACGATCCGGGGCACGGCGAGGCGGGCCGGCATGGCCGCTGAGCAGTTCCCGCGCGGCGGATGTGGCGGGTACCACCTTGCGCCGAGCCCTTCCGCGTGGTTCAACCCCAGCCCCGGCGCGAACGCGCCCGGTAGGTCCATTTATTCTTTGTCAGCATCGGTGAGACAGCGCCTGGGGGGATTCTCAGGTAGCAAGTCCGTCTCCCCAGAAAGGATTCGAGCCAGATGACGGTACTCGACTCGATTCTCGACGGGGTCCGCGCGGATGTGGCCGCTCGGGAAGCCCTTCTCGACTTCCAAGCGGTCAAGGCGGCCGCCGCGGCCGCGCCCGCGCCGCTGGACGCCCGCGCGGCGCTGCTCGAGGACGGCATCGGCGTGATCGCCGAGGTCAAGCGGGCAAGTCCGTCCAAGGGCGAGCTCGCGGACATCCCGGACCCGGCGAGCCTGGCCAAGGCTTACGAAGACGGCGGCGCGCGGATCATCAGCGTGCTCACCGAGGGCCGCCGCTTCAACGGGTCGCTCGACGACCTGGACGCGGTACGCGCCACGGTGCACATCCCGATCCTGCGCAAGGACTTCGTCGTCGGTCCCTACCAGATCCACGAGGCGCGCGCGCACGGCGCGGACGTCATCCTGCTGATCGTCGCGGCGCTGGAGCAGGACGTGCTGTCCTCCCTGATCGACCGCACCGAGTCGCTGGGGATGACCGCGCTGGTCGAGGTGCACACCGAGGAGGAGGCCGACCGCGCGCTGGAAGCGGGCGCGTCGGTGATCGGCGTGAACGCCCGCAACCTCAAGACGCTCGAGGTCGATCGCGACGTGTTCGCGCGGATCGCGCCCGGACTGCCCACCGAGGTCATCCGGATCGCCGAGTCCGGCATCCGCGGCACCGCCGACCTGCTGGCCTACGCGGGCGCGGGCGCGGACGCCGTGCTCGTCGGCGAGGGACTGGTGACCAGTGGCGACCCGCGTGCGGCGGTCTCCGAACTGGTGACCGCGGGCACTCACCCGTCCTGCCCGAAGCCCGCGCGGCGGGGCCGGTGACGGACGTGACGGCACTACCCAGGGCCAGTGACGGCGTCGCCCAGCGCAGCGGCCACGAGCCGGACGCGGGCGGCCACTTCGGCGTCTACGGCGGCAGGCACGTCCCCGAGGCGCTGATGGCCGTCATCGAGGAGGTCACGGCCGAGTACGAGAAGTCCCGGCTCGACGACTCCTTCCTCAACGAGCTCGACCGGCTGCAACGCGACTACACCGGCCGTCCGTCGCCGGTGTTCGAGTGCACGCGCCTGTCCGAGCACGCGGGCGGCGCCCGCATCCTGCTCAAGCGCGAGGATCTGAACCACACCGGCTCGCACAAGATCAACAACGTGCTCGGCCAGGCGCTGCTCGCCAAGCGGATGGGCAAGGCCAGGGTGATCGCCGAGACCGGCGCCGGCCAGCACGGCGTCGCCACCGCGACCGCCTGCGCGCTGCTCGGCCTGGACTGCGTCATCTACATGGGCGCGGTCGACACGGCGCGCCAAGCGCTGAACGTGGCGCGCATGCGCCTGCTCGGCGCCGAGGTGATCTCGGTGACCTCCGGCTCGCAGACGCTCAAGGACGCCATCAACGAGGCGCTGCGCGACTGGGTGACCAACGCCGAGGACACCTACTACTGCTTCGGCACCGCCGCGGGCCCGCATCCGTTCCCGATGCTGGTGCGCGATTTCCAGCGCGTCGTCGGCATGGAGGCCCGCGTCCAGGTCCAGGCCTCGACCGGCCGGTTGCCCGACGCGGTCGTCGCCTGCGTCGGCGGCGGGTCCAACGCCATCGGCATCTTCCACGCGTTCCTCGACGACGCCGACGTCCGGCTGATCGGATACGAGGCGGCAGGCGACGGCGTCGACACCGGGCGGCACGCGGCCACGTTCACCGGCGGGACGCCGGGCGCGTTCCAGGGCGCCTACTCCTACCTGCTGCAGGACGAGGACGGCCAGACCATCGAGTCGCATTCGATCTCGGCGGGCCTGGACTACCCGGGTGTCGGCCCGGAGCACGCCTACCTCAAGGACGTCGGCCGTGCCGAATACCGGCCGATCACCGACACCGAGGCGATGGACGCGCTGCTGCTGCTCAGCCGCAGCGAGGGCATCATCCCCGCGATCGAGTCGGCGCACGCGGTGGCGGGCGCGCTGCAACTGGGCAGGGAACTCGGCCCGGACGCGATCATCCTGGTGAACCTCTCCGGCCGGGGTGACAAGGACATGGACACGGCAGCACGGTGGTTCGGGCTGTTCGACACCGAGCCGCAGGAGGCCGACCAGTGAGCCAGCAGTCCCGCCTGGCGAACACCTTCGCCGCCTGCCGCGCCGAGGGCCGCGCGGCGCTGATCGGCTACCTGCCCGCGGGCTACCCCGACCTGGCCGGTTCGATCGCGGTGGTGCGCGCGATGGTCGAAGCCGGATGCGACATCATCGAAGTCGGCGTCGCCTACTCCGACCCCGTGATGGACGGCCCGACCATCCAGGCCGCCGCCGAACAGGCGCTGCGCGGCGGCGTGCGTGTGCGTGACGTGTTCTCCGTGGTCGAGGCGATCACCGCAGCGGGCGGCAAGGCCGTCGTGATGAGCTACTGGAACCCGGTGCTCAGGTACGGCGTCGACAGCTTCGCACGAGATCTGGCCGCCGCGGGCGGCGCGGGCATCATCACCCCGAACCTGATTCCGGAGGAGGCCGATGACTGGTTCATCGCCTCGTCCACGCACAATCTGGACCGCATCTTCCTGGTCGCGCCGTCGTCCACCGAGGAGCGCCTGGTGAAGACGCTCGAGGCCAGTCGCGGCTTCGTCTACGCCGCCTCCACCATGGGCGTCACCGGTGCGCGGGACGTGGTGTCTTCGGCCGCGCCCGCCCTGTGCGCGCGCATCCGGGCCCACTCCGACATCCCGATCGGTGTCGGCCTCGGCGTCCGCTCGGGCGAGCAGGCCGCCGAGATCGCCTCCTACGCCGACGGAGTCATCGTCGGCTCGGCGCTGGTGAGCGCGGCGGGCCAGGGACTGGACGCGGTGCGGGCACTCACGGCGGAACTCGCCGACGGCGTGCGGTCGGCAACGGTCGCCTCGTAGCACCCGGTTCGCGGCGCCGAGGCCCCACGGCCGCGCCGTCTCAGCGGATGCGGAACTTCGACGTCCGATCCGCATGCTCCATGTGATCGCACCCGGTGGCCCCGCGGACACCGCGGTCCTCGGCGATGGTGAGCGTGGGCTGCGCTTCACCGAGGGCACGCGAGCGGATGTGGCTGTCGTCGGTGATGAACGCGGTCACCCGCCGGGTCGTGCCCGTCGATCGCCCTGGGTTCTGCGCGGTCGCGCTCCGGCCGCACCCTGACCTGAGATCGACCTCCACGGGCGTGTCGGCCCGGTGGTGGTGCGCCCGGTCACGACGAGGGCAGTGCGGTGGTGGCGGGGCGGTCGGGCATCTCCGCTACGGTGGCCCCGTGACCTTACGAGTCCTCGCAGACAGTGTCCTGGCCGACGGCGGCGTCAGCGGCGCCGTGCTGGCCTACATCCCCAGCCCCGCGCGGGGCGTGTGGCAACTCGGGCCGTTCCCGCTGCGGGCGTACGCCCTGTGCATCATCCTCGGCATCGTCGTCGCGATCTGGTGGGGCGAACGGCGCTGGCGCGCTCGCGGCGGGAAGCCCGGCGCGATCCTGGACGTCGCGATGTTCGCGGTGCCGTTCGGTCTGGTCGGCGGCAGGCTCTACCACGTGGCCACCGACTGGCAGAAATACTTCGGCGCGGACGGCAATCCGGTCGACGCGCTGAAGATCTACCAAGGCGGCCTCGGCATCTGGGGCGCGGTGCTGCTGGGCGGCATCGGCGCGTGGATCGGCTGCCGGATATACCGGATCCCGTTGCCCGCCTTGGGTGACGCGGTGGCCCCGCCGATCCTGCTCGCCCAGGCCCTCGGCAGGCTCGGCAACTACTTCAACCAGGAACTGTACGGGCGGGAGACCGACCTGCCGTGGGGTCTGGAGATCTACCGGCGGGTGGGCGACGACGGCCGGCTCGACATGATGAACGGCGCCTCCACCGGCGTGGTCGAGAAGGTCGTGCACCCCACCTTCCTCTACGAGCTGCTGTGGAACGTGCTCGTCGTCGTGCTGCTGGTGTACGTGGACAAGCGATTCCGGATCGGCCACGGGCGACTGTTCGCGCTGTACGTCGCCGGTTACTGCTTCGGCCGATTCTTCATCGAGCTGATGCGCGCGGACGAGGCGACGAAGATCGCGGGCATCCGGATCAACTCGTTCACCTCCGCGGTCGTGTTCCTGGGCGCGATCGCCTACTTCGTGTTCGCGACGAAGGGCCGCGAGACGCCCGAGCAGTTGCAGCCCGGTGCGAGCCCGCGCCCATGGCCGTGGCAGATCGGCGCGCTGCGTGCCGCGGGTGCGGCATCGGCCGAGAAGCCCTCGGACACCGCCGCATCCGAGACCGGGTCCGATACCGCCGCGTCCGAGGGCGTGGTGCCCGATGCCGAGTCCCGTGCTCCTGAGCCGGGCGGGCGGTCCACGGACGAGGCCGCCGGGCCCGGGGCCGGGACCACCGAGACCGCCTCGGACAAGACGGATTCGGAAAAGCCCGCTTCGGACAAGAGCTGATCGTTCGGGGGAGATTCGTAGCCGCCGACAGCGAATTCATCTCCACGGCAACGATCCGGCGATCCGCTGCGATAACTACTCGCGGGGCAGAACGCTCCGGGGGCGACAACCCGGTCGATCCCGGTGACAATGACTCGTGATCGTCGCGAGCGACAGTTCGGCGGTCCAGCTAGGCCGGGGGCCGACAAGAGGGTGCCCGCACTAATGAGGAGGACATGAGTGACCGACCCTTACCAGCAGAATCCGGGCACCGGGGGACCGCAGTACGGCCCGCCCGGCACCGGCCCGGATCTGACCAAGCCGCTGGACGCGCAGAGCCCGCCGCCGTACAGCCCGCCGTCGGACCCCTACGGCCAGCCCCAGTACGGCCAGCCCGTTGACGCCTACGGTCAGCAGCCGGGCGGTTACCCGCCCGCGCCGTACCCGGGCGGCCCCCAGGGCTACAACCCGAACGACCCGGAGGCGCCGTGGGGCCGCGACCCCTTCGGCGTACCGCTGTCGGACAAGCAGAAACTCATCGCGGGCCTGCTGCAGATCTTCCTCGGCGGTTTCGGCGTCGGCCGCTTCTACCTCGGTTACACCGGGCTGGGCATCGCTCAGCTGGCGGTCACCATCGTGACCTGCGGTCTCGGCAGTATCTGGGGTCTCATCGACGGCATCATGATCCTGGTCGGCAAAGTTCCCGACGCGCAAGGCCGCCCGCTGCGCGACTGAACGCGCCGCTATCGACAGAACCCGGAGGCGGGCACGAAACCGTGCCCGCCTCCGGCCGTCTTCGGACGACATCAACCAGCACAATGCTTTCGCGCACGATGATCGCGATACTGTCGCCGGCGCGCACCCGGGCGTAGCATGACCGGATTCGCGTGCCGTGTGTGGAGCTCCACGCACCGTAGAGAGGGATTCCGTGCGTCGTAAGCTGTTCGCCGCCGCCGTGCTCGCCATCGTCGCCGCCACCGGGCTGAGCGCCTGCGGCGACAGCGACCCGAACGTGCTGAAGGTCGGCACCGAGGGCACCTACGCCCCGTTCAGCTTCCAGGGCTCCGACGGCAAGCTCACCGGCTACGACGTGGAGGTGATCCAGGCGGTCGGCGACAAACTCGGCAAGAAGGTCGAATTCGTGCAGACGCCGTGGGACGCCATCTTCGCGGGCCTGGAGTCCAAGCGCTTCGACTTGGTGGCCAACCAGGTGACCGTGAGCGAGGAGCGCACGGCCAAGTACGCGTTGTCCTCGCCCTACACCACCTCGGCGGGCGTGATCGTCACCCGCGCCGACAACAGCGCCATCACCGGCCTCGCCGACCTGCGCGGGAAGACCTGCGCGCAGTCGGCCACCAGCAACTGGAGCAAGGTCGCCACCGAGGCGGGCGCGAAGGTCGAGGCCGTGGAGGGCTTCGTGCAGGCCGTCCAGCTGCTGAAGAACGGCCGCGTCGACGCCACCGTCAACGACAACCTCGCCGTCGCCGAATACACCGAGAAGACCGGCGACACCAGCGTGCGGATCGCGGGGCGCACCGGATCGGAGAGCAAGCAGGCGTTCGCCGCGCGTAAGGGCGACGCGCTGATCACCGATGTGGACAACGCGCTGAACCAGCTGCGTGCCGACGGCACCCTGGCGAAGATCTCCGAGAAGTATTTCGGCACCGACGTCAGCCGGTAGCCGGCATCGTTCATGGACGCCGCCACCCGGGATCTCATCTGGCACAACCTGTGGCCGATGCTGCAGGCCACCCTCACCAAGACCCTGCCGCTCACCGCGATCAGCTTCGCCATCGGCCTGGTCCTCGCGCTGTTCGTCGCGCTGGCCAGGATGTCGGCGGTGTGGCCGCTGTCGGCGGCGGCCCGCTGCTACATCTCGATCATCCGCGGCACACCTCTGCTGGTGCAGTTGTTCATCGTGTTCTACGCGCTGCCGCAGTTCGATATCGTCATCGACCCGTTTCCCGCCGCGGTGATCGCGTTCAGCCTCAACGTCGGCGGCTACGCGGCCGAAGTGGTGCGCGCCGCCATCCTCAGCGTCGCGACCGGCCAGTGGGAGGCGGCGCAGGCGCTCGGCATGTCGTACCCGATGATGCTGCGGTCGATCATCCTGCCGCAGGCCGCGCGGATCGCCGTGCCGCCGCTGTCGAATACGCTGATCGCCCTGGTGAAGGACACCTCGCTGGCCTCGACCATCCTGGTGACCGAACTGCTGCGCGTCGCCCAGCTCGCGGCCGCGCCGACCTTCGATTTCTTCGCTCTCTACGGGGTCGCGGCGCTGTACTACTGGGTGATCTGCCTCATCCTCGGGTTCGGGCAGACCCGGCTGGAAACGAGATTGGCCCGTCATGTCGCCCGCTGAGTATCCGTTTGTACCTGCTACGCGCCGTCGTTCATTTTTTTCACCAAGGATTCACCATGACCACGGCGGGCCCTGGGTACCGAGCGGGACTAGGCTCTACCCGTGATGCGACGGACGAAGATTGTGTGCACGCTCGGCCCGGCCACTGCCACCGAGGACCGTATCCGCGAACTCGTCGAGAGCGGTATGGACGTAGCTCGGCTGAACTTCAGTCACGGCGAGCACGCGGACCATGCCGAGAACTACAAGAAGGTGCGTCAGGCTTCCGACCACCTCGGCCGGGCTGTCGGCATTCTCGCCGACCTGCAGGGTCCCAAGATCCGCCTCGGTCGCTTCCTGGAAGGCAAAACCGTCTGGGCGACGGGTGAAGAGGTCCGCATCACCGTCGACGACATCGACGGAACCCACGACCGCGTGTCCACCACGTACAAGGAACTGGCGCAGGACGCCAAGGCCGGCGACCGGCTGCTGGTGGACGACGGCAAGGTCGGGCTCACCGTGACCAGCGTCGACGGCAACGACGTGGTCTGCCGGGTCACCGAGGGTGGTCCGGTCTCCAACAACAAGGGCGTCTCGCTGCCGGGTATGGACGTGTCGGTTCCCGCGCTGTCGGAGAAGGACATCGAGGACCTGGAATTCGCGCTGAAGCTCGGCGTGGACTTCATCGCGCTGTCGTTCGTGCGGTCCCCGTCCGATGTCGAGCTGGTGCACGACGTGATGGACCGGGTGGGCCGCCGGGTGCCGGTGATCGGCAAGCTGGAGAAGCCGGAGGCGATCGACAACCTGGAGGCCGTGGTCCTGGCCTTCGACGCGGTGATGGTCGCGCGCGGCGATCTCGGCGTCGAACTCCCGCTCGAGCAGGTGCCGATCGTGCAGAAGCGCGCCATCCAGATGGCTCGCGAGAACGCCAAGCCGGTCATCGTCGCCACGCAGATGCTGGAGTCGATGATCGAGAACTCCCGCCCCACCCGCGCGGAGGCCTCGGACGTGGCGAACGCGGTGCTCGACGGCGCCGACGCGGTGATGCTGTCGGGCGAGACCTCGGTGGGCAGGTACCCGATCGAAACGGTGCGCACGATGGCGCGCATCGTGCACGCGGTGGAGACCGAGTCCACCCGGGTGCCGCCGCTGACCCACGTGCCGCGTACCAAGCGCGGCGTGATCTCCTACGCCGCCCGCGATATCGGCGAGCGGCTCAACGCCAAGGCGCTGGTCGCGTTCACTCAGTCGGGCGACACGGTGCGCCGCCTGGCCCGGCTGCACACACCGCTGCCGCTGCTGGCGTTCACGCCGCTGCCGGAGGTGCGCAGCCAGCTCGCGCTGACCTGGGGTACCGAGACCTTCATCGTGCCGACCGTCGACAGCACCGACGCGATGATCCACCAGGTGGATGTAGCACTTCTGTCGATGGACCGATACCAGAAGGGGGACCTGGTGGTCATCGTGGCCGGGTCGCCGCCCGGTACCGTCGGGTCCACCAACCTGATCCACGTTCACCGAATCGGTGAGGAGGACCATTAGTGAGTGCTTCCCTGAGCAGCCCCGTCGCGGAGCCGCCCGCGCACCACTCCGACCTGGATGTGCTGCTGGGTCTGCTCGATCTCGAGCAGATGGACGAGGATGTGTTCGTCGGCCAGCACCCGGAGAAGGTGTGGAGCCGGACCTTCGGCGGTCAGCTCGTCTCGCAGGCCATCATCGCGGCGGGCCGGACGGTCGGTGACCGTCCGGTGCACGCGGTCAACGCGCATTTCGTGCGCGGTGGCGACGTGAAGAAGCCGATCGAGTACCGGGTCGACCGTCATCGCGACGGCCGGGCGTTCGCCAACCGCACGGTGACCGCCAGCCAGGACGGCCAGGAGCTGTTCGTGATGCTCGCCGCGTTCCAGGATTGGGGCACGGGACTCGAGCACGCGCATGCCCAGCCGGAGGTGCCGGACCCGGAGACGCTGCCGCGGGTGGAGGAGAGCTTCGAAGGCTTGGAGGACAAGCTGGAGATGTTCGTGAAGGCGCCGCATCCGATCGACATGCGGTACACCAACGATCCGGCGTGGATCCTGAAGGGCACGGGAGAGCGGCTCAACCACAACCGCGTGTGGATGCGCGCGGACGGCAAGCTGCCCGACGATCCGCTGATCCACGTGGCGACGCTGGGCTATTCGTCCGACACCACGGTGCTGGACTCGATCATCACCACCCATGGGCTGTCCTGGGGGCTGGACCGCATCATCGCGGCCACGGTCAACCACTCGATCTGGTTCCACCGCCCGTTCCGTTTCGACGAGTGGGCGCTGTACTGCACCGAGTCACCGGTGGCCGCGGGCTCCCGTGGCCTGGCGACCGGGCGCTTCTACTCCCGCAGCGGCGATCTGCTGGCCACCACGGTGCAAGAGGGACTCATCCGCCACTTCCCCGCGCGGCGCTAGGACTACAGCAGTTCGTGGTGGCGATCGATGTCGAGATCGACATCGGTGCGTTGTGAGGCGCGGATCGAGACCGGGATCCCACCGCCCGGCTCGGTTCGCGTCAGCCCGGAGATTCCGTGCAGCAGTTGCCGTTCCAGCGCCGCCATGTGGTCGTCGGTCAGCTGATCCGGTGCCCCGACCAGGCTGAGCGCGATCTCGTAGGTGCCGCGGTCGCCCGCGCCACCGCAGGACGGATCGGTGTGGCAGCGGCGCTCGAGAGCCGTGTGGGCCGGGTCGTCGGCGTCGACCGGCAAGGTGAACCGCCAGGCGAACACGTCGCGGTCGGTGAGGTGGTCGTCGACGACCGCGCGCACGGTGTCCACGACGCGTTCGAGGATTTCCGGTGTCACATAAACATGGAGCGAAACATCCGAAATGCGTTTCGGCATGTCTGATTCCTGTCCTGTGTCGAACCAGCAACGGCGGAGAGTGTTGTCCGGCGGGAGTTTAGTGCGTCCGGGACGGAAATGGACATAGCCGAGTGGTAACAGGTTGACGCGTGACACGTCGAGGTGCGTCACACCGTGCGGTTGTCCGCGGTCGCGCCTGCGATCACCGGGTGCGCTGGGCGGCGAGGAAGGTCGCCAGCGGTGCGGGCGCGCCGCCGGGACGGATCACCAGTCCGCGGCGCTCGTCGTGGGGCCAGCGCGGCTGCTCGTGCGGGGCGAGCGCCAGCAGCAGCGGCACCAGTGCCTCGGCGATCCGATCGCCGACCTCGCAGAAGGCATGGGCGGACAACCCGACCGGGTCGGCGATGTTCTCCCGGCCGACCAGCGACAGATCATTGCGCGCCTGGTGCAATTCGGCGACCGTGCGCGCACCGGTGACATGGGCGATGCGGTGGGCCTCCAGCAATGTGAAGGTGCGCGGGCCCGCACCGAAAGCCAGGTCGATCACCTGATCGCGAATCTGCTCGGTCATCGTGAGGACCAGGTCGGCCTTGTCGATCATCTCCGGTTTCAGGCGACGGGCCCGGAAGTTGCCCGGGTCTGCGCCGAGCCCGGCGATGGTCTGCGCGGCGAGCGGCTCGACCGGAAATCCGACCAGCGCACGGGTTCCGGCGCTCTCGGCGGTGAGATAGGGGAGATCGTATTCGACCGCGAGGGCGCGCGTGAGCCGCTCGGCGATCACCGAACGGCAAACGTTGCCGTTGCAGACGAACAGGACGTGCATACAGAACACGATAAGGGGCACGGAAGCTACCAGAAGGTCCCAAGTCGTTAGTCCCACATGTGGGAACAACATATTCATCTGCTCGTAGCGCGCCGTACACGCAGCTCGCCGCTTTCGGCCGCTGGCCTGCGACGTACGTCACTCCGCGGAGTGGTGCGGTGGGATTCTCACCCCGCAGCGCACACATTCAAACGCTGCTCTGTGATTACTCCGAGATATGACGCGTGCGCAGACTACCCCGATTCGCTGCCGTAGTAAAAGGATTCGCTCACGAGGTGTGAGACGATGGCCCGTCCCCTGGCCCCGCCGCAGGCGGAGTCCCGGTGATCGCGCAAGGCGACGACGGCTTGAACCGCGCGAGCCCGGTGGGCGGATCCTGTTCCGCTCCCAACGCAACCACGCACACCGGGGGGTTCGGGGGGCGAAGCCCCGCCGAGCGGGGCCTGGGGGTTGCACCCCCAGAAGAAACGACGAGCGCCCCCTGCGAGCGCTCTCCGCGAGCAGGGGACACCCAAAAGCGAGTGCCGAGTGTGGGACTCGAACCCACACGTCCTTTCGGACAACGGTTTTTGAGACCGTCGCGTCTGCCAGTTCCGCCAACCCGGCGCACCGGATGGCAACTATAGCGGGTCGGGTGGTGTGGAAGCGAATGGGTCGGGGTTGCGGCGCGAGCGCACGGTTTGCGCAGGGTATATGCGTTCTACGCCGAAGTGAAAGGTACTCTTTACATCACTCGACAGCCCGATGGTCGGCCCACGGTCGCCCGGTGCGATCGCGGACTTTCCTTCGGTTTGATCGGGTACAGGGCATCGGAACCAGAGGGGTCTACCTATGAGCACAGCAGCTGGGGGCGCCGGCACCAAACGGGACGCCGGGGCGAAGCGGGTCGTCGTCGCCGAAGACGAAGCGCTCATTCGCATGGATCTGGTCGAGATGCTGACCGAAGAGGGCTATCAGGTGGTCGGCGAGGCGGGTGATGGTCAGCAGGCGGTGGATCTCGCGGTCGAGCACCGGCCGGACCTGGTCATCATGGATGTGAAGATGCCGCGCCGCGACGGCATCGACGCCGCGGCCGAGATCGCGTCGAAACGCGTTGCGCCCGTGGTGATCTTGACCGCGTTCAGCCAGCGTGACCTGGTGGAGCGGGCGCGGGACGCCGGTGCGATGGCGTATCTGGTGAAGCCGTTCACGAAATCGGATCTGGTGCCCGCCATCGAATTGGCGGCCAGCCGCTTCCATGAGATCACCGCGCTGGAGAGCGAGGTCGCGAATCTCGCCGACCGGCTCGAGACGCGCAAGCTGGTCGAGCGCGCCAAGGGTGTTCTGATGCAGACCCAGGGTCTTTCCGAGCCGCAGGCGTTCAAGTGGATTCAGCGCACCGCAATGGACCGTCGCACCACGATGAAGGCGGTCGCGGAGGTCGTGTTGGAGAACCTGACGCCCAAGTGACCGCGGCGGCGGGAAAATTTACGCGGACGAAACGTCATCGTGAACAAGAATTCGAAACGATGTCGCGCGCATGATCCGAATGTGATGCGGAACTAACGTACCGACGCTATGTTCTGACCGGGCTGACATGGTCGGCCTCCTCGGCGACCCCGGGGGAGCACAGAACTTAGATGAGGTGAAACGTGCTTAGTTCGACATGGCGCAGTCGCTCGACGCTCGGTGTCCTGGCCGTCGGCGCCGCCGCCGCGCTGGTGCTGACCGGTTGTAGTGACAAATCCACCAGCAGCGGTTCGGATTCCTCGGGCACCAACGGCGCGGGTGGCCTGTCCATCCAGCCGGTGCTGCAGGTCGACCAGCAGGGCAAGGAGGTGCCGAAGGCCGACGCGGCCGCGGCTGCCGATCCCGCGGGCGACGGCAAGGCGACCTGCGCGCCGGGTACGGCAGTCGCGATGGCCGGCGCGCTGACGGGTCCGGACGCCGCGCTCGGCATCAACATCGTCAACGGCGTCAAGCTCGCCCTCGACAAGCACAACAAGGCCAACCCCGGCTGCAAGATCGAGCTCAAGCAGTTCGACACCGAGGGCGACCCGCAGAAGGCCACCCAGGTGATCCCGCAGATCGTCAACGACCGGTCGATCATCGGCCTGGTCGGTCCCGCGTTCTCCGGGGAGACGAAGGCGACCGGCAAGATCCTCAGCGACGCCGGGCTGGTCTCGGTCACCTCGTCGGCGACCAACGCGACGCTGACCCAGAACGGCTGGACGACCTTCTTCCGCGGTCTGGCCAACGATGACGTGCAGGGCCCCTCGGTGGCGAAGTACCTGGTCAACACCGCGGGCTTCAAGAAGGTCTGTGTCATCCAGGACAACACCGACTACGGCACCGGCCTGGCGAAGTCGATCACCGAGGGTCTCGGCGCGGCCGCCGACCCGGCCTGCGCCGCCAGTATCAAGAAGGGCGACAAGGACTTCTCCGCGACGGTCACCAAGGTGGCGGCCGCGAACCCGGACGCCATCTTCTACTCCGGGTACTACTCCGAGGGCGCGCCGCTGGCCCAGCAGTTGAAGTCCGGTGGCGTGAAGGCGGTCTTCGTCTCCGCCGACGGCACCAACGACCCGCAGTTCGTCGCCCAGGCGGGCAGTGCCGCCAAGGGCGCGAAGCTGTCGTGCCCGTGCGGTCCCGCCCCGGAGAACTTCGCCAAGGACTACGAGGCGCTCAACGGCCAGGCGCCGGGCGTCTACTCGGTCGAGGCCTACGACCTCACCACGATCCTGGCCAAGGGCATCGACGGCGGTAAGGTCACCCGCCCGGACCTGCTCGACTATGTGCGGACGTACGACGGTGCCGGCCTCGCGCGTCAGTACAAGTGGAACCCGAACGGTGAACTGTCGAACGCACTGATCTGGGTGTACGAGGTCAAGTAGCCCCGGATCCCGGGCGCACGGCACGTACGGGGGTTCATCCGAATCCCCGTACGTGCCGTTGTTCGGTGGGCGAAAGGATGAGGGCAGAAATAAATGAAACAAACGCTATTGGCCGGTGGGGTACAACTCGCCGCCGGTTCGATCGACTTCAACTACGAGGGACTGGTCGATAGTTTCTGGCGACTGACCGTGGACGGCGTGACCTACGGCGCCATCTATGCGTTGGTCGCCGTGGGCTACACCTTGGTCTACGGCGTATTGCGGCTGATCAATTTCGCCCATTCGGAAATTTTCATGCTCGGGTTGTTCGGGCAATTGATCGGGTTGATGATCTTCGGATTCGTCGCGAGTCCGGACGTTTACACCCAGGGTGTGGTGCTCACCGTCGTCTATCTGGGTTTGGCGATGATCGTGGGCATGCTGGTCTCCGGCGGCGCGGCCGTCGGGTTGGAGCGGGTGGCCTACCGGCCCTTGCGCAAACGGGGCGCGAAGCCGCTGGCCTTCCTGATCACGGCGATCGGCATGTCGTTCGTGCTGCAGGAACTGGTGCACTTCGTGCTGCCGAAGATCCGCCCCGATCTCGGTGGCACCAACGCGCAGCAGCCGATCCGGCTGGTCGAGCCCACCGTGCAGTTCAGTTTCGGCGGCGCGGACGTCACCAACATCATGCTGCTCATCGTGCTGGCGGCGGTGGTGCTGGCGATCGCCACCGAGGTGCTGATCAACCGGACCAAGTTCGGCCGTGGCATCCGCGCCGTGGCCCAGGACCCGGACACCGCGACGCTGATGGGCGTGTCGCGCGAGCGGGTCATCATGCTGACCTTCCTCATCGGCGGCGTGCTCGCGGGCGCGGCGGCGATGCTGTTCACGCTGAAGATCCCGAACGGGATCATCTACTCCGGCGGGTTCGTCCTCGGCATCAAGGCGTTCAGCGCCGCGGTGCTCGGTGGTATCGGCAACCTGCGCGGTGCGCTGCTCGGCGGACTGCTGCTCGGTGTGGTGGAGCAGTACGGCCAGATCCTCTTCGGCACCGAGTGGCGTGACGTGGTCGCGTTCGTGGTGCTGGTTCTTGTGCTGATGGTTCGCCCGACCGGCATCCTCGGCGAGAGTCTCGGAAGGGCACGCGCATGACCGAAACGACCAAGACGGCGTCCGCGCCGGACGACGCGCGCCGCGGCCTCGGCGATGCGCTGCGCACCTGGTGGGACGGCCTGAGCAGGCCCGCGCAGTGGGGCGTCGGCGTCCCGATCCTCATCCTGCTGGCACTGCTGCCGTTGTTCCCGCCGCCGCTGCTGAACACTCCCTCCTACAACTTCGGCCTGGTGATGGCGCAGGTGGCGATGTACGCGCTGCTGGCCATCGGCTTGAACGTGGTGGTCGGCCAGGCGGGTCTGCTCGACCTCGGTTACGTCGGTTTCTACGCGGTCGGCGCCTACACCGTCGGCCTGCTCACCAGCCCCAACAGCCCGTGGAACCAGACCGACGGCGGCTGGCTCGATCCGGACTGGGCGTGGCTGGCCTGCCTGCCGATCGCGGTCGCGGTGACCGCGGTCTCCGGCCTGATCCTCGGTTCGCCCACGCTGCGCCTGCGCGGCGACTACCTGGCGATCGTGACGCTCGGGTTCGGTGAGATCGTCCGGCTGCTCGCCGAGAACCTCACCGAGATCACCAACGGCAGCCTCGGCCTGTCGGGTGTGGCATATCCGCACGTCGGCGAGTCGGCGAGCAAACCGGAGGGCGTGTTCTCCGGTGGCAACAGCGGCGACCCCGACAGCGCGAATCTCCTCGACCGCGCCAGCTACGGCACCTACTGGTACTGGTTCGGTATGGCGCTGGTGGTCGTCGTGCTGCTGGTGGTCGGCAATCTGGAGCGCAGCCGGGTCGGCCGCGCCTGGGTGGCGATCCGCGAGGACGAGGACGCGGCCGAGATCATGGGTGTGCCGACGTTCAAGTTCAAGCTGTGGGCGTTCATGATCGGCGCCGCGGTGGGCGGTATGTCCGGTGCTATCTACGCCGGGCAGGTGCAGTTCATCAACCCCACCGGCTTCAACATCATCAACTCGATGCTGTTCCTGTGCGCGGTGGTCATCGGCGGCCAGGGCAACAAGCTCGGGGTGATCTTCGGCGCGTTCGTCATCGCCTATCTGCCCGCACGGCTGCAGTCGGTGAATCTGGTGAGCAACGAGTCGACCGGGTACGTCCTGCTGGCGATCGATGTCACGGCGTTCGTCGCCCTGATCGTCGCCTGGCGCTTGTGGGCGGCCCGGCTGGGCGTGTGGCAGCGCCGCGGTGTGATCACCGGCATGGTGGCGACCGGCGTGCTGGCGTTGCTGCTGCTGGGCAGCGTGCTGCTGTTCCGCAAGGGCGGAGCGCAGTCGCTGGGCGACCTCAAGTATCTGTATTTCGGTATCGCGTTGGTGGTGATGATGATTCTGCGTCCACAGGGTCTGTTCCCGGTGCGGCAGAAGCTGCTCACCTACGGCAGGCAGGTGTACCAGGCCGTGCGCAGACCGGCCGCGGTCGAGCCGATCGGAGCGGGACGATGACCGGGCCCGGCGCGGGTGACGCGCTGTTCGACAACGAGGACATGGCCGCGGGCTACGCGGCCGAGCCGCAGGTCGAGTCCGCGGGCACGGTCGACGTCACCCAGGTGATCCCCGACCTCGCCGACGCCGAGACCGTCGCCGAAGTCGTCGCCCCGCACCGCGAGATCGAGACCGCGGTGGGTGAGCCGCTGTTGCGCACCGAGGGCCTCACGGTGAAGTTCGGCGGTCTCACCGCCCTGGACCAGGTGAGCTTCGAGATCCGCCGCGGCGAGATCCTCGGTCTCATCGGGCCCAACGGCGCGGGCAAGACCACCTGCTTCAACGCGATCACCGGTGTCTACCAGCCCGCCTCCGGACTGGTTTCCTTCGACGGCAAGCCGCTCACCAAGACCAAGCGCAACGCGATCACCCGGCTCGGCATCGCCCGCACGTTCCAGAACGTGCGGCTCTTCGGCGAGATGACCGCGCTGGAGAACGTGGTGGTCGGCACCGACGCCCGGCACCGGACCTCGGTGCCGGGCGCGGTGTTCCGGACGCCGCGGCACCGGCGCGAGGAGCGTGACGCGATCGAGCGCGGCATGGCGCTGCTGGAGTTCGTCGGCATCGCCCCGCGGGCGGTGGAGAAGGCGCGCAACCTCTCCTACGGCGACCAGCGCCGCCTGGAGATCGCCCGCGCGCTGGCCACCGAGCCGAAGCTGCTGTGCCTGGACGAGCCCGCGGCCGGATTCAATCCGAGCGAGAAGTCCGCGCTCATGGATCTGATCCGCAAGATCCGCGACGACGGGTTCACGGTGCTGCTGATCGAGCACGACATGCGGCTGGTCATGGGCGTGACCGACCGGATCGTGGTGCTCGAGTTCGGCCGCAAGATCGCCGACGGGCTGCCCGCGGACATCAAGGACAATCCCGCCGTGATCGCCGCGTACCTCGGTGTGCCGGATTCCGAGGCGATCGAATCCGGCCCTGCCGCAGACGAAGACGGCGAGGCGGGCGACGGCGCGCCGACCGGGCCGGAACCCGGTGCCGTGCCGCTCGGCAAGGCCGCGGTAACCGAACCGGAGGCGACGCGCAAGCCCGCGGCCGCGGGCGCGCCGCTGCTCGAGGTCGAGGGCATGGTCGTCAACTACGGCAGGATCCAGGCGCTGCACGGGATCTCGCTGACCGTCGCCGAGGGCGAGCTGGTCACCCTGCTCGGCGCCAACGGCGCGGGCAAGACGACCACCATGCGCGCGATGTCCGGGCTGCTGCCGCTGACCCGGGGCCGCATCCTGTTCGAGGGCCGCGACATCACTCGGATGAAGGCGCACGAGCGGGTGACCCACGGGCTGATCCAGGCGCCGGAGGGCCGGGGCGTCTTCCCCGGCATGACGGTGCAGGAAAACCTCGACATGGGTTGCTACGGACGCGGTTTCAAGCAGAAGGCCGAGTACCAGCGGACGCTGGAGTGGGTGTTCGAGCTGTTCCCCCGGTTGCTCGAACGGCGCAAACAGGTCGGCGGCACGCTGTCGGGCGGCGAGCAGCAGATGCTGGCCATCGCCCGCGCGCTGATGGCGCGACCGCGCCTGCTGCTGCTCGACGAACCGTCGATGGGCTTGGCGCCCATGGTGATCCAGCAGATCTTCCGGATCATCAGCGAGATCAACCAGCAGGGCACCACGGTGCTGCTGGTGGAGCAGAACGCCCAGCAGGCGCTGGCCCGCAGCGACCGCGCCTACATCATGGAGACCGGTGAGGTCACCAAGACCGGCCGCGGCGCCGAGTTGCTCACCGATCCCGCGGTGAAATCGGCGTACCTGGGCGTGGGTTAGTCGCCTGCCGCGCGGCCCGGCTCGAGGCATGATCGTCACCATGGATGGTCACGACGAGCTGATGAGCCTGGCCGAGCGGTATTGGGACAGTGTGCTCGAGGCGGCGCCGAGCGAGGCGACTCTGCTCGGCGACCGCCGCTTCGACGATCGGATCGAGGATCTGTCCGTCGACGCGGAACAGCGGTCGCTGTCGACCTGGCGCGAGTTGCTGCGCACCGTCGACGCGCTCGACGCCGAGCGGTTGAACCCGACCGACCGCGTCACCCGCAGCCTGCTGCGCACCGAGCTGAGCGGTGCGATCGAGCACCTGGAATGGCGGCCGGTGGAGCTGGCCTCCGACCAGATGAGCGGCGTGCACGCGGGCGTGCTCATGGTGGCGCCGCAGACGAACGCGCCGCGGCCGGAGCACGCGCTGGCGCTGGTGCGCCGGTACCGGCAGTTCGGTGACATGCTCGGCCAGGCCGTGCAGCGGTTCCGGTCGGGCCTGGCCGCCGGGCGCGCGCCCGCGCGGATCACCATCGAGCGCTCGCTCAATCAGCTCGACGGCTATCTGGATTCCGACATCGCCGCCGACCCGTTCGTCACCTTCTCCGGGCCGGAAGGCTGGGACGGCGAGTCCGCGTGGCGCTCCGAATTGGCCGACGTGGCCCGGGATGTCATCCGGCCCGCCTTCCAGGTCTACCGCGATGCGCTCTACGACGAACTGCTGCCCGCCGCCCGCCCCGACGACAAGCCGGGCCTGTGCTGGCTCGGCGCCGACGGCGAGGACATCTACCGGCGGCAGCTGCACCACCACACGACGCTGCCCGATCTCGGCGCCGAGGAGATCCACGAACTGGGCCTGGCCGAGCTGGCGAAGCTGCGCGAGGAGTACGCGACGGTGGGCGCTCGCCTGTTCGGCACCGGCGATCTCGGCGAGATCTTCGGACGGCTGCGCGACGATCCCGAGCTGTGCTACGACGACGCCGAGCAGATCATGTTCGACGCCCGCAGGGCGCTGGCCGTGGCCACCGCCGAGATGGGGAACTGGTTCGGGCGCCTGCCGAAGGAATCCTGTGACATCGTCCCGGTTCCGGAGTTCCTGGCCGCGGATGCGCCTGCGGCGTACTACTTCCCGCCCGCCGCCGACGGGTCACGGCCGGGCACGTATTTCGTCAACCAGCACCATCCCACGGGCCGCGGCCGCTACGAGACCGCGTCGGTGGCCTTCCACGAGGCGATTCCGGGCCATCATCTGCAGCTCACCATCGCCAACGAACTCGACCACCTGCCCCGCTTCCAGCGTCAATCCTTCGCGAACACCGCCTTCGTCGAGGGCTGGGCGCTCTACACCGAGCGTCTGGCCGACGAAATGGGCTTGTACGAAGACGATCTCGGGCGACTGGGCATGCTGGCCGGTGACTCCTGGCGCTCCTGCCGCCTGGTGGTCGACACCGGCCTGCACGCGAAGGGGTGGAGCAGGCAGCAGGCCATCGACTTCATGGTGGCCAACGCGCCGGTCGGGCTCGCCGAGATCACCGTGGAGGTCGATCGCTACATCGCCATGCCGGGGCAGGCGGTCGGCTACAAGATCGGCCAGCTGGAGATCCTGCGCCAGCGGGTGGGGGCCACCGAACGGCTCGGCGCGGACTTCGACATCAAGGCCTTCCACGACGTGGTGCTCGGTTCCGGGTCGGTGAGCCTGCCCGTGCTGCGCGAACTGGTCGCCACGCTGTGAACGGCGTGGGGCGCGGTCGGCGACCGCGCCCCACGGCCGGGAGTCCGGGCTGGGTGTCGGCGTATCGCCTTGTCGGTGCCGGTCCCTAGACTCTGGTGCGTGAGTTCACCCACGACCGCTCCGCGTCCCGCCCCCGCGTCCGGCTCCAGCGATCCCGGCTCGGGAGACCGGCCGACGCTGCTGTTGCTGGACGGGCATTCGATCGCCTATCGCGCGTTCTTCGCGCTACCGGCGGAGAACTTCAAGACGGTCACCGGGCAGACCACCAACGCCGTCTACGGCTTCACCGCGATGTTGATCAACCTGCTGCGCGACGAGAAGCCGACGCACGTGGCGGCGGCGTTCGACGTGTCGCGCCAGACCTTCCGCGCCGAGGCGTACCCGGAGTACAAGGCGAACCGCACCACCACGCCGGACGAGTTCCGCGGGCAGGTGGAACTCACCAAGGACGTGCTCGGCGCGCTGGGCATCCCGGTGATGGCGATCGACGGCTTCGAAGCCGACGACATCATCGCCACGCTCACCACCCAGGCCGCGGCCGCGGGTTTCCGGGTCCTCATCGTCACCGGTGACCGCGACGCCATCCAGTTGGTCGACGAGAACGTCACCGTGCTGTACCCGCGCAAAGGCGTCTCCGACCTGACCCGGTTCACCCCCGGGGAAGTGCTGGCCAAGTACGGCCTCACACCGAGTCAATACCCGGACTACGCGGCGCTGCGCGGCGATCCGAGCGACAACCTTCCCGGTATCCCCGGGGTCGGCGAGAAGACCGCCGCCAAATGGATTCGGGAATACGGTGACCTGAACACGCTGGTGGAGAAGGTCGATCAGGTGAAGGGCAAGGTCGGCGACGCGCTGCGGGCGAACCTGAGCAGCGTGGTGCTCAACCGGCAGCTCACCGAATTGATGCGGGAGGTGCCGCTGCCGTACACCCCTGATCAGCTGGCGCAGGGCCCGTGGGACCGCGGCAAGATCCACCAGCTGTTCGACGATCTCGAGTTCCGCGTGCTGCGCGACCGGCTGTTCGAGACGCTGGCCCCGCCGGAGCCGGAGGCGGAGGCGGGTTTCGAGATCAGCGGCGGCGCGCTGGAGATCGGCGCGGTGGCGTCCTGGCTCGCCGAGCATGCGCAATCCGGTGTGCGCCATGGTGTCTCGATCCTCGGCACGGGTTCCCCGGCCGGTGGCGACGTCCGCGCGCTGGCCATCGCGGCCGGCGACGGCGAGAGCGGGTACATCGACGTCACGGTGCTCACCCCGGAGGACGAGGCCGCGCTGGGCGCCTGGCTCGCCGACCCGGCCGTGCCGAAGGCGCTGCACGAGGCCAAGGCCGCGGTGCACGCGTTGCGCGGCCGCGGCTGGAGGCTCGGCGGGCTGACCAGCGATACCGCGCTGGCCGCGTATCTGGTGCGTCCGGGCCAGCGCACGTTCAACCTCGACGACCTGTCGCTGCGCTACCTGCACCGGGAGCTGCGCGCCGAGACCGACCAGACCGCGCAGCTGTCGCTGCTCGACGACGAGGACACCGTCGACGCCGAGCTGGCGCGGGCGCAGATGCTGCGCGCGCGTGCCGTCGCCGACCTGGCCGACGCGCTCGACGGGGAACTGGCCGAGATCGAGTCCACCCCGCTGCTGGCGGACATGGAGCTGCCGCTGCTCGGTGTGCTGTCCACCTTGGAGGAGGCGGGCATTGCGGTGGACACCGACCAGTTGGCGACGCTGCAGCGCCAGTTCGCCGACCGGGTCGCCGAGGCCGCCGAGGCGGCCTACGACGTGATCGGCAAGCAGATCAACCTGGGCTCGCCCAAGCAGTTGCAGGTGGTGCTGTTCGACGAGCTGGACATGCCGAAGACCAAGCGCACCAAGACCGGCTACACCACCGACGCCGACGCGCTGGAGTCGCTCTACGAGAAGACCCAGCACGCCTTCCTCGAACATCTGCTCGCGCACCGCGACGCCACCCGCCTGAAGGTCACCGTCGACGGACTGCTCAAGTGCGTCGCCGAGGACGGCCGCATCCACACCACGTTCAACCAGACCATCGCGGCCACCGGGCGGCTGTCCTCGACCGAACCGAACCTGCAGAACATCCCGATCCGCACCGACACCGGCAGGCAGATCCGCGACACCTTCGTGGTCGGCCCCGGTTACCAGTCGCTGATGACCGCGGATTACAGCCAGATCGAGATGCGGATCATGGCGCACCTGTCCGGGGACGAGAACCTGATCGAGGCGTTCAACTCCGGTGAGGATCTGCACAGCTTCGTAGCGTCGAAGGCGTTCGACATCCCGATCTCGGAAGTCAGCCCGGAACTGCGCCGCCGGATCAAAGCGATGTCCTACGGCCTGGCCTACGGGCTGAGCTCCTACGGCCTGTCCGCCCAGCTGAAGATCAGCACCACCGAGGCGAAGGAGCAGATGGAGGTCTACTTCGCCCGCTTCGGCCGCATCCGCGACTACCTGTACGAGGTGGTCGAGCAGGCGCGCAAGGTCGGCTACACCGAGACCCTGTTCGGGCGCCGCCGCTACCTGCCCGATCTGGACTCCAGCAACCGGCAGCGCCGGGAATCGGCCGAGCGGATGGCGCTCAACGCCCCGATCCAGGGCACCGCGGCCGACATCATCAAGGTGGCGATGATCAACGTGCACCGCGCGATGCGCGAGGCGGGCTTGCGCTCCAGGATGCTGCTACAGATCCATGACGAACTGCTGTTCGAGGTCGCCGACGGGGAACGGGAGGCGCTCGAGGCGCTGGCGCGCGAACAGATGTCCGCGGCGATCGCCCTGTCGGTGCCGCTGGAGGTCTCGGTCGGCGTCGGCCACAGCTGGGATTCCGCCGCGCACTGACCGGCGCACCGCAGGAGGACATGCCGGGCCCGACCGCAGGGGCTCGGCGTCCGGCATCCGCAGAGCTACTATCGGGCCGCCGCGTGCAAGTGAACGAATCACGGTGAACGGGACCGGTGTCTCGTGTTGCGCGGCCACCTACCGTGGGCTGGTCGCACATAGGGATTCACGCATACCGAGCGCAGGGGATGGCCCATGACTGTCACCGACGAGTACCTGGAGAACAACGCGGCCTATGCGAGCACCTTCCGAGGCCCGCTGCCGCTGCCGCCCGCGAAGGGCGTCGCGGTGCTCGCGTGCATGGACGCGCGGCTCAACGTCTACGGCGCGCTCGGCCTCGCCGAGGGCGAGGCGCATGTCATCCGCAATGCGGGCGGCGTGGTCACCGCCGATGAGATCCGTTCGCTGGCGATCAGTCAGCGGCTGCTGGGGACAGGGAGATCATCCTGATCCACCACACCGATTGCGGCATGCTCACCTTCACCGACGACGACTTCAAGGCGAGCATCCAGGAGGAGACCGGGATCGAGCCGGACTGGTCGGCCGAGGCGTTCTCGGACCTGGAAACCGATGTGCGCCAGTCGATCGCGCGCATCGTCGCCAGCCCGTTCGTGCCGCACAAGGACTCGATTCGCGGCTTCGTCTTCGACGTCGCCACCGGCAAGCTGAACGAGGTTCTTCCCCGCTAGCGCGGAACGAATTCCGCCCCGGCGCAGTGCGATCCGGATGTTCTCGCCCGGATCTCACTGCGCTGTGACGTGTTTCACGAAAGGCGGTGCGGCACCAGACGAGCCGAGCCGGCGGTGAGGTCCACCTCGTCGCGGGGCGGCGCGCCGTCGGACGCGTCCTCCCGGTGCATCAGCGTGGTCCTGCGCTGCTCGAACTCGTGCTGTTTGCCGCCCTGGAAAACCGCGGTGACCTCTTCGAAGCCCGCTGCCGCGACGGGGCGGCCGGACCGCTTGCGGGTCCAGGGCAGCACGCGGCTGCCGGTGAGCCTGTTCCAGACCACTTCGGCGAAGGCGAACAGGATGAGCAGGACGGCCAGGCCCGGGATGGTCATGGCGACGAGGAGACCCATGTCACCGACGCTACCGTCATCCCGCGCGCAAAGCCCTGAACTGCGCGGATGGTACTCGCCAGTAGACAAATCGGGCACCGGATGTGGTTGCTATTGCGTCGCGTTGTCCCTATTCTCGATGCCGTGCCGAATCCCGCCGACCGCCGCAGCGCAGCGCTCCATGTCGCAGACCGCGACAGCGCTCTGCTTTCGGCGTCGCTCACCGGGTCCTCCGTGGTCACGCAGGCTACCGCCTTCGAGCCCGAGGTTCGCGCCGAGCTACTTCCGCTCATCGCGATGGTGGCGCCGCGTCCCCGAGTCCTCGTAGTAGCCCGCCGCAGCGGGGTCTGATTCGGACCGGCCCCCTCGCTGCGGGCTGATTTGACTTGTTAGTGCTGGTCCCCTCTGTCAACTGAGCCACGACATTCTTCGGGAAGACCTACTTTCAATGACCATCCTGACTCTCGATACAGACATGTTCCACGCCGCCGCTCCCAAGGGCCTTCGCGCCGAAGCCGCGGGGCTGACCTCAGCGCAGTTCCACAGCCGCTACTGCGCGAACGGCGGTCCGATCCGCCTCGGTGAGTGGTCGCCCGCGGGCAGCCGCACCGCGGAGTTCACCGCCACGCTGGAATTCGCCGGCCATCTGCGGACCGTCATCGCCACCGGCAGCCCGGTCGCGGCGATGACCTCGGCGCTCTACGAGGAGGGCTATCCGGTGGAGATTCTGCAGTTCCACCAGCGGCGCACCGCGGACGGCACCGCCACGTTCGTGCAGTGCGAATGCAACGGCAGGCGCGGCTGGGGCGCGGCGATCGCGGATGACGGCGCCGAGTCGACGGTGCGCGCCATGATCGCGGGCGTCAACCTGCTCGGCATGTCCTGATCCGGGGCGTCCGACCGCGGGTAGGCAGTGCGCCCTCCGCGGTCGGACGCACTCCGCCGGAACTGGAGCGGGCCCGGCCACACACCGCGGCTCTCGCGGTGTCCGGGTTCGGGCCCGAGTGAATTGTCTTGCGGCGGAGCGACTTACCGTTTCGTGCGATTACGCTTCGGGCTCGGCGCCTGCCTGCTGCTCGGCGAGCTGCTTGCGCACCTCGTCCATATCCAGTGCCTTGACCTGGGTCACCAGATCCTCGAGCGCGGCGGGCGGCAGCGCGCCGGGCTGCGCGAACACCAGCACGCCCTCCCGGAAAGCCATGATGGTCGGGATGGAGCGGATGTTGGCGGCCGCCGCGAGGCCCTGCTCGGATTCGGTGTCGACCTTTCCGTGCACCACGTCGGGGTGCTTGGTGGAGGAGGCCTCGAAAGTCGGTGCGAAACTCTTGCACGGACCGCACCAATCGGCCCAGAAGTCGACGAGTACCACGTCGTTTCCGGTGACTACCTCATCGAAATTGTGCTGGGTCAGCGTCTGGGTGGCCATGACGTCCTCTCGTTTCGGTGTGCCTGCTACAACGCGGGCTGCTCCGGTTATCTTCCACGGCGGATCCGGCCGACCGGCCACTCGCGCCGCTGATCCCCGTCCCACCGACGGATACCCAGCACGGTCGCCGGAAAATCACGGTCCCGGGCGACGGCGTGGATCGCCTCGCCGAGTTGGTGCGGCGGGACCCGCCTGGCCAGGGTGATGTGCGGGGTCCAGGCGTCCGGATGCACGTTGGCCGGGACACCGGGGCACGGGGAAATGGTGTGGAAGATCCGGTGGTGCAGGGCGAGCAGGGCTTCGGTCGGGACCACCAGCCGCACCAGGATGGGGCGGCGCGCGCCGAAGACCACCAGCCCGCCCAGCCGCACGGGAATCGGCGAGAAGATCTGCTCGTCCAGCGCCTGCTCGATGCGCGGCCAGATCTGCCTGGCCACCGCGGCGGTGATGTGCGGGCGATTGGACTCGTCGGTGCGCGCGGCGAGACTCGCCACACCGGCCTCCGCGAGCAGCTGCCACTGGCGGCGGATCTCGGCGTCGGCGGCCTCGTCGAGGAGTAGTTCGACCGACTGCACCATGGCTCCCGAAGGTAACCGCAATCGGCGTGTCCGCGGGCCGGTTCCGGCAGCCGGGCACGCCGGCGGGAGGATGTTCCGGTGAACGACGCGAACCAGCCCCGGGGAGACCGGGCATTGCGGCTCGGCTTGATCGACGGCGACGGCATCGGCCCCGAGGTGGTGCGGGCCGCCAGGCAGGTGGTCGACGAGGCGCTGTCCGCGGCGGGCGCCGCGCCGGTCGAATGGGTGCCGCTGGCCATGGGGCACCGTGCCATCGCCGAGTTCGGCACCCCGCTGCCCGAGCAGACGCTCGAGGAACTGGCCGGGGTCGACGCCTGGATTCTCGGCCCGCACGACAACGCGTCCTATCCGGCCGAACATCGTGTCGCGCCGGGCGGGGTGATCCGCAAGCGTTTCGACCTCTACGCCAACATCCGCCCCGCGCGGGCCTTCGCCGGTGTGCAGGCGGCGGCGCCGGATATCGACCTGGTCATCGTCCGGGAGAACAGCGAAGGGTTCTACGCCGACCGCAATATGTTCGCCGGCTCGGGGGAGTTCCGGCCGACGCCGGATATCGCGATGTCGGTCGGCCTGGTGACCCGTGCCGCCTGCGAGCGGATCGCGCACCAGGCGTTCCGGCTGGCCGCGACGCGACACAAGCGGGTGACCATCGTCCACAAGGCCAACGTCCTGCCGCTGACCATGGGACTGTTCCGCGACGTCTGCCGGGAGGTCGGTCAGGAGTATCCGGGCGTCGAGGTGGACGACGAACACGTCGACGCGGCGGCCGCCCACCTGGTCCGCGCCGCCGCCGACTACGACGTACTGGTCACCGAGAACCTGTTCGGCGACATCCTGTCCGATCTGGCCGGGGAGTTGAGCGGATCGCTCGGGCTGGCCGCGTCGCTCAACTGCTCGGCCACCACGGCGATGGCCCAGGCGGTGCACGGTGCGGCGCCCTCGCTGGCCGGGCACAACCGGGCGAACCCGGTGGCGTTGCAGCTGTCCGCGGCGATGCTGTTGCGCTGGTTGGCGGCCCGGGACGCCGAGGTGGGTCTGGCGCGGGCGGGTGAACGGATCGAGCGGGCCGTCGCCGCGACTTTCGAGGCGGGCATCGCCACCGCCGATCTCGGGGGGCTGGCCTCCACCAGTGAATTCACCGAGCAGGTGTGCGCCAGGGTGCATCGCAGGTAGGCCGGGCGGGTGCGCCGGGACGGAATGCTCATACGCGCGGTGGTGTGCCCCGAGCCGCCAGCCGCAACCCGAACCCGCAGGTCAGCTAGCGTCGGGGTAGGGTGTCCCGCCGGTGAGTCGGCACGGGAGTCGCAACGGGTTCGTGTTGCTGTTGCATTACTGTCCAGCGCGGAGCGTCCCGGTCGCTTAGATTGCCAAACGGGTGGTGACGCCCGGGTTGCGTGGAGCAAAAATGTGGAGGACTGCTGTGTCTGATCGATTGTTTCTCGGCAGGCGCGCCCTGCGAGCCGCCATGGGCGCGGTCGCCGCGGGCGCACTCGTGTTGACCGGATGTACCACCAACACCGAGGAAACCGGCCCCTCGGTGGCCAAGGTGCAGGTGGACAAGGTCGACCAGATCGCCGCGCAGCTACCCGACAAGATCAAGCAGTCCGGCAAGCTCGTGGTCGGCGTGAACATCCCCTACCAGCCGAACGAGTACAAGGACGCCAGCGGCCGGATCGTCGGCTTCGACGTCGACCTGATGGACGCGGTCGCCTCCGTGCTCGGCGTGAAGGCCGAATACGTCGAGTCGGCCTTCGAGAAGATCATCCCGGCGATCCAGGCCGGTACCTACGACGTGGGCATGTCGTCGATCACCGATTCCAAGGAACGCGAGCAGCAGGTCGACTTCACCACGTACTTCAAAGCGGGCGTCCAGTGGGCCCAGCAGAAGGGCAAGCCGGTCGACCCGGAGAACGCCTGCGGCAAGAAGGTCGCCGTTCAGGCCACGACCGTGGAGCACACCGACGAGGTGCCCGCCAAGAGCGCCAAGTGCGTCGCCGAGGGCAAGCCCGCGATCGATATCAAGCCGTTCGACGAGCAGAGCGCCGCGACCAACGCACTGGTGCTCGGCCAGGTCGACGCCATGTCGGCCGACTCCCCGGTGACCGCGTACGCGATCAAGCAGAGCGGCGGCAAGATCGAGACCGCGGGGCCGGTGTTCGACTCCGCGCCCTACGGCTGGGCGGTGCCCAAGGGCGCGCCGCTGGCCGCCGTACTGCAGAAGGCCGTCCAGCACCTGATCGACAACGGCAAGTACCTCGAGATCACGAAGAACTGGGGTGTCCAGGAAGGCGCCATCACCACGTCCGTAATCAACGGCGCCGTGAGCTGATCGATGGCGGACCACGACACTCGGCCTGCGCCCGGTGATCCCGGGCCCGGCGGAGCGGATTCGACGCGGGAGCCGGAGCCGATCAAAGCGGTTCCGCTGCGCAGGCCGGGGCGCTGGATAGCGGCGGCGGTCATCCTCGTCCTGGTGGCGCTGTTCGTCTACGGCGCCGCGACGAACCCGGCCTATCGCTGGGACACCTACGGGAAGTACCTGTTCGACAGCCGGATCACCGCGGGCGCCATCGTGACGCTGGAACTGACGGTGTGCGCGATGGCGATCGCGGTCGCGCTCGGGACGATGCTGGCCGTGATGCGGCTGTCGCCGAACCCGGTGCTGCGCGCCACGGCGTGGGTGTATCTGTGGATCTTCCGCGGCACCCCGGTGTTCGTGCAACTGGTGTTCTGGGGTTTGGTCCCCTCGCTCTACAGCCAGATCCAGTTGGGCGTTCCGTTCGGGCCGCAGTTCTTCCAGCTCGACGTGCAGCAATTGCAGGCCGCGTTCACCTTCGCGGTGCTCGGCCTCGGCCTCAACGAAGCCGCCTACATGGCCGAGATCGTCCGCGCGGGGATCAACTCCGTCGGCGAGGGGCAGCGGGAGGCGTCGTTCGCGCTCGGCATGTCCTGGAATCAGACCATGCGCCGCACGGTGCTGCCGCAAGCCATGCGCGTGATCATCCCGCCGACCGGCAATGAGCTCATCGGCATGCTGAAGACCACCTCGCTGGTCACCGGCATCCCGCTGAGCACCGACCTCTTCGGCCGGGCGCGCGACATCTACGGCGTGAACTTCCAGCCCATTCCGCTGCTGCTGGTCGCCGCCACCTGGTACTTGGCGATCACGAGCGTGCTCATGGTCGGGCAGTACTACTTGGAGCGCTATTACTCGCGCGGCGTCTCCCGCAGCCTGACCGCCAAGCAGCTGCAGGAGCTCGCCGACGCCCAGCAGGTGGAGAAGGCGAAATGAGCGTGGACGTCCAGAAGACCACGTCCGCTCCGATGATCGTGGCGGACCGGGTCTGCAAGAACTTCGGGGCGCTGCAGGTGCTCAAGGGCGTTTCGCTCGAGGTGGGCCGCGGCGAGGTGCTGTGCCTGATCGGGCCGTCCGGTTCGGGCAAGTCCACCTTCCTGCGCTGCATCAACCACCTGGAGCAGGTGAACGCGGGCCGGCTCTACGTCGACGGCGAGATCGTGGGTTACCGGGAGAAGAGCGGCAAGCTCTACGAGATGCACCCGCGCGAGGCGGCCAAGCAGCGCCGCGAGATCGGCATGGTGTTCCAGCACTTCAATCTGTTCCCGCACCGGACCGCGCTGGAGAACATCATCGAGGCGCCCACCCAGGTGAAGAAAGTGCGCAAGGCGGACGCGCTGACCAGGGCGCGCGAACTGCTGGACCGGGTCGGCCTGGCGGACAAGGCGAACGCCTACCCGGCGCAACTGTCCGGCGGTCAGCAGCAGCGCGTGGCGATCGCCCGCGCGCTGGCCATGGATCCCAAGCTCATGCTGTTCGACGAGCCGACCTCCGCGCTGGATCCTGAGTTGGTCGGCGAGGTCCTCACGGTCATGCGGGAACTCGCGCACTCGGGCATGACGATGGTCGTGGTGACCCACGAGATGGGTTTCGCCCGTGAGGTCGCCGATCAGTTGGTGTTCATGGACGCCGGTGTCGTCGTGGAGGCGGGACCGCCCCGGGAGCTGCTGGCCGATCCGCGGCACGACCGCACCAAGGCGTTCCTCTCGCGACTGCTCTGAACCGGCGCCACGGGTCCGACCCGGGGAGCCACAGCCGTCACACCGGCCGAGCGAGAACCGTTCGGTGTCCGGCGGCCGCTCTTCGACCGGCCGCGCGGCCCGATCGATCGACCAGATCCGGCGGTGGCCCGGTGTCGGGCGGTCCGGTTGACGCGAGTGATGCCGGTGGCCCGAGCGCTCCTCGCATCACCTGTCGGCGCGCAAAGCGATCCGCAGTTGCCCCAGGAGCACTTTGGCCGCGGGACTCGCGGGCCGGTCGGTGCGCCAAGCCAGCGCGAGGCGCCCGCGCGGCTCCGGCTCGACGATGCGTACCGTCCGCACCCCGAAAGCCGCGGCCTCCTCGTCGGTGAGTTCGGGCACGACGGCGACGCCGAGACCGCGTGCGGCCAAGCGCAGCAGCAGCGCGGGCGCCGCCGCCTCGTAGGCGATGCCGGGTTCGAATCCGGCCGCCGCGCACGCCCGCTCGAAGACGCCGCGGATTCCGGTGCCGTGGGTAAGGCAGATCAGCGGACGATCCCGTAGCGCGGTGAGTGGAATCTCGGCGCCGTAGCCGGGGTCGCCCGCGGCGACCGCGGCCACCACCGCGGTCTCCAGCACCACTTCGACGCCGATGCCGGGATCGAGCTCCGCGCCGGTCATCCCGATCAGGGCGATATCCAGCTCGCCCCGGCCGAGGGCGGCCAGCATCCGCTCGGAGGTGTCCTCGGTGAGGCTGATGCCGACCCGGGGGTGGTCGTGGTGGAAATCGGCGAGCACGGCGGCGACGTCGAATTCCTCGACCGCCGCCCCGGAGACCAGGCCGACCCGGACCTGACCCCGCAGCAACCCGCTGAACTCGTCCACCGTGTGGGCGACCCGCTCGGCGGCGGCGAGCGCCGCCCGGGCATGGGGCAGGACGGCGGCGCCGATCTCGGTCAAGGTCACCGTGCGCCCGCCACGGTCGAGCAGCGGGTGGCCGAGTTCGCGTTCCAGCTGCCGGATCTGTGCGCTGAGACCGGGCTGAGCCAAGTGCAGCCGAGCCGCCGCGCGGGTGAAGCTCGCTTCCTCCGCGATGGTGACGAAGTACCGCAGGTGCCGCAATTCCATAACTATTCATTATAGGAGCAAGAAGAGCTATCTGTTTTACTTCTTTCTGATGGTGGAGCAAGGTCGAAGCCATGGGAAACAACGCCGCAACAAACGTCGACATCTTCACCGGCCCGGTCTTCCGCCCTGGCGAGGACGGTTACGACGCGGAGATCGCCGGCTTCCAGACCGCCTACACGCATCGGCCCGCGTTGATCGTCGGCGCCGCGCACGCCGAGGATGTGCGCGCCGCCGTGGAGTACGCCGCGCGCCACGACCTGCCGATCGCCGTGCAGGCCACCGGCCACGGGCTGTCCGTCGCCACGGACGGCGGCGTGCTGATCAGCACGCGGCGGATGACCGCCATCCGGATCGATCCGGACCGCCGGACCGCGCACGTCGGCGCGGGTGTGCGCGCGGGCGCGCTGGTCGAAGCGGCGGCTGAGCACGGGTTGGCGCCGCTGAACGGTTCGTCGCCGTCGGTGGGCGTGGTGGGCTATCTGCTCGGCGGTGGCGTCGGGCTGCTCGCGCGCCGGTTCGGGTACGCGGCCGAGCATGTGCGCTCGATCGAGCTGGTCACCGCCGACGGGCGGATGCGCACGCTCACGGCGGACGACGAGCTGTTCGGCGCGGTGCTCGGCAGCGGAGGCAATTTCGGTGTCGTGACCGGGCTGGAAGTCGGCCTGGTCCCGGTCGCCGCGGTGTACGGCGGGCAGCTGGTGTTCGACACGCCGCTGGTGGAGCGGGCACTGGAGGTGTGGCGACAATGGACCGCGACCGTGCCGGAGGAATTGACCTCGACGGTCGCCATGCTCGCCTATCCGGACATCCCGCAGCTGCCCGAGCCGCTGCGCGGCCGGTACGTCGCGTCGATCCGGATCGCGTACAGCGGTCCGGCGGAGGAGGGGGAACGATTGGTCGCCCCGCTGCGGGCGGTCGGCGAACGACTCGAGGACGACCTGCGCGCGATGCCATACACCGAGTCGCACACCATTCACAGCGACCCGGACCATCCGCACGCCTATGCCGCCACGAACGCGCTGCTCGGCGAGTTCACGCCGGAAGCGGCGGCGGCGCTGCTGGCCGCCGCGGGCCCGGATTCCGGCGCCGGAGCGGTTGTCGACGTCCGGCATCTCGGTGGCGCGCTGGCCCGCGCGGGCGAGGCCGCAATCGCGGTGGACCATCGCGAGGCCGCTTACCTCGTACGGATCATCACTGGCCCCGAGGACGCCGCGGCCCGCGCCGATATCCGTGCCGCGCTGACGCCGTGGACTCTCGGGCACAGTTTGAACTTCCTCTACGGCGCGGGCGGCGAAGCGGACGAGGCGCAGACTCGCGCGGGATATCGGCCGGACACCTACGCCCGGCTGGCCGCGCTCAAGGCTCGGCACGACCCGCGCAACCTGTTCCGCTTCAACCGCAATATCCGACCGGACGCCGGGTGAGCGCACCGCCGCCGCGCCCTGGTGCGGTGCGGCGGCGCCATGCTATCTTCGTGATATCACTCTGATATTGGGAGGATGTCATGCAGTTTCGACCCGCGTTCCACGTCAACGGCTTCCTGGTGCTGCTGGGGTGGTTCGTGCTCACTGTCCTGTTCGGCGGCGGCGCGGCGCTCGGCTTCGTCGCGGGCGCCCGCCACGACAACGCGCTGTTCGTGGTCGGCGCCGTGGCGGCGATCGTCGTGGTCGTCGTCCTGCTGTTGCTGGCGACCGGTTTGACCGTGGTGAACCCGAACGAGGCCAAGGTGGTGCAGTTCTTCGGCCGCTACATCGGCTCGGTCAGCGAGCCGGGCTTCTTCTCGGTGCTCCCGCTGACCGACCGCAAGAGCATCTCGCTGCGCGTGCGGAATTTCGAGACGCAGAAGCTCAAGGTCAACGACGCCGACGGCAATCCGGTGGAGATCGCCGCGGTGGTCGTCTACCGGGTGGTGGACAGCTTCAAGGCCGCCTTCGCCGTCGACGACTACGAGGAGTACGTCGAGACCCAGTCCGAGGCGGCTGTGCGTCACCTGGCCACGACGCACCCCTACGACGCGCACGAGGACGACCGCACCAGCCTGCGCGACGGAACCGAGGTCGCCGAGGAGCTGACTGTCGAACTGCGTGAGCGGACCGAGCTGGCGGGCATCGAGGTGCTGGAGGCGCGGATCACCCACCTCGCCTACGCACCCGAGATCGCCCAGGCCATGCTGGTTCGCCAGCAGGCCAACCAGGTGGTCGCCGCGCGCACCCGGATCGTCGAGGGCGCGGTCGGCATGGTCGGCCTGGCCCTGGAGCGGCTCGCCCAGGAGGGCATGGTGGAGCTGGACGAGGAGCGCAAGGCGGCCATGGTGTCGAACCTGCTCGTCGTGCTCTGCGGTGACCGTCCGACCCAGCCCGTCGTCAACGCCGGTTCGCTCTACTCCTGAGGCGGCGCCCCGTGGCCGAGCGCAAGAAACTGCTGCTACGCCTGGACCCGGCCGTCCACGACGCCATCGCGAAGTGGGCGGCCGACGACCTGCGCAGTATCAACGCCCAGATCGAGTACGCGCTGCGCCTGGCGCTGGAGCAGGCCGGGCGCAAACCGAAGTCGCAGTGACGCGACCTCGATACCGATCAGAGATGGTGCCCCGGCCCCGGGGCGCGAAGACTTGCATGGAAATCGGCAAATGTCCGGCAGTCCGCAGCGAAAGGGGAAGTGATGACCACGATTGTGCACATCGACGACACCGTGCGCGACTACGAGACGTGGAAGCCTGCGTTCGACGGTCTCGAGCAGTACTTCGCGGAGGCGGGAGCCCGCAACTGCCGCGTGGCGCGATTCACGCACAACCCGAACCGGGTGCTCGTCGAGCTGGATTTCGACACCATGGCGGAGGCCGAAGCGTTCCGGGACGGATTGCACAAGCTCATCGACCTGCCTCGGACGCAGGTGCTGCTGGTCAGTCATGAGGTCGCTATCCTCGAACTGGTCGAGGACCGGCGCCTCACGCTCCGGGCTTCCTCGTGACGAAGATCGCCGTACCGGGGAACAGCTCGCCGCGCAGCGGGCTCCACTGCCCCCATTCGCGGTCGAGCCATTCCGGCCATTCCGGTTCCACGATGTCCTCCACCACCAGTCCCGCCGCGACGATCTCCCGCACCCGGTCGCCGATGGTCCGATGGTGCTCGACGTAGGTGGGCACGTTGTCGCCGTCGACCTCGACGTAAGGGGTCCGATCGAAGTACGGGATGGTGGCGGTGAGACCGGCCGGACCCGGATCGTCCGGGAAGATCCAGCGCATCGGGTGGTTCACCGAGAAGACCCAGCGCCCTCCGGGGCGCAGCACCCGCGCCACCTCCCGCATCACCAGCGCCGAGTCGGCGACGAACGGCACGGCGCCGAATGCCGAGCAGGCCAGATCGAACGAGGCGTCCGGGAACGGAAGGGTCTCCGCGTCCGCCTGCACCAGCGGCACCCGCGGGCCGCCGCGCGCCATCGCCGCCAGCCCCCGTTCCAGCATCCCGCGCGACAGGTCGAGCCCGACCGGCCGCGCGCCCTGTCCGGCCAGCCAGCGTGCGCACGGTGCCGAGCCACAGCCGATCTCCAATACCAGCTTGCCGGTGACATCGCCGAGCAATCGCATGTCGCCTTCGTGCAGGCCCTCCGGGCACCACACGAACTCGCCGCCGGGGGAGTCGACGCCGAGGAACTCCGCGTGCGTCTCGTGGTATTGGGCGGCATCGGCGTCCCACCATCGCCGGCTGGCCATCCTGCTGGCCGCCGATCCGATCCGGGTCCGGGCGATGCCCGACGTTCCGAGCAGTGCGTTTGCTTGCGCATGGCGATCTTCCGACACGCCGATCAGACTATCGGCGTGGCGGCCTGACCGGTTTGCCCGCCCGGACCGAGGTCGCGTACGCTGAACGGCGCGAGTGCCTTCCGTACAACCGTACCGAAGTTCACACCGTGCTGAGTTTCACGCGCGTCGCGTGCGGTACGTTCCTAAGTGTCCGTCTTCACACCTCGCGGTGAGATCGCAGCGTACCGAAAGTTCCAATGTCCGCAACCGACCACAATCCGTCCGGAGCAAACCGACATATGCCCACCACCGTCACCTCGCCGCAGGTAGCCGTCAACGACATCGGCTCCGCCGAGGATTTCCTCGCCGCCATCGACGCCACGATCAAGTACTTCAACGACGGCGACATCGTCGAAGGAACCATCGTCAAGGTCGATCGCGACGAGGTCCTGCTCGACATCGGTTACAAGACCGAAGGCGTCATCCCCTCTCGTGAGCTTTCCATCAAGCACGACGTCGACCCCAACGAGGTCGTTTCCGTGGGCGATGAGGTCGAGGCTCTTGTTCTCACCAAGGAGGACAAGGAAGGCCGCCTGATCCTGTCGAAGAAGCGGGCGCAGTACGAGCGTGCGTGGGGCACCATCGAGGAGCTCAAGGAGAAGGACGAGGCCGTCAAGGGCACCGTCATCGAGGTCGTCAAGGGCGGCCTGATCCTCGACATCGGGCTGCGCGGCTTCCTGCCCGCCTCGCTCGTCGAGATGCGGCGGGTCCGCGATCTGCAGCCGTACGTCGGCAAGGAGATCGAGGCCAAGATCATCGAGCTGGACAAGAACCGCAACAACGTGGTGCTGTCCCGCCGTGCCTGGCTGGAGCAGACCCAGTCCGAGGTGCGCAGCGAGTTCCTGCACCAGCTGCAGAAGGGCCAGGTCCGCAAGGGTGTGGTCTCCTCGATCGTCAACTTCGGCGCCTTCGTCGACTTGGGCGGCGTGGACGGTCTGGTGCACGTCTCCGAGCTGTCCTGGAAGCACATCGACCACCCGTCCGAGGTTGTCGAGGTCGGCAACGAGGTCACCGTCGAGGTGCTCGACGTCGATCTGGATCGCGAGCGCGTCTCGCTGTCGCTGAAGGCGACCCAGGAAGACCCGTGGCGTCAGTTCGCCCGCACCCACGCGATCGGCCAGATCGTGCCGGGCAAGGTCACCAAGCTCGTTCCGTTCGGCGCGTTCGTCCGCGTCGAGGAGGGCATCGAGGGCCTGGTGCACATCTCCGAGCTGGCCGAGCGCCACGTCGAGGTGCCGGACCAGGTCGTGGCCGTCGGCGACGACGCGATGGTCAAGGTCATCGACATCGACCTGGAGCGTCGCCGGATCTCGCTGAGCCTCAAGCAGGCCAACGAGGACTACCACGCCGAGTTCGACCCGTCGAAGTACGGCATGGCCGACAGCTACGACGAGCAGGGCAACTACATCTTCCCCGAGGGCTTCGACCCCGACACCAACGAGTGGCTCGAGGGCTTCGACAAGCAGCGCGAGGAGTGGGAAGGCCGCTACGCCGAGGCGGAGCGTCGCCACAAGATGCACACCGCGCAGATGGAGAAGATGGCGGCCGACGCCGCGGCCGAGGCCGCGAACGGCGGCGGCGCGTCGAACTACTCCTCCGAGAGCGGTTCGCAGTCCTCCGCCAGCCAGGCCGAGTCCGCCGGCGGTTCGCTGGCCAGCGACGCGCAGCTGGCGGCGCTGCGCGAGAAGCTGTCCGGCAACGCCTGATAGGCAATAGCTAGACCGACTGTGCCCCAACCGGAATCCGGTTGGGGCACAGTCGTTTTCGTGGTGCTCGTCAACGCCCCGCGGGGCGCTTACGGCGATGCGGCCGCCGGATCCCCCGCGAAGGCTTCGTCGTCCCGCGCTGCACTTCCGGAGTCTCCTCGGGAGGCTCTGCCGCCTCGTGTGGCGCCACCATCTGAGCCGTGGTGAGCGCGACGACCTGGATCTGCTCGAGCCGCAAACCGAGCGAAGCCAGCCGGGCGATGACGCCGAGCCGGTGCTCCGGCAAGCCGGGGCGAATCGGCAGCGGGTCCCGTTCCGGACGAGGCAGGACGTAGCTGCGGAGTACGGCGTCGTACCGCACGGGCACGCCGTCGCGGACAGCCCGGTAGGCCTCCAGGTCCAGCGTCTTGTGCCGGATCGGGTCGATCATCAGCGACTCGACGAACTGCTCCGCCTGCCGTAGCCACGGCTCCTGGTCCGACGGGTCCAAGTGCTCGACCCGCTGGGCCACGCGCCACCGATAGTCCTCCGCGGCACTGCGCAGCAGAGCGCGGTGCCGCTCGATCTCCGCCGCGAAGGCCACGAGCTCTTCGTGGTCCACGGCGACCGGGTCGGGCGTCGAAGCTTGAACGTCGGGCATGGGGACCCCTATCTCTCGGGTTGCGGATTACTTTGCGTGGCAACCAGATCGACGTCCGGCAAGTTCTATTGTGCCGGAGGGGTCCGACAGAAACGCCGCCAAGTGCGGCCCCGGTCCGATAACCGCGGTGAATCCGTTGCTGTCCGCGCGCCGCTCAGTACCCGACGGTGAAACGGCGCTGGAGGAAGCGGGGTTGCTCGGCTTCGTCGAGCAGGGCGACCGCCACGTCCTCGGCGGAGATGTCCGCGCCGCCGAGCAATAGCTGATCGCCGCCGATCCGAAAGCGACCGGTGCGCTCGCCGGGATTGATCCGCCCCGACGACGGGCTCAGGTAGGTCCAATGGCGGTTGGACAACCGGTAGATGTCCAAGGCGTCGCGTAGGGCGCGCACTACCCGGGCGTATTCCGCCGGGACCTCGAGCACGTCGGTGAGGGTGCGGGTGAACTCGTCCCCGATGTCCAGCAGTTGCACGCCGGGTGCGACCTCCAGGCTGCCCGCTCCGCCCACCGCGATCAGCCGGACCCGCGGCTGCCGGTCGAGCGCGGCGACCATCGCCCGCGCGCCCACGACGAAATCGTCCGCGTGGGCGATGGTGTCGGGGATGCCGTGCCCGACGTTCACCGCGCTCACGACGACGTCGAGCCCGGCGACGGCCGCGGCGATGCTGTCGGCGTCCAGCCAGTCGGCCACCGCCCACGTCTCGTCACCGCGTTCGGCGGGAAACCGCCCCGCGTCGCGAGTGAAGGCGGTGACCCGGTGCCCCCGCCGCAGTGCTTCGGCGACGACCCGCGAACCGATGACGCCGGTCGCTCCGAAAACCCCGATGTCCACGACTACTCCTCAATGCCGTTCATTTACTACACGCCGTTCAGAAAGGATACGGGCGATAGTAGCCCAACGCTGTAGAGTGTCAACCGTGGCCGAGATCGTCAGGAGTCGCCGGGAGCGCTTGCGCGCGCAGGCGCTGGAGGACATCAAGACAATCGCCATGCGCTTGCTCGCCGAGGGCGGCCCGGATGCGATCTCCCTGCGTGCCATCGCCCGTGAGATGGGGATGACGGCGGGCGCGATCTACGGCTACTACGCCACCCGCGACGAGTTGATCTCCACGCTCATCTCCGACGTGTACACCACCTTGGTGGACCGGCTCGAGGCGGCGCGAGATGCCGTTGCGGTGCACGATCCGGCCGGTCGCGTCGTGGCCTGGGCCGAGGCCGTGCGCGGTTGGGCGGTCGAGCGGCCCGCCGAATTCCGCCTCATCTACGGCGATCCGGTGCCCGGCTATCGACCACCGCCGGGCGGGCCTGCCACGGCGGCCGAATTACGCGCCTGCACCGGCCTGGTCGGTCTCGCGGCCGCCGCGTGGCCACGGGCCGCGGCTACGCAGACAACGGGTGACTGCGTGTGGTCCGATTTCGACGCGAGCCTGGCCGAGCATGTCCGGGCCGACTTCCCCGATCTGCCTCCCGACGCGCTCGCCCTCGCCCTGCGAATGTGGGGCCGGATGCATGGACTGATCGCGCTCGAGGTGTACGGCCATTTGCGTCCGCAAACACCGGATCCGGCAAAGCTTTTCCGCGCCGAGCTGCGCGACCTTGTTCGCTCGCTCGGCTTTTAGGCACGCCGTCACTGCGGCGCGAATGCTGGGGCCTGGCAGCGACACCGGGAACTGGGGACCTAGCGCCGCCCGTGGTGTCGCCGCGAGGGGCTCCGACTCGGCGGGGCCGTCGGCGATGTCGTGAAAGGCATTGGCTGCCGAATCCGCCTGGGCAGCTCCACTCGGCGGCCACGTGATCCGGCCCTGCTCCCGGCCTCTCGATGCTGACCGCTGCCTCGCCGGACGGACGGTGGAAGGGGAGATTGCCGGGAATACGCCACGTCGCGAATCGGCAATGTCCGGCAGTGTGCCCGCGCCCGATATCCGGATTCCGCGCATACCGTCGCCATCGCCGTCACTGATTTTCGGTTCGATTCGTGAATCGGCGGTTCCATGCCGTACCGCTTTCCGGCCGGTCCGTACGATTCTCTCCGGGATCAATGCATGTGTCGGTTCGGGTCGACCGCAGCACCGCTGGGCCCGACGTGCCGGAAACTACCGGAGAGTGCGGGCTGCATTCTCCATACTGCGAGCGCCAGAGAAGGTGCTGGTTCTGACCGGGGCGCAGGCGAGAATTTCCGGACGATCGAATTCGCGGGTAGGTGCTGTAACGACCGGCGGATGGGGCCTCACCCCCCGCTGACCGTTCTTGCATCTGTACTTACATTTCCGTGATGTCCGAGATCGGCCGACCGACGCATCGACCTGTGGGTCGGTCGGATCACCTTGTGGCGCATCGAATCAGGATGTGGTGCGCGCAAAAGAGTGGCCCAGCCTTGGCGAGAGGCTGGGCCACTTCGAACTCGGGTTCAGCTTGCGGTAGCAGGTACCCACCGGACCGCGGGTGCGGCCGGACGGTTCCGCATGGCAGCGAAACTGTGCCGCGCGGGACTGATGAACGCGGTGAACCAAGAGCGACGGTGCTCCGCGAGCGCCGCCGCGACGGCAGGGATCTGAATGCAGTGCACTCGCCCCGCCATGCCCAGGCGGTGGCGACCCGTCTGGTTGATTCTGGTGCCCAATGGTGTTCCTTTGCATCGCTGGTGTCGGCCTGGATCGCCACGGCGAAGATTAGCGGAACGAAAGTGCTCGGCAGAGTATTTTGCGCGAGTAATTGCTTCGGCGTGTCGGAAAGGCGCGTCGGCCCGACCGCAAACATCCGGAATTGTTGCGAATCGGTCTCGGCGCAGTCACGGATCGGGCAAAAGGACGCGTAAGTGGTGGAATGCGCGGGCGCAACGGGTAATCGGCAGGATCGCCCGCTGTCCGGCCGATTCGCCGCTGCTCCCACGGCGAGTGACGCGGCCCGGCGGCGCTCGGGGCGGCGGACGCGCGCGCCGCTCCCGGATGCGAGACTGGTCGAATGTTACGAATCGGCCTCACCGGAGGCATGGGAGCGGGCAAGTCGACGGTGTCTCGGGCACTCGCCGACCTCGGTGCGGTGGTGATCGACTCGGACCTGATCGCACGGGAGGTCGTCGAGCCGGGCACCGAGGGCCTGGCCGCGCTGGTGGCGGCGTTCGGGTCCGGCATCCTGGCCGCGGACGGCAGCCTCGATCGGCCCGCGTTGGCGGCCAAGGCATTCGGTGACGACGCGGCACGCGCGAAACTGAATTCGATCACGCATCCGCTCGTCGGAAAGCGCACCGCGGAATTGATCGCCGCCGCCCCCGCGGATGCGATCGTCGTGCAAGATATTCCGCTGCTGGTGGAAAATGGTCTCGCACCGTTGATGAATCTCGTGCTCATCGTCGACGTGGACGCCGAAACGCGAATTCGCCGTCTGGTGGAATTCCGTGGCGTGGTCGAATCCGATGCGCGGGCGCGTATTTCCGCGCAAGCCACCGATGAACAGCGGCGAGCCGTTGCCGATGTGTTGCTGGACAACAGTGGCGCGCCCGGCACGGTCGAAGCCGAGGTGCGCCGACTCTGGGTCGAGCGTTTGGTGCCGTTCGAGCGCAACCTGCGGGCCGGGACGCCCGCGCGCCGCACGGAGATCCGGCTCGTGCCCGCCGATCCCGACTGGCCCGCGCAGGCGCAACGGCTGATCGCCCGGCTCTGGGTGGCCTGCGGCACTGCCGCGTCTCGCATCGACCACGTCGGCTCCACCTCGGTGCCGGGGCTGCCCGCCAAGGACGTGATCGATCTCCAGATCACGGTGGCCGGCCTGGCCGCCGCCGACGGCCTGCGCGACGCCCTCGGCGCCGCGGGGTTCCCGGTGCGGCCGGAGGTCACCCAGGACAATCCCAAGCCGACGCCGCAGGACCCAGCGGGCGTCGATGCCGCACTGTGGGTCAAGCGTTTCCATCAGAACGCCGACCCTGGCCGGTTGGCCAATGTGCACATCCGGGTCGAGGGCTCACCCGGCCAGCAATACGCGCTACTGCTGCGGGAGTGGCTGCGCGCCGACGCCGGCGCACGCGCGGAGTATCTCGCCGTCAAGCGCGAGGGCGAGGCCAAGGCGGCGGGGCTGACCGGCGCGGAGGCGACCTCGGCCTACCTCGAGGTCAAGGAGCCGTGGTTCGACGCCGCCTACCCGAGGGCCTTGGCCTGGCGGGACTCGCCGGCGTCCTAGTCACCGGCCGAGCGCTCGAGGCTGTGTCCCAGCCGTCCCGGCGGGGGCTACAGCCAGGTCAGCGTGATGTCCATGGTGTCGAGCCAACCCTCGAGGGTGTGGCCGTTGGCGGCGATGCCGTCGATGGCGGCGGTGGCGTGCTGGACGGCGGCCTCGGCGTCGGCGAGAGTGATCAGTCCGGCGGCGTGCGCGGCGATCAGTTCGTCGACGTCGAGCAGTTGTGTGTCGCGCGTGGAGCGCACGACGACGTCGAGGTAGTGATCGACGGACTTCCACGTCTTCGGGCCGACCACGGTGAAGTCACCGACGTCGAGGTAGTAGTCCTGGTCGCGCCGATGCGCGGGCAAGTAGTGGAAGATCGTCGCGCGCAGGTGCAGCTTCGGCAGCAACCAGGACTCGATGTAGTGGAACTGCGGATGATCCGAGGTGCGCGCCATGTACAGGCCCCACGGCTCGACGCGGTACTTCTCGACCGGGCGCACGAAGCCTTTCGGATCCGTGTTCGTCAGATCCGCGAGGTTGAAGTACTCCACTTTGGGCCGGTGCACGTCGACGGTGGGTGGCTGCGTCATGCACTAAGAATCTACCGTCGCGCCCGACGCGTCGAGTCGGGCGCGGTAACCGGTGAGCTACATCCAGGTGAGGGTGATGCCGTGCGTGGCGAGCCAGTCCTCCACGCAGTGGTCGTGCGTGGCCAAGCCGTCCAGTACCGCAGTGGCCCGCTCGAAGGCCCGGTGCGCCTGTGCGGTGTCGACCAGTCCGGCCGCGTGCGCGGCGAGCAGCTCGTTCACGCCGAGGAGTTCGGCGCTGCGGCCGGGACGCACGGCGATGTCCAGGTACTGGTCCACCGCCTTCCAGCGCTTCGGGCCGATCCGGGTGAACTCGCCGATGTCGAGCCGATAGACCGGGTCCCGGTGGTGCGCCGGATTGGTCCTGGCCAATGTCGCCCGCAACGAGAGTTCCGGCAGCAACCACGATTCGAGATAGTGCGAGTCCGGCCCGCCGACCGCGCGCGCCATGTACAGGCCCCACGGTTCGACGTGGAAACGGTCGACCGGGCGGACGAAGCCTTTGGCGTCGGTATTGGTGAGCTCGGCCAGATTGAAGAACTCCACTCGCGGCCGGTGCGGCGCGGGGGTGGCCGGGGCGATCGCCCCTGGTGGGGCGGCTGTGGGGGCGCCGGTGACGGAAGGAACCGCCGCGCGGAGATCCCTGGCGACGTACCCGGCGAGGCCGGTCACGGCCGGCACGGCGACGAGCAATGGAAGCAGACCGCTCATGGCTTTGTCCTTCACCACATCCGAACAACCAGATCAGGTTACACCTGGCGCAGGGTCGCCGCGTGGTTCACGGAAAGGAGTTCTCGAGCACGAAACATATTGCGGCAACGGACATTTCGGACATGTAACCATCTCATCCCAGCGGGCCTGCGCGGGCTGTGCGGACGGGGTGACACACTCGCGCGTCCCGCGCGGTGATCGCCGGGCGGGGATCATCCACCGTCCCCCGGGAATCTGTCGGTGGCTCCGCCTAGGCTGGTGAGCATGGCATTCGCAACCGAGATTCCGGCGGAGGGCTTCGAGGACAGGGCGGCCGAGCAGCCGCTCGCGCACTCGGAGTTCCGTCCGGTCGGCGAGATCGAGCGCGTCGGCGGCCGGTTCGAGGTGGTCAGCGAACACCAGCCGGCGGGCGACCAGCCTGCCGCGATCGCCGAGCTGGAGCGCAGGATCACAGCGGGGGAGCGCGACGTGGTGCTGCTCGGCGCCACCGGCACGGGAAAATCGGCCACCACGGCCTGGCTGATCGAGCGGCTGCAGCGGCCGACGCTGGTGATGGCGCCGAACAAGACCCTCGCCGCCCAGCTGGCCAACGAGCTGCGCGAGATGCTGCCGAACAACGCCGTCGAGTACTTCGTCTCCTACTACGACTACTACCAACCCGAGGCGTACATCGCCCAGACCGACACCTACATCGAGAAGGACAGCTCGATCAACGACGACGTCGAGCGCCTGCGCCATTCGGCGACCTCCAGCCTGCTGTCCCGGCGCGACGTGGTGGTGGTCGCCTCGGTGTCGTGCATCTACGGCCTCGGCACGCCGCAGTCGTATCTCGACCGGTCGGTGCAGCTGGAGGTGGGCTCCGAGCTCGATCGGGACGCGCTGCTGCGGCTGCTGGTCGACGTGCAGTACACCCGCAACGACATGGCGTTCACCCGCGGCTCCTTCCGGGTGCGCGGTGACACCGTGGAGATCATCCCGTCCTACGAGGAGCTCGCCGTCCGCATCGAGTTCTTCGGCGACGAGATCGAGGCGCTGTACTACCTGCACCCGCTCACCGGTGACGTGGTCCGCCAGGTCGACATGCTGCGGATCTTCCCCGCCACCCACTATGTGGCGGGGCCGGAGCGGATGGAGCGCGCGGTGCGCGATATCGAAGCCGAGCTGGAGCAGCGGCTGGCCGAGCTGGAACGCCAGGGCAAGCTACTGGAGGCGCAGCGGCTGCGCATGCGCACCCAGTACGACCTGGAGATGATCCGCCAGGTCGGGTTCTGCTCCGGCATCGAGAACTACTCGCGCCACATCGACGGCCGCCCGGCCGGCTCGGCGCCCGCGACGCTGCTGGACTACTTCCCGGAGGACTTCCTGCTCGTCATCGACGAGTCGCACAACACCGTCCCGCAGATCGGCGGCATGTACGAAGGCGACATGTCCCGCAAGCGCAACCTGGTGGAATACGGCTTCCGGTTGCCGTCCGCCGTGGACAACCGCCCGCTGACCTGGGAGGAATTCGCCGATCGCATCGGGCAGACGGTCTACCTGTCGGCCACGCCCGGTCCGTACGAGCTCGGGCAGACCGGCGGCGAGGTGGTCGAGCAGGTGATCCGGCCGACCGGCCTGGTCGATCCCAAGGTCGTGGTGAAGCCGACGAAGGGCCAGATCGATGATCTGATCCACGAGATCAGGGGGCGTACCGAGCGCGACGAGCGCGTCCTGGTCACCACGCTGACCAAGAAGATGGCCGAGGACCTCACCGATTACCTGCTCGGGCTGGGGGTGCGGGTGCGCTATCTGCACTCCGAGATCGACACCCTGCGTCGCGTCGAGTTGCTGCGGCAGCTGCGGCTCGGCGAATACGACGTGCTGGTGGGCATCAACCTGCTGCGCGAGGGTCTCGACCTGCCCGAGGTGTCGCTGGTGGCGATCCTCGACGCGGACAAGGAAGGATTCCTGCGCAGCACCACCGCGCTGATCCAGACGATCGGCCGCGCGGCACGCAACGTCTCCGGCGAAGTGCACATGTACGCGGACAAGGTCACCGACTCCATGCAGTTCGCCATCGACGAGACCGAGCGCCGCCGCGCGAAACAGGTCGCCTACAACGAAGCGATGGGCATCGATCCGCAGCCGCTGCGCAAGAAGATCGCCGACATCCTCGACCAGGTGTACCGGGAGGCCGACGAGACCGAGGTGGAGATCGGCGGCTCCGGGCGCAATGCCAGCCGCGGCAGGCGCGCGCAAGGCGAGCCCGGCCGCGCGGTGAGCGCGGGCGTGTACGAGGGCCGCGACGTCAAGTCGATGCCTCGTGCCGAACTCGCCGATCTCGTGAAGGAGCTCACCGCGCAGATGATGAACGCGGCCCGTGAGTTGCAGTTCGAACTCGCCGGGCGGTTGCGCGACGAGATCGCGGATCTGAAGAAGGAACTGCGCGGCATGGACGCCGCCGGATTGAGTTGAGCGCCGCACCGGCGCTGCCTCCGCGGACCGGGAGCCGGGTCACCGCGGAGGCAGCCGGAGCGTCACGACTGGGTCGCCATCCACTCGTTCACACGGCGCTCGGCCTCCTCGCGCGGCACGTCCTCGACCTTGGTGAGCACCGCCCAGCGGTGGCCGAACGGATCGATCACGACGCCGAAGCGGTCGCCGGTCACGAAGGTCTGCGGCTCCTCGACGTTGCGGGCACCGTGTTCGACGGCGCGGCGCACGACCGCGTCGACATCCGGGCAGTAGTGCACGATCGAGGTGTGCACCCATTCGCCGTTCGGTGCCAGCAAGCCGCTGTCCGGGATCGGCATTCCCATCTGCAGGGTCGAGTCGCCGATCTTCAACTCGGCGTGCGCGGGCTGGCCGTCGGGCAGATCGTTGCGGCTGATCACCTCGGCGCCGAAGACGGCGGTGTAGAACTCGATGGCCTTGTTCCCGTCGCCGACGGCGAGAAAACAAGTGATCGAGTGGTAGCCGTCGGCAATGGGATTCACTGTGTTCGTCATGACCACAACTCTCGCCCGTGGCGGGCGATGGGTCTTGTAAGAAAGCGACACCGTGCCCGGTAGCGCCGAATCGTCGCCCGGCGAGCCGCCGCGTGCTCGCAATCCACTGGCGCCCACCGACACCAAAGGAATCCTGCATCCGGACGAACAGGCCAAGCATCGTTCGCTGGTCAGGTTGCCGCCGGGCCGGGCGGTGGACCGCTATGTCGAGTGGTACTGGGCGGTGCGCTGGGATCTTCGGGGCAGGCCGCCGTACCGGGCGGAGGTGCTGTCCTATCCGAGCGTGAACATCACCTTCGAAAGATCCGGCGCGCGTACCGGCGGATTCGTCAACGGCGTGACCACCACGAAGTTCATCCGCGAACTCAGCGGGCTCGGCGAGACATTCGGCATCCGTTTCCGTGCGGGCGGCTTCGGCGCGTTCACCGGCCTCGATGTCGGCTCGTTGCGCGACCGCGCTGTGCCCATCGCCGACGTGCTGCCCGAGGCCGCGGGCCTGACCGAGCGGGTGCTCGACGCGCCGACGGTCGAGCAGCGCCGCGGCGTCGTCGAGGAATACCTCACGAAACGTCCGGCGACCGCGGACCCGACCTACCGGTTGGTGCTGCGCATTGTCGAGGCGATGGCCACCGACCAAGAGCTCACCAGGGTCGATCAGATCGCCGAGCGGTTCGATGTGCCCGCCCGCACGCTGCAGCGCATGTTCCGCCGGTACGTCGGCGCCGGGCCGAAATGGGTGCTGCGGCGCTACCGGTTGCAGGACGGCGCGGACCTGCTCGCGAAAGGCCGCATCGAGGATCTCGCCGCGTTGGCCGCGGAACTGGGCTATTTCGACCAGGCACACTTCTCGCGTGAATTCACCGCGGAAGTGGGTATGGCACCCCTGGAATACGCCAAGAATTCGCTACATTTCCGCAACGAGGTCACTGCCAAGGTCATGCCGACGCGGCGTTAGTTGCCGGACAGCCGACGAGGAGCCGGACATGGATATCGTGGTGTTGATCGGACGGGTGTTGTTCGCGGTGCTGTTCCTGACTTCCGCCGTCGGGCATTTCACCCGGACCGAAGTGATGGCGGGGTATGCGCAGAGCAAAGGCATCCCGATGGCGAAGGCGTCGGTGCTCGGCTCGGGCGTGCTGTTCGGCCTCGGCGGCCTGAGCGTGCTGCTGGGTGTCTGGGCCGATCTCGGTTCGCTGCTGCTGGCGATCACACTGCTGTCGACCGCCGTCGTGATGCACCGGTTCTGGCAGGAGAGCGACCCGCAGGGCAAGCAGGGCGAGATGATCCAGTTCAACAAAGACCTCGCCTTGAGCGGCGCCGCCCTGATGCTGTTCGCGTTCTTCGCACACGTGGACGAACTCGGATTGACCATCACCGGGCCGCTTTTCGACCTCTAGTCCCTCCGCGGAGCCTGGACCGCGCGCTAATATTTGCGCGTCCTTTTACCGCAGGAAGAGGAAGCCATGGACATCATCGGAGCGATTCTCGGCATATTCTGGGCAAACTATCGGCAGTGGCCGTAGCGGCGGGCCGATCCGGGCCCGATCGGCCCGCCACGGCTGGTGATTCCTCCGGCCGGGCGGGCCGAACTTCCTGTGACGGACCTGGCTCTGTGACGAATATCCCAGGGTTGCAACACTGTTCGAGGCGGTTGTGGCACATCACAGGTTTGGTTCCGGTGAATTGGGTCTGCGCTGGTTGGTAAGGCATTTCCGGCATTCCCTGGCGAATCCGCGGCTGGAATGGCGGAACACCCCGAGTGTGATGTCTTGCGATTTCTGAAATTTCCGTACCGTTTGCCGCTATGGTCGAGCCCAGTCGCCGCGCCGACGCCCCCTCCAACGGGGACGACACCGCGCGCAGCACCGGACCCACCGCATAGTTGGAGGAGAGAATGACCGCCTACCGGACCATTGTCGTCGGTACCGATGGCTCGGACTCGTCGTACGTCGCCGTCGAGAAGGCCGGGTCGCTGGCCGGCGTCTCCGGCGCGACCCTGGTCGTGGCCTGCGCTTACTACCCGACCGACGACCGCGATGTCGCCGCCGCGGCCGACGTGCTCAAGGAGGAGGCCTACCAGGTACGCGGTTCCGCGCCGACCAACGAGATCCTGCGCATCGCCAGGGACAAGGCGATCGCCGCGGGTGCGGCCGACATCGTCGAGCGCGCCATCGTCGGCGAGCCGGTGGAGTCGCTGCTGTCGCTGATGAAGGAGGTCGACGCCGACCTGCTGGTCGTCGGCAACCGGGGCCTGAACACCCTGGCCGGACGGCTGCTCGGGTCGGTGCCCTCCGACGTGGCGCGCAAGTCCCGCTCGGACGTGCTGATCGTGCACACCGTGCGCTGATTGTCGTCCAGCCCGAAAGGCTCCGTGCCCGTCGCGAACCGCGATGCGCAACGGAGCCTTTCGTCGTTCCCGGTGCCGGAGCCGGTTCAGTGCAGCCGGGCGAGCACGCCGGGCAGATCCGCACTGTGCACGACGCCGAGCCGCTGGGTGGCCCGGGTCAGCGCGACGTAGAGGTCGTTGAGCCCGCGCGGCGATTCGGCGAGGATGTCCCGCGGTTCCACCAGGTAGACCGCGTCGAACTCCAGGCCCTTCACCTCGTGCACGGTCAGTACCCGCACCGACTCGCCCGCGAGGTCGGTCAGCCGCGCCACCAGCCCGTGCGGCGCGATCACCGCCGTGGTGCCCGGCCCCGTCTCGGCGGCGACCAGCCGGGCGATCTCGGCGTGCACGTCGCCTGGCTCGACCCGGTAGGCGCGCGGCGCGACGCCGGTTTCGCGGACCGAACGCGGTGCGGTGGCCGTCGGGTCGATCGCGGCGAGGACGTCGGCCGCGAGGTCCATGATCTCGGCGGGTGTGCGGTAGTTGACGGTGAGCTCGGCCAGCTTCCACCGGGACGCGACGTAGGGCTCCAGCATCCGCCGCCACGACGAGGTGCCCGCCGGGTCGCCGGTCTGCGCGACGTCGCCGACCACGGTGACCCACCGGTTCGGGATGCGCCGCATCACCATGCGCCACGCCATCTCCGACAGCTCCTGCGCCTCGTCCACGATGACGTGGCCGTAGGTCCAGGTCCGATCGCCCGCCGCGCGCTCGGCGGTGGTCTGGCGAGTGCGAATGTGCTGGCGTTCGGCCAGCTGGCCGGCGTCGATCAAGTCGTAGGCCATCAGGATCTCCGGGTCCAGCTCGTCCTCGAGATCCTGCGGCGCGGAGCCGGTGAGGATGTCCAGAGCGTCCTGCGCCTCGGCGATCTGGGCGCGCCAGCGGCGGCGGGCGCGCTCGCGTTCTTCGGCGTCGTCCACCCCGAGCAGTTCGGCCAGCTCGTCCAGCAGCGGCGCGTCCGCGGGGCTGAACTGCCCGTCGTCCGAGCGCAGCAGCTCGGCGCGGTCGGCCGGGGTCAGCGAGCTCGCGGCCCGGTCCAGCCGCTTCGGGTCGGCGAGCAGGTCGGCCAGGACGTCCTGCGGAGACAGGATCGGCCACAGCTCGGCGATCGCGGCCTGGATCTGCCGGTCGGCGCGCATCTCGTCGCGGATCTCGGTGAGGTCGGCCGAGCTGAGCAGACTGGGGCCGCCGGAGAGGTCGGCGCCCATGGTCTGGGCGAGCTGGTCGGTCAGCGCGTCGATCACCGAGCTCGCGAAGATCGGCCGGGCGAGGTTGTGCGGCCTGCGCGAGGAGCGGGCGCGGCCGCGGGCTCTGGTGGCGATCTTGCGGTCCAGGGTGACCGGATAGCCGTCGAAGCTCAGCCGGATCGGCTCGGCGGGCACCTCCTGGCGGTCGCGCACCGCCTGCTTGAGCACATCGAGTATCGCCAGCGATCCCTTGATCTCGCCCGCGCGCAGCGAGTCCTCCCGGACCGCCCGCACGCCCGGGTACAGGTCGCCGATGGTGGACAGCAGGACGCCGGTCTCGCCGAGCGACGGCAGCACCTGGCCGATGTAGTCCAGGAAGGTGGCGTTCGGGCCGATGATCAACACACCGCTCTTGGCCAGCTGCTGGCGGTAGGTGTAGAGCAGGTACGCCGCGCGGTGCAGCGCGACGGCGGTCTTGCCGGTGCCCGGCCCGCCCTGGACGACGAGCACGCTCTTGTGCTCGGAGCGGATGATCGCGTCCTGCTCGTGCTGGATGGTCTCGACGATGTCGTTCATGTGGCCGGTGCGGGCGGCGTTGAGCGCCGACAGCAGCGCGCTCTCGCTGCCGACACCGCCATCGGTGTCGGTGGCCCCGGCCCGGCGCGCGGCCTCCAGATCCAGGTACTCGTCGTTGATCGCGGTGACCTTGCGGTTGCGCGAGCGGATGTGCCTGCGCCTGGTCACACCGTCCGGCGCCGCGGTGGTGGCCAGGTAGAACGGCCGCGCCAGCGGGGCGCGCCAGTCCAGCAGCAGGCTCTCGTAGTCGTCCTTCTCGTCGAGGATCCCGATCCTGCCGATGTAGCGGTATTCCTCCTGCGCACCGTCGAGGTCGATGCGGCCGAAGCACAGGCCGTGCTCCGCGGCATCGTATTTCGCCAGGTCCTCGGAGTAGAGCTGGGTGAAGGACTCCCGTTCGCTGCGGGCCTGCGGGGTGCCGCCGTTCTCCAGCAGCACGGTGCGCAACCGGTTGCGCGCGTAGTCGCGCATCTCGTCGAGCCGCTCGTACAGCACCGACAGGTACGCCTGTTCCTGATCGGTCTCGCGGATCCGCTCGGGGGCGCCGTCGCTGGCGGCACGATCCTGAGTGAGGTCGGGCAAACTGAACTCCTTGTCACCGCGCACAGGCGCGAGCACACTACCCGGGCCGGGCAGGCGAACGCTCGGAAAGCAGAGTTGTCGAGTCTACTGGGGTTGCGGAGGGCTCGCCGTATCCCCAGGTGAGGGCCCGGGCGGCGCGACGCCGTCCAGGCGGAGCGGGACCGGCGTGAAGTGCTCCACCACCGGGAACGGGTCGTAGAAGTGGTGCAACAGGTCCTTCCAGCGCTGATAGTCCGGCGAGCCGCGGAATCCGACGACGTGATCGTCGAGACTGTCCCATTCCACCCGGAGCAGATAGCTGCCCGGCGACTCGACGCCGCGCGACAGCGACAGCGACCGGAAGCCCGGCATGCTCGCGATGATCGGGCGCGCCGCGGCGAAGGCGGCTTCGAACTCGGCGGCGCGCTCGGGGCGGACCGGCAGCAGGGCGTGTTCGACGATCATGCGCGATTCCGGGTCAGGACGCGTGGGTGCTGTTCGGCCTGCGGCCCTTGGTGACGGTGCCTTCGCGGCGCCCGGGCGGCTTCGCGCGGTACATCGCCAGGTCCGCGTCGTGCAGTACGGCTTCCGGGCTGCGCCGGTCGCCGACACCGAGTTCGGTGACGCCGATCGAGGCGTTCACCTCGATCCGGTGCCCGCGCGCGATGATCGGCTCGGCCATGGTGGAGCGCAGCCTGCTCACCAGCGCTTCGATGTCGACGCGGCGGGTGCGCCCGGACAGCAGGACCAGGAACTCGTCGCCGCCGAGCCTGCCGACGATGTCGTCGCCGCGCAGCGCGCGCTGCAGCCGCTGGGCGACGATCTGCAGCACGGTGTCGCCGATGGCGTGCCCCAAGGTGTCGTTGATCGCCTTGAACCCGTCGAGATCGATGAACAGCACGGTGGACACCGGCAGCAGTTCTTCGGTGCTGGCCAGTGCGGCGGCCAGCTGGGACAGGATCAGCGAGCGGTTGGCCAGCCCGGTGAGCGAGTCGTGCGTGGCCTGGTACTCCAACTGCCTCCGGCTGGCGCGGAATTCGGTGATGTCGGCGAAGGAGGACACCGCCGACGAGCGCGGGTCGCCGGGATTGAGCAGGCGGCTGCTGCCCGACAACCAGCGGCGCTGACCATCAACCCGGTCGACGCCGAAGATGTAGCCGGTGATGGTCTCGCCCGTGGCCAGCGTGCGCGCCACGGGATGGCGGCTCGGCGGCAGCGGCTGGGCCTTGGCGTCCAGCAGCACCAGCGGCAGCGACTGGATGGTGCGGCCGATGACCTGCCCGTCGGGGCCCTCGGTCCCGAAGATGCGCTTGGCCGCCGGGTTCATCGACTCGATCCGGCCCTCCGGATCGATCACCACGACGCCCTCCTCCAACTGGGAGACGACGGTGGTGAAGTAGTGCTCGGCTCTGCGCTGCGCGGCCTCGGCGTGGCGCTGGGCGGTGAGGTCGTGGATCACCACCTGGTAGGCGAGGCGGTCGTGCCAGGCGGTCAGCACCGAGACCGTCTCCACGGGGACGGTGCCGCCGTCCACCCGCATCAGTGTCATCTCGGCGGGGATCGAGGCCGCGCCCGCGGTGGTGAGGGTGGCGATGCGGTCGAGCATCGCGGGGACGGAGGCGGGGTGGACGAAGTCGGTCAGCGGACGGCCGACGATCTCGTCGGCGTTCTCGGCGGCGAGCAGCCGGACGGTCGCCGGGTTGACGTAGACGACCAGGCCGCGCTCGTGCACGCAGATCCCGTCCGGGGTGTGCTCGACGAGTGAGCGGTAGCGCGCGGCCATCTGTTCGGCGGCGTCGACCGCGGCGGCTAGCTTGTCGTCACCCACTCGAACCCCCGATCATCGACCCAATTATGGCCATTGGAACACGGGATTATTCTGGTATCGACGTGTACAAGATCACATCGTCCACGGTATTGCTTCGATCACAGTACCGGCACGTTCTCGGGCCGGATCCGGGGATCATGGGGGACCGGTTTCTGCGTCGAGGTAGGGCAGACCGCTCGGTCGGCCCGGGGAAGCCGGCGAAGGAGCGATACATGCCGGGTGCCGACCCGAACACCGCGCGATCGAGATTCGATCCGCCGCGGCATCGGAATCATATGACCATCGCCGGGATCGGCGCGATCACCGGTTACGGATGGGGACGTGAGCGGCTGTGGGACGGCTTGCTCAGCGGCAAGTCGGCGGCGGCCCTGCAATCCGGCTACGGGCCGGGCCGTGACGAGGACGCGTGGGTGTCGCTGGTGCCCGAGGGCGGGGACCCCGGACTGCGCACGAGCCGTTACGGGCGCGCCGTGCACGAGGCCGCACGGGAGGCCGTCGCCGATGCCAGGGACCGCGGCTGGCGGCCCGGCCGCACGGTCGGCTTGCTGCACGCCATCGTGCTCGGCGACGTGGTGGACTGGCGCGAGTTCTACCTCGCCGACGAGGGCTACCGCCGGTCCAGGGATTACCTGCGGCTGCTGCCCTCCACGCCGGTGTCGATGCTGATGCAGGAGTTCGGCTTCCACGGTCCGGCCATGAACGTCTCCGCCGCGTGCAGTTCGGCCAACGTCGCGCTGATCACCGCGAAGCTCTGGCTGGACGCGGGCATGGCCGACGACGTGATCTTCGTCGCGACCGACCTGTCGGCCACCCCGGAGATGGTGGAACACTTCGTCCGGCTCGGCGCCGCGGTGGCGGACGCCGAACCGATGGACGCGTGCAGGCCCTTCCAGGAGGGCAGCCGCGGGTTCAGCATGGGCGAGGCGTCGGTGGCGTTCGTCCTCACCCGCCGGGCCGAACGGCCCTATGCCGCGGTCCTCGGCGGCGCCATGTCCAACGACGCCTACCACGTGGTCTCGGTGGACCCGACGCACGAGCAGATCCTCGACTGCGTCCGGCGCGCGCTCGCCGACGCCGGGGTCGCCGCCGCGGACGTGAGTTATTTCAACGCGCACGGCACCGGAACGCGGCAGTGCGATGTGGCCGAACACCATCTGCTGGAGCGGCTGTTCGCCGATCGCCCGCACATCTACGCGCTGAAGCCGCTGGCAGGCCACTGCCAAGGTGCGGCGGCCGCGGTCGAGGTGGCGGCGGCCGCGCTGGGCTACGACCGCGGCATCGTGCCCGCCGCGCCGATCGTCGCGCCCGCGCATCCACGGCTGCTGGACGGCCCCGCGGCGTTCGAGGGCGGTCTCACCGCGAAGCTCTCCCTCGGCATGGGCGGCAACAACTCCGTCGTGGTGCTCGGGGCCGCCTGAATCGCGCCTACCACAGTCCTTTTCGCCGCAGGGGACTTTCGGCCCTGTTCGCCACACCAGCGCGGTGCTGGCATGGGAGTGCGAACGGATCGATCTGGAAGGCGGGGCAATACAGATGGTCACCTCCGAGCTGCGATACGCGGCGGAACAATGGACGACGGCCGCGGACCCGGAAGTGGCGGTGACCACGTGCGGAGACGTGGGCACCATCGACGTGACGCGGGCGGTGCGAGCCATCGGTCGCGTCCTGCGCAGGCACCATCTCGACGCGCCCGCCCGGGTGCGTCTCACCGCACCGCCCGACGCGGAGCGGCCCACGGTGGTGCAGGTCGATGTCCGCAACCGGGACGTCGTCACCCGGGTCCAGGTCACCGGGCCACGCGGATTCGCGGTGACCTTCGCCGCCGAGCGCCTGGACCGCAGGCTGGCCCGCCTGGCCGCGGGACAACCGCGCACCTGGCCGGATCCGGCCCGACCCCCGCTGGCCTGGGTCGGCGAGCCGCGTCCGATCGTGCGCCGCAAGCAGGTCGGCCTCGCCACCCGCACGCCCGCCGACGCGGTCGCGGTCCTGGACGCGATGGACTACGAGGCCCATCTGTTCACCGACGCCGACACCGGCGAGGACGCGGTGGTGCACTGGGCGGCGCCGGGCGCGCGGCTCATCCGCCAGCGGGCGACCTATCCGCCGATCTGGTCGCCGGAGATGGTTCAGGGCACCCCGCCGATCGTCGTCGACGCCGAACCGGCCGCCTGCCTGGACTCGGCCGAAGCGGCGAACATGTTGTGCCGCAAAGGGTTGCCGTTCCTGTTCCGCACCGACCCGGACAGCGGACGTGGCGAGTTGCTGTACCGGCGGCACGACGGCGATCTGGCCGTGGTGGCGCCCGTCTGATCGTCAGGCCAGCGGCACGGACCAGTGCACCCTGGTGCCGCCGTTCTCGGCCGGCCGCACCGTGCAGTGGCCGTCGGACATGTTCGCGCGCTGCGCGAGGTTGGCCAGTCCGCTCGGCACCACGTCCGCGGGCATGCCCTTGCCGTTGTCCTCGACGAGAACGGTCAGCTCGTCGCCGACGGTGATCTCGACGGCGAGCCGGTTGCCGCCGGAATGGCGCACCGCGTTGCTCACCGATTCGCGCACCACGGCTTCCGCGTGGTCGGCGAGCGCGTCGCCCACGACCGACAGCGGTCCGGAGAACCGCACGCTGGTGCGGAACGCGCCGTCGGCGGTCTGCTGGCGGATCGCGTCCTCGAGCCGACGCCGCAGCGGGTCGCCGCCGTGCAGGTCGAAGATCGAGGTGCGGATCTCCTGCACGACCTCCTGCAGACCGTCCATCTCCGCCGAAAGCCGTTGCCGCACTTCCGGGTCGTCGGTGCGGGCCGCGGTGGCCCGCAGCCCGAGCCCGACCGCGAACAGCCGTTGCACGACATGGTCGTGCAGATCGCGGGCGATGCGGTCGCGGTCGGCGAGGACGTCGAGTTCACGCATCCTGCGCTGGGTCTCGGCCAGTTGCATGGCCAGCGCCGCCTGATCGGTGAACGCGGCGGTCAGCTCGATCAGTTCGCCGGAATACGGGGCACTACCGGGTGGGCGGACGATGATCAGCACGCCGAGCACGAGATCCGCGGTCTGCAACGGCAGCACCAGCGCGGGCCCCGCCGAGCCGACCGGAGCGCCGAGATCGACCGCTCCGGCGTCGGTCACCTGCACCGGCGCACGCTCGGTGAACGCCGTGCCGGTGGCGGTGCCGGGGATGCGCACCCGCTCCGGGCCCGGGCCGGGACCGAACCATTGCGCCACAACGAGTTCGGTGGCTTCGTCAGGCGGCGTCACGGGCGCGACCACGGCCAGTAACGCCTGCTGCGAGCCGGTCAGCGCGCGGGCGCGCGCGACCACCTGCGCGAGCACCAGGTCCGGCGCCGTGCCCGCGAGAAACTCGGTCGCGATATCCCGGGTGGCTTCGATCCACGCCTGCCTGGTCCGCGCGGATTCGTACAGCCTGGCGTTCTCGATGGCGATGCCCGCCGCGGCGGCCAGCGCCAGCACGATGGCCTCGTCGTCGTCGGTGAACGGTTGCCCGCCCGCCTTCTCGGTGAGGTAGAGATTGCCGAAGATCTCCTCGCCGATCCGCACCGGGACGCCGAGGAAACTGCCCATCCGTGGATGGTTGGACGGAAAGCCCACGGAAGCGGGATGTTTCGACAGATCGTCCAGCCGGATCGGTTCCGGGTGCAGGAAGAGCAGCCCGAGCACGCCTTGCCCCTCGGGAGACCGGCCGATATGGGCGGGCGTCGTGTCGTCGATGCCCTGGAAGATGAACTCGACCAGCTGACGATCGTGTCCGCGGACGCCGAGCGCGCCGTAGCGGGCGTCGACCAGGCGAGTGGCCGCGCGCACGAGGGCGCGCAGGGTGTCGAGCACCGTTGACGGGAGGGCGGGGGTGACGTCCGTCATGAAGGAGTCGGGGAGGCCGGTGGGATGCGCACAGCGAGGTCAGTGTAGTCGGCAGGCGGTGCGCACGCGGCGAAGTCGTTCGACCGAGGCCGACCGCTGGACGACCCCCGGGCAGCGCTGTGCCGGTGCCCGGACCGCCGTGGCGGTACCGGCCATGTTCTTCCTCACACGCGTCGGAGCGTGACCTCGAGCACCCGGCGCCGAGGCGGCCCTCGGACAACCGCCGGTCACCCGTGACTGTTGCCGCGGTCAACGCCTCCGGCCGCGCGGTCGTCGCGGCGGGCGGCAGGGGAATGACGAGGGCCGTCCCGCTGTTGACCAGGGACGCCGGGAGGGCGATGCTACGGAGGCGTCCTTGCCTGTTTCCCCGGCTCGATCCGTAACGTCCGGCCGCCGGGTTCCCGCCATTCGTCGAGGTGACGGGCGGTCCGCGAAACTTGTCGGTGCCCATGCCTAGCATGGCGGCCGGGGGTATGTCTGGACGCCGAACACGAAGGAGAAGGGACGACCTGTGGCGGAACGCCTCACTGTGCGCGGAGCTCGGGAGCACAACCTCAAGGGTGTCGATCTCGACCTGCCCCGCGACAGCCTCATCGTGTTCACCGGTCTGTCCGGCTCCGGAAAGTCGAGCCTGGCCTTCGACACGATCTTCGCGGAGGGGCAGCGGCGCTACGTCGAATCGCTGTCGGCGTACGCGCGTCAGTTCCTCGGCCAGATGGACAAGCCCGACGTCGACTTCATCGAAGGTCTCTCGCCCGCGGTATCCATCGACCAGAAGTCGACCAACCGCAATCCGCGCTCGACCGTGGGCACCATCACCGAGGTCTACGACTACCTGCGGCTGCTCTACGCGCGGGCGGGCACGCCGCACTGCCCGGTGTGCGGCGAGCTGATCGCCAAGCAGACGCCGCAGCAGATCGTCGACCAGGTGCTGGCGATGGAGGAGGGCATCCGCTTCCAGGTGCTCGCTCCGGTGGTGCGCACCCGCAAGGGCGAGTTCGTCGACCTGTTCGACCAGCTCAACACCCAGGGCTACTCCCGCGTGCGGGTCGACGGCGTGGTGTATCCGCTCACCGATCCGCCGAAGCTGAAGAAGCAGGAGAAGCACGACGTCGAGGTCGTGGTCGACCGGCTGGCGGTGAAGCCGAATTCCAAGCAGCGCCTGACCGATTCGATCGAGACCGCGCTGCGGCTCGCCGACGGCATCGTGGTGCTCGACTTCGTCGATCGCGACGAGCACGCGCACGACCGGGAGCGCCGCTTCTCCGAGCGCCTCGCCTGCCCCAACGGTCACCCGCTCGACATCGAGGACCTGGAGCCGCGCTCGTTCTCGTTCAACTCGCCCTACGGCGCGTGCCCGGACTGCACCGGCTTGGGCATCCGCAAGGAGGTCGACCCGGAACTGGTGGTGCCCGACCCGGCGCTGAGCCTGAACGAAGGCGCCATTGCGCCGTGGTCGCGTGGCCAGACCGCCGAGTACTTCACCAGGCTGCTGTCCGGTCTCGCCGATGCCATCGGCTTCTCCATGGACACCCCGTGGCAGGATCTGCCGCCGAAGGCGCGCAAGGCGGTGCTGGAGGGCAGCGCCGACCAGGTGCACGTGTCCTACACCAACCGCTACGGGCGCAAGCGCTCGTACTACGCGGACTTCGAAGGCGTGATGCCGTTCCTGCAGCGGCGCATGGAGAGCACCGAGTCCGAGCAGATGAAAGAGCACTACGACGGGTACATGCGCGACATCCCGTGCCCGGTGTGCAACGGCGCCCGGCTGCGCCCGGAGATCCTCGCCGTCACCATCGCCGCCGCGGGCGAGAAGAAGTCCATCGCCGACGTCAGCGACCTGTCCATCGGCGAGTGCTCGGCGTTCCTGAACTCGCTCACCCTGGGCGAGCGCGAGGCGGCGATCGCCGGGCAGGTGCTCAAGGAGGTGCAGGCGCGGCTGGGCTTCCTGCTCGACGTCGGCCTGGAGTACCTGACGCTGTCGCGCGCGGCCGCCACGCTCTCCGGCGGTGAGGCGCAACGGATCCGGCTCGCCACCCAAATCGGCTCCGGCCTGGTCGGCGTGCTGTACGTGCTCGACGAACCGTCCATCGGCCTGCACCAGCGGGACAATCGCAGGCTCATCGAGACCCTCACGCGGCTGCGCAATCTCGGCAACACGCTGATCGTGGTCGAGCACGACGAGGACACCATCCGCGCCTCGGACTGGGTGGTCGACATCGGCCCGTACGCCGGCGAGCACGGCGGCACCGTGGTGCACAGCGGGCCCTACGAAGAGCTGCTCACCGACCCGAACTCGCTGACCGGAGCGTATCTGTCCGGCCGGGAGCGGATCGAGGTGCCGCTGGTGCGCCGCCCGGTCGGCAAGAAGCGGCAGCTCACCGTCGTGGGGGCGAGCGAGCACAACCTCAGGGGCATCGACGTCGCGTTCCCGCTCGGCGTGCTCACCGCGGTGACGGGCGTCTCCGGCTCGGGCAAGTCGACGCTGGTGAACGACATCCTGGCGACGGTGCTGGCGAACCGGCTCAACGGCGCGCGGCAGGTGCCCGGCAGGCACACCCGGGTCAACGGGCTCGATCACCTGGACAAACTGGTGCAGGTGGATCAGTCGCCGATCGGCCGCACGCCACGGTCCAACCCGGCCACTTACACCGGCGTCTTCGACAAGATCCGCACGTTGTTCGCGGCCACCACCGAGGCGAAGGTGCGCGGATACCAGCCGGGCCGGTTCTCGTTCAACGTCAAGGGCGGGCGGTGCGAAGCCTGCTCCGGTGACGGCACGCTCAAGATCGAGATGAACTTCCTGCCGGACGTCTACGTCCCGTGCGAGGTCTGTCACGGCGCTCGCTACAACCGGGAAACCCTCGAGGTGCACTACAAGGGCAAGACCATCGCCGAGGTGCTGGACATGTCCATCGAGGAGGCCGCCGAGTTCTTCCAACCGGTCACCTCGATCCACCGCTACCTCAAGACCCTGGTGGACGTGGGGCTCGGTTACGTGCGCCTCGGCCAGAGCGCGCCCACCCTGTCCGGTGGCGAGGCGCAGCGGGTGAAGCTGGCCGCCGAGCTGCAGAAGCGGTCCACCGGCCGCACCGTGTACATCCTCGACGAGCCGACCACCGGTCTGCACTTCGAGGACATCCGCAAGCTGCTCAACGTCATCAACGGCTTGGTGGACAAGGGCAACACGGTGATCGTCATCGAGCACAACCTGGATGTCATCAAGACCTCCGACTGGGTGATCGACATGGGCCCGGAAGGCGGCTCCGGCGGCGGCACCGTCGTCGCCGAGGGCACGCCGGAGGAGATCGCGGCCGTCGCGGACAGCTACACCGGCCAGTTCCTGAAAGAGGTGCTGGACGCGCGGCCCGCGCCGCGGAGCGCCGCGAAGAAGGCTCCGGCGAAGAAGGCGGCGGCGAAGGCGACCAAACGGGTGGCGAAGAAGACGGCGCCGGTCGGCTGACCATCGCCCGGCGCGGCCCGGATCGCACGGGCCGCGCCGCTCGGGTCAGCGGTTGGCGATGGTGTGGATCAGTTCGGCCAGCTCATTCGGCTTGGACCACATCGGCCAGTGCCCCGTGGGCAGGTCGACGTATTCGGCGTCGATGCGGGCCAGTTCGGCGAAGATCGCCGCTTCACCGTTGTCGCGCAGCTTCTTGACCAGCTCGGCGGTCATGCTGCTGCAGATCACGGTGGTGGGGACCGCCAGCCGCGCGGCCGAATCGCTCAATCGCAGCGGCGCGGCCGCGATGGACGCCGGCTCGGAGACGGCGCGCTCGCGGAAGCGCGCCAAGGCGGTCTCGTCCAAGCCCGCCAGGCTGCTGCCCTCGGCCTCCAGCTCGGACCAGTCCGGCAGGTTCCATTCGCGCACGGCGGCGTCCAGCGCGGAATTGATGACGAACCCGTTCGGCAGCGGCGCGCTGTCGACGTAGATCGCCCGGCGGAACAGCTCGGGCGCACGGTCGATGGCGAGATAGGCGGGCGCCGCACCACCGGAGTGCGCGACAAGCACGACGCTCTCGCCCGCGGGCACCGCGCCGATGATGGCCTCGGCCTGGGACTCCAGGGTGGCCGACAACCGATCGGGGTCGGTGGCCTCCAGGCCGGGCAGCGTGAGCGCCAGCACCTCGTTGCCACGCCGGCGCAGATCGGGCGCGACTTCGTCCCACGCCCATGCACCGAGCCAGAATCCGGGAGCGAGAAGAATCCGAGTAGCCATGGGCTCACTGTGCCCTACCCGTTGGGAAATTTCATAAACATCGTTGTCCCGCATCGGTATTCCGCCCATAAATTTCCTGCTGCGGTGCGAAATCCTGGGTGGAACGTCAGTAGACCGGGCCGGTGTACTTCTCGCCCGGGCCCTTGCCCGGCTCGTCGGGATGAGCGGAGGACTCACGGAAGGCGCGCTGCAGCGACTGCAATCCCTCGCGAATCGGTCCGGCGTGCGGGCCCAGGTATTCCACCGACGCCGTGACGAGACCGGCCAGCGCGGTGATCACGCGGCGCGCCTCGTCCAGATCGCGGCGCGGGCTGGTGTCCGGGTCCTCGTCGGCCAAGCCGAGCTTTTCCGCCGCCGAGCTCATCAACATGACGGCGGCGCGGCTGATCACCTCCACCGCGGGGATGTCGGCCAGTTCGCGTACGGAAGCGTCGAGCTCGTCGGTCATGTCTTCAGGCTAGCGACGCCGCGCGCAGCATTCGGAGGTGGCCGATCTCCGTGACGTTTTTCATGAGCTCCGCGTTCACCCAGCCCGCCAGGTGCGCGATGGTCAGCCCGGCGTCGGCGGGCCACGGGTAGGCGCTGGGGCGGTCCAGGTCGGTCTCGGCGAGCCCGTCCAGAACGCGCACCCACTCGGTGTGCAGATCGCGGAGGCAGGCGATGGCCGCGGCGCCGTCACCGGGCCAGTGCACGTCCTCCCGCGCGGGCGGGGTGAGTCCTTCGGCATGGTCGATGGCGGAGCCCCACCACCAGCCGATGTGCCAGGTGAGCCAGGCGATCGTGGGGACGGGCACCGGATCGGGTTCGGTGTCGGCCCAGTCCGGCCGCCACACGCCCTCGGAATCGGGATGTACCGTCCAGGTGAGTTCGGCGGGTTCCCAGAGGAAGTCCTCCGGTGTGAGCGCCTCGAGATGGATCCCGGCCAGCGACCAGGTCAGGTCGAACTGCCAGCGCAGCAGGTCACGGCATGGTGTGCGCACCGGGGGAGCGTGGCACTCAGGAGGCGGCCGGGCAAGGGATTTTCGGGCCGATTCGGCGATAGCCGAACGGAATGTTAGACTTTCCGCTGACGACCGCCCCGGGCTTGCCTCGGGGCTGATAAGTGGAGCCCGACTCCCACCGCTGCCGACGAGTCATCGTACGGCCAGCGGTCCGGTCACCCGCCCCATGAGGGCGGGTTTCTCGTGCCGAGTTCTCGCGGAGAACCGGAACACGAGAGTCGACCCGAGTTCGCTCGCGGTCGGCGATCGGTCGACATCGGGCCCTGTGTGCGGAATATCGCACCGGGGCCTTCGTGTTGAACAGGGGTTGCAGTTATTGCGCGCGGTCGTCCGACGACACCGCTTGACCTAGGAGGCCCCATCAGCACTGAGACCCGCATCAACGATCGCATCCGTGTTCCCGAGGTTCGGCTCATCGGACCTGGCGGCGAGCAGGTTGGGATCGTGCGTGTTGAAGATGCACTACGCGTCGCCCTCGAAGCCGACCTCGATCTGGTCGAGGTGGCACCCGATGCTCGTCCGCCGGTCTGCAAGATCATGGACTACGGCAAGTTCAAGTACGAGACGGCGCAGAAGGCGCGCGAATCTCGGAAGAACCAGCAGCAGACGGTGATCAAGGAGCAGAAGCTCCGCCCGAAGATCGACGACCACGACTACGAGACCAAGAAGCGCAACGTCGTTCGCTTCCTCGAGGCCGGGTCCAAGGTCAAGGTGACGATCATGTTCCGCGGACGCGAACAGTCCCGGCCCGAACTCGGCTTCCGGCTGCTGCAGCGGCTTGCGTCCGACGTCGCCGACCTCGGTTTCGTGGAAACCTCGGCCAAGCAGGACGGTCGCAACATGACCATGGTCCTCGCCCCGCACAAGGGCGCGAAGACCCGGGTGAAGGCGCAGCAGGAGTCGGCCCCGCGTCCGGCGCCCAGCGCCGCACCGGCCGGTCAGCCCGCCGCGGAGCAGGCCGAGACGGCCGGCCCGCAGTAACACCGATCAGAACACCGGCGGTCCCGCAGGACCGCCGGGACGACAGATAGAGGAATCCATGCCGAAGATGAAGACGCACAGCGGCGCCTCGAAGCGATTCAAGGTGTCCGGCAAAGGCAAGCTGCTTCGCCAGCAGGCGAACCGTCGCCACCTGTTCGAGCACAAGCCCACCCGCCGGACTCGCCGTCTGGACGGTGTGGAAGTAGTCGCGCCCGCCGACGTCCGTCGCGTGAAGAAGCTGCTCGGTATCTGATCGCGCCCTGCGCACAGACCGACCGGCATCCCGCGACCGGAGCACCTCCGTCGCCACCCCCGACCCATTTCCGGGCGCTGCCCCGCGCCCCCAGATCGAACAGGACTGACCAGTGGCACGCGTCAAAAGGGCCGTCAACGCTCAGAAGAAGCGCCGTTCCATCCTCGAGGCCTCCAAGGGTTACCGCGGCCAGCGCTCGCGGCTGTACCGCAAGGCCAAGGAGCAGCAGCTGCACTCGCTCACCTACGCCTACCGGGACCGCCGGGCGCGCAAGGGTGACTTCCGCAAGCTGTGGATCGCGCGCATCAACGCCGCCGCGCGCATCAACGACATCACCTACAACCGCTTCATCCAGGGCCTGAAGGCCGCCGGTGTGGAGGTGGACCGCAAGATCCTCGCCGAGCTCGCGGTGTCGGACGCCGAGGCGTTCGCCGGTCTCGTCGCGGTCGCCAAGGCAGCTCTGCCGCAGGATGTCAACGCGCCGGCTGCCTGAGTCGCATCCGTTGGCACACGGACAACTTTCGGAACGGCCCGTGGAAGCGCTCAGCGAGCGCAATCCGCGGGTCGTTTCCGCTGTGAAGCTGCATCGCAGCGCACAGCGTCGCAAAGCGGGACGATTTCTCGCCGAAGGCGCCAACGCCGTCGCGGCGGCGCTGGAGACCGGGCGCGTCCACGAGCTGTTCTACTCGAAGGCCGCCGCCGAACGCGACCACGCGCTGATCGCGGGGGCCGCGGCCACGGGGGTCCGCACCACGCTGGTCAGTGATCGCGCGGCACAGCACCTCGGGGAAACCGTGACGGCCCCGGGGTTGGTGGCGGTCTGCGATCTGCTCGACGTGCCCTTGGCTCACATCCTCGACGTGCAGCCGCGGATGCTGGCCGTTCCGGTCGAGGTGGCCGAGCCGGGCAACGCGGGAACGCTCGTGCGGGTGGCCGATTCCGTGGGCGCGGACGGCGTGGTGCTGGCGGGTGACACCGTCGATCCGCACAACGGCAAGTGCGTGCGGGCCAGCGCGGGCAGCATCTTCCACGTGCCGATCGCCCGGCACCGCGACGTCGGCGAGACGCTCGATGCGATCGCCGCGGCGGGAATCACGATCCTGGCGACGGCGGCGAACGGCGAAGTCGACCTCGACGACGCCGACGAATTGTTCACCGCCCCCGTCGCCTGGCTGTTCGGCAACGAGGCGCACGGCTTGGACCCCGCTGTCGCGCGCCGCGCCGACCACCGCATCCGCATCCCCATCCGCGGCCGCGCCGAGAGCCTGAATCTGGCCACCGCCGCCGCGATCTGCCTGTACGCGAACTCGCGTGTCCGTTTTTGATTTCCAGCGCCTGCGGCGCTGGGTGTTCGCGGCCCCTGTATGGCTCCGAACGGCGCATGCTCGGTCTCGCTGCGCTCGAAACCTGGGGTCGGGGTGTGCTGGGCGCGGGGCAGTTGAGTTCAGGACTTGGTGCGCGTGGCTTGGAGTGGCTGAGCAGTGGGTCGACCGGTACTCGTGGTTCACCAAGGGGAGCGACGGCCCGCTCGAACGCGACGGGCCGGGAACGGGGGAAGTTCGGTCATGCTTCGCTCGGGAGGCGGGTTCGGCAGGTGTGGTGGCGGGGCGCAACGGCAGGTGTGGTGGCGGGGCGCAACCGCGGTGGGAAATGGCGCTGTCGCGGAGCGATCTCGGATCGTCAATCGCCCTGCGTGTTCAGGTTCTGGAGAATTTCTTCCGCCCATGCCGCGGGCACCGCGTCCGGACCCGCCACCTGCATCGCGCTCATGACGGTGAGCAGCATCCCGGTGGACAGGAAGCGCCGCGTCTCGGTATCCGGCGCGCCGGTGAGTTCCCGGATCAGCTGGTAGATCTTGCCGAACCGGGCCCTGACCTGGTCGCCGATCGCCGGATCCGCGCTGGCCGCGAAACCGTGCAGGAGCAGCTGGAGCAGTTCTCGTTCGGCGAGGAAGACCGAATAGCCGTTGCCGAGCGCGGCCAGGGCTTCCTCGGGGCCCGCGTCGGGCGCCGCCTCGGTGCGGGCGGTGCGGAAGATCACCTCGATCCGGTCGCACACGCGGTGCAAGGCCGCACGGAACAGGTTCTGCTTGGTCCCGAAGAGGCGGATCACGTACGGCTGTGACACACCGGCGCGCCGGGCGATCTCGTCGGTCCGGGTGGCGGCGTAACCGGACTCGGCGAACGCGGTCACCGCCGCGCGCAATACCTGCTCGCCGCGCTCGTCGGCCGTCATCCTGGTCCTGGTCGCCATCGTGCTCCATTTCGGCTGGTCGGTGGGGTGTCTTGACATGTTATCAGTCGATGCATACTGTTCTGGGCATTAGTTATCAGTCGATTACAACAAGGACTGGACATGACCGAGACCCTCCCACTCGCCACGGCGCCCGTCGTCGCGCCCGTGACCACGATCGGCGGTCGCAGGCTCGCCGCGGTACTGGCCGCGGTCGGTATCCCGATGTTCATGGTCACGCTGGACAACCTCGTGGTGACGAACGCGCTGCCGGTGATCCGCACCGAGCTGGGCGCTTCACTGGCCGACCTGCAGTGGTTCGTCAACGCCTACACGTTGTCGTTCGCCTCGCTGCTGCTCACCGCGTCCGCGATCGGTGACCGGCTCGGCAGGCGCCGGATCTTCCTGCTCGGCATCGCCTTGTTCACCCTGGCGTCCGCGGCCTGCGCACTCGCGACCGAACCCGGCCTGTTGATCGCGGCGCGGGCGGTGCAGGGCTTCGGCGCGGCCGCCGTGATGCCGCTGTCGCTGACCTTGTTGTCCGCGGCCGTCCCGGAACGGATGCGCAACGCGGCCATCGGCATCTGGGGCGGCATCGCCGGGCTCGGCGTCGCACTCGGCCCGCTGGTCGGTGGCGCGGTGGTCGAGGGGCTGAGCTGGCAGTGGATCTTCTGGCTGAACGTGCCCCTCGGGCTGGTCGTGCTGCCGTTCGCCGCGCGGGTGCTCGCCGAATCGCACGGCCGCAGCCGCCGCCTCGATCCGGCCGGGCTGCTGCTGTCGGCGGGCGGCGTGCTCGCGATCGTGTGGGGCGTCATCCACGGCGCCGACGACGGCTGGACCTCGGCGAGCGTGCTGTCCGCGCTGCTGGGCGGCGCCGTGCTGCTGGTCGCGCTGGTCGTCTGGGAACTGCGCGTGCCCGAGCCGATGCTCCCACTGCGGTTGTTCCGTTCCCGGGCGTTCAGCGTGAGCAACGTGGTCGGCTTCGCCTTCTCGGTCGGCGTGTTCGGTTCGATCTTCCTGCTCGCGCAGTATTTCCAGGTGGTGCAGGGTTACAGCCCGCTGGAATCGGGCGTGCGCACCATGCCGTGGACCATGGCGCCGATGGTGGTCGCGCCGATCGCGGGTCTGCTGGTCGACCGGGTGGGTGCGCGCACGTTGATCACCACCGGGCAGGTGCTGCTGGCCGCCGCGCTGGCCTGGATGGCCGCGATCACCACGGTGGAGGTCGACTACGGCGCGTACGTGGCACCGTTCCTGCTCGCGGGCGTCGGCATGGGGCTGACCTTCGCGCCCGCCTCGACCATCGTGATGGCCAGCGCGACGGCGGAGGACCAGGCTATGGCCTCGGGTACCAACAACACGGTCCGCGAGGTGGGCGTCGCGATGGGCGTGGCGGTGCTGGCCTCGGTGTTCGCCGGCTCCGGTTCCTACCTCGGGCCGCAGAGCTTCGTGGACGGCCTGGTGCCCGCGGTCTGGGTCGGCGCGGCGATCGTGGCGGCGGGTGCGCTGACCTCGCTGCTATTGCCGAGACGGGTCACCGCGGCGAGCTGATCCGATCGGTGCGCCCCTCGCTGTGCTCCGGCACGGCGAGGGGCGCACCGGGCATGTGCGGCCACCGGGCCGTTCCGCTGGTCCCGAGGCGCTTCGCGGAACGCCGACGACCTCGGCGATCCGCTCCGGTCTCCGTATCGTCACGCCGTGCGGGCCACGGATCGGTCCCGCTCGACAGACCGTCTGGTCTGTCCAGGCGGGTAATCCGCGTGAATCGCGCCCGGGCCATCGAATACGATGCGACCAGCAGCAATGCGGGCCGGCGATCAGCTGTGCCCGCGAACCGATCCCCAGGGGAGAGACGGAGCATCGTGGCCGACGACATCGACGCAGGCGAGCAGAACGCAGCGCTGACCGAGGAGGCACTGGCCGCGGCCGCGGCGGCCGCCGAGAAGGCGTTCGCCGCTGCCGCCGACCTGGATGCGCTCGCGGTCGCGAAAACCGAGCACCTCGGCGGCAAGGCGCCGCTGGCCCTGGCGCAGCGCGCGCTGGGCAGTCTGCCCAAGTCGGAGAAGGCCGACGCGGGCAAACGAGTGAACGTCGCCAGGTCCAGGGTGTCGGAGGCGTTCGAGGCCCGTCGCGCCACGTTGCTCGCCGAGCGCGATGCCGCCGTGCTGGTCGCCGAGGCGATCGATGTGACGCTGCCCGCTCGCCGCGTGGCGGTCGGCGCCCGGCACCCGATCACGGTCATCTCCGAGCGAGTCGCCGACGTGTTCGTCGCGATGGGCTGGGAGGTCGCCGAAGGTCCCGAGGTGGAGACCGAGCACTTCAACTTCGACGCGCTGAACTTCCTGCCCGACCATCCGGCGCGCACCATGCAGGACACCTTCCACATCGCGCCGGAGGGCTCGCGTCAGGTGCTGCGCACGCACACCTCGCCGGTGCAGGTGCGCTCGATGCTGGAACGCGACCTGCCGATCTATGTGGTCTGCCCGGGTCGCACCTTCCGCACCGACGAGCTGGACGCCACGCACACCCCGGTGTTCTCGCAGGTCGAGGGCTTGGCGGTGGACAAGGGCCTGACCATGGCGCATCTGCGCGGCACGCTGGACGCGTTCGCCAGGGCGCTGTTCGGGCCGGACACCCGCACCCGCATGCGTCCCAACTACTTCCCGTTCACCGAACCCTCCGCCGAGGTGGACGTGTGGTTCCCGGACAAGAAGGGCGGTGCGGGCTGGGTCGAATGGGGCGGCTGCGGCATGGTGAACCCGAAGGTGCTGATCGCCAGCGGGATCGATCCCGAGGTGTACAGCGGGTTCGCGTTCGGCATGGGCCTGGAGCGGACGCTGCAGTTCCGCAACGGCATCCCGGACATGCGTGACATCGTCGAGGGCGACGTGCGCTTCACGCTGCCCTTCGGTATCCGGTCCTGACCCCACCCTTCGATCGAGAGAGCGAAACGACAAGTGCGAGTAGCGCAGTCCTGGCTGACCGACATCATCCAGCGCACCAACCCGGAGTGGTCGGTGACGCCGGAGGAGCTCGACGCCGGATTCGTCCGGGTCGGGCTGGAAGTCGAAGAGGTCGACAAGCTCCAGCGCGTCGCGGGCCCGCAGGGGAGCGCCGCGGAAGCGGGCGGTGAGTCGCCGCTGGTAGTGGGCCGGGTGGCCGAGATCACCGAGCTGACCGAGTTCAAGAAGCCGATCCGCTTCTGCAAGGTGGACATCGGCAAGCCCGACTTGCAAGAGATCGTCTGCGGTGCACGGAATTTCGAGGTCGGTGACCTGGTGGTCGTGGTGCTGCCCGGCGGCGTACTGCCCGGCGGCTTCCAGATCGCCTCGCGCAAGACCTACGGCCACGTCTCCAACGGGATGATCTGCTCGGTCGCCGAACTGGGTATCGGCAAGGACCATTCCGGCATCCTGGTGCTGGAGCCGGGCACCGCCGAGCCGGGCACCGACGCCAACGCGCTGCTCGGTCTCGACGACACCGTCATCGAGCTGAACATCACGCCCGATCGCGGCTACTGCTTCTCCGTGCGCGGCCTGGCCCGCGAACTGGCCTGCGGTTTCGATCTCGAGTACGCCGACCCCGCGGTGCGGGCCCTGCCCGATCACGAGCAGGAGGCCTGGCCGATCCGGGTCGAGCCGGACTCGCAGTGCACCCGTTTCGCGGCACGCCGGGTCACCGGCATCGATCCGAAGGCGGTCAGCCCTTGGTGGTTGCAGCGCAGGCTGCTGCTGTCGGGCGTGCGTCCGATCTCGCCCGCGGTGGACGTCACCAACTACGTGATGCTCGAGCTGGGCCAGCCGCTGCACGCCTTCGACGCGGCGAAGGTGTCGGGCGGCTTGGTGGTCCGCGCCGCGAACAAGGGTGAGAAGCTGCGCACCCTGGACGACGTGGAGCGTGCCCTCGACGCCGAGGACGTGGTGATCGCCGACGATTCCGGCGTCGTCTCGCTGGCCGGCGTGATGGGCGGGGCGAGCACCGAGGTCGGCGCGGAGAGCACCGACATCCTGCTCGAGGCGGCCACCTGGAATCCGCTGCTGGTCTACCGGACCGCGCGCAGGCACAAGCTGGTCTCCGAGGCGGGCAAGCGGTACGAGCGGGTCGTCGATCCGGAGATCAACGTCGCCGCCCTCGATCGGGCGGCCGCCCTGCTCGCCGACATCGCCGGGGGCACCGTGGAACCGGTGCTCACCGACATCCGTATTCCGGTCCCCGCGGCCGAGCCCATTCGCATGGACATCGACTTGGCCGATCGGGTCGCGGGTGTCACGTACCCGACCGGGACGTCGGCCCGCCGCCTGGCCCAGATCGGCTGCACCGTCGAGGTCGGTGTCAGCGAGGCCGGGCACGGTCAGCTGGTGGTGACTCCGCCGAGTTGGCGGCCCGATCTGGCCCAGCCCGCCGACCTGGTGGAAGAGGTGCTGCGGCTGGAGGGCCTGGAGCAGATTCCCTCCGTGCTGCCCACCGCACCGGCCGGTCAGGGGCTCACGCCGGCTCAGCGCCGGCGCCGCGCCGTCAGCCGCGCGCTGGCGTTCGCGGGTGCCGTGGAGGTTCCGCCGCCGGTGTTCCTGCCCGCCGGGGTGTTCGACACCTGGGGTCTGGACGCCGACGATCCGCGCCGTGGCACCACCAAGGTGCTCAACCCGCTGGACGTGGAGCGTTCCGAACTGGCCACCACACTGCTGCCCGGTCTGCTCGAGGTGGCCGCCCGCAACATCTCGCGGGGAGCGCGCGATCTCGCCATCTACGGCATCGCGCAGGTCGTGCTGCCCGGGGCGAACACCAGGGCGGTCGAGCCGCTCCCGGTGGACCGGCGTCCCACCGACGACGAGATCGCCGAACTGCTCGATTCGCTGCCCCACCAGCCGGTGCGCGTGGCCGCCGTCCTCACCGGACGCCGCGAGCCGCGCGGGCCGTGGGGGCCGGGCCGTGCGGTCGAGGCCGCCGACACGTTCGCCCTCGCCGACGCGGTCGCCGACGCGGCGGGTGTGACCGTCGAGCGCCGTCCGGTGGCGCATCTGCCCTGGCACCCCGGCCGTTGCGCCGAGCTGGTGGTCGACGGAACGGTCGTCGGCTACGCGGGCGAACTGCACCCCGCCGTGCTGGAACGTTCCGGTCTGCCCGCGCGCACCTGCGCCGTCGAGCTCGACCTGGACGCGTTGCCGCTGCGGGAAGCCCGTCCGGTGCCGACGGTGTCGCCGTTCCCCGCGGTGCTGCAGGACGTCTCGGTGAGTGTCGAGAAGACGGTTCCGGCGGCGTCCGTGCAGGCCGCGCTGCGCACCGGCGGCGGCGAGCTGCTGGAGGACATCGCGCTGTTCGACGTGTACGAGGGCGCCCAGGCGGGCGAGGGCCGCAAGTCGCTCACCTATGCCCTGCGTTTCCGCGCCGCCGACCGGACCCTCACCGAAGACGAGGCCAGTGCGGCGCGCGACGCAGCCGTCGCGGCGGCGGCCGACGCGGTGGGTGCGGTACTGCGCGGCTGACTCGGGTCTTCGCGGCAACAGAGGCCGTGCGGCCGGAAGGGTGCACGGCCTCGACCCCGCTCGATCCGGTCTCGCTCGCGCAAGAGTAAGAACGTGGTCATGCGACACCCGGCCGATCCGATCCTCAACGCGCTGACCTACCTGCCGCAGCGGACCGTGCTGCAGACCCCGGCGCTGCTCGGCATGGAGTACGCCGATCTCTCCCTGCCCACCTCGGACGGGGAGATCGTGCACGCCTGGTGGATGCCCGCGCGGAATTCGATCGGGCACATCCTGTTCGCGCACGGCAACGCGGGCAACATCGGCGACCGGGTGCCGATCTTCGCGTTGCTCACCGAGGCCGGTTTCGACGTGCTGGCCTTCGACTACCGCGGGTACGGTCGCAGTACCGGGAAGCCCACCGAACGCGGCACCTACCTCGACGCCCGCGCCGCGCGCGAGGCATTGCTGGCCCGGCCCGGGGTCGACCCCGCCCGGGTGCTGTACCTGGGCAAGTCGCTGGGCGGCGGCGTCGTCCTCGAGCTGGCGCAACACCATCCGCCCGCCGGAGTGATGCTGATGTCCACCTTCACCGGTCTGCGCGACGCCGCCCGCTCGGTGTATCCGTTCCTGCCCGCACCGCTGGTCCCGAACGCCTATCCGAACGAACGCCGCATCCGCGCGCTGCGCGCTCCGGTCCTGATCATGCACGGCGATCAGGACGAACTGCTGCCGTTACGGCACGCGCAACGGCTCTACGCCGCGGCGCGGGAGCCGAAACGGCTCGTCGTCTTTCCCGGCGCCGGGCACAACGATCTGATCGTGGTCGGCGGCTCGGCCTGGTACGACCTCGTGCGCGACTGGGCGGGTGCGCAGGTGCGGTCGTGAACCGTGTGCGCTCGGGTCCCGGCTGCGTAGCCTGGCGGTATGAGTGACGACAGCGAGATCGTGAGCCGGTTGGCCGGCCTGTCCGACGCGGAGCTGGCTGGTGTCCTGCTGGTCGCGACGGCGGCGCGCCCCGGGTTCGCGGCGGTCCACGCGGCGCTGATAGGGCTGCTGGAGACGGGTGATGCGATCGTCGCGCCGGATGTGACTCCTGCCACCCTGCCCGGCGCGCCCGTGCCTCCCGGGCAGGCGACGGAGGTATCCGGCCAGGTCGGCGGCAGTTCCACGGTACCGGCGGTACCGGTACCGCCGCCGGGTATGCCGGGTGGCGCCGCGAGCGGCGGGTATTCGGCCTCCGGCGTTCCTACTTTCGAGTCAGTTCGCGATAAGGTCGAGCAGCGCTACGGCACCGCGCAGGGGATGGGCGAACTCGACCGGCAGACTCCCGCGGGGCGCAGCGTGGACGAACAATGGCAGGCGCGCGAGAAGGCCGCGCGTGAGCGGCTGGACCGGATACGGAAATCGTTGCGCGACAACGAAGTCGACCCGAACCAGCCGTGATCCCGGCCGGTCGCGCCGGACGAGCAGTGATGGGTGGAATTCGATGAGCGAGCCGCGTGAGATCGCCGAACGGCTACTGGACGCCCAGGTGGAATTCCTGCTCGCCGAGGTGAGTGGTGAGCGTTTCGCCGAGGTGATCGCACGCGACACCGAAGCGGTGCTCGCCGTCGCCGACACGCTGGTCTTCCGGGACGTCGTCGAGATCGAGCAGGCCAAGCAGACGGTACGCACCATCGTCGAGCTGATCGGTGGCAGCCCGGTGATCGCCGACATGGTCGGGGTGTTCGCCGACTCCATCTACGACCACATCGCCGCCAACCACGACTACCGGCTCGGCGAGGTGGTCGACCGCGAGCCGGTCGAGGCGCTGCTGGAGAAGATCTTCGGCATGCACCAGGCGCAGGAGCGCATCCTGGACCGGCTCACCGAGAGCCCGCTGGTGGCCACCGTCGCCTCGAAGTTCGTGGACAAGCTGATCAACGACTTCATGCAGGCCAACCGGGAGCGCGCCGAGAAGATCCCGGGCGTCTCGTCGCTGATGTCGCTGGGCCAGTCCGCGGCCAACCGCGCCAAGAAGGTCGCCGCCGACAGCACCTTCGTCGGCGATCTGGCGGGCAAGGGCGCGCTGTTCGCGCTCAAGCGCACCAACAACGCCATCCGGGAAATGCTGCGCGACGCGCCGGTGCACGACGCCGCGATGGAGTTCTGGGATCTGCACGCCGACGAACCGGTCAGCGGGCTGCGCGACTACCTCACCCAGGCCGACCTGAACGAGCTGGCGCTGCTGTGCTACGAAATCGCGGTCACCACCCGGGAGAAGGAGTACTTCGGCCTGCTCGTGGACGAGTGCGTCGAGGTGTTCTTCACCAAGTACGGCGATTACACCCTGGCCGCCATGCTGCCCGAACTCGGGCTCACCGGTGACGACATCGCCAGGGAGATCCTGCGCTACGGCCCGGCGGTTATCGAGGGCGCGAAGCGAGAAGGCGTGCTCGCCGGGCTGATCCGCGAACGCCTCGCACCGTTCTACACCTCGGACGCCGTTCTCGACATCCTGAGTGTTTGATCTGTATTTGATTTCCAGCGCCTGCGGCGCTGGGTGTTCGCGGCCCCCGTGTGGCTCGCGTCCGAGCGACCGCCGCTTGCTCCTTCGTCGCCTACGCGGCGGCCGCTCGGACGCGAGCCGGGCCGCGAACGGCGCATGCTCGGTCTCGCTTCGCTCGAAACCTGGGGTTGGGCCGGTGTGGTCGCGTAGGGCGCGGCGTGTGTCGCCTGATGTTTTCCGGTGGTGTGACTGGCGGTTTGAATGTTCGCCGCTTGCTCGTCGTCTAGGCGGCGGTGGCTCGGATGTGAGCCGACAGCCCACTGGGGGTGGCTTCGCTGGAAAGCTCGGCTGGGCCGGTGTGATCGCCTGGTGTTTGCCGTTCGTGTGGCGGGCGGTCGAACGTTCGGCACTTGCGGCTTCGCCGTGATGTGACCACCGCGCGGGCGCTCGGATGTCTGCCCGGCTGGGCGGGAGTGTGTGCCCCCGCGGATGCTCCGCTACTTCGGGAGTGCGGGGACGATCGCTTCGCCGACGCTCGTCAGGCGGTCACAGGGGTTCTGGCCCGCGGTCTTGTTGACCAGCGTCAGTTGCAGTAGTCCCTGGCGGGCGGGGAACAGTACGTCGCACATCTGGTCCTTGGCGGCGTCGTCGACGCGGAACTGGCGTCCGGGGCGGCCGGCGATCGTGATGTCCTGGAAATCGACATTGCCCGGCTTGCGCTCGAACTCGGCTACGGACGAGTTGTTGGAGAAGACCCCGAGGGTGAAGTCGGCGCCCTTCCATCCGCAGATCTCCCAGCCGGGCTGCTTGACGCCGCCGACGCCGACCTGCTTGCTCGCCGGATCGAGTCCGGCGCTGGTCAGCGCGTTGTCGGGGATGCCGGTGCAGGGATCGAACAGTGCGGCGGCGGTTCCCGCGGCGGCCTGCGTGGTGGTCGTCGCCGGTGACCCGCTGGACTCGTCGCCGCAGGCGGCGAGTCCGAGTACAAGTGCTATTGCCAAGGGAACCAACGTGATTCGGTGCGCCATCCCGCCCTCTTGCCTCCGGTGTGTCGCGCCGGACTGTATCAGAGTCGCGCCGAGGGGTTTCGCGGCGGGCGAACTCGGGTAAAAGACAGCGTGACTCGGCGTCTACCCACACCCGAGCGGAGGCCGGATTCGTCGCGCCCGGTAACCCTTGGTTGCCAGTGTGTTTAGAAGTGCGCACAGTGTCCGTTTTGTCCGAATTTCGCGTTGACACCGGGAAGGCCCTGTGAAAGTTTGCCCCTGATTTCCGTGTCCTCGCCGTGCAGCGGTCACGGCGGCCGATCGGAGGAGCAGAGGTGGTGCGGTCACGTCGACGACCGGAATTATCCGGCGGCACACGGTTGTCCACGCCCGGCGAACGGCAGGGGGCGGGCAGCGGCATCGTCCGCCCCCGCACCATTCGCGGACAGTTGGCTCGAATCCTCGTCGTCTCCTTGGTTCTGGTGCTCGCGCTGCTGGGCGCGATGGTCGCGCGGGAGGCCGACGCGTACCGCGGGAGCCGGGACACGGCGACTGCGGTATCGCTGGCGCTGGCGGTGCAGGACTTGGTGCACGAGGCGCAGCGCGAGCGCGGCCTGACCAACGGCATGCTCGGCGGTGACGGGCGATTGCTCCAGCCCGTGGCCGACCAGCGCGGCGCGGTCGACCGCGCGCTGCGCGAGTTGCGGGGTGCGATGGCGGAGAACCCGCCCGGCGCGGACCGGGTGCGCGCGGCCGCCCGGCCGCTGACCGACCTGGACGCGACCCGTGCCCGGATCGATGAGCGGCGAACGGCCCGGCAGGCGGCCTTCCAGTACTACACCGACGCCATCGACGCGCTGAACCACCTGTCCCTCGGTCTCGACCAGGCCGCCGATCCGGCGGTCCGGCACGGTCTGCAAGCGTTGTACGCGCTGGGCGAAGCCAAGGAACAGACGGCGCGCGAACGCGGCTTCCTCAACGGCGTCTTCGCCGCCGGCGCTTTCGGGCCGGGCGAGTACGTGCAGTTCCTCGACATCCGAGCGGCCAAGCTGGCCGGTCTTGCCGCGTTCGCCCGCGACGCCACCGCGGCCCAGCAGGCGCGGTTGGACGCCGTGCTGGACAGCGAGAGCGCGGTCCGGGCCGCGGAGTCGGAGAACATCGCGATCGCCTCCAGCGCAGGGCCGCTGGTGCGTCCGGTCGACCCGATCACCTGGTGGGCCAGGATGACCGGGGTCATCGATGAGCAGCGCACCGTGCAGCAGGCGGTCGGCGCCGACATCGGCTCGCGCGCGGAGGTGTTGCGCCGCAACGCCGCCTTGGTCCTCGGCGCGTTCGTACTCGCCGCGCTGGCGGCGATCGCGGTGGAAGTGGCGCTGGTCGTCTCCGCGGTGCGCGCGATCGTCCGGCCGCTGGCCATGCTGGCCGCGGACGCCGACGACGTATCGAGCCGGCGGCTGCCCGACGTGATCGCGGCCTGGCGCACCGGCGACGACACCCGCCCGCCGGACCCGCCCGCTCCGGTGCGGACACCGGCGGGCGCGAGCGTCGAGATCGCCGCCGTGGCACGAGCTCTGGATCGGGTGCAGTCCACCGCGTTCGACCTCGCGTCGGAGCAGGCGCTGGTGCGCCGCAACACCACCGAGTCGATGGTCAGCCTGGCCCGCCGCAGCCAGAACCTCGTGCGCCGCCAGCTCGGCCTGATCAGCGAATTCGAGCGGGAGGAACTCGATCCCAAGGCGCTGTCGAACCTGTTCGAACTCGACCATCTCGCCACCCGAATGCGCCGCAACGCCGAGAGCCTGCTCGTGCTGGTGGGCGAGGCGAGTCCGCGCCGCTGGGCCGAACCGATCCCGCTCAGCGACGTGATCCGCGCGGGCCTGTCCGAGGTGGACGACTACCGCAGGGTGGTGCTGCGCCGGATGGACGAGGTGCTCGTCACGGGCGCGGCGGCCAGCGAGCTGGCCCACATGCTCGCGGAGCTGATCGAGAACGGACTCGCTTTTTCCCCCCCGGACCTCGAGGTCGAGATCTACGGGCGCGCCGGGCCGAACGGATACCTGCTCGCGGTGGTCGACCACGGAGTCGGCATGCCCGCCGACCATTTGGCCCAGGCCAACGCACGACTGCGCGGCGAACAGGATTTCGTCGTCGCGCCGACCCGCCATCTCGGCCACTACGTCGTCGGCAGGCTCGCCGAGCGGCTCGGCATCGGCGTCGAGCTGAGCGTCTCGCCGGTGAGCGGGATCGTCGCGCGCCTGACGCTGCCGTCGGGCATGCTCGACGCCGGACAGCTACAGCGCGACGACCCGAGTGAGCCCGCGCCACGCGCCGCCGCGCTCCCGATCGGTTCTAGTTCGCCGAGGCCACGTCCGTCTGCCGTCGAATCGACCGTGGCTCGCGCACCGGCTCGATCCTGGGCGGACGCCGGGTCGTCGGCCTACACGCCGGTCGTCGCCACGCTGACGGAACCGGCGGCCGCGCCGAGTATCGCCGCCCTCGAGTCGCGCAGCCCGGCAGCGGACTCCGAACCCGTGACGCGGCACACCAAGAACGGCTTGGTCAAACGCAACAAGAAAGCTCGCGCGGCCGCTACGGGTGCACGGCCCAGCGCGGTGCCCCGATCGGAGCCCGCACCCGCGGTCGAGCGCTCACCCGAGGAGATCCGCGGCATGCTGTCCGCCTTCCGCTCGGGCTATCAGCGTGGCGCGCCCGGAAGGCACGCCGCCGCCCCGCGGGACGACCTCGTCCGCGCCGCCGATACGGCGCACGAATTCCAGCCCGCCGCGACCATGGCAGAGGAGATCCGGTGACCACCCACATATCGAGCGCCGACCCGCACACCTTCAATTGGATGCTGGCCAACTTCGTCCGCGAGACCGACGGTGTCCGCGAGGCGGTCGCGGTCTCCTCGGACGGCCTGCTCATCGCCATGTCCGACGGCCTGGACCGCATCTCCGCCGACCGGCTCGCCGCCATGGTGTCCGGGCTGGTCGGGCTCGCCCGAAGCGCCTCGCGCAGTTACTCCTTCGACGGTCTGAAGCTGATCATGATCGAGATGAAGCGCGGCTTCCTGCTCGTCTCCGCCCTGGGCGACGGCAGCTGCCTGGGCGTGATCGCCGACAGCGGTTGTGACGTCGGCCTGGTCGGGTACGAGATGGCGGTGCTCGCCGAGCGTGCGGGCGCGCTGCTGGATCCCGCGCTCATTGCCGAACTGCGCGAGACGCTGCGGCGATGAGACGCGAATCCGCCGCCGACGATCGATTCGTGCGACCCTTCGTGGTCACCGCCGGACGCACCACGCCACTGCTGGACGGGTTGCGCATCGAGACGTTGGTGCGGGCCGAGCCCGCCGCGCTGTCCGCACCGCTGCGCTTCGAGCAGCTCACCCTGGTCCGGCTGTGCCAGCAGCCGCACTCCATCGCCGAAATCGGCACCGCGCTGCGGGTTCCGATCGGGGTGGCCAAGGTCGTCGTCAGCGACCTGGCCGCGACCGGACACGTGACCGTGCGCGCCGCCGACCAGCTCACCGCCGCTGCCATCGAGAGGATCAGGGACCTTGTCCGGGCACTCTGACATGCGAACGCCGACCATGCCGTCCTCGGTGAAAATCGTGATCAGCGGCGGTTTCGGCGTCGGGAAGACGACGTTCATCGGAGCCATCTCCGAAATCGAGCCGCTGGTGACCGAGGCGGCGATGACCGAGATGGCCGTCGGCGTGGACGACCTCGCACACCGTGCGGACAAGACACAGACCACCGTCGCCCTCGACTTCGGCCGCATCACCCTGGACAGTTCGCTGATCCTGTACCTGTTCGGTACGCCGGGCCAGGACCGCTTCGTCTTCCTGTGGGACGACCTGGTCGACGGTGCGCTCGGTGCGGTGATCGTGGTGGACACCAGCCGTGTCGACGACTGCTACCCGGTGCTGGACTATTTCGAGGAACGCGGCACGCCCTTTGTCGTAGCGGTCAACCGCTTCGACGGCAGCGCGCACTTCGACCTCGGCGAGGTCCGCGAGGCGCTGGAGCTGGAGAACTGGATTCCGGTTCTGGAGTGCGATGCCAGGTCTCGTGATTCGGTCAAAGAGGTGCTGGTCTCGCTGCTGGAACAGGTACTGCTGCACCGCCCGGATCAGCTCACCGCGTGAGACATGCGCTCGGGGCCGATGAATTCTCCGCGCGTCCGGCGTCTGTACTGTTGCCCGTCCCGAACGACGACAAGGAGCATCATCATGAGCAACGGCGCGGACCTCGCCCTCACCCACATCGGCGTGCTGGTCGGTGACCAGGACAAGGCCCTGCAGTTCTATCGCGACGTCATCGGACTCGAGGTGCGCGCGGACATGCCGTTCGCCGGTGGGCGCTGGGTGACCGTCGGCCCCGCGAAGCAGCCGGGTATCGAGTTCATTCTGGAGACCCCGGAGATGGTGCCGGACGAGGCCGCCGGCGCGGCGGCGCGGGCTCGGCTGGCCAACGGCGCGCAGGGCACGCTGATCTTCACCACCGACGCGGTGGACGCGACCTTCGCCCGGCTGCGCGACGCCGGGGTCGAGGTGACGCAGGAGCCGATCTCGCAGCCGTACGGGGTACGCGACTGCGGATTCCGCGACCCGTGGGGCAACCACCTGCGCTTCTCCGAACTCCCGGGCTGATCCGGGGCCCGGCCGGTGTGGGCCGCGTCGCATACCCACGCAGGCCGCAGGGCAATACTGTCTGATCATGGGCGAAACGATGAGCGAGACCCCACAGGACGCCATCCGGCCGCTGCGCGACGACATCCGGTTCCTCGGTGGCGTGCTCGGCGACACTATTCGCGACCACGAGGGGCCGGAAGTCTTCGACCTCATCGAGCGGGTGCGCATCGAGGCGTTCCGTATACGCCGCGAGGAGGTCGAGCGCAGCGCCGTCGCGGAGATGCTGGACGGTGTGGACATCGCGGTCGCCCTTCCGCTCATCCGCGCATTCAGCTATTTCGTGCTGCTGGCCAATCTGGCCGAGGACATCCAGCGCGACCGCCGCCGTGCCGCGCACGAGTCGGCGGGCGAACCGCCGCAGGAGTCCTCACTCGCGGCCACCTACCGCAGGCTGGACGCGGCGGCGCTGGACGGAGACCGGGTCGCCGATCTGCTGGCCGACGCGCTGGTGTCGCCGGTGATCACCGCGCACCCGACCGAGACGCGCCGCCGCACCGTCTTCGACGCGCAGGCCCGGATCACCGAGTTGATGCGCCTGCGCCAGCGCTACGCCGAGAGCGAGCGGGAGCGGGCCGATCTGGAGCTGCGAATCCGTCGCCAGGTACTGAGCCTGTGGCGTACCGCGCTGATCCGCTTGGCTCGCTTGCGCATCCAGGACGAGATCTCGGTGGGCCTGCGCTATTACGACCTCACCCTGTTCGACGTGATCCCCGCGATCAACGCCGAAGTGCGCGCCGCGCTGCGCTCGCGCTGGCCCGGAGTGGAGCTGCTGGCGCGCCCGATCCTGCGTCCCGGCTCGTGGATCGGCGGCGACCGCGACGGAAACCCGTACGTCACCGCCGATGTGGTGCGTCAGGCCGCCTACCGCGCGGCCGGTGTGGCTTTCGAGCGTTACCTGCGCGAGCTGGTGGAACTGGAGAAGACGCTGTCGCTGTCGGCCCGCCTGGTCACGGTGACGCCGGAGGTCGCCGCCCTCGCCGAGACCGGTTACCCGGATCCGGCCACGCACGCCGACGAGCCGTATCGCCGTGCGCTGCATCATGTTCGCGCCCGGCTGACCGCTACCGCGCTCTCCGCGCTGGGCGAGGTTCCGCCGAACGGCCTGGACTCCGGGGCGCGGCCCTACCCGTCCCCGCAGGCGATGCTGGACGATCTGGACGCCATGGACGCCTCGCTGCGGCGCAGCGGCGACGGCCTGATCGCCGACGATCGCCTCGCCGCCTTGCGCTACGCCGTGGAAACGTTCGGCTTCCACCTGCAAGCCCTGGATATGCGGCAGAACTCCGAGGTGCACGAGCAGGTCGTCGCCGAGCTGCTGGCCTGGGCCGGGGTGCATCCCGACTACGCGAGCCTGCCGGAGTCGGGCCGGGTGGAACTACTCGCCGCCGAACTGCGCACTCGGCGCCCGCTGCTCGGCCCGCACGCACGGCTGAGCGAACTCGCGGTCAAGGAACTCGACATCGTCCGCGCCGCGCGGGAGGTGGTGGACACGCTGGGCGCGGAGGCGGTGCCGAACTACGTGATCAGCATGTGCACGTCGGTCAGCGATCTGCTCGAAGCCGCCCTGCTGCTGAAGGAGGGCGGGCTGCTGGACCCGGGGGAGCCGGACGGGCCGCCGAGCTGCCCGGTGGGCATCGTCCCGCTGTTCGAGACCATCGAGGACCTCGGCGCCGGAGCGGCGACGCTGTCCGCGGCGCTGGAGGTCCAGGTCTATCGCGAGCTGGTGGCCGCGCAGGGGATGCGCCAAGAGGTGATGCTCGGCTACTCCGACTCCAACAAGGACGGCGGGTATCTGGCCGCGAACTGGGCGCTGTACCGGGCGGAGCTGGACCTGGTCGAGGTCGCCCGCAAGACCGGCATCCGGCTGCGGCTGTTCCACGGCCGGGGCGGCACGGTCGGTCGCGGCGGCGGCCGTAGCTACGACGCGATCCTCGCACAGCCCGCGGGTGCGGTGCGCGGCTCGCTGCGGCTCACCGAGCAGGGCGAGGTGATCGCGGCCAAATACGCGGAACCCGGTGCGGCGCACCGCAATCTGGAGTCGCTGATCGCCGGTACGCTCGAATCGACCCTGCTGGACGTGGAGGGCCTCGGCGCCGACGCCGAGCCGTCCTACGGCATCATGGACGACCTGGCCGCTCGCGCCCGCGCGGCGTACGCGCGGCTGGTGCACGAAACGCCGGGATTCGTCGAGTACTTCCGCCAATCCACGCCGGTCACGGAGGTCGGCGACCTGAACATCGGCAGCAGGCCCGCGTCCCGCAAGCCGACGAATTCGGTCGCGGACCTGCGGGCCATCCCGTGGGTGATGTCGTGGAGCCAGGCGCGGGTGATGCTGCCCGGCTGGTACGGCACCGGCACCGCGCTGGAGGAGTGGATCGGCGGCGACCCGCAGCGCCTGGCGACCTTGGCGGACCTGTACCGCCGGTGGCCGTTCTTCCGCACGGTGCTGTCCAACCTGGCTCAGGTGATGGCGAAGAGCGATCTGGACATCGCCGCACGCTACGCCGAACTCGTGGACGACGTGGCGCTGCGGGAGCAGATCTTCGGCATGATCCGCGACGAACACGCCCGGACCGCCCGCATGCACGCCGCGATCACCGGCAACGATCACCTGCTGGCCGACAACCCGTCGCTGGCCGAGTCCATCCACAACCGCTTCCCCTACCTGGAGCCGCTCAACCAGATGCAGGTGCAGCTGCTGCGCCGCCTCCGCGCCGGTGACGACTCCGAACTGGTCAAGCGCGGCATCCTGCTGACCATGAACGGCCTGGCCACCGCCTTGCGCAACTCGGGCTGAGCCGCCGAGCCGGTTCCGGTAGGAAGGAACGTCGTGTCGATCGATGAATCAGCCGTAGCGGCGCTCGCGGACCGCCGGATCGGTCCCGAGCACAAGGGCATGCCACCCGCGTCCTGGGGCCGCAGCGTGCGGGAATTCCTCACCACCGCACCGACGCTCGACCAGCTGGAGACGCCGGTGCTCACCGTCGATCGAGCCGCCGTGACGGCGAACATCGCGGTCATGGCCGAGTGGGTGCGCGCGGCGGGCGTGCGGCTGGCGCCGCACGGCAAGACCACGATGGCCCCGCGGCTGTGGGCCGACCAGCTCGCCGCGGGATCGTGGGGGATCACCCTGGCCACCGTCTGGCAGGCGCAGGTGGCGCGATCCTTCGGCGTCGCGCGGATCCTGCTGGCCAACGCGCTGGTCGATCCGGTCGGATTGCGCTGGGTGGCGGCGGAATTGGAGCGTGACCCGTCTTTCGAGTTCGTCTGCTGGGCCGACAGCCTCGAAACGGTCGCGCTGATGGACGCGCACCTGTGCGAGGTTCCGGGACAAGAGCGGATCGGGGTGCTCGTGGAACTCGGCGGCCCGCACGGCCGGACCGGCGCGCGCACGGTGGACCAGGCGCATGCCGTGGCGCGGGCAATCGACGCGGCGTCCCGGTTGAGGCTCGCCGGAGTGGGTGGTTACGAAGGCGCGCTCGCGCACGACCGCACCGCGCCCGGCCTCCGCGCGGTGCGCGACTACCTCGGCGAACTCGCTCGTCTGCACCGCGAACTCGCCGCGGCCGGGCGATACCGATGTCCGGCGATCGTGACCGCCGGTGGCAGCGCCTATCCGGAATTGGCGGTGGAGTACCTGGCCCCGCTCTCCGACGAGCAGGGCAGGCAGGGTGTCGCGACGACGGTCGTCCTGCGCTCGGGGGCGTACGTCATCCACGACGACGGCTTCTACGCCGGCATGTCGCCGCTGGCGTCGCCTGAGTGCACGCGGCCACTGCGCTCGGCGATGCACGGCTGGGCGCGCACCATTTCCCGCCCGGAGCCGGGGTTGGCCCTGCTCGACGCGGGCAAACGCGATCTGCCTTTCGACGAGGGGATGCCGATTCCGCAACGCGTCGCGGGACCGGGGGGCGGCGCGCTGGACAGGGACGCGACGGTGTCGGCGCTCAACGACCAGCACGCGTTCCTCCGGTTGCCGCGCGGCGCCGCCACGGAATTGCCGATCGGCGCGGTGGTGCGCCTCGGGCTTTCGCATCCGTGCACCGCCTTCGACAAATGGCGGCTCATTCCCGTGATCGATGACGCCGACGCTCCGGTGCCGCGGGTGGTCGATTTCCTGCACACGTTCTTCTGACGCTCCGGTACGAAATGGGCGGATCGCCTTGCGCGCAGGGTGGTGCGAACCGTTCGTGATCGAGGCCAGGTGCCGCGGTCGTCAGCTGTTCGAAGCGAGCAGAGCGTGTACCAACCGGTCCAGCGCCGGGCGCGGATCGAAGTCCGGCGCGGGGTTCGCCAATTGGTGCAGGATGATTCCGTCGAACTGGCCGACCAAGATCCGGGTCGTCGCCTGATCGCCGCCGACTTCCGCCAGCAGGCCCGCGGCCCACTCGGTCAGCCTGCGTTGGCCGCGCCGGACGGTGTCGCGCAGCGCGGGCATGGTCTGCGCCTCCAGGAACAGTGCGTAGCGCGCCAGTGTCCGCACCCGGTCGGTCCGCGCCGCGTGGACGACGAAGGCCGCCATGCCGTCGACGAGTTCGGTGATCGTGCCGGGGGCGGGTTGCCGGTTGAGCGTCTCCCAGTCCGCGTAGTCGCGTGCCTCGAGACGCTCGGCGATCCCGATCAGCAGCGCTTCGCGGGTGCGGAAGTAGTTGGAGGCGGACCCGGCGGGCATGCCGGCGACCTCGTCGACCGCGCGGTGGGTGAGCGCGCGGGTGCCGCGGGAGCCCAGCAGTTCGATCGCCGCGTCCAAGACGAGTTCGCGCTTGGTGGACATCTCTCGATACTACAGCGGTAGTGATACGAGTGACAGTCCCGGCATGGGTACTACATTCGTAGTATCGTCCGGGGCAGCTGCTCGCCGAGCGGTCCGGAGAAAGGGGAATCCATGCCCGAGGCACTCATCGTGGGTGGTGGCATCGGCGGTCTGGCGACGGCCGTGGCCTTCCTGCGGCAGGGATGGCGCGTCGAAGTGCTCGAGCGCGCCGCCGGGATCGCCGAGGTCGGTGCCGGGCTGTCCCTGTGGCCCAACGCCCTTCGCGCCCTCGACGCGCTCGGCGTGGGCGACCAGGTGCGGGCTCGCGCGGTCGAGCAAGGGGCGGCGGGCATCCGTGACCGCGCGGGACGGTGGCTGACCAGGATGGACGCCGAGGCGATCCGGGCCAGGTACGGCAGCCCGATCATGATGCACCGTGCCGACCTGGTAGACGTACTGCGTTCGGCGATCCCGGCGGCGGCGGTGCGCACCGGCGTCACCGTGGCCGAGGCGAGAATCGACGGCACGGTCGTGCACTCGGCCGGAACGTCCGGCGGCGATGTCGTCGTCGGGGCCGACGGCATCCGCAGCGTCGTGCGCCGTGCGGTCTGCGGCGAGGTGCGGCCACGCTACGGCGGCTACACCGCCTGGCGGGTGGTCGTCACGCCGCACCAGCCGGTCACCGAGATGGGCGAAAGCTGGGGCCGGGGTGAGCGTTTCGGGTACGTCCCACTGGTGGACGGCCGGGTCTACTGCTTCGCCACCGCGAACATGCCCGAGGCAACGCCGAGCGGCGGGTCGGCCGAGCTGCGCGCCCGGTTCGGCGAATGGCACGAGCCGATTCCCGCTCTGCTCGCCGCGGTCGGGGACGCCGAGGTGCTGAAGCACGACCTCTACGACCTGCCCGCGCTGAAAAGCTTCGTGGCAGGGCGGATCGCGCTCGTCGGCGACGCGGCGCACGCGATGATGCCCACTCTCGGGCAGGGCGCTTGCCAGGCGCTGGAGGACGCGGTGGTGCTGAGCAGGGTGGCCGCCGAGGGCGGCGGCCTGGCCGGCTACGACCGGGAGCGTCGGCCGCGCACCCGGATGATCGCGTCCCGTTCCCGCCGGCTCGGCGCGGCGGCGCAACTGTCGTTTCCGCCCGCCGCCGCGCTCCGTGACGCCGTGGTGCGGGCGATACCCGACTCGGTGCAGCTCAGATCGCTCGCCTCCGTCCTGGATTGGAGCTGCTAGCCGCGGCCGCTACGGCGGGGAAGGCGCGCACCGCTCGCTCGCATCGGGAGGCCTGGGCCCGTAGGGCTTCGATGAGTTCCGGCGGACCGGCCAGCAGTGTGAAGTCGACATCGACCGAGGTGATCATCCACACCAGCTGCTCAGGTGTTTCCGCGCCCACGAGCAAGCGGCAACTGTGGTCGTCGACGGCCTCCAGCACGCCCATCCCGGGCCACACGCGGTCGGCGGCATACTCCGCGGACCCGTGCAGCAGTACGGTCGCCTGCTGCGGCCAGGCCCGGGTGGACAGCCGCATCGAAAGATATGCCGCGACATCACCTTCCGGCGGCTCACGCGGTGCGAATCGCGGACCGGTCGGGATTCGCGGGGTGATCCGGTCGGCACGGAAGGTGCGCCAGTCGGCGCGGTCCACGTCCCAGGCGACCAGGTACCAGTGCCTGCTGAAGTGCACGAGGGTGTGCGGCTCGACGGTGCGGACACTGGGCGCGCCGTCGAGCGCGCGGTAGTCGAACCGCAACCGTTCGTGGCGCTGGCACGCTTCGGCGATGGACAGGAGGGTATCCGGACGGACCTCGCTGCCGGGCGCGCCGACGCGCAAGGTGGCGCCGCGCAGCGTGCGGACCCGGTGGCGCAAGCGGGGCGGCAGCACCTGTTCCAGCTTGGTCAGCGCGCGCAGCGACGCCTCCTCGAGCCCGGTCACGGTGCCCGCGGAGGCGCCGCGCAGGCCCACCGCCACCGCGACGGCTTCCTCGTCGTCGAGCAGCAGCGGCGGCAGCGCGGCCCCCGCGCCGAGGCGGTACCCGGCGGCGCCTTGCGTGGCGTGGACCGGGTAGCCGAGTTCCCGGAGCCGATCGACGTCGCGACGCACCGTGCGCCCGGTGACGCCGAGCCGTTCGGCCAGTTCGGCGCCGGTCCAGTCGCGATGGGTCTGCAGCAGGGCCAGCAGTTTGAGCAGGCGAGCCGACGTTTCGAGCACTCCGCCAGAATGCCGGAAACTTAGGAACGATCGCGTCCTAAGTGCTTCCTACCGTGGGTGACATGACTACCGACCAGGACATTCGCCCCTTCCGCATCGACATCCCGCAGGAGAAGATCGACGACCTGCACCGCCGCCTCGCCGCCACGTCGTGGCCGAACGACCTGCCCGGCGCCAAGTGGGACAAGGGTATGCGGGTGTCCTATCTGCGTCCGCTGGCCGAGTACTGGCGCACCGAATTCGACTGGCGCGCCGTCGAAGCGAAGCTGAACGAACTGCCCCACTTCGTGACCGGCATCGACGGGCAGCAGGTGCACTTCCTGCACGTCCGCTCGCCGGAGCCGGATGCGCTGCCGTTGGTGCTCAACCACGGCTGGCCCGCCTCGTTCGTCGAGTTCCTGGAGGTGCTCGGACCGCTGAGCGATCCCCGCGCGCACGGCGGCGACCCGGCCGACGCGTTCCACCTGGTCGTGCCCTCGCTGCCGGGCTTCGCGTTCTCCGAGGTGTCCCCGGACCCGGGTGCGGGTTCGACCGATCGGTTCGCGGAGGTGGTCGCGACGCTCATGGCGCGCCTCGGCTACGACCGCTACGGCGTGCAAGGCGGCGACGCGGGATACTTCATCGCCGCTCGGTTGGGTCATATCGCCGCCGAGCACCTCGCGGGCCTGCACGTGAACGGTCCGATCACGATCCCCGCCTGGGACAGCGGCGAGGCCGAATCGTGGGGTGGGGCGGAGGAATCGGCGGCTGCGGGCGAGTGGTCCGCAGCGGGTGCGCAGGCCGAGTACAGCCCGGAGGATCAGGCGAAGCTGGCCACGCTGACCGGTCCGGAGAGCTATGCGCGCTACGACTACGCGACGCTGCAAGCCAACCGTCCGCAGACGCTGGCGATCGGCATCCAGGACTCGCCCGCCGGGCTGCTGGCCTGGATCACCGACCTGTTCCGGCAGTACACGAATCCGGCGATCGAACTGCCCGAGGACGCGGTGGGCCGGGACGCGCTGCTGACCAATGTCAGCCTGTACTGGTTCACCGGAACCTTCGCCTCCTCGCTGCGGCTCTACAGCGAATCCGCGGCTTGGGGAGCGCCGGTGCGGAAGTCCGACGTGCCGACCGCGGCGGCACTGTTCCCCGGTGACCTCTCGATCCGCAAACTCGCCGAAGACGCGCACAACATCGTCCGGTGGACCGAATTCGACCGCGGCGGTCATTTCGCGGCGATGGAGGCGCCGGACCTGCTGACCGCGGACGTACGCGAGTTCTTCCGCACCCTGCGCTAGCCGAACGCGGACGGCGCGACGGACCTAACCTCCGCAGTAGCGCGCGTGCATGGCGGCGGCCGTCGCCGCGAGCTGTGCGCGCAGCTGCGGCGGTTCCAGCACTTCGACGAACTCGCCGAGCGGAAGAAGTGCGTGCGCGAGCACCTCGAAGGACTCGGACGGCACGATCACTTCGACCCACCCTTCGGCATCGGGCGGCCCCGCGGAGGCTTGCGCCTCCGCGACCGCTGCCGGATCGTTCATCAGCCTCAGCAACCGCAGATGGGTGGCGGCGATCCGGCAGCGCGCCCGGACGCGCAGCATCGAACGCGCGAAATCGTCGGCGGCGTCGCTCCAGTGCGCGCGCAGGTCGAATTCGGCCGGGCGGGTGAATGATTCGCCGGTCGGTTCGGCGGAGATGATCCGGCCCACCCGATACGAGCGGGGCGTGCGCCCGCTCCGGGCGACCAGGTACCAGGTGCCTGCCTTGAGCACCAGCCCGAGCGGGTCCAGCAAGCGCTCGACCACCGTGTCCTTGCGGCCGTAGCGCACGCGCAGCGTGCGGTCGTGCCAGAGCGCGTCGGCGATCGTCGCGAGCGTCGGCGTCTCGTCCGGCCGGTGGAACCAGCCCGGCGCGTCGACGTGCACCCGCTCGGCGATGCGCGTCGCGCGTCCGCGCAGTTCCGGCGGCAGCGCGGCGAGCACCTTCAACTGCGCGGTGGCCAGCACCGTGCCCAGGCCGAGATCGGCTGCGGCGCCCGGCAAGCCGGCCAGCAGCACCGCGTCGGCCTCGTCGGTGGTGAGGCCGGTGAGCCGGGTGCGGTAGCCGTCCAGCAGCCGCACGCCACCCGCGCGGCCCGGCTCGCTGTAGACCGGGACGCCCGCCGCCGAGAGGGCTTCGACGTCGCGATAGACGGTGCGCACCGAGACCTCCAGTTCCCGGGCGAGTTCGGGCGCGGTCAGGCGGCCTCGGGTCTGCAACAGCAGAAGCAGTTGCACCAGTCGACTCGCCCGCATGCCCGCGACACTAGCCGGAAACCCTGACAGGAGACGGCAAGGTTTCCCCGTACCGTCCTCGGCATGACCACTTGGAGCCGATTCACCGAAGAAGCGCCGCACATCGCCGAGGTCTTCCTGCGCAGGCACCGCGCGGCGGGGAATCTCTGCATGCTCGGCACCCTCCGTTCCGACGGTTACCCGCGGATCAGCCCGATCGAGCCGCGGGTCTTCGAGGGGTTGCTCGTGATCGCGGGGATGCCCGGCACCACCAAGTTCCGCGACCTCGCCCGGGATCCGCGCTTCTGCCTGCACACCGCCACCGTCGACACGAACGTGTCCGACGGCGACGCCAAACTGTTCGGCACCGTCGTGGACCTCCCCGACCGGGACGTGCACACCCGCTTCGCCCAGCAACTGTTCGACGAGACCGGTTTCGACATCCGAGGTCAGGAGTTCGACCACTTCTACGTCGCCGAACTCACCGGGGCGTCGACGGTGGAGGTAGCGGGCGACCACCTCGACATCACCATCTGGAAGCCCGGCGAAGGAGAGCGCGTGGTGCAGAAGCACTGACTCGGCGGCGGAAACGGCGCTGCTCCGGCCGGACGCGTCGGGGGCATCGCCGACTCGGGCGTCGCGGACACCGCAGCCGGAGTGGACTCGCCGTCGACGACCGAGGGCGAAGCCCCGCGCTTACGGGCGACTTCGGCTGTCTCGGCGACGCGTGAGAAAGGTTCGCTCGGCGGCGTTCTCGGTGCAGGCGATGGCGGAGTCGTAGGCGGCGGTGGCCTCGGCGGCGCGGCCGAGCCGGGTCAGCAAATCGGCGCGGATGGCGTGGAACAAGTGGTAGCCGTCCAGGGCCAGGGCGTCCACCAGTGCCAGTGCGGCTACCGGGCCGTCCACTTCGGCGACCGCGACCGCGCGGTTGAGCGCGACGATCGGGCTGGGCGTGAGCACGGTCAGCTGATCGTAGAGCCGCAGGATCTGGCGCCAGTCGGTGGCCGCCGCGACGGGTGCGTCGGCGTGGACGGCGTTGATCGCCGCCTGCAGTTGATACGGTCCGGGCCGGTTGCGGCGCAGGCACTGCCGGACGAGCGCGTGCCCCTCGGCGATGAGATCGCGGTCCCACCGGCTGCGATCCTGTTCCGCGAGGGGCACCGGAGACCCGTCGGTGCCGGTGCGCGCGGACCGGCGGGATTCGCTCAGCAGCATCAGCGCGAGCAGCCCGGCGCCTTCAGGTTCGTCCGGCATGAGTTCGACCAGCAGGCGCCCGAGCCGAATCGCCTCGGCACACAGGTCGCCCCTGGCCAGCCGCGCACCGGAGGTGGCCGTGTGCCCCTCGGTGAAGATCAGGTACACCACGGCGAGTACCGCGCGCAGCCGGGCGGGCAGATCCGGGTCGGCGGGCACCCGGTAGGGAATGCGGGCGTCGCGGATCTTGCCTTTGGCGCGAACCAGTCGCTGCGCCATGGTCGTTTCGGAAACCAGGAACGCGCGGGCGATCTCGGCGGTGCTCAGTCCGCCGAGTAGCCGCAGCGTCAACGCCACCTGCGCGGGCAGCGCGAGGGCGGGGTGACAGCAGGTGAAGATCAACCGGAGGCAGTCGTCACGCACGGCGCTCACCGGCTGCTCCGTCTCGTCCTCGGCGTGCAGGAGGGCGGCTTGGGCGTGCCGATCGGCGCGGGCGGCTTCCCGGCGCAGGCGGTCGATCGCCCGGTTGCGCGCGGTGGTGATGATCCAGCCCGGCGGGCTCGGCGGGAGACCGTCGGCGGGCCAGCGCTGGACGGCGGCGGTGAACGCGTCCTGCACCGCGTCCTCGGCGACGCCGATGTCGCCGAAGACGCGGATCAGGCTCGCGACGGCACGGCCGTAGTGCTCGGCGAAGACCGCTTCGATGACCGAGCCGGTCACGGGCCTGCTCAACTATTCGCCCTGGATCGGCCGGACTTCGATGGGCAGCGTGAGGACGCTGGTGAGTTTGCGGCCCCACTCCAGCGCCTCGTCGAGATCCGCGGCGCGGATGACGGTGAACCCGCCGATGTGCTCCTTGCCCTCGACGTACGGGCCGTCGGTGATCAGCACGTCGTCGCCTCGGGCGTGCAGCACGGTCGCGGTGCCCGGCGCGTGCAGGCCCGCCGCGAACACCCACGCTCCCGCCGCCCGCATCTCGTCGTTCAGCGCGCCGAGATCGCGCATGATCTCGTCCAGGTTGTCCGGGACGCCTTCGCCGTCGGGCTGGTAGATGCTGAGCAGGTAGTGCTTCATCGCCTCGTCCTCCTCATCCGCGCCGGTACGTGGTGATGATGACACCGGTGCCGGTCCACCCGTGGGCCGTCGTGTGCCTTCCCATGATCTCGGCCTGCACCGGGCTGTCGTACCGGTGCGCCCAGCCGCCGGGGGTGAATGCGTCCCCGTCGGCCCGCCCCGGGGCCTGCACGACGCCGTCCAGGGTGAGGTGTTCCACCACGATGATCTCGCTCATCTCCGCTCCTTCCGCGACCGGCCCGGCGCCGGTCTCACCACCTATACGAACGAAGCCGGGGCGGATCGACAGCGGCGCGGAAATTTCTCCGAGATCCGGACGAATCGCTGCTCACGGCCTGGTGTGCGCGGGCAGGAGGCGTTGAATATCGGTATAGCTCACGATGCCGGACGCAATGGGGGCGTCGTCCCGCACGGCGCGCGCGACCTCCATTGCGGCCGACAGCGCCGAGCGGTAGAGCAGTGATCCGGTGCTGATCCGGCGCACGCCGAGTCCGGTCAGCGTCGCGATGCCGGGTCCGGCGGCGGTTGCGAGAACGTTGACCGGCAATTCGGTCGCCGCCACGATCCGCTCGATGCGCTCCGGGGCGGTCAGACCCGGCACGAAGACGCCGTCGGCTCCGGCCGCTTCGTACCGTCGCACGCGGGCGTGGGTCGAGCCGTGATCGAGACCCAGCCAGTAGGTGTCGATACGGGCATTGACGAACAACTCCGGCGCGCGTTCCTTGATCGCGGCGATCAGTGTGGCCTGGTGCCCCGGTGCCGCCAGCGCCGATCCGGCACAGCCGTCTTCCAGGTTGACGCCCGCGATCCCGCAGGCGGCGAGCTGTTCGGCGAAATCCGCGACAGCGCCGGGCCGCTCGTCGAAGCCGCCCTCGATGTCGACGGTCACGGGGATCGGCAGTCGCGCCAGGCGACGGGCGCAAGCGAGCGTTTCCGCCTTCGTGAGGCTCACGCCATCGGCCAGCCCCGCCGCGGCGGCCACGCCGAGGCTGGTGGTGCCGATCGCCGGGAATCCCTCGGTCGCCAGCAGCGCGGCCGAGGCGAAGTCCCAGGCGTTGGGCAGGACGAGGGGCCGGTCACGGTGATGCAGACCGCGGAAGATCTCGAACTTGGTCGGCGAGGTGGCCGCGCCGGGCGCAGGAGAAGACGAAGTCATGCGGCGACGGTAGCCACGGGACGTTTCGGCGCCCGCCGAAACGAGGGGCCGCCATCATGAAGTGGTGCCGACCAGAGGAGCCGAACTGGCGGGCTTGGCCGCCCTGCTCGCCGACCGCACGCGCGCCGACATCTGCCTCGCCCTGCTGGACGGACGGGCGTGGACCGCGGGCGAGCTCGCGCGTCACACCGGTGTCGCCGCGTCCACCGCGACCGAGCATCTGGACCGCCTGCGCGACGGCGGTCTGCTGGTCGAACACCGTCAAGGCAGGCACCGCTACGTCCAGCTGGCCGGTCCGCAGGTCGCGGAACTGCTCGAGGGCATGGTCGCTCATCTCGACCCGTCCGGCCGCCCGGTGACCGGCTTGCGTACCGCCACGGTCGCCGCCGCGCTGGCTCGTGGCCGCACCTGCTACGACCATCTCGCGGGCCGGCTCGGCGTGGCGATCACCGACGCCATGACCGCGCGTGGCCTGCTCCGCGGTGACGGCGGGTTCGCCCTCACCGATTCCGGCTCGGCGTGGCTCACCGGCTCGATGGGCGTCGACCCTGCCGCGCTGCGCGGCACGCGACGCCCGGTGGCCAGGCCCTGCCTCGACTGGACCGAGCGCCGCGTGCATCTCGGCGGCTCGGCAGGCGCACAGCTGTGCCGCCGCCTGAAAGAGTTGGAGTGGATCAAGGGCGTCGGTAGCGGCCGTGCCGTGCGGGTCACCGCGCGGGGCGAAGCCGGGCTGGCCGAAGCGCTGGGCATCGACCCGGCGGTGCTGCGCTGAGCCGTGGCATACGTCGCTCGCGCCGGGTGTCTCGGTCGCTCGCGATGGCCAGCCGCAGGGCGCCTGCCCGGCTAGGACGGGCCGCCGACGGTGTCTCGGTCGCGCGGTTTGGTGGGCCAGGCGGCGGGTATCAGGTGGTCGTGACCGGGCGCGGCAACCCAGGCTGTGAATGAGCTTGCATGGTCATGCATAATCATCACATGGTTGATTCCTCGGATGCGTCCCGCCCGCCCGGGCCCGTCGTGCGGGTCGCGGTAGCCGGTGCCAGCGGGTACGCGGGCGGCGAAGTGTTGCGTCTGCTGCTGGGGCATCCGGCCTACCGAACCGGGCGCCTCGTCATCGGGGCGCTGACCGCGGGCTCGAACGCCGGCACCGCACTGGGGGAGTTGCAGCCGCATCTGCTGCCGCTGGCCGATCGAGTGCTCGCGCCGACCACCGCCGCCGAACTGGCCGGCCACGACGTGGTCTTCCTCGGCCTGCCGCACGGCCAGTCGGGGGCCATCGCCGCCGAATTGCCCGAGTCCACGGTGATCATCGATTGCGGCGCCGACTTCCGGCTCACCGACCCGGAGGTCTGGGAGAAATACTACGGCAGCACGCACGCGGGCAGCTGGCCCTACGGCTTGCCCGAACTGCCCGGCGGCCGGGAGAAGCTGCGCGGCGCCACCCGGATCGCGGTCCCCGGCTGCTATCCGACCGTCGCCAGCCTCGCGCTGGCTCCCGCCGTCGCCGCGGGCATCGTGGAGCCCGCCGTGCACGTGGTCGCGGTGAGCGGCGCGTCCGGCGCGGGCCGCAAGCTGGATATCGGGCTGCTGGGGTCGGAGGTGATGGGCTCGGCGCGGGCCTACGGCATCGCCGGCGCGCACCGGCACACGCCGGAGATCGCGCAGAACCTCGCGGCCGCGGGCGGCGCCGAGGTCGCGGTGTCGTTCACTCCGGTGCTCGCGCCGATGCCGCGCGGCATCCTCGCCACCTGCACCGCGCCGACTCGCGTGGACGCCGCGCAGGCCCGCGCCGTCTACGAGAAGGCCTATGCCGACGAGCCTTTCGTGCACCTGCTGCCGGAGGGCACGCTGCCGCAGACCGGTTCGGTGCTCGGCTCCAATGCCGTCACCCTGCAGGTGGCGGTGGACGCCGACGCGGGCCTGCTCGTGGTGATCGGCGCGATCGACAACTTGACCAAGGGCACCGCGGGCGCCGCGGTGCAATCGATGAACCTGGCCCTCGGATTCGACGAGACCGCAGGACTTTCCACCGTAGGAGTGGCACCGTGACGACAGCCGACATCGCCAGCGGCAAGCTGGTCCGGACCCAGGGCGTGACCGCACCGCTCGGCTTCCGTGCGGCGGGCATCGCCGCGGGCATCAAGGCCAGCGGCAAGCCGGATCTGGCGCTGGTGTTCAACGAGGGGCCGGAATACCCGGCCGCGGGCGTGTTCACCCGCAACAAGGTGAAGGCCGCTCCGGTGCTGTGGTCGCAGCAGGTGCTGACCGGCAAGCGGTTGCGCGCGGTGATCCTGAACTCCGGTGGCGCCAACGCCTGCACCGGACCGGGCGGCTTCCAGGACACCCACCAGACCGCCGAGGAACTGGCCGCCGCCCTGAGCAACTGGGGCACCGAGACCGGCGCGGGCGAGATCGCGGTCTGCTCGACCGGGCTGATCGGCGACCGGCTGCCGATGGACAAGCTCATCCCCGCTATCACCGAGATCGTGCACGAGATGGGTGGCGGCCTGTCCGGCGGCTCCGACGCCGCCTGGGCCATCATGACCACCGACACCGTGCCGAAAGAGGCGGCGTTCCACCATCGCGACAAGTGGAACGTCGGCGGCATGGCCAAGGGCGCGGGCATGCTGGCCCCGTCGCTGGCGACCATGCTGGTGGTGCTCACCACCGACGCGGCGGTCACCGCCGACCAGCTCGACCATGCCCTGCGCAACGCCACCGCGCGCACCTTCGACCGGCTCGACGTGGACGGCTCCTGCTCGACCAACGACACGGTGCTGCTGCTGGCCAACGGCGCCAGCGAGGTCACCCCCAGCCAGGAGGAACTCGACGCCGCCGTGCTCGCGGTCTGCGACGACCTGGCCGCCCAGCTGATGGCCGACGCCGAGGGCGTCACCAAGCGGGTGCTGGTCACCGTCGCGGGCGCGGCCACCGAGGACGAGGCCGTGGCCGCGGCGCGCACCGTCGCCCGCGACAGCTTGGTCAAGACGGCGCTGTTCGGGTCCGACCCGAACTGGGGTCGCGTGCTGGCCGCGGTCGGCATGGCTCCGGTCACGCTCGATCCGAACCGGATCTCGGTGTCGTTCAACGGCAAGCCGGTGTGCATCGACGGGGTCGGCGCGCCCGGCGCCCGCGCGGTCGACCTGTCCGGCACCGACATCGAGGTGCTGATCGAGCTGAACGTCGGCTCCGCGAGCGCGACCATCCGCACCACGGACCTCTCGCACGGTTACGTCGAAGAGAACTCGGCCTACAGCTCATGACCAGTGAGGTGTTGCACCGGCTCTCCGCGCTGGACAAGGCGCACGTCCTGGCCGATGCCCTGCCGTGGTTGCAGAAGTTCCGGGACAAGGTCGTCGTCGTGAAGTACGGCGGCAACGCCATGGTCGACGAGCATCTGAAGCAGGCCTTCGCCGCCGATATGGCGTTCCTGCGCACGGTCGGCGTGCACCCGGTGGTGGTGCACGGCGGCGGCCCGCAGATCAGCGCGATGCTGAAGAAGCTCGGCCTGCAGGGCGAATTCCGCGGCGGCTTCCGGGTGACCACCCCCGAGGTGATGGACGTCGTGCGGATGGTGCTGTTCGGCCAGGTCGGCCGCGAGCTGGTCGGGCTGATCAACTCGCACGGCCCGTACGCGGTCGGCATCTCCGGTGAGGACGCCGGACTGTTCACCGCGACCCGCCGCACCGTCGAGGTGGACGGCGAGCCCACCGATATCGGCCTGGTCGGCGATGTCACCGAGGTGAACCCGGACGCGGTGCTCGACTTGATCGGCGCGGGCCGCATCCCCGTGGTGTCGACCATCGCGCCGGACGCCGACGGCGTGGTGCACAACATCAACGCCGACACCGCCGCCGCGGCGCTCGCCGAGGGCATCGGCGCCGAGAAACTGGTGGTGCTCACCGACGTCGAGGGCCTCTACACGAACTGGCCGGACCGGTCCTCGCTGACTTCCCGCATCGATACGGCGGCGCTGGCCGAGTTGCTCCCGCGCCTGGATGCGGGCATGGTGCCCAAGATGGAAGCCTGCCTGCGCGCCGTGTCGGCAGGGGTGCCGACCGCGCACGTCATCGACGGTCGGGTCCCGCACGCCGTGCTGCTGGAACTGTTCACCGGAGAAGGAATCGGAACGATGGTGACTCCCGCCCCGCTCATCCCGAGCGGGTCCGGCGCACCGGACGGAACGAAACAATGAGCACAGCTGAACTGCAGAAGCGGTGGTCCGCCGCGCTGATGAACAACTACGGCACGCCGAAGGTCGCGCTGGTGCGCGGAGCGGGGGCTGTGGTCTACGACGCGGACGGCAAGCGCTACGTCGATTTCCTCGGCGGCATCGCGGTCAATAGCCTCGGTCACGCCCATCCCGCGATCCTGGAGGCGGTCACCCAGCAGCTGGGCACGCTCGGGCACGTGTCGAATCTGTATGCCAGCGAGCCGGTCGTCGAGCTGGCCGAGCGGTTGCTCGCGCACTTCGGCGACGGCGAGGGCCGGGCGTTCTTCTGCAACTCCGGCACCGAGGCCGTCGAGGCGGCGTTCAAGATCGCCCGGCTGACCGGGCGGCACAAGATCGTCGCGTGCGAGGAGGCCTTCCACGGCCGCACCATGGGCGCGCTGGCCCTCACCGGCCAGCCGTCCAAGCGGACCCCCTTCGAACCGATGCCGCCCGGTGTCGTGCACGTGCCCTACGGCGACGCCGCGGCGCTGGACGCCGTGGTCGACGAGGACACCGCCGCGGTGTTCCTCGAGCCGATCATGGGGGAGAGCGGTGTGGTGGTACCGCCGTTCGACTACCTCGCCAAGGCACGCGAGATCACCGCCCGCAAGGGGGCGCTGCTGGTGCTGGACGAGGTGCAGACCGGCATCGGCCGGACCGGAAAGTTCTACGCCCACCAGGCCGTCGGCATCGTGCCGGACGTGATCACCCTGGCCAAGGGGCTCGGCGGCGGACTGCCCATCGGCGCGGTACTGGCAAACGGGCGGGCTGCCGATCTGCTCACCCCCGGCCTGCACGGCACCACCTTCGGCGGCAACCCGGTGTGTGCGGCGGCGGCGCTCGCGGTGCTGCGCACGATCGACGAGACCGATCTGCTCTCGCACGTCGAGTCGGTCGGTAAGCGGCTCAGCGACGGCATCGAGCTGCTGGAGCACCCGCTCATCGATCAGGTGCGCGGTGCGGGCCTGCTGCTGGGCATCGTGCTCACCGACGAGGTCTCCGCGCAGGTGGAGGCACGGGCTCGGGAGGCGGGCTACCTCGTCAACCCGGCCAAACCCGACGTGATCCGGCTGGCGCCGCCGCTGGTGCTCACCGAGACCCAGGCCGACAACTTCGTCGCCGACCTGCCGGAGATCCTCGACAGCGTGCTCGCGGACGCGAAAGGGGTTGCGGCGCAATGACCTCCGAGCCCGTGCGGCACTTCCTGCGCGACGACGACGTCAGCCCGGCCGAGCAGGCCGAGATCCTCGCGCTCGCCGCCGAACTCAAGAAGGCGCCGTTCGCGCGCCGCCCGCTGGACGGCCCGCGCGGCGTCGGCGTGATCTTCGAGAAGAACTCCACCCGCACCCGGTTCTCCTTCGAGATGGGCATCGCCCAGCTCGGCGGGCACGCGGTGGTCGTCGACGGCCGCGACACCCAGCTGGGCCGGGAGGAGACGCTCGGCGACACCGGCCGGGTGCTGTCCCGGTACGTCGACGCCATCGTGTGGCGCACCTTCGAGCAGTCCCGGCTGGACGAGATGGCCGCCACCGCCACGGTGCCGGTGGTCAACGCGCTGTCCAACGAATTCCATCCCTGCCAGGTACTCGCGGACCTGCAGACGCTCGCCGAGCACAAGGGCGACCTGACCGGCCGTGAACTCGCCTATTTCGGCGACGGCGCCAACAACATGGCGCACTCGCTGCTGCTCGGCGGCGTCACCGCGGGGCTGAACGTGACGATCGCGTCACCCGCCGGGTTCGAGCCGCAGCCGTGGGTCGTGGAGGCCGCGCGCAAGCGGGCCGCCGAGACCGGCGCCGCCATCACGCTGACCAGTGATCCGGTCGCCGCCGCGTGGGGGGCCGACGCGCTGGTCACCGATACCTGGACCTCCATGGGGCAGGAGAACGACGGTCTGGACCGGGTCGGTCCGTTCCGGCCGTTCCAGCTCAACGCCGAGTTACTCGCGCACGCCAAGCCGGATGTCGTCGTGCTGCACTGTCTTCCCGCGCACCGCGGCGACGAGGTCACCGACGAGGTGCTCGACGGGCCGCACAGTGTGGTGTGGGACGAGGCGGAGAACCGCCTGCATGCCCAGAAAGCGCTGCTGGTCTGGCTGCTCGAGCGACGATCAGGGGGCTCGTCGTGAGCGGTCAGGCCGGGATGCGGCAGCGGAGCGTGACCGGCTCCGCTCGGGCGCGGCGTGAGCGAGGGCGCGCGCATCACCGGTATGCCCCGTGCTTGTCGTGCCCAACGGGCGAATCGGTTCCCGGCGAGGTGCGGAGGTGAGGGAGTGTCAGCGAGTGCGCCGAGGGCACAGCGCTCACCCGCGTACGCCGATCCCGCGCCCCAGCGAGGCGCGGTCGTGAGCGTCTCGCAGTCGGAATCGGGACGAAGCGGTCCGGCCATCGCGCGCACCCGCGCCGGACGGCAGTCGCGCATCATCGAACTGCTGACGGCGCACGCGGTGCGCAGCCAGACCGAGCTGGCGGCGCTGCTCGCGGCCGAGGGCATCGAGACCACCCAGGCGACGCTGTCGCGCGATCTGGACGAACTGGGTGCGGTGAAGCTGCGCGCCGCCGACGGCGGTGCGGGCGTCTACGTGGTGCCCGAGGACGGCAGCCCCGTCCGCGGCGTCATCGGCGGCACCGACCGATTGTCCAAGCTGCTCGGCGACCTGCTGGTCTCCACCGACGCCAGCGGCAACATCGCGGTCCTGCGCACCCCGCCCGGCGCCGCGCATTACCTGGCCAGCGCCCTCGACCGCGCCGCACTGCCGTACATCGTCGGCACCATCGCGGGCGACGACACCATCGCCGTCATCGCCCGCGAGCCGCTGACCGGGGCCGAGGTGGCCGCGAAGATCGAACGGCTCGCCTGAGGCGGGCGCACCGGAGGCGGCTTCCCGCCCGTCGGCGCACCTGCGTGCGCTGAAATTTCTCCGGCGACGTGCGCGACTCGAACCCGGCTGAGTCAGCGGCGTTTCGCCGCGCTCACCTGGGGCCCGGGTCGCGGCGCCCGCCTCTTTTCGCCCGCGGGCATGCGCCGCGAGCGCGGAGGACAGTGTCTGTGCGAGGGTGTAGAAGGAGCTGTTGTCCCAGCACAGGGCGACACCCCACCCGATTATGAATGGGCTTGCATCGTCGTGCATAATCATTTGCAGGACGTGCGGGCCGCTGTGGCGGGAAGCCGGTCCGTATCACGCACACGAAACATCGAGGAGCACACAGAACATGTCCGAGCGCGTCGTACTCGCCTACTCCGGTGGGCTGGACACCTCCGTCGCGATCAGCTGGATCGGCAAGGAGACCGGCGCCGAAGTGGTGGCGGTGGCCATCGACCTCGGCCAGGGCGGCGAGGACATGAACGTGGTGCGTCAGCGCGCCCTGGACTGCGGCGCCGTCGAGGCGATCGTGATCGACGCCCGCGACGAGTTCGCCGACCAGTACTGCCTGCCCACCATCCAGGCCAACGCGCTGTACATGGGCCAGTACCCGCTGGTGTCGGCGATCAGCCGTCCGCTCATCGTCAAGCACCTGGTCGAGGCGGCCAAGTTCCACGGCGCGACTACGGTCGCGCACGGCTGCACGGGCAAGGGCAACGACCAGGTCCGCTTCGAGGTCGGCATCGGCGCGCTCGCGCCCGACCTGAACGTGATCGCCCCGGTCCGGGACTACGCGTGGACCCGGGAGAAGGCCATCGCCTTCGCCGAGGAGAACTCGCTGCCGATCAACGTGACCAAGAAGTCGCCGTTCTCCATCGACCAGAACGTCTGGGGCCGCGCGGTGGAGACCGGGTTCCTCGAGGACCTGTGGAACGCCCCGACCAAAGACGTCTACGACTACACCTCCGACCCGACCGTCAATTTCGAAGCCCCGGACGAACTGATCGTCACCTTCGACAAGGGTGTGCCCGTGGCCATCGACGGCCGCCAGGTCAGCGTGCTGGAGGCGATCGTCGAGCTGAACCACCGCGCGGGCCGCCAGGGCATCGGCCGGCTGGACATGGTCGAGGACCGCCTGGTCGGCATCAAGAGCCGGGAGATCTACGAGGCTCCGGGCGCCCTCGCGCTGATCACCGCGCACCAGGCGCTGGAGCACGTCACCATCGAGCGCGAGCTGGGCCGCTACAAGCGGCAGGTCGAGCAGCGCTGGGGCGAGCTGGCCTACGACGGCCTGTGGTTCTCCCCGCTCAAGCGGGCACTGGACGCCTTCATCGGCGACACCCAGCAGCACGTCTCCGGTGACATCCGGATGGTCCTGCACGGCGGCTCGGCCGTGGTGAACGGCCGCCGCTCGGAGCAGTCGCTCTACGACTTCAACCTGGCCACCTACGACGAGGGCGACACTTTCGACCAGTCGCTGGCCAAGGGCTTCGTGCAGATCCACGGCCTGTCCTCCAAGGTCGCCGCCCGCCGCGACCTGAACCAGAAGTAACCGCCAGGCGTGCCGGTGCCCCTGCGCACCGGCACGCTGTTTGTTCGACGTCGAAGTCTCCGAGTCGGCCTTCGTGATGTGCGTTGAACAGGGCAGCCAGGGCGACACCCGCAACGATCTGCACGCAGGACGTAAGCGCGTTCGCTCCGGCGCGCCGGGCCGCTGCTTCTCGTGGAAGACGTCGAGCGTCCGATGGTGTCCACCGTCGAGTTCATCGCGGTGCACGAGTCCGGCAGGCGACCCTCGCCGGGGCCACACCAGGGCGACCACGACAATTGATCTCGTAAGAACATGGGTAGTTCACCGGGTACGCCCCAAACCCGGGCGGCATCCCACGCAAGACCTGAACGCAAATCACCCGTTCCCGACTCGTACGGCCTGAAGGCGCGGAGAGGCGGGGGAGCCCGAATACCCGGAGAGGCGGACAGCAGCATGAGCGGCAGTACGAACCAAGGCGCGCTGTGGGGCGGGCGATTCGCCTCCGGACCGGCCGAGGCCATGGCCGCGCTGAGCAAGTCGACGCACTTCGACTGGGCGCTGGCCCCCTACGACATCCGTGCTTCGAAGGCACACGCGCGCGTGCTGCACAAGGCGGGCCTGCTCTCCGAAACCGATCTCGGCGGCATGCTGGACGGCCTGGATCGCCTCGCGGCGGACGTGGCCTCGGGCGCGTTCGGTCCCGCCGAGTCGGACGAGGACGTGCACGGCGCGCTGGAACGCGGCCTGATCGAGCGGGTCGGCGCGGAGCTCGGTGGCCGGTTGCGGGCGGGGCGTTCGCGCAACGACCAGGTGGCCACGCTGTTCCGGATGTGGCTGCGCGATGGCGTGCGCCGGGTGGCCGCGGGCGTGCTGGCGGTGGTCGACGCGCTGGTCGAGCAGGCGGCCGCGCACCCGGACGCGGTGATGCCGGGCAAGACGCATCTCCAGGCGGCGCAGCCCGTGCTGCTGGCCCACCATCTGCTCGCGCACGCCCATCCGTTGCTGCGCGATCTCGACCGGCTGCGCGACTTCGACCGCCGCGCGGCCGTGTCGCCCTATGGTTCCGGCGCGCTGGCGGGCTCCTCGCTCGGACTCGACCCCGAGGCGATCGCCGCCGAACTGGATTTCGACGCGGCCGCCGCGAACTCGATCGACGCCACGTCGGCGCGGGATTTCGCCGCCGAAGCCGCGTTCGTGCTGGCCATGATCGGCGTCGACCTGAGCCGCATGGCCGAAGAGGTGATTTTGTGGAGCACCCCGGAATTCGGCTATGTCACCCTGGCCGACGCTTGGTCGACCGGCTCGTCGATCATGCCGCAGAAGAAGAATCCGGACGTCTCCGAGCTCACCCGCGGCAAGGCGGGCAGGCTGATCGGCAACCTCACCGGCCTGCTGGCCACCCTCAAGGCGCAACCGCTGGCCTACAACCGTGACCTCCAGGAAGACAAAGAACCCCTGTTCGACTCGGTCGCGCAACTGGAACTCCTGCTGCCCGCGATCGCGGGCCTGGTGTCCACGCTGACCTTCCACACCGACCGCATGGCCGAACTCGCGCCCGCCGGTTTCACGCTGGCCACCGATATCGCCGAATGGCTCGTCCGCCAGGGCGTTCCGTTCCGGGTCGCGCACGAGGCGGCGGGCGCGTGCGTGCGCGCCGCGGAAGCTCGCGGCGTCGGCCTCGACGAACTCACCGATGAGGAGTTCGCCGCCGTCGACCCGGCGCTGACCGGAAAGGTGCGCGAGGTGCTCACCGTGCAGGGGTCCATCGCGTCTCGCGACGCCCGGGGCGGTACTGCCGGTGTCCAGGTCGCGGCGCAGCTGGCGGAAGTACGCGAGGCGGCGGCAGCGGCGCGGGACTGGCTCGGCTGAATCCACTCCGCTCGCCGGATGCCGTCGGCCGCGAACCGGTGTGGCGAATCGGTCTATCCGGCGATGGTGATGTCGGCGCCGCTGAACAGCAGATCGCGGCGACGCCGGGCGGTGCCACCGGAATCCGGCACGATCTCGGCTTCCGGCGCGAGTTCGCGCAGCTGCCGGAGAAATACCTCGACGGCCAGTGTCGCCATGCTCTTGCCGGGACAGACATGTCTGCCGAACCCGAAGGTCAACGGCAGCTTCCCGGTCCCGTGCAGTGCCAGGCAGTCCGGGAAGACCTCCGGATCGCGGTTGGCCGCGGCGAACAGCACCAGCACCGGCCCGGCGGGCAGCCGCGTGCCGCTGGACAGCACGACCGGCTTCCTGGTCTGACGCTTCCACGCCACCAGCCCGGGATCGAGTTGCAGGATCTTCGCCGTGACCCGTGCGCCGCCCTCCGTTTCGGCGAGCAGGTCCCACCAGGCCCGCTCCGGATCGCCGAGCAATCGCTGGACGCCCTGCTGGATGCTGCCGCTCACCGTGTGCACTCCGGCGGCAAGCGAATTCGCCATGGCCGACACCGCGATCCGATGGGAGAGCCCGGCGTCACGGAGCCTGCGCGCGAATCCGGGCGCCTCGCTGCCCCGGCCCTCCCGCACCGCTTTGCCGCTCACCGTGAACAACCAGCCGAGCGCGCTCACCGCGTCGGCCAGTTCCCGTCCGCGCAGCACCCGGCCGAGCAGTCCCGATTGCGCTCCGCTCCAGGCGGCCACGTGCGGCCAGTCCGCCGCGGGCAGGCCGACCGCCGCACCGACGGTCCTTGCGGCGTAGCCGATCGATAGCGCGGTCACGTCCAACGACGAGCCGGGCCGGAATCCCGCGTCTCGTACTGCCTCGTGGAAGTGCTCGACCATCGCCGCGATCCGGGCGGGCCGATCGGCGGGGGAGATGGTGAAATGCCCGGACGGTCCGGCCATGGTGTTCCACACGCGCTTGTGCAACCGGTCGTCGGCCAGGTTGGCGGTGGCCTTCGCGGGTGGCGGAACCAGGTGCCGGACGAAATGCGGGAGGGCGCGCGGTGTCGCCGCGATACGTGCGTAACCGACCAATGGGTCCAGCGAATTCGCGGTGGAGATGCCCGGTGTGGTGGCTTCCAGCACCTCGCGCACATCGGCGTATTTCCAGATCATGCGCAGCCCGGACCGGTGCGCAAAGCTGGACTCCGGCCACTCGTGCAAACGCCGATACCGTTCGTCGCGCTCGGCATACGGCAACTCGTTGCAGGTCACTTCATCGAAGGGAAAACCGGTTACCGCAACGGCCGAGCTACGCATCGGCCGATCGTATCGATGCGGTGACCGCGGCCACCGGAACGCGATTCCCCGTGCTGGGGAGCGGCTGTGCCCACGGACAGCTACGGCTGTGCGCGCGCCGCGGCTCTGGCTACGCTGCGGAAATGACCTTGTTCCTGCTCGCTTTGGCCATCGCCTCCGAGGTGACCGCGACCGTTTCGCTCAAGCTCTCCGAGGGTTTCACCAAGCTCGTCCCCTCGATCGTGGTGGTCGTCGGTTACTGCGCGGCGTTCTTCTTCCTGGCCCAGGCGTTGAAACGGGGCATGCCGATCGGGGTCGCCTACGGCATCTGGTCGGCGGTCGGCGTCGCGGCGATCGCGCTGATCGGCGTGCTGTTCCTGGACGAGCGGTTGACGCTTGTGCAGGTCGGCGGCATAGCGCTGGTGATCCTCGGCGTGCTGGCCTTGGAAGTCGGTGGCGCGCACTGACTTCGCCGCGCCGCACTCGGCGCGTGCCCGCCGAGGGCGGCCGGGTCAATCCGTTACGCGGACCGCGTATCCGGCGTTCGCGAGTGCGGTGAGCACGTCGTCACGGTGGCCGGAACCGCGCGTTTCCAGGGTGAGCGCCACTTCGACCTCGTCCACCGCCAGCCAGGTCCCGGTGCGCGAATGCGCCACGTCCACGACACTGGCGCCCGTCTTACCGATCACCGCGAGCAGCGCTCCCAGCGCGCCCGGACGATCGGAGATCGTCACGCGCACGGCGAGATAGCGGCCCGCCGCGCTCAGACCGTGCCCGATCACCCTGGTCAGCAGCAAGGGGTCGATATTGCCGCCGGACAGGATCGCGCAGACCGGCCCGCGCAGGTCGAGTTCCTCCGGCGTGTGACTCATCAGCGCGGCGACCGCCGCGGCGCCCGCGGGCTCGACGATCAGCTTCGCGCGTTCCAGGCACAGCAGCAACGCCTGCGACAGCGCCTCTTCGTCCACCGTCACGATGCGCGAAACGTGCTGGGCCACTTCGCCGAACGGCACCATGCCCGGTTGCCCGACCGCGATGCCGTCGGCCATCGTCGACATCCGCTCGACGCGGACCGGACGGCCCGCCGCCAGCGAATCCGGCCATGCGGCCGCTTCCGACGCCTGGACTCCGATGACGCGCACGTTCGGCGTCAGATGTCGCAGCGCGACCGCGACTCCGGCCAAGAGCCCACCACCGCCCGTGGGGACGAGCACCGTGCCGACCTCGGGTAGTTGCTCCCCGATCTCCACGCCGACAGTGGCCTGACCGGCCACGATGTCGGGATGGTCGAACGGGTGGATCAGCGTCGCACCGGTCCGGTCGGCGAAATCCACTGCGGCGTCCAGTGATTCGTCGATCGTCTCACCGACCTGGCGCACCTGCGCGCCGTACGCCTTGGTCGCCATCAGTTTCGGCAGCGACGCCCCGACCGGCATGAACACCGTGGAGGCGATGCCGAGCGACGACGCCGCCCACGCGACGCCCTGCGCATGGTTCCCGGCGCTCGCGGCCACGACGCCGCGCTCCCGTGCCTCCTGCGGCAGATTCGCGATCCGGTTGTAGGCGCCGCGCGGCTTGAACGATCCGGTGCGCTGCAGGTTCTCGCACTTCAACCACACATCGGCGCCCACGCGCTCGGACAGCACCCGCGACGCCACCAGCGGCGTACGCCGGATCACCGGGGCCAGCAGTCGCGCGGCCGCCTCGATCCGGGACTTCTCGACCGACTCCATACCGCCATGCTGCCACTCGGTCACGCCGGGTCAGGCGGCTCGGGCGAGGTTGTGGGCCAGCGCGCCCAACCGGGCCAGACGGGCGTCACCGAGCGGGGTGATCCTGCTGCCGAGGCGATTGGTGACGAAGCCGAGCGACATACCGGTCGCCGGATCGGCGAAACCGCCGGAGCCGCCGAGCCCGAAATGGCCGAAAGCCGAGATCGGTTCGGCCTTGGACGGTTTCATCGGCACGCCGTGGTAACCGAGGGCCCAGGGGATGCGGAATGCCAGCACGTAGTCGGGGGTGAACACGTGCCGCCGGGTCATCTGCTCGATGGTGTCCGGGCGCAGCAATTGGTATCCGTCCAGTTGTCCGCCGTCCGCGAGCGCGCCGTACACACGGGCCAGCGCGCGGGCGGAGAAAACGCCGTTGAGGCCCGGCATCACCGAATCGTGCAGGCGCGGGTCGGCCACCAGTTCGGCGAACCCCACCGGGGTGGTATCGGCGGCGGCCGCGAATCGGGTGCGGGCGAGCAGTTGCGAGCCACGCTCCCAGCTCATGCCCGCGACCGTCAGGCGCGGGAAATTCGTGGCGACGCGCCCGCGCTCGGAGGCGGGCACCCGGAACCAGAGCTCTTCGGCCGCCAGCGGTTGCGCGATCTCGGTGCGCAGCACATCGGTGAATTCCGCTCCGGTCACCCGGCGCACCAGCTCAGCGGCAAGGTGCCCGTAGGTGATGCCGTGGTAGCCGCTGGTCACCTTGTGCCGTGGATCGGGAGCGGCGGCCGCGAGCGCCGCGGTGACCGCGTCGTCATCGAAGAATCGCTCGATCGGTCCCGGCAGCAGGCCGCGTAACCGGTGCAGCCCGGCCCGGTGGGTCAGCATGTCCCGCACGCTGATGCGCTCCTTGCCCGCGGCCGCGAACTCGGGCCAGTACGTCGCAAGCGGCTCGTCGTAATCGATCAGCCCGCGCTCGGCCAACCGGTGCACCACCGTGCTGGCGATACCCTTGCCGGTCGAATACGCCATCGCGACGGTGTCGCGCGCCCACGGGACGTCGGGATGCGCATACCCGGCCCAGACGTCGACCACCGGCTCGCCGTGCAGATAGATCGCCAGCGCACCGCCGCCGTCGGACGGCCGCCGGAACAGCCGGTCGAACTCAGCGACCAATCGTGCGAACCGGCGCTCGACGAACTGTCCTGCCGAAACTGTCATCGAAAACCTCTGTGTTGGTTTTCCAGCGCCTCCGGCGCTGGGTGTTCGCGGCCCCCTGGTGGCCGCGAACAAACAATGCTAGGTCTCGCTTCGCTCGAAACCGGCGGTTGGGCCTGTGTGGTGGCGTCCGGCGGTAACTCGCCACCTGGGCTTGCGCGGTGGCCGTAACCTCGCTACCTGGGCTTGCGCCGTGCCGTGACCCTCGGCGTGCGGTGTCGCGGGGTCGTGGGCAGTGACGTCATCGTCTGGGGACGCATCTCGCGCGGGATCCCGATCGTGTGCCGAGTGAGACTTCGAAGGGCTCAGCTGACAGCGGCCGCTGCTCGGACATGAGTCGGCCGCGAACAGGCAATGCCACGTCTCGCTTCGCGCGAACCTGGGGTCGAACCGGTGCGCGCCCCGCCAGAACACCCAGTTCGACCACATTCACCACGCGACCGGTCGGTACTGTGAGACGTTTCCTGACCGTCACACGGAGGACCGGGAACGCAACACCCTTCGCCTAGCGTGTTGCCATGCCCCCGAGACGACGTTCGGCGCTGCTCGCGAGGTTGGTTGTCGACTCGCCCGGCCGCCCGCGGATCATCCTCGGCGAACTGCGCCGGGTGATCCTCGACGGTGCGGTGCCACCCCGTACCGTCATTCCGCTGCGCGAGGTGGCGGAACTGTTCGGCGTCAGCCATATTCCGGTGCGTGAGGCGCTCAAGACCCTGATCGGGGAGGGGCTGGTCACGCACGAGCCGCATGCCGGATACGTGGTGGCTCAGCTGACTGCCGCCGAGCTGCGTGAGATGTATATCGTCCGGGAGACGTTGGAGACGGCTTCGCTCGCGGCGGCCGCCATGAACCATTCCGCCGCAGACCGCGCCGAACTGCTGGAGGTGAACGCGAGTCTCGAGCAGGCGATTCGCGACGACGATCCGGCCGCCTACCACCGCGGGTCGCGCAGCTTCCATGTGGCGCTGACCCGGCCGTCGCGACTGTTCCGGCTGCTGCACATGCTCGAATCGGCGTGGAACGTCACCGAGCCGGTGCAGTCGATGGTGCACATCGGCCGGGCGGACCGAGTGCGGTTGCACACCGATCACGCGCTGATGCTGGATGCGTTCCTCGCCCGGGACGTCGATCGCCTGCTGCTCGCCGCCGGACAGCACCATCGCAGGCTGGAGGCCGTGATCGCGACGCTGCCCACCGACACCGGGCTGCTCGCGCCGGAAGATATATCTGCTGCGCAATAGCCGGGCAATAACGGTGCAACGGACGGGCAATAGCCGATTCCTACCGTCGTTTCGATCACAGTTTCACCCTTCGGACGGGAAACACCATGACCGAAACCATCGCTCCGGTGGCGCCGGGCCTCGCGCCGGCGACCACCACCCCCGCCGACTACGATCCGCGGCTCACCAACGAGGACCTCGCGCCGCTGCGCGAGCAGCGCTGGGGCTCCTACAACATCTTCGCGTTCTGGATGTCGGACGTGCACAGCGTCGGCGGCTATGTCACCGCGGGCAGCCTGTTCGCACTAGGTCTGGCCAGTTGGCAGGTGCTCCTGGCCCTGCTGATCGGCATCACCGTGGTGTATCTCTTCTGCAACCTGGTCGCGAAGCCGAGCCAGGTGACCGGTGTGCCGTATCCGGTCATCTGCCGCAGCGCGTTCGGCGTGCTGGGCGCCAACATCCCGGCGATCATCCGTGGGCTGATCGCGGTGGCCTGGTACGGCATTCAGACGTTCCTCGCTTCAGCGGCGCTGGATGTCGTCCTGGTGAAGCTTTTCCCGTCCCTGGCGCCCTACGCGGTGGCCGAGGACTACGGGTTCCTCGGTCTGTCGCTGCTCGGCTGGGGTAGCTACTTGACGCTGTGGGTGGTGCAGGCCTGCGTCTTCTGGCGAGGCATGGAGTCCATCCGCCGATTCATCGACTTCTGCGGACCCGCGGTCTACGTGGTGATGTTTCTGCTGTGCGGATACCTGATCGCGAAGGCGGGCTGGGGCGCCATCGATCTGAGCCTCGGCGCTGTGCGGTACACCGGCTGGGATTCGGTGCCGGTGATGCTCGGCGCCATCGCGCTCGTGGTCTCCTACTTCTCCGGGCCGATGCTGAATTTCGGTGACTTCTCCCGCTATGGCAAGTCCTTCGCGGCGGTGCGGCGCGGCAACCTGCTCGGCCTTCCGCTGAACTTCCTGTTGTTCTCGCTGCTGGTGGTGATCACCGCCTCGCTGACGGTGCCGGTCTACGGCGAGCTGATCACCGATCCGGTCGCCACGGTGGCGCGCATCGACAGCACCTTCGCGATCGTGCTCGGCGCGCTGACCTTCACCGTCGCCACCATCGGCATCAACATCGTCGCGAACTTCATCTCGCCCGCCTTCGACTTCTCGCATGTCAACCCGCAGCGGATCAGCTGGCGAGCGGGCGGCATGATCGCCGCGGTCGGGTCGGTGCTGATCACGCCATGGAATCTCTACAACAACCCAGAGGTCATCCACTACACGCTAGAAGTGCTGGGCGCCTTCATCGGCCCGCTGTTCGGTGTGCTCATCGCTGACTACTACCTGGTGCGCAAGCAGCGTGTCGTGGTGGACGACCTGTTCACCATGTCCAGCAGTGGACGCTACTGGTATCGCGGGGGGTACAACCCCGCCGCCGTCATCGCGACGGCGGTCGGCGCGCTGGTCGCCGTGATCCCGGTGCTGGCCAAGGACGTCACCGGCATGTACACCGCTGCGCAGTACAGCTGGTTCATCGGCTGCGGCCTCGGGTTCGTGGCGTACTTCGTGCTGGCCACCCGCACGCGGCTGGCGGTGCGGGAGAGCGCGGCCTGATGCGTATCCGTGTGGTCAACCCCAACACCACCCGGGCGATGACCGACACGATCGAGCAGTGTGCCAGGGCCGTCACCGGTCCTGGCACCGTGCTCGACGCGGTGACCTCGGAGATGGGACCGGCTTCGATCGAAAGTCACTACGACGAAGCGCTGAGCGTCCCCGGCGTGCTCGCCGCGATCCGGCGTGGTGAGGCCGACGGCGTCGACGGATACGTGCTCGCCTGTTTCGGCGATCCCGGCCTCGATGCCGCCCGGGAGCTGGCCAGGGGACCGGTGATCGGGATCGCCGAGGCCGCCATGCGCACCGCCGCCCATCTCGGTCGCGGGTTCAGCGTGGTCACCACGCTCAGCCGGACCGTCGGCCGGGCCGCCGATCTGGCCGAACGCTACGGGATGCGGCGTTTCTGCCGCGGTATCCACGCCTGCGAGATTCCTGTGCTCGCCCTCGACGCCGATCCGGACGCACGCAAGATCGTCATCGAGGCGTGCCGGCAGGCAGTCGAGGCGGACGCGTCCGACGCGATCGTCCTGGGTTGCGCGGGCATGGCCGATCTGTGTGCGCAGGTGCGCGCCGAGGTCGGCGTGCCGGTAGTGGACGGCGTGACGGCGGCGACGCTGACCGTTCAATCGCTGCTCACGCTCGGTCTCCGCAAGTCCGGCTGGGGAGAGTTCGCCACACCGCCGCTCAAGCCGTACACCGGCTCGCTGCGATCGTTCGGCGCCTGAGCGATCAGGCGGCCACGGCGGTGGCGAGTTTGCGCAACTCGGCGTCCGGGTCGGCCACGTCGACCACGAGCCGTGTGACATCGGCGCCCGCCAGGTCGATACGGATGGCATGTCCGTCGAAGCGGGTGTCCCAGAATTCCTTGCGGCCTTTGCCGCGGAACGTCCCAGCCGCGATCACGCCCGGGAAGAACGTGCCGGGCGCGCGCACCCACGGCGGGCGACGGTCGACTCCGGCCAAGCCGAGCGCGGTGATGTCGGACAAATCGAAGGTGACCTGATCACGCAGCGCGAGCAGTTGATGCGTACCGCGCACGTGCACCGTCACCGTCGTTCCGGTGACCTCGAACTCGACCATCACGCACCTCACTTCACCGAGAACTACTTCAGCTTCAACGATGCAGAACGGTCCTGGCCAAAGCCTGTGCCGTTCCTATGAGTTCTCTCAGTTTCTGTCCATGGTGTTACACGGATATGCGCATCTATCGATGTGATCTGCCCGCCGACCATAGTGGAAAGGCTCGGATGCCGACTGACAACAAGCCGCGAAGAGGAAGCCGAAACGACGTCGCGGGCCGGATCGAGGCAGCCGGGTCGGCATCGCGCTCGACTGTGCGCAGCCGAGAATGCGCGCGGCTGCCTCGGACCGGGAATCGCGGACGATCAGGGTGCCGAGGGTTTCGTGACGTACGCGTGCTCGGCGACGTCGAGGACCCCGGCCAGCCACGGCGTGTAGGCCGTCGGATTGTCGGCCAGCGCGTCGCGTAAGGCGTCCGGCTGGATCCAGGCATAGTCGGCGACCTCGGCCGGATCCGGACGAGGCGTCCCGATATCCAGCCGTCCGATCAGCACGTGATCCCATTCGGACTCGACGCGGCCGGTGCGGAGGTCCGCCGCGTGGTAGCGGTAGATCCCCGCCTCGGTGAGCGTGCCGGCCAAGCCCATCTCCTCGGCCAGGCGAACCGCCGCCGCGGTGGTGACCGGTTCGCCGGGCGCGGGGTGGCCGCAGCAGGTGTTGGCCCACAGCGACGGGAATCTGGTCTTCACCGCCGCACGCTGCTGTAACAGCACCCGGCCCGCCGAGTCGAACAGCAACACGGAAAACGCGCGATGCAGTCGTCCGGGGGCTAGGTGGGCCTCCGCGACCGAGCACGCGCCGACCGCGCGCCCCGCGTCGTCGACGAGCTCGACGGGTAGGGCCTCGCGGTCGGTGCACTGCTGGGCGAGGGTGTCGGTCACCTGCTCACCTTATCGGCGGCGATGAGCAGGTAGTGGAAGCTGCCCTCCCGGTACGCGGTCAGGAACGGCTTCTCGACACCGGTGGCGAGCTCGGATTTCGTGCGCAGCTCCCAGTAGGGGATGGTCGCCGCGGTGAGTTCGGTCACGGCGATCGGCACCAGGTCGTTCTCGGCCATGGCGCGGAAGTACTCGCTGCGCGGATGGATCATGCAGCCGTAATGCGCATCGATCCAGCTGACCGAGGACGAGCGGCCGCCGGTGACGTCGTTGGAGCAGCCGGTGACGCACACATAGCGTCCGCCCGGTTCCAGCAGGCGGGAGAACTCACCGAACAGGTCGAACAGGTCCACGTACATGGTGGTCTCGTTGGTCCAGATGCCGCGCATGGAACCGGTCTCGAACCCGGTGCCCAGCATGTTGCGGAAGTGGAACTTCACCTTGTCCGCGACGCCGCGATGGGCGGCCTGGTCGTTGGCGAAACCGACCTGGTATTCGGAGATGGTCACGCCGTCGACCTGGCAGCCGAAGCGCTGATTGGCCATGAAGCTGGTGCCGCCGCGACCGGAGCCGCCGTCCATCAGCCGGTCGCCGGGGCGGACGTCGCCGAGGTGGTCGAGCAAGAAATCCGCCTGCGCGGTTTCCAGGCGGTGCAGTTCGGCGACGATGCGTTCCTCACGCGTGTCCTCCGGACCGGTCAGCACGGACAGGTCCGGATCGCCGATGCCGTAGTGATGGTGGTAGAGCCCGTCGACCTCACCGAGTTTGGTGTTCACCCGGTCGTCGTTCGGGTTGTTGTTCCAGTACGCGGCGACGGATTTCTGGTAGCTGGTACGCAGAACGGTCCCGGTCTCCGGGTTGAGCATGGTCATGCGCGATCATCCTCTCTCGGTGCGGTACTGCTTTTCTTGCTTCAGTGCGGGTCTCTATAGCGTTTGCTGTCGGCGTGCCAGGCACGGTTGCCGCCCATCCAGGCCCACAGGCCGGCGAGGAAGCGGCGTAGTTCCGGCGAACCTGCCGCGGCCAAGGGCGCCGCCTCACGTTCGAACCGATGCACCAGCTCGTCGTGCACCTCGGCCGTGCGCAGCACGGCCTCGCGACGCGAGCAGCGCTCCTCGGCGGCGAGGACGGTCGGCAGATTGAACTCCCTGCCGTTCGAAAGGTCCTCGCGCGCCATCGAATACAGGTCGTTCACCATCTGGCTGGCCAGGGCCGCGGTGGTGACCACGCGGCGGACCGCGGGATCGGTGTACTCCGCGGCCTGTAACTCGTAGCCGCCGAGTACGTCGGTCGGCGCCATGCACGGCAGGAAGCTGTGTGGTTGCCGGTTGGTGAGGTACTCCCAGACCGGCGGCATCCGTCCCGCTGCCCGCCAGCCCGCTTCCGCACCGAGCGCGATGAACCAGCCCGCGATCTCGGTGCGCAGCCGGGCCAGTTGCGCCGGGCGGGCGTAGCGAGCCAGATGGTCGAAGGAGGTGCGGAACGCGCGCAGGATCGGGTCCGCCTCCAGAGCCGCCTCGAGTTGGACGGCGTAACGCGCGGGCAGGTGCACCGGATCCATGGCGGCGGCGGCCAGTTCCAGCCGGGGACCCAATTCGGCCTCGGCGCTGGAGGGGGTGCCGTCCGGGGCCCGGTCGTCGGCATCCTCCTCGCAGTAGTAGTCGTCCACGGACCATTCCGAGACCGCGCACTTCGCCGCCGCCAGCAGCTTGTCCGCGTCGTCGCAGTCCGGGTGGGCGAGCATGATCAACCGGCCGAAGTCGGCGTCGCGCAACTCGTCCAGCCGCCCCTCGTACAATCCGATGTCCCTGGCCCACTCCACGATTCCGGTGTTGACCGCCTCGGCGAGCACGGGATCGTCACGCAGTGGTGGTGGGCAGTACAGCGGCGGGATCGGATCGGGTCGATTGTGGTGCACCGGTGTGGTGCCCAGGCCGGTCGGCCCTCGTGGAATTCGAGCGGGACCGCCGTCGGACTCCGGTTCGGTGCGGCCGGTTCGTGGAATGAGTGCCGCGATGCCGGGTGCTCCGAGGAACGCCGACGCCGTGCCGAGCCCGGTCGGCCCGGCGGGGATGCGCGGCGCCGTCGGTAACCGCAGCCGTCCCGCCTGGACGACCGATCCCGCTACGTCGCCGGGTGCCGCCGCCGTCCCCGGACCGCCGGTGGCGGTAGGCGGAGTAGCGGTGCGCGCAGCGGCCGGGTGGGTGGCGGGTGCCCCGCCGGGAACCGGAAGCAGCAGCGCGGCAGCGCCGAGGCCGGACGGACCGAGCAGGCGGCTGGGTTCCGCGCCCGCCTGTTCGTCCGGAGCCGGAAGGTCCGCCGGGCCCGCCGAAAACAGCTCGGAGGGGGCGGTCGTCCGGGTGTTGGTGAGCAGCGCGACGACGGTCGCGGCGACCTCATCGGTCGCCTGCACCGCCGCGGCGCGAGAGAGCACCGACATGCTCATCACCCCGGTCAGTCCGCTTGCCGGGCGACCAGGACGTTGTCGAGCACGCCGAGGGCGTCCGGCACCAGGACGGCCGCCGAGTAGTAGCAGCTGACCAGGTAGGAGATGATCGACTGGTCATCGATGCCCTTGAACCGCACGTTGAGGCTCGGCTCGTATTCGTCCGGAATCCCGGTCTGGTGCAGGCCGATCACGCCCTGGTCCTTCTCGCCGGTGCGCATGGCCAGGATCGAGGTGGTCTGGGTGTCGCTGATCGGGATCTTGCCGCACGGGAAGATCGGTACGCCGCGCCATGCGGGAACCCGGTGGCCGTCCACCTCGACCGGATCCGGGTAGAGCCCGCGCTTGCTGCATTCGCGACCGAACGCGGCGATCGCTTTCGGGTGTGCGAGAAACAGTTTCGTGCTGCGGCGCATGCTGAGCAATTCGTCCAGGTCGTCCGGGGTGGGCGCGCCGGATTCGGTGTAGATGCGCTGCTTCAGATCGCAGTTGTGCAGCAGACCGAAATCGGGGTTGTTGACCAGGTCGTATTCCCGCCGTTCGTAGAGCGCCTCGATGGTCAGGCGCAGCTGCTGTTCGACCTGGTTCATCGGGTCGTTGAACAGATCGGCGACCCGGGTGTGCACGCGCAGCACACTCTGCGCGAGGCTGAGCTCGTACTGCCGGGGGGAGGCGTCGTAGTCGACGAACGTGCCTTCCAGCAGCGGCTCGCCGGCGTGGCCCGACGAGATCTCGATGTCGGCCTCGCCTTTGGTGTTCTGGCGATGACTGGGCGCGGAAGCGACGCGGGAAAGTTGCTCGCTCAGCGCCGGCGTGCTGTCGACGAACTCGGTCAGCGATTGCCGCGGCAGGACCAGCAGGGTCGTCTTCGTGACCGTCTTGATGGTCACCGGCCAGATCGCGGACGGCTCGGTCAGGATTGTGTCACCGAAGTAGCCGCCGCCGCCGAGCAGGCCGAGCTTGGTCTGCTCGCCGTACTCGCCCGAACCGATCTTGCTCAATTTGCCGTGCACGACCAGCAAGATCTGATCCATGGGATTGCCGAATTCCGCTACGACAGTTCCCGGTTCGAGATCGCGCTGCTCGAAGCGCTCTGCGAGGCCACGCAAGACTTCCTCGTCGTCGAAGCCGCGCAGTGCGGGAAGCTCCTGCAATTCCAAGGGAATGACCTTGGCGGTGCCGCCGTCGATGACGAACTCCACCTCGCCGTTGCCCACAGTGTGGGTCAGGCGGCGGTTCACTCGATACACACCGCCGTTGACCTGGGTCCACGGCAGCGCGCGGGTGAGCCAGCGCGAGCTGATGCCCTGCATCTGCGGTTCGGACTTGGTGGTGTGCGCGAGCAGCCCGGCCGTACTGGTACTCAGGCTCTTGCGCGCGTTGTTTTCCGTTTGGACTGGCATTTCAATGGTCATGCGTGGTCCTCACCTCGAGACGGCCACCGAGACTCGGTGACGGGTTTGGGGCAGGGTGAATTCAGAGGCGTCGATAGTTCAGAGTCGCTGGGTGTTCACATCAAACAGCAGCGGGCATGCCCGCGGAGAGCTCATCGAACGAATTTGCCTACGCACCATGGCGTTCCAGACAATGTTCGATGGTAGACGCCGAAAGCGGATGCGCACAGGAGAATTTCGAAGATCGCCGCGAGACGCCGCGGATGGTTACGACACGCGATCGATTGCGGTAACGCTGGGTGGCATCCGGAACCGGCGACCCGAATTGCCTTGTTGTCGCAGAAAATTAGCTGCGTGTCATCACCCGCGGGGGCAGGGCGTGTGGATCAATTGGTTCGACGGCCGCGGCGGACGGACCGCACCGCCACCGCCGCACCGCCGCGACGTCTCGTCGCCGTGAACGCCACCGCGACCGGAAGGCGGTAGCGCGAGCCGGTGCGCCGGGGGCGCGCTACCACGCCCGGATCGAGTGCGTCCACGACGTCCCGATCCGATGCCGGTCCGCGTGCTGTGCGCGCGAGGTCGGCCGCAGGGCGGCATGGCGTGCTGACGAGGCCCGTACTATCCGTGTGAATGCCGGGGAGTTCCCGGGTGCGTGGGTCGATGTCACGAATGGGCCGACCGCGACAACCCGGCATGTGACGTGTCACAGCGGACACATAATGGACAGGTGTTATGGAAAGCTCGTCTGAACACCTCGCAGCGTGTGATGCGGGTCACGTTCTAGGGTAGGGGCCAGGAGCGATGGTGAAGTTGAGTGCGAAGGATGTGGTCGGCTCGGTGCAGCGGTTGATGGCGACCGCGCAGAACGGCCTGGAGGTCATCCGCTTCGGCGGGCTGACCCACGACGTCGCGTCGTCTCCGTTCGAGGTGGTGGAGCGCAGGCGCATGTACCGGTTGCGCCATTACTTCCCCGACGACACCACGCCGGGGCGTCCGGTGGCCCTGCTGGTCCCGCCGCTGATGGTGAACGCCGACATCTGGGACGTGAACGCCGAAGACGGCGCCGTCGGCATCCTGCACCGCGGCGGCGTCGACTGCTGGGTCGTCGACTTCGGCTCGCCCGCGAGTGAGGAGGGCGGCTGGCAACGCGACCTCGCCGACCACGTGCTGGCCGTCAACAGCGCCATCGACACCGTCAACGAGGCCACCGGCAGCGGCGTGCATCTGATGGGCTACTCGCAGGGCGGCATGTTCGCCTACCAGACCGCCGCCTACCGGTACGGCAAGGGCGTGGACAGCATCGTGACCTTCGGCAGCCCGGTCGACATCGTCGCGGGCATGCCGTTCGGACTGCCCTACGGCATGGTCTCCGACGTCGCCGACTTCCTGGCCGACCACGTGGTCACCCGGCTGCCGATCACCGACTCCATGGTGCGGATCGGCTTCCAGTTGCTGGACCCGGTGAAGACGGCAAAGTCCAGGATCGACTTCCTCCGGCAGCTGCACGACCGCGAGGCGCTGCTGCCGAAGGAGCGCCAGCGTCGCTTCCTCAACAGTGACGGCTGGGTCGGTTACGCGGGCCCGGCCGCGGCGGATCTGCTCAAGCAGTTCGTCGCGCACAACCGGCTGATGCTCGGCGGTTTCGTGATCCGCGACCACCCGATCTCGCTGGCCGAGCTGAAATGCCCGATTCTGGCGTTCGTCGGCGAGGTCGACGACATCGGACAGCCCGCGGCGGTGCGCGGCATCGTGCGCGCCGCGCCGAACGCGGAGGTCTACGAGGCGACGTTGGTCGCCGGGCACTTCGGACTGGTGGCCGGAAGCACGGCCACCAACCACACCTGGCCGCTGGTGCGGCAGTGGCTCGAGTGGATGAACGGCGACAAGCCGCTGCCCGCCGAGATCGTGCCGATGACCGACCACGTGCCGAGCAATCGCCCCCGGTCGGCGGCGACCCGGGTGGTGCACACCGCCGCGACGCTCGCGGAAGCAGGCACCGGTGTGGGCAAGGCGCTCGAGGGCATAGCGAACAACACGGTGCGCGGATCGATCGAGCTGGCCGGCGAAGCCGCGCGGGCACTGCCCAGGCTGACCCGCCTCGGCATGATCCAGCCGCACACCCGGGTATCACTCGGCCGGTTGCTCGCCGAGCAGACGCGGCGCGCGCCGCAGCGCGACCTTTTCCTGTTCGACGACCGGGTACACACCAACGCGGCGGTCAACACACGCATCGACAACGTGGTGCGCGGCCTCATCTCGGTGGGCGTGCGCCCCGCGATGCGGGTCGGCGTGGTGATGGAGACCCGGCCCAGCGCGCTGGCCTCCGTCGCGGCGCTGTCGCGACTGGGCGCGGTGGCGGTACTGCTGGCCCCGAACAGCGAACTGAGCCACGCGATCGAGCTGACCGGCGTGGAGGTCCTGATCTCCGATCCGGAGAACCTGCGGCAGGCCGCCGCGACCGGCGCCAAGGTGCTGGTGCTCGGCGGCGGCGACGCACGCGAACTCGCGCTGCCCGCGAGCGACCGTTTGATCGACCTCGAGAAGATCGATCCGGCGCGGGTGCGGGTGCCCGCGTGGTACCGGCCCGACCCGGGCCTGGCGCGAGAGTTGGCGTTCGTGCTCGTCACCGGCACCGGCGAGCGGCTGGAGACGAAGTACATCACCAATCATCGCTGGGCGCTGTCGGCCTTCGGCACCGCCACCACGGCCGATCTCGATCGCCGCGACACGGTGTACTGCCTTGCGCCGCTGCATCATTCGTCCGGGTTGCTGGTCAGTCTCGGCGGGGCGGTCGCGGGCGGAAGCCGGATCGCGCTGGCCAGGTCGCTGGACCCGGAGCGCTTCGCCGAGGAGGTGCACCGCTACGGCGTCACCGTGGTCACCTACACCTGGACCATGCTGCGCGACATCCTCGACGCCGAGGTGTTCCCGTCCGGCCATCGCCACCCGATCCGGTTGTTCATCGGGTCCGGTATGCCCGCGGGGCTGTGGCGGCGCACCGTCGAGCAGTTCGAGCCCGCCCGGGTGCTGGAGTTCTACGCCTCGATCGAAGGCGACGTGGTGCTGGCGAACGTGGCCGGCGTGAAGCGCGGGTGCAAGGGCAGGCCGGTTCCCGGCACGGCGAAGGTGGAGCTGGTCGCCTTCGACCCGCTCACCGAACGCATCCTGGTCGACGGATCCGGCTTCGCCCGGCGCTGCGCGGACAACGAGGTGGGTCTGCTGATCGGCAAAGCCTCCGACGGCGTCGACCTCTCCGCGGGCGGCCTGCGCGGGGTCTTCGCGGCGGGCGACTCGTGGATGCCGACGGAGAATCTGTTCCGTCGCGACGGCGACGGCGACTACTGGCTGGTCGACCGCACCGACACGGTGATCCACACCCGCCGAGGGCCGGTGTTCGGTCAGCCGATCGTCGACGTGCTCAACGACATCACCGCGGTCGACATGGAAGTCACCTTCGGACTCAATGTCGGCGACCACTGCCTCGCGGTGGCGGCGGTGAGCGTGCGCGATGGTTTCCGGCTGGAACCGAAGGACGTGACCGAGGCGTTGCGCGAACTGGAACCGGATCAGCGGCCCGACCTGGTGTACGTGGTGGACGACATCCCGCGCAGCCCGTCCTTCCGCCCCTCCGCGCGGGCGGTGCAGGCGGCGGGCCGTCCGGAGCCGGGGCCGGACACCTGGTGGTACAACCGCGCGTCGGACGCCTACGAGATCCTCACGGACGACCAGGCGCGCACGCTGCTGGGTGACTGACTCGATTCACGTTGCCGAAGCGCCGGATTCACCGACCGATGGCATAGTGAGTGTCTGTGCGAACGAGCCTCATTTACCGCAACGGGACCGTCTACGAGGTCCTGATGCGTGGGTTGTACGGCAAGCACTACACGGCTCGGTATCGCGCCATCGCGGAACTGGTCCCGCAGGGAGCGAGCGTGGTCGACCTGTGCTGCGGACCGGCCACGCTGTACACCCGCTATCTGCGGCACAAGTCGGTCGACTACACCGGGCTCGATCTCAACGAGCGCTTCGTCGCGCGGGTGAACGAAGCGGGCGGGCGGGGCGAAGTCTGGAATCTGCGTGCCGAGGACGCGCTGCCCACCGCCGACTACGTCATCATGCAGGCCAGCCTCTACCACTTCCTCCCCGAGCCGCAGCCCCTCATCGACCGGATGCTCGCCGCGGCCACCCGGCAGGTGATCGTCGCCGAACCGATCCGCAACCTGGCGACCAGCGACAACCCGCTCCTGGCCACGATCGGCAAGCGGTTCACCGACGCGGGCGACGGCGAGCAGGCGCACCGTTTCACCGAGCGGACGCTGGACACGCTCTTCACCGCGTACGAACCGCGGGTGGCCCGCCGGTCCCTCATCGCGGGCGGCCGGGAGAAGCTCTACGTGCTCACCGCGTGACGCCGGATACCGGCGCAACGCGACGGCACGGTCACACGGTGAACGCGGTGACCGCGTCGACCACGCGCGCTACCTGCGCGTCGCTGAGATCCGGCCACAGCGGCAAGCGGATGACGGTTCCGGAGAACTCGGCGCTGCGCGCGCACGGCCGCGGTGTGCGGCCCAGCTTGAAGCCCGCCGGGCTGGAATCCAGCGGAATGTAGTGGAACGGCGCGGAGATGCCCCGTGCGGCCAAGTGCGCGATGAGGTCGTCGCGGCGGCGCTCGGTCGGGGTGCGCAGGTAGTACAGGTGCGCGGTGTGCCCGCGATCGGCCGGTACGGACATCAGGCGCACGTCGTTGCGCTCGGCCCAGTCCGGCAGCGCGGCGGCGTAGGCGTCCCAGACCCGGTGACGACCGGCCTGGATGGTGTCGAACTCGTCCAGTTGCGCGTCGAGCACGGCTGCGTTCAGCTCGCTGGGCAGATAGCTTGACCCGATGTCCTGCCAGGAATACTTGTCCACTGCCCCGCGCAGGAACCGGGCCCGGTCGGTGCCCTTCTCCCGGATGATCTCCGCGCGCGCCATCAGGATCTCGTCGGTGAGCAGCAGCGCGCCGCCCTCGCCGCAGTGCACGTTCTTGGTGTCGTGGAAGCTGAGCGTGCCCATCGTGCCGATGGTGCCCAGCTGCCTGCCGCGCCAGGTGCCGCCGAGTCCGTGCGCGTTGTCCTCGACAACGGCGAAACCGTGCGCGTTCGCCAGGGCCAGCAGCCCGGCCATGTCCGCGGCGACGCCACCGTAGTGGATGACGACCACGGCCTTCGTCCGCTCACTGAGCACGGCGGCCACCGACTCCGGGTCCAGGTTCCCGTTGGCCGGATCGATGTCGGCGAAGACGCAGGTGGCGCCGCGCAGGGCCATCGAGGTGGCGGTGGAGGTGAACGCGAAGCTGGGCACGATCACTTCGTCGTCGGGGCCCAGCTCGAGCAGCAGGCCCGCCATCTCCAGCGCGGAGGTGCACGAGGTGGTGAGCAGGGCGTGCGGTGCGCCCGTGATCGCCTTCAGCTTCGCGGTGGCCGCCGCGGTGAACTGGCCGTCGCCGTGGCTGTGATCGGAGGCCAGCACGGCCTCCAGGTTCGCTAGTTCCCGGCGCGCCCGGAACGGGCGGCTGAAGATGACGCGGTCAGTGCTCAACCCGGTCGGTCCCCCTGCTGGCGGTGGCGGCGGTCAGTGGCGAAGTATCGGCCGGACGCGGGGTCGGCGTCTCGACGGTGAGGTAGAGCGGTTTGCCCACCAGGATGTGCAACGCGACGCCGAGGTACTCGGCGATGAGCCCGAGGGAGAACAGCACCGCACCGGAGCACAGCAGCAGCACCACGATGGTGGAGGCCCAGCCTTCGGGAGCCCAGCCGTCGGTGGTCAGCGCTTCGAACACGACGATCGCGGCCATCACGCCGCCCGCCAGCGCCAGCGTGACGCCGAGCAGGCTCACCAGCCGCAGCCCGCGCGTGCCGCTGCACAGCACCATCTTCCAGAACAGCGAGAACAGGCGGCGGTAGTTGTAACCGGAGTCCTCCCTGCCCTCGGCGCGCAACACCACCGGGGCCTGCGCGACGGCGCCGACCACCCAGGTCAGCGCGACATCCAGGTAGACGCCGTTGGAGGCGACCTCGGCGAGCTGCCTGCCGATGTCGCCGCGGATCAGCCGGTAGCTTTCGAACCGGGTGGAATCCGGGAACGCGAACAGCGTCGCGAGCACCAGCTTGGCTCCGCGCGAGGTCAGATTGCGCAGAAATCCGTGCGGCCTGGTGTTGCTCGGCTTGGAGTAGACCAGATCGGCGCGCTGCGCCAGCGCGGTGTCCAGGAACGTGCTGAGGAAACGGGGATCGTGCTGGCCGTCCTCGTCCATGGTGACGATCCAGTCACCGGCCGCGACGGACATCCCGGCGATCGTCGCGGCGTCCTGGCCGAAATTGCGGCTGAGCCAGACGGTGCGCACCGTGGGATAGGTCCGCTGCAGTTCCTGCAGTACCACGTCGGAACGGTCGGGGCCGTGGTCGTGCACCAGGATGATCTCGGTGACGGTGAACGTGGTGCCGCCGGGAGTCTCGACGGGACGCGTGAGATCGTGCAGCTCGGCGACCAGACCCGCGATCGTGTCCTCGCCTCGGTACACCGGCACCACCACCGACACCGTGTGCGGCCGGTCCACGCCGGGCCGTGCCGGGTCACCGTTCGTCGCGGGGGCGCCGGAACGGAGTGTGCGGGCAGGGGGAATCGGCATCAGCTGGATCGACTTTCGATGACGGTGCGTGCCGGTACTCGTTGCAAGACTGCAGAGCCCGAACCGCTGTGGACTCTAGCACGGGGCGATACGCGGCCACCGGAGCAGCTGATCATGCTCTCATCTTGGCGGCGTCCACGACCGATGCCAAGCGGAGAGCCGCCCTGTAGGGTTTGGAACTCGTGACGGACAGTGCAGTGCCCGGCTCGCGGCCGGATGTCTATTCGCGGCGAGATGTCTACCGGTGGGGGGTCATCACCGCGCTCGGAGTGGTCGCGGGTTATCTCGCTGTCCTGCTCGCCAACGCCCGGCATTTCTTCACCGACGACACCGAGTCCCAGTACACCTCGCTGTGGGTCGGTCTCGGCCGTGCGCTGCGCGCGGGCGAGTTCCCGGTCATGGTGCCCGAGCAGTGGATGGCGGGCAACAACACGATGGACGACGCGGGCCTGTTCAACCCGCCGCAGTTGCTGATCGATCTGATCGCTCCCTCGGTGGACAACGTCGCGCTGTACGCCACCGTCGTGAAGCTGATCTTCTCGATCATCGCCGCGCTCGGCGTCTACCGGATCTGCCTCGTCTACGGCGGGCGGCCGGCCTGGTCGGCGGTCGCGGGTATCGCGCTGCCGCTGACGGGCTTCTTCCTTTTCTTCGACGAAGCCAGCTGGATGACCGCGCTCACCGGCACCGCCTGGATGGTGCACGCCTGGGCGGCCTCGGTGCGCTACACGCGAGGGCTCGGCGGCCCCGTCCCGGTCTTCGTCTACCTGTATCTGACCATCTCGACGCAGTACATCTTCCCCGCGGTCGAAGCGGTGCTGATGCTGCTGGCGGTGGCCGTGGGCGAGCTGGTGTATCAGCGCAAGTGGCAGCCGGTGCTCCGGCTGACCCTCGCGGCGGGCTGCGCCGGACTGGCGGGCCTGCTGACCTTCTTGCCGTCGATGCTGTCGGCGAAGGTGACCTGGCGCGGCACCGCGCAGATCAACAACGACCAGTTCCTCACGGTGCCCTGGTCGGAGTCGCTGAACGCCAGCCTGCCCAGTTCGCTGCCCGCGTTCAGTTCGTGGTGGGGTTACGTGCAGCCACTGCCGGTCACCTACATCGCGTGGTTCCTGATTCCCGCCCTGGCGTTCATCGACTGGCGCCGTGCCCGGGAGGCATGGCGGGAACTGAGCGCGGTCGCGATCTTCGCGATCATGATGCTGATGTGGACCGCGGGCCCGGGTTCGGTCGGACCGCTGCGCTGGCCGGCGCGTGTGCTGCCGATGCTGGCCATCGGCCTGCTCGTGCTGGTGTGCGTGCTGCTGGGCCGCTACGGGACCGTGCGCGACCCGAAGAATCGCGGCATCGCGGCGGGCGTGCTGATCCTGCTGCTGTGGGTGCGCTCGTTCTCCGCCGACCCGCACGACGCGATCTGGCACGTGATCGCGGCGCTCGCACTGGCCGCGCTGGCGGCGGGAGCGGTGTGGCTCGGGCGCACCAAGGGGACCGCGGCGGCGTCCGCGCTGACCATCGTCGCGATGTTCCCGATCGCCTATTTCCAGGTCGAGGCAGCGCAGCCCACTCCGATGTCGTGGAATCTCCCTGCGAAGCGTTCCGTTGCGAAGACGGCGTTCCCGGATTTCGCGGGCAACACCATCCAGCTGGGCGATCGCGGACTGCTGCAGCCGCAGGACAAGAGCATCGAGGGCGCCTACGGGTCGCTCGTCTTCGGGAACTACGCCCGGGGACTCGAACTGGATTACGTCAACGGCTACACCCCGAGCGGCCATTTCTACTTCGGCGAGATGCTCTGCATGCGCTGGGACGGCAGCGTCTGCCCGGACGCCTACCGGCGGATGTTCGCGCCGGAGCCGACCACCGGGCGGCCGCTGGTCGATCTGATGAATCTGGACCGCGTGGTGCTGCAGCGGGCGCTGTTCCCGGACGCGCCCGGCCAACCGGCGCCCGAGGGCTGGAAGTGGGCCGACTACCCCGGACACGAGCGCTACATCGCGGTGCTGGAACGCGCGAACGGACCCATCTCGACGACGAACGGCCGCGTGACCGATGCCGAGAAGGTGAGCGCGACCTCCATCTCCGAAACCGACACCACCAGCCGGGTGCGCGTGTCCTCGGCCGAAGGCGGCCGGGTGGTGTTCGCCCGGCTGGGCTGGCCCGGATATCGAGTCACGTTGAACGGCAAGTCGATTCCGATCACGACGGTCGCCAAGTCGTTCGTCGCCGTCGATGTGCCCGCGGGCACCGAGAACGCCGAACTCGTGCTGACCTGGCGTCCGCCCGGCTGGAAGATCGGTATCGCCGCCGCCGTGGCGGGTGTGCTCGGCATCGGCGTCCTGCAATGGCTCCATGTCCGGTCCCGGCGTCGCGACGAGCCGGAGGAGTCCGGTGACGACGAGCGCGCCGAGCCGGATCGCGAGCTGGCGGACGTCGTTTCGTGAAGACGAACGCGCGTGCGATCGCCGCGGATGCCGACGCGACCGGCGCAGCGCCCGCGGCGGGGCTGCTGATGCGGGTGGTGCGGCGACAAGAAGTCGCGTTCGCTGTGGTCGGCGCGTGCAACACCCTGCTCGGCATCGCGCTGACCGTGGTGTGGCTGGCGGTGCTGGGCGACGCGTGGCCGCCCGCCGTCGCGGTCGTGCTGGCCTACGCCGTGGGCATCGTCGTCGCTTTCGTCCTGCACCGGACCCTCGTGTTCCGGGTCCGCGGCCGGGTGCTGCGCGACTTCGCGGGCTTCGTCGTCGTGAATTCCGGCGGGCTGCTGATGAACACCGTGCTGCTGTCGCTGGCGGTCTCGGTGCTGCACCTGCCGCGGATTCCGTCGGCCGTCGTGGTGATGGGCCTGGTCGCGGTCGCCAGTTTCTTCGGCCATCGCTACATCTCCTTCCGCCGCGGGCCGGAGGTGAGCTCCGCGAGCACGGCCGGGTAGCGGTTTCCCGGACGGCGTCTCGGCACTGGCTTGCCGGAACGGCGCCCGGTTGGAGGTAGGGTCTGTGACTCGTGGCCGAACGTAGAACCTTTCCTTCGCGCGAAGTCTTCACCTGGGGCGTCATCGCAGCGCTCGGAGTGGTCGCGGGATACGGTGCGGTGCTACTCGCCAACGTCCGGCATTTCTATACCGACGACACCGAATCGCAGTACGCGCCGCTGTGGGTGATGCTCGGTCGGTACCTGCGTGAAGGACGATTTCCCGCACTCGTTCCCGAGCACTGGATGGCGGGCAACTACACCATCGAAGAAGCCGGGCTGCTCAATCCACCGCAACTGCTGATCGATCTGATCGCGCCCTCGGTCGGCAATCTCGCGCTGTACGCCACCGTGGTGAAGCTGATCTTCGCGATCGTCCTCGCGCTCGGCGTCTACCGGATCTGCCTGGCCTACGGGGCGAAGGCGCCCTGGGCGGCGGTGGCGGGCGCCGCCATGCCGTTCACCGGATGGCTGCTGTTCTTCGACTCGGCCAGCTGGATGACCGCGTTCACCGGCACCGCCTGGATGGCGCACGCGTGGGCCTCCGGGGTGCGTTACGCCCGCGGGCGCAGCGGGCCGATCCCCGCCTTCGTCTTCTTGTACCTGGCCATCTCGGTGCAGTACATCTTTCCCGCGGTCGAGGCGGGCCTGATGGTGGGCGCCGTCGCGGTCGGCGAACTCGTCCATCAGAAGGCGTGGCGGCCGTCGCTGCGCCTGCTCACGGTCGCCGCGTGTGCCGCACTGGCCGGCCTGGCCACCTACCTGCCGAGCATGCTGTCGGCGAAGGTGACCTGGCGCGGCACCGCGCAGATCAACAACGACCAGTTCCTCACGGTGCCCTGGTCGGAGTCGCTGAACGCCAGCCTGCCCAGCACGCTGCCCGCGTTCAGTTCCTGGTGGGGCTATGTGCAGCCGATGCCGGTGGTCTACGTCGCGTGGTTCCTGGTTCCGGCGCTGGCCTTCGTGGACTGGCGCAAGGCGCTCGGCTCGGCGCGTGAGTTCGTCGCGCCCGCGCTGTTCGCGGTGATGGCGCTGATGTGGACCGCCGGTCCCGGCGCGATCGGCCCGCTGCGCTGGCCCGCCCGAGTGCTGCCGATGGTCGCGCTGGGTCTGCTGGTGCTGGTGTGCGTGTTGCTCGGCCGCTTCGCGTCCGTCCAGGACTGGCGGCGGCGCGGCATCGCGGGGGCGGTGCTCATCGGTCTGTTGTGGGCGCGTTCGTTCTCGGCCGCGCCGCAGGAAGTGATCGGGCACATCGTCGCGGCGTTGGGGGTGGCCGCGCTCGGTGCCGTCGCGGTATGGCTCGGGCGCGGCCGCGGCGCGGTCGCCGCCTGCGCGCTGATCGTCGTTTCGGTGTTCCCGATCGCATACCTGCAGGTGTGGGCCGCGCAGCCGACGCCGATGGGCTGGAATCTGCCGGAGAACCGCTCGGAGATGAAGGCCGCGTTCCCCGATTTCCCCGGCACCACGCTCCAACTCGGCGACCGCATGCTCATCCCGCCGCAGGAACGGAATCTGTCCGGCGCCTACGGATCGCTGGTATTCGGCAACTACGCGAAGAACCTCGAGCTGACCTACGTCAGCGGGTACACCCCCAACGGGCACTACTGGTTCGGCGAAACGTTGTGCATGCGCTGGGACACCAGCGTGTGCCCCGATGCCTACCGGCGCGCCTTCGCGACCGAGCCGACCACCGGCCGGACCATCGTCGACCTGATGAAGGTCGACCGGGTCGTGCTGCATCGCGCGCTGTACCCCGACGCCCGCGACCAGCCCGCGCCCTCCGGCTGGCGCTGGGTCGACTATCCGGGGCACGAGAAGTACATCGCGGTGCTGGAACGCACCGACGGGCTGATCTCGAGCCGGGACGGGCGGGTCGCGGCCACGCAGGGTGTAACGGCCACATCGGTCGCCGAATCGGACACGGCCAGCCGGGTGCGGGTGAGTTCTCCGGACGGCGGACGGATCGTGTTCGCCCGGCTCGGCTGGCCGGGCTATCGGGCGACGCTGGACGGCCGGGAGATCCCGTCCACCCTGGTGTCGAAAACCTTCGTGGCCGTTGATCTTCCGCCCGGTTCCGCCGGCGAGCTGGTGCTGTCCTGGCAACCGCCGGGATGGCGGATCGGCGTCGCCGCCGCACTGCTGGGACTGCTGGGCATCGGACTGCTGGAATGGGCGTACCTGCGCGGCAGGCGCCGGGCGGCCCGGCCGGTCGAGGTAACCGACCAGCCGTCCGCACCTGAGACGGCACCGACGGCGGAGACCGACCTGGCCGACGCCGTCCGATGAGCGGCGGCGCGGCGGATCGAGTCTCCGCGCCGGCGTCGGACCCGGCGCAACTGCGGTGCCCCTGGCCCGTGAACCGGGAGCGGGCGGCTCACGTTCTCTCGACGGATACCAAGGAGCGCACCGCCGTGCCGCCCGCCGACCCCGGTCCGCTGCTGCGATTGGTGCGTCGCCAGGAGATCGCGTTCGCCGTCGTGGGCATGGTCAACACCGGCCTCGGGATGGCCCTGACGGTGACCTGGCTGGCGGTGCTCGGCGATCGGGCACCGGCCGCCGCGGCGCCCGCTCTGGCCTACAGCGTCAGCGTGGTCGTTGCGTTCGTCCTGCACCGCACCCTCGTGTTCCGCGTGCACGGGCGCCTGGTCCGGGATTTCGTCGCGTTCGTCGGCGTGAACTCCGGCGGGCTGGCGCTGAACATGGTGCTGCTCCAGCTGGGCGTGTCGGTCCTGCACCTGCCGAGCATCCCGTCGGCGGTCGCGGTGATGGCACTGGTGGCGGGCGCCAGCTTCTTCGGGCACCGCCACATATCGTTCCGCCGCACGCGGGGGCTCGACGCGGACGGTTCTCGGTCCGGCCCGGCCGGAAGGTAAGTTTCCTGGTATGCCTGAGCACACCACCCTGGACGCCACACTGCTGAGCCTGCTGGCCTGCCCGCAGGACAAGGGCCCGCTGCGGCTGGTGCGTACCGCCGACGGCAGCGCGCTGCTCTACAACCCGCGCCTGCGCCGGGCATACCCGATCGAGAACGGCATCCCGGTCCTGCTCGTCGACGAAGCCAGGGACGTCACCGACGCCGAGCACGACGCGTTCACCGCGCAGGCCGAAGACTGATCCCACCGTCCTGCCATCCCCCTCTCCACTGACAACTCGCTGCCGCACGGTCGGCGGACAACGGATGCGTCACGGTCGTTTTGCGCCCATTGACCGTTTGAAGCCGGGTCCGCCATGATCATTTGCACCTCGAGACGGTCCACTCGCTCCAGCAAAGGGGCGCGGCGACCAGCCTGCTGAGCTGCACGCGTGGCATTTGAGGAGAGAGGTCGGGAACGTAATGAGCGATTCGCGTTTACGTAACTGGACAGCTCGATGTGCGATTGCCTGCGCAGTCGCGGCGGGATTCGCGATGGCGACCCCCGCACAGGCCGAACCGCTGTGGCCGGGTGGCCCGGACATCCCCGGTATGCCCGCGCTGATCCCGCCACCGCCGCCCGTCGCGCCGTGTTCCACGGCCGCCAGGGCGTGCATGCGCCTTTCCACCGACGAAGCCTGGTTGATGGACGAGGGCCGCGTGGTCTACGGCCCGACTCCGATCTCCCACGGGATGCCGGGATACGAGACGCCGCCCGGAGTCTTCCGCGTGTCGTTCAAGAAGGAGTTCCATTGGAGCACCATGCACAACGCTCCGATGCCGTACGCGACCTTCTTCAACGGCGACATCGCCTTCCACGTCGGCCCGATCGAGAAGAAGTCGCACGGCTGCGTCCGGATGACTCACGAGGGGGCCAAGGCGTTCTACGAGTACCTGTGGCCCGGTGACGTCGTCGAAGTCGTGGAGTGACGGCCCGCGCACCGGTGCGATGATCGGCCGGATCATCCCGACGGCGGTTCCTGCCCGATGTCGCCGGTCAGGTAGCGCTGCAGCGTCGGGCCCACGGCGGCGGCCAACGCGGCAGCGGGCATCGACGCCAGCGGTTCCACCCCGATGATCTTGCGGCCCACCAGCACACCCATCATCTGCGACGCGACCAGGCCGACCCGCACGCGGCCGTCGTCCTCAGGGGTGGCGATCCGCAGGCGGACGCGTTCCAGCACGACCTCCAACACAAACGTCCTCGCCAGGGACGGGTCGTCGGTGCCGGCCAGGATGCTGCGCACCAGGGCGACCACGCCGGGCCCCGCGGGCGAATCCCATACCCCGACCACCGCGCGAACGATGGTTTCGCCCAATTCGTCCAGCGGCGCGGCCTCGATGATCCGCAAGGTTGCCTCGGGATCCACCGGCAGTTCCACCACCGCGGCGAAGAGCTGCTGTTTGGTGCCGAAGTAGTGATGCACCAGCGCCGGATCGACCCCGGCGTCGGTGGCGACCGCGCGCACCGAGGTCTTGTCGAAGCCCACGTCGGCGAATCGAGCGCGGGCGGCCGCGAGGATCGCCTCGCGGGCGCCCGATTGCCCCGGTCGGCGGCCGGTGCGGGTGGGCCGCTCGGCGCCGCCGGAACCAGTGCCTGCGGTCACACGGTCCGCCGTCGTAGCGTGGCCGCGCCCAGGCACAGTGCGACGATCGCGAATCCGGCGACGATGGCGAGGTCGCGCCACATCTGGCCGGTGATCTCGGGATGCGCCGAAACCTGCTGCAACGCGTCGACCGCGTAGCTCAGCGGCATCACGTTGCTGATCACCTCCAGCCAATCGGGCAGCTGATCGCGGGGAACGAGCAAGCCGCACAGGAAGATCTGGGGCGCGACCACGACCGGCATGAACTGTACGGCCTGGAATTCGGTGCGCGCGAACGCGCTTGCCAGCAGTCCGAGTGCTACGCCGCACACCGCGTCGACCACCGCGATCAGCACCACCCAGCCGGGGCTGCCCGCCGCGTCGAGCCCGAGCAGCCCGAAGGAGACCAGGCAGGCTACGGCCGCCTGCGCGGCCGCGGCCAGCGAGAACGCGGTGCCGTACCCGGCGAGCAGGTCGAGTTTCGTCAGCGGTGTGGACAGCAGCCGCTCCAGCGTGCCCGAGGTGCGTTCGCGCTGCATGGAGATCGCGGTGATCAGGAACATCACGATGAACGGCAGGATGCCGAGCATGCTCATGCCCACCCGGTCGAACAGCGGGACCGGGTTCATCGGGTTGGTCGGGACGTCCTTGTAGATGAAGTACAGCAGCGCCATCAGCAGGGCGGGGACCACGAGGATCATGGCGACCGTGCGGTGGTCGTTGCGCAGCTGGCGCAGGATGCGACCGGTGGTCGCGGCGTAGGGGCGCAGCGTCGGCGTGCGCCGCGGCGCGGCTTCCAAGGTGGCGGTCATGCGTTCGGTCCCATCGTGATCAAGGTGAGGAAGGCGGTCTCCAGGTTCTGCTCGCCGGTCTGCGCGCGCAGTTCGTCGGGGCTGAGCTGGGCGAGTAATTGCCCCTCGCGCATCAGCAGCAACCGGTCGCAGTGCTCGGCCTCGTCCATCACGTGGCTGGACACCAGCAGCGTCGTCCCGTCGGCGGCCAACTCACGAAACTGCTTCCAGAGCTCGACGCGCAGCACCGGATCCAGGCCGACAGTCGGTTCGTCCAAGACCAGCAGCTCGGGCTGGGCGACCAGCGCGCACGCGAGTGAAGCACGGGTTTGCTGGCCGCCGGAGAGCTCGTCGCCGCGCTGGTGAGCGTGGTCGGTGAGGCCGACCGCCGTGATCGCGTCGTCGACGTCGGCGCGATCACGGCCGTAGAGCGCGGCGAAGTACGCGACGTTCTCACGGACGCTGATGTCGTTGTAGATGCTGGGCGCCTGGGTGACATACCCGATCAGGTGGCGCAACGCCGCCGAGCCCGCCTGGAGACCGAGTGCGCTCACCTCGCCCGCTTCGGTGATCTGAGTGCCGACGATGCAGCGCATCAGCGTGGTCTTGCCGCACCCCGAGGGACCGAGCAGGCCGGTGATCGAGCCGCGCGGGATAGTCAGCGAGACGTCGTGCAGTACTTCGCGGCCGCCGCGGCGGACCCGCAGGTTCCGTACCTCGACGGCGGCAGATGGAGTGGCTTGCGACACGGTCGCCTCAATTCATCGAGTGCTGAATTCACTGTGTGATGAATTTATCGCGACCAGTCTCAACAGGCAAGGTGTCGGGCGGGGGAGTCAGTGGCCGTGGTGCTTCGGCGGCCGCCCGGCCTCCTGGCCCTGGTCCACGACCACGAATTGGCCCATCATTCCGAGGTCTTCGTGCCAGAGCAGGTGGCAGTGGTACATGTACGGCGTGTCCGGATCGGCGGGGCCGTCGAATCGCATGGCCACTCGCACGGTGCTGTTCGGCGGAAGGAAGACGGTGTCCTTCGGTCCGGCCAGCGCCGCGGGCGGTGGGCCGTCGTCCACCGCGAGCACCCGGAACTGCACGTCGTGGATGTGGAAGTTGTGCGGCATGCCGTCGATGTTGCGTACCTCCCAGGTCTCCGCGGTGCCGCGGGTCACCGCGAAGTCGATCCGGTCCATGGCCATCGGAGCACCGTTGATTCCGGCGATGTTCAGGTCGAAATGGCGCTCCCGCACCGAGTCACCACCGTCGGGCGTGCTGGGCGGCGCCAGCGTCGCCGGAAGCTCCGGTGACGGACGCAGCGTGGCGGCCGCGCGCAACTCGAGGATGTCGAAGGTGTCGTCGCCACCGGCGAAACGCTGGGTCCAGAAATCGAGTCCGGCGTCGAGTTCGCCGCTGCGCAGCACCGTGCGCTCGCCGGGCCGGACCCGCACGACGATTTCGGCGCGCTCGCCCGGCGACAGCCGCAATCGATCCAGGGTGCTCGGTCGTTCGAGGAGACCGCCGTCGGTGGCGACGAGCGCGAAGGGCCGCTGGTCGGCGAACTCGAAGGTGTAGGTCCGCGCGGTCGAGGCATTGAGCAGTCGCAGGCGGACCAGTTCGTCCCCGACCTCCCGGTACGGCGCGAGGGTCCCGTTGACCATGGTCCGGTCGCCGAGGAACCCGACATCGCGGAAGATCCCATGGGCGGAGTCGAACGCCGCGCCGTCGAATTTCACGTCCTGGACGATCACCGGGAGGTCGTCCACGCCGTAGGTGGAGGGGAGGGCGGAGGACGTGGACACCTCGTCGTCGAGCAGGAACATGCCCGCGAGCCCGCGGCGTACATGGGTCTCGGTCGCACCGTGCGGATGCGGGTGGTACCAGAGAGTCGCCGCCGGCTGATCAATGGTCCAGTTCGGCGTCCAGGTGGCGCCGGGCGCCAGCATCTGGTGCGGTCCGCCGTCCATCGCCGCAGGCAGGTGCATGCCGTGCCAGTGCACGGTCGAGGACTCCGGCAGATTGTTGCGGACCGTGACCGCCACCTTTTCCCCGCGCCGCGCCCGCAGTGTCGGCCCGAGATAGTCGCCGTTGAAGCCCCAGGTCTCGGTGACCTGTCCGGGCTGGAATTCCCTGCGCCCCGGACGCATGTCGAGTTCGAATGTGCGCGTTCCGTCCGCGCCGATCCGTGAGGGGGCCAGCGGCGGGATGGTGAGCTCGTTCCGGAATTGCGTACTACCGACCGTGGAGACGACCGCCCCGATGTACACCCGGACGACGAGAGCGGAGATCGCGAGAACCAGCAACGTCACGACCGAGACGAGAACCATGAGCGGCCGCCGCCCTCTGCGCGGCCGGGAATCCGAAGACATGGACCGACGGTAGAAATCGACAGTGCCTCAACACATCCGGGAGCGTCCCGATTTACTCCCCGGTCCCACCCCTGATGCCGATGCCCGGACCGTCAGGGTGGTCTGCGCGTCGACTGCCGCGCAGCCCGGAACATGCCGCGCGGGTGTCACGTACCGGGCCAGGTCATCTGTCCCATGAGCGTCACCCCCGCCGACCTGCCTCGGTGACCCCATCACCGCTGTCGGAAGGCGGCCGCGCCACCAGGAGAATCCAGCCATGGCCGAGCGGACAGACGAGCAGGACCCGTTTCTCGAACACCGGCGTCTGTTGGTCGCGACGGCGTGCCGGATGCTGGGAACCGTCACCCACGCCGTGGACGTTCTCCCCGGTGCGCCACTCCAAGGCCTGTCTCGTGGGCAGGGTCACCGGCGGCATCCAGGGCATCGGTGCGCATCGGAACCGACCCGCGCCGGTCGGCGACCGGCGCGGCGACCGGCTGTCGGAGCCGTCGAGGACAATGGCGGCTGTGTGTGCCCAGTCTGTCGAGGAACTCGCCGTCGAACCGCCCGCTGCCGCCCGGCGTCTGCTCGGGGCGACGTTGCGGTCGGGTCCGGTCGGTGTACGGATCGTCGAAGTCGAGGCATACGGGGGAGACCCGGCCGGCCCTTGGCCGGACCCGGCTTCGCATTCCGGACGCGGCCGGACCAAACGCAATGACGTGATGTTCGGTCCCGCCGGTGTGCTGTACGTCTACCTCAGCTACGGCATGCACACCTGCGTCAACGTGACCAGCGGTCCGGACGGAGTCGCCAGCGCCGTACTGATCCGCTCCGGCGAGGTGATCGACGGGCTGGAGACGGTGCGCGCGCGGCGTCCGGGCGCTCGGTCCGATCTCGACTCGGCCAGGGGGCCAGGCAATCTCGGCAGCGCGCTGGGAATCGCGATGAGCGACTACGGAACCCCGCTGTTCGATCCGTCATCGCAGATCCGGCTGGAGTTGCACGACCCGGTCGATGCCGCCGAGATCGCCAGCGGTCCGCGGGTGGGCGTCAGCAGTGCGGCGGACGTGCCGTGGCGTTTCTGGCTCCCGAGTTCGCGAGCGGTGTCGGTCTACCGGCGCAGTCCGCGTGCACCACTGTCCGCGGCGAAGTCGGCCTGACAGCGCGTCGGGCATTCTCGCTGTGGCCCGCTGAGTCTTCTCGGAGCGCCGCACCGATCAGGTGAACGCGCCGACGACCCAGCGCGTGCGCCTCGGACTGCGTCGCCGCTGGAACATCGACGTGGTCGACCGGCGTAGAGCAAGCGGCCCGGTATCGGCGCGCCCGGCGGCGGCCGAGCAAATCGCTCGACTGATGCCGCGCCTCCCGAGGACACTGAGGCGCGCACGAGACTGCGGACGTCGTGCCGGAAGAGAGGACACCGAGGCGTGCACGAGGCCGCAAACATCGTGCGGAAAGATAGGACAGCGTGAGCGGCGACATCATCGACGAACTGACCTGGCGCGGACTGATCGCGCAGTCCACCGATCTGGATGCCTTGCGCGCGGCGGCGGCCGCCGGGCCGCTGACCCTGTATGCCGGCTTCGACCCCACCGCCGCCAGCCTGCACGCGGGCCACTTGGTGCCGCTGCTGGCGCTGAAGCGTTTCCAGCGTGCCGGGCACCGCCCCATCGTGCTGGCCGGCGGCGCCACGGGACTGATCGGTGACCCGCGTGACGTCGGCGAGCGGACGATGAACTCGAGCGAGACCGTCGCGGGCTGGGCCGAGCGGATCCGCTCGCAGCTGGAGCGCTTCGTCGACTTGGACGACTCGCCGACCGGCGCGGTCATCGTCGACAACATGGACTGGACCGGGCCGCTGACCGCGGTCGACTTCCTGCGCGGTATCGGCAAGCACTTCTCGGTGAACGTCATGCTGGCGCGCGACACGATCAAGCGGCGCTTGGACGGTGAGGGCATCTCCTACACCGAGTTCAGCTACATGCTCCTGCAGGCCAACGACTACCTGCAGCTGCGCCGCGACTACGGCTGCACGCTGCAGGTGGGCGGCTCCGACCAGTGGGGCAACATCATCGCGGGTGTCGAGCTCAATCGCCGGGTGGACGGCGCGGCCGTGCACGCGTTGACGGTTCCGCTGGTGACCTCCGCCGACGGCAAGAAGTTCGGCAAGTCCACCGGTGGCGGCAGCCTGTGGCTCGATCCCGAGATGACCAGCCCGTACGCCTGGTACCAGTACTTCGTGAACACGGCCGACGCCGACGTGGTGCGCTACCTGCGCTGGTTCACGTTCCTCTCCCGCGAGGAACTCGACGAACTGGAGCAGGCGACCGCCGAGCGCCCGCACGCCAGGGAAGCGCAGCGCAGGCTCGCCGCCGAGATGACGACCCTGGTGCACGGAGAGGCGAACACGCGCGCCGTGCAGTTGGCCAGCCAGGCGTTGTTCGGCCGAGGGGAACTGCGCGACCTCGACGAGGCGACCCTCGCCGCCGCGCTGCGCGAAGCCGCGATCGACGGCGAGGTCGCGCAGATCAAGGCGGGCGAGCCGCACACCATCGTGGACCTGCTCGTGGCGACCGGCCTGTCCGAGAGCCGCGGTGCCGCCCGGCGCGCGGTGAACGAAGGCGGCGCGTCGGTGAACAACGCGAAGATCTCCGACATCGAATGGACGCCCGGCGACGCCGACTACCTGCACGGGCGCTGGCTGGTCCTGCGGCGCGGCAAGAAGAACCTCGCCGGGGTTCTGCGGGCAGGTGCATGAAGATCGCGGTGGCCTGAATCACATCCGTGTGATTCAGGCACTCGATCACCCGGATTGCATGCCTCTGACCGGCGAAAACGCCCTGCCGTTCAGGCGATTTGACGTAGCGTTTTCCGCCGCGTAACTTAGTTCAAGTCAGAGCGACACGGACACCGACCCGGAGCCGAAGCGAGGCGGAAACGCCGAGCGGGACCGGGAAACGAGGTAGGACGAGGAGCGCCTGTCAGTCCAGTGTGACGCGGATCGGCCGATGGTCTTGACTTCGGTTGATAGCTTGCTTAGACTGGGAAAGTTGCCTCACAGAAGGTCCGGTTGAGACTGGCCCGGATGTTTGTGCGCGTGTTCTTTGAGAACTCAATAGTGTGTCGATGAATGTCAGTGCCAAATGTTTTATTTGGTTCCGGCTCTTCCCGCTCCCCGTGTGGGAGGGTCGGACATTTTAGTCAGCTTTTTGCTGGCGATTGTTTTGCTGGGTTTTCGGACTCTGGTTATTACTTTTGATTGCGCCTTTCGGGGTGTGATTTGAGTCTTCAACGGAGAGTTTGATCCTGGCTCAGGACGAACGCTGGCGGCGTGCTTAACACATGCAAGTCGAGCGGTAAGGCCCTTCGGGGTACACGAGCGGCGAACGGGTGAGTAACACGTGGGTGATCTGCCTCGCACTTCGGGATAAGCCTGGGAAACTGGGTCTAATACCGGATATGACCTGCTGTCGCATGGCGGTGGGTGGAAAGATTTATCGGTGCGAGATGGGCCCGCGGCCTATCAGCTTGTTGGTGGGGTAATGGCCTACCAAGGCGACGACGGGTAGCCGGCCTGAGAGGGCGACCGGCCACACTGGGACTGAGACACGGCCCAGACTCCTACGGGAGGCAGCAGTGGGGAATATTGCACAATGGGCGAAAGCCTGATGCAGCGACGCCGCGTGAGGGATGACGGCCTTCGGGTTGTAAACCTCTTTCGACAGGGACGAAGCGCAAGTGACGGTACCTGTAGAAGAAGCACCGGCCAACTACGTGCCAGCAGCCGCGGTAATACGTAGGGTGCGAGCGTTGTCCGGAATTACTGGGCGTAAAGAGCTTGTAGGCGGTTTGTCGCGTCGTCCGTGAAAACTTGGGGCTCAACCCCAAGCTTGCGGGCGATACGGGCAGACTTGAGTACTGCAGGGGAGACTGGAATTCCTGGTGTAGCGGTGAAATGCGCAGATATCAGGAGGAACACCGGTGGCGAAGGCGGGTCTCTGGGCAGTAACTGACGCTGAGAAGCGAAAGCGTGGGTAGCGAACAGGATTAGATACCCTGGTAGTCCACGCCGTAAACGGTGGGTACTAGGTGTGGGTTTCCTTCCACGGGATCCGTGCCGTAGCTAACGCATTAAGTACCCCGCCTGGGGAGTACGGCCGCAAGGCTAAAACTCAAAGGAATTGACGGGGGCCCGCACAAGCGGCGGAGCATGTGGATTAATTCGATGCAACGCGAAGAACCTTACCTGGGTTTGACATACACCGGAAACCTGCAGAGATGTAGGCCCCCTTGTGGTCGGTGTACAGGTGGTGCATGGCTGTCGTCAGCTCGTGTCGTGAGATGTTGGGTTAAGTCCCGCAACGAGCGCAACCCTTATCTTATGTTGCCAGCGCGTAATGGCGGGGACTCGTGAGAGACTGCCGGGGTCAACTCGGAGGAAGGTGGGGACGACGTCAAGTCATCATGCCCCTTATGTCCAGGGCTTCACACATGCTACAATGGCCGGTACAGAGGGCTGCGATACCGTGAGGTGGAGCGAATCCCTTAAAGCCGGTCTCAGTTCGGATCGGGGTCTGCAACTCGACCCCGTGAAGTTGGAGTCGCTAGTAATCGCAGATCAGCAACGCTGCGGTGAATACGTTCCCGGGCCTTGTACACACCGCCCGTCACGTCATGAAAGTCGGTAACACCCGAAGCCGGTGGCCTAACCCCTTGTGGGAGGGAGCCGTCGAAGGTGGGATCGGCGATTGGGACGAAGTCGTAACAAGGTAGCCGTACCGGAAGGTGCGGCTGGATCACCTCCTTTCTAAGGAGCATCTCCAGTGAGTGTCTCGTGGAGTCGGGATCGCTTCTGGCAGAGCCGCTTATGTCCTCGAATGTGGGACTGCGGAGCTCATGGGTGGAACGCTGACAACTTCTTCCGTGTATCGGTCGGTCTTGGATGATCGGCTGGCGGTTGATATATCGACACACTGTTGGGTCCTGAAAGAACAGGCGTTCTTTCCAGGCAAAAAATACGATCCGCCCGGATTTCCTTGATACCTCGGGGTTTTTGATTTCGATGGTCTTGGAGTTCGATTCGGTGTGGGTGTGTTGTTTGAGAACTGCACAGTGGACGCGAGCATCTTTGTTAGTAAGTGTTGAAGAGCGTACGGTGGATGCCTTGGCACCAGGAGCCGATGAAGGACGTAGGAGGCTGCGATAAGCCTCGGGGAGCTGTCAACCGAGCTGAGATCCGAGGATTTCCGAATGGGGAAACCCGGCACGAGTGATGTCGTGTCACCTGCCGCTGAATATATAGGCGGTTGGGAGGGAACGTGGGGAAGTGAAACATCTCAGTACCCACAGGAAGAGAAAACAATTGTGATTCCGTGAGTAGTGGCGAGCGAAAGCGGATGAGGCTAAACCGTTCAGATGTGATACCCGGCAGGGGTTGTCTGGGCGGGGTAGTGGGGCTCACTTTCTCGATTCTGCCGAGTCGAGCGACAGTCAGAAAAGTTCGTGTTAGTCGAAGTGGTCTGGAACGGCCTGTCGTAGAGGGTGATAATCCCGTAGACGAAAACACGTGCTCTGTTGTAGTGGGTGCCCGAGTAGCAGCGGGCCCGTGAAATCTGCTGTGAATCTGCCGGGACCACCCGGTAAGCCTGAATACTCCCTGGTGACCGATAGCGGACTAGTACCGTGAGGGAAAGGTGAAAAGTACCCCGGGAGGGGAGTGAAATAGTACCTGAAACCGTGCGCTTACAATCCGTCAGAGCCTTCCCTTCGGGGTGGGGTGATGGCGTGCCTTTTGAAGAATGAGCCTGCGAGTCATCGGTGTGTGGCGAGGTTAACCCGTGTGGGGTAGCCGTAGCGAAAGCGAGTCCGAATAGGGCGTGTGAGTCGCATATCATGGACCCGAAGCGGAGTGATCTACCCATGGCCAGGGTGAAGCGACGGTAAGACGTCGTGGAGGCCCGAACCCACTTAGGTTGAAAACTGAGGGGATGAGCTGTGGGTAGGGGTGAAAGGCCAATCAAACTCCGTGATAGCTGGTTCTCCCCGAAATGCATTTAGGTGCAGCGTCGCGTGTTTCACACCGGAGGTAGAGCTACTGGATGGTCTAGGGGGCCTACAAGCTTACCGAAATCAGCCAAACTCCGAATGCCGGTGTGTGAGAGCGCGGCAGTGAGACTGCGGGGGATAAGCTTCGTAGTCGAGAGGGAAACAGCCCAGATCGCCGGCTAAGGCCCCTAAGCGTGTACTAAGTGGAAAAGGATGTGGAGTCGCGAAGACAACCAGGAGGTTGGCTTAGAAGCAGCCACCCTTGAAAGAGTGCGTAATAGCTCACTGGTCAAGTGATTCTGCGCCGACAATGTAGCGGGGCTCAAGTACACCGCCGAAGCCGCGGCACTCCAGCATTATTCTGCTTTCGAGCCAGGAGCTGGGGTGGGTAGGGGAGCGTCGTGTAGCCATGGAAGCAGCAGTGTGAGCTAGTTGTGGAGGCTACGCGAGTGAGAATGCAGGCATGAGTAGCGAAAGACGAGTGAGAAACTCGTCCGCCGAATGACCAAGGGTTCCTGGGCCAGGTTAATCCGCCCAGGGTGAGTCGGGACCTAAGGCGAGGCCGACAGGCGTAGTCGATGGACAACGGGTTGATATTCCCGTACCCGTGTATCCGCGCCCAGTGGCGAATCAGTGGTGCTAAGTGCCCAAATGTGGATGGACTTCCTTCGGGAAGCTTGAAGCGGCTGCGCACGACCCCTGCTGTAGTAGTCAAGCGATGGGGTGACGCAGGAAGGTAGCTGGGCCAGGTGATGGAATACCTGGTGTAAGCCTGTAGGGCGAGTGGTAGGCAAATCCGCCATTCATACAGCCTGAGAGGTGATGCGTAGCCGATTGAGGCGAATTCAGTGATCCTATGCTGCCGAGAAAAGCCTCTAGTGAGTTGGTACACGGCCCGTACCCCAAACCGACACAGGTGGTCAGGTAGAGAATACCGAGGCGATCGAGAGAACTGTGGTTAAGGAACTCGGCAAAATGCCCCCGTAACTTCGGGAGAAGGGGGACCACGTCTGGTGACCGGCTTTACGCTGTGAGCTGGGTGTGGTCGCAGAGACCAGAGAGAAGCGACTGTTTACTAAAAACACAGGTCCGTGCGAAGTCGTAAGACGATGTATACGGACTGACGCCTGCCCGGTGCCGGAAGGTTAAGAGGACCGGTTAGCGCCTTCGGGTGCGAAGCTGAGAATTTAAGCCCCGGTAAACGGCGGTGGTAACTATAACCATCCTAAGGTAGCGAAATTCCTTGTCGGGTAAGTTCCGACCTGCACGAATGGCGTAACGACTTCTCTGCTGTCTCAACCACAGACTCGGCGAAATTGCATTACGAGTAAAGATGCTCGTTACGCGCGGCAGGACGAAAAGACCCCGGGACCTTCACTATAGCTTGGTATTGGTGTTCGGTACGGTTTGTGTAGGATAGGTGGGAGACTGTGAAGCGGGCACGCCAGTGTTCGTGGAGTCGTCGTTGAAATACCACTCTGGTCGTATTGGACTTCTAACCTCGGACCCTGATCGGGTTCAGGGACAGTGCCTGGTGGGTAGTTTAACTGGGGCGGTTGCCTCCCAAAATGTAACGGAGGCGCCCAAAGGTTCCCTCAGCCTGGTTGGCAATCAGGTGTCGAGTGCAAGTGCACAAGGGAGCTTGACTGTGAGACTGACAGGTCGAGCAGGGACGAAAGTCGGGACTAGTGATCCGGCACCGGCATGTGGAAGCGGTGTCGCTCAACGGATAAAAGGTACCCCGGGGATAACAGGCTGATCTTCCCCAAGAGTCCATATCGACGGGATGGTTTGGCACCTCGATGTCGGCTCGTCGCATCCTGGGGCTGGAGTAGGTCCCAAGGGTTGGGCTGTTCGCCCATTAAAGCGGCACGCGAGCTGGGTTTAGAACGTCGTGAGACAGTTCGGTCTCTATCCGCCGCGCGCGTCAGAAACTTGAGGAAGGCTGTCCCTAGTACGAGAGGACCGGGACGGACGAACCTCTGGTGTGCCAGTTGTCCTGCCAAGGGCACTGCTGGTTGGCTACGTTCGGAAGGGATAACCGCTGAAAGCATCTAAGCGGGAAGCCTGTTCCAAGATGAGGTTTCTCACCACCTTTGAGTGGTTAAGGCCCCCCACAGACCATGGGGTTGATAGGCCGGAACTGGAAGCACGGTAACGTGTGGAGGTGACCGGTACTAATCGGCCGAGGACTTACCAACAAAGGTTGCTACGCGTCCACTGTGCGGTATCTGAAACAACACACAGACCGCTTACACCCTCCCACGGGGTTCCCTCACCTTTTCGGTGAGCGGTTCGTGTGGGGTGGGTGTGGGGGGTGTGGATAGTTTCATAGAGTTACGGCGGCCATAGCGGTAGGGAAACGCCCGGTCCCATTCCGAACCCGGAAGCTAAGCCTGCCAGCGCCGATGGTACTGCACTCGACAGGGTGTGGGAGAGTAGGACACCGCCGGAACATTCATTGCGATAGGGGACCCAGATACTGGGTCCCCTATCTGCGTTCGAGCACCCAAAAGCTCCGACGAACCTTGCCGTGCCCCGCGCCCCACCGCAGGTACGTGATTGAATTTGTGGGTATAACGACTTTTCGCGAAACCAAGAAAGGGAGCACCGTGCCGGAACAAAACGACGATCGGAAGCCCTTCCGGCGCGGCGCTCCAGACTCCGGGTCCGGCGGTCGAGGTGACCAGCAGGACGGTGCCCGACGCGGCGGTGGCTTCAACCGCCGTGGCGATTCCGGGGAACGAGGCGGCTCTCCGCGCCGCGGGGAATCGGGTGGCTACGGTCGGCGGGAAGGTTCCTCCGACCGGGGTGGTTTCCAGCGCCGCGACAATTCCGCCGGATCAAGCCGTCGCGACGACAGCGGCGGTCACGACCAGCGCGGCGGTTCGAGCGAGCGCGGTGGGTTCAAACGTCAGGAGTCCAGCGGCCGGGGTGGTGACGCCGGTGGCTTCCGTCGCGGCGGCGACGCACCCCAGCGCGGTGGTTTCCAGCGCAGGGAGGAATCCGCGGGCCGTGGCGGTTCCGCTGGTAGAGGCGGGTCCGGGGAGCGAAGCGGATTCCAGCGCAATCAGGATTCGGGCGACCGCGGCGGCTTCAAACGCCGGAGTGATTCCGGCGAGGGTCGCGACGATTCGCGGGGCGGGTTCCGCCCTGGCGGTGACTCCGGTGCCCGCGGCGGGTTCGATCGCGGCGATTCCCGCGGTGGGTTCAACCGTCGCCGTGACGATTCCGGCGACCGAGGCGATGCCCGACGTGGTGAGTCGGGCGAGCGGGGCGGGTTCAACCGTCGCCGTGACGATTCCGGCGACCGAGGCGATGCCCGGCGTAGTGAGTCGGGCGAGCGGGGTGGGTTCAAGCGTCGTGGTGATTCCGATCAGCGCGGTGACTCCGGTTTCCAGCGTCGCGAAGGCGATCGCCGACAGACCGGGCCGGATCGCGAGGACCGGGCGCCGCGCGGCGACGCGTCGCAGGACCGTCGCAGGGGCGGCGAAGGGGCCCGTGCCGGCGGGAACCGTTCCCTGGAACGCCGCCTGCCGCGTCCGGAGGAACCCGATCTGCCGGAAGAAGTGCAGGCGACCGATCTCGACTCCGTCGTGCGGCGGGACCTGTTGAGCTTGGACAAAAGCAACGCGGAGACGGTTGCCCGGCACCTGGTGATGGCGGTGCGTCTGCTCGATGACGATCCCGGGCTCGCTCTCGCGCATGCGCGGGCCGCGCGGCAGCGTGCGGGCAGGATCGCGGTGGTCAGGGAGACAGCGGGTGTGGTGGCCTACCACGCGGGCGAGTGGGCGGAAGCCCTGTCGGAGCTGCGTACCGCGCGCCGGATGTCCGGTGGCGCCGGGCTGCTGGCCGTCATGGCCGACTGCGAGCGCGGGCTGGGCAGGCCGGAGCGCGCGATCGAACTCGGCCGCAGTGACGAGGCCCGCGCCCTACGTGGAGACGAGGCCGCCGAGCTGCGCATCGTCGTCGCGGGGGCGCGAATGGACCTCGGCCAGTACGACCAAGCGGTCGTGACATTGCAGACCTCGGATCTGGACCCGTCCCGGACCGGCTCCGCCGCCGCCCGCCTCTTCTACGCCTACGCCGACGCACTCGTGGCCGCGGGTCGCACCGACGAGGGCCTCACCTGGTTCCTCAACGCCGCCTCGGCCGACCTCGACGGAGACACCGACGCTGAAGAACGCGCCGCCGAACTCACGGGCGACAGCGAGATCTGAATCCTGCCCGGCGACCGATACGGTCTGTTGCCGGAGTTCCGAGATGCCGACGCCGACTGCACAAATCCGATCGATGACGGTCTGAGGACAGAAACCGGCAGGTCGGGTAGCTGGTGGCGGCTCGGGCCGAGGCCGGGTTTTTCCCAGGCGCGGCTTCGACTTGTGACCAGCCCGTTCTGCCGATCCCGGCGGCCCGGCAGCGCTTGTCGCGTGGCATGGCAGTCCAGGCGTGGCCGTCGTGGCTGCGCGAAGTGCGGCATCGACAGAAGAACCCTAGGGCATCAGGCGGCTTGTGCACGCGTTGTGACACCCGTGCGGGCGATACCTCCGGCCCAACGTCGATCGGTGAGATTCCGATGACCGGAACTTCCGCCTGTGATCTGCGAAACCGCCTTGTGGCGCTGGTGATCCGGGGTAGTCGCAGTGGTTGACGCCACGTCTCTCCGGTTCGCTCGCTGGCGTAGTGTTCGAGTGTCTCGGACTCGCCGAGCGGCTGTGCTGCTGGAGGGGCCGGTGGTATGCGAGTCGGCACAGCGCCGATCGGTGACACGGAGTGAGAGTGGTGTGAAGCGGCTACGAGATCGCTATTCAGCCCTGCTGCTGGATCTGGACGGCACGCTGTACCGCGGTCACGAGGTCATCGCGGGGGCGCCGGAGGCGCTGGCAGCGCGACGGCAGGCGGAACAGCGGCTGGTGTACGTCACGAACAATGCCAGTCGCGGACCTGAAGTCGTCGCGGCGCATCTGTCCGAACTCGGCTTCCCCGCGTCCTGTGACGATGTGGTCACCAGCGCCCAGGCGGCGGCGCGGTTGCTGGCCGAGCGGCTCGATCGAGGCGCTCGCGTGCTGGTCGTCGGGACCGACGACCTGGCCGCCGAAGTGGACGCGGCCGGGCTGCGGCCGATCCGGCGATTCGACGGGGAGGCGCCCGCCGCTGTGGTGCAAGGGCATTCGCCCCAAACCGCCTGGCCGGACCTCGCCGAAGCCGCTTACGCTCTGCGGTCGGGCGCGCTGTGGATCGCGGCCAACACCGACAAGACCCTGCCGAACGAACGTGGCCTGGCGCCGGGCAACGGCGCGATGGTCGCCGCGCTGCGCGCCGCCTCCGATCGGGAGCCGATCGTGGCGGGCAAACCGTACGCGCCCCTGTTGGAGGACGCGATCCTGCGGGCAGGCTCCCGCAGTGCCTTGGTGGTGGGCGACCGCCTCGACACCGATATCGAGGGGGCAAACCGGGTCGGCCTCGACTCGTTGCTGGTGCTCACCGGCGTCAGCACCCTGGGTGAACTGCGCAAGGCTCCGGACGGGCAGATCCCGACTTTCGTCGCCGACTCCCTCGACGCCCTCGCTCACCCGCCGGTAGCCGCCGAACCGGAAGCCGACCTCGGCGAGATACTGCAGCGCAACCCGGGAAGAGCTGTGACGCTACGCGCGTCCGATTCGGAAATCCGATAGCGTTGACGCCACGATGACTACTCCTACGCCTCGTCCGAACGGTCCCGGCACGGCCGCCGGTGCACAAGGTCCCCGCCCGGGGATCCCGTTGCCCGGTCAGCATCTGCCGGGCGCTGCTGGGCATGCGGAGCCTGCCGATCCGGAGCGAATCCGCGGCGAGGTCGACAGCCTGCTCGCCGAACTCGACCGGCCCGGCTGGAGCGGGGCCACGCCCGCCACCGAGAGCGCGGAGGCCGGAGTCGACATCACTCGTCGCGCGCGCATCCTGGAGCAGGCACATGACGTGCTGGTACAGGCCTTGGCCACGGTGGACAAGATCTGAGGTGGCCAGACGCGCACGCGTGGACGCGGAACTGGTTCGCCGCGGATTGGCGAGATCGCGGGAACACGCGGTCGAGCTGATCGGTGCCGGCCGCGTCCTGATAGCCGGAACGGTCGCGGTGAAGCCGGCGACCGCCGTCGAGACGGGCACGCCGCTGGTGGTGCGCGAGGAGCCCGACGAGGTGTCCTGGGCTTCGCGCGGCGCGCACAAACTGCTCGGCGCGCTGGAGCGGTTCGAGCCGGACGGCCTGTCCGTGCCGGGCAAGCGCTGCCTGGACGCGGGCGCGTCGACCGGTGGTTTCACCGATGTACTGCTCAGCCGGGAAGCGCGGGAGGTCGTCGCGGTCGACGTGGGCTACGGCCAGCTGGTCTGGCGCCTGCGCACCGACGAGCGGGTCCGGGTGTTCGATCGCACCAACGTGCGCAATCTGACGCCCGAGACCATCGGCGGCCCGGTCGAGCTGGTGGTGGGCGACCTGTCGTTCATCTCGCTGAGCCTGGTGCTGCCCGCGCTGGCGGCCTGCGCTGCGCCCGGCGCCGATCTGCTGCCCATGGTGAAACCGCAGTTCGAGGTCGGCAAGGAGCGGGTCGGCTCCGGCGGCGTGGTGCGCGATCCCGCGCTGCGCGCCGACGCGGTGCGTACGGTGGCGGCCGCGGCCGCGGGGCTGGGCATGCGCACGCTCGGTGCGGTGGCCAGCCCGCTGCCCGGGCCGTCCGGCAATGTCGAATACTTCTTGTGGCTGCGCAACGACGGACCGTTCGAGTACGACGACGCGCAGGTCGCGGCGCTGGTCGAACGTGCGGTTGAGGAGGGTCCACAGTGAACGCGCTGGCCCAGCCCTGCGGCCGGGAGATCTTGCTGGTGTCCCATCCGGGCCGCGCGGAGATCATCGAGACCGCCCACCGGGTGGCGAAGATCTTCGCGGACGCGGGCATCTGCTTGCGCGTGCTCGCCGACGAGGCGGACAGCACGCGATTCGAGGCCGAGCCGGGAGGCTTCCCGGTGCGCGTGGTCGAGCACAGCCCGGAGGCGGCGGTCGGCTGCGAGATGGTGCTCGTGCTCGGTGGCGACGGAACGTTCCTGCGCGCGGCCGAGCTGGCCCGCTCGGCGGGGGTTCCGGTGCTCGGAATCAATCTCGGCCGCATCGGTTTTCTCACCGAGGCCGAGGCCGAACACCTGGACGAGGCGCTCGCGCAGGTGGTCCGGCGCGATTACACGATCGAGCATCGGATGACCATCGATGTCACCGTCCGGATCGACGACGAGGTCGTCGAGAGCGGGTGGGCGCTGAACGAGGCGAGCATCGAAAACGCTTCGCGCATGGGCGTGCTGGAAGTGGTGCTGGAGGTGGATGGCCGTCCGGTGTCGTCGTTCGGCTGCGACGGCATTCTCATCGCGACACCGACCGGATCGACCGCCTATGCCTTCTCCGCGGGCGGTCCGGTGGTGTGGCCGGAACTCGAAGCGTTGCTGGTGATTCCGAGCAATGCCCATGCCCTTTTCGCGCGGCCACTGGTGACCAGCCCGGAGTCGCGGATCGCGGTCGAGTCCGTGGCGCCCGGACACGATGCGATAGTTTTCCTGGACGGCAGGCGCACGCTCGCACTGCCCAGTGGCGGCCGGGTCGAGGCGGTTCGCGGCGCTCAACCGGTGCGCTGGGTGCGGCTGGACTCCGCACCGTTCGCCGACCGGATGGTGCGCAAGTTCCAATTGCCCGTGACAGGCTGGCGTGGCCGACGGCGAACGGAGAGCACAAGTGCTGACAGAGATCAGGATTGACGGGCTTGGCGTCATTGCCACCGCGACCGCGCAATTCCATGCGGGACTGACCTGCCTGACCGGTGAGACCGGCGCGGGCAAGACCATGGTGGTGACCAGCCTGCATCTGCTCAGCGGTGCGCGCGCGGACGCGGGCCGAGTCCGGCTCGGCGCGCCTCGAGCCGTGGTGGAGGGCCGGTTCACCGTCGACGACGTCAACGACGCCGCCCGCGCCGAGGTCGCGCAGGTGCTGGAAGCGGCCGCCGCCGAGCCGGACGACGACGGCAGCGTCATCGCGATCCGCACGGTCGGCAGCGACGGCCGCTCCCGTGCGCATCTCGGCGGCCGCGGCGTACCCGCCTCGGTGCTGGCCGATTTCACCGCGCCCCTGCTGACCGTGCACGGCCAGAACGATCAGCTGCGTTTGCAGCGCCCCGATCAGCAGTTGTCGGCGCTGGACCAGTTCGCGGGCGACGCGGTGGGCGCTGCGCTGCGGAAATACCAGGTGCTGCGGCGATCGTGGCTCGACGCCCGCACCGAACTGCTCGAACGGACCGCGCGCAGCAGGGAATTGGCGCTCGAGGCCGATCGGCTCAAGCACTCGCTGAACGAGATCGACGCCATCGCGCCGGAACCCGGCGAGGACGCGCGCATCGTAGACGAGGTGCGCAGGCTCAGCGATCTGGATTCGCTGCGCGATGCGGCGGCCACCGCGCACGGCGCGCTGGCCGGACCGGCGGACACACCCGAAGACGGATCCGGCGCCCTGGAGGCGCTCGGCACCGCACGCGCCCGCATCGAGGCCGCCGACGACCCGGCGCTGGTCGCGCTCGCGCCGCGCCTGGCCGACGCCATCGCCGTCGTGATCGACGTGACCACCGAGTTGAGCGGGTATCTCTCCGACCTGCCTTCGGACCCGGGCGCGCTGGATTCGCTGCTCACCCGGCAGGCCGAATTGAAGACGCTGACCCGCAAATACGCGCCCGACATCGACGGTGTGCTGGCCTGGGCGCAGGAAGCGCGTACCCGGCTGGGTTCGCTCGACGTCTCGGAAGAGGCGCTGGCCAAGCTGGCCGCCGAGGTGGACACCGCGGCCGATCGGGTGCGGGAGGCGGCGAAGAAGCTGAGCGCCGCGCGGGCCAAGGCGGCTGGCAAGCTGGCGGCGGCGGTGAGCGCCGAGCTGGGCGGCCTGGCGATGGGCAAGGCGCGTCTGGAAGTCGAGGTGCGGCCGTTGCTCGCGGGAGCGCAGGACACGGCGCCGCTCACCGTCGACGGCCAGGAATTGCACGCCGGGCCCACCGGCATCGACGAGGCCGAGTTCCGGCTGTCGGCGCATTCGGGCGCGCAGTCGTTGCCGTTGAGCAAGAGCGCGTCCGGTGGTGAGCTGTCGCGCGTGATGCTCGCGCTGGAAGTGGTGCTCGCCAGCTCCGATCACGGAGCGACCATGGTGTTCGACGAGGTCGACGCCGGTGTCGGCGGGCGCGCCGCGGTGGAGATCGGTCGCAGGCTGGCCCGGTTGGCGCGCACCCACCAGGTGATCGTGGTGACCCATCTGCCGCAGGTCGCGGCGTTCGCCGACACCCATCTGGTGGTCGACAAGTCCGACGACGGCAAGGGCGCGGTCAACAGTGGTGTCCGTGCGCTCACCAACGACGAGCGGGTCGTCGAGCTGGCGCGCATGCTGGCCGGTCTCGACGACACCGAGACCGGCCGGGCACACGCGGAGGAGCTGCTGGCGACGGCGCGCGCGGAGAAAGCGGGCGCCGAGGCGGCGACGCGCTGAGCGCGCCGGTCAGCGCACGGCCTTCTGCGCGCCCTTGATGAACTGGCCGATCAGGTTCTTCAGCCCGAACTCCAGCACCTTGGCGGGCACCGGCAACGACGGGTCGGACTCCATGGTGTAGGAGACCAGGGTGCCGTTGTCGGCGTCGGTGAAGGTGACGATGCCGACGTGGCGCTTCACCGGCGCGCCCTTGACGATCTTGTATTCCATCCGCTCGCCGGGCACGAGTTTGGTGATCTCCTCGGTGACTCCCACCGGGCCGAGGCCGATCAGGTGCTGGGCGCCGACGCCCTCCCGCTCGGTCAGGCCGGGCTTGATCAGCTTGACCTGGACCGGCACGTAGGGGCTGATGCTCTCGCGGTCGGCGAAGAGCCGGTACACGACCTCGCGCGGTGCGGCGATGACGGCGTCGACGGTAGTGCTGGCCATGAAATCTCCTCTTCGAGTTACGTGTGACCGGCAGCATATAGCTACAGCGGGTACGGCTCGGTGATCGTGTCGTCCGCATCACAATCGGCGCAGAGCTGCCCGGTTGCCGCCCTCCGGCGAGGCCGCTTGCGTACGCCCAGGGACGACCTCGACGCAACCAGATGCAGTTGTCGACTGCCAACGCCTCGATCTACTGAAGAAATCCGTGTGAATCCCGCAAGTTTCCGGCTGCCTGCTGCCGCAGCGACATGGGGTCTGTGGGGAAGTCCGCGATTGTGCGACGGCAAAGCGGCTCGGAACAACGACTTTCGCCAGTGAAGACTGTGGTACGCACAACTGCTGTCCGTAATGTCCGATTCCTCATCTACTATGGAAATCAGTAGATGAACGGCGGATGAATTCCGCCGGACAACGGGCAGCACCGAGGCGAAGGGGCCATGATGCGCAGCGTTCTTCCAGCGACGACCGAGGCGGGCGGAGCGCGCCGATCTGTCACGGCGGCCCGGCGAGGGCGGGGAACGCCGAGGAAGCGAGTGCTCGCGCTGATCGTCGCTGGTCTGGCCGCGGGGTCGGTGTCCGCGGCGGGCGGCGCCGCGGCGGAGTCCTTGTCCGGCTCCGATCACTCCGATCGCTCGGGTTCGCACGGCGACTCGACGGGCTGGCACGCGATAGACCCGTTCGGATACCGGCACTCCGACCCGAATCCCCTGCGGCAGAACGAACACCGGGATGCCCTGCGTGAATATCACCGGCGCACCGGGCCGGAGTCCGGCGAGAGCGGTGCGAGCGATGGCGCGGGCGACTCCGCTTGGACTCGAACGCAGCGTCCCGACGGCAGCGGCTGGACCGTGTGCCGTCCGCACGCGAAGTGGTGCTGATCGGGGCGCACTCACGGTAGCGGCTCGTTCGCTGTCGTGGCTGTCGAGCTGCGGGGCGCCGCTCGCTCATGGGCGGGGCTCGGTCGCGTCGCTGTGATTCGTGCGCCTGGGTAGCGAGACGGGCGCCCAGATGGCGAGGTCGGCTCGCGTTGCCCCAACTGATCATCGCACTACTCTGAGCAGTCAATATAGACAGAACGCAACCGCTCGAGGCTTCGATTCTCCAGCCGGGCGCCGCGCTCGCCGCGCTGGTGGTCAAGGAGGTTCCGGCACGGGAATGTGGGGCGGGAAACGGCGCGCCTCCACCAATGGTTGAGGGTTTGCCGCCATCATCGGCGCATGAGGATGCCGGCGCTGTTGTCGAGAAACACCGAAACGCTTCCTGGTCTGATCGGGACGGCCCGGGTGGATCGCAACACCCGGCGGCTGCTCGGGCGGATCGGGCCGGGTGACATCGTCGTCCTCGACGAGATGGATCTCGACCGGATGACCGCCGACCGCCTGGTCGAGGCGCGTGTGGGCGCGGTGATCAACACCTCGCCGTCCATTTCCGGCCGCTACCCGAACCTCGGCCCCGAGGCACTGGTGACCAACGGGATCCTGCTGCTGGACACGGTGAGCTCGGACGCGTTCAAGAGGATCAAAGACGGTGTGAAGGTCCGCATCGATGGCGGGGTGGTCTATGCCGACAAGCTGATCAAGAAGGAGCCGGAGGTCCTCGTCGAGGGCATCGAGCTCACCGAGTCCGCCATCGCGGAACGGATGATCGAGGCGCGCAACGGTCTGGCCGATCACCTGGAGGCCTTCGCGGGCAACACCATCGAGTTCATCCGGACCGAGAGCGCCCTGCTCATCGATGGCTTCGGCGTTCCGGAACTGGATTTGTCGATGAAGCACCGGCACGTGGTCGTCGTCGCCGACGGCCCGGATCATGCCGAGGATCTGCAGCGGCTCAAGCCGTTCATCAAGGAATACGCCCCGATTCTGATCGGCGTCGGCCGCGGCGCCGACACGCTGCGCAGGCGGGGCTACCGGCCCGATGTCATCGTCGGCGACCCAGACGAGATCACCTCCGCGACCATGAAGTGTGGCGCCGAGGTGATCCTGCCCGCCGACACCGACGGTCACGCCAAGGGGCTGGAACGCATCCAGGACCTCGGCATCGGCGCGACGACGTTCCCCTCCTCCGGTTCGGCCGCCGATCTGGCACTGCTGCTCGCGGATCATCACGGTGCGGCGCTGATCGTCACCGCGGGGGCGCCTGCCTCGCTCGACGATTTCTTCGATCGCGGCCGGCGCGACAGCAATCCGGCCACGTTCCTCACCCGGCTCAAGGTCGGCACGAAGCTGATGGACGCGAAGGCCGTGGCCACCCTGTACCGCACCCGGGTGTCCGGGATCGCGGTCGCGCTGGTGGTACTCGCCGCGCTGGTCGCGGTGATCGTCGTACTGCTGGCGTCCAACAGCGGCGGCGAGTTCGTGGACTGGAGTGTGGACATCTGGAACCGCTTCGCGCGGTGGGCGCAAGGGCAGCTCGGATCCTGGCAACTTTAAAGGGAGAACAATGATTTCGATGCGCCAGCATGCGGTCTCGATCGTCGCGATCTTCCTCGCGCTCGCGATCGGCGTGGTGCTCGGATCCCAGACGCTCGCGGCGGACCTGCTGTCGGGCCTGCGGACGGACAAGACCGAGCTGCGGCAGCAGGTCGACGCCCTGACCGAGCAGAACCGGCAGCTCGATGACCAGGCCATGGCCGCCGACCGGTTCGTCGCCGGGTCGTCGGGCCGCATCCTCGGCGGTACGCTCGCCGACCGCAGCGTCGTCGTGTTCACGACGCCGGACGCCGATCCCGGGGACGTCGACGCGGTGACGCGGGCGCTCGAGGTCTCCGGCGCGGGCGTCACCGGCCGGATCGCGCTCACCGAGGCATTCCTCGACGCCGCCGAGGGTGACCGGATGCGCACGGCCGTCACGAACGTCATCCCGGCCGGGGCGCAGCTGCGTACCGGCGCGGTGGACCAGGGCAGTATGGCCGGTGACCTGCTCGGCCTGGTGCTGCTCGTGGACCCGGCCAGCGGGCAAACTCGCGGCACCCCGCAGGAGCTCGAGTTGGTGCTGGAGACACTGCGCGGCGGCGGTTTCCTCGCCTACGGCGACACGCCGGTGCGGCCCGCGCAGCTCGCGGTCGTGATCACCGGCAACGGCGTCGATGCCGCCCGGGACGGCGCCGGCTCGAACGCCGCCCGCTTCGCCGGAGCCCTGCGCGGGCGTGGGGCGGGGGTGGTGCTCGCGGGCCGCACGGGAGCCGCGGACGCGCAGGGGCCGATCGCCGTGGTCCGGACCGACGCCGCGCTCGCGGCGCAGGTGAGCACCGTCGACAATCTCGAACGAGAACTCGGCCGCGTCACCACGGTGCTCGCGCTCGGCGAACAGCTCAACGGCGGTGCGGGCCGCTACGGCACCGGCGCCGAAGCAGCGTCGCTCACCTTGGCCGCGCTCCCGGGTTGACCTGCTGAAATCGCCCGGTACGCCGCTGCGGTATCGGGCCGGGCCGGGCGTCGGACGGCCGTCTGCGCGGTCTTCGCGGCACCGGTTCCCGGCGACGGCTGCCGTCCGGGACGCGACCCGCCTCACAGTCGGGCCGCGGATGCTCTGACCGGCGCCTGGCGATCGACCGGCAAACGAGCGTGGCATTCGAACGGACGGGCGGATTCGTGTTACCGTGAAGACCCGTGGGTCAAACACGGATTCAGGCGCGAACGGCCACGAAGCACATCTTCGTCAGCGGTGGTGTCGCCTCCTCATTGGGTAAAGGTCTTACCGCCTCCAGCCTCGGTCAGCTGTTGACGGCGCGTGGGCTGCGCGTCACGATGCAGAAACTCGACCCGTACTTGAACGTCGATCCCGGCACGATGAACCCCTTCCAGCACGGCGAGGTGTTCGTGACGGAGGACGGCGCGGAGACCGACCTGGACGTCGGCCACTACGAGCGCTTCCTCGACCGGGACCTGTCCCGGGACGCGAATGTGACCACCGGGCAAATCTATTCGTCGGTGATCGCCAAGGAACGCCGCGGCGAGTATCTCGGTGACACGGTGCAGGTGATCCCGCATATCACCGACGAGATCAAGCACCGGATCCTCGCCATGCGCGGCCCGGATCTGCAGGGCCAGACCCCGGACGTGGTGATCACCGAGATCGGCGGCACCGTCGGCGACATCGAGTCGCAGCCGTTCCTGGAGGCCGCCCGCCAGATCCGCCACGACGTCGGACGCGACAACGTCTTCTTCCTGCACGTGTCGCTGGTGCCCTACCTCGCGCCGTCGGGTGAACTGAAGACCAAGCCGACCCAGCACTCGGTGGCCGCGCTGCGCAATATCGGCATCCAGCCCGACGCGCTGATCCTGCGCTGCGACCGCGAGGTCCCGCAGGCGCTGAAGAGCAAGATCGCGCTGATGTGCGACGTCGAGGTGGACGCCTGCATCTCCACCCCGGACGCGCCGTCGATCTACGACATCCCCCGCGTGCTGCACCGGGAGGGGCTGGACGCCTACGTGGTGCGCAGGCTGGGCCTGCCGTTCCGCGACGTGGACTGGACCGTGTGGGGCGATCTGCTCGACCGGGTGCACTCCCCGCGCGAGACGGTCGAGGTCGCGCTGGTCGGCAAGTACGTCGACCTGCCCGACGCCTACCTCTCGGTCACCGAGGCGCTGCGCGCGGGCGGGTTCGCCTCGCGCGCGAAGGTGAACATCCGCTGGGTGCCCTCCGACGAGTGCGAGACCCCCTCCGGCGCGCAGCACGCGCTGCGCGAGGTGGACGCCGTGCTGATTCCCGGTGGATTCGGCATCCGCGGCATCGAGGGTAAGGTCGGCGCGATCCACTACGCGCGCACCCGCGGCATCCCGCTGCTGGGCCTGTGCCTCGGCCTGCAGTGCGTCGTGATCGAAGCGGCTCGCAGGGTGGGGCTGACGGAGGCGAACTCGGCCGAATTCGAGCCGGACACACCGCATCCGGTCATCTCCACCATGGCCGACCAGGAGCAGGCCGTGGCCGGTGAGGCCGATCTCGGCGGCACCATGCGCCTCGGCGCCTACCCGGCCGTGCTGGAGAAGGGCTCGGTGGTCGCCCATGCCTACGGCAGCGAGCACGTTTCCGAGCGTCATCGTCACCGCTACGAGGTGAACAACGCCTACCGCGACAAGATCGCCGAGAGCGGATTGAAGTTCAGCGGCACCTCGCCGGACGGGCACCTGGTCGAGTTCGTCGAGCTGCCCGCCGACACGCATCCGTTCTTCGTCGCCACCCAGGCGCACCCGGAGTTGAAGAGCCGCCCGACCCGCCCGCATCCGCTGTTCGCGGCGCTCATCTCGGCGGCGCTGAAATACAAGGCGGCCGAACGACTCCCGGTGGACATTCCGGGTGAGGAACTCGCGGGTGCGACGGAACAGGCGTAACGGCATGACCAACGGGGGAGCTGCCGAACCGGGCAGCCACGATTTCGAGATCGTTTCCGGCGAGACCGTCTACAGCGGCGCCATCCTGGCGTTGCGGCTCGACCAGGTGCGCATGCCGGGCGGGCGCGTCGTCGAGCGCGAGGTGATCGAGCACCACGGCGCCGTCGCCGTCGCCGCGATCGATGACGACGACAACGTGGTGCTGATCAACCAGTACCGCCACCCGATCGGCAGGCGCCTGCTCGAACTGCCCGCCGGGCTGCTCGACCTGCCCGGCGAGGACCCGCTGCTCGCGGCCCGGCGTGAGCTGGCCGAGGAGACCGGGCTGGCCGCGCGGGAGTGGGCGGTTCTGGTGGACGTGGTGCTCTCGCCCGGGTTCACCGACGAAGCGCTGCGGGTCTACCTGGCCCGGGATCTGTACGAGACCGAGCGTCCGGAGCCGGAACTGGAAGAGGCGGACCTCGAAGTGGTCCGCATGCCGGTCCAGGAGGCGGTCCGCGCGGCGCTGGCCGGGGAGATCGTCAACGCCACCGCCGTCGCGGGCGTGCTCGCACTGGCGGCCGCGCGGGCGGGCGGTATCGAGCCGCGGCCGCCGGACGCTCCGTGGCAGGGGCAGCCGACGGCCTTCCTCCGCCGCAAGGCGGCCCAGAAGCCCGAAGACTGACCGGAGGTGCTCGGTCGCGAACTCGACGCCTATCTCGACCATCTCGCCGTCGAGCGCGGCGTCGCGCCCAATACCCTGGGCGCCTATCGGCGTGACCTCGGTCGTTACCTGGACTTCCTGGCCGGGCGCGGCATCGGCTCGCTGGAGCGGGTCGCCGAATCCGACGTCGCGGAGTTCACCATGGCGCTGCGCTCGGGCGGTGACGGGCACTCCGCGCTGGCGGCGAGTTCGGTGGCCCGCGCGCTGATCGCGGTGCGTGGCTGGCATCGCTTCGCCGCGGCGGAGGGACTGACCGACACCGATGTCGCGCACGCGGTGAAGCCGCCGGCGCCGGGGCGCAGGTTGCCCAAGGCGCTGCCCTACGACCAGGTGCTGCGCGTACTGGAGGCGGCAGGGGGCGGGCCCGCCGACGCCGCGGCGGGCACGGACGGCGGACCGCGCGGCCTGCGCGACCGTGCGCTGCTGGAATTGCTGTATTCCACCGGCGCCCGGATTTCGGAGACGGTCGGGTTGGACCTCGACGATCTCGATGTCGAGGAGCGGGCGGTCGTGCTGCGCGGCAAGGGCGGCAAACAGCGCCTGGTGCCGATCGGGCGCCCCGCCCTCACCGCCGTGGACGCCTATCTGGTCCGTGGACGTCCCGTGCTCGCCGCACGGGGTAAGGGCACTGGGGGAGCCCTCTTCCTGAATGCTCGCGGCACCCGTCTGTCCCGGCAGAGTGCCTGGCGGGTCCTGCACACCGCGGCCGAACGCGCGGGCATCGCGGCGGCGGTGTCGCCGCACACGCTGCGCCATTCGTTCGCCACCCACTTGCTCGATGGTGGTGCCGACGTCAGGGTGGTGCAGGAGCTGCTCGGCCACGCGTCGGTGACCACGACCCAGATCTACACCCTGGTCACGGTCAACACCTTGCGCGAAGTCTGGGCCACGGCCCACCCCCGAGCTCGATAGGCGTTCCGCGACCGGCGATTTCGCCAGCGTAGGTCGCGTGGGGGCCGCTGATCGCCGGAACAAAGTGGACTCAGGTCCGGTTGTGTTGATTCGCCGGGCGTATGCGCTGTGCTCGCCCGATTCGGGAACACGACGCGAGGTGAGGTGTATGACAAAGTCTTTCATCGTTCACGAGGCCGATGTCGAGGCGGTTCCGCTGCCCGGCGGCGGGTCCTTCCGGCTGCTGGAGGACAGTGAGAACTCCGGAGGGCTGTTCGGCGCGAATCGGCTGGCCCTCGCCGCGGGGGCGGACGGCACCCGGCCGCACCACCACACGAAATCGACCGAGATCTTCTATGTGCTGGGCGGCACGATGGAGTTTCTGGTCGACGGCGCCCGCAGCACGGTGGGCGAAGGTGGCCTGGTGGTGGTCGCGCCGGGCACGGTGCATGCCTTCGGGGCCGCCGCGGACGGCCCCGCGGAGTTCCTGGCTGTGCTCACACCCGGTATCGTCCGCTTCGAATACTTTCGGCAACTCGGCCGGATCGCGCGCGGGGAGGCGGACTGGGAGAGCATGAACGAGTTGCACGACCGGTTCGACGTTCATTTCGATGGCGGACCGCAATGGCGCTGACCAGCGCGTGCCGAACACGCCGCGCGTAGGCGCGGCACTCGAGTGCCGTCAAGCGGTAGCGTCTAACGAGAGCTGGACCGCACGAAAGCGAGGTCGGCCCTGATCGGCCTCGCTACGCTCGGCGAGGCAACGGGCAGGAACGTATAAGGAGCGCGGATCGTGACGACAGCCGGAGCGGCAGAGCCGCCGATGGGTGCTGGGGCGGAGCCGCTTACGGGCTCGCGACCGGGGCCGTACTCGGACGCCGCGGCGGAAACGCTGTGGGGCCACGGGGTAGAGCCGGTCCCGGAGGACGCGACGCTCGGCCCGACCGGACGGCCGTTGCGGCTGGTGCCGGATCCACCGCCGGTCGGCCAGCACGGTGACGCGCTGATCGTGGCCATGTGCAACCAGAAGGGCGGGGTCGGCAAGACCACCTCCACCATCAATCTCGGTGCGGCACTGGCCGAATACGGCCGTCGCGTGCTGCTCGTCGATCTGGACCCGCAGGGCGCGCTGTCGGCCGGGCTCGGCGTCGCCCACCACGATCTCGACTCGACCGTGCACAACCTGCTCATCGGTTCCAAGGTGTCCATCGACGACGTGCTGATGCAGACGCGCGTCCCGAACATGGATCTGCTGCCGAGCAACATCGACCTCTCCGCCGCGGAGATACAGCTGGTCAACGAGGTCGGCCGGGAACAGTCGCTGGGCCGTGCGCTGGAGCCGGTGCGCAACCGTTACGACTACATCCTCATCGACTGCCAGCCGTCGCTCGGCCTGCTCACGGTCAACGCCCTGGCCTGCTCGGACGGCGTGATCATCCCGATGGAATGCGAGTATTTCTCGCTGCGTGGGCTGGCACTGCTCAACGACACCGTCGAGAAGGTGCGGGACCGGCTGAACCCGCGGTTGAGCCTGTACGGGATAGTGGTCACCATGTTCGACGCTCGACTGCTGCATTCGCGCCAGGTCATGGCGCGAGTCGTCGAGGTGTTCGGTGACCTGGTCTACGACACCGCGATCGCACGCACCGTCCGCTTCCCGGACGCCAGCGTGGCGGGCGAACCCATTACCACGTGGGCGCCGAAATCCGGTGGCGCCGAAGCGTATCGGTCGATGGCCCGGGAAGTCATCCACCGCTCCGGCCGGTGACCGGCCGCTCCGGCCCCTCGTCTGCGTCCCACCACGACCCGTCCGGCCAGGGGTCTTCCGCGGCCGGATCGACTCCCACGTCCGACGACCGCGCGCCCGGCGCCGGTGGGCCGGACGAACTATCGCAAGCCGCCGCCGCAGAGGCTCCCGCGCTCGGGAACGCGGCGGCCGCGTTCATCGCCGCGGGTCGCGACGCGGCGCCCAAGCGGCCGAACCCGTCCGTCGTCGGCGAGCCTGCCGGGCGAACCGGACCGGAGCCGGACGCCGCCGCCCCGGCGTCGCGGAAGAACGCGGACGAACCATCGACGACGTCACCCGCACCGCGCATGGAGCCGGCCGCGGGCGATGTCCGCCGGACACGAACCGATCCGCTCGCCGATGCTTCGCACGCTTCTGCCGCCGCGCCGGACACCCCCGCCGCTTCCAGCCCTGTGGCCGAGGCTTTTGCCGCTGTACCGGATACTCCCGCCGCCGCGCCCGCCGCGCCCGCAACTGCGCTGGATGCTCCCGCCGCTGCGCTGGATGCTGCTGCCGCCGTGCCGGACGCTTCCGCCGCTGAGGCGGATACTCGCGCCACCGCGCCGGACCCGCCGCCGGGTGATGCTGCGCAGGCTGCGGACCCGCCGACGTCCGGATTCCGGCTGCGCCTGAGCAATTTCGAGGGTCCTTTCGACCTGCTGCTCACGCTGATCAGCTCGCGCAAGCTGGACGTCACCGAGGTGGCGTTGCACAAGGTCACCGACGAGTTCATCGCCTACACCAAGGCGCTGACCGCGAACATGGCCCAGCAGAACACGTTGCGCTCGGACAAGATCCTGGACCAGACCACCGAATTCCTCGTCGTCGCCGCCACGCTGCTCGATCTGAAGGCGGCGCGCCTGCTGCCGTCCGGGGAGATGACCGACGCCGAGGATCTAGAACTGCTCGAGGCGCGCGACCTGCTGTTCGCCCGGCTGCTGCAATACCGAGCGTTCAAGCAGGTCGCCGAACTGCTCGCGGAGCTGGAGGCGGCCGCGCTGCGCCGCTATCCGCGCGCGGTCGGCCTGGAGGAGCGCTACGCCGACCTGCTGCCCGAGGTTACGCTGGGTGTCGGGGCGGCGGAGTTCGCCGCGATCGCCGCGGCGGCCTTCCGGCCCCGTCCGGTACCCAAGGTCGGGCTCGACCACTTGCACACGCACGCGATATCGGTGGCCGAGCAGGCGGCATTGGTGCTGGAGCGGCTCAAACAGCGTGGTGCGGGTGCGTGGACCTCCTTCGGTGAGCTGGTCGCCGACTGCGAGGTCCCGGTCCAGATCGTCGCCCGCTTCCTGGCGCTGCTCGAGCTGTATCGCGGCAAGACGATCGAGTTCGATCAGCCCGATCCGCTCGGTCCCTTGTCGGTCAGCTGGATCGGCGACGAAGCCGCGCAACAGGTGGACACCATGACAATCGAGGAGGATTACGGGTGAGGCGAACCGGTCGCCGTACAGAGCGCAGCGCGCGGTCAGCTACGACGCAGCGCGGCTCCGGCGAGGTGCGGTCGTGAGCGAGGCAGTGGTGGAACTCACCCCCGAGCCGCTCGCGGACGCCGATTTCCGTTCCGCGCTGGAGGCCATGCTGCTGGTCGTCGACTCTCCGGCCCCGGTTGACCAGCTCGCGGCCGCCCTCGGTGACAGCCCGCGGCGGGTCGAGCAGACCCTGCGCGCGATGTCCGCCGAACTGTCGGCCCGGTCCAGCGGGATGGATCTGCGTTTCGTAGGTGACGGCTGGCGCTTCTATACTCGCAGCGAGTACGCGCCGTATGTGGAGCGGATGCTGCTCGACGGCTCCCGATCGAAACTGACCCGGGCGGCGTTGGAAACGCTGGCGGTGGTGGCATACCGTCAGCCGGTGACCAGGACCAGGGTCAGCGCGGTGCGCGGCGTGAACGTCGACGGGGTGATGCGCACGCTGCTGGCCAGGGGCTTGATCGCCGAGGCAGGCGTCGACCCGGAGACCAACGGGACGCTGTACTGCACGACAGAGCTGTTCCTGGAACGGATCGGGCTCGCGTCGCTGAGCGATCTGCCGCCGCTGGCGCCCCTGCTTCCGGGCGTCGACCTGATCGATGAGATCAACGAGAGCCTGGACACCGATCCCCGGTACACCAGGTTGAGGAAACCCGCCGAGGCCGATTTGGATCTCGGCACCGCAGAGTGACAGGAAACGATGAATACGCCCGCTCGCCGAGATGGCACACCGGATCGTAGAAAACGCGGCGCTACACCCGAACGGGGTGGCACGGGCCGCGCCTCGGGCTCACGCGACGCGCGTTCGGCCCAACGGGGGAGCACCGCCCGAGGCGCCCAGCAGGGCGGCACGGGCCGTGGATCGGCCCAGCGCGGATCGGCCCAGGCGCCGAGCCCGCAGCGGCACACGGCTCCGGTCGGCAAGAAGAAGCCCAAACCACAGCGGCAGGTCGCGCAGCCGCCGCTGCTGAGCAACGCCAAGCCCGCGCGCCACCAGAACGTGGAGCCCGCCGAGTCCGGCGGCCACACCAAACTTCCCTGGGGTGAGGGGGAGCGGCTGCAGAAGGTCCTCGCCAAGGCGGGCGTGGCGTCGCGCCGGGCCGCCGAGGAGATGATCGCGCAGGGCCGCGTCGAAGTCGACGGCATGATCGTGCGCGAGCAGGGCTTGCGCATCGACCCGCAGCGCGCCGTGGTGCGCGTCGACGGAACCCGCGTGATGGTGCGCGAGGAACTGGTGCACGTCGCGTTGAACAAGCCCAAGGGCTGGCAGTCCACGATGTCCGACGATCTGGGACGCCCCTGCGTCGGCGACATCGTGGCCGAGCGGATCGCCGCCGGTCAGCGCCTCTTCCATGTCGGAAGGCTGGACGCCGAGACCGAGGGTCTACTGCTGCTCACCAATGACGGCGATCTGGCGCACCGGCTCATGCACCCGTCCTTCGAGGTCTCCAAGACCTACCTGGCCACGGTGCAAGGCGAGGTGAACAACCGTGCGATCAGCAAGCAGCTGCGGGAAGGCGTCGAGCTGGAGGACGGTCCGGCCAAGGTCGACCGTTTCCAGGTGTTGGAGCTGGGGGCGGGACGTTCTTTGGTGAAGCTGGTGTTGCACGAGGGGCGAAAGCACATCGTGCGCCGGCTGCTGGACGCGGTGGGCCACCCGGTCGTCCGGCTGGTTCGCACCAATATCGGCCCGGTCGCGCTGGGCGACCAACGGCCCGGCACACTGCGCGTGCTCGGCCGCGATGAAATCGGCAAACTCTACGAGGCGGTGTCGTTGTGAACGGTGTGGAGATCCCGGTGCAGACGCCGGCGCGAACGGCCGGTACGAGCCCGCTCGTGGTCGCCATGGACGGGCCGTCGGGCACCGGGAAGTCGAGCGTGTCGCGCCGCCTGGCCACCCGGCTCGGCGCCCGCTACCTCGACACCGGCGCCATGTACCGGGTGGCGACGCTGCGTGTGCTGCGCGCGGGCATCGAACTGACCGACACCGCGGCCATCGCCGCCGCGGTCAAGGAGCTGCCGCTGTCCATCGGCACCGATCCCAGCCGCGAGGTGATCGAACTCGACGGTGAGGACGTGCGCTCGGAGATTCGCGGCGACGCCGTCACCAAGGCCGTTTCGGCGGTCTCCGCGGTGCCCGAGGTGCGTGACCTGCTCGTCGCCATGCAGCGCGACATCACGGCGGTCTCGGGGCGGATCGTGGTGGAGGGTCGTGACATCGGCACCGTCGTGCTGCCCGAAGCGGACGCCAAGATCTACCTGACCGCTTCCGCGGAGGCGCGGGCGCACCGGCGCAATCAGCAGAACATCGCAGAGGGACGGGGCGACGACTACGCGGGCGTGCTCGCCGACGTGCAGCGCCGCGACACCCTCGACTCGACCCGCAAGGTGTCCCCGCTGCGCCCGGCCGAGGACGCGGTGCGCGTCGACACCAGTGAACTGTCCATGGACGAGGTCATCGACGAGCTGTATCGCGTTGTCGCCCAGCAGATCTCGGCAATCAGGGCCGGAGGTGGCCGGTGAACGAGGATGTGCTGGCCGGCGACGGCGTGTGGACCGACGAAACCGACTGGGAGCTGGCCGATCTCGAGGCCGAATTCGAGGACGCCGCGCACGTCGCGATGCCGACGGTGGCGGTGGTCGGCCGCCCGAACGTGGGCAAGTCGACGCTGGTGAACCGGATTCTGGGCCGCCGTGAGGCGGTCGTGGAGGACATCCCGGGAGTGACCCGCGATCGCGTGTCCTACGAGGCGAACTGGGCAGGTCGCCGGTTCCTCGTCCAGGACACCGGCGGATGGGAGCCCGACGCGAAGGGACTCCAGCAATCGGTGGCCCGGCAGGCCGAACTGGCCATGCAGACCGCCGACGCGATTCTGCTCGTGGTCGACGCCGTGGTCGGCGCGACCGCCACCGACGAGGCGGCGGTGAAGAAGCTGCGCCGCTCCGCCGTCCCGGTGATCCTGGTCGCCAACAAGGTCGACGACCAGCGGGTGGAAGCGGAGGCGGCGGCGCTGTGGTCGCTCGGACTCGGCGAGCCGCGGATGGTCAGCGCCGCGCACGGCCGCGGCACCGGCGACCTGCTCGACGACGTCCTCGGCGTGCTCCCGGAGACACCCCGCGAGGGGACCGGCGGCGCAGGCGGTCCGCGTCGCGTGGCGCTGGTGGGCAAGCCGAACGTCGGCAAGTCGAGCTTGCTGAACAAGCTGGCCGGTGACGAGCGCTCGGTGGTGCACGATGTCGCGGGCACCACGGTCGATCCGGTCGACTCGCTGGTCGAATTGGGCGGCAAGGTCTGGAAATTCGTCGACACCGCCGGGTTGCGCCGCAAGGTCGCCAACGCCAGTGGCACGGAGTTCTACGCCTCGCTGCGCACCAAGTCGGCGCTGGAGGCATCGGAAGTGGCGATCATGCTGATCGACGCTTCGCAGCCGATCACCGAACAGGACCTGCGGGTGATCAGCCTGGTCGCCGATTCGGGGCGCGCGCTGGTGCTGGCGTTCAACAAGTGGGATCTGGTCGACGAGGACCGGCGTCTGCAATTGGAACGCGAGATCGACCGGGATCTGATCCGGGTGCCGTGGGCGCAACGGGTGAACATCTCCGCACACACCGGCCGCGCTGTGCAGAAGCTGGTGCCCGCGATGGAGACCGCGCTCGAGTCCTGGGACAAGCGCATCTCGACGGGCAGGCTCAACACCTGGCTGAAGGAAGTGATCGCCGCGACCCCGCCGCCGATGCGCGGCGGCAGGCTGCCGCGTGTGCTGTTCGCCACCCAGGCGACCACCCGGCCACCGACGTTCGTGCTGTTCAGCACCGGCTTCCTGGAGGCGGGCTACCGGCGCTTCCTGGAACGCAGACTGCGGGAGGAGTTCGGTTTCGACGGCTCGCCGGTCCGTATCTCGGTACGGGTGCGGGAGAAGCGGGACCGCAAGAAATAGCAGACCACGACGAGGCCCCGGCGCCGCTGGTACGCCACCGACGCCGGGTCCGTGCTACCGCAAGTGCGGTGGGCTAACTTTTAGCGATCCGTTCTTGTTGACGAGTTTTCGGGCAAAACTCCTAGTCCTCTTCGAAATCTTCTCGAGAGGATGACGATCTGCGCGTATGTACCGCCATTGTGGCAAATGGCTGGCATCATCCGGTCATGGTCATTCCCAGCGTGCTGCCGGACCCCCCAGCCGTCTTGACTCCCTTCGAGACGGGGTGGCCGGTGCGTCTGGCCGACACCGACCGCGATCAGCGCCTGCGACTCGACGGGGTGGCACGCTATCTGCAGGACGTCGGTTACGACCATCTCGACGTTCTGCAAGACGGCGACATCCATCGACTGTGGGTGATCCGCAGGACGGTCTTCGACGCGCTGAAACCGCTCTCGTTCGGCGATTGGGCTACGCTGCGGCGCTGGCCCTCGGCGACGTCCACCCGGTGGTGCACGATGCGTGTCCAGGTCTGCGGCAGCGCGGGCGGTCTGGTGGAGACCGAGAGCTTCCTGATCCACTTCGGCACCGAGTCGGGCGTGCCGGCCCGGATGAGCGACCGGTTCCTCGCGCCGATGCTGGCCTGCACGACCGAGCATCGGTTGCGCTGGAAAGCCGAACTCACCGACCCGATGCCCGCGGCGGGCGAGCCCGGCGTCGAGATCCGGAATTTCCCGCTGCGAGTCACCGATATCGATCTGCTCGACCATATGAACAACGCGGTCTACCTCACCGCGCTGGAGGAGGTGCTCGCCGATCACGCCGAGCTGAAATCCGGCCCGCACCGCGTGGTGGTCGAGTACGGGAAGCCGGTGCGGTCCGGGGAGGACGTCGAGCTGGTGTCCCGCCGCACCGACGCGAGCCTCGACGTGTGGTTCGCGGTGGGCGCGGAATGCCGAGCGGTCGCCCGCATCACCCCGCGCTAGCGAGCCAGATTCTCGACGGTGGCACGTGCGCCCCTGGTGCGCAGTGAGTCCAGGGCCGCCAGATACGCGGACACGAAGCGCGGGTGCTCGATCAGGTCCCCGAACAGGGAACGCTCCTCGAGGAACGCGGTGGGCTGCTCGTGCTGACGCCGTGCGAGTGGTACGAGCCGGTCGCGTAGCCGGTCCACGATCTCGATCGGCTCCCCTCGCTCGTCGACGCCCTCGGCGTAGCGTGCCCAGCTCGCGACTACCGCCGCCGCGCAGTCGATCTCGCCGCCGGCGGCGAGCTGCGCCCGGACCACCGGCAACAGCCACTTCGGAATCCGGTCGGAGGATTCCGCGCACAGCCGGGCGATGGTGTCACCGATCGCGGGGTTGGCGAACCGGTCGAGCAGGGTCCGCTTGTAAGCGTCCAGGTCGACACCGGGAACCGCGCGCAACGTCGGTGTCGCCTCGAGGTCCATGTATCGCGACAGCAATCGCCGGAAGGCCGGGTCCTGTGCGGCGTCGTGGACCAGCCGGTAGCCGCTGAGATATCCGAAGTAGCACAGCGCCTGGTGGCTCGCGTTCAGCAGCCGCAGCTTCATCAGCTCGTACGGGGTGACGTCGTCGACGAGCTGCACGCCGACCTGCTCGAAGGGCGGGCGGCCGAGTCCGAAGGAATCCTCCAGCACCCACTGCGCGAACGGCTCCGTGACGACCGGCCAGCGGTCGGTGAGCCCATAGCGCCGCTCGATCTCGGCGGTGGCTCCGGGCGGAGTGACCGGAGTGATCCGGTCCACCATCGAATTCGGGAAACACACCTGCTCCGCCACCCAGGATCCGAGCCCGGCATCGCGCAGCGCGGCGAACGCGCCGAACATCCGGCGCGCGACGTTCCCGTTGCCCTCGATGTTGTCGCAGGACAGCACGGTGAACGGCGCGATGCCGCGCGACCTGCGCCGGGCCAGGGCTTCGACGACGAGCCCGAAGACGGTGGCGGGCGGCGCGTCCCCGGCGAGATCGGCGCGAATCGCGGGATCGTCGGCGTCGAACTCCCCGGTGGCGGGCGCGATGTGGTATCCGCCCTCGGTGATGGTGAGCGAGACGATCCGGGTGGCCGGGTCGGCGAGCTTGGCCACGACGGCCTCCGGATCGTCCGGCGCGTACCGGTATTCGATGACGGAGCCGATAATGCGGGTGGTCCACGTGCCGTCGGGTGCGACGGTCGACAGCGTGTACAGGCCGTCCTGCGCCCGGAGCGCATCACGCATGCGCCGATCACCGGGCAGTACGCCGACTCCACAGATGCCCCACTCGTCTCCGAGGCCGCGTTCGAGCAATCGGTCGACGTACATCGCCTGGTGCGCCCGATGGAACCCGCCGACTCCGAAATGGACTATGCCCGGGGAGATTCGGGAGCGGTCGTAACCCGGTGTCGAGACGCGATCGGCGACCTCGGTCATCGTCGCCGCCCGCAAGGGTGTGGGCGTCCGTTCTGACATCCCCGCACCTCCCCATGTCGTGTGGATCACACCATAGTGCAGCGCGGGGCCCGCACCGGGCGGTCAGCTCGGCGGTGGCAGCAGCGAGTCCAATCCGTGGCGCCGAGCGCCGAGTACCCGCTCGGCGTTCACGCGCTCGAGGTCGGCGGAGAATCGTTCGGTGCGCCGCCGACCGACGGCCAGGCGGGTGTCCTCCGCGACGAGGTCCGCGTTGATCGCGGCGGCGGCCGTGACGCCACCGGCGGCGGATTGCACTACCCCGGCGACCACGTCGGTGACGTTGCCCGCCACCCAGACGCCGGGGACCGAGGTGCGGCCACCGGGGTCGGCCACCACGTGGGTGCCCGCTCCCGAAGGGTGCCGGGCGGTTTCGGCGCCGAGGCCCAGCAGCAGCGCGTCGCGCGCGACCAGGAGCGGCGCGAGCGCCAGCGCGGCGATCGGCACGACGCGGCCGGATTCCAGCCGCGCTCCGGCGAGGCGGTCGTCCGCCACCTCCAGTGCGCTCACCACACCCTCCACCACCGCGATGCCGCGGGCCGCGAGTTGCTCGGCCTGCTGTGCGTCCGGTGCGGGAAAAGTGTGCCGCAACAGCGCCACCGAGGCGCTCCACTGCCGGAACAGCAGGGCGTGGTGTACCGAGCCGAGCACGCCGATCGGGCGGTCGCGGATCTCCCAGCCATGGCAGTACGGGCAGTGCACCACGTCGCGGCCCCACCGTTCGCGCAGGCCGTCGATCTGCGGCAGTTCGTCCGTCAAGCCGGTCGCGACGAGCAGTCGGCGAGCATGCAACGGCTCGCCGCGGTCGGTGTCCACCACGAACCCGTCCGGCGTCCGCCGCGCGGCCACGGCCCGCGCGTACCTGATCCGCCCGCCGTACTGTTCCACTTCCCGTGCGCCGATCGTCACCAACGCCGCCGGTGGGATGCCGTCGCGGGTCAGCCATCCGTGCACGCCCGCGGCGGGGGCGTTGCGCGGCTCGCGCGCGTCGACCACGACGACCGTGCGGCGCGCCCTCACCAAGGTCAGCGCCGCCGACAAACCGGCTGCTCCGCCGCCGATCACCACCACATCCACGTGCTTTTCCTCAGCCATGCCCCACCCTGCCGAGGAAACGGCCGTATCGGCAAATATCGTTGCCGATACGGCAACATCTTGCCTCGGGCGCCCACCCCGTTTCGCCCGGCCAGGGAAGCCGCCGTGAGGTTTATCGCCGCAGAGCTGGGTAGACCGTCGATGACCGGATCGACGGCAGAAAGGTTCGAAGCGATGTCCCAACCCATCACCAGCACCCTGGACCCGGAGCAGCAGCGCATCGCGGGAGAGACGCTGCAGGCGACGGTGGTCGACCTGATCGACCTGTCGCTGATCGCGAAGCAGGCGCACTGGAATGTGGTCGGCTCCAATTTCCGGTCGGTGCACTTGGCGCTGGACGAATTGGTCACCGTGGCACGGGAGTTCACCGACGCCGCCGCGGAACGCGCCACCGCTGTCGGGGTCAGTCCGGACGGGCGCGCCGCGACCGTGGCCAGGGATTCCGGTGCGATCGGTATCGGCGAGGGCTGGCAGCAGGACACCGACATCATCGACGCGATCGTCGGCAACCTCGCCGCCGTGATCAAGCGGCTGCGGGAGCGGATCGCGGCGACCGAGAAGGCCGATCCGGTGACCCAGGATCTGTTCCTTGCCATCGCGGCGCGACTGGAACAGTTGCACTGGATGTGGCAAGCGCAGCTCGCCACGGTCTGATGCGGGTGATCACATGCGCGTTCGGCGCGCCCGCCACCGAGACCACCACGGTCGCGGTGCGGATCCCCGCCGACGCGCGACACCTGGCCCTGATCCGCGGGATGGCCGACACCGTGTGCCTGGTCGCCGACGTTCCCCTCGCCGCGGCGGCCGACATTCGCCTGGCGATCAACGAGGCGGCCACGATGCTGCTGGTGGGCTGCGTACCCGGTTCGACGCTGGGCTGTGAGTTCACCTACGGCGCCGACCGGATGCGCGTGCGCCTCGACACGGTCGGCGCGTCCGGCGACGAGATCGAGGGCGATCCGTTGAGCTGGGAACTGGTCCGCATGCTGACCAGTTCCCTATCGATTTCTCGTGACCCTTTTGATTCGAAGATTGGCGGGTATCAGACCGTTATCGAGTTCAGTTGGGAACGAGGGCCATTTCATGACACGTGAGTTCACGACCGACGGAAACGGCGCGACGGGCCGCACGCGTGCGGGCGACAGCTACGACAACATCGAGCCGTGGTTCGAGAAGATGGCCGCGATGGACGAGGACGATCCCCATCGCGCCGTGCTGCGCGAGGAGGTGACGCGGCGGTGTCTCCCGCTCGCCGAACACATCGCCCGCAAGTTCTCCGGCCGCGGCGAGTCCTACGACGACCTGCTGCAGATCGCCCGGGTGGGGCTGGTGCTTGCGGTGGACCGTTTCGACGTCTCCCGGGGCAGCGCTTTCCTCGGGTTCGCGGTCCCCACCATCATGGGCGAGGTGCGCAGGCATTTCCGGGACAACACCTGGTCCTTGCGAGTGCCGCGACGGCTCAAGGAGATCCAGTTGCGCATCGGTCCCGCCACCGAGACGCTGTCGCACCGGCTCGGGCGAATGCCCACGGCACGGGAGATCGCCGCCGAATTGGACGTCGAGGTCGGCGAGGTCACCCAGGCGCTCATCGCGGGTAACGCCTACCAGACCAACTCCCTGGACACCGGGGGCCGCGAGGACGGCGACGGCGCACCGCAACCGCTCGCCGACACGCTCGGCGCCGAGGAGCCGTGCTACAACCTGCTGGAGCAGGCAATGGCGGTGCGTCCGCTGATCGCGGAACTGCCCGCGCGCGATCGGCAGGTGCTGATCATGCGCTTCTTCGAGTCCAAGACCCAGACCCAGATCGCGGAATACCTGGGCGTCTCCCAGATGCAGGTGTCGCGCATCCTCGCCCGGATTCTCAAGGATCTGCGCGAGCGCGCGCTCGGCTCCGACGAATTCGCCGCGCGCGCGGCCTGACTCGGCTCAGGTGCGTGCGCGGCCGGCCGGCTCGGTCATCGGCGTCGCGGACACCTCACCCGTCCAGCCGCACGGCAGGGCGCAGCTGGCGATGACCTTGGTCTCCATCTCGCCGGTCTCGTAGCGCAGCGTGGTGGTCTCTGCGTAAGCGGGATAGCCGCACGCTCGGCATTTGCCGAAGAAATCGAGGATCTCCTCGGTGCGGGAGTGCGCGATTCGTCGTGCGGGCTTGTCGTCCATAACCTCTCCAACCGGCGTGCGGTCCTGCCGAGCAGGCGTCTGCGACGTTAGGGATCGGCCGTCGGCGCGCGGCGGGCTTTCGCTGATCGTTGGGTTGATTCACAGACGCCGCGCGGGTGAATTGGGCCGGTTCCCAGGTTCAGGTGAATGCTGGGCAATCGCGGCGTATTTCCTGCGTATCGCTGGTAGCGGCGGTCAGGCCGGGGTTACTTGACCTTATCTGTGACTGACGTTACAAAGGAGCTACCCGCCGACCCGAAGTTCTTCGAACCGGCCGACGAGAAGTGCACAAGTTGGTTACCGATGTCATCGATGTGGTCGCGGAATTCGCGGTCGCCCGCAAGACCATCTGGGATCTGCTGCTCGAACCGCAGACGTATCCGCGCATGTTCACCGGTATCGGCGCGTGCGAGCAGATCCAATCCGCCGACGGCAACGTGGTCTGGCAGATGCGTGTCGGCACCCATGGGACCGGCATCCGCACCCACCAGATCCGGCTGAGCGTGGGCCGGTGGTACGAGAGCTTCGAAATGCAGTACGCCGCGCTCGGCAGCTTCGCCTCGGTGCGGCTGCACGGCGACGAGGAGCGCACCAAGGTCACGGTCACCTATTTCGCGCCGAGCCGGGTGCACCCGCGCGTCGCCGAGCTGTCCAATGTGGCGATCGCCGAGTGGACCAAGAGTGGGTTGAAGCGGGTGGCCGATGTCGCCAAGGGCGCACGGACCTCGTTGGTGGTCAACGGCGAGGATTCGCCGATTCTGCGCAACGCGGGCGTCGCGCGGCAGATGGTCGCCACCGGCGTCGTGCTGCCGGTGCGGCTGGATCGCAGCTTCAAACAGCTGCGCTCGCTGGCGAAGTGGGGCTTCAACCTGGCGGGTGGCTACGCCGCGGGCGCGGCGTACGCACCGGATCGGACCGCGATCATCGACGACCGCGGCACCCGGTCCTTCGCCGACATGGACGAGCGGACCACCGCGCTGGCCGCGGCGATGGCCGCGCACGGTCTGGGCCCGGGCGACGCGATCGGACTGCTCGCGCGCAACCACGCGGGCATGGTCGAATGCATGGTCGCCGCGGGCAAACTCGGCGTGGACGTGGCCCTGCTGAATTCCGGGCTGGCGGGGCGCACCATCGAGGAGATCGTGCAGCGCGATCGGCTGTCGGCGCTGTTCGTCGACGGTGACCTGGAGGAGTTGGTGTGCTATCTGCACGCCGACATCCCGCGCTACAACACCGACGAGCGGCCGCCTGCCCCGGACCGGACGACCGTGAATCAACTCGTGGCCCAGGGGCACACCGATTTCCGCACGCCCGCCCAGCCGGGGCGGCTCATCGTGCTCACCTCCGGGACCAGCGGGACGCCGAAGGGGGCGCGCAGGCCGCATCCGAAAGGCTTCGGGTCCATCGCGGCGCTGCTGTCGCGCATCCCGATGCAGATGGACGAGACCATGCTGATCCCGGCGCCGCTGTTCCACACCTGGGGGCTGGCCGGGCTGCAGTTGAGCACCGCGCTGCGCGCGACCGTGGTGCTCGCGGAACGGTTCGACGCGGAGGACTGCCTGCGTCGCATCGCCGAGCACAAGGTCAATACGGTGATCGTGGTGCCGACCATGGTGCAGCGCATCCTCGATCTGCCCGCGCACGTGCGCACGCGCTACGACACCTCCAGCCTGCGGCACATGATCAGTTGCGGCGCGCCGCTCGCGGGGGCGACCGTCGAGCGGTTCATGGACGCCTACGGCGACGTCCTCTACAACGTGTACGGCTCCACCGAGGTCTCCTGGGCGACGATCGCGACGCCCGAAGACCTGCACACCTCGCCCACCACGGCGGGCCGCCCGCCACTGGGCACCAAGGTCGCCGTGCTCGGGCCGGACCACCGCCGGTTGCCGATCGGCGCCACCGGGCACATCTTCGTCGGCAACCACATGCTGTTCGACGGGTACGTCAACTCGGCGCCGCCGGACGAGGCGCACGGCATGCTGGACACCGGCGATCTCGGCTATCTCGACGCCGCTGGCCGGTTGTTCATCGCCGGGCGAGACGACGAGATGATCATCTCCGGTGGCGAGAACGTCTTCCCGCGCCCGGTGGAGGAGGCGCTCGCACACCTGCCGCAGGTCAGCGACGTCGCGGTGGTCGGCGTGCCGGATCACGAATTCGGTCAGCGGCTCGTGGCGTTCGTGGTGAAACGCGAAGGGGCCGGGCTCGATTCGGACATGGTCCGCACCTACATCCGCAACCGACTGAGCCGCTTCTCGGTCCCTCGCGACGTCACCTTCCTCTCGGCGCTGCCGCGCGGCGACACGGGGAAGATTCTCAAGCGTCTGCTCGCCGGTCCGGGTGCTGCGAAACCGGATCTGCCGCCGTCGATCAACGGGCTCGGTACGGCCGGCTCGTCCTGAGTTCCGCGCGGCGGGCCGTCGTGCCGGGAGCGCGCACGGCCGGCCCGTTGCCGCGCTGGCGCGCGGGTCAGTAGACGGTGTCCTCCAGATCGGTCAACGCGGACTCCAGATGGTCGAGCAGCCTGGCCACGTCCGGCACGCTGCGGCGGCAGGCGACGATGCCGATGTCGAGGCTGTCGGCGTTGCTGGTGAGGGTGATGTTCACCGCCTGGCCGTCGAGCGGGATCGACAGCGGGTAGCTGGCGGCGACGCGGGCGCCGTTCCAGTACTGGGGTTCGCGCGGCCCGGGGATGTTGGAGATGACGATGTTGAACGGCGGGCTGGTCAGCGCGGTGGTGGCGGGCAGGAGCAGCGAGAGCGCGAGAGGACTGAGCGTCAGCGCCGAGAGCGAGACCGCCTGCACGGGGGACAGCGCGCGGTAGATCTCTTTGCCGCGGTGCATCGAGGAGCTGATCGCCGCGAGCCGCGCCGCCGGGTCGGGCAGATCGGTCGCGAGATTGCACAGCAGCGCCGCCACGGCATTGCCTCCGCTCTCGCCGTCGTCGGACTCCGGCCGCAGCGAGACCGGGACCATGGCGATCAGCGGTTTGTCCGGCAGCGCGAGGTGTTCGAGCAGATAGGCGCGCAGCGCGCCCGCCGACATGGCGAGCACCACGTCGTTGAGCGTGGTGCCGGTCATCTTCTTGACCTGGCGGATGCGATCCAGCGGCCAGGAGCGAGCGGCGCAGCGGCGTGCCCCACCGATCGGGACGTTGAACATGGTGCGCGGCGCGGCGAAGGGCAGCGTCAGTTGCTGCTCGAGCAGTGCGAGGCGAGCCAGGCGCAGTATCGAAGGGGCCGAGCCCGCCGCGGCGAGCAGCGCCCGCGCCCGCGTGCCCAGGGTGTGCCCGCGCGGCGGATTCGCGCGCTGCGTGGCCGAGGGCGGGAGGTCCCAGGGCACCAGCGCTTCGCCGGACTCGGGGTCGGTGGTGAGCGTGCGCTGCAACAGCCGCTGGGCGCCGACGCCATCGATGAGAGCGTGATGCATCTTCGCGTACAGGCCGACCCGGTCGCCGGCGAGCCCTTCGATCAGATGCGCTTCCCACAACGGTTTGTGCCGGTCGAGCAGTGTGCTGTGCAGTCCGGCGGCCACCTCGGTCATGGCCTCCAGTCCGCCCGATTCCGGAAGGGCCCACCGCTGGATGTGGTAATCGAGTTCGACTGTGCTGTCCACCGTCCAGGCCAGCTGGGGTGTGCCGAACAGGCGAGACGGACGCTTGCGGAACATGGGATGGAAGTTCTGGTCGGCTGCCAGCGTCGCGTACGCGCGGCAGGCGAACTCGGGTCCGGAGCCGTCCACGGGGTCGAAGACCGACAGGGAGCCGACATGCATCGGGTGCTCGCGTGACTCCGCGACGAGGAACAGGGCGTCCACCGGCGAGATGAATTCCATGGGCAGTTCCCTCCTGGCGACGCTGCGGCCGCGCCACGGTCTGGTTCAGGACACGGGGACGGTCGGCGACGGGCGTGCCGGACTGCGCATGGCGCGGGGTGATCTGCGCCGGTCGAACGACAATCCACCAACCGATGATTCGATGCCGAATCCGGACCGGCTGGGCGGTTCGCCGCGGAATGTGCGTCCGTGGCTCAGGAGAGGCGGCTGACCGGCCAATCGTGCGGCAGCGCGAGGCGTTCGCTGATCATGTGGATCGCGGTGTGCAGCGCCTGGATCTCATCGACGCCGCTGGCCACCGACGCGCCCTGCTCGCTGATGTGGAACCGGCACAGGTGCGCGCGCCGGTCGGCCGCCAGATACGGCCTGCCGATGATGATCGACAGCGAGCTGTCGGCGTCACGCAGGGTGCGGGCCGCGATGAGGGCCTGCGGTTCCTGCTCGGCCGTCGTGGCGGCGCGCGAGGGCCGGGTGGGGGCGGCGGGGAAACAGAGGTCGGACGGTTCGGTCACGGCGAAGTGCGCGCCGTGGCTGTTGGCCTGCCGCAGCTCCAGGGCGATCTCCTGGAAGGCGCGGTAGAGCGCGGCGATGGAATCGGCACCGTGCGCCCAGCGCTCGCCGATGCCCTGGATGCGGAATCCGCACACCACGCCGGTGTCACCCGGTGCCATTTGTGGTTTTCCCACCTCGATCGACACTTCCCGCAGCGCGTCGGAGACGGTGCGGGTGGCGATCACCTCCCTGATGCGTCGCCACTTCGTGCTCGCGATCGCACCGCCGTGTTCGGACTCGCGCACTGCGGGCGTGGTCGTGTCACCAGTGACCCGCGCCGGTATCGCTCTCATAGCGTGTGGAGTACCCAAGTTGCGGCCCGGTTTATCCTGCCGTTCGAGGTGACCTGGACCGCAGCGGCAAATCGGGTCGATGACCGCCGGATGGGTCCGGAACGGCGGAGTTCGGCCGCATGGCAGGCAGACCTGGACGGCTTCGACGGAGCGTCTCCCGCGCCCCGGGAACGGGAGGTGCGCCGAGGTCGGGCGCAGCGAGTTGCCCGCCGAATACGGAGTCCGACGAAGACACGCCGGATCGGCAAAATGGCTACCCGATGGTTAACCTGCCTCGAGTTTGGCAGGCTGTGGCCGAAGTGTGATGGTGGGGCCGCGACGATGAGGAGGGGCGGACGAAGTGGTAACGATCGCGCAGTTGCGAGCGGTTCTGTCGATTCTGCGCGTCGACCCGGACGAGGTCGGCGCACGGCTGGGTGACACGGGTCTGCATGGTCCGGACGCCGAGCGTGTCCTACTGGTCGGTTTGCTCCACCGGATTGCGAGCAGTGAGCTGCGTCAGGTCGTCACCACGACGATGGACGACACGGAGGCCGCGCGAGCCGCCGCGATGAGTACCTTGCCGGTGAACGGTGAGAACCCCACGGAGCAGGCCCGTTTCGACGCGCACTGGCTGCACGATCGCATCGGCGCGTTGGCCGCGGGCACCACCGTGGACCCGGTGCCGGTGCTGCTGGACGCCGCCGCGCGGTCGACGGACGCGGCCGAGGTGCTGCTGCTGCTCAGCCGCAACCCCCGTGGCCACGACGCGGACACCAGATGGGAGCGGGCACTCGACGACCTGGGGCGGGCCTATCACCTGATCAACGACGAGCGCGTCGGTCGCTCGAACACGACGACCGCGCCGCTGTAGCGACGCGGTCGTCCGCAGCTTCGTCCCGGCGGCACCGGCGTCGCCGGGAGAATGTCACTTGGGTTGCGCGGGTGCGATTTGCGCGGGCTTGTCCGCGAAGCGGGTGGTGCCCTCGGCGGCCTGCAGCGTGGTGAGCAGGTCGACACCGGCCACGACGAGGGTGGGACCGCCGACCGCGATGGTGCCGAGGATGCCGCCGAGGCTCGCTCCGGTCAGCAGACCGGCCACGCAACCCACGGCGATGGTGACCAGACAGCCGATCGTGGCGCCGATGGCGGTGCCGACGAAACCGCCGATGGCGGTGGCGAGTCCGAACTGGCTGGCGAATTCGTCACGGGCGCGCTGGTTCTCGGTCATCGACGCGACCGGTGTCGCGACGAGCGTTTCGCTGACCGCGATGCCTTCCGGCCTGGTCGGTCGAAGCTCGAGGACCGTGCTGTCCTTCTTCAACTCCGGACGGACCGGAATGCTGGTGCCCGCGACCCGGAAGTCGAGCGGCAACGTCATGGCGACGTGGCCGTCGCGGTCACGGACGTCGACCACGTCGATCACCTGCGCGACGTCGGCGGGGGCGCCGGTGCGGTCGACGAGCACGCCGTCCCGCTCGGTTAGTCGGGCGTTCTCCTCGCCCGCGGGCTTGTCCCGCAGCGCTTTGGACAATTCGAAGGTTCCGCCCCGCAGCGCGGCGACGACCATGTGGTCGACGAGCCGGGCCGAGTAGGTGATGTCGGGAGCGGGTTCGGCGTGAGCGACGCCTGCGCCGATGGTCAAGGAGCCGATGGCGAGTATCGCTGCCGCAGTGATGCCGCGGAGTTGCATGATTCGTCCATTCCTTCATCAGGTTTCGCAGCTGCGTCCCGCACGGCCGGACCCGCGCACTCCGGCGGCGCAAGAGCAGTCGTCCAAGGTCGCTGAGCAGCCTAGCAGCGCCCGCAGCAACCGATGAGCGTTCCGGCTCGACCGGTCGGAGATGTCCAGAAATTTCTCCGACCGGCCGATTTCCGAATCCGTCGCCTCAGCGCGCCACCGCGAGTTCGCTTGCCGGCTCGGCTCGCAGGATCGTCGCGCTGGTGCCGGGTGGCCAGTCGAGGCCCGCGTCCAGCCGATCGAGCACCTCGGCGCTCGGCTCCGGGTTGCGAGACCGCTCGATCTCGCTGACCACTTTGGCCGGTGGGCCGCCGTTGGCCGCCACGTCCGCCTGGGTCCACTTCATCTCCCGCCGCCGCGAACGGACGCGCGCGGCGAGCGCGTCGAGGTCGAGCGCGAGAGCCGGCTCGGCCACGTCCGCGGGCTCGGGCTCGGCAGACAGCGCCGGACCGCCGGGTTCTTCCGTCCGATGTTTTTCCCGCAGCAGCCCGTTGGTGATCAGCCTGGACCGTTTCCGCCTACCCATTTTCGCCACACGCTCTCCCATCCTCTGTCGAGTCGATCGATTGCGTCGCACTGCTCCGGCGGCGGGCGGCGTCCACCGCGCGGGGAACGCTGAACATCATGGGGGAGCCGGGGCGCGGACCCTGCTCGACGCGCCGGGCGCCGGCTCAGTGCGCCTCGTCCTCCGGCTGGAGGAGCAACACCGGAATCTCGCGCTCCGTCCAGGACTGGTAGGCGTCGAAGTCCGCGTAGAGGGCTACGAGCAAGGGCCACAACCGGTCTCTCTCCTCCGGCGTGGCCACCCGGGCACGGACGCGGCGGTGCTCGGCGCCGATCTGCACCCGGGTCGCCGGATGTGCCAGGAGGTTGAAATACCACTGGGGATGGCTCGGCAGCCCGCCCTGTGAAGCGACGACCACCAGATCGGCGCCGTCGACCAGATACAGCAGCGGAACGGTGAACAGCTTGCCCGATTTCCGGCCCCGGTGCTCGAGCAGCAAGGTCGGCACCGGCTTGCGGAAACCGGCACCGATGCGCCATCGCCCGCCGATGCGCCCCCGGGTTCGGCGGAAGACCCAGACCTGCGCTTTGGACATGTACTTGATGAGCGCCGTGACGAGCGGGGAATCGAGCTTGCGCGGTCGGTTCGGCATCAGCGCGCCTCCCGCGGGAGCTGGGGTGCCGTGGTGACGTCGAGCGGCGTAGCGAATGATTGATCCATACCTTTGTCCGTAGTATCGTCCAGACAGATGTCCGGTAACTATTCCATAGTGGTGCCCGGCAGTGTACGGGCGGCGGAATCGGTGACGAGCGCGGTGGAGGAAACATGAATCGGGTCAGCGGCAAAGTCGTCCTGGTGACCGGTGCGGCGCGGGGCCAGGGCCGCAGCCACGCGCTCGCCCTGGCGGAGGAGGGCGCCGACATCATCGCCTTCGACATCTGCGCCGACATCGGCAGCAACGACTACGCGCTGGCGACCGAAGCGGACCTCGCCGAGACCGAGGAACTGGTGGCCGCGACCGGGCGCCGGGTCGTGGCCAGGAAGGTCGACGTGCGTGATCGCCCCGCGCTGCAAGCGGAGATCGCGGCCGGCGTCGCCGAACTCGGGCGCCTGGACGTGGTGGTGGCGAACGCCGGAATCTGCCCGCTCGGCCACCATGTGCCGCTGCAGGGATTCGTCGACGTCTTCGACGTCAACTTCGTGGGCGTGGTGAACACGGTGCACGCCGCCCTGCCGCATCTGGGGGCGGGCGCCTCGATCATCGTGACCGGTTCGGTCGCGGGGCTGGTGCCGCAAACCGGTTTCAACGGCCAGCAGGCGCTGCAGGGCCCCGGCGGCGACGGCTACGGTCTGTCGAAGAAGATGATCCGTTCCTATACCCAGACTTTGGCGCTGACGCTGGGGCCGAGTTCGATCCGCATCAACGCGGTGCACCCGACCAACGTCGACACCGACATGCTGCACAACCAGGGTATGTACCAGATCTTCCGTCCCGACGTGCAGAACCCGACGCGCGAGGACGCGGAGGTCACCTTCCCCTTCATGCAAGCGATGCCGATTCCGTACGTCGAGTCCTCGGACATCTCGAACGCGGTCACGTTCCTGGCCTCCGACGAGTCGCGATACGTGACCGGCCTGCAGATGTTCGTCGACGGCGGGGCGTCGCTGAAACTGGGCCTGGCCGGTCAGTGACGCGAAACGTGGTGTGTCACTTCAGGATGAGCAGTGCGCTCCGTTCGATGCGGTCCGCGATATCGGAATACGATTCGTAGCCCATGCCCGCCCGCACCAGCGCGCCCGCGTAGAGCAATTCGAGCGATTCCAGAATATCCGCGTCGGCATTTCCGGACAGGGCGCGGGCGAGCCGGGCGCGAATTTCCAGTCCGATGCGCGCTCGCAAATGCTCGACGTCGGGATCGCGGCCGAGCAGCGCGCTGGTGACCGCGCCGGACAATTCCGGCTCGTCGGCGACCAGCAGCGCGATACCGCGCAGTTCGGCGATCACGCGCACGGTGGCGTCCTGGTCCTCGCTCACGGGCGAGGGCGTCGCCCGCAGTCTGCGCCAGAAGATTTCCGCGACCAGGTGTTCCTTGGAGGAGAAATAGGTGTACGCGGTCGCGGTGCCGACCTTGGCGTTGGCGGCGACCATGCGGACGGTCATGCCCGCGAACCCCTCCCGCGAAAGCACTTCCAGCGCCGACCGGGTGAGCTTGTCGACCGTGCCGGCCTGCTTTCCGGTCAAGCGCCGCCGCGTCGCTTCGACGGTTCTGGAATTGCTTTCGGACATGTGTCTAGATGGTAGTGTCGATATTCTGTTCGAGCAACATTCACGCTGCCGCAACCGTTGTGTTTCCGGCCACGGAAATTGCTCGGCGGCGGGGGAAGCTACGGCCGGTCCGCCGCGCCGAGTGGGCGGCCGATCCGTGCCAACTTGCCGGAAAGGCGCGCGAGGTAGTCGAGCACCGCCGGTTGGTCCTTGTCCGGTAGGCCGTACACGACATCGGTGACGCCGGCGCGGTCCCACTCGTCCAGGCGGGCGGCGTCCGGTTTGAAGTCGAGGGCCACCACGCGCGGACGTCCGTCCCGTCCCGCCTGCCGCCAGATCTCGTGGAGCTGTGCCAGCCGATCCGAGATGTCCGTCTCGCCGGGGGTGGTGATCCAGCCGTCGGCGGACTCGGTGATCCATCGGAAGGTGCGTTCGGTACCCGCCGCGCCGATCAGCACCGGTATCGAGCGCCGCACCGGTTTCGGCCACGCCCAGCTCGGGCCGAAGCGCACGTACTCACCCTCGTGGCTCGCCTCGTCCTGGCTCCACAGCGCCCGCATCGCCGTCAGGTACTCACGCAGCACGGTGCGCCGTTTGTTCGGCGGCACGCCGTGATCGGCCAGTTCGTCGGTGTTCCAGCCGAATCCGGCACCGAGGACGACTCGCCCGCCGCTGAGATGGTCGAGGGAGGCGATCGTCTTGGCGAGGGTGATCGGATCGTGCTCGGCCGGGAGCGCGACGGCGGTGGCCAGCTCGATGCGTTCGGTGACGGCGGCCGCCATGGACAGCGCCACCCAGGGATCCAGCGTGCGCAGGTACCGATCGTCGGGGAGGGAAGCGTCGCCGGTCTGGGGATGCGCCGCGTTACGCGCGACCGGGATGTGGGTGTGCTCGGGGACGTAGAAGGCGTCGAATCCCGCCTGCTCCGTCGCGCGGGCGGCCGCGGCCGGGGTGATGCCCCGGTCGCTGGTGAACAGCACGATGCCGAATCGCATGGGAATCCCTGCCTTGTCGAGTCGTTCGATATGGCGATCGGTCTACCGCCGCCGGGTGCCCCCGTTGTGCCGCCGGTGCTGCGCGTGGGCGTATGTCGCATGCCGTGCCTGGACAGCTGTTCGGAATATAGTCCGAAGTGTCGATTTGAACAAGAACGCGTTCTCGTTTTACGGCGCGGCCGGTCGAGATCGCGACCGCTGGGTCCCGGTTTCGAAAGAGATCGTTCGTTCGGGATTGTCCTGCAAATGTGTCAGTGGTACCGTCCAGACACATGTCCAGCTATGTGTCTCTCCACGGTGGGGCCTGGCTGCTTCCCGTTGAGAACTTGTTCTCGGATTCGGAGTGTGGGCGATGACGGCTGCGGTGGAGCCGCTGGTGTTCGATCCGTATGACTACGGGTTCCATGAGGACCCGTACCCGACGTATCGGCGGCTGCGCGAGGAGGCGCCGCTGTATCACAACCCGGCCCTGGGGTTCTGGGCGTTGTCGCGGCATGCCGATGTGATCGGGGGATTCCGCGACAGCGTGCGGTTGTCGAGTGCGAACGGGGTGTCGCTGGATCCAGCGGCATGGGGGCCGCACGCACATCGGGTCATGTCGTTTCTGGCGATGGACGATCCGCGACATGTGCGGATGCGCCGGTTGGTGTTCAAGGGGTTCACCCCGAAGCGCGTCGCGGAGATGGAAGACCGGATCCTGGAGTTGACGCTGTCGTATCTGGAGCCCGCGTTGGCCGGGGGCGCCTTCGATTGGATCGATGAGGTCGCGGGCAAGCTGCCGATGGACGTCATCTCCGAACTCATGGGGGTTCCGGCCGCGGATCGGGCGGAGATCCGCCGGTTGGCGGATCTGGTGGTGCATCGGGAGGACGGTGTGCTCGACATCCCGATGGCCGCGGCGGAGGCGTCGATGAAGCTGCTGGGCTATTACACCGAGATGGTGGCCGAGCGCCGGCGCGCGCGGAAGGACGATCTGACTTCGGCGCTGCTGGATGCCGAGATCGAGGGTGACCGGTTGTCCGATGAGGAGATCATCGGTTTCTTGTTTCTCATGGTGGTGGCCGGTAACGAGACCACCACGAAACTACTCGGCAACGCCTTGTATTGGGGCGCGCGGAATCCGGCGGAGTACGCGAAAGTCGTCGCCGATGCCGAATTGGTGCCGCAGTGGGTGGAGGAGACATTGCGGTATGACACCTCCAGCCAGGTGATCGCACGGACGGCGACGCAGGATCTCGATTACCACGGCGGCGTGATTCCGGCGGGGGCGAAGGTGTTGTTGCTGATCGGTTCGGCCAATCGTGATCCCGCGGTGTTCGAGGACGGTGACAGTTTCCGGATCGATCGCGCCGACAAGTCGGGGTCGGCCAGTTTCGGTGCCGGGGTGCACTTCTGCCTGGGGGCGCACCTGGCGCGGCTGGAAGCGACGGTCGCGCTGCAGGAGTTCGCTTCCCGAGTGCGTTCCTACGACGTCGTCGAGTCCGGTATCGCACGTGTTCATTCGTCCAACGTGCGTGGCTTCGCGCACCTGCCCATCACTGTGGAGACGCGATGAGCCGTCGACCCCACCGGGTACGCGTTCCGGTATCGCTCCGCCGGTCCGCGCGGAGCAGGCCATGAGAATCCGGGCCGACCTGGATCTGTGCCAAGGACACGCGGTGTGTCAGGCCGAGGCGCCGGAGGTGTTCACGGTGCCCAAACGCGGCCGGGTCGAGATCCTCGACGACGCACCGACCGGCGAGCTCGAGCCCGCCGTGGCGAACGCGATTCGATACTGCCCCACCCAAGCCCTGTCGATCGCCGACGAAGGCGCGACCGACTCCTCTCCGAAAGGTACCGACTGATGCCAAGTTTCGACCGCGCCGAACTCGACGAGATGATCCAGCGCTGGATCTCGGAGAACCAGCGCTGCGAGGAGAAGGGCGACTGGAAGCCGCTCGCGCAGATGTACACCGAAGACGCCACCTATGGCTGGAATTACGGCCCCACCCAGGAATTCATGGCCGTCGGGCGCGACGAGATCCGCGATCTCGCCCTCGGCCAGGAGATGGCCGGGCTGGAGGGCTGGACCTACCCGTACCAGGAATTCGTGGTGGACGAACGCACCGGCAACGTCATCGGATTGTGGAAGCAGATCAGCGAGGCCAAGCGTCCCGATGGGCGAAACTACTCGCCCGAGGGCATCGGCGGCAGCTGGTTCCGCTACGGGGGCGGCTTCCAGTGGTCCTGGCAGCGCGATTTCTTCGACTTCGGCAACGTCTCGGCGCTGTTTGTCGAGATGATCACGAACAACGCGCTCACGCCGGGCATGCAGAAGCGCATCGAGCGCTCCGTCTCCGGCGAGCCGCTGCCGGGCTGGTATCGCATCGGCGAATCGCCCGTCGCGCTGTGGTGACCGACATGACCGCACCACACAGCCGATTCGCCGGCCTGGATCGGGACACCCTGGCCGCGCTGGTGCCCGAACTGCTGCTGTGCGGGCACCTCATCGACCGCTCCGGCATGGCGCACTCGATCGCCGCGTTCGGCCGCGAGGGCATGACCGAGGTCGCCATCGAGGAGTGGCAGGTGGCCAGCCCGGTCTACACCCGCCGCATGCAGCGCGCGCTCGGCTTCGCGGGCGACGGCGTGGAGACCATTTTCAAAGGGCTGCAACTGGACATCGGCGCGCCACCGCAGTTCATGGACTTCCGCTTCCGGGTCGACGATCACCACCACGGCGAGTTCTGGCTCGACCACTGCGGCGCGCTCGCCGACGTGGAACCGATGGGCGAGGACTTCGTCGTGTCGATGTGCCACGACATCGAGGACCCGACGTTCGACGCGACCGCCCTGGCCACCAACCCGCACGCCCAGGTCCGGCCGATCCACCGGCCACCGCGCAAGCCGGCCGGACGGACGCCGGTGTGCGCGTGGACGGTGGTCATCGATCCCGCGCACACCCCACCACCGGTGCCGCCCAACGCCGAACTGGTCGCCGAGTCGGCGGCGGCCGGACTGGAGCTGGGCGAGATCGACCGCGACGACGAAGGGCGGCCCGACTACTCCGGACCGTTGCTCAGCGACGTGCGCTTCGCGGACTTCTCCCGCTCCGCGCTGGTACGCCTCGCCGACGAGGTCTGCTTGCAGCAGCACCTGCTCACCCTGGGTTTCATGATCGCGGTGCGCGCCCGCACGGACGCCGCGGCGGCGCTGGAGATCGGGCGCAAACAGTTCGCCGGGATCGCCGGGATCACCAGTGAACGCTTGCGCAACTGCCTCGGGCTCGGTGACGACGCCGCCGCGCTCGCGACGGTGCTGCGGCTACATCCCGCTCTGAACCCGCTGCCCTACACCGAGATCGAGATCGATGACTCCGGCGAGACGGTCACGGTGAAATTCCCGTCCGCGAGCGGCGCGCACACCGACGGAACCTGGCCGTCGATGCTCGGACCGGAGCACCTGGCGCCCCTCAACGCCCTGGTCCGCGGCGTGAATCCGCGTTTCTCCGCCGAGGTCCGCGCCGTGGGCGAGCACGGATGGTGCGCAGGCATCACCCTCGGCGACAAACCGTTCCGGGAGGCGTCGGAGGTCGCGATCACGCGGTTCAGCACCGGCGCCGCCTTCACCTTCACCGACCGGGGGATACCCCTGCCGCTCACCGTCGTGTGACAGCCCCACCCAGAGATGGAACGACATGGCAAACAATTTCGCCGACCTCTTCGAGCACTCCGTGGACGCCATGCCCGAGCGGGCGGCGCTGATCCAGTCCGGACGCCGGGTGACCTTCCGTGAACTCGACGCCCGGGCCAACCAGCTCGCGCACTATCTGGCGACCGTGGGCGTCGGCCCGGGAACCCACGTGGGGTTCCAGATGCACAACGGCATCGAGACGATGGAGACGCTGATCGCGTGCTTCAAGCTCGCCGCCGTCCCGATCAACATCAATTACCGGTACGGCGTCGGCGAACTGGCCTATGTCTACGCCAACGCGGATCTGGAAGTGCTCGTCCATCACTCCTGTTACTCCGAAGCCGTGCGGGAAGCCCGGGCGCAAACGCCCATGTTGCGGCACACGATCTGCGTCGAAGACGAATTCGGCACCGGCACAGGGGAGTTCGCGGACGCGGCATACGAGTCGGCTCTTGCCGGCCGGCCGACGGACCGCCCGGTGGTCCGACGCGGCCCCGATGACCTGTTCATGATGTACACCGGGGGAACCACCGGTATGCCGAAAGGCGTGATGTGGCGGCAAGAGGACATGTGGCGGGTCCTCGGCGGCGGCATCGACTTCTACACCGGCGAGCCGGTCGCCGACGAGTTCCAGCAGTCGCGCACCGGCGCCCAGACCGATCCGAGCCAGTGGCTGGTGCTGCCGCCGCTGATCCACGCCGCCGCCATGATGCCCACCTTCACCGCGCTGTGGTCGGGAAACACCGTGATCTTCGAGTCCCGTTTCGACGCAGGACGCGTCTGGCGGACGGTCGCGCAGCAGCGACCCCAGGTCATGGTGATCACCGGTGACGCCATGGCCCGCCCGCTGATCGAGGCGTACCGGCGCGAGCCGGTGGACGCGTCGTCATTGCTCGCGATCGCCTCCGGCGCCGCGCTGCTGTCGCAATCGGTGAAGAACACGCTGCTGGAGCTGTTCCCGTGGGCGGTCGTCTCGGACTCCATCGGATCGTCGGAGACCGGTTTCGGCGGTATCGGATTCGCGCAGAAGCACGACGATCCCGCGCGTGGACCGCGGGTGCAGACCGGCCGCGGCGCGGTCGTCGTGGACGACGACGGCCGCCGGGTTCCGCCCGGTGCGGAGGGCTGGCTGGCCAAGACCGGCAACGTGCCGATCGGCTACTACAAGGATCCCGGCAAGACCGAGAAGCTGTTCAAGACCGTGGACGGCCTGCGCATGGTCGTCACCGACGACCGCGCCCGCGCCGAGACCGACGGGTCGATCACCCTGATCGGCCGCGGCAACATGGTGATCAACACCGGTGGCGAGAAGGTGTTCGTCGAAGAGGTCGAAAGCGTCGTGAAGGCGCACGACGCGATCGCCGACGCGGTGGTGATCGGGGTGCCGCACGAACGCTGGGGACATCAGGTCGCCGCGGTGGTCTCGCTGTCGGGTCCGGGGCCGGTCGAGTTCACCGGCCTGCACGCGCACGTTCGCCAGTACCTGGCCGGATACAAAGTGCCCAAGCAGATCTGGATCGCGGACGCCGTCGTGCGGGCGCCGAGCGGCAAACCCGACTACCGGTGGGCCAAGCAGTACATCGCAGGCCGGGGACCCGACCACAAGGTGGACTGACGTGATCCGGGTGATCCAATGGGCGACCGGCGGGGTCGGCCGAGCCGCCATCGAGGGCATCCTCGACCATCCCGAGCTGGAACTGGCCGGAGCGTGGGTGCACAGCGCCGACAAGGACGGCAGGGATCTGGGTGAACTCGTCGGCCGCCCGCCGATCGGAGTGCGTGCGACGACCGACGCCGACCGCCTGCTCGCCATGCAGGCCGACTGCGTGCTCTACAGCCCCTTCATGGCCGATACCGAGACCGTGCGCGCGATCCTGCGCTCCGGCAAGAACATCGTCACACCCCTGGGCTGGTTCCATCCGCGACGCGCGGAGCGGCAGCGGTACGACCAGCTGTGCCGTGCGGCGGGAGTCACCTTGCACGGCGCGGGAATACATCCCGGCGGTATCACCGAGAAGATCCCGCTGGTGGTGTCGGCGCTGTCGGGCGCGATCACCGAAGTCCGGGCCGAAGAGTTCTCCGACATCCGCACCTACGGCGCGCCCGAGGTGGTCCGGGACTGGATGCTGTTCGGCGCCACGCCGGAACAGGCCGCCACCAGTGTGATGGCGAACGTCCTCGCGGGCGGCTACGGCCAATCGGTATGGATGATCGCGGACGCGCTGGGCATCGCACTCGACGAGCAGTTGCGGGTGACGCACGAGGTGGCGGTGGCCACCGCGCCGATCGACTCGCCGATCGGTCCGATCGCCCCCGGCCGCGTCGCCGCGCAACGCTTCCGCTGGCAGGGAACCGTGCGGGGCACGCCGGTGATCACGGCTGCGGTGAACTGGTTCATGGGTGCGGAAAACCTCGATCCGCCATGGCGGTTCGGTCCGGCAGGTGAGCGATACGAGGTGGAGATCGTCGGCGATCCCGGGGCGATGGTGACGTTCACCGGCATGCACGCGCACAGCGCGGCCGCCGGTCTGGTCCGCAACCCCGGCATCGTCGCCACGGCCATGCACTGCGTGAACTCGATTCCCTACGTCGTCGCCGCCGAACCGGGTGTGCGGACCTATCTCGACCTGCCGCTCGTCGCTGGTCGCGCCGCCGCCTCGCTGCGCGGGACCGGCGGCGACGCGGCCGATGCTTCGCCTCCCGGAGCCGATCCCGGCGCCGCGCGCCGCACCCCGCCGAGCTGATCGGATCGCACGAAGATGAATTTCGGCAGGCAGACCATGGTGGTCACGTGGCGGATATTTCGGTTGAAAATCGCCGGGGCGGCGCTGATCCTGATCGTCACCGCGGTCGTCGCGGTCGCCGTCGCGATGTATGCCGGACGGTTTCACTCGACGGTGACCGTCACCGTCGAGGCGCCCCGCTCGGGCCTGGTCCTCGATCCCGACGCCAAGGTGCGGATGCGGGGCGTCGAGATCGGCAGGGTGAGCGCGGTGGAGTCCCGGGCCGACGGGGCGCGCTTGCGGCTGGCGCTCGATCCCGAACTGCTGGACCTGGTACCCGCCAACGCGACCGTCGATATCCGCTCCACCACCGTATTCGGCGCCAAATACGTGAATTTCGTCGTCCCCGGCGTCCCCTCGCCGACGCCCATGCGCCCCGGCACGACAATTCGCGCGGATTCGGTCACCGTCGAATACAACACGCTGTTCCAGCGCCTGAGCGACATCCTGGCCGCGATCGAACCGGCCGAGCTCAACGCCACCCTGGCCGCGCTCGGCACGGCGCTGCAGGGCCGCGGCGACCGGCTGGGCGATCTCCTCGCCCGTTCCGACGACTATCTGCGGCAGATCAATCCGAGCCTGCCCGCGCTACGGCGGGATCTGTCGTCGGCCGGTCGGGTCACCGGGTTGTATGCCGACACCGCCCCCGATCTGTTGCGCACAGCAGGCAACGCCACCGTCACCGGCGCGACGGTCGCGCAGGGTGCCGCGGACCTGGATACCATGCTGCTCAACCTGATCGGCTTGGCCGACACGACCCGGTCGGCGCTCACGGAGAACGAGCCGGGGCTCACCGCGGTGCTGGAGACCCTGCGGCCAACCAGTTCACTGCTCGGCACGTACTCACCCGTGCTGTACTGCGTGGTCGTCGGCATCGCGAATGCGCTTCCCGCGGCCGAGGCGATCATCGGCGGAAACGCGCCCGGAGCCATCTTCAACGCGAGCTTCATGTACGGCGCGCAGCCCTACGAATATCCCGACGACCTGCCGAAGGTCAACGCGACCGGCGGCCCGCGCTGCGCCGGAATCCTCGACCGGATCCCTGGTGACCACGCCGACTACGTGGTCACCGATACCAACGAGGGCGCGCCTTTCACGCCGTCCACCACGGTCATGCTCCACGCTCCCAAAGTCTTTCAAATCCTTTTCGCCGGCCTGCCCGGGGTGCCGCGTTAGTCGACCGTGGCTTTCCGCGGTTCGGTGCTGGATCGGCCGAGGACGGTGCGCGGATCACCCTGGCCGGTGACGCGGCCGTCGTGCAACAGCAGGCAGTGGTCGGCGCGCAGGGCATCCTCGTGGCGGTGGGTGGCGTGGACCACCGTCACGCCGTGCGCACCGACACTGCGGATGGCGTCGGCGATCTCCTGCTGCGCGGCCGCGTCCAGGCCGGTGGTGGGTTCGTCGAGCAGGAGCAGGTCCGACTCCTGCGCGAGCGCCTGGGCCAGCAGGGCGCGCTGACGCTGACCGCCGGAGAGCGTGCCGAGCCTGCGCTCGGCCAGGTCGGCGATCGCCATCCGGTCCAGGCACGCGAGCACGACGGCGCGATCCTGCCGGGTGAGACGCCGCCATGCTCCGCGATGTGCCCAGCGCCCCATCGCGACGGTCTCGCGGACGGTGATCGGCAGAGTCGCGGGGACGCCGCTGTGCTGCACGACGAATGCCGGTCGCCGGAGATGCTCCCGGCGAACGGTTCCCGCCGTGGGCGTGATGACGCCGGCGAGAACACCGAGCAGGGTGGACTTGCCGGAGCCGTTGGGCCCGACGAGCGCGGTCACCTGTCCGGCCGGGATCGTGCCGGTGACCTCGTGCAGGACCGGGTGGCCCCGGTAACCGGCCGTCACCTCGGCGACATGGACAGCTGGCGGCGACATGGCGGGCTCCGATCACCTCGTTGAAATGAAAACCGTTATCATTGTAGAGTGCTGACCCATGGAGTGGTTGGCCCCGTTCGAGGTATCGTTCGTGCAGCGGGCGCTGTGGGGCGGGCTGCTCGTGTCGTGCCTGTGCGCCCTGGCGGGGACCTGGGTGGTGCTGCGCGGCATGGCTTTCCTCAGCGACGCGATGGCGCACGGCATGCTGCCCGGCGTGGCGATCGCCGCGCTGCTCGGCGGAAACCTGTTGCTGGGCGCGGCGTTCAGCGCCGCGGCGATGGCGGTCGGCGTCTCGGTGCTCGGCCGTGGCACCAGGTTCGCCGCGGACACCGGCATCGGGCTGCTGTTCGTCGGGATGCTCTCGGCGGGTGTGATCATCGTGTCCCGTTCGCCTTCGTTCGCGGTCGACCTGACCGGTTTCCTCTTCGGTGACGTGCTCGCCGTGGGGGAGCGCGACCTGTGGTACCTGGCAGCGGCCGCGGTCATCGCCGCCGCGGTCTCCGTGCTGGGTTACCGGGCGTTCGTCGCGCTCACCTTCGACCCGCGCAAGGCGCACACCCTCGGATTGCGGCCGCGCGTGGCGAACGTGGCGCTGATCGGTCTGGTCACCCTCGCGATCGTCGCGTCGTTCCACATCGTCGGTACGCTGCTGGTCTTCGGTCTGCTCATCGCACCGCCCGCGGCGGCCGTCTACTGGGTGCATCGCATCCCGGCGATCATGCTCACCGCCGCGGCGCTGGGTGCGGTGGCCACCGTTGCCGGGCTGCTGATCTCGTGGCACGCGCGCACCGCCGCGGGGGCGACCATCGCGGCGACCGCCGTCGGCCTGTTCTTCGTCTCGGCGCTGACGGCCTGGCTGCGCGAACGGGTCCGCTCCTTTCGCGTGACTCCGCAACCGCTGGCCCTGCTGCTGGTCCTCACCGCGATCACGCCCTTGATCGGTTGCGGGGCAGACGAATCCGGCTCTCCGTCGGTACCGACGCCACACGGGTACGTGGCGGGTGCGGAGGAGGCCGACGAGGCGCAGCCGCGTCTCGTCGTGGCCGACCACGCGACCGGCGCCGTGCGGGTGATCGACCTCGTCACCGAGAACGTCACCGACCTGGGTGGGTTGGCGGGCGTCGACCGCGTGCGCACCGACGGGCGCTTCGCGTTCTTGTCGGCCGGCGGCCGGGTGCGGGTCGTCGACGCGGGCGCGTGGACGGTCGACCACGGCGATCACGTGCACTACTACCGGGCACCCGCCCGCGAGCTGGGCACGTTCGACGGCGGTCCGGTGACGGGCGCGCACGGCGACAGCGCGCTCACGGCAGTGACTTTCGAATCGGGCGCCACCGCGCTGCTGGACCGGTCCGCGCTCGGCGCCGGGTCATTGCGCCGGGACGACGTGATCGCCGACGCGGCCGCCGTGCCGTATGCCGAGCACCTGCTCGTGGCGGTACCCGCCCGCGCGCAGGTCGAAGTCCGCACGCGCGACGGCGCACCGGCCGCGGTCGTGGCCGAGCGGTGTCCCGATCCGCGCGGCTCGGCGGTGACCAGACGTGGTGTCGTCTTCGGTTGCGCCGACGGGGCGTTGGTGGTGACGGCACGCGACGCGGTGTTCACCGGCGAGAAGATCCCCTATCCGCCCGGAACCGCCGACGCCGACCGCGCGACCGAATTCTTCCACCGCCCCGGCAGCACGACGCTGGCGGCGAAGGCCGGTCGGCGCGGCGTCTGGGTGCTCGATGTCCGGCGCAAGACCTGGACGCCGGTGGACACCGGTCCGGTGATCGCGGCGAACACGGCGGGCGAGGGCGCCGCCCTGCTGACCCTCACCGCGGACGGCGTCCTGCACAGCTACGACGCCGCGTCCGGCCGCGAGTCCGCCGGAGCGCGGCCGCTCGTCGCGCCGGTGCTCGACGGCGTGCCCGCGCCGGTGATCCTGGTCGACGAACACCGCGCCTATCTCAACGACCCCGTGGCTCGGCTGATCCACGAGATCGACTACACGGACAACTCGCGCGTCGCACGAACGTTCCCCCTCGACGTCACCCCGGCCGCCATGGTGGAGACGGGCCGATGAGACTCACCGCTCGTTTGTGCGCCCTGATCGGTGCCGCGCTGCTCGCGCTGCCCGCATGCTCGACCTCCGGCGCGGACCGCGCCGGAATCATCGTCACCACCAACATTCTCGGTGACCTCACCCGCGCCGTCACCGGTGACACGGTCGAGGTCACCGTCCTCATGCCGGCGGACGCGGACCCGCACTTCTTCGCGATCTCCGCTCAGCAGGCGGCCCAGCTCGAACGCGCGCGCCTGATCGTCTACAACGGCCTCGGCCTCGAGCAGAGCGTGCTGCACAACGTCGAGGCGGCCGAGGCGTCCGGAGTGGCCGGCGTATCCGTCGGTGCGGCGATCGATCCGATCAGCTACTCGGCGCAGGACGCGAACGGGAAGCCCGATCCGCACTTCTGGACCGATCCGCGCCGTGTGCGCAGGGCGGTGGAGGTGATCCGCGACCGGGTCGTCGAGCACGTCGACGGCGTCGACGCCGCGGCCATCCGCGCCCGGGCCGACGACTACCTGGCCGAACTCGATCGGCTCGACCGCTGGATGACCGAGCGGTTCGCGACGATCCCGGCCGAGCGGCGCAAGTTGGTCACCAACCATCACGTCTTCGGTTATCTGGCGCAGCGATTCGGTTTCGAAGTGGTCGGCGCCGTGATACCGGGTGGAACCACGCTCGCCTCACCGAGCCCGTCGGATCTCGCCGCGCTCGCCGGAACGATCCGCGCCGCCGGGGTGGGCGCGATCTTCGCCGATTCCGCGCAACCGGACCGATTGACGCGGGTGCTCGCCGATCAGGTCGGCGTGCACGTCCAGGTGATTCCCCTGTACTCGGAATCGCTCACCGAACCGGGGGGTGGCGCGGGCACCTACCTGGAGATGATGCGGGCCAACACCGAGTCGATCGTGCGCGGGCTCGCCGCCCCTTAGCGCCCAGCCAGTAGAACGAAAGACGGAGTCACCCATGCCTGTTCGGACACAAACCACGAAATCGGCTGCCCTGACCGGCTTGCTGACCGCAGTACTCACCGTCGCCGGGTGCGGCGCCGGCACCTCCGCGGAGCAGGACACCCGGCGTGAACGGATCGCCGACCCCGTCGCGGTCACCCACGACGGCGGAATCTACGTGCTGGACGGCACCACCCTCGACCTCGCCGAGACGGTCGGTCTGGACGGCTTCAACCGGCTCAACCCGGCGGGCGACGACCGGCACCTGATCGTCTCGACCAAAGAGGGCTTCCGCGTCTTCGACGCCACGGCAGCCGAATTCACCGGCACCGACTTCCCCGGCCCCGAGCCGGGACACGTGGTGCGCCATGCCGGGCGTACCGTCCTGTTCAGCGACGGCACCGGCGAAGTCGTCGCGTTCGACACCGCCGATCTCGCCGACGGCAAGCCGAAGACGTCGACCTACCGCGCGGCCGCCGCGCACCACGGCGTCGCGATCGAACTGACCAACGGCGACCTGGTGGTGACGCTCGGCACCGCGGACAAGCGCACCGGAATCGTGGTGCTGGACCGCAACCGCGCCGAGAAGGCGCGCAACGAGGACTGCCCCGGCGTGCACGGTGAGGCGACCGCCGCGGGCGAGGCTGTGGTGATCGGCTGCCAGAACGGCGTGCTCGTCTACCGCGACGGCAGGATCACCAAAGTGACCAGTCCGACCGCGTACGGCCGGATCGGCAACCAGGCGGGCAGCGACGCCTCGCCCGTCGTCCTCGGGGACTACAAGCAGGACCCGGACGCCGAACTCGAACGCCCACAGCAGGTCTCGCTGATCGACACGGTCACCGGCACAGTGCGGCTGGTCGACCTGGGCACCAGCTACACCTTCCGCTCGCTGGCCCGTGGCCCGCAGGGCGAAGCCCTGGTCCTCGGCACCGACGGCCGCATCCACGTGATCGATCCCGTCGCGGGGACGGTCGTCCGCACGATCCCGGTCATCGGCTCCTGGCAGGAGCCGCTGGAATGGCAGAAGCCGCGACCCGCGCTGTTCGTCCGCGGCGCCGCCGCCTACGTGTCCGACCCCGCCACCAAGCAGGTCCACCGCATCGAGCTGGCGAGTGGAGCGAAGACGGCGACCGCCACCCTGCCGGGCACACCGAACGAGCTGAGCGGTGCCGTCGGTCACTGACTCGGGACTGTCGCGCCCGCCTTCCCGCCGGACGTGATCGATGGCCCGCGGCCGCGGATTCCCGCCCGGGACTACTTGCTGTTTCGCGGGCCGCTCAGCGAGGCCGGGCAATGGGGCAGCCGTGGACCTGCTGCCCCTGCCCTGGACCGGCATCGCGGGGACCGCGGCGCTGATCGAGGAATTGCGGGCCGACGCGTCACCGGACGTCGAGGAGATCGAGCCGTCGAGTTCCCCGCCGTATCGGCGGAAGCGGACATTGCCCGATAGGACCGATTCCCGGCCCGACCGACGCTACGGTGGGATGACATGGATACTGCTGTGCTCACCCTTCCGGAGTCCGCGCGCGCCCCGCGGTCCGGGGCGTCGGCGCGGGATCGGTTCCGGAAGATCGCGCGGCCGGTAGTCGTCGTCGCCTGCTGCCTGGTCGTGGTGCAGCTGGCGATTCGTTGGTGGGTAGCGGGCAGCGGGTACTTCTACTGGGACGATCTCATCCTGGTCGGCCGAGCGGCCCGATTCGGTCTGTGGTCCACCGACCTGCTGCTGTACGACCACGACGGACACTTCATGCCGCTGGCCTTCGTCACGGCCTGGGCGGTGACCGCCGTGGCCCCGCTGACCTGGGCCGGTCCGGTGGTGGTGCTGGTCGTCATGCAGTTGGGCGCGTCGGTGGCGGTGGTACGGATGCTGCTGTTGCTGGTGGGCCCACGCTGGTCGATCCTGACTCCACTGGTCTTCTACCTGTTCTGCCCCTTGACGATTCCGGCGTTCGCCTGGTGGGCCGCCGCCCTGAACGCCCTGCCGTTGCAGTTCGCCCTGGCCTGGGTGATCGGTGACGCGGTGCTGCTGGTGCGGACCGGCCGCCGCCGATACGCGCTGTCCGGGGTAGCGGTGCTCGCGGTGGCACTGCTGTTCTTCGAGAAGTCGGCGATCGTGCCGTTCGTCGCCTTCGCCGTCACGGCGCTGGTCTGCCACGTCGACGGCCGCGCGGCCGCGATCGGAGTGGTGGCGCGGAGGGGGGCGGCGCTGTGGCTCGGTTCGGGCGCGGTGCTGGCCTGCTGGTCGATCGGTTATCTCGTGGTCGTCGACGACCCCGCCGTGCCGAGTAGCGCGGACGAACTGCGCGACCTGCTGCCCGGCGCGGCTTCGCTGGGAATCGTGCCCGCCTTGTTCGGCGGGCCTTGGGTGTGGGAGCGCTGGCTGCCGTCGACGCCGTGGGCGGATCCCCCAGGATGGGCGGTGGCGGCGGCCTGGATCGCACTGGCCCTGGTGGTGGCACTGTCGATGCGTGCCCGGCAGCGGATCGGGGCGGTCTGGCTGACGGCCGCGGCCTATGTCCTGATCGCGCAGCTGGCCGTGGCATTGGCGCGGGGCGGGCCGAACACCGCGGGCGAGCTCATGCAGTCGCTGCGCTACTTCGCCGACATGGCCGTGGTGGTGGCCGCCGCGGGTGCGCTGATGCTGCGCGCTCGCCCCCGGCCGTCGCGCGGCCCGCTGCTCGCGGCGCTTCCCGGCCGGTCTGTGACGGTCGCGGTGACGGTGGCGTTCCTGGTGAGCAGTCTGTGGTCCACGCGGACGTTCGTGCAATCGTGGCGTGTCGGTCCCACCGAAACCTATGTCACGAACGTGAAATCGGCACTGCGCGCGTGGGACGGCGCGCCCCTGCTCGAGCAAGAGGTGCCGTGGAATGTCTTGAATCCGTTGGCGTATCCGCAGAACCTCACCAGCAACGCGCTGGCGCCCGTGGCAGCTCCCGGCACGTTCGCGGACTCGACACCCCACTTGCGCATGATCACCGACGAGGGGGAGATCGTCGAAGCGGCGGTCTGGTGGAACCGGATCATCCTCCCCGGACCGGAGCCCGGCTGCGGGCACCGGATACACGGCAGCACTCCGGCCCGCCTGCCCCTCGATGGCCCGATGCTCGGGAACAAATGGACGGCACAGCTCAACTACCTCGCCAGTCGCGATGGTCGGATCAGCGTCGCCATGGAACAAGGCGAGACCGTGTCGGCGCCGGTCCGCAAGGGGCCGAACACCGTGTTCGTCCGCGTCGTAGGCAGCGGTTCGGCACTTCGAATCGTCTCCGAGACAGCAGGTCTCGAACTCTGCATCGGTGTCGGCCCGGTCGGCGTCGCGTCGTACGACAACTGAGCGGCGGCCGGTTTTCTCGGCGTACTCGGCCGATCCGTAGGCGACCACCCGCCCCAGGGCGCTGGCCCGCGCTGAGGGCTCTCGGCCCTGGCCATCATGGCCCACCGAACCGCCGCGAAGGGCGCCGACTCGAACTTCGATGAGGTGCGCGCGCGGATCCAGCGGCGTCTGCACACCCTGGGATATCGCCATTCCACATCCGTGCTGTTCACCGCCCAGCGGCAGTGGGTGGACTGGTCCCACTGATCGTCGCGCCGCGTGCTCGCTCAGTTCTGGGCGGCGGCCGACTCGGCTGCGGAGCGTGCGCGGGACAGCGCTTCCGGCACCGGTATCCGGCCGAGATACATTTCGGCGAAGATCGGTTCGACCGCTCGGAGTGCTGCCGGGAAGCCCGGCCCGCCGCCGGGGGAGATGCGCGGGCCGCGCAGCACGTCGAAGAAGGGCGAGACGTCTACTCCCTTCCCGCCCCAATACTCGCGATAGCGCTGTTGTTCGGAGACGACGGCCGGAATGGCGGCGCCGCCCTCGGCCAGGTAGCGATTGCCCGCGCCGCTGCCCAGCCAGGCCAGGACCCGGCGCACCGCGTCCGGATGCCGGGTGGCGGCGTTCGCGGCGACGCCGATCGCGTTGTTCGTGCTCACCCGTCCGTCCGGGCCCTGGGGCAGGAGCGCTACGCCCCATGGGAAGCGGGCCTGCTCGGAGATCTGCGCGAGGTTGAACGTTCCCGACTGGAACAGCGCGAGTTTGCCTTGCAAGAAGGCGTTCTTCGCGAAGTCGGGATTGGTGTTGGTGTCCGCGGGCGAGGGCGTGAGCCCGTCGGCGACCAACCGCACCAGATAATCGAACGCCGCGACGCCCTGCGGGCTGTCGAAGACGAAGCGGTCCTGCTCGTCCTGGAATCGCGCTCCCGCCGAGCCCAGATACGGCAGCTCGATGGACTGGAAGTCGTGGCCCGCGTTGTACGCCCATGCGGCGACCGCCGCCAGCCTGCGCAGCAGCGGTCGTAACCTGTCCTCGCCGTTCGGACTCCACCGCAGCGCGGCCAGCTCGGCGGGATCCACCCGTGCGGCCGCGAGCAATTCCCGGTGGTAGTACACCGCTGTACCCGCGTCGACGAATTGCGGTACTGCCCAGAGCGTTCCGTCGCGCGTGTACTGCGCCACCGCCGACGGGTCCCAGGACCGCGCGGCCTCTGGACCGAGCATCGTCCCGATGTCGAGCAACCGCCCGGCATCGGCGTAGTCCTCGTACAGGTTGGTCCAGAACAGGTCGTCGGCGGTCCCGCCCGCCACGTCCAAGCGCAGCTTCTGCGGATAGGACCGCCACGGCACCACCGTGATCCGCACTTCGAGGTCTGGATTCGCCCGCTCGAACTCCGCGAGCGAGGCGCGATAGCGCGGAACGAAACTCTCGTCCCAGATCCGCAACCCCACCACGGTGCGGCCGCTACCGTCACCGCCGCGGCCCAGCCACAAGACGGCGCCCACCAGCAGCGCCGCGGCGAGCGCGAGGGCGAGCAGCACGCGGGTCGAGGTTCTCATTTGACTCCCGTCCACGCGATCGAGCGCAGCACCTGCCGCTGGAAGACCACGAACAGCACCACCAGCGGCGCGATGGCCAGCGTCGTGGCCGCCATCACCAGGGTCCACTGCGCGTTGTACCGGGTCTGCAGATTCGCCGTGGCCACGGTCAGCACCTGCCACGAACGCCCACTGCTCGCGACCAGCGGCCACATGAAGTTGTTCCACTGCGAGACGATCGTGATGAGCGTCAGCGTCGCCAGCACCGGCCTGCTCATGGGCACCATCACGTGCACGATGATGTCGAGGGTGTTCGCGCCGTCGAGCCGCGCCGCACCGATCAGCTCCGGTGGGATCGCGCGAAAATACTGACGCAGCAAGAAGATCGCGTAGGGCGAGCCGAACACGAACGGCAGTACCAGTGCCCAGAAGGTGTTCAGCAGCTCCAGGTGCGCGAACATCAGATACAGCGGGATCAACGTCACGATGGGCGGCACCATCATGGTGGCCAGATACACCCAGAACAGCGCATCGCGGCCCGGGAACTCGGTGCGGGCGAACGCGTACGCCGCCGCCACCGAGGTGACCAGCTGGCCGCCGGTGACGAAGATCGTCATCAGCGCGGTCACCAGCACCGCCCGTCCGAACCCGTAGTCGAGGACGGTCCGGAAGTTGTCCGTGGTGGCCGGATGCGGCAGGGCCAGCGGCGACCCGGCCGCGAACTGGTCGGGCGTCTTCACCGCGGTGACCGCGCTGAGCAACAGCGGCGCGACGGTCAGCAGCGATCCGGCCGAGACCACCGCGTAGGCCGCCGCCGAACGCAGACGTTCAGAACTCATAGGTGGTCCGATCCCGGAAATAGCGGTGCTGCGTCACGGTGATCGCGAACATCACCGCGAATACCACGAGCGCCATGACGGCGGCGCGCCCCGGCCGAGCCGCGTCGAACGCCTCGGCGAAGATCCGCATCGCGACCACGTCCGTGCGATCGCCCGGCCCGCCCTTGGTCAGCGCGTACACGGTGTCGAAGGTCTGGAACGCGGTGAGTACGCCCGTGACGAGCACGAAGAACATGGTCGGACGCAGCAGGGGCAGGATCAGCCAGCGGATCCGGCGCCAGCCGGTGGCCCCGTCCAGTGCTCCCGCGTCGAGGATCTCACTCGGTATCGCGCGGATCCCGGCCACGAAGAACAGCGCCACGTACCCGAAGTTCGCCCACACGCTCACCGCGGCCACCGACGGCAGTGCCAGCGCCGGATCCGACAGCCACTCGATGCGCCGACCGAGCACGGCGTTGACGGCGCCCCCCGTGGGCGCGAACATCCACTGCCACACCACGCCCACCGCCACCGGCGCGCACATCCACGGCAGCGCGTACAGCACCCGCAGACTCGTCGCACCGCGCCGCCGCGCCAGCAGCGCAGCGACCGTGAAACCCAGCACGGTCTGCGCGGGGACCACGATCGCGGTCAATGCCAGCGTCACCAGCAGGGCATGGCCGAACGCGGCGTCACCCAGTACCGAGCGCCAATTGCTCAGTCCCACGAATCGCATGGGCCCCAACAGGTTCCAGCTGTGCAGGCTGAGCCATGACACCACCAGGATGGGCAGCACCAGGAACACTCCGACACCGATCAGGCTCGGCAGCAGAAGAACATAGCTCGTCACCGTACGACGAGCCGCACGCCGGTTCATGTGCTGCGACGTTACCGCCCCCGCCCGCCGCCGCACGCCGGGCGGGGCGGCGGCGTCAGTCGGTCGGACCGCCCGCCACGTAGATCACCTGGCCGGAGACGAAACCCGCGCCCTCGCTCACCAGGAACGAGGCGGTATGCGCGATGTCCTCGGGAGTGCCGACGCGCTGCACCGGAATCTGCGCGGCGGCCGCTTTCTGGAAGTCCTCGAACGAGACGCCGACGCGATCGGCGGTGGCGGCGGTCATGTCGGTGACGATGAAGCCGGGGGCGATGGCGTTGGCCGTGACGCCGAACTTGCCCAGCTCGAACGCCAGGGTCTTGGTGAAGCCTTGCATGCCCGCCTTGGCCGCCGAGTAGTTGGCCTGGCCGCGATTGCCGAGCGCCGAGGTGCTGGACAAGTTGACCACCCGTCCCCACTTCTGCTCGACCATGTACTTCTGCACCGCGCGGGTGAGCAGGAACGCTCCGCGCAGGTGCACATTCAGCACCGCGTCCCAGTCCTCGACGGTCATTTTGAACAGCAGGTTGTCGCGCAGGATGCCCGCGTTGTTCACCACGACGGTCGGCGCGCCCAGTTCGTTCTCCAGTTGCCGGACGGCGGCGGCCACCGACTCCTCGTCCGACACGTCGGCGCCGAGTGCGACGGCCTGCCCGCCCGCCTCGGTGATCGCGCCGACGGTGCCCGCGCAGGCGGCCGCGTCGAGGTCGAGCACGCCGACCCGGAGCCCGTCCGCGGCCAATCGCTCGGCGATCGCCGCACCGATCCCTCGTGCGGCGCCGGACACTATTGCAACTCGCTCGCCCATGAGCGCATCCCTTCGTCGGTCGGATGTCGAGTCAGTCATACCGCACCGTCTCCGCCGTGGCGGCGGCGGCGACCCGCTGCCGGGCACTGTGCGCGCATCGGCGCCGGAATTACCGCGAGCCTCGAGCAGAAGGCTTGCTCAGCTTCCCGTCCGATGCTTCGATCGGCACGTGACCGACCAGAACGAGGTTCCCCGTATCGTCAGCGCCAGCCGCGAGATCAGCGCGGGTCCGGCGGAGATCTTCGAGCTCATCGCCGATCCCGCCGAGCAGCCACGGTGGGACGGCAACGACAACTTGGCCGAGGCCGCGACGGGGCAGCGGGTGCGGGCGGCCGGTGCGGTCTTCAGCACCAGCCTGACCAACGGAGCCGTCCGCGACAACCACGTGGTCGAGTTCGCCGAGGGCAGTCGTATCGCATGGCGCCCGTCCGAACCCGGCAAAGAGCCGCCCGGCCACCTCTGGCGCTGGGAGCTGGAGCCGGTGGGCGAGGGCCGCACCCGGGTGACCCACACCTACGACTGGACGACGCTGACCGACGAGAAGCGCCAGGTCCGCGCCCGCGCGACCACGGCGGACAAACTGTCGGCATCCCTCGACCGTCTCGCCGAACTCGCTGAACAGCGGGCGGTTCCGGCGCAAGGATAATTGGGCGTTCGGCGTGCTGCGGCCGGTCCATCGGGGTCCGGTAGCCTTGCCCGAATGACCTCGCCACGCCGTGGGAACAGGGGGCCGAAGGCGGCGGCCGGCAATCGGGCAGCCTTGATCCAGGCGGCGCGGGAGGTCTTCGCGGACAGCGGCTTCGACGCGCCGTTCAGCTCCATCGCACGGGCCGCCGGGGTGGGTCAGGGCGTGCTCTATCGGCACTTCCCGACGCGGGAGAGCATCGCGCTCGCGGTGTTCGAGGAGAACATCGACGGCATCGAGGCGCTGGCGGCCGACCCCGCGGTCACCGTGGACGATCTACTGGCGATCATGGTCGAGCAGATCACCACCTCGGCGGCGTTCATCGCGATGATCCATCCGACCGACACCGACGACATGCGCCTGTTCGAGGTGGCGCGCCGGCTGATCACCCTCATCGCGGAAAAGCTCGAGGACCCGGGTCAGCGCGGCACGATCAGCGCGGACATCACCACCGCGGACGTTGTCATGGCGCTGGCGATGCTGGCGGCCATCCTGGCCAAGACCGACGCGCAGTCGAAAAAGGAGACCGCCCGGCAGGCGTGGGCGCTGCTGGACCGCGCCCTGCGCGGCTGAGGTCGCGGCGACGCGTTCAGGGCGACCGGTCGATGGATGTCAGCGCGTCGGCGACGCGTTCGAAGGACCGGATCACGTGCAGCAGTCCATTGGCGAATTCCCGTTGCGCGAAGTCTATTCCGGTTTCGGCCGACCAGCGCGCGAGCAACCGGTGTACCGTGGCCTCGGCGCCGCGGGTGCGCAATCGCACCGCAGCGGCGTGGGCCTGTCGCTGTATCGAATCATCCACGGCGACAATGCCTTCGGCGGTATGAGCGGCGGAGTCACTGATGATGTCGACCAGTTCGACGAGCTCGTCGGCGAGCCCGATCAGATCGTGGATCTGCGCGATCTCGGCGGTGATCGCCATGTGGTCGATGCAGCAGCGCAGCAGGACGCCCAGGTGGCGCAGGTGCCCGGGCAGCGGGCGGACCGGTGTGCCCAGTGGGGTCAGATCCGCCAGGCGGTGCCGGATGCTGAACGGGTCGGCCGGGGGAGCGCCGAACTCGGCGAGAACGATGGCGCCCGTGCGGAGATCGAACGCCGTCGCGATGAGCGGATCGTCCGGATCGGCACGACTGGTGGACGTGAGCATGCGTCTCCTGATGATCGTCGCCGAGACGCCGACTTGCCCATGCCGCCCCCTCGGTCGCAGGTGGAATCGTCGGGCGGCAATCGTTCGGTAGAGTTTGCCACAATATTGCCGACAGGGATGTTTCAGGCCTGGTGAGATTCCGGACAGCATTGTCCGGTAGGGACCAGTTTGAACGATGCGCGCAGTGTCGTCAAGCTGTCGCCCATGGTGCGTTCCGCAAGCGCGGGCGGGTGCGCGGCGCATGCGCATACGCCGGAAAATGCTGTTGGAGTGAGGTTCTAGGGAAGAGTGCCGGGCGACGCGGCGCGTGCGCCGGGTGTTCCGATTCTCGAGGCGCTACCCGTCTCTGTCTGTCGCGATCGGGCGACCGGCCATATGCCTGCGGTGAGAAGTCGTGGCGGTAGGTGAATCAGGCGGTTTGACCAACAAGTTGCTATGTGGGTGAGATAGGTCACAATACGGCTCGCTCGAAGCGTTCTCGTGGGCTCGCCGCCCGCCTTAGTGTGTGTGCGGCAGAACCTTCCGGCGAGGGTACGGCGATCCGCCCTCACCCGCCGTCCCGCTCTCCGGATCCTTCGCTGGTTCGGCATGCGGCCGCCCACGGGCCGCCCGACTCGCTGATCCGCGACGGCCGGCACGATGGCTGGTACCCATCGGAGTTGGTGTCCGCGGCCGGACCTATCGATACCTTCATTGGTGATAGCGGGATGGGAACCATGGCTGTACGATCCGTCGATTCCATTGACCGAGGCGCTCCAGGACTGCGCTCCGTCGCTCGCTGGCGAGCGCAGGCTCGCCGGTACCCACATCGGTACCGCTTGGCGGTGGCCGCACCCGACGTAGCGGACGTCGTGCGCTACGCAGGCGGGTGGCTGTTCGATCGAACCGTCGCGGGATGGGAGGTCACGGTGCTGGTGGCCGGGCACCCGGATACCCGCCCGCTGCGCATCCTCGGCGCGACGGTGCTCGACCTCGAGCAGTTCATGGCCGCGCCGGTGCGCGAGACGTGGCCGCACTCGATCGCTGTCGCATCCGAGATGTACCGAGGCGACAGCCGAGTTCGCGACGGCGTACTCGACTGCCTCGATCGCGGGCTCACCGAGGTGACGATGTGGGGAGAGGGCCTTCCCGCCGAACTCGACCATCGGGTCTGGGCGGTCCAGCATCGAGTCAGCCTGGCCGGACGCGCCTTCAAAGCGCGAGCGCTGCAGGCCGCCGGGCTCGCGACCGACGTGGTCGCCCACACCGAGGCGTTCCGGGCAGGGGAGTCGCCGATGTACCGGAGATACGGCGTCGACCTCGTGCCCGCAGGGTGACCGGGAATCGGAGGCGGGCCGGGGGATTCGCTCTCGTTGACCGTCGGAGCTCGCTCTGCCCACTCCGGGGAAGGTACTTTTTCAAGTTAGCCTACCCTTATGAACGCGACCGCGGTGGTGCCCGAGCCTGGCAAGCGGATCGTCCGAGCGCGGAAACGTTCTCGAAAACCCGCGCGGCGCACGCTGATCTCGATACACCGCTGGTCGGCGTTGATACTCGGCTCGGTCCTCGTTCTCCAGTCGACATCCGGCGCGATCCTGCTGTACCACGCCGAACTGTTCCGAGCCCAGCACGCCTCGTTCTATCGGCACACGGACGCGCCGCCGGTAGTCGACACCGAACATGCCGTCGCGTTGGTCCGGGCAGCCGATCCCGGTTTCGACGCAGGCTGGGTCGGCCGGGACGGCGGCGTGATCGTGGTCGGGAACACGACGTTCACCGCCGCGTACTCCGTCGATCCGGGCACCGGACGGATCAACGAGCGGGTGAATCTGACCGACGGTGTACTCGGCTGGCTGGTCAACCTGCACGACTGCGCGTTCGGCTGTCTGCGCTACTCCGGTGCGCTGCCGATCCTGGAGAACCAGGCTCCGCTCATCGGCATCACGTGGGCGGCGTCGATTCTCTGTGCGCTCGGCGTGCTGCTGATATCGCTCGCGGTGTCCGGTGCGATCATCTGGTGGCCGTCGCTCAATCGGCTGCGCAACGGGTTCCGGGTCCGGCTGCGGAAGGGGCGATTCGCTCGGGACCGCGACCTGCACAGCGTCCTCGGCGTTCTCGCCGTACCGTTCCTGCTGATGTGGGGGATCACCGGAATCACCATGGAGTGGCCCGCCGTCGGGCGGGCTTGGCTCGTCGTCACCGGCGGCACCGCGAACCTCGAACGCACCGAGAAGTACTTCGTGCCGCGTTCGGACGGCGCCGGCCGGACGTCGATCACCATCGGCGAGGCCGGCGCGATCGCGCACCAGGCCGCTCCCGGCAGGCTCGCTTATCTTCTGCTGCCCACGGATTCCGCCCCCTACTACCGAGCCTCCGTCGCCGGCGCCTATTCACCCCGCGAGCACCGCCTCTTCTACAGCGGTGACGTCTTGGTGTACGTGAACGCCTACGACGGTTCCGACATCAAGGTGGTCGACGCGAGTCACGGCAGACCGCTGGCGAACACCTTCTACGCCAAAGTCTTCGAGCCCGCGCACTTCGGCTGGATGGTGAACGGATGGTGGCGACTGGTGTGGCTGGCCTTCGGCCTGACTCCGCTCGCGCTCGCGCTCACCGGCTTGTCGACCTGGCTGTTCCGCCGCCGAACCAAATATCGTCGAGACCACGCGACCGCCTAGCCGAACGGACTTCCCGATGGGTCAGGACGGGAAGTGGACCACCTGGCGGGAGAAGAGCGAGTCGGGCTGCACGAGGTGATTCGCCGCTGCGACGACCCCTACCCTGGTGTCCAGATCCGCGGGTCCGTACTCGTCCTCGCACATCGATCGGAGCGTATCGCCCGCCACGCTGCGGCGGCGGTTCAGGCCGGGCACGACGAGCACCTGGCCGGGTTCCGGTTCCGTCTGCAGGGGCAGGTGGTTCGCGAGGGCGATGATCAGCGCGAGATGGTCGTCGCCGTACCACCGCGCGGCGAGTATGCCGAACGTCTCGCCTTCGATCACCGTGTGGTGTCCGACATCGGCGAGTTCCGGCATGTGCAGCCACGCACCGCGCTGAATCTCGTGTTGTGCCACGCCGTTGACGACTTCCCAGATCAGCTGGACGTCGACGTCCTCGGTTCCGTAGTGGCGGTGCGTGATCTGCTTGCGCGCCGCGGTGGAATCGGTCGTGGTGACCAGATGGCGGCGCGTGATGTACGGGATCAGGAGCTGTTGCCCGATTTCGATCGAATCGGGATCGGCCAGATGGTTCTGGCGCGCGATCGCCGGGAACAAGTCGCCATCTCCGTACTCCCGCTGCGCGATCTCGAAGAGGGTGTCGCCGGGTCGAACTTCGTACTTCTTCATCTCTCGCGTTTCCTTTCCGAGGCTGCCGACAGGTGGTGACGCGCACGGGGCCGGCCGAATTCGTCGCTGCCGCGAATCTCGAGTCCGGCCGCCCCCGTACGCGCACATGCTGTCCACGCGGGGTTCGCGCACCTCCGAATGCTCGTCGTTCCCGGTCGCACGATCGTGAGTAGCGGACTACTCGTTTTCGCCGGTTGCCTCGCGGCGTGCCGAACCGGCTCGATCAGGGTTCGCTGGCACGAGAAAGTGCGCGCCGACATCGACCAACTCGACACGCTGCCCTCATGAGCGACCGTGCCGGGCATCGTGGCCGCGGACAGGTCACGCGACTACCTTGCAGGAACGTGACCGGTGAAGTGATCATTCTGACCGGCCCGCCCGGGGCGGGTAAGACGACTGTGGCCGAACTGCTCGCCTCCGAAGCGAGCTCCCCGGCGGTCCACCTGACAACCGACCAGTTCTATCGCTCGATTCGCAGCGGATTCGTCCTGCCGTTCCTGCCCGCAGCGCACCGGCAGAACGAAGTGGTCATCGACGCGGTCGTCGCAACCGTCACGACGTTCGCACGCGGCGGCTACGACGTCGTGGTCGACGGGATCGTCGGACCGTGGTTCCTGCCACCGTTCCGTGCGGCCGCGGACCGCGACGGCCTGACGTTGTCCTATGTGGTCCTCAGGCCCGACCTGGACACCACGTTGTCGCGCGCGAGGCAGCGCGCCGAACACGAACTGAAGGATGTCGAGGCGATCACGGGCCTGTACGCCGCGTTCGAGCGTCTGGCCGACCTCGAGGACCACGCGATCGACACCGGGCAGCTCGACGCCGTCCAGACGGCCGCCGAAGTCCGGCGCGTCCTCGCTTCGGGCGAATACCGATTGAGTTGAACCCGGGAGACGAATCTTTGCGATCGTATGAAGAAGCTTCCGGGCTGATTTACGCCCCATGCGGCGGGTAGCACGAAGACGTGGCGCGCAGAGCCACAGTCGGTTTCATCCGCTACCGAAAGGAGCAAGTGATGGCAGACAAGAACAACCCCGGTCAGTTCGGTAACCGTTCGGACACCGAGGAGCAGGCGCGCCGCGGCGGCCAGGCCAGCACCGGAAGCTTCGGCTCGAGCCACTCGGCCGACCCGAGCGCGGCCGGACGTAAGGGCGCGGAAGCCCAGCCTACTGAAGCGAAGGCGCGTGGCGGCCAGCACAGCCACAGCGGTCGCTGACACCGATCGAACCCGGGCCGGGCGGTATCGACCGCCCGGCCCGTCGGCGTACCGGAACGTTCCCGCTGGGTTCCGCCAGACCCGGCGAAGGGCCTACACCCAAGGGGCTACGGGGTACCAGGGAATGATGTCGCGCATCGTCGGCAGGCGAACGTCCCAGTAGAGAAAGGTGAAGACGCCGACGATGAGCAGTGCGGTGGCGCTGAGGAGGCTCACCCGGCGCGGGTCGGCTTGGAACCAGCGTTGCAGGCGGCCACCGACGAGCACGGTGAGGATCAGCAGGGCGGCGAGGATCAGGATGTTGCCGAGGGACTGCAAGACGAAGGCGCCTGCGGCGTACAGGGGATTTCCCTCTTCGGCGACATCGCGAAACAACTTGCGGAACAGAGGGAACGGGCGACCGATCAGGAAGGCGCCGATCAGGCCGCCGAAGAAGACCAGGGGTGCGTTGGGGAAGCGGGCGGCGATGCGGGCGAACGGGTCGCGCACGAAGCCGAGGACGGCGAGGCCGAGGTAGATCATGATCAGCCCGATCACGCCGAATACCACCATCGATTGGACGAGGCGCGCCGGTAGCAGGCCGGGTTGGCTGGGCGCGGTGGCGAATTGCGGCATATCGGTGCCGAAGGTGCCGACGACGACGCCGTAAACGGCGGACACCACGACCATTCCGGCCACCATCCACAGCAGTGGCCGCAACACCGCCCGCATTCGGTTCCACCAGTCGCCCGCGCCGCCCGCGAGCGGAGCCACCGCACCGAACACGGCGATATTGTATTGTCGAATATCTGTGACCGGCAGTTCCAGGGAATGGCCGACAACAACACTGAACTTGCGCCGGTGCGGCGGCATCTCGTCCCGGGGGCGTCCTGGGCGACCGGCCGTCAATTCCGCGCAGGCGCCTGTGAACTCGACCACCGCGTGAGGAAAGATGGTGACCATGATCGCATCTCGAGTGTTTCGTTCGTCGTGGCGTACCGTGCCCGCGGTGCTTGCTGTCGTCGCTTTCGCGGCCGGAGGCGTCGCGACCGCACAGGCCGCGCCCGGCATTCCGTCGGTGCCGGGCACCGTGCATCGCCTGCAGCTCAACCCCGGTCAGAACAGCGCCGAGACCAGCGGCAATGTCGGCCAGGGCAAGTCCGACAGCTACTCCATCGCCACCACTCCGGGTCAGCGCCTGAGCTTCGACGTCACCTCCGCGAACGGCAACGCCCGCGTCTCGGTGGCTCCGCTGATCGGGCCGCAGGTCGCCGCCGAGGTTCCGCATGCCGATCTCGTCGCCGACGGCAACGACTACCAGGTCGTCGTCTCTTCCGCGGACGGCGCGGCGGCAAGTTACGTGCTGACCGTCACCGTCGCCTGACGTTTCCCGTTCGTCTCGGCGACAATCGGGAACACCCCGGTCTCCCGCCGGTCTGATCGTTCGTACCAGAACGCGCCGGACCGGCGGGAGCGATTGTCTTCCCTAGGAGCAGGCTTCTCGACCAGGATCGGCCCGATCACGCGGTCCGCTCGTCATCCGACGAGGTCAGGCGCTTCGCCCAGCGACGCAATCCGCTGGGCCGGCGCAGCATCAGGACCCCGATCGCGGCGACGGCGATACCGCGTGGCGCTTCGTAGATGAATCCCGACAGCCCCTGAGTGGCGGGAATCGGGAGGAAGAACCCCACCATGCCGAGCAGCGTGAGCACCGCGATCCAGCGCGCCACCGTGTTGTTGCGCAGCATGCTGGCGCCCAGCAGGCCCATTCCGGTGAGCATGACCACGCCGCCGATCGTGTTGAGCAGCGCGAACGCGGTGGTGTCGATCATGTTGTCGTTGTCGGCGATCAGGTGCGCGGTGGCGGGATCGGACGCGAACGGATGGGCGACGAACACTTCCACGGTGAGATGCCCCGCCCCGGTGACAATATTGCCGACCAGATAGCAGACCGTCCCGACGAATCCGGCCACGCCGAGCTTCGGCCGCAGCCACGCGTACATGCCGGGCAGGCCGAGGATCAGCAGGACCGTGCCGATGCCGAGCAGGATCTGCGCGATCGGCGTGCCAGGGGCGGTGAGCGCCTCGACCGAATGGCCCTTTCCCGCGACGATCGGATGCAGGGTGCCGCCCGCGATGCACAGGACGCCGCCGATGGTCAGCGCCGCACCGCACATCCGCAGTACAGTCTCGCGAGAGGGGCCGCCTATGACGGCCCGATCTTCGCCGGTGGTCGGGGTTGGCAGGAGTGCTGGGGTGTGTGTCATGAGCCAAGAGTCGACCAGGGCGCTGGTGTGACGCTGGTGCGCGGCGGGTCCGGCGACCACCCGCCGGCCATCGCGGTGCTCGGACCGCTCGAGGTGCGCGGTCCGGACGGCGCCCGCCTCACCATCCCGGCGCGCAAACACGCCGACCTCCTGGTCATCCTCGCCGCCGAGCGCACCACCCGCAGCGCGCACTACCTGTGCGAACTGCTGTGGCGAGGAAACCCGCCCGACAGCGCCCTGGTCACCCTGCAGGGCTACGTGTCGCGGCTGCGCCGGGCGCTGCGGCCCATCCCCGACTTCTGGATCGAGACGGGTCCGAACGGCTACGTGCTGCGGTGCGGCGGATCGGGCACCGATCTCGACCTGCTCGACGTACTGTCCAGGGACGCCCGCGCGGCCCACGCCGACGGGGACGTGGCCAGGACCGTCGATCTGCTGGAACGCGCCCTGCGCCTGTGGCGTGGCGACGCGTTGTCGGACGTCGACGACGTCGCCGAACTCGCGCCGGAACGGGGGCGTCTGGACGAGTTGCGATCGGAACTCGTCGAATTGTGCGCCGAAGGACTGATCGTGCTGGGCCGCGCACGGCACGCGGTCACAATCCTCACCGACGAACGGGAACGGCATCCGCATCGCGAGGGCACGGCCAGGCTGCTGGCGCTGGCGCTGCGCGACAGCGGGCGGATCGCTGAGGCGCTGGACGTTCTCGTCCGGTTGCGGCGTTCGCTGCGCGAAGATCTCGGGCTCGATCCCGCACCCGACACGGTTCGGATCGAGCACGAGATCCGCAATCCGGCGACGCCGTCGACGGGGCGGTCGGCCCTCGTCGGACGTGCCGACGTCGCCGCTGTCCTCGACCGCGCCCGCGACCGCTCGCAGCAGGGGCTGACCGTCGTGACGGTGCGCGGCGCCCCTGGAATCGGCAAGACGGCCGTGGTCGAGGACGCCGTGCGACGCCACGGCGACGCGGCCTTCTTCACTGCGGGCATCAGCGGCGTGAGTGCCTCTGCCCTGGCGACGCTGACGCCGTGGCTGGATCAGGCGGCTCTGGCCGGGCGCGTCGTCCCCGACCTCCCGACGCCGCGCGCGCTCGCCGCGCTGTTCGCGGACGTGGCGCGCGAAACCGGCCGGCTGGTCGCGATCATCGATGACGTGCAGTGGGCCGATCCCGATTCGGTACGGATGATCGCGGCGGCCGTGCGGGTGCTGCGCGCCCACCCCGTCCTGCTGATGCTCACCGTCCGGCCCGAGCCGCTTCCGGACGAGGTGGGCGCCGCGGTGCGGTCACTGCAGTCCGCAGGAGCCCATGTCGCGGTGGAACTGCCGCCGCTGTCCGACGGGGCCGTGGACGAGCTGGTGCGCGCCGGTCCGGGGTCGGTCGATCCCGAGGTGCGCGCTCAGATCGTCGAGTTGAGCGGGGGCAGTCCCTTCGTCGCGGCACAACTGTGCGATCTCGTCCGGGCCGGCCGGCCGCTGGATGCCGGGGGCGCGGCGGCCGAGATCACGGCGGCGAAGCTGGGCGCCGTTTCGCCGCCGGCCCGAGCGCTCGCCGAGGTGCTGGCCGTCATCGGCCCGCGCGCTTCGATCGGACTGCTCGCCGCCGCCGACGGCGCTGCGGGGTTCGACGATCGAATCGGTGAACTCGTCGCCGCGCGGGTCGTCTCGGTCCAGGACGGCGTCGCCGCCTTCGGGCACGAACTCGTGCGCGCCGCCGTGCTCGCCACGATCGGTGGGGTACGGACAGCGCTGTTGCACAGACGGATCGCGGACGCGCTGGCAGAGCTGCGACCCGGCGCCCTGACCGCGCAGGCACTGCATCGCAGCGCCGCCGCACTCGACGCACTGGATTCCGCTGCGGCGCACGCCTGTCTCGCGGCCGCGCGGGACGCGCTGCGGCGCGACGCGGCCACCGAGTGCGCCGACCTTGCCGCGCGCGGAATCCGGCACGCGGATCCGGATGATGCGGAGCTGTCGATCGAGTTCGATTTGCTCGCGGGCCAGGCGCACAACCGGCTCGGCCACTACGACGCGGCCGCCGCGTGTTTCGACCGAGCCGGTCGGCGATGCGGTGAACGCCGCGACTGGTCGGGACTGGCGCGCACCGCGCTGCTGGCGGCGCCGCGGGGTGTAGCCGGTTACTTCTCCGGATACGGTGTGGTGCAGTCCGGTTCGTCGGCGTTGCGCGCACAGGCACTGGCTCATCGCCTCGATCTCGACGCCGATCTGGTCGCCGACGTGGAAGCGATCGAGGCCGCCGACCGCGCGATCCACGGCATCGCGGGCGATCTCGACGCCCTGGCCGAGGCGCGGGCGCGCAGCGCACCGGGCAGCCGATCATGGCCGCAGGTACTGCTGGCCGAATTCGTGTGTACCTGGGAACCGGCCACCGTCGCCGACCGGCGCAAGATCGCCGAGGAACTCGAGGAACTGGCGGGCCACGACCGCACGGCGCGGGCGACGGCGGTCCACTTGCGCCGGGTCTGTGCCCTGGAGGCGGGCGATCTGCGGCTGGTGCGCCGGCTGTCGGCCGAGTTCGCCAGGCTCGCCTCCGACGCAGGCACCGATCTCGCGGCCACCCAGCTGTGGTGGCAGGTGATGCTCGCCGTGCTGCGTGGCGACTACCAGCAGTCACGGGCGCTGATGACGCGCTTCGCCGACGATCTGGGCGCGGTCGACGACCGGGCTCGGCTGCTCGCCGAGGCGTCGGTGCTGACGAGCAGTTCGATCGAGCTGTGGCACAGCGGACGCCTCGGCGAGGTACTGGGCGAAGCCGACCGCATGGCGGAGGACTTCGACGAGGACTTCGCGCTCGTGGTCGCGATGGCCGCGGCGGAGATCGACGACCACGACCGGGCGATGTCATCGATCGAGTCGATCATCGCCTTGCCGGGAAGCCTGCACGGACCGCGCGTCGTCGTGCGCGTGCCGCTGCTGATCGAGGCGCTGCTCGTAGTCGGCCGGCGCGCGCCCCGGTATCGCGACCGGGTGGTCGAGTTCACCGCCGAACTCGAACCGTTGACCAGGGAGTGGGGGGAGACGTTGATCGTGCAATGGCCGGGACTGGTGTGTCTCGGCCCGTCCGGGCTCTACCGCGGTACCGCACGTGGAATCCTCGGTCTCCCTGGCGCCCGCGACGAGGTGATCGCCGCGCGGAACCGGGCGCGCGCACTCGGCGCGCGGCCGTACGAGTCGCGTGCGGAGGCCCGCCTGTCCCTGTGGCCGTTCGCCTGAGCCGTAATCCCCTGCGCCGGAGAGCAGCTCACGGATGCCGCTACGATCGCACCCTCCGTGGCTCGGGCTCACGGCCACGAGCAGCGGTGGATACGGGCCAACCGATAGCGGGGAATTCGTTGGTCAGGAGTCCGCAGGGGGTGGTGTTCGGACGGCTATCTCGCCGGTCAGTGCGTAGTCGCCGGACAGCCGGAGGCCGTCTCCGCTCCAGAACCGGCCCGGGTCGTACCAGTCGGGGCTCCGGTGTTGCGGCAGCAGTCCCATCGCTTGGTATGTCGCGGCCACGATTTCGGCGCAGTACGCGTTCTCCGCCTCTCGGGCCGTGGATCGCCGCGACTTACGGCGCGGCAGGCGCGCGCGGCCGCGTAGCCAGCGTGCCGCCAGACCGGCCGTAGAGGGGAACGGGGTGCCGTCGAGCCGGGCGATGGTGCGCAACACGCTGTCCTCCATCTCCCGGGTGGCAGCCGGGTCCAACTGGCGCAACCAGGCCTGCTGACCGTAGCGGTGCGCCCACACCAGCACGGCATCGCGCAGGTTGTGCAACTGGACGCCACGATGCGCGTTACCCGACCACATGTCGGGCAGGGATCGCCCGAGTTCCGCGTGCCAGATCAACGCGGGCAGATCATCGATCACGACGGACATCCCGACATGGTTCACCGGACTGTTCGTCGTCATCCGGATCACCCGGTCGGCTGTCGAATGGCCTCGGAAAAGCCAGATGTCGCCTGTCCTGGTGACCTCGACCGCTCGGTCGAGACTGATGCCCGCACCCGTCATGGTCGTAGCCTATGCGTATGAGGTGGTGGAAGGCATTGGGATTGGCGGGTGCGGCCGGTGTGGTCGCCACTGGTGTGGTGGTGGTGCGCGCCGAGCGTCGCCGCCGTGCCTATACCCCGGACCAGGTCCGAGAACAACTGCATGTGCGATTCGCCCAGGCGACGTCGGCCCGGGAAACCGTCGAAACCACCGCGGAACCGCGGGCGCTCGCCGGTATCGGCGGGTACATCCGACGATTGTTCCGCCGCCGACCCGCGCAGCGGCAGTGAACACAGCCTGTTCACTCTCGCCGGGCCGGTTCGCCCGCGCGTCTCGATCCGGTGATGCGATACGGCAGGCGAAGGGCTGTGGGCGGATGGTTGTACACCCATTGGGCGACGGCTGTGATGGCCGAGCCGAGTGACGTGGCACCGGCCAGCAGCGCCCAGTGGGTCAATCCCGCGGTGTCGTAGGAGACTTGCCTGACTCCCGGCACGATGAGGCTGCCATTGCCGAAGGCCCAGCTCGTCACCATTCCGACCTGTCCACCCAGGTCCGAGCTGCGGGCGAGCGGGGCGCGCAGCTCGGGGGCTTTGCTGGTGACGTAGAGCACGGTGAGCACGACCAGCGCCGCGGTGGTCACCGTCGAGATCGTCGCCACCCGCGCCAGCACCTCGGTGCGATACCGCAGATTCGCCGCCACCGCGCAGACGGTGACGACGATCGCGGCCGCGGCGAGAAGCGCCAGGGCGCCACTGATCCGCGCGGCGGGTGGCAGCGACGACGACCAGAGGTTCAGGTAGGAGGTGGTCGCGCTGACCCGGCCGAAAGCGTTGGCGCTGGCCTTGCCGTCGGCGCCGGCGACCCGCAGCCACGGTTGGAACAGCAGGAGAAGCGTGACGAGACCGCCCGCCGCGGCGCCCAGATAGCCCCAGTAGCCGTGCAGCGCCGACCGGAGCGGGCGGGAACCGGCGAGCCGTCTCGGCGCCGCGCTCGGTACTCGTTCGAGTCGAGAGTCGTTGGCCGACCAGGGAGTTGGCTGCACGTCGCTCCGAATCAGAAGTAGCGGCAGTCCGCCGCGGGTCCGCAACGGACCCGGTCCGGACAGAGGGGTATCCGGACCCTAAGCGCTGCACGATCTTCGAAGAACGATTGCGATCAGCGCGATCTTGAATACGAGTTCGGCCGGACCGCGACCGCTTCCGTCGTGTAACCGCAATCGAGCGCGTCGCGCAGGGGGAGGCGGTCCGCCAGTTGCGCGTCGACGCGGCCGCGATCACGGTGCTCCACGGCGCGGCGTTCGCCGCGTACGGGGTTCACTGGTGGATGTTGCTCGCGGCGTTGGCCGGGCGCGGCCTGATCGTCTCGCTGTCGGACAACGCGTATCACTACGGGACCGACCTCGACGATCCGCTCGAGGCGCTGAACCTGGAACTGCCCGCGCCACTGGAGATCCTGGCGCTGAGCTTCAATCTGCACGGTATGCACCATCGCCGTCCGGGCCTGCGCTGGTACGAACTCCGGCCCGCCTTCGACGCCGAGAACGGCAGGTACGACTCTGGCTGGTTCCGTGCGGTGGCCCGCCAGATTCGCGGCCCGATCGGACTCACCGATCGCTGAGCCGACCTGCGCGGGGTGCGGCGGTGACGCCGTGGCGGATCACTCCTCGGTTTCCATGTGCGAATCCATCCGCGAGAGGATCTCCTCGATCCGGTCGCGCACCCACAGGGTCAGCCGGTCGCTGCCCATGGCGGTGGCGATCGGGGCCGGGTGATCCAGGGGCATCACGTAACGTCCGTCGTCGGGGAGATCGCGCCACAGCAGGCCCGCTTCGATACGTCCGCGAGGTCCGTACTTCGAGCGGCCCTGCAGCACCTTGACGATTCCGGTGCTGACGGCGGGGGCGTCGAAGAACGCGGCGCTACGGAACGCGTCGTCGTCGGGATCGTCGTCGTTGTCGGAGATCATCGCCCTGCGTTCGCGCTCGGGTTCCGGTTCGGTGGCCGGGAGCGAGAGGCGGATGTCGTCGAGCCGGCCCGCTCCGCAGCGGGGAAGCAGTCCCACCACGGTGTCGGCCAAGGCGTGCGGGTCACACTCGGCGGCGTCGAATCCCCCGCTGTGCGCGAGTGTTTCGCCCGGCCGCTGGGTGATCACATAGCCGCGGGCCCGGTGCCGGACCGCGTGCACCCGGGTGCGCGCTTCGGGATTGCCGAAATCCTGGTCGTTCCAGGCGTGCGCGACGACGAAGACGTCGGGTTTGGCGAGCGCGCTGGCCATGGCGTCCAGATCGTGGTCGAGCCGTCGCCGCAGCTGCTGCCGGATCTGTGCCTTCTCCAGCTCGTAGTCCGCCGCGAGCCGGGTGCGGCTGGTGAAGACGAACGGGGCGGGTAGCTCGCCGTGCCGAACCTCCTCGCACAGCAGATTGAATTCCAGATCGGTGAATTCCCAGGTCGCGCTCACGACTCGATCACCGGCTTCACCCGATCGGGCACCGCCCCGATCGCGTCGTCGAGATGGGTCTTCGACTGCAGGAACTTCGCGGGCTTGTGGGCGGTGTTGCCCTGTCCGGCGCCCGCGGCGGCGCCGGGCGCTCCCATCATGGGCGCGCCGGCGGGCACACCGTCCTGACGCGCACCGGCCGCCGCGGCGGGATAGATCGGCGCTTCGGCGCCGGGCAGCGAAGCGCGCGGGAACAGTTGCGCGGCACGGGATTGCTGGGTCGGATGTTCCGACAGCCCGGCCTCCACTCCGGTTCCCGCGCCGCCGGGCCCGGGCCCCGGGCCGCCCGCGCCCGCGGGCTCGACGGGACCGTGCCCGGCCGCGGCCGCCAGCGCGTTCGGATCGAACTGCCGCAACAGCTCCTGCAGTTTCTCCGCACCCGGCAGCGTGCTCCCGAGTTGGGTGAGCGCCTCGAGCCCCTGGGTGAGTGCCTTCCCCACTTGCCCGAGGAGATCCCGGCCCGCGGAGGCGAGCGAACCGGCGCCTTGCGCACCCGCCGCCGCCGCTTCTTGCGCTGCGAGACCGGCTCCGGCGGCGGACGGCCCGCCCGTGCGGGTCGCCGCGGCCAGCGCCTGCTCGTCGAGTGCGTTGGGAAGGTTCTCCAAGACCGAGCGCACCCCGGCCGGGTCCACACCGCTGAGTTTCGACAGCGCGTTCTCGTCGACGACGTCCGGGATGCTGTCCAGGATCGAACGCACCTGCTCCGGCGGCAACCCGGTGAGTTGCGACAGGGTGTCCTCGTTCAGCAGGCCGGGGAGATTGTCGAGGACCGACCGCACCTGTGCGGGGTCCGCGCCCGTCGCCTGTGCCAGCGCGTCCTCGAGCGACGCGGCGGCCGCGCCGGGAGCCGTGCCGTTCGATTTCGACGGTGTCCCGCTCGGCGAGCCGCCCGATCCGGAGGATATGCGCGGCAAGGGGACCGAGCCGAGGGAGGGAACATCGGGCATACTGCCGCCCGCGGAGGATTCGGGCTGCCCGCCCGACGACGTGCTCCCCCGGGGAGAGGCGGAACTTCCCGACCCGCCGGGCGAACGCGCGGGCGCCGCGCTGCCCTGGGACCCGACGGAACCGCCGAACAGACCGGCGGGGCCGGAACCGGAGCCACTGCCGGTGGGTCCGCCGTCCGGCTGCGAGCCGGTCCCGGCGGAAGCGGCGTCGTAGCCGCGGGGCGGGGAGGCGCCACCGTTCTCGTGCGAGGAACCCGCGGTCTGGGTGCCGCCGCCGGGCAGACCGGCCCCGGAGCCGGTACCCGAGCCCGTGCCGGTGGGGCCGGAGCCGCCGTTGCCCTGTCCGGCCTCCAGGCCTTCCCGGTAACCCTCCTGGTAGCCGGCTTGATAGTCCTCGCTGGGGGTCTGGCCGCCGGTGCCTTGGTCTCCGTAGCCGGGGCGCTGCCCACCACCGGTACCCGTCTGCCCGCCTTGGCCGTTCGGGTCGTTCCCGGGGCTGTTCTGATTGTTGCCCGGCTGGTTCTGCCCCGGTCCGCCGGAGGGCTGCGGTGCGGCGATCGGCCCGTTCACCACCGGCATCACCGACACCGTGTTCTTCATGCCCTCGCCGTAGTGCTTCTGCCATTCGTCGCGGTACCGCCGGGTCACCCTACCCGGGCAGCAGTCGCCGGGATCCGAGGTCGCGGGCATGCTCAGTTTGGTGAGATGCAGCCACTGCGCCGTGTAGTCCAGGTTCTGGCTCATCGCGATCATGGAGGTGATCAGCGGCTGAACGCCCTCGGAGTAGCTGCGGACCGCATCGGCGGCCGCGGTCGCGCCCTGCCCCTCCCATGCCTCGGTACCCGCGGAGATGACGGACACGAAACCGTTCAGCTTGCCCAGCAGATCATTGGCCAGGCTGTGCCAGGTGCCCGCGGCGGCGAGTACCGGCTGCGGATCGAGATCGCGCCCCAGCTCGTACAACTCGGTGAAGCTGAGACTGTCCTTGTTCTCGATGTTGGCCGTGACGCCGGTGTCCTTCGCGCCCTGGTAGTCCTTCAACGACGAAGGAAAGCTCTCGGCGTTCGCCTTCGCGACGTGGACGTGCCCGTCCTCGTCCTTCCAGGTGAAACCGCCGCTGGGCTTGTCGAATTCGGCGTCGGGCGCACCGGGGGCCTTCTTGCCCGGTGTGTAGGGCGTCGCCTCGGTCGGCATCTTCAGCGCGCTCAGCGCCTTGAAGGTATCCCCGGAATCTCCGTCGGTCCTGGTGTACGACTTGCCCGCGGCGATGTAGGTCTCGCCCATGTCGGTGACGATCTTCGCGTGGTCGTTCAAGATCGTGTGCAGGCGAGTTCCCTTGGTGGTGAACGCCATCGCCAGCTGGGCACCGGAAGTCAGGGTGCCGATCGGCGCGACGTTGTTCAGGCGCAGGTCGGTCACCGCGGCGGCCATCCCGAGCAGGTCGTCGACCAGATCGGCGCAGGCCTTGGCCGCGGCCAGGGCGTCGGCGGGATCGAACTTCAGATATCCCGCTTTCGCCTGGTTCTCCAGTCCGGACCACGTTTTCGGTTCGAGGGCCATCGTCACCTTTCTCCGCCGGGGATGGGGGCCCGGCTCCTTCGGGTGTCCACTGCCGGTGCGGCGTCAGTCGTCGTTGTCGGCGACCACCGACCGCGGCCCGGTGGCGCCGGAATCGTCGACGGGCCACCGTGCCGGATCGGGCGGAGTCAGGGGCGGGGCGGGCGCGGTCGGGATCATCGCGCCCAGGTCGGGGGCTCCTTCGACGATCTCCGAGAGCTTCGGCAGCGCGTTCCTGCGTTCCAGCAGCGGCGCCATCAGTTCCCTGCCGCGCCCGGCGACCTCGGCGGCCGCCGCCTGCACGGCCGCCGTGATGTTCTCGGCGATCTCCTCGAGGCTCAGATCCAGGACGTCGTCGGCGAATCTGGTGGCGATCAGCACGCCGTCGGCGTTGACCGTCACCTCGATGCGCTTGTCACACGCGGTGACCGTTGCCGTGAGCAGCGAGCGCTGCTTCTGCAGTTCGGCGATCCCGCGGAACTGCTCGCCGAGGCCCTCCAGCATCGTCGCCATGTCCGCGCGCAGGCGTTCGTTCACCATGTGCCGCTCACTTCCCCAACTGCCCGCCGGAGGCATGGTCGGTGCCGGTCAGCGAGTCCGCGGCCTCGCGCTGGCCCTCCGACATGTCGTCGAGGGCCTGCGCGGCGCTCGTCGCGCCGTCGAGCAGGTTCTTGCGCGCCGCCTGGTAACCCTTCTCACCCTGGGCGAACTTCCTGCCCCGCTTGTCGTCTCCCCACGGCATCGTGGTGGCGTCGGATTCGATGCCCGCCAAAGTGTTCCGGAGTTTCTCGGCGGTCGCGGTGACCTTCGTCGACAACTCCGCGGTCAGCTCCGATGCCCGGCGCAGCTTGTGGGGGTCGACCTCCACGTGGTCGGCGGCCATGGCGCTCCTTTCGATGTCGGCGGTCTAAATGGTGAAAGGCACATCCACGTCCTCGGGGCCCGCGGCGGCGGCCTGCGCACCGGACTCGGAGGAGGACGCCCCGGGCAGCCAGTCGTTCGGCTGCGACGCGCCGCCGGGAGGTGGCGTGAAGGGGCCGGGCAGCGGCTCCACCGAGGGCCATTGTTTCGGCCGGGGCTTGCCGCGCACGTCCTTTCCCTCACCGAGGAACGGCTCGTCAGCGCTGGTCGCGATCGGGTTCCCGTGCGTGCCGGACGTACCGGTCACCTGCGATCCGGAGGGGCGCGGGCCACCACTGGAGGGAGGCGGCGGCGCGTGCCCGCTGGGCGCGGGCGTCGCGGGCGGCGTCGGACCGTGGGCAGCAGGCACGGGTGGAAGCGGCGCTCCCCCGGAGAGTCCCGATCCCGTGTTGCCGGGCGGCGGGCCTCCGGTCGAGCCCCAACCGTCGATCGACGACTCCCACGAGGTGGGTGGCCGGCCGGTGAAATGACCGGACTGGCTCGAGCCGGAACCCGTGGAGTAGCCGGACGCCGATCCCTCGGACAGGGAAGAAGAACTCGAAATGGAGCCCACCGCACTGTGGTACACCGATTGGCCGGATCCCGTGCTGACGCTGTCGGGCGTGGCGGGCCGGGAGGACGGCCCGCCGCCGCTGTACTCGCTGGTGGCGTCGTGATACACGGTGTGGCCCGAGCCGCTCGAGGATGAGACGCCGTCGCCGCGGCCCGAGTGGGTCGACGCGGCGCCGCCGCCGACGACCTCGGAGGGCGGGCGCGAGCCGCCGGACGTGGACCCGGTGGGGTGCGGCGCGGGGCCCGCGGGAGTACCGGTGGAACCGGCGACCGCGGACGCGGCAGGCGACGGACGGCCGGAGGGCACGCTCGCCGACGCGCCGGTGGTGGTCGACTGGGTTCGGCTCCCGCCCGGGCCGGTGGTGGTCGACTGGGGTTGGCCCCCGCCCGCGCCGGTGGTCGTTGACTGGGTTCGGCTCCCGGCCGTGCCGGTGGACGATCCGTCCTGGACCGGTGGGCGTCCGGTGTTGCCGGTCGACGGTTTCGGCATCCAAACATACGAGCGAATGTCTCCGCGCCCCGGGGGAATCGGAGTCCCCAAGGCGAATCCGCCGCGCGCGCCGCCGACCAGGCCACCGCGTGCGATGCCGCCGACCCAGCCCGCGCCGGACGAGAACGACGACCAGTCACCGGTGACCGCGCCCGCCGCCACGTTCCCGAACGCGGTGCCGACGGCGCCGGAGGCGCCGCCGATCACGACACCGCGGCCCACCCGCCCGAACGCGTTGTCCAGGTTCTTGCCCGCGATCTTGTCGATGCCCTTGCCGAGATACCGGCCGAACTCACGGCCGGGGATCACCCCGGCGACCCCGGCGAGGATGGACAGTCCGAACTCACCGCCGTTGAAGTGGCGGCGCTTGCCCGCCGCGAGCTGGCCGACCTGCACCGCCCCGTTGATCGTTCCGGTGATGGCGGCGGCCTCGATCGCCCGCGCCCCGTAGACGCCGTACCCCTTCGCCGTGGGCAGCACCGGTCGCAGCTGCACCGCGCGGGTCCAGAAGTGCCGCTTGACCGTCGGTGCGCCGAGCCGGGCGGCGATATTCGTGATGACCTTCTGGACGAAGTCCTCGAACACCTTGAGGAAGGACCGGGTCGTGGTGATCGCGGCCGCCTCCACCGCGGGCGCGGTCGGTGGGAACAGCCATGCCCACAGGATCTCGAGCGCGAGCCAGGCCAGGGTCACGATGACGGTGATCTTGGTCGCTTGGATCTCGGTGCCCATGTCGAACGCGCTGTCGCCGACCGTGCTCATCAGCTGCGCCAGTGCCTCCAGGGACTGATCCCCGGTGCGCAGGACGTCGTAGCGGGCCCCCATCGCGGCGCCGCCTTCCCCCTGCGGGTACGCCGCCACCGTGGCCTGCTCGGCCTCGTCGATGCCCGCGAGCAACGCCTCGAGTTCCTTGCTCGCCGTCTTCCACGCCTCCGAGGCCGCCCATGCGGCGTCCTCGTCGCCCTTCGGCCAAGTCGTGCCCGCCACCCAGGCCAGCCACTGCAACCCCTCGGGCAGGTAGATGGTCACCGCTGCTCCGCGGTGGCCCCGAAGCGCTCTCTCGGCTTGCTCCGCACAGCTCGCCTCCTCGGCGGTCGACGTCATCGGATTACACCGCAACAAGTTGAACCTTCATCGACACGCAAGCGAATTCTGCTCGCGCACAGCATGGGTCGATCGGCCGAATGCGAAAAGCCCGTGTCGGCAACACCCTTCGTTCTCCGTCGGGTGGTAGCCTCGCGCCGCGAACGAGGAGGTGTCACGTCGTGACCGCTGCCGAGGAGCCGCCCGCGGGCGGACACCCGCCGGATGAGGCGAGCCGCCGGATCGCCGAGCTGCTGACCGGGCTCGTGCCGCGGGACAGTCACGAGATCCAGGCGATCTTCGTGTTGACGGCCGCGGCCGAGCTGGCCTCGGTCGTCGCCACCGACGAGCAGGGCCGTCCGGTCCAGATCGTGCCGCCGGAGGAGGTGCTTGCGCTGGTCCGCAGGCATCGTGAGGCGTCGGCGGCCCTGCCCGAGGGCCCCTGGTGGCGGTATCTGCTCGTGGTCTCGTCCTCCGGTGAGGTGCAGACCGACTACGACTTCGGCGAAGAACCGTTTCCCGAGGATCACCTCTTCCCGGCCGAGGTCTACCGGGCGGATCTCGAGGCATTCCCGCGCGCCCGGCTGCCGGTGTGGCTCGCCGCCCACATCGGGCATGCCGACCGGCAGTCGCGGCCCGCCGAGACGGCGGCGCGGGCGGAGCCGGGCACGGCGGTGGTGGAGGAGGGTCTGCCCGCGCTGCCCGTGCTGGTGGCTCGCTGGGCGGTGCTCTCGGCGGCATTCGTGGCGGTCGGCTCCCCGTGGGGGCCGCGGGTCTTGCCTGCGCTCGGCTTGTTCGAGGGGGCCGAGCGCAGCGGGTCCTCGCTGTGGATCGTGCCCGGCGACCGGGCCGTCCTGTCCGGCGGAGTGTGGAACGACGCAGTTCTCGACGCGGTCTACAACGCCGGGGCACCGATGCCGGACCTCTACGCCGGCGCACCTGCCTGGGTGGCGAACCCGCTGCTGAACCCGCGCGCCGGCACCGGCCTGCTGTCCTTCTGTTACTGGTGGGATCGCGGCCGGTGGTATCGCGCAGCTGCACCGGCCGCCGTGGACGTCGCCCCGGCAGTCCCCGCTGTGTGGAGCCGGGAGAACACCGCCGCCGTCGTGGCCGCGCTGGTCGAGGACGAACCGGGCGCCCGGGTTCGCGAGGCGGCGCTCGGCCTGGTGCGCGCGGCCGAGGGCGGGAAGGTCGAACGCGCCGCGCTCGCCCGGGTTTTCGGCGAGGGCGAAATCGACGATGCCTACCTCCAGCTGACCATGGCGGGCGTGGCGGCGGGCGAATAGAGCGAGCTCACCTCCCTGCCGCTGTCAGTCGGCGTCCTCGGGAGCGGCGATCGTGCGGACAGCATCGGCGACATGCGTCCTCGCGATCAGCCTGTTGCCGTACGCGACCTCAGGTGATCGTGATGACGAACGAATACCAGTTTCCGGACAACTTCTCGAACCGCCGGTCGCCGGTCCCCACCGGCTCGGTCCCGGGCGAGTAGACCCAGCCGCGGACTATGGAGCCGACGAACCCATCGGCGTCGTAGAAGTAGACGAACCCATCGGACTGGCGGTGAACCAAGCTGATCTCGAGCCCACCGAGGCTCATGTCTCGGCGGGTACTCGGCTCGGCCTCGCGCAGCATTGCGACCGCGACCTCTTCCATCTCCGGACGCGCGGAGTCGAAGCTCGCGGGCCGAAAGACCGCACCGATCACCAGGCCGGCGACCACGACCACCGGCACCGCCGCGACCTTCCACGACCACCGGTGCGCTCTGCCGAGCAAGTAGAGCGTCTTGACCGCCCACACCAGCAGGCAAACACTCAGCAGCAGCCCGCCGATCAGCAGGCCGACGAGCTGATCGGGACCGGTCGAGTTCTGGACGAAGGGAGCCCAGTCGAGATGGACGCACAAGAGAACCGCGACTCCGAGGACTGTTCCCGTCAGGACTGCGAAACCCGGCACAGCGGTGGTGTCCTGTCCGCCCTCGGCATGTCCATCATGTGCGCGCGATGTCTCGATCGGGCCTCCTCATCTCGACGGCAGTGCGGACGCCCGATCCGCGCTTTGCGACGCCCTCGACCGAACTCTACCGGCGGTAGGCCGCCACCGAACGGTTACCGCAGCGGAGCCACACGGGAATTCGGACATGGCCGGAGGGCGTATCAGGTGAGCCTGGCTATTACATATTCGGCGGCCCGGGCGATGAGAGCCTGGTCGTATGCGGCGTCGGCGGTGGCTTTGCTGGACATGATCGCGATGACGACAGGCGCGGAGGCCGGGGGCCACACGATGGCTATGTCGTTGAGGGTGCCGTAGTCGCCGGTCCCGGTCTTGTCGGCTACGGTCCATCCCTGCGGCATGCCTGCCCGGATGCGCTGCGCGCCTGCAGCAGTCGCGTTGCGTTCCATGAGGTCACGGAGAAAAGCGCGCTTGTCGGCGGGCAGTGCGTCGCCGAGCACGATCTTCTGGTAAAGGGTGCCGAACGCCCGGGGGGAAGTCGTATCGCGGAGGTCTCCGGGCGTGGCTTCCGTGATCGCCGGCTCGATGCGGTCCATGCGGGTGACCATGTCGCCGAGGCTGCGCACGTACTCCGTCAGCTGAGCGGGTCCGCCGATATCTCGCAGAAGGAGATTGCCCGCCGTGCCGTCGCTGTAGCGGACCGCGGCGTCACAGAGCTGGCGGATCGTCATCCCCGTGGCCACATGCCGCGGGGTGATCGAGGCGTTTTTCAGCAGATCGTCTTCGGTGTAGGTGACGACCGTTTCCAGGTGCGTCAGTGGATTGCGGTGCAAGACGGCTGCCGCCGCCGGCGTCTTGAACGTCGAGCAGAACGCGAATCGCTCGTCCGCCCGATGAGCGATGGTGGTCCCGGTGCCGGTCGCGAGGGCGTACACACCCAACCGCGCGTCGAATTCCTGTTCCAGCTCGTTGAGCCGATCGTGGTGGTCGTCGGTCCGCGCGACAGGGGAAGCGGGTGGGGGGTTCTCCGTCGCGCATCCGGCCAACGGTAAGAGCGCTGCCGCCCCGAGAAGTCTGCGGCGACTGATGGTTGAGGGCGACAAGCTCCGGCTTTCCTTCCACAGGGACGACTGCAACGACGATAGCGGCCGACGCCGCATACCTACTTGCACCAGACTTCGGATGGCCGATGCCCTTCAGCGAGACGGGCCGGCAGTCGACGCGATCGGCTCACGCGTCACTCGCAAGCCCGGGCTCGCCGAAGGCAACGTCGGCCGCTTTCGGTGGAGCAAGACCATCGCGAACTGGGGACTATCGTCGTTGCCCGGCATCGGCGGGCGGGTTGTCGCCGGGTCCGAGAAGGTCCCAGCGGTTGCCTGCGATGTCGAGGAAGACGGCGACCCTGCCGTAGGGTTCGGTGCGCGGCCGGGTCACGAATTCGACGTTCGCCGCGGTCATCCGCCGGTATGCCTGCTCGAAGTCGTCCACGCGAAGGAAGAATCCGACGCGGCCTGCCGTCTGGTCACCGACGGCAGCGAGCTGGCGGGCGCCGTCGGCGCGGGCGAGCAAGATCCCGGTCCGCGCGCCGGGCGGGCGAACGACGACCCATCGTTTCGGACGTCCGTCGTTGGTCATCGACGGGACGTCCTCGACCAGTTCGAAGCCCAGAGTATTCACGAAGAAGTCGATGGCGGGGTCGTACTCCGCGACGACTACGGCGATCAGTTCCAAGTGCACTCGACGAGGTTAGAAGTGCGCCCGCGTCGTCGTGGGGGATCGCGTGCTCTATGGCCGAGAAGCACGTCGGCGCGACAGCCTGGCCGTTCTTTCCGTCAGCTGTCGTGAAAGCGGGTTCGGACAGCGGGCTTTCACTTCTCGCCTATGTGCTGGTCGCCCCACTTCGCATCCGAGGATCGGCTGGTCGTGGGCCAACTTCGAGCGAACCGTCGTCTGTGTCGGTGCGGGGAATTAGAGTTATCGGCTATGGGAGGTAGGCATCGGAAAGACCGGGTATGGAGCGGCATCGACTCCGCCGCAGTCGCCGGTGTCACGGCTGCGGCGCACGGCGATCCGGAAAGCCCGATCGCGCGTGGTGGATTCGCTGCCCGTGCGCTGGCTGCGCAGCCGGAGGTTCCCGGGTGGATCGTGTGGGTGTACGAGCATGCCGGTGAACAGCTGGCGCGGCTGGAGTATCAGATTCATTACCCCCTCGACTACGGCGGCCCGGACGGTCGCACGAGCGAGGAGTGGTTGATCACCCAGCGGGCGTATGTAGCGGAGCGCTCCGCTCGCGCGGTCGAGCGCGCCCGCCGCTTCCACGGCGACAGCCCTGGAATCATCTACGCCCACGGCCCGGCGCTGCCCGATGACGAGGAGTTCTACGACGCCTTGGATTCCGGGCGGGAATGGACCGGGCACTGGTACTCCCGCGACGCGGTCGAAGCGTGGGGACTGGTCGGGGTACCGGCCTGATCAGCTGATCAGGCCGCGTCCCGGGCTCACGTGCCCGCACAAGCCCCCTCGGGGGCCCCGGGGGGTGGAGGGCGCCCACCCCCCGGGTGGGTGGGAGTGTCCCCAGGAGGTGGGCACCCCGCACCCACCTCGGACCGTAGCGGCTTGCGGACCGGCCAGGGCCCGATTCGACTGCGGCGCGAGGTCGAATGCGGACAACCGCTGCTGTCACCGGTTTCGCTGGGATCAGGGAGCCGACGCCAGCCATAGTCGTCGAGCGCTACGGCGCAGACCATTTCACGGTCTACCACCCGCCGGTTGTCGAGCGCGTCGTGGCCGACCAGATCGAGTTCCTCAGCACGCATCTCGCGCCGGAAGCATAAGACGACAGGACGGAGGGTTCCACGACGTCCTCGAAAGTGCGGCTGCGACAGATGCCGACTTCCTGCCAGATCCGCGCCGAGGGGGTCAGCACCGATCCTCAGTGGCATGAGGTAGGTCCAGGATGCCGAATCGGTGTGTGGCCCAGATGCGGCGGGAGCCTTCTTCGGGATAGGGCTGGGTGGTCGGCTCCGCGTTGTAGACGCGGGTGGTGCGGGTGTGTGGATCGTAGGGCGCCCAGCCGGGTTTTCCGGTGGTCGCGAAGCTCACCCAGTCGGTGCGCATGCGGTGGGCAACGTGGCTGATTTCGTGCGCGGCGTTCGGGTGGGCGGACCGGTGGCCGCGTACCTCGTCGGGGCTCAGTGTGCCGAAGATGAGCAGGAAGTCGAGGCAGTGTGAGGCGCCTTGTTCCGCATTGAAGCTCCAGCAGAGTTCGTAGAGCCAGATGGGTCCGCCGCCGGTGTGCGCGGCGTCGGCGAGGTGCAGGCTGGGCATCCGGAACAGCCAGTCGGTGTTGACGAGGTCGTACAGCTGCCCAGGGGTGGCGGCAGGGTAGGCGGTGGCGTAGTCGCTTTCGGTGTCCGTGGTGGGTGTGAGGTGGGTGAATGCCGCGGACATCCGCGCATCGGTGGGCGCACCTCCGGGCCGAGAGGTGTACAGCCGGTATTCGTCGCGGGTGTGCCCGATGAGCAGGTCGATGTCACGCGCGGCGCCACGCGCGAGTGCGCGCCATGGCGCGTCCGGGAGCAGGTCGCCGTCGACGATGGGTGAGAACGGTGTGGGGGTGAGCGCCATGGGGCCCCAGGATTCGACGTATTCCGGCATCCGCTGGATCACGGCGTCCGTCGCGTCGGTCAGTGCGCGTGGGGGGAGACGGTCCAGCTCGCCGATCGTGGCACGCGCGCCGAGTTGCGCGGCGATGGTCGCGGAGATAGTGGCGGCGAGCCGTTCGGAGAAGTAGGTGCCGGGCATGCTCTGACTGATCGCGCGGCGAAACAGTCCGGCTGCCGTCGGCATGACCAGCAGCGCGGCGATGCACGCTCCGCCGGCGGACTGACCGAAGACGGTGACGTTGTCCGGATCGCCGCCGAACGCGGCGATGTTGTCCTGGACCCATCGCAGCGCGGCGATCTGGTCGAGAATGCCGCGGTTGTCCGGGGCTCCGGTGATGTGGGCGAAGCCTTCCATACCGACGCGATAGTTCATGCTGACCATCACCACGCCGGACCGGGCGAGGGTCGCACCGTCGCAGTGCGGGCTGGCGGAGTTGTTCTCCAGGTAGGTGCCTCCCTGGATCCACACCATCACCGGCAGTGCCGCGGCGCCGAGGTCGGGTGACCAGACGTTGAGAGTCAAACAGGCGTCTGAACCGTCATCGGTGCTGCCGCACGCCGCCGACATCACCGAACCGGCATGACGGGCTTGCGGAACCGGTGGACCGAACTCCAGCGCGTCGCGGACGCCATCCCACCGCCGGACCGGGACGGGAGCTCGGAACCGATGTGCGCCGAACGGTGGCTCTGCGTAGGGGATACCTCGGAAGACCGCGAGATCGCCTTCCCACCTGCCACGCACTGCGCCCGCGACCGTACGGATCTCGGGTTCACAATGCGGCGAAATATTCTGACCCTCAGATGAATTCGGCATCGGTACATACTCGCCACTCAGATCGGAACTCGCCACCGATTTGTCCCGGTCAGGGCACGTCCGCTACGGCTCGTGCATCACTTCGGGTTCGGGGAACGACCGTGCCCGGACGTAGAATTGAGTGCTGACCCACACGAAGTCCGGCAGCAGGTAGCGATGCATCATGCTGACTCCCACACCGTCGAAGCGATCCGCCGAGCGATCGAGGGCTCGGAGGCATCCGGCCACCCAGAGGGAGCTGCCATACCGAGCGGGTTGATCGGCGCCACCACCGTGGTGTGGTCGGCGCCGACCCTCCGGCGTGATTCAGACGTGGCGGCCCACGTTCTGCTGGAACTGCCCTGGCTGGTTACCGGGTGAGGTGTAGCGGGCGACGAGAAATCTGGCCGGATACTCCTGGAAGATGGTGCCCGCTGGACAGTCGACGACTGCCGCCGAGGCGTCCGTTATGTGGTGGTCAGCATGTGCATCGGCGTCGGAATAGGCGCGGCCGGGCTATTCGAAGTTGCCTGACGCACGGGACGCACTCGGTACTCGCCGAGCCGCGGCCAGCCGCGCCAGCGCGGCCTCGGTGAAGACCGACAACCCGAGGTCGGGGTTGTATCCGTGGATTTCCTTGACATCGACGTCGGCCAGGAAATATAGGATCTCCGTCGAGATCACCTGCCCCGGGACCAGCACCGGGAAGCCGGGTGGGTAGGGGACGACGAAGGTCGCCGACACCAGGGACTTACCCCTGGCGAGCCGTCGCCCGGCGTCGCCGAGCAGCACGTGTTCGCGATCGGCCTCCTCGTACCCGGCGTAGAAGGCCGATCGCATGTCACCGAACGAGCTGGCGCCGTCGGGACGAAACGCGCTGTCGAACACGCTGAAGTCGGGCAGCGCGGGCAGATCCTTGGTGATCTCGTCGACCCGGCGTTGTTGCAGGGCGCGATCGGCCTTCCCGCCCGCGCTCCGGCTGCTCTCGAAATCGGCAGCCACCCGGCGCAGCACGTCGAGCAGGTAGTGCACGCTCGACCAGGTGACGCCGATGGTGAAGATCAACAGCACACTGTTGATCGAGGTCTTGTTGATCTGGATGCCGAACCGGTCCATCAGGATCTTCTCGCGGAAGTCGTACCCGTTCATGCCGGTCTCGCCGATGAACAGGGTGACCCGTGTCGGGTCGAGCACGAACTGATCGGACCGCCACGCCTCGTTCCACTCTGCCAAGCCACCCTGCCTGACCTGCCGGTACGAGCTGACCGCAGAGGGCCGGAACTCGTCGGGCACCAGGTCGTCCTCGTCGAGGATGCGGAACCACTTGCCGATCAGCCGGTCTTTGCGGACGCGGTGACGGAACACCAGCGCCATGTCGTAGACGTGCCGGACCAGCTGGAAGCCCTCGAGATCGACCTGCCTGCGCGCCAGATCCAACGACGCCAGCAGTTGCTGGTTCGGTGAGGTCGAGGTGTGGGTCAAGAACGCCTCGGCGAACGTCTCGCGGACGAGAGCCTTGAAATCCTGGTCGCGGATATGGATCATCGACGCCTGCCGAAGCGCCGACAGCGACTTGTGGGTGGAATGCGTCGCGTACACGCGTACCCGCGCACGCCCGGGATCGGGGAGCAGCCGGTGGTCGGCCCACTCGGCACGGTCGACCCCCTGCATCGATGCACGCCACCTGCGGTACTCCTCGGCGTACCCGGGCGAGGACAACGCCGATTCGAGTCGCTCGGCGGCAACCATCGCGGTCCGCTGCCGTGCCCACGGCACCGCGGTGGCGAACGCGTACCACGCCTCGTCCCACAGGAAGCAGATGTCCGGCTTGATCGCCAGGACCTCCTCCATCACGCGCCGCGGGTTGTAGACGATGCCGTCGAAAGTGCAATTGGTCAGCAACAGCATGCGCACTCGGTCCAGTTGGCCGGCCGCCTCGAGGTCCAGCAGCGCCTTCTTGATGGTGTGCAGCGACACGGCTCCGTAGATCGCGAACGGCGCGAGCGGGTAGGCATCCAGATACATCGGGTACGCGCCGGCGAGTACCAGGCCATAATGGTGCGATTTATGGCAATTGCGATCGATCAGGACGATGTCGCCCGGCCGGGTCAGGGCCTGCACGACAATCTTGTTCGCGGTGGATGTCCCGTTGGTCACGAAGTATGTCTGATCGGCACACCACGTCTCAGCGGCTTTGTCCATCGCCGCCCGGATCGTGCCGTGCGGGTCCAGTAGTGAGTCCAGCCCGCCGGAGGTGGACGACGTCTCGGCCATGAAGATGTTGCGGCCATAGAATTCGCCCATGTCCTGCAGCGACTTGGAGTTGAATATGCTGGCGCCACGCGCGACGGGAAGGGCGTGGAACTGGCCGACCGGCGCGGCCGCGTAGGCACGCAGGGCATCGAAAAACGGTGTGGCGAACCGGCTCCGGACGCCGGCGAGCACCGTGCTGTACAGGTCGGTGACGTCGTTGAGCCGATAGAACGTGCGATCGTAGACGTTCGGCTCGTCCTCGCTCTCCGCGGCGATCGACTCGTCGGTGAGTAGATACAGGTCGATATGCGGCCGCAGCTCCCTGATCCATTCGCCACATTCGATCCAGTCGTGGATGCGCTCGCTCGCGACCACGTCCTCGTTGGCGCCGAGCAGCGTGGTCATCAACGGCACCGGGTCGCGGGAACGAAGCGGCAGGTCGTGCCGGATGATCGCCGCCTGAATCTCGCCGTTCAACGCGACGGCGGTGATGGCGTCCTCGATGCTGGAAACGACGAGCAACTCGAACTGCACATCGTCCGACGGGTCGCGAAGCGCCCGGAGGCTCTCCACCAGGCCCTCGGGCGCCTCGGGCGGGGAATCGTCGCCGAGCAGAACGGTGTAGAACTTCTGCTGTTTGGCCCGTGCCACGAGTTCCTGATCGGCCAACGGCGCGTACATATCGAACATCGCCGCGCGGTCGCCGTACTCGGAGAGCAGGCGCACTGCCAGCGACGCTTCTTCGGCGAGCCGCACCGTCGCGAGATCGGCGAGATACCCGCGAAACGCCGCCAGTCTCGCCGCGCCCGGGTACAGCCAGTACCGCTCGAAGGCGGCGAGACGATCGAGGAGGCGCCGCACCCGGGCGGCTTCGTGGGTGGTGTCCAGCCCGGCACGGTTGACATCGGCGAGGCGGCGGCATGCGTCATCGAGCAGATTCCACGTGTCGATTCGCGAGTACGACGGGTTCGCTACCGCCGCCAGCGCGGAAACGCTGAGCCCTCTCGGGCGCTCGCCGTCTCGGTGCATGTCGTCCGTTTCGCCCTCCGATCAGTGGGCGAAGTGATCTGTCGACCACGACAAGATCACTCCGGGACATTCATCCTGCAAATATTGTGCCCCGCCGTCGATCAAATTCCTAGCTGACTTCCAGGAAGCCGGAGTGACGCAAGGCCATTTCATTCCGGAATTCCCCGCGTCACCCTCGCCAGGTTTCGAGGACCCGGTCGACGGTGGGACGGATCCTGGCCCTGGCCTCCGGGCGGGGAATGCCGGTCATGAGCAGTTCGTCGTAGTCGGTGTCGCGGTGGCGGATGGAGGCGATGACGGCGAGGGTGAGCGCTTCGGGGGAGAGAAGCTTGGCCGCGGCGGTGCGGCCTACGCGGCCGCTGCCGCGCGCGGCGGCGTGTTCGGCGATCTCGGTGGCGCGGTCGCCGGGGCAAGCGGGGAACAGTCGCCGGATCTCGTCGGACATCCGGGCGCGGTATTCGACGTCCTGGGCGGCGCGGCGGAGGCCGTCGCGTTCGCGGCGGCGGGCGCGGGCATCGTCGTCGGCCAGGCATTGCTGTTCGGCGCGGGCGAGGGCGGCCTCCTCGACGAGGATGCCCAGCCGTTCGTAGCGTTTGCGTCGCCGGTTGAAGCGGACCACGACGGCGGCGAGGGTGCTCTCCTTCTTGGCGCGGCGGCTCAGCGCCGCGTTCCCGGCGGGCAGGAACTCCAGATGGTCGAGATCCGAACAGGTCAGGCACAGCGCGCCGGCCGCGGAGGTGATCAGATATGGCCCGGTTTCGGCGCATTCGGCGCACGTCCAGGGCTCCACGGCCTCGACTACCGTCAGATCCGGGGCCTGGTTCTGGCGTTGGACGACCTGTTCGCGTCGCGCCGGGCTGAGCTCCGCCGAGAGCCAGTGCACGCGGAAAGCCTCGTCGTCGCCGTTGTCGACGAACCGCAGCGTCTCGCGATCACGTCCGCTCGACAGATACGCCGCGGTACTCGCGGTGAGCCCGTGCTCGCGGGCCCACTCGCTCAGCAGCTCCGCCGCCTCCCGCATTCGCCGCCCGTCCACTGCCGTGACGTGTTCCAACGACGGCACCTGTCCGTGGCGCCAGCGATCGACTTGACGGGATCGCACCCACCCCAGAACGCCGAATACATCGACCGCCGACACGTATTTGCGTTGGGCCAGCGTTGTTTGCGCAGCCTCGACCACGCGCCGCCGCAGCTTGGACACGGATTCGAACCCTAGCGCACGCCGCGGGGTGAGCTACGGCGACTTTGTCAGGCCGCGGACTTCTGGCCATGCCTCGGCAAGTGCGAGTAGCCGGCGCAGCTCCGCGTTGAGGTCCCGCGCCCCTGGTTGGACTTGGTGCCGGAACGTGAACCGGCTCGCGCTCGGGGGATGCCCGGCAGCTTTGGTGGCAATGGCCTCGGCGATGCGGCGGGCGGAAATATGTGGGTCACCGCCGGTGGCGGCCAGATCGTCGGGGCTGTCGCTGTAGCGCTTGAGATGCAGCAGACTGTCGCGGATCTCGACCGTCATGCGGTGCAGACGGACGGCCGGGTCGGTTCGGCGGTTGTGGTCGCGCCGCCTCTCCAGGACGATTTCGGGTACGGCCGCGGTGAGATCGGCCCACATCGGCCGCAGGCGGCGGCAGTATCGGCCGGTGCGGTCCCATCCGAAGTGGGCGAGCAGGGCGCTGATCAGCGGCACCGTGACCACGGCGGGGGCGCCGACGGCTGATAGAAGGAAGCCGCTCCATGCTTTCCAGCGCATCTCGGGATCGAGTGCCGGTTGTCCGGTCATGACACTGCTGATGGCCTCGAGCGGGTACACGACCGCTACGATGCCCAGGCCTACCACGGTGCCGAGGACCGCTGTGTACAGTGCACGTTCCTGCCAGGTGCTGTCGCCCGCGGCGCGGATCTCGCGCACACTTACCCGGCCGAGGAGCAGGGCCGTAGCGCCGAGCGGCAGGGAGAACACGACCCAGATCACGACAGCCGGCCAGCCCAGGGCTTGGTCGATCAATCGATCGGCGCGCCGGGCGGGCGTCCCTGCGATCAGGATGACCGCGGTGGCGGTGATCGCGAGGAGGTAATAGCGCCGCTGCCTGCGCCACGTGTGGGCGGGATCGGCGCCTGCCCACAACTGGGCGATGCCGTAGATATGCGAGATGGCCAACAAGGTTGCTCCCAGCGAGAGCTGGCGGGCGATGTTCACCACGTCGCTGTCGTCGCCGGGCAGCAGCCAGGTCAGGAACTGTTCGAACCATGCCTCCCGCAACAGGTGTTCGACGACAGCGGCGGCGAGCGCGCCATCGATGAGCCGGTCGACGATGCTGTCCCGCAACAGCCACCAGCGACCGGCGAGCACCAACGTGAGACCTGCCAGGACGGGCCAGGTGATCAGACCCGGTATCGGGGAGGTCATCTCATCGGTGCCGGTTTCGGAAGAACGTCGAGCGGAACCGGCTCGCCGACCGCTTCGGCAGCATCGCTTCGACCAGCAGCAGGTCGGCGAAGGTTTCGGCGGCGCGCTCGCGCTCACTGCCGTAGTCTTGGCGGCGCAGCACGCTGTGGATGGTCTCCAGCGACAGCGAGGGCATCAGTTCGCGCAACGGCAGATCAGCCGCGGCGGCCTCGGGACCGCTCGCGGAACCTCCGTGGCCCAGCAGCATGTGACCGATCTCGTGGGCGATGATGTGATCGGCATGCCATTCGGTGTCGGCCCCGTACATGATCACGTCGTCGTCTTCCCGGGCAATCCACAGGCCACTTCCGGTGCCGCATCCGTTCCCCGAGAGGGCGCCGACGTCGATCGGGCACAACGTGATCGGCCGTCCCCGGTACTCTGCCACCCGCTCGAGGTATTCCGTTACGTCCCACGGGTGGGGGATCGGTACCAGGCGACCCAACTCATCGAATCGCGCGGCGAGATCCTCCATTACGCCTTCCTCGTTGAGCACGTGACCTATGCCGATATCGTGGTGAGCGTAGTCGCCCACGGAGCATTGTCGCTGACGTAGATTGTCGCGCAAGTGTTCTCGTATCCTCCACCGGCGGATCGGTTACGTCACCATCGGTCTCGAGTCGCTCACTGCTGGAGGCGGCTCTTGCGCTGGTAGTAGCGATCCACCGAAGGCGCGGAAACTATCACGACCCGCGGCCGGAGTTCTGGATAGCGCCGCGGTGAGCGGAGATTGCCCGAAAGTGCGGTAGGGGCGGGCACTCCAGTCACGATGGGTTGCAGCGGACGGTGGGAAATGCTGCGGTAGCTGATCTCGCACAGCGGTTGCGCCCGTTGGCGATTCAACGTGACGGGCCGCCGCAGCAGGAGCCGCCAGCGGTGCGGCCAGGGGAGCGGGTGCGGTCAGGCGATCCCACCCCGCCCTCGTACTTGCGCCGCCCGCCCGGCTATTGGACGGGCCATCACGTCTCCGGTCCCGCCGATCTCGGGACTCAGGACCTCGTCGACGTTGTGCTCGCCGAGATCGCTGCCCACCGGTATGACAATCCGCTGCATCGCGAACTGACCCGGCACTATGTTTTCGGTGGGGGTGCGCCGTTCTATCTGGATCGCCGGCGGATGACCCAGGTGATCCGGCCTGGCAGCCATCACCTCAATATCCTGGGCAGTTCCCAGTGGCGAGAGGTGGAGCGTATCAAGCAGACACTGACCGGCCCGGCCGCCCGGGCTCGCGCCGCGACTGCCCCGGTGCGCACCAGCGCTGTCGTGGTCTGCGACGATGACCGGCCTTCGCTCGGTGCTTTCACCGCGTTCATCGAAGGGACGATCACGGCACGTTTCGGAAGCGCGCTGACACCGGAGCAAGCCGCCGGGATCGAGCTGCGGTCGCAGTTGCGCAGCAGGCTCCCCCTCCCGGTCGGTCCATCCCGCGCGTCCAGCGGAGCCCGTGCACCCGGACAGCGTTTACTACGAGTTCCATGGAACTATGCGCTGGGAAGACGAGTGGAACTTCGACCCGCAGACTCCCGATCCACATGGCTTTCCAGCCACCAGGACCGCCGACGCCGAGCGGGTCACCCGCCTGGCGCACGACCATCTGCCGGGCATGCCTTTCCACGTATCTTCGGAGACTGTCCAGGTCACGCAGATACCCGACTCTCCAGCCGCAACCTGGTAATCGCGAGGTTCGGTTTCCCGGCACGACGCCTGCGTACAGGATCTCCGGACCCCCGAATTACGCGTAATGAGGGTTCAGCCGACCGGGAGTTTCACCACCGGATTGGGGCCCAGGTCGGTGACGTATACGTTGTCCGCCGTGTCGACAGCCACGCCCTGGGGATCCTTGAGCCCGGTGAACGGCAGCGTGGTCGGCGTAGACGCGCCCGCTGCCAACCTCACCACCCCTTCGTTACCCCAGTCGACCACGTACACGTCTCCCGTCGTGTCGACCGCCACACCCTGGGGATCTTGGAGTCCCGTGAACGGCAACGTGGTCGATTCCGACGCGCCCGGCGCCCACTTCAACACCCGCTCGGTACCCAATTCGGTGACGTATACGTTGCCCGTCGTGTCGACCGCCAACCCCTGGGGATCTTGGAGCGCGGTGAACGGCAGCGTGGTCGGCGTAGACGCGCCCACCGCCAACCTCACCACTCGACTATTGCCCCGGTCGGCGACATATACGTCTCCTGCGCTGTCGACCGCCACACCCTGGGGATTCTTCAGGCCGGTGAGCGGCAGAACGGTCGGCGTCGACGCGCCCGCCGCCATTCTCACCACCCGATTGTTACTCGTGTCGCTGACGTAAACGTTGCCCGCATCATCGACCGCCACATCTTGGGGATTCTTCAGGCCGGTGAACGGCAGCGCGGTCGGCGTCGAGGCGCCCGCCGCCAATTTCACCACCCGATCGTTACCCATGTCGGTGACGTAGACGCTGCCCGCCGTGTCGACCGCCACACCGGTGGGCAGGCTGACGCCGGTGAACGGCAGCGCCGTCTGTGACGAGTAGTCCGGGGCGATAGGTGTGGGCGCGTTGTCACCGCCGCCTGATTCCAGTCGGACACCGACGACGACAGCTACGGCGGCCACCACCGCGACCGTGACCGCGGCGGCGAGCAGCATGGCGGTCTTGCGCGACAACTTGATTCGCTGTCCAAGGCGCGCAGCCACGCTCCCGGTGGTACTGACCGCGGAATCGTCCACCGCGGCGCTGGCCGCCGCGGCCAGCTCGCGCACGGTCTGATAACGATCGTCGGGGTCTTTGGCCATTCCCTTGGCGATAACCGCATCGAACGCGGCCGGTACCTCGGGTGTCGCGGTGCTGGGACGCGGCGGCGGGGTGTGCAGGTGATGGGCGATCACACCCTGCATCCCCAACGCGCTCGCAAACGGCGGCCGACCGGTCAGGCACTCATACAGCACGCACGTCAACGCGTACACGTCCACGCGGGCATCGGCCTTGACCTCCGCGCCGATCTCCTCCGGCGCCATGTAGGCGACGGTCCCGATGGTCTCGCCGATCGTGGTCAGCGTACGGTCGTCGGTGGCGTGGACGATCCCGAAGTCGATCAGGGAGGCGAACTCGTCGGCCCCTAGCAGGATGTTGGAGGGTTTGACATCGCGGTGGACCAGCCCGGCGTCGTGGGCCGCCTGCAGAGCGCCGGCCACCTGCGCGATGATCGACACTGCCCGCCGCGGCGACAAGGCCCCTTCTCGCGCGATCACCGTGCGTAGGTCGGTGCCCTCGATCAAGCGCATATTCAGATAGAGCCGACCGTCGATGTCGCCGAAGTCGTGGATGGGGATCACATGCGGATCGGTCAACTGTGCCACCGCCCGGCACTCCCGGCGGAAGCGCTCGCGCAGCTGCTCGTCCTCGGCGAAGCGCTCGGGCAACACCTTGAGCGCTACCACCCGGTTGGTCAGCGAATCGTGCGCCCGCCACACCTGGCCCATACCGCCCTGACCCAGCAGCGAAAGAAGCCGATAGCGTCCGAACGGCTCCGCCGGCCCTCGAGCAGCGTCCCCGTCACCCAGTACTGTGTCATCCATTGTGCCGTCCCATGACCACCCGACTGGCAAACGGTGTGCTTGATTGCATTCCGACCCCCGCCCGAGCGGGTGGCCCACACTGGTTGATTAAGCCAGGCCAGGCAGTCGAGGGTCGGCGCTATGGTCGGCGGGCGAATTTCCCCAGCCGTGCTCGTGTCGGCAAGTACGCGGCCGGGCACTACCCGCCACCGGTGCGAGCGCGCGAATCGTTCCAGAAATCCGCCAGCAACCTGTCGCAAGTTCAGTGTACCTCGGACCTATACGACCAACTTCGTGAAACCGACCGTCCAGCAATCGACTGCGGGTGGGCCTGTATGCCTTCTCTGGTCAGTCGATCGACGGGCTGACTGCGGGTGTTTCGGGAGCCCGCCTCGGGAGACGGCCACCTGCTCGGTCAGCTCAGGGCGACACCGAGTTCGGTGGCGAAGGTCGTGATCATGTGCTGGACGCCGATTTCGTTGCGGCCGATGATCATGTGGTCGTGCTGGCCGTGGCGGACTCCTTCGCCGCATTGGGGGAGCATGGCGAAGTCCTCGTCACGGACCGCGGCGTGGACCTGGGCGTAGATGCCGTCGTAGACGGCGCGTTGCTCGTCGGTGGTGGCGGGGACCTTGGCCATCCAGCTGTGGCGCACGGTGCAGCGGGTCGGGGCGCCGGCGGGCAGCATGTCGAGGACTTCCACCCCGACGGGACTGTTGGCCAGGATCAGGTTCGGGTAGATCCAGTAGATGACACCCATGTTCATCAGCGGGTCCCAGGATCCGGTCGGGTCGGTATCGAGGGCGGTGATCCAGTTGAAGGGGAAGCCCATACGGTGGTGGCGGCCGAAGGCGTCGTGGGTGGAGGTGTTGGCGACGGTGTTCTGGCCGATCACGCTCTGACCATGGACGAACGGGAAGTGGTAGCTCTCGGCGAAGGCTTCCAGCGCGCCTTTCCAGCTGACCTCGGAAGTGAACTCGCGGTCGTCGTGGTAGCCGTAGGAGGCGTAATTCAGCTGCGCCAGCTCCGGTCCCATCGCACCCAAGTGGTCATCGATGTCGATCGAGCCCTCGGCGGAGAGCACCGCCCAGACGAAGCCGTGGCGTTCCTGGCTGGGCAGCTCGACCAGTCCGTAATCGCCGCGGTCCATGCCGGTGAAGCCCTCCTTGCCCGGCACGCCGGCCAGTTCGCCGGTGTTGCGGTAGGTCCAGGCGTGATACGGGCAGGTGAACCGGGTGGCGTTGCCCGACCCGCAGGCCGGTTGCGCGCCGCGGTGGCGGCAGTAGTTCAGCAACACGTGCGCGGTCCCGTCGCGGTCGCGGGTCACCAGTAGCGAGTCGCCGAGCACGGTGCGCACCACGTAGTCGTTCGGCTCGGGGATGCGTGCCGAGGGCACGATCATCAGCGGTGTGCGGCGCAGGATCTGTGACTCCTCCACCTCCGTGATCTTCGGGTCGCGGTAGTAGTGCAGCGGCACCCGCAGCGGGCCGGCCGCCATGTCGGTGGTGCGCTCCAGCACCAGGCGCAGCGCGCGGCGGGTCAGGTCCTCGGTCAACCCGGCGAAACCGGGCTCGATCTGGGTCGTCATGCAGAAGACCATACACATTGTTAAATGTGTATGGTCGGATTCGCGTGAACAGGAGACCTCGCGATCACACCGGAGCCGATAGGGTCGGCGGGAAACCACGGCCGACCGGGAAGGGATCCGATGCGCACGCACGGCTGGTCGGGGACAACCCCGGCCGACGACTCCGAAGCCGTCGAGCGCATCATCGCCGCCGCCCGCGCCGCCATCGAGCGCAGCGGCGGGGACTTCACCATGGCCGAAATAGCCCGCGATCTGGGTGTCACCCGGCAAACGGTGTACCGGTACTTCGCCAACGCCGACGCCCTGCTCGCCGCCACCGCTCTCGCCGAGACGGGCCGCTTCCTCGATATCCTCGCCGCCCACCTGGACCACCTGAGCGACCCGGCCGAAGCTGTGGTCGAAGGCATCGCCTACACCCTCGAAAGCCTTTCGGCCGACCGGTATCTCGGCCTGCTGCTGACGCCGGGCCGCGCCGGTGCCTTCTCCCCGGGCGTCACCTCCGACACGGCGCTGGCCTTCGGCCGCTCCATCCTCGAACGCTTCGCCGTCGACTGGGAACAGGCCGGTATCGACGGCACCCGTCTCGACGAACTCGTCGAGCACATGCTGCGGATCGTGCAGTCCTTCGTGATCGACCCCGGACGCCCACCCCGCCACGGTGCCGCACTGCGCGCCTATCTCACCACTTGGATCGCGCCCGCACTCCGCGAGCTGCAATCCGGAGCCCCTCGCCAGCAGGCCGAGCGCTGATCATCGCGGGCCGGCGGCAGCCGCGGAACCCGGCGAGTTCGCCTGCAAAGTGCAGAGAAGCGGCTGTGCTCATGCTGGCAGGGGGTGCCGTACGCTCTCTGCCGCATTCGCCGAGGGCGACCTCGCGGCGCTCGAAACGGCCGACCTTGTATCCCATGGTTGTGGCTATGTCTTTGTGGCCTAACAGTATTTGAGCGGTATGCGGCGACATCCCGTTATTGAGCACCCGGCCGCTGGAGACCGCGCGTGCCCGAGGGAACCGAGGTCAGCGACCGCGCAGTACTGTGAATCGTTCACCTGCGGGGACGGGTGTCCGCCGGACGAGAGAACTGACTACATGAGCGACGAGCAACAAATCCTCACCCCCGGCGAAACTTGCTGGCAGATCGCGCGGGCCGATCGGCTGGCGTGCATTGTCGATGCGGCGGACTATTTCCGCCACGCCAAGTCCGCGATGTTGCAGGCCCGCAAGCGCATTGTGCTGATCGGCTGGGACTTCGATACCCGGATCAAGTTCGAACCCCAGGAGAAGACCCTCGAAGGGCCCAATCGCCTGGGTAGATTCCTGTCCTGGCTGCCGAAACAGCGACCGGATCTCGACATCTACCTACTGAAGTGGAACGTCGGTGCGTTCGCCGCGATCAGCCGTGGGATGACACCGATCTTCGTCGTCAATTGGATGACCGATCGGCGGTTGCACTTGGAAATGGATGGCGCGCACCCGATCGGATCGGCGCACCATCAGAAGATCGTGGTGATCGACGACGCGCTCGCGTTCTGCGGTGGTATCGACATGACCGTCGATCGCTGGGACACCAGCGACCATCGGGACGACAACCACTATCGAACCGAGCCGAACGGCAACCGGTACGGACCATGGCATGACGCGACCACCGCCGTCGTCGGCGACGCGGCGAAGGCGATCGGCGAATTGGCCCGGTCCCGGTGGAAGGCGGCGACCGGTCAGCAATTGGCCGCGGTCGATGAGATCGCCGGTGACACGCCGTGGCCGGAGGGGCTGGAGCCGACGATGCGGTCGGTGGATGTGGGCATCGCGCGGACCTTCCCAGAGCTCGCCGACCGCGCCGAGGTGCGGGAGATCGAGGCGTTGTATCTGGCGGCGATCGCGGGCGCCACGCGGTCGCTGTATATCGAGAGCCAGTACCTGGCCTCGCGCACCCTCGCCGAGGCGATGGCCGCGCGGCTGCGCGAGCCGAACGGTCCGGAGATCGTGCTGGTGCTGCCGCGCCACGCTGACGGCTGGCTCGAGCAACGGGCGATGGATGGGGCCCGCCGCCGCTTACTGCATCTGTTGTGGAAGGCCGATACCGAGAACCGGTTCGGCGTCTACTACCCCGTCACCGAGGCCGGTGCGCCGATCTACGTCCACGCCAAGGTGCTGGTGATGGACGATCGGCTGCTGCGGGTGGGATCGTCCAACCTCAACAACCGTTCGATGGGCTTCGACACCGAATGCGATCTGGCCGTGGAGGTCACCCCTGCCACCGCGGACGGTGGTCTGCTGCGGGACACCATCCTCGGTATCCGGCGCCAGCTGATCTGCGAACATCTCGATGCCGAACCCGCGAAGTTCGACGCCACACTCGCCGAGACGTCGTCGCTACTGCGCACCGTCGAGACGTTGCGCGGCAACGGCCGGACCCTGGTGCGGTTCGAGCCGGAGGCCGTCGAGGACGAGGACAGTCCGCTGGCGGAGAACGAGCTGATGGATCCCGAACGCACGCCACCGAGCCTGTGGCACAACCCATTACTGAGCCGGGGTATCCGCAGGATGAAGACAGCGGTGGCGGTGCGCTGCGATACGTAGCGGACGCACAGCTGTGGCTGTCGTAGTCCCACGTGATCAACCTCCATCCAATTGCGCATCGATCGATGCGGATCGAGAAGGTCGGCGGCATCGGCCCTTGGGCTTCCTAGGCTGCGCTCCCGTCGAGTCGCTCCGGCCGAGGCCGACCTCAGCCGGAGCGGCGGCGCGCCTTGAGCCTCTGAACCCATTGCGCGATAGCCGCCACCGCCGAGAACATCGCCGTCGCGCCTGCCAACAGGGCGGAACCGGTGAGCTTCGCGGTCGAGAACTCGACCTTTCGCAGCCCTGGTAGCGGGTATTGCCCGTTGCCCGAAGCCCATCGGATCACGAAGCCGGCCTGCGTCCCGAGGTCGGTGGGAGGGCCGGACCCGATCATGGACCGCAGCTCCGGTCCCTTTCCGTTGAGATAGACCAGTGTGAAAGCGACGAAAAGCGCCACCGCCACCGCGGAACCCGTCGTCAAACGCGCAAGCGTTTCGGTGCGGGTCCAGAGATTCGCCAACGCGGCGAGCACGGTGAGGAAGATCGCGATGGTGGCGAGAATCGCCCACTTGCCGCTGAGATTGGAGTGGGCGGGCGGCTTCTGCGACCAAAGACCCACGAGCGTAGTGCTGATATGGGTTTGGCCGAAGGCATTGCTCCAGATCGTGCCGTCGGGTCCGCCGGTGGTCAGCCACGGCTTGAACAGCAGGGTGAATGTAATGACGCAGCCCACTGCGGCCAACAGATAGCCGGTGTTGTCTCGGAGCAGAGTTACGAGCGGTCGGACCCGCGCCCGCAGTTTCTCCGCGTCGACCCGCCGTTTTCGGCCGCCGCCCGTTGTGCGAATCGGTGAGCCCGCCTGCCGGTGCTGACTCTTGCTTGCCCCCCATGGAGTTGGCTGCACCATATCGTCAATCCCTGCTCAGTGAATCGATACATGATGAACCGTCAGATATCGGCTCATTGGATGCTGAAGAACTACGGGTCGCGGTCGGTTCCTGGCAACCCTTTATGTCATGAGCCTGCGAGCCATTGCCGCTCGCCGGGCCGGGAGTCGATTTCGATGGGTGAGCCATCGACAGTGGATCTGCGATGTCCTCCAAGGACCGGCCTTCGGCGTTCACTCCGAAGAACCAGGCGACCAGGCCACCGAAGATCATGAACCCGGCGCCGACGAGGTAACCGACCGTGAGCGGAAACCGATCGGGACTCGGGTTGTCGGCGCCGCCCACCAGGTGGCCGAAGAGGAACGGGGCGACAACCCCACCGGCGCCCTGCGAGATCGCGAAGAAGAACGAGATGGCTTGACCACGCAGTTCCAGCGGGAAGATCTCGCTGACCGTGAGATAAGCGGAGGACGCCCCCGCCGAGGCGAAGAAGAAGATGACACACCAGAAGATGGTCTGCGTGGTTGCGTCGAGAATACCCGCGTTGAAAGCCCAAGCGGAGATGAAAAGCAGAGAACCGGACCCCACATAGGTCGCGCAGATCATCTTCCTGCGGCCGATGCTGTCGAAGAGCGGGCCGAGCACCAGAGGGCCGATCAGATTGCCGACAGCGAAGGGGAAGAAATAATAACCCGTATGGTGGGCCGGCACATTGTAGAAGTTGATCAGCACCAATCCGACGGTAAAGAAGATCGCGTTGTACAGGAACGCCTGTGTGGCCATCATTGTGAATCCGAGGAAGGAACGGGACGGATATCTTCCGAAGAAGATCCGGCCCATCTGCACATAGGAGAGCCGACCCGCGTCCACGACATCCAGAGCTTTGCTCTCGTCGACCGGAGGCAGATCGATTCCTCTGCTCCGAACCTGCGCTTCGATCTCGTCGACGGTCCGCTCGGCTTCCTCGGCCCGTCCATGAGTGAGCAGCCAGCGCGGGCTCTCGGGGATGTGCCTGCGCAGGAAGATGATGATGAGCCCGAGGACGGGGCCGATGAAGAAGCCGATGCGCCATCCCCAGCCGGTGGGGATGAAACGTTCGTTGAACAGGACCAGGCTGGCCGCCGCCCCCAGCGCCGCGCCGCCCCAATAGGTGCCGTTGATCGCGATGTCGACCCGGCCCCGATACTTGGACGGCATGATCTCATCGATCGCCGAATTGATCGCCGTGTATTCTCCACCGATTCCCATGCCCGCGATGAACCGGAAGAAGTACAGCGACCACGCATTCCAGGAGAACCCGGCCAATCCGCTGCCGAGGAGGTAGATGGCCAGGGTCAGGATGAACAGTTTCTTGCGGCCGAGCCGGTCGGTGAGGCGGCCGAAGACGAGGGCGCCGACGACTTGTCCGGCCAGGTACCACGATGCCATCGCGCCGACCTGGCCGGAGGTCAGATGCAGCGCATCCGCGTCCTGTAGCGGTCCGCCCATGCTGCTGACGATCTGGATTTCGATTCCGTCCAGAATCCAGGAGACGCCCAGCCCGACGACGATGAGCCAGTGAAACCTGGTCCACGGAAGCCGGTCCATCCGGGCGGGAACCAGACTTCGAATTACCTTGGTTTGCGTTTCCAACACTTGATGATCACCTCGACTCGAGAATTGGCCAGTCCGTCCGTGCCCCTGCGTGAGGGCGGCGGGATCAGTCGATATTCACCGCCTCTTCTCGACATCGGCGAGATCCCGGCTCGGACGGATCTGGCAGCACGCGAAGCGGATGGGTGCGACTCGTCCTGGACGAGCCCAGGTCCCGGGCGGCCTGCCCGTGCACGGCGCACATGCTCTCCCCTTCGGCGTACGGAGCCCGGCGGTGGGCGACCGTGGGCCATCCGGGCGCGGGGGTGTGCCGCGTGTGCGTCTCGCCATCTGGACTGGCGTCCCTCCTCACCGCCCTGAGCGGAACATGGTTACGCCCGGGTTACGCGAATATTGGTTCGATATGAATTGTGCCACTATCCGACGGCTCATTAAACAGATGTGGCCGTTCCCATTTCGGCGAAGTGGCGTTCCAGCAGGTGACGGCTCGGTGGCGCGGCCGCGCGGATCTACTTGTGCCCCACAGGGAGCCACCGATCTCGCGGCGGCGCGGTGTCCCGGCGCGGGATCAGCGCGTCGTGTCCTGCGACGGGGGTAGCGCATGGATCGCGAGAACGGCGGTATCGTCCTCCACTCCGGATCCGAAGGAGTGCAGCAGTTCTCGGATGGCTGAGACGCCACCGGAAGCCGCGACCGGCGCGAGGCTCCGAGCGAAATCGACGAGGGCTTGATCGCCGTAACGACCACCGGGGGCCCCGTACGAGCTTCGGTGAGTCCGTCGGTATAGAGGAGCAGCGTGTCCCCGGCTTCGAGCCGAGCGCTCCCGGTGACGATCCGAGCGCGGCGAGAAGGCGGTGGTCGGTCATGCGTTGCCGAGTGCGGGGATCGGTTCGCAACACGGGGGCGACCAGGTTGATCAGCCGGTGGCCGACGGCGATCGAGGTCTCGCACGCCGTGTCGGCCAGGTACCGCTGCCCGAGCACCATCCCTGCGGGTTCGGTCTTCTGGCGGAGTGCTCGCTCGTGCCACTCGATCTCGACCAGGTTCGCGGCAGCGAGCATCAGGGATTCAGCGATGGAGCCTGCCAGTGCGCACGTCTCGCGCCACTGACTCTCGTGTAGGGGCACGGTGATGTCCGGCTCGAAGTCCGCGCTCCTGTACACCCACAGGCGATCACACACCTTGCGGATCCACCCCAGACCGAGCTCGTCGAGAGTCGGCTGGGGCAGGTGTGTGCTGTGGGCGGCGAGGCAGCGTCCGAGAGCCATAGCTGCGGCCGAGCCAGCGTCCGAACCAACGGATATGGCGTAACCGCTGGATGAGCGGATGGTCCGGGTTCAGTCTGCGGGTAGAGGCTCATCCGCAGCAGCGGACCCGGGATATGTAGCGGTTACCCGCCCCCGATACGGCCCTGTCCGCGCGCCGAAGGCGCGCGGACAGGGGTTGAGATCCTTTCTGTGGGTCGTCGGGCCTCAGGCGACCGTGATGGTGTTGGTGTCGAGGGTGACCGCGCCGTTGAGAGCAAGGACGCTCCCGTTCACGGTGGTTCCGGCTGACACCGTGTCCGAGGTGAAGGTCAGGATGTTGCCGGCGAAATTGGTGTTGGCGCCCAGTGTGGCCGAGCTACCGACTTGCCAGAACACGTTGTCTGCGTTGGCACCGTTGATGAGGTTCACGGTGCTGTTCGCCCCGGTGATCAGTGTCGACCCGGCCTGGAAGATGAACACCGCATTCGGATTACCTTGCCCGTCCAGGGTCACGGTGCCGTTGAGGCCGATCCCGCCAACTGCCTTGTACACCCCGGAGGTCAGGGTTTGTCCCGCCAGATCGGCCACCACGAACGCGGTGGGCGTGCGGCTCGCCGCGTCGAGGTAGGCAGCCTGCAAATCGGTGTGTGCCTGCGCCGCGACCAAGTCCCCGGCATGGATCGCTCCGCCGGTCACCGTTCCCGGCGGGAATCCGGTCACTGCGGTGCCCGGGCTGACACCCAGGTTCCCGGTGATGGCCGTGGCTCCGGCGTTGGTGACTGTCGAGGCACCCAGCACCGCGAACGACGACGCTGTGCCCAAATTGACCGGCGCCAGACCCGAAACGTAGGTGTAGGAGACACCGTTGCTGGTTCCGCCGGGGGTGGTGACGGTGACCTGCACCGTGCCAGCTGCATGCGCTGGGGTGAGCACGGTGATCTGGGTGTCGGAGTTGACGGTGAACAAGGTCGCCGGTGTCCCACCGAAACTCACCGCGGTCGCGCCGGTCAGGCCTGTGCCGGTGAGCACAACCACTGTCCCACCGCTCGGCGGCCCCGAGTTCGGAGTGACACTGATGAGAGTCGGCACCGCGATATAGGTGAACGCGACACCGTTGCTGGTTCCGCCGGGGGTGGTGACGGTGACCTGCACCGTGCCAGCTGCATGCGCTGGGGTGAGCACGGTGATCTGGGTGTCGGAGTTGACGGTGAACAAGGTCGCCGGTGTCCCACCGAAACTCACCGCGGTCGTCCCGGTCAGGCCTGTGCCGGTGAGCACAACCACTGTCCCACCGCTCGGCGGCCCCGAGTTCGGAGTGACACTGATGAGAGTCGGCACCGCGATATAGGTGTAGGAGACACCGTTACTGGTGCCAACCGCGGTGGTGACGGTGACCTGCACCGTGCCAGCTGCATGGGCAGGTGCCACCGCCGTGATCTGTGTCGGCGAGTTGACCGTGAACGAGGTTGCCGGTGTCCCACCGAAACTCACTGCGGTGGCTCCGGTCAAGTTCGTGCCGGTGAGCACGACCGTCGTACCGCCGGCCGCCGATCCCGAAGCCGGATTGATGCTGCTCAAGGTAGGAAGCCCACCACCATAGGTGTAGGGCATCGGGTTGCTCGTGCCGTCCAGCAAGGCCTGTACGGTGACGTTCACCGTGCCGGTGCCAGGCGGGGCGATGGCCGTGATCTGGGTATCGGAGTTGATGGCGAACGTCGTTGCGTTCGTGCCGAACCGGACAGTCAAAGGACCGACATTGGCGAATCCGGAGCCGTTGATGATTACAGAGTTGAGACCCGCTGGAGGACCGAAAGACGGATTCAGCGAGGTGATGACAGGTGCCATTTTCTTACCTTCTATTCAGAAAACTTCAAAAGGGTTCTCACGCAGCGGCACCGGCTTGGCCGTTTGTTATGCCGCTAATACCAGTAACCGTCTGGTGGTGGCACTTCTGCAATGCATCCTCGGTCCGTTTTCGTCCGGTCTTGTCCGTTTTCCGGTTCGGCCGTTAGCTATTAGGAAACTGGACACCAAGAGTGATCTTGTCACCCGGCTTCGGATGGCGTCGCTGCAGGTTGGGGGCCTGGCTTTGTTCGTGAACCCTGACGATGCCGGTTGGGGCTGGGTGATTTCCGATCCTGGTCGCGAAAATTGACATCGCCTGTGTTGGTATCGGATTGGCACGTCGCGCGGTGGGTTTCAGGCGTGAGGGGATACGCCGATGTGGGTATGGAAGGCCCCCAGCCGAGCGCAGCATGCGCAATGTGTGGTCCATCGCCCTGTCCACCTGCTCGGCGATCGGCGCGAGGCCTGAGCGAGGACCCTGCCACCACAACGGTGTCGAAATTCGAGATCACCAAAATCTCACTCAACTACTGATTTTGAATCCACCACCGAATACCGCCCGTATTCGCGACCGGAACCAGGTGTCGGTAATAGCCGTTCCATCCGATACATGATGCGTAACTGGCCGATAGCTGATGGTGGCTGGTGTAGTTCGCCGTGTGATGGGGGGATTGACAAGGATGAGCTGAACGACCGGTGCACGCTCGCGGTGAGGAGTATCCCGGCGCGGCGGCCGGGCGCCGACCGGGTCTGTTGAGGAAGACGGTGGCGGCGCGGCGGGTTCGTTCGTCGAGCTGGGCCAGTTTTCGGTGACCGCGGTGAGGCTGACCCGCAGAGCTTCGGCTCCAGCCAGATTCGCTGCTCGGCCTCGGTGATGGGCTGGGTGAGGTTGCCGCGGAACTGTTGGGGGTCGAGGAACATCTGCGGGAAGTCCTTAGCGCCGGATTCTCACAGACGTTCCTCGACCCCCAATCCACAGCGAACCCTGGCCAGCAACAAACCGACCGCCGCGACGATTCCGCTGCCAGACGAACGGATACCAGGGTGTCGGAAATCGTTCGGTTCTGGCGGAGCCCCTCACTCCGGCGTCGGTTGCCGATCCAGGCGTGGCCCAGCAATCGGGAGTTGTTACCGCCTTCGGCGAGGTGGGGACGAACTGGCTCACGATGGTGATTCCTACCTGATCGCGGGCATCACGAGATCAGTGAGTACGGCTGTCCCGGTCGATCGTCGGCACATCCTGTTGCCCTACGCGACGAAATCGGCTAGAAACCGACGAATCGGCGCCACTGCCTCGCCAGCGGCATCGACCACCAAGCAGGGCACCCGCCGGACTCTCGACCTGAACGACACGCCCCGCTGCGGCAACCGGATCTCTCGCGTCTCGGTCGACCACATCAAACAACCTTCATCACCTTCTCTCGATCGAACGAGAGAGGTGTACCGGTCACCTTGATCGCGCAGAGGTAGAGCTTCCCCTCATCGGTGCAACGTTCCGTTATGTTGCTGAGCCACACAATGTTCGGTCGGTCAGCGGCGAAGTCCCGGTTGACGAGATCGTCATGAACCGGCGGCCTGGTTTTCGCGTTCTTGCCGCGTCGGGGCGCACCGAAACACTCCACCACCGATTGCCCGAACAGATCCGCCACGCCGTCCGTCCAGCCATCACTTCACCGGCCTCGGCGGAATCACTGGTCGTGGTCCCTGGTTTCACACCGTCGTCGATGTCGGCTTGACGCAACCACTTCGTCAACTCTACCTGCCGCAGCTGTCCGGGAATCCGCCCGTTCCGGGGGTGCGAGAATTGAGCGATGGATGACTACACCACTCACAAGCAGCGCGCCGAGGCGCTGCTCAGCGGCCTCACCGCCAGCGACGCGGTCAGCGGCGCGGAGCGGCGGAACGTGATCGCTCAGGCACAGGCACATGCTGCCCTCGCGCAGGCGGAAGCCCAGTGGGCGACCGCGGAGGCCATACGCGCACTCGGGACATCGCCGGCACGAAGCGCGGTCTGAACGAAGCGGACCGCACGCCGACCTCGCGGGTCACAGCGGTCTCATGTGCCCGTCGCGCAGGCCGTCGGTATACAGTCGGCTGCGGGTTCAGCCCGTCGGCCACGCAGTTTTGTCGATCGCGAGCCACGGTGCGCTCGCGACGAGGGCCGGGGTCATATCGGTGATCGCCTTGGTTCGACGATGAAGATGGGATTGGTCGGCATAGCCTGCCTCGACCGCGGCATCCGCGGGCGAGCGACCTGCCACCAGGAGATGGGCGGCACGGTCGAAGCGGACGAGTTCGGACGCACGTTTGGGCGAGACTCCGATCCGGGTCCGGAAGTGAGACCAGAGCCGCTGGCGGGTCCAGCCGGTCTCGGTGGCGATGGTCTCGATCCGGAGCCGCCCTCCGGTCCGGACAGTCTGGTCCCAGGCGTAGGCGAATTCGGGTGCTACAGAGAATTCGCCGGTCACCCGGCTTCGGAGGAACGCGCCTGCGAGGGCGAACCGGTCGTCCCACGACGGTGTCGAGCGGAGCCGCTCGGTCAAGATGGCAGCGCTGCCGCCCCACAGTTGCGGCAACGGTGTCACGGTACCGCCGATCATCTCGGTGTCTCGGAGAATCGCTGCGGCGACGACGGGGGACAGGCGGATCTGCAAAACTTCGCCGACCCCCGCGCTGGTGATACGCACGGCGCCGGCGCGGAGGCCGATGATCGCGTCCCCCGCGACCGGGCCTCCGGGACCGTTGTAGACGACTCCGCGCTCGGTGAGATCGAGCAGGAGCGTGACCGAGGGATGCGGGATCATCGTGAGGTCCGCGGGGCCGATGTCGTAGTAACGGAAACCCGCCATCCGGACTCCCGGAGTCGGGAGACCGGCCGGGACCGCGACCTCGACCCGGCTCCAGTCCAGTAGGCCAGTTGCGGTCATACAGCCCAGGCTAGCCGGATCGGGACAACGTGACATTCGTACAAGACGGTGCGACGAGCCTGCGACGAAGCTGTCGGTATGAGCGAATCGAGCCCCACCCGGACACGCGATGACACGACAGTCCACGGGTTGCACGTTGTCCTCGACGGAGACCCGGCGGCACCGCCCTTGTTGCTCATCCACGGTTCGGGCGCAACCGGTTCGATGTGGGCGCCGGTGGTGCCATCGCTCGCCACGGCGCATCGGGTGATCACGATCGACCTTCCGGGATGCGGCCGATCCGAGCCGGTCTCCACGTACGCCGTTCCACAGCAGGCGGATCGGACGGCGGCAGTGTTGGACGAGCTCGGGTTCCGGAATCTGAAGGTGGTCGGTCACTCCAGCGGGGGATACGTCGCTACCGCCCTCGTGGAGCGTCGTCCGGACCTGGTCGGCGAGTTGGTCCTGGTCAGCACAGGGCCGAGCCACACAGCGCTCTTGCCCGAGCCGGCGATCATCAAGGCGCTCGCCTCGCCGCCTTTCGGCCCGCTCGTGTGGGCGATTCGTACCGACTCGATGATCCGCCGCGGACTGGCAGCGACTGCGGCGGCCCCGATCACGGTGCCCGACACAGCTGTAGCCGATCTGCGAAGGACGACCTATCGAGCGTTCCGCGCGATTCTCGCCGCCAACATGGACTACATCGCCGCGGGGACTGTGCCCGAGCGCCTCATCGCCGCCGGGAAGCCCCTCCTGGTGATCTTCGGGGATTCCGACCCTCGGTGGGATCCGGCCTCGGCACACCAGTACGAGGCGGTGCCGGGTGCCAAGCTCGAATACCTTGGAGGAGTCGGGCATATGGCGATGCTCGAGGACCGCGACGCCCTCGCCCGCTCGATACTCGACTACACACTCTAGGCCTGCGACGCAAGCTTCGATTCGACCTGATATGGGGCGGAAGAACGCAAGCAGTCGTTGAAGAAGAAGCACGAACATCGCGGTCCGAGCCGGCCACCCGGGTCAGAGCGCCCCGAGGCACTGAGGTGAAGGGGAGATGGGTGCGTAAACCCGCCCCGAAGTCCGACAACGGGTGGCGGCGCATCCTGCTGCCCGCCCCCACCGTCGAGGCGGTCCGGGAGGCGATCAAGGACCTGGAAGTCGGCGACCGCCCCAACCCGATGGGACTGTTGTTTCCGGCTCGAAGCGGGTCGCTGCGCAACCCGAACAACTTCGGCCGGACCTGGCGTGCTGCGCGGGGGAGAACTTCTCCTGGGTCACCCCGCGTAGGTTCCGCAAAGGCGCGGCCACCGCCGTCGACCGCGCCTACGGCGACCCCGAGCGCGCCGCGCGTCAGCCGGGCAACACCCGCGCGGTGGCCAAGGTGCACTACATCGACGTGCCGGAGACCGTTCCGGACAATCGAGACGTGCTCGAGCAGTGGGCCCGAGGCTCCACAAGCCTGAGAACGTGAGATTTCTGTGAGAACAGCTCGAATCCGGCCCGGCCCAATCAACGAGAAAACCCCTTCCGCCGCTGGTCGGAAGGGGTTTTCTGTGTCGGGCTGACAGGATTTGAACCTGCGACCACTTGACCCCCAGTCAAGTGCGCTACCAAACTGCGCCACAGCCCGTTGCGTCCGCTGTGCGGGCGCTCGAAGAGATTACCGCACGATGGTGGGGCGGTGCTAATCGCCTAGTCAGAGTGGGTTCGGGGGTGCGTTGGCCCGGCCGGTGGGCCGGTCTCTATGGGCGGGGGTGTGGCGGCAGGGGGAGTCGTTCGCCGCCGCGATGGAGGGCAGCAGCGCGATGTGGGGAAACCGGTGGCCTTCGCGGCCTCGATGACGTTGTCGATGCCTTTGACGGCCGCGGGGACCGATTCCGGGGCGGCCGGGTCGAGGCCGACGAGTTCGACGGAGTCCGCCACGGTGGTTTCGGGGGGCGAGCTTGCCGCCCGCACCGTTCTTCCGGCCGTGCGCAACGGGCCGACGACGATCCCGCGAACGCCGGTGATGAGGTTAGGTCAGTAGGTTTCTCCTTCGAACGGAATCGGTGGGATGGGGGAGTATGCGCACAGATGTTCGCCGTAGCGATGCGCGAATTGCGTCGTGAGGGCGTCTACGCCGAGAACTCGCGCTGTGCTGGGTGAGAAGGCTCCGGTTTCAAAACAAAGGTAGGGGTGGGGACGAGGGGAATGTCACCGGGACGGTCGCGGGCGCGCGGTGGAAGGAGTTCGGTAGCCACGTCACCTCGTCGGCGGGGATCGCCAGCCGGATTTCCGGTAGGGCGTCGAGCAATTGGTCGAGCGCTTCCTGGACGATGACCATGGCGACCGACTGGGCGGGGCAGGTGTGCGGACCGGCGCCCCACGCGAGGTGCGAACGGTTGCCCTGACGCTCACCGGCCGCCGCCGCGGGATCGTTGTTGCACGCCGCCAAACCGATCAGCACCGGATGATGCTGCGGCAGCCACACATCGCCGACGACCTGGGGCTGGCTCGGATACCTGAAGCAGAAATTCGCCTTCGGCGGGTCGGTGAACAGCACTTCGTCGATCGCGTCCCGGGTGGACAGCGCTCCGCCGAGCAGTTCACCTCCGAACCGGTCATCGGTCGCCAGCAGCAGCACGGTGACCGCGATCAGATTCCACGTGGGTTCGGCGCCGGTCGTGTACAACATGGTCATCTGATGCACGAGTTCGGTCTCGCTGAGCCGCGCCGGATGCTGGACCAGCCAAGAGGCCGTATCGCCCGCCGGTGCTGCCCGTTTGGCGGAGATCACCTCGAGCATCACCGCTTCGAGCGTGCGTCGGCTCGCTTCCGCGGCGTCGGCGTCGACGGCGTTGCGCAGGTTCATCATCGCCGCGTACGCGTCCTCGCGGACCTCCGGCGGAATTCCGAGCACCTCCTCGAGCACCCCGGCCGTGAGCGGGATCGCGTACTCCGTGAGCAGATCCGCCGCACCGGCCGCGCAGAAACCGTTGATCAGCGATACCGCGGTGCGTTCCACCGTGTCGCGCAGCGTGTGCAGATCGATCCGATCGAGACTGCCGGTGACGGCGGTCCGGTAACGGGAATGTTCGTCTCCCGTGCTCCGCGACGCTTCCGGTCGCCAGCGCATCGCCGGCGGCACCGAGCGCTCCGTCGGCACGCTCTGCTGCCATTGGCTCGGATCCGCCGGGAAATGCGCGGGATCGGTGAGAATGTCCAGTGCCGTGCGGTAATCGATGACCAAAGTCGCCGGTACCCCCGGCGCTACCTCTACCGGAACGAGCGGACCGTGCTCGCTCCGCAGTCGCTGGTACGTGGCATGCGGGTCGGCCGCGAACTCCTCCGAATACAGCTTCACCCGCGGGCACCGTCACTGTGCGGCGGAGCGGCCGAGCGAGACGGTTGTCTCGTTTCATGCGAAAGAGACGATGAAATCATCGAAACAAACTCCTGAAATCGAAGGCATGGGTCGACGACAGGATCCGTACGGCTTCTCTGGCGCAAGCGGATCCGGCCGTGCAGGAATTAGCTGGTCCGGCTATCGCAGTAAGGTGCAGAGGGGAGGTCGCTGACACGCGACGGGTGAGAATGGTCGGCCTGCTGCGCGGGTCGTGATTCCTGGCGATCCGTATGCCCGGTGCGACCTCGACACTTCTGAACTCCCCTGTTTACGCCGCCGGCAATTGGCGCCACGGCCGAAAACCCGGCCGTCGTACCGACCGGTCCGCCAAAGGTATTCGACCACAGCATATTTCGACTATCGGTGAGCGAGCATACGCATCCCCGCGCTCGTACGCAGCGCGAAGATTTGGGTCGGCGGCGCCCTGGACGCGGCGGTCACGACGGCGCTGCTCCGACCGTCCGCGTCGACGCGAGACTGCCGCACCCTGGCCCCCGCGTCGAAGTCGGATGATGTGCGCCAGTGCTTTTCTGTGCCGTGAACAGTGCGGCTACTGATCGCCGGTCGAATTGTTCGCGGGATTCGGACGCGTCCGGATTTGCCTTTCGGGCTCGGTGATCACGCTGCCGACCGGCGTCGGCTTTGTCCGGCATCATTTTTCGGCCGAGCGATGAGGTGGGCGATGTCACATATCGGTTCCGCCGACGACACCCGGCGGACAACGGCCGTTTACCAATCGGCAATTTCCGCTGGAGAAAGGGCTATTCGCCCGCCCGTCCCGAACCGGGAGATTCGCCACGCGCGGAGTCGTGCTGAGCGGGCAGCGGGGCCTGCGGACGGTGGACCGACCATGCGCATGCCCCTGCACCGTGCGAGTCAGCGTGTGGTGTGAGCACCGCCGTTGAGATGAAGGGTTTGCCCGGTGATGTGGCGGGCGTGAGGCGATGCGAGGAATTCGACAAGTCCGGCGACGTCCTCGGGCAGACCGGCCCTTTTGTTGTGGGTCGCCGCGATCAACGTCGCTCGGCGTTCATCGGTGAGTTCGCCCCGGAAGAAGTCGGTCTCGGCGATGTAGCCGGGGGACACCACGTTGACGGTGACGCCGTTCGGCGCCAGCTGAGCCGACAACCCTGCCGACCACGCAGCCAGAGCCGCCTTGGCCGCACCGTAGGAGTTCGCGGCGTATTCGGCGCCGATCGAACCGATGTTGATGATCGCCCCACCCTCCGGCAGGCGATCCCGCAACGCGGTGGTCGTCAACACCGCGCTGAGGAGGTTGGCGTCGAGGTTGGCCCGCCACTGCGCCGCGATCTGGTCGAGGGATTCCACGGGCGGCCGCCCGAGGTCGGTGTTTCCACCGGCCATGTTGATCAGCACGTCCACTGTCGGCCCGAGTTGCCCGGCCAGCCGCTGCACGTCGGCGGGATCGGTGGCGTCGCAGCGGATTCCGGTCGCACCGAGTTCGTCGGCGGTTCGTTCGACCTGGTCGTGATCCCGGCCGGTGAGCACGACGAAGTCACCGGCCGCGGCGAACCGCTGCGCGACGTGGCGCCCGATGCCCCGGCTGCCGCCGGTGACCACGATCGTGCGCGTCATCGGAGGTGGCTCGCGGGTGCGGAAGGCGCCTGCACGATCGTCAACTTCGAACGCTTTCGCAGTGTGAATCCCAGCGTCTCGTACAGACTGATGGCTGTCGTGTTGTGGGCGAGGGCATGCAAAAACGGTATCTCACCGCGCGTGCGGATGCCCGCGCCGACCGCACGGATCAGGCGCGAAGCATAGCCGCGGCCACGGAACTCCGCGTCGGTGCACACGGCGCTGATCTCCGTCCAGCCGGGCGGGTGCAGGCGCTCCCCGGCCATCGCCACCAGGCGGCCGTCGATCCGCAATCCCAGATAGGTGCCCATCTCGATGGTCCGCGGTGCATACGGGCCGGGGTCGGTGCGTGCGATCAGTTCCAGAATCTGCGGCACGTCCGCGGCGGTGAGAACCTCCAGCTCCGGATCGTGGGCGACGCGCAGCGCGGTGCCGTCCATTTGCACCGAGCCCAATTCGTTCAGGATGGTCCAGCCGTCCGGTGGCACGTGGTCGTGTCCGCGCAGCCAGGTGCTGCCGCCCGGTCCGAGCAGGGTGGCCAGATCGGTCCAGTCCTGTCGGTCGAGAACCGGCGGATGGCCGACGAACCGGGCGACCTCCGGGTCGTAGCGGCCGATCCGTCCCACCCAGTTCGAACCGGCGGTGTTGGCCACGCAGCGACGCCCGCACCGGATCGTCGAGCGGGTGCGGGGAGATGTCGACGTCGATGGTCACCGCGCACTCCTCTACAACAGCGTCCGACCGCAGAACATTAGCGAAGCGACCAATGGGCACTGATTGCGCTCACCGCGATTTCGATACCGCACTTCGTCGCGCGGGGGCGGGCGGGGTGAGAGTCCACGCATTTTCGGCCGATCCGGGCAATGGCGGCAAGGTGCCCCGGAAATGGCGAAAAGTGCGGTCTCGCTGGCGATCGGCAGGGTTGGCCGGGTCGGCGGCCAGATGCCGTGTGTCCGCGTCAGTGCCGGAACGTTCTCTGCAGCCGCACGGCCCGCTCATAGCGGCACACGTCGTGACGCGCAGCGCTGAATGCGTTCGCGCACTGAGGATTTGCGAGGTCGGCGAGCAAACCAGATCGGTCGCGTTCGGCAGTGTAGGCGTGTATGGTGGCTGACCGGCCGGCATGGATAGGAGCGGACTGGTGCGTGTCCATCATTTGGATGCCGGGGGGACTCGTCCTTTCGGAGGTCGTCTGTTCGACGGCAGGCCGGGCGTGTGGCGCGAGGCTGCCGGAGCGTGTCACTGCCTGTTGCTCGAGCACTCCACCGGGTTGACTCTGGTCGACACCGGATACGGCGAGCAGGCTCTGGTCCGGCCGGAAGTCTGGGTGGGGCGGCAGCTCATCCGGCAGTCGAACCCGGTTCTCGACCAGCCGATCGCCCGGCAGGTCGAGGCGCTCGGCTTCTCCCGCGCCGACGTCCGGGACATCGTCGTGACGCACCTCGATCTCGATCACGCGGGTGGCCTCGCCGATTTCCCACAGGCCACCGTGCACGTTTACCGGGCGGAGCTGGACACGGTCGAAGGGCCGTACGGCCCTCGCGAGAAGTTTCGGTATCGGTCCGTGCACTTCGAACACGGGCCGAAATGGTCGGTCTACGACGAATCCGACAGCCGCGCCGAGCGCTGGTTCGGTTTCCGGGCGGTCCGCGAATTGCGGGGCCTGTCACCGGAGATACTCATGGTTCCGCTGACCGGGCACACGCGCGGTCACGTCGGTGTCGCGGTGGACACCGGGAACGGCTGGCTGTTGCACGCCGGCGACGCCTACACCTATCACGGCCAGATGCAGGAGAAGCCGTCGATGCCGTTGGGGGTGCGAGCCTTCCAGCGATATGTGGACACGCAGCGGCGGTCCCGGATCGAGAACCAGCAGCGGCTACGGGAACTCGTCCGCGACAACGGCGACGAGGTGACGGTGTTCTCCGCGCATTGCGCGACGGAGTTCGAGCGACTGCACCGTTGACACCGGTGCGCGGCGGCGGCTGATCAGCGGATTCAGTGCCGGGCGATCGCCCGCGCCGCGCTGCGGAACAGCCGCCGTCGAAGGTTCGCTCGTGCCCTGGCGAGCAGCGGTGGCTCCGGAGTGGGTGTGGCCTCGCCGAACTGGGGAAACAGTGCCAAGGCATTGTCGCGCTCGATGTTTCGCCGCGTGGCGTCGTCACAACCGGGATAGGTGTCCAGCCCGGCGTTGAAGTAGTGGACCGCGGGTTCGGGGGCGAACGGCCAGTCGCTGCCGTAGAACACGTGCCCGGGTTCGGCGAACGCGAGCAGGGTCGGCAGCGTGGCCGCGCTCGCCGAAAGCGCGGTGTCGAAGTAGAACCCGGCGAAGTCGTCGAGGACGTCCAGCGGGCTGTGCCCGGTGTCGTTGAAGATCGCCAGCGCCATGCGGTGGGCGGCGTAGGGGACGAAACCACCGGCATGGCCGAGGATGAAGCGGATGTTGGGGTAGCGTCGCCGGATTCCGTTACGCACCAGCAGAAACGCCGCCCGGGTTGTGTCGAGCAGGAAATCCGCGGCGAAGGGCGGAACGCCGGGCACGGTGGGCGCGGGCAGGTCGGCCGGGTGGACGAACGCGACGGCCGCGCGTTGGTCCAGGACGCGGAAGAGTTCGTCCTGTCCTTCTTCCCCCAAGTAGGTGCCCGCCGCGTTGCCCAGCAGCACGACACCGTCGGCGTGCAGGTCGTCGAGGGCGCGCTGGGCCTCGGCGGCGGCCGCGCCGACGTCGGGCATGGGGAGGGTGGCGAAGAACCCGAACCGATCGGGTTCGGCGGCCGCGAGCGCGGCGGAGTAGTCGTTGAGCGACCGTGCCAGTGCGGCCGCCTGTGCCGAATCGGACAGGAAGGTGGTGCCGGGAGTCGAGACCGACAGCACCGCCGAGGCGATCCCGGCCTGCGCGAGTAGCGCACGCGCCGCCTCGGGACTCCATTCGGGCAGTGCACGCCCGCCAGGGGCGGTGACACCGTGAGCGCGCAGCATCTCGGCGTAGTCCGGCGGGATGAGGTGCTGGTGCACATCGATGCGGTTCATTGCGGGCAGTCCTTTCTCCGGGCGCATCGGCCGCGATGAACGCCGAAGAGGTCCGAACTCTCACTCTGGCGCACCTCGGCTCGCCACGCAACCAATTCTGATGGTTTCATCATTTTCTGCTTGACAGAGTATTTCCCCATAACTGATGATTACATCAGTTTAGCTATCTGGAGGTAGTGGTGACCATCGACAACGCCGCCGAGACCGGGCGGGTGATCCGGGTCGGCGATCGGGAGATCTTCTTCAGTGAGACCGGCGCCGGTCCGGCCGTGGTGCTCCTGCACGGTGGTGGGCCCGGCGCAGGCGGCCTGTCGAACTACTCCCGCAACGTCGAGCCGTTGGCGCGGCGGTTCCGGGTAATCGTGCCCGATTTGCCCGGCTACGGGCGCTCGACCAAACGCATCGACCAGTCCGACCCGTTCGGCGACCTGGCCGCGGCGGTCGGCGGGTTGCTGGACGCCCTCGACATCGACTCGGCACACCTGATCGGCAACTCCTATGGCGGGGCGGCGGCATTGCGGTTGGCGATGGACCGGCCCGAGAAGGTGGGAAAGCTGATCCTCATGGGGCCCGGCGGTGTCGGCACCACGCGCGCGTTGCCGACCAAAGGCTTGCAGTCGCTGCTGTCCTATTACCGTGGCGACGGTCCGAGCCGGGCCAAACTCGCCGAATTCATCCGCGAGTATCTGGTCTTCGACGCCGGCGCCGTCACCGACGAGATCATCGACGACCGGTATCGGGCCAGTCTCGACCCGGACGTGGTGGCCGAGCCGCCGTTGCGCCGCCCCTCGGGTCCGTCGGCGTTGCGCACCCTGTGGCGGATGGATTTCACCCGCGACTCCCGGCTGTCCCGGGTGCGCAACCCGACGCTGGTGATCTGGGGCGCCGAAGACAAGGTCAATCGTCCCTCCGGTGGGCGCATGCTCGCCGAGGCCATGCCGAACTGCGACCTGTACCTGGCGGCCAGGACCGGCCACTGGGTGCAGTGGGAGCGCGCGGAGCTGTTCAACGAGCTGGCCGGTGCGTTCCTGGGAGCGACGGCATGAGCCGGTTCGCCCGGCCGGACATCGAGGGGTCGGTGTTCGGTGCGGTGCACCTGGGTTATGTCGTGGTGCATTCGCGTCGGCTGGCCGACTGGCGCCGGTTCGGCGCGCTGGCGATCGGCATGCACGTCGACGAACTCGGCGCCGACGCACTGCGTTTCCGCCTGGACGACCGCGCCTGCCGCTTCCTGATCCGCCGCGGGACGGCCGAGGACGTCACGGCGCTGGGCTGGCAGGTCGATGATCACGAGACCTTCGACCGCATCCTCGCGCGGGTCGGCGGTCGCGGCGTGCCGATCGAGGAAGGCACCGCCGAGCAGGCGGCATCGCGCGGTGTGGAGCGGCTGTGGCGTTTTCCCGGCCCGAAGGGCATCGCCACGGAGATCTTCACCACCCCGGTGACCACGCCGGAGCCGCTGCGGATGATCAGTTCCGGCTGGATCACCGGGGAGGCGGGGATGGGCCACGTCGCGATCCTCTCCCGTGAGCCGGAATCGGTGCGCGGCTACTACGACACCGTGTTCGACGCGCGGTTGACCGACTACATCGATGAGAACGTCGCCGGGTTGACGATGAAGATCCGCTTCCTGCGGGTGAACGAACGGCACCACTCGATCGCGATCGCGAACCTGCGCGGCGTGAAGATCGATCCGATCCGAACCCGGGTGCAGCACGTCAACATCCAGTCCGCGAGCCTGGACGACATGCTGGCCGCGTTCGGGCGGGTCACCGATCTGGGTTTCCGGATGGCGTGGTCGGTCGGCCAGCACACCAATGATCGCGAGTTGTCGTTCTATTGCGTGACGCCGTCCGGATTCGAGCTGGAGGTGGGCTGGAACCCGGTGGTGATCGGTCCGGAGCTGGAATCGACCTGGGAGCCGGGCACCTATCCGGGCATCAGCATCTGGGGTCACACCACGGTAGGGGAGACGGTGCTGGACAAGTTCGCGCAGTTCCGCCGAGCGCTGCGGTCGGTGCGGACACCGGAGACGACTGTTCCGGAACTGGCGGACGGACTGTCGCGATGAGTGTTCTCGATGTCGACGTCGTGGTGGTCGGACTCGGCCCGACCGGATTGACCTTGGCCAATCTGCTGGGCAGGCGCGGGGTCCGGGTGCTGGTGCTGGAACGGGAGCCGGAGTACTACGGGTCGGCCCGTGCGGTCTACACCGATGACGAGGGCATGCGCGTTTTCCAAACCGCCGGTGCGGCAGCCGAATTGGCGGCGGACATGAACGTCGATTCGACGGTGCAGTGGGTGCGCGGGGACGGCTCGGTGCCCGCGCAGTTCCACCGGATCGATCGGCCGCTGGGCTGGCCGGTGGTCAATTTCCTGTACCAGCCGTATTTGGAGAACACCCTCGAACGGGCCCTCGGCCGCTACCCGCACGTCACGGTGCGGCGCGGTCGCGAGGTCGTCGGCTTCGACCAGGATGCCGACGGTGTGAGCGTCGAGCACGCCGAGTGCCGCGGCACCGGCTACGGCAAACTCCCGGCGGACACCGACCTGGGCACTGCCGAGCGGGTGCGGGCGAAGTTCCTGGTGGGCTGCGACGGCGGCCGCAGTGTGGTGCGCACCGAGCTCGGCATCGAGATGTCGGGCACCAGTTTTCCGGAACGGTGGCTGGTGGTGGATCTGAGAGCCCGTGACGGCGTCGACGCTTTCCGGCATCTGCCGTATTTCGATTTCGTGTGCGATCCCGAACTGCCGATCGTGTCCTGCCCGCAGCCGGACCGGCACCACCGGTTCGAGTTCATGCTGACGCCGACGCAGACGAAGGAGGAGATGGAGGACGCCGGCACCGTACGCCGCCACATCGCCCGTTTCGTCGACCCGGACGAAGTGCAGGTGCTGCGCAAACTCGTCTACACCTTCAACGCCGTCGTCGCCGACCGCTGGCGGGACGGCCGGATCCTCATCGCGGGCGATGCCGCGCACATGACGCCACAGTTCATCGGTCAAGGTATGAACTCCGGGGTGCGCGACGCGGACAACCTGTCCTGGAAGCTGACCGCGATCATCGAACACGGTGCGGCGCTGCAGATTCTGGACAGTTACGAGTCCGAGCGAAGGCCGCACGCCAAGGCGATGATCGATCTGTCGGTGTTGAACAAGAAGCTCGTCTCCATAGACAACAAGGTGTTCGCGGCGGCCCGGGACATCGGGCTCACCACCGCGCTGCGCGTGCCAGGGCTCGGCGGCTGGATTCGTGGCGCGAAAATGAAGCCACGGCCGCGTTTCCGTCGCGGTGCGTACCTCGGCCTGCCCCGCCGCGGGCTGCGCGGCATCGAGGGAACCCTGGCCCCGCAGCCGGAGGTGCGCGATTACGACGGACGTCATCGGCGTTTGGACGAGGCGTTGGGTATCGGCTTCGCGATCCTGGGCTACGGCGTCGATCCCCGCCGGGCCTTCGGAGCCGCAGAACTGGCGATTCTGCGGAATCTCGGCGCCGCCTTCGTCACCGTGTACCCGCTGGGCGGACGCCCACAGGGCAAGCCGGGCGAGGGACGCGACGACGTCGTCGACGTCGAGGACCACACCGGCACGCTGACCCGGTGGTTCGGCAAGGCCGGACTGCGCACCGGCGGCCTCGTCGTGCTGCGCCCCGACCGATTCGTCTTCGGCACCGCCGCGGCCGGGCGAGGCGCGCCGTTGATCGCCGAGCTCGGTCGGCAGCTGGGCGTTTCCGCGCATCCCAGGACACCGCCGGTCGGTCAGCTTGTCACCGGTGGCGAAGGGACCTCGCCGTGACCGGCACGTTCACAACTGCGGCTGGGGCGGAAGCTGCCCGGACACCAGTTTCCGGGCCGTCCGCTTCGGCATGCCGAACATCCGCAGCACGTGAAAGGTCATCTCGTCCGCCAGCGCCCCGGCGTCGGCATCGGGGCGGGTGTCGAGCATCTGCAACAACCCCAGCAACGCGCCGCCCGCGGCCATCATCGCCATCTCCACGTCCATCTCCTCGAACCGGCCCGCCTCCTGCGCGGCGAGGATGTCGCGGCGTGCCCGCGGGGCCAAGCCGTCGTCCCGCGAGAGCACCGGCATTCCCGAATTCAGGATGACCCGCACCATCTCCGGGATCTGCCGCTGCAACCGCCCGGTCATGCGGAAACTGACCGCGAACACCTCGGCCGGGTCGTCGTAGAGCCGCACGATCTCGTCGCGCATCTGGGCGTAGATCTCCAGCGCCGAGCGCACCGCCTCGTCGAACAACTGCTCTTTGCTCTGGAAGTGGTTGTAGAACGAGCCGAAACCGACGTCGGCGGCATCGGTGATCTCCTGAATGCTCACCGCCGACCGGCCTTCCGCCAGAAACTTCCGCGCGGCCGCCAGCAGCGCGTTGCGGGTGCGCTCCCGGCGTCGATCGGTCCGAGTACGCACCACCGGTTCCGCAGTCATCGACCTACCCCGCCTTCGCCATCAGTGCGGAAATCATAACTGATCAAAGAATCAGTTCCACCGTGGCGTGTGCTGGCGGTCCACCCGGCGATCGGCAGTTACCGATCTGCTCCGGTCGAGAAGTGCTCCTCGTCGGCACCTGTGGACGGGATCGGCTGCTCGTCGTCTCGCTGTTGCCGGATCGGAACGACGAGCCGGCGTTTGCGGGGCATGGTGTTGATGAGACTGGTATCGCCGTTGTAGTGGGCGAGGACCCGGTGGTCCATGACCGCTCGCCACAGCGGTGGAATCGCGGCCAGCACAACCATCGTGGCGTAGCCCGCGGGAAGCTGGGGAGCTCGAGCGGAGCTGCGGAGGGTCTGGTAGCGGCGGCCGGGGTTGGCGTGGTGGTCGCTGTGGCGCTGGAGGTGGAACAGGAAGATGTTGGTGACCAGGCGGTCGCTGTTCCAGCTGTCGCGCGGCGAGCAGCGGGCGTAGCGGCCGTCGGGGCGGCGGGCGCGCAGCAGTCCGTAGTGCTCGACGTAGTTGACCGTCTCCAGCAGGCCGGCGCCGATGAGCGCTTGGATGGCCAGGTAGGGGATGACGACGGGGCCGAAGGCCGCGATCAAGGCGGTGAACAACGCCGCGCTCATCGCCCAGGCTTGCAGAAGATGGTTCGCCGGGCTGAGCCAGCGTTTGCCGTTGCGGGCGAGGCGCTGGCGTTCCAGCGCGAGGGCGGAGCGGAATCCGCCCAGCATGGTGCGCGGCAGGAACTGCCACAGCGATTCGCCGAAGCGGGCGCTGGCAGGGTCCTCGGGCGTGGCGACGCGAACGTGGTGGCCACGATTGTGCTCGACGAAGAAGTGCCCGTACCCGGACTGGGCGAGCGCGATCTTGGCCAGCCAGCGTTCCAGGCGTTCGGCGCGATGCCCGAGTTCGTGGGCGGCGTTGATGCCGATACCGGAGACGAAGCCGAGCGTGACGGCCAAGCCGAGTTTGTCGGCCAGGCTCAACTCGTGGCTGGCCCACAGGTAGCCCGCGATGAGCAGGCCGATGAATTGAAGTGGCAGGAAAAGATAGGTGCACCAGCGGTAATAGCGGTCGTTGGACAGCGCCTCGTAATCCTCGTCACGAGGGTTGCTTCCGTCGTCGCCGATGGCCCAGTCCAGCAGGGGGATCACCACCAGCACGATGATCGGGCCGATCCACCAGAACACCTCCAGCCCGGTGTACACCACCAGCTGGGAAGGCAGCAATGCGCAACCCGGGGCGATCAAGCCCAGTACCCACAGGTAACGCTTGGGATCGCGGGCTCTCGTGTGCTCGAAGATCGTCATAGTCATCTCGCCGATCCATCAGGAGAACACTCAACCGACAGTTCTGACTGCGGATAACGCAGACACCTAGCTCGCCATTCAAGGATAGCTGGAAGTTCGCTGGTTGTCGGAAATCCGTGGAAACCACCGACTGGGCGGCCAATGTCCGCCACGTGCTCGCGCAGCGGCCCCCGGTCGGCCGGGGGGTCACCGCACGGGTTACCGCACGCGACGCCCGGCCAGCTCGAAGCCCTGTGATCGGATTCGGCAACCGCCATCTCCGCGGCCGTGTCGGCGTCAACTGCATACGCGGAGTGCGCATTCGAACGGCACGGAATCGACCCGCGGCCTTCGGGCGGTCGGCGTCGTAGCCTCGGGCACGGAGCGATCCGCGCTGGATCTCCGAGTTTCACCGGTGTGCGCACCTGAGCGGCTCGGGCGGGCAGGGGTGAGCCAACTCCGACATTCGAACCTTCCTGTACCGAATTCGACCTAGCTGACGAACGGCTGAAGACTGCAACAGCAAATTTCCTGCGAATCAGACCCGCCGATTCCGGAGCCGGGCATCAGGCTGGTCCTCGGGCGTAGCCCGCCTGCCACGCCACGGATCTGTGACGACCCGGGCAGGCAGGTCGGCCGCGGTCCGGTCGTAAGACCGAACCGCGGCCGACCACCGTGCATGGAGATCGCGGCACTACGCGCCGATGTCGCGCTCCAGCGCGAGGCGCTGCGCCGAGTCTCCGATCGAGATACCGACGGTATCCGAGTGGGTCGTGATTGCGCAAATCAGGGCAGGGCCCCGCAGTTCGTCGGTGCGGGCTGGTTCGCGAGCCGCTCGGTGATCCACTGCTGCGAGGAGACCAGCGAAGGGAAGAACGCCAGCACGTGGGTGGCTCGCAATCCGGTGATGACGCTGGGCAGCTCGACGTTCGCGTTCAGCTGCACCGGCACGCCGGCGCCGCACCATCCGGCGGCCATCTCGCGGACGGGCACGTACGGGGCGCCCTCGTCGCTCGGGCTCGAGGAGATGAGGACGGGCACCCGCGGGTTGAGCGTGCCGACTCGTTGCTCGGTGAACGCCGATTTCAGCACGGGGGACTGCTCGATCACCGCGGTGAGCGGTTGCCCGCTGGTGGTCCACTGCGACGTGTTCGGGAACTGCTGGGCCAGTCCGAGCGGTACGGCGCACTTCTCCAGGGACTCGCGCAGGATCGCCTTGCCGGTGTCGTTGAGTTCGGCCTCGAGCACCGGACGGGTTTCGGGATAGTTGGCGGCGATGCCGTTGAGGATCCACGCGAAAGCCGGTCCGAGGGGGGCTCGGCCGTCGTTGAAGCCGATGAAGTACTGGTCGTCCACCACCGGCCCGCCGATGTAGGCGCCACGCACGTTCAATTCGGGGGCGTAACCCGGTTGCAATTCGGCCGCGCCCGCGGAGGCCATGCCGCCCTGGGAGTACCCGTACAGAATCACCGGTGAGCCGGGGTTGAGACTGGTGCCCGGCAATTGCAGCGCCGCACGCGCGGAGTCGAGTAGCGCGTAGGCCTGAGATTTCCGGTTGAGGTAGTCGTGGACGGCGGGCGTTCCCAGGCCGTGGTAATCGGTCACCATCACCGCCATGCCGCGCGCCAGCAGCGTATACAGCGCCAGTACGTCGTATTCGACGATTACGTCGAACGGAGGCTGGTATTGGACGAATTGCGCGAGCAGTTTCGAAGGCGCGCATTGGTCGCCTTGCCCCTTCGTGCCGACCGCGTACGCGATCAGCGGGCGCTCACCGGGGCCGTTCCACGGCGCTGCCGGCTCCAGATACGTACCCACCACCGTTGTCCTGGCGCTGTGGGTATCGCTGCTGACGTACATGAGGCGCGTCGACGTCGCCGGGATGGATCCGGCCACTCCGGGGACCGATATCGCCAGCCGCGACGGTTCGGCGCGGATGATGGATCCCGGCGCGCCCCCGGTCTCCGCCGGTGGGATGTAGAACTCGTCGCCTGCCACGGCCTCCGCGACCGGCTCCGCCCACCCGTTGGGGGCCGCGACCGCCGCGCCCCCGGCCACGATGAGGGTTCCCGTCAAAGCTGTGGCCAATCTGAGTATTCGACTCCTCACGATGCGATCCTTCCTGCGATTGGGATACCCATGGCATCTAGAATCGGATACTGAGAGTATCTGTAAGGGGTATGGATTGTCTGGGAATAGCGATGAGTGTCGGCGGCTTCGGGGAGCAGGGCATTCGCGGCCGACTCGGGCGCAGAGCCAAGCGCGGACGCGCACCGTGTTGATCGCGACCGCCAAACGGCTTTTTCTGGAGGACGGCTATCAGGCGACGACTCTGGACAAGGTCGCAAAGGCCGCCGGTTTCACCAAAGGGGCGGTGTATTCGAACTTCCGCACGAAAGACGACCTGTGCCTGGCGGTGCTCGACGAGATTCACCGTGAGCGAGCCGCGGAGGTCGCCGAAATCATCGCCGCGCCTACGGCTACCGACCGTCTGAAGCGGATGACGGAATGGGCCGAGCGGGTTGTCGGCGATCCCGACTGGACGCAGCTGGAACTGGAGTTCAGCGTCCATGCGCGGCGCGACGAGCACCTGCGCGCCGAACTCGCGACCCGGCTCGGCGACATCGTCGGCATGGTCGGCGCCGCGCTGGAGACGGCGGACGACGTCGAAACCCAGAAGCCGCGGGCCGAAGCCGCGGTCGCCGTACTGGCGCTCGGCGTCGGGCTGGGCCTGTTCCGGTCGATCGATCCCGGCATCCCGGTGACGGGCATGATCTCGGCGTTGCGCGCGATCGCGGGGTTGACCAGAAACGGCTGATCCGCTCGGCCGGAAGCGTCCCGGTCGCGTGCCCGACGGGGCCTGAACGCTCCGGTGGTGTCGCGGTCGGCGCGTCTGGTCTAATATAAGTCAAAACTTATTCAAGGAGGATGTCATGCCGCTGCTCACCGATCCCACCGCCATCGCCGGGCTCGTGACCCGCGAGGTCCGCACCGGTTCCCGGGACGGCACCTCGACCAGGATCGCTGTCGCCCGGCGCAGCTACCCGACCGATCAGGCGGATCTCTGGCACGCACTGACCGATATCGAACGGATCCCGCGCTGGTTCCTGCCCGTCAGCGGTGATCTGCGGGTCGGCGGCCGCTATCAGACCGAGGGCAATGCCAACGGTGTCGTGCAAGAGTGTGACGCGCCGGAGCGCTTCGCCGTGACCTGGGAGATGGGCCCGCAGATCTCCTGGCTGACGGTTCGTCTCACGCCGGCCGCAGACGGCACCGAGCTGGAGTTGCTGCACGAGGCTCCGGTCGATCCCGAGTTCTGGTCGCAGTACGGGCCGGGCGCTGTCGGGGTCGGCTGGGATCTGGCCCTGATGGGTCTCGGGCTGCACCTGTCCAGCGGAGCTCCGGTGGACTCGGCGGAGGCCCTGGCCTTTCCGGTCACGCCCGAGGGAGTCGCGTTCGTACGCACGGCTGCGCTCGGGTGGGCGGATGCCGCCGTCGACGACGGTGACGCCCCGGCGGACGCGAACGCGGCGGCGCTGCGGACCGTCGCTTTCTACACGACCGTTCCCGAGGACGGTTCCGAGGGCTGATGGATCGGTCCCCGGCGAAGATCTTCGAGGCCCTCGGCGACCCGGTTCGCCGATTCATCCTCGAATTGGTGGCGGCCGACGAGCAGACCGCGGGTGCGGTGGTCGCCGCCGTGCAACAGCGCGCACCGATCTCGCAGCCCGGCGTCTCCCAGCACCTCAAGGTGCTCCGCGACGCCGGGCTGGTAAGCGTCCGCGCCGAGGGCACTCGACGGCTGTACGCCCTGGCCCCCGAGGGCGTCGATGCCGCTCGGGCCTGGCTCACCGGATTGGCCGACCCGCTGCACCAGTTCGCGCAACCGCTCGACGCTCTCGCGACGGAAATCGCCCGCGGGAAACGGGCCCGCCGCAGCGCCGCGTCCGGCCGGAGCGGCGACGAGGATTCCGGCCGCCGAGCCCGGCAGGCGTGACCCGCCGCGGCGGGGCCCACGATCCGCTTCAGCAGCGACCGAACACGACGGCCGCGTTGTGGCCGCCGAAACCGTAGGAGTTGTTCAGCGCGAAGTTGATGTTCTGGGTTCGGGCGCTGCCGTGCACGATGTCGAGATCGATCTCCGGGTCCTGGTTGTCGAGGTTCAGCGTCGGCGGCACCACACCGTCGCGGACGCTGAGCACGGTCAGGGCGGCTTCTACCGCGCCGACCGCGCCGACCGAGTGCCCCAACGCGGATTTCGGCGCGTAGACCGACGCGTGGTCGCCCACCGCCGCCCGGATGCCCTTGGCTTCCGCGAGATCACCGAACGGGGTGGCCGTCGCGTGGGCATTGACGTGGTCGATCTCGGTGGGGCTCACCCCGGCCGTTTCGATCGCCCGGCGCATGGCTCGGATGTTGCCCTCGCCTTCCGGATGCGGGAGCACCATGTGGTAGCCGTCGGCGGTGAGGCCCGCGCCCATCAAACGCGCCAGGGGCTTGGCACCCCGAGCCCGTGCGTGGTCTTCGGACTCCAGCACGAACAGCGCGGCGGCTTCCCCGAAGACGAATCCGTCGCGGTCCCGGTCGAACGGACGTGACGCGCGTTCGGGTTCGTCGATCCGCGTGCTCAACGCTCGCATCATCGAGAATCCGGCCACCGCGAGCGGATTGATGCGGCCCTCCACGCCTCCCGCGACGATGATGTCGGCTTCCCCCAGGATGATCGAACGCCACGCGTGCACCAGCGCCTCGCATCCCGAAGCACAGGCGGAGACGGGCGTGATCACGCTGGCTCGGGCGCCGAGTTCCAGTCCGACCACCGCGGCGGCGCCGTTCGGCATGGCCATGGGTACCGCGAAGGGGGACACCTTGCGGTAGCCCGCGTTCTGCATCAGGTCGTTGGACTCGATGATCGTGTCGGCGCCCCCGAGGCCGGTGCCGATGCAGACGCCGAGACGATCGAGATCCACGTCCGGTCGTCCCGCGGTGTCCCAGATCCGGTTACCCATGACATAGGCGACCTGCTGGACATAGGACATGCGGCGCTTCTGGACGCGGCTGAGTTCATCGGTCGGATCCAGTTCGAACTGGCCGCCGATGTCGACGGGAACCTGGAAACGCTCGAAGTCCGGGTCTTGCACCTTGCCGATTCCGGTTTCCCCGGCGAGCAGTCGTTTCCAGGTCGCCTCGGTGTCGGCGCCGACCGCTGTCGACATTTCGACCGCCGTCACGACCACGCTCCGGAACCCTCCGTTGCTGGTGGAGAAGTCCGTCAAATCGGACATCAAACCCCTTCTTTCGGCTTGTCGGCTCGGATGCTCAAGCGAGGCTATGTGCGCGCTGGAAGGCCGGGGTAGTAGCCCGAGTGCCTTTCACCGCTACGATCGGGCCATGCAACCGGATGGGGGAGCGCGCCGGGTCGCCGTCGTCATTCCCGATGAAGTAGTCGTTCTGGACGCGGCGATTCCGATCGATGTGTTCGGCTCCGATCCCCACTATCGGCTCGACGTGTGCGCGGTATCCCCCGAGGTACCGACGTCGGTCCCGGGGCTGTCCTGTGTGGCTGTGGCGGGGCTCGAGGCTTTGCGGCACGCACACACGGTGGTGGTGCCCGGTTACGCGTCCTATGAAACACCGCCGCCGGATCCGGTTGTCCGAGCACTTCGCGACGCTCACGGCCGGGGCGCGCGCATGCTGTCGATCTGTACCGGTGCTTTCGCTCTCGCCGCCGCGGGACTGCTGTCCAACCGGCCCGCGACAACGCACTGGCGGGCCACCGCGTTACTGCAGAGCCAGTACCCGGACGTCGAGGTCCACCCGGATCGCCTGTTCGTGGACGACGGAGACGTGCTGACTTCCGCGGGGGTCACCAGCGGGATCGATCTCTGCCTGCACGTGGTGCGCAAGGACATCGGCGCGGCGGCCGCGAACGAACGCGCCCGCGACCTGGTGGCGCCGCCGGTCCGCGAGGGCGGCCAGGCCCAGTACACCCGGCAGTTCCCGACGCAGACCTCCTCCGGCGTGCTGGCCGAGACACGCGCGTGGATCCTCGCGAACCTCGATCACCGGCATTCGCTCGAAGACCTCGCCAGGCGGTCGAATCTCTCGCGGCGTAGCTTCGTCCGGCGGTTCCGGGAGGAGACCGGAACTTCCACCCACGTGTGGATCACCAGTGCGCGCCTGAATCAGGCGCGGGAACTGCTCGAGACGACCGAACTGTCGATCGATCAGATCGGCTACCGCGTCGGTCTCGGGAACCCGGCCAACACCCGCGCGGTATTCAAGCGTCATCTGGGTGTCAGCCCCGGTCAGTACCGGCGCATGTTCGCGGTCGGAAACTGAGTAGCGCGAGACTCAGCCGGGGAGTCGTTGCGCGGGATAGTCGCGCAGTCGCGGATCGGTGTCGCCGACGACGACCGGATGGCCGACCAGGTCGAACATCGCGATGTCGGAATGGTGATCGCCGAACGCCGTACAGGTGGACAGATCGATGGCGTTCCGCTCGGCATACCGCAGCAAGGCCGCGGACTTGTCGGCCCCGACCATCGTCGCGAGGACTTTCCCGGTGTATTTTCCGGCCGCCGTCTCCATCGTCGTGCACAGCACCGAGGTGGCGCCTACGGCGTCGGCGATCGGCCGCAGCGCCGGGGTGAACGAGCCGGAGACCAGCACGATGTGCGTCCCGCCGCGGGACAGTTCGTCGAGCCGCTGTCGCACGGCGGTGTTGAAGAAAGCCGGATCCGCGGCGCACGAGGTGAACCAGTCGTGTCCGATGCGGCGCACGTCGGCGACGTCGCGGCCGGCCCATCGCCGATAGAACCACCGATGGGATTCGCCGCGGCTCATTCCCGCTCCACGAAGTGCGTGGAACTCTTCGACCACGGTGTCGGCTTCGGGGCCGCGGCCCCCTCGCCGCGCGTCGAACAGGAACAAAGACAGGAAAGTCACGCAACGGACCAAGGTTTCGTCGACGTCGACGAAAGCCGCTGGCACACCGGCTCGATCGATCCGACGCGCTACCGGCGGCGCGCCTGGGCGGGCGGAGCCCGTGGTCTGCGCATGCTGTCTCATGACGCGGCGACCTCGGTCTGCACGGTGGAATCGGTGCGTCGTCCTTCTTCTTTCCCCGGTGGTGGGTCGCCGCGATGCGCCGCGGGGGTGGCGCCACAGAGTTTCAGCAACGGTGCGGTCATCGCGGTGGTGACCAATGCCATCATGACGAGCAGCGAGTACAGCCGCTGTTCGATGACGCCGATCGTGAGCCCGATGTTCAGGATCACCAACTCCGTGAGCCCGCGGGTGTTCATCAGCGCCGCGAGGGCCGCGGATTCGGCTCGATCGGTCCGGGCGAGGCGGGCCGCCAGGTAGGTGCCGCCGAGCTTTCCGGCGATCGCGGCGAACATGATCGCGGCGAATTCGCCGATCGCGGCGCGATCGAGGGCGCCGAGGTCGACCTGGAGGCCGGCCACCACGAAGAAGGCGGGCAGGAAGATGCTGCTCAGGAGCTGGGCGCCGCTGTCGACCGCCGCGCGCAACCGCCGGGGGAAGACGACACCGAACAGGAACGCGCCGAAGATCAGGTGCAGTCCCAGCCATTCGGTGGTGGCGCCCAGCAGCAGAGCACCGGCGACGCCGAGGAAGACCATGTTGCCCGAATTCTTCTCCGACCCGGTGCGGGAGAGGTGGTCGAGGGCTGGACGCACCGCCCACCACAACACCAGGACCAGCGGAATGAACAACAGCAACCGCCAGTGGTGATCCGTGCCCGGCCGGGCGATGGCGATGACCACCGCCAGTCCGCACCAGGCCAGCACGTCGTCCACCGCGGCGCAGGTCATGGCCGATTGGCCGAGCGGGGTGCCGAGCAGCTTGCGGTCGTGCAGGATCCGGGCCAGCACCGGGAACGCGGTGACGGCCAGCGCGCAACCGATGAAGAGCGCGAAGGTCAGCCGGTTGTCACCGTCGTGCCGGGCCAGCGCCCAGAGCGCGATGACCGAACCGAGCGCGAAGGGCGCGATGTAGGCCGACAGCGCGATCGCCGTGACCGACCGCCTGCGTCCGGCGATCGACCGCAGATCCATCTCGAGGCCCGCCGAGAACATGAAGATCATCACCCCGACATTCGCGAATGCCGTGAGGTACGACCGGATGTCGAGCGGGAAGACCGCCTCGGACAACTGCGCCCCGAGAACCGTCGGGCCAGCGAGTATGCCCGCCACGATCTCGCCGATCACGGCGGGCTGGCCGAGCCGCTCGGCCAGCCAGCCCAGCAGACGTGCCGCGCCCACGATCAAGACGAGGTCCAGCAACAGAAAGATCATTTGATGGCTCGGCATCGCCTCGACTCCGTTCGACCTCGACGAATCGCGGGATCGGATTCGATGCTCGCACGGGGTATCTCCGTAGCGAATCGACCGCGGTGCGGAACCCCCCGAAACTTGGACTGCCTGCACCGAGACGATAGCGCACCGGCCCGGTGGACGCGGTCGCAGAGTGATCCAGGCCACGCCCGTCGTGACAGGGGTGCGGGGCTGGCGCAAAGAGGTGCATCTCTGTCGCGAATCGGACTGGCTGGTCGCTCTTTTGGTTGTGAATACTTCGTTCTATGGCTTGTGCCGGTCGGAGGGCTCAGCCGAGGGGAGTCGACGTTGTTCGAAGGTAAGACGGTACTCGTAACCGGTGCGGCAACCATCATCGGAGCTGAAGTCGCTGGTGTCTTCGCCGAATATTCCGCGAATGTCGTACTGGGTGACATAGATACGGATGGGGGGAAGGAGACGGCCGCCGCGATCGGCGACCGAGCCGTCTTCGTGCCGCTCGATGTGCGCAGCGACGCGTCGATCAGGTCGTTCGTCGCGGCCGCGGTCGAGCGGCACGGACGGATCGATGTGCTGGTCAACATCGCCTGCGTCTATGGCGACGACGGGCCCGGCGGGGACGCGCGGGCACAGTGGCTCGACGTGCTGAACACCAATGTGGTCGGCGCGGCGATGTTGTGCGAGCAGGCGCGCACCCAGCTACGGGATACGGCGGGATCCATCGTCAATTTCGCGTCTCCCAGCGGACGCATCGCGCAGGCCGGGCGCATTCGATACCCGGTCAGCAAGGCGGGAATGCTGCAGCTGACCCGCAGTCTCGCACTGGAATACGCCGGCGACGGGATCCGGGTGAACAGTGTCTCGCCGGGCTGGACCTGGTCTCGCGTGATGGACGAGATCACCGATGGAGACCGGGCCCGCACCGATGCGGTGGCCTCGCGGTTCCACATGCTGGGCAGGGCGGCCGACGCCCGCGAGATCGGCGAGGTGGTCGCCTTTCTCACCTCGTCCAAGGCGAGCTTCGTGACCGGCGCCGAGTGGACCGTGGACGGCGGTTACTCGGCGCTCGGACCCGAGCAGACCACGTCGGCGATCGAGCTGCTCATGCGAGAGCGCCCGGAATCGCACGCAACTTCTCTGGCTTAGGAATTGGGAAAATGACTGCAGCAACAATCTCGGCGACCTCCCTGCTGACGGCGGTCCGGTCGCTGGCCCCCGATTTGGCCGCGCGTCGCAGTGAGATCGACGCCGAGCGCAGGCTCCCGGTGGACATCGTCGAGCGGCTTCGCGAAATCGGTGTCTACCGAATGTGTTTCAGCGCTGAGATCGGCGGCCCCGGCTTGACCTCGCTCGAGCAACTGGAAATCGTCGAGGCGCTGTCGTACGGCGACACCGCGACCGGCTGGTGTGCCATGATCGGCGCCGCCACCGGCATCTATGCCGGCTATCTCGACGAACAGGCCATCGCGGAGCTGATGCCGACGCAGGACCTCATCACCGCGGGACTGATCTTCCCGGCCGCCCGCGCCGAGCGGGTCACCGATGGTTACCGGCTGACGGGACGATGGAAGTTCGGAAGCGCGATCACGCACGCGGACCTGGTCATCGGTGGCGCGTTCGTGACATCGGAGGGCAAGATGGAGCAGACCCCGGACGGCAAGCCCGTCGTTCGGCTGTTCTACATGCGGCGCGATCAGGTCGCCGTGTTCGACACCTGGGACACCACGGGCCTGCGCGGCAGCGGGAGCAATGACTACGCCGTCGAGGACCTGTTCGTTCCCGAGCGCCATTCCTTCGCATTCGGGGAACCGAAGAGCTGCAGCGGGAAACTGGCCGAGCCGGAGGCGCTGGCCCGGATCATGCCGGGGGTGCCCCTGGGGACGGCCCGCGCGGCGTTGGACTACGTACGCGATGTCGCGGACGGAAAAGTAGTGGCCGCGACGGGGCAGAAGTGGGCGGACAACTACCGCGCCCAATATCTGCTCGGAGAGTGCGAGATGGAGTACATCGTCGCGCGCGGCGCTGTCGTCAACACCATCACGGAGCTGTGGAACGCGTTGGACGGCAACCGTTTCGTGGACCTGCCCACGGATCTACGGATCGCGACCGCGCTGGCCAGGACCAATGCCTTCCGCGCCGCGCAACGAATCCTCTCTCGCCTGTGCGAGCTGGTGGGCACCGATGCGATCTACCGGCCGAATCCGCTCGATATCTGGCTGCGCGATACGAACACGATGGTTCGGCACATCATCGCGCACGACCAGGTGATCCAGTCGACCGGCGCCTTCGTGCTCGGCGGCAGACCGGAGTTCCCGTTCGTCGTAGGGTTGGGCTGATCGATGATGGAAGTCGACAATCGCAAACGGCTGCCGTCCTTGACCGGACTGCGGTTCTTCGCCGCGTTCTCGGTATTCATCTTCCATGTGATGCTGCCGAACTCACCGATACCGCCCTACAAGCCGGTCAACCTGTTCTCCGATCCGGATATCGCGTACAACGCGGCGGTGGTGGTCGGGAAAGCCGGGTTCCTGGGGGTGTCGTTCTTCTTCATCTTGAGCGGCTTCGTGCTGACCTGGTCGTGGAAGCCGGGCTCGAGCAAACTGCAGTTCATCCGGCGACGTATGGTCAAGATATTCCCCAATCACCTGACGTTGTGGGTAGCGTCTATGGTGCTCTTCGCGGCGGCGATCACGTCCTGGAAGGCATGGTTGCCCAATATCTTCTTGATCCATGCCTGGTTCCCGCAGAACTATATCAACGCGGGAGTCAATACGCCGTCGTGGACATTGTCCTGTGAGCTCCTGTTCTATGTTCTGTTCCCCTTCCTGATACCGGCGGTGCTGCGCATCGACGCGAAATACCTGTGGTACGGCGCCGCGGCCATGGTGGCCGGGATGTGCCTGATCGTCCTGCTGACGGTATTCGTCGTGCCGAGCTCCGAGAAATCGGAACTCACGCCCATACCCGTGCTGCAATTGTGGTTCGGATATCTTTTCCCGCCGTCGCGTCTGTTCGAATTCTTTCTCGGCGTGTTCGTGGCGCGCATCGTGATGGAAGGGCGATGGATACGGATCCCCCTCTGGGCAGCGGTCGGCGCGGTCGGCGTGGGATACCTGGTGGCCATGTACACGCCGTTCTACATCGGCTTCGTGCTGGCGACAGCCGTTCCGCTCGCGTTGCTGATCGGCTCCGCGGCGAAGTCCGACCTGGATGGGAGCTCCAGGTTCCTGTCCAGCCGGCTCGCGGTCTGGCTCGGTGAGATCTCGTTCGCCTTCTACATCTGTCAGGGCGTGACGGTGTTCTACGTCCGTCGCGCGATGGGGGCCGCCACGTTCGGCGCGCCGGTCGCGGTGCTGCTGATCGTGCTCCTGTTCTGTCTCAATATCTTCGCCGCATGGTTGTTGTTCACCTTCGTGGAATCGCCCGCGATGCGCCGTTTCGCTCGGCCGAAACGACGACCGGTTGTCGTGGAACAGGTGGTGAATTAGCCGGGACGGGTGAAGCTCGACCACAACTCGATACTTGTTCGGAGGCTCGTGGCGTTGCCATGGGCCTCCGATCTATTTCATGTTTCGGCCATGAATCTATTTGGTTGCCTCTGTGTCTCGGCGGCGGTATCCTGGAAGAGTTCTAACCACGGAACCGGTTATAGACGTGGGGGGTGTTCGATCGATGAACTGCGTGACTCGGATTTGGCTCTGAGCATCGGGGCTCGCCGATCCTGGGTTTCCGCTGGATTCCGGTTCCTGCTTTCGTTCTTACTCTGACGTTTCTGATCGCAGGCAGCTCACCGACGGCTCGATCCGCGTTCATGGCGGAATTTCGCCGTGCGGTCCGGTTGTGTGCGCTCGTTTTGTCGGATGTCAGGAAGGTAGTAATGAGTACGACTGTCGACAACGGGTCCGAGCGCGTCAGCGAACTCGGGCGCCGAGACGCCCCCGCCAGACCCGACCATGACGTCGGGTCGGTCGCCACCCGAATACTCGGTATGGTCTTCGCGCGCAGGCGAAGTGCCGAGCCCGGGGCGGTGTGCGACCTGGCCCCTTGTGCGGAGTGCTTCGCGCCGCACCTGACCAAGGTGATCCGCTACATCCAGCTCGGATTGCCGGTCCACTTCATCATCCCCGCCTTCCCGGCGAAGTCGCGGAACCGCCGCAAGACGCTGGGCCATCTGCCCGACATGGCGGAAGTCCTGGCGATCGAGTCCCTGCAAGGTTTCTGCGACCAGATCTCGGCTGTGTACCGGCCGGGCGCCATCGTGACCATCTGTTCCGACGGCCATGTGTTCAGTGACACGCTGGGAATTCCGGACCTACACGTCGACCACTACGGCGACGAGCTCCGTCGCGTGATCCGGTCGACCGGCGGTGGTTCCATCGGTCTGTACGGATTGCGTGACGCCATGCCGGAAATGGGGTGGGACGAACGCAGGCAGCGCCTGCTGAAGGAGTTCTCCGACGGGATCGACGTGCTGCGCGAGGCGGTCCGGACCGAGCCCGCCGCCCGGCGGATGTTCAACGGAATCCATCGCTTCATGGTCGAGGACAACGCGGTGCTGATGCCCGAGCTGTCCGCCACGCAGCGGCGGAACCGGTCGAAGGAGACGGCTTACGAAGTGGTACAGCGCAGTCAGGCGTGGAGCCGGCTGATGGGGGAGACCTTCCCCGACGCGGTGCGGCTGTCGATCCATCCGCAGGCGAATCACTCCGAGAAGATCGGATTTCACCTCCTGCGGACGCAGGACAGCTGGCTGACCCCGTGGCACGGCGTGGTGCTCGACGACGGAACGAACTACACGCTGGTCAAGCGGATGCAGGCCGAGGAACTGGGTGCTCGCCTGGTCTGGCGCAACAGCCGTCCCAGCCATTTCGTCCTCGGTGCGGCGCCGGAGACCGAAACACAGCGAGCGTAAGGAAGCTCATGACCAGAAGTTTGAACGAAGCACTGCTGGAGGGAGAGCGGCTGCGCCCGTTCGGCCGCCAGGTGACGTCCCCGGCGCAGGGGCAGACGCTCGCGGACGTGCCGATCGACGAACTGCTCGCACTCGCGCTCGGCGCGAAAGTGGTGATACTCCGCGGGTTCGGCCTGCTCGGCAAGGCGGAACTGGAGAATTACTGCCGCGCCGCGGGAGAGATCCTGCAATGGAATTTCGGCTCGATTCTCGATCTGGTGGTGCGGGACACGCCCGAGAACTATCTGTTCGACCGAGGCGATGTCCCATTCCACTGGGACGGCGCGTTCGCCGAGCAGGTGCCGCGATTCTTCCTCTTCCAATGTGTGCAAGGCGAGGGCGCCGGTGGCGAGACCGTGTTCTGTGACAGCGTCCAGGTCTATCGGGAAGCGCCCGAAGACCTGAAAGAGCTGTGGGCCCGGGCCACCATCACGTACCGCACGGACAAACTCGCGCATTACGGCGGCCTCGCCGAATGGCCGTTGCTCGGCACTCATCCGGCCACCGGCGAGACGACGATCAGATACGCCGAGCCATTGGATCCCGCGCGATACGCCAATCCGCTGTTCCTTACCGTCGACGGCATTTCGGCCGAGGACGGCGTGCGCGTCATGGAGGACTTGCGCGAGCGGCTGCACGACGCGCGCTACTGCTACGCCCACGAATGGCAGACCGGCGACATCGTCGTGGCCGAGAACCACTCGCTGCTGCACGGCAGAAATGCCTTCACCGGGTCGGTAGCCCGGCATCTGCAGCGCATCCAGATCATCTGAGCTACCAGCCATTAGAGAGGACTATCAATGGCTACATCGAACTCACGGCCAGCGAGCGAGTACGACGTCGTGATCATGGGCGGTGGTCCCGCAGGGTCCACTCTCGCCGCGATGCTCTGCCGCGAGACCGATCTGCGGGTGGCGGTCTTCGACCGCGAGGTGTTCCCGCGCGAACACATCGGCGAATCCGGAGCGCACCCGTTGGTTCCCGTTCTGCAAGCCAGTGGCGCTCTGGAAAAGGTGCTCGCGAGCGAGTGCTGGATCCAGAAGTTCGGCGGAATCTATCAGTGGGACACGGATCGGCCGTTCGTGGGCTTCTTCGAGCACTCGGACTACCTGGTCGACGGCGTCTACCGCTGGTCGGTGCACGTGAATCGCGCCGAATTCGACACCGTACTGCTGGAACACGCCGAAGCCTCGGGCGCACACGTCTTCCAAGGTGTTCGGATCGTACGGTTCCTCCCCGGTGAATCGGACGCCACGATCGTGCTGGAAGACGGAACCGAGATCAGGGCAGGCTATTTCGTCGACGCATCCGGCCGGGCGAATCAGGTCGCGGCCCGCGGTTCGCAACGTGACAAGCAATGGCTGTCGGACTACCGCAATGTGGCCGTCTGGTCGCACTACCGCAACTGTGTGCCCGCGCAGCGGGCGGACGGTGACTGGAACGTCTTTCGCGCCGACGACCTGTCGCCGATCTACGCGGTGGCCTTCGAACGCGGGTGGGTGTGGTACATCCCCACGCCTCGCCTGGTCGACGGTGTCCGGGAGAACGTGTGGTCGATCGGCATCGTGACCAATCCGGAGTCGATCGCCAGGGTGGATCTGCGTGATCCGGACATCTTCCTGAAGACGATCAAATCGATTCCGGTGCTGCGGGATCTGGTCGCGGATGCCGAGCCGATTCGTGCCGAGATGCTGACGGCCACCAACTACTCCCGCGTCAGCGAGTGTTTCGGTTCGTACTCCGATCGCTGGATGGCGGTCGGGGACGCGTCCTACTTCGTGGATCCGCTGTTCTCCTCGGGGATGTCGTTCGCCGTCACGCAAGCCTGGGCGGCCGCGCTGGTCCTCCGGAAGACCTTCGACCAGGAGCTGGACGAGCAGTCCAAGGAAGACCTCTGGCGTGACTACGACGTCGAGTGGCGCGGCATGGCGGAGACGTGGGCCCTCAGTATCGACCAGTGGTACCACGAGATCTCGCGTTCGCATCCCGAGAGCCCGTACTGGAGCGCCCAGGGCCGGCGAGTCGGGGTGGACAACGCCACCGAGGGGACGTTCCAGGCGCTGCTGAACACCGCGCTGGTGCCCGACCTGCTGAACATCATGACGAAGGGCACTCGCGATCCGCGTGACCTCGCCACCGAAGGGCCCTACCTCCGAGCCTTCACCGCGGCCGACGCGGTGGACTTGGGACCGGGCGACAGGGTGGCGCTGTCTCCCGACGCACGGATTCGCGCGGGGCTGGCGGCGGACATCCCGGGGTTCAAAGGCATGTCGCCGCCGTTCGAGATTCCGCAGGCGGCACGCGAAGGGCTGGCCATGTACTGGCGAGATCCCATCGCCAACAGCGACGCCGCGCCGTCCCCGCTCGCCGACCCGGTGCCCTGCCACCGGATCTACTCCGCGGCCGACCCCGGCATCGAGGTGCGGTGCTTGGAGCGGGACGGGGGCGAAGAACTGTGGGAAACGCTGAACCGCGGCGCCGCGCGCTGGTCGGAGCTGGCGCCACAGCTGTCGGTGTTGCAGGGGCGGGCCTTGAAGCGCTTGATCCGCGCCGGGTTGGTGGTCGTCGGGCCGGAAGCGGATCAGCAGGTCGACTAGGTCGGCGACATGAGGTCATTGGCTGTACTGGCGGTCGACGACGTGATTCCGTTCGACCTCTCGGTTCCCATCGAGATCTTCGGCCGGGCCGTGCAGGAGGACGGAACTCCGGCGTACGAGGTGGAGGTCTGCGGCGTGCGCTCCGACGTTCCGTCGAAGTTCTTCGGGATCTCGTGTCTGCGCGACCTCGATTATCTCGAGGAGGAGGCCGGAACGATCATCGTGCCGGGATCGATGAGTTATCGGTCCCGGCCGTCGGATCGCTTGCGAAGGGCGTTGGTTCGCGCCCACGAGCGTGGGGCGAGGGTGGCGTCGATTTGCCTGGGCGCGTTCACTCTCGCCTCGGTCGGACTGCTCGACGGGAGACGGGCGACGACACATTGGATGGCCGCCGCCGAGTTGTCGAGGAGCTATCCGAGAGTGCGAGTGGATCCCACGGTGCTGTATGTGGACAGCGGATGCATCCTGACTTCGGCCGGCGCGGCGGCTGGGCTGGATCTGTGCCTCCACATGGTTCGGCGGGATTACGGGACCGCGGTGGCGGCGGCTACCGCCCGGCTCTCGGTGATGCCGCTGACACGCGACGGGGGACAGGCCCAGTTCATCGCGGAACGCCCGCGTTCGGAGGCGGACAGCAAGTCCATCAATCCCACATTGGAGTGGGCGGACACGATGCTCGGTGAGAAGATCACTGTGCTGGATCTGGCGGAGCGGGCCGGAGTCAGCAAGCGCACGCTGATCCGGCGTTTTCAAGAGCAGGTCCGGATGACGCCGAACGAGTGGCTCCAGACCGCGCGGGTGCGCAAGGCGCAGGAGCTGCTCGAGACGACCATCCTCACGATGGAGTGCATCACCGATCGAACGGGGTTCGCTTCGGTGGCCGCGTTCCGGAAGGTCTTCCGCAAGACCGTGGGGGTGACGCCGCAGGCGTACCGGCGGGCCTTCCGCTGACCGTTCGCGCGGCCCGTCCGCGGGCCGGTCGTTCGCAGCCGGCGGCCGGGTCTCGCCGTGGATCCATATTCTGGATTCGCGGCGAGTAGCCCGGTCGGCCGGTTTACTCGTACTCGCGCTACTCGGGATTTTCGTGATAGCCGGAGTGGGGACCATAGTTGGTGCTCGGGTCCCCACGACGAAGGAGATCACTATGCCCACCGCGAATTTCGGTACGAAGGATGATCCCGGCTTCGAACTCGAGCAGAGTCCCGATCTGATCGTGGTCCGCACGCGCAGTGGCCGCGGGATCCGGCGCCAGTCGGGATCGGTGCGCACACCGCTGAGTGGTGAACTCGAGGACGCGACGCTGGTGCAGGCGCACCCCGAGGCCGGGGTCGAGGTCTATCGGCTGCCCGCGGGCTCGAGGTCGGTGGACGAACGCAAGCCGGTGCTCGATGCCGCGCCGGAAGTGCGGTTCGCCGGACACGTCCTGGTGGACCCGGGCACCGGGGAACCGGTGCTCTACACGGAGAACATCTTCGTGAAGTTCGTCGACCGCGTGGACGACGAGCACTGCCGCGCCGTTCTGGACGCGGCGAACCTGACAGTGAAGCAGGCGGTTTCGTATGCGACCAACGCCTACTTCACAGCGGCGCCCGAGGGCACCGGCCAGGAGGTCTTCGACATCGCCAACTCCCTGCTGAGCCGGGATGACGTCGAGTACTGCCATCCGGAACTGATCCGGCGCCGGGCCAGGAAGACGATCTTTCCCCAGCAGTGGCATCTGAAGAAGACCACCATCGGTGGTGTCACGATCGACGCGCATGCGGGAGTGGAAGCCGCTCACGCGGTCACCCGCGGCGCCGGGGTGACGATCGCCGTCATCGATGACGGCGTCGACATCGACCATCCCGAGTTCGCCGGCGCCGCTAAGATCGTCGCGCCACGGGATGTCACATCGAAGTCCAGCGATCCGCGGCCCAAGGACAGCTTCGGCACCGGCCCCGACAACGGTGACAACCACGGCACCGCGTGCGCGGGCGTGGCCTGCGCCAACGGCACGGCCGGAGCATCGGGAGTGGCGCCGGAGTCCGCGCTGATGCCGATCCGGCTCGTCTCCGGGCTCGGCTCGCAGGCCGAGGCGGACGCTTTCGCGTGGGCCGCCGATCACGGCGCCGACGTGATCTCGTGCAGCTGGGGGCCGGCCGACGGCAAGTGGTTCCAGCCGAACGATCCAGTGCACGACCGGGTGGCGGCGCTACCGGCGAGCACCCGGTTGGCGATCGAGCACGCCGTCACCGCCGGACGCGACGGCAAGGGCTGCGTCGTGCTGTTCGCGGCGGGCAACGGCAACGAATCCGTAGACAACGACGGGTACGCGAGTTTCGGGAAGGTGATCGCCGTCGCGGCCTGCAACGACACCGGCACACGCAGTGTCTACAGCGATTTCGGCAAGGCGGTGTGGTGCGCGTTCCCCAGCAGCGATTTCGGACACCGTCCCTTCGGCCATCCCGACGCCCTGACGCCCGGGATCTGGACGGTGGACCGGCACGGAAGGGACGGCTACAACCCCGGTAAGGCGGCGTCCGGGGACGCGGCGGGCGATTACACCAACGACTTCGGCGGCACCTCGAGCGCGTGCCCTGGCGCCGCCGGGGTGGTGGCGCTGATGCTGTCGGTGAATCCGGATCTGGCCTGGGACGCGGTGAAGAACCTGCTGAAGGGCGCCTGCGACAAGATCGACCCGCAGGGTGGCGGCTATGGCGCGGACGGGCGCAGCGACAAGTACGGGTACGGCAGGCTGAACGCGCTCGCCGCGGTGCGGGCGGCTCGGCCACCGGCGGCCGACGCCACTACCGGTGCGGTGCTCACCGTGGGAGGAGAGTGAGACAGTGGCAGCGGACGGCGTTGCGCTGATCGTGGTGGACGCCGCGAATGTCGTCGGTTCGCGGCCCGACGGGTGGTGGCGTGATCGCTCCGGCGCTGCCCGGCGCCTGCTCGCGCGGATGTCGCGGCTGCGGGACCAGCTGGCTGGGCCCGCCGAGGTGGTCGTGATACTGGAGGGAGCGGCGAAGGCCGCGGTCGACGCGGCGAATCCGGAATCCGGCGGCGTGATCGTGGTGCTCGCTGAGGGTTCGGGCGATGACGCGATCGTCGACGTGGTGGCCGCGGCTCGCGCCGAGGACGGCCGCCGCTCGATCACGGTGGTGACGGCGGACCGGGGACTTCGCGAGCGCGTGGCGGCTCTCGGGGCGGAGGTGATCGGTCCGAGCCGGCTTCTGGACTGCCTCGGATCGTGACTCGGTCAGCGCCGGGAAGTCGGTATCGCCTTGATGACACCCGGCGTTTCAACCATCCGTCCAGTCCGTTTTGGGGCAGTCTGAGCGGTATGACCGCCTCCGACGTTGTGGGGATGCCATTGCTCTACCTGGTCGAGATCTCCGAGCCAGGTTACTTCAATCGGCCGTGGTGGAAGATCGCCAGCACCGGCGTGCCGACGCAGGTCCGTGCCGCGCTCACCGAGCTGGCCGTCCGGGTCGAACGGGACGTCCAGCGCGCCGGAGGCGGAGGCAGGTGCTGGTACCGCTACGACGTGCGGTGGTCCGACGGCGCGGTACTCGAGTGTTTCCAGGGTGCGATTCGATCGGTGTTGATTCCCGGCGAGTTGCGCTGCCTGGCCGTCGCCCTGACCTCGGCGACGACCGTTGACCTGCGCACCGCCGAGCGCCCGCTGTATTGATTCCGTCGTCGTGCCGATGACGGACGCCGCAGAGCCCCGAAAAGCGCCGGGGCTCTGCGCGTGGATCGGTGGCTCAGTCCAGCAGAGCCGGTTCCTTGACAGTGTGCGCGTCCGGCCGCGCAGGGTCGACGGCCGGATCGATGTCGATCGTGCGGCGCAGCGGCCGGTTCGGCAGCAGCGCCGCCGCGATGAGTGCGACGACCGTCGCGGCCGCGGCGATGAGGAAGATCCGCCCGGTCGCGTCACCGTAGGAGGCGCGCACGATGGTCGCGATCGGCGCGGGCAAGGCGTCGAGGTCCAGATTGCTGCCGCCGGAGGGCGCGGTCCGGATGCCGAGTTCGGCGAACCCCTTCGCGGACAACTCGCTGACCCGGCCGGCCAGGACCGACCCCAGCACCGAGACTCCGATGGCGCCGCCGAAGGTGCGGAAGAAGGCGACACTGCTCGACGCCGCGCCGACGTTGTGCACGCTCACCGTGTTCTGCACGGCCAGAACGAGGTTCTGCATCATCATTCCGACGCCGAGCCCGACGACGGTGATGTACGCGCCGACCAGCCACAGGCTCGTCGCGTGGTCGATCGTGGAGAGCAGCCCGAATCCGGCCACCAGTAGCGCGGCTCCGGCGACCACGAACCCCTTCCATTTGCCGCGCCGGGTGATCAGCTGGCCGGAGCCGACCGAGGCGATCAGCATGCCCGCCACGAGTGGGATGGTCAGCACGCCGGCCGCGGTCGGGGAGTAGCCGCGCGCGGTCTGGAAGTACTGGCCCAGGAAAGTGGTCGCGCCGAACATACCGATACCGACCGCGATGGAGGCGATGATCGCCAGGCCCGTGGTGCGTTCGGTGACGATCGGCAGCGGGATGATCGGCGACTCGGCGCGGGACTCCACCCATACCGTCGCGATCAGCAGCAGCACGCCGGAGCCGACGTAGATCGCCGATTCGGGCGAGATCCAGTCGTAGTATCCGGCTTTCCCGGCGAACGACACCCAGATGAGCAGCACCGACACACCGCCGGTGAGCAGTGCCGCGCCGAGCCAGTCGATCGACACCCCGTCCTTGCGATCGGTGGGAAGCCGCAGCGTTCGCTGCACCAGCGCCAACGCGATCACGGCCAGCGGCACGCACACGAAGAAGCACCAGCGCCAGCCCAGCGGGCTGTCCACGATGACACCGCCGAGGATCGGTCCGCCGGACATCGAGACCGCCATCACGGCGCCCATGTAGCCGGAGTAGCGCCCGCGTTCGCGCGGGGCGACGATGGAGCCGATGATCGCGACGACGAGCGCGGTCAGCCCGCCCATCCCGATGCCCTGGACGACGCGCGCGACCAGCAGCAGCGGGACGTTGCTCGCGAATCCGGCGAGGACCGAGCCGACCACGAAGATGACGATGGCCGACTGGACCAGCGCCTTCTTGTTGAACAGGTCGGCGAATTTGCCCCAGATCGGGGTGGACGCCGCGTTGGCCAGCAGCGCCGAGGTGATGACCCAGGCATAGGCGGTCTGCGAGCCCTGGAGGTCGCCGATGATGGTGGGCAGCGCGGTGGCGACGATCGTGGTGCTCAGCAGCGCCGTGAACAATGCCGCGAGCAGTCCGGTCATCGCTTCCAGGACTTCGCGGTGGGTCATCGCGTACGGGTCGCGTCGCGTCACCGACTCGACTGAACTAGACATCTACTTCCTGACTCTCTCTCGAAACCGGCTGGTGCGCGCCGGCCGTGCTGTTCTGCGCGTGCGTGGTCAGTGCGTCGCGGAGCTTTTGCACGGCGACGCAGGCCTGCTCGGCGTCGTCTTCACTCCAGTCCGCGAGGACGTTCTGCAACCCCCGCGCCCGCGACCCCCGCACGCGGTGCAGCAGATCGCGGCCTTCGTCGGTCACCCGGATGAGGGTGGCCCGGCCGTCGGTGGGATCGGCGTGCCTGCTGATGTAGCCCGCGGCGACGAGTTCGGTGACGTGCCTGCTGAGGGCGCTCGGGCTGATGCACAGGTCAACGGCCAGGTCCACTTGCCTGCACGAGCCCTTGGACTCGAGCGTGCCCAGCACCCCGATGCCGCCCGGGAGCAATTGCCCTTCCTCCGGGTGTGCGAGCACGGTGCGGATCGCCCGGCCCATCAGATAGAGCTCTTTGATCAGGCTCTGAGCCGTATCGGGTGAGACTGCCATGGCCGCTCCAGACGAAATAAGTTGCTTGCGCTATGCAACTATAAAGTAATTGCTTGCGCTAAGCAACTAGCAGATTTGGCGTCTGGCCCCTGGTCGATGGACGGAGGTGTGTGGAGGGTGCAGCAGATTTGCGGCTATCGAACTGCGCAAAGGCGGCCGCCCCCACCCCAGGGTGAGTCGGTGCCCACCCCTGGGTTTGCTGGATGCTCCCTGAGGCCCCTGGTTATGCGGTTATGAACGGCGGACAGTAATAGCTGACACCAATACCGATTGCCGCGAAGGAACCACGAGATGCAGCCGACTTTCGTTCACCACATGAGGCAGCAAGTTGCCGAATATGGGAATACCAGGTCGTACACCTACCTTCGTGAGACCGGCCGCGAGCTCGGCGAAGAGATCCGCACCTACCGTGAGCTCGACCGTGACGCCAGGGCGTTCGCCGCCTGGCTCGCGGGCCGTCCGGAGTCGGCGGAGCCGGTCGTGCTTCTCTATCTCGACGGTATGGCGTTCCTGCGGGCGTTTCTCGGCTGTCTGTACGCAGGAGTCGTGGCCGTCCCCGCGCCCGTGCCGCACGACGCAGGCAGCGCCCAACGAGTGGCGGGTGTGATCGCGGATTCCGGCGCCCGACTGGTGCTCACGACCGCGCACTTCCAGCCGCTCATCGAAGCGGCCACGTCCGCGGCCGTGATCGCGACCGACGAGCCGCTCGGGGATCCCGACGCGTGGCGGATGCCCGACATCGACGCGGCGACGATCGCGTTCCTGCAGTACACGTCGGGGTCGACCGGCGCTCCGAAGGGTGTGGTCGTGACGCACGGCAATCTCGTGCACAACGAGGCCGCCATCACCGCGGGCGGATTGAACGCCGCTGGGACCGGTGTCAGTTGGCTCCCGCACTTCCACGACATGGGCCTGATCGGCTTGCTGCTCGGATCGGTGTACGCCGGCGCCAACTTGGTGTTCATGGCGCCGACCACGTTTCTCAAGCGTCCGGTGCGCTGGCTGCAAGCTATCGACAAGTACCGCGCGACCTACACAGCAGCACCGAATTTCGCCTACGACCTGATCGCTCGCCGGGTGACCGACGAGCAGCTGGCAGCTCTCGATCTCAGCAGCCTCGAGATCGCTATCAGCGGCGCAGAACCGGTCCGCGAGCCAACCATGACAGCGGTGATCGAACGGTTCGCGTCCGCCGGCTGGCGGCCGACGACGTTTCGGCCGGCCTACGGCCTCGCCGAGGTGACGCTGCTCGCCAGCGCGCGAACGGTACCTTCGGCGCCCGTCTACCTGGACATCGGACGCGATACGCGGCTCGTCGGATGCGGGCCCGCGGCCCGTGGTCTCGACATCCGCATCGTCGACCCGCATCGGCGCCGACAGCTGCCGGAGAACACTGTCGGCGAGATCTGGATCCGCGGCGAGAGCGTCGCCGCGGGCTATTGGAACCGCGCTGACGAGACCCGCGAAACCTTCGACGCCCACCTCGGTACCGAGGGGCCTTTTCTGCGCACCGGTGATCTCGGGCTGCTGCATGAGAACGAGCTGTTCATCGCGGGCCGACGCAAGGATCTGTTGATCATCAACGGCCGCAACGTCTACCCCCAGGACATCGAGGAACTGATCCGCGAACTGCATCCGGCGTTCGCCGACAGCGCCGGCGTCGCCGTATCCGTCGACGCGGGCGGCCGCGAACGGCTTGTCGTGCTGCAGGGTGTCCAGAAGGCGCGGCTAGGCGACACGACATTCGCCGAACTGACCTCGGCGATCAAGATCGCGATCGCCCGCCGGTTCGACGTGCCCGCGCCGAATGTCGTTCTCGTCGCGCCCCGATCGGTACACCGCACCACCAGCGGCAAGGTCCAGCGCAGCTCGATGCGGCAGGCGTTCATCCAGGATCGCGTCGCGGGTGTCCTGCACGAGGATCTCGAACCGGTGCTGAGCCGGACCATGACCGTCTGATCCATACCCCAGCCGAGGAGCCGAAACATGTTCAGCGCAACCGCCGTTCGCCCGACCACGATCCAGGAGTGGCTTATCGAACGCGTGGCAGACTACACCGAACGCGCACCCCACCACGTGGATCCGGTCGTCCCGCTCGCCGAGCTGGGCTTGGACTCCGTCTCCGCGGTGAACCTGTGCGGCGAGATCGAGGACCGCTGGTCGCTCGAGGTCGACCCGGTGCTGGTCTTCGACTACCCCACTATCGCCGACATCGCCGCGTACCTCGCCGCCGAATTCACCCTCGCCGCATGACCGATGTCGCCATCGTCGGTCTCGACTGCCGATTCCCGCAAGCACCCGATCCGGCCGCGTTGTGGCGGCTGCTGATCGACGGACGAGACGTGATCTCCGAAGTTCCGGCGAGCCGCTGGAACGCCGCCGACTTCCACGACCCGGCCGGTGCGCCCGGCACGATCAACACCCACAGCGGAGGCTTCCTCGACGACGCGGACGCGTTCGACGCCGAGTTCTTCGGCATCGCCCCGAGTGAAGCCGAAACGATGGATCCGCAACAGCGGTTGCTGCTGCAAACCACGTGGCGGGCTTTCGAAGACGCGACGCTGGACCCGCGTGCCGAAGCCGGGTCGCGCACCGGGGTCTACGTCGGCGTGATGGCCAACGAATGGGCCAACTTGCAGATGAGCGACTATGCCGCGATCACCCCGCAGCACGGCTCCGGCAACGGGTACTTCATGACCGCCAACCGGCTGTCCTACCAGTTCGACCTGAAAGGACCGAGCGTCGCGGTCGACACGGCCTGCTCGTCGTCGCTGGTCGCGATCCATCTCGCCTGCGGCGCGCTGGCTTCCGGGGAATGCGATCAGGCGATCGCCGGTGGGGTCAACCTCGTGCTCACGCCCGCTGTCGGCGTCTTCTACACCCAGGCCGGTCTGTCCGCGCCGGATGCCCGGTGCAAGCCGTTCAGCGGCAACGCCGACGGGATAGTGCGCGGCGAGGGCGTCGCGGTGCTCGTCTTGCGGCGCCTCGCCGACGCGCAGGCGGCGGGTCTGCCGATCTACGCGGTGATCAAGGGCAGCGCGGTCAATTCGGATGGGCGCAGCAACGGCATCACGGCGCCGAACCGGTGGGCGCAGCAACAGGTGATCGGCGAGGCGTGCGAGCGCGCCGGGGTACGGCCGGCGGAGGTGGACTTCCTCGAGGCCCACGGCACCGGGACCGTGCTCGGCGACATGATCGAGGTCAACGCGCTGGGACAGCTGCACGCACGCGACCGGCGGCGGCCCTGCGCGATCGGGTCGATCAAGGGCAATCTCGGTCACACCGAGGGCGCCGCGGGAGTGGCGGGCCTGATCAAGGTCGCCCTGAGCTTGCGGCACGGTGTCGTCCCACCGTCGAGGTTCGCCGAGCAGGAGAACCCGCGGCTGCGGATGTCCCAGCAGGGTTTGCGCCTGCTCACCGAACCGATGCCGCTGGAGGGCCCCGGCTACGGGGCAGTCAGCAGCTTCGGCATCGGCGGCACGAACGCCCACGTCGTGCTGGGCAGCGCTCCCGTCGCCGAGACGTGCGCGGCATCCGGCGGCGGCGTGCTCACGCTGTCGGCGAACGACGCGGACGGGTTGCGGCGCAACGCACATCGCCTCGCCGATGCCCTCGCCGCCACCCCGCGGGACCGATTCGCGCAACTGTGCTGGACGAGCAACCAGGTCAAGTCGTCCGGTCGCACCCGGCTCGCCGTCGTCGCGGCCGATCGTGACGCCGCGATCGCGCAGCTGCGCGACGGCGCGGAAACCGGTGTCGCTGCACCGATCAGCGTCGGCTGGATGTTCACCGGACAGGGCTCGCAATTCGCGGGAATGGCACGCGCGCTGGAGGCGGGCAGTCCGTTGTTCCGCGCGGCGCTGGCGGTGGCCGACCAGGCCATGACGGCCCATCTCGGTCGCTCGGTACGCGCGCTGATGCTCGACGAGCACACCGCGATCGACCGCACCGAACTCGCGCAGCCGTCGATCTTCGCGATGGAGTACGCGCTGGCCAAATCGCTCGCCGACGCGGGCGTCCGCCCCGCCTGGATAATCGGGCACAGCATCGGCGAACTCGCGGCCGCGGCGGTGGCGGGGGTGTTCGATCTGGACGACGCGTGCCGGCTCGTCGTCGCACGCGGACGGCTGATGCAGCAGCTGCCCGACGGCGGAGCGATGCTCGCCGTGCAGGCGGACCCGGCCGACGTCGCCGGGTTGCTCGCCGACCGGCCGGAGGTCGCGCTCGCCGCCGTCAACGGCCCGGGCGAGGTCGTGCTGTCCGGCGCGGCGCCGGCGATCGGCTGGATTCGGGATGCGCTCGCTGAGCGTGGAATACGGGCCAAAGCGCTGAACGTTTCGCACGCGTTCCACAGCCCACTGATGGAACCGGTGCTCGAACAGTTCCGGGCCGTTGCCCGCGAATGCACCTACCGGGCACCCGCTGTTCCGCTCTACTCGACCGTGCACGGGCGGCTGCTCGATGAGAACGAGGCGATGGACGCGGAGTACTGGACCGAACATGTCCGCGCCACCGTGCGCTTCGGCGACGCCATCCGGACCGCGCTCGCCACCGAGCCCAGCCACGTCATCGAGATCGGGCCGCGCCGGGTACTGACCGCGCTCGTCGGCCGGGCCCGCCCGGATATGGCCGCGCGTTGCCTGGCGCCCAGCCCGGGGCCCGGCGCGACGGGCGGCGAACTCGCCGGCACCATCGCCGCACTGTACCGCGACGGACTCGACCCCGACTGGGACCGGCTCTACGAACCTGCGCAGCGCGTCCGCCGCAGGCTGCCCGGGTACGAGTTCTCCACCGAGCACCGGTTCTGGGTCGAACCGTGCACGGCCCGAACACCTTCCGTACCAACCGAGGAAACCTCCATGGACCACGTGATCGCCCTTTTCCGCGAGCAGAACGCCGTGCTGGCCGGTCTCGTCGGTGCCTCGTCCGCCGCACCGCAGCCCGCGGGCGCCGTGCCGGTGGCAGCGCAGGATCTCGCTGCGCGGCGTGTGGCGGGGCAGTCGGCCGTTGCGCACGAGCCGATGGCCCCGTCGGTGGTGGCCGGCGTGGTTCGGGCGGAATTCGCAAGGGTGAGCGGATTCCCGGTCGATCGGTTGCGCGATGCCCAAACCTTGGGCGACGACCTGGGTTTCGATTCGCTCATGCTGACCGATCTGATCGCCGCGCTCATTCGCAAGCTGCCCGGACTGACCGTCGACCCGGGCCGGTTCACGCCCACGACGACGCTCGGCGGCGTGATTGCGTACGTCACGACCCGAATGGGTGGGCAAGTCCCCGACGCGGCCGACCGCCGCCCGGTGATCGAGTCCTGCGAACCCCGCCAGGTGGTTGTCGAGCCTGAGTACCGCATCTCCGATTTCGCGGAGGTCATGGCGATCGGCGATCGGCTCTCCGGCGTCGGGACGCTCGGGTTGTCCAATCCCTACTTCTTGGTCAACGACGGCATCACGCGGGACACCTCGGTCATCGACGGCGCCTCCGTGGTCAACTTCTCCAGCTACAACTACCTCGGGCTGTCCGGCCACCCGGCCGTCATCGCCGCCGTGCAGGACGCGGTGGCGCGCTACGGCAGCTCGTGCTCGGCCAGCCGGATCCTCTCCGGCGAGAAGCCGGTGCACCGCGAACTCGAGGCCGAACTCGCGGCCCTGCTCGGCACCGAGGACGCCATCGCACTGGTCGGCGGCCACTCCACGAACGTCACCATCATCGGGCACCTGGTCGGGCCGGAGGACCTCGTGATCCATGACAGCCTCGCGCACGACAGCATCATGCAGGGCTGCAAACTGTCCGGCGCGACCCGCCGTCCGTTCCCGCACAACGACCACGCCGCCCTCGACGAACTGCTCACCGAGATCCGCCATCAGTACCGGCGCGTGCTGATCCTGATCGAAGGCGTCTACAGCCAGGACGGCGACATTCCCGATCTGCCCGCCATCATCGCGGTGAAGAAGAAGCACAAGGCGCTGTTGATGATCGATGAGGCGCACAGCGTCGGCGTGCTCGGCGCGGGCGGCGGTGGCATCGGCGAATACTTCGACGTCGATCGCGGCGACGTCGAGTTGTGGTCGGGCACGACCTCGAAGGCGCTCGCCGGTTGCGGTGGCTACGTCGCGGGCAGCGCGGAGCTGATCCGATTCCTGAAGTACACGACTCCCGGATTCGTCTACAGCGTCGGCATGACGCCGATGAACGCGGCCGCCTCGGCCGCGGCGATCCGGCAGTTGCGGGCCGACGGCGACCCGCTGGAACGCCTTCGCCACAACTCCCGGTTGTTCCTGCAGTTGGCCAGGGACGCGGGCATCGACACCGGCGACAGCCACGACACGCCGATCATCCCGTGCATCGTGGGCGACTCGCTGAAGACGTTGCAGCTGTCGAACGCGCTGCTGCGCCGCGGCATCAACGTCAACCCCATCCTGTATCCCGCGGTGCCGGAAGACCTTGCGCGTCTGCGTTTCTTCGTCACCGCCTGCCACACCGAGGACCAGATCCGCGACACCGTGAAGATTCTCGCCGAGGAACTCGCACAACTCGCCGACAGCTGAGCCGCGTCCGGCCGGCGGCCGCCGCCTGCGCGTTCGATGTGAACGCGCAGGCGGTGCGGCCCGCCCCGGATTACTGCTGTGCGCGGGCGGAGGCGGTGTGCCGAGCGCCTTGGGCCTGGAGATGCCGGGGTCGCTGTAGCATCGGTCCGGACGCCATTGCTCCAGTTCGCGCCGCTCGCGGTGCCGCTGGGCCGGTCGCCGATGAGGGCGGGTTGCGGCAGGCCGTCGGTGGGTCGGAGCCCCGCGCAGGAGCGTGTTCGACCGGATCTTTCGTACGGGCCGCGGGTGATTCGCCGGGTGAGGGTTCGAGCGGTGATCGGGCTCGTTTCATGTGCGACTTTCGGCCTCTTACTCGACAGTGGCTCACGTCCGTGCCGATCGCTGCCGGCTACCGCGGCGGACGAGGCCATAAGCCTTCACGCCGTCGACCGTAGCGACCGCATCGGAGGTAGTGGACAGCAATGATTCGCTCGATCGTGCGCACCGCGACCGCTCTGACGGTTGCCACCGGTTTGTGGTTCGCCGGTACTCCGGCGCCCGTGAGCGCGTCCGCGCCGCCTGCGGTGTTCGTGACCGGCGGCGAGATCTCCGGCCGCGCCGCCGACGGCGTCGTCGAATACTTCGGCATCCCGTTCGCCGCGCCCACCGGGGGCCGAGCGCGGTTCGCACCGCCGCGCCCCGTGCCGCCGTGGCCCGGCGTGCGCCCCGCGCGCGACCACGGACCGCAGTGTCCGCAGAACGGATACCTGCCCGGTCTACCGCCGCTCGGACCCACCAGCGAGGATTGCCTGACCATCGACGTGTACGCGCCGGACCGTGCCCGCGACCGCCCGCTACCCGTCATGGTGTTCTTCCACGGCGGCGGCTATCTCAGCGGCTCCAACACCGAATATGACGGGCCCACCCGAATGGCCGCCGACGGCGACGTCGTCGTGGCCATCCCGAACTACCGCCTCGGGCCGTTCGGCTTCATGTCGCTCCCGGAACTGTCGGCCGAATCCGGCGGCGCCACCGGAACGGTCGGCATCCAGGACCAGCAAGCCGCGCTGCGGTGGGTGCGCGACAACGCGCACGCCTTCGGTGGCGATCCGGGCAATGTCACGATCTTCGGTGAGTCGGCCGGCGGCGTGAGTGTCTGCACGCACTTCGCCGCACCCGGCTCCGACGCCCTGTTCGCCAAGGCGATCATCCAAAGCGGTCCCTGCGCTCGAGCGCCCCTGGCCCCCGGCGATCGCGACGCCGCTTTCGCGCGCTCGCAGCGCTACGCGGACAGCGTCGGATGCGGCGATGCCGCGACCCGGCTGGCCTGCCTGCGCGCACTGCCCGCAGCGACGCTCCTGGACGCGTCGAGCGTCCAATCCGACGGGCGAACTCCCATCTGGGCGCCCAGCATCGACGGCGTCGTCATCACCCGGACACTCGACGCGGGCCTGGTGGAGGACGCACGGAAGACGCCGATCATCGTCGGGACCACCAGCGGGGAAGGTGCGCTGATGGTTGCCGAAACCGACTACGCCCTCGGACACGTTCCGGACGCGGAAAGCTACGAACGTTTCGTGCGCCAATCTTTCGGCGCCGACGCCGATCGAGTGCTGGCCCGATATCCGGTGGACCGATACCCCTCGCCGGCGGCTGCCCAGATCGCGGTGATCACCGACAGTGGTCTCGCCTGTCCCACGATGGCCACCAGCCGAACGGCGCGCGATGCCGGACATCCGCTGTGGCAGTACGAATTCGATCAGGCGCCGCTCGGTGCCGCCAATCCTGTTCTGCCCGGCGCCTTTCACTCCGCCGAGCTGTTGTATCTGTTCACCAGATTCCTGGGCGTGCCTATTCCCTGGACCGGCGCGTCCGCCGCTTTCGCCGCGCAAATGCAACGATGGTGGACCACCTTCGCCCATACCGGTGACCCGAACGCTCCGGGTTCCCCCGAATGGTGGGCCTGGCCGGAGCCGACCGGACACAGCTCCGACGGGCCTGCGCTCATCATGCGAGCGACCGGAAGCTACATGACCGACGACTTCGCCACCCGGCACGACTGTGCGTTCTGGTCCGAACTCGGCGTCGACCCCGCGATGAACCGGCGCCCAGGGGCGGGACCGGTGAGGTGACGCTGCCCTTCGGCAGATCGCCGACTGGCGTGAAAAGTGCTTCGCTGCGGTGGTTTTCAGCGTTCGGCGCGGAACGTGTCTTGCTGCGCTCGAAGCGCTGGGCTATGGTCGTCGTCATGACTGCCGGGTCGGCGACGCGCCGCACACAGAACGGTTACCCGGCCGCGCGGTGATCATCCGGCGGGCCAGGGGCCCGCCCGCCTTCTTCACGAAATCCCCAGTACTACAGGGACATCGGAAGGAGGTGATTACATGTCCCATGCGGAAACGCCACAGACGAGCGGATGGCCGGACTTCGTCTCCGCACACGCTCCGGGCGGAGTGCTCGAGGCGACCGTCGTACAGATCGTGCCGTTCGGCGCGTTCCTGGAGGTCGCTCCCGGCGTGCACGGATTGTTGCACAAGACCGAGTGGTCCACCGAGCCGCGGATCGGCGCCATGCTGACGGTGCGCATCCTCGATATCGACAACGAGAAGCAGCGAGTGGCCTTGGCGCACGCTGAATAACGCTCCCCGCGGGTGTGCCGGGGCAGACTCCACCTGCCCCGGCACATCGTCAAGCCTATCCGTCCTCGCGGCGCCCCGCGTCTGCGCTGCGGCCGAGCGGGTGGCTGGTACGGACCAGGGATGAAGTCGGGTTTCGGGCAAGTCCGCGGGCCATAGCGGCGGTCGGGTGGTCGTCTCGCAACTGGTCAAGCGACCGCTTCTCGTCAGCGACCGTTTCAGGAAGATAGCTAGATGTTTGCCAACTGGCATTGCGGGTAGCACCGCCACGTCGCCCCCTCAGTCCTGAAAGGCCCCGATGCCATGGTTATCAGACCTATCGGTATCCGCAAGGTCGGTCGCGAACTCGGCGGGCTCATTGCTGTCGCGGCGGGATGCCGGGACCGGTGCACCACTCGCGAGCGGGACCCCGGCGAAGCGTGTGGCCGGCTCGTAGCTCATCAGGGGGCCGCATGATCGGCTACTACATCCACCACCGCGGCTGCGGGCATCTGCTTCGAGCGCAATGCGTTCGCGCGCACATCGCTCGACCCGTCGTCGCCCTGTCGTCGTTGTCGCTGGCCGACCACGGGGTTTTCGACGACACGGTGTGCTTGCCCGCCGACGATCGAGCGCCGATCGTCGAGGATCCCACCGCGGGCGGGACTTTGCACTGGGCGCCGCGCCACGATCGCGGCCTCGCCGAGCGGATGGCGGCGGTCGCCGACTGGATCGCCCACGCGCGTCCGGACGCCATGGTGGTCGACGGGTCGGCGGAGATCGCGCTGCTGGCCCGGCTGCACGGCGTGCCCGTCGTCTCGATGGTGCTGCCCGGCACCCGGGCGGATCCGGCGCACCAAATGGTCCACCGGGTCGCCGATCGGTTGATCGCCGCGTGGCCGCGGGGACTGTACGACCCGTGGTGGCTGCACCCGTACGCGGACAAGACGCACTATGTCGGCGGCATCACCCGCTTCGCCGGACGCGTGCCCGTCCGGACCGACCGAGCGGACCAGCGCCCGGTGGTCCTGGTGCTCGGCGGAACGGGCGGCGTGCCGTCCACCGCGGCGATGGTCCGTGCCTGCGCTGCGCGCCACCGCCGATACCGGTGGCGCAGTATCGGTTCGGGTGACTGGGTGGACGACCCGTGGCCGCAGTTGTGCGAAGCCGACGTGATCGTCTCGCACGCCGGTCAGGCCGCGGTCGCCGACATCGCCGCCGCGGGCAAACCGGCCGTCCTGATCCCGGCGGACCGCCCGTTCGGCGAGCAGCGGGCGACCGGGCGCGCACTGGCCGACGCGGGCATGGCGCTCACTCTGGACCGCTGGCCGGATCTCGACGACTGGCCCGGGCTGCTCGCGCGGGCGGGTGAGCTGGATACGGATCGGTGGCGGTGGTGGCACACCCGAGGTGCGGCGGCCCGCGCCGCGGTGGCCGTCAGCGAGATCGACGCCGAGGACCTTCACCCGGTGTCGTGAGAAACGGGCGTGGGCAGCGGTCCGGGAGTCGCTTCGATCCGCTGGTTCCGCGGTGAAAAACCGCAGGTAGGAGCATACTGACGCGATGAACGAATCGGGCGACCGAATCGTGGATACGGCCGAGGGGGCGGTAGCCCGGGTGGTGGGCGCCGGGATGCCGCAGACCACGGGTAGCTTCCGTTTCTGGTTCGCCGATCGGCGGTGGGAGTGGTCGGACGAGGTCGCCGCGATGCACGGCTACGCGCCCGACACGGTGACACCGACGACGGAATTGCTACTCGCGCACAAACACCCCGAGGACCGGGATCATGTCGCCGAGGCGATCGAGAAGTCGGTCCGCAACGCCGAACCGTTCTGCAGCCGCCACCGCATCATCGACACCGGGGGGGTCGCGCACCACGTCATCGTCCTGGGCGACACGATGATCGACAAGGGCGGCACCGTCGTCGGCACCGCGGGCTATTACATCGACCTGACGGCCACCATCGCCGAGGAACGTCAGGACCTGCTCGACGGCACGCTGCCCAAACTCTTCGAGGCGCGCGCGGTGATCGAGCAGGCCAAAGGCGTGCTGATGCGGATCTACCGGATCAACGCCGACCAGGCATTCCACGTCCTGCAATGGCGGTCGCAGGAGACCAACGTCAAACTGCGCGACCTGGCCGCACAGCTCATCGCCGAAATCGATCGCTTGCCCCCGGCTCCGCCGGCGGTGCAGACCGCTTTCGACCACATGCTGCTGACGCTGCACGAGCGCGTCCCGAGTCGTGCGGGTCGCTGCCGCGGCTCGGGTTCGGCCTAGCGGCGCCGCAGCAGGGCGCCGACACCGTCGCGCAGGGCTGCGACGGCGTCGACCAGGGTGACCTGGGCCCCGATCGCCAAGGCGGCCACCGGCAGCGCTTCGTCGGCGCGGCGCATCTCACCGGTCGTGCCGTTCGCGGCGGGCCCGAGCAGTGGGCTCGGAGCGGTCCCGGCCAGCATCAAGCGGTCGCCCAGTACGGCGCGGTCGAGCAGTAGCCGCTCTACGGTAGCGGCGCGCAATGCGGTCGTGGTCGCGGCCAGCCCGGCCACCGCGGGCCCGTCCGGACGCTCGATCTCGGTGGCGAAGCGGTCGAGCACCCGGCGGCGGCGCTGCGCCACCATGCGGTGCAGGATCTCGCGGACCTCCGCATCGAGCGCCTTCGGATCCGAACCCGGCGTCAGTGTGCCGGATTCGGCCTCGACGACATCCCGGCCCTTCGCGTCGAACTGCGCACGCAGTTCCGATCGAGCCCGGGCCTCTCCGGCGAGCACGACGACTTCCGCGTGCACGGTGTCGGCGAGCCGGTCGAGTTCCCGCGCGAATTCCCGGATGTTCCGTCGCGTGCTGTCCACGGTCCGCTGCCGGATCGTGCGATGAGACCAGTCGTCGCGCTGGATATCGGGCATCGGAGGGCCCGCGGTCCGGAGGAATTCCTCGTCCTCGTTGCGTTTGTCGAGCGCGTACAGTTCCGAGCCCACCCGGTCCACGAGCGCGATGACGTGCGGTATCTGCTCGCCTTGCATTTCGATCAGCGGCAGCAGGTACGGCAGCGGGGAGACCCGGACGATGTCGATATCCGGCGGTCGCGGCAGGCGTTCGTCGGCGAGCACCTCGGTCTCGTCGGCGATGAGCATCCTGCCGCACCGCCCGCGCGGCGGTGGGTGCAGTTCGATCGCCTGGGCCAGCAGCCGCCGGACACGTGGTCTGGCCCCGCTGCGATCCAGCTCGGCGTCGATCGAGCGCCAACGCAGCTCGGACCGGCGTGCCGCGTCTTCGGTGTCGTGCGAACTATCGAAACAGACCGATGCGAAGGGGCCGTGCTTTCCGATGATCCGCCGGAGGTCGGCCATCGGTATCACCTGGTTTCCGTGGCCGTGGACGTCCGCGCCACCGGGCCTCGGCGAACATCGGGCGACGACCCGGCGGTGGGCCTCGACGCCCGGGTGACTTCGTCCTGTGTGCCGACAGCTTCGGTTCGGCGAACCATGGTGAGCGGGTACCCGGGTGTCTCGCGCCGAATCAGCCCGCGCACAACCGGGGAATCGAGCCGCCGCCGATCTTCGTGTCGTGCGTCCCGGCCCGCAACCGCATCGCCGTACCGATTGCGCGCGAGGGGTTTTCGTGCGGTCATCGGTGGGCTACCGATCGGATCGGGCCGCGCCGGGTGGCGACCGCTTCCGGGGAATGTCGATTGCGGTCGCTTCGGCGGTGGTACGGCCGACGCCGGTGCTTCGGCGGAACCGACACCGCCGCTGCTGGCCGCCGGGCGGCAAAGTCGCCCTTTTTCGGTTTCGTGCAATAAAGTCGGGGGAGCCGCTATTTCCACAGCTCAGCGGCCGCAATTTTGACCAAGCGACCGCTTGGTGATCAGATCGTGAACCGAAAAGATCGGTTTGTTACAGGTGAGCTGTGGTAAACGTTGGATGTATCGGATCGACAGCGCGGTCGACCGATAAAAGGGGCGAGGAACCCGCGCTGCTCGATGTTCAGCCGATTCGAAGCGCTCTGTCGTGAACTACCGGCGCCGCTCGAACACGAGGGCTCTCCGCAAGCATGTGCACGACCTACGTGCACCAGCGCAGAGGAATGTCATCGTGAGCGAGAAGCCCGAAGCGCCCGTCGTGGACGACGAAGAACGAGATCGGATCATCTGGCCCGACCCCAGCCCGCTGAGTGGCTGGTGGGCCGAAGTCATGGCCCACCGCCGGATCACCCGGCAGCCCGCACCGACCGCGAATCCGCACCACAACTGACCGGCCCCGCGGTGGCACCGACCCACTGCGACGTGCGGAAGGTGGGCGCCGAACGTCGGCGGATGATCGACGTTCGCGTCCGCTTCGCCGCCGCGCGTAATGCGCGCCCTGCTGTTCCCTGGCGCCTTGTCGAAATTTCCCCTGCGGCCATCTGTGTTCTCGCTGCCGCGCGAAATCCGCCGTTCGGAAACCGACCTCCGATCCGAGTTCCGCGTCGAAATACGACGCGACCGAACTGTCGTGCCGCCCGGTGAATTCGGGGCTTCTCCGGCGTGTCGGAGCGCACGGTGCGCGCCTGTTTGTCCCGCCCGGAACCGGTAATCGACGCCCGCCCGTCAGCCGTGGTGCCCGCGAGTTCGGAGTCTGCTTCAATGGGTGGTCATATTCGGCGGAGGACACGGGGGCGTCATGTCCGGCACCAGAGCTGTCTCCTTTCGGGGGGTCGATGTGCTCGAAGATCTGCTGCGCTGGCTGGTACCGCGGCCGCGGCGAGGGGAGCGGATGCTCCCGATGGTGGGCCTGTGCGGTGACCCGACCAATGTCGAAGTCTGCTTGGACATGTTCGGGGCGGCACTGCGCGGCGCGGTGCATGTGTCCGTGGACGTGGACGCTCTCGACCCCTTGCCCGAGGACAGCTCTCTGGCCGAGGACAACACCCCGGGCCTGACCGCGTTGCGCCAACTGCTCTACAACCTGTGCAAAGGATTGGCCGCGGACCGCTTCGGGCGCCTGCGCCCCTTGCCTTTCCGGCGCTACCGGTTAGCGGAATGGTTGATGGCCCGCAAGCTCAGCTCGGACAACGAGCTCGACGAACTGGCGTCGCTGTTGCGCAAGGACTTCGGCCGATGGGGCGAGGAGTTGCTCGGCGAAGCCCAGGCCACAGTGGGCCCCATCCAGCGAATCCTGTTGGGCCTGTTGCGTATCGTGCTGCCCCCGGCGGTGTTCCGGGCGCGCACCGGTGGCCGGATTCCCGGCGTGGGCCGCGAGTTCCGGTGGTTCATGCGCCAGCAGTACCTGGCGCCGGAACAGTCCAGCCAGTTCGTCGGATTCGCACACCGTCTCACCGAGGGCGCCCGCCGCCAAGAGCACGCCGAGCATTTGGCCAAGCTTCTGGTGCACGCTTTCCTGGAAGATCTGCGGGTGGCCTACCGGCGCCGCTGGTGGCGCATCAGCGCGGCACGGCGCACCACCTATCCCGTCGTGATCCTGCGCGCGCTCGCCGGAGAAGCCGGTCCCCGGCTGCTGGATCTGGTCAACGACGTCCGCAACGAGACCGGCAAGGACGATCCGCTGCTGCTGGTGACCGGCACCCACACGCCGCCGGCCGACGTCACCGCGCGGCCGGTGTACCGGGTGCGGAGGCTGTACGAGGTCTGGAAGGACGAGTTGCCCGTGGGGCGGCAGCGCCAGCGGCCCCGGGCTTGGCAGCTGTGGTTCGCGATACCCGCCACCGGTCCACACGACGACGAGCCGGACCCGTTCCGTTCGATTTCGGTGCCCGCGCCGCCGTGGTGGGCCCGGCGGGCGGTGTCGGCAGGTGCGGTGTTCCTGGTGATCGCGCTGGCGGTGGCCGCGACCGGGTTCGCGACATGGCGACCGTGGCGTGCGGGCGACCCCGCGTGCGCCACCGGAGCGGGTGTCCAGTGGGTGCGGGTCGTCCCCGGTCCGGACGGAAACTGCGTCGGTTTCAGTGCCTACGATCCGGACGATCCCGCGACCGGCGGCAACGGCTTCCTCTTCGCGAGCGACGAGCCGGGCAGTCGCCGTCTGGTGGAGGTGCAGCGGCGGGTGTACAAGCAGAATCTGCTGGCCGAACAGCTGGCCCGCGAGCAACCTGCGCGGCCGCTGTTCACCCTGGTCTATTTCGGCCAGCTCACCGGCGTTCCGGGCGACTACCCGGCGCAGAGCGAGGACATCGAAGGCTTGGCGCTGGCGCAGTACAACGCGCTCGAATCGGTCGTGTTGTCCGACGCCGTCACCCCCGACACGGTCCCGCTGATCCGGCTGCTGCTCGCCAACACCGGTCCGGCCAACCTGCAGGGCCCGGAGGTCATCGAACTGTTGACGCCGCTCATCCGCGCCGATCCGAGCATTGTCGGGGCGATCGGACTCGATCAGAGCCGGACCGCGACGCTGAGCATGATCAATGCGCTGACCGGGCTCGGCATACCGATGGTGGCGCCCAGCCTGTCGGCCGACGAGATGGTGCGGTCCTCCCCGCTGTACTTCCAGATCGCCCCGCCGAACCACGCGATCGCCGACATGATCAAGCAGTACCTGAATTCCCTCCCCGGTATGGCCGGGCGCGGCGTGCGGATCTACCACCGGCCCGACCCGACCGACCTCTACACCAAGAACATGGCCGCGGACCTGCACGTCCTCGCCGGCGACGGACGGGAGATCTGGGAGGGCTCCTGGGACCTGCGCGAGGCCTTCACCGGGCAGGGCGGCACCGACGCCTGCGACGAGGTGCTGTTCTTCGCCGGCCGGGACTCGGAGTTCCCCGACTTCCTGCAGAGCCTCAACAAAGCGTGCGGTGACCAGCGGGTGATGTTGATCGCGGACGATTCGGTCAACCGGTTCATGGCCAGCGTGGACCGGCGCCGGGCGGCCAACAGCGCGCGTCCGCTGGTCTACGTGGCCAAGGCGAGCCTGGTGACCTGCCGCAACAAAGGTCAGGGATTCCGCAGCCGGGTCGAGTTCTACCACCTCGCCACCACCGTAGATCCGGACGTCCCGAGCTGGAACGCCTGCGCCGAAGCGGACAAACCGATGGGTGAGCGGGTCGAGTTGCATCCGCTGGGGGAGCGGGTCGCGCTGACCTACGACGCGGTCGGATTGTTCGTGCGCGCCGTGCAGGCGCTGGCCCCGGCCGTCTCCGGCGTCTGGACCGAGCCGATCCCGATCAGTGCCGCCGCGGTGTGGGCGGCACTGCGTGACCTTCCCCGGCAGCCGGTGATCGAGTCCAGCAGTGGCGTGCTGGACTTCTCGGTCAGTCAGGGCGCCCACGCCGGCCGGGTGGCGCACGACAAATGGGTGGGCATGCTCAGTGTGGAGCAGATCTGGGATCCCTCGACCAACGCCGAACCCGTGATGGTCTACGGCTGCGGCCGAGCCACCGCCGCCGACACGGCGCAGTGCCGTCCTTACCCGCTGGGCCGCTGACCGGCATCCACGGGGCCGGCCGCACTCGTCGCGCTGAGCGGCTCGGCCAGTTCCTCCAGCGACCGCCCTTCGGCCCGCACACCGTAGGCCAGTTCGACCAGCCCGGCCGCGAACATGGCAAGCGCGCCGATGGTGAACGCCAGGGCGGTCTTCCCGGGATCGCCCTCGGCGGACAGCTCGGCGAACACCAACGGTCCCGCGACGCCGCCCGCGACGGTGCCGATCGCGTAGAAGAATGCGATGGCCATGGCGCGGGTCTCCATCGGAAAGATCTCGCTGACGGTCAAATAGGCCGCGCTGGCGCCGCACGACGCGACGAACAGCACGGCGGTCCAGCAGGCGGTGAGTGTCGTCGCGGTCAGGTGGCCGCCCGCGAAAAGCCATGCGGTGGCGAGCAACAGCACGGCCGAACCCAGGTAGCTGCCCGCGATCATGGGCTTGCGCCCGATCGTGTCGAACAGCTTGCCGAGCAGGAGCGGACCGAGGAAGTTGCCGAAACAGAGGACCGCGAAGTAGTAGCCGACCCGGTCGTCGGCGATGCCGAAGGACTTGGACAGGATGAGCGCGTAATTGAACGTGATGGCGTTGTAGAGGAATGCCTGTCCGATGAACAGTGACAACCCGAGCACGCTGCGGCGTGGATAGCGCCGCACCATCACCGCCGCGATCTCGCGGAAGGCGATGGTCCGGCGCTGCCGGATCTGGATCCGCTGATCGGAGACGTCCGCCAGCGAGGTGCCTTTGTCGGCCCGGACGGTCGCTTCGATCGCGGTGACGGTGCGCTCCGCGTCGTCTTCGTGACCGTGGATGAACTGCCAGCGCGGACTCTCCGGGACGTTCTTGCGCACCAGCAGGATGATCAGGCCGAACACAGCGCCGAGCGCGAACGTCAAGCGCCAGCCCACGTTCGGCGCGAACAGATCGGTGTTGAGCGCGACGATGGACAGCAGCGCGCCGCCGACGGCGCCGAGCCAGTAGGTGCCGTTGATGACGATGTCGATGCGGCCGCGGTACTGCTTCGGAATCAGCTCGTCGATGGCGGAGTTGATCGCCGCGTACTCGCCGCCGATGCCGAACCCGGTGAGGAACCGGAAGAAGACGAACCACCACATCGAGAACGACAGCGCCGTCATCGCGGTCGCGAAGAGGTACACCGCGAGGGTGATCAAGAAGAGTTTCTTGCGGCCGAATCTGTCGGTCAGCCAACCGAAGAAGAGTGCACCGGCACCGGCGCCCGCGACGTACATGGCCGCGGCGACGCCGGAAACCTGTGCCGCCGTGATGCTCAGGCCGCTGCCCGGTTCCGACAGCCGGGCGGCCACGCTGCCGACGACGGTGACTTCCAGCCCGTCGAGGATCCAGACGGATCCGAGTCCGATCACGATCATCCAATGCCATCGCGACCAGGGCAGCCGGTCCAGCCTGGCCGGGATGTCGGTCGATATGGTCCGCACGGATCACCCCTTCGAAAGACTGACGGTCGGATACCCCTAGCCGCCGCGGCCAACCGCGCCGGTGGGCTAGGCTCGATCCGGGAGTGAAACGTGTTCTAGAAAGTGGCCTGTCGATGAAGACGATCTACGCGCTGTGGGGCGTGCACGACCTGCGCACGGCGGATCTCGCGCCGCGACTGCCGGGGGCCGCCGCGGTGCAGGCGAACATCTCGGACGCGGCGGTGGAGACGGCGATGTTGCGCATCACGACGTTCGACGCCCCGGTGCAAGCCGTCGTCAGCGTTTGGTGGGACGGGACGCCGCGGACGGCCGCGGCCGAGCGAGCGCTGAGCGGCGTGGCCGAGCGGGTGGCCGGCTGGCACGTCGAGGAGGCGACTCCGATTCCGCCGCCGGTCACCGCCGCGCTGGAGCGCGCGCCGGGCCTGTCGAATATCGCTTTCCTGCGTAAGCCGGACGATCTGTCCCACGCCGAGTGGCTGGACCGCTGGCGCACCCACCACACCGCGATCGCCATCGAGACCCAGGCGACGTTCGGTTATGTGCAGAATCTGGTGACCGGGCCCGCCACGGCCGCAGCGCCGGACATCGCGGGCATCGTCGAGGAACTGTTCCCGATCGAGGCGCTCACCGACCCGCACGCGTTCTACGGCAGCGGTGGCGACGGCGCGGAACTGGCGCGCCGCGTCGACCGGCTGATGACCAGCGTCGCGACCTTCGGTGGCGACCGGAATCTGGACGTGGTGCCCACCAGCAGATACCGGCTGCGCTGAGAACTCAGCCGCCGGGTGCCCGCCCCGCCGATTCACGCAGGGCGGATCGAGCGGCGCGCACCACGGGATGGTTTCCGGTGCCGCGCCGATAGGCGAGGTGAGTCCGCCGACGCATCGGCAGCGGAGCGAGTGTGACGCCGGCAGGGCATTCCCGCGTACCGAATTCGGGAACCAAGGCGACGCCCTGATCCGCGGCGACGAGCGCGAGGACCGTGCCGAAGTCGTCGGCGTGGTGGCGGATCCTGGGCGTGAATCCGGCCGCCTCGCAGGCGCGCACCGTCATCGTGTGGCACAGCGTGCCGGGAGTGCTTGCGATCCAAGGACTTTCGCGGTATGCCGCGAGCGGCTCGGCGGTGCGCGCGGCGAAATAGACGATCTCCTCGAACAGGGGCTCGCTGTGCAGCGCGGGATCCGCGGGGACCGGCACATAGTCGTACTCCTGGATCAGCGCGACATCGAGCACCTCGGCGCGCAGCGCGTCGGGCGCCAGCGCGGGATCGAGTTCGGTCACGCGCAGTTCCAGCCGGGGGTGCGCGCTGCTCAGCGCGACGAGCGCGGGGGAGAGGATGGTCCGCACCGCGGTCGGGAAAGCTCCGATGCGCAGCGTTCCGGTCAGTTCGGCGCGGGCGGTGGCCAGTTCGGCGGTGGCCTGCTCGAGCACCGCGAGTATGCGCTCGGTGTGCTGGACCAGAGCCAGCGCCGCGGGGGTGAGGGACACCCGGCGGCCGGTGCGGGTCAGCAGCGGCACACCGGCCTCCCGCTCCAGGGCGGAGAGTTGCTGCGACACCGCCGAGGGCGTGTACGCGAGGGCCTCCGCGACCGCGGCGATGGTTTCCCGGTGCGACAGTTCCCGCAGTAGCCGCAGTTTGCGGACATCGAGCATAAGTTCACCTTACGGTCTGCGATAGAAATGTGAACTGGAACTGACGGTTGGGAGCGGTCACGCTGGTCGTCATGACGCTCGCAGGTCTCTTCGTTCCCCTGATCACCCCGTTCGCAGCCGACGGCACGATCGCCGCCGACGCGCTGGAGCGGCTAGCCCACGAAGTACTCGACGACGGCGCGACCGGCATCGTCGCATTGGGCACCACCGGGGAGCCCGCGACGCTGACGGATGCGGAGCGGGCCAAGGTGGTCGCCGTCTGCGCGGGCGTCTGCCGGGAACACGACGCACCCCTGATCGTGGGCGTGGGGTCGAACGACACGGCGGCTTCCGTGGCGGCCCTCGCCGATCTCGACCCGCACAGCACCGCGGCGCTGACCGTGGTCCCGTACTACACGCGCCCCTCCGAGGCGGGTGTGCTCGCGCATTTCCGCGAACTCGCCGCAGCCGCCCCGGTTCCGCTGATCGTGTATCACATCCCTTACCGCACAGGACTTTCCCTGGGCGTGGACGCCCTGCTCGCGCTAGCCGACCTGCCCAACGTCATCGGTCTGAAGCACGCGGTCGGCGCCGTCGACGACGCCACCATCGCGCTGATGGGCGCGCGGCCCGCCGATTTCGCCGTGCTGGCCGGTGACGACCGGTTCGCCGCGCCGCTGCTGGCCCTCGGCGCGTCCGGTGCGATCGCGGCCTCGGCCGCCGTGCACACCTCGTCGTTCGCCGCACTGGTCACCGCGTGGCGCGACGGTCCGGTCGGCGCGGCGCGGTCACTCGGGCACCATCTCGCGGCGCTGTCGGGGGCACTGTTCGCCGAACCCAATCCCACGGTGATCAAAGCGGTGCTCGCCGCGCAGGGCCGCATACCGAGTGCCGCGGTGCGGTTGCCGCTGCTACCTGCGACTGAGGCCGCGACCCTCGCCGCGCTGGCCGTGCTCGCGGAATTCCCGGCACGAGGAATCGCCGATCACTGGTGCAACGGCCACGAAGGTGCCACCCTTAAGCGGTGACACAACCTCCGGATACCCAGGCGGCTGGGCCCGACCCGACGGCCGACAAACTGGACGCGGCCGTCTTCAAGGTCGCGGGCGTGGTCGTGCTCGGCGCGATCATGTCGATTCTCGACATCACCGTCGTCAGCGTCGCGATCCCGACCTTCCAGCGCGAATTCGACACCAGCTACGCCATCGCGGCGTGGACGATGACCGGCTACACCCTCGCGCTGGCCACCGTGATCCCGCTGACCGGGTGGGCGGCCGACCGCTTCGGCACCAAGCGGCTGTACATCATGGCCCTCACCTTCTTCGTCCTCGGCTCGCTGCTGTGCAGCACGGCGTGGAACATCGAGTCGCTGATCGCGTTCCGCGTGATCCAGGGCCTCGGCGGCGGCATGCTGATGCCGCTGGGCATGACGATCATGACCCACGCCGCCGGACCGCAGCGGGTGGGCCGGGTGATGGCGGTGCTCGGCGTGCCGATGCTGCTCGGTCCGATCGGCGGCCCGATCCTGGGCGGCTGGCTGATCGAGAACTTCAGCTGGCACTGGATCTTCCTGATCAATCTGCCGATCGGCTTGATCGCCCTGGCGCTCGCGGTCATCGTGCTGCCCGCCGACAAGCCGGAGCCGTCGGAATCGTTCGACTTCCTCGGCATGCTGCTGGCCTCGCCCGGCCTGGCGCTGTTCCTGTTCGGCGTCTCCTCCATCCCGGAGGAGCAGACGGTGCTCGCGGCGAAGGTGCTGATCCCGGCGGCCGTCGGCGCGCTGCTGATGGTGGCGTTCGTGTTCCACGCGCTGCGCACCGAGCACCCGCTGATCGACCTGCACCTGTTCCGCAACCGCGCGCTCACTTTCGCGGTGCTCACGATGGTGCTGTTCGCTATCGCGTTCTTCGGAGCGGGTCTGCTGCTGCCGACCTATCTGCAACAGGTGCGGGGTGAGTCGGCGCTGGCAGCCGGTCTGCTGATCGCGCCGCAGGGCATCGGCGCGATGCTGAGCATGCCGATCGCGGGCCGTTTCGTGGACAAGATCGGCCCGGGCAAGATCGTGCTCGTCGGTATCGCGCTGATCTCGATCGGGACAGCCTATTTCGTCCAGCTCGACGCGGACAGCTCGTACCTCCCGATGATCGGCGCCCTGGTCGTGATGGGCCTCGGCATGGGCTGCACGATGATGCCGATCATGACCGCCGCGATCCAGACCCTGACCCACCAGCAGGTGGCTCGCGGGTCGACACTGATGAACATCGTCAACCAGACCGCGGGCTCGATCGGCACGGCGACGATGTCGGTGGTGCTGACCAACCTGCTGAACAACGAGCCGCTGGCCCGTCCCGCGATCGCGGCCAACTTCGATCCCGCCATCGCGAGCCAGCTTCCGCCGGGAGCCGTCGAGACCGGTCTGCAGCAGGCCGCGGACGCGTTCAGCCAGACCTATGTGGTGGCGCTGGTGCTGATCGTGCTGACCTTGGTCCCGGCGTTCTTCCTCCCGCGCACCAAGCCGAAGAACCCGGAGGCGGTCGACGCGGCGACCGTGGTGCACGCCTAGCCGCGAGTCCCGAGATCACCTGTCCGGCAGGTGGTCTCGGGACAGTGCCGACAGGAGGGCCGGTCGTCTTCGATCGCCCTGTCCCGCCTGAAAACTGAACGCCGCCGCGGATGCGGCCAGTGGCGGCCGCTCATCCCCGGTTTCGAAGCCCGTCGAACACGATCTCCAGACCACGGCGCCACGACGGCGAACCGGTGGTCTCCCCGAGCAGCGACAGCGCCCACACCAAGTTGACGACGTCTTCGTCGGTCGCGTCGGCGCGCAGCGCGCCGGCTTCCCGGACGCGCGCGAGCACCGCCGCCAGCTGCGACATGCCGCGATGACAGGCCTGCGCCAGCTGCGCCGCCGCCGGATGGTCCCCGGTGAACGCTTCGAGCAGCCCGCGATCGGCGGTCAGCCTGTCGAGCAGGTCTTCGACGAATCCGGTGAAAGCCGCCCAGGCATCCGGTTCGGCCGCCGCACGGGCGGCGATCTCGTCCATCGCCGCCAGCCGCGGTGGCAGCAGGGCGTCGATGAGCATGTCGCGGGTCGGGAAATGGTTGTACAGCGTCCCGATGCTGACCCCCGCGCGCCGCGCGATCTCTTCGAGGGAACCGTCGAGGCCCTGCTCGGTGAACACTTCGGCCGCCGACCGCAACAACTTCTCCCGATTACGGGCGGCGTCCCGGCGCAGGGGTTTGGTCACCCGCGCATTCTACAAAACCTGAGGGGTGCCTCGAATTCGTGCTACGGTGAGAAATCGAGGGGGGCCTCAAATTAAGGAGAGCGCATGTCCCACCGTGGAACGGCCCTGATCGTCGGCGTCGGCCCCGGTCTCGGAATGTCGATGGCCCGGCGATTCGGGCGGGAAGGGTTCCGCGTCGCGCTGGTCTCGCGCAGCGACGCGCGGCACGCCACCTACCTGGCGGACCTGACGGCGCGCGGCATCGAGGCCACCGCCCATGTCGCCGATGTGACCGATCGGTCGCGGCTCGGCGCGGTACTCGGCGACATCCGCGGGGCGGGGCCGATCGGCATGGTCTACTACGGGCCGGGGCCGACGCAACATCCGGTGCCGATCACCGACATCGATTCCGCCACGGCGCGATCCGCGTTCGAGTGGGTGTGGCCCGCGGTCGACGTGGTGAGTGAGGTGCTACCGGGCATGCTCGATCGCGGGGACGGCGCTTTGCTTTTCGCGGGTGGCCTGTCCAGCGTCCGGCCGATGCCCATGCTCGGTCACCTCGCCCTCGCGGCCGCGGCGCTGCGCAACTACGCGCTCACGCTCAACGCGGCGCTGGGCGAGCGCAATCTCTACGCGGGCACCCTGACCATCGGCGGCCTCGTGGAACGCGGCGACATCCACGCCATGGTCACCGCGGACCCGGCGCGCTTCGGCAGCCCGGAAGGGCACACGCTCGATCCGGACGACTTGGCCGAGACCGCGTGGAACATGTATCGCACCCGCGACCGGGCCGAAGAGATCTTCGACGCCCTCGGCGGGTGAGCGCCGAAAGTCAGCCGTACAGAGCGACGAAGCGGTCGAGGGAGCGTTCGATATCCCCTTTGACCGCACGGGCTACCCCGGAGCCGATCGGGCCGAACAGCGGCGCGCCGCCGAGTTCGATGTCGACGGTGACTTCCGAACCCGAGCCCTTCGGGGCGACGAGCAGTTGCAGGCCCAGTTTGGTGCCGCCCTTGCCGGCGCCGGTCAGTCGCAGGCAGCGCGGCGGTTGGGCGGCCCGCACCGTCCAGGTGACCCGGTTGCGCAGGCCCTTCACCGAGGCGATGCCGACAAGCTGAGTGCCGACGGTCAGTTCGGTGGGCACCGCACCGCGCCATGCCTCGTGCATGGTCAGCCATTTGTCGAGCTCGGCGAGGTTGGAGGTGTGCGTCCAGGCCTCCTCGGGCGAAATCGGGACATCGACCGAGACCTTCAGCTTTGCCATGGGCGCATGGTATCCGGTACCGGCGGTCCGCCCGGTGTCGAGGGCGGCCGGGACTCGGCGGGTTGCAAGGCAACCCAATATCATTGCGCAGCTATGTCGCGATCCCCGGCACTTATCGTCCCAGCTCCGGGAAACCGAAAGTCTCGGTGGGATCGGCAGAGACTTTGTTGGAATGCTGCTAATGTGCGAATGGTCGGGTTCTGGTTACCGTTCGGACACGATCCGAGCGGTCGGCGATTGACGTGTAATCGCCTGTCCTGCGGGCACTGTGCGATAGGCACTCTCGGTGAGTGCCGGCGTCGACGCGGGTTCCGGTACTCCGACGCGGACCCCACCGACCGGTCCGTTCATGGTCGGCAGGCGAGGGAAGGCGAGCGAAGCAGGATGGCAGTGGGCCGACTCCTCGAGACCAGTCAACGACGAAAGAACTGATGAATCAAGATATCGCCGTGGTGCTTTCATGGATCCTCGCCGCCGCTTTGGTGATCGCCGTAGCGGGGGCGTTGTACGCAGTACAGTATGCCAGGGCTCAGCGGGCCAAGCTCGAGGTTGTGACCAGGGAACAGCGCGCGACAGAGGACACGCTCGAGCGGTTCGCCGCCACCACGTTACCCGCGGTGGCCGAGTCGATCCGCCGGTTCGAGTCGCAGGTGCCCCCGGTCGAAGTCCAGGCGGGCATGGAGAATTCACGGCTCGCGCAGATCCTGCGGTGGATCTCCGAGCGATACGCCGATGATCTGAGCCTGATCCGCTCGGAGACCAGGGACCTGACCAACAACGAAGCGCAGCAGGCGATCAAGGCCGCCGAGGAGGCCGCGCGCAACGAGGTGTCCTCCGCCTCGCGCCAGGCGACCAGCGCCGCGGTCCGCTCGTTCGGCACCTCCGTGGTCAGTCTCGGCGCGGACGTGAGCCAGGTGGTGAGCGCCGCGCTGCGCGAGCATCGCGACGACCAGGTGTACGAAACCCTCACCCGCATCGACCACACCGTGCAGCAGATGATCCGTCAGGCGCAGTCCTACGTGATCGTCTGCGGTGGCCTGCCCGGCCGCCGCTGGCCCGCGCAGACGCTGACCGACGTGGTCGGCGGCGCCATCGGCCGGGTCCGCGAATACCTGCGGGTGCGGCCCAACCAGCTCGACCGCGTCGTGATCAGCCGCGCGGTGGAACCGCTCGTGCACACGCTGGCGACCTTGCTGGACAACGCGTTGCGGTACTCCCCGCCGACCTCCTACGTGGACGTCAACTTCCAGGAGGGCCATCACGGCGTCACCGTCATCATCGATGACGCGGGCGTGCGGATGAACGCCGAGCAGATGGAAGAGGCCCGGCAGGTACTCGCGCACGAGCGGCCCGTCGACATCCACCAGCTCGGCCCGTCGCCCAAGGTCGGCTTCCCGGGTATCGCCGCGCTGGCCCGACGCTACGGCTTCACCGTCTACATCGACGGCCCGAACGTCTACGGCGGCATGCGCGCGATGGTCTACATCCCGGAGTCGCTGCTGGTCACCCCGCAGAACGTCCAGGAGGTCGCGCCCGTGACCGAGGCAAAACCGGAGCCGGTCACGGTTCCCGCGCAGGACGCGCCGAGCGAGCAGCCCAGCGAGGACGAGCAGCCGCTGACGCTGAGCGAGATCACCAGCGGCGGGTTACCCAAGCGGCGACGCCGAACGGTCGCGCTCGCGCCGGTCGGGCCGCGCACCGAACCGGGCCTCGCTCGCCCCGAGATCGCCGCAGCTTGGCATACCGGCTCCAAGAGCGGCCGCGCCGCCGCATCTGATGACACGGAAGGGATGACATCCTGATGGCCACACCCGTGACCGACAGCAGCAACAAACTGGGCTGGCTACTCGAAGATCTCAGCATCACGGGTGTGCGGTTCGCGGTGTTGCTGTCCGACGACGGCCTGCGGATCGCGCACTCCACGGGGATCGCCCGCGACGAAGCGGAACGCTTCGCCGCCGCGGCCTCCGGCCTGCGCTCGCTCGGCAAGGCGCTCGGCGAATTCTGTGGTGACTCCGCCAACGGAGTGCGACAGAACATCACCGAGTACGACCAGGGCATGATCCTCATCACCGCGGCGGGGGAGGGCGCGTTACTCGGCGTCGCGACCACCAACGACATCGATGTGGGCTTGGTCGCGCACCGGATGAACGAGCTGGCAGGCCGGGTCGGACGCGAGCTGGGCAGCCAGCCGCGCAGGCGCGTAGACGGCAGCGAAATGCCATGATCGAGCGCGGCGAGCGAGTCAAAGGTACTGCGCCGCTGGGCATTACGGGGCCGAGCTGGCGTGAGGTTCCGTCATGAGCAAACCGCGGCGCGATCCGGACCTGGTCCGGGCTTATGTGCGCACCGGAGGGCGTACGCGTCCCACTCGCGAGCTGGACCTGGTCACTTTGGTCCTGACCGCCAAAGATCCACTTCCCGGCGCGTCGCCCGATGCGCGCCGGGTCATGGCCCTGTGCAGCCGCCGAGGTGCGCTGTCGATCGCGGAGATCGCGGCGTACCTCGATCTGCCGCCGTCCGTCGTGAAGATCGTCGCGTCCGATCTCATGGACGGTGGGCACCTGGTCACCCCCACCCCGGCCGAGTCCCTGCCGGAGATCGCTCTGCTGGAGGAGGTACTCAATGGGCTCCGTGCTCTCGCCGTCTGATCGCGCTGTCGACTACGTGCCGGAGACCGTGACCCGGTCGGTGAAACTGCTGGTGGCCGGCAACTTCGGTGTCGGCAAGACCACTTTCGTGAGCAGCGTCTCGGAGATCAAGCCGCTGCGCACCGAGGAGACCATCACCGAAGCCAGCGTCGGCGTCGACGACATGGCCGGGCTGCCGGGCAAGTCGCAGACCACGGTCGCGATGGACTTCGGCCGCATCACGCTCAGTCCCAAACTGGCGCTCTATCTGTTCGGCACTCCGGGCCAGCAGCGTTTCGTCCCGTTGTGGGAGGAGTTGGCCCGGGGTGCGCTCGGCGCGCTCGTGCTGGTCGACACCCGCCGTATCGAGAAGTCCGATGAGGTCCTGTCGGTGCTCGAGGAGCGCGGCGTCCCGTATTCGGTGGCGGTCAACCAGTTCGAAGGCGCGCGGCCCTACCCGCTCGAAGAGGTGCGCGATGCCCTCGATCTGGAACCCGGCACACCGTTGACGTCACTGGACGCACGGGACCGGGGCACCTGCCTGCGTTCGCTTATCACGCTAGTCGAATTCTTGTTCCACCGTTTGGAGTCTCGCATTTGACCACACCACAGTCCTCGACCTACCCCATGAACCTAGCCGGCGGCGCCTGCCCGGTCGCGCACGGATCGCCGATCGATACCGACGGTCCTAGGATTCCGCTGTACGCGGAGGAATTCGCGGCCGACCCGCACGGGACCTACCGGGACATGCGCAGGCGCCACGGTTCACTGGTCCCGATCGAACTGTCGCCCGGGGTTCCCGCCACGCTGGTGATCGGTTACCAGGAGGCCGTGCGGATCCTCAACGATCCGGAGCACTTTCCGGCCGATCCCCGCATCTGGCAGAAGAACATTCCCGAGGACTCGCCCATCCGCCCGATGATGGAGTGGTACCCGAACGCGCTGCGCAACAGCGGCGCCGCGCATGCCCGCTACCGGGGCGCCTATACCGCCAGCATCGATGCCATCGACCTGCACGAGGTGCACTCGATGGTCGAGCGCATCGCCATTCCGCTGATCAACTCCTTCTGCGCGGACGGCTCCGCCGACCTGGTGACGCAGTACGCGTTCCCGCTCGTGTTCGAGGTGCTCAACCGGATCGTCGGCTGTTCCACCGAACTGGGGCAGCGGGTCGCGACCGGCATGGCCATGCTCTTCGATACCGTCGAGGCGGCCAAGGGCATGGAGATGCTCTCCGCGGCGCTGATGGAACTGATCCAGCAGCGTCGCGCGGAGCCGGGTGAGGACGTCACGTCCCGGTTGGCCCATCACTCGGCCGATCTGAACGACGAGGAGATGCTCTCGAACCTGATCAGCCTCTACGGCGCGGGAATCGAGCCGCAGCAGAACCTGATCACCAATACGCTGCTGCTGATGCTCACCGACGACCGCTTCGGCGGTGAGGTCCTCGGCGGCAGCCTGTCGACGCGCGACGCGCTGGACGAGGTGTTGTTCAACGACCCACCGATGGCGAACTTCTGCATCACGTACCCGCGCCAGCCCATCCTGATCGGCAACACCTGGTTGCCCGCGCACCAGCCGGTGCTGGTCAGCCTCGCTGCCTGCAACAACGACCCGGCGATCCGCGGCGGTGACCGTGCGGGGAACCGCTCGCACCTGGCGTGGGCCGTCGGACCGCACGCCTGCCCGGCGAAGTCCGTGGCGTCCGTGGTCGTTCAAGAAGCCATTGATCAGCTGCTCGACGCTCTCCCCGAGATGCAATTGGCCGTGCCGGTGGACGAAGTGGTCTGGCGGCCGGGCCCATTCCACCGGGCGTTGGCGGCCTTGCCGGTCGTCTTCCCCGAATCCCCTCCGTTGAACATGGTGTAAGGAGAAGCGTCCGATGTCGCAAGAGCCGATAGTCTTGGATCTGACCGGTTCCGATATCCAAGGCGAGGCCGCGCGGCTGCGCGAGCGTGGGCCGGTGGCCCTGGTGGAGCTGCCCGGCGGGGTGCCCGCGTGGTCGATCACCGATGCCGTCGTGCTCAAGAGCCTGTTGGCCGATCCGCGCGTGTCGAAGGACCCGCGGCAGCACTGGGCGGCGTTCATGAACGGCGAGATCACCCAGGAATGGCCGCTGCACCCCTGGGTGGCGGTCGACAATATGTTCACCGCCTACGGTTCCGAGCATCGGCGGCTGCGCAAGCTGGTCGCGCCCGCGTTCACGCATCGCCGCACCGTGGCGCTTCGACCGCGCATCGAAGCGATCACCGCCGGCCTGCTCGACCAGCTCGCGGCGACCCCGCGCGGTACGGCCGTCGATCTGCGCGAGGGCTACGCCTATCCGGTGCCGATCCAGGTCATCACCGAGCTGATGGGTGTGCCCGAGCACTTGGGCCCCGGTGTGCGGAAATGTGTCGACGGCTTCTTCGACACCTCGTTCGGGCCGGAAGAGGCCCAGGCGAACTATCTCGAGATGTACCGGCTCATCAGCGAACTCGTGGCGTACCGGCGGGAGACCCCCGGCGACGACATCACGAGCGTGCTGATCGCCAGCCGGGACGACGAGGACGGCTCGCAGCTGACCGAGAAGGAACTCGTCGACACCCTGATGCTGGTGATCAACGCCGGGCACGAGACGACGGTGAACCTGCTCGATCAGGCCATCTTCGCGTTGCTCACCCGTGCGGATCAGCGTGCCGACGTGGTGGAGGGCCGGCTCGCCTGGTCGGACGTGGTGGAGGAGTCGCTGCGCTTCGAGGCGCCGGTCGCGCACCTGCCGCTGCGCTACGCGGTCGAGGACATCGACATCGCCGGCGTCCGCATCCCCAAGGGCGAGGCGATCCTGGCCTCCTACGTGGCGGCCAATCGCGATCCGAAGGTGCACGGTGCGACCGCGGACGAGTTCGACGTGCGCCGGTCGGTCAAGGATCATCTGGCCTTCGGGTACGGGGCGCATCACTGCCTGGGCGCGCCGCTGGCCCGGATGGAAGCCGAGATCGCCCTTCCGGCCATCTTCCGTCGCTTCCCCGACATGCGCCTCGCGGTCGACCCGTCCGAGGTGGGCACCGTGCTCAGCTTCATCTCCAACGGCCACTCCGAGCTGCCGGTCCTACTGGAGGCGGCGGAGTAGGACATCTCGATCACACCTGCCCGGCATCGGGGCTCTGCAGTCCCGTATCCGGACCCGGCGGCCCGCGTATCCGTTGCGGATACGCGGGCAGAGGTGTTTCGCCGCCTGGGGATGTACGCGGACCCGCCCCGATCGCGTCGACCTGACGCACGAGATATGCTCTGCCCCGGCGAAATTCGGCGTAAAGTCGAAATCGCCACGCCCGCACGGCAATTCGTATCCCGAGCACTGGGGCACGTGTGTCGTTTATCCACCCTGCTCGTCGAACGTTCCGACTTTGGAGTCACGTTTTGACCCACCCACAGTCTTCGTCGTCCGCGTCCACCTCCAGCGGCTGCCCGGTCCGGCACGGTTCACCGGTCGGCGCGGACGGCCCACGGGTCGCGCTGTACTCGGAGGATTTCGCGGCGGACCCGCACAGCGCCTATCGGGACATGCGCCGGCGGTACGGTTCGCTCGTTCCGGTGGAACTGTCCCCCGGTGTGCCCGCGACGCTCGTGATCGGATATCACACCGCGCTGCGCATCCTGAACGATCCCGACCACTTCCCGGCCGATTCGCGGACGTGGCAGCAGACCGTGCCCAGTGACTGCCCGGTGCTGCCCCTGCTCGAGTGGCGTCCGGCCGCGATCCGCAATTCCGGCCCGGAGCATGCCAGGTACCGGCAGGCCACGGTCGCGGGCATCGAGGAGATCGACCAGTTCGCATTGCGCACCACGGTGGAGCGGATCGCCGTTCCGCTGATCAACAGCTTCTGCGGGGACGGCTCGGCCGACTTGATCGCGCAATACGCGTTCCCACTGTCGTTCGCGGTGATCAACGCCATGCTCGGGTGCCCGCCGGACATCGGGCAGCGGGCGGCGATGGGGCTCGCGGCGATGTTCGAAGGCGTGGAGGCCGAGCAGGGCAACGCGATGTTCAACGACGCGATGGCGGACCTGGTGGCGCTCAAACGATCGCAGCCCGGCGACGACATCGTCACGCGCATCCTGCGCCACCCCGTCGATTTCGATGACGCGGAGATGGTGCAGCAGGTGCTGATGCTGTACGGCGCGGGCATCGAACCGCAGCAGAACCTCATCATCAACACGCTGCGGCTGATGCTCACCGACCAGCGGTTCGCGGGCGGCATTCTCGGCGGCAGTCTCTCGACACGGGACGCGCTGGACGAGGTGTTGTTCACCGATCCGCCGCTGTCGAATTACTGCGTCACGTTCCCGCGGCAGCCGATCCTGATCGACGGCGTCTGGCTACCCGCGCACCAGCCGGTGGTCATCAGCATGGCCGGATGCAACAACGACCCGGCGATCAACACGGGGCAGTACACCGACAACCGGGCTCATCTCGCGTGGAGCGTCGGGCCGCACACCTGTCCGGCCCGGTCGGTGGCCTATCTGATCGCCCAGGATGCCATCGATCAGTTGCTCGACGCGTTGCCCGAGATGCGGCTGGCCGTCCCCGCCGAGCAGCTGACCTGGCGGCCGGGTCCGTTCCATCGCTCGCTGGCCGCCTTGCCGGTCGCCTTCCCGGAATCACCGCCGATGCTCGTCTTCTCCGGCCAGCCGGAGCAGAGCCCGGCGTCGTAGCCTGTCCGGCGAGCTGAAGCTTCTCGCATTCCGTTCCAGAAGGAGGTTGCCGCTCAGAGGTCGTCGTGCACACAGCTGATGAGGGTGTGCGCCGGCCTGTCACCGATTCCCACGCATCACGTCGACCCACGCCGTCGCGGCACGCGCCGTGCGAACGCGTTCGTCGAAAGTTCGTTCTTCTGGAGTTTCGTCTTTGACCACGCCACACTTCCCACCGTCCACCTCCGTGAGCGGGTGCCCCGTGCCGCACGGGTCGCCGATCGACACCGGCGGTCCGCGCTACCCGTTGTATTCGCAGGAATACGCCGAGGATCCGCACCGGGCCTACCGTGAGATGCGCCGCAAGTACGGTCCGCTCGTTCCGGTCGAGCTGTCGCCGAACGTGCCGGCCACCTTGGTGATCGGCTACCACACCGCGCTGCGCATCCTGAACGATCCGGATCACTTCCCGGCCGATCCGCGCACCTGGCAGAAGGACATTCCCGGCGAGTGCCCGGTGCTGCCGATGCTGGAGTGGCGTCCGAACGCGCTGCGCAGCTCCGGCCTGGAGCATCTGCGCTACCGGCAGGCGAACGTCGCCAGCATCGCCGGGGTCGATCTGCACACGCTGCACGGGACCATCGAGCAGATCGCGATTCCGCTGATCAACGCCTTCTGCCAGGACGGAGCGGCGGATCTGATCAGCCAGTACGCGTTCCCGGTGAGCTTCGCGGTGCTCAACGCCGTGATCGGCTGCCCGCCGGACATCGGGCAGCAGGTCGCGACCGGCATGGCCGCCATCTTCGAGGGCGTCAACGCGGACAAGGGCAACGCGATGCTCACCGACGCGCTGTTCGAACTGGTGCAGATGAAGCGCAATGAACCCGGCGACGACATCACCTCGAGGCTGTTGCAGCACACCGCGGGCCTGGACGACGTCGAGATGATCCATCAGCTGGTGACGCTCTACGGCGCCGGAATCGAACCGATGCAGAACCTGATCGTCAACACGCTGCTGCTGATGCTCACCGACGAACGCTTCGCGGGCGACTTCCTCGGCGGGAGCCTTTCGACCCGCGACGCCCTCGACGAAGTGTTGTTCAACGACCCGCCGATGGCGAACTACTGCGTGAGCTATCCGAGGCAGCCGATCCTCATCGATGACGTCTGGCTGCCCGCGCATCAGCCGGTGGTGATCAGCATGGCCGGCTGCAACAACGATCCCGCGATCGGGGTCGGTCAACGCACCGATAGCCGCGCCCATCTGTCCTGGAGCGTGGGCCCGCACGCCTGCCCCGCCCGATCGGCCGCGTACCTGGTGGTCCAGGACGCCATCGATCAGATCCTCGACGCGTTGCCAGAGCTGCGTTTGGCCGTGGAGCCCGGCCAATTGAACTGGCGGCCCGGCCCGTTCCACCGCGCTCTGGTGTCGCTGCCGGTCGTCTTTCCGAAATCCCCTCCACTGACCGTCTTCTAAGGAGTCCCGATGGACACACAGCCCCTAGTCCTCGACCCAACGGGCGCCGACATCCAAGGTGAGTCCGCTCGAATCCGTGCGCGCGGGCCGATGGCCCGAGTCGAACTGCCCGGCGGGGTGCAGGCGTGGTCGGTCACCGACGCCGGCGTGCTCAAGCGGTTGCTGGCCGACCCCCGGGTGTCGAAAGATGCCAAGCAGCACTGGCCCGCGTTCATCAACGGGGAGATACCCCAGGACTGGCCGTTGTTCCTGTGGGTGGCCGTGAACAACATGTTCACCGCGTACGGCACGGACCATCGCCGGTTGCGCAAGCTGGTCGCGCCCGCGTTCACCCACCGCCGCACCCAGGCGATGCGGCCGATGATCGAGCAGATCACCGCGAATCTGCTGGCCGAACTCGCGGCGACACCGCAGGGCGAAGCGGTCGACCTCAGGGAAGGTTTCGCCTATCCGCTGCCGATCCAGGTCATCAGTGTGCTGATGGGCGTTCCGGAATCCCTGAACGCCGGTCTGCGCAAGTGCGTCGACGGCATCTTCGACACTTCGCTCGGACCGGAGGAGTCGCAGGCGAATTACCTGGAGATGTACCGGATCCTCGGTGAGCTCGTCGCCCACCGGCGCGAAAACCCCGCCGACGACATGACCAGCCTGCTCATCTCGCACCGCGACGAGGAGGACGGCTCGCAGCTGACCGAGCAGGAGCTCATCGATACGCTGCTGCTCGTGATCAGCGCCGGGCACGAGACCACGGTGAATCTGTTGGACCAGGCCGTGTTCGCGCTGCTGACCCACCAGCAGCAGCGCGCCGAGGTGACCGAGGGACGCGCGACCTGGTCCGATCTGATCGAGGAGGCGTTGCGCTACGAGGCGCCGGTGGCGCACCTGCCGCTGCGTTTCGCCGCCGACGACATCGAGATCGACGGCCTGCGCATCGCCAAGGGCGAGCCGATTCTCGCGTCCTACGCCGCGGCCAACCGGGACCCGAACCTGCACGGCGCCGCCGCCGACGAGTTCGACGTGCGGCGAGCTTCCAAGGAGCACCTGGCCTTCGGCTACGGGGCGCATCACTGCCTGGGTGCGCCGCTGGCCCGGATGGAAGCCGAAATCGCCCTGCCCGCCCTCTTCCGGCGCTTCCCGAACATGCGCCTGGCGGCCGGACCCGCCGAACTCGGCACGGTGTCCAGCTTCATCTCCAACGGGCACGCCAGGCTTCCGGTGTACCTGGAACCGGCCGACTAGCGGCGGACCCGCGCCCCCGGTGTGGCCGGGGGCGCAGCAGGTGCGGTGTGCTCGCAATGTGGCGACCGCCACTATGCATTTTCAGTGTCGGCGCGGAAGCTGTTGTGGTGGACTATCATCCACGGGATGTGGATCGGAATGAGCTGATCTGCACGGCCGTCGCACGGGCGCCCCACCCCTGCCGGCGTCGGCGTCTCAGACGACCTGCCGCCGCGGTTTCCGGGTGAGCGCTGCTCGTCCCGGCATGTTTGCACGACGATCGCGCGGGCATCCGGGAAAGACGTCGCATCACGCTGGGAGGACCGATGGCTACCGAAGACCGGACCGCAGTGTTCGACGCGGTGGTCGCGGCGGCGGACTATCCCGTGCTGCTGGTCACCGTGCAGGCGGAGGACAGGCGCGCGGGCTGTCTGGTCGGATTCGCGACGCAGGTCAGCATCGAGCCGCGCCGGTTCTTGATCGGCCTGTCCAAGAAGAACCACACCTACCGGGTCGCGCAGCGCGCCGACCGGCTCGCGGTGCATGTGCTCAGCAGCGAACAACTCTCGCTGGCCAGGCTTTTCGGTGGTGAGACCGGCGACGACATCGACAAGTTCGTGCACTGCGACTGGCACTCCGGCCCCGGCGGCATTCCGGTGCTCAGCACGGTGCCGAGCTGGTTCAGCGCCCGCATCCGCGAGCGTTACGACTTCGGCGATCACGCCGGGTTGCTGCTGGAACCCGAGGACGCCGCGGTGCGGCGGCATCCCGTGGAGACACTGCACTACCACTCGGTGGCGGATCTGGTTGCGGGCCACGCCGTCTGAGGAGGTCCGCGGCGCGCAGGACTGCGCGGAAGCTACTTCCGTGCGTTCGCAAGATCGAAGCGGTCGGCGAAGGCGGACAACTCGTCGCGGGCGCGCTCCGGGTCGCCCGTGCTCGCGCTCACCACAACTCGCGTGACACCCTGTTCGGCCAGTCCTTCGACCCGCGCTACCGGCATGTCGATCGAGCCCCAGCGCGTGTAGTCGAACGCCCCGGTGGTCCGGCCGGCTGCTCCGGCCGCGGCGCGGGCGATCTCCAGTTGGGTGGCGCGTTCGGCCGGTCCGAGCATCCCGCCCGGGAAGTAGCCGTCGCCGCGGGATCCGGCGCGCCGCGCCGCGGCGCGGCTCGATCCGCCGACATGGATCGGCAACGGCTCGCCCCCGAACGGTTTCGGAAAACTGCACAGGTTCTCGAATCGGAAGAACTCCCCGTCGAAGCTCACTCCCTCGGCGTCGCCGGACCACAGCAGTCGCAGCACGTCGATGGCCTCGTCGGCGCGGCGGCCGCGGCCGGTGAAATCGACGCCGACGGCTTGCGCCTCACCGGGCAGGCTGCCCAACCCGACTGTGAGCAGGCGCATCCGTCCCTTGGACAGCACATCGATCGTCGCCAGGCGTTTGGCCAGCACCACCGGATGGTGATAGGGCAGCAGCAGCACGGCGGTGCCGAGCAGGATCCGGTCCGTCGCGGCGGCCACGAAGCTCAGCGCGTCGAGCGGGTCGGCGAACGGGACCGACGGCGTCATCTCCATCGGCCCGATCGTGGCGCCCGGATACAACGCGATGTGCTCGGGCAGGTAGATCGCCTCGAACCCGCAGCGCTCGGCGTGCTGGGCGTAGCCGATCAGCCGATCCGGGTCGACGCCGAAGAAGGGCGTGCTGTAGCTGACCGCGAATTTCACCGCTGCTCCTCGATTCGGTCGAACTCGCAGGCCGCCGCGAGCCGGTCGTTCAGCTGACGCCGGACCTGCTCCAGCCGTTCCAGGTACGAATCGACCTCGGCCAGCTTGCGCCGCAACGTGGAGACCGAGTCCGGGCAGACATCGCCGGAGCCGTTACCCGCCCGCAGGCAGGCGACGAACGGGCGGATCTCGTCGAGGTCGAAGCCCGCGCCGAGCATTTCGCGGATACTCGCCACGATCAGCACTTCGGCGTCGTCATAGGAGCGGTACCCGTTGGCGGTGCGGTGCGGCCGGACCAGGCCGTGCTCCTCGTAATACCGCAGGGCGCGCGTGCTGGTGCCCGCCCGTTGCGCCAGTTCGCCGATGCGCATCGGTCCTCCTTCGTCTTCGTCACCGCAACGCTAAACCTTCTCGTCGATGTCAAGGCAAGCTGCCGCGGGCGCTGCGTACGCTCGGAACGAATCCATCCGGCGGTCTCGTCCGCCGATCCGCTGCGACCAGAAAGCATTTCGTGACGAACGCGCATTTCTTCCTCCCGGTCCGCGACAGCGAGCGGGAACTGCTCGACCGGGTCGCCGACCTGGCGGCCGGATTCGCCGCCGTGGCGGCCGACTACGACGAGCGCGCCGAACTCGCCGTCGAGCATCTGGACGCGCTGCACGGCGCGGGGGTGAACCGGGCGGTGCTGCCGGAGTCGGCCGGTGGCACCGGCCTGAGCTATCAAGGGCTCGGGCGCCTGGTCCGCATCCTCGCGAAAGCCGATCCGTCCACCGCGACGATCTGGACGATGCACGCCGGGGCCGGTGTCGCCCTCGCGGAATTGACCACCGAGACATCGGGATCGTTCTTCGCCGAGGAGTTCCGCGCCGGCCGGCGTTTCGCGAACGCGCTATCGGAACCGGCCAGCGGAAACCGCTTTCTCCAGCCGCAGCAGATCGCCGCGCCGGCCGAGGGCGGGTGGACGCTCAGTGGGGCCAAGCGGTTCGTGTCCGGTAGTGAGATCGCCGACTATCTGCTGGTCAACGCGCTCGTGGACGGGGAGCCCGCGTTCTTCGGCGTGGTCCCCGACGGCACGGTGTCGATCATCCCGATCTGGGACACCCTCGGCTTGCGCGCGACGCGCAGTCAGCTGCTGGCGTTCGATGACACCGTTCTGCGCGCCGAGTACCGCGGTCGCGCGCCGGGCCCCGGAGACTTCGCGGTGATCCCGGCCGGTCTGCCCGCGATCTCGCTGGGGATCGCCGATGCGGCGCTGGAGGCGCTGGTCGAGCACGCACGGGCCAGGGAGATCCTGGGCAAGCCATTGGCGCACCAGCAGTGGGTGCAATACGAGGTCGCGGACGCCCAGACCCGGCTCGCGGCGGCACACACGCTCTACGAGCAGGCGCTGTGGCAGGCCGACAACGGGATTCCGCTGTTCTTCGACAACCTCTCCCGGGCCAAGTATCTAGCGAACAAGGTCGCGGTCGAGGTGGCGCAGCTGGGCATCCGGATCGGCGGCGCTTCGGGGTATCTCAAGCGGTCGCCGATCCAACGCCACCTGCGCGATGCCCAAGCCGGCCAACTCATGGCGTATTCGACGGAGGTGATCGCCGGTGTGATCGGCCGGGAAGTCCTCGGTGTGCCGGACGAAGCGTGATCGCGGGTCTTCGCTCGAGGGTCCGAACGTCAAATATTCGGACATATGGTGCGAACAGGTCGTCGTGTGTTCACCCGGGGCGGCTACACTCCGCGCCTTGTGAGTACAGCCGCGGCATCCGGACCGCGAAAAGAGCGTTACGTCTGGGGCGCGGCGACCGTCGTCGGAGTCCTCGCCGGATATGTGTCGGTGCTGCTGGCCGACACCAGGCACTACTACACCGACGACACCGAGGCGCAGTACGCCCCGATGTGGGTGATGCTCGGAGAGTTGTTGCGTGACGGCCGCTTTCCCGCGCTGGTCCCGCACGAATGGATGGCGGGCAATTACACGCTGGAAGAGGCGGCGCTGTTCAATCCGCCGCAGTTGCTCGTCTATCTCCTCGCGCCGTCGATGGACGATCTCGCCACCTACGCGACGGCGGTGAAGCTCGTCTTCTCGATCATCGCCGCGCTCGGGGTATTCCGCATCTGCCTCGCCTACGGCGCGCGTCCCGGGTGGGCCGCCGTCGCGGGTATCGCGTTCCCGCTCAGCGGCTGGTTCCTGTTCTTCGACCAGGCCAGCTGGTTCACTCCGCACGTGGCGACCGCCTGGATGGTGCACGCCTGGGCCTCGGCGGTGCAGTACGCGCGCGGCCGGAGCGGACCGTTGCCGGTCTTCGTCTTCCTGTACCTGACGCTCACGGTCCAATACGCCTTCCCCGCGGTGGAATCGGCGCTGATCATTGTCGCCGTCGCGGCAGGCGAGGTCGTATATCAGCGCCGGTGGGGCCCCGCGGTGCGGCTGTGCCTCGCGGCGGGGTGCGCGGCGCTCACCGCGGCGATCGCGAACCTGTCCGGCATCCTGTCCTCGCAGGTGACCTGGCGCGGCAGCGTGCAGATCCACAACGACCCGTTCCTGACGGTGCCGTGGTCGGAGTCGCTGAACGCGAGCCTGCCGAGCACGACCCCCGCGTTCACCGCCTGGTGGGGTCATGTCCAGCCGTTGCCGATGGTCTACATCGCCTGGTTCCTCATCCCGGCGCTCGCGTTCGTCGACTGGCGTGCCGCGCGCACCGCCGCACGGGATTTCAGCGGCCTGATCTTCTTCGCGGTGGCGGTGCTGATGTGGACAGCCGGGCCCGGGGCCATCGGTCCGCTGCGCTGGCCGGCCCGGGTGCTGCCGATGCTCGCCATCGTGCTGCTCGTGCTGGTCTGTGTCGCGCTCAGCCGCTACGGCACGTTCGCCGCCTCGCGCCGCCGGGCCACTGCCGCCGTCGTGCTGATCGGGCTGTTGTTCGTGCGGTCGGTGTCGGCCGCCCCCGAGTTGGTGTTGCGGCACGTGGCGGGGGCGCTGGCGGTGGGCGCGCTCGGCGCCGCCGCCGTATGGCTGGCCCGCCACCGCGGCGCCGCCGCCGCGTGCGCACTGGCCGTGCTCGCCATGTTCCCCATCGCCTACGCGCAGGTGGCCGGTGCGCCGATGACGCCGATGTCCTACGACTTCCCGGAGCGGCGCTCGGCGATGCGCGCGGCCTTCCCCGATTTCGACGGCCTCACTCTGCAATTGGCTGATCGCGCCGCCGTGCGCCCCGAGGACCGCAACCTCGCCGGCGCGTACGGCTCGCTGGCCATCGGCAACTACGCGAAGGCGCTCGGACTCGACTACGTCAACGCCTACACGCCGATCGGGCACGCCGCTTTCGCCGGCATGCTGTGCATGGCGTGGGACGGCAGCACCTGCCCCGACGCGTTCCGTCGTGCCTTCGCGACCGAACCCGTCACCGGGGCCAGGATCATCGACCTGATGAAGGTCGATCGGGTGGTCCTGCACCGCACGCAGTACCCGGACGCCCGTGACCGTCCCGCGCCGTCGGGCTGGCGATGGGCCGACTATCCGGGACACGAGCGGCACATCTGGGTGCTGGAACGCGCCGACGGGCTCGCGTCCGCCCGCGACGGGGCGATCGCCCACACCGCGGGGGTGACCGCCGAGTCGAGCGGTTCGCTCGACGACATCACGACCCGGGCCGTGGTCAGCTCGGCGAGCGGCGGGCGCATCGTGTTCGCCCGGCTCGCCTGGCCGGGGCATCGGGTGACCCTGAACGGGCGCGAGGTGGCAGCGGGCACGATCGGCGGCGTCTTCCTCACCGTCGACGTACCGGCGGGCACCGACGGCGCCGAGTTGGTCGTGGACTGGCGTCCACCCGGCAGTGGAATCGGGATCGCGACCACCGCGGCCGGACTGATCGGGCTCGGCCTGTTGCATTGGACATACCACCGGACGCGGCGGCGCACGACCGACGAACCGCCGGAGGCTCCGAAGATCGTCATTCCTCCACCGGCGCTGGTCTCCGTCGACGCGTGAGCACCGCGGGATCAGCGGCTGGGCGGCTCCGGCGTGGCGCGCTGCCCGACGAGGAACGCCGACATCGCCTCGGCGACCGCGGCGGGCCGGTCGAGCATGGAAAGGACGTAGGCGTCGTCGATTTCGACCAGCCGAGCCTTCGGGATGAGTTCGGCGAGCCTGCGCCCGTGCTCGCGGGGCATCACCTTGCCCGCCGACGACCACAGGATCAGCGCCTCACCCTGGAAGTCGCGCAGCGCTTCGGTGTTCGCGATCAGTTCCGGCTTGCGGAAGCCCGACTTGGTGTAGGCGAGCAGGTCCCGCCGGATCCGGGCATCGCGCAGCCCCGGCTCGGTCCAGCCGTGCACCAGCGCGTCGGGCAGCGGGCGCCGCGCCATCCAGCCGAACAGCAGCGGCGAGCGGCGCAGCCACCGAACGCGTAACTGCCGCAGCGCCAGCGAGATCCCGCCGGGGAGATAGGTGGCGACGGTGGCCATCTTGCCCGGCAGGCCGGGTGGGAAGTTGTCGAATGCTTCGCACGGCAGCACGATCAGCCTGCCGACGCGTTGGTCGAGCCCGTAGGCGGTGAGGAACAGCGCGCCGCCCCAATCGCTGTGCACGAGCGTCACGTCGCGCAGATCCAGCGCGGTGAGGAAATCGGCGACCAACTGATTCAGGCCGCGCAGGCTCAGGTCGACGCCGGGACGCAGCGGCAGGCGATGGGCACCGAGCGGCAGGTCCGGCAGCACGTACCGGAAGCCCGCGGGAAGCGCGTCGAGCACCTCGTCCCACAGCGTGTGGTTCATCAGCAGGCCGTGCAGCAGGACGACCGGTGGCCCCTCGCCCCGTTCGACATAGTGCACCCGGCCCGCGGGTAATTCGGCAACAGGCATGTCCGCCTCCATCCGAGCGATCGCTCTAGAGTGTTTGCTCTAGTCTGGAACGGTGACCGAGAGAATGTCAACCAGCACCCGGGAACGCCTCGTCACCGCGACGGCCGAGCTGATGCGCACGCAGGGCTACGCGGGAACCAGCGTCAAGCAGATCACCGTCGCCGCCCGCGCTCCGATGGGCTCGCTCTACCACCACTTTCCCGAAGGGAAACCGCAGATCGCCGCCGCGGCGCTGCGCACGTCGGGAGCCGCGTACATCCAGTTGCTGCCGCTGCTGCTCGATCCGCACGACGATCTGCGCGAGGCGGTGCCCGCCGCGTTCGCGGCGGCCGCCGAGCAGATCGAGCAGACCGGCTGGATCAACATGTGCCCGGTCGGCACCGTCGCGGGCGAGGTCGCCGACAGCGAACCCAACCTGCGCGAAGTCGCCGCCGAGGTGATGGCCGCCTGGATCGATGAAGGCACCGGCTACTTCGTTCGCCGCGGCCTGCCCGCCCCGGAGGCCCGCGAACTCATCCTCGCCGTGCTCAGCGCGCTCGAGGGCGCTTTCGTCCTCAGCCGCACGCTCCGTTCGACCGAACCCTTGCACGCGGCGGGCCGGTCGTTGCGCGCCCGTATCGAGGAAGTGCTGGCGGGGGTGCGCGGCTAGCGGCTCACGCGTCGAGCGGACGCCCGCTCGCTTCGAGTGCCTCGCATAGCTCGGCTCGGAACCGATGCGGGATCGGTGTCGCCAGGCCGCGGTGACCCGCGACACCGATCGTTCGCTGCCGCTTCGTGTTCGGCTGGTGCCCAGGAGAGCTACGGGCGGGTCAAGGGGATTTCCAGGTGCACGGTCTGGAACCCGGGACCGGGCAGGCGCGCGTCGTGGACGATCTCGCCGAAGGTGAGCCAGAAGTCCAGCGCACCCGGCGTCCTGGCGTCGGTGTGCAAGTACAGCCGGTCGAATTCCGGTGTCGCGGATACGTAATCGACCGCTGCCCGGACCAGCCGTGTGGCAAGGCCGCGCCCGGTGGTGCTCGGGGCGGACGTAGACCCGGAACAACTGTGCGGTGCCCTGGTCGGGGAACTGTTCGACCAGCCACGCGGGGTGCGGTGGATGGCGCGGGCCGCGAGCGCGAATCGCCGTGGTGGCGACGATGCGGCCCTCGTGCTCGGCCACCCAGAGGCGGTTGAGCGGGTTGCGCAGGTACACCGTCTCCGGGTCGATGACGTCGTGGTGGTGCTCGGGCAGATACCCGATGCCGAACACCTCTCCCCGGTGGCGATCGGCGCCGCGATCCAGTACTTCACCACGATCAACGCGCCCTACCCCGGCGAAGTAGCCCTTCCGTGCCGATCCTCTCGTGACGAATGAGGCCGATCGTTGTCGACAGCGAGCGGATGGGCCGGGAACGGGGTCGGGACTACGCGACTATCGACGTCCGCCGAGCCGCCGCCGCAGGCCGCGATTCGACGGAAGGGCTATCCGACTCCCAGCTCACGGCCGCCCACTCCGGAGGCGAACTCGCGCCATCGCCAGGGTCCGCCCGCGTCGCGAGCCAGCGGCGGGGTGTCCTCGCCCGCCCCCGCACGTAAACCGGCGAGCAAGTGCTGGAGGGCCTCGACCGCCGTGAACCGGGGCGTCCAGCCCAGTTCGGCACGCGCGCGCCCGGTGTCCAGGATCGGCAGATGCATCACCGCGTCGAACAGGTCCGGCGCGGCGGGCAAGGTCCGCGCGTGCCATCCCATGGCGAGCGCGGCGCGCACGACCGCGGGTGGCACGGACACCACCCGAGCCTGGAACACCTCGGCCAACCGGGCGCGGTCGATCACCGGTTCCGCGGCGAGATTGAACGGGCCGCGCGCGTCGCTGGTGATGGCGAGGGTGTAGGCGCGGCCGATGTCGTCACTGTGCACCGCCTGGAATCGCAGGCCGCCCGGAATCGGCAGGATGGGCGGGAGTCCGGGCCGGATCAGGCGATTCGGTAGCAGGGGACCGGCGAACAGACGCCGCTGCTGGCTGGCGGTCTCCCGCCGGAAGATGAACGCCGGTCGCATGCGAACCACCCGCCGGTCCGGTTCCTCGGCCTCGAAACGATCCAGAAGTCTTTCGACATAGGATTTTTCGCGCATGTACGCGGCCGGAGGCCATCCATCGGTGGGCCAGCTCTCCGGCACGGGCTCGTCGTCCTGGCACGGGGAATAGGCGCCGACCGACGAGGCGTAGATCAAAGCGGGAACCTGGGCCGCGGCCACGGCGCGCAGGACGCGTTCGGTGCCGCCGACATTCGCCCGCCAAGTGACCAAGGGCTGATGGGTGGGCTGGAACAACCATGCCAGATGCACTACGGCGTCGGCTCCATGGAAATGGGATTCCAGGTCGTCGGTTCGCACATCCGCGCGCACCCATTCGACGCCGTCCCGGAGCTTGCCCGGCACGCGCCGCGCGATGCCGGCGATCGAGGTGATCCCTGCTTCGGCCGACAGTGCCTCCAGCACGCTCGTTCCCACGTTTCCGGTGGCACCGACCACGACCACACGCATGTCTGCTCCTCGGCTCGGCGGCGAGATTCGTCAGATGTACCCGGCATCAGGATGCGGGGAGGGCGGCCCTGCAGGTTGCGCCCTCCCCGCCGATCGTGTGAAACGTCAGATGTCGGATTTCGCGAGACGCTTGGCCAGAAGCTCTTTTCCGAGCCGGCCACCTTTCCGGCTGTCGGCTTGCGCCTTGCGGAAGAACTCCACCAGCTCGCTGTCGCCAGCCCGTTCCGCATCCTGAATGAACGTATCCAGGCGCAACGCGTTCTCCAGGGACGCCTCGACGAACCAGATCAGGTTGTAGTCCTTGTCCTTTGTGCCGGTGATGGTGCCCGTTTCCTGCTGCTTGGTCATCTTCGTTCCTCTCGCTTCCGGTTCTCGACGGCGCGTCGGGCTCGATCCCGTCCGAGCCCGTGCGCCAGCTGCTTCTTCGTCATCTTCGAGCGGCCTTCGACGTTGCGTTTCTCGGCCGCAGGGCTGGATTCGTCAGCAGTTGGAAGGCGCGGGCTCTCCGCGAACCCGTCCTTCGAGCCACGCCGCCACCGCGGGGGCGCCCATGGCCGCCGCGGACAGGTGGTCGAAGGCGGGCACGTGCACCACCTGCACCGGCACCCCGCTCGCGCACCAACGGCCGGCGGTGTTGTCGATGGCCTTGATCGGAATCAGTGGGTCGCTCGGCGAATGCCATTCGAATATCGGGGTTCGCGGAGCGCCGCCGTAGAGTTCCACGCTGTTCTCCTCCACCACCGACCAAGCGTCGGGTGTGTTGTCGAAGACAGAGGGGCTGTCGACGAAATCGCGCGCGCTGCCGCCCGCGCCGATGGCGAGGATGTCGTTGGTGCAGCTGTTGGCCATGGCGTCACGCAGCGCGCGGCCGCGAGCGTTGAGATTCGGGCTGATCGGCACCCGGTCCGGGTACTCACGCTCCAGACCGATCGCCGCCGCCATGGCCAAGCCGAAGGCCGGGTGCGGATTGAGTCCCAGCCCTTCCGCCATCGCCACCAGGTTCATCGGGGCGCCGCCGATGGCCGCGCCCGCCAGCCGCAGGTCAGGTGCGTAGGACGGCTGCAGCGCGGCCGCCCAGGCGGTGGCGAGCCCGCCGCCGGAGTAGCCCGCCAGCGCCACCGGGCTCTGATCGACGGCGAGTTCGGGCAGTCGTCTCGCCGCACGGATGCCGTCCAGCGTGATCTGGCCGCCCAACCGCCCGGCTCCGAGTGCGAACTGCGGTCCGAGGTGGTCCGGCAGCGCCAGACTCCAGCCCTGTTGCAGCAGCACGTTCAACATCGGCGTCGACATCGACAGATTGAAATCGTTCTCGTAGAGCAGGTGCGATACCGCGCAGCCGGTGCCGAGCGAATTGATGAAGTGCTGATACGACAGCAGCGGCATGCCGGGTCGATGGAAGGCGGGTGTGACGATCGTGGTGGTCGCCGCGATCGGCGCGCCCCGCGAATTGGTGGACCGGAACTCGACCAGCCTGACAGCGGCGCCGGGGAAGGAGGCCAGTGGCGGCAACGGCCGCACCTCGAGCACGTCACCTGGTCGGTGCGCCGACAGATCGGCCGGGGCCGCGTAGAACGGGTCTGGATCGGGCAGCGGATAGATCGGCTCCGCGGTTGCCGTCGTCGCCAGCAGCAGCGTGAATGCCATACCGCCGATCGCACCGAGGGCGCGGGCCGAACCGATGCGCTTTCTGGCGAGGATACGAAGAGACGGACGAGTCACGACCTTGACCTCCAGGGGTAGTTCGCCGCATTCGTCGAGTAGTGGACTGAATCCATATGTACCGCCAGCAAATTACCAGCGACATTCGCTGGTTAGACCGTAATGCGGCAAATAGCCGATTTACGTGCGGTACAACCGCGAATCCTGCCGCTTCGCTGCGCGGTATTCTGGATCTCAGCAATCTTTTAGCCATTGCAGTGCCGACGGTTGGATTCGATGTACAGCCGCGGTGACCCCGAGGGGGTTGCCACGCGGGGCGAGCCCGGCTTGGCTGGATCACATACACAGCGATGAGGTTCAGGACGAAGGAAGGAGCGGTCATGTCCAAGAGAGCAGCCCATAAGGTCCGCGAAACCGGCTCCGGGTCACCTGAGACGGCACGTTCGGGGCCGGATACCGAGACTGCATCGCCGACCCCGGCCGCCAAGCGCGCCGGATTGCCCGTCCCGGTTCCGACGGTCGGGGTGCGGATGGCGCGCGTCCCGCTTCCGCCCGGGCCGCGCACCGTGGCCGGTGGTGTCGCGTCGGCCACCGCGGCGGTGCGCAATCGGGTGCCGGATCGGGAGTCGTTGCTCTACTTCGGTGGGCTCGGGGCGGCCGCGATCACCGGGGTGGTGTCGTGGCCGGTCGCCGGGGCGATCGGCGTCGGCGTCTGGGTGGCGGAGCATGCCCGTCGCGATTCGGACACCGAACCGAGCCGGGCCCGCGAGTAACCGTGCCGAGGGAAGCTCGGCCACGATCGCTCCCCTGATTCGCGGGGCCTCCGTACCGGCGACGGCGAGCGCTTGGCCGACGTCGGTCGGACCAGGCCGGACAGCCGGCTGAGTATTGTCGCGTGACCGTGAGGTGAACTATCCGCCGAGGTAGGTGTAGGGGACGCCATTACTGGCGCCGCTCGGGGTCGTGACCGTGACGCTGACGACGCCACTTCCGGCGGGCACCGTGGCCCGGAGCAGCGTGTCGGAGATGACGGTGAACGACGGCGTCGTCGTCGTGCCGAAACGTACCGTGCCGGCGCCGGTGAATCCCGTACCGGCGAGGATGACGATGGTGCCGCCGGAGGAGGGCCCTTGGCTCGGGTGGATCGCCGCGATCGTCGGCGCGGGAAGGTAGGTGTAGACGGCGCCGTTGCTGGTGCCGCCGGGGGTGGCAACCGTGACCGCGACCGGCCCGGCGGGCCGACCGGGAGCGACGGCGACGATCTCGGTTTCGGAGATCACCGTGAAAGAGGTCGCGGGGACGGTGCCGAAGCGGACGCCGCTGGCGCCGGTGAATCCCGTGCCGGTGAGGACGACGGTGGTATGCCCCGCGGCCGGACCCGAGTCAGCGGCGAGCGAGATGAGGGTGGGCGCGGTGACATAGGTGTAGGAGACTCCGTTGCTCGTGCCCCCGGCGGTGGTGACGGTGAGCGCGACCGGCCCCGCGATACCGGCAGGCGCAACGGCGCTGATCAGGGAATCCGAGACCACGCTGAAGGACACAGCGCTGTTCGGACCGAACCGCACGGCCGTAGTGCCCGTGAAACCGGTACCTGTGAGGACAACCGTGTCGGAGCCGGTGGTCGGGCCCGAGTTCGGAACGACCGAGGTGAGTGTGGGTGCTGCGAGGTAGGTGTAGGAGACTCCGTTGCTCGTGCCACCCTCGGTGGCGACGGTGACGGCGACCGGCCCAGCGGTCGCGGCGGGCGCCATCGCGGTGATCCGGGTGTCGGAGACCACGGTGTAGGAGGTTGCCGGGATCGCGCCGAAACGGACGGCGGTCGCGCCGGTGAATCCGGTGCCGTCGAGGGTGACGGTGTTGCCGCCCGTGGCGGGCCCGGAGCCGGGGACCACCGAGGCGAGGGCCGGTGCAGGCACATACGTGTAGAAGACACCGTTGCTCCTACCGCCGGTCGTGACGACGGTGACGGTGACGGTCCCGGCCACCCCGGGAGGCGCCACGGCCCTGATCTCGGAATCCGAGACCGGGACAAAGGAACCGGCGGTATTCGCACCGAAATTCACCACAGTCGCCTCGGTGAATCCCGTGCCGTGGAGGATGATGGTGCCGCCGCCGGACGTCGCACCCACGTCGGGGACCACCGAGGCGAGAATCGGTGCCGGGACGTAGGCATAGCCGACCGAGTTGCTCATCCCACCCGGCGTGGTGACGGTGACGGTGACCGTGCCGGCTCCCGGAGGGACGGTGGCGCTGACCTCGCTGTCGGAGACGACCGTGAACGACGCGGACACGACACCGAAACGCACCGCGGTCGTAGCCGTGAGGCCGGTGCCGGTGAGAGTGACGGTGTTGTCGCCGGTTTCCGGTCCGGACTCGGGATCGACGGCGGCGAGGGTGGGCGCTGGGGTGTAGGCGTAGGTGACATCGTTGCTGGTGCCGCCCGCGGTGGTGAGGGTAACCGCGGCGGAGCCGGTTCCGGCGGGAACGACGGCCGTGACCTCGGTATCCGACACCACCGTGATGGACGCGGCGGGTGTGGCGCCGAAGCGGAGAGCGGTCGCCCCGGTGAACCCGGTGCCGGTGAGGGTGACGGTGTTGCCGCCGGTCACCGGTCCCGAGTGGGGCACGATCGAGACGAGCGCCGGTGCCGGGACGTAGGTGTAGAGGACGCCGCCGCTGGTGCCGCCCGCGGTGGTGACGGTGACCGCGGTCGTGCCGGTACCCGCCGGAGCCGTCACCGTGATCTGCGTGTCGGAGACCACCGTCGACGAGGTCGCCGGGGTGAGGCCGAAGTTCACCGCGGTCGCGCCGGTGAACCCGGTGCCGGTGAGGGTGCCGGTGTTGCCGCCGGTCTCCGCTCCGGAACCGGGGGTCACCGAGGCGAGCACCGGTGCTGGGACGTAGGTGTAGCGGACGCCGGAGCTGCTGCCGCCGGAGCTGGTGACGGTGACATCCACCGAACCGATCCCGGAAGGGGCGACCGCGGTGATCCGGGAATCGGAGACCACGACGAAGGAGACCGCGGCGGCGGCGCCGAAGGTCACCTCGCTCGCGGTCGCGAATCCGGTGCCGGTGAGGGTGACGGTGTTGCCGCCGGTCTCCGGGCCGGAGCCGGGGACGATCGAGGCGAGTGCCGGTGCGGGGACGAAGCTGTAGGAGACGCCGTTGCTGTTGCCGCCGACGGCGGTGAGGGTCACCGTTGCTGTGCCGGTACCGGCAGGAGTGATCGCGGTGAGTTCGGTGTCCGATACCACGGTGAACGAGGCGGCGGGTGTGGCGCCGAAGCGGACAGCGGTCGTGCCGGTGAATCCGGTGCCGGTGAGGGTGACAGTGTTGCCGCCGGTCTCGCGGCCGGAGCCCGGGGTCACCGAGGCGAGCACCGGCGCCGGGGCGTAGGTGTAGAGGACGTCGTTGCTGTTGCCGCCGACGGTGGTGACGGTGACCGCGGATGTGCCGGTGCCCGCGGGGGCGATCGCGGTGACCGCGCTGTCCGATATCACCGTGAACGAGATCGCCGGGGCGAGGCCGAAGTTCACCGCGGTCGTGCCGGTCAACCCGCTACCGGTGAGGGTGACGGTGTTGTCGCCGGTCTCCGGGCCGGAGTCCGGGACTATCGAGGCGAGTGCCGGTGCGGGGACGTAGCTGTAGGTCACGGGGTTGCTGGTGCCACCGGCGGAGGTGACGGTGACACCGGCCGGGCCGGTGCCGGCAGGCACCGCCGCACTGATCTCGGCGTCCGACACCACGGTGAACGAGATCGCCTGGTTCGGGCCGAAATTCACCGCGGTCGCGGTCGCGAATCCGGTGCCGGTGAGGGTGACGGTGTTGCCGCCGGTCTCCGGGCCGGAGCCGGGGACGATCGAGGCGAGTGCCGGTGCGGGGACGAAGCTGTAGGAGACGCCGTTGCTGTTGCCGCCGACGGCGGTGAGGGTCACCGTTGCTGTGCCGGTACCGGCAGGAGTGATCGCGGTGAGTTCGGTGTCCGATACCACGGTGAACGAGGCGGCGGGTGTGGCGCCGAAGCGGACAGCGGTCGTGCCGGTGAATCCGGCGCCGGTGAGGGTGACGGTATTGCCACCGGTCACCAATCCCGCACCGGGGACCACCGAGGCGAGGGTCGGCGCCGGGACATAGGTGTAGACGCTGTCGTTGCTGACCCCACCCGCAGTGGTGAGGGTGACCGCGGACGTGCCGGTGCCCGCGGGGGCGATCGCGGTCACCGCGGTATCCGATACCACCGTGAACGAGATCGCCGGGGCGAGGCCGAAGTTCACCGCGGTCGCGGTCGCCAATCCGGTGCCGGTGAGGGTCACGGCGTTGCCGCCGGTCTCCGGTCCCGTGTTCGGAACCACCGCGGTGAGGCTCGGCACAGGGGCGTAGCTGTAGGACACGCCGTTGCTGATGCCCCCGGGAGTGGTGACGGTGACCGCGGCGGAACCGGTTCCCGCCGGTGCGACCGCCGTGATCTCGGTAGCCGACACGACGGTGAAGGCCACCGCCGCGTTCGCACCGAAACGCACCGCGGTGGCGCCGGTGAGGTCGATGCCGGTCAGGACGACGGTGTTGCCGCCGGTCTCCGGCCCGGTGCCGGGGACCACCGCGGCGAGAACCGGTGCCGGAACATAGGCGTAGGAACGACTGTTGCTGGCGCCTCCCGGTGTCGTGACCGAGACGTTCACCGCGCCGGTTCCGGCAGGCGCGACGGCGCTGATCTGCGTGCTCGACACCACAGCGAACGAGATCGCCGCTGTCCCACCGAAATCGACGGCAGTGGCTCCGGTGAATTCGGTGCCCGTGAGGGTGACCGTTTTGCCACCGGAAGCGGGGCCCTGATTCGGGTCGATCGAGGTGAGACTCGGGGTTCCGAGGTAGGTGTACGGAACGGCGTTGCCGGTGCCGACCAGGGTGGTGACCGTCACCGGCACTACGCCGGTGCCGGCCGGAACGACCGCCGTGATCTGGGTATCGGAGTCGACGGTGAAGGATGTCGCCGCCGTGGCGCCGAAGTTCACCGCGAGCGTCCCGGTGAAGTTGTCGCCTTGGAGTACGACCGTGTTGCCACCGGCTCGGGCCCCCGAGCCGGGGACCACTGCGACGAGGGCGGGGGCTTCGCCGTAGGTGTAGAGGACCCCGTTACTGGTGCCGTTGGGTGAGACGACGGTGGCCGACACCGTTCCGGCCCCGGCGGGGACGACGGCGCTGATCTGGGTATCGGACAGGACGCTGAACGAGCCTGCCGGGACCGCACCGAAGAGAACCGAGGTGACAGCGGTGAGGTTGGCGCCGGTGAGGAGCACGGTGTTGCCGCCCTCCACCGGACCCGAATTCGGCGCGACGGACACGAGGGCGGGAACCAGAAGGTAGGTGTAGGAGACACCGTTGCTGGTACCGCCCGGCGTCCTGGCGGTAATCGAAACGCTGCCGGTGCCCGCGGGGGCTACGGCGCTGATCTGGGTGTTCGACACGACGGTGAAGGAGCTCGCCGGTGTGCCGCCGAAGGTGACCGCGGTGGTTCCGGTGAGATTGGCGCCGGTGAGGAGGACGGTGTTGCCGCCGCTCGCCGGTCCCGAGCCGGGGACCACCGCGGCGAGGGTCGGCGCCGGGACGAACGTGTAGGAGACACCGTTGCTGGTACCGCCCGGGCTGGTGACGGTGATCGCGGCGGTGCCGGTGCGTGCGGGTGCGACCGCGGTGATCTGGGTGTCGGAGACCACGGTGAACGAGGTGGCGGGTGTGGTTCCGAAGCGGACCGCAGTGGTTCGGGTGAAGTTGGTGCCGGTGAGGGTGACGGTGTTGCCGCCCGTCGTCGGCCCGAAGCGGGGCGTGACCGTGGTGAGTGCCGGTGCGGGGGTGTAGCCGTAGGCGACGAAGTTGCTGGTGCCTCCTGGTGTGGTGACGGTGATCGCGGCGGTGCCGGTGCGTGCGGGTGCGACGGCGGTGTGCTGGTGCCCCCTGGTGTGGTGACGGTGATCGCGGCGGTGCCGGTGCGTGCGGGTGCGACGGCGGTGATCTGGGTGTCGGACACGACGGTGAACGAGGTGGCGGGTGTGGTTCCGAAGCGGACCGCGACGGTTCGGGTGAGGTTGGTGCCGGTGAGGGTGACGGTGTTGCCGCCGGTTTCCGGCCCGAAGCGCGGCGCCACGCTGGTGAGCGTCGGAGCCGGGACGAACGCATAGGCCACGAAGTTGCTGATTCCGCCCGGTGTACTGACCGAGACCGCGGCGATACCAGTGCGCGCGGGAGCGAGGGCGGTGATCTGGGTGTCGGAGACCACCGTGAACGAGGTGGCTGGCGTGGTACCGAACCGGACGACGGTGGCGCCGGTGAATCCGGTGCCGGTGAGGGTGACGGTGTTGCCGCCGGTTTCCGGCCCGAAGCGCGGGGCCACGCCGGCAAGTGTCGGAGCCGGTATGTAGGCGTAGGCCACCGGGTCGCTGGTGCCACCGGCTGTGGTCACGGTGGCGTTCACCGCCCCGGCGCCGGCAGGCGCCACCGCGGTGATCCGCGAATCGGACACCACGGCGAAGGAGACCGCCGTGTTCGCACCGAAGTGCACTGCGGTCGCGTCCGTGAATCCGGTGCCGGTGAAATCGACCGTGTTGCCGCCTTTTTCGGGTCCTGAGCCGGATGCCACAGTGGTGAGCGACGGTGCCGGGAGGTAGTCATAGCGGACGCTGTTGCTGGTGCCACCCGGGGTGCTGATGGTCACGTCGACCGCGCCGGTCCCGGCGGGGACGACCGCGCTGATCTCGGTGCTCGACAGCACAGTGAAGGAGACCGCCGCTGTCCCACCGAAATCGACCCGGGTGGCCCCGGTGAACTCGGTACCCGTGAGGACGACGGTGTCGCCACCGGCCTCCGGCCCGGAGCCGGGTTCGACGGAGGCGAGGGCGGGTGCTGGGACGAAGCGGTAGAGGACGCCGTTGCCGGTGCCTCCCACCGAGCTCACGGTGACCGCGGCGGTGCCGGAACCCGCGGGAGCGACAGCGGTGATCTCGGTATCCGACACCACCGTGAAGGAGGCCGCCGGGGTGGTACCGAAGTGCACGGCGGTCGCTCCGGTGAATCCCGTACCCGCCAAGGCAATGGTGTTGCCGCCGGTCTCCGGGCCTGAATCGGGGATCGCCGCGGCCGATGCCGGTGCCGGGACGTAGGTGTAGGTCACGGGGTTGCTGGTGCCGCCGGCTGTGGTCACGGTCGCCCCCACCGAGCCGGACCCGGCAGGCGCGACCGCCGTGATCCGGGAATCGGACACCACGGCGAACGAAACCGCCGCTGTCCCATCGAAGTCGACCGCGGTGGCGCCGGTGAATCCGGTACCGGTGAAATCGACTGTGTTGCCACCGGTCTCCGGCCCTGAGCCCGGTGCCGGCGAAGCGAGTGTGGGCGCCGGGACATAGGTGTAGCCCACCGGGTTGCTGATGCCACCGGCGGTGGTCACGGCCACTGCGGCCGGGCCGGTTCCCGCGGGGGCGGTCGCGGTGATCTCGGCATCCGAGACGACCGTGAATGTCGCGGGTGTCCCGTCGAAGGTGACCGCGGTCGTGCCGGTGAGTCCCGCGCCGGTGAGGGTGAGCGTGTTACCACCGGTCTCCGGCCCCGAGTCCGGTGCCACCGCAGCGAGAGTGGGTGCCGGGAGGTATCTATAGGTCACCGGGTCGCTGGTGCCGCCGGCCGTGGTGACGGTGACGTCGGCCGGGCCGGTTCCCGCGGGGGCGATCGCGGTGATCTCGGCATCCGAGACGACCGTGAACGATGTCGCGGGTGTCCCGTCGAAGGTGACCGCGGTCGTGCCGGTGAATTTCGTACCGGTGAGGGTGACGGTGTTGCCGCCGGTCTCGGGGCCGGAGCCCGGAGCCAGCGAGGCGAGTACCGGTACCGGGACATAGGTATAGGTCACCGGGGTGCTGATGCCACCGGCGGAGGTGACGGTGACAACGACCGGGCCGGTTCCGGCAGGCGCCACAGCGGCGATCTGCGTGTTGGAGACGACCGTGAAAGCGATCGCGGTATTCGCGCCGAAATGCACGGCGGTGACGCCGGTCAGATCGGAGCCGGTCAGGATGACGGTGTTGCCGCCCGTCTCCGGGCCGGAGCCGGGCGCGATCGAGGCGAGCACGGGTGCGGGAACGTAGCTGTAGGCGAGTGCGTTACTGGTGCCACCGTTCGTGGTGACGGCGACATCGACAGTCCCGGTGCCCGCCGGCGCCGTGGCGGTGATCCGGGTGTCCGAATCCACCACGAATGCGATCGCGGAGGTAGCGCCGAACACGACGGATGTCGTGCCGGTGAGGTCGGCGCCGGTCAAAACCACCGCGTTGCCGCCGGTCTCGGGACCAGAGCTCGGTGCAACCGAGACGAGAGTCGGTGCGGCGACGAAGGTGTAGAGCAGCCCGTTGCTGGTGCCACCCGTGGCCGTGACCGTGACGACAACAGGTCCCGGGGTCCCGGCGGGCACCACGGCGATGATCCGGGTGTCGGAGACGACGGTGAAGGAGGTCGCGGGTATCCGATCGAAATGCACGGCGGTGGCGCCGGCTAGGTTCGTGCCGGTCAGGGTGACGGTGTTCCCGCCGGACTCCGGGCCGTCGTCGGGGACGACCGTGGTGAGGGTAGGTGCGGCGACGAAGGCGTAGTCCACCGTGTTGCTGGTGCCACCGTTGGTGGTGACGGCGACGTCGACGGTCCCGGTACCCGCGGGCGCCGTGGCGCTGATCCGGCTGTCCGAATCCACCACGAAAGCTATCGCCGGGGTGGCGCCGAACACGACGGAGGTCGTGCCGGTGAGACCGGTTCCGGTGAGCACGACCGTGTTGCCGCCGGTCTCGGGGCCGGAGCTCGGTGTCACCGAGGCGAGTGCCGGTAACGGGACGTAGGTGTAGGTCGCCGGGTTACTGGTGCCACCGATCGCGATGACGGTGACGTCGACCGTGCCGGTACCTGTGGGGACGACGGCACGTATCTCGGTATCGGAGACCACCGCGAAAGAGGCCGCGGGCGTGTCGCCGAAGCGGATGGCACTGGTGCCGGTGAACCCGGTTCCGTCGAGGACGACGGTATTGCCGCCGATTTCGGGGCCGGAGCCCGGTGCCACCGAGGCGAGAGTGGGTGCGGCGACAAAGGTGTAGGCGATCCCGTTGCTGGTGCCCCTGGGGTTGGTGACGGTGACGGCGACCGTCCCGGTTCCTGCCGGTGCTACGGCGGTGATCCTGGTTTCGGAGACGATGGTGAACGAGCTCGCGGCGGTCGCACCGAAGTGCACTGCCGTGGCCGTGCCGAACCCGGTGCCGGTGAGGACGACGGTGTTGCCGCCCGTCGCCGGGCCGGATTCGGGGCTGACCGAGGTCAGTGACGGTGCGGCGGGGTATGTGTAGGTCGCCCCGTTGCTGGTACCGCCCGCGGTGGTGACGGTGACCTGCACCGTACCTGTCCCAGGGGGAGCGATCGCGGTGATCCGCGTCGGGGAATCGAGCGTGAACGTGGTAGCGGTCGAGCCGAAACGCACAGTGGTGGGGCCGATGAAGTGAGTGCCGGTGATCACCACGCTGTTGCCGCCGGATGCCGGTCCCGCAGGTGGTGACAGCGATGTGATGGTAGGGCGAGACGGGATATAGATGTAGGGCAGTGGGTTGCTCGTTCCGGCCTGGGACGTGACGGTCACCGGAACTATGCCGCTTCCTTGCGGAACCGTCGCGGTGATCTGGGACCCCGACACGACCGAGAACGAAGTCGCTGGAGCGCCACCGAAATTCACCCCCGTCACGCCGGAAAGCCCGGAGCCGTTGATGGTGACCGTGGTCCCGGACGGCCCTTGGACGGGACTGATCGAGCTCAGGGAGGGAACCGCCAGGTAGGTGTAGGGCAGTGCGTTACTGGTGCCGCTCAGCGGCGCGTCGACGGTGACTTGCACCGTCCCGCTTCCGGTGGGGGCGACAGCCGTGATCCGGGTTTCGGAATCGATGGTGAATGTCGTTGCGGTCGTGCCGAATCGCACGGTCAACGGGCCGGAACTGCGAAACCCGGTGCCGGTGATCACCACGCTGTTGCCTCCGGACGCCGGCCCCGAAGCCGGTGAGAGCGACGCGATAGTAGGCATGGGGCTGCCCTCCGACGGAGACGTGAACTGGAAGATGGCGCTACGCCGACGTTGTCGCAACCGGCTTCTCCAGTAACCCTCGAGCTACTACAGCTTGGCAATGAGGACTCGCTCCGTTTTTGTCTGTTTTGGTGTGCGGCAGCGTCACCATCGGCGGAACCGCCCGGGACACACGTCCTATCGGCCGATCGAAACACGGTATGCAATCGAGTGGGGTCGGCTGGAGTTCATCGGGTGCTGGTCGAATAGCGGGGCAACGTTCGCCAGGGAGGAAAGCCATGACCAGCATCGACATTCACGCCAACGGGACCGTGGCGTCCCGTGTCACCGAACTGACCACGGTTTTCGAGCGGGGGCTTCGCGAGAACCTCGGCGTCGGCGCGTCTCTGGGCATTCGACTGGAGACGGCGGGCGACGGCTACACCCGGTACTACCTCGACCCGAACCCGGCCACCATCAACGCCATGTTCACCGTGCACGGCGGGGTGCTGGCCACCTTGATGGACACCGCGATGGGCAGCGCGGTCTTCACGAAACTCGGCGACGGCGTCGCCTATACGACGCTCGAGCTGAAGGTGAACTTCATCCGGCCGGTGACGCTGGACGGCTCGCGCCTGACCTGCGAGGCCAACGCCGTGCACGTGGGACGGCGCACCGCTACGGCGGAGGGCCGGATCACCGACGCGGGCGGCAAGCTGATCGCGCACGGTTCGACCACGATCCTGGTGTTGCAGCCCGAGAACTGAACGCCGCGAAGGGCCCTGTCTCCGAACTCTCTCGGGGACAGGGCCCTTCGGCTTTCCGGTTCACGCCAGCGATCGGCACTCGTCGACGAAGCGCACCAGTTCGTCGAGGCGATCGCTGCGTGCGTCCACCGCGCGATCGATCACCTTCACCAGGTGCTCGTAGGCCTCGGTGTGGTCGTAGGCGGCCACGTCGGCGATCTTCAGCGCCCATCGCCAGTAGCCGCGCATGGTGTCGGCCAGTGGCATACGGAAGGTGGCGATCACCTCGCGGATCGGTTCCACGGTGGCGTCGCCCTGGACGCGTAGGTAGCGGCCCACCACGTCGGCCATGAAACTGAAATGCCGCGCCTCGTCGCGCGACAGCCGCGCCAGCACCGCCGCGAGCACCGGGTCGTTCACCACCTCGCGCAGGTGCTGGTAGTACATCTGCGTCGCCTTCTCCTGCACCAGCGCGTAGGCGAAGAACTGCACCGGATGCCGGTACGGCAGGTCGAACGGTTTCTGCCCCTCGATCGCCAGTTCCGTGCGCAGCGCACCGCGTTCGGCGATGCCGGACGCCTCCTGGTAACGGGTCAGCGCGCGGGCGTGCGTGTCCTCCTCGAGTGCCCAGCGGACGGTGAAGTGGTAGAGCTCGCGGTTGTGGATGAACGCGTCCCGGTCCACGGTGTCGTCCACCGGGAAGTAGCGGTGGTAGACGTCGAAGTAGCCGGGCAGATGGTCCTCGATCAGGGTGACGAACTGGACCGCCGACCGCTGGCCCTCGGTGAGCCGGCCCGCGTCGGCGCGGGACCAGTCGAACGCGGTCTCCACATCCCAGGCCCGCGTGGCGGGCGACGCCGCGAGGAACCCGTCCACGGCCGCGACGACTTCGTCCACGGGAATCAGCGCCGATTCGATGTTCATCTTTCGCTCCTCCCGTTCAGCGGGCGTTCCGGCAGGTCAGCGCGTAATGCTTGGTGGTGTAACCCCATCCGGCGTTCGCGATCTCCAGGTAGTGCCGCAGCTTCGCGGCCAAGCCCGGCCCGTGGGTGTCGATGCGTTCGGCGGCGGCGTCGACTCCTGCGATCCAATCGTCGATGGTGCGGCGATAGTGCTCGGTGAGGTCGTCCACCGCGATGATGGAGAATCCCGCGTCCTCGGCGGCGGTCACCAAGTCCGAGAGCGGACGCAGATCGCCCCACCCGAAGATGTCCTCGCGCACGAACTCGGTGCCGTCCTTGGCGTCGAACGCCGTGCGTGCTGCCGCGTTGCGGAAACAGCTCTCCGACACATACAGCGTGCCGCCGCGCCGCAGCACCGCACGGGCCCGGCGGAAGATCGCGCCGAGGTCGGGCATGTGCACGATCGAGCCGAGCAGCGTCACGGCGTCGAATCCGCGCGGCGGCAGGTCCAGTCGCTCGAAGTGGCCGACCCTGGTGTGCACCCGATCCGCGAGGCCACGGGCGCGCGCCTGCTCGGCGATGTACTCGTGCTGGCGCGGCGCCGGGCTGACACCCGTTGTCTCGCAGCCGAATTCGGCGGCCATGAACAGGATCAGCGAGCCCCATCCGCAACCGACGTCGAGCAGGCGTTCGCCGCCGGTCACCCCGAGCCGGTCGGCCACGAATCGCAGCTTGCGCCGCTGCGCCTGCTCGAGCGTGTCGGACTCGGACTCGTAGAGCGCCGAGCTGTACTTGCGCAGCGGGTCGAGGAACTGGCCGAAGACGTCCGGGTCGAGGTCGTAGTGCTGGTTGGTGTCGGCGGTGACCGGCTGGTCGGTGACGGTCACGCCGCAGCCTCGCGCAGCGCCTTGCCGACCACCGTGACGACGTCGTTCAACGAGGACAGGCCGAACACGTCCTGGTCCTCGAGTTCGATGTCGTAGGCGCGTTCGATCTTGGCGACCATGCGCAGCACGCGCACCGAGTCGACGCCCGCCATGCCGCGCAGGTCCAGGTCGGGACGCAGTTCCGACTCCGGGATGCCGGTCTCGGCGGTGGCGATCCCGGTGACCGTGCGCAGGATGTCGTCGGCGGTGTGGGTGGTGGTCATGGGTGGACTCCGTTCGGTACGAGGGCGGTTCCGGTGGACAGGGCGTGGGAGAGCGCGGCGACCTCGTCGTCGCCGAGGGTGAGCTGATGGCGCACGTCGTCGAGCGCGAACGGCTGGTAGGCCGCGGTGGAGCTGGCGCACACCAGGTCGTCGGCGTCACGGATCTCCGCGGACGCCTGGATCGGGCGGGCCTCCTCGGCGCCGGGCAATGTCGCGACACAGTGGTATTCGCGACCCACGAGCAGTGGTGTGAGGAAGCGGGTGCGCTGCGTGACGGTGAACGCCGGGTGGTGGCGAGCCAGGACGATGAGATTGCCCATCACCTCGTCGCAGATCACGCCGATCAGACCGCCGTGCACGACGCCGGGGTAGGACTCGAACTCGCGCCCGAGCCGGAACCGGGCCTGCAGCCCGTCCGGATGGGGGGTGAAACGCAGGCGCAGACCGGTCGTGTTGTGCGGTGAGCAGCCGAAGCAGCGGTAGTCCGGGATCACCGACCAGGGCACCCGGACGGTGTCCACCCCGCTGTGCACGGTCTCCGCGCCGAAGGCGCTGTCGTGGTCCATGGCGTCAGGCGATCGCGTCGGCCAGCGCCCGGCGGACTTTGGCGTTGCTGGACAGATCCAGTCCGGTCATGTTGCCGAAGGTGCGACGGACCTTGTCGTGCAGGACGTCCAGCTCACCCTCGGCGGCGACCTGCTCGAGGAACAGCTCGAACCCGGTGTCGATGGTCTCGTGGTCGCCGAGTTCGCTGATCCCGGCCTTGAACGTGCTGACCGGGTGCTTGATCTTGGCCTCGGAGCTGTACACGTAGAGGGTCTCCAGCACCGAGGGCAGCTCCTCGGGACGCCGCCGCAGCCGCTCGGTGGCATAGTGGATGAACTCGCGCGCGTGGCCCGCTTCGTCGCGACTGGCGTTGAGCAGCAACCCTTTCAGCACGGGCTCCTCGACCCAGTTCGCCACCGCGCGGTAGATGTGGTTGACGGTGAGCTCGGAGATGATGTTGGTGGCCAGGGTCGCCGAGGGGGTGGTGCCCGGCGCGTACGGTTCGCGCATCGAGTCGACGGCCTTGTCGTCCACGCGCTCGCCGAGCGCGTCCAGCCAGGACCGGAACGCGTAGTGGTGCTGCACTTCCTGGTAGCCCCACACCACCGCGAACGTGGAGAAGTCGTAGTCGTCGACGAACTCGTTCATGAACCCGTGCACCGCGGCGATGACGTTGGATTCGCCCATGGTCGCGCTCTTGGCGAGGGTGATGTACTCGGGACGGACCAGAGACTTGTCGACGGCGTCGAGATCGAGGTCGGCCAGCCTCCAATGCAGGCGCTCGTAGTGGCGGAAGACGTCATAGCTGTGCACGAAGAACTCCAGTTCGGTCGGGATTACCGGCGGTGCGTGATGAGATCGCGGGCGGCGAGCCGCTGGAGCTTGCCGCTGCTGGTTCGGGGAATGCTGCGCGGCGCGACCAGGTGGACCCGCACCGCGGCCAGGCCGAGTTCGGCGGCGATCCGGGCGCGAATCGCCTCGGTCAGCGCGTCGGCGCCGGCTCCGGTGCGCTCGGATTCGGCGATCAGCGCGATCACGTCCGCGTCGGGGTCGATCGCCGCCGTGCACCGGCCCTTGTACACACCGTCGAGGCCGCGCACGGCCGCCTCGACGTCCTGGGCGTAGTAGTTCACGCCGCGCACGGTGATCATGTCCTTGCACCGGCCGGTGACGAAAAGCTCGCCGTCGCGCAGGTATCCGAGGTCGCCGGTGCGCAACCAGCCGTCGGCGAACAGCCCGGCCACTCGCGACGGGTCGGCGGTGAGGTATCCGTCGGTGACCGCGTCGCCCTGGATGAGGATCTCGCCGACTTCGCCGTCGGGCAGCGGACGGTCCCCGTCGGCGGCGACGATGCGCAAACGCAGCCGCTGTACCGGTGAACCGACTCCGGCGACCGGCCGAGCGCCCGGCGCATCCGGTGAAACACTCCGTGCGACGGCGTCATCCGACAGTTTCGCCCGATCGACCCACTCGAAGACCGGTTCCCGGCCGAGCGGCGGGAAGGTGACCGCCAGGGTGGCTTCGGCCATGCCGTAGACGCCGAACATGGTGGCCGGACGGAATCCGGCGGGCGCGAAACGCTCGCCGAACGCGACGACGATCTCCCGGGAGATCGGCTCCGACCCGTTGAACGCGATCCGCCAGCGGCTCAGGTCGTAGTCTCGCACCCGGTCGGCGGGCACGGCGGCCAGCAGCGACTCGTAGCCGAAATTGGGCATCGCGGTGATGGTGGCGCCGCTGGCGGCGAATTCGCCGAGCCAGCGCGCCGGGTCCTTGACGAACGCGATGGGGGACCACACGTGTGCGGGAATGCCGCGCAGAACGGCCGAGAGCGTGCCGAACAGGCCCATGTCGTGGAACAGCGGAAGCCAGAAGCCGCCCTGGTCGTCCAGGCTCAACTCGATGCCGGCGCGAATCGCTGCCAGGCCGCTGAGCACGTTGTGGTGGGTCAGGCGAACGCCCTTGGGTGTCGCGGTGCTGCCGGAGGTGAACTGGATGACGGCCAGATCGTCGGGTCCGAGCGCGGGAAGGACTTCGGTCGCAGGCGGTTCGGATTCGAAAAGCGTTGCACTGTCGATGAGTTCGACGTCCAACGCATCGCTCAGCAGCGCGGCGAGGTCGGCGAAGCGATGTGACACCAGAACGGTGCGCATGCCCGCCGCCGCGATGACGGCCGCCAGCTTCTGCGGGTAGCCGCTCGCGGCCCGCGCGCCGGCGGGCAGCGGAAGGGGAGTGGCGGCGCCGCCCGCCGCGGTCACGCCGAACAGGCAGGTGAGGAACTCGGGGGCGTTCGGGCTGAGGATGCCTACCGGTTCGCCGCGCCGCACACCGTGCCGGGCCAGCGCCGTCGCCGCCACCAGGGACAGCCGGTGCAGCTCGGCGTAGTCCACGGTCTGCGACACCGACCAGAACGTGGCGGCCACCGCGGGATGGGCGGCGGCGATCTCGGCGAGGCGGCCGTGCAAGGTTACGGCCGATTCCGCGGAATTCATACCTGCCACGACAACAGCGAATTATGACGGTGCATTGAACTCGTTGTGAATTGATGTCGGCGATAAACAGGGCCGATCAGCCGATCACTCTGCACGATAAAGTATTTCGGCTATGGGGCGATAGGAACGGGTAATCGCCGCCGCGCCGGGCCGCTGGCGAGCACCACGATGGACGAGAAATCTCTTTCGCGTCCCGGAATTGTCCGCAGCGATCCGGCATTTTCGCGCCGCGTCCATTGTCTATTCAGGAGTCGCCGGTGAGTTCCGACCATTCCGCGGTCGAGGAATCGACCCCGGTCCAGCTGGCGGTCGTCGAGAGCGTCGCTCCGCATATGCGGCACAACCCCTACGACAGTTACGGCGTGCTGCGGGCGGCGGGCCCGTTCGTGCCCGGCCCGCACGACACCCACCTGGTGACCCGCCACCACGAGGCGCAGGCGATCATGCAGGACCCCCGCTGGAGCCACGCGGAGGAACCGGATCTGCTGCACGGCGACAGCGAGGTCGAACTGCCCGGATCGTTCCTCTGGATGGAACCGCCGGAGCACACCCGCCTGCGCGGGCTGGTGAGCAAGGCGTTCACCGCGCGCACCGTCAGCGGCATGCGGGAGCGCGCCGAGCGATTGGTCGAAGACCTGATGGCGAAGATGCTCGCCGATCGCGACGTGGACGTGCTAGAGGCGTTGGCGTATCCGCTGCCGCTGACCATGGTGTGCGAGCTGCTCGGCGTGCCTGCCGAGGCGCACGAGCACGTCCGGGAGATCTCCACGAGCATCGCGCGCGGCCTCGACCCCGACGTGCTGCTGTCGAAGCAGGAACTCGACGCGCGCACCCACGCGGTGCACGCCTTCCTAGAATTCTTCGGCGACCTGGTCGAACAGCGGCGTCGCGCCCCGCGCGCCGATCTGATCACCGCGCTGGTACAGGCCGACGACGCGGGCGCCCGGCTCACCCGCACCGAACTGCTCGGCACCCTGCTGATCCTCGTCGTGGCCGGGCACGAGACCACGGTCAACCTGATCGGCAACGGTGTGCTCGCGCTCATCCGCCACCCGGAGCAGTTCGAGCGGCTGCGCAGCTTTCCCGAGCTGTCCGAGCCCGCGGTGGACGAGGTGCTGCGCTACGACGCCCCGGTGCATCTGACCACGCGCACCGCGCACGAGGAGATCACCGTCTCCGGAAAGACGTTCGCGCCGGGCGAGGCGGTGATCGTGCTGCTCGCGTCGGCCAACCGCGACCCGGCGGCCTTCCCCCGGGCCGGCGAGTTCGACATCGCGAGGTATGCGCGAGGTCGAAAAGCCGAGCGGCACTTGTCTTTCGGGCTCGGTCTGCACTATTGCCTCGGTGCGCCGCTGGCCCGGCTGGAGATGCGCACCGTGCTGCGGGCGATCGCCGATCGAGTCGAGTCGCTGTCCCTGCTCGAGGAACCGCCGTACCGGCCGAACGTGGTCGTGCGCGGCATGTCGCAACTGCGTGTCCGGATGGAGGCCCGATGAACACCGTTACGCCCCCCGATGTGACCTTCGATGCTTTCGACCCGAGCGCCCGCGCCGACCCGTATCCGGCCTACCGGCGAGTGCGGGACGCGGCGGCGCTGTTCCCGTACGCGTTCGGCGACGTGCCGGTCACTTTGATCACCCGTTACGAGGAGTGCGCCGCGATTCTGACCGGCGCCGACTGGGGGCACGGCTACGCGGCGGGCATCAGCCCGTTCCGCGACACCACGGCCGCGATACCCGGTTCGTTCGTCCGGATGGATCCGCCCGAGCACGGTCGCTACCGCAAGCTGGTCGCGAAGGCGTTCACCCCACGGCTGATGGCCGAGCTGGCGCCGGTCGCCGGGCAGGTGGTGCGGGAGATCGTGGACGCGGCCCTCGTGCGGGGCGAACTCGACGTGCTCGACGGTTTGGCGGTGCCGCTGGCGGTGGCGATGGTCCCGGTCCGGCTGCTCGGCGCCGACCCGGCCGACGGCGCGAAGTTCCGGGAATGGCAGCTGGCCATCGCGCGCGGCAGCGACCCCGACTCGCTGCTCGGCCCGGAGGACGTCACCGCCCGCACCGCGGCGGCCATGGAGTGCATGGGGTACTTCGCCCGGCTGGTCCAGCAGAAGAAGCAGAACCCGACGCCGGACCTGCTGAGCGCGCTGGTCGCCGCCGGCGCGGACAGCGATCAGCTGACCGAACCGGAGGTGATCGGCATGGCCCTGCTCACCCTGGTGGCGGGCATGGAAACCTCGATCAACCTGATCGGCAACGGCATGCTCGCGCTGCTGCGCAACCCCGGCCAACTCGCCCTGCTGCGGGACAACCCCGAGCTGATCGCGCCCGCGCTCGATGAGATGCTCCGCTACGACGCCCCCACCCAGTTCACCATTCGCGTCGCATTGGCCGACACCACGGTCGGCGAGCATCAGTTCCGGCGTGGCGACGGGGTGGTGGTGCTCACGGCCTCGGCCAGCCGGGACGACCGGGTGTATCCGGACGCGGACAGCTTCGATGTCACCCGCTACGCCGGGAATCGCCCCGCGCGCAAGCATCTCGGCTTCAGCCTCGGCATCCACTACTGCGTGGGTGCGCCGTTGGCGCGGATCGAGGCCGAGGCCGCGGTGGGCGCGCTGCTGGCTCGCGCTCCGAAGCTCGCACCGGCGACCGACGCGATCGAGTACCGGCCGAGTCTGATCCATCGCGGCATCGTGTCGCTGCCGGTGACGATGTGAACGCGACACGGCACGCGGTCGTGCTCGGCGCGGGCGTCGCCGGGCTGCTGGCGGCCCGGGTGCTGGCCGACCACTTCGACCGGGTCACGGTCTTCGAGCGGGACGGCTTCGACGCCGAGGGTATGCGCAAAGGCGTGCCGCAGGCACGGCACCTGCACGGGCTGCTGGACCGTGGCCGCACCGTCATCGAGGAACTGTTCCCCGGATTCACCGACGAGATGACCACCCGGGGCGCGACCCGGGCCGAAGCCCTGGTCGGAACCCGATGGTATGTGGGCGGACTGCGGGCCGCGCCGGCGTCCACCGGGCTCACGTCCCTGATCGCCACTCGCCCGCTACTGGAATCGGTTCTGCGCGAACGCACTTCGGCGTTACCCGTGGTGCGGCTGGTGGCGGGAACCGCGCGCGGGTTGGTCGGTGACGCGCGTGGTGTGCGCGCGGTGTCGGTGTCCGGTGACTCCGGCGTCGAGACGCATGCCACCGACCTCGTGATCGATGCCACCGGCCGTGGCTCCCGGGCCGCGGTGTGGCTCACCGCGCTCGGCGCCGAGTCACCGGACGAGCAGCGGCTGGAGGTGGACCTCGGCTACGCCTCGCGGTTCTACCGGCGGATCGAGGGCCAGCTCGACGGGCACTCGTCGGTGATCATCTCGACCGGTGCCAACGGCCGCGGCGGCGGCGCGGTCCGGGTGGAAGGCGACCGCTGGCACGTCACCCTGGCCGGAATCCTCGGCGACCATCCGCCCACCGACCCGGACGGCTTCACCCGCTTCGCCGCCTCCCTGGCCGCACCGGACATCCTCGAACTGATCACGCGATCCGAACCGCTCGGCGACGCGGTGCCACACCGCTTCCGCGCTCCGGTGCGCAGGCGCTACCGGTCTCGTGCGGCGGTGCCGCGGGGATTCCTGCTGCTCGGTGACGCGCTGTGCAGCTTCAACCCGCTCTACGCCCAGGGCATGGCGGTCGCGGCGCAGCAGGCCGTCGCGCTGCGCGCCGGTCTGCGCGCGGGCGGACCGACGCCCGATCTACCCGCGCGGTTCTACGCGGCGGCGGACAAGGCGCTCGACGTCGCCTGGCAGCTGTCGGCCGGAGCGGATCTCGCGCATCCGGGTGTGGCCGGGCCGCGCACGGTGCGCACGCGCCTCACCAACGCCTACGTCGCCCGTGTTCATCGCGCCGCGCACGTCGACCCGCAGGTGTCGCGGACCTTCTTGCGGGTGGCGAACCTGGTGGAACCGCCGAGAGCACTGCTGCACCCGTCGATGGCGAGACGAGTTCTGCTGCCCAGGCGTCCGCGGACCGGCGCACCGGGAATGAACTCCACCGGTCCCGGAGCCGTTCGAGCGGCTTCGGCATCGCCGCCGGACCCGAGCCATCGCATCCATTCCGATCACTGACCTTTGTCGAACGACCGGCAGCATCGACCAGGTGCTCCGTAAGAAGGGACCACCCGACATGGACTCGTCAACCGCGGGTACGGCTGTCGCGGAACAGGATTCCGCTATCCAGACCGCCCTGGCCCAGCTCTTCGGTCCCGAAGGCAGGCCCGATCCCTACGCCCCCGCCCGGGTGCTGCGCGAGGCGGGCAGACTGCACCGGACCCCGCTGGGCCACTATGTGCTCACCCGCTACGACGACTGCGCCGCCGTCCTGTCGACCACCGCGTGGAGCCACGCGGAGGAGGCGGCGATGATGCATCCCACGGTGTCGCCGGAGGACGCGCCCGAAGAACTGCCCACCTCGTTCCTGTGGATGGAGCCGCCGGATCACACCCGCCTGCGCAACCTGGTGACCAAGGGCTTCACCCCGCGCATGGTGACCAGGCTGCGTCCGCGGATTCTGGAACTCACCGAGCAACTGGTCGACAAAGCCCTGGAAGCAGGCGAATTCGACCTCGTCGAGATGATCGCCTACCCGCTGCCGCTGATCATCGCGTGCGAGCTGATCGGCGTGCCGCCGGACGCCTACGACCAGGTGCATCGGTGGTCGCAGGATCTGGCGCGCGGCTTCGACCACGACTACACGCTGCCCGAGGAGTCGCTGAAGGCCCGCAGCGCGGCCTCGCGCGGATTCATGGGCTACTTCCGGCAATTGCTGAACGAACGCCGCCGCGATCCGAAGGACGACTTGCTCAGTGCGCTGTCCCAGGTCGAGGACCGCGGTGACGTGCTCACCGAACAGGAATTGCTGGCCACCTGCATCACCACGTTCGTGGCCGGGCACGAGACAACGGCCAACCTGGTCGGCACCGGAATGCTGCAGTTGATGCGCAACCCCGAAGCGATCGACACCTTGCGCAAGCGCCCGGAACTGGTGAGCTCGGCGCCTGATGAACTCTTGCGCTTGGAGCCGTCGGTGCAGATCACCACGCGCGCCGCGACCCGCCCGATCACGCTGGCCGGTCACGACTTCGAGCCCGGCGAGGGCGTGGTGGTGCTGATCAACTCGGCCAACCGCGACGACGCGGCCTACACCGATCCCGATCGCATCGACGTCGCCCGATACGCCGATCCGATGAACCCCGCCAAGAAACACCTCGGCTTCAGCCTCGGCATCCACTACTGCCTCGGTGCGCCGCTGGCGCTGCTGGAGATGGAAGTGCTGCTCGAGGTGGTGCTGCGGAAGGTCCGCGACATCGAATTGCTGTCGCAGACCCCGCCCTACAAGCCGAATGTCGTGATCCGCGGGTTGGAAGCGCTGCCGACCCGGTTCACCGCGGTCTGAGCCCGTTCCCTCGGGCCGACCAGGACTCGGCCCGAGGGCGCCGCTCACAGCGACAACAGCACCCGCCTGCCCAGGCGTGGATCGGACAGCGGGCGCAACGCGATTCGTATCAACGCCACCGCGTCGTCGTCGCCCGCGATGCGATTGGCCCGGACGCGGCCGCAGGCCACGCACTGGTGCACCAGCAGCCATTCCCCGTCCGCGCGCGAGGACATGCTCACCGCTGCCATCCGTCCGCGACATGCGGCGGCGCGGTCACCCGGCACTCGATGATCGACATGCCTACTGGCCAGACAGTGCGGACAGTGATTGCGGTGCGCGGTCCCGGGCGCACGTACCGGGATCTCCCTTCTACAGCCGATGCAGCGGAAAATATCGCCGGATTCGCCACCGGCCCCGTGCAGTACCTCTTTGGGACGTTGCGGGCGGCGCCGCTCGAATTTCCTTCGTGGCATGACGCGCGCCTCACAGATCCGCGAATATTTCGAGTGGGAACGGTGGCTCGGCCAACGGCCGAACGGCGATGCGCATCAAGATCAGCTGGTTGTCGTCGCCGGACACCGGGTGCAGCGCCAGCTCGTGACAGCCGGTGCATCGGTGCACGACGGCCCACTCGCCGCTGCGCGACACGGCGATCGAGAGCGGGGCCATGCGCGCCCCGCAGTCGGACCGGCCGCCACCGACCTGATCGCGGGTGTGCCGCGAATTCAGGCAGCTCGGGCAGTGGTTGCGCCTGCTGCTGTCGGGCCCGAGCGTCGTGACGACGAGCCCGCAGCGAACGCAGGTGAAAGTGTCGGTCCGCAGCGACGGGCTGGGACCACGATGAGACGAAGAGGTGTTGCTCGACACCCGGGTACTCCTCACTGAGCGGTGATTGATGCAGCAGGAGAAGACCGAGCGCGCCTCGACGGTGCCGACGGCGTTCCGGCTTGGTCAGGTGTGACCGAACGGGTCGTTCGAATCCACAGGATGGGGCGCGCTCGGCGCTCGCCGGGACATAAACCACTCCTCTCGGGTTCGGTGGACCATCGGCCTCCGAGGTCGCGTCACCGTACCGCCGCACGCGGCCACGCCACCACCGATTTTCGACGGCGTGCACGACGGGCGCGGCGGACGGTGGATCCGATCATGCGACCTCGAAGTCCTCGCCGGAGGGGTCGGCTTCGGGTCACACGGGAACGCGCGACTTGTCGACGCCCGCTGCTTCGAATTCGATGCGAGGTCGCCGCGCGCCGTACGCCGGCAACCAGCGGTTCGCTGAACTACCAGTCGACCACGCCGAGTTCGTGGAGTTTGCGGAAGACCAGCATCGAGCCGGGTGCCACGTGGTCCATGGCGGCGTACTCGCTCACGGTGAAGTAGCGGAGTTCGGCGATCTCGCTGGTGGGGCGCGGATCGCCGTCGAGTTCCGCGGTGAAGCAGGTCATGTGCAGCCGGGTGCCGGGGGAGTGCCCGTACGCCTCGGCTTGGAAGACGCCGAGTTCGTCGTAAGAGACGACGCCGACACCGAGTTCCTCGCGTACCTCGCGGTGCAGCGCCGCCTCGGGCGTCTCGCCGGGATCGATCTTGCCGCCGGCCATGTAGAAGACCTCCTTGCCGGCCGAGCGCGCCTGCAACAGGCGACGATCCCGGACATGGGCCAGCGCGGCGGTGCGAATCACCGGCCCACTGTACTGAGCGGCGCGCATGCGACGGCAACCGGATTTCGGAGCTTCGGCCGCTCAGCGATCGAGCAAGGCGCGGTGCAGGAGTTCGCCGATGCGCCGGTGGATCAGCCGCGAGGCCGCCTGATTGCTGACCACCGCTCCGCCGACCGACGACTCCCGGACCCCGGCCGAGCTGGATCTGCGCTGGCGGCCGATCCGGGAAGCCATCCTCGCATCCGTGTGCCGCGCGAGCCCGGCGACGGCCGCCTAGATCATCTCGCGGGAGATGGCCGCGACCAGGCCGCCGTCGATGACGAGATCCTGCCCGTTGACGTAGGACGCCTCAGCGGAGGCGAGGAACGCGACGGCGTCCGCGACGTCCTCGGCGGTGCCCAACCGGCGGCTCGCCACCTCGGCGAGCACGGCGGCGTGCGCTTCGGGGCTGACGTTGTCGTGGAACATCGGGGTCTCGATGTATCCAGGGCTCACGGAGTTGACCCGAATTCCTCTCGGCCCCAGCTCCGCCGCGAGCGTGCGGGCCAGATTGTGCACGGCCGCTTTGGTGGCCGCGTACAACGTGCCTCCGGGCAGGCCGCGATGCAGCGTCCACGACGCGTTGATGACGATCGACGCGTGCTCCGACAGCAGCGGCAGCGCCTTCTGGATGGTGAAGAACACGCCTTTGAAGTTGGCGTTCACGACGCGGTCGAACTCGTCCTCGGAGATCTCGGCGTGCGGCCGGAAGGACGCGACCCCGGCGTTGGCGAACACGACGTCCAGGCGTCCGTGCCGGTCGCGGATGGCGGCGGCCAGCGCGTCGAGATCGGCGACGCGTCCCGCGTCGCCTTGGATCGCGACCACACGGTCGGCACCGTTCAATTCTTCGACCGCGGCATCCAGCCGAGTCTTGTCCCGGCCGGTGATGACCACCTGCGCGCCCTCGGTGAGCAGCCGTCGTGCGGTGGCCAGTCCCATGCCGCTCGAGCCGCCGGTGACGAGCGCGACCTGACCGTCGAATCGGGAGATGCTGTGTGTCATACGAATCAGCGTGCCGAAGGCCCGGTCCGCGTAACAGTGTCCAGTTGACCTAGGTGTGGCACCACCAGGCTACGGTCACGCCGGGGCGGCGAGTCTGATCCGCATCAGCCCGTCGACCCGCTGCGCGGTCTCGGTGCCGGGTTGCGGGTTGTAGAGCACCAGGAACCAATCCGGGTGGTCGGCCACCGCGAGGGTGGTCGTGTCGAACAGCAGGTCACCCGCTTCGGGGTGGTGTACCGCCTTCACGGCTTGGCTTGGGGCGTCCACGTCGTGGCGAGCCCACAACTCGGCGAATTCCTCGCTCGCGGCGGTGAGCTCGCCGATCACCCGGCCGAACTCGGGGTCGCCGGGGTGGTGCGCCGCATCCGCGCGGAAAGCGGCCACGACCGCGGGCGCGATCGCGCTCCACTCCGCGTGCATGCCGCGGTACCTGGCGTTGGTGAAGAACGAGACCAGGCAGTTGTGGTCGGCGTCGGTGAAACCGAAGACGGTTCGCGCGGTGTCGTTGACCGCGAGCAGATTCCAGGAGCGGTCGCGCAGCACCGCGGGCCGCGAGCCCCACGCGTCCAGCAATTGGCGCAGCTGCGGGGTGATCTCGGCGTCGCCCGTCGCCCCCGACGGCGGCGGATTGAGACCGGCGAGCAGATACAGATGCGTCCGCTCCGGACCGGACAGGCGCAGCGCGGCACCGATCGCGTCGAGCACCTCCGCCGACACGGTGATGTCGCGTCCCTGCTCCAGCCACGTGTACCAGGACACGCCCACCCCGGCGAGCATGGCGACCTCCTCGCGCCGCAGGCCGGGCGTGCGCCGCCGTCCCACCGCAGGCAGGCCGACGTCCTCCGGCGTGAGCCGGGCCCTGCGGGTGCGGAGGAAGTCGCGGAGCTGGTCACGCCGGTGCAGCGCCGCCGAGGATTCGCTGGCCATAGGCCACGGTAACAACCGATGCTCCGGGGCAGTTCCCGAGATACACGGGGAACGCTTCGAGGTCGTTCTGGGTGAGCACCGTTTCGAGCCGCGGCTGTTGCTATTCCTGGTCAGCGCAAGTCGCGAACAAGCACATCGAAATGTGGGGCGTCCGGCCAGGATGGGCGCAGCGATCCGACCCTCTTCCAACTCCAGCGCCGATAACGTTCGTAGGCACGCTCGTTGTCCGACTCGACGAGCAGTGTCGCTCGCCGTTCGGGTCTCGAGCTGAGCATTTCGTCATGCAGAGCACGTGCGATGCCCTGACCAGCATATTCGGCGCACACCATGATCTCGCTGAGCCCGAACGTGCGTGTGCCGTCCTCGGCAGTGAACTCCTCGAGGTCGCCACTGTCGAGTTGCAATCCGGTCCACCATCGTGCATGCGGGGGTAGTGGCCAGCCCCAGATCTGACCAGCGGGCTTACCGTTCACTCGCGCAAGCACATACGCGAACCCGTTGCTACGGGAATCGGTGTAGGAATCGAACCGTCGCATGAATTCCGAGGGCGAGTCGAACGGATCTCCGGAGGCAATGGCATCAACATATGAACGGCGGTATATTTCCTCGACTATCGCACGACGAGAACGAGTTTCGGCAGCGCTGTAGTGCTCGAATTCCAGACCATCCGGCAAGCCGGTCATGCGGTTATCGCTTTCTGAGTCAGTGCGTCGTACAGGTCGCGGAACTCGGCACCGGCGGGCAATCGATCGACCGCTCTCCGAACCGGCTCGAGGCGACGTAGTGTGCGTGTCGACGCTATGGCGGACAGGTCCACCAACGCTGGGAACCCGTGCTCGAGTGCGCCACTGATATCGCCGAGGCGAGCCCTGGTCGCGGCCGACCATGCGCGGACGATCGTGGCGTTACGCATCTCTGCGGGTCGGTCCACGGCAGTCGCGTACAGATCGACAGATCTACGCAGGTCACCCATGTCAGCGTAGCCGCGGGCCTCGTGGTCGGCGATCTCCGAATATGTCACGAATCGCAGCCATTGCGGAACTTCCTCCAGTGGCTCGAACTGCATTGCCTGTTCCAACTCACGCCACGCTGTCGCAACTGCACGCCCGAACGCCCTCCGGTCACCCAGCAGACCGTACGCCTGCGCCTCACGAACGGCGATCAAGGCGTGAATGCGGCCTGGTGGCCGACCACGCATCATGTCGCGGGCACGAGCAGACAGCTGCAATGCCTTGTGGGGACTTCCGCCCAGTCCGGCACGCGCAAGAGAGCAGGATTGATTCGCCGCATACAAGCAAGTGTGTGCGATCAAGTCACTGTCGTCGGCCTCCGTGCCGAGTGCCATGGCGTCCGCAAAACACCGGCGCGCAAGCTGATGCCGATCCCCGTCGTAGGCCAGCCACCCAGCGAGCACCGCAAGTTCTCCGGTCGCGCTGGTGAATGCGTTCCCGACAACCGAGTCGAATGCACCGGTTTCGAGCCAATCTATGGCGTGCGCCAGCTTTTCGACGGCAACATCAACCAATTGGGCTCCGCCTTTGCGCTGATCCTCCTGATCGAGTGCGTCGACTCCAGCCAAGAGCCGTTGGACGTCACTCATACCGATCCGGCCACGGCTTTCGGGGAGAAAGACCGCGACCGCCCCGGCCGTGGCCAGCTTGCCGAACTCACGCCGTTTCACCTCGTCCTCGACTTCCCGCGCAACGATCCCGAGATCATCTGTCCGTGGCGACTCGTCTGCGCCCGAGACCACATTGCCGCTGAGTACAGAATGCCCGTCCTGCAGTGCGGGTGCATTCGCGAGTGCAGCCTGCAACCGTTCGAGCTGGCTAGCGTTGAGCCGCCGAAGCTGCTCGTCCAGCGCCGCTGCCGACTTGCGTACGATCGGGCGATCGGCCCTTGTCTTCCGTTCCCATTTCTGGATGGTCTCGACGTTGAACCCGAGCGTTTCGGCAAGCTCCTCCTGCGTAATCCGCAGAGCGGCAATGCGCAAAGCTCGGACCTCGGTTCGCGTCCATTTGTCGATGACGATCATTGCCACCCCTTGCCCGCGCCTGCGCCGGTCCGTACGGGAAGAGTACAGGCTCCGTACGAGTTCCGTGCCTTCGAATACATACCGAGCACGACCAGGCTGGAGGGAGCCCCGCCGCCGGGTTGATCCGGTGCTCTCATCGGCTCCCCGGCGGCGGGTGCATACCAATCGTCAGCGCGAGGGGAGACGCCTATGCATTCATCGAAACACCCTGGGCACACACCGTTGTCGGTGTGTCACTTCTACCGGCGGGTGTGTGATCTGCCGGCCGAGGTCCGCCCGCCGCATCTGGGGCGGATCACGCTTCGTGCGGGCCGGGTGTGTGGGGTGATGATGCCCGCGTTCATCGGTTCGGAGGTCAAAGCGTGGATGCAGCGCGCGGGTCACCGGTGCGGGCCGGTGCTGACGCATCCGCGTTCGCAGCGTTGGACTTTCCTGACCGGGCCGGACCTGCCGGACGATATTCGGTTGTTCGCGGAGATGTCGCGGTTGAACGTGTCGATCCTGCGTGCCGGAGAGATCGCGTTACCCGGTCCGGGGCAGCGGCCCGGTTTGTTCCGGGCGTGGGTGTACCCACCCCGCGACGCCTACCGTCCGCCGGGGCGGGCCGTGGTCGAAGCGATCCGGGGATGCGCCGCCGAGCACGCCCGGCAACGGCGGACGGTGCCGCGGCCCCGGGCCGGTCGGTGAGCGGTGATCAGGACGCCGAGCGCAACGCCGCCGAACTCGACGTCCTGACCGACGTGATCGGCACTCTGGTGGCCAGCACCGCGGTTGCCGTGCGAGACGGGATGACCGACACCACCCGCGTCCGCCTGATGGCGAGGGTCGTCTTCGCACTGATCTCCAGCGCACGCAATGCCGCAGCGCCGCACACCGGCCGCTTGTATGCCGCGCCGGTGCTCGATCCGATCATCGACAACATTCCCGCCGCCGACGAGATCACCTTTCTGGACCTGTTGATACCCGCGATCATCGGCCAGCACATCACCGGCACCTGACAACAACCCCCAGACCGCCCCGGCACGCCACGCACCCACTGTTCCCCCTTTTGCACGGCAGGGGAAGCAGGCCGTGCCGGGGCACCCGAAAGGGGGAAGGCTGCGCGGACGGGACTCCACATCGGTGTGCCCAACCGAACCCGCCCGCCGGCCTTCCCCCGATCTGCCTCAAACACACTGAGCGACAAGATTATTCGCTACCACGTGACTCCCTTTCACGGAAGGTCCGCCTACGCACACTCCCAGCACGACGCGGAGGATGGGATGACATCCCCGCTACCGAACGAACCGGATGTGCACCTGATCGTGCGGCTACGCGGCTACCACCTGCACTACGCGGCATGCCTCACTGCCGCTTTGATCTTCGTACAGGACAAAGGGGTACGGCACCGCACAGACGGCGTGTCAGTGCGCGGTGGCGTAACCGACCGCTTACCGAGGTTGCCAGGGGAACGGCTGTATGTAGAGCGATGATGGTTCCGTCGGGTCTTCCGACGATTACGACACCCGCCTCCGGCCGTCGCTTGTCCGAGGGTGCGCGCGGCGCGAAACTGTAGTGCTTCGATCATGACGAGAAGGAGGTAGACGTGGGGAATGATGAGCAGATGATCATGGATCTCGGCGTACCCGTCGAGCAGACTAAGTGGGGCATATGGGTCGCCCCTGACCGGCGCGCGGCACAGGTGCGGAAACTTCTCGATCGTGCCGGATTGCCCGGATTGCCGCAAGAGCCATGGGACTTCGAATCGGACGAGGCAGTCCAGATCAGCGACAAGATCGCGGAGCTGTTTCCGGATGCGAAGGCTGTAACACTCGCCGAAAATGCAGACAACGTCGATCAACTGGTGTGCTTCATCGGAGAATGGTTCATCCGGTATCTCGATGCGCGATGGCTCAACCTGGCCGATATGCCGTCCGGCTACAACGACTGCGAAGATATTTCCATATACGACGACATCAAGCCGGGCATAGCTTTCAAATTCGAGGACTGGAAGACCTGCACCGCGGAACTGCTTGTGAACTTCGTTATAGAACATGAGTTCATCGACATAATCGAGCTGGTGTCTGTTGCATTCTGGAGGCTGCGCAAGGGCGGCGCTCCATCGTTCTCCGGTGTGAGCGCCAACTTTCCCGGTCACCCACCTTTCATGTGACCTAAATCAATGCTTGCTTCGTAAGTTTGGGGGCGGGGTATTGCCTGGTGACGGCTACGACAGTGATCGCAACGGATTCGATAACAATGAGCGCGGACGAATCTTCGAAAATGGTGCCGATCGATTCTTCCGCGACCGCGAGAATGGGTATGCCATTCATTCCCGAACTTACGAAGTCGGGAAAGATCGAATTCAATTCGACAAGATCAAGAAAGATCGCGGTGTCACCTACACCATCGAAGAAAAGTCGGGCAGAATCCGGGGGGAGAAAGATGAAAAGCAACTCAGAGCGGTGCGAGAGCTTCTCGATAAGAATAAGAACCACCAGCACGTATTGCGATCCGTCCAAGGTGAGTCGATATCGAAAGAAGCGCAGGAACTCATCGTCGGATTGCTCCGAGACTTCCCGGATCAGTTCACACACCAAGTCATAGCGCGAGCCGATGCCCGCGAGATTTGGGCGCGCGGGCGTGCGTTGGAGCAGGGCCAGCAGCTCGAATTGCCCGGTGTCGGCGAGAAGGCTCGTCAGCAGCGGCAGCAGGAGAAGGCGAAGCGGCAGGAGAAGATTGCGGAGCTGGCGAAGGCACGCGACCGAGCCGAAAAATTCCGGAAGATACAACAGTTCCGGGAAGCCACTGCGCGCGGCCGGGCGGATGCCCCGCAGCAGGCCGAACGCGACCGGCAGGCCCGCGAGCAAACCGAGCGAGCCAGGCAAGCAGGCCGAACGCCGGAAACCGAGCAGGCGCGGGTGGAACGGGACGCAGCCGAACGGGTGGCGCAGGAGTTCCCGCCACCCAGCCAGTACCCGCAACGGGAAGCCGCCGACGCTGGAGAACAAGCGGCCCGAGAAGCGGCCGACGCCGCGAGGGCGGAGCGGGCAGCAGCCGAGGCACGCACGGCAGCGAAAGAACGGGAAGCCGCTGCCTTGCAGGCGCTGAACGAGGCGCGCAACGCGGCGTTCAAGGAGTTGGACGAGAAAGGGCGTCTGTCGGAGGTGGAGAAAATTCTCTGGCTAGGGCAGGCGCAGCATCCACTAGCAGCGGTCAGACAGCCGCCTGGTTCTGCGCCGAGCGTTGAGCGTGGCGGGACCGGGCAAGGACAGGAACGCTCACGCGGACTATCCCGCGAACAATAGCGCTCGGTCGGCTCACTGTGTGGTCGGCTTGTGGTGTCCCAGCAACCGGGCATCCCCTGCGAGCGCAGGCTATGCCCGTTGCGGTAGCTGGTTGCGGTTGGCATCATATGCGCCCATATGCCGCATAATTCAGATGCCGCTGGTGCCAGCCTCGAAGGTTTGTCCGTTGGTGATGCGCTGGGTGCTCAGTTCTTTGTGCCGGGTCGCTCGATACCCGATCTTCTCGCCGGACGCCCGCCCGCAGCGCCGTGGCAATGGACCGACGACACCGAGATGGCTTGTTCGGTGTACGTGGAAGTCTGCGGCCGCAGTCATATCGACCGCGACGCGCTCGCAACCGCATTCGCCGAACGCTGCGAACCCTATCGGGGGTATGGCGCGGGCACCGTCGTCGTGCTACATGAGATTCGCGATGGACGCTCCTGGATCGACGCGGCGGGTGCCGTTTTCGACGGGCGCGGATCGTGGGGAAACGGAGCCGCGATGCGGGTCGCCCCGCTCGGGGCGTATTTCGCCGGGGACCCCGACCGCGCGGCAGTTCAGGCCGCACTGTCGGCTGAGGTGACGCATCAGCATCCGGAAGCGATCGTGGGTGCAATGGCGGTCGCCGTCGCCGCGAGCCATGCTGCGGCGACTTGCGGGAAAGGATGTTCGCCGCGCGAATTGCTGACTGCGGTCGAGCCGTATCTCGTTGATGGCCGGACCGCGACAGGTTTCCGCCGCGCCCAGAAGCTACTGGGCCGATCGACAGCCGAAGCGGCCTACGAGCTCGGCAACGGCTCGCAGGTCAGCGCTCAGGACACGGTTCCGTTCGCCTTGTGGGCAGCGGCTACCTTTCTCGGTGACTATCCTGCCGCTGTAACCGCGTGCATCGAAGCGGGTGGGGATGTGGATACAACGGCCGCTATCGTCGGCGGAATCGTGGCGTCACACACCGGCATTGGATGCCGAGGCGAGACACGGGGGATACCGGAGGAGTGGCTGGCGGCGCGTGAGCCTCTGCCCGCATGGGCGAGTCTTCGGCGGTAGGAGCAGGTTTGTACCGAATGCCGATGCGCCACCGGCAATCGATGCGTCGGGTCAGTTCCCGAGATGCACCGGGAACGCTTCGAGGTCGTTCTGGGTGAGCACCGGCAGGTTGCGGATCTCCTCGACCGGCACGGCGAAGCGCAGGCCGGGGAAGCGATCGAACAGGGCGGGCAGCGCGATTCCCGCTTCCAGGCGGGCGAGTGCCGCACCAGGGCAGATATGCGGACCGTAACCGAAGGCCAGGTGCCGGTTGGCCGTCGGGCGGGCGACGTCGAAATCGTCGGCGTCCGGGCCGTGCACGGCGAAATCCCGTCCGATCGCGCGGTAGGACATCACCACTCCCTCACCCTGCGCGATGACCGTGTCGCCGATGGCGATGTCCTCGGTGGCGAACCGCATCAGCAGATGGGTCACCGGGCTGTCCCAGCGCAGGGTTTCCTCCACCGCGGCTTCCCAGGTGAGTTCGCCGGTGCGGATGGCGCTCAACTGGTCCGGGCGCCCGAGCAGTGCGCGTACGGCGTTGAGGATGAGGCCGATCGTCGTTTCGTGGCCGGCGGCCACCAGCGCCTTCAGGTTGCCCACCACCTCTTCCTCGGTGAGCGGCTCGATGTCGTCGCCGACGATGAAGGCGCTGGTCAGGTCGTCGGTCGGGTCGGCGGTCTTCTTGCGCACCAGGTCGGTGAAGTAGACGTCCAATTCGTCGATCACCCGTAGCCGCTCGTCCTGCGGGGTCAGCAGCGAGAAGAACGCTTTGTACGAGCTGAGCAGCATCGGATGGTCGGCCCGGTCCACGCCCATCAGCTCACTGATCACCCGCATCGGCAGCGGGTAGGCGAACACCGTCTTGAGGTCCACCGCCGCGCCGTCGCGTCCGGCCTCGCCGAGATCGTCCAGCAGTTCGGCGGTCATCCGCTCGATCGCCGGCCGCAGCGCGTCCAGCCTGCGCTTGGTCAACGCCTGGGTGGTCTTGATCCGCAGCTTGCGGTGCTCGGCGCCGTCGACGGTGAACATGGAACGGCCCGCGTCGATCATGCCGATCAGCGGCCACTGCCTGGTCACCGCGCCGGACTGCCACAGCGACCAGGCGCCGATGTCCTTGACCAGCCTGGTGTCGACGAGCAACTGCCTGGCCAGCGCGTGCTGGGTGACCGTCCAGGCGGGCACACCGAGCAACTCGATCCGGGCGAGCGGACCGGCGGCGCGCAACCGGCTGGTCTCCGTGCCCAGATCGCCGACCATCGGGTCGATGACAAGGGTTGCTGCGTGGGGGCATTCAGTGCTCACGGGGTACCTCCGACGGCGCGAACGGGTGTGAAGCGGACAGGCAGGGATGTCATGCCGCGCAGGAAGGCCGACGGTCGCCGGACCAGGTTCTGGGCGGGCACCGCCAGGTCGAGGTCGGGCAGCCGGTCGAGCAGCACCTCGATGCCGGTGCGCGCGATGACCTCGGCGATCTCCTGTGCGGGAAACGGGCAGCGGTACTCGCCGTAGCTGAAGGCGAAGTGTGCGCTGTTGCCGGTGTGCGCCGGTTCGGCGCCGTCGGAGACATGCTGGCGCACATGGGGATCGGCATTGGCCGCGGCCAAGCCCAGTAGCAGCATGTCCCCGGCGCGGATGACCTTGTCGCCCAGCCGGGTGTCGCGGGCCGCCCAGCGCCCGGCGAGGATCTGGGTGGGCGTGTCCTCCCACAGCACTTCGTTCATCGCCTGGCCCACGCTGTGGCGCCCGCCGCCGAGCGCGGCGGCGAACCGGTCGTCGGTGAGCATCAGCCGCACCGAGTTCCCGATCCAGTCGGCCGTGGGCAGGTATCCCGCGGCGGTGATCGCCATCAGGTCCAGGACGTATTCCTGATCGGTGAAGGCGCCGGGTCGCGCCAGCATCCAGGACACCAGGTCGGCGCCCCGCGCGGCCTTCTTGGTCGCGAGCAGGTGCTGCATGTGCTCGGCGAACTGCTGGTGGGCGGCCTGGGCGTCGGACCCGCCGTCGGCGAGCGTCTTCATCGTCCACGCCACCCGGGGCCCGTCCTCGTCGGGAAAGCCCAGGATCCGCGCCAGGGCCAGCACCGGCAGCGGCTCGGCGTAGTCGGCGACCAACTCCGCTTCGCCCCGTCCACAGAACGCGTCGATCAAGCGGTCGGCCAAATCCTCGCAGGTGCGCCGCAATTCGAAAGTGTCGACCAATTCCAGCGCGGGCTCCACCATCGCCACGTGCCTGCGGTGCTCCGCGCCCGCGGTGAAATAGATCGACGGCATCGGCTGCCCGACCATCGGCAGCAGCGGCCAGTCCGCGGGGATGTTCGGCCACTGGTTCCACCGGGCGACGTCGCGCGGGAACAACTCGGGATCGCTGGTCACCTGGTGCAATTCGCGATAACCGATGACCAGCCAGGCGGGGACGCCGCCGGGCAACTCGACGGCGACGACCGGACCGTGCTCGCGGCGCATCTCGTGATAGAGCTGATGCGGGTCGGTGTGAAAACGTGGACCGCTCAACGTGACCGGGGCGGCGTGGACGGGGCAGCTGTCGGTGGAACTCGGCGCGGGCACGGTCATGACGCGGCCTCCGGAGTCGGGAGCAGGGGACGCCCAGGGGGCGTGGCGAGGGAGTAGAGGTGCTCGACGAGGGTGATCAGCACGCCCGCGCCGGACTCGCGGGAGCGGGCGTCGCAATCGATCACCGGCACGTGCGGATCCAGGTCGAGCGCGTCGCGGACCTCGCCGGGACGGTGACCAGCGCCGAAGTCGTTGCAGGCGACGATGAACGGCGTCTGCTGGTGTTCCAGCCGGTCGATGGCGTACCAGGAATCGGCTATCCGGTGCGGGTCGACCAGCACGATGGCGCCGAGCGCGCCGGTGAACAGCCGATCCCAGAGGAACCGGAACCGCTCCTGCCCCGGTGCGCCGAACAGATACAGCACGTGCTCGTCGTCGATGGTGATCCGCCCGAAGTCGAAGGCGACGGTCGTCGTCGATTTGCCCGGCGCGCCGCTGGGGTCGTCGATGTCCAGCCCCTCGTCGGTCATGATCGCCTCGGTGTCCAGCGGGCGGATCTCGCTGACGGCGCGGACCATCGTCGTCTTGCCGACGCCGAAACCCCCGACGATGACGATCTTCAGTCCCCGCCTGGTCGCCTGGTGCAGGGGCGCGTCCGCGCGGGCGGGGCGCGGATCAGAGTTTGCGAAGTCCAACGAGCACCTTCTCGAGCGTGGTGGTGTCGGGCAGGGAAGACCATGGCGCGCCGGGAAGACCGCTGCGCGGCGGACGGACGGTGATCTTGCCCGCGTGCAGCAGGTCCGAGAGCAGGATGGTCGCGATGCCCACCGGAATGCGCAGTTCGGCGGCGATTTCCACGACGGCGGTCGGGGCGCGGCACAGGTCGAGGATCGCCACGTGCTCGGACTGCATGCCCGGTGTGGGCGCGCACTCGCTGACCACCAGGGTGACCAGATCGAAGGTGTCGGAGTCCGGCTTGCTCCGGCCGCCGGTCAGTGTGTAGAGCCGATCGGGGTCGTCGTCGCGGCCTGGCCTGGTCACGACACGCTCGCTCCCGGGAAGCGCGGCGCGGCCGCCAGGTGCTCGCCGAGCTGTTCCACCAGCTCCCGCATGTTGTGCCCGACCAGCCCGGCGTCCGCGTCCTCGGCGGCGACGACCGCGATGTGCGCGCCCAGCCCGGCTTCGACGATGAACAGGATGCCGCCGTAGAACTCGGTCATCGACTGGCGCACCCCCGCCCGGCCGTCGCCGAATTCGACCGATGCCCCGTGCGAGAGGCTCTGGATGCCCGCGGCGATGGCGGCGAGCTGGTCGGCTCCGTCCACGGTGAGTTCGGGCGTGTGGCAGATCTTCAGCCCGTCGCTGGACAGCAGCAGCGCGTGCCTGGTACGCGGTGTGCGGGTGAGCAGCTGATCCAATAGCCAGCTCAGCTGGGCGGTCTCGGAGGTTGTCATCGTTCGTTCTCCACGGAGACGGAAGGGGCGGGGGAGGAGGTGACGGCACTGTCGGTCGCGCGCCCGGCCACCGCGCGCTGGAACGCGCCGAGCGAGTCCGGCCGCGCCGCGGGTGGCGTCGGCGTGGCCGGTTCCGGTGCGGCGAGCCCTTCGGGATGGACAGCGGCCAGCGTGCTGCCGCGGCGTCGCTTGGGCAGCGCCGGACCGGCGGCGGACGGTGGGGCGGGCTGCGGTGGAGCGGGCGTCCGTTCCGGCGGTGCGGTGGCGCCCGCGCGCTCTCGCGTGACGGGCAGCGTGCCGGTGATGGTGGACGACTGCGGCCGCTCCACACGAGTGGTGAGATCGCGCGGGATCACCACGACCACGGCGGTGCCGCCGATGGCGGAAGGACGGTAGGAGACGGTGAGGCCGTGCTTGCGTGCGAGATTGCCCACCACGGCGAGGCCGAGCCGGGTCCCGGTGAGTGACGAGAGGTCGAGTCCGGAACCGCGTGCGTCCGGTCCGGTGGCCGACACCGCCGCCTCGGCGCGGCGCAGCGCCGAGGCGCTCATGACCAGTCCGCTGTCCTCGATGGTGATGATGACCCCCGCCGGGACCTCGGCGGCGTAGACGTGCACCTCGGTGGTGGGCGGGGAGAAGTTGCAGGCGTTGTCGAGCAGCTCCGCCAGCGCGTGCATGACGCCTTCGGCGGCATGGCCGGAGACCGCGATATCGGCGATCGCCCGCAACCGCACCCGCTGGTAGCCCGCCACGCGGCCCATCGCGCCGCGCAGAATCGATTCCATCGCAATCGGTTTGGCCCACCTGCGGCCGGATCGCGCGCCGCTGAGCACGGCGATGCTGTCGGCCAGGCGCCCCGCCTGGGCGGTGTGGTGGTCCAGTTGCAGCAGGTCGGCGAGCACGGTGGGATCGCCGTGCCGGTGCTCCATCTCGCGCAGCTCCGCGAGCATGCTGGTGGTCATCGCTTGCATGCGCCCCGCGGCGCCCGCGAAGGCCGCCATGGCGGCGGCGCGGCGGCTCTCGCTGCTCTTCGCGCGCGCCGTGTGTTCGGCGGCCGCCTCGTTCGCGGCGTTGACCTCGGCGTGCGCGCCGGCGAGGGCGTGCACGCGCTCGTCCCGGGCCTGGTCGGCGTCCCGCCGGGCGTTCCGGGCTTCCCGGCGGAAGTGCACCGCCGTCGTCACCGCGGCGCACAAGGCGATCGCCGCGGCGGTGGCGCCCGCCGCGAGCGAAATCCGGAATTCGGCGGGTGCGTAGTACACCGCCGTGGTCACGATGGCCGCGCTCGCGACAACGCAGGCCGACAACGTGGCGTACGGCGGTTTCGAGCGCCGGACAGCGCCATCGCCGAGTTCACTCGCCGCCGGATTCAACAACTCTGACAAGTTTCGTACTTCCGCACTCGCGCTCACCGCCGGAGAATTGACATCCCCTTACCCCCTTCTGCGTGCACTTTCACCCCAAATACGCAGACCGACAAGCATTTTCGAATCTCGCGGCACGAGCATAGCGGGACGGGCCGTGCCGCGCCACCCGGGCGGATTTCGCGGGCGCGCGGCACGGCCGGATATTCCCGCTGCCGTGCCGATGCTCGGATTACGCTGGCGATGGCCGAAAAGTGCGGTGTGGCGGCGCGGTCAGTGGGAAATTGCCGGAAAGTCGTTTGCCTGGAATTCACTATCCGTGCTCGCGGCTGGTGCGGGCCGCGGTATTGCGGACGAATATTCGAAATCTGGATTATCGACGCGCCGGGCAGCCGCGTCGAGCGAATCGGCGGTGTGGCCGGCCCGCCGGTCTACCGGAGCCGGGGGCCGAAACCGAGCCGCTGTCGTTCGATCAGAGTTGTGCGGTTTGCTCGCACGGAGGCAGGCCGTCGGCCTCGCGGAGTACTTCGGCGACGGACTCGAGGTACAGCAGCGTGCGCAGCGACACGCCGTTCACGGCTTGCCCGAGGCGGCGCAGGGCCGAATTGTCCAGGTGCGCGATCACTTCGGCGTCGTCGGCCCGGTCGGGGCCGGGATCGAAGACGAAGTAGCTGGGGTCGAGCCCGAACACATGGGCCAGCCCGGCGCGTGCCTGCTCCGGCAGTGCGGTGAGCTGCCCGCGCCGGACTTTCGCCAGGTGACCCGGTTCCAGGTCGTACCCGGCTGCGGTCACCCACGTCTCGACCGTATCGTCGGCGAGCGGGCGCCCGTGCGCGCGCTCCCACATCTCGAACGCTAGGTTCAGCCGGGCAGTGATATCGATGTCCACGACCGCCTCCACCTTCTGGGGACATAGCTTCTTGACGGGTCACACATTCACTCGACCGTAGCGTGGGAGCAGTCGATCACCGTGATTTCACGGCAAATGTCCGGTTGCATAGGGGGCGGAACAGACTCGATCCCCGAATTGCGGGGATAACGGCGTCGAGGAGGCGGATGTGCGACTGAGTTCCGAGGAAGCGCGCAAACGATTCGCGAGCAGCCCGGTCGCGCGGTTGGCGACAATTTCGGCGCGGTCGCGCCCGCATGTGGTGCCCATCGTGTTCGTCGTGGCTGGCGAGGTGATCTACACCAGCGTGGACGCGAAGCCGAAGACCACCACGGCGTTGCGCCGCCTGGACAACATCGCGGCGAACCCAGCGGTCGCCGTGCTCGTCGACCGCTACGGCGACGACTGGACCCAGCTGTGGTGGGCCCGCGCCGACGGGGACGCCCGCATCGCGGAACCCGACGAGGCCGCAGCGGCGATCCGTCGATTGACCGAGCACTACCCCCAGTACGAGCGACAGCCGCCGCCGGGCCCGGTGATAGCCATCGACGTGGCGCGCTGGTCGGGGTGGTCCGCGAGCTGAGCGGTCCGCGCCGGTTCGGGTACAGTCCGATTCGTCGCGTCCCCCCTGCGACAGTCGACCTGTCGAGCCGATCGTGAGGATCGCATGCCCTCGAATTTCGCGCTGAAGGCCATGAATACGGCGCATCGTGTCCTGTTGAAGATCAGCTTCGGGAAGGTGGGCAATGACTTCGCGGGCATGCCGTCGCTCGAGCTCACGACCATCGGCCGCAAGTCCGGCCGCCCGCACGCGGTCATGCTCACCGCCCCGGTCGTCGACGGCGACACCTACGTCGTCGTCGCCTCGCGCGGCGGCGACCCCGTGCACCCGGCATGGTTCCTGAACCTGCGCGACAACCCGGATGTCGTCGTGTCGGTGCGCAGCGGCCCGAAGGTGCCCATGACGGCTCGGGTGGCCACGGCCGAGCAACGGGCCGCGCTGTGGCCCCGCGTCACCTCCGCGGCGAAGAACTACGCCGACTATCAGACGAAGACCACGCGCGAGATTCCGCTGGTGCTGCTGACGCCGAAGGCGTGAGACCGCCGCTGGGCGACGGTCGGGGTCGGTAGTCGCGCAGCACCAGCGCCAGACATCCGGCCGCCGCCAGCGCGCCCGCGCCGAGCATCGCCGGATAGCCGAGGCCGACGGCATCGTGCAGGAACGAAAGCAGCGCCGGGACGCCGAAACCCAGATAGCTGGCCGAATAGAACACGGCGGTCAGCCCGGCGAGATCGTCGGCGCGGGCGATGCGCTCGATCTCCTGCAGCCCGGCCACCAGGCCGATGCCGTAACCGGCGCCGAGCACCGCGGCGGCGGCCAGCGTCGACCACAGGGTCAGCAGGCCGGAAGCCGCGGCGGCGAGGGTCATCCCGAGCGTGACCGAGGCCAGCGCCATTACGGCCGCCCGCGCGGTGCCGGGCCGATCGATCCGGCGCGCGACGGACTGGACGGCGAATCCACAGCCCAGCGTGATGACACACACCACGGCGGAGAACGCGATCGGCGCCGCGCCGACCTGCGGTGCCATCAGCGCGGGCAGCACCGCGTACGCCGTCGCGGCGGAAGTGAACAGCCACAGGGCGACCGGGATCGCCACCATCCGGAATCGTCGGTGCCCGGTCGCGGGAATCCGCAGGTCGTCGCGGAGCCGACGCGGATCGCGGCGGGGCGGGACGGTTTCCGGCGCCCGCCTGACCCACACGGCGGCGATCAGGCACAGCCCCACGTTGACCAGGTACGCCGAGGTGTTCGGCCACGGCGCCCATTGCGCGAGCACTCCGGCGCAGCCTGCGCCGACCGCGAAACCACCGGTGAGGCTCATCGCGGAGCGACGCGCACCCGTGCCCGCGGCGAGCCCCGGCCCGTGGGGCGGCTGCGCCAGCTCTTTGAGCCAGCTGCCGCCGACCGCCATCGCCAAGCCGAGCGCGACGCCACACAGCACCCGCCCCGCCGACATCAGCGGTACCGACGCGGACCCGAACGCGAGCAGCAGTGATCCGGCCGCGGCGATCAGCGGGGCGGGCCGCAGCAGGGCGCGCCGGCCGTGGCGATCCGACAGCGGACCGCCGATCAGCAACGCGGGCACGATGCCGAGCACGTAATAGAACAGCAGCAGATCGACGGTCGTGGCCGCCAGTCCGTCGTTCTTGTACATCACCAGCAGCGGCGTGAACTCGTTGCCGCCCCAGGCGATCGTGAACATCGCGGCGGCGACCCCGCGCCACGGGCTGGAGACGACCCGGTCACCGGGCGCGGTGAGGGTGAGTGTCGCCATCACCGGCTCCGTAGTTCCAGCTGGTGGACGCCGGACAGATGCTCGACCAGTGCGTCGGCGAACCCGTCGACCTCCGCCGCCGCGATCAACTCGGCCAGCCGTGTGTGCTGCTCGATGATCCGGGTCATGTCGACCGGGCCGCGGCGCAGGGCCACGCTGTTCATCCGGCGCTGGCGTTCGCGCAGCGAGTCGTAGAAACCCGACAGCAGCGGATTGCCACCCGCGAGGACGTAGGTGCGGTGGAAGTCGGTGTCCGCCAGCGCGAATCCGTCGAGGTCGCCCGCCGCGGCCAGGTCGCGCTGCCGCTCGATCGAGGAACGCAACGCCTCGACCAGCATGCCGGTGTCGGTCGCGGTCGCGCCGCGGACGGCCGCGGTCTCCACGACGTATCTGGCATGCACGACGTGCTCGGCCTCGTCGGGCGGGATCGGCACCACCAGCGCGCCGCGCTTCGGGTAGAGCTTCATCCAGCCCTCGGTCTCCAGCCGCAGGAAGGCCTCGCGCACCGGCGTGCGGGAGGTGCCCAGCTCGGCGGCGATCTCGCCCTCGCTGATCAGTTCGCCTCCGGCCAGCGCGCCGGAGAGGATGCGTTCCTTCACGGCGCGATAAGCCTGTTCAGCCGATGAATACGTCTTAGACACAAGTTGTATCTTAGCTTGCAGGTTCGCGGAGGGTTTGCGAGGTGGTCGGCCGACGGGATCGCCCAACGCGCAGGGACGATGGTGCAACCGATGCTTGCCGGGGCTTCCGGCATCACCGTCTGCCTACGCGGCGGTGACCGCAGGCAACGGTGCTCGCCGCTCACGCGGATGAGCGAGGGGCGCGACTGGCGGTGTCGGCTAACGCGCGTAGCACCTGATGGCGAGTGTCAGTGGACGCGGGAGCCTACGTCGCTATGTGGCCTCGCACATCAGGTCGGCGCGGGGAAGCGGGATCCGGGCTGACAGCCGGATTGAGCACCCCCAGGGTGTGCGTCGGAAACGCCGACGCACGGCGCTCCGCCGGTGAGTGACTGTCGGGCCGTCCGAGTGGATCTTCCTGGGCTATCGGGCGGAGCGGAGCACCGGACGAGGCTGTGGACGCGCCTGCTCGAGTTGCGCTGCGATCGGGAGGATCGTCGTCTCGCCGTTGGTGGGGCCGACCAGCTGTACCGACAGGGGAAGCCCGTCGTCGCCGACTCCGGCGGGCACGGACGCGGCGGGGTGGCCGGTGACGTTCCAGATCGCGGTGTAGGCGACCATCGGCACCGAGGCGAGTTGAGCGCGCGCCGTGTTCGCCCCGTCGAGCACACCGAGCAGCGGCGGGCGGATCGCGATGGTCGGCGTCAGCAGCAGATCGCACTCGGTGAAGATCCGATCTGCCTTGCGCCGTACCGCCTCGCCCCGGCGGATCGCCCATTCGACGACCGGCCCGCGCGCCCAGGCGCCGACCGCGATTGTCTGCTTGGTGCGGCGTTCGAGCAGCTCCGGATGGTCCACCTCGGCCAGCTCGGCGCGCACGCCGCCGAAGAACTGCGGGAAGAAGGCATGGGTCGAATCGGGATAGTCGGGGTCGATCTCCGCGACCGTGTGGCCCAGCTCGGCGAGCAGTCTCGCGGTGTCGCGGACGGCGCGCACGTGCTGCGGATCGAGCTTCACCAGCGGGATGGGGGATTTGGTGCTGTAGCCGATGCGCAACGGCCGAGCCGGTCCACGCGCCGCCGCCTCGAACGAGAGGTCCGGGTCCGGCGCGCGGAATCGGTCGGTGCGGGTGGCGCCACGGATGACGTCGTAGATGACGGCGGAGTCCAGCACGCCGCGGGTGAGCGGCCCGGCGACGCCCAGCGCCCACCACAGGTGCTCGTTCGGGGCGATCGGCACGCGCCCACGCTGCGGTTTGAGCCCGAACAACCCGCAGCACGCCGCCGGGATCCGGATCGATCCGCCGCCGTCGCCGCCGAGAGCGGCGGGCACCAGACCGGCCGCCACCGCCGCGGCGGACCCGCCGCTCGATCCGCCGGTGGAGCGGCTCGGGTCCCACGGGTTGCGGGCCACGCCGAAGGTGCTGGACTCGGTGAACGGCCACTGCCCGAATTCCGGCATCGAGGTCTTGCCGACGATGACCGCCCCGGCCGCGCGCAGCCTGCGCACCGCCTCGGCATCCGCCACGGCCGGTGTCGCGTTCGCCCGGGTGCCGAAGCTGGTCACCACGCCCGCGACGTCGAATTCGTCCTTCACCGCGATCGGCACCCCGTGCAACGGGCCGACCGCGCCGCCCGCCGCGCGCTCACGGTCCCGCTCGACCGCTTCGGCCCTGGCCTCCTCGCGCAGCACGCGCGTGAAGGCGCCGAGATCCGCGGCGGCATCGATCCCGTCGAGCGTCGCTTCGACGAGTTGCTCCGCGGAGAGCGCGCCCTGCGCCAAGAGCTCGCGCTGTTCGAGCACGCCCGACGAGACGACCTCTTGGAGATCCATCCGCTACCGCTCCTTCCGGGCCGCCGATGCCGACACCTCCGACCGTATGCAGTCGAGCGACGATTACGCAATCAATCCGTCCGGCGAGCCCGTTCGGTTATCGGTCGTGCCCGGTCGCCGGGCCCTCGGTCGTGGCGGCACCGGTGCGCTCCAGCTTGGAGTGGGTGCGCGAGTACGCGAAGTAGACGATCAGGCCGACGACCAGCCAGATCGCGAAGCGCACCCAGGTCTCCCACGGCAGCGACCAGATCAGGTACACCGAGAACCCGACGCCGATCAGCGGCACGACCGGCATGAAGGGCAGCCGGAACTCGCGCGGCTCGTCGGGGCGGGTGCGCCGCAGCACGATCACCGCGACGGACACCACGATAAACGCCATCAGGATGCCGATATTGGTCAGTTCGGCGACCACCGTGATGTCCAGCAACCCGGCCATCAGCGCCGACCCGATACCGACGATCCAGGTCACCCGGGTGGGCACCTTGCGGACCGGATGGGTCTTGGCGAACCACTCCGGCAGCAGCCCGTCGCGGCTCATCGCGAACCAGACCCGGGTGACGCCGAGCATGAAGGTGAGCACCACGGTGACGATGCCGACGATGGCGCCGACCGCGATGATGTTCGCCACGCCCGGCTGCCCGACCGACTCGAACGCGGTGGAGAACCCGCTGGTCGGACTGATCTCGGTGGATTTCTGCATGCCGGTCAGCACCAGGGTGGCCAGCACGTAGAGCACCATGGCGATGGCCAGCGAATAGATGATCGCCTTGGGCAGGTGCTTCTTGCCCTCGGTGGATTCCTCGGCGGCGGTGCTCATCGCGTCGTAGCCGAACACGGCGAAGAAGACCGTGGCCGCGCCCGTCCACACCGCCCCGGCGCCGAACGGGAAATACGGGGTGTAGTTCGAGCTGTCGATATGGAACACGCCGAGCACCACGATCAGCACGACCAAGGCGACCTTGATGCCGACGGCCACGGTCTCGAACCGGCCGACACTGCGGATGCCGCGCGACAGCAGCCAGGCCGTGCCGAGGCAGAACAGGACGGCGAAGACATCGATCACGTGGCCTTCGCCGGTGCCCGAGGCGCCCATCATCCAGTCCGGCAGCGTGACGTCGACCTGCTCCAGCAGGAATTTGAAGTATCCGGAGACGCCGATGGCGACCACCGCCGCGACCGCGATGTACTCCAGCAGCAGATCCCACCCGATGAACCAGCCCGCGATCTCACCGAGCGACACATACCCGTAGGTGTAGGCGGACCCGGCCTTGGGGATCATCCCGGCGAACTCGGCGTAACACAGCGCGGCGGCGCCACTGGCGACACCCGCGATGAGGAACGAGATCAACACCGACGGCCCGGTGACGGAGTGCGCGACCGCGCCCGCCAAGGTGAAGATGCCCGCGCCGATGATGCCGCCCACGCCGATCGCGGTGAGCTGCCACAGGCCGAGCGACCGCGACAGTTGCTCGTCGGCCGGGGCGGCCTCGTCCTCGACTTCGCCGAGCGGTTTCCGGCGCGTCATCTGACCGCGTAACTGCGCGAGGGACATAAAGATCCTTGCTGTGTTTGTTTTTCCAGCGCCTGCGGCGCTGGGTGTTCGCGGCCCCTTATGGCTCGCGTCCGAGCGACCGCCGCTTGCTCCTTCGTCGCCTACGCGACGGCCGCTCGGACGCGAGCCGGGCCGCGAACGGCTGCTCGGTCTCGCGTCGCTCGAAACCTGGAGTTGGGCCGGTGTGGTCGCGTGACGCCGTAAGGTGCGGCGAAAGTTCGCTGGTAGGGGGTGAATAGGTTCCGGTGTTCGGCTGGGCACGCGGTAGGCGAGCAGCCGCGTTACCTGTCCGCGTGCATGCATTCTACGGTCGGGTTTCCCGGCGGCGGTCGAGTATCGTGGACCGAGCGTCGCCTGTTCTGTGCCCTCAGCGGTCGCGGCCGAAGGAGCGCAGGAAGAACGCGATGTTGGCGGGCCGCTCGGCCAGCCTGCGCATGAAGTAGCCGTACCACTGGTCGCCGTAGGGCAGGTAGACGCGCAGTGCGTGGCCCGCTCCGGCCAGGCGCCGCTGTTCGGCGTCGCGGATGCCGTGCAGCATCTGGAACTCGAAATCGCCCGCCTTCCGGCCGCTTTCGCGCACGCAGCCCAGCGCCGCCTCGATCAGCGCCGGATCGTGTGTGGCGATCATCGGGTAGCCTTTGCCCTCCATCAGGACCCGCAGGCAACGCAGGTAGGACTCGTCCACCGCGGATCGGCTCTGATAGGCCACCGACGCGGGCTCGCGATAGGCGCCCTTGCACAACCGGATCCGCGATCCGGGCCCGGCGAAGATCCGGCAGTCCTGCTCGGTGCGTTTGAGATAGGCCTGCAAGACCGTGCCCAGCCACGGGAAATCGAGACGCAGCTCGCGCACGATGGCCAGCGTCGCATCCGTGGTGGTGTGGTTCTCGGCGTCCACGGTCACCCAGACGCCTGCCGCCTTCGCCGCCGTGCAGATCTCGTAGGCGTGTTCGCGGGCGATAGCGTACCCGTTCTGCGGCAGCGACTGGCCCAGCGCGGACAGCTTGAGCGAAACCTCCAGTCGCGGTACCGGCGCCTCGTCGACGGCCTGGAGTTCACCCAGCGCCGACAGCAGCCGCAGGTAGTGCGCGACGGTTGCGCGGGCGCGGTCGAGAGTTGTGGTGTCCTCGCCGAGGTAGTCGATGCTCACGAAGCGGCCGGAGCCCAGCAGCGCCGAGGTCGCGGCGACCGCGTCGTCCTCGGTCTCACCCGCGACGAAACGGTCGACCAGCTTCTTGGTGCTCGGCATGCGGGTGATCGCGCGCTCCAGGCGCGGGGAACGGGACGCCGCCAGGACGGCGGGCCGCAGCAGTCCGGAGAAGGCCATCACAACTCCTGGTGCGGGTAGCGGTGGTCGGTCGCGGGGACGAAGGTTTCCTTGATCGTGCGAGCGGAGGTCCAGCGCAGCAGGTTCTGTGCCGAGCCTGCCTTGTCGTTGGTCCCCGACGCACGCGACCCGCCGAACGGTTGCTGTCCGACGACCGCGCCGGTGGGTTTGTCGTTGACGTAGAAATTGCCCGCCGCGAAGCGCAACCGCTCGACGGCGCTGCCGATCGCCGCCCTGTCCTCGGCGATGACCGCGCCGGTCAGGCCGTAGGGCGAGCCGCGGTCGATCACGTCGAGCGTGGACTCGAACGAGCCGCCGGACGAATCGTCGTAGACGTGCACGGCCAGGATCGGCCCGAAGTACTCGGTGCGGAACGCCTCGTCGGCGGGGTCGTCGCCGAGCAGGACGGTGGGCTCGACGAAGTAGCCGACGCTGTCGTCGGCGTGGCCGCCGGTGGCGATGGTCAGGCTGGGCGTCGCCTTGGCGCGCGCGAGGGCGTCGGTGTTCTTGCCGAAGGCGCGCCGGTCGATGAGCGCTCCGCCGAAGTGTCCGAAGTCGGTGACGTCGCCGTAGCTGAGCGCGGCCACCCGGTCGATGAATTCGCGGCCCATCCGGTCCCACAGCGATCGCGGGAGGAACGCGCGGGAGGCGGCCGAGCACTTCTGGCCCTGGTAGTCGAACGCGCCGCGGATCAGGGCCGTGCTCAGCACCTCGGGATCGGCCGAGCTGTGCGCCACGACGAAGTCCTTGCCGCCGGTCTCGCCCACCAGACGCGGGTAGGTGTCGTAGTGGTCGAGGTTCGCCGCGACGGTGCGCCACAGGTGCCGGAAGGTGGTGGTGGACCCGGTGAAGTGGATGCCGGCGAGGCGGCGATCGGCCAGCGCCACCTCCGACACTTCCGGTCCGGCGCCGTGCACCATGTTGATCACGCCCGGCGGCAGCCCCGCGGCTTCCAGCAGCCGCATCGTCCAGTAGGCCGCCACCGACTGGGTGAGGGCCGGCTTCCACACGACGGTATTGCCCATCAGCGCGGGTGCGGTGGGCAGATTGCCCGCGATGGCGGAGAAGTTGAACGGCGTGATCGCGTAGACGAAGCCCTCGAGCGGGCGGTAGTCCATCTGATTCCACACCCCGGGCGCCGACATCGGCTGTTCGGCCAGGATCCGGCGCGCGAAGTGCACGTTGAACCGCCAGAAGTCGACCAGCTCGCACGGGGTGTCGATCTCGGCCTGGTAGGCGGTCTTGGACTGGCCCAGCATCGTTGCGGCGGCGAGGGTTTCGCGCCACGGCCCGGCCAGCAGATCGGCGGCGCGCAGGAAGATCGCGGCGCGCTCGGCGAAGGACAGCGCACGCCAGTCCGGCGCCGCGGCGGTCGCCGCCGCGATGGCGTCGCGGACCTCGCCCGGTCCGGCCGTGCCGACCGTGCCCAGGACGGCGGCGTGCCGGTGCGGCTGCACCACCCTGACGCGCTCGCCGCGACCGCCTCGGTGCACGCCGCCGATGACGTGCGCGACCTCGGTCGGCGTCGCGGCGAGTTCGGCCAGTTTGACCCGCAGGCGCTCGCGTTCCGCCGTACCCGGCGCGAAACTGCCCACCGGTTCGTTGACCGGCGCGGGTGGGGCCACGACGGCGTCCATGAGACCTCCTGCTATTTAGGTGATTTTCCGGTAGAGGGAAGTCAACACCGGAAAACTGCCCGGAGAATGAGCCAGTCGGACAAAGATGGGACAAGTGCGTTGTCGAGTTGGCCGAAGGACGGGAACGTGGCCCGGGATGGTGAGCAGGTCGCCGCGGACATCGACCTGTTCGAGCTGGCGCAGATGATCGCGCACCACGCGGGCGGGATGGTGTCGATCGAGGATCCGCGGTCGCACGTGCTCGCGTACTCGGCGTCCGACGAGAACGCCGACCAGTTGCGGGTGCGCTCGATTCTCGGCCGCGAAGGGCCGCGGGAGTATCTGTCCCTGCTGCGGCAATGGGGCGTGTTCGATCGGCTCCGGGACACCGACGAGGTCGTGGACGTGCCCGCGCACGACGAGCTGAACATCAAGCGCAGGTTGGTGATCGGCATCCGCCGTCCCGCCGACGGGGATGCCCACGTGCCACCGGTGCTCGGTGCGATCTGGCTGCAGCAGGGCGATCGGCCGTTCAAACCGGACGCGGCCGAGATCCTGCGCGGCGCGGCGGCCATCGCGGCACGCCTGATCTCCCGGAGCCTGGACGCGCCCACCACCGAGGCGCTGTTGATCCGGCGGCTGTTCGGCGTCGGTGGGGCAGTGGTCGACTCGGCGGTGGTGGCGGACGCGCTGAACCTGCCGCCGACCGGTCCGGCGGCCGTGATCGGGTTCGCTGCCCTGCCCGCCGAGCAGTCGTCGGTCACCGAACCTGCCGCGTTGGGCAACGTTCTCCGCCTGCACGCCAGCTCTTTTCGTGGCGACTCGGTGACCACCACGATCGGTGAGCGTGTCTACGTGCTGCTGCCCGGCTATCGGTCCGCGCAGGCGGTGACGGCCTGGACCCGGCAGCTGATCGAGCGGTTCGAAACGAAGCGCTCGCTGTGGCTGCGGGCGGCGATCGCTTGCCCGGTCGCCGATTTGGGCCGGGTGGCGGCCGCGCGCGCCGAGGTCGATCGGGTGCTGGACGGCGCCGTCACGGCATCACCCGGGAACCGGGTGACCACCCTCGCCGAGGCGCGGACGGCGGTGCTGCTCGGTGAGGTGCTCGATCTCGTCGGGTCGCGGGCGGAATTGCGCGATCCCCGGCTGCGAGCGCTGTTGGACTACGACCGCAAGCATTCCGCGAGCCTGCGCGAGAGCGTCGAAACCTATCTGCGCGCACACGGCGACGTGCGCGACGCCGCCGCGGCGCTGTGCGTGCATCCGAACACGCTGCGCTACCGCCTTCGCCGGGTCGAGGACATTCTCGGCATGAACCTCGACGACCCCGCCGATCGCCTGCTGCTGGAGATCCAGCTCGCCCTGTACCGCCGTCCACGCCCGCCCGGGGCGCGGGGTTGACGGCGGCTCGGCCGAGCCGGGGACCTGCTCCGACGTGCTGTGAACGCCGAATGGGCGGCCGACCGGCCCGCTGCGCGATATGCCTGCCGAAGCGGTCGGCGGCGCTCTAGAGTTGAGCGCAGGAACCCGGGTCACGGCCCCGGGAAGGCGTTCGGCTCGGTCCGCGCCGGACACCCTCCGGGTCCCCGTCACGGAGGACGAGATGACCACACGACGTCGTACGCTCGAGGTGGGGTCGCGATTCGGGCCGTATCGCCTGGATCGCCTGATCGGTCGTGGCGGCATGGGGGAAGTGTTCGAAGCCTACGACACCGTGAAGGACCGCACCATCGCGCTGAAGGTGCTGCCCGAGCGGCTGCACGACGACCCGGTGTTCCGGGAACGGTTCCGGCGCGAGTCGCACGTCGCGGCGCGGCTGCAGGAGCCGCACATCATCCCGATCCACGACTACGGCGAGATCGACGGCAGGCTCTTCATCGATATGCGGCTGGTCGGCGGCGACAGCTTGCGCGCGCTGCTGACCGAGCGGGCGCCGCTGGAGCCGGAACGGGCGATCGCGATCGTGCGGCAGGTCGCCGCCGCACTGGACGCCGCGCACGCCGACGGCTTGGTGCACCGGGACATCAAGCCGGACAACATCCTGCTCACCCCGGACGGTTTCGCCTACCTGGTGGACTTCGGAATCGCGCAGTCGGCCAGCGCCGAGAGCCTCACCAGCACCGGCTCGGCGATCGGCTCGTTCCACTACATGGCGCCGGAGCGGTTCCACTCCCGCGCCGTCACTCCCGCCGCCGACATCTACGCCCTGACCTGCGTGCTGTACGAGTGCCTGACCGGATCGCGACCGTACCCGAAGGACACCGAGGCGCAGATCGTCTCGGCGCACCTGTTCGAGCCGCCGCCGCGGCCGCATTCGTCCCGGCCCGGACTGCCCGCCCGGCTGGACGCGGTGGTCGCGCGCGGTATGGCCAAAGACCCGCAGGCGCGGTACGGCACGGCAGGTGAGCTCGGGGCGGCCGCGCAGGCGGCGATGACAGAGGCGACCACCGGCCGTTCGCCCGCGCAGCCCGAGGACGGCGGTCCGCCGACCGGTGCGGGTCCGCCAAGGGACCGGTCGGGTGCGACGACGGGGCCGGGCCGCGAGCACGACGGACCGCGACAGCGACCGCGCCGCCGACGCCTGCTGCGCTTGCTCGCCCTGCTGTGCGTCATCCTGCTGGCCGCCGTCCTCGGCTTCCTCGGCTGGGAGCTGACCCGACCGACCACGGGCGCTGCCGTGCCCGACGCGAGCGCCCCGCACGGCCCGGACATCGATCTGCTGTCGCTGGTCGGTTCGTCGGGCTATAAACGGGCCAACTGCGTGCACGAGAACCCCAACCCGCCTACCGTCGCCGTCGTGTTCTGCACCGCGAATCCGGCTGCGAGCAATCCCGCGGCACGATTCCTGCGGTTCCGCACGGTCGACCAACTGCGCGGCTACACCTCGACGCTGCTGGGCAGCCTGCAAGGACGCAATTGCTCCGGCGACCCGCCCGGCCAGGACGGACCGATGCTGCGCGACGGCGAGGAAGTCGGTCGCAAGTCCTGTTTCATGAGCAAGGTGGACGATCCCGCGATGCCACGGCCGGGGCTGCTGGTCACGGACGAGCAGTCTATGGCGGTCGCGGTGTACATCTGGGACCCGGCCGAGACGACATACCGCGACTACGTCGCCGCGCGCAACGGCGGCGCGTTCCGCACGCCCGATACCGCCCGAGATCCGGACTATTACACCGAAGCCGATCGTGCGGTGCTCAGCCATCTGACCGGTGATTTCGGCCCGGCCAACTGCAGGCACGCCGATCCGCCGCCCGGCTCGGTGAACGCGGTGCTGACCTGTGGCACGAAGGCCGGGTTCCCGACCGCGGAGTTCTACGGTTTCCCGAACCAGGAGTCGGCGACGTACCTGTACGAGGCGAACCGCGGGCAGTTCTCGGGCCATGTGTGCGGTCGCGGCGAGCCGGGCGACGACGTGTGGCGACAGGACGGCAACGTTCTCGGCCGCTTCTTCTGCTACCCGGCCGACGATCCCGCGCTCGGGCCCAGCTGTCTGTTCCTGGTGCACAACAAGTTCGCGATCACCGCGCATTTCTGCACACTGCGCGCCGATCACCCGGAGCCGGGACCCAAGAGCGAAGCCGAACTCACGGCGTGGTTCCGCAAGTACTTCGGCTAGCGCCGCGTCCCGTATCGCCCACGTCATCCGTCCGCTGGGCGGGGTCTCCCCGGCCTCGGCGGGGTCTGGACACCATGCGCGGAGCCGCAAAGGATCTGTCCCGAGTCCGGCGGTGACGACGAGCTGCGACTCGCGACCGGCGCGGTTGGGCGAGTGCGGAATCGACCGGATCGCGCCCGCTTCGAGTTGCTCCCGGGCCGGGTTTCGGGGATCCTGGATGGTCACGGGCGCAGGTAGCACACCACGTCCTGCCTTCGGGTTCAGTTCACCCATCCGCTACGGTCTCGGTGCTCTTTGTCCGGATCTGGTTCATCGTCGGTTACCTGGTGGCGCTACCGTTTCCGGTACGCGGAAAAAGGAGCCGGCGGCATGGAGTTCCGACATCTGGTTTCGTTCATCACGATTGCCGAAGAGCTGCATTTCGGCCGCGCAGCGCAGCGCTTGCATCTCACGCAGCCCAGTCTCAGTGCCCAGCTGCAGAAGCTGGAGAAATCGCTCGGCGTGCAACTGGTCGCACGCAACTCGCACGAGGTCAAGCTGACCCCGGCGGGCCGGGAATTCGAGAGTCAGGCCCGGCTCATCGTGGCGCAGATGGACCGCGCGGCCCAGGCCGCGAAGGCGACCGCCGAAGGGCGGGCGGGCGCCCTCAACATCGGCTACAACCTGCCGGCCAGCAGACATGTGCTGCCGGAAGCGCTCACCAGGATGACCGAGCGGCACCCCGACATCGTGGTGTCGCTGTGGGAGAAGCGCACCGGCCCGCAACTGGCCGCGCTCAGCGACGGGTCACTGGATCTCGCCCTCGTGTACGGCCATCCGAGCACGACCGATTTCCGGTACCGGCGGCTGCTGCATCGGGTTCCGCTGGTCGCCGTGGTCGGGCGCAGGCATCGGTGGGCCGATCGGCCCGGCGTTCCCTTCGCCGAACTCGAGGGACAGGATTGCGTGCTCTTCGCCCGCGAGCAGTGTCCGGCCATGTACGACTCGATCTTCCGCGCGGCCGCGGATTCCCGGATCTCCCTGGCGGTGGCGCAGACCGCCGACGACCCCGGTGCGACGGCGCACATGGTCTCGGTGCGCCCGCTGGTGGGATTCGCCTCGCTGCCGCGGGCGATTTCGATGGGCATGGGCGGGCCGGGCAGTGCGTCGGTCGCGGTCAAGCTGTTCGATCCGGTGCCGACGCTCGATTTGTACGCGGTGTGGCGTGCGGACGAGTCGAATCCGGCGGTCGGCTTTTTCTTGGATTGCGTCGATTCCCCGGAACCTGCGCAAATCGATATTGCCCGCGCTGTGTCGGCCTGACCACGTCGATAGGTGATGGCATTCGCGCGGTAGGAACCACGATATCGACGGCACTGTAATTCCGTGACGCCGACCAGAATTCGACATTGTGAACACAGTGTCTGTCATCGCAGTATCGGTCGGTGAGAATGGTTTCGATCTTCCGGATACGGCGAGTTTGTACTCGGTGATTTCCGGTGCGGCCGAGCAACATCCGGATCGGCTTTCGCTGTGCGACGCCGACGGAACCCAGCTCACCAGCGCCGAGGTGGACCGCAGGGCCCGCGCCCTGGCCTCGGCGCTGGCCGGGCGCGGCGTCGCGGCCGGCGATCGGGTCTCGGTGCTGGGCCGCACGAGTCTGGCCTGGGTGCTGCTGGACTGCGCGCTGCTGGCCATCGGCGCGGTGGTGGTGCCGGTCTACCCCACTTCGTCGCCCAGCCAGATCGAGCACATCCTGAGCGACAGCGGCAGTGCGTATTTCGCCGCCGAGAGCGCCGAGGACGCCGAGCGGTTGCGCGCGGCGGGTGCGGGTGAGGTGTGGGTCTTCGATCAGCTCGCGGACTGGGCCACCGGTGCGATCGATCCGGGGCTGGCCGCGCGTATGGCCGAGGTGCGGGCCGACGACCTGGCGATGATCGTGTACACCAGCGGCACCACGGGCCTGGCCAAAGGCTGCCTGATCACCCACCGCAACATGTTCGTGTCCTCGTCCAACACGGTGCGCCGCACCGGCGACATGTTCGACGGGACCACCGTGCTGGCCCTGCCGCTGTCGCACGTCTTCGGCCAGACCATCCTGTTCGCCTGCCTGTTCGGCGGCAGCCGCACCCACCTGCTGCCCGGCATTCCCGACCTGGTGCCGGTGCTGCCGACGGTGCGGCCGACCTTCCTCGCGATGATTCCCTACGGCCTGGAGAAGATCCGCAAGTACTGCCGCGCCCTGCTCGCCGAGGCCGAGGAGCGCGAGGCGGTGCGGCGCGGTCTCGAGCTCCTGCGGGCGCAGGCGGCGCCGGAGCCGTCGGCGCATCCGGTGGCGGCCGCGCTCGGCGGTGAACTGCGCCACGTCATCTCCGGCGGCGCGTCGCTGGACGATTCGACGGTCGGGTTCTACGCGGGTTTCGGTGTGCTGCTGCTGAACTGCTACGGCCTCACCGAGGCCGCGACCGCCGTGACGGTGAGTGCCCCGGAGACCAACCGGCTCGGCACGGTCGGCAGGCCGATCCCGGGCACCTCGGTGGCCATCGCCGAGGAGGACGGGGAGGTGCTGGTCAGCGGGCCGCACGTGTCACCGGGCTACTGGGGCGCTGCGGCGAACCAGTCACCGGTGGACGCGCAGGGCTGGCTGCACACCGGTGACCTGGGCGAACTCGACGAGGACGGCTTCCTGCGGATCACCGGACGCAAGAAGGAGATCCTGGTGACCTCGGGCGGCAAGAACGTCGCACCCACGCCTCTGGAAGACCGGATCCGGCTGCATCCCCTGGTGTCCAACTGCATGGTGCTCGGCGACGGCCGCGATTTCGTCGCGGCCCTGGTCACCCTGGATCCGGCGCAGGTGCAGCGCTGGCGCGCCGCCGAACCGGACGGCGATCTCACCGCCGCCGTCCAATCGGCGATCGACGACGCGAATTCTCTGGTGTCGCGCGCGGAATCAATTAGGGCATTTCGGATCGTGGACGGCGATTTCACCGTCGAAGACGGATTGTCGACGTCGTCCCGAAAACTGCGCCGCGCCGCGATCGCCGACGCGTATGCGGCGGATATCGAACTGCTGTATTCGGCGCCTCGACCCGCACGATAGCCGCGGCCGATCGGCCGATGAATCAGGGCCCGCCGCGGTGGTCGATCACCCGTCGCGGCCACAGACTCGAAATCGGAATTCGACTACCGGAAAGTGATGCGAACATGTACGACGTCATCGTTGTCGGAACCCGGGTGGCGGGCTCCCCACTGGCCATGCTGCTCGCCAGGAAGGGTTACCGGGTGCTCGCCGTGGACCGGGCGAGCTTCCCCAGCGACACCCCGTCGACCCATTACATCCACCAGGCCGGGCTCGGCTTCCTGAAGTCCTGGGGGCTGCTCGAGGAGGTCGTCGCCTCGGGCGTGCCGCCGATCCGGCACCTGAACTTCTCCTACACCGACATCGTCATCAAGGGGATGGCCGATCCGTCCGCCGACGGCATCGACGCCGTCTACTGCCCGCGCCGCACGGTGCTGGACAAGATCCTGATCGAGGCCGCGGGCAACGCGGGCGTCGAGGTGATCCAGGGTTTCACCGTCTCGGAGCTGGTCTTCGACGGTGACCGCGTGGCAGGCATCCGCGGCGCGATCGGCGACGGCGCCGAGCAGGAGTTCCGCGCCAAGCTGGTGGTCGGTGCCGACGGCTCGAACTCGACGGTGGCCAAGGCGGTCGGCGCGCAGGAGTACGAGGGCTCGCCCGCGGCGTGCTTCATCTACTACTCCTACTACGAGGGCGTCGACTGGGGCATGCAGCACCGCACCGGTTTCGGCGAGCAGCAGTTCGCGTCCTGGCCGACCAACGACGATCTCGCCCTGGTCGCCGTGATGCGCAAGCGGGACCGGTTCCGTGCGTTCCGTGCCGACCCGGACGCCGGTGTGCAGGAGATCGTCGAGCAGATCGACCCGGAGATCGGCGCTCGTCTGCGCGACACCGGCAAGCGGGTGGAGCAGTTCCGCCCGATGCTGTACCCGGACAACTACCGCCGTCAGTCCTACGGTCCCGGCTGGGCGCTGGTCGGCGACGCCGGCTACCACAAGGACCCGTTCACCGGCTGGGGCATCACCGACGCGTTCAAGTACGCGCAGTTGCTGGCCGACCTGGTGGACGAAGGCCTGTCCGGCGCGCGCCCGATGGACGAGGCGCTGGCCGAATACCAGCGCGAGCGCGATGCGCAGAGTGCCAGCACCTACGAACTGACGCTGAGCATCTCGGAGCTGTCGCTGACCCCCTACTACGACTCGGTGTTCCGCGCGACCTCGCTGGACGCCGACTACACCAAGCACTTCTTCGGGCTGATCGCCGGAATCTACCCGCCGGACAAGTACTTCGGCGAGGACGAGCTGGCCGCGCTGTACGAGAAGGTGAACTTCCCGACGGCTGCCCGGCACGTCAGCAAGGACGGAGTGACCGCATGAACGCGCCGGTGCTGACCGCGCTGGGCGACAGCTTCGTCGAGGGGCGCGGCGACGCCGCGCCCGGCGGCGGCTACCGCGGCTGGGTGCCGCGGCTCGGCGGCCAGCTCGGCCTGCGGCCCGCGGCGGTGCGCAATCTCGGCGAGCACGGCGCCACAACCAGCATCGTGCTGGAACAGCAACTGCGCGCGGCCCTTTCGGGTCGCTCGGGATTGTTCGGCGTCGTGGTCGGAGTCAACGACCTGGTGAGCGATTACGACCAGGACCGATTCGCCCGCAACCTCGCCGAGCTCTTCGGCGCACTGCGGGCAGGCGGTGCGACGGTGTTCACCGCCAGCTACCCCGACATCCCGGCCCGGCTGCCGGTGCCGGACGGGTTCCGCGCGCTGCTGCGCGAGCGGTTCGCCTTCGCCAACGCGGTGCTCGCCGACGTCGTCGCCGACACCGGCACGCTGCTGCTGGACATCGCCGCCCAGCCCGAATGGGAACGGCCGCAGATGTGGACCGCCGACGGTCTGCACCCCAGTTCGCTGGGCCACCACCTGTTCGCCGCCGGCGTCGCCGAACTCGTCGCGTCGCGCACCGCGACCACCGTGGCCGCCTGATCATCCACCCGGTTCGAGAGGAACATCCGTGACAGACGACAGACGCCTGGCGCGCAACCCGATCGCCATCGTCGGGATGTCCGGGCTGCTGCCCAACGCCCACAACCACCGAGAGTATTGGCAGAACATCGTCGACGGCGTGGACTGCACCACCGAGGTCCCCGCGTCGCGCTGGAGCCTGGACGACTACTTCGACGCGGATCCGGCGGCGCCGGACAAGACCTACTCGCGCCGGGGCGCGTTCCTGCCCGACATCGAGTTCGACCCACTGGAATTCGGGCTGCCGCCCAACCAGCTGGAAGTGACCAGCACCATGCAGACGCTCGGTCTGGGCGTCGCCCGCGACCTGCTGCGCGACGCGAGCGCGGTGGACTCCGACTGGTACGACCCGGGCCGCACCGGCGTCGTCCTCGGCACCACCGGCCCGGTGCCGCTCATGCACCCGCTGGCCGCGCGGCTGTCCACACCGGTGCTGAAGGAGGCGGCGCGCTCGGTCGGGCTGTCCGACGCCGACGCCGACGCCATCGCCGACCGGTTCGTCGCGGCCTTCGCGCCGTGGGAGGCGAATTCGTTCCCGGGCCTGCTGGCCAACATCACCGCGGGCCGGGTGGCCAACCGGCTCGGCCTGGGCGGCATCAACTGCACGGTCGACGCGGCCTGCGCGGCCTCGCTGGCCGCCTTGCGGACCGCCATCGCCGAACTCCAGGACGGCCGCGCGGACATGATGATCACCGGTGGTGTGGACACCGAGAACACCATCTTCATCTACCTGTGCTTCAGCAAGGTCGGCGCACTGTCGGCCAGCGGGCAGATCAGTCCGTTCTCCGCCGACGCCAACGGAACGCTGCTCGGCGAGGGCATCACCATGCTCGCGCTGCGCAGGCTGGAAGACGCACGGCGCGACGGCAACCGGATATACGCCGTCATCCGTGGGCTCGGTTCCTCCAGCGACGGCCGCGCCAAGAGCATCTACGCCCCGCGCGCGGGCGGCCAGCGGGTCGCGCTGGACCGCGCCTACGCCGACGCCGAGATCTCACCCGCCGACGTGGCGCTCATCGAAGCGCACGCCACCGGCACGCCCGTCGGCGACAAGACCGAGCTCACCGCGCTGAAGGAGCTGCTGACCGACGCGACGTCCGAGCCCGCGTTCGCCGCCCTCGGCAGCGTGAAGTCCCAGATCGGTCACACCAAGGGCGCCGCGGGCACCGCGAGCGTGATGAAACTGGCGCTTGCGCTGCACCAGAAGGTGCTGCCGGGCACCATCAACGTCTCGGCGCCCAACGCCGAGATCGCCGCCGCCGACGCGCCGTACTACGTGAACACCCGCACGCGTCCGTGGATCCGCGACCCGCAGCGCCCGGTGCGCCGGGCGGCGGCCTCGGCATTCGGCTTCGGCGGCACCAACTTCCACGTCGTGCTGGAGGAGGCCGACGCCGACCGTGCCGCGTACCCGGTGCTGCATCGCACCGCCCGCGCGCATCTCTGGCACGCGCCGGACGTGGCCGGGCTGATCGACGCGGTGCGCAGCGTCGCGCCGAGCGACGGGGGCGACATCCCGGAGGCGCACGCGCGCATCGGATTCGTCTCGGTAGACGAGGAGAACGCCGCACACCTGCGGTCGCTCGCGGTGGACGAACTGGTCCGCGACCCCGATGCCACGGCCTGGGAGCACCCCGAGGGCGTGTACTTCCGCACCGCCGCCCTGCCGGATCGCAAGGTGGGCGCGCTGTTCGCCGGACAGGGCAGCCAGTACGTCGACATGGGGCTGGACGCGGCGTTGAACAACCCGGCCGTCGGCGCGGCGTTCGACGCGGCCAACGAGGCGTTCGCCGGTGCGCCGGTGCGTCTGTCGTCGGTGGTCTTCCCGCCGCCCGCGTTCGACGACGAGGTGGCGTCGGCGCAGGAGACCGCACTGCGCCGAACCGAATTCGCCCAGCCCGCGATCGGCGCGCTGTCGGCGGGGCAGTTCACCGCCCTGTCGGACTACGGCTTGCGCGCCGACGGGTATCTCGGGCACAGCTTCGGAGAGTTGACCGCGCTGTGGGCCTCCGGCGCGCTGGCCTCCGCGGATTTCTACGCGCTCGCCCGCGCTCGCGGTGTGGCCATGACACCGGAACCGGGTGTCGAGGCGGGGACGATGGTGGCGCTCGGCGCGTCCCGGGAGACCGCCGAGGAACTGCTCGACGGCGTAGCGGACATCTGGATCTGCAATCACAACGCACCCGACCAGGTCGTCGTCGGCGGTGGCGCCGAGGGGATCGCCGCCGTCGTCGCCCGCTGCGGCGAGCGTGGTGTGGCGACGCGCGCGCTTCCGGTGTCGGGGGCGTTCCACACGCCCTACGTCGCCCACGCCGCGGCCGCGTTCGGCACCGCCGTCGCCCAGGTGCGTATCGGCGCGCCGGACGCTCCGGTCTTCGCCAATACCCCCGTCGCCCGCTACAGCGAAGACGTGGCGGCCAACCGGGCACTGCTGACCGAACAGCTCGGCAAGCCGGTCGAATTCGTGGCCGCGCTCACCGCGATGCGCGACGCGGGCTGCACCGTGTTCGTCGAGTTCGGGCCGAAGCAGGTGCTGACCTCGCTGGTGCGGCGCACCCTCGGCGACGACGTGGTCGTCATCGCGACCGACTCCGGCCCGATCGGCAACAGTGATCTCGCGCTGACCCGCGCGGCGGTGCGCTTGGCCGTGCTCGGATTCGGCCTGCACGGCATCAACCGTCACGCCGCCCCCGCACCGCAGGCCGCGGTCTCCAGCCGCGCGATGACCGTGACGATGTCGGCACCCGAGTACGTGCCCGAGACCCGTCGCGCCGCGTATGCCGCCGCGCTCGCCGACGAATACCGGCTCAGCGTCCTGGCGGCCGCTCCCGCTCCGGTCGACAGCGTGGTCGATCACCAGCCCGCCGAACAGCGGGCCGTGCCCACCGCTTCCACCGCAGCAACGGAGACACCCGTGTATCCCACACCGCAGCCCGGCGACGCCGGCTCGGACGCGCTGGAGAGCGCGCTCGTACAGCACCTGCACACCCACCGCCAGTTCCTGGACGGCCAGCTGGACATGGCCCGTGGCCTGGCCGGCGCGCTCGGCGACGGCAGGCTCGACGCCGCCACGGTGCGCGCCATCGAGGCGGTCAAGGAACACGGCGTCGCGATCAGCCACAGCCATGCGCGAGCCAGCGAAGTGCTCGCCCAACTGGTCGAGCTGGAAAGTGGCTTCGCTCCGGCCGCTCGCCCAACGACCCAGGTCACGCGACCGGCACCCGAGCCCCGCGCGGCGATCGAGCCCGCGCCGGTACGCCGGCCGCTGGCCACCGCATTGGTCGTGGACGATCACCGGGCAGCGCACGCGCCGGAACCCGTCGCGGCACCGGCCACTCCGGTGCCCATCGGTCGCACGCCTGCCGAGACTCCGGCACCCAACGGCCACGCACCGTCCGAAGCCGCGACGGTCGGCGGCCAGGTGACCGGCGAGTCGCTGCGCAATGCGCTGCGTGAGGTGGTCGCGGAGAAGACGGGTTATCCGGTGGAGATGGTGGATCCGTCGATGGATCTGGAAGCCGATCTCGGGGTGGACTCGATCAAGCGGGTGCAGGTGATCGGCGCGCTGCAGGAACGGTTTCCGCAGTTGCCGAGCCTCGGCCCGGAGCAGTTGGGCACGGTGCGGACGCTGGACCAGATCGCCGATCTGCTCGGCGGCGCCGGCCCGCGGACCACGCCCGAGCCGTCCGCGAACGGTGCGGCTCACCCGGCCACTGCGTCCGGGGGCGAGGTCTCGGGTGAGGCGTTGCGGCGTGCGCTGCGTGAGGTGGTTGCGGAGAAGACGGGTTATCCGGTGGAGATGGTGGATCCGTCGATGGATCTGGAAGCCGATCTGGGTGTGGACTCGATCAAGCGAGTGCAGGTGATCGGCGCGCTACAGGAACGCTTTCCGCAGTTGCCGAGCTTGGGTCCGGAGCAGTTGGGCACGGTGCGGACGCTGGATCAGATCGCCGATCTGCTCGGCGTCACTGAGAGCGCCCAGGCTACCGACGAGCCGTCGGCGAACGGTGTTGACGCCGACGTCTCGGGTGAGGCGTTGCGACGTGCGCTGCGTGAGGTGGTGGCGGAGAAGACGGGTTATCCGGTGGAGATGGTGGATCCGTCGATGGATCTGGAAGCCGATCTCGGGGTGGACTCGATCAAGCGGGTGCAGGTGATCGGCGCGCTGCAGGAACGGTTTCCGCAGTTGCCGAACCTCGGCCCGGAGCAGTTGGGCACACTTCGCACGCTGGATCAGATCGTGGTGGAGCTCGCCGGAGCGGCGGGTGGTGATGTCCACCCAAAAGCTGAGGCCGCGGCGGGAACGTCGCGGCACGCCGTCGAACTCGTCTCCCTGCCGCCGCTGGATCGGTTGGTAGCGCCCTACCGCGAGGGAGCGCGGGCCGTACTCCTCGACCCCACCGGCGAACTCGACTCCGACCGCACGGCGCTCGCCGCCGCGCTGACCGGCCTCGGGTGGACGGTGCGCCAGACGAATGCGGTCGCCGGTATCGCGGGCGAACCCGTCGACGTGTGCGTGGTCCTGCTCGGCGGCTCGGCCGATTGGGCGTCGGCCCAGCGCTATCTGACCGACGGCATCCTGGCGGCGGGCCGTGCCGTGCCGCTGCTGCGCGGGACGCCGGGGCGAGCGGCTTTCGTGACGGTGACGCGGCTCGACGGCGCACTGGGCTTCCTCGGCACCGCGCAACCGGAGCACGCGCTGCTCGGCGGCATCGGCGGTGTGGTGAAAACCTTGGCGGCCGAACAACCCGGATTGTTCTGCCGGGCGCTGGACATCGATCCGGCCTGCTCGCCACGGCAGCTGGCCGAGTTCGTGACGGCCGAGCTGTCCGATTCCGCCCGCGACACCCTGGAGGTGGGCATCGACGCGGCGGGTGAACGCCGTACTCCGGTGCCGAGCGGGCACGCGGCCGCACGGACGGTCACTCCGGTGCGTCCGGCCGACGAGCAGGATGCCACGGTGCTCACCGCCGACGATGTCCTGCTGGTCACCGGCGGCGCGCGCGGCGTCACGGCCACCTGCGTACTGGCGCTGGCCGCGCGGAGCGAGGCGCGCTTCGTGCTGCTCGGACGCTCCGTGCCGACCGCCGAACCCAGCTGGGCGGCAGGGGTTTCCGACGCGGAGCTCAAGCCCGCCGCGGTACGGGCGCTGGCCGGTACCGGCGCCACGCCCCGTGATATCGAGCGTGCCGTGTCCGGGGTCCGCGCCACCCGCGAGATCCGGGAGACGCTGGCCGCCCTCGGCTCACGCGCCGAGTACCTGTCCGTCGACGCCACGGATGAGCAGGCGGTCGCCGCCGCCCTCGCGCCTTTGCGGGACTCGATCACCGGCGTCGTGCACGGGGCCGGGGTGCTGGCCGACTCGGTGATCACCGACAAGACCGCCGAATCCGTCGCCCGGGTGCTCGATCCGAAGATCGCCGGGCTCGCCGCCGTACTCGGCGCGCTCGGCGAACTGCGGCACCTGGTGCTGTTCACGTCCGTGGCCGGGCTGTTCGGCAACGCGGGCCAGGCCGACTACGCGGCCGCGAACGAAGCGCTGGCACGATTCGCGGTGAGCCTGCGAACCCAGCAGCCGAACTGCCACGTCACGGCGATCGACTGGGGTGCGTGGGACGGCGGCATGGTGACCCCCGCCTTGCGCGAGCACTTCCGGACGCGCGGAGTCGAATTGCTCGACCCGCGGATGGGCGCGGCGGCGTTCACCGAGCAGTTCACCGAAGCACGCGCCGAGGACACGATCGTGCTCGTCGGACCGGCGAAGTCGCTGTCGGACACGGCGGCCGTCGCGGGTCCGGTGCGGGCGCGGCGGACGATCACCGGGATCACCGAGGACCCGATCATCGCCGCGCACCGGATCGGTGAGCACATTGTGCTGCCCGCCACCTTCGGTCTCGGCGCGATGGTCGACTTCGCCGAACGCGCCCTGCCGGGCCGCACGGTCGTCGGTGTCCGGGACTTCCAGGTCCTCAAAGGGATCGTCTTCGACCGTCCGCTCGACGAAGTGGAACTCGAGCTGGTGCCGGGGGAGAACGCGTCCACGGTGCACGCGACCGTGCGCGGCGAACACGCCATCTACTTCCGGGCGTCCCTCGAGCTGGCCGACGCGCCGGATCGTCCCCCGCACAAGCCGGTGCCCGGTGGTCCGGCCGGCGCGGCGACCATCTACCGAGACGCCGTTCAATTCCACGGACCCGCGTTGCAGGGATTGCGCTCGGTGCGTGCGATTTCCGACTCCGCGATCGTCTTCGAGTGCGAACTGCCCGCCGCCACCGTGGCGGGCGGCGCCTACGCGGGGCGGCTGCACGATCCGGTCCTCGCCGACCTGATCCTGCAGGGACCGCCGGTGCTGGGCCACCGGCTGCTCGGCAGTGCCTGCCTGCCGCTCGGCGTGGGGCGGATCGACTACTTCCGGCCGCTGCCCGCGGGCGAGCCGTTCCTGCTCACCGTGGACAACCCGCGCGCCGGTCGGCTCGACGCCCGGCTCGACGCCACCGCCACCACGGCGGAGGGCACGGTGCTGCAACGGTTCTCGGACGTCACGGTGGTGACGACACCCGATCTGACGGAGAAGTTCCAGACCTCGGTGAGGCGGTGGATGGCATGACAACCCTGGAATTCGACGGCATTCCGTTCGATCCGGTGACCGCGCTCGCGGCGGACCCGCGGGGGAGCGTCGATGGGTCGCCGTCACGCCGACCGGAGCCCGGCAGTAAGGGCACGCGGGCGGGATCGCTCGCCCCGTCCTCGGACGATGCCCCGATCAGCAGTGCGGCGGATGGTCTCGCCGTTGCCAGCTCGCAACCCGGTGCGTCGGTGGCGCAGCGCTCGGACAGCGCCGCGGCGCGCGATGCCGGTCCACTCGCCGAAATCCGTTCCGGTGTCGTCGCCGCGCATCGGGCGGCGTTGAACGCGCAGCTGGCCATGCAGCGGGCGGTGTGGCGGCGAGCACTGCGCCGCTCAGCGGGACCGGGTGAGGCGCAGGCCGCGTCCGGTCCGGGTTTCGGTGGTCACGCTGACGAAGGCGTCGATCCCGGGACGGCGCAGACGGTGTCCTCGGTTCGAGGTGGGTTCACCGCCGCGGAGTCCGCCTTCAAGCCGCTGGCCCGCACCGGCCACACCCATCTCGATCGAGCGGCTCTGCTGCGCCTCACCGAAGGCGATCTGAGCGGCGTCTTCGGTGCGGCACACCGGCGCTCCGGCGTCGAAGCGGTGGCCCGGCTGGCCGGGACAGCCGAACTCGCGCTCACCGAAGTGACCGCAATCGAGTTGTACGGCGGCGCGGGCAACGGCAGGGTCGAGGCCCGGTTCGAGGGTGATCCTCGCGCGGCCGCGACGCAGACCTCGGAGGTGTTCGCGCTGTACCTCGGCCTGCCGCTGGTGCTGTCGGGCAGTTCCCTCGTCGCGGAATGCGCGGGCACGGTCGCGGGTGCCGCGTCCGGCACGATCACCCTGACGGTGACCGCGCTCGACCTGGTGCCCCGGCCGTACGTCTCCGGTACGGCGACCATCGCCGGCGCGGAAGGCGCGCTCGACGTCACGGTCACGATCGTGGAACGCCCGGGCAGCGGGGTGGGCCCCGGTCAGGTCTCGGATGGATTGCTGCTCAACGAGTTCCACATGACCCATCTGTCCCGCGGCGATCAAGGCATCGCCATGGGACCGGAATTCGCGCAGTACACCGGCGTGCGGGCGACCCGCTTGCCGAGCGGCGGCCTGCTGCTGGTCGACCGGGTGCTCGACTTCGACGGCCGCCGCGGAAACCTGGACGGCGCGTCCTATACCACCGAGTACGACTCACCGGCCGACTCCTGGTACTACGGCGACACCGCGAACGACTCCATGCCGCACTTCGTCTACATGGAGACCTCGTTGCAGGCGGCACTGCTGATGGGTTACTACGCGGGCCCCACGCTCACCCAGCCCGGCGCCACCCTGAGCCTGCGCAACCTCGGCGGCACCGCCACCGTGCTGCGCCAGATCGACCTGCGGGACAAGACGATTCGCCAGTCCTCCCGGCTGCTGTCGACCACCATACTGCCCGGCTCGTCGCTGCAGACCTTCGACTACACCCTCAGCGTGGACGGCGAACCGTTCTACGCGGGCGAGACCATGTTCGGGTACTTCGGCGACGAGGCTCTCGCCAACCAGACCGGCCTCGACGCGGGCCGCCCCGCACCGAGCTGGCTCGCGGAGAACCCCGGCGCGGACGTGCGCGCCATCGACGTCGCCGCCCGCCGGGCCGACCCGCGAGCGAGGCTGTGCGCCCGGCGCACCTTGGCGCTGATCGATCGGGTCGACGTGGTCGACGGCGGCGGCCGATACGACGCGGGATATCTGCACTCGCTGCGCGAGATCGACCCGTCGGACTGGTACTTCGCCCGGCACTTCCACCTCGACCCGGTGATCCCGGGGTCGCTCGGCGTGGAATCGGTGATCCACGCGATCCAGGAGTGGATGCTCGACGCCGGCCTCGCCGACCCGATCGGCGATCCGGTCTTCCGCATCCCCGCCGAGCGGCCGTTCAGCTGGCGCTACCGCGGGCAGTTCCTGCCCACCGACGGCACCGTCGAACTCGAAGCCCACATCAAGGAGATCCAGCACGGGCCACGGGGCGTCACCGTCGTCGCCGACGGCTCGCTGTGGAAGCCGGGGCTGCGCATCTACGAGCTGACCGACCTCGCGGTCGAACTCGCCGAGCGGGAGGAACGCTGATGACCACATCCGCGGCCGGTGTTCTCGCGGACACCGCCGACGACATCACCGCCGTCTTGTCGGACCTGGCCCGCCCCTGCTGGATCGTGCGCCACGAGGGCCGGGTGGGCGCGACGACCGACGAGCGGACCGCGGCACACGCCGAAGTCCTCGCGGCGGTGGCCCCGCTACCGCCCGAGCAGCTGGGTGATCGGCGGTTCGCCGCCGCCCACGGCGTGCGCGCCGCGTACGCCGCCGGTGCCATGGCGAACGGAATCGCCTCGCCCGCGCTGGTTTCGGCGATGGCCCGGGCCGGGTATCTCGCCTCCTACGGCGCGGCGGGTGTGCCACCCGCCGCGGTGGACGCGGCACTGGCCGAGCTGAGCCGCACGCTGACCGGAAAGCCGTTCGCGTGCAACCTGATCCACAGCCCGTCCGAGCCGGCGCTGGAGCGCGCGATCGTCGATGCGTGCCTGCGCCACCAGGTGCGCTGTGTGGAAGCCTCGGCGTTCATGGACCTCACCGGCGAGGTCGTGCGCTACCGTGCGGTGGGGCTGGCCGTCGACCGGCAGGGACGCGTCCAGGTGCGCAATCGCCTGATCGCGAAGGTTTCCCGGGTCGAGGTGGCCGAGCCGTTCCTGCGTCCGGCGCCCACTCGGTTGCTGCGCAGGCTGGTCGAATCCGGTGATCTCACGCCGGAGCAGGCCCGGCTCGCCGAACAGGTGCCGATGGCCGACGACATCACGGCCGAAGCCGACTCCGGCGGCCACACCGACCGCAGGCCGTTGCTGGTGCTGCTGCCCGAGCTGATCGCGGCCCGGGACCGGCTGGCCCGCACCGTTCCCGCCGCGGCGGCGGTCCGAGTCGGGGCGGCCGGCGGCATCGGCACCCCCGCCGCGGCGGCCGCGGCCTTCGCGCTGGGCGCCGCCTACGTGGTGACCGGGTCGGTGAACCAGGCCACCCGGGAAGCGGCCCAGTGCGACACCACCAAACAGCTGCTCACCCAAGCCGCGTTCGCGGACTGCACCATGGCGCCCTCCTCGGACATGTTCGAGCTCGGCGTCCAGGTGCAGGTGCTGCGCAGAGGCACCATGTTCGCCGCCCGCGCGCAGCGGCTCTACGACACCTATCGCGCCTACGACGGCATCGACGCGATCCAGGCCGACCTGCGCCGCGATCTGGAGGCCACGCTGTTCCAGCGGCCGCTGGAAACCGTGTGGGAGGACTGCGTCACGTACTTCACCGAGCGTGACCCGGCCCAGCTCGCCGGCGCCGACGCCGACCCGAAACGCAAGATGGCCCTGGTGTTCCGGTGGTACCTGGGCTTGTCGTCGGGGTGGAGCATTCGCGGCGAGGCAGGCCGCGTCGCCGACTACCAGATCTGGTGCGGGCCCGCGATGGGCGGGTTCAACAACTGGGTGGCCGGAAGCTATCTGGCGGCGCTGCGCAACCGGCACGTCGCCGATATCGCCGACCAGATGATGCTGGGCGCGGCCTACCTGACCCGGGTCGCCCAGTTGCGTACCGCGGGCGTGCGGCTACCCGCCGACTGCGCCCGATTCGTGCCCAGACCGAGGGAGGAACGATGACCACGCTGGAGAGCGGTCCGGACACCCGGACCTCCTGGATGGTGTGCCCGTCCTGCGCCGCCATGCTCTACGCCAAACGCTACGAGCGGTCCGGCCGGGTCTGCCCGGACTGCGACGGGCACGGCATGCTGACCGCCGACCAGCGCATCGAGGCGCTGCTCGACCCGGGCTCGGCGCGATACCTCGAGCCGTCCGCCACCGCCGCCGATCCGCTCGGCTTCAGCGACTCCCGCCCCTATCCCGAGCGGCACGCCGAAGCGAGCCGCCGCACCGGACTGACCGACGCCATCCGGTGCGTGCGCGGCACCATCGGCGGCGCGCCGGTGGTGCTGGCGGTGATGGACTTCCGGTTCCTCGGCGGCAGTCTCGGCGGTGCGGTGGGCGAAGCGGTCACCGTCGCGGCCGAGACGGCGCTGGCGGCGCGCGTGCCGCTGGTGCTGGTCACCGCGTCCGGCGGCGCCCGCATGCAGGAGGGCATCCTCGCGCTGATGCAGATGGCCAAGACCAGCCAGGCACTGCGGGACCTGGACGACGCGGGCGTGCTGACCGTCTCGGTGATCACCGATCCCACCTACGGCGGCGTCGCGGCCTCCTACGCCACCTCCACCGACATCATCATCGCCGAACCCGGCGCGCGTCTCGGCTTCGCCGGTCCACGGGTGATCCAGCAGACCATCGGCGAGACGTTGCCCGCCGGATTCCAGACCGCGGAATTCCTGCTCGGACATGGTGTGGTGGATATGATCTGCCACCGTTCGGCCCTGCGGGACCGGCTGGCCCGCCTGCTGGCGCTGGCGGCCGACAGCGCGCGCCGCGTCGAGGTCGCCGACGATCCGGACCCGGTCTGCGTGGACGCGGGCCGCCTCGCGCCGCGGGATGCTTGGCAGAGCGTGCGGGCCGCGCGAGAACTGGGCCGGCCGACCACCCTGGACTACCTGGCCGCGTCTTTCGACGAATTCGTCGAGCTGCACGGCGACCGGTTGTCGGCGGACTGCCCTGCCATGATCGCCGCGCTGGCCCGTCTCGACGACGCGCCGGTCATCGTGATCGGCACCCAGAAGGGCCATACGGCGACCGAGTTGGCGCAGCGCAACTACGGTATGCCGACCCCGGCCGGTTACCGGAAGTCGGCCCGCGTGCTGCGCTTGGCCGCCAAGCTGCGCATTCCGGTGATCACCCTGGTCGACACCGCGGGTGCTTACCCGGGCGTGACCGCCGAGGAACAGGGGCAGGCCGTCGCCATCGCGGAGTCGCTCAAACTGCTCGCCGGGCTGCCCGTTCCGGTGGTCACGGTGATCACCGGCGAGGGCGGCAGTGGAGGAGCGCTCGCGCTGGCCGTGGCCGATCGCGTGCTCGTCTGCGAGAACGCGGTCTACTCGGTGATCAGCCCGGAAGGGTGCGCCTCGATCCTGTGGAAGGACGCGGCCGCCGCCCCGCGCGCCGCCGCCGCGCTGCGGGTGGACTCGACCTCCCTGCTCGAACTCGGCGTCGCCGACGGCGTGCTGACCGAGCCGCAGGGCGGCGCCCACCGCGATCCCGCCGCGGCCGCCGCCGCCCTGCGCCAGGCGCTGCGTCACGCGGTCGCCGACTTGGCGCGGCTGCGGGTCGCGGAGCTGCTCGACCGCCGCCACCACCGTTTCCGTGTCTTCGGACTGTCCACGAACGATCAGGAGAAGTGATGACCGAGTCCGTGACCACCGAACCGGCCGGCCGGGCGCTGAATCCGGTCGACGCCGACCAGGCGCTGGCCGTGCTGTCCCGCCATGCGCTGTCCGTGCGGGCCGAGACCGGGCCGACCTCGGTGACCGTCGCCAATGGTCCGCTCGTGCTGCGGATCAGCTGGGACGGGCGCCCCGGGCCGAGCAAGCCCATCGCCGTCGCGCCCGCCGACGGCGCGCCCGCGGCAGCGGCGCCGACCATCGAAGCCGCGTCCACCGAAAGTCGTTCGGACGCGGACACCTTCACGCTCACCGCGGAGACCGTCGGCGTGTTCTATCGCGCGCCGGAGCCGGGGGCCGCGCCGTTCGTCGCCGAGGGCGACCCGGTGCGGGCCGGTCAGCAGGTGGGCATCGTCGAGGCGATGAAGCTGATGATCCCGGTGACCGCGACCAGGGAGGGGCGGGTGGCGGAATTCCTGGTGGAGAACGGGGAGGCGGTCGAGCACGGCGCACCGCTGCTGGTGCTCGAGGTGGTGCGATGACCGTGCGGCCGATCCGCAAGGTGCTCGTCGCCAACCGCGGCGAGATCGCCGTGCGGGTCATCCGCACCTGCGCCGAACTCGGGATCGCCACCGTCGCGGTGTATTCCGCCGCCGACGCCGATTCGGCCGCGGTCCGCCTCGCCGACCAGGCGTTCCGCATCGGCCCCGGTCCCGCCAAGCGCAGCTACTCCTATATTCCGGCTGTCATCGAGGCCGCCCGCGCCACCGGGGCCGACGCGATCCACCCCGGATACGGATTCCTCTCCGAGGACCCCGATTTCGCCGAGGTGTGCGAGGCGGAGGGCTTCCTGTTCGTCGGCACGCCCGCGGCGATCATGGCCGATCTCGGTGACAAGTCGACGGCACGGTCGCTGATGGCCGCGGCGGGGCTGCCGCTGCTGCCGGGCAGCCGCGATCCGCTCGACACGGTGGACGAGGCGCACGTCCTCGCCGACGACATCGGCTATCCGGTGATCATCAAAGCGGTGGCGGGCGGCGGCGGCCGCGGGATGCGGGTGGTGCGGGACTCCGCCGACTTCTCCGCGGCCTGGCAGGAGACCCGCGCCAATGCCACCGCGGTGTTCGGTGACGGGCGCCTCTACGTCGAGCGCTACCTCGACTCGGCGCGGCACATCGAAGTCCAGATCCTCGCCGATCGCCACGGCACGGTGCGGCATCTCGGCGCCCGGGACTGCTCTTTGCAGCGGCGGCACCAGAAGCTCGTCGAGGAGTCGCCGGCCCCCGGACTGTCCGAGGAACTCGTCGCCCGGATCGGCGCGGCGGCCGTGCGTGGCGCCGAAGCCGTCGGCTACGTCGGGGCAGGCACCTTCGAATTCCTCCTGGACCAGCAGGGACAGTTCTATTTTATGGAGGTCAACTGCCGCCTGCAGGTCGAGCATCCGGTCACCGAGATGGTCACGGGCATCGATCTCGTCGCCGAGCAGTTGCGCATCGCCTCGGGCCTGCCGCTGGCGCTGCCCGCCGACGTCGCGACTCCGCGCGGGGTGTCCATCGAATGCCGGATCAACGCCGAAGACCCGCAACGCGAATTCGCGCCCGCGCCCGGCACACTCACCGAATGCACCCTCCCGGGCGGGCCCTTCGTCCGGATCGACACCCATGTCGCTCCCGGCTACGCCATTCCACCGCATTACGATTCGCTGCTCGCCAAGATCATCGTCTGGGCGCCGGACCGGAGTACGGCCATCGCGCGCATGCGGAGGGCGCTGGCCGAGACCAGGATCCGCGGTAGGGGCATCGCCACGACGACCGAATTCCTGCACGACATCCTCGACCACCCCCGCTTCCGCGCCGCGGACCACGACACCGCCCTCATCGGGACCCTCACCACGGTGTCGCGCGTCGCCTCATGAAAGCCGCCGCCATCGGGCGCGGTGACGGCCCGCGTCCGATGGCGGCGCACCCCGATCGCCCACGAGGGCCCGGTCCGCGAGGATCGGGCCCTCGTGCTCTGCGCGGGATCGCGCGGGCCGCTGCACGGAGCCGTAGACAATAAATACGGTCGATCGTATAGTGACCGCATGAGTGATGGCTGGATGATGGACTTGGCGACGGAACTCGCCGTGGTCAAGAGCCGGCAGGATGTGTCCGCGGCGGTGCGGCTGATGCATGACGAGATGCTCTTGGAGACACCGGCTTTCGGCGCGACAGCGCGCGGGCTGGATGCGAACGAGCTCGCGCTGCGAGCCTTCTTCGCGTCGTTTCCGGACTATCACGTCGAGTTGAGCGGCCATGCGGTGGCGGGCGAGACGCTGGTGTGCTGGGGTACGGCGCGAATGACCATGACCGGCGCCAGGTTCGGCGTCGAGCCGAACGGTCGGCGCGCCGAGTTGCCGGTGTTCATCCGCTTCGCGTTCGCCGACCGGCTGATCGCGGGGGAGTACTTCCATTTCGACCTGTCGGAGCTGTGCGCCCAGTCGGGCGTCTCCACCGACGCGGTCCGCCAGAAGCTGTTCGCGAGGAGATGAACTATGGACGCACGGGTCAAGGATGTCGCCGGGATCGAGACCAGGAAGCTGTTCGACGTCGTGGTGGATCTGGCGCCGCCGTTGCACATCGGGAACGGGCGGGTGCTGTTCGGGGCGGCGGGCGGGTCGTTCAAGGGGCCCCGACTACGCGGCGCGGTGGTGCCGGGCGGCGGTGACTGGGCGCTGTTCCGGCAAGACGGGACCATGACGCTCGATGTCCGGCTCACCCTGCGCACCGACGACGACGCGCTGGTGCTGATGACCTACGGCGGGCGGTGGACCATACCGGAGGACGTGCGTGACCGGATCGGCGATCCGGCCACGCGGCACCTCGTCGATCCGGGACGCTACTACTTCCGCACGTCGCCGGTGTTCGAAACCGGTGCGCTGGACTATCTGTGGCTCAACGACATCGTGTGCGTGGGGTCGGGATATCCGGTCGAGGGCGGCATCGCCTATCGGGTTTTCGAGGTCGTCTGACCGCGGCCCCGCGGTCGATGCTCCTATTTCAACCCCGACCGCACGAACGCGTTGACGATATGCCGCTGCAGCAGCAGATACATCAGCAGCACGGGCAGGCAGGCGAGGCTGGCCACCGCCATCATCGGCCCCCACTGGTCGCCCTCGGTGCCCATGAAACTGCGCAGACCCAGCTGGAGCACACTGTTGGACTGGCGCAGCACCACCGCGGGCCAGAAGTATTCGTTCCACGCGTTGATGAACAGCAGAATTCCCAGCGCCGCCAGGGCGGGGCGCAGATTCGGCACCACCACGGTCCACAGGATGGACCAGGAGGAACGGCCGTCGATCTCGGCCGCCGCCACGAGTTCCTTGGGGAAGCTCGCCATGTGCTGGCGCAGCAGCAGCACCGCCAGCGCCGAGCACAGCGTCGGAAGCACCACCCCGATGAGCGAATTGATCAGGCCGAGCTTGGTCAGCAGGACGTAGTTGGGCAGCATCGTCACTTGGAACGGCACCAGCCACGTACCGACGAACGCCAGGTACAGCAGTTTCTGGAACGGGAAGACGTACATCGCGAAGGCGTACGAGGCCAGCAGCGCGATCAGTAGCTGCCCCGCCGCCGAGAGCGCCGCGACGAAGAAGGTGTTGCCGATGAGGCCCACCACGTCGACTTTGTCGGCCGCGTCGCCGTAGTTGGCCGGCGAGATCGGCCAGGGGATCGGCGACAGCGAGGTGACGTCCTCGGGCCGCCGCAGCGACGTGGCGAACAGCCAGTAGATCGGGAACGCGCACAGCAGGGCGGTCACGGCCAGCAGCAGGTGGCTGCCCGCGCTGCGCAATCGGTCAATCATCATGGAAGGCAACCTTTTCCGAGATCCACACCAGAACGCCTGCGATCACTCCGAATCCGGCGAACAGCAGCACACCGGCGGCGGCGCTGAGCCCGGCGTCGAAGCTGTGGAAGGCGTAGTCCCACAGCAGGTAGTAGATGTTGGTGGTCGCCTGCGACGGGCCGCCCTGCGTCATCGAGTCGATGAGCGGGAACGTCAGGGTGGGACTGAGCAGAACCGTGGTGAGCACCAGGAACAGCAGCGTGGGAGACAGCAGGGGCAAGGTGATCCCCCGGAGGATCTGCCCGGGGCTCGCCCCGTCCACCCGGGCGGCCTCGTCGTAGTCACCGCTGATGCCCGCCAGCCCCGCCCAGATCACGAGCACGGCGAACCCGAGCAGCTGCCATCCGGTGATCAGGATGATCACCCCGTGCGCGGTGCCCACGTCGTAGACCCAGTTGCGGTCCGAGCGCAGGATCTGGTCGACGAAGCCGCTGCCGGGATGCAGCAGCCAGCGCCACACCGCGGCCGCCGCGACCGGCGCCACCAGGAACGGCACGAAGACGAACGCGTGGTACACCGTTCGTGCCCGGCCGTGCACCCGTCGGCTGGCCAGCGCGATGAGCAGCGGGAGCACGACCGTGAACGGCAGCATGCCCGCGATCAGCACGCCGGTGCGGCCGAGCGAATCCCAGAAGGCCGGAAGATCCAGCAGCCGTTCGTAATTGCCGGTGCCGACCGGCTTCATCGGCGAGGTCGGCAGCAGGTTCCACGAATACGTGGACAGCTCGATCGCTTGGACCAGCGGCCGGTAGATCCACACGACGAGCAGCACCAGCGCGGGCGCCAGATACAGGTAGGGCGCGGCGAACCGCCCCGCCCGGCGGAACCGGGCGGGGCGATGCGACGGCGCGACCGTTTCGGTCGTCTCCGTGGTGGCCAGGGGTGCTTCGACGACGAACATCGAGTTACCCGGCCTCCGCGGCCAGAGCGGCGAGCTGATCGAGCACGTCTTGCTCGGGCCGGTCGTACAGGGTCTCGGCGGGCGTCGCCTCGATCGCCGTGGCCACCAGCGTCGCGCCGAGCAGATCGATGCGGCTGTAGCCGAATCCGATCAATCCGCGGTGCCGTCCGGACGGCGCGATCGTGTCGATCCGGTAGGCCAGCGCGGGCCCGATCCAGACCGGGATACCCGCCAGCGCCGCCGCGCCCGTGAGGTGGTTGTGCCCGCAGACGATCAACCTCACGTCCGAGTCCGCCAGCACCTCGGCCAGCAGCTCGGGCCGTTCCAGCCGCAGGTACTCGGTGGCCGCGACCGGCGAGGGGATCGGCGGGTGGTGCAGCACCAGCAGCGTGCCGCGCGGCGCCGGTTCGCGCAGTTGCTCGGCGAGCCAGTCCAGTTGCTGCTCCTCGAGCCGGCCGTCGTGGCGGCGCGGCGTCGTGCTGTCCAGCGCGATCACCCGCAGACCCGCCACGTCGACCACCTGGTCGTGCGTGGTGTCGGGATCGACCGCGGCGGGATCGGCTCCGAGCAGTTCGGTGGCGAAGGCGGTCCGCTCGTCGTGGTTGCCCATGACGTACACGGTCTTCGCGCCGAGTTCTTCGGCTACCGGCTCGACCGCGCCGCGCAGCCGCCGGTAGGCCTCGGGTGACCCGGTGTCGGTCAGATCGCCCGAGAGCACCAGCGCGTCGATGCGCTGCCGGGAGGCCCGCAGCTGCTGCAGCACGTGGGTGAGGTTGGCGTAGGTGTCCACCATGCCGTGCACCCGTTCCCCGGCGGGCCGGATGTGGGTGTCGGTGAGCTGGACGATCGTCACTTCGCTCATGACGCCGGCAGGAGTTTGGCGCCCTGGTCGCGGGCGGTGGTGAGGGTGGCCTGCGGTTCCTTGCCCTGGAAGACGACGGCCTCGACCGCGTCCATCATGCCGTCGCGGATCTGCAGATAGTTGTTGCCCGGCATGGAGATCCACGGTTCCATGTTCGCCAGCTGGGCGACGTTCGGCGCCAGCAGCGGGTTCTGTTTCGACCAGGCCTGCAATCCGTTCGGGTCGTCCATCAGGCCGGTGCGCAGCGGCAGGTAGCCGATGCCCTGCGAGATCTTGCTGTAGGCGGATTCGCTGGTGAGGAACTTGATCAGCTCCCAGGCGGCGCGCTGCTTGGCCGGGTCGTTGGACAGGATGTGCAGCGAAGCGCCGGAATTCGTCGGCACGGTCGGCTTGCCCGCGAAGCTCGGCATCGGCGCCGAGCGCAGATCCCACTTGTCCTTGGCTCCGGTGACGAAGGTGCCCTGGATCGCGCTGGTCTCCAGGATCATGCCGATCTCACCGCGCGCGAACGCCTCGTAGCCCTGCTTCTGGTTGAGCTTGGGCATGCCGCCGGAGTTGACCAGCTGCTGGCTCATCGCCGCGACCTCGACCGCGGGAGCGTCGGCGAAGGTGAGCTTAGTGCGGTCCTCGGAGATCACCCGGCCGCCGTTGGAGCGCACCATCGACTGGAAGCACCAGTCCTTGGCGGTCTTGGTCAGGCAATCGATGTAGACCCCGCCCTTGCCGGTCTTCCCGGTGATCGCGGTCGCGGCCTGCGCGACCTGCTGCCAGGTGGCCGGAGGCTGAGCCGGATCCAGGCCCGCCTCGGCGAACAGGGAAGCGTTGTAATACAGCACCGGCGTGGAGAACACGAACGGCACGCCGTAGGTGTGGCCGTCCCAATCGGCCAGCGTGCGGGCCTTCGGCGCGAAGGGGTGCTTCGCCCCGTCGAAGTTGCGCTGCACGTCCTGCTTGCCGACCAGGGTGTCCAGCGCCTTGGCCCCGAGTTGGTGGATGGTGAAGTCCAGGTCGCTGAAGCCGAGCTGGGCGACGTCCGGCGGGTTGCCCGCCACCATCTGGTTCTGGATGCTGGAGATGGTGTCGGTGGCCGGGTTCGGGCTGTTGCCCTGCGGCTTCTGCGCGGTCACCGTGATGTTCGGAAACTTCGTGCGGAAATCGGCGATCAAGGAGTTGAAGGTATCGGTCCAGGCGCCGGCGAGTCCGTAGTTGTAGGACTCGAACACGATCGACACCTGCTGGTCGGACTTCAGCTCCGGGATCTGCGCGCCGGTGGCGTTCGAGTCTGTGGTGGTGCTCCCGAGGCCGCCGCAAGCGCTGAGCGCGACGGTGGTTGCGAACACCAGGCCCAGAATGGGCGCGGTGCGTTTCACGGTGTATCTCCTCATCGAGTAGGGGTGTTCGGGTTCAGGCGACGGCGACGGGCTCGCCCGCGCTGTCGATTCGGGCGCCCTGCCGCGTCTCCTGCCAGGTCAGGCGCAGCCCGGAGATGGCATGGAAGAGGTGGATGTGCGCCGGGTCCACCCGCAGCGCGATGCTGTCGTCGACCGTGACGCCCGCGGGCCGGGGCGCTCGGGCGCACAGGACGCGATCACCGGTGGTGAAGTGGATCAGTTCCTCGCTGCCGAGGTTCTCCACCATCGTCACCCGGCCGCGGATGTCGGCGCCGGTCGGATCCAGGCGCAGCTGTTCCGGGCGGATACCGGCGACCACCTCCACGTCGTCGACGAAATCGGCGCCGCCGACGGCCAATTCGGTGTCGATGCCGTCGGCCACTACGCGCAGTGAACCGTCGCGCGCGGTGACGGCGGCCGGGAACAGGTTCATCGGCGGTGCGCCCAGGAATCCGGCGACGAAGGTCGAACGGGGACGGTCGTACAGCTCGGTCGGCGTGCCGACTTGCTCCACCCGGCCCTCGTTGAGCAGCGCGATCCGGTCGGCCATGGTCATGGCCTCGACCTGGTCGTGGGTCACGTACAGGAACGTCGCGCCGAGACGCTGATGCAGTCCGATCAGCTCGGCGCGCGTCGCGCTGCGCAGCTTCGCGTCCAGGTTGGACAGTGGCTCGTCCATCAAGAACGCGCCGGGATCGCGCACCATGGCGCGTGCCAGCGCGACGCGCTGTCGCTGCCCGCCCGACAGCGCGGACGGCCTGCGGCGCAGCAACTCGGTCAGACCGAGTACCGCGGCCACCTCCGCCACCCGGTCCGCGATCTTCGCCCGCGGCGTGCGCCGGGCGCGCAGCGGGAAGCCGATGTTCTTGGCGACGGTCAGGTGCGGGTAGAGCGCGTAGCTCTGGAACACCATCGCCAGATCGCGCTGCTGGGGCGCGTGGTGGGTGATGTCCTTGTCGTCCAGCAGAATTCGGCCGCCGGACGGGTCCTCCAGTCCGGCGATCATGCGCAGGAGCGTGGATTTGCCGCAGCCGCTCGGGCCGAGCAGCACCATGAATTCGCCGTCGGCGATGTCGAGGCTGACCTCGTGCACCGCGTGGGCGGCGCCGAATCGCTTCGACACCGCTTCGATTCGCAGTCGTGCCACCGCTGCCCCTCAGCCCGGCAGCTCGCCGGCGACGACCCACGTCGCCACCCTGGCCGCGATCGCGGGCGAGTCCTTCACCCAGAGGAAGTGGTCGCGGTGCCGCACCGGCGAGTTCTCGTCGACGTGCCAGTGCGTCACCCGGGCCTTCGGCATCCGGGACACCAGGAAGTCGACGTTGGACTTCGGGCCGAGCACGTCGTCGGACAGCGAGATGACCAGCACCGGAGCGGTCAGGTCACGCAGCAGGGAGTTGTACCGGCGCTTGCTGCCCTTCGGGCGGTAGTAGCTGGTGAGCGAGTGCATCGACCAGTCACGCATGACGCCGCCCGGCATCGGGGCCGGGATGAGCACGCCCCCGGGCCAGTGCCCCTTCCACCGGGAGACCAGGCCGATCCACTGGATCTGGCTCAGCGCCTCCCACCAGCGGCGGACGCCGAAGGCCCACCAGAAGACGGTGCCGGTGCCGATGACGGTGACGCCCGCGATCCGGTCGGGTTCGGCCGCGGCGAACAGCAGCGCGAGCTGTCCGCCCAGGCTGTGCCCGAACAGATGGATCGGCGCCTCGGGGAAGCGCGCCCGCACCGCCGCGACGAGCGCGGGCAGGTCGGTCTCGATCATCTCCCGGTAACCGAAGTCGCGGTGCATACCGAACTCGGGCTCGGCCTCGCCGTGCGCCCGCAGATCCGTCGTCGCCACCGAAAGTCCCTGAGCGTGCAGCTCTTTCGCGAGAGGCAGGTAGTTCTTCGCCTTCATGGCCATGGCGGGCAGGATCAGCACGACGGGCGCGCCCGGCTTCTTCGATGCCAGGAAGCGGACGGTGAAGGTGACACCGTCGGCGGTCTCGACCGTGGTCGACTCCAGGGTGGTGAACTCCGAACGGTTCTTCGGTGTCGCGGTGGTCATCGGTCGCCCTCCGCGATGGTGACGTCGCAGACGTAGTCGAAGGTGAACTTGGCGACGACGACGTCGCCGTCGTCGAGCAGCGCGGCCTTGCCGGTCAGTTCGAAGCGCTGCGAAGCCGTCGCGGCGAGCACGTCGGCGAGCTCGCGCTGGTCGACGGTCGCGACGGCGCGGATACGGCCGACGGCGGGTTTGCGGTAGGACGCGCTCCCGCCGCGCAGCACCAGCCGCTCGACGGTGCGCAGGCGGGTGGCCGCGGCGCCGACGAACGCGGCCGCTCCGCCGATGTCGGCGGCGGTGAACAGCGCGCCCGCGTGCCCGGTGCCCATGTGGTTGCGCACCGCGCCGACGGCGGGGATCTCCACGACGGCGCGGTCCGGCCCGATCTCGGTGATCAGCGTGCCGACGTGGCGGCCGAACGGAACCATGTCCTGGGACACCGCTCGCAGGTATTCGTAATCGACGGCGGCGCAGTCGAGGTCGGGATAGGCGGCCGCGAAGCCGGCGATCTCACGCGTGGTCATGGTCTCTCCTTCAGCGTTTGGTGCGCAGGGCGCGGCGGGCGATGGACCAGCGCAGGACCTCCGACGGTCCCTCGTAGATCCGGAAGGCCCTGGCCTCGACGAGGAATCGGGCGACCAGGTGGTCCTCGCAGACGCCGAGCCCGCCGTGCAGCTGGACCGCCCGGTCGAGGACCCGCCAGACCGCTTCGGAAACGAACGTCTTGGCGATCGACGCTTCGTGCCGCGCCTGCGAGGAGGTCGGCCCCTGGGCGTCGATGGTCTCGGCGGCGGTGCGGATCACGCCGCGCGCGGCGGCGATGTCGATCTCGTTGTCGGCGATCAGGCCCTGGGCTATGCCGTGCTCGGCGATCGGGACGCCGAAGGACGTGCGCGTCCCGATGTGCTCGATGGTCAGCCGGTGCGCCCGCACCGCGAGCCCGAGCCAGTTCATGCAGAACACCAGCCGCGAGGGGGCGAGCCGGACCTGCGCGAGCGCCAGACCCTGGCCGACCTGGCCCAGCACGGCGGAATCGGGCACCTCGCAGTCGGCGAAGGTCACCTCGCAGTGCCCGCCGGGCGCGCTGGTGTGGTCGAGGGTCGGCATACGGCGGCCCACCCGCAACCCGGGATTGTCCTGGTCGACCAGGAACATCGTCGGGCCGTCACCGGTGCGCGCCACGCAGATGGTGAACGCCGCGCCCTGCGCGCCCGTGGTGAAGTGCTTGGCGCCGTTGATGACCCAGCCGGATTCGGTCTCCTCGGCGACGGTCTGCAACATGCCGGGGTCGGATCCGGCGCCCGGGGCCGGTTCGGTCATCGCGATCGCGGAACGCACGTCGCCCGCGGCCAGCGGTGCGAGATAGCGCTGCTTCTGCTCCTCGTTCGCCACGTGCGCGAGCAGGTGGATGTTGCCGTCGTCGGGGGCCCACGCGTTGAGTGCGATCGGGCCGAGCAGGCTGGCGCCCGCGGCTTCGAGCACCTGCGCCTGGGCGCGGGTGTCCAGGCCGAGCCCGCCGTACCGCGGATCCGACAGCGGGCCGAAGACGCCGGCCTCCTTGGCCTTCTTCTGCAGCTCGAGCCGCAGTGCGTCGTCCATCACCCGCCCGTCCACGACGACCTCGCGTTCCACCGGAACGACCTGGTCCCGAATGAACTGGGTGGTCTTGTCCACCAATTGCGCCACAGTGGTCATGGCGTCAGTCTCGGCGCGGCGCGTGACCGGGGGAGGGGGCGATAGTCAACGTCGATTGCGCGAATCGACTGCCCATTCGTTCGCTGCGGGGGCGGCTCGTCTCGGCGACGGTGATCGCGGAGACGTTGCCGGGCTAGGGGACGGATATGACTGACATAGCGGTGCGAGTCTGGCGCCGCCGCGACGAGGCCGAGGGCGTGTTCTCGCTCGACTTGGCCCCGGTCGACGGTGGCGAACTGCCGTCGTGGACGCCGGGAGCCCACATCGATGTCGCGGTGGGCGCGGCGGGCGTGCGGCAGTACTCGCTGTGCGGCGACCCGGCCGACCGGGCGCGCTGGCGGGTAGCGGTGCTGCACGAACCGGACGGGCGCGGTGGCTCGGCCTATCTGCATCGCGCCGCGCAGCCAGGCTCGGTGTTACGAGTGTCCATGCCGCGCAACAACTTCGAACTCGTCGGCCGGGACAGGTACGTCTTCCTGGCCGGCGGAATCGGGATCACGCCGATCCTGCCGATGGTGGCCGCCGTGGCAGCCGCGGGTGCGCGCTGGTCGCTGTACTACGGCGGCCGCACCAGGGGGCACATGGCGTTCGCCGCCGCCCTCGCCGAGCGCTACCCACGGGCGAATCTGCTGCCCCAGGACGAGCACGGCCTGCTGCCGCTGGAGGAAATCTTCGCCGACCTGGGCGAGGCCGCCGTGTACTGCTGCGGACCGGAACCGCTGCTGGCCGCCGCGGAGGCCGAAGGCGCGCGACGCGGCGTGCCGGTGCACATCGAGCGTTTCGTGCCGCGGCAGGTGCGGTTCGCCCCGAACGAGGCGTTCGAGGTGCGGTTGGCGGCCAGCGGCAAGACGTTCCGGATCGGGCCGAACCAGTCCATCGCCGACGTCTTGGAGTCCGCCGGAATCGGCATCGTCACCTCGTGCCGCGAAGGCACCTGCGGCAGTTGCGAAACCGCGGTTCTGGCCGGCGACATCGAGCACCGGGACGAACTGCTCACCGACGAGGAGCGGGCGCGCGGCGACACGATGATGCTGTGCGTCTCCCGGGCCAGGCTCGGCCCGCTCGTCCTCGACCTCTGACCTGCCCGCCGCAAACGCGGCAGGCGTGCGGCGCGCTCGTCGCGGCCGCTTTCCCTGAGAAACCGAGAGGAAAGAAACAAGGATGAGGAAAATCGTTGCGGTGGCCGCAGGGCTGGTCGCCGCAGTCGGGATCGCCTCCGGCTCCGCCGGTGCGCAGCCCGACAGCGACGACGCCGTCGACTTCACCGCCTACGCCACCGACACCCAGTCCATTGTCACCACCGATGCCGGTTCGATGGTCGTCGAAGAGGGTGTCTTCAAGGTCAAGGCCGCCAACGGCACCGTGCTCACCGGCATGCCGTTGAAGTTCCGCGTGGATGACTTCGAGTTCCCGGTCGTGGCCGACATCGCCGGTCGCACCGCGACGCTGACCCCGCAGTTCGACATGGCGCACGCGGCCTACAAGCCGGTGGCCCTGCCGTTCGAGGACAAGGCGCCGTGGAAGAACGAGTACGACCGTGAGCAGGCCGCCTGGTCCCGCATGACCAGCACCATCGCCATGGGCGCGACCATCGGCACCCTGGTCGGCGGCATCGGCGGCGGCGCCGTCGGCTGCGTGCTCGGCGGCATCGCCGGCGCGACCGTCGCCTCGGCGGCGATCGTCGGCCTGTTCGGTGCGTTCATCCCGGCGGCGGCCATCGGCTGCCTCGGCGGCATCATCGCGATCGGCGCCCTGGGCACCATCGCGGGCCAGATCCTGGTCACCGCCCCGGTGGCGATCGGCGCCGCCATCCAGTACTTCACCACTATCAACCAGCCTCCGCCGGCCCCGGCGAAGTAGGTAGTGGCGAAGAACCCGACGTCTCGTTCGTTGGGGGACACCTGACCCCGTCCGGCGGTAACGCCGGGCGGGGTCTTTTCCGTCTGCTTGCCGCAATTCTGCCGTCGCGGCCCTCGCGGCGAGCGACTGGAAGAACCACTCAGAACCGTAGTTCGCGAACGGTGTTGAGGTCGATGCCGTGCCGTGCGTAGATCTTGATCGTGTTTTCTCCGGTGAGATCCGCTTCGGCGAAGCCGAGCAGTCCGGCGATCCGGACCACTTCATCCTTTGTCGCCGCTTCGATCTCCAGGTACGGCGGAATCCGCGGCCAGGTGTCCAACTCCAGCTGTGCGCCGTCGAGCTCGAAGCTGACCCGCTCGGTCTCCTGGTAGGACTTCGCGGTGAAGCCGAGCATCTCGAGCAAGGCGTTGGTAGCGGCGAAGTCATCGACGCTCACCTCGACCTCATGGGTGCCGTCGATGGCGTCGCTGGTGATCTGCTTGACGGCGAGCGTGGTGCCGTTCCCGTTGTCACGCAGCCTGATCCACTTCGATTCATCACCCGGCGTGATGTCGTAGACGTAGCGACGCATGAACCGCTCACCGAGCCTCCGCCCACCCTTGCCCACGATGTGCTGTTCGATGGTGTCGGGGTCGATGTCCAGAATCTTGGCTTCGTGCTCGATAGGCACTGCTGACTCCTGTTCAGATCGTGTGATGGCGCAGCATGTGTCACCCGCCGCGTGCACGGCTTTACGCCCGCAAGGCCATGGCCGACCACCGCGAAGGCAGCCCTGCGGGCGGTGATCGGATCATCCGGCAGTCAGAGCCGGAAGATGCGTGCGCCGACCCCCCATCCGGCGCTGGACCAGTTGGGGCCGAAGCAAGCCACCGTGCCCGACTGTCCGACCGGGAGGTCTTTGCGCGCTGTGTACGGGCCCACGATCGGCGGATCGGCGGTGAAGTCGTATCCGATGCAGTCGATCTCGAGTCGGTAGCTGCCCGAATCGCCTCGGCAGGTTCCGTTGTAGGACCATGGGCCGTTCATCGATCCTGAGCAGCCGGGCTCGGCGGCGGCCGTTCCGGTGGACATCCCCGTGAGGGCGAACGCCGCAGCGGGAGCTGCCAGGCACATCGCTATTGCTCGAGCCGAGGTTCGCACACTGAGCTCCAATTGTTGTTTGGCGTTGATTACATGGGATGTATTCGACTTATGGCGCAACACGTTACAGCGTTGAGGACGGGGCAACGACGTGAACGCGGACGAACCAAGTGCGTGGTGATCGGCCGAAATCGTGCGTTGAGTAGCCACGCCGGGGCAGTGGCGGCCAGCCGACGAGGACCGAGCCCGAGGGCTGACCGAACGCCCGTGCACGGCATTGCAGGACGTGCTGAGCCGCAGCGATCTCGAGCCGTGTGACCGCCCGCGGGTTGTTTGCGCGTTGTGGGCCGGTCGCGGTGTCAGTGGAGGTGTCAGGTGTGTGTCAGGTCGGTGTCAGTCGGCCCGGCGACAGTGTGCACATCGAACAAAACGACCGGCGCCGACACGGTTCCAGTCGGTGCCACAACCGATTTCGAGGAGTACACGCCATGTCCATCACCATCACCCTGACCGACCAGGACAAGAGCACCCTGCGTACCGCCGCTTATGGTGCGGTGTCGCTGATGGCCGCCTCGGGTGCGCCGCACAAGGGCATCTCGCACGGCTCCATCGCCCTGACCTCGGCGACCGGGTTGGTCGGGCACGTGCTGTCGGCCAAGTCCAAGGACATCCACCTGCCAGGCAAGTCCGTCGCCGAACTCGCCGATCAGGTGCTGCCGAGCCTGACCGCAGCCATGAGCCTGCTCGGTAAGCAGCATCCCGGTGAGGCCGACAACTTCCGCGATACCGTCCTGGTCGCCGTCGAAGCCGCCGCCGGGCCCCACAAGGGCGAGACCAGCCCTGCCGTGGCTGCGATGGCCCGCAAGATCACCGCGGCACTCGACGCCGCCTGACGGGGTGCGGAGGCCGGCGCAGCTGGTGGCTGGTCGCGGGGCCCTCTCCGGACCCCGCGACACGGTCACCGACCGTCGAACCTCGGCTGCGGCCGCGTCAGCGGGCTGGGTTCATGCCACCCTCGACGGCCACGGTCTGCAGCGATCCCGCAGACCAACTGTGTTCAGCGACTTGTGCCGTTCCGGCGCAGATCCCGGGCACAGGCGTGGGGCGTGGTGTTCCCGGTGGCGCCATCGCACCCGCTGAGCGCTGTGGCCCGCGACCGGTTCCGGTGGATTCTCGGTCGTTGTCGGCAGCGTTGCTGTCGTCCGGCGCCGATTCGTGCTATCGAGAACGGATGACGCCGACGCGCTCCTCCTACGATGTCGTGATCGTCGGTGGCGGCCACAATGGTTTGGTGGCCGCCGCGTATCTGGCACGGGCCGGGCGGTCGGTGCTGGTGCTCGAACGGCAGTCGCACACCGGCGGCGCGGCGGTGTCGGCGCGGGTGTTCGCGGGCGTCGAGGCGCGACTGTCGCGGTACTCGTATCTGGTCAGCCTGCTGCCGCGGGCGATCGTCCAGGATCTGGGCTTGCGGTTCGAGACGCGGCGGCGGGCGGTCTCGTCCTACACGCCGGTGGGCGACCGTGGTCTGCTCGTGTCTTCCGCGCAGGCGCGGACCGAGGCGAGCTTCGCACGGCTGACCGGATCGGATCGAGAATTCCGTGCCTGGCAGCGGTTCTACGCGACCACGAATCAGCTGGCGCGACGGGTGTTCCCCACGCTCACCCGGCCGCTTCCGTCCAAGGAGGCGCTACGGCACATCGTGGACGACGCGGCCACCTGGGAGGCGCTGTTCGAGCGGCCGTTGGGCGAGACGATCGAGTCCACCTTCGCCGACGACACCGTGCGCGGCGTGGTGCTCACCGATGCGCTGATCGGCACATTCACCCACGCGCACGATCCGTCGCTGCGACAGAATCGCTGCTTCCTCTATCACGTGATCGGCGGAGGCACCGGCGACTGGGACGTGCCGGTCGGCGGCATGGGCGCGCTCACCGACGCGCTCGCCGAGGCCGCCCGCGCGGCAGGCGCGGAGATCGTCACCGGCTGCGAAGTGATGAGCATCGAAACCGACAGCGAGACAGCGGAAGTCGGTTACGCGGACGGAAGGGTCGGCGCGGGTTACGTCTTGGCGAACGTCGCGCCGTTTACGCTCGCCGGGTTGCTCGGCGAGCCGCTGCCGCCAAGACCCGAAGGCGCTCAGCTGAAGATGAACATGCTGCTGCGGCGTCTCCCGCGATTGCGCGACGCCGAAGTCGATCCCCGTGAGGCATTCGCCGGGACTTTCCACCTCGGCGAGTCGTACGCCCAGCTCGACCGAGCCTACGGCGAGGCCGCGATCGGCCGCATCCCGTCGGCGCCGCCCGCCGAACTCTATTGCCACACCTTGACCGACCCGACGATCCTGGCCCCGGACCTGGCCGAGCGGGGTGCGCACACCCTCACGCTGTTCGGGCTGCACGCTCGGGCGAAACTCTTCGCCACCGATCACGAGGCGGCGAAAGACCAGATGGTGAAAGCCACGCTGGCGCAACTCGATTCGGTACTGGTCGAGCCGATCGGGGACTGCTTGGCAACGGACGAGAACGGCGCGCCCTGCCTGGAAGCGAAGACCCCGATCGAACTCGAGCGCGAGGTCGGCCTGCCCGGTGGCCACATCTTCCACCGGGACCTGGCCTTTCCTTACTTCCCGGAGGATGCCGACCCGGCCGACCCGGCCGCCCGCTGGGGCGTGGCGACCGGCCACCGCAACGTGTTCCTGTGCGGTGCGGGCGCGATCCGGGGCGGCGGGGTCAGCGGCATTC